>NZ_CP041244.1:4800000-9528392 GCF_006547145.1 Actinomadura sp. WMMA1423
GAGACTCACTGGACCCGTCACGCTCGATGTGGCATCTCATCGCGGTGCACCTGCGCCGCTACCGCGAGGCGCACGGCATGTCGGGGCAGGCTCTCGGCGACGTCCTCGACTGCGACCGCTCGACCGTGTCCCGGTACGAGTCCGCGACGCTCCGGCTCAAGCCGGCCCACGCCGAGGCCGTCGACCGCCTCTGGAACACGGGCGGGATGTTCGCGCACCTGGTCGGCTTCGCCGGGACGGCCGACGACGGCGACCGCCTCTCCTCGCTCATCGAGTTCGAACGGCGCGCGTCACGCATCCGCATGTGGGAGACGTCCGTCATCCCCGGGCTCTTCCAGACGCCGGACTACGCGCGGGCCACACTGACGGCGGGCATCGCCCACGACCCCGACACGGCCCTGGAGCAGCGGATGTCACGCAAGGCGGCCGTGCTCGACAGGGAGAACCCGCCGCGCGTGGCCGCCCTCCTGCACTGGTCGGCTTTGGAGCATGTGGTCGGCTCCACGGAGGTCATGCGCGACCAGTTCGCCCACCTGCTGGAACTGAGCGAGCATCCCCACATCAGCATCCGCGTCGTGGAGAACCAGGGCGCGGGCCATCCGGGGATCGACGGCCCCTTCCGGATCCTCACGGTCGACGGCAGCGACCTCGCCTACACCGAGGCGGCGAGCCGCGGACGGTTCCTGATGAACCCGTCCGACGTCCAGGAGATGGCGGTCAGGTACGACCTGATAAGCGACATAGCCGCCCCGGTGGGCCCGTCACGTTCCCTTCTGCGAGCCGCACTGGAGAGGCACTAGGCGAACCGCGGCGGCCCGGCGCTAGGCGGGTGCGGACTCGCAGAGTTCGACGATCCGCTCGCAGGTCTCGGTGATGTCGATGATCGGGAGCGTGCCCGTCGCGCCGGAGCGGGTGCGCCAGCGGAACGCCGCCGCCTCGCACCAGACGGTCAGGCCGCGGCCGTCGGTGAGGGTGGTCCCGTCCGCGCCGTCCTCGGGCTCGAAGCGGTCGAGGCCGCGCTGGACGAGCAGGGTGTGCAGGTCCTTCGCGGCGTAGGGGCCCTCCACCCGCCAGGCGCGGCGGCGGCGGACGGTGTGCGGGAGCGGCAGCGCGAACCAGGTCGCCTTGCCGCGGACCGCCGGCGTCCGCAGCCGCGACCGGGACGGGTGGTGGCCCCACCGGCCCTTCGTGAGGAGCTCGACGACCTTCAGCCCGGCGCCCTGGCCGGGCCGCTGCGGGCCGGGGCCGCACGGCCGCCAGGCCCTGACCGTGTCGAAAGCCTTGACGACCAGCTCGTCCCGGCCGCGGCCGTCGCAGCGCTGGTAGACCCAGAGTTCGGCGCCGGCCGGGCCGTCGCCGGGCGTGCCGTGCTGGAGGGCGTTCGCGGCGAGTTCGCTGACCATGAGCTTGATGTCGTCGACGTCCCGGACGGACAGGCCGAGGGCCGGGAGCAGGGCCGTGACGTGGGAGCGCGCGACGTGGGCGATGGAGTCGTCCGCGGGCAGGGGCAGGGCCGCGCAGCCGCCGTCCTCCAACCTCCAGGGGATCCCGCAAATCGTCGCGGACTTCGCCATGGCGCCCACCCTCGGGGTTGCGGAGACATTCGCAGTTCAGACAATCGCGACATGAGCCTCAATAGCTAGCGAGTCGCTATGTGTGAATCACAGATACACTTTTGCACATCTTCCGCCGCCAGGCTCGCGGCTCGGCAAGAAAGTTTCACGCACGAGTGAGACGTTCACCGATGCACCCGAAAGCCCCCAAACCGCTTCCCAGCATCGCGTCCCATGCGTGTACCGGCGGGTACCGGGACGGGCCGCCCCGCGCGCTGTAGCGTGAGCGGCGCCTGAGAGAGGGCCGCACACGCGAAAGATCCCCCAGGGGTGCAGCCCTGGGGGATCTTGTGTGCGGCCCGGCTCAGCGGTCGTACCGGCCCGCCCGCACGTCCTCGAGGAACGCGGCGAGAACGGACCGGGAGACGACGTGCGCCCCGGCCTCCGGGGTCCTGCTGTCGCGCAGCGCCGCGGCCGTGTCGAGATCGGCGACCTCGACACAGCCCCCGTTGCTGCTGGCGCTGGCGGTCGCCTTGAACCACCGTGCCTGAGAGAGGTCCATGTCGTGCTACTCCAGGGTTGAGATCACTTTCCTCAGGTGCTCCGCGGTGTCGGCGGGACCGAGCGCCGCCTGGCGGATCTGTTCGAAGAGCCGGTCATATGCCTCCACGTCGTCGGGGGTGTCGATCTCCTGGACGTCCGCGTCGTTCTCGAGGAAGACCATGGGAGGCTCCCCGCCGGGGAACCGGAAGATGTTGACCAGCGTGGACATGCCCGGGTGCATCCCGCCCGCGAGGCGCAGCAGCCGGAGCTCCACGTTCGGACGCTGGGACATGGCGAGCAGGTGGGCGAACTGGGCGCGCCGGTCGCCCGGGTCGCCCCACTCGTACAGCAGGGACGCCTCGGTGAGGACCGCGACCAGCTCCGGGGCCGTCCCGTCGTCGCGGTCGAGGATCTGCTGCCGCCGCAGGCGCGCGCGCATCGCGCGCTCGCGCCACTCGGGCGTCCTCGAACCGGACGACAGCAGCGCCTGCATGTAGGGCAGGGTCTGGAGGAGGCCCGGCAGCACCAGCGGCATGACCACCCGGATGCTCGACGCGTCGCTCTCGAAGCCCGGGAACTCGTTGTCGAACACGTCCGGGTAGTCACGCCACCAGGCCCGCCGCCGCGCACGGCCGGCCAGCTCCTCCAGTTCGCCGAGGTCGCTTCCCTCGTAGATGCGCGCCAGGTCGCGGATGTCGCTGAGCTCGGGGCGCACCCAGTTGTTGGCCTCGAACCGGCCGACCTTCCCCCGCCCCCAGTTCAGCCGGTCGCAGACCTGGTTGGCCGTGTATCCGGCCTCGACCCGCAGCTCCTTGAGCCTGCGCGCCAGCCCCCGCTTGGCGATGGTGGCCCCGTAGGCATCGCTCACGGGCACCACCTCCCTCGGCTTGCGGTCGGCATCAGCATACGCCTTCCGAATTTGTGAATCACAGATCTGGCCGGTTCAGGAAGCGGCGTGGTCGAACTCCCCGTTCCGCACCCCGTCGAGGAAGCAGGCCCACTCGTGCTCGTCGAACACCGAGACCAGCTCCCCGGACGTGCGCAGCAGCGTCCACTCGCCGGCGAAGGCGACCTCTATGCCGCCCTCGTCGGTCTGCGAGCGCCGCCATTCCAGGGCCTCGGGATCGATCCCCAACTCCTCGACGGACGGTTTCCTCACCCCTGCCTCCTCACCCTGCCTCCTCACCCTGCCTCCTCACCCTGCCTCCTCACCCGTTCTTCCTCGCCACGGCGCAGTACGCCCACCGCGAGCCGTCACTGTCGGCCGCGTCGGGGTCCTCCGCGCCCCACTCACCGATGTAGCAGACCTTCGCCGCCGCCCCCTCCCACGGCGGGACGATCCGCAGACCGGTGAAGAAGCGCTCGACCTCCGCGCGCGACCGCAGATGGACGCTCGCGGTGGACTTGGCGTACACGTCCCTGACCGTGCCGACCGCCCGGTCGGCCTGCCGGTCGCTGGTGCCCGCGGAGAGCACCAGGTAGCTGCCGGGCACCAGCCGGTCCATGTACCGCCGGACGATGGCCCACGGGTCGTCCCCGTCCGGGATGAAGTGGACCAGCGCCACGGCCAGCAGCGCGACCGGCCGCGTGAGGTCGATCATCTTGCCCGTGACCTCGTGCCCGAGCAGCCCGTCCGGGTCGCGGAAGTCGGCGGTGATGAACGCCGTTCCGGTGGACCCCGCCAGCAGCTTCTCGGCGTGCGCCCGCACCATCGGGTCGTTGTCGGCGTACAGCACGCACGCGTCGGACGCGACCGCCTGGGCCGCGTCGTGCGTGTTGTTCATCGTCGGCAGACCCGCGCCGACGTCGATGAACTGGCGGACCCCCTGCTGGGCCAGCCACCGCACCGAGCGCTGGAGGAAGCCGCGGTTCGCCCACGCCGCGTCGCCGGCCTCCGGCATGTTCGCCAGCACTTTCTCCGCCGCCGCCCGGTCGACCTCGAAATTGTCGGTGCCGCCGAGGTAGAAGTCGTACATCCGGGCTGGGCTCGGGACGCTGGTGTCCACTCCGGGCGGAGCCTGCTCGGTCTCGCTCACCCTCGGCCTCCTATACAGCAACTTGTGATGCACGAATTATGAAGCAAGGGTCGGCCCTTCCGGGCTGCTTCGCAAGGGTTCTCCGGCTTTGCTCCCGCCCCTTCGGCAGGGTTCGCACGCCCTTCGGGGGGCATGACCGGCCCAAAGGGGGAAAAGCATGAAAACCGCTCCGGACCTCGCGCTGCGCCAACTCACGATGCAGTTCATCGGCAATGCGACGACGCTGCTGCGCTGCGGGCCGTTCACCCTGCTGACCGACCCCAATTTCCTGCACCGCGGGCAGCGCGCCTATCTCGGTTTCGGGCTGACCACCCGGCGGCTCACCGAGCCCGCCCTGCAACCCTCCGACCTCCCGCGGCTGGACGCCGTCGTCCTGTCCCACCTCCACGGCGACCACTGGGACCGGATCGCCCGCGCGAAACTCGACCGGGGCCTGCCCGTCGTCACCACGCCCCACGCGGCCCGGCGCCTCCAGGGCTGGCACCGCTTCCGCCATGCGGTCGGTCTGCGCACCTGGGAGTCGCACACCCTGGTCAAGAACGGCGCGCTGCTGCGCATCACGTCCATGCCCGGTCGGCACGCCCCCGGCCCCGTCCGGAGGATGCTGCCCCCGGTCATGGGGAGCCTCCTGGAGTTCGGCCCCGCCACCGGCGAGGTGCAGTTCCGCCTGTACATCACCGGCGACACCCTGATGTTCGACGGCGTCCACCAGATCGCCCGCCGCAACCCCGACATCGACCTCGCCGTCCTCCACCTGGGCGGCACCACGCTGCCGGGCGGGCTCGTGGTCACCATGGACGGCGCCCAGGGCGCGGACCTCGTCGAGACGATCCGCCCGGCGACCGCCGTGCCCGTCCACTACAACGACTACACCGTCATGAAGTCGCCCCTGGATGACTTCCGACGCGAACTGGACCGTCGCGGCCTGTCCGACCGCGCCGCCTACGTCGCGCCGGGGGAGACCCGTACCTTCCGTCACTCGTGACGCCCGGCATCCAGTGTGAGCTGGGCAGATGCACCGGTGACCCTACGGTTTGGACAGGACATGTTCGAGATCGAGGACATACGTCAATGGCGCGGCCGGAACGTGATCGACTCGGCCGGGAGCAAGATCGGGCCGCTTGAGGCCGTCTACGTCGACACGCTCACCGACCAGCCCTCGTTCGCCACGGTGCGGGTCGGCGTGCCGACCCGGCAGCGGCTGGTCTTCGTGCCGCTGGACGGATGCACGCTGGGCCCGGACCACCTCCGCGTCGCGCACGACAAGAAGCAGGTCAAGGGCGCTCCGGCGATCGACACCAACGGCGAGCTGTTCGCCGACGCCGAACCGGAGGTCTTCGCCTACTACAGCCTGCCCTACCGCGCGGCCCCGGACGAGCGCCGCCTCGCCCGCCGCTGACTTTTCACAGTCCCGGCCCACTTCGCTCGCCTGGCGGCTGTGTTTACTCAGGCCCGGCCCACTTCGCTCGCCTAGCGGCTGTGTTTACTCAGGCCCGGCCCACTCCGCTCGCCTAGCGGCTCGCTACGTGACCGTGCCTGGGCGAACGCGGCATCGCTTCGCGATCCGCCCGGCTCCGCTCGCCTCCGGCTTCGCTCCACCGGGCAGGTCACGCGTTCGCGTGCGTGGCCGAGGCCGCTTTGAGACAGGCTCTGGCTCGCCCGCCGCCAGTCCGCCAGGCGCGGGTTCATGCGGGGGGCGGACGGCTCCGTCCCGAACGCACCTCGGGACGGGGCCGCCGCTCGGCGGGGTCAGCCGCCGATGCCCGACTCCTGCGCGGCGGCGATGATCGTCGCCGCGTCCTCGGGCAGGAGGTGGCCGGCGCTCACCGACGCCTGCGCGGCCGTCCGGACCTTGCCCACGTAGCCGTCGTGCGTCGGGTAGAGCAGCCTGAGCACCGGCTCCGCCGTCCACGGAAGGGACGGATCGGACGGGTCGCCCGCGTCATGCCGGTCCCAGGGGTCGGTACTGCCGTTCCACGGGTCCCGTGCGCCGTAGAGGCCGCAGAAGACGCCGCTGCCCGAGGTGTCGCGCATCCCGGTGAGCGTCCGCGTCGGCACCGCGACGTCCGGCAGCCGGACGCCGCCGGTCGCGAGCCCGGTGCGCGGGTCGCGCAGGATCGTGTCGAGCGGCGCCCCGCTCGCCGGCCGCGCCCCGCCGCGCGCCCACGCGGCCAGATGGCGCAGCGCCGCGTTCATCGAGTAGTGCCCCGGCCCGTCGTTGTACGGGGCGGACCCGGCCGCGCAGCCGGGTTGCGGCGCGGCCGACCCCGCGGACTTCGTCACCGTCGGTCCGCCCAGGTCGTAGGCCCACTGGTCGCCGTGCGAGGTCCCGGCCAGCTCCCAGTGCACGACCCGGTCGGTGTCCGGCTGCCGCGCGGCCGCCGCGAGCGGGACGTCGGTCTCGGTCAGCACCACGAAGGTGGGGACGGACAGGTCCGTCCGGATGCGGGACGGGTTCGGCATGAGGAGGGTGTCGGCGAGCTCGCCGCTGATCGGGGCCCCGACCGCGCCGTTGCTGTGGATCATGAAGCCGTCGTAGGCCCGCGAGACCGGCTGGACGGCGTTGGCGTACGTCGTCATCAGCCCCGCGGACTGGGACTCGCCGTCCGCGAGCAGCGTCCGCACCGCCAGGCCGCCGAGCGGATCCGGTCCGTTCGGGTCGCGCAGCGCCTGCCCGGCCTGGGAGAAGATGTCGTAGGAGAAGGCGTCTCCGGGGTGGACGAGGCTGCCGTACCGGGCCGGGTCCCATCCCTTGAGGCCGCGGATGTCCCCCAGGCCGCCGTTGACGCCGACCGACTGCGCCGAGACGCCGACCCACGCGTACCCCTTGCGCAGCAGCTCGTCCCGGGCGAACCAGTAGTCCGGCGACAGTTCGAGCTGGCCGCTGACGTTCAGCCACTCGACCACGACGGTCCCGTTGAACGCCGCCGGATCGGTGGGGCGCCGCACCAGGAGCCTCGTCTTGTAGGCGGCCTGCCCGGACGCCCGCACGTCCCACTGGCCGTTCGATCCCCACCAGCCGGACTTGGCGTACGAGGTGGCGGTACCGGAGATGAAGTACTCGCTCTCGGTGTACCCGAACGACCCGAGGTCCTCGGCCGCCGCCAGGAACGGGAAGCCGTGGCTCCCCGCCGGCGGGACGGTGACCACCGGCCCGGAGGGCGCGGCCAGGGCGGGCGGTGAGGCGGACAGCAGGGCGGCGAGGAGCCCCGCTCCCGTCGCGACGGCGGCGACGCGCCGCCAGGGGATCCGCAGGGAGAGACGCACGGTGACCTCCACGTGTCAGGGGGCCCACAGTGTCCGCCGCGCGTCCCGTGCTCCACATCGCGCGAATCGCCGGTCCCGATCGCGCTGATCGCCGGTCGCGGAAACGGCGCCGCCCCGTCCAGGAACCTGGACGGGGCGGCGCCGTTCTATGTGTTACCAGCGGTACCAGCGACCGCGGCGGCCGGACGGACCCGTGCTGCGGAGCACGAAGCCCAGCAGCCACAGGACCAGGACGATCGCGGCAAGGATCCACAGGACCTTGAGCGTGAAGCCGACACCGAACAGGATCAGCGCCAGCAGAAGCACCAGAATCATCAGCCAAGGCATTGGGGGTCCTCCTCTGGGGGTCTGCCTTAGTTCTGTTCGGGGCGGTTCGTCCCCGGTAATTGAAGCTTGATGCACATCAAAGGTCTCATTTCGGACACGCGGCGGTGTACGAGAAGCGACGCCCGCGAAGCTTCCTCCACGCGTCCGTGTCATGACAGAGAGTAACGAACTCAGATGGGTTCCGCCATGGCCGCGGCGCCGTCGGCGGCGGGGCCCGGGGCGCAGGCGCCACTGCGCCTGAAGGGTTCGCCCAGTTGGGCCAGGTAGCGCGACGGATAGTGGGGTTTGGCGGCCATGCCCAGGTCGTCGGAGGTGAACCGGCGGGCGGGATCGTGGCTGTAGGTGCCGAGCAGGTGGTCCCAGACCAGGGTGAACAGGCCGAAGTTGACGTCCCCGATCCCGGCCCGTTTGAGGTGGTGGAAGCGGTGGCCCTCGTTCAGGGCCAGGAGGTGCCTGGCGGGCCCGACGCGGTAGTCGGCGTTGGAGTGCTGGAGCAGGAGCTGGACGGCGACCGCGAGGGCGAGCGCGGAGGCCACGTCCACGGGGAGCCCGATGACCAGGAGCGGAGCGACGCCCGCCGTCATCTCGGCGGTCTGGTGCGCGGGATGCTTCATCAGCCCGTTGAGGCCGTAGAAGCGCTTCACGGAGTGGTGGACGGCGTGGAAGCGCCACAGCGGTCCCATCTTGTGGCTGGCGAGGTGCACCAGCGTGATCCCGGCGTCGGCCACGAGGACCGCCAGCAGCACCTGAGTCCACATCGGCCAGGCGTGCGGCCAGATGTCGGCGATCGACACCACGGCCGCCAGGGCGGGGATCGCGGCGACGCTCCCGAGGATGAGGGCCTCGTTCACGATCGTGTGCGCGGCGTCGCGGCCCCCGTCGTCCAGCGGACGGTTCCAGGCCTGGTCATAGGGCAGGATGCGTTCGGCGGTGAAGGAGGCGGCGATGGCCGCGGCCAGTAGCGCCAGCAGCCAGATCTTCCCGGCGCCGGCGCTCGCCAATGCGATGCCGGCGCCGTTCACGCCGAGCAGCATCGCGGGCGCGTACCCGTAGCGGACGGCTGCCCGCAGGACGCGCACGGGCGTGGTGGTGACCGTCGTGGTGCTCATGAACCGACCTTGACCCGGACAAGGGCGTCAAGCCTTGTACGGATCGGCTGCCTCTTCGCTTCGAACCGGCCGTAGGGGGCAGCGCGGTGAAGCGGTCAGAGGGCACTGCCTCCCGACCGCCGCGCGGAACGCGGGTCCGGAGGCCAGCCGGCGGCGCGGGCGGCCTGGGTGGGGGTGATGCCGAACATCGCGCGGCACACCCGGGTCAGGTGGGCGCTGTCGGTGAAACCGGCGGCGTGCGCGGCCTCGGTGAGGGTGGCGCCCTCGTGCACGGCGGCCATGGCGTGCTGGAGGCGGGCCCAGCGCCGCCAGGCGGTGTAGGGGAGGCCGAGCTGGTCGGTGAAGAGGTGCCCCAACCGGGTGATCGAGAGGCCGACCTCCGCCGCAGCCTCGGCCAGAGACTCGGGCACGTCGGGGCCGCCCGCACGCCGCGCTCCCTGCGAAGCTCGCCTCACCAGGGCGGCCAACGCCGGATGCAGCGGTCCGGGCGGCGGTGACGCGAGCGGCGCGGCGGCAGCGGCGATCCAGGTGCTCGCCATCCGCCGGTCACCGGCCGCGCTCACCCGGGCCGCGAGGGCGGCGGCGGTTCGTCCGGCCGGGTCCAGGTAGTACGTCGTCCCGCGCGCCTGTCCGGTGGCGTCCACGGTGTGGACGACCCCGGCGGGAATGATCGCCGAGGTCGCCCGCAGCCGGTGGCCGTACCGGTCCTGGAAGACCACCGTGCCACTGGTCAGGGTCACGACCTGCACCGCCGCGTGGGCGTGGGCGGCGGCACCGCCCAGCCGTCCGGTGAAGGTCAGAACGCCCCGCTCCAGCCGCGCCGTCCCCGCCCATCCGCTGTCAGCCCCGGACATCGCCGCACACCCCTGCCACCAGGAGCCGCCCTCCCCCACGGTAAGGCCGCGTCTCTCGGGCCACCATTACAGCGGCTGCGCCCCGTGCGAACGCGAACGCCGTCCTGGCGGCGGGGGACGGCGACCGCGGCTCAGGGCAGCGGGAGCAGCTCGATGAGCGAGTGCGAACCCGCCGGCTTCACCGAGTGGATCTGGAGGCCGACCGACCTCGCCATCTCGTCCAACTGCTCACGAGTGCGCTCCCTGCCCCTGACGTAGCAGAGCATGCGCAGGTCGCCTTCGGTGTTCGAGGCGGTGTAGGCGTCCTCGATGTGCTCCATGACGAGAACCTTCCCCGTCGCGGACGCCGCCTCGGCGCACCGCCGCAGGATGCGGACGGCTTCGTCGTCGTCCCAGTCGTGGAGGACTCCCGAGAGAAGGTAGCCGCCCGCCCCGGCGGGCAGCGGGTCGAAGAAACTGCCTGCCTGAGCCTCGGCCCGGTGCTCCAGCCCGGCCGAGGCGATGGCCTCCCGGGCGCGGGCCGCCGGACCGTCCAGGTCGAGCACCGTCCCCCGCAGATCCTCGTGGGCGCGCAGGATGGCGATCAGCAGGCTTCCGTTGCCGCCGCCCACGTCGACCACATGGCCGAGCGAGGCCCAGGGATAGGCGGCCGCCACGGCTTCAGCGTCCGCCGCCAGCCGGGAGCCCATCAGCGCGTCGAACGACGCCCCCAGCCCGGGATCGTCCGAGAGCTCCTCCCAGTAGCCGCGCCCGAACTGGCGCGGGTACGCGGGCTCACCGGTGCGGACGGTGTGCAGCAGCTGGACGAAGCACAGATCGGCGCGCCCGATCGCCCCGTCCAGATCGATCCAGCGCCGGACGCCGTCCGGGTGGTCGTCGCGGAGCCGCTCCCCCATCGCCGTCAGACCGTAGGCGCCGTCCTCCTCGCGGGACAGCACGTCGGCGGCCACCAGATGGCCCATCAGACGCCCCAGCGCGTCCTGGTCGGCGCCCGTCTCCGCGGCCAGCGCCTCGACCGTCCGCTGACCGGCGGCGATGTGGTCGGCCAGCCGCAGAGTCGCCGCGACCCGGATGGCCATCGGCGTCAGCAGGTCGGCCGCCGCCCACAACTCCCCGCCCCAGCGCTCTTCTTCAGTCATGCCGCCTCCCCGCTCCACACGTCTCGGCCCGAGAGGTCACGAGCCCGATCCAACCGCACCCCTACGACATTCCACGCCGCTCGTTCAGCCGACGACAGGAAGACCTGATCCAGCGGCGGCCGGGGCGGGCGGCGGTTCGCTGATGGCGGCGATGCGGAAGCGGGCGGCGGTGAAGGCATCCATCATCGCGTGCCAGGCTCGTGATCAGGTGAGGCGTGGGGCGGGTGTTAGAACTCGTTGAGGGGTTCTGACTGGTAGGCGTGGTGGAGCAGGTCCAGGAAGCGGGGGGCTTCGGGGACGGGGGTCGGGCCGATCCGGTGGACGGCGACTCCTGGCGTCCACGAGTTCATGACCACGGCTCCGGAAAGGGCCGGGACGTCGGCCGGCGTGATCCGCTCGACGCGCTGGGGGACGCCGAGGCGGTCCAGCTGGCGGCGGACGATGCCCATGGTGATCCCGGTCAGGACTTCGGCGTCGGGCCACAGCACGGTGTCGCCGTCCCAGAAGGCCAGGTTCCAGATCGTCGCTTCGCTGAGCCGGCCCTGGCGGTCGACGAAGGCGGCGTCGTCGAAGCCGTCCTGGACGGCGCGGTGCATGAGATAGGTCTTCGCCACCTCACCGACATGCTTCAGAGCAGGGAGGAACCGGTCATACTCCACCGTCGCCAATGTCAGTGGCCCCGTGGGACCGAAGGCGGGAGGCCCCGTCCGGACGAGGACCTCCAGCTCCGGCTGAACCCCGTCCGCGCTGAACTCTCCCGGCGACGAGTAGATCGTGACCGTCAGCGAGACGTCGGCCGGCCCCGCCTGGATCGCCGTCCGCAGATAGGACCGCACCCGCTCGTCCGGCAGCGCCGTGCCGAACAGCTCCATCGAGGCCGACCGCAACCGTTCCAGATGGAGGTCGACGCCGCGGACCCTGCCGCCGCGCACCTGCATGGCGCTGAAGTGGGCGTATCCCGCGAAGGCGAGCGGCGCCAGCTCATCGGCGGTCGCCGTGCGGCCGTTGCGGTGGACGACGAGAGGGGTCATGAACGTCTCCAGCGGTGCGGAATGATCGCTTGGGAGGCGACGTTAGGCGTTCACATCGGTGAGAAGGTCAATCCGGAGCGGTGACATGCTGATCGGGGAGTTGTCCCGGCGTACGGGGGTCAGCACGCGGCTGCTGCGCTACTACGAGGAGCAGGGGCTCCTCGACGTCGAGCGCGACTCGAACGGCTACCGGCGCTACGGCGACGGCTCCGTGCTCACCGTGCGGAAGATCCGCGTCCTGCTGGACGCGGGGCTGACCACCGAGGTGATCCGCCAGGTGCTCCCCTGCACCCGCAGCGACCAGCCGGAATTCGACTGGTGCTCGGGCATCACCGACCTCCTCGACCGCGAACTCATGGCCCTGGACGCCCGCATCGATGGCCTCAGGCGTAACCACGACGCCCTCACCGGCTTCCTTGCCCGGCGTCCACCGGACGAGTAGCCGCTGCATGACCAGCACGGCAAGCTGGTCCGGCCCGCGACGTTGTCCACGAGGCGTTCCTCACCCTCGCCTGCGGCATCATGTGCCGGCGCCGACAAGCCGACCTCGCTCTTTCGTTAGGGACTCTTCGGGATTATGGCAGCGCAGTCGGTCTCGTCGGGCAGCAGTGGCCGGAAGATCACTGTGTACAGGCCGGGGCCGCTGCGCCACTGCGCGGTGGTCGAGGCCGAACCGGCGAGGCGCGCGGCGGCTTCGGCGTCGGCGCCCGTGAGGAGGGTGCAGGTCGCGGACCGGCCGGCCGGGAGCGGCCGCAGCGGCCACGGCGCGGCCTGGGTCCCGGAGCCCGGGGAGTCTCCGGATGGGTCTTTCGCGGGCCGCCAGGCCACGATCGCCATCCGCTCCGGGCGGTAGGCCACCGGCGGGCGCAGGAGGTCGCCGCGCGGCAGGGCCCGCAGACGGCGGGCGAGCCGGTTGATCATCCAGACACGCACACCGCCGGCACCCGCCTGCACGGTCGAGGCGTGCTGCCGGCGGTCCGCCAAGAACGTGACCACGGTGAGGCCGCCGTCGGCTGTCTGTTCCTTGCTGTGGAATGTGCGGGACGTGGTCAGCCCGGCGAGGCGGGCGTCGCGGTAGAGGCGGCGATAGGCCGTGCGCGTCAGCCGGTGGTCCTTCACGACGTCGCGAGCGGGCGACTCGGCGAGATCGATCGCCGTGGTCAGCACGCGCCCGTCGCCGTACACGGAGATGTCGGGGACCGGGCGGTCGACCGGCGAGCCCATGCCCTTCACGAACTGGATTCGCAGCACGAGCGCGTCCGGGTCGCTTGGTGGATCGGGCGCCCACCATGTGCGGTGGTGAGCGGTGGCGAGAAGCCCCACCGCCAGGGAAACGGCGAGAGCTCCCGATATGAGGAGGCGTCGCGTCCGGGTTGACACGCGCGTTCGACGACCCGGAGGCGCGCCGGGTTCCCCATTCACTCGGACCTCAGGACGAAAGATCGTTTTGTTGGGACCTTCTCAAGGCTGCTCGCAGCCGCATGCCACGCGTGTGCCCGCCAGGAGAATCTCGGCGCGTCTCCGATGATTCTCGGTCGCGCGGCCGGTCCTCCTTCTGGAGCAAGCGAGGGGAGCGATCGGCGTGGATCTGTACAGCGTCATGTGCGTGAGCGACCAGGCGAAGTCCCTGGAGTGGTTCGGCGCGTTCTTCGGGCGCCCGGCGGACGAGGTCATCGGCGAAGAACATCTGTGGCACGTCGGTGAGAACGCGTGGGTCGTCGTCGACGACCGGGACGTGCGAGCCGAGCGGGTGGGCCAGGCCATGGTCACGCTAGGTGTGACCGGCCTCGACGACATCCTGGCCCGACTCGCCGCCCACGGCATCGGCCACGAACCTGTGGAGACCTACGGCAATGGCGTGCGCCACGTCGTCGTCCTGGACCCGGACGGGAACAGCCTGTCCCTGGCCGAAGCCCCCGTCCAGTAGTCCTGCGGGCTCCCGCATGCGATGTGTCTGCGCATGCGGGGACGGTGTCACGAGGCCGAAGCGCGCGAAAGCAGGCGGCGGCCCCTCCGGTGGGCGCCCTCCTTGGCCATGTCGCTCTGGGCGCCCGGCGGCGGGACCCGGACCTCGATACGCCCGTTCTGGATCCGCGCCTCGTAGGACGGCTGCGGCGAGCTGGCCGGGCCCCGCTCGATGCCGCCGTCGGCGAGGCGGAACGTGCTGTCGTGCCAGGGGCAGATGACGCAGCCGTTCTCGATCGTCCCCTCGCCCAGCGGGCCGCCCATGTGGCTGCAGGTGGCGGCTATGGCGTGCACCTCCGTGGCCGTCCGGTAGAGCAGGACCCGCACGCCGTCCGCGTCGGCCGTTCGGTGCTCGCCCTCGGCCAGTTCGGACGCCGCCAGTACGGGCGTCCAGTCGTCAGGGCCCTCCTGCCACGCGGTGCGGTTGACGTTGACGCCCTGGGCGAAGCTCATGTGACCGCCGAGGTAGGCGCTGATGCCCATCGCCGTGAGGCCGGCGAACCGCAGGGCCTTGCCCTTGCGGCGGCCCCCGCCCCTGCTCGCGACGAGGGACGCCGCGTACAGCGCCAGCGCCACGGTGTTGAGCCCCGCGTGGACGAGGCCCACCCGGCGCTCGGCCCCGAGCGTGTCGGCCCAGTCGTTGAATCCGGTGAGGGCGGTGGGCACGGCGGCGGCCACTCCGGCCGCCGTCATCAGTTCGGTGAACGGTTCGGCCTCGGATCCGCCGACCATGTCCAGCAGCCCGGCCATGCTCCACGCGCCGATCGCCACGTCCGTGAGCGACGGGTGCAGCGGATGCCCCAGATTCGTCCCGCTGAGCAGATCGCGGATCGGTTTCGGCTGGACCGCCCGTTGGACCACGGAACTGACCGGTTCGGCGACCTTGTCCAAGGCCTCCGCGTTCTCCACCCGGTGGATCGCCCTGTGCGGCATGCTCATAACGCCCTCCCCCAGACACGACTACACGTCCGCTCCCTATCCCCCGAACACCCCCTGAAACCGCCCACCCGCCTCATCGCCCTGCCGCCGGGGCGTGGTTACCGGCACCGAGCCCGCGTGGACGGCACCCTAGGACGTGGCGAGTCGGGCGCGGAGGGCGGCGGCGCCGCTCTCGGTGAGCCAGTCGGTGAGGGTCCGCAGCCCGGGGTGGATGACGCGCAGAGCCTCGATGTCCGCGTGCCAGCGGTCACCGTCCTGCCAGCGCTTCCTGGTCGCGGCGATCTCGGGGTTGAGCGCGGCCGCCTCGTCGTCGGTGAGCTGCCGGTACCGGACCGGGACACCGGTCGCCTCGCTGATCGCGGCGGCGGCCTCGACCGGCGTGGGTTCGTCGCCGGCCAGTTCCAGCGTCCGTCCGGCGAACCGGGCGGGGTCGGCGAACGCGAGCGCGGCGAACTCCGCGACGTCCTCCAGCGCGATGATCTGCATCGGCTGGTGCGGCGAGAAGAGGTGCCGGTGCACGCCGTCGGAGATGCCGTCGATGCCCCTCCCGACGCCGAGATAGTTGGTCATGAACCGGACCGGGCGCAGCACGGTGGGCAGGGCGATGCGGTCGCGCAGGTACTCCTCGATCAACGCCTTCCCCCTGGAATGCGGTGACCCGCTCGATGCCGAGGCGACGGTGCTGAACACGACCTGCTCGATTCCCGCCGCGGCCGCGGCGTCGATCAGCCTCCGGCCGCGGGCCGCTTCGAGATCCGCGTCGGTTCCGGCCGGGCCGTAGGCCACGGGCGGTATGCCGAACACGGCGGAGGCGCCGTCGAGGGCGGTCCGCAGGCTCGCCGGGTCATCGAAGTCGCCGCGCACGAGTTCGGCGCCTGCCTCGGCCAACGCGGTCGCGGCAGATGCTCCGAGGTCGCGGACCAGGGCCCGCACCGGCCGCCCTTCGGCGAGCAGCCGGTGGACGGTGGCGCCGCCCTGCTTGCCGGTGGCGCCGGTGACGAGGATCGGGGAGTCGGGGGTCGCGGTGCTCATAACGCCCTTTCCGGAGATGGCGGGGATGGGGATACTGGAACGATCCGGAATGCTCCACCCGTTTCTGCATCGCGGACAAGGATTTCGTGACATGACAGCAGCCCCGTCCCCGGCGCCCGCCGGACGCGCCGACGCACTCCGCAACAGGGAGACCGTGCTCCGCACGGCGGCACGCGTGTTCGCCGAAGAGGGCCTGGAGGTGTCACTCGGCCGGATCGCGCAGCGCGCCGGGGTCGGCGCCGGAACCGTCTACCGGCATTTCCCGAGTAAGGACGCCCTGGTCGAGGCGGTCCTCGCCCGCAACGTCGAGGGACTGGTGGCCGCCGCCGATCGGTGGGCCGCCCGCGCGGCCCCCGGCGAGGCCCTCTTCGGCTTCCTGCTCGAAGTGATCGAGAAGTCGGCGGGCCGCCGGCACGTCTGCGACGTCCTCACCGCCGATCGGGGCTGGCCGCGCGCCGTGCTGGGCGCCGCGGCACAGCGGTTCGGGAAGGCGCTGGAGCGACTGCTGCGCGACGCGAAGGAGGCCGGCGCGGTACGTGCGGACGTGCGGGCCGACGACCTGTCAGCGCTGGTCATCGGCTGTTCTGCTCTGCTTTCGGCCCACCGGGACTCGGGACGCGGCATGCGAATGGCACGGTTCATGCTGGACGGACTGCGCCCGCCGGTCGTCACGAAAGCCGACGTTTTCCGTGACGCTCCCTCTTCTCCGGGTCACGAAACGAAGGGCTTGAGGTACTGCGCGGAATGCGGCGCGCAGTTGCGCACGCGTCCCACCGGGCGACCCGCCCGCTTCTGCGGCCCCACCTGCCGCCAGCGCGCACACCGCCGCCGTCCGGTCACCTGGCAAGGCTGACGGCTCTCGTGGACCATGGGCCTTTTCCTCGTTCTCAACCGATGTTCTACTGATGGCATGGCGACCGTTCGGGAACAGCTTCGGACAGCCGTTCGCGGAGCGATCGACGAAATGACCGCGCCCATTCCGTCTGTGCACGCCCGGCGGAAGGATCCGGACGGCCGGATCAGACGCACGCGCTGGCAGCGCTTCTTCGCGCCAGGTGTGGACAGCAATTGGCTGATGCTGTGCACGACGCTGGTGCTCCAGGGGTTCCTGCTCTACAACCTGCTTCAGCACCTTGACGAGTACTCGTTCGCGTGGTGGCACGGGACCCTTATCGTGCTCTTCGGGGTGCCGCTTTTTCTCTGCCTCATCACCCGGACCTTGTGCGTGATCGCACTCAAGAGCGCCCTCCCGCGCCGGCTCAAGGGCCGCCTTGCGCGGCGGGCGGAGTGAGACGGACGGCAGCCCCTACGGATCGCGCCGTACGCATTGACGGCCCCCAGTGGTCGCCGGCGGCGTCACCGCACGTCCACACGGGCGTCGCCTCGCCGATCGGCTTAATGTCGGCACCGGGCTGCACAATGAGGGCCATGTCCAAGCTGCTCAGTGCCCTTGACGCGTTCGACGACCGACCTCAGGCTCGTGAGCTGCGAGAACGCACGTACGCAGGGCTGGGCGACTCCGTTGTCGACGTCGGGTGTGGCAGCGGGCGCGCCGTGGGCGAGCTGGCCGCGCGCGGGAAGAAGGCCATCGGCGTCGACCTCGACCCCGCCATGATCGAGGTCGCGACCGAGCGCTGGCCCGCAGGGGAGTTCCATGTCGCCGAGGCGTCCGCGCTGCCCCTCGAGGACGGCTCGGTCACCGGCTACCGCGCCGACAAGATCCTGCACTCGCTCACCGAGCCGGAAGCGGCCGTCACCGAGGCCCGCCGCGTCCTGGCCGGCAAGGGCCGTGCGGTGCTCATCGGCCAGGACTGGGACACGTTCGTCCTCGACTCGGACGACCCGGAACTCACCCGCAGGCTCGTCCACGCCCGCGCGGACGGCGTGCCGAACCCGCGGGTCGCCCGCCGGTACCGGAACCTCCTGCTCGACAACGGGTTCGTGGACGTCACCGTCGAGGTCCACACGATCGTGTGGACGGACGACGCGTGCCTGCCGACGCTCGCCGCCATGGGAGGAGAAGGCGCCTGGCTCGACGAGCAGGCCGCGAGGGCGCGCGACGACCGGCTGTTCCTCGCCGTCCCGATCTTCGTCGCCTCCGGGACGCGCGCCGGTTGAGCGATCAGCCCGCGGTCCTGCGGTCCGTCCCGCCGAGGTGCAGGCGCTGACCCGGCCACATTCCGCTCTTATAGTGGAACTTCGTCCACTATACTGGAGTGTCGATGACCGTGGCCCGCACCGTGCGGGTGAGGCGGGAGGGTGAACGATGTTGCGCTTCCAGCTCGGCGGCCTGGCCCTTCCAGAGGTCCACCGGTTGCTGGAGGAGCACCTGGCCGACATGCACGCCACCTCTCCGCCCGGATCGATCCACGCGCTGGACCTGAAGGAGCTGCGCGAACCGGCGGTCGCGTTCTGGTCGGTCTGGGACGGGCCGGAGCTGCGCGGTTGCGGCGCGCTCAAGGATCTCGGCTGCGGCGATGTCGAGCTGAAGTCCATGCGGACGGCGCGTGACGCGCGCGGGCTGGGGATCGGGACGGCCATGCTGCGGCACCTCCTGGCCGTCGCCGCCGAACGCGGTCACCGGCGGGTCCTGCTGGAGACCGGAAGCCAGGACTTCTTCGCACCGGCCAGACGGCTTTACGAGCGGCACGGATTCACCCAGTGCGAGCCGTTCGCCGACTACGTCCACGACCCCAACAGCGTCTTCATGGAGCTGCGACTCGAAGCCGAGGCGAGGGCGTGTCCACTTTGATGGAAGGCCCGAACGTGCTCGGGCGGCGCGTCAAGACGGAGCGCGCCCGCCGCGGCTGGACACTCGCTCGGCTAGCGGATGCGTCAGGGGTGTCCCGAGCGATGATCAGCAAGATCGAACGCGGTCAGAGCAGCCCGACCGCCGCACTCCTCGGCAAGCTCTCGGCCGCCCTGGAGCTGAGCATGACCGAGCTCCTGTCACCTGCGGAGGGCGCCGTCCCGGACCGGGTGCGACGAGCGGCCGACACCCCCGACTGGACGGACCCGGACACCGGCTACCTGCGACGACAGATCTCGACACCGGGATTCCCCGCCGACGTCACCGAGATCGTGCTGCCCGCCGGGGCCCGGGTGCCGATGCCGGCGGCGTCCTACGCGTTCATCGCCGAGCTCATCTGGATGCTCGACGGCAGGCTGACCCTGGTCGAAGGACCGACCAGGCACGTCCTCACTCCGGGTGACACGTTCGAGCTCGGAAAGCCCCAGGCCCGCGAATTCGTCAACGACGGCCCCGAAGAATGCCGGTACGTCGTGGTCGTGACCCGGAAACCCACACCCTGACTCGAAGCTACCGCCCGCTCGGCCTGGCCGCAGGCACCGGCCTCGGTCCCACCGCTAAAAGGCCGGACCTCCCGCCGGCTGTCCGGTGATCGCCGGCTCTCTTGACTTGGTCACCCGGCGGGTTACCCTGAAACCAAACGTCAGGGCACCGGCAAGGAGACTCGCGATGAGCAACCCGCGTTTTCGCCGCGCCTCATACTGCAATTCAAGTGCGGAATGCGTTGAGGTCGCTCAGGACGCCATGAGCCGAGTGGTCCTCATTCGCGACTCCGGGGCATCGGGCCGCCCAATGATCAGGATTTCGTACGAGCAGTGGAGGGATCTGCTCGATCAGGTGAAATCGGGGCCCCACCTCTAGCCGGAGAGCCCTTCGAGGCTTTCCTGCGCCAGCAGCGTGTCAGGATGTTCGACCCCGATGGTGGCGGCGTACTTGGCCACCACTTCGAGCAAGGTCGCCCGGGCGTCCGAGCGGCGCCCCAATCCGTCCATGGCCAGAGCGAGGCAATGCTCGGTCCAGAGCGTTTCTCGATGCAAGGGCCCCAGGGTCGCTTGGCGCCTTTCGAGGACGTCGCACAGGAAGCCGTATGCTTCACCATACTCTTGCATCCGCAGTAGAACGGTCCCGAGATTGCTTGCCGATCTCAACGAGGACGGCGAGTTCGGGCCGAGTACCCGGCACTGGTGCGTCAGCGTGGCGGCCAGTATTTCACGGGCGGCCTTGTAGTCCTTCAAGTTCTTCAGTGCGATGGCCAGATTGTTCGCGACCGCGAGAGTCTCCTTGTGATCGTCTCCTAGCAGCGACCTTCTATGCCCATGCACCATGGTGAAGATGTCACGAGCCTGCTCGTTCTCATCCAGTTCCGTCAAGGTCGAGCCCAGGCGGTTCGCCGCAGAAAGAACGTGCGGGTCCCGGTCGCCTCGAACACCCTTCCAGTGATTCCAGACTCTCCACATCAGCTCCCGACCTCTTGAATACTGGCCGGACACATATAGGTAGTGTCCACAGGAAAGAACTAGCTCGCGAAATCCCTCAGGGCAGCATTCTTGTCCTTCGGGGCATTCGGGGTGGCGTTCGATCATGTGCTCAACGTGGGGAATGATCTCGCTGTAGCTCGGCCACGTCCCCGCATCGAGAGGCGATTCGAGTGTGGCGCCGGCGAGCATCCGCTGCACGAGAACGAAGTGCGTGAGACCACGGTCTTCGGAACTCGCCAGGGCTCGCTGACGGGTCACTTCGGCCACCAGGGGATGGACCACCACCCACTGCGGGCGCGCCTCAGCGTCATGGCGAACGTCGAGCAGTCCCACTGACAGCAGGGCGCTCAGACCGTTGCTCACAGCGCCGCGGTCGTCCACGTCGCACACGGACTCCAGGACTTGGTGGTCCAACAGCCGGATGGGAATTTCAATAGCAGGTGCAAACCAGGCCAGAACCTCCAGCAGGCCTCTGGCCTGCGGTCGGCCCTGTTGCGCGAGTTGATGCAGCGACAGTTCCCATGTGCTCGTCACCGTCTCCCGATCGCTGGAGCCGCCGCCCATGAGTTCAGAGAACTGACTGCTCAGAGCATCCCTGTATTCAGCGAAGCTACGTTCCTGGGCAAATGGCGATGCCAGATGGGAACCTGCATGACGAAGAGCGAGTGGAAGGCCGCCGACCAGCGTGGACAGCGACGCGGCCTCGCCTTCCGAGCCGGCGTGACGGGCAAGGTCCAGGAGAACCTGGGCACCCTCCTCAGGGGGCAGCCAGGTCAGGGGGTGGTCTTCGACGCAGGCGCCCCAGCCGTGCCCACCTGAAAGGCGACTGGTGACCACGACCAGTCCCGTTTCAGCGGGACGCAACCAGCCGTTCCCGTCCCCGGCCGGCCTGCCGCCCACCGCGAGCGTTCCGGTATCGTCGGCGTTATCGAGCACCAGCAGCCATCTCGATTTTTTCGCCAACCGGCGCCAGAGCACATCCGAAGGATTGACCTTGCCGGCGAGAGCGGCCTCGATCTCCTGCCTTCCGGCCCCCAACTCCAGGGCCAGGTTCAGAAGAGAGAAAGCCACCTCCGAGGCGTTGACGGCAGGTATCCACCAGGAGTTCATGCCTCTCTCGTGCACCAGTTCAGCGACCCGGAGAGCCACGGTTGATTTTCCGATACCGCCCAATCCCGACAGGAGATGGACCCGCTGATCGGGATGCTCGACCAGCGCGACCAACTCCCCGATCAGCTCGGACCGGCCTCGGACCCTCCGCGGCAGTCGGCCTCTCGGTGGTTCCAGGAGGTGTCGCCCATCACCCCGTTCATCACCGTCAACGAGACCCAGATGGAGGTTGATGTCGCGTCCAGCGACAAATGCGTCCCGCGCCGACGAGATCTCCTGCCCCCGGTAGGGCGGCCTCTCGTTATCACGAGGCTTCATACGTACATCGTAAGATACGGAATGCGCAGTTGAAGCTTTTTCCTTATTGTTCGGACGGCAGATGCCGGCCATATCTCGGGCATCGGGCTTGCGGCTCGGTCCCCGCCTCGGTACCGAAGCCTCGGCCTCTACGCTCAACCCAGATGACGCGCCGTGGGGCCGGACCGTCCAGGGGTGGTGATCCACTCACCTGGACATAGGATCGGCGCCATGGCTACACGGCTCGTGCAGATCGCGATGAAGGCCGGTGACGACTCCGTGGTCGGCCGGTTCTGGGCGGAGGCACTCGGCTGGGGCATCTCCAGCGAGGGGCCGGGCGTGACCAACGTCGAACCCCCGGACCTCGACTATCCCGACCCCTCGGCTCTCTACATCGACGTCCTGCGCGTCCCGGATCCCAAGACGGTGAAGAACCGCGTCCACGTCGACTTCGCCACCACGTCCGCGGCCCACCAGGCCGAGCTGGTCGCGCGCCTCAAGGAGCTCGGAGCGACGCCCGTCGACATCGGCCAGGGCGACGTCCCATGGACGGTCCTCGCCGACCCGGAGGGCAACGAGTTCTGCGTGCTGGAGCCTCGCCCGATCTACATGGACACCGGCCCGATCGCCGCGGTGGTGGTCGACTGCGCGGACCCGCGGGTCATGGCCCGGTTCTGGAGCGAGGCGATGGACTGGACCCTGCACGAGGTGACCGACGAGCACGCGACGCTGCGCTCCTCCAAGGGCGTCGGGCCGTACCTCGAGTTCCTCCGCACGCCCGGTGTGAAGACGGGATTGAACCGCATCCATCTCGACGTGCGGCCGTACCCCGATGACGATCGGCTGGAGGAGGCGGCCCGGCTGCGAGCGCTGGGCGCCACCGACGTCGACATCGGCCAGGGCGACGTCCCGTGGACGGTCCTCGCAGACCCGGAGGGCAACGAGTTCTGCATCCTCACGCCGCGCTGACGCATGGCGGACGGTCGACGGCCCGCCAGAGGAGAAGCCCGTCTCGGACGATGGACCGTTCGAGACGGGTTCAGCAACCCACGGGGGAGTCCTCGATGCCGGAGATCAGTTTGGTGCCGAGGTCGCTCTGAAGCGCGAGACGGGTATGGCCGGCGTCGGGTCCGGTGCCCCAGGTGAGGGTGGCGGTGGCGGACAGATGACCGGCCCCCGAGTCGTCGTAGCGCACCTCCCAGGCGGTTGGGACGTCCTGCGCCCTGAGCACCCCGTCGGCGTTGTTGGCCTCTTCCCAGCCGGCGAGCCTTCGCCGTAGGTCCTCCGTGAGGTAGTGGGCCCGCAACCCGTCGCCCAGGTCGTCGGTGCCGTCGGAGACGGCGTCGACATACCTGGGAGGTCACCCCGGCGACGGGCGGCGCCGGCGCCCTCCACCGGCGGTCCTTAGTCGAGTGCCAGGGCGAGTGCGAGGGTGAGGAGGAGGGAGTCGAGTCTGTCGAGCAGGCCCCCGGCGCCCGCCAGCCATGAGGCGGAGTCCTTGGCCTCGACCCCTCGCTTGACCATCGACTCCAGCAGGTCTCCCAGCGGGGCACCGACCGCGACCGCGACGGCCCAGGCGGGCGTGAACGCACCGAACACGGCCAGTGCGCCGAGGCCTGTGACGGTCCCGGCCACCAGGCCGCTCCAGTGCTTGGACGGCGACAGCCGGGAAAGGGGCGGCCCGCCGAGCGACCGTCCGGCGAAGGAGGCGGTGATGTCCGCGATCGACACCGCGGCGAACAACGCCAAAACCCCCTGGCCGAGCAGGACAGCCCCAGCCAGTGGCGCGAACCAGATCACTCCCAGCACACCGGAACACAGCCGGGAGAGTCCCCCGGCCGCGTCACCGGCCAATACCGGCACCATGGCGACGGCCGCGAGTGTGAGGGTGAGGACCTGGGGCAGATGGGCGGGCGCGACCCAGGCCGTCACAGGCGCCACTGCCACGGCGACGGCGAGCACCGTGCGGTCGAGCCGGGGGAGGCCGGTCAAGCCGGCGTACTCAAGTGCGCATGCCACTCCCGCCAAGGCGGCGAGGACGGCCGCCCCGCCGGGGCCCATGTACAGGGCGACGACCACGACGGGCACGCCCACCGCCCAGGCGCACCACCGGAGCACGTACTCCCGCCGCCTGGACAACCCGACCGCGATGCCGCCGACGAGCAGGGCACCGGCAAGATAGGGGACCGGACCCGCGAACCCGGTCACGCCATACCGTGCGGGCCGCGCAAGGCCTCGGCGACGGCCGCCGCCACGCGGGCGTTCGCCGCGGCGTCACGTACCGCGATTCGCACCGTCCTGCCCTCGAACGCGGGGGACATCGGCGACAGGTCCCTCAGGAACACGCCGCGCCGCCGGCACCGCTCGACGAGCCGGGGCGCCGTGAGCCCGCCCCTGGGCAGCGTGAGCAGGACGAAGTTCGCCACCGACTCGCTGACGCGCACGTTCTCATCGGCCTCGGCGAGCGCGGCTGCCAGCTCGGCACGCAGCGCCGCCGTCTGCGCCCACCGGGAGGCGTAGTACTCCGGATCGCGCAGCGCGCTCACGGCGGCGATCTGGGCGGGCAGGCTCACCGACCACGGCGGGGTCCATCGGCGCAGCTCCGCCACGATCGACGGAGACGCGGTGAGGTAGGCCGCCCGCAGGCCCGACAGCGCGTACATCTTCGACAGCGAGGTACAGACGACGATATTGCCGGCCTCCGCCGCATGGCGTTCGAGCGTCTGCCCCGCACCGACGTAACCGGCGTACGTCTCATCAATCCAGAACCGGGTCCCGCCGGGCGCGCTCTCCAGCACCTTCCGCAGCCGGGACGTGTCGAGATGGACCCCTGTCGGGTTGTTGGGGTTGACGATGACCACAAGGTCATAGCGTTTCCGCAGGACGCGGGCGAGACGTTCCGGGTCTATCCGCCAGCCCTCCGCGCGGCGCAGCGGGAACCGGTCGGCACGGCAGCCGATCACCCGCTCGACGACATGGGCGTACTCCCCGTAAGTCGGATCGATCAGGAGCACCCGGCTGGAGGCGTCCAGCCAGCCGCGGAACGCGCGGAAGATCAGGTCGGAGGATCCCGCGCCGACGGCGACGGCGTTCTCGGGCAGGCCGCGGCGGCGCGCGATCTCCTCGACGAGGCCGTCCGCCCGCGCCGGCGGAGATGTGCGCGCGATCCAGTCCTGCCCGCGGGCCAGGGCGGCGACCGCGGCGGGAGCCGGCGGAAACCAGGCGTCGAGAACGTCGGCGGGGACCACGTCGCCGTTCGCGTCCAGGTTCTCGAAGCCCCGTCCCAGGGCCTCGACGGATGCGCCGCCGTGCGCGCAGGACTCGTCCTCGGGCAGGAAGGGAACCTCCAGCCTCCACCGCACCGTCCGTGCCAGATCGCGCAGCAGCGGCCCGTATCGTCGCAGCGTCCGGCCGGTGAGCTCGGCGACGTCGCCGGTGAGGAGCTGGAAATCGACGGCTCCCGAGCGCACCGCCGTGCCGGTGGACGCGAGCCCCAGCGCCAGGTACATCGGCAGCAGCTCGACCCGGCCCAGTGCCACGATGCTCCGGCCCCCGTGCGCCGCCACCCAGCGAAGCGTCGCGTACATCAGCAACTTGCCGATCATCTCGCCGCGCAGACTCGGATCGACGGTCAGGATCCGGATCTCGAACAGGCCGTCCTCACCCAGCACCGGGTGCTCGTCCCTCCGCAGGTGCCGGTCGATCGAGTAGCGGCCTGCCCATGGGGGCGTCACACTGATGAACCCGGCCGGTTCGCCTCGGCGGACCGCCACGATGTAGACGTTGCTCCCGTCGAGGTCATCGGTGAGCAGACCGGCGGCATTGGGGACGTGCTGGCCGAGTTCCCGCGCGTAGACCTCGTGCCGGAGACGGCGGATCCACTCGTGGTCCGCCTCGGACGACATGCGAAGTTCCAGCTCGTCGACGACCGGCGCGATGGGCGAACCGGCGGCGCCCGGTCCCGGGGATTGCTGATCTGTTCTCATGGGGATCACCTCGGCCGCCACTCTGCCGAGGCCCTCATCCCACCGCCTGAGTGCCGGTACTCAGCCGTCCCCGAGCCCCGTACTCAACTCCTCCGCCACTCCAGGCCTGCCCCCTGCCGCTGGAGCAGAGCCTGCCGCCTGCGCGGCGGCGGTCATGGAGCGGATCGGGCGTCTGGCGTCACCCCGTGCCGCATCGCCCTGGGCGACCCCCGATTACCCCTGAGGGCCCGCCGTCGCTATCTGGGAGGCCGGGCCTAGGGGAGCGGTGGCAGCGGTAGGGGCAGCCCTGGGAGGCCGTCGATGCTGGTCGCGACGTGCTCCTTCTTCTGGAAGTAAGCGTCGAGCGACTCGTCGGTCTCGCGCGCGAAGCGCGAGGCGTGCAGCGGGCGGTCCTGTTCGTAGGTCATGAACGGGACGGCGTACCCGCAGGTGTCGCGGATCTTCTCGGCGGTCACGACGATGATCGCCCGCAGTCCGTGCAGGGTCGGGTCGATGTCCGGGAAGTGGCCCATCAGCTCCGCCCAACGCGCGTCGTCGCGGAACACCGGTTCTCCGCGGCCGTGCACGCGCACGATGTTGGGCGGACCGTCGAACGCGCACCACATCAGGGTGATGCGACCGTTCTCCCGAAGATGGGCAATGGTTTCGGCATTGCTGCCGGCGAAATCGAGGTAGGCCACCGTGAGTTCGTCGAGCACGGCGAACGAGCCGTCAAGCCCCTTGGGCGAGAGATTGACGGTGCCGTCGCCGTCCAGCGGCGCCGTGGCGGTGAAAAAGATGTGCTGCGCCTCGATGAACTTACGCAGCCTGCCGTCTATCCGCTCGTAGCTCTTTCCCATGGATCTCGCACTCCTTTCCTATAAGGTCGAGTATGGCGGCAAGGTCATCGCTCCTGCCCAGAGGCCCGATCGCCTCACCCCGCCTTCGACGCGCCGCCACAGGCGGATCGCGACTCCACGGCCAGAGCGCGGGACCTCCGGGAGTGGATCGGGCAGCGTTCGGTAAGGCGGATGGCCCCAGAGCGGTCGGCCTCGGCTGCGGTCACCAGCCCTGGCCCCCGATTGCTTTCGCGTCTTCCAGCGGATTAATCAGTTGGTCGCGGCAGCTCGGCGCCGCGTATCCTTCGCGCGTGGAACTGCGCTTCGAGACGCGCCGGTCCGACTCGCCATGGGTCGACACCGTATGGACCTGCGCAAGCGAGCAGGTCACGGCGATGACGTCCGTCGCGGGGGTCCGCTGGGGCCTGGTGTTCTGGGAGCAGGACGGCCGGGCGTACACGACGGTCACCGGTCCCGAGACTCGGACGGGCACGGCGCCTGTGCCGGAAGGCGCGACCTTCACGGGCATCGATTTCGCCGTGGGCACCTCGTTGCGGGCCATGCCCGCGCCGACGCTGGTCGACAGCGGCATCGTGCTCCCCGACACCACGCGCCGGACGTTCCGGCTCGACGGCCGGCGCTGGGAGACGCCCGGCCCCGACGACGCCGAGGCCCTCGTCGAGCATCTCGTCCGCACCGGGACCGTGGTCCGTGACCCGCTCGTCGCCGACGTGCTGCGGGGACACCGCCCCGCCGTCTCGGGGCGCACGGTCGAACGCCGGTTCCGCGCGGTGACCGGGCTGACGCGGGGCGGCGTCCGGCAGATCGAGCGGGCCCGCCGGGCGGCGGAGCTGCTGGCGGCCGGCGGACCGGCCGCCGACGTCGCCACCAAGCTCGACTACTTCGACGAGTCGCACCTGGCCCGGGCGCTGCGCTCCTACATCGGACGCACCGCCGGGCAGTTGCGCGAGGGGGCCGTCGGCACGATCGGCCTCGCCCTGGATCAGCGCCTGACGTCGTAGACGAGCTTCAGGATCCCGTTCGAGTAGGTCTCCGACTCCCGCAGCACCAGCATCTGCTTGTCGCGGTCGGCCCGGCCGAACACGCTCTTCCCGGCCCCGAGCAGTACGGGGAAGACGAGCAGGTTGTACTGGTCGACCAGGCCCTCGTCCGACAGCCGCCGGGCGAGCTCCGCGCTCCCGTGGATGAAGATCGCGCCGCCCTCGCCCTCCTTGAGCGCGGCGACGTCCTCGGTCGAGCGCAGGATCGTCTGCGGCCCCCACCCGTCCACGAGGGCGTCATCGGACAGCGTGCTCGACACCACGTACTTGGGCAGCTCCTTGTAGTCGGCGTGGTCCTCGGAGCTGGGCCAGAGCGGCGCGAACGCCTCGTAGCTCCGGCGACCGAACATCAGCGCCGTAGTCTCGGCGAGCTCCTCGCCCTTCAGCGACCAGGCTTCCGGGACGAACTCGAGGTCCTTGACCACCCAGCCGCCGCTGCGGTGCTCCTCCCCCGGCCCGCCGCCGGGCGAATCCACGACGCCGTCGAGCGACATGAAACCGGTGTAGACGAGCTTGCGCATAGTGCTATCTCCTCATAATCGGGCGAAACGCGGGGGTCCACACTAGATCGCGACCACCCCGTCCGTCTTGGACGGAAACGACACCGGCTCCAGAACGCGCGCGCAACACCGCTACCACCGGCTCCACCCTCCACACCGCGGTCACTCCGCGCCGAGCCGGTGGAGACGATGGGCGGCCGGGCACCTTCGCCTGCGCCCCGCCGCCTTCCTCCGGTGCGCCGAGCGCGCACCTGGAATCTCATCCACCGGACCCGACCGCCTCCTGGTCGGGATCGACAGGTCCGCCGTACAGCGCCTCGACTTCGGCCACGGGCACGCGAGCCACCACTATGAGCACATTCTCCGCGCTTCCAGGGCTGCGGCTCGTGACCTCGACCTGGCGCTGTTCGTCAGGTGAGGCGCGGACGTAGGCGTCGAACAGATAGTGATCACCCTCGCGGCTGTAACCGTCCGCCCAGATCTCGATCTCCGAGCCGCTCCTGAGAGTGAGGATCCACCGGCTGGGCGGTCCCGAGGCGAACTCCATGATCACATCCCGACGTGCGGCGATCAGCGACCCTGATCGAGGGAGACGAGAGTATCCCCGACCCGCACGCATGCCCGTGCCCGATCCCCGCCCGGCCTGGACGCACCCGGCGATATTTAGCTGTCACCCGCGATGACCAGGACGACGGCATGCTCGCAGGTCACCGCCGACCTCTGCTCATCGGGCTTATGGCTCATCAACAGCCTGGGGGCTGGGCGTCCGGGGCGCACGTCGTCGGCACCCAGTATCGGAGCTTGCCCTTTCGGGCATCCTCCAGCACACCGCCGTTGTTCTCGATCACCTTTCGCGACCCGACGTTGTCCTCGTCGCAGGTCACCAGTACCTGGTCGAGTCCGAGTCGCCGGGCATGGGGCAGGATCTCGCGCAGCATCCGGGTGGCATGCCCACGCCTTCGCGCGGACCTGCGGACGTCATAACCGATGTGGCCGCCGACATCGCGGAGCCATTCGGTCAGATCGTGCCGGAGTTGGATCCGCCCGAGATACTCCGTTCCCTCCGTCCACCAGAAGGTGGTCGCCGGGACCATCCCCTCCGGACGCGGTGACTCCCGCAGCGACTCGGCGTTCAGCCGGTCCACGTAAGCCGCGAAGACCTCCGGAACGGCCCATCGCGCGCCGTACTCCCGAAGCTCACGATCGATCCTGCTCACCCCGTCCGGCGTCCCGCGGCCTTCGGCCTGGAACTCCGCCATCGCCGCGAGGAACGAAGCGTGGAAATCGACTGCGGGGCGGACGAGCACAGGCATGCGCCCCGTTCTACCCGCCCCGTCCGCACAGCCGCACCTTCATTTCCGCCTACCCGGAAACGGCCAAAGAACAATGGCAGCCACTTGGCGGCGGACGCGAGTATCTCCGCGACCTGATAGCGGACATGGGTCACGACAACAAGCGCGCGGCGGGATCCCCAGTGCCGGTGGCTTCGCCCGCACAGGACCTGCCGACTTGCCGGTGCGGTGGCGTTCCGTACGGTCCCCCCTGAGCCCGTGCAAGTAAGCGGGGGAAAAATCAGAGCAGGGAGAGAACCATGCAGGCTCTCAAGCAGCTTCTCGCCATCATCACCGCCGCGCTCATCGGCGGTGTCTTCGGCAGTGTGATCATCGTGGGCGCCCAGGACGGCGTCATCAGCACGAACGATGTCGTGGGGTTCGCTGTGCGGGGCGGTAGCCTCGGCGCGCTGGTGGCCATCATCTCCAGCACGGCCCTCGTCCTCTTCGGCATGTACGCTCGGCCCGCCTGCGTGGGCTTGGGCATCGCGCAGCTCGGTGTGAGCGTCTGGATGACCACCTCCGACGACAGCGGGGCTCCCTTCGCCCTCATCGGCGTGGCCGTCCTCGCCGGCGTCCTCGCCGACTTCATCGCCCGCCGCGCCGACGACACCGTCAGCGCGGCTGCGGCAGCGGCCCCGCAGGGCCCCGACTCCGAGTCCTCCGACGCCTCGGAAGAAGTGAGGTCGGAGAACTGACACCCGCAGGCGGCTGGGAACCATGGTTCCCAGCCGCCTGATCTGTTTGACGGCGCCGGCACCACCCCGAGGTCGTCGGACAGGCGCGTACCGGCCTGGCCGAGGCCGGCGCAAACGGCCCGGCAACGGCGCCCCTCGGATCTGGCTTTTGCACGTTGACGCCCTGAGCCGGCGAACTCAGCCGTCGCCCACTCTGAAATTCGCCAGTGACCAGGTTTCGGTCCCGGAGCGCAAGCCCGAATAACCGACCGTCAGACGCCTCTTGACCGCGCTTCATGCCGCCAGAGGACTCTTCTGCGGGTTCTGCGAGGGGACCGGGAGGGTAGCCGTTCGACAGACCCGGCCGACCGGGACGGGTGGCATGATCGGTGTCGTGTTGGTCATCCAGCGGATCCGGATCGTCTGGACCGGACGTGGCAGAGGTGCGGCTGAGGCGACCGTGCGCGGCCGGCTCCCCAAGGCGTTCCCGCTCCCGGACGGCGACAGCGACGCGGAAGTACTCGTGCACGAGGTCTGGATGCGGGAGGCCGACGGGTATGTCCCGTCCGAAGAGCTCCGCACCTATGGCCGCCTGTCTGAGGTGGACTGGCTGGGCCTGAAACACGAACCGGGCGGCGCGATCCGAATCGAGCGCTATCCGGTCCGGGCCGCCTATCCCGTGAACAGACGGCGGGTCCCGCTGGGAACCCTGACGCCGGGCCAAAGCGCGCTGTACCGGGCCAATTTCCGGTTCTCCGGCTATTCAATAACGTGGACGTACCACGACTGGGCAGTCAGCATCGCCCACGAAGCGCCCCGGCGCACGATGTTCCTCGGACGCCGACACGACTTTGAGCGCGACGACAGGGTCTCGCTTTACGGCAAGCCCGCCCACCGATGACGTCCTGATCCGCAGCGAGATCAGCGTCGTCCAGGGATGCCCCCAGGTCCCCTGACGTCGCCCAGTTCGCGATTCCAACAGCGACCCGCCCGTACGGGCGGTGGGGCGCGTCGGGTGTCACAGATGGTGCAGTCGTTCTGTCCTTCCTGCAGAGAGTCTCTGTTCGGAGGAGTACATGAGCGCTCAGAACGCACACCTTCCACCCGGCGTCGAGGTGATCACGACCCTGCCCGAGGCGGCGGCCCGGATCCCGGACGGCGCCGAGGCGAGGACCATCCGGGTCACCCTGCCGCCCGGCGACCCCGGCGCGCCGCCGCACCGGCACCGGGGCCGCTCTTCGGCTACGTGACCCAAGGCGAGATCCTCTTCGAACTGGAGGGGGAGCCGCCCCGGGTGATCAAGGCCGGTGAAGCCCTGTTCGAGCCGGGCGGCGACGTGATCCACATTCAGGGGGCCAACAACCTCGCGGACGCGCAGTCGCAGCTGGTGGTGACCATGTTCGCCCCTCCGGGCACTCCCGTCCTGACCCTGGTCAGCGAGGAGGAGTTGGCCGAGCGGCGCCACCTCCGGGTTCCCCCGCCATGACGACCATTCGCCCTGGCCTGGTCGACTGGTCAGTTGGCGCAGCCCCTATGGGACGGCCGGCTCCTGCCTAGGGCCCCGGGCCAGGTCTTTCTAATGCGACCGCGATCCGCCCCCGGCGAGAGTGTGCCGAAGCGGCGGCGGACCTCCGCCGGTGGGCTGGATGGATGGATGTCATGGCGGTCGAGGAGACGGCACCGAGGCGCTGCGGACCTTCGGTATCACGGTCGGCGGTCTCCGGCGGCGCGGCCGCGAGCCCAGGGTGACACTGCTGCCGGCGGTTCGCCGCGCTGGTCGCAGGAGAAGGCGGCGTGGTGCTGGTCGAGGGGGCCGAGCGACTCAGGAACAAAGCGGCTGTTCGGGAAGGCCCGCGTGCGGGCCTAGCCGCATGCCTGGCCTATCGGCACGGGGCCACCGCGCCCGGCAATCCCCTCTAGCTCCTGTTGGCCGCGCGGGCACGGGTTCGACCGCTGCCGGGCACCGCGGTGGGTCTGCGGTTCCGGATGCGATGGGAGGACAGGAACGACACGGAGCGCGGCGCAGCTCCGCTGGCCGTCCGCCTCTACGACGTCCAGCGGCGGGATCCGGTGAGCTGGAGACGCTCGCGGTACTCCTGCACAGCCTGGCGAAATATCCCCGGTCCTGTGGGTGTCTGCGGTGAGACCGGTCCTCGGGGACGCGTCCGAGACGATCTCGCCACTGGAGCCGCTGCGGCAGAGCGGTGGGCATCGGATCACCCTCGGTCCGAGCCATGCCGCCGAGATCACTCACACTTCGCGGCCGCCCGACGGCCAAGAGGATTCCCGCCGCGCTCCCGCGATTGCTGGAAGCGCACGAGGTGATCCTGATCGAAGGCGCGACGCGGCCCGACCTCGTGGACGACCTGGGCGACGGCGCCAGCGACGACCTCGCCGGGCCGAGGCGGAACAGGTCGTTCACCACCGATGTGTAGGTGTCGAACAATCGCGCTCCGATCATTGCCAGGGCACTGATCGGCCGTCCACGGGTGGCGGCGCACACCCTGCGATGGCATCGGCCGGTCGAGCGGCAGGCAGTGGCACGCAGGTCGGCAACGTCAGAGCGAAGAGGCACACGACGACGGTGCGCGCGACGTCCAGCGAGACCACCCGGGCCAGCTCCCCTGCAGGAGGCCGAAGGAGCCGCGTCCCTCTTCGAGGGCCTGCTCGTCGTCACCGGCAAGAGGCGTGCGTTAGGCGTTGCTCGACATGGCGGCGAAGAGACCCGGGTTCGGAGGCGAAGGCCTCATCGACTGGATCTTGATCGGGTCCTGACCGAAATGGAATCCTGGTGAAGCTCCCGCTAGCCGCTGACTTGGCCGCGCCGACGGATGGGCACTGAACGGGAGAACAAGGAGCATGGGGACGCTGTCTGAGCCCGCGCCGCTGCTGGATCGGCAGCGGGAGCGAGCCGAGCTGGACGGCCTGCTGGGGGATGTGCGCTCCGGACGCGGGCGGGCCCTGGTGCTGCGCGGAGAGGCGGGCGTGGGCAAGTCGGCCCTGCTGCGGCATACGGCGGAGTCGGCGGCGGACATGCGGGTGGTGCGCGCCGTCGGGGCGGAATCGGAGATGGAGCTGGCGTTCGCCAGCCTGCACCTCCTGGTCGCGCCGCTGCTGGACAGGATCGACAAGCTCCCCGGCCCGCAGCGCGACGCGCTCGCGGTCGCGTTCGGGCTGCGCCAGGGGACGGCGCCCGACCGGTTCATGGTCGGGCTGGCGGTGCTGACCCTCCTGGCGGAGGCGGCGGAGGAACGCGCACTGCTCTGCGTGATCGATGACGCGCAGTGGCTGGACCAGGCGTCGGCCCAGGTGCTGGCGTTCGTCGCCAGGCGGCTGCTGGCCGAGCCGGTGGGGCTGATCTTCGCGGCGCGCGAGCCGGGCAGGCAGTTCCACGGGCTGGGGAACCTGGAAGTGCGCGGCCTGCCCAGGCAGGAGGCGCAGACCCTGTTGCGCTCGGTGGTCCACTTCCCGCTGGACGAACGGATCAGGGACCGGATACTGGCGGAGACGAACGGCAACCCCCTGGCCCTGCTGGAACTGCCGCGCGGGCTGAGCCCGGCGCAGCTGGCGGGCGGGCTCGGACTGGTGGAGGCCCAGGCGGTCCCCGCGCGGGTCGAAGAGGGCTTCCGCCGGCGGCTGGCGGCGCTGCCGGCCGAGACCCGGTCGCTCATGCTGGTCGCGGCGGCCGAGCCGACCGGCGACCCGGCGCTGATCTGGCGCGCGGCCGGGCACCTCGGGGTACCCGCTTCGGCGGTGGAGCCCGCGCAGGCCGACGGGCTGCTGGAGATCGGGACGTGGGCGCGGTTCCGGCATCCGCTGGTGCGGTCGGCGGTGTACTCGGCCGCGTCGTTGGCGGAGCGGCGGGCGGCGCACGGGGCGCTGGCCACGGCGACCGATCCCGCGTCCGACCCCGATCGGCGGGCCTGGCATCGCGCGCACGCGGCGCTGGAGGCCGACGAGTCGGTGGCCGGTGAGCTGGAGCGGCTGGCCGACCGGGCTCAGGCGCGCGGCGGCATCGCGGCGGCGGCGGCGTTTCTGAGGCGCGCGACCGAGCTGACACCGGATCCGGCCAGGCGCGGAGCGAGGGCGCTGGCCGCGGCGCAGGCCGCCTTCGAGGCCGGCGCCCCGGATGTGGCGCTGGAGCTGCTCGGCTCCGCGGAGATGAGCCCGCTGACCGAACTCCAGAGCGGACGGGCGGCCTGGCTGCGCGCCCAGATCGTCTTCGCGCGCAAGCGCGGCGGTGAAGCCCTGCGGCCGCTGCTGGAGGCGGCCGGTCGGCTGGCTCGCGTCGACGAGGGGCAGGCACGCGAGGCCTACGTCGACGGCATCGGATCAGCGGTCTTCGCCGGCAGGCTCGGCGAACCCGACCTCCTGCGGACCGTGGCCGAGACCGCCCGCACCGCACCTGCGGGACCACCGCCCGCACGGCCGGTCGACGCACTTCTGGACGGGCTGGTGGCGCGGTTCGCCGAGGGCTACGCCGCGGCGGCGCCGCAGTTGAAGCGCGTCCTGCTGACGTTTCGGCAGGAGACCCGAAAGAACCCGGAAGACAACATGCGCCGGCTGGGGCTGGCCTATCTGGTCGCCGCGGACATGTGGGACGACCAGGCCCTGCATGACCTGGCCGAGCACGCGATCCAGGCGGCCCGCGAGATCGGCGCGCTCCACTTCCTTCCCCAGGCCCTCACCTACCGCGCCACCGTGCACATCTACGCCGGTCGGTTCGACGCGGCCGCCACGCTGGTCGAGGAATCCGACGCGATCTTGAAGGTGACCGGTCACGCCCACTTCGGCTTCGCCTCCAACCTGCTCATGAGCTGGCGTGGCGGGACCGAGGCACCGGCGAGGTTCGACGCCGCCGTCGAGCGGACGATCACCTGGGGTGAGGGGCGAGCGATCAGCGGGGGCCACTTCGGGAGCGCGCTGGTCTACAACGCCCTCGGCCGGTACGAGGACGCTCTGTCCCGCGCGCGAAGGGCGTGCGAGCACGACGATCTGGGGCTCACCGGGTTCGCCCTCGTGGAACTGGTCGAGGCGGCCGCCTACGGCAACGCCCCCGAAACGGCCGCCGCGGCGTTGGGACGGCTGGAGGCGCGCACCACCGCCGCCGGTACCGACTGGGCCCTCGGCGTCCTCGCCCGGTCGAAGGCGCTGCTCTCCGACGGCGAGGCCGCCGACCTGCTGTACCGCGAGGCCATCGAGCGCCTCCAGCGCAGCCGGGCGGCCGCGTACCTCGCCCGCACCCACCTCGTGTTCGGCGAGTGGCTGCGTCGCGAGAACCGGCGCCTCGAAGCGCGCGAGCATCTGCGTACCGCCCACGAGATGCTGCAGGGCTTCGGCGCCCAGGCCTTCGCCGACCGCGCCCGCCGCGAACTCCTGGCAACCGGCGAGACCGTCCGCAAGCGCACCGCGGAGACGCCCGACGGCCTCACTCCTCAGGAAGGGCAGATCGCCCGACTGGCACGCAAGGGCCTGTCGAACCCGGAGATCGGCGCCCAGCTGTTCCTCAGCCCGCGCACCGTCGAGTACCACCTGAGCAAGGTGTTCACCAAGCTCGCCATCACCTCTCGCCGCCAACTCGCGCAGGCCCTGCCCGACCAGGGCAACGACGGTACGTAAGCCGCCCTGCCCGCCCCTCCCGGCAATCCCTCCGCAAGACGGAGTCTCCGGCGAGCCGCTCGGGCGGCGCATTGCCGATCGGTGCCGACCGCCGACGGTCTTCTGAGAACGACCGCCAGAAGAGCGGTCCGCAAAGCAAATTCGGAGGACCCACGTGTCTACCAAACGTCGCAGGGCCATCGCGCTGCTCCTTCCGCTGCTGGTACTGCTGGCACTACTGGCAATCGGTCACGGTTTCGGACAGACCGACGGCCGGCAGCCGACCTACGCCGACGCCTGCGCGGACGCAGCGAAGATGCTGGCGAAACTGCCCGGCACCGATGCCCTGATGCAGGACCTGGAATCCCAGAAGAAGTCGGAAGACGTCTACGCCGTCATCTGGGTCGACGTCCATCGCCTCCAGGCACCCAGTTGCCCGGGGTATCTGGAAGCCGATCCCCAGTCCATGGCGATCGAGAAGACCATGCTGACCATCGCGCTCGGCAAGGTCGGGCCGGCAGTCCTCAGCACGAAGATCTACCGGCCGGTCGCTTCCGAACTCGCGGCCGTGGTCCATCTCTCCGGCTCCAAGGAGACCGCGCTGGAGAGTTTCCAGCGGCTGATGGAAACGGTCGACGGGGATCTGACCAAGACCGGCGACAGCGGCAGGGGTCTGCTGGACGACACCTCGGTATCCGGCTACCTGTTCGTCGGAGCCGAGGGGAACGGTCACTGGCCCGACCGCGAGTCGCGGCTCGGTCCTGGCCGATGAACTCCTCCCGGCGTCACTGACGGCACCGGGACGCCAGTCGAGGGCGGGGTGGATCACAACGATCCGCCCCGCCCTTCCGTGTCGTGCGAGCCCCTCCTCATCCGCGACGGGCTTGGGAGACGACGTTCTCCGGGTCGTCTCACGGGCCCGCAGGTTTGTGCAGGACGGCGGCACCGAGGGCTGGCGACGGCCTCAACCGGTCGGGGCCACGGGTACCAAGCAGCGCGGGTGATCGGGCGAGGGGCGGAGGGCACAGCCTGCCCCAGAGCGCAGGGCCTCCTACGGCCCTGCGCTCTCAAGCGGCGCGGTTGCCCTTTCCGGCGGCGGGTTACCGTGCGCGCACCACCGGGCTGGTGGTCGGGTAGAGGAAGTCGTTTCCGTCAAAGCGTGCCCGGAAGTACCCTCCGCGCGCGGGGAACGGGTCGCTCTCCGATTCCGGGAGACCCCGGTCACGGGTGCCGAAGAGCCCGTTGTTCATGGTGACCAGTTGCCCGAGTCGCTGCCAGTGGGTTCTGCCGCTGCGCGACCACTCGATGGTGATGGGCAGATTCTCCATGTGGTAGAAGAGCACTTCACCGTTGGGGCCCAACGGGCTCTCGATGGACCCGATGACGCCCGCTCGGTGGGGTTCGTTGAACGCGACATTGAAGTTCGCGAACTGCGGCGTCCCCGGCGCGACGACCACCGGCACGTTGCCCTCCGCGTTTCCGCAGTTGACCGGGGAGAAGTAGAGGTCGTCCGACGGGATATCGGGTGCCACATAGAGGGGGTGGTAGCCCGGTTCCGCAGTGATCGGGACCGTGGCGCTGAATGCTCCGGCGGCGTTCAGCGGTGCGGTTCCCAGAACCTGGAAGTTCTTGTCATCCCGGACCACGATGTTCCGCCCGGTCAGGGGGACGGGACCCGCGCCGGTGTCGTAGGTGACTCTGCCGGTGACTGTGATGGGCGTCGTCTTGGTGACCCGCGTGGGGGTGACCTCGCAGGACAGGGCCCGGGCCGCGGTCTGCCGGACTTCGAGCCACAGTTGCGGCGCTCTCGCCGAGGCCACCTGATCGGTCTCCTTGATCACCGCCTCCACGATCGTGTACCGGTCGTCCGGAGTGATGGCCAGGCTGAAATGTCCGTCGCCGTCCGTGGTCAGCGTCCGCGACTGGCCGGCTCCGACATCGGGGGTGACCTCGACCTGCTGTCCGGTGAGCGGCCCGGTACTCCCGTCGGGCATGGTCGCGGTCACCGTGCCGGTCACGACGGCCGTCCGATGGTCGACGTCGAGTGGGTTCCTGTCTGCCGAGAGCGTGATGGTCGGCTGGATCTTGTCAGTGGCGTCGGCGGCGCGGACCGTGGCGAGGTTCACGATCAATGCGATCGCGAGGACGAGCACGCCAGGGCCGAGCACAGAGGTTCGTCGCAAATCAGCACCTGCCCAGAGTCGATGAGGAACCGTCGCGTGTTCGATCACGCAGAGGTAAGACGCCCCAAGCAACGCCCGATTTGTCTGAATGGCCGGATGCGGACCGCTTCAAGGAACGCGCCGCGCTACTCCGTCCCAGGCATCAAGTTCGGCGTGCTCACCGGTTGGGCCGCGATGTCCTCCGAGCTCCGGGGACGAGGAACGCTGCTCAATGCGCCGCTCCGATTTCCACCTCGGATGCTCGGATCAGGAGTGCTCTGCCCTTGGTATCCCACAGCTGCACAATGTCGTCGACGTGAACACCGGTCTCCCACCGTGGCCCATTCCGCGCGACCACCTCCCGCCCCGGTCGGCTGTGGACATGAAGTTGCGCCACAGGTCGGCCGAGAACCGCACGGGCGTGCCCGAGATGGACACGCTTTCGGGGACGGCCCGCAGTGCGGCCGGCGTCGAGTCGTCCACCAGCTGGATGGTTGGCGCCTCATGCACGCGAAGCCACTGCGCCAACTCGTCCTGGACTCCGTCCGGCGCGGCATCATCGGTCGCCACTCCGGGATCGTAACCATCGGCGAGCAGCCACCGATAAGGCTTTCCAGTCGAGTCAACTTGGAAATAGCCCCGACCCTGCGGGGACCGCTGACCTGGCGTAGTGCCGTACCGCGAGTAACCGTGAATGCCTCTGGATCACCTCGCCCATTAGCCCGCTGACGGCCCAGGGCAACGAGCACGGCGATCGGGACGGCGGTCGGCCTGGCCTCCTAGGCCGGTTGGCCGCTCCCGGAGAGCATGGTCGGGGTGATGTCCGCCAACCGTCGCGCGGCGGCGGGGTCGAAGGGCGCGCCGCCAACGTCGATCTTGGTGTGCTGCATGTAGGCGCTCAACGGTTCTGGGTCGGGGTTGTCGAGATGGCGTCGCAGCATGGCCACGGCCGCGTCGACCGGCTGGCCGCGGTCGTGCATTCCGGCGACCAATGCGGCGTCGGCCTCGTCGTAGTCACCGGTGAATCCGGTCGCGGTCAGGCCGGGATGCGCCAGGACGTAACGGATCTGGGTACCGGGACGTGCAGCGATGAAACCGACGCCGGCGAGGTCGCTGAGTTTGCCGCATTGCGCCATGACCCGGTCCGGCCGGTAGTCGCGGGTGAACTGGAGGTCGTCCCAGTTCATCGCCGACAGGTCACCGCCCGGTCCGGCCAGGTTGAGGATCACCGGCTGCTCCCCCGCCTCCAGCCGGTCGGCCAGGCCGTGGCTGAACAGATACCGGCTGAGGTAGAAGAGCGCGAAGTTGTGCTCGATGCCCTCGGCGGTCTCGTGGCGGGCCGAGCGGTAGTAGCGCGCGGCCAGCACCAGGGCGTCCACGACCGGATGCCGCCGCGCGATCTCCGCGACGACGCGCCGGTTCTCGGCCACCAGGCTCAGATCGGCCTGAATGTACGCGACGCGCTCGCCCGAGCCGATGGTCTGGGCCTCCTCAAGGAACCGGCGGCCCTTCTCCGGGTTTCTGCCGACGACGATCACCCGCTCGCCGCGGTCCAGGTAGTGGAGGCCCAGTCCCCTGCCGATGCCGTCAGTGCCCCCCGTGATCACGATGGTCTTCAATGACGTCTCCTCAAGTAGACTCATGAGTCTAATTCAATAGCCTTTGAAGTATAGCCTTGTCCATGGGGCTCACTAGTCCATAGAGTCTGGTTCAGTGAACGGCCCGGTATGCTGAGAACATGAGCCCACAGCTGGACAGGGGCCGCATCGACAAGCGGAAGGACATCCTGGACGCCGCGTTCAGCGTGTTCGCGCGCGAGGGCTACTCGCTGGCCCGTGTCGACCAGATCGCCGCGGAGGCGGGCGTCGCCAAGGCCACCGTCTACAACCACTTCGGCGACAAGGAGACCTTGTTCCGCGAGACCATCGCCGCGCTGTCCGAGCGGGCGCTGGCCCGCAACCTGGCCGCGGTGGCGCTGCTGGCCAAGGCGGGTGACGACCTGCCGGCCGCGCTGACCAAAGTCGGGATCCATCTCGTCGACTGCTACTGCGACCCGCAGTCCTGGGCGCTAAGGCGCCTGCTCTACGCCGAGACTCCGCAGTTTCCCGATCTGCTGGAACTGACGCAGGTCGGCGTCGCCGAGCCGGTCGCCCAAGCGCTCGCCGACCGGCTCGCCCGCCCGGCCCTGGAAGGCCACATCACCATCTCCGACCCGGCGTTGGCCGCCGAACACCTCACGGCGCTGCTGACCGGGCCGCTGGAGGCCCGGTCGCGCTTCGGCACCCGCCGCATCCCCCGCCCCGAACGCAAGGCCATCGCCGAATCCGCGGTGGCCACATTCCTCAGCGCCTTCACACCCCGGCCTTGATCCGCAATACGACAGCTCACCGGGCCCGTTGCGCCCGCCCTAAAGTCTGCTGCTTCGCACGACAGCGTCTTTGACGATGCGGCGAGAGACAAAGGGACAGCCGGGTCGCCCATGCCAGCAGGTTTGCTTCTTGCCTGCCCGTGGGGGCGCGTGGACCTCTCCGTAGAGAGATGGGTCTCAGACTGTTTCGGCAGGGATCTCTTCGTACTCCTTGCGAAGGGTGTCCAGAATCGGATGTGCGTCGGGAAACTCCACGTCATCAATAGACGTGATCGCGCGTACGCCGATGGCCGTGTTGGTGGCGAACGCTGCTTCCATTCGGGGCAGGTCCGAGAGGTTGACGGGGCCCAGGGACGTCGCGTCGTGGACCTGGTGCAGTAGGCGCATGGTCACGCCTCTCAGCACTTCGGCGTCAGGCCAGATGACCTGCTCTCCGTCGAAGAACCCGATGTTCCATGTGGCTCCTTCGGAGACGTACCGGTTCAGATCGGTGAAGACGCAGTCGTCGAATCCGTCGAGTTGGGCATTGCGGCGATGCCACAGGGTCCCGAACAGACCGAGGTGCTTCTGCTCAGGCTGCTCACGCACGTAGGGGACGGACCGGACCCGGATCGGCGCCATCGGCCACGCTCCGGACGGCCGGGTCGCGACGAGGACCTTTGGCTTGGCTCGGGCGCCGGGGTGGCCGAGTTCGAGGTCGGGATCATAGATCGTCACGCGGACGACGAACGCGCCGTCCCGTCCGGCGGTGGCCTTTCTGACGTACTCCCGGACCAGCCGACGGTCCAGCTCATGACCGAAGAGAACACGGCAGTCTCGGACAAGTCGCTCTAGGTGATGCGAGAAGCCCCTGATGCGCCGGCCTTCCATGCGCATCGAGGTGAAGTGCCCGTAGTTCACCAGAGCCAGCGCCTGGAGCTCATTCGGAGCGACAGGTACGCCGTTGAGTTCAGCCACAGTGCCCAGTGTGTCAGCAGCCCTGGACTACGCTCGGCCACTCTTGTCCCTCACGTCGTCACCGCCCCCTACCCGGCCGGTGGGGGCCTCGCCAGCAGAACTCGATGGACGGATGGGCGCTCCTCCACGCAGATCACCAGGTCCACGTGACGCGAGCGGGAGATCGCTTCCTCGTTCGCCGATCACCCGAGCGGCAACTCACGGGTGGACAGAAGCGGAGCACACACAAACAGGCACGCAACGGGCACGGTGCCGGGAAACGAAAGAGGCCCAGCGTCAGCGAAAAGGCACTGGCCTGGGCCTTCGGTGTGAGAGCGGGTGACGGGAATCGAACCCGCGCTGTCAGCTTGGGAACGTTAAACCACGCCCGAATTGTCCATTAGGAAAATCGGCCATCTCTCGTTAAAGTGCAGGTCAGCAGCCCGATCGGACTGCCATACAGTCCGTCCAATTATCACCCGATCATCTGTGATCCAGTGATGGAAAAATGATAGATGATCAAGGTGGCGAGAGGTGGCCAGGCATGGGGTTCGTCCGCACCTACAACAACAAGAAGTCGACCCGCTACCAGGCCCTATACATGGACCACAGGGGCAAACAGCGCTCAGCCGGGACGTTCTCCACATATAAGGAGGCCGAACGAGCCTGGCAGGCCGCAGAAGTCAAGGTCAGGGAAGGCATCCCATGGGACCACGCTCGTAGAAGACAAAGGTTCCGGAACTACGTCGAAGATACCTGGCTCCCCAATCACCGCATGGAACCGAGCACGAGACAGGATTACATATCGGCCATCTACAAACACATCATGCCCTACTTCGGCGATATGCGGATGAACGAGATCTTCCCTGAGCACATCCAACAGTGGATCACCCATCTCAAAGCAAAGGGCGTTACACCACGCAGGATCCAGTACTGCAAAGTGTCAGTCCTCAATGCGATATTCACCACCGCACTGCGCGACCACGTGGTCGTCATTCACCCGAGCCGCGGGATCGAAACGGACCCGGTACCGGAGAAGATACGGAAGATCATTACCGTCGAGCAGTTCGACGCGATCTACCAACGCCTGCCCGACTCCGACGCGCAACTCCTCATCGAAACGGACATCGAAAGCGGGCTTCGCTGGGGAGAACTCACCGAACTGCGCGTCAAGGACCTCGACTTCACCACCGGCATCCTCACCATCAGCCGCGCAGTCATCGAACTCACCCGTAAGAACCATCCAGAGGGCAAGCGCTTCCTGGTCAAGGAGTACCCCAAGAACCGAAAGCACCGACGCTTCAAGCTCAGCGCCCAGATCGTCGCCAAGCTCAAGGCCCACGTAGAAGCACACGGCCTGAAGCTCGACGACCTCTTCTTCTCGCGCCGCGACGTACCAGCGAAACCGCATCTCGAAGCCGCCGCCCCCGGGAGCTTGGAGTTCGAGGCTCCGAACGGACGTACCTACACGCACGGCACGATCACCGCCTACAGCCTGGGCAAGTGCAAGTGCGATCACTGCCGGGCCGCCTACGCCACCTACCGAGCCAAGCGTCGCGCCGGAGGCAAGGACGGCCCGCGTCGCCCGCGTGCCGTCGACACCGACCCTCACATCCCGGCCAACTGGTTCCGCAAGTACTGCTGGTATCCAGCTCGAGACGCAGCCGGACTCGACTGGTCGCCCCGCATCCATGACCTACGCCACGCTCATGCCTCATGGCTCCTCGCCGGCGGCGCCGACCTCCAGGTCGTCAAGGAACGCCTGGGTCACCTCAAGCTCGCGACAACAGAGAAGTACCTCCACAGCCTGCCCAACGCCGACGAAACCGCTCTGACAGCGCTGAACAAGATACGGAGCACCGCCCGCTCTCAGGCTGAGCCACCCGCCACGGACGCTCAGTTGGATACCGCCAACCAGGAGATCGCTCGCCTCCGAGCCGTGATCGCCGACCTAACCATCGCCCAACACAGCGGCAACAAGAACCATCTACGCCCGGCCTAACCGGACACTTGAACGTCTCGTCCGTCCGGGGCGCCCAATCCAGGGCCCACAATCAGGGGCCACGACGACCGATAACGCTGGGTGTCCCGACTCTCCTGTTGCGATCCTCATCCGCCGGTGAAGGCGGGCGCCACCCCGGCTTGGACGCCAGCACCACGTGTCCCATGTGTGGGTTGCGATCCTCGCCCGCCGGTGAGAGCGGGCGCCACGTGCCAGAACCGCATGTTCAGCAGGTGCTCACGGAGCGTGTTGCGATCCTCGCCCGCCGATGACGGCGGCCGCCACTCGCGGTGCGGGCCTGCTCGAGCTTCGCGGTGTAGGCGTTGCGATCCTCGCCCGCCACTGAGGGCGGGCGCCACTACTGGGCTGCCGGTCAACGCCTCACCGGGGGCGCGGCTGGTTGCGATCCTCGCCCGCCAGTGAGGGCGGGCGCCACCGCGGCCCCGGTGATCGTCCGCGTTACGAAGCACTGGTTGCGATCCTCGCTCGCCGGTGAGGGCGGGCGCCACTGTCCGACATACGCGCAGCGAGGCTGCGCCAGAGGTTGCGATCCTCGCCCGCCGGTGAGGGAGGGCGCCACGACCGGACGGACGTCACGGGCCACCTTGCCGCGATTGAGTTGCGATCCTCGCCCGTCGGTGAGGGCGGGCGCCACTAAACAAGGTCCAAGGGACCACTGGACAGCATGTCCAGTTGCGATCCTCGCCCGCCGGTGAAGGCGGGCGCCACCACCGTAGGCCGTTGCGCTCCGCTCGCCAGGCGGGATGTGTTGCGATCCTCGCCCGCCGATGAGGGCGGGCGCCACCTGTACGCGCCCCTCGCCGATGAACTCCGGATGTTGGAGTTGCGATCCTCGCCCACCGATGAGGGCGGGCGCCACCGGCCGAGGCCGCTGCCGCCGATTGGCTACAGGACCGTTGCGATCCTCGCCCGCCGATGAGGGCGGGCGCCACTCACAAGCAGGCCCTTAACCGCATGCGCGATATTCAAGATGTTGCGATCCTCGCCCGCCGATGAGGGCGGGCGCCACGCCGGGAGCACCAGCACCAGGACTCGACGAGCAGCCGGTTGCGATCCTCGCCCGCCGATGAGGGCGGGCGCCACTGCGGAGCGCGCGGAGCACGGTTCTTGCGGGCCATGGTGTTGCGATCCTCGCCCGCCGATGAGGGCGGGCGCCACCTCCGAGGGCCAGGAGGTGGACGTCACGTGACCGAAAGCGTTGCGATCCTCGCCCGCCGATGAGGGCGGGCGCCACGTATGCGGGGCCGGTCGCAGTGCAGCGCACCTACCTGTTGCGATCCTCGCCCGCCGATGAGGGCGGGCGCCACCTCGCCCTGTCTCTCGGGCACAACGCTGGCCTTTGGTTGCGATCCTCGCCCGCCGATGAGGGCGGGCGCCACGGGTCCATTCCCGCCAGCGGCGCGATGGACCCGACACGGTTGCGATCCTCGCCCGCCGATGAGGGCGGGCGCCACCTCGCCCTGTCTCTCGGGCACAACGCTGGCCTTTGGTTGCGATCCTCGCCCGCCGATGAGGGCGGGCGCCACGGGTCCATTCCCGCCAGCGGCGCGATGGACCCGACACGGTTGCGATCCTCGCCCGCCGATGAGGGCGGGCGCCACGGGTCCATTCCCGCCAGCGGCGCGATGGACCCGACACGGTTGCGATCCTCGCCCGCCGATGAGGGCGGGCGCCACGGCGGACTACTCCCACACGCTGAACAGCACGCAGGCGTTGCGATCCTCGCCCGCCGATGAGGGCGGGCGCCACCCGGGCGGCCCCACCCCTGCGGGGGCCGTCTCACGGTTGCGATCCTCGCCCGCCGATGAGGGCGGGCGCCACATAGTTGTTCTCTTCGTGAGACTGGACACCCACGCGGTTGCGATCCTCGCCCGCCGATGAGGGCGGGTGCCACGAGCTGGCAGGCCACGGCCTCGTCGAACCCGCAGATGCGGTTGCGATCCTCGCCCGCCGATGAGGGCGGGCGCCACCCATGCAAGGTAGCCGCGCTGATCCCTGTTGTCCCCAGAGTTGCGATCCTCGCCCGCCGATGAGGGCGGGCGCCACCCGCCACGTCGGCCTGCAGCTCGGAGAGGCCGGAGTGGTTGCGATCCTCGCCCGCCGATGAGGGCGAGCGCCACACGTGGGCCTGTGGCTGGGCATCGCGGCGACCATTGGCGCGTTGCGATCCTCGCCCGCCGATGAGGGCGGGCGCCACTGGCCTCCGCGGGCGGGAGACCGTCCGGCGGAATCCGGAGGTTGCGATCCTCGCCCGCCGATGAGGGCGGGCGCCACGCCGGGTCATCCAGCAGCGCGTGCATGTGCTGCGCGAGGTTGCGATCCTCGCCCGCCGATGAGGGCGGGCGCCACCGCCTGATACCAGCCGTACTGCATCAGGCTCGAGCAGTCGTTGCGATCCTCGCCCGCCGATGAGGGCGGGCGCCACGCGGGCGACGTGGCGCTGCTGTGGTGGCTGATGCAGTTGCGATCCTCGCCCGCCGATGAGGGCGGGCGCCACCGGCGAGGGCGCGCAGTGCCTTGGTGGTCTCGACGTTGCGATCCTCGCCCGCCGATGAGGGCGGGCGCCACTCTTCTTCTTGGAGTTCTTCGACTCCTTGCGAATGAGTTGCGATCCTCGCCCGCCGATGAGGGCGGGCGCCACCATGGCATCGAGCTGGCCGTCTACGGCAGTGCGGAAAGTTGCGATCCTCGCCCGCCGATGAGGGCGGGCGCCACGCCTGGAACACCTGGAGGCTGGGCCCGAACGACGCGTCGTTGCGATCCTCGCCCGCCGATGAGGGCGGGCGCCACCGCCGTAGGATGCCGCGTCTGTATATGCACTGGACAGGGGTTGCGATCCTCGCCCGCCGATGAGGGCGGGCGCCACCCTGTCCCGGCGCGTGCGAGAACGGCTACAACACGTTGCGATCCTCGCCCGCCGATGAGGGCGGGCGCCACAGGGTCATTCTTGTCCCCTTTCAAAGTCTGTGATTGTTCCGTTGCGATCCTCGCCCGCCGATGAGGGCGGGCGCCACCAGCGCGGGCGAGGACACGTGCCGGCGAGTCGCCGGTTGCGATCCTCGCCCGCCGATGAGGGCGGGCGCCACCCACGGCCCGCTAGAGGACGTCTCAGCGCGGTCCCCGGGGTTGCGATCCTCGCCCGCCGATGAGGGCGGGCGCCACTGCCGGACCTGCCGCACGTGCTCGGGAAGCTCGACGGTTGCGATCCTCGCCCGCCGATGAGGGCGGGCGCCACCGGGATCTCCAGGTCCTCCTGTGGCTCTCCGGTGATGAAGTTGCGATCCTCGCCCGCCGATGAGGGCGGGCGCCACCGGAGACGGCATCACCTTGGCGGCCAGCCCGTCCCAGTTGCGATCCTCGCCCGCCGATGAGGGCGGGCGCCACCATGTGAATGCTCCTTCCCGGGCGGGGGTCCGCCCGAGAGTTGCGATCCTCGCCCGCCGATGAGGGCGGGCGCCACCCGGGCTGGTCGCCGGGCTCGTCCTGGCCTACAAGTTGCGATCCTCGCCCGCCGATGAGGGCGGGCGCCACTGCCGGACCTGCCGCACGTGCTCGGGAAGCTCGACGGTTGCGATCCTCGCCCGCCGATGAGGGCGGGCGCCACCGGGATCTCCAGGTCCTCCTGTGGCTCTCCGGTGATGAAGTTGCGATCCTCGCCCGCCGATGAGGGCGGGCGCCACCGGAGACGGCATCACCTTGGCGGCCAGCCCGTCCCAGTTGCGATCCTCGCCCGCCGATGAGGGCGGGCGCCACCATGTGAATGCTCCTTCCCGGGCGGGGGTCCGCCCGAGAGTTGCGATCCTCGCCCGCCGATGAGGGCGGGCGCCACCCGGGCTGGTCGCCGGGCTCGTCCTGGCCTACAAGTTGCGATCCTCGCCCGCCGATGAGGGCGGGCGCCACCAACCTGTTCTCGCGGGCCGCGCGGATCTGGCAGGAGTTGCGATCCTCGCCCGCCGATGAGGGCGGGCGCCACGCTGGATGAACTGCTATTACTACGCTCTGCAGTCAAAGTTCTACAAATTTGATTCGGGCAAGCGGACAGGAAACCTGGCATATCTACTTCGGAACATCCCCAGTCAGGGATGAGCGCTTGGGGTTCCGAACTACAGGATTAGGGCGTCGTCGTGAGGCAACGGCTTCGCCGTACCGAAGACGCGGACGCTTCGGAAGGAACCTTTGGGCACCTTGTAGATGCGGATGCTGTCCTCGTCGTGGTCGATGATCCGCTGCACCTTGTCGATCAGCAGGAGCAGCTCGGGTTCGGTGCAGACGATCTCGAAGACGGACTTCTGCACTCGCATGCCGTAGCCCTCGCAGAGCTTCGCAACGCGACGCAGGCGGTTCTTGCCTTCCGGGGTGATGGTGCTGACGTCGTAGGTGAGGAGAAGTTCCACTACGCCATCCAGGGCATGTAGGCGGGCAGTTCCTCACGTAGATGACGTGCGAGGATGCGGGCTTGGACGGAGGGGACCAAGGCGGCGGGCACCCGACGCCCGAGTAGACGGTGGGGCCACTCGCGCTTCTTCGCCTCCTGCCATTCGGTGAGGACGAGCTTGCGGCCGTCTTCGGTGAGCTGGACTGAGCCGCCTGGCAGGTCTTCGAAGTGTCCGCGTCGTAGCTGTCGCCGGTTGAGCAGGGTGAGGGCGAGCCGGTCGGCGAGCGGGGCCCGAAGTTCTTCCATGAGGTCGAGGGCCAAGGCGGGCTTGCCGGGGCGCAGACCGTGCAGGAAACCGATGTAAGGGTCGAGTCCTACTTGTTCGGCGGCGCCGTGAACCATGGAGCGGGTGAGCCCGTAGAGGAAAGACATCAGGGCGTTCACCGGGTCGGTGGCCGGCCGTTTGATCCGTCCCGTGAAGGCGCCGACGTCCAGATCGGGGCGGAGCATAAGGCCGAGCGCGCGGAAGTATAGGCGGGCGGCATTCCCTTCGATGCCCCGGAGCACGTCGAGATCTTCGGCCAGTGGGATGGCTGGCAGAGGTTGCGCGATCCCGTCGGCGAGGGCGCGGAGTTCGTCCTGGTGTTGGCGGGCGTCGCGAGCGCCGCGCAGGACGAGCTGGCGGCTGTTCTGGATCTTCCCGGCGACGAAGGCCTGAGCGATCGCGAGCCGCGCCGCCGGATCCGCATGGCTGAGATGCTGGGCATGCCGCAGCAGGACGTTGCCGTGGACGGGGCCGTCGAGGCGGCTGAGGAAGCGACCGCCGGCCGACATCCAGATCACGGGTCGTCCATCGGAAGCGCAGCGGACGAGAAGGGGCGAGCTGAACTCGATGTGGCCGAAGGCCACGATCTCCTGCAGGCGGCGCAGCGGCAAGGTGCGCCGTTTGCCGTTTTCAGGTGTGGTGATCCGGACGCTGTCGCCTTCGAGGTAGAGGGCGGCTCCCTGTGTCTGGACGTAGAGGGTGTTGAGCAGTTCAGTCATCCCAGTCGCTCTCGGATAAGGGCGTGAAGCGCTCGCTGAGGGCGCGCTGGTAGCGCCTCTGATCGGCGAGCAGGCGCGGCATGCACAAGGCGTTCATGGAGCAGCCGCGGCACCGCTTGTCGGCAGCGGCCGCCGGCAGCGTGGTCTGGTGCAGCACTGCGCGAACGGCGGTCGCTACGTCGATGACGCGGGCACGTGCCTCGGCGTCGATGGGCACCGGATGGCGGCGTCGGTCGGCCGCTGAATAGATGTAGCCGGTGGAGATCGTGGTCTTGAAACGCTCTTCCAGGCACATGGCTTGGGCGACGAGTTGAACGTCTGCGGGGCCGCCGGGATGGTAGGCGCCGGACTTGTGTTCGACCGGGATGACGGTGTCGTCGGCGAGGATCTCCACCACGTCGCAGACGCCGTTCAATCCGAGTTGCTGGTGCCAGACCGGGAGCGCACGCAGGGTGCGGATTCCCGGTCTGGTCTCCTCGTCGGGTTCATGAACTCGCTGGTGAAGCAGCGTGCCGCGCACGGTGTTGGCATCATCCTCGTATCCCTCTTCGAGGAGGATGAGTCCTGCTTGGCGAGGGCAGTAGGCGTAGTGCTCCAACGCCGATAGCGGCACGGGGAGTAGCTCGGTTTTCATCCGATGAGTTGAGTGAGGGTCACCTTGTCGGGCACGGCTCCCTCGTCGAGCTTCACGGTGTAGTCCTTGAAGGAGCGGGCTGGGCCGTCCACTTGCCGCAGGACGCTGATGAGGTCGAACAGGACGTGCGCTGGTGCGGCGCCGAACTGGTCGTGGTGGCTGAAGACGTACAGGGACCGGAGCGCCATTTCGCCGCGGGTGGAGGCACGGTCGTGCTCGAACATCAACTCCATCGACCGCCAGAGCATGCCAAGGTCGTCGGCGCTGACGCCGGTGCGGCGGGCGAGTGGGGCGCTGAAGTGGCCGTAGCCGAGGTAGAGGCCGTAAGGGACGGCGTGCTTGCCGCCCATTTCTGTCTCCTTGGTGTCCTCTTCCTTGGTGCGGGTCACGCGCGTAATGCCGTGCTCCTGGGGGATGACCGGGTCGATCGAGCGGGAGAAGGTGAACTGCACCGGCCCTTGGACGCGTCCGGCGTGCTGGCTGCCCGTGGTCATGACGGCGCCGAACATCCGGACGTCGTAGAACGTCTTGCACATCCAGTCGCGCGCCTGCGCCTGGATCGAAGCGTCCTTGTTCTTCTCCTTGGTCTTGGCGATGCCCAGTGAGGTGTAGGCGCGTTCGTGCTGCGAGTTCAGCGACACGCCCGCCTCGACGTAGATGTCGTAGCCTTCCTGCCCTTCGCCGAGCATCGCCACCATGTTGCGGATCTTCCGCTTGATGGCGACGTCGGTGACGAGGCCCTGCATCGTCTCCGGGTCCGTCCGCGGCATTCCGCCGGCGTCCGGGTCGCCGTTGGGGTTACCGTCCTTGACGTCGAAGAGGAACGCGAAGTCGTGCTTGCGAGTCGGGTCGAGGTGGGCTTCGCCCGTCATGATGACTCCTTCGTCAGGTGGGATCAGTCTGCGGTGTGGTCGCCGTTGTTCTTGGCTTCCTTGGCCGCCCGGGCCGCAGCCATATCGGCTGCGCGCTGGTGGTCGTAGCCGAGGATGAAGCGGGTCTGGCCTCGTGCGTCCAGGTGGCCGGGCAGGCCCTTGTCCGCATCGATCAGCTGGCTGAGGGCCGCGAGCCGGGCGTCCAGCGCGTAGCCGGCACCTCTGGACTCGTTCTTGCCGATGAGCTTTTTGATGTGGCCGTTCGCGTTCGTGCGCAGCATGCGCATCGTGGCTTCAGGCTGGGTCATTGCCAGGCCGAAGTACCGATCGCGGATGGTGGCGTTAAGGTCGGGCAGGGCCCGACGCTGAACCGCCTCCAGGACGGCGAACATCCGGCCCCACACATACGCGGGGTTCTCGTTCTTCTCGTCAAGGCCTGGCATGACGTGCTCCTCGTAGGGAGGCCGGGTCAGCGCGAGCCGGAGCATGGCGACCCGGGGCAGGTCGAGATGGTGGTCATTTCGGATGCGGTGAAGCATCCGGGGAATCAGATGCGGCGGCGCCGGGGTACCCCGCAGGGCCGCGCGCAGTAGGTCGCGTTCGAGCCCGTGGATGGTGCTGCCCGCCACGTACTGCTTCTTGCTGCGGTCCCAGCGGCCGCTGGCCCGCACCATCGTCCGGAGTGGCACGCAGTGGTAGCCGTCGGCCCACCGATCGGTAGAACGGTGGTCGCGGAACCACGCTGCCAGGTGGTTCTTGATGTCGTGAACGGGGACGTCGATCCAGTCGCGGACCACGATGCGACTCTGGTTCGCCGACAGGGTGAGGGCGTAGAACGCGTTGGTGTCCACGGACGTACCCGTACGGCCGCGGTACGGCTCGTCCAGGAGGGCTTTGACATCCGCCGGCTCCGGGCGTTCGATCACCATCAGGTCGAAGTCACCTGGTTCTCGGAGCCACCATGTCAGGACGTTGTCCTCTCCACGGCGCCGGTGGTGCTCGTCGGCGAGCAGGTGATTGAGGGCGCCCATCGCTTTGGCGCCGCAGGCCTCACAGATCGGGGTGTTGGCCAGTTGCAGCGTCCCGCCGCGCCCCTGCGCACTGGTGTTCACGGAGATCAGTGCGGCGTCGCGTCCGCGTTTTGGTCGCCCGTTGGATTCGACGCCGACCGGAATGAGGGAGCTCTTCACCATCTCCGGGACGGTCTTCAGCAGCGGGCCTACCTCGCCGCACGCAAGGCAGATGCCCTCACCACCCGAGCTTTTGCGCTCGCGCGCGACCTGTGCCCAGAAGGCAACTGCCGAAGGCAGCATGTGGCCCCACGACTCGCCGAGCATCACCCCGACAAGCTCTGACGAGGCCGCGTCGTCTGGAAGGCCGTTGGCGAGGTCGAGGTGTCGTTCTTGCTCGAAGAAGCGACAGACGGTTTGAGCGGCAGGATCCTCCGTGTTGTCTCGCCACGATTTGAGTAGAGCTAGGAAGGCGTCATTCCGGCGATCGGCTCCGTTACGAGCCTTGTCCGAGTCGTCTTTAGCGATGCCGAGGACGTACTCCAGGGTGTCCACCAGGAGCATCGCCGCGATCCCACTGGTGCGGGTCAGGTAGGGACTCGGCTGCTGGACCGGGTCCACCAGATCGATGAGGCTCCCGTCTCCATTGGCATCGATGCGAATGACCCACCGAACCGGCCGGCTGCGGTAGTACCGAGGAACACCCTCACCGGCGCCGGACCGCTGGTCAGCCTGTTCGACGAGCTTGCGGATCAACATGGTCAGGTCCTCGACCGGGCCGAGCCCGCACCCGGAAGTGCGAGGCCTTCGGGCGGCACTTCCATCACGCCTTCATCCAGCCTGGCCAGAAACCAGTGATAGGTCTCCTTGCCACCTTCGTAGTGGATGCTGTGCAGCATCGGTCCCAGCTCTCGCGTTTCTTGGATCGGCTGGGCAGACGTGGCCTTGCCAAAGCGAGCCGAGAACTCGCGAGTGCCCAGGAAAGGTTGCGAGAAACAGGCGCCTTTGTCGACCCTACGGCGGAACTGCTCCCTGTACTTGACCTCGCCCTCGGTGGCCTGTGGACGCAAGAGCACCTGAGCGTGAATCCGATATCCAACGTCACGCAGAGCAACAGTATTGCGCTGGTCGCGGTCGGTTTCGACGTCGTACCGCACCGTCGTGTCGGCCATCATCCGCCGGATCCAGTCGTCGGAGGCCATCGACTTGACCTCGTTCCGGCGGATGGAGAACCAGCGGATGGGCTTCAGTACCTCGATCTTGATCAGCCGGTACTCGAATTCGGGCCGCCAGAAGATCGCCTCGAGGACACCGCGCGCCGCTGAGGGAGTCATGACCTCGTAGCTGAATCGCTCGGCCTTCAACTCCGGACGAGTGAAGCACGCGAGTTCTCCACTCACTTCAACGACCAGTGGTGGGTTGGGGTAGTAGGGATGCGAGCTCACCATACGAAGTCCTCTCCACTCGGATCGGCGAATTCGATACCACGAAACGCGTGGTATTCGCCGTGCCACTCCACAAGATCGCCAAGTAGCGGCGCGGCCAGGCCGGCGCCCACCGCTTCGCGCGCCAGGCGCCGCGGCAGCGTGGCCAGATACGGTTGGATCTTCCGGAAGACCCAGGGTTCGGCGCTGCCAGGCGTGGCCAGCAACTTCCGTAGTTGCTCACGTTCAGCATCATCCCCGTAGGGGACGAGGACCGGGACCGTGGATTCGTCGATCAACTTGAACCGTGCGGCGACCGCAGGGAAGTCGAACGCAGCTCGATCTTTCTGTATCTCGATCCCAGGGCCGTCGCCTTCGATGTTCTTCACGGCATATCGAGTCCGGTAGTAGGCTCTCAACGCGTCGAGATCGTCCGGCGACGCCAGTCCGGGACCAAAGAATGCACGCGTCGCGTCGAGAGCAGCGCCATACACCCTGCGAGCGCCAGCCACGCTGCCGTCTGCCGGGTCGAAGACAACGACCGTGCCACGTTCAAGCCGCCCATTACGGTTGCAGCGCCCGGCGGCTTGCTGCATTGCTTCGGCCGCCGCGTAAGCGCGAAAGACCACGGGAAAGTCTAGGTCCACGCCTGCTTCAACGAGCTGCGTGCTGACGACCGCGACCCGCAACCCCTCAGCCAGCCTGGCCCGAATGTCCTCCAGGGCATCACGGCGATGCCCGCCCGCCATCCGCGTCGAAAGATGCAGGACGGGAGCATCCGCGATCTCTTCCAAACACTGGTGAAGCGCTGCTGCATCCTTGGTGGTGTTGACGACCGCCAATACGGACGGCTCGTCCCGTATCCGCTCTGCGACATCTTTGAGCGTCGGCTTCGGGTCGCACCACCACCTGTAACGGACCCGTTCCAGACTGCGGTAGAGCGGCTTCGGTTTCGAGATTACTTGTCGGGCATGGAGATCTTTGAAAACGTCCATGGAGAAGAACTCTGGCTGAGTCGCCGAGGCCAGCAGCACGCTCGTGCCGAACCGCTCTGTCAGGTCTCTCAAGGCCGACAAGATCGGGGGGAGCATGGGATCCGGCAGTGACTGGACCTCATCCAGGACGATGACCGCGCCGGCCAGCCGATGAACCTTCCGCATTGCAGAGGGCTTCCTGCTGAACAGGGACTCGAACAAGCGGACGGTCGTAGTGACGACGACCGGGGCGTCCCAGTTCTCCGCTGCCAGCCTCTGCCATCGCAGGGCAGGCGGCACGTCAGCCAGGTTCACACCGCTGTGATGCTCCAAGACGTTGGCGTCGCCGAACAACTTCCGGTAGACGGCGGCGTTCTGCTCGGTGATCGACGTGTACGGCACCGCAACGATCACACGCCGCAGCCCATGCCGGGCCGCATGCTCTACAGCGAACCCGCCCGCGGCTATGGTCTTCCCGGCCCCGGTGGGCGCCGGGAAGGGAAAGATCCCAACGGGCTCTTCAGCCGCCCGCACCGCCTCCTCGTACACCTGCTCACGAATCACATCGACTGGTGAGGGCCTTCGATGGGTCAGTAGCTCAGTCCTGGCACGCTCAAAAGCTCCCGCCATCGAGGCCAACGAGGGCACCGGTGGCCGCGGTGCACCTGAAAAATGGGACTCAGTATCTAGAAAATCAGCGTCGACAAGTGCGCTAAAGACCATGCGCAGCAACAGCTCGGCCAGATGCCTATCGTCGGCCGATTTTCCCCAGCTAGGAACTGAATCAGCACGATCGTCAAGGATCTCAGGGAGAAGCTCAGCTACTCGCCGAACAGCTTCTTGGACTCGCTCGGCTGCCTCTGCATCGGCGCTGGTGAGCACCTCCTTCAGAAATCGGCGTTCCGGGAGCCCACCATGATGCCCCAACACTGCCAGTGCATAGGGCCCTAGTTGCGCCTTCCGCACCGCCAGCCAGGCGCCCGCCATCTTGTGATCAACGCTTTCCCCTCCGGCATCGACAACACGCCCGCCGCCCGCCTCCGCACGCAGCAAGCCGTCCTGCCAAAGACAGGCTCCCTTACCGACGTCATGCAGCAGCCCCAAACCGCCAGCCAACTCGCCAGCTCCGAACACGGAGGCGAACTCAGCAGCCAAATAGGCTGTGCCCTTCAAATGATCTACAAGCCCATGACGTCTCCCAGAAGGGTTGACGCTATGCGCCCACAACTCCCCCGTCACCTTGCGCCCCGCTCTCCGTCACCCCGTGACAGGAAAGCACCGTACGACAGAGGGCTTCGCATCGTGCGCATTCCACACAACTCGCAGGACCAGCGTCCCAATGCGGCCACTTCTCCCGAACTGCGAGACCTTACTCACGAGTTGTGTTCCGGAGCCAGTTTGCTACCTGTCACCGCCAGAACTTCGCGACGCCTGCCCGCCGGTGAAGGCGAGCGGCACTACAGTCCAGGCTGTGGCAGGCCCCGCGTACATGGTCGTTGCAATCCTCGCCCGCCGGTGAGCGCGGGCGCCACCTGGATACCCGCAACGCCGGCCGGTCCGGTTCCCCATAGTTGCGATCCTCGTCCGCTGGTGAGGGCGGGCGCCACTCCGGCAGCTCGCGTGCACGGCCCTGACCCTGACCGTTGCGATCCTCGTCCGCCGGTGAGGGGCGGGCGCCACCCACTGCCCATGGAGTTCCACGCCGGCGGGACTCTGGTGTTGCGATCCTCGTCCGCCGGTGAGGGCGGGCGCCACGTCGGCGAACCTGACGAAGTTCGAGCGCACCGTTAAGGGATTGCGATCTTCGCCCGCCAGTGAGGGCGGGCGCCACGAGTACATCTTCGCCGAGCGGAAGAACACGCTCTTGGAGTTGCGATCCTCGCCCGCCGGTGAGGGCGGGCGCCACCGGGGCCGGTGGCCCATGGCGCTGAATGTCGATGGTTGCGATCCTCGCCCGCCGGTGAGGGCGGGCGCCACAGCGTGGCGTTCGCGGCCATGGCGAGGTTCACGTTCCGGTTGCGATCCTCGCCCGCCGGTGAGGGCGGGCGCCACAGCGGTTGTTTGGGTCCGCGTATCCGGACCCTTGCGGGTTGCGATCCTCGCCCGCCGGTGAGGGCGGGCGCCACATGGGTGACGATCATCGGGGTGAGTCGGCGTGTCCGGGTGTTGCGATCCTCGCCCGCCGGTGAGGGCGGGCGCCACCACCCGAACTGGACGTCGGCCACCGGGTTCGCGTCGGCGTTGCGATCCTCGCCCGCCGGTGAGGGCGGGCGCCACTCCGGGGGCTGATGGATGCCGTGCTGGCGCCCATCGAGTTGCGATCCTCGCCCGCCGGTGAGGGCGGGCGCCACGTCATGTCCGTGACCGGCCTCGCCGGGTCGATCTACTGGTTGCGATCCTCGCCCGCCGGTGAGGGCGGGCGCCACGTCATGTCCGTGACCGGCCTCGCCGGGTCGATCTACTGGTTGCGATCCTCGCCCGCCGGTGAGGGCGGGCGCCACCGGGGAATGTGTCCACGAAGTGTCCACACGGCGATGTTGCGATCCTCGCCCGCCGGTGAGGGCGGGCGCCACCACGAACGCCACATGCGTCTTCGGGATCGACCGAAGGTTGCGATCCTCGCCCGCCGGTGAGGGCGGGCGCCACGGAAGGAGCCCCATGGGCGCCCCGATCTACGACGTGTTGCGATCCTCGCCCGCCGGTGAGGGCGGGCGCCACCGCCGACCAGGCGGGCGGCCGGGCGAACCAGGACTACCCGTTGCGATCCTCGCCCGCCGGTGAGGGCGGGCGCCACCGAGGTTGTTCGCGGTGTGGCCGGTGACGGCGAGGCAGTTGCGATCCTCGCCCGCCGGTGAGGGCGGGCGCCACCCCCGTGGTGTACCGGGTCCCGCCCGTCCGCGCGTTGTAGTTGCGATCCTCGCCCGCCGGTGAGGGCGGGCGCCACGGCACCTGAAGTGCCATCATGACCAACTGTAATCAAATACACACTAAGGTAGTGTGCACAAAACGGCAGGAAATAGCTCAAAAGTACTTCGGAACCCCCCGGTGATCTCTTGCTCGCTTCGGGTTCCGAAGAAACAGCAGGACTGTGCCAGATTCAACGCCGCCGGCGCGTCCAGACGGCCTTGGCTCAGGCTGGTGAGGGCGAGTTCAGCAAGTGCTCCCTCGCCCCTCACCCTAAAGGTCCTAGGTGGTCACCGCAGGCGCCTCGTCTGGGCTCAGCAATGCGCAGAGAGCAGAAGCGGGGACTCGGTAGCAGGTGCCGATGCGGATGACTTTGCAGGGGAACTTGCCGTGCTTGGCGAGGTAGTAGGCGTAGGAGCGGGAGAGGCCGAGGGCCCGGGCGGCGGTGGTTATGTCGACGACGGTGGGCAGGTCGGCCAGGTCGCTGTACTTCATGGGCTGCATGGATGACTCTCCGTGGTTTCGGTCCTGGCGGGCGTATAGGCGGGGTGCTGGTTCAGGCGAAGCACCAGCCGGTGTCGCAGGTGCCGTCGTCCTGGTTGAAGGCGAGGATGTCTGCGTCGGGTGTGACGTCGGCGGGGGGTGGGTTGTAGCGGGTGGTGGGTTATAGCGGGTGAGGCAGACGGGGCGCTCGAAGTGCAAACCGGAGTAGGCGTTCCCGCCGCACGTCCAACTCGCTCTGTGTGAGCGTTGCCAGCCTGTTCATCGCTCCTCCGTCGGCATCCGGCTAACGGGCTGGGCGCCCGTCAATCAAGAGTCAGTAGAACGATGCGGAGAGTCGCGTGGCCTCTCCGAGTTGACGTGTCACTTGCTAGAGGTGTCTTTCAGGACGTGGGCGGACTGACGGAGTGGGGGAATCTGGTCTCGGTGCACCGGAGGTGTCGGAGTGCAGAGGAGCCCAGGGATTGGGGAAGGCGGTCATGGCCAGGCGAGCGGGCGAGATCGTGGTCGTTAGGTCAGGGGCTCCTCCCGTCGGATCATCAGCAGTGGTTTTCGCAAGTCGAGTTTGAGCGGCGGCTTGACGGGCTGCCTCGGCTTGGGCGCGGTGGTTCTGCAGGCGACGGATCTCGGTGATGGTGTCCAGCAGGGTGATGAGGTTGGTGACGAGCAGCTTGGCGAAGCTCGTCGTTCGGTCCTTGTGGGAGCCGGTGAGTGCGAGAAGTCGTGCCGTGGTACGCAGGGCATTGCCGGCAGGAGTCGGTTTGGGAATGCGGCCGTAGGGAGCGCGGGCTGCGCGGTCGTAACTGTCGGCAGCGCGGTGGAGGTGGCGGTTGCCGGTAGCTTGAGCTGCAGTGCGGAGGGCGTCGGAGGCGGCCCAGCAAGCGTCCTGTGCGGCGTGCGGGTTCGTGGCCAGGTGGCGTCGGATCTGCGCGGTGGCGTAGGAGGCGGCGCGGGCTGCGTCGTCATAGAAAGCCTGCCGTTCCTCCGGCGTCAGATCATTGTGATCGGTGGCCGGCGTGCGGTGCCGGGAGAACGAGGCCCAGCGGTGTTGGAGCCTGGCCAGGGAGAGATCCTCGGCCAGGTGGCTGCCGGGAGACCAGGTCGGTTCGGTGTCGTTGTCGGCTGGAAAAGCAACTGCGTAGCCGGTGATCTGTCCGGGGACGGTCTGGCTGTAGCGCCGCTTGACCAAGAGCCCCTGGTCTTGGAGTCGGTGGAAGAACTCGCTGGTCGTCCGGGCTTCGTCCGCAGCGCGGCGGACGGCCGTCCGCAGCAGGACCCGTCTCGTCCGCGCGGACAGGTGTCGCCGGTCCAGCGGACGGACGGCGGACGGCGCCCGGACGGAGCCGTCCGCCGCCGTCCACCGGCTGCGGAGCTTAGGCAGGGTGAGGTCGGCGGCCAGCTTGCTGCCGCCGAACCAGATCGGCTTGCCGTCCGCGTTCGCATCGTCGGCCAAGGCCACCGCGTAGCCGGTCACTTCATCAGCCGTCGTCTGGCTGAAGCGTTGCCGTACCAGAACACCATCGGCGCGGAGGCGTTCGAAGAACTCGCTTTCGTTGCAGGCGCCTGCTGCGGCGGTCTGGACCTTGCGTTGCAGGAGCGTACGAGACGGCATCAGACGGCCACGGCGAACGGCTTTCTCGGCCTCGGCGCGCTTGGGCCGCCGTGACGCTGTCCGGTCCGCCGGGGCCGTGGACCGCAGCCCCCAATGCCGCTCGATCGCCTGGCAGGCGTCCCGAAGCCGGTATCCGTCGTTCCACACATCCGGACGGACGCCATCGATGCGAGCAAGGGTCGCGACCACATGGATGTGGTCCTCGCCGTGCCGGACAGCGATCCACCGGACGGCGTCATCGTCCCCATCGGCCGCCAGCCCGGTCCGAGCCATCACCTCTTTTGCGATCTCGGCCCACTGGTGATCGTCCAGGATCGGATCCTCTGGCGCCGCGCGGAGCGCCAGATGCCAAACCGGCTTGCGGTAGTTACGCTCGCCCAGCAGAGCGAGGGGCTGGGAGAGCAGCCCGTCCAGCTGCCGGAAGTCCCGGCTGCCGTCCGGCCTGATGGGGGGCTCCAGCTCGCCTGCCTTGCGGAAGCCGGCCACGATGCGGGGATCGTGATGCTCTCCCCGCCGCCCGGGCCCGTACAGGTAACGGATCAAGCCCTCGACCCGCTTTCCCCGCAGAACCTTGCCGATCAATCTTCGGCTTCCGATGTCACGGCAGGCACCGGCGCACCTCTTCGGCCAGGGCGTCCAAGTTGCGGGTCGCTCGTGCGGCAGCCTCGGCATACTGCTGGAGCTGGGGCGGCGGTTCCCCCGCGTTCGATGCGGCCACGGCCTGGTTGAGGTTCACCCCGATCCGCCGCACCTGCTGAGCCGCGTGCATCACCGTCGCCAGGGCTTCCCGCAACAACGCATACTGCGGGAGCGCGCTGCCGCGAGCTGCGGCCAGTACCGCCTGCGCCGCATAAGCACCGACTGCCAGTCGCTCGCCCGCCGCCGCTGCCCGCACCAGCGCGTGCTCCTCATCCGCCAACGAAAACCGCACCGACCGTTCCCGGCGCGGACTGCGATGCGCACGCCGATTCACAGGCGCCGGCCCGCTCCTCTTCTCGACTACCGTTCCCACCCCCACGGATCGCGCTCGATCCGGCTGCTCCGTGCTGGGCCGCGCCCGGTCCAGCAACCAATAAGTGCACGAATTCCATATCTTGCCCAGCGTCAGCTGAAGTCGATGAGGATCCCTCGGGCCTCGAAGGAGGGCGCCCTCGACAGCGCGGCTAGGTTGCAGGCATGCAAGAGGAAAGATCGTCATACGACTCACGCGGGACGAAGGGCTCGTCCTGTCCCGAGTGGGGGGAACGGCTGCAGATGACCGACCTCGGTCGTGTCGTTGATGATTCAGCCGTCTGGGCACCGCTTCATCGAATCGCAAGCACCCTGGACAAGGCACTGCCGGATCTCTTCGCCGCTGACTACACCGAGCGTCTCGATGCCGCTCCTCGCCGTCTCTGTCCGGAGTGAGTCAGCGTTTGTCTACCTGGGACCTGCACAGGCCAGGGGCTGTGCGTTCGCTTGCGCGGTCATCGTTCATGTCGCGAGCAGGTACGCGATCGCCGCCCCGTCGAACGGCCTCTTCGAGCACCGCGGTCCATGGCGTCCGGAACTTCGCTCCGTTATCCACACTGTTGTGGATAACGGACTTATCTGAGAGACCTGCGCTCGCTTGCCGTGTCGGCGCATTGAGGGCTTCGGTGAAATGTGGCTTGGTGTCCGAGATTTCTGCCCTGAGTTTCGGGCAGAGTCGGTTGTGCAGCTTGATGGCGGGCCGCTCAGTGGCCCCATCGGCGTGAGCCTCGAGTGCGTGCATGTGAGGTGCTCCCCAGCGTCAACTGAATTCGGACCATTCGGGACTCCTCTCTTCTCGGTTCGGGTGAGTCCTCCAACGACCGGTTCGGTCGCCTGATCTCACCTTCTCTCATCTCACGCAAGTCGGCTACTTTAAGCACCGGCGTGGCGCGCTATTGCTCAAAAGCATTCTGGCCTCGTTCCAGAGTTGCCACGCGCCCTGGCTCGACCTGCCGTTGGGCGCTGACCTGCACAACTCAGGGAGCTGGCTCAGAAGCACGGCGCATGCGCTCTCGCACCTCGCCGAGCGTCAAGTCGAGTGCCCGGCCCAGGCAACGGAGGCGATGGGCGACTCCCCGGTCTTGCGAGGAGCCGCCGTCCTTCGACACACGGCGTTCTACCCGGCGAAGAGGTCGGCCATCGCGGCGTCCGTACGCGCAACGGCTTCACACAGGGCGTCTGCGCGACCGGCCAGGTAGGCGCGCTGCCGTCGATTCTTCTCCTGGGAGGCTCGGTATCGAGCCTGCTCCGCTTCCTCGGCCAAGGCATCGCGTGAGCGGGCGAAGGCCAGGCCGACCCCTGTCGCGAGTTCGAGCCCGGTCATCTCGTCGGGGACGATGAACGCGAGGGGCGGCGAACCGACTGAACGGCGTTGGACGAGCAGGCCAAGCGCCGGACGCAGCCTCACGAGCCGGTGTTCCGGTCGAGCGACCACGACGCCCATACGACCTTGCCGGGCTGTGGTGCTGTGACGGGGTACCAGCCCCAGGCGCCGGCGAGCATCGTCGCCAGCCGCAGGCCGCGCCCGCCTTCGTCATTGACCCCTGCGTCGGGGATGTGCGGTCGGCCGTCCCCGGAGTCACGCACCTCCACGATGAGGTGCTGGGCCGATATCCGGAGCTGGACGAGGATCATCGCCAGTTCGTCGAGGACGAGTAGCTCACCGGGAAGCGGTTCGCCCGTGGCGTCGAAGGCATTGGTGACGAGTTCGGAGAGCACCTGCTGGCACTCCCAGCCGTGATCGGCCTCCACTCCCCATGCCGACAGCTTGGCGCGCGCGAACGAACGCACCAGGGGGATCGCGGTCGGCAGGGCGGCCACCCCCACAAGCTCCCTGCAGTCTCCGCCATCGTGCAGCGGGGGTCTTGCAGCGAGAGTGGCCATGGCGGGCCGCGGGGGCGCGGACGGTGGCACAGACATCGTTGTCGCTCCTGACTATGAGCCTGCAGACGGATGACAGCCGGTTCTCGGAACTCCTGTGGACATGCCCTCGGAAGGGCTGAGACAGATAGCAGGTGACCGACTGTCCACACTGAGTGACAGTCATGAGTATGTGACTGTCATCACGAACCAGCAAGAGGTTCTGTGACACTGCGCGTTTCTTTGGTCACCCAAACACGCGAAAAAGGGGTCGAAGCGTGTCACTTCGACCCCTGTATCCCATCTGGATGGGCTACGGCAGGCGGTGCCTTCCCTCCCGGATCTCCGCCAACAACGCCGCCCAGGCATTCACTTCGAACTCCAGCACCGGCCCGCCATGTCCGGCCGCGGTGTCCCGGACACCGACCCGACGTCCGCCAGCTCGCCCGGCCTCGACACAGTTGTTGCCCGTTCCGCTGTACGAGGACTTGCGCCACCCGACATAGCGTTCACGACTGATCATGATGATCTTCCTAGTGCGAGGGGAGGGAGTCCGCGACGTCCGCCAGCATCTCTCGTGACCGCTCGGCCGACAGGGCCACGCGGACGAGGCCTTCGTACACCATCTCGAACTGCGCGGTCTGCTCCGGATCGGTGAGGACCAAGTCGGTGGTCACCGCCTCCAGGGCGACCACACCGGGGTCGCCATCGTCCGGGTAGGTGAACATCGAAAACGAACATTCAGGGATGTTGTACCCCGGAATCTCAGCATCCACAGGCAGGACCCGTACCGTCACCCGCTCGTCCTGCCGGGACAGGTCGACGATGTGGCCGAGCTGCCGACAGAACACCTCCGCCGGAACCGAACGGCGACGCAGCACCACCTCGTCCAGAATCACCTCATACGAAGGCCCGTCCGGACGATGCAGCATCCGCTGCCGCCCGACCCGGCCCTTCAGCACTCCGGCAACCTCGGCATCAGGAGGCAAGGGAAGCTCGGTGTTGGCCAAGCGCGTAGCGATGAACTCCTCCGTCTGCAGCAGCCCCGGAATCAAGTTCTGCTGGTACTCACGGATGACACTCGCACCGGCCTCGAGGTTGGCAAACCTGGCCTGGCGCTCACCGATGCCCGACGACTCCCACCAGCCATGCGACGCCGCCTCCGCAGTGATCTGCACGAGTTGCGTCCACTTGTCACCTTCGGCACCAAGGACGTCCAGCAGCCGCTGAACATCCTCCTGATTCGGTGCGACGTGCGCGTTCTCCAGCTTGCTGATCATCTGCCGGTACACGCCCGACCGCTTGGCCAGCTCCTGCGCCGAAACGCCAGCCCCCTCCCGCAGCTCGCGCAACTCCGCCGCAAGCCGCAGCCGGCGCACATACGGACTGATCAACACCCCACCCCGCGTCCTCGAACACCGACTGTCACCTTTCTAGGACATGGAGCGTAACCACGTCGCCTGTCTCGTGGGGCTGCCTTCCTCAGCCCGACAAGCACCCTGTTGCGATCCTCGCCCGCCGATGAAGGCAGGCGCCACCCAGCGGCTACTTCATCTACTTCGGCACCGTCACCGCGTTGCGATCCTCGCCCGCCGGTGAGGGCGGGCGCCACGGTGAACGTGCGGCGCGGGATGACGCACGGGTTGCCGGTGTTGCGATCCTCACCCGCCGGCAAGGGCGGGCGCCACTCCAGGCGGTCGGCTCCGTGGCGTACATCGCGTGGTAGTCGTTGCGATCCTCACCCGCCGGCAAGGGCGGGCGCCACTCCAGGCGGTCGGCTCCGTGGCGTACATCGCGTGGTAGTCGTTGCGATCCTCACCCGCCGGCGAGGGCGGGCGCCACGGGGACCAGGTACCCGCCCGTGTCCTCCCGGACCTCCGGGTTGCGATCCTCGCCCGCCGGTGAGGGCGGGCGCCACATCCAATCAAGGGGAGTCTGTGGTTCCCCCGTTAGGCTCGTTGCGATCCTCGCCCGCCGGTCAGGGCGGGCGCCACTTGGGGAGTCGCTTGCTGCGCTGAACCCACATGGGCAGGTTGCGATCCTCGCCCGCCGGTCAGGGCGGCGCCACGCAGCCGCACGGGAGGAGCATCCTCCCACGCGTCCTCACTGTTGCGATCCTCGCCCGCCCGTGAAGGCGGGCGCCACCCGTGGACGGCGACTACTGCGTTGCCATGCACTACAAGTTGCGATCCTCGACCGCCCGTGAGGGCGGGCGCCACCGCCGCTGACGTCGTCCAGGTCGGTGCCGGTGATGTTGCGATCCTCGCCCGCCCGTGAGGGCGGACGCCACCTGGCCGAGTTGGAGCCACACGAGGCCCTGTACCTGTTGCGATCCTCGCCCGCCCGTGAGGGCGGGCGCCACGGCGGCCTCGGGTGTCGGCATCGCGGGGATCCGGCTGTTGCGATCCTCGCCCGCCCGTGAGGGCGGGCGCCACGCCTGCAGCAGCTCCGATACCGGCCGAAGCGATGTTGCGATCCTCGCCCGCCCGTGAGGGCGGGCGCCACTCTTGGCGGTAGACCAGTCGGCCGCCGGCGCACAGGTCGTTGCGATCCTCGCCCGCCCGTGAGGGCGGGCGCCACCCCGGCCGTGCGTCGGCTCCGGGCGTGGAGATGGTGTTGCGATCCTCGCCCGCCCGTGAGGGCGGGCGCCACTGATGACCGGGACGACCTGAACCGCCGCAGTGAAGTCGTTGCGATCCTCGCCCGCCCGTGAGGGCGGGCGCCACCGCCCCACCGGCGCCGTGCCCTGGCCCGTCATCCTTGGTTGCGATCCTCGCCCGCCCGTGAGGGCGGGCGCCACCCTCGTTCGGCCGCCCGAAGGTCGGTCCCCGTGGCTGAGGTTGCGATCCTCGCCCGCCCGTGAGGGCGGGCGCCACGCGTCGGTGGAGCGGGTCCGCCGCCGGATCGAGTTGCGATCCTCGCCCGCCCGTGAGGGCGGGCGCCACACGGCCGCGGCGTCGGCGACCTGGCGGAGCACACTGTGAACGAGGTTGCGATCCTCGCCCGCCCGTGAGGGCGGGCGCCACCCATCTGAACAGCTGTTACTTCTCACCGTAGTGAATCAGCTACGAGATGGACTTACGCGAATACCCCAAAGGCTCCCATAGGTTCTTCGGAACCACCTTGGCATTCTGTGCTCACTCATGGTTCCGAAGTACCGCGAAGCTAGGCGATGCACAGCTGCAGGTGTGTCTTGTGATCGAAGACGCAGAGGGCGCAGGGTCCCGACGAGGAGCGCAGGAGAGTTCACGGTCTAGCGCCTCAACCATCGCAGACCGTACGACGTTAGTTCAGCGCCTTAACACTCGCCAGAAGCGACCATCCTCCGCCTCAGCTCTTACGTCGACAACCTCGGCAAGGGCTGTGGTCGCGCCTAGAAACCCATCGCGTCGAGGGCGACAGGCAACGGAGCCTGCGAGTCCGAAAATCGGCCAGCCAACCGCATGGCGAGCATGGCTGAGAGTGCCGGCTGGGCAACCGATCCAGGACTGTCCGCGGGACGGGCAGGGAGCCGGGCGAGACTGTGCATAGGGGACGGTTCGGAAGCCGACGGATCGCCGCGAAGCCCGGCACGAGGGCGTCTCCAGCGTGACAGGTGGGTCGTCGGAGGGGCGGTTCATGCGCACCGGTCGCATGACGTCCAGGGTGATAGATGAGTGATAGAAGATCTTGATTCAAGATCTATAAGTCCGAATCAGGTAGCTTGACCTGCGGAAACACTGGAGCGGGTGACGGGAATCGAACCCGCGCTGTCAGCTTGGGAATAGTCCCGAACCTGCCTGCTGGTGCCCCTGACCTGGCGTCACGCCGTACCGCAAGTGACCGTGAGTACCCCTCGATCACCCTGGTTAATGGCCCGCTAATGGCCCGCCGCTGTACCCCCTGACCTGCGGCCCCTCGACCCCGATCGGAACGGCGACAGCACCCGATCGTCCGAGGGCAAGCGGACCCGGAGCGCAGGGCCGGCCACGGCCCGAGCACCGGAAGCCGCGCGGCAGCGATCGCCCCCAACCCCCCAACCTCCTCAGCCAGGCTGTGGCGATCGTAGGGCTAAGCCCGTAGAGCGATTCATTACGAGTCTCAAGAGCAAGATCCGCATTCGTCCAGATGCGTCTTCTGACCTGGTTGGCGGGCGTAGTGGGTGCTCGTCGATTCCATGCTCGTCCAAGTTTGTCCAGGACCGTTGTTAGCGCCCGTGTTAGCAACCTGAACTCTTCGCGGCGACCGGTCCGGAGTGCTCGTTCGCGCGGACGGTACGAGGGTGTGACAGACAGAACCGCGCGAATGAGTGCTCCGGTTCGCGGGGGGCTGGGGGCTGCGAGGCCCCCGCTTCGCGCTCGCTGGTGTGGCTGTGGTGCCTGGGCGGGTGGCCGGTATCGGGCTTTGGTGCTTCTTGTGGGGCAGGGTTCTTTACGCTGTGTGGTCCTATGGGCGCCGGGTTCAGCGGAACCGGGCTGCAGAAGGGGATAGGGGCGGTCATGGAGATCGAGCTAGCGGACGCGGTCGCGGTAGTGCGCGCTGAGTTGCTGGAGGCTGCGGCGCGGGGTGCGGGCGAGGATGTGGCGTTCGTGGTGGGGCCGATCGAGGTGGAGTTCGCGGTGGAGTTGCGGACTGACGCCAAGGCCAAGTTCGGGTTCAAGGCGTGGGTGGTGTCGGGGGGCGCGGAGGCGGGGGTGGCTCGGGGGCGGACGCACCGGGTGAAGGTGGCGTTGACGCCCAAGCGCGCCGATGGCGGTGATCTGCTGATCGCGGGCGGAGTGGACCGTCCGGCGGGACCGGGGCCGGTGGAGGGGCATATCGGCCGCTGACCGGGAGAGCTGTTGGCGCTGGTGGTCGGGAGCGGTATGGATCTGCGGCGGGTGGTGGGGGTGACCGGGCCGGAGGCGCCCGGGTCGGGGTATGTGCTGGGTGAGCGTCTGGTGCTGACCTCGGCGCATGTGGTCGGCGGTGTTGGCGGCGCGGTGGAAGTGTTCTTCCCGGGCCGTGCCGGGCGGTTCGCGGGAGTGGTGCTGTGGCAGGGGGCGCCGGGCGGTCGGGATGATGCCGCGTTGCTGCGCATCACCGATGCGGGGTGGGTTCCGCCTGCGGGGGCGGGGGTGCGGTGGGGCCGGACGGTGACCCATCGGCCGGGGATCAGGTGTGTAACGTGCGGGTTGCCGGAGGTGGTGCAGCGTCCCGGGCGGGGGGCGGAGATGTTGCAGCCGTCGGGGACGTTGAATCCGGGTGACCGGTATGTGGGTGACCGGTATCTGGTGAGCCTGGATCAGCCTGCCCCGCGGGACGGGGATGGGGCGCGGGGTGGGGATGGGTCGCCGTGGGGTGGTCTGTCGGGTGCGGCGTTGTTTTGTGATGATCTGCTGGTCGGGGTGATCGCGGCCGATCCGGCCGGATGGGGCCATGGCAGGCTGGAGGCGACTCCGGCGTATGTGCTGCACCGTGACCCGGGGTTCCGGGCGGCACTGGCAGAGCTGGCGGACCGGGGGCTGGGTCCGGTGCCGGTGTTGGAGCCGGTGGAGTGGGCTGGGCTGGCCGATGTGGGCGAGGTGGCTCCGGCGGGCGCGTTGACCGGGTCGCCGGCGGAGTTGCTGCGGGCGCGTCGAGAGGTGGCGCCGTTTCGGGGCCGTGCCGAACTGCTGGCAAAGCTGCGCTCGTGGGCCGGTTCAGGGACCGGGGCGGGCGGGTGTGGGGTGTGGCTGCTGCATGGCCCTGGCGGGCAGGGCAAGACCCGGGTGGCGGCCCGGCTGGCGGGGGAGTTGTCGGCGGCGGGCTGGGTGGTGTTGTGGTTGAGCCGGGACGCCGCGGAGGTGAGCGGGCTCAAGGATGCCGCGGTGCCGCTGTTGCTGATTGTCGACTATGCCGAGACCCGTCCGGGGCAGGTGGCGGCCGCGGTGGAGGCGATCGCCCGGCATGGCGGGGCGAGCCCGATCCGGGTGTTGCTGTTGGCCCGCACGGCGGACTCGTGGTGGCAGAGCGTTCAGGAGACCTCCTCGGCCACCGAGGCGTTGCTGGGTTCGGCGGTCGTCACCCGGTTGCCGGTGGTGGACGCCGATCCGGCCGGGCGGGGTGAGGCCTACCGGGAGGCGGTGGAGGCGTTCGGGACGGCGCTGCCGGCGCTGCCGGGCCAGCAAGGCATCGACTGGGCCGGGCTGGCCGAACGGGTGAGGGATCCGGCACCTACGGGGCTGGTGACGGCGTTGACGGTGCAGATGCAGGCGCTGGCCGATCTGCTGGATGCGGCCCACCCCGGCGCCGGTAATGCCGGTAACGCCGGTGGGGCAGCGCGCAACCTTGCCGGTTTGGATCCTGGCGGGGCTGGGTCTGGTGGAGTGGAGGACCGGTTACTGATCCATGAGCGGCGTTACTGGCGCAAGGTCGCCGCAGCACGAGGTTTGGACCAGTCGTTGAGCTGGGGCACCCTGATCGATGCGCTGGCTGCCGGTGTGCTGGTGAGTGCGGGGGATCGTGACCAGGCCGATGCGCTGCTGTGCCGCGTTGCGGGGCTGGCCGATCAGCCGCGGGACCGCCGGGACAGCGTCCGCGAGTGGATCGCCTCGCTGTATCCCCCCGCGCCCGCTCGGCCGTGGGGCACGCTGGAACCGGACCGGCTAGCCGAACGGTTCATCGGCCGGCACCTGCACACCGATCCAGGCTTTGCCGCCCGCCTGGTCGAGGCCTGCACGTCGGAACAGGCCACGCAACTGCTGACGGTGTACGCCCGAGCCGCCGCACACACCGTCTTCGCCGGGGCTTTGAATTCCTCGCTTGCCCGGCTGGTCACCGACCATTCCGCACCTCTGGCGATACCGGCGGCGCAGGTGGCGACGCAGGTCGAAGCCCCCCGGCCCTTGCTTGATGCTCTCGGCGAGATCGCCGACGATTCGGCCACTCCTGTCGACCAGTTGACCAGGCTGGCCGATCGCCTTCCCCACCCAAGCCATGTTCTCGCCGAGTACGCGGCTCACCTCAGTCAAAGGATCACAGAGCACTACCGGGAGCAAGCCGACACCGACCCGGACGCCTTCCTGCCCGACCTGGCCGGGAGCCTGAACGACCTGTCGGTCCGGCTCGGGGAGCTGGGGCGGCGCGAGGAGGGCCTGGAGGCCATCACCGAAGCGGTGGAGGTGTACCGGCGGCTCGCCGACGCCCGCCCGGACGCCTTCCTGCCCGACCTGGCCGGGAGCCTGAACAACCTGTCGGTCGATCTTGGGGCGCTGGGACGGCGCGAGGAGGGCCTGGAGGCCAGCACCGAAGCGGTAGAGATCCGCCGGCGACTCGCCGACGCCCGCCCGGACGCCTTCCTGCCCGCCCTGGCCACAAGCCTGAACAACCTGTCGATCCGGCTCGGGGAGCTGGGACGGCGCGAAGAGGGCCTGGAGGCCATCACCGAAGCGGTAGAGATCCGCCGGCGACTCGCCGACGCCCGCCCGGACGCCTTCCTGCCCGCCCTGGCCACAAGCCTGAACAACCTGTCGAACCGGCTCGGGGACCTGGGACGGCGCGAAGAGGGCCTGGAGGCCATCACCGAAGCGGTAGAGATCCGCCGGCGACTCGCCGACGCCCGCCCGGACGCCTTCCTGCCCGACCTGGCCACAAGCCTGAACAACCTCTCAGTCGATCTTGGGGCGCTGGGACGGCGCGAGGAGGGCCTGGAGGCCAGCACCGAAGCGGTAGAGGTGTACCGGCGGCTCGCCGACGCCCGCCCGGACGCCTTCCTGCCCGACCTGGCCATGAGCCTGAACAACCTGTCGATCCGGCTCGGGGAGCTGGGACGGCGCGAGGAGGGCCTGGAGGCCATCACCGAAGCGGTAGAGATCCGCCGGCGACTCGCCGACGCCCGCCCGGACGCCTTCCTGCCCGCCCTGGCCACGAGCCTGAACAACCTGTCGATCCGGCTCGGGGAGCTGGGACGGCGCGAGGAAGGCCTGGAGGCCATCACCGAAGCGGTAGAGATCCGCCGGCGACTCGCCGACGCCCGCCCGGACGCCTTCCTGCCCGCCCTGGCCACGAGCCTGAACAACCTGTCGATCCGGCTCGGGGAGCTGGGACGGCGCGAGGAAGGCCTGGAGGCCATCACCGAAGCGGTAGAGGTGTACCGGCGGCTCGCCGACGCCCGCCCGGACGCCTTCCTGCCCGCCCTGGCCGGGAGCCTGAACAACCTGTCGATCGATCTTGGGGAGCTGGGGCGGCGCGAGGAGGGCCTGGAGGCCATCACCGAAGCGGTGGAGGTGTACCGGCGGCTCGCCGACGCCCGCCCGGACGCCTTCCTGCCCGACCTGGCCGGGAGCCTGAACAACCTGTCGGTCCGGCTCGGGGCGCTGGGACGGCGCGAGGAGGGCCTGGAGGCCGTCACCGAAGCGGTAGAGATCCGCCGGCGACTCGCCGACGCCCGCCCGGACGCCTTCCTGCCCGACCTGGCCATGAGCCTGAACAACCTGTCGGTCCGGCTCGGGGCGCTGGGACGGCGCGAGGAGGGCCTGGAGGCCATCACCGAAGCGGTAGAGGTGTACCGGCGACTCGCCGACGCCCGCCCGGACGCCTTCCTGCCCGACCTGGCCATGAGCCTGAACAACCTGTCGGTCGATCTTGGGGCGCTGGGGCGGCGTGAGGAGGGCCTGGAGGCCATCACCGAAGCGGTGGAGGTGTACCGGCGGCTCGCCGACGCCCGCCCGGACGCCTTCCTGCCCGACCTGGCCGGGAGCCTGAACAACCTGTCGGTCGATCTTGGGGCGCTGGGACGGCGCGAGGAGGGCCTGGAGGCCAGCACCGAAGCGGTAGAGATCCGCCGGCGACTCGCCGACGCCCGCCCGGACGCCTTCCTGCCCGACCTGGCCGGGAGCCTGAACAACCTCTCAGTCGATCTTGGAGAGCTGGGACGGCGTGAGGAGGGCCTGGAGGCCATCACCGAAGCGGTAGAGATCCGCCGGCGACTCGCCAACGCCCGCCCGGACGCCTTCCTGCCCGCCCTGGCACGTTCTCTGAGGATTCTGGCGGGGACGCTTGCTGAGCTAAACCGGTCAGACGAGGCCGAAGAAGCACGCCGGGAAGCCCAGGAGCTCGATCGATAGCATCCCCGATGCAGAGCTGGCCGCTCGCGTCGGGACCGGCCCGAAGAGGCCGCATGCCCGACGCGGGCGAGCCAGCGGCGGCCGCGTAGCGGGCGCCCTTGAAGACGTAAAGAAAGTTCTCATCCGGCGGACTGGCGGCCAGATGTGCGACCGACGATGATCGTTTACGCCTGGGCCTGGGTCTTCTGCTTGAGGCGTTCGTAAGGGGTCTGGCCGCCGAGGCCGCCGTGCGGTCGATCGTAGTTGTAGTAGTCCTCCCACTCGCGGAGCTTGTCGTTGAAGATCTCGGCGGTGTCGATGACGACACCGTCGAGCATGCGGTAGAACTCTTCGGCGTCGATGCGGTGGGAGCGTTCGACCTTGCCGTTGAGCCGTGGCGTGCGGGGCTTGATGTAGGTGTGGGCGATGCCCTTGTCCAGCACGTGCCAGTGGAACGCCGACTGGAACTCCGCCCCGTTGTCGGTCTGGATCACCTCGACCTGGAACGGCAGCCGGGACAGCACGTAGTCCAGGAACTGGATGGCGGTCTTCTGGTTGAGCTGGGGGTAGATGCGCAGCACACGCAGGCGGGTGCAGTCGTCGATGGCGGTGAACTGGTAGTACTTGTTCCGGCCGCCGCGGCGGCCGGTGGTGACGCCGCCGATGGGCTCGATGAACTTCACGTCGATCTGGACGCGGTGGCCGGGCAGCTGCTTCTCATAGCGCTTCCAGCGCTTGTCGTGGCGCTTGTAGCGCTGCGAGGCCGGCAGTCGGCCCATGTCCAGGCGCTTGAGGATTCGCCACACGCCGGACTTGGAGATGGTGACGTCGTGGTACCGCTTGAGGTACATCGCGATCTTCTCCGGGCCGAAGTGGTAGTTCTGCCGCAGGTAGATGATCTTCCCGACGACCTCGACGTGGGTGGCGTTCGGGCTGGTCTTGGGGCGCTTGGAACGAGTGCGCAGGCCCTCGATGCCCTCGGCCTGGTAACGGCGGTACCAGATGTAGTACGCCTGCCGGCTGATCCCGAAGTACCGACACGTCATCGCGACGTTGCCGGTGACCTCCTCGACGTGGCGGATGACCGCCAGGCGTCGCTTGGCCTCACGGTCAAGCGGAGGGGTGGGGCGGTCGGTCTGCGGGCTGGGGGTCGACATAGATGATCTCCGTACTGGCCGGAGACCCAGGTGTCAACGATGACCGTCAGTTTTAGAGGACTGGCGGCCAGATGATCTTGGTTTCAGGAGGCTTGGCCGCCGATGGTTGGGCCTGCTGGCCAGAGGGCTTCCAGCTCGCTCGGGGTTAGCGGGTCGCGGTAGGCGGCCTGTAGGACGTTTGTCCTGGTGGGCTTGTCGGCTTCGGCGAGGTTGGCGAACCAGTCGAGTCCGGCTGGGTAGGCCCACAGGTAGGAGCGGAGTTGAGGGTTGGCTCCCCTGTCGGTGAGCAGGTCGGCTATGGCTGCGTCCCTGATCCAGGGCATACGGAAGCGGGCATGGTCGGCCAACTCGGTGACGCTGGAACCCTCATTGAGGGCTATGTGCAGCTCGGCACGAACGAGTTGGTTGTAGTGGTCGAACTTGGTGCGGGTGGCCAGAAGCTCGTCATCGGGAGCGATGAACAGAGGGAGCGCCTGGGCAAGCCCTTCCAAGAGGACCTGTTGGGGAGCGTGGACCGACATCAGGCGGACCCAGGGGACTTCATGGGCTGCGGCTCGGGCCGACCAGCTCGCGCCCTGGAGGCCGTGACCTAGGACCTCGTGTAGGGCGAACTGGCGGGCGGCCACTTTGGTGAAGCTGGCGCGGCGGAGATTGAGGCGTAGGCGGACCTGGTCGCCGGCGCCGTCCAGCCAGTACGCCCAGTAGGCGTCAACCTCGGTCGTCTCTACGGTGAGGTTGAACGGGGCCTGACTGCCGGTGATCTGGCGGACGGCGGGCTCGTAGTCGGCGGCGGCCTGGCGGATCGCGTCGGGGGCCTCGTCAATCTCGATCGGGCCTTCGACTGCGTTGAGTTCGCGGGCTGTGTCGGGGCCCCATCCGATGCCCAGGGTTTCGAGTGCTTGGCGGGCCTGTTCGCCGCGGTGGGTGATGTAGCCGTCCTGCCATCCGGCGGCGGCGCATCCCTGGGTGGCCTGGACGTAGTCGTTCAATGGCGGATGTTCGCCCAGCAGTGCACCAAGGTAGGCCAGATCGGCGGTAAGGCGGGCGGTGAGACGGGCGGCTCCGGCCTCGACGGTGCGGGCACGTAGGTCGGTCAGGCGCTGGTAGACCGCAAGGCGGTTGTCGGCCGGTTCGGTGGGTGTGGTGGTGGGGGCGCAGTCGAAGTCGATGACGGCGACCGATCCGCGGCCGGTCTCGTAGGCGTGCCAGGCTCGCAGGGTCGTTTCGATCTCGTCACGCAGGTTCACGGATCGGCTCCCAGCGCAGCGTCACGGCCTGGTTCGGGCGCAGGTGATCACGGGTCAGGGTCATCACGGCGTCCTTGCCGTCGATGTCCCACACGAGGCTATCGGTGGCGGAGTTCTCCGAACCGTCGGGATGTTCCTCGGTGGCGGTGCATCCTGCGAGGTCGACGCCGCGTTGCCGGACGTGGATCTCGTAGCGGCGGCAGTAGCGCGGCATCGACTCGCGCCAGTAGTGGTTCAGGTCGAACTTCCCGGCCTCGCAGACGTAGCCGACGCGGGCCCACTCCCCCGGCTTGAGGGGCGGCGAGATCTGAAAGGCGAACTTGGCGAGGTTGGTGGTGTCGTGGATGCGCTGGATGGCGATGCGCCGGTCAATGTCGGGGATGGGCTTGATGACCAGGGGGCCGGTGGTGTGCTCGAACCAGACTTCGCGGGACACGCGGGCCTGCGGCTTGTCGCCGAGGTTCAGCATGTCGAAGCGGTATTCCAGCCGTGCCGCGCCGTCTTCGGCTATCTCGATGTCGATGGTCTTCGCCAGCTCGACGACGTGACCGGACAGGCCGGCCAGCTCGGTGATGTCGGCGTCGTTCAGGCGGCGGTCGCGCTGGAGCTGGAGGAGTCGGCGGCCGAGGTCCTGGGCGTGGCCGCTGGCGGTGCCAGATAGCCGGGCCTTGGCGGCCGGGATGGCGCGGGAGGTCGCGCCCCAACTGATCTCACCGGTGTCGGGGGCGTCGATGTGGTGCTCAAGGGTGGTGAGCAGCTCGGCGACGTCGGGGGCCATGGGCTCGTCGGGGTTGCTCTGCGGCTGGTTGGACTCGGTCGGCGGGCAGGGCTCGAAGAGCTGGTCGGCCGTCCAGCCGGGAAGCATCTTCTCCAGCACGCGGCAGTGATGGGGGTACGGGAGCCCTTTGAGGTCGCCGCTCAGCCAGCGGTGGAACTGCGCCCGGCTGGGCCAACTGCCGACGAGTGCCGGGTCAATGCTTTTTGCCGCTTTGTCGTATTCGACGCAAAAGGTCTGGTGCGTCTGCCAGTGCTTCTCGCGGAGTAGGACCTTGAGCCGTACGGGGGGATTCGCCATCACCAACCTTCCGACCGCAGGAACGTAACACGAGACGAGCATCAGACGAGACAAGACGAGAGCGATCCGTCCTGGATGCGACGCAGGCGGTAATGCGACGTGACGTGTCTCCCGGCCACCTTTGGGGTGTGAACACCGAGACCACTCCTCAGATCGAAATCCTGGCGGGTCTGCGGGCTGAGCTGACCGAGTACGAGGTCCGGTCCGAGGTCCGTGAGGACGTCGCGGGCCTGGCCGTCTGCACCGACGTGCGCGGCGTCTTCGTGTGGGTCTTCGTCAGCTACTCCGGGCGGTACTTCTCCTGGAATCAGGCGGACCGCCAGCACCCGGTCAACGACATCCCTGGGGCCGCTCGCCGGATCGCCGAACAGGTCCGTCCGGGCGAGGTCGAGGCGGTGACGTCGTGAACGGCCTTACCGGTTTCGGAACGTCGGCGCTGATCAGACGGCTACAGGACGCTTTGGAAGCCGACTTCCCCGGCTGGCTGATCACTCGTGAGCCGTCCGGCCGGTGGGCTGCCAAACGGTCGGAGTGGGGCGCGCTGTATGGGCAGAGCGCGGCAGAGCTGCGCACGCGGCTCGTGCGGTTCACCGCTGAGGGGGACGTTCGATGACCGGCGACCGGCGGGCCGACGTCGTCCCGATCACCCCTGCACGCGAATCGATGACCAGGAAGAAGGCGGTCGGGCTGACCGAAGAAGAGCGTCAGATCCTGCTTGCGGAACTCGCCGAGATCACGGCGGAACTGGATGAACTCCACGCGCGGGCGCGGCAGATCGCCTCTCGGGTTCACCGGGCCGGTACTGCCGAACCGAGTCACGAGACGGGGGCGGCTTGAGATGGGCGACTCCACGTCAGGGCCTGCGGCGGGGGCGGGTGCGGGTGGCGATGACCCGGCGCTGCGTCGGTTGCGGGAGGAGTTCACCGGTCACCGCATTTGGCGGGCTCGGCGGTGGGACGGCCGTCCGGGCGACTGGGTGGCCACGCTGCATGACCCGGCCGCCGGCATCGATGCGACGGTCATCCGGCCGGACTCGGCGTCGCTGCGTGCGGCGCTTACCGAGGAGCGGCAGCGCGCGGGGCGCCCAGTGATCAAAAGGACCTGGTGATGGTGGCGTGGACTCCCCCGCCATCATCGGACGGGGCCGCCTTCGACCTGAGGGCGGCCTGGGAGGCTGAGGCGGCGCGGCGGGTGCTCCTACCCCCGGGTGTACCTGCCGTGCTGCCTCGGCCGTGGCTGGCGCGGCGGCAGTTGAACCGGCTCGCGCGGGTGCTGCGGCGGCGCGGGTGGCGGGTGGAGCGCCGGTATGCCGAGACTCTGCCCATGTTGCGGGTGTACTTCCCCGGCGTTGCGGGTCTGGGCGAGAGCGTGACCGTGGTCCGCGGGGATGGCGGGTGGTGGTTCCGCTCCAGTAGGGGGGTGCTGCTGGCACCGTGCTGGGATGTCGGCCTGGGGGCTTCGCGGGTGGCGTCGTCGCTGGATGAGTGGGTGGCTGCGGCGCGCTCTCTGCGGGGGACGGGCGGGGCCTGATGGACACCGGGGCGGCCCTGGCCGAGATCTCCAAAGGTTTCGGGGTCGTGTGCTGGCGGGGGCGCTACACCCGGTCGTTGTGGGCGCTGGTGCGCTGCGAGGACGGGTGGCGCCTGGTGGAAGCGGCCTCGCCCCCAGAGCTGGTCATGGCCATCACGCACCCCAACGGGTGGCCGTGGCCGTAAGACGCTGCAAACTGTGCGGCGTCGATGGTGCGGCTTGGTCTAGAGGTCTCTGGTTCGCTCGTCCAGGTCGTCAAGCCGGGTGCTGAGGCTGCGGAGCTGACCCCGGATCTCCTGGAGTTGCGAGAACAGGAGCCGGAACTCCTCGCTGTGCTCTGGCGGGGTGTCGCCGGCCTCGCGGGTGTCCGGGGTGGCGATGACCGTTGCGCCCCTGGCGCCCTGCCGTGTGGTGACCAGACCCTCTTCGCGCAGTACGGCAATCGCGTTGCTGACGGTCATCCCTGAGACGCCGTACTGATCGGCGATTTTGGCGCCCGGCGGCAGGGTCTCCCCCACCGGATAGACACCGGACGCGATGTCGCGGCGCAGATCGTCAGCGATGCGCACGTACGGCTTGCGTCGGTCTACCGGGCCTTTTGCCATGTCAGGCAGTGTACGCCTGCGCCTAGGTCTCTAGGTATCTGTGGACGATTGCGGTCTGGCGCTTGACTTCGCCACATACCTAGGTACCTTTGTATGTAGACAAGACAACGCAAGCTCTGGAGGGCTCGTGCGCAACATTCCGGTAGACGTGTCGGCACTGACGTTCGTGTGCGTCTCGCCCCCGCGTCCCAAGCTGGTCAACCAGGACACGGGCGAGGTCAAGACGGACCGCAACGGCCAGACGGTGTTCACGGTGGGTCTGTCGGCTGCCGACCCGATGGGGCGGGTGGACCTGCTCAACGTCGCGGTGACCGGCGATCAGTCGGTGACGATCGGGGAGGTCGTGACCCCGGTGGGCCTCGTGGCGTTCCCGTGGGAAGCGGTCCTGGGCGGTGAGAAGCGGTGGGGCGTGGCCTACCGCGCTGAGCGCATCGCCCCCATCTCGGCCGTCCCCTCGTCGGGCTCGGCGTCGGATGCGTCCGCTCCGGCGGGCGTGGCCTGAACGGGGCCACCGTCATGACTGACTTCGTCCTGGTGCTCGGGGCCCTGGCCGCTGCGGCGGCCGGGCTCTGGGCCTGGCGCCGGTATCACCCGGTGTCGTTCTGGTACGGCGTCGCGTTCCCCGCCCGTGCGGTCCTCGTCTACCTGACGTGGCATCACGTGGCCTCGGGTTGCAAGTTGACCCGCAACCGGCGGCGGTTCCGCCTCACCCTGGACGCTATCCCCGTGGTCGGGCCTGCTTCGCGCTCTGCTGCGACGGTGGTGGAGCACAAGCGGCGGGTGCGGCGGGTCGACGTCGAACGCTCCCCGCGCCTCGGCGTGCTCCGGCCTACCCGGCTGGGGTGGCGTATGCGGTTGCGCCTGCACGACGGGCAAGTCCCCGCCGACTACGAGAAAGCCGCGGAGGGGATCGCGCACGCCTGGCGCGTCCACTCGGTGCGCGTGGTCGACGTGCGGCCCGGCTTCGTCACCCTGTGGGCCACGATGCGTGACCCGCTGGTTGATGTGGTCACCGAGCCGGGAACCGGTGAGCTGCTGACCGTGCGTCCGGGCAAGCTGGAGAACGGCCGGGACTGGGTGATCGACTTCCGCACCGTGCCGCACTGGCTCAACGTCGGCGCGACGCAGTCCGGTAAGTCCAACCTGGCCAACGCCCTGATCAAGGGCCTGGCGCCGCAACCGGTCGCCCTGGCGGGCTTCGACCTCAAAGGCGGGGTCGAGTTCACCCCCTACGCCCCGCGCCTGTCAGCGCTGGCCACCACCCGCAAAGAGTCCGTCGACCTGCTCGCGGACCTGGTGGGCGAGGTCGAGAACCGCATGGCCACCTGCCGAGCGCACGGGGCGCGCAACGTGTGGACGCTGCCGGAGAATCTGCGACCGGTGCCCGTGGTGGTCCTGGTGGACGAGGTCGCCGAACTGTTCCTCATGGCCGACAAGAGCGAGAAGGAGGAAGTGTCCAAGACCGCTACCGCGCTGCTCCGAGTCGCCCAGCTCGGGCGGGCGTTCGCGGTCTACCTGGTCGTCTGCGGGCAACGCGTCGGCTCCGACCTGGGCCCCGGCGTCACCGCACTACGCGCTCAACTGTCCGGCCGGGTCTGCCACCGGGTCAACGACCCCGAAACCGCCAACATGGCCCTCGGCGACCTCGACCCCGCCGCCCTCGATGCGGCCCGTGCCATCGCGGCCGAGACTCCGGGCGTGTGCATCGTCGCCGGGCAAGACGGTTCGTGGCACCGTGCCCGGTCGGTCTACGTCCCTGAACACGAGGCCGAACAAGCCGCACGCGACTACGCGCACCTGACCCCCGCCTGGGAGACCCTCGTCGGCTCGGTCCCGGCCATCAACCCGGCCGCGTAACCGCCTCTCCCTCCCGCCTTCCCGGCTCGGCGTGAGCCCTGATCCGCGCCACGTCCCTACCCGACCCATACCCGAAATCGTTGGAGGCTGCCCGATGGTCGTCCGCGTCCGCGCCCTTCGTCCCCGTCCTCGCCCCCGGTTCGTCGCCGTCCCGTCCCCGTCCTCGTCGTTCTCGTCCTCGTCCTCGGGGTCGTCCCGGTCGGGGGCGGTGTCGTCCTGGGACGTGTGGCCGGTCGGGATCGAGTGGGACGAGTTCCGCTCCCTGCACATCGCACGCTGCCAGCAGTGCGCCGACTCGTTCGCCTCCTCGTCCCCTACTCGGGCCGACGAGTGGGCCGACGTCCACCACTGTGACCCTGAGCTGGTGGCGTTGCTCGCGCTGGTCACCGACCGGCGGGCGGCGTGATGCGGCGGCTTGCCGGGGCGGTGGCCGATTCCGGGCCGGTGGTGGTCCTGGCCGGGATCGCGGCGGCCGGATCGTTCACCCACATCCGCGACACCGCCACCGAGCACGGTCAACGCGGGTGGATGGCCTGGGCCATCGCGGTCTGCATCGACCTCACCTGCGTCATGGCGGCGGGCGAACGGCAGCGGGACAAGCGCACCGGGCGCGACACGGCGCGGCTGTCGTGGCCGACCCTCGTCCTGGTCGGCGGAATCCTGCTCTCCCTGGCTGCCAACCTCGCCCAAGCCGACCCCTCGGTCTGGGGCTGGATCACCGCGGGCACTCCGGCGGGCGCGTTCCTGGTCGCGGTCTCCATGTTGGAGCGCCGAAAGGCCGGCAGCCGTGCGGCGGCGGACTCGTCCGTCTCGGGCGTCTTGGCCGTCCCGGACTCCTTCGGCCACCCGTCCCCGTCCTCGTCCCCGGCCGACTCGTCGGACTCCCCGTCCTCACCCTCGTCCCCGTCTTCATCACCGTGGGTGGTCTGGGAGACCGACCGGCCTGAGTCCGCCGCCGTCTCGTCCGCCACCGACCGGAACCGCGACGGTGCCCAGGACGACGAGGACGGCCAGACCTCCATCCCGGTCCCTGCCGACGAGTCCGCGTTGGCTCCGTCTGCTTCGTCGTCCTCGTCCTCGTCGTCGGGGGCGGCCGGACCGCTGGTCGACTTCGCGCGCCGCGTCGCCACCGAACACCAAAGCCGACACGGACGCCCGATCACCCGTGACGCACTGCGCGCTCGTCTCGGGGTGTCCAACCAACTCGCCTCCGATCTGCTCCGCCAGATCCGCACCCAAGAAACCGCGCCCATCTCCTGACCTTGGAGGGATTCACCATGACCACCCACACCAATCCGGCCGGCCGCCCGTCTCCGCTCGTGCCTGGTGATTTGTTCGCCCGGCACCAGGTCGTCAGCGGCCTGCGGGCTCTGGCCGACTTCCTGGAAGCCAACCCCGCCGTCGCGGTCAACGAGTACGGCCACGACTTCCTCATCCCCGTACGGGCCGCAGACGAGAACTCTGCGGCGGCGCTGGTCGACCGCGCGGCGGCCCTCCTGGGAGTCGACGTCTCTGACGAGACCCGCCGGGACGGTCACTACAGCGCTGAGCGCACCTTCGGCCGTATCACCTACCGCATCTACCACATCCCCGAACGGCGCCGGCGCCAGTACCGCGCCCAGGACAGCTACCAGGACAACATCCGCCTCGACCCCGACCAGGACAACGACGGGGACGCCGGGCGGGCCGCCTGATGAGCGACCAGAACACGTCGTGGCGGCTTCGTTGCCGGGCCTGCAACGTCACAGCCGCCGGTCTGCACTGGGTGAACCTGCTCGCGCTGCGGGGCGGCCCTTCGTGCTCGGCCTGCGGCTCCGACGAGGTGACCGCGCAGGACTCCGCGACCGGATCGGCCGTCACCTTCCCGCGGCTGCCCGCCTCGTTCGGCCAGTGGTGGCAGTGCTGCAACTGCGGCGGGACGGGCCTGGACTCCTACGGCGACACCTGCCCGCACTGCTCGGGGCTGGGCCACTGCCAGTGATCTAAGCGCCCCCGGCGTGACCGCTCAACCGCCAAGTCACGCCGTCACGTCGGGGGCCGTCCCCTCATCCGCACGAATCGGTAAGGAGACCCCTTCATCGTGCCCCACCCGGTCCTCACTCCGCAGGACGCCCGGCTGATGGCGAAGATCATCGACCGGCCCGACTTCGAGCGCTGGGCCGCTCGTGCTCGCTCTACCGGCGGCTGCGCGCAGCCGGTGTTCCTGACCGGCACCGTGAAACACGTCCACACCGGTACCGGGGAACTGCTGCACAGCTACTCCACCGACACCGAGCCTGACGGCGCCCTCCCGGTGGCCTGCAAGACCCGGCGGGCGTCCCGCTGCCCGGCCTGCGCCGAGATCTACCGGGCCGACACCTACCAGCTCATCCGCGCGGGCCTGGCCGGCGGCAAAGGCATCCCGGAAAGCGTGTCCGGTCACCCGGCCGCCTTCGTCACGCTGACGGCGCCCTCGTTCGGTCCCGTCCACACGCGACGGGTGCGCAACGGCGGACGGGTCGAACGCTGCCACCCCCGGCGGGGCGCTACACCGTGCCCCCATGGCGTGGTGGCCTCCTGCGGCGTCCGCCACGGGCAGGACGACCCCCGGCTGGGTGAGCCTCTGTGCCCCGACTGCTACGACTACGCCGGGTCGGTGCTGTTCAACGCCATGGCGCCGGAACTGTGGCGGCGCTTCACGCTGGCGCTGCGCCGATACCTCGCCAAGTCGGCCGGGCTGACGCAGAAGGAGTTCCGCGAGACCTTGGCCGTCTCCTTCGCCAAGGTCGCCGAATACCAGCGTCGGGGCGTCGTGCACTTCCACGCCATCATCCGCTTCGACGGTCCCGGCGGCCCTGCCTCGCCTCCGCCCGGCTGGGCGAACGTGGCGCTCCTGGAGGACGCCGTCCGGCACGCAGCCGGCGCCGTCTCGGTCACCACTCCGGCGGCACCCGGCAACCCGGCGCGGTCCCTGACCTGGGGTGCGCAGGTCGACGTCCGGGCCGTCTCGTCTTCGGGGTCGCTCACGCAGCAGGCCGTAGCGGGCTACATCGCCAAGTACGCCACCAAGGCCGCTGAATGCGTCGGCACCCTCGACCGGCGTCTCGATCCCGCCGAAGACCTGGCCGGGCTTCCGATCACTCCGCACGCCCGGCGGCTCATCGGCGAATGCCTTCGCTTGGGTGCCCTGGAGGCGTTCGAGGATCTCCGCCTCGTCCACTGGGCTCACATGCTCGGCTTCCGGGGCCATTTTTCGACCAAGTCCCGCCGCTACTCCACCACCCTCGGCGCACTGCGGGCCGCGCGCATCGCCTACGTCCGCGAGCAGTTCCCCGGCTGGCAACCGCCCGACGACCAGGACCCTGACCTGATCCTCGCCATCGGCGAATGGCGGTTCCACAGCCAGGGCCTTACACGCGGCGAAGCGCTCGTCACCGCCGCACTCACCGGAAAACCCCTACCGCCTCCCGCATCGACAGACAGGAAGGCCGCATGAGCAAGCCAAAGCCTGAGGTGTCCCAGATCAACCTGGGCGAACGACTGCTGACCGTCGCTGAGGCGGCCGAGGTCCTGTCGACCTCCGAACGGTTCCCGCGGCGGCTCATCGCAGAACGGCGGATCCGCTTCGTCCGCCTCGGTGAACCGGGCAGGCGCGGACACGTCCGCATCCCCGAATCGGCCCTCCGCGAGTACATCGCGGGCGGCCTTGTCGAGCCCATGACCACGTCCGACGTCTGGAAGGCTGCCTAATGGCGAACAGAGACGGCCACCGCCGATTCGGCAGCATCCGCAAGCGTGAGAGCGGGCGTTACCAGGTCCGTTATCCCGGCCCGGACGGCTGTATGCGCACCGCACCCAAGACGTTCGCCACCAAGAAGGACGCCGAACGCGCCCTGACGCTAATCGAAGCGGAGATGCTCAGCGGGACATGGACCGACCCTGAACGCGCCAAGGTCCAACTCGGCGCCTACGCCGAACTGTGGATCGAACAGCGTCAGACACTCCGGCCGCGCACGAGGGAACTGTATGCGTGGCTGCTTCGCAAGCACATCACCCCCCACCTCGGCGGCGTGCACCTGGGCAAGCTCAGCACGCCAATGGTCCGGGAGTGGCTGACGACCCTCGCTAACACCGGGGTCGGGGCTACTTCCCGCGCCAAGGCCTACCGACTGCTGCGGGCCATCCTGATGACGGCGGTCGTGGAAGACAAGCTGCTCTCACGCAATCCCTGCCAGGTACGCGGCGCCGGCACCGAGCACGCCGAAGAGCGGCCGACGCTCACTGTCGCCCAAGTCTTCGAGCTGGCCGAACGGGTCGGCGTGCGTCCGGTCGGCAACTTCCGCAAACTGGATTCCGGTGAGTACCGGCTCCGCTACCGCGTCAAAGGCGGGCTCGTGCGGCGCTTCTCTCAGACCTTCGCCACTCGTGCAGAGGCGGAACGGGCGCTGTGGAAGATGGCTGAGGACGGGCACGCTGACGTGGTCCGTGACGAGCGACTGCGGGCGTTCATCCCGCTCGCCACCTTCGCGAGCCTGCGATGGGGCGAGATCACGGCGTTGCGTCGCTGCGATGTCGACCTCACCGCGCGCACTGTCCGGGTTCGTCACGCCTACGTGGAACGGGCGAACGGTCAGATGCTGCTCGGGCCGCCGAAGTCCAAGGCGGGGGTTCGGACGGTCACCATTCCGGCCGCGATCGTCCCCCACCTGACGGCACACCTGAACAAGTACACCGGCAAGGAGCCTCACGCCCTGGTCTTCACGGGGCTCAAGGGCGGGCCGCTGCGCCGTAGCGGGTTCAACAAGGTCACCAACTGGCGGCACGTGGTGAATGCGCTCGGCGTCCCGAACCTGCATTTCCATGACCTCCGGCACACCGGTAACCAGCTCGCCGCGGACATGGGCGTCTCGACCAAGAACCTGATGGCGCGCATGGGCCACGACAACGAGCGGGCGGCGCTGCGCTACCAACACCGGTCGGCCAAGGGTGACCGCATCATCGCTGACGGCCTCGATGCCCTCGTTCGGGAAGAGCGCGGCGACGACGAGGGCCAGGACGACGACGAGGACGGCGGAGCGGGCGGGATGCTGGTGCCGGTGGCCTAATGGCCCGCTAATGGCCCGGCTGCGAAGACGACCGAGAACAATCAAGGCCCAGGTTTGGGGATCATGTCCCTGGCCTGGGCCTTCTCAGTGGAGCGGGTGACGGGAATCGAACCCGCGCTGTCAGCTTGGGAAGCTGAAGTTCTACCATTGAACTACACCCGCGTGGCGGCCTGCAGGGGGCCGCGCCTTGGATACTGTACCGGATCGTCGGTGGGGGCGTGGCGTGGGATAGCTTTCTGGGGTGCTGCTCTCCGATCGCGATATCAGGGCCGAGCTCGAGTCCGGGCGGGTGAAGATCGACCCGTATGAGCCGGTGATGGTCCAGCCGTCCAGTGTGGACGTGCGACTGGACCGGTACTTCCGGGTGTTCGAGAACCACCGGTATCCGCACATCGATCCCGCTGTGGAGCAGCCGGATCTGACGCGGCTGGTGGAGGTGGACGCCGAGGAGGCGTTCGTGCTGCATCCCGGGGAGTTCGTGCTGGCCTCGACCTACGAGGTGTTCGGGCTGCCCGAGGATCTCGCGGCGCGGCTGGAGGGCAAGAGCTCGCTCGGGCGGCTGGGGCTGCTCACGCACTCGACGGCGGGGTGGATCGATCCGGGCTTCAGCGGGCACGTGACGCTGGAGCTGTCGAACGTGGCGACGCTGCCGATCAAGCTGTGGCCGGGGATGAAGATCGGGCAGATGTGCCTGTTCCGGACGAGCTCGCCGGCGGAGTACCCCTACGGGTCGGCGAAGTACGGGTCGCGGTACCAGGACCAGCGGGGGCCCACGCCTTCGCGGTCGTACCAGAACTTTCACCGCACGAAAGTGTAGTCGGTTCGTTACCCGAAAGTGACGGAAGTCACCGAAAGATGAAACATGTTCTCCGGCCGGGTAGTTTCGGGCGACGCACAGGCATGGCGTCTGGTTGACAGCCTCTTTACGTGAGGCCCGGGCGCCTGGACGGACTAGGCGACCCGTTTCCGCGCATCGACGTGGGAACCCGGAAGGAGATCGTGTCAGTACTCCGCGCGGAAAGCGTTACCAAGCTCTTCGGCCGTAGGACGGCGGAGGCACAGCGGAAACTCAGGGCGGGCGCCGACCTGGCGGAGCTCCGCGGCCTCGGGGTCACACCGGCCGTGGTGGACGCCACGTTCGAGGTGCGGCAGGGCGAGATCTTCGTGGTCATGGGCCTGTCGGGGTCGGGGAAGTCGACCCTCATCCGGATGCTGAACGGGCTGCTCGGGGTCACCTCGGGAAGTGTCGAGATCGACGGCCAGGACATCGCGAAGCTGCCGCCGAAGGCGCTGCGTGCGCTTCGGCAGAACAAGGTCAGCATGGTCTTCCAGCACTTCGCGCTGTTCCCCCATCGGACGGTCCTTGCCAACGCGGCGTACGGGCTCGAGGTCCGCGGCGTTCCCAAGGACGAACGAGAGAGGACCGCCCGGGAGTTCCTGGCGCTGGTCGGTCTCGAAGGCTGGGAGAGCAAGCTCCCCGGGGAGCTGTCGGGCGGGATGAAGCAGCGGGTGGGACTCGCCCGCGCCCTCGCCTCGGGCACCGACATCATCCTGATGGACGAGGCCTTCAGCGCCCTGGACCCGCTGATCCGCCGCGAGGTCCAGGACCTGCTGCTCGATCTGCAGAGCCGGTTCGGCAAGACGATCGTCTTCATCACCCACGACCTGAACGAGGCCATGCGCATCGGCGACCGCATCGCGGTGATGCGGGAGGGACGGATCGTGCAGATCGGGACGGCCGAGGAGATCCTCACCGACCCGGCCAACGACTACGTCGCCCAGTTCGTCGCGGATGTGGACCGTACCAGAGTGCTGACGGCCGCCTCGGTCATGGAGAAGCCGCTGGTCACGGTGCCGGCGTCGACCGGGCCGAGGACGGCCCTGCGGACGATGCGCGAGCACCAGACCTCCGCGGCGTTCGTGGTCGGGCGGGACCGCAGGCTGGTCGGACGGGTGCGGGCGACGGTGATCGCGGACGCGGTGCAGGAGAACGTCCAGACGCTCGACGGCCTGATCGACCCGGAGGACCCGGAGCCCGTGGCGCCGGACACCCCGGTCGCGGACCTGTTCGTGCGGGTCGCCGAGAGCGACCTGCCGGTGCCCGTCGCGGACGAGAACGGGACGCTGCTCGGCGTGATCCCCCGGGTGACGCTGCTGGCGGCGCTCGGCGCGATCAACTCCCGCGTCGAGGAGCTGGTCGAGGAGGACGAGCCGGAACTGGCGCTGACGAAGGAAGGTGGCGGCGATGAGTGACGCGGCGATGAAGCTGCCCCGGATCCCGGTCGGCGAGTGGTTCGACACCCTCGTGAACTGGTGCACCGACAACCTGGCGTGGCTGTTCGACGGGATCGGCTCGGCGATCGAGGCGTCGGTGGACGGGCTGACGAGCGTCCTGACCCTGCTGCCCCCGCTGGGGCTGACGCTGGTGCTGGCCCTGATCGCGCTCGTGGTGAGCGGCTGGAAGCTCGGCCTGTTCACGATCCTCGGGTTCGCGCTGGTCGACAGCATGGAGCTGTGGGAGCCCGCGATGGACTCGCTGGCCCTGGTGCTCGTGTCGGCGCTGGTCTCGACGGTCGTGGCGATCCCCATCGGCATCGCGGCGGCCCGGGGCGACATGGTGAGCCGGATCGTCCGGCCGGTCCTCGACTTCATGCAGACGATGCCGGCGTTCGTGTACCTGATCCCGGCGATCTTCTTCTTCAGCATCGGCGCGGTGCCCGGCGTGGTGGCGACCGTGATCTTCGCGATGCCCCCCGGCGTGCGGCTGACCGAGCTCGGCATCCGCGGCGTCGACCCGGAGATGGTCGAGGCGGGCGAGGCGTTCGGAACGCCCCCCGGCCGGATCCTGACCCGGATCCAGATCCCGCTCGCGATGCCGTCGATCATGGCCGGCGTCAACCAGCTGATCATGCTGTCGCTGTCCATGGTCGTCATCGCGGGCATGGTCGGGGCGGGCGGCCTCGGCGGCGAGGTGCTGGAGGGCATCAACCGGGTGGACGTCGCCAAGGGCTTCGAAGGCGGCGTCGCCGTCGTGGTCCTCGCCATCTACCTGGACCGCCTGACCGGGGCCCTCGGCGATGGCCCGGGCATGCTGCGCGCGCTGTTCCAGCGCCGCCGGGCCACCGACACCTTCCCCGTCGGCGTCGCGGCCGGTTCCGCCGCGGGCACGTCCAACTGATTTCCCTCTCCCCCCACATATCCCCCTGTAAGCGAACGAAAGGATGGGCATGCGCCTCAAGTTCAAGGGCCTGACGGTCGCCGCGATGACGCTGACGCTCGGTTTGAGCGCCGCGGCGTGCGGTGATTCCGACTCCGGCGGGGGTGGGAACGACAAGGAGATCACCATCGGCATGGTCTCCGGCTGGGCCGAGGGCGAGGCCGCCACCGCCCTGTGGAAGCGGCTCCTCACCGACAAGGGCTACAAGGTGGACGTCAAGACCCTCGACACGGGCCCGCTCTACGCGGGCATGTCGAAGGGCGACGTCGACCTGTTCGTGGACTCCTGGCTCCCCGGCACGCACGAGGACTACTGGAAGCAGTACGGCGACAAGCTGGAGAAGGTCGGCGCCTGGTACGACGCGGCCCCGCTGACGATCGCGGTGCCGAACTACTCCCCGCTGAAGACGCTCGACGACCTGAAAGGCAAGGGCGGCGCGTACGGCGGCAAGATCGTCGGCATCGAGAAGAGCTCCGGCCTGTACCGGGTGTCGCAGGAGAAGATGCTCCCCGCGTACGGCCTGAAGGACGAGTACAAGGTCACGACGTCGTCGACGGCGGCGATGCTGACCGAGCTCAAGAAGGCGATCGACGCCAAGAAGGACATCGTCGTCACGCTGTGGCGCCCCCACTGGGCGTACACCAAGTACCCCATCCGCGACCTCCAGGACCCGAAGGGCGCGATGGGCAAGCCGGACGGCATCTACACGGTCGCCCGTGAGGACTTCGGCAAGGACCAGCCCGAGGTCACGGGCTGGCTGAAGAAGTTCAAGATGGACGACAAGCAGCTCGGCTCCCTTGAGGACCTGATGGAGAACAAGTACAAGGGCAAGCCGGACCAGGCGGTCGACGAGTGGCTGAAGTCGAACCAGAGCTACGCGACGTCGCTGACGGGCTGAGTCTGGGAACGTTCCCAAAGAGGGCCGTCCGGTCTCCGGGCGGCCCTCTTCAGCTTGCGAGCCCGACGCTGAGCAGGACCGCGGCCAGCCCGAGCCCGGTGGCGGCCAGGGTCATGACCCGCGGGTGGACGCTGTGCGCCTCCGGCAGGATCTCGGCGGCGGCCAGGTACAGCAGGACGCCGGCGAAGACGCCGAGGTAGGGGCCGAGGACGGCGTCCGGGACGGTCGCCGCCGTGCCGATGGCGGCGCCGGCGACCGGGGCGGCGGCGTCGGCGAGCAGCAGCAGGACGGCGGGGCGCCGGTCGCGGCGGTACAGCGAGGCGGCGGTGAAGGTGTTGAAGCCGTCGGCGAAGTCGTGGGTGACGACGGCGAGCGCCACGAAGACCCCGGTCTCGGTCCCGGACTGGAATCCGAAGCCGATGCTCAGGCCGTCCACCATGCTGTGCAGGACGAGCGCGAGCGCGGCGAGCAGTCCGCCGGAGCCCGAGCCGTGGACGTGCTCGTGCGGCGCGTACTCCTCCTCGTGGGCGCGGTGGATCGCCACCGCCTGCTCGACGACGTGCAGCAGCACGAACCCCGCCGCGAAGCCGATCATGGGGGCGGGGACGCCGAACGGGCGGTGCCGGGTCAGCTCCAGCGACTCGGGGATCAGGTCGAACGCGACGACCCCGAGCATCAGCCCGCCCGCCAGGCCGAGGACGAGGTGCCGGTGGTCGCGGACCCGCATCGCGGTGAGGCCGCCCGCGAGCGTCATCAGGAACGCGAGGACGGACACGAGCACGGCCATCCCTGGGTCCTACCAGCGCACCGGCCGCCCCAACCCCCGCCGACGGCGAGCGGGACGCCGCCGGCGGGGCCGCCGTCCGCTCGCCTGTCGCGCCGGCCCGCGCGACTCACCGAGCGGACGGTGCCTAGGGAGGCTGTCGCGAAGTGGCCTCGGCCACGCGCGCGAACGCGTGACCTGGCCGGTGCGGTGAAGCCGGAGGCGAGCCGCACCGGGCAGATCGCGAAGCGATGCCGCGTTCGCCCAGGCACGGCCACGCAGCGAGCCGCCAGGCGAGCGAAGTGGACCGGGACTGTCGAAACACTGCCTAGAAGACTGCTGAAGATCTTGGGGTTTTGGTCCCGCCGCGGATGCGGCGGGGCCAGTGTGTTGTGGTGTGGTGATGGGTGAGTGGGCCGGGGAGACGGTCGGTCCGGATGTGTGGGAGACGTGCCGGGAGCTGATCCCAGCGGGGAGCGTGTTCGCGTTCCTGGCCGAGCACCGTGGCGCGTTGTTCCCGGCGGTGATGTTCGCGGACATGTATCCGTCGGCGAACGGGCGGCCGTCGATGCCGCCGCAGATCCTGGCCGCGGCGATCACTTTGCAGGCCCTGCACGGGCTGTCGGATTCTGAGACGGTGCAGGAGTTGCGGTGTGACCTGCGCTGGAAGGCCGCGTGCGGGCTGGGCCTGCACGACACCGCGTTCGATGCGTCGCTGCTGGCCTACTTCCGCCGTCGGCTGGCACGCTCGGCCCGGCCCGACCGGATCTTCGAGGCCGTGCGGGAGGTGGTGCGGGCGACCGGGGTGCTCACCGGCAGGCATCGCCGTGCGCTGGACTCCACGGTGCTGGACGATGCGGTCGCCACCCAGGACACCGTCACCCAGTTGATCGCCGCCGTCCGCTCAGTGATCCGCCATGTCCCCGGGGCGGCCGAGGTGGCCGCGGCGGCGTGCACCGCCCACGACTACACCGACCCGGGCAAACCGCGCATCGCCTGGAACGACGAGCAGGCCCGCGCCGAGCTGGTGGACGCCCTGGTCACCGACGCGCTCAGGTTGCTGGGGCACCTGCCCGAGCAGGAACTGGGCGAGCGGGCCGCGAACGCGGTGGGCCTGCTGGCCCTGGTCGCCGGGCAGGACGTCGAACCGGCCGAAGGGTCCGACGGCCGCGACGGGCGCTGGCGCATCACCGACGGCACCGCCCCGGACCGGGTGATCTCGACCGTCGACCCCCAAGCCCGGCACGTCCACAAGACCCGCAGCCACCGCCAGGACGGCTTCAAAGCCCACCTGGCCGTCGAGCCCGAAACCGGCCTGTTCACCGCGGTGGCCCTGCGGCCCGGCGCCGGGGCCGCCCACCACGAGGCCCTCGTCGGCCTGGACCTGCTCGCCGGCGAGGACACCCCGGTGCAGGTGTTCGGCGACACCGCCTACTCCACCGGCCAGGCCCGCCACGCCCTCACCGCCGCCGGGCACCGGCTGTTCATCAAGCCCGCCCCGCTGCGGCCCGCCGTCCCCGGCGGCTTCACCCTCGACGACTTCGCCATCGACACCACCAACGGCACCGTGACCTGCCCCGCCGGGCACACCGCCCCCTTATCGGACCCCGGCGGACGCCACCACCAGCGCAAAGCCGTGTTCGGGAACCGGTGCACCGGATGCCCCCTGCGCGAGCGGTGCACCAACGCCAAGGCAGGCCGGATCCTGACCATCCGCCCCCACCACGACCTCCAAGCCGCCGCCCGCCGCCAATCGGCCCACGACCCGGCCTGGCAAGCCGACTACCGCCGCTGGAGACCACCGGTCGAACGCGCCGTCGCCTGGCTCGTCCACCACGGCAACCGCCGCCTCCGCCACCGCGGCACCATCAAAGCCGACGCCTGGCTCCACACCCGAGCCGCCGTCCTCAACCTCCGCCGACTCATCAACCTCGGACTCACCCGAACCAACGGCACCTGGCACCTGTCCACGGCCGAAGCATGACCACACAGGGGCTGTCCGGCCCACGGCCGGACAGCCCCTCACAAGATCTTCAGCAGTCTTCTAGTTCAGCGCGTCGGCGTCGACGATGGTCTTCGCCGGGGGGCGCGGGATGTCCACCGGCTCGTCGTAGTCGAGGTACTCGATCTTGTCCGCCGGGTCGCCGCCGTCGAGCAGCAGCACGTACGGCTCGCCCCGCGTGGCCACGTGGACCTTCTCCCCGGACGAGCCGACCAGGGTCACGGTGGGTACGCCGCCGACCGTCCCCGGGACGCCCTTCTTCCAGCTCCCCACGGACTTCACGGCCTCGGCGAGCAGGGCCGAAGGGTCGGTGACAGGGTCGATGTCCTTGAAGTCCGGATTCTTGGTGGTCGTCTTGAGCTGCTTGCCCGAGAGCAGTTGCACCGCGGCCTTCCCGCCGATCGACTTCCAGAACGCGTCGTCGCCCTTGAGGTAGAGGTCCTTGCCGATCCGGGTGATCTGAACGCTCTGGGCTCCCATCTTGAACGTTCCGGTCGCCTTCGCCTTCCCCGCGAAGCGGAAGTCGAGCCGGTACTTCTCGCCGTCCTCCTGGATCCGCCCGCGCATCCGCAACGACTTCGCCGACGCCGTCGCCTTGCGCGCGCGGCGGAGGATCTCGGCGGCCTTCAGCTTCTCCACCCCGTTGGGGATCGCTGAGGCGGGCGTGGGCGCGGCGGAGGGCGAGGCCGGCGCGGACGCCTTCGCCGGTGCCGCGCCCTTGTCCTCGGCCGGGCCGCAGCCCACGGCGAACGCCACCGTGAGCAGGAGCGCGGCCGACAGTCCGGGCGCGCGGCCGGCCCGCAGTCGGTGATGAGGCACCCCGATGTCCTTTCTCTCATTCAGGAGGCGATCGCCCCCGATGTCCAGAAAGAGAATGCTTGGTGCCATTGACGGACCTCTGTCGTTATGCTGCCGTTCACTGCGCCCGGACTGCGGAAAGACTGCCCAGGCGCCATTCATGAGGAGCGGGGGTGGTCAGGCTGCCTGGTGAAGGGTCCGTCCTGCGCTTCGAGATCCTCGGGCGGCCGGCAGCGTGGCGGGACGGCCGGGAGCTCGACCTGGGCCCGGGCAAGCAGCGCGCGGTGCTCGCCGTCCTGCTGCTCACACCGAACCGGGCGGTGTCCACGGCGTCGATCGTGGAGGCGGTGTGGGGTGACGGACCCCCCGACAACGGTGCGAACGTCGTCCAGAAGTACGTCGCGGGCCTGCGCCGCGTGCTGGAGCCCGAGCGGTCGCCGCGCGCCCCGGGGCGGTTACTGAGCCTGACCGGTGCCGGGTACGCGCTGAACGTCCCGCCGGAGGGGCTGGACGTCGAACTGTTCCAGGACCGGGTGAAGGAGGCCCAGGCCGCGCGGGCCGCGGGCGAGGCGGTGCGGGCCGAGGTCCTGCTGCGCGAGGCGCTGGCCATGTGGCGCGGTCCGGCACTGGCCGGGTTGAACGGCCCGTTCTTCGACGCGGCGCGGGACCGCCTGGAGGAGGAGCGGGCGGCCGCGCTGGAGGCGTGCGCCGAGGTCGGGCTGGACCTCGGGGAGCACGCGCGGCTGGTGCCCGAGCTGATCCGGCTGGTCGCCGAGTTCCCGCTCCGGGAGGGGCTGCGCTACCTGCTGATGCTCGCCCTCTACCGGTGCGGCAGGCAGGCGGAGGCCCTGGCCGCCTACCGGGACGCCCGCGCCTTCTTCGCCGAGGAGTTCGGCGTCGAGCCGGGCGAGCGCCTCCAGAGCCTGCACCTGGGCATCCTGCGGTCCGATCCGGCGCTGGCGGCGCCGCCCGCGCGCGAGTCGAACGGGACGGGGGAGGCCCCGCCCGAACCACCGGCCGACGATCTTCCCGTGCCCTCCTCCGCCGAGGACGCGGCACCGCCGGCCGTGCCCTCGTTCGCTCCGCCCGATCCGCTCGCCGCGCCGGCCCGGAACGAGGGGAGTGCCGCGGCTCCGCCCCCCGTCCTCCCGGCGGCCGTCCCCGTTCATCCACCCGCCCCTGCGTTCGGTGCTCCGGCCGTCGGATCCGCGCCGGCGTACGGTCCCTCCGGCGTCGGGCCCGCCCCGGCGTACCACGGCCGTCCCATGCCCGCCCCGTGGGCGGCGCCTCGGGGGCAGCGGTTCTCACTGGCGCGGCGGATCATCCTGCCGACCGTCCCGGTGCTCAGCTTCGGCACCGCCACCTGGGCTCTGGTCGGGTACTACGCGGCACGGCGCAGGAGCCCCGTGCTCGGGCTGATGGCGTTCGCCTACCTGGTGATGACGATGATCTTCTTCATCGGTGCCGACATCACCGACCCCGAGCACCCCGCGTGGTGGTGGGACGTCCCGATGGGCCTGTCACTGCTCGGCTCGACGTTCGGCGGCACCCTCCATCTGGTGCTCCTGACGGCGGGGCCGGCGTCGTCCGGGCATCCCGGCGCCGCGCCGACCGCCGTCGACGTGCAGCTGATCGAGCGCAGGGTCCGCCGGGAGCAGGCCCGCTCGCTGGCGGCGCACCACCCGTCGATCGCCCGGACGCTCGGCGTCGGACGCCCCGACCTGCCCCGCGCGTTCGACGACGGGGGCCTGGTCGACGTGAACTCGGCGCCGGAGCATCTGCTGGCCGCGCTGCCCGGCCTCGATCCGTACCACGCGAAGCTGATCGTGCTGGCCCGGACGGCGCACGGCTCCCTCGGCTCCGTCGACGACCTCGCCACCCGGCACATCCTCCCGTACCAGGTCGTCTACGCCTTGCGGGACATGCTCGTCGCCCTCCCGCCGGCGACGGCGCCGGAAGCGGGCGCACCGGCCGGCGGCGCGGCGCCCCCTGGCTCGTCCCCCAGCACCTGGACCCGGTGACGCGAGGACCCCCGCCCCGTGAGGCCGGGGGTCCTGGCTCGGTCGCGCGCCCTATTCGGCGGCGACCGCCTCCTTCTCGGGGGCGGTGCCCTCGCCCTTGATGGAGCGGATCAGGAGCTGGGAGACGTCGACGACCTCCAGCGACTCCTTGGCGTCGCCCGCGTTCTTCTTCTCGTTGATCGCGTCGCCCAGCATGACCAGGCAGAACGGGCAGGCGGTGGAGACGGTGTCGGGGTCGGTGCCGAGCGCCTCGTCCACGCGCTCGGTGTTGATCCGCTTGCCGATCCGCTCCTCCATCCACATCCGCGCGCCGCCGGCCCCGCAGCAGAAGCCGCGGTCCTTGTGCCGGTGCATCTCCTGCGTCTTGACGCCGGGGACGGTCGCCATGATGTCGCGCGGCTGCTTGTAGACCTTGTTGTGGCGGCCGAGGAAGCAGGGGTCGTGGTAGGTGATCTTCTCCTCGATCGGGGTGACCGGGGTGAGCCTGCCCTCCTCCACCAGGTGCGCGAGCAGCTGCGTGTGGTGGACGACCTCGTAGTTCCCGCCGATCTGCGGGTACTCGTTGGCCAGGGTGTTGAAGCAGTGCGGGCAGGTTGCGACGATCTTCTTGACGCCCGCGTCGTTCAGCGTCTCGACGTTCTGCTGGCCGAGCATCTGGAAGACGAACTCCATGCCGAGGCGCCGGGCCGGGTCACCGGTGCAGGCCTCCATGGGGCCGAGGACGGCGAACTTCACGCCCGCGATGTGCAGGAGTTCGGCGACGGCCTTGGTGGTCTTCTTGGCGCGGTCCTCCAGGGCGCCGGCGCAGCCGACCCAGAACAGGTACTCGGTGTCCTCGGAGACCTTGTCGTCGACGACGTCGACCTCGAAGTCGAGCTCCTCGATCCATTCGAGGCGCTTCATCTCGGACATCCCCCACGGGTTGCCCTTGTTCTCGAGGTTCTTCAGCATGACGCCGGCCTCGGACGGGAACGAGGACTCGATCATGACCTGGAAGCGGCGCATGTCCAGGATGTGGTCGATGTGCTCGATGTCGACGGGGCACTGCTCGACGCACGCGCCGCAGTTGGTGCAGGACCACAGGACGTCGGGGTGGATGACGCCGTCGTCGCCGACGAGGGCCTTGTCGACCTCCATGGCGAGCTTCTGCTCGTCGGTGAACTTGCCCTGTGCCTCTTCCGACGCGGTGAAGTACGGCGCCTTGGCGAGGGCGTGGTCGCGCAGCTCCAGGACGAGCATCTTCGGCGACAGCGGCTTGCCGGTGTTCCAGGCGGGGCACTGCGACTGGCAGCGACCGCACTCGGTGCAGGTCGCCATGTCGAGGAAGCCCTTCCAGGTGAAGTCCTCGATCTTGCCGCGGCCGAAGACGTCCTCGTCGGGGTCGGCCTCCTCGAAGTCGAGCGGCTTGCCGCCCGACATCATCGGCTGCGCGGCGCCGAGGCCGTCCGGGCGGCGCTTGAACATGACGTTCAGCGGGGCCAGGAAGATGTGCAGGTGCTTGGAGTGGACGACGAAGACCAGGAAGATCAGCGCGACGGCGATGTGCAGCAGCAGGCCGACCGACTCCAGGACCTCGAGCGTGTGGGTGCTCAGGCCGTCGAACAGGTGGCCGACGGCGTAGGAGAAGTAGGCGCCCTTCCCGTAGGGGAGGTTGCCGCTGGCCCACTCCACGCCGCGGAAGAAGAACATCGTCCAGATCACGTTGAAGATCATGAACAGCGTGATCCAGGCGCCGGACAGGTGCGAGCCCTTGAACCGGGACTTGCGGTCCAGCCGCTTCGGCGAGTTCTTGATCCGGATCGCGGTGAAGACGATCAGGCCGGCGGTGCAGGCGAGCGCGATCGTGTCCTGGACGAAGCCGATCGGCGGCCAGGTCTGCAGGCCGGGGATCTTGGCTTCCAGCCCGAACAGCAGCGCGACGGCCGCCTCGAGGTAGACCGTGATCAGCAGGATGAAGGCCCACATGACCGCCGCGTGCGAGACGCCGGCGAGGGTCCATTTCAGCAGCTTGCGCTGGCCGAGGACCTCGACCGCCTGGCCCTCGACGGCCTTGGCGGGCTCACGCCTGACCTGCAGCGTCCGCTCGGGGTCCGGCTGCCCGCTCTTGGCGATCGCAGACAGGAAGAGCACTCGCCTCCCGGCGAGCGCCAGCGCGACCGCCGTTCCGGCGAGCCCGATGACCAACGTGATCCAGAACACTGTTCCGTCCTCCTGGGGTACGGGCGATGGCAGCCAGCGTAGGGCTCGCGTCAGACTGCTCTCCATCCGGGGCCCGAATACTACTCGGCAGTAGCTTACGCGTCACATGCCCTGGTCAGAACATCCACGCCGATGTCCGGACCGCCGGGCCCCTCGATCTTCACCGCATACCCTCGCCAATACCCGCGCACCGATGAGTATCCGCCGCATCACGAGTCCATACCACGTGGCGGAACGCGTCCATCCCCGTCCCGCCCAGCGGTAACCGACACGGAAGGACTCCAGATGACCTCGACGCCCGACCTCGGTCCGGCCTCCCGGCGGATGGCAGGCCTGCTCGCCGGCGTGCCCGACTCCGCGCTCACCGGGCCGACGCCCTGCGACGGCATGTCGCTCGGTGCCCTCATCGACCACCTGGACGGCCTGAGCCTGGCGTTCACCTGGGCCGCGGCGAAGCACTTCCCCGGCGGCCCGTCGCAGCCGCCGTCCGCCGACGCCGACCGGCTCGACCCGGACTGGCGGACCCGCGTCCCCGAGCGGCTCGACGCGCTCGCGGCGGCCTGGCGCTCTCCGGACGCGTGGCAGGGCATGACCCAGGCCGGCGGCATCGACCTGCCCGGCGACCAGGCCGGCAGCGTCGCGATGAACGAGCTCCTCGTGCACGGCTGGGACATCTCCCGCGCCACCGGGCAGGCCTACGACGTGGGCGAGGAGGAGATCGAGGCGTGCCTCGCCTTCGTCGCCCCGGCCGTCGAGCAGAGCGGCGGCAAGGGCGTCCCCGGCCTGTTCGGCCCCGCCGTCGACGCGGGCGCGGACGCGTCCGCCCTCGACCGCCTCATCGCCATGACCGGCCGCGACCCGTCCTGGACGGCGAAGCCCAGCTGACCCGGGGTGCCCGGGCGGCTCAGATGACGCCGGCCGTGATGGCCACCGCCGTCGCGGGAATCACCATGAGGGCGCGCATCAACCTGTTCATGCGATGACCTCTCCTGCTCGGCCGTGTACGTCATCGGGGCACCGCCGCGATGTCAGACCCGTTCGAAGACGGCGGCGAGGCCCTGGCCGCCGCCGATGCACATGGTCTCCAGGCCGTAGCGGGCGCCGCGGCGGTCCATCTCGCGGGCGAGGGTGGCGAGGATGCGGGCGCCGGTCGCGCCCACGGGGTGGCCGAGGGAGATGCCGGAGCCGTGCACGTTGACGCGCTCCCAGTCGGCGTCCTTCAGGCGCCATTCGCGGGTCACGGCGAGGACCTGCGCGGCGAACGCCTCGTTCAGCTCGATGAGGTCGATGTCGGCAAGGGTGAGGCCGGCGGCGTCCAGGGCCTTGGCCGTGGCCGGGACGGGCCCGATCCCCATCGTCTCGGGCGGCACTCCCGCGCGGCCCCACGAGACGAGCCGGACGAGGGGGCGCAGGCCGAGCTCGGCGGCGCGCTCCGGGGTGGTGACGACGCAGGCCGCGGCCGCGTCGTTCTGGCCGCTGGCGTTGCCCGCCGTGACGGTGGCCTCGCCGTCGCTCCTGCCGAGGACGGGACGCAGCTTCGCCAGGCCCTCGACCGTGGTGTCGGGGCGCGGGTGCTCGTCGGTGTCGACGACCGTGTCGCCCTTCCGCGACCGGACGGTCACCGGGACGATCTCCTCGGCGAACACCCCCGACCGCTGGGCGGCGACAGCGCGCCGGTGGGATCGGACGGCCAGCTCGTCCTGCTCCCGGCGCCCGATTCCGTACTCGCGGCGCAGGTTCTCGGCGGTCTCCAGCATCCCGCCGGGGACGGGGTGGTTGACCCCGCCCGCGGTCACGCGGCCCTGCGCGAGCGCGTCGTGCAGTTCGAGGGACGGCCCGCGCACGCCCCAGCGCGCGGCCGTCGTGTAGAACGGCGCGCCGCTCATGCTCTCCGCGCCGCCCGCGATGACCACGTCGCTGACGCCGGTCTGGATCTGCATGGCCGCGTTGAGGACGGCCTGGAGCCCCGACCCGCACCGCCGGTCGAGCTGCGCGCCGCCGACCGTGACGGGGAGTCCGGCGTCCAGCGCGGCGACGCGTCCGATGGCGGGGGCGTCGGAGGTCGGGTAGCAGTGCCCGAGGATCACCTCGTCGACCGCGCCCCCGGGCAGGCCGGTGCGCTCGACCAGGGCGCGCACGACGGTGGCGGCCAGCTCGGCGGGCGTGACCGACTTGAGCGCCCCGCCGAACCGGCCGATGGGGGTACGCAGCGGCTCGCAGATCACCGCGTCGCGCATGGTGGACTCCTCGGGGGGCGGGGTCGGGGGCACTCGCAGCGTACGACTCCTTCGGGGAGGGCGGCGTCCGGGCTCGCGTCCGGTGGACGGTTGAATGCTGGGTACCCATGGCGGTGGCGAACCGGGACGTGGGCCAGAGGGATGGCGAGCGCGGGAGGCGACGTGGAGCAGTGGGCGGGCCGGGCGACGACGATCCGGGTGATCGGTGCCGGGGCGATGGGGCGCGGGATCGCGCAGCTCGCCGCGGCGGGCGGGCTGACCGTGGAACTGGCCGACATCCGGACGCAGGCCGTGATGGAGGCGGTCGAGTACGTCCGCGGCATGTTCGACAGGCTCGCCGCGAAGGGGCGCATGGCGGCGGGCGACGCGGAGGCGGCGAAGGAGCGGCTCCGGGCGGTCGGCGAGCCGCTCACCCCGTTCCAGGACTGCGATCTCGTCGTGGAGGCCGTCCGGGAGGACATGGAGACCAAGCGGGAGCTGTTCAGGTCCCTGGAGAAGGTCTGCCCGGCGCACACGGTCCTCGCCACCAACACCAGCTCGCTGCCGGTGACGGCGATCGCCGCCGCGCTGGACGACCCGTCCAGGGTGGCCGGGCTGCACTTCTTCAACCCGGTGCCGCTGATGAAGGTCGTCGAGGTGATTCCGGGGGCGCGCACGGCCGGGTGGATCCCGGATGCCCTCGCCGACCTGGTGAGGCGTCTCGGCCACACCCCCGTGCTCGCGCCTGACGCGCCCGGCTTCCTCGTCAACCACGCTGGGCGCGGCCTCGTGACGGAGGCGTTGCAGATCCTCTCCGAGGGAGCCGCCGAGCCCGCCGACATCGACCGCATCGCGCGGGACGTCCTCGGGCTGAAGATGGGGCCGTGCGAGCTGCTCGACCTGACCGGGATGGACGTGTCGCACCCGGTGATGGAGTCCATCTGGACGGGCTTCTACACCGAGCCGCGTTTCCGTCCGTCGAGGATCGGGCGGGCGCGCCTGGAGGCCGGTCTGCTCGGCCGTAAGACGGGCGAGGGCTTCTACAAGTACGTGGACGGCGCCAAGCAGGAGCCGCCGGAGGTGACGGTGCCCGCTGTGGAGCCGCGCCCCGTGTGGGTCCACCCGGACGTGCGTGAGGAACTGGGCGCTCTCCTGTCCACAGCGGGGGTCGAGGTTGAGTCCGGGGACGAACCGTCAGGCCAGGCCGTCGTGCTTGTCGCGCCGCTGGGGCGGAGCACCGTCGACGCGGCCGCGGGCCTCCCGCTGGAGCGCACCTTGGGCGTTGACCCGTTCGGTGACTTCTTCACCCGCCTGACCGTGGCCGTCCACCCCGGTCTCGACAAGGACGCCGGACGCGCCGGGCTCGCCGCCCTCTCCGCCACGGGACGCGCCATGACCGTCGTACGCGACGCCCCCGCCCCCGTGGCCCAGCGGCTGCTCGCCTCGGTCGTGAACGTCGGCTGCGGCATCGCCGAGCAGCGGCTCGCCCGCCCGGAGGACATCGACACCGCCGTCCGCCTCGGCCTCGGCTACCCGCGAGGGCCGCTGGAGTGGGGCGACAACGCGGGCGCCGAGCGCGTCCTCGCGATCCTGCGCGGCCTGCACGCGTCCACCGGCGACCCCCGCTACCGTCCGAGCGCGTGGCTGGCCGAGCGCGTCGCGCTCGGCCGGCCCCTCACCGAGACGGGCACCGTCCCTTCCGACCTGCTCGCCTAGTGCCTCAGCCGGTCGGCTCGACGGGATAGGCGGGGGCCTTGTCCGTCCAGCCGTAGGAGACGAGCGCGCTGTAGGAGAAGACCGTGCCGGGCTCGGCACCGCGCGACAGCCTGCCCGGCTTCACCAGCACGGACTCCTGGGCGAGGAGCCGTCCGCTCGCCGGATCGATGATCAGCCGCTCCTCCACGACGGCGTCGTCCGCGCGGACCTGCCGGGCGACGCCGTCGCCGCGCCGGCCGAGCGGGTCGGTGACGGATCCGAGTGTGCGGATGCCCGGGGAATCGGCGAGCAGCCGGTACATCGCGGCGCGCACCCCCGGCCGCACCGGCGCCGCGCCGATCTTCTGCGCGTTGCTCATCAGCCATTCGGCGGAGTCGACACGGCCCGGGACCTGGTCGAGGGCCCGGTCCAGGAACCGCCGGAGACTCTGCGGGTCGGCGGGCAGTCCGCGCACGTCGGGCGCCGTGGCGCCCTCCCAGTCGGCGAGCCGGAACGCCTCCCCGCCCTTGACCTTCGACCTCGTCCAGGGGGTGGCGCCGTCCGCGGCCGTGCGGTGCGGCGACGGCCGGACGGACGCGCCGGGCCCCGGGGACACCACGGGGCCGCCGGCGGGCGCGGGGCCGAGGTCGCGGAGGCTGACCCGGCGCCCGCCGACCCAGGCGTGCCTGCCGGGGCCGGCGTCCCAGAGACCGATCTCCCGGACGGAGTAGTACTCGCGGTCGCCCATGATCATCTGGCCGCCCTCCCTGGTGACGGCCGACCAGTACCGTCCGTGGCCGGCCGGGGCGCCCTCCGCCTTGGTCGCCGCCGCCAGCAGCACGGTGCGGGCCGACACCGGGGACGCGGCGGGCCGGTCGGGGGCGCGCGGGGTCGTACCGGACGACAGGACGACCGCGCCCGTGACGGCGGTGGCGGTGGCGACCAGGCCGAGGCCGCTCCACAGGCCGGGACGGCGCCAGGCCCGGCGCGCCGGCCGCTCCGGGGCGCGCATCCCGTTGAGGAGGCGGTGGCGGACGGCGGCCTCGCTCTCCTGGGTGGGCGGTTCGTCCAGCATCGTGGCGATCATCTGGAGTTCGTCCATGGTCACAGTCCTTCCGTGTGGGCGGGCAGTGCGGCGCGCAGCTTCCCGCGCGCGCGGTTGAGGCGGGAGCCGACGGTGCCGTACGGGATGCCCAGCACGGCGGCGATCTCCTCGTGGGAGAGCTGGGCGAGGGCCTTGAGCAGCACGACGTCGCGGTCCTTGCGGGAGAGCCCCGCCAGCGCCCGGGCGAGCGACGGCTGGAGCCGTTCGGCGGACACCGAGGTCGCGACGCGGTCGTCGTGGCCGCCCGGATCGCGGCGCGGCGGCGGAAGGCGGCGAGGAAGGCCTCCGCCACGACGTCGTCGGCCGCCTGCGGGCCGAGGCGTCCGGCGACGTAGCGGTGGACGTCGGCGTAGTACCGGTCGTAGACGGCGGTGAAGCGGTCGCCGTCGCGGACGGACGCGGCGAGCAGCTCCGCGTCCGTCGGGGACGTGTCGGGCGGGGACGTGCCGGGCGGGGCGGTCACTCGGCCACCCCTTCCATGGGGTCCGGCATGAAGCACCTCCGGGGGATTGGTCGTCACTTCTACTCCGCTCGGCCCCCGGGTCGCTTTCACGCGGGCTCGGCGGCCTTCCCGGCGGCGGGCGCGGGGACCGGACGGCGCGCGCGCACGACGAAGGCGGCGAAGAGGGCGGCGGCCAGCATCACGGCGCAGGCGGCGAACGAGGCGGCCGACACCGCGTGGGCGAAGGCGTCGCGGGCGGCATGGGCGAGGCCCGGGTCGCCGGCCGCCAGGGCCTCGCCCAGCGAGTGGCGCGCCGCCGCGGGGGCGGTGCCCGGCAGGTCGCGGGCGTAGACGGCGGACACGACGCTGCCGAGGACGGCGACGCCGAGCGCGCTGCCGAGCTCCTGGCCGGCGTCGTTCACCGCCGAGCCGACCCCGGCCTCCTCGGTGGGGACGGCGGCCATGAGCGTGCTGTAGGCGGGCGGCGTGCCGAGCCCCGCGCCGAAGCCGAGGACGACGAGCCCGGCGGCGAGCGCGCCGTAGCCGTCGTCCGGCCGGGTCAGCCCGAGGGTCAGGAACCCGGCCGCCATCACGCAGAACCCGGCGACGAGGGCGGGACGGGCACCGGACCGCGACTCCAGCGACGCGCCGAGGCCGTTGCCGAGCGCGGCGGAGACCGCGACCGGCAGCAGCGCGAGCCCCGCCTTGAGCGGGCCGTAGCCGTGCACGAACTGGAGCAGCTGGGTCAGGGCGAACAGCATCCCGGCCAGCGCGAACCCGAACAGCGCGATCATGGCCGCGGCCCCGGAGAAGTCGCGGTCGCGCAGCAGGCGCAGGTCGAGCATCGGCTCGGGCACGCGGTGCTGCCACGCGGCGAACAGGGCGAGCGCGGCGGCGCCGGCGGCCAGGCCGCCGAGCGTGCGGGCACCGGTCCAGCCGTGCGCGGGACCGGAGATGACCGCCCACACCAGCGCCGACATCCCGGCCGTGGACAGTACGGCGCCGGGGACGTCCGGGCGGCGCCGCGGACCGCGCGACTCGGGGACGAGGACCAGCAGCCCGGCGACGGCGGCCGCCGCGACGGGCACGTTCACCAGGAAGACCGATCCCCACCAGAAGTGCTCCAGCAGGAACCCGCCGAGCGTCGGCCCGGCGGCGAGCCCGACCATGGACGTCGCACCCCAGATGGCGAAGGCCTTGGCGCGCTCGTCCGGACCGAACACCTGCGCCATGATCGACAACGTCCCCGGCATGAGGAACGCGCCGCCCACGCCCATCAGCGCCCGCATCGCGACGAGCTGGGCGGGGCTCTGCGCGAAGGCGGCCAGCAGGGACCCGGCCCCGAACAGCGCGAAGCCGATCAGCATCGCGCGGCGGCGCCCGTGCCGGTCGCCGAGGCTGCCCGCCGTGATCAGCAGGCCGGCGAACACCAGCGAGTAGGCGTCGATCACCCACTGGACGTCGGACGTGGTGGCGTCCAGGTCCCGCAGCAGGGACGGGATCGCCACGTTGAGGATCGTGTTGTCGACCACGACGACGAACAGGCTGAGGCACAGCACGCCGAGGATCTGCCGGCGCCGCGGATGCGGGGCGGGTGATGCGTCCATGAGCCCTCCACTTTCTCGTACAGTGTTCGAGTTGTCTCGCACACTGTACGAGTTAACTCGCACAGTGTTCAAGTGCCGGTACCCTGTACGAGATCGAGGGAGGGCAGGGCGATGGCCGAGGAGAGCAGGGCGCCGTCCGTCTGGGTGCGGCCGGAGCGCGCGCGGCGCGCCCAGCCCGCCCTCAGCCGGACGCAGATCGTCGACGCCGCGCTCGACCTGCTCGACGCCGAGGGCCTGGACGGCCTCAGCATGCGCCGCCTCGGCACCCGCCTGAACTCGGGCGCGACGTCGGTGTACTGGCACGTCGCGAACAAGGACGAGCTGCTGGAGCTCGCCCTCGACCGGGTCATGGCCGAGGTCGCGGTCCCGGCCGGGGAGGACTGGAGGGCCGCGGCGACCGGCTACGCGCGCAGCCTCCGCGCGATGATCCACCGGCATCCGTGGACGGTGACGCTGTTCGGCGGCCGCCCGATGATCGGCCCGAACGCCACCCGGGTCCTGGCCGAGGTGCTCGCCGCGTTCGGGTCCGCCGGGTTCACCGGCTTCGACCTGGAGTACGCGTGGTCGGCGGTGGTCGACTACGTCATCGGCGCGGCCGGGAGCGAGGCGAGCTGGCAGCGCGGCCAGCCCGACACGTCCGCCGCGCAGTGGGTCGAGGACCTCGGCCCCTACCTGGCCCGGCTGGACGGGGAGCACCCCGGGCTCGCGTCCCACATCCGGGAGATCTGGATGAAGGAGACGGGCGACGTCCTGGAAGGCCGCTTCGCGTTCGGGCTCGCCTGCGTCCTCGACGGGCTGGAGGCGCGCCGGCCCCCCGCCCGGTAGCGGACGGGGGGCCGGCGGCGGCGGGGAGCGGGTCGCGGCGGGTCAGAAGGGCAGCTCCGCGGGCGGCTTCGGCCTGGTGTCCGTCCAGCGCGGCGAGCGGTCGGCCTCGTAGGAGATGACGAAGCCCGGCTTCATCTCCGCGTACGGGCCGCCCGGCTTGGTGAGCTGGTCCACCAGGGCCAGCAGCGCGCCCGTGCGCTCGTCGAAAATGATCACGTCGCGGGAGGCGTAGGTCCCCTGCTGGGCCTTCGGCGTGCCGAACTCGCCGGTCTCGGTGGAGGTCCGGTCGGAAGTGGCCAGCGCGACGCCCCGACGCCCCAGCGGGTCCGTGACGCGGCCGATCGCGCGGATGCCCGGCTGCGCCGCCAGAGCCTTGATCAGGCCTGAACGCACCTTCGACGACACCGGAGCGGACAGGAGCGCCGACGTCCGGCGCATCTGCATGCGGGGGACGACACCCTCCTTGAGCTTCCTGCCCCCCGACGCCTTCGGGTTCACCGCCCGCTCCATCTCCGCGGGGCTGAGGAGCTGGTCGGCGAGCTCGGCCGGGGCGGTCGGCAGGTTCCGCAGGTCCCCGAGCGAGGCCCCGCCGCGGCCCATGCCGTAGAACCTCCCGCCGCCCTTCGGGTCGACGCCCACCTCGGGCCCTTCGGACCGCCACCCCGTCGCCCTGGTGGTGTAGGTGGCGTAATGGTCTCCCGACCAGACGCGGATGGCCGACGGCGAACCGGCCCTGCGCCACAGGGCCTCGTCCCGCGGGGTCTGCGGGCGGGCCGGAAGGTCGCGGTCGTAGTACGCCTCCCCCATCCCCTTCCTGGCACCTGCCCAGTGGAACATCTCGCTGTGCGCACCGAAGATCGCGTACGTACCGGTCTCGGCCCGCACGACGTAGGCCTGCCCGCTGAGCCTCTCGGTGGACCAGTAGTTCCCGGTCGGCTGCTCGGCGGCCCTGTCCGCCGCCACGAGCACCGCCTGCTTGTCCAGGTCGACGGTTCCGGGGGGCGTGCCGGGCGGCGACCCCGGCGAGCCCTGCCCGGTGACCGCGACGGCGACGGCCGCCGCCGTCCCGGCCGCGAGGAGCCCCGCGCCCAGCCAGACCGGCCGGCCGAAGCGCCGCCGTCCCGTCCTGGACGGCCGCACGCGTCCACCGCCCGGCGCCATCGCGTCCTCGAGCCTCGCCAGCGCCCGCGCCGACGCCTCCGCCGACGGGGGCGGCGGCTCGCCCAGCAGCCGCCGGACCCGGGCCGTCTCGTTCATGTCGATCTCGTTCACGCGGGCCTCTCCTCAACGATCAGCGCGGGGTGGGTTCCGCCGAGCGACTCCCTCAGGCGGCGCCGGGCACGGTGCAGGCGGGACGCGACGGTGCCGGTCTTGAGGCCGAGCGCCTCCCCGACCTCCTCGTAGGTCAGGTCGGCCAGCGCCACCAGCAGCAGGACGTCGCGGTCCCCGCGCGGCAGCCGGGCCAGCGCGTCGGCGAGGTCCGCGCCCGCGCCGCCGGCCGTGACGCGCGCCGCGACCCGGTCCTCGTGCCCGTCCTCGACGTGCTCGGCGTGCGTGCGCGCCAGCGCCCGGTAGCGGCGGCCCTCCGCGCGCCGGTGCAGCCCGATCAGCCGGGTCGCGATCCCGTACAGCCACGGGCGGACCGTCCCGCGGTCGGGGTCGAACCGGCCCCGCTTGTTGAACGCGGCGAGGAAGGTCTCGGCGGCGATGTCGTCCGCCGCGTCGACGCCGAGGCGCCGCGCCGCGTACCCGTGGATCGCGGGGAAGTGGCGGTGGAAGATCTCCGCGAACGCGGCGGGCTCGCGCCGCGACCGGACGATCGCCTCCGCGTCGCGGGCGTCGGCGCCGGACGCGACCGGCACCGCGCGGGGCCGCGACCCGGGATCCGGCGGGGGGTGATGGGCCATGGGGGTGATCCTCGTCGTCGGGGGAGTGCTCGGACACCCGGTTCTCAACCGCTCCCCCGATCACCCTTCACGCGCGACGCCCCCCGCCCCGGTGTCAGGGGCGGAGGGCGTCCACGACCTCAGGTCAGAGGGAGAGCGGCTACCGGACGCGGTACGCGCGGACCACGCGCTGGTCGACGCCGCTGCCGCCCGCGTCGTTAGCGGTGACGCGCAGCGACACCGCCTGCCCCCTGACCGGCGCCGGGAGCGGAGCGCTGAACCGTCCGCCGCCGAGGGCCTTCACCTGGACGCCCTGCCAGGTCCGGCCGTCGTCCACGGACGTCCAGAACCGCAGACCGCTGACCTCGGCCTCGCCCGAGCCCGCCATCCGCGCGACGGTGAGCACGGCGGGCTCCCCGGACGGCTGGTTGCGCAGGTCGAGGTTCAGGTCGTAGTCGACGAGGAGGAGCGGGAGGCCGGCGCTCTCGTGGCCGCGCGGCTCGCGGGAGCGGAACGTCCAGGACGTCGACGTGCGGGTCGACACCGGGAGGACGGCCGACGCGTCGTTCTCGTACGTCAGCCGGTACTCCGCCTCCTTGGACGGGACGGTGAACTCGCCGTACGGGCCGTCCTTCTCTCCGACCTTCGCGTCCCCCGCGAACAGCTCCATGTGGCCCTTCACCTCGTGCAGGCCGCAGTCGAAGCCGTCCGGACGGGTCTGGAGGTCGACGAGCGCGACGCGCATGCTCCGCCCGGTGCGGGCCGCGGGGTGCCGGGCGCAGTCGCTGGGCGTGATGCCGGTGCCCGAATAGGGTCCGGGACGCAGCGGTTGGCGGCCCCAACGGGTGGAGACCAGCTCGCCCGGCTTCAGCTCGCCGAAGGGTCCCTGGTCCACCCAGAACTCCTCGCCGAACCGGACGAACCCCTCGTCCATCCACAGCTGGCCGGGGCCGGTCGAGACGTAGTCGGTCCGGGACGTCCCGGGCTCGACATCACCACTCCCTTCGAACGTCAGCAGACCCTCCGGGCTGAGGCCGTAGCGCTTCTCACCCATGGGAGTGCTCGGGTCCCCGTCGAACGCGGCGAACCGCTGGTCGACGCGGGCCATCCGCTTGAGCTCGGCGCCGGTGACCACGTGCGTCAGGTCGGCGGGGATCCCGCCGACCAAGGGGTGAACGACGTCGTAGACCGTGCCCGGCGCGGTCAGCCGGTGGTTGGTGTAAGCGCGGAACGTGCCGATCTCCACGCCGTCCATCGGCTGGGCGTACACGGGCGCCTTCGCGGGGTCGAAGGAGTACGCGCTGTACCACCACAGCCCCTGGCCCGCGTCGCGGACCATGTCCGCGGACAGCATCGCCTGCTCCGTCTCGACGCCCTCGACGCGCGCCCCGGCCGGCACGGCGGCGGCGCCGTCCAGCGTGACGGTCGTGGGCCCGTCGACGACCACCTCGGGATCGCCGGCCAGGGCCGAGCGCCAGTCGCCGGTGTCGTCCACGTTGCCGAGGACCGCGTAGCGGCCGTCCGGGACGCGGACCTTCGCCGTTCCGGTGGCGTCCACCCACTCGGAGAACAGCGCCATGTCGGTCAGGTCGACCACCGTGGCGGAGGCGGAAAGATCCTCGTGGGCGGTGCCGGGCAGCGGCGTGGCCTTGATCGTGAGGTCGTGCGACGGAGGCTCGACGTAGAAGGTCACGGGGGTTTCGAGATCGGCGCCGCCGCCCGTGGCCTTCACCACGGCCGTGTACAGGCCTGGACGGTCGGCCAGCTCGGCCGCGTCCACGGTCAGCGTCGCCTCCCCCGTGCCGCCCGCCGGGACGTCCACGCCGGACGGGACGCTCGCGGCGCCGTTCACCGCGTGACCGCGACGGTCGACCACCTCCACGCCCAACCGCATGCGGACGGGACCGGGCGCCTGGGACGTCCAGGCGAGCTTCGTGGACAGCGCCCCGTGCTCGGGGAACCGCGACGTGCCGAGGTCGACGATGCTCTGCGCGGCGAGGACCGGGCTGGTCGCGGCCTCGCCCGCGTCGACGCGTCCGGCACCGCGCTCGTAGGCGTCACCGCCGGTCGCGGGGTCGGCCGTCCCGACGAGGGCGGCCTTGAGGCGGGACGGCTCCCAGTCCGGGTGCTTCGCGGCGAGCAGCGCGGCGGCCCCTGCGACATGCGGCGTGGCCATGGACGTACCGGACGCCTTCGTGTAGCTCGGCCCGGTCGGGGTCCCCATGGCGGTGCCCTCGGCGCGGGCCGCGACGATGTCGACGCCCGGCGCGACGATCTCCGGTTTGGCGACGTGCCCGCGCGGCCCCCTGCTGGAGAACTCCGCGAGCCGGTCGCGGGCGTCGACCGCGCCGACGGTCAGCGCGGCGTCGGCCGTGCCGGGCGTGCCGACCGACCCGACGAGGCCCTCGTTGCCCGCCGCCACGACGAACAGCGACCCGTACCGCTTCGTCAGGTCGTCCAGCGCCAGCGAGACGGGGTCGGTGCCGTCGGTGGGCCCGCCGCCGAGGCTCATGCTGACCACGTCGGCGCGCGGCGCGGCCCACTCCATCCCGGCGATCACGCTGGAGTCGGTGCCGGAGCCCTCGTCGTCGAGCACCTTGCCGATCAGAAGGGCCGCGTCAGGGGCGACGCCCCTGCGCTCCCCGTGGGAGGCGGCGCCCGCTCCGGCGACGGTCGAGGCGACGTGCGTGCCGTGCCCGACCCGGTCGGCGGTGTCGGGCGACTCGGAGAAGTTCCTCGTCTCGGTTATCCGCCCCTTGAGGTCGGGGTGGCCGGCGTCGACCCCCGTGTCGAGGACGGCGACCTTCGCCCCCTTGCCGGTGTACCCGGCGCGCCAGGCCTCGGGCGCGCCGACCTGCCGCAGGTTCCGGTCGAGCCGGCCGGTCGCGGTCGGGGCGGCGGGCGGGGCGGCGGGAGCGGTAGGGGCGGAGCTCGCCTTGATCTTGCCGTCCAGCCAGATGTGCCGGATGCCGCCGGTGGCCTTGGCCGAGGGCATCGCTGCCAGCGCTTCGCCGAGCAGGCGCGCGTCGCCCTTGGGCTGCCGGGCGGCGACGGCGCCGATGCTCGGGAGCTCCCGCGTCGTGTTCAGCGTCCCGCCGAGCGCCTTGCGGGGGCTGGTGCCCGCGGCCTGCTGCACGATCAGCGGCAGGTCGCGGCTGCGGGCGTCGTCGTATCCCTGCGCGATGAGGGCGGTGACGTCGAACAGCCCGGGGTCGATCACGCGGCCGACCAGCCCGGCGACGTCGACCGGGGTGACGACGACGTGCCCGTCCGGACGGATCTCCTTGCGGAACGCGTGCTTCTCCCGGCCGCGGGCGGGGATCACCGACACCATCGGGGGCCTGCCCTCGACCGTCCGGACGCCGACGACGTCCCCGGTGAGCAAGGTCACCTTCCAGGACCCTCCGGGATCCAGGCCGCCCGCCGGCGGCGCGGCGTGGGCGGGCGGCGGGACCGCGGCAAGCGCCCCGGCCGTGAGCAGGATGCCGAGCAGGGCTCGGCTCCGGCGTCTGTGCTTCATCGAGTCTCCTCTGCAGGGCCGCCCCCGGATGGACGGTCGCTACTGATCAGCCGGAGCGGCCTGCCGCCTTCGCGGCGGAGGACCCGATGGATCCCGTTCTCCCGCGATGCTCGGGAACCGGAATAGGGCGCTCACTCGTCCTGTTGTAGAGGTCGTCAGCAAAGTTGAGTCCGGTCGACTCAAGTCATTTGACAAGAACGAGGATGCCGGGCAACCTTGCGGGCAGAAGACTCAACCGGCCGCGCCTCGGGGGCGACCGGGGCTGCGATACCACCGGATACGACGGAGGACGAGAAACATGGCACGTGCGGTCGGCATCGACCTCGGGACGACCAACTCGGTCGTCGCGATCCTGGAGGGCGGCGAGCCCACCGTCATCGCGAACGCGGAGGGGTCGCGGACCACGCCGTCCGTCGTCGCCTTCGCCAAGAACGGCGAGGTCCTGGTAGGCGAGGTCGCCAAGCGCCAGGCGGTGACCAACGTCGACCGGACCATCCGGTCGGTCAAGCGCGAGATGGGCACCGACTGGAAGACCAAGGTCGACGACAAGGACTTCAACCCGCAGCAGATCAGCGCGTTCGTGCTGCAGAAGCTGAAGCGGGACGCCGAGTCCTACCTGGGCGAGACGGTCACCGACGCGGTCATCACCGTGCCCGCCTACTTCTCCGACCACCAGCGGCAGGCCACCAAGGAGGCCGGCCAGATCGCGGGCCTGAACGTCCTGCGCATCATCAACGAGCCGACCTCGGCGGCGCTGGCCTACCACCTGGAGAAGGAGAACGAGGCCACCATCCTGGTCTTCGACCTCGGCGGCGGCACGTTCGACGTGTCCCTGCTGGACGTCGGCGACGGCGTGGTCGAGGTGAGGGCCACCAGCGGCGACAACCACCTGGGCGGCGACGACTGGGACAACAAGGTCGTCGACTGGCTGGTCGAGCGGTTCAAGAACGCCAACGGCGTCGACCTGTCCAAGGACCGGATGGCGCTGCAGCGGCTCCGCGAGGCCGCGGAGAAGGCGAAGATCGAGCTGTCCGGTTCGTCCGAGACGCAGATCAACCTGCCCTACATCACCGCGTCCGCCGAGGGCCCGCTCCACCTCGACGAGAAGCTCACCCGCGCCGAGTTCCAGCGGATGACCGCCGACCTGCTCGAGCGCACCAAGGCGCCGTTCCAGCAGGTCCTGAAGGACGCCGGCATCTCGGTGAACGAGATCAACCAGGTCGTCCTGGTCGGCGGTTCCACCCGGATGCCCGCGGTCTCCGAGCTGGTCAAGGAGCTGACCGGCGGCAAGGAGCCGAACAAGGGCGTCAACCCCGACGAGGTCGTCGCGATCGGCGCCAGCCTCCAGGCCGGCGTGCTCAAGGGCGAGGTCAAGGACGTCCTGCTGCTGGACGTGACCCCGCTGAGCCTCGGCATCGAGACCAAGGGCGGCATCTTCACCAAGATCATCGAGCGGAACACCACGATCCCGACCAAGCGGTCGGAGACGTTCACCACCGCCGACGACAACCAGCCGTCCGTGGAGATCCAGGTCTACCAGGGCGAGCGCGAGATCGCCGCGTACAACAAGAAGCTCGGCACCTTCCAGCTCACCGGCCTGCCCCCGGCGCCGCGCGGCGTCCCGCAGATCGAGGTCACCTTCGACATCGACGCCAACGGCATCGTGAACGTCAGCGCGAAGGACCAGGGCACCGGCCGCGAGCAGTCGATGGTCATCACGGGCGGCAGCGCGCTGCCCAAGGACGACATCGAGAAGATGATGCGCGACGCCGAGCAGTACGCCGAGGAGGACCGCAAGCGCAAGGAGGAGGCCGAGGTCCGCAACCAGGCCGACACCCTCGCGTACTCGACCGAGAAGTTCCTGCGGGAGAACGACGAGAAGGTCCCCGCGGAGCTGAAGACCGAGGTGGGCGACGCGGTCGCCGAGGTCAAGAAGGCCCTTGAGGGCACCGACGTCGACGTGATCAAGAGCAGCGCCGAGAAGCTCGCGCAGGTGAGCCAGAAGATGGGCGCCGCCATGTACGCGCAGAACCCCGAGGGCGCCCAGGCCGGCGCCGAGGACCACGGGCCCACGGCCGGCGCCCAGGGCGGCGAGCCGCAGGACGACGAGGTCGTCGACGCCGAGATCGTGGACGAGGACAAGCCGAAGGAGGAGGGCCGATGACCGCAGCGAAGCGAGGATCTTCGGCCCTCCACCCCGGGGGTCTGGGGGGCGTCCCCCAGAAGGGCGGTGCATCGTGACTTCCTCTCCCAATGAGGGTGAGGAGAAGGAGGGCCCGGTGATCCGCGACAAGCGGCGCATCGATCCCGAGACGGGGGAGGTCCGGGAGCGGGCGGGGAAGTCCTCGCCGGCCCCGGAGGCCCCGGCCGACGGGGGCGCCAAGGCCACCGACGAGGAGGTCTCCTCACTGAAGACGCAACTGACGGAGCGGCTCGCCGATCTCCAGCGCCTGAAGGCGGAGTACGACAACTACCGCAAGCGCGTCGAGCGCGACCGGGTCGCGGTCCGCGAGCAGGCCCTCGGGCAGGTGCTGTCCGAGCTGCTCCCGGTGCTGGACGACATCGGCCGGGCCCGCGAGCACGAGGAGCTCACCGGCGGGTTCAAGTCCGTCGCGGAGAGCCTTGAGGCGGTGACCGGCAAGCTCGGTCTGGAGCGGTTCGGGGAGAAGGGCGAGCCCTTCGACCCGGTCGTGCACGAGGCGCTGATGCACTCGTACTCGGCGGAGGTGACCGAGACGAGCGTCACCGACGTCCTCCAGCCCGGGTACCGGATCGGCGAGCGGATCCTGCGGCCCGCCCGCGTGGCGGTGGCCGACCCCGCCCCGGACTCCGGGGACGGCGAGCCCGGCGGCGAGCCGGGCGAGGCGAACGACGAACCGGGCGAATGATCCTCAGGGGGCCCGCCCGAAGGGGCGGGCCCCGCAGGGGCCTGAAGACATGTGGCAAGTGGCGATAGCAGAAGGCGGGGCGCCGTGAGCACCAAGGACTACCTGGAGAAGGACTACTACAAGGTCCTCGGTGTCGCGAAGTCGGCCTCGCAGGAGGAGATCAAGAAGTCCTACCGGAAGCTGGCCCGCAAGTACCACCCGGACGCCAACAAGGGCGACGCCGAGGCCGAGGACCGCTTCAAGGAGGTCTCCGAGGCCTACGACGTCCTGTCCGACGAGAAGCGCCGCAAGGAGTACGACGCGGTGCGGTCGATGCCGGGCGGTTTCCGCGGCCAGCAGGGCGGCGGCTTCGGGTTCGACCTCGGCGACATCTTCGGCCAGGCGGGCGGCGGGACGCAGACCGGCGGCGCGGGAGAGCGCATCGGCGACCTGTTCGGCGGCCTGTTCGGCGGGCGCGCCGGCGGCGGCACCCGCACGGCGGGGACGCGGCGCGCGCGGCGCGGCGCGGACGTCGAGACCGAGGTGACCCTGTCGTTCGGCCGCTCGATGAACGGCGTCACCGTACCGATCAAGCTGACCAGCGAGGCGGCCTGCAACAGCTGCCGCGGGACGGGCGCCAAGGCCGGCACCGTGCCGCGGGTGTGCCCGAACTGCGAGGGCACCGGGCACGAGACCCGCAACCTCGGGAACTTCGGCTTCCAGGAGCCGTGCAAGGAGTGCCGCGGCCGGGGCCTCGTCGTCGACGACCCGTGCCCGACCTGCCACGGCAGCGGCCGCGCGACCGGCACCCGGACCATCCAGGCCCGCATCCCGGCGGGCGTCGCGGACGGGCAGAAGATCCGGCTGAAGGGCAAGGGCGCGCCCGGCGAGAACGGCGGCCCGGCAGGCGACCTGTACGTGCACATCAAGGTGCTGCCGCACGCGGTGTTCGGCCGCAGCGGCGACAACCTGACGCTGACCGTGCCGGTGACCTTCCCCGAGGCGGCGCTCGGCGGCGAGATCAGGGTGCCGACCTTCCAGGGGCAGCCGGTCACGCTCAAGCTGCCCGAGGGCACGCCGAACGGGCGCAAGTTCCGCGTCAAGGGCCGCGGCGCGCCCCGGCGCGACGGCACCAAGGGCGACCTGCTCGTCACCGTCGACGTGCACGTGCCGCAGAAGCTCGACGAGCAGGCGCGCGAGGCGCTGGCCAAGCTCCGGACGGCGGGCGCGGGCGACGACCTGCGGGCCGACCTCCTCCAGCAGGCCAGACAGGAGTGATCTTCATGGATCCCTTCGGCGACGACACCCCGGTCTACGTGATCTCCGTGGCGGCGCAGCTGTCCGGACTGCATCCGCAGACGCTGCGCACCTACGACCGGATGGGCCTGGTGTCCCCCGGCCGGACGGCGGGCCGGGGACGCCGCTACTCCATGCGGGACATCGTGATGCTCCGCGAGATCCAGCGGCTCTCCCAGGAGGAGGGCATCAACCTGTCCGGCATCAAGCACATCCTGGAGCTCCAGCGCGACAACGTGCGGCTCCGCGAGGAGCTCGCGAAGGCGCACGCCGCGCTGGAGGAGCTCGCGAACGAACTCGAGTCGACCCGGGCGGTCGCGGCGCGGCTGGCGCAGCAGCGGCGGCACGGGGAACCGAGCGGCACTCCCGGCGCCGACCTCGTGCCCATCAGGCGTACGAGCGTGGTCGTCTGGCACGAGCGCAACTCGGATTGAAGAAGCAGTTGTCGGGGGTCTGGGGGGTGTCCCCCAGATGTGACAGAGCAGTTGTCGGGGGTCTGGGGGTTGTCCCCCAGATTGACAGCGCAGTTGTCGGGGGTCTGGGGGGTGTCCCCCAGATGTGACAGAGCGGTTGGTGGGGGGTCGTCCCCCCAGAAGGAACTGAACCACGGGGTGGGGCGATGGACTACAAGCTGACGCAGAAGAGCCAGGAGGCGGTCTCGATCGCGGTCCGCAGGGCCGCGGCCGAGGGGCACCCCGAGGTCGAGCCGCAGCACCTGCTGGTGGCCCTGATCGGGCTGCCGGACGGGACGGCGGTGCCGCTGCTGGAGGCGGTCGGCGCCGACTGGCAGGCGGTCCGCAGGCGGGCGGAGGAGCAGCTCGCGGCGATGCCGAAGGCGCAGGGGTCGACGGTGGCGACGCCGCGGCTGTCCGGCCAGCTCCAGCGGTCGGTCAACACGGCGGCCAACCGGGCGAAGCAGCTGGAGGACGAGTACGTCTCCACCGAGCACCTGCTGGTCGGGTTGGCGGCCGACGGAGGCCCGGCGGCGGGCCTGCTGAAGGAGTTCGGCGCGACGCCGCAGGCGCTGCTGGAGGCGTTCGAGAAGGTGCGCGGGCACGCCCGCGTCACCAGCGAGAACCCCGAGGGCACCTACCAGTCGCTGGAGAAGTACGGCGTCGACCTGACGGCGGCGGCGCGCGACGGCCGGCTCGACCCGGTCATCGGCCGCGACTCGGAGATCCGCCGGGTCATCCAGGTGCTGTCGCGCCGGACGAAGAACAACCCGGTGCTGATCGGCGAGCCCGGCGTCGGCAAGACGGCCGTGGTCGAGGGCCTGGCGCAGCGGATCATCGCGGGCGACGTCCCCGAGTCGCTGCGCGGCAAGAGCCTGATCTCGCTGGACCTCGGCGCGATGGTCGCGGGCGCGAAGTACCGCGGCGAGTTCGAGGAGCGGCTCAAGGCCGTCCTGAACGAGATCAAGGAGAGCGAGGGGCGGGTCGTCACGTTCATCGACGAGCTGCACACCGTCGTCGGGGCGGGCGCGGCCGAGGGCGCGATGGACGCCGGCAACATGCTGAAGCCGATGCTGGCCCGCGGCGAGCTGCGGATGATCGGCGCGACGACGCTGGACGAGTACCGGGAGCGGATCGAGAAGGACGCCGCACTTGAGCGCCGGTTCCAGCAGGTGTTCGTCGGGGAGCCGTCCGTCGAGGACACGATCGCGATCCTGCGCGGGCTGAAGGGCCGGTACGAGGCGCACCACAAGGTGCAGATCAACGACTCGGCGATGGTGGCGGCGGCGACGCTGTCCGACCGCTACATCACCTCCCGGTACCTGCCCGACAAGGCGATCGACCTGGTGGACGAGGCCGCGTCCCGGCTGCGCATGGAGATCGACTCCCGGCCGGTCGAGATCGACGAGCTCCAGCGCGCCGTGGACCGGCTGAAGATGGAGCAGATGAACCTGGAGAAGGAGACCGACGAGGCGTCCCGGCAGCGCCTCGAACGGCTCCGCGCCGACCTCGCCGACCGGCAGGAGCAGCTGAGCGGCCTGAACGCCCGCTGGGAGCGGGAGAAGGCCGAGCTGAACCGGGTCGGTGAGATCAAGGAGCGGATCGACCAGCTGCGCGGCGAGGCGGAGCGGGCCGAGCGCGACGGCGACCTGGAGACGTCCTCGCGGCTCGTCTACGGCGAGATCCCTGCGCTGGAGAAGCAGCTGGAGGAGGAGGCGGAGGCCACCGAGACCCGCGACACGATGGTCAAGGAGGAGGTCGGCCCGGACGACGTCGCCGACGTGGTCGCGTCCTGGACGGGCATCCCGGCGGGGCGGCTGCTCGAAGGCGAGACCGCCAAGCTGCTGCGCATGGAGGACGAGCTCGGCCGGCGGCTGATCGGGCAGCAGGCCGCGGTCCGCACGGTGTCGGACGCGGTGCGCCGCGCCCGCGCGGGCATCTCCGACCCCGACCGCCCTACCGGCTCGTTCCTGTTCCTCGGCCCGACGGGCGTCGGCAAGACCGAGCTGGCGAAGGCGCTCGCGGAGTTCCTGTTCGACGACGAGCGGGCGATGACCCGCATCGACATGAGCGAGTACTCCGAGAAGCACAGCGTCGCCCGGCTGGTCGGCGCGCCGCCCGGATACGTCGGCTACGAGGAGGGCGGGCAGCTCACCGAGGCCGTCCGGCGCCGCCCGTACTCGGCGGTGCTGCTGGACGAGGTGGAGAAGGCGCACCCCGAGGTCTTCGACATCCTGCTCCAGGTGCTGGACGACGGGCGTCTCACGGACGGCCAGGGCCGCACGGTCGACTTCCGCAACACGATCCTGATCCTCACCTCCAACATCGGGTCGCAGTTCCTGGTCGACCCGACGATGGAGAACGGGGCCAAGCGGGAGGCGGTGTGGAACGCCGTCCGGAACTCGTTCAAGCCGGAGTTCCTCAACCGCCTGGACGACGTGATCCTTTTCGACGCGCTGTCGACCGACGAGCTGACCCGCATCGTCGACCTCCAGGTGGACCGCCTGGCCGACCGCCTCGCCGACCGGCAGCTCACGCTGCGGGTCACTCCCGCGGCGCGCGAGTGGCTGGCGCTGACCGGCTACGACCCGCTGTACGGGGCGCGCCCGCTGCGCCGCCTCGTGCAGACGGCGATCGGCGACCAGCTCGCCCGCGAGCTGCTGTCCGGCGAGGTCCGCGACGGCGACGAGGTGGTCGTCGACCTCGACGAGGCCGCCGACAGCCTGACCGTCCAGCCGTCGAGCGGGCTGACGCTGACGAAGTGACGGACGCGCCGGCGCCATGGCCGGAGGGGCGGCCCCGGGGGTTGCGAAACCCCCGGGGCCGCCTTGGTGTGCCGTCCCGCCGGCGTGGGTGTGGGCGGCGGGACGGCGCGTCAGATCTCGAGGTTCTCCTCGATCTCCCGGAGCCGGTGGCGGGCCAGCGCCAGGTTGCCGCGGTTCCGGTCGAGGGCCAGGTAGAGGAACAGGCCCTTGCCCTTGCGGCCCGTGACCGGCCGGATGATGTGGTACTGGCTGGAGATGCTGATCAGGATGTCCTCGATCTCCTCCTGGATGCCGAGCTGGTCCATCGTGCGGAGCTTGGCGCGCACCACCTCGGTGTTCCCGGCGGCCGCGACCTGGAGGTCGAGGGTCTTGGAACTGCCGAGCTGGCCGAGGGCCATCCCGCTGTTGTAGTCGACGACGGCGACGCCGATGGCCCCGTCGATCGACATCATGTCCTTGAGGGCGAGGTCGAGATTGGACATGGTGCTCCCCTTTCGTTCGTTGTCATGAGCGGCGCGTACCTGTGAGGTGCGCGGCGATGGCGCGGGCGGCGGGGCGCGACTCCAGGTGGAGGCGCCCCACGTTGACGTCCGGATCCGCGAGGACGGTGAGGGACGCGGTGGGGCCGGCGGCGTAGATGACCACGTAGCCGTCCACGCCGCGGATCACGACCTCGTGGAAGGCCCCGCCGTGCGCGGTCTGGGCGATCCGGTGCGCGAGGGACAGTCCCGTCGCCGTCACGGCCGCCATGCCGGACGGTTCGACGGACTCGTGCAGGTCGTGCGCGATGAGCAGCCCGTCCACCGAGGCGACGAGGCTGCCCTCCAGCTGCGGGACGCGGGCCCGGAGCGACCTCAGCTCGGCCGCCACCGCCTGTTCCCTCGCCCGCGCCGCCCGCGCCTGCTCCGCCGTCCGCGCGGCCCCGGCCGGCGTGCCCGCCGTGGCCGCCCCCGCTCGTTTCGCCACCTTCGTCAGCCTTTCGATCAAGTGAGCCACTCGGTCCCCCGCACGGTCAGCGGAGCTCCACCAGCGCCGCGTGGAGCCGGACGAGCAGGTCGTGGTCCGCCGGTGCCCAGTCGGCGGGAAGCTCCTCGCGGACCGGCGGGGCGGGCGTCCCGTCCGGCGGGTCGGTCCGCACCAGCGACGCCGCGGCGAGCCCGCGCACGGCGAGCAGGCAGCCGAACACGGTCCGCCCGAGCTCGCGGGCGAGCTGCGCCGGGGTGCGCACCCCGTCGGCGTTGAGCAGGATCTCCGCCTGGACGCCGGTCAGGATGACGCGCTGCCGCCCGACGCGCCGGACCGGCACGACCGGCGCGGTGTCCACGCTCGCGTCGGGCCAGGCGGCGTCGAGGAGGGCGCGGCGGCGGCGCTGCTCGTGGACGAGCGTCGCCACGGTGATCTTCCCGGGGCCGCCGCTCGGCGGTCCCTCGGTGAACACCGGCTCGGCGTCGGAGGCGAGGAGGAGGCAGGCGGCGTCGAAGGTCGCGAGCAGTGCCGAGAGCTCCGGGTCCGGGCCGCCCGGCGCCGCGCCGGGTTCCGGCGCGTGCCGGCTCTCCGCGCGGGTGACGGCTCCGCGGTCGACGTGGAACGCTCCGTCGCCGCCCACCCGGAGGATGCCGGTGGCCTTCTCCCGCTCCAGGGCGGCCAGCACGCCGCCGACCCATCCCGCGTTCGCCCGCGCCACGCCGTTCGCCTGCACTGTGTCATTCGCCCGCGCCACGCCGTTCGTCCGCGCCACGTGATTCGCCCGCGCCAAGTCATTCGTCCGTGCCACGTGATTCGCCTGCGCCATGTCATCCGCCCGCGATCTCGCCGACGAGGTCGCGCATGCGCAGCCGGGCGAGCGCGATGTTCCCCTTTTCCCGGTCGAGCAGTAAATGGACGAATAGATGACCGTCGAGATTCGCGCCCGTAAGGGCCAACAGGTGATATCCGCCCGTTCCGCAAACGATGATCTCCTCGACGTCGTCTCCCGCCGCGGTGGCGCTGAGCGCCGGCGTCGCCAGCACCGCTCGCACCACATCGGTCGCCCCTGCCGCGTCTTCGTGCTGGTCGACGACGTCCTCCCGGCCTGCCGCCGCCACCGCGAGCCCGCTGGCGCAGTCGACCAGCGTGACCCGGCGCGCCCCCGGAATGGTCATCATCGACGCGAGGCACTCGTCAATGCCCAAGCCCTTTTCCCCACCCGCATGAGAGTTGCATGAGAGTTGCAAGGACTCGACCATAGCCAGAACTTTGCCGCCAGCAACACCAATCAGTAAATTTCCCGCGACAATCATGAATGGGGTATAAATACCACCCGATATGACCACCGGTCAGGCTCGGTGCAAGGCTCTCTCCCCCGAATCGGCTCCTTCCGCGCCGCCGGTTCGGGGTCGTCCGCAACCGTCAGTCCGGGCGCCGGACCTCGGCGAGGCGGCGCGCCAGGTAGCGCCGGTCGGCCTCGGTGCGCGCCAGGGCCAGGGCCTTGCGGTAGGCCTCGGCCGCCTCGCCCGTCCGGCCGAGGCGGCGCAGGAGATCCGCCCGGGTGGCGTGGAGCAGGTGGTAGCCGTCCAGGCCCTCGATGCGGTCGACCAAGGCCAGGCCCGCCAGGGGGCCGTCCGCCATCGCCACCGCGACGGCGCGGTTGAGCCGGACGACGGGCCCGGGGCTCATCCCTTCGAGCCGTCCGTAGAGGGCGGCGATCTGCGGCCAGTCCGTCTCGGCCGCCGTGCGGGCGGTGGCGTGGCACGCGGCGATGGCCGCCTGCACCTGGTAGGGGCCGGGCTCGCCGCGCCGGAGGGCCTCGTTCACGAGCGCGACGCCCTCGTTGACCGCCGCGTGGTCCCAGCGGCGGCGGTCCTGCTCGTCCAGGGCGACCAGGTCGCCGGACTCGTCGGTCCTGGCGGCGTGCCGGGAGTGCTGGAGCAGCAGGAGCGCGAGGAGCCCCGCGACCTCCGGATCGCCGGGCGCCAGGTCGTGGAGGAGGCGGGCCAGGCGGATCGCCTCGGCGCAGAGGCCGGCGCGCACCGGGTCGGCGCCCTCGGTCGCCGCGTACCCCTCGTTGAACAGCAGGTACACCACGCCCAGGACGGACGCGGTGCGCTCGCGCAGCAGGTGCGGGGGCGGCACCCGGTACGGGATGCCCGCCTCGCGGATCTTGCGCTTGGCCCGGACGAGCCGCTGCGCCATCGCGGGCTCGGCGACCAGGAACGCCCGCGCGATCTCCCCGGTCGTCAGGCCGAGGACCGTGCGCAGCGTGAGCGCCACCCGCGCCTCGACCGGCAGCGCCGGATGGCAGCAGGTGAAGACCAGCCGGAGCCGGTCGTCGGGCAGGCCGTCCCGCTCGGGCGGCTCCTGCGGAGCCTGCATCGTCCCCAGCTCCCTCAGCTTCGCGGTCTCCGTGGCGCCGCGACGGATCCGGTTCAGCGCGTGGTTGCGGGCCGTCGTGGTCAGCCACGCGCCCGGCCGGCGCGGCACCCCGTCGAGCGGCCAGCGTTCGAGGGCGCGCGCGAACGCCTCCTGGGCGCACTCCTCGGCGAGGTCCCAGTCGCCCGTCATTCGGATGAGGGTCGCGACAACCCGGCCCCACTCCTCGCGGAAGGCCGCCGCGACCGCGTCTCCCGCCTCCGTCAGTCCTCCTCGAACGGCCACAGGGGCCGCACCTCGATCGAGCCGTACCGCGCCGACGGGTGCCGGGACGCGACCTCGACCGCCTCCTCCAGGTCGGCGCACTCGATCAGGTCGAAGCCGAGGATCTGCTCCTTGGTCTCGGCGAACGGCCCGTCCGCCAGCAGCGTCTCGCCGTCCCGAACACGAACGGTCGTCGCGGTGTCGGTGGGGCGCAACCGGTCGCCGATCTTCCGGACGCCGCGGCCGTCCATCTCCTTCACCCACGCCTCGGTGTCGGCCCGCATCGCCGCCTGCTCGTCCGCCGGCAGCTCCGCTCCCTCGACTCCGCAGATCATCATCAGGTACCGCATCGTTCCTCCTCCTATCAGGTTGTGACCTTCACCGGCTCCGGAACTCGTCGCCGGGCCGGAGCCTTGAGCAGCGCGACCGCGGCCACGGCGCCCGCCAGCGCGATCCCGGCCGAGACGTCGAACGCCGCGCGGTATCCGGCGGCGGGGCCCGTCCCGTCCGTCCAGGACAGGAGGGCGGTGGTCGCGACGGCCGCGCCGACCGCGCCGCCGAGCTGGAACGCCGCCGTGTTGATCCCGGAGGCCAGGCCCGCGTCACCGTCCGCGGCCCCGGCCAGGGCGGCGACCGACCCGGCCACCCCGGACGCCCCCAGCCCGAACCCGAGAAGTGCCAGGCCGGGCAGCAGGCCGGTCGCGTAGCCGCCGGCCGGCAGCCGGGCCGGCGCGAGGCACCCGGCCGCCATGAGCGCCAGGCTCAACGGCGCGACCGCACGCACGGTGATCCGCCGGAGCGCCGCCTGCGCCGCGAAGGAGCCGGCGACCGCCGCCACCGGCAGCGCCGCCGCGGCGAATCCGAACGCGAGCGGCGAGTAGCCGAGGACGCCCTGCGCGTACCGCGACATCGCGAGCGAGGTCCCGACGACCGCCATCGCCGCCGCCAGCGTGACCGCGTTCCCGCCGGTCAGCCGCCGGGAGCGGAACGTGCGCAGCGGGACGAGCGGAGCCGCCGACCGCGACTCGGCCAGCACGAACACCGCCCCCGCGGCGACCGCCACCGCCAGCGCCCCGGCCGTCCACGCGCTCGCCCAGCCCGCCTCGGGGATCCGGACGACCCCGTACACCGCGGCCGACACCGCCAGCGTCACGGTCAGCGCGCCCACAGGATCGTAGGCACGGCGCGCCGCGCCCCGGCTCTCCTCGAGCAGGACCGGGCCGAGGGCGAGCAGGAGCACCGCGACGGGGACGTTCAGGAAGAAGATCGACCGCCAGCCGGGCCCGTCCGTGAGCGGACCGCCGATCAGCAGCGCCGCCGTGGCGCCGAACCCTCCGACACTGGCCCACACGGCGATCGCCCGGTTCCGCTCCGGCCCCTCGGGGAACGCCGCGACCACGATCGACAGCGCGCTCGGCGCCATCAGCGCAGCCGACACTCCCTGCGCGACGCGCGCGGCGACGAGCATCCCGCCGCTCCAGGCCGACCCGCACAGCAGCGAGGCCACGAGGAACAGGGCCGTCCCGGCGAGGAAGGTCCGGCGCCGTCCGGCCAGGTCGGCCATCCGCCCGCCGAGCAGCAGCAGCCCCCCGAACCCGAGCAGGTAGGCGCTCAGCACCCACTGCGCGCCGCCGCCGGTGAACCCGAGGTCGCGCTCGATCGACGGCAGCGCCAGGAGCACGATCTGCGAATCCAGGATCACCATGAAGTTCGCCGCGCACAGCAGCCCCAGCACCGTCCAGCGGCGCGCGTCCGCGTCCATGTCCCCTCCTTCGCCCGTTCACCTCTCTCCCTGTCGACACTCGGGCCCGGCCGATTTCGACACCCGCGGGGAGGAAACTTCGCGAAGGGGGTTCGGCCGGGCTGTTTACGCTGTGAGCGTGCAGCCGTTCCGTACAGAACGTACAGAAGGCAGAGTTCTCCCATGAGGCTTCTGATGCTGGGCGGGACGGAGTTCGTCGGACGGGCCATCACCGAGGAGGCCCTCGCCCGCGGCTGGGACGTCACGGTCTTCCACAGGGGGCGCCATGAGCCGCCCCAGGGAGTCCGGTCATTGCACGGTGACCGCATCGCCGAGGGCGGTCTCCAGGCCCTGGAAGACGGCGAATGGGACGCCGTCGTCGACACCTGGTCCGGGGCGCCGACCGCCGTCCGCGACACCGCGCGCCTGCTCGGCGGCCGTGCCGGACGGTACGTCTACATCTCCAGCCGCTCGGTGTACCGGTTCCCCGAGCCGGCCGGGCTCGGGGAGGAAGCCGAGGTGGTGGACGGCTCCTCGGACGACGGCGGCGACGTCGACTACGCGGCGGCGAAGCGCGGCGGGGAACTGGCGGCGCTCGACGTGTTCGAGGACGGCGCGCTCCTGGTGCGGGCGGGTCTCATCCTCGGCCCCTACGAGAACATCGGACGGCTGCCCTGGTGGCTGACGCGCATGGCGCGGGGAGGCGACGTCCTCGCGCCCGGCCCGCGGGACGCGGGCCTGCAGTACATCGACGCCAGGGACCTCGCCGCGTGGACTCTGGACGCCGTCGAGCACGGGCTCGGCGGCCCCTACGACCTCGTCAGCCCACCCGGCCACACGACGATGGCCGAGCTGCTCCAAGCCTGCGTCGAGGTGACCGGCTCGGACGCGAAGCTCGTCTGGACGGCCCCGGAGAGGATCCTGGCAGCGGGCATACGGCCGTGGATGGACCTCCCCGTCTGGCTCCCGCCCGGCGAGGACTACGACACCCTCCACAGAGGCGACGTCACCAAGGCCCTGTCCGCTGGGCTGCGTTGCCGGCCCGTCCGGGAGACGGTCGCGGACACCTGGGAGTGGCTCCGGTCGATCGGCGGCACGGCCCCGCAGCGTTCCGACCGTCCGGTGCTCGGTCTCGACCCCGAGAAGGAGAAGGAGGTCCTGGGGGCGCGCTGACCTCCTGTCCCGGCGGGAGATCGCCGGTATCGCGGCCCGGTGGTGCACGACATGTCACCGGGCCGCGAGGTGGACACACCGGGCGCATGTCCGCTAGAGAGCCTTCTATGACCGCTTTGGTACTCGGCCCCCACCTCCGGCACGTGAGTCACCACACCGCGACGATCTGGGTGGAGACCGACCGTCCGTGCGAGGTCAGGGTCGTCAACCGGGAGCAGGGGGTGGACGCCGCCGCCCGCACCTTCACGGCGCACGGCCACCACTACGCCATCGTCGAGATCGACGGGCTCGCGCCGGGGGCGCGGATCCCGTACGAGGTGGAGGCGGACGGCGAGACCGTCTGGCCCGAGGCCGGCTCCGGGCTCCCCCCGTCCAGCATCAGGACGCTGCGCGAGCACGGCCTGCTCCGCATCTCCTTCGGCTCCTGCCGCCGCTCGCCCGGCACCGTGGAGGAGTACGGGCACGACGCCCTCACCGCGTTCGCGGAGAGGCTCCGGACCGGCGGGGACGACGTCGAGTGGCCGGACGTCCTGCTCATGGTCGGCGACCAGGTGTACGCCGACGAGCTGACCCCCCAGATGCGCGAGTTCATCAGCGGCCGCCGCGCCCCGGGCTCGCCCCCGGACGACGAGGTCGCCGACTTCGAGGACTACACGCAGCTCTACAAGCTCGCCTGGCACGACGACACGGCCGTGCGGTGGCTGCTGTCCACCGTCCCCACGTTCACGATCTTCGACGACCACGACATCCGGGACGACTGGAACACCTCGTACACGTGGCGCCGGCAGATGTGGTCGCAGCCCTGGTGGAAGGCCCGCATCACGGGCGGCATCGGGTCTTACTGGATCTACCAGCACCTCGGGAACATGTCGCCGCAGGAGCGGGCCTCCGATCTGGTGTTCAAGTCCGTCCGCGCGGCCTCGGACGGCACCGGCGACGCGGGCGCCGTCCTGGACGAGTTCGCCGAGAAGGCCGACAAGCAGCCCGAGACCATGCGCTGGAGCTACGCCCACGACTGGGGCGGCACCCGCCTGATCGTCGTCGACAGCCGCTGCTCCCGCCTGCTCACCGCCGACCGGCGCGGCATGCTCGACGACGACGAGTTCGACTGGCTGGACGGCCAGTGCCAGGGCGGCATGGACCACCTGCTCATCGCCAGCTCGCTCCCCTACCTGCTGCCCATGGCGATCCACCACGCCGAGTCGTGGAACGAGGCCCTCGCGGGCGGCGCATGGGGGAAGCGTGCCGCCGCGCTCGGCGAGAAGATCCGCCAGGCCGCCGACCTGGAGCACTGGGCCGCCTTCGAGAGCTCGTTCCGCAAGGTCGCCGCCGGGGTCGTCGCCGTCGGGCGGGGGGAGCGGGGCCCCGCGCCCGCCAGCATCTCGTTCCTGTCCGGCGACATCCACTACTCCTACCTGGCGCGGATCACCAGGCCCGCCACGCAGTCGAAGATCACCCAGGTCGTCTGCTCGCCCCTGCGCAACCCCCTGGAGGGCAAGTTCCGGTGGGCGAACCGCATCGCCCACTCGCGGGCCGCCGGCCGGCCGTTCCGCGCGCTGGCGAGGTCGGCGAAGGTGCCCGCCCCGCCGATCCGGTGGCGGATGACGGACGGCCCCTGGTTCGACAACGCCATCGCCACCGTCGAACTGTCCGGACGCGACTGCGGCGTGCGCTGGGAGACGCCGGGGGAGACCGGAACGTTGTCCGAAATGGGGCGTACCGACATCACGTGAACGCGCGGCCGCGTCTCCACCAGCCTCGCCGGAGCAGACGCGTCGCCGCGCGGACGGCCCGGCCCGGCATGCCCTCCGCACTCCCCTGACGGCGTCGCGTCCCGGCCAAGAAGCAACTCGCTCTGATATCTGTGACCAAACCGAGCGACAACAAGTGGTCAATCAGTCACAATGAGCAAGCATGGAGCGAGGAGAGGACGCGGCCAGGCCCGGTGACCCCGAGGCCGGCGACGACGCGCTCATCTGCCGGATCCGCGCGGGCGACGACGCCGCCTACGAGACCCTCTACGAGAGGCACCTGCCGGCCGCCCGCAGGCTCGCCTCCCAACTGGCCGGGCGCGACGCCGCCGACGCCGCCGTCCATGACGCCTTCGCCAAGGTCCTCGCGGTGCTGAAGCTCGGCGGCGGCCCCGATTCCGGTTTCCGGCCCTACCTCCTCACGGCCGTGCGGCGGGCCGCGCTCGACCGGCAGCGGGCGGGCCGGCACGCCCACCGCACGGGCGACACCGGGGCGCATGACACCGGGGAGCTCTTCGACGACCCCGCGGCCGAGGAGTTCGAGCGTTCGGCGGTCGCGCGCGCGTTCCTCACGCTGCCCGAACGCTGGCAGACCGCGCTCTGGTACACCGAGGTCGAGGACGCGAAGCCCGCCGAGGTCGCCCCGATCCTCGGCCTGGACGCGGTCGACGCCGCCGCCCTCGCCCGCCGGGCCCGCGACGGGCTGCGGCAGGCCTACCTCCGGATGCGTCTGGAGGAACTCGAAGCCGAGGACGGGTGCCGTCCCGTCCTGGCCAAGCTCGGCGACTACGTGAGGGACGTCCTCCCCCACCGCGACTCCCGAAGGGTCAAGCGGCACCTGGGCCGCTGCAAGCGCTGCAGGGGCCTCCACGGGGAGCTCGCGCAGGTGAACACGGCGCTGCGCGACCTCGTCGGCCCGCTCGTCCTCGGCTCGGCGAGCACCGCCTATCTGCCGCCCAGAGGCGGGCTGTTCCCGTGGTCGTGGCGCTCGCCCCGGCGGCAGCGGATGTTCGCCGCCGCCGCGGTGGCCGTCGCCGGAGCGGCGGCGCTCGGTCTGGCGCTCGTGTCCGGCGAGCAGCCCTCGCGCGTCCGGCCCGCACCGCCGCCCGCCGCCGGGCCGGCCGCCCCCAGGCCCCCCGCCGCGGCGCCGCCCGCGGCCAAGGCCCCCGCCGCGAAGCAGCAGGCCGCGCCCCACGTGTTCGTCCGGGCGGTGGCGGCCGCGCCCCGGATCAGGCCGTCCCGCCCGGCGCCGAAACCGCGGCCCGAGCCCCGTCCCCACGCCGCCCCACCCGAGGACGAGCCCTCCGTGCCCCGTCCGACACCGCCCGCCCCTGTGAAGATGCAAGAGACCCCGGGAGGCCTGCTGGTCCACATCGAAATGCGGGTTCCGCTGACGCACACCGAAGTACGCGTCCGCTTCGACATCGACATGCCGGACTGCGAGACCCGCTTCATATGGCACCGCACCAGCCAATGGCACCGCCCCGTCCACCGGGCACCGCGCCCTTTCACGGCCGCCACGGGGAGTTGAAGCGGGGGTCGCGGGCACGTCCCCGCTGAACCCGCCACCTGATTCTTCCCGTAAAGATCCTCCGGAAGAGCCGGACGGGGCCTAAAGGGCTGGTAGCGTCCGCCGCGGCCCCCGAATCCTTGTTACCGGGGAGTCGCCAACCGGCGGCTTGCCATGAAAGAGTGGCGAATCGCCGTAACGGCCTACCGGGCAGACGGGCTTCACTACGCTATAAGCGCCAGGGGTCGTTACGCCGGAGTGGGCACGCTGTGAACTCCCGTGTTGAGGAAGGACGGTGCCGCATGGATCGCTGCGCGCTGTTCGTGGACGCCGGCTACCTGCTGGCGGACGGTGCCATGGCGGTACACGGCACGCGCCATCGCGAGACCGTCTCCTGGGACTTCGGCGGCCTCCTGCAACTCCTCGGCAACCTCGCCAGGGAGCGCACCGGCATGCCGTTGCTGCGCTGCTACTGGTACGAGGCGACGGTCGAGGGGCGCCGCACCCCCGAGCACGACGCGCTCGCCGACCTGCCCGGCCTCAAGCTGCGGCTCGGGCGGATCCGCCCCGGCCGCCGCGAGGGCGTCGACGCCGAGATCCACCGCGACCTGATGACGCTGGCCCGCAACTCCGCGCTCGCCGACGCCGTCGTGGTGAGCGGCGACGAGGACCTCGCGCAGGTCGTCGCGGACGCCCAGGACCTCGGCGTCCGCGTCACGATCGTGCACGTCGCCGTCGACGGCAACTGGACGATCTCCCGCGTCCTGCGCCAGGAGTGCGACGACCTCATCGAGATCGGCTCCGGCCACCTGCGCCCCTACGTCAACCTGCTCGCCGGCGCCGACGCGGGCTCCTCGCTCGGGACGAGCCCGCTGTCCAACGGGCACGGCGGCACGAACGGGCACGCGGGCTCGCTCGGCCCGCTCCAGACGACGTCGAGCAACGGGCCGCCTCCCGCGTCCCCGCTGAGCGTCCCGCCCTCGACCCCGGCCCCTGCCGTCCGCGACCTCGGCCCCGCCATGACCGGCGGGCTGGGCGGATCCGCGTCGCCCGGCGGTCCCGGGCCCGGTCCCGGCCCCGGCGTCGGCACCGGCCCCATGCCGCTGCCCGGCGGCGCGGGCGGCCCGCTCTCCGGATCGCCCTACGGCACGGGCGGGCAGCCGCTCCCGCCGCAGCCCGCCCCGACCGCGGGACCGTCCTCGACGCACGCCCCGGCCCCGTCCGCACCCCCACCGGGCCTCGGCCCGCAGTACTCCTCCTCGCCCGTCCCGGCGCCCTCCCCGCCGCCGCCCCCGCAGACCCTCCAGTCGCAGACCATGCAGTCCGGCGGCCAGCAGCACGGCCCCTACACCGGCCCGCAGCAGATCTCGCCCCTCCCGGTGCAGCAGACGCCCACCCTCTCGGACGCCGTCAAGGCCGCCCACCAGGAGGGCCAAGACTTCGGTGAGTCCGTGGCAAGGGACGCCCCCGCGCTGTGGCTGGAGGCCGTCCTCGCCCGCAAGCCGCGCATGCCGTCCGATCTCGAGGCCAGGCTCCTGCAGGGCTCCTCCCTGCCCATCGACTTCCTCCTGCACGACGAGGTGCGCCACGCCCTGCGCCGGGGCTTCTGGGACGCGCTCGAACGTTCACGCAGGTGACCGGACGCTCATTAGCACCGGTATTCCACGATCATCATCGATTCGCCCGCTTCGGCCGGGCGGTGCCGGGTAGCGTTGAACCGTGACGCATGTGACGGAAGACGATCTCGACGATCTGGAGTTCGACACCCTGCGCACCGGCGATCACATCTCGGCGGCCCGCCGGCTGTCCGAGCTGGCCGAGTCGGTGTCCGGCGGAGTGTCACGCGCCAACGTCCTGCTGCGCGCGGGCGAGCAGTGGCAGCACGCCGGCGACCACGCCAGGGCCGCCGAGCTGTACCGCCAGGCCATGGACGACGGCGGCGAGACCTACGGCGACCCGCGCGCCTACCTCGCCGACGCGCTCTTCGAACTGGGCCGCGCCGACGAGGCCCGCACCCTGGTCGAGCAGATCCGCGCCGACAGGCCGCGCGACCCCGAGGTGTACCGGGCCGTCGCCGAGGTGCTCTACGCCCAGGGCGACGCGACCGGCGCCCACGAATGGGCCACCAGCGGTGCCGACGTCGTCCTGGCCCTCCGCGACCGCGCGGTGGGCACCGGCATAGGCGGCGGCCCCGACGAGGGCCCGCCCCCCGAAGCCGACTCCCTGACCCCGGGCCTGGACGACGTAGCCCTCGCCGAAGACAGCCTCGAGGCCCTCCTACGCCTCCGCTACCGCGCCCGCATAGACCTGGGCCGAAGCGAAGACGACTACGACGCCCTGCTGGACGACCTCTTGAAATCCCAGGGGTAGCTGTGTCTTCCCAGGGGGGCGACCCCCAGGGAATTACAGCCTGGTTATCAGTTCGCTTAGGGATTGGGCTACTGCCGTGGGGGGCTCGTGCTCGGTTGTGGGCCAGGCGCGTAGGTGGGCCTCTCTGACGGCCTGGTCGTGGTCGGAGGAGGCGGAGCGGTCCGAATGGGTGCGGAGGTAGCCGCAGGGCGCCTCGGGCCAATCTGGGGCCGTGGGGAGGTCTTCCTGGGGGGCGTCGTGGTCGTGCCGGGCCGGGCGGGGGAGGTCGGCGTCGACGAAGACGTAGGCGCCGACGGGGCGGTGGGCGGCGCGCTGGGCGAGGGAGATGCCCGGCAGCAGGGGGCCCGCGGCGCCGTGCGCCACCAGGACGAGCGGGGCGACCGGGTCGGTCGCGGTGATGGTCAGCGACACGCGGGCGATGTAGCGGGGGCCGGCGGCGTCCGGGACGTCCGGGGCGACCACGTCCAGGCCGTACGAGCGGAGCATCTCGGGCAGGTCGCCCCAGGAGGCCGCGGTGGCGCCGGGGGCGTGCAGCAGGACGACGGTTCCGGGTGTCACCCCGCGAACCGTACACGCCGGGGCCGGGGCGCGTACGCAGGGTGAATAGGGTTCTGCACGTGAGCGATCGTGATGAGCTGCTGCAGAAGATCAAGGACAAGGCCGTGGTGCACGGGGACTTCGTGCTGTCCTCGGGCAAGCGCGCGTCCTGGTACGTGGACCTCCGCCGGGTGACGCTGGACGGGGCCGCGGCCCCACTGGTGGGCCGGGTCATGCTGGACGAGACCGCCGACCTGGACTACGACGCCGTCGGCGGGCTCACGCTCGGGGCCGACCCGGTGGCGACCGCGATGCTGCACGCGGCGGCGGCACGCGGGAGGGGGCTGGACGCGTTCGTCGTCCGCAAGGCGGGCAAGGCCCACGGGCTTCAGCGGCGGATCGAGGGGCCGGACGTGGCGGGTCGCCGCGTCCTCGCGGTGGAGGACACCTCGACCACGGGCGGCTCCGTCCTCACCGCGGTGGAGGCGCTCCGCGAGGCCGGGGCGGAGGTGGTCGCGGTCGCGACGATCCTGGAGCGCGGCGCCGCCGGCCGGATCGCCGAGGAGGGCCTGGAGTACCGGCACCCCTATGACGTCGCGGACCTGGGCATCGGCTAGCGGGCCTTGACGAACCACTCGCCGCGCTGCCCGTTGACCATGCGCGGCTGGACCTTGCCGTAGATCACGACCTGGACGGCGCCGCCGTTGGAGGCGACGACCTGCAGGGGCGACTCCTTGAACTGGAGGGTGTCGCCGGTGTTGAGGGGGCCGTTGGCGAGGACCTTGCCGCCCGCGTCGGCGACGCGGACGACGACCTTCGTGGGCTGGCCGGTCACGCGGATCACCAGCGGGAGCGCCGCCGTGGGCGAGGTCTTGGTCTCGCTGCTGCTCGGAGTCGTCCGCCCGCCGTCGCCCGACGGCGAGGCGCCCGTTGCCGGGCCCTTCTTGTCGGGTTCGCTCATTACCGCGTTGACGAGCGCCATGCCCCCGACGATGAGCAGGGCCAAGGCGGCCATCACGGCCAAGGCCGCGATCAGTATGCGCGCGAGACCCCTAGGGTCCGACCGGTGACGTCCCACATGGGGAGGTTAGCGATAACTGTCACCGCTGAGCGACGGACGGGACTCTTCCGGACCATTCTTATTCGGACCGTGGTCCGCTTTGCGCCCCTTCAGGACCTCCCGAATGATCGGAATGACCGAAAGGACCAGGATGACCGCTACGCCCGGGAGGATGTACTTCTCAATGTCGGGCACTTCGGACCCGAGGAAGTGCCCGAGGAGGAACAGCGCGTCCGTCCAGACGATGCCGCCGATCGCGTTCCAGACGAAGAACTTCTTCGCGTCCATGCCGAGCGTCCCGGCGAGCGGGTTCAGGAAAGTCCGGACAATCGGGATGAACCGGGCGAGCACCACGGCCTTGGCGGGGCCGAACCGGTTGAAGTAGTACTCGGCCTTCTCCACCCACTCCTGCTTGAAGATCCGGGAGTCGGGCCGGTCGAAGAGCTTGCGGCCGTACCGGGCGCCGAGGAAGTGGCCGAGCTGGGCGCCGGCGATCGCCGCCACCGGGCCGCCGACCAGCAGCCAGGGCAGCGACAGCGGCTGGAACTCCTGCCCGTTGACGGTGGAGACCGCCGTGAGGATCCCCGCCGTGAACAGGAGCGAGTCGCCCGGAAGGATGCAGCCGATCAGCAGGCCGGTCTCCGCGAAGATGATGGCGAGCACGCCGACCGTCGCGAACGTGCCGAAGAGCTGCAGCCACGCGGTGGGGTGCAGCCACTCCATGATGTCAAGGGGAAGGGCAGTGAGATCCACACCGCGAGCGTACCTTTCCCCGCGCTCCCATAAGGCGGGATACTGAGCGCGGACGGCATGCCCGAACCGGAAACCGCGTGACCTGGGCACTCACTGGGTACGCGCATGTCCGGGAGCTACCGCCCGGCCGGATGCCCGGCGGCACCCTGCGTATGAAAGGACGCTGACAATGCCCATCGCAACGCCCGAGGTCTACGCGGAGATGCTCGACCGTGCCAAGCGCGACGGCTTCGCCTTCCCCGCGATCAACGTGACGTCCAGCCAGACGCTGAACGCCGCGCTGCGCGGGTTCGCGGAGGCCGAGAGCGACGGAATCGTGCAGGTGTCCACCGGCGGCGCCGAGTACCTGTCCGGCTCCACGGTGAAGGACATGGTCACGGGCGCGACCGCGCTGGCGGAGTACGCCCGGGTCGTGGCGGCCAAGTACCCGGTGAACATCGCCCTGCACACCGACCACTGCCCGAAGGACAAGCTGGACGGCTTCATGCGGCCGCTGGTGAAGATCTCCCAGGAGCGGGTGGCGCGCGGCGAGGACCCGCTGTTCCAGTCGCACATGTGGGACGGGTCCGCCGTCGAGCTGCACGAGAACCTGCAGATCGCGGCCGAGCTGCTGGAGGAGTGCGCCAAGGCCCGGATCATCATGGAGATGGAGATCGGCGTCGTCGGCGGCGAGGAGGACGGCGTCGCCAACGAGATCAACGAGAAGCTGTACACGACGCCCGGCGACGCCATCGCGACCGCCGAGGCCGTCGGCGTGGGCGAGAAGGGCCGCTACATCCTGGCCGCGACGTTCGGGAACGTGCACGGCGTGTACAAGCCGGGCTCGGTCAAGCTGCGTCCCGAGGTGCTCAAGGAGATCCAGGACGCGGTCGGCGCCAAGTACGGCAAGGACAGGCCGTTCGACCTGGTCTTCCACGGCGGTTCCGGCTCCACGCTGGAGGAGATCCGGGAGGCGGTGTCGTACGGCGTCATCAAGATGAACATCGACACCGACACCCAGTACGCGTTCACCCGTCCGGTCGCCGAGCACATGTTCCGCAACTACGACGGCGTGCTGAAGGTCGACGGCGAGGTCGGCAACAAGAAGCAGTACGACCCGCGCTCGTGGGGCAAGGCCGCGGAGACCGCGATGGCCGCCCGCATCGTCGAGGCCGCCGAGAACCTCCAGTCCGCCGGCAAGAAGCTGAAGTAGGGGAGCGGGCCGGGGGCCGCGCGGTCCCCGGCCGCGCCCGTTGCCTGACGAAACGCGGGTAGTGTCGGAAGCGTGGCACTGCCCCGCACGTACGAGTCGCAGAACTGCTCGGTCGCCCGCTCGCTGGAGGTCGTGGGCGACCGCTGGACGATGCTGGTGATCCGCAGCGCCTTCCAGGGCGTGCGTCGCTTCGACGACTTCCAGGACGCGCTCGGCGTGGCCCGCAACGTCCTCACCGACCGGCTCAACCGGCTCTGCGACGAGGGCATCATGCGCCGCGTCCCCTACCAGCGGCGGCCGGAGCGGCACGAGTACCGGCTGACCCGCAAGGGCGTGGAGCTGTGGCCCGCGGTCATGACCCTGATGATGTGGGGCGACCGCCACTACGCCCCCGACGGCCCGCCGCTGCTGATCGGCCATCGCGGCTGCGACGGCTCGCTGACCCCCCGGTTCACCTGCGGCTCCTGCGGCGCGCATCTCGGCCCCGCCGACGTCGATCCCCGGCCCGGCCCGAGCGCCTGAACGGCGCGGCGCTGCCGCCCACCATTCCTTCGAATCGTGCGCCTTTCCTCATAAAGGCCGACGTTTCGCTTTTTCGGTGCCGGTGAATATCGAATCGGGCGCGGCAGCCGATGAATTCTCCGCGCGGCGGCGGTCTGTCCCGGTGACCGTCACACCGAGCGGAGGAGCCGAATGCTCGAAGCGGCAGGCGCGTACACACCCCCTTCCTCGAACACGCCCCTCCCGTGGAGCGCGGACGGGCTGGAACGCTCGATCTGCTTCCTGCTGACCGCCGTCCAGCCCGTCACGCGGGCGATGCTCACGCGCCGGACGCCGTGCGCGGGTTGGGACCTCCAGATGCTGCTGCTGCACGTCGGCGACTCCCTCGCCGCGGTGCACGAGGGACTGTCCGCGGGACGGGTCGGCCTCCGTCCCATCGCCGTCGACCCGGTCCGCGACCCGGTGTCGGCGCTGCGCGTGCGCGCGGTCCGCGTGCTCCGCAGCGCCAGAGCGGCCGCCGGCTGCCCCGGCCGGGCGGCGGCGATCGGCGACCTGCGCATCCCGGACGGGCTGGTGGCGGGGGCGGGTGCGCTCGAAGCGGCCGTGCACGGCTGGGACGTCGCGCAGGCGACCGGCGCGAGGCGGCCCGTCCCTCCAGGCCTGGCCCTGGATCTGCTGGACGTGGCGGGAACTCTGGTCCCGCCGGGCGGGCGCCGCCCGCTGTTCGAAGAACCGGTCGAGCCCGCTCCGCAGGCCTCGCCCGGCGAGCGCCTCGTGGCCTTCCTCGGCCGCCGCCCGCCTCCCTGACGAGATCCGGCCGCCGCGGCGGCGCGCGAAGGAGGTTGCTTCACACAACTTTATGCGGTCCAATAAGTTGCGTGAAGCAACTCGATGTGCGCGGCGCCGCTCGCATTGACGCGACCCTGGACGACGTCCGGATCCGCCCGTACGGCGTCACCGACCGCGACCGCGTCCAGCGGATGTCGGACCGGCTGTCCGCCGCCAGCCTCTACACGCGCTTCTTCTCCGGCACGCCCCGCATCCCGGACCACTACGTCGGACTCCTGGACGGCCTCGACCACTGGGACCGCGAGGCCCTCGTCGCGCTGGACGGCGACGAGATCCTCGGCGTCGCCGAATACGTCCGCGACCGGGGGCGGCCCTGGCGCGCCGACCTCGCCGTCCTCGTCGCCGACCCCTGGCAGCGCCGGGGCCTCGGCCGCGCCCTCGTCGGCTGCCTGGCCGAGCTCGCGGGGCGGCGCGGCATCAGCGAGTTCGACGCGGACGTCATCCTCACCAACCGGCAGGCGCTCATGTTCGTCCGCAGCGGCTGGCCCGCGGCCCGCTCCACCCGGGACGGCGGCTCCGCGCACTTCCGCCTGCCGCTCCCCGTGCCCGCCTGACCCCGGCCGGTTGAATCCGCCCGGGGGTGCCCGCTTACCATGACCGGCATGACCCAGAACCTGCTCGGCGGCCCCGCTCCGACCGAACTTCCGGACAACGAAGAGGCCCGGACGGCCCTGGAGAACGGCATCGACCCGTTCGAGGTCGCCGCGCGCCACCCGGACTACCCGGGCGCCTGGGCCGAACTCGCCGACCGCTCCTTCGCCAAGGGCAGCGTCATCGACTCCTACGCGTTCGCCCGCACCGGTTACCACCGCGGGCTCGACCAGCTGCGCCGGGCCGGCTGGAAGGGCCACGGCCCCATCCCCTGGGAGCACGAGCCGAACCGCGGCTTCCTGCGCGCCCTGCACGCCCTCGCCCGGGCCGCCGCCGCCATCGGCGAGGACTCCGAGGCCGAGCGCTGCCGGACCTTCCTGCGCGACAGCAGCGCCGAGGCGGCCGACGCCCTGGGCGGTTCCTGACCCGCCCGGCCGGACGGACCGTCACCGGACGAGCGGCGCCCCCGGACCTCGGCCCGGGGGCGGATCCGCCTCCGGTTTCCTTGTCGCCCAGCTGAGGGTACGCTTTGATCGCAAGAGGCCCCTTCGCTTGCGGCGACCGGGGCCTTCGTCGTGGGAAGGAAAAGTGGCATGCCTGCCATCGTTCTTGTCGGTGCCCAGTGGGGAGATGAGGGCAAGGGCAAGGCGACAGACCTGCTCGGCGGGGACGTCGACTACGTCGTCCGCTACCAGGGTGGCAACAACGCCGGCCACACGGTGGTCATCGGCGACAAGAGCTACGCGCTGCACCTGCTGCCGTCCGGAGTGCTGTCGCCCGACGTCGTCCCCGTGATCGGCAACGGCGTGGTGATCGACCCGGCGGTGCTGCTCCAGGAGATCGACGGCCTGCGGGACCGCGGCATCGGCTGCGAGCGCCTGCTGATCTCGGCGAACGCGCACCTGATCATGCCCCACCACCGCGCCCTCGACAAGGTCACCGAGCGCTACCTCGGCAAGGCCCGGATCGGCACCACCGGCCGCGGCATCGGCCCCACCTACGCCGACAAGATCAACCGGATGGGCATCCGCGTCCAGGACCTGTTCGACCCGAACATCCTCACCCAGAAGCTCGACCTGGCCCTGCGCGAGAAGAACCAGGTCCTGACGAAGGTCTACAACCGCCGCCGCATCGAGACCGGGCCGATCGTCCAGGAGTACCTGGCCTACGGCGAGCGCCTCAAGCCGTTCGTGGCCGACACCACGCTCGTGCTGAACAAGGCGCTGGACGACGGCAAGGTCGTCCTGCTGGAGGGCGCGCAGGGCACCCTGCTGGACATCGACCACGGCACCTACCCGTTCGTGACGTCCTCCAGCCCTACCGCGGGCGGCGCGTGCGCCGGTTCCGGCGTCGGCCCCACCAAGATCACCCGTGTGATCGGCATCCTCAAGGCGTACACGACCCGCGTCGGCTCCGGGCCGTTCCCCACCGAGCTGCTGGACGAGCAGGGCGAGTACCTGCGCACGACCGGCGGCGAGTACGGCGTGACCACCGGCCGCGACCGCCGCTGCGGCTGGTTCGACGCCGTCATCGCCCGCTACGCCACCCGCGTCAACGGCATCACCGACTACTTCCTGACGAAGCTGGACGTCCTGTCCGGCCTCGAACGGGTCCCGGTGTGCGTCGCCTACGAGGTCGACGGCGTCCGGGTGGACGAGCTGCCCACCACGCAGACCGAGTTCCACCACGCCAAGCCCGTCCTGGAGTACCTGGACGGCTGGCAGGAGGACATCACCGGCGCCAAGACGTTCGAGGACCTGCCCGCGAACGCGCAGGCGTACGTCCGCGCGCTGGAGGAGATGTCCGGCGCCCAGATCTCCGCCATCGGCGTAGGCCCCGGCCGCGACCAGACCCTCTCCCTGAGGCCGCTCGTTTAATGCGCCTTTCTCCTCCTTCGGGCCTGGCGGCCCTCCATCGTCGAAAAACGCGGGCGATCGCTGGCATCGCTCCGTCTCGCCTTGGCGGCTCGCTTCGCGATCAGGTTCTCGCTTCGCTTGAACCTGCCTTCGGACGCGATCGCAACCATTGAGGTTGTCGCGTGGTTGCGGTGGTGGCCGGGGTCTGTGCCCGCGCGTTCGGTCACGGACGGTAGCGTTCGTTCGGTGATCTCCATCGTCGAAGTTCACGGGCATCGGGGGGCGCGTGGGCTCCGTCCGGAGAACACCCTGCCCGGCTTCGCCCACGCCCTCGACCTCGGCGTCGACGCGGTCGAGCTGGACGTGGGCCTGTCCTCGGACGGCGTCGTCGTCCTCGGCCACGACCAGGTGCTGTCCCCGTCCGTCCTCGCCGACACGGCTCCCGCGTGGCCGGACGACCCGGCCTACCCCTACGTCGGCAAGCCCGTCCGCGAGCTGTCCCTCGCCCAGCTGCGGACGCTCGACGCGGGCATGAGCTGCCCGGCCGCCCCGATGCCCGGGACCCGCATCCCCACGCTCGCTGAGGTGTGCGCCCTCCTGGCCCCCGCGGCCGTGGGGCTCTCCGTCGAACTCAAGACGGACCCGACCTGGACCGACGAGGAGGTGGAGCTCCTCACCGCCTCGGTGGCGGCCGTCCTGAGGGCCTTCGGCTGCACCGAGCGCGCCCGGCTCCTGGCCTTCGACTGGCGCGTGCTGGCCGAGGCCCGCCGCCACTACCCGGAGCTGGGCCGCGTCGCCCTCATGGAGCGCAAGACCCTGACCCCCGGCACCGGCTGGCTCGCGGGCCACTCCCCGGCCGACCCCGTCGCCGCCGCCTTCGCCCTGGGCGCCACGGCCGTCTCCCCCGAACACGCGATGACGACCCCCGCCCTGATCGCCCAGGCCCACACCCTGGACCTCCCGGTCAACGTCTGGACGGTCAACGACGAGGCCGACATGACCCGCTTCATAGACCAGGGCGCAGACGCCATAGTCACCGACTACCCAGACCGCCTGCACGCCCTCCTAGCGGCGGCCCCGGCTTTCTAGCTACAACCATCCGTTGCGGCGGAAGCCGCGGTGGAGGGCCATGCAGGCGAGGGTGATGATGGCGAGGATCATGGGGTAGCCGTACTGCCAGCGGGTCTCGGGCATGTGGTCGAAGTTCATGCCGTAGACGCCCGCGATGGCGGTGGGGACCATGAAGATCGCGCCCCAGGCGGAGATCTTGCGCATGTCCTTGTTGTCGGCGACGGTGACCTGGGTCATGTGCGCGTGGAGGATGGGGTTGAGGAGTTCGTCGTAGGACTCGACCTGCTCGCGGACGCGGGTGAGGTGGTCCTCGACGTCGCGGAGGTACTCCCTGATCTCGGCGGGGACGAAGCGCCGGCCGGACAGGCTGCGCAGCGGGCCGGCGAGCGGGCCGACGGCGCGCTTGAGCTGGATGACCTCGCGCTTGAGCCGGTAGATGCGCCGGGACTCGTCGGTGCGCTCGGGCGAGAAGACGGCCTCCTCGACCTCGTCGATGTCCTCCATGACGGCGTTGGCGACGCCGACGTAGCCGTCCACGACGCGGTCGGTGACGGCGTGCAGGACGGCGGCGGGGCCGAGGGCGAGGCGCCCGGGGTCCTTCTCGAGGTGGCGGCGGACGGGTCCGAGCGCGCCGTGGGCGCCGTGGCGGACGGTGACGACGAAGTCGGGGCCGCAGAACATCATGATCTCGCCGGTCTCGACGACCTCGGCGCCGCCGGGGCCGCTGGAGACGTAGCCGACGGTCTTCATGACGACGAAGTGGACGTCGTCGTAGCGCTCGAGCTTGGGGCGCTGGTGGGCGTGGATGGCGTCCTCGACGGCGAGGGGGTGCAGGCCGAAGACCTCGGCGAGGTCGCTCAGCTCGGCGGCGGACGGTTCGTGGAGGCCGACCCACACGAAGCCGGCGCTCTCGCCGTCGGGGATCAGCCGGCCGTCGCGCACCAGGCGGACGGCGTCGGCGACGGTGTCGGTGCTGACGCGGTGGCCGTCGATGTAGGCGGCCCAGTCGATGACGGCGGAGTCGCGGTTCGGAGCCTGCACGCCGCTGGGGCGGCCGCGCGTCTTGAAGAGCGCGCGGCTGGGGCGGACTCGTGTCATGGCCATGAGGTGCTCCTAACCCGCCGGCCACGCACGCAGCGCGCGCTCAACCCAGGCTGGTCAGCGAAGGGAGCGCGCGAGGGCGACGGCCGGGCGCCAGATGGAGGCGGACGGAGGGACAGTCCTGCCCGGACTGTGAGGGTTCTCTGGCGAACTGCAAGTATCACCAGGACTCATCCCGACCACCTCCTTTCACGCACCTCGACAGCGGGCGGTCAAGCCCGTCGCAGCCTACCAGCCGATATGTAGGACGCCGCCCGTATCGGTGAGGTTCACACGTCCCCGTGTGATGGCCGCCTCACCCCGCTGCATCCCCATCCGCGCAAGGGTTATGCGCGCCCGACGCGTGGGCTCGGACCAGTAAGCTCGCGACGTGCGAGTACTCGTCCTTGGATCGGGTGGCCGCGAGCATGCGCTCGTCTGCGCCCTGCACCGCGACCCTGCCGTCACCGCCCTCCACTGCGCCCCGGGCAATCCGGGCACGGCGGAGTTCGCGGACAACCACCAGCTCGATCCGACGAACCGCACGGCGGTGGTGGAGCTGGCCACGCGGCTCCGGGTCGGCCTGGTCGTCGTCGGTCCGGAGGCCGTGCTCGTGGCGGGCGTCGGCGACGCCCTGCGCAAGGCCGGCATCCCCTGCTTCGGTCCGGACCGGGCCGCCGCGAAGATCGAGGCGTCCAAGGCGTTCGCCAAGGAGGTCATGGCGGCGGCGGAGGTCCCGACCGCCGACTCCCGGGTCTGCGAGTCGACAGGGCAGGCCGAGGAGGCGCTCGACGCCTTCGGCCCGCCGTACGTGGTGAAGGACGACGGGCTGGCGGCCGGGAAGGGCGTCGTCGTCACCGAGAACCGCGACGAGGCGCTGCGCCACGCCGACGCCTGCGACCGCGTCGTGGTCGAGGAGTACCTGGACGGCCCCGAGGTCTCCCTGTTCGCGCTGTGCGACGGGCAGCACGCAGTCCCGCTGCTCCCGGCGCAGGACTTCAAGCGCGCCTACGACGGCGACGAGGGGCCGAACACGGGCGGCATGGGCGCCTACACGCCGCTGCCCTGGGCGCCGCCCGGCCTGGTGGACGAGGTCATGGCGACGGTCGTCCAACCCACGGTCGACGAGATGCGCCGCCGCGAGACCCCTTACGTAGGCGTGCTGTACGCCGGGCTCGCGCTGACGTCCAAGGGCGTGCGGGTGGTGGAGTTCAACGCGCGCTTCGGCGACCCGGAGACCCAGGTCGTCCTGGACCGGCTGGCCACCCCCCTCGGCACGCTCCTCCAGGCGTGCGCGATCGGCGGGCTCGACCCTGACCTGCGCCTCGAATGGCACCCGGGGTCGGCCGTCACGGTGGTCGTGGCCGCCGAGGGCTACCCCGCCGACCCGGTGAAGGGCGACGAGATCACCGGCCTGGCCGAGGCCGCCGCGGTGGAGGGCGCCTACGTGCTGCACGCGGGGACCAAGCTCGGCGGCGAGGGGCAGCCGGTCGCGAACGGCGGGCGCGTCCTGAACGTGGTCGGCACCGCGCCCGACCTCGCCCTCGCCCGCTCCGCCGCCTACGAGGCCGTGGCCAAGATCGGCCTGCGCGGCTCCCACCACCGCGGCGACATAGCTCTGAAGGCGAGCTCCATGCCATGATTACTTGATTACAAGTTAACAAGTAATCAAGCGAGGTCAGGCATGGCTTCCCCTTCCGCGCCCCCGGTCGAACCCGCGGGCGAAGAGGTCTACCGCGTCACGACGCTGGAGCTCTTCTTCGACCTGGTGTTCGTCTTCGCCGTGACCCAGCTCAGCCACGTCCTCGTGAAGGAACTGAACGTGCTGGGCCTGGTCCAGGTCGTGCTGATGTTCGGCGTCCTGTGGTGGATGTACGGCGGTTACGCCTGGCTCACGAACACCCTCACCCCCACGACGACGGGACGGCGCCTGCTCCTCCTGGTCGGGATGGCCGGGTTCTTCATGGTCGCGCTGGCCACCCCGACGGCGTTCAAGGGCGGCGGCGTCCTGTGGGGCCTCGGGTACCTGGTCCTGGTGCTCGCCCACGTGACGCTGTACGCGCAGGGCAATCCGCACATCCTGCGCGTGCTGCCGGCCAACCTCCTCGCGGCGGTGCTCATCATCGTCGCCGGGATCCTCGACCACGGGCCCGGGGTGTACGTGCTGTGGACGCTCGCGCTGGTCGTCCCGATCGCGCAGCCCTACATCGTGTCGCCGGGCGGGCTGTTCACCATCCAGCCCGCGCACATCGTCGAGCGGCACGGGCTGCTCGTCATGATCACGATCGGCGAGTCGGTGATCGCGGTCGGGGCGGGCGCCGAGCACGCGCACCTCGACGCGGGCCTGGTCGTCGCCGTGCTGCTCGGGCTGGCGCTCGCGGCCGCCGTCTGGTGGAGCTACTTCGCCAGGGACGACGAGCGCGCCGAGGAGTCGCTGACCGCCGCGGACGACGTGCGCCGCACCCAGATGACGATGTTCGGCTACTTCTACGCCCACATCCCGCTGGTCATCGGGATCATCGTCGCGGCGGCCGGCATGGGGCAGGCCGTCGGGCACGCCTGGGACGGCCTGCACACCGGCCCCGCGCTCGCGCTGGCCGGCGGCGTCGCGCTGTACCTGGCGGGCGACGTCGCGTTCCGCCGGATCGTGCGCATCGGGCCGTCCCGCATCCGGCTCGGCGCCGCCGCGGCCGCGCTCGCGGTCACCCCGCTCGGCCTCTGGCTGGCCGCCGCGGAGATCGCCGCCCTCGTGCTGGTGATCGCCGCCGCGCTCGCATTGGAACACGCGGCGACCCGGCCGGACGCGGCGGTTCCCGGCCTGGGACAATCGTCGGGTGATTGAGCGCTACACCCTTCCGGAGATGGGACGCGTCTGGAGCGACGCGCACAAGTACGAGCTGTGGTGCCAGGTGGAGGTCCTCGTCGTCGAGGCCCACGCCGAGGCCGGCACGATCCCCCCGGAGGTGGTGGAGCCGGTGCGCAAGGCGCCGCCGCCGACGCCGGAGGCGGTGCACGCGATCGAGGCGGTGACGCAGCACGATGTGATCGCCTTCCTGTCGGCGTGGGCGGACAACACCGAGCCCCGCGAGGCCGCCCGGTACGTCCACTTCGGCATGACGTCGTCCGACCTGCTCGACACGGCGCTCGCGCTCCAGCTCGTCGAGGCCACCGACATCCTGCTCGACAAGGCGGACGCGCTCGTCGCGACGCTGCGCGACCACGCGCTCGCCCACCGGGCCACGCTGCGGGTCGGCCGGACGCACGGCATCCACGGCGAGCCCGACGTGTGGGGCCACCGCGTCGCCGACTTCGCGTTCGCCATGGCCCGCTCGCGCGACCGGCTCCGGCGCGCCCGCGAGGCCGTGGGCGTGATGGCGATCTCCGGCGCGGTCGGGACGTACTCCAACATCGACCCGGCGATCGAGCTGCACGTCGCGCGCAGGCTCGGCCTGAAGGCCGCCGACGTGTCGACGCAGGTAGTCCTGCGGGACGGGATCAGCGAGTGGGTGTCGTCCCTGGCGATCATGGCGACGGTGTGCGAGGCGATCGCGCTCGAGGTGCGGCACGGCCAGCGCACCGAGGTGCGGGAGCTGTGGGAGCCGTTCGGCAAGGGCCAGAAGGGCTCGTCGGCGATGCCGCACAAGAAGAACCCGATCATCTCCGAGCGGCTGGCGGGGATGGCGCGGATCGTGCGGGCGCAGATCGTCCCGGTGCTGGAGGGCATCCCGCTCTGGCACGAGCGCGACATCTCGCACTCCTCCACCGAGCGGATCGCGCTGCCGGACGCCTCCATCGCGCTCGACTACATGCTGAACCTGACCAACCGCCTCATGTCCGGACTCGTCGTTGACGAGGCGCGCATGCGGGAGAACCTGGACTCGACCGGCGGCCTCATCTACACCTCGACCGTCCTGCTGGAGCTGGTCGAAGCGGGCATGTCGCGCGACGACGAGGCGTACCCCCTCGTCCAGAAGGCCGCCATGGAGACGTGGGAGACCGGCACGCCGTTCCGCGAGACGCTGCGCGCGCACGCGGCGGAGGCGGGCCTCACGCTGGACGAGAAGCGCCTGGACGAGGTGTGCCGCCCGGAGCGCTTCGTGGAGCGCCTCGGCCCGATGTTCGACCGCCTCACCGCCCTCGGTTAGGAGGGGCCGTGCAGGGGACCCTGACCGGGCTGAACGCCTACCCGCTCAAGAGCGGCGGTGGGACCGCGCTGCGCACCGCCGAACTGACCGCGCGCGGCCTGCCGTTCGACCGCGAGTTCATGCTGGTCACCCCGGAGGGCCGCTTCCTGTCCCAGCGCGACCACGCCCGGATGGCGCTGCTGAGCCCGGCCTACGACGGGACGCTCCTCACGGTCGAGGCTCCCGGCGCCTCGCGCCTCGTCCACAAGGCCGTGGACGAGGGCGAGGTGCGGGAGGTCACCGTCCACCGGTCGGAGTGCCGGGGCGTCGACCAGGGCGACGAGGCGGCGGCCTGGTTCGGCGACCTGCTCGGCGCCGACTGCCGCCTGGTGCGCTTCACCGGCCTGCGGCCCACGCGCCGCGGCGGCGGCGAGGTCATGTTCGCCGACGGCTACCCGCTGCTGGTCATCTCCGCCGAGTCCCTGGCCGACCTCAACGCGCGGCTGGACGAACCGCTCCCGATGAACCGGTTCCGCCCGAGCCTCGTCGTCGAGGGCCTCGGCCCCTACGGCGAGGACGAGGTGCGCCTGCTGCGCGTCGGCGAGACCGTCATCGAGATGGTCAAGCCGTGCACCCGCTGCGTCATCACCACCACCGACCAGCGGACCGGCGAGCGCGGCCGCGAGCCGCTGCGGACCCTCGCGTCCTACCGCACCCGGGACCGCGGCATCCAGTTCGGCCAGAACTGCGTGCCGCGCGTCCTCGGCACGCTCAGGGTGGGCGATCCGGTCGAGGTCGTGGCGGCCCGCACGCCCTGATGATCTTCGAAACACCGGCGGCGGGGGCCCGCCGCCCCTAGGCTCCTCCTGGGAATTTTCCCAGGGAACGCGAACCTTTGGCGTGTTCCGGAAGTCTCAACGAGCAGACTGACGCCCGCGGGGCCAAGGCCGGACACCACACCTCCGGCCCGATGGTTTACTGGGGTCGCGTCGGCAGCGGGGGGACACCGTCAGGCACGCTCGGCCCTCGTGCTCCCAACTGGATCGCACACGCAACCGCACCCGAGAGGAAGTTAGGCGGCATGAGCATGGGCCACGAGGTTCGCTACCGCATGCGCGGCGGTCGTCAGCTGCACGGCACGGTCTTCATCCAGGGGGCGAAGAACGCCGTCCTGCCGATGATCGGTGCCTCGCTGATGGCCTCCAGGGGACGCACCGTGCTGCGCAACGTCCCGATCATCGAGGACGTCCGGCGGGCGGTGGAGCTCGCGCGGGCCATCGGCGCCAAGGCCGAGCTGCACGAGACCGAGCGCACGCTGGTGATCGACGCGTCGTCGCTGAACAGCCCCGTGCTGCCCGCCGAGATCGCGTCCCGGTTCCGCGGCTCGTTTCTGTTCGTCCCGGCGCTGCTGCACCGCCTCGGCGAGGCGGTCATCGAGGGCGTCGGCGGCTGCAATCTCGGAAGCCGCAACCTCGACTTCCACTACAACGGCTTCAAGCGGATGGGCGCCACGGTCACCGAGCACGTGGCCGACAACGGCGACGGCATCATCCACATCAAGGCCGGCGACCTGCGCGGCGGGACGCTCTACTGCGACACCCCCTCGCACACCGGCACCGAGAACCTGATCATGGCGGCGGCGCTGGCGCACGGCACCACGCTGATCAAGAACGCGGCGCTGGAGCCCGAGGTGCTGGACAACATCGCCATCCTCCAGGCGATGGGCGCCCGGATCAGCGGCGGCGGCACCGGGTTCATCACGGTCGAGGGCGTGGACGAGCTCACCGCCGTCGAGCACACCGTGATGCCCGACCGGATCGACGCCGGCGTCTTCGTGATGGCCGCCGCGATCACCGGCGGCGACCTCAGCCTCGTCGGCGCCTCGCTGGAGCACCTCGGCGTCGCGGCCGACAAGCTGGAGCAGATGGGCGTCGAGTTCCACCAGCAGGGCGCCGTCCTCCAGGTGCGCCGCGACCGGACGCTCCGCCCGATCAACGTCATCACCGACGAGTACCCGGGCTTCGCCACCGACCTCCAGTCGCCGATCATGGCGGTGTCCTGCCTCGCCGAGGGCCCGTCCTACATCTACGAGCGGATCTTCGACGGCCGGTTCAAGCTGGCCGGCGAGCTGGCGAAGATGGGCGCCGACATCGAGGTGGACGGCAACCGCGCCAAGGTCAACGGCCCGCGCGGCCTGCGCGGCGCCGAGGTCGAGGCGCACGACCTGCGCTGCGGCAGCGCCCTCGTGCTGGCCGGCCTCGCCGCGGAGGGCGAGACCACGATCACCTCGGCCTACTACCTCGACCGCGGCCACGCGCACACGGCCGAGCGCCTCTCCCAGCTCGGCGCCGAGATCGTCCGCGAGGCCGGCTGACACGGTGACGGTTCCGTGGGCGCCGATCCCGGCGCCCACGCCGCGCGCCCTGAGATTCGCGCCCTGAGGCCGCCCCGCCACGGCGATCCCGGCGCCCGCGCCCCGAGACCCGTACTCGAGCCCCAGTGCCCGGTGCGTCGCTCCGCCCTGCGCGGCCGGGGGGCGGGGTCGGCCGAATGTGGCCTCGGTCTGACCAACTTCCCGTTGATCCCTGACGGGATGTGTAACGACCTACCGCAAATCCGTCGTGCCGTGTGTTACCGGCCGGTTACGCACGGCACGGATAGGGTGTCCTTAACCGGCCGATGACCGACTCTCTGACCTGCAGAGTCATGCCTGGAACGGTCCCGATGGACCGGACCGTAACGCGGTAAAAAATCACCGGCCGGCTCCAGGGGCCCACTCTGGCCGGATCACTCGTCCTTCCATAGCAGGCGAGATCGGTGCGCCGGATTTCGGCCTTCCTGTAAACCGAACGGACGCCGCAGGGGTCCCTCCAGTACGTAGGTGCGTCAGGAAGGGGCCTCCGCTGTGTTTTCGGGTCTTGTTTTTCTACTTCGGACATCCGAAGATGCAGGATCAAGGCTGGCCGAATGGTGACAAATTACTGACCAGGGGGTCGCGTAGGTTACTTTTTCGCCGCACTCTTGATTCGATTTCGCGTCTGGGTGTCACATCACGTAGCCCTGACCCGATCTGCCAGCTGGAAGGAAGAGCCCGCATCCGCTTCACCGGAGCGGACGGGGGCTCTGGTAAGAGGCCCGCTCAGCTTCAGGGAGGCGGGTCTGCGGGAAGGCGAATCGCACGGGAACTGCGGTGCCGGGTCAGAAGGCAGGGGCGACAAGCCATGAGTCAACCGTTGGGCGGAACGTGCGCGAGCAGGTGGCCGGGGCCGCGCCCCGGCCGAGGGGCCGGATTGGAAGCGAGCGATCACCGATGACGGCGGCACGCACGGGGTCGGTCACCCCCGACCTCACGATCGGTGTCGTGGGTCCCCATGACCTCGTGGAACGGGTCATGCTGATGGGCCACGGCCCCACTCCGGTACCGAGCAGGCTGGTGGCCGCCGCGTACCGCGACGAGCAGGAGGCCGCCGACAAGGTCGTCCGGCTGGGCTCGGGGGTGGACGTGTGCCTGTTCGCCAGCCCCGTCCCGTACGACTTCGCGCGCAAGGCCGGCGTCCTCACGATGCCCGCCACCTACGTGCCGCTGAACGGCGCCGCCCTGCAGGGCGCGCTGCTGCGGGCCTCCCTCGACGAGCGCTTCGACCCGGCCAGGGTCAGCATCGACGTGCTCGGCCGCGCCGAGGTCGAGGAGGCCTACTCCGAGATCAGCCTCGGCACCGAGCAGGTGCACCTGCGCGAGGAGGCCGCGGGCCCCGGCACGCTCGCCGCCTTCCACGAGCGGCTCTGGCGGCGCGGCGCGACGACCGTCGCGATGACCTGCGTGCACGCCACCGCCGAGCGCATGGAGATGGCGGGCGTCCCGACCATCCGCGTCCGGCCGACCGGGGCCGCGATCCGCAGCTCCCTGCAGACCGCCGCGCTCCTCGGCGCCCACCACCGCCTTGAGGAGTCACAGCTCGTCGTCGTGCTGGTGGACGTCCCGACCCTGCGCGAGACCCCGCGCCGCGTCACCCCCCGCTACTGGCGCGACGAGCTGAAGCTGGCCCTGCACCGGGTGCTCCTCCAGGAGGCGCACCGGATGAACGCCTCCGTGTGGCCGGTCGACGACCACAGCTACCTCGTCATCGCGACGCGCGGCTCCGTCACCGCGTCCACCGAGGGCTTCCGCACCCCGCCGTTCGTCGAGCGCGTCCGCGAGGAGCTCGGCCTCGCCATCGAGGTCGGCATCGGCATGGGCCGCACAGCCCACGAGGCGGAGAACCACGCCCGCGCCGCCCTGGCGCGCTCCCAGAGCTCCCAGCGGGCGCAGGGCTTCGCGCTCGACCGCGACGGCCGCGCGCTCGTCCCCGCGCCCCGCACGCCGCCGCGCGCCCAGCCTCAGGCCAAGCCGAAGGGCCTGGAGATCCTGGCCCGGCTCGCCGACAAGCTCGGCGACCAGGAGCAGCCCCTCATCGTCGACGCCGAGAACGCCGGCAAGATGCTGGGCGTCACGCCCCGTACGGCCCGCCGGCTGCTGCGCACCCTGGTCGAAGAGGGCCTCGCCTGGCCGCTCCCCCCGAACCGCACCCCCCAGCCGGGCCGCCCCCGCCAGCTCTACCGCCTGATCGTCGAGAAGCTCGGCCCGGCCGCGAAGACGAGCTGACCATGTTGATCGCGGTGCCCTCCTCCTTCGGGCCTGGCGGCCCTCCATCGTCGGGCCCCGCTGGCGATCGCCGGCATCGCTCCGACTCGCCTCGGCGGCTCGCTGCGCGATCAGATTCTCGCTCCGCTCGAATCTGCCTTCGGACGCGATCGCGACCTTGATGTGGTCGCGGGGTCGCGGAGAAGGGCGGCGAAGCGAGTCAGCGGTTGAAGGTCTTGGCGACGGCCAGGAAGGCGTCGTTCTCCTCGGGGGAGCCGATGGAGACGCGGGCGCCCTCGCCGTCGAAGGGGCGGACGCTCACGCCCTGGGCGTCGCAGGCGGCGGAGAACTCCATCGTGCGGTCGCCGAGGCGCAGCCACACGAAGTTGGCCTCGGTGGGCGGGACCGTCCAGCCGTCGGCGAGCAGGGAGTCGCGGACGCGGTCGCGCTCCTTCACGGTGCCCTCGACGCGCTCCATCAGCTCGTCGGTCGCCTCAAGGGACGCGATGCCGGCGGCCTGTGCCACGGAGTTCACGCTGAACGGCAGGAACGTCTTGCGGATGGACCCGGCGACGAGCGGGTGCGCGACGAGGTAGCCGATGCGCAGGCCCGCGAGGCCGTAGGCCTTGGAGAACGTGCGCAGGATCGCGAGGTTCGGGCGGTCGCCGTAGAGGGTGAGGCCGTCGGGGACCTCGTCGTGGCGGACGTACTCGCGGTACGCCTCGTCCAGGACGACCAGGCAGTCGGCGGGCACCCGGTCCAGGAACGCCTCGATCTCCGCCCGGGGCACGACGGTGCCGGTGGGGTTGTTGGGGTTGCAGATGAAGACCAGTCGCGTGTTCTCGGTGATGGCGTCGGCCATCGCGCTCAGGTCGTGGGTCTCGTCCCGCAGCGGCACCTGGACGCTCGTCGCGCCCGACAGCGACACCAGCAGCGGGTACGCCTCGAAGGAGCGCCACGCGTAGACGACCTCGGCGCCGGGCTCGGCGACCGCCTCCAGCAGCATCTGGGTCATCCCGACCGAGCCGCAGCCCACCGCGACGTGGTCGGCGGGGACGCCGCAGAACGACGCGATCGCCTCGGTCAGCGCGGTCGCGTTGTTGTCCGGGTAGCGGTTGACGTTCCGCGCCGCCTCGCCGATCGCCTCCACGACCGACGGGAGCGGGCCGTGCGGCGACTCGTTGGACGACAGCTTGAACGAGCGGCCCTCGGGCGACACCACGACCTTGCCGGGCCTGTACGCCACGAACCGGTCGAGGACCGAGCGGAAGCGGGGTGCGGTTGCCTCGGACACCGTTGTCCTCCAGATTGCGCATGGGGTGACGACCCCAGCCTATGCAGCGTCCCTCATCATCCAACAAACCGCCACGATCCGAACGAACTCCCAGTCCCGGGTGTCGGCCGGCCACCATCCCCGGTTGAAGGCGTCCTCCGCGAAACCGTGCAGGTACCCCATCAGCTCGTCCGCGCCGGGCGGTTCGCCGGGGGCGCCGAGCTCGTCGCGGAGGCTGGCCACGTGCTGGTCGACGGCCGCCGCGAGACCCGGGGAGCCGGACATCTCCGCGACGCCCGCCTCACCGATGTCCCGGACGATCAGGCCGAGCGCTTCTGGCGAGTCACCGTTCATAGGGGGTGAAACTAGCAACGCTCCGGCGCTGCTCGGAACATCACCCCAGGTAAAAGCTCACACGCGGGGCCGCAGCATGGGCGGCCTCAGCTGCTCGGCGTCGCCCCTGCGGTACAGCCGGGCGGGGCGTCCGCCGTCGCGCGTCGTCGTCCGGTCGGTCGGGATGAGGAACCGGTCGGCTCCGGTGACCTTCCGGTGGAAGTTCCGGGGGTCGAGGGTCGTGCCCCACACGATCTCGTAGACGCGCCTGAGCTCCGCCACCGTGAACTCGGGCGGGCAGAACGCCGCCGCCAGCGAGGTGTACTCCAGCTTCGCCCGCGCCCGCTCCATCCCGTCGCACAGGATCCGCCGGTGGTCGAACGCGGCGCGGTCGTGGTGGAGGAGGTCGTCCACGGCCGTCCACAGCACCTGGGCCCGGCTGGAGGCGGGCAGATCGGGCGCGAGCCCCAGGTAGGCGACGCTCACCACGCGCTGGCGGGGGTCGCGGTCGGGGTAGCCGTAGGTCGCGAGCTGCTCCAGGTGGATCCGCACGTCCGCGAGCCCGGCCCGCTCGGCCATCAGCCGGGCCGCCGCCACCGGCAGGTCCTCGTCGAGCTGGATGAACCCGCCCGGCAGCGACCACGCCCCCTCGTAGGGCGCCCTGTCGCGCCGCCACCGCAGCGCGCACAGGCGCTGCTCCCGCACGGTGAGCACGACGAGGTCGACGGATACGGCAAGCCGCGGCACGGACATGCAACGAACTTAGCGGGACCGGCCCCCCGCCGAGGCCAGGAAGGCCCGGCAGCGCCGGGCCTTCCGCTCGCGTGCGCCTAGTCCTCCTTGGGGATCTCCACCGGGACCGTCGCGGCCGGGGGGCCGCCGTGGCCGTTGGTGCCGGGCTGCGCGCCCTGGGCGTTCATGCCGGCGAGGAGCTGGCGGGCGACGCCGAGGCCGGTGCCGCCGAGGGTGAGGGCCTTGGCGAGCATGTCCTCGACACCCTGGGCGCCGTTCAGCACGACCATGTTGTCGACGTTGCCGAACACTCCCGCGCCCGCCTCGACGATCTGCGGCCACTTCTCGGCGAGCTGCTGGGCGATGACGGCGTCGGTGTTCTCCGCCAGCGCCTCGGCGCGGGCCTTGATCGCCTCGGCCTCGGCCAGGCCCCTGCGCCGGGTCGCGTCCGCCTCGGCCTCACCGATCAGCCGGATGGCCTCGGACTCGCGCTGCGCCTTCAGCTGGACCTCGGTCGCGGCGGCCTGGGCGTAGGAGATGCGCTCCTCGCGCTCGGCCTCGGCCAGCTTGACCTGCTCGTAGGCGCGGGCGTCGGCGGGCTTGCGGATCTCGCTCTCCAGCCGCTTCTCGGTGCGCTCGGCCTCCAGCTCGGCGTTGCGGGTCTCCTTGAGGATGACCTCCTGCCGGGCCTGCTGCGCGGCCTGCTGCACCTGGCCCTCGTACTCGGCCTTCTTCATCTCGGTGTCCCGGATGACGGCCGCGTTCTGCCGCTCGGTCTCCTGCTCGCGCTCGGTCGCCTCCTGGTTGCGCTCGGCCTCGGCGATGCGGGCGGCGGCGGCGACCTTGGCGGCGTGCGGGCGGCCGAGGTTGGTGATGTAGCCGGTCTCGTCGTCGATCTCCTGGATCTGCAGGGAGTCGACGATCAGGCCGAGCTTGCTCATCTCGTCGGCGGCCGAGCCGCGGGTCTCGGAGGTGAGCCGCTCGCGGTTGAGGATGAGGTCCTCGACGGTGAGGTTGCCGATGATGGAGCGCAGGTGGCCGGTGAACAGCTCGTGGATCGCCCCGTCCATCGACTTCTGCTGCTCCAGGAAGCGGCGGGCCGCGTTGGCGATCGAGACGAAGTCGTCCCCGACCTTGTAGATGACCACGCCGCGGACCTTGACCGGGATGCCCTGCTGCGTCACGCAGTTGACCTCGAGGTTGGCGGCGCGGCTGTCGAGCCGGAGCCTGCGCGCCGTCTGGAAGCCGGGCAGGACGGACGTCCCCTTGCCGGTCACGATCTTGAAGCCGAGGCTGTCCACCCCGTCGATCGGCTTGGACTTGGCGCCGAGGCCGGAGATGATCAGGGCCTCGTTCGGCTCGGCGACCCGCCAGACCATCTTGAACAGGATGATCAGCACGATGACGGCGACGACGGCGCCGATCGCCACGGCGAGCACGGGCATGGGCCTCCTCCTCCGGGAGTCGGGGCGGTTGGCCCGGATTGTCAGGCCTGTCCGCGTTTTCCATCAGACGCGGTAGAGGCCGGTTCGGTTCGATCTCCGGCCCGGAAGTTCATGTCCTCATCAGGCCAATCCCGGCGAGGGCCACCGGCCCGGCGGCTCAGCGGCTCAGCGGCTCAGTGCCGGCGCCACGTACACCGTGCGGGGCGGGTGGTACTCGACCACGACGACGATCGAGCCGACGCCGATCTCGTCGCGCGGGTCGAGGGGGTGGGCGTAGAACGCCTCCGCCCCGCCGCGTACCGCGATCATGACCTCGCCGACCAGTCCGGGACCGATCCGGCCGGTGACCCGGCCCTCCTTACCGATCAAGGAAACCCCCTGGGCTGGTCCGCCGGAGCCGCTCTCCGCGCCGCGTAAGGCGAACCTATCCGCTGCGGGAGACCCGCGGCGAGCCGCCAGACTCAGGGCAGCACGCGCTCGGCCTGCGCGAGCGCGTCGCGTGCGAGGCGCTCGGCGTCGGCGCGGGTGGCGCCGGGCCCGAAGACGGTGATCGTGGCGAGGTAGTGGCGCCCCCGGAACACGACGTACCAGGTCCGGGTACGGGAGCCTCCGCCAGTGGTGGCGACGCCGACGGTGCGCGAGCCCTCGCCGATGTCGCCCTTGGGCGCCTCGACCACCCGGTGCGACGCCCACGTGGAGCCGACCTTGGAGCGGAACCTCAGGCAGCCGGGCGGGACGCGGGCGTTGACCTGCTTCTCGGCGTCTCCGGCGGACATGCCCATGAGGGTCTCTGTCGCGGTCAGGCCGCTGCCGCCGGTGAACGACACGAGCGCGGCGGGCACGTCGCCCGCGACGCCGCCGCCGGGGCGTCCCGTCCCGCAGCGGGGCTTGTCCAGGACGGTCTCCCGCTGGAGCCTGGAGGCGTTCTGGATGGCCTTCAGCGAGCCGTACTCGCCCCAGTCGGGCTCCCCCGCGCGCCGGTAGCCGGGCGGCTGCTGGAGGAGCGCCTGCAGGAGCTGAGCGGAGGTGTAGCCGATGCCCGCCACCTCCGCGCGGGCGGTGCCGCGGACCTGGCTCGCGCGCTCGGCGTCGCCGCCGCACGCGGTGGCCGCGGCGGCCGTCGCCAGCAGCAGCATGACCGGGAGGAGCCTGTGCGCCATGGCGGCGACCCTAGGCGCGGAAGGGGCGCGCCGCCCGCGCCGACACGCGGGTCAGCCCTTTTCGGCCCGTTCGTTGTACTCCGCGGCGTACTCCTGGCCGGACATCTTCTGGATCGTCTCGACGATCTCGTCGGTGATGGCGCGGCGGGCCTTGGCGGGCGGCAGGTCGCGGTAGCGGGAGAAGTCCATCGGCGGGCCGATCCGGACGGTGGGGCGCGGGCCGAAGACGCGCGGGAACCCCGCGCCGATGGGCTGGATCTTCTCGGTGCCCTCCAGGGCGACCGGCAGGACGCGGGCGCCGGACTCCAGCGCGAGCCAGCCGATGCCCGTCCGGCCCCGGTAGAGGCGGCCGTCCGGGGAGCGGGTGCCCTCGGGGTAGATCGCGAACGCGCCGGCGTTGTCGAGGACCTCCAGGGCCTGCTCGAGGGCGCCCATGGCGGCCCGCCGGGCGCCGCGCCGCACCGGGACGTGGCCGAGGTTGGTGAAGAACCAGCGGACGAACCGGTTCTTGAGCCCGCCGCCCTCGAAGTAGGCCGCCTTGGCGATGTAGGTGACCGGGCGCGGGACCGCCAGGGGGATGATGAAGCTGTCGATGAACGACAGGTGGTTGCTCGCCACGATGAGCGGCCCGTAGCTCGGCACGTTCTCCCCGCCCACGACCCGCGGACGGAAAAGCAGCCACAGGATCGGACGCACCACGCGCGTCATGAACGTGTAGAACATCTAGCCTCCCGAATTCGCCACCGCCACTGTAACCTCCGCACCGATCAGGGCCGCGGTCAGCGTCCTTCTTTCCCGCTCCACGGCCGGTCAGGAATGGTCCAAGGGCAGGTCAGGTGCGGCGTGGCCGAGATTCGCGGCCAATTCTTACCCTCAAGTAAGTTTCTCTTCAGTAAGTTATTGCCCCGTTTACCGGATCTCCCGGGAGGCACCCGGAGGCCCCGGGCGCATCGTCAGGTACAGTCGGGACCGGGGATCAGACGGGCGTCCGGACCCGCGTTACGGTCCGCGGGGCGCGCGGGCGGCCGGGGTCCCTTTCCCGGGAACTGCTTGGATTACGGGCACGGGTGCGCAATCCTGAGGAGTCACCTGAGATGGCCGGGTACCACCGGAGTGGGGCGTGAGGTGACGATGGACTTCGACATCAGCCTGATGCGCGACGACCGCTGCACGCTCGTCCGCGTCAAGGGCGACATCGACGTGGTCTCCCGTGCGCGCTTCGAGGAGGCGCTCTTCGAGGCCGTGGCGGCCGGCGAGCCGATGGTCGTCGACATGCGCGAGGTCACGTTCTGCGACTCCACCGGCCTGAACGCGATCGTCGCCGCCAACCGCCGCGCCGGCGAGCACGGCACGCACCTCGCGCTGGTGGCGCTGCCGCCGCGCGTCCAGCGGGTCTTCCGCATCACCGGGATCGACAAGTTCATCCCGATCCACGAGACGCTGCGGGAGGCGATCGGCGCCTTCCCGTCCACGACGCCGTAGCGGCCGGACGGCGGCTCGCAGGGCTCGCGCCCACCCCCGGGGGCCCGGGAGGCTTAGGCACGGCCCTAGGCGCCCTCAGGCAGCGCCCACGGTTCTCAGGTGCAGCCCTCGAACTGGGGGACGCTGGTCGTCAGCTTGAGCCCCGACTTGCCGAACCACTTGGTCAGCAGCCGCTGGGCGGTCCCGTCCTGGTACATGTCGGTGATCGCCCGGTTGACCTCCTCGCAGCCCTTGAGGTCCCCCTTCTTCAGGCCGACGCCGTACTTCTCGTCGGTGAACGGCGCGTTGATCATCCGTCCGGGGCGGCCGGTGGCGAACCCGGCGAGGATCAGGTCGTCGGTCGACACCGCGTCCAGCCGGCCGCCGGCGAGGGCGTCCATGCAGGCGCCGTAGGTGTCCACGGTGACCGGCTGCGCGGCCACCTTGCGCTCCTCGATCACGCGGCGCCAGGAGTTGGAGCCCTTCACCTCGCAGATCCGCTTGCCCTTGAGGTCGCGCACGTCCTTGATCGCGCCGGCGTCGGCCCGCACGAAGGTGTCCTGGTGGGCGACGTAGTACGGGCCGGCGAAGGTGACCTTCGACTTCCGCTTCGCCGTGATCGAGTACGTCGCGACGATCATGTCGACGGTGCCGTTGGCGAGCGCGTCCTCGCGGATGGAGGAGTTCGTCGTCCGGAACGTGAGCCGGCCCTCCGGGACGCCCAGCTTGCCGGCGATATAGGTCGCGACGTCGACGTCGAAGCCCTCGTACCTCCCGTCCGGGCGCTTCACGCCGAGGGCCGGCTGGTCCTCCTTGACGCCGATGACGAGGGAGCTCTTGTCCGCGACGGAGTGCTCCTCCGCGGCCCCGAGCCCGCAGGCGGACAGCAGCGACGCCGCGGCGAGGACGGCCCCCGGGGCGGCGATGGCACGGGTCGCGCGCATGGCTTGATCTCCTTGATCAGGCGGACTCGGTCAGCGGAACTCGGCCAGCCGGGGGCGGACCCCCGCGAGGATCAGCGCGGCGATGACGGCGACGGCCACCGGCGGGACCGCGTTCCAGCCGCGCAGCCCGCCGTCGGCGTCCTCGATCGCCTTGTCGAAGGCGTCCTGGTGGACGGCGGTCAGCGAGCTCAGCGCCGCGTCGTAGGCGTCGAAGTCGCGGATCGCGTTGGAGGTGCGGCCCATCCGCAGGTCGACCGCGGCCGCCCGGTTCCCCGCCGACGCGAGCTGCCGCATCCGCGCGTCGTTGCGCTGGACGGTCCGGTACGCCGCGAGCGTCTTCGCCAGCGCGTCGCCCTCGCGGCCGCCGCCCGCCGTGCGCGCCTCGTCCCCGAAGAAGCCGAGGAACGGGGCGGTGCCCGAGCCCGGCCGGTACGCGCCGGCCTTCTGCTCCAGGCCCGCGTAGTAGTTCTCCAGGTTCACCGGCTTGTCGCCGAGGTCGGGGTAGATCACTGACAGCGACTTGTCGAGGTAGGTCTGCTCGTAGGTGTCGGCACGGCCGGGGTCGAGGAGGTAGCGGCTCTCGTCGGCGAACGCGCTGTGGCTGATCGCGCGGGCCCGCGACAGCTGCAGGATCGAGTCGAACCCGTCCTGCTTCGCCGTCCTGATGTGCCCGGCATGGGCGGTGAGCAGGCCCGCCCCCACCGCGGTGAGGACGACGGTGGCGAGCGTCGCCAGTACCAGCGCCGGGTTGAGGACCCGGCGGAACGTCCGCACGAGGTACAGCTGCGTCGCGATCAGGAGCAGCAGCACGATCACGCCGGTGACGGCGACCCAGGTGCGTCCGGTCAGCACCGCGGAGCGCTTGGTCTCGTAGGACTGCCGGACGGTCGCGCCGGTGTCGAGGGTGATGTTGTAGGCCTTCGGCAGCAGCTGGAGCTTCATCAGGTCGGTGGCCTGCCGGTAGGCGTTCAGGACCTGCGCGGGCGTCTGGCCGGGCGCGTGGTTGGACTGCGCGTCGATCTGCATGGCCTGGCCCACGAGCCGCTCGTACTTGCCGAGGCCGTCCAGCACCTCCTGGACGGTCCGCCGCAGCGCCGGGTCGCGCCCGGCGAGCTGCGCCGCCTGCACCGCCGCCGCGTCGGCCTCCGCGCGGCGCTTCTCGTACAACCGCAGCGACTCGTCGTAGCCGATGCCGAGACCGTGCTCGCGGCCGATCAGCAGGACGTTGGAGACCTGCGCGTCCATGTCGCTGAGCGCGAAGTACAGCGTGCCGGTCGCGACGACCTGCGGACCGGCGTCGTGCCCGATCGTCTCGACGGAGTCGCGCGCGTTGCCGAGGGCCACGGTGAGGACGGCCAGCAGCGCCACCAGCGCGGCCAGGCACAGCACGACATGCGCGCGGATGCGGCCGGGGATCGTCTTGAGCCACCGTCCGCGCACGAACGTCCTCAGCCGGCCGGTGCGCTGCGGGACGGCGGGCGGTCCGGCGGCTTGCGGGTCGGGCTGGGCCTGCTGCCCGGACGGTCGCGGTGCGTGCGCCGCCGGCGGTGCGGGGCTCATCGTCATGGCGTGCCCTCCTGCAGGGAAAGCGTGATGGTCGTCCAGGCGCCGACGTGGATGCGGTCGCCGTCGCCGACCGGAACCGGCGTGTTCACCGGGATCGGCCGCGTCGCACCGTTCACCGTCGTTCCGTTCGTCGAACCGGGGTCGATCAGGTTCCAGGAGCCGTCCGGCCGCGCGAGCAGGACGGCGTGCAAATGCGAGACGCCGGGGTCCTCGGGCGGCGCGCTGAGGTCGATCTCGGGCAGCAGCGCGCGGGAGGTGCTGCGCCGCCCGATCCGGACCTGGTCGCCGAGCAGCGGGACGCGCCGCTCCGGGCAGTACGGCGGGAACGCCAGGCCCGCGGCGTCCGGACCCATCTCCGCGACGACGGAGTCGAAGTAGGCGCGGTCGGCCCTGATCAGGGCGTGCGGCCCCGTCGCCGCCGGGACCGGGGCCGGGATGGGAGCGGACGCCTGGGAGGCGACCGGACCGCTGCCCACCCGCTGCTGCGGCACCAGCGGGACCGCGTGCGCGGTGCCCGCCGGGGTGAACTCGACGGTGTAGACGGTGCCGGTCTCGAAGTCGTACCCGTCCTCCTCGCAGAAGCGGCCGGAGCGCGGCGTCCCGCAGTGCGGGCAGGCGGGCTCCTCGCGCGGCGCGGGCTCGGAGCCCGGCGCGGGGCCCGCGGCCCGGCTCGGCGCGGACGCGGGCTCCGGCTCGGCGAACTCGGCGCGCTGCGCGCCGTCCATGAGGTCGCCGCACACGTCGCAGTAGTCGGCGGCCTCGGACGTGTGCCCGCTCGGGCAGACCGGCATGGGGCTCAGCCCCCTGCCTCGTCGCCGTGCCGGGTCCGCACGGTCCGGACGGAGCGGGTGTCGAGCGACATCTCGTCCGCCTTCGCCACGTCCCGTTTCAGCCGCACGGTGCCGTGCGCCGGGTCGATCACGTCCACGACCTTGTCGAGCAGGCCGGAGATCTGCTCGTTGCCGACCTCCCGCGCCAGCACCACGGCCCGTCCGAGCCGGGCGGTCGCGGTGTCCTCGTCGCCCTCGCGCCGCGCCTCCAGGCCCTGCTGGATCGCCTCGGCGAGCTCGGACTGCCCGGTGTGGTGCGCGACGCGCCCGTTGATGCGGGTCGACCTCGCCTCGTCGTCGGTCCACTCGGCGATGACGTTGCCGGACGCGAGGACATGCTCGCCCGCGACGAGCTTCACCCACGCGGCCCGCATCTGCCGTCCGACGTCGCCGGGCTGCACCTCCACCGCCACGTGGTACTCGCGGTTCTCGTCGCCCCACGCGCCGAGCGGGTAGTCGCCGGTCTGCGGCCCCGAGTCGACCCGGCGGCCGGTGAGGTCCTCAACGGCGGGGACCATCTGCTTGATGAACCGGAGCCGGGCCTGCTGCGGCGTCCACACGCGCAGCGTCACGTCCGCGACCTGCTTGCTCATCGCGGCCCGCGTCATCGCCAGGAAGTCGGCCTCCAGGTCGGCCGGGTCGGGGACGTCCAGGAACCCGCCCAGCAGCACCGAGGTGATCTTGCGGAGCTCGGCGACGTTCCAGTCGGTGCCGACACCGCGGGCGTCGCACAGGAAGCGGCCGGTGCACTGGCGCAGCGCCGCGTCGAGCTCCGCGTCGGACTCGTGCTGGTTCTTGCCGTCGGTGAGCAGGATCGCGTGCTTGACGGCGCCGGTCGCGGCGGCGTCGTGCCCGGCGAACAGCCGGTCGGCGAGCCGCAGCCACGACCCGATCGCCGTCCCGCCGGCCGCCTCCAGCCGTCCCACCGCGTTGACCGCGCTGCGCCGGGAGGTCTCGTCCGCCCGGATGAGCCGCTCCCCCTGCGGGTAGATCATCCGCGGCCGGTTCGCGCCGGCGACCACCGCGAAGTGCACGCCGTCGCGCAGCACGTTCACGGCGGCCCGCGCCGCCCGCTTGGCCGCCGCCATCTTGCCGCGGTACGACATCGACCCGGAGGTGTCGATGATGATGATCTCCGCCGCCGGGGCGCGCCCGTCGTCCACCGCGGGGCCCGCGCCGCCGGACGACCGCGCCTCCACCGAGACGATCGCGTGCATCTCCCGCCCGCCTGCCGGAAGGTAGGGGTTCTGGTCAACACGGACGGTGAACTCCGGAAAATCGCTCATCTGCCCCGCTCCCTCGTCGGTTCTGGCGGCGGGTAGGGGAGCACCGCCACCGTCACGTTGTCGTGGCCGCCCGCGTCCAGCGCCGCGCGCAGCAGCCGCCGGGCCGTGCCGAGCGGGCCGTCCCGGACCGGCAGGGCCACGGCCGCGAGGGCGGACGGCTCCGGCAGGTCGTTCCACAGCCCGTCGCTGCACAGCACGACCAGCCCGGGGCCCGTCGGCCGGAACGCCGCCACGTGCGCCTCGACCGGGCCCGCGTCGGCCCCCAGCCAGGCGGTCAGCGTGTGCGCCCGCCGGTCGGCCCACGCGTCCTCGGCGCTCATCGCGCCCTGCTCGACCATGGACGAGGCCCACGAGTCGTCCGTGGTCAGCCGGCACGAGCCCCCCGCCGAAAGCCAGTAGGCGCGGCTGTCGCCGACCCACCCGACCGTGATGCCGCTCGCGTCCACGACCGCTGACACGAACGTGCAGGCGGGCGAGGAGTCCGGGTCGCCGGGCAGCCCCGCCACGACCTCGGCCGCCCGCGCCGCCGCGTCGCGCATCGCGGCCCGCGGGTCCATGCCGGCCGAGACGCGGCCCGTCAGCACGCCGAGCGCCGCCTCGGCCGCGAGCCGCGACGCCTCCTCCGACCCGGGCGCCGTCGCGACGCCGTCGCACACCACCGCGCACACGCCCGCGGGCAGGGGCGCCAGGGCGAACGCGTCCTCGTTGCGGCCGCGGCGCAGCCCGAGGTCGCTCACCGCCGCGCCGAGCCCGCCCGCCTCGGCCTCGACGTGCTCGCGTCCGCTGGGCTGCCGCAGCCCGCACTGCTCGCAGTAGCCGTCCGCGCCGATGGCGCCGCCGCCGCAGTCCACGCATGCGCCCCGCCCGCCACCGGCCGGGGCGGGGGCGGCCTGCGGGGGGGTGCGCGGGCCGAAGGACTCCTCCGGCGAAGGGGCCGGGCGCGGGACGTGGCCCGCCGCGAACGCGCCGTCGCGCGACGCGGGCGACGGCGAGGCGTGCGGCAGCGCGGTGCCGAGCGGCGGTGTCCTCGGGGTGGTGGGGTCGGGCCGCCCGCACTCCTCGCAGAAGCGGTCGCGGTCGTTCACGGGCGCGCCGCAGGTACGGCACAGCGCGGCGGGGGTGTGCTGGTCGGCGTTCATCGTCAGAAGAGCGTCCTCGGCCGGACGGCGTTGGCCCGTTTGACCATCGCGTGGCGGTGCCCGGCGCTGTCGGCGAGCTTGGCGAGGACGCGGTAGGTGTCCTCCAGCTTCCTGCGGAGGGCCTGCTCGTCCATGTCGGTGCCGAGGATCTGCTGCCGGACGCCGGGCGGGGCCGTGCCGCGGCCCGCGCGGACCCAGGCGAGCGCCGCCTCCAGCACCTCGGCGGTGAACGCCGCCGACCGCTCGGTGTCGAGGCGCAGCGACGACAGCCGCCGCCCCGCCTCGACGAGCACGGGCGCGTTCAGCTCGGCGGCCCGCCGTCCCCGGACGGTGGTGGCCACGGCGGCGAGCTGCGCGGCGAGGTAGTGGCTGGAGATGCGGGGGACCGAGTCGAGGACCCGTTCGGCGGACGCGCGGTCGCCCGCCGCGAGCCGGGTGCGAGCGAGCCCGAACGCGGCGCTGACGTGGGTGGGGTCGGTGCGCCAGACCGTCTCGTAGTAGTAGCCGGCGCTCTCCATCTCGCCCAGGGTCTCGTGGCAGAACGCCAGCGCCAGCTTGGGCGCCTGCTCGCCCGGCGCGAGGTCGTACAGGTCGTTGAACACCGCGACGGCCTCGGTGCCGCGCCCGCCCGCGAGGGCGCGCATGCCCCGGTACCAGTCGACGCGCCAGTCGTCGGGGGCCTCGGCGGCGATGTCCTCCAGGAGGCGCGCGGCGCCGTCGAGGTCGCCCAGCTCGATGCGGACCCGCACCAGCGCGAGCCGCACCTCGCGGGAGGCGACCGGCGCGGACGCCAGGGCCGCGGCAAGGTCGGCGGGGTCGCGGGCGGTCAGGCCGGCGAGGAACGCCGCGGCCGGGTCGGAGGAGTACACCAGCGGGACGGGCAGCGCCGCCGCCGCGGCGGCCGGCTCCACCGGCGCCAGGATCGGCCGGGCCCCGCCCTCCCCGGCGTCCTCGTCCAGGCCGCCGACGATCTCGGTTCCGGCCGTCTGCTGCTCGGGCCCGAACAGCGGGGACGGCGCGGGGCGGGGGCGCCCGTCCTCGGCCGACAGGACCTCGCGCAGGACGCCGGTGAGCTGCTCGGCCATCTCGGCGGCGCTCTGGAACCGGCGGGCCGGGTCGGGGTGCGTGGCGCGGCGCAGCAGCCGGTGGTAGGACTCGTGCCGCTGGAAGACCGGCACCTCCTCGCGCGGCGGCAGGCTGCGCAGGTGGCGCCCGGTGTAGCCGCGGAAGGAGAAGCTCAGCACGGCCAGCGTCCGGCCCACGGTGTAGAGGTCGGAGCTGACCGAGGGCCCCTGCGAGCCGATCTCGGGGGCCTGGTAGCCGGGCGTGCCGAAGATCGGGCTGTCCACGTCGAACGCCCGCCGGACGCCGCCGAGGTCGATCAGCTTGAGCTGCTCCTCGGACTGGATCGCGTTGTCGGGCTTGAAGTCGCAGTACAGCAGCCCGACGCCGTGCAGGTAGCCGAGGGCGCTCAGCACCTCCAGGCCGTAGGCGATGACCTGGCCGAGCGGCAGCGACGCCTGGTCGCCCTGCGCCTGGCGGGCGCTGAGCAGGATGTCCTTCAGCGAGCGGCCGCCGACGTACTCCATGACGATGTAGCCGGACTCGCCGTGCCGGACGAAGTTGTAGATCTTGACGATGTTGGGGTGCTCGACCTCGGCGAGGAACGCGCGCTCGGCGGTGGCGGCGGCCAGCGAGTCGGCGTCGCCGGTGTCGAGCAGGCCCTTCAGGACGACCCACCGCTCGCTCACGTTGTGGTCGCGGGCCAGGTACACCCAGCCGAGCCCGCCGTGCGCGAGGCAGCCGAGCACCTCGTACTGCCCGCCGATCATCTCGCCCGGCCGCAGCTTCGGCGTGAACGAGAACGGGTGCCCGCAGTTGCGGCAGAACCCCTCGGTGCGTCCCGGGCGCCCGCCCCGGCTGCGCCCGACCTTCTCGTCGCACTTGCTGCAGAAGCGCCGGTTCTCCGGCACCTCCGGCTTCTCCATGATCGCCGAGGCGGGGTCGCGGGCCGGGACCGGCGGCACCTCGACGAGCCCGGCGCCGAGCATGCCGCGCCTGGCCGAGCCGCTGGAGCCCGTGCCGCGGGTGCCGCCGCGCGAGGCCGTCCGCCCCGACCCGAGGCTGCCGGAGCCGCTCGTCGGCGAGCTGCCGGACGACTGGCCCTGCCGGCCGCGCCCGCTCGGACCGGACGTGCCCGGCGGCGGGCCCGCGGGCGGTGCGGCGGGCGCAGGGGTCGTCACCGGCGCCTGACCCACGGGCGGAGCGGCCGGGGTCGGGCCTGGGGGGCGCCCGTACGCGCCCGGGTAGCCGGGCATCGCGGGGGCGGCCGGACGCACGGGCGCCGCCGTCCGCGCGGGCTGCCCCGGGCTGCCGGGCGACGGGCCGATGGGCGCCGGGCCCGTGTGCGACGGGTTCACCGGTGCGGCCGAACGCGGCGGCGCCGACTGTGGTGGTGACTGCGGCGCCGACTGCGGTGGCGCTTGGAACGCCTGGCTCGCGGCGGGCGGGGAGGATGCCGGGGCCATGCCGCAGACATTGCAGAATCCGTCGGCCTCCACCTCGCCCGTGCAGCCGGGCTGGGTGCATCGGTTCATCGCCGGGTCCCCGTCTCGCTCTCGCACGCCCTGATGGCTCGCTGGTACTCCGCCAGTACCGCGGTTGCCCTGCGCAGGTCGCAGGGCGCCGTCCACAGCACCTCGCGGGCCTCCCCGTACAGCACGGTGAGGCGCTCGTCCTCGGCGAGGCCGAGCCGCGCCGCCTTCGCCCGGTACGCCTCCAGGCGGCCCCGCAGCTCGCCGCGCCGGTCGAGCAGCCCCGCACTGAGACGCAGATCGCCGCTCGCCCGTTCCAGCGCGTCCTCGACGGCGCGCTCGAGTTCGGCGAAGCGCCCCGCCATCTCCACCCAGCGGCCCGCCTCGCGCAGCCGCTCCAGCGCGGCGAGCCGGTCGCGCAGCGCGGCGCCGAGGCCCTGCGACGGCACCGGGAGGTGGGGCGCGTGGATCTTGGCGAGGACCGTCGCGTGGGCGTCGTGGGCCCGCCGCTCGGTGTCCTCGATCTCCTCGATCGAGACCGTGACCCGGGCCACGAGTTCGGCGTAGTCCTCGCGCATCCGGGCGACGCCGGCGAGTTCGTCGCCGAGCGTGGTCAGTATGGCGCAGACGCGGTCGAGACGGACGGTGTCCGCGCGGCCGTCCTTGACCAGCGACAGCGGGTCGGTGCGGATGAGCCGGCCGAGCGCGGTCAGCTCCCGGCCGACCCGGTCCAGCTCCGGATGCCGGGTGCCGTCGAGCGAGTGCGCCAGCCGGGCCGTCTCGCGCCAGCTCGCCTCGGCGTCCTCCAGCGGCTGGAGCAGCGCCGACCAGGCCGCGTCGGCGGCGGCGATCTCGCCCGCGACGAACTCGTAGGCGTCCGACATCATCGCGACGGCCTCGTCCAGCGTGATGCGGCGCTCCTGCGGGCCGAGCAGCGTCCGGTGCTCCAGCGGGATCTGCCCGTCGGGCAGCTCCACGGAGGCGCCCGCCAGCAGTCCCGACAGCTCGGTGAGCGCGGCCGCGTCCAGGCGGGAGGACCGTTCGCGCAGCTCGGCCGCGGCGTCCAGCACGCGCTGGTAGGCGTCGAACAGCCGCCACAGCGTCGACAGCCGGGCCTGCGCCTCCTCCCAGCGACGCCACGTCTCGCCGGTGAGCCGGGCGCCCTTGAGCAGGCGGCCGCCGTCGTGCTGCTCCAGTTCGAGGAGGGACGCGGCGATGCGGTCGCGCTCGTCCCTGAGCGTGCGGAGGGCATGGTCGACGCCTTCACGGCTCATGGGCGCGGCGGCCCCTGCCCCGCTCTGGTCCAACGTCTGCCCCGCGATCGTCTTCTCGGTCCCCCTGAGCATGCCCGCAGAACCGGTCTGGGAGCACGGACCGGTCCACTATCGGACGTACGTTCTCATACAAGTGTGATCCGTGACACTGACCGAGACAAGGTGCTTTCCGTCTCGTCAGGTCCGCGTCGCGGGACCGCCGCTCTCCGCCGATCCTCACGTGCCCGTACCCTGAGCGGTGGGAACCTCGTTGTCCCAGGTGACGTTACGACAGATACGTCGTTATGAGAGGAGTGGTGAGTCCGCGGTGTCGGACCCCAGTCATAGACCTGGTGCCCCATGCTGACCGCGGCACTGGGCGTTCTCGCGGTGATCGTGCTCACCGCCGCCACCGGATACTTCGTCGCCCAGGAGTTCGCCTACGTCGCCGCCGACCGCGCGACCCTGGAGCAGGCAGCCGAGCGCGGCGACACCTCCGCCCGCAGGGCCCTCAAGGTCATCGGCCGGGTGTCGTTCATGCTGTCGGGCGCACAGCTCGGCATCACGATGACGACGCTGGTCGTCGGCTTCATCGCCAAACCCGCCCTCGCCGAGCTGATCCAGCCGCTGCTGGGCCTGGTGGGCATCCCCGAAGGGGCCACGGGGGCGATCGCGCTCGCCACCGGCTTCGTCCTGGCGACCCTCATCCAGATGCTCCTCGGCGAGCTGTTCCCCAAGAACCTCGCCCTGGCCCGCGCCGAGCAGCTCGCGCGCGTGCTGGCCGCGTCCACCCTCGTCTACCTGACGGTCGCGGGGCCGCTGATCCGGTTCTTCGACCGCGCGGCGGAGCGGCTGCTGCGCGCCGTGGGCGTCGAGCCCGTGGAGGAGCTGCACAGCGGCGCCACGCTGGAGGAGCTCGGCGACATCATCGGCAAGTCGCACAGCTCCGGGCACCTGCCCGCCGACCTGTCCGGCGTGCTCGAACGCGCCCTGTCGTTCGGCGACCTCACGGCCGACGAGGTCATGGTGCCGCGCCCGCAGGTCAGCACGCTGCCGGCGGACGCGCCCGTCGCCGACCTGGTCGCGCTGATCCGCGAGACCGGGCACAGCGCCTACCCCGTCTACGGGCAGGAGGTCGACGACGTGGTCGGCGTCGCGGGCGTCCGCGAGGTCGCCGACGACGCGCTCGACCCGTCCACCCCGATCCGGGACGTCGCCCGGCCCGCGCTGCTGGTGCCCGGCAGCCAGCCGCTGTACGGCGTCATCGAGCACATGCGCGAGTCGGGCGAGGAGTTCGCCTGCGTCGTGGACGAGTACGGCGGGCTCGCCGGCATCCTCACCTTCGAGGACGTCGCCGAGGAGCTCGTCGGGGAGATCGCCGACGAGACCGACGGCCCCGAGGACGCCCCGACGTCCGGGCCCGACGGGTCCTGGCTGGTCGACGCCGGCATGCGGATCGACGAGGCCCGCCGGCTCACCGGCCTCGACCTGCCCGAGGGCGACGCCTACGACACCCTCGGCGGCCTCGTCATGGCGGAGCTGCGGCGGCTGCCGAGCACCGGCGACCGCCTCACCGTCGAACTGGACGGCGGCGCCGTCGAGCTGGAGGTCGTGAGCGTGGCCCGCCGCGTCGCCGAGAAGATCCTGATCCGCGCGGCCGCGCCCGCGCAGGCCCCCGCCGGCGAGGAGGAGGTCGCGTGGACCCGCTGACCTCGCTGCTGGTCACCGTCGCGCTGCTGCTCGGCAACGGCTTCTTCGTCGCCGCCGAGTTCGCGCTCGTCGCGGCCAACCGCCCCCAGCTCGAACGCGCCGCCGCGAAGGGCAGCCGCCCCGCCGTGGCCGCCGTCGCGGGCGTCCGCGAGCTGTCGCTGATGCTCGCCGGCGCCCAGTTCGGCATCACGATGTGCTCGCTCGGCCTCGCCATCGTCACCGAGCCCGCGTTCGAGCACTTCCTCGAACCTCCCCTGCACGCGCTCGGCGTCCCGGAGGCCGGCTCCAAGGCGATCGCGCTCGGGTGCGCGCTCGCCGTCGTGACGTTCCTGCACATGGTCGTCGGCGAGATGGCCCCGAAGTCGTGGGCCATCGCGCACCCGGAGCGGTCGGCGCTGATCCTGGCCCTGCCGTTCCGCGCGTTCGCGAAGGTGTCCCGCCCGATCCTGTCGGCGCTGAACGCGGTGACCAACGCGCTGCTGCGGCTCATCCGCGTCACGCCGAAGGACGAGCTGGACAGCCACACCGACCCGGCGCGGCTCAGCCACCTGGTCGGCGAGTCCCGCCGCCTCGGCCTCATCGGGCGCCGCGACCACGAGCTGCTCGACCGGGCGATCTCGGCGCGGGAGGCCACGGTCGGCCACCTGGTCGTGCCCGCCACGTCCGTCACCACGATCGGCGCGGAAGCGACCGCCGCGCGGATCCGCCGGACCGCCACGGCCAGCGGCCACAGCCGCCTGCTGGTCCGCGACGGGGACGGCGCGATGACGGGGATCGTCCACGTCCGGGCCGCCATCATCGAGCCGGACGGCGAGCGCAGCGCGGGCGAGCTGGCGCACCCGGCCCCCGTCCTCACGGCGGAGACGACCGTCCTGGACGCGGTCAGCCGCATGCGCCGCGGCCGCGCCCAGCTCGCCGTGGTCAACGACGCCCGCGGCGAGTTCGCCGGCATCGTCACCCTGGACGACCTCCTGGCGGAGCTTCTGGCCACCAATCCGCACTGACACAGGCCGCGTACCTGCGACGACGCCGCAGGTGTCGAGGTGCTGCAACGGGTTTTCCGGTCCATCATCGGAGGATGAGCGGGCACGGGCACGGGCACGGGCACGGACACGGCCATGGGCACCGGCATTCGTGGAAGGGGCGCGTCGCCCACCTGGCGCGCCCGCACTCGCACGAGGCCGCCGACAAGGTGGACTCGGCCATGGAGGCGAGCGCGCAGGGCATGCGCGCCCTGTGGATCTCCCTGGCGGGCCTGGGCGCGACCACGGTCCTGCAAGCCGCCGTGGTCGCGTTCACCGGCTCGGTGGCGCTGCTGGGCGACACGCTCCACAACGCCGCCGACGCGTTGACCGCCGTCCCGCTGGGCATCGCGTTCCTGCTCGGCCGCCGCCCGCCGTCCCGCCGCTACACCTACGGGTACGGGCGCGCCGAAGACCTGGCCGGTGTCGCCATCGTCCTGGCCATCGCCGCGTCATGCGTCGCCGCCGGGTACGCCGCCGTCGAGCGCCTGGCCCATCCACAGCCTGTGGACCACGTGGCCGCCGTGGCGGGCGCCGCCCTCGTGGGGTTCCTGGGCAACGAACTGGTCGCCCGCTACCGCATCCGCGTGGGGCGCCGCATCGGCTCGGCCGCACTCGTCGCCGACGGCCTCCACGCCCGCACGGACGGCTTCGCGTCCCTGGCCGTCCTGCTGGGCGCCGCGGGTGTCGCCCTGGGCGCCCCCTGGGCCGACCCGGTCGTCGGCCTGCTGATCACGGTGGCGATCCTGGCCGTCCTGTGGCAGACGGCCCGCGAGGTCTGGCGCCGCCTCATGGACGCCGTCGACCCCGCCCTGGTCGACCGGGCCGAAGCCGCCCTCTCCTCCACCCCGGGCGTCCGGGGCGTGGGCGACGTCCGCCTCCGCTGGATCGGCCACAGCCTGCGCGCCGAATGCGACGTGGTCGTGGACCCCGCCGCCACCGTCGTGCGCGCCCACCAGATCGCCGTGGACGCCGAGCACAGCCTCATGCACGCGCTCCCCCGCCTCACCGGCGCCGTGGTCCACCCCGATCCCGAACCCCGCCCCGGTGAAGATCACCACGCCGCCCTCGCGGGGCATCGCTGAGCCTGCGACCTGTGAGACGTTAGTCCTCACCAGAAGGGGAACATACTGGCCCCGGACGAGCGATCTGGGACGGGATGACGTCGTGAAACCACCTTCGGAAGCCAGCGGACCCGACGAGGAGAACACGGGGCCCCCTCACGTCCCGGACTCCGAACACCCGACGGTGACCGTCCCTCTTCCCGTCCAGGCCCCGGGTGCGGAGCCGGCCGGAGCGACGATCCCGGACGACCAGGTGCCCCCCGCACCGGCCGCCGACACCACCCAGGCCCTCCCGGCCGTCGGCCCGCCCCCCACCGAGACGGCCCCCTTCCCTGACCCGCTCCCGGAGATCGAGGACCCCGCGGGCACCACGCCCACCCTCGAACCGCCTCCCGGCGGCACACCGAATGCCGTGCTCGCGGACGAAGCGGCCGACACGGAGACGACGCAGTACATCCCGCTAAAGGACGTTGCGGCCCAAATACCGACCACGGACGACCACCCCGAAGCCCCCGCCGCGGCGACGACGGCCGGCGACGAGCCCCGCACGGACATGGCCGCGCCGGAGACGGCTCACGCCGAACCGGCCGCCCCTTGGCCCGCCGACACAGATCCCCTGCAAGCCGCGGACTCCACACCCTCCGAAGCAACGCCGCCCCTCACCAACACCGGCGCGGACGGGCTCGCAGAGGGATCGGCACCGGCCACGGACTGGCCCACCGACACTGATCACACTCGCGCCGAGGAACTCACCCCAGCCCCACTCGCAGCAACGCCGCCGCTTGGTGATCAGACCGGCGGTCGGGCGGACGTCCCGGACGCGACGACCGATGAACGGTTCGCCGAGCCCGCAGCGCCTACTCCCGGCGTCCTCACCGACACCGACCCCGCACACACCGAAGGTCTCGCCCCAGCGCCGGCCGAAGCGGCGCCGGCATCCGACGAGCCCGCCGACGCCGAGCCCGTGCACGCCGAGGAACTCACCTCCGCGACTGCGGTGGCGCCTGTGCTGCCGGAGGATGCGGCTCCCTCGTCCGGTATCGACGCCCCGAAGCCGGGCGATCACGACCGGGCCGGAGGTTCCGTCGTTTCAGCGGAGACGGCGGGGGCGCATGGCGAACCGGTCGGCTCCGAGGAGGCGGCCGCGGAATCTGGGGGAGGCGGTGATGCCGAGCTCGCGGTCCACGGTCAGTTGCACGACGGCGTGGAGGCGGGCGTCGATGATCAGGGCGCCGATCACGTGGTGGAGGGGCTCGCGGACGAAGTGCTCGATCCCCGGGCCGGGTTGGGGACGGTGCCGATCGAGGTCGCCGATCCGACGCCCCCGCTGGGGACGGGCGCCGACGAAGGCGGCTGGCGCGAGCTGGTCGAGAGCGTCTACGGGCCGCTGAGCGAGTTCTACGAGGCGCTCGACGCGAGGCTGCGGGAGGTGCCCGAGGATGTCCCGCCGATGGGGTGGGCGCCGCACATCGCGGCCGTCCGGGCGCTGCGGGACGGACAGGTCGCGGGGGAGTGGGACGTGCTCGCCCGGTTCCTGGTCGCGCCCGGGACGCTGGAGGACGCTGAAGGGCTGCGACTCGTCGAGACGGACGAGGGGGACGAGGTCCGGGTCGTCCGGGACGCGGTCAAGGAGCTCACGGCGGCGGACGGGCGGGCCCTGCTGATCGCCCCCACCCCGGAGAGGGCGGCCGAGCTGCTGCGCTGCGTGGAGGGCGATCCCGATGTCTTCTCCCTGCTGATCGAGACGCAGCCGGCGACGGCGGAGGCGCGTTCGGTGCGGACGCAGGCGCTGCCGCCCGTCGAGGAGCCGCCGGCCGAGGAGGCTCCGCCGCCGCTGCGGGAGCCGGGCTCCAACGGGACGATCGAGTTCAAGCCCGTGACCGGCGCGCTCCCGGAGCCGGAGGCCGCGGTGACCAGGGCCGAGCCGCTCCCCACGCTGCCGCCGGTGGAGCCGGTGGAGCCCGAGGAGGGGCCGTCTGCGCCGGAGGCGCGGATCCGGTCGGCGGCGCTCCGGCCGGTCGGGGAGGCGTGGCGGCTGTCGTGGCAGACGGAGGCGCGGCTGCTCCAGCGCGGGCTGATGTCGCTGGAGCAGTGGCCCCGGGACGCGGCGGCGCTGCGGTCCGTCCAGGCGGAGAACCTGCGGCGGGCCGAGCAGCTCGAGGCCGAGAAGGGGGGCCTCGCCAGGTCGATCGAGGAGGCGCGGCACGCGGCGGCGACCGCGGAGGCGGCGGCGGTCTCCGCCGAGGCCGAGGCGGAGCGGCTCTCGGGCGTCCAGGAGGAGGCCGAGGCCGAGCTCGCGGGGCCGCGGGCCGAGGCGGAGCGGCTCCAGCAGGCCGCGGACGAGGCGGGCGCCGAGGCGGCCGCGCTGACGCGGACGGCCGACGCCACCTACGCGCGGTGCGTCCAGCTGGACGAGCGGGCCAAGACGGCGCAGTCGGAGTTGCAGGGCGCGCGGCAGGCGGAGGCGTCCCTCACCGACGAGCTGGCGCGGGCGCGGGAGGCGCTGCCCGGCGCGGCGGAGGAGGCGCACCGGCTGACGGCGGCCGACGCCGACGCCGCCGCGGAGGGGCACGCCGCGTACTACCGGCTGGTCTCGGCGGAGTCGGCGCTGTCGGCGCTGCGCCGGAAGATGACGCTCGGGCAGCGGCTGCACGTGGCGTCGCCGCCGTCGGAGCTGCGCGGCCTGCGCGCCGAGGTCAAGGCCCGGACGCGGGAGGCGGACGAGGCGGCGACGCGGGCGCGGGAGGCCAAGGAGGCGGCGGAGCACGCCGATCGGGTCCGGCGCGGCCTGGCCTCGTTCGTGTCCGAGGGCGGGGCCCGGCTGAAGGCCGCGCAGGAGGCCCAGGAACGGCTCGGGACGGAGCTGACCTGGCTCGCGACGGAGCGCGAGAAGGTCGGCGCCGAGCACCAGGAGCAGGCGCGGCTGGCGTCCGCGGCGGTCGAGCGGGCGACGGAGGCGGGTCTGCGTGCCCGCGCGGCGCACCAGGTCGCGCAGGAGATCGCGCAGCGGGCGGCCGCCGCGCGGGCGTCCCGCGAGGCGGCGCTCGCGGCGGCACAGCGGGCCCGGTCGGACGCGGAGGCCGCCACCTCGCACGCGGCGGAGGCCGCGGCCGCGCTGGAGCGCCGGACGGAGGAGGCCGCGCAGGAGATCGCCGCGCGGGAGGCGGAGCTGGAGACGGTGGCGGCGGCCGAGGCACGCTCGCGGGAGAGCGTCCTCGAGATCTGCGGCGCCGACCCCGCCGACGACCCCGAGGTCGTCCCCGCGCACCAGCGGCGCGCGATGGCCCGGATCGAGGAGCTCACCGGCTACCTGGAGGGCGGCCGGGCGGCGGGCGGCGAGGTCCTGCTCCGCACCGCCGACCTCGTCGTCGGGACTCCGGCGGGCGCCGGGCTGAGCGTCCGCGACGAGGACTTCGACGTGCTGATCGTCGCGGACGCGGGGACGGTCACCGACGGCGAGTTCCTCGTCGGCGCCGTCCGCGCGCGCCGCTGGATCCTGGTCGGGACGGCCGGGTCGCGGCCGCCTGGCTACCGGGAGTACGAGGGCTCGCCTGCCGGGCGGCTGGAGCTCAGCCCGTTCGAGCGCGCCTCGACCGCCGCGCCCGGACTGGTGGCCGGTCCGGGCTAGTCCTCGTCGTCATCGTCGTCGGGGAGGAGCAGGTGGAGCAGCCAGCCGACGACGCCGACGACGATCGCGCCCCAGAAGGCAGGCCAGAACCCGGCGACGTGGAAAGGCAGGTCGAGCCCCTCCGCCAGCTCGCTGGTCAGCCAGAGCAGCAGCGCGTTCACCACGAGCCCGATCAGCCCGAGCGTGAGGACGTAGAAGGCGCAGCCCAGGGTCTTGATGATCGGTTTGAGGAAGGCGTTGACCAGGCCGAAGATGACGGCGACCGCGACCAGCGTGAGGATCCGCCGGGAGGTGGTCTGGTCGCCGAGCGTGATGCCGTCGATCAGGACCGTGGCGACCCACAGGGCGACCGCGGTGGCGCCGACCTTGAGAAGTATTCGCACGCCACGCATCATGCTGGCCGGGAACCGCCCATGTCATCCCACTGGGAGACGATACGGGCGGTGACCCCTGTCATAACGGCGGATGACCCGCTGGCCCGCGTCGTCCGCGTTCTAGGGAGCAACCTGTCTCGAAGTGGCCGCAGCCACGCACGCGAACGCGTGACCTGCCCGGTGGAGCGAAGCCGGAGGCGAGCGGAACCGGGCAGATCGCGAAGCGATGCCGCGTTCGCCCAGGCACGGTCACGCAGCGAGCCGCCAGGCGAGCGAAGTGGGCCGGGACTGTCGAAAACACAGCCTACTCGGCGCGGTCGAAGAAGGGGGAGGTCGCGGCGACCTGCGAGCCGGTGCCGGTCCCCCGTCCCGCGACGCGGGTGCCCTGCACGGCGGCCTCGCGGGGCGCGCCCTGCCGCGCGGCGTCCCGGCCGGCCGAGCTCTGCCGGACGCGGGCCAGCTCGCGCTCCAGGCGGCGCTTCTCCATCTCCAGGGTGGTCAGGGACTCCTCGTGCTCCTCGCGCAGGTCGCGCAGGTCGCGACGGGTGCGGATGCGGCGGACGGCGCCCTTGAAGGTGAGCGCCATGCCGGCGAGGAAGACGAGGGCCACGCCCGCGCCGGAGAGGAAAAGCTGCCATTCGCTCTCCAGGCCGGGGACGCTCTGGCCGAAGACGACGAGGTCCGCGGGGCCGGTGTTGTCCATGACGACACCGGCCCCGACGGCGATGGCGGCCGCGACCAGGAGAAAACCGACGAACACCATGGGCAGATCTCCTCTGCAGTGACTCCGGAGGGGGAACGGAGGCACACCACCTTGCCAGACCGAAACTCGATCATGTCGAAATCGTCGGATAAATGCTGGTCAGTAGGCATTCGTCCGGACCTGCGCGCCGGGTTCCGTTCCGATCGCGGCGGGGTACTGACGGGACATCGCGACGAGATCACTGGAGGGGGCCCATGCCCGTGCAGGCCATCGTGTTCGACCTGGACGGCGTCCTGATCGACTCCGAGCCGGTGTGGGAGGAGGTCCGGCGCGGCTACGTCGCCGAGCGCGGCGGGCGCTGGCTGCCCGACACCCAGGACCGGCTCATGGGCATGAGCACCGAGGAGTGGGCGGACTACATCGCCACCGACCTCGTCGACGGGGTCACGGCCGAGGAGGTCGCCTACGAGGTCGTCGACCGGATGTCGCAGCGCTACGAGGGCGGGCTGCCGCTGCTGCCGGGCGCCGAGGACGCCGTCCGCCGGATGGCCGCTTACCGGCCGCTCGGGCTGGCCAGTTCGTCCCCGCGCGCCCTGATCGACATCGTGCTCGCGCACCTCGGGGTCGACTCCCTCTTCCACGCGACCCTGTCGACCGAGGAGGTCGAGCGCGGCAAGCCCGCGCCCGACGGCTACCTAGTCGTCGCGGCGCGGATGGACGTCACCGGGCCGGACTGCGTCGCGATCGAGGACTCCAGCAACGGGCTCCGGTCGGCGCACGCGGCGGGGATGAAGGTGATCGCCATCCCGCGCCCGGCGCACCCGCCGGCGGCCGACGCGCTGGCGCTGGCCTCGCACGTCGCGGGCGGCCTCGACGAGCTGACCCCCGAGCTCGCGGAGGCGGTTTTCCACAGGTGAACGTTCGGGGGACGGGTGTCGGCGGCGGTTCGTAGTATGGGCCGGTGACTTCCCCTGAGACCCCGGAGACGCTCGAGACCCTGCGGCGCGTGTTCGGCTACGACGCTTTCCGCGACGGCCAGCGGGAGATCATCGAGCATGTGGTCGCCGGCGGCGACGCCCTCGTCCTGATGCCGACCGGCGGCGGCAAGTCGCTGTGCTACCAGATCCCGGCGCTCGTCCGGAAGGGCACCGGCGTCGTCGTCTCCCCCCTGATCGCCCTCATGCAGGACCAGGTCGACGCCCTGCGCGCCCTCGGCGTCCGCGCCGGCTTCCTCAACTCCACCCAGGACTTCGACGAGCGCCGCGTGGTCGAGGCGCAGTTCACCGCGGGCGAGCTCGACCTGCTGTACCTCGCTCCCGAGCGGCTGAAGCTCGCCGCCACCGTCGAGCTGCTCGACCGGGGCGACGTCTCCCTGTTCGCGATCGACGAGGCGCACTGCGTGTCGCAGTGGGGCCACGACTTCCGTCCCGACTACCTGACGCTGTCGGGCCTGCACGAGCGCTGGCCCGAGATCCCCCGCATCGCCCTGACCGCGACCGCCACCGAGGCCACCCGCGGCGAGATCGCCTCCCGCCTCCAGCTCGAGCGGGCCCGGCACTTCGTGGCGAGCTTCGACCGCCCGAACATCCAGTACCGGATCGAGCCGAAGACCGACGCCAAGCGCCAGCTGCTGCGCCTGCTCCAGAGCGAGCACAAGGGCGACGCGGGAATCGTCTACTGCCTGTCCCGCAACTCGGTGGAGAAGCACGCCGCGTTCCTGACCGAGAACGGCATCGAGGCCCTCCCCTACCACGCGGGCCTCGACGCCGGCACCCGCGCGGCCAACCAGGCGCGCTTCCTCCGCGAGGACGGCCTCGTCATCGTCGCGACCATCGCGTTCGGCATGGGCATCGACAAGCCCGACGTCCGCTTCGTCGCCCATCTCGACCTGCCGAAGTCCGTCGAGGGCTACTACCAGGAGACGGGCCGCGCCGGGCGCGACGGCCTCCCGTCCACCGCCTGGCTCGCCTACGGCCTCCAGGACGTCGTCAACCTGCGCAAGATGATCGACGGCGGCGAGGGCGACGCCGCGCACCGCCGCCGCCAGAGCACGCACCTCGACTCCATGCTCGCCCTCTGCGAGGCGGTCGAGTGCCGCCGCGTCCAGCTGCTGAACTACTTCGGCCAGTCCGGCGAGCCCTGCGGCAACTGCGACACCTGCCTCACCCCGCCCGAGACCTGGGACGCGACCGTCCCCGCCCAGAAGGTGCTGTCCACCGTGGTGCGGCTCGACCGCGAACGCCGCCAGAAGTTCGGCGCCGGCCACATCGTCGACATCCTCCTCGGCAAGAAGAACGCGAAGGTCATCCAGTTCGACCACGACTCGCTGAAGGTCTTCGGCATCGGCACCGAGCTGCGCGACGTCGAGTGGCGCGGCGTCGTCCGCCAGCTGCTCGCGCAGGGCCTGATCGCGGTGGAGAGCAACCACGGCACGCTCGTGCTGACCGACGAGAGCGCCACCGTGCTGCGCGGCGAGCGCAAGGTGATGATGCGCCGCGAGGCCGAACGCCCCGTCGCGAAGGCGGCGAAGACCCCCAAGGCCGCCAAGGCCCAGGTCGAACTCCCCGCCGAGGCGATGCCGATCTTCGAGCGGCTGCGCGCCTGGCGTGCCGCGACCGCCAAGGAGCAGGGCGTCCCCGCCTACGTGATCTTCCACGACGCGACCCTGCGCGAGATCGCGACCGCCCTCCCCACCTCCCTGGCGGAACTGGGCCGCGTCAACGGCGTCGGCGAGAACAAACTCGCCAAATACGGCGACCAGGTCCTGGAAACCCTGGCCTCCGACTAACCCGCACCCCGCAAGGCCTGCGTGCCCGGCCACGGTCGAGCGCGGCTCCTGCGGGCTCGTCGCGACGGCCTTGGTCGGTGTTGCCCGGTCGGGTCGTGTTCGGCGGGGTTGCGGGGAACTCTCAGGGTTCTCCCAGGGTTCGGTGTGGGCTTCTGCCAGGCGGGGGCGGTTACATGATCCGCATGCGAAACAACCGGAAGACGATCGCGGCCGGTGCGGGCGCCGCCGGGCTGCTCGGGCTCGGCCTCTACTTCTCCGTCCCCGCCTTCGCCGACGACCCCGCGCCCTCCCCCTCCCCCACGGCGCACGCGGGCAAGGGCCACCCCGGCAAGGGGCACCCGTTCCGCCGGGCGCGCGCGCTGAACGGCGTCCACGGCGAGGCCACCGTCAAGCGCAAGGACGGCTTCCACCTCGCCACCTGGCAGCGCGGCAAGATCACGTCCGTCTCGGCGACCGGGCTGACCGTCCGCAGCGAGGACGGCGCCTCCTGGACGTGGACCACCGACGGCAAGACCCGCGTCCGCAAGGACGGCGACAAGGCGTCCCTCAAGAATCTCGCCGCCGGCGACCAGGTCCTCGTGGCCGGGGAGCGCTCCGGGGCCACCCGCACCGCCCGCCTGGTCCGCGAACCCCGGAAGCGCTGACCCGCCGGCACCGGCAATGCCAGGTAGTTTCGGGCGGGAAAGCCCGATGTGCGGGCACAGAGCGAGCTGCGGGAGCCGATGAGCGAGAGCCGGCGGGTGCTCGTCGTGGACGACGAGGCCAACATCCGCGACCTCATCGAGGTCGCGCTGCGCTTCCACGGCTTCGCGACCGCCACCGCCGGCACGGGCGAGGAGGCGCTGCGGGCCGTCCGCGAGGCGCGGCCCGACCTCGTCCTGCTGGACGTCATGCTGCCCGACCTGGAGGGCTTCGAGGTCTGCCGCCGGCTGCGCGCGGACGGCGACCAGGTCCCGGTGATCTTCCTGACCGCGCGGGACACGCCGTCCGACACCGTCACGGGCCTCACGCTCGGCGGTGACGACTACGTCACCAAGCCGTTCTCGATCGAGGCGCTGATCGCCCGGGTGCGGGCCGTCCTGCGCCGGGCGGCCCCGCCCGGGCCCGCCACCGGGCCGGTGCTGCGCGTCGCCGACCTCGAACTCGACGAGGCGCACTGGACGGTGCGGCGCGGCGGCGTCCCCGTCGAGCTGTCCCCGACCGAGTTCCGGCTGCTCGCCTACCTCATGCGCCACGCGGGCATGGTGCTCTCGCGCGCCCAGCTCCTCGACGGCGTGTGGGGCTGGGACCACGGGAACCCGCAGGTCGTCGAGACCTACATCAGCTACCTGCGCCGCAAGCTGGACCCGCTCGGCACCCCGCTGATCCACACCCAGCGCGGGGTGGGCTACGCGCTGCGGCCATGACGCTCAACGCCCGGCTCCTCACCGGCCTGCTCGCGATCACCACCGCCGGGCTGGCGATCATGGGCCTGGTCAGCGCGCTCGTCCTGAACGGGTACCTGATGCACCGCGTGGACGGGCAGCTCCAGGCCACCCGCGACCGCGCCGTCGCCCGCCTCCTGCGCCCCGGCCTGCCGGAGCAGGGGGTGGCGCCCGCGCAGTTCGTGGTGCTGTCGGTCGGCCCGGCCGGACGGGTCCGCGTCCTCAGCGGCGACGCGCCGGCACCCGAGCAGGCGGTGCGGGAGGTGCGGCGGCTCGGCCCGGACGAGCTGGCCGCCCGCGCGCGCACCCTCGAACCGTTCTCGCTGCCCGGGCTCCGCGCTGTGGCGCGGCCCTCGCGGAACGGCGTCATCGTGGTGGCCGCTCCCCTCACCGAGATCCATGCCGCCGTCCGCAACCTCGTCCTCTCCGAGATCGCGACGGCCGCCCTGCTGCTGGCCGTCCTGCTCGTGCTCGGCCGGTGGCTCATCCGCCGCGGCCTGCTGCCGCTGGACCGGATGGCCGCGACCGCGCACGCCATCACCGCGGGCGGCGACCTGCGCGCCCGCATGCCCGGCCCCGGGCAGCGCACCGAGACGGCCCGCCTCGCCTCCGCCATCAACGTGATGCTGGAGCGGATCGAGCAGGCGTTCTGGGCGCGCAGCCGGTCCGAGGCCCGGGTCCGCGAGTTCGCCGCCGACGCCTCCCACGAGCTGCGGACGCCGCTCACGACCGTCCAGGGCTACGCGGAGCTGTACCGGCACGGCGCCCTCGGATCCGACGAGCTGCCCGACGCGATGCGCCGCATCGAGGAGGAGGCCCGCCGGATGAACAGTCTCGTCACCGACCTCCTCGAACTCGCCCGTCTCGACCGCGAGGCGTCGCTGCGCCCCGTCCGCACAGATCTCGTCGCCCTCGCCAGGGACGCCGTGGCCGACGCGACCGCCGCCGACCCCGACCGTCCCATCGTGCTGGACGCCCCTGACACTCTGGCCGCGACGGTCGACGAGGCCCGCATCCGCCAGGTGTTCGCGAACCTCCTGGCCAACGTGCGGGCTCACACACCCCCCGGAACGCCCACGACCGTCCGTCTGGCGCCGGGCCTGATCGAGGTGGCGGACGAGGGGCCGGGCATGGCCCCCGAGGACGCCGCGCGAGCCTTCGAACGCTTCCACCGGGGCGCGCAGGGCGGCACCGGCCTCGGCCTCCCCATCGTCGCCGCCATCGCCGCCGCCCATGGCGGACGCGCCGAACTGCTCTCCGCGCCGTCGAAGGGGACGGTCGTCCGCATCACGCTCGGTTCCCACTGAGCGGGACACGCCGGTGCCGGTGGGGACGCCGTCCTGCACAGTCCGAGGGTCGGCTCCCCGAACCGAAGGAACCGCAGCATGGCCGGGTGGAGTCATCGGTACGCGCGCGTCAACGGCCTGGACGTCCACTATGTGGAGCAGGGGGAGGGGCCCCTCGTCGTCCTCCTGCACGGCTTCCCGCACATCTGGTTCAGCTGGCGTCACCAGATCGGGCCGCTCGCCGACGCGGGGTTCCGGGTCGTCGCGCCCGACATGCGGGGAATGGGGCACACCGGCGGCCCGCGGGACCACCGCGAGTACGACGTCGACCGGATCGTGGGCGACCTCACCGGCCTGCTCGACCACCTCGGCGAGGAGCGGGCCGTCTTCAGCGGCCTCGACTTCGGCCTGTTCGCCGCCTACGACCTCGCCTACCACGCCCCGGACCGCGTCGCCGCGATCATCGGGCTGGAGAACCCCTTCTTCACCCCGAGCGAGGAGTCGCCGCTGACGCTCGCCGCCCGCCAGGCGAAGCGGCACTTCAACCACATCCACTACTTCGCCGAACCCGGCGTCGCCGACCGCGACCTCGCCGCCGCGCCCCGCGAGTTCCTGCGCAAGGTCTTCTACGCGCTCTCCAGCGACTATCACTACCTCGACGTCTGGCGGAAACCTCCTGGGACGTCCTATATCGACGCCCTCCCCGAGACGCCGCCGCTCCCCTGGGCGTGGCTGACCGAGACGGAGCTGGAGTTCTACGTCGACGCCTACGGCCGCAGCGGCTTCACCGGCGGGCTCAACTGGTACCGGGCGATGGACCTGTCCTGGGAGTACCGCAAGACCTACGACGGCCGGAAGAACCCCGTCCCGTACTACTTCATCGGGAGCGAGCAGGACACCGACCTCGAGGGCTGGCACGGCGACGACCCCCTGAGCAGGCTCGGCGAACACCACGCCGACGTCCGCGGCGTCCAGATGATCAAGAACGCCGGCCACATGATGCAGATGGAGCGGCCCGCCGAGACCACGGCGGCCATGCTCGTATTCCTCGCGGGGAGCGCCAGGTGAGCCTTAACGAAGACCGGGTCGTCGTCGTCACCGGCGCCAGCCGCGGCGCCGGGAAGGGCATCGCGCTGGCCCTCGGCGCGACCGGCGCGACCGTGTACGTGACGGGACGGACCCGCTCGGAGGGCGACTCCGACCTGCCCGGCACCGTCTTCGCCACGGCGGAGGAGATCGACGCGCGCGGCGGCACCGGCGTGCCCGTCGTCTGCGACCACTCCGACGACGCGCAGGTCGCCGACCTGTTCAAGCGGGTGGAGCGCGAGCACGGGGCGCTGGACATCCTCGTCAACAACGCGTTCACGATCCCGGACGGCCTCACCCGCCAAGGGCCGTTCTGGGAGAAGCCCCTGGCGCTCCAGAGCATGTTCGACGTGGGGATGCGCTCGGCCTACGTGGCCAGCTACAACGCGGCCCCGCTGCTGGTGCGCAACAACGCGGGCCTCGTCGTCAACACCTCGTCCTTCGGGGGACGCTGCTACATGCACGGCCCGGCCTACGGCGCGGGAAAGGCCGCCGTCGACAAGATGGCGCATGACATGGCGGTCGACTTCGAGCCCTACAACGTCGCCGTCATCTCGCTGTGGATGGGCCTGCTCAAAACCGAACGGAACAAGGCGCTCTTCGAGGGCGTCCCCGACCGGTACAGGTCGTTCGCGGCGGGCGCGGAGTCCGCCGAGTTCAGCGGACGGGTGATCGACGCGCTCGCCCGGCACCCGGAGCTCATGCGGTGGAACGGCCAGGTCCTCATCGGGGCCGAACTCGGCGCCGAACTGGGCGTGGTGGACGTCGACGGGAGCACTCCCCGGTCCCACCGCGGGCACCTCGGCGACCCGCCCACGTTCAGCCCCGCCGTCGTCAAGTAGTCGGCAACGCCTTCCTCAAGGCTCGCCCCGCCTCACGGCCGGAAATTCAACGGGACTTGTTCGCTCGGCCCGGGAACGTCCTACATGAGGCACATTAGGCTTATTGCCGGGAGACAGTGCGCTGCCTCTCGCTCGCGCGGCGACTGCGATTAATGGCAATAGACCGGGAATGCCCCACGAAGTGGCACCTGACCTGGCACGCAGGCGGAGTTAGGATCCGAAACAGGGCAGAAGAACGACGCCCCGCCCATGACGCCCGGACGTCCTCTGTCCGTTTCCTTTCGTCCATCCCTGTTTGGCCGAGACCGAGCGAGAAAAGGCGATGGGACTCCAACAAGGAGGCACCATATGACCCACGTCGAGCACGAGTCCACCCCCCAGGCCCCGTCCGCGGCCGCCGAGCCCGCGCCGCTGGGGCTGGCGGCGTTCGCCCTGACCACGTTCCTCTTCTCGGTCAAGAACGCCGGCTGGACAGACGGCACCGACGCCTGGCTGAGCTACGCCCTCGCCTACGGCGGGCTCGTCCAGATCCTGGCCGGCATGTGGGAGTTCCGTAACCGCAACGTCTTCTGGGCGACGGTCTTCTCGTCCTACGGCGCCTTCTGGCTCGGCCTCGGCCTCTACGTCGTCCTGATCGCCGGAGGAGCGGCCCCCGCCCAGGAGGCCAACGACCTCGGCTGGATCCTGCTCGCCTTCGCGATCTTCAACACCTACATCACGCTGTGGGCGACACAGGTCAACCAGGCCGTCCTCGCGGTGTTCGTCGCCTTCGAGGCCACACTGATCATCCTGTTCATCGGCAACTTCGCCACCAGCGAGACCACGGTCAAGATCGGCGGCTACCTGGGCGTCCTGACCGCCGTCTGCGCCTGGTACGCCTCCGCCGCCGGCCTCATCAACGGCATGACGGGCCGCACCTTCCTCGGCGTCGGCAAGCCGATGACGGCCCTGGCCTCCCGCAGCGGCCCCCGCTGACCTTCGCCGGATCCGGCGGTCTCGCGGCCGTCTCGCCCGGCGAGGTCGGCGCTAGAGTGAGGTCGTGACCCCCCGGCCGGAAGACCCGGCGCGCCTCGTCGGCGACGACGACCGCGACACAGCCGTGCGGCGCCTGCGAGAGGCGTACGCCAAAGGGCACCTCACGCACGAGGAGATGGGCGATCGCCTCGACCTGGTCCTCGCCGCCAGGACGCAGGGCGACCTCGCCGCACCGCTGGCCTCGCTCCCCGAGGAGGACGCTGACACCTCGTCCACCATCGGCGCTCTCACCGGCCGGATCAAACGGGGCGGCCCCTGGCGGGTGCCCCGCACCCTCAAGGTCGAGTCCGCCTTCGGAAAAGTGCATCTGGACCTGTCCGAGGCGATCATCGAGCACCCGGTCGTGGACATCGAACTCCAGGTCGGCACCGGCCGCGCCAAGATCACCGTCCCGCGCGACGCGATCGTCGAGATCGACGACCTCCACACCGGGCTGAAGGACGCCCGCTACACGCCCCGGCGCCCCACCCGCCCCGGCGGCCCCAAGATCCGGATCACCGGCTCCATGGGCCTCGGGCGCCTGAAGATCCACCACTCCCGCCGCTGACGCCGCACCCCGGCCCGCCATAACGGTCGAGTTCCTATCAGCGGCGAGGCTACCGACGGTGCCCGCACAGCGCTAACGTGTGCTTTCGCGAGGCTGACCTGGAGCTTGTGGAGACGGGGGAAGTGTGCGCAGTCGAGCAGTTCAGATTGCCACATCGTTGTTCGTCTTAGCGGCGGTCCCCATCGTGGTCGAGTTCTTCATCGCCTACATCAAGGGCGAGAAGTACGACCTCACCAGGGCGGGCATGGTGCTCGCGGGGCTCGCGGCGCTCATGGCCGTGCTGGTGCTGATGCACTTCCTCGGCCGGGAACTGCAGCTCTTCCTCGAGATCTTCCTGCTGATCAATGGCATCGCGCTCACCCTTTTCGGGATAGTCGCCGTCATCAAGGACCAAGAAGTACCCGGCGCCGCCCTGCTCGGGCTGGGCATCGGGCTGTCCGCGACGACGACCTACCTCATCTACGTCCAGCGCAGCGGGGCCGACCTCCTGTTCGCCCTCAGCACCAAGCTCGAGACCCACAGCACGAGCGAGTCGGAGAGAGACGGATTCAGGTCGGTCACCGTCAAGTACTCCTCGTTCGCGGCCTCGGACGAGGAGGTCCTTCGGCTCTGCGAGCAGATCGTCCATCCCGACGACATCCACTGGATCGGGTTCTTCGTGAAGCGCAAATGCCGCTTCTACGTCGACGTCCTCGACAACAGCCGCCTGAACAGGTTCTTCCGGAGCGGCACCCGGGGCGAGCGCCGGTTGAACTACGAGCGGTCCGGCAGACGCCTGGAATGGATCCTCGGCCGGATGAACCGGTACATGTCCAGGCTGGAAAGCGGAATCCTCATCCGGACCATCCTGGATGTGGAGCACGGCTCGCTCTCCTACTACTACATAGACAAGGACGTGTACCTCATCGGCGTGACCATGGATCAGTCCCAGGTCCTGGAGGTCGACGAGAAACTCCGCTCCCTCGCCAACCAGATCGGCCTGCTTCCCCGCGGCTGGGTCTTCCGCGAGGAAAGGCACCAGCAAGTGAGCTGACCCCACCGAGCGGGGCGTCCCCGAAGTCCGTCGAGGACCGCCCCGGAACCCGCCCCCGAGGCGAGCGCTCGGCTCTTCGTCATGGCCGTATGATCAAGCTCATGCCGGCAGGGCATCGCCGTCAGTGAAGGACCGTCGCCGAGCGCCCCTCGTCCACGGTGTAGGCGCCCGCGGAGATCGTGCCGAGGCTCGCGGGGTCGAGGGTCAGCGAGACGACGCCGCCGGGAAGCAGGCGCGAGCCCTCTTCAGCGGCCGCGAACGTCGCGGGCGATGACCCGTCCGGGAACAGGCGCTTCCCCGTCCCGACCACGACCGGGAACTGGAGCAGCCGGTAGACATCGACGAGCCCTGCCTGGTGCAGCGCCTGCGTGAGCTTCCAGCTTCCGTGAACCTGGAGCTCCTTGCCGGGAAGCCCCTTGAGGCGGCGGACCTCGTCGACCAGGTCACCGCGCAGGACCGTCGTCGGGTTCCAGTCGGCCTGCTCGTCGGTCAGTGTCGAGCTGACGACGTACTTCGGCAGCGTGTTGAGCTTGGCGGCGATCAGGTGGCCGGGCTCGGTGACCTTCGACCAGTACTCGCCGAGCAGGCCGAAGCTCGTGCGGCCGAAGAGGAACGCGTCGGCCTCCCGGAACCAGCTCTCGACGACTCCGTTGGTGTGCGCCGAAGCGTGCGGGACGAGCCACCCGCCGCGGTCGAAGCCGTCAGACCGGTCCTCGTCGGGGGCTCCGGGCCCCTGCATGACGCCGTCGAGACTGACGAAGGTGTTGACGCTGAGCAGCATGGTTGTCCTCCGGGATTCGGGTCGCCGGCCAGGACTGCCGACACGCGGACGCTAGCTACCGGCCCCAGAGTGGGTCTTGTACAGGAACGACATCGCGGCATGGTCGCCCGCCTGCAGTTCGCGCGCGGTGCGCCCGACGTAACGACGCAGCGCATGCGCGAGGTGGGCCTGGTCGAAGTACCCGAGCCTCTCGACGACCGTTCGCCAGTCGTGGCCCTCGCGCAGCATCGTGGCCGCGGCGTTCGCCCGGTCGATCTGCTGCACGGCGGTTCGCGACAGCCCAGTGATCGCGCGGTAACGACGCTGAAGGGTGCGCCTGGTCGGGGTGGGATGCTCCACCTCCCCGAGCCGCGACCGCACGAGCAGACCCGCGTCCCGCAGTCGCCGGACGAGGTGCTCGACGTTCTCGTACGTCGGCGCCTCCCAGTCCTCGCCACCGATGACGACCCGGCCCGACTCCGTCACGGGGAACGGCACGTACCCGTCAACGATCGAAGCTGCGGGATGCGTCCGCAGAACCGTGCCGAGCGCGAACCGGACCCCCAGGAACTCGGTGTCCGCCGGAACCGGCGCGGAGGTCGCCCCCGTCTCCGGCCCGCGCAGGCCGACGAGCAGGCGCCCCCGCGTCCGCGCGAGGACCAGATGCCAGCAGGTGCGCGCCGCGGACGTCATCGTGCCCTCAACGTCGCTCCGGGTGCGCCACACACGGTCGACGAGCCTCACGTCGATCTCGGTCTCGCGATGCTCGAACCGCAAGGTCACGGCCTCCTCCGCCTTCAATCGGGTCGCTCCCCTGGAGCGTAGACATCGGCAACGACGATCGAGAGCGCAGGAGCCGTACATGCGGCCAACACCGTCACCGACGGCCCGTCCCACCAACTCAGGAAACCGGACGGCCCCCAAACGCGGTCGCAGAACATGCGGTAGCGGCAGGAGCCGGACCGCCTCCCGCCGGGGGTCCGCCGGCCTGGCGATCAGCTCAGAGTGGAGAGCAGGGACGGGGGGAAGATCGCGAAGAAGATCGTGCAGGCGACGCCGCCGTAGACGTAGACGGGCTTCGGGGGAAGGTCGGAGGCCAGGCGGAGGTCCTCGGGATGCTTGGGGTCGTAGACGATGGGCTCCCAGCCTTCCAGGACGCGGCTGGGCTCGTAGCGGGTCGTGATGCGGGTGTCGTCGGCGGTGGTGAAGGTCAGGTCGTACTTTCGCACGATCCCGCTCCGCCAGAAGGAGACCTGCTCGTACTTCCTGCCCACCTCGGCGCGGGTGCGCACTCCGTTGCGGGTGAGGTGGCGTTCCTGGAGGTAGTCCGGCAGGACGATGAGCAGGAAGATCACGCCGGTGAACCGTTCGACGATGGCCCAGACCATACCCACTCCAGACACTCCCGAGGTGTTGTGAAGTGTGCCAGCGAAGGGCTCATCGAGGCCAGCGAAGACGCCCCGCCAGCTCACCCGAGGCTTCCCGGAGGCAAAGTCCCCCGCCGGAGGCGAATGGATCTGTCCTATCCACCAAAGTTCGAGGCTCCCGCGTCCCATGGGAGTCGCGATGCGTGTGTCACCCCTGATCGGTGATCCGCTATATCTACCGAATGCGTTCCTTTTCGCGGTCAGGGGTGCAGCACCAACGCTGCGTCGCGGTGCTCGCCCTGGTCGCTGCGCTGGGGCCGACCGGGTGCGGGACGAGCGATCCCCCTGCAAGAGCTCTCGCCCCCTCCGCCACCGGCCCCAACAAGGTCGACGCCCGGGAAGCGGCCCGGTTCGCCAAGTTGACGCTCCCGGCCGATGCCCACGACTTCCAGGTCTACAACCAAGACCGCTTGGACCGGCTGGTACTGCTGAGGTTCCGAATCGACCGCTCCGCCCGCCAGCGTTTCCTGCAAGGCAGCGGCCTCCCCAAGCCCAAGCCTGGCCTGTCCGCAATCCAACCCGGCCTCGGCGACAACCTGGGCTGGCATCTGGATGAGCTTCCACACTTCGAAGGCGTCCGTGACCCCATCGACCCTGAACAAAAGACACCCGAGCGCCAAGTAGTAATCGACACATCCGACCCCAGCACCCTGACCGTCTACGTCGCGGCTTTCAACACCTGACACCATCAACGCGCACTGCAAAGGATGCCGCGCGATGGCCTCCCAAAGGCGACGCGGCCCCCGCGACGGCCAGACGGGGCCAGCGACCGCGTCACGCTGCCCTGCCCGGCACGACCGTCCGCTGCCCGCCCCCCACACCACACGCCCCAGGCGGCCTGGCACGGGACCGCACAGCAACCTGAGCACTCGATCGCCGTCTAGTCGATGACAAGCGTGCGGCGGTTGAGGCCATGACCGGTGCCCTCAACGGGGCCTGATCGAAGCCCGTGGCTCCCAACGTGGCGCCCAGGGCGCACACAAGAGGCCCCTCCCGGAACTGGAAGGGGCCTCTGAACTATGCGCACCCGAAGGGATTCGAACCCCTAACCTTCTGATCCGTAGTCAGATGCTCTATCCGTTGAGCTACGGGTGCCTGCCGGAGTTACTGTACCGGCTCCAGGGACCTGACCGCGAATCGGTTGGCGGACGCCGAGGGCAGTGAGTGTGACCTGTGTCACGGAACCCTTGCGGGGGTTGGTACGCCAAATGGGTGATTGCGGCGGGTGTGGCCTGGGAGGGTGTAGCCCGTCCGAAAGCCCATCCCCCTGAAGGAGAATCCTCATGCGCATGTCCGCCACCACGCTGGTCGGCGTCGTCGCCGTCGGTGGCTTGATGCTCGGCTCCACAGGCTGTGGCGCGGTCGACGCCATCGCCGGCGGCAAGAAGAAGACCGCCTGCAAGAACATCGAGACGGAGCTGCGGAGCTTCTCCACCGGCGGCATGTCGATGACGACGCCCGGCGGCGCCTCGGCCACCGCGCAGAAGTTCGCGGACACGGCCGCGAAGGTGCGGTCCGAGGGACAGAGCGCCGGCGGCGACGTCGAGACCGCCGCGACCGCGTTCGCGGGCGACCTCGACCAGACCGCGTCGATGCTGCGGCAGGTCCAGTCCGGCAGCACGACGCCGCGTCAGCCCGACCTCGCGGGAATGCGGCAGCACGGCAACGACCTGGCCGAGGCCTGCGGGTTCACCGGCTTCCGACTGGGCGGCTGACGACCGGCGCGATCCGCTCCCGCGGCCCCGGGAGCGCGGCGCAGGGACGTGTTTCCGACTATGCTGTCGAGGCCACGGGTCAGACTTTGCCGGTTGGCTCGCCGAACCGGTAGCCTGTCCTGAGCCTGATGGCTACTGGAGGATTCGCCTAGTCCGGTCTATGGCGCCGCACTGCTAATGCGGTTTGGGTGCAAGCCCATCCGGGGTTCAAATCCCCGATCCTCCGCTACTTTGAACAGGGACTTCGTCCGAGATTACGATCTTGAGCGAGGTCCCTGTTGCGTTCCAGATGTCCGTTTTTCCTGGCCTGGTGTGCACGGGACGTCGATGGAGTGCGCCCTCCCTGGGGCAAGCCCGGTGTCCCCGACTTGCTTACCCCTGCGTGTTGGTCGTGCCGGTTCGGCCGAACTCTCGGGTCCTCCTGTATGGCACTCCGCGGTGAAGATTCCGCCCACTTGCTGCACTCGCGCTACCGGCGGATGGGTTTGGCCGCCATCGAGGCAGCCGCTCGTGGAGGGTGGTCGCATTGTGGACGTGGTTGGCGACGACGAGGACGCGCTCGCATAGCTCGTCGGGGGATGGTTCGTCGGTCAGGTGTGCCTGGCGGATGTGGTGCCGATGGCGGATCGGTGCATGGCTATCTGGCGAGGGGGCGACCAGTATTCTTCGCCGGCTCCGCGCGGCAAGGGGCCTTGATCCCCGCATCGGCCAGGTCGGCATGCGCATCCGTGGGCGTGGCCTCCCTTCTGGCGCGCGGTGGCACGGCCGCGGGGTACCGGGCCGGGCTGGTTAGGTCATCCAACTGATGTTGGCGTCCTCCGCCGCGAAAAGACTGGTCGTACCAACCGCACCAGCCAGGAGGCACGCCATGACGAAGCTGAGCGTCGGCCGGGAGAACGGCCACGACATCGAGATCCACTTCGAGGACCACGGCAGTGGACGGCCCGTCGTCCTCATCCACGGCTTCCCCCTCGACGGCCGGTCCTGGGACAAGCAGGAGCGCGCCCTGCTCGAGGCCGGACACCGGGTCGTCTCCTACGACCGCCGCGGGTTCGGCGAGTCCAGCCGCACCACGGTCGGGTTCGACTACGACACCTTCGCCGACGACCTGCACGCGCTGCTCGAACACCTCGACCTGCGTGACGTCGTGCTGGTCGGATTCTCCATGGGGACCGGCGAGGTCGTCCGCTACCTCGGCCGCCACGGCTCCGGCCGGGTCGGCAAGGCCGCGCTGCTGGCGACCGTCCCGCCGTACCTGCTCAAGGCCGAGGACAACCCCGAGGGAGTGGATCGCGGGGTGTTCGAGGGCATCAAGGCCGCGATCGTCGCCGACCGGCCCGCCTACTTCAAGGACTTCCTCGACGACTTCTTCAACGTGGACATCCTCGGCGGGACCCGGATCAGCGAGCCCGCCTGGCAGGCCGCGTTCGCCATGGCGTTGCAGGCCGGCCCCTACGCCGTGCACGCCTGCGTCGACACCTGGCTCACCGACTTCCGAGCAGACGTCGCGTCGATCGACGTGCCCATGCTCGTGGTGCACGGCGATTCCGATCGCATCCTGCCCTACGACGCCACGGCCGCGCGCCTGCCGGCCCTCATCCCCGGGCTGACGCTCGTCACCGTCGAGGACGGCCCGCACAACATCGCTTGGACCCACCCGGAGGTCGTCAACCCGGCCCTCCTCGACTTCATCAAGGCCTGACAGTCCCGTCGAGTCCCGGCACTGAGGAGATCCGAACCATGAACCAATCGCCCCCGGCCGTCATGCGGGCCCAGGTCCTGGGCGCCTTCGGCGAGCCGCTTCGGCCGTCCGAACTGCCGGTGCCCTCGCCGGGCCCCGGCGAGGTGCTGGTCCGGATCGCGGCGGCCGGCCTCAACCCGCTGGACGTCAAGATCGCCGCCGGGGCGGCCGCGCACGCCCGGGTGCGCCCGCCGGCGGTCCTCGGGCTCGACGCCTCCGGTGTCGTCACCGCCCTCGGGCCGCAGGCGGCGGGCTTCGCGGTCGGCGACGAGGTCTACGGAATGATCGGCGGCGTCGGCGGGGTGCAGGGAAGCCTGGCCGAGTACGCCGCGGTGGACGCCTCGCTGCTCGCCCACAAGCCGGCAGAGTGGACGATGGAGGAGGCCGCCGCGGTGCCGCTGGCGATCATCACCGCCTGGGAGGGCCTGGTCGACCGGGCCCAGGTGAGCGGCGGGGACACGGTTCTCGTACACGGTGGGGCCGGCGGCGTGGGGCACCTGGCGGTCCAGCTCGCCGTGGCCAGGGGAGCGCGGGTGTGGGCGACCGGCCATGCGGACCAGGCCGCGACCCTGCGCGGGCTCGGGGCGGTCCCGATCGATTTCGAGCGCTCGCCGGTCGAGGAGTACGTACGCGAGCACACGGGCGGGCTGGGCTTCAACGTCGTCTTCGACACGCTCGGCGGCGAGAACCTGGACCGATCGTTCGGGGCGGTCAAGCGCTACACCGGTCATGTCGTCAGCAGCCTCGGCTGGGGCACCCACAGCCTGGCGCCGCTGTCGTTCCGCGGTGCGACCTATTCCGGGGTGTTCACGCTCTTCCCCCTTCTGGAGGGCGAGGGGAGGGCCGCCCACGGGCGGATACTCGCCTCGGCGGCGGCGCTCGCCTCCGAAGGCGCGTTGCGTCCGGTCCTCCACGGCGACGGATACCGGCTGGGGGACGTCGACCTCGCTCTGAAGGACGTCGAACGCGGCGTCCCGGCCGGCAAGGTCGTCGTCCGCGTCGCATAGCCGGAGAACCCGCCGCAGCGGGCCATCGCGTCCCTGACGCGTCCCGGCGCGGAGCCCGCCGAGTAGAGGGCCCTCCCAGCGAGCATGCCGCCCGGCGTCTCGAATACGCTGGTGGTGGTCATATTCCCGGTCTGTCGGGCCCGAGTGTTCGAGCCCGTGGACCGGGTCGCGGCCCGACTACTCCGGGGGGCTCGTGGCCGACCACGAATCCGGCGGCGGCACCGGTGGGCGCCTCATCGTGGGGCGGGCACCGGAAGCGGCGGCGCTCACCTCGTTCCTGCGGACCGCCCTCCGGGAGGGCGGGGCGCAGCTCCTCACCGGCGACCCGGGCATGGGCAAGACCGAGCTGCTCGGCGTCGCCGCTCAGAAGGCCGAGTCCATGGGCGCCCGCGTGTTGCGGGCCTCCGGCTCCGAGTACGAGACCGAGCTGAGCTTCGCCGGGCTCCACCAGCTCCTGCTGCCCGTCGTGGACAGCCTGCCGGGGCTGCCGGCGCCGCACCGCGCCGCGCTGGCGACCGCACTTGGCCTCGACCGCGGAGATCCTCCCAGCCGGCTGGCGCTCACCACCGCGCTGCTCGACTGGTTGCGGCATCTCTCCTCGACGGCGCCGCTGGTGCTGGTCGTCGACGATCTGCAGTGGGTCGACCGCGCGAGCGTTGTGATCCTCAATCTGGTGGCCCGCAGGATCGGCGGGCTCCGGGTCGGCATGCTGCTGGCGCAGCGCGCGGGGCACGAGAGCTTCTTCGACCGCGAGTCGGCGCCGGAACTGTCTTTGGCGCCGCTGGACGACGACGCCGCCCTCAGCCTGCTGCGCCGCCACCACCCGAACCTGCACTCGTCGGTCCGGCACCGGATCCTCGCCGACGCCGGGGGCAATCCCCTGGCCCTCATCGAACTGCCGCGCTCGCTGACCTCGGCGCAGGAGAGCGGAGCCGACTTCCTGCCGCCCACCCTGCCGCTCAGCGTCCGTCTGACGTGGCTGTTCGAGCGCCGGGTCGCGTCGCTGCCCGCCCCCACCCGGCGGCTGCTGCTGCTCGCCGCGCTCGGCGGCGGGGACGGCACAGGCCTGACGGAGGTCGTCGCGGGTTCGTCGGCCGATCTGGCTCCCGCCGAGGTGACCGGGCTGGTCTCGGTGGACCGGCGGGCGAACCGGCTGCTCTTCGCGCACCCGCTCATCCGGTCCGCGGTCGTGGACCTGGCCACCGCGCCCGAGCGCCGGGCGGCACACCGCCGCCTCGCGCAGCTGGCGGCGGGCCGGGAGGTGCGGGCTCTGCATCTGGCCGAGGCGGCCCTGGGCCCCGACGACATGATCGCCCGCCTGCTCGTCGAGGTCGCGGACGCCGCGCTCGAACGCGGCGACACGGTGCAGGCGGTGTCGGTGCTGCTGCGCGCCGCGGATCTCACGCTGGCCCCGTCCGAGCGGGCCCGCAGGCTCGCCCAGGCCGCCTATATCGGGGCCAATTTCGCCGGCACGCTCGCGGGCGCCCGCACTCTGCTGGAGCGCGCCCGGACGGCCGATCCGGCGGTGACGAGCACGCTGCAGGCCTCGAACGCGGCGGCGGCCCACCTGCTCAACAGCGAAGGCGACATCGACACCGCACACAAGATGCTCGTCGGTGCCCTCGCCCCCTCTGCCGGTCCCCAGTCCGCCGCGGAGCTGGAGGAGGCGCTGCGGACGCTCATGATGATCTGCGCCTTCGGCGGCCGCCGGGAGTTGTGGGGGCCGTTCGACAAGGCGGTCGCCCGGCTGGCGCCGCTGCTCAGCGCGCCGTTCCGCCTCATGGCGGCGACGTTCGGCGATCCCGTCCGGGCGACGCCCGAGCAGCTGCGCGAACTGGACGCGCTGGTCGCGGACCTGGACGGCGAGACCAACCCGATCCGGGTCATCACGGTCGCCGTCGCGGGCCAGTACGTCGACCGGACCCCCAGGGCCGCGTTGGAACGCGCGGCCGCCGAGGGCAGGATCGGAGGCGCCGTCGCGCTCGCCATCCAAGCCCTGATCATGCTGGCGGTCGGCGCGTTCCTCGAAGGCCGCTGGGAGGAGGCGGGGAACCTGGCCGACGAGGGCATCGCCCTGTGCCGGGAGCACGGCTACGAGCTGCTGATCTGGGGAGCGCAGAACCCGCGGATGCTGCTGGCCGCCGCCCGGGGCGACCAGGAGTACATCGCCCATGCCCGCGCCCGGATGCACCAGTGGGCGATCCCGCGCAACGCCCTGGCCGTCCGCACCTTCACCTCCAACATCGAGGGCCTGGCCGCCCTCACCCAGGGGCGGCACCAGGACGCCTACGAGCATTTCGCCTCGATCTGCCCGCTGGGGACGTTCCCGCCGCACGAGCAGGTCACGGTCTGGACGGTCATGGACGCGGTCGAGGCCGCCGTGCGCAGCGGGCACGCCGACGAGGCCCGCGCGCACGTCCGCGCCGCGGCGGACGCGGGCCTGGCGCGCGTCTCGCCCCGCCTCCGCTTCCTGTGCGGCGCCTCCGCCGCACTGGTGGCGGACGACGGCTGCTATCGCGATCTGTTCGAGCCGCTCGTCCGCGACCCCGACTCGGAACAGTGGCCGTTCCCCCTGGCCCGCCTCGAACTCGCCTACGGCGAGCGCCTCCGGATGGACCGTGCGATGCGGGCCGCCCGTCCCCATCTGGAACGCGCGGGGAGGCTGTTCACCGCCCTCGGCGCGACGCCATGGGCCGAGCGAGCGGACGCCGCGCTGCGCGCCACCGGCAGGAGCCGGCGCGCGTCCGCCACGGGGCCGGGGCCGGCGCTCACCCCCCAGGAACGCCAGATCGCCCAACTGGCGGCGACCGGCCTTACCAACCGGCAGATCGGCGAGCGGTTGTCGCTGTCACCGCGAACCGTCGGCGCGCACCTCTACCGGGTGTTCCCCAAGCTCGGCATCGGTTCGCGCGCCGCCCTCCGCGACGCCCTGACCGACCTCGACGACGGCCGGGGCACCCCTTGACGCCTGGACGTGATGCGGCTCCCCGCCGGATCCGCGCCTCTCGAGCACAGGTCGGATGACACTGCGGCCGGTGGACCCGAGGACCGGCCTCGCACGCCGGCGTCCCCCTTCATCGAGTCGAATGACCGATGTTCGCCGCCGCTCCGCCGCGGAGGCTGGTCTCAGCGGGCCCGACCGGCGGCGAGGTCTTCCGAGCAGAGGGCCAGGACGCCGCAGCCGGACGAGACGCCCGCCCCTGCCACCCGCACCGCAAGGAGTTCCGATGGACGCCACCGACAGCAAGATCGTTCTCATCACCGGGGCGAGCAGCGGCATCGGTGCCGCGACCGCACGCCGGCTGGCGGCGGACGGGCATCACGTCGTGCTCGGCGCCCGGCGCCTCGACCGGCTGAAGAGGCTCGCCGACGAGATCCGAACCGCCGGCGGCCGATGCGACCACCACGATCTCGACGTGACGAGCCTGGACGGCATGAGCGCCTTCGTCGAAGCCGCCCACGAGCGCCACGGACGCATCGACGTGCTCGTCAACAATGCGGGTGTGATGGCCCTCTCGACCCTGGAGGCCCGGCGCATCGACGAGTGGAACCAGATGATCGACGTGAACCTGCGGGGAACCCTGCACGGCATCGCGGCCGCGCACCCTCTGATGCTCGCCCAGGGCTCCGGCCACATCGTCAACGTCGCTTCGACGGCCGCGCACCGGGTCGACCCTACGGCCGCGGTCTACTGCGCCACCAAGTACGCGGTGTGGGCGCTCTCGGAAGGGCTGCGCCAGGAGAGCCGCGACGTCCGCGTGACCGTGGTGAGCCCCGGCTTCACCGAGTCGGAGCTCACCCACCGCGGCGGCGCCCCCGAGGCACAGGCGGCCGCCCGGGCCGCCGCCGAACAGCTCGCCATCCCGGCCTCCGCCATAGCCGACGCCATCGCGTACGCGATCACCCGACCGCCCGGCGTGGACGTCAACGAACTGATCATCCGCCCCACGGCCCAGAACTGACCCTGTCAGGGCACCGGGCCGGCCTGGGAGGCAGCGTTGGCTCGGGATCTGGATGGGTGACGCATCCCGTGATAGGGACCAAGTATGGTGCTGCCTCGCCCGTTCAACACCGAGATCTATGTCCACCCGGACTTCGCCGGCATGGAAATCACACAGCTGGCCGCTCGCCTGCCTGAATGGGCGGGACGGCAGGCCACTGAACCGGCCGACCGGCCTGCCGCCGAGGCGGCGATCCGCGGGTTGTACGAACTGGTCGGCGCGCCGCAGCCGCGGCTCGTATGGATCGACTCACCCGGCGGGGATCCCGATTGGAACTGGAGTGAGTTCGGCACGCCGAGGCCCCAGGCGATCGCGGCCGCCCACGGTGTGCCGGAACCGGGCGAGTTCCTCCTGACCCTGCTCAGCGGTCGTGAGAGCAAGAAGGGCGGATGGTTTTTCCGTAAACGACGCCGGGAGGTCTGGAATCACAGGCTGGCGCTGTGGAAAGAACTCATCGAGTCGTGCGGCGGCTGGTGGCCCTTCGAAAAGGTATGCCTGTTGTGCGAGCGTCCCGCTCAGATCCGTCTCGCCACCTCGCCAAGGACCGGGGAAGACCCCCTCGTGCTGCACTGCCGCACAGGTCCGGCACTCCGCTACCGCGACGGTTTCTCCCTGCACGCGCTGCACGGAAGGGTCGTCCCCGAAGACGCCATCACCGGCGAGCGGACGGGGACCAGCCGGCCGTCCGGCTTACCCGAGAACCTGGCCGAACTGATCGACGACAGCAGCGCCGAGGCCGTCGCCCAGCTCGTCCGCAAGGACCTGCGTGGGGCCGACCTGCGGGGTGTCCGGTTCCCCGAGGGCACCGACCTCACAGGCGCCGACCTCAGCGGAGCCGATCTGCGCCATGCCGATCTCTCCTCGGCCGAACCGGTCCCGCCCTCGAGCTTTGGAGCCCGGTTCACCGGCGCCAAACTCATCGGTGCGGATCTACGCCATGTCGACTTCGGCATCGTCGGCGATTTCGTCGGCGCCGACCTGACCGATGCCGATCTGACCGATGCCTACTTCGGCGGCGCTCCCCCGATAGGCGCCTGGTGCTTCGATGACGCGCGGCTCGTGCGGACCAGGTTCATCGACGCCTACCTGGTGGGAGCCGTTTTCACAGGCGCCGACCTCGCCGGTGCGGATTTCACCGGCACCCGCCTACAATACGACTCCGAATCGATCGACCCGGGCTACGTTCTAGGGCACCTCGCTCAGTGCACCTGGGACTCCACGACCAGATGGCCGAACACCGAGTTGGCCGAGGCAGTCCGCAGGGAATCCGACCCCATCGACCAGGACACTTTTCGAGTACGCGAAAAGCGCCCCATTCCCTCCGAACGGCAGACGCCCCACCCGCAACCACGGCCCCTTCCCGAGGGCGACCCCTTCTTCGACTTCGGCCGCTAGTTGGCGGTCGCGCTATTTGGGGTGAAGCGCCGACCTATAGCGAGGCGCTTGCGTTCCGTGTCCCGGTGGGCCGCCTCCCGCCCGGATCTGGCCCGCTCACTGCTGCGACTACCGCCGCTGGACGCCTGCCGCGGGTACGGGGTTGGGTGATCGGCGCTGACGCGCTGCCGGCGCAAGGACGATCGGGCGATCGCCGGGAGGTTGGGTCTTGACGGATCTTCGGAGGATGCTCAGACTCCACCGTGGGAGCGCTCCCACAACCGGTTCACTCGTCCCGCAAGGCCGGATGACTCAGCGGTTCATGGGTGCGCCTCCTCCACCACCCCGAGAGTCTGGAGTACCGGATGAGACGAGGCATCGGGATCCTCGCCACCGCTGCGACGAGCATCGTCGCGCTTCTCGCCGCCCCGCCGGCGCAGGCGTTGGGGCACGACGACCCGCTGGCCGGGAAGGCCAGGTTCTACGTCGAGCCCACGACCAACGCCGGGCGGCAGGCTGACATCTGGGCGGCCGCGGGACGCAGAGCCGACGCGGCGCACATGCGGGCCCTGTCCAAGGTCTCGCAGGCGATCTGGTTCACCGGCGGCACCCCCGCCGAGGTGCGGACGTCGGTGCGGCAGACGATGGTCAGGGCCGCCAAGCAGCACGCCGTTCCGGTGCTGGTCGCGTACTACGTACCGGGCCGGGACTGCTCGCAGTACTCAGCGGGCGGCGCTCCGACCGAGGCCGCCTACCGCGCCTGGATCGACGCCTTCGCCAAGGGAGTCGGCGGCGGCCGGGCCGTGGTGATCGTCGAGCCCGACGGGCTGGCGCTGCTGTCCAGTGAACCGTGGTGCAACGAGGGCGGTGGAGGCACCAGTGGAACGCCGGAGGACCCCGCCCGGGTCGACGAACGCTTCCGCGAGATCAACTATGCGATCGGCGCCCTGCAGCGGCTGCCGCGCACCGGCGTCTACGTGGACTCCGGCCACTCGGACTGGCAGCCGCTCAACGACTACGACGCCGGATACGGCGAACCGCGCGCCCAGCTCGGCATGGCCGGCCGCCTGCTCAAGGGCGGTATCGCCAAGGCGGACGGCTTCGCGCTGAACGTCTCCAACTACCGCAGTACCGACGAGTTGGTCTCGTACGGCACCAGACTGTCCAAGTGCCTGCGCTTCCGCCAGAAGACGGGCGCGACCAGTTGCTCCGACGCCGACCTGGCCACCGTCCCCGACGATCCGCGCGGCCTCACACACTTCGTCCTGGACACCAGCCGCAACGGCCAGGGACCGTGGACGCCTCCGGCGGACAAGTACACCGACCCCCAGGTCTGGTGCAACCCGCCGGGCCGGGGCCTTGGCGCCCGGCCCTCGACCCGGACCGGTGATCCCCTGGTCGACGCCTTCCTCTGGATCAAGCGTCCCGGCGAATCCGACGGCCAGTGCACGCGCGGCACCGCCGGCCCGGAGGACCCCGAGTACGGCGTGGTCGATCCGGCGGCCGGCGCCTGGTGGCCCGAGTACGCCCTGGGCCTCGCCCAGCGAGCCGTACCTCCCCTCCGCTGACCGGCCCGAACCGGACACGAACGCCCCGCGCTCAGGCCGCGCCCTCGGCAGGCTCTGATCCCCGTGCGGATCAGAGTTCCCACCCGGCCGCATCGGCGATGCGAATCCCGATGCGGCCGACCGCTTGACGCCGATCAATGAAGACCGATTCGACTGAATTGGGGCACAAGCCCGGCACTCATGCTCCGGCCTGCGGACGACCTCTACCCTTCCCGTCCCAGAGTTGGCAACCCATGTCCGCGACGCCTCAGCCCGACGTCCTGGCAACCCGCGAGGGGCGGCTCCGAGCTCACGGTCTCGGCCGTCCTCCTCCAAGCCGACGACCGTGATCCTCTCCACGCCCGGCATCTTCTGCCGGTACACGCCCCGACCGGCCGGCCGGATCTCGCGCCGAGACCACGGCTCCCTCCTCACGGGGCGCGCAACTGTGCCGCGCAAGCCGCAGTTGGCGGACGCAAGACTGGTCCAGCTCGTCCCGCGTCATCAAGGACCGACTGTCACATCTCTAGGACATGCAGCGTGTCCACGTTCGGTCCCCTTGGATATGCCTTCGCCCCTTCCGCGAACGCCCTGGACGATCAGCGCCGCAAGGGTGGGTAGCCCAGCTGACCATGGTCACCCCCCACACGACCACCTCTGTTCACAATCCGGGGTCGGTTCGCCACCTCACAAGTGTCGATTCTCCGCCATGAAAGAGGAAATGAGGACCTCTCATTCGATTTTCATGAATACGCCCCGGTAACCAACGTTTCAGCAGTCAGCATGGTTCGAACACTCATCGATCGGCACCTGAGCCGCCAAAGATGCTCGACCGCCTTGCGGATCGGAGGCGCCCTTCCAGGTGCCATGGGAAAGAGGTCGGTGATACCGCCAGACCTGGACAGCTCCAGGCCGCGCACTTAGCATCGCTTGCACGTTCGAAGCAAACGATGACGAGTGAATCATGGCTGCAGAATCCGACGTGCGCGCAACCGCGAGAGAGATCCGAATTGCCGAGGCAACCGCGCGGGGTACGGAGTGGTTGCTGGCTCGACTGGACGCGGCCGACCTTCGCGCGCCATCATCTTTGGCAGCCTGTTACAAGCTGCCGTTGTTATTCGGCGAGCTGGGATTGCTCGACGAGGGGCGTGCCGCCCTTGCCCGGCTGCGGGCGCAGTTCACCCGCGAAGATGGCCATACCGTCGATGAGCGGGACGCCTCAGCTCGCGCACGCTGGTGCGACCTTTACGAAGATCTCTGGGTCGCCTGGGGCGCCAACCGCCTTGCCCTGTCGGATGAGGCCGCTGTTTCCTATCAGTTCTGCTTGCGCCATCTGAACCCGAAGATCCGGGGATTCGCATCCCGGGTGGCTGGAACGCCGCACGGCGAAGGCATTTATGACTTGAGGGCCACCGCGTTGGCCGGACTGGTGGCCTTGGACATCGGCGATGCGGAGACGGCGAGGACGGCTGGGACGTTCACGCTGCGGCTTCTGGAAGATCAGCCCGAGCCTGACCGCGGATTCTATCTGACAGTGGACGACGATGGACAGATCATCAGGTCGAGGCCGGACATGCCGGATCGCATATGCGCCGTCAGAGGAGATCAGAACAATCCTTTATACTATGCCCTGGGTTTGGGAATGACTTTCCCCGCCAAGTTGTACCAGCAGACGAGCGAGGAGCGGCACCTGGACGGAGCTCGCCTTTACGGGGAACTCTGCATGGCACACGGGAGACGCATCCTTTGTCATCATTATACGGGCAAAATATGCTGGGGCATGTCCCTGCTTCACGCTCTGACCGGCGAGCCTTCCTACAAAGTGGCAGCAGACCAGGCCGTCGGACACTTGTTGGACACCCAGATGGCCGATGGATCCTGGTGGCTACCGACCCTCTACTCTGAGCCAGAAGACCAGCCGCCGGCCGTGACTTTGGACCGAACCGCCGAATATACCCTGTGGCTGTCCCTTGCCGCCTCAGCCTCATCTCGGCGCAACGCCGCGGAAGAAGGCGAGCGATGAGCAACGCCGAACAGGGCAGTGAAATCTCACGCGTCCGATGGTGGGGACCGTTGAGTGATTCGGAGGGTTTCGCGGAGGAGGGTCGCGGTCTTGTCTCCGCACTCAAGTCCGTCGGGATCGACATTGAGCCCATCGATATCGATCATCCGCGAACCTTTGACCGAATTGCCACACTTTCGCGAGAGAGACTCACACCCAAAAGCTCATCTACAGCCGTCAACATATATCACCGTTACTGGTCCGCAGAGCCGGCGCAGGCGCCAGGGCCGCACGTCTGGCGAAGCATGTTCGAAACCGACAGAATGCCGAGCGAGTGGGTCGCCGCCTCTGCCCGCTATGACCAGATATGGGTTCCATCGAAATTCAATCTAGAAACATATGCAGCCTCTGGCGTGCCATCGGACAAATTGAGGATACTACCCTGCCCACTTCCCGTTTGGTCACACCTGCTGATCGATGCCGCCAAGGGGAGAAAAAGAGAAGCGGGCGGGACATTCACTTTTCTAAGTGTCATGAGATGGCATCTTCGCAAGGGCTGGGATGTCCTGATAGACGCGTTCTCTCGCGAGTTCGCCGGAGATCCGCATGTCCGGCTGATAGTAAAGGCAAGGCCCTTCGACCCCGCTGACCCAGAGGCGCCGCAACGACAACTGGACCGGCATCTGCGCAGGCAAGGAATCATCTGGCCCCGCAACCTCGTGCTCCAGACGGACGAGCTGAAACAGCAGGAGTTGGTAGGGCTCTACAAGGGAGCCGACGCCTTCGTACTACCCTCGCGCGGCGAAGGCTGGGGGCGACCCTTCATCGAGGCGATGCTGGCCGGACTGCCGGTCATCGGACCGCGGTGGGGAGGAAATCTCGACTTCATGAACGACGACAATGCGATCCTGCTGGACGGCAGCATCGTCCCGGTGTCCGAGGAGGCCGCAGCCGAATGGCCCTATTTCGCAGGACACCGCTGGTTCGAGTCATCAAGACGGGACCTGCAGGCGAAAATGCGCGCCCTTGTCACGGAGCGGAACGCGGGAGGGGCGGATCCCCGGCAGATATGCGAAGTACTCCTCCGGGACTACTGCGACAGGGAAATCGGCCAGCGCGCGATCGCTCATCTGTCCTCGCTGAGCTAGGTGTCGTTCCAGATCCGCGCTAGGCGCTCGGGGACGTCGAGCCAGCGAGCCCGGGCCGCGTCCGTGGAGTCGTACCACTCCACGCGGTCGAAATCCGCCAGGTCCAGACGGTCGGCCCAGAGCGCGGTGACAGCCAGCCAAACGTGCGGCCGGCTCGTGGGCGAGCGCCGCCCACGGAAGACCCCTTCTACAGCCTGGGTCACAGCTTCGTCGTTACCCGCGGCTCGGGCGAAAAGGACCTCGATCATCCCCGGATGGCCGATCGATATCGGGTCGATGCCATAGGACTGGGCGCGGCGGAGTTCCGCATAGGCCCGCTCCCGATCGCCCTTCCACGCCCAGGCCACCGCCAGCGCCTGGTCGCACTGGGCGACGCCGATGTGCTCTTCGAGGCTCTCGTTCAGGTCGCGGGCCTGTGGCACCAGGGCCAGGGTGCGGTCGGGTGCGGCGAAGGAGCATGCGATCGCCAAGTGACGCATCGTCCGGGCCGCCCAGATGGGCGACGCCCCTGCTCTGGCCTGCTGCAGCGCCGCCTCGAAGAAGTCCGCGGCCTTGGCGTGCTCGCCTCCTTGCAGGTGGATGTGCCCCTGCACGTCCAGTGCCGCCGTCCGCCTTAGCGGATGCTCGGAGGTGGTCGGGACCGTGTTCAACGCCGTCGCGAGACGTCCGCTGCGCAGCGCGTTGCCGACGAGTCCCAATGCGCCGTAGTAGGCCAGAGCAGGCCGACTGTTCGTGAGGCTCTGATAAGCCTTCTCGGCGGAGGGGTAGTCGCCTATCACCTCGGCTACGGCCGCGTACGCGGAGGCGACGAAATGATCCAGGGGGTTATCTTGCAGGGTCACATGCGGCTTGATGGCCTCGTAGCATTCGGGGCCGGTCAACTCCGGATTGGAGAGAATCTCGGAAACGGTCAGCATTCGTTTCAGAGAGGGCCGTCCTGCGGCGGCTTCCGGAGCGGGCATGGATTCGAAAGCCCGGTGGTAGCCGAACTGAGTGACGGTGAACGCCAGTTCCCCGAGGCCCGGAGAGTCGACGCCGTGGTCGACCGTGGCCTTCGCCGCGAGCAGGGTGGCTGCGACGGCGCGCCGCGATGTCTCCCCGAGGTCGCCGTGAGACGTCAGCCGACCGTCGCCCCAGACCTCGAGCGCGGATTCCTCCAGCCAGGCGATGGCCCGTTCGGCCTGGGCGGCCCACTCCTCGGTGGTCCAGGCGTCCTCGGTGAGTTGGTCGTGCTCGAGGACCGCGCGGCGAAGGTTGTCGTGCAGAGAATAGGGGAGCCAACTGTTCGGCGTGCGGTTCACGAATGAACGCTCCACGAACCTTTTGAAATGATGGCCGCGAGCACGGGGAACAGCGAGCTTCAGCAGTTCCTCGTTGAACGTCTCGAGAAGGGCCGCACCGCGCAGGAGGTCGCGTTCTTCATCCGGCAGGTCACGCAGAATGCGGAACACCAGTTCCGGGAAGGTCGTGGCGACCTGGGCCGCGGAGGGCGTGGCACCGCGGACCAGCAGGTCGCGGTACCAGTTGATCGACAACTCCAGGTGGAGGGGCAGCCCGTTCGCTCCGTGGATGATGCGTTCACGAACGAGCGTGGGCATGGCGGGCCGTCCCTGGAATTCGAGGGAGTCCCGAAGGAGGGACTCGGCGGAGACCGCGTCCAGTCCCCCCAGTTGCAGGTGCCCTCCGCCGGTCGCGAGCTCGGGCCATCGATCCGCGCCGCCGTAGGTGAGCTTGGCACTGCCCGCCGCGGTGTGCCAGGCGAGGGGGAGGCGGCTCGCTGAGATGAAGGCGACGTTCGGCATGAGGTAGACCAGCCGGGAGGTGAGGTCCTCCAAGGATCCTCTGCCCTGGTTAGGCTGTTGGATGTACTCGAAGGTATCGAGCAGGCAGACGGCTTCGACTCGTCTCCTCGTTTTCACTTGCTGGAGATCGTAGGCGAGTAACGCCGCCAGGTAACCGAGCATCCTATCGGGATCGGGTTCGTCGATCACTACACCAAAGGGGGGATACTCGTTGCGCAGGCGTTTGGCGATCTGTGATTCCTGAATCCGCTTGCGCAACAGGTTTGCGAGCCGGTAGCCGGACGATATGACGCCGAATCCGCCCAGTACGGAGTCGAGCACCGTCGTGAACTGGTCGATCACTATCTGTCGCTGCTCCTCCCCGAGGAAGCGGGCCCCGTCGAGAAACCTTGCCAGCGGAACGCCCGGATGTTTTCTGGCCCAGTAGTCACCGAACGCCAGATCGAATGCGGGCCATTTTTTCCCTGTCTTCGCCAGGGCGGCACGCATTCGCATCAGCACGATCTCGAAATTATGGTTCTCGAAGTCGCTGAAGTCGACATAGGCATGGACGCGGGAAACCTTCTCAGACTCTTGTGCCACGAATTCCCGCGCCGCCGCCTTCAGTAGCGCACTCTTTCCGATGCCGCCCTGTCCCGTGACGGCGGAAATGTTTAATGCCGGACGCTGGTAGTCCATAAGTACTTGCTGTGGCGTGGCAGTATCGCTACAACTGCGTATCCGCCCCAGCAAGAAAAGACGCTCCTGTTCACGATCGGCGAACAGGACCTTTCGATTGACCTCGTTCTCGAAGCGTCCGATGAAAAAGTCGTCGATGGACATGCCCACTCCTCATCCGACGCTTCAGCTATTGGCTTCCCGTATCATACGGTACACTGACTCGATTGCGGAGGCGGAGGCCCGATCAACAAGGTCGTGGTGCCAGGTTTCTGGTTCTCTTTCCTCTTTATGGTGAAGAAAAAGGCGCGGGTGATGTCCTGATGCGGACGTAACCGGCCACGACTTCTGCGGCCCATAGAGCGTCATGTTGTGCTGTGTGGCGGCATCGCCACCTGGGCCGAGGGAAAGATCTGGAGGTTCTTCGCCTAGTTCCAGTGACACGCCCGCTGGCGGAGTGGAGCCGGAAACGCCCTGCCTCCACTCCGTCGTCCATCTCCAAGGACGGCTGCCGCCGGCTACCGGGCGATGTTGGCGGTCCCCGGGCCGAGCGCCGCAGGGAGGTCGGTGAGGGAGCGGATCACGATGTCCGGCGGGCTGCCGTCCGGTTCGAACGCACCGGACACCAGGCGCACCTGCGATGGCAACCGGTCGAGGCGTGTGGCCGCAAGATGGTAGGGGCGGGGAGACGGTTTGAACGCCCTTACCTCGTCCACGCTCATGACTTCGTCGAAGTACCGCCGCAGTCCGGTGGCGTCCAGGATCGCGCCGAGCATCGCTGGCGCGCCGTTCGACAGGACGGCCAGGACGTGTCCCCGGTCGAGCAGCTCTTGCAGCGCCGGGGCGGCGTCGGGAAACGATTCAAGGTCGTTATAGCGCTCGATCAACGACTCCCTGTCACTGGTCTCCAGCTTCTTGTCCAGCAGAGCGAGGGCGTGGTCCAGCGCTTTGCGGGTGCACCAGTCGAAGTCCTCGTACCTGCCCATGGCGGTAAGACGGAAGGGCCGGGCGGAGGGCGCGCGCATCACGACGGGAGGCGGGCGCCCTGCCGGCCGCGACCGCGGCTGGTTCGTCGAGCCGACCGTGTTCGCGGACGTCGGGAACGAGGCCACCGTCAGCCGGGAGGAGATCTTCGGACCGGTCCTCACCGTCATCCCTACCGCGACGAAGAGGAGGCGGTGCTGATGGCCAACGACTCCGACTACGGCCTGGGCGGCACCGTCTGGTCCGCCGACCCCGACCGGGCCCTGCGGGTGGCCCGCCGAGTCCGCACCGGGACGATCGGCGTCAACAGGTACGCGCCCGACCCGGCCGCGCCGTTCGGCGGCGTCAAGGCCAGCGGGATCGGCCGCGAACTCGGCCGGAGGGCATGGCCGGCTACCAGCAACTCAAGTCCGTCTACTGCTGACGCGGCGAGAACACCGCTCCCACCGGTCGGCACCAGGACAGGAGTGCCCGGCACGCCGGACCCGCCAGGTTCCCAGCAACCTGGCGGGTCCAGGGGTAGGGCGGCGATCCGGGGTCGCTTTCTTGTTCGGGTCGCCTCCCGCGACTCGCTTAGCATGACCCACTGGGTGCCCTGCATGGAGTTGCAGGAGGAGAGGCGTATCCCGGGAGGGACGATGCTGTTCAGGCGGGAGGTTCTTGAGGGGATCGCGGGTGGGCGGATCGACCGGGTGTTCCGGGTGTGGGGCAAGCCTCCGGTCCGCGCGGGGAGCACACAGCGGACCTGGGCGGGGATCATCGTCATTGACTCGGTCACGGCCGTCTCCCCCGAGGAGATCACCGAGGAGGATGCCCTCCGTTCAGGTTTCGAAGGACGCGCGGCGCTGCTCACCGCCCTGTCCAAGAGCCGCAAGGAGGGCGGCTACCACCGCGTCATGCTGCATCTGGGAGGGCCCGATCCCCGTGCGGAGCTGGCTGGGAACGCCGACCTGACCGACCAGGAACTGGCCGACCTCAAAAGCGATCTGGACACCGTCGACACCCGCAGTCGCCGCGGCCCCTGGACCCGTGAGGTCCTCCGCCTCATCGAGGAGCACCCTGGCCTGCGCGCCCTGGACCTGGCCGAACGCCTGGGCCGCGACAGACTCCCTTTCAAGGCAGACGTCCGCCGCCTCAAAGCCCTCGGCCTCACCGAAAGCCTGGAGACCGGCTACCGACTCTCCCCGCGCGGCAAGGCCCTCATGGCCTACCTGCGTTCCCTGCCCGAATGATCTCTCGCGGGTGCTGCTCTTGGTCGGCGGGGTCGGTCTCGCCGTGTGCCAGGACGGACAGCCGGGTGGACCAGTCGTCGCCGTTGGAAGGCACCCTGTCTCCACCGCGGTGGGCGGACCGGTGCCGGGAGCGCTCCTTGACAGAGCGAGACGGCCGGGCCGCCTCCTGGCCGGGGCGCTCCTGCTGTACGCGGCGGGCTTGGGGGACGCCCCTCGGCGGAAACCGCAGAGTGCCGGCTGATCGGCCGATCGAGACGGCGTCTTGAGGTGTGGGCTAGAAGATGAGGTTCTCTATTTCGGTCAGGCGGCCCAGTAGTTGGTCGCGTACATGTGCTCGAATCTTTTCGACCAGGTCGTGGACTTCCTTCTCGTCCAGTTTCAAGGCTTCGATCTCCTTGACCATTCTGCGTACCGTCGCGCGGTCCGCGGCCTCGAGGATCAGCGGCCCACCGAATCGCCATGCGCCCTTCGCGAGCTCCCAGGCGGGATGTCCCCCCGGTTTCGGCTGCTGGAGACCCCGCGGCGGCCTGTTCAGCGACTCGATCATTCTCCCCTGTTGCGAAAGCATCCAGCTCGTCCTGCCGGATGCGAACACTTTCCGGCTTTCCACGTGTCCTTTCAGTCGTTCGGTGAGGCTTTCGGAGAAGCCGAGCGGGAGCTGGAAGTTCAGATCGAGCGCATCGCTGGGCACTCCGTAATCCCGGCAGATGCTGTTGATCCGCTCACTCAATCGCTGGTTCAGGGCCTTTCTCAACTCCTCGATGGCGTGGGGTTCGTCCTCACCCTCCACGAGGTCCCGCGCCCTCTGCTCGGCGCTGCCCGTCGCGGACACCTGTGCGTTGCGCACCTTCCGCTCCAGCCTCCGCTTGAGCTGTTCGAAGCCTTCCTCGATGTGCTCTTCGCACAGCTCGGCCAGCCGTGGTTCGTCGAGGAGGTCGGCGAGGGCCTTTCTGAAACGTTGCAGGCGCAGCTCGGTGTAGCCGGCCAGGGCCAGGCCCCGGGCCACGGAGAAGGCGGGTTCAGGGTCGTTCTCGATCACTGCCGCGGGGAAGATCTCGGCGCACATGCTCCTGGTGAAGGGCATGCGGGAGCCGCCCCCGGTGAGGACGACCAGGTCGGGGCCTTCCTCCCCCACCAGTTCGCGGGCCTGGGTCAGCAGGTTGCGCAACTCGTCGGCCCACCCGCCCGGCGTGCTCACCAGTGCCGGGATCTCCAACGAGCGCAGCCACGTCCACGCCAGGTCCACGATCGGCCGGAAGCGCGGGGTGATGCGCTGATCCAAGATCGTCGCCTGTGTTCCGGTGAACTGGGCCTCCTTCGCCCGGCGGCAGGCCAGCAGGAGGAACTCCTTGCCGCCGTCCTCGGCGAGCGCGGCCCTCAGGACCTCGTCGTCGCCCAGATTGTCGGTGACCAGTTTGGCCACCTGGAAGTCGATTCGGCGGCAGCCGAAGTCGGCGCCGAGAGGAAGACTGCGGGGCACCAGGTCAGCGATAAGCGTGAAGTCGGTGGTCGAGGAGCCGATGTCGACGATCAGCACCCGGTCCTTCTCCCGGGAGTCCACTTCCGTCGTGCCGTCCGCCCCTCTGGGACGGCGTACATGGATGAGCGCCGCCTGCGACTCTGGAAGCAGCCGTGTTCTGATCCCCTGCATTCGCAGATGTCTCGCGTAGGCGTCGACGACCTCTGTGCTCCATCCGGCCGGGTGCCCGACGACCATTGTCGGCTCCACGGCCGATGTTTCCCGCTCCGAGAGGAACTCCGCGAGCAACGATTGGACGAACAGCACCGCTTCGGGGGTCTCCACTCCTGCGGGATCCGGCGCGTCCTTGAGATTCAGGCTGAACTCGGCGGCGCCCGCGGCGTAGACGGCCTCCTCCCCGAGCAGGCGGCGCCGGTCGGTGGCCGCGCGCGCCATCGCGGTGAGCACGCCGCGTTCCCCGGTGGTCCGGCGTTGATGGATACGGATGTCGGCCGCAGTGCCCTCCACGGTCCAGGCGAGAGTGGTCTCGCCGTCACCGAGGTCGAGCCCGATGACGAGACCTTCGGCTTCACCCGGGACGGTCTGGTCTTCGGAAGTGGACGTCATATGACCGCCTCGATCTCATTCGTGTCCTCGCCGGTCGCCGGAGCGCCGGCGGTGACCCGGAGCACCTCGGTCAGCGTGTCGATCTCAGCTGGTCCCGGCGGGGGCGGGAACTTCATCCCCGGCCGTCTGCTGGAGGTGGCATAGAGAAGGGGCATGAGGTCCAGATCCTGGTCGGCGAGATCCATCTCGTCCCGGCGCAGTCTGGAGCGGTCGCCGTCCGAGGCCTCCTCCATCCGGACCCAGACCTCGGGACTGCGGCTGACCATGGCGTAGAAGGCGGGATGCTGCAGGCGGATGGTGAGCAGGATCGCCGCGTGCAACATGCGTGCCCGGCTGGGCGTCGTGTGCATCTCCAGCGAGCGCACGGTGAGGTTGAACGCGTTGATGAAGCGGCGCACGCGCCGGGGATTCTGACCATAGGCGGTTCGAATGAGTTCCCAGAGAGCCTGGTCGTTCCCCAGCCCGAACACCTCGTCACGCAGATGACCGAACATGGACTCGAAGGTGACTCTGGGGAGGTGGTAGGGGAACTGGATGAGCTTTTCCAGATACTTGCGGCCCACCTCCTGGTCACCGTTGAATCGCTGGGCCACGGCGTCGGTCATCACCTGCTGATCCATTGCCAGGACGAAGACGCAGGAGGCCTGGCCGAGGAAGAGTTTCAGAGAGTCGAGAACTGTCGTCGCGGCCTCGGGCGTGCAGCGGTCCAGATCGTCGATGAGGATCACCAGGCGCCCGCCCTCGGTGAACTGGTCGACGACGTCTGCGAAGTCGTACTCGAACTGGTTGACGTGGCGGTATTCGAGGGGATCCCTGGCGTCCCAGGTCTGCTTGAGCGCGTCCATGTCGGCGGTCGAGACGAGACCGCCGCTCAGGGGCACGACGGCCTTGCGCGTCATCAGCCAGGTCGCGGTGCGCCCCAGGCCGGCGGCCTTGTCACGAGCCGCCTGGAGCCGGGAACGGCGCTCCGCGTCGGGGTCCTCGCCGATCTTGCGAGCGATCTCGTCCAGGATCGTCTGGATCAGCGCGTGCCAGATCTCCTCCCGCTGGTCGTACTTCCAGGGGTTGAACGACACCACCGGAATCCCCCGTTCCTGAAACAGGGAACGGCAGATGTTCATAAAGCTGGATTTCCCCGTGCCCCATGAGCCGTAGACGGCCACGCTGAGCGGAAGATCGCGAGTCATCTCGATCGCGTCGCACAAGACGCGGGCGTGGGGACCGAAACCGAAGCGGTCGCCCTCCACACCGTCCACCGGATTATCGGTCAGCAGCATTCGCACCATTCCTCGTTTTACCCTCGTCCCGTGCTACAAGATTGCCCCAGGAGGCAGATACCACGAGGCGCCTGACCACAAATGGCCAAGCCGGGCCTTAACGCTTATTCAAACCTCTTGGACACGCCGGCGGATTTGTTGATCAAAGAGCACCAGGCCCGGTGTCCGACGAGGACGAGCGGCAGGGGTGGGGTCGGCGTTGTCGTGAACACCAGACCGCATTGGCGGCACAGGCGCCCGGGGTGCGGCCGGGCGCGCCTGCAAGTCCCGTCCGTGCGGTCTCACGTAACGTCGGGAGCATCAGCGCCAACACGGGAAGGAGGCCGGCCATGGGATCGGGACTCTCCGGCAGGGTGGCCGTGGTCACCGGGGCGAGCAAGGGGATCGGGCTCGCGGTCGTGCAGGCCCTGGCCGGCGAGGGTGCACGGGTCGTGGCCGGCGCGCGCCATTCGTCCTCCGGGCTGGACGGCCTGGACTCCGTCCAGGTCGTCGAGGGGGATCTCGCCCTGCCCGACGGGCCCGGCCGGCTCGTCGCGGCGGCGGGTGACCGGATCGACGTGCTGGTCAACAACCTCGGTGCCGCCCCGCCCCGGACCTCCGGGTTCCTCAGCGTCACCGACGAGCAGTGGCTCGACTCGCTCAACCTCAACCTGATGGGCGCCGTCCGCGCGACCAGGGCCGTGCTGCCCGCGATGCTCCGGCAGGGCTCCGGCTCGATCGTCAACATCGGCTCGGTGAACGCCTCCCTCGCCGACCCCCTGGTCATCGACTACAGCGCAGGGAAGGCCGCGCTCGCCGCCTTCGCGAAGGCCCTGTCCAAGGAGGTCGGGCCGAAGGGGATCCGCGTCAACACCGTGAGTCCCGGCCCCGTCGCGACCGACCTCTGGCTCGGCGAGAACGGCGTCGCCTCGACGGTCGGCGAAGCGACCGGGACACGTCCCGAAGACGTGCGGGCGGGCGCGGAGGGCGCCATGGCCACCGGGCGGTTCTCCCGTCCGGACGAGGTCGCCGAACTGGTCGTCATGCTGGCCGGCGACCGGACCGCGAACGTGACGGGAGCCGAGTTCCGCATCGACGGAGGTATGGTGCCGACCTGGTAGCAGGCGCCCAGGCCGGCGCCGCGGTCCGAATCTCGCGTCTCGTCGCCTCCTGTGGCTACCCCGCTTCGGGGGTTCCTTCGCGGGCGCGTGCGATGGGCATGTACGTCGGGCATGCGTCAGTGGTCAGGAATGCCCGGACCATGGCGCGCGCCGCTTCGGCGTGCTCCATCAGAAGCAGGTGGCTGGCGTTGGGCAGCACGGCCAGTTCGGCGGTGGGCAGCGCCCGGTAGAGCGCCACCGTGTGGTCGAGCGTGACCAGATCGTCGTCGCCCGCCAGGACGAGGGTCCGGGCCGTCACCGCGCGCAGCTCGGCCGGGTCCAGGCCCGGCTCGGTCGCGGCCGCGTGCGCGATCTTGCCGATGACGACCGCGAAGTGGTCGCGGCCGTCGGGCGACACCTCGGCGTAGGCGTCGACGAGCTCGGCGGGCATCTCGCCGCCCGCCGACGGCTTGAAGATCAGTCCGTCCAGGTCGTAGGCCGTGCTGACGAGGACGAGGCGCTCGACCAGGTCGGGACGCCGCATCGCCACCCACAGCGCCACCGTCCCGCCGGCGCTGTAGCCCACCAGCCGGGCCGGGCCTCCGACCACCCGCTCCAGGAACGCGATCGTGTCCTGGGCCATGAGCTCCATGGTGATCGGGCCGGGGGCGTCGGGAGTGCGGCCGTGGCCGCGGCGGTCGGGCAGGTAGATCGTGAACGTGTCGGCGAGCCCGTCGAGGTTGCCGGTGAAGCAGCGGCCGTCGGTCATCCCGCCGTGCAGGAGCACCACGGGGTCGCCCTTGCCGCGCTGGTCGTGCCACATGCGAACGATGTCGGTCATGCACTACATACGGGACGGCGCCTCTGGAGTCATCGGCAATCCGAACAGCGCGAACAGGGACGGGTCGAGGTAGGTCGTCGTGCCGGCGATCAGCCCGTCGCGGAAGTCGAGGACCACCAGGCCGAACGCCTTCCCGTCCCGGTACTGCCCGAAGGCCGGCGACCCGTTGGCCGCCGTGCGGACCAGCCGGTCATCGGCGCAGGCACCGGCCGCACCCAGCAGGGCGGCCCGGATCGCCTCCCGGCCGCCGAGCCACCAGGCGAACGGCGGCATCGACATGGTGGCGTCCTGGTGGAGCAGCGACACCAGGCCGTCGACGTCGTAGGCGGTGAACGCCCTGACGTACCGCTCCAGCAGGTCTTCGTCGACCTCGCCGCTCCCGGCCTGCGGGCGGCGCCCGGCCACGGTGGCACGTGCTCGTTGCAGGGCGCTGTTGACCGCGGCCGGGCTGCTGTCGAGCAGCGCGGCGACCTCCTCCGCCGTCCAGCAGAGCACCTCACGCAGGATGAGAACCGCCCGCTGGCGCGGCGGCAGCGCCTGCAGAGCGGCGACGAACGCCAACCGGATCGTCTCGCGCGCGTCGGCCAGTTCGGCCGGATCACCGTTGACGGGCAGCACGAGCCGGTCGGGGATCGGCTGCACGAAGGCGGCGGCGTCCAACGGCGCTCCGAGGAAGGCGCCGACCGGCGAGGACGGGCCGAGATCCATCGCCAGCGCGCGCCGCTGCACGCTGCGGGTCATGTCGAGGCAGACGTTGGTGGCGATCCTGTACAGCCAGGTTCGCAGACCGGCTTTGCGCTCATCGAAGCGATCGGCGTTCTTCCAGGCGCGGAGCAGGGTCTCCTGAACGGCGTCCTCCGCCTCGGCGGCGCAGGCGAGCATGCGGTAGCAGTAGCCGGTCAACTCCCCACGATGCGCTTCCAACCGCTCCTCGAAGACCACGCCCCCACACTATGCGGGGCCCGCGCCCCGCGCCCCACCCGTCGGCCGACCAGCCGGCGATCAGGGCGGGCTGGAACTCGCCTTCGCCCGCCGCGCACCGCCTCACCACAGGACCGTGAGAACGCCGGGTTCTGCCGGTCAGCACAACGGCAGGCCGGGGACGGGGGCGTTGTTCCAGGAGGAGTCGACCGATCCGGCCGGGAAGTAGCCCCAGCCCTCGTCGGCATACTGCTCGTCACCCTGGGTGTAGAACCAGGTGGTGCCACCGCCTTCGGGATCAGGCGCACCCTGGACCTGGCAGGCGAACCAGCTCTCGCCCTCGCGCAGGTATCCGGTGGCCGCCGCGAGCGCGCTCGGGCTTCCGAGAACGTGTCCGGGGCGCTCGATCGTGCAGTACCACCGGTGGTAGGACCGCCCGTTCGGATCGACCACGCGAGCACCCTTGTTGACGCAGCGCTCGGAGGCACCCTCGGTCGGCGCAGCGGTGTTCCCGGCCGCCGCGGGCGGTCGCGACGAAAGCGAGCGCGGCCACATCGTCTCCGGCCACTCGGAGTAAGCGGCCTTCCCGCCGCCCACCAGTAGGACCACGGCGATGGCCGACACGGCCAGGCTCTTGCCGACCTGCGCCGTGTTGTAGCGCCAGCTCTCGATCGACGATTCCTCGGGGTCCTCCCGCTCCGTAGCGAACGCTTCTTCGAGCCTCTTGACGTTCTCTCCGCAGTGCGGGCAGTGCGGACGGTTCAGCACGTTGTCGTTGCCGCACCATCGACAGGTCATGCTCGGGCTCCTTTCATCGGGTCAGCGCACACCGTTGTCACCGCTGGGACCGTCCTGGCGGCCGTCGTCCACCTGTGGAGGGGTTTCGGGGGCAGGAGAGTCGGCGGGCGAACCGCCGGAAGGCCGCCGCGGTGGCGGGAGGCCGGGAAGTGAACGGTCCTCGGGAGCGGACGAGGCGTTGCGCCGCCGTGCCCGCGCACGCGTGATCCATTCGCTGCCGTCCGCGGCGACCGCCTCGAGGACTCCGAGCGCGCCGGTGAGGTCGGAGGTGTCGGGCATCTCGAACGGCGAGCCGTTGCGGGCCTCGCCCACGCGCCGAAGCAGCCATTCCTCCAGGTTCTCCACCGTGATGTGAATGTTCTGCCCGTTGACGAGAGAGAGCTGGAACAGTTGGAAGAAGACGAACGACTTCTCCGAACGCTTCTCCTCTCCGCGCTCGGTTTCCCGCTCCTCGCGCCGTTGATCGTCGCCAAAGGCGGGCGCCGGGGGCAGCAGACGCTCCCGGCGGCCGTCGTCGAACCGGATCCCGAACTCGGTGGTCTGGGCGGAGGCCAGCGCGTCGTAACGAAAGGCCCTGCGTTGCTGGTCCTTCACGATGCCGGTCGGAAAGTCCAGGTGGACGGCCATCTGCCGGACGCCGGAACCGGTGAGCAGGAAGACCCAGATGGTGTACGCGGAGAAGCGGGACGGGCCGTTGCTGACCCTGGCGCGCCGGCAGTTCGGGACGGCTTCGGCCAGGAACGCGTGCGCGACGACCTCCCGGTTGCCCAGGCCGTACTGGTTCATGGCCAGCGACTTCAGGTAGAACTTGTCGAAGTCCAGCCAGCGGGCCATCTCGGCGTCGCCGGGCCGGTTCGCCAGCAGCCTGCAGCGCTCTTCGTACGCCTCCTTCTCCCTGGCGAACCGCTCGTCGGACTTGGTCTGCCACGCTCGGTGGGTGAAGCTGCGGACGATATGGACATCGGCCCGGCCGACCACCAGCAGCACCCCGCCCGCCACCACCCATGCCAGCGCGATGTCGGCGATCTCGGGATTGGCCCACTGCATCTTGGTCATGGCGATGTGCGAGCCGACGGCCATGCCGATCACACCTGTGAGCAGGCCCGCGATTCGTAACAGCGGCCGGGGGTCGTTGCGCTTGCCGGCCGACCATCCGCGCGCGTCCTTCTCGGCGTGCCAGGCGATCAGCCAGTCGATCCGCGAGGGAGCGATCCCCGCGTCGCCGTACACCTCGATGATCTCGTGGGCGAGCCTCGCCCTGGAGCGGCGCGTCGCGGCCGTCCACAGGGGCCGCTGAAGAGCGGCGCGCGGCGAGCGCTTCTCGTACTGTCGCCGCACCGTTCGGTGGACGTGCTCGGCGAACCGGTGTCGTTCCAGGCTCGCCGGTCGTCCGCGGGATTCCTTCGGGTCTCGCCTGGGTGCCGGGGCGTAGCGCACCGGAAGCACCCTGGGGCCAACATAACCGACAAGGGATCCGAAACCGAGGAGGAGGACGGCCGAGACGGTGACGGCCTTCCAGCTCACCGTGGCCACCAAGAAGGCCCCCAGGACCAGCCCGGTGGTGACCATGATCGCCCCCCAGCCCGCCATCGTCCACTGGAGCAGTTCGAGGGCGGGCCACTGCACGGGGACCTGCCGCGGTCGGGCCGGAACCGGTTCGAAGAACTTCCAGACCCGCTCCTCCCTGCCCCTCCCCATCCGCTCCGTGCGGACCATCTCGGCGTCGTGCGCGGTGAGCCTGTCTTGGAAGACACCGCTGAGAATGAGGTCGAGATGGCGCCGGATCTCCTCGCGATGGACGGGCTCCAACCGCCCGAACCCTGCGAAGAAGGCGTCGAGACGTTCGGGAGACACGGACCCGCTCTCCTCCTGCGTCTCCAGGGCGTCCAGGAGATCGGTGAGGACGCCGAGGGCCCTGTGCCACTGGTCGGCTGGTCCTCCGCACGCGAGTTCGCGGGCCTGCCGGATCTGCTCGAACTGTCCTTTGTCGAGCAACTCGAAGGAGCGGTCGCCCAGCACGCTGAGGGTCCAGTAGTAGGCGACCTCGTTCGCGAGGGAGGACGGGCTCCCGGCGGCGACGAACCCGGCCGCCACGACCTCGCCGATCAGTTCCTCGGCGGAGCGCGACCGCCCGCCCGCGATGTACTTCTTGGCGACCCGGAACTTGTCCTCGGGCGAGGCGTTGTCGCCGATCGTGTAGGTGACGTCGCCGAAGATGTTCTCGGCCTGGAAACCGACGTTGACGTCACGCTCCGCGGTGTTGCGGAAAGTGAAGGGCGGCTGCCGCGGGCCAGGGTGCTGGGGCGGGCTCACTGCGTGTCCTTCTCGCCGGACGCGGCACGCCGCCTTCCGGCTCCGCCGATGTCGCCCAGGCGCACACCACCGCGGACGTTGTCGGCCTGAAAGCCGATGTTCACGTCGCCCTTGGCATTGTTGACGAAACCGCCGGAGGCTCCCGTGCTCGTCTCGGACTCGTCCCCTGCCGACTCCTCCAACTCGGGAACCAGTTTCATGAGCTGCGCGACGAGCAGGTCCATGTCCGCGTCCTGGTTGCGGTGGCCCAGCCGGACGTACTGGCACACGGCCAGGCGGGCGAGGTCGGCGGGGAGATCCCGGGCGCGCGGCGGGTCGACGGCCCCGACGAGGATCGGGATCACCCGAACGCCGTGCCGGAACGCCTCCGCGATCTCCAGCCGGGGCCAGTCGTCGTCCCGGTCGATCTTGCGCCGGCCGTCGCCGTCGGTGTCCCACCAGTGCGGACCGATGAACGAGAGCAGAGCGTCGCTCTGCCGGACCGCCCGCCGCAGCACCTGAGTGAAGTCGTCTCCGGCCGGGATCGACTTGCTCGCGCGGAAGAAGACCTCCGTGCCGAAGCGGCTGGACAGTTCGCGTTCGACCAGGGCGGCGACGTGTTCGGTGTCGCCGGAGCGGTAATTGACAAAGAATCTGGGCATGCGCCCTCCCAATCTCGGTTTCTGCGGACCTGCCCGGCAGCCGATCGCGGCGGTCTCGGGCGGATCCTGTACTCGGGTCGGACCGGCCTGCCGCCGTCCCCGAGGTCCGTCATCGCGGGCCGTCAGACCTCCGGTGAACGCAGCGCGGCGGTGAGCGCCGGGTACAACTCGCGCACGGACGGGTTGGCGTGCCATCGGGACAGGACTCGGGCCAGGCGGCGGAGGTCGGTCGTGATCGTGGCGGAGGCGACCACGTCGGAGATCGTGAGAAGCCGACCGGTCAGGTCGCAGGCGTGCTCGACATGCCCGGCCGACGCGTGGGCGAGCGCCTGCCGTGCTCCGTACCGCGCCTGGGAGCGAAGCGCCTGCGGACGGATCAGAGCCACCTGCGCGTCGAGGATCTCGGCGGCCTCCTTCGGACGGCCCAGCTCGTAGAGGCACCAGCCCGTGGCCATCGAGACCGGGTCGGTGAGGTTCATGCTGCCGAGCACCGACGGATCCGGCCGGTCGGAGTCACCGGCGAGGAGTTCGCGCGCCTCGTCCAGGAGGCGCATGCAGGCGTCGTAGTCACCGGCCAGCGCGTGGCCCTGCGCCTCACGCTGCGCGGCCAGCCCGCGGATGCGCCGCGGGACGTCCTTGCGGACCTGGGCCTGCCGGGCCAGTTCGATGGTCTGGGCGGCGTCGTCGCGGTAGAGGGTGACCAGCGCGCGCCGCACCAGGGAGTAGACCGCCAGGTCGTGGTCGTTCCCGGCCGCCGCCATGTCGACGGCCTTCGCCGTCCACCACAGGGCGGCCTGGGAGTTCCCAGCCTCCTGCGCCATCCAGCCCGCGTACTCGGCGAACCGCGCGCCCAGGACGAGGAACTCGTCCCTGATCCCCGGCGGCGCCTTGAGCGCCAGGCCGCGCAGCACATGCGTCTGGGCGATGGCCGCGGGCAGCACCACGCCCGGACTGGCGGTCTGGCCGAGGTTCCGGGCCTGCTCGAACATGGTCCGGAACACCTCCACCGCCGCCGGCCGGCGGGCGGTCGCCGACATGCCCTGACTGCTCAGGCCGAAGCCCAGCAGCGATGACGTCGTCAGTGCCAGCGCCTCGCGACGGTTCACGGGGTTGAACCAGTTGGCCCCATCGGCGGACAGGCTCATCAGCCATACCTCGTCTTCATCCGATACCGCCTCCGGCGGTGCGGTGTCGGACGGCCGTCCGGCGACGAGTGAGACGAGCCTCCCCTTCGCCCCGAGCGCGGCGTCGCTCTGGCGCGCCAGTTCGGGTGAGGGTGATTTGGTCCCGTTCTCAATCTTGCTCAGATGTCCCTTGCTGTAGTGCAGGAGTTCACCGAGTTGCGCCAATGACAGGCCGGCCTCCATCCGCATTCGTCGGAGCTCTGCACCGAAGGTTGTCACCCGTTCCGTCATGTCGACCCCTGTTTCCCGTTGCCGCCCTCGCAGGGCCCGGCGAAACGCCTGGATAAGAATTCGCGACGTGCCGCACGTTGGACATCGACGAGACAGGACGCGAGCGCCCGACGACACGGGCGCGGTATCGCATCGACCAAGGGAGGGCGTGTATGACCCGCCGGACGGGAAATGCGGGAAGGGCGCGGGGTTCTTCCCGGTGGGTGGCGATCTTCGCCGTGGTCCAACTGTGGGCGGCCGTGCCCGCGTTGATCGAATTGTGCGACGAAGGAGTATGCCGGCTTCTCCTGACGATGCCCGTGGCTTTCGTCGCGCTCATGGATGCCTGGCATGAACTCCGGACACCTCCATGCATCGGTCACGACAGCAGTATTGCGTCAAATCATGGCGAAGAAGAGGGCATCGTATAAACCTCGGGAGCGAGTTTCCCGTTTCCTCCTGCGGAGAGCTCGCCAGGGAGCGGTCGCACCGCCTGACCGCCGATTGCGACCCTTGTCCGAAGCGGGCCGGAGCCCACCGGGGCACTGGTCGCCCGTTCCAGAGCCGTTGCCGAGCCGGGGCCATGCCAGTACCGGTCGAGCGTCTTGCTGGTGGGTTCTACGTTGCTCGGTGGGTTGGTGCGTCGAGCTGGGCGAGGCGGCCGGTTTCCAGGTAGGAGATGTCACCACCGGAGTCCAGGGCGGCATCGAGCAGGAGCGCCAGCGAGGTGCCGTACACCGGGACGTCGGCGGGCTCGTCGACCAGCCGGAACCCGCTGCCGGACGGATCTCGAGATCTGTCGACCTCCTCGACGCGGCAGACGATCCAGTGGAAGGTGTGCGCGAGGTCGTCGACGGCCAGGCTGATGCACCGGCCGTCGGCCAGATCGATGACCGTCCTGATCCCGGGGCGGTGCGGTTCGCGCCGGATCCGGCGGTGGCCGGCGGCCGGGCGCAGCCGCCAGGACCCGTCGAACATCGTCGCCGAGCCGATGCGACGGTAGAGGACCGCGAGGTCGGCGGGGGCCGAGTACCAGCGATGGGGCAGCGGCGGGTCGGTCGTGTGATCGCGGACGATGCGGTCGATCACATCGTCGATCTCGACCGTCGCCGGCGCCAGGTACCAGCCGCCGAGCGGGCGCAGCGCGCCGTCGGGGTCCTGGGCGACGCTGGTCAGGCCGGCGTGCAGGGCCACGGCCCGGTTGGCGCGCCCGACTCGGTCGTTGACGTCGATCCTCACCCGCGACAGCGTGGCCGGCACCCGGTCGCTGCGGATGCCGGGCCCCTCGTAGGGACCGCCGGGGCCGTCCGTCGCGTCGCGGGGTTCATCGATCGGCAGCTCCAGCAGCGGATTGGGCTCCGCGAGCTCGCCGTCACCGGTCAGGTACGGGTAGAAGCGCGCGGCCCAGCCGGTGATCACCTCGCCGCCGTAGGCGTCGACGGGGCTGTAGATGCGCCGCCAGAACGCGGTGTCGACGTCACCTGACGCGGCTCTGACGCATTGGTCGGCGATGGCCGCGAGGGACCCGCACCAGGTCTCCAGGCCGAGCGCGGCGATCGCGTCCACCCGGGCGCGGATCGTCCGCCAGTCCTCGACCGTGCCGGTCAGCGTGATGGACGGGATGCCGCAGACGAAGATCATCCACAGCGCGAAGTACGGGGAGTACACGTCCAGCAGAACGACCCGTCCGGCCATCCGGTCGACGTCGGTGCTGGTGGAGAAGTCGCACTCGAACTCGTCGGCGCCGGTGACCTCGGCGAGGAGCAGCTCGCTGAACGACTCGACGGCGTTCCGCCACGAGCCGGGATCCTGGGGCATCGGCCCGTCCACCGTCACCGTGAGCCGCTTGCGGCCGGAGTGGCTCACCAGCCGGGGCCGCAACTCCTCGGCGTGCAGACGCACATGCTGTGCCAAGCCCTGCATGATGGTCAGCCACACCGCGTCCGGGGAGAGCACGAGCGGGCGATGCTCGGCGAACGCGCGCCCGACGGCGCTGAGCAGGGGGTGAACACCGTTGCTCTCCAGAACCGGCAGGGTCGGATCGCCACCGACCACCAGCGCTTCGGCGAACTGATCGCCGAGCGGCATCGTGGGCAGGCGCCCGGTGGCCGGTTCGACATCATCGACCTTGAAGGTCACCACTCACCGGACGGTAGCGCGCGTCTCGCCCGGCCGGCTGCTCTCCGCTGGCCGGTTGCGGTCTGGTCATCGGGCGTAGGCGCTGGAGCGTGAAGGTGGTACGAGATCTGCGCGGCCTACGTGGGGCGATGGCCGCCGGCCAGGCCGGTTTCGTGAGCCCAGACTGCTATCTCGACTCGGTTTCGGAGCTGGAGCCGGGCGTGGATGCCGGCGAGGTGGCCTTTCACCGTGCCGACGGAGATATGCAGCTCGTGGGCGATCTCGGCGTTGGACATGCCGGTGGCGACCAGGCGGGCGACGTCGCGTTCCCGGCTGGTGAGGACGTCCGGTCCGGGTCGGCGCGGGGTTCTGGCCGCGGCGGTCAGGTGCCGCAGCAACCGGACCGTCACCTGGGGGCTGATCAGGGTGTCGCCGGCCATCGCCGCCCGGATCGCCTCGATCATGAGGTTCGGTCCGGACCGTTTGAGCAGGAAGCCGGAGGCTCCGTGGCGCAGCGCGGCGTACACGTAGTCGTCGAGGTCGAAGGTGGTGACCACGACGACCCGGACGGGGTGGGCGACATGCGGGCCGGCCAGTTCGCGGGTGAGCTGCAGCCCGTCCATGCCGGGCATGCGGACGTCGGCGAGGACGACGTCGGGACGGAGGTGCCGGGCGAGCTCGAGCGCGGTGGTCCCGTCGGCGGCCTCGCCGACCACGGTCATGTCCGGCTGGGCGTCGAGGATCAGCCTGAACGCCGTCCGGATGCCCTCCTGGTCGTCGACCAGCACGATCCTCGTCGCCGTCATGATCCGCCCGTCGCGCCGTGGTCCTGGCGAGGACGCAACGGCAGCCGGGCGCGCAGTCGCCAGTCGGCGCCGTGCGGTCCGGCCTCGACCCGGCCGCCTATGGCCGCGGCGGCCGCGGCCAGCCCGGGCAGGCCGCGTCCGGCCGGCGCACTCCGGGGCGGCGCCGGCGCCGTGGTGGGCAGGCGGTTGGTGACGGTGAGCGTGAGAGTGTCCGGGCCGGTGCGGGTAACGGTGACGGAGACCCGCGGGGCGGCGGGTGCATGGCGGCGAACGTTGGTGAGCGCTTCCGCAACGGTGCGGTAGGCGACCGACGAGACGTCGTCCGGAAGCGCGCCGGTGAGTGCGGGGTCGAGGTCCAGGACGGCGCGGGTCGGCCCGACGGCATCGAACCCGGCGACCAACGCGGGCAGCTCCTCCAGCCCGGCCCGCGGCACCGCCTCCGGGGTGTCGAGCATGTGCACGGTCTGGTCGAGGGTGGCCAGGGCCTGTTGCCCGGCCTGCTCGATTCGCTGGAACAGCATCGCCGCCTGTGCCGGGTCAGCGCCGACGACCTGCCCGGCCTGGGCACCGGCGACCATCTCGCTGACGCCATGAGCGACGAAGTCGTGCAGATCACGAGCGAGGCGCAGACGCTGCGCCCGGAGGGACTCGGCGGCGTGCCGCTCCCGGCGCCCGTCCTGGAAGCGGAGGTGCAGGCCCACCGCGGCGGCGGCCAGGACGGCCAGTGTCCACAGACCGCACGCACCCGCCCCGGCCGGCCACGAGGTCGGCCTGAACAGGCGCAGCACGAGCAGGGCGGTGGCCAGACCGGTCGCACCCGCGCCGAGGACCGCCGTGGTCGCCCGCCCCCGGTGTGCGAAGCGGGCCGTGAGCACTGTGAGCGCGCCGAGTTCTGTGAGCAGCGGCAGCAGCGGGACATCCCATTCCGGAGGTGCCCATCGGGGGGACCGACCGGCCGCCGTGGCGGCGGTGACGGTGATCGAGGCGGCGGCCGCGACGACCGCCGTGATGGTGCCGACGCGGTCGGTTCCACCGCGCATGACCACGGCGACCGCGACGACCGCGAGGACCGCCGAGGCCAGGCCCATCAACATCATCACGAGTTCACCCTAAACAAGCGGTGTCCGGGCTCACACCCGCCGAATGGCCGGGCAGGGGGCACGAAGCGACCTCGATCCAGCCGTTCGGCGGGTACGGCCGAAGCCGCCGCGCGGCGACGCTGGTCGCATGCGATCAAGGGCGATTACTTGGGCGGGTGCGACCGCCGGATGGTGCGCTGCCACCGCGTCGGCCGGCGTGCTGTGGGCGGCCGGCGGGCCGTGCTTCCCGCTCGGCGACGCGGACCGGGCGATCCGGATGGGTGCGATCCTGACCGGCCTGAGCCCTGTCGCGGCAGGCTCCGGCATCGCCGTGCTCGGCCTGGCCGGCGTCGCCCTGGCCGTGCTGCCGGCATGGTGGCCCCGGTTGCGGATCCTCGGGTGGGCGGCGGCGGCCGTGCTGCTCCTGGTCGTCCCCGACGGCCGGTTGCTGCTGGCCGTCGGAGAACTGCTGGTGCTGCACGGCGAACGTGTCGAGGCGGCCGCGGTGTGGCAGGCGTGGTGCACGGCGGGCGGAGTCCTGTGGGCCGGCGCCGCCCACGCCGCGGGGCGTCGGCGTGGGCGCGCCGCCGATCCGAGATGGGGGCGGAGGGTCACTCTCCTCGCCGCGGCGGCTCCGCTCGTGTACGCGGTGCCGCGCATGCTGTGGGCGCTCGGTCTGCCGTTCGGTCTGGCCCCGGAGACGGAGGCGATCGTGTCAACGCCGACCGGGCGGACCCGGGAGCTGGCCTTCGCCGCGGCGGCGGTCGTCGGCGGGATGCTGACCCTCGGCCTGATCCAGCGGTGGGGGACCCGGCTGCCGGCCTGGCTGCCGCTGCTCGGCGGCCGATGGGTGCCCCGCTGGGCGGCGACCGTCCCGGCCACGACGGTCGCCGTCATCCTGACCGGCGCCGGGGTCACCATGTGGCGGGCCTCGGCCGCGGCGGTGCTCACCGGGCGGGCGAGCGACACCGCGTTCGACGCGGCGGACTGGGCGGCATGGGCGGGGAACCTGGCCTGGCTGCCCTGGGGCGCGGCCCTCGGCCTCGCAACGTGGGCGTACCACCGTCGCCGCGCCGCACATCCCGTGCCGCCGACCCACGAGCGGGTGAGCCGGCCACACCCCGGACGCGTGATCTCCGAAGACTCCTCGGATGGCGCACGAACCGGCCCGACCGCTACGGCCTGACCGAAGGAGAAGGCGGGCGTCAGCGGCTGGTGCGTCCACGGTCAGCGGACGCGGACAGAGTGCTGTTCATCGAGACAGACACCTGACGGAGGTTCGATCATGGGTGGCACCAGCGTCACCGGAATCCGCGGCGAGCTCCACATCGACGGCCGCCGGCTCTCCTATCTGGACTTCGGTGGACCGGGCCGGCCGCTGCTGGCCCTGCACGGCCACCTCGACGAGGGCCAGAGCTGGGCACAGCTGGCCCAGGCACTGGCGCCGCAGTGGCGGGTCGTCGCGCCCGACCAGCGCGGGCACGGCGACTCCGACCGCGCCGACTCCTACACCCGCGACGACTACGTCGCCGACGCGATCGCCCTCCTGGACCACCTCGGGATCGAGCAGGCCGTGACGCTCGGCCACTCCGGCGGCGGCATCACGGCCTTCCAGGTCGCCGCCCGGCACCCCGAGCGCGTGACGGCCATCGTCAACGTCGAGGGCCCGGTCTGCGATCTCAATGACGGCCCCAGCGCCCTGTCGTTCGTCCTGTCGATGCCCTACACCGCTCCCGACCGGCAGACGCTCCTGGACGCCATCGGCCCGCTCGCCCCGATGCTCGGCGACAGGCTGCGCCCCACCGCCGACGGCGGCCGGCGTCTGCCGTTCCACCCGCAGGACACCATCACCTCGGAGGAGGGAACCCACGGCGACCACTGGGCCGACTGGACCTCCACCGGGTGCCCCGCCCTGTTCGTGCTCGGCCGCGACAGCCAGGTCATCACCCCCGAGGAAGGCCGCCGGATCGTCGCCCGCCGCGCCGACACCCGGCTCGCCGAACTCGACGGCGACCACTTCGCCCACACCACCGACCCGGACGGCTTCGCCGCCGCGGTCACAGACTTCCTCGACTCCCTCGGCTGACCGCACCGGGGATCGGCAGGGTCCTGCCGATCCCCGCTCACGGCGCGGCCCGTCCGCCGGAGTACGCCGTCCCGGACCTCGTGGTGCGCATGGGTCGCAGGGGCGGGCGGAGGGGCGGCGGGGCCGGTCCTGGTAGGGGGCTTGGCCGAGCGCATCCGCGACGATCCGGGCTAGTGTGACGGAGCGATGGGTGTGCCTCGTCCGGTCGCGTACCGAGGTGATCCGATGTGCGACCGGCCGCCGATGCCGGGCAGGTGCGCTTTACCGGAAACGGCCAACGGCACACAATGGGCCCGGTACACGCGAGAGGATCGGACAGTGGCTCGACGGTGGCGGGACGGCCCTACGGTGCAGGCGCGGCGGGTGCCGCCGGCGGACACGTCATCGTGAGCACCCGATCGCGGCCCGAGACCCGCCTGGCGGCCGCGCGGCGAGGCTCTATCGAGCCCTGAGGGCCAGTGCGGACCCGGTTGCGCGGTGGGACCCCTGGCCGCGTGAGATGGTAGCGATCACAGGAGCCGGGCAGGGAGCAGAGACAACATGTTGCAAGGTGTGCAGGCGGCCGTGGTGCTGGCCGCGAAGGACGACCCGAACACCCAGCAGTTGGCCGAATGGCTGCGCAATATCTTCGGGCCGCTGTTCCTGGTGATCGTCGGGATCGTGGCCCTGTTCTTCCTGTTCACACGGGAGATCACACGCTTCGTTCAGTTCATCGTGCTCAGCATCGTGATCGCGATCGTCTTCTACTACCCCGGGATCATCACGATGGTGGCCGGCGGCATCGTGCGGGCGCTCGGCGTCGAGGACACCGGCTGAGCCCGCGCGTCCGACACGGGCGGCACCAACACCGCCGCAGTGGCCGACGAGCTTGGTGACCTGTCTCGCCCGCGTGGCCGCGCCGTGAGCGACCGGGTCAGCGGTGGATGCCGAAGATGTGCGCGACGTGCGGGGTATCGACCAGGGTGTGGGGCGCCAGGGCGTGGTAGGCCCAGACGTGCACCCAAGCGTTTCCAGTGCGGACGGTCAGCCAGGCCTTCACCATGCCGGGGCCGAAGTAGGTGAGCAGAAGGAACGCGATCGAGATGGCCGCGTTCCGCGGGGAGCCGTACTCAGCCCAGGAGTCCCACAGGTGCAAGGCGGCGTAGGCCAGCCCGCCGAAGATCACTGTTGTCGCGACGGAGCCGGTCAGCCTGACGAAGCGCGGGATCAGGATCGCGTAGACGAACACCATCGTCGGCAGGACCGTCCCCGCCATGTAGAGGACGAAGGTGAGCGGCACGCCCAGCAGTAGCTGCCTCGCGTCGAGGGCGAAGATCTTCGGATGCAGCGCGGTGACCTGCACGGCCCCCTCGACCAGCAGCACGACGACGATCAGGCGGAGGTCTCCGCGCCGGTCGGTGGAGACCAGGTTGAGCGCCCTGGCCGGGTAGCGGCGCCAGAAGTACGCCAGCGGCACGATCGCGAAGACCACCAGGTTGTAGGCGGCCCAGGCGATGGCTTCCGACCGCTCGACGTGGTCGTCCGTCTCGGTCACCGAGCCGGCCAGATGCAGGGCGAAGGGATGCCAGCCGAACGCCCGGCCCACCGCGAACCCGAGGGCGAGCCCGCCGGCGCCGTAGGCGAGGAGGAGCAGGGTCTCCCGCAGCGCCATGGTGCGCTCGGGGGCGCGGGCAGCCAGGTCGGGTCTGGCTCGGCGCCGGGTGAGGACGAAGGCCAGGGCCATGATGAAGAAGACCTCGGCGAGCCGGATGTTGAAGTCCACCAGATAGGCGGACGTGGAGCGCTCCGCGGCGTCGTGCAGGTGAAGTGGGAGCCTCCGGTCGGCCAGGACCAGCATCAGGACGTTCGCCGACACCCACCCCAGAGCGGTCAGCAGTACGGCTCTGTTCCGAAGCAGCGATCGGGCCGGACCGCCGCCGGTCGGCGGGCCGGTGCCGGGCGGGGGTTTCGAGGGGGATTCGAGGCGCATCGGAGGTCTCCGTTCGGCGCTGACTAGCACAACTGTGCCAGTTCCCGGATAGTAGCACGACTGTGCTACTAATGGGGGATGCCTCGAACGGTGGACGGTGAGCAGCGGCGCCAGGACGTGGTCGCGGCGGTGTGGCGGGTGATCCTGCGCGACGGGCTGGACCGGGCCTCGGTTCGCAACGTGGCGAGCGAAGCCGGCCTGTCGATGGGGTCGCTGCGGCACTACTTCGCCACGCAGTCCGAGCTGCTGGCGTTCACGCTGCGCGCGATCATCGAACGGATCCAGCAGCGGATTGCCGCGCTTCCCCCCGAGCCCGACGAGCGACGCCGCGCCGAGATGGTGCTGGCCGAACTGCTGCCGATGGACGCGGAGCGCGCCGTCGAGAACCGGGTATGGCTGGCCTTCACCGCGCGCGCGATGGTCGATCCGAAGCTCGGCGCCCTGCAGAGCGAGGGGTACGCCCTCCTGCGCGAGGGCTGCCGCACCGTCGTGCGCTCGCTGGAGGTGCCCGCGTCCGCCGGGGACCGCGAGGCCGACCGGCTGCACGCCCTCGTCGACGGCCTGGCCGTCCACGCCGCGACCCATCCCGAGGTGGCCACCCCGGCCCGGATGCGCGAGGTCATCGCCGCCCACCTCGCCGAGCTCTGCCGTCCCCCGGAGGACGTCTGACCGGCCGAGGCCCTGTCCGGAGCAGCGTCGCCCCCTTGCGAACGTCAGGCTGAACCGGACGGCGCGTGGCTCGGATCCACGACGCAGAACGCGTTTCCGTCCGGGGCTGCGAGAACGACGAAGTTCGGGGCCGGTGGGCTGGCGAGTCCGGCTGCCGGCCGAGTCAGGCGATGACCGCGAGCAGGGCTGTGATGGCCGTGGTGAGTTCGGCGTCGCCGGTCGTCGTCGAGCGCTGACGAGCCTGCTGCTCGGTGATGCCCCGGGTCGCCAGGCGCCAGAAGGTGTCCTGGTCCATCGAGACGAGTGCGGTCGGCTCCCCCACGGGTCGGGCCATCCGCCACCGTGCGTCCTGCCGGACCGCGCCCCAGCGCCCACCCGCCGGGCCGAGGACCTCCAGGTGAGCCGTGGCGCCTTCGGGACGGTCGTGCATCCGCAAGGCGTGCGGCAGGCCGCGCGCGAAGACGTCCAGCACCGGAGCCATGAGTTCGGGTTCGGTGGCGCCCGGAGCCGAGACGGCGTCGCGGACCTGCTGCTGGTGGGCCCAGAACTCGGTGTAGTCGCGGCCGATGTCGAGCCAGGCGGGGCTGTCGATGTCGGTGGCGGCCCAGGAGACGTTCAGGTCGGCGGCGGCGTGGAGGTCCTGTGCCGCCCACACGGCGTCGAGGCGAGGGCCCAGATGGTCCAGCAGTTCGATCATCAGTTGCGGGCTGAGCTGGCGGGACGCCCGGACGAACTCCTCGTTGGTGCGCGCCAGATGGGCGGGGAGCGTCTCGTCGTCGGCGAAGATCGCGCCACTGTGCCCGTCGCGGCTGCCCGACAGGCGCCGCATGTAGTCGCCCAGCACATGAGCGACGACGTCACGCACGTCCCAGCCGGGGCACACCGTGGGCATGGCCCATTCGGCGGGGCCCAGGGTCCTGAGCAGGTCGAGCATGGCCTGCCGCTCGCGCGGGAACAGGGGACGGACGTCGATGGCCGGACCAAAGATCATCTCGTGACCATACTGACCCCGGTTCGATCCCTCCACGGATTTCCTGCCCGGCCCGGGCGCCGCCGGACGGCCGCGGGTCATCCGGTCACCGACTCGGAGTCGCGGTCGGGCCGGGCGGCGCTCGGGACGTCCGGAGTGGCCTCGTCGGTGAGGAAGCCGCCGGACTGGTGGTGCCAGAGACGGGCATAAGGGCCGTTGGACTCGAGGAGTTCCAGGTGGGAGCCCTCTTCGAGGACGCGGCCGCGGTCGAGGACGACCAGGCGGTCCATGCGGACGACCGTGCTCAGACGGTGCGCGACGACCAGTGCTGTGCGGTCGCGCATCAGGTGCCACAGGGCTTCCTGGACGAGGAGTTCGCTTTCGGAGTCCAGCGCGCTGGTCGCCTCGTCCAGGAGGAGGATCGGAGCGTCTCGAAGGATCGCGCGGGCCAGGGCGACGCGCTGCCGCTGACCGCCGGAGAGCTTGACGCCCCGCTCGCCGACCAGGGTGTCGAACCCGTCCGGAAGGCTCTCGACGAACTCGGTGACGTGCGCCGCCCGCGCGGCCCGGAGGACCTCGGTCTCGGTGGCGCCCGGCCGGGCGAAGGCGATGTTGTCGCGCACCGACCGGTGGAACATCGCGGGTTCCTGCGGGACGTAGGCGATGAGGTCGCGCAGGTCGCTCTGGCGCAGCCGCGCGATGTCCTGGCCGCCGACGAGGATCCGGCCGCCGTCGACGTCCATGAGACGCAGGAGCAGCCGGGAGAGGGTGGTCTTGCCGCCGCCGGACCGGCCCACCAGACCGATCTTGGCACCGCCGGGGATCTCCAGGTCCAGCCCCTCGAACAGGGGCGGGCCGTCACCGTGCGCGAACAGTACCCGCTCGAAACGGATCGAGGCGTCGACCGGACGCAGCGGCTGCGGGTCGGGCGGGTCCACGACGGTAGGCGGCTTTAGGAGCAACTCGGTGAACTGCGCGCTCTCGGTGAGCGTGCTCTCCATCCGCCGGTAGATCTGGTTGAACTCGAACATGATGCGTGTCGCGTTGCTGTAGTAGGAGAACGTCACGACGATCGCCTCGACCCCGAGCCCCCCGCGAAGTGCCACCGCGACGAGCAGGCCCAGGGCGCTGGTGATGATCGTCATCGGCGCGACGACCGTGTCGACCCGGAGGTTGGCGTAGTCCCAGGAGCGCAGTGACAGGCGGTGCTGCTCGACGGCCCGGCCGCGGAACTCGGCGGCCTCCCGCTCCTCGGCGGCGAACGCGCGGACCGTCTCCATGTTGGTCAGCACGTCGGCGACGTGGCCGGACACTCGCACCTTCGCCGCTTCGCGCTCGTCCACCAGCGCCTGCCTGCGGCGGATGAGCGGGGCGACGAGGAAGCCGGTGAAGACGATCAGCCCCACGAGGACGACGACCAGGAGCGGGTGGTACCGCCAGAGGATCACCGAGGCGAAGGACAGCGGGATCACGTTCGCCACGACCGAGAAGGTGAGGGTGTCGGCGAAGCTTTCGAAGCCGCCGGAGAAGCTCAGTATCCGTTTGGTCAGCGAACCGGCGAAGTTGTCATGGAAGAACGCGGCGTCCTTGGCGAGCAGCTCGTCCATTCCGGCGATGCCGAGCCATTCGATTCCTCGGCCGTTCACCCGGTTGAGGTAGTGCAGCCCGACTCTCCACAGCGCCTCGCCCAGCAACATCATTCCGGCGAATCCGAGAACGTAGGGCAGAAGGGCGGCGAGGCCGCTTTCCCCGCCCCCGGCCAGGTGCCCTACCAGGGCGGCCACCAGCAGCGGCGTCAGGTAGTACAGGCAGGTGTTACCGAATGCCGGTAAAGTCATCGCCGGAAGCGAGATGCGCCACTGGCGGCGAAGTACACCGCAGTAATAGCGCAGGGCCAGCAGAACCGCCCGCTGCCGGGCCGACTGATCACCCTCGGACCCACCCGGTAATTTCGACACAGCCACCCGCCCTCCACGCCGCCGCCCTCCCATGCTGCCCCAGACGCCCCAGCCGAGGCGAACGCATTTCGCAAATGATCAGAGCCGGCGGACGCGGAGAACGGAGGGCGATCATCTTTCGGTGCACTCCGCGCGCGGGGCCGGTTCAGGGTGGCCGGGTAGGTCACCCGTGCCCGGGGTGCAACCGCGCTGCCCGCTCGCGGAGGGTTCTCTTGTCGATCTTGTTGACCTTGGAGCGCGGCAGGTCGCGGACCCACACCAGTCGTTCCGGCCACTTGTACTTCGCGACGCCCAGGCCGTCGAGATGTTCCTGGATCCGCCGCAGGGGCAGTTCGGGGCCGTCGGCGACGAGGAAGGCGCAGGCACGCTCACCCAGCCGGGTGTCGGGCATGGCGACCAGCGCGGCCTGGGCTATCCCGGGATGGTGGAGCAGGAGCAGTTCGACACCCTCCGCGTTGATCTTCTCCCCGCCTCGGTTGATCAGGTCCTTGATCCGGCCGTCGATCGAGACGCAGCGCCGGCCGTCGATGACCCGCACCGAGGCGAGGTCCCCGGTGCGGTAGAAGCCGTCGGAGGTGAAGGCGTTGGCGTTGTGCGCCGGCGCGTCGTAGTAGCCGGGGATGGTGTAGGGGCCGCGGCAGCAGAGTTCGCCGGTCACGCCGTCGGGGACGGGGTCCTCGGTGCCGGGCTCCAGGATCACGAACTCGTCCAGGGGCGACAGCTTCTCGCTCACGGTCAGCAGGCGCGACTCGCGCGACGAGCCCGGCACCGTGACCGCGAAGAAGCCCTCGGCCATGCCGAACAGCTGGCCCGGCCAGACACCGAGCCGCTCGATGTGCTCGAACAGCCGCGGCGGGACCTTCGTACCGGACAGGACGGCGCGCCTCAGCGTGGGGGCCAGTGCCGCGACGCCCCGCTCGGCGACGGCCTGGAAGTGGCCGTGCCCGATGATCAGATCGGTGACCCCCTCCTCGGCCAGCAGCGGAAGGGACTGCTCCGGGTTCGGCGTGCCGAGGATCAGGCGGGCGCCGACGCTGTGCGCGGCATGCAGGCCGCAGACGATCCCGGCGTTGTGGATGATCGGGATGATGTGCCCGACCCGGCTGGTGGCGTCCCATTCCAGGCATCGGGCGTAGGCGGCGGCGTTGTACCAGTACTCGGCGTGCCGGCGCGGGATCACCTTGGGAACGCCGGTGGTGCCGCCGGAGAGCTGGAAGACCGCGACGGCGCCCGGGTCGAGCCCGCTCTGGATCCGTTCGACCAGGCGGCGGGCCCCGACCGGATCGGTGTCCGCGCCGAGGTCCTCCAGCCGCACGCTGCCGGACCGGACCTCCGCCGCGCCCGCGGTGATGACGTACCGCTGCGCGGGCGAGTCGCGCCGCAACTCGTCCGCCAAGGCGACCAGGTCGAACTTGTCCGCCGCGTCCACCTCGACGAGGTGGGCGCGCGCGCCGGTGCGGGCGGCGATCTGGTGCAGTTCGTGCCTGCGGTGCTGCGCGAGCGTCGCCACCGGGACGAGTCCGGCCTTCAGCGCGCCGTACCACGCCACGATCGTGTGGAGCCGGTTGGTGACCTGGAAGAGCACCGGGTCGCCGGGCCGCAGCCCCGCGGCGTGCAGGCATCTTGTCTGGTGGCGATTTCGCCCAGGTGGGTGGCCGTGACCGGTTGCCTCGGTACCGTAGATCAAGAAGGAGCACAAACAAGATTCTCTAATCGAGGAGTTCTCGCATGTCCGAGATCACCAACCCCAACTCGCCTCTCAACACCGACGCTCCGGCACGTGCGATCCGGATCTCTGTCCTGGACCACCTGAGGGCTCGCCTGGTCTTCGCCAAGCACCACTACGGCTACTACCTCGACGCCCGAAAGGCCGGTGCCACCCACGCGGAGGCGTTGGAGGCCCACGCCAACGGCATGTACTTGTGGGATTACGCCAACGCCCGCAAGGCCGGCGCCACCCACGCGGAGGTGCTGGAGGCTCGCGCCGATGGTGTCGGCGTCGGGCACTATGCCATGGCGCGAGAGGCCGGTGCGACCCACGCGGAGGCACTGGAGGCTCACACCAACGGGGTCAACGTGGCGCGCTACGCCGACGCGCGGGGCCTCGCCGCCATCTTCAGGGCGCGGCCCGCAGAGTGCGACAGCGCTTCCCACGCGGAGGCGTTGGAGGCGCACGATCGCGGCATCGACCTGAAGCGCTACGCCATAGCGCGGAAGGAACACCACGCCTCCCATGAGGTCGTCCTGTTCGGTCACGCCAGCGGGATCGACGTGGCCGACTACGCCCACGCCCTGAAGGCTGGCGCCACCCACGCGGAGGTGCTGGAAATCCAGGCCGAGGGCATCGCCTTGCGCTGGTACGCCGAGGCGCGCGGCAACAGCTTCTACCCCGCGTCTCACGCGGAGGTGCTGGAGGCGTGCGCCGAGGGCATCGAGGTGTGGGACTACCGGTCCGCGCGGGCCTGGGGGGCCACGCACGCGCAGGTGCTGGAGGCCCACGCCAAGGGCATCGACGTGGGTGAGTACGCGACTGCGCGTTCTGCCTTCGCCTCGCACGCGGAGGTGTTGGACGCCCACGCCAAGGGCGTCGACCTGGCCGAATACTGCCACGTGCGCCACTACGAGTACTCGTACCCGCACGAAGAGGCCCTGGAGGTCTGCCTCAAGGGCATCCCCTCGGGGAATTACACCTCGGAGAGGCGCGCGCGTCGCGACGCCACTCACGCCGAGGTGGTCGAAGCGCTGCTGGCCTCCGCCGACCGCGGGGACTGGGAAGACTGACGGAGCCACATCCTGGCTCTGCCGCACCCCACCCACCGTCTTCGATGCGAAGGGTGTGCGTTCAACGATCGCGGGTGCCCCAGACACGCGCGAGGAACTGCACCAGGCCGGCCTGCCCCTCATGGGGTAGGCCGGTTTCCCTTTACAGCAGGTGGCTGCTGCCTGTGGCCGCTACTGCCTCTTCCTCCCTGCTGGGGTTCGGCTGAGGTTCGACGGTAGGAGGAGTCCGGAGGCGATAGCGCCGGGACAGGAAAACGGGGGCTGGTGAATCCAGCCTGACGATCTGCTCTTCGGTGGTCACCGAAGGCCAAACCGCATCGGACCAGCTCGCCGGAATCAAGCCACTACTCGTAGGCCCGCTCAAGCTCGTCCCAGAGCCGGCGCGGCCCGTGGTGGAGAACAAGATGATCGTCGGACGCCGAGCGCGAGGAGTTGTGGAAGGCGCTGGGCTACATGCGACCCGGCGACTCCCTCGTGTGCCGAGCCCTGACCGCCTCGGCTGGTCCCTGGAGGACCTGATCTCGATCGTCGCCGGGCTCCGCAAGCACGGCGTCGGGTTCCGGTCCCTGCATGGGGGGAGCGACACAACCGTCGCGGGCGGCCGCCTGGTCTTCCACGTGTTCGCTGCTTGCCGAATTCATCCGCGAACTGATCGTGTGGGCGCGTGAGGGCGATGGTGGCTCTGGGGCGAGGCGGCCGTGGTCGCATCGCTGCCTGTGGGTGGTGGAGGGGCGGTCGGGGGTGGCCGCCCCTCCGCTGGTCTTCATGAGGGGCCGAGGACGGCGAAGACGACTTTGCCAGCGTTGTTGGACAGGGGGCGGATGCCCCAGCAGCGGGCGAACTGGTCGACGATGAACAGGCCCCGGCCTGCTTCGCTGATCGTGTCCGTTGCTTGCATGCGCGGCAGGTCGTACGTGGCGTCCTGGACTTCCAGCCAGAGTGCGCCGTCGTCGGTGCGGCCGATGCGGAAGGTCACGTCGTCGTCGGACGCGGAGGCGTAGCGGAGGGCGTTGGTGACCAGTTCGCTTGCCACCAGGCAGGGGACGAAGTCGTCCATGTCCCATTGGCCGGTGACCAGACGGACGAACCGCCGTACCTCGGCGACGACCTTGAGGTCGTTCTTCACCACCAACTCGTGCTCGTGACGCGCCGCCTCGCCCATGATCCTTCTCCTCACTGTGTGTGTTCTAAAGCACACAGTGGGCAACCTTCGGGCTATAGTCATCGTGCTTGGCATGTTTGGCAAGCATTGGCAGGCCAGGTCCCTGCATAGTCATCTTCCCCCGAGAGGCAGGTGCAGATGCCGCGCCCACGGCAGCGTCCACGGGAAAGTCCCGCCCTCGTCGCGTTCGGCCGCCAGATGCGGCGGATGCGGGAGTCCAAGAAGGTCAAGCAGGAGACCATTGCTCACCTGACCAAGGTCAGCGCACCTCAGGTCAGCAAGATCGAGGCAGGTAAGCGGCGTGCCACCCGGGCCTTTGTCGAAGCCGTCGACGATCACTTGGAGGCCGGTGGCGCGCTCATCAACCTCTGGGAAGACCTGAACAAGGACGGACACCCTGTTCCGATCTGGTTCGACTGGCCTCAGATCGAGATCGACGCGACGATGCTGATCTGCTGGCAGCATTCCGTGATCCCAGGTCTCGCCCAGACTCCCGAGTACGCTCTCGCGATCGTGCACGGCAACCAAGAGGCCGCAAACCTGCGGATCAGCCGCCAAGCCATACTCAGCCGAGACGACGAACGAGGTCCGGCGATCGTCCTCTTCTTAATCGAGGAGCAGGTGCTCTACCACCAGGTCGGAACCGCCGAAACAATGAAGAACCAGCTTGAGCACCTGATCGAGATCAGCACGCTGCCCAACGTCACCGTTCAAGTAGTGTTGAGCCGCGGTGATCACGACGGCAACATGGGAGCCTTTGTGCTCGCGACCATGGAAGATCGGAGCGAGGTCGCGTATGTCGAAACGGCCATACGCTCGATCACGACAGACGACCCCGCCGACCTCTCCATACTCGCCCGAACGCTGGTCGATCTACGCGCACGTGCGGTCACCCAAGACATGTCACGGGAGCTGATCAGAAAGGTGGCTGAAGAGAGATGGACCTGACAAACGCCAAGTGGCGCAGGAGCAGCCACAGCGGCCCCAACGGCGGCAACTGCATCGAACTGGCAGGTCTCTCCTGGCGCAAGAGCACACACAGCGGTTCGAACGCAGCTGAGTGTGTCGAACTGGCGGATGCGGCTGGAGTGGTGGCGGTGCGGGACAGTAAGGACCCGGGCGGGCCCGTCCTGCTGGTGAGCCGCGCGGCCCTGCGTACTGCCGTCCAGTCCGCCACGGACATGCACTGAGCGTCCCGCATCGACCACCCCCCAATCCCCCATCCGCTGAGTAGCGGTGCGGCGATCGTGCGGGGCGGATCGTTCGGGCGCTCGATCTTCCTGGCTTTCCGTGTGATCCTGGAATGGCGGATGTGCCGTCCGGCTTGGGGCTCCGGCGGCGGTCTGGACGGGAGCGGGGATGAGCGGAGAGCGCGAGGTCGATTGGGCCGCGAAAAGGTACAGCGTCGAAAACCTCGAGTGTCTCGCCCTCATCAGCATGCTGTTCGGCGTCTGGCTGCTGATGGTCTCGACCTTCGCCTTCATCGGCGTGGCCGGGGAAATCGCGGCCACCCGGCGCGCGGAGCGGGGCGAGGGCGTCCCCGGCACGTTCACCGCGCTGTCGCAGACGTGCTCACGAGGTGAATGTTCCTGGAGCGGCACGTTCACGAGCGCCAGCCTCCCCGGGTACATCGTCGAGGATGTTGACCTGAGAGGGCGCGGCGATCGTCCCATTTACGCCGGGAGCACGTTTCCCGCTCGCGACGTCGGTTCAGTGTGGTTCGTCCAGATGGAGGGCGGGCCGCCGGAGTGGGGGGTACCCGGCGGCATCGGGCTGCTCGCCGCTGTCACCGGAGTCGCCGGTGTGGGGTTCAACGCCGCGGTGCTGTGGGGCGTTCACGGGACCCGGGCTCCTCGCGCGGCGCGCAGGCGGCAGGCAGGGGAACGCGGTGGCTTCACACTGCGCGCCCTTGTCGACCGGGACCGGTGGGGCTGGTCGGCGCGGCCCGGCTCCTCCACGGTCAGGGTGAAGATCGCCAGGTCCAAGGGCCGGACCCTGGGCGGGGTGGCCGGCCTCCTGTCGCTGGTGGCGTCGCTGCTGCTGTTCGGCCTGGTCTGGGTGGTGTTCAACGGGAAGATCACCTGGGCCGAGCAGGTCGCGGCCTCGTGGGTGCTGCTGTTCGCGCTCGTCCTCGTGGGCGTCGCGGTCCAGACGCTCCGGCTGATGCTGGTACGGCCCCGGATGTGGGTGACCGACGATGAGATCGTCATCTGGGACGCGGTGCTGCTGTGGAGGGTGCTGCGGATCCCGCGCACCGCGATCGCAGGGGTCCGCTACGGTGACGAGCCGCGGCGGCAGGTCAAGGGGGGCGTGGCCCACCTGACGCCGTTCCGGGAAGAACTCAACCTCGTCCTGCGGATGCGGGACGACCTCTCTCTTCCCGCGCGCCGGCTGCGGTGGGGGAACTGGTTCTGGGTCGTGTTGATTCTCAAGGACCTGGACCCGAAGAGGGGCATGCCTCAGCGGGGGCGTCCGGTCCGCTGGTTGTGCCTTCGGGTGAAGGAACCGCGCAGGGTGGCCATCGACCTCGACCGCTGGCTGGGGAAGGGCGAGAAGCTCTCGCCGTCGGAGTTCGCGTCGGTCGATCACTCCCATTACGGCACGGTCCGCACGCACCGCGGCGCCGGTGGCGCACGCGTCAAGATCAGGGGCCCGCTTCCCCAGCCGGTGCTGGCCGAGTTCGTGAACGAGGGACCGGGAACGCTGCGGGCATTGCTTCGACGTACCGAGTTCAGCCGGGGAGCCCAGGTCATGGCGTGCGGTCCCGGCTCCCCGCCCGCCATGACCGTCCTGGACGACCGGCTGGTATCCGACAAAGCACTCACGAAGCGGTTCCTGTACGTCGAGTCCGACGGGCGGTGGACCGTCACGATCAGCGGACCGGACCGCGCTCGCGAATTCACCGAGTCGGTCACGGGCAGCGGGCCCGACGTGCTCAGCTACCAGGGGCCGCCTGGAATCGCCGTCGTGTCATGCCCGGACGGACAGTTCCACCAGGTCCACCTGCACGGACCCAACCTGGACGCCCTCCACGGCTGCGATCCCGTCGTGTCCACCGCCGCGCTCAACCCGCTGCCGGATGACGACTCCCCGCCCAACTGGAGCACGTTCGCCGTTCCGGCGCAGGCGGTGCTACGGGTGAGGGCCGCCGACGCGCACTGGCAGATCGACGTGACGCCCCTGGACCAGGCAGACGTGGACGCCCCCGCCCAAGCCGCGGAAGAGGGCACCGTCCCCGTGCCGCCCACCGGCCGCGTCCGCCCCTTCGAGCACTCGATCGCGGGTGACCGGACCGCAGTGGTCCGCTACCTGGGACCTCCAGGAACTGTGCTGTTCCGCAGCGGAGACGTCTTCGGCCTCCTGCACCTCGACGCCACCCTGACCCCGATCCGGACACTCGCCCTCCCGGACGGCGACACGGAAATCCAGCTCCGCCCCCAGACGCTCCTCCAGGTCACCGGAGGCCGCGGCACCTGGTCCCTGCAAGAGGCGCACAACCTCTACTCGTCGGGCTGATCCGTCGAGAACGGCACCTCAGGCGGTCCGAGCGGCGGGACGATTCGCAGGTTTTCTTACGGAAAGCGGCTTTCTGGATCTTTCCGGACGCGGTCCGGGCGAGGTCCGGCATGTCCCGTCGGTGTTCTCCCGGGGGGCTTGTCCCCCGTGCGAGCTACCGGGAGGTGTCCACTGCGTGGTGAAGATCTGGATGGGGGTGGATTCATAGCGTTTCGGGCGAAGCCGCGGCGGTTCAGGCCGCGAAATCCCCGAAGGAGTCGCCATGCGATTGGTGAAGCAGCTCGTGGTCGTCGCGGTGGTCGCGGCCGCCGGTGGTGCGGGTGTCAGCGCCGTGCAGTGGAACCCGTTCCTCACGCTCGTCCTCGGTGCCGCGACGGCGGTACTCAGCCTGTTCGCGTACCGGTGGGTAGTGCGGCGGACCGAGCGCCGCGAGCCGGGGGAGCTGGCGTGGGAGGGCGCGGGCGGTGCCGTCACCCGCGGGATGCTGATCGGTTTCGCGATGTTCGCCGCCGTCATCGTGAACATCGCCTTCCTCGGCGACTACCGGATCGACGGCTTCGGCTCCGCGAGCGGCCCGATCGCGCTCCTCGGCTTCATGGCCGCCGCGGCGGTGACGGAGGAGGTGATGTTCCGCGGCGTCCTGTTCCGGATCATCGAGGAGCGCACCGGCAGCTGGGCGGCGCTGGCGCTGACCGGCCTGGTGTTCGGCCTGGTGCACCTGCCCAACGAGAACGCCACCCTGTGGAGCGCGCTCGCCATCGCCATCGAGGCCGGCGGCATGCTCGCCGCCGCCTACATCGCCACCCGCAACCTCTGGGTGCCGATCGGCCTGCACTTCGCCTGGAACTTCGCCGGGGGCGGCGTCTTCGGCACCGAGGTCTCCGGCAAGGACGCCCCGGACGGGCTGCTCGACGGCGTGACCTCGGGCCCGACCGCGATCAGCGGCGGCGCGTTCGGACCGGAGGCGAGCCTGTACGCGGTCGGCGCCGGCGCGGCCCTGACGGTCGCGTTCATGTGGCTGGCGCGCAGGCGCGGCACCATCGTCCACCGGGGCGGGGCCTCCCGGGCCGCCGAGACCGCTACGCTCGCCCAGTGATCGACATCCGGCGGGCCGCGGAGGTGTGGCGGCGGCTGGACGAGACGGTGCGGGACCTCCCGCTGCCGCTGCTGCTGGCCGCCGGGTCGCTCGTCCCGGCGCTGCGGACCCACGGGACGCAGCTCGGCGATCTGCCCGCCCGCCCGTTCGACGCGCTGGCCGTCCCGGTGGTCCTGCTCACCTGCCTCCCGCTCGCCGTGCGCCGGCGCAGGCCGGCCCTTTGCCTCGTCCTCGTGTCGCTCGGGTTCGCCGCCGACCAGCTCCGCGCCTACCACTCGTTCGCGGGCAGTGCCCTGGCGTTCGCGCTGGTGAGCGCGGGTGCCCATCTGGAGCGGCGCCGGTACGCCGTCGCGGCCGGTCTCTCGGCGGGGTACGTGGCGCTGGCGGTCGCGCTCGACCGGATCGGCTCCCCCGAGCACCTGGACGGCTTCGTCACGTTCTACCTGGTGACCGTCTTCGCGTGGGGCGTCGGAGCGTGGCTGCGCTCCACCCGGGCCGTCGAGGCGGAACGCCGCCGGCGCGTCGCCGAGGCCACCCGCGCGGCCGAACGCACCCGCATCGCCAGGGAGCTGCACGACGTCGTGACCCACCACGTGACGGCGATGGTCGTCCAGGCGGAGGCGGCGCGGTACCTGACCGCCGCCCCCGACCGCCTGGACGAGACCCTGAGCGCGGTCACCGACACCGGCCGCCGGGCCATCACCGACCTGCGGCACCTGCTCGACCTGCTCAATCCCGACCACGGAGCCGACGCCAGGATGCCGTCCGTCGCCGAGCTCCCCGCGCTCGTGGAGAGGACGCGCCGGGCCGGGCAGCCGATCGAGTTCAGCTCGGCGGGCGAGCCGGCGGAGTCGGCCGGAAGCGCCGAGTTCGTGGCGTACCGGGTCGTCCAGGAGTCCCTGACGAACGCCCTCAAATACGCCCATGGCAGCCGTACCGTGGTGCGGGTGCACTACCGCGACAGGGAGATCAGCGTGGAGGTCGGCAACGACGCCTCCGGCTCGGCGGCCGCGTCCCCCGGCGGGAGCGGCCGGGGCCTGGCCGGGCTCCGCGACCGGGTCGGCGCCCTGGGCGGCGACTTCACCGCGGACCCGCGGCCGGACGGCGGCTTCGTCGTGCGGGCCCGCATCCCCTCCGGGAGCCCTTCGTGAGCACCCCGGTCCGGGTACTGGTCGCCGACGACCAGGCGCTGATCCGCACCGGATTCGCGACGATCATCGACGCGCAGCCCGACCTGGAGGTGGTGGGCGAGTGCGGTGACGGCCGCGCCGCCGTCGACCTCGCCCGCCGCCTCGTCCCGGACATGGTGGTGATGGACGTCCGGATGCCGGTCCTCGACGGCATCGAGGCGACCCGGCTGCTGGCCGGCGCCGGGGTGGCCGACCCGGTCAAGGTGCTCGTGGTCACCACGTTCAACCTGGACGAGTACGTCTACCAGGCGCTGCGCGCGGGGGCGAGCGGCTTCCTGCTCAAGGACGCCCCGCCGGCGCAGCTGCTGCACGGCATCCGGACCGTCGCGGCGGGCGCCGCGCTGCTGGCGCCCGAGGTGACGCGGCAGCTCGTCGGACGGTACGCGGCGCGGATCCGTCCCACCGAGGACGCACCGGCCGACGCCGCGCTGACGCCCCGCGAGATGGAGGTGCTGCGCCTCATCGCCGACGGGCTGTCCAACAGCGAGATCGCCGCGACCCTCGTGCTCAGCCAGGAAACCGTCAAGACGTACGTCTCGCGCATCCTCACCAAGCTCGACCTGCGCGACCGCGTGCAGGCGGTGGTCTACGCCTACCGCCGGGGCCTGGTGACCTGAACCGGGCGGCCTGCGGTGCTCGCCGGAGCGCTTTCTTATCGTCGGCATATCGAAAACCGCATACGGGCCGGCAACGCCCCGCCGCCTTGACTGGCGGGTATGAACGGGATTCCACCACCGGCGCGCAGTACGGCCCGCCGGATTCGCCGGCTCTTCGCCCTGGGGCTGGTGGTCGCCGTGGCGGCCATCGCCGCGGCCCTCGGCCACCGGTCGCAGACCGCCTCCACCTCCTCGCCGGGACCGGTCCTGGACTCCCCGGCCTGGTCGTCCTCGCCCCCGCGTCCCCCGAAGGCTCCGCGCGAGAAGCACCGCGGTGCGGTCGGCGGCGCCGACGGCGTCGTCCCGGACGGCGTGACGGTCTTCGACGACGAGGCTCCGGCCGTGAACAAGCTCAATCCCGACCTGCTCAAAGCCCTCCGCCAGGCCGCGAGGAACGCCGCGGGCGACGGGCTCGAGTTCTACGTCAACAGCGGCTGGCGTTCCCCGGCGTACCAGGAACGGCTGCTTCGCGACGCGGTCTCCAAGTACGGGTCGGAGGCAGCGGCCGCCCGATGGGTGGCCACCCCGGCGACGTCCCCCCACGTGTCGGGGGACGCAATCGACATCGGCCACACCGACGCGGCGGCGTGGCTGTCCAGGAACGGCGCCCGGTTCGGGCTGTGCCAGATCTACCGGAACGAACCCTGGCACTACGAACTGCGCACCGGCGCGATCGATGGCGGGTGCCCGCGCATGTACGCCGACCCCACCCAGGACCCGAGGATGCGGCGATGACCGGCGGCGAGCGAGGACGGACGATGGCTCAGGTGGACATGTTGGAGAGCGGGCGGAGCGCCGCCGACCGCCAGGACACCGGTTCCGGCGGCCGGCGCGCCGGAGTCGGCCGGGCGATCCGCGCCGGATCCCGGCCGGAGCCCTGGAAGCGCGGCCCGGTCTTCGCGGCGCTGGCGCTCCTGCTGGGGCTGTCCATGCTGCTGCACGCGCAGATCCCGAACGGGATCGGGAACCTCGGCAGCCTGGTGGAGACCTGCCTGCCGTGGTTCGGCCTGTTCGTCCCGGTGCTGCTGGCCGGCGCGATCTGGCGCCGCTCCGCCTCCGCGACGGTCGCTCTGCTGCTGCCGGTCGTGGTGTGGCTGAACCACTTCGGCGGGCTGCTCGGCGACAAGGCACAGGCGGGCGACGAGATCACCGTGGCCAGTCACAACGTCGGCGCCGACAACCCCGACCCGGCCGGCACCGCCCGTGCCCTGATCGCCTCCGAGGCGGACGTCCTGGCCCTGGAGGAGCTGTCCCAGCAGGCCAAGGGCACCTACGAGAAGGAGCTCGCCGAGGCGTACCAGTACCACGCGGTGGCGGGCACGGTGGGGCTGTGGAGCAGACTGCCGCTTTCGGAGATCCGTCCGGTCGACATCAAGACGGACGCCGGACCGCTGGGGGCGGCCAAATCGGCTGACGTCAAGATGCCCTACAACCGGGCATTGCGCGCGACCGTGGCCACTGAGCACGGGCCGCTGGCGGTGTACGTGGCCCATCTGGGGTCCGTACGCGTGAATCCCAGGACGGGCTTCTGGACGGTCCACCGCGACAGGGGAGCGCAGGCGCTCGCCGAGGCGCTCGCCGCCGAGCGGAACGGGCGGGTGGTGCTGCTCGGCGACCTGAACGGCACCACGGACGACCGCGCGTTCGACGGCATCAACTCGCGGATGCGCTCCGCCCAGGCCGTCGCCGGGGACGGCTTCGGCTTCACCTGGCCCGCGAAGTTCCCGGTGGTGCGGATCGACCAGATCATGGTCAGGGGCGTGGAGCCGAAGAGCGCGTGGGTGCTGCCCGCGACGGGAAGCGACCACCGGCCGGTGGCGGCCGGGATCAGCTGGTGAGCACCGCGCGGGGGGCGTGCGTCAGCCCCTCGCCCAACGGCGGAGTTTCTCCGGGTTCCGTATCACCCAGATGTGCTTGATCCGGTCGCCCGCGACGTCGAACGCGAACACCGTGACGATTGCGCCGTCCTGCTGGACCACCAGACCGGGCTGACCGTTGACGGTGCGTTCCAGGAGGGCGACGCCGCCGAGCCTGTGGCGGGCGAGTTCGACCCAGGCGCGGGCGATCTGCTCGCCGCCGTCGATGGGTTCCAGGAAGGTCGTGGCAAGGCCGCCGCCGTCCGCGACCGCCTTGGCGTCGGGGTCGAGCAGGCCGATCAGGGCGTCGATGTCCTTGGCCTCCCAGGCCCGTTTGAACTCCCTGACGATGCCGAGCTGCCGGGCCGCCGGAACCGCGGGGCTCCGGGATTCGCGGACGCGCCGCCGGGCCGATGAGGCCAGTTGGCGGCAGGCCGCCGGGGTGCGGCCGACGATCTCGGCCACTTCGGCGAAGGGGAGGCGGAAGACGTCGTGCAGGATGAACGCGACCCGCTCGGCCGGGGTCATCGAGTCGAGGACGACCAGGAACGCCATCCCGACCGACTCGTCCAGGGTGACCCGGTCGGCCGGGTCGGCGGCCGCGCCGCCCGGCCGCCCGCCGATCCACTCCGCGCGCTCCGGCAGCGGCTCGGGGAGCCATTCGCCGACATAGGTCTCCCGCCGGGCCCGCGCCGAACCGAGCATGTTGAGGCAGACGCGGCCGGCGACGGTCGTCAGCCAGGCGCCCGGGGACTCGATGGCGTCCTGCTGCCGCCGCGACATCGCGTACCAGCGGGCGTAGGTCTCCTGTACGGCGTCCTCGGCCTCGGACAGCGAGCCCAGAAGCCGGTACGCGAGATTGATCAGCTGCCGGCGCTCCCGCATGAGGGCGTCGAGGTTCGGATCGGGCCGGTCCTCCCCCGGCCCGTGTCGGGTGGTCATGGTGCCGGCGGCCCCCTCGGTCGGTTCTGCCATCAACGGTTCGACAGGACAGCGCACCGGATTGTGAGGCCGGTGCGCCGCCTCACAATCCGGGGAGCCGCGTTGTCGGACTGCTGAGACGACCACGCCATCCAGTGAACAGGAAGCTCGGAGACACCATGACACTCTCGATGCCGACGGCACGGTTCGCCGACCCGGTGCCGGCGCAGCGCCTCGACCGGGCGGCCGCCGCGCTGACCGCACGCGGTTTCACCGTCGAGGTCCTCGACGGCGCCGCCGCCGCACGCACCCGCCTCAAGGCGTTGATACCCGACGGCGCGAGCGTGTTCACCGCGTCCAGCGAGACCCTCCGCCGGTCCGGCATCGACGAGGACATCAACGGCAGCGGGCGGTACGACGCCGTAAAACCGCGTGCGCTGGCCATGGACCGCGCCGCCGAGGCGGACGACATCCGGCGGCTGGTCGCCGTGCCTGACGTCATCGTGGGCAGCGTGCACGCGGTCACCGAGACCGGCTCCCTCGTGGTCGCCTCCGGAAGCGGCACCCAGTTGCCCGGCTACGCGGGCGGCGCCGGCCGCGCGATCTGGATCGTCGGGGCACAGAAGGTGGTGCCCGACCTGGACACCGCACTGCGACGCGTCGAAGAACACTGCCTCCCCCTGGAAAGCGCCCGGACCCAGGAGGCCTACGGGTGGCCCAGCCAGGTCAACCGCCTTCTCGTCCTCAACGCGGAACACCAGCCGGGTCGCGGCACAGTCCTCCTACTCCGCGAACCCATCGGCTTCTGAACACCCGGGTGACGGCCCGGATCCTCCGTGCTTGGGAAACCGCCGCATGCGGTGATATTGGGTTGCGGGACGTCGACACGGCCCGGTGTTCAGGCGCGCTGGGCACCGGACACCGCCGCGTCGAGGAGGTCGGCGACCTCGTCCATCACCTCGATGATCGGTCGGCTGTCCTGTTCGACCCTGGCCCGTACCAGCGAGCCTTCGAGGGCGGCGAGGGCCAGTCCCGCGAGCCGTCGGGCACGGGAGGGCGGCACCGCCGCGACGATCAGCGCATCCTCGATCAGCGCCGACCAGGCGGCGAACGCCTCGCGTCCGGCCGTCGTCACACCGGGTTCCTGTGGAGCGAGTTCGAGCAGCGTGGTGGTGAGCGGCGATCCGTCCCGGAAATCCGAATCGGCCATCCAGCCGCCGACCATCCGGGCGTAGGCGCGAAGCAGCATGGCGGGGGAGGGCTCGCGCTCCGCGAGGTCTCTGAGCGTCCGGGCGACCACTCCGCCCGCGTGTCGGACCACCTCCTCGCCGATCTGCGTCTTCCCTCGCGGGAAGTAGTGGTACAGCGAGCCTTTGGGAGCACCGCTGGCGGCCAGGATCTCGTTGAGCCCGGTCGCCGCGTAGCCCTTCTGCCGGAACAGTGTCGCGGCGGCGCGGACGATCGCCTCGCGATGCTTGGCCGGGGCGGGCATGGCGGCCGACCTCTCCTTCTGGTGCCGGGGCGGATGCTTATATAGACTGGTCTACATGACGGCGAAGGACAACCTTCTCACGCAACTCCGCCAGATCAACTCGTCTGCGGCATTCAACCAGTGGGCGGGCTTCGAGGTGGTGGAGGCAGAGCCCGGACGGGTCGCCCTGCGACTGCCATGGCGCGAGGAGCTCGGCCAGTACGCCGGGCATCTGCACGCCGGCCTGGTGTCCGCGCTCATCGACACCGCATGCGGTTTCGCCGCGTACACGCTTTCAGGGGCGGTGGTCGCCTCGCACTGCGCGGTGAACTACCTGGCCCCCGGAACCGGCACCGGCTACCTGGCCACCGCCGAGACGGTCAAGACGGGCAGACGACAGGTCTTCGCCAGCGCGGAGCTCCGCGACCACCCCTCCGGCGCGCTCATCGCCAACGGCCAGACGATCCTCATCCCCGTCGCCTGAGGAAGGTGCCGGAGGTCAGGCACGGCCCGCGTCGAGAACCCGTCAGTTCTCACCCGGCGGAGGATCAGAGCCTTCTTGGCCGTTCCGGGCGCGGCGGTATTCCCGCCAGGCGACGTGCTGCGAGCGCTCGATCTCCTCGATGGTCGGGAGTTCGCCCGGTGGCGGCGGGGGCGGCTTCGCGGAGGTGACGAGGTCGTAGAAGTAGCGGCACGCCTCGTCCTCCCCGGGGAAGTCGCGCATGGGGACGCACTCGCCGCGCTCGCACAGCCCGACGGCCCAGCGCCCCTCCCGCCGTCGCAGGTAGAGGTACTCGCTGGGCCGCCAGGCCGGCTCGTGGACGCCCTCGATCTCGTACTCCCGGAAGCCGGCGCGGGTCAGCGCGGCTTCGAGTTCGCGGCGGTCCAACCGTCAGTAGATCCGCCGCAGGTACTTCTTCTTCACGAGCCACTTCACGGAGAGGAAGGTCGGCGCTCCTCGGACGTAGGCCCCCATGAGGACGTACTGGAGCCCCCGTCCCGGCTGCTGGAACGCGGGTTCGGCCGGGCCCCCGTCGACGGAGAAGGGCCGCACGACGCGGTACACGTGGTAGTTGCACAGGTGTTCCGGGTCGTCGGCGCGCGTGTTGAGGCTGTCCGGCGGCAGCGCGCGGGACCCGAAGGACGCGCCGGCGGGAGACAGGAACCGGCCGGTCTCCGCGCCGAACCGGTCGATGAACTGGCCGGAGCGAAGCCTCGTCTTGAACCGCGCCGGACGGCTGTTGATGTCCCTGAGCTGGTGCGCGAAGCCGTCGTCCGGCGGGTAGCGCCAGCCGGGCGGGACCTTGCCCTCGTCCCAGTACTGGTAGAGGAACTGCGAGGGCGACAGGTCGCCGTAGCGGTCGTAGCCGCGCAAGAGGAATCCGAAGTAGCCGCTGCGCGGGAGCCGTACGGGGCCGAGGCGCGGGTCCCGCTTCACATAGGGCGGCCCGCAGACCTTCGCCCTGCCGCCGGCGTCCTTCGCCGCCTGCGCGAAGCCCTGCGCGGTGGTCGGCATGGCCTGCTGCCGCTCCGGCTGCCGGCCGCAGTCCTCCGCCTGCTTGATGATCTCTCTGGCGCTCGCCGCCAGCGGGGCGGCGCACGCGTCCGCCCGGGGTGAAGGCACGCCGCCGGAACCGGCGGCCTCCGCGGTTCCCGTCAACGTGACGGTGAGGCCGAGGATCGCGGCCGAGACGGCGCCGCTCTTGAAGACCCGCATTCGCTCTCCCGATGGGTCGGTGATTCTCGCTTCCCCGGAAGGGGACGTCAGGCGAGCGGCCCACCGCTTGAACGCATGATGCCGGTACGCGGAAAATCGCGATCGAGGTCGTCCGCCGAAATGACGGTTCCCCCGCACCGACCGGATGATCAACCCTTCCGGCAAACAGCCGACAAAAAACGCCGAACAAACCCGAAAATCAAGGAGAATAGCCCAAAAGCGTCGCGGATCGGCGCCTTCTTCACGCGGTGAGTCGCACCGGCCACTCTCCGCTGCCACCGGACGGCCGGCAGGCACCGGCCAGCTGCGGTTCGCCGGAGAATCGCCGCTGAAAATGTGATCGTTCTGACAGACCGCCGACAGAATCAGTGGACGAAAGTGGCCAGACCGGGGACTCTCCGGAAATGGAGAGCGTCATTATGCTGCGTCCATGGATGCGGGTGAGAATGAACCACAGGTGTTCCCCAACCGGTTCGCGGACGCGGTCGGGCCCTCGGCGGGCGGCCCGAGCCGGGATCGCTGCGCGTGCGTCGGCCATTCGACCGCGACCCGGCCGGCGACCGTCTCGTTCCACGGGGACCGGCAGGACACCGAGGCGGAAGGCTGGCGGCACCTCCTGGCGCTGATCGACGAGGCCGCGGCGGACGGGCGGACGGTGTTCAAACCGTTCGTCGAGATGAGCGCTCCGGAGCGGCGGCAGGTCGTCACGCTGCCGCCCACGATCGCGAAGCTGACCGCGGTGACGCACCTGGTCCTCTACGGGACGAACCTGGTGCGAATCCCGCCCGAGATCGGGGCGATGGCGAGCCTTGAGCGCTTCGAGCCCTACACGTCCCACCGGTTGCACTGGTACCCGTATGAGCTGACCCGGTGCGCGCGGCTCGCCGACAGCACGGTGAGCACGCGCGTCCTGTACGGCAATTTCAAGTTCCGGCCACCGTTTCCCGCGCTGCGGCCGGTGACCGACGCGGGGCAGGAGGACCTGGCCGCCCTCGACCCGGGCGTGTGGGGCACCGAAGGAGTACGGACCTGCAGCGTCTGCGACAGGCCGGTCGACCGCCGCCTCCACCAGGTGTGGATCTCACGTCGGGTCGGCACCGACGTCCTGCCGCTCCTCGTGAACGCGTGCTCTTCGGCCTGCGTGGCGGCGCTGCCGGAACCCCACTCCGGTTACGTCCCGACGCCTCACACCGGCGGCCCGGACGTCGTGCAGCCCTCCGGGCGCTGGTGAGTCGCCGCCCAGGTCCGGCGGCGGCACCGAAGAATTCTTCGCGAAGAATCCGGCCGTTCTGTCGAAACCGCGTCTGCTCGGTCGACGCGTGCTCAGAGGGCGGAGCGGCGGCAGGAGCCGGGGCCCATGGCATGTGAGGAGAAGGCCGTGGTCGAGCAGCGGACGCGGAGCACGTGGAAGACCAGGCATCAGGGCGACCGGGAGACCGGCGTCACCAAGTCCCTCCTCGGGTACGGCGTCATCGCCGGGCCGGTGTACGTCGCGGTGGTGCTCGCCCAGGCGCTGACCCGGGACGGCTTCGACCTCACCCGGCACGCGTGGAGCCTGCTGGCCAACGGCGACCTCGGCTGGATCCAGATCACGAACTTCGTGGTGACCGCGGCGACGACCCTCGCGTTCGCGGTCGGCCTCCGCCGTGCCCTGGCTCCCGGACGGGGCGCGACCTGGGCCCCGCGTCTGGTCGGCGCCTACAGCGCGGCGCTGCTCGCCTCGGGCGCCTTCCGCGCGGATCCGGCGATGGGCTTCCCGGCGGGGACGCCGGAGGGCCCCGGGGAGGTCAGCTGGCATGGGAACCTTCACTTCGCCAGCGGCGCCGTCGGCTTCCTCTGCCTGGTCGCCGCCTGCTTCGTCGTGGGCAGCCGGTTCGCCGCCGACGGCCGCCGGGGATGGGCCGCCTACTCCCGGCTGAGCGGTGCGCTGTTCCTCGCGTCGTTCGTCGCGATCGCCACCGGCGGAGGTGCCGCATGGGCCACCCTGACCTTCGTCGGCGGAGTCCTGATCAGCTGGGGGTGGATGTCGGCCCTCTCAGTCCACTTGTACCGGCGCGTCACGCCTGGTCGCGGCTGAGAGCGCCGCGCCTCGGTAGCCGGGGGCTAGCGGACGTGCCCTGAAGTCACTCCAGGTTCAGGTCTCGTGGGACGTCTCCGGGCGTCAGGTCGGGCCTCGGGCGGACGAAGCGGGCGGCGTGGCGCCAGCGGCCGTGTTCCGTGGCGGCGTCCACGCTGATCTCCACGACGGTGGTGGGGGCCACCCGCGTGTAGTGGATCGGGTCCCTGGTGCTGGGGAGGCCGCCCGCCCAGCCTGCGGGGAGGGGCTCCGGCCAGGGGTGCTCCTCGCCCGCGCGGGACAGGGTGCCGGTGAGGGCGGTGCGTGCCCGGGGGCTCAGCGGCGTGGTGTGGGCGACCACCCGGAGCGTGCTGCCGGTGGTGTACCTGCCCAGCAGGAGCGTCTGCGGCTGTTCGAGGGTGCCGGTCACTCCACCGATGATCGCCTCGGTCGTGGTGCGGTGCTTCACCTTCCACCAGCCGCGCCTGCCCTCCTTGTAGGGGGCGGCGGCGGCCTTCACGACCAGGCCCTCGACGCCCTGGGCGACGAGGATCTCGAACCACAGGCGCGCCTCGCCGACGTCGCGGAGCTGCGGGCAGAGGACGATGCGGGACGTGCCGGGCAGGCCGGCCAGGAGGCGCTCCAGCTCGGCGCGGCGGGAGGCGAGCGGCGCGGGGCGGTGGTCCACGCCGCCGGCCTCCAGGACGTCGAACACCACGTAGTGGCATGGCTCGGCGATCGGGAGGTCCGCGCGGCGTCGCACGTGGCGGCGCTGCAGGGCCGAGAAGTCGAGGCGGCCGTCGGTCCCCCAGCGGACGATCTCGCCGTCCACGACCGTGCCGGGCGGCAGCGTGGCGGCGACGGCCGAGACCACTTCGGGGAAGGCCCCGTCGAGGCGTTTGAGACGGCGCGACCAGAGCTGGACACCGCCGTCGTCGTCCACGCGCGCGACGCAGCGGAACCCGTCGAACTTCGGTTCGTAGCGGCAGCCGCCCGAGCAGGCCTTCTCCTCCGGGACGCGGTCGACGGCCGTCGCGGCCATGGGGGCGACGGGTCCTCGGATGTGCACCGCCCTCACCCCCGATCCGGCTCCTGTGCCGGATACCCGCGGGCGGAGCGCCGACCGCGCCCGCCTGCCGCCTTTGGCGCACGTTTGGGCAGGTGATTGCCTCAGGCGTGCATCGCCTCCAGGTCCCCTTCCGGGGGGTGCCTGAGCTGCCGATGAGACAAGTCGGGCAAGGTGTGACGTTCTGGACGACCCCGGCGCTGAAAGATCATCTGGGCCGGGTCTTTGGACGGGGAAGCATGCTCAAGCGCACAGTGATCGTGACTTCGGCCGCCGCCGTGGCGGTGGCGGGGACGGTGGTCTGGACGGTCTCGTCGTCGTCGACGGCGACGACGGCGTCCGCCACCCGGCCGGGCTCGGGACGGGTCCACGCCCGCCCGCTGGCGGACATCGCCACCGCGGCCCCCGCCGGCCGGAAGGTCAAGGGGCTGCCCGCCGCGCAGACGGATCCGTTCAGCCTCGTCGGCGTCACCTGGGACAGGCCGCGCGAGGAACTCCGGGGAACCGTCCGGGTCCGCACCCGGGACGCGAAGACGGGCCGCTGGTCGGGGTGGCACGCCCTGGAGCCGGAGACGGCCGATGCTCCTGAACAGGGAGGTCGCGGCGGGACGAACGGGCTGTGGGTCGGCCCGTCCGACGGCGTCGACGTGCGCGTGACCGGGCAGGGGCGCACCCTGCCGGAGGGCCTGCGCGTCGATCTGGTCGACCCCGAAGCCCCTGCCCCCGCCCCGACGCCGCGAGCGGCGGGACCGGCGGGCGGTACCGGGATGAAGCTCGTGGCGGCGACCACGCCCCTCGCCGGGCCCGTCACCGCGCCGAAGCCCGCCATCGTGCCGCGGTCCGGGTGGGGCGCGGACGAGTCCCTCGTCAAGGAGCCGCCGGAGTACGACGCCTCGGTCAAGGCCGCGTTCGTCCACCACACCGACACGGGCAACGAGTACTCCTGCTCCGAGTCGGCGTCGGTGATCCGGTCGGTGTTCCTGTACCACGTGAAGAGCCAGGGCTGGAACGACATCGGCTACAACTTCCTCGTCGACAAGTGCGGCACGATCTTCGAGGGGCGGGCCGGGGGCGCCGACCGTCCCGTCCACGGCGCCCACACCTACGGGTTCAACACCGACTCCACCGGTGTCGCCGTCCTCGGCACGTACACGGCGGCGAACGACCCGGACGTTCCCGGCGTCGCGCCCACCAAGGCCGCGCTGGACGGCACCGCGAAGATCGCGGCGTGGAAGCTGGGCCTGACCGGGGTCGACCCCACGGCGAAGACGACGCTGACCTCGAACGTCACCGACGGCAAGTACCCCTACGGACAGCAGGTCGACTTCAACACGATCTCCGGGCATCGCGACGGGTTCGCGACCGCGTGCCCCGGCGCGCAGCTCTACGCCGCGCTCCCCGCCATCCGGACGGCCGCCAAGCAGATCACCGTCCCGGCACTGGAGGCCACGGTGACCGGCGCGAAGGCGGCGGGCGGCCGCTACTACACCAAGAGCACGGCCACCCTGAACTGGACGCCCGCGGAAGGCGCGGCCTACACCGTCAGCGTGGACGGCGCGACGGCCGCGACGCCGGGGGCCGGGGCCACCTCGGCGACGATGACGCTCGCGCCGGGCACGCACTCGGTCCAGCTGCACGCCGCCTACTCCGACGGGACGACCTCGGCGTCCCCCGTCTTCACGGTCGTCGCGGACATGACGCCTCCGGTCATCTCGTCCCAGGCGCTCTCGCTGCGCAAGGGGACGGTCAACAGCGGCGCGTGGCCCGTGACGCTCAGCTGGAAGGCCGGTGACAACGCGCTTCTCAGCTCGCTGAAGGCCACCTCCCCCGCGGCGAAGACGTTCTCCACGACCACGACGCAGTGGGCCGCGGTCTCCAAGCCGGGCACGACCCAGACCTGGACGCTGGCCGCCGCGGACGCGGCGGGCAACACCGGCACCTCCAGCCTGAGCCGCTACACCGGCGGGCTGTCCGAGGGCTCCGCGCGCCGCACCGGCACGTGGGGCCTCAGCACGACCAAGTACTACCTGGGCGGGCGCGGCCTCTACAGCAAGTACCGGGGCGCGAGCGCGAGCTGGACGTTCACCGGCCGCACCGCGGGCCTGATCTTCAAGCGCGCCTCCAACCTCGGCGCGGTGTACGTCTACGTGGACGGCGTCAAGATCGGCACGCTGGACACCCGGGCGTCGTCCACGGCCTACCGCCAGCTGATGTGGACGCGCACCTGGAGCAGCAGCGGCAGGCACACCATCAAGATCGTCGTCGCGGGCACCTCGGGCCGTCCCATGGTCGGCATCGACGGCCTCGTCTACCTCCGCTGAGATCCGGGGGCGCCCGGCCTAGAGTGGCGGGCGTGAGCGAAGGTGCGCGGCGCGATCGCGTGATCGCGGAGTGCCTGGCCGAGCCGGGCGCCGTGGAGGAGTATCCGTTCGGCGACGAGGTCGCCGTCTTCAAGGTCGCCGGACGGATGTTCGCGCTGGTGCCGCTGGGCGCGTCGCCGCCGAGCGTCAGCCTCAAGTGCGATCCCGGCCTGGCGGAGGAGCTCCGCGCCCGCCACGCCGCGATCACGCCGGGCTACCACCTCAACAAGCGGCACTGGAACACCGTCGTCCTCGACGGCTCGGTGCCCGACGAGGAGGTGCTGGAGCTGGTCGACCACTCCTACGATCTCGTGGTCGCGGGGCTCACCCGCGCCCAGCGGGAGGCCCTGAAGCCCTGACGGCGCGCCCCTCGCGAGGGCACGCGGCCGGGTCCGGGAACTTTCTCGCACCGGAGCGATGAATCGGCGGGGTCCTCGCGGTACACACCTCGACCGATCCGGTCCGAGAAGGGACTCACGCGATGAACAGCAGCGAGACGGCCGTCCGCGAAGTGCTGGGGCGGCTGTACGAGGCGTGGGCCGACGGCGACGCCGACGCCTTCGCCGGCCTCTACACCGACGACGCGACCGTGGTGATGCCCGGCGTGTTCCACCAGGGCCGCGGCGCGGTGCGCGACTACATGGCCGCCGCGTTCGACGGGCCGCTCAAGGGCTCCCGGGCGGTGGACGAGCCGCAGGTCGTCCGCGTCCAAGGGGACACCGCGATCATCGTCAGCAGGGCGGGCATCGTCATGGCGGGGGAGCAGGAGGTCCCGCCCGAGCACGAGCGGCTCGCCACCTGGGTACTGTCGCGGCGGGACGGGCGGTGGCTCGTGTCCGCCTACGCCAACGCGCCCACTCGCTGACCGGAGGCCCGCCATGGACGAGGATCTCGATTCCTACCGGCGCGAGCTCTTGGTGCACTGCTACCGGATGGTGGGTTCGGTCCATGAGGCGGAGGACCTCGTCCAGGAGACGATGCTGCGCGCGTGGCGGGCCCAGGACCGCTACGAGCCGCGCTTGGCGTCCGTCCGCACCTGGCTCTACAGGATCGCGACGAACGTGTGCCTGACGGCGCTGCGGGGGCGGGCCCGGCGCCCGCTCCCGTCCGGGCTCGGCGCGCCGAGCGACGACCCGGACGCGGCGCTGGTCCCGGCGCCGGAGGTGCCGTGGCTCCAGCCGTTCCCCGACGCGCTGCTCGACGACCCGGCGGCGCGCGTCGTGCGGCGCGGCAGCCTGCGGTTGGCGCTGGTCGCGGCGATGCAGGCGCTGCCGCCCCGGCAGCGGGCCGTGCTCATCCTGCGGGACGTCCTGGAGTTCAGCGCGGCCGAGGCGGCGGAGCTGCTGGAGACGACCCCGGCCGCCGTGAACAGCGCCTTGCAGCGCGCCCGGGCGGGAATGTCGGGCGTCGCGGCGGAGGAGGAGATCGCCGAACCGGACGACGCGGCGGTCGGCGCCGTCCTGGACCGTTACGTGAGGTCGTTCGAGGCGGGCGACGTCGACGGCCTGGTGGCGCTGCTGACCGACGACGCCGTCCTGGAGATGCCGCCCGTTCCGCTCTGGTACCGGGGGCGGCGCGACTACGGGCGCTTCATGGCGCGGGTGTTCGCGATGCGCGGCGCGCACTGGCGGATGGCGCGGACGCGCGCGGGCGGCCAGCCGGCCCTGGCCGCCTACCACCTCTCGGAAGGCGCTTATCGGCTCCACACCCTCCAGGTCTTCACCGTGACGCCGGAGGGCGTGGCGCGCAACGTCGTCTTCCAGGACGCCCGGGTCTTCGCGGCCTTCGGTCTTCCGGAGATCTTCGGCGGCTGATGTCGATTTCCGCGCCGCGGCTTCGACCTCCGCTCAGAAGCCCTGAGAGGAGAACGTCATGGACATCACGCAGACGATCACCAGTGCCCACCGCCCGATCTGGCTGACCGGGGTCGCCGCGGCGCTGGCGGGATCCGTCGCGACCGAGCTGTTCGGCCTGGCCGCCCGCGCGGCGGGGATCCCGATGGAGGCCGGGAGCATCGGCGCCGACACCACCGACCCGGTCATGGTGGGCATGTTCGCGATGGGCACGGTCATCTGCACGTTCTGGGGGACGATCCTCGCGATGCTCCTCGCACGGTTCGCGAAGAACCCGTCGCGGACGTTCGTGTGGGCGGCGGTCGCGCTGACCGTCCTGTCGTTCACGACGCCGGTCGGCGCGGGCGCGACGGCCCTGTCCACGAAGCTGATGCTGTGCGCCGCACACGTCCTGGCGGCGGCGATCATCATTCCGATGTTCGCCCGCCGCCTCTCCGCCGCCGAAGCCTGACCGGTCGAGGACGGTCCCGCCGACCCGCGCTCAGCTCTGCCTGTAGGCGACGAAGTCGATCTCGACGAGGATGTTCATCAGGTCGGAGCCCACGGTGGTGCGCACCGGGTAGGGCTCGGTGAAGTGCTCCCGGTAGACCTCGTCGTAGGCGGCGAAGTCGCGGTGGAGGTCCTGAAGGTGGACGGTCGACTTCACGACGTCGTCCAGGCCGAGCCCGTGCTCGCTCAGGATCGCGGCCAGGTTCGCGAGGACCTGGCGGGTCTGCGCGGCGACGTCCGTGCCGACGACCTCACCGGTCTTCGGGTCGAGCGGCCCCATACCGGACGTGTAGACGAAGTCGCCGACCACGAGCGCCTGGGAGTAGGCGCCGATGGGCGGGGCGGATTCCGCACTGCGAAGTTCACGCTTGCTCATGTCCGTCTCCTTGTCGGGGGGCGCCGCTTCTCTGGCGGTGTGGCCGCGCGGTCTTCAAGGGTTCCAGACCGGCGGGGCTCAGAAGTACGTGCGGATCACGTCGATGACCGTGTAGTCGTCGTCCACGACGGGGACGACCTGCCATTTGTCGAAGGCCGTGCACGGGTGGGAGATGCCGAAGCAGACCAGGTCCCCGGGACGCGGGGACGCGTCCCCCGTGGCGACATAGGCGTGGTGGTCGTTGATGTCGGTGACGCGCATGCCGTCCGCGGGGAGGGTCGTCCCGTCCGCCCCGCGCATTCGCAGCGGGACGGGCAGGCCCGCGTCGTAGGGGGCCTCCCGCCTGCCCATCCCGACGATCGCGAGGCCGGGTTCGGGGACGGACGTGACCTGCGCCCAGATCTCCAGCGCGGCGTCCAGCGAGCCGGGGACGCGGTTGAACGGGGTCCGCTCGGTGTAGATGCCGTGGTCGTGGGAGATGTAGGCACCGCTGCGCAGCACCGCGGTGAGGTCGTGGCCGGGCAGCCAGTCGCCCGCGAGCCGGTCGGCGACCAGGTCGAAGTAGCCGCTGCCCCCTGCCGTGACGATCACCTCGCGGGGCAGCAGCGGGGACAGCTCGGCGGTCGCGTCGCGCAGCGCCCCGAGGTAGGCGCCGGCGGACGCGACGTCCGGCAGCCCGCCCTCGTACCCGGCGACGCCGGCGAGCTCGGTCCCGGGCGCGTCCGCGACGGCTCGGGCGACGGCGGCGAGCTCCCGGGCGGTGCGGCAGCCGGTCCGGCCGCGTTCGTGACCGAGTTCGACGAGCACCCGGAAGGGGCGCCGCCCTGCCGCCGCCGAGATCGCCGCGACGCCCTCCGCGGAGTCGGCGTACAGCAGGAGGTCCATGCCGCGGTCGACCTCGGCGCCGAGCCAGCGCAGCGCGGTCGGGTCGAGCAGCTCGTTGGCCAGCAGAATGCGCGGGACCCCGAACGTCCGGTACGCGAGCACCTGGTTGGCGGTCGCGGCGGTGATGCCCCAGGCGCCCGCGTCGAGCTGGGCCTGGAACAGCGACGGCGCCATGGACGTCTTGCCGTGCGGCGCGAACGCGAGCCCGTGCTCCCGGCAGAACGCGGCGAGCGCCGCGATGTTGTGCTCCAGCGCCGAGCGCCGCGCCACCATGACCGGCCAGGTGAACGGGCCGCCGAACAGGGGGTGGCGGGCGGCGGCGAACTCCTCCAGCGGGACGGGCGGGCCGGGCAGCCAGAGGCCCTTGGTCCGCCAGTCGACGTGCTCGCCGGGAATGGTGAGGCTCACGGCCGGTCCCCCTCCTGCCCGGGAGGCGCCGGTTCGGTCCGGCACCGTCCCCCGCGGACCAGGGGATCGTACATTGGCGTCCGCCCGAGGGGCGGTCGCCTACGCCTTGGGGCGGCGCAGCAGGTACGGCCGCACGCGGCCCAGGCCCTGCAGCGGCCGGGGACGCAGGCCCGAGGCGTCGAAGGGGCCGGACGGCAGCGCGGAGGCCAGGCCCGCGTCGGCCAGGACCGTCCCCGGGTAGGCGGTGGACGTCAGGCGCGCGGCCATGTTGACGGGCGTGCCGAACACGTCGCCCAACCGCTGGATGACCTCGCCGTAGGCGAGGCCCACCCGGACCTTCGGGAAGTCGGGGTCCTCGTCGAACCGCTCCGCGACGCGCAACCCGATCTCCGCGGCGGCGCCGGCGGCGGGCGCGACGAACAGGACCTCGTCGCCGAGCGTCTTGACCACGCGGCCGCCGCACTCGGCGACGATGTGCGTGACGGACCACTCGAACCGCTCGACGAACCCGGCGAGGGCCTCGCCGTCGAGGCGGCGGCTCAGCCGGGTGAACGACACGATGTCGGCGAACCCGACCGCGAGGAGCGCGACGCCGGCGGCGGGGTCGGCCCGCGCCGTGGCGGTGGACGCGGCGGCGCGCAGGCCGGCGGCGGCGAGCTGGCGGCGCCAGCCGTGCAGCAGCAAGCGCTCGAACGAGGGCCGCAGCTCCTCGGTGGCGGCGAGGGCGGCGGTGACCAGGTCGGCGGTCACCGGCTCGTCGGAGGGCATGGCGCTCAGGCGCTGGAGCCACACGTCGCCGAGCCAGCTCGCGAGCCGCCCCATCGTCTGGCCGACGGCGCGGACGAGCTGGAGCACCGTCTCCTCGTCCACCAGCTCGTGGGACAGGACCTCGCAGATCTCCTGGAGCGCGGCCACGTCGCCGTCGGTGAAGGCGACCTCGTCGTCCGGCGGGACGGGGAAGCCGAGCGCCTGCCAGATGCGGCGCGCGAAGTCGTCCGAGACGCCCGCCCGGGTCTCGACCTCCCGGCGCGTGTAGCGCAGGGGGCCGCCGAGGAGGGTCTCCTCGATGTCGTCCGCCATGGCGCAACCCTATGTGCCATCGATCGGTGTAACAATGGGACGGGAGTAAGATCACGGCGGTCACGACGAGACGAGCCGGCGGACGGGGCATGGCCGAGTACCGAATCGACGAGCTGGCGCGGCTGGCGGGCAGCACGGTGCGCAACATCCGCGCCTACCAGGACCGCGGGCTGCTGCCGCCGCCCCGCCTCGAGGGCCGTGTCGGCATGTACGACGACACGCACCTGGCGCGGCTGCGGCTGATCGGCAAGCTGCTGGGCCGCGGCTACACCTTCGCGATCATCAAGGACCTGCTGGGGGCCTGGGAGACCGGCAAGGACGTCGCCGAGGTGCTCGGGCTGGAGAAGGTCCTCACCGACCCGTGGTCGGACGAGATCCCGGGCACCGCGACCTACGAGGAGCTCGTCGAGAGGTTCGGCGCCGGCCTGGACGAGGAGCGGCTCGAGCGGACCATGCGGCGGACGATCGAGCTCGGCCTGATCGAGCCGGACGGCGAGAAGTACCGGGTCCCGAGCCCGCGGCTGCTGCACGTCGGCGCCGAGCTCGTCGCGGCCGGGATCCCGCTGGAGTCCGTCCTCGACATCGCGGCGCAGATCCGCGCCGACTGCGACGTGATCGCGGGGCGGTTCGTGAACCTCGTCCAGGAGCACGTGTTCACGCGGCTGGAGCGCCAGCCCGTCCCGGACGGCGACGAGGTCGGCGAGATCGCCGAGGTGGTCCGGCGGATGCGGCCGCTGGTGAAGATGGTCGTCGACCCGTTCATCGCGCGGGCGATGGAGACCCGCGTCCAGGCGGCGCTCGGCGACCACCTCGAAATGATCAGGGACCACTTCGGGGACGCCCCGGGCGCCTGAGCCGCTACAGGAGCGTCGCGCCCCACACGACCTTGACCTGGTGCGCCGCGCCCTCGGAGTCGGTGAAGGTGAGCGTGCCCTGCCCGGGCAGGCCGACGAGCGCCGTGCGGAGCGTCAGTGTCAGGTGCGTCGTGCCGTCCTCGGGCATGCCGCCCTGCATCGACGACAGGATCAGCTGGTTCGACGACGTCATCGCCGTCCAGGACACCGGCCCGCTCTTCGCCTTCAGGCTGACCTGCGCGGTCTTCGTCCCGTACATCTCGACCTTGGCCGGGCTCACCACGAGGACGCCGGGCGGCTTCGGCGACTCCGTCGCCGGCGGCGGCTGCGACGGCTGGACCGGATCCTCCGGCTTCTCCCGGTTCTTCTCATGGGTCTGCGGGTCGGGCGGCGGCTGGCCGGGACGGGCCTGCGCGCCCCCGCCGGGACCTTCGGGACCCCCCTTGCCGTTCCCCTGGCCGCCGGGCCTCTCCTGCGTGATCGACGGCGCCGGATGCGTGCGGAACGGCGGCCACGACAGCGGGCCGCCGCCGATGCCGGGCCCCATGACGAGCGCGGCCACGACGGCGGCCGCGAGCGCGCCCACCATGCCGCCGCCGGTGAACAGCCACCGGCGCGTGTACGGCGACGACACGTCCGGCTGGCTCGGCAGGCCGGAGGGGGTCAGCGCCCCGCCGCGGGCGGCGATGTCGGCGCGGTAGCCCGCCAACTCGGGGTCGGTCGCGGTGTGCATGACGCGGTGCCGCAGCGCCGCGGGCAGCACCGGCGCGGGCGCCCGCCGCAGCAGCGCGGCCGCCGTCACCCCGGCCCGGGCGCGGCAGTCGTCGCAGCCGGCGGCGTGCAGGTCGGTCGCGGGGTCGGCCGGGAACTCCTCGCCCCGGCGGCGCAGGAAACGCCGCAGCCCCCGGGCGCCCGGCTCCTCCGGCGGGTCCCCCACGGGACGGGCCGGGGCACGCGCGGCCAGCACCGGGATCGCCGCGGACCGGGACTCCTCGGTCGCGCGCGCGGCGGCGGCGCAGTCCCGCCGCGCGCGTTCGATCTCCCTCCGCAGCGCCGCGTCGAGCAGGACGCGCGCCCTGCGCACCCGCGCGGCGGCCCGCCGCCCCGACAGGCCGAGCGCCGCCCCGAGGCGGACCGGGCGCAGGTCGTGCCGGTATGCCAGGAGCATCACCTCCTGGTCGACGGGCTCCAGCCGGGCCAGGCAGGCGCGGAGCAGGCCGTGCAGCTCGTCCGAGGACGGCCGGACGGGTGCCGGATCGGCGGTGTCGGCACGGTCCAGGAACGGCGCGTCGGAGAACTCGGCGTCCCGGTCGAAGAACAGCACCTTCGGGCGGCCGCGGCGGATGCAGCGGCGCCGTGCCGCGCCGTAGAGCCAGGAGCTCAGGTACAGGTGGTCGCGCATCCGGGGAGCGCGGCGGCAGGCGTCGATGAACGCGTCGTGGACGATGTCGGCGGCGGCCTTCCCGTCCCCCGACATCGACAGCACGTAGTCGTACAGGCGCTCGCCGTACTCGTCGTAGAGCGCGGCCAGGGCAGCCTCGTCGCCCTCGTTCAGCCCCTTGACCAGCTTGCGGTCGGCTGCGTGGGCAGAGGTGGACAACCTGGGCATTCACGCTCCCGGCAGCGGCGGGTGGGAGTTACCCCCATGGGGGCCATCCGGACATTCGGCCCACCTTGCATACACCCCCGGGCCCGATCGCACCAGTTGAACCGGCGAAAAGAAGCGCACCGTGACGCCGGGTGAGTGGGCACGCCTCTAAGTGACCAGACGTTCACTCAGCCGACACCGGAGCCGTGTGAGCGGAGCGGAATCAATCGGCGTGCCGCACCTCCAGATCGCCGTCCGCGTAGCGCCGCCGGAGCACCTTTTTATCGAACTTCCCCACGCTCGTCTTCGGGACCTCGGTGATGAAAGTCCAGCGCTCCGGAACCTGCCATTTCGCCACCCTTCCGGCGAGGAATTCCCGCAGCTCCGCCGCCGTGGTCTCGGCGCCCTCGCGCAGCACGACGGACGCGAGCGGACGCTCCTGCCACCGGTCGTCGGGCACACCGACCACGGCCGCCTCGACGACGTCCGGATGCGCCATGAGGTGGTTCTCCAGCTCCACCGACGAGATCCACTCGCCGCCCGACTTGATGACGTCCTTGGCCCGGTCGGTGAGGACGAGGTAACCGTCCGGGGACAGCGTCCCCACATCGCCCGTGCGCAGCCAGCCGTCGTGGAACTTCGCGGGGTCCTCGTCCAGGTGGTAGGCCCCGGTGATCCACGGCCCGCGGATCTCCACCTCCCCGACGGCCTCCCCGTCGTTCGGCAGCACCACGTCGCCGTCCCCCACGATCCGCATCTCCAGCCCGGCGAGGACCCGGCCCTGGCTGACGCGCGCCCGCCACGCGTCCTCGTCCGCGGCCCCGGCCGGCGGATGCGCGACCGAGGCGACCGGCGAGGTCTCCGTCATCCCCCACGCCTGCACGATCCGCACGCCGATGTCCTCGAACCCGCGCATCAGCGACTCGGGGACCGCCGACCCGCCGCACGGCACGAGCCGCAGCGAGGTCAGGTCCGAGCCGTGCTCCTTCGCGTGGCGCAGGACGTCCGACCAGATCGTCGGCACCGCGCCCGCGATGGTCGGACGTTCGGCCTCGATGAGCCGGACGAGCGGCTCCGCCTGCAGGAAGCGGTCCGGCATGACCAGCGGCGCGCCCGCCATGACCGCAGCGTAGGGCAGCCCCCAGGCGTTCGCGTGGAACATCGGCACCACCGGCAGGACGACGTCGGACGCGCTCAGCCCCATCGCGTTCCCCGTGCAGGTCGACATCGAGTGCAGGTACGCGGACCGGTGCGAGTACACGACGCCCTTCGGGTTGCCGGTCGTCCCGCTCGTGTAGCACATCGCGGCGGCGGACCGCTCGTCGATCTCCGGCCACTCGAACGCCGCCGGCGCCGCCGCGAGCAGCTCCTCGTAGTCGTGCAGCTCCTTGCCCGCGCCCTCCAGCGGCGCGGTGTCGCCCTCCCCGACGACGACCACGTGCCGGACGGTCTCCAGCCGCGCCAGCACCGGCGCGAGCAGCGGGATCAGCGACCCGTCGGTGATGACGACCCGGTCCTCGGCGTGGTTGGCGATGTAGACGAGCTGGTCGGGGAACAGCCGCAGGTTGAGCGTGTGCAGCACCGCGCCCATCGACGGCACCGCCAGGTACGCCTCAAGGTGCTCGGTGTTGTTCCACATGAACGTGGCGACCCGCTGGTCCCCGTCCACTCCGAGCCCCCGCAGCGCCCCCGCCAGCCGCGCGGCGCGCTCACCCACCTCGCCGTACGTGCGCCGCCGCGTCCCGTCCCCCGTCCACGTGGAGACCGAGGCGTCCCCGAAGACCCCGGCCCCGTAGCGCATGATCGTCGTAATGGTCAGCGGAAAGTCCTGCATCGTGCTCCACACGGCATGCGCCTTTCTCCCAGGGGGCGACCCCTGGAACCCCGTCACGAGCCGGGCGATCCTCACGCCACGGTGCGGGTTTCCCTGCCCGTGCGGGTTGTTGTCGTGTCGCTGCGGTCGCCCGGCTCGACGGGTCGTGCGGCCTCCAGGCGCCAGAGCGCCTTCCGGCCGCCCGACCCGCGCCGGGGGTCGGCTACCCCCTCCAAGAGTGGGTCGATTTGTCCCCATCCAAGAGCGCCGGATGGGGACAAATCAACCCTCTTGGACCAAAGCCCGACCGGCGTCGCGGGCAGGCGCGTGGAGCGAGTGCAGCGAGCGCAACGCGCATGCCCGCCGACGCAGGCGACCGCAGCGACGCCACACACGCCGTCACGGGCACAACAGACCGCAACGCCGGCGTGAGGATCGCCTGCGTCGCAACGGGGGTTCCAGGGGGTCGCCCCCCCTGGGCAGACACAGCGGGTTCCAGGGGGTCGCCCCCCTGGGTCAGTACAGCTCCCGTAGGCGGGCCATTGCTCTGGAGACCGTGGACTTCACGGTGCCTACGCTGACGCCCAGGACTTCGGCGATCTCGCGTTCGGACATGTCCTCGTAGTAGCGGAGCATCACGGCCAGGCGCTGGCGTTCGGGGAGGCGGCGTAGGGCGCGGCCCAGGGCGTCGTGCATCTCGCTGCGGTCGGTGTGGTCGGCGACGGGGCGGTCGGGGAGCTGGTCGGTGGGGTAGACCTCCAGCTTGCGGCGGCGCCACCAGGAGATCTGGGTGTTGACCATGGCGCGGCGGACGTAGCCGTCCAGGGCGGAGCGGTCCTCGATGCGGTCCCAGGCGAGATAGGTCTTGGCGAGAGCGGCCTGGAGGAGGTCCTCGGCCTCGGTGCGGTCGCTGGTGAGCTGGGCGGCCTGCCTGAGCAGCACGGGGCCGCGTTCCGCCACGTACGCGCGGAACTCCTCGTGCCGCGTCGCGTTCACACCACCACCGGACCAGGGGCTGGGGAGCCGCGCCGACTCCCGGTACAACGACGATCGCATGCCCGGCGTCATTACGGTCCTACTAGAACGGTATATCCGGGTCAACCAGTAGACATTCTTTATCCCAGGTAGATCAAACGTCCTCCGCGAGCTGACTTATCGCGACAAATCCGTCGACAGCCGGGGTCACGTTGCGTGACTCTTGACTCGCTGTCCAACCAGTAGTCGCCGTACGTCACGATCCCGGAGGGCCGCGATGCCGACGACACATCTCCGCCGAGTCGCGCACCGCCAGGCGGTGTTCGGAGCACCCGCGCGCCCGGAGGCGGGCCGCGGGCGGGCGGTGAGCGGTGTCGTGCTGGACGCGAGCCCGCACCTGCTGGTGCTGGGCGAGGGCGGGGCGGAGGGCACCGAGGTGCGCATCGCGATGAGCGGCGACACCGCGATCTGGCACGGCGGGCGCGGGGGCCCCGCCGCGCTGCGGCCCGGCCGGCCCGTCGTCGTGCGACGGACCGACGGCGGCCGCGCCGACCGGGTCTGGGTGGGCATCGGCCGGGTCTGCGGGACGATCCTCGCGTGCGGCCGGGACGGCGTGGAGGTGGACATGGGGCCGCACCGCGGGCGCGCCCACGTGGTGATCCCGCCGTCCGCCCTCGGCCCGGTGCTGGTCCGGCATCCGCGGCTGGAGCCCGGCTACCTGATCGACGTGATCTGCGTGGGGTCCCCCGGAGGGCCGCAGGCGGTGCGTCCCGGCACGTCGCAGCCCGGGTACCGGGCGGCCGACCTCGCCGCGCCGGCGGCGGTCGCGCCGGTGCCGGAGGTGCTGCGCGGGACGGCGACCTGGTTCGGCGGCGTGGAGGGGGAGTGGCGGGACGGGGCGTCCTACCCGGCGGTCGATCCGGAGGGGGACGCCGGGGGGTGTGCGGGCGCCCCGTCCGGCTGCGTGCCGATGCCCTACCTGTCGCTCGGCAGCGAGGTCGCCGTCCGGAACGAGTGCGGGGGGCGGTCGGCGCGGGTGCCGGTGATCGAGTGCGGCTGCACGGCGGCACGGTTCTGCGACCGGTGCGTGGACTGCGAGGCGTCCCCGCGGGGGCGGATCGTCGAGCTGACCCCGGCCGCGTTCGCCGCGCTCGGCGGCGACCTGGCGGCGGGCTGCCTCAACGCGACCGTCCGGCCGGAGGCGAAGGAGGGGCCATGGTGACGGCGATCCAGAACACGCAGGTACTGCTGCTGGCGGCGGTGCTGCTGGCGGCCTGCCTGGCGAAACTGACGGTCCGGGAGGGGGCGGCGGAGGCGCCGGACCACGTGCACGGCGTGCCCGTGCCGGCCGGGCACGCGCGGCTGTCGGCGCTGCGCCGCAGCCGCGGCATGACGGTCGGGCTCGGCATCGGGGAGGGGCTGCTCGGCCTGGCGCTGCTGGTGACCTCGCACCTGTCGGTGCGGCTGGCGACGACCGTGGCGTTCGCCGCCGCGACCTGGGTGGTGGGCGAGCTGCGGGTGCACAGGCCGGACGCCGGCTGCGGCTGCTTCGGCGCGCTGAGCGCCAAGAAGGTGGACCGGCGCAGCGTGCTGCGTGCGGTGCTGTTCACCTGCGCGGCCGTCGTCTCGCTCGGCGCGCCGCACGCGGGCGTGGACGTGCTGCGGGACGGCCCGGCGCAGGTGGGGCTGCTGTTCGCGGTCGAGCTGGCGCTCTTCGTGGCGCTGTCCCCCGAGCTGGCGGTGCTCGCCGGGCGGCACCGTCGTGCGGGCGTCCCGTGCGAGCGGCGCCGCAGCCCGATGCCGGAGACGTACGAGAGGCTGTACCGCAGTCCGGAGTGGGCCGAGCACGAGAACGCGATCGGTAGCGCGGAGCCGCTGGACGTGTGGCGGGAGGGCTGCTGGCGGTTCGTGGCGTTCCCCGGCCGGATGAGTGAGCGGGAGGTGGAGATCGTGTTCGCGGTGTCGACCTCGGAGCGGGACCGGGCCGTCCGGTCGGCGGTCGTGGCGCCCGAGGCCCACTAGCCGGTTGGAGACCCCTCGGTCCCGCTCGTCAGAACTGCCGGGCGGCGCCGCCGCGCGACCGGCGGTAGAGGAGCCGCCTGGTCCGGGCGTGCAGCGCTTCCCGCAGCCGGGCCATGTGCCGGTTCTCCGAGACGGTCTCCGGCGGACGGCCGCCCTGGTCCTGGCGCATCGCGGACTCGTCGTAGCCGAGGATCGAGGCGGTTATCTCGTCCTCGTCCAAGAGCTCGTCGTCGGTCTCGTGACCGCCGGACCGGCGTCGTGGCATGACTTCCCCTGGCATCGTCCAGATGCCCGTCGCGGGTCGCCAGTGGGCTCCTACCCACCTGGGCGGGCCAGGCAACGTCCGATCGGCGGCCTCACCAGCTCCCCGCGGATTCGTCCTCCTCCATGTCGGAGGTGAAGTCCTCGGTCGAGACGTCGTAGTCGTCGTCCGCACGCGGGGGCATGCCGCCCTGCTCCTGCTGCATCGCCTCCTCGTCCTCCAGGGACGCGTCCTCATGGCCGACGTGCGGGTGGACGCCGCCGAACTCGTCCTCGCCTCCGAGTTCGTCATCGGCGGGATAGGTCTCTTCGGCGGCGTACTCGTCTTCCGCGAGGTACTCGTCGAGGCCGCCGTACTGGTTGTCGTGGTCCTGGCCTCGGAACCGGTCTGCCATGTCTCTCCCCGACCTCGGCTTCGCATGCCTGCCCATGGGGGGCGCCGAGGCTCCTACCCACGTCGCCCGGACGACACCTGCCGCCCTCTTCTGCCGTTGTCTAGCACCTTCTAGGAGAAGTCCAAGAAGTGCTTAGACGGTCCGAGAGGAGCGGTGAGCGAAATCTACGGCTCTCTACGGCTCTTGCTAGAGAGACGGATATTCCGCGGACGATCCGGCTTCGATGCAGCCGTCTACCACTCTCTAGTGTTTTCGCTAGAGAGCCTGATAGGCGGATAGGTCAGGCGGGCTGGGAGCGGAGGAACTTGCCGAAGTGCGGGACGGTGAACGCGACCATGCCGCGTTCCGCGCTGTAGATGAGGCCCTTCTTGATCAGCCCGTCGCGGGCGGGCGACAGGCTGGACGGTTTGCGGCCCAGCTCGTCGGCGACGGACGCGGTGGGCACCGGGTCGTCGCCGAGCATGGCCATGGCGCGCATGTAGTCGCGCTCGGCGGGGGTGGCGCGCTCGTAGCGGCTGCCGAAGAAGCCGACGGCGAGCTCGCTCTCCGCCTCCGGCGCGGCGACCTTGATGTCGTCGGCGGTGATGGGGCTGTCGGGGGCGACGTCCCAGACGACCTTGGCGTACGCCTGGACGAAGTAGGGGTAGCCGTCGGCCGCGCCGTACAGCGCGTCGAGGGCCTCCTTGGTGAAGGTGACGTCCTCGCGCTCGGCGGGGGCCAGCAGCGCGACGTCGGCCGACTCGCGGTCGAGCCGGTCGATGCGGGCGTACCGGAAGAGCCGCTCGGAGTAGGACTTGCTCGCCGACAGGACGGCCGGCAGGTGCGGCAGGCCCGCGCCCACCACGATCAGCGGGCCGCCGACCTGCGACAGCTCGTGGCACGCGGCGCACAGCGCGGACACGTCGTCGGCCGGGATGTCCTGCATCTCGTCGACGAACAGGGCGATGCCGACGCCGACGTCGGTCGCGACGGACGCGGCGTCCACGAACAGCTCGGTGAGGTCGATCTCCAGGTCGCCGGAGTCGGCGCGGCCCCGCGCCGCGGGGACGTCGATGCCGGGCTGCCAGCGGTGCGCCCGCGCCTTGGCCTTGCCGGACGGCTCGGGCCCCGCCTGCGCGAACGCCTTGAGCACGCCGAGGAACTCCTCGATGCGGTCGGGCGCGCGGTGCCGGGGCGCCAGCTCGCGGACGGCCCGGTGCAGCGCCGAGGCCACCGGGCGGCGGATCGACTGGTCGGGCCGGGCCTCGATCTTCCCGGTCCCCCACAGCCGCTGGATCGCCTGCGAGCGGAACGCGTTGAGCAGCACGGTCTTGCCCACCCCGCGCAGCCCGGTGACGATCATGCTGCGCTCGGGGCGGCCGCGGGCCACCCGTTCGAGCACCACCTCGAACTGCCTGAGCTCGCGGTCGCGGCCGGCCAGCTCGGGCGGGCGCTGCCCGGCTCCCGGGGCGTAGGGGTTGCGCACGGGGTCCACGCTCTCGGACTCTATGAGGCGATATAGCTGCGGCCGTAGATTTGCGTAGAAAACACTGCGGCGTGTCGCGCGGTCACGCCGCCGCCCGCAGCGCGCGGAGCCCTCGGGCCCCCGTGTGGCCATGGTCGCCACCATGTCGCCTCCCGGGCGAGCGCGTTCGAACAGGGCGGTCGAACTTCTGTTCGACCATTCGAACACAGTAGCGCATGCCCCCTCCCCCGTCACGCGAACGCGGAAGACGGCCCGGCCGCGGGCACCACCCCCGCGGCCGGGCCGTCTGGTATCGGAGAAAGGTCAGGCCAGGGGCTCGTCCGCCTCGGACTTGTGGGGGACCTTCTCGGCGGGCACGGTGCCCATGCGCCCGGCCTGGAAGTCCTCGAACGCCTGGATGATCTCGTCTCGGGTGTTCATCACGAAGGGGCCGTACCGGGCGATCGGCTCCCGGATCGGCAGGCCGCCGAGGATGAGGATCTCCCACCCCCCGGCGCTGGCGACCGGCTGGCTTTCGGCGGCGCGGACGACGAGGCCGTCCCCGTCCCCCTTGTGGTGCGAGCCGGCGAAGACGGCGAGCTGCCCGTCGTCCAGCGCGACCTCCTCGACTCCCGCCGTCCCGCGACCGGAGAGCACGTACACCAGCGCGTTGAACTCCCGCGGCCAGGGCAGCGCCAGGCGCGCACCGGGCGCGACGGTCGCGTGCAGGTAGTTGATCGGCGTGTAGGTCACGCCGGGGCCGTCGTGGCCGGCGAGCGATCCGGCGATGACGCGCACGAGGGACGAGCCGTCGTCCGCGGCGAGCAGCTTGACGTCGCGGGCCTCGATGTCCTGGTAGCGCGGCTGGACCCACTTCTGGGCGCGCGGCAGGTTGACCCAGAGCTGGACGCCGTGGAACAGGCCGCCCTTGGCGATCAGCTCGGGCGGCGGCTGCTCGATGTGCTGGAGGCCGGACGCGGCCGTCATCCACTGGGTGGCGCCGTCGGAGATGAGACCGCCGCCGCCGGTGGTGTCCTGGTGCTGGAAGGCGCCGTCGATGATGTAGGTGACGGTCTCGAACCCCCGGTGCGGGTGCCACGGGGTGCCCTTCGCCTCGCCCGGCGCGTACTCGACGGCGCCCATGTGGTCGAGGAGGAGGAACGGGTCGGCCAGGGACAGGTCGATGCCCGGGAACGGGCGCCTGACCTGGAATCCCTCACCCTCCAGGTGGCGCTTGGCGGTCACGACCTTCGCGACGCGGCGCCAGTCGGTGCCCTCCTGCGGCAGCTGCGGCAGGCGGGGCAGGGTCAGCGGGTCGGCCATCACGGCAGGCATGGGGTTCTCCCCTCGTCCGGGTGCCCGCCTGCGGTCGGGCGGTGCATGGTCCCTGCAACGTAGTTGATACTTCAACTATTTCCTCGGACGGAGCGGGTCCGTCTTGCTACGCTGAAGGTAGCGTGAGTTAGTTGAATCTTCAACAGATGCTCTATACTCGTACCATGAGCGAACCTCGCTGGCTCGATGCCACCCAGCAGCGCGATTGGCGGGCATACGTGGACGGCAGCGTCCGGCTCGCCGAGATGATGGACCGCGACCTCAAGACCAGGCACGGCCTGTCGAACTCCGAGTACGAGATCCTCGTCCGGCTGTCGGAGGCGCCCGAGCGGCGGCTGCGGATGGCCGAACTGGCCGACAACGCCAGCCAGTCGCGCAGCAGGCTCTCCCACACCTGCTCCCGCCTGGAGGCCAAGGGCCTGGTCAAGCGGGACAGCTGCCCGAACGACAAGCGCGGCGTCTACGCGCACCTCACCGACGAGGGCTTCGCCGCGCTCGACCGCGCCGCCCGCGACCACGTCGAGGTCGTCCGGAACTACTTCATCGACGTGATAGAGCCGCAGGACCTGGAGGCCATCGGGCGCGCGTTCGGCATCGTCCTCAAGCGGCTCGGCGGCGCGTCCTAGAGCGGGGCGGTCACCCCGGTCAGGAACCCGACCGACAGCAGGGTCAGCACGCCCCAGGCGAGCATCATCCCGAAGCCGAACGTCCGCCACCGCCCGCCGACCTTCCAGGCGAGCAGGCCTCCGAGCCCGAACGCCAGCACCAGCAGCGTCACGAACTGCGGCAGCAGGCTGGGGCGGCGGCTCATCATCAGCGGCGGGTACATCATCACGGCGTCGACGAAGACGAACGCCGCCATTCCGGCCGCCAGCGCTTTGACGTCCCTGCCTAGGAACTCCCGCGCGCGCTCCGCCGCGAGCTGCGCCTTCTCCGTCTGCAGCAAAGGCTGCGCATGCGCCGCCTGCTCGACCTCCACGCTGTGCGCGACCGCGAAGATCTCGTCTTCGAGGCTTGGGAGGTCCCTCTCCTGAGGCTCCGCCATCCCGGCTCCCTGGGGCCGGACGCCCACCGGGCGACCTGCCCGGCGGCTCGCTCGAGGATCACGGCCCGTCCGTCCCGGCCCCTTTCCGGCGGGCGCGTCTTCAAACGCACGGTAGCGAATCCCCCGCCCGGCGCGCGCACCCCGCGGCCTGCGTATGCTGCAAAGATGCCAGGTAGAGGGGCTAGAGGGACCGCGACTTTCCTCGCCGCGCTGGTGGCCGTGCCGCTGGCCGCGGCCGGATGTGGCCGCGGCGGCGGCGACACGGGCGAGTCGCCGCGTCCGGCCACGCCGCCGACCGCGTCCGCTCCGGGCACCCCGGGCACGCCGTCGCCGTCCCCGTCGAAGCAGGGCTTCCAGTCCGCGATCAAGAAGGTGACGGCCGGGGACCTCGAGCACTCGTGGCGGCGCGGCTGCCCCGTCTCCCCGTCCGGGCTCCGGATGATCGAGATGACCTACTGGGGGATGGACGGCAAGCCGCACACCGGCGGGCGGCTCGTCGTCAACGCGAAGGAGGCCAAGGACCTGGTCAAGGTCTTCAAGAAGCTGTACGCCATGCGCTACCCGATCGAGCGCATGGAGCCGGTCGACAAGTACAAGGGCAGCGACTTCGACTCGATCGAGGCCAACAACACCTCGGCGTTCAACTGCCGCCAGGCGACCGGGTCGAGCTCGTTCTCCAACCACGCCTACGGTCTCGCGGTCGACATCAACCCGTGCCAGAACCCGTACGTCTACGCTGACGGGCGCGTCGCGCACAAGGACTGCGTCAAGTACAAGAACCGCAAGAACGACGACCCGGGCGTGATCCACGCCGGCGACAAGGTCGTCAAGGCGTTCGCCTCGATCGGCTGGAGCTGGGGCGGCACCTGGTCCGGCGCCCGCGACTACCAGCACTTCTCCAGCTCAGGCCGCTGAACTTATTCAGTCCCGGCCCACTCCGCTCGCCTGGCGGCTCGCTACGTGACCGGGCCTGGGCGAACGCGGCATCGCTTCGCGATCTGCCCGGCTCCGCTCGCCTCCGGCTTCGCTCCGCCGGGCAGGTCACGCGTTCGCGCGCGTGGCCGAGCCCGCTTCGAGACGGGTCCTGGCACGTCCGGCCCGGCACTGGCCGCGCCAGCGGCTCAAAGTGCCGTGCTGGGGCGGGCCGAGGCCGTCTCGGGGCCCACCGGCCGCCCAGGCTCGCATGCGGTCGGAGGTCGCTGTCGGGGGGCGGGGTTATCGTCCGGCCATGGGCGATCACTTCCAGATCATCGTCGACCTCGATGCCACGGCCGCCGACGCCGCCGAGCTGGGCGGTCGTGCTCTCGACTGGCTCGTCCGGGAGGGGATCGTGCGCGCCGGGCGCACGGACTGCGTGCCCGGGGCACGGACGGGCCACCCGCCAGGCGAGAAATGGGCGAAGGCCGTCCTTGAGCCGGACTGGGAGCCGACGGACGGCCTCGACATCAAGAAGGGCCGGAGGGTCTTCCTGGGCGGGCAGGGGGACGCGCGGTACGCGATCTGTCCGCGGTGCGCCGCCCGGACATGGTTCTACACCGAGAGGTGGGAGCCTATAGAGGAGGCGAGCACGGCCTTCGACGAAGCCATCAGGACGTGGGACGCGACCGGAGAGGCGAAGGCCAGGTGCCCCTCATGCGAGCAGGACTCTGATCTCACCGCATGGCGCTGGGATGGCGACTACTACGCCTTCGGATACCTCGGCCTCGAGTTCTGGAACTGGCCCGTGTTCGCCCCGCGCTTCCTGGCCGATCTCGCGCGCGTACTCGACGATCATCGGGTGGCCGCCGTCGGGGGCAAACTCTGAGGCTCGCGGCACCGGCCCCGCGTGGAGGCCGGTGCCTGGCACCTCGGCCGTTCGGGCGTCACATCATCATGAGGGCGACCACGAGGATCGCCACGACGGCCACCACGGCGACGATGCCGACGATCATGCCGACGTTCGGTCCGGACTTCTCCGGCTGCGCCTGGCTGGCGAAGTTCTGGAACTGGTGCGTCGTGCCTGCAGGGTCCTGCGGTGTCTGCGACATGCCGAAGAGGGTAACGGAACCCTTCCGCCCGAGTCGGGCGCTTTCGCCACGAGGCCGGACCCACCCCGGTTCCTGGGCGGAGAGTGTGGGATTCGAACCCACGAGGACTGTCCCCAGCCCTGGGCGCTTTCAAGGCGCCTGCACTAGTCCACTATGCGAACTCTCCAGGTGACCGCGTCGCGGCGGTCATCGCCCACGATAGCGGGCGGGGACGGCTGCGTTCGACCGCATATGGGGAGCCCGTCCTACGGGACGCGGTAGCCGGGGATGGACGGCCAGCGGACGGTCAGCACCACCGATTCCTCCTCGGCCTCCCACGAGTGGTCGACGCCGCGTCCCCACACGACGTAGTCGCCCTGCTCGGCGAGGACGACGTCGCGTCCGGGGAACTCCAGCCGGAAGCGGCCGCTGATCAGCACGAGCAGGGCGGTGCGCTTCTCGCCGTCGGTCCACGCGGCGCGGCGCTCGCCCTTCGGGTGCACGCCCCACTTGATCTCGACCTCGGCACTGTGCCGCAGGTCGCCGGGCGGCTTGAAGTGCCCGAGCAGCCACCCGCGGTCGGTGGCGGCGTCCGGTTCCGCCTTCCCCACGTACAAACCGTCGTCGTCCGTCACAGATGGCAACGGTAGTCCAGGTCAGGACTGGGGGCGCTGGAAGGCGAAGCCGTCCCCCACCACGGCGGCGAGCGTCAGGTACGCCTCGCGGGTTCCGGGGGCGAGCTGCTCGAGCTCGACCTCGGCGCCCTCCTCCAGGTGGTCGTCGTAGGGGATGCGGACGACGGCGCGGCAGCGGCTCTCGAAGTGCGCCTGGAGCTTGTCCAGGTCGACCTGGCTGCGGGTGCGGTTGCGGACCATCGACAGGACGACGACGCCGTTGCGCACCAGGTGCCCGTGGTCGTGCGCCTCCAGCCAGTCGAGGGTCGCGCTCGCGGACCGGGCGCCGTCCACCGACGGGGAGCTGACCAGGACGAGCTGGTCGGCCAGGCTCAGCACGCCGGCCATCGCCGAGTGCAGCAGGCCGGTGCCGCAGTCGGTGATGCAGACCGAGTAGTACTGCTCCAGGACGACGGCGACGGCGGCGTAGTCCTCGGCGCTGAACGCCTCGCTGACCGCCGGGTCGCGGTCGGACGCGAGGATCTCCAGGCGCGCCTCGTTCTGCGAGGTGAACGCGCGGACGTCGGCGTACCGGTGGATCTGGTCGCGGTTGTTGAGCAGGTCGCGGACGGTCGCGGCGGTCTCCAGGCGGACCTTGTCGGAGAGCGTTCCGCGGTCGGGGTTGGCGTCCACCGCGATGACGCGGTCGCCGCGCAGCGAGCCCAGCATCGAGCCGAGGCCGGTGGTCGTGGTCGTCTTGCCGACGCCGCCCTTGAGCGACATCACGGCCACGCGGTGGTGGCCGCCCGACACGGCGGTGCGCGCCCGCGCGATCAGGTCCTTGCGGCGCAGGTCGCCCTGCGACTCGCCCGGGTGGATGCTCCCCGCCGTCGCCTTGTAGACCGCGCGCCGCCAGCCGGAGGACGGCGCGATGCGGCGCTCGCCGAGCAGGTTCTCGGAGCTGAGGCTGTCGGTGTTCTGGGGCTCCTGCTGCTGGGGATGGCCCGGCTGCATCGTCTGGCCGAGCCCCTGGGGGTACTGGCCCTGCGGCGGCCCGGCCGGGTACCCGTAGCCCTGCTGCTGGTAGGCCTGGCCCGTGCTGGGGTCGACGGGCCCGAAGGGCTGCCCGGTGTTCGGGTCCATCGGCGGGTACGGCTGACCGCCCGCGTTCGGGTCCTGCGCGTAGGGGTGCCCTGTGGCCGGGTCGACCGGCGGGTACGGCTGGCCCTCGACTGCCGGGCCCGGCGGGTAGGGCTGGTTCTGCGCGGTCGGTCCTGGCGGGTAAGGCTGGCCCATGGCCGGATCAACCGGCGGGTACGCCTGACCGCCGGCATTCGGATCCGGCTGGAACGGCTGACCCGTGGAGGGGCCGACCGGCGGGAACTGCTGGCCCTCCGCGGTCGGACCCGGCGGGTAGGGCAGGCCCGTGGCCGGATCGACCGGCGGGAAAGGGTGGCCCTGCGCGGTCGGGCCCGGCGAAAACTGCTGGCCCTCGACGGTCGGGCCCGGCGGGTAGGGCAGGCCCGTGACCGGGTCGACCGGCGGGTACGGCTGGCCGCCCGGGTTCGGCCCCGGCTGGAACGGCTGACCGGTGTTCGGATCCACCGGCGGGAAGGGCTGGCCTTCGACGGTCGGCCCTGGCGGGAAGGGCTGGCCCGTGGCCGGGTCGACCGGCGGGTACGCCTGACCGCCCGCGGTCGGGCCCGGCTGAAGCGGCTGGCCCGTGGCGGGGTCGACCGGCGCGAACTGCTGGCCCTCGGCGGTCGGGCCCGGCGGGTAGGGCTGGCCGCCGGCGTTCGGGTCGGGGGGCAGCGGGCGGCCCGTGGCCGGGTCGAAGGGGACGTAGGGGCGGCCCGAGTCGTCCGTGTCCTGGGGGTAGGGCTGACCGGTCGCGGGGTCGAGGGTCTGGTAGCCCTGGCCGGGCTGGTCAGCCGGGTAGGGCGGCAGGCGGTCGAGGGGCGGGGCCGCGTCGCCGTTGGCGTCGTACGGGGACGGCTGCGCCGCGTAGGGCGGCGGGAGCATTCCGCCCTCGAACGGCTGCGGCATCGGGCCGCCCTCGTAGGGCGACGGCTGCGGCGGGCCGAAGCTCTCGGGGGAGCCCTGGTAGGGAGGCGGGGCGAGCCAGGAGTTGTCGCTCTGGTCGGTCTGCTCGGCCTGCGACTCAGCGGCGGGCGGCGCGTTCTCCTGCTCCTCCGGCCCCTGCTGCGGGGGCCGCTCGCCCTCGGGGGTGGGGGACGGTCCCGCCTTCTCGCCGCTCATGGCGTCCAGGGAGGCCAGCCGCTCCTCCAGGGAGCGCCCGTCGTGCTCGTTCCTCGCCACCGTTCATCCCCCTCGGGCACGCCTCTGATGATCCACACGGTGCAGGCGGGCAAAAAGGCCCCCACGCAGGATACCGGTGCGTCAATGGCGGCCATCCCGCGCGAAGATCAACATTGCCACGGCCGGGGCCGGGGGCCGTCTTGGACGCGCCCGGTAGCGTGACCGGTATGCATGCCATCGTGATTCGCGAGCCGGGCGAAGCCGACGTCCTGGAATGGACGCGGGTACCGGATCCGGCGCCGAAACCGGGCGAGGTGCTGATCGACGTGGCGGCGAGCGCCGTCAACCGGGCCGACGTCATGCAGCGCAAGGGCTTCTACCCGCCGCCCCCGGACGCTCCCCCGTACCCGGGCCTCGAGGTGTCCGGCCGGATCGCCGAGCTGGGCGAGGGCGTGACCGGTCCGTCCGTCGGCGACGAGGTGTGCGCGCTGCTGAGCGGCGGAGGCTACGCCGAGCGCGTCGCGGTCCCGGCCTCGCAGGTGCTCCCGGTGCCGCGCGGCGTGGACGTCGTGGAGGCGGCCGGGCTCCCGGAGGTCGCGTGCACGGTGTGGTCGAACGTGTTCATGCTGGCGGGGCTGCGCGAGGGCGAGACGCTGCTCGTCCACGGCGGCGGCAGCGGCATCGGGACGCTGGCCATCCAGCTGGCCAAGGCGCGCGGAGCGCGGGTCGTGACGACGGTGGGCAGCCCGGAGAAGGCCGACAGGTGCCGGGAGCTCGGCGCCGACGCCGTGGTGAACTACCGCGAGGACGACTTCGTCGAGAGCGGCCCCTACGACGTGATCCTCGACCTCATCGGCGCCAAGTACCTGAAGCGGAACGTGGACGCCCTCGCCACCGGCGGACGGCTGATGGTGATCGGGCTGCAGGGCGGCGCCAAGGCGGAGCTGGACCTCGGCCTGCTGCTGCGCAAGCGGGCGCTCGTGCACGCCACGACTTTGCGGGCCCGTCCGTTGGAGGAGAAGGCGGAGATCGTGGCGGGCGTCCGGGAGCACGTGTGGCCGCTCCTGGAGTCGGGACGGATCCGGACGGTCGTCGACCGGCGGATTCCCATGGCCGAGGCGGCCCGCGCGCACGAGCTGATGGAAGACAGCGGTCACGTCGGCAAGATCCTGCTGACCGTGTGAGGATGTGGAGTTTATGAGCGAGCCTTCGAAGAAGCAGTCGGAACACGAGCCCCAGGTGCTCGTCGTCGGCCCGAACGGTATCGCCGTCGAGGGCGCCGGCGACGGCGAGTCCGAGGGCAAGTCGGTGACCGAGATGGTCGAGCAGCCGGCGAAGGTCATGCGGATCGGCGGGATGATCCGGCAGCTGCTGGAGGAGGTCAAGGCCGCCCCGCTGGACGAGGCGAGCCGGGCCCGGCTGCGGGAGATCCACCAGTCGTCCATCAAGGAGCTGGAGGACGGCCTCGCCCCCGAGCTGGTCGCGGAGCTGGAACGGCTTTCGCTGCCGTTCGCCGAGGGGTCCGTGCCGAGCGAGGCGGAGCTGCGGATCGCGCAGGCGCAGCTCGTCGGCTGGCTGGAGGGCCTGTTCCACGGCATCCAGACGACCCTGTTCGCCCAGCAGATGGCGGCGCGGGCCCAGCTGGAGCAGATGCGGCGCGCCCTGCCCGCGGGCATGATGCCCCCCGGCGTCGAGGAAGACCCCAAGCCGGGGCCGCGCTCGTCCGGCCCGTACCTGTAACCCCCTGCCTCCCCGGCAAGACCCGAGCACCGGCCGCACTCCGCAACGGGGTGCGGCCGCCGCTATGGGAAGAGGCGTTCCAGGACCTCGGCCACCCCGTCGTCGTCGTTGCGGGACGTCTTGTGCGACACGGCGGCGAGCACGAGCGGGTGCGCGTTCGCGACCGCGTAGGACGTGCCCGCCCAGCCGAGCATCGGCAGGTCGTTGGGCATGTCCCCGAAGGCGGTGACGTCTCCCGCCGCGACGCCGCGCTCGGTGCACAGGGCCTCCAGTGCGCTGGCCTTGGTGACGCCCAGCGCGCTCATCTCCAGCAGCCCGCGCCGTGAGGAGTGCGTCACGGTCACGAGGTCGCCGACGGCCTCGACCGCCTTCTCCGAGAGCGCGTCGGGATCGGCGGCCGGGTGGAACGCGAGCAGCTTGGTGCCGCCCCGGCTGACCAGCCCGTCGTCGTCGACGGCGCGGCCGCCGAACGCCGCCGCGTCCCACCCGCCGAGGTCGTAACTGGACTCGAACACGAACCCGGTCGGGTACTCGACCGCGAACCGCAGCTCCGGCGAGATGCCGCGCAGCCGGCCGACGACCTCGGCGAGCACGTCCGGCGTGATCTCGCTGGCGTGCAGGACGGTCTCGGTGTGCAGGTCGTAGAGGACGGCTCCGTTGGCGCAGATCGCGACGCCGCGGTGGTCGACGGCCGCGGCGATCTCCGTCATCCAGCGCGGCGGCCGCCCGGTGACCATGACGAGCATCGCCCCGGCCCGCTCGACCCGGGCGAGGGCGGCGACGGTCCGGGCGGAGATCGTGCCGTCGGAGCGCACGATCGTGCCGTCGAGGTCGGTGGCGATCACGCGCGGCGAAGACTCAGACATGTCACCTTCCTGGGCAGATGGGACACACCTTAGGACAGGGCCCCGACACGCCCGTCCACCGCCTCCGCCACCGGTCGAACGCCGGAAGATGCGGACGGGGCCCGTCCCGAGCGGGACGGGCCCCGTCCGACGTGCGTTCAGCGCTTGACCGGCTCCAGGACCTCGAGGCCCAGGAACTTCTGCAGCGCCTTGGGGACGCGCACCGAACCGTCGGCCTGCTGGTGGTTCTCCAGGATCGAGACCATCCAGCGGGTCGTGGCCAGAGTCCCGTTCAGCGTCGCCACCGGCTGGTTCTTGCCGTCGGCGTCGCGGTGCCGCACCGCCAGGCGCCGCGCCTGGAACTCGGTGCAGTTGGACGTCGAGGTGACCTCGCGGTAGGTGTTCTGCGTCGGCACCCATGCCTCGCAGTCGTACTTGCGGGCCGCGCTGGACCCGAGGTCGCCCGCCGCCACGTCGATCACCCGGTACGGGATCTCGACCTTGGCGAGCATCTCCTTCTCCCACTCCAGCAGCCGCAGGTGCTCGGCGTGGGAGTCGGCCGGGTCGCAGTAGGAGAACATCTCCACCTTGTCGAACTGGTGGACGCGGATGATGCCGCGCGTGTCCTTGCCGTAGGAGCCGGCCTCGCGGCGGAAGCAGGACGACCACGCCACGTACCGCCGCGGCAGCTCGTCGAGGATCTCGTTCATGTGGTACGCGGCGAGCGGCACCTCCGACGTCCCGACGAGGTACAGCTCGTCCTGCGGGAGCTGGTACACCTCGGCGGCGTGCGCGCCGAGGAACCCGGTGCCCTCCATCGCCTCCGGCTTCACCAGGACCGGCGGGTACATCGGCACGAACCCGCTCGCGACGGCCTGCTCCATGGCGAGGTTCAGCAGCGCGTACTGGAGCCGCGCGCCCACGCCCGTCAGGTAGTAGAACCGCGCGCCCGACACCTTCGCGCCGCGCTCCATGTCGATCGCGCCGAGGCTCTCGCCCAGCTCGAGGTGGTCCTTGGGCTCGAAGTCGAACTTCGTCGGCTCGCCCACGTGCTCCAGGACGACGTAGTCCTGTTCGCCGCCGGCCGGGGCGCCCTCCTCGATGAGGTTCGGGACGCTCTTGAGCAGCGCGTCGAGCTCCTCGCCGAGCCGGTCGGCCTCCGCCTCGCGCTCCTTCACCTGCTGCGCCAGCTCCTTGGCGCGGGCCAGCAGCGCCTGACGCTCGTCGCCCTGCGCCTTGGACACCGACTTGCCGAAACTCTTCTGCTCCGCCCTGAGCTGCTCGAACGAGGTCAGCGCGGAGCGGCGCCTCCCGTCCAGGTCGAACAGCCTGTCGACGACGGCGTCATCCTCACCGCGGGCGCGCTGCGAGGCGCGCAGCCGCTCGGGATCCTCTCGAAGAGCTCGCAGGTCAATCACAGACCCGAGGCTACCGGCCCGGCGCCCCCGTCCGCGCGCGAGTATCGACGGTTCGCGCCCGCCGCCGGGCGCCGCTAGCGGACGCCGCTCGCCAGCAGCGCGTGCGCGGGCAGCGCCACCTTCCCCCCGCCCGCCGCGTACCCTGCGATGATCTCGTCGTAGGCGGCCTTGACGCGGGCGACGGTCGGCGCGTCCTGCCGTCCGACGATCACGCCGTTGGTGCCGACCCTGGCCAGCGCGCCCGTCTCCCACCACTCCTCGGGGTCGACGACGTGCTCCCAGGTCACCTCCTCGACCGCCACCTCGGTGAACCCGGCCGCCGCGACCAGCCGCTGGAACGCCGCCGGCTCGCCGTACTCGAGGAACGGCGTCTGGGGGATGTCCTCCGGCCACGGCACGCCCGCGGCCTCGATCGCCTCCCGGACGATCGCGAGGGCGCCGCTGCCCGGCATGACCCAGCAGGTCATCGCCAGCCGCCCGCCCTCGCGCAGGACGCGCCGCAGCCGTGCCAGCGCCGCCTCGGGGTCGCCCACGTGGTTGATGACGAAGTTGCCGGCGACGGCGTCGAACGTCCCGTCCTCGAACGGGACCTCGGGCAGGACGGCGACCCGGACGTCCAGCCCGGGGACGTTCCGGCGCGCCGTCTCGGCCATGCCCGGCTCGGCGTCCATGGCCGCAACCTCGGCGCCGCGGCGCGCCGCCTCCAGCGAGACGAAACCGGGCCCGGTGCCGACGTCGAGCAGCCGCGTCCCGTCCGCCACGCCGGCCGCGTCCAGCAGCGGGTCGATCATGTGCCGCGTGACGTGGGCGAACCCCCGCTCGTACGCGGGGGCCCGCCCGGCCCACAGCTCCCGCTCGTAAAGATCGAAGTCCTTCGACACGCCCGCAGCCTACGTCAGCGGACGTCCACGGCGTCGCCCGCCGAGGACGAGCCGATGTAGCCGGAGGTCTCCTTGTAGACCGCCTTCCAGGTGCCGTCCACGGACGCCTTGAAGGTCTTCGTGAACCAGCCCTTGGAGTCGGTCTTCGTGGCCGCCACCTGCCTGTAGGTCGTCGTGCCGGCGGCCTTGAAGTACACGTACACGGGCGCGTTCGGACCCGGACCCGGCTTGTCGCGGAACCGGTAGAGCCGCCCCTTGACCGTGATGGCCTTGCCCTTCTTCACGGGCTCGGGCGAGGCGTTGAAGTCGGACCAGTCCGTCCGGTACTTCACGTCGACGTGGTCGACCTCGCTGACGACCGGCTGGGTCAGCACGCTGCCGGGGTAGCGGACGCGCCAGTCCGCGTCCTTCGTCACGGGCTTTCCTCCGTCGAAGGAGAAGTGGCTCGGCCGTCCCAGGGTCTGGCTCGCCCAGACCTTCCACGTCCTGCCGTCGAGGGAGTACTCCAGGTACAGGGGCAGGTTGGTGACCTTGGTGGAGTCGGGCAGGACGTACAACCGCCCGTGCACGATGATCGGATCGCGGTAGGCGAGCGGCTCCGGCGCGGCGTCGAACCCGGCGATCTGGGAACCGTTCCGGATGTTCATCGTCCCCAGGCTCACCTGGCTGCCGGCGAGGACGTCGTTCTCCAGGACACGTGCCGTCACCGTGCCCGACTTGCCGAGCTCCTGCCCGGCGGTGAAGGAGGCGCGAAAGGTGCCGTCGTCGGAGGTCTGGACCCGCGTGTCGCCTCCGGGGGCCTTGATCTCGTCCGGAACGTCGACCTGGACCTCGGCGCCGGCCACTGGCAAGGCGGAGCTCCGCCAGACGACCCTGCCGCGGACGGTCATCAGCTGTGACGGCTGCACGACCAGCCCCGGCGCCAGCTGCGCTGTGATGGTCGTGGCCTGCTTGTCGACCTCGACGGCGAGGGCCGGACCGACATCGGTCGCGTCTGCGTGGGCGGTGCCAGGGACGACGAAGAGCGGGGCCGAGAGGGCGGCGGATGCGAGTAAGGCGGATGAGCGACGCAAAGGAAGACCTCTCCACTGAACACTGGTGTGGATCTTACGTCCAAGATCCACGACCGGTCGGCCGCTGGCCGTTAGCGGACGTCCACGTAGTCGGCAGGCTGGTTGGAGCGCAGGTACGCGGAGCTGCCCTTGTAGACCGCCGTCCAGTAACCGTCCTTGGACGCCTTGAACCTCTTGCCGAACCAGCCGTTGCTCGCCGTCTTCACCACCGCGACGCCGGTCCAGTTCGAGGACCCCTTGGCCTTGAAGTAGATGGAGACCGGCGCACCCGGTCCCGGCCGCCCCGCGGGCATGTAGCGGTACAGCAGGCCCTTGACGGTGATCGCCGCCCCCTTCTTCACGGGCTCCGGTGAGGCGTTGAACTGGTGGATGTGAGTCCGGTACCGGACGTCGACGTAGTCGGCTCCGCTGACGGAGGGCACCACGAGGTAGCCGTCGTCGTCAGGGACCCTCGTCCGCCAGTAACCGTCGCGCTCGGCCTTCACATCGATGGCGAACCGGCCGTCACCGCCCGGCGACTGCGCGGCCCTGTCCTTCCAGGTCTTTCCGTCGGTCGAGAACTGGAGGCGCACGGTGGCGCCGCCCGAGGGCTTCTTCGTGCCGTCGGCCATCGTGAACATCACGGTGCCGGAGGCCCGGATGGTGCCGCCCAGGCCGGCCGGCTCCGGCGCCGCGTTGAAGCCGCTGATCGAGGTCCGGTGCGTGACCTGCCGGACGTTGGTGCCGGCGTAGGACATCTCGTAGCCGTAGTAGTCGTCCGGCAGGTTGACCGGGTCGTCCGCGAAGTCGATCGCCCAGGCGCCGTTCTCGACGATCGGCACCTGGACGCTGTAGTAGCCGTCCGCGTCGGTGACCGGAGCGGCGATCGTGTTCCAGTCCGGGCTCGTCGACCTGTTGAACTGGAGATCGAGCTGCTTGCGGGCGAGTGGCGCCCAGGTCCCGTCACGGTCCTGCTGCTCGAGCCGGCCGGTGACGGGGACCCGGTCGCCGACGACCAGGCGGTCCGGGACGTTCATCGACAGCCGGGTCTTGATCCGCTCCGCCGCGAGCGGGCGCGAGCCGACCGGTGACCGGCCGCGAGCACCGGGTGCCCGCAGGAGCGTCGCCGCGTCCGCGGGGACCACGGCGAGGGAGGACGTCACGGTCAGGACCGTGACGATGGCGAGCATTCGGCGCACGGGACGACCTCTCCACTTTTCACTGGTGTGAAAAGGACGTCCAAGATCGAAAACTGGTTGCCAGCCGTCCGGGCCGAAATGATCTCGGTTGCGTCACGCCCGGAGAGGGACCGCTCGCGCGGGTTCCGGCGGGCCCGGCGGTCAGGTGGTCGCGTCGGCCCAGGCCTGGTCCAGGACCTGGGCGAAGGTCTCGGTGGGCTGGGCGCCCGAGACGCCGTAGCGGCGGTCGATGACGAAGAAGGGCACGCCCTTCGCGCCGATGTCCCGCGCCGCGCGCTGCTCGGCGTCCACCTCCGGGGCGAACTTCCCGGACTCGAGCACGTCGCGCGCCTCAGCGGCGTCCAGGCCCGCCTCGGCCACGACGTCCACGAGCGTGGCCCGGTCGAACACCGGGCGCTCGTCGGTGAAGTAGGCCTTGAACAGGGCCTCCACGACCGGGCCCTGCACGCCGCGCTGTCCCGCGAGGTAGACGAGCCGGTGCGCGTCGGCGGTGTTGCCCGCCTGGCGGCCTTCGAGGTGGTACTCCAGGCCGGCCGCGGCGGCGCGCTCCTCCATCTCCCGGTTCTTCTCGACGGCCTCGGCGCGCGTCATGCCGTACTTGCCGGCCAGCATGTCGGCCACGTCGACCGTCTCGCCCTGGGGGAAGGAGGGGTCGAGCTGGAAGGCGCGGTAGACGACCTCGACCTCGTCCCGGTGCGCGAACCCTTCGAGAGCACGCTCGAAATGCCGCTTGCCGAGGTAGCACCAAGGGCACACGACGTCGGCCCAGATCTCAACACGCACAGGGACACCTCTCTTGGGGACGCTCAACCGTGCCAACACGTCCCCGGCGCGTTTGATTTCCCGCGCGGGCTCAGGCGCGGCCGGTGCGGATGCCGGTGAGCCAGGCGGCCGCCTCGGAGAAGTCGGCGTCGTGGGTGCCGCGCCGGAGCTCGGGGCGGACCTCGTCGGCGCGGGCGTAGGAGCCGACGAAGCGGATGTCGGCGCAGACGCGGCGCAGCCCCATCATCGCCTCGCCGACGCGGGCGTCGGCCACGTGGCCCTCGAAGTCCATCCAGAACAGGTAGGAGCCGAGGCCGGCGCCGGTGGGCCTGGACTGGATCAGCGTGAGGTTGATGCCGCGGATGGAGAACTCGTTGAGGATCTCCAGCAGGGCGCCCGGGTGGTCTTCGGCGATGAAAGCGACGACGGTCGTCTTGTCCATGCCGGTGGGCGCCGGCGGGGGGCACGGGCGGTGCAGGACGACGAAGCGGGTGACCGCGTCGGCGACGTCGTGGATGTCCTCGGCGAGGACGGACAGGCCGAAGCGGGCGGCCGCGAACGAGCCGGCGAGGGCCGCGTCGTAGTGGCCGTCGGCGACGTGCTGGGCCGCCTCCGCGTTGGAGGTGGCCGCGCGCCATTCGGCGTCCGGGACGTTCTCCAGGAGCCAGCGGCGGCACTGCGGCTGCGCGATCGGGTGGGACGCGACGGTCTTGATGTCGTCCAGCGCGGTGCCGGGGCGGACGAGGAGGGCGAACGAGACCGGAAGGTGGATCTCGCCGACGATCTGGAGGGGCTCGCCGGTCGCGAGCTCGTCCAGCGTGGTCGGGACCGAGCCCTCGACGGAGTTCTCCAGGGCGACGACGGCGGTGTCGACCTCCCCGCCGCGGAGGGCCTCGAGGGCGGCCGGGACCGTCGCGTACGGGATGTGCTCGCCCTCGGCCGCGCCGGGGAGGGTGAGCAGCGCCGCCTCGGTGAAGGTGCCCCGCGGACCCAGGTAGGCGTAGCGCGCTGGCCTGTCGTCTGCGGTCACGGAGTCCCCCGGTGCGAGTTTCGGCTGTTCGGAAGCCGCCTTGAGGCAAGGCGAGAATGCCGAGTCTACCGTTCGGCGGGCCCCCGCCTCAGGCGCCTTCCGGGCGCCGGTTCGGGCGCCGGCCGGTGCGCGGGCTCAGGCGCGGGCCGTGGGGGTGCGGGCGCCGTTGCCGAAGTCGGGCAGCGGGTCGTCCATCGAGACGACCGGGCCCTTGCCGAGCCGCGCGGCCCGCAGGGCCTGGTTCTCCTCCGGGGAGAGCGTCTCGACGGCGTGCCCGCCCTGGACGGCCTTGGCGTAGGTCCGCGTCTCGGTCCGCCCGTTGATGGAGCTGACCACCACGCCGTCGCCGACCGCGTTGATCAGCGCGAGGGAGAAGGACCGGTGCCCGGACATCTCCTTGAGGGCGTCGTAGTGGACGATGGCGAGGTCGCGCAGGGCGCGCTCGTCGACCTCGCCGCTCGCGACCCTGAGCTGGCGCCTCAGCATTTCCCCGCACTCGTCGACGACCTGGTTGACCCGGTTGTGCGCGACCACCGCGATGGAGAGCCCCGCAACCCCGGCGACCAGGCCGGCGACGGCCACCGCGACGAGCATCACGGAGTGAGCGTACCCAGCCCGACCTGCGGTTGCGAAGCATCTCGGGGGTGCTTGTCCGGATCGAGTCTTTTGACCAGCCACGTTCCCAGAACCATGATCGACACGAGCGCGGCGATGCCGAAGGAGTCGCGCAGGACCTGCCCCGCGAAAACCGTTGCGGCGGAATGATCCGGACCGATCAGCCCGCGCGCCCACCACGGGACCGGGAACAGGAACAGCAGCCAGAGCCCGAAGGCGACGAGACATCTTCGCGTGTCACGCCCATCCCCCACCAGAGCCCCGATTACCGCGATCATCCACACGAGGTGGTGGATCCATCCCACGGGGGACAGGACGACGGACAGCAGCCCCACGATCGCGACCCCGGCGAGCAGCAGGCTGTAGGCGTCGGCGCCGGACGCGGCGCCGGACGCGAGCGTGGCCCGGCGCGCCCAGGAGAAGCCGAACCAGGCGACGACCAGCGCCAGCGCCAGCCACACCAGCGTCCGGGCGGGCCCCTCGTCCAGGACGCGGGCCACGATCCCGTGGATCGCCTGGTTGGTGGTGCCGTCGACCGCGCCCGTCCGGTCGCCGCCCTCCAGCAGCGCGCCGAACCAGTAGGCGGACGAGTCGGACGGCAGCAGCACGAACCCGCCGAGGGTGGCGACGACGGCGGTCAGCACGGCGTTGCCCAGCGCGTCCCGCCGCCCGGTGATCAGGAAGTAGACCAGGAAGACGCCCGGCACCAGCTTGATCGCCAGGGCGAGGCCGACGAGCATGCCGCGCGGCCAGCGGGCCGTGCGGGCGCAGCAGTCGGCCAGGCACATCGCCAGCAGGAACAGCCCGACCTGCCCGAACCGGACCTGGTCGCGGACGGGGTCGAGCCAGGCCGTCGCCGCGACCAGGACGCCCGCGGTGAGCGGCGCCCAGCGTCCCGTCCGGCGGATGAGGTCGCGGAAGGCGTAGCAGACGACGATCGCCAGCGAGAGGTAGATCAGGACCGTCCACGCCCACTGCGCGGCGCGCCAGGGCAGCAGGGTGAACGGGACGGCCAGGACGGCGGCGATCGGCGGGTAGGTGAACGGGAGCAGCTGCGGCGGCTGGGTGAGGAAGTCGTAGAGCGGCGCGCCGCGCAGGACGGCCAGCCCGCCCTCCCGGTAGACCTCCAGGTCGACGAGGCGCTGGTCGGGCTGGTTGCCGAGCCACCGGTGGACGATCGGCGCCGCGGCGGCGACGGCGACGGCGATCCCGGCGAGCAGGACCAGCAGGTCGCGGGTGCCCCGCACGGCGGGGGCACCGGCCGCCTCGCCGGGGGAGTCGCGGGCATCCCGCGCCATCAGACCGTCCACAGCCCGCAGGATATGGCCCGTGCCCAGTGGTAGGGCTCTTGTAACCTGAACGCCATGACGTCCCGGGGAACGAAGATCGCGTTGTTCCTCGCGACCCTCGTGGGGGCGCTCGCGGCCCTGCTCGGGCCGGCGTCGGCGCACGCCTCGCCCCCCGCCGCCCCCGCCGAGCGGGCCGTCACGGGCCGGGTCGTGGTCATCGGCGTCCCGGGGCTGATGTGGAGCGACATCACCCGCGAGAACACGCCGGCGCTGTGGGGGCTGACGTCCCAGGGCTCCGCCGCCGGCCTCAGCGTCCGCACCACCCGCGTCATCACCTGCCCGACGGACGGCTGGCTCACGCTGTCGGCGGGGCAGCGGTCGCGGCTGCCGCACGGCGACTGCGCGCTGCCCTCAGCGCCGGTCCTGCCCGGCCAGGCCTCACCCGCGGGCCAGGCGCCCGCGGGCGGCGCCGTCGCCGCCGGCTGGCCGGCGATCAAGAAGGACAACGCGGGCACCAACTACCACGCGCGGATCGGCCTGCTCGGCGACGAGGTCCACCGGGCGGGCGGCTGCACCATGGCGGTCGGGCCCGGCGCGGTCTTCGGCGCGGCCGACGGCGCCGGCCGGGTCGACCGCTACGTCCCCTCCCCCGACAAGGCCACCGCCGCCGACTGGGCGAGCTGCCCGCTCGCGGCGGTCGACGTCGACGACCTGTTCCGCGCCTACATCAACGCGGGCGTCGACCCGCACGGCGACCAGGTCCCGCTGTCGGACGAGGGGCGCGCCGCCGCGGTGAAGGCCGCCGACCGCCGGGTCTCGCAGGTCGTCACCGGGCTCCCCGAAGGGACGACCGTCCTGCTCGCAGGGCTGTCGGACACCGGCGTCAACCCGCATCTGCGGGTCGCCGCCGCGAAGGGCCCCGCCTACGGGCCCGGCTTCATGACCTCCAGCGCCACCCGCCAGGACGGCCTGGTCACGCTGACCGACCTCACGGCCACCACGCTGAAGGCGCTCGGCGTGAAGCAGCCCAAGCAGGCCGTCGGTTCGGCGTGGCGGTCGCAACCGTCCACGTCGTCCACGCACGACCGGGTCGACGCGCTCATGGACGAGGACGTCGCCGCGCAGGCGATCCGGGCCGTCCAGACCTCGTTCTACTGGGTGCTGTTCGCGGTGCAGCTCGTCCTGTACGGGATCGCTGTGCTCGCGCTGCGGCGGCTCGGAGGCGACCGCAGCTCGCGGGCCCGGATCCTCGGCGGCACCCGGGTGATAGCGCTGCTCGGCGGCGCCGCTCCCGGCGCGTCCTTCCTCGCCGGCCTGCTGCCGTGGTGGCGGGCCGAGCACCCGACGGCCGTCCTGATCTGCACCGTGCTGGGCTTCGCCGGGCTGCTGACGGGCGTGGCGCTCGCCGGGCCGTGGCGCCGCTCCACCGTCGTCCCCGGGCTCGTGATCACCGGGGTGACGGCGCTCGTCCTCGCGGTCGACGTGATGACGGGCTCGTCCCTCCAGCTCAACACCCTGATGGGCTACACCCCCCTCGTCGCCGGACGGTTCTACGGCTTCGGCAACCAGGCGTTCTCGCTGTTCGCCGTGGCCGCGATCCTGACGGCGGCGTGGCTGACGGAGTACCCGCTGCGCCGCGGCAACAAGGTCGCCGCCGTCGCGATCGTGGCGGTGATCGGCGCGTTCACGGTCGCGGTGGACGGCCTGCCCGCCTTCGGCAGCGACTTCGGCGGCGTGCTGGCGATCGTCCCGGCGTTCGCGATGCTCGGCCTGATGGTCGCGGGCAAGCGCGTCTCGCCGCTCAAGCTCGGCCTGTTCTTCCTGGCCGGCGTGGTGCTCGTGCTGTTCATCTCGTACCTGAACGCCCGGTCGGCCAACCCCACGCACCTCGGCCGGTTCTGGCAGGACCTCATGGCCGGGGACGCGTGGGACGTCGTCACCCGCAAGTTCAACGCGATGCTGAACAGCCTCGGGTACTGGCCGTACACGCTCGCGCTCGCCGCCGCCGTCGTGTTCCTGTTCTTCGTGCTGGCTCGGCCCACGCGGTGGCGGGTGTCGCTGCTCCAGGGCGCCTACGAGAAGAGCCTGACGATGCGCCCGGCGGTGATCTGCGCGCTGGCCGTCGGCGTCATCGGCACGCTGGTGAACGACTCGGGCGTGGTGATCCTGTCGGTGGCGTTCAGCCTGGCGACCCCGCTGATGCTCGCCGCGGGGCTCCGGTCGCTGGAGATCGATCTGAGGAACGCAGACACGCCGCCACCAGCGCCGTCAGGATCACCAGAAGCGTCCACGGGACCACGGTCGGCCGAACGACGGTGAACAGCCACTCCAGGTCGTCCGGCAGCCGGATGCGGGCGGGCGCGCGGGCCGGCAGGTAGGCGAGGCTGAGCGCGGCGGTGTGGGCGAGCAGGATCCAGTCGATCCGCGTCCAGGGCAGCAGCGCCAGCAGCGCCCAGCCGAACCCGTCGTACCAGGGCAGCGCGTAGGGCGCGGCGAGGATCCAGGCGAGGACGATCGCGGCCGCGACGCGGCGCTCCTCCCCGCCGGGGACGAGATCGTCGTCCCTCGGCAGGGCCCGCACGAGCAGCAGGAGCAGCACCAGGCCGAGCAGCGTCGCGCCCAGCTTGATGACGTCGCGCTGCGAGCCGCGGCCGAGCGACTCGTCCAGCAGGTGCCAGGGGGTCGCGAAGGAGACCATGTTGCTGGCCTCGCGGACCTGGTCGAGCGCGTGCGGCCCGGCCAGCGCGTAGGACAGCGCGGTGACGGCCGCGCCCCCGGCGAGCAGCGCGACCAGGTGACCGACCGGCCACTTCCGGCGCTGGGTCCAGGTCCGGCGCAGCATCACCCAGGCGGGGCCTCCGGCGACGAGCGCGGCGGGCAGCTTGATCGCCGTGCCGAGCCCGGCCAGCGCCCCGGCCGCGAGGGCGCGCAGCAGGCCCGCCCGGCCCGCGGCCGCGCCGCCGAGGACCGCGAGAGCGGCCACCATCGGCGCGATCGCGAGGACGTCGTTGTGCGCCCCCGCCACGAGGTGGAACAGCACGAGCGGGTTGCACGTCCACAGCAGGGCCGTACGGAGCCGCCGCTCCTCGGTCCTGGACATCCGGTAGAGGATCAGCGCCGTCGCCGCGAACGCGAGGACGTTCAGCACCGACAGGACGAACACGGTGAGCCGCACCGAACCGCTGCCGACCCAGGCGGCGAACGCCTGCCCGCCCGTGGCGACCGGCCCGTACACCGACGGCGTCGTCCGCCACTCCTCGGGGGCCCCGGCGACCGGGTCCTTCGGCAGGTCGACGGCGCTCGTCCGGTACGGGTCGTGGCCGGTCGCCGCCATCCGCCCGTACGAGGCGTAGTTCAGGTGGTCGGTGGACCCGACCGGCGGCATGAACATGAACGCGGCCGCCGCCAGCAGGCCCGCCGCCACCAGCGGCAGGGCCCGCACGCGCCACCCCTTGCGGACGGCTGCCAGGCACAGGCCGAGCCCCAGCGCGCTCGCGGCGATCCCCGCGACGACGAGGCCGATCACCAGGTACGGCGACGGGTGGACGTCCAGCGCGTACGGCGGCTCGGCGCGCGGTCCCTCCAGCTCGGGTTGGAACACCGACGGCCCGAGCAGCGCCGTGGTGACGAAGCAGGCGACGCCGGCCCCGATCCCCCACAGCCCGCCCGTGCCGAGACGGGTCATGGGCGGCTGCCGCGCAGGCGGTCGAGCCCTCCGGCCACCGCCGGCTCGCGCGCGGCGAGCGCCCTCGCCACGTCCCGGAACTGCCGGGCGCGGTGCAGCTGGGAGCGCCAGTCCGTGCCGGTGGCGCGGTGCGCGAGCGGCACCTCGACCTCGCTCACCCGGAACCCCTTGCGCAGCAGGTCGATGGTGAGCGCGGTCTCCACCCCGAACCCGGCGGCGAGCGGGAGCGCGGCGTCGAACGCGGCCCGGGTCAGGCAGCGCTGCCCGTTCAGCGGCGCGGTGGCCTCCCAGCCGGTGGCGCGGCGGATCCCGTCGCGCGACAGCCGGACGACGAACCCGTGCCCGCCGAGCTTCACGGTCGTGGTGAACACGGCGATCGTCATGTCGGCCTCACCGGCCCTGACCGGCTCCACCAGCGGCGCGGCGTCGCGCGCGGTGTCAGCGAGGTCGGCGTCCAGGAACAGCAGGTGGCGCGGCTGCTCGCGGCCCTCGTCCAGCAGCCGGACGGCCTCGGCCCCGCTCTCCATCGCGGCGCCCTTGCCCCGGTTCCGGCTGTGCCGCACGACCCGGGCCCCGGCCTCGCGGGCCACCCGGCCGGTGCCGTCGGACGATCCGTCGTCGATCACCACGACGAGGTCGGCGCCGGGAAGCTCCTGCGCCGCCTTGACCGTCGCCGCGATGCGGTCGGCTTCGTCCTTGGCCGGGATGCATACCGCTACGTCCTGCATATCGGCGATCGTAGTCGGGGACGGGACCGCGATGCCTCAGGGCACGGGGGAACGGACCCAAGTCATCACCCGCGCGACAGGTCGGCGCCTCCTGGGCTCCACCTGCCGCACAGGTGCTCGGGGCGTGCGGTCAGCCGGCGTCCAGGACGGGCGGGGCGTCCGTCACGGTGAAGACGGTGTCGAGCCCGGTCACCTGAAGGATCCGCTTCACGGCGGGGCGCGGGGCGGCCAGCTCCAGCGAGCCGCCCTGCTCCTTCAGCCGCTTCATGGCCGAGAGCAGCACGTTCATGCCCGTCGAGTCGCAGAACTCGACGCCGCTCATGTCGACCACGATGCGGTCGGCCTGGTCGCGCAGCAGCCCCGCGAGGGCCGCCTGCAGCCTGGGCGCGGTGTACAGGTCGAGCTCACCGGTCGCCGTGACGACGGCGTGACCTCCCCGAGACGCGGTCGAGACATTTAGCTCCACGTCCGGCACACTATCTCGCGAACGGCCCGGGAGCCAGACGGTTCGCCAAGTCCCCTGCCCGGTGGGCGTTTCCGGGGCGCGCCGCCGCCTTGCCAGCCCCATACGCTTTGAGTACTACAAACCGTAATGTGGTGATTTCAGTAGCGCCGGACGCCGATCCGGCCCGCCGATATCGCGGATTCGCACCGCACGAACGCCCTGAGTAGGGGAACCTGAACGGGTGCAACAGCGGCATGGTCGAGTGCGCGAGCGCCTGGAGACGATCCGGACGCGGGCGGCGAAGTCCAGCACGTGGCGGACGTCCACCCAGGTACTGGCCCGCCTGGTCAACAAGAACGGTTTCGTCCCCATCAGGACGCGGTTGTCCCGCGAAGACCTCGCCTTCCTGGCCGGCGCCAGGGAAGAGGTCCTCGTCTTCGCCGACCTCTCCCTGCGCCTGGTCGACCTGCACCGCCCGCAGGAGTCCGGCGGCATCACCAGCGACCCCGACCGCCCCATCCGCCGCTGCCGAGCCTGCATGTCCCGCTGGCCCTGCCCCACCTACCGCACCATCGCCGAGGCCCTGGACCCCTGACCCGCCCCCACCAGGACGCGCAGCCCCCAGCGCCACACCAGCACCGCTCGCCCCGACCGGCGCCCCCCAGACGCGCAGACCCCAACCACCACAGCAACCACGCAACGACCTCAATGGGTTGCGATCGCGTCCAAAGGCAGATTCGAGCGAAGCAAGAATCTGATCGCGCAGCGAGCCGCCAAGGCGAGCCGAAGCGATGCCAGCGATCGCCCGCGTTTTTCGACGATGGAGGGCCGCCAGGCCCGAAGGAGGAGAAAAACGCAAGCTAACACGGCAACCTGACTTCGAAGCGGCAGCCGGGGCCGGTGTTGGCGACGCCGATCTCGCCCGCGTGGGCCTCGACGATGCCGCGGGCGATGGCGAGGCCGAGGCCGGCGCCGCCGCCCGGGGTGCGGGCCGCCTCGCCGCGGAAGGCGACGTCGAACACGCGCGGCAGGTCGTCCTCCGGGATGCCGCCGCACGCGTCGGCCACCGTCACCCGGGCCTCGTCCCCGCGGATCTCGCCGATGATCTCGACCGCGCCGTCGCTCGGCGTGTGCCGGATCGCGTTCACCACGAGGTTGCGCAGGGCACGGCCCAGCTCGCCGGCGTCCACCCGGACGGGCAGGCCCTCGCGGACTTCCCCGCGCAGCCGGACGCCCTTGGCGCGGGCCAGGGCCTCGGCGCCGGCGACGGCCTCGGCGACCAGGTCCGCCAGGCCTACGCGCTCGCGGGACAGCCGCAGGGCGCCGGCGTGGATGCGCGACAGCTCGAACAGGTCGTCCACCATCTCGGTCAGCCGCTCCACCTCGACGCGGATGCGGCCGTGGTAGCGGTGGGTCGTCTCCTCGTCGGCGACGACCTCGTCCTCCAGGGCCTCGGCCATCGCGCGGAGCCCGGCCAGGGGGGTGCGCAGATCGTGGCTCACCCAGGCGACCAGCTCTCGGCGGCTGGCCTCCAGCGCCTGCTCGCGCTCGTGCGCCGCGGCGAGCCGGTCGTAGGCGGCCTCCAACTCGCGGGACAGCTCCGCCAGCTCGGCGGGGAGCCGCGCCGCGGGCGGGCGGAACCGGTCGGCGCGGACGGCCTCGACCAGGGTCCGGTTGGCGGCGACCAGGCGGCGGCCGAGCAGGACCGACACGGCCATCGCGACCAGCCCCGCGGAGGTCACGACGGCGAGCACCACGGAGCGGTCGTGGTCGTTCAGCAGCATCATGAACGAGATCACGAGGATGCCGGAGATGGTCGCCAGCACCGTGGCGGCGCCGACGACGACCAGCTGGGTGGCCACCGAGCGCGCGCGCAGCGCGTGGAGGAGGCCGAGGGCGACGACCGCGACGGCGAACGCGGCCAGCGCCGCGTAGTACACCACCCAGAGGAGGTCCTCGAACGGGATCATCGGCCGTTCTCCGCGGGCTCGTAGCGGTAGCCGACGCCCCAGACGGTGACGATGCGGCGCGGCGTGGTCGGATCGTCCTCGATCTTCTCGCGCAGCCGCCGGACGTGGACGGTCACCGTGGAGGAGTCGCCGAACGTCCAGTCCCAGACGCGTTCGAGCAGCTCGTCGCGGGTGAACGCCTGCCTCGGGTGGCGCAGCAGGAACGCCAGCAGGTCGAACTCGCGGGAGGTGAGCGCGAGGTGCTCGCCTTCCAGCTCCGCCTCGTGGGCGCTGACGTCCACGACGAGGCCCCCGTCGCGCAGCGGTCCGGACGGGCCGGTCGGGGCGAGCGCCCCCCGCGCCCGGCGCAGCACCGACCGGACGCGCAGCGCCAGCTCGCGCGGGCTGAACGGCTTGGTCACGTAGTCGTCTGCGCCGGTCTCCAGGCCGACGAGGCGGTCGGTCTCCGCGCCGAGCGCCGTCAGCATCACGATCGGGACGGTCGAGGTCTCGCGAAGGCGCCGGCACACCTCGAGGCCGTCCATCCCGGGCAGCATCAGGTCGAGGACGACGAGGTCCGGCGGCTCGTCGAGCGCCTTGCGCAGGGCGGTCCGGCCGTCGGCGACGCACACGACCTCGTGCCCGTCACGGGCCAGGTAGCGGGCGACGACCTCGGCGACCGTCGGGTCGTCGTCGACCACCAGGACGCGCCCGGCGTGGGAGACGGTGTTCACCCCTCAACGCTAGGCCCCCGCCGCCGGTCCCATCCGGCACGTCACCACCCTGTAAGGATTCGATCATGGTTCGACCTGGGCGACCTGCGTAACCGGACGAGCACCGCTTTAATGGCCCGATGTCGCACCCACGGTCCGCGACCTCCAACGGCGGGGTCCTCGCGCTGGTCCTCGTCGGGGGCGCGGTCGCCACCGGTGCCGCCGCCCTGCTGTGGGCCCTGCACATACTGCTGGGCGTCCTCCCGTCCGTTCCCTACTTCCTGTTCACCTGCCTGGTCACGGGAGTCGTCACGGGCGCGCCCATGATGCTCGCGCGGCCTCGCGGGCCGCTCGCCCCGATCGCGGCGGGACCGGCGGCGTACGTCGCGGTGGAGGTCGGCGCGCGGATCGGCCTCATCCTCGGCCAGGTCCTGCACGGCGAGATCCCGACCGGCGGCTTCATGCTCCGGGTCTGGGAGCCCCAGTTCTCGATCTACCAGGCGTACGAGCTGCTCGCGGTGGTGGCGGCGGCCGGGCTCGCGGGGCTGCGGGTCGTGACGGCCTCGAAGGGCGGCACGTCCCAGCCGTGGAACGCGGGCGGCCCTGGTGGGCCCTTCGGCTCTCCCGGCGGCCCGTTCACTCCCGGCGGGCCGCCCCATCCGGGCTACGCGCCGAGGCCGGGCCAGGGCCCGTTCCCCGGGCAGCCCCCGGCCGGGCAGCCGGTGCGGCCGCCGGCGCCGGTCCACCAGCCGCCGCCCGTCCCCGGCCCGGGTCAGGGTCCGGCCCCCAGGGGTCCTCAGGGTCCGCCTCCGCCGCACGGCGGTGCCTAGGTCGTCCGCCAGGCTGATGACCCGTGCGGCACCAGCGCATACGGTGGAGCCATGGGTAAGACGATCCTGACCATTCTCGGTGTGATCCTCGCGGTGTGGCTCGTGGTCACCGTCATCGGCGCGATCTTCTCGATGCTGAAGATGTTCTTCTTCATCGGACTCGTCGCCGTCGCGGTGGTACTCGCGGTGACCGCGGTGTCAAAGATGTCGAAAAGCCGCTAGTCGAGCGGTCCGTTCCCCTTGCCGCGATGTCGCCGGTGACCGCATGATGCCGGAATAACCGGGCGGTCATCGTCGAAGGGGTTCATCGTGCCAGGTCTTGACGGAGTGCTGCGCGAGCGGGCGCTCGCCTACCCCGATCGCATCGCGTACATCGCGGGCGACACCGAGGTCTCCTACCGCGACTTCGACCGGCGCGTCGACCGGGTCGCCGCGGCGCTCGCCGCCGCGGGGCTCGGGCCCGGCGACCGGGTCGCGGTCCTCGACAAGAACTCCCTCGAATACGCCGAACTGCTCTTCGGCGCGACCAGGATCGGCGCGGCGCAGGTGCCGGTGAACTACCGGCTCGCGCCCGACGAGGTCGCCTACATCGTCAACAACGCGCAGGCGAAGGTCTTCGTCGTCGGCCCCGAGTTCGTCCCGGTGCTGGACGCGATCGCCGACAAGCTCGAGCACACGACCCTCATGGTCGTCGCCGGCGGCTCCGGCCACGCCCACCAGGACTACGCGGCCTGGATCGACTCGGCCCCCGCCGAGCCCCCGGCGCACGAGCCCGACTCCGGGGACGTGTTCGTCCAGCTGTACTCCTCCGGCACGACGGGCCTGCCGAAGGGCGTCATGCTGACGCACGACAACTTCCTCTCGGCGCTCGCGGTGACCAACGACGTCTGGAACATCGACGCCTCGTCCGTGCTGATGATCGCGATGCCGATGTACCACGTGGCCGGCAACGTGCTCACCGTCTCCGCCGTCTACAACGGCCTGACCGGCGTCATCACGCGCGAGCCCGACCCGACCGCGATCGCGCAGGGCATCGAGAGGCACCGCGTCACGCACATCTTCCTCGTCCCGGTGCTGCTGCAGTTCATGCCGCTGATCCCCGAGGTCACCGCCGCCGACATGTCCAGCCTGCGGCTCATGCTGTACGGGGCCTCCCCGATCAGCGAGGACGTCCTGCGCACCGCCATGCAGATGCTGCCGACGACCGACTTCCGGCAGGTGTACGGGCTGACGGAGGTGACCGGCGCGATCACCTCGCTGCCCCCCGAGGACCACGACCCGGACGGCCCGAACGCGCACCGGCTGCGCAGCGCCGGCCTGCCCAACGACAACACCGAGCTCAAGATCGTGGACCCGGCGACCGGGGAGGAGCAGCCCACCGGCCAGGTCGGCGAGATCCTCTGCCGGACGCCGCAGAACATGAAGGGCTACTGGGGCATGCCGGAGGCGACCGCCGGCGCCCTCTCGGAGGACAACTGGTTCCGGACGGGCGACGCCGGCTACCTCGACGAGGACGGCTACCTCTACATCCACGACCGCGTCAAGGACATGATCATCTCGGGCGGGGAGAACATCTACCCGGCCGAGGTGGAGAACGTCCTGATGGGCCACCCCGCCGTGAGCGACTGCGCGGTCATCGGCGTCCCCGACGAGCGCTGGGGCGAGACGCCCAAGGCGATCGTCGTGCTGACCGAGGACGTCCCCGACCAGGAGATCATCGACTACTGCCGCGAGCACCTGGCCCACTTCAAGTGCCCCACCTCGGTCGAGCGCCGCGACGCCATCCCGCGCAACCCCACCGGCAAGATCCTCAAGCGCGACCTCCGCGCCCCCTACTGGCAGGGCACAGACCGAGGAGTCAATTGATCCTTCACCCGCGACGACCTGAGACACCGCGATCGCGTCCGAAGGCGGATTCGAGCGAAGTAAGAATCTGATCGCGCAGCGAGCCGCAAGGCGAGACGGAGCGATGCCAGCGATCGCCCGCGTTCTTCGACGATGGAGGGCCGCCAGGCCCGAAGGAGGAGAAGAACGCGGGTATTACGGGTATCGGACCACCGCTGAGAGAGGGCGGTGGTCCGAGGCCTTCACCGGGGTCGACGGGACGCTGCAGGAGACGGCGGCCGACTTGCCGATGAAAAGGTAGTCGGTCTTGTCGAGCGCAGAGCCGCGCCAGTCCTGCCGGGTCTTCGCCCCGGTCCGGGACGAGCCGGTCTGGTCGCACTCGGCGTAGGCGGCGTAGAGGGGGTCGAGCGCGGGGCTCTCCGGGACGTCGGCGAGTTCGCCGCCGACGAGGATCCGGTCGGTGCCGGCGAGCGAGGTCAGGGCGCCGGCCTCCTTGCGGCGCCACTGGCCGCTCTCGCCGGCGGTGAGCTGGGTGACGCAGACGCGGGTGCTCCAGGACGGGACCTCGCCGCACAGGGCGACGCGGGCGCTCCCGGCGGGGGCGGGCAGCCTCGCCTGCCGCTGCGCGGAGAGCGGCGCGTCGGTGCCGATGGCGACGCCGGCGCGCCCCTGCCCGTCCGCGCACGCCTCGGCTCCGGGGGGCGACGCGAACGCCCAGCTCCACTTGGGCAGGGACGTCCTGAACGTGCGGACCTGCCCCTCGCAGACCTCCTGGAGGAGGACGGCGTTCGGGCGCACCGTGCGCCCGCCGACCTCCGTCGCGCGCATCCGCTGGACGATCTCCTTGGCCAGCCTGGCGGGCGCGGAGCCGGAGGGGCATCCGGGACCGCCGCACACGTTCCAGCTCAGCGCGTTGATCGTCACGGCCGCGGGGCGGTCGGCGGCCCCGTCGGCGTGGGCGGGACCACCGCCCCGCAGGCCCTGGATGCTGGCGCCGGTGGCGGCCGCGGTCACGACCGCGGCGGCAGCGCAGACCGAGAGCAGGGGAATCAGGGCGCGGGGGGATCGCACACGTTCTCCAGACGGGGGTTATCTGCGGGGGTGATGCCGGAATCTCACCACATCAAGATCGCATCCGCCAGCCGTTCGCGACCACTCGGTCACCCTCGGCCGGGGGAATCCACGCGATCAAGGTTAAGGGGCCCCGGCGGGTGCCGGGACCCCTCTCCCGCTAGTCGAGCAGCGCCGTGACGGTGCCCGCGCCGACCGTCCGGCCGCCCTCGCGGATCGCGAAGCCGAGCCCCTCGGTCATCGCGACCGGCTTGCCCAGCTCGACGGCCATCTCGACCGAGTCGCCGGGCAGCGCCATGCCGCCCTCACCGAGGTCGACGCCGCCGACCACGTCCGTGGTGCGGAAGTGGAACTGCGGCCGGTAGCCGTGGAGGAACGGCCTGCTCCGCCCGCCCTCGTCGGCGGTCAGCACCCGGACCCGCGCCCGGAACCGCAGGTGCGGCCGGATCGCACCCGGCGCGCTGACCACCTGGCCGCGCCGCACCTGGTCCCGCTTGACGCCGCGCAGCAGCATGGCGGTGTTGTCGCCCGCCTCCGCGTGGCCCATCGTCCGCCCGAACGTCTCCAGCCCCGTCGCGACGGAGCCGAACGTCGCGCCGAGCCCGACGACCTCCACGGCGTCCCCGGTCCGTATCGCGCCCTGGGCCACGACCCCGGTCACGACGGTGCCGCGCCCGGTGATCGTGAGGACGCTCTCGACCGGCATCAGGAACGGCCTGTCGAGCACCCTGCGCGGCACGGGCACGTAGGCGTCGATCGCGTCGAGCAGGTCGACGATCCGCGCCGTCCAGTACGGGTCGCCCTCCAGCGCCCGCAGCCCGGACACGCGCACGATCGGCACCTCCTCGCCGGGGAAGCCGTACTCGGTGAGCAGCTCCCTGACCTCCAGCTCGACCAGGTCGAGGAGCTCGGTGTCCTCGACCGTGTCGGCCTTGTTCAGCGCCACCACGATGTGCCCGACGCCGACCTGCCGCGCCAGCACGATGTGCTCGCGCGTCTGCGGCATGGCGCCGTCCTGCGCGGACACGACCAGCACGGCCCCGTCCACCTGCGCGGCACCGGAGATCATGTTCTTCACGTAGTCGGCGTGACCCGGCATGTCGACGTGCGCGTAGTGCCTGGTCGCGGTCGCGTACTCGACGTGCGCGACGTTGATCGTGATGCCTCGGTCGCGCTCCTCCGGGGCGCGGTCGATGCGCTCGAACGGCACCGGGGACGCCAGCCCGCGGTCGGCGAGCACCTTGGTGATCGCCGCGGTCAGCGTGGTCTTGCCGTGGTCGACGTGCCCCATCGTGCCGATGTTCAGATGCGGCTTGTCGCGCTCGTAAAGCTGCTTGGCCATTGGTCTCGTCCTCACTGGTGGATCCCGTGAGAACCACCGCGCACACTCTGTAGGCGCGGTTCGTGCTCGACCCCCCTCCGCTGGTTCTCCGGAAGGGTAGGACGGAGAGGGGTCAGCGTCGCAGGCCGTCGAAGGCGTCTGCGTTCGCTGCCGCCGAGAAGGCAGCCGGCACCGCGCTCAGCAGGTCGAGACCTGCGAGCGTCCGGGTGCCGGCTGCGAGGAACATGCTCCGGACACTACGTCCGCCCCCGGCGGAAAGTCGACCGATTTATCCGCCCGGCCGCGGCGGCTCCGCGATCAGCAGCCGGACGTGACACCCCCTCTTGCCCGTCCGGCCGTGCGCGGGTCCCTCCCGGGTCAGGAGCCGTCCTCGGCGACGCGGACCTTCCGGGCCGGGGCGCGCAGGAGCAGGTAGCCGCCGAGCGCGCCCGCGAACTGGAATCCGGCGATCGCGAGCACGAGGCCGATCGGGCCGATGGCGTCGGCGGACGCGGCGGTCAGCGCGGCGCCGAGCGCGGAGGCGCCGATCTTGAGGCTGCCGCCGGTGGTGTTGACCTGCCCGAGCCGGTCCGGGGGCGACTCGCGCTGGCGCAGCATGAGCGTGGCCGCGAACACCGGTCCCTCGGCGATCCCCGAGGCGACGAACGCCGCCGTCGCCCACGGCATGGACGGCGCGACGGCGAGGGCGGCGAGCGACGCCCCGAACGCGACGAGCCCGGCGAGCATGACCGGTTCGGCGTGCTTGGGGGTCAGCCACCGGCTGGACGCCAGGGAGCCGACCAGCGAGCCGACCGCCATGGCCACGAGGAACCGGCCGCCCGCGCTGGGCGGCGCGCCGATGTGCTCGGCGAGCAGTACGGCCGTGACGGCGACGCCGCCGAAGCCCATCCACGCGAGCGTCGTCGCGACGGTCAGGGCCCGCAGCACCCGGCCCTGGGCCAGCACCACCAGCCCACCCGTGATCACCGGGAGGAGCCCCGTCCGGGCGCCGTCGTCCGTGCCCGTCTCGACGATGGAAGGGCCGCCGACCGCGCCCGTGTCCGCCGTCGCCTCGACGGCTCCCGGGCCCGGGGCTGCGTCGTCCACGGTCGCGGAGGGGCCGGGGAAGGGCAGGAAGGGCAGGGTCAGGAGTCCGAGGAGGCCGACCGCGACCACGGCGGTCCCGGCGTACCCGCCGCCCGAAAGGGCGGCCAGGCCGGCGGCGAGACCGGGCCCGGCGATCCCGGCGAGGTTGTAGCTGGAGGCCTCCAGGCCGTAGGCGCGCGAGAGCCGGCCGGCCGGGACGAACCGGGGCAGCAGGCTGGTCAGCGCGACGACGATGGGCTCGGTGCAGCCGATCACGGCGGCGACGACCAGCGCGAGGGCGAGCGGCGAGCGGCCCGCGACGGCCAGCAGCAGGCCGGTCGCGGCGACGTAGCAGGCGGCGAGGGCGACGGCGCCCCGGCGGGGACGCCCCACCCGGTCGAGCGCGTTCCCGATCACGGGCCCGCTCAGCACGTACGGCAGGGTCATCGCGGTCTGCAGGTAGCCGGCGGTGGCGGCGTGGCCCGTCCGCGCCTGGACGGTCAGGACCAGCGCGGTCGCGAGCCCCTCGGCGGACACGCGCAACATCGTCGCCGACGCGAGGTGGAGGGGCAGCCCCGCGTTCCTGCCGATCACCCTCGCATGGTGGCATATCTCCCGCCGCCTAGACTGCGGAGGGTGACGGCAGCGAAGACAGCGCACGAGCACCGGGTCACCAGCGAGGTCGGACGGCTGCGGACGGTGCTGCTGCACCGCCCCGGCGCGGAGCTCAAGCGCCTGACCCCGCGCAACAGCGACAAGCTCCTGTTCGACGCGATCCCGTGGGCGGGCCGGGCGCAGGAGGAGCACGACGCGTTCGCCGAGGCGCTGCGCTCGCGCGGCGTCGAGGTCCTCTACGTGACGGAGCTGCTCCAGGACGCCCTGGAGTACGAGGCCGCCCGCGACCAGGCGATCGCGGACGCCATCGTCGACCTGCGCCTCGGTGACCAGCTCCGCCGCGTCGTCGAGGACCACCTGCGCGGCCTCCAGACCGAGAACCTCGCGCACACGCTGATCGCGGGGCTCGCGCACGAGGAGCTGAAGGCCGGGCACGGCCTGGTCTACCGGCTGATGGACCAGCAGGACTTCATCGTCGACCCGCTGCCGGGCCTGCTGTTCACCCGCGACAACAGCACGTGGATCGGCGGCCGCGTCGCGGTGACGAGCCTCGCGATGGAGGCGCGCCGGCGCGAGTCGGCCCTCATGGGCCTGATCTACGCGCACCATCCGCGGTTCGCCGGGGTGGATCCGGTCTACGACCCGTCCCTGGAGCACCTGGAGGGCGGGGACGTCCTGCTCCTGTGCCCGGGTGTGATCGCCGTCGGCACCGGCGAGCGGACGACCCCGGCGGGCGTCGAGCGACTGGCCCGCCAGGTGATCGGCGCCGGGCTCGCGCACACGGTGCTGGCCGTGCCGATCGCGCAGGAGCGCGCCACCATGCACCTCGACACCGTCTGCACGATGGTCGACGTCGACACCGTGGTGATGTACCCGCCGGTGGCGCACTCGCTGACCGCCTACACGGTGACGCTGGACGACGGCCACCTGCGCGTCGCCGAGCCGCGCCCCTTCCTCCAGGCCGCCGCCGACGCGATGGGCCTGGACCGCCTCAAGGTGATCGACACCGGGCTCGACCCGGTGACCGCCGAGCGGGAGCAGTGGGACGACGGGAACAACACGCTCGCGGTGGCCCCGCGCCTGTGCGTCGCCTACGAGCGCAACATCGAGACCAACGCGCAGCTGGAGGCGTTCGGGATCGAGGTCATCCGGATCAGCGGCAGCGAGCTGGGCACCGGGCGCGGCGGCCCCCGCTGCATGTCCTGCCCGATCCTCCGCGAGGAGATCTGACCGGGGCCCCCGGCTGTAAGCGGTTTTAGTGTTCTTCCCGGCGCCGGGGGCTCAGAAGGCGCGCGACGCCGGGAAGAACCATCAACGCCCGCGATGTCGACGGGGGCACGACATCGCCCGGGCGTTGCAGAGGACCATACAAGGTCGGGCGGGGTTCCTTCCAGGCAGGGTCGCTCTATGCCGGATATGCCCTACTTGGAGCTACTTCACTCCTCGTTCCGGCGCAAAGGTCCTCGCCCGGCTCGTCCAACAGGTCCGGAAAAGCGGACAAATCCGGGGCCACGGCGTGCACTCCGGCCGGAGCCGCCATCCGGTCCTCGCCGGACGACCTCGGGGCCCGCAGGACGGCCCATACCGTCGTGGTGCCGTCCTCGTGGCGCACCCCCCAGACCTCGGAGAGGGCCTCGACGATGCCGAGTCCCCGCCCGCCGAGCGAGGACAGCGTGCCGGGCCCGCGGCGCGGCTCGGTCATCGCGCCGCCGTCGCTGACCTCCAGTTCGAGGAGGTCGCCGCGGCACAGCCAGCAGACCTTCACCTGGCCGGACGGCAGCGGCCGCGCGTGCCGCAGGGCGTTGCTGAGCAGCTCGCTGACGATGACGCTGGCGTCGTCCACGACCGAGTCGTAGACGCCCGAGTCGGCCAGCTCAGAGCTGAGGCGCCTGCGGGCGACCGCGACGCTGGACGGTGCGTGTGGCAGCAGTACGACGCTCGACGCCCTCACCTCCCCGATGCTCCGCTTGCTCGGACGAGTCCCGTCATCGTCCTCCCAGTACGACCGAAATGCCCTGATGGCCATGACCGGAAACCCGAAGGGATCAGTTCACCACCTGCACAACGAGTCATCGGCCGTCCGGTCACGGTGATCACCCCCGGATCGGAATCTCGTCACCAACGGCAACCAACCAAGGACCTATCCAGCCAACGGCGGATTTACTCCTCGCGCACGCGTTTCGTCCATCACACCCCGGGGGCGCCGCACTTCCTCGCACAAATCCAGCCTGCCAGCCGGTGGGACCACCGAAACCCCTGGTCACGCCCGACTCACCGGGCCGTCCGGGACGGACTGTCCGCGCGGTAAGCCGCCGCCGGATCAGCCGGCGGACCGCAGCACGAGGCGCATGCACGTCCCCTCGCCCGCCCGCGCGCCACCTGCGGGTCCACGTCCGGCCGTCACGGAGAGTAGTCGAGTGGTTCGTTCCGCGTTGATCGGTTCGGTGGTCATCGTCCCGTTGAGGGGCTTTTGAGGGGACTCAATGTGAGATGTCTCACGCCCGGCCGGGTGCGCGGAGATCGTGCCGCCCTGCGCCTCCGTCAGCCGTTTGACGATGTACAGCCCGAGCCCGATGCCGCCGAAACGGCGCCGGTCCCCGGCGTCCCCCTGGACGAACCGCTCGAAGATCCGCTCATGGTCGCCGAGCGGGATGCCGATGCCCTCGTCGGAGACCGTGACGACGATGTCCGTGCCCTCACGGCGGGCTCCCACGCGCACGGTCCCGCCGTCCGGGGAGTACTTGAACGCGTTCTCCAGCAGCTGCCCGAGGACGATGTCGGTGGCCATCGCGTCCCCGCGGCACGGCGGCAGCTCCGGGTCGATCTCCAGCTCCACCCGGTGCAGCGGCGACAGCGAGCGGAACCCGGCGACCACGCCCTCCAGGACGCGGGAGAGGTCGAACGACTCGATCGCCACGGCCAGCTCGTCGGCCCCGGCGCGCGAGCCGAGCAGCAGGTGCTCGACGAGCCGGCCGAGCGACTGGGCTCGCTCGGCGATGGTGGCGACGGCGGCGCGGCGGTCGGTGTCGGTCAGCTCGTCCCACCGGTTGACCAGCGTGGAGGCGAACCCCTGCACGACCGTGATCGGGGTGCGCAGCTCGTGGCTGGTCGTGGCGAGGAACAGGTCCTTGGCCTCCTCCAGCGCCTTGGCCTCCGAGACGTCACGGAAGTCGACGACCAGCTCACCGGTCTCCTCGATCTCGGCGGCCAGGACGTTCAGCCACGTCCCCGACCCGAGGCGGAACGTGAGCATCTCGCCGAGCGCGGGCATGTCGAACGGCAGCGGGCGGCCGAGGGCGTCCTCCGGCGGGATGCCGGTGAGGGTGTGCGCGGCGTGGTTCCAGTGCCGGACGACGAGGTCGCGGTCCAGCACCGCGATGCCGTCGGCGCTGGAGTCGATGACGGCGCGCTCGTGCGCCCGCTGGCGGACGACCTCGGCGTAGGCGACGGCGTTGCCGACCGCGACCCCGGCATGCCCGGCGAGCAGCTCCAGCAGCTCCAGCTCGGTGTGCCCGACCTTGCGTCCGGAGAACAGCGCGTACAGGGCGCCGTACGGCCGGTTCTGCAGGTACGACAGGCCGAGCGCGATGGTGTGCAGGCCGGGCAGCTCCGACCAGATCAGGTCGCCGAGGCGACGCTCTCCCGTCGCGAGCTTGACGGTCTTGCCCGAGCGCAGCAGCTCCCCGACCAGGCTCGGCCGCAGCTCGGCGGACCTGCCGCGCATCCGCTCCGGCAGCCCGGACATGCTGACCAGCCGCAGCCGCTCGCCCTCGATCTTGACGAACCCGCAGGCGTCGGCGCCGGTCAGCTCGATGAGCGCGGCGGTGATCCGGTCGAGGACCACGGCGAGGTCGAGCTCGGCGCCGAGGTCGGCGACGATGTCGTTCAGCCGCCGGACGAGCCGGGCCCGCTCGGTCATGCGGTGCTGGAGGAGCTCGTCGTCCTCGACGGGATGGTAGACGCCGACCCAGCCGAGCAGCGTGCCGTTCGGGTCCTTCAGCAGGCTCGTGTCGATGCGCACGTCGATGAGCCGGCCGCCCCGGTGGAACCGGCGGGTCGCGATCGAGATCTGCCCGCCGTCGGCCTCGCCCTCGCCGCCGCGCCGGGTGAGGAGCCGCTCCTGGACGGCGTTGTGCTCGGCCTTCAGCTCGTCGGGGACGATGGGCGGGACGCGCCCGATCACCTCGGCGGCGCTCCACCCGAACATGCGCTCGGCCGCCGGGTTCCACACGGTCACCCGGTGCCGCTGGTCCACGGCCACGATCGCGTCCGCGGCGCTCTCGATGACGGCCCGCGCGATCGGATCGTGCACGTGCTCATACACGTCTGTCATCGTGCCACCGCACTCCGGCATACCGCCGGGCAACTTGCGTCGGAACTTGCTGCCGACCCAAACCTTACCGTTTGGTAAGCCTGCCGATGAGCAGGGCCGCGACCCCCGCCACCAGGAAGGACAGCAGCGAGGCGCTCATCCAGGTCTGCGGCGTGAAGTGCAGCGCGTCGCGGACGCCGGACCAGAACTCCGTCCAGCGGGCGACCGTGCCGGGGTTCACGAGCTGGTACACGACGAACCCGGCCGCCCAGGCGGCGATCATGCCCCAGCGGGACGGCGCGGTCCGCGAGACGTCCCAGCCGGCGCGCCCGCGGCCGCGGCCGAGGAAGAAGTCGGCGGCGAGGACGCCGAGCATCGGCACGAACACCGACCCGATCAGCGACAGGAAGCCCGCGTAGTCGCCGATGTCCAGGACCAGCGCGAGCACGGTGATGCCGATGCCGAGCGCGACGCTCAGCACCCGGCGGTCGGCCCGGGGGAACAGGTTCTGGATCGACACCGCCGTGGAGTAGGTGTCGGCGAACGACTGGTCGGCCTCCCGCAGCACGAACACCGCGAAGAAGACCACCCCCAGCGAGGCGCCCAGGAACGGGTCGAAGATCCTGCCCGAGTCGCCCGCGACCAGGGCCAGCGCGAGCAGGCCGAGGACGTAGGCGACGATCTGCGTGACGGAGTAGCCGACGGCCGCGGCGCCGAACGCCCCGCGCTCGGTGCGCGCGTGCCGGGTGTAGTCGGCGGCGACCGGGACCCACGAGATCGACACGGCCAGCGCGGCGTCCGCGCCGATCCAGAACCCGCCCCACGAGCCCTGGTTCAGGTCGGGAAGCGGCTCCCGGACGAGCCGGACGTAGAAGTAGACGAGCGCGATCGCCACCGCGACGGTCACGTAGCGGCGCAGCAGCCGCACCGAGCCGAGCGGCCACACCGTCAGCACGGTCGTGATCGCTCCCGCGGCGACCACGTAGCCCCAGCGCGGGACGCCGTCCCACAGCTCGCGGGCCGCGTCGGCGATGACGATCAGCTCGAACGTCCCCCAGCCGACGAGCTGGGCGATGTTGAGGACGGTCGGCGCGTACGACAGCCGCGCGCCGAACAGGCCGCGCAGCAGCACCATCGCGGGCTGGCCGGTGCGCGCGCCCGGCACCGCGGCGAGGCCGAGCATCAGCCCGCCGAGGGCCGTTCCGACCGCCATCGCGACGATGCCCGCCATGATCGAGATGGTGGGCCGCCCGTCGGCGTCCGGCGCGAGGACGGTGTAGGCGCCGGAGAAGGCCAGGAGGCTGACGCCGAGGTTCCCCCAGAAGGCGCTCTGGTCCCAGAATCCGAGGACCTTGGGGGCGGGTTCGTCGAGGGTGAACGGGGCCTCGTCGCGGGCGCGCTCGCCCTGCGGGCGCTTTTCGACATCGGACGTCACGGGACACGCTCCCTACGCCGGCATTACCCGGACAGGTTCATGCGGTCGGCGACGCCTTGGAGGCCGCCCTCTCAGCCCGGCTGTGGCCCGAGCTCCCGCGGTTATCGGTCAGGCCCGATCGTACAACCGCCCGTCACCCCCTAAAAGGGGCACCCCGGGTCAGATCAGACGATGGTGGTCCGGATCACGCGACGTAGGGCGGGCCGTCCCCGGTCCCCTCCATCGGGCGGCCGGCCGCGGCCCACCCGTTCATGCCGTCGCCGACGTTCCTCGCCAGCCAGCCCGCCTGGTTCAGCGCGACCGTCACCTGGGCGGAACGGGCCCCCGACCGGCAGATGACGAAAACCTCCCGGTCACGCGGGACCTCGCCGGCGCGGTCGCCGAGTTGGCGCATGGGGATGTGGACCGCGCCGGGCGCGTGGCCCGCGTCCCACTCGTCCTGTTCGCGGACGTCCAGCAGGTAGCCGTCCTGCGGGACCTCCGCGGCGACCACGGCCGGCACGTCTTCCCCGAAATTCATCACACCCCCATGGAACCGCGCGAAGCCCCCCTGCGTCGAATCACGCATGCGGTATCGGACGCTCCTTTTCGCAGCGCCCGGGCTGGCCTTGCTGCTGTCCACGGCCGCCTGCGGCGACGAACAGGCAAACGGAAACCCCGCCGGAGCGCCTTCGGGCACGACGTCCGTGCAGCCGTCCGGCTCACCGGCGGACAACCTCACCGTGCAGGTCAAGGCCTCCAAGGAGGCGCCCGCCAAGACCTGGCGGCTGACCTGCGACCCGCCAGGCGGCGACCATCCACAGGCGGCCGGCGCGTGCGCGGCCCTCACGAAGGTCAAGGAACCCTTCAAACCCGTCCCCAAGGATCAGATGTGCACCAAGATCTACGGCGGTCCGGAGATCGCCACGGTCAAGGGCACCTGGGAGGGAGAGCAGGTCGACACCACGTTCACCCGCGATGACGGCTGCCAGCTGCACCGCTGGAGCCAGATCGGCCCGGTCTTCGGGAACGTCCCGAAGGTCCGCTGACCCCGGCGGACGAGCCATCCCCGTTCCGGCTCCGTTCGCGACCCGTGAGTCAGGCCCCGGCACCCGCCGGGGCCTGACGCGTCCCGGCCCGCGCCCGCGCGCACCGGAGCGCAGGGTCAGAGCAGGCCGCCGATGCTGCGGTTCTGGGAGACGGCGGTGTCGAACGCGAGCGGGCAGGCCAGCACGAGCGTGCGCATCGGCTCCTGCAACTGGACGTGCATGCGCAGGACGTACCGGTCGGCCCCGGTGAACACCTGGGACAGGAACTCGCCCATCCCTGCGAAGCCGCGCTGGATCCGGGCGAGCTCCTGCTGCTGCCAGTCGGTGATCCGGCCGCTGAGAAGCTCGTAGTAGCCGATCTGCCGCTCGTGCGGGTCGAGGGATCTCCCAGCCGCGCATCGCCCGCTTGCGCAGGTGGCCGACCAGCCCGCCGTTCGGGGCCAGCACCTGCATCATGGGCGTGCCCACGAACCCGTACGGCTTGTAGAAGTGGAAGTACGGCATGCCGTCCGGGCGCAGGATCGACAGTTTCCGCTCGGCCTTGGTCTGGCTGCCCTGGCTCATGACGCGCAGGGCCTTCTTCGCGCCGCCCACCCCCTGCTCCCGGACGTACGCCGCGGGCTGCCCCTGCGGGCTCCAGATCGTGTAGTTCGCCTCGGTCGAGAAGAACTGCGCCGGCTGGTCGTAGACGAGGATCGGTGATCCGTACAGGTCGGCGGGCTGCTGCGGCGGCCGCTGGTGGTGGTGCTGCGGTTGGTGGTGCTGCGGGTACTGCGGCCCGGGGTAGCCGCCCTGCTGGGGGGCCGGGTAGCCGCCCTGCTGCGGCGGCGGGTAGCCGGGCGCCCTCGGCGGATATCCGTAGGCGGGAGGCGGTGCCGGGGGCGCGTACGGCGGAGCGGGCGGGGGCGCTCCGTAGGGCGGCGCACCGCCGTGGCCAGGGCCGCCTGGCGGGGCGGGTGGGGGCGGGGGGTATCCCATGGCGGCTCCTGAGAAGGTGATCACCGCGGACGACGCGCGACACGATACGCCGCGGACGCCCGGCCCCACAGCCGGATCCGCCCGTCCCCCGGCACTACTTGAGGAGGCGGGACATCCTGCGGTCGGCGAGCGGTTTGCCGCCCGTCTGGCAGGTGGGGCAGTACTGGAGCGCCGAGTCGGCGAACGACACCTCGCGGACCGTGTCCCCGCACACCGGGCACTTCTCGCCGGCGCGCCCGTGCACCCGCAGGCCGGTCTTCTTCTCGCCCTTGAGGTCCTGCGCCTCCAGGCCGCGCGAGCGCTCCACCGCGTCCCGCAGGGTGGTGACGATCGCGTCGTGCAGGACGGCCACGTCCTCCTCGGTCAGCGAGGAGGCGATCTTGAAGGGGGACATCCTCGCGACGTGCAGCACCTCGTCGGAGTAGGCGTTGCCGATGCCCGCGATCACCTTCTGGTCGCGCAGCAGCCCCTTGATCTGCGTGCGCTTGCCGTGGACGATCTCGCCGAGGGCCGCCGGGGTGAACGACTCGTCCAGCGGGTCGGGGCCGAGCGAGGCCACGCCGGGCACGTCCTCCGGGTCGCGGACGACGTAGACGGCGAGGCCCTTCTTGGTGCCGGCCTCGGTGAGGTCGAAGCCCGAGCCGTCGTCGAGGTGCACGCGCAGGGCGAGCGGGTTCTTGCCGCCGGGCCGGACGGGCCTGGTCGGGATCTCGTCGCGCCAGCGCAGCCAGCCGGCGCGGGCCAGGTGGACGACGAGGTGCAGGCCGTCGACGTCCAGGTCGAGGAACTTGCCGTGCCGGGCCGCGCCGGTGACGGTCAGGCCGCCGAGCGCGGTCACCGGCGGGTCGTAGGTCTTCAGCGCGGAGATGGCGAGAACATCGACGCGGGCGACGGCATGGCCGACCGCGCGCTCCCGCAGGAACCCCGCCAGCGCCTCCACCTCAGGTAGTTCGGGCATGGCTTCAGTATCCGCGAAGAGCCGGGGTGCCAGAACGTTCGTCCACAGCCCTGTGGACACCTGTGGAAAACCCTGGGAGCGATGTGACCCGGATCTCGGAATTACCCATACCCCCCTGGGGTTGTCACGGGTATCCGGTTATGGCAGCATATGGGCGACAGAATACCCCCCAGGGGTAAAGGACCGAGGGAGACGACGATGAGCACCGCCACCTACACCGTCAGCGGGATGACCTGCGGCCACTGCGTGAGCTCGGTGACCGAGGAGGTCGAGCAGATCGCCGGCGTGACCGGCGTGGACGTCGACCTCCAGACCGGCAGGGTCACCGTGACCAGCGAGACGCCCCTCGACGACGCCCGGGTCAAGGACGCCGTCGAGGAGGCCGGGTACCAGCTGACCTCATGAGCGGACCGCACCTCGCCCCCGGCGGGGTGCGCCCCTCGGACATCGAGCGGAGTGAGACGGCATGAACAGCGCGACCAGGCTGGGCGCCTACGCCGTGGGACTGGCGGTCGTCTTCGGCGGCGCCGCGGGCGTCGGCAAGATCGTCGGTCCCGTCGGCGGGACGGCGGAAATGGCCTCCCACGACGGCGGCGGGGGCCACGGCGGTGCGGGCGGCGAGCACGGCGCCGGAGGGCACGAGAGCGCGGCGTCCCACACGCCGGGCGGCCTCCAGGTGTCGGAGGACGGCTTCACGCTCGCCCCGCAGCGGACGGTCCTGAGCCCTGGCAAGAAGACGGAGTTCCGGTTCACCATCAACGGGCCGGACGGCAAGCCCGTCACCGGGTTCAAGCCGCTGCACGGCAAGCTCCTGCACCTGATCGTGGCGCGGCGCGACCTGTCCGGCTTCCAGCACCTGCACCCGACCCAGCTCGGCGGCGGCGTCTGGACCGTCCCGATCACGCTGGCCAAGCCCGGCGCGTACCGGTTCTTCACCGACATCCAGCCGGACGGCGCGAAGCGGCAGCTCACGCTCGGCGCCGACGTCTTCGCCCCCGGCGACCTGAAGCCGGCGCCGCTGCCCGAGCCCGAGCAGGTCGCGAAGGTGGACGGCTACGAGGTGCGCCTCACCGGCGGGCTCACTCCCGGCAAGTCCACCGAACTGACCCTCACGGTGAGCAAGGACGGCGAGCCGGTCAACGACCTGGAGCCGTACCTGGAGGCGTACGGCCACCTCGTCGCGCTGCGGCAGGGCGACCTCGCCTACCTCCACGTCCATCCGGACGGGGAGCCCGGCGACGGCGAGACCAAGCCCGGCCCCGGCATAACGTTCTTCGCCGAGGCGCCCAGCTCCGGCGCGTACCGCCTCTACCTGGACTTCAAGCACGACGGCAAGGTCCGCACGGCCGAGTTCACGGTGCACGCGGGGCACGTCCCCGTCCAGGAGCAGGAGCCCGAGCAGGGCCACGGCGACGAGCCCCACACCCACTGACGTTCCGCACGATCGAAGCAGAGGAGGACGCGATGAGCACGGACGCGGTGTCCGGGCGTATCGAGCTGGCGATCGGCGGGATGACGTGCGCGTCGTGCGCCAACCGCATCGAGCGGAAGCTCAACAAGATGGAGGGCGTGACCGCGACGGTCAACTACGCCACCGAGAAGGCCAGGGTCGAGTTCGGGGAGGGGGTCTCCCCGGAGGAGCTGGTCGCCACCGTGGAGAAGGCGGGTTACTCCGCGGCCCTCCCCGCCCCGCCCAAGGCCCCGGACGACGCGGCCCCGGAGCCGGACGACGAGCTGCGCTCGCTGCGGCAGCGGCTGGTCGCCGCGGTGGTGCTGTCGGTCCCGGTGATCGCGATGGCGATGATCCCGGCGATCCAGTTCGAGGCGTGGCAGTGGCTGTCGCTGACGCTCGCCGCTCCCGTCGTCGTCTACGCGGGCTGGCCGTTCCACAAGGCCGCGGCGGCCAACCTGCGGCACGGCGCCGCCACCATGGACACGCTGATCTCGCTCGGCACGCTGGCCGCGTTCGCCTGGTCGCTGTGGGCGCTGTTCTTCGGCACCGCCGGCGAGCTGGGCGTCAAGCACGGGTTCGAGTTCTCCATGACCCGCTCGGACGGGTCGATGAACATCTACCTCGAGGCCGCGTCCGGCGTCATCATGTTCATCCTCGCCGGACGGTACTTCGAGAAGCGCTCCAAGCGCCGGGCCGGCGCCGCCCTGCGGGCCCTGCTGGAACTCGGCGCCAAGGAGGTCTCGGTCGTCCGGGACGGGCGCGAGGAGCGCATCCCGGTCGACCGGCTCGCGGCGGGGGACCTGTTCGTCGTCCGCCCCGGCGAGAAGATCGCCACGGACGGGACGGTCGAGGAGGGCTCGTCCGCCGTGGACGCGTCCATGCTGACCGGCGAGTCGGTCCCGGTCGAGGTCGGGCCCGGGGACGCCGTGGTCGGCGCGACCGTGAACGCGGGCGGGCGGCTGCTGGTGCGCGCCACCCGGGTCGGCTCCGACACCCAGCTCGCGCAGATGGCGCGGCTGGTGGAGGACGCGCAGACGGGCAAGGCGCAGGTGCAGCGGCTCGCCGACCGGATCTCGGGCGTCTTCGTCCCGGTCGTGATCGCGCTCGCGCTCGGCACGCTCGGCTTCTGGATCGGCACCGGCGAGCCGCTCGCCGGCGCCTTCACCGCCGCCGTCGCCGTGCTGATCATCGCCTGCCCGTGCGCCCTCGGCCTCGCCACCCCGACCGCGCTGATGGTCGGGACGGGGCGCGGCGCGCAGCTCGGCATCCTGATCAAGGGCCCGGAGGTGCTGGAGTCCACCCGCGCGATCGACACCGTCGTCCTGGACAAGACGGGCACCGTCACCACCGGCAGGATGGCCCTGGTCGACGTCCTCACCGCCGACGGCGTCTCCGAGGAGGACGTGCTGCGGCTGGCGGGCGCGCTGGAGAACGCGTCCGAGCACCCGATCGCCCAGGCCATCGCCAAGGGCGCGGTCGAGCGGGTCGGCGACCTCGGCGCGGTCGAGGACTTCGCCAACGTCGAGGGCCTCGGCGTCCAGGGGATGGTGGACGGGCACGGCGTCCTCGCGGGCCGCCCGCGGCTGCTCGCGGAGTGGTCGCAGCACCTCACCCCCGACCTCGAACGCGCCATGGAGAAGGCGCAGTCGCTCGGCCGCACCGCCGTCGCGGTCGGCTGGGACGGCGAGGCCCGCGCGGTCATCACCGTCGCCGACCAGGTCAAGCCGACCTCGCGGGAGGCGATCGAGCGGCTGCGCGGGCTGGGGCTGCGCCCGGTCCTGCTGACCGGCGACAACGAGACGGTGGCCCGCACGGTCGCGCAGAAGGTCGGGATCGAGGAGGTCATCGCCGACGTCCTGCCGCAGGACAAGGTGGACGTCGTCAAGCGCCTCCAGTCCGAGGGGCGGACGGTCGCCATGGTCGGCGACGGGGTCAACGACGCCGCCGCGCTGGCCCAGGCCGACCTCGGCCTGGCGATGGGCACCGGCACCGACGTCGCGATCGAGGCGTCCGACCTGACGCTGGTGCGCGGCGACCTGCGCGCCGCGGCCGACGCCATCCGGCTGTCGCGCCGCACGCTCGCCACGATCAAGGGCAACCTGTTCTGGGCCTTCGCCTACAACGTGGCCGCCATCCCCCTGGCGGCGTCCGGCCTGCTCACCCCGATGATCGCCGGAGGCGCCATGGCCTTCTCCTCAGTCTTCGTGGTGACCAACAGCCTCCGGCTGAAGCGCAGTGTCTGATTGCGGTTCGTGGGGCGCCGGGCCCTGGGGGCCCGGCGCCCCACGAACCGCGTGCGATTGCTGCATCGCTCCGACTCGCCTTGGGGCTCGCTGCGCGATCGGTTTCTCGCAGGCTCGAAACCGGCTTCGCACGCAATCGCGACACCTGGGGTCGCCGATGGCTGGGGTGCCGGTTGATGTCGCCCCGCCACGAAGAGCCGGCGGGATCGGGCGTGGTCAGGCGCGAATAATTGCCAGCAGGGGGGCGAGGTTGGGGTCGGTGGCGGTCTCGTCCAGGGCCTCGGTGAGGGTCTCCTCGTAGGTGGGGGCGGCCTTGTCCTGGACGGCGCGGCCCTCGTCGGTGATGACGGTATAGACGCCGCGGCGGTCCTTGGGGCACATGTCGCGGCGGGTGAGGCCGGCGGACTCCAGGCGCGCGACGAGCCGGCTGACCGAGCTCTGGTTGAGGCCGATCAGGTCGGCGAGCTCCTGCATGCGCAGTTCGCCGTCGTCGGCGCGGGCGAGCCGGCAGAGCGCGCGGTACTCCGACAGGCCGATCCCGTGGCGGCGCTGCAGGGCCTTGGAGAGCCCGTGCTCGACCCGCCCGTGCAGCGTGACGATGCCGTCCCAGAGCGCCGCGTCCGCCGCGGCCTTCCCGTCAGCGCCCATCGCGCACCCCGCTTCCTCTTGACTCCAGCTTACATGCAGTGCCAATATCTGCATGTACATGCAACACATGCAGATACATGCAAATGGCCCGCCGAGAGGATGAGGACGATGACCAGCCCCCTGCTCGCCTCCTACGAAGGCCCGCATCTCAGGCTGCGCAACCGCATCGCGATGGCGCCCATGACGCGGGGCCGGGCCGACGACGCGACCGGCGTCCCGCATCCGCTGACCAAGGAGTACTACGCCCAGCGGGCGAGCGCGGGCCTCATCGTCACCGAGGGGCTCTGGCCGCACGTGCTGGGCAAGGGCGGTCCCGGCATCCCCGGTCTGGTGACTGACGAGCAGGTCGCCGGGTGGCGCGAGGTGACCGACGCCGTGCACGAGGCGGGCGGGACGATCTTCGCCCAGCTCTGGCACGTGGGCCGGATGACGCATCCGCTCATCCTGCCGGGCGGCGCCACGCCCGTCGCGCCCTCGGCGGTCGGCATCCGCTCGGAGCGCATCCACACCAACGGGGGCGGCGTCCCCCACGTCACGCCGCGCGCCATGACGACCGCCGAGGCCGAGGAGACGGTCGCGGCCTTCGCCGCCGAGGCGCGCAACGCCGTCCGCGCCGGATTCGACGGCGTCGAGGTGCACGGCGCGAACGGCTACCTCATCCAGCAGTTCCTGGCCGAGAACACCAACCTGCGCACCGACCGGTTCGGCGGCTCCCGCGAGGGCCGGCTCCGCTTCGCCCTGGACGTCGTCCAGGCGGTGGCGGACGCGGTCGGCCCTGAGCGCGTCGGGCTGCGGATCTCCCCCGACAACCCGGAGAACGAGATCGCCGAGCAGGACCCCCAGGGCACCTACCGCGCCCTCGTCGACGCGCTCGACCCGCTCGGCCTGGCCTACCTGCACGTCATCGAGCGGGGCGCGTACGGGGCGCTCGCCGATCTGCGGCCCCGCTGGTCGGGCACGCTCATCGGGAACTTCAACGGGCCGGAGCCGACGTCCCGGCGCGCCGGGGAGGAGGTCGTCGCGGCCGGCCTGGCCGACGTCTTCTCCTACGGGCGCCTGTTCATCTCCAACCCCGATCTCCCCGCACGCTTCGCGACGTCCGCCCCGCTGGCCGCCCACGTCGAGGAACTCGTCTACGGCGGCCATGCCGAGGGCTACATCGACTACCCCTCGCTCGCCCGCGTGTGACGGCTCAGGTCTCCACGGACCAGAAGGCCAGTTCGTGCCGCATGCCCTCCATGAAGAGGCGTTCCGCGGCGGCCGGGTCGGGGGCCGCCTCGTCGATCATCTGGGCGATGCGGGCGGCGAGGTCGGCGAAGCCCGGGTCGGCGTAGGTGTCGACCCAGCGGCGGTAGCGGGGCTCGGACGGCGGGTCCTCGGCGAGGATCCGTCCGAGGGTGGAGTAGCCCCACATGCACGGGTAGAGGGCCGCGAGCCCGTCGGCGTACACGGCGGCGCTGTCCAGCAGGAAGGACGTGTAGGCGGCGCAGGCGGGCCCCTTCTCGGCGCCGTCGAGGTCGGCGGAGAAGCTCGCGGACAGGGAGCGGTGCAGGTCGAGCTCGTCGTGGAAGGTGGCGTGGGCCAGGTCGACGAGGTCTCCCAGGTGGGCGTCAGGAGCCTGCCACGCCAGACGGGAGAAGACGCGCACGTAGTCGTGCAGGAAGAGGTAGTCCTGTTCCAGCCAGGAGCGGAACACGGCCTCGTCGAGGTCGCCTTGGGCGATGCCCTTCACGGTCGGGTGCTGGAGTTGCTCGTCCACCAGCGGACGGCCCAGTTCTTCCAAGTGCGCGGCGAGACTCATGGCGCCAGTCTGCCGCAGACACGACCAGGCCCCGCCGGGTCGAGCGACCCGGCGGGGCCTTGGTCTAGCACCGGTGTGCGGGTCGCCTCTCGGCGAAAGGCACAACACGGCTCCAGCCGGACGGTATTCCGTGAAGGCGATAGGTGAGGCCCGGGGACACCAGGCACACCGGCTGTCATCTGTAACCGATGGGCCCCGGCGATTGTTCCCGGGTCCCGAAATCCGCGAAGGTCCCCGTCCGGCGGATGGTGTGCCATCCCAGGCGGGACCCCAGCAGCGCGGTCACCACGGACTGGAGAACGACCAGGTACATGAGCTGCCGGTACACGAACTGCTGGAGCGGCAGCGCCCACAGGGGACGGACGGACTCGCCGTCCAGCCACAGGGCGTAGGCCCCGGCGGCGGCCTGCGCGGCGACGAAGAGCGTCCAGGAGATGAGCGGCACGACGGGGTCGAGGAAGAACAGCCCGAACAGCGCGAACAGGTCGATGACCGGCGCGAACAGGGGAAGCAGCACCTGGAACACCGTCAGGTAGGGCAGGCAGCGGCGGCCGAACCGCCCCGAGCCGCCGCCCTCGACGACGGAGCGGCGGTGCTTCCACATCGCCTGCATCGTCCCGTAGCACCAGCGGTACCGCTGCCTCCACAGCTGCCGCAGCGACGACGGCGCCTCGGTCCAGGCGAGGGCCTTCTCCTCGTAGACGACGCGCCGCCCCGTGCGGCAGATCGCTATGGTGAGGTCGGTGTCCTCGGCGAGGGTGTCGCCCGGGACGCCGCCCACCTCGGCGAGGACGGACCGCCGGAACGCCCCGATCGCGCCCGGGATGGTCGGCATGCAGCGCAGGAGGTCGAACATCCGCCGGTCGAGGTTGAAGCCGATGACGTACTCGATGTGCTGCCAGCGGCCGAGGAGGCCGCCCCGGTTGGCGACCTTGGTGTTGCCGCTCACCGCGCCCACCTCCGGGTCCGCGAAGGGGGCGAGCAGGTGCCGGAGGGTGTCGCGCTGGAAGACGGTGTCGCCGTCCACGAGCACGAGGACGTCGGCCCCCGCCGCGGCGATGCCCGCGTTGAGCGCGCTCGGCTTCCCGCCGTTGGGCTTGCGGACGAGGTGCAGGCCGGGCAGCCGCATCGACTCGACGATCGCGGCCGTGGCGTCGGCGGACCCGTCGTCCACCACGATGACCTCGACGGTTCCGGGGTAGTCGGTGTCGAGCAGCGAGGCGACCGTCGCCGCGATGCCGGCCTCCTCGTTGTAGGCGGGGACGACCACGGAGACCGGCGGGAACGGGTCCGGCGGCAGACCGCCCGGTGGCGGCCCCCGCCGACCGCGGGCGCGGCGCGGCCGGTGCTCGGGCCTGCGGACCCGGCGCATGTGGACGTGCGCGAACACCAGCAGCATGAGGAGCCTGAGCACGCAGAGGACGCCCGCGACCCCGAACACCGCGCCCATGGTGCCGGTGAGCGCGGACGCCGCCCGCTGGGCCGTGACCAGCGTCCAGCCGACGGCGCGCTCGCGCAGGGGCACCGCGACCTCGGCGGGAGGCATCCCCAGCGCCCGCGTGAGCGTGGTGAAGCGGTAGCCCTGCGGCTGGAGCCTGTCGATGATCTGCTCGACGGCCGCGACGGTCTCGGACCGGTCGCCGCCCGAGTCGTGCAGCATCACGACGGCGCCCTCGCCGCGCGCGCCCGCCGCCAGCGCCCGCCGGACGATCGCCGCCGTGCCGGGGCGGGCCCAGTCCTCGGTGTCGCGGTCGGTGAGGACGACGACGTAGCCGTCCTCGCCCGCCCGCTCGGCCGCGCGCCACTCCGGGGCGGTGAGGCCGTCCGGACGGGAGGAGTACGGCATCCGCATCAGCCTGGTGTGGACGCCCGCCGCGCCCGCCAGCGCGCGTTGCGTGAGGTCCATCTCCAGGCGCCCGCGCCAGCGCGGCACGGCGGCGAGGTCGGCGTGGGTGTAGGTGTGCGAGCCGATCTCGTGGCCCTCGCGGAGGACGCGGCGGGTCAGCTCCGGCTCGCTCGCCACGCGCGCGCCGACGGTGAAGAACGTGGCGCGGGCGCCGCGGCGGCGCAGGACGTCCAGCAGCCGCGGCGTCCACTCGGGGTCGGGGCCGTCGTCGAACGTCAGCGCGATCGTCTTCGCCGGCATGCGGCGGCTCCGCGGCGCGCCGCCCGAGAGGTTGACCACGGGCCCGCCCTCGGTCGCTCGGGACGGCGCCGGCGCGGCGTCCCCCTTGGCCCGCGGCGCCTCGCCGACGGCCCCGCTCGCGAAGCCGTCCAGGAGGAGGAGCACGGCCAGCACCAGGCCGCCGAGCGACAGCAGGATCCAGTGGGCCCGCGGTTCACCCCGTCGCATGCTCAGCCGTTCTTCTTCTTGCGGCCCCAAGCGGGAGGTGTCGCCTGCGATTTGCCCGGACGGTTCGTCGCCGTTCCCGTCGCCGCCGGCGCGGGGGCGGGGGTGGCCGGCGCGGCACCGGGCACCGCGGGCGCGGCGGTCGCCCTGGGCGCCGCCGACGCCCGGGGCGTTCCGGACGGCGCGCCCGACCGGGGGTGCGCGTTGGCGCCCGGCTCGTTCGCCTTTCCGGCGGGGAGGCTCGGACGGCCCAGCTTCACCTGCGGCTTGGCGGACGCCTCGCTCCACGGCGTCAGCGGGACGTCGGCCCCCGTGGTCATGCCGAGGCCGAGCGCGCCCAGGAAGACCAGGAGCACCGCCCCCATGAGCAGGCCCAGCCGGCGCCCGAGCCGGGCGCGCCCACCGGTCGCGTCGACGAAGACCGGCGAAGCGTCGCCCGGTACCGCGTCCGGGGCGGGTTCGGGGAGCGGCCTGGTCAAGGGCGGGGAGACAGGCGCTATGCCGGTGACAAGGAGCTCGTCCCGGTCGTGAGGGGCATTGCCGATCATGTTCGTCCGTCTCGTGCGCGGGGGACCGGCCGGGCGGCCGCGGGGGGTTCACTGCGTCAGCGCGAACCCTCGCGTCCGTGTCACACCACGGGGCAAATGCCTGCACAATGGCGCGGTGGACGAGGACGAGCTCGGCCGGGCACTGCGCGCGGCGCAGAACGGCGACGAGGAGTCCTTCCGCATGCTCTACCGCGACGTCCAGCCGCGCCTGATCCGTTTCGCCGGGGCCATCGTCGGAGCGGACGCGGAGGACGTGACGTCGGAGGCCTGGCTGCAGATCGCCCGCGACCTCCCGACGTTCCGCGGCGACCTCGACGGCTTCCGCGGCTGGACCGCGACGATCACCCGGCACCGGGCGCTGGACCACCTGCGCCGCAAGTCCCGCCGCCCCGCCTCCGACCTGCCGGTCGAGGAGCTGGTCTCGATGGCCGCGGCCGCCGACACCGAGCTGGACGCCCTCGACGGCATCGCCACCGAGCAGGCGCTGCGGCTGATCGCCGACCTGCCCCGCGACCAGGCCGAGGCGGTGCTGCTGCGCGTCGTCGTCGGCCTGGACGCCAAGTCGGCGGGCAAGGTGCTCGGCAAGCGGGCGGGCGCCGTGCGGACCGCCGCCTACCGCGGCCTGCGGCGCCTCGCCGAGCGGCTCCCGGCGCCCCGCGCGGACGCCGCGGGCACCCGTCCCCTCGTCCGGGGTGACACGAGCGGCGGCGGCGGCGCTGAAGGGGTGACATGAGAGACCAGGAGCCGGGACGGCTGGATCCGCGCGCCGCCGAGCGGCTGCTCGACGGCGCCGGCGGGCACGCCGAGCTGCGCGAGCTGCTCGCGGCGGCCACCGCCCCCGGCCGCCCCGGGGAGCTCGCGGGGGAGGACGCCGCCGTCGCCGCCTTCCTGGCGGCTCCCCGCCCCGCCCCCCGCTCCCGGGCGGCCGGCCTGCGCCGGTTCCTCACCGCCAAGGTCATCGCGGTGGTGGGCGGCTCGGTCCTGCTGTCGGGCGGCGTCGCCTACGCGACCGGGAACTTCCCCGGCCAGGAGCCGGCGCCCGCGCCGTCGCCGACGCGCCAGGAGCACAAGGTCCGCGACGAGGGCGGCGGCCCCGACCCCCGCACGTCGCGGACGCCCGGTCCGGCGCCCTCGTCCACGCCGTCCCGCGGGCAGGGCAAGTCCGGCGAGCACGGCAAGAAGACCGCGCCGGGGCAGCAGAAGAAGACCGAGACCCCGAAGGCGAAGCCGACACCTCCGCGGGGCCCGGGGAGCAACAACGGCAACGGCACGACTCCCCCGACCAGCCCGGCCAAGAAGGGCAAGGGCGCCTCCAAGGGCAACGGCGCCGCCGACGGCGAGTCGTCGGACGGCGCCGCCCCGAGCAGCGGCTCCGCGACCGCCACGCCCCTCGTGGGCGGCGGCGAGTCCTCGCGTTGACCTCCCTGCCGCGCCCCTGAGCGTCACAGGCAGCCCTCGAACTGCGGCACCTCCAGGTCCGACAGGTCCAGGCCGGACGATCCGAACCACCTGCGCATGAAGGCCGCCATCGTCCCGTCCTGGTACATCCGAGTGACGGCCGTGTTGAGCGCCTCGCAGCCGTCCGGGTCGCCCCGGCGGATCGCGATGCCCGTCCGCCGCTCGCCGAAGCGGGCGTTCAGCAACCGGAAGCCGGCGCCGCGCCGCGACTTCAGCCCCGCCAGGATGGTGTCGTTGGTGGTGATCGCGTCGATCCGGCCGTCCGCGAGCATGCCCATGCACTCGTCGTAGGACCGGGCCGCCACCGGCACGGCCGGCACCTCCCGCTCGACCGTCACCGCCTCGGCCGCGCCCGATCCCGCGACGGCGCAGATCCTGCGCCCCTTCAGGTCGCGGACGCCGCGCACGCCGTGCTCGCCGTCCCGGACGAGGATGTCCTGGTACGACAGGAGGTACGGGCCCGCGAACGCGAGCCGCTGCGTCCACTCGGGTTCGATCCAGAACGTCGGGACCATGTCGACGTCCCCGTCGCGCAGCAGCCGTTCCCGGTCCCGCGCCAGCGCCGGGACGAAGCGGACCTTCTTTCCCAACCGTGCGGCGAGGTAGCGGGAGACGTCGACGTCCAGGCCCTCGAACGTGCCGTCCGGGCGCCGGAACCCGATGCCCGGCAGGTCCGGCCGGACGCCCGCCGTCAGCGTCTCCTCGCCGAGGATGGACCCCGCGTCGCGGCCGGCGCAGCCGCCGAGCAGGAGGCACCCGGCCAGTGCCGCCGCGATCGGTCGCCGCATCGTCCGCCCCCTCGAACGGCCCCGCAGGTCAGGGCACTCCGCCTTCAAGCTCGCAGGCGGCCGGGCGTCTCTCCACCCGGTGGCCGTATCCGGTCCCGTCCGCCGCCCGGCCCGGGCGGCGCCTCGGCGGGCCGGGCCTCGGCGGCGGGCGCGAGCCGGTGGCCGCGGGCCCTGCGGAGCGCCGTAAAGATTCCGTAAACGGTGTCCGCCAAGCTATGAGCACCGGAAACAACCGCGATGAGTCGCGTAACCGAGGAGAAGACGATGCGGAAGTTCAAGCTTCAGGTCCAGGTCAGCGTCGACGGCTACATGGCCGGCCCGAACGGCGAGATGGACTGGATGAAGTTCCCCTGGACCGATGACATCTCCCAGTACATCGACGGCCTGATGCAGGTGGACACCATCGTGCTGGGCCGCAAGCTCGCCGAGGGCTTCATCCCCGCCTGGGAGGCCGGGCCCGAGCACGAGACCCAGGAGGCCATCGACCAGATGAACAACACGCCCAAGGTCGTGATCTCCAACAGCCTCACCGAGTCGCCGTGGAAGAACGCCGAGATCGCGGGCGGCGACCTCACCGAGATCGTGAACGGGCTGAAGTCCCGTCCCGGCGGGGACATGATCGCCTACGGGGGCGGCACGCTCGTCCGCGACCTGATCCGCCGTGGCCTGCTCGACGACATCTACCTGTTCGTCAACCCGACCGCGATCGGCACCGGCATGCCGGTGTTCCCGGAGGGCTCCTACCAGCGCCTCGACCTGGTGGAGGCGCGCCCATTCGACTGCGGCATCACCGTCCTGCACTACCGGCCGCAGAGCGCCTGACGGGCGGCGCGCCGAGGGAGCGGGCGCAGCCCCGCCCGCTCCGCCGGAGGCCGTCCGGGCCGCGGCGACCGGCTCGGCCGCCGCCGTTCACTGCAGGAGGTGGCGCAGCGCCCCGTCGTCGGCGACGGAGCGGTAGTAGCAGGTCGGGCGGGCCTCCCCGGACGGCAGGTTCGTGTGGCAGGCGCCGCCGGTGGTGCGGTTGACGAGGTAGAGCAGGGAGTTCTGCTCGCAGTTGACGCGGACGTCGACCAGTTCGAGGACGTCCCCCGAGGTCGCGCCCTTGCGCCACAGCTCGTTGCGGGACGTCGACCACAGGACGGCGATCCGCTCGTCCAGCGTGGCCTTGAGGGCCTGGTCGTTCGCGTATCCGATGAACAGGACCTCCCCGCTGCCCGCGTCCTGCAGGACCACCGGGACGACCCGCGCGCCCGTCGCCGCGACTCCCGCGAGCTTGTCGAAGTCCAAGGTGAGCCGGGTGCCTTCTTCTAGTTCGTTCACCCCGCCATCCTGCCCGCCCGCGGCGCCGGCCGCCTCCCCTGACACGAGGCGGATCAGTCCGCCGCCCGGTGGCGGGCGGGTGGTCCCCCGCCGACGGAGGCTCCCGCGCCGGCGTGGTCGTCGCGTGGCAGGGGTTCGGCGGCGCCCAGTCCGCAGTGCCGGCAGATGCCGCGGCGCCGCAGGTGGTAGGCGAGCGTGGCGGCGCCGAGCGCCGCGCCCCAGGCAACGAAGATCAGGCCGGGCAGGGTCACCGCCCACAGGCCGGGCTCCAGGTCCATGCGGAGGTTCATCAGGCCCGCGGGGACGAGCGCGACCGCCACGATCGACGCGGGGACGATCGCCAGCGCCGGCGGGACCCGCTTCCCGGCCTTGAACCAGATCCAGCGCGGATACACCGTGCCCCAGCGGTGGACGAGGCCGTGGGTGAGGACGCCGCCGAGGAGCGAGGCGATCGCGAACCCGAGACCGGCCTCCAGCATGCCCGGCGTGTCCTGCATCATCCGCTCGAAGTCCTCGGTGATGCCGAGCGGGTAGCCGAAGTACCAGGCGACGCGGGTCAGCTCGTACGGCAGGCTGGCGACGCACGCGACCCAGACGGCCCACCTGCCCCAGCGCAGCGCGGAGTCGGGGGTCGTCCAGTGCGCGGCGGGACGGTCGCCGCGCCCGCAGTGGACGCACGTCCCGCGCGTCCGGCGCTGGTAGGCCAGGGCGGTCGCGGCCCAGAGCACGCCGCCCGCGAACAGGATGAGGAGGTTCACCCGGTGCCAGTAGAGGATGTCGCCCACCCCGCCCTGCGCGCCGGGGACCCCGGTGAACGCGAACACCAGGAGCAGCGGCGCGAGCGCGACGAACGCGATCAGGAAGTAGTCGGGTATCACGAGGGCGAAGGAGATGGCCTGCGCCCACGCGAGGCCGAGCAGCACGCTCCGCAGGGCCGGGCGGCCGCGCCCGCGTGCCATGACCACGCCGAGCACGGCGCCGGCGGCCCCGACGGCGGCCATCGCGGGCGCGGCGACGTCCACGTCGGCCCCTTCCAGGACCGACCCCGAGAGGTGGTCCTCGTCCACCGGTCCGAAGGGGTAGCCGGCGCCGCCCATGGCCCAGTGGAGCCCCAGCGTGCCGTAGAGAAGTGACCACGCGGCGGCCGCGTAGCCCGTCCAGGCGGGCCACGAACCCCACCATCTGAGTGCCGGTCTCGAAGTGCGCATGCCTTCAGCGTGGGCGGGCCGCGAAGCCCTCGGACATATGCCGTTTCGCATGTTCTGGGCTGGTCAGGGCGGGGCGGTGTGCCGTTCGGCAGGGTGGCCTACGCGGCGCCGCTGCCTAAGCTCGAACCGTGCGAAACGGAGTCCTGCGGCAGGCGGGCACGGCCGCGGCCGGAACGCCGGTGCTGCTCGGCGCCGCCGGCGCGCCGGTGTACGGCTGGACCGCCACCGTGCCGGTCGCGGTCGCGGTGGCGGCCGCCCTCGCCGTGCTCGCCATGCGGCCCGCCCGGCATGAGGCGACCTGGATCGCCGCGGCGGTGGCGGGCGGCGTCTCGCTCGCCGCGACGGCGACGGCCGGGGCGTCGCCCGGTGCGCGGTTCCGGGAGGGCGAAGCGCCGCAGAACCTGCTCGGCCTCGTCGAGGTCGCCGCCCTGACGCTGCTGGTGGCGCTGGTCGTGCGGGCGGCGGCGTTCCGCGGGGCGCTGGCCGGAGCCGGCCTCGCCGGTGCGGCGGTGCCGTGCTGGATCCTGCGCTTCGGCGTCCCCGGCGCGGCCGGGCTCGCCGCCCTCGCCGCGTGGTCGCTGCCGCCGGTGCTCGCCGTCACGACCGGGCTCTACCTGCGCTCGCTGGACGACCGCCGGCGCCGGTCGGTGGCGTCCGCGCGGCGGCGGCAGCGCCTCCAACTGGCGAGCGACCTGCACGACTTCGTCGCCCACGACGTCGGCGAGATGCTCGCGCAGGCCCGGGCCGGGCAGATCCTGGCCGAGCGCGACCCGTCCGCGGCCGCGCGGACCCTCACGATCATCGAGGAGGCGGCGCTCCGCGCGATGGCGTCCATGGACCGCACCCTGGGGATGCTCCGCGACGACGCCGGCTCCGACGGCGACGGGGCGACCCTTGCACCCGCCCCTTCCCTGGCCGACCTCCCCGACCTCGCCGCGAGGTTCACCGCGTCCGGGACGGCGCCCGTCCATCTGGACCTCGACCCGGACCTGGACGTGCCGCGCGAGGTGGGGACGACCGCGTACCGCGTCGTGGTGGAGGCACTGACCAACGTGCGCCGCCACGCCCCTGGAGCGGGCCGGGTGGACGTGAGCGTGCGCCGCTCGGCGGGCGCCGCCCCCTCGCTGCGGGTCCTCGTCGCCGACGACGCCCCCGGTGGCGGGACGGGCCCGGCGGCCAGGCGGGGCGGGCTCGGCCTGCCGGGTCTGCGCGAACGGGTCGAGATGCTGGGCGGCACGCTGACCGCCGGACCGCGCGAGCCGTCCGGATGGCGGGTCGCGGCCGTCCTGCCGCTGGAGGACCGGGCCCCGCGCGCGAGGCGGCGCTGACCGCCGGGTGAGACGATGGCGGGCATGACGACGCGCATCCTGATCGCCGACGATCAGGAGCACGTCCGCGGCGCCTTCCGGATCATCCTGGACGCGCAGCCGGACCTGACCGTGGTCGCGGAGGCCGCGGACGGCGCCTCGGCCGTCGAGCAGGCCCGCCATCTGCGGCCCGACGTCGTGCTGGCCGACGTCCGCATGCCCCGGATGGACGGGCTGGAGGTCACCCGGATCCTCGCGGGACCGGGCGCCGCCGACCCGATCCGCGTGGTGGTGGTCACCACGTTCGACCTCGACGAGTACGTGCACGCCGCGCTGCGCGACGGCGCCTGCGGGTTCCTGCTCAAGCGGTCGAGCCCCGCCCTGCTGGTGGAGGCGGTGCGCGCGGCGGTGGCCGGCGACACGCTGATCAGCCCGGAGATCACCGTCCGGCTGCTGCGCCGGCTGGCCGAGCCGGCGCGGCGGCCCGCCGCGCCCGGACCGCTGTCCGGACGGGAGACCGAGCCGCTGTCCGGACGGGAGGCCGAGGTCGCGCGGCTCGTCGCGCGCGGGCACACCAACGGCGAGATCGCCGAGGCGCTGTTCATCTCGCCGGGCACCGTCAAGAACCATGTCGCCGCGATCCAGCGCAAGGTCGGCGCCCGCAACCGGGTCGGGATCGCCGCCTGGGCATGGGACGGCGGCCACGTCACCGCCCCGTAGCAGACCCTGACTCGCCTCCCCGCCTGCGCAGGAGTGCCGCCGTGGGCTCGTCGGCGGGCAGGAACGCCTCGAGGTGCAGTTCGGAGAGGGTGACGTCCACGGCGGTCGCGAACGAGGTCAGCGTGGTGATCAGCCGCAGCTCGCCGTCCGGGGTCCGCAGCCGGAGCGGGACGGCGAAGCCGAGGTGCTCGCCCGGCGACTCGACCGGGGGCAGATAGCCGTCCAACTCCTCGATGAATTCCGCGAGGCCCGGGGCGGGGACGCGCCGCGCCCGGTCGCGGAGGCCGCCGGTGATGTGCCGGCCCCATTCGGCGAGGTTCTCGACGCGGCGGCCCATCCCGTCCGGGTGCAGGGCGAGGCGCAGGACGTTGACCGGCGGTTCCAGCAGGGCGGGCGCGGCGCCCTCGGTGAGGACGCCGAGCGCCGGGTTTGCCGCGACGAGCTCGCCGTACGGCCGGACGACGACCGCCGGGTAGGGCATGTGCCCGTCGAGGATGCGTTCCAGGGCCTCGCGGACCGGGCCGAGCTCGGGGGCGTCCAGGCTCGACTCGGCATAGACCGGCGCGTAGCCGGCGGCGAGCAGGAGCCCGTTGCGCTCCCGCAGGGGCAGTTCCAGGGATTCGGCGAGCCGCACCACCATGCCGCGGCCCGGCAGGGAGCGCCCCTGTTCGAGGAAGCTCAGATGGCGCTGGGTCGTGTCGGCCCTGATCGCCAGTTCCAGCTGGCTGAAGCGGCGGCGCGTCCGCCAGTTCCGCAGGTCGCGGGCGAACTTCCCGGATTCCGCCGACACCGTCATGCCCCCATTCCACACCGGACGCCCGCGCCGGCTCCATTCCCTGGAGGGAATCGCGGCGCCGCGGGGGCGCCTCGCACACTGCTGCCCATGAGCACTCAACCCGATGTGAAGCGATTGGCCGACCGCTATGTCGCCATGTGGAACGAGCCCGACCCGGTGGCGCGCGGCGCGCTCGTCCGCGAACTCTGGGCGTCCGACGCGGTCCACGTCCTGGTCGAACCGCCGGAGGAGATCCGGGACGCCGCAACGGCGCTCGCCGTTCCCGTGCCCTCCCTGGAGGTCCACGGCCACGACGCGCTGGAGGCCCGGGTGGGCCGCGCCTACGAGATGTTCGTCGCGTCCGGCGAGCACGTCTTCGCGGCCGAGGAACCGACCGCGCTGCTCCCCGGCGTGATCGCCATCCGCTGGTCGATGGTGACGACCGGGGGCCGCGAGGCCGTCGGCGGCGGGCTGGACGTCCTCTCCCTGGACCCCGCCGGCCGTATCCGCACCGACCACCAGTTCGTCGCGCCATGACGCCCGCGACCGTCAGGACGGTCGCGCTTCCGCGCGCAGGGCGAGGGCCCCGAGGACGGCGTAGCCTCCGGTGATCGCGGTGAGGCCCGCCGCCGGTCCGCGCGGCACGTCGCCGCGGACCGCGTGCGCGAGCCCGGCGGCGGTGTCGCAGGCGTCCACCACCAGGCAGAGCCTCCGCCACCGCCGCCGCGCCCGGGGGTCGCTCAGCAGGTAGCCGAGACCGAGCGCGACCGCCCTGCTGCCGAAGATCCGGATCATGTACCTGAGTTCGGGGGCGTCGCGGTCGCCCATGCCCGCCAGCCTCACGTTGAGGCCGGGCGCGGCCAGCGCGAGCGCACCCCAGGCCACCCGGCCGCCCGCCAGCATCTCCAGTGTCCGTTCCATACCGCGACCCTGCCATCACGCCCCGCCACGGACCGATTACCCGCGAGGTAAAGCCGCCCTCCGGGCGAGGTCCCCGACGGTGAAGCCGGGGTGGTCTGGTCCTCGCGGGGGATCTCCTGGCGGGGACGGTTTGCCATGATCGCTCCGGTGACCAGTGAAGCGGCCGTCGGCGCGTTCCGACTGATCGGCACTAATCGATCGTTCCGGGCATTGTGGACGGCGAGGTCGGTCTCGTTCCTCGGTGACTCGCTGAGCCTGGTCGCCCTCATGCTCTACGTCGCGGACACGACGGGCCAGGCCCTGGCCGTCGCGCTGCTGCTCCTGGTGGGCGACTTCGCGCCCGCCCTGCTCGGTCCGCTGGCCGGCGCGGTCAGCGACCGGTTCGCGCTGCGGCGGGTCATGGTGACGTGCGAGCTGGTCCAGGGCGCGCTGCTGGCAGTGATCGCGCTCTGGCTGCCGTCGCTGCCCGTGCTGCTCGTGCTGGTCGCCCTCCGCGCGATCGCGGGCCAGGTCTTCCAGCCGGCCTCCCGGGCGGTCGTCCCCGCGCTGGTGCGGGACCGCGACCTGGAGAGCGCCAACGCCGCGATCGGTTTCGGCACCAACGGCGGGGAGGCGCTCGGACCGCTGCTCGCGGCCCTCCTGCTGCCGCTGCTGGACGTGCGCGGCGTACTGCTCGTCGACGCGGCCACCTTCCTGGTCTCGGCGGTGGTGCTCGGCTTCCTGCCGGGCGGCCGCCCGGCCGCGGGCGGCGAGGAGGCCCGGGAGCCGACGACACTGCTGGGCGAGACGGGGCGGGGCCTTCGGTACATCGCGGCGAGCCCTCTGCTGCGCGCCATCGGCCTCGGGTACTTCGCGGTGGTCGCCTTCAACGGCATCGACGACGTCGCGCTGGTCTTCCTGGCCAAGGACACCCTGCACGGCGGGGACTCCGCGGTCGGGCTGCTGCTGGCGGCGGTCGGCATCGGGCTGTTCGCGGGATACGCCCTGCTGGCCCGTACGCGGGCGGGCATGCCGATGGCGGTGCTCCTGACGGCGGGCTTCGCGGTCAGCAGCGCGGGCAACCTGCTGACCGGACTGGCCTGGGCCGTGGCCGCGGCGTTCGCCGTCCAGCTCGTCCGGGGCCTCGGCATCGCCGCCATGGACGTCGCGACCAGCACGCTCATCCAGCGCAGCGTGCCCCCGCACCTGCTGGGCCGCGTCTTCGGCAGCCTCTACGGGGCCATCGGGGTGGCCGCCGCGCTGTCCTACCTCGGCGGAGGGGTGCTGCTCGACCTCACCGATCCCCGGGTCGCCTTCATCACGGCCGGCTCGGCGGGCCTGGTCGCGACCCTCGCCACGGCGGCCGCCCTGCGCCGGAGCGGGCGGGACGCGAGCCCCGCGGGCTCGGATGCCACCGCCGCCGCACCCGACGACCCTCCCGATCCCGTCCCCGATGGCATGCGGAAGGCATGACCCCCGACGGCGCCCGGAGCTGATCGCCCGGGCAGGCGCCATCGGCTAGGCCGACACGATGGACCGCACCGTCGCGGACACGACGCGGCCGGTCTCCTCCTCCTCCAGCCGCTCGGCCCGGGTCTCCTCGGCGGCACCGTGCAGGACGTACTGCACCACGCTGACCAGCCAGGCGATCGGCAGGTCGGTGCGGAACACGCCCTCGTCCCGCCCCCGCCGGATGATCTCCTCGACGCGCTTCGCCGGATCGGCGTGCAGCTCCCGGACGCGTCCCGCCGGAAGGGCCTCCTGGGCGGCCGCGAGCAGCGCCCTCGATTCGGCCACGAGGGCCCAGCTGGACTCCACCAGCGTACTGAGCGCCTCCTGGGGATCGCCGGTCAGGTCGAGTCCCGACAGCACCTCCTCACCGGCGCGCAGCGCGTCGACCAAGGCGGCCTCGACCAGTTCGGCCCGGTTCCGGAAGTGGCCGTAGAGCGTCATCCGTCCGACGCCGGCCGCTTTGGCGATGTCGTCGATGCTCGCGCCCGGGTCCCTGCCAAGGCACTCGCGTGCCGCGGACACGATGCGGGCGATGTTGCGCTCGGCGTCTGCGCGCCGGCGCCGGCCAGGAGCGGCGGAGGACATGCGCCCATCTTAACTCGTACAGCGAAGTACATGTTACGGTCTTAACTCGTATGGAGTAGTACGACTTAATGAGGAGAGCCGTCATGGCGGACATCGGTCACGAACCGTCCGCGCAGCCCCATCCGCTGCGCTGGCGCATCCTGGGGCTCCTCGGAGTGGCCCAGCTCATGCTGATCCTCGACGTCACCGTCGTCGCGATCGCGCTGCCGCACATGGAGACCGACCTGGAACTGAGCCGCCAGGCGGTGACCTGGACGGTCAGCGCCTACACCCTGACCTTCGGCGGCCTCATGCTGCTCGGCGGGCGTACCGCCGACCTGTTCGGGGCCAGGCGCGTCGTCCTGGCGGGCCTGCTGGTCTTCACGGCGGCGTCGCTGGCCACCGGCCTCGCCGGATCGCCCGCCGTGCTGCTCGGCGGGCGCGTCGCCCAGGGGGTGGGGGCGGCGATGCTGTCCCCGTCGGCCCTGTCCTTCGTGGTCACCCTGTTCCAGGGGGACGAGCGGAACAAGGCGCTCGGCGTCTGGTCGGCGCTGGGCGGCGGCGGGGCCGCCCTCGGCGTCCTGCTGGGCGGCGCGCTCACCGCGGGCCCCGGCTGGCCCTGGGTGTTCTTCGTCAACGTCCCCATCGGGCTGGTGGTCTTCGCCGCGCTCGCCCGGATGCTGCCGCGCCGCGCGGCGTCCGCGCCCCGCCCCCGGCTCGACGTCCTCGGCGCGCTGCTGGTCACCGCCTCGTCCGGCGCCCTGATCTACGCGCTCATCCGCGCCGGGGACGACGGCTGGCTCGACCCGGGCACCGGCTGGCCGGTGCTGCTCGCCGCGACCGGCTACCTGGCGTTCGCGGCCAGGCAGCGGACCGCCGCCTCGCCCATGATGGACCTCTCGCTCCTGGTCCGGCGCCCGGTGGCCACCGGCACGTTCCTGATCGTGACGGCGACGGCCCTGATGATCGCGATGTTCTTCCTCGGCACGTTCTACTTCCAGCACGCCCGGGGGTACGGCGCGCTGCGCACCGGCCTGCTGTTCCTGCCGATCGCGGTCGCGACGGTGGCCGGCGCCGACCTCACCGGACGGACGATCGCCGCGATGGGGCCGCGCCGCCTCGCGGTGGCCGGGCTCGTCACCACCGCGGCCGGCATGGCGGTCCCGGCCGTGTCGCTGCACCCCGTCACCGTCGTGGTCGGCACGGCGATCGCGGGAGCCGGGACCGGCGCGATGTTCGTCGTCGCCTCCGCGACGGCCCTCGGCCAGGTGGCGCCGCACGAGTCCGGCATCGCCTCCGGCATCGTCAGCACCTTCCACGAGTTCGGCGCCTCGGTCGGGGCCGCCGTCATCTCCAGCGTCGCGGCCGCCAGCCTCACCGGCGACACCCTCGACGGCTTCGCGCACGGCTTCGTCGTCGCCGCCGCCACGGCCGCCGTCGCGACCCTCGCGGCCGCCGTCCTGACACCGCCCCGTCCGCGCCGCGCCGCCGAACCGAGGCCCGCGGACGCTTGACCCTGACGCGCGGGTCAACGGTTAGCTTCGTGGCCCGCGTCCGGGCCCCGCGCCCGGATTCCAGGTCCTGAGGAGCGTCCGATGCCGTCATTGCCCCCTACCTCGCGCGTGGTCCGGCTCGCCGCCGTCCCCGGCGGGCTGCCCGAACCGGAGCACTTCAGCGTCGTGGAGGAGCCCGTGCCCGTACCCGCGGACGGGGAGTTGCTGGTCCGCAACCGCTTCTTCCTGGTCTTCCCGTCGCTGCGAACCCTGATCGGCGGCGGCGTGAAGGGCACCCCCTTCCCTCCGCTGCGCCAGGGCGACGCCCTGTTCGGGGCGGCGATCGGCGAGGTCGTGTCGGCGCCCGGCGACTCCGGGCTACGTCCCGGCGACCTGGTGCGGCACTGGCTGGGCTGGCGGGAGTACGCGGTCATGCCCGCCGGCCAGTGCACTCCGCTGGACGGCGCACTGCCCGATCCGGCCGCGCACCTCGGCCAGGCGGACGTCGCGTACACGGCCCTGACCCGGGACGCGCGCGTCCGTCCCGGGGACACCGTCTTCGTCTCCGGCGGGGCGGGCGGTGTCGGCTCGCTGGCCGGCCAGATGGCCCGCCTGCTCGGTGCCGGGCGGGTGATCGGCAGCACGGGCTCACCCGAGAAGGCCGCCCGCCTGGTGTCCGAGCTGGGGTACGACGCGGCCGTCATCCGGGGCGAGGGGTCCTTCGCGGGGCGGCTGGCGGAGGCCGCGCCCGACGGCATCGACGTCGTCATCGACAACGTCGGCGGCGAGCAGCTCCAGGCCGCCCTGGCCGCCGCCAGGCCCGGGGCTCGGGTCGTCCTCGTCGGCGCGCTGGCCGGGCAGCTCGCACCGGACCTCACCGGCACCACCTCGCCGGCCGAGGTCGACACGTTCCAGCTGATCGCCAAGCACGTCGAGATGCGCGGCTTCGGCGGCCTGGCCGGGACCGGAGAGCCCTCCGAATGGGCCGAGCGCTTCGGCGCCTGGCTGCGCTCCGGCGACATCGCCTTCCCGCACGTGCGCGTCGCGGGCATCGAACAGGCCCCCCGGGCGTTGCACGAACTGATCGGCGGGCGGCACCTCGGGGCCGTCATCGTCGAACTGTGACGTCCCGGGAGGAGTCCACATGCGGATCGGCGACGCCGCCGCGGCGGCGGGAACGACGCCGCGGGCACTGCGGTTCTACGAGCAGCGCGGCCTGCTGCCCCCGCCGTCCCGCACCTCCGGCGGGCAGCGCCGGTACGGGCCCCGCGAGGTGGCCCGCGTGCTGACCATCCGCCGGCTCCTGTCCCTCGGGCTGACCGTGGAGGACGTCCGCGGCTGCGCCGACCGGCTCGACCTCCTGGACGGCGACGCCCTCCCGCCCTACGGCGGCCCCGGCTGCACGCAGAGCGCCGGGGTCGCCCGGCGCCGCCTCGCCCTCCTCGACGCCGAGATCGCCCACCTGACGGCGCTGCGCGGCGCGCTCGCCGCCCAGATCGGCGAGACCGGCGCCGCCGACAGGTAGGGCATCCCGGTCATCTGACAGATGAGCCGCCCGCCGTGGTCTCCGTAGCTTCGATCGCGTCATCGAGCCGCGTCCACTAGGGAGAGACCACATGACCGAGGCACCGCTGCGCGTCGCGATCATCATCGGGAGCACGCGCGAGGGACGGTTCGGGCCGACCGTCGGGACCTGGTTCGCCGAGCAGGCCCGGCAGCGCGACGACCTCGCCGTCGACGTCGTGGACGTGGCGGACGAGCCGCCGCCGTCCGCGCTCGGGACCGGGACGTCCGACGGGTTCGCGCGGGTCACCGCGACGCTGCACGAGGCCGACGCCTACGTCGTGGTGACCTGCGAGTACAACCACAGCTTCCCCGGCACGCTGAAGAACCTGATCGACACCCACTTCCACGAGTGGCGGGCCAAGCCGGTCGCGTTCGTGTCCTACGGCGGGCTCGCGGGCGGGCTGCGCGCGGTGGAGCACCTGCGGGGCGTCTTCGCCGAGCTGCACGCCGTGACCGTCCGCGACACCGTCAGCTTCCACGGCCCGTGGAACTGGTTCGGCGACGACGGCCGGCCGAACGACCCGGCGGGCGCCGAGGCGGCGGCCAAGGGGATGCTCGACCAGCTCGCCTGGTGGGGGCACGCGCTGCGCGACGCCCGGGCCGTCCGCCCGTACGGGGGCTGAGGTGACCGCGACCGCCGAGGCCCCGGCGCGGGGCCGGACGCCGCCGGGCCCGATGGCGATCGCGCTCGTCCTCGTCCTCGGCACGATCATGATCACGCTGGACACCACGGTGGTGAACGTCGCGATCGACCGGCTGTCCCAGGAGTTCCGCGCGCCGCTCGGCACGATCCAGTGGGTGGCGACCGGGTACTCGCTGGCGCTCGGCGCGATGATCCCGTCCAGCGCGTGGGCGGTCGGGCGTTTCGGCGCCCGCCGGCTGTACCTGGGGGCGATCGCCTCGTTCGGCGCCGGCTCCCTGCTGGCCGGGCTGGCGTGGAACGTCGAGTCGCTGATCGCGTTCCGGGTCGTGCAGGGGTTCAGCGGCGGGCTGGTGATGCCGGTCGGCATGACGATCCTGCTGCGCGCCGCGGGCCCCGAGCGGCTCGGCCGGCTGATGAGCACCCTCGGCCTGTCGATCCTCGTCGGGCCGCTGGCCGGGCCCGTCCTCGGCGGCTGGCTGATCGACGAGGTGTCGTGGCGGTGGATGTTCTTCGTGAACCTGCCCGTCGCGGCGGCCGTCGTGGCGCTCGTCCTGCGGCTCTTCCCGCGCGACGCCCCGGCGGAGGGCGGGCCGCTGGACGTGCCGGGCCTGCTGATGCTCTCGCCCGGCATCGCCGCCGTGCTGTACGGCGTGACGACGGGCGGCGACCGCGGTGCGTTCGGCTCGCCGGAGGTCGTGGTGCCGATGGCCTCGGGCGGGGCGCTGATCGCGGCCTTCGCGGTCCGGGCGCTCACGGCCCGGCACCCGCTGATCGACCTGCGGGTGTTCCGGGACCGGACGTTCGCCGCCGCGGCGGGCACGCTGACCCTGTTCTCGTTCGGCTACTTCGGGTCGATGCTGCTGCTCCCCCTCTACCTGCAGGTCGTCCGGGGCGAGAGCGCGACGATGGCCGGCGTGCTCGGCATCCCGTTCGCGCTCGGCTCCGGGACGGCGATGCAGGTCGCGGGCCGGATCGCCGACCGGGTGCCGCCCGGGCGGCTCGTGCCCGTGTCGGTCGCGATCGCCCTCACCGGCTTCGCGCTGTTCACCGTCCAGCTCGACGCGGACGCGTCCTACTGGGGGCTGTGCGCGACGATGCTGCTCATGGGCGCGGGCGGCGGCGCGACGATGATGCCCGCGATGACGGCGGCGGCCCGCGGCCTGCCGCGCGACCGGGCGCCCGCGGCGAGCGCCACGGTCAACCTGATCAACACGATGTCGGGCGCGATCGGCACGGCGACAGCCTCGGTCGTGCTGTCCGCGCTGATGAGCGGCCTCGTGCCGGACGGGGAGGGCGGCGCGCTCCAGGCCGTCCACGGGCTGGGACCGGACGGGCACCGGGCGGTCGCCGGGCCGCTGGCGGACGCGTTCCAGCACACCTACCTGTTCGCGGTCGCCATGCTGGCCCTGGCGCTGGTCCCGGCGCTGCTGCTGCCCCGCCGCCCCACCGGATGACGCGACCGGCCCCCGGCCGGGCGCCGGGGGCCGGCGGCGCCGCCGGTCAGACCTCCTTGAGGAAGCCGGAGTCGACCGCGAAATCGGCCCCGGTCGTGCTCGCCGACCGCGGCGAGGCGAGCAGCGCGACCACGTCCGCGACCTCCTGCGGCGTCGCGAGCCGTCCGGTCGTGAGGCTCATCATCTCGGCGGCGCCGCGCTCCAGCACGGCGTCGCGGTCGGAGCCGGTGGCCCCGGCGATGATGTCGGCGGCGCCGCCCTCGTCGGTCCACCACGGCGTCCGGACCGGGCCCGGCGACACCGAGTTGACCCGCACGCCCTGCGGCCCGTACTCCTCCGACAGCCCCTTCGTCAGGTTGTTCAGCGCCGCCTTCGCCGCGTTGTAGTCGTAGTTCATCGGCCCGGGCCGCCGGCCGTTCCCCGACGAGACGTTCACGATCGACGCCGCGTCGCTCTCCAGCAGGTGCGGGATCGCCGCCCGCACCGCGCGGACCACCGCGAACAGGTTGAACTCGAAGACCGCGCGCCAGTCGTCGTCCGACGGGGTCAGGAACCCGAAACGGGGCAGCCGCGCGCCGGGCGGCGGCCCGCCCGCGTTGTTGACCAGGACGTCGAGCCGGCCGAACTCCTCCACCGTCCGCTCCACGACGTGCGCCGGAGCGCCGGCGTCCATCAGGTCGGCGGGCACGTGCAGCAGGTCCGGCCCGGCGAGCGCGTCGAGCTCCCCGCCGGGCTTGCGGGACACGGCCACGACGCGGGCGCCCTCCTCCAGCAGGGTCCGGGCGACGGCCGCGCCGATCCCCTTCGACGCCCCGGTGACGATCGCGACGCGTCCGGCGAGCCGCAGGTCCATGGGTTCCCCTCTCACAAGGCGGGCGCGTCCACCCCGGACGCGCCTCGCCCTCTGAACCCCGCCCCGCCCCCACCGGTTGCACCTGAACGCGGCGGCCTGGAGCCAGGCGTCTCGTGACTCCGCGTCGGCCGCCCGGCGGGCGTTCGCGGCGCCCTAGTTCAGCGCCGCGTACACATGGGCGGCGACCGCGCCGTACGCCAGGTGGGGGACGACGTCCGACGCCCAGTCCGTCGCCGACCACTGGCGGGGGTCGGTCAGGCCGAGGGCGGTCATCGGCGCGCTCGACCCGGCCATCGCCAGCCCGGTCAGGACGGCGGTCCCGACCGGGCGCGGCAGGCGCCGGCGCCCCGACAGCAGGCCGTAGAGCAGGCCGGCGCCGAGGCCCGTGCCGAAGCCGAGCATCGGCCCGAGCCCGGCCTTCCGGTTCTCGGCCTTCTCCCCTTCGCCCAGGTCGACCCCGGCGACGTCGGCCAGCCTCTCCACGCTCTGCTCGGGCGTGCTGCTGGCCGGACGGCCCCGCAGCGCCATGTCGAGGTAGGTCACCATGTTGAGGGCGGTGGTCCCGGCGGCTCCGGCGACCAGCCCGCGCGTGATTCTGTCCATGCAGTGGCGCTACCCAGCATCGACGGGCTCCCACATCCCTCTCACGCTGGGCGCGCTCCGGTCAGGTCCGGCTCTGTACGCCGGCGCGCCGCGCGGCGGCGAAACCGGCGGCGGCGACCGCGACCAGCACGGCGACCGCGCACCACAGGGGCGCCGACACCGAGACGGTCCGGATGAGGAGGGCGCCGATGGCCGCGCCCAGCAGCAGGGCCGCGATCGACAGGCTCTTGCGCGCGAGCCGGCTCCGGCTCTCGTCGCACCCGGCGAGCAGGGAGGTGAGGGTCGTGGTGATCACGACCGTCCTGAAGTCGGGCACCTCCAGCCGCTGGACGATCGCGTACTGCCAGCCCATCGAGACGGCGAGGACGGCGATCACCGCCAGGCGGCCGGGCCCGGCACCGTGCCCCACGGTCGCCACGATCACGGCGGCGGCGACCAGGGCGCACGCCTGCGTCGCGGTGGCCGCGCCCAGCAGCCGGCCCTTGTGCTCGATCCCCTTGAACGCGAAGCGCCCTCCCACGAGGGCACCGACGCAGTAGGACCCGGTCGAGAGCGAGGTCAGCAGGACCTCCGTCCCACTGCCGCCGAGGCCCAGCCCGAGAAAGATGATGTTTCCGGTCATATTCGCCACGAAGACGTTGCCCAGCTCCAGAAAGCTCACCGAGTCCACCAGACCGGTCATTATCGTGAGCAGGACGAGCAATGACGGCAGCGGTCCTTCGTAGCGGGATCCAGGCACTCGCGCATTCTCGCAAGTCGCCCAGCGGGATCATGAGGACGCACCCGGGGCGTGTCGTAGAGGCGAACGGAGCCGAAAATGGTGTCACCGCGCCTGCACTCGCCGCTTCTGTGTCAGCGACGGGCGCGTAGATCCTCGATCAGGACGAGGGTGCAGGCCTGTTCGTGGCGGGCCCCGATGCGTTCCCATGCCTCGGCCGAGCCGGTGAGTACCCCGATGTCCCGGTGGAGGCGGCCGGAGGCGCGGGCGAGGCAGGCGGCGGCCCACGCGTTCTCCGCGGCGGCGTCCGAGGCGGCGGCCAGGCGCTCCGGAGCGTCGGGCAGGCCCGCTGCGACGGCGAGTTCGGCCCCGGTCGCGCGGGCGTATCCCCGGTACCAGTCCTGCGGCGGGAACGCGGCGAACGCCCGCTCCACCAGGGCCGCAGCGTCATCGGTCCGCCCGGCTCGCAGCGCGGTCCGGGCGTCGACGAACGCCGCGTAGGAGTCCAGGTAGCGGGACCGGGCGTCCCCTGCGATGCGTTCCGCGCGGGCGCGCCACAGGCGGAGGCCGTCCTCGTCGCCGAGAAGTCCGTGGGCCAGGGCGAGGGCCGCGGCCGAGGGCGCCGTCCAGGCGAGCGGGCTTCCGGCGCCTTCGCAGGCCTCCCACAGCGTGTCCGCGTGCGACAGCGCCTCGTCGAGGTCGCCCATGAGGACCAGGGACTGGAGAAGGGTGCTCATCGCGACCGGTGACCGGTCGCCGACCAGGTCGTCGGACGCGGCGAGCCGCGCCGCCGCCAGCGCCGCGCGCAGGTCGCCCGCCGCGACGGCGCAGGACGTGGCCATGTGGTAGGTGTCGGTGATCTCCGGGGCGGGATACGGGACGTCGCGCGGCATCGCCGCGAGCAGGCCGACGCGTTCGGTGGCGATCCGGTGCGCCTCCCGGAACCGGCCCGCGGTCAGGGCGGCGATGCCGCACGCGTCCAGCGCGGCCGACAGCAGCACCGGGTCGCCGGTGGCCCTGGCCGCGACGAGCGCGTCCCCGGCCAGGGACGGATCCGGGGTCACCTTCTCTGCGAAGTGGTTCCACGCCCTTGCGGCGGCGACGTGGGCGGCCACGACCCGGTCGCGGGAGTCCCCGACGGCGGCGGCCCGGGCGAGCAGTGCCCGCAGGCGCTCGTGGGGGATCTCGGCGTCGAAGCCGGAAGGGTGCCGTTCGGCGGTCACCACGGCAAAGGCGAGGGCGACCGCCTCCCCGTCGCCGTCGCCCGCCTCGCGGGACCGCTCCGCCGACTCCAGCAGGAGGTCGAAGGACCGGCCGGTCTCGATCAGGGCGTGCGCGGCGTCGGCGGCGTCCCGCAGATCGCGCGCCGCCTCGTCCGGGGCGGACGCCCGGCGGGCCGCCTCCCGGTAGTGGCCGGGCGCCTCGTCGAGGAACCGGCGGGAGAAGGTCAGATGCCCGAGCGACCGGGCGAGGCGGTGCGGCGCGTCCGCCGGGCCGGGCGGCGCTCCCGCGAGGGCCGCGCGCAGGTCGTCGGCGACGGAGTCGAAGCGGTCGCGCCATTCGCCGGCCGGCATGTCCTCCAGTTCGGCGGCGGTGTCGGCGGCCCACCCAAGGTACCGCTCGCGGACGGCCGCCTGCGCGGCACCGGCGGCGAGCCGCTCCGCGGCGAACGCGCGGACCGTCTCCAGCATGCGCCACCGGCCCTCCGCGGTCCGGACGACGAGGCTCTTGTCGACCAGCCGGCCGAGCAGGTCGGCGACCGGCCCCGCGCCGAGGCCGGGGACGACTGCGCCCGCGGCAGCCAGATCGAACCCGCCGACGAACACCGCGAGGCACTCGAACATCTCCTTCTCGTCCTCGGTCAGCAGGTCGTGGCTCCAGCGGATGACCCCGCGCAGGGACCGGTGCCGCTCCACCGGTCCGCGGCCTCCGGTCAGCAGCCGCAGCACGTCGTCCAGCGCGGACAGCAGCCCGCTCGCCCCGAGGGACGCGCCGCGCGCCGCCGCGAGTTCGATCGCCAGCGGCACGCCGTCCAGCCGGCGGCAGATCTCGGCGACGTCCTCGCGGGCGGCGGTGAACCCCGGATCGGCGGCCGTCGCGCGGGCCAGGAACAGCCGTTCCGCGTCGGAGCCCGCCGGAAGCGGCGGGACGGGAACGGTCCGCTCGCCCTGCAGCCCGATGCGCTCGCGGCCGGTGGCGAGGACGGTCAGGGTGGGGCAGGCGGACAGCAGCCGCTCGACGAGGTCGGCGGCGGCGTCGAGGAGATGCTCGCAGTTGTCCAGCACCAGCAGCGTCCGGCCCCTCGCGAGGCGGCGGACGATGACGTCCTCCAGGGACTGGCCGGGCCGCTGGGCCAAGCCGAGCGCGGACGCCACCGCCTGCGCGACGAAGGCCTCGGCGACCGGTACCAGGTCGACGAACGCGCCGCCGAGCGGGAACGCCGGCGCGGCCGCCTCGGCGGCCGCCGCCGCCAGCCGCGTCTTGCCGATCCCGCCGGGGCCGAGGAGGGTCACCAGCCGCTCCCTCTCCAGCAGGCCGAGCACCGCCGCGACCTCCTCGGCGCGCCCGAGGAACGCGGTCCGCGCCGCCGGCAGGCCGGCGACGTGGCCCGGCGGGGGCGTGGCGCGCCGCGCCTCCTCCGCCAGCTCCCACCGGTCGGCCGCGCCGTACTTGCGCAGGAGCGAGGAGATGTGGCTCTCGACCGTCCGGACCGAGATGTGGAGCCTGCCGGCGATCCGGACGTTCGACAGCCGCTCGGCGAGCGCCGCGAGGACCTCCGCCTCGCGCTTGGACACCTGGACCGGACGCTGGGGGGTCATCACGCCAGTGTCGTGGCTCCGGAGAGACTCCGGTGGCGGTTTCCGTGCCGTCTCCGTGGCGGCACGGATGTCCTGGAAAGGCGCGGCCCGGAGACTTGCGGGACATACGGCGATCACGCAGACCACCCGGATCGGAGAAGCCCGTGCGACGCATCATCAACTCGACGTTCGTCTCGATCGACGGTGTCATCCAGGACCCGCAGGACTGGCCGTCCCTCGGGGGCGGCGACTCCGGCGCGCAGACGGAACTGCTGCTCGGCTGCGACGGCGTCCTGCTCGGCCGGCACACCTACGACAGTTTCGCCTCGGTGTGGAAGGGGCGGTCCGGCGACCCCTACACCGACAAGATGAACGCGGTGACGAAGTACGTCGTCTCGTCCACGCTGGACAAGGCCGACTGGGACAACTCCGTCGTCATCGGCGGAGACGTGGTCGGCGAGATCTCCCGCCTCAAGGAGCAGCCCGGCGGGGACATCGTCCTGTACGGGTTCGGCCGCCTCTCCCACACCCTGATGCGGCACGGACTGCTCGACGAGCTCCGGCTCTGGGTCCACCCGTTCTTCGTCGGGAAGGCCGACGAGGAGGGCCTGCTCTTCAGGCAGGAGAGCCGCGCCATGTTCGACGTCCTCGAAACACGGACGTTCGACTCCGGCGTCGTGCTGCTGTCGTACCGCATCAAGCCCTCCACCGCCGACGCCTGACGGGCCAGGGTTTCCGTGGAGCGGGCACTGCCAGGGCCCGGCGCCGCCCGGTCACGACGCCCCGGCCACGCGGCGGCGCCCCCGCCCCGGCGCCTCCCGTCACGTCCGGACCGCCTGCGGACCTCAAGGGCGCCCGGCCCGTCAGGCGCCGAGCGGGTTGCGGCGGATGCGCTCGGCGACCCCGCCGGCCACGGCGACCGCGGCCGTGCTGCCCGGCTTGCGCGCGGCCTGATCGCGGAAGCGCGCCGTGAACTCCTCGGCCAGGTCCAGGCGCGGGTAGCGTTCCAGCACCTCGGCTCGCAGGCCCGGCGGGATCCCTTGGAGACCGCGGCCGGAGATGTCGATGCCGGTGGCCAGCTCCAGCAGGTGGCCCTCGGGATCCTGCTCGACCGGCACCTCGGGCCACATGTGCCGGACGACGATCTCCGAGGCCCGTACCCGCCGCTCCACCGGCCAGCCCGCTCCGGCGCCGAAGACCCAGGCCACATGGCCGCCCGCCTCCTCGAACGGCACCGTGTGGCTGTCGAACTCCGCCACCAGGCCGATGTCGTGCAGGACGGCCGCCACGTAGAGCAGCTCGGCGTCGAACCCGATGCCGTTGATCTGCCCGTAGGCCGCTGCCCATAGGTAGGAGCGGACGGAGTGGTTGAGCAGGGAGGGCGTCTCATACGTGGTGGCCACTTCGAGAGCGCCGCGGCAGACCGGGGTGTCGGGGATCAGAAGATCGTCGAATCCCGCAGAGGTCATGTTGGTTCTCCGTTCTCCGTCTCCGGCGTGGGTCAGGTTTCGGGGTGCACCATCAGGAGGACGGCGCGGTTGTGCGCGGTGTGACCTCGGTACAGGTGCGGGTGGGCGGCGTCGAACCGGATGGAATCGCCTTCGGCCAGGTCTGCGGGGGACGCGGCCGGACCGGCGGTGGCGCGGCCCCGGGTGAGGACGAGGCACTCCTCCACGCCGGGCAGGTGGGCCTCGGAGTGCTGGGTGCTCTCGGCGATGGCGATGTCGTAGACCTCCACGGTGCCGCGCAGCCTGATGCGGTGGAGGAGGCGCGCGCTGACCGCGTCGCCCTCGACCCGCGGCCGCCTGTCGCCGGCGCGGACCACCTCCACCGTCGAGGGCGGCGCCTCCAGCAGTTCGCCCAGGGACGCCTTCAGCGCGGTGGCCAGGGCCCACAGGGTGCTCAGGGTCGGGTTGCCCTGGCCCTGCTCGATGCCGTGCAGCGTGGTCTTGCTGATGCCGCTGGCGGACGCGAGGTCGGCCAGCGAGATCCCCGCCGCCGTGCGCAACCGGTGCACGTTCCGTCCCACCACTTGCGCAGAATCCATACGTATCAGCATAGTGGTACGCATGTATCAGTACAATGGAACCCCGGTGGAGGCGCGATGACGGTGACACGGCTGCGCGGCATCCCGGGCATCGGCGTGGACGCCGTGGGAGACGCGGCCGACGCCGTGAACGACCCGGAGTTCCTCAGGCTGGAGAACCTCGACACCGACCTGCGGCCGCCCGCCGTCGCCCTCGCCGCCACCCGCGCGGCCGTCGACGACGACGCGGCCAACAGCTACCTGCCGTTCCAGGGGCACCGCTCCCTCCGCGCGGCCGCCGCGGCACACGTCGGACGCATCGCAGGACGGCCCTACGACCCCGACACCGAATGCGTCGGCGTCGCGGGCGGGCTGAACGGCATCCTCAACACGCTTCTGGCGATCGTGGAGCCCGGGCAGGAGGTCGTGCTGTGCGACCCCATCTACGCCGGGCTGGTCAACCGGGTACGGCTCGCGGGCGGCATCCCCCGCTTCGTCCCCGCCCAGCCTGCCGGAGACGGGTGGACCGTCGATCCCGAAAGGCTCGCGAGTGCCGTCGGACCCGGCACGGCCGCGGTCCTGATGATGGGGCCGGCGATGCCGACCGGCCTCGTCCTGGACGATCGCCACTGGTCCGCCCTGGCCGGCGCCTGCGAGCGCCACGACGCCTGGCTGGTCTACGACGCGGCCATGGAGCGCATCCGCTTCGACGGCCGTCCTCCCAGCCACCCCGCGGCCCGCGAGGGCCTGGCGGCGCGCACGATCACCGTCGGTTCGGCCTCCAAGGAGCTGCGGCTCATCGGCTGGCGGGTCGGCTGGGTCGTCGGCCCGGCGCCCATCGTCGCCGACATCCGCCTCGTCGGCCTGACCAACGTCGTCTGCCAGGTCGGTCTGGCCCAGGACGCCGTGGCCGCCGCACTGGACGCGCCCGACGCCGACGCCGATGTCGCGGCCGCCACCGCCGAATGGCAACGGCGCTGCGAGGCGGTCCTGCACGAGCTGGCCGGTTACCCGGTCGTCCCGCCGCACGGCGGCTGGTCGCTCCTCGTCGACACCGGGCCTCTGGAGCTGACCGCCGCCGAGCTCTCCCGGCGCCTCTTCGACCGGGCGAGGATCGCGGCCACCCCCATGGACGGCTGGGGCCCCAGCGGGTCGCACTACCTGCGGCTCGTGTTCGCCAACGAACCCATCGAACGCCTGACCGGCCTCGGCGACCGCTTCGGCCTCGCCCTGCGGTGACCTTAGGAGGGTTGCGGGGCCGGTTCGTCAGCGCTTCACTTGGATTCGAGGCGGCCCATGGGGTCGGCGCCGTCCGCCAAAGCCTGCCGCGCCGCCGTCCAACCGGCGTCGTCGATGCCGAGCGCGTGGCGGAGGTAGGCCCAGGTGACCCGCTGGATCAGGGCGACCCGCTCGGGGTTCTCGTCCGTCGTCTCCTGGACCTCGTAGCCGGCGATCCCGCCGAGCGAGTGCTCGGCCCCGAACAGGGTGAGCAGGCTCTTGGGCCCCGGGCTCAGGAAGTACGGGTCGGTGAGCCATTCCGGTCCCCGTACCGACAGCGGGGAGTCGTCCTCGTCCCCGGCGACCACGAGGGCCGGTGCGGTCATCTCCGCGAAGTCGGGGTTCATGAACGGGAAGTGCTCGGCCGCGAACGGCGTCAGGTCCGCGCCGCCCTTGCCCGCCGTGGCGAGCAGCACCCCCGCGCCGATCCGCGGATCGGACAGGTCCTCCGCCCGCCCGCTCACCGGATCGAGGACGCGCAGGCCCAGCAGGTTGCCCGCCGTCTGGCCGCCGAAGGAGTGCCCGGCCGCGGCGATGCGGCTCCGGTCGAGGCGGCCGCCGAGACCGGGGACCGCGGCCTCCAGCAGGTCGAGCCCGTCGAGGACGCGCTTCATGTCCTCCACGCGGAACCGCCAGAGCCGCGGGGTGCGCGGGTCGTGCGGAGGAAGACCCACCGTCCTCGAGTCGAGGTGGGTGGGCTGGACGACCACGAAGCCGTGCCCGGCCCAGAAGTCGGCCAGGGGGCCGTAGCCGTCCAGCGACGAGCCGAAGCCGTGCGAGAGGACGACGATGGGCAGTCCGCTCCCGGTCACCGGAGCGGAGACCCTCACCTGGAGGTCCTCACCGCGGCCCGGTGCTTCGAGCACCACCGGCTTCACCGAGACGACGGGGGCCGGCGGGGGGAGGGCCACGGCCGCCGCCGCCCTTTCCGATGCGGTCATGGAACGTTCTTCCTTCCGGCAGTGGATGCGGGACGACATCGGCCGGTGTCAGGCCGTGCGGCGTCCTGCCTGGTGGCGGGCGTGAGGCCCACTCGGGCTACGCTAAAATCTGACGTTGACGTCAGAGGCAAGGAATGTGGCCCAGGTCATGACCGGAGGGGCGATGCGCATCGGCGAACTCGCGACCAGGGCGGGCGTCAGCGTCCGCGCACTGCGGTACTACGAGGAACAGGGGCTGCTGGCCTCGGAACGCAGCCCCAGCGGCCAGCGGCACTACCCGGGCGGCGCGGTCGACCGCGTCCAAGTGATCCAGCGGCTGTACGCCGCCGGGATACCGAGCAGGTCGATCCGGGACCTGCTGCCGTGCGTCGTGGACGGCGAGGCCACACCCGAGCTGCTCGACCGGCTCTCGGCCGAACGCGACCGCATCGACCGGCAGATCACCGACCTGGTGAGCACTCGGGACAGGCTGGACACCGTCATCGGCAACGCCGCGGCGAACCTGCGGACGGGCAGGCACTGCCGCCTCCCGTGACCGGCATGCCGGGGACGCCGACGCGCGGCCTGCGACAGGCGTGAGGCCGCACCCACTCGCCGGCGGCGGACCGGCCGCCGGCTCGAGTCGGCGCACGTCCGGTTCCATATGCCTGCGATACGCCCCGATGCTTAAGCTGCGGGGATAGCGCGCGCCGGTCGCGGATGACCGCCCGCGCGCGCACCGGCATTGACCCCGTCCACCTGGCGGCACCCATGAACAGACGCCCGGGGCTCAGCGCCCGGCTGAAGCTCACCATCAGCTACGCCGGCTTCCTCCTCCTCGCCGGGGCCCTCCTGCTGGCCGTGGTGTGGGTCTTCCTGCTGCGCTACGTGCCCGACCGGGACCCCGGATCCATCCGGAAGGACCATGCCGGTGTGATCATCATCGTGTCGGCCAACCGCACGGAGATCCTGCGCACCTTCGCCCCCGCCGCGGCCGCGGCGATGGTCTTCGTCCTGCTGTTCGGCCTGCTGGGCGGATGGATCCTCGCCGGACGGATGCTCGCGCCCCTCACGCAGATCGCGGACGCGGCACGGACGGCCGCGAGCGGATCGCTGTCCCACCGGATCCGCATGCAAGGCCCCAACGACGAGTTCCGCGAACTCGCCGACGTGTTCGACACCATGCTCGGGCAGCTCCAGTCCCACGTCACCGAGCGGGAGCGGTTCGCCGCGAACGCCTCCCACGAACTGCGGACCCCGCTGGCGATCTCCCAGGCGCTCCTCGACGTCGCCCGCAGCGACCCCGCACGGGACCAGGGCGAACTCATCGAACGCCTCCACAACGTCAACACCCGGGCGATCGACCTGACCGAGGCCCTCCTGCTGCTCAGCCGCAGCGACCGCAGGACCTTCGCCCACGAGCCGGTGGACCTGTCCCTGGTCGCCGAGGAGGCCGCGGAGACGCTCCTCCCCCTGGCCGAGCAGCGCCAGGTCGCGCTCGACGTCACAGGCGAGACGGCTCCGACCGTCGGCTCCGCGGCGCTCGTGCTGCGGATGGCGATGAACCTCGTCCAGAACGCCATCGTCCACAACCTGCCCTCCGGCGGCACCGTGACGGTCCACACCGGATCGCGGCACGGCGCGAGCGTGCTGCGGGTCGAGAACACCGGCCCGCGGGTCCCACCGGAGCTGGTGCCGACCCTCACCGAACCCTTCCAGCGCGGGACGCAGCGCGTACGCGCCGACGAGCACGCCGGGGTCGGCCTCGGGCTCGCGATCGTGCAGAGCATCGTCCGGGCGCACGCCGGGACCCTCGACCTCGCACCGCGCCCGGCCGGCGGTCTCCTGGTCACGATCAGCCTTCCCCAGGCCGTCCCGGCCAGCGGAGACCGCGGCTAGACCGGCCGGCGCGATGCCCGCCGGCAAGCCCTCACCGCCGGCCGCGTCGATTCCTCGATGCCCGGAACCGGTGTATCGCAGGCGTATCGGAAACCGCATACGCCGCCGCAACGGCCTCGCCACTTCACTGAAGGCATGAACCGCAGCGCATCAGGGGCCGGTTCGCCGACCAGTGGAAAGGCGTGATCATGGACTCCGACTCCGTACCCGGGATGGACCGGCGGCGGCTGCTCGGCTGGGGCGGCCTGGCGGCCGCCGGCATGGTGGCGGCCGCCGCGCCGCTGGCGGGCGCCCGACCGGGCCACGCCGACGAGGCCCCGGGCGAGAGCGAGATCCCGCCGGACACCCGGCCGGGCGGAGCCTACGACCGGTTCGTGGCGAAACTGGCCGCCGAGGACAACTTCTCCGGCACGGTGATCCTGTCGCACAAGGGCCGGACGGTGCTGTCGCGCAGCTACGGCATGGCCGACAAGGAGAAAGGGATCCGCAACCACGAGGGCATCGCGGTCAACATCTCCTCGGCGATCCAGCCGGTCCTGGCCGTGGCCGTCCTGCAGATGGCACAGCAGGGCAAGCTGAATCTGGCGGACAAGGTGGGCGCCCACCTGACGGGCATCGCCAAGGAGATCGCCGAGCAGGTGACCATCCACCACATGCTCCTCAGCACCGGCGGGATGGACGCCCCGAAACTGGACCGGCAGCGCGTCTTCAACAGCAAGGAGGAAGTGCACGAGTTCAACCGGCAGTGGGTCCGGCAGGCGACGCTGGTCGCCCCTCCCGGCTCGGCCGACCAGGGCCACAGGGAGGGCGGAGGCGTCGGCCTCTCCATGATGGCGCTGATCATCGAGGCCATCTCCGGCAAGACGTACTGGGACTACGTGCAGGAGAACATCTTCGACCGCTGCGGCATGACCGGCTCGGGATTCTTCACCAGGACGCAGTGGCTCACCGACGAGCACATCGCCCACTCGTACATGCGGCAGGCCGACGGCGGCCGGGTGGACGCCGTCCGCAACCTGGACAAGGGCAGCATCCAACCGCCGATAGAGGGCAAGAACCCGGCCCGCTCCTTCATCGGCTACGCCTCCGACGACGGCTTCGCCACCGCACCCGACCTGGTCCGTTTCGCGAACGGGCTGCTCGACGGCACGCTGCTGGACCGGCACTACGCCGAGGTGCTCACCGGAGTCAAGATCCCCCTCCCCCCGCAGCAGGAGGGCGAAGGCCTCCGGGCGGCCCCGGCCGAGGCGGGGTTCGCGAACTACTTCGGCCCGATGCACATCGCGAACGGCCAGTGGGTGCTCGGCCGCGGCGGCGGCACCGCGGGCAGCGGCGGCAACTGGAACGTCTACCCCGACACAGGCTGGGTCGGGGTCGTCCTCACCAACTACGACGACATACCGCTCGTGGAGATCCTCGAACAGGAGGAGCGGGCCGTCCTCGGCCGGCGCTAGACGCACCGCGGCCGGGCGCCGGTGGACGTTCCGGCCCGCCGGCACCCGGCCGCCCGGCGCACGAGGGGTGAAGAGATCCTGGACCGCCGCGCGCCGGCGCGCCTGGGCGCCCAGGTCGGCGAGGAACCGGTCGGCGCGCCGCACGAAGAGATGGGCCCCTGCCGCACCGCCACGGAGCGGGCCCGGCCAGCGACGCGCAGGGCGGCACGGTCGTCGCCGGCGGCGTGCTCGAGCCGCGCGCACGGGGATGACCAGCGCCTCCGCCGACCGTTGGCCGTAGCGCTCCAGGTACTCCTCGGCGCTGTCGAGTGCCGCTGCGGCCTTGTCCAGCGAGCCCTCGGCCATGCGCATCTCACCCAGCAGCGCGTACCAGGTCGACACGCAGGTACGGGGCACCCGGCCTTTCCGGAACGCTTCCACTCGATTACCCATAGTGATACTCAGATGGTGGTGGTGGTGATTGTTCGGTCTTTTGTGACGGTGGGAGGCTCGTGCCGCATTCGAGTCCCCCGCCGGACCAAGGCGCACCGCGTTAGGAGCCCCCCATGAGCATGACCAACCTCACGCCCTCCGCCGACACCGCCGACTCGGGCGAGGCCGGCCACCCGTTCCACATCACCAAGGAGGAGGAGCGCCGGCTGCGCCTCCAGGGCGCGAGGGCCGTCCCGTCGCCGGTGATCGGGCAGGCGACGTCGTTCGACGAGTACGCCCGGCAGCTGATGATCCCGCCCGCGGTGATGGATCTCGCGCGGAAGGCCGCCGACCTGCGGCTCTCGGCGTGGGAGGTGGAGGCGATGCGCAAGCACCTGGCCCCCGCCGAGTCCGACGAGCACATGGGGCTCCTGCGCCGGATCCTGCGGAGGAAGTACGACCAGGACAGCTCGCACCCGCCCTATATCCGCGTCGCCTGCACGGGCCGGGGAGACTTCGACGACCTGGCGACCGAGCACGGGCACCTGGACAGCCTCGACGACACCGAGGGCGACATCGGCTCACCGGTGGTGCTGGAGATCTGGCCGGCCCAGCACTACTCGCCGATCCACTCCCACGGGCACACCTCCGGGATCGTCTTCTGCCTCGCCGGCCAGCTCGACGTGATGCTCTACGACAGCCTGAAATGGGACGCCACCAAGCTCGGCTTGGTCACCCTCACACCGGGGCAGTGCGCCTGGCTGACCAAGGAGACCTACGCCGTGCACCGGGTGTTCTGCCCCATGGACGGCGGCGACGGCAGCACCGGCCCGGGGTTCATGAACTCCACCGACGAGTTCGGCGCCAGCTTCCACGTGTACCTCAACCCCGATGAAACCGCCGTACTTCACGAAGACGGCGAAAGCTACAACCGAGACGTCTTCGACTACATCCGGGAGGACGACCACCGCCGGGACAAGTTCCAGACCCACTCCGACCTGTCGTGGAGCGTGCTGCGCCGCGTCCTCTCCAGCACCCCGCTGACCTGATCCCGAACGCGGACGCACCGCCCGCCGTCCCGCCGAGCCGTCGGGGTCCCCGGCGCTCGGCGGCAGCGTCCAGGAACATCACCAGCACCGCCGGCCACAAGCCCGTCCTGACCGACGTGGACGAACGGTGCCGTCGCTCAGCAATGGGCACGCGCGCGGGGCCAGGCCGACCGCAGACCGGCGAGGAAGGCCCGGGTGGGACGTTCCCCGCCGGTCAGCGGCGGTTGTGGCTTGACGCGATGGCTACCGGTCGCCCCGCCAGGGGAGAACGGTCGTGACGGGCGGCGGGCCGGACCGGGCGCCGGGGGACGGGACGGCATACGTGTTGACGTAGCGGTCATTGGGCGTGCCGGCGGCCCAGGTGTCGCTGGTGCCTGCGAAAGTGGCGGCGAAATAGCCGTCGCCGTAGGCGCGGACCTTGGCCGTGTAGCGGCCCTTGCTGTTGGTCTTCACCCACTTGACGTGGTACCAGGTCTTCTTGCCGCGGAACCGGAAGATGATGCGCACCTTCTGGCCGGGGAACGCGCCGAAGCGGCTCTTGCTGCTGTAGTAGCGGCTCAGGGTCCCGGAGACGGTGATGTAGCGGTTCTTGCGGACCTTGGTCGAGGACGCGTTCAGCTTGGACATCTTGGTCGACCATCGCCACGTCTTGCGCACGGAGCTGATGGAGGGGGCCGCGGTGGTGTCCCCGGGGAAGCGGGCCCGCCAGTAGCCGGAGTTGTTCACGTTGAACGAGGCGCTGAACCGTCCCTGGCTGGTCTTCATCCAGCGAGCGGTCTGCCAGCCGGTGCGGCCGTTGGGGGAGTACTCGAGGAGCACCTGCTTGCCGTTCACGGCTCCGCCGGCGGAGGCCGCGTACAGGGCGCCCTGCGCTCGGAAACGCCCGTAGGCGTCCATGGTCGCCGACAGCGAGGTCTTGGTGGCCGGCCGGACGCTGACCGCGGGGAGGGTCGCGGTGGAGCCTTCGTAAAGACCGGCCGCGAGTGACCGCGCGACGTAGGTCGCGGTGCAGGGCGGCTTGATGGTGCTGCTGAACCGGCCTTCGGTGTCCGTGCCGACCTGGAAGGTGTACATGGGCGTGGTGCAGCGGGACGGGTCGACGGCGGGGTCGATGACGACCGTCCGTCCGGACAGCGGCCTGCCCTGGTAGGTGACCTGACCGCTGAGGGTGAGGGTCTGGCCCTCGTCCAGGCCGGCTTGGCTCGCGATCAGGGTCGTCTGCGTCTTCCCGTGGACGACCTGGACGGTCACGATGCCGGAGTGGAGTCCGAGCGACGGCACATCGGCCCAGACGCTCACCGAGTCGCTCGCCCCGTTGGGCCTCAGCGTCGCGGTGAAGGTGCCGTCGTCGGTGGTGGTGGCGTCGTCGACCGAGCCCCATCCAGTGTTCGTGGACAGGTCGACCGGGATGCTCGCGGCGGGGGTTCCGTCCGCGGTGACGACCTTCCCGGTGATCGTGGCCGTGGGGTTGTCGGGGTCGACGGAAGCGGTCTGAGCGGCGAGCGCGATGGACGCCGTCCCGTCGGCGAGGGCGGGAGCGGCCGTTAACGTGCCGAGGATGAGCACGGCCGTCGTCCCGGTGGTGGCGATACGAAGCACGAGTGTTCCTTGGGTGGGCGCGATGATCAGCGTTGGTCAGGACGCCCGGCCCGGCGACCGGGTTGCCCCCGCAACCCGATCGTGATCTTCATCGGGCCACGCCCGGGAGGGTCTGCGCCTTGGCCGGGTCGCCGACGACGGGGAACGACCGTCGTCGGCCCAAGTCCGACCACGAAGCGATCGAACGGGCCCAGAACCGGGGCATCCGCGGCATAGCCGCCCAAGCCTTCCTCCTGGCCTTCCAACGACGCTGCCTGACCGGCACCGTCCAGCAACATCACGCGCACCGCCGGCCACATGACCAGCACCTCTACAGGCATGTCCTGAAGGTGCTCTACGCGGGTCCGTGGGCTCCAGATACGCCTGGGATCGGGTGGTCGTGGCCTCTGCGGGGCCAGGTGAGGCCTCCGGGAAGCGGAAGAGCCCCCCAGCTTGTCGCTGGGGGGCTCTTTCCGTCACTGTTAGGGAAGGACCTGCGTCACTACCCTGAGTGGGCGAGGAGGGATTTGAACCCTCACATCCTTTCGGACACACGGACCTGAACCGTGCGCGTCTGCCGTTCCGCCACCCGCCCGTGGGCGCCGTCCCGTCTCCGGGTGCCTGAAAAGGCTAGCACGGGGCCGGGAGTGGTTAGGTATCCAGATACGCCGAGCGAACCTACGCACCGATACGATCGTCTACCAGTGGGGAAGGGAGGTGCCCGTGGGCGTCATTCAGCGCTTCGAGCGACGGCTCGAGGGCATGGTCGAAGGAGCCTTCGCCCGTGCCTTCAAGTCCGAGCTGCAGCCGGTCGAGGTGGCCAGTGCTGTGCAGCGCGAGATGGACGATCGGGCGGCGATCGTGGCACAGGGCCGCACGCTCGTTCCGAACGACTTCGTCGTCGAGATCTCTCAGCAGGACGGGCAGCGGCTCCAGGTCTACGCCGACAGCCTGAGCCAGGAGCTGGCGAATCTGGCGCGCGAGTACGCGAAGGAGCAGGGGTACTCCTTCGTGGGTCCGGTGCGCGTCCGGTTCGAGAACGCGGGCGATCTCGCCACGGGCATGTTCCGCATCAGGTCGGGGGTGATCCGGGGCTCGACGGTCGAGGGCGGGGAGATCCGCCGGCCGGTGAGCGACGTGCCGCAGGGCGGCCGGGGCGGGGTGTTCGGGGGGCATCCGCGCCTGCTCGTGACCACGGCGGTGGAGGGATCCGACACGACCCAGCGCACCTATGAGATCAACACCCCTGTGACCCTGCTCGGTCGCGGTACCGACTGCGACCTGCGCCTAGTCGACCCTGGCGTATCACGGCACCATGCCGAGATCCGCGTAGAAGGTCCCGAAATCGCTCTCGTGGATCTAGGGTCGACCAACGGCTCGTTCGTGAACGGGCAGCCGATCCGGCGGGTCACGCTGGTCGACGGCTCCCGGGTCACGATGGGCCGCACGACCCTTGTGTTTCGCCGCGATAGGGAGTAACCCCGACTCCGATGTCCGATTTCACCCTCACGCTGATCAAGCTGGCGTTCCTCGCGGTGCTGTGGCTGTTCGTCATCGCGGCCGTCGGCGTGATCAGGGCCGACCTGTTCGGTTCGAAGGCCGCGTCCAAGGCGGCCACGCGCTCGTCCCCGTCCCGTCCTCCCAAGGCGGCGAGGCAGCCCAAGCCGCCGCGGCCGCAGCGCAGCGCCCAGCACGGCGCCCCGACGAAGCTGGTGGTCGTCCAGGGCGAGCGGGCCGGCACCGTCATCGACCTCACGGGGGTGCCCATCACCATCGGCCGTGCCAATGACGCCACGCTCGTCGTGACCGACGACTACGCTTCGAGCCGCCATGCCCGACTTTTCGCGCAGGACGGTCAGTGGATCGTGGAAGACCTCGGCTCGACCAACGGGACGTATCTCGGACGCACGAAGGTGAGCCGGCCCATGCCGGTCCCGCCGGGAGTCCCGGTCCGTATCGGCAAGACCGTGATCGAGCTGCGCAAATGACTCTGGGAATCCGCTACGCCGCGCGCTCCGACGTGGGCATGCTGCGCGAGGGCAACGAGGACTCGGCGTACGCGGGGTCGCACCTGCTCGCGGTGGCCGACGGCATGGGCGGGCACGTCGGCGGCGAGATCGCGAGCGCCGCGGCCATCGAGGCGCTCCGGGCGCTCGACAAGGACCTTCCCGCCACCGAGCTGCTGGCCGCGCTCGAGCACACGGTCAAGACGGCGAACGACAACCTGCACCGCATCGTGGAGTCCGACCCGGCCCTCCAGGGCATGGGGACGACGCTGACGGCGATGCTGTGGGCGGGCAACCAGGTCGCGCTGGTGCACATCGGCGACTCGCGCGCCTACCTGCTGCGCGACGGCAGCCTGTTCCAGATCACGCACGACCACACCCTGGTGCAGTCGCTGGTCGACGAGGGCCGGATCAGCCCGGACGAGGCGGCGTCGCACCCGCAGCGGTCGCTGCTGCTGCGGGCGCTGGACGGCCGCGGCGAGGTCGACCCCGACCTGTCGCTGCGCGAGGCGAAGGTCGGCGACCGGTACCTGCTGTGCTCCGACGGCCTGTCGGGCGTCGTCACGGCGGAAACGATCTTCCAGGTGCTCACCGACGTGGACGACCCCGAGCAGGCCGTCCGGCAGCTGATCGACCTGGCCAACCGGGGCGGCGGCCCCGACAACATCACCTGCGTCGTCGCCGACGTCGTGGACCTGGAGCGCCAGCCACCGACGGGCGGCCCCGGCCACGCGGTGGGCGCGGCGGCCAACTCGGCGCCGCCGGAGCCGCCGGGCGGCGGGACGGGCCCGAACACCACCGTCGCCGACACCCCGGCCGGCCGGGCCGCGCAGCTGCGCGAAACCAGGCCGCAGCCGCCGGTGGCGGTCGACGAGATGCCGCCGCCGCAGGCCCCGATGCCGATGGGCGACCCGATGGCGCCCCCGCCGGCGCCGGGCGCGAGGCCGCAGGCACAGCAGATGCGGGCGAGGCGGGGCGGCACGCGCCGCTGGACGTGGCTCGTCGTCGTGGCGGGCGTGGTCGTCGTGGGCGTGGTGGCGGGCGGGTTCGTGCTGCTGCAGAACGTCCGGAACGGCTACTACATCGGCGCGAACAAGGCCGGCGAGGTCGTCCTCTACCGCGGGACGACGCAGAAGGTCCCGGGCCTCAGCCTGTCCCGCGAGGCGGCCAAGAAGGACCAGCCGAAGCAGACGATCCTGGTGGCCGACCTCCCGCAGGACCTCCAGCAGCAGGTCAAGGCCACCTACACGGTGAAGGGCCCGGCGGCGCTGAAGCAGCTGGAGAGCGCCGTCTGCAAGTACTCGCTCATCGGGGAAGGCGGCAAGGTCGCCATGGTGAAGGGCCGGGGGCAGCAGAACTGCCGGGAGACCCCCGTCAAGTCCAGCGACATCCGGACCGACGAGCTTCCCGGTTCGGACGCCACCGCGATCCAGAAGGGCACCTTCGTGTTCATCGGGCAGAAGGCGGCGCAGGCCAAGCTCGACCAGCTCGGCGACCGCCGGGAAGAGTGCAAGCAGCGCACCCCGTCCATCAAGGACTGCCCGTCCAGCGGGGGGAGCTCGTAGATGCAGTCGATCGGGGACCAGATCAGGGCCCACCTCCCGTACCAGCGGCGCAACGCGGCGTCGCTGGCGCTTCTCGTCTTCGCGATGGTCCTCACGCTGTCGGCGTTCGCGGAGGTCGGCCTCGCCCGTGACGGGAACATCCCGGGCGGCCTGTTCATCTACGGCGGCGGCCTGGTCGTGCTGGCCCTGGCCGCCTACGTCATCCAGGCGAAGTTCACCCCCTACGCCGACCCGCTGCTGCTGCCGCTCGCCGTGGCGCTGAACGGCATCGGGCTCGCGATGATCTACCGGCTCGACCTCGACACCAGCCACACCAAGAAGGTCGCGGCCGCGGCGGGCAAGAAGCTGCTCCCCGACGCCGCCGACGCGCCCGGCCAACTGATGTGGACGTTCGTCGGGATCGGCCTGTTCGTCGCCGCCGTGCTGATCATGCGTGACACCGACAAGCCGGACGCGCCGCTGTCGTTCACGCCGAAGACCGCGCAGCGCTACACGTACCTGATCGGGCTCAGCGCGGTCATCCTGCTGCTGCTGCCGATCGTCCCCGGCATCGGCGCGGAGATCAACGGCGCCCGGGTGTGGATCCATCTGGGTCCGTTCTCGGTGCAGCCGGGCGAGTTCGCGAAGCTCCTGCTGGTCGTGTTCTTCGCCGGCTACCTGGTGAACAAGCGGCAGGCGATGTCGCTGATCGGCAAGAAGTTCGGCCCGATCAGCCTGCCGCGGGCCCGCGACCTCGGCCCGATCATGGTGATCTGGTTCTTCTGCCTGGGCGTGCTGTTCATGCAGAAGGACCTCGGCACCGCGCTGCTGTTCTTCGGCCTGTTCGTGTCGATGCTGTACATCGCGACCCAGCGGGTGTCCTGGGTGGTGATCGGTGTCGGGCTGCTGGCGATCGGCATCTTCATCGCGACGCTGCTGCCGTTCATGGGCCACGTGAACCAGCGCATCGACATCTGGCAGAACCCGAAGCCCTACTTCGACGGCGGCTGCCTGCTGGAGACCGGCAAGGTCGTCCCGGTCAACCCCGACACCGACATCTTCAAGAAGTACAAGGCGCAGGGCAGCATCTCGCCGGGCTTCTCGGCCTGCGCCGAGCTGGGCGGAGAGTACTCCGACAGCGCGCAGCTCATGAAGGGCCTGTTCGCGCTCGGCCAGGGCGGCGTCCTCGGCACCGGGCTCGGCCAGGGCGAGCCGTGGCGGACGCCCCTGTCGTTCAGCGACTTCATCTTCGACTCGCTCGGCGAGGAGCTCGGGCTCACCGGGCTGATGGTGCTGCTGCTGATATACGCGTTGATCGTGCAACGCGGGATGAAGACGGCCGTGGCGGCGCGGGACCCGTTCCTGAAGCTGTTCGCGGGCGGCGTGTCGTTCGTGCTCGCCCTCCAGGTCTTCGTGATCGTCGGGGGCGTCACACGGCTCATCCCGCTCACCGGCCTGACGACGCCCTTCCTGTCCCAGGGCGGTTCGTCGCTGATGGCCAACTGGATCCTGATCGCGATTCTGGTGCGGATGAGCCACGACGCGCGCAAGCCGGCTCCGCAGGCGATCCAGGACGAGGGCATGACCCAGATCGTGAGCACGAGGTGACTACCCCCCTATGAACATGGACAAGCCGGTTCGGCGGGTGGCGATCTTCGCGCTGCTGCTGTTCTTCGGACTGATGGCGCAGGTCAACTACGTCCAGGGCAGCCAGGCCGAAGACCTGCGGACCGACGCGCGCAACAGCCGCCAGTACGCCGACGTGTTCAACTCGCCGCGCGGCCGGATCTCGGCGGGCGGCGAGGTGTTGGTGAGCTCGGAGAAGACCGGCAAGGACAACCCGAAGTACGGCCGGACCTACAAGGACGGGCCGGTCTTCGCGCCGATCACCGGGTACTTCAACGGCAACGCCACGCAGGTCGAGCGGGCCTACAACTCGCTGCTCGGCGGCAAGGACAAGCGGATCACCCAGCAGCGCTGGTTCGACACGTTCATCGGCAAGAAGGCCGAGGGCGCGAACGTCGAGCTGACGATCGACCCGCAGGCGCAGCGCACCGCCTACGAGCAGCTGAAGGCGGGGGTCTCGAACGGCCGCCGCGGCGGCGCCGTAGTGATCGACGTGAAGTCGGGCGCGGTCAAGGTGGCGGCCTCGTGGCCCTCGTTCGACCCCAACGAGGTCGCGCCGCAGACGGGCGAGAAGGGCGGCAAGCGCCTGGAGCAGCTCGACAAGGGCGAGGGCGTCATCAAGCCGCTGGTCGACAACGCGCTCAGCCAGACGTTCCCGCCCGGCTCGTCGTTCAAGACGGTGGTGTCGGCGATCGGGATGCAGAAGCTCGGCCTGAACAGCTCCTCGACGGTGAACACCGGGCAGCTGATCCTGCCGGAGTCGGGCCGCCCGCTGCCGAACTCGCACGACAGCGGCAGCTGCGCCGGGTCCGCCCCGCTGCGCGGCGCCTTCGCCGAGTCCTGCAACACCTCGTTCGCGAAGATGGCGCTGGACATGGGCATCCAGGAGCTGCACGACGGCGCCGAGAGCTTCGGCTTCGGCGAGCACGTGGAGCTGGAGCCCGACATGTACGCCGCGGAGAGCGACATCCCGGTCTCCATCAAGGACGCCGAGGGCAAGACCATCCAGACCGGCAAGGACGGCACGGCCCGCTCCGGCATCGGCCAGGAGAACGTGCGGGCCACCCCGCTGCAGATGGCGATGGTCGCCTGCGCGGTCGCCAACGGCGGCAAGATCATGAACCCGTACGTGGTGCAGAAGGTCCGCGCCAAGGACCAGAGTGAGCTCTACAACGCCTCGCCGAAGGAGTTCGGGAAGGCGATGAGCGGCGACCAGGCCGGGCAGCTGGAGGACATGATGCGCGCGGTGGTCTCCGAGGGCACCGCGAAGAACCTGCAGGGCAAGCGGATCGCCGGCAAGACCGGTACCGCCGAGCAGGGCCCCGGCAACCCGAACGCGAACTGGTTCGTCGGGTTCAGCCCGGTCGAGAACCCGCGCTACGCGTTCGCCGTGATGGTCGAGACCCCCGGCTCCGGCGCCGCCAACGCGGGCCCCGTCGCGGGGGCGATCATGGCGAAGGTCCTGCAGAAGTGAGTACGGGCCTCGTCCTGAACGACCGGTACCGGCTGCTGGAGCGGCTGGCGATCGGCGGGATGGGCGAGGTCTGGCGCGCGTCCGACGCGCTGTCGGGGCGGCTGGTCGCGGTGAAGCTGCTGCGCCTGGAGCTCGGCTCGGACGTGCGGGCGCGGGGCCGGTTCGAGTCGGAGGCGCGGTTCGCCGCGGAGCTGCGGCACCCGGGGATCGCGCGCGCGTTCGACTACGGCGAGCAGGACGGCCGGACGTTCCTGGTGATGGAGCTGGTGCCCGGCGAGCCGCTGGACGAGATCCTCGCGCGTGACGGCGGACTGCCGCTGGAGGCCGTACTCGACCTGATCGTGCAGGCGGGGCGGGCGCTGTCGGTCGCGCACGCGGCCGGGATCGTGCATCGCGACGTCAAGCCGGCGAACCTGATGGTGGCCCCGGACGGCACCCTGAAGATCACCGACTTCGGGATCGCCCGGCGGCTGGCGGCGGCGTCGCAGACCCAGACCGGGATGGTCATGGGGACGGCGCACTACATCTCGCCGGAGCAGGCGCAGGGCCTGAGGCTGTCGCCCTCGGCGGACCTCTACTCGCTGGGCGCGGTGGCCTACGAGTGCCTGACGGGCGCTCCGCCGTTCGACGGGCGGACGCCGGTGGAGGTGGCGCTCAAGCACGTCCGCGACGCGCCCGCGGAACTGCCGTCCCGGGTGCCCGGCCGGGCCCGCGAGCTGGTCATGGAGATGCTCGCGAAGGAGCCCGCCGACCGTCCCGCGGACGCCGACACGGTGGCCGCCCGGGCGCTCGGCATCCGCGCGTCGCTCAGCACGGCGGCGGGCGGAGCCTCGGTGGGCGGCACGGCCCGCGGCGGGCGGGTGGACGCGAGCCGCAGCGGCGCTCGCCGATCTCCCGCCGCCACCGGCAGGGATCGCCTTGTCGTAGAAGCATCAACTTTGTCGGGATTTGACGCTGGCGACGGGGCGGATAACCTCGCCAGCGGAACAGGGTCCGGGCAACGGCGCCCGGCCCTGGCGTACGCGTTCGTCGCGGCCGCCGTGGTACTGGTGTGCGTCATCGTCGTCGGCTCCCTGTGGAAGGGGCTGGCGTTCGCCGGGCCGAGCGAGGACCAGCGGGACCCGCCCGCGGCCCCCGCCACCCGGCCGGTCGGGGACGGCAGCGTCGGAGACCCGGCGTCAACGGCCCCCGCCGCCCCGCCGCGGCACACCGCGAGGAGCACTCCGAGGCCGGCTGTCCCGCCGCGGCACCGGACGCATAGGATCCGTCCGTCAACGCAGGCGACCCCCAAGGCGTCCCTTTCCCGTAAGCCATTCAGGAATCCGCCCCGGGCGACTCCCACCGCCCCCGAGCCCACACCCGCACCGACGGGGAGCACCACGACTCCGTCAACTCCGAGCCCGGATCCCCCGCCCACCCAGGAGGGGAAGCTAGGTTCTGGAGACAAGGTGTAGACGTACGAGGGAAAGTGCACATATGAGTCAACCTCGGCTGCTCGGCGGCCGCTACGAGCTCGAGACGGTCATCGGGCGCGGCGGCATGGCCGAGGTCTACCGTGCCCGGGACCGCCGCCTCGATCGCGTCGTCGCGATCAAGACGCTGCGGTCCGATCTGGCCCGCGACCCCACGTTCCAGGCCCGGTTCCGGCGCGAGGCCCAGTCGGCCGCGTCGCTGAACCACCCCTCGGTCGTCGCCGTGTACGACACCGGCGAGGACGTGATCGGCGACACCTCGATCCCGTACATCGTCATGGAGTACGTGGACGGGAGCACGCTGCGCGACCTGCTGAGGGAGAACCGCGCGCTGCTGCCGGACAAGGCCCTGGAGATCACCGACGGGATCCTGCGGGCGCTGGACTACAGCCACCGCGGCGGCATCGTGCACCGCGACATCAAGCCGGCCAACGTGATGCTCACCCGGCAGCACGAGGTCAAGGTGATGGACTTCGGCATCGCCCGGGCCATGGCCGACACGGCGTCCACGATGACCCAGACCGCCCAGGTGATCGGTACCGCGCAGTACCTGTCGCCCGAGCAGGCGCGCGGCGAGCGGGTGGACGCCCGCAGCGACATCTACTCGACCGGCTGCGTGCTGTACGAGCTGCTCACCGGCAAGCCGCCGTTCACCGGCGACTCCCCGGTCGCGATCGCCTACCAGCACGTGCGGGAGGAGCCGGTCCCGCCCTCGCAGGTGGACCCGCAGATCCCGCAGTGGGCCGACGCCATCGTGCTGAAGGCGATGGCCAAGGACGCCGACCACCGCTACCAGAACGCGACGGAGTTCCGGCAGGAGATCCAGCGCGTCCTGCAGGGCCAGCCCGTGGCATCGACGGCGGCGTCCACGATGCTGATGAGCGGCCAGCCGCAGGGCACGCAGATGATGGGCGCGTACGGCGGCGGCCCGGCGCGCACGCAGGTGCGGCGGCCGCAGGACGACGGGTACGGCCTGCCGCCCGTCCACTACGACGACGACGGCGCCGGACGCGACGGCGCCGGCAAGAAGGCCGCGCTGTGGGTGGGGCTCGCCGTGCTGTTCATCGGCGGCGCCGCGCTCATCGGCTGGCTGCTGAGCAGTGGTGGCGACAAGGGCAACGACCAGGTCGCGATCCCGCAGAGCATCGTCAACGTCAAGGAGAGCGACGCGACGGCCGAGCTCACCAAGCTCGGCTTCACGGTCGGCGAGCCGAAGACCGACTACAGCAGCGACGTCGAGAGCGGCTACGTGATCGGCTCCGACCCGCAGCCCGGCACGAAGGCCGACAAGGGCGCCACGGTGACGCTGCTGGTCTCCAAGGGGCCGAAGCCGCCCACGGAGATCGAGATCCCCGACGTGGCCGGCAAGCCGTACGGCACGGCGAAGAAGATACTGGAGGGCCGCGGGTTCGAGATCGAGAAGAGATTCGAGTCGAGCGACAGCGTGCCGCGCGGCAACGTGATCTCGACCGACCCGACCGGCGGCTCGAAGGCCAAGAAGGGCTCGACCGTCACGCTGACGGTGTCGAACGGCCCGTCGAGCCTGAAGGTGCCGAGCCTGTTCAACAACAGCCAGCGGGCCGCGTGCGGCAAGCTGGAGGGCCTCGGTCTGAAGTGCAACGTGCAGAAGGGGCAGCCGCCGCCCGACAAGCAGGTCGCCCCCGGCTTCGTCTACGACCAGCAGCCGGGTGAGGGCGCGACGGTCGCGCCGGGCGACACCGTGACGATCTTCGTCGCGGACAAGCCGCAGCAGCAGACGCCGCCCCCGGGGCAGGGCACGCCCACGCCGGGCTTCCCCGGCTTCCCGGGCAACGGCGACGGCCAGGGCTGACCGGTAACGGACGAGGGCCCCGTCTCCGCGAGGAGGCGGGGCCCTCGGACGTCCGCGGGCGGGGCGGCAAGGCCGGACGGGCCCGGGCATGAGAGAAGGGCCTCCGCCACTCGGGGGCAATGGCGGAAGCCCTTCATCATGGTCTTCGTCCCACCCTCATGGGACGTTACGGATTTCAACCGAAATTTTCTGAGTTTGTGTGAGATGGGAGCGCTACCCCGTGCCGGCCCCGTGAAGGCGCAGGTCGTCGCAGGTGGCGAGCCAGTTCCGGAGCAGCCGGTGGCCGGCGGTCGAGAGGATCGACTCGGGGTGGAACTGGACGCCCTCCACTGGGCGGCTCCGGTGGCGCAGGCCCATGACGACCCCGTCGCGGGTGCGGGCGGTCACCTCCAGGACGTCCGCCGGGACGGTCCCGGGCACGACGGCGAGCGAGTGGTAGCGGGTCGCGGCGAACGGGTCCGGCAGGCCGCGGAAGACGCCGGCGCCGTCATGACCGATCTCGCTCGTGAAGCCGTGGACGATCTCGGGCGCGCGGGCGACCGTCGCGCCGTGCACGTGGGCGATCACTTGGAGGCCGAGGCAGACGCCGAGCAGCGGGGTGCCGCGGCGCTCGGCGTCCCGGACGAGGTCGAGGCACACGCCGGCGTCCGCGGGATGGCCCGGCCCGGGGCTGAGCAGGACGCCGTCGACGTGCGAGGCGTCCTGGACGGCGACGTCCGAGCGGTCCTTGACAACGCAATCAGCGCCGAGCTCCAGCAGGTACTGGACGATGTTGTAGACGAAGCTGTCGTGGTTGTCGACGACGAGGACGCGCATCGCGGGTCAGCCCGGGGTCGCGGAGCCGGTCGGCGCCGGGTCCTGGACGACTCCGTGGTCGAACTGGACCTTGGGCTCGACCCACGGGAACACCAGGTACCAGAGGATCGCGGCGACCGCGGCGAGGATGCCGAGCGCGGTCGCGGTCTTGGTCTGCCAGGCGCCGGGCAGCCGGCGCCAGATCCAGGCGTACACGGGGCCTCCTAGGTGCCGGCGGCCTGCCGCGCCGATGCCGCGCGCGGCAGCGCCTCGGTCAGCTCGCCGAAGATGATCATCCGCTCCGCGGCGGAGTACTTGGGGTGGCAGGTGGTGAGCGTGATGAGCCGCTCGGTCGGGCGCCGCTTGGGGTGGAACGGGACGGGCGCGGTCACCTCCACCGCCGACGGCTTCACGATCCGCCGGTCGGTGACCTTGTAGACGTACTGCTCGTCCCGGGTGTCGATGAGGATCCTGTCGCCGCGGTCCAGTTCGCCGAGCCGGTTGAACGGAGCGGAGTAGGTCGTGCGGTGCCCGGAGATCACGAAGTTGCCCACCTGGCCGGGCAGCGCGCTGCCCGGGTAGTGGCCGGGCCCCTTGCGCAGGTCGGCGCGGTCGACGCCCTCGATCACGACGAAGCGGTAGTGATCGCCGAACCGGGGGATGCGGATCACGGCCAGCCCCTTGCCGAGCTTGACCTTCTCGGTGGTGACCTTGGTGGCCCGCCAGTTCCGCAGCATCTCGTCGTCGAGCCGGTCCTGCGCCCCCTTGGTGTACTGGCCGGTGCCCCACAGCTCGTACGTCACGAACAGCATGACGACCAGCCCGGCGGTGATGCACAGCTCGCCCATGCCACGGATCACCGTGCGCACCGCGTCCTCCTCTGCTGGGGGGTTCAGCCGCCTTTGGGCGGTTCCGCCGGAACCGTAGCGTGCTTCATGGTCACGTTGCCGGTGTAGGGCGGCAACGTGGCGCGTTCCACGGTCCGCACCGCGTAGCCGAGCCCGTAGGCGCGGACGTACTTGCGGTAGACCGCGATCTCACGGGACGCGCCGAGCGCCGCGCGCAGCCGGACCGGGTCGCCGACGGCGGTGATCCGGAACGGCGGGGAGTACACGACGCCCTGGAGGATCAGCGTATTGCCGACGCACCGCACCGCGCTGGTCGAGATCACCCGCTGGTCCATGATCTGCATCGCGCGGGCCCCGCCCGCCCAGAGCGCGTTGACGACGGACTGGACGTCGCTCTGGTGCACGACGAGGTCGTCCGGGCGGACGCCGCGAGGCAGTTCGCCCGACTTCGGCAGCGGCGCGTCGTCCAGCGAGACCCGGACGGCCCGCCCGGCGGCGGGGGTGAACCCCGCCTCGGCGGCCAGCCGGTCGGCCTCCGCCTGAGCGTTTTTCACCCGGGCATCGTGACGTCCGGCCTCTCGGGAGATACCGTCGACCTGGCGGCGCAACCGCCGGTACTCGGTGCGATCCTGCCGGGCCCGGCGCTGCTCCGCGGTGATCAGCTCGGTGATCCTGGTCCGGCCCTGCTCGCGCAGGCTCGTGCCGCGGGCCGTGCTCGCGCTCGCCGCGAACAGGGTTCCCGCAAGGAGCGTGAGAACTGGGATGATGCTTCCCCACGCTGGACGCCGTACGCTGCTCACCAGCGACTACGCTAACCGACAAACCACCCAAGCGCGGCCCGGCGCTCCGGCCGCCGGACGCCCGAGGAGATCGATCCCACCGTGGCCAAGTCCAAAGTGCGCAAGAAGGCCGTCTACACGCCCCCGCAGAAGTCCAAGGCGCCCGAGGTCAGCCCGCGCTGGCTCGTGCCGACCATGGTCGGGCTGTGGCTCGTCGGCCTGATCTGGATCGCCGTCTTCTACGTGACGGCCAGCACAGGTACGGATGTGCCGTTCATGACCGACCTGCACAACTGGAACCTGGGGATCGGCTTCACGGCGATCATCCTCGGTGTGATCCTTTCGACCCGCTGGCGCTGATCGCGAGTTATCCACAGGTTGAGGATCGCTCACCGCGCCTTTCCCCAGGTTTTCCACAGGGGGTTTCCACAGGCGCCGGAGCGCGGACGCCGCCGCGTGCGGGCCGGGTGGCCGGGCGCGCGGGCGGCGTCCGCACCCGCGGCTACACCGCCGGGCTCAGCTCGGCCGTCCTGAGGATCACGAGCCCCGCGAGGAGCGCCAGCACGACCAGCGGCGCCGCGACGTGGACCAGCCGGCGCCGCGCCTCAGGCGCGTAGGCGTAGGCCGCGGCCAGCGCCGCCCCCACCGCGAGGCCGCCGACGTGGCCCTGCCACGAGATCCCCGGCACCGAGAACGTGATCACCAGGTTGATCACCAGCAGCACCACGATGGGGCCGACCGGCCCGCCGAGCCTGCGGCCGATCACGAAGTAGGCCCCGAACAGGCCGAAGATGGCGCCGGACGCGCCGACCGCCGAGTCCTGCGGGGCACCGACCAGGTACAGCAGCACCGAGCCGCCGAGCCCCGACAGCAGGTACAGGGTGAGGAAGCGCCACCGCCCGAGCACCTGCTCCAGCGCGGGACCGACGGCCCACAGCGCCCACATGTTGAACAGGATGTGGGTGATGCCGAACGATCCGCCGCGCTGGTGCAGGAACATCGTGGTGAACAGCCGGTACCACTCGCCCTCGGCGACCCCGCCGACCTCGCCGCCCGGCAGCACGCCCCGGCCGAGCATCATGAACTCCCAGACCACGCGCCAGGACGCCAGCTCGGCGAGATACGCCGCGACGCACAGGCCGATCAGCGTGTAGGTGACGACCGGCACGGCTGACGCCGGGCCCCGCGCACCGAGGACGGTTCGGGGAACCGCCTTGCGGACCCCGCGGTTGCCCTCGGCGACGCACTCCACGCACTGGTGCCCGACCGCTGCGTCCCGCATGCAGTCGGGACAGATGAAACGGTCGCAGCGCGTGCAGCGCACGTACGTCTCGCGACCCGGGTGCCGGTAGCAGGTCGGCACCGAGGTCTCGGGGGCGGGACTCTGGTCTGTGCTCATCAGCGGCTCCGTAGGGCCGTAACGTTACGGCTCTTACCCGTCACGGGGTCTCACCTTGACCAACGACTAACGGCGCTCGATCGTCACCGACTCGATGACGACGTCCTCCTTCGGACGGTCCATACGCCCGGTCGGAACCTTGCCGATCCGGTCGACGACGTCGGTGCCCTCGATGACCTTGCCGAAGATGGTGTGCTGGCCGGTCAGGTGCTGGGTGTGCGCGACGCTCAGCGTGATGAAGAACTGGGAGCCGTTGGTGCCGGGCCCGGCGTTCGCCATCGCCAGCAGGTACGGGCGGTTGAACTTCAGGTCGGGGTGGAACTCGTCCTTGAACTGGTAGCCGGGACCGCCGGTGCCGGTGCCGAGCGGGTCGCCGCCCTGGAGCATGAACTGGTCGATGACCCGGTGGAAGATCGTCCCGTTGTAGAGCGGCTGGTCCGACTTCTGGCCCGTGCGCGGGTCGGTCCAGGTGCGGGTGCCCTCCGCCAGCTCGACGAAGTTCGCCACCGTCTCGGGCGCCTGCTCCGGGTAGAGCTGGATCACGATCTTGCCCAGCGACGTGTTGAGGGTCGCGAAGATCTCGTTGGCCACGGTGGCCGCCTCCTCTTGAGATGGGTTCTGTACCGTCCACTGCGCGGTCTCGGCGCCGCCCGAACACATCACCGTACGTGAACACTTCATCACGCCTCCGGTGTTTACCTTTCGTTCGCTGGGAAGGCTGCCTGTCAGGACCTCGCAAACAGGGAGGTTAGCGTGTCCCTAATGATCAGTATCCGCCGCAAGCCGCAGGACGAGGTCGCCGGCCGGTTCGGCCGCGTCCAGGAGGCGGCCCGCCAGGGCGCCGACATGTGGCGGCAGAACGCCGCCGTCGCGGCCGAGCGGATCGGCCCCATCGCGAACGAACGTGTGCTGGTCGTCCGCGGATGGAGCGCACCGAGGCTCCGGCAGGCGGCCCGGTATGTGGAGACCGGGCTCGCCCCGCGGGTGAGCACGTTCCTGAGCGACGTCGCCGGACGGGTGGAGCCGCCGAAGCGGTCCGCCAAGCCCGGGCGCGGCGCCCTCATGGCGATGATGGGGGTGGTCGCCGCCGTCGGAGTGGCCGGCGCCGTGGCGACGCGGCGCGGCACGATCCGCGACATGGCCAAGGGATCGGGTGAGCAGGCGCACAACGCCACCTCGGCCGACTCCATGACGGTCAGCGGTGCCGACGTCGACGGCCAGGTGCATTCGCCGCACTGAGCGCACAGGGGAAGGGAAGGGCCCGGCCGCACACGGCCGGGCCCTTCCCCGTCCCCGTGCGGCCACCGGGGGCTACCAACCGGTACGGTGAACGCCATGTCGCCGAAACGCCCCCTCCGGCAGGTACTGGCGGCCCGCGCGAGGCAGCGGGCGCGCCAGGGCGTCCACACGGCGGTGCACCGCGGCTGGGCGTGGATCCAGCGGCACGGTGAGATCACCCCGCACACTCCGGGCCGCCGCCGGTTCGCCCATCTGGGCGAGGGCGCCTGCATCGGGTTCCCGACCGGCGCCATCTACGGCGAGCCCTGGATCTCGATCGGCGACCACACTCTGGTCGGCACGCACGTCACCATTTCCGCCGGTTTCGTGCCGGGCCTCGACCTCGGGCCGGACGTCATCGTCCGGATCGGCGCGAGCTGCTCGCTCGGCCGCGGCACCCACATCGTCGGCCACCAGTCCATCGACATCGGCGACGACGTCTTCACCGGGCCGAACGTCTACATCACCGACCAGAACCACACCTACGGCGACCTGCACACCCCGATCGGGCGGCAGTGGCCGGAGAACAACCCGGTCGTCATCGGGGACGGCTGCTGGATCGGCACCGGGGCGATCATCCTGCCCGGCACCCGCCTCGGCCGCAACGTCGCCGTGGCCGGGGGCGCCGTGGTCCGCGGCGAGTTCCCCGACCACTCGGTCATCGGCGGCGTCCCCGCCAAGGTCCTGCGCAGCCACGACAAGGAGAACGGCTGGCAGCCGCCCCTGCGCACCGACCCCCTCATGTCCCTGGACGAGCTCGCGGCCCTCTCGGTGGACGGCCTGGAGGGCCTCCAGATCCTCCAGGACAGGCTGCGCGCCGAGTCCGCCGCCCGCGACGGGGACGTCCTGAGCGAGGAAGCCGGCTGACCGGCTCGCCGTCCGGGCCGGAGAACGCGGAAGAGCCCCGCACTCGCGTGCGGGGCTCTTCCGGTGTCGGTCAGCTGGTGCGGGCGGTCCGGCGGTCGCCCCCGTAGGAGGCGCCCCGGCGGTTGCCGTGCGAGCCGCCGGTGGTCCGGGGACCGCCGCCGCGGCGCTCGCCGGAGGAGTAGGACCGGTGCTCGCCGCGCCCGCCCTCGCCGCCCTGACGGCGGTTGCCGCCCTCGCGGTCGAAGGTGCGCGGGCCGCGGCCGCGGCCGCGGCCGCCCGGACGGCCCCGGCCGCCCTCGCGGCGCGCGGGACGCTCGGGGATGATCGGCTCTTCGATCGGAATGCCGGACGGCTGCCGGGCGCCGGTCAGCTTGACCAGCTCGGAGTCGCCGGTGGTGACCCGGGTCCGCGGGGCGTTGATGCCGGCGCGGCGCGTCATCGCCGAGGTGGAGCGCACCTGGTGCGGCAGGACGAGCGTGACGACGGTGCCGCGCTCCCCGGCCCGGGCGGTGCGCCCGGCGCGGTGCATGTAGTCCTTGTGGTCGGCCGGCGGGTCGACGTGCATCACCAGGGACACGTCGTCGACGTGGATGCCGCGGGCGGCGACGTCGGTGGCGACCAGCACGCTGATGGTGCCCTCGCGGAACTCGGCGAGGGTGCGGGTGCGCAGCCCCTGGCTCTTGCCGCCGTGCAGGCCCGCGGCGCGGACGCCCGCCTGGGTGAGCTGCTTGGCGAGCCGGTCGACGCCGTGCTTGGTGCGGGCGAACAGGATCGTCCGGCCCTCGCGGTTGGCGATCTCGGCCGTGATGGCGCTCTTCTCCTTCGGCGCCACGAGCAGGAGGTGGTGGTCCATGGTGGCGACGGACTCGTCCACCGGGCCGATCGCGTGCGTGACCGGCTCGTTCAGGTACCGCCTGACCAGGACGTCGACGTCCTTGTCGAGGGTCGCGGAGAACAGCAGCCGCTGCCCGCCGGGCTTGGCGGAGTCGAGGATGTCGGTGACGTCGGGCAGGAAGCCCATGTCGGCCATGTGGTCGGCCTCGTCGAGGACGGCGATCTCGACGTCGGACAGGTCGCAGGCGCCCTGCCGCATCAGGTCCTTGAGGCGGCCCGGGGTCGCCACGAGCACCTCGACGCCGCGGCGCAGCGCGTCGATCTGCTTGAACATCGAGGTCTGGCCGATGACGGTCTTGAAGCGCAGGCCGAGCCCGCGGCCGAGCGGCTCCAGGTTGGTCTGCACCTGCTGGGCGAGCTCGCGGGTCGGGACGAGGATCAGCGCCAGGGGGCGCTTGGCGGCGGCCTTGCGGCCGGAGAGGCGGGCCAGGAGCGGCAGCCCGAACGCCAGGGTCTTGCCGGAACCGGTCTTACCGCGCCCGAGGACGTCGCGGCCCGACATGATGTCGGGGATCGCGGCGGCCTGGATCGGGAACGGGGCTTCGATGCCCTGGCGGACCAGGGCGCTCACCAGCACGGCCGGAAGGCCGAGCTCGGCGAAGGTGGGAACCTTTTCCTCGTCCGCGATGGCGGGCATGGTCGGGTTCTGTGCAGCGGCAGCTGTGGTCACGCATTACCTTCCGAGAGGGGGGCACGTCTCGGGAGGCACCTCTGTGGGCGTGGCCTGCAAGGACGAGCCTGGCGCCAGCGTCGGCGCCGAAGATTGATACCTAGAGTCTAACGTCGTCGGGGGACGACCTTATGCCCCGTCCCGGAAGGAACATTCGTCACTCCATGCTCAGCATGCACACGAAACGCCGTCGACGGGGGCGGTGAGCGGGTCGGGGGAACGCCGCGTGACGGCGCCGCCACCGGTTTCCACGGGGTAGCCCTCCCGCGCCCAGTACTCGAACCCGCCGAGCATCTCCTTGACCGGGCGGCCGAGCTTCGCGAACTCCAGCGCCGCCTTCTGTGCACCGTTGCAGCCGGGCCCCCAGCAGTAGACGACCACGGTCGCGTCCGCGGGGACGACCGCGGCGCCGCGCTCGGCGATCTCGGCCGTGGGCAGGTGGACGGCGCCCTGGACATGGCCCTGCGCCCAGCTCTCGGCGCTCCGGGTGTCGACGACCACGAGACCGGGCGTCCCCTCGGCGAGTTGGGTGGCTACGTCCGAGACGTCCGTCTCGAAGGCCAGGCGGGCGGCGAAGTGCCGCAGCGCCTCTTCGGCGGTGGCGGCGGGAGCGGTGACCGTGTTCATCTGCGGGCTCCTTCGGAACGTGAGAACTCTCTCGTGGCCACCTCATCCTCCGGTGCCGGTGAACTGTCCGGAAGTGGCGCGAATGCCGTCTATCGCTAAGATCTCGCCATGGACCTCGTCTCCCCGTCCCGCCGGCACACGGTGTCGGTGCTGGTGTTCGACGGAATGGCGCCGTTCGAGCTCGGCACCGTCGTCGAGGTGTTCGGGCTGCCCCGGCCCGAGTTGCGGGTCCCCTGGTACGACCTGCGGGTCTGCTCGCAGGAGCGCGGCCCGATGCGGGCGGTGGGCGGTTTCACGATGTCGGCCGAGCACGGCCTGGACGCTTTCGCGTCGGCGGACACGGTGCTCGTCGTCGCCGTGCCCGACGTCCACGGGGACCCGACGCCCGAGGTCGTCGCGGCCCTCCGCGAGGCGCACGCGCGGGGCGCCCGTGTGGTGTCGATCTGCTCCGGCGCCTTCGCCCTGGCCGCCGCCGGGCTCCTGGACGGGCGGGAGGCCACCACGCACTGGCGGTACGCCGACCTGCTGCGCCGCCGCTACCCGGACGTCCGGGTGACGCCCGACGTCCTCTACGTGGACGGCGACGACGTGCTCACCGGGGCGGGCAGCGCGGCGGGGCTCGACATGTGCCTGCACCTCGTCCGCAAGGACCACGGCGCCCGGGTCGCCAACGCGGTGGCACGGCGCCTGGTCGTCCCGCCGCACCGGGACGGCGGGCAGGCGCAGTTCGTGGAGGCGGCGGTGGTCCCGCCGGGGGAGGACGACCCGATCGCGCGGGCCATGGCGTGGGCTCTCGACCATCTCGCCGAGCCGATCACGGTGGGCCGGATGGCGCGGGAGGCGTGCCTCGCGCCCCGCACGTTCCTGCGGCGCTTCCAGCTGCGGACCGGGACGAGCCCGCTGCGCTGGGTGGTAGGCCAGCGCGTGCTGGCCGCGCTCCCGCTGCTGGAGGAGGGCGGCGCGCCGGTCGAGGAGGTCGGCGCGGCGGTCGGCTTCGAGAGCCCGGCGACGTTCCGGCACCACTTCGCCCGGACGATGCGGACCTCCCCGTCCGCCTACCGGCGCACCTTCCGCACCACCGCAGGCGCCTGACCTTCCGCCGGAAGGACCTGCCCTCCGGCGGACGCGTCGCGGACGGCCCGGCCGCGGAACCCGCCGCGTCTGTGTGCTCCCTGCCCGGAGTCTGGATGCGCCCCCCGCCCAGGAACGCGGTTGGACGGGGTCGGCCTTCGGCCCGCTTCCGGGCCCGGCCTGAGGTTACCGTCCGGTTACAGTCCCGAACCGGGGAGTGTCCCCGGAGTTTTCTGACCGATCGAGGTCATCGATGTCAAGGGCGTGTTGCGTCCGGCAAGGGCCGGCGGGTGCCGGCGGGCCGCCGGCGGGGCGGCGAGGTCAGCACGCCCCCAGGGCGCGCGGACGAGCGCCCGCGCCGGTCGGCCCCGATGCCCGCAAGATCATTTCGGTCGCGACCGAAACGTTCGGCGGCAAACCAGGAATGCCGACCGTTTGACACAAAGTTCCAGCTCGATCATTGATCGGCGGCCCAGGCCTTTGTTAATCTGCCCCGCGTCAACAGGAAGCGGCCGCTTACCGATCGTGAGAGGCCAAATCCACCCCGCAGCGTTTGTTCACCCCGCCAACAAATAGAAGCCGTTCTTAGTGACCCTGGCCGACACAATCGGCCGCGCACGCCTCCAGCTACACCCGACCCTCGAAGTAGTCAGGTGAACGGTACAAGTTAATGACAGTTCAACCAGAGGCGGCCCCTGCCGCCACCCGCGCCGGCGGCACCTTCGGAAAGCGGATCCTGGCGTTCGCCGGTCATCCGCTGTTCCGTGGTGACGCCCAGGTCGTCCACGGACGCAACCCCTATCGCCGCATGCTCGTGCCCGGTTCGCTGGCCGAGTCCGACTTCGACCGGCCGCCGGGGCCCGGGGAGTGGTCGGCCCATCGCTCCCTCGCCGCACACCGGCTGCTCGGCACCTACTACGAGGCCGAGACGGTGCTCCTCCCCGAACAGGGGCTCGACGGGCTGTACGAAGATTTCGACCTTTTCTACGGGCCGCAGCTGAAAGAACTCCGGGAGACCTCGGCCTCGGCGCTGGAACGTTTCGCGTTCGGCTGCCTCGACGAGGCGGTGGACGTCAGCGGCGCCGCCACGCCCGAGGTACTGGAGGCCTACTTCCAGCACGTCGTGGACGAGGCCGCCGCCGGGCCGTCGCCCGCACTGACCGCCATCGCCGGCGCCCGCGACAGGCGCACCGCCGCCGACCTGTACCTGGTGCAGCTCGCGCTGGACGGCCTCACCGAGGCCTCCGCGATGTCGCGCAATCTCGCCGGCGCCTACGGGCCCGAGCAGTCCGCCCTATTCAAGATCTTCATCGATGAATTCGGCTACGGGGTCTACGACGCCAAGCACACCACGATCTTCGCCAAAATGCTGCGCAGCCGCGCCATGGCGACCCATGTTCATGCGTACTGGAACTTCTATCTGGCCGGTCCGCTGGCGACGAACAACTACTATTACTACCTGTCGCGCGACCATGCGAAGTTCTTCCGCTACGCGGGCGCCGTCACCTATGCCGAAGCCGTTTTCGCGCCCGCCTTCGTCGAGATGGTCAAGGTCTTCCGCGGCATATTCGGCGACACCGTCGATCTGCATTACTGCGACGAGCACGCGCACATCGACGAGCACCACGGGCGCATCACCCGCGACCAGGTGCTGCTGGCCCTCGCCGGGCGGCACGGCCCGCGGGTCGTCCCCGAGCTGCTGCGCGGCGTCGCGGAGGCGCGGCTGATCGGCGGCTGGTTCGAGGACGACACCGCGGCGCAGATCCGCTGGTCGGACGACCTCCCCCGGCACCGGGAACTCGCCGGTTCGGCGCGGACCGGGTCCGAAGCGCCGCGGCGCGTCGTGCTGACCCCCGAGAGCTCGTTCGGGACGCGCACCCACGACGGCGACATCGTCCTGGAGGTGGAACGCGGCGAGGCGGACCTCGTCACGACGCCCACCGGACCGCCCGAACGGCTGGCGCGCGGCGAGGCCCTGCTGATCCCCGCCGGGCGCCTCTACGGGATCCGGCCGGTGACGCCGGAAACCGCCTGCCTCCTCCACACCGTGACCCCCGCCACAACACCCGCCACAACCCCCGCCTGACGCCTCTCCGCTCTCCGCTCTCCCACCAAGACTCCCGTCTCTCCCGCCCCGCCTGACTGCGCCATGCCCAAGTGCCGTCCCCGCCCGTCACCGGCCGCGCCCGAAAGACAAGAGGAGCCGATGGCCCGCGTCATCGTGATGGATCTGCGCCGGCACAACACCGTGATGGTCGGCCACGACCGCTACTTCGTCCTCCACGAGGGCGAACGTTCGCTGCTCGTCCGCGACCACTGCCCGCACCGCGGCGGCCCGCTCAGCCTTGCCCGCCGCACCCCGGACGGGCGGAGGCTCAGCTGCCCGTGGCACGGCACCAAGGTCGGTGTCGCCGCCGTGAAGCGCTCCTGCCTGCCGATGGTGCGCAGCGGGGACGAGGCCGTGGTCGTCCTGCCGGAGGACGACGCCCCCGTCTCGGTCATCCACAAGGAGATCCTCGCCAACCTGCCGCCCGACCCGACCCACGACGAAGGGGCCGAGAGCCGATGAACAGCGCACAGCCGCAGACGCAGGGCGCGGTCGCCGAGATCCGCGACGGACTGGAGCTCGGCGAGTTCCTGAAGTGGGGGCGCGAACTGCACCACCAGGGCCGCTACGAGGACGCCGCCAGGGCCTTCGAGCTCATCCTCGGCATGGACGCGGGCAACCAGGAGGCCGTGATCGGCCGCAACCGGGCCGTCCGGCGCACGGTGCCCCGCTGGCACTGGGAGATGCTGCACGACGAGGAGCGCGCCGAGCTGTACGACCGGGCGATCCGGCAGGCGGTGGAGGCCGCCCCGGACGCGATGGTCCTCGACATCGGCGCCGGGTCGGGCCTGCTCGCGATGATGGCGGCCCGAGCCGGGGCACGGGACGTCGTGGCCTGCGAGGGTCAGCCGTCCGTCGCCGAGACGGCCGCGCGGGTGGTCCGGGTGGCCGGGTACGACGACGCGGTCAGCGTCGTGTCGAAGATGTCCACCCGCATGACGGTGCCCGGCGACCTGCCGAGGCGCGCCGACCTGCTGGTCACCGAGATCGTCGACTGCGGGCTGCTCGGCGAGGGCATCCTCGGCACGATCGCGCACGCCCGCGAGCACCTCCTCGCCCCGAACGCGACGATCATGCCGTCGCGGGGGCGGATCATCGCGCAGCTGATCGAGAGCGAGCCGCTGCACCGCAAGAACCACGTCGGCAAGCTGTACGGGTTCGACCTCGCGCCCTTCAACGGGCTGTCCACGCTGGAGTACTTCGACTCCCGGCTGGCCAAGCACGAGCACCGGACGCTGTCGGAGCCGACGACGGTGTTCGAGTTCGACTTCTACACCGCGGACGCGCGGCCCCAGCGCACGGCGCTGACGGTCCGGCCCACGGCGGCGGGCACGATGCACGCGGTCGCTTTCTGGTTCGAGATGGAGCTCCTGCCGGGAATCGTGGTCGACAACGGGCCCGACGGCGACTCGCACTGGAAGCAGGCGATCCAGTGCCTGCCGCTTCCGGTGCATGTCCAGCCGGACCTGCCGCTCTCGCTGGTCGCGGCCCACGACGGCGAGTGCGTCCGCTTCGAGGTGGGGCCCGAGGAGGTGGTCGCGTGACCGCCGCCACGGAGGCGACAGGCACGGTGACGCCGGGCACCCCGGTCACCCGCATGGTGACGACGGGTACGGCGCCGACGCCCGCGGCGGCGAGCGCCCTCGCCGCCTACTGCTCGCAACGGATCTTCCGGCCGGGTCCCGAGGTCTACATCGAGGGCAACCCGTTCCGGCGGCCGATCGGCCCGCCGGGCGCCGGCCTCCGGGACTTCTCCGTCCCGGCGACGGAGGCGGAGTTCCTCGGCGCCGGTCAGCTCATCGCGGGGCGCGTGCTGTGCAACGCCTACGAGAGCGACATGATCCTGCTGCCACCCGCCGGGCTGGCCTCCGCGAAGGACGACTTCGGCCTCTTCTACGGCGACGAGGTCCGGGCCCTGCGCGACGCCGTCCGTCCGGGCCTGGAGCGGTACGCCTACTCCTTCCTGGACGACGCCGTCACCGTCCCGCCGGTGCGGACGCTGGACGAGCTACAGGCGTACTTCCTCACCGAGGTCAGCGGGGCAGGCGCGCCCGCCGACATGACCGGGAGCAACCCGGCGGTGGACGCCGCGGCCGAGGTGACCGGCACCATGCGGCTGATCACCGAGTGCCGGCAGCCGGAGGAGGCCGCGGCGCTGCACCTCATACAGCTCGCCCTGGACGCGCTGACCGAGGCGTCGGCGATGGCGCGCAACCTCGGCGGCTCCTACGGCGTCGAGCAGTCCGAGCTCTTCAAGATCTTCAACGACGAGTTCGGGTACGGGGTCTACGGCGCCAAGCACAGCACGATCTTCAAGGAGATGCTGGCCAGCGTCGGGCTGCGCACCGACCTGCACGCCTACTGGAACTTCTACCTGACCAGCTCCCTGGTCGGGGTGAACTACTTCAACTGGCTCACCGAGGACCACCGCGGCATGTTCCGCTACATGGCCGCGGTGACGTACCTGGAGTGGCTGTTCGCGCAGGGGTTCGCCGACACCGGCGCCATGCTCCGCGCCGTCTACGGCGACCGCGTGGACGCCAAGTACTGCGACGAGCACGCGCACATCGACGTCCACCACGGGCGGATGACCTACGAGAACCTGCTGCTCGGCCTGGCCCGCGCCCACGGTGAGTTGGTCATCCCCGAACTGGTGCGCGGCATCGAGGACACCAAGCTCCTGCTGCGCCTGGGCGACGCAGACTTCCGGGCGCAGATCGCCTGGGCCGACAACCTCGACCGGCACACCGAGGCGGGCGCCGCACTGGCGTCCTCCGCACTGGACGACGCCGAGACGAGCATGCTCCGTCCGGACAGCCCTTTCTGTACCGGCGTGTACGACTCCGACCGGCTCGTGGAGGTCACGAGCGGCGAGGTGGACGTGTACGCGTGGGCGACCGACCACCCGCACCGGCTCGGCACGGGCGACGTGCTGCTGGTGCCGCGCGGCCGCCTGCACGGCGTGAAGGCCGCCTCGCCCGAGGCCCGGGTCACCGTTCGTTCCGTCGAAAGGACGCCCCTCGATGACTGAGACCGCACCGCAGGCCGGGCCGTCCTCACCGGTCGGCTCCTACAACGAGTGGGACCCGCTGGAAGAGGTGATCGTCGGCGTCATCGACGGCGCCGCCGTCCCGCCGTGGCATCCGGCGATCGAGGCGACCGTCCCGCCCGAGGCGTGGGACTTCTACCGGCGCAACGGCGGTGGCGGCTTCCCGCAGGAGCAGGTCGAGGCGGCCCGCGAGGAGCTCGAGGGGTTCGTGTCGATCCTCGAGGGCGAGGGCGTGACGGTCCGGCGCCCCGACCCGGTCGACCAGTCGCGCCCGTTCGGGACCGCCGGCTGGACGTCCACCGGCGGCTCGTCGCACACCTTCCCCCGCGACATCGCGCTGGTCGCCGGCGACCAGATCGTCGAGGCGACGATGGGCTGGCGGTCGTACTACTTCGCCACCCACCCGTTCCGGACGATCTTCAAGGACTACTTCCGGCGCGGCGCCCGCTGGGTCGCCGCGCCGAAGCCGCAGCTCACCGACGAGTCCTTCAACCCCGGCTACGCCGCGGCCAAGCCGGAGACCATGTCCCTGGAGGACCCGTTCCCGGACGCCACATCGGTCATCACCGAGTTCGAGCCCATCGTGGACGCGGGCGACTTCATGCGGTTCGGACGCGACATCCTCGTCCAGCGCAGCCACGTCACCAACCGGTTCGGCATCGAGTGGGTGCGGCGGCTGCTCGGCGGCGAGTTCCGGGTGCACGAGGTCGCGTTCGCCGACGACCACCCGATGCACATGAACGCCACGTTCGTCCCGCTGCGCCCCGGCCGGGTGCTGGTCAATCCCGAGCGGGTGCCCGAACTCCCGGAGATGTTCGCCGGCTGGGACACGGTGGTCTGCCCCGAGCCCGCCATCCCCGCCGACCAGACGATGTACTTCTGCAGCCGGTGGATCGCCATGAACACCCTGATGCTCGACCAGGAACGGATCTTCGTCGAGGCGCGGGAGACCGAGCTGCTGCGGGTGCTGGAGAAGGAGGGGTTCACCCCCATCCCCGTCCCGTTCCGCACGGTCAACACCTTCGGCGGCGGCTTCCACTGCGCCACCCTCGACGTCCGCCGCCGCGGCGGGCCCGAGGACTACTTCTCCTGACTACCTGCGATCGAGGTCCGTATGTCGTATGACCCGCCCGCGGGCGGCGAGCGTCCGCTCCTTCTCCTGGTCGCGAGCAGCTACTGGGTCTACCGCGAGTACATCCTGGAGTCGGTGTCGCAGCGGTACCGGCTCTGGCTGCTCAACCCGTCCCCGGCGAGCTGGGAGGAGCCCTACATCGCCGGGCACACCGTCGTCGACTGCCTCGACCTGGAAAAGCTCACGGCGGCGGCCCGCGACGTGGCCCGCGTCCACGAGGTCGCCGGGGTGTTCTGCTACGACGAGGTCTACATCGAGACGTCCGCGCACCTCAGCGCGGCGCTCGGGTTCGCCGTCCTCGACCCGGGCGCGGTCGCGCGGTGCCGGGACAAGTCCGCGACCCGGGAGGCGCTGCGGGACGCCGGGTTCCCGCAGCCCGCGTCCCGCGCCGTGTCGTCGCTGGAGGAGGCGCGGGCGTTCGCCGGCGAGATCGGCTACCCGCTCATCGTCAAGCCGCGCAACCTCGGCGGCAGCCTCGGCCTCAGCAAGGTGGAGGGGCCCGAGGACCTGGACGCCGCGTTCGCGCTCACCGACCGGACGCGGATGGGCGGCATCCGCCAGTTCGACGACTACGTGATCGTCGAGGAGTTCCTCGACGGCCCGGAGATCTCCGTCGAGTGCGTCCTGTTCGAGGGGGAGTGCACGCCGCTCATCGTGGCGCGCAAGGTTCTCGGCGGCAGCGGCACCCTGGCGTTCGAGGAGATCGGCCACGACGTCGACGCGAACGACCCGCTGCTGTCCGACACCGGTTTCCACGACATGCTGACCCGCGTCCACGCGGCGGTCGGGTTCGCCGACGGGTACACGCACATCGAGTTCAAGCTCACCCCGGACGGCGCGAAGCACGTCATCGAGATCAACGTCCGGCTCGGCGGGGGGATGATCCCCTACCTCGGCCTGCTGACGTCCGGTGTCGACGGGCCGCTGGCCGCCGCCGACGTGCAGGCGCGCCGTGCGCCGGCCGTGGCGTTCCCGAAGCCGCGCAGGGCGGCCTCCATCCGGTTCGGCTATCCGCCGCACGACATGGAGATCACCTCGGCGACCGCGCACAGGGAGCTGATGCGCCCGCCGGTCGCGGAGGTCGAGCTCGCCGTGCAGCCGGGCATGCAGGTGCGGCTGCCTCCGAACGGGCTGGCCCGCTGCGGCTACGTGATCGCGGTCGGGGAGACGCTGGAGCGGACCCGCGCCGCCGTCCCGGACGCCGGGCGGTACTTCACCTTCGAGGGCACCCCGCTGGAGCAGGCACCATGACGTCCGCGGAGCACCCGACGATCCTCGCGACGCTGCGCGAGATGAGCGGGACGGTCCGGATCCTGGTCCTCGGGAACCTGGTCAGCAACCTGGCGGCGTTCCTCAACGCGTTCCTCGTGCTGTTTCTGACCGGCGAGGGGTTCAGCGCGTGGGAGAGCGGCGTCGTGCTGACCGCGCTCATGATCGGACGGATCTCCGGGTCGGCCGTGGGCGGCGCGGCCGCCGACCGTGTCGGGTACCGCTGGGTCATCGTCGGCTCGATGGCGGGCACGGCGGTGCTCACCGCGGCCCTCGTGCACGTGCCGAACATGTGGGTCGGCGCTCTCGTCGCCGGGGGAGCGGGGCTGACCGCGACGGCGTACCGGCCGGCGGCGATGGCGTGGGTCGTGGAGCTGACGCCGAAGGACCGGCATGTGATGGTCTTCTCGGTGCTGCGGCTGACGTTCAACGTCGGCTCGACGGTCGGCCCGATGGGCGCCGCGCTGCTGCTGACCTACGCGTCCTATCACGCGCTGTTCTACGTGGACGCGGCGACGTCGCTGGCGTTCGGCGTGATCGCCTACGTGGCGCTGCGGTCGGACGCCGAGCCCGAGACCGGGGGCGGCGGCTCCGGCGGGGAGCGCGCCGGCTACGGGCAGGTGCTGGCCGACCGGCGGTTCATGCTCGTCGTGCTCGGCCTCTTCCTCACCGCCATGACCTACATCCAGTCGTCGGCCGCCCTGCCGCTGTTCGTGACGGGCTCGGGCCATGACGAGCGGATGTTCGCGATGCTGCTGACCGTCAACGGGGGCATCGTCATCGCCTTCGAGGTGCTGCTGTCCAAGTGGCTCCAGCGGTTGCCCATCGGGGTGCCGATGGCGCTCGGCATGGCGATGCTGGGCGTCGGCCACCTGATCTACACCGGCCCCACGCCCGTCGCCCTGCTCCTCCTCGCGACGGTCGTGTGGACGTTCGGGGAGATCATCGCGGCTCCGTCAATGATGGCCTACCCCGGCCTCGTGGCACCGCCCGCGCTGCGCGCCCGCTACATCGCGGCGGCGACGATCCCCCAGCAGGTCGGCTACGCCGTCGGCCCCATGATCGGGGTAGCGGCCTGGCATGCGTGGGGCTCGGGCGTCTGGGTGCTGACCGGGGCGTTCGGGCTGGTGGGCGCCGCGGCCGTCGCCGCGGGCGCCGGGCTGGCGCGGCGCCGCCCGGCGCAGGAGCCCGAGCCCGCCCTGGAGCCGGCCGGGGCGGCCGAGGCCGGCGATTGAGGCGCACGTCACCGGCGGCGGCCGCACCGCGAGGACGGGCGCCGCACAACGAACCGAACGACCGAAACAGAAGGTGACCACCATGGACAAGCCAGTCGTCGCGATCGTGCGGCCCTTCACCTCGGCGGCGATGGTCGCTCCCGCGCTCCGGGAGGCGGGGTTCAGCCCGGTGGCCTTGATGGACTACACGGGGCCCGCGCTCGCCCCGCTGCACTCCTCCCACGACCCCGGCAACTACGACGCGGTCATCAACCACCACGGTGACATGGCGGAGACGATCGCCCGGCTCGGCGCGCTGAAGCCGATCGCGGTCATCCCGGGGGTCGAGGCGGCACTGCGGCTCGCGCAGGAGTGCTCGGACGCCCTCGCCCCGGAGTTCTCCAACGTCGCGAAGCTGGTCGACGCCCGGCGGCACAAGTACCTCATGCACCAGGCCCTCGCGAAGGCGGGGCTGCCCGTCCCCCGGCAGATCTCCACGGCCGATCCCGACGAGGTCGCCGCCTGGATCGAGCGCGAGGGCCTCGCCGGAAAGGACCTCGTCGTCAAGCCGCCGACGAGCGCCGGCACCGTCGGGGTCAGCCGCGCCCCCGGAGGGCAGGGGTGGCGCGAGCAGTTCACGGCGATGCTCGGCACCCGCGACAAGCTGGACGTGCTGGCCGAGGAGGTCCTCGTCCAGGAGATGATGACCGGCACCGAGTACGCCATCGACACCGTCAGCCACGACGGCCGGCACTCCATCACCGACATCATCCGGTACCGGCGGGTGCCGTTCGGCGAGGGCATCGCCGTGTACGACTACGTCGAGTGGCTCCCCTACGACACCGGCGCCTACGGCGAGCTGATCGACTACGGGCTCGCCGCGCTGGACGCGGTGGGGCTGCGCAACTGGGCGGCGCACACCGAGATCATGATGACCCCGGACGGGCCGCGCCTGCTGGAGGTCAACGCACGGCTGGCCGGAGCGGGCAACCCCGCGGTGACCGAGATCGCCACCGGGGAGAGCCAGGTCACGAGGATCGTGGACGTGTGCCGCGGCCTCGGCCCGCAGATGCCCCCCGGCTACACCCTGCGCCGCAACGTCATGGCCGTGTTCCTCATGTCGCACTCCACCGGGATCGTGCGCAATGCCGAGATCTACGACCAGGCGCGCGACCTGCCCAGCTACCACTCGCCGGTGCACCTGGTGAGCACCGGCGATCGCGTCGACGCCAGCACGGACCTGTTCGCCAGCATGACGATGGGCTACATCATCCTCGCCCACGAGGACTCCGAGCAGATCTACGCCGACCGCGAGGCCATCCGCAAGATCGAGAAGGACCTGGTCGTGGACGTGGAGGGGACCGCCTGATGGTCACCGCGAAGTACATGGCGGCGGCCGCCGAGGGGCCCCTGCGCGACGTCGTGTCGGAGGTCGGGTTCCCGCCCGCGTTCGGGAAGGCGTGGGGCAGGTACCTGGCGACGCGGCCGCTGCTGTCGTCCGAGGCGCGGACGCGCCAGGCGGCGGACGACCTCGCCGGTCTGTTCCGGCTGATGACGTCGCTTCCGGACCGGTTGTTCGACGGCGACCGCCGCGCGTTCTGCGCCGCCGTCGGAGCGGACGCGCGTCGCACCGATCTCATGACGCGGTTCGACGGGGATCCGGTCCTGTGGGGACGGGCCGACCTCTACGACGACGGCTCGCGGTTCCGGCTGCTGGAGTTCAACATCGGCAGCGAGCTGGGCGGCGTCGACATGAGCGAGGTCAACCGCTGCCTGCTCGGCCACGGGGAGTTCGCCGCGTTCGCCGAGGAGCACGGCCTTTCCACCGTCGACACCCCGGCGGCCATCGCGCGGCAGTTCGTCCAGGCCACGCAGAAGGAGGCGCCCGTCGTCGCCACGCTCGAGGCCGTCGACGGTATGGCGGCGTACGAGTCGCTCCATCGCTCCTTCCAGGAGTCGATGAAGCGGTACGGCATCGAGCTGCTCATCGGCGAAGTGGACCAGGTGAAGGAGAGGGACGGACGGCTTTACCTGCACGGCCGTCCGCTCGACCTCGTCCTGCGGTACTTCTCCGCCCACCAGGTGGCGCGGGACCCGCGCAACGACAAGCCCGTCGAGGCCGTCCTGCGCGCCTACGAGGAGGGCAAGGTCGTCCTGTGGACTCCCCTGACGGCGTCCATGTTCTCCTACAAGAGCTGCCTGCCGCTCGTCTCCGACCCCGCCATGCGCGCGGAACTGTCGCCGGACGAGAACGCCCTGATCGATCGCATCCTGCCCTGGACCCGGACCCTCACCCCAGACCTCGCCGACCAGGTCAGGGCCGAGCGGGAGGAGCTGATCCTCAAGCCGGTCGCGGGCCTCTCGGGACGGGGCATCCGCGCCGGCTGGGATCAGACCGACCGCGAGTGGGCCGAGACCGTCGGCGACTGCCTGAAGGAGGACTACATCGTCCAGCGCCGCGTCGTCCCCGCAAGCGAGCCGATGCTCAACGCGGAGACGGGCGCGGTCGAGGACTGGTTCGCCGTGTGGGGCCTGTTCGTCTTCCCGGACGGTTACGGGGGCGCGTTCTGCCGGGCCGTCCCGTCCGGCGGCGCGTCCGTCGTCAACCTCGGGACGAAGGGCGCGAGGGTGACCTCCGCGTTCCACTACTGATCCCCCGGGGAGAGCGCCGAGGGTCCGGCTTTGCGATGCGTGCCAGATGTGGCGGCACCCTCCTTTTTGTCCACTTTCGCCCTTCCTGGGTCTTGCGGCGGTGGTTAGCATCACGCTGCACCCCTCACCGGAGAGGACCCCCCGCCATGCACAGACGCATTCTCGGAGTGCTCGCCGCGGCCGCCGTCGGCGCCGCGGCCCTGACCGCCGGCGCCTCCACCGCCTCCGCCGCCGTCTCCGCCGTCTCCGCCCCCGCCGCCGCTCCCGTGCGACAGGCCCCCGCCAAGACCGCCGCCGTCGACTTCACCGGAATCGTCGCCCTCAGCAACTGCTCCGGCTCGCTGGTCCGCACCCCGACCGCCGCCGACAGCGACCCGGCGCTCGTGCTCACCAACGGCCACTGCTACGAGGGCGGCATGCCCAGCGCCGGACAGGTCATCACGAACCGGTCGTCCAGCCGCACGTTCAGCCTGCTCAACTCCAGCGGGTCGGGCACGCTCGGCACCCTGCGCGCCACGACGGTCCTGTACTCCACCATGACCGACACCGACGTGACCCTGTACAAGCTCAACCGGAGCTACGCCAGCATCCAGCAGTCCTACAGGACGCCGGCGCTCCAGCTGTCGCTCTCCCACCCCACCGCGGGCGCCTCCGTGCGCGTGGTCTCCGGCTACTGGCGGAAGATCTACTCCTGCAGCATCGACGGGTTCGCCTACCGCCTCAAGGAAGGGGAGTGGACGTTCAAGGACTCGATCCGCTACACCCCCGAGTGCAACGTCATCGGGGGCACGTCGGGCTCCCCGCTCGTCGACGCCTCCACCGGCAAGGTAGTCGGGGCGAACAACACCATCAACGAGGACGGCGGCCGCTGCACGCTGAACAACCCGTGCGAGGTCGACCAGTCCGGGAACATCACGGTGCACCCGCACATCGGCTACGCCCAGGAGACCTACACCCTGGCCGCCTGCATCGCCCCCGGCAGCGTCATCGACTTCAACCGCGCGGGCTGCTCGGTCCCGCGCCCCAGTAGCTGACCCGCCGCCGCGGTTCACCGCGGCCCGGCAGACCGAACGCCCACGCCCTGGACGGGGCGGCGCACCCCTCGCGCCGCCCCGTCCGGTCGTTCTCGGAGCGGCGTCGGCGCGGTGTCCAGCGCGGTGCCCGGTGAGTGACCCAAGTAACGACCGCTCGTAGTACTACAGCTCGTAGTATTCCTGACAGGATGTAGTACTACAGCTTGTAGTACTTGAGCGGGAGAGAGGCCCTGCGCCCATGGACACCGTCGACATAGCCCGGTGGCAGTTCGGGATCACCACCGTCTACCACTTCCTCTTCGTGCCGCTCACCATCGGGCTGTCCGCGCTGGTCGCGGTCCTCCAGACGGCCTGGCTGCGGACGGGGAAGACGGCCTACCTGCGCGCCACCAAGTTCTGGGGCAAGCTCTTCCTGATCAACTTCGCGATGGGCATCGTCACCGGCATCGTGCAGGAGTTCCAGTTCGGCATGAACTGGAGTGACTACTCCCGGTTCGTCGGGGACATCTTCGGGGCGCCGCTCGCCATCGAGGGCCTGCTCGCCTTCTTCGTCGAGTCGACCTTCCTCGGCCTGTGGATCTTCGGCTGGGACCGGCTGCCGAAGCGGGCGCACCTCGCCTGCATCTGGATCGTGCACGTCGGGACGCTGCTGTCGGCCTACTTCATCCTCGCCGCGAACTCCTGGATGCAGCACCCGGTCGGCTACCGCATCGACCACGAGTCCGGGCGGGCCGTCCTCACCGACTTCTGGGCCGTCCTGACCAACTCGACCCAGCTCGTCGCGTTCCCGCACACGATGACGGCGGCCTTCGCCACCGGCGGCATGTTCATGGCCGGGGTCAGCGCCTGGCACCTGGCCCGCCGCAGGAACGTCGAGGTGTTCCGGCCGTCGCTGAAGCTCGCCCTCGCGGTCACCGCGATCGCGTCCATCGGCGTCGCGATCACCGGCGACCTCCAGGGCAAGGTCATGACCGAGCAGCAGCCGATGAAGATGGCCGCGGCGGAGGCCCTCTACGAGACCGAGCAGCCCGCGTCCTTCTCGATCTTCACCGTCGGGACGCTCAACGGCGAGGAGGAGGTCTTCGGGATCAAGGTGCCGAGGGTGCTGTCGTTCCTCGCCACCGGCACCCTCGACGGCGAGGTCAAGGGCATCAACGACGTCCAGGCCGCCGAGGAGGCCCGCTACGGGGCCGGGGACTACCGGCCGATGATCCCGGTCATCTACTGGAACTTCCGGGTCATGGTCGGCGCCGGTATGGCCATGGCGCTGGTCTCGCTGGCCGGGCTGTGGCTGCTGCGGCGCGACAGGCTCCCCTCCAACCCCTGGGTGTACCGGATCGGCGTCCTGTCGCTGACCCTGCCCTTCATCGGCAACTCCGCCGGATGGATCTTCACCGAGATGGGGCGGCAGCCCTGGTCGGTGTTCGGCGTGCTCAAGACGGCGTCCAGCGTCTCCCCCGGCGTGACGGCCACCTCGATGCTCATCTCGGTCGTGTCGCTGACCGCGCTGTACGGGATCCTCCTGGTCATCGAGACCGGGCTGATGCTCAAGTACGCCAAGGCCGGGCCGCCGTCGGAGGACGAGGTGCTGCCGCCGCCCTCCGACGGACCCGGATCCGACTCCGACTCCGAGCGCTCGCTCGCGTTCGCCTACTGAGGGCCGGTCATGGAACTCACCACCGCCTGGTTCATCATCATCGCCTTCCTGTGGACGAGCTACTTCTTCCTGGAGGGGTTCGATTTCGGCGTCGGGATGCTGCTGCCCGTGCTCGGCCGCGACGACGTCGAGCGCCGCGTCGTCATCAACACCATCGGCCCCGTCTGGGACGGCAACGAGGTGTGGTTCATCGTCGCCGGCGCGGCCACCTTCGCCGCCTTCCCCGAGTGGTACGCCACTCTGTTCAGCGGCTTCTACCTGCCGCTCCTCGCGATCCTGCTGGCGCTGATCATCCGTGGCGTGGCGTTCGAGTACCGCGGCAAGCGCGACGACGCCCGCTGGCGGTCCCGCTGGGACAAGTGCATCTTCTGGGGCAGCCTCGTGCCCGCGTTCGTGTGGGGCGTCGCGTTCGCCAACATGGTGCGGGGCGTGCCGCTGGACGCCGACCACGAGTTCGTCGGCTCCCTCGGCGACCTCCTCAGCCCGTACGCGCTGCTCGGCGGGCTCACCACCGTGAGCCTGTTCCTGCTGCACGGCGCGGTGTTCCTCGCGCTCAAGACGTCCGGGGGCGTCCGGGCGAGGGCCCGCCGGGTCGCGGGGTTCGCCGTGGTCGCCGCCATCGTCGTCGGCGGCGGGTTCCTGCTGATCACCCAGCTCCAGTACGGCAAGCCCGTCACGTGGCTCACCGCCGCGGGCGCGGCCGCCGGCCTGCTCGCCGCCGCGGCGGCCAACCGGCGCGGGCGCGAGGGCTGGGCGTTCGTCGGGACCGGAACCGCCATCGTGCTCGCCGTCGCGACACTGTTCCTGTCGCTGTTCCCGGACGTCCTGCCCTCCACGCTCGGCACCGGCGGCCTGACCACCGTGAACGCCGCGTCGTCCGGCTACACGCTGAAGATCATGACGTGGGTGGCGCTGGCGTTCACCCCGATCGTGATGATCTACCAGGGCTGGACGTACTGGGTCTTCCGCAAGCGGATCGGCACCTCCCACATCCCCGTGAAGAAGCCGGTCGCATGAAACCCCTCGACCCCCGTCTGCTGCGCCACGCCCGCACGACGCGCCCCTTCCTGGCGGCGTCCGTGCTGCTCGGCACGGCCACCGCCGGGCTGATCATCGCGCAGGCGACGCTCCTCGCCGGCATGCTCACCCGGGCCTTCCTGGACGGCGCCTCGCCGGGCGACCTGCGCACCCCGCTCCTGCTGCTCCTCGCCGTCGTCCTCGGACGGGCGCTCGTCGCGTGGCTCCAGGAGGTCGCCGCGCACCGCTCGTCCGCCGCGGTGAAGTCGCAGCTGCGCGGCCGGTTGCTCGCCCGCGCCGTGGCCCTCGGACCGCGCTGGCTGTCCGGCGAGCGCAGCGGCGAGCTCGCCACCCTCGCCACCCGCGGGATCGACGCGCTGGACGACTACTTCTCCCGCTACCTGCCGCAGCTCGTCCTCGCGGTGATCGTCCCGGTGGCGGTCGGCGCGCGGATCCTGCTGGGCGACTGGCTGTCCGCCGTGACGATCGCGGCGACGCTGCCGCTCATCCCCGTCTTCGCGATCCTCGTCGGGCTCACCACCCAGCGCAGGATGGACCGGCAGTGGCGGACGCTCTCCCTGCTGTCCGCCCACTTCCTGGACGTCGTCGCCGGGCTGCCCACGCTGAAGATCTTCGGCCGGGCCCGCGCGCAGGCGGACCGGATCCGCGAGATCACCGGCCGGCACCGGCGCGCGACGATGTCCACCCTGCGGATCGCGTTCCTGTCCGCCCTCGTCCTCGAACTGCTGTCCACCCTGTCGGTCGCGCTGGTCGCCGTGTCGATCGGGCTCCGGCTGGTGGAGGGCGGCCTCGGGCTGGAGACCGCGCTGCTCGTGCTGATCCTGGCACCGGAGGCCTACCTCCCCCTCCGCCAGGTCGGCGCGCAGTACCACGCGAGCGTCGAGGGCCTCACCGCCGCCGCACGGATCTTCGAGGTCCTCGAAACACCGCTGCCGCCCGCCGGGACGCGGCGGGACGTCCCCGCCCCGGACCGCGCGACGCTCCGCCTGGACGGGGTGACGGTCGCCTACCCCGGTCGCGACGCCCCCGCCCTCGACGACTTCTCGCTGACCGTCCACCCGGGCGAGACGGTCGCCCTGGTCGGTCCGAGCGGCGCGGGCAAGTCGACCGTGCTCGCCGTGCTGCTCGGGTTCGTCCGGCCCGACTCGGGCCGCGTCCTGGTCGACTGGGACGACCTCGCCGACCTCTCGCCGGACGCCTGGCGGGAGCGGATCGCCTGGGTCCCCCAGCGCCCGCACCTGTTCGCGGGGTCCGTCGCCGCGAACATCCGCCTCGGCCGCCCGGACGCCTCCGACGCCGAGGTCCGCGAAGCCGCCCGGGCCGCGGGCGCCCTCGAGTTCGTCGAAGCCTTGCCATCGGGCTTCGAGACGCCCCTGGGCGACCGCGGCGCGGGCCTGTCCGCGGGCCAGCGCCAGCGCATCGCCCTGGCCCGCGCCTTCCTCCGGGACGCCCCGCTCCTCCTCCTGGACGAGCCGACCTCCAACCTGGACTCCGAGAGCGAGGCCGCCGTCCTCGACGCCGTTCGCCGGCTGGCCGCGTCCCGCACGGTGATCCTCGTGGCCCACCGCCCGGCCCTGGCCGCGATGGCCGACCGCATCGTCCCGCTCGCCCCCGCCCTGGTGACGACATGACCCTTCTCATCCAGGCGGCGGACCGCCGAGCGGTGTCCGCCCCAGACCTTCCGGTCATGCCGAACGCCGGCGGCCGGGCAACACCGACATCCCGTGCGGCGATGCGGCAGTGCCGGCGGGCTGATGATTCACGTGAAACCTGCGGGTCGCGCGCCGGAGGGCCCTCGGCACGCGGCGGCGACCACGCGGACGAGGCGGGGTGAGGTCATGATCTTCCGGCTTCTCCGGTTCGCCCGGCCCGCCCGGGGGCGGCTCGCCCTGGCGGTGCTGTCGGGGGTGCTGGCGCTCGGCAGCGGGGTCGGGCTGATGGCGACGTCCGCCTGGCTGATCTCGCGCGCGGCGCAGCACCCGCCGGTGCTCATGCTGATGGTCGCGATCGTGGCGGTCCGCGCGTTCGGGCTCGGGCGCGGCGTCTTCCGCTACGTCGAGCGCCTCGTCGGGCACGACGCGACGTTCCGGATCCTGGCCGACCTGCGGGCGCGGGTCTACGAGCGGCTGGAGAGGCTCGCGCCCGCCGGGCTGCCCGCCTTCCGCGGCGGCGACCTACTGAACCGGCTCGTCGCGGACGTCGACGCCGTCCAGGACCTCTTCCTCCGGGTGCTGCTGCCCTGCACGGTCGCGGCGGTCGTCGGCGGCGCCTCCGTCGGCCTCGCCTGGCTCCTGCTCCCCTCGGCGGGTGTCGTCCTGCTCCTGGCCTTGCTGGTCGCCGGGGTCGTCGCCCCCTGGCTGTCGTCCGCCGTCTCCCGCCGCGCCGAGCGCCGCACGACCGACCTGCGCGGCGAGCTCACCTCGCACGTCGTCGACACCCTGCAGGGCGCACCGGAGCTCATCGCCTACGGCGCCGCCGACGACCAGCTCGCCAAGGCCGCGGAGATCGATCGCGAGTTCACGCGCGCCACGGCCCGTTCCGCCGCGACGTCCGGGCTCGGCGCCGCCGTCTCCGCCCTCGCCGGTGGTCTGGCCGTCTGGGGCAGCCTCGCCGTCGGGGTTCCGGCCGTCCGCTCGGGGGCGCTCGACGGCGTCCTGCTCGCGGTCGTCGTCCTCCTCCCGCTGGCCGCGTTCGAGGTCGTCGCGGGGCTGCCCCTGGCCGCGCAGTACCTGGAGCGGGTCCGCCGTTCCGCCGCGCGCATCTTCGCCGTCCTGGACACTCCGCCCCCGGTGCGGGAGCCGGACGACCCGGCCCCGCTGCCCGCGGCGCCCTACACGCTCGCGGTCGACGACCTCCGAGCCCGCTGGACGCCCGGCGCGCCCTACGCCCTCGACGGCCTCTCCCTGGACCTGGCGCCCGGACGCCGTTGCGCGATCGTCGGCCCGAGCGGATCGGGCAAGACCACCCTGACGTCCGTCCTGCTCCGCTTCCTGGAGCCCTCGGGCGGCCAGGCGACCCTCAACGGCGTGGACCTGCGCGCTCTCTCCGGGGAGGACGTCCGCCAGGTCATCGGCCTGTGCGCCCAGGACGCACACCTGTTCGACTCGACCATCGGCGAGAACATCCGCCTGGCCCGCCCGGACGCCGCCGACGAGGAGATCCGCGACGCGCTGCGCCGCGCCCGGCTCCTCGACTGGGTCGACTCCCTCCCGGACGGCCTCGGTACCCGCGTCGGCGAGCACGGCGCCCAGGTCTCCGGCGGCCAGCGCCAGCGCATCGCGCTGGCCCGCGCCCTCCTCGCCGACTTCCCCGTCCTCCTCCTCGACGAGCCCTCCGAGCACCTCGACATCGCGACCGCGGACGAGCTGACCGCCGACCTCCTCACCGCCACCGAAGGCCGGACGACCCTCCTCGTCACCCACCGGCTCGCCGGCCTGGACGCGGTCGACGAGATCGTCGTCCTGGACGGGGGCCGCGTCGCCGACCGGGGCACCCACGCCGACCTCCTGAGCCGTCCCGGCCCCTACCGCGCGCTCTGGCAACGCGAGCAGGCCGCCGCCCCGGCTCCCCAGCCCGCCTGAGCCGTCCGCCGGCCGGGTCGTTTCGCCCTTTCTGGGGTATTCACAGAACTCTCCCCGCTTCGACCGCGTCACACGGAGTACAGGATCCGATCGATGGAACGGGGGATTCCACGAATGAAGATCTTGCGCATCACCCTCCGGGTCGCGATGGTGCTGCTGGCCCTCGCCACCACGGTCGCCGCCCTCGACGCCGCCGGAGCCGACACCCCGCCCGCCCCCTTCCTGCAGCGTCCCTCCAGTTCGCGGCCGTGAGCCGAAGCGGCCGGACGGTCATGCCTTCCTTGTCGCCGGTCGGACGTCAGGGCGAACCCCGGCGGCAGGCCGGGCAGGGGGACGGCCCGCCTTCATGACGGGGAGGGGACGGAGGACGCCGTCCTCGCCAGGTGGCGGGCGGCGGCGAGGAGCAGGCGCTCGGCGCCCGGCCGGGCGATGAGCTGCAGACCGGCGGGCAGTCCGTCGACGAGGGCGGCGGGCAGGCTGACGGCGGGGAGTCCGAGCACGCTCCACGGGCTGGTGAACGCCAGAAGCGCCGCGCGGACGTCGACCGGCGTCCCGTTCAGCGCCAGGGTCCGGGCTCCCAGCGGCGGAGCGACGACCGGGACGGTGGGCATGGCGAGGAACTCGAACCGTCCGAAGAGTGCCGTCACCGCGCCGCGCACCCGTTCGCGGATCTCGCGGGCCGCGGCGGCGTCCTCGGCGGTCATCCTCCCGGCCGCGCGCAGGCGCGCCAGCACCTCCCCGTCGTAGAGGTCCGGCGCGGCGGCCATCCGTGCCGCGTGGAGCCGGTGGACCTCCCCGCTCTGGATCGCGGTGTAGGCCCAGCGCAGCCGCGCGATCTCCGGGACGGCGGCGTCCCGCACGGACAGCGGCTCCAGCATCGCGCGGGCCGCCGCCGCCACCCGCGGATCGGCCGGGTGGACGGCGTCCGGCGCCACCCAGCCGACGCGGGCACCGGAGACGTCCGGCGCCGGGGCGTCCCGTCCGGTCAGGGCGTTCCACAGCAGCAGGCAGTCATCGGCGGTCCGCGCCATCGGGCCCACCGTGTCCAGGGACGTCGAGACCGGGAAGACCCCGTCGGACGGCACGGCGCCGAGGGTGGGCTTGAGCCCGACGATCCCGCAGCACGCGGCGGGGATGCGCACCGACCCGCCGGTGTCGGTGCCGACCGCGAGCGGCACGATCCCGGCGGCCACGGCCGCGGCCGACCCGCTGCTGGACCCGCCGGCGAGGCGCCCGTCCCCGTAGGGGTTGCGGGTCGCCCCGCTCAGCGAGCGGTCGCCGGTCGGCCCGAAGGCGAACTCGTGCGTCGCGGCCTTCCCGACGATCACCGCGCCGGCCTCGCGCAACCGGCGCACGCACTCGGCGTCGCGGGCCGGCACCCGGTCCGCGTGGTGGCGGGAACCCCTCGTGGTGCGCAGCCCGGCGGTGTCGACGACGTCCTTGACCGCGACGGGGATGCCGTGGAGGGGACCGCGGTCCACGCCCGCGGCCAGTTCCCGTCCGGCGCGCTCCGCCGCCGCGCGCGCCCCCGGCCCGTCGACCGTGACGAACGCGTTGAGCGCCCCGAGCCTGGAAGCCTCGGCCAGCGCCCGCTCCACCAGTTCGGTCGGGGACGCCCGGCCGTCCCGCAGCGCTTCGGCCAGGCCGGCGACCGTCTGCCCGGCGAACCATCCCGCCCCCGGCGGAAGGCTGATCACGCCGACCGCCCCGCATCGACCCGTCGTGCCACGGCTTCGCCTCTTTCCCAATCGATCGGGGTGGACCTTCGTCCGACCCAAACGATTGGGTCAAACGTTTGGGTTGTATAAAAGACACCGGACGGCGGCCCTGTCAAGGGCACGGCGACAGGAGGCGGACGGGTGGCCCGGAGCGACCGGCAGCGCCCCGCGACGCTGCGGACCATCGCGCAGGCGGCGGGCGTCGACGTCTCCACCGTGTCCCGGGTGCTCAACGGGTCCGCCGAGGACGCCCAGCGCGCCGCGTCCCGCGAGACCGCCGAGGAGATCCGGCGCGTGGCCGCCCGGCTGGACTACCGCCCCAACCCGCACGCCACCAGCCTGCGCACGCGGCGCAGCAACCTGGTCGGCGTCCTGGTCCCCCGGCTGTCCGACCTGGTACTCGCCACGGTCTACGAGGGGATCGAGGACGCCGCCGCCCGGCACGGCCTCGCCACCTTCGTCATGAACAGCCACGACCGGCCGGAGCGGCAGCGGGCGCGCACCGAACTGGCGCTGTCGCGCCGCGTCGACGGCCTGGTCTTCGGCGACGCGCACACCGGCACCGCGTTCCTCGACGAGATCGCCGAGCGGCGCGTCCCGTTCGTCCTGGTCAGCCGGCACGCGGGCGGCCATCCCTCCGTCACCTGCGACGACCGGCTCGGCGGCCGCCTGGTCGCCGAGCACTTCCTCGCGCTGGGCCACCGGCGGGTGGGCGTCATCGCGGGCGAGCCCTTCGCCAGCACGGGCGCCGACCGCACCGCCGGCTTCGTCGACCGCTACCGGGAGGCGGGCTTCCCCGTGCCCGGCTCCCACGTCGTCCATTGCGGCTTCGACGCGTCCGGCGGGCGAGACGCCACCGAACGACTCCTGCGCCACGACCCCGCGCCCACGGCCGTCTTCGCCGTCAACGACTTCGCCGCCATCGGCGCGCTCGGCGTCCTGCGCGACCACGGCCTCCGCCCCGGCCACGACGTCGCGGTCGCCGGGTACAACGACACCCCTCTCGCGTCTGAGCTGCCCATACCGCTCACCAGCGTCCGCTCGCCGATGCGGGAGATGGGCGCGCGGGCCCTCGACCTGCTCGTCGAACTGCTCGCGGGACGGACGCCCCGATCCGAGCGCCTGCCCGCCACCCTCGCGGTCCGAGCCTCCACCGACCCCACGCGCTCGTTGAGGACGATCGCCCCGTCCTGACCACCGGCCCGGGGCCCTTCGACGTCTGCAAGCAAGCCTGGGAGATCCGGGACGTTGCGGGTGCGCCCGCTATACCCCAAAAGGGACGGTCCGACGGCGAGCCGAACACGGGACCGGGCCCGCCCACCGCAGACCGGGGCCGATGGACGGCCGCGCTGCCCGCGGCGTCAGGAACCCGGTCCGCCGACCTCGCCGCGCCCCCGGACCAGCGGCAGGAAGATTTCTTCGACGATCTCGACGAGCACGCCGTCCGGCACGGCCGGGACGCCCCGCGCCATGTACTCGTTGCGCAGCAGCGCCACCGGCGTGGACGCGACCCGGGGATGCAGCGCCTCGGGCGCGGCCTCGCCTCGCGCCACCGCCCGGCCGAGGACGGTCAGCCAAGCCGCCTCGTAGGCGCCGCCGCCGTTCTCCCGCAGCTCGGCGAGCAGTTCCGGCGCGCTCCCCGCCGCCGCGATCAGGCCGCGCAGGATCTCCCCATAGGGGGAGGACCAGGTGCTGTTGGCGCGGCGGAGCAGGTCGAGGGCGTCGTCCCGGAGCGAACCGGTGTCCGGCACCGTGGTCTCCGCGTCGGCCAGCCGCCGGTACGCGGCGACGCCGAGCGCGACCCGGTTCGGCCAGCGCCGGTAGATCGCGTTCTTGTTCGTCCCGGCCCGCCGGGCCACCTCGTCCATGGTCAGGCCGGCCGCACCGGACTCCCGCAGCACCTCGGCCGCCGCCCGCAGGATCGCCTCCTCCAGCGCCGCCCCGCGCCGCCGCGACCCACCGCCTTCGGCCATGCCTCCCCTTCCGCCCTGTACCGGCACGCAGCGTACTCCAGGCGAGCGCTCCCTTCCCGTGGCGATGATCCATATAAGGTACGGTACGTACCGTACTCTTTTGGAAGGACTCCTCATGCGCGTCTTCGGCATCAACTTCGACACGGGCTTCACCAGCGCCGGGACCACCACCCGCGAGCCCTTCGACCCGGCCACCGTCCGCCGCGAAATGGAGATCATCCGCGGGGAGCTGCACTGCGACGCCGTCCGGATCACCGGCGGCGACCGCGACCGGCTGGAGACGGCCGCCCGCCTCGCCGCCGACGCCGGCCTCGAGGTCTGGTACTGCCCCTTCACCAACGACCTCACCCAGGAGGAACTCCTGGACTTCCTGACCGACAGCGCCGCCCGCGCCGAGAGGCTGCGCCGCGACGGCGCGGAGGTGGTCTTCCTCACCGGTTCGGAGATCTCCATCTGCACCGCCGGGTTCCTCCCCGGCGACGACCTCCTCGGAAGGGCCGCCGTCCTCTCCGACCCGCAGCGGGCGCGCTCCGCGCTCGCCGCCCTGCCCGACGCGATCAACGCCTTCCTCGGCAAGGCGCTCGCGGCCGCGCGGGCCGAGTTCGGCGGCCGGATCGGCTACGCCTCACTGCCGTTCGAAGGCGTCGACTGGACGCCCTTCGACGTGGTCGCCACCGACGCCGGATACCGGGACGCGCAGAACGCCGGCCATCTCGCCGGCGGGTTGCGCGCGCTGAACTCGCACGGCAGGCCCGCGGCGGTCACCGAATTCGGCTGCGCCGCCTTCCGCGGCGCGGCTGACATCGCGAGCCGGGGGGACGAGGTCATCGAATGGAACGACCGGGCCCGCCCCGCCCGGTTCACCCGCCCGGTCGTCCGCGACGAGCAGGAGCAGGCCGACTACCTGAGCGAACTCCTCGGCATCTTCGACAAGTCCGGCCTCGACGCGGCATTCGTCTACACCTTCGCCCGCTACGACCTGCCGCATGCCGACACCGAGGACCGCGATTTCGACAAGGCGTCCCTCGGCATCGTGAAGGTGCTTCCCGAAGGCCGCCTGGGGACCGCTTACCCCGACATGCCGTGGGAACCCAAGGCCGCCTTCCACGCCCTCGCCCGATACGGCCGCGACCGCACTCGACCGGAATAGCTAATCGCCCGGTGCGGGCGACCGCGGGTCCCGTCTCAGTGGCTCGTCTCCCGTGCCGAGTTCCCGGCGCGCGGCCTCCATGAACTCGAAGCGCAGTTCACGCTTGGAGGCGGCCCCGGCGTCCTGCCCTCGAAGCAGCGCATGCAGGACGAGGGTGTAGTCGTGGGCCGCCTGCGCGACGGAAGACGAGCACACGAGCTCGAACACCTTCTTGGCGAGCCAGAGTGAGTGCAGGAGCTCCCATTTCTCGGGCTCCTCGACATGGGCTCCCATGGAGAGCCGGTCCAGGAGCAGTTCCACCCGCTGTGCCGCCGACAGGAACTCCACGAGCGCTTCCTTGCGCTCCGACCGTTCCGCGGTCGCCTGCTCGAACCGCGCCCGCCGCGCCTCCACCCGGGTCGAAAGGTACTGACCGATCAGCGTTCCCGCGGACCCGAGAACCACTCCCGCCAGAGGCAGGACCGTAGTCGACGCACTCACCCCGCTGAGACGGCCGACACGCGAGAACGGTTCCTGTCCCGGCCGAGCACCGCTTCGCCCCGTCCATTCACACGCGAAGAGCACTCCGCATCGAAAACCAGGAAGGCATTATTCACTGACCGTGCACAGCCCTGACGGAGGGGTCACGGGATCGGCCGTGTTCACGGCTTCCGGAGTTCGTCGCTGCACGCGATGAGCTCGTCGAGCATGGCGGTGACATTCCCGGCCTGAGGCTCGCTGGGCGTGAAGCGGGTGTAGTCCTGGAAATCGTCGGCGAAGGTCAGCGCCACCGCCGAGCGCACGTCGGTGACCACCAGGTCCCCGAGGACCTGCCGGAGATGCCCGACGGCCCGGGTACCGCCCTGGATGCCGTAACCGACCAGCCCCGCGGCCTTTCCGTTCCACTCCGCGTACAGGAAGTCGAGAGCGTCCTTCAGCGCACCGGGGATCGACCCGTTGTACTCGGGAGTGACGAAGACGAACGCGTCGGCCGAACCGATCTTCCGGGCCCAGGCGCGGGTGTGGGGGCGGTCGTACCGGCCGTTCCGGGGCGGCATGGGCTCGTCCAGGTGGGGCAGCGCGTAGTCGGCGATGTCGACCACCTCGAACTCGGCGTCATCGCGCCGCGCGGCGATGTCGAGGATCCAGCGTGCCACGGCCCCGGCCTTGCGGCCCGGGCGGGTGCTTCCGGTGATGATCGCCACCCGGGGCCGGCCGGTCGGTTCCGTCCGGACGGCGGGGGTCACTTCGGTCGTCGTTCGCATGAGGGGTCGTCCTTCGGTTCGGTCGGTCGGGACGCGTGCGGGGCCGTTCAGCCGAGGCCGTAGGAGCCGACCCGGTGCAGCGTCGTCATCTCCGGGGGCTCGTCGCACCGTTCGTCGAGGGTCGTGCGGTATCGCTGGAACGCCTCGATTCGCCGCAGGACCTCGGGGCCGTCGTCCAGCTCGACGACGTCCATGAAGGTCACCTCGTCTTCGAGCTGGAAGGTCGCGTAGCGCAGGCCGTCAGGCCGGACCGCCCGGAGCTCCGCGTACACCTCCCGCAGCAGTTCCAACTCGCGCTCCACCTGCTCCGGCTTGATCTTCCAGCGGACCAACACCTGCATCGCCGGCTCCTCACCTGGGCGTCGCCGGCCGCGCCCCACCGCCCTGCGCGGCGGGGTCCTGGCCTCAACTTCAGACGACAGCATGTATTCCAAAATACATATCGTCAAGCCAATTGCTAGGGTGAGGGGTCATGGCCACCCGCAAGTACGAGCAGCGCCTGCGCGCGGAGGCGGCGCAGGAGACCCGGCGCCGCATCCTCGACGCGGTCTACGAGCGGCTGCGCGAGGCGCCCTCGGAGCCGCTCAGCATCGACCGTGTCGCCCGCATGGCGCGCGTGGCACGCCCCACCGTGTACCTGGTCTTCGGCTCGCGCGCCGGACTGTTCGACGCGGTCGGCGCGGACCTGCTGCAGCGCGGCGGCTTCGGCCGCATGCTCCAAGCGGCGGCGCACCCCGACGCACGCGAGGCACTGCGCGGCGCCATCCGGGGAGTGGTCGAGATGTACGCGGCCCACCGGGACGTACTGCGCACCTTGTCATCGATGGCCATGCTCGACGCCAACGCGGTGGGCGGCGCGATCCAGCGAATGGAGCAGGGCCGCGCGGGCGGCATGGCCGAACTCGCCCGCCACCTGGCCGACCAAGAGGCGCTCCGCCCGGATGTCGGCACCGGCCAGGCCACCGACCTCCTCTGGCTGCTGACCGGCTTCGACAGCTTCGACCTGCTGTACACCGGCCGCGCCCTCTCCACCGAGAAGACGGCGACGACCCTGATAACCACCGCCGAACACACCCTGCTGGCCTGAGCATCGCGACCGCACGCCCGCTGCGGCCGAGCGGCGCGATCCCCAGCCGTCCGCCGACTCCGACCACCGCCACCTGGGATGGCCCACACAGCGGTGGATCTCGGGGGAGTGGCGGTCGAGATCTCGGTGAACCGGTCCGGCTCCAGCCGGGGAAGCCGCGTCAGCGTCCGTGTGATCCGACACCACCCCGATGACCTCAGGAAAGGGACCGCAAAGTCTCGCCTGGCCTCTCCGAGTACCGGTTCGGTTTCACATCAAAGGGGAACCGCAGATGAGAGCCGCTTCCGAGGGCGCGAGTTCCGCGGGAAGCGGGCGTGCGGTTGAACACACCCGCGAGACCCGTTACTCCCACGTCGTCATGCTCCCCCACTCCGCCGCGGCGGCCGCCACCCCCCGACGCCACCTGCACCGGACCCCGATGAGGAGCTCGATGACCATGGCCAAGCCCGACACGATCGTCCTCATCCACGGCTTCTGGGTCACCCCCCGCAGCTGGGAGCACTGGATCACCCACTACGAGACCAAGGGGTTCCGCGTGCTGGCCCCCGGCTACCCCGGCTTCGAGGTCGAGGTCGACGAACTCAACGCCGACCCCACCCCCATCGAGAAACTCGAGGTCTCCGAGGTCATCAACTCCCTCGAGGAACTGATCCGCGGCCTGGACACCGCTCCGATCCTCATCGGCCACTCCGCAGGAGGCGTCTTCACCCAGATCCTCCTCGACCACGGGTACGGCGCCTGCGGTGTCGCGATCAACTCCGCGCCTACCCAGGGCGTGGCCGTCACCCCGCTGTCCCAACTACGCGCGACGTTCCCGATCCTGCGCAACCCCGCCAACCGCCACAAGGCCGTCGGTCTCACCTACGACCAGTGGCGCTACACCTTCACCAACACCTTCCCCGAGGACCAGGCCAAGGCCACCTACGAGCGCTACCACATCCCCGCCTCGGGGCACGTTTTCTGGGGCAGCGCCCTGGCCAACATCCACCCCGGTCACGCCGACACATACGTCGACTACCGCAACCCCGAACGTCCGCCGCTGCTGTTCATATCCGGCGGCGAGGACCACCTCATGCCCCCGAAGGTCCAGGCTTCCAACGCCAAGCACTACAAGGCGCCCGGGACCGTCACCGAGCACGTCACCATCCCCGGCCGCTCCCATCTCATGCCCGCCCAGGACGGTTGGGAAGATGTCGCCGACCAAGCCCTCACCTGGGCGCTCGACCATAGTTGACCGGCAACTCCCTGGCCGCCCCCTGACCACAGTGCCCGCCCGCCGACGCTCCCGCGAGAGACCATGACCGACGTCGCCTTCACCCACATCGGTGGCCCCACCGTCCTCATCGAGATCGCAGGATGGAACATCCTGACCGACCCCACCTTCGATCCTCCGGGCCGCACCTACTCTTTTGGCTGGGGCACCTCCTCCCGGAAACTCACCGGCCCCGCGCTCTCCCCCACCGAACTACCGCCGATCGACGCCGTCCTGCTCACCCACGACCATCACGGCGACAATCTCGACACCGCCGGCCGCGCTCTCCTCCCCAGCGCGGGAACCATCCTCACGACGGTGTCTGGAGCCCGGCGCCTGGGAGGCGGCGCCCACGGCCTGCGGCCCGGTCAGACCCACCGGCTGGAAGCCTCAGGCAAGCCGCCGATCGACATCACCGCCACCCCCTGCCGGCACGGGCCGCCCCTAAGCCGAACCATCACCGGCGACGTCATCGGCTTCGCGCTCACCTGGGACGGCCAGACCGAGGGGCCCCTCTGGATCACTGGCGACACCGTCCATTACCCCGCCGTCCACCGGGCCGCCCACTCCCTGCGCCCCGGCACCGTCCTGCTCCACCTCGGCGCCGTCCGCTTCCCGCTCACCGGCCCACTCCACTACACCATGAACACTCGCGCCGCCCTCGACCTCCTCGACGGCCTCACCCCCACGACCGTCATCCCCATCCACTACGAGGGCTGGCAACACTTCACCGAAAACCGCGAAGCCATCACCGCCACCCTCGACCAGACCCCCACCTCCACCCACCACTTCACTTGGCTCACCCCCGGCCGAGCACACCAGATCCAGGTCTAGAGCGACGTCCATAAGGTGAGCCTCCGATGTGCCGGCAAACCAGAATCATGCCCACGGCCGTGCTCCGCGCACGCAACCGGCTCGGAGCGAAAAGAATCGGTCGTAATAAACGAGAACCCACCTCAGAACCAAGCATCTGACCTGGGCGAACCATGATCCCCGAGCAACCGCTCTCGCCCCCTCGTTGACCGCCCCTCATTACGCGCTAATTACACGGCTCCCCGCCGATGGCCTGCACGTCCTCGCCCGCGTGCAACGCACACCGCGCCCCGCCTGAGCTTCCCCAACCCCCCCACGACCGTCACGGGCGCACCCTGGGTTTCCCAGACTCAGAGCCCCACCCGGAGGCATGGGGAAGAGTTCCTGCCGAGGCACCACCAAAGGCATGCTGACCTGATGCCACGTCTCACCGATACCGAGTTTGAAGCCACGATGAGTCGGCGACCCGAAAGCGTGGACCTAGAGACGCCCACCCCATTCGACTTCTGGCCGTACTTTGACGCCGTACCGCCTGAGGATTTCGACGGCTTCGACTTCACCGCCGGTGAGGTCTCTCACGCTTGGAACATGCCTGGCGGTCGGTGTCAGCATCTGCTGGTGCGGTGTCCAGGCCCGGATGTCTTCCTGGTCTCGGTACTCAAATGCCGAGTCCACGGCCATCACCTGCTGGACCTGCCTCGGCTCTACGGAAGGCGGTAGCCGCCGGCTCCTCGCCTCGGCCGGCCTGGCCGAGCTGGTCCTTCGACGTCGTGAATGAGAATCGAAGCGGCGGCGCGTACCCATGTGGGCGGTTCGAGGCGGGCCGAAGGGCGTGGCGCGATGCGCGGTCCCGCGCGGCCGTCCCGTGACCGGCGCCCGCGCCACACGCTCCGGCGGCCTAGCGCCGAGCCACACGGCCGCCCGAGCGCCGCCGCCCCCTGAGACCTGGTGATCGGGCCTCCCAAGTCTCGGGCGAGCAAGCGCACCGTGAGCTTCCCGGCGGGCATCGTCCCATTGGTGCGGGAACATCTGCGGGCACACGTCGCCGATGATGCGTCGGCGCTCGTCTTCACGGGGCCGAACGGCGGAGTACTGCGGCGGGGCAACTTCCGGCGGGCGTCCCGGTGGGCGCTGGCCGTGGAAACGCTCGGGCTCCCGAACCTGCATTTCCACGACCTGCGGCACACGGGCAACACCCTTGCGGCACAGAGCGGGGCGAGTCTGCGTGACCTCATGGACCGGATGGGACATGACAGCGTGCGGGCGGCGATGATCTATCAGCACGCGACCTCTGAAGCGGGCCGCGCTATCGCTGATGCGCTCAACGACAGGATCAGAGCGGAGCGGGGCGACGATGACGAGGATGACGGCGATGACGGCGGCCTCGGCGGCGCGCTCGTCCCAGTGGCCTAATCGCACGCTAATCGCACGAACGCCCCCATCCATGATCCGGATGGGGGCGTTTTGGCTGGTGGAGCCTAGGGGATTCGAACCCCTGACACCCGGCTTGCAAAGCCGGTGCTCTACCAACTGAGCTAAGGCCCCTGGTCTTCTGATGTTTGACCTGCGGCGACGCCGGACCGGCGCGACCGGTGACGATCGTACACCGTGGGAGGAGTGGGCTTTCCTGGCTGGGGGTCGGCAGGCGATGCCGTGGTTGTGACCCGGGGGGAAGGAAGGCACCAGGGGGACCGGCGGTTGCTCTTCGTGGCGTCGGGGTGGCGTCACGGCGTCGCGTGCCGCGCGTGAAGCCGAGCCGGGTGGGGCAGGTGCGCCGCTTGACCTAGTGATCGGCACGCTCCCGGAGCCGGAGGCCGCGGTGACCAGGGCCGGGCCTGGGAGACGTCGGTCTGCCCGGGTCATACCTTCGAGGGAGTTGTTGGCATTCCTGGTGGAAGCAACGATCCCTCCCATGAACACGCGATTCGGGATCTTGCTTCCTACCGGCCAGGACCAGTGGGACGACGCGCGGCGGCTGGTCGACTTCGCGGTCCGGGCCGAACGGCTCGGCTACGACTCGGTATGGGCCAACGACACCCTGCTCGGCCCGCGGATCGAGCCGCTGGCCATGCTCGCGGCCCTCTCATCGGCGACCGGGCGCGTCACTCTGGGGACGGCCGCGCTCCTGCCCGCCTTCCGTCGTCCGGTCATGGCGGCTCAGGAGCTCGCCTCCATCGATCACCTGTCCGCCGGGCGCCTCATCGTCACCGTCGGTGCGGGCTATCCCGGGCGGTCGGAGATCGAGTACGCGGTGTCCGAGGTGCCGTGGGAGCGGCGTTTCGGACGGTTGGACGACACGGTGGCGCTGTGGCGCGCGCTGTGGTCGGGCGAGCGGGCCTTTCACGGCAAGATCCTCTGCTTCGACGAGTTGCCTGAATCCACACCCTCCTTCCGGCCGGGCGGCCCGCCGATCTGGCTGGGTGGCGGGAGTCCGTCGGCGCTGCAGCGTGCCGGACGGCTCTACGACGGGTGGCTGCCCTATCCGCCCGATCCCGCGGACTACCGAACGGGTCTCGCGGCGGTGCGGCACGCTGCGGCCGAGCGTGCCGAGGGCGCAGTCGCTCCGGCTTTGTTCGTGACAGTGCTGATCAGCGACGACGTGGAGGACACGGACCGGCGGATCGACTCGTACTGTCGGTCGACCTACGGCCTACCGTACGAGACGGTGCGTACTGTCCAGGTGATCGTCGCCGGGTCGGTCGAGCGGGTAACCGAAGCGCTGGCCCGCTACACCGAGGCGGGCGCGACACACCTCGTCTGCCGCATCGCCGCCCCGTCCCTCGAGGTCCAGCTCGACCAGATGGAGCTCATAGCCGAGTCCGTGCGTCCGGCCCTGGGTTGAGGCCCCGGCCTGCCGGGGCCACGGAGATCATCCGTGCGCCCGGAACAGCTGGCCGTCAGCACCTGCGGCGGAGGCGCATGCGTGCGGAATGTCAGCAAGGCCGGGAAAGGCTCCCGAACTCCGGCAGGTGGTCTCCGGCGCGGCCTGATCTTTGCATGCGAGCCTTGCGGCGATCCCGCCGGACAGGAAGGCGCGGCGTTGCAAGCGGCTGCGAGAGGACGGTTGCTGGGCGCGGACGGCTCCGAAGGGGCGGCACGCCTCGAAGCCGCCTTGTTGTACAAGACGCTTCAGGAGTTGCGTAGGTCGTCGTCGGCCCGCGCCCATCAGCGATTGAGCAGCCCGAGAATCCGCACTACGGCTGGCGCGGCTACCTGGAGTCGACGGCGGCCGGGGTGCGGAGGACGAGGTCCGGCAGGGCGGCGACGGAGGGAAGGACGTGGGTGGCGCCCGCGGTGAGGAGGCGCTCGTGGTCGTGGGCGCCGGTCAGGACGCCGGCGACGATGGACGCGCCGGAGCGGCGGCCGGAGAGCATGTCGGCGGCGGTGTCACCGCAGACGGCGATGTTGCGGACGTCGTCCACACCGAGGCGGAGGGCCGCGGTCAGGACGAGGTCGGGCCACGGGCGGCCGCGCGGGACGTCCTCGGGGCTGAGGGTCAGGTCGGCGCGGTCCCACCAGCCCAGAGTGTCGAGAATGCGGGCTTGTGTGCCGCGGCCGAAGCCGGTGAGCAGGCAAACGCGGACGCCGGCGCCGCGGAGCCGTGCGAGGGCCTCGTCGGCGCCGGGTACGGGCTTGAGGCCGCGCCGGTCGATGAGCTCGTGGTAGGAGTGCTCGAACGCCAGGTGCGCGGCCTGGGCGCGGGGTTCGTCGAAGAGCGAGCGGAAAACTTCGATCTTCGACCCGCCGCGCGTGTCGCGGAAGCGGGCGAGCGCACGGTCGTAGGACGCCGTGCCGGAGACGATCCCCAGGGTGGCGATCGCCTCGGCGAAGGCGGCCTCGACGGTGTCGCCGTCCGCGACGGTGGTCCCGGCGAGATCGAGGCAGGCCAGGGTGATCGGCACTGCTTCGCTCACGCCGGGGCCTGTCGCCGGCGGATCAGTTGTCGGACGACGTGGCCTCGGTCCACAGGTCCAGCTCGGCGCGGTCCTGCTGGAGCTTGCGCCAGACGGCGAAGCCACCGAGTGCGACGACGGCGAGGACGAGCAGCTTCTTCACGGTGGGACCCCTTCACCTTCGACTATCAAGTCAGAACCCGGGAACGGCTCATCAGTGTCTGCTTCCCCCAGGCTCTCCGCAGCCTAGCAACCGTTGCCGGGCGATCAGCACCGAAGGCCCCTCACCGGACGCCATCTTTGAAGAAGGCTCGCATTCCGCCTCTCGTCCGAACGCCGGAACGGCCGCATAATCCGGATGGACGACCTTCGGGAGTGCCGATGGCAGAGGACGACTTCCGGCGCTGGGAGCGCGAGTTGGAGTCGGACGCGCAGGACGAGCGGCCGTCCGGGGGCCGCGGGCTGGTGATCGCGGCTGGGCTGACCGCCACTGCCTGCGCCGCCGTGATCGCGTTGGGCGATGTGCCGCTCGGCACCGCCGGGCTGGTGCTCTCTTCGGTCATCCTGCTGCTGTGGCGCATCGGCATGTGATCCGCCATCATCTCGGCATGGATCTGCGCGGAGCGAACGTCCTGGTGACCGGCGCGACCGGCGGTATCGGCCAGGCGCTGGCGAAGGCGCTGGCCGATCGCGGCGCCCGGCTGGTGCTGACGGGGCGCCGGGCGGAGGTCCTGGAACCGCTGGCCGAGCGGCTCGGCTGCCGGGCCATCGTCGCCGACCTCGCCGATCGGGAGACGGCCGAGGGCCTCCTGGACGAGGCGGGGCGGGTGGACGTGCTGGTGGCGAACGCGGCGCTGCCGGCGTCCGGGCTCCTCGCGGACTACTCGATCGAGCAGATCGACCGGGCGCTGGACGTCAACCTGCGGGCGCCGATCGTGATGGCGAAGCTCGCCGCCGCGCAGATGGCCGATCGTGGCCGCGGACACCTGGTCTTCGTGTCGTCACTGTCCGGCAAGGCGGCCTCGGGGCACGCGTCCCTCTACAACGCGACGAAGTTCGGTATGCGGGGCTTCGCCCTGGCGCTGCGCGAGGACCTGCGACCGCACGGCGTCGGCGTCTCGACCGTCTTCCCCGGCTTCATCCGCGACGCGGGCATGTTCGCCGAGGCCGGTGTGACGCTGCCTCGTGGCGTCGGGACCCGGTCGCCCCGGGACGTGGCGCGGGCGACCGTCCGGGCCGTCGAGCGCGACATCGCGGAGATCGACGTGGCGCCGTTCGGGCTGAGGATCGGCGCGCTGATCGGCGGGGCCGCGCCCGTCCTGTCGGCGGCCGTGCAGCGGCGCGCGGGCGGGCATCGGATCTCGCAGGGCCTCGCGGACGGCCAGCGCGACAAGCGCTAGCGACAAATCAGGATCTTCCGGCGATAATCCGGGCGGGCCCGCTCGATCAGCGGGAGGAGCCGGCGCAGCGCCCGGGCCGCACCCCCGCCCGCCGCGCGCGCCCCCGCGCGAGGAGGTCTGCGCATGTGGACGGGCAGGAAGATCGTGATCGGGACGGCGGCCGCGGCCGTCCTGCCGCTGGCGGCGGTGCCCGCGCGGGCGGCGGAGCCCGCGGACGCGTCCGTGGTGCCGGTCCAGGTCACCGGCGACCCCGCGAAGCGCTTCAACCTCGTCGTGATGGGCGACGGATACACGGCGGCGGACATGCCGAAGTTCCGCGCGCACCTCGCCAAGCATCTCAACGACCTGTGGACGATCGAGCCGTTCAAGTCGTACCGCAGCTACATCAACGTGTACGCGGTGGAGATCCCGTCCGGTGAGTCCGGGGTTAGCTGCGACCCGGCGCTCTCCTCACCGCGTCGCAAGACGCCGTTGAGCATGGCCTTCTGGAGCGGGTGCCGGGATGACGGCATTCAGCGTCTTCTCGTCATGGACTCTGCGGCCGCCAAGACCTATGCGGACCTCGTCCAGGGCACGACTGCTGGAAACCGTCAGATCCTCGCGCTCGCCAACAGCGACACCTACGGCGGTGCAGGCGGCGCCTATGCGACGGCATCCGGCGGCAACGCGATGTCGGCCCTCATCGCGCCGCACGAGCTCGGCCACTCGCTGGGTGGACTGGACGACGAGTACGACTACTACCAGCGAGGTGTTCCCGGGGGGACGTACACGGGTCCTGAGCCCGCCTCCATCCACCACACGCTGCTGCCCGAGAAGGAGATGAAGGCGCAGAAGGAGAAGTGGTGGCGCTGGCTCGGGGAACGGAGCGAGGCAGGGGGCACCATTGGACGCTATGAAGGTGGCCTGTACTCCAGTAAGGGCGTGTGGAGGCCGAGCCAGCACTCGATGATGAAGACGCTCGGCTACTACTACGACCAGGTCGCGCGTGAACGGATGACCCAACGCATCTCAGGCAAGGTCAACCTCGTCCAGGCGAACACGCTCACGAACGCCCCTGTTGGCGACGACCGCGTGCTGTGGGTCGAGACGATGCATCCGACCGGCCATTCGTTGTCCGTCACGTGGACCATCGATGGGAAGACCGTCGGGCGGGGCGCGAACCTCGATCTGTCCAGGCTGCACCTTAGGAAGGGCACGCACACGGTTGAGGCGACGGTCATCGACCCCACCGGTTTCGTCCGGGATCCGGCCATCCGGTCGTCCGCCGCACTCACGCAGGTGCGGACATGGACGGTCGACACCAGCCTGAGCACTCCGCCAGAGAACGTGCCCGCCGACTTCAGCTCCTCCACGCCGACTGACAAGCCCGTGGGGGGTGATTCCGTCGTCTACGTGGAGACGACCCACCCTGCGCAGAGCGCGCCCAAGGTGAGATGGGAACTGGACGGGCGACGCGTAGGCGGAGGCGACCGGAACATCGAACTCGGCCGGTTCCGCTTGGCCAAGGGCACGCACACGCTCGTCGCACGGATCGGCTCCAAGAGCCGTGCATGGACGGTCGACGCGCAGGCGCCGACTGTGGCGTACGAGCTGTCCAAGGCGTCCCAGAGCCGGACCCGCCCCGGGCGCACGCCCGAATACGTCTTCGACGGCCCCTTCACCATGCGGCTCACCGGCGCGGACGACCACCCGGGCGTGGTCGTCTCCGAGTTCCGCGTGGACGGCGACGGTTGGTTCAACTACTTCGGCTGGCCGACCGACTCGACCGCGCCCTGGCTGTTCACCGAGAACGGCACGGTCATCGACAGCCTCACCTACGGCAGGCTCGGCAAGGGCCGCCACACCATCGAGTACCGCGCGTTCGACCCCGCAGGCAACATCAGCAAACCCGGCAAGTTCATCGCCACCCTCCGCTGACCCGCTTCGCTCCCGGCCCCCCGGTCGGGGCCGAGCCGCTTTCTGATGCCCTGCGGGGCCTCGGCGACCGGCGCCTCGGTTTGCGGTCGGCCTCATGGTTCGCCACCGACCGGGTTCCTGGGCAGGGTCAGAGGTCGGGCGCCGGTTCCCGGGCCAGGTTCGCGGCGGGGTCCGGGGCGTAGGCGGTGGCGTCGTTGTCGGGCAGAGGATCCGGGGCGGCAGCCCCAGAGCGGCGCGCGGTGGCGAGGACGGAGCCGCCGAGGATCAACAGGAACGACGCGATGATCGTCCCGGTGAGGGGCTCGTCGAGGAACACGACCCCCGCCGCGACCGCCACGGCGGGGTTCACATAGGTGAACACCATGCCCCTGGACGTGCCGACCTCTCGGATCAGCTCGAAGAAGACAATGAACGCCAGCGCGGTGCAGACCAGACCGAGCGCGATGAGCGCGGCGAGAACCCGTCCGGCGGGCAGGTCGCTCGGCCAGGTGGCGACGGCCGGGCCCGTGTACACGAGCGCCGCGATGGCCAGCGCGAACGCGGCCATGTGGAGGCTCGGGAGGTCCTGGAGGCGGCGCGTGGCGATCATCGGGGCGATGGCGTAGCCGAGCGCGACCAGCATGACCTCGCCGATCGCCCACGCGCTGCCGCCGCCCAGGTGCGGGCCGGCGAGCACGCCGACGCCGGCCAGACCGACCAGCAGCCCCGCCCAGCGGACGAGCCCCAGCCGCTCGGCGTCCCCGGTGAACCGGGCGAGCACCACGCCGATGATCGGGACGGCGGCGATGAGCAGCCCGGTCATCGAGCTGGTCAGCCGGTTCTCGGCGTCCGAGAGGAGCGCCCACGGGCCGAGGATCTCCACCGCGGTGAACGCCAGGAGCGGACGCCAATGGCGGCGGACCACGTCCAACTGCCCGGCCCTCACAGCCAGCGGCAGCAGGACGAGTGCGCCGAGCGCGGTACGGACGAACACCACCATGGGGACCGAGACGCTCTCGACCGCCACCTTGATCAGCAGATAAGGAATGCCCCACAACACGCTCATCAGCGCGAACAGCATCCAGCCACGGCGACTCAACCCGACCTCCGCTCTCATCCGACCCCACCCCGGGACCGTCTTCCCACCCCGGACCCCCGCGGACCGCCCACACTGCGTACCAGGAGCCCCGCTCAACAGGCCCACCACGAAACACACGCACCGCGGAACACACACCACGGAGCAAGCGCACCGCGCGGACCATTCGATCCGCACCGCACACGCAACACGTCACCGCGCGGCCCGCACGCCGTGCAGCACACGCACCGTGCAGCACACGGCACGCACCGCGGGGTGGGCCCGCCTCGTGACGGGCTCGCCGCAGGGCAGACTTGGCGCGATCATGCGGCGCTCAGTGCTGCTCCTTCGAGGGCCCGACCCGGGGATGGGCCTTCAGGATGCGGGCGGGCAGGCCGCGCTGTCTTGAACGCTGTTGCGGTACGCGCCCGGGGTGACGCCCAGAACGCGACGGAACCAGCGGGTGAGATGGGCCTGATCGGCGAACCCGACGAGCGTCGCCGCCTCGGACGGACGATGCCCCGCGTCCAGCAGCGCCCTGGCCCGGGCCACGCGGTGCTGGGCGAGCCACGCATAGGGCGGCATTCCCATCGCGTCCCGGAAGGCGCGCAACAGCTGGTAACGCGAAAGCCCAAGGTCGGCGGCTACTTCGGCGAGCGTGGGCGGGGCGACCAACTCGTCCGAGAGGCGGGTCGCGACCGTTCTCGCAATACGTCCCGCTTCGCCTCTTCGAGGAGTCGGGACCGCCGCAGGGGCGGACACCGCGTGGCGCCGAACGAGCGCGCCCAGCACGGCGAGCAACCGCGACTCGCCCTCGAGCGGATCGACGCCGAGCCTCAGGGCGCGGTGGGCGAGGCGTAGCGCCTCGCCGAGCCGCCGGTCGTCAACGATCGGGTTCGCGAAGTGGGGTTCGGCCGGTACCGGGCCCGGTTCAGCGGTCGTGGCCGCGCCCAGCAGTTCGGTCACGGGGTAGAGGCACAGGTAGGCGAAGCCTTCCGGACGCGCCGGACCGCCAGTGTGCGCCTCGCCCGGCTCGACCACGACGACGCTGCCCGCCGCCGAGTAGATCCTCTCGCCCCGGTAGCGCATCGTCTCCAGGCCGTCGACGGTGACGCCGATGGCGTATTCGTCGTGGGTGTGCGGCGCGTAGTGCCGGCGGACGATGCGGGCCGTCAGCAGATCGAGCGGGGCGCCCTGGATGCCGCTGACGCGCGTCCACAGCGTCCGGTCGACTCCGCCGCCGTCGCGCGAACCCCCGACCTCGCGCGGACCCGCGGCACCGCACGGACCCGCGGCGCCGCAGGAACCTCCGGCCTCGCGCGGATCCCCGAGTTCGCGCGGACCCCCGAGCACCGTGCGCCGGTCAGGCCGAGAAGACGTGCCGGAGCCGCCAGCGGTTCTCGTCACGGCCGAGCTCCACGACGGCCACGCCCTCCGCACCGGTGACCCGGAACCTGTAGACCCTGCCCTCCTGAGCCGATCCGTAGGTCTTCAGCACCGCGTCGACCGCGTAGCGCGCCCCCCGCCACTCGTACGCGGTGAGCCGTCCCGCCGGATCGTGCTCGGCTCTGACCGGCTCGTTCAGCAACTGCCCCATGCGGGGAGAGTAGCACGCGTTCGAACAAATGTTCGCAGGTGGGAGAGGCCTTCACGCCCGGCACCGCACCGCGTACCGACCGATCCGAGCGCGAAAACCCCTGCGCCGCCGGGCGTGGCGCGCTGCTCGTCTCCACGCCGCCGAGCCGAGTCACGCGAGTCATGAACAGACCAACGGAAATCGCCCCGTTCCTCATCCACCCCGCTCCTCATTCCGACCACGCCGCCGACTCGGTGGAGGCACGGTGGCGCACCACTGCCCGGGCACCCGAGAGCCAGAACTTCGGCAACCGAGACCATGAACCCCAGAACTCGAGACCCGGCACCCGGCACCCGGCACCCAACCCGGGACCCGGGCGGGATCAGGATGGACCACTCCGCCCGGCGAAAGGGTCTCCGGACACCTTCATCCACAGGCTGTGGGCAACTGTCGCGCACACCTTCCTTGCCGCTGCAACAGGCGATCCGAGGGGCGTGTCCACAGACGGATCCCCAGGACAGCCCGGCTTTCCACGGTCCGGACGGCCGGTCGGCCGCCGCCCTTCCCATCATGACCGAGGTCGCCGCTCCGTCCACAGAATCCACAACCTGTGGATAACTATCGTGCACAACCTGGGTACGGCCGCGCGGCTTCGAGCCCACATTCTTCCCCAGGTCGCCCCCAACCCGCGCGATCACTTGTCCACCTCGTGGAAAAGCCGCTGACCAGTGAGAGGACACGTTTCGCGACGGCATGTTCCACAGGCCGTTCACACCCTGTGGGCGAATCTCCTCCACAACCCCGCCGCGCCGGTGGACGGCGTTGCCCACAGCAATCCCCAGCCGCGTCCCCAACCTCGCGGACAGCCATGGGGATGACGACTGCGAACACCACACCCCCACCCTCGGACGGGAATCCTCAACCGCACCCACGGTCCACCCCCACACGTGCGCGGCATCGGCTCGTCCCGGCGGTCGAGGCAGGGGACGATCAACCCCGGCTGGTCCCCGCCTGCCTGGGCTGCTCGGCCGCACGGCCACATCAACGTGTGCCTCAGCTCGGTGGGCTCGCGTCGTCGGCGGGAACGGAGGCCTCGATGTCGGCGAGGCGGCGAAGGTCGTCGGACAGGTCGGTCGAGCCGGCCAGGTCGATCGCGCGGGCCTCTGCCGCGAGGGCACGGACGCGAGGCCATTCCTCCAGGTGGGCGGCCGAGTCAGCTCGCAGGACGAGGGCCCTCAAGCGCTCGGACGGGGTCAGCTCCTCGGCCGAGCGCAGCAGACGATCGAGAATCCGAGCCGCGGCACGATGGTCTTCCTTCGACTCGACCAGGAGGGCCGCCACGTGGAAGGCCTGGGCCACCTTGTCCTCCGGAACGGGACTATGCCGTTGGTCGTTCGAGATGGCCTGACCGATGCGGAGTTGGAGCCCATCCGGGTCGGTAAGTAGGAACTGCCGGACGCCGTACGACATGTCTCGCAGCGCGCTGAGCCGAGGGAGGCCCCGAGTCGGGACACGACCGAGGGTCCGCCGGAGTCCGTCGCGGAACGCCTCGTACAGGGTGTCCACGTCCGTGGTGGTCACGTAGCACATGTTCATGGACGCGGCCGGCTCATGTTTCTTCCACCCGAAGAACTGCAACTCCACCTCGCCGCGCCGGACCGCGAGGTACGGGCTGGGACGGGTCTGCCAGGTGGACCGCTCGAAGCCGAGCGCCTGGTAGAAGTCCCAGGTCAGCTCGATCGACCGGCACGGAAAGATCGGAATTGCCTTCTCACCCATGCGGGGAGCGTAGGAAGGCCGTCCGTATTAGTCAAGTTTGATTAGCTCGATGACCTCGCCAGGTCCCCAAGCTCTCCGCACTGGGGAAGACGGGCGCAGGCGTCGATCAGGCGGGCGCGAACGGCGGAGGTGGAGGATGATGATGTATGCGTCATCGCGGTCCCCAGCACGGCGGGGCCGCCGCACCAAAGGCCATCTTCACTGTGCGGAAGCCGGAACGGAGCAGAGGCCGTGACCGGGGGAAGGCCCGGACCGGAGTGGCCCCCGAAGGTCGCCCCCGGGGCAGGGGACGCAACCCCACGCACCGGGCATTGCTTCTGCGCGGTGGAGAGCGACCCATCCCCGAGTTTTCCACAGGTTGTGGACAGGAGGGCATCTGTGGACTTCAACAAGGACACTGCGACCCGCGCCGTCCAGGACAGTTTCCGCGAGACCCCCGACCCGCGCCTCCGCGAGCTCCTCGACGCCCTCACCCGGCACCTGCACGCGTTCGTCGGCGAGGTGCGCCCCACGATCCGCGAGTGGGAGCAGGCGATCGAGTTCCTCACCGCGGTCGGAAGGGCATGCACCGACACCCGCCAGGAGTTCGTTCTCCTTTCGGACGTTCTGGGTGTCTCCATGCTGGTGGAGACCCTGAACGAGAGCGAGGGCGGCACGGAAAGCACCGTCTTGGGTCCGTTCCATATGGTCGAGTCGCCCCCGCGCGCGCTTGGCGACAGCATCGACCTGGTCGGCGAAGCCCAACCCTGCCTGGTGTCTGGGCGCGTCCTGAGCAGCGACGGGACGCCCCTACCTGACGCCGAGGTGGACGTCTGGCAGTGCGACGAGAAGGGTTTCTACGACGTCCAGCAGCCCGGGGTGCAACCGTCCGGCAACGGGCGCGGCCTTTTCCACACCGACCCCGAGGGCCGATTCCGCTTCCGGACCGTCGTGCCCAGCCATTACCCGATCCCGACGGACGGACCGGTCGGGCGGTTCCTGGGGGCCACCCGACGCCATCCCTACCGTCCGGCGCACATCCATTTCATCGTCCGGGCGGCCGGCCACACGCCGCTGACCACTCACGTCTTCGTGGCGGGCGGCCCCTATCTGGAGTCCGACGCGGTCTTCGCGGTCAAGCAAAGCCTCATCGTCGATTTCGCCGAGTCGGGCGACGAGGAGGAGGCGGAACGGAACGGCGTCCAAGCCCCGTTCCGGCACGCCGAGTTCGATCTGATCCTGAGCAGAGAACCCACGTGACCCACTGGACCCGCAGATCGGCCCCGATGGCCGCGCCGCGCCTACGGCAATGTGACAAGGTTCGAGGGGCGAGGCTCTCTCCATAGGTCACAACGAGAAGCCGGGTTATCCACAACCTGTGGAGAAACACCCTCCCAATCTGGATAACCGTCTTCCGGCCTGCGCAGCCAGACGCAGTTCCACCGGCCCGGAAAGCCTGATCAGCATCGAGGCGGCGTCCAGGCCGGCCACGCTTTTCCACACCTTCCGCCAAGCGACGAGCAGCCGCGAAAGGCCACGCGACCTGCCTCTCCAAGGAGAGGCGCGAGCGCCGCAGCGGCCCCGCTCCCCGACAATTGCGAGCCCACGGCTCCGTCACGCGCGTCGCCCCACCGAACAGACTCCCGCGCCCCAGGGGACCGGCCAGTCGTCCGACGCGTCCGCGGGCCTTCCCCAATCGCAGGCCACGTTTCGCTCAGCCCCGTCCCAAGAGCACCTCGCCAACGGTTTGCGACAGACAGCACATTGGGGACCTTTCAGTCATCTCACCAGATCACATGGGTGATCGGCACGCCGGGAACCGCCGCATGAAGCGAACACGCGTCCCCCTGCACCCGGCAGCAGGGGACACATCGGGGGAAACATGAGCGATCTGATCGCCGTCGCCTACGACGACCTGCCGCATGCCGAGCAGGCGCGCGAGAAGCTCATCCAACTGCACAAGGAACACGTCATCGAGCTCGCGGACGTCGTCATCGTCGAGCGCAGGCAGGACGGCAAGATCAAGCTCCACCAGGCCCGCAACCTCGCCGCAGGCGGCGCGCTCGGCGGTGCCGCGTGGGGCGGGCTCATAGGGCTCATCTTCTTCATGCCGCTCCTCGGCATGGCCATCGGCGGTGCCGCCGGCGCCGCGATGGGCGCCTCGGCCGACATCGGCATCGACAACGAGTTCATGCGCGACCTGGGCGAGAACCTTCCACCCGGCACCGCGGCCGTGTTCATGCTGGTCGAAAAGCGCAATCCCGAGAAGGCCGTTCCGGAGATGGCGCCGCTGGGCGGCAGGCTCATCCAGACCTCGCTGTCTCCGGAACAGGAGGAGCACCTGCGCGAGGCCGTCAAGGCGGCCCGCACCCTCCAGCACGCCTGAGGCTCGCTGACACGTGCCCGGCGGACCAACCCGGACGGCGCGGCGTGCCGTGCCGCCGAATCGATCCAGAGGCTGCCTGGCGGGCCGAACTCCAAAGCTGGGGCGGCGCCCCTGTTCGGCTTGCCGGTATCCGCAGTGACCCACGAGGCCCCCGTCGAGTGACCCCCACGAAGGACTCACCTTCGTCCCCGACGGGGGCGCCCCGTGCACTGGCCACCCGAATCCGCCTCCGCCCGAGTTAGACGGCATCTGGGCCGGTTCGGCGTATCCGCACTAATCTCGTCGCGTGAGTAATGACGTCCAGCAGGTTCAGCCGCTCGACTCTGGGATAGCCGAAGAGTGGATTCGCAAGACGGATGAGCCAGACCTGCGCGCCGTATCGGCCTCCAAGCTTCGCGCGGGGCCGTGGTGGAGCGTCAGCGTCTGGGTCATGGAGTTCGTCCGTACCGACCCTCTCGAATCCGAACTTCGACGACGCATCGCAGCCGCGCTGAGCGACGTCAGCGGCGTCACGGACGTCGAAGAAGAAGACCGGGAAGTGTGGACGGTGACCGGGACTCCCGCAGGCAGGGCATTGGTCGAGGCGGTCGCGCAGGTGGTCGACGATCTGACACCCCAGACCCGCAATTCCCTGTAGCGCCCGCTCACAGCCGCCCGCTCCGACGCGAACCCGGCCCCGATTCCACTGCGACCGGTCAGGGCCTGCGGCCGTGGAAAGTGCGGCGAAGGTCGCCCACCCACGCGTCGGGGTTCTCCCAGGGGATGAAGTGGCCGCCGTGGTCATGGGCATTGACGTTGACATGGTTGAACCAGTCGGCCTGCGGACCGTTCTTGAACGCCCCGACTCGCTCGTCGGTCGTGTGGATACCGGGCGGGTTCTCGTACGCGACGAAGGTGAGGCCGACAGGGGCCTGCACGACCGGGGTGCGGTCGTGGGCGGGCGCCCAGGGGTAGCGGTTGGCATTGGCGTAGTAGCGCATCGACGTGGCGATGGAGTTGTTCACCCAGAAGATCGTGGCGTGGGTGAGCAAGTCGTCTTTGCTGAAGACGGACTCGACGTCGCCCCCGTTGTCGCTCCAGGCGCTCCAACGCTCCAGCAGCCATGCGAGCAATCCGGCGGGTGAATCGCTCAGCCCATGGGCGAGGGTGGCGCCGTCGAGCATGTGCACGGCGAGGTGGGGCGCCCAGCGACGGTCCATCTCGACGATGCGGGCGCGGACCTCGGCGGGCTGATCATCGGTGAGGGGACGGTTCCGGGCGAAGTCCCAGGCGCGGGGTCCGTTGAAGAAGTCGAGCGGCAGCCCGGAGCCGATGTGGATGCCGTACAGCTCGTCGGCGTACTTGTGGCCGAGCTGGCTGGTGACGATCCCGCCGATGTCACAGCCCCCCGCGGCGTACTTCTCGTATCCGAGGGTCTCGGTCATCAGGGTGTGCCAGAGGTCGGACACCTTCCAGAAGTTCACGTCCGGAAAACCGGTGAGCGGACCGGGAAAGCCGAAGCCGGGCAGGGACGGCACGATGACGTCGAACGCGTCGGCGGGATCGCCGCCGAACGCGGCCGGGTCGGCCAGCGGGTCGATCACCTTCGACCAGTGCCAGAACGTCCACGGCCAGCCGTGGGTGAGGATCAACGGGATGGGGCGGGGCCCGCGACCGGGCTTCCGCATGAAGTGCACCGGGACCCCTGCGACGCTCACCTCGTAGTGCTCGTAGGCGTTGATGGCGGCCTCGGCCTTGCGCCAGTCGTAGCCGTCGCGCCAGTAGGCGACCAGCCCCCGGAGATAGCCGTCCGGGACGCCGTAGGACCAGTCCTCGTTCCCCTCGTCCAGCGGCGGACGGGTCGATGCGAGACGGGTACGCAGGTCATCGAGAACCTCGTCCGGCACGTGGATCGGGGTGGGCTCCAGGGGAAACGCGTGCGAATTGGTCAAAGCGTGGTTCCTTACCGGCTGGGCAGACGGGCACTGTCGGCCTGTCGCCAGCCGCTCGCCGACGCCAGGCCACCAACAACGCCATGCTGTCCCTGGCTCTTCACCTCCGCAACCAAGAATCGCCCCCGCGACATCGGCCGGCTTTGAGACGGTCCGAGGCGCCTTGTTCTCGTTCGGGGAGCCATCAAATGAGCCTGGTGGTGAAGCCGGCCCTGGTCAGACGGTGGTAGGCCGCTTCGACTTCGGGGGGCATGTCCTGGGCGACGGCGAATCCTCGGCCTGGGTAGAGCATGATGCGCTGGGTGTCGCCTACCAGCATGTCGATAACGCGGTTCGCATCCCCGATGCTCACGATGTAGTCGTCCAGCGAAAGCGGTCGCGACGCGCAAACGACCTCAAGTTCTGGCCACAGCTTCCTGGCGGTGGAGTAGGCGCGACGCTGCTGGTAGGGCCGGGAGATCAACGTCGCCGAGTGGACTTCGATCCCGTGCTCTGCGAGCAGCTCGCGGGTGAACTCGATGTTCTGGCCAGTATTGGTGGCCTTGGGCTCGACCAGGATCGCCTCATCGGGGACTCCGAGTTCGATGGCGTGTTCGCGGTAGTGGACGGCCTCGCCGCGTGGGAATCGTTCGATCGTCGTCGGTGCGTTGGCGCCGGTGAAGACGATGCGGGGGAACATCCCCGCGTGGTGGAGTTCCGCGGTGAAGGTGGCGACCCCGAGATCATGGCTGCCGAGCCCGATGGCGACGTCGGTAGGCCGGATGGTGTGGTGCATGTCGTGGTAGTCCCACAGGATTTCCACGTCAGCGCGGTAGGCAAGGGGCAACGTCACCTCGGACACGGACCCTTCAAGAAACCGCACCCAGCGGGGGCGAGGGGCGGAGCCCCAACCACACACAGACAGCCGATCAGCAAACCGCAACCGGCAGGGGGCGTGGGGGCGGAGCCCCCACATCGGGGGTCCGGGGGTCGCCCCCCGGGCCAACACGACGAAGGAGTGGCGGGGAAGAAGCCCGAAGGGCTTCGACCACACCACTCCCAACTCCGAGTGGGCCTAGGAGGACTTGAACCTCCGGCCTCATCCTTATCAGGGATGCCGTGCCATGCTCACTACCTGCCCCATAGGGGTTATGACCTGCGGAGACTCTCCGAGAGGCCTGGTCTCGCCTAGCCTGACCCGCGCTCGCACGCATGATCGTCTCCCCAGATTCTCCCACACCTCACCTCGCCGCACCCTTCGGCGGGCGGCCGCCCTTTCGAGAGCGCCGCTCGGCGAGCTCCCGCTCCGCGCGCTCCAGGTCGGCAAGGTCCTGCTCGTCGCCGTGCGCCCTGATGTCGGCGCGGATGTGGTCGAGCGTCCGGCCGGCCCGGTCGGTGCCGAGGCGCTCGCAGACGCGCCCGTAGGCATCCCACATGGCGTCAGGCATCCGTACAGGTCGTGGCCGGCTGTGCTTGTCGTCTCCGGTCATGGCCCCTCGTCTCGTGTATTGACACGGATTCTCGCAGAGGCCTTGTGTGCATACAAGGTTTCTGCTTATTGTGTTCATACACGGTTTCCGTATTCGAACAGGGAACCCGAGACGAAGCCCCCCGCCAATAGGGCGGGCCCCGGCAAGCGACACCACCGCAAACCGAGGCCCTTGACCAGGACGAGGAGGTCCTGACCCATGGGCAACACTACTGACGCCACCAGGCCGCAGGAGGCGGCCGAGGCGAGCATCCCGGGCCCACGGCCCGCAGGAGAGCCGACCACCAGCCGCGCCGGCACCAGCCCGCGCCCGGCCCCGCAGACGAACGACTGCCCGCCCTGGTGCACCGACCACGAGGACGTCATGCACTTCTCGGCGGACGAGGAGGCCGGGCCGATGATGGCCCGGCTCTACCAGACGCCGGGCCAGGCGCCGGAGGTCGACCTCGTCCGGGACGCGCGCCGCCGCGACCAGGAGCGTCCGCTCAGCGTCGGCGAGGCGGTCGGGCTCGGCAAGATCCTGTTCGCGCTCGCGGCCCGCGCCGAAGCCGGCACCCACACCCTCGCCCCGAGTGAGGCCGCGCGCCCGTGGTGGCTGCCCGAGGGCTGCCCGTCGTGGTGCGAGTGGCCCGACGACCACCCGGCCAAGGCCTGCTATGACGACCGTCTCCACACCGGTGAGTCCCGGGTGGTCGTGCTCACCGGCAACGACACCGCCGGCGACGCCTGGGAGGACCCCGACGAGGCGCGGATGTACATCCGGCAGCACTACCGGGAGGTCGCGCCGCGCATCGAGGTCGGCCACAACGACGCGGCGGTCGGTCTGCAGTTCACCCTCGACGAGGCGGAGGAGTTCGCGCATCACCTGCTGGAGCTGGCGGCGATCGCCCGCACCGGCAACCCCGAGAAGTAACCGAGCGGGGCCCGTCCGGCGACTGCACCGCCGGCGGGCCCCTAGATCCCGACCTTTCCTAGGAGGTCCGAACCATGCAGGAGAACCTACCGGCCGACGTCGGCCCGTACGAGACCGACCAGCAGGCCGCCGACACCGTCTCCCACGTCTACGCCCACGCCCGCACCGCGCCCGGCACCATGGGCCGCCTGTCCCTCGACCAGCTCACCGCCGCGTGCGAGGCCGCCGGCGTCGAGCTCGGCGCCTACGACCTCCGCATCCTCCGGTGGCTCGCTGGGTGGGAGCCCGAGACGTGCGCGGTCATCGCCGGGATCATCCTGCGCGCGGGGAAGGTGTCCCGGTGAGGCGCCGCAACCGTGAGCCGGGGGACGTGCTGTTCGGCGTGCTGCTCCTGGCCGCCGCCGTCCTGCTCGGCACCGGGCTGTTCGGCTTCTTCGCCGCGCACCCGACCGTGTCGGCGCTGTGGGCGCTCGGGACGACGGGCGGGACGGTGTGGTTCGCGTGCCTGTGGTCGGCGCGGATCTACCAGGACCGGATGCGCGCCCTGACCGCCGAACGCGAGCGCCAGGCCGTGCCCGTGGTGCAGACGGAGACGGTGTCCAGCGTCCTGCTGTCGTGCCGGAAGGGCGCCCGGATCGGCGACGCCGAACGCGACGTGTTCGTCAACGCGCTCCACAGCCACTTCGCCGCCGGGCGGCTGGACATGGGCGAGCTGCACGAGCGGCTCGGCGCGGCGCTCGCGGCCCGGACCGTCGAGGACCTGTCGCGGACCGTGGACGGCCTGCCGAGTGAGGTGACGGGGCGATGAACCGCACGACCCGCATCGCGCACCTGGCGTCCGTTGCCTTCATGGCAACCGGTGTCCTGGCCGCCACCGGCGTCGGGTTCGCCCAGTCGTGGGCCGGCCTGTACGGCTGGGCGACCGAGCACGGACTCAACGACTGGAAGGCCATGTCGTTCCCAGCGATGGTCGACGTGTTCATCGGCGTCGGCGAGCTCGGCCTGTTCGCCCTCACGCTGGAGGGCCACCGCCTCCGCAAGTCCGCGCTGTCGTGGGCGGACCTGCTGCTCCCGGGGGCGATCGCGACCACCGGCTGGGGTGTCTCGCTGGCGTTCAACATCGGTCACGTCGACCACGAGTTGAGCGACCAGCTCACCGCGGCCGTCCCGCCGGTCGCCTCGATGCTCGGCCTGCTCGTCCTGCTGCGGACGCTTCACCGTCTGGTCACGCGAGCGCCTGTCGCGACCACCGGTCCCGCCCCTGAGTTTGCGAGTCCCTTCGAGGGACCTGCAAGGGCCGTCGCATCGTCGTCCTGGTGGCCTCTCCCGGACCTCGGGTCCGCTGGTGAGGCGGTGGACGGGTACGCGCTGTGGGACGAGATCGAGCCCTCTCGCGAGCCGCTCCCGGCCGCGCTCCCGGAGGCGCCGGACGACGAGCCGGAGCAGGGCGCGGAGGCACCCGTCGAGCCGGACCTCGTCCCGGTGGTCGCGACCGCCCGCGACCGGTACGCCGAGGTGCTCGCGACCGGTGGTCTCCCCTCGGTCCGCCAGCTCCGGCGGGAGCTCCGGATTGGGCACCCGAAGGCCAGGCGCGTGCGCATCATCCTCGCTGCGGAGGCCGCCTCGTGACGCTGCCCCGTCTGTACGCGGTGCCGGACGACGAGGCCGTGTCGCTCATCAAGGACGCACGCGCCGGCGCGGTCGAGCTGGAGGCCGAGACCGTCGAAGCGGTCCCGGTCGACGACCCGGCGACCGCCCGGCCCGGGTGGCTGGACGACCGCCGGGCCCGGCTCGACGAGGCGCCCCGGGTGCTGCCGGTGTGGCTGCGCGACCGCGGCCAGCTCGCCGACGCCGCGGCGTTCGTCGCGCGGTGGTACGGGCGGGAGTGGGCGTTCCACACCGTCCGGGCCCCGGTCTACGTGGGGCGCCTGTGGGCGTGCGCGCCGCGCGGTGGCGCCCGGACGGCGCGGAAGTGGTGGAGGTGGGTGACCGACGCCGAGGCCCGCCCCGCCGAAGCCAAGGCCGCGCTCGACCCCGACACCTGGACGCGGTTCGTCACCGTGCAGTCCCGCCGCACCGGGCCGCGCCGCCGCCTCTCCCTCGTCGTCGCCGTCCCCGTCGCGCTGCTGGTCACGCTCGCCGCGGTCCTGCTGCCCGGGTGGACGCTCACCGCCGCCGGGGCCGCCGCGCTGTGCGCCCTCGGGTGGATCGGCCGCGACACCGACCGCCCGATCATCACCCGGTACGTGGCCGTCCGGTTGCAGCGGCGCCTGGACTCCGCCGAGGTCGAGACGGCGCTCGCCGCGATCGGCGTCAAGGGCCGCATCGACTTCGCCTCCCCGATCGCAGTCGACGGCCCCGGCTGGCTGGCAGAGATCGACCTGCCGGGCGCGACCACCGCGGCGAAGGTGCTGGAGAAGCGGGAGGATCTCGCCGCGGCGATGCGCCGGCCGATCTCGACCGTGTGGCCGGAGGGCGACCGCGCCGCGCATCCCGGGCGGCTTCGCCTGTGGGTCGCCCGCGAGGACCCGGCGAAGGCGCCGCGGAAGCTGTGGCCGCTGATGCGCGAGGGCCAGGCCGACGTGTTCGGGCCGCTGCCGTTCGGGTTCGACCCGCGCGGCAACCTGGTCGAGATCACCCTCATGTACTCGAACCTGCTGGTTGGAGGTATCCCCGGATCGGGGAAAACCTCGTGTGCGCTGGCGATCGTCCTCGGCGTCGCGCTCGACCCGACCGCGCAGCTCCACGTGTTCGAGCTGAAGGGGTCCGGTGACCTGGACTCGGTCCGGCCCGTCTGCCACCGGTACGTGTCCGGCGACGACGACGAGGATCTGCTTGCCGCGCTGGCCGGGCTGCGCGCCGGCATCACCGAACAGAAGCGCCGCGCCGAGTTCATCCGGGGCCTGCCCGCCTCCGAGACGCCGGAGGGGCGCCGGGTCACGCGCGCCCTGGCCGAGAAGTACCCCGAGGCCGACCTCGGGCCGCGCGTCATCGTGGTCGACGAGGCGCAGGAGCTGTTCACCCATCCCGAGTACAAGGACGAGGCCGCTGACCTGTCCACGCGGCTGATCAAGAAGGGCCGCGCGTACGGGCTGATCCTGATCCTGTTGACGCAGAACCCGGACGCCCCGTCCCTGCCCTCCAGCGTGTCGTCCAGTGTCGGGACGCGGCTGTGCCTGGCGGTCATGGACTGGCGCGCGAACAACAACGTGCTCGGCACCGGCGCGAACGAGCGGGGCCTGCGTGCGATGGACATCTCGGCGTCCGAGCAGGGGACCGGCATCCTCGTCCGCGGCCGTGAGGGCGGCACCGTCCGGGCGGCGTTCATCAAGCAGACTGAGGCGGAGGAGATCGGGAAGCGGGCCCTGGCGCTGCGGATCGCGGCCGGGACGCTGTCCGGGGAGGCCGCTGGCGAGGAGGTCGCCGAGGTCGAGCGCACGGACCTGATCGACGACGTGCGGGCGGTGTGGCCGGCTGGGGAGAGCGCCGTGCACTCGGCGCGGCTCGTCGAGGCCCTCGCCGTGTACCGGCCCGAGGTGTACGGCGGGTGGCTTCCCGCCGGCCTGGAGGCGCTCGGCGAGGACGAGCAGCGCGAGGCCCGGTCGTCGGCGTCGACGACGCTGGCGAACGCGCTGAAGCCGTACGGGGTGGGCACCCAGCAGATCAACCGGCGCGGTGCCGGCGGCTCGGCGAAGGGCGTGCGGTGGGAGGACCTCCCCGAGCGGTGACGGTTCCGGGCCCGGGGCTCCCGAAAGGCCGTCAGCGGCCCGTATCCGGGGGACCCCGGGCAGCCCCGAAACCAGTAACCGTGCAGGTCATCCCCGATACCGGGGGCGAAACCGGTTTCGGGTGGGGTGGAACCGGTTCGCCTAGTCGGCGCGGTCGCGTTCGAGGATCTCGTCGAACTCGGCGACCCACTCCGCCGACTGCTGCTCGACCGGCAGGCCCGCCTTCCCTTCGGCGACGAGCGCGGCCGCGTCCTCGTGGTCACCCAGCGACGACAGGGTGATGCCGATGACGAGGCGGAAGAACGGCGGCGAATACCAGTAGATCGGCGGGGGCGGGTCGGTCACGTCGTCGGCATGGTCCGCGGCGTCGTGGAGGATCCGCCGCGCCTGGTCGGTGTAGCCGAGCGCGGCGTGCGCGCGGGCGGACTGGAGCCGGTCGAAGACCCGCTGCGCCGGGTGCGCGCCGGGCGTGGCCAGCGCCGCCGCCGACGCCCGCACCACCGCCCGCGGGCGTCCCTGCTGACGGGCCACGTACCCGGCGAAGGACACCGCGAGCGCCGCGATGGTGCCGTCCTCGAACTCGTCCGCGAGTTCCGCTCCGCGGTCGAACAGCGCCACCGCCTGCGCGTCACGGCGTAGCGCGGCGTTCAGCCATCCAGCGAAGACGCTCCACTCGGCGACGAGCCGGCCGAAGCGGTCCCGCATCGGGGCGGGCGCGTCGCGCAGCATCGACGTGAGGACGTCGAGTTGGCCCGTCACGGGGCTGAGGAGGGCGGCCGGGCCGATGGTGTCCTCCAGGCGCCGCTGCCCGGCCAGGACGGCGCTGAGGGTGTCGAGGGTGGCGGTGTCCAGGCGTGCGGGGCGCTTGGCTGCCAGCGCGAGGCGTTCGCGGTCGTCGAGGCTGACGGCGCCGTTCAGCGTCCGCCACGGGGACGGGTCGCGCAGCGCGGCGAGTTGTCCGCCGGCGTCGAGGAGCTCGTCGAGCCGCTCGGCGATCCGCCCGGACGGGACCCGCTCACCGCGGGCAACTCGCGACAGGTACCCGTCGTTGCATGGGACCAGGTCCGCCAGTCTGCGCTGGCTCACCCGCCGCTCGGCCATGAGCGCGCGGAACCTCTCGCCGAAGGTCGTCATGTTCACCCGTTTCGCCCCGGATGGACCCTGTCTTAACCGCTGCCTGCAGCCCAGAGGCAGCAGGTAGGGGCTTCCACGCTAACGCCAGATCCGGTCGAGTGGTGAGCGGAAGGTGTCTCAGGACACATAGGCGGCCCCGGCCGGCGGGCGAACGCCGGTTGTTCCGGGGCCTGACCCGAACAGGAGTCGGGCTATGGAGACGGTACCGAACGAGACGACCAACGCCGACGCGAAGGCCCGGCTGAAGGACGAGTTCCCCGACTGGTCGATCATCCACACCGACCGCGGGCGCTGGTGGGCGACACGCGGCCCCCTGACGCGGGCGATCCTGAACCGGGTCGCGGACGTCTCGGCCGACACCCCCGAAGGCCTCGCCGACCGGATCCGGGAGGCGACCCGTGGCGAGTAACGCCGACCCGGGCCGCTGGCACCGGCTGGGCATGGCGCTGGCCGCCTACAACCTGCTGATGAACGAGGTCGTGGTCCCGGAGTCGCAGTACTGGCAGGGCCAGCGCGAGGACGTTGACCGGACCGCCTACCTGGGCGACATCGTCCAGCGCGCCGCCGCTCGTGAGCGCGAGCAGAGCCGGGAGGATCACCGGTGAGCGACTACGCCAACTCCAGCGCCCGCCTCGCCGCGCTGTGCGTCCACCTCAAGGCCCGCGGCCTGGACGTCACCCACAACGGGCACCTGACCGTCCGCGTCGAGGGCGAGGTCCCCCGCGCCGTGCACATCACCTGCCGCCCCCGCGAGAAGGACGGCGGCGCGCTGTGGTTCTGGACGCACTGGGGTGAGCCGCTCGCCGAGGCGCACGACGTCATCAGCGCGGCCGTCGCCATCACCGGACTCCTCGCGGTCCGCACCTAGACCCGCGGCCCCGGTCATCCCCGGCGCGGTGGGACCCGGGGCCGCGGATTCCATCCCAACCACGAGCAGACACGAGGAGGCTACGCTCAGCAAACATGTGGAAGTTCAGCGAGGAAGGACGGCGCCTCGCCAAGGCACCCTGCCCCATGGGCGGCAAGCACGAAGCCGACCCGGCGCGGGCACGCGAGGACACCTTCGGGTGCCGCAAGTGCGGCGTCATCCCCAAGGACAGCGAAGAGTACCGCGAGATGATGGAGGCCCCCGATGCGAGAGATCCTTTCCCCGATCGTCTATGAGAAGCGCACCGCGCCCTGCCCCGCCTGCGAAGGCAAGGGCTTCACCAAGTCGGGCACCTGCACCACCTGCAAGGGCAACAAGACGATCACCGTCGAATTCCCCGACGACTGACCCCGGACGCAGCGAAGCGGCCCCGCCTCCCGAAGGAGACGGGGCCGCGTGCCGGTCGGGCTTCCCCACCCGCCGACGCATCACACACTACCTGCGCAAATGCGAGCGCCCCCGCCCTGATGGACGGGGGCGCTCGTGCTGCTTGCGCCGGATCACCGGGTGCCAGGGTTTCCCGTGGCAGCAGCGGCGCCGCTGCCGGTGCCCGGTATCGAACCGGGGTCCATGCCCGCCAACGCGGGCCGCTCTGCCGCTGAGCTACACCGGACGGCCAGACCAGGATACGGCGAAGCGCCCCCCGCCTCCGGGGTCCGGGGAGGCGAGGGGCGTTCGCGTCGGGCGGCTCGGGGGGACCGCCCGCGATCAGGACCTTTTCCCGGATCCGGGAAAAAGCCTGCTCAGAGGCGCGGCGCGGGCGGCACCTGCGACGGGGCGCGCGGGGTGTGCTTGGTCAGCCACCCCGTCACCGCGCCGACCGCCGTCGCGATGCCGCCGATGATGACCGCCTGGAGGACGTCGGCGAGCCCGGCCAGCGCCGGGACCTTCACCACGACCCACGCGACGACGAAGCCAGCGACGAGCGTCGCCAGACTCTGCGTCTTGACCTTGGCTTCCACGGGTGCGGACATGCTCACTCCTTCTTGCCAGTTGGCATGGCGGTCAGGGACTCCGCCACGGTCTTCACGTGGCGGGCGTCCGCCAGCGCGTTGTGGAACCCGCCCGCCTGCTCAGGCAGCGGCGGGTTACCGAGCCGCGCGGCCTCCTGCTGAAGGTCGCGCGTGAACATCGGCACGCCGTCCGGCAGGTCGACCATCGCGCCCCAGAGCTGGCACAGGACAACGTGGTCGTATGCGCCGTAGGACGCCCACAGCTCCACGTCGGGCGTCGCCTGGAGGAAGTCGCGGACCTCGTCGGCGATCCGGGCGCGGCGCTTCACGTCCGGGTGCGCACGGTCGAGGAAAGGCTTCCGCAACGGGCGGATGCCGTCGTGCCGGACGACCGGCAGGGACGGGACGACGTTCGCGCGGAGCCACTCGTGCCGCACGATGCGGCGCCACGGCATGTCCCAGTTCACCGCGTAGTACTCGCGGCCGTCCTCGGCCACCAGACCGATCGAGATCAGCTCGATCGTCCGGCCGTCCTCCAGGAACTCCGAGTCGTAGTAGATCCGCATGTCAGGCGGTCGACTCGTCGGCGACGTCGAGGCGAACCGTGACGTTCTCGATCGCGGACGTGATCCGCTGGACCAGGGCGTCCGGGTCGACCTGCTGACCCCGGTCGGCGGCGAGCTGCGCGACGGCCTTCGACAGCTCGATGACCGTCGCCTGCGTCGCGGCCTGCTCGCGCTGGACGCGCCGCACCCACATGTAGGTCTCACGCAGGTAGGAGTCCGGCCGCCAGGTGGGGTTCTTCGGGTTGAGGGGCTTGCCGTCCGGGCCGGCGGGCGCCTCGATCCCGTCCCACTGCCAGAGCGCCTTCTCGCTGGGCATGTCGTCCTCCTCGTAGTCGGGGCGGCCGTAGCCGTAGATGCGGTCAGAGTTGCGCGCGACGGTCTTGCGGTACACGCCGTCGCCGTTGAAGTAGCGGCCCTCGAGGGAACCGGAGGTGTTGCCGCCGATCGTCGTGATGGAACTCGAGGAGACGGCGACGACGAGCTCGACGTGCGTGCCGCCGCGCGGGCCGTAGAACACCCAGTCCCCGACGTGCGGGGTGGAGCTCCACCGCTCGTGCGCCTTGAACCACCCGACGGCGACCTCACACCCGGCCGTGCGCGGGTAGTCGCGGTTGGCCTCGCCCTCCGCCTGGTCGGCCACCCAGCCCTGAAACGAGCAGCACCAGGCGTAGCCGTAGCCGCCATGCGGGTAGCCGGGGATCGCGCCGAGCCAGTGGTTGTAGGGGGTGTTGTTCGTGCCGGTCTCGCGGGTCCCGAGTTCGCCCTCGGCCGCCTTGATCGCGGCGGCGGCGGTGTAGCTCACATGCTCTCCTTCAGTCCTTGACGCATATCGCAGAGTCGGTCGGGCCGCCCGCCGTGACGACCGGGACCGTCTCCTGGTGGTAGCCCTCCGGGCACACCGGCCCCGCCGGGCCGGACGGCCCCCGCTCGCCCGGGTCGCCCTTCGGGCCGGCCGGACCCGCGGGCCCCTGCGGTCCCGTCGCACCGGACGCGCCGTCCTTGCCCGGCTGCCCCGCCGCGCCAGGCGTCCCCGGCTGACCGGACGGCCCGGCCCGCCCGGGCGAACCTGCCGCACCCGCCGACCCTGCCGGGCCGCGCGAACCCGGCGCACCCGAGGCGCCTGGCGAGCCAGGACGGCCCTCCGCACCCGGCGTGCCCGGTGATCCCGCCGGGCCGGGCGTAGGCGACTTCAGCGGCACCCCACCCATCTGCCGCACCTGCTGCGCGAGGAGGTCGCGGTCGCGCCGCATCTCCCGGTTGTCGCCCTTCAGGTCGCCGACCGCCGACCACGTCCACGCGGCCAGCACCAGGAACGCCACACCCACCGCCATCACCCCGAAGTTCCGGCGCACCCACCCCACCCGCTCAGCCATCACTTGCCGCCCTTGAGCTGGAGGAGGATGCCGACCAGGAACAGCGCGCCGGGGATGACACCCGCGTAGATCGCCTGCCGCCAGTTCGACCCCTGGCCGGTGATCTCCGCCTTGAGATCCCGGTCGGCCTCCTTGCGGGCGAGCTTCTCCTCGGCGAGCTGCGCGCGGAGTTCGGCGATGTCCCGCTCGATCTCGGCGCGGTCGCGGGAGTACAGGTCCATGGGCACGACCCGGTTGCCGAGGTCACGGACGGCGTTCTCGATCTGTGCCAGGCGCCAGGCGATCGTGGACTCATCGGCCATCGTCACCCCCGTCCATCACCTCTCCGATCCGGCTGCGCTACGGCTTGACGATGTAGTTCGCGGTCCCGTTCTCGGGCCCCGTGAAGTACGAGACGGAGTGGTAGCCGACCGCGTAGCAGGCGGGGGGCTGCCAGGACCGGTAGCACCAGCCGGCGCGGCGGGCCATCTGCACGGCCATCGCCGAGTACGTCGCCGAGATCGTGTAGGCCGCCGCGCCCGCCGCGCTGGCCTGCTCGGGCTTCACCAGCCATCGCGCGTCCACGAACGCGGCCGGGGCCGAGCTGCGGAGGGACTTCAGCGCGTTGCCCAGGGCGGCGTGATCGGCGTGGTTGTCGCCCCACCACATCGTGTAGTGCCCCACGGACGGCCAGCCCTCGGCGGCGAAGCGCGTCGCCCACGACTGCATGACGTCCGTCGCCCAGCTGGTGGAGATGCCGTCCGGCAGGTCCGCCGACGTCGCCGCGGGCGCGTCCGCGCGGCCGAGGTGAACCCGTTCCGCCGGCACTCCGAGCTGCGCGCACGCCGCCACGAACTCCCGCGTCCGGGCGAGCCCGAAGTCGTCCTCGCTCAGCGGCGCGTACCCCTCGCGCGGCGGGTAGTGGTAGCCGCCCCAGAACCCGCTGCTCGCCGTGCCGTTGAGCATCGCGCGGGCTCCGGACAGGGCCCCGTTGCACAGCAGCACCACGTGCACCTCACGGCCCGCGAGGGCGTGGTGCGCGATGGCCTGCCCCATGAACAGGGTCTCGTCGTCCTGATGGGGCGAATAGAAAACGATCGGTTTGCCGGTCGGGTTCGCCGGAACAGGGTCGCTCACTGGATACTCCTCAAACTGCCGGGGGGTCACTTACGGAACGCGAGCCACTCCACTTCGATATTCGTCCACGTGCCGGTGGACCCGTTCGTGCTGAACACGAAGATCGTGAAATTGGTCGCGGAGATTTCGGTGATGCGCGCCACCCACATTTCGGTGGCCCCGGCACCTGTCGCGATGTTCACACACATCGACGGCGCCGCCCCGAACGCGGTCGGGAAGTTCACCACCAGCGAATGCTTGGTCTTGCTGCTGAAGCTCACGAGCTGGATGCCGGACTGCCAGGTCGGGCGCCACGCCGTCCCGTCGTAGTACCAGAGCTTCCCGGTGTCGCGGGCGACCGCGTGCTGTCCCGTCTCCGGGCTCGTGATACCGGCGATGATCGCCGCGCTGGATGAGAACGCGGGAATGGTCTGCCGCATCAGATAGCCGTTGACGTCGGCTGCGCCGAGCACCTCACCGACCGCGAAGGTCTTGAATCCCAGACCCATATCCCATCCTCCTTAGTAGGCCAGCCGGTTACTGCCGAGCTGCCCGAGTAGCACGTCATCGAGCACCAGGAACCGCCCGTACCGGGTCGCGGACTGCAACGTCCATTTCGTTGTCCACTCCTCGCCGCCGAACTCGTGCACGATCCCGCGGATGAAGCAGTCCATTTCGATGGGGTCGCCGCCGCCGGGCGGCCGCCGGATGACGGTGATCCGGTCCCCGATCTGCCGGCCGAGGGCCTGCGGCCACAGCTCGGCCGGCTGGACGGCGGGTTCGATGACCAGTTCGGTGAACCGGAGCTCGGGCTCGGCGGAGACGCTGACGAGCCACTGCGCGTACGCCGCGGCGTCGGTGTCGGCCATCAGGACCGGCGCGGACGGCGGGGTGAAGGTCCGCTTGTAGAACAGCGCCTGCGACGCGCCGTCCGAGGCGACCTGCTCGACCGGCTCGTCCGGCGGGTCGCCCTCGTCGGTGGCGCGGGCGGCGCGGGTCACGCGGACCTCGTTGTAGAACGTCGCGTCGTCGGTCGCGACGGCGAGGTCCTTGTAGGGGAGTTCGTTTCCGTCGTCGCCGAAGGTGGCCTGGGAGGTGTTGGAGCGTTCGTCTTGCAGCAGGGCGTTGCGGGCCCGGAACCGGACGCGGCCGCCGCCGTCGACGTACAGCTCGCCGATCTCGGAGTCGGCGACGAGCTGGAGCTCGCCGAGCGCCTCACCCTCCAGGGCGGTCTGCTGGACGGCGGTGTCGCCGTCGTCGATGATGCGGTCCAGCGGGCCCCATCCGGCCGAGTCGAGGATCCGGTTGATGCGGGCGCCGCTGCTCTCGCCTTCACCGGCCGGGGGGACCGCGCCGCGGGAGATACCGGCCAGGACCTTGAAGGCGTCGGTGGCGGTGAGGGTGGTGACCGCCTGCCCGGGGTCCTGGTAGGCGACCAGCCACTGGTCGGCCGTGCCCTGGAACAGCTCGTAGGTGACGTCCGCCCACGTCGCACGGACCCGGACGGCGCGCATCGCGGTGACGCGGCTGGTGCCGTTCAGCGGGTCGACGTGCGGACCGTTCAGGTTGGAGGGGTCGAGGTCGCGGTCGCGGTTGGCGAGCGGTACTGACAGGGTCCCGGGGTCGTAGGTGACGATCGGGGAGTCGACCCGCTGGGACCCGCGGATGACGCTGCCCGTGCCCTCGGTGGCGCGGTCGGCGAGCTCCACCCAGGTCGGGTCCGAGGCGGTGCCGTCGCCGAGGGTGCCGGTGTTCAGCCGGCCGCGGGTCGGGTCGTCCAGCGTCAGCAGCGTCGACGTGGATGCCCCCGAGGCGAACGCGGCCTCGATCGACAGGACAGGGAACACCGCCTGCCCGGAGGAGGCGGTGAACACCTCGACCGGCCGGGCCGTCCCGGTGCCGGTGACGCGGCCGACGACGTGCAGCTGCGTCGTGGTGACCGGCCGGGCGGTGCCGGTCCCGGTGACACGTCCTGCCGTGAGGGTCTTGGCGGCGGTGACGGGCCGCGCGGTCCCGGTGCCGGTCACCCGCCCGGCGCTGGCGTTGATCGACGTCGGCGCGGGCCGCAGGGACACCGTCCAGACCAGGACGTTCGCGCTCGCGAACGCGTTGGTCGACGTCCAGTTCGGCGGCGTCACCGTCGCGCCAGCCGAACGGGTGGTGGCCAGCCCGTCGTCGGCGATCGCTCCGACCGTACCGCCGGTGCCGGTGGCCAGAGTGGTGGAGTCGGCGCGCTCGGTGTACCCGCTGGGGGGCGTCCAGCCGGTGGTGCCGCTGGAGGCGCGCTCGGAGATCGCGGTCACGATCCCGCAGTTGGCGTATCCGAGCGTCACGCCGGGGCAGGCGTGCGAGGACACCGCCGAGGCCTCGTCGCGGACCTGCCAGGTGTCGATCGGGGAGGTGGTGTGCGCGCCGCGGATGACGACCCATTCGGCCGACTGCCGGTTCGCGGCGGACCCGTTGAGGGTGATCGTCCCGGACTCGGCGCCGGTGCAGACCTTGACGTAGAACCCGACCTGCATGGACCCGGAGTCGCCGACCTGGAGGGACACCTGCGTCGCGCCGCCCGGGGAGGTGTCGGGGGTCGAGGTGTTCTGCATCGTCCACCACAGGAGGAACACGTCCCCGGCCGCGACTCCCGCGGGCCAGGACGTGCCGGACAGCGACGAGGCGTTAGCCCCGTCGCTGCCTGCGCCGACGATGCTGAAGGCCATCAGGTCGCCCGGTAGAACCCGCCGGAGGGAAACGCGATGTTCAGCGTCGTGCCATCGGTCGTCACCGAGATGTCGTGTGCGGTGAGGGGGATCAGGTCCGCGTCGGTGCCGCCCGTGGTGTCCGGGTCGTAGCAGATGAGCAGCTTGCCGAGGGTGTTGTTCGATGCGCCGCCGGCCGTCGCCCAGGACAGGTCATCGGCGTCGACGTCGACCCGGTCGTTGGTGTCGTCGACCGTGGCGGTCACGCTGGTGAGGGTCTTGCGGGCGTAGTTGGTGAACGTCGCCTCGTCGGTCGTCCCGGCCAGCAGGACCGACAGGTTGTCGTAGTCCTTCAGGGCACCGTCCGCCTCCAGCCCAGACGACTTCAGCAGGACCGCGATCAGCGCGTCATTCGCTGCCGGCAAGGCTGCGTAGTACGCCATGCGGCCCTTGACGATGTTGAACTCGAAGTCGGCCATCAGGCCCGCCCTCCCGCCGCGGCGAGGCGCCCGCCGCGCTTCTTGTACTCGAACAGGCACTCGTTGATCTCGCGGCCGATCGCGCCCTTGTCGACGGTCGGCGGGACCTTCACGGTCACGTCGATGTGCTGGTGGACCACGACGACCTTCGACCCGGCGCGGTGCACCGTCCCGGCCGAGGCCGGGACCATCACCTCGGCCGACTCCTCACCCACCAGGTAGGGGGTCCCGAACCCGACGCGGCCGCCGCGCTTGCGGCGCCGTCCGGGGTTGCCGAGCATCCCGAGCTGCTCGGCCCTCACCCGCTGCCGGGTCGCCCCGTACATCGCCGCCCTCGCGGCCTGCCCGACCGCGCCGCCGGTGTAGAACCGCGCGCCGTTGGGCCACCGCCAGGCGTAACCGCGGCCGGACGCGACCTCCTGGACGTGGGACCCGGTGAACGGCGCCTGGATGATGTGGCCCGGCTTGTCGCTGGCGATGACGACATGGCCCATGTGCGGGAACCCCAGCGCCCCGGGGCGCCTGGAGGTGGCGTGGGAGTTGGGGAACTGGCTGTAGGTATCGCCGCCGATGGAGACCTTCGCGCCCTTCCACCACGCGTACTCAGTGAGGCCCGAGCAGTCGAAGCCATAGGTGCCGGCGCCCCGGCCGATGCCGTAGGAGGGTCCGCCCTTACCGCCGCCGCCCCAGCTGTAGGGGTAGCCGATCATGGACCGGGCCGCGGCGACGACGCCGTTCGCGCCACCGAACATCTTCGCCAGCGTCTTGGCGATCTGGAGGAACAGCTTCGTCATCCCGGCGGGGATCGGCGCGAGGTCCTGGCGGATCGCCCGGACGTTCGGGGTGGTGGCCGTCAGGCCCATCCCCTGGGACACCCGACCGCCGCCGGAGTAGCCCTTCAGCAGCCCCTTGCGGGCCAGGGCGCGGAGCCGGAGCATCGCGCCGTGCCCACCGACGTCATCGACCTCCTCCGGCGTCCACACGTGCTCGTCCACCCTCAGCAGCGCCGGGACCGAGTCGTAGGCGCGCGACGATTCGGGGCCGATGCTGGGGATCGGGCCGCCCTTGGCCTTGGCCAGGCCGGGGAACCGGCGGGCGGGGTCGTGGGCGTTGACCCACAGCCCCCGCGCGTTGACGGTCATGTTCACGTTCCGCTTGGCGGTGATCTTGCCGATCTCGTCGTTGACGTCCTTGCGGAACTTCTCCATGGCCTTCGCGGCGCCCTTGAGCTTGCCGCCCAGGCCGGGCACCCACCCGAAGGCCTTCGCCGCGCCCTTCACCACGTTGGTCGCGAAGTTCAGAAACATCCGGGTCATCGTGGTCGTGGACCGCACGACCGCGTCCTTGATCTTGTCGATCGCGGGCTTGGCCTTGCCGTAGTACTCCAGCCACGCCTTCCAGCCCTTCTTGATCGACGCCCAGCCGATCTCCAGGACCTTCCACAGCAACCGGAAACTCTTGATCGAGTAGACGATCCACGTCCCCACGATCTTCAGCGCGATCTTGAACTCGACCGACCACATCTTCAGGAAGAACTTGATCACGAACTCGTAGATCCGCCGGAAGACCTTGAGGATCTTCTCCCACGGAACGTCGCTCTTGGCGATCTCGCCGTAGATGCGGCGGAGCTGAGCGAACAGATCCTTCAGCGCCGTCTTGTAGAACTTGGTGATCGCCGGGGCGATCTTCTTGGAGATCCAGTCGCCCATGTCGCGCAGCGCCGGGACGAGCTTGCTGCGCGCCCAGTCCGCGACCTTCCGCAGTTCGACCCCGAACCGCTGCCAGTCGTTGACGGCCTTGCCCGTCTTCGGGAGCTGGAAGCCCTTGCGGATCTGCCCGCCGAACTTCGCCAGCCCGTCCAAGGCCTTCGCGGCGACCTGGGTCACCTGCGTCTCGACGGTCCGCTTGAACCCCGTCAGCCGCGCCTTGAACGTGCCGTGCAGCGCCTTCCCGGCCCGGTCCGTCGCCCCGGTGAACTGGCCCATCTTCTTCGTGGCCTCGGACGGGTCGATCTTCAGCAGCGCCTTGCCCATGTCCTCGCTCTGGGTGCCGAGGATCTGCTGCGCGAGCGCGTACCGCTTGGTGGGGTCGGTGACCTTGCGGAGCCGGTCGGTGATCTGGTCGAGGGCCTGCCGCGCGACCGGGCCGCCCTTGCCGAACGCGGCCGCCATCTTGTCCGCGTTCAGGCCGAGCTTCTCCAGCGCGGGCGCCGCGGACATGTCCTGGACGCGGATGTTCAGTTCCTTCATCGCGTCAGCGACGACATCGGCGTCCCTCGCGCCGCCCTGCAAGCCCTGCTGGATGATGCCCATGGCCTGCGCGCCCGACAGGCCCAAGTCGCGGAACTGAGTGCTGTACTCGTTGAACGTCTCCAACAAGTCTTCGGCCTTGTTGGCGCCCATCTGCGCGCCGCGCGTCAGGATGTCGAAGGCCTCGCGCGAGTTCTTGGCCAGGCCGGTCTTCATCATCTGACCGACCGCGACCGTGACCGGCCCGACCTCCTCGCCCATCACCGCGGCCAGGTCCATCGCGCGCTTGCTGGTGGCCTGCAAATCCGCCGAGCTCGCGGTCCGCATGCCGTCCATGTTCTGGATGACCTTGGTGATGGACTCGCGGACCTCGTCCATGTTCTCGCCGTAGGCCTTGGAGTACAGCCGCCCGGCGACCCCGCCGATCCGCTGCGACTCCTTGGCCGTGACGCCCAGTTGCGCCTGGAGCTTCGCGCCGGCCTCTTGGGCGTCCAGGCCCTTGGCGATGGCCGGGCCGATGAGCGCCGCGGCGCCGGCGACCGCGCCGAGGATCGGGCCGAGCTTCCCGGCGACCGCGCCGAGCTTGCCCATCTTCCCCGAGCCGGCCTCCACGCCATCGTTCATGTCCTCGATGGCTTCGCCGGTCTCGCGGGTCGTGCGCTGCACGCCCCGGTCCCGGGCGATGAAGTCGAACTGGATTCTCCTGGTTTCAGTACTCGCCACGGTTCGCCTCCTCCCTCTCCTCGCGCCTGCGCTGGTCGATGAACTGGACGAGCCCCACGAACTCGGGCGGGGTCAGGTCCCAGACGGTGATCAGGGTGAGGCCGAACCACCGCCAGAGTCCGTCTGCGTAGGCGATGACTTGGGCTTGGACGCCTCCCCGGTCGCGGGGCCAGATGCCGGAGCGTCCGGCGCCGCCGCCTCGTGGGGGTGGGAGGGCGGAGTCGGGTCGGGGTCTTTTCCCTCGCCGTCCTCCGCGGCCTCGCCGGGCTCGTCGTTGTCCTCCAGGTCGCCGTCCGCCACGTCCAGCTTGAAGTCGCTGGGGTCGATGTCGATGTCCTCGAAGGGCACCTTGACGCCTTCACGGCGATGCAGCATGTCGACCATCGCCAGCACCGCATCGATCGCCGCGCTGGTGATGCCGGTGTCCAGCGCGTCGTCCAGGCCGCCGGCGAACTGGTCGACGCCGATCCCGGCGATCTTCTCCATTCGCTGGAACTCGCGGAGGGTGGGCGTCTCGAACTCCCACTTGTGGCTCGCGCCCTCGCATGCGGGAACGAGGCATTTCTGAATCGTGATGATCATGTGCCGCCGCCTAGCTCGTCCATCGTTTCCTTGATCACCTTCGCGACCTCGGCCTGCACGGCAGGGATGTGCGGCCGGATGGTCACGAAGAAGTAGGGGTGGGCCCGCTGCACCTTCCACGGGTCGTGGCCCCACGACGGGGACCGCCACCGCGGCAGCGTCCCCTCCAGGTACTTGGGGAGGTTCTTCTCCCCGTCCGGGAAATGGCGGGTGTCCACCCGCAGGCGGACGCCGGCGTACTTCCCGGTGAGGCTCGCCTTGACCTGGACGCCGCGGGCGGTCGCGTCGCGCAGCCGGCGGGGCCGAGCAGCCCGCGCCGCGACCGACCGGCCCTCGCTCGTCCCGCCCGGCGTCGCCTTCACTGCCCGCTTGATCTCCGGCGCGATCGGCTGCACGCTCCGCCGCATCCGCTTCAGCGCTTCCTTCTTCAGGTCCTTGCGGCCCGCACGCTGAAGGTCCCGGCCGAGGCGGGCCAGGTCACGGGATGAGACGGAGACGTGCATCAGAGATCACCCGCCTTCGAGGTACTCCGCAGCGCGCCGAAGAAGGACCGGATCATCGCCGAACCTCCCGAGCGCCGTGTTGCAGTCGCCGCACAGAAGGCCGCGCACCCGCCCCGTTCGGTGGCAGTGGTCCACGTGCAGCCCCGTCCTGCCGCCCCAGCCTCTCCATTCCTGTCGGCAGAGCGCACAGACGCCGCCTTGGCGCTCCATGAGCGCCCGGTATTCCTGGTAGGTCAGGCCGTACCGTCGCAGCCGCTGATACATCCGCCTGCATTCGAGCGTGCAGTAGTACTGCTTGCCGCCCGGCTTGGGGACAACGGTGAACGTCTGGCCGCACGTGAGACACAGGCGCTCGTACGGCTCTGCGTCCTTCCGCTTCTCCTCCCACATCGCGCGGAGCGACTGAGACAGATTCTGGGAATGCTCCAGCGTCCTTACTGAGGGACGACCAGCGATCATCTTCTCGATGTGCGCGCGCCGATCCTCGGGCGACCTTCGCGCCCACGCCTCGCGATGCTTGCTGGCTCTGTGCTCTCGATCCCCGATCACATGGAGTTCGCCGTACTTGCGTAGCTGATTCCCGTGCGCCTTGCAGAGATCGTGGGCTTCTGCTGGGCGCGAGCACTCGGGACCGGTACACGTCGAACTGGTCTGCGAGGCGGAACGGCGCAATGGCCGCAACTCCTCCCCGCGAAGCTGCATCCGGCGATGCGTCGCACACAAGCCGGTGCCACTGTGCCGCATCTTGTTCTTGCATCCGTCGAACGAACATTGCGCCGTGTTCACCCCCTACATGTTAGTAGTAGTTATCGCTCAGAGAGTGGTATCTGTACTGACGTACCGGAACTGGTAGGCCGGGTCAACGCCGTTGTCGTAGACCTCGAAGTCCACGCTGGCCTTGACCAGGCCGGGGCCGTCCACGCTCGGCCCGGACTCCTTGAACTTGATCGCCGGGGCGATGAAGCTGAGGTGGAACGGCTCGCCGGTGTCGGCCTCCCCGAACTCCAGGGTGAGTTCCAGCGCGAGCGCCTGGTAGGCCTTGTACACGTCGTACAGTTCGGCCTTGGCGAACTCGGCGTCGAGGCTGCCGGTGACGGTGGGGTAGTCGTTCTCCAACTGCTCGGCCTTCAGGCCGGCGTTCCCCACGCCGTACCTGTCCACGGCCATCGGCGACTCGCCCTTGAGCTGGATCTGGTTGACGACCGCGGCGACGGCGGTGCCGCCGGTGATGGTCGTCGCGCCGCCTGCGGTGGCCGGGGTGCCTCCCAGGCGCAGCGTGGCGTGGGAGAAGTTGAACAACTCCGCCCCGCTGGCGTAGCTCGCGGTGGCCAGCGCCGTGCCGGTGTCCTCGTCCCGGCCGTCCATCGTCACGCTGAGCTTGAGGTGGTCGCCGTCCTGGACGGTCATCTCCCACTGGGTGACCTTGCAGCCGGTGTAGGTGAACGGCCGCACCGTGCCGGTGCCTGGCTCGGGCCGCCCCACCTGAACCGTGAGCGACTTGCCGAACATGTCGCCGGGGGTGTGGATCTGCTCGTAGGCGTCCGACGAACCGATCTGCGTCGCCGTCGCCGACGACCCGATCATCGCCTTCAGCAGCAGGCCAAGGCCCTTGTTGGGGACCTTGATGTCGACCTTGCCGTTGACGTCCTTCCGGCTGACCGAGACGCGGGAGGCGCGCTTGAACTTGCGGCCGGCGCGCAGGCCTTCGCCTTCCAGCCACGTCGGCATGAACTTCATGTCTTCGTTGTCGAACTCGACGAACCGCGTCGGCGTGACGCCGGTCCCGAACGTGACCTCCGGCGCGAACCCCAGCTGCGCGTCCAGACCGCTCCGGGTCCCCATCAGTCCTCACCCTTCTTGGTCTTCACGGGGGCGACGTCGGTGACGTCCTCCCACAGGTCCGCCGGCCAGACCGGCGCCGGGTCGTCGTCGCTCCCCGCGCACAGGGCGTCGGGGATGTCGATGACCTCGCCGGAGCGGACGTTGCCGACGTAGCTGCCTCGCACGTTGATCTCGTGGCCGAGGTCGACCTTCTTGCCGGCCTCGTCGCGGCCCGGGTTCGCCGGGCCGATGAACCTCTTGCGCATCGACTCCTCCTCAGGTGATCCGGGACCGGACCGGGATGTTGATCGTGAACACCAGGACCGCCGCCAGGCCCTGGCTGTTGGTGGGGTAGCGCAGCGCCACGTCGCTCACGGCGGCCGCGCCGCCGGTGGTGAAACCGCCCAGACCGGGGTCGGCGCGCAGACCGTCCTCGATCGCCTTCAGCAGCGCCGTAGCCGCCTCCCGCCGGGGCCGTAGCGTCGTCTCCGCGTTCCCCGTGCTGGAGCCGACCGCGCACACGACGTCGATCGACTCGTCGCGCACGAGCGCGCCCAGGCCTTTCCACGCCTGGGTGGAGCGGGCGGCGTCCTCCTCCTCGTCGACCGGGCCGTCCCCGCCGACCACCGCCCACTCCCCGGTGGGGAAGGACACCTGCGGGCCGTCCGCGACGAGCGTCCCGGCCGGCAGCGAGGCCTCGAAGAGGGCAACGAGGCGGTCGATCGCGTCGGGAATCTGCGTGCTCACGCGAACCCCGCCCACTCGCCGATCTCGACGCCAAGCAGCTCCTGCGCCCGGCGCGGCACGCTGTAGGCGTACCGGGGATCGAAGTCGTCGGAGGCCTGCGAGAACGGGCCCGCGGCCGCCGGGCGCTGCGTCTCCCACATGTGCTGAAGGATGATCAGCCCGGCCAGCCGAACCTCCGCCAGCTCGTCCTTCACGGCCGTGGTGTCGGCGACCTTCCCCGCGACGTAGACCACCTGGACGCTCTGCAAGCCCGGCAGGAACGCCGTCCGCGCCGCCCCCGCCACCCGCGACAGCACACCCGACTCCGTCGCCGAGTAGGCGCCGGCCTCGAGGTCGGTCCCGCTGTCGGTGACGGTGGTGACCGACGCGACCGGGATGTTCGACAGCAGCACCTCGCCGGCGCCGCCGTCGAACTGCTCGGTCACGGTCCGGTGGATGACCGCGCCGACGTACCGCTCGACGACGCGCGTGACGCCGCTGATGTACCCGGCCAGCTCCGCGTCGGAGTCGGTGTTGTCCGGGTCGATGTTCAGCTGCGCCTTGGCGTCCTCGAGGGTGAACAGGTCGGTCGCGGCCATCGGCTACGCCCGTTCCTTCGGCGTCTTGTCCTCGGCGGTCTCCTTGCGGGGCCGGCCCGGGCCGCGCTTGGGCCGCGCCTCGGCCGGCAGCACCTCGCGGTACTCGCGGGCCTTGACGCGCGCCTCGGCCGCGCGGACGTCCTGCCCGGCCTCCTCGTGCCCGGCCGCCTCGCGCTCCAGGCCCTCGGCCGCCTCGCGGATCTCGTCCTCCACTCGCGTGATCTCCTTGCGCACCAGGCCGGCGCGCTCGTCCAGGCCGCGCGCCTCGCACGTCGCCAGCTCGTCGCGGTAGCCCTGAAGCTCCGCCGCCAGGTCGTGGTCAGCCATGTCCACCTCCCTGCTATGAGGGCGGCCCCCGCTCGGGGGCCCAGGGGCCGCCCAGCCTGTGATCAGTAACCGGCCGGCGGGATCACGCCGGTACCGGAGACGACGGAGATGGCCTCGGGACGCCGGTTCGCCATGAACGCGACGTAGTTGTAGACCTGGAACCGGACCTGGAGCGTCCCGGACAGGACCTCCTGAAGGACCCGGGTCCGCATCGACCCCTCCCACAGGTACAGGTCGGGGAACCGCGCCACGATCACGCGGGACTCGTTGGTGCCCGTACCGAGGTTGGAGGGCAGGTTCCCGTCCAGCACGGCGGGCAGGCCGATTGACAGCATCCCGACCGGGCCCTCGGTGCCCAGGCCGTTCTGGTCGGCCATCGGGTTGGACGCCACCGCGGGCGGCACGATCAGCGGCCGGTTGGTCGTGTCGAGCTGCGCCGTCCCCCAGTACCAGATGGAGGGCAGCAGCACCGCCGCCGTGGCGGGCATCTTGCGGCCGGTGTAGACCTTGCTCGCGGCCTGCGCCAGCGGCGGGTACAGCTCCGGCAGCGTCGGCGACGCGTCGGTGTAGGTCACCGAGTTGATCGACCCGACGTTCAGGATCCCGGTGACCTGCCCGTTGGAGCCGGTGCCGGCGAGGACCTGGACGTCGACGCGCTGGTTGTAGTCGGCGATCAGGTCCGAGAACACGATCTCGTCGAACCCGATCGGGGACTGGTCCAGCAGCTGGATCGCGACGTCCTGCTGACCGGCGATCGTGCGGACCGGCGCGCTCACCGTCGCGTCCGTCATGTCGGTCGAGGTGACCGATCCGGCGTCGGCGGTCTGCACGCCGGTGGCGGTGCCGGTCGCGACCTTCGGCATGTTGATCGAGTCGGTGCCGCCCGGCAGCGTCATGTTCCGGCACAGGTTCGCGGTCGGCCGCCCGTACCGCGGCAGGTCCACGTAGTCGTCGATCAGCCACAGCGGCGGCACGAAGTAGCCGCCCTGCCCGTCCGTCCTGTTCGGGTTCGTGCGCCTCTCGAACGCGCTCTCCCGCGCCCGCTCCGACAGGTCGCCCAGGCCGCGCAGCTCGCGGCGGGCGGCCTCCTCGCGGCGCTTCTCCCGGGCGGGCATCTCCACCCGCAGCTCGGCGGCGTGCCGCTGGAGCCGATCGGCCGCGCCGGAGTCACTGCGCAGCTGCGCGCGGGCCAGGTCGAGGAAGTAGGAGTGCGGGCCGCCGCGCTGGTAGGTGAGCGGCTCGTTCACCTGCGCGCCGGCGGTGCGGCGCTCGGTGGGGGCGTCGGGCTTCTCGGCGCCGTACTTGGCGCGCAGCTCGTTGGCGGCCTGCTCGCGCTTGGCCTGGTCCTCCAGCTCGGCGATCCGGGCCTGGAGGGGCTTGATCTCCTCGTCGTCCAGCTTGACGATCGCGTCGCGCTTCTCGGTCCAGACCTTCGCCTCGTCGGCGTTCAGGTCGCGCTTCTCGGCGGTCGGCGCCTTCAGGACCTCGTCGAGGTCGGCCTTCAGGTTGGCGCGCTTCTCCAGCAGCTTCTCCAGCTGCTCGCGGAGGAATTTGAGCATCGGTAGCTCCATCAGGGAACGGCAATGAACGCCCGGTCCCCTGATGGGTGGGAACTCCCGTGGTGCTCACACGATCTGAGTCCGGCGGGGTCCCCGGCGCGTCTTAGACGCGGGCTACTGATCGGAAGTGTACTTCGGTCGGGCTTGTTGGCAAATAAGACAGGACGGGCCGCGGTGCGTCGGCCGCTCCTGGCAGTGCACGCAGGGCATTTGCGCCCGCTGCTCGGGCGTCGCGGCGTAGTAGGCCCGGCGCCGGGCCTTCAGCGTCCCGGGCGTCACACCGCGCGGCTTCGGCTGCGCGAGGACGCTCGCGCCCGACCGCTCCGCCAGCGGCAGCGCCCGCTCCGGATTGTGCTGCTGGTTGTACGGCGGCCGGAACCGCCGGATCAGGTCGGCCTCCCGGGCGAGCACCTCGTCCCGCGTCGCGAAGTGCTCCAGCGTGCACCCGACCGCCAGCTCCCACCAGTCCTTCAGGTCCGCGTGCTCGTGCGCCCGCCGGACACCCCGCTCGGTGATCCCGACGTACAGCAGTTGCCCGCTGACGCCGAAGTACTGGTAGACGGTGCAGGGTTTCGTAGACTCGGCCATGTCGACCTCTCATCCAGGTTGGCCACGCCCCGGGGGTGTTCCAGCACCCGCCGGGGCTCTTTGTTCACAGACCCAGCAGTTCACTCTCGGCGGTCACGGCGCCAAGTGGAAGCCCGGCCGCCGGCGCGGCGGCGAACCGGCGGCCGAGCCGCTCATAGAGGGACAGCGCGTCCTCGTCGGACATGCGGTCCCAGTCCTGCGACCTCATCGCCACGTTGGTCGCCGGGTTCGCCCCGAAGTTCACCACCGACACGTCGCCGCGGTGCATGTCCACTTCGTAGATGTCGCGCTGGTCGTAGTCCGGGCTCCACTGCTGCCGGATCACGCGGAACGCGAAGCTCATCTCGTCGACCGCGCCGTCCTCGATCGCCGTGAGCATGTCACGGACGTCCGTGCGGATCGGGTTGACGTCGGCGGACATGTGCAGGCCCTGGCTGTCCTCGGCCAACCGGAGCGTCCCGGCCTTGGTGTAGGCCATCGACACGCCGCCATGGTTGAGTAGCAGCTGCACCTGCGGGTGCTCCGACAGGGTCTTCTTGAACGCACCCTCGCGCATGACCTCGGTGTAGGCGCCGAACGGGTCCCACATCTCGAAGCCGTGCTCGGTCACCGAGGCGTAGCCCTCGACGGTGGTCGGCCCGTCGCCGCTGGCGGCCTTGCGGACCTCCAACTGGATGCCGTAGTGGCGGCGCTCGACGCCCTTCCGCACGGCGCGGTCAGCCTTGTTCATCAGTTCTGCACCTTCACCGGGACGGGCGGCGGCGCCGGACTGGCCTCCGCGGGTAGCTCGTCGCCGCCCTCCAGCGGCGGCAGGTCTTCCTCAGCACGAGCCTCGTTCACGGTGCCCATGCGGTTCCGCAACGCGATCTCGTGCGCCTGATACCGCGTCAGCAGGTCGCTGCGCAGCAGGCCCTTGCGGTTGAACTTCACGTTCCGGCCCGCCGGCAGCAGCATCGTCAAGATCCGCTCCAGCCGCACCAGCCACGGATCCACGCTGTAGGTCAGCAGGTCCAAGCTGCGTTGCTCGATGTTGGCGTAGGTCAGGGACTCGCCCGTCTCGTACCCGAAGATCTGCGCGTACCCGGGCCCGAACAGCCGGCAGCACTCGGCCGAGGTGGCGCCCTGGGTCTCCAGCATCTGCGACTCGTTCGGCGCGACCTGGATCGTCTGGAACTTCCACCCTCCGCCGAGGACGAGCGGCTCGCGCGCGCCGCCGCGCAGCGCCGACAGGAACCGCTCCTTAGCCGTCTTCGCCTGGTCGGGCTTCAGATGCGCGTCCGTGGTCAGCAGCCCGGACGGGTGCGCGCCCTGATGGAACCAGCGGAGCCCGAACTGCGTCGACTCCACCCCCAGCGAGACGACCCCGGCGCCGTACTCGATCGGAGACGCACCCAGCAGCCGACCCGGCACCGGGTACACCCGCCGGTGCCACACGTCCCGGGTCGGGACCTCGCGGCCGTTCATCCGCCACTCCGGCGGGTCCCCGTTCCACGGCTGGTGGACGCTCACGTGGTCGGGGTGCTGCAACTGGATCATCGTCGGGGTGCCGCGCAGCGTGTCGCGCATCCCGTCCGGGACGATGCCGTACAGGTTGCCGCGCAGCATGAACGACAGGACCGCCTGATACAGCCAGTCGGGCAGCCCGTGCCCGTCGCCGCCGAGGTCGGCCAGCCACGCCGGGACCGGCAGGCGCCGCTTGTCGGGCGCGTCGGAGGAGAACACCTCGATCGGCATGCACTCGGCAATCGTCGCGGTGAGATTCACGCACCCCCACACCGCGACCTTCTGCAAGCTCCACTCGATGCCCGTACCGCCCGGCACCGGTCCGCCGGCCTCGGAGTTCGCAGGGATCACGCTGGAGGCGGCGAAGAACGAACCGAGGTTCGCCGCGCGCCGCTCGACGCCGCGGCCGAACAGGACGCTCACGGCGAGGACCCTTCGCCGGGCCGCCGCCGATCGTCGAGCCGGTCGGCCAGCAGCGCCGCGCCGGCCACGATGAACCCGGCCGGGTGCCACGCCTCATACGCCCCGTACGCCACCAGCACCACACCCGCCAAGGCCCGCACCGCCAGAACCCCCGCCAGCACGGCCCGCAGCGCCGTCCCGACCGCGCCAGCCGCGCGGGCGATCACGGGTACCCCAGTCGCGCGGCGGGCCGCCAGGCGACGCCTCAGCGCCCCCGGCCGACCCGCCGCCCCAACCGCTACCACGCGCACTCCACCCGCCTATTGTCAACCATGGTTGGCAGGAACCTCAACATTGGTTGATATCCGGCTACCAGATGTCGTTCAGCGGGTCGTCGTCCTCGGCACCCCGCTCGTTGTGTGCATACGCCGCGTTCGTCACCGCGACCAGCGGACAGATGTCGGCGTCGCCCCGCCGGTCCCACGTCTTGCGATCCCCGAGCGGCCGGTCCGTAGCGCCCTTGACCGCGTCGTTCAGCGGCTCCTGGTCCAGGTGCACCACGTCGCGGGAGTCGGTGATCCCGTCCACCACCTGCCCGTACGCCTGCGCGACCTCACCCGAACCCAGGCTCATCACCTCGATCCCGGCGTCCTCCAGCTGCCGGATCAAGCTCGACGCCGGGCCGCCCTTGTCGACCGCGACCGCCGCCACCTCGTACCGCTCGCACAGGTCCACCACCCGCGGCACAACCCACGTCGACCCCGCCTCGTGCGCGATCACCTCCAGCACCAGCGCCCCGCCCTCGTCGCGGAACGCCGCGCCGATCGCCGCCATCGACCGGTCAGGCGTCATGTCGACACTGAACGCCGGCCGCCGCGCGCCCTCGTCGCCCGGGCGCGGGCCCTCGCCCTGGACGGCCTGGCGGCCCCACTGCTGCTCGGTGATGACCTCCCAACCGCCCTCGTCCTCCTCGTCGGGCGGGTAGTCGGAGATGCCGAGCCGCTCGCGGGCGAACTCGACCGCGCCCATCGTGCGGAGCTCGGCCGCGACGAACCGCTCGGTCAACCGGATCCCGTACGCCGGGTTCGCCTGCGCCCACAACCGCGGGTCGGCCATCGCGCCCTTCACCCGCGGATGGTCGTCCGGCAACGACCACTCCAAGAACGCCAGCCCGTCCCCCGCCGCGGCGCCCTTCTTCAGGTACCGGCCCACCACCTCCGCGGCCAGGCCGAGCCGCTCGGCGATCCCCTCGACCGCCTCACCGGCGGCCGCGTGCCGCGCGCAGATCGCGGCCAGCGCCCGATGCCTCAGCTTGCCGAGCTGCTCGGAGATCTCCCAGCCCTGGCTGCTGGCGTAGACGATCTGGGGGTTCGGGCGCGCGGACATCGTCGGCATGATCGCGCCCATCATCGCCGCATCTAGCTTGAACGCTTCGTCCAGGATCGTCTTGTCGCCGGAGAACCCCCGCGCGGACTTGTCCGAGCGGGCCTTGAACAGCAGCCGCTGCCCGGACCGCAGCAGGATGCCCTCCTTACCGTGGGCCTCCGACACTTTCCGCACCCGCCGCGACAGGTCCGGGCACCCCATGATCAGCTCTTGGATCCGCAGGAACATCTCCCGCGCCGTGTCGAACTGGTGGGCGCTGAACAGGATCAGCGGGTCGTCGAACAGGAACAGGCACGCCAGGACGTAGGCCTCCAGCGCTCCACCTTTTCCGTTTTGCCTCCCGACGATCAGGACGTTCTCCAGGCTGTTCCACTGCCTCGGCGCGGTCGGCGACTCGGCGGTGAAGTCGTTCAAGACGTCGGCCTGCCACTCGTCCAGGTCGAGGCCGGCCAGCCCCGCCAGGTCCCGGACATCCGCGCCCCACGTCCGCTCGTAGGCCGGGACCGTCCGAAGCCGCGGCCGCCGCGCACCCCGCAGGCTCACGCGCCGCGCTCCTCACGCCGCGACCGCAGCTCGTCCAGCCCGTCCTTCGCCGGCGCCGGCGGCCACAGATCAGCCAACCGGCGCAGCGTCTCCCGCAGCTCCTTCGCCACCTGCGCCGCCTGCTGAGGGAGGGTCGCCTTGTCCTGCCGCCGCGCCAGGTCGATCGCCGACGCCCCAAGCGTGCTCGCCTCGGCCTCCTTGCCCATCGACGCCACCTCGGCCCGCGCCGCCTCCTCCACCGGCCCCATCACACGCCCCCTGACCTGCGCTCATCACAGCCCGTCACCGTTTTCTCTCGCGAGGGGAGAGAAAACGTGGACTTGGTGACGGGTCTTCCTATATCCGTGATCAAAAACTGATGACCTGCGGAAACGCGGTCGCTCGCTGGCGTGATCACATGTCCTCCTCGCCTCTGATCATGGTCACCATGCCCGCATGCCCCTGGGGTCTGCTTGCTCTCCGTGGTCGGTGAGCCATCGGTCGATCAGGGCGTGCCAGGCCTTGGGCCTGGCCTGTGCCCTGGCGTGCAGTACGTCGGGCGGGGCGGTGAGGGTGATGACCTGGGCTCCTGCCTTGGCGTACTGGCGTTGCCGTCCGGGGCTCGGCGCGGTGTCGATGATCCATACTCGGGCGCCGCCGCGGTGGCAGCCGATGGCTGCGCGGATCGCGGTCTGGCGTGCGGCCTTGGCGACGTAGGCGACGGGGGCGGGGTGGTCGTGGCTGTCCGGGCTGCCGAGCGCGACGGCGAGGGCGTCGTAGTCGACGACGATGTCGCCGGGCTTGGCGTGCGTCTGGACGTGGGTGGTCTTGCCGACGCAGGGCGGGCCGGTCACGACGGTGAGCACGTCACCACTTCCTCGGGCGCCAGGGCTTGCGCTTGCTGCGCTGGGTGGATCCGTCGCCCCAGCTGGAGTTGCACCCGAAGTGGGCGGGGGCGTAGTTGGCGAGGACGGTCTGGCCGCCGTTGTTGCGTTCCTCGATGTGGTGCGCGCTGAAGCTCCAGCGGGATCGGGTGGGTGGGCCGCCGTCCTTGGCGGGTCGGGTGTCGATGGGCTGGTGGCAGATGTAGCAGGGTTCGCCGTTCGCTGCGCGCTTGCGGACGATGACGGCGATGGCCTGGTGGCGTTTGCCGAGGCCTGGCTTGGCCATGGTCAGTCCTGGTCTGGGTTGGGGTCGTAGACCGCGACGGGTTCGATGTCGGGGCCGAGGACGACGAGGTTCACGCCCGGCATCCGTTCGGCGAGCTTGGTCTTGAGCTGATCGACTTCGTAGTCGCTGAGCATGCGGCGGGCGTAGCGGATGACGAGGGTCTGACCGGGGCGGATGACGGCGATCTGGTCGGCCTCGTTGAGGCGGGCGGCTTCCGGGGGGTGGTCGGACATCGGTGTCTCCTCTCGGTGGGCCGCCCCGGCGCACCCGCGTGGCGCGCGCCGGGGCGGCGGTGGGCTACTCGCTGCCGAGGTCCAGGCCGCGCATCGCGCGGCGGGCGGCGTCCTCGACGGACATGCCGGCGGCGTCCTCGCGGATACGGTCGCCGAGCGTGTCGCCGGTCGGGCCGGTGATGGTCTGGCCGTCGCAGGTCTCGACCGTGGTGTAGGTCGGGACCTTGGCGAGCCTGTCGGCCAGGCCGGAGTGGAGCATGGCGTGCGCCATGAGGGGGCGGGCGTTCTCGTAGAACTCGCGGGACCACGGCGACCACGTCATCAGCGCCAGCAGGCGCCGGTCGCTGACGAGCCACTCACCGGCGGTCGACCAGCGCGCGCCGCCGGCGTCGGGCTCGGCTTCGGGGTCGTCGACGGTCAGCCAGACGCCGAGGTCGATCACGTCGTTCATGCACTCCCACCCCAGCGCGCCGCGCTCCTCGTCGGTCTCTCGCTGCGCGCGCAGCGCCTCGACCTGTTCCTGCTCGGCCCACGCGTGGGCCTTGGGCAGGGTGATACCGAGCGGCTCGGCGAGCTCGGACAGCAGGAAGTAGCGGACCGGGTGGCCGCCCTCGTCACCGTTCTGCGTGACGAAGCGGACCGGGGCGCGACCGAAGCCGAACAAGTCGGCGGTGATGTCCTGCAGGGTGGCCGGCCACAGCGGCACCCGCCCGTGGAGGCGCTCCAGCGCTTCGGTGACACGGGCGGCGTGCCCCTGGGGGCCTTCCTCCATGAGGTGGATCCCGTCGGCCTTCTCGAAGCGGTGGGCGATCTGGAGGCCGAGGGTCTGGAACGACAGCCGCGCGGTCAGGTCGATGAGGTCGTCCTTGGTGAGGGCGGCGGCTTCCTCGACGGTGCGGCCGGTGAGCTCGGCGAGCTGGGTGTACAGGGCGCGCATGTCGTGGTCGCCGGTGGTGGTCTGGTCGGGCATGGGTACTGTCTCCTCCAGGCCGGGGCAGGTAGGGACTGCCCCGGCCTCGTTGTGTTCGGTGTGGTCGGTCATCGGGTCGCGTCGATGAGGGCGGCGACGAGGAGCGCCAGGACGACGGCCAGGGCGCTGGCGCGGACCATCGTGACGGCCCACCGCTTCTCGAAGTCGTTCACAGCTTCGCCTCCAGCCGGAACCGCTCGTAGGTGGCGCGAGCGTGCTCGACGACTCGCGCGCTGTGCTTCAGGCACAGCAGGACGTCGGCCTCGGGGTCGAGGACCTCGGCCGTGCACTGCTCGTCGTTCTGGCGCAGGTATCGGCACCGGATGATGCGCTTGGGTGCCTGCTCGGTGATGGGCATGTGGATCTCCTCTCGGTTCCTGTGGACGTCGGGCACGTCATCGAGAGGAGGACCGCGGGCGCGGGCCCGGTCGAGCACCGGGGGTACCAGGGGCACTAGGGGTACCCGGGGCCGCTGAGACACACGGAATAGCCGTGTTTTCCCAGGTAGAAGAGAAATAGATAGATAGATAGATACTTCAGATTGCGTTTTAAGGGCGGCGCGGAATGTACCCCTGGTGCGCGCTCGCAGGTGAGCCCCCATACCCCTGGTGCACTTGGTGCCCACAGAGGCCCCATGCATCGCTAGTGGCGCACGAACCGGCAGGTCAGAGCGGGTCCGGGCGACCGGTGACCCGATGTACCCGTGGTGTACCCCTAGTACCCCCGGTGGGCGCCCGTGACGGGGTCCGCGGGTACCACGGGTATCCACGGGTACATCGACTGCACCGGTCACCCCGGGGATCACTTCGCACCCGCCAGCAGCTCGGGACGCGGCACGAAGGTGCCGGTGGAGCGGCGCTTACCAGCGCGGTCGTACTGGATCGTCGAGGCGATCCAGCCGTTCCGGTGAAGCCTGATCAGAGCGGCGTCACGGGCCTCGGGTGAGTACCAGCCAGCGTTCCGCAGGCTGGTCTTGAGGTCCCCGGCCGTGAAGGTCGCGGGCCGCTTCCGGCGGATCCAGGTGAGGATCGGCTCGACACCGACCTCGTCCTCGGACCTCTTCCAGTTTTGGTAGACGCGCTCGGCGTGGTGGATGGTCCACAGGCTGAAGGCGACGGCGCTGGTCATGGTGGCCTCGTCAACCTTGCGCGCGGTGCCGTACCCCTGCGCGAGGTGGAACAGGCCGGCCAGTCGCAGTGTCTTCCCGGCGAGCTTGGACGCCCAGTCCGACATGTGAGCGAATCGGCCGGTGAGGGCGTCGAGGTGGGGCTCGATCCCGTCGAGGAGGCCTTGCAGCAGCTTGTCGGCCTCGGGGGTCAGGGCCAGGTATGGGACGGGCGACGAGCGCGGCGGGGTGTCCAGGACGCGCTGGACAGTCTGGCTCCACCACTCGTGCTGTTCGGGTGCGAGCTTGGTCCGGAGGTTCTTGCGGTGCCCGAGAGTGGACTTCGGGAGGGCGTAGAACCAGCGGCCGAGGAACCCGCGATCCTTGGCGCCCGGGATCCGCGCGGCGTCGAGGATCACTCCGGGCTGCGCGGCGACTCCCATCGCGAGCGCGGGGTGTGAGAGTACGACGGTGCCGCGGCTGATGCGGTCGATCGCGATGTACTCCTCGTCGTAGGACTTCAGATAGATGTCCCAGTTGGGGAGGCCGTCGCTGTAGCGGCCGGCGACGTTGCCGAACAGGCCGCCCTCCGCGGTGAGGATGCCCAGGGCCTCGTCGTTCTCCATGAGCCGCTGTGACAGCGCCGCCTCGGTGAGGTCCTCGACGAGCAGCCGCGGGAACGGGGTGTCCTTGTCGGGCAGTTCGTCGAGCTGCTCCTTCATCTTGGTGATCTCGGCGTCGATGGTGAGCGCGTCGTCGCCAGTGGCCTTGCTGAGCTTCTGGCGGGCGGCCTTGATCGCGCCCTCCAGCGCTTCCCGCTTCTCCTCGGCTTCGGCGAGCGCCTGACGGTGCTGGGCGATGCGGCCCTGCTCGGCGAGGCGGAGCGGCGCGGAGGTGATGCGGACGAGCTCGGACTTGCGCTCGCCGGGCAGCATCCCGACCGTCATCCACAGGATCAGAGGCTGGGTCCACGACCCGCCGCCCTCGATGCGGTACCGGCCGACGGCGGCCGACGAGAGGGCGCCGATCGCCATGAACGCGGCCGCCTCGTTCGGGACTTCGAGGTGTTCGGCGACGGCGCGGACGTACTCGGCGAGCCGCGCCGGGAGGAGTTCCCGGGCGTCGAAAGGCCGGGGTTCGATCTCGGCGCCGGCGAGAGGTTCGGCGGGCCCGGTGAAGTGGCCGGCGGCCTGGTCCTCGTTGACGTAGACGCCGGCGAGGATCTGGTCGTCGGTGTGGTCGTGCCCTCCGGCGGCCCAGGCCTCATCGAAGATGCGGCCTGCCTCGTCGGTGTACTGGTCGGTCACCGGCCCCCCTTGACGTGCTTCGGGTTCGCCATGCCGGTGGTGAGCCCGGATCGGATGGTGGCTGCGGTCTGCCGTGGCCCGTCTTCGGCGGTGAGGCCGATCGCTTCGGCGGCGCGTTCGAGCGCGACGGTGACGGTGGTGGCGTCGAGGATCCCGGCGCCGACGAGGCGGCCGAGGCTGTAGGCGGTCGCGTTCAGTGAGTCGTTGCGGGTGCCGGGCGTCGCGCCGAGGAGGCGCTCGATGGACTTGCGCAGCGCGGCCGCGGCGTACGGGCCGCCCGCCTGAGGCATGGCCCCGTACGGTCCGGGCGTGTAGACGGGGCGGGGCGGGTCGAGGGTGTCTGCGATCCAGTCCGGGAGCGGCTGGACGGGCATGTCCCGGGTGATCTCGTAGGAGCTGTCCCCGACGACCGAGCCGGGCCCGACGACGTACCCGCCGTGGTTGCCCTTGCCCGGGCCCCGCGTGTCGATGCCGGGGGCGAGCCGCCCGGCGGAGTTGCCGAGCGGCCGCCCGGGCGGCGCCAGGTAGTACAGGTGGCACCCGCCGGACGAGGTCCGGACGGTGAGGGTGCGCGGCCACTGGACTTCGCGTTCCTCGCACAGGCGCTGAAAGGCTTCGATGCCGTCGGCGTCGGGGTGGTGCTGGTCGAGGTCGACCACGAGGAGGCCGGACGGCCTGCACGCTACGCCGATGTTGGGGTCGTCGTGCGGCCATCCGGCGGCGACCTCGTCGGGGTCGCTGCTGTTGCGGTCGGCCCACTCCCACCTCGGCCGGGGCGCCTTCTCGCCCTTACACAGCGGGCAGTCGGTCTTGCTGCCGGGGGTGTGCGGGTGCTGCGGAACGGGGGTCCCGCAGGGGAAGACGGCCAGGCCGAGGCGGGCCAGGGCGACGGCGTTCTCGCGGCGGCTCATCGGGCGCCGGCCAGGAGGCGGCGCACGGTCGGCGCGGCGAACGTGAGCGCCATCAGGTCGGATGCCTCGCCCTTGGTGCGCACCTGGGAGATGTCGGCGCGGGCGTTGCGGAGGGCGCGCAGCTGCGCGTCGCTGGGCGGCTGGTCGCGCCAGCGGGCGTCCGAGCGGGACAGGACACCGCCGCCGGACCGGGCGACCTCCTCGCCGACGCCGAACGCCAGGGACCCGTTCAGGCCGTCGTAGGTGCGGGAGGGCTGCCGTCCCCGGCGGTGCTCGTACACCTGCCACCGGTCGTCCGCCGGGTCTCCGGTGGGGACGAGGTAGACGGTGATGTCCTTGCCTGCGGGGAGGACGTGGGCGTCGCCGAGCTGGAGCCAGCGGAGGTTGGATCGGCGGAACAGGTCGACGAACTCGGCCTTCATCTGGCGCACGACGGCGCGACGGCGCTCGACGGCGGCGTTCTCCTCCTCGATCTCCTCGACGGCTTCGGTGAGGCTCTTGCCGTCGTCGACGCTGCCGGGCGGCAGGCCTGCGAGGTCGGCGAGGGTGGCCAGGCCTGCGGCCGAGGCCCCGGCGAGGTCCAGGACGAGCGCGTCGGTCTTGCCCGAGGGCGGGTGCGGGCGGAGCGCACGGCCGACCATCTGAGTGAACAGACCGGTGCTCTTGGTCGGGCGGAGCATCAGCACGCACGAGACGGCGGGCTCGTCGAACCCTTCGGTCAGCACCATGCAGTTCGTGACGACCTGCGTCTCGCCGGTGTGGAGCCGGGCGAGGATCGCCCTGCGCTGAGCCCGGGGGATGGATCCGTCGAGGTGCTCGGCGACGATCCCGCGGCTGTTCAGCTCAGCCGCGAGCGCCTGCGACGTCGCGACCGTGGGCGTGAAGGCGACGCCGCGGCGGTCTCCGGCGTACTTGGCGTAGGCCAGGGCGGCGGCGGGGATCGCTTCGCTGTCCTCGATCGCCGCGCCGAGGTCGCCGTCGGAGTAGTCGCCGCCGCGCACCTTCACCTTGTCGAGGTCGACGTCGGAGGTGACCGACAGGGCGCGGACGTCGACGAGGTACCCCTCGGCGATCATCTGGAGGATGCCGCGCTGGTGGACGATGTCCTGCCAGACGTGACCGAGGCCGATCCCGTCGGAGCGGCCGGCGGTCGCGGTGAAGCCGACGGTGAGCGGTCCGCCGTCGGTGAAGGACCCGACGCCGTTGAGGACGTCCCGGTAGATGCGGGCGGGGGCGTGGTGGGCCTCGTCCACGACGACGGTGGTGAAGTCGGCCGTGAGCTGTTCGAGCCTGTGAGGGAGGCACAGGGTCTGAACGGATCCGACGACGACCTGGGCGTTCACGTCGTTATCGCTGGCGCGGACGATTCCGATGGCGAGGCCGGGTGCTACCTGCCCGATCTTGTCGGCGGCCTGTGATATCAGCTCGTCCCGGTGTGCGAGGACGAGGGCGCGGCCGCCGCGCTGGTCGATCATGTCGGCGAACGTGATGGTCTTCCCGGCGCCGGTCGGCAGGACGACGAGCGGGCGCTGGACGCCCCGGGCGGCGGCGGCCTGGACGGCTTCGATCGCGGCGGTCTGGTAGGGCCGGAGCGGGATCCGGCGGGCTTTCGGGGATGCGTCGGAGCGCCCTCCGCCGTTGTGGCGGAGGGCCGTGTCGTTGGCCATCAGTCGCGGCCGTCCCCGGCGGCGCGGCGGAGACGCTGAGGCGGTCGGGCGCGCAGCGGCGTGACGGCCGGGGCGCCGGACTCTCCAGCTGGCGTCTTCACCTTGCGGCGGCGGCGCGGCTCGGCCGGGCGCTTCTCTGCGCCGGGCGTCACCTCGTACTGCTGGATGATCGCGCGGACGTGTTCGATGGTCCAGCGGTACGAGCCGCCGAACATCACGAACGGGATCTCTCGGCGCCGCGCCTTCTCCTTGACTGTGCTCGCCTTGCTCTTCAGCAGAGCAGCGACCTCGTCAGCGTCAAGGAGTTCGAGGGTGGCCAGGGTGGATTCGTCGGACCGTCCGGTCGTCTGGACGGCGATCTGTGCGGCGCGCACGTCTACTCGCCGCCGTTCGTCGAACCGCGCAGTGAGTGGATGTAGGCGAGGAGCGCTTCGCGAGGCACTCGCCGGGATCGCTCCCCGACGACGATGGACTCGATGACGCCCTTGGCGACGAGGTCAGCAGCAGTCGACTTGGCGACACGGAGTTCGCGGGCGGTCTCTGGGATCGTGAGCAGGGTCGGCAATTCGGGCGTGACCGCGATGACCTCGACGTTCACGGCCCCACCAGCGATGACGGGGATGAGGCTGCCGTCCGAGAAGGCGTGACAGAGGCGCCCTTGGTGGTGGGTGGTGCCGAGGTGGCAAGGATCACCGTCTGCGGGGCGAGACTTTGCCCTCTGTTCCATGCAGAACGGTTCCCGCACGCGAAAATGCGTACTAAGGTTGCGCATCGCTGCTCCGATATCGAGGCTGTCCAGGCCGGTGCGGATGTGGCGATGGGCCTGAGGGCGCCCGGTGCTCGTAACACCGGGCTGTTGCCTTCAGGCCCTTTTAAGTTGTCGGGGTCGGTCACCGCCGGTCCCCATGGGATCGCAGCGGATCACCTGCCCGTCGAAACGTACAGCCCTGCGGAACCGTTCGCAAGCGGAGTGCCCGCCGACCCGCAAGCATGTTCGCACAAGCACTTGCACAAGCTACATGCGACGGCGAGTAACCTCTGCCCTAGCACACCGCGAACCGCTCTATACCGGACATCGCGTGAAGTAGTCCAGCTTCGAGAAGTTGCCATAGCTGGCACGAATACTCAGATTTCCGGCTCCGTGCACGAGGCCAGCAAGCCTCTTGCGTGACGTGCGTCATACCTGTGGATAACTACAGAACGTCGTGACAGGTCAGTCCACAAAAGACCGCATCGGTTCGCACCGGGGTACGGAAGTAGTTGCGTGCGCGCAAGTCCCCTGCATACATTGGGTGCGCGTTACTTCCCCGACGCAACCCGAACCAAGGAAGGCCCCCCGCGATGCGGGACGATCCGCACCCCAACTCAGGACAACCTTCGTTTGCGCGCTGGCTTGCAGACATGTCTCGCGCGCTCGGCTACGCACGCGAAGCCGACCTCGCTCGCGCTCTCGATCTCCCACAGAGCACCGTCTCGCGCTGGAGGAAGGGTTCACGCCCAAGCGTCGAACACCTGGTTCGCGTCAGCCAGCTCTTGAAGACGCAACTAGAGCCCCTACTTGTACTGGCCGGCCACGTCGACCCGGCGGTCGGCGCGAACATACGTTCCACTCCGCCAGAGCCTCCGGAGCACAGGACTGAGACTGTCCGCCGCATCGAAGAGGCAGACCTTTCAGAAGACATGAAGGAGACACTCCGCAGGTACTGGGACCGCAGGCTGATCGAAGAGCGCGCGAGGGTCTACCGGTTCATCGACCAGTTCAGCGACGCGATCGAACCCTCCATGGAGGAGATGAAGTCTTGGCTGGCGAGAGCGTACGAGACCGACCTCCCAGCGCACGTGACCAGTACCTTCCTGGACTTGCTAAGCATGCACGTCGACCATCTCAACGCGCAGGCCGCTAAGGATGAGGACTACGCAACGTTGCAGCAGACCGCCAGACGTGACTGGTATCGACAGGTCCAGATGGTTGGAGAACTCTACGAACGGAGCATGACGCCTGACGAGATCGGCGATTTGATCGGCGAGACCAGTGAGGCGGTTGTCGAGATGATCCATGAAGCCCAGGCGCGGAGACCCTGATGGGCTACGCCGAGAAGCGCAAGGACAAGTACGGCGAGTACTACCGGGGGCGCTTCAAGAAGCCTGACGGGCGTTACGGCACCGTCGCCGATACGGCCGGAGGCACTCGCCGGTTCGACACCAAGCGCGCGGCGGTGAAGGCCGCCAACGACGAAGAGGCCAAGATCCGGGCAAAGAAGTGGAAGGACCCGGCCGCCGGCCAGACCACGTTCGGCGAGTACGCCTCGCAGTGGTACGCCGCGCAGGACCTCGCCGCCTCCACCATGGCGAACTACCGCCGCCGCCTGGAGCAACACCTGCTCCCCACCTTTGAGGACATGGCGCTCGGCGACATCCTTCCCACAACTGTGGATACGTGGGAGCGCGCCGAGCGGGAGGCCGGCTACGAGGAGGGCTCCATCCGCTCCTGGCGGATGCTGCTGCACACGATCCTCGCCGACGCGGTCACGGCCGGGCTGATCGACCACAACCCCGTCACCCGCAAACGCAACCGCGGCAAGCGGGCTGGCCGTTCGATGAACCGCGCTCCCGAGAAGGTCATCACCAACCCGCTCGGCGCCCTGCTGATCGCCGAGCGGGCCGCGCTGCTGTCGGGCCGCGACGACGAGTTCGTCATGCTCACCACGAAGTACTGGACGGGCATGCGGTGGGGCGAGATCACCGGCCTGGAAACCCAGTACGCGCGGCGCAACGCGATCCGCGTCGAGTGGCAGCTCTGCGAGATCGACGGCGGCCAGCTCGTCCGCTGCCCGCCCAAGGACGACTCATACAGGGACGTCGACCTCCCGGCGTTCCTGTCGACGCTGATCGCCGACCACATCTCCCGGACGGCCCCGCAGCCTTGCGGGTGCCACGGCCAGACCTATGTGTTCCGGGGCCAGGGCGAGCGGGCGCGCACCGTTAGGAAGGCCTCGATCGCGGACGTGGCGAGGCAGGCCGGGGTGTCGGTCGGCACCGTCTCCAACGTCTTGAACCATCCGGATCGTGTCGTCGAGACCAAGCGGGCGGCCGTCGAGGAGGCGGCCGCCTCGCTGGGGTTCCGCCCCGGCGGCGGCCCGGTGCGCGGCGGTCACTGGCGGCGGAGCGGGTTCAGCGCGTGGGTGTTCACTCCGGCCGTCTCCGGATGGTTCCCCTCCAAGGGCGAGCTTCAGCCCGCGCATCCGGTGCCGCTGGCGGCGGAACCGTTTCCCGGCCGTCCGCTCCGCGGACGCGGCGCCCAGGAGCGCGCGACCGCGAGCTGGGTACCGATCGCGCGGGGCCTGACGCCGCACGGGCTGAAGCACTCGGCGAAGACGCTCATGGCCGAGCTGAGGACGCCGGAGGTGCTGAGCCATGAGCGGCTCGGCCACGAGATGGGTGGGATCGGTGCGGTCTACAGCCACGTGACGCCCGCGATGCGGGCGGAGTTGTGCGAGCAACTCACAGCCCTGTGGACAGAAGCTGTGGATATCCGCCGTTCGATGTCTCCGGGGTCGCCGGTGGCGGTGCTGGACGGGATCCTGCGGGCAAAGAAGAAGGGAGACGATCCCATGATCGTCTCCCCAGATTCTCCCCGGGGCCGGGTTCTCCCGGCTCACCTTCGTTCAAGAGAGGGCCAGTATGTACGCTGACCTCGTACGTTCCGGGTGGGCCTAGGAGGACTTGAACCTCCGGCCTCATCCTTATCAGGGATGCGCTCTAACCGACTGAGCTATAGGCCCGGAATGTGCCGCCGCCCCTGGCGGCGCAACGAGAGGTTACCCCATCTGGGCTGGCAACCGGAAATCGATTGCCGGGCGGCGGCGGGTGGGGTTACTCGGCCTCCTTGAGGGTCACCTCGACGCCGCCCACGAGGTCGGCGGCGAGGTTGTAGATGACGGAGCCGACCGTCGAGAGGGCGGTGATGAGGAGGACGTTCAGGGCGCCGACGAGGACGGTGTAGCCGAAGACGCGGACGAAGGAGAACCAGCTTCCGGCGTCGACGCTGCCCGTGGTCTCGCCCTGTTCCTTGGTGAGGCTGTTGACGGTGTCGCTGATCGCGTCGAAGACGCCGAGACCGGACAGGATCACGTACAGGACGATGACGGCGACCAGCAGCACCACGAAGCAGACCAGCGACATGACGAAGCTGAACTTCATCACCGACCAGGGTTCGAGCCTGGCGAGCTGGAGCTGGGCCTTGCGGGCGGGCTTGCCGGGAGCGGGCTTGGACGCGGAGTTGGCCGGGGCCACCGAGGTGGACGGCCGGTCCTTGAGGACGGTGCCGGCGAAGCCTCGGCCGCCCGAGCCCGACGACCCGGACGAGGAGTTGCCGGACGGACCGCCCGATGATGAATTGAACGCGTTGCCGGGCCTGTCCGTACGTCCTGTCGAGACCGAACCGGACGGCTCGGCGGGTTTGGCCCAGCCCGCCGGGCCGGCGCCACCCGCGGAGCCGGAGGCAGCGCTCTCCGTGCCGCCGACCGGCGGGGCGGGCGGGGCCGGCGCCGCGGGCTTGGGCGGTTCGGCGGTGTCCTTGACCGGGGCGATCTCAGGCGTGTCGGCCGCCCTGGCCGGCGCGTCGTCGATCTGGGCGAGGTCGGACCGCGTCTCGTCCGCGCTCTTGCCGGTGGGGTCCGTCGCGCCGGACTCGATGTCGACGGTCGTCTCGTCGCGTCCGGACTTGGCGGACGCGGCGGCCACCGTCTTGCCCGGCTTCGCACCGGACTTGCCGGTGGGCTTGGCGGGGCCGGACTTGGCGCCGGGTTTCCGGTCACCGCCCTTGCCGGTGCCGGCGGTGCCGGGCCCGTCGTTGTCCTGGCCGGGCTCGGTGCTCACGTGTCCTCCTGGCCTAGCGACTCGGTGACGATGCAGGATACGTCACTCACCGTCGCCCCCTTCGGCGTCCTCAGAGTCCTCCATGGACTCTACGTTCCTCGCGATGGCCACCACGCTGTCCCCGTCGGCGAGGTTCATCAGGCGGACGCCCATGGTCTGCCTACCGGACTGCTTGATCTCGGCGGCGGTGGTACGGATGACGCCTCCGTTCGACGTCATCGCGAACACCTCGTCGTCAGGGCCGACCATCAGGGCCCCGACCAACAATCCGCGAGATTCCACGATCTTAGCGGTGAGAACGCCCTTACCCCCACGTCCCTGGAGCGGGTATTGGTCCACCGGGGTGCGCTTGGCGTAGCCGCCGCGGGTGGCCACCAGGACGTCCTGCGAGGTGTCCTGCACGACGAGCATGTTGAGGACCTCCTGGTCCTCCTCGAAACGCATGCCGATGACGCCGGACGTGGCGCGTCCCATCGGCCGCAGCGACTCGTCGTCGGCGCGGAACCGGATCGCCTGGGCGCCGGTGGAGACCATCAGCAGGTTGTCGTCGGACGAGACGAGCCGCGCCGCGATCACCTCGTCGTCGTCGACGAGGTTGATGGCGATGATTCCGCCGGTGCGGGGCGAGTCGAAGTCGCGCAGCGCGGTCTTCTTGACGCGGCCCTTCTTCGTGCCGAGCACGAGGTAGGGGGCGACCTCGTAGTCGCGCAGGTCCATGACCTGGGCGATGTGCTCGTCGGGCTGGAAGGCGAGCAGGTTCGCGACGTGCTGGCCGCGCGAGTCGCGGCCGGAGTCGGGCAGCTCGTAGGCCTTGGCGCGGTAGACGCGGCCCTTGTTGGTGAAGAACAGGATCCAGTGGTGCGTCGTGGTGACGAAGAACTGGTCGACGATGTCGTCCTGCTTCAGCTGCGCGCCGCGGACGCCCTTGCCGCCGCGCCGCTGCGCCCGGTAGAGGTCGGTGCGGGTGCGCTTGGCGTAGCCGCCGCGGGTGATGGTGACGACGACGCCCTCTTCGGCGATGAGGTCCTCGTACGACACGTCCCCGTCGAACGGGATGATCTGGGTGCGCCGCTCGTCGCCGAACTTCTCGACGATGGGGGCGAGCTCGTCACCGACGATCTGGCGCTGCCGCTCCGGCGAGGCGAGGATCTCGTTGTAGTCGGCGATCTCCGCCATGAGCTTGTCGTACTCGTCGATGATCTGCTGGCGCTCCAGGGCGGCCAGCTTGCGCAGCTGCATGTCGAGGATGGCCTGCGCCTGGATCTCGTCGATCTCCAGCAGGTTCATCAGGCCCTGCTGCGCCTCCGAGGCGGACGGCGAGCGCCGGATCAGGGCGATGACCTCGTCGATGCGGTCGAGGGCCTTGAGCAGGGCGCGCAGGATGTGGGCGCGCTCCTCGGCCTTGCGGAGCAGGAACCGGGTGCGGCGGACGACGACGTCGATCTGGTGCGCGACCCAGTGCCGGACGAACTGGTCGATGCGCAGGGTGCGCGGCACCCCGTCCACCAGCGCGAGCATGTTCGCGCCGAACGTCTCCTGCAGCTGGGTGTGCTTGTACAGGTTGTTCAGGACGACCTTGGCGACGGCGTCCCGCTTGAGGACGATGACCAGGCGCTGCCCGGTCCGGCCGGAGGTCTCGTCGCGGACGTCGGCGATGCCGTCGAGCTTGCCGTCCTTGACCCCGTCGGCGATCTTGAGGGCGAGGTTGTCCGGGTTGACCTGGTAAGGGAGTTCGGTGACGACCAGGCAGGTGCGGCCCTGGATCTCCTCGACCTCGACGACGGCCCGCATGGTGATCGAGCCGCGCCCGGTGCGGTAGGCCTCCTCGATGCCCTTGCGGCCGACGATGAGGCCGGCGGTCGGGAAGTCGGGGCCCTTGACCCGCTCGATCAGCGCCTCGAGCAGATCCTCGTCGGACGCGCCGTAGTTCTCCAGGTACCAGCGGACGCCGTCGGCGACCTCGCGCAGGTTGTGCGGCGGGATGTTCGTCGCCATCCCGACCGCGATGCCGGCGGACCCGTTGACCAGGAGGTTCGGGTACCGGGACGGCAGGACGTCGGGCTCCTGCGAGCGGCCGTCGTAGTTCGGGGAGAAGTCGACGGTCTCCTTGTCGATGTCGCGCAGGAGCTCCATCGCCAGGGGCGCCATGCGGCACTCGGTGTACCGCATGGCCGCGGCGGGGTCGTTGCCGCGCGAGCCGAAGTTGCCGTTTCCGTCGACGAGCGGGTACCGCATCGACCACGGCTGGGCGAGCCTGACGAGCGCGTCGTAGATGGCCGAGTCGCCGTGCGGGTGGTAGTTCCCCATGACGTCGCCGACGACGCGTGCGCACTTGAAGTAGCCGCGGTCGGGCCGGTAGCCGCCGTCGTACATCGCGTACAGGACGCGGCGGTGGACGGGTTTGAGACCGTCGCGCACCTCGGGCAGCGCGCGCGCGACGATGACCGACATCGCGTAGTCGAGATAGCTCTTCTGCATCTCGACCTGGATGTCGACCGGCTCGATCCGCTCGCCGGGGTGCCCGCCCTCTGTGGTCACGTCCGTCACTCTCAAGACCTCTTCTGCTCGGTGGGAAGGAAGTACGTCCGCCTCTGGGAGTCAGGCCGTGCCGCCGGCCCTGGCGCGTACCTCAGATGTCGAGGAAGCGCACGTCCTTGGCGTTGCGCTGGATGAACTCCCGGCGGGGCTCGACCTCCTCGCCCATGAGCACGCTGAACAGCTCGTCGGCCTGGGCGGCGTCGTCCAGCTGCACCTGCAGGAGGACCCGGTTGTCGGGGTCCATGGTGGTGTCCCACAGCTCGTTGGCGTTCATCTCACCGAGGCCCTTGAACCGCTGCACCAGGTCGCGGGGACGGGGGTCGCGCTTGCCCGCGGCGATCCCGGCCTCGATGATCGCGTCCCGCTCGGAGTCGGAGAAGGCGTAGTCGGCCTCGGTGCCCCGCGCGTCCCACTTGATCTTGTAGAGCGGGGGCTGCGACAGGTACACGTGGCCGGCCTCGATCAGCGGCTTCATGAACCGGAACAGCAGCGTCATCAGCAGCGTGTTGATGTGGTGGCCGTCCACGTCGGCGTCCGACATCAGGATGATCTTGTGGTAGCGCAGCTTGGAGATGTCGAACTCGTCGTGCACGCCGGTGCCGAGGGCGGTGATGATCGCCTGCACCTCGTTGTTCTTCAGGATCTTGTCGATCCTGGCCTTCTCCACATTGAGGATCTTGCCGCGGATCGGCAGGATCGCCTGGAAGTGCGGGTCGCGGCCGCCCTTGGCGGAGCCGCCCGCCGAGTCGCCCTCGACGATGTAGAGCTCGGACCTGGCCGGGTCGGTGGACTGGCAGTCCGACAGCTTGCCGGGCAGGGACGTCGACTCCAGCAGGCTCTTGCGCCGGGTCAGGTCGCGCGCCTGCCGCGCCGCGACCCGCGCGCGCGCCGCCTGCGAGGCCTTGTTGATGATCTCCTTGGCCTCGCCCGGGTTCTCCTCGAACCAGTCGCGCAGGTAGACGTTGCAGGCCCGCTGCACGAACGACTTGGCCTCGGTGTTGCCGAGCTTGGTCTTGGTCTGCCCCTCGAACTGGGGGTCGGCCAGCTTGATCGAGATGATCGCGGTGAGGCCCTCGCGGACGTCCTCGCCGGTCAGGTTGTCGTCCTTGTCGCGCAGGAGGCCCTTGTCGCGGGCGTACCGGTTGACGATCGTGGTGAGCGCCGCGCGGAAGCCCTCCTCGTGGGTGCCGCCCTCCGCCGTGTTGATCGTGTTGGCGAACGTGTGCACCGACTCGGCGTAGGACGAGTTCCACTGCATGGCGATCTCGACCGACATGCCGGTGGTGTCGTCGCTGAAGTAGATCACCGACTCGTGCGCGGCGTCCTTGCGCGCGTTGATGTAGCGGACGAAGTCCTCGATGCCGCCTTCGTAGTGGTACCGAACGACGTGCGGCTCACCGTTGACGTGGTCTGGGCGCTCGTCCTGCAGAGTGATGGACAGGCCGCGGTTGAGGAACGCCATCTCCTGCATGCGGCGGGAGAGGGTCTCGAAGTTCCACTCGGTGGTCTCGAAGATCTCGGGGTCGGGCCAGAACGTGATGAGGGTCCCGGTCTCGTCGGTCGCCTCGCCCTTCTGGAGCTCGGCCTCGGGCCCCTGCCACGTGTAGGCCTGGCGCCACACGTGGCCGTCGGTGCGGACCTCCGCCTCCATCCGGGTGGACAGCGCGTTCACCACGGCCGAGCCGACACCGTGCAGGCCGCCCGAGACGGCGTAGGACTTGCCGTCGAACTTGCCGCCCGCGTGCAGCGTGGTCAGCACCAGCTCGATGGCCGGGCGGTTTTCCACAGGGTGCATGCCGACGGGGATACCGCGGCCGTTGTCGAGGACGCTGACGCCGCCGTCGGCCATGAGAGTGACCACGATGTCGTCGGCGTAGCCGGCCAAGGCCTCGTCGACGGCGTTGTCCACGATCTCGTAGACGAGGTGGTGCAGGCCGCGCTCACCGGTCGAGCCGATGTACATGCCCGGGCGCTTGCGAACCGCCTCAAGCCCTTCAAGGACAGTGATCGAACTAGCGTCGTACGCCAAAGGAGATCCTCCTGCCGGGGATGTCTGCCGCTCCGCGCCCGAGGGAGGCGCGGTGTGCCCCGTAACACACATGCGGGCGCCCGGTCGGTGCTCTGGTCGTACTGGTCAGAGCCCCGGGCACCCTATGACGGCGCAGCATCCTGAACCCGCATTCATTCTACCGGGTGACGAGCCGAAAAGTGGCACTCGCGAGCGCTGTGTGCGCGTGTGGCGGCCCGGTGGGCCCGGAGACACATCCCCCCATTGGTCCAGGGGGGTTATCTGGCCTACGTGCCGCTGGCCGCTGAACTGGACGTCCCATCACCGAACAGATGTTCCCACCCGCCACTGACACATCGGCGGGGCGCGGACGGCGGCTCAGCGCGCGCGCCAGGCGCCCGTCCGGCGCGGCCCGGACGAGGGCCCCACCACCTTCACGCGGCGGACGGTCCCGTGCCCGAGTTCCTCGTTCAGCCGCCGCACAAGCGTGGACGACAGCAGGCGGAGCTGCGTCGCCCACGTCGTCGAGTCGGCGGCGATGGTGAGCTCGCCGTCCTCGAAGTGGTCGGGACGGGTGTGCTCGGCCAGCTCCGCGCCGACGATGCCCGCCCAGTTGCCGAACACGCCGCCGACCGCCGCGCGCTGCTCCCACCCGCGGGACGCCAGCAGGTCGCGGATCGCCGACCCGAACAGCTTGGGGTCGCCGCCCCGCCCGGGCTCCCGCACGCGCACGACGCGCCCGCCGCCCTTGCGCCTGCCGTTCTGGCCGGGGAGGGTGCCGCGCTTGAGCGCGTCGGCCTTCGCCTGCGCGAGAGCCTCGCGCGCCAGCTCGATCCCCGACTTGGCGGGAGGATCCCCACCTTCGGCGGACTTGTGCACATCCTGTGGATCACTCACGCGCTCGCCCCCTTGGAGTCACGCACGACCTCGCCGCCCGAGACGGTATACGAGCCCCCCGTCAGTTCGGCGGGGACGTCGGCGGGGACGGCCGCCGTGATCAGGACCTGCTCGGCCGACGCGACCATCTCGGCCAGCCGGCTGCGCCGTCCCGTGTCCAGCTCGGCGAACACGTCGTCCAGGATGAGGACGGGATCGTCGCCGTCCGCGCGGAGCAGGTCGAACGCGGCCAGCCGCAGCCCGAGCGCGAACGACCACGACTCGCCGTGGCTGGCGTAGCCGCGCGCCGGGAGCTCGCCCAGGCGCAGGACCAGCTCGTCGCGGTGCGGGCCGACGAGGCTCACGCCGCGCTCCAGCTCCTGCTTGCGCGACTCGGCCACGGCCTTCAAGATCTGCTCGGCCAGTTGTCCACGGTCTGTGGACAACTCCACGTCCCCCAGGGAGCTCCTGTAGACCAGATCGGCCGCGCCGCTGTGGGGGGCGAGCGCCGCATAGGCCTGCGCTGCGAGCGGACGCAGAGCCTCGACGAGGTCAAGTCGCCCTGCCAGGAGCTCCGATCCCGTGCGCGCCAGGTGCGAATCCCACACGTCCAGGGTGGCGAGCACCTCCTGGCCAGGGGAGCGCCTATGCGCGGCCGCCGATTTCAACAGGGCGTTGCGCTGCTTGAGGACGCGGTCGTAGTCGGACCGAACCCCTGCGAACCGCGGTGCCCGCGTGGTCAGCAGCTCGTCCATGAACCGGCGCCGCTCCCCCGGATCGCCCTTGACGAGCGCGAGGTCTTCCGGGGCGAACAGCACCGTCCGCAGCATCCCCAGGATCTCGCGCGGCCTGGGGACGGGGGACCGGTTGAGCCGCGCCCGGTTCGCCTTGCCCGGGTTGATCTCGAGCTCGATCAGCGCCTTGCGGTCGTCCTTCACCACCCCGGCCCGGACGATCGCCCTCGGAGCCCCGTGCCGGACGAGCGGCGCGTCGGTCGCGGCCCTGTGGCTGCCGTGCGAGGCGACGTAGCCGATGGCCTCCACCAGGTTCGTCTTGCCCTGTCCGTTAGGCCCCACGAACGCGGTGACCCCCGGCTCCAACGCGACCTCGGCGGCCGGATACGAGCGGAAGTCCTGCAACGAAAGGTGGGCGACGTGCACAACACACGAGCGTAGAGCCTCCCCACACCCCTGACGCGCCGCACCCGAACCTCCGGGCCTGTGCACACCCCGCCCGCCCAGGGGGGCCGACCCCACTCCCAGCCTGAAACACGCCGCCGAGAGCCGGGGCCGGAACCCACAACTGTGGATAACTGGGGTCAGACCGAAGGGGGGTTGACGTCGGCGCCGGGGGAGTCCGCGCCCTTGGACGACTCGACGGCGTGGCCGCCGAACTGGTTGCGGAGGGCGGCGACGACGCGCATCGCGGGGGAGTCGTCCTGGCGGGAGGCGAAACGGGCGAACAGGGAGGCCGTGATCGCGGGCAGCGGGACGGCGTGGTCGACGGCCGCCTGGACGGTCCAGCGGCCCTCGCCGGAGTCGTCGGCGTAGCCGCGCAGGTCGTCCAGCTCGGGGTCGTCGGCGAGCGCGCGGTTCAGCAGGTCGAGCAGCCAGGAGCGGATGACCGTGCCCTCCTGCCAGCTCTGGAACGTCTCCGGGACGTTGGTGACGAGCTCGCTTGCCTCGATCAGCTCGTAGCCCTCGCCGAACGCCTGCATCATCGCGTACTCGATGCCGTTGTGGACCATCTTCACGAAGTGGCCGGCGCCGACCTTGCCGGAGTGGACGAAGCCGTACTCGCCCTCCGGCTTGAGCGTCTCGAAGATCGGCATCAGCCGCTTCACGTCGTCCTCGCCGCCGCCGACCATGAGCGCGTAGCCGTTCTCCAGGCCCCACACGCCGCCGCTCACGCCGCAGTCGACGAACCCGATGCCCTTGGCGGCCAGCTCCTCGCCGTGCTTGCGGTCATCCACATAGTGTGAATTTCCGCCGTCGACGACGATGTCGCCCTGCTCCAGGACCTCCCCCAGCTTGTGGACGGTCTCCGCCGTCGGCTTGCCCGCGGGCACCATCACCCACACGGCGCGCGGTGGGGACAGGCGTTCGACCAGCTCCTCGACCGACCCGACGTCGCTGACCTCCGGGTCGCGGTCGTAGCCGACGACGGTGTGGCCGCCGCGGCGCAGCCGCTCGGCCATGTTGCCGCCCATCTTGCCCAGGCCGATGATCCCAAGCTCCATGAAACGCTCACTCTCCCCTGTGCGTGCCTGCTCTGCCTCCCCGCGGGGGCGCGGCTCCCCCGCGGGACATCCCGGATGCCATGCCCCGAAGCGTGGTTCTTATCCGGACAAACGAACCGGCATGATCAGGTAACGGTAGTTCGGGTTCTCCCCGTCCTGCGGCGGCTTCCCGGTGAGGACGGCCGGCTTGGTCGGCGTGGTGAAGGACAGCCGCGCCACGTCCGAGCCGATCGCGGAGAGCCCGTCGAGGAGGAACGCGGGGTTGAAGGCGATGTCGATGTCCTCGCCCTCCAGGGACGCCTCCAGGGCCTCCACGGCCTGAGCCTCGTCGCCCGTCCCGGCCTCCAGGACGACCTCGCCCTGGCTGAACGAGAGCCGCACGGGGGTGTTGCGCTCCGCCACCAGGGAGACGCGCTTGACGGCCTCGATGAAGGCGGCCGTCTGGACCTCGGCGAGGCCCGCGTACTCGCTCGGCAGCAGCGAGCGGTACTTGACGAAGTCGCCGTCCAGCAGCCGGGACGTGGTGCGCCGGCCGCCGCCCTCGAAACCGATCATGCCTTCGCCGGTGCCGCCCGTGCCGCCGAGCGCGATCGACACCTCGGCGCCCGCCGTCAGCGACTTGGCGGTGTCGGCCAGCGTGCGGGCCGGGACGAGGGCGACGGCGGAGAAGTCGGGGCGCTCGGGCTTCCAGTGCAGCTCGCGGACGGCGAGGCGGTAGCGGTCCGTGGACGCCAGCGTGACGGTCTCACCCTCGATCTCCACCCGGACGCCGGTCAGCATGGGGATCGTGTCGTCCTTGCCCGCGGCGATCGCGACCTGGGAGACGGCGGCGGCGAACTCGTCGCTGCCGACCGACCCCGCGGCGGGCGGCATCTCCGGCAGCGTCGGGTAGTCCTCCACAGGCATGGTCAGAAGTGTGAACTTCGCGCTGCCGCAGCGGAGCATCACCTTCGCGCCGTCCGTCGTCACCTCCACAGGGTGGGGAGGAAGGCTGCGCGAGATCTCGGCGAGGAGCCGCCCGGACACCAGCGCCGTCCCGGCCTCCTCGACGTCGATGTCCGTGGACACCTGCGCCGAGACCTCGTAGTCGAACGCGGACAGCTTCAGGCGGTCGCCGTTGCCCTCGCCCCCGGCCACGATGTGCATGCCCGCCAGGACCGGCACCGGGGGACGGACGGGGAGCGTGCGCGCGGTCCAGGCGACGGCGTCGGCCAGGGCGTCTCTGTCGATGCGGAACTTCAAAGGGACCCGCCTCCTGCAGGTGTCGGACAAGGGTGAGCTGATCTCGTCCGGGCCGGGGCGCTCGGTGCGCGTTGTCCCCAGGCCCTGACTTGAGATGGATCTTTTCTTGGATAGAGAAGTAGAGCAGTACCAGTAATAGGGGCCGTGGATAGTGTGGACAACGTCCGTCTTCGCAGGTGAGACCGCGTTTCTCTGTCCACCGGCGCTGTGCACGGGGCGTGGACGGCGCGGCGGCGCCTGGGGACGGCGAATTCGTCCCCACACGTCGTCCTCATGTCATCCCCCGGTTATCCACGAGTTCTCCACTGGTCATCCGCCGGTTCGCCGCGCGTTCGCCTGCGTTGGGGATGACGGGGCGGGCGGTGGCCGGGTCGGTCCCCAAGCCGTCCCCAGGCCGTCCACCGGTTTTCCCCAGAAGGCCGGGCGGCGGTGCACAGCCGGTCCACACCCGTCCACTGTTCATCCTCAGCTTCTCCAACGGTTGCCCACAGGGTTATCCGCGAAAATCCCCAGAGTTTTCCACAAGTTGTGAGGAGCGCCGCCGATTCTCGGGGGACGCGCGCCTTTTGTCGGTTCTTTGCCTTGAACAGGGTGTGGACGGCGCGGCGTTGACCTGTCCACAGGGGTGGCGACGGTCTGTCCACAGTGTGTACGAACGGGTGCTCAGCGCTTGCGGGCCTGGTGCTTGATGCGTCCCGTCAGCTCCGTGACCTGGTTGTAGATCGCGCGGCGCTCGGCCATCAGTGACCGGATCTTGCGTTCGGCGTGCATGACCGTGGTGTGGTCGCGCCCCCCGAACTGCTGCCCGATCTTGGGAAGGGACAGGTCGGTCAGCTCCCGGCACAGGTACATCGCGATCTGCCGGGCGGTGACGAGCATCCGCGAGCGGGAGGGGCCGCACAGGTCCTCGATCGTCGTCCCGAAGTACTCGACCGTCTGCGCCATGATCATCGCGGCGGTGATCTCGGGACCGGAGTCGTTGGGGATGAGGTCCTTCAGCACGATCTCGGCGAGCTTCATGTCGACCGACTGGCGGTTCAGGCTCGCGAACGCCGTGACCCTGATCAGCGCGCCCTCCAGCTCGCGGATGTTCGTCGCGATCTGCGAGGCGATGAACTCCAGCACGTCGGGCGGCGCGGCGAGGCCCTCCTGGCGCGCCTTCTTCTGCAGGATCGCGATCCGGGTCTCCAGCTCGGGCGGCTGGACGTCGGTCGTCAGGCCCCACTCGAACCGGTTGCGCAGCCGGTCCTCCAGCGTCACGAGCTCCTTGGGAGGACGGTCGCTGGAGATCACGATCTGCTTGCTCGCGTTGTGCAGCGTGTTGAACGTGTGGAAGAACTCCTCCTGCGTCTGCTCCTTGCCCTCAAGGAACTGGATGTCGTCGACGAGGAGGATGTCCACATCCCGGTAGCGGCGGCGGAACCCGTCGGCCTTGCCGTCGCGGATCGAGTTGATGAAGTCGTTCGTGAACTCCTCGGAGCTCACGTAGCGGACGCGCGCCCCGTTGAAGAGGCTTTGCGCGTAGTGCCCGATGGCGTGCAGCAGGTGGGTCTTGCCCAGGCCCGAATCGCCGTAGACGAACAGCGGGTTGTACGCCTTGGCCGGCTGCTCGGCGACCGCGACCGCGGCGGCGTGCGCGAACCTGTTGGACGAGCCGATGACGAACGTCTCGAACGTGTACTTCGGGTTCAGCCGCGCATGCTCGGACGCACCGGACTGCGGCGCCGGTGCGGGCGCGCGTGGGTCGGGCGTGGGGCCGCGGGGGTCAGAGCCAGGGACCCTGGAGTCGGAGCCCTCGTCGTCGCGGAAGACGCCTTCTCCTCTATAGGGCTTCTCCCCCCCACCGCCTGAGTAGGGCTGCTCGCCGCCGGGATAGGGCTGTTCGCCGCTAGGGAAAGTGTCATCCGTGTGCCCGTGCGGGGCTTCGCCCCCAGGGCGCTGGGATTCGCGGCCTTGTTGCTCTGGGCGACGGCCCGGACGCAGAGGCCCGAGAGTGCGGTCGTTCAGATGAGAGTGCGGCGGCCGCCCTGGGGGCTCGCCGCCGAAGCCTTCCTGCCCCCCGTAGGGCGGGTAACCGCGCCCCTCGTACGGCGCCGGGCCGCGGCCGCCTGGGCCCGCCCCGTAGGCAGGGGGGCGGGGAGCCGGCGGATACGTTCCACGGTCGTCGTCCTGAGCCTGTGGATAACCTCCGGGCGAACCGGGGTTGTGGGTAACTCCCGACTGCGGCCGGTATCCCTGGTCTCCGTACGGCTGCTCCTGATAAGGGCGGTCGGGGCGTTCCGCGTAGGACGACTGTTCTCCGTACGGCTGCTCACCGTAGGGCTGATCGGTATAGGCACGGTCGCGATCACGGTCGTGCTCGTCATGCCCCCGCTCCCCATAGGGCTCCCCATAAGAAGGAGTGGACTCGTCGATGCCGAGCCCTGCGCCGGGCCCCGGAATCGGAGCCGAAAGGGGCTCGCCCGCTCCCGGGCGGGCACCGCCCGGAGGCTCCGGTTGGACGGTCACCGCGACGCGGATCTCCCGGCCCAGCTCATGGGAAAGGGCCTGCGTGATGAGGTTGCGGAGGCGCGTCTCCAGGGCGTCCTTGGCGAATTCGTTGGGAGCGGCGAGGAGCGCGGTCCCTTCCACGAGCGCCAGCGGACGGACCATGGGGAGCCATGCGCGGTAGCTCGGCGACAGATCGCTCTCGGACAGCGCGGTGAGGGTGCGGGCCCAGACCGATCCGAGATCCTGACCGTCCATGCGCAAGGTCCCCTCCCCACAACTCCGCCGAACGGAGTACCTGACTGCTCGGCTTTCCCGCGGGATGCCGCACGCCTCGCAGGACACTGCCGCGACGCGGAAGACTTACTCTCTCACGAGTTGTCCACAGAGTTGTCCACATGCTGTGCATAGGCATGGGGGACCCTGTGTAAAACCCGTGAGGCGGGTTAAGGGATGCGCGGTCGACAAGAGACCGGCCTTCATAGGGCCGATACGGGGTGGTTCTCGAACCGGGGGTTTGGGGGCTGATCGCCGACAGCGATTCGTGGAGGGAGGTGTCGGCTCGCCCAGACGACCTTAACCGCTGCCGGGCACAGCCGCAACACGGTCACCATCGTTCCCGCCCGTCCGGCGGCGTCCGGCGGAAGTGCTCGGCGGAGGCGACCCGGCGGCGGCCTCCGTTTGACCGGCCCCCCGGATACCCCGTAACGTTCTGAGGTCGAGTCGCATCGACGGAGATGCCGCGTGCCCGCCGGCAGCCCCTCAGGAAAGCTCGGTTGGGCCCCCGCTGCGGGGGACCGGACGCGGCCCTCGATGCGAGCCTTCGAGCTTCAAGTCATCCGACGAACCGACCGCAGCACTGGAGCCTCAAAGTGAGCAAGCGTACCTTCCAGCCGAACAACCGTCGCCGCCACAAGAAGCACGGCTTCCGGCTGCGCATGCGCACGCGCGCCGGCCGCGCGATCCTGTCGAGCCGGCGTGGCAAGGGCCGCGCCCGCATCGCGGTCTGAGCCACCCCCCACAGTGCTGCCGTCCGGAAACCGGATGCGGCGGCGGGACGACTTCTCGTTGGCCGTCCGGCGCGGTCGCCGCGCCGGACGGCCAACTGTCGTGGTTCACCTGCTACGTCCGGAAGAGGCCCCGCAGGCGGCGCAGCCGCTGGTCGGGTTCATCGTGGCGCGCAACGTCGGCAACGCCGTCGTCCGCAACGCGGCCCGGCGCCGGCTCCGCCACCTGATGCGGCCGCACCTCGACCGGCTCCCAGCGGGTAGCCTGCTCGTAGTGCGCGCCAACCCCCGTGCGGGAGGGGCGCGACCAGACGAACTGGCCGCGGATCTGGAGTCGGCGCTCGACCGGCTGCTGCGGCCCGCGTCCAAGGGGCGAAGATGAGGAGTTCGCAGGGGACGGGGTTCCCCGCACAGCACCCGACGGGCCATCCGGGTCCCGTCGCGGCCGTGCTGATCCTTCTCGTCTGCGCCTACCGCCGCTTCTTGAGTCCCCTGCTCGGGCAGCAGTGCCGCTTCCAGCCCAGCTGCAGCGCGTACGGCTTGGAGGCCCTCCAGGTCCACGGGGCGCTGCGCGGCACGTGGCTGACGGCCCGCCGGATCGGGCGGTGCCATCCGTTCCACCCAGGCGGTTACGACCCGGTACCGCCGAAGAAGACGCCGGAAGAGCGCGCGGCGGCTTCCTCGAACTCCGGCCGCGAGGAGAGCGGCCCCGCCCTAGCAGAGCCCAAGGAGCTGCCCGGTGCTTGATTGGTTGTACGAGATCGTCTCTCAGCTCATCGTGTGGATACACACGGGGCTCAGTACGGTCGTCCCTAAGGACAGCGGATGGGCGTGGGGCGGTTCGATCATCCTCCTCACCGTCCTCCTGCGGCTGCTCCTCGTCCCCCTCTTCGTGAAGCAGATCCATGCTTCGCGCAAGATGCAAGAGCTGAACCCGAAGGTTCAGGCGCTGCGCAAGAAGTACAAGAACGACAAGCAGCGCCTCAACCAGGAGGTCATGAAGCTCTACCAGGAGAACGGAGCCAACCCGCTGTCGGGCTGCCTGCCGCTCCTGGTGCAGATGCCCATCTTCATCGGGCTGTTCCAGACGCTGAAGCGGATCTCGGACGCCAAGCCGGGGCAGAGCGTCTTCGCCGTCTCGTCCGACCTGGTGGCGAGCGCGCAGAACGCGAACATCTTCGGCGCCCACATCCCCGACACGTTCCTGAACGCCTGGGGCACCGACCCCAAGAGCTGGACGGCGATCGTCGTCACCGGCATCGCCGTGGTGATCAGCTCCGTCACGACCTTCTTCACGGTCCGGGCCAGCATGAAGCGCCAGCCCGTCGCGGACGAGGCCAACCCGATGATGCAGGCCCAGAAGATGATGGTCTTCCTGGCGCCGCTGTTCGGCCTCTTCGGCCTCGGCTTCCCGCTGGGCGTCCTCATGTACTGGGTGACGTCCAACAGCTGGACCCTCGCCCAGCAGCACTACATCTACAAGCGGTACCCACCGCCCGGAACGGACGGCGAGGCCGCTGCCGCCACGGCCAAGACGGGGACGAAGACCGGCCCCAAGACCGCCGGGTCGAAGTCCTCCGGCGCGAAGACGGGGGCGTCCAAGAACGGCCAGGCGCCCGCGTCCGGAATCAAGGCGAAGCTGAAGAAGGAGCCGGAGCCGGCCCCCGAGCCCGAGGACAAGCCGAAGGTCGTGCGCAACCAGCCGACCCGCAAGTCGCGCAGCAAGCGCAGCGGCACCCAGAAGCGCTAGTTTGGACCCGGAGCACGTGCCCGGATAAGGAGACCCCGTTGAGCCAGACCGACACCACCGAGGTCGACGTCCAGGCGCTCGAACAGGAAGGCGAGATCGCCGCCGACTACATCGAGGGCCTGCTGGACATCGGTGACTACGACGGCGACATCGACATGGACGTCGAGGGCGAGCGCGCCGTCGTCGCCGTCGTCGGCGGTTCCCTGGACGAGCTGGTCGGCAAGCGCGGTGAGGTGCTGGAGGCCATCCAGGAGCTCACCCGGCTCGCCGTCCACCGCCAGACCGGCAACCGCACCCGCCTCATGCTGGACATCGGCGGTTACCGCGAGCGGCGCCGCGCCGAGCTGACCAAGCTCGGAACGGACGTCGCGGACGAGGTCAAGCAGTCCGGCGAGCCGAAGCCGCTCGCCCCGATGACCCCGTTCGAGCGCAAGATCGTCCACGACGCCGTCGCCGCCGCGGGCCTGCGCAGCGAGTCCGAGGGCGAGGAGCCCGACCGCTACGTGGTCGTCTTCCCCACCTGATCCACCAGGCCACACACGGCCCCGACCGGAACCCCCGGCCGGGGCCGTCGCCTTTCCAGCCAAGCCCCGAGCCACGTCCTACCCACTCGCGCACCCCACCGCTGGGCCGTGCCCTTCTCCTGCCCCCCGCCGCCCTGTGCCCGGCGACCTAACGTGTCCCCCGCCCCGTGTTCGCCACCGCGTCCCCCGCCGCGTGTCCGTTGCCGCGTACCCGACGCCGCCTACCCCATCGTCGCGTGCCTGTCGTTGCGTGCCCGTCGCCGCGTGCTCCCCGCCGCGCGTGTTCGCCGCCGCGGTGTGCCCGTCGATCCCGCGTACCCGCCGAGGCCGTGTGTCCGCGGAGCCAGTGTGTCCGCAGAGCCAGTGTGTCCGCCGACACCGTGTGCCCGGCGACACCTTGTGGCCACAGACCCTGCGTCCCGCACACCCCATGTGACTGCGAAGCCCGCGTGCCCGCCGATGCCGCGTGCCCGTCGATGCCGCGTGCCCGTCGATCCCGCGTGTGGGCCGACGCCGTTTGCCTGCCCATTTCGCGTGTCCGTCGACGCGGTGTGTCCGTCGACGCCGCGTGTCCGGCGATTCCGTGTGTTCCGCCGGATCCACCTGATGGCCGTGTGGCCCGAGCCGAGTGTGTCGGCCGAGCTCGGAGCCCGTGGTTGGACGCAGTCACCCCCACAACCGATTTCAGGGGGACGGCGGTCGCCGCGAGCGTCCTGCTCGGGGCAGCCGGGCGGCGCGAGGCCGCTGCTCGCGCCGGACTCGACCAGCGCGTCCTGGTGCTGAGACTGCCTCACAGCCTTCGCGGAGCTGCACGCGGGCGCCGATCGATCACGGGCGTTGGTTGATCAGGGGATGGCGAGGGGCGGAGGTGGAAGAGGCGGCAGAGACTGCGCGATCACACGGACGGCGCTCGCCTGCGGGTGGTGCTTTCTCACTGGCGGGGTGAGACGCGGTGAGAGGTGTGGTTATCGTCCGATCACGGGGTGACGGGGCCGCTGAGTTGTATGGGCCGATGGGGCGCGGGGCGGGTAGGGCGATCTTCCTTTGGACGTGAGAGGGCCCCGCGCCCTGGCCGACGCGGGGCCCCGGGGAGCTCGGTGTGCACCGCCGCCCTGGCACACCGAGCAGGTTCTCGGTACTACCGCCGGGCGGTCCGGCGCCACCGCCGGCGCGGGACGTCGGCGCCGCCGACTCCGGTGGTGTTCTGGATCGCCGGGTCGTTCTGGATCGCAGGATCCTGCGCGTACGCCGGGTCCTGCGGATGGCCGCTGTGGGTGACCCCGGTGTCCGCGGGGTGCTCCACGACGCGCTCGACCCGCTCGGCCGGGCGGCCACCGGGCGGCGGCGGGTCCTCGATGATGTGCTCCTCGCGGACCACGGTCCCGGGCTCGTCCCCGTAGGCGGGATCGGCCCCGGCCACACGTCCGGCGGCGCGGCGCGGCCGGGTGTACTTGAGCGTGAATCCCATGCTGATCAGTCCGACCAGGATCAGGATCCAACCGACCATGTGGATGTCGAGGCCGCTGAGGTCAACGCGGATGGCGAACGCCAGAATCGCCCCAAGGGCGATGAATGCGAGACTGACTCCGATTCCCATGTGTCGGAGCTCCTTCCGGGGGACGGACGGGCGACACCGCAGCTCTACCCCACGCTCGGCGAATATGCGGGCGGGTCATGTGGTTCTTGCCATAACGCAAGGGTCCGCCCACGGAAGACCCCCGTTCACCAGGGGAACGTTTCGTGTGTACGGCGCCCCCGGGTTTTGTGGAACGATTCGTCTGGTGGGGATTGCACGGGAGGTATTCGGTGACGCGCTGCCGGTCGCGGAGCGCTACGCGGCGTTCCTCGCGGAGGCCGGGGTCGAACGCGGGCTCATCGGGCCGCGCGAGGCCGACCGGCTCTGGGAACGGCATCTGATCAACTGCGCGGTGGTCTCGGAGGCCGTACCGGAGGAAGCCCAGGTCGTCGACATCGGGTCGGGTGCGGGGCTCCCCGGTATCGTTCTGGCCATCGTCCGGCCCGACCTGCGGATCACCCTGCTGGAGCCGCTGCTCCGGCGCACGACGTTCCTGAACGAGTGCGTCGAGCTGCTCGGCCTGCGGAACGTCGAGGTCCGGCGGGCCCGGGCCGAGGACGTGTCCGACGAGTTCGCGGTGGACGTGGCCACGGCACGCGCCGTCGCGCCGCTCGAACGCCTGGCGCGATGGGCGCTTCCGCTCCTTCGGCCGGGCGGCGAACTCCTCGCGCTCAAGGGGGAACGGGCCGGGGCCGAGTTGGAGGAGGCGGAACCGGTGCTCAAGCGGTTCGGGGTGCGCTCGACGGAACTGCTGCAAGTCGGGCGCGGTATGGTCGACCCGCCGACAACACTCGTCCGTGTGGTCGCCGGCCGAGAAGCGGTTGTCGGGCGACGGCAGCGCGCCCCCCGGCGCGCCAAAGGGTCGAGGAAGAGGTCTTCATGAGCACGGGACCAGGACTGGGCAGGCCTGACCGCGCCGACGAATCCCCCGACGAACAGCCGTCCGGCCCCGGCGGGCCCGGTGCGGACGAGGGCGCGCAGGCGCCCGCCTCCGGTGGGACGGGGCAGGAGCCGGGCTCGTCTTCGGGCACCGCGCCTTCCGGGCACGCGATGTGGGGAAACACGACGTCCGGGACCGCGGAGAACGTCGGCTACGTGCCGACGAACGCCGGCGCGCAGGCGCCGAGGCCGCGCAGCGGACCAACTCAGGGGGAGTCAGAACTCGTGCGAGAGGCGCTGCGGGACGCCAAGGTTTCACGTGAAACAGCCGGCACCGCGCTCAAGACGATGCCGGGCCGCAGGGAGCGGGAGTGGCCGCGGCCCGACAGATGCCGGGTCATCACGATCGCCAACCAGAAGGGGGGCGTCGGCAAGACCACCAGCTCGGTGAACATTGCCGCGTCCCTCGCGATGCACGGCGCGCAGGTGCTGGTGGTCGACCTCGACCCGCAGGGCAACGCGTCCACCGCGCTCGGCGTCGAGCACCACGCCGAGGTCCCGTCGATCTACGACGTGCTGATCGAGGACATGGCGCTGGCCGACATCATCGTCCCGGCGCCGGAGATCCCCAACCTCTACTGCGCGCCGGCGACCCTCAACCTCGCCGGCGCGGAGATCGAACTGGTCTCCAAGGTGGCCCGCGAGTCGCGCCTGCGGCGCGCGCTGGACTCCTACGACATCGAGAAGTTCGACTACGTGCTGATCGACTGCCCGCCGTCGCTCGGCCTGCTCACGGTGAACGCCCTCGTCGGCGGCGATGAGCTGCTCATCCCGATCCAGTGCGAGTACTACGCGCTGGAGGGCCTCGGCCAGCTCATCCGGACCGTCGACCTCGTGAAGGCGCACCTCAACCAGAAACTGAGGGTGTCCACCATCCTGCTGACCATGTACGACGCCCGGACCCGCCTCGCCGCGCAGGTCGCCGAGGACGTCCGGCACCACTTCGGCGACGTCGTCCTCAACACGGTGATTCCCCGCAGCGTCCGGGTGTCCGAGGCTCCCAGCTACGGGCAGTCCGTCATGACCTATGACCCCGGTTCGAGCGGCGCCCTCGCCTACAGCGAGGCCGCCTCGGAGATGGCCCACGGAGGAGCTGTCCAGTGAGCCAGCAGCGACGCGGGCTGGGCCGGGGCCTCGGTGCCCTCATCCCCACCGCTCCGCCCACGCCGACGTCCGCCGAGCCCAACGGCGCGGGTGAGCCGGGCTTTCCCGGCGGTCCCGTCTCTGACGGCACGGTCGCTCCCGCACCGGCGCTCGAGCCGGTCGCCGGAGCCCATTTCGCGGAACTGCCCGTCCGCTCCATCACGGTGAACCCGCGCCAGCCGCGCGAGCATTTCGACGAGCAGGCTCTGGAGGAGCTCGCGGAGTCGATCGGCATCGTCGGGCTGCTTCAGCCGATCGTCGTGCGCCGCTCCCCCTCGGAGGAGCACGACTACGAACTGATCATGGGCGAGCGGCGGTGGCGCGCGTCCCAGATGGCCGGCCTGGACGTCATCCCGGCGATCGTCCGCGACACGGGCGACAACGACCTGCTCCGTGACGCGCTCATGGAGAACCTCCACCGGCAGCAGCTCAACCCGCTGGAGGAGGCGGCCGCGTACCAGCAACTCCTGCAGGACTTCGGCGCCACCCACGAGCAGCTCGCCACCCGGATCGGGCGGTCGCGTCCGCACATCACCAATACGCTCCGCCTGCTGAACCTGCCGCCGGCCGTCCAGCGCCGGGTGGCCGCCGGGGTGCTGTCCGCGGGCCACGCCCGCGCGCTGCTCTCCCTCGAGAGCGTGGAGGCTCAGGAGCACCTGGCGCAGCGGATCGTCCAGGAGGGCCTCTCCGTCCGGGCGCTGGAGGAGATGATCGCGCTCCGCGAGGTGGAGGACGAACCGAAGGCGCCGCGCCAGGGCCGCCGCAAGAAGCCGGTCGCCCCGGGCCTCAAGGAGCTGGCCGACCGCCTCTCCGACCGCTACGAGACCAAGGTCCGCGTCGACATGGGCCGCAGCAAGGGAAAGATCGTCGTCGAGTTCGCCACGCTGGAGGACCTGGACCGCATCATCAAGTCCATGGCCCCCGAAGACGGAGGAGTGAGCGACTCCTAGAGGCCCCACGCCGCCCGACGCGCCCCGGACCGCCACGGTCCGGGGCGCGTCTCATTCCAACCCCGGCTCCCGATGTTTCCCGTGAAACAACATCCTGCCCTCTGCCCTGAGAGCTGCCAGGTCATTAGGCGAGCGCCTTCCGTGTGGTGGCGCAGTCTCTAGCGGCTCTTCCGCACCTCCGACCCTCGTCATCCCCTGATCAACCGACGGACGTGATCGACCGACGTCCGCTGGAGAACTGTTCCGTGGCGGGCGGGGTGACGTCGCTCATGTGCGCCCCGTATGCCCTCGGACCGGACCTGGGACCCGTCAGGGAGTACTTCGCCCGTGCCTCCCATGGGCTCGGTTCCGGGATGTGCTCCTCGGCAAGTCGCGGAATCTCTGGCTCGCTGTACCAGGAGGTCGGGATTCGGCGGTGGCGAGGTGCTTGTCGGGAGACTTGGAACATGGGCTGATCCGTACCACCGGCGTGTCCTGGGTGACGGCGGTCGCGGCTCTGGGGAATCTGGCGAGATACGCCTTCTTGGCGGCGTTCGCCTCCGAGCCCTCCAGGACGGCGGCTGTGCCGTCCAGCCGGTGGCCGGCGATGAGCAGCCGAACGGGAGCCGGACGACGGACGTTGCGCCACCAGGTCTTGCGGTCATGCTGCCCGACGAGCACATAGAGGACGTCTTCAGCGCGCACGTACATGACCGGGAACCTGTAGGTGTTGCCCGTCTTCCGACCGGTGACGGTGATCAGGGCGACGCGACCGCTCAGCATGCGGTGCAGAGATGAGCGCAGCAGCCGTCCCACGACGGGATTGACAACGCGGTTCTGAAAGAACATGGCGAGTCCCCTCCTGGCACTTGCCCATCCGGGTCGCGAGCTTGATCCATGCTCGGGCCCGAGGGGACGGGGGGCGTAGGGGCGAAGGGCCCTGATCCGTTGAGGTGAATGTCCCCCAGGGATCGGGGGTGGTTCAGGGCGGCTTGCTGAGCCGGGCGGGGGCTCGTTTCACGTGAAACAGGGGTGGATGGCCTGCACGGCGGTCCGCTGGGATTCGTTGACGATGCACCCAGGCGCGAGCCAGGACATCGCAAAGACACTCCCTAGATCCATCTCCGGGAGCGCGAGCGCTGTTCGTAGCCGGGGGTCGGCTCGGTGGGGCTGGAGGAGGTAGCGCTCCCCACCTATCCGGCGTGGAAGATCCATGAGCGGGCTCCGCTGGCGGCGGCGACGCCCCGAGCGGCCCTGGGGGCGTCTACCGTGCGGTCGCCGGGTGGACGGAAGGGTTTCACGTGAAACGGCTTGGAGGGCGCGCTACGCCCCGGACGGGCATGGCCGGGAAGGTTAGCGGAGGTGGGCCTGGAGGAGGGACTCGCAGACTTCGCCCATGTCCAGATCGGCGACGCTGACGGCCCTTGGGAAGAGGCTCGTCTCGGTCATGCCGGGGGCGACATTGACCTCCAGGAAGTGGACCTCGCCGTCGGGAGAGACGATGAGGTCGGTACGGGAGAGGTCGCGAAGCCCGAGGGCGCGGTGGGCGGTGACGGCCGCCGCGGTGGCACGGGCGGTCGCCTCGGGGGTGAGGCGGGCCGGGGTGACGAACTCGGTGTCGCCGGCGTCGTAGCGGGCCGTGTAGTCGTAGCGGCCGCCGGGGGCGACGATCTCGACGGCGGGGAGGGCGGTCGGCGTGCCGTCGCGCTCGATGACGCTGACCGCGACCTCCGTGCCGCCGACGTAGCGCTCGACGAGGGCGGCGTCGCCATAGGCGAAGCAACCGACCATGGCGGCGGACAGGTCGGACGCCTCGTGGACGACGGAGGCGCCGAGAGCCGAGCCTCCACGGGTCGGCTTCACGAACAGGGGGAGGCCGAGCCCCCGGACGATCTGGTCCAGGACGGACGCCGCGCCGAGGTCGTGGAAGACCTCCTTGGGCAGTGCGACGGAGTCGGGCGTCCGCAGGCCCGCGCGGCGCACGACGGACTTCGCGGTCGGCTTGTCCCAGGCGACACGACATGCGTCCGGTCGCGCGCCTACATAGGGGACGCCCAGGAGCTCCAGGACGTCGCGGATCGAGCCGTCCTCTCCCGCGGCGCCGTGCAGGACGGGGAAGACGACGTCCGGCGGATCGTCGGTCAGGGAGTCCAGGAGTGTCGCGTCGGCGTCGCGGAGCTCCACCGGGATGTCGCGGGCGCGCAGCGCGTCGGCGACGCGTCGGCCGGATCGGAGGGAGACCTCCCGCTCGTAGGAGAGTCCCCCGGCGAGGACGACGACATGCCCGAGTTCCAAGGTGCCCCTCGTTTCACGTGAAACAGTCAGACGATGCCGGGACCCGGCGTCTGCACGCCGGTGGTGACGCCGCCAGTGGTCCTTCCGAAAGTCTCCAGGAGGCGGATCTCCTGCTCCACCACCCCGGCCAGCCGGCGGACGCCCTCACGGATCCGGTGCGGCTCGGGGAAGCAGTACGACAGGCGCATGTGCCGGTGGCCGGTGCCGTCGGCGTAGAAGCCGGTGCCGGGGACGTAGGCGACGCGCTCGGCGATCGCGCGGGGGGCCATCGCCTTGGCGTCCAGGCCCTCGGGGAGGGTGAGCCAGACGAAGAACCCGCCCGCGGGACGCGTCCACGTGCAACCGTCGGGCATGAGCTGGTCAAGGGACTCCAGCATCGCGTCACGGCGGGCCCTGTACAGCTCCCGGAAGTCCTTGATCTGCTCCCGCCACGGCTGGGTCGTGAGGTACTCGCGGACGGCGAGCTGCGAGAAGTTCGACGGGCAGAGGATCGCGGACTCGGCGGCCAGCACGAGCTTCGCGCGGACGGCGTGCGGGGCCAGCACCCAGCCGACGCGGAGCCCGGAGGCGATCGTCTTGGAGAACGAGCCGAGGTAGATGACGCGTTCGGCGTCGTCGGCGCGGAGGGCCCGCATGGGCTCGCCGTCGAAGCCGAGGAGGCCGTACGGGTTGTCCTCGACGACCAGCACGTCGTACTCGGCGCAGATCTCCAGGATCTGGGCGCGGCGGGCCGTGGTGAGGGTGACGCCCGCGGGGTTCTGGAACGTCGGGACGGTGTAGAGGAACTTGACCCGGCGGCCCTGGGCACGGAGGCGCGCGAGGGTCTCGCGCAGCGCGGCGGGGATGAGGCCGCCCTCGTCCAGCGGCACGTGCACCACGTCGGCCTGGTAGGCGGCGAACGTGCCGAGCGCGCCCACGTAGGACGGGGCCTCGGCGAGGACGACGTCGCCCGGGTCCACGAAGATCTTCGTGATGAGGTCGAGCGCCTGCTGGGCGCCGACGGTGACGACCACGTCGTCCGCGGACGCCTGGACGCCCTCCAGGGACATGACCTCGCAGATGTGCTCGCGGAGCTGCTCGTCGCCCTGCGCGGAGCCGTACTGGAGGGCCTCGGCGCCCTTGCCGGCGACGAGTTCGCCGATCATCCGGCCGACGGCGTCGAGGGGGAGCGCGGAGACGTAGGGCGCGCCGCCCGCGAGCGAGACGACCTCGGGGCGGGCGACCATCGCGAACAGGGCCCGGATCTCCGACGGCACCATGCCGGCGGCGCGGGCGGCGTAGCGGTCGGCATAGGCATCCGTACGCGAGTGCTGTTCCACGAGGCACCTCCGGGGCGATCGGCTTCCCTGCAAACTACGTCATGTCGGCCGAGGCGGGGCGCCCGGGTGTGGCGTGCCGCGGCGATGGGGAAACTCCTGTCCGATACGATGCCCGCGGGTCCCGGATTGTTGCCGGGAACTTCCGCCGCCACGGGTCCAGGCCGGCGGGCGAGGATCGCAGCAGGGGGTGCCGACCCGGTGTCGCGTCGTCTCGTCAACATCACGCTGGACAACCTTGATGATCTACCGCACCGCTGCCGCGGCTGCGTGTTCTGGGAGCTGGACCCGGTGAGCCGGGAGCGGGCCCAGGCGAGCGGCGACGCGGGCCTGGAGAAGGAGGCGTGGATCTCCTCGACCCTCCTGGAGTGGGGCAGCTGCGGCAAGATCGTCTATGTGGACGACGTCCCGGCGGGGTTCGTGATGTACGCGCCGCCGCTGTACGTGCCGCGGTCCGTCGCGTTCCCGACGAGCCCGGTGAGCGCCGACGCCGTGCTGCTCATGACGGCGCACGTCCTGCCGGAGTTCTCCGGCGGCGGCATCGGCCGGATGCTCGTCCAGGGCGTCGCGAAGGACCTGACGCGCCGCGCCGTGAAGGCGATCGAGGCGTTCGGCGACCTGAAGGGCGAGGAGGGCGGGTGCATGGTGCCCGCCGACTACCTGCTGTCGGTCGGGTTCAAGACCGTCCGGCCGCACCACCGCTACCCGCGGCTGCGGCTGGAGTTGAAGTCGGCCCTGTCGTGGCGTGAGGACGTCGAGGTGGCCCTCGAACGACTCCTGGGGTCCATGACCCCGGAAGGGGCGCTACGGCCCGTCTGAGGCGCTCTGAACGACGCGTGGCCCGCACTCCGGACCGGAGTGCGGGCCACGTTCGCGCTCGCCGCGGGAGACGGGAGGCGCGCCGGAAGCTCAGATGAACTCGGCGAGGTCCCTCATCAGGGCGGCCTTCGGCTTGGCGCCCATGATCTGCTTGACGACCTCTCCGCCCTTGTAGACGTTCATCGTCGGGATCTGCATGACGCCGTACTGCTGCGGGACCAGCGGGTTCTCGTCGATGTTCAGCTTGACGATCTGGAGCTTGTCGCCGTGCTCCTTGGAGATCTCCTCCAGGATCGGCGCCACCATCCGGCAGGGGCCGCACCATTCCGCCCAGAAGTCGACGAGAACGGGCTTGTCGCTCTCCAGCACCTCGGACGCGAAGTCGGCGTCGGTCACGGCTTTCATCGGTCTCCTTCGGTTCTCGCGTGGGGCGGGGACACTCCCCCGCCCGATGCAGCCCATCGCGGCGCGGCCCGGCGTCTCCGCCGGGCCGGCGGCCGATGGTGATGTCAGCGCCGCGGGCCGGTCAGGCCGGTGGTGGGGCTGGCGGCCCGCGGGACGGTCAGGCCTGCGGGACGGTCTCGGCGGCGTCCCGGTCCTGCAGCCAGCGCTCGGCGTCGATGGCGGCCGAGCAGCCGCTTCCGGCGGCGGTGATGGCCTGCCGGTAGATATGGTCGACCACGTCGCCGCAGGCGAACACACCGGGGATCTTGGTCTTCGTCGTGGGGGCGTCGACCAGCAGGTAGCCGTCGGTGTCGGTCTCCAGCTGCCCGGCGAACAGCTCGCTGCGCGGGTCGTGGCCGATCGCGATGAACAGCCCGGTGATCTCCAGGGTGGACTCCGCGCCGGTCCTGGTGTTGCGGACGGTCACCCCGGTCACCCGGTCGTCGCCGTGGATCGCGGCGACCTCGCTGTCCCACAGGAACTTGATCTTCTCGTTGGCGAACGCCCGGTCCTGCATGATCTTGGACGCGCGCAGCTCGTCGCGCCGGTGGACCACGGTCACCGAGCGGGCGAACTTGGTCAGGAAGATCGCCTCTTCCATGGCGGTGTCGCCGCCGCCGACGACGGCGATGTCCTGCTCGCGGAAGAAGAAGCCGTCACAGGTGGCGCACCAGGAGACGCCGCGCCCGGACAGGCGCTTCTCGTCCGGCAGCCCGAGCTCGCGGTACCCGGAGCCGGTGGCGACGATCACGGTCCTGGCGAGGTAGGTCTCGTCGCCGACCTTGACGACCTTCGGGTCGGCGGTCAGGTCGACCTCGGTGACGTCGTCGGTGATGAGCTCGGCGCCGAAGCGCTCGGCCTGCTTGCGCAGGTTGTCCATCAGGTCGGGGCCCATGATCCCGTCGGGGAAGCCGGGGAAGTTCTCCACGTCGGTGGTGTTCATCAGCGCACCGCCGGCCGTCACCGAACCCTCGAACACCAGCGGCCTCAGGTCGCCGCGGGCCGCGTAGACGGCGGCCGTGTAGCCCGCGGGGCCCGATCCGATGATGATGACGTTACGGACGTCGCTCACAGTTCTTGCCTCTCCTCGTTGGCCGTCGGTGCCGCACGACCCGGCCTCACAGTCGCGTCAACCGATCCTAGGGCCCGCTGATTCCCCGGCACGCGGCGCCGGGCCGTCCACCAGCGGCCGGGGCCTCCGCGCCGCTCTAGGCTGTGGCGCATGGCACGCATTCTGCTCTTCCACTCGATGTACGGGCTGCGGCCCGCGGTGCACCAGGCGGCCGACCGGCTCCGTGCGGCCGGGCACGAGGTGCACGTCCCCGACCTCTACGACGGGCGTGTCGTCGACGACGCGGAGGCCGGGCTCAAGATCAAGGACGAGATCGGGCGGGACGAGCTGCTGCGCCGCGGCGTCGTGGCGGCCGCGCCGCTGATCGGGGAGGGCGGGCTCGTCTACGCGGGGTTCTCGCTCGGCGGCTCCATCGCCCAGAACCTCGCGTTCGCCGACGCCAACGCGGGCGGACTGCTGCTGATGCACGGCACGTCCGACATAGCCGACGACGCGGCCACCGACATTCCCGTGCAACTGCACGTCGCCGACCCCGACACCTGGGAGCCCGCCGACTGGCTGAACGCGTGGTATCTGCAGATGCGCAAGGCGGGAGCGGATGTGGAGGTGTTCCGCTACCGCGGTGCGGGCCACCTGTTCACCGACCCCGACCTGCCCGACTACGACGCCGACGCGGCCGAGCGCGCCTGGACGACGGCTCTGGAGTTCCTGGCCACCCTCTGACGCCCCCGACCGCCGCGTCCCGGAAGCCCGGGGAAGGGGCGGTAGCGGGAGCCCGGTGGTGAGGCTGACATTTCTGGCGATGCCGCTCGAACTTCCCTTGAGGGTGCGGCATCCCATAGGGAGAGGCCGTCACAGGGGACCCGTGCGTCACCTGAAAGGCCATGGACGGGGTCGGCCGTCCATGGCCTTCACGCAGGTGGGTGCCCGGTTCGGGGCTTGGCGGGTCAGGCGTTCTTCAGCTGCTTCAGCAGGTGGTGGGCCTGCGGGGAGCAGTCGGGCCCGACGACCCAGATGTTTCGCTTGCCGGGCTCGTCACCGTTCACGGCGATGATGATCGCCGGCTTTCCCTCGTATCTCGCCTGGTCGACGAGCAGGGGCGGTTGCGCGCCCGCGACGCCCGTGACGCATCCGCGCAGCCGGGCGCCCGGCTGCGCCGCGCCCTCGGTGCGCGTCTTCTGCGCGCCGACGACGACACCGCCGACCTGCTCGCCGAGCGAGCCCGACCGGTAGTCGGTGCCGCTGTGCGCGACCCTGAACGCCGGTTCCGGCGCGTCCGGGGCGACTTTGGGCACCCCGGAGCCGGCACCGGACCCGGGATCGGTCAGGGTGCGCTGCGCGGCCGGCTGGTGCGCCGCGCTGTCGCTGCTGCTCGCGTCGTCCAGCGCGATCTTGCCGACCGTCGCTCCGCCGCCGAGCACGGCCACCGTCGCCGCGGCCGCCGACAGTATCCGCCAATGCCGCCTTCCGCGCCGCTGCTCCAGGCTCGCCACGGTGGCGGTGTGCATCGACTCCGCCGCGAGGGCGGTGTCGATGCGTTCGGCCAGCTCGGCGGGCATGGGCGGCATCGGGGCCTCCGCCAGTATCCGGGAGACGTCCGCAAGGTCGGCGGACAGTTCACGGCAGTCGGCGCAGGTTTCGAGGTGTGCGTTGACGGAGGCGGCTTCGTCGTCTTCGAGAAGTCCCTCGGCCAGGTCGGCCAAGACGTCGTAGTCGAGGTGTGCGGGGTTCACTTTGGCATGCCACCTCCTTCCACACCTCCGACGTTCCTGGGTTCGCGTCGGTTCCGGTGATGGACGAGAAGGGGCGCGAGCCGGGCCCGGCCCCGCGCGCACCGGCTCTTGATCGTCCCGGGCGGGACCTCCATGACCTGCGCGGCGTCGTCGACGGAGTAGCCCATCATGTCGACCAGGATCAGGGCGGCCCGCTGCTCGAACGGAAGCTGCTCCAGGGCGGTCCGGACGTCGAGGGAGACGCCGTGCGCGTCGGTCGGGTCGGGCATCTTGGGCGCGACGGCGTCGAACGTCGCGTCGTCGCCCATCGGGGTCGCCGGCCGGACGGACTTGCGCCGGATGCGGTCGAGGCAGGCGTTCACCACGATGCGGTGCAGCCAGGTGGTGACGGCGGCGTCCCCGCGGAACCGTCCGGCGGCGCGGAAGGCCGAGAGGCACGCGTCCTGCAGCGCGTCGGCCGCCTCCTCCGGGTCGCCGAGAGTGCGCAGCGCGACCGCCCACATGCGGTCGCGGTGGCGGTGCACGAGTTCGGCGAAGGCGTGCGGGTCCCCCTGGGCGTGCCGGGCGAGGAGCTCCTTGTCGGGAACTTCGCCTACGCGACGCATGCTCACCGACGTCATGAGCGACCGCTTTCTCGTTCGGGACGCCCGGCCGGCGCCGGGCGTCCGCGACCGGCTGCTGAGGTAGGCACCACGGGTTCCTGGGGGCGAGGGGACAATCTGCTCACAGGCACGATACAGACATGCGCCGCTCCACGTCACAGCTCATGTCCGGCCCTAACCGGAACGTGATCAGCTTGCCGTCCCGTAGACGGCGACCTCGCCGAGCCGCCCCTTGAACCGGTCACTGGGCAGCTTGGTGAACCAGACGAGCACGTACTGGCCCGTGGCCTGCGAATTCGCGGTGACGGTGACCTCGCCGCCGCTCGGCGTCTGCTCCCCGACACGCTTCAGATCGCCAGGAGTCTGCGAGTTCCCGACCCTGACCTGGAGCGTCCCGCCGCTCACCGGAGCGTAGATCTTGACCTGGGCCACCTTCACGGGTTTGCCCATGTCGAGGAGGACGCCCATGCCCTTGGAGTAGTTGCCGAAGTCGGCGCCGCTGTAGCTCTGGGTCTCCCAGGAGCCGCTGGGCCGACCGTCGGTCAGGGACTCGAGGCCCTTGCCGATCGACGTGTCCATGTGGCCGGGGAGCGACTGCTGGGCGGCCGTGACGTGCTGCGCGGACAGCTTCACGACGGACGGCTTGGACGGTGCGCTCGTCTGGGTCTTGCCGGTGGGGTCGCCGCCGCCCTTGGGCTCGCCGCCGCCGGGGCCGGAGAGCGCCCAGGCGCCGAGCCCGACGATGACGGTCAGCGCGGCCGCGGCCACCCCGATGAGGGCGCGGTTGGCCGGGAGCTTGGGGCCGCCGTGGCTGTGCGCGGGCGTCGTCCGGGTGGACGAGGACGGCGGAGGCGGAGGCGGAGCGGCGTGTCGCTGGGCGCGCGCACGCGGCGGCGGGACGTGTGAGGCCGCGGGCGGTTCGAGCGCCTGTTGCCGCTGCGGCTGCGTCGCCGCCGGGGGCGGGGGCGGGGGCGGGGGCGGAGGCGACGGGCGCCGCTGCGGTGTCTGGCGCGGGGCCGCGGGCGGGGCGTGGCCGAGCCCGGCGAACAACGGCAGCGGGGTGCGCGGAACGCCGCGCAAAGCCTTGGCCAGTTCGGCGGGGGACGTGAGCGGCTCACCCGCGCCGATGCCGAGGCAGCGGCAGACGATCGCGTCGATCGCGTGCGAGATGCCGGCCTGGACCTGGCGGGGCGCGTGCGGGACGCCGTCGGACGCCGGCGCGGCCGGCAGGGCGGAGCCCTCCTCGTCGCCGGGCCAGTGGGCGGTGAGCGCCGCGTACAGCATCTGGCCGAGGCCGCGGACGTCCTCGGCGGCGGGGTCGTCGGACTGCCGGTCGCACAGGACGGCGTCGGTGGCGATGCCGAGGATCTTGACGGTGCCGCCGGTCGTCCAGACCAGGTCGCGAGGGGTGAGGCACAGGTGCGAGAGCCCCGCGGCGTGCGCGGCGGCGATCGCCTCGGACGCCTCGTACAGCAGGGTCGCGGCGCGCCCGGGCTCCAGCGGGGCCTTGCCGAGCATGCCCTCCAGGGGCTCGCCCGCCACCCATTCGCTGACGATGTAGGCGCTCTCGCCCGAGTCGTCGGCGTCGAACACCTGGGTGAGCCGGGGGTCGGTCAGCCGGCTGGCGGACCGCGCGGACGTGACCGCCTCGGCGATCCGTGGGAACTCGGGGTCGAAGGTGCGGACGGCGACCGCCCGCGCGAGGATCTCGTCGATGGCCTTCCAGAGCGACGAGCCGCCCGAGTCGCTGATGCGCTCCTCGAGCCTGTAGCGGCCGGCGAGACGCGTGCCGGGCTCGATGACTGACGTGCTCACGGCAACGTCCTGCACAGGTGGTCAGATCCCATGTTCGTGGCGTGGCAGCTTACGCCTCCGACCCTCCTCTTTGCGTTTCTCAGGGTGTCGCCCCGCAAGCCGTAGTCCCCCACATGGTAGTGGTTACTCACGCGAGTGGCCGCCTTATCGCCGCGCGTCCTTTTTTACTTTGCCCGCCCCGGCAGCCGCCGCGCGAACGTGGCGATGGTCGTCTGGATCTCCTCCACCCGCATCAACCTGGCGAAGAGCAGGTACAGCAGCCCGCCGCCGACGGAACCGGCGATCAGCGTGGCCAGCGCGGGCAGCATCGTGTCGGTGCCGCCCAGCGCGTCGGCGACGGTGTGCGCGGCGTAGGCGAACCCGATCAGCGGCCAGATCGCGACGAGCAGCTTGAGGTGGCCGCCGATGACGCGGCGCCCGTCCATGCCGCCGAGCTTGCGGCGCAGCACCAGCCAGCAGGTGACCGTCCCGACCAGGTTGGTGATCGCGAACCCGCCCGCGATGCCGACCACGATCCACTTGACGTCGAGGACGTTGTAGGCGGTGAACGCCATGGCGATGTTGAAGGTGGTGACGACCAGGCCGATCAGTGCGGGCGTCCGGGTGTCGCCGTAGGAGTAGAAGACCCGCAGCATCAGCTGGTAGATGGAGAACGGGACGAGCGCGATGGCGAACATCTGCATGACGCGCGCGATCACCAGCGCGTCGGCGGCGCTCGTGTTGCCGTGCGCGAACAGCACCGTGGTGATCTCCGGTCCGAGGACCAGCATCAGCGCCGCCGCCGGCATGATGATCACCGAGGAGAGCCGCAGGCCGCTGGAGAAGGCGGCGCGCACGTCGGCGGTCTTGCCCTCGGCGGCGAACCGGCTCATCCGCGGCAGCAGCGCGGTGATCACCGAGACCCCGACGATCGCGTAGGGCAGCTGGAAGAGCTGGTAGGCGTTGAAGTACGGGGTGTAGCCGTAGCCCTCGCCGAGCCCCTGGCCGGACGCGAGATTCCCGGCCCGGTTCGTCAGCGCGGTGACGACGGCGAACGCGGTCTGGGCGGCGACGACGTACACCAGGGTCCAGCCGGCCATCCGCCCGACCTCGCCGAGCTCGCCGCGGTGGAAGTCGAGCCGGGGCCGCCACCGGAACCCGACACGGCGCAGGGACGGCCACAGCGCGACCGTCTGCAGGACGATGCCGCCGGTCGTGCCGATGGACAGCAGCATGAGCTGCTGGTCGGAGATGCTGGTCGGGGTGACCTTCCCGGTGGTGATCGCGAGGAACGCGCCGCCGACCGCGATCACGACGATGTTGTTCAGGACGGGCGCCCACATCGGCGCGCCGAAGCTGCCGCGCGTGTTGAGGACGGCCCCGGCGAACGCCCCGACGCCGTAGAAGAACAGCTGGGGCAGGAAGAACCGCGCGAACAGGACGGCGACCGCGCGCTGGTCGCCGCTGTAGCTGCCCGCCAGGACGTCGATGAAGAGCGGCGCGAGCAGCACCGAAACGATGGTGAGGACGCCGAGGCCGATCACCGCGAGGGTGAACACGCGCTGTTCGTACTGCTCGCCCGCGACCCGGTCGCGCTGCTTGGCCCGCACCAGCAGCGGGACGATCACGCTGGTGAGGATGCCGCCGAGCAGCAGGTCGTAGATCTGGTTGGGGATGGTGTTGGCGGTGTTGTAGGCGTTGGCGAGCAGTCCGGTGCCGAGCGCGGCGACGATGACGGCGGTGCGCAGGAACCCCGTGACGCGGGACGCGAGGGTGCCCACCGCCATGATCGCGCCGGACTTCAGGATTCCGGACGAGCCCTTGCCCTCCTCGGCCGGGCGCGCGTCCACGACCGTGGTGTCGGCGCCGGGCGGGCTCACGCCGGGGAGGGGGATGTCAACCGCCGTCTCGGCGGCGATGTTCGCCGCGCCCGGCGGCATGCCCGTCGGCGGCGGGGCCGGGTACTGCGGCGGGGTCCTCGGGCCTGGCGCCTGCGGGCCCGGCCCCATACCCGGCCTGCCCGTCGGCCCCTGCGGCCCCTGAGGGCCCGGACCCTGGGGCGGACGTCCCTGGGGGTACCCCTGGGGATTCCCCTGCGGCGGGTACCCCTGCCCCTGGGGGCCCGGAGTACTCGGCGGCGGGTACCCCGGGCCCTGGGAACCCGGGGCCGGGGAGCCCGCTCCCCGGTTCCCCTGTCCCTGCCGATCCCATTCCGGTCGACCCGTCACCGGCTGCCTCCGCTTTCCGGCGGCGCCTCGCTCTGATGGCCCGCACTCCGACGCCCACGAAGAGTACGGCAAGTCCGCCGCCGGTGATGAGCAGCGCGAGCCGCCCGTACCCGGTCACGACGACCGTGATGGTCTCGCCGTCACCGTACGTCCGGCCGCCCGCGTCGGGAATCTGCAGATCGAGGTGGACGCCGAAGTTGCCGTTACCGGCCGCCTGCGCGGGGATCCACCGCTGGGCCCGCTCCCCGGGCCCGAGCTCGATCACCGCGTCGTCGGGCTCCAGCCCCCCGAGCTGGAGCTTGGCCGTGTTCTCGGAGGTCACGACGAGCTTGACCTTTACGGACTGGTCGTTGAGGCGGTTCTCGACCAGGACGGGGAGCTTGCCCGAGCTGCCCCCCATGAGCACGCGCCTGTTCTTCGGGGGGACGACGCGGACCCGGTGCATGTCCTCCCTGAGCTCGTCCTCCAGCTCCTTGCGGGCCCGTTTGGCGCGCCCCTGCGACGTCCGCCAGGCGACCGACTCCAGCCGCAGCACGGCGCGCTCGTAGGAGATCTTGACCGGGCCGGTCATCACGGCCTGGAACGTCGCCGCGCGCTTCGCGATCGCCTGGGTCTGGTCGAGGTGGACGTCGCCGAGCTCGTACTTCTCGTAGTCGTCGGAGTAGCCGTGGAAGGCGCGGGCCTGAGGCTGGGCGGCCTCGACCGAGCGCAGCGGGACCTCGCGCAGCCAGGCCGCGGCCTTGGTGTAGGTCAGCAGGTTCTTGGCGAGCCCGTCGGCGGGGTCCCAGTGGCGGTCGGGGGCGACGACGACGGTCCGCGGCACGCTCGGCGCCTCCGCCGCGATCATCGCGGTCTCGGCGAGGAAGCGCTGCTCGCTCAGCAGCGCCCGGGAGGCCGAGCGTGATCCCTCGTCGAGCATCTGGGTGATCGTCTGGTCGTAGAGGAGCGCCTTCTTGGTGCCGCGCTGCGTCTGGAGCGCGGTGGTCGCGTTCGGCAGCGCCCCCGTCGCGGGGTTCTCGAACTGCGAGCTGCCCATCAGGAACGACCCGCCGTCCTTCAGGGCGTACTTGGCGAGTTGTTCGAGCGTGCCCGGCCCGCCGACGCCGGACGCCGGCCAGGCGATGTGCGCGTCGGGCCGGCGGCCGAGGACCTCCGCCACGAGGCCGGTGTTCCGCTCGTCGAACGCGACGCCGATGTCGCGGGTCGACTTGCGCCTGACGAGCGCCGTGACGTCGGGGTCGCCGTAGGGGAGGACGAAGTAGGGGTCGCCCTTGGAGGCGTTCTTCAGCGCCGTGAGCCACGTCGCCGCGACCGTGCTCTTCTCCTTGCGGACGCCCTTCCTGGCTCCGGGCGCCTTGACGTAGTAGGCGCCGGACGCCATCTGCCGCACGTCGTCCAGCAGCGCCGGGTCTATGGCCCAGGTGACCGGCGCGTCGGTGGTGGCGGCCGCGTCCACGAGCTTGTGGAGCCGGCCGCCGGGCGCCAGCTCCTTGCTGAGGTCGTCGTCGATGAAGGTGCGGTCGTTGGCGCGGTGCATCCGGTCGGCCAGGGGCAGGACCCAGCCGACCGCCACCGGCTTGAAGCTGCGCTGCTTCGGCATCAGCGTGAGGAAGGTCGTCAGGCCGCCGACGACCTGCTGCGCGGAGTTCAGCACCTCGACGCGCATCGGGTACACGCCGGGGGTGGCGGCGGGCGCGCGCAGGCCCAGCTGCCGCGCGGTGGTCCGGAAGCTCCAGCCCTGGGTCACGCCGGGCCTGGACGCCTGCGCGAGCGGCTGCTGCTGCGGGGCGACGTTGGGCAGCGCGGTCTGCTGCCCGGAGGCGAGCTGGTCGAGCTGGCTCCGGCTGGTCACGGGCTGGGCGCTGTAGCGCAGCCGCAGGGTGAGGCCGTCCAGGGCGTGGTCGCCGCGGTTCCGCGCCGCCCCCGAAATCTCGATCTTGGATGTCGCGGTGACGGTCTTCGGGGTGATCTTGGTGACCGCGAGCGCCACCTGGGCTCGTGCCTGAGCCGCCTCGGGGACGCGCGCGGGGGCCTTCGCGAGGGTCCGCGTCCGGGCCCCGGCGGGGGACGCCATGGCCGGGGCGGCCGCCATCGCGAGACAGGGCATTAGCGCGGCCAGCGCCAACGCGCGTCCGACCGCCCTCACGCCGTGTCCGCCCTCACGCCGGGCCCGTCCGCAGGCCGTCCGGCGACGCGAGGACAGGCTGAGGACGGCGGGCGTAGATTTCCCGCACCACGGCCCCGATGTTAGTCCGTCGGTGTTCATGGCGTTGCCGGGCGCCGCCGGCCGCGGCGGCCCCGGGGGCGTCCGGCGCGGCGGCGCCGGACGGGCCTCTCAGGTCGTCGCGTGGTCCAGACCTGGAGCGCGCGAGGCCAGGAGGTCGACGGGTTCGGCGCGGCAGAGGGAGTACAGGACGTCGGCCTTGATGCCGAGCGCCGTGGACGCCTCGCCGGTCGCGGTGTAGACGATGTCGCCCGCGTGGGGCCCGTCCACGAGGCTCCGGTCGATCAGCAGGGGCATCGAGTCCGGCAGGAGGATCGGGCAGACCAGGCCCGCGGCGTACTCGGTCACGGCGTTGACCACGTCCGCGTGCGCGTGCCGGACGCTCCGGGCGCCGACGGCGAGCCGGACCGCCTCGGCGGACGGCCACCGCCCCGCGGGCACGATCGCCCCGGCCAGGAAGTGCCGGCCGCGGGTGCCGCCCTCGCAGGAGTAGACGCGCGTCACCAGGCACCGGTCGGACGGCAGGCCGAGCGCCCTGGGCAGTTCGTCCGCCCGGGACATGGCGAGGCGCAGCCGCACGATCTCATGCGCCGTCTCCCACCCGAGAAGGGCTCGGTGGATGGTGAGAGCGTCCTTCATGTTCGGCTCCGTCCCGCGGGGCGCGCCCCGCTCATCCCCCGGATCTGGTCTCCCTGTGGCTCATGCTTCGCGCACATGCGGGGGAAGTCCCCACATACCCAGAACGGCTGGTCTAATCCCCGCCGCACGGCACTCGGACCCTCGCGACGCGCCTCAACCGCACGTGCGGCGGACCGTGGCCCTTTTGGATCCCGCTACCGTTGTCGTACGGGAGGCTCACCGGGTCGCGCGGAGCGTCGTCGGGACGCCCGAAACGTAACCCGGGGATCGCGGCATGAGAAGGGCTCCGTCCTCCTTCGGCCCCGAAAGGACTCCCGCGCGGACCCCCGTGCTCACCAGAAACTCCTTTGTCAGCCCGTCAACCAAGGAAATACGCTCGATGGCCGTGCCTGACCAGAACGTGACCCCAGAGTCCTCGCGGCGCCCCGCGATCGCCGAGCTGCTGCGCGGGATCGCGCCCGTCGCCGACGAGCTCGGCGCCCGGTTCGCGGCGGCCGGTCACGAACTGGCGCTGGTCGGCGGACCCGTCCGGGACGCGCTGCTGCGCCGTCCGACCAAGGACGTGGACCTCACCACCGACGCACCGCCCGAGCGCACCCTGGAGCTCATCCGCGGCTGGGCGGACGCGCACTGGACGATCGGCATCGAGTTCGGCACGGTCGGCCTGCGCAAGGACGGCGTCGAGCTGGAGATCACCACCTACCGCAGCGAGTCCTACGACCCGAAGTCCCGCAAGCCGGAGGTCTCCTACGGGACGTCCCTCGTGGAGGACCTGCGCCGCCGCGACTTCGCCGTCAACGCGATGGCGGCGCGGCTGCCCGGGCACGAGTTCGTCGACCCGTTCGGCGGCCTCACCGACCTGCAGCGCAAGGTGCTGCGGACGCCCGGCCGCCCGGAGGACTCCTTCAGCGACGACCCGCTCCGGATGATGCGCGCCGCCCGGTTCGCCTCGCAGCTCGGCTTCACCGTCGCGCCCGACGTCGTCCGCGCGATGAAGGACATGGCGGGCCGCATCGAGATCGTGTCGGCCGAGCGCGTCCGGGACGAGCTGTCCAAGCTGCTCTGCGGCCGGTACCCGCGGCAGGGCCTGGCGCTGCTGGTGGAGACGGGGCTCGCCGCGCACGTCCTGCCCGAGCTGCCGAAGCTGCGGCTGGAGATCGACGAGCACCACCGGCACAAGGACGTCTACGAGCACTCGCTGATCGTCCTGGAGCAGGCGATCGCGCAGGAGGAGGACGGCCCCGACCTCGTGCTGCGGCTCGCGGCGCTGCTGCACGACATCGGCAAGCCGAAGACCCGCCGGTTCGAGCCGGGCGGGCGCGTCTCGTTCCACCACCACGAGGTCGTCGGCGCGAAGATGACCCGCAAGCGGCTGACCGCGCTGCGCTACCCCAAGGACGTCATCTCCGACGTCTCCCGCCTGGTGGAGCTGCACCTGCGGTTCCACGGCTACGGCACCGGCGAGTGGACGGACTCGGCGGTCCGCCGCTACGTCCGCGACGCCGGGCCGCTGCTGTCCCGCCTGCACAAGCTGACCCGCGCCGACTGCACTACCCGCAACAAGCGCAAGGCCGACCGGCTGCGCCGCACCTACGACGGCCTGGAGGTGCGGATCGAGCGGCTGGCCGAGGAGGAGGAGCTGGCCGCGATCCGCCCGGAGATCGACGGCAACGAGATCCAGGAGATCCTCGGCATCGCCCCCGGGCCCCTCGTCGGGCGGGCCTACAAGTTCCTCCTCGACCTCCGCCTGGACCAGGGCATGATCGGCAAGGAGGCCGCGGCCGAGGAGCTGCGCCGCTGGGCCGCCGCCGAGGGCGTCGGCGCCCCCACCGCCGAGGAGGAGGGCGAATGATCCCGCTCCAGCTGGGACGGATGAGCCCCCGCGAGGCCGAGCGCATGCAGGAGTTCGACCGCGAGCACATCTGGCACCCGTACGCGCCGATGCCCGCGACGGTGCCCGCGCTGCCGGTCGTGTCGGCGGCCGGGGTGCGGCTCACCCTCGCGGACGGCACCGAGCTGATCGACGGCATGTCCTCCTGGTGGGCGGCCGTGCACGGCTACAACCACCCGAAGCTGAACGCCGCCGTCACCGGGCAGCTCGGCAAGATGGCGCACGTGATGTTCGGGGGGCTCACGCACCCGCCCGCCGTCCGGCTCGCCGAGCGGCTGGTCGAGATCACCCCGGAGCCGCTGACCAAGGTCTTCTTCGCCGACTCCGGATCCGTCGGGGTCGAGGTCGCGATCAAGATGGCGCTGCAGTACTGGCGGTCGCAGGGGCGTCCGGAGCGGCGCCGGCTCCTCACCGTCCGGGGCGGCTACCACGGCGACACGTTCGGCGACATGGCCGTCTGCGACCCGGTGAACGGGATGCACCACATGTTCACCGACGTCCTCAGCCAGCACGTCTTCGCGCCCGAGCCCCCGCTCGGCTACAACGAAGGACCCGACGAGGCGTACCTGGCCGGGCTGGCCGATCTCGCCGAGAAGCACGCCGGGGAGCTCGCCGGGATCATCGCGGAGCCGATCGTCCAGGGCGCCGGAGGCATGCGCTTCTACGCCCCCGAGTACCTGCGCGCGCTCCGCGACATCGCCGACGAGCACGGCCTGCTGCTCATCCTGGACGAGATCGCCACCGGGTTCGGCCGGACGGGCGAGCTGTGGGGCTGCGACCACGCCGAGGTCGTCCCGGACATCATGTGCCTCGGCAAGGCCCTGACCGGCGGCTACATGACGATGGCCGCGACGCTGTGCTCCGACCGCGTCGCCGAGGGCATCACCTCCGGCGAGGCCGGCGTCCTGATGCACGGGCCCACCTACATGGCCAACCCGCTGGCCGCGGCCGTCGCGTCCGCCTCGGTCGACCTGCTCCTCTCGCGCGACTGGCGGGACGAGGTCGACACCATCGAGGCCGTCCTGACCAGCGAGCTCGACGGCGTGGGCGACCTTCCCGGGGTGGCGGACGCCCGCGTCCTCGGCGCGATCGGCGTGGTGGAGGCGCGGGAGCCGGTGGACGTCCGGGCCGTCCAGGAGATCGCCATGGCGCACGGCGTGTGGCTGCGGCCCTTCGGCAAGCTCGTCTACACGATGCCGCCGTACGTGTGCACCGAGGACGAGGTCCACCACATCGCCGCCGCCCTCCAGGCCATAGCGGAGTCGTTCTAACGCAGGGCGGGCGCGGGACGGCGCCGCATGCGGGACGCGGCGGTCCAGTAGGCGACGGCGCCCGCTCCGTAGGCGACGACCACCGCGAGCAGCGTGAGGCCGGCGCGGCCGTCCGGGGGCAGCCAGGTCGCGGCAGCGGCGGCGGCAGCGGCGAACGTCGCGTTGAAGAGCATGTCGTAGACGGCGAAGACCCGTCCCCGGTAGGCGTCCTCGATCGTCTCCTGCAACGTCGTGTCGACGCACAGCTTGACGCCCTGCGACACGACGCCGAGGAGGAAGGCGCCGGCCGCCCAGGGGCGCTCCGAGAACGGCATGCCCAGCACGAGCAGGCCCACCGCCGCGCCGCCGAGCTGCCACGCGACCCACGCCTGCTTGCTGATGCGCCGCACCACCGGCGGGGTGACCAGCGCCGCCGCGAAGTACCCGGCGCCGGACACCCCGAGCATCAGCGCGAACGTCTCCAGCCCCCGGTCGGGGTCGCCGGCGAAGTGGTTCCGGCACAGCAGCAGCGTCATGATCAGGACGATGCCGTACAGGAAGCGGTGGAACGAGATCGCGCCGAGCGCCAGCGCCGCCTGCGGCCGCCGCACGATATGCCGCGCCCCGTCCGCGAGCCCGCTGAGCACCCCGCCGAGCACCTCGACGACCCGAGGCGCATCCGAGACCCCGGCCCCCGCGTCCTCGGCCGCCACCGCGGGTCCCTCCGCGACGTCCGCCCGACGCGACGTAGGCACTCCCGCCGCACCCGACACCGCCCCGCCAGACGCGTCCGACATGGACGCCCTTGGCCTCGCTGGCGCGTCCGACGCCGCCGCGGCCGCTGCGGGGGACGCATCCGCCGGATCCGAAGGACCTGGCACGTCCAGCATGGGCGGCCCCTGCCTTGAGGGCGCGTCCGACGTCGACGACACCGCGCCCGCCTTGGCCGCCTGCGCGACCGCTGGGGCGGACGTCTCGGGCGAAGCACCTTCGGCCGTCCGGTGCGGACCCAGCAGGCCCTTGGGCAGCGTGGTCGCGATCAGCCCCGCCAGCATGAACAGGGTCGCCGCCACCACGAGGATCAGGGCCGTCCCCTCGTGCCCGGCGCCGAAGGCGCGACGTAGCCCGTAGCCGGCGCCCGCCCCCGCGAACGCGATGACCGTCCCGGACGTGACCGTGAACGCGTTCGCCGTGACCAGTTGGTCACGGCGCACCACGTGCGGGAGCGCGGCCGACAGCGCGGCGAGGAAGAAGCGGTTCACGCCCAGCGCGACGAGCACGCCGAGGAAGAAGCCGAGCCCGTCCTGCCCCGCCGCCACGAGCCCGGCGACGAGCAGCACGAGCAGCGCGCGCAGCACGGGCGTCCACACGAGGATCTGCCGCCGCCGCCACCGGTCGATGAACACCCCGGCGAAGGGCCCGAGCGCCGAGTAGGGCAGCAGCGTCACCGCGAACGCGGCCGCCGCCTTGGTCGCCGTCGTCTGCCGCTCCGGCGAGAAGAACACGTATCCCGCGAGCGCCACCTGGAACACGCCGTCGGTCAACTGCGAGGCGAGCCGCGTCCCGTACAGCCGCCGGAAATCCCGCCCCCGCAAGATCCCCCGCAACTCCCCAGCCCGCATCCGCTCAGAGTATGTGCTGTTCTCTGTGCACTCCTCCTCCCGCGGACCGACCATCCTCCGGCAGATGATCCGAATTCCGCGTCAGGCGGGGTCACTTCATCGGGGCGAGACAGGTCGGTGAATCGACGGGCTGGCTTCCGGGCGTGGAGGAATGAGCGACCCTGCCGATGGCGTCCTCCCGCCGGCCGGCGGCGCCCATTCGCCAGACATCCTGGTAGGAGACGCGTCCCGGCGCGAATCCGTCCTTGATCGGTTTGGTCCTCTTGGTGCAGTTGTAGGGAGTGAGGGCGAAGGGATTGCCGCGGTTGTCGATGGTCAGGGTCTTGGGCCGGCCGCCGAGGTGGTAGACGATCCGGATCTGGAAGGTCACCGCCGTGCGGGTGCTGATCGACTTGATTCCGATCGAGTCCTGCTGGCCGTCCTTCACGGTGATGGTGTTGTGGTTGAAGAACAGGTCCCCGGGCCGGCCGCCGGAGGTCACGTCGTCCTCGACCTCGCGGGCACGCGGCTCGAACTCGTCGAAGTTGAAGATCATCTTGAAGGGTTCGCCGCCTTCCTGGGGTGGGATGTCGACCAGGGTCCCGGCGTAGGGGCGGGTGCGCCTGATGTTGACGGGCCGGACGTCGTCCACGAAGAGCGGCTGGTTGCGGCGGCCCTCCAGCCTGACCATCAGGTAGAGCGCGTCCAGATTGGCGCCGCCGACCGCTCGCACTTCGTTGATCAGGCCGGACAGGCTGTGGCCGGGGCCCTCGGCCTGACCGCCGAACCTCCAGGTCCTGAGGAATCGCTTCTGCGGGGGTGTCAGGGCGACCCCCCTGGGAGTCGCGATCTGATACGCGGGGTCGTTGAAGCTCACCGACCAGCGGACGTCCTGGTCGCCGCCGGGCCGGGTGACGGCGCGGACCTTGTCCTTGGCGGCCGGCGTGTCGAAGGCCTGGGCGACGACGAAGAGGATGAGGGCGAGGACGAGGGGCGTGGCGATCGCGGTGGCGCACCCGGCGGGTGTGCGCAGCCAGCCGCGTAACCGCGGGGGCGGCTCTGCCGGCGGATGAGGTCGGGCCGGCCTGCGGGGCGGCCGGTGGGACGGACCTGGCGGATGCTGCTCGGGCACGTGATCTCCAGATGACTCTCCGCCTCGATTATGGACGTGCCGCTGCGGGGGCGGGGCCGGCCGGCGGGCTCCGCCCCCCGATCAGGCCAAGAAGACACGTGTGTAGTCGTAGCCGGCGGTGGTCGGGAGGAAGTAGGCGCCGCGGAGGCGGGCGGAGCGGAAGAGGGTCTGGGACCGGTCGAGGAGGGGGATGATCGCGGCGTCCTCCATGATCTTCTGGTCGGCCTGCTGCCAGTAGCCGGCGGCGCGCTGGGCGTCGGGGGCGGTGAGGGCGCTGTCGATGAGGGCGTTGACCTGCGGGTTGTCGTAGCCGCCGTAGTTGGTGGAGCCCGGGCCGTAGCCGCGTCCGTCGAAGAGCGGCTGGATGATCGAGCGGCCGTTGTTGCCGTACCAGTCGGGGACCCAGCCGGGGGCGGCGATGTCCCACTTGCCCTCGCGGGCGCGCGCGGGCGTGGTGAGGGTGCTGGAGTAGAAGGAGCCGCCCGAGTCGGGGGTCAGTTCGGTCTTGACCCCGCAGGCGTCGAGGTTCTCGGCGATCGACTGGGCGATGAGCTTGTGGACGCTGTTCGTCCGGTACGGGAACTTCAGCGTGATCCCGAGGCGGTCGGCCCTGCTGAGCAGATCGCGGCATTTGGCGGGGTCGCCGGACTCGGAGGGCGTGGGGTAGTGGTCGACGGGCGCGTATCCGGAGTTCCCCGGCGGGATCACCGTGTGCAGCGGCTTCGCCACCGACGGCCCGCCGACGATCTTGATGAGGGCGCTGCGGTCGATGGCGTACTCCAGCGCCTGCCGGACCGCCCGGTCGCCGAGCGCGCCGCGGTTGCGGGGGCTGCGCGTGTTGAACACCAGGTACGGGCTGTTGTTCGGGGTCTCCCTGATGGCGAAGCGCGGGTCGTCCCGCAGCCGCGGGATCGCCGACGTCGGGACGGGCTGGTCCCACGCGAGGTCGGCGGTGCCCTGCTCGATCTGCTGCTGGACGGTCTCCGGCGAGTCCTGCCCCAGCGTGATCTGGATCTTCGCGACGTGCCGTTCGCGCAGCGGGTCCGAGCCGGCCTGCCACGCCGGGTTGTGGGTGAGCAGGTAGGAGATGCCCGGCTTGTAGTCGGTGATCTGGTACGGGCCGTCGGAGACGGTGTGCTGCCGGAACTCGGCGCTGTCGGGGACGTAGCGGTCGTACTCCTGCGGCGCGGCGGCGGCGACCGGCAGCGACAGCAGGTTGAGGAAGTCGCTGGCGGGGCGCTTCAGCTTGAAGACCAGCGTCCGCTCGTCCTTGGCGCGGACGCCCTCGAAACCGTGGTCGCGCTGGTAGGCCGCGATCGCCCGGGCGTTCTTCGCGTCGACGGAGCCGTAGCCGCGGCAGAACGCGTCCATGCCCTTGAGGGTGGAGATGTAGTAGCCCTTGGCGGAGGACGGCGAGGCGGGGTTGCACAGCCGTTCGAACCCGCGGACGAAGTCCTGGGCGGTCACCGGCCGCGGCGGATTGGTGTTCCACCGGACGCCCTCGCGCAGCCGGACCGTGTAGGTGCGGCGGTCCTTGCCGATGTCGCCGTTCTCCCGCGTCGGGATCCGCTCGGCGACGTCGGGCCGGACGGGGACCGTCTCCTGGAAGTCGTTGGACGCCCGGTTCCCGAACAGCGTCCGGGCGAACGTGCGGGCGAGCCCGTACGCGCCGACGCTGGCCACGGACGCGGGGTCGAGGTGCTCGACGTCGGACGAGCCGACGATCCGCAGCGTGCCGCCCTCGCGGGAGGCGCCCTCCGCCGTCGCGCCGTCACCCCCTCCGGCGCATCCGGCGAGCCCCATCACAAGGCCCGTCAGCCCCGCCGTCACCTTGATCATCTCGCGTGCCGTCACGGTGTCACCTCACTGACTCGGAACCTGGCGCGCAGTAACCGGCGGTGTCACAGTAGGGCCAGAGCGTGACAAAGGGCCGGTACATCACCGTTTCTCTACAGAAGTAAGGACGCCCTGACAGTGGGGTGTCCACTGCCAGGGCGTCCTTTGGCGACTTTGTGATCAGGCTCTCAACGACTCGGAAACCGTGTCCCACCTGGGAGACCGGACCTTGAACCGCCGATGGGGAGGCGCTGACCGGCGAGTTGTCCCGCGATCTAGCGCTCGACCTCGCCGCGGATGAACTTCTCCACCGCGTCGTGCGCCTGGTCGTCGTTGTACTGCTCCGGGGGCGACTTCATGAAGTAGGAGCTGGCCGACAGGATCGGGCCGCCGATGCCGCGGTCCTTGGCGATCTTCGCGGCGCGGACGGCGTCGATGATGACGCCGGCGGAGTTCGGGGAGTCCCAGACCTCCAGCTTGTACTCCAGGTTGAGGGGCGTGTCGCCGAACGAGCGGCCCTCCAGCCGGACGTAGGCCCACTTGCGGTCGTCGAGCCACGGCACGTGGTCGGACGGACCGATGTGCACGTCCGCCTTCGCCATCTCGTGCGGGATCTGCGAGGTGACCGACTGCGTCTTGGAGATCTTCTTGGACTGGAGCCGCTTGCGCTCCAGCATGTTCATGAAGTCCATGTTGCCGCCGAAGTTGAGCTGGTACGTGCGCAGCAGCTCGACGCCGCGGTCCTCGAACAGGCGGGCCATGACGCGGTGCGTGATGGTGGCGCCGACCTGGGACTTGATGTCGTCGCCGACGATCGGGACGCCCGCCTCGGTGAACTTGGCCGCCCACTCGGGGTCGCTGGCGATGAACACCGGCAGCGCGTTCACGAACGCGACCTTGGCGTCGATCGCGCACTGGGCGTAGAAGCGGTCGGCCTCCTCCGAGCCCACCGGCAGGTACGACACCAGGACGTCGACCTCGGCGTCCTTCAGCGCCTGCACGACGTCGACCGGCTTGGCGTCGGACTCCTCGACCATGTCCAGGTAGTACTCGCCAAGGCCGTCAAAGGTGTGCCCGCGCTGGACGGTCACGCCGGTCGGCGGCACGTCGGCGAACTTGATGGTGTTGTTCTCGCTGGCGTGGATGGCCTCGGACAGGTCCATCCCGACCTTCTTGGCGTCCACGTCGAACGCCGCCACGAACTCGACGTCGCCCACGTGGTAGTCGCCGAACTGGACGTGCATCAGGCCGGGAACCCGCGTGTCGGGGGCCGCGTCCTTGTAGAACTCGACGCCCTGGACGAGCGAAGAGGCGCAGTTGCCCACACCCACGATGGCTACGCGCACCGAACCCATCCGGTTGCTCCTTCTCTTTTGCGGAACATGTGGTGATTAACCCGCCCCCGAGGGCGCCGGGCCACCGCTCAGCGGCCCTCGTCCCGAGGCATGTCCTGGTCAATTCGCTTAGCTGACTGTGCTTGCTGTTCCTGCTCTGCCCGCTCGCGCCCGATGAGCTCGTTGAGCCACCGGACCTCCCGCTCGACCGACTCCAGCCCGTGGTTCTGCAGCTCCAGGGTGTAGGAGTCGACCCGTTCGCGGGTGCGCGCCAGGGCGGCGCGCACGCTCTCCAGGCGCTCCTCCAGCCGGCTGCGCCGGCCTTCGAGGATCCGCAGCCGGACGTCGGCGCGGGTGTGCGAGAAGAAGGCGAAGTGCACGCCGAACCCCTCGTCCTCCCACGAAGCCGGCCCGGCCTCGGTGAGGAGCTGCTGCAGGCGCTCCTTGCCGTCGGCGGTGAGCTTGTAAACGATCTTCGACCGGCGGCTCTGCAGTGCCAGCGGCGTGTTCGGCTCCTCCGGCCGGTCCTCCATGATCAGCCCGTTGGACAGGAGCTGCTTGAGGCACGGGTAGAGCGAGCCGTACGAGAACGCGCGGAACATCCCCAGCAGGGTGTTGAGCCGCTTGCGCAGCTCGTAGCCGTGCATCGGGGACTCGTGCAGCAGCCCGAGCACGGCGAGCTCCAGCACGCCCGCGCCCTTCTTGGCCGCCATGTCGTCCCTCTTCCGCAGATGCCGATGTCTCGATCCGATGTATCGAGCGAATGTATCGGCTCGATACATCGACAAGATACGTACCCCGGGGCCCTGCTGGCAAGTGGCGATCTACCTGGGGCGCCGCGGGGCACCCCGCCGGGCGTAGCGCGAATGCGGCGATTTCAGGGTGTATGTGGTGGAAATGTGTCAAAGTTGCGTCCTGGAACCACCTGGCCGTGTCGCACGACCCCGATCCCCGGACAGCCCTGGGACGGCAACCGAGTGAGGAGGATCCGCCGGTCCTTCGGGGGGCGCTGACCAGCCGGGATGTCCGCCGCCGAGCACACGCTCCCCCCGCTCACCAGCCCGCACAGTACTCTTCGGACGGCGCAGAGCCGCAACAAGGGCCGGGAGCCCCCCGGCCCTCGGCAACAACCGTTGTCCCCTGTTGATGAGGTCGCGTGAGTAATCCAAGCCAGCCCCGACCGGAACCCGGGTCGCAGAGGCCGGGCGGGCAGCAGAACCCCCGTCCCGGCGATTCCGGCGACCCCGGCTTCCCGAGCGCCCCCCGAGAGCCCGCCGGAACCAACCCCGCGGGCGCGTCCGGCACGCCCCCGAACCCCGCCCCGCCGGGAACGGCGGAGGGGCCCGGGTTCAGGGGCGGCCCAGGTGGGAGCCCGGGCCCGTTCGGCGGTCCCGCGCCGGCCGCGTCCATGCCGCCCGTCCCGCCGAGCCCCGTTCCGCCGTCCACCGGACGCCACGCCGCCCCGGGCGCGCAGGGCGGAGCCCCGGGCGCGCAGGGCGGCCCAGGCGGGGCGCCGGGCCAGGGGACGTTCGGCGGCCCCGCCGGCAGCGGCGGCCCCGGAGGAGTCCCCGGCCAGGGCGGGTTCGGCGGCCCAGCAGCACCCGGTGGCAACGGCAGGCCTGGTGGCAACGGCGGACCTGGCGGATTCCAGCCGCCGGGCGGCGGCCCCGGTGTGGGCAACGCACCCGGCGCTTCGCCTCCGGGCCACGGCATGCCGGCCGGGCCGGGCATGGGCGGCGGCAGGCACGCGATGGGCGGTCCTCCCGCCCTTCCCGCCCCGCCCGGCGGCCACGCGGCTCCGGGGATGGGGGCACCGGGCGGTCCCGGGTTCCCGAACCCGTCCGGCATGCCCGGACGAGGGGCCCCGGGTGCGCCCGGCGCGGGCGGAATGGGGCCGCCCGTCGGATTCGGGACGCCGGGGATGCCCGGGGCGACCCCGAAGCCGGGCGTGCGCGAGAAGCTCGGTGAGCTCGGGAAGGCCGGGCAGGAGCTCGGCACGAAGGTGACCGCGAAGTTCCGCGGCCGCGGCGTGCGCGCCGCCAACCGCACGGGCGGACCCGGCGGCCCGGGCAGGCCTGGTGGGCCCGGAGGTCCCGGCGGCCCGGGAGGCCCCATGGGCCCCGGACGGCAGGGCCCGCCCGGGAAGAAGGGGTTCCTCGGCCATCTGCGCTCCCGGGAGACGGGCTGGCGCCGGTTCATCCCGTCCTGGAAGGTCGTGGGCGGCTTCTGCGGTCTCGGCCTCGCGGCGTTCGTCACGATGATCTGGGTCGCCTACGCCAACACCCCGACCCCGAAGGAGCCGACGGTCGCCGGCGTCGAGGACCAGGCGTCGATCTTCTACTACACCGACGGCTCGGAGATCGGCCGGATCGGCAAGAAGCGGCAGAGCGTCGAGCTGGCCAAGATCCCGCCGAACGTCCAGAACGCGGTGCTGGCGGCGGAGAACCGCAGCTTCCGCACCGACCCCGGCTTCTCGGTCAAGGGCACGACGCGGGCGGTGTGGGACAACCTGACCGGCGGCTCGGGCGGCGGCTCCACGATCACCCAGCAGCTCGCGAAGAACTACTACTCCGACCCGAACAACCGGACGGTCAGCCGGAAGTTCCAGGAGCTGTTCATCTCGCTGAAGCTGGAGGACGAGCACTCCAAGGACGAGATCCTCAAGCTCTACCTGAACACCATCTACTTCGGCCGCGACACCTACGGCATCCAGGCGGCGTCCCGCGAGTACTTCGGCACCGACGTGTGGAAGCTGACGCCCGACCAGGCGGCCCTCCTCGGCGGCATCATCCAGAACCCCAACCGCGACCCGGGGGCCAAGGCCAACCAGGCGTGGGTGACCGGCAGGTACCAGTACACGCTCAACGGCATGGTCTCCATGGGCAAGCTCAGCCGGGCCGAGGCCGACAAGTACATCAAGCAGGGCGTGCCCAAGATGCGGAAGGCGGGCACCAGCGACCAGCTCTACGGCGGCCAGCGCGGCTACATGCTGATGCGCGCCAAGACGGAGCTGGGCCGGATGAACATCGACACCAAGGAACTGACGACCCAGGGTCTGCGGATCTACACGACGTTCGACCGCAAGAAGATGGCGCAGGCCAAGAAGGCGGCCGAGCACACCGTCCCGCAGGTGAACCCGAAGAAGCTCGCGAAGAAGAAGATCCGCGTCGGCCTGGTGTCGGTGAACACCGCGAACGGCGAGGTCGTCGCGTTCTACGGCGGCCCCGACTACCTGGACCAGTCCTTCGACAACGTGTGGCAGGGCTCGGCGCAGGCCGGGTCGGCGATGAAGCCGTACGTGCTCGCCACGGCGCTGAAGCAGAACTACAGCCTGAAGAGCCTCGTCGAGGGACGCTCGAACACGCCGATCGGCCCGGACGGCAGCGTGGTGCCCAAGGGCACCCACGGAGCTGTGGTCATCCGGAACAGCCACGACGTCGGCCCGGCGATCAACCTGATCACCGCGACGAAGGACTCGGTCAACACCGCGTTCATCCAGCTGATGGGCAAGGTCGGCATCGAGGAGGCGATGAAGACCGAGGAGGACGCCGGCATCGCGTCCGACCTGCTGGAACCGCACAAGTGCTGCCTGAACCTCGCGCTCGGCGTCAACAACATCCGGCCGATCGAGCAGGCGGCGGGGTACGCGGTCTTCGCCAACGGCGGGATGTACCACCAGCCGCACGTGATCCGCGTGGTCAAGAAGTCGGACGGCAAGACGGTGCGGCTGCGGCCCACCTACGAGAAGCGGCGGGTCTTCAGCCCGAAGGTCGCCGCGGACGCGACGTACGCGATGCAGCAGGTCGTCAAGAGCGGGACCGCGACGGCGGCGGCGCTGCCGGACGGGCGGGAGGCCGCGGGCAAGACCGGTACCACCGACCGCAACGTCTCCTCGTGGTTCGTCGGGTACGTCCCGCAGATGTCGACCGCGGTGACGATCTACAACGACGCGCTCGGACCGGACGGCAAGAAGAAGTCGGTCATCCTGCCGGGGATCGGCGAGGTGGAGGGCGGCACGATCCCCGCCCGCATCTGGCGCTCCTACATGTCGAACGCGGTGCAGGGGATGGACCCGCAGGCGTTCCCGCCGCCCGCGTGGGGCGGGATCGAGCAGAAGTGGGCCAAGCCGCCGGAGAAGAAGAAGGAAGAGGACGGCAAGCCGCCGTGGTGCAACACCCCGGTCGGCAAGTTCGACCCGCGCTGCCAGGACGGCAACGGCGGCGACCAGGGCGACAAGCCGCCGTGCCAGGCCCCGTTCCAGAACGGCGACTGCGACCCGAACAAGCCGCCGAGCAACCCGCCGCCGCGGTGGTGGTGCCAGCTCCACCAGGGCGACCCCGCCTGCCGCGGGCGCAGGGGCGGCCGGGGAGCCCAGCCCCAGAGCGAGAGCCTCAGCCCTCTGAAACTGCTGACCAGGCCGCCCGAATGAACCGGCCGGCCCTCCCGAACCGAACCGTCCACTGGAGATAGGGGTGTGACATGGAGCATCCTTGCGAACTGCCGCACGCCGGCGTCCCTGACCGCGTGCGTCGAACCGTCCCGATGAAGGTGAGCCTTGCCTCAGCGGCCCCTTCCGCACCGGAGGCGCAGTACGCTCGGACGACGCACAGCCGTCCCCCAGTTGATGAGGCCGCGTGAGTAACCCAAGCCGATACGGACCGGATTTCGGAGAGGGCTCTGGCCGGCGGGGCTCCCCCCGCCCCGGCTCTTCGGGCATGCCCTCGGGCGGGCAGCGCGGCGGGCCGGGCGGCTCGCCGACGCCGGGCCGGGCACCGCGCCCCGGCGGCAGGCCGGGCGGACGAGCGGGCGGGCCCCCGCGGACGGGCGCCCCAGGCGGCACCCGGCGCCGCGGCGCTCCCGCGGCCATGCCGTCCGGCGGCGGCGGCCGTCCGATGCGGCGCGGCCCGGGCGGCCCCGGCGGCCCCGGCGGACCTGGGGGGCCTGGCGGTCCCGGGGGGCCCGGTGGCCCCGGCGGTCCCGGGGGCCCGGGCGGCGGACGCGGTGGTTCCGGTGGCGGCGGCGGTGACGACGGCTTCTGGGGTGACGAGGGACGGGGAGGCCGTGGCGGCCGCGGCGGCGGTCGCCGCGAGCGCAAGCACGTCGACGAGGCGAACCAGAAGACCGGTTGGAAGCGCTACATCCCCAACTGGAAGATCACCGTCGCCGTCGTCAGCGTGCTGATCCTCGGAATGGCGACGCTCGTCTTCATCGCCTACGCCAACACCCCGATCCCGAGTGAGACGCAGGCGGCCGCCGAGGCCCAGGAGTCTGTGATCACCTACGCGGACGGGTCGCCGCTGGCCCGTATCGGCACCCACCGCGAGAACATCGCGCTGACCAAGGTGCCGAAACACGTCCAGGACGCCGTCCTCGCCGCGGAGGACCGCAACTTCTGGCACGAGCCGGGCATCTCGCCGATGGGCATCGTGGGCGCGATGTACCGGGCCGGGACGGGCGGCGAGGTCGCGGGCGCCTCGACGATCACCCAGCAGCTGGCCCGCAACTACTACGCGAACCTCAGCCAGGACCGCACGTTCAGCCGCAAGTTCAAGGAAATCCTCATCTCCATCCGGATGGGCAAGGAGATGGACAAGAAGCGGGTTCTGGAGCTGTACCTGAACACCGTCCCGTTCGGGCGGCACGCCTACGGCGTCCAGGCGGCGTCCCGCGCCTACTTCCACAAGCCCGTCACCAAGATCAACGAGTCGGAGGCCGCGATGCTCGCGGCCATGATCCAGCGACCGGGCTACTTCGCCACCTACGGACCCGAGTCCAACCCGGCGAAGCGGGCACTGATCAACCGTTGGAACTACGTCCTCGACGGCATGGTCGAGAAGGGCTGGCTCGACTCGGGCAAGCGCGCCCAGGCGAAGTTCCCCCAGACGCAGAAGAACTGGAGCGACGTCCCGGACGACCCGAACTCCGGCTACCTCCAGGACCGCGTCCTCAACGAGCTGAAGTCGCTCGGCATCGACGAGCGGAAGCTGGAGACCGGCGGTCTGAAGATCACCACCACGTTCAACAAGGACCTTCAGAACTACACCAACAAGGCCGTCGCGCAGATCCGCAAGCAGAACGGGCTGGGGAAGGACATCCAGTTCGGGCTCGCGGCGGTCGACCCTGACACCGGCGGCGTGGTGGCGGCCTATGGCGGTACCGACTACCGCAAGCAGCAGTTCGACAACTCGTTCCAGGGCATGGTCCAGCCGGGATCGTCGTTCAAGCCGATCGTGCTCGCCACGGCGCTCGACCAGGGCATCAGCCTCAAGACGACGATGGACGGCAGCTACAAGCGGACGATCGCCGGTTCCTCCTTCACCAACGACGACCGCTCCGAGAACGGCGTCTACAACCTCAAGCAGATGACGGCGATGTCGATCAACACGGCGTACGTGGACCTGGGGCAGAAGGTCCAGCTGTCCAACGTCGTGGAGATGGCCAAGAAGATGGGCATCCCGGAGAAGTCCCCGGGGCTCAAGGACACCTTCACGTCGCTGCCGCTGGGCGTCATCGACGCGACCCCGGTCACGATGGCCTCGGTGTACTCGACGTTCGCGGCGGGCGGCAAGCACCGGCAGGCCCACGTGATCGCCAAGATCACCGACAACAAGGGCAACACCGTCGTCAACAACCGCAACAAGCCGCTGGACAAGCTGCCCTGGCAGAAGCCCACCAAGGCGTTCGACGAGGGCGTCGCGGCGGACGCCACGAACGCGATGCAGGCGGTCGTCACCAGCGGTACCGGTAAGCGCGCGAGCCTCGGCTCCCGCCCGGTCGCCGGCAAGACCGGTACCACCGACCAGAACAAGTCGGCCTGGTTCGTCGGCTACACGCCGGAACTCGCGACGTCGGCGGCGATGTGGCGGCAGGACAAGAACGGCAACCGCAAGTCGCTGATCGGCGTCGGCAGCTACAGCCAGGTCTACGGTGGTACGGTCCCGGCCGAGCTGTTCAGGACCTTCATGCTGAAGGCCCTCGAGGGCAAGGAGATCAAGCAGTTCCCGCCGCCGGTGAACGGCGGCCAGGTCGCTCCGTGGGCCAAGGCGAAGCCGCAGCCGACACCGTCCGCGACCCCGACACCGACCAACACGCCGACCTGCCAGCCGGGGCAGCAGAACCCGCCGACCGGCTGCAAGTCGGAGACGCCGAAGCCGACGGACACGCCGACCGTCACCCCGCCGGGTTCGGGAGACGTGCCGTGCAACCAGTACAACATGCCGATCGGCTGCAACCCCAACATTCCTCCGAACGGCGACAAGACCTGGTGGTGCGCGAAACCCGAGCACCGGAACGACCCGGCCTGCCGTAAGGAGAACGACCCGCCCGCCCCCAACTGACGGCGCGTCCACGACGTGACGGCCCGGAGCCCCGGCGGCTCCGGGCCGTCGCGTTTCCGGTCGCGCGCGTCCCCGGGGCCAATAGGCTTGCTGTCCATGTCGTCGTCTACGGAGAGGCTCGGGATGCCCGCCGACAGTGACGGGACGGACGCTCCCGGACGGCTGATGCGCCTCGCGCCGGTGCTGGCGGGCCTCACCGCCCTGGTGTGCGCTCTCGGCTGGCTGCAGAAGCAGCCGTGCGCGTCGGTGCGGTTCGACTTCCTCAAGACGACTTCGAACGCCTGCTACACCGACGTCTATCCGCTCTACTACGTGCGCGGTCTCAGCGACGGGAAGATCCCGTACTTCGACACCTTCACCGGATCCGACATCCACTACGTCGAGTACCCGGTGCTGAGCGGCGGCTTCATGCAGCTGGTCGCGTGGCTGGTCAAGCCGTTCGGGGACGACTCGCGCGGGCTCGCGTTCTACAACGTCACCGTCCTGCTCCTCGCCGTCCTCGCGGTCGTCGCCGTCCTCGCCACCGCGTACGCGGCCGGGCGGCGCTCGCTGCGCACCGGCCTAATGGTGGCGCTGTCCCCAGCGCTGCTGCTCACCGCCTACATCAACTGGGACCTGCTGGCCGTGGCGCTGTCGGCGCTGGCGCTGGCCGCCTGGTCGGCGCGCCGGCCGGCCCTGGCGGGCGCCCTCCTCGGGCTGGCGATCGCGGCGAAGTTCTATCCGCTGCTGTTCCTCGGACCGCTCGTCCTGCTGTGCGTCCGGGCCGGGCAGTGGCGCGCCATGGGCCGGATGCTCGCGGGAACCGCCGCCGGATGGCTGGCCGTGAACCTGCCCGTGATGCTCTTCGCGTGGGACGGCTGGAAGGAGTTCTACACCTTCAGTCAGAAGCGCGGCGTCGACTGGGGCTCGATCTTCTTCGTGCTCCAGGACCACGGGCTGCAGGAGCCCTCCTCCGACACAGACCTGCTCAACCTGATCGGCACGGGAACGTTCCTCGTCCTCGCCGCCGGGATCGCCGTGCTGGCCGTGGCCGCGCCGCGCCGCCCCCGTCTGCCGCAGCTGATGTTCCTCGTGCTGGTCGCGTTCATGCTGCCGAACAAGGTCTGGTCGCCCCAGTACGTGCTGTGGCTGCTGCCGCTCGCGGTGCTGGCCCGCCCGAAGCTGCCCGCGTTCGTCGCCTGGCAGCTCGGCGAGATCGCTTACTTCTTCGGCATCTGGTGGTACCTGCTGTCGGTGTCCGCCCAGACGCAGGGCGCCGACCTGTCCGGGACGCTGTCGGCGATCATGAGCCTGGACGCCCCGGACGGCGGGATCAGCAAGGACGTCTACACGCTGGCGCTGCTCGCCCGCTTCGTGACCGTCCTCGTGCTGGCGGGGCTGGTGGTGCGGGACGTCCTGGCCCCGTCCCGCGACATCGTCCGAACGGACGGGGACGACGACCCGGCGGGCGGTGTCCTCGACGGCGCGCCCGACGTGGTGGCGCTGGCACGCCGGCGCGGCGACCACCACACCAGCGTGCCCTTGCCGTCCTGAGGCCCTGCCCTTGCCGAAGCCTTGCCCGGCCTCGCCTTCCGGTCAGCCGCCGTCTCCGACTCGCTGCCGCAGCGCGTCGATGAACCACTGGAACAGCGGCGTCAGCGTCGGCGGGACGGGCCATCCGTTGATGACGGCGAGCAGCTGCCAGTACCGCTCGGCGCGGCGGTCGGTGCCGACCTCCAGCCGGCGCAGCAGGTCGCGCCTGAATGCGGTGTCGTCGGCCGCGCCCCAAGCGTCGGCGTAGGCGCGGACCAGTTCGTCGACGACGGGACGGGCCGCGTCCGAGCCGGGCTCGATTCCGTCCGCGACTGCCTGCTCCGCCTTCTGCCGGGTCAGGTCGCCGAGGGCTGCGAAGTCGTCCGGGACGGTCCCCTTCGCGACCTCGGCCGCCTGGAACTCGGCCATCCGCCGCACCGCGGCCCGGTAGTCGGGATCGCCGACCAGCTCGGCGAGCTCGACCCAGGCGTCGACCTGCTCGGGCGCGGGGTCGTCGGGCAGTTCCGGCAGCGCGGCGCGCATCTTCTCCGCGAAGCCGGGATGCAGGTCGAGTCCGGCGAAGGTCTCGTCGATGAAGTCGGTGATGATCCGGCGCCGCTCCTCGTCGGACAGCCGGGCGAGCTTGTGCATGATCTCGATCTCCTCCGGGGTGGATCCTCGTTTCGCCACCGCCCGCAGCACGGCCCGGCGCAGCCTGAGCGTACGGATCTGCACGTCGAGCGCGTCCGCGTGCGCCGCCGCGACCTGCCCGACGCCGACCTCCCGGTCCAGCACGCGCTGGACGGTGGCGAGGTCGACGCCGAGGTCCCGCAGCGTGCGCACCAGGTCCAGGCGCGCGGCGGCGTCCGCGTCGTAGAGCCGGTAGCCGGCCTCGGTACGGCGGGTGGGCGGGACGACACCGGCGTCGGAGTAGAACCGGATCGTCCGCACCGAGAGCCCGGTGCGGCGCGCCAGCTCGCCGATCGTGTACGTGGTGTCGCCGTCCATGCCCCTCACCTTGAGGCCTCCAGCCGCTGGAGACTCAACCCCGGACTTCGCACGCTCTCACAAGACCGTGCACCACCGAAGGCGCGGGCGGGAGAAGGCCCGTCCGGGCGGGGACGCCAGGACGGGCCTTCGGGTGTTCCCCGGGGTCTCAGGGACCGGGCTCAGTCCTCGTAGGCGGGATCGGCGACGGTGGGGGTCGTCCCCTCACGGCGGGCGCGGCGGACGTCCTGGACGAACTCGCGCGAGAGCATCGCGGACAGGGTGGCGACGCCGCCGCGGTGGACGCGGACCTCCCCGTGCCGGATCTCGCCGACGACGCGGATCGTGCGGCCGTCGCCGTTCTCGCCCGTCCAGTCCTTGACGCGGCCGCGGCCGGTGTAGCGCAGGTTCCAGTGGTCGATCCGGGCGTCCTGCGGGACGAGCAGCTTCACCATCGAGTGGTCGAGGCCGACCTCGATCTCGATGTCGCCGTCCGGGATCCGCGGCGAGCGCAGGTCCAGCACGACCAGGCCGCGGCGGGCGCGGACCTCGAAGCGGCGGCCGGTCGTCCAGTGGCCGAGCTTCTTGACGTTCTCGTAGTGGGCCTGGACGCGGGTCACGGCTTCGGCGGTGGGCGCGGTGTTCATCTCAGTGTTCCTCTCGGAATCGGGCAACTACCTCGCTCCAAGAGCTACTCGTCTCAGGAGTATCTCTTTAAAAGAGAGAATAAGGAAACATCGAGAGACTCGTCAAGGACGTCGACTCGGTGAACTGGGAACGATGACCACCGCCGTGCAGGCCGTGCAGGCCGTGCAGGCCGTACCGCCGTGCAGGCCGTACCGCCGTGCAGGCCGTACCGCCGTGCAGGCCGTACCGCCGTGCGCACCGGCCGTAAAAGGAATGCCGCCGTGGGAGGAGGGCCGACGCCTCGCTCCGCTGCGGAGGGGGTGTGACTATGGCCTGAAATCTGCCGTTATCAGAGGTTCCGTGGCTTGTTCGGGGGAACGGAAGGCGGCGGGTCGGGGACGACCGGCCCCTGGAATCGGCGGACCAGCGGAAACGCAGGACAACCGGGAGGCGATGTGAACGCGGACCAGGCACTGACCGAGTTGCTCGCCGGACGGCTGGAGCCGGGCGTCTACCAGTGGCGGGCGCCGCCGGTGCCGGGCGCGGTCGGGGACACGAGCTGGGTCGGGCGGGCCGAGGAGGCCGGCTGGCGGGGCTTCTACCTCGATGGACGCCGCGCGCGGACGCAGGAGGCGTTCCTGCGGCTGTGCGCCGGCGTGTTCGAGCCGCCCGAGGGAGCGGGAACCGGCTGGGCCGATCTCGGCGGGTACCTCAAGGACCTGTCGTGGACGCCCGCGAAACACGGGTACATGGTGCTCTACGAGTCGTGGGCCGAACTGGCCGACACGGACCCGGCGTCGCTGCGCGCCGTGCTGGACGTCTTCGCCGGGGCGGTGAAGGTGTGGCGGGCCACCCCCACCCCCATGACCGTGCTGATGTCGAGCGTCGGCGTGGAGGTGGCGGGCGTGCCCCGGATCGTCTGAAAGGTCAGTACGTGCTGCCGGACGTGGCGCCGCTGCCCACGATCATCGCCCACAGGCCGATGTAGAAGATCCAGAAGATCAGCCATCCCGCGGAGACGATGTAGCCGAGCACGAGCCCGGCGACGGCCATGCCGTGGCCGCCCTCGCGCGTCCGCTTGATCTGGTTCAGCGAGACGTGCCCGAAGATGATCGCCAGGATCGACGTCAGACCGCAGGCGAGGAAGCCGATGAGCCCGCACACCAGCGACGCGGTCGCCATCCCGTTGGTCGGCGCGACGGCCGGGGCGGGCGAGGACCCGTAGTAGTGGTGCTGGACCGCGGGCTGCTGCGAGTAGGACTGGGCGTAGGGGTCCTGCGCTCCGTAGCCGTACGGGTCGTAGGGGGGCTGTGCCATGTGCTTCCCGATCGTTCGCGCGCCCGCCGCCGGAGAGAGCACGCGTGCGCTGAGGGCTGGTTCCGGATTATGCCAGTGTGACGTGATCTTCGGACTTTGTCGTCAGGGTGGGCCTACGCGCGTTTAGATGCCGCGCCCGCCACCGCGGTTCCCCGACACCGGCGACGATCCGACTCTGCTTAATCAGAGCTTCGAGCGCAACCACGAAATGTCGTCGGCCTGGCCCTCGGCGGGCGTCTCCACCACGACCGGGGCGCCCGCCGCCCGCACCACGCCGAGGATGAGCTCGGTGTCGATGCTGCCGCTGCCCAGGTTGGCGTGCCGGTCGGCCCCCGACCCGAACGAGTCGCGGCTGTCGTTGCAGTGCACCAGGTCGATGCGGCCGGTTATGGCCTTGATCCGGTCGACGGCGTCGACGAGTTCCTCCCCCGCCGCGTGCGCGTGGCAGGTGTCGAGGCAGAAACCGAGCTTGGAATCGAGGCCCGGGACCCCCGACAGCACCTCCCACAGCCGCGCGATCCGGTCGAACTTGCGCGCCATCGCGTTCCCGCCGCCGGCGGTGTTCTCGATGTAGACCGGAATGGGACATTCGACCCGCTCGAACACCTTGCGCCAGTTCTCGAAGCCGGTCTCCGGGTCGTCGTCCTTCAGGACGTGCCCGCCGTGCACGATCAGCGCCTTCGCACCGATCGACGCGGCCGCCTCCAACTGCTGGGTGAGGTTCTTGCGGCTCGGGATCCGGATCCGGTTGTTGGACGTCGCCACGTTGATCGTGTACGGGGCGTGCACGTACACGTCCACCCCGGAGCCCGCCAGCGCCTCGACGCCCTCGGGCAGGACCGGCTTCTTCCACCCCTGCGGATCGCCGAGGAAGAACTGGACGACGTCGGCGCCGACCGCGCGGGCGTTGTCGAGCGGGTTGGTCTGGTCGACGTGGGCTCCGATGCGCATGCTCACGAGACTAGCCGCGCCCTGCGACAGGACGGGCGGTTCCCCGAGCTCGCGGTCAGATGGAGAAGCCTCCGTGGCTCAGCGCGAAGCCGGCGCCGACGAACGCGGTGATCATCCCGATCACGTTCAGCCACCGCTCGTTCGTCGTCGCGGAGATCATCTGGGAGTACAGGGCGACCGGCAGGCCGATCACGCCGAGAAGCGCGCCGGCGAAGTGGGCCGCCGGGATCCAGCCGAGGACGAGCGCCGCGACGCCGAGCGTGAGCGCGACCACCGCCAGCACGTCCTGCCGCCGGTGCGGCCCGGCCTCGCTCTGGGCGCGGACGCCGCGCTGCCGCGCGTCACCGCCGGTCGCCTGCTGGGACATCGGGATCCACCTCCAGCTCAGACTCCCGCGCCGCGCGCCGCACGGTGAGCGCGGGACCGGACGGACCATGCGGGTAAAGGAATGCCCAGCCGGGACGAGGATCAATCGGGGGGCGGCGCGGAATGTCGGCGGCACCCGGTACGGTCGAACACGGATTCGAGAACACCGCTCGGGTCCGCCCCCGAGGGGAAGCGGGGGGAGAGGCAGGAGGTGCAGACCGTGAAGCAAGCGGAGTTGGGGCTCATCGGTGACGCGGAGCTCGTCGAGGAGCTGTCGATGCTGACGACCCAGGCCGCCCGCATGCGAGCCCGCATGGCGGACATCATGGCCGAACTGGAACGCCGCCGCTGTACCCGGACCGCCCAACCCAAGGCACGGCACTAGGCGTGTTTTCAACAGTCCCGGCCCACTCCGCTCGCCTGGCGGCTGTGTTTCTGGCAGTCCCGGCCCACTCCGCTCGCCTAGCGGCTCGCTACGTGACCGTGCCTGGGCGAACGCGGCATCGCTTCGCGATCCGCCCGGCTCCGCTCGCCTCCGGCTTCGCTCCACCGGGCCGGTCACGCGTTCGCGCGCGTTGCCGAGGCGACTCCGAGGCCGTCCGATGACACCGGCCGCCGTCCCTCCGCTGCGGGAACGGGCTTGTGCGCGCGCCAGTGTTGGTAGCCTGTATCGGTCTCGCGGCAGGTCCGCCCGGCGATCCGGGCCGGCGCCGCCGCGGTGGACGCAAGAGCCCTCCTGTCACGGAGAGACCGTGACCGCACCAGTCCAGAGGAGGTAGGGACACAGCATGCGTCGTTACGAACTCATGACCATCCTCGACCCCGCCATCGACGAGCGCACCGCGGGCGCGGCGCTCGACCCGTTCCTGAAGGTCGTCAAGGACGGCGGCGGCAGCGTGGAGAAGGTCGACGTCTGGGGCCGCCGGCGCCTGGCGTACGAGATCCAGAAGAAGTCCGAAGGCATCTACGCGGTGGTCGACCTGTCGGCTGAGCCTGCCACGGTCAAGGAGCTCGACCGTCAGCTCAACCTGAGCGAGTCCATCCTCCGTACCAAGGTCATCCGCCCCGAGGTCCACTGAGCCAGGCTCAGCCCTCACAGCAGCCGGAGCGAGCCCCATGGCAGGCGACACCGTAATCACGATCGTCGGGAACCTCGTCGAGGACCCGAATCTGCGCTTCACCCCGAGCGGCCAGGCGGTCGCGTCCTTCCGCCTCGCCTCGACCCCGCGGTTCTTCGACCGCCAGTCGGGCGACTGGAAGGACGGGGAGGCGCTCTTCCTGACCTGCAACGTCTGGCGGCAGGCCGCCGAGAACGTGGCCGAGACCCTGCAGCGCGGCATGCGGGTGATCGTGCAGGGACGCCTCAAGCAGCGCTCCTACGAGACCCGCGAGGGTGAGAAGCGCACCGTCTTCGAGGTCGAGGTCGACGAGGTCGGCCCGTCGCTGCGCAACGCCACCGCCAAGGTCAACAAGACCCAGCGGCAGGGCGGCGGCGGTGGCGGCGGCTTCGGCGGCGGTGGCGGCCAGGGCGGCGGCGGCTTCGGCGGCGGCGGTCAGGGCGGCGGCGGTTTCGGCGGCGGCGGCCAGCAGCAGGGCGGCGGCTTCGGCGGCCAGCAGGGCGGCGCCCCGCCCGACGACCCCTGGGCCACCGGCGGCGGCGGTGGCGGCGGAGGATTCTCCGACGACCCGCCCTTCTAGGCCTCCGGCACGACCAAGCGACAACAACCACACGTCCATTCCCGCGTGAGCGGGGCTCTCCCAAAGGAGCACCACGATGGCGAAGCCACCTCCCCGCAAGCCGAAGAAGAAGGTTTGCGTTTTCTGCCAGGAGAAGATCTCCTACGTCGACTACAAGGACACGGGCCTGCTGCGGAAGTTCATCTCCGACCGCGGCAAGATCCGTGCCCGGCGGGTGACCGGCAACTGCACCCAGCACCAGCGGGACGTCGCCACGGCGATCAAGAACGCCCGTGAGATGGCGCTGCTGCCGTACACCAGCACCGCGCGCTGAGGCAGGGGGTAAACGATCATGAAGCTCATCCTGACCCAGCAGGTCTCCGGGCTCGGCGAGCCCGGCGACGTCATCGACGTCCGCGACGGCTACGGCCGCAACTACCTCGTCCCGCGCGGGTTCGCGATCAAGTGGACCCGGGGTGCCGAGAAGCAGGTCGACTCGATCAAGAAGGCGCGTTCCGCCCGCGAGATCGCGACCGTCGAGCACGCCCGTGAAGTCGCCGACCGCCTCGGCGGCCTGCGCGTCACGCTGCGCACCCGCACCGGCAGCAACGGACGCCTGTTCGGCGCCGTCACCGCCGCCGACATCGCCGAGGCGGTCCGCGCCGCCGACGGCCCTGACCTGGACCGCCGCCGCATCGAGATCGGCAACCCGATCAAGACCGTCGGCACCCACCGGGTCAGCGTGCGCCTGCACAGCGACGTCAACGCCACGATCGACGTCAACGTCCTCGAGGCCTGACACGCACCACCCGACGACCCCCGAGCCCGTCCAGGGCCGGGGGTCGTCGTCGTGTTCCCGCAGTACCGGGACCCTGCTTCGGATCTGCTCCCGGGGTCGCGGAGGCCCTGCCCCCGCGACTCCCCTCTCGAAAGCGCCCCTGACGCCGATCCGCACGGAGCGCGTCTCTTCCGGATTAGGGGAAGGCGGCCTGAATCGAGGAGAGGCAACTGGCGGAGCCGCACAAAGGATCGGCGGGCCGACCGTCCCGCCTATGTCTGCGGCCGCACCGTCACCGCGGCTTCGATCGACCCTGGCTCAATCCTTGATCACTTGGCCTTCGTGGCAAGATCTCGGCGTGACGACGTTGTTCATGACAGTCGGCTTGCCCGGGGCCGGAAAGACCACAAGAGCTCGACAGTTGGCTGAGGAGCACACCGCGCTGCGGCTGACGCCGGATGAGTGGATGCGCCCGCTGTTCGGCGATCCGCAGCCGGCCGGGAAGCGCGATGTGTTGGAAGGACGGCTGCTCTGGCTCGGTCTGGAGGCACTGAAGCTGGGCACGAACGTGGTCCTGGATTTCGGATGCTGGTCTCGTGACGAGAGGTCCGCGATCCGCTGGTTGGTCATGTATGTGGGCGCATCCTGTCAACTCGTGTACGTGCCAGTGGACCATGAGACCCAGCGTGCTCGGATCGCACATCGCCAGGCGACCACCCCTGATCAGACCTTCGTGATGAGCGACGCAGACCTCCTGCACTGGAGAACGCTGTTCGAAGAGCCCGACACCACAGAACTCGATGGACATGAGGTAGGAGGTCCGCCTCCTGGATGGCCAGGATGGCTGGAGTGGGCCGCCGACCGGTGGCCATCCCTCGCGTGAGACCAACCTTGAAGCCGGCCAGCAACGCAACCGTGCCAGGAGCGTCAAGCCCGGAAAGTTCCGCCGGACAGACCCTGGACGAGAGCGGCCCCGCCTGGGGCGGGGCCTGGGCTGCGAGGTGATCAGCTCTCGATCACCTGCGTTGCGCTCCTTCGTCGGCATGTGCGACGTCCACCGACACCGCCCGACGGCGCGGTGGCGGCGCCCCCGGCAGCCGGGGGCGCTGATGTTTGGGTTTCCCGTGAAACGTCCGTGAACCCGCGGTGTGTTTGGCTGATCGACTTTGCGGTGATCACGTTCCGTGACCGCGATCTCGCGGGGCGGACAAGGGGGCGGTGGTGATCGCGCAGTCGGGGGAGGGCGCGGACGAGCGGCATTGCGGGAGCAGGGCCGTGACGCGCCGGATGCTGATCGGTGGCGTCATGGGGGCCGGGCTGCTGGAGATGCTCCCCCTCGGGACCTGCGGCCAGAATGAGGCCATGGCGGAAGAGCTTGCCGCGGGGCCGTACCGCGGAGCCGGCGACCACGTGCTGTTCACGTCCGACGCTCCGCGCGTGTACACGCGGGCGCAGTGGAAGGCCAGGCCGCCCAGACACCCGGCCAAGGTCATCGACGAGGCGCCGGACCACATCATCGTGCACCACACGGCCACGCCGAACTCCCGAGGCCGCTCGCTCGCCCAGGCGTTCGCCCTCTCGCGTTCCATCCAGAACATCCACATGGAGCGCAACGGCTGGGATGACGCGGGCCAGCAGCTCACGATCAGCCGCGGCGGCATCGTGATGGAGGGTCGCAACCGGAGCCTGCGGGCCATCGGGGCGGGCGACCTCGCCGTCGGGGCCCAGGTCCTGCATCACAACCGGCACACGATCGGCATCGAGAACGAGGGCACCTACATGACCAGCCGGGTGCCCGGCGCCCTTTGGAGGTCGCTGGTCGAGGTGTGCGTCTGGCTGTGCAGGAAGTACGACCTCGACCCGTCCAGAGCCATCGTCGGACACCGCGACTTCAACAAGACCTCGTGCCCCGGCGACGTCCTCTACGCGCGGCTGCCCGAGTTGCGGCGCTCGGTGGCCTCCCGCCTGGAGGCCACGTCGAGCCACAACTCGACGGGCCAGAACCCTGACGGGGAGTACCCCACCGACCAGAACCCCGGCGGGCAGAACGACTACGACGGCGGGTCGATCCTGCCACCCCTGCTGCCGTCCCTGGATGACCTGGGCTGAGCCGTCAGGGCCTGTCGAGAAGTGGCCGTAACCACGCGCGCGAACGCGTGACCTGCCCGGTGGAGCGAGGCCGGAGGCGAGCGGAGCCGGGCGGATCGCGAAGCGATGCCGCGTTCGCCCAGGCACGGTCACGTAGCGAGCCGCCAGGCGAGCGGAGTGGGCCGGGACTGAGTAAACACAGCTAGGTCTCGGGGGTCGTGTAGCGGGTGCGGCGGCGGGCGATCTCGGGGTCGATGCCCTCGACGAGCGACCAGATGCCCGCCACCCGTTCGACCAGGGTCTCGGGGGGCAGACCGGCGAGGCCCTCCGCCGCCAGGTCGTCGATCGCCTGAGTCAGCCGGGCCATCCGCTCGCCGTGTGTGGAACACATGTTCGAATAGTAGCGGGAGTGGCCGGCGGGGCGGGGGCGATCCGGGAAACGGAACTAACCGATCGTGTACGCGCCGATCACGGTCTGGTCGACGAGGCCGGGGACGGCCATGCGGAGGGAGACCTGCCCGGATGGCGGGTTGCTGATCATTGCCGTCCAGTTCGCCCCGGCCCTGCGGACGCCGACCTTCCGCCACGCCCGGCCGTCGTCGAACGAGGCCCGCAGCGAAGGGACCGCGGTCGAGCCGGGAACGTTCAGCGTGATCGGCTGCCGGGCGCCGGGCCGCGCGCGGTTCTGCTCGTTCAGCGGAGTGCGGACGCGGATCCCGGCAGCGGCATCGGCTCACCGTCGCGCACCGTGAAGCGGACCACGGTGTGGTGCTTCGAGGTGTGGTCCGACCAGGACACGCCTTCCGGGTCGCGTCCAGGGGCAGCGAGTAGTCACCGGGTGGCGGTGCCGGCCAGTCGTAGGCCGCCCCCGGCTCCTCGCTCCGTTGGACGACACGGCCCTGGGCGTCCCGGAGCACCGAGCTGCCGGTCGTCCCGGCGTAGGGCGCGAGCACGCTCCGGCTGTCCCAGGTCGAGAGCATCGGGACCGCAAGGGACGGCTCGGCACCGGCGGTCGACCAGATGGCCATGGCGCCGCCGGGCGCGAACGGCCCGATGTTCCAGTCCTGGGCGTACTTCCCGGCGCGCGGCGGGTGAAGCCCGGGGTGAAGTACTCGGTACGGGTCGTGGGCAGCGAGCCGACGCCCACCCACTAGCCGATGCCGACGTCGCCCCAGTCGACGCCGACGTGCCCGCCGCCGCAGGCCGGGCGGCCTTCAGCGCCGTACCTGGTGCTGACGGCCGCGAGATCGCTCGTCCGGATGGGGCGGGCGAAGGGCTCGTCCAGGCGCCCTTCGATGAGGCTGGCGAGGCCGTACACGTACGGGCTGGCTCCGGTGGAGGCGTCCCGGGTCATGACGGCCTGCGCGCGGAGGGCGAGACTCGCGATCCGTGCCGCCGCGAGCGAACGGACCGGCCGGGGCCGTTCACCGTGGATCCGCGTCGCGCGATAACCGTCCCGGGGGTGGCGCGGGCGTCCTGCGGCCGCGCGGGACGAGGATCGGCGTGGGCGCGGCCCGCGGTCGGCGCCGCCATCCCGGTCAGCGTGAGCGCGAGACCGATTCCCAGGGCCGTCTTCTTCGATGACAAGGGGATACCTCCTGCTCGACGTCTACCTCCGCATGTCCGGAGGACGGCGAGCATTTCGGTATCGGGCCGGCTTTCCGGGATCAGCGGACGGCGCCGGTGACCATCCAGCGGTCGCCGCGGGCCCGCAGGCCCAGCGTGATCATCCGGGTGAGCATCCACAGGCCGATCGCGAACCAGAGGCCGACCAGGCCCGCCTCCGTCCGGTGGACGGCGATCGCGGCGGGCAGGAAGACGGCCGTCGCGACCAGGGTCGTCACGGCGAGGTAGGCGCCGTCGCCCGCCCCGATCAGGATGCCGTCCAGGACGAAGACCACACCGGCGACCGGTTGCAGCACCGCCACGACGAGCAGCGAGGCGAGCAGGAGGTCCCGGACGTCGCCGTCGGAGGTGAACAGGGCGGGCAGCCACGGCCGGACCACGAGGATGGCGAGTCCGAACACGACACCGCAGCCGACGCCCCACCACACCATCCGGCGCGTGACGGCCCGCGTGCCCGTGATGTCGGACGCGCCCAGGTAGCGGCCGGTGATGGCCTGGCCGGCGATCGCGATGGCGTCGAGCGCGAACGCCAGCAGCGTCCACACCTGGAACCCGACCTGGTACGCGGCGATCTCCGGATCCCCCATGCGCGCCGCGATCGACGTCCCGACGATGAGGACGACGCGCAGCGCCGCCGTCCGGACGAGCAGCCCGAACCCCGCCGTCGCGGAGGTGCGCAACCCGTCCAGGTCGGGACGTACCCGGGCCCCGTGCCGGCGGGCCGCGCGCAGCACCACCGCGACGTACACGGCGGCGCTGCCGGTCTGCGCGAGGACGGTGCCCCACGCGGATCCGGCGATCCCCCACCCCAGCACGATCACGAAGACGACGTTGAGCAGCAGGTTCAGGGAGAAGCCGCCGATCGACACGAGCAGCGGGGTGCGCGTGTCTTGGAGACCGCGCAGCACACCCGTCCCAGCGAGGACGACCAGCATCGACGGGATGCCGAACAGGCTGACGCGCAGGTACGTCCCGGCGTAGGGCGCGACGCCCGGGGACGCGCCGAATGCGTCCACGATCCAGGGGATCAGGGGCCAGCCCACCGCGATCAGCACGGCGCCGATGGCGACCGCGAGCCACATCCCGTCGATGCCCTGCCGGATCGCCCCCCGCAGGTCGCCCGCCCCGGCCTGGCGCGCCACGCCCGCGGTCGTCCCGTAGGCGAGGAAGACGCAGAGGTAGACGAGCGTGTTCAGGGCCTGCCCGGCGACTCCGAGCCCGCCGAGCTGGGCGGTTCCGAGATGTCCGACGATCGCCGAGTCCGACAGGAGGAACAGGGGCTCCGCGACGAGCGCGCCGAAGGCCGGCACGGCGAGGCGCAGGATCTCGCGGTCGTGCGCGGACGCGAGCCGCCGGGGAGTCGTCACCGCGCCGAGGCTACCAGCGTGTAATAATCAAACAAAGTTAAAGCCTTACATCTCGCCGACCGGGCGACTTTCTTTCCCGCACACCCGGTGGATGAAGTTATCGCAGTTCAGAGGCCTGCCGCTCATCCCGTCCCCCGGCAATCCACAGAGTTGTCCACAGGTCGTGCACAACCTGCCCCGCGTGTCTGCACAGGCCGTCCACAGGCTCGTCCACAGCGCGCTTTGCTCGCGGCGGCGCGGGGTCGGGAGAATGTCGGACGCGTCAGATAGACGTGGGGTGAACGGTCGGCGATGGGCGGACGGGGCCGCCGGCGGGCCAGGATGAAGGGGGTGTGGCGGTGAGCGTTGCGGATATCGGGCCGCAGGAGCATGAGTTCGAGCGCACCCCCCCGCACGACATCTCGGCCGAGCAGGGCGTGCTCGGCGGCATGCTCCTCTCCCAGGACGCCATCGCCGAGGTCGTGGAGCTCCTGCGCACCCCCGACTTCTACCGCCCGGCCCACCAGATCATCTACGACGTCGTCCTCGACCTCTACGGCCGGGGCGACCCCGCCGACGCCGTCACCGTCGCGGGCGAGCTCACCAAGAACGGCGAGATCGGCCGCATCGGCGGCGCCCCCTACCTGCACACGCTGATCTCCCTGGTGCCCACGGCGGCGAACGCCGGGTACTACGCCAAGATCGTCCACGAGCGCGCGATCCTGCGCCGCCTGGTCGAGACCGGCACCCGCATCGTCCAGATGGGCTACGCCGCCGACGGCGCCGACGCCGACGAGGTCCTCGACCGCGCCCAGGCCGAGGTCTTCGCCATCGCCGAGAAGCGCGCCGGCGAGGACTACGTCGCGCTGAGCGAGATCATGCCCGGGGCGCTGGACGAGATCGAGGCGATCGGCAGCCGCGGCGGCCAGATGGTCGGCTGCCCCACCGGCTTCGCCGACCTCGACGCCCTGACCAACGGCCTGCACCCCGGCCAGATGGTAGTGGTCGCCGCCCGCCCCGCGATGGGCAAGGCGACCAGTCTGGACACGCCCCTTCCGACCCCCTCTGGGTGGACCACCATGGGCGAAGTGTCCGTTGGCGACCACCTGATCGGAGCGGACGGCAAGCCGACGCGCGTCGTCGCCGCGACAGAGGTCATGTACGGCCGCCCTTGCTACGAGATCGAGTTCTCCGACGGAGAGGTCATCGTCGCCGACGCCCGACACCAGTGGCGCACCACCGCCGCTGCCGAGCCCCGCGACGCGGCCCGCCCTCCCGCCCCGCGACCGGCCACAGGGCAGGCCGCCGGTACGGAGGATGCCGATGAAGCCGGCCGCGCGATCGCGGAACTCCAAGGCCGGAGCGCTCCGGCAGGTCATCGGCCTCGTGCCGCCGCCGGGCGAGGCGGCAGACCCGGCCCGCGCACGGTCCGCCTCGTCGCTGACGCGCACCCCGCCCCGCCGCGGCGGACGCACGCCGCCGTCTCGCGCGGTAGCGGACCCGTCCCCGTTCCCTTCTCGGCGGCAGAGCACATCACCACCGCCAAGGCCTCGCGCACGAGCCCTGGCGGCGGAGCGCCCTCAAGTGCACCGCTCCGGGGGGACGCCGCAGGCCTCCCCGGCGCAGGCGCGCCGTACGCGAGCGAGGCCGTCCGCGAAGCCGTCCCACCCATCCGCCGCATCGAGACGACCGAGCAGATCCTCGAAGCGCTGACCAGGGACGACGGTCACCGCATGGTGGAGTTCGCCGCCGCGTTCGACCTGCCCGAGGCCGAACTGCCGCTCGACCCCTACGTCCTCGGCGCATGGCTCGGCGCCGGAGACGAAGACGAGGCCCGCATCACCTGCCTTGACGGTGCCGTCATCGACCAGTTGAAGGAGACCGGCCAGGAGACCACCGCCGAGGCCGTCTTCGGCTGCCACCTCCTAGCCGGCGCACGCGAGCGGCTCGCCTCGCTCGACCTGCTTGGGGGCAAGCACATCCCGGCCCGGTACCTGCGCGCTTCCATCGCTCAACGACGGGCGCTGCTGGCCGGGCTGCTCGATGTCCGCGGGCACGTCTCCCTGGACGGACGCGTCGACGTCGCCGTCCCGTCCGCCCGGCTCGCGGGCGACCTGCGCGAGTTGCTGCTCAGCCTCGGCCATGACCTCGCGATGACCGCCGACCCCGCCGGAGAGGACCTCTGGCAGCTCGGCATCATCCCTTCCGAGACGGTGTTCCGGCTGCCGCGCAAGGCGGCCCGGCAGCGGGCGGGTGTCCACCCCGGCGCGCGGGTTCGCCACATCGTCGACGTGCGGCCGGTGGAGAGCGTGCCGGTGCGGTGCGTGCAGGTCGACAACGACGACCACATGTACCTGGCGGGGCGGTCCTGCATCCCCACGCACAACTCGACGCTCGCCCTCGACTTCGCTCGCGCCGCGTCCATCAAGCACGGCCTGACCTCGGCCTTCTTCAGCCTGGAGATGGGCCGCAACGAGATCACGATGCGGCTGCTGTCCGCCGAGGCGCGGGTGGCGCTGCACGCGATGCGCTCCGGCACCATGCAGGACGAGGACTGGACGCGCCTCGCCCGGCGCATGAGCGAGGTCGCCGAGGCGCCGCTGTTCATCGACGACTCGCCGAACATGTCGATGATGGAGATCCGCGCGAAGTGCCGCCGCCTGAAGCAGCAGCACGACCTGCGCCTGGTGATCATCGACTACCTGCAGCTGATGACCTCGGGCAAGCGCGTGGAGAGCCGCCAGGTCGAGGTCTCGGAGTTCTCCCGCTCGCTGAAGCTCCTGGCCAAGGAACTGGGCGTCCCGGTCATCGCGCTCTCCCAGCTCAACCGAGGCCCCGAACAGCGGACGGACAAGAAGCCCATGGTGTCCGACCTGCGCGAATCGGGCAGTATCGAGCAGGATGCGGACATGGTGATCCTTCTGCACCGCGAGGACGCCTACGAGAAGGAGTCCCCGCGCGCCGGCGAGGCCGACCTGATCGTGGCCAAGCACCGGAACGGCCCCACCGCCACCGTCACGGTCGCCTTCCAGGGCCACTACAGCCGCTTCGTGGACATGGCCCAGTAACCCGCGTCCGCAGCACGTTCCGCTCGCCTCGGCGCAACCCGATGCCCTCGGTGGCGAAGGAGACCCGGCCCGCCCCTGAAATCGGGGCGGGCGAGGTGCTCGGCGGGGATCAGGGGGTGCGGGGGGTGGTGAACTCCTTGATCAGGACGGGGTACTGGTCCTGGCCGTGGCCCGCGGCGAGGGCGCGGTCGGCCATCGCTTTGAACAGCATCGGGAGTTCGGCGTTGACGCCTGCCGCCTCGCTCTCCTCGATGAGGTGGGTCATCGCTCGCGCATCGGTCTCCAGGGCAGACACCTCGGCGGGGAAGGAGTCCCGGTCGATCTGTTCGGCATAGCCGGGGAGCCATCCCGCCACGACGGCGGCGATCTGCTGCGCGAACGGCGCGTACGCCGCGGCGTCCACACCGGCCGTGCCGAGCAGGGCGGTGCCCTGGAGCCAGGCGTTCAGGACGCTCCACATCATCGCGAGTCCGGCCACGTCGTAGAGAGACGCCAGCCCAGGGTCCGCGCCGAGGTGGGTGGCGCTGCCGAGCACGCCGAGTACCGCCTCGTGCGCTTCGAAGTCCGGTCGCGGCCCGCTGTAGAGGATCGCGGCTTCGGCGGTCCCGATGGCCGGCGGGACGGCCATGATGGCGCCGTCCAGGTAGCGGGCGCCGCGCCGCTCCGCCCATCGGGCGGTTTCGCGGGCCTGGGCTGAACTGCCCGAGGTCAGGTTGACCAGCGTCATGCCGTCCAGTTCACAGGGGTCGAGCACCTCGTGGACGGCCTCGTAGTCGGTGAGGCAGACGATCGTCAGGGGGCCGGCCTTGAGCGCGTCGCCGGCCGTCGCCGCCGGTCGTGCGCCTTCGGCCGCCGACCGGTCGGCCTTGGAGGGAGTGCGGTTCCACACGGTCGTGGGATGCCCGGCCTTCAGGAACGCGCTGGCGAGTGCCCGGCCCATCAGGCCGAGTCCGAGAATGGCCACGGGGATGTCGGTGTTGTCGCTCATGGCAGCATCGTCAACGTTGATACCGGTCTGAAGGTCAAGTGAGGATGCGATGCGGATCGGAGAGCTGAGCCGCCGGACGGGCACCAAGGCCCACCAGCTGCGTTACTACGAGACGCAGGGGCTGCTGGAGGCGGAGCGCGGCGCGAACGGTTACCGCGAGTACGGCGAGGGCGCCGTGGTGCGGGTCAAGCAGATCCGGCATCTGCTCGACGCGGGCCTGTCCTCCGAGGACATCGCGTACCTGCTGCCCTGCGCGGCCGGGGAGGCCCCGGACCTGCTGGGGTGTCCGGAACTGCTGGCGGCGATGCGGACGCGGTTGCGGCGCCTCGACGACCAGATGGAGAGGCTCGCCCGATCCCGCGGCGCTCTCGCCGGCTACATCGATGCGGCCGAGCGAACCGGTGGTGAGGGCCGCCCGCCCTCCGCCTGCACGGAGCCCGTCCCCGCCTGAGTTTCCGGGGGCCACGAGTTACCGGTAGCCCCGCTTGAGCAGGTACTTGGCTCCGGCTTCGAAGCCCTCGGGGGTGAGCGGCTCGAATCCGAAGGCGTCGGCGAGGCGGGCGGTGATGTCGAAGGCGGCGCAGACCGCCAGCGCGTCCTCGACCTGCCGCGGTGACGCGCCGGCGGCCAGCACGTCCCGCATGTCGCCCGCGCCGACCTCTCCGTCCCGGGTCAGCTTGCTGAGCATCCGCAGCGTCGCCCGCAGCGGCTCACCGATGGGGGCCGAGTCCAGGTCGGCCAGCGCGGCCGCGACCGCCGACTCGTCCTGGTACGCCAGGCTTGCGGTCGCGGTGTGCGCGGCGACGCAGAACGCGGATCCGTTCACCTTGGACACGTAGGCCGCCATCAACTCCCGGTCGCCCACCGACCATCCGGACGGCCCGCGCATCGCCTCGTGGGTGAAAGCCTTGGCCCGGGCGCCGTAGAAGTCGGGCCGGTAGAAGACCAGCTTGGCCGCGTCCGGCACCGGGTGCCGGGAGAACAGCCGGATGAGCGCGAACAGCAGCTTGGTTCCGCGGCCGTAGCCGTCGTTGAGGATCTCAAGACGCACGGTCCGGCCTCCCTTCGCCGGTCGCTTCTGCAAGGGCCGCCAGTCCGGCCTCGTACAGCCGGTCGGAGTGGCCGACCGCAGCGCAGACCACCAGCTCGAACACCTGGTCCTCGGTACAGCCCGACGCCTTCGCCGCACTCAGATCCGCTTCGGTGACCTGCGCCGGACTCTCGACGACCTTGCCGATCAACGAGTCCAGGGGCGGGGGGAGGCCGTCGTCCCCGAAGGCACGCGCACGCAGTTCGGCCGATGCCCTTCCCTCTCCGTTCAGCACGCGATCCACCAGGGCCCGGTGCCCCGCTCGCTTGCCGTCCTCACCCGACATGGCATCCTCCTCCGCGGCCGGTTCCGCTCCTCACGAACAAGACGATCGGCGCCCCCCGGAACACGACATGCAGCCGCAAACGTCCACTGGAGCCGTATCGCATGCCGCTCGGCGCGTTCCGGTCGCCGAGGTCCTCCACCTGCCCACCAACGCCCAGCTCTTCCGATCTCCGGCGTCGGCGAAGTAGACCGCCGGTCAGTCTGGGGGCGCCGAGGGCGATGCGGCCGCCGTGCCGTCCTTGCAGCAGGCCGTCAGCGATGCGTCCTCGCGCGTCATGACCGGGGCCGCAGGTGGGTGGTGAGGAAGTCGATCTGGTCGGCTACGAGCTTTTCGACCAGCGGGGGGTGGTAGACGGTGAAGTGGTCGGCGTCGTAGTGCCTGAGTTCGCCCCGCGGCGCCGCCGCCGCGGCCCTCTCCGCGATCGCGGTGTCGATCAGGTTCTCCCGGTCGCTCTGGCACACCAGCAGAGGGCAGCGCACGCGGGCCGCGCGGGCCGACGCGTTGTAGAAGAGCATTCCCAGGCCGGAGGCGGCGGTGACGCGGTTGTCGAACTCGTAACCCGGCGGGCACACCGACCGCCATCCCTCGAGGGCGCCCGGCTGGTTGACGAAGGCCAGTTCGCCGGGAGGCCCGACCAGTGGGACGTACCGCCGCGGCAGCCGCAGTGCGGCGCGCACCAGGTCGGAGGCGATCGGGACGGTGAACCGGGCGAGGTGCCGCGGCCCGGCGCGCAGCGCGATGGCGCGGCCGCTCAGCACCGGACACTGCACCACCGCTGCCGACAGTCCGGGCTGCCGGGCGGCCGCGGCGAGTACGTGGCTGGCGCCGAACGAGGTCCCCCACAGCGCGACCCGCCCGGCGTCCAGCTCCGGCCGTGTGCGGGCGAACTCCAGCGCCGCGTCGATGTCCCGCGCGTACCGGCGCGCGCTGACCAACTGGCGCGGCCGGCCGCCCGATTCGCCCAGATGGCGAAAGTCGAAGGCCAGCACGGCCAGGCCCGCCTCGGAGAACCACTTCTCGTACTGGCCGAGCATCATCTCGTGCGTCGCGCCGCCGCCGTGCACCAGCACGACGGTCGGATGCGGCCCGGAACCGTCGGGGACGGTGAGCCAGGCGGCGCACTGATCGCCACCGGAGGTGAAGGAGGTGCGTGTCGTCATGCGCGTTCCCCATCAAGTACGTTGTACGTGAACGAGAGAGAGTTAAACACGTACCTTGTACGTAAACAAGGGGAGAGTCCATGCCGGCACCGCGCAGGTTCACCCATCGGCAGTTGCAGGACGCGGCCCTGGAGTTGATCGACCAGGAGGGCCTGGCCGGGCTGACCATGCGCGCCCTGTCCGCCCGGCTCGGCACGGGCCCGATGACCATCTACAACTACGTCGACGGCCGGGAAGGGCTCGAACGCCTCGTCACCGGCGCGGTCATGACCCGGGTCCGCTGGCCCGACGAGACTCCGGGCGACTGGCGGACGCGGGTGGAGGCGATCGCCGAGGCCATCTGGCGGGCGGTGCGCGCGCACCCCGACGCGATCCCTCTCGTCCTCACCACGCGCAGCCTCGACGAAGACGCGCTCGCCCCCACCGAAGCCCTGTTGCAGGCCCTTGCCGACAGCGGACGATCCGGTGCCGAGCTGCTGGCCGCCTTCCGTGTGGTCTCCGGTTTCATCGCCGGAATCGTCCAGGCCGAACTCGAAGGTCCCCTCGCGACGGCGGGCCAGGACGCCGGCGCCGTCACCGCGCGGATGGCCGCCCTTCCGGCTGAGCGGTTCCCCCGGCTGGTCGAGATAGCCCACGCGGCCGCTGGCGACCCTCGAACCGAGTTCCGCTCCGGCTTGGAGATCCTCCTCGCCGGGCTCGACGCAACGAACCCAAACCCGAACTGACCTGCCGGGAGGGGTCCCGGCTACGACGCCCGGCCGCGATCGGTCTCCGGCGTGGTCCGGCCGCGCCCTTCGAGGGGGCGCGCGGCGATGCGGCGGTCGAGGATGGTCAGGGTGTCCTCGCACCAGCGGAGGTTCTCGCGTTCGAACGCCAGGCCGCGCATCAGGGTGAGGTAGGGACCGATCCGGTCGGCGGTCGCGAGGTACTCCTCCTCGGTGCGGCCGTCCAGGAAGCGGGCCTGGAGCCGCTCGAAGCGGGCGATCTTGGATTCGGCCCAGATGCGGCGCTCGCGGAGGGCGGTCATGACGGCCTCGACGTCCCCCGCGTCCACCGCCTGGACCTGGACCATCAGCTCCTCGCGCATCGCGCCGGGGCGCGGGGGCCTGGCGGTGAACTCGTGCAGGGCGCGGCGCCCGGTCTCGGTGAGGGAGAAGAGGCGCTTGTTGGGACGGCGTTCCTGCTGGACGACGCGCGCCTGGATCAGACCCTCGCCGGCCATCTTCTCCAGCTCCCGGTAGAGCTGCTGGGGTGTGGCCATCCAGAAATTGGCGACCCCGGCGTCGAAGCTCTTGGACAGGTCGTACCCGGACGCTTCGCCTTCCAGAAGCGTGGCCAGAACCGCGTTCCGCAACGACATGGTTCCGAGCGTATCGGCCCGTGATCGTCGCCACGCCCCCGACCGGTGGACGATCTCCCACGCCATGGCTAGTGTAATTTGCACCTACTCAACAAGTTGTCCATTTCGGGGGGTGTCGCATGCATCCGTTCAGGCGGGCGGTGGAGGCCGGTGACGCGGAGGCGATCGAAGGGCTGCTGGCCGACGACGCGGTGTTCACCAGCCCGGTCGCGTTCAAGCCGTACCACGGGAAGGCGATCACGGCCGCGATCGTGCGGGGCGCCGGGCGGGTGTTCCAGGACCTCCGCTACGTCCGGGAGATCGTCAGCGTGGACGGCCGCGACCACGCGCTCATGTTCGAGGCGACCGTGAACGGCCGGCAGGTGCACGGGTGCGACTTCCTCCACCTCGACGAGGAGGGGCTGATCGACGACCTGACCGTGATGGTGCGGCCGCTGTCGGGGGCCAACGCCCTGGCCGAGGCGATGGCCGCGCAGTTCGAGCGGATCGAGCGCGAGGCCCTCAGCTCCTGACCGCTTCGCCGACACCGCCGACGATCACGGCGTACGCTGCGGGCATGCAGGCAGACGACCGTCCCGCCCGGGTCGAGGACGTGCACGAGCTGGCGCAGGGAATGCCGCATGTGACGGTCGAGTACGGCAAGGGCGGTAACCCCGTCTACCAGGTGGGACGCAAGTCGTTCGTGTTCTTCCGGACCCCTCGCCCGGACGCGTTCGACCCCGCGACGGGCGAGCGCTACCCGGACGTGATCGTGTTCTGGGTGCCTTCGGAGTCCGACAAGCAGGCCCTCGTGCAGGACGCGTCGTCACCGTTCTTCACCACCCCGCACTTCGACGGCCACCGCTCGGTGCTGCTGAGGGCGAGCCGCCTCGGTGAGCTCACGCTGCGGGAACTCACCGAGGTCGTGCAGGACGCATGGCTCTCGCAGGCGTCGCGCAGGCGCGCGGAGGTCTGGCTGCGCGACCATCCCGGCGAGCCCTAGCCGGCGGCCTTCGTGTAGATGATGTCGAAGTCGTGCTCCCAGGTCTCGTTGTCCAGGGACTTCTCCCAGAAGGCCTGGATCGTGCGGCCGTCGGCGCTGATCGTCCCGGTGAAGCGCTGGTCGAATCCGGGGGCCTCGCGCCACATCTTCCAGACGTCGCCGTCGAGCGTCATCCGGTAGACGCGGGACACGCCGCGCGAGTCGTAGTACAGGACGGTGTACACGCCGGACGAATCGTCGGGCCCGACGAGCTGGACGGCCGCGGGCGCGGGCGCCGGGGGCCGCGACCGGATCCGCAGGAAGGCGCCGTCTTCCAGCCGGTCGACGGTCACCCTTCCCTGCCCCTCGCCGAACTGCGGGACCTCGGCCGTCCACTCGCCGATCAGAACGTCCAGCGCTGCCAAAGCCGGCTTCGGCATCGTCGTCATCGCATCTCCTCCGGTTCCCGTGGCCGAGGTCGAACGCGGGCCGGGCCTCACCCGGCCGCCTCCGGTGTCGCTCGCATTCTTCCCCGCCACCGGACAACCAACGAAGGAATGCCGACCGACCCGGCCGATGCCTGCTGCTTGAATGCCGCCAGCTGACCTTCGCCGGCCAAGGGGCGGTGGGCGACGCCGTCGGCGAGCCCCCCCCCGGCCGGCACCGAGCATCCTCGGCGACGGAGCTCAGGGGTGGACGGCGCCCTGGTCGGAGTGCGCGACCGTACTGCCCGCCGGGGCCGTCCTCGGGCGGCCCGCGCCGACCCACCGGTTGACCACGGGGGCGAGCCTGGGCATGACCAGGTTGACCATGAGAGTGACGAGGACGCCGCTGATGACCGCGGCGCGGCCGGCCATCGGCAGTGCGGCGAGCAGGTCGCCGAAAAGCGCGAGCAGCGCAATGACCACGGCGAACGCCACCGCCCACGCCGCGAGGGTCATCGCCAGCCGGACCCGGACCGGAGGGTTCCCCGCCGGGGCGCTGACGGGGGCAGGACCGGGCCTGAGATCTCCGGGCGCCTCGGTCGCGCCGTTGCGGGTCCTGACCTCCGCCACTATCGCCTTGCCCATGGCCGTTCCTCGCTTTCCGGTCGTTTCGTTCGACGTCACCGACGCTACGGCGACCACCGGTAATAAGTCCAAGACAGGCTTGTGCTCTCTGTAATATCGTTCGCTTATGGAACTGAGGCAGCTCGGGTACTTCGTCGCGGTGGCGGAGGAGCGCCACTTCACCCGCGCGGCCGAGCGGGTCCAGGTGGCCCAGCCCGCGATCAGCCAGCAGATCCGCAGGCTGGAGGCCGAGGTCGGGGAGGCCCTGTTCCGGCGCGACCGGCGCTCGGTCGCGCTGACCGCCGCCGGGGAGGCGCTGCTGCCGCACGCCCGCGCCATGCTCGCCGAGGCCGCCAACGCGAAGGAGTCGATCGCGGCGCTGTCGGGCCTGCTCACCGGCAGCCTCGCGGTCGGCCTGGTGCAGCCGCTGCCCGACCGGCGGGTGCTCGCGCTGCTGGGCGCCTTCCACCGCCGCCATCCGCGGATCCGCCTCACCCTCCGCGAGGACGAGACGGACGGCCTGCTCGCCGCCCTGGCCACCGGCGAACTCGACGCGGCCGTCATCGGCCAGGGCCCCGCCGACGCCCCGCTCGGCGCCGAGATGACCCCGCACGTGATCGCCCGCGAGGACGTCGTGGTCGCCCTGCACCCCGACCACCCCTTCGCCGCCCGGGATTCGCTGACGCTCCGCGACCTGCGGGACGAGCCTCTGGTGACCGCGCCCCGCAGCGGCAAGCTGCGCACCAACATCGAGGCCGCCTGCCAGCACGCCGGATTCGTCCCGAACGTGGTCGCCGAGACCCGCGACCTCAGCCTCGTCCGCCAGCTCGTCCTTCAGCGGATCGGCCTGGCGATCCTTCCGCGGTCCGCACTCCAGGGGCCGCCCGCGCTCGCCCGGGTGCCGCTCGCCCACCCGTCGCTGGAGCGCCGGATCATCCTCGCCGCCCGTCCGCACCACGCAAGCCCGGCGGGCCGCGCCTTCCTCGCCATGGCGCACCGCCGCCTCCTGCCCTCGACCGTCCCGGAGGCTGACTGAGCAGGCACTGAACGGGTGTCGGCGGCATGGTCGTGGCCGGAGGCATCACTCCGGACCGCCCAGGCGACCGCGCCACCGGGTCGGTTGATTTGCGGCATGACGCTCTTCTGCGGGCGCCAATCGGGGCGACGCACCGGAAACCACCACGGGGATCTTCGTTGGACATCCGCGCTGGACGAATGGCCGGGCGGGCGATCCGCCGCATGGCTCATACGGAGTCGGAGGGGCTGCCGGAGCGGGATGGCCCGGTCCCCTTCCGCCCTCGTACCGCCCAGGCCTTGGCCGTCAGCGGGATGGAGCCGTCCGGGCGGGCGGGCAGGCGGTCGCGCAGCAGGTCGCGCAGGGCATCACGGTGCTCGTCCGTCAGGGACATGACGTACCCGGGAGCCGGGCCCTGCCCGCCCAGGAACGGTTGCCAGTAGTCGCCGAAATCGGCGAACACGGTGGGCAACTCGATCGCTCCTACCGTGACCTCGGCGAAGCCGGCTTCCGTCCACAGCCGGGCGAGCTGCTCAGGACTGCACAGCGGGAAGCGGCGGCCCTCGTCCCGCTCGGCTGCGGCGGGGTCCAGGGATGCGGCGGCGTCCCAGAAGTACCGCAGCATCGCCATGCCTTCGGCATAGTCCCAGACGTAGGCGGCGGCCACGCCGCCCGGAGCGGCGACCCGCGCGAACTCGGCCGCGGCGCGACGGGGATCGGGGACGAAGTTGAGCGCGAGTCCGCTGACCACGGCGTCGAACCGGCCATCGGGCAACGGCAGTGACTGCGCGTCCCCCACGCGGAACTCCGCCCGTGCGTCGTCCATCCGGGTCCGAGCATGGGCGATGAAGCCTTCGGCGGGATCCACACCGACGACCTGGGCGGGGTCGGCCAGTTCCAGCACGGCCGCCGTCAACGCTCCGGTGCCGCATCCGGCGTCCAGCCAGTAGCCGCCCACCGAGACGTCCAGCCACCGCACGAATTCCCGCGCGACGGAGCGACTCCACCGGCCGACGTACGCCTCATAGGCGTCGCCGGCAGCCCACACCTCCGGGTCGTGCCCCACCGACCACACGATACGCCCGTCGTCGACCGCCCTCCAGGAAGGCGTTCCACCGCCGCGTCTAGGCGAGCGGTCGCCCGATGGTCGCGTCGACATGGTCCGGGACGTCGTCGTGCCGGTCGCCGACGCTCGACGTCCCGGTCGGCTCGAACATGAGGATCGACGCACCGCCCGGGGCGGACGGCTTGTGCTCCACACCTCGGGGGACGACGAACACGGAGCCCTTGGACAATGTCACGTCGCGTTCCCCCGTCCCGTCGCGGAGCGCGATGGTGAATTCGCCGTCGAGTACCAGGAAGAACTCGTCGGTGTTGTCGTGGACGTGCCAGACGTGGTCACCGGCGACCTTGGCGACGCGGACGTCGTAGTCGTTCACCTGCGAGACGATGCGCGGGCTCCAGAGGTCGGAGAAGGAGGCAAGCGCCGAGTGCAGATCGATCGGTTCGTTCATCCGTCCACTGTTGCGGGTGGCCGCGGCCCGGCGTGAGTGCTAGGAATCGCATATGCCGCAAGGATCCTCGCATCGCGTGGTGATGATCGTCGACAGGGGCTCGAACCCGTTCGAGATGGGCGTCGCGACCGAGCTGTTCGGCCTGCGCCGGCCCGAGCTGGGCATCCCCTGGTACGACTTCGCGCTCTGCGCGCCCGGCCCGGTCGTGATGCACGCGGGGATGTTCACGATGTCGGGGATCGCCGGGTTGGAGGCGGTCGAGACGGCCGACACCGTGATCGTTCCTAATCGTCCCGACCCCGAGAACACGCCCGATGAGGCGGTCCTCTCCGCGATCCGGCAGGCCGCCGCCCGGGGCGTCCGGCTCGTGAGCTTCTGTACCGGCGCGTTCGCTCTCGCGGCCGCCGGTGTGCTCGACGGCCGCCCCGCGACCACCCACTGGCGCTGGGCCGATCTCTTCCGGTCCCGCTTCCCGGCGGTTCGGCTCGAACCCGACGTGCTGTTCGTGGACGACGGGGACGTGCTGACCGCCGCCGGCAGCGCCGCCGCGCTCGACCTGTGCCTGCACATCGTGCGCCGCGACCACGGTGCGGAGATCGCCAACGCGGTCGGCCGCCGCCTGGTCTTCGCCGGGCACCGCGACGGCGGCCAGCGGCAGTTCGTCGAACGTCCCGTCCCCGCGATCCCGGACACCTCGCTCGCGCCCGTTCTGGCCTGGGCGCGGGAACGGCTCGATCGGCCGCTGACCGTCGCCGACCTGGCCGCCCGCGCCGCGACCAGTACCGCCACCCTGCACCGCCGCTTCCAGGCCGAGCTCGGCACGACCCCGCTGGCCTGGCTCAACGCCGAGCGGGTCGCGCTCGCGTGCGGGCTCATCGAGAAAGGCGAGCTCCGGTTGGAGGCCGTCGCCCGCGCCAGTGGCCTCGGCACCTCCGCCAACCTGCGCACCCGGCTACGCCGCCAGACCGGCCTCAGCCCGTCCGCCTACCGGGCCCGCTTCGCCGCGTCGAACGCCGCGGTCTGAGCCGCGGCGCTCCGCCCCGCACGAGTCGGAGCGAGATCATGCCCGCGGATTCGCCGACCGGACCTGCCAACCATCCGCGCGCCCTGCGGCGTTCAATGCACGTGAGTCAACCGACGCAGGAAACCGCTTACGCCACGTTCGCGGCCGCCGCGTGGAAACGCCATTACGGCCTGGCGACGCTGCTGACCGGTGACGTCCACCGCGCCGAGGAGCTCCTCCAGGACTGCCTGGTGAAGCTCTACGTGCGCTGGCGCCGGGTGGCCGACGGCGACCCGGACGCCTACCTGAAGCGGATGCTGGTCAACGGCAACGTCAGCTGGTGGCGTCGCAGGCGGCGGGAGCTGCTGACCGACGCCCCCGAGCGGCACGACGCGCGCTCCAGTTCCCCGCGTGAACCGGACGACGAGCTGCGCCGGGCGCTGCTCGCCCTGCCTCGCCAGCAGCGCGCCATCGTCGTCCTGCGGCATTACGCCGACCTCACGGAGGCGGCGACCGCCGACGTTCTCGGATGCTCCGTCGGCACCGTCAAGAGCCAGCACTCCCGGGCGATGAAACGGCTCCGTTCGATACTCGCCCTCCCGCAGACCGAGGAGATCACACGATGAGCGAGGACCGGCTGACCCGGATGCTGCGGTCGGCGACCGACGAGCGCCCGATCCCCGAAGCGCCGATCGAGACCCTGGTGCATCGCGGCCGGCGCGCCAGGCGCATGCGCCGCTCGGGCGCCGGAGCGCTCGGGACCGGCGCGGTCGCGCTGGTCGTGGCCGCCGCCACCATCGGCGGGAACCTCGTCCCCGGGGACGACGGTGGACGCACTATCACCACGGGACGCGGCAGCGACGTCACCCTGGCAGCGGCGACCGAGGCCACCACGCGTACGACGTTCCACGTGAAACTAACCCGGACGCTGACCTCGCGCGGCCGGGGCGAAACCGTGGAGACCTATCAGGGTGCCTTTGACGCCCCCAACCGGCGGGGCTACCTGCGCGGCCCGGGGGCGGCGCCGATGGAGCAGCGCTTCCTCGGTGATGAGCGCTATGTGCTGCGCGGAAAGACCTGGCACAAGATCGACCCTTCGTCGACCCGCGATCCCCTCGGCCCGCAGGAACTGAGCGCCAATGTCCTGCATATGCTGCGGCTGCTGCTGGTGTTCGACAACTCGGCACCCTCACGCCAGACGGGTGACGGGCCGGCGGCGGTGCAAACCTACGACTTCTCCAGTGTGGGTAACCCCGCAGGTCCGCTGGGCGGGATGCGGGTCTCGGGGTCGGTGACGGTCGGGGGCGCCGTCCCCAAGATCCAGAAGATGGTGCAGACGAGCGTCCCCAGCACGGATGCGGGGAAAGCCGGCCGGGACCTCGTCCGCATCACCTCGGTCATCGAGTTCTCCGACTACGGGACGCCGGTGAATGTGACGCGTCCGCCCCTGTAGGCGGGTTCATCCGGTCGAAGGGCGGCCCCGGCCCGGATGCCGGGGCCGCCTTCGACGCGTGCCCCGGCACAGGCGACCGGCCCCCACAGCGGCACCCCGAATCGTGAGACGTCTTCCCTGGGTCACCGTTCCAGCGAACCTCAGCACGGGTGCGCCGCCTGCCTGGTGCGAGGCGCCGCCGAGGGCGTCCCGCCACCGTTCGCCGACTGTTCAGGTGTTCGTCTTGATCGGCGGGGCGTCGACCTCACCTTGACCTGGTGCTCTGTCCCTGTTTGTCACTCACGATGAGCCAGGAGGTCAGCCCTATGAATTCGGCTGCGAAGATACGGCGGACGGCCGCGGTCGTGCTCACCACGGGGGCGGTGGCCGCCGCGCTCGGTTCGGGGCTCGCGGACGCGTCCGGCGGCGACCGGACCCAGGAGGTCCGCCACGCGGTGCAGGGCGGCAAGGCGCGCAACGTCATCCTGTTGATCGGTGACGGCATGGGCGACTCGGAGATCACCGTCGCCCGCAACTACATCAAGGGCGCCGCCGGGCGGCTCGCCATGGACACGCTGCCCCTGACCGGCGCGTACACCACGTACGCGGTCAACAAGGACGACCCGCGCCAGATCGACTACGTGACCGACTCGGCGGCCAGCGGCACCGGCTGGGCCACCGGTCACAAGACCTACAACGGGGCCATCTCGGTCACGCCGGACGGCAAGCCGGTCCCGACCGTCCTGGAACTGGCCAAGCGCGCCGGCCTGCGGACCGGTGACGTGTCCACGGCCGAACTCGGCGACGCCACCCCGGCGGTGCTGACCGCGCACGTCGCGGACCGCGGCTGCCAGGGCCCGGCCGACATGGCCAAGTGCCCCGTGCAGGACAAGGTCAACGGCGGGCCGGGCTCGATCGCCGAGCAGCAGGTGCAGACGGGCGCCGACCTGTACCTGGGCGGCGGCAAGGCCCGCTTCGCGCAGACGGTCAAGGCGGGGCCCTTCGCCGGCAAGACCGTGATCGACCAGGCGAAGGCCGCCGGGTACACGGTCGTCACCGACGAGGGCGGGCTGAACGCGGCCAAGCCCGGCGGCAAGCTGCTGGGACTGTTCGCGGACGGCAACATGCCGCAGGAGTGGACCGGTCCGGCGGCCAAGGTCGGCGGCACCGACCCGGCCAAGTGCACGCCGAACGCCGCCTTCGGGGGCCCGCACCTGTCGGGCATGGCGTCCAAGGCCATCGGTCTGCTGGACGCGCAGACCAAGCACAGCCGCAAGGGCTTCTTCCTGCAGATCGAGGGCGCGTCCATCGACAAGCGCGACCACGCCGCCGACCCCTGTGGCCAGATCGGTGAGACGGCCGAGTTCGACAAGGCGGTGAAGGCCTCGCTCGACTTCGCCCGCCGGAACCCGGGCACCCTGGTGGTCGTGACCGCCGACCACGGCCACACCAGCCAGATCATCCCGCTGGAGGCCCAGAGCCCGGGCCAGACCGCCACGCTGATCACCGCGGACGGTGCCCCCATGAAGATCAACTACGCGACCAACACCCCGGGCCAGTCCCAGGAGCACACCGGTACCCAGGTCCGGATCGCCGCCAGGGGCCCGCAGGCCGCCGGCGTCCTCGGCGTGACCGACCAGACCGACCTGTTCCGCACCATCACCCGCGCCCTCGACGTCCGGTAACTCCGGACGCGGGGGACGGGACCATCGTTCGCGCCCGAACCAAGGCCGGTCACGCCCGCGTGACCGGCCTTGTCCGTTGGGACCGAAGGACGAGGGGCCGCGGACGATACCCCTCGACCGGCACTGGCACCCGGATCGTCGTCACGGACGGGCCTCGGCGCTGACCGGAGTGACGGTGTCCTTGGATACGGTCACCCCGGGGTCCGTGGCGGCGGTCGGGTCGCGCGGGAGTCGACGCACGAGCCGTAACGGAGGTGGTCTGGGTGGAGATGGCCACGGCCTTCACCGACGCGTGGCACTGGCAGCCGGATCCGGCGGACCGGCCGGACGGTCGTGACCCGTCGAACCCCCAGTGGCTGCTCGTCTCGGCCCTCTGGCTGCTCGCCGCGTGGACACCGGAATCCGCACCCGGGTGGGCGTCGACGCTCGTGCTCGGCAAGACCGGCGACCCCCGCGCCGAGCCATGGCCGGCTCCGCCCGAGCGGCTCGCCGCGCTTGCCGGCCTGCCGAAGGTCTCGGACGCGGTTCAGTACACCGGCACGACGTCCAGGGACGACCGCTCGGTACCGCCCGAGGAACTGGTCTCGCTCATCACCGAGGCGGCCCACGTCCAGGACGCGCGCCGCATGTCGTTGGTGCGGTATCTGGTGGACGAGGCGGCGGGCCAGTACGGCGACCTGCTTCGCCTCGCCACGACCGACGACGACCCGGCCCTGCACCTTCTGCACCGCGACTACAACGGAAGCACGGTGCGGATCACCCTGGAGCCCGCGGCGGCGGTGCGGCAGCCGCCGATCATCGCGGACGACGGTGCGGACGGCGCCCTCCGTACCCGGATCGCCTGCCTCGCCACGCTTCTGAGCGACCACCTCATGGTGAACAACAACAACCCGGTGGACTTCCGGTTCCGGATCGGCAGGCTTCCCGAGAGCGAGACAGGGGACGACAGCCTCGCCGCCGCCGCTCGCTACTGGTCGGCCACCCGCGAGGACGCCGAGGAGTACGCCGACGAAGAACCGACGTTCCGCCCGACCACGTTCCCCGAGCTGCGAGCGTCGCTCTACAACACCGCTGCCCGGCTCTCCCGCATCGACCTCTGGGACGGCTCATGGGACGACATCGACGAGATGCCCGAGATCCCGTCCGACCACCTGGTGCCTCACCTCGTAGACGACCTGGTCGACGTCATCGAACAACGCCTGGACGGCGCACTCGTAACGGTCAACGGCTACCTGCCCACAGAGTGGCCGCCGACGGATCCCACGGAGGACGACGAGACCGAGTACACGTACGTGCTGTTCGTCCGTGGCAACGAGGTGGGCGTCCTCGACATCGATCACTCTTGCTGAGAACCAGGAGCCCCGTCGTGACCGATCACATGGAGAGCGTGCCCGACACCGGATCGCTCACCTTCAAGCTCTGGCTCCCCCGTTGGGATTCGCGCTCCGGACGCCTGCGTTGCAGGTTCCAGGCGGTGACTACCGGGCTGACTCAGCTCAGCAGCCGCCGATCATCGCGGACGACGGTGCGGACGGCGCCCTCCGTGCCCGGATCGCCTGCCTCGCCGCCGCTCGCTCTTGGTCGCCTACTCGCGAGGACGCCCAGTATCACGCCGACGATGTACGCACGTTCCGCTCGAAGACGTTCTCCAGACTGCGGGCAAGATCGCTAAGTTACGTCAGGCCAATAGGCTGACGGCGAAACGCGACGGTGAAGGAGCCGCTGATGACCGGCGACCCAACGATGACCCGGATCGGTCAGGGGGTGGAGTTGCATCACCACCGAGGTCAACGTGAAGCCGCTCGCGACTTGTTCGCGCAGATCTGGGACGACATCGGCGGCGAGCAGGGCGACCCGCTGCATGTTTGCGTCCTTGCTCACTCGATGGCGGATGTGCAGGACGATGTGCGGCAGGAGTTGGTGTGGGATCTGCGAGCGCTTGCCGCCGTCGGTCTGGTCACTGACGAACGGGTGGCCCAAGCCGGGGTAACGCTTTCAGTGGCCGGGCTGTATCCGTCGTTGCACTTGAACCTGAGTGAATGTTATCGCAAGCTGGGCGATCATGATCGCGCCTGTGAGCATCTACGGCAAGCGCGGGCCGGGATCGGTGCGCTGGGCGACGACGAGTACGGGCAGCTCATCAAAAAGGGGCTGGAGCGGGTGGCTGAACAGTTGGGGGAGGCCATCTGACTGCGCCACGGAAACTGTCGACACCGGCTCACCGGAGGCGGTCTCCCACGCCGAGAGAACGAGCGCATGGTGGCGGACTCACCAGAAGCCATGGGCTACCAGCGGTAATGCTTGAGGTTCGCGATCAGGGCGCGGAAGGTCTCTCGTGTGAGGAGGAGCTCGGGCTCGTCCGGTGCCTTGGAATCGCGGATGCCCACGGCTTCGCCGAGGCCGACCAGCTCAACACAATTATCGCCCTGCGAGCTGCTGTAACTGCTTTTCCGCCACGCATTCTGCGTCATCTCGGCTCCATCGCCCCGACCCCCGAGGGGGCCGGGGCAGCGGGGGTTAACGCTTGAGGTTCGTGAGGAGGGTGCGGAAGCCGTGGGGGGTGAGGTGCAGGTTGGGGGCATCGGGGTCTTTGGAATCGCGAAACGCGATGGTCTCGGGGAGGCGGCCGACCTCCACGCAGTCACTCCCGCCCTGGGTGCCGCTGTGACTGCTCTTGCGCCACGTCGTCGTCACTGAACGCCTCCATAGCTTTAGTGATCATTTCCGCGGACCGGTTTTCGGGTAGAGCTTTCGCGCTGATCCTGGCAAAGAGTATCGCGTACTCCGCAACCTCCACTGGGGAGGATACGAGCCGTCCACCGCCGAGTGACTCTGTGTAAGCCACTTCGCCGAAGTCGTCCCCAGTGACAAGTTTCAGCCCGCCGTCCAGGCCGGGATAGGCGCCGGTTTCGAATGTCTGCGGGATCACGTGGAGTACGACGTTCGGGCGTTCCGCCACTTTAAGCAGGTGAGCAAGTTGCTCACGCATGATCCGATGGCTCCCTACCGGCCAGCGCAACGTGGCTTCGCTCAACAGCACCATGACGAACGCTCGGTCGAGAACGCTCTGCCGTTCTATCCGTTCAGCGACGAACGGTTCGGGGTCGGCCATACCTCCCCCCGTCAGTAGCGCTCGGGCGTAGTCCTCCGTCTGGAGCAAGCCGGAGATGAGGAGCGGTTCGAAGATGCGGATGAAGCGCCCACGCTGTTCGAACGTGGAAAGTTGGGCGAGCCACTGGGGGTTGTGGCCGATGCTGGCGTACCAGACCAGGAGGGCGAAGACCCCGCCGGTGTCCCACGCCTTGTCCAGGAGGGCGGCGCGTGGGGCGTCCAGGCGGTCGATGCCGTTCTCGATGCGCGAAACAGTCGCCTTGCTCGCGTTGATGATGCGCCCTGTCGCGTCCCCGGAGAGTTCTCGCTGGTTGCGGCAGAAGCGTAAGTAGTAGGCGATGAACGCCCACATCCCGTCCTTGGGGTCGGGTGACGCGTTGGTGGCCATGAACGACGTTCCTTGCGTTCCGTGTTGTTGCGAGTGCTCTGCGTACGCAAGCCAAGATAGCTTCGCGGCGAGACGCTGTGTCGCAGTTCACACATCTCACCCGAGGTCAGAGGTGGTTGCGATGCGGAGTGCAGTGGGTTGCGAGGTTCCACCGCTCGTGTTGGAGGCGAATGAGTGGGCTCCGCGGCTGGCGCGGGGGTTTGTGGCCGAGCGGTTCGTGGAGTGGGGGATCGAGGACGACCACGTGGCGCGGCTCGTGGTGTGCGAGCTGGTCACCAACGCCTTCCGGCACGGGGAGGGGCCGATCGTTGTGCGGGTGTTCCGCGACGAGGGCGACGGGGCGGTGGTCGTGGAGGTGTGGGACGCCGGGGAGGGACGTCCGGTGGTGCAGCCGGAGGACGCCGACGCGACGTCTGGCCGGGGGCTCGTCCTCTTGACGGAGCTGGTGCGGGAGTGGGGCGTCCGTCCGCTCAATGAAGGGGGGAAGGCCACGTGGGCCAAGCTTCACTGAGCCGACGCCTGCGGACGGATGACTCCGTCACCTTGCTGCTGCTCCGGCATCTCTTTCCCGGATGGGTGATCGCGCGGGACGAGCGCGGTGGCTGGGAGGCGACCCGGCGCGTCTCGGCCTCGGACGCCGACACGCTGCTCGGCATGCTCGTCGTCGCCGACCCGAAGGCCGCGCGCCGGGCCACCGCCCTACTGAAGGAGGGCAAGTGACCGACACCGGCGCGGCGCAAGACCCGCAGGTCCTCTTGCGGCGGCTTCCCGAGGAGGAGCGGGCCTACTTTCTCGCCCAGTACAGGAAGCTCGCCTCCGCGGCCGTGGAGAGCGGGACCGGTTACGCCGCCCTCCAGCGGTTTCTGGGCGTGTGGAGTATCCGGGCGCGGGCGCGGCGTCCGTCCGGCGACGAAGTCACAGCCCGGATTCGGGAGATCCGCGACGGGGCTCCCACCGTCCCGGTCGAAGACTTCATCGCCCAGCACCTCGGTATGTCGCGTGTGGAGGCGGGCGCCTGGTGGCGGCGGAGGGTCGAGCGGGCCGCCGGAGGTCGGTGAACCACGGCCGGGGCCTAACGGGGGCGGGCGGGGCGGTCGTAGATCAATTCGCGGCCGTCTTCCTCGTCCCACTGCTCGCCGACGTGGGTGAAGCCCTGGCCTGCGATGGTCGCCAGGGACGCCTCGTTGTCGGGGCTGATCGTGGCGCGGACGGTCCTGACGGACGGTTCGGCGGCGGCGCGGTCCAGGAGGGCGGTGAGCATCGCGCGGGCGTAGCCCTTGCGGCGGTGCGCCGGGTCCACGGAGTAGGCGATCACGACGGTCCCGTTCTCGTCGGGGGCGCCGTGGAAGCCCGCGTGGCCGACGACCACGCCTTCCGGCTCGGTGACGGCGGCCCGGACGATCCAGGGCGCGTGGGACGGGTCGCGGTCGAGTTGGGCGAGGCGGAAGCGCCACAGGTGCTTCGCCTCGTCGGTGGTGAAGTAGTCGGTGAGGGGCACCCCGGCGACCGCGCCGGCGCCCTCCAGGTCGTCCTCCAGCAGGGCTTTCATCGCGGTGGTCGGCAGCTCGGCGAAGCGGACGGCAGGCGGCATGGGCGGCTCCTCGGTCGGGGGACACGCCACTCTAGGTTGGATTGTCCAACTATCACCAGCGATTATCCGGAGCGGCGGTTCTCGGCGTGGTGGTCGGCGACGCGGGCCAGCAGGTCGGCGAGCCGGGTGCGTTCGTCCGGTGAGAGCGGGGCGAGCAGGTCGTCCTGGATGCGGATAACGACCTCGTCCAGTTCCGCCAGGTGGCGGGAGCCCTCGGGGGTGAGCGTGATGACGTTGCGGCGCCGGTCGGACGGGTCGGGGGAGCGGTCGACCATGTTCTTCGCGGCCAGCTCGTTCACCGCGGCGACCACGTCGCTGCGGTCGATGCCCGCGCGGCGGCCGAGGTCGGCCTGGCTGGACGGGCCGTACTCGTCCAGGGCGGCGAGCAGCCGGTAGTGGTACCCGCGTGCGCCGGCCGCGGTGAATCCCTCGGAGACCAGGCGGTGGCTCTGCGCCGACACCAGGTTGATCAACCAGCTCGGGGTGCGCCGGAGCCGCGCGGGCGTCCGGGCGTCGGACGTCATCATGCGGATCAGTCTAGGGGTTGTTGGTGAGGCCAACAATCATCTATGTTGGTCTCACCAATGTTGGCGCAGCCAATGAAATGAGGAGACATGGACGACCGTTCCGAACTGTCCGCGCTCGTCAGCCGCCTGGGGCGGTGGCTGGACGACAAGAGCCCCGACGGCGGGCGGGGCATCTTCACCGAGGACGCCGAGGCCCACACCCTGGGCGGCGTCGCGAAGGGGGCCGACGCCCTAGTCGCGCAGGCGCGCAAGAACCACACCGTGCCGACCCAGCACTTCATCACCGACCCGCTCATCGACGTGGACGGCGACCGGGCCGCGATCAGCGCGAACCTCATGGTGGTCTTCGCCCGCGAGGAGGGCCTGCGCATGCTCGGCGAGCGCTACGAGCTGCGCGCCGCCCGGACGGGGGACGGCTGGCGCCTCACGCGGATCGAGGCCCGTCCGATCTGGGAGGCCCCGAATGTCTGAGATCACGCCGTTCCGCCTGGAGTTCCCGCAGGCCGACCTCGACGACCTCGCAGCGCGGCTGGACCGCACGCGGTGGCCGGACGAGCTGCCCGGCATCGGCTGGGACCACGGCATCCCGCTCGCCCGCGTGAAGGAGCTGGCCGAGCGGTGGCGGACGACCTTCGACTGGCGGGCGCAGGAGGCGAGGCTCAACGCGTTCCCGCAGTTCACGACCGAGATCGACGGGGCGGACATCCACTTCCTGCACGTCCGCTCACCCGAGCCGGACGCGCTGCCGCTGATCATCACGCACGGATGGCCCAGCACGGTCGCCGACTTCCTGGACGTGATCGGGCCGCTCACCGACCCCCGCGCGCACGGCGGCGACCCGGCGGACGCGTTCCACCTCGTGATCCCGTCCCTTCCGGGGTTCACCCTGTCCGGCCCCACACACGAGGCCGGATGGGACGTGAACCGCATCGCGCGGGCATGGGCCACGCTGATGGAACGGCTCGGCTACGAGCACTACGGCGCGCAGGGCGGCGACTGGGGCTGGCCCATCTCGAACGCGTTGGGAGCGGTGGCGTCTGACCACGTCGTGGGCGTCCACTTCAACTACATGGGGTCGCCCCCAGGCGACGACGACGAACTGTCGCCGGACGACAAGGAACGGCTGGTGAGCCAGAGGGAGTACCTGGCGAACCCCGCCGGCTACTGGCAGATTCAGTCGACCCGTCCCCAGACCGTCGCGTACGGGTTGACCGACTCCCCCGTCGGCCAGCTCGCCTGGATCGCGGACAAGGTCACCGAATGGACGGACCCCGCGAGCGGCGTCGACGACGACCGCCTGCTGACGACGGTGATGCTCTACTGGCTCACCGGCACGGCAGGGTCCTCGTCGCGGCTGCACAGGGCGAACGCCGAGCGTGGCGGTCCGCCCGTCCCGTGCCCCGTTCCGGTCGGGATCGCGGTGTTCGCGCACGATCTCGTCCGGCCGGTGCGGCGCCGCGTGGAGGGCGTCTACGACGTCGTCCACTGGACGGAGTTCGACCGCGGCGGCCACTTCCCGGCCGTCGAGGCACCGGAGCTGCTCACCCCCGATGTCCAGGCGTTCTTCCGCCGCGTCAGGGGGAGGTGAGCTCGTCCGAGAGTGCCTTGAGACGGGCGCGGGCGTCGGCGTCGTAGGCCTGGGCGTCCGCGCGCGCCTCCCGGAGTCCGTTGAAGAATCGGCCGGACACGTCGTCCAGGGCGGGATCGGTGACGAGGCGGTGGGTCGCGCGGACGCCCTCCTCCAGTGTGCTGATCGGCGAGGTGGTCACCATCTTCGTCGGCATGTAGGTGGCCGGATGCAGGGCGTTCGCGGTGACACCCGTCCCGGCCAGCTCGGCGGCGAGGTCGATCGTGAACAGGATCTGGGCGAGCTTGCTCTGGCGGTAGGCCCGCAGCCCGTCGTACCCGCGGGTGAGCATCACGTCGTCGAAGTCGATGGCCTGCTGGCCGAGGCTGCTGACGTTGACGATCCGCGCCGGCGCCGAGGCGATCAGGGTGGGGAGCAGGAGCCGGGTCAGCAGGTAGCCGGACAGGTAGTTCACCTGGAACGTCAGCTCGTGGCCGTCCGCGCTCTCCTCGCGCGGGCCGTCGCGGCCGATGCCCGCGTTGTTGACGAGCACGTCCAGCCGGGGGTGGTCGGCGCGGACGGCCTCGGCGAGCACGCGGGTCTCGGCCAGCGACGAAAGGTCGGCCCCGGTACCAGGAGGCCCTGCCGCCGATCTCCTTGAGGGTCGCCTCGCCGCGCCGGTCGTCCCGCCCGTGGACGAGGATCGTGGCGCCTTCGGCGGCCAGTTCGGCGGCGAGGGCGCGGCCGAGCCCGTCGGTCGCCCCCGTGATGAGGATGGTCTGCTGATCGATGGGACGCATGTTCCCCATGGTGCTCGGTGCGCGCGCCCGGTGACCAGGGTCCGCCCAGCCCGGTGTCCGGAGTACCCGGCTGAGCGGCCCCCGCGTACGGGTCAGGGGCGGTCGAGGAAGTCCCGGACGAGCTTGACGAACTCGTCGGACTGCTCCGCCATGACGACGTGGCCGGTGTCGAGCTCGGTGTACTCGCTGCCGTCGATGCCCGCGAACAGCTCCCGGTGGTTCTCCACGGGGACCGTCTGGTCGCGGGTCGCCCCGATCACCAGCGTGGGCGCCGTGATCCGGGGCAGCAGCGGCCGGATGTCGAGCCGCTTGACCAGCTCGATCTGCCGCAGCCGGTCCTCCGGCCGGCCCATGAACGCGTGCTGCTGCTCGACCGCGTCGTGCCCGATCTGGTTGAGGAACGTGCGGCTGAGCGCGGTGAGCGTGGCGAAACGCCCGAAACTGTCCGGGGCGCCGGCCAGGCCGAGCCAGAGGGTCATGTGCTGCTGGATGTACTCGTCGCCCCCGTGGGAAAGCCCCGCAACGGTCACCAGCCGCCGGACGAGGTCCGGGCGGAGCGCGGCGGCCGCCGCCGCGGTCGGCGCGCCGAGCGAGAACCCGACCACGTCGGCGGGGCCCGCCCCGGCGTCCTCGATCACGGCGCCGACCTGCTCGGCGAGCGCCTCGACGGCCAGCGGAGAGCCGTCGTCCTCGGCGAGGTCGCTCCCGCCCAGGTCGGGCAGGAGGACGGTGCGGTGGTCGGTGAACCGGTCGAGCATCAGGTCCCACATGGAGGAGCCGGGCCCGACGCCGTGGACGAGGACGAGGGCGGGCCCCGACCCCTCCGCGCGGTAGGAGACGGTGGTGTTTCCAACGGTGAGCTTCGGCATGGGGGCCGTCCCTTCGGTCGATGCCGTTTCCGGACGTCATCGACGCTTCCAGCGCCGGGCCGCGATGAGGAGCGGACCGTTCTGGCTAGGACAAGCGGTCCCAGTCTCAGCTCTTCGGACATCCGGGCCGGCGCGGAATCATGGGGACATGGAGATGGACCGCAAGGAGCTCGCCGACTTCCTCCGCCGCTCCCGCGAGCGGCTCCGCCCGCAGGAGGTCGGGCTGACGGCGGGCCCCCGGCGCCGCACGCCGGGGCTGCGCCGGGAGGAGGTCTCGCAGCTCGCGGGGATGTCGGCGGACTACTACATGCGCCTCGAGCAGGCCCGGAGCCCGCAGCCGTCCACCCAGCTGCTCGGCGCGCTCGCCCGCGCGCTGCGCCTGACGATCGACGAGCGCGACCATCTGTACGTCCTCGCCGGGCACCGGCCGCCCGCCGGGCCGCTGGCGGGCGAGTACGTCCGGCCGAGCATGCTCTACCTGCTGGACCGGCTGCACGAGACGCCGGCGCAGATCATCGGCGACCTCGGCGACCTGCTGGCGCAGAACGCCCTCTCCGAGACCCTCTTCGGGTGCGTCTGCACGGTGGACGAGCCCGATCGCAACATCGTGTGGCGGTGGTTCGCCGACCCGTTCGTCCGGGAGGCCTACCCGGAGGAGGAGCACGAGCGGCACGGCCGCCGGCACGTCGCCGGCCTGCGGGCGGCCGTCGCGCGCCGGGGCAACGACGCCGCCGCGTCCGCGCTGGTCCAGCGGCTGCACGCGGCCAGCGCCGAGTTCACCCGGCTCTGGGACAAGCACGAGGTCGCCGTCCCGCGCACCAGCCGGATGAAGGTCGTGCACCCGGAGGTCGGGCTCATCGAGTTCGACACCGAGGCGCTGCTGACCCCCGCCGAGGACCAGCGGCTCTTCGTCTTCACGCCGCCGCCCGGCACCGACAGCATCGAGGCCCTCGACCTGCTGCGCGTCATCGGCCCCGAGACCGCGCACCGCAGCCACGTCTGACCGCCGTCACCCCGCCGTGAGCCGCCAGAGGGAGGTGGTCTCGGCGGCGCGGGCCGCGTGGAGAGGGTCGTCGGGGTCGGCCGCGCGCGGATGGCGCGGCGCGGTGTCGAGCCTGCCCGCGACCCGCAGGCCGGATGAGGCGATCATCTCCAGGAGCTCGTCACGGGTGCGGAGCCCCAGGTGCTCGGCCAGGTCGGACAGGATCAGCCAGCCCTCCCCGCCCGGTTCCAGGTGGTCGGCCAGGCCGGACAGGAATCCCCGCAGCATGCGGCTGCCCGGGTCGTAGACGGCGTGCTCCAGCGGCGTGCTCGGCTTGGCCGGAACCCACGGGGGATTGCAGACCGCCAGACCGGCGCGTCCGTCCGGGAAGAGGTCGGCTTGGACGACCTCGACGTTCACCCCCAGCCGGTCGACGTTCTCTTGGGCGCAGGCCAGCGCGCGCGGATCCTGGTCTGTGGCGACGACACGCTCGACCCCACGAAGAGCCAGGACCGCCGCTAGGACGCCCGTACCAGTCCCTATGTCGAACGCCGTCTTCGTAGACGGGAGCGGTGCCTCGCTCACCAGGTCCACGTATTCGCCCCTGATGGGCGAGAAGACGCCGTAGTGCGGGTGGATGAGGTCCCCGCCCAGCGCGGGGATCGGAACGCCCTTCTCGCGCCATTCGTGGGCACCGACAAGGCCGAGCAGTTCACGCAATGAGGCGACGTAGGACTGGTCGTCCGGCCCGTAGGCCTCCGTGCAGGCGTCCTGGACGTTCGGTGCCCGCCGTAGCGGAATCACATGACCGGGGTCGAACGGTATGAGCAGCATGCCGAGCGTCCGCGCGCGCTGGGCGCGTGCCTGCCGGTAGAGGTGGAAAGCCTGCGCCTTCTCCGGTCCGGGCTTGTTCCTACGTCGCCGTGGCGGACGGTCGATCCGGCGCGCCATGGCCTTGAGGAGCTGCCGCGCGTTCTGGAAGTCGCCGCGCCACAGCAGCGCCGTTCCTTCGCAGGCCAGGCGGTAGGCGTCGTCCGCGCGCGTCTCGTCGTCGGCGACCACCACACGGCGGGGCGGCGGCGCGCCGCTCTCCGACCGCCAGCGGACGCGATGGTCCCGGCCGTCCTCCTGCCAGGAGATCTCGTCCACAGGAGTACCGTATCGGCGTGCGTCTACCCGGGGCATTGCACGCCCTTAACGAAGGCCTCGCCTTCCTGCTGGAACTGGTCGCCATCGCCGCCCTCGCGTGGTGGGGCTTCACGGCGAGCGGGAACCTGCTGGTCGACATCGTCCTCGGCCTCGGAGCCCCGGCCGCCGCGATCGTCCTGTGGGGGATGTTCGCCGCGCCACGGGCCCGGTTCAAAATCGCGCTGCCGCTCGTCCTGCTGGTGAAGGCCGCCGTATTCAGTGCGGGAGCGCTTGCCCTCTGCGGCGTCGGTCACCCTGCGGCGGGCATCGCCTTCGCGGTGGTGGCCCTGCTCAACACGGCCCTGGCCACGGCCGACCGCGACGCCCACTTTCGGACGGCCGCCCAATGAGCCAGTACTTCCAGTAAGCGGTCGCCATGCCGCGTTAGGCGAGGTCGGCGCTGGCGAGGTGGGCGGAGGTCTCTGCCAGCTCGCGCAGGGCCGTTTCTGAGGGGGAGCCCGGTTCGGCCGCGTAGAGCATGAGGCGGCTGAGGTCGGGGTCGCCGGGCAGGTGCAGGGTCTCGAACGGCAGGACCAGCCGTCCCACTTCGGGGTGGTCGATGCGGGCCTCGCCGTGCGTCAGGTCCGTGACGTGGTGGGCCGACCACAGGCGGCCGAACTCCGGGCTCCGCTCCCGCAGGCAGTCGATGACCGCGCGCAGGTGCGGGTCGTCCGGATCCTGGCCGGAGCGGAACCGCAGGTACGCGGCGTTGCGGCGGGCCACCGTCCGCCAGTTGTCGCCGAGCCGTGCCTTGTAGTCGGCGTTCAGGTGGATCTGGTGGGACCAGGTCCGCTCGTCCGGCGGGACGTTCGCCAGGTCGACGAACACGGCCGCGGTGAGCCGGTTCCACGCCACCACGTTCGTGTAGTGCCCGACGACGTAGGCGGGCGCGTGCGTGAACGAGTCGAGCAGGTGCTGGAGCGGGGCCCGCAGGCGGGGAGGCGCGGTGACGGGCGCGCGGCGCGGCGGGTGCGCGAGCCGGTGCAGGTGGACGTGCTCGTCGCCGTCCAGCCGCAGCGCCCGCGAGATCGCGTCCAGGACCTCGGTGGACACGCCGTCGGCCGTGCCCTGCTCCAGCCTGATGTAGTACGCGACGCTGACCCCGGCCAGCTGCGCCAGCTCCTCGCGCCGCAACCCGGGGACGCGGCGCCGTGTCCCGTAGGAGGGGAGGCCGGCGTCCTCGGGACGCAGCCGCGCCCGCCGCGACTTCAGGAACTCGCCAAGCTCGCCGTTGCGCGCCATGCCGCCGAGGCTATCCGGGGCCGCCTCGCGCGTTACCGTTGTCCCCACTTGTCCTGGCATGTGGCGGGGGGCCGGATGTACCCACGACGGTTCGGGCCGTACGAGCTGCTGTGCGAACTGGGTGAGGGCGGCATGGGGGCCGTCCATCTGGGACGCGCACCGGACGGGCGGATCGTCGCGGTGAAGACGATGAACCGGCTCGCCGGCCAGAGCGAGGACGGGCGCCGCAGGTTCGAGCGGGAGGTCGCCGCGCTCCGCAAGGTCGCGGCCCCCAACGTCGCCGCGTTCGTGGACGCCGACCTCGCGGGCCCGACCCCCTACCTGGTCACCGAGTACGTCCAGGGGCGGTCCCTGGACGCGGTCATGGCCGACGGACCGCTCGCGTCGCAGGACCTCGGCCGGTTGGGGCTCGGGCTTGCGCAGGCCCTCGACGCCGTCCACGGAGCCGGGCTCGTCCACCGGGACGTCAAACCGGCCAACATCGTCATCGCGGGCGGGGAGCCGGTGCTCATCGACCTCGGCGTCGCCCACCACGTCGACAGCACCCGCATCACGACCAGGCCGGTCGGCACCCTGCGCTACATCGCGCCCGAGGTACTGGAGGACAGGAAGCCGACCGGGGCGGCGGACGTCTTCGGCTGGGGTGCCGTCATGGCCTACGCCGCGACCGGCCGGCCCTGCTTCCCCGCGGACTCGGCGCCGGCGATCATCAGCCAGATCTTCAACATGGAGCCCGATCTCAGCGGCGTTCCCGGCTGGCTGCGCGACGTCGTCCGCCGGGCGCTCGCCAAGGACCCGGCGGACCGGCCGTCCGTCCGGTCGCTCCGCGAGGCCGTGAGCCGCCGCCCGCAGGTGGAGCAGCTCCAGGCGGCGTACGCGGACGCGCGCGCCGCGCACGAGCACGCCCGCGCGGAGGGCATCGCGTTCGGCCTGCACGCGATCGCCGCCGCGGCCGGGGACCGCGTTCTGGCGGCGAGCAGCCTGCTGGACCAGGCGCACGCCGCCCGCTCCTCGGGCAGGCTCGACCGCGCCGAGGGCGTGTTCGAGCGGGCCCGGGACGCGTCCGCCGCCGTCGGGGCCCGCCGGGACGAGGGCTGGGCGCTGGACGGTCTCGGCGTCTGCCTGCGCCACCGCGGGGAGGACGGGCCGGCCGGAGAGGCGTTCGCCGCGGCGCTCGCCGCCGCCGAGGAGGTCGGCGACACCGTGCTCCGGGCATGGAATCTGTGCAATCTCGGCGGACTCGCACTGGCGCGTGGCGACGCCGAGGTCGCCAATGACCTCTACAACGAGGGCGTGACCGCCTCCCTCGACCACCCGGAGATCCATGTCGAGGCCCTGGTGGGGCAGGCACGCGCCCTGTTGAAGCTGAATGATCCTGAGATGGCCGAGTCCCTGTTCCTGGACGCCGCCCATGCCGCGGAGGCGGCCGGTGACCTCCGCCGCGCCGGCTGGGTCTGGTACGACCTCGGCGAGTCCGCCCGAGGGCGCGGGAAGCGCGACCGCGCCAAGGACGCCCTCGAAGCCGCACTGGGCGTCGCCACCCGGAAGGGGGATCGGCTCATGGAGGGATGGACGCTGTGCAAGCTCGCCGGGTGCCTCCGCGACATCGGCGCTAAGGGCGATGCCATCGCCATGTACGAGCGGGCTCGCGACGTCGCCGACTCCTTGCACGACGAGAAGATGCGGCAGTACGCCGTAACCCGTCTGAACGCGCTGACCTGACCGTCCTCGGGTCAGGCGATTCCGGTGGTGATGTCGCCGTTGCTGGTGCTCAGGTCGAGCAGGTACCGGGCGGACGAGTCGTCCTGGATGCCGAGCTTGCGGTCGCCGTTGCTGCTGTTGGCGCTGACGCGGTAGTGCCCCTGCGGCATCGTCAGCGTGATGTCGCCGTTGGACGTCTTCGCGCGGACGTTCTGCGGCGAACCGGGCGCCAGGGTGATCGAGCCGTTGGACGTCTCGGCCTCGACGCCGCCCTTGATGCCGCTCCCCCGGATCTTGCCGTTGGACGTCCTGGCCTTGACCGGACCCGCGACCCCGTCCAGCTGGACGGAACCCGAATGGGTGGTGACGTCCACCGCACCCACCTTGGACAGCGCGATCGAGCCGTTCGAGGTGCTCCCGGAGACGGGGAGGCCCGCCGGGAGTTCGAGCGTGTAGTTCACCGAGCAGCGAGAGCCGCAGCCGCGCAGCATCAGGACGCCGTTCTCGATGCGGTGCGTCGGCCCGGCCGGCTTGTCACCCCGATATTTGAGGGTCCGGTGCAGGGACGTCTTCGACGCGCCACCGTGCAGCGTCACACCGCCCGATCCGATGTCGTCCAGCTTCACGGCGGTGATTTTGCCCGCCAGCTTGGCGTCGTCCTCGTAGGTGGAAGCGAATGCCACGTCGCATGCGCTGAGGGCGGTCACGCTGACCGCGGCTAGGGCGAGGGCAGAAAGCTTGCCACGCAAGGGATTCCTCCTGGTCGGTCTGGCTGAACGCTGTTGAGCCTAAGGAGGCCCGTGCCGGACGGCCGTCACGCCAGGGAGCCAGGTTGGTTCTCCCTCCAAGGTCGCTGAGCCTGCCACCGGGAGTGGTACGAACGCGCGGGGACTGGGTAGGCGCGGCCAGTGCGACGAGGGTCTCTGCCATGACCGCACTCACCACCGCCGTGTCCGCTCCCCCAGAGCGGATGGCGTCACGGCACAAGCTGGTTCTGACCCTCCTACTCGGCGCGCAGTTCATGCTCGCCATCGACTTCTCCATCCTGAACGTGGCGCTGCCCGTCGTCGGCCGAGGCCTGGGCTTCGGCCTGGACGAGCTCCAGTGGATCGCCACGGCGTTCGCCCTGCCCGCCGCCGGGTTCACGCTGCTGTTCGGCCGCGTGGCCGACCTGGCCGGACGGCGCCGGATGCTGCTGCTGGGCATGGCCCTCCTGGCCGTGGGCTCGCTGGTCGGCGGGCTGGCCACCTCGCCCGCGGTGCTGCTCACCGGACGCGTCCTCCAGGGCCTGGCCACCGCGATCGCGACCCCGGCCGCCCTTTCCCTGCTCACCACGTCGTTCCCGGAGGGGCCGCTGCGGACGCGGGCGCTCGGGCTCAGCGGCGCGCTGATGTCGGCCGGGTTCACCGTCGGCGCGATCCTCGGCGGCCTGCTCACCGACCTGCTGAGCTGGCGCTGGGCCTTCCTGGTCAACGTCCCGGTGGCGGTGCTGATCTTCGCGGTCACGCCCGCCGTGGTCGCGGAGAGCCGGTCCCGCGACGGGGCGAGGCTGGACGTTCCGGGCGCTGTGACCGTGACCGGCGGCCTCCTCGCCCTCGTCTACGGGATCACCTCCGCCGGATCGGCCGGCTGGGGCTCCCCCGCCGCCCTCGGCACGCTGGCCGGCGGTGCAGTGCTGCTTGCCGCCTTCGTGCTGGTCGAGCGGCGCTCGCCGGCCCCGCTCGCGCCGCTGAGCGTCCTCACCCGGCGCACCGTCACCTGGGGCAACGTGGGCGGGTTCGTCGCGTTCGCCACGGAGACGTCCCTGGTGTTCCTGATGACGCTCTACCTCCAGCGGGTCCTGGACTTCTCGCCGCTGGCCACCGGGCTGGCGCTCGGCGTCCTCGGCGCCGGGACGTTCGCCGGAGGCGTCGCCGCGCCCCGGATCATGGGGCGGTTCGGCGGCCGGGTGACGCTCGTGTCCGGGCTGGTCCTGCAGGCCGCCGCGACCGCCGCGCTGCTGGGCCTCGGGGAGTCGCGCGGCGGCCTCGGCCTGCTGCTCGCCGCCACGGCGATCGGGGGATTCGGGAACCTCGTCGCGATCGTCGCGTTCATGGGGATCGCGACGTCCGGGCTGCCGGACGGCGAGCAGGGCCTCGCGACCGGGCTCGCCACGATGACGCAGCAGGTCGCGATCACTCTCGGCATCCCCGTGATGAGCGCCGTGGCCACCGCGAACGCGTCCGTCCTCGGCGGCGTCCACACGGCGACGGCCGTGAACGTCGTGATCGTCCTCTCGGGCGCGGCCCTCGCCGGGTCGTTCCTGCGCCGCTCCTAGGAGACGCCATGGACCTCGAACTCGAAGGCAGGGTCTACATCGTGACCGGCGCGTCCGCCGGGATCGGCGAGGCGACCGCCGCCCTCCTGGCCCGCGAGGGCGCCCATACCGTCCGGGTGGCGCGCTCCCCCGTCGACGTGGCCGCCGACCTCACCCGCCCCGAGGCGGCCCAACGCGTCGTGGACGTCGCGCTGGAGCGGCACGGGCGCCTGGACGGCCTCGTCAACAACGCCGGCGCCCTGGAATCCCGAATCGGGTTCCTCGACGTCACCGACGCCCAATGGCACGCGACGTTCGAGCTGAACCTGCACGCGGCCGTGCGCATGGCCCGCGCCGCGCTGCCTGCGCTGATCGACCAGGGGGCCGGGAGCATCGTGCACGTGTCCAGCGAGGCCGCCCGGTTCCCTGATACGCCGCTGGTCGACTATGCGGCGTCCAAGACGGCGCTGCTGTCGGTGTCCAAGACGCTGGCGGGGGAGTTCGGCCCCTGCGGGATCCGCTCCAACGTCGTCGCGCCCGGTCCCACACGTACGCGCCTCTGGGACGAGCCGGGAGGGTTCGCCGACCAACTGGCCGACCAGTACGGCCTACCGGTTGAGGAGGCGATCCAACGATTCGTTCAGGACGAGCGGCGGCTTCCTACGGGACGCCTTGGGACGCCCCAGGACGTCGCACGGGTCATCGTTTTCCTGCTGTCGCCGCTGGCCGCCCAGGTCACCGGCGCCGAATGGGCCGTGGACGGGGGAGCGCTGCGGCAACTCTGAACGCCGCGGCAGGGCTGCGGCAAGGTGCGAACAGAGCGTGCCGGACGTCGCGGGCGTCCGGCACGCGCCCCCCGCCATGCAGGCCAGGGGTCAGGACGGCACCTTGTCGAGGAACCCGGTCACCCGGTCGAACCGGCCCTCGTCGTCGAACGTCGCCACGTCGAAGCCGACCACGAGCGCCTCTCCGCCCTCGGGCCCGAGCTCCCAGGTGAAGCGGGCCACGTTGTGGTGGGCGTCCACCGTCCCCGCCGCGCGGAACACCAGGCCGGGGAACTGCTGCTGCGCGCCGCCGACGAACGCGTCGATCGCGTCCCGGCCCTCGGCGACGCCGAGCGGGTCGACGTAGACAGGGTTCTCCGTCCACAGCTCGTCGATCGCGGCGCGCCGCGCGGCCGGGTCGGTCTCGTTCCACACGGCCAGGTAGCGCTCGACCCGCTGCTGCACATCGCTCATGTCATGACTCCCGTCTGATCGTTCGGGTTCGTCGCCCCGATGACCACCACGCTGCCGGGTCCGCGACGGAAGATCGATTACCTGGGAGGTCATGCCCGCGCCTCCGCTGACCTGGACCGCGACGATGATGTCGGATTTCCGCCAGTGGATCCCCCTGACCATCGGTGATGCTGGAGGCATGCACGAGGACGTGGAGAGGTGCGTGCGGGCCGTCCAGTCGAAGGACGCCCGCTTCGACGGATGGTTCTTCACCGGGGTCGTGACCACCGGGATCTACTGCCGTCCGAGCTGCCCCGTGGTGCCGCCCAAGCCGGAGAACATGCGCTTCTACCCGAGCGCCGCCGCCGCCCAGCAGGCCGGGTTCCGGGCCTGCAAGCGGTGCCGCCCGGACACGTCCCCGGGATCCCCGGAGTGGAACCACCGCGCAGACGTCGTGGCGCGGGCCATGCGCCTTATCGGGGACGGCGTCGTCGACCGGGAGGGCGTCCCCGGCCTCGCCGCACGGCTCGGCTACAGCACACGCCAGATCGAGCGCCAGCTCAACGCCGAACTGGGCGCGGGCCCGCTCGCCCTGGCACGGGCCCAGCGCGCGCAGACGGCGCGGCTCCTCATCGAGACGACGGCCCTCCCCATGGGCGATGTGGCGTTCGCGGCGGGCTTCGCCAGCATCCGCTCCTTCAACGACACCGTCCGCGAGGTGTTCGCCCTCACCCCGTCCGCGCTGCGCGACCGCGTGGCCAAGGGGCACCCGCCGGCCGGGTCCGGTTCGCTGTCGCTGCGGCTTCCGTTCCGGGCCCCGCTGTGCCCCGACAACCTGTTCGGGCACCTCGCCGCCACCGCCGTCCCGGGCGTCGAGGAGTGGCGGGACGGCGCGTTCCGCCGCGCCATGCGGCTGCCCCACGGACACGGCATCGCCACCCTGCGGCCCCAGCCGGACCACGTCGCCTGCACGCTCGTCCTCAGCGACCTGCGCGACCTCCCCATAGCCATCAGCCGCTGCCGCTGGATGCTCGACCTCGACGCCGATCCCGTCGCCGTGGACGACCTGCTCCGCACCGACCCCGTGCTCGCTCCGCTCATCGGCAAGGCTCCTGGGCGGCGCGTGCCCCGCACTGTGGACGCGCCCGAGTTCGCCGTCCGTGCCGTCCTGGGCCAGCAGGTGTCGACGGCGGCCGCTCGCACCCATGCGGCGCGCCTGGTCACCGCCTACGGCGACCCCATAGACGACCCAGGCGGCGGGCTGACACACCTCTTCCCGACCCCCACCGCCCTTGCCGAACTCGACCCGGAGGCCCTCGCCTTCCCCAAGACCCGCCGCACCACCCTCATGACCCTTGTCGACGCCCTCGCGAAAGGGGAGATCGACCTAGGCGTGGGGAGCGACTGGGACGAGGCCCGCGCGCGCTTGTCGGCCCTCCCCGGCTTCGGGCCGTGGACCATCGAGAGCATCGCCATGCGCGCCCTAGGCGACCCGGACGCGTTCATCCCCGGAGACCTGGGCATCCGGGCAGCCGCCGCGACGCTCGACCTCCCCGCCACGCCTGCGGCGCTCACCCGGCGCGCCGCACAATGGCGACCCTGGCGCGCCTACGCCGTCCAGTACCTGTGGGCCGTCCTCGACCATCCCATCAACCTGCTTCCCGCGAACTGAAGGACCCGCCGTGGAACCTACGCACGTCGTCATAGAAAGCCCCGTAGGGCCGCTCACCCTGGTCGCCACCGACGGCGCCCTGTCCGGCCTCTACATGGAGATGCAGCGCCACCGCCCGCTCGAGGAGACCTTCGGTGCACCCGGCGACCCCGCAGACGAACCCTTCGCGTCCGTCGCCGAACAGCTCAAGGCGTACTTCGCAGGGGAACTGACCGAGTTCGACCTGCCGCTCCGCCTCCACGGGACGCCTTTCCAGAAGCGCGTCTGGGCGGCGCTCCAGGAGATCCCGTACGGCCGGACCGTCACCTACGGCGAACTCGCCGTCGAGATCGGCAGCCCCACCGCCTCCCGCGCGGTCGGCCTGGCCAACGGGCGCAACCCGGTCGGCGTGATCGTCCCCTGCCACCGCGTCATCGGCTCGACCGGCTCCCTCACCGGCTACGGCGGCGGCCTCGACCGCAAGCGCCGCCTCCTCGACTTCGAACGCGGGATCAGCGCCTCGGAGAACGTGCTCTTCTGACCCGCGCGCCGGAATGTCGGAGGGCCGGGCTACCGTGCTCGTGATGGCCGTCCCGACCTGAGAAGGGCTGATCGAGGTGGAGTTCCGAGTCGACCGCCAGCCGTTCGCCGACGCGGTGGCGTGGGCCGCGCGGACGCTGCCGGCGCGTCCCGCGCTCCCCGTCCTCGCGGGCATGCTCATCGAGGTCACCGAGCAGGGCGCGCTCACCCTCGCCGCGTTCGACTACGAGGTGTCCGCCCGCGCCACCGACGAGGCGGCCGTGGCGGAACCGGGCCGCGCCCTGGTGCCGGGGCGGCTGCTGTCCGACATCGTGCGCAACCTCCCGAACCAGCCCGTCGAGGTCTTCACCAAGGGCTCCGAGGTCGTCGTCCGCTGCGGCCCCGCCGAGTTCGGCCTCCTCACGCTCCCCGTCGAGGACTACCCCACCCTCCCCGAGCCGCCCGCCCAGGCCGGCACCGTCCCCGGCGACCTGTTCGCCGCCGCCGTCGCGCAGGTCACCCCAGCCGCCGGGCGCGACGACACCCTGCCCATGCTCACCGGCGTCCGCGTCGACATCGAGGGCGACACGATGTGGCTCGCCTGCACCGACCGCTACCGCATCGCCGCCCGCGAGCTGACCTGGTTCCCGCAGGACCCGGGCTTCACCGCCGGGGTCGTCGTCCCCGCCCGCACCCTCGCCGACACCGCCAAGGCGATCAAGCGCGGCGCGGACGTCTCCATCGGCCTCGGCGGCACCGCCGACACCCTCATCGGCATCTCCGGCGGCGGCCGCAGCATGACCAGCCGCCTCCTCGACGACCAGTACATCAACTACCGGTCGCGGCTCACCGGCACCTGGACGTCGGTCGCCGAGATCCGCGTCGCCCCGTTCGTCGAGGCGATCAAGCGGGCCGCCCTCGTCACCGAGCGCGGAACCCCGGTCCGGCTGGCCTTCACCGCCGACGAGGTCCGCGTCCGCGCCGCCACCGGCGACTCCGCCCGCGCCAACGAGAGCCTCGGCGCCCGCCTCGACGGCGACGACATCGACATCGCGTTCGCCCCCCAGTACCTGCTGGACGGCCTCGCGGGCATCGACACCGAGTACGCCCGCCTCGAATGCTCCGGCCCCACCAAGGCCGCCCTCCTCACCGCCATCCCCGACAAGAAGGACGACGAGGACTCCGCCCCCGAAGGCGCCGACACCGGCTACCGCTACCTGGCCATGCCCGTCCGCCTCACCACCTAATGGGAAGTGCCGGGGTTGCCGTTCAGGCAGACTCGGTGCCTGGTAGGTGAGTGAGCACTTCCGCCACCTGGACTTCGAGTCCTGAGGTCAGAGCGTGCCTTCACCGGTGGTCAGGGGCTGTTGATCGCTGATGGGATGTCGTCCCCCCCGCCCCGCGGTCACGCCCGCCCCGTGCCTCCCGCGAGCTGACCTGGTGCCCGCAGGAGTCGGGCTTCACCGTCGGGGTCGTCGTCGCGCCCGCATCCTCGCCGACACCCGCCAAGGCGATCACGCGTGGCGCGGACGTCTCCATCCGCTCCCGCCTTCACGCATGTCCCGCCTTCACGCATGTCCCGGGGGTGCGCATGGTCGGGCTTCACTTGCAGTCCGTCTTTGCGTACGTTCTGGTCGCGCGGGCGGGGGTGTTTTGCCTGGCCGGGCTCGGGGTGACGGGGGCGTTGCCTGTCGTGCGGGGGCTGGAGAGCGCCCAGGTTGCCAGGGCGCAGAGGGTGAGGACGGCGCCTAGGAGGGTGGGGCCCGTCCAGCCGGTGGCGTCGAACAGGGCCGTGGTCGCTGTCGCTCCCAGGGCGGAGCCGAGGGAGTAGAAGACCATGTAGGCCCCGATGGTCGTGCTGGTGCGGTCGGGGTAGGCGGTGGCCAGCGTGTGCTGGTTGCTCACGTGCACGGCCTGGACGGCGAAGTCGAGCAGGACGACGCCGAGGATCAGCAGCGGCAGCGACCACGGGAGCTGCCCGACCGCCGCCCAGGAGGCGAGCAGCACGACGAGCGCGATGCCGGTGACCCGGTGGGCGTGCCCGGCGTCGCCCCAGCGTCCGGACCGGGCGGCGCCGAGGGCCCCGGCGAGGCCGGCGATGCCGAAGAGCCCGATCTGCGCTTCATTGAGGTGCCATGGCGCACCGGCCAGCGGCAGGGCCATGCCGCTCCACAGGGTGCCGAACGAGGCGAACAGGAAGAACGCGATCAGCCCGCGGCTGAGGAACACCGGTTGCGCGAACAGCCCGCCGAAGGACCGGAGCACCTGCCCGTACCGGGCCGCGTCCGGGCGCGCGTCGGCGGGCAGCAGGATGAGGGTGAGCACGGCGAGCAGGGCGGCGAGGAGCGCCAGGGCCAGGTAGATGCTCCGCCATCCCCACAGGTCCGCGAGGACTCCCGCCACGATCCGCGCGCCCAGGATGCCGATCACCACGCCCGAGGTCACGATGCCGAGGTTGCGCCCGCGTTCGGCAGGCGGGGAGACCGACGCGGTGTACGCGACGGCGGTCTGCACCACCACCGCGAACATGCCCGCGGCCGCCAGACCGGGGAACGCCGCCCAGGCGGCCGGGGCCGCCGCGGTGGTCGCCGCCCCGGCGGCCACCAGGGCGAGGTGCGCGGCGATCAGGCGCCTGCGGTCGAGCATGTCGCCCAACGGCACCAGCAGCACCAGGCCTGCGAGATAGCCGAGCTGGCCGGCGGCCACGAGCCGGCCAAGGGAGCCGACCGGAACGCCCAGGTCGCGGCCCATCGGCGCCAGCACCGGCTGCCCGGCGTAGACGCTCGCCACCGCGACGCCGCACACCGCCGCGAGCAGCAGCCTCGTCCTTCGGGTCATGGATGGACACCCCCATTTGGTTTCATTTTGAAACTGATCGGAGGGTAGGCCAGAATGGTTTCGATACGCAACTCATTGGAGGAGTGATGGCGCGCGACGCGGGCGACCGGCAGGACCAGGCGTGGACGGACCCGACCTGCCCGGTCGCCCGCACGGTCGATCTGGTCGGCGACCGGTGGAGCCTGCTCATCGTGCGCGACGCGATGGACGGCGCCCGCTCGTTCACCGACTTCCAGCAGCGCACCGGAATCGCCCGCAACATCCTCACCGACCGGCTCCGCAAGCTGACCGCCCACGGCCTGCTCGCCCAGGTCGACGCCCCGTCGGGCAGGCGGAGGCTCTACGCGCTCACCGACGCGGGCAAGGACCTGTTCCCCGTGATCGTCACGCTGCGGCAGTGGGGGGAGCGCCACGCCTTCGAGGCGGACGAGCCGCACTCGGTCCTGGTCGACGGCGATGGGGCCCGCGTACCCGAGCTCGTGCCCGCGGCCGCGAACGGATCGCCCCTGACGAGCGATACGACCTCGGTGCGCCGACCCGCATGACCCCTGGGTCGGCGCCCGCGAGGACGGCCTTGAGCGCCGGCCTCGCCGCTCGCTTCGGCACGGCGCCCCGCAGAAGCGGGTGCGCTATCCGGCCTCGCGGCGGACGGGCTGACCGCGCCGGGGGGTGCTTCCCCGCGTCATCTCTGTCAGAGGGGCAGGGCCCGGCGCGTCGCCTGAACCGCCACTCACATGATCGTTGTCAGAGGTCGAGGACGGCCAGGACGAAGCTGACCTCCCGCTCGCCCGCGTTCCCGTAGGAGTGGGGGCGGTCACCCGCGAACACGGCGGCGGCGCCCGCTTCGACGAGGTCCGTGCGGCCGTCCACGCCCAGTGTCAGCGTGCCCTCCTGGACGTACACGATCTCCTTGGTGCCCGGGACGTGGGCGTCGCTCTCGCGCGTCTCGCCGGGCTGGAGCACCCAGTTCCACAGCTCCAGCGACGGCCGCGGATCGCTGCCGGCCAGCAGCGTGCCCGTCCCGCCGTGCTCGCCCTGCCACAGGACGACGTGCCGCTCCGGCCGGAACAGGCGCACCGGGGGCTCCTCCTCCACCTGGACGAGCCGGGTCAGCGCCACCCCGAGGGCGTCGGAGATCCGGATCAGCGTGCCCAGGTTCGGGTTGCCCCGCCCCTGCTCCAGCCCGACCAGCACGCCCTTGCTCACCCCGGCGCGTCCGGCGAGCTCGTCCAGGCTCCATCCGTGCCCGGCCCGCAGCGCACGCACCGTCCGCGCCACGGCCTCGCCGATCGCCTCCTGCCCGCCCAAGCGCCCTCCAGCCGCTCGCTCCGGTCCGCCGCCCCCAGTCTCCCGCACGTCCGGGGCGCACCGGCGGGCTGAAATCCGGGTGACCGGACGTTGAAACGACTTGGGACGACCCCTGACGGTCGGTATGATGATACTTCGATGTCATTAAAGTGACCGTTCGGAGGGTGCGGAATGCTGGAGCGGGTCGAGGTGGACGAGGCCGTGCGGGAGCTGCGTCCCGACTTCGCCGTGCTCGTCATGACCGCCGAGGGGCTGGGGAACGGTCCGAGCGACGAGGTCGGCGAGGGATGGCTGGCCGAGGCCGGGCAGGCGGCGGACGCGGGGGACCCGCACGTCGAGGCCTGGCGCGAGGCCTACCGGGCGTTCGGTGCCAAACCGCAGCGGACCCGCCCTTCGGTGGACGCGCTGCTGCGCCGCGCCGACGCGCTCCCCTCCATCAACCGGGTCGTGGACGCCTACAACGCGGTGAGCGTCGAGTACGCGCTGCCCATCGGCGGCGAGGACATGGACGCCTACCAGGGCGCGGCGCGGCTGGTCAGGGCCACCGGCGACGAGCCGTTCGACGTGGTCGCCGGCGGCGAGCCCGCAGTCGAGCACCCGAACCCCGGCGAGGTCGTCTGGCGGGACGACCAGGGCGTCACCTGCCGGCGGTGGAACTGGCGCCAGTGCGTCCGGACGCGCCTGACCGAGGACACCAAGAACGGCCTGTTCCTGCTCGAGCGCCTGGAGCCGTACCCGCTGGACAGGCTGGCCGAGGCCGGCGACCGGCTCGCGGAGCGGCTGCGGACCGTCTCGCCCGGGGTCCGGATCGGGACCAGGCTGATCGGCGGACGGTGATGGTCACGGTTCTCGCGCTGTCCGCCGCGCTCGCCTACGGGGTCGCCGACTTCCTCGGCGGCACCGTCACCCGCGGGTCGACCGCGATCAGGGCGCTGACCTGGTGCGTCCCGATCGGTCTGGCGGTCGTGCTGGTGTCGGCGCTGCTCACCGGCGGGCACCCGAGCCCGGTGCCGATGGCCTGGGGTTTCGCGGCCGGCGTCTGCGGCGGCGGCGGGCTGATCGCGTTCTACCGAGCCCTCGCGCGCGGCCCGATGAGCGTGGTCGCTCCGGTGTCGGCGCTGGCCGCGGCGGTGCTCCCGGTCGCCGTGGGCGTCGCCCAGGGCGAGCGGCTCGACGCCTCCGTCCTGCTCGGTGTCCTGCTCTGCCTCGTCGCGATCGGCCTGGTCAGCATGGAGGCCGGCGGCGAGGAGGAGGCCGGGGCGGGCACCGGCGGGCGGCGCCGGCCGCTGGACTCGGGCCCGCTCATGGCAGGCGTCTCCGGTACGTGCTTCGGTGTGTTCTTCATCCTGCTGAAGCAGGCCGGGGACGGCACCGGGCTGTGGCCGATCGTCGGCGCCCGCCTCGGCAACGTCGCCATCGTGGCCGTGGTGCTGCTGGTCCTGGCGGTCCGCGGCACCGGCGCCGGCCCGAGGCTGTCAGGGCGGACGCTGATCGTTCTGGCGCTGCTGTCCGGCAGCCTGGACGCGGGGGCGAACGTCCTGTACTTCATCGCGGTCCACAGCGGCATGCTCAGCCTCGCCGCCGTCCTGACGTCCCTCTACCCGGCGATCACCGTCCTGCTGGCGAGGGTCGCCTACAGCGAGCGACTGCGGGCCGTCCAGCGCGTGGGCATGGCCGTCGCCGTGGCCGGTGTCGCCCTGGTCACGGTCGGCTGACAGTCCCGGGCCCGTTTCCGGGCGGGGACGGTTCCGGCCTGTTCGCCTAACGGCCTCTCCCGGCGGAAAGCTTGTTCTGGACGCGTTCGAGGGCCGCCATTGATGAGTTCGCCCGCGTGCATCTCGTTGGGGGCCGCCCTGCGTCCGCGACACGGGCCTCGACAGCGACTCCGACGGCCGGTCGGGGCTTTCGCGGCTCCGCCGCCTTCTCCCCGCCTTGCGACCCGGCCACCGGCGATTCGCCATTACAAGGACGCCGGAGTCCGCTGGACTTCACGAAAGGCGCGACAGTCCGGCGATCTCTGGCAAAAGGGACGTCCAGCGGTGTAAGCATGACCGGATGCCTGTCGACGGTCGGGGAGGATCAGTGCGGACCGGGCTGAGATTGGCGGACAGGTACCGGCTCGACTCACTGCTGGGGCGCGGCGGAATGGGCGAGGTATGGCGCGGCCTGGACGAGCGGCTCGGCCGTCCGGTCGCCGTCAAGATCCTCACGGCGCCGGCGGAGGCCGACCTCCGGTTGACCGGCCGGTTCCGCCGGGAGGCGGAGATCATGGCCCGGCTCCGCCATCCGGGGATCGTCGTCGTCCACGACGCCGGCGAGGACGAGCGGCTGCTGTTCCTGGTGATGGAGCTCCTGGACGGGGACGATCTGTCCGCGCTGCTGAAGCGCCACCCGCACGGGCTGCCGGTCGACCGGGCGAGGCGGCTGGCGGTGGGGATCGCCGACGCGCTGCACGCGGCCCACGAGCAGGGTGTGGTGCACCGCGACGTCAAGCCCGCCAACGTGATGGTCCGTCCCGGTGACCGGGTGACCGTCATGGACTTCGGAATCGCCTGGTACGCCGACCAGGTCACGGAACTGACGGGCAGCGCGATCCTCGGGACGCCCGCGTACATGGCGCCCGAGCAGTTCGACAAGGGGCACGACCCCACGCCGCAGACCGACCTGTACGCGCTCGGCGGAGTTCTGTTCGCGCTGCTCACCGGCCGGAAGCCGTACAACGAGGAGAGTTTTCGCGCACTGCTCCGGGAGATCGTTCTCACCGATCCGCCGAGGCCGCGCGATCTACGTCCGGACGTCCCCGGAGACCTCGACGAGCTCGTGCACGCGCTGCTGGCCAAGGACCCGCGCGACCGGCCGCAGGACGCCCGCGCCGTCGCCGAGCGGCTCCGTCCCGTTCCCGCGCCCCGGCCGGAGGCGCTGCCGTCGGTTCCCGGGCAGGCACCGCTTCCGGGGCAGGCACCGCTTCCGGCGCGGACAGGGGTCTCGGGGCCCGTTCTGCCCCCGCCATCTCCTCCGCCCCCGCGCCTCGGGACGGGGGCGGTCGTGGAGACCCCGCCGGCGCTGGCATTCCCCACGATCGGCCAGGGTCAGGCCTCGCGGATCTCCCTGAGGCTCTTGCTCCCCGCAGCCGCCGGGATCGTCGCCGTGCTCACGGGCGCCTGGTTCCTGTTGCAGAACTCCAAGGGTCTATGGGCGGACGACGGAAGGTTCTCCACGCCCCCCGCCTGCGGTCGCCTCCCGACGCCCAGCATTGTGAACGCGGAGGTCTCGGCGACGAAGAGCCCGCAAGGGACCAGGGACTCGCAGGAGTGCACCTGGTCGATCTCGCCCCAGGACTTCGCGGACCGGGGGAGCGTCACCGTTCAGTTCAGGCGCTACAGCAGTAAGAACTGGTCTACGGGGGCCGACAACGCGCACAGGGCCGTGATGAGCGAACGCGGGGGCGACGTCTTCACCGGAATAGGGGACGAGGGGCACTTCACCGATCCCCCGTCCTTCTTCTATGAGCCGCGACTGATCTTCCGCGTCGACAATCTCACGGCTGACATCAGCATCAGTGACAGAGAAGACCCCAACATCACCGCGCAGAACGAAATCGCCTACGCCAGACGGCTCGCAACGGCACTTGTCAAGGGATCGGCGCACTGATCAGAGCACAGGTCCCGCCTTTACGGGCGCCGTCATCTCCTCGAGAGTCGACGGGGGACGAAGCCGCGCGGGTGGCGACCGGCCGGACCGAGCCCGCGGACCACGCCGACGACGGAAAAGCGCTGAGGGGCGGGACCGCGGTCCCGCCCCTCAGCGCGTCCGGCCGGATGCACGGCCAGATGGATGGCGGTGGTGGTGGGATTCGAACCCACGGAAGCTTGCACTTCACACGCTTTCGAGGCGTGCGCCCTCGTCCACTAGGCGACACCACCGCGGGAGAGCCTACCCGACTCTGCGGCGCGCGAAGAACTCGATTAGCGGGGCGGCGCACTCGGCGGCCATGACCTCGGCGATCACCTCGGGGCGGTGGTTGAGCCGCCGGTCGCGGACGACGTCCCAGAGCGACCCGACCGCGCCCGCCTTCGGGTCGACCGCGCCGTAGACGACGCGGTCCAGCCGCGCCTGGACCGACGCCCCGGCGCACATCGTGCACGGCTCCAGCGTCACGACGAGCGTGCAGCCGGACAGCCGCCACCCGCCGAGGGCCGCCGCCGCGCGCCGCATCGCGACGATCTCCGCGTGGCCGGTGGGGTCGGCGGTCCGCTCGCGCTCGTTGCGGCCCGTTCCGATGATCTCGCCGGACGCGTCCAGGACGACGGCGCCGACCGGGATCTCCCCGTCCTCGGCGGCCCCGCGGGCCTCCTCCAGCGCCCGGAGCATCGCCGGGCGGAACCGCTCGACGACCGGATCGCGCGCGTCAGTCACGGAGGCGGTCGAACTCCTCGCCGAACCCGGCCTGCTCGGCGACGGAGAGGAGCGCGTCGCCGGGAAGGGCGCGCTCGCCGAGGTCGCCGAGCCGCTTGGCGTCGACTCCGAGGTCCTCCAGGATGGCCGCCTCGCCGGCGGCATCGCCGTCCGGCACCTCGCCGACGAGCTGCTGGAACAGGGAGCCGAGCCCGTCCTCGCGGACGGCGGAGACGTAGGCGCGGGGCTCGTCGTCGCGGTCGAGCCGGACGATCGCGAACCAGTCGTCGTCCTGCTCGGCCAGCAGCACGACCGGGTCGCCGTAGGTCTCGACGGCGGCCTCCCGCATCAGGTCGGTCACGTCGTCGACGTTCTCCGCCTCGGCGAGAACGGCCTCGGTCCCGACCCAGCCCTGGGGGGTCTGCGCGAACACGGCGGCGAAGTAGGACACGTGCTCATTGTGGCCCACGAGGTCGGCCCGGTCACACCCCCTGCGCGGGAATCGGCGGCCGGGTGCCCGGAGGAGGTTGTGAACAAACTTCGCGTTCTTGTCCGGTGGCGGACGCCCCGCGTTCTTCCCCCGCGTCACAAGGCTCCGCATACTGCTCAGCGGTTGCCATCCCGGGAGGAGTGCCATGGGTGCGGACGAACTGACCAGACGCGGCTTCCTCGCGGGGACGGCGGGTGCCGCGGCGGTCATCGCGGCGGGCGCCGCCGGAGGGTCCTCCGCCCAGGCGCACGCGGCGGAACTGGCCGCGGCCAAGCGCGCCCCGGTCTCCGAGCTCCCCGATCCGGGGGAGTCGGGCATCGACCACATCGTCGTCGTGATGATGGAGAACCGGTCGTTCGACCACTACATGGGCTGGCTGCCCGGCGCGGACGGCCGCCAGGCCGGGCTCACCTTCACCGACGCCGACGGCAACGCGCACGACACCCACCACCTGAAGGTGCCGTGGGGCTGCGGCTTCAGCGACCCCGACCACTCCTACCAGGGCGGCAGAACCGAGTACAACGGCGGCGAGTGCGACGGATGGCTGCGCGCCGACGACAACGACGTGTTCTCCATCGGCTACTACGAGGGCCCCGACCTCGGCTTCCACGGGCACGCCGCCCTCGACTGGACGGTCTGCGACCGCTACTTCCCCGCGGTCATGTCCTCCACGTTCCCCAACCGGATCTTCCAGCACGCCGGGCAGACCGACCGGATCTCCAACTCGCTGACGATCTCCGAGACCACCACCATCTGGGACCGGCTCAAGGCCAAGGGCGTCTCCTGCCGGTACTACTTCAGCGACGTCCCGTTCACCGCGCTGTGGGGCCTGCGGCACCTCGACATCAGCCGCAACATCGCGGAGTTCCGCAGCGACGCCCGCAACGGCCGGCTGCCCGCGGTCAGCTTCGTCGAGCCCGGCTTCCTCGGCGAGCTCTTCCTGCCCGGCATGTCCGAGGACGAGCACCCGCTCGCCGACATCCGCTTCGGGCAGGCGTTCCTCAACGAGGTCTACACCGCGCTCGTCACCTCCCCGAACTGGCCCCGCACCCTCTTCGTGATCAACTACGACGAGTGGGGCGGCTTCTTCGACCACGTCCCGCCGCCGGAGGGCCCCGACCCGCGGCCCGACCTCGGCACCGGCCTGCGCGGATTCCGCGTCCCGTGCCTGCTGATCTCCCCGCGGGCGCGGCGCGGGGCCGTCGCGCACGAGGTGTACGACCACACGTCCGTCCTGAAGGCGATCGAGTGGCGCTGGGGCCTGGAGCCGCTGACCGTGCGGGACGCCGAGGCGCGCAACATCGCCGAGGTGCTGAACTTCGCCGATCCACCCGACCCGCGCGCGCCCCGCTACGACGCCAGGCGGCCGATCAGCCTCGGATGCCTGGACCCGCAGCACAGCCACACCGGGGACGACTGGGCGGGCCTGAACGCCTACGCGCGCCGGAACGGCTTCCCCCGCTGAGCGCTCAGGGATCGGCGCCGGTTCTAGGAGACGGTGTCGAGGGCGCGCTCGAAGGCCGGGGCGAAACCGATGCGCCCGGCGATGCTGAGCAGCATCTCGTCGGGGTAGAGCTCCAGGTCGCCGGAGATCGCGCCGAGCTCCATCTCGTCCAGGCCGAGATCGGCGAAGATCGACATGTCACCGACCGGGAGGACCTGGTCGAGCTCCTCCTCGTCGGGGATCGGGATGTCCAGGAAGTCGAGGACCTGGCGGGCGAGCGGCCAGTCGACCGAGGCGGTGACGTCCGACAGGAACACCATGACCTCGTCGCCGAGCAGGCGGATCGCGACGAAGAAGTCGTCGCCGACCGAGACCAGCCCGACCGTGCCGCCCAGGCTCGGCTGCTGGCGCAGGGCATGGACCAGCCCCGCGAGGTCCTCGGTCAGCGCCACCGGGAGGATCTCGGCCTCCCAGCTCTCGTCTTCCCGGTACACCACGACGGCGAAGTCCGTCGCGTCCACATCCGTCATTTCCACCCCACCGGCCCGTCTCCTGCCAGGGCATGGTCGCAGATGCGGCGCGCACTCGCGTGCCCCACCACCAAACTCGCCGCCGCACCCGGCGGTGACGCCGGGAGTCAGCGCCGGATTCCGGTGCCCGGCGGCATGAACCTAACCGATCTGGATCAGTTGATGCGGAACGTGCGCCGGCGAAGTGCCGCGTGGATCCGCGCCCGGCGCGACCGGTGCGGGGTCACCCGGCGGCGCAGCTCGCGCGCCTCGGCCAGTTCGCGCAGGAAGACGGCCCTGCGGCGCAGGTGCTCGCGCACCTGCTCGGGGGAGATGTCGCCCTGGGGCCCGGGCCGTGAGGGGGCGTCCCCGGCTGTGACATCGGTCACCGCGGGGTCGGGGGGCGGGGGCTCGGTGCGGGGAGCCGAGGCGGGCGCGGGCGGATCGGGCGCGCTGTCCCGGGCCCAAGAGCGGCCGCTCGGCTGCTGATCGCTCTCGCTGTTCATATGGCCATCCTGCCCAGCTCAGCGGCGTCCTATCCTGTCGCCCCGGAGCGCCCGGCCAGGTGGGCTACGGTGATCGCATGCAGACCCTCGCCGTCGACCACCCGCTCGTCGCGCACAAGCTCACCACGCTGCGGGACACCCGCACCGACTCCCCCACCTTCCGCCGCCTGGCCGACGAGCTGGTCACCCTGCTCGCCTACGAGGCGACCCGCGACGTCAGGGTCACCGAGGTCACGGTGGAGACCCCGCTGGTCCCGGCGCGGGGCGTCCAGCTCGCCAGCCCGAAGCCGCTCGTGGTGCCGATCCTGCGCGCCGGCCTCGGCATGCTGGACGGGATGACGCGGCTGCTGCCCACCGCCGAGGTCGGCTTCCTCGGGATGGTCCGCGACGAGGGCTCGCTGCAGGCCCAGACCTACGCGACGCGGCTGCCGGACGACCTGTCCGGGCGGCAGTGCTACGTCCTCGACCCGATGCTCGCGACCGGCGGGACGCTCGCCGCCGCCATCCGGCTGCTGTTCGAGCGCGGCGCCGACGACGTCACGGCGCTCTGCCTCCTCGCCGCCCCCGAGGGGCTGAAGTACCTGGAGCAGGCGTTCTCTGACATCTCGGCCCCCATCAAGGTGGTCACGGCCGCGATCGACTCCCACCTCAATGAGCAGGGCTTCATCATGCCCGGCCTCGGCGACGCGGGGGACCGGCTCTACGGAGTCGTCTGACCCTCCCGCCAGAGGTCCCTCGTCCGGCTCGAACCCAAGGTGACCTGCGATGTTCGTTCCGGACGGCAGGGGGGTACCACCACCTTTACGGAACGCGAGCGCGCGTTCCCCTCCGCCGTCCCGGCACAGGGGACCGTCACGGACCGGGCGGCGCGAGCGAGCTTCGGGGACACATGATGGCTCACCCAGGGGATGGCGACCTTCCGCGCTACACCGACATAGGGGAAAGGCTCACCGAGGAGTTCCGCGAGGTCCACGGCGCCGACACGGTGGAACGGTGCGTCTCCGCCGCGCGCTACGGCGCCGAGGAGGTCACCGGATCGGCGCCGCCCGACCTCGTCGAGCGGATCGCGCGCCGGCACCTGGAGGTGCTGGCGACGGTGGCGGCGGAGAAGCGGCGCAAGGCGCGCCGCTCGTCGCTCGACAACGCGCCCTAGCCGCCAGGGCCGCGCCGCGCGACGACGCGCTGCTTTGCCGCCGGTGCGGGCTGTGCGAAACTGAAACCGGGGTCCGTGGGTCAACGCTCCGGGAGGCAGCCGTGCCGGCCAAGAAGTACATCACGTGGGCCGCCGCGGCTTTCGTGGCGTTCTACGTCATCACGCAGCCGGACGGCGCGGCCCGATCGCTGGAGACCGCGGCATCCGGCCTCTCGTCGGCCGCCGGCTCCGTCGCCACCTTCGTCAACTCGCTCGCCTGAGGCCCCGGCATGAGGCTCGTCACCCCCGGCGACTCCGCGCCGGCGTCCGTCAACAAGTACCTCCTCCCCCACGAGAACCAGGTGATCACGGTCCGGCGGCATCCCGCCGTGCTGATGGTCCCGGTCGGGCTCCTGCTCGGCGGCCTCATCCTCGCCGGGCTGCTGAGCCAGACGCTCGCCGAGAGCGGCGGCGCGGTCTTCAGCTGGGTCTGGTGGGGCTGGCTGATCCTGCTCGCCTGGTTCGTGTGGCGGGTCGCGGAGTGGTCGGTCGACTACTTCGTCATCACCAACCAGCGGATGCTGCTCACCACCGGGCTCATCACCCGCAAGGTCGCGATGATGCCGCTGGCCAAGGTCACCGACATGAGCTTCAAGCGGACGATCGCGGGCCGCATGCTCGGCTACGGGGAGTTCGTCCTGGAGTCCGCCGGCCAGGACCAGGCGCTCACGAACGTCGACTTCCTGCCCTACCCCGAGCAGCTCTACCTCGAAGTCTGCGAGATGATCTTCCCCAACAAGAACCCGGCGCCCGAGGAGAAGCTGCCCCCGCCCCCGCCGCCGCGCCGGCCCCGTCCATCGGAGGACGTCCCCACCGCCGACGCGCCGGACGCTCCGACCACCCCGATGCCCAAGGACGACGGCTCGGACGCCGAGGTCTAGCGCGGCACCGTCCCCAGTGATCACCCGGCATGGGACCGCCGTGCCCGGAGCGCCGCTCCGCGACCGGTGAGGGGAGGGCGGCCGGAGGGTCGCCGGAGCTATCTGAGATCATGCAGGTCGACGCCGGACACGCCATCTACCGCGCGTCCGGAGGCACCGTCGCCGGCCGGTGACGCCCCTGGTCGTCCCGCCGGACGGTCTCGCCGGGCCCGACCGCGGTGGCGCCGGGGCGAGCCCACGGGCGGCCCCACCGTGCGGCGCAAGGCGGCCGACCGGCCGGTAGTGGCCGGAAAGCGCGGCGGGCTGATCAATATCGGCGGTCTCCGCGATCTTGGGCGGATGGTCGGATAACGTCGGCCGGGTGACAGACGTCGCGATCGACGGGAGGGGCCGCCGGCGCGAACCGGCGAACCCGCCCGCGGCACACGTGCGCGCGGGCCTTTCCGGCCGGTCCGTCATCTGCCGCTTCCTTGCTCTCGATGTGCGATAACCCGCAATGTGCAATCATGTCGGCACCCCAGCCGCCTGTTTACTTCCGCTAAGTGAGTCCACATGCCGGGTCCAGGCAACGTCGGCGAACGTGTCCGCAACCTGCGGCTGACCAGACGCTTGTCGCAGGCACAGCTCGCCGGTCACGACCTTTCCGACAGCTACATCTCCCTGATCGAGTCGGGCAAGCGCACGCCGACGCCGACCGTCCTGCGCATGCTGGCCGAGCGCCTCGGCTGCACTCCCGAGTACCTCGCCGAGGGCGTCGAGCCGGAACAGCGCGCCCATCTGGAGGTGCGGGAGCGCCACGCGCATCTGGCCCTGCTGCGCGGCGACCCGGCCACGGCCGAGGCCGGGTTCGAGGACGTGATCGCCCGCAGCGACGACCCGGACCTCACGGGCCGCGCCCGCTGGGGCCGCGCCCGCGCCCTGGAGGAGCTGGGCCGCACCGACCGCGCGATCGCCCTGTTCGAGGAGCTGCGCGAGCAGGCGGAGCGCGACCCCGGCCGGGCCAGCTGGCTGCCCCCGGTGATCGCGCTGGCCCGCAGCTACCACGCCGTCGGCGACCTGGGGCAGGCCATCGCGCTCGGTGAGCGCGCCCTCGAGCGGCTCGAGCAGCTCGGCCTCCGCGCCGGCCACGAGTACACCGAGGCCGGGCGCGTCCTGCTGCTGGCCTATGTGGATCGCTCCGACCCCGCCCGCGCCCACGAGCTCGGACGCCGCCTCCTCCACCCCGAGGGGAACGACGATGCCGAGCCGTTGAGCGTCCACTACCAGCGGGCCAGCATGCGCGCCCTGGAAGAGGGCGGCGTCGGGGACTCCCTCTACTTCGCCGACCAGGCGCTCGCCGCGCGCACGGACGCGACCCCGAGGAACGCCGAGGCGCGCCTCGCGCTCGCCGGGGCCAAGGCCCTGCTCAGGGGCGTCAAGCCGTTCTCGGCCGCCGCGCCGCCGGACGTGGCCCCGGCCGGTGAGTACGGCTTCGAGCGTCCGCGCCAGGAGGGCACCCGCGAGGCCGCCCAGGAAGCGCTCGTCCTCCTCGAGGACGCGACCGGCCTCGACGACGCCGACTCCACCGAGAGCACCATCGCCAAGGCCCGCGCGCTAGTCCTCATCGGCGAACTGGACGAGGCCATCGCCGCGCTCGAGCAGTTCCTCGACACGGGCATGGCCCTCGCCGCTCCCACGAGCGACCGCACCATGGCGCCCCAGCCCGCGGACGAGATGGGCGTCCGGACCCAGAAGACCGTTCTGGCCCGCCTCGTCCTGGCCCGCGCTCGGGTCGCCCAGGGCAACACCTCGGCCGCCGAGGTCGTCCTTCGCGCCGCCTCGGAGCAGCTGGCGACCCTCCCCGAGGGCCGTCCCGCGGCGCACCTCTACCGGGAGCTCGGCGAACTCTACGAACTGACCGGATCGTCCGAGAACGCCGCCACCGCCTACCGCCAGGCCCTGGAGGCGGCGGGGCTGTCGGTCTTCAACCGAGTCCCGGTGACCGCCCGGCACTAGATCCTCCGGCGAAGACGAGGCGGCCGCGTCGGCGCGTGCCGCCTCGTCGCGTTGTCGGGGGCACGGCGTCTGAACCGGGGGCCTGAGCGATGGTCGACGTCCGGGATCGGGCGTCGCCGCGAGCCGGACGACGGGGGCGGAATAAAGGAGGGTCCGCCGATGTCGTATCATCCAGACATGGGATGACTGGTTGACTGGAGGTTCGGGTGACGTTGCGGACGGCACGGCGGTCGTCGCTGGTCGACCAGGTGATCGACCAGCTCAGGGGCGAGATCACCGGGGGCGGCTGGCCGGTGGGCGCCAAGATCCCGCCGGAGCCGGTGCTGTCGGAGACGCTCGGCGTCGGGCGCAACACCGTCCGGGAGGCAGTGCGGGCGCTGACCCACGCGGGGCTCCTGGAGAGCCGCCAGGGCGACGGGACGTACGTCCGCGCGACGAGCGAGCTGTCCGGGGCCGTCCGGCGGCGGCTGGAGACCGCGGAGCTCGTCGAGATCCTCGAGGTCCGGCGGGGACTCGAGGTCGAGGCGGCCAGGCTCGCCGCCACCCGCCGCACGGAGGCCGACATCGCCGCCATCGCGGTCGCCCTGGCGCGCCGGGACGCGGCATGGGCGGCGGGGGAGCACTCGGCGTTCGTCGAGGCTGACCTCGAATTCCACACCGCCGTCGTCGAGGCCACCCACAACCGCGTCCTGACCGACCTGTACCGCGACTTCAGCGCCGCGCTGCGGGCCAGCATCGGCGCGGCCGGGAGCCTTCTCGAACACGCCGACGTCCCGCACGGCCCCATCGCCGCGGCCATCGAGGCGGGCGACGCCGACGCCGCGACCCGGGCGACCCATGCCTGCCTCGACCAGATCCTCGCCTCGACCCTCCCCACTTCTCGGACGGCTCCGCAGGAGTCCTAGCGCGAGAGCACGAGCACGCCCACCGCGTGGGCGGTCGCCGTGGTGCCCGGCGACCGGCAGGGCATGGCACCGGACGCAGCAGAACCAGACGCCGGGCGCGGCTGAACCCGCGCTCGGAGCGACAGAACGACGAAGGTGACATGGACAGCTCAACGACGACTCCGGTTTCCCGGGCCGCGGCCGTGTGGTCGCTCATCGGCCTGGTGCTGCTGACGATCAACCTGCGCGCCGCGATCACGGGGATCTCGCCGGTGCTCGGCGACCTGCGGGAGGCTTTCGGGCTGTCCGGCGCGGAGGCCGGCGTCCTCACCACCCTCCCGGTGCTGTGCCTCGGCGTCTTCGCGGCCGTCGCGCCGCCCGTCGCGCGGCGGTTCGGCACCGAGACCGTCATCGCGGGCTCCCTCATCATGATCACGACGGGCATCGTGCTGCGGGTGCTCCAGTCCCCCGTGTCGCTGTTCTTTGGAACGGTCCTCGCCGGGGCGGGGATCGCGATGGGCAACGTCCTCATGCCGGCCGTGATCAAGCGCGCGTTCCCGACCCGCCTCGGCTCGCTGACCGGGCTCGCGATGATGCTCATGGCGGCCAGCGGCGCGATCGCCGCCGGGCTCGCGGTGCCGCTGGCCGAGGCGGGCGGCTGGCGCCTCGCGCTCGCCGTCTGGGCCGTCCCGTCGACGGTCGCCGCGCTCGTGTGGGGCCCGCTCGCCGTGCGGGGCCGCCGCGCCCCGACGGCCCCGGTCACCGCCCCGCGCGCCGGTGGATCGCTGCTGCGCTCCCCGACCGCCTGGTCCGTCGCCGCGTTCATGGGCCTGGCGTCGCTGATGTTCTACGTGCTCATGTCGTGGCTGCCGGAGATCATGCAGGACGCGGGCCGGCCGGCCGCGACCGCCGGGATGATGGTCTCCACGATGCTGATCGTCGGGATCCCGCTGGGCTTCGTCGTCCCGGTGTTCGCCGCCCGCCTGCGCGACCAGCGCCCCCTCGTCGTCGCCGTCGCGGCCACGATGGTGGTCGGCCTGGTCGGCCTGCTGCTCGCCCCGTCCGCCGGATGGGCGTGGGTCGTGATCCTCGGCATCGGCACCGGCAGCGCGTTCCCGCTGGCCTTCACGCTGCTCAGCCTCCGCTCACCGAGCCCCTCGGTGGCCGCGGCCCTGTCCGGGATGGCGCAGACGGGCGGTTACCTCCTCGCCGCGGCCGGCCCGTTCGCGGTCGGCGTCCTGCACGAGGCCACGGGCGGCTGGAACGTTCCGGTGGCCCTGCTGCTCGCCCTGGTGGTACCCGAGGTCGTCGTGGGCCTGCTGGCCGCGCGCCCCGGCTTCGTCCACCCGGCGGAGCCGGCGCCGCTGGTCGAGCCGAAGGCGCTCCCGGCGCCCGAGCCCGCCCGCACCCGCTGATCAGGAGATGTCGACGGCGTCCAGGTCGAGGACGCGCGCGTGCAGGACCTGCCGCTGGTGCAGCGCCGCCCGGAGCGCCCGGTGCAGACCGTCCTCCAGGTAGAGCTCGCCCTTCCACTGGACCACGTGGGGGAACAGGTCGCCGTAGAAGGTGGAGTCCTTCGACAGCAGCGACTGGAGGTCCATCTCCCGCTTGGTGCTGATGAGCTGGTCGAGGCGGACCTGCCGAGGAGGGAGCTTGGCCCAGTCCCGGGACGAGAGACCGTGCTCCGGATAGGGCCTTCCCTCACCCACCGCCTTGAAGATCACCCTTCGAGTCTAAGGGCTCGCAAGTGCGCGGAGAAGGCAGCTCAACAACATGCGTCACTCCACTTGGCGGATCCGGTAAACCAGTTACCGCCCAGGTCAACCCGCCCGTGACTAAATGCCGGTCCTCCGGGGCGGCGCGGTTCACTCCTCATGGTCGGACCATGTGTAGGCGGCGGGGAGCAACTCGGCCACGGGCACGGCGCGCAGGCCACCGCCCATGCCGACGATGACGAGGATGGACGGGAAGTAGTCGAGGAGCACCTGCCGGCACCGCCCGCACGGGGACCTGACCCCCCGGCCGCCCTCCCCGACCGCGACGACCCTGTGCCCGGAGGAGCGCTCCGATCGCGTCGCGATGATGTTCGAGCATCCCCGGCCGCAAGGGCTCCACCGAGTCGATGTCGGCCGTGGCCCCCGCCGCGATGCCGATCTTCATGATCGCAGCCTGCGCGGCGCGGTCCGCCAAGCGGGAGCCCGAGTGGAGGCCTTCGAGGTGCTGGTCGCCGTGGCGGCAACGTCCGGTGCGGAAGCGGTCGTCCAGAACCTCGTATGCCCCGTCGACCGATTCCTTGGGCATGGTTCTCCCTCGAACCGCTCTGACTGAATACTGTTCATGACAACTTCCGGATGATCGTACGCGATACAGTCATCTCGTGAAGAACGTGGATGACATCGATCGTCGGTTGCTGGAGCTCCTCCAGCAGGACGCCACCCGGTCCTACGCCGCGCTCGGTACGGCGGTCGGCCTGTCGGCCGGAGCCGTCCACGAACGCGTCCGGAAGATGCGCGAGCGCGGCGTCATCCTGCGGACGAGCGTGGACGTGGAGCCGGCCGCGCTCGGGCAGGGCGTGCTGGCCTTCGCCCTGATCGACTCCTCGGTCTGGATGGGCGACCGCGCGGCCGAGTTCGCCGCCATACCGGAGGTCCAGGAGGCCCACGTGGTCGCGGGCAGCGCGTCCGTCCTCGTCAAGGTCCGCACGTCGACCACCAGCCGTCTCCAGGACGTCCTGCGGCGCCTCTACGAGATCCAGGGCGTCAACGGCACGAAGGCGACCGTCGTCCTGGAGACCTTCTTCGAGCGCCCGATCTCCCCCCTGGGCCAGTGAGCGTGTCCGGACACGCGAAAGGCCGGTGCCCGCGTCGGGCACCGGCCTCGGTGTGGCGGAGGATGCGAGATTCGAACTCGCGAGCGCTTGCACGCAACACGCTTTCCAAGCGTGCGCCCTAGGCCACTAGGCGAATCCTCCACGGGGAATCCTACCGGTTCTCGGGGAGTGACCTGACCTCAATTACGGCGCCGACCGGGAGCGGTCCGTAGACGTGGGGGAACATCTCGTCCCCGGCTGGTTCATAGCGGACGGGCGCGTCGAGGCGGGACACGTCGATCACCAGCAGGACCAGGTCCTCGCGGGGGACGGCGCCGTAGAAGCGGCCTAGGACGCCCTCCACTTGGGCCATGTCGGACGAGCAGTGGATGAAGCCCTCCTCGTCAATGGTCCGGCCCAGGGTGGACATGGCGTACGCCACGCCCGTGCTCCGGGCGGATTCCCAGCGGGTTCGTTCGGCGATGTGCAGGAGCGTGTCCTGGGGAGAGGCGGGCATGGGGCGGAGACTACGCCGGAAAGCGTGGCGATCCTGGGTCGGGGATGCCATAGACTTTGGGCAAGACCCCTCGCACGGCGTCACCCTGTGAACCTCCCCAGGGCCGGAAGGCAGCAAGGATAAGCAGGCTCTGGCGGGTGTGCGGGGGGTCCCTTGGTTTGACGGCGACCGGTCCGCTTTGACCGGTCCACGGCGACACGGCGCTTTCTGACGCTCTGCTTCTCGAGGGAGGGCGGACCCCCGATGAGTCTGGCTCTGTACCGCAAGTACCGGCCAGCGACGTTCGCCGAGCTGAAGGGGCAGGAGCACGTCGCAGAGCCCCTCCAGCAGGCGCTGCGCAACGGCCGGATCAACCACGCGTACCTGTTCAGCGGGCCGCGCGGGTGCGGCAAGACGTCCAGCGCCCGGATCCTCGCCCGCTCGCTGAACTGCGAGCAGGGGCCGACCCCCGACCCGTGCGGCAAGTGCGACTCGTGCGTCGCGCTCGGGCCGTCCGGCACCGGGCACATCGACGTGATCGAGATCGACGCCGCGTCCCACGGTGGTGTGGACGACGCCCGCGACCTGCGGGAACGGGCCTTCTTCGCCCCGGTCTCGGCGCGCTTCAAGGTGTACATCATCGACGAGGCGCACATGGTCACCCGCGAGGGCTTCAACGCGCTGCTGAAGCTCGTCGAGGAGCCGCCGCCGCACCTGAAGTTCGTCTTCGCGACGACGGAGCCGGAGAAGGTCATCGGGACGATCCGGTCCCGGACCCACCACTACCCGTTCCGCCTGATCCCGCCGGGCGTCCTGCAAGATCTCGTCGAGGAGATCCTGCGGAGCGAGGACGTGCCGTACGAGGCGTCCGCGCTGCCGCTGGCCGTGCGGGCCGGGGCGGGTTCCGCGCGCGACACGCTGTCGATCCTGGACCAGCTCCTCGCCGGATCGGACGAGAAGGGCATCACGTACGCGCGGGCCGTGTCGCTGCTCGGCTACACCGACTCCGCGCTGCTGGACGAGGTGATCGCGGCCTTCGCGGGCCGGGACGGCGCCGCCGTGTTCGCCGCGGTCGACCGCGTGATCGAGAGCGGCCAGGACCCGCGACGCTTCACCGCCGACCTGCTGGAGCGCGTCCGCGACCTGGTGATCCTGTCGAACGTCCCGGAGGCCGGGGGCACCGGGCTGCTGAACGTCCCGCCCGACGAGCTGGAGCAGATGCGGCGCCAGGCGTCCTCGATGGGCCCCGGGGAGCTGACCCGCGCCGCCGATCTGCTGCACACCGGCCTCACCGAGATGCGCGGCGCCACGTCGCCGCGGCTGCTGCTGGAGCTGATCTGCGCCCGGATCCTTCTGCCGGCCGCCTATGAGGACGAGGCGTCCATGTTCGCCCGCCTCGACCGGCTGGAGCGCCAGGCCTCCCAGGGGGGCTTCGGTGCCGGCGGTGGCGGCCAGGCCGGGGCCGGCGGCGGCCAGGGTGGTGACCGTTTGGCGCAGGCCTTCGCGTCCGCTGCTCCGGCTTCCGGGCAGGCGCCGGGGCGGGGCGGCTCCGGGCAAGGATCTTCGGGGCAGGACGGCGCGGCGCGGGGAGCGTCCGGGCACGGCGGTGCGACCGAAGGGACGTCCGGTCCTGACGGGGCGGCGCCGGGCGCCTACGGACAAGGGGACACGGCGCAGGGAACGCCGGGCCAGGCGGGGGCGACCTCGTCTCAGAACGGCACCGGTTCGCAAACCCCCGGAACCCAGTCCCCTCCCTCCCGGGGGGCCGACCCCACTTCCAGTGTCAACCCCCACCCCACCACGGCGAACGCAGAACCCGGTTCTGTGGATAACCGCGGATCCACCTCGGCCACCCCGGCCACCGCACCGCCCGCGTCCGACCCGGCCACCGCCGCACCGCCCGCGTCCGCCCAGCCCACCGCCGCACCGGCTGCGGCCTCCGCACGACCGGCGCCCACCGCACCGCCCGCACCCTCCAGAGCGCCCGCACCCCCGGCGTCCGCCGGCGCGACCGGAGGAGCGGACTTCTCCACCATCCAGCGCCTGTGGCCCGACGTCGTCGAGGCCGTCAAGCAGAAGAGCCGCGCCACCTGGATGGTCATCATGTCCGGGGTCCAGCCGGTGTCGCTCGACGGCAAGGTCCTCACGCTCGGCTTCGACGCGGAGGGGCGCCGCCTCGGCTTCGTCAACGGCGGCCGTGACGCCGTCCTGCGCGAGGTCTTCAAGGAGCGGATGGGCGTCGACTGGCGGATCGAGACCGTCGTGGGCGGAGGATCCGGCGGCCCACCGCCGGGGGGCCGGCCGGGCCCTAGCGCGGGGTTCGGTGGGGCGGCCACACCGAACCCGGCACCGCAGCCGCGGCCGCTCTTCCAGCCCGCCGCGCAGCCGTCCGCGCCCAGGGCGGACCGGGCCCCGGAGCCCCCGCCCCCGCCGCCGGACGAGCCCCCGCCGCCGCCCGAGCCCGTGGACGAGAGCGACGAGGTCGACCCGGAGGGCGACGCCGACGCCGACGGCACCGAGGCCGAGATGAGCGGGATGGCGCTCATCCAGCGCGAGCTCGGCGGCCAGATCATCCGCGAGATCGACAACTCGGCGCACTAGCCCGCCGGAGGGGCTGACATCTCGGACGTCTTGCGAAATGGCGTGCCGAGCTCCTCGCTTACCGAAACGGCCTGTGAACCCGTAGTCTCGTGGGACGCACGTCCGGTGGCTGGCGGAGCGCCAGAGAGAAGGCCCTCGGGGGCCGGAATGGGGAGTGCACCGTGGAACCCGGTGGTCAGCTGAACATGCAGGAACTCCTCCAGCAGGCACAGGCCATGCAGGAGCAGCTCTTCAACGCCCAGCGCGAGCTCGCGGAGACCGAGGTGACGGGGACCTCCGGCGGCGGGCTCGTCACCGCGAAGGTCAACGGGCAGGGCGAGGTCACGGGCCTGTCGATCGACCCGAAGGCGATCGACACCGACGACCCGGCCGACACGGCGGAGACGGTCGCCGACCTGGTGCTGGCCGCGATCCGCGACGCCGCCCGCGAGGCGCAGGAGCTCCAGCAGGAGAAGATGGGCCCGCTCGCCCAGGGCCTCGGTGGCGGCGGCGGGGGCATCCCCGGCGGCTTCCCCGGCCTCGGCGGCGCCTGAAACCGGGCCGCGAGCAGCAGACGACCAGTAAAGGAGGGGTCCGTTGTACGAAGGGGTGGTTCAGAACCTCATCGACGAGCTGGGCAGGCTGCCCGGCGTCGGCCCCAAGAGCGCGCAGCGGATCGCCTTCCATCTCCTCGCCGCCGATCCGGCCGACGTCGAGCGCCTCGGCAAGGCGCTCAAGGAGGTCAAGGACAAGGTCCGCTTCTGTAAAACCTGCGGGAACGTCGCAGAAGAAGAGGAATGCCGGATCTGCCGTGACGCGCGCCGCGACCCCCACATCATCTGCGTGGTGGAGGAGTCGAAGGACGTCGTCGCGATCGAGAAGACCCGCGAGTTCCGCGGCCGCTACCACGTGCTCGGCGGCGCGATCAGCCCGATCGAGGGCGTCGGCCCGGACGACCTGCGCATCCGCGAGCTGATGCAGCGCCTCGCGGACGGGACGGTGACCGAGCTGATCCTCGCCACCGACCCCAACCTGGAGGGCGAGGCCACCGCGACGTACCTCGCCCGGCTGGTCAAGCCCATGGGCATCACGGTCACCCGACTGGCCAGCGGCCTGCCGGTGGGTGGCGACCTCGAGTACGCCGACGAGGTCACGCTGGGCCGCGCATTCGAAGGACGGAGGCTGCTCGATGTCTGACACCAACAGCCCGCAGGACTGGAACGCCCTCGCCGAGCGCGTGGCGTGCCACGTCGACAACTACCTGAACGGCCTGGAGGCCGTCGCCCGCGGCGATGGCGGGGTGCACACCATCCCGCTGCTCCTGCTGGAGGTTTCGCAGGTCATCCTGGCCGGCGCGCAGCTCGGTGCCAGCGCCGACGTGATCCTCCCGGACAACTGGGAGCCCGAGGTGGGCGACGACCCCGACCTCGACTCGATCCGGCAGGGCCTGGCCGAGCGCCTCCAGTCCATGGACGACTACATCGAGGTCTTCGATCCCTACAAGGACACCGAGCCGACCCCCTACCGCCTGTCGGACGACTTGGTGGACGTCGCCAGCGACCTCGTCCATGGCCTCCGCCACTACAACAAGGACCGTCCCCTGGAGGCCCTCTGGTGGTGGCAGTACTCCTACTTCAACCACTGGGGCAACCACGCCGGCGCCGCGCTCCGCGCCCTGCACGCCTTCGTGGCCGACGCCCGCCTGAGCGTCGCCACAGAAGTAGCGACAGAGGCCGCCCCAGCCTGACCGGCCCACGCCCCCTCGACCGCGCTCCCATGCCGCGACCGCGCTCCCATCTGCCGCGACCGCGCCCCCGCCTGACCCGAACGCGTCCCGCCTGATCCGAACGCGCTCCCGGCCTGGCCGGACCCTTCCCGTCTAGCCGGACGCGGCGGGCCCTGTCCGCGCGCCCAGCGCCCACGCGATCAGCTCGGCCGCCTTCTCGGCATCCGAGCCGATCTGCCCGCTCCCCCCGCGACGCCACGCGTACTGCTCGAGGTCGTCGTCCCAGGCGACCTGCGCCTCCTGCCCCCGGTAGGAGACGTGCAGTAATCCGCCGCCGTCCGGTCGCGCCGCCGCGATCTGCGGGGCCCGCCGCCTCAGCGCCGCGTACAGGGACGGCAGCGGCCCCCGGCGAACCCTCGGCAACTCGTCGAACGCGCCCATCAGCTCTCCCATCAGCTCGGTCACCGCCTCACCCGCCCCCACCGGGTCATGGCAAGGACGCAGCGGACCACCGATGACCGAGATGAACCACGGCACCCCGCCAACGCCTGCCTTTACATAGACGCCTGACCCCACCGAAGGGTGGTCCGTCGGGAAGATCTCGACAGTGGCCGGGAACGCCCCATAGCGCTTACGGAAGAGCAACCCCCGCGTCACCAGCGCCTCAGCGAGCTCACCCAGATACTGCGGTTCCATCAGTCCACCCAGATGATCGCCCCAGTGACCTCATCCTGCATCGCCCTAGCGACCGGATCGGGCACCCCATACTCGATGCGCCCGCTATAGGACACGGTCACGCGGAGGACCGAACCGGCCCGGACAGGGGCGAGGGTCGTCCGGGGCACTGACCGGACGACCCTCGTCTGGGGGATGTCAGGGGCGTTGGCCGGGGCGGTCGACGACGCCCGTGGCCAGGCGGACGGACCAGCTCTCGACGGCGCCCTTCAGGAAGCGTCCTCCGTCCGGCATGGTCTGATCACGGGCGATGGTGGTGCGGTGGCCCCGGTAGGCGTAGGTGGACGGGTCCAGGAGCACCTCCTCGTTCGCCCAGCCCTCGATGAGGAACGAGACCGAGATCGCCTTGTGCCCCGCCCCGTCCTTGGCGTTCCGGTTCACGGTGACGCCGGGGATCCTGGCCATCGCGCGGTAGGCGGCGGCGGTCTGGGCGGGGGGCAGCGCGCCGTTGTTCAGCAGCAGTGACCCGAGCAGCTGGAACGCCCTCGTGTCACGGGGGCGCGGCGATCCCGCCTTCAGGGCCCAGCTCAGCATTTCGTCCGGGTCGGTGGGCAGCTTGGCGACGGTGGCGTAGTCGATCGGCGGCATCCCCCCGCCCGTGGCGGAGGTGACGAGCTTGCCGTGGTCGTAATCCGCCATGCGCCTGCCGTCCGCTCGGACCCACTGCCGGTCGACCTGCTTCGTCAGCGGTGACCCCGGCTTGACGACCTGGCTACGGCCGGGGACTGCGCTGCGCCGGTAGATGGTCTCGGTGTAGACCCATTGGTCGGAACGCGGCGCGGTGAACGGCTGCTTCAGCGCGAACGTCGCGGCGACGTTCAGCACCTGCTCCGCCTCCGTCGCCGCCACGGGCGCCGGGTGCCGGCCGCCGTCGCCGCCGCCCGTGGCGACGACGGTGCCTGCGATGAGCGCCCCGGCGACGCCTCCCGCGGCGACGAGGCGGAACGTCGTCCGGCGGGACGGCCCGCCGCGGCGGGCCGCCGACGCGGTGATCCGCTCGAAGGCGGCGCGTCCGGCCGGGTCGTGGGCGGCGCCGTCGAAGGCGCCGGGCGGGCAGGGGTCGGCCGGGGCCATGATGCGGCGGACTTCGTGGAGGTCGTTCATGCCTGGGGGCTCCTCTGCAGATGGGCGGCGGGCGCGGGGCGGTCGGCGGCGTCGATCTCGGCGAGAGCGGCGGTCAGGCGGCGCCGGGCGCGGTGCAGGCGCACGGAGAACGTCTTGACCGAGCACCCCGCCGCGGTCGCCGCGGCCTGGGCGTCGAGACCGTCCCAGCCGACGAGCTGGAGGACCTCGCGGTCGCGGGCCGGCAGGCGGCCGAGCGCGGCGGTGATGCGGCCGCCCTCGGCCAGCCCGGACGCCTCGTCGGCGGCCGGGGCGTGCGGGCCGTCGCCGCGCAGCCGGTTCCACAACCGGGTGCGCCGCCGGCGGCTCCGCATCTCGTTGGCGAGGACGTTGCGGGCGACGTTCAGCAGCCAGGGGAACGGGCGGTCTGGCGGGATGTCATCCCGGCGCCGCCAGGCGACCAGGAACGTCTCCGCGGCGATGTCCCGGGCCGTGTCGTGGTCGGTCCGACGCGCCGCGTACCTGAGCACGTCGTCGTAGTGCGCGTCCCACAACCGGGTGAACTCCCCGTCTGGATCCGGCACGCCGGCTCCCTTCTCTCGGGTCGGTGTCGCCCAGAGATGTCCGGCAGGGCCGCTTCGCCTACACCTTGATCGAAAAGTGCGCCGCCTCAGTCGCGGCGGGCGTGGAGGGGGACCTTGGCTGCCTGGGCGGCCATCGCGGCGATCTCGCGGACGTCCATGGACGCCAGGGGTTCGATGCCCAGCAGGTAGCGGCCGTAGGCGATGCCGAGAGTCTGGCTCAGGAGCAGGGCGGCGCGTTCGCGGACGGCGGGGTCGTCCGGCAGGGCCTTCTCCAGGGCGGGGACGATCTCCTTGTCGAAGATGGCCTGGACGCGGGCCGCCGCGTCGGGATGGGTGGGGGCCGTGCGCAGCAGGACGGTCTCGGCGGTGTTCTCGGCGGCCTCCCAGCGGGCCAGGAACGACTGGATGTAGGCGGCCGCCGCGTCGTCGGCCTCGCCGAGGTCGGGGACGGCGAGGTCGATGGCCGAGGCCGCGGCGTAGAGCTCGGCCTTGCTCCCGAAGTACCGGATGACCATGGACGGGTCGATGTCGGCGTCCGCCGCGATCGCCCGGATCGTCGTGCGCTCGTAGCCGTCCTCGGCGAACCGGTGCCGGGCCGCGTCCAGGATCGCCGTCCGGGTCGCCGCCGAACGCTCGGTGAAAGCCATGCCCGCCAACATATGCCATCAAGCGTTGGCAAACAGGGGGATGACGGTCTAGAGTTCCAACATCAGTTGGCCATCAACTGTTGGCAAACGGGCATTGGCAACGGGAGTGAACATGAACGCTGTTCCGGAGTCCACCGGTGTGCTCGTGGTCGGCGCGGGTCCCGCGGGCCTCGCCCTCGCCGCGTCGCTGCGGCAGAAGGGGGTGGACACCGTCCTGGTGGACCGGGCGGCGGAGGGCGCGAACACCTCCCGGGCGGCCGTGGTCCATGCCCGCACGCTGGAGGCGCTGCGCGAGATCAAGGCGACCGACGCGCTGGTCGAGCGCGGGATCATCGTGCCGCGCTTCACCGTCCGGGAGCGGGACCGCGTCCTGCTCACCGTCGAGTTCGGCGACCTGCCGACCGACTTCCCCTACACGCTGCTCGTCCCGCAGAACGTCACCGAGGAGATCCTGCTCGGACGGCTGAAGGAGGCGGGCGGCCTCGTGCACCGGCCGTTCGAGGTGACGGGCCTGGAGCAGGACGGAGAAGGGGTGACCGCCACCCTGGCCGACGGCGGCCGGATCCGCGCCGCCTACGCGGTCGGGACGGACGGGATGCACAGCGCCGTCCGCGAGCACGCCGGGATCGCCTTCGAGGGGGACGCCTACCCGCAGTCGTTCGTCCTCGCCGACGTCCACCTGGACTGGGCCGGCGGCAGCGAGGAGGTCATGCTGTTCTTCTCGGCGGAAGGCGTCACGGTCGTCGCGCCGCTGCCCGGCGGGCGGCACCGCATCGTCGCCACGGTCGACGAGGCGCCCGAGACCCCGACCGCCGCCGACGTCCAGACGCTCCTGGACGCGCGCGGCCCCAGGCAGCACCCGGCGCTGGTCAAGGACGTCGTGTGGAGCTCCCGTTTCCGCGTCCACCACAGGCTGGCGGCGCACTACCGCGCGGGACGCGTCCTGCTGGCCGGCGACTCCGCCCACGTCCACAGCCCGGCGGGCGGGCAGGGCATGAACACCGGTATCCAGGACGCCCTCAACCTCGCGGGCAAGCTCGCCGCCGTCCTGGGCGAAGGCGCGCCCGACTCCGTGCTGGACGAGTACGAGGCCGAGCGCCGCCCCATCGCCGAGCAGGTCGTCGCGTTCACCGACAGGATGACCCACGTCGCGACCACGGGCAGCCCGGTGCTGCGCGGGATGCGCAACACCCTGCTGCGCACCCTCGACTGGATCCCCGCCGTCCACCGGGCGATGGCGATGAACCTCTCCGAGCTGTCCACCGACCCCGCCCGCCGCTGACGGGCACCATGCCCACCACGTGACGATGCGGCCGCACACGATCGAGACCTCCGACCGGGAGCAAGCCGACCTGGGGGCCTTCGCCGGGCGGTTGCGAGCCCGAGCCCACGGCTGAACGACGCGCCACGTCCGGGCGGCGTGCCCTCACCCTCACCCAGCGGGCGGCGTGTTATCGCGGTCGTGCTTCGACGCCCCTTTCCCCGGCGGGACGGGGGGATGGGCACGGTCCCGCTTGCGCAGCGCGTCTCCCCACTTGCGCAGCTTGCCGTCCCACCGGCGCAAGGTCCGGGTGACGAGGCGCCGGGGCGCGCCTCGCAGGCCCGGCGCCTTGGAGCGGACTATGCTCCCGGCCCTGGCGAGGGTCTCGCTCTTCAGGTCCGGGACGACTTCCTTACCTTCCTGCCCCTCCTCATCGAGTTCTTCCAGAAGCGCGCGCATGCGGATGGTGGTCCACAGGAACGCCAGCAGGAATCCGGCGGGCGTCCCTACCAGCACGAGGGCGATTCCGGCCGCAGCGGAGTACGGCGCGTTGCCCAGCGGGACCTTGAGGTTCGCGCCGAGCCGTCCCAGCGAGCCCACGAGGGACCGCAGGTTGACCAGCGTCAGGCCGACGATGATGGTCGTGACCCAGTCGGAGATGCGGGCCAGGTTCGCGTTCGCCAGGAAGTGGCCGCTCGGCCGGGTGCCGTCCCTGGTCATCTGGTCGACGAGGCGCGCGCGGGGCAACCCGAAGAGGAAGCCGAACGCGCCGCCGCTCATGAAGGAGGCGGCGAAGACGAGGATCGCCACCGCGCCCACGCCGATCTTGGCGCCTGTCGTCCCGTCCACCCCAAGGGCGAGCGGCACGCTCAGGAGAGCGGCCAGCACCGGCATCGTCCAGAGGGCCAAGGCGACATGACGCGCCATGGCGCAGTGAACGTCGTCGTTCGCTGTCCCCATGGGATCCCCTCTTTTGGGCGGGACCCGGTACGAACATCCGGCGGCCCGCCTGCGGGCAGGAGCGAGGCGCCGTCATGCGTCCGCGGCTCGGCGATGGCCTTTGTGATGCGGGCGGGCGCGTCCGTGAAGAGCCCGCCGTTCCAGGAGCCTGCCGACCGGCTCCCATGTCCGGACTCCTCCCCTTGAGAAAGCCCGGGCATGCCGGAACGGACATCACCGACATCGGCGCCTCGTACCTGGACGGGGGCGGCCGGGCTGGAGGCCGGGCGAAGTAAGCGTGGGGGCCCGTTGTGTGCTGGTGCTGGTGGGAGGGTTACCTGGTCGTGATCCATCGTGTGCGGCTCTGTAGACTCGACGAGCAGAACGCCTGACCCCGATTCGAGGAGCGCCCACCCGTGGCTCTTGTCGTGCAGAAGTACGGTGGCTCCTCCGTCGCAGACGCCGAAGGCGTCAAGCGGGTCGCCCAGCGCATCGTCGCGACGAAGAAGGCGGGCAACGACGTGGTCGTCGTGGTCTCCGCCATGGGCGACACGACGGATGACCTCATCGACATGGCCAAGCAGGTCAGCCCCCTGCCGCCCGGCCGTGAGCTGGACATGCTGCTCACCGCCGGCGAGCGGATCTCGATGGCGCTGCTGGCCATGGCCATCGCGAACCTGGGCCACGAGGCCCGCTCGTTCACCGGCTCCCAGGCCGGTGTGATCACCGACGGCTCGCACGGCAAAGCCAAGATCATCGACGTGACGCCGGGACGGATCCGGACCGCGCTGGACGGCGGCTCGATCTGCATCGTGGCCGGGTTCCAGGGCGTCTCGCAGGGGACCAAGGACATCACGACCCTCGGCCGCGGCGGGTCCGACACCACGGCCGTCGCGCTCGCGGCGGCCCTGGACGCCGACGTCTGCGAGATCTACTCCGACGTCGACGGCGTCTTCACCGCCGACCCGCGCATCGTGCAGGCCGCCCGCAAGATCCCGAAGATCTCCTACGAGGAGATGCTGGAGATGGCGGCGAGCGGGGCGAAGATCCTGCATCTGCGCTGCGTCGAGTACGCGCGCCGCTACAACATCCCGATCCATGTGCGGTCCTCGTTCAGCCAGAAGGTGGGCACGTGGGTCGTCGACAGCAGCGAGATCGAAGGACAGGACATGGAGCAGGCGATCATCTCCGGCGTCGCGCACGACCGGAGCGAGGCCAAGATCACCGTGGTGGGCGTGCCGGACAAGGTGGGTGAGGCCGCCACGATCTTCACGGTGCTGTCCGAGGCCGAGATCAACATCGACATGATCGTGCAGAACGTCTCGGCGGCGTCGACCGGGCGCACCGACATCTCCTTCACGCTGCCGTCCACCGACGGGCAGAGCGCGCTCACCGCGCTGAACAAGCTCAAGGAGAAGATCGGCTTCGAGTCGCTCCGCTACGACGACCGCATCGGCAAGGTGTCGCTGATCGGCGCGGGGATGCGCTCGCACCCGGGCGTCACCGCGTCGCTGTTCAGCGCGATCGCCGAGGCCGGCGTGAACATCGAGATGATCTCGACCTCGGAGATCCGGATCTCGGTCGTCGTCGCCCAGGACGACATCGACACGGCGGTCGCCGCCGCGCACCGCGCGTTCGACCTGGACGCCGAGCAGGTCGAGGCCGTCGTCTACGGCGGCACCGGCCGCTGACCCCGACGCCCGGCGGGCCGCACGGAATCCGTGCGGCCCGCTTTGTCGTGTTCGTCCTGTGGCGCGTGACGCTGACGCCGCCCGCCGCCGGTGGCAGGGTCTTTTGGGGAACCGGCCGCACGCGGTGGGAGTTCAGTGGTGTGGACGTGCGGACACGACTCGACGGCGAGAGGGTGGGTGCGACCATGGCCCCGAATGCCCGCGGCGCGACGACCAGGGGGACGGGCGGGCCGACGCTCGCCGTCGTCGGGGCCACGGGGGCCGTCGGATCCGTCCTGCTCGACCTGCTGTCCACCCGCCGCGACGTGTACGGGGAGATCCGGCTCGTCGCCTCGCCCCGGTCGGCGGGGCGGGCGCTGCCGCTGCGCGGCGCGGACGTCGAGGTCGCGCCGCTGGCACCCGGGGTGTTCGACGGCGTCGACCTCGCGATGTTCTGCGTGCCGGAGGCGGTGGCCGCGCGGTGGGTCCCGGTCGCGACGAAGCGCGGCGCCGTGGCCGTCGACGGTTCCGGAGCGTTCCGGATGGCGCCGGACGTGCCGCTCGTCGTCCCGGAGGTGAACCCGGAGCGGGCGCGCCGGCGGCCGCGCGGGATCGTCGCGAGCCCCGGTGGCACCGCGCTGCCGATGATCATGGTGGTCGGGGCGCTGCACCGCAGGTACGGGTTGCGCGAGCTCGTCGTCTCGTCCTACCAGGCGGCGTCGGGCATCGGGCTGAAGGGCGCCGGCACGCTGCACGAGCAGCTGGCGAAGGTCGGCGGCGACCGCACGCTCGGCAACCGCGCGGGCGACCTGCGCTGCGCGGTGGGCGAGGCCGGACCGTTCCCGGCGCCGCTGGCGATGAACGTGGTGCCGTGGGCGGGCGAGGTCCGCGACGGCGGCTGGAGCTCGGAGGAACTGGAGATCCGCGAGGAGTCGAGGAAGGTGCTCGGCCTGCGCGACCTGCGGGTGACGGCGACCTGCGTCCGCGTCCCGGTGGTGACGGCGCACTCGCTGTCGGTCCACGCGGTCTTCGAGGAGCGGGTCGACCGGCGGGAGGCGCAGGCCGTCCTCGCCGGGTCGCCCGGCGTCGTCCTCTGCGACAACCCGGAGACGCAGGAGTTCCCGACGCCCGCCGACGTCGTCGGCACCGATCCGGTCTGGGTGGGGCGGGTGCGGCGCTCGCCGGACGACCCGAAGGCGCTCGACCTCTTCCTCTGCGGCGACAACCTGCGCAACGGCGCCGCGCTCAACACGGCCCAGATCGCCGAACTCGTCGCCGCCGACCTCACCCCCTGAGCGCCGCGACGATCGCGGCGGTGTCCAGGTAGAACGGGCGGAACTCGCTCACCAGCCCGTCCCGCAACGTGATCCACTGCAGGACGGAGGTCTCCACCTCCCGCCCGGTCGCGCGGGCCCGGAAGACGCACTCGTTGCGGACCGCGACCGTCTCGCCGTCCACCGCGCAGTGCTGCTCGCGGAACGTCAGATCCGACCACAGCCCGCTCATCACGGCCATGAAGCGCTCCATGCCGTCGTGGCCGCGCCACGTCCCGCCGTAGGGGAGGCTCGGTGCCTGGTACATCACGACATCCGGGGCGAGATGGGCGGCCATCACGGAGAAGTCCCCCTTGCCGGGGCCGCCGGCGGCCAGGTAGTCCGCCTCCGCGGCGTAGAAGCATTCGAGGGCTTCCAAAGTGTTGATCATGCCTCGTGAACACCGATACGGGGCGCCGGGTTGCGGCGCGCGGCGGATCGTGGCATGAGCGGCGGGCCGTACTCGGGCTTAGGGTGGCATGCGTGACCGAGACGAAGGCCGTGAAGTCCGAGCAGACGCGCGCCCTGATCGTCGAGACGGCGCTGCGGCTGTTCCGGGAGCGCGGGTACGAGCAGACGACGATGCGGGCGATCGCCAAGGAGGCGGGCGTCTCGGTCGGCAACGCCTACTACTACTTCGGGTCCAAGGAAGAGCTGATCCAGGCCTACTACGACGAGCTGCAGGACGAGCACGTCGCCGCCTGCCGCGCCGTCCTGGAGGCCGAGACCGAGTTCGCGCCCCGGCTGCTCGGCGTCCTGAAGGCCCGGGTCGACACGATGGTCCCCTACCACGAGTTCGCGGGGAAGTTCTTCAAGTTCGCGGCCGAGCCGACCAGCCCGCTCAACCCGTTCAGCGCCGAGTCCGGGCCCGCCCGCGAGTCGGCCGTGGCGATCTACCGCGAGGTCGTCGAGGGCTCCGACCTGAAGATCGACAAGGAGTTCCGGGCGGAACTGCCCGAGCTGCTGTGGATCTACTCGATGGGCATCGTGCTGTACTGGGTGCACGACAACTCGCCCGGCTGCCGCAAGACCTACCTGCTCGTCGAGCGGACGGTCCCGCTGGTCAACCGCATGGTCGCGATGTCGCGGATCCCCGGCTTCAAGTCCGTGACCCGCGAGCTGGTGGGCATCATCCGCGAGGTCCGTGCCTGACCGTGATGTCCCAGTGGTCCTTCTCGCGGGCGAAGACGACGCCCTCGGGGGACCGGTGGAGCCGCGCGCCGTCGCCCCTCACGCCGGTGGACGGGTAGCGCCGTATCGCCCGGTCGACGCAGTCCCCGGTCGCGATGTCGGCCTTGTAGCCGTTCGCGTGGCTGTAGGTTCCGCCCGCGTGGCCGTGCTCGGTGCCGCCCGTGACGGTGATCTCGCAGCCGCTCTCCGCCGCGAAGACGACCAGGGCCTGGATCGTCCCCCACCGGATGCCCTCGAACGAGGTGCAGGTCCGCACCGTCCTGTCGGAGCAGCGCCCGGAGGACCGCCAGCCGATGCCGCTCGCGTGCAGCGCGTACGCGGCGAACTGGTGGTCCAGGCGGAGCGAACCCGGCAGGTCCGGCGGGACGTCCCGTGGCGGGACGCCGCGTCTTCGCTCCGCGGACAAGGCGCTCCTGGCGGCCCGTTCGGGCGGGGACGCCGCCGCCGGGGTGAGCAGCCGCCTGGCCGGGGACGGCGGCCCGGCGTCGGCCGCGAGCGATGGGCCGGCGGAGGCGTGCGCCCGGGCGTGCGTGCCGGGCGGGACGAGCGCGAGCATGGCGGCGCCGATGGCCAGGGCCGCCGCCGCGGCGGCCAGGCGGAACGCCGGGTGGCGGGATGCGCCCGGTGCCCGGCGGCGCTCGGACGGCATGGCGCGGTGGATGCTGCATGGCCGTGGCATGTGTGGTCCCCCCGATAGGTGATGTCGGGGGGTGCCGGTGGTACGTGCGGCCGATCGAGGAATTCCCGAGGCCTCGATCTTGTAAACCCGGGACGGGCGCGGCGGCCCGCCCGCCCCGGGGAAAGATCACGACATGCCGAGATGTTTCCGGGCGAAACCGATCTCGGCGGCCATCTGGGTGATGCGCTCCTCGACGACGAGGGAGCCGTGGCCCGCGTCGTACCGGTACACCTCGTGCGGGTGCCCCAGCTCGGCGAGCCTCCCCAGGTAGTTGTCGATCTGCCGGATCGGGCAGCGCGGGTCGTTCTCCCCCGCCAGGACCAGCACCGGCGCCCTGACCCGCGCGGCGTAGGTGATGGGGGACGACTCGCGGTACCGCTCCGGGACGTCGTCCGGTGAGCCGCCGAACAGGGACCGGTCGAACGCCTGGAGGCTCTCCATCTCGTCCTCGTACGCGGCGACGTAGTCGGCCACGGGGACGGCCGCGACCGCGACGCTCCAGTCGTCCGGCTGGGTGCCGATGCCGAGCAGGGTGAGGAACCCGCCCCACGACCCGCCGGTCAGGACGAGCCGCTCCGGGTCGGCGAGGCCCGACTCCACCGCCCAGTCGCGGACGGCCTTGATGTCCTCCAGCTCGGTGAGGCCGACGCGCCCTTCGATCGCGTCGCGCCATTCGGAACCGTAGCCGGTGGAGCCCCGGTAGTTGACGCGCACGACCGCGAACCCGTGGTCGACCCAGGCGGCCACGGTGGGGACGAACGAGTCGTCGTCCTGCGCGGTCGGTCCGCCGTGGACGTCGAAGACGGTCGGGAAGGGCCGGTCGCCGTCCGGCTTGCTGACCAGCGCGTGGATGCGCCCGGCGGGGCCGTCCACCCACACGTCCTCGACCGGGACGGACGGCGGCGCCGCGGGCCCGGGCGGGGTGAGCACCACCGCGCCGGACGTCGAGCGGATCACCGGCGGCTCGGCGGCCGACGACCAGGAGAACTCGATCGTCCCGTCCGGCCGGACGTCCGCCCCGCCGAGCACCCCGCGCGGCGTGTCGATCCTGGTCAGCCCGCCGTCGGTCAGGTCGTAGCGGTAGAGCTCGTCGCGCGCCTCGTGCGAGTGGGAGATCAGCAGCGCCGCGCCGTCCGGGTACCAGCTCGCACCGATCTCGCCGGGCAGGTCGAGGACGACCTCCTGCTCGGTGCCGGCGAGCGGGTCCCAGATGAGCATCTCGTCCCGGCCGCGCCGCTCGTGGTTGACCAGCAGCCGCGAATCGCCATCGACAGGAGCGAAACCGGCACCGTAGACGCCCTTGCCCGGACCGTCCCAGAGGTCGGCGACCGGGGAGCCGTCCTGCCGGACGACGCGGAGCGCCATGTGGCGGCTGTCGCCGTGCTCGCTGTGCCCGATCGCGATCAGCGACTCGTCCCGCGAGAGGCCGGCGACGTGGGCGTCCTCGGCATGGTGGTAGAGGACCTCCGGTGCGACCCCGGACCGGCAGAGGTGCAGGGTGTTGCCCGCCTCGGTCGTCCGGCCGATGACGGCGAGACCGCTGCGCCCGAGCGCCAGCCCGGCCGGATAGGAGGGCTCGAGCTCCGGGACGGCCGGAGCGGCCTCGGTGCCGCCGAACGGGACGCGCTTCCACACACCGAACTCGTCCCCGTCCGTGTCGGCGAACCACCACAGCCATTCACCGGTCGGGTCGATGGTGCCGTACCACGTCCCGTTGGGGCGGTCGGTCACCTGGCGCTGCTCGCCCGTCTCGCGGTCCCAGGAGTAGACCTCCCAGGTCCCGCTCAGGTTCGAGCGGTAGATGCTGCGGCTCGGGGCGTCACGCGCCCATCGGGGCAGGCTCATCCGGGCGGCCCGGAAACGCGCCTTCCAGCGCTCGTCGTCGACCATCCCCCCAGTATCCCGGAGCACCCCCGGAGGATCATGGGGATATCCGGCCGGAGATCTCGTGGGAGGGGCACCGCCGCCAGGGCACGCCACCAGCAAGGTTGACCGGTGCTTCACCTGGTCGGGATCCTCATGTTCATGAACGATGGGACTTGGCTGTACCGAGACCATGAGATGCAGCCGGGCGCGGAGCTCTTCCGCAGCGACCGCCGCTTCTGGATGGAGGCCTACTCGGCCGGCCACAGCCAGCTGCTCCTGCGCAGCGTGGACGGTAACGACGGGCTGGGCCGAAACCACGAGACGACGGTCGAGATCCTTTTCAAGCCGGTCGACGCCCTCAGCTCGCCCCGAAAGTCCCCGACTGCTGGGTCCAGGCCTTGCCGATCGCCTTGTGACCGCGTGTTCGGGGGCCTCGAAGGCCGCGACGCACGCCCTCGATGCCTCCGCCGGTCAGGGGGCGGGGGCGCCTGCCACGAAGGTGTGTTCCTGGGGGGAGGGTACGAGTTCTACCGTGGTGCCAGGGCGGAGGTCCTCGCCGAGGACGGCGGTGGTCGCGTCGGTGAGGGCGGCGGCGAGGGAGGCCATGATCTCGGGGGCGTCGGGGCGGTCGAAGGCGGCGGCGCGGACGCCCATGACCAGTGAGACGATCGTGTCCACGGGCTTGCCGCCCTGGGCGAAGCGGCCCGCCGGGACGCCGGACAGGTGGACGGTCGCCAGGTCGCGGGCCCATTCGCCGTAGACGCCGACGATCGCCTCGGTGAAGGCGGTGACGAGCTCGGATTCGTTGCCCGCCAGCTTGTCTTCTGGCACGTGGGCGGTCAGGTGCGGCACAGCCGTCCGTTCTCTTTGGAAACAAAGACTTTAGATTCAAAGGTACTTGTGGAGGGTGCCGATGTCCACCGAACCGGACGGTCCGGCCGTCGACGAGGCCGTCCGCGCCCTGCTGCTGCTCATGCCGCGCCTGGTCGGCCGCGCCAAGCGCCTGCCCGTCCCCCCGGCGCTCCAGGGCTTCGACCTGGCGCCGCGCCACCTCGCGCTGCTCGCCCACCTGGAGTACGACGGGCCGGCAAGCGTCAACGAACTCGCCGCGCGGTTGGAGGTCGCCCCGACTACCGTGAGCCTGATGGTGAGCGAACTGTCGCGGCCGGGCGTCCTGGAGCGCACCGCCGACCCCGCCGACCGGCGCCGCCGCATCGTCGCCATCGCCCCCGACTACGCCGCGCCGATCAGCCAATGGCTGTCCGGCAGCGCCTCCGCCTGGGAGCGCGTCATGCGCGACCTCGTCCCGGCCGAACGCGCCACGGTCCTCAAGGCCCTGCGCGCCTACGAGACCGCCTTGGAGCAGAGCATCGGCGAGCGCCCGGACACCGAGTCTTAGCGGCGGGCTCTCGTGCCGCTCAGGTGACCGGCGGTATGGGGCCCTTCGCGGTCTCGCGTGGCCTGGACGGGTGGCTTCCGGGGGCGGCCGGGCGTTTCGAGGAGTTCAGGGTCCCGTGGACGGCGCGGGCGACGCGCTCGATCGTGGTGATCCCGTAGGCCATGGACGGGGTGTCCTGGGTGAGGACCACGATCATGTAGTCCTCGCCGTGCCCGTCGAAGCCGCCGATGCTGTGGACGCGCCAGTGCCCTCCGGGGCGCGGCAGCCAGCCGTTCTTCACGTGCCAGGTCACGCCGGGGGGACGTCCGGCGGGCGTCCCCCATCGCTGCGCCGGGACGACCTCGTTCATCAGCCTCAGCGCGTAGGCGCGGGCCTTGGCCGGCAGGAGCTCGCTCGGCGCGGTGAGCCGGCCCAGCAGTTCGAGCTCGTCGTGCGCGGTGATCTGGGTGAGGCCCCAGCGGCCGCCGGGGTCGAGTTCGGTCCGCGTCATGCCGGCCCGGTCGATGAAGCGCGCGATGCGGGCGCGTCCCGTCGAGCGCCACAGGGCGGACGCCGCGCCGTTGTCCGAGACGGTGATCATCCTGCGGGCCCGGGACTTCTCGGTCGCCGTCAGCCGCCGCTTCTCCTCGACCGCCCGGCGCAGCATCGCGCCCAGGATCGTGACCTTGACGACGCTCGCCGAGTCGTAGTGCCGTCCGGCCGCGACGGCGCAGCGGATGCCCCGCACGCGGTCGTACACGGCGACGGACTCGGTTCCGGTCCGGCCGCGCAGCGCCTGCCTGATGCGCGCGCCGAGCCGGTCGGCGGCCTTCGGGTACCGGGACGACGAGCACGGCCCGTCCGGGGCGGCGGCCCGAGCGGGTGGGGCGACCGGAAGGAGCGCGGCCGTGAGCGCCAGAGCGGCGAGGGATCGTGACACACGGTCAAGCTAAGGATCAAGGGCCCGGGGGCGCGGCGCGCGCCGGCCCGCGTCCCGTAAAGAACGGCTCAGGGAGTGGTCAGGCCGCCGAGCAGCTCGTCGATGGCGGCGCGGACCTGCCGGTCCATGGCCCGCGCGAAGCCGGCCTCGACCGTGACCTGGGCCCCCGGGCGCAGCCGGGCGATGGTCTCGGTGAGGGACCCGAGGCGCCGGTCGTCGGCGGCCTCGTCCAGGCGCCCGACGACGTGCGTCGTGATCAGCCGGACGAACATCGCGGCGAGGTCGTCCATGCTGCGCTGGAGCTCCTGGCCGGCCGCGAGGACGGCGTCCAGCGGAACCCCGGCCCGCACGAGCGTCACCGTCGCGTCGAGCTGGCGGCGGCTCCAGTGGGTGACGCGGTCGCCGTCCACCTCGACGTGGCCGAGCTCGACGGCCCGCTCGACGGCCTCCGGACCGACCTCGCCGGGGAACAGCGCGGTCAGCTCCTCCAGCGTCATCGTCACCGGCACCTCGTTCGACCACGGGGTGGTGACCGCCTTCTCGACGCCGAGGACGGTGCCGATGTCGCGGCCCTGCTCCCACGCCGCCAGCAGCTCGCGGATGCCCTCCAGGGTGTGCCCGCGGTCCAGCAGGTTCCCGATCATGCGGAGGCGGGCGAGGTGGTCCTCCGAGTACAGGCCGATGCGGCCCTCGCGGCGGGGCGGGGGGAGCAGCTTGCGCTCCTGGTAGTACCGCAGGGTCCGCACCGGGACCCCGGCAGCCTTGGCGAGTTCGCCGATGCGGTACTCGCGGGCGCCGGCGCCGGACTGGCCGCCCTGTTCCTCCATCGGCTCATCGCTCACGGCGGCCAGCATAGTTCGCGGCCGGTCCCGGCCACGTCACCTCTCGTGCGACGAGGGAACGGGCGCGCGTTCGCGCACGTCAGATCCCCCGTCGTCACCGAAGCCCCCTGCCGGAGAGGCCAAAGATGTTGAAGACCCGTTCCGCGGCGCTCGCGCTCGCCGGCCTGGTCGCCGCGTTCGGGCTGACCGCCTGCGGTCAGGACCGCTGGTGCGAGCACGACGCGACCGACACGACGGTCAGCGACCGCTTCTGCGAGAACAACACCCCCGGGTACGAGTGGGAGTCGGACGGAGGCGGCCACAAGAAGAAGCACTCGTCGAAGCACAAGACGAGCAAGAAGACCAAGTCGCGCCACTGATCCCGGCGCGCCGGTCACGTGCCGCGCCGGCCACGTGCCGCGCCGGCCACGTGCCGCGCCGGTCACGTGCCGCGCCGGACGGTCCTGGTGCGGCGCGGCCGGCGCCGGGGCGTCTCGCCGGCCGGGTGGGGCGGCTCGGAGGCGATCAGGTCGGCGAGCGAGCGCGGGAGGATGTCCTCTCGGCGGTCGGCGAACGGTGAGCGCATGGGTCCCTCCCGGGTTCAGGCGGCGCCTCGGGCCGGCGTCGTGGTCAGGTCGGGGTAGGCCTCGCACACGGTGGTGAGCGCCCAGCGCATCCGGGCCAGGAACGCCTCCGGGTGGTCGCCGGCCTCCTGGGCGACGGCGGCGACCCAGGCGGAGATGTCACCGCCGCAGGCTCCGAGCCGGTCGTCGATCGCCGTGCGGACCTGCTCGGCGGAGGGGTGGTCGGACTCCTGCAGCGGGGAGGCGTAAAGGATCTCGGCGAGGTCGGACGCGGTCATCGAGGTGAGGCTCGGCGTGGTCGACATCGAACTGCCTTCTTCCGGCGGGAGACTTCCTCGTCACCCTTCTCTCTGAGTACGACTCTGCCTGCCGCCTGGATTCATCGCCATAGGGGAAAACCCCGATTCTCTGCCCATGCCCGACCCTTAGGAGGCCGTCAGGGGACGTCGCTGACCTGCTCCTTACCGGGTGGATACCCGCTCAGGGCCCACCCGGGAATCCGGCCGCGAGCGCTTCGCGGAAGGCGCGCACGGCCGGGTGCGAGCCGCCTCCGCGGCGGGACGCGGTGAACAGGCGCCGCGTCCGGTGCTCCTCGGGCAGCCGGACGACCGGAACCGCGGGCGGGCGGCCCTGCCACACCAGGCCCGGCAGCAGCGCGGCGGCGTGGCCGCGCTCGACCAGCCGCAGATGCAGCAGCAGGTCCGTCGACTCGAACCGCACGTCCGGTTCGAACCCGGCCTCCCGGCACAGCCGCGTCGCCCACCGCCGCGACGCCGTGCCCTCCGGCTCCATCACCCACGGCGTCTCCGCCAGGTCGCGCAGGGCCGCGTCCGGCGAGCGGGACGGGAGGGCGAGGCGGATCTCGTCCGTCCCGAGCTCCTCGTGGTCGACGCCCGCCGGGCGCGGGCTCGGGTCGCCGGGGTACTCCTCGGTGATCACCAGGTCGAAGTCGCGGGCCGGCAGGGCGGGCAGGGCGCTCTCGGGCTCCCGCTGGGTGACCTCGATCCGGAGCCGCGGATGGGCGTCGCGGAGCACGCTGAGCGCGTCCGGGACGAGCGCGAGCGCGGCCGTCTGGAACGCGGCGACCCGCAGCACCCCCGTGATGCCGTGCAGGGAGGCGGCGAGGTCGGCCTCCGCGCGTTCGAGGCGCTCCAGCACGGCCTCGGTGTGCGCGACGAGGATCTCGGCCTGCGCCGTCAGCCGGACGCGGCGGCCCACCGGCTCCAGCAGCGGCACCCCGGCCTCCTTCTCCAGGACCGACAGCTGCTGCGAGATCGAGGACGGGCTGTAGGAGAGGGCCTCGGCGACGGCGGCGAGCGTCCCCCGGTGCTTCAGCTCGCGCAGGAGCCGGAGCCGGTGCAGATCCAGCATGGCCACCTCCATTCATCGGTTCAAGTGACGATTATTGCTCGGAAACCTTTGCTGGACCGATCGGACGTTCGTGCGGCACCGTGTTCGCCATGGTCACGGCCCCCGCCTCGCTAGCCCGTTCCTCCTGGTTCGCCCGCCCGGCGGCACGCGACTGGACCTGCCCGCCCGCGCCGCGCGACTGGACCTGCCCGCCCGCGCCGCGCGACGTCGCCGCCTTCCACAGGACGCTCCCCGGCCACGCCCCGACGCCGCTCGTGGAACTGCCGTCCCTGGCGGACGAACTCGGCGCCCGGCGGGTGTTCGTCAAGGACGAGTCGAGGCGCCTCGGCCTGCCCGCCTTCAAGATCCTCGGTGCCTCGTGGGGCGTGTACCGGGCACTCTGCGACCACCTGGACCTCGCGCCCGCCGAGGCGTCCCTCGCGAGGCTGCGCTCCCTGCGGCCGGACGTCCGGCTCGTCACGGCGACGGACGGCAACCACGGCCGGGCGGTCGCGGCGATGGCCCGGCTGCTGGGGCTTCCGGCGGACGTCTTCGTCCCGCACGGCGTCCACCCGGACGCGGTGACCGCGATCAAGGCGGAGGGCGCGGCCGTGACCGAGGTACCGGCGCCCTACGACGAGGCGGTGCGCACCGCCGCCGGGGCCGCGGCGTCCGATCCGTCGGCGCTGCTCGTCCAGGACACCGCCTGGCCCGGTTACGAGCGCCTGCCGCAGTGGATCGTCGAGGGCTACTCCACCCTCTTCACCGAGATCGACGAACAACTCGCTGACGCTGGAGCCGCCCCAGCGGGTCTTGTAGCCATCCCAGTGGGCGTGGGGTCGTTGGCCCAGGCGGCTGTGACCCACTACCGCTCCAGAGGGCCCGCCCCTACGTTGCTCTCCGTCGAACCCGATGCCGCGCCATGCGTATTGGCGAGCCTCCATCACGACAGGCCTTTGACCGTCGAGACGGGCTCGACCACCATGGCGGGCCTGAACTGCGCGACCCCGTCGACTCTCGCCTGGCCCGTCCTACGCTCCGGCTTGGACGCCGCCGTGGCGGTCACCGACGCGTCCACGGCCCATGCGGCGCGCGACCTGGGCGCTCTCGGGGTTCCGGCCGGGCCCTGCGGTGCCGCCTCCCTCGCCGGTGTCCGCGCCGCCCTGGCACCGGACCGCCGCCCGCTCCTCGCGTCCGCCCACGGGGGCACGATCGTCCTCCTGAGCACGGAGGGGCGGGCCGCCAACCCCGCTTAACGATATTTCGCGAAATGGGGCAGCGAATTCGACCTACGCGTCGGTAACATAACCTCACCGCATCCGCCCGGATCGGTGTGCTCTCGGCCAACGCTCCCGGTCGCGACCGGGGACGAGCAACGAGAGGGGACGCGTCGTGCAGCCCACTCTGGACCAGTTCCTCACCGACCGCCTCGACGAGATCACCGCCGAGGTCGCCGGTGAGATCGCCGAGCGCGTCCCCGCCTACACGCACCTGCGGCCGCGCGAGATCCTCGCCCTCGTCCGGGACGCCCTCGCCGCCTACACCGGCGCCCGCGAGACCGGCGCCGTCCTCGACGCGTTCCGCGCCCTCGGCGCCAGCGAGGCCCGCGCCGGGCAGGACCTCCGCCACTTCGAGTCCGCGCTGCGCACCGGCGCCCGCGTCCTCATCCGCCGCACGGCCGGCGCCGCCGCCCGCCTCTACCCGCCCACGGCCGAGTACATCGACGTCATGGAGAAGGCGTTCAGCGCCGAGTGCCGGATAGTGCAGGCCGCCGTCGAAGGCCACCACCGCGCCGGACGCCGCGACGCGGTCTGCCGCTTCTACACCCTGGTCTCCGAGAACTAACGCCTCGGCCACGCGCGCGAACGCGTGACCGGCCCGGTGGAGCGAAGCCGGAGGCGAGCGGAACCGGGCAGATCGCGAAGCGATGCCGCGTTCGCCCAGGCACGGTCACGTAGCGAGCCGCTAGGCGAGCGAAGTGGGCCGGGACTGTTGAAACTCAGCGGCGTCGGACGGCTCTCTCGTTGGAGACGCAGTGCGTCATCTTCAGGCCCTCGACGTCCCGCGAGCCGTTCTGGCCGAGGTTCTTCAGTCGCTGCTGGTCCTCGTCGGTGAGGTCCTGCCCGGGCAGCGGGCCGACGTGCCTGACGTCGTCGGGCGCGATGCCGAGCCCCTCGCCGACGCGCAGCCCGAGGTCGTCTTCGACGAGCAGGAAGTGCCACACCATGCGCTCCTGGACGGCCCGCGCGCACTGCGAGATCTGCTCGATGAAGTTGCGCACCAGGTCGTCGCGCTCCCACTCCTCCATCAGCAGGTAGCGCTGGCCCGCCTGCTCGTAGTCGTTCGCGCGGGCGATGCGCTTGCGGGTGAGCCGTCCCGTGATCTCCGGGCCCTGCTCGTCGTGCGTCGGGTACTCGGCCTCGCGCAGACCGCCGGTGATGGACGGCTCGTAGTTCACGTGCGGGTTCGCCCCGGCGGCGTCCACGTGGTAGGTCATCTGCCCGTCGCGCTGGTTCGTCCGCACGTGGGCGCCCTTTGCTCGGTTGACGGGCAGTTGGAGGTAGTTCGGACCCACGCGGTGGCGCTGGGTGTCGCTGTAGGAGAACGTCCGCCCGACGAGCATCTTGTCGTCAGAGAAGTCGAGGCCGTCGACCAGGACGCCGGTACCGAACGAGATCTGCTCGCTCTCGGCGAAGACGTCCTCCACGTTGCGGTCGAGGACGATCCGCCCGACCGGCTTCGGCGGGAAGTCGTTCTCCGGCCACACCTTCGTGTCGTCCAAGGGGTCGAAGTCCAGCTCCGGGTGCTCGTGGTCGTCCATCATCTGCACGACCAGCTCCCATTCCGGGAAGTCGCCGCGGTCGATGGCGTCCTGCAGGTCCTTCGTCGCGTGCCCGAGGTCGCCGGCCTGCACGGCCGCCGCGTCCTCGGCCGTCATGCTGCGCACGCCCTGCTTCGGCATCCAGTGGTACTTCACGAGCTTGGTCTCGCCCGCCTGGTTCACCCACTTGTAGGTGTTCACGCCGAAGCCCTGCATGTGCCGGTAGTCGGCCGGGATCCCGCGCGGGCTGAACAGGTTGACGAGCATGTGCATCGCCTCCGGCGTCTGCGACATGAAGTCGAAGATGCGCGCCGGCTCCTGCCGGAACGTCACCGGGTCGGGCTTGAGCGCGTGGATGACGTCGGGGAACTTGATGGCGTCCCTGATGAAGAAGACCGCCAGGTTGTTGCCGACGAGGTCCCAGTTGCCCTCCTCGGTGTAGAACTTGATGGCGAACCCGCGCGGGTCGCGGGCCGTCTCCGCCGAGTCGCGCCCGCCGATGACCGTGGAGAACCGCAGCGCGATCGGGGTGCGCTTGCCCTCCCCCTGGAACAGGGCGGCGCGGGTGTAGGCGGAGACGGGTTCGTCGCCCCACTTCCCGTACGACTCGAAGAACCCGTACGCCGTCACGCCGCGCGCGTGGACGACCCGCTCCGGGATGCGCTCCCGGTCGAAGTGGCTGATCTTCTCCAGGAACTGGTAGTTCTCCAGGGTGGCCGGGCCGCGGGAGCCGACCGTCCGCTGGTTCTGGTTGTCGTAGACCGGGTGGCCCTGCCGGTTGGTCAGCACCGGACGGTCGTCCCCCGGCTGTGGCCCCAAGTGCGCAACGTCCGTCACGGCGCCTGTCTCCTCTCGTCGTTCTCGCTGGCGCCGTACCCGGCGGGGGAATGGCGAAGGTCCGCGTCAGGTAAACGCTGCGAAAGGGGCCCGGGGCTTCACCGGCCCCCGGGCCCCTCGTCCGGTCAGCGGAGGCGCGGGAAGAGCGGCTCCGGCCGGGGGAGCCGCCGGCCCGCGCACTGCCGCCGGACGCGGGCCGCCGCGTCCGGAAGGAACGGTTCCAGCAGGTCACCGGCCGCCCGGCAGGCGTCCACCAGCCCGGCGAGGACGGCGTCCAGGTGCGGATCGCCGGCCTTCGCGAGCTCCCATGGGCGGACGCGGTTGACGAAGCGGTTGGCCTCGTCCACGACCTGCCAGACCGCCCCGGTCGCCCGGCGGAAGTCGAAGTCGGCCAGCGCCGCGTCCACGGACGCCGGAGCCTCCTCGCACACCGCGGCGAGCTCGGGGACCTCGCCGACCGGGACGACCCCGTCCCGGTACCGGTGCACCATGGAGACGACCCGCTGCACGAGGTTGCCGAGGCCGTTGGCCAGCTCGTCGTCGGCCCGCGCGACCAGCCGCTCGGTGGTGAAGTCGGCGTCGCCCGACCTCGGGACCTCCCGCAGCAGCCACCACCGCACCGCGTCCACGCCGAACTCCCGGACCAGCTCCACGGGGTCGACGGTCACGCCCGCGGACTTGCTGATCTTCCGTCCGCCGACCGTGAGGTAGCCGTGCACGAGCACCTCGTCCGGCAGCGGCAGCCCGGCGGACAGCAGCATCGCCGGCCAGTACACGGCGTGGAACCTCACGACGCCCTTCCCGACGAGGTGGACGCGGCGCGCGTCCCCGGCCCACCACCGCCGGTAGTCCTCGCCGTCGTGCCCGTAGCCGAGGGCCGTGACGTAGTTGCCCAGCGCGTCCCACCACACGTAGACGGTCTGGCCGGGGTCGCCGGGCACTGGAATCCCCCAGCCCCGGGCGCGTTCGGTGGACCGCGAGACGGAGAAGTCCTCCAGCCCGCCCGCGATGAAGGAGAGGACCTCGTTGCGCCGTTCGGCGGGCTCGATCCGGAGCCTTCCGGAGGAGATCAGGTCGTGCAGCCGGTCGGCGTACCGCGAGAGCCGGAAGAACCAGTTCTCCTCGGATATCCGCTGCGGGACCCTCCGATGGTCGGGACAGCGGCCGTCGACCAGTTCCGCCTCCGCGTAGAACTGCTCGCAGCCGACGCAGTACAGGCCCTCATAATGGCGGCGGTACAGGTCCCCCGACTCGGCGCAGGCGCGCCACAACCGCTCGACGCCCGCCGGATGCCTCGGGTCCCGGCTGGTGCGGATGAAGTCGTCGAACGACAGCGACAGCGGCTCGGCCAGGCCGACGAACTCCTCAGCCAGGCCGTCCACGAACTCCTGCACGCCGACGCCCGCGGCCTCTGCGGCGAGGACACTGTTCAGCGAGTTGTCGTCCGTGCCCGCCTGGAGCCTGACCTTCCCGCTCCGTCGGAAGTGCCGCGCGAGGACGTCAGCCTGGACGAGCTCCAACGCGAATCCCAGATGCGGGCGGGCGTTGACGTACGGAATGGTCGTGGTGAGATAAACGTCCATGGGAACCTCCGAAAGGGAACGGAGCCCCAAAAGAAAAGAGGCCCCGCGCACAGGGCCTCGGAAACGTCCAGCGTCAGCGACCCCGCGAGCGGGGCATCATCACCTGTCCACTGGAAGTCGTCATGCGCCCACCTTAACCGACGAACGGTGGCGAGGCTCGGCGGTTATCCGAAAATGGCGGGCGCCTGCGTGAGGGTTATTCGCCGAGGGCGGCGGCGAGTTCGTCCAGGTGGCGGGAGACCGGGCCCAGGGTGAGCAGCCCGCTCTGCGCGCCCGCAAGCTCACCCGCGGCCGGGGCGAGGGCGGCGTGCGCGCGCCGCATCGCCTCCCGGTCGTCGACGGCGATGGCGGCCTGCGCGGTGAGGCACCACAGGGCCTCTAGCAGGAGGTCCCGAGGCGGGTCGGGGACGTCCCGCACCGCCGAGGCGGCCTCGCCGTGAAGGCCGCGGGCCAGTAGCACCAAGGGACGCGCCCAGGGTTCGTACGGCCCCCAGTCGGCGGGCTCGGTCTGCGCGGGCCGCCCGTGCTGAACGCGCAGGCAGAGGAGGGCGAGCGGTGGCAGACCACCCTCAAGGCCGGGCATCCCGCACCCCCGCATGTGTCCGGCGGCGCGCCGGTAGGCGGCCTCCGCCTCCTCGAACGACGCCCCGCCGGACGCGGTGAGCCGCAGTGCCCGGTACCACGTCGTGAACACCCCGACCAGCGGACGCTCGTGCCGCTCGGCCAGGCGGTCGGCGGCGGCCGCGTGCCGGTCGGCCGCGCCGAAGTCTCCGAGCGCGCCGCGGGCCTGGAGCCGGACGAGGTGCCCGAGCACCTCGTAGCTCGAAAGGCCGCCCCGCTCCGCCAAATCCACCAGTTCGGCGCCGATCCCGTCCCGGCGCGGCGCCAGCCACGCCCGGTCGAACGCCTGCATGAACGCGCCGTTCAGCGCGAAGGCCAGCAGGGCCGGATCGTCCAGGTCGCGGGCGATCCGCTCCGCCTCCCGCGCCGCCTCGCGTCCCCGGTCGTCCCGGGCGCCGCGCGACTCCAGCGCGATCGTGGCCAGGAGCCGGGCCCGCGCGGCCTCGTGCCCGTGCGGCAGCCCGGCGAGGGCGCGCTCCGCCGCCGCGACCACCCCGGCCGCCTGGCGCGGGTCGTCCGACCGGGTCCAGATCGCCGGGACGTCGAACGCGCCGATCACCCGGGCGGTCAGCTCCGCGTCGCCCAGCTCCTCCGCCGCCGTGATCGCCGCGAGGCGCTGCTCGCGGGCCGCCTCCAGCCCGCCGGCGCCGGTCACCGCGAGGTTCCGCAGGAGGCCGACCGTCGACTCCAGCCGGGCGCGCGATCCGGACGCCACAGTGCGGTCGTATGCCTCGGCCGCCTGCGCCCACACACGCGACGCAGCATCCTTGGACGGCTCCAGGTGGCCGGCCTGGCGGAGGATGTCCTCCTCTAGGCGGCGCAGGGCCGGGCTGGGGTCCAACCCCATCTGCTCGACCAGAAGGGTGCGCGCCCGCTGGAGCACGGCCAGTGCGTCAGCCTGGCGCCCCGCCCGGTACAGGGCCAGGGCCAGCAGACGCCACGCGTCCTCGCGCCAGGGATGCTCGGCGACGTGCGCGTCCAGGTCAGGCACCGCCTCGGCGGCCAGGCCCCGCGCGAGCCGGGCCTCGGCCCTCCGCTCGACGGCGCGCAGCCGCAGCTCCGCCAGCCTGGAGTGCTCCGCCCGCGCCCACGGCTCGTCGGCGAACTCGGCGTAGGCGGGCCCGCGCCACCAGCCGAGCGCCTCGTCCAGCGCGCCCGCCAGCTCGGCGGGCGGGCGGTCCGAGGCCACGACCCGCTCGAACCGCCAGGCGTCCACGGCGTCCGGCCCGGCGCGCAGCGCGTAGCCCGGCCCCTCGGTGACCAGCAGCCGGGGCGGCGTCCGCGGCGCACGGTCCGGTTCGAGGACGCGCCGCAGGGCCGCCACGAAGGTGCGGACGGCCCCGACCGCGTCCGGCGGCGGGTCGGCCCACAGGTCGTCCACGATCCGGGACACCGGGACCACGCGGCCGCGCGCGATGATCAGACGGGCCAGGACGGCGCGGTGCCGCGGCCCCTTGAGTGCGATCGCGCCGCCGGCCCCGTCCCAGGCGGTCACCGGCCCGAGCACCCCGAACAGGACCTCCACGCACCCCACGGTATAGCGCTCATCGGATGCTCATCCGCGCGCGGCAGCCTGGACGGCATGCCAACGATCAGCGATTTCGACTACAGGCGCGTCCCCGTGGCGGAGGGCGTTTCCCTCAACGCGGCGGTCGGCGGATCGGGCTCCCCGATCGTCCTGCTGCACGGCTTCCCGCAGACCCACCTGATGTGGCGGCACGTCGCCCGCGACCTCGCCGCCGACCACACGGTCGTCGTCCCCGACCTGCGGGGGTACGGCGAGAGCGACAAACCGTCCGACGGCTACTCCAAGCGGACCATGGCCGCCGACATCGTCGCCCTGGCCCGGGCCCTCGGCCACGACCGCTTCGCCCTCGCCGGGCACGACCGCGGCGCGCTCGTCGCGTTCCGCGCCGGCCTCGACCACCCCGAGACGATCACCCGTCTGGCCTGCCTGGACGTCCTGCCGACCCTGGACATGTGGGACGTCATGCACGGCGTCTCGGCCGCCGTGGGCTTCCACCTGTACCTGATGGCGCAGCCGCCCGGCCTGCCCGAGCAGTTGATCGCCGGGGCTCCGGACGCCTTCTTCGGCCACTTCCTCGACATGTGGGCGAACGACCCCTCCGCGATCCCGCCCGACGTCCGCGCCGCGTACCTGGACGCCTGCCGCGCCGCGATCCCCTCGATCGTCGCCGACTACCGCGCGTCCGCGGGCGTCGACGTTGACCACGACCAGGCGGACCGCGACGCTGGGAACCGCCTGCGGATGCCCGTCACCGTCCTCCAGCAGGACTGGGGCGCGGCCCTGGGCTACGACGCCGCCGGGGTGTGGGGGGCCTGGGCCGGCGACCTCCGGCACGAGACCGTCACCTGCGGCCACTTCATGGCGGAGGAGGCACCCGCGGAGGTGGCGAAACACCTCAGGGCGCTCCTGGACCGCTAGACGGCGAGACGTGCGGGCGGCCGCTACCAGAAGGGCGGGCCGCCCTGCGTCGCCGCCCACACCCACAGGTAGATGATGAAACCGGTCGCGACCAGCCCCAGCAGGAGTTCCCAGTTGAGCGGCGACGCGCTCCGTCCACGCCTTCGGCTCATGGCGATCGTCCGTTCGTCCGGTGTGCTTCGTCGTGACTGACCTAGCCGGAGGCGTCCCGGACAATCCCAGCGGCGGGCAAACTCAGCGGAGGTACTTCTCGAAGCCCCTCGCCAGGGACTCGGCCATGCGCTGCCTGAACGCGGCACTCGACATCCTGGCCGCGTCCCCCGCGTTCTTCATGTTCCCGCACTCGATGAACACGGCCGGGACGGTGGACATGTTCAGCCCGCCGAGATCGCTCCGCCGGTCGAGGCCGTCCTCGCCGAGGTAATTCGCGAAGGGTATGCCCGTCCCTGCCCGGTAGGCGTCGCGGATCGCCGTTCCCAGGCGGGCGGACGGGCCGACGATCCCTTTGTTCTCGCCCACGGGCAGCGGCAGGATGACGTGGAACCCGTGCTTGGACGACGGCGCCCCGTCGCCGTGGATCGACAGCACCGCGTCGGCGCGGGCGCGGTTCCCGATCGCCGCGCGCTCGTTCACGCAGGGCCCGACCCCGGCGTCCCCGTCGCGCGTCAACCGCACCTTGGCGCCCTTGGCCCTCAGTGCCTTCGCCAGCCGGGTCGACACGTCCCAGGTGAAGGCGTGCTCGGCATAACCGCTCCCGGTGGCGGTGCCGGTCGTGTTGCAGGGCTTGTAGCCGTTCCCGACCCAGACCTTCCTGTTGATCGCTTCCGGATGGGCCGCGTTCCCCCCGTTGTGCCCGGGATCGAGCACGATGACCTTTCCGCGGAGCCCGAGCCCGCCGGAGCCGCCCTTCGCGGACGGCGCGGTCCCGCCGCTCGCGGCGGCCGAGCCGTGGCAGGTGACCAGTCCCAAGCACACCAGCCCGGCGGCCAGCGGCCTCCACGCATGCTTCTCCACAGGTCCGCCTCCGCTCGACTCCGGCCTTCCACCGGACTTCCTGCACCCGTCGCCGTGGCGCTAAACGGAACGGGCGGGAGGTCGTCCCTCCCGCCCGTTCTGTCCGGTACCAGCGCCGGTGCTCAGCTCTTGGTGAACTGGGCGATCACGCCGAGGACCACCGCGTCGGCCAGGTAGCCGAGGTGGGTCTGGCAGGCCACGTAGTGGTTGTTCGCGCCGTCAAGGCGGGTGCTGGTGTAGGGGATGATGATGCCGTCGCAGGGCGAGTACCAGGTGGCGTACTGCGTGCTACCGGGCGTCTCGTCCCCCGCGCTGATCTGCTGGATGAACGTCGAACCGGGGAGCATCTGCCGGCACGTCTCGAAGACCGTGCAGGCGGTGGCGTACGTCGTCCCGTGGTTGGCGCCCGCGATCGACGCCAGGTGCGCCACGTTCGGGTTCCCGTTCAGGACCTTCAGGTAGTACTGGCTGACCAGGCCGCCCATGGAGTGGTTGACGATGTCGACCTGGGAGGCCCCGGTCCGCGACTTCACCTGGTTCACGTACGACGCGAGCCCCGCCGCGTTCTGCTTGTTGTCGCCGTAGGAGTTGTACTCGTAGGCGAACAGCTGGTCGCTGCTGTAGCCCGCGGCCCGGAACACCGACATCGCGGTGACCCAGTTGGACGCGTTGCCGGTGTACCCGTGCACGAACACCACCGGCCGCGGCCCAGCCGCCTGCGCCGGCGCGAGACCGGCTCCGAACGCCGCCAGCGCCGCGATCAACGCGGCGAGGGAACCGAGAAGCCTTCGCATGGAACCTCCAGGGGTGGGACGAGCCATCGCCCGGAGTCTGAACCCCGCCGTTCCGGCGGGCATCGGCGAAATCACCGGCCTTCGCTCAGGCCGCGCCGGGGCCGGACACCGGGGCGCGGTCAGGCGCCCAGGTTCGGCAGGAAGCGGGCCAGGGGGCGGGGGAGCCACCAGTTGGCGTCGCCCACCAGGACCATCAGCGACGGGACGAGCACGAGCCGCACGATCGTCGCGTCCAGGATGACGCTGAACGCCAGGCCCACGGCGAGCATCTTGATGGTCACGTCGGGCGTCACGGTGAAGCCCAGGAACACCAGCGTCATGATCAGCGCGGCGCTGGAGATGACGCGCCCGGTGATGGCGAGGCCCGCGCCGACGGACTCGGTGTTGTCGCGGGAGACCCTCCACGCCTCCGCGATGCGGGAGAGCAGGAAGATCTCGTAGTCCATGGACAGCCCGAAGACGATGGCGAACATCATCATCGGCACGAAGGACTCGATCGGCACGGGCCCGGGCAGGCCGAGCAGCCCGTCCCCCCACCCCCACTGGAACGCCGCGACCAGCGCGCCGTAGGACGCCGCGGTCGTGAGCAGGTTGAGCAGGACGGCCTTGAGCGGCACCAGCAGGCTCCGGAACACGACCATCAGCAGCAGGAACGCCGCGACGAGCACGATCCCGATGATGATCGGCAACCGGGCCTCGACGGTGTCGCGGAAGTCGAACTGGCCCGCGAGGGCGCCGGTGACGTAGGCCTTGGCGCCCGTGCCGGCGAGGGCGTCCGGCAGCGTGCGCTCGGTCAGCGCCGTGTACAGCTCGCCGGTCGCCGAGGTCTGCGGACCGGTGGCCGGCGTTACGGTCGTGACCAGGATCCTCCCGGCCAGGCCCGGCGCGGGCGGGGTGAAGGAGGCGACCCCCCGCGTGTCCCGGAGGGCGCGGTCGAGGTCCCCGGTGATCTGCCCGGTGGACGCGGTCGCGCGGCGCCCGTCGACCACGACGGTGAAGGTGCCGTTCGCGCCGGGCCCGAACCCCGGCCCGCTCGCGCCGGCGATCCAGTCGTAGGCCGTGCGGGTCGTGCTGCCGACCGGGTCGGCCCCCTCGTCGACGTGCCCCAGCCGGATCGAGAACAGCGGCACCGCCATCAGCGCCAGCAGCCCGGCCCCCGCGACCAGGAAGGGCCACGGGTGCCGCGAGACGAGGGTGGCGTAGCGGAGCCAGCCGTCCCGCATGCCGGAGGACTCGGCGACGGGTCGCCGCACCCGGAACCGGTCGATGCGGTGCCCGAGCAGCGTCAGCGCGGCCGGGGTCAGCGTCAGGGCCGCGGCGGACGCGACGGCGACCCCGACGGCCCCCGCGAAGCCGAGCTTGCCGATGAAGGTCAGCCCGGCCGCGTACAGGCTGAGCAGCGCCACCGCCACGGTGATCGCCGCGACCAGCACCGCGTGCCCGGCGGTCGCGGTGGCGCGCACGGCCGCCTCCCGGGGGCTCCCGCCGTCCATCAGGTCCTGCCGGAACCGCGTGGTCAGGAACAGCGCGTAGTCGATCCCGACGCCCAGCGCGATCATGATCGCCAGCCCCGACGCCGAGGTCCCGAACGTGACCACGCCCGCGATCATGCCGAGGATGCCGATGCCCGCCCCCACCCCGACGAGCGCGCTGCCGACCGGCAGGAGGGCGGCTAGGACGCTGCCGAACATGAAGAGCAGGACCAGCAGGGCGGAGCCGAACCCGACCACCTCGCCTATGGTCTGGTCGGGCGGCGGCCGGACGACCTGGTCCAGACCGCCGCCGTACGCGACACCGACACCGTCCGCGCGGGCGGGCTCGGTGGCCTGGTCCAGCCGGCGGGTGTAGGGGTTCCCGAGGGTCGTCAGGTCCACGTCGAAGGACACGACCGTGTAGGCGGTGCGGCCGTCCGCGCTGGTCACGAGGCCCGACGCGGTGATGACGTGCGGCAGCGCCTTCAGATCGGCGATGGTCCGGGCGATCGGCCCCCGGTGGTCGGCGAGCGTGCCGGAGCCGACGTGGAACACGACCTTCCCGGTCGGCCACGCGGCCGCCGGATCGGTCGTCCTGAGCAGGTGCGCCCCGATGGCCGACGGGGTCTCCGGCAGGCTGACCTCGTCGTCGTACTTGGCGTGCACGGCCTTCTGCCCGCCCAGTGCCCCGACCACCACCACGAGCCAGGCCACGAGCACCCACACCGGGTGTCGCGCGCAGAACGCCCCGAGGCGGGCCATCGCAGAGCCGACCGGCGCAGCCGAAGCCAAAGAACCCCCAGAAAGCCGACGGACCTACCCGCAGTCATGCCGCCCCCCTCGCGCGCTAGTCGTGACCGGCGCGTTCTTGGACGATCGCTGCACGTCCCATGACCTCGGAGGGGGCGCCCGTCAGCGCTCGCCCTCGACCAGGAGGCCGCCCGGGGCGGAGCCGCGCTGGAGCTGCTTGCGCGAGGTGATGCCGAGCTTTCCGAACGTCTTGCGCAGGTGCCACTCGACGGTGCGCGGGCTGATGAACAGCCGGGCCCCGATCTCCGGATTGGTCAGGCCCTCCCGGACGAGCCGGACGATCTGCGCCTCCTGCGGCGTGAGCTCGCTCGCGGCCTCACCGGGGCGCCTGCGGACGCTCTCACCCGTGGCCACCAGCTCGCGGGCCGCCCGCTTGGCGAAGGCCTCCATCCCCATCACGGTGAACGACTCGTGGGCGGTCCTGAGCTCCTCGCGCGCGTCCCGCCTGCGGCGCTCGCGGCGCAGCCACTCGCCGTACAGGAGGTGGGCGCGGGCCAACTCGCCGCGCACACCCGTCCGCCCGAGCAGCTCGATCGCCTCGCGGTGACGGTCCTCAGCCGCCGAACCGCTGCTCAGCAGGGCCTGCGAGCGCGCGTGGACGCCGAGCGCCCAGTCGGTCCCGGCCGGGACCGTCACCTCGGCGAGGCGCCGGAGCGCCGCGGCGGCCCGTTCGGGCGCACCGCTCAGGGCCGCCGCCTCGATGTACTCCACCAGCGCCCACGGCGCGGACCCCACGTCCGCCGGGCGGTCCTCCCCGGCTTCGGGGACCGCCGCCAGCGCCTCCTCGTGGTGACCGAGACCGTTCGCCAGCAGGGCCGCTGCCCAGGCGCCGACGGTCAGCCCGTTCCCCTCGCCCCGCCGGGCCGCCTCCGCCGCGACCGTCCCGCTCAGCGCCGCGCCCTCGGCCCCGCGGCCTCGCCAGGCCGTCACCAGCAGCGCGCCGTAGGGCGGCGCGGGGCTCCCGATCGCCTCGGAGAGCGTCGCGACCTCCTCGACCAGTCCCTCGGCGTTCGCCAGGTCGCCCGCGAACACCTCCACCGCGACCCGCTGGGTCAGCGCGAGGGGCAGCGCCGTGGTCTGCCCGCACTCCCTCGCGAGCCGGACGTGCCGGGCGGCGAGCACGTCCCACGTCTCCAGATCCCACAGCGCCGCGGCCATGACCCCGGCCGGCCAGAGCCAGCGCAGCCCGTCCTCCTCCGGCAGACCGGGACCGCGGAAGATCCGCATCGCGGCCTCCAGCGCCGGCACCCCGGCGGCGAGGCCCTCGGTGATCCGCAGGACCATGCCGTCCAGGAGGAGGTCGGCCGGTCGCGGCGGCTCGGGCGGCGGCGGCGCGGACCGCGCGGCCTCCGCCTCGACCTCCCCGGCGGCCCCGCCGTCCGGCCGCCCCGCGAAAAGCGCCGCGCTGACCGCCTCCAGGTACGTCTCGCGCGCCAGCGCCGGGTCCTGCGGGGCCAGCCGCCGGGCTGCGTCGAGCAGCATGCGCGGGGCCTCGCGGCCGCGGTCCGTCGTGAAGGCGATCTGGGCACGCAGCAGCTCCACCTGGGCGCGCCGCCCCTGGTCGAGCGGGGCGGCCTCCGCGACCGACAGCAGCCTGAGGGCGGTGTCCGGGGACCCGGCCTGGTGCGTCGCCCGCGCGGCGGCCAGCGCGCGCTGCTGCCGCCGGACGTGGTCGGGCGTCAGCTCCACCGCCCGCGCGAGGAACGCCGCCGCCGCGGCCAGCCCGCCCCGCGCCCGCGCCCGCCCGGCCGAACGCTCCAGCTCCGCCGCGATCTCCTCGTCCGGCGCCTCCGCCCCCTGCGCCGCATGCCACACGCGACGTTCGGGCTCGTGCTCCGGATCGGTGACCTCGGCCAGCACGCGGTGCGTGGCGCGCCGGTCCTCAGGCGACGCCGACCAGTACACGGCCGACCGCACCAGCGGATGCCGGAAGCGCACCCGGTCGTCGATCTCGACGAGCCGCGCCTCGACGGCCGGCGACGCCGCCCCGATCCCGATCCCGAGCCGGTCGGCCGCCTGCCACAGCAGGACCGGCCGCCCGCCCGGCTCCGCCGCCGCGACCAGCAGCAGCCGCCGCGTGCGCTCCGGCAGCTCCTCCACCCGCCGCTGGTAGGAGACCTGGAGCCTGCTTGCGAGCGCCCCGATGTCCGGCACCCCGTAGCCGCCCGCGAGGTACTTCAGCGTCGCTTCCTTGGGCAGCTCCAGCAGGGCCAGCGGGTTGCCCCGCGTCTCGGCCACGAACCGCTCGAGCACCCGCTCGTCCATCGTGCCCGGCATGGAGGTGCGGACCAGTTCCCGCGCGTCCTCGTCCGACAGGCCCGTGACCGCCATCTCGGGCAGCCCCGCCAGCTCGTCCCCAGGCTCCCTGGCGGCGAAGACCAGCGCGACCGACTCCGCGCGCAGCCTCCGGGCGGCGAACGCCAGCGCCTGCACCGAGGCCTGGTCGAGCCACTGGACGTCGTCCACCAGGCAGAGGATCGGGCGCTCCCGGGCGGCCTCGGCGAGCAGGCCCAGGGCGGCCAGGCCCACCAGGAAGCGGTCGGGCGCGCGACCGGAACTCAGCCCGAGCGCGGCGTGCAGTGCCTCGCGCTGGGGAGCGGGGAGCGCCGCGAGCCCGTCCGAAAGGGGGGTGCAGAGCCGGTGGAGGCCCGCGAAGGCCAATTCCGTCTCGGACGGAACACCCGTGATGCGCACCGTCCGCATGCCGGGCGCCCGCTCGGCCAGGTACTCCAGCAGGGCCGTCTTGCCCACGCCGTGCTCGCCGTGCAGCACCAGGGCCCGGCTCTCCCCGCCGCGGACCCTTTTCAGCAGCGTGTCCAGCTCCGCGCACTCGCCGCGTCGTCCTCGTAGCACCCGGTGCCCATCCGATCGATTCCGTCCTTACCTGTCATACCTGGTCGGACGGCATTTCGGCAGGGCGGACATCTCCTGCTCCCCGAGGGTGGTCGCTTTACCGTTCCGGGGGAACCCCAGTGACCAGGCCAGGGTCACACCCTGGTCCCCTCCAGGGCTCGTCCAGTGACAGTGGACTTGTACGTCGCGGCCGCTACGCAGAGAAGGGCTCCCACATGAAGATCGTCGTTATCGGCGGCACCGGCCTGATCGGGTCGAAGGTGATCGCCGACCTGGCCGCACTGGGCCACGAGGCGGTCCCCGCCGCACCGAACACCGGCGTCAACACCCTCACCGGCGAGGGGCTCGCGGAGGTCCTCACCGGCGCCTCGGTCGTGGTCGACGTGTCGAACTCCCCGTCCTTCGAGGACCAGGCCGTCCTGGACTTCTTCGAGACCTCGACCGGCAACCTGCTCGCCGCCGAGGAGAAGGCGGGCGTCGGACACCACGTCGCCCTGTCGATCGTCGGCGCGGAGCGCCCGCCGGAGCGCGGCTACTTCCGCGCGAAGATCGCGCAGGAGAGCCTGATCGAGAGGTCGCCGATCCCGTACTCGATCGTCCACGCGACGCAGTTCTTCGAGTTCACCAGGGCCATCGCCGACGAGGCCACCGCCGACGGCGAGGTCCGCATGGCCCCCGTCTTCTACCAGCCCATGGCGGGCGACGACGTCGCCGAGCAGGTCGCCCGCGTCGCGACCGCGGCCCCCGTGAACGGCCGCGTCGAGATCGCCGGTCCCGACCGCTACCGCATGGACGAGTTCTTCCGCGAGGCCCTGGCCGGGTGGGACGACCCCCGCGAGGTGGTCACCGATCCGGGGGCCCACTACTTCGGCGCTCCGCTGGAGGAGCACAGCCTCGTCCCGCTGGGCGATGCCACTCTCGGCCGGTACCACTACAACACCTGGCCCGGCCGCCTCCAGTCCCCGAAGTAGCCGCGCCATGCCCTGATCTGCCGCAGGCGCGGTGGGGGAAAGCGTCGCCGCCCGCCTTCCGGGAAGGCGGGCGGCGAAGGACGTTCATGGCTACGGCTCGGGGTTAGAACGGGGAGCGGCCGCGGGCGCGTCGTCCGGCCTCGCCACTGCGGCCGACGGCGCGCGAGGAGCTGCGGAACGGCTTGCTCAGCAGGCGCCCGAGCCCGCCGGGGGCGGAGGAACCCGCACGCGATCCCGCCCCGAGCACACGCTGGGTCCCCCGCTGCGGGTGCCGCGAGAGCCTCGGCAGCAGGAATGCGAGAACCAACAGAACCGCACAGACACCCACGATTGCGACAATAACCATGATCTCCGCCCTTTCGGTCGCTTCCGGTCGAGGGCGCTTTACCCGCACAAGACCGGGACATGCAGCCGCCCTTGCAAAGCCCCGTAGCGGCCTCCCGGCTCGGACTGGACCTCATGCCGCGCGGGCGGGGGAGCGGAACACCTTGCGGGTGTGCCAGGCGATGTGCTGTTCGTCCACGTCAGGGAAGGCGTTCTGCGGCGCGCTGACAGGACGTCCGACGAGGGCGTGGACCTGCGCGCGGGCGGCCGGACCACGTCCGACGAAATGCGCCGAAACGGTCACCTGAGCAGGAGCAGAGGCTTGTGCGGCGCCCGCTCCCCGCCCCGCGACCACCGGCGGACGCGCGTGACCCGTTCGACCCGGTCCACGTCCGCACCCACGGCTCGCCTGGGACGGCAATGCCGGGCGACTCGGTCTACGGTCGGTGCGTACGACGAGTTTCCGACCGTTCCGACCGAGGACGAACCGTGACCGCACGCGACGGAGTCCCGCGCAACCCAGTGACCCGCTGGCGGAACAGGCGCGCCGTCTCCCGGGTCCACGAGATCGACGTCCGGTGGCTGGAGGCCGAGGCGCTCTGGAAGACGGGGAAGTTCGCCGAGTACGCGGACATCCTCGAGGAGCTCGCCAAGGCCTACGGCCAGGAGACCCGGGTGATCGGCTGGCTGGACTCGGTGGTCAGCGCCCGGATCCGCCGGTGCGAGGCACTGGTCCGCTCCGGCCGGCCCGGCCTTGCCGAAGCCGAGGCGCGGGACATCGCCGCCAACCTGGCCGTCCTGGAGGGGCCGGACGGCCCGCAACAGCGGAAACTGCGCCGGCGGATGGACGCCGCCTATGACGGTGAGGAACTCCCGCACGACTGACCGTCGGTCGGCGCCGGGCGGCCCAGCGGGCCCGGCGCGGGCTCGTCCTCTTCGAGACAGGAATCTCATCGCCTGACGAACAGCGAGACCTCCCCACGGCGTCGATCGCTGACAGTTGCGAACAGAGCCGCTCATGTCGGCGTCTGAACGGCTTGGGGGATGCCGACGTTCGGTCCGGGAGGGGGCACCAGTGGCGCCGTTGATGACCTGGGATGAGTTCGGCGCCGCGCTGGCGGACACACTGGCGCGCCTGCCGGACGGCACGCTGCTGACGTTGCACGAGGTGAGACAGCCGATCGGCGGTGACTACGCCCAGATCTGGCAGGACTCCGACGGGCTGTACCTGTTCGCGGAGCTGGCCGGCAACAGGGACCGGGCGGCCGACCGCCAACTCTCGAGGGCGCAGCAGGACCAGCTCCGAGCGGCCGGCTGGTGGCCACTGGAGGACGATCCGGACGAGTCCTGGCGGGGGGAGACCTTCTGGCCGGCGACGACGGCGGAGACCCGGTACCTGGCCGAGCGAATCGTGGCGGGCTTCCGGGACGTCTTCCGGCTCGGATCGCCGACCGAACTGGCCTACCAGGCAAGCGTCGACACGGGGCACCGGGTCGAGCCGCTGCCGCTCCCGGAACTCGGCCTGGAGACCATCCGGATCCAGTACTTCGCGCGGCTCGGCCCGGCGGACCGGCCCGACCGTCCCAAGGGCCTGCTGAGGCGAATCCGGAGCGGCTCGGTGACGATCGACGAGGCGTTGCACCGGGACGGCCACTGGCGTCCGACCGACACCCTGGAATGGGCCGACATCGGTGAGATCGACGACGAGCTGGTACCGGTCAGGCCCGTGGAAGCCGACCAGGTCGTCCGCTGGTGGCGCAAGCTCGCCGCGCAGGCCGCCGAAGACGCGAAACTGCCACCGGGAACACCACGGATGCGCATGGCGGCGGCGGTGGACCAGGAACGGGACGCCTCCGGCAGAGCGGTGCCGCCGACCACCCGGATACACGACCGGGAACGCCCGGCGCTGGTGGCGTACCTGAGAGGGGCCCCCATGATCGCGGCCGCCTGGGGCTACGACCCAGACCCCTTCGACCCGGACCGAGCCGGGGTGGTGCCGTTGAACTTCCGCACCGACGGCGTGTGGGTGTGGTCGGAGTCTCTGGCCTACTTCGCCGAGCGCTACGGCATACCACCGGAACCGGACTTCCTCCGGCACATGGCGCAACGGAGCTACCGGCTGTCCGATGTGGACCAGGAAACTCTGGACAGGGCGGTGGCGTTCCTACGGCACGCATAACGGCGGCCGTGCGCCGGCCATGTGCTGGACCGGGAGGTCTCCGACCGGATCCGGGGACCGCGCTCGACCGAACCGACCGCGCGTCCGCTCAGTCGACGTCCGAACGAACGGAGGAGGGGCGATCACAGATTTCCACGAGATGCGACATCGCGTCCAGGAAGCGGCCGAGCATCATCCGACGGTATTGGACCTGAGCAGGCTCCGCCTGGAGATCGTGGCCGGGCCACTGGGTGATCTGGCGGATGTCACTCATCTGAACCTCGCGTACAACAGCCTGACCTCGCTACCGGAGTGGCTCGGCTATCTCACCGGCCTCCATCACCTGGACCTCACGCGCAACGGCTTGACCGTCCTGCCGGAGACGTTGGGCAACCTCACCCGCCTCACCCACCTGTACCTCGGCCAGAATCGGCTGACCGCCCTCCCGGAGAACCTGGGTGATCTCACCGCGCTCACCCATCTGCATCTCCACGAGAATCAACTGGCCCGATTGCCTGCGACCCTGGGAGACCTCAGCACCCTCACCCACCTGGTCCTGAGCTCGAACCGGCTGATCGAACTGCCGGATCGGCTGGGCGGCCTGACCGCCCTCACCCACCTGAACCTCAGTGGCTGCCGTCTGGGCGCGGTCCCCGAGTCGTTGGCCGACCTGCCCGCCCTGACGCACCTGGACCTGGACGGCAACCATCTCACCGAGCTGCCCGAATGGCTGGGCGACCTCACCGCCCTCACTCACCTGGACCTGCAGTACAACTTTCTCCCAGAACTGCCCGAGTGGGTGGACGAGTTGCCTGCCCTGACCGACCTGAAGTTCCGGAGTCCCCCCGAATGCCTGACCGGCGAGCTGGACTTCCGGGCCCTGACCCGAGGGCCGTCTGACCCGGGGCCTGCCCACCTCGAGGAGGGAGGGCGTCAATAGCGGTGACGATGTCCCCGCCCGCGAGTCGTCAGTGTCCGTGCGGATACAAGAAGTCGCCCAGAGCTTCGTTTGTGACGGGTGAGCCAGAGGGCAGATCGGTTACGCAAAGTGTTCGCGTGAACACTGATCTTCAATATTCAAGGGAGCCCCCCATGGCCCGTTACGAGATCACGGTGGAGACCGGCAACGTCGAGAACGCCGGCACCGATGCCAACGTCCACATCACCCTCTACGGTTCGCTCGCGTCCGCGGGCCCGGTCAACCTGGACGACAGCAGGGACAACTTCGAGCAAGGCGCCACCGACCACTTCACGGTGGACCTGACCGACGTAGGCCGACTGGAGACCATCGTCATCGGCCACGACAACTCCGGGAACAAGTCCGGATGGTTCCTGAACCGGGTCACCGTCACCAAGGGCGGCGACACCGCGGAGTTCAGCGCCTACCGCTGGCTCGCCACCGACGAGAACGACGGCCGAATCGAGGTACGCCTGACCCGCCAGAGGTGACCGAAGGCAAGGCTTCCGGTCTTCCAAGCACGACGGGCGGACGCGGGCTCCCCGCGCCCGCCCAGGGGACGGCGCCGCTGAGGTGAACCGTCCCCCCGGGCCGCCTCCAAGCTCATCCCAGCCGGTGGAGCTGCACGGGCTCGTCTGAGAAGCGGGCGCCGCGAGGATCGCGTTCGTCGCCGAAGTCGTGGGTGAGGATGTCGTAGAGCGCGGGTCGCCGCCCCTGAATCCAGCGGCGGCCCGTCGACATGGGCAGCAGGCCGAGATCGAGATCGGCGACCACCATGGCGTCCTCGGCGGCCCAGGTCTCGGACAGGATCCTGCCGTACGGGTCGAGAATCATCGCGTTGCCGGTGCGCACCTCGTCGTCGTCCTCCCCCACACCGTTACTGAACAGGAGGAAGAGGCCGTTGTCATGAGCGCGGGAAGGGAGCCAGCGCAGCAGCCATTCCCGCCCGTTCGGCCCCTGCAGTTCGGCCTCGATCGCCGGGCGATCGCGATCCCGCTCACGCCACAGCTCCACGGGGATCGGGCGCATGCCATGTGGACTGCGGGAATCCGTGCCACCCGTCTGGTGAGGCGCGACGAGGACCCCCGCGCCGAGCAGCGCAGTGGCCCGAACGTTCTCGACCAGGTTGTTGTCCCAGCAGATGAGGATCCCCATGCGCACGCCCCACGGGGTGTCGAACACGGTGAAGCGGTCGCCGCTCGAAATCGCCTCGTGCTCGAACGCATGCAGTTTCCGGTGCACATGAACGCCCCCATCCGGCAGGCACATGGCGTAGGAGTTGAACAGGCGCCCGTGGGCGCTCTCTAGGAAACCAACGCCCACGGCCATGCCGAACTCGGCCGCCAGCCCTCGCACCCGCTCCACGGACGGCCCGCCCACCGGCTCGGCGAGCTCCCGGAGCCGGTCGGCCGTCTGCCGACGAAGGTGCCAGTAGCCCAGCAGGCACATCTCGGGAAAGACCACCGCCTGCGCTCCGCCCTCGGCCGCCCGCGCCGTGAAGTGCTCGATTCTGGCCAGGTTGTAGGCCTTGTCGTCGGGCCTGTGCTCGAACTGAACGGTCGCACAACGCACGGTTCCTCCTCGTCGCCTCTGAGCGCTCCCCACTGAACCCCCGCAGCACGAATTCGTCCAATGAATCCTCAGATCGATGACATAACCTCAAGGAATGGAAATCCGCCTGCTCCGCGCCTTCCTGACGGTCGTCGAGCATCGCGCCTTCGGCCGTGCGGCGCAGGCGTCCTCCCTGACCCAGCCGGCCCTGACCAAGCAGATCCAGACACTGGAGGCGCAGGTCGGGGGACGCTTGTTCCATCGGGGACGGCACGGCGCCACGCTCACCGACCTCGGAACGATCCTTCTGCCCGAGGCAAGGGATCTGGTCCGCCGGACAGACGCCGTGGCCGCCCGCATGAACCGCATGGCGCGCGGCGAGGTCGGACGGCTGGCGGTGGGTTTCGGCATGTCGAGCATCGAACTCGCACCACGTGCGGTGGCCGTCTTCAGACAGCGCTACCCGGACGCGGACATCACCCTGGACGACATGTCCTCACCCACCCAGCTGGAGCGGCTCACAACGGGCGAGTTGGACGTGGGCTTCGTCCGACTCCCGGTCGACGAGCAGTGGGGACACCTGCCCCTCCAGTCCGACCGCCTCGCGATCGCCACGACAGGCGATTCGCCGCCCCAGAACGCAGACGCTCTCGCCCAGTGGACGAAAGAACGCCCGTTCGTCGGCCTGACGCACGCAAAGGGCCCAGGCCTGGCGAAGCAGATCGAGGGCCTGCACACCCACCTCGGACTGCAAACAGAAATGGTGCAGGAAGCACATGACCTCCAGACCGTCCTCGCCCTGGTGGCAGCAGGCATCGGCGCCGCGCTCGTCCCCCTCAGCGCAGCTTCGATCGCCCCGTCACAAGTGAGCCTCACAGCGGTGAACCACGACGCCGCAGCTTGGCAGGTCGGAACCGTGTGGAAGCGGGGGGCTCGCAATCCACTGACCGCCAACTTCGTAACGATCGCACGAGAACTGACCACCCGGTAGACGAGGCCAGGTCCCCTCCGATCAGGGGCTGACCATGCCGAACCCGCAAGCGCTGCGGCGCCGTCCGGGCACCGCAGCAAGAAGGAGCGACATGGCTGAAGTGCTGGTTTTCCACCACGGACACGGGCGGACAGCCGGCGTCCTTGAGTTCGCCGAGCAGCTGCGACGGTCCGGACACACCGTCCACGTCCCGGACCTGTTCGAGGGACAGATATTCGACAGCCTCGAGAAGGGCATGAACTACGCCGAGAGCATCGGGTTCGGCACGGTCATCGCGCGTGGAACCGCCGCCGCCGAGAGGTCCCCTGCAGAACTGGTCTACCTAGCGCGGTGACCGCGAACGTTCACCGGGTCTGGTCAGGCGGCCTTGTGGCGGGGGCGTCCCCAGCGTTGCTGGCGTCCCCAGCGTTGCTGGCGTTCGCTGCGGACGCGGGCGCGTTCGCGGCGTTGGGCGGCCAGCACGTCGGGGTGGCGTGCGTTGGTGTTGCGCCAGCGCAGGTAGGCCTGGATCTCCCAAGCGAGCACGGTGTGGTTGGGATGGTTGGAGCCCGCCATCACGAAGGTGCGCAGTGGCCCGAACTGCGCCTCGATCGGGTTGGCCCACGAGGCGTAGGTCGGGGTGAGGCACAACTCGACGTTGTTGCGTGCCGCCCACGCCCTGATCTGCGGGGTCTTGTTCGCTGACAGGTTGTCGCAGATGACGTAGATCGGTGCGCCGTCCGGGCGGGCGGCGCGGATGGACTTCAGCGCGGCCAGGGTGTTGGCGCCGCTCTTGCGGCGGCGGGTGACGCCCCACAGGGTGTCATCGCCCAGCGAGTAGCAGCCGTGGAAGTACCGGACCCCGTGGGTGCGCCGGTAGGTGCCCGGCAACCGCTCCGGCCGCCCGCGCTCGGCCCAGCCGGCGCCGTGGCAGGGCCGGATCGACAGCGGCCCGAACTGGTCGAAGGCGAAGCACCGGTCCGCAAACCGGGTCGTGACCTCCTCGATGCGGTCCAGCTTGGCCTCGAAGTCGGGGTCATTGGAGGTCTTCCAGGTGCGGGTGCGCTGGAAGGTGACCCCATGGGCGTGCAGGAACTGCCGCAGCCGCTCGCGTCCGATCCGGATCTTGCGCTCGCTGTGAGTGGCGAGGTGGTCGGCGAGTTTGCGGAGGCTCCAGCAGGTGAACGGGCGCCCGAGCTTGGCCGGGCGCGTTCGGGCCGTCTCGATGATGAACGCGATGTCATCATCGCTGATCAGGCGGGGACGGCCTCCCGCCCAGTTAGGGTCCAGGCAGGCCAGCCCCCGCTCGTTGAAGTCATGAATCACATCCCGCACGGTGTCTTCGTGGGCGGCGACCAGGCGGGCGATCGCCGGGGCCGGCGTCCCCGCCGACGACGCCTGGATGATCATCGCCCGGCGGACCCGGATCGACTCGTGCTTGCCCCGCCGGATGATCTGCTGCAGCCGGCGTCCCTCGTCCTCGGTCAACCGCCGTGCTCTGACCGGCTCTGCCACCAGCCCGCCTCTCCCTCGATAACGACCCGTCGTCAACGAGGGTGAAGCCGATCAACCTCCCCGTCCCGGACCCTGCCCGGCGTGTCACCCAACCCGGTGAACGTTCGTGGTCAACGCACTAGGCTTCTCGCTCGGTGTCCTGCCGGCGCAGAAGCTGGCCCAGACCCGCCCCGGCGCGAAGGGCACGTTGCTACTGGAAGCATGCCTCCCAGTCACGGAGTTCGCCGCCACCTGGCCCGACGGGGTTCCGGCTCAGGTCCCCGGCATGGACGCGGACCCGTTCTTTGCGATGGAGGGCGACGTGGACGCAGCCCGGGCGCTAGTCAAGACCACGGCGGACGCCGAACTGTTCCTCTACCCGGGCGACAGGCACCTGTTCACCGACAGCAGCCTGCCGTCCTACGACGAACACGCCGCAACTCAGGTTACCGATCGACGCTGACCTTCCTGGACCGCATCAAATAACCAGCCGTTTCAACGAAACCGCCAAGGCCGCAGAAGATACGTTCCAACCTCCGCTCCCCCGACAGTACGCCTCATCCGAAATAAGCAGTGGCGATGGCCTGCAGACTGGATCAATCGGCAGTATTTGAACCCGCGACCTCGTCATCCCGAACTCCAAATCATGGCCATTTGGGGGTCATGCAGGTAAAGCTGATTCGCGTTAAAATCCCAGGTGGACGGCGGGTTCCGGTGTCAGGCGCTCACGGACGAGGATGACCGGTTCGCCACCGTCCACGGACAAATCACGGACGGATGATCATGGGGAGATCGCCTCGTGGGATACGCGAAGAAGCGCAAAGGCAACAACGGAAAGTACCGCTACACGGCCTGCTACGTCGACATCAAGGGCCGCCTGCGGTCAGCCGGGACATACTCCAACAAAAGAGAAGCCGACAAGGCATGGCAGCGAGCCGAGGTCGAGGTCTCCAGAGGCCGAACCGGCGACCCGGGCCGCGGAAAGCAACGGTTCAAGGATTACGTCGAGCAGGTCTGGCTCCCGAACCACGAGGTCGAGGCCACCACCCGTGAGGGCTACACGTACGCGATCTACAAGCACATCATGCCGACGTTCGGCTCGATGCGGATGATCGACATCCTCCCCGAGCACGTCCGCGCGTGGATCACGGCCCTCAAGAACCAGGGCATGAAGCCCGTGACCATCCGCTACAACAAGATCATCCTCAGCGCCATCTTCACCACGGCGATGGACGACCAGGTCACCTTCATCCACCCTTGCCGCGGAGTCCGCACGCCCCCGGTCGTCCGCAAGCCCCTTGAGATCATCACGCCGGAGCAGTTCGACGACGTCTACAACGCCCTCCCCGAAGGCACCTTCCGCCTCCTCGCCGAAACCGAGGTCGAGAGCGGCCTCCGCTGGGGCGAACTCAGCGAACTGCGCGTGAAGGACATCAACCTCAGAACCCGAATCCTCACGGTCAGCCGCACCGTCGTCGAGCTGAACCCGCAGTTCCACCCGGAAGGCCGCCACTTCCTCGTCAAGGACTACCCGAAGGACAAGGAGTACCGCCGCTTCAAGCTCAGCACCCAGATCACCGAGAAGCTCGAGGACCACATCCAAACCGCCAACCTGACCCGGGACGACCTCCTCTTCCAGATGCCACCCCAGGACAAGCCCCGAGCCCGCATCACCGAGATCCCAGACCCGGAGACGCTCGGCTGTACGGAACCCAACGAGAAGGGCCGCACCTACAACCACGGCACGCTCAGCGGCTACACCGCCGGCCGCTGCCGCTGCGACTACTGCCGAGGCGCCTTCTCCCTCTACCGGGCCGCCCGCCGCGCGAAAGGCAAGGACAACCCCCGCCCCCGCCGCGTCCGCGAAACCGACGGCCACATCCCCAACGACTGGTTCCGCCGCAACATCTGGAACCCCGCCCTGGCCGCCGCCGGCCTCAACTTCAAACCCACCATGCGCGACCTACGCCACGCCCACGCCTCCTGGCTCCTCAACGGCGGCGCCGACCTCCAGGTGGTGAAGGAACGCCTAGGCCACGCCTCCATCGCCACAACCGAGCGCTACCTACACACCCTCCCCGACGCCGACGAAACCGCCCTCGAAGCCCTAGCCAGAACTCGGAGCAGGTCAGGCACTCGATAGCCGCGACAGCTGCACGCCAGCGAACTCACGCGCCCAGAACCACGGGGGTATCTCTCAATTCAAGAGAGATACCCCCGCGCCTCCTGATGGCCGTCCCGCTCCGGTCGTCGTGTGTGGCGTCGATCACGCACACTGTGCATCAACGCACGACATGCCGATGACCGGACGTTCGCCGAGACCGGCGGACAAACGGCCGTCTCGGTGCCTCCAGTCGAGGTCGGGGTCCTGTCGTCAGTACGCCAACATGTCGTTCCGGGCCGACGATGGCATGGATGGTCTGCCAGACGCCCTTCACCGACCTCGCCGCGCCGCCCGCAAGGCCTTGTGGGCGTTCCGAGGGGAGCCCACCAACAGCGTCGGTACCCCGCGCAGGCGGAGCTGAGTGGGCGGCTTGAGATTTCGGCGTGACGACGCCATTAAATTTGGGGCGCATAAACCGATTCGCGGCGATCAACTAATAGTCCTAGAGAGTAGAGCCGTCCACCTCCGGAACTTGCTACACGGTATCCATGCTGGTCGGGCCTTGCGTGGCCGACGTCCGAAGGAGCGAAGACCTGGCATCACGCGTACTGCGCGTGACGAGCGCAGCAGAAACGGCGCACAACACAGAATTCGCCCTGGAAGAACCGGCCACAGAAGCGCATCTTTGCGTGCTGCCTAGAGAAGCGGCCCGGCTCTCAATTCGGTGTCTTCCTGCCGCAGCAGTGCTTGAACTTGCGTCCCTTGCGTCTCATGCATGGGCAGCGGCTGTTGCGGCTGGGTCTCGTCACTGTGAGGGGAACCACGGCTCCGATCACGTTTCCCGCAGAGATCGCCTTGGTGAGGTAGGAGTTGTCTTCGGCCGCCATGCCCTGCAGATTCCTCCCGATCAGGACGATCAGGGTGCCTTCGACCGCCTTGCGATACCAGCGGGGCAGAAAGTCGAGAGGCATCCTCACCAGTTCCTCTCCATGAGGGTCGGTCAACGCCAGGACGTGGTTCTTGAGATGCGCCCGGACGCTGCTGCCTGCATGCGCTGGCAGTTCAGCGAGGCCCGCGGAGTGGCTGCCTTTCCCGAGCGCAGCCTGGAGGTCCATAAAGCCGTCTTGCCGGAAGCGGTCGAGAACTAGGTCATGGAGGTTTCCGTCCTCGGTGAATCCCCAGCCTCCGTAGCAGTCGATGATGATCCCGGCTGTGTCACCGCCGAATATGATGCACTCTGTCTCCATGTTGATCTCTGGGTCACTAGGAGCCCTCCCCTTGAGCTGGATCACCCTTGATTTCCCGCAGTGCGGGTGCTCCAACCGCACGATGAGGTGCTCGGCTGCTGGATGGAGAAGAAGGATGAGTTCGGCTCTTCCCTGCTCGTCGATGGCGAGGTTGCAGGCAAGGCAGCTCTGCCGAGAGTTGCTCAGGCGCCCGATCATTTTTTGTACGTCGATTCCGGCGAGGCCGCGCCGAACTTCGGCCGAAACGGAAATCGTACGACCGTTGGTCGAAACTGGCTGCTCGATGATTGGAGTGGCTTCGGGGTCAGAGGAGTGCAGGGAGCTGATCAGTGAATTCCAGGCTTCCAAGGTCCGCTTGTTGATCGGCTTGTCATCGCCTAGCAGCTCACCGATCCTGCGCAGATGCGGATTGCTTTCTGGGTTTTCGTGTATGTAGAGCTTGAGTAGGAGCAGCAGCGCCGCCGCAGTGTCGCTCCAGTCACCGAGTTGCTGGTAGAGGTCGAAAGCTTGGCGGGCGTGGTCGCGGGAAGCTTCGTTTTGGTTGAGGCCCCGGTAGGATCGCGCAAGGTTTAGCAGACATGTTGCGCGAAGGGCGTGGTCGCCGAGTGATTCGGCGATGGTGAGTGCGGCGCGGAGCTCAGTAAGTGCCAGCTCGTTGGCGTCCGAGCACAGATAGTGGATCCCAAGGTTGGCGTGCAGAGTCGCTTTGAGCGCCTGCATGCCCAACTGCTCGGCTAGGGGGAGCAGCGCTGTCATGGCCGTAGCGGCCCGCTCTTCCTCGCCGTTCTTGAGCCGGGATACCGCGGCCATGGCCCGGGCGGTCAAGAGAACTTGTACATCGCTGAGTTCCGCGGCGGCCTCGGCGGCCTTCTCGTACTGATCGAGGGCCTGGGCATCGTCGTGGTTCCGAGCGTGCACATTGGCCAGAGCCATCCGACAGGTGAGGACGGCTCTCCTATCGCCCGCCCGTTGGACCTGTTCAAGCGCCCTGGTGGCTGCCGACTCAGCCTCCCGGTGCAGCCCCCGGCGTGAGTAGAGAACCGAGAGTGATCTAAGTGCCTGAGACTTCGTCCCCGAGGAGACCTCCCCCTCAGGCAGGGTGGCGATGGGTTCCAACTCTCTGGCCCCTGCCTGCCAACGGCCTGAGACGACCAAGGCTTCCCCAAGCGCTGCACGCGCTGAGTACAGGGCACCCTTGTCCTCCGTTCCCTGCAACAAGCCAACCGCCTCGGTAAGGGCCGTGACGGCCTCCCGATACTTACCCTGGTGGCGTAGGAACTGGGCGCGCTCCCGGAGGACATGTGCTTCAACAAGCCGGTTGTCGGTGAGGCTCGCCATCGCACGCGCGTCAGCGAAACAGACTTCCGCCTCCTCGACTTGCCCGATGCCACCATGAAGAGTGCCCAGACTCGCCGCTGCTTGGGCCGCTGTCTGGTGCTCACCGATGTCGGTTGCAAGGCGGGCACAATCAGCGAAGTGCTCGACGGCTTGCTGGAGCTCCGCTCGTTCGGTGGCCTGTTGGCCAAGCCGCAGCAGCGCACGGATCTCTCCGTGGACATCCCCCATCCCCCGGTAGACGACCAGAGCAGCCTCGAGAAGCTGAGCGGGAACACCGGCCGGACGCTCTTGCTCGGGGATATTCGCGAGCTCCATTAGCGCTATGGCTTCCCCTGCCCGGTCGCCGATAGCCCGCGCTCGGGCGAGGTCCCCGAGGATCACCTGCGCGGCCTCTGCCAGGCGGCCGCTGCGGCGTAGCACTACAGCGAGTGTCTGGTGGCCGTGAAGGCTGGGATGATCTGCGGCTTCGCGAAGCCTTCTGCTGTCGCGCAAGTACCGTTCGGCACGATCAAGTCTGCCAGCAATGAGATTGGCCTGACCGAGGTTCTCCAAGGCGTGTGAGAGCATCTCTCGATCATTGATTGAACGCCAGAATCGCAGCCCGCAGCGGATATGAGGGATTGCCTCGCTTCCTCTCCCGAGGTTGATCAGAAAGGTGCCGAGCGACAGCCGAGCCATGAAGTAGTGAAACGGATCCTTTGCGCCCCGGGCGGTCTCGGCACTGCGCACGAGAAGGCTGGAGGCCTCTTTGGTGGCGCCGAGATGGGCCGCGGTCAAGCCGAGGTTATGTAGCGCCGTTGCGGTCCATTCGGAGTTTTCAGTCGCGGAGCCGGCTTGCAGAAGGCACCGGAAGAGCCTTTCTATCTCCCTCCAGTGGCCGCCCAGCCGCAGAGAGGGCGTGGCCGTGGCGGCGATGAGAGCGACTGGGCCCCAGAGACCATGGTGACTTGCCTCCTCGGCCAGAGCGATACATCCGGGACGGTCGGCGTTAAGTTGGCGCAGCGCTTCCTCATTGCTCTGCGCGGGGATGCTGGCTTCCTTGTCGACGAAGCCGATCGACCTCGTCGCAGAGTTCGCACGTGCCGCCATCATCTGTGACGCCCGTTGGATTACTTCTTCCCGACGTTGGGGCGTCGCCGAGGCCGACTTGAGACGGGCGAAACGGTGCAGGATCTCGTGAAGAACGAACCGATCTTGCTCCACCTGCTCGATGAGACTGAGCTCGAACAGTGAGTCCAGCAGGTCGAACACGCTCTGGATGCGGGTCTCGTCGAGCTCGTCGGGTCCAACCGTCATGGCCGTAACGATGTCCGTGGTGACGGACATGTAGGGCAGCATTCCGAGCGTCATGAAGAGATCAGCCTGCTCGGCGTCCAGCGCGGCGAAGCTGCTCTCCAGCACAGGTTCCAACGCTGTCTGCCCGGCTCTTAGTGCCCGGACTCCACGTTCGGGATTGGTGATATCCGTGAGGAAAGGGTCGATGACGGCCTTCGGTCTACGTGCCAGATAGGCCGCGGCTACGTGCAGTGCGAGGGGGTGACCCGCACAGGCTTCGACGAGCGCCGCTACTTGTTCGTCGGTGAGGCGTTCCGGGCCACTGACGGCCTTGACGAGTTCTGCCCCGTCCCGGGCGGGCAGCTGGCCGAGCTCGATGAAGGTAATGAGCCCTGTGAGGCCGCTGAGCTTGGCGCGACTGGTGCAGACCAAGGCGAACGGTCCGTCCATCCGAAGGATCTCCATCAGAGAGTCTTCCGAATAGACGTCGTCCACGAGAATAAGGATTCTGCTGCGGGAGAGCAACGAACGGAGAGCCATGACCTGACGTGCACGGCCCTCGGGCGGTGCCTCGCCTGGTCGCAGGGTCCGCAGGAGTATCGGCACCAAGTCGACTTGGCCGCTGTCAGTAGCCCAGAGTGAGAGGTCGACGTGGAACTGCCCATCTGGATAGCAGCTTGCTACCTGTCGGCTGAGGTGCAGGGCGAGCGCACTCTTGCCAATGCCCGGTGCCCCGGTCACCGCAACGGCCGGCCGTTCAACTCCGTCCTGATGTCGGAGCCGCCGCTCACCTTCAGCGAGTTCCGCCTCGCGCCCGATCAGGGTACGCATCTCCGACGGCAGTCCCGGGCTCCCTGAGGCAAACGACCGTTCGGCCTCGACTCGCTCAATGTGGTCATGTAGGCATGCAATAACGTCACCTGGAAGCACAGCATCGGCATTGGCGTGCCGGATGCCCTCATAGCCGTCGAGCAGCCCACAGATCTTCTTGTAGTGCCAGACTTGCCAACCCCGTAACCCAAGGCCAAGGTCGCGTACATACCGGCGGATCGCCTTATCGACCCGATCGATCCCTCCCGTGCCTGGAACCGCAGACAGAATGACGTTGGTCGTGATGAGCAAGTACTCAGGCACCCGCCCCTGCGTCACCCGGCGCGATCGCGGATCGGCCCAGGCGCGCAACTCTGCCCCGATCTGTTCGATCAACCAGCTGGCGTCATTGCTCCGCTCTGGACGCTTGCGAAACTTCGCCTGCAAGATCCCATAGCCGCGCCAAGGTTCTTCAGGGTCGGGAAAGTGAGTGAGGTTCTCGAACGACGCCTCACGGCCGCCGTCCGGCCCGTCGCCGAAAATCTCTACGGACGCTCCCAAGACCTGCAGTGCAAGTGCTTGGGAGAGCTCTTCGAACCGCTGTGGGCCGAGGCCTGTGAGCTCGTAGTCGGACACGCCGAGATGATGACACGTGGCACCGACATTTTATGGTATGGCGCGCGCATGTGGAGATGTACGTGCGATGGCTACAGGAGACCGCCGGTTTCGACCCTCGACCATGTCTCGACGGCTGTTGAGGGTGGCAGACCCACCTGCGTATTTAGACGTCATCTCATTTGGATTGGTGGCAGTAGCCTACGGTCGTGGAGATGGTCGAGCGGCTGGTGCCAGAGGAGTTGTGGGAGCTGTTCCAGCGGGTGGTGCCGCCCGCTCCGACGCGGCCGCAGGGCGGTGGCAGGCGTCGGCACGGAGATCGTGAGGTGCTGGCGGCAATCATCTTTGTGGCGACCACCGGTTGTACATGGCAGCAGTTGCCGCCGGTGTTCGGGCCGTCGGGCCCGACCGCGCACCGGCGCTTCACCGAGTGGACGGCCGCGCGGGTGTGGGCCAAGCTGCACCGCCTGGTGCTGGACGAGCTGGGTGCGCGCGGCGAGCTCGACTGGTCGCGGTGCGCGATCGACTCCGTCAGCGTCCGCGCGAGCAAAGGGGGGAGCTGACGGGCCCGAATCCTGTCGACCGCGGCAAACGTGGGTCGAAGATCCATCTGCTGGTCGATCGTGCCGGACTGCCGCTGTCTGTCGGGATCTCGGCGGCCAACACCCACGACAAGCTCGCTCTGGAGCCGCTGGTGCGGGGCATCGCGCCGATCCGCTCCCGGCGCGGGCCGCGCCGGCGCCGCCCGGCAAAACTGCACGGCGACAAAGGCTACGACTACACCGACCTGCGGCGCTGGCTACGCGGGCGAGGCATCACCCCGCGCATCGCGCGCCGCGGCATCGAGTCCTCCGACCGGCTCGGACGGCACCGCTGGGTGGTGGAACGGACGGTGTCCTGGCTGAGCGGCTGCCGCCGCCTGCACCGCCGCTACGAACGCAAGCCCGAACACTTCCTGGCCTTCGTCGGCATCGCCGCCACACTCATCTGCCACCGCCGACTAGCCAAATGAGATGACGCCTTAACGGGATCCCCGAGCACCCGCCCACCGCAGAGCCATCGACCGCGCCACCGTTGGTCGAACCGGCGGACCGATCCTGCTCAACACCCGCGGAGCTCGGATGGATCGGCACGCCGTCACCCGCCGCCTGCGCTGGCTCGCCGCCGCATCCGTTGTCCGGTTGCCAGCGGGCGCACCCCCACATGCTCCGCCACACATTCGTGACCACCATGCTCGACGCGGGTCTCGATCAGCGCGACGTGCAGATCGCCGCCCGCCACGCAGACCCGCACCATGTGTTACGCCCGAGCCCACAACAACCTCGACCGCCACCCCAACTACATCCTCGCCGCCTAAATGGCCTCTGGCCGGAACCAAGGTCCGCAGACTGGAACGCGCTGGTCTGTCGATGACCCGCCGTATCGAAGGCTAATACGCAGGCCTGCTGTTCTCGAACAGTGACGCCAGCTCCTCTGTTTCGTTTTCTGCGGCCTCTGCAAGTACCCACTCACTGAGGCGTAAATCGCTCCACCGGAACTGGCTACGGGTGCCGCGGGTCGGGGGTTTTGAAGTCTGGCTCACCGAAATCAAAACCCCGCAGACCTAGACCAAGATTGAGGAGCTGCTCAACCTCGGCTTCGTGGGTCGCTTCATCAACGAGCGTGATGGTCTGACGGAAACTCTCCGCTAGCTCATTCCCAGCGGCTTGCAACCGTGCGATCACTTCGAAGGCAAGGAGCCGGAAGACATTATCCAGAGCTGCTCCTCGGCCCAGATAAAGACGAAGGGATTCTTCCGTCTCTGGATCTTGCATCTCGGAGAGGAGTTGACGCGCCCCGGACCTGCGGCTCCTCAACTCCAAATGAGAGAACTCGCCCATAGACCGGTTCAGAACGCCAGCGCGTCGCCACCCCGCCAAGTCGATCCATCGGGACGGAGACACGAGACCCGGAGCGTTTTCTAGGTTTGCCGCCTTGAGGGGGCGCAGTCGCCACGCCCTCGCCCTGCATGTTTGCTCCAGCACTGTCCGCATGCACACGAGTGAAATATCGGTGTCTTCTAGCCAGAAGCGCCAAGCTGATCGAGCTGCCGAAGCGGCTACCAAAAGGGCGGTCCGTTCGGCGCCCGAGGACCATTCAGCGACTACGTGACTGGCCTCCGAGATCGCAATGAAGCGAAAGATTCGCGTCGCCAGTCCAGCCGGACTGAAGTCTTCTCCCAACTTCTCATGCGTCTGCTCGAAAGCCCTGAGCGCACCATCAACAGCTCGTCCGCGGCGCTCGAGGATCGCTCGCTCGACGGTTCCGGCCGCTAGTCCGCGCTGTAGGTGTGCTGCTGACGACCGTTGGGCGACCTCGCGACGGTACGTCCTCGCGTCTTGGGCGATCTTCTGCATATCCGGTGCGACGACGGTGCTGAAGTCAAGCGGGCGCAGTGCACGGAGAGCATTTGGACCGAGGTCTGGTTGCAGCCTCAACTTCGGTCGTGCTGTCAGGTAGACCTGTAGGTCCGTACGCTTGCGGTCACGAGCAACTAGGCAGCCCACGCCAGATGCTGGGTAGAGCGCGAGGTCGAGGAGTTCAGCATACAACTCGGCCGCTTTGACGGTGGAGTCCGGTACGGTGACGCTGCCTCGCAGTGGATCGCTGGACTCGATGTCCCATGCGATAGCGTCGAGTACATCACCCCGTCCGTGGAGCCATTGGGACAGTCTTGCCCATGCCTGTCCGACGTCAATCTGGCACGAGGGGATCTCCTGCCAGACCCTGCCGATATAGTCGGCGCGGCTCTCATTCTCGCTCTGAGTCAGGCCGTGATGCCCTGCGATGTTGATTGTCCAGCGCTCGGTCTGCTGCCGCACGATGGCGGCCGGCCCGAGAACGTCTCCCATCCGAATACCGCGCGTGACCTCTACGATCTGATCTACGACCCAGTGGACATGGTCGATGACACCGCGGTCGTACATATCTGGATGTTCCCACCACGTTGCCCCGAGTTGGACGAGCGCGACGTCAAAGATCGGAGCACGAGCCGTCACTTCCCAGAGCTTCTCAGGCACGAGGTCCGGTCGACGTGAAGCAGCGGTGATGCGGGCCTTATGGCGCACCATCAGAAAAGACAGCCAGAAATCCCATCCGTACTTCCGAAGAGCGGCCTTCATACTCGCCGGATCAGGCCGCACACGCTGGGCATCGGTGAACGAGCGGGACATCTGTCGGCGGAAGGCACGTCCTGCCCGCCGCCCAGCGGGCCCTTTTGATTGCACGGACCTATCATGCCCAGACACGTTGTTCCCGGCGACTGGATTTCGCGTAACTTCAGGCCCAGGGCGCGCGCCCGACGGAGCTCCTCGCCCCGACCGGGGCGTCAACGTTCGCTCCGCGCTGCCATCGCATGGGAAATGGGTAGCCAGGAAGAACGTGCGCAATGGATCGCAGAGGCGGGAGACCCAGACGCAACTCGACGAGAAGCCGTAGACATCTGGCCGAGATGATGCCATCACGGGGCTGATGACTTCGAGGTCCTCAGCCTGCACCGAACCCTCGCCCGGTGCGACGAGCTGGCTACCCCGACCGAGTGAGTGAGTGAGTGAGGTAAGCGTTCAGCGGTAGGACCATGACTGACCAGTTCCGCGGTAGTCCTCGACGGGGATCGGGTGGACGCCCTCGCGCATCCGGTCGGTGTAGAGATGCCCGTACAGGTGGTCGATTTCGTGCCCGGCCAAGCGAGCGAGCGCGGCGTTCAGGACGACGATCACCGACTGCCCGTCCAGACGGGTATGAGTGACTTCCAGCCGGAGCGGACGGGGCACCAGGCCGCGCACGTCGAAGAAGCTGAGGCACCCCTCGTACTGCTCGTCGGTCTCGGACGATGCGTTGATCACGCGGGGGTTGAGCAGCACGAGCGGCTCAGCGTCGGGATCGGGTGGGGCGATGACAGCGGCGGCGCGGTCGATGCCGATCTGTGGTGCGGCCAGCCCCATGCCCTTGCCGAACACGTGATGTTCGCGGACTCGCTGCATCGCGGCGAACAACCGGTCGATGACATCGCGGGCCTCAGCGGCTTCGGTGGGTAGAACGAACGGGCGGGCCGTCGTGGCCAGGATCGGTTCGCCACGTTGGACGATGCCAGCGGCTTTCATGCGATCGCTGGCGGTGCGTAGTTCGAGACGTGGCTGGTCGGCATCGTCGTCGCGGGCGCGGAACCGCCATTCCAGCCGGTAGCGAGCGCCCATCGGCGGGTCCTGGGTCGCCCACGAGAACATGAGCCGATCCCCGTCCTCGGTGCGGGTGATGGGGGTACGTAGGGGGACGGCTTCTGCAGTGGTGGAAGTTTCGGTGCCCCATACCACCGGGTCCAGCTCGGCGGGGAACACCAGCTCGACCGACAGGCGACGTGTGGGTAGGCGGACGGCGCGCTGGAACCATGGGCCCCACCGCCCGTCATCGACCTGGTAGCCATACTCGATGGTCGAGTGCTGGCCGGGGTAGAGGGGGAAGCGTCCGCGGTCGTTGTCCAGGCACAGCCACGCCTCTTTGAACGAGTCACGATCTTGCTTGGGTCGCCACTTCATGGGTTCGCCATCGCAGGCCGCGGTCAGTACGAGTTCGTCCCAGGTGAGCGGGCGGGCCCGATACAAGGCATTGGACTGGTCGGGACGGCCGGGGTAGCGGTCGACGCTGATGCGGATCAGGTAGCGGGTGACAGGTTCGGCGCCGCCGTTGAACAGCCGGCGCCGCTGCATCGGCCGGTAGGTCGTCCCGTCGTATTCCAACCGGGCATGGTCCTCCTCCACGACCAGACCCTCGACGTTGCTCGCGCCAGCACTGGTGCTGGCGGCGCGGGTCGGCCCGTCGGCTCGCCACGCCTGCCACAAGGAACCATCCGCGCTGAGCACGCCGTCGGCCTTACGGGCGAAGTCCTCACTGGCTGGATGGCGTCCAGCCTCAACATGGCTGACGTAGGACGGGTCGAAGCCCATCGCCGCCGCCAATTTCTTCTTCGACATCGCGCGGTGTTCGCGCCACCAGGTCAAAGCGTCGCCGAACGGAGGCGTCCCCTCGGCGGAGGCGGTCGCTGGATCATCGGCGGAGTGCTGAACGCCCATGTCCTAATCATCTCTTCAATTCAGGCTGAGCGAATGAATGAACCGTGAATGAGGTCCCGTCAGCGTGGCCTCACAGACCGTATCGAGGGTTACCTCCCTGGTGACGACAACCTCGAGGAGGCTCTCGATGACTCGCTTGGCTCCCCCCGACTCGCCAGTCGCCGATCAGGGTTGGCGGCTCCTGATCGTCGGCGCCGGTCAGCGCACCGTTGATGTGCTGCTGCCGGCGCTGCACCGGGCCATGCCGACCGCGCGGGTCGCAGCTATCTGTGATCCCGATCCCGCCGTCGCCGTCCGGATCGCGGGGCTGACACAAGCAGGGCGGCTGGTCGATGACGTCTCGGTGTTCGCCGAACTGGACCGAGCTCTGGCCGCAGGCCCGTACCAGGTCGCGATCCTGGCCTGTCCGCACGACCTGCACCAAGAGGCGACATTACGGCTGACCGACGCGCACATCGCGGTGTGGAAGGAGAAGCCCTACGCCCTCACGCTTCAGCAGGCCGCCCAGCTGGCACCCCGCAATGTGCGAGTGCTGGCGCATCGTCCACACGGGCAGCTGCTGCAGATCGCTACCGACCGGATGGCGGCCTGGGGACGGCTACTGTCATACCGAATCCGGATCACCCGTCCTACCGGCGACTACACCGGCACTTGGCGTGCCTCGGCTGAACGCGCGGGCGGTGGCGCCATCTGCGACCTGGGCTACCACGCCTTCGACCTGATCAGCCGCCTCACCGGAGGGCCCTCCGCGCGACCGGCCACCGTATACGCGGTCACCACCGGCTCCCCGGTGCACCGGCCCGCCGTTGAGGTGGAGGAGAGCGCCCACCTGACCATCACTCACGCCGACGGATGCGCAGGCACCGTGCACCTCTCGCGCTGCGAAGAGCGCGCCGACGAGATCGACCTGGTCGCCGAGCAAGGACGCATCACGATCTCGGGCGACCAGGCGGTGCTTCGCATCACCACTCCGGCCGGACGAACCCACCATGCCGAGGTAACAGCCGCCGACGACGATCCGTGGGCGGCGATGCTGTGCCACCACGCCCAGACCCTCAGCGACACAGCGGTCACCGCCGCCGAGGCCCGCATCGGCATCGCTGCGACCGCACTGATGGAGGCGGCCTACGCCTCGGTGCGGCTGGGCCGTCCCGCCCATGTGGCCTCCTGCGCCGGCGCTGCTCCGGCGACCGTCCCCACCCTGGAAGAGCGCGCATCATGACCGCCACGTGGCCACCCATCGACGCCGAGGTCTCCGCCGCGGTCACCCGGCAACTGCACACGACCGTTTCCATCTACGACCGGTCAGGGATCATCGCCCGGTTCGAGGACGCGTTCGCCGCCCGTCACAACGCCTCGCATGCGTTGCTGACCTCATCAGGCACCGCCGCGCTGCATTCGGCCTACTACGCGCTCGGCCTCGGCCCGGGCGACGAGGCGATCGTGCAGGGCTACACCTTCTTCGCCACCGCAACCCCACTGCTCCAACTGGGTGCCGTCCCGGTCCTGGCCGACGTCGACATCCACGGCGAACTCGACCTCGGACGCGCGGCCGAACTGCTCACGGACCGCACCAAAGCCGTGGTCATCACGCACATGTGGGGCAACCCACAGAACACCCGCCGGCTGCGTGACTGGTGCGATGCGCGCGGGCTGGCGCTGGTGGAGGACTGCTCCCACGCCCACGGCGCCACCCGCGACGGCGTCAGCGTTGGTGAACTCGCTGACGCCGCCTGCTGGAGCCTTCAGGGCCGCAAGACCATCACCGCAGGCGAGGGCGGCATCCTGATCACCCCGCACCGCGAGGTCTACGAAAAGGCCACACTCCTTGGCCACTTCAACAAACGTGCCCTGGCCGAGGTGAGAACCGAGTCGCCGCTGTACCGGTTCGCCGAGACCGGACTCGGACTCAAATACCGGGCGCATCCCCTCGGGCTGGCGATGGCGGAGGTCTACCTGCGACGCCTGGACGACTGGCTACTCGCTCGCCAAAGCCACGCCGCCCGTCTGGAGAATTTCCTGGCCGGACGAGCCGGCATCAGCGTGCTCACCCCAACAGGCCCCGACCGAACCGCTACCTTCTACGCTTTCGTGTTCACCATCGACCCACACGCTGCCGGGTTCTCCCGCGAGGATCTTCTCCGCGCTCTCCGGCAGTGCGGATACGGCGAGATCAGCACCTGCGACGCGATGCGGCCGCTGCACACCTACCCCGTCTTCGCCGCGCCCAGATCACCGGTCACCGTCTACAAGACGTCATGTCTCCGCTGCGAACCGCACGTCGCCGAACGCCTGGCCGCCACCTCGCTACTGATCAACGTTCCCGCCGAGGATGGACCGGCCGGACACGCCTTCATCGACACCGCGATCAACATCCTCGACCGAGCCCTCAACGCCCTCGCCGCGCCGCCTGGCCGGACTACCCTGCCAGCGTGACCACCGCATCCGGGCTCGACATCCAGCGACTCCACGCCGACGCCGACCACGACGGCATCACCAAACTCGTGGTCGGCGCCATCGTTCATGCCGATGACCAGGTGCTCATCCTGCGCCGCTCCGCTGAGGACACGTTCATGGCCGGCATCGAAGAACTTCCTTCAGGCGGCGTCGAGTCAGGCGAGAACCTGCTCACCGCACTGGAGCGCGAACTCGCTGAGGAAATTGGCTGGACCGGACAACTCGTCCTCGATCCCGGCTTCGTTACTCACTTCGACTACACCTCTGGATCCGGTCGCAAAGCTCGCCAGTACACGTTCGGCGTGCCCCACCACGGCCAGTCCATCGTTCTGAGCACCGAGCACACCGCCTATCGATGGCTCCGCCTCGCCGACCTGAACGGACTCCGACGTCACTGAAGAGACCGCTCGAGCAATCCTGGAGTGGACCGCCTCATGCTCCTGGCGGCAAAGCAGCACGAAAGTCCGGCGAGATTGAGCGCGAGCAGGGCGCACCTATGCGTTCCTCGCCATCGACGGCGCCGAGGACACCTCCACGGTTGAGGACCGACGGATGTATGCCGACAACATCGCCTCGCTGCACCGACATCCGGGGCGGTGCTCGTGTCCGCAGTGCCCGTCTAACGGCGCTACTAGGAACGTCCCTGCCCCAGCCGAATGACGAGACCCGGTGGGCGGGGTCATCACACTGACCGTCGGCGTGGCTGATATTTGCGGTGTGGGCCCAGGCTCCAGAACGGCCATGCCCGTTTGTGCGATTGCTGAGCTCGGAGGCGTCAGGCCGACATCTGCAGGAAGAGCGTCACACCTCACTGCCTAGGGGTGACGCTACGAGGCCCTCAGCGGAGGAGTGCACGTGCTTGCGGTGCAGCCGGGCCGTCTCCTGAACCAGGTCATCCCCGGTCGAGAGCGCCGGCCTTGATCTGGCGACTCAGCCTCCGCCAGGCCCCGCCCGTCAGTACGAGCCTGGAACCTTCCGGATCTTTGGAGTCGCGTACGGCCGCGTAGCCACTGACACCCGCTAGCTCGACGCACTGATCCGTCGTCTGCTGGCTGCGTGTGCTCTTGATCCAAGAAGCTTCGCCGAAATCCGGAATCATGCTTACTTGTCTACCTGGTCTGGTGACGACCGGCTATGGCTTTGATCAGGTCGACAGATGCCGCAGGGCTGAGGGCGGTCGCGCTGAGGTGCTGGAATGCACTGGTCGTGGCCTGGACGTCGGCGGCACGTTCCAGAAAGAGAGTGCCCGAGACGCTGTCGACATACGCGACGTCGGGGTCCGAGCCGGGAAAGCTGAAGACTCCGATCATGCCGCTCAGTGAGGCGTGTGGACCTGCGCTGAACGGCATGACTTGGATGTCGACTCCTGGACGATGCGCCATCTCGACCAAGTGCATGAGTTGCTCGTGCATGACCTCGGGTCCACCGATCTCGCGGTAGAGCGCGGCCTCGTCCAGTACTGCCCAGAGCCGAAGGGTGCCCGCCTCGGTGATGACGGCTTGTCTCTTCATCCGGAGGCTGACGCGGCGTCCGATCTCGTCCTCTCCAAGCGTCAGCGGTCCGGCACGGGTGATGATCGCTCGCGCGTAGTCGGAAGTCTGCAGGAGGCCCGGGACGGAGGATGGCTGGTACGTCCGGAGCGACTCCGCCGCTGACTCCAGACCGATGTAGGTTCGGGCGTTCTTGCTCAGCATGTCGCTGTAGGGCTGCCACCACTCTCTTTGCCGCGCCGCCTTGGCCAACTGGACGAGCGCCTCACGAGTGGCGGGATCGTCTACCTCGTAGAGATCAAGGAGATCCATGACGTCCGACCAAGGGACGGAGATCCGTCCCTTCTCGATCCGCGAGACCTTCGCTCCGTACCAGCCCAGGCGCTCGGTGACCTGGTCACCTGTGAGCCCTGCCGCCTCGCGCAACTGACGGAGTTCCATGCCGAGTTGTCGGCGTCGGACTGTCGGGGAGGTCACCGCGCGCCCCACCTCTTCCATCTCAGGAGAAATTTCACGAGAGCAGTTGCACATGAGTATGCCACCCAGCACACTGACGGTGTGCGGCGAGTCACAATGTGTGGCGGAAGTTGCCTCTACAGACCTTGATCTTTGTCGACGCAGGGGCTGTCGTCGCTGATCAGATACCGCCGCGCGGCCGGGCTATGGATTGGAGCCCTCGCCCGGCCGCGCGGCCTCACTCCTCAAGGGAGGTATGGATGAGGATAGCTTCGAGGGCGCTGACGGCGCCCGATCTCCAGAGTCCCGAGGGATCTACCAAGACACTCGGGGCTGCGTGTGACGACACCGTCTCCGTCGTGCCGGACCTGGACGGCGCATTGGTCGCCTCAAGGGCACCGACGCCGCGCCAGGCCACCGCCGACGGGGTGAACACGGAAGCTCACAGGGACGGTCATTTCTGGCACGTTGACGTCCCCGGCGTGACCGACGCCGTGCCCCTGCTGCGTCGTTGGGTCCACCTGCTGCTGGCCGACGACGCGGAGCTGACCGAGGCATTCGAACTGATCGTCAGCGAGTACGGCACCAACGCGCTGTGGCACTCGGCCAGTGGAGCGCCCGGCGGTCGGATCAGGGTCGAACTCTGCATTAATCGCCGGCAGACGCGCCTCACAGTCTTGGACGACGGTCCCATCCCCGCTCGGACCGACGAGGACACAGACCCGGCTGAGCACGGACGCGGACTGATCCTGGCAGATGCCTACGCTGACGAGACCGGTCAGTACGACTGTGTCGACGGCCACGCCGCCTGGGCCCTGATCAACCGCTGAGACTGGGACGCGCGCCGCACCCCCACGGTGCGCATCCTTCGCCGGCCATCCCCCGGCCGGCCCGTCGTGCGGTCGGTGGCTGTTCCCCCCGGAATCCACCGGCCGCACGACACCTCATAAGCCACCCAATCACCTGACGAGCGCGTGTCTCGCGTTCGCTCTGGAGGTGACGTTGTGACCTTCCGTGAGTACGCCGCTTGCCCCAGCGACTCCCTCGAGGCGGCTACCGCTGTATGGAGCCGCGGCGGCCTGGCAGGAGAACTCGATCTTGACCAGGCTGTGGAAGTCTTACGGCGGCGCTACCCCAGCCTGTGCATCTATTGGGGCGAGTACACCGGCTCCCTCTGGGCCTTGCTGCCTGATCAGTTGGTCGAGGCGAAGAACGCGTTTGACCTCGCTCGACGCATCGATGCGATGCTTGAGCATCCCCGTGTCCGTCCTGTCAGAGACCGCCGTGACCAGCGCGAGGTATCGGCTTCTCGGGCAGCGGACGGCACCTGGGCCATGCCGGAGAGGAAGGCGCCTTCCGCGCCTGGTCAATCCCGCCCCGCTGACTTGGCAACACGCCGTCGGCGAAGCAGCGTCCTACGACGCGCCCTGGTCGGTTGCCGTCGCGTCCTGAGGGGGCAATCGACAGTGCCAGCTCCCGCATGTTGAAGCGCCGCCACGGGACGACCGCTTCTCGCCCGCTCGGAGCCGTAACCAGACGACGGACTAGCCACGCTGTGACGAGCAAGAGGATCGAGACCATGGGGAACGGGCATGACGGCCAATGGGAAACCTGGGGTCCTTGAGGGTCTGCATGACTTGAACCTCCTCGGCTTGTGGCCGAGGCATCGCAGGTAGCGCCCTCCAGTCGTGCTGGCGGCCATCCGGAACAGAACCCGCACTACTCGGCGTCTTCCTCGACCATCCTGCCCAGGAGTTCTGCCGCATCCCGAGCCTGGGGTTGCATCGTATGCGTGCTGTTCGTCTGAGAACAAGCGTCGGCGAGTTGGGTGGCGCTTTTATATTTGAGACGAGCTAACCTGTTCACGGCCTCTAGAAGAGCTGAATCATCCAGCACTTCGCGGCACGCCCCAACCCGCCCCAGCAGCATAAGGGATTGCAAGTCACACGCTGGCAACATTTGGCCGCCGCACTGCTTGAAGGCTGCAAGGTAGGAGCGTGTCGCGACACGTTGCGGATTCATAAGAATCCGCCGCGCACACTCCCGTGGTACGGAACCGGGCGCGGTTCTGGAAGAGTCGATCGGAGGTGGAACGACGAGTGACGAGCAGGCAAACCAGCCCCGCAAGCTGCAACGACGTTCGCAGCTTGGCGGAGGACGCCGACGGGACCGTGAGATGAGGTTCCGAGTCAGCGACCAGGAGTACATGGAAATCTGCGCGGCGGCCCAGCAAGCGGGAGCCGCCTACGGAACATTCATCGTCCACACACTACAGGCAGCCACTCACCAGCACGGATTGGGACAGCAGCCGACTGCGGAACTCTGCGAAGAACTGCGTGGCATCGCACGACAGTTGAATCGCATCGGTGTGAACCTCAATCAACTGGCGCGCATAGCGAACGCGACAGGGAACTTGCCTTGTGAACTGCTGGCCGCATTGTCGTATCTGGAGAACGTCCTCCGCAGAGTGGACGCCTCGTCCGTTGAGATCGGTCGGCTCCTGCGGTGATCGGCAAGGTCACCCGCGGCCAAGGCCTGCCGAGGCTGCTGTCCTACCTCTACGGCCCCGGCCGCCGTAACGAGCACGTCGATCCTCACATCGTCGCAGGGTTCCGTATCCCCATGGCCCTCGAGCCTGGCCTCGACGCCAGAGGCGATCGAGACTTCCGCCACTTGGTCGGCGTCCTGAACTCCCCGTTCGACACGCTCCGACACACGCCGCTGCCCCTGCCGACCTGGCAGTGCTCGATTCGGGCGGCCCCTACAGACCGAACCCTGTCAGACAATGAATGGGCCGACATCGCCGAAGAGGTGATGCACCAGACCGGATTTGCGCGCCGAGGCGACGACCAGGCATGCCGCTGGATCGCAGTACGGCACGCCGACGACCACATCCACCTCGCTGTCGTCCTGGCCCGCGAGGACGGACGCAACCCTAACGTTCACCGTGACTACTACAAGGTTGCCGACGCCTGCCACATCGTCGAGGAACGCTACGGCCTCGCCCGAACCGCGCCCGCCGACCGAACAGCCGCACCTCGACCGACCCGAGCCGAGACAGAACTCGCCCATCGCAAGAACTGGCTGGAGCCACCTCGCACCACCCTCCGCCGGCACGTAGCAACCGCAGCCGCCGGAGCCGAAACCGAAGACGACTTCTTTGCCGCCCTCGAAGATGCTGGAGTGCTGGTCAAGACCCGTGAGAGCACCCACACTCCTGGAGAGGTCACCGGTTACGCAGTCGCACTTCCACACCACACCAACCAAGAAGGCCAACCAGTCTGGTTCTCCGGAGGAAGACTCGCCGCCAACCTCACCCTCCCCAAGCTTCGCCACCGTTGGTCGTCCCAACACGGAGGTAACTCCTTCGAGCGGCGCTTCAACAGAGGGGAGTTGACTGCGCAAGAACGGACGGCGGTCTACCAGGACGCTGCCCGAGCCGCCGCCACAGCCACGTGGCAGATGCGCCACATCCAAGACCCGGTTGTCCGCGCCGATATCGCGGCTGCAGCCGCCGACGTCCTCCACGTATCCGCGGCCATCACCGGTAACCGAGGACTCACGGCAGCTGCCGACTTCTACGACCGTGCTGCTCGCGAACCCTATGGCCGCCAGCCACTCATCACTCCCTACGGTGCGAACCTTCGCACGGTTGCGCGAGCACTGGCCCTCTCCGAGATCCACGGACGACGCGGTAACCGCCCGAACTTCACCGGCAACCTGTTCCATCTCATCCTGCACCTGGCAGCCTTGATCGAAGCCATCGCAGAATTCCGGCAACTACAGCGACGTGCCGCTCAGGCAGCCGCCGCTCGAAAGGCTGCCGCTCAGCTCACGAGCCTCAGCCGGCCAACACCCCAGCCCCGGCTCGCGACGTTGCCAAAGACGCAGCCGGATCTCATGGCAGAGCAGGATGTTGCGCGTCTCGCCGCTCTCGGCTTCCCGACACCTCTCAGCAGCCATCAGATCTATGCCCATCAGTACCAATCCGTCCGACCCGAGAGGCTGCACGACTCGAACCGCCGTCGTCCATCGCGGTAGCTCGACCACAAGACCTGACGACGCGCCGAGCGCAGTCGTGGCGCAATGCTCAACGTTGCTTCAAAGTAACGGAACGTAACGAAGCGCAACGATACGCAAGCAGCACACAGGCGTAGCGACCAAGGTCGCAAACCTGAGTCACTTCATCCCCACTACATGAGAAAGGTGACGCCATGACCAACCACAGCCCGCACCTGGGGCCCATATCCACAAGGACAAACCCACATGACCGACCACAGGCTGGGTCTCGCCGCTGCTAGTAACGACGACGAGACAGCCCAACTCGCGGCCAAACTGTACGAGCACGTCCGCCAGCTCAACTACGCCACAGCCGGCCCGCCGAGCCTCACTCTGCCTTCCACCGCTTACGCCATCCTCGGCAACCTCAGCGCAGCCACCTACGGTCTCGATCAGCTCCTCAACCAGATCAACCGCTTCTTCCTGCGCGAACTCCCGGCTGGCCGACTCGGCCACGACCACGGCGAAGACCTCACCGACGTCCTGAGCCGTCACGGCCAAGCTCTGGCCGAAGCCAGGCACCACACCAAGGCTCTCTGCACCGCCCTGAACGAGGCCCAAACCGCTATCAACGCCGTCCACTCCCGTCCCACCCCAGGACGCCTAGCCAACCTCACAACCCAGGGCATGGCCGGCGAGCAAGACGCCGGAGTAGTCGCAGCGGCCGAGGACTTCCCGCGACCGATCAGCGATCCAACGCTCCTCGAACCTCCTCTCCTCAGCGACCGGCAAAACTCGGTCCGCACCCGCCGCCTGAAGAGCCCGGAGGCCTGAGCATGGAGCCAATGAGCCGCGAGGAACTCGCAGCCCTCCCGACAACAACCACCATCGAAACCGCCGCCCGTGCCCTCGGCCTTGGCCGCACCCGCGCCTACCAACTAGCCCGCGAGAACCGCTTCCCCTGCAAAGTCATCCGTATCGGCACCAGCTACCGCGTCATCACGGCCGATCTCCGGCGCCTCCTGGCAAAACGGGACGAAGTCTAATGCCAACGACGGCCGAATTCTTGCTCTGGCGCACATTCCGTGAAGAGGCTGATCCGTTAGGTCACGGGTCAGGGGTTCTGGCCGGTAGCCGGTGTCGTGATCGCGAGTATCGCAAGCGTGTTGATCAAGGAACTGGTGGCCGTGCTGTTTCCCCGCCTGGCCCGCGTGTGCGTGGACCGGGTGATCCACTGCGGAGCCTCGGTGCGCATCATCGCTCGCACCACGACGCTCGAGGCCAGATGCCCGGCGTGCGGGAAGCGGTCGCGGCGCAGGCACAGCCGATCGCGCTGGCGCTTGGCGGCCGGGCGGGGGGGCGCCTGGCCGGACGGCTGGCGGGCGCGGTGAGCCGCATGACGCTGACCCGAATGATCCGCCGCCTGTCCGAAGCTGCCGTGGAAACGCCTCGTGTGCTGGGTGTGGATGACTTCGCGCTGCGCCGCGGATGCGTCTACGGCTCGGTTCTAATCGATATCACCACTGGCCGGCCGGTCGAGCTTCTGGTCGACCGCACCGCCGACACGCTGGCGGCGTGGCTGAGGGCCCATCCCGGTGTTGAGATCGTCTGCCGGGACCGGGCCGGAGCCTGTGCCGAAGGCATCACTCGGGGGGCACCGGAGGCGATCCAGGTCGCCGACCGCTGGCATGTGTGGCGGAACCTCGGTGACGCCGTCGAACGGGCGGTGGCCCGGCATTGCCGTCACCTGCACGTTCTCACTGAGAACGCACCCGGTGCCCGAGGCGCCGCCCGCCCGGCTGACGTCCCGGTTCCCCGAAGGCAGGACCGACCCGATCGCTGTCCCACGCGGCAGCGGCACGCCGCCGTGCACGCCTTGCTGCCCCAGGGGCGCACCATCATGCAGATCGCCGACGAGCTGCAGTTGAGCCGTAACATCATCCGCCGGTTCGCCCGGGCCGCTGGCCCCGACCTGCTCCTGCTCCACGGCGGCACCGGCAAGCGCACCAAGGATCTCCAGGCCTATGACGCCTACCTGCGCCCACGCTGGGAGCAGGCTGCGCCAACGCCCAACAGCTCCACGCAGAAGTACGTGAACGCGGATACAGCGGCGCCGTCACCACGGTCCGGCAATATCTCCAGCCCTGGCGGACCGGCCGGCCCGCACGGTCCACGGCCGCCGACGTTCCGCCAGGCCACCGCCTGGTCCCTGAGCAACCCAGCCCACCTGGACCCAAGCGACCGGCACCGCCTGAACACTCTCTGCGATGCCAGCCCGCAGCTCGCCGTCCTGCGCGACCGAGTCCGCGAGCTCGCCGAGATGATGGTCCACCGCCAAGGACGGCGGCTCGAGACCTGGATGACCACCGTTGTCCATGACGGCCTGCCCGAACTGCACTCCTTCGTCACCGGGCTGCGCCGGGACGGCCGTCACGGCCGGGCTCACCCTGCACTACAGCTCATGAACGGTTCGTCCAACTCAGCACCGACGAAGCGTGTCCTGACCGCGCCGCGTAGGCGGCTGGCGAGGAGCGTTGCCGACCGAACTGCCGCGGCGCGTCCTGGGCACCTGTATGCCAGCGCCCTGGTTGCCCGCGACAACCTCTCTCCGGACCACAGAAGCCTGCGAGGCCGTTCAAGCGTGTGCCTCGCTCGCCGCACATCCTCCACACCCAGCAACAGGTGCCGGGCGTCGATCTATGCGTCCGTCCAGCGGAGATCAAGTCACCCTGGTCTCGCCGAAAGTTGGCGAGACCAGGGTGTCAATCACTGTCTGTCATCCTCCACTAGATCATCGTGCTCGGTGTAGAGAAGCCCGCAGAGCTGGCACTGCACGAGCTCTGGACACCAGTCATGCTCATCGATCCGACAGCGCTTCACCGGATCTGAACTTGACTCTGGGTCCTCAGGTGGGTGAGATGTCAACGCGACACTCCTTGGCGCGACTTAGACGAGGTCAGGGCCTTGGGGCGTTTCGCAGGGTCGGCGAGAGGCGGCCACCTCTCGCCGACCGTCAATCTAGCGAAAGCAATTTGAGGTGACCCGGCAGGCTCTATTCGCCTCGTAGGAAAATAAAGCCAATGCCGGGTAAGCCGTCCGAGTAATTATCTGCGAACGGTGATCGCGGAACTATGAATGCTTTCCAGTGACACGCTCCCGGGCTAGGTAATTTGTCTTAAATTAGCGGGCTACGCGGACGGTCGGCAAGGGCACCGAACTGCTGTCAGATGCGCCGGGGCCGGCGATTTGGTCACTGTGAGTAAGTTTTGTTGAAAGTTCGCAAGTTGGTTGACACTGCCCAGAAACGTCGATAGCTTGGCTCGCAATATTATGGGCCTTCTTATTGCCCAAAATTTAGCGCCGCATACTTACCGTAACGTCTCGACTACTTCCGGATAGGTTCCGTAATTGCTTCCTCAGGTGTGGGCTCGAAATGGAGGCTTTCGTGTCACGGTCCGCGAACTAGTAACGATCTGGTAACAGTCCCCTCTTGGGGGAGGAAGTCTGACTTTGCTGGCGACCGGGACGAAAAGCGGCATACAGTAAGGGAGATGCCTCCGAGGAACGTGAGGGTGTGGGCTTGCCGAACCGACACTCCTCACCTGACGCCTACGTCGGTCGTTGGGTGCAGGTGCGATGCAGTGGTCTGGGATTCGCCTTCTGCCGTGAGAAGCGGCCAGAAGGCGCGGTCGTGGTTTACACCGATATCCCGGGCAGTGCCGAGGTACGCGAGATAGCAGCAGTGGAGGATTTAATCTTCCCTCGTGTCTCGCCTGGGTCTCGTGTCTGGGTGAAGGGTGAGCCCTACGGTTGGCATGCCGCAGAGGTAACGGGACTCACCGCGTTCGGTGACTACCGGGTTCGGGTCAGCGGAATCCATTCAGATCTGAAGTTGTCGGGTGATCAATTCAAGATCCGCTGGGATCGACCCTTGAAGGATCCGGTCAGTGCGGTTGCCCAAGGATTCTGTGACTCCCCCGAGTACTACGAAGCGCGTCGTGATTTTCTGGATCAACTAGTGCTTCAGCGGAGAGTTTCGAGGGGGTACACAGCTTTTCTGTCCGCTCCTGTGGAGCTTTACCAGCACCAACTCGATACGGCGGCCAGAGTATTGTCCGATCCTGTGCTTCGCTATCTACTGGCCGACGAGGTCGGCTTGGGTAAGACGGTCGAAGCATGTGTTGTCGTCCGACAGTTGCTCCTTGATGACAATCAGGCGACAGCGCTCATAGCAGTCCCCTCCACGCTGCGCCAGCAATGGGGGGTCGAACTTCGAGAGAGGTTTCTTCTTGGAGAGGAGATGGGGGAGCAGCGTGTTCGCCTTGTCTCCCATCAAGATCTTGCGGATGAAATCAGACTGAGTGAGCACGCCATCGTTGTGGTAGATGAAGCCCACCGGCTCGTCTCCCAGTTTTCTCTCCACCCCCGTCTTCGAACCGACCTACACCAGGCCAAGAGCCTGTTGTTGCTTTCGGCTACGCCCATGAGCGGGAATCTTTCGGTCTTGCTCAATCTTCTCAACCTCGTAGACCCGGTCGCGTATCCGACGAATGACCTTGAGTCCTTCCGGGAGCGGGTGCAAGAACGTGAGAGAGAGGCAACGAACTTGCAGGTACTTACCTCTCGGCGCGCGAGTCCACGCATGCGGAGCGCCGCGCTAGACGAACTGCTCAGGACGCATGGTAAGGACCCCACGGTCGCTCGACTAGTAGAGCAATGCCACTCTGCCGAACCAATGTCCGCCGCATGGGTGGATCTTAGCGACTATGTGCGCGAAACCTACCGCATCAGCCGGAGAATGATTCGCCATCGGAGGAACAGTGGCGTCGCCGAAGATTATCCGGTGGTAGGGCGTCGGCCTATTTTCGTAGCGCTTGAAGATCCGACACGTCGCATGGTCGACGACTTCCTTGAACAATACCGTGATCACCTTGCGAGTAATCACACACTCGCGGGAAGTTCTAAGCGTTTTGCACGGATGGTTCTCCATGGCCTGGGTGGGCCTCGTGCCCTCCTTCATTACCTCCGGCGAAGTCTTACTGTAGAACAGGACGACCGAGCTCTAAATGAGGCGATGGTCGCGCGACTTCAGATGGTCGACACGGGCACTCGGGCGCGCGTCGCGCTCGATGTCGTTGCAGACCGGCTGGCCAAAGATCTAAAAATAGTGGTGGTCGGGACCTCGTTCGACATAGCACGGGAGTTCTATGAGGCAGCACAGGAACGGTGGGGAAACAATGTGACCGGGCACCTGGCCTCTATGGAGCAGGCAGTTCGTGAGAGAGAGATCCTAGCTTTCTTGAATAATTCTGGCGGGCGTGTTCTCGTCGGCGATTCAACCCTTGAAGAAGGGAGGAACCTGCAAGCGGCACATGTGCTTATCAACCTTGACCTGCCTTTGGATCCTAATCGGTTGGAACAGCGGATAGGGCGCCTCGACCGGTTTGCGCTCCGGGGAGAGCCTGCAGAGATCGTGACATTCGTGGAACCCGATAGTGAGTGGGTCAGCGGACATGTTCGTCTACTGCATGAAGGTATAGGTATCTTCACTGCTTCTGTCGCCACATTGCAGCGCAAGCTGACCGAAATTCTTAACGAAATCATTGCACAGGTAGTGCGCGAGGGTAGCGGCGTTTTCTCATGCGACCTGACGGAGTTGCAGAGAGGTATTGAAGATGAGCGTATTGAGGTGGATCTCCTAGAGGAACTCGAATCTGTCACGGCGGCATCCGATTTCGATGATGCGACCATGGCCGATCTGCGACGGTCGGAGGGGGATATCGAGGATCTAAAGAACGCATTTCTCAGGTTTACCTCGGCACGAGGCGGCGTAGGCCTGCGACCGCAGGTGGCTCCAGACGGGGAGCTACTGCGCTTTCGTACCGACTCCCGGTTCGTTCCTGGACTCCCTGATGATCTGGCCGCTGAGGTCCTTCCCCTGTTGAGGCGCCCGCGAGTGTACGCACGCTCCGCCGCGACCTGTCGGAGGGGGGTGGCTCCGCTTCGGCTCGGAGACCCGCTCGTCGACTGGCTCGAGCGATATCTCCGTACGGACGAGCGTGGCCGAGCCCGCGCGATAATTCGTCCTTGTGACGATGTGCACGAACCGTCACTCTGGATGTCATGCGACTTTCTGGTGGAATTCGACGCTTCACACTTGGTGGCTGAGGATGAGGTGGTTCGACGTCGGCTTCGCCGGCGAGGCGACGCTCTGTTCCCACCAAGCGTCATCCGTACGTGGACGAACCCCAACGGTCCGGCGTCCGGGCCTGTGCTGGAGATGCTGGATGCCCCCTTCGATCCGGATTCGGATCAGGTGCTGCGGGGGAGGGCGTGGGGGGACGTGCTGACCGCGCTGCCGGACTGGCAGCAACTCTGTCGCCTGAGTGCCGACGCGGCAATCGACCACATTCGTTCCCTGCCGGCCCTCAGCACAGAACCTCCGGCGTCGGCGCGACGGGCTCAAGAGGAGGTCTCGGCCCGAACCGCAGTTTTGCGAGCCAGATCGCAGCGGCTGCCGACAGAAGCCGAACGCAGAGCGGCCCTTCTGGAGATGGAACGGGAGGAGTCCCTCGGGGCTGCGTTGGTAAGAGGTACTGCACAACCGGACGTATCGACCATCGCCTGCGGCGCGATCGTGCTTTGGCCAACGCCATGACAGACGAACTCTATTCCGACCAGGATGAACTTCTCCGTTACTGGCTGCGGGCAGCGGATGGAGGAAGACCGCCCGACTTTGTGGACGACCTCTACATGCGCCTGGCTCATGCCAGCGTTGATCCACAGAGCAGCGAACTCGATACGGCGGTGCTGATCCGCCACCTCCTCCGGAGGTGGTCACTGCGGGATGGCCGCCGGAACACCGTGGTCACCACTCCGGAGATATCGGCGCGGCTGCGCAAGGTAGCGACACTTACGCAGTTGCAGGAACGCCCGACAGACACCTGGTCCGCGATGCCGTGGAATCCAATCTGGCTCAACTCTCATGGAGATCCGGACGGCGCGGCGGCTGCGGGAACGATGCGCGGAGCGAGATTTTCTGACGCTAAACTGGTCGCAGACCCGTTTTTCACGAAGTGCACTGGCCATGGCTACTACAGCACGCCGGGGCAGAGGGCCGCGTGCCGCGCTGTAGTTTCCGTTCCGGCAGGCAGCACTGTGATTGCAATGCTTCCCACAGGATCGGGTAAGACCGAGGTGGCGCTCTGCCTAGCAGACCAACGGAATGATGCGGTCACTCTGATCGTGGTCCCGACTGTTGCTCTAGCCTACGACTTCGAACGTAGATTCCGAGATCACTATGCGCGTCGGAGTACTCGGATAGACCGGGACTCCCTTCATTTCGCTTGGACTGCGAGCACTCCGGAGTATCTACGGGAGCGCATGCGGTCGCGTGTACGGGAGGGCATACAGCCGATTCTGGTCACATCGCCGGAATCGATGACCCGTGCGCTCCGACTGCTGCTGCTGGAGGCAGCCGGTACCGGGCGCATAGGGGGCTTCGTCTTCGATGAGGCACATCTGGTCACACAGTGGGGCAGAGACTTTCGGCCTGAGTTTCGTACGTTGGCGGACCTGAGGCGCGACCTAATACGCAAGGCAGCCGACACGGGTCATCCGAGCCCGATCACATTGTTGCTCAGCGCGACGCTAGGAGCGTTCGAACTGCGAGACCTGCACCGCATGTTCGCGGAACCTGGCCCATGCACGCTCGTCGCGGCGAACGCCCTGCGTGCCGAGCCGGAGTTGTGGACGGCGGAAGCCGACGATCCGGGGCAGAGAGAAGCATGGGTCTTGGAGGCACTTGCGCATCTGCCACGGCCGGCAATCCTTTACGTGACGGCGCCGGAAACTGCCGAGGACTGGCTGTCCCGCCTGCGGGGGGTCGGTTATCGGCGGCTCGCCCTCGTGACTGGTAAGACGAGCACAGAGGAAAGGGCGCGTGTCCTCGCCGAGTTGCGCTGGAGCGCCGAAAAGCCCGCGACGGTGGACCTCGTCGTCGCCACCTCGGCCTTCGGTCTCGGCATCGACTACCCCCATGTGCGCACTGTGGTGCACGCCTGCATGCCGGAAACCGTGGATCGCTGGTATCAAGAACTGGGGCGGGGAGGGCGTGACGGCGCCGCGTCCGCCGCGTTTCTGCTGACTGCGCCAACCGACCGACGCGAGGCGGAGAAGCTTACTACCAAGGTACTCACGGCCAACACCGCGAACCAGCGATGGTCGGACCTCTGGAGTCACCGTAAGCAACTCGCGGACCGATCCTTCGTCGACCTGGAAGGTAGCCGTGGTACGGCGGCTCGCGGCTCTTACAACCGTCGCTGGAATGCTCAGCTCGTCCAGGGACTGGTCGAGTTGGGCGCGCTTCGGCGGTTTCAGGTGGATGCCGAGGACTTGGTAGACTTGGCCGACGAGACCGGAGAACAGCGCGACTGGGCCTGTGTCGAGGTAAGTCGTGGCGACCTAAGAGATTCGTCCTTCTGGGACGATTTCTGGACGCCATGGCAGCAACAGGAATGGCTGCGATCGCGAAGGGCCTTGGAGTCCGTCGTGAACCTGGTACGCGGATCCGTGCGCGCGTGCGAGGCGATCGCAATGTCCTACCGGCCCGACGAGGAGACCCGCCGTATCTTCGGTCCCTCCACTGCTTGGGCCGAACCGCTGACTCCTTGCGGCAGGTGCCCGGGATGTCGGCAAGACGGCGTTGCCCCGCCCGAAGACCCGTCCCCCAGTCCTATCCAGCAATGGCCCGTCTCGAATTACCTTATTCCCCGGCTTGAGGATCTCGCGAACGCCGCGGCCGCCCAAGACCGGCTCGTGTTGCTCACGACCGACAACCACGACACCGTGGCCCCGCCCTTGGCGCGGGCCATGGTCCGTCGCGGAGTGAGGCATCTCGCTGGTCCGATAGGTGAGCCGATACACCATAGAGACTGGCTGTTTGTCGACCCGATGCCTATAGGACCCGGTGACCTGACCCCCTGTTCGTCCTTCGTCGTGTACCCGCCGGCGAGTCGAGTCCCGGGCACCTGGTTGAGGTCGAGGAGACGACTGACCCAGCACGGTGACGCTCTACCCGCGTTCGATGTCCTCCTGCTTCCGCGCGGCGCTACCGTCGGGGATCGGAAGGTAGGACTCGACCTGCCCGCGCTCGACGCCGTGACCGCGCTCCAAGTTCTCGGAGGTTAACCGTGGACTACCTGAAAGGCCATGTCACAGCCAGCGCTCCCGCGCTCGTCGTCATCTGCAGGTATCTGGCCACACACCCCCAGGGCGTAGAGGAAGCCGAACTCCGAAGTGCCCTACAACCGCACGTTCCGGCTAAGAGTCAGGGAACCACGTCGGATGGCGGCGTTTTTGTCGCCTCGCTGAGAGTCGGTCAGGACCTGGAGATCATCCAGCCCCAGGAGGTCTCGCGTAACCGGCGCCGTTGGGCTGTGAGTGAATCCCTGCAGGAGGAGATCGAAAGGGACACGTCACCCGGCGCTCAGATCGTCAGGAGCCTCGTGTTGCGACGCCTGGGCGCTCGTGCGGCGAGTGCCATCGAGGCAGGGGATCCTCCGCCGGACCTCGGGCTTGCGCTCACTTGGTTTCTCATGCAGAACCCGCTTGCGCCTTTTTCTGTCACTTGGGGGGACGGTCCAGAGGCTGCCTTCAAAGATGGGTGGAAAGGGGATCACCCCCCGGTCGGCAACGCGGAGCAGTGGCGCTCCTTCATGAGATGGGCAAGGTCCTTGGGGCTTGCTGTCCGCGCTGACTTTGGAAGGCAGAAATCGGTTCTGATCGCTGATCCGACGCGGGCCATAGAGATCGTCCTGAGCGAGATGCCTAGTCGACTGCTCGCCGATGAGTGGTTCCGGCACCTGCACTCACTTCTGCCGGTTCTGGGAGACTCGAGGCTGGTATCTGCCCTACCGAAGGTCAGTGGTTCCGTCGAGGAGGTTCCATTGCCAGTCGTGCTTGCGATGAGGAAACTGGAGCGCATGGGGAAGTTGAGGCTCGTGGCTTCGGATGACTCGAGCAACGCTGTCGCCCTGCGGTTCGCTAGAGGCGACCGCCGCATCGGTGAGGTGCACATCCCGGAGGCCCTGGCGTGAGCAATTCGATGAAGGGATTTCGCTGCTGGAGCGCGGGGTCAGTCCGAGAAACGGTGTACTCCGATATCGGAGCGCTACCGAGCGGTGCCGACGCTGTGTTTCTCGCCGCGCACTCCCCCATGACGCTGACCCACCCTAAGGGGGAACAACAGCCGGATTCTGCCTCAGATGAGCGGCAGGTGCTCGACGCCCTGCTCTCCGGGATTGGAGACGAGGACAGGAACACCCTCATCGCCGTGACCGGAGGGTCCGGCGCCGGCAAAAGCCATGTCGTGCGCTGGGTGCATGCTCACCTGGATAAGGCTGACGAGCGGTATCACGTCCTCTATGTGCCCCGAGCGGTCCAGACCATCAGGGAACTGTTGCGCAGGATAGTGGTCGGGTTGCCCGGCGACGGCGGCGAGGAGTTCATGGAACGGATCGACGCGGCGGTGGGTAACACAGGCCCCGCGGAACTCCAGGACCGGCTCTTGGAGGAGATGCGTTTCGCGTTGAACTGGGCGCTCGAACCCCAACTTCCCCGGGACGGTGAGAGCGAGAAGGAACGAGAGGCCCGGGAGGAACGCAACAGCCTGCTCGGTGACACCGATGAATTGGGTAAACGGCGAAACGGCCTGGCGGATCTACTGGCCTTGCCCCCGGTGAACCGCGTCCTACTCCGCAAGGAAGGCCGACTTCATCGGTTCGTGGCGTCCGTGTACGAGGAGACCTCACGGCGTGACGGGGAGCAGGAAGAGTTCGAGCCAGAGGATCTCCCGCTGCGGGAGACCGGAGTGCTGAGGGCACTGGCAGGAAACGCCGACCTCAAAGGACTGTGGGAGATCGTCCGCTACGATCCCGCACCGGCCCTTGATTTGCTCGATGAAGCCCTGCGCAAGGCAGCGCCTAGGGCGCTTGGCATGCGGACTTCCGGCAGTGGGGTAACGCTTGACGAACTTTTTCGCCGTTCTCGACAGTTGATGCGAAAGCAGGGAAAGGAACTGGTCCTTCTCTTTGAAGACTTGGCTCAGTTCGGTCTCATCGATGGTGAGCTATATGATCAGTTCGCCACTCAGCCAGGGGACGATCTCGCGCCTTTGCGGGTTGTGTTCGCGGTGACCGACGCTCCTTACAATAAGCTTCCGGAGACCGTCCAGACGCGAATCACACACCAGTTCAAGATCGAATCATCTGCTCTCGCTGACCGTGAGGCATTTGTCGCCCGCTATCTCAACCTTGTCAGGGTTGGACGTAAGGACGTCGAGTCCGCCTGGTCGCGGGTCCAGGGCGACAGTGCGGAGGGTTGGGTACGCAACGCCTGTGATACCCGAGAAGACGGGCTGCCATGCCGGGTTAGGGATGAGTGCCACGCAGGCTTCGGAACAGTTGAAGTTTCCGGCCTCGGTCGTGTGGGTCTCTATCCCTACAACGACGTAGCAGTACGTCGTTCGTTGAACAACAGGGGGAAGGGCGCCACCCCGCGTGACATCCTCGATGTCTGCGTCTCAGAGACGTTGATCGAGGCCGATGTACACATTGGACGGGGCACTTACCCACATGATCGGGTACGTGACCGTTTCGATTTCACGATCAGGCGTTCCAGAGACACCATTCTGGCGGGACACACTGGCGAGCAGGCCGATCGACTATTTCGCGCCTTGGTGGTCTGGGGGGATGAGTCGAGCCTCAACTCCATAGTGGCAGACGCTTTCGCTCTGGAAGTGCCGGCCGGGCGGGAGCCCGTAAGTCTGACGCCTCCGAAGGATTCTCCGCCGGAACCTGATCCGGCGGAGAAGCCCCTCCCCCTTAGGCCGAGTCCGCTCCCTCAGCTCTTCCAATGGCAGGTTGGAGACCGTCTTCCCGACAGTGAGACAGATCTCTACCGAGATCTTCTCTATCGCCTAGTCCGCTCCCGGCTGGATCTCGAGTACGCCTTGTTCCACACTGCGAGTGGCGAGGGAGCAAGGATCCTGAACGAAATCTTCAACCGGACCTCGTTTGACTTCGGGAAGGACGCGAGAGGCCGTCGAGCGGGTACCGGGAAAGTGCTCTTCAGCATTGGCCGTGATGATGAGACCATCAGAGTGTTGGCGGCCGCGCGATGGTTCTACGACAACGGTCACTGGGTTCCGGAGAACGGCGTCTGGCCTTGGCCTGAGGGTTACGATCCATTCGATCTGATGGTACGCCTCGAATGCCGCCTAGATGACTGGGCTGACCAGGTCCGCACGGCCTTCATAGAGCGGGTTCGAGGCCGCGGTTTGGCCCGTGCGGCCGTCGGGACGCGTGCCGTCGCGCTGATCGCGGCAGGGCTGTCGCCTGCGTCGGTTCAGCGGGTCGATGACGTCATGACCGCCGGGGCGCCTGCCTCCACTCCGGCCACGCCGTCGTGGGTGGAGGCGGATCGGGCTGCCCGGGACATCCTGCTGAACCCCTCAATTCACGACCTGGTCGGTGAGGTCGCCGCGGTACGGCAAGGCGACACTGGTGCTGCCGAACTCGTCGATGCGGTCGAACTAGAAGAGGGACTCAAGCAGACCCTGCGAGCACCTGTTGTCTTCCTCCGAAACGTGGTCCAGGAGTTCCGCGAGGCAGTTCCAGTCCTGGCCGGATCAGCGGACAATCTGGTAACCGCGGTGGAACAGGCAGCTCCTGGCCAATTGCATGAGATCGGGACAGCGGCCGAGGCACTCGTGCTGGGTCTCCAAGGGCAGGAGCCGGCGTCAGTGGCCAGGACAGCCCGTGAAGTTGGGCGACGGGCGTTGGAGACTGGGTTTTTCAGGCCCGCTGACGGCTGGAACGCTTTCAGTGACGCGCTGGAGACGCTGAATTCTGTACCCGGTGGCCTGCCCCTCGACGAATACGTCAGCGACAGGCAACATGACGCGTCGGACGCCCTTACCACGCAACATTGGACCCGTGTGGCCGTGAGAGGTGCGGGAGCACTTGAAGTGATCCGGCGGAGCATGATGGCGACCCGGCTGGAGTGCGAGCGGAACGACGGCGTCAGCGGGAACCTGGGTGAACAGGCTCAGGACGTGCGTCAAAAACTAGGCCAGGCCAGGGAACACCTTAACGCACTGGGCAGTGCCGAGGAGGAGAACGATGGCTGATGGCATCCCTCAATGGATCGAGGAGACACGCGTAGCGGTCGACCGGGCTGGTCAGGCGGACCGCGCTCAGATGGATTTCGAGGCCCTAATCACGGCGTCGGAAGAAATGGGCCATGTTCTGCCCAGCCTTGCCGAACTCCGCAACGCTGCGGAACTGGGCCGGGGCGTCTGGTGGACTGGCTTGGACGTCGATCCTGGCCTGCTGGCCGATTTGGACGAGGCTCAGAGAGCCCTGGATACGTGGCAACAAGCCCTGGAGAGGCGAAAGCTGACGAACGTCGCACGACGGCTCACTCGCCTGGAACCACGGCTGCGTGAGGCAGTTATGGCTGCCTGGAAGGAATACGTTGCGTCGCAGGCCGGCGACGCCGCCGAGTTGCGTGACTTGATGCAAGTGCTATCTGGCGCCGAAGGTATCGCCGACGTAGCCCGACAGCTCAACGAGGCCCTTGGCAGGCTGGCCAGGCTCGAGAGGCGACTGCCCGACGCACGTTCGCTCGAGGTACTCGACGAGGTCAGTGCGCTCTTCGGGCACTTGGAGGGAAGACTGCCCGTAGCGGTGAAGACCTTCGTGTCCGCCGCGGCGCGCGGCGGTGCCTCACTCGAACTGTTTGACGCCGAAGTACGGGAATGGCTCATCGACAACGGCGCTCTGGAAAACTTCAGGGCGGTCCCGGGACGCCCCCAGGAGGTGCGACATGGATGAGTACGTGCTTGAGGCTTTGACCGTGATCGAACTCCGGGAGGCGGAACTTCTCTCCTGGGGGGCAGTGGGGGCTGAGTGGACTGAAGACGAGCTTCTCACGGTCCTATCGGCGTACGGGAGCGCCTCGGAACTATTGGCTCAGCTAGTTGGATCAGCTCTGATCGTCCGCACGCCTCGCGGCGGCTACCGCTCCCGCAGTGCGGAGACAATCCGGCTGCTCGCCACGCTTAGACAGGCATTTCCCCAACAGCGGGTTACTGATGGCAGGCCCCTGGTGCTGGACTACAGGTTCCTGCACCGTCCGCGGCGTCGGCCCAAGCGCAGTATCCCCGCTCAGGAGGTGCTGGATGAGATCCGAAAGTTGCTAGGCCCGGGCGGTTCTGCTGTCGCGCAGCGACTGCTGCCGGTGAAACTATCGGGATTCCAGCGGCGCAGCGCTAACGCTATCATCGACGCGCTCAGAAGCACTCAAGCCTCCGGGGTGATGGTCACCGCTGGTACGGGCAGTGGAAAGACTCTGGCGTTCTACCTGCCGCTTCTCTCATGGCTGGCAGATCAGTCAGAAAGACGGCGGAGTGCCGGAACTTTGGCATTGGCGTTGTATCCGCGAAATGAACTCCTCAAGGACCAACTCCGAGCACTTCTAGGTTACGTCCAGGGTCTTCAGGCCGCCGGCGACCTCCAGACCGCCCCCCCGAGCCTGGCCACCTGGTTCGGCCCGACTCCGGCGTCCGTCTACGCGGTGAAGCAGGGATGGGCGGAGGGCTGGAGCAAGCGTGGCGACGATTACGTCTGCCCATACCTTCGCTGTCTGGACTGCGACTCGGAGCTGCTCTGGCGCAGAGCCGATCTCGATATGAACCGGGAACGGCTGGTCTGCGGTGCGGTCACCTGCCGCTCCGAAGTGGACGGGCAACTCCTACGACTGACTCGCGAGAGCGCACGCCAGAACCCCGCCGATCTCATGCTCAGCACCACAGAGTCGCTCAACCGTCAACTCTCCGCTCCCGGCAATCTCGGAGCGTTCGGGGTACGTCCGGCGACCCTCGCCGCTGTCCTTCTAGACGAGGTACACACCTATGAGGGCACGACCGGAGCGCAAAATGCAATCCTCCTGCGCCGCCTTACGCATGCGCTACGCCGCTCACCCGTCTGGGTCGGGCTCTCCGCCACGCTGCGCAATGCAGGGGATTTCTTCGCCCAACTGGTCGGCCTCTCGCCGGGCGCGGTGACCGTTGTCCAGCCCAGGGCCGAGGAACTGGAGGAGTCCGGAGCCGAATACCTGTTGGCACTCCGGCACGATCCGCACTCCCAGACAGGGACAATCTCCACCAGCATCCAGACCTGCATGGCGCTGGCCCGCTGCCTCGACTCGAATGCGGACAACCCCTTCAACCCGCCGCCTACCTCCGATGGGGTCTTCGGAAGCAGGCTCTTTGCTTTTACCGACAAGCTTGATAGCACCAATCGGCTCTTCTGGGACCTCCTGGATGCTGAAGGCTGGCGCTGGCCGGGCCGACCCCATGAGAGACGAGTCCTGACTCTTGCTCACCTACGGGCAGAGAGACAGGGACGTCTGGATGCAAGACGCCAAGAGCCGGCCGAGGACCGTGATCTTGACGGGCAGTGGTGGTGGCTGCCGGAGCACCTGGGACATGGAGTCGAAGCCGACCGCCCACAGCGGCTAGGGCGCACCAGTTCGCAGGATCGCGGTGTATCAGCCGATGCTCAAGTGGTCATCGCGACGTCGACGCTCGAAGTGGGATTCGACGACGACCGTGTCGGTGCGGTTGTGCAGCACAAGGCCCCACACGACCCTGCGCAGTTTCTACAGCGCAAAGGACGCGCTGGACGAAACCCCGTGACCCGTCCCTGGACAGTGGTGGTGCTCAGCGACTGGGGCAGGGACCGCCAGGCATGGGAGGCATACGATGCCTTCTTTGACCCTGAGCTCCCACCGCGCAACCTCCCCCTCGAAAATCTATACGTGCTAAGGATCCAGGCGGTCTACGCACTCCTCGACTGGCTCGCCATCGAACTGAGCTACTCCGGTCGCGAATCGACCTGGGAAGATCTCGCCGGCCCCGCGAAAGCACTATATCCGAATAGCACCTCTAGGCAGGATCAGGCGCTGATCCGTCAAACGCGGATCGCGGACCTGCTGACTCGGCTACTTCGGCCCGGACCGGAACGCGAACGGCTTCGGCGTCATCTGCGGTCCGCGCTTGGACTGGGTGCCGGGGAACAGGCGGAGTCCGTGGTTGACAGCCTGCTATGGGACTCTCCCCGACCGTTGCTGCTCGCTGTTGTCCCGACGATACGACGTCGACTGCAGAATCAGTGGAGGGGGGAGGAGCCTTTGCCGGGGGATACGGGATTGCGGACGCGCACACCCCTGCGCCAGTTCGTACCAGGCAATCTCTTCGACGACCTTCTGGTCCCTGATGTGGAACTGCTCGTGCCGGGTCTGCAGCAGGACGTCCAGGTCGAGAACCTCCCCGCATTTCGGACGCTCCGTGAGTTCTGCCCCGGCAATGTGAGCAGGCACTTCGGAGTATGGGCTACCAACAAGCGGCACTGGGTCCCCCTCCCCGCCATTGCTCCCGGAACGGACGAGCACAGGATCGACGTCGTGAATGTGTACGGTGGCGTCCCTATTGATGTTGTCGAGGCTGGAAACGAGCGTGTGACGGTCTACGCACCGACGGCTGCCGCACTGGAGGCTGTTCCCAACCTGGTGAAGGACGCCTCCGCAGTTCGACCGGACTGGGAGTTCCAGGTCTCACCTCTCGGCGAGGGGTGCGAACTACGTGTTGCCCCGGGGGCGGACGAACTCATCACAGGGATCACCGCGCACCTGCATGTTCAAGGGGGCGGTGCGCGCACCTTGCGTTACGCCAAGACGGCATCCGGGACGATGTGGGACCCGCGGTCGAGACCAGTTCGGCTCCGCTTCGGCCACGGCGTCAAAGACGACTGGAGGTCCGAAGCGCTCGGGGTCGAAGTTCATTGTGACGCACTCGAGGGCGTTGTCCGACTGCCCGACCACGTGGAGCCACCCGACTCGGAGGAACGTAGTCAGCGCCTGCGGCATGTACTCGAGGTCGAGGCAACTCTCCCCGCCACGATGTCATCCTTTGACCGAGAGACACTCGTCGAGGTCGTCTTGCTGGCGGTGACCACCACGAAGCTGGAGGAGGAATCACCGCGCTGGGAGACCGAGCTGGCGGGAGCAATGAGGGAGGCCGCGACCACCCTTGGACTGCTCACTGACGATGCGCAACATGAAGGCCGAGCTAGTAGATCGTGGTCCGACTGGTGCGACGACCCGGACGTGTTGTCCGCAGTCCGCGAAGCACTCGCGGAAACCGAGTGCAAGGTACGTCCGGACGCTTGGACATCCTGGTGGCGTGGGCGCTACACACTATCCGCCGCACATCTGATGCTGGCTGCCCTCTCGGCACTCTGCCCTGGAGTGGATGCGGAAGAACTTTTGGTCGACCTTGCCCCAGGTGAGGAAGGCCGATTCTGGATCTCGGAACCAACCCCCGGAGGCACTGGCCAGATCGAGGCATTTGTCCGCGTACTCGTACAGGAGCCGGGGGCATTTACACGAGCACTTGAGGATGCGCTCAATCCCTCCTCAATTGAGACCATGGACCACGAACTCACGACCCTCCTACGCAATGACGCATACGAGGTACAGTCCGCGCTGGCCGGGCTCCGGGACGCTTGGCGGGGAGGTCATGCGGTCGTGGCGTACGCGGTGCAGCGGTTGGACGATGTCGCCCGGAACCACGATCTCGCCCTAGGCGGCCCGGCCCGCTCCACGTTGAGCACTCGCATCGCCGGCCCCGGCGCCCACTCTGGCCTGCAGGCCGCAGTCAGATCCTGGCTCGATCTGCGCGACACGGTCGTTCTCAAGGCAGGGTTTGCAGTAGGTGCCAGGACATTGGCTGCACTTCTCGCCGAAGACGAGAGTCTGGACGAGATCCTGCATCTCGGCGAGAAGCCGACTAAGCAACGGCGTGCTCGCGCCGTGGCCAACGTCTTGTGGCCGTGGGGTGAGATTGCGCAAGCGGACCTTTCGCACAACCCGTACGCTCCGGCGCTCCGGGCTTCGATTCCGGCGCTGCGCGCTTTTGTGAACTTCAGCCCGCCCTCACTTAGCGCCGTTCCCTGGGACGATGAACGCCGAGATGCAGTGCACGACAGCCTCCGGGAGCGCGGCGAAATAATTCTGCTCGCGCCTCACACGAACAGCGCCGTTCTTCAATCAGCCATCCTAGACTTGCAGACTCGCCCGGTCGAGGTCGGAACGCTTCTGTGTCATCCAGTCGTGGTCGGAACTCGCATTACGACTCAGTACGTTGAGGCCCGCGTACTGCTAAGGGAGGCGCTATGAACAGAGTCATCCGCAAGTCCAGTGCTCAGAGTTCCAACGAGGTCCTGGACCTTCTCGGTGCACTATTTGCCGCGGAACTCGTTCACCCGAGCACCCACCTTTGGCTTGTCTCTCCCTGGATCTCAGATGTCGGTGTCATCGACAACACCGTCGGTGCCTTTCCCGCACTCACCCGTTTCGGACGGCGCCACATCCGCCTTGCCGAAGTCCTGGCCACGTTGGCCGCGGAACGCACATATGTGATCGTTGCCACGACAATCGACAGTCACAACAACACCTTCAAGCGCCGACTCCAGTTTCTCGCCCGTGACCTGGACGTTGAAACAAATATCAAAGTGGTGACAGATCCAACCGGTCTGCTGCATACCAAGTCGCTCACCGGGGATGGGTATGTGTTGGCGGGCAGCATGAACATTACCTACAACGGTATCCACCTGCGCGAGGAGCAGGTGGAACTTAATACAGACCCAGCTTACGTGGCCCAGGCTCGTATGGATGCCCGCGACCGGTTCGGGGATGACTTGTGAGTGCTTTCGAAGCGTTGCGTCGGGTTCTCGGTGACACGGCGCGCTTTAAATCACTGCGAGATCGCATAGAAATTCTTTTCGAAGGCCAAGTGCGCAGTTGGTCCAGGGGGACGAGTGGCTGGCTGGTGATGCCAGTGGAACGCGAACCCGCCGGTTTCTACTTGCTATCCGAAGACCGTGAAGGACAGCGGTGCGGACAGGAGGTGCTCGCTGCCTTCCTCGGCCCAGCGGTCGCTACTATCGAACCGGCGCCGATGTCTCCAGGAAACGAAGGCGCCGACGGGATACTGCGAGCTGTTGGGATCAATTATCTGTCCCATTTGCAACGTACGGACGCGTCGGCGCTGGCCATGCTTGAGCGGTTGGAGGATGCGGTCGCGACCGTGACGGGGACAGACGTACGGCGGCGTTCTGTTCGGCCATCGCACGTGGACCTGCTCCGTGACTTCCGGCTGGCGCTGTTGCGGGGGAACGGCCGCGTCGCCGAGCACGCCCTGGACGAACTGCGGCTGACCGGACGGCTGAGCGCCGAGAACCTCAGGTTCCTGAAGGTGGAGTTGCTCGGTCGTCTCGAGCGCTGGAGCGAACTGCGAGATCTTCCCTACCTTCAGGAGATGCTCCGCGCCCGGCGGCCTCGTGCGGTAAACGAGATCCTCCTGGAGATGCTGTGGTGGAAGGAGGTAGCCCCTCTTTACACCTCAGAATTGTCCGCTGAGGACGTCTACAGACGCGCGGATCTCAGTTCTCGTTACGGAGTGATCCTCAACGCCGTTGACGTGCCCATCACGGAGAGCGGCCGGAAGGTTACGGCCGTAGCCGCTCAGGTACAAGGGGACCGAGGCCGGCTGGAGAGGCTACTGCGCGCCGCCGCCACCGACGCCGAACGTGGGTGGTTGCGGTCTCTGGTCACGCATGGTGATACTGCTGCACGCCCACGACCAGCCATTCTCCCGACCATTCAGGAACTGTTTCAACAGGCACAGTACGGCGCAGTAACCCGTGCTTTCCTCGAATCACCGGAGCCGTCCGAAGCCGATATGGCAGTTCAGGCCGTCCTCGAAGGCGACGAGACCAATCAAGCACCCGCCGTCCGCTCACTGGTGTCTGGGTTTGTCGAAGAGGGACGGCTGCGTCCGGACCGCCGGTTGCTCAGAGACCTGGAGGAGTTGGACCGGCTGGTCGGGGGATCTTGCCACAGTTGGACGGAGTGGTGTGCCCGTCTGGGACGAGACGAGCGCTGGCCTGATGCAGCGCAGGTCCTGCGGTCGCAGCACCATCAGTGGGCGGGGCTGGAGTCACTGTCGTACGCCGAGACCCGTGCGGCGGCCGAAAATGTGCTCAGCGCTTGGGCAGGCGCCAACCAAGAACAGGTTGTGGCTGCGCTGGACCTGCTATGCAGCGCAGCGGCCAAAGCGGCCGCGACGATGCAAGCGGGGGAGTTCTTCGATGTCGTCCTGATGCTGCTGGTGGATCAGCCAAGCCTGAGCGCTCCAGTACGTGACGCCTACTTGCTCCTCATCGTGAGGCTTCTGGAAAGCGGACCTGCCGAGTCCCGTTACCAAGAGACCCTGAACAACGCGCTGCTCCTGTGGAGACGTATCGCCTCGCCTGCTGCGGTTGACTGGGGGCTCAGCCTCGTGGACGTCCTGCTCTATGCTCCCTCGCCTGTGCCGGAAGCGAGACTGGCCACCGTCTCCGAGGTGATCAACAAGATCCGGAGCTTCCAGCAAAGGCTCAGCTCGCGTCAGGACTCGGAGTTGGAGACCCTGGCAGGCGAGGCCGGCCTCCCGGTCCGGCAGCCGCAGGAGCAGACATCCGACGCGGACACCGTCTGGAAGCGGCTCGATGGTTCGGTAGTCGGGGTCTACTCGCTTCTGCCTCGAGCGGCCGCGTCACTTGAAAAGCGCCTGTCCAGACTCTGTTCTCCCAGGGCAGTCGAGGGCAACACCGACAAGGTGGCAACAGCAGCTTTGCGCTCGCTCGTCGCCCGGGCCGACTACTTGATCGTCGACACATGGCACGCTACCCATTCCGCGACATCCGCGATCGATCAAGCGAGGGATAGAGACAAACAAATCATGCCGCAGGGCCAAGGAGTCACGGGCTTCATGCAGGCCCTCGAACAGCACCTCTCGTCCGCATAATGGCTGGTCGATTATGGACGGCCACTGGATTTCGCACTTCGAAAGTTATGACCGTCCACACCGCAACACGCACCTGTAAGGACCCGGGTCCAGTCTCAGGGAAGGATCAGAACAGCGGGTCCTGGTCGACCATGACGAGGAGGCCCTTGGTCAGCCACTTCACGTCGTTGGGAGTGTTCTGCAGGCCGTTCCACTTGCGTTCATCGTCCCTGCCGAAGTGCCAGCTTCCTTCGGTCCAGGCCGCTACGACCTTGATGTTCCTCAGCTTCTCGAGGATGTGGTGGCGGTCGAGCTCTTCGGCCGGCTCGTCCTCGGTGAGCTTGTCCATCACGTAACCCATGGCCTGGATGCCGACGCCGTGAGTTAGCCGCGACGTGCGGGGCGGCTTGCTCCAAGCGTCCGGGAAGACGTCCCTGACCAGGCCCCAGAACGTGTTGAGGTGGAGCAGCATGCGTTCGACGTCTCCGCCGCCTTGCTCGTCGCGGTACTGGTAGAGCGCCCCCTCGTACATGCTGTTCTCGATCATCTTCAGGACGCTGTTGTCCTTGATGTAGCCGTCCGGCGAGGTGGGGGTCGCGATCGCCTTGTAGAACGGGCCGGCGCCGGTCCCGTTGAGACGGGTCATGAGCACCGCCGGCAACTGGCGGCGGGCGTATGCCGGCGGCAGGTGGCCTCTGGTGTTGGGGAGCAGTTCGTGGATCAGGCCCTTGGGCAGCGGCTTGGTGTTGTTGACCAGGATGAACTGGGCTCGCTGCTCAGCCTCGTTGTCGGCGATGAAGCCTACGGCCGCGACGGGAAACGTGTCGATCTCTGCTTCCCTGATGGCAGCACTGCGCTGCTGGCCGTCCACCAGCCAGGCGGGTTTCTGGTCCTCGGGAAGGTCCTCGTCCACGGGTATGACGAGTTCTCCGGGCACCGAGTAACCCTCCCCTGTCTCAGGGGTTGTCCCGGCCTCGAACTTCACCCTGCTGTCGAATGCCAGCACGATCGCGTTCGGCAACATCGCCGAGGGTGACTCAAGATAGCGCTTGATCGCTCTGATGTGGTTGGCTACCTCCGGGCGCTGGTAGCCGTGGAGTTCCTCCTGGTCATCACGTCGGATTCGAGACACAGCCGCGAACTCATGCAGGCGCTTGCCGTCAACCGCGAAGCAGTAGATGCGGCGATCACCTTGCCGGACCTCCAGCGCTGGAAGACGAAGCGTGTGCTGGTCGGTCATTGGTTCTCCTGACTAGGCGCACGGCCGATGTGTTGAATCTTAGCGGCGAAGACCGCAAGGTTGTGGAAGCCGCGGCTCTTGTTCCGTTCCGTGCCTCGGAATACGGCTATCTCAATGCCAAGCTTGCTGCAGAGTCCACAGTTGCAAGTCTTCCATGGTTTCTCTTGGAGGAAGATCTCATACTTGGGGATGCGAGATTTCTTAACGCCCTTATTGGGGTCCAATTTGTCGCCTTCAACTAGTTGCTCATAGTCGCGAAGGACGTTCAGTACCTTCTCCAGGGAGGCCTTAGCGTCACCTTCGTCGTAGGCTCGCAGCAGGCGAAGTGTCTCGCGCTCGAGGCGCTTGGCTTCGGATTGCGATACTTCGCCAGCTAGCACCTTTCGCTTCAGGGACGGGTTGCCGTCCACCTGAGGCACCCGGATCGCCATGTAAGCGCCATCAGCGGTGTGGTAGTTGTTCTTGTCGTCCATGAACGACTGGCGAAACGGCGATGTGCTATCGAAACTGGTGACCCCGAGAGCGGCGAACTCCTTGATGGCACCGACTCGAGTGATGCCCAACAGATGCAACTCGGCTTTTTCTCGAACCTTGTCTATCTCGTAAAGACAGTCCAAGATGTCGTCGGTCTGCCGGCGCACCATTCCTCCGAGTGCGATGCGCCGGTACCCCATCTCTTCGAGTTGGTGGACGCTGTCAGCGTAACTGGCAGGACTCCATCCCTGGGCAGCCCCCACCGGGACGATGGGACGATCCCGCTTCTCGACTTCGTCGAGAAAATCTCGCGCGTACTTAAGAGTGATCCTGCGGCGTTCAGCCCACTTTGATGCGACTACGGATTCCGTGGCGGCCGGGTCATAGTGGAAGACGACGTGATCTACGCTAACGCCCTCATCAAATCCACAGCGTTCATAAAAATCTACGACATCGGAGACGCTGTACGGTGGCTCGATTTCGTCAATATAGTTAAAGGCGCCACAATCACCTAGCGTTGTGACGCCGTCCGGGAGTCTGAAATACTTCTGGACGCCCAACCTGTGAAGCCGTTCTCGCTGCGACATCGTGTACTTCCCGGATCCTCGCACCGAGCCGTCCACAATAGCTTTGCTGACCAGGATCCCGTGGTAGGGGCGCTCTGCCAGAACCTCATGCGCGTACTTGTCGTGACGTTGCCGTACGCGGTGCGGGGAGTATTCCTCGTAGCGAAAGTCGAACGTCGGGCTGACCTGGTCTTGGCTATCTGGGAAGAAAAACTTCAAAGGAGTTCCCTGCGTGCGCTCTGGTACAGTCGGATCAGGTAGTTGGAAAGCTCTTGGACATGCTTTCCCACATTCTCAATTTCGTTCCAGCGATGCCCAAGGCCCTCCCAGGTCCCAGTGGTCCAGTGACAGTGCGGAGCGATAAGTTCGAGGTGTTGCCGAATCTGCTCGTATGCATCATCGCGTTGAGGGTCAATAGTGCCAAGGATGCGATCCATAAGGCGGCCCATTGCCTTGATTCCAGCGCCATGCATCAACCGACTTTTTTCCGGTGGTTTGCCCCATGCTTCAGGGAAAGTGTCTCGGACCGCCGTCCAGTAGATGATCAAAGCTTGAATTATTCCGTCGTAATCCGTTTCGCCGCGACCGATGTCGCGATACGGAAACAGGCAGCCGGAAGGGGAGGTGAGGCTTTCTTGGATCATGTCAACGACGCCAGTGTCGGTAACTACCGCACCTGGCTGGCGGCTTCCGGCACTCGAGGCTCGCTTGATCATCCCTTGAAAAGGGGATTTTCTGTCGGTGTTCAGCACATCGCATAGGCTCGATGGAGCCTTGCGTACCGCCAGGCGAGCCGGTAGGGGGCTGTCCACCTCGGGTAGCAATTCGGTGACCAAGCCGCGAGGAAGTGGGCGCGTATTATTGATGCGCACAAACTGATCGCGCTGCAAACTCACTGTATCGGCGACAAACGCCGTAACTGGGACAGGCAAGTCTCTGCGTTTAGCTCGCGCCAAGGCCAACGCGCGTTGCTGTCCATCGACGATCCAGGCGGGCTTCGGCTTGCCCTCCCTCGGCAGGGGAAGGAACAACCGGCCAGTGTCGGAGGCGCCATCATCTGGGAGCCGGTTGCCGCCGCGGGTGGCTTTGAAACGGACGTCAGGCGAGAGCGCCATGATGATCGGGTTAGGGAAGATCGGCAGCGGGCTGTCCAGATACTCGACGATCTCCTGGATGTGCTTGCGCACCTGGGGGCGCTGATAGCCGATCAGCTTGCCTGCCTCATCGCGGCTCACGCGGGAGATGTCGGCGAACTCGAGGACCTGCTCGGCCTTCAACATGAAGATGTAGAGCGGGTAGTCCTTGACCTGGATGATCCGAAGCGCTCGCACCTCGATGGAAGGCTCGCTTCTGGGCATGGACATCAGGACCAGTCCTTGAGCACGTCTTCCTGCATGATCTTCTGGAACAGCCCCTTGAAGCGGGCCTGTTCGCAAGACCGCCCAGAACTGCGTAGCCGGCGCAGCAGCTTGGTCGCAGAGACGGGCCCTGCTTCCTCTGCCATGGCTGTGCGAATGAAGGCGAACACCTCATCGTCGCTAAGCCTGGCACCCGGAGCCCGGGAGATTACTGGGGGAGCCGACTTTCTCAGTTCCTTCATCAGGGCGGCAAGCGTCGGCCGCGTGAACGGCTTTTGCTGCTTTCTGGCCATCTCCAGCACGTGGCGGGCGGCCCGTGCATGCAAGGAGAGCAGGCTCCCACCTACTGCGGGCTGGACCGCCGCAGAGACAGGGACGATGAAGTTCTCCAGGCCCGGGTACCGGTGGCCAGGCCCGATGATGACAAAGTTGTTCGGATCGACTAGCTTCTCGGCCGCCCGCTGGAGATCGGGAGCGCACGGCCTCAGATAGGCGTCCGACATGACGGCAATGACGGCAGCGTCCGGGTTGCTGGCGGCGAGGTCGGTGAACGTCCGAGGAGCACCGGGGACGGGGCCGGTCCACTCGGCCAAGGCTCCCCACCACCTGCGGGCATCGTCGGTTGTGGAGGCGACAGAGTCCTTCTGTCCGAAGGCGAAGGTAGCCGCATAGGCGGCGATGGACGCGTCCTCCGGCATCAGCCCGTATCCGGCGGAGCAAACCCACATCGAAGCAGAGGGGCCAACCACTGCTCCAAGTTGTTTCGCCACCTGCCAATACTCGCCGGCGTACAAGTCGGCTGCGCGGGTGGTCGCTGCTCCGGCGACGAGGCGGCTGATCCAGTCGTGGCAACGCGCTTGTGTGTCGTGGTTCTGGGGAAGTTCGCGTGCCCGGAGCGTGGAGGAAAGCGAGCCTCGCTTGCGGTTAGCGCAGGTGACGACCAGGTGGACAGACTGTTCGCCTGGAGTGCTCGTGTTGTCGCCCATCGCCTATGCTTCGCCGGCTCGGCGGGTCCAGGACACCGCTGCGTAGGCGGCATGGTTGTGGATGCTCTCGTCGTTGAGTGCCCGAATCTGGTACGCGGCGATGGTGTCCAGCGTCCTCAAAACCTGGGCGACGTTGCGGACCATGTCCTCGACGAAGACAGGGTGGTCATAGGCCGCCATGGTCACGTGGCGCTCGTCCGGCCGCTTGAGGACGGCGTAGACGGGCGAAGACGCCGCCTTCTCCGCGATGTCGATCAGGTCGTCAAACCAGAAACCGCCTTGTGGATCGGTCGGCTCCACCACGATCGTGATGTGGCCACGCTGGTTGTGGGCGCCCCGATCACTGATGGCCTTGCTGCATGGGCAGACACTGGTCACAGGTACCGTGACGGCCATCGTGACCCGGCTTTCCTCGGGGGCGCTGACGGCGGCCAGTGAGCACGCATAGTCAACAAAGCCGCGCGCCCCGGTCACCGGGGCAGACCGCTCAAGGAAGTAGGGGAAGCCGAGGCTGACACGCGCTGTGGGACTGGACATACGTTGCCGCAGGTCCTCGGCGAGGGTGGCGATGCTGCTGAGGCTGAGTTGCTCACGAGCCTCGTGCAGCACCTCAATGAAGCGGCTAAGGTGCGCTCCTTTGACTTCTGGGCCGAGGCTGACCGACATGGCGGCGGTGCCGACGGTCTCACGCTTGGCGCCCTGGCCGTCGGCGACCAGGACGGGATAACGAAGCCCTTCCACGCCGACCTCGTCAAGCGGGACACCACGCGAGTCCGGCGTGGCCTGAACGTCCTGCAGAATCACTCTTCCCCCCGGTAGACGCAGCCGGAAGTGCAGGTTTCACGCACTATGACGGCCGAGAGCGGCAACTTGTCGACCAGCCTGTCCCAAATCCACTTAGCAAGCACCTCACTGGTCGGGTTCTCCAGCCCCGGCACCTCGTTAAGGTAGTAGTGGTCGAGTCGTGCGACCAGTGGCTTGACGGCGGCCTTGATCTCTGCGAAGTCCATCAGCCACCCCATGGCCGGGTCGACTTCGCCGCTTACGTGCACCTCGAAGCGGTAGCTGTGGCCATGCAGTCGAGCGCACTTGTGGCCGTCGGGCACGTTCGGCAGCCGGTGGGCAGCCTCGAACGTGAACTCGCGGAAGATCTCCATCAACGGATTCCAAGGGTCTTGTGGGTCTGGACGCTCAACTGCCACTGCGGATTGGCGAGGCAGTAGTCGATCGCCGCCTGTGTGTTGGCGACGAGATCAGGACCGTCCATCGGCTGCAGGAGCAGCCGGTCGAAGGCAAGGTGTTCAAAGCGTTCGGGCTCGGCCCCAACCTGGGGATAGACCAGCTTCAGGTCATTTCCCGAGGTCAGCACGATCTCGGTGCCGGCTTTGGGGCTGACACAGATCCAGTCGAGACCCTCCGGGGCGGGGCGTGTCCCGTTGGTCTCGATCGCGACCTCGAAACCTTCGGTGTGCAGGGCATCTACAGCCTCGCGGTCCAGTTGCAGGAGTGGTTCGCCGCCTGTGCAGACCACGTAAGGGCGGCTGCGCGGGTGTGCGCGTCCCTGCCAGGTCTTGGCAACGGCCGCTGCGAGATCGGCGGCTGTCTGGAACCGGCCGCCGCCTGGGCCGTCGGTTCCGACGAAGTCAGTGTCACAGAACTGGCATATTGCCCGATGGCGGTCCTTCTCGCGGCCGGTCCACAGATTGCAGCTGGTAAATCGGCAGAACACGGAAGGACGCCCCGCGTGGCTCCCTTCGCCCTGAAGCGTGTAGAAGATCTCTTTGACTCGGTACATAGGGCCCGTCAAGCCTTTGCTGACGTGAAGGAGGGGTCCGCAAGGCCGAGTTCGGCGAAGCCCCGACTGCGAAGCAGGCACGAGTCGCACGTCTCGCAGGCGCGGCCGTCGACGGGGTCGTAGCAACTGTGCGTCCAGCCATAGTCCACGCCGAGGGACAGACCTCGCTCGATGGTCTGAGCTTTGGTCAGATCGATCAGCGGGGTGTGGATCTTGAGCTTCTGAGTGCCTTCGACGCCGGCCTTGGTGGCGAGGTTCGCCATGCGTTCGTACGCCTCGATGTACTCCGGTCGGCAGTCGGGGTAGCCGCTGTAGTCCATGGCGTTGACACCGATGAACACATCCGATGAGCCCAGGGTCTCGGCCCAGGCGAGCGCGAACGACAGGAAGACGGTGTTACGCGCAGGCACGTAGGTGATCGGGATCTCCTCGCCCAACTCGTCCGCATTGGCGTGGTGAGGGACATCCAGGGATTCATCAGTGAGTGCCGAGCCACCGAAGACGGCAAGATTGATGTCAGCGATCACGTGGTCGGTCGCGCCCAGCTCGCGAGCCACCTTCTTCGCTGCGTCGAGCTCCTCGGTGTGCCGCTGTCCATACCGGAAGCTGAGGGCGTATGTCTCGTATCCCTCATCCCGGGCGATCGCCAGCACGGTGGTCGAATCGAGGCCACCACTCAGCAGGACCACTGCCCTGCGCTTGTCCGTGCTCACCTGTCGCTCCCCCATCCTGCGCACTGCGCGGAAACTGCAGCCTCATAGCTAACCGGTCGAGTGTAGTTACGTGCGCGGGACGGCCGCAATTCGCCATGCGCTTGAGGTCTCGCATGTCTGTCACGTACGAAGTCCCGTCGCTGACCGCTGTAGGCGAGTCGGGATGTAGCGACGCGGCGACCCTCTGAAACTGCATCGATGGCGGTGGTGGGCCGAGAGCACTTAATGCAACGGTGCGAGTGCAGATGAGGGGCGCAAACCGGCGATCAGCATCCCAGGCTGATGGAGCCGAGGTGATGCGGGGTCCCTGGCAGGCCGGACCCGACTGCAACCTCGGCGTTCAGGAGCCTGCTGAGCAAGTCCCGAGTGGCGGAGGGGTGTCTGGGTGAGTGGGTGCAGGCGGCGGGCGGAGGGGCTGTGGATCTGAACCTGCGGCGGATGGAGGTGGTCCGGTCGGTGCTGGTGCGGGGCGGACGGTGTCCGTGGGTGGTGGCGGAGTTCGCGGACGGATGGCGGACAAAAGATCTTGAGGCCGGTCTCCTGGGGGGAGAACCGGCCTCTGACCTGCACCTTTGTGTCGGGGTGGCGGGATTTGAACCCACGACCTCTTCGTCCCGAACGAAGCGCGCTGCCAAGCTGCGCTACACCCCGGTGGTGGCTGCCCGGGAGGTGTACGTTCTCCCGGCGCCTAGTCCACCTTAGCGGATGCCGGGGGGTGCTGCGTCCCTGTTTTTTGGGCTGTGAAGGCGGTCACGGCGCCGGTGGTCTCGAGGGTGATGTTGGTCAGGGCGGCGGCCTCGAGCCAGGTTCGGAGGTCGGCTCTGGTGCCTGGGTTGCCGAAGGCGCCTTGGCGGCGCAGGAGGGTGATCAGGAGGTCTCGGCCGGCTGCTCTGACGAGGGTTGTGCCTTGGAGGGTGCCGCCTGGGCGTAGGACCCGGGTTAGTTCGTGCAGGGCGGCCTGGGGGTCCTCTAGGCAGTGCAGGCCGTTGTAGGTGAGGCAGGCGTCGAAGGTGTCGGTGGGGAAGGGGAGGTTGTAGATGTCTGCCTGGACGAGGGTTGTCGTCTTGCGGCGGGCCCTCTTGAGCATTGTGGGGGAGATGTCTGCGGCTACGTGGCGGGGGTTGTCGAGAACGGCCAGGCCGCCGCCGCAGGGGATGTCCAGGGTCAGGGCTGAAGGGTCCTGGGAGGTGATGAGTGTTTGTAGGTCGTTTATGTCGTAGTTCCAGAGGGCGCGGGCTCCCAGGCGGGAGAGGGCGCGGTTCTGGACGGCGAAGTCGTAGAAGGAGGCTAGGAGCGGGGCGGTCTTCCAGTTCACCGGCGGGGGACGAGGGTGAGCAGGGAGGCCTCGGGTGGGCAGCAGAAGCGCATGGGGGCCTTCGGGGACGTGCCCAGGCCCGCGGAGACGTGCAGCCAGGAGCCGCGGTGCTTGTGGAGGCCCTTCACGCGGGGGCGGTCGATGCCGCAGTTGGTGGCCAGGGCGCCGTAGAAGGGGACGCAGACCTGGCCGCCGTGGGTGTGGCCGGCGAGGAGGAGGTCGTAGCCGTCGGCGGTGAAGCGGTCGAGGTTGCGCGGTTCCGGAGAGTGCATGACGCCGAGGTGGACGTCGGCCTGGGGGTCGACGGGGCCGGCGATCTTGTCGTAGCGGTCCCGGTTGATGTGGGAGTCGTCGATGCCGCCGAACTCGACGTCCAGTTCGCCAACCTTGAGGCGGCCGATGCGGTTGTTGAGGTCGAGCCAGCCGGCGGCCTGGAGGGACGAGCCAAGCTCGCGGTAGGGGAGGTCGGGCTCGCGGCGGCGGCGGGCGTAGTCGGTCTTGCTCGTGCGCCAGATGTAGCGCAGGGGGTTCTTGAAGACCGGGGAGTACAGGTCGTTGGAGCCGTAGACGAAGACGCCGGGGCGGTCGAGGAGGGGGCCGAGGGCGTCCAGGAAGGGGCCGATCGCGTCGCGGTGCGAGAGGGTGTCGCCGGTGTTGACGACGAGGTCGGGCTCCAGGGCGTCCAGCGAGCGGACCCAGTGGATCAGGCGGGACCGGCCGGGGGTGAGGTGCGCGTCGGAGATGTGCAGGATCTTCACCGAGGGGCGGCCCGGTGGCAGCACCGGAACGTCGAAGCGGCGCAGCCGGAACCAGTTCCGCTCGATCAACGATGCGTACCCGAAGGTCGCGGCCCCCGCGCCCAGGATCCCCAGGGGCACGGCGTGGATCTTTCGCACGGCTCTCCCTTCTCAGGGTCCCATGCTTTCAGACATGGGCGCCGCTCGGTAATCCTGATGAGGCCCCGGGTCGCGGACGGGCATGATGTGGGGCATGACCTTGAAGGAGAAGCTGGAGACCGACCTGTCGTCGGCGATGAAGGCGCGCGACGAGCTTCGCACGCGCACGCTGCGCATGGCGCTCACGGCGGTGAAGAACGAGGAGGTCGCCGGCAAGCAGTCGCGCACGCTGTCCGACGACGACGTCGTGAAGGTGCTGGCGCGGGAGGCGAAGAAGCGCCGGGAGGCGGCGACGGCGTTCGGTGACGCGGGGCGCGAGGAGCAGGCTCAGGCGGAGCGGGACGAGGGCGAGGTGCTGGAGCGGTACCTGCCCGCGCAGCTGTCCGACGAGGAGCTGGCGGCGCTGGTGGCGGACGCGATCGCCGAGACGGGTGCGGCGGGGCCCCGCGCGATGGGTCAGGTCATGAAGTCGGTGAACCCGAAGGTGGCCGGGCGCGCGGAGGGCGGGCGCGTCGCGGCGGAGGTGAAGCGGCAGCTCGCGCAGTAGCGGCGGAACGAGGAAGGGCCCGGCATGGCGCCGGGCCCTTTTCGCGTCAGTTGCCCCGGCGTCTCTGGGGCCCGTCCTTCTTCTTGCCGGCGCTCACGTAGAGGATGACGGTGGTACCGGGCGGGACGGAGGTGCCCGCGTCGGGTGACGTCGACACGACCGTTCCCTTCGGCTGGTCGGAGTCGACGGATCCGGACGCGAGCTGGACCTTCAGGTCGGCGCCCTTGAGCTTGGCGGTGGCCGCGGCGACCGTGAGGCCCTTCACCTGGGGGACGTTGGTGGTGTCACCGAAGTCGCGGGACGGGGTCTGGAAGCCGGGCGCGGGCTCGCCGGCCAGGGCGTTGCGCATGGACTGCTGCCACATGCCGCCGGGGATGTCCGCGCCGTAGACGCCGTAGACCTTGTAGGTCCAGGGGCCGCGGAAGTCCCAGTAGGCGGTGGCGGCGGCGAGGTTCGGGGTGAAACCGGCGAACACGGCGCAGGTGAACTCTTCACAGGTTCCGGTCTTGCCGGCGGCGGGACGCCCGATACCGCGCCCGGCGGCGGTGCCCTTGGTGAGGACGCCCTGCAGGATGGAGTTCACCTTGTCGGCGACGTCCTGGTCGAGGGCCTGGTGGCAGTCCTGCTTGGGCAGCTTGAGCTTCTTGCCCTGCGGGTCGACGACCTCGGTGACCGAGACGGGGGCGCAGTACTTACCGCGGGCGGCGAAGCCGGCGTAGGCGGCGGCGAGGTGCACCATGTCGATGTCGTTGACGCCGAGGACCTGGGACGCGATCGGAAGCAGGGGGTAGCCGCTGGCCTGCTTCATCCCGAACTTCTCGGCCATCTTGACGGCGTTGCAGACGCCGACGCGCTTCTCCAGGACGGCGTAGAAGGTGTTGACCGAGTGCCAGGTACCGGTCTTCAGGTCGAAGTTGCCCTTCTCGCTGTCGCCCGCGTTCGACAGCGTCCAGGGACCGCCGCCGACCATGGCGTTCTTGACCATCTTGTCCTCGAACTTGCCGGTGTAGCGGCACGGCTGGAAGCCGGTGATCGTGGTGGTCTGCGGCGAGTTGATGGTCGTGCTCACCGGGATGCCCTGGTCGATGGCGGCGGCGAGGGTGAAGACCTTGAACGTCGAGCCCGCCGAGACGCCGCTGCCGCCGCCGTGCGCGGAGTCGGCCGGGAGGTTGATGGTCGTCCGCCCCTTGCCGGCGCCGTACCGCTTGCTCAGCCCGATGGCCCGGACCTTGCCGGTGCCGGGCTCGACCATCGCCTCGGCGCCGACGCGGTTGCCGCCGGGGGCGACGGTCCCGCGCAGGGCCTTGTCGACGGCGTGCTGGTCCTCCATGTCGAGCGTGGTGCGGATGGTGTAGCCGCCGCGGTTCAGCTTGTTGACGACGTTCTGCTGCTGCTTCGGCTTGAGCTTCCAGTACTTGCCGTCCGACAGGATGTTGAGCATGTCGTACTTCACGTACTCGCAGAAGTACGGCGCCTTGCTCGTCTCGCAGCCGCCGACCGGGTCGGTGCGGTTCAGCTGGATCGGCTTGGCGGCCTCCTCGTCGGCCTGCGCCTTGCTGATGTGGCCGAGCTGGGCCATCCGGTAGAGGACGACGTCGCGTCGCTTGCGGGCGTCCTTGGGGTTGCGGATGGGGTCGAAGGCCGAGGGGTTCTGGGTGATGCCGGCGAGCAGCGCGGCCTGGCCGAGCTCCAGCTTGGACGCGGGGACGCTGAAGTACCGCTTGGACGCGGCCTGGACCCCGTACGCGCCGGCGCTGAAGTAGGCGACGTTCATGTAGCCCTCAAGGATCTGGTCCTTGGTGAGGCGCTGCTCGATGTCGAGCGCGTAGCGGAGCTCGCGCATCTTGCGTCCGACGGTCGGCGCCGTGACCTCGCGGTACTCCTCCTCGGTCTTGGCGCTGTCGACCAGGAGGTTCTTGACGTACTGCTGGGTGAGGGTGGAGCCGCCCTGCGTCTGCTCGGACTCGACGTTGGACGCCAGCGCGCGGATGGTGCCCTTGAGGTCGAGCGCGCCGTGCTCGTAGAAGCGCGAGTCCTCGATGTCGATCATCGCCTGCCGCATGATGGGGGCGACCTGGTCGAGCCGGACGGACTCGCGGTACTTGTCGAAGAACGTGGCGACCTGCTTGCCCTGCGCGTCGTACATCACCGTCTTCTCGGACGGCGGCGTCGTCTTGAGCTGGCTGTCCATGTCCTTGAAGTTGTTGGCCGCGTCGCGGGCGGTCAGCCCGGCGCTGCCGACGGCGGGCAGCGCGATCAGCGCCACGATGATGCCCGCCGCCGCCGCGAGCGCGACCAGGTCGAACAGCTTGGACACGGTCTTGGCCCGATCAGTATTCGCTACGCGCACGGGGTCTAGGGTACGCGGGACGAGCAGTGCATTCGGGACAGGTCCCCCAGGGGTCCCGCTTTCCGGGCCGGGCGATCAGGATCTTCGTCCGTTATGCCCGCATCGCGACAACCCCTGCCGTGTCTGGCGCGTCAACTACAGGTAACTAGTCCGTTCCGGCGGTATGGCCCCGGTGGGCTATATCGAGAATGGGCCCAACGGGGGCTGTTGAAACGTCCCTCGCTTCCGTAAGTTCTTCCCCACGGCTTTCGTTTGGCGGCCTGACGTCCGCGCCCGTCCGGCCAAGGAGCGCAAATCGACACAGACCCTAGGGGAGTGGGGCCAAGATGTGGATCACGGATTGGACCGCCCGCGCCGCCTGCCGTAACGCGGATCCGGACGCTCTGTTCGTGCAGGGTGCGGCGCAGAACCGAGCGAAGCTCATCTGCCGCGGCTGCCCGGTGCGCACGGAGTGCCTCGCCGACGCGCTGGACAACCGGATCGAGTTCGGCGTGTGGGGCGGTATGACGGAGCGGGAGCGGCGTGCTCTGCTTCGGCGGCGGCCGGATGTGCGCTCGTGGCGCGACCTGCTGGAGACCGCGAAGGAAGAGTACGAGCGGTCGGCGGAGGTCGACGAGGAAGAGCTCGTCGCAAGCTGAGTCCGGCCGGGCCGCACGGCTCGTCCGGCAGTAGTGGTCCAAGGACCGGCACGGTCCAAATAAAGCGTGACGGGCAGACCCGTACCACCTTTTCCGGTACGGGTCTGCCTGCACGCGTTCGCCCGTTTCCGCTGATCAGAGTGCGCGGGGCTCTGCGACAGGCGGCGGGCCGCATGCGTACAGTTCCCGTAGTGCTGATCCGGGAGAGTGCGCTTCTCCCGGATCAGCACGCCGCGCGGGCTAGGCCGGGGCCAGGCTGAACCGCTGACGCTCCGGATCGATCGCGAGGATCCGGACCGAGACGCGGGCTGCCGACCGGCCAGGAGTGCTCGGGGGCGAGGCCGGTGAAGCCCTCGGACTCGACGAACGATCCGAACGGGACCTGCTCGGTCACCACGCCCTCGATGACGTCACCCACCGGGTGCCGTGCGAGGAAGTCCTGCCAGCTCATGTTTCACCTCCTTCCGTCACGAGCGGCTGTTCGCACGTCTCGTGGCGGCGGGGCGGGCTCTCGCCCGCGAGGTGATCAAGCGGCGGCCGGGTACCCGTTCTGCGCACGGCGCATGGCCGACCCCGCAGTCATGGTCATGAGGATGACCCGGCCCGGGCCGCCCGCCCGGCCAGGCCCGCCGGGCGTCAGGCCTCCCGGTGGACGGTCCACGCGGACGACCGATCTCTCCCGGGCGTCAGGCCGCGCTGGGGGCCGCGGTCGGGGCGGCCAGGTCCTCGCCCACCTGGCGCAGGCCCTCGAGGTCGTGGACGTCCTCGGCCTGCGCCGGGACGGCCGTGACCGGCACGTTCGGGTGCGTGGAGGCGAAGTGGTCGCGCAGGCGCTCCTCTCGGGCGGCGAGCTGCATGCGGTCGGTGTGCAGGCGCAGCAGGGCCGCGGTCAGCGTGTGCTCGCCGCGCTCCTCCAGCGTCTCGGCGGCGGCCTGGCTGCGGGCGGCCGACAGGGTGTCGGCGGCGGACTCGTGGACGCGGTTGACCACGAGGCCGGCGAGCGGCATCCGCTCCTCGGCGAGGCGCTCGACGAAGTAGGACGCCTCGCGCAGGGCGTCGGGCTCGGGCGCGGCGACGACGAGGAACGCGGTGCCGGGCGTCTGCAGGAGCTTGAACGTCTTCTCGGCGCGCTCCCGGAACCCGCCGAACATGGTGTCGAAGGCGGCGACGAACGTCTGCACGTCGCGCAGCAGCTGGACGCCGAGGACCTTGTTGATGACGCCGGTGAACACGCCGAACCCGGCGCTGATCACCTTGACGCCGAGGCGGCCGCCGGACTTGGCCGGGGCGGCGAGGATCTTCATGAAGCGGCCGTCGAGGAAGCGGCCCATCCGCTCGGGGGCGTCCAGGAAGTCCAGCGCGTTGCGGGACGGAGGGGTGTCGACGATGATCAGGTCCCAGGCGCCGGAGCGGTGCAGCTGCCCGAGCTTCTCCATCGCCATGTACTCCTGCGTCCCCGACAGGCTGGACGACAGCGACTGGTAGAAGGGGTTGGCGAGGATCTGCTTGGCCCGGTCCGGGTCGGCGTGCGCCTCGACGATCTCGTCGAAGGTCCGCTTCATGTCGAGCATCATGGCGTGCAGCTCGCCGTCGCCGTCGATCTCGATCCTGCGCGGGTTGTTGTCCAGCTCCGACAGGCCCATCGACTGCGCGAGCCGGCGCGCCGGGTCGACGGTGAGGACGACGACGTCGCGTCCCCGCTCGGCGGCGCGGACGCCGAGGGCCGCGGCCGTGGTGGTCTTGCCGACGCCGCCCGACCCGCAGCACACGATGATCTTCGTGCGGGGGTCGTCGAGCAGCCCGTCGACGTCGAGCACCGGTGGGGTCTTGCTGGTCTGGCTCATCGGTTCACCTCTGCCGGTCGGTCCTCGCCCTGGCGGGCGGTCAGGCTCACCCAGGAGACGCCGCGGCGGGGGACGTGCGGGTGGGCGGGCGCGGTCATGCGGCGCCCTGGCCGCGGAGGGCGGCGGCCAGTTCGTAGAGGCCGGCCAGGTCCATGCCGTCGGAGAGCAGGGGGAGCGTGTACTGGGGCCGGTCGACCGACTCCAGGCGCTCCTTCTCGCGGCGCTGGAGGGCGGTGCGGCGGGCGTGGTCGGCGGCCTCCTCGGCGAGGACGGCGGCGATCGCCTCGGCGTCGTTCTCCAGGCCGGCGGCCTTCACGCCGCGGACGATCTCGCCCGGGTCCAGGGCTCCGGCGGCGGCCACGGCGAGGTCGTCCTCGGTGAGGACGGGCTGGTGCTCCATGTTGACGATCACGCCGCCGACGGGGAGGCCGACGGCGGTGAGGTCGCGGACGCCGTCCATCGTCTCCTGGACGGGCATCTCCTCCAGGAGCGTGACGAAGTGCACCGCGGTCTCGGGGCTGCGCACGACCTTCATCACGGTGTCGGCGTGGTTGCGGACGGGGCCGACCTTGGCGAGGCCGGAGACCTCGTCGTTGACGTTCAGGAACTTCGTGATGCGGCCGGTGGGCGGGGCGTCCATCACGACGGCGTCGTAGACGAACGAGCCGTCCTTCTTCTTGCGGCGCACCGACTCGGACGTCTTGCCGGTGAGGATGACGTCGCGCAGGCCGGGGGCGATGGTGGTGACGAAGTCGACGATGCCGAGCTTGGTCATCGCCTTCCCGGCGCGCTTGAGGTTGTAGAACATCTCGAGGTACTCGATGAGCGCCTCTTCGGTGTCGATGGCGAGCGCGTAGACGTCCCCGCCGTCCGGGGCGACGGCGACGCGGCGCTCCTCGTAGGGCAGGGGCGGGCAGTCGAACAGCTGGGCGATGCCCTGGCGCCCCTCGACCTCGACGAGCAGGACCTTGCGGCCGCCGGCGGCCAGGGCAAGGGCGAGGGCGGCGGCGACGGTCGTCTTGCCCGTGCCGCCCTTGCCGGTGACCACATGGAGGCGTACGCCGTCCCAGTCGGTGTCTCTCGCGCTCACCCGATCGACCATATCGTTCACTCGTCAAACACTTGAGGGGGCGGTCGGCCTCATGCAAGTGATCCCTGACACGGTTCCGCCCCCCGGACGTTGTCATTCGGCCTGCCCGCGCGGTTAGCTGGAAAACGTGAACCGTGCGATGGACGGTTCCGTCTGGGCCCTCGCGGGTCCAGATGCCCGCCGGAGCTCCGGGGGCGGTTCCCGGGGCCCGGCTCCCACGGGAAAGAAGGTGCCGGGATGGAAGCGGTGGCCCTGGTCATCCTGCTCGTCCTCGTCGTCGTCGGCCTGATCGTCCTGTCGTCGTCGATCCGGATCGTGCAGCAGTACGAGCACGGGATCGTGTTCCGGTTCGGGCAGGTGCAGCGCAACGGGCAGCTGCGCCCGGGCGCGGTGCGCGCGCCGGGCCTGACGGTGATCGTGCCGATCGTCGAGCGCATGCAGAAGGTCAGCCGGCAGACGATCACGATGGGGGTGCCCGGCCAGGACGGCATCACCCAGGACAACGTGAGCGTCCGCGTCGACGCGGTCGTCTACTTCCGGGTGATCGATCCGGTGAAGGCGATCGTGAACGTGCACAACTACGGGTACGCGGTCTCGCAGGTGGCGCAGACCTCGCTGCGGTCGGTGATCGGGCAGGCCGACATGCAGGAGCTGCTGGGCGAGCGCGAGAAGATCAACATGCGGCTGCGGGCGATCATCGACGAGATCACCGAGGGGCCGTGGGGCATCCTGATCGAGCGTGTCGAGATCAAGGACGTGTCGCTGCCGGAGGGCATGAAGCGGTCGATGGCCCGGCAGGCGGAGGCGGAGCGGGAGCGCCGCGCCCGCATCATCACCGCGGACGGCGAGTTCCAGGCGTCCAAGCGGCTCGCCGCCGCGGCGGAGATCATGTCGCAGGACCCGGCGGCCCTCCAGCTGCGGCTGCTGCAGACGGTCGTGGAGGTCTCCGCCGAGAAGAACAGCACGCTGGTCATGCCTCTGCCGGTCGAGATCCTGCGGTTCTTCGAGCGCGCCGCGGGCGGCCCCGGCCGCTCCGAGGACGGCGGCGAGGGCAAGCCCGACCTCGGCGAGCGGCTCGCGAGGGCCGAGGAGGAGCTGGCCAGGGCGGCGGAGCAGCCGTCGACGCTGGAGTCGGCCGAGGACGTCCCGCCGGTCATCGGGCTGGAGGAGCCCAAGCGGGGCGAGTCCGCCGTGGCCGCGCCGCAGGAGGAGCAGCGGCGCGGCATCGGCGGCGCGTCCGGGACCCCGGAAACCCCCGGGATGCCCGAGGTCCGGGAAGGCCGCGGCGCGTCCGAGACCCCGGAAGGCCGCGGCGCGTCCGAGACCCCGGAAGGCCGCGGCGAGGAGGGCCCGCAGCCTCCCCGCTGACCTGCCGGAGTCACGGCCGAGGTGACACCGCCGCGGCGTCCGGCATGGCCCGGGGCATGGTCAGGCGCCGGACGCCCGGCACCGCGGCCGTGCCCAGGCAGGTCGCCCCGACGAGGACGGCCGCCGTCCACAGCGGGGCCGAGGCGCCCCAGGTGGAGGCCGCCCACGGGGCGAGCGCGTAGCCGAGGGGCGCCGCGGCCAGCGACAGCAGCCAGTCGTAGGACGTCACGCGCGCCAGCGCCCGCGGCGGGATGGTCAGCTGCACGACGGTCTCCCAGGTCGGGTTGAGGACGCCGAGCCCGGTCAGCGCCAGCCCGTACGCCGCGACGAGCAGGGGCGCGGGCGCGGCGGCCGCGAACAGGGCGAGCGGCAGAGCCAGGGCGGCGAGGCCCAGGTTCGCGACGAGGACGGGGCGGCGCGGACGGACGCGGGCGGCGAGCAGCGCCCCCGCGAGGAGCCCGACGGCGCCCACCTGGACGGTCGCGATCCAGACCCCCTCGCCCCCGAGCCGCTCGACGGCGAGGGCCGGGCCGAGGGTGAGCAGGACGGCGGACGTGCCGTTCCAGACCCCGTGCGCGATGAGGCTCGTCCAGTACCAGTCGCGCGAACGGACCTCCGACCAGCCTTCCGCCAGATCGGCCCGCAGCGAGCGTCGCGGGATCGGGACGTGCCGGACGCGGGTCAGGGCGAGCAGCGCCGCGCTCGCGGCGAACGACGCCGAGTCCAGCAGGAACGTCCAGCCGGGGCCGATGGTCAGCACGAAGGTCCCGGCGAGGGCCGGGCCGGCGAGCCGCGTGGCGCCGTTGGCGACGCCCATCAGCGCGTTGGCCTTCTGCAGCCCGGACGGTTGGACGGTCCCGGCGACCAGGGGCGAGATGGTGGGCGCCTGGAAGGCCGAGGCCGCGCCGCCGACCACCTGGGCGGCGGCCAGGTGCCACAGCCGCGGCTCGCCGCTCAGGAGTTCCAGCGCGGCGAACAGCTGCGCCGCGGCGCCGGCGAGGTCGGTCGCGAGGGCGACGCCGCGCGCGTTGAGGCGGTCCGCGAGCACGCCGCCGAGGGGCAGCAGGAGCAGGCGGGGGACCATCGCGCAGCCGAGCACGAGGGCGAGCGCGGACGTGGAGCCCGTCGCGCGCAGGACGGCGAGCGCCAGGGCGGCGGGGACGGCGGCGTCCCCGGTCAGGGACAGGACGCGGGCGGCGAACAGCAGCCGGAAGTCCCGGCCGCGCAGGGGGTGGTCCATGGGCGCCAATGTAGTTCGTCACCGAACTAATCGGCAACGAATTATTCTCCATGGAATCACTGGGAGGACTACGATCCCCGCATGGGAGACAGGGACCGGACGGACGACCATGTGGCGCGGTGGACGCCGATCGTGTCCGACCTCGACCCCGACATCGAGGGCGCCGTCACCCGGATGGTCTTCTTCGTCAAGCACATCAGGCAGGTCCGCGAGGAGTTCCTCGCCGCCTGCGGCCTTCAGCGGCACGAGTTCGACACGCTGCACGCGCTCGCCGGCCGCTACGGCACCGCGGCGCCCTCCCAGCTCGCCGCCGACCTCGCCATGCCGCCCAACTCGATCACCGGGCGGCTCGACGCGCTGGAGCGCCGCGGCTTCGTCCGCCGGTCCCCCTCGGACACCGACCGCCGCCGGGTCGTCGTCGAGCTCACCCCCGCGGGGCGCTCCGCCTGGCGCGAGGCGATGGACGGCCTGGGCGTCGAGGAGCACCGCCTGCTCGGCGCGCTCGACCCCGCCGAGCGCCGCGCCCTGTCGGACCTCCTCCGCCGCGTCATGCTCCGAGCCGAGCAGCCCGAGCACCCCGAGGCCCCTAAGGGTTGAGGACGAGGCGGCAGCGCAAGCCGCCTGCCTGCGGCCGGGCCCGGGGCTTGCGGGCTTCGGAAGACGACCACTCAGACGGCCCTAAGGGGTGAGGACGAGGCGGCCGCGGAGGGCGCCCGCCTCCAGGCGCGCATGGGCCTTGGGGGCCTCGGACAGCGGGAGCACGTCGGCGACACGGGGCGTGAGGCGGCCCTCGTCCGTGAGCGCGGCGACCTGGGCCAGCTGGGCGGCGTCCGCGCGTATCCACACGTTGTGGACGGTGATGCCGCGCAGCGGGAGCGGGGTGGCCGGGCCGCCGTTCACCGCCGCGAACGTCCCACCGCCGCGGACGGCGTCGAGGGCCGCGACCGAGAGGAGCGCGGCGTCCAGCGCGCCGTCCACGCCGCCGGGGACGAGGGCGCGGACGGAGTCGCCCAGGTACTCTCCGCGCGGGACGAACATCTCCGCGCCGAATCCGCGCACCTCGGACTCGTCCGCGGCGGAGGCGGCGGCGACCACGCGCAGGCCGCGGTGGGCGGCCAGCTCCACCGCGTACCCGCCGACGGCCCCCGCGGCGCCCGTGACGAGCAGCGTGCCGCCGGGCGGAAGACCGAGGAGGTCGAGGGCCTGGAAGGCGGTCAGGGCGTTCAGCGGGATCGTCGCCGCCTCGACCGCCGGGACCGACCGCGGGGCGTGGGCGACCGCGCCCGCGTCCAGGACGATCGCCTCCGCGTAGGCGCCCAGCGGGACGTCGAGCCGGTCCTTGAGGCCGATGACCTCGTCGCCGGCGGCGAACCCGGCCACGCCGTCCCCGACCGCGTCCACGGTTCCGGCGACGTCCCAGCCGATGCCCACCGAGGGCCGCGAGCCGAACGGCGGCATCAGCCCCGCGTCGGCCAGCGCCCCCGAGCGGGTCACGGCGTCGACCGGGTTGACCGCCGCGGCCGCCACCCGGATCCGCACTTGGCCGGGGCCCGGGACGGGCTCCGGAACGTCGGTCAACTCCAATGCGTCGGGCCCGCCGGGGGTCCTCACGACGATCGCGCGCATGACGGCAACTCCTTGAAGGGAAGTGGGGTTGAGGCGGGAGAGCCCGCACCGGTGCCACTCTCGCCGGAACAGCCGCGGGCCGGAAGAAGTTACTTCGCAGTGCGTACGGCACCCGGAGGTGAGCCCGCAGGATGGCGACGATGACGGCGGCGGAGCGCCGCGAGGAGGAGAAGGCGGCGTTCGGCGCCTACGTGGACGGGTGCCCCACCCACCAGCTGATGGGGATCATCGGCAACAAGTGGAGCATGCTGGTCCTGACCGACCTGGCGCAGGGAGCCCGCAGGTACGCCGAGGTGAGCAGGGCCCTCCCGGGCGTGAGCGCGAAGATGCTCACCCAGACGCTCCGCTCCCTGGAGAGGGACGGCCTGGTCGCGCGCAGCGTGACCCCGTCCGTGCCCGTCCAGGTCGAGTACACGCTGACGCTGCTGGGCGAACGGATCGTGCCCCTGCTGGACTCCATCAAGGAGTGGGCCGGCCGCCACATCGAGGAGATCCACGCGGCGCGCGAGCGCTACGACGGGACCCCTGCCGGCGTGTAGCCCTGTAACGCGGCCGACCGCGCCGGTTCCGGGTACTCCCTCAGCTCGATGGACGTGGCGGCCTGCGTGGTCAGCTTGTTGAGGAGCCTGATGAACGGGCCCGTGGTCAGCAGCGACCGACGCCGCACCACTGGCTGAACGTCCACCGGCCGGCCGGTCAGCGCGCGGCCGGGCGGCGTCGGCGGACGCGGTCTCAGGGGACCGGCCGCCGCGCTCGGGGCCGTCCCGTGAACAGCGGGTTCGAGCGGGGTTCGGGTACGGCGATCGCTAGGGTGAGGGCCATGAAGAAGTGGGAGTACGCGACCGTTCCGCTGCTGGTGCACGCGACCAAGCAGATCCTCGACAACTGGGGCCAGGACGGGTGGGAGCTCGTCACGGTCATGCCGGGTCCGAACCCGGAGAACCTCGTCGCCTACTTCAAGCGCGAAGTCCAGTCGTAGCGGCCCTGCCGCAACACCACCGTCGTAACGGGCCTCAACGAGGAGGAATGGCGATGAGCACGCCTGAAGAGCGGATCCGCGAGCTCGGGATCGAGCTGCCGGAGGTCGTCCCGCCGGTGGCGTCCTACGTGCCGACGGCGCGGACGGGATCGCTCGTCTACACCGCCGGCCAGATCCCCCTGGTCAAGGGCGAGCTGGGCGCCACCGGGAAGGTCGGCGCCGAGGTCAGCGCCGAGGAGGCGGCCCGACAGGCGCGGATCTGCGCGCTGAACGCGATCGCGGCGCTGAAGGCCGAGGTCGGCGAGCTGTCGCGGGTCGTGCGGATCGTGAAGGTCGTCGGGTTCGTCGCCAGCGCGCCGGACTTCACCGGCCAGCCGCAGGTGATCAACGGGGCGAGCGACCTGCTGGCCGAGGTGTTCGGGGACGCGGGCAAGCACGCGCGCAGCGCCGTGGGCGTCGCGGTCCTGCCGCGGGACGTCCCGGTCGAGGTGGAGCTGATCGCCGAGGTGTCGTGAGACTCCGGGCTTGACGGAACGCCATTCGGTATGTCCGAATGACTCGCCATGGGGATCACCAACGGGCTCAAGCTGCCCGAGTCGTTCCGGGGCCAGGTCGAGGACATCCTTGCGGGCCGGACCGAGCCGCCGCCCGCCAGGGACGCGGCGACGGTGGTCGTGCTGCGCGACCACGACGAGCACGGGCTGCAGGCGTTCATGCTGCGCCGGGTCCGGTCGATGGCGTTCGCGCCCGGCGCCTACGTGTTCCCCGGCGGCTCGGTCGACCCGCGCGACGGGGAGGCGGCGCTGGCGTGGTCCGGGCCGTCCCCCGCCGAGTGGGGCCGGGCGTTCAACGCCGACGAGACGCTGGCGCGCGAGCTGGTCTGCGCGGCGGTCCGGGAGACGTTCGAGGAGACGCTCGTGCTGCTCGCCGGGCCGACCGGCGAGACGGTCGTGGACGACACCCGCGGCGACGACTGGGAGGCCGACCGGCAGGCGCTGCTCGACCGCTCCCAGTCGTTCGGCGGGTTCCTCGACCGCCGCGGGCTCGTGCTGCGCTCGGACCTGCTGCGCCCGTGGGCGCACTGGATCACCCCGAAGATCGAGCCGAAGCGCTACGACACCCGCTTCTTCGTCGCCGCGATGCCGGCGGGGCAGCGTGCGAGGGACGTCAGCACCGAGGCCGACCAGGTCGCCTGGGTGCGCCCGGCGGAGGCGGCCGAGCGGGCCCGGCGCGGCGAGTGGATGATGCTCCCGCCCACGGTCGCGACGCTGGCGGAGCTCGCCGAGTTCGAGACGGTGGCCGGCGTGCTGGCGGCGCGGCGCGAGATCGTCGTGCACGAGCCGGTCGCGGAGATCATCGACGGCGACGCCTACCTCGTGCTGCCCGAGGACGCCGCGCGGCACTACCCGCAGGGGTGACGAGGTGCCCCGCCGGGTGCCGCTGAGCCAGGCCGTCCTGTGGCGGCTGGCCGGCACCTCCGTGCTCCGGCGGCTGGAGCGGCTCGGCTGGAACCCGGCCCGCCACCCCGATCGGGCCTCGGGCAGGATGGGGGACATGACCGAGATCGACGGGATGGGCACCGAACGGGCGACCTGCGTGCTCGCCCCGAACCCGTCCGCCATGACCCTGGACGGCACCAACACCTGGATCATCGCCGAACCGGGGGCGGACGAGGCCGTCGTCGTCGACCCCGGTCCGAAGGACGGCGAGCACCTCCGGCGCGTCCTCGACACGGTGGAGGCCCAGGGGCTGCGGGTGGCCCTGGTGCTGCTCACGCACGGGCATCCCGACCACTCGGCGGGCGCCGGGAAGCTGGCGAAGCTGGCGGGCGGCGGGGTGAAGGTGCGGGCGCTCGACCCCCGGCACCGGCTCGGGGAGGAGGGCCTCGCGGAGGGCGACGTCGTCACCACGGGCGGCCTGGAGCTGCGGATCCTGGAGACGCCCGGGCACAGCGACGACTCGCTGACGTTCTGGCTTCCAGCCGACGGCGCCGTCCTCACCGGAGACACCGTCCTCGGATACGGGACGACCGTGCTGGAGGGGAGGCTCGGCGACTACCTCGGCTCGCTGGACCGGCTCCGCCGGTTCTCCGCCGACATGGGGGCCGCGACGATCCTCCCGGGTCACGGGCCCAAGCTGGACGACCCGATCGCCGTCCTCGACCACTACATCGACCACCGTCGCGAGCGCCTCGCCCAGGTCGAGGCCGCGGTCGCGGAAGGGGCGCGCACGGCGCGCGAGGTCGTCGAGCGCGTCTACGCGGACGTGGACAGGTCGCTCTGGCCCGCGGCCGAGTGGTCGGTCCAGTCCCAGCTCGACTACCTCGCCGAGCGTGGGGCTGTCTGACCGGTTCCGCTCCGTCCGATCGCCTACTTGGAGCGCTTGCGGAGGCGCTCGATGTCGAGGATCACGACGGCGCGGGCCTCGATGCGCAGCCAGTTGCGCTGGGCGAAGTCGGCGAGGGCCTTGTTGACCGTCTCCCGGGACGCACCGACGAGCTGCGCCAGCTCCTCCTGGGTGAGGTCGTGGTGGACGTGCAGGCCCGCCTCGGACGGCTGGCCGAACCGCTCCGCGAGGTCGAGCAGCGCCTTGGCGACGCGCCCGGGCACGTCGGTGAAGACGAGGTCGGCCATCACGTCGTTGGTCTTGCGGAGCCGCTGCGCGAGCGCGCGGAGCAGCTGCACGGCGACCTCGGGGTGCCCGGTGAGCCAGGGCCGCAGGTCGTCGTGGCCGAGGCCGGCGAGGCGGCACTCGGTGACCGCGATGGCGCTCGCGGTGCGGGGGCGCGGGTCGAACAGCGACAGCTCGCCGAACATCTCGCTCGGGCCGAGCACGCTCAGCAGGTTCTCCCTGCCGTCCGGCGCCGTCCTGGTCAGCTTGATCTTGCCTTCGAGGACGACGTAGAGCCGGTCGCCGGTCTCCCCCTCGTTGAACAGCGTCTGCCCGCGGGCGAGGCGGACCTCGGTCACGTTGGCGCGCAGCGCCTTGGCGCCCTGCTCGTCGAGCGCCTCGAAGAGCGGGGCTCTGCTCAGAACGTCCACATCGCGGTCGGTCACGCTATTCCTCCTCGAACACCTACTCCTAGTGTGACGTACGTCCCACCGCGTACGTGAAGGCAGGGTCACGGCGCGCCGAAACGCGGGACCAGGGGTGATCCGCCCCGAGGGGCGGCCGCGGTCCCGTTCGCCCAGTGTACGGACCACCGGGTGAATGCCGTCACACCGGTCTCATCACCTGTTATGCGACAGCTCGGGCAGGGTAGCGGCCGTGCCTTAACCTGAGTCGATGCAGCCGTCCGAGCCCGGGTCCACCCCGCGCCGCCTGCCCAGGGGGCGCCACGCGCTTTCGCGCTCGGAGGTCGAGCGCCTGCACCGCGACCGGCTGTGCGGGGCCATGGCGGCGGCGATGGCGGAGAAGGGGTTCGTCGGGACGTCGGTCGAGGACGTCCTGAAGCGGGCGAGGGTGTCCCGGCAGAGCTTCTACGCGCTGTTCTCGTCCAAGCTCGACTGCTTCATGGCCGCGTTCGACCATGCGAGCGTACTGCTGCGCCTCCGGCTGCTGGAAGCGGTGGCGCAGGGCGGCGCCGACTCCGGGTCCGCCGACCCCGCCGACCCCGCCGAGCGGTTCGAGTACGTCTTCACGGCCTACTTGGAGGCGCTCGCCTCGGAGCCCGGTTACGCGCGGCTGTTCCTGGTGGAGGTGTACGCGGCCGGCCCGGAGGCCGTCCGGCGGCGGACGGAGGTCCAGCGCGAGCTGGCGGCGGGCGTCGCCGACCTCATGGGCGTGACGGGCGAGTCGGCCCGGTTCGCGTGCCAGATGATCGTGTCGGCGGTGAGCTCGATGGTGACGCCGCCCGTCGCGGCGGGCGACATGGAGGCGCTGCGTGCGGTCGGGCCCCCGGTCATCGAGCACGTGCGGCTCCTGCTGCGCTCGGGGGTCCTTGACGGCTGATCCCCACCAGCGCGGTCGCGGTGCCGCGCGCGTGCGGGAGCGTGAAGGTGAGCCGGCCGGACGGCCCTGCGGCGGTCTTGATGACCTTGTGGGTTCTCCCGCGCGTGACGCCGATGACGACGCGCGTGCCGGGCCGGTAGTACGCGGGGGTGGTGACGGTGGCGGTCCCGGAGGCGCGCAGGGCGAACCCGGCCGAGGAGGCGTCCGAGAGCACGCTGAACTTCTGGGCCTCGGGCCGCTTGAGCGAGATCGTCCAGCCCCACTGCGACCAGGCCGGGTCGACCGACCGGTAGGAGGTCTTCGCTGGCGGGCGCGGCGGCGCGGCGAACGTCCGCATCAGCGGTCCGATGTGCTCCCGCAGGTCGCGGGCCCAGTACGGGAAGGTGTGGGTGCCGAGCACGTGGTCGTCGTAGCGGCTCGGGATCTCCAGCGCGTCCAGGCGCCGGTGGAAGCTGACGGTCGAGACGTGCGTGAGGGCCTCGATGCCGATCGCGACCGGGTCGGGGACGGGCGGGTCGAGCGGCCCCGGGGCGCCGGTCGCGGTGTGGAGCTCCAGCCGCATCCCGCGCAGGTTGGGCGCCAGGGTCGCCGGGTCGTGGCCGCGCCAGTTGATCGCGTTCGCGGTCCGGGAACCGAAGATCGCGTCGGGGCTCACGCCGTCCTCGACGGCCGCGATGTAGGACACGACGCCGGTCGCGCCGACGGAGACGACCGGGTCGTAGGCGATGTCGGGCGCGCCCGAGAAGGACGCGGCGGACACGAACAGGGCGGGATGGCGGGCGGCGTAGCTCATGGCGCCGAACCCGCCCTGCGACAGGCCCGCGACGGCCCTGCCCTCCCGCCGGGGCACGGTGCGCAGGTTGCGGTCGATCCAGGGGATGAGCTGGTCGACGTGGAAGGTCTCCCACCTGGACGGTCCGAGCCGCGTGCGCGGATCGGCCCAGTCGGTGAACCAGCCGCCGCCGTCGCCGTCGAAGCCCGCGTCCGGCATGACGGTGATCAGCGGGCGTCCGGCGGTCGTCTTCTCGGCGCCGCCGCGGTCGACCCAGTCGGAGGCGCGCCCGGACGTCCCGTGGAACAGGTAGAGGACGGGGTAGCGGGCGCCCGGGCGCCGGTCGTAGCCGGTCGGCAGCAGGACGCGGACGTCCACGGCCCGGCCCAGCGCGGCCGTGCTGACGCGCAGCGCGTACTGGCGGTCGTCGACGCGCCGCACGCCCACGACGTGGATGCCGTCGGAGTCGGTGAACCCGGCCGTCCGTCCGGAGGCGCGGGCGGGCGCGGCGAGTCCGGCGGAGGTCGCGGCCAGGGCCAGTGTGACCGAGAGGGCTCGGATGCGCATGGGGGCCTCCTGGACGTTCCGGTCGGACGTTCCGGTCAGCGGCCCCCGGCGGGGCGGCGGGGCCGGTCGGGCTGGACGCGCAGCGCCGTGATCACGGTCGCGAGCATCTCGTAGTGGGCCGCGAGCATGGTCAGCTCCACGCACTCGCCCTCGGTGAGGTGGGCCCGCAGCCGCGTCCAGGTCTCGTCGTCCAGGTCCCGCTCGGCGTGGAGGCGGTCGGCGGCGGCGAGGACGGCCCGCTCGCGGGGCGTCCAGCCGTCGGCGTCCGGGCCCGCCCTGACGCGTTCCACGTCCGGCTCGCGCACGCCCGCGCGGCGCGCGAGCCGGACGTGGTGGTCGAACTCGTAGCGGCAGTCGCGCAGGTGGGCGACGCGCAGGATCACGAGTTCGGTGTCCCGGCGCGGCAGCGTGCCGCCGGGCATGAGCCGTCCGGCGAACCACAGCCAGCCGCGGAACAGCCCGCGGCGCCGCGCCAGGGTCAGGAACAGGTTCGGCGGCCCGGTCCCGGCGGCCCGGCCCGCGACGCGGCAGGCGAGCCAGTTGACCACCCCCACCTCGCGGAGGCCGCCGGGAGCGGCCCGGGGCGCCGTCACGGGCCGGGCTCCGGTTGCGGCGTGGTCAGCTCGACCCGCTCCCTCCTCGCGACCTCCAGGATCTCGCGGAGCCCGCGCTGCACGGCGCGGTCGGCGACCGGCTGGACGGCCATCCGCACCGGCAGGACGCCGGCGACCCACCAGGGCGCGACGATCCGCTTGGACCGGCGGGCGATCCCGCGCTCCAGCGCGTCGATCCCCACCTCCAGCGGCGCGACGCCGGAGACCATGTTGCCCCGGGGCGCCGCCGCCATCAGGGCGGACGCGGCCTCGGTGCCGAACCCGCGCCGGGTCATGTCGGTGTCGAGTTCGGCGAAATACGCGACACCGGCCTTGCCGCCCCAAGGACGCATTTCGGCCCGCAATGTGTTGCCCAGCGCCTCCACGGCGGCCTTGGACGCGCTGTAGGCGCCCAGCAGGGGCGCGTTGACGGCCGCGGCCAGGGACGACACGGCCAGTGCATAGCCGCGCTCATGGCTGACGTGGGGCCCGGCCGTACGAAGCGTGTTGTAGACGCCCAGCACGTTCACCCGCAGGCTCTGCTCCATGACGGACGGGTCTCCGCCTACGACCGGCATCTGCGCGGCCACGCCCGCGTTGGCGACGACCACGTCCAGGCCGCCCAGTTCCCGGACGGCGCCGTTCACGGCTTCCTCGACCTTTCCGCGGTCGGTCACGTCGCACGTCCACCAGGGTGCCTCCCCGCACTCGGCGGCGACGGCGGAGAGCAGCTCGGGCTCCAGGCCTGCGAGCGCCACGCGCGCGCCGCGCTCGTGCAGGCGGGCGGCGAGCGCGGCGCCGATGCCCCGCGCGGCCCCGGTGATCAGCACGCGCCGTCCGGCGAGGGTCGCCGTCCACCGCGAGGAGTCGAGGATCATGCGGTGACCCTAACACTGAGGAACAGGCACGTCTTTTTAAGATTAGCAACAAATCCCCGTAATACCGGCGAAAGGTAGATGTCTGTACATGTGGTGATCAAGCGACCTCTGAAGGTTGTGGTGAGATGCGGGCCTTAGATTGGATGGCGCGGTGGTAGCGGGCGTGGGAACGCGGCCGGACGCCGACCTCCTGGCGGCCGCCGGGGAGGGTGACGACGAGGCGTCGGACGAGCTGTTCCGGCGGCACCACACGGCGGTCCTGCGGTACGCGCGCGGGCTGGTCCGCGACCAGCACCTCGCGGAGGACCTGACCAGCGAGGCGTTCACCCGCACGTTCGCGGCGATGCGCGAGGGCGGCGGGCCCAGGGAGGCCTGCCGGCCCTACCTGTACACGGTCGTCCGGAACACGGCCACCGACTGGGCGCGCGGCGCCCGCCGCACCGTCGTGACCGACGAGGTCGCCGAGTGGGCGTCGGCCCCCGAGGACGAGCCGCCCGACCTCGACGAGCTGGACGCCCTGGTCCGCGCCTTCCGGTCGCTGCCGGAACGGTGGCAGACCGTCCTCTGGTACACGGTCATCGAGGACGAGCCCGTCGGGCAGGTCGCGGACCTGCTCGGCATGGAGAAGGGCGCGGTCTCCCAGCTCGCCTTCCGCGCGCGCGAAGGGCTCCGGCAGGCGTTCCTCGCCGCCAGTGCCGGGGGACGGCCCGGATGCGCGGAGTTCACCGCCCAGCTCGCCGCGAGCCTGCGCCGTCCGGGCCGCCGCCGCGGGCGCGCGCTCAGGCGGCACCTGGAGTCCTGCGAGGAGTGCAGGCGGGCGTCCAGGGAGATGGCCGACCTCAACGGGCGATTGAGGCGCGCCCTGCCGGTCGGCGTGGTCCTGCTCGGCGCGCCCTCGGCGCCGCTCGGCCCGCTCGGGGCCCTGGCCCCGGCGGCGTCCCTGCCCGGATGGACGCTTCCGGCCGCGGTGGCGGGCGGCGTCGCCACGGGCAGCGCGATCATCCTGTTCACGACGGTCGGAGGCGGCCCGGGCGAGGGCCCGCGGACCGCCCCGCCTCCCGCGGCGCCCGTTCCGGCGAGCTCGGCCCCGGCTCGCGCCGCACAGCCCGACTACGCCACCGGAGAGCGGTCCGCCGGAGGCGAGCGGGGCCGGAGGGGAGGCGGCACCGACTCGGCGTCCGGGCCCTTCCGCGTGCGGAACACGACCCTGCGCTCGTGCCTGGCGCCCAGCGGCACGTCGGTGGTGCAGCGCCCCTGCTCCGACCCGGCCACTGGATGGAAGCGCAGGAACACCGCCGGTGGCTTCACCCTGACGAGCAGCTCCACCGGGGGATGCATGGCGCGCGGTGCGGCCGCCGCGGGCGTCCCCTGGGAGGGCGGCAGCGAGTACTCGGTGGTCATGGTCTCCTGCGGCGGCTCCCACCAGGTCTGGAAGCTGGTCCGGTTCGCGCCCTCGGTGTACCGCCTCGCCAACGGAGACGACTACTACCTCCAGGCGAGCTGGTCGGGCCTGAGACCGGTGACACTGAAGCCGTCCTCCTACGCGGGCATGGCGGCCCAGGGATGGGCCGTCGAGGCCGCCGGCTGATCCCATCGGGTCACCCGTAGCCGAGGTCGTCGCGCGCGGCTGCCTGCTCGGCGTTGAGGGCCAGCCACGCGCGCAGGGCCATGTGGAGCTCCAGCCGGTCCGGCGCCGCGTGCAGCACGTCGCCGAACAGCTCGTCGAGCTGCCGCAACCGGTACCGGACGGTCTGCGGATGCAGGTGCAGGCGGCCGGCCACCTCCGTGGCGTTGAAACCCTGCTCAAGGCAGGCCAGCAGCGTCTCGGCGAGCCGGTAGCGCTGTGCCGGGCGCGCCCGCAGCAGCGGCGCGAGCCGGCGGGCGATCACCTTCTCCACCAGCGCCCGCTCCCGCATCATCACCAGGAGCGGCATGTGCCGATCCGCAGGGATCGGCGCGCGGCCGCCGATCAGGCCCCGGCCCGCCAGCTCCAGCGTCTCGCGCGCCAGCCGCAGGGACGTGCCGATCTCGCCGGTCCCGACCGCCGGGCCGATGGCGGCGGTCCAGCCGCGCAGCTGCCGCTCCAGCATCCGCGCGCGTCCGGGGCCCTCCGGGTCGGGGACGACCAGGCAGGGGTCGCCCAGATGCAGGCCCGCCAGGACGTCCGGGGGCAGCACCGGATGCCGGGCGTCCGGACCGAGCTCGCGGAGGGCGACGACCGCGAGCGTGCGGGGCAGCGGCCACTCCGCCTCGCGGGCGGCCTCCTTCAGCTCCGCGCGGGAGGCGCCGTTCAGCAGCAGGTCGAGCATGTGCCGACGGTGGTCCTGGCGGACGCCCGCGGACCGGGCGGCGGCGTCCGCGTGGCCCTCGGCGACGATCGCCGCCACCTGGTTCACGTAGTCGAGCGCCGCGTTGGCGATGGCCGCGATGACCGCCGGGCCCATCCGGTGGCCCGCCCGCTCGGCGCGCTCGGCGAGCCGCTCGACGGCCAGCCCCGTCCCGATCCGGGTCGCGGCCTGCCAGGAGTCCAGCGTCCGCCCCTCGCCGGCCTCACCGGCCCCGATCCGCCGCCAGAACACCGCTACGTCAGCCGACGGGGCGGCGGGGTCGGCCATCAGCTCCAGGAAGTGCCCGATGGCGCGCTCCGTGCCGAGCCGGACCGCCTTGGCGTAGCGGGGGTCGTTCGGCCGGACGAACTCCGGCAGCCGCCGCTCGATCCGGCCCACCGCCTCCGCGGCGATGCCGGGGACGAGCTCGCGAAGGTCATCGGCGATCCGGGCGGCGCCCGCGACCGGCAGGTCGAGCTCGATCCGGCGCAGCGGAAGGCGGACCACCTGGCTGAGGTCGGACATGAGATCTCCTTCGGGGGACGTCGTGCCCTCGGGTAGACGGAGCGCCCCCGCCCCGATTACGGGGTTCGGCGCGACTTTCCCGTTCGGCTGGAACGAGGCCGGGAGCCTCTAGGCTGGCCCGTATGGCGACGGAGGCTTCCCCGAAGGCGCGGGCTCGCAAGTGGAAGGACGAGACGCGGCTGGGGCTGGTGCGCCGGGCGCGCCGGATGAACCGGATCCTGGCCGAGACCTACCCGGACGCGCACTGCGAGCTGAACTTCGGCACCCCGTTCCAGCTCCTGGTCGCGACCGTGCTGTCCGCGCAGACCACCGACATGCGGGTGAACCTCACCACCCCGGCGTTGTTCGCCAAGTACCCCACCCCGGAGGACCTGGCCGCCGCCGACCCCGAGGACGTCGAGGCGATCCTGAAGCCCACCGGGTTCTTCCGCGCCAAGACCAAGTCGGTCATGGGGCTGTCGGCCGCGCTGCGCGACCAGTTCGGGGGCGAGGTCCCCGGGCGCCTCGAAGACCTCGTCAAGCTGCCCGGCGTCGGGCGCAAGACGGCCAACGTCGTCCTCGGGAACGCGTTCGACGTCCCCGGGATCACCGTCGACACCCACTTCGGCCGCCTGGCCCGCCGCTTCGGCTGGACGACCGAGGACGACCCCGTGAAGGTCGAAGAGGAGATCGGCGCCATCATCCCGCGCAAGGACTGGACCATGCTGTCGCACCGGCTGATCTGGCACGGCCGCCGGATCTGCCACGCGCGCCGTCCCGCCTGCGGGGCGTGCCCGCTGGCGCGGCTGTGCCCGTCCTACGGCGAGGGGCCGGTCGACGAGGAGACGGCGCGCAAGCTCGTCAAGCCCGGCCCGTTCTCGTGATCGTGCGCGTTCTCGCGGGGGCGCCCGTTCTCGGGGCCGCGCCGGGAAGGAACGCGGGCGCCGCGGGGTTGGGACGGTCGTGACCGACCCCGCCCCCAGCCGTCCCGCCTGGCTCGACCGCTTCTGCTCCGAGGCGCCGAAGCTGGCCGTCCCGCCCATGTTCCGGCCCGTCGGCGCCGCCCGCGCCGCCGCCGTGCTGATCCTGTTCGGCGAGGGGCCGGGCGGCCCGGACGTCCTGCTCACCGAGCGCGCCGCCACCCTCAACAAGCACGCGGGGCAGCCCGCCTTCCCCGGCGGCCGCATCGACCCCGAGGACGACGGCCCGGTCGCGGCGGCGCTGCGGGAGGCGTGGGAGGAGACCGGCGTCGAGCCGTCCGGCGTGGACGTGCTCTGCACCCTGCCGGAGCTGTACCTGGCGCACAGCGAGCACCGGGTCACGCCCGTCGCCGGCTGGTGGCGCGAGCCGTCGGAGGTCGCGCCCGGCCACCCGGGGGAGGTCGCGATGGTCGCGCGGGTCCCGATCAGCGAGCTGGTCGACCCGGAGAACCGGGTGATGGTCAGGCACCCCTCCGGCATCAGGGTCGGCCCGGCGTTCCACGTCCGCGACATGCTCGTGTGGGGGTTCACGGCCGCGCTGCTGACCCAGGTGCTGGACGCGGGCGGCTGGAACAGGCCGTGGGACACCTCGCGCGTCGAGGACCTCCCACAGGAAGTCGTGAACCTCGACGCGCGAGAGTGAACGCCCTCGTCGTTTCCCACGAAATCGCCCCGGCCCCCCGGCGCGGGCCCGGCCGCAGGTCAGCCGCCCGTTCGCGGTGCGTACGGGCAGGGTGACGCCTCCGGATCACCCCTGACGGCTATCCGGTTCGACCCAAACTGGTCCAGCGAGGGGACGTGAAGCAGCGGCGCGGCCCTATACGGTGAAGCGGTGCTGGACGACCACGTTCTCGATGTGATCCTGCTCGTGCTCGTCGTGCTGTTCGGAGTCTCGGGCTACCGGCAGGGCTTCATCGTGAGCCTGCTGAGCTTCGTCGGCTTCGTCGGCGGCGGGGTCATCGGGGTCCTGATCGCGCCGCCGATCGCCGAGGCCGCCGTGGACGGCGCCGCGCAGCAGGCGCTGCTCGCCATCGTGGTCGCGTTCCTGTCCGCCACGCTCGGGCAGCTCGTCGCCTCGTCCGTCGGCGCCGTCCTGCGCAACCGGGTGACCGGGATGAACGCCCGCACCGCCGACGCGGTCGGCGGCACCTTCGTCAGCGCGCTGTCGCTGCTGATCGTCGCCTGGTTCTTCGGCAGCCTCGTCGCCAACTCCGAGTTCAAGCCCGTCCGGACGCAGGTCAAGGGCTCCTCGATCATCAACGGCATCAACGACGTGATGCCCCCGCAGGCGCAGACGTGGTTCACCTCGTTCCAGGGGTTCGTGAAGAGCAGCGAGTTCCCGCAGGTCTTCAACGGACTCGGCGGCGAGTCGGTGGTGCAGGTGCCGCCGCCGGACGAGTCCGTCCTGAACACCAAGGGCCTGAAGGCCTCCAAGAACAGCATCGTGAAGGTGGTCAGCACGGCGCCGCAGTGCCAGCGCCGCATCGAGGGCACCGGCTTCGTGTTCGCGCCCCAGCACATCATGACCAACGCGCACGTCGTCGCCGGCGCGCGCGGCTCCTCGGTGGTGGCGACGATCAACGGCGACACCAACCGGGGGCGGGTCGTGCTGTACGACCCGAAGCGCGACGTCGCCGTCCTGTACGTGCCGGGACTGCGGGCGCCGGTGCTGGAGTTCGCCAAGGAGGCCCGCGTCCGGGACGACGCGATCATCGCCGGGTTCCCGAAGAACCAGCCGTTCACGCCCGGTGCGGCCCGGATCCGCGCCCGGCAGACGGCGCGCGGGCCCGACATCTACCACTCCGGCCAGGTCAGCCGCGAGATCTACGCCATCCGCGGCAAGGTCGAGCCGGGCAACTCCGGCGGGCCGCTGCTGTCCACCGACGGCCGCGTCTACGGCGTCATCTTCGCCGCGGCGCTGGACACGCCGTCCACCGGGTACGCGCTCACCGCGGCGGAGGTCGCGCCCGACGCGCGCACCGGCGCCACCGCCACCAAGCCGGTGTCGACGCAGAGCTGCTCCGACTGACCGGGCCGCTCTCCTAGCTCGGCCGCTCTGCCCGGGTGGTCGTCAGGCGGAGGGCGATGGGGCCGTCCTGGGGTTGCTTGACCAGATCCCGTACCCGCTCGACGATCCCTCGGACGTCGATGCCGTACGGAGGGGCGTCCTGGTACGGGACTATCCGGTCGGCGGCGCGGCTGAGGAGGGCTTCAGCGCCGCGTGCGTTGCCGCGGCGGAGGTGGGTTATCCCTACGGCTACCTGGGCGAGGCCTCGCCACAGCTCCCGTTCGGGCTCCGGGGCCGCCTTCCACACCGCTTCCAGTACCTCATGGGCGTGGAACGGGCGGTCGGCGTCCAGCAGGCGCTGCGCCTCGGCCAGGGCTTCCGCCGGGGGCATGTCGATGTCGTCCGGCATCGTGGGTATGCCGGTCGCGCCGTGCGGCAGTGGACGTCCGTAGGCGTCGCGTGGGCGTGCGTTGCGTGGGCGTCCCGACTCGTCCCGATCGCGCATCCCTCTACGGTACGCGGGCTCAGCGATCCGGCCCCGGGTCGGTCAGCCAGTCGAGGAGTTGCGCGTCGAACGCCTCTGGACGTTCCTGGTGGGGGAAGTGCCCCGCGTCCTCTAGGAGCGCCCAGCGGTACGGGGCCTGCACGTAGCGTCCGGAGCCCTGCGCGCTGGCCGGGAGGGTGCACGTGTCGAGCGCGCCGTGCAGTTGGAGCGTGGGGGCGTGGATGGAGGCGCGCATACGGTGCGCGTAACGAATGCCGTCTGGGCGGGCCTGCGAGCGGAAGAGCCAACGGTGGTACTCCAGCGCGCTATGGGCGACCCCGGGGATCTGCACTGCCCGGCGCACGAGCCGCTCAGTGCGTTCGTCCGGCCACCCCGGCCCCGACCAGTCGTGCAGGAGCTTCCCGACCAGCGCCGCGTCGTCGCGCACCAGGCGCCGTTCGGGCCACAGCGGCACCTGGAAGCCGAACGTGTGGCGCGCTGCCCAGCCCTGCCCGCGCGGGTCGCCGGCGACGGCCTGCCGCAGCCGCAGCGGATGCGGCGCGCTCACCACCGCCAGCCGCTGGACGATCTTCGGGTGGTAGACGGCCATCGTCCAGGCGAGCAGCCCGCCCCAGTCGTGCCCGACGACGGTCGCGTTCGCCTCGCCCAGCGCGCGGACGAGCCCCGCGGCGTCCCCGGCCAGCGTGACCAGGTCGTACCCGCGCGGCGGCTTGTCGCTGCCGCCGTAGCCGCGCAGGTCGACGGCCGCGGTCCGGTAGCCGGCGGCCGGCAGCGAGACGAGCTGGTGGTGCCACGACCACCAGAACTCGGGGAACCCGTGCAGCAGCAGGACGAGCGGCCCCTCGCCGGCCTCGGCGACGTGGAAGCGCGTCCCGCCGGCGCTGACCTGCCGGTGCGTCCACGGCCCGTCGACCTCGATCAGGGACGCGTCGTGCCCGGACACGGCGCCGGTCAGACCGTCAGCTCGGGATCACCGGAGCCGCCCCGGTGCCGCAGCGCCTTGTAGTCCTCCCTGAGCGTCCTGCGGGTCCGCTGAGCCTTCTCGATCTTGCGGACGCGGAGGTATCCGATGCCGATCAGGATCAGGGCGAGGACCAGGTAGACGCCTGCCACGATGAGGAACGCTGCCCAGCGCCAGAAGCCCATGGCCACCAACCCGTAGGCGAACGCGATCGACAGCAGGATGACGATCAACCCGCCGATCAGCCCGGCGATCGTGAACATGACGCTGCCGACCGCGGCCTTCTTGGCGTCGGCCTTCAGCTCCAGCTTGGCCAGGTCCATCTCGGCCCTGATCAGGTCGGAGACGCTGCTCGATGCCAGCGCGACCAGCTCGCCGAGGGACTTGTCCTCGACGCGCTCGCCCGGTAGTGCCTCGGACATTTTGCTCCTTAGTCCGGACGCGCGCGCACGCGCACCCTTCGGCGGAAGACGACGGCCGCGGCCGCCGAGGCGAGAACGCTCGCGATCAGGACCGCAGTCGTCACTCTCTCGAATTGTGACGGGTCGGTATAGGCCAAACCGCCGATCAGCAGCGAAACGGTGAAACCCACCCCGGCCAGGAGCGCGACCCCCGCGATCTCATGCCAGTGCAGATCCTCCCCGAGCGTCGCAAGGCCGAGCCGCACGGCCGCCCACGCCCCGCCGAAGACGCCAATGAACTTACCGACCACGAGTCCGGCGATCACGCCGAGGGCCACCCGGTCGGTGAACACCGCGCCGAGCTGCGCCGCGCCGAGCCCGACGCCGGCCGACACGAAGGCGAACACCGGGACCGCCACCCCCGCGGAGAACGGCCGCAGCGCGTGGTCGGCGCGCTCGGCGTTCGTGGGCCGCCCGTCCGGTGTCTCCTTGGAACTGGTGAGCATCCCCAGCGCGACGCCCGCGACCGTCGCGTGGATCCCGCTCCGCTGGAGGCAGTACCAGGCCACCACGGCCAGAGGCACGTACACCAATGGCGAACGGACGCCCCGGTGCTGGAGCAGCCCGTACACACCGATCAGCGCCACGCTGAGGACCAGCGGCGTCCAGTGCAGGGACTGCGTGTAGAAGAGCGCGATGATGGTGATGGCGATCAGGTCGTCCACCACCGCCAGGGTCAGCAGGAACGCGCGCAGCGGCGCGGGGCACGAGGTGAACGTCACGGCGAGCACCGCGAGGGCGAACGCGATGTCCGTGGCCGTCGGAACGGCCCACCCGTTGAACGCGCCCGGCTCGCCCGCGCTCACCGCCAGGAAGACCAGCGCGGGGACCACCACCCCGGCCGCCGCGGCGATCATCGGCAGCGCCGCGTCCCGCGGATTGCGCAGCTCGCCGTGGGTCAGCTCCTCGCGCAGCTCCAGCCCGGCGATGAAGAAGAAGACCGCCAGCAGCCCGCTCGACGCCCAGTGCTGGACGTCCATGTGACCGATGTGCAGCCAGTGCGGGCTGATCTCGAACGTCTGGAGGCTCTTGTAGGCGTCGTCCCACGGAGTGTTGGCCCACACCAGCGCGGCGATCGCCGCGAGCAGCATCACCACGCCGCCGATCGTCTCGGTGCGCAGCGCACTGGCGACCTGGGTGCTGTAGCGGACTGTCGGGCGGAACGGCCACGTTGCGGCAACGCGGCGCTTCATGGGAGGGCGCGCCATAAGGAAACCCCTGGGGATTGTTGCGGGCGGTCTGGACAAGGCCACGGCCCGCGTAATCGCTACGGGACGTCCCCTGCCGACCAGACTTCCCGGCGCACCTGCGAATACTTTACCCGGCCCGCTCGATGCGCCGGCCGGCCGACCCCTGCCTCGGACACGACGGCGGCCCGCGCCCGGCTGGTGTGCCGGGCGCGGGCCGCAGCGTGCGCAGGGTGCGGCGGGGTCAGTCGTCCGACTTGGCGCTGGGCAGCTTCTCGGAGATGAGGTCCATCACCGTGCTGTCCGCGAGTGTCGTCACGTCGCCGATGCTGCGGTTCTCCGCGACGTCCCGCAGCAGCCGGCGCATGATCTTGCCGGAGCGGGTCTTCGGCAGCTCCGGGACGATCATGATCTGCCGGGGCTTGGCGATCGGGCCGAGGGTCTTGGCGACGTGCTCGCGCAGCTCCCGCAGGAAGTCCTCGCCCTCGACGTCGCCGCCGGCGGACGCGCGCGGGATCACGAACGCCACGATGGCCTGCCCGGTGACCGGGTCCGTCGCGCCGACCACCGCCGACTCGGCGACCTTCGGGTGCGAGACCAGCGCCGACTCCACCTCCGTCGTGGAGATGTTGTGCCCGGACACGAGCATCACGTCGTCCACGCGGCCGAGCAGCCACATGTCGCCGTCCGCGTCCTTCTTGGCACCGTCACCGGCGAAGTACAGGCCCTCGAAGCGCGACCAGTACGTCTTGACGTACCGCTCGTCGTCGCCCCAGATCGTTCGGAGCATGCCGGGCCAGGGCTCTCGGACCACCATGAACCCGCCGCCGCCGTCCGGTACCGACTGCCCCTGGTCGTCCACGACGTCCGCGGCGATACCGGGCAGCGGGCGCATCGCGGCGCCGGGCTTGCCCTCCGTGACCCCGGGCAGCGGGCTGATCATGATGGCGCCGGTCTCGGTCTGCCACCAGGTGTCGACCACCGGGGTCCGGTCGGCGCCGATGTTCTTGCGGTACCAGACGTAGGCCTCGGGGTTGATGGGCTCGCCGACCGACCCCAGCACGCGCAGGGACGACAGGTCGTACTGGGCCGGGATGTCGTCGCCCCACTTCATGAACGTGCGGATCGCCGTGGGCGCGGTGTAGAAGATGGACACCTTGTACTTCTGGATGATGTCCCACCAGCGGCCCTTGTTGGGGGTGTCGGGCGTCCCCTCGTAGATGACGCTGGTCGAGCCGTTGGCGAGCGGGCCGTACACGATGTAGGAGTGGCCCGTCACCCAGCCGATGTCGGCCGAGCACCAGTAGACGTCCGTCTCCGGCTTCAGGTCGAACACCGCCCAGTGCGTGTAGGCGCACTGGGTCAGGTAGCCGCCGCTGGTGTGCAGGATGCCCTTCGGCTTACCCGTCGTCCCGGACGTGTACAGGATGTACAGCGGGTGCTCCGAGTCCATGGGCTCGGCGGTGTGCTCGTCGCTCTGCCGCTCCACGACGTCGTGCCACCACAGGTCGCGCTCGTTCTCGGCCACCTGCTCGCCGGTGCGGCGCACCACGAGGACGTGCTCGATCGTCGGCGTCTGCGCGACGGCCTCGTCCACGATCCCCTTCAGGTCGGACGGCTTGCCGCGCCGGAAGCCGCCGTCCGCGGTGATGACGAGCTTCGCCTGCGCGTCGTCGATGCGCGTCCGGAGCGCCTCCGCGGAGAAGCCGCCGAACACCACCGAGTGGGTCGCGCCGATGCGGGCGCACGCCAGCATCGATATCGGCAGCTCGGGGATCATCGGCAGGTAGACCGCGACCCGGTCGCCCTTGCGGACGCCCAGTTCGAGTAGGGCGTTCGCGGCCTTGTTCACCTCGCGCTGGAGGTCGGAGTAGGTGAGGGTACGGGAGTCGCCCGGTTCCCCCTCCCAGTGGAAGGCGACCTTGTCGCCGCGTCCGGCCTCCACGTGCCGGTCGACGCAGTTGTAGGCGACGTTCAGCTCCCCGCCCACGAACCACTTCGCGAACGGCGGGTTGCTCCAGTCCAGAACGTCGTCCCAGCGCTTCGACCAGGCGAGCCGGTCGGCCTGCTCCGCCCAGTAGCCGAGACGGTCCTCGGCGGCCCGCTCGTAGGCGTCGGCCTTGACGTTCGCGGAGGCGGCGAGCTCCGCGGGCGGGGGGAAGCGGCGCGTCTCCTGCAGAAGGTTCGACAGTGTCTCTTGGTTCTGGCTCAACGCGAACTCCTTGCTAGCTGAAGCGGGGGTCGCCCGGTATCCCCACTCCACCAGGTAGGTCCCGGTCCCCACAAGGCCGCGATCCCGGGTGTCGAGGACGAGCGCGACCGGCGCCCACGGCTCCGGATCCCGCTGTGTGATACCCGGCACGACGGCCTTCCCACGTCCGGCCCTGGGGAATCACCTCCGTTCCGTGCCCTGGCGGGCCGTTGCGTGAGCGCTCTGGACGACGGCATAGGGTCGGGCCGTGACCGATGCTCTAGCTGATGTTGCGAACCTTCCCGGCGTCGCCGACGCCGTCGACGAGGCGCGCAGAGCCGTGGACCGGCTGCTCGGCCACCGCGTCCTGCGGCGGCGCAGCGCCGAGGTGTCCACCGAGTCGGCGCTGCGCGGCGCCCGGGCCTCCGCCGTCCTCGACGGCGCCTCGGTCACGCTGGACGAGCTGCGCACCACCGACACCCCGTCCGACCCCGTCGTGCAGGGGGCGCTGCGCGTGTCGGCCGAGCTCGGGACGCTGACCGAGGTCTGGCGCAAGGCCCCGCGGCAGGCGTTGGCCCGCCTGCACGTCCTCGCCGCCGCGGACGCGGTCGACAGCGCCGATCTCGGACGTCCCCGCTCCGGCGACGGTGATGTGAAGGACGTCCTCGGGCTCGGGGAGCCGCCTTCGCCGTCCGAGGCGGCGGCGCGCCTGGACGCCCTCAGCGGGCTGCTGACCGAACCCACCAAGGCGCCGGCGATGGTGGTCTCGTCGGTCGTGCACGGCGAGCTCCTGGCCCTGCGCCCGTTCGGCTGGGGGGACGGCGTCGTCGCCCGCGGCGCCCAGCGGCTCACCCTCGTCGCCCGTGGGCTCGACCCCAAGTCCCTGGTCGCGCCCGAGGTCGGCCACCTCGAACTGGCCGACGAGTACGCCGAGGCCCTTCGCGCCTACACGTCCGGCACGGCGGAGGGCGTGGCGCGGTGGATCGTCCACTGCTCCTCGGCCATCGCCGCGGCCGCGCGCGACTCGCAGGCCATCTGCGAAGCGTTCATGCGCGGCTGAGACTGTCACCCGGTGGGTCCATGCTGGTCACATGGCCGATCGCATGTACGGACGCCCTGCGGTGCCGACGAAGACCACGATCTCGTCGGCGAACTGGGATTCGCGTGATCTGAGCGGTGAGCGGCACGACGGCGTCCTGTTCGTGGACGTCGACATGACCGAGGCCGAGGGCACCGGCGCCGTCTTCACCGGCTGCACGTTCCGGGGTGTGCGCTTCAACGCGTCCGGCCACCGGGACGGGGCGTTCCTGAACTGCACGTTCGTCCGATGCGGCTTCTTCGACGCGACCTTCGCGGGGTGCAAGCTCGTGGGGAGCGTGTTCGACGGCTGCACCTACGACCTGATGAAGGTCGAGGGCGGCGACTGGTCGTTCACCGGGCTGCCGGGCGCCGACCTGCGGCGGGCGTCGTTCACGGACGTGCGCATGCGCGAAGCCGACCTCACCGGCGCCCGCTGCGCCGGGGCGGTACTGCGCGGGGTCGACCTGTCGGGGGCGGCGCTCCACAAGGCCGACCTGTCCCACTGCGACCTGCGCGGCAGCGATCTGTCGTCGCTAGACCCGCTCACCGTCGAACTGCGGGGCGCGGTGATCGACCCGTACCAGGCGGTCGTCCTCGCGACGGCGCTGGGATTGGACGTCCGCGAGTGGGGCGAGGCGCGCGGCGCAAGCGAACGGCGCCCCGTACTGGAGCGCCGCCACTAAGCACGTCACACCGGGTTACCAAGCGTGCACCTTTATCCGTCGGATCGGGTCAAGCCCGTCTCGACGCGCCTCCCGCGGCTGATCGCGCGTGGGTACCCGGCTGCCGTGCCCGGACACTGGGTCCGTATGACCTGTCTACGCCTCATTCGCCCAGTTGACAAGCCCCCATTCGGAAAGCGCGCCGCGGCGGCGGGGACGGCGACGGACGGGACTCCGGTGCTTCCTGAGGCCATGTAGGGATATTCCGGACTTCCGTAACCATCGTCCGGATCGCGAAATTGATCACTCAGGGTAATCGCCGCCATTTGCTCGCCGATCACGCCGGGGCACGGGAAAGATCTTTAGTTCTGCTGTACGCTCCCACTCCCGTCCCGATGCACTTCGTGTGCGCCGGAACGGGGGGCCTTGCCGGGCCCGGGCGGCGCCCTGCGCCGGTCGCCCCGGCGGATCGTCGCCGTCGGGTGCGAAAAATCGCCATGTGCCGGGCGAGTTTGCGCCTCGACGGAACTCTCGACGATCGGGCAGCATATGTTGTATCCGCCTAGACTGGAGTCGGTGAGTTTGCCTCTTCCATAGGGCGGACTTACACGAGGCTTAGCCCGAACTCCCTGAGACTTTTCTGGGAAAGCGGGCCGGCTCTACCCCCCCGGAGCCGGACCGCCGGCGACCCCCGCTCTCCCCCCCGGCGGGGGTCGCCTTGTCGTGAGGCGGCCGGGCGGTGGCCCCCGGGAACCCTCCCCGAGCCACCGCCCGCCCGCCGCCCTTCCCGGCATCACCACCCGCGCGTCTCATCATCTCCGCCACCCGTGCGTCGCCGTCACCGCCTGCCTGCGTCATCTCCGGCCCGCGGCGTTGTCCGCGAGTCGTCGCCTGCCCTTGGCATCGCCTGGGCCCGCGCCCGGCAGCTTGGACGCCATCCGCGCCATCCGCGCCATCGCCCGTCTGAGGCCCCGCGGTCGGTCGGTTCGCGTGTGGGCCTTCGCCGCCGCCCGGACCGTGTGCGCGGCGAAGTTATCCACAGTTGGCGGATCCTTCTCGCCGCCTTCCCCGCTGCCCGCAAGGTGGAGCCAACCGAACGTCGAAGGAGCATCCGATGAACCTTGCGGCACTGATCGTCACCGGCGACCACACCCTCGCCGACGACCTCCTCCGCCTCGCCGCCGCCGCGGACGCCCACGCCGAAGTCGCCTACAGCGCCGATGAGGCGAGACCCGCCTGGACATGGCCCGCCCTCATCCTCGTGGGCGCCGACATCGCCGAGGACCTCGCCTCCGCTGGTCTCCAGCGCCGCCCCGGCGTCGTCCTCGTCGCCAGTGGCGCCGGCCCCGACGCATACCGGCTGGCAGTGGAGGCAGGCGCGCAGGACGTCGTCGCCCTGCCCGACCACGAGGACTGGCTGATCGACGCCTTCGCCGCCGCCTGCGAACCCGAGGGCGGCTGGGCCACCACCCTCTGCGTCGTCGGCGCCCGCGGCGGAGCGGGCGCCAGCGTCCTCGCCACCGCGCTCGGCCTCTCCTCGGCAGGCCAGGGCCTACGCACCCTCCTGGTCGACGCCGACCCGTACGGCGGCGGCATCGACCTCGTCCTCGGCCTGGAGTCGCACGAGGGCGTCCGCTGGCACGACCTCGCCGAACGCCGCGGTCGCCTGAGCGCCGCGACCCTACGCGAGACCCTGCCCAGCTCGGGTGACCTTTCCGTGCTCTCCTGGCGGCGCGGCGAGCCCGTCCCGATCTCCGAGGAGGCGATCCGCTCCCTGTTCGACGCCGCCGCCCGCGGGTTCGACCTCGTCGTCGTCGACGTTCCCCGCCATCCAGGCGACCTCGGCCGCGCCGCCCTGCGCGCCGCCGCCGTCACGCTTCTGCTCGTCCCCGCCGAGGTCCGGGCCACCGTGGCGGCCGACGGCCTCGCCACGGCCCTCCGCCGTGACACCACCGACCTGCGCCTGGTCGTCCAGGGCCCCGCCCCGGGCGGTCTCACCCCCGACGCGGTCGCGAGCGTCCTCGCTCTCCCGTCCGCCGGGTCCTTCGACCGCGACCGCCGCCTCCCCGCCGCCCTTGACGGCGGCGATCTCGAACGCGCCTGCCGCCGCGGCCCCTTGGCCGACTTCTGCGCCACCGTCCTGGCCGACCTCGCCCTCCAGCCCTACGCCTACCGGGAGGCCGCGTGACCGGACATCTCTCCAGCGCCGTCCGCGACCGCCTCGCTCATACCGGTGGCGAGGCCACGACCGGCCGCGTGGCCGCGGCGCTGCGCGCGGAGGAAAGGCTGCTCGGCGACCGCGAGGTACTGGCCCTCGCCGACGAGTTACGCGCCGAGTTCGTCGGGGCCGGCCCTCTGGAGCCACTGCTGCGCTCGCCGGACGTCACCGACGTCCTGGTGAACGGCCCCGACGAGGTCTGGATCGACACCGGCTCCGGCCTCGTCCGAACCGCGGTGCGCTTCCCCGACGAGGCGACCCTCCGCCGCCTGGCCCAGCGCCTCACAGCCGCCGCCGGCCGCCGCCTCGACGACGCCTCCCCCTACGCCGACGCCCGTCTCCCGGGCGGCGTGCGCCTGCACGCCGTCCTTCCCCCGGTTGCCGCCACCGGCACCTGCCTGTCCCTGCGCCTCCCCCGCCGCCGGGCCTTCACGCTGGACGAGCTGGTCACGGCCCACACCGTCCCACCCGAGGGCGCCGACCTGCTGGCCGCCCTGATCGAGTCCCGGGCAGCCTTCCTGATCAGCGGCGGTACCGGCACAGGCAAGACCACCTTGCTGAGCAGCCTCCTCTCCCAGGTCGACTCGTCCGAGCGCCTCCTCCTCGTAGAGGACTCGGCCGAGCTCAAGCCCGACCATCCCCACGTCGTCCGGCTGGAGGCGCGTCCGCCCAACACGGAGGGCGCCGGAGGCGTGACCTTGAACGACCTGGTGCGCCAAGCCCTCCGCATGCGGCCTGACCGACTGGTCGTAGGCGAGGTAAGGGGCCCTGAAGTCGTGGTTCTCCTGCAAGCGTTGAACACCGGCCACGAGGGCGGCTGCGGCACCCTCCACGCGAACACGGCAGCAGATGTCCCTGCCCGGCTGGAAGCCCTGGCCTGCGCGGCGGGCCTGACCCGGGAGGCCGTCCACAGCCAACTGGCCGCCGCCTTGGACATCGTGGTCCACCTGGTCCGCGATCCAGGCGGAGGCCGCCGTCGGGTAGCGGAGATCTGCCTCTTGCAACGAGCCCCAGACGGTTTGGTCGGCGTCGTCCCCGCCGTCTCGTTCACAGCCTCCGGTGAGGTCATCCACTCCTCGGGCGCAAACGCCCTCACAACCCGCCTGCGAGGCACCCCGTGAGGCCTCCTGTCACTCCATGCCAGACCGGCGAATTCGCGATGTCGGGGTCTCGTCTATGTCGGGGCTCTGGCAGGCGATCCCGGGGCCGCGGGGCGCCACCATCGTGCAAACCGGCCTGCCCCCGCACCAGAAGCCCCCCACCCAGACCACTCGCGAGGTGCCGCGTGACAATCGCAGCCGCCCCGCATGCGCTGGCGCTGGGTGGCTCTACGCCCCCGCTGCCCCGCCCTAGGGCTCCAACATCTAGACCGCGGGTGAGTTGCCCCGTAACGGTCGCAGTCGCGCTGAGTGGGATCGCTGCCCCACCGATCCACCATCCAGAGCACGTGCGAGGTGCCTTGTGACGGTCGCAGTCGGGCCTTGTGCGATCGCTGCCGAATGGACCTACGTGCCACCAGCCATGGCACTCCACCATCGAGACCGACCGCGAGGTGCCTTGTGTTGATCGCCTTGGCCGTCCTCTGTGTGGCCACGGCCACCTGGACTTACCTGGCACCCACGCCAGCGGCGCACCGCCTGGACCACCTGCTGGCCCCTCCACCCGCCGACCCGATACGCCCACTACGCACCAGACTTGAGAACCTGAAGGAACGCCGGACGCTTCCGCAACGCCGCCGGACCTCGATCATCGAACTCTGCGATGCCATGGCCGCCGAACTCTCCGCAGGCCGGACCCCCGACGAAGCGTTCACAGCGGCCGCAACCGTCCTCGACCCACACGTGTCCGAGGAACTGCTCAGTCTGCCCCGCCCACCTCCCGACCACCTGGACGAACTGGCCGCGCAGCCCGGCGCCGAGGGCCTGCGCCTCCTGGCGGCCTGCTGGCGGGTCGGCTCCGAGCGCGGTGGCACCCTGGCCACCGTCCTGGACGGCTTGGCAAGTGCCCTTCGCGACGAGGAGGCCCAACGCCAGGACGTCTCCGTTCAGCTCGCCGGTCCCCGAGCGACGGCCCGCCTCCTGGCCGCACTGCCACTCCTGGGCATAGCCATGGCCGCCGCCCTGGGCGCCCGCCCCATCCCGTTCCTCTGCACCACCCTCCCCGGCCTCGCCTGCCTGATCGCGGGCGTTGCCCTCAACACAACCGGCCTCTACTGGACCCGCCACCTGGCCAAATCCGCCGAATCCCCGCGCTGACCCCGGCATCCGGAAGCGCTCGCGCCGCTCACCAACCGCAAGGCCGCCACCACCTGCAAGCGGAAGACCAATCCGTGGCAGAGGCGTCCAACAGGCGCCGCGGTGCGTGCCAGCCCGACAAGGCCGACGCGGCGCCATCCCTGCGCGTTGTGGCGGTTTGGCTGAGTCGGTCGCGTACACGGGGCAGCTAGTCGAAGACGAGCCATGAGGAGGGTTGCCGGGGCGGCCCGCCGACGCCGGTGCCGACGTGTCGGGGGCCCACGTTCCGGGGGCGGCCGACGTGCCGGGGGCCGACGTGCCGGGGGCCGACGTGTCGGGAGCGGCCGACGTGTCGGGGGCCGATGTGCCGGGGGCGGCCGACGTGTCGGGGGCCGATGTGCCGGGGGCGGCCGACGTGTCGGGGGCCGATGTGCCGGGGGCGGCCGACGTGCCGGGGGCCGACGTGCCGGGGGCGGCCGACGTGCCTGAGGGCTGGCGTGCTGGGGGCTGAGGTGCCGGGTTCGGTGCCGGCGGCGGGGCGGCGCGTGGGTGCGGGGTGCGGGTGGTCTCGCCGGGCGTCCCGTGGTTGGCGGTGCAGCCACGCCGGAGCGGGGTCTCGCCTGGGGCCGGCGCAACTGCGAGACAACGAACCGGTCGTGTGCGGGGCGCTTGATTGAGCGTGGCAAGGCGCTCTGGCGTGGAGGTTGATCTGACGCCTTGCTTCCGGCGGTGTCTTGGCGGGCGTTGGCGGGCTGCGGGCGGGCGAGTCGAGTTTGAGGCAGGTGAAGTGATGACGGCGCTGATGGCCATGTTCTGCGCAGCTGCATCGGGCTTCCTTCTTCCCAGGGAGACGAGTGCGGCCACGCGGAGGCTGATCGGTCGGTTCGGTGGGCCCCAGGGAAGACATGCGAGTTCCGAACGGCGGCCCCGGTGGGGGATGAATCGTGCTCGTTCAGGAGCGACGTCCGTCCGGGCCGCGGAGGTGAAGGAGCGGGATGGGCCCGCAGAGGGGACCGGACCCCGCGATGTCATGCTCCGGCGGGTGGCGGCGGGCGCGGCGGGGGTCCTGTCCGCGCTGACACTGGGCGGCCTGGCCGGCGGTGTGATCGGGGTCCTGGTCGCGGTGGCCGTCTGGCTGTCCTTCAGCCGTCTCGGCAGTGGCGACCGCCGCCGCAGACGGGCGCGGCTCGTCGCGGACCTTCCCGTCGCAGTCGATCTCCTCGCCGCCTGCCTGCGCGGCGGTGCGCCCTGGCATGAGGCGGTCGCGGCGGTCGCGGACGCGGTGGGAGGCCCGCTCGGCGAAGAGTTGCGGGGCGTGTCCGTCCAGATCCGGCTGGGTGCCGACCCGGCAGGGGCCTGGCTGGCCCTGACGGAGGAGCCGATGCTCGCGCCTTTGGCGCGGGCGGCCGTCCGGGCGTCGTCCACGGGAGCGGCGCTGGCACCCTCCCTCAGCCGTCTCGCTCGCGACCAGCGCCGGGTGGCCCGTTCGGAGGCCGCCGCCAGGGCGCGGTCCGCGGGCATTCGGGCGCTCGCCCCGCTCGGCCTGTGCTTCCTTCCCGCCTTCGTCCTGCTCGGCGTCGTCCCTGCCATCGCCGGGATCGCCTCGACGATCCTCCTGCCCTGGTGAGCGGGTTATCCACAGAACGCGGTTCACCCTTCAGCCGGTGTCGCACCTCGGCAGTCTTGAATCGACCACGAGCGAAAGGAGCCCCGATGAGGGCGTGGAAAACGGTGGTGCGGCGATGGTCCGGAGCCTGCAAGGACAGCGGGATGTCCACCGCCGAGTACGCGGTCGGCACCATCGCCGCGGCGGCCTTCGCCGGCCTGCTGTTCAAGATCGTGACCAGCTCGCAGGTGAAGACGATGCTCTTACAGATCATCGAGAAGGCCCTCAACCTGGCGGGCTGAGAGACCGCGGGACGGTCACGGCGGAGATCGCGGTGGCCCTCCCCTCCCTGGTGCTGATCACTGCGATCGTGCTGTGGGGCGTGAGGGTGGTGTCCGTGCAGCTCGCCTGTACGGACGCCGCCCGCAGCGGCGCCCGTGCAGCGGCCAGAGGCGAGTCCCTCACCGCGGTGCGGGACCTGGTGGTGAAGGCCGTCCCCGAGGGGGCGATCGTCCGGGTCGATCGCGACGAGGCCACCGTCCGCGTGGACATCACAGCCTCCGTCGCCACGGCATCCGCGATCGGCCTACCGGCCTTCGTCGTCCACGCCCACACGGCCGCCGAGGCAGAACCCGGCGTTCCACCCACCACCGATCCGTGAGCGCGCCACCAGTGGAACCCGTAGGCCGAGCCGGCAGGAGCAATGGATCGCAGCATGCTCCCAGGCTGGTCACGGCATGCCAGAACGAGGTGCCCCAGCTCGTCATGTCAATGGATTGGAGAGGCCATGCGAGGCAGTGCTCCTAGGTGCCTGTGTGTCGCAGCCGCGGCACGATACGTCCGCCGAGGGCGCGCATCGAGATCTGTGACGGCCGCGTCCGATGCGGTCGGCGGGCTTCGCAGGAGTAGAGCGAAGCTGGGGAGCGCGATGAATCCGCGACCGGGGGATCGAGGGTCGGGGACGGTCTGGGTGCTGGCGTTCGCGGGCCTCGTCTGGGTGGTGGGGGTGGCGGCGATCCTGGTCGGCGGGGTCCGCGGCGCGCGGCATCGGGGCGAGGCGGCGGCCGACATGGCTGCGCTGGCCGGCGCCGCGCGGGTCGCCGACGGAGGCGCGGTGGCATGTGCGAGGGCCAAGGAGATCGCGGTCGAATCACGCGCACAGGTGTTGCGGTGCCGGGTGCAGGGCGAGGTCGTCGACGTCTCCGTGGCCGTCGACATCGTGATGCCCACGGGACTGAAGGGTCGGCGGATCGTTTCTCGGGCGAGGGCTGGTCCTGTGGAGCAGGACGGCGTACCCTAACGCCACATGCCTCGTTGCACTGAGTGTCAATAGAGGTAGGAGGTGGCGGAGAGTGAAAACACGTTCCTCTTTGTCATCCTCCTGTGACTTTTGCTACCCGGTGGTACGTTACGCTGCCGTAAGCCCATAGTTATCGCCAGGCGCGGTGCGCTCGGCGGGACGAGACCGGCGCGAGCTGTCGAAGGGATTGAGGCCGTGACCATCATTCGCAGGATCGGTGCGATCGCACTCGCGGCACCCCTTGCGATGAGCTTCCCGGTACTCGCCGCCCTGCCTGCGCAGGCGGCCACGACGAGCGTCATCACACCGGCGGACGGCGCCGTCATCAGCAGCGGGTCCGAGCTGACCGCCAAGGCCCACTTCGACTTCGCGATCACGATGCAGTTGCGAGTGGACGGCCCGGGGATCGGCGACACGTTCCTCCAGGAGAAGGACTTCTCCGGGGATATGTCCGGGACCTTCTCGATCAGCAGGAATGGCCGCTACAAGGTCTACCTGAAGGGCAAGCAGACCAACCACGTCTACGACTCCAACACCTTCACCGTGCGCATCGCGCCGGCGGCCCCCACCGGCGTGTCCGCCAGCGCGTCCGGCGGCAAGCTCGTCGTGAAGTGGAACCGCGGTCTCGAAGACGATCTCACCGGTTACGCGCTCTCCGGTTCGGGCGTGAAGTCCAGGGCCGGCTCCCTCGGCTCGCTCTGCCGGGGGACGAGCTGCTCCACCACTCTCTCGCTGACCAAGTCGAGCGGTGCGGTGTCCGTGGGCGTCCGCGCGCGGCGCTCCACCGGCACGGGCGGCTCCCTCTACTCGAGCACCGCCTCGGCGACCGCCTCGCTCGGAGGTGGGACTGGTTCCCAGCCCGGCGGCTCGGCGCCGAGCCTTCCGTCCGGCGGCTCGGGGGTTCCCAGCAGCGGGACGCCGCTGACGCCGTTCAACAACGATTCGCCGGTGACCCTGCCGTCCGTCCAGCCGGACGGTGCGACACCCGGCCTCACCTACCCCGCACCGCAGATCGCCACGGACTCGCCGAAGGCCCAGAACGTCGCGGCGACCGACCGGCTCCAGTGGGGCAAGAGCGTCGGCATCGCGCTGGTCCTGCTGATCGTCGCCGCGCACCTCGGGACCTGGACCCGGCGCCTCCGCGTCGCTCAGGCGGGCACGAGCAGCAACGGCATGGCTGCCCGCATCGCACGCAGCGGTACCGGCCGTGGACGGGTGAGCAAGGCACGCGAGCAGATCGCGCGCGCCGAGGCGGCCGCCAAGACCGCCCCGGTCGTCGCGGCCAGGGCCAAGGGCGCCCGCTCGTCCAAGCGGGCCTCCGGCACGGCCGTCCTCGACTCGAAGCCGAAGGCCGGCCGTCGCCCCGCGACCCTCGGCAAGCCCTCCAGCGGAGTGAACGTCCGCCTCGCCAAGCCCGGCGCGCCCCCGAAGCCCAAGCGCGGCCGCCGCCGCAAGTAACCACCAGTCGCGTTCGTCGGCGAACCGATAGCGTCCCCCCTCCCTTGAGCGTCCGTACGACGGCGGGTTCGTACGGCGGTGGGTTCGTACGGCGGTGGGTTCGTGCGACGGCGGGGCCCGCACGGTGGTGGGTTGGTGCGGTGGTGGGTTCGTGCGGCGGCGGGGGCCGTACGGCGGTGGCTGGTCGTGACGGATATAGGTGCGGCATGGCGGCGTTTTGGTTGGCGTCTTGTCCGTGTGGCCGGGGTTGCCTCGCCCGTCGGGGGTCTCGCCCCTCGCGGCCTCGCCCCTCGCCCCTCGCGGCCTCAGGGCCTCAGGTCCTCAGGTCCTCGGGGGCGCTGGGTGTCGGGGGCGGGTGAGGGGGAGGGGCTGGCGGGTGGTCTGGGCACGGTCTAGGCTGCCTTGCCAATCGGATCGTCTGGCTTGTCCGGCAACGTGTTCTGTCGTCCGAGCTCTCGGCCTGGCCCCGTGCGGGCGGTCAGGCCCGATGGAGAGGAGACCCTCCGCATGATCTTCCTGGGAGTGCTCGTCGCGCTCGCCGCCGGTGCGGTCGGCGTTGCCGTGGTGCTGGACAACGCGGGTCCGGCCAGGCTGACCCTGTTCGGCGACCAGGTTCCGGGGATCACGTCGCAGTGGCAGGTGTTCATGGCCGGTGCGGTGGTCGCCATCGTGTTCACGGCGGGGATGATGATCGCGACGCTGGGGTTCCGGCGCGCGATGAACATGCGGCGGGAACTGCGGGACCTGCGGGACGAGCACGAGGAGTCCCTGCACACGCTGGAGATGGAGCGGCGCAGGCTGCAGCAGGCGCTGGCCCAGGCACGGCGTGGGATGGATGATCAGGCCTCAGTCCCGGCCCAGCGCGTCGCACCCAACTGACCCGAAATGCCCGCTGACGGGGCTGACCTCCCCCAACTTTGATCGGGCGTCCCTAGCAGACCGGCCTTGCCCCCGGTGATTTGGCTGACCCGGTTGGTCGGCCGTCTCCGTCCTGGCCCAGCTGCTTTCGTTGTCGCGCCGTGTCCGTTGCTCGCGCCGTGTCCGTTGCTCGCGCCGTGTCCGTTGCTCGTGCCGTGTCCGTTGCTCGTGCCGTGTCCGTTGCTCGTGCCGTGTCCGTTTCCGCGCCGTGTCCGTTGCTCGTGCCGTGTCCGTTTCTGCGCCGTGCCCGTTTCTGCGTCGTGTCCGCGGCCTGAGTTGTGAGCAGTGGCCGAGCTAACCCAACTGGCTAGGCCGCGCTCGGTTGCCGCTCCGCGTCCGGAGGACCCTGGCTGCGGCGGGCTGGGGTGCGTTGGCTGGTGGGGAGGGCGTTCGGTGGCAAGGGTGGTCTCCGGTCGGCGTCTTAGCGGGGGTTGGGGTGGGACGGGGCCTTCTTGGGGGCGTGGTGGGGCAGGGGCCCGTGGGTGTTCAGGGGGTGGGCTGTTCGGGGGCTTCGGCTAGGAGGACGGCTAGGAGGTCTAGGGCGCCCTGTTTGTCCAAGGGGTCGTTGCCGTTGCCGCATTTGGGGGACTGGATGCAGGACGGGCAGCCTGAGTCGCATTCGCAGGACTCGATCGCGTCGCGGGTTGCGCTTAGCCAGGCTGCGGCGTCGCCGTAGCCGCGTTCGGCGAATCCGGCGCCGCCTTCATGGCCGTCGTAGACGAACACGGTGAGAAGGCCGGTATCGGGGTGGACGGCCGTAGAGACGCCGCCGATGTCCCAGCGGTCACACGTGGCGAACAAGGGAAGCAGGCCGATTGAGGCATGTTCCGCTGCGTGGGCGGCGCCTGCCAGGTCCAGGTCGTCCAAGCGGGAGATCTGGGCTTCGGAGAGGGTCCACCAGACGGCTCGCGTGCGGAGGGTGCGGGGTGGTAGGTCCAGGGGCTTCTCGCCGAGCATCTCCCCTGTCTGCATGCGGCGCATCTGGTACGCGACCACTTGGCGGGTGACTTCGACGGTTCCGAAGCTGAGCTTGGCCTCGCCCCAGGAGACGGAGCGGAGCCGTTCCACGATGCTGATGTCGGTGACGTCGCGGGCGGTGGTCGAGTAGTCGGGATCGGCCGCCTCGACGAGCGCGACGGAGTCGTCCAGGTCCAGGGTCTGGACGATGAAGGACTCTCCCTGGTGGATGTAGACGGCGCCCTCGTGCACTGTGGTGTGCGCGGACGGCTCGTCTACGGTGCCGAGGAGCCGTCCGGTGGACGCCTCGACGACCTGGATCGGCGCGCCGCCCGCGCCACGGATGTCGGCCAGGTCGCAGGCCCGCTCGCGTCGCGTCCAGTACCAGCCGGCGGGGCGGCGGCGCAGGAAGCCGCGGCGCACCAGGTCCGGGAGCAGGTCGGCGGTCGCGGGGCCGAACAGAGGGAGATCGTCCTCGGTGAGCGGCATCTCGGACGCCGCCGCACAAAGGTGCGGCTCCAGGACATAGGGATTGTCGGGGTCGAGCACGGTCGCCTCGACCGGCGTCCCGAAGATCGCCTCCGGGTGGTGGACGAGGAACGTGTCGAGCGGATCGTCACGGGCCACCAGGACGGACAGGGCCGCCTGACCGGAACGTCCGGCACGTCCCGCCTGCTGCCAAAGGGAGGCGCGGGTGCCCGGCCAGCCGCACACCAGGACCGCGTCGAGCCCGGAGACGTCCACACCGAGCTCCAGGGCGTTCGTGCTCGCCAAACCGATGATCGAGCGAGAGCGCAGGGCGGACTCCAGCGCCCGCCGTTCCTCAGGCAGATAGCCGGCGCGATAGGCGGCGACCTGCTCGGCCAAGCCGGGGGCTACGTCGTGCAGAGCGCGCTTGGCGCTGAGCGCCACCGACTCTGCACCTCGCCGGGACCGGACGAAGGCGAGCGTCTGCACGCCCTCGACGACGAGGTCGGCCAGGAGGTCGCCGGCCTCGGCGGTGGCCGTGCGGCGGACGGGGGCGCCCTGTTCACCGCGCAGGTCCGTCAGGGGCGGCTCCCAAAGGGCGAACGTGGCGGGCCCGCGTGGAGAGGCATCCTCGTCCACTGCGACCACGTCGAGACCCGTCAGACGGGACGCGGCCGCGGCGGGCTCCGACGCGGTGGCCGAAGCGAGGATGAACGTGGGGGACGAGTGGTACCGCCCGCACACCCGGCGGAGGCGGCGCAGAACCTGCGCGACGTGAGACCCGAAGACGCCGCGGTACCCGTGGGCCTCGTCGATGACGACATAGCGGAGCCGGCGCAGAAAGGACGACCAACGGGTGTGCCCGGGAAGGATCGACCGGTGCAGCATGTCGGGGTTGGTCATCACGTAGTTGGCGTGCTGGCGGACCCACGTCCGCTCGTCCTGCGGCGTGTCACCGTCGTAGGTGGCGGCGCGCACGCGCGTGAGCCGCAGCGCGCGCAGAGCACGGAGCTGGTCGGCGGCCAGGGCCTTCGTCGGCGACAGGTAGAGGACCGTGCCCTCCTGGCGAGGGTTCTCCTCACCCGCGTAGATGGCCTCGACGCAGGGCAGCAGGTAGGCCAGGGACTTGCCGGAGGCCGTTCCTGTGGCGATGATCACAGATCGCCCCGCGTGGGCGTGCTCGGCCGCCGCGGCCTGGTGCGTCCACGGCGACTCGATTCCGGCGGCGGCCAGTCGCTCCACCAGCAGCGGCGGTGACCAGTCGGGCCACGCCGCCGGGCGGCCCTGACGTGCGGGAACGCGCTCTACATGCGTGATGCGCTCGCGCCGTGAGGGGTCGGCGAGCAGCCGGTCCAGGGGAGTTGAGGATCTTTGGGCGCCCATCAGGTTTTCAGTGTGCCAGCCGGGGCAAAACTACGGGAACGCCCCGGCGCCGGAGGGCCTGTTCCCCCTGCTCTGACCCTGAGATCAGCAGGTCAGGCGGGATGGCGCGAACTTTCGCCCGTGTGGGCGATTACGTGCGTACGCGACGCCGGAGCGTGGTTGAATCACGGCGAAGTCTCGGCGTTCGGCCGCCCTCCGAAGGGGTCGGACGGCGGGATCGGATAGTGCTGCATGGCGCGTGGAGGATCTGTGGATCTGAAGGTTAACGACTACACCACCGACGATGGCCTCACCGTCATCAACGTGGAGGGCGAGATCGACGTCTACACGGCGCCGAAGCTTCGCGAGAAGCTCATCGATCTGGTAAACAAGGGCAAGTTCCACCTGCTCGTGGACATGGAGAAGGTGGAGTTCCTCGACTCGACCGGGCTCGGCGTCCTGGTCGGCGGGCTGAAGCGGGTGCGGGCCCACGACGGCTCCCTGGAGCTCGTTTGCACCCAGGAGCGCATCCTCAAGATCTTCCGGATCACGGGGCTGACCAAGGTCTTCGGCATCCACGACTCGATCGCCGAGGCCGAGGAGAAGCGCAAGGGCGCCAAGTAGGCGGCCCGCGGCTGAAATGTCGACCGTTGAACTGTCCTTCAGCGCGCTGCCCGTCCACGTCAGGACCGCCCGGCTGATCGTGACCGCCGTCGCCCGCCGCAGCGGTGTCGCCGAGCCTCTGCTGGACGAGGTGAGGCTCGCGGTCGGCGAGGCGTGCTCCCGTGCCGTGGAGGCGCACCGCCGGCACTGCCCGGACGAACCAGTCAGTCTCGAACTGCGCGGCGAGAAAGGCCGCTTCGAGGTGATCGTGAGCGACACCGTCCCCGGCGACCTCCCCCCGGAGGGGCTCCCCGCGACCGCCCTGGACGAGGGAGTGGACGAGTTCGAGTACGGCCTGGGTGAGGGCACCGCTGAACTGGGTCTGGCCGTCATCGCCGGGCTCGCCGACGACGTGGAGATCGCCAACACGCCGAAGGGGGTCCAGATCCGCATGAGCTGGCCCGCCGAAGCCGAGGCGACCATCTAGAGGTGTTCATCGCCGTGTTCTCCTTTCAGGCCTCCGGGGCCTGAAAGGAGAACACTGCTGTGCTTATTGCAGTGCTCTCCTCCTTCGGGCCTGGCGGCCCTCCATCGTCGAGCGCTGCGGCGATCGCTGGCATCGCTCCGGCTCGCCTTGCGGCTCGCTGCGCGATCAGGTTCTTGCTTCGCTTGAACCTGCCTTCGGACGCGATCGCGGCCATTGAGGTCGTCGCGTGGTTGCGGTGTGGGCTGAGGTTGTTGCAGTAGTGGGTGCGGGGTGGTGCGCCGGGCTTGCCTTGGCGGGCTCGCTGCGTTAGCTGGTTCTTGTGGGCTTGAAGCCTCCCTCGGACGCGGTCGCGATCCTGAGGTTGTTGTTCGGTGGGCTGCGTCGGCTGAGAGCGGCGCGGTCCGGGAGTGGGCGGCTGGGCTTGCTCAGCGCACTTCCTCTCCGGCCTTCCCGGCGGCGGAGGCTGCGGGGGTGTCTCCCTATGCGGGTCATCGAGAATCGGCTGCGTTCGCGGTCTTGGCGGGGTGCCGGATCTGGGGTGGGGCGACGTCAGGAACTTCTTCGACCGCTCTGCGGGTCTGGCCGGTCCCGGGCGTGCTGGTGATCTTCCGCCCGATGTCCGCAGGGGAGATCGACTTCGATGTCGACCTGCGCGAGTTGCAGGGCCAGGAAGGATTGGGCGTCCTCTGCCGGTTCTTGGCCGCTGTGGGGCGTCGCCTGGGCAAGCCGGTGGTCATGACGCCCGAAGGCGACTACGGCAACCCGGTCCTCGGGTTCGATCCCGCGGCCGACCGCGTAGTGCTCATGGCGGACCCGCAGATGAGATGACCGCCGGGGCAGGTCGGAACTCCTAGCGGGCGCCGCCGCGGAGCGTCGCGAACGCCACCCCTGCTGGAGTGTGGCTGCGATGCCTGGAGTTCTGGGGGCCTGGGACCTGTCTCGAAGCCGCCTCGGCCCCGCACGCGAACGCGTGACCTGCCCGGTGGAGCGAAGCCGGAGGCGAGCGGAACCGGGCAGATCGCGAAGCGATGCCGCGTTCGCCCAGGCACGGTCACGTAGCGAGCCCCAAGGCGAGCGAAGTGGGCCGGGACTGCCGGAAACACAGCCGCCAGGCGAGCGAAGTGGGCCGGGGCTGTGTGAGCAGCAGGCGGGGCTGGTGGTGCGGGTGGTGTGAGATTCTCTTGTGATCGTCGGGCATCGGATCCGATTTGGGTCTGGACATATTCCGTGTTAATGCCTAGCTTGATTGCGGACGCCGGTGGTGGCGGCGACGTTCCGGCCATGCGCTGTGCCCGTCAAGGTATCGGCGGGGTAATAAGCGCATGGCCCGGTCTGACCTGGGGCGATGTCGTCTGATCAGGCCAATGGGTCAATTTCCGGCGTATCGCATGTTTCATTTCGGCGACATCTTCATGAAGGGCGTCGCGGCCTTAACATTCGACTTACGCGTGCGTAGACTCCCGGCACCCGCGTTGCCGTGCGAGGCGTTCGAAATCATGACTCGTGGGGTACGCGGTAAAGATCGCTTTTATCTCGGTCGCGATCGCAACGCCCCTGTCGAGGAGGACGGATGCCCGGGTTTTCCCTGTCAAGCCCGGCCAGCGCAGAAGTGGATCTCGGCGGCGGCGACCTTTCCCTGGTCGTCGTCGTCGCCGTGATCGCACTGCTCGCACTGGCCGTCGCCGCGGGTCTCGTACGCGATGTCCTGGCCGCAGGCCAGGGCACCGACAAGATGCAAGAGATCGCGCGCGCCGTTCAGGTGGGCGCAGGCGCCTACCTGAAACGCCAGTTCCGGACGGTCGCGATCTTCGTGGTCCTGATCCCGCTCGTCCTGCTGCTCCTGCCCGCCGACTCCACCGGCGAGCGGATCGGCCGGTCCGTCTTCTTCGTCATCGGCGCGATCTTCTCCGCCGTCACCGGGTTCACCGGCATGTGGCTGGCCGTCCGGGGCAACGTCCGGGTCGCCGCGGCCGCGCGCGAGGAGGGCGGCGAGAAGACCGCGATGCGGATCGCCTTCCGCACCGGCGGCGTCGCCGGCATGTTCACCGTCGGCCTCGGCCTGTTCGGCGCGGCCGTCGTGGTGCTGGCCTACCAGGGCGACGCGCCGAAGGTGCTGGAGGGCTTCGGCTTCGGCGCCGCGCTGCTCGCCATGTTCATGCGTGTCGGCGGCGGCATCTTCACCAAGGCCGCCGACGTCGGCGCCGACCTGGTCGGCAAGGTCGAGCAGGGCATCCCCGAGGACGACCCGCGCAACGCGGCGACGATCGCCGACAACGTGGGCGACAACGTCGGCGACTGCGCCGGCATGGCCGCCGACCTGTTCGAGTCGTACGCGGTCATGCTCGTCGCGGCGCTGATCCTCGGCACCGCGGCGTTCGGCAACCAGGGCCTGGTGTTCCCGCTGATCGTGCCGATGATCGGCGTGATCACCGCGGTGATCGGCATCTTCGCGGTGGCGCCCCGCTCCGGCGACCGCTCCGGGATGACCGCGATCAACCGGGGCTTCTTCATCTCCGCGGCGATCTCCGCGGTCCTCGTCGCGGTCGCCGCGTTCGTGTACCTGCCCTCGTCCTTCTCGGAGCTGGACGGCGTCCGCGACAAGGCCATCGCCGGCCTGGACGCCGACCCGCGCTGGGTCGCGCTCGGCTCCGTCCTGATCGGCATCGTGCTCGCCAGCGCGATCCAGCTGCTCACCGGCTACTTCACCGAGACCAGCCGTAAGCCGGTCAAGGAGGTCACCGACAGCGCCAGGACCGGCCCCGCCACCGTCATCCTGTCGGGCATCTCGCTCGGCCTGGAGTCGGCCGTCTACACCGCGCTCGTGATCGGCGCCGCCGTCTACGGGGCGTTCCTGCTCGGCTTCGGCAACACCACCGTCGCGCTGTTCGCGGTGGCGATGGCCGGCACCGGGCTGCTCACGACCGTCGGCGTGATCGTCTCGATGGACACCTTCGGGCCCGTCTCCGACAACGCCCAGGGCATCGCCGAGATGTCCGGGGACGTCCAGGGCGAGGCGGCCGCGGTGCTGGAGCGGCTGGACGCGGTCGGCAACACCACCAAGGCCATCACCAAGGGAATCGCGATCGCGACGGCGGTCCTCGCCGCGACCGCGCTGTTCGGCTCGTTCCGGACGACGGTGATCGCGGCGCTCGCCGACGCCTCGAAGGGGGCCAAGGACGCGATCGGCGCCGACTTCCTGAACTTCAACCTGTCGATCGCCAGCCCGAACGTGCTGATCGGGCTGATCATCGGCGCGGCCGTGGTGTTCATGTTCTCCGGCCTGGCGATCATGGCGGTGGGGCGCGCGGCCGGCCGGGTCGTGGTCGAGGTGCGCGAGCAGTTCCGCACCAAGCCCGGGATCATGGACTACACCGAGAAGCCCGACTACGACCGGGTCGTGGACATCTGCACCCGGGACGCGCAGCGCGAGCTCGCGACCCCGGGCCTGCTGGCCATCCTGACGCCGATCGCGGTCGGCTTCGGCCTCGGGTACGCGCCCCTCGGCGCCTACCTCGGCGGCGCCATCGCGGCGGGCGTGCTGATGGCGGTGTTCCTCGCCAACTCCGGCGGCGCCTGGGACAACGCCAAGAAGCTCGTCGAGGAGGGCCACCTCGGCGGCAAGGGCAGCGAGGCGCACGAGGCCACGATCATCGGCGACACGGTCGGCGACCCCTTCAAGGACACCGCCGGCCCCGCGATCAACCCGCTGATCAAGGTGATGAACCTGGTCGCGCTGCTGATCGCGGACGCGGTGGTGACCTATGCGGGCAACACCGCGCTGCGCGTCGGGGTCACCCTGCTGTCCGTCGCCGTCGTCGTCGCGGCCGTCGTGATCTCCAAGCGGCGCGCCGACCCGATCGGCGGCTCGTCCGGCGATCCGGCCGTCGAGGGCGGCAAGCCGGAGCCGGGCGCCGCGAAGAGCGGTGAGCCCGCGGGCTCTCTCGAGAAGGGCCAGGAGGAGGCCGCGGTCGCCGCCGAGCCGACCGGCAACGGCACCGGGAGCGGAACCGGGGCCAAGGCCGAGCCCGACACCGAGGAGTCGTCCGCAGGCAAGTCCTGACCGTCTGAAAGGGGAGGGGCCGGTGGCGACGCGCCACCGGCCCCTTCCTCGTCTCCAGCGGTCCGTTGCGCGTCTTCAGCGGCTCGTCCGCGGCTCCGGGGGCTTCCCGTCCCTGCGGGGGCTCTCCGCCTCGCCGCCGACCGGTGCGCGTCTTCGGGGGTGCCGTCCCGAACGCGCCGGGCTGGTCGTACGCTGTACGGGAGAGCGGGGACGTGCCGTCCCCGACGCAGGCGGATCGGACTCGGGAGGCGGCCGTGGCGAGCGGCGGCAAGCGGGCGATGTCGGGGCCCAAGGGCTTCGCCATCGTGATCGGCGGAATGCTCGGCATCATGCTCGTGCTCTGGACCCTGGCGGCCCTCGCGGCCCCCTAATGTGGCGGCCATGCCCACGCTCATCGTGCTCCGCCACGCCAAGGCCGAGGCCGGCTTCGGCAAGCCCGACATCGACCGCGTCCTCACCGACCGCGGGCGCCGCGACGCGGCCGCTACCGGAGACTGGCTGCGCGCCGGCGGCCTCGTCCCCGACCGCGTGCTGTGCTCGCCCGCCGCGCGCACCCGGGAGACCCTCGCCCGCCTGGCGCTGGACGCGGAGGCCGGCTTCGAGCCCGGCATCTACGACAACGAACCCGAAGGGCTCCTCGCCCTCATCCGCGAGGTACCGGACGAGACCGACCGGCTCCTGCTGGTCGGGCACAATCCGTCCGTGCACCAGCTCGTCCACGACCTGACCGGCGAGGCCCCCGACGCCTTCCCCACCTGCGCCCTCGCCGTGATCGGCCTCCCTCCCGGCGAGTGGACGGACGTCCGGCCCGGCCTCGGCGCGCTCCGCACCGTCCACACCCCGAAGGACTGACGGTTCACCGGCGCGGCTCGGCGGCCTCCAGGGACGACTCGATGACCTGGTTCACGTCCCGGCGCAGCTCCCTGATCGTGTAGCGGGTCCCCGAGACCTGGAGCAGGGCGTGCCGGAGCGGGGTGAGCTCGTCCGGTCCGACGCCCTCCTTGATCTCCGCGCGGCGGCGCCGCGTGAGCGTGGCCAGGTAGGAGTCGAGCTCGGCGAGCTCGGCACCGAGCTCCTCCACGGGCGCGCCGGCGTCCGGGCCGCGCGCTCCCGGCTCCTCCAGCACGCCGGCCGCCTCCTCGAGCTGGTCGGCGAGACGGTCGAGGATCTCGGGGATCGGCCCGGTGTCCACGGCCTGCTCCCTGGACATCTTCGCGACCGCGATGAGGTGGTCGCGGGCGCGGTGCGCGGCGGCCGCGGCCCTGCGCAGCCGGTCCATCAGCTCGAGGTCGGGGACCCGCTCGTGGCCGATCCGCGTGCGGGCCTCGGCGACCGACTCGGCCGCCCGCTCCGCCGACACGATCGTGTCGTGCGGCAACCGGACCTGCTCCCCGGAGAGCACGTCCGCCGTCGTCCGGACGAGACCGGCGTGCGTGCGCAGCAGCCGTTCGAGCTGGCCCGGCAGCCGTTCGCGGTGCCCGGCGGGCCAGAGCAGCAGCACGGCGAGGTAGGCCGTCAGCGCTCCGGCGAGCGTCAGCCCGATCCGCTCGCCCGCGATGCGCCAGTCGGCGGGCGCGGAGAAGTCCAGCAGCATCATCGCCAGGGGCGTCCCGAACAACGCCCAGTAGGAGAAGTTCACCGGCCGCATCGCGAACCCGGCCCCCGCGAAGCAGAAAGCGATCACCGCGACGGTCGGCTGCCCGGGCGCGAGCGTCAGGATGACCGCGGCGACCGCGGCCCCGGCCGCGGTGCCCCCGACGCGCTGGACGAGCCGGTCGACGGTCTCGCCGTAGGTGGCGCGCAGGCTCAGCATCGCGGTGATCGTCATCCAGTGGCCGTGCGGGATCTCGAGCGCGGCGGTGAGCGCCATCGACACGACCGCCACCACGTACACCCGCGACACCTGCCGGAACGTCGGCGAACGCGTGCGGACGGCGCGGCGGATCCGGTCCCACACCGGCATCGGGTCGAGCGTGCCCGGCATCCGCGGCGCCGCGAACCTGAGGCGCAGCCCGCCCGCGACGAGGCGGCGCGTGGAGGCGACCTCGCCGGCGATGCGGTCGATCGAGCGCCGCACCTGGCCGATCAGTGCGACCGCGACGAGGTCCTCGTCGCCGGCGAGCCCGGCGCGCCTGATCTGCTCGGCGGCCCGGCCCATCCGCCGGACGGCGGCGGACTCCTCGCGGCCGAGCGGCGCCTCCCCCGCCGTGGCGATCGCGCCCGCCAGCAGCCGCAGCCGCGCCGCCAGCGCTGAGATCGCCGTCTGCGTCTCCATCTGCCACTCGCGGTCCGGCGGATAGTTCTTCGCCGCCTCCAGGACGGCTTGGAGCGTCACCGTCTCGTGCAGCACGCGCCCCAGCGCGTCGATGAGTCGCTCAGGCCGCGTGGGTTCGTTCCCCGCGCGTCCCGACCGGTACAGGCCGTAGGTGGCGCGCGCCGCCGTCAGCGACTCCGACGCCGCCCGCCGCTTGGCCTCCCAGTCCGGGATCCGGGTGACCGCCAGCAGGTCCGGGTTCGTCAGTTCGACGGCGTCGAGGGGGCCGGCGTCGTGGGCGCCCACGTCCTGCGCCACGGCGTCCAGCGCCTCGGCGACCGCGTCCGCGGACTCGCTCAGCGCCTCGCGCAGCGGCCGCAGCCGCCGCGCGGGCCAGGGCGCCAGCAGCAGCACCGCGGTCAGGAGCCCGCCCATCAGCTCCAGCAGCCCGATGTTCAGCACGTCCGCCGACGGTGGCCGGACGGCGCTCAGCAGCACCGCGAGCCCGGCCGTCGACCCGATCCGCGGCACCGCCACGCCGAGCGCGACCAGCGGCGGAACCACGATCACGGCCGGCCACAGATGCCCGCTGAGCAGCCCGCCCACCCCGGCGCCGACCGCGACGATCAGCACGCCCACGGTGAGGTTGCGCGCCCGCGCCCCGTAGGGCCCCTGCTCCGGCGCGCGCAGCGCGACCAGGTAGGCCCCGAGCGCGATCATCGACCCCTGCGCGGGACGCCCCGTCACTGCCCCGACGAGCAACGGCACGGCCACCGCGACCGCCGCGGCGACCCCGTAGAACGGCGCGGCCCGCCCATGAACCTGGGCATAAGCCCCCCGCGCCCGCCGCAGCATAGGAGGTTGTCTACCCTTTTTCTCCCAGCGGGTCGCCCCCTGGGCAGACACAGCGCGGGCAGGCGCGTGGAGCGAGCGCAACGAGCGCAACGCGCATGCCCGCCGAGCCGGGCGACCGCAGCGCCACGTCGCCGACCCGAACGGGCACGACGCAGCTCAGCCGTGGCGTGAGGATCGCCCGGCTCGTGACGGGGGTTCCAGGGGGTCGCTCCCCTGGGGATCAAGAGCGTCTGCGGCTTCTACTTCTTCTCTGGAGATGCCCAGGAGGAAGACGATCGTGTCCAGGTAGGGGACGTTCACGGCCGTGTCGGCGGCCTCGCGGACCACCGGTTTGGCGTTGTAGGCGATGCCCAGGCCGGCGGCCTGGAGCATGTCCAGGTCGTTGGCGCCGTCGCCGATCGCCACGGTCTGGCTGATCGGGATGCGGGCCTCGCGGGCGAAGCGCTCCAGGGCGGCGGCCTTGCCGGCGCGGTCGATGACCTGGCCGGTGACGCGGCCGGTCAGCTTGCCGTTCTGGATCTCCAGGGTGTTGGCGGCGGAGTAGTCGATGCCGAGGTCCTCGACGAGGGCGTCGGTGACCTGGGTGAAGCCGCCGCTGACGATCGCGAACTTGTAGTCGAGGCGCTTGAGGGTGCGGACCATGGTGCGGGCGCCCGCGGCGAGGCGGAGCCGGTCGCGGACGGCGTCGATGGCGGAGGCGTCCAGCCCGGCGAGGAGCGCGACCCGCTCACGCAGGGAGCCCTCGAAGTCTAGCTCGCCGCGCATGGCGGCCTCGGTGACCTTGGCGACCTCGTCGAGGCAGCCGGCGTGCTCGGCGAGCAGCTCGATGACCTCGCCCTGGATGAGGGTGGAGTCGACGTCCATGACGATGAGCCGCTTGGCGCGGCGGTGCAGGCCGCTGTGCTGGACGGCGACGTCGACCCGCTGCTCGACGGCCTCGGCGGTGAGCGCGGCGCGCAGCGCGTCGGGGTCGGCGCCGGAGACGTCCATCTCGATGCAGGTGACGGGGTTCTGGGCGAGGCGCTCGATGCGGTCGATGTTGGCACCGTGCGCGGAGATGCGTCCGGCGATGCCCGCCATGGCCGCGGGCATGAGCGGGTTGCCGAGGACGGTGACGTGCAGTCGCCCGCTGCGCTTCGGCATCCGCTTGTTGCGGCCCGTGGACAGCTCGATCTCCATGTCGAGGTCGTTCGCGACGCGTTCGGCGGCGTTCCACACCCGTCCGATGTCGGCGCCCTCGGAGTAGGCCAGCAGGACGCCGAGGACGAGGCGGCCGCGGATCACGACCTGCTCCACGTCCGCCACCGTCAGCGGGAACTGCGAGAGTGTGCGGAAGAGGCGCGACGTGACGCCGGGGCGGTCGCGGCCGGTGAGTGTGATGAGCAGCGTGCGCTCTGCTGACCCGTCCATAGCTGGTAACAACGGTACCGGCAGCGCCGGGCGCACCGCCCGCGCGGTCCGGCATGCGAGACGCTATCCGGGGACGATCAGGTTCAGGTCGCCGAACTCGTGCCACAGATAGCGTTCGGCGAGCGCGGCCTCGTAGGTGGCGTTGAGCAGGTCGCGGCCCGCGATGGCGGTCAGCATCATCAGGTGGGACGACTTGGGCTCGTGCAGACCCGTGAGGAGGCCGTCCACGGCTTGGACACCGCCCTCCGGGGTCACGACGTGCTCGGTCCAGCCGGAGGCCGCCTGGACGCGTCCCGCGGCGTCCACGGCCGTCTCCAGGGCGCGCACGGCGGTGGTGCCGACGGCGATCACCCGGCTGCCCCGCTCCCGGACGTGCCCGACCAGCGCCGCCGTCGCCTCGGGGACGGTGTAGCGCTCGGCATAGGGCGGCTCGTGGGCCTCGGGCGACGCGACGCCCGTGTGGAGGGTGATCGGGGCGATCAGGACGCCGCGCGACACCAGCCGCGTCACGAGTTCGGGCGTGAACGGGCGGGCGGCGCTCGGCATCTCCGCGCCGCCGGCGGAGCGGTCGTGGGCGAAGGCGGTCTGGTAGGCGGCGGCGGGCCAGTCGCGGCGGACGTACCCGTACCGGATCGGCACACCGTGGCGCCGCAGGTAGGGGACGACGTCGGTGCTCAGCCGGGCCTGCCAGAGCCGGTCGGACTCGCCCCGGGTGGCGTGCTCGTGCCGTCCGACAAGGGTGAGCGTGGCGCCGCCGGGCATCGGGATCCACTCGCCAGGGCAGCCTCCCGAGTACGGGCGGCTGGCCTTGCCGGTGAGGCGGCGCAGCTCGACGAGCCACAGCCGGTCGTCCGCGCCGGGCACCGGGGTGGAGAAGTGCACGCTGATCCGGTCGAGCCGGACGGCGGCGGGCAGGGTGGCCGAGGTGTTGACGACGAGGAGGTCGCCCGGGTCGAGCAGCGCGGGCAGGTCGCGGAACCCGTGGTGGGAGACCTCGCCGGTGGCGCGGCGGGAGACCAGGAGCCGGACGCCGTCGCGGGTCCGGCCGCGCGCCTCGGGCGGCTCGTGTGCCTCCAGCGCGGCGGGGAGGGTGAAGTCGACGGTCATGGCCTGACCTCCAGGCGGAGAGCGGCGATCACGCCGAACGCGGCGATCGCGGCGAACAGCGCCCCCGCGACGGCGAGCCCGGTGTCCAGCCGGGCGGCGCCGAAGCCGGTGACCAGCGCGCCCGCGACCCCGACCACGAGGGACGAGCCGAGGGTGTCGCTGATCTGCAGCGCGGACGAGTTGACGCCCTGCTCGCCCTCGGCCGACAGGTCGAGCAGCAGGACGGAGAGGCTGCCGATCGAGAAGCCCATGCCCGCGCCTCCGACGACCCAGGCGGGGGCGGCGAGCCAGCCGGAGAACTGCAGGGCGACGGTGGCGAGGACGATCCCGGCGGTCACGAGCACGGCGCCGATCAGGGCGTAGGACTCGCGGGGCCGTTCGGACCGGCCCTGGATCTGGGACGCCGCCGACCAGCCGAGGCCGCCCACCGTGAGGACGATCCCCGCCTGCGTGGCGCTGAAGTCGTGCAGCCGCGTCAGCGCCAGCGGGATGAAGACGTCGGTGCCGAAGAACGCTCCCGACAGCAGGCCCCGCACGAGGATGACGCTCGGCAGCCCGCGGCGGAGCCGCAGCGTCCCTGCGGGCAGCAGCCGGGGCAGCCCGAACGCCAGGCCCGCGAGGCCGGCGAGGGCCACCGGGAGCATCGTCCAGCCCGAGCCGCCGAGGCCGTAGAGGAGGACACCCGTGCCGGTGGCGACGCACAGGGCGGCCGGGTAGCGCGACCGGCCCGGTGCCGGGGCGGCGTCGGCCGGCGCGATGCCGCGCAGCGCGGGGACCAGCAGCAGCGTCGACGGGATCACCAGCGGAACCAGTCCGAGGAACACCCACCGCCAGCCGGCGTGCTCGGCGACGACGCCGCCGACCGCCGGGCCGATCAGCGACGGCAGCACCCAGGCCGCCGACAGCGCGGCGAACACCCGGGACCGCAGCTCCTCCGGGTAGACGCGGGCGATCACCACGTACATGGCGACGAGCGAGACGCCCGTGCCGAGGCCCTGCACGGCGCGCCCGGCGACGAACAGCCACATGGACGGCGCCGCGCCCGCGAGCACCAGCCCGGCCACGAACGCGCCGAGCCCGGTCAGGAACGGCCGGGCCGGCCCCGACCGGTCGACCCAGCCGCCCGCGAGGACCGTGGACAGCAGGGTGGTGATCAGGGTCGCGCTGAAGCCCCATGCGTACAGGGACAGGCCGTTCAGATCGTCCGCGATCACGGGCATGACGGTCCCGACGGCCATGCTCTCGAACGCCAGCAGCGTCACGACCAGGACGATCCCGAGCGTCGGGCCCCGGAACCCCGCGCCCAGCACGCCCCGTGCCGTCTTCGCCGGCTCCTGGTCGACGCCGGCCGTCATCGCGCGGCTGCCAGGTCCGCCGCGCGGTACCGGCCGCTGGGGAGGCGGTCCGAGACGAGCCGGTGCAGCGCGGCGGCGGCCTCCTCGGGAGGCGGGGCCGCGTCCGCGTCCTCGCCCGCCGCGCGCAGCATGCCGGTGTTCATCTCGCCCGGGTCCGCCCACCAGACGGCCACGTCGGGCTCCTCGGCCGCCAGGACGTTCGACAGCTGCTCCAGCGCGGCCTTGGACGACCCGTAGCCGCCCCACGTCTCGTAGCCCTCCACGGCCGCGTCCGAAGTGATGTTCAGGATCGCGCCGCGCCGCTCCCGCAGGACGGGCAGGACGGCCTGGATCAGCGCCAGCGGCGCCAGGACGTTCGTCGCGAAGGTGGCGGCCAGGGCGTCCGCGGGAAGGGACGCGAGCCGGGGCATCGGCGTCGGGCCGAGCGTGCTCGCGTTGTTGACCAGCAGGTCGAGCCCGCTTTCGACCGCGCGGGCGAGGGCCGCCCGGTGCGCGGGATCGGCGACGTCCCCGGGGATCGCCGTCGCGCCGGTCTCGCGGGCGACCGCCCGCAGGTCGTCGGGGTCGCGGGCGTCGATGACGAGGTTCCAGCCGTCCCCGGCGAGGGTGCGGGCGAGCGCCCGGCCGAGGCCCCGGGAGGCTCCGGTGATCAGTGCCGTCTTCATGCCCTCGACGCTAGGAGGCGGCGCGTCCGGAGGCATCGGCCGACGGGTCCCCGGAGCGGTCGTCAGATGGTCCTAGGACCGGCCTCCCCCGGGGATGGGAGGGCCGCGGCGGCACGTACTCCCGCCGGTTGATTCGAGAAGACCCGCCTAGAGAGTACGGTCTTCACATGCGAGGGCCGCAGGGCGCTCGACGAGGGGAGAACGAGAGGCCGGGATGGTGACGGACGAGGGCTGCCGCGGCGACCAGGGCGCGACCCTGCACGCCGTCAGCTCCGCCGTGCTCGCGGTGACCCGGCACCTGTCCGTGCACGAGGTCCTCCAGGTCATCGTCAGGGCGGCCGCGCAGCTGCTGGACGCCCGCTACGCGGCCCTCGGCGTGCCCGACGACGAGGGCTCGTTCGCCGAGTTCGTCGTCGAGGGCGTCTCGGAGGAGGAGTGGGAGCGGATCGGCCCGCTGCCCCGCCAGCACGGCATGCTCGCCGCGATGCTGAAGGCCGACGCGCCGAAGCGCCTCGGCGACATCCGCAAGGAGGCCGAGTTCGAGGGCTGGCCGGTCGCGCACCCCGTCCTGAAGGACTTCCTCGGCGTGCCGATCCGCGACGGCGAGGACGTCCTCGGCATCATCTTCCTGGCCAACAAGCGCAGTCCCGGCGGCTTCACCCAGGACGACGAAGACCTGCTCACCCTGTTCGCCGCGCACGCCGCCATCGCCATGGCGAACGCCCGCCTCTACGAGCACAACCGCGAGCTGACGGTGGTCGCCGAACGCAACCGGCTCGCCCGCGAGCTGCACGACGCCGTCGCGCAGAAGCTGTTCTCGCTGCGGCTGACGGCCCGCACCGCGTCCGCGCTCGCCGAGCGCGACCCGGTCCGGACCGTCCGGGAGCTCCAGCAGGTGGAGCGGCTCGCCGCCGAGGCCCTCGCCGAGCTGCGCGCCGTCATCTTCGAGCTGCGTCCCGCCGATCTGGCGGACGGTCTGGTGGCGTCGCTGCGCAAGCACGTCGAGGTACTCGACCGCGCGCACGAGGCCACGGTCCGCCTCCGCGCGGACGAGGCCGTCGTCCTGCCGGAGGAGCACGAGGCCGTCGCCTTCCGCATCACCCAGGAGGCGCTCTACAACGCGCTACGCCACGCCAGGGCCAACACTGTGCAGGTACGTCTTCGCACGGAGGACGAACGGGCCGTCCTAGAAGTCTTCGACGACGGCGCTGGTTTCGACGCGTCCGAGGGGGAGCAGCAGGGCGGGCTGGGGCTCACCTCCATGCGCGAGAGGGCGTACTCGATCGGCGGCGACCTCGCGATCGAGGCCGCGCCCGGCGAGGGAACGACCGTGCGGCTGGAGGTGCCGCTGTGAGCGCCGCGCGGGGCACGATCAGGGTCCTGATCGCCGACGACCACCCCGTCGTCCGGCAGGGGCTGCGCACCTTCCTCGGCATCCAGGACGACATCGAGGTCGTGGGGGAGGCCGAGGACGGCACATCGGCCGTGACACTGGCCGAATCCCTGGAGCCCGATATCGTGCTCATGGACCTCAAGATGCCGGGCGCCGACGGCCTGACCGCGCTGGCGGAGTTGCGGGCTCGAGGGGTCTCGGCACGAGTCCTCGTCCTGACCAGCGTGACGGAACGCGGGCACGTGCTGCCGGCGGTCCAGGCCGGGGCGGCCGGGTACCTGTACAAGGACGTCGACCCGCAGGCGCTCGTCCAGGCGATCCGGGCGGTCCACGACGGGCACGTCCTGTTCGCGCCCGACGCGGCCGAGGCGATGCTGCGGGACGGGACGGCGGGCGGCGCGGGAGGGGACGACCGCGGCCTCGCCGCGCTGACCGAACGGGAACGGGAGGTGCTCGTGCACATAGCGCGGGGCAGGTCGAACCGCGAGATCGCCCGCGCCCTCGTGGTGTCCGAGAAGACGGTCAAGACGCACGTCAGTAATCTGCTCATGAAACTGGGAGTCCAGGATCGGACGCAGGCGGCGCTGTACGCGGTCCGGCATGGTGTAGGAAACACGAGTGCTGCCGGGGAAACCGGGAAGACCACTGCCCGCGGCTGATACAACTCCTCTGACAGGATCGTCATCGAAATTGGTATGAACGTAGCAATCAGGTACGCAGCAGGCAGCGACATCGGCTGCAACCGGGAGAACAACGAGGACTCCGGGTACGCCGGTGTGCGGTTGATCGCGGTCGCGGACGGTATGGGCGGGTATGCGGGCGGCGAGGTCGCGAGCTCGACCGTCATCGGCTCCCTGCGCTCGCTCGACACCGATGCCCATAAGGACGATCTTGTCGATATGCTGGGCCGCGCCGTGGCCGAGGCCAACGAGAAGTTGCGCATCGTCCGGGAGGAACGCCCCGACCTGAGCCGGATGGGCACCACGCTCACCGCCATGCTCTGGTCCGGCGACTCCGTCGCGCTGGCGCACGTCGGAGACTCGCGCGGCTACCTGCTGCGCGACGGCGAGCTCTTCCAGATGACGCAGGACCACACGATGGACGAGTTGCTCAAGGCGGAGGCCGAACAGGCCGGCCAGCAGGCCGACCCCGCCGAGACCTCCCGGCTCTCGCACGTGCTGTACCGGGTGCTGGACGGCCGCGAGGACCGCGAGCCCGACCTGCGCCTGCGCGAGGCCCGCCTCGGCGACCGCTACCTCCTGTGCTCCGACGGCCTGAGCGGCCCGGTCGACGCCCAGAAGATCTACGAGGTGCTGTCCGCCGAGGCCGACCCGCAGCGCGCCGTCGACCGGCTGATCGAGCAGGCCCGCGACAACGGCGGCCCCGACAACATCACCGCCGTCATCGCCGACGTCGTCGAGGCCGAGCACCTCTCCGGCTCCGAGGGCCCCGTCATCGTCGGCGCCGCCGCCCAGGCCTGACCCCGGCCCCGGCCCCGCTCCCGGGCCGGGACGTGGACCGATCGGCCCGCCGCACGTCCCGCACGCCCACGGTCCGGGCGCCGCGCGTCCCGTCCGGCGCGGGCGCGCATCCCCCGTCTCGCAGTGCCACGAGCACGCGCCCGGCTCTTCCTCGCCCGGCCGGGCCCCTCCGGATCGCGGGCACGTCGCGTCGTCCGAGTGCCGGAACCGGACGATTCATTCATGCTCGTAACGCGAAAGAGTGCCCATATAGCTGGCGATTTGTCCTACTCTTGCCCCAGAGGTGGTGTCGCCTAGCGATGAGTAACGGTCACGCAGCGGATCGTTGCCAGGACTTGACCCACCATAGGGTGCACCCGATATACGGGTCACTCACCTGTATGTCATCGAGGCGGAGGATTCGTTGGGGGGAGCGCCCGGGGCGGCGCCCGCCGGTGCACCGCAAGGTGTGCTCGGGGGGATCGTCAGCCGGACCCTCACCGCAGCGCGGCACAGACCCCTGGGTACGGTGCTGCGCGTCGCGGCGATGGCCGTAGCGGCCATCGGCGCGTCATGGATCCATCGCGTGAACGACCCCGGCGTGCTCTGTCCCCTGCGGGCGCTCACCGGAATCCCGTGTCCCCTGTGCGGGGGCACGACCGTGTTCATCGAGTTCGGCTCGGGCCGTCCCGGCCAGGCCGTCCTCGCGAACCCGGTCGCGCTCACCGGCGCCATCGCCGTCGCCGCCGCACCGCTGGGACTGGGTGAACGGTGGTGGGCACTCCAGCCGAAGACCCGTGCCTGGATGCTCGGCACCGCCCTCGTCGGGTCGGAGCTGTGGCAGCTCGTCCGGTTCGGTGTTCTGCGGGTTTGAGCCTCGGTCGGTCCTCGGTCAGACTTGCGGAGCCCACCGGGTCCGGCGGGCGTCACATATCCACAGGGTCAATTTATAAGGAGCAAGTGTGGGTAACCCCTACGACCCGTACGGTCAGCAGCCGGGCTACGGGCAGCAACAGCCCGGGTACGGCCAGCAGCCCCCGGCCCAGCCCGGTTACGGTCAGCCCGGCGGTCAGCCCGGCTACGGCCAGCAGCCGCCGGCCCAGCCCGGTTACGGCCAGCCCGGCGGTCAGCCCGGTTACGGCCAGCCTCCGGCGCAGCCCGGCTACGGTCAGCAGTCCCCTGCCCAGCACGGCTACGGCGCGCCCTCCCAGCCCTCCCAGCCGGGCTACGAGGTGCACCACCACCACTACGGCTCGACCGGCCAGCTCGCCGAGTGGGGTTCGCGCGCGGGCGGCTACGTCATCGACTACCTGATCTTCGCCGGTCCGGTGTTCGTGCTGTACATCCTGATGATCATCCTCAGCAGCTCCGGCAGCAGCGGCGCGGCGCTGTTCGGCCTCCTGCTCATGCTGATCGGCCTGGCCATCTCCATCGCGGGCGGCCTGTGGATCTGCTACCAGGAGGGCACCACCGGCCAGTCCATCGGCAAGCGGCAGATGGGCATCCGCCTCGTCAGCGCGCAGACCGGTCAGCCGATCGGCTTCGGCATGGCGTTCGTGCGCAAGCTCGCGCACTTCGCCGACAGCGCCGTGTGCTACCTCGGCTTCCTCTGGCCGCTGTGGGACGAGCGCAAGCAGACCTTCGCCGACAAGATCTGCAACACCATCGTGGTCCGCGCCTGACCCACGAACCACGAGAGCGGGGCGCCCCACCCGGGACGCCCCGCTTCGCGCTACAAGCACCCCGCTAACGCCCCGGACCAGGGACCGGGGCGTTTTCTTTGTGGGGGGCGACCCCCCACGGCCCCCCCGGGAGGGGCGGTTCGGCCCGGTCCCCTGCGCTGCGCTAGCGCTCCGCTCCGGGGACCGGGGCGTTTTCTTTGTGGGGGGGCGACCCCCCCACGGCCCCCCCGGGAGGGGCGGTTCGGCCCGGTCCCCTGCGCTGCGCTAGCGCTCCGCTCCGGGGACCGGGTCGAACGCGCTGTTGCAGGCCGCCACCAGGGCGCGGCGTACCGCGCCGTCCAGGAGGCGGAGGGCCTCGCCGCGGCGCTGCATCTGGTCGGCGCTCAGGCCGCGGTCGTCCATCTGCCGGGCGAGGTCCACGACGAAGGAGAGGCGGCCGGCGAGGGCGGCGACGCGGTGGGCGCGGGGCGGGTAGCCGGGGGCCAGCGGGTGGTCGCCGCGGTCGGGGTCGCGCAGGTCGACCAGCGCGTCCGCGATCTCGGGGGGCACGCCCGCGAAGTCGTCGACGGCCAGCAGCGCCTCGGTGGCGTCCCGCATGGCGAGGGTGAGGCGGTGGTCGGCCTCGGCCAGGGACGGGACGTCGGGCGGCGCCGCCGACGCGTCGTGGGTCGTCCAGCGGACGCCGACGTAGGACGAGCCGCGCCGGTCCTCCGCGGGGACGAGCCCCATCGCCCGCCCGTCGAGCACGGCGACGACGGCGGCGCCCGCCTCGATCGCCGCCCGGTTGAAGGACGGCGGCCCGGTCAGCCCCAGCGGGTCGCCCGGCTCCGGCAGCGCCAGCCGCAGCGCCGCCAGCCCGCCGACGCGCAGGTCGCCGAGGCCGCGGCGCAGCGTCACCTCGGCGGGCTCGCCGCCGACGATCTGCGGGCCCGCGCTCTTCTCGATCTCGTCGACGGCCTCGTCCAGGCCGACGTGCCCCGTCAGCCAGGCGTTGCCCCAGGCGACGAGGGCGATCGCGACGGCCCTGCTCATACGTCCGTGCTCATTCTCGGTCTCGTGCGTTCCGTAATGGGCATGCGATCCACGATAAGCGCTCCGATCGCCGGTGCCACCGGACGTAAGGGACCTCTCGCGTCGCGGGCGGGTTCCGGAGGTGGCCTCCGGGTGCGGTCCCGGGGGGCCACGGACGCCCCGAATCGCATAGGTTCTTTCCTGCAAGCGGGAGCACGGACCACCGGATTGGGGACGAAGGCGCGCGATGGCAGGCGAGGTACTTCAGCTCCGGGGAGTCGGGGTCAGGCGCGGCGCGGCCGCCCTTCTGCAGGACGTCACGTGGACGGTGAACGAGGGCGACCGGTGGGTCATCGTCGGTCCGAACGGCGCGGGCAAGACGACGTTGCTGCAGATAGCCGCCGCCATGCTGCATCCCACCGAGGGCGGCGTCGAGATCCTGGAGGAGGAGCTAGGCCGCACCGACGTGTTCGAGCTCCGTCCCCGCATCGGCCTCGCCAGCTCCTCGCTGGCCGAGAAGGTCCCGGCCGGTGAGACGGTCATCGACCTGGTGCTGACCGCCTCGTACGCGATCCTCGGCCGCTGGCGGGAGGAGTACGACTCGACCGACCTCGACCGGGCGGTCGCGCTGCTGGACGCCCTCGGCTGCGCCGACCTGATCCGCCGCACGTTCAGCACCCTGTCGGAGGGCGAGCGCAAGCGGGTCCAGATCGCCCGGGCCCTGATGCCCGACCCCGAGCTGCTGCTGCTGGACGAGCCCGCCGCCGGCCTCGACCTCGGCGGCCGCGAGGACCTCGTCGCCCGCCTGGCGGCCCTCGCCGACGACCCGGCCGCGCCAGCCATGGCGATGGTCACCCACCATGTGGAGGAGGTCCCGGAGGGCTTCACCCACGCGCTGCTGCTGCGCGCCGGGAAGGTCGTCGCCCAGGGCAAGGTGGACGAGGTCTTCACCCCCGAGCACCTGTCGGAGACCTTCGGGCTGCCGCTCGCCGTCGACCGCCAGAACGGCCGCTGGTACGCCCGCTCGGCACGCTGAACCAGGGCACGACACCCCATACCGACCCCCGATCGACGGGGTTCCGCGGCGGATTCCCTACGATGTGTGCGCCGTCGGGAACTCGTAGCACAGGGATGGGGCGGACGTGGATCTGCTGGACGCGGTCGCCGTCTTCGCGGCCGGCGTGGCTGCCGGGGGCATCAACACCGTCGTCGGGTCCGGCTCCCTGATCACCTTCCCGACGCTCGTGGCGCTCGGCTACCCGCCCGTGGTCGCGAACATCTCCAACAACATCGGCCTCGTCCCGGGCGGCGTGACGGGCGCCTACGGCTACCGCCGCGAACTGAAGGGGCAGCGCGGCCTGCTGACGCGGCTCGCCACCGCCTCCTTCGCCGGAGCGGTGATCGGCGCCCTGCTCCTGCTCGGCCTGCCCCCCGAGGCGTTCGACGTCATCGTCGTCGCACTGATCATCATCGCGCTGGTCCTCGTGGTCGTGCAGCCTCGCCTGCAGAAGTGGATGCTGCGCCGCCGGGAGGGAGAGCACCGTTCGCACGGGGGGCCGGCGCTGTGGGTCGGCGTGCTCCTCACGGGCGTCTACGGCGGCTACTTCGGCGCCGCGCAGGGCATCCTCCTCATCGCCCTCCTCGGCATCATGCTGGACGACGACCTCCAGCGACTGAACGCGGACAAGATCGTGCTGACGGCCGTCGTGAACGGGACCGCCGCGATCCTGTTCACGCTCATGTGGCTGTTCGGCCGCGCCGAGGTCGACTGGTGGGTCGTCCTGCTCATCGCCGCCGGGTCGACCTGCGGGGGCCTGATCGGCGCCTCGGTCGGCCGCCGCATCCCGCCGGTGGTGCTGCGCGCCGTCATCGTCGTCGTGGGCCTCGTCGCGATCGTCAATCTTCTGGCCTGACCAGGGGTTTCGCACCATTCGGTAGGGTTGCCGCCCGTTTGCTCCGGGTATAAGTCGAATATACGTTCGACTACCGGAGGTTCGCGCGGATGAAGGGCGACAGGGTCGAGATCGTGATCGACGCCGGCGGCGAGGGGACGCGGACGTACGAGGTCGCGGCGAGCCGGGCGGGCCGCCGCGTGGAGATCGCGACGCGGCGGGGCGTCGTGGAGGTCAGCGAGGTCACCCGTACGGGCACCCCCGTCCGTACGGCCCGTTTCATGGCGAGCCGCGTGCTGGCCCTGGTGGAGCACCCCACGGCCAGCGACGGCGCCGAGCCGCCCGGCTGACCCCCGCCCGGCGGTGGCCGCCGGTCTCGGTCCGGGCCTGCCCCGGCCGGCGGGACCGGCGCGATCGGCGGCCGCGGTCAGGAGTTGCGCCGGGTCCCCGGAACGGCGTTGCGCGAGCCGGGGATCAGGGTCGCGTAGACGATGACGTTGTCCAGGTAGTGCCCCCGCTTGCGGTCGAACCTGCCCCCGCAGGTGATCAGGCGGAGCTCCGGCCCGCCCCGTTGCCCGTAGACGCTGTCGGTCGGGAACTTGTCCTTGTCGACGCGCCTGACCCGCTCGATGCGGAACGCCGGCACCGTGCCGTCCCCGCGGACGACCTCGATCCTGCGGCCCGGGCGGAGCGCTCCGAGGCTGTAGAAGGCGCCGGGGCCGGTCTTGGAGTCGACGTGGCCGACGAGCACGCTGTTGCCGTTCTCGCCGGGCGTCGGGCCGTCCTCCCACCAGCCGACCTCCCGGACCCGGCTGAGCGGCGGAACGCCGAGCGTCCCGTCCCGCTGCGTCTCCACAGGACGGACCGGGGCGTTGACCTTGATGGACGGTATCTTGATCCGCTTCGGAACCGACGGCGGAAAGGCGATCTCCGGCGCCGGCGCCGGGCTTCTCGGAGCCGGCTGCGCGAGGTCCGGGGTGGGTGGTTGCGGCGGCGGGTCGGTGCGGTCGCGCACCAGCCCGACGCCGACCATCGCGGTCCCCGTCGCGATGAGCGCGGCGGCCAGCCGGTAGGAGTTCCGGTTAGGCCGGCCACCGCGCCTTCTCGTGTCCATGGGCTCAGGAAACGCCCTTCACCTGACGGCGACGGGCCACGACGGCGATGCCGCCGCCCAGGGCGAGGACCCCGAGGCCGGCGCCGGCCAGCATCGGGAAGTTCGACGACATCGAGGTGCCGCCGCCGCCGGCCGCGGCGCCGCCGTGCGGCCTGATCGGCTTGAGGTACCGGACGGCGACCCACTTGCCGATCCAGGCCGGCGGGACGCTCTGGCGGAGCTGGGTCCAGCCGCTGTTCTTGCAGTCGGCGCCGATGTGCTTGCCGTAGGGCAGGGTGCCGACCTTCTTGTACTTGAGGCCGGGGCCCTGGCGCACCGCCAGGCCGTGCTTGGCGATGACCTCGTACCGGCAGACGCGGATGGGCCTGATCGGCTTGAGGTACCGCACGGCGACCCACTTGCCGATCCAGGCGTGCGGGACGCCTTGGCGGAGCTGGGTCCAGCCGTGCCTCTTGCAGTCGGCCCCGATGTGGGCGCCGTAGTGCAGGGTGCCGACCCGCTTGTACTTGAGGCCCGGACCCGTGCGGACGCCCAGGCCGTGCTTGGCGATGACCTCGTACCGGCAGACCTTGTGGTGCCCGCCGTCCACTCCGTCCACCTGCTGGGCGCTGGTCGCCGGCTCGACGTGGTTCGCGGCGGTGGCCGCACCGGCGACCGCGCCGCCGGACAGCAGCGTCAGCCCGCTCGCCGCACCGGCCACGGCGAGTGCCATGCCGGTTCGCGTGCTCGTCCTCATTCTTCCCCCAACGGAATGATCTTCGATGCCGGAGGTGTCCGCCATCGTTTCCTTGATCACGCTTCCCGAGGGGAATTCCGCGCATGTCGTCCAGGTCGCAAACATTAGGTTTAGTGATCAGTGTGCACCGTGAAGGCTTTGGCGCGGAACGACCAAATGCAATCTCCATACCGCCGACGAAAGCCATATATTGGACAACTATTCTCCCCCAACAGGGGTGATTAACGGAAAACTTATTGATCTAGCCAGACTCCGGACCATACGGACGGCCTCCCGGCGGGCGGCGGGCATGCGCGAAGGCGCCCGCCCTCCAGGGCGGGCGCCTTCCGCAGGAGGCGCCGGGACCGGCGGTCAGGAGGCGGCCTTCGCCTGACGGCGGCGGGTCACGAGGACGATGCCGCCGCCCAGGGCGAGGATTCCGAGGCCGGCCCCGGCCAGCAGCGGGAGGCCCGGCGTCGAGGTGCCGCCCCCGCCGGCCAGGACGCCGCCCACCGGATTGCCCGCCGTGAGGCCGGAGCCGGAGACCCAGCCGCCGATCAGGGGCAGCTTGACGCCGCCCTCCAGCCCGAAGAAGCCGTTCTTGCTCGTGCAGGAGGTGTTGATGCGGGTACCGGGATCCAGGGTGCCGATCTGCTGGGACTTCGCGTCCGGATCCGTGTAGACGGGCAGGCCGTCCTTGGCGGTCACCGTGTGCCCGCAGCCGATGCGCTTGAGGTAGGTCCGGGAGACCCAGTCGCCGATCCATTCCGCCTTGACGCCCTGGCGCAGCTGGGTCCACCCGGTGGTCTCGCAGTCGGCGCCGATGTGCGCCGCATAGGGCAACGCGCCCACCGCGGCGCCCCCGGGAGTCTTGCGGACCTCCAGGCCGTCCTTGGCGGTGACCTCGTACCGGCAGACCAGCGCATCGGGGTCGACCGGTGTGGCCGGCCTGGCGTGGGTCGCGGAGCCGGCGGCGGTGCCGCCGGCCAGGAGCGTCAGCCCGCTCGCCGCGCCGGCCACGGCGAGAGCCATGCCGGTTCGGATGCCTGTCCTCATTCTTCCCCCAGGAAATGATCTTCGGTGCCGGAGGTATCCGGCATTGTTCCTTGATCACGTTTCCCGGGGGGAATTTCGCGCATGTCGTCCAGGTGGCAAACAGTGAGGATAATGATCAGTGTCCGCCGCGAAGACTTTGCCGCGGAAGGGCCAATGAGGATCTTCGTGGCACGCCCGGAATTCCTATATAACTATAATAATCTCTAAAGTTGTTAGTCGGAAAAGCCGGGTGTCTCCGTGAAGATCAGGGCGCATGGCGGCATCCAGGGAGACAACGGGCGTGCACCGGACCGTCCCGGCGTCCGGAGAGAGGGCTTCCTCCGGTGGCGTCAGACCGGGCGGACCTGGAGGGTGCCCTCCTCGGTGACGCGGGTCTCGAAGGACGGCTGGCGGGCGGTGGCCGGGCCGTGGACGACCGAGCCGTCGGCGACGCGGAACGTGCTGCCGTGCCAGGGGCACACGACGCAGGCGTCGTCCTCGTCGTCGGTGAGGATGCGGCCCTGGTGGAGCGGTCCGGCGAGATGGCTGCAGCGGTCCGCGAGGACGTGGACCTCCTCGCCCCGCCGCAGCACGAACAGGTCGATGTAGCCGAGGCGCCGGGACACCGGCCAGCCGTCGGGCAGGTCCTCGACGGCGCACAGGTCGTGCCAGCCGAGGGGGACCAGGTGGGCGAGCTGGTCGGCGTGGCTGGCGCCGGCGGCCTGCCGGAAGGCCAGGTGCCCGCCGAGGTAGGCGCCCGCGACGAGGGCGCCGAGGCCCGCGAAGCCGAACGCGCGCCCGGCGGCGTCACGGCCCTGGTAGCGGGCCACGAAGGACGCCGAGTACAGCATGCTCGCGGTGGCGGTCCCCGCGGCGTGGACGAGCCCGACGCGCTGCTGCTCGCGGTGCAGGGCCGACCAGTCGGCGATGCCGGTGAGGACGGTCGGGACGGCCCCGGCGAGCCCGGCGGCGACCAGGACCTGCGAGGCGCGGCGCGTGCCGGGCATGAGGTCGAGGACGGCGGCCGACATCCACAGGCCCATGGGAACGTCGGTGAGCGGCGGATGGGCGGGATGGCCGACCGGGACGCCGTGGAGGGCGTCCTTGACCGGTCCCGGGCGCAGCACGCGCCGTACGGCCCCGGAGAGCGTCCGGATGGGACGGTCCAGGGCGCGGGCGTGCTCCAGGCCCTCGGTCGCGTCGGCCAGCCGCGCGGTCGCCTGGGGGCTGGTCCCGCGCCGGAAGATGTTGACCCGTCGGTTCATGCCCCTCCTCCGCGGTCCTGCTGGGACGCCTGTTGCGACCCTAGTCTCCCGCGTTCCTCCGCGGCCAGTCATACCTACCTGGTGCCGGGAGGGGCTAAACAACGGGTCAGCGCGCCGCCTCCAGCGTGACGGGGACTCCGTTGAGGACGGCGTTGCCCGAGAGCGGGTCGATCTCCCGCTCGTCGGTGACGGCGTTGACGTTCACCCCGGCGTGCCGGCTCGCGACCCGCGTCCGCGTCCCCGGGCGGTCGTGGCCCCACCCGTGCGGCAGGCTGACCACCCCGGCCATGATCGTGTCGGTGGGCTCGGCGACGGCCTCCACGGTCCCGGCCCGGGACGTGACGCGGACCGTGTCGCCCGCGCCGACGCCGAGGCGCTCGGCGTCGGCGGGGTTGAGCAGCAGGGTGCAGGTGTTGGAGCCGCGCACCAGCTCGGGGATGTTGTGCAGCCAGCTGTTGTTGGACCGCAGGTGGCGGCGCCCGATCAGCACCGTGCCGCCGGACGGCCCGGGGTCGCGCAGGGCGGAGCGCAGGCGGTCTACATCGGCGGCGCACGTGGACGGGCACAGCTCGACGCGGCCCGACGTCGTGCACAGGACCTCGTCCAGGCGGGGCTTGAGCGCGCCGAGGTCGAGACCATGGGGGTGCTCGGTGCGCAGCCGCGTGAGCGTGAGGCCGACGGGTTCGGCGCCGAACCCGTCGCCGTAGGGGCCGAGGCGGAGCATCATGTCGAGCCGTTGCTCGGTGAGGGTGCCGGTGTCGAGCATCTTGCGCAGCTCCTCGGGCTCGCGCCCGTGCACCGGGGAACCGGCGATCGCGACGGCCTTCTCCAGCGTCGTCATGATGACCGTCTCGTCGAGCAGGCCGGGGTCGCCGCCGTTGCCGGAGGCCACCATGGCGAGCCGCGCGAGAATGTCGGCCTCGCTGGGGCGCCCGTCCGGCAGCGGGACGACCGGCGGCGAGTAGCGCGCGTAGTCGCGGACGGCCAGCCCGGTCAGCGCGATGTCGTAGTGCGGTGTCTGCGCGGGCCGCGGCGGCGGCAGGACCACGCCGGCGTGCCGCGTGGTCTCGTTCAGGTAGGGGTCGACGCTGACCATGAACTCCAGGCCGGCGAGCGCGCGGTCGAGCCGGGCGGCGTTCGGCGCCGACAGGGCCGGGTTGCCGCCGATCGTGATCAGCGCCCTGACCTGTCCCTCGCCGGGCGTCTCGATCTCGTCGGCGAGCGTCGCGACCGGCAGCTCGCCGTTGACCTCGGGCAGCCCCCGCGCGCGGCTGCGCCACCGCCCGGTCGTGAAGGGCTTCTTGCGCCGGTACACCGGCGCGTGGGCGGGCCGCGGGAACATCGCGCCGCCCGGCCGGTCGAGGTTCCCGGTGAGGACGTTCAGGACGTCCACCAGCCAGCTGTTCAGCGTCCCGTAGGCCTGCGTGCACGTCCCGATCCGGCCGTAGACGGCGGCGCGCTCGGCGGCGGCCAGCTCGCGCGCCGTCCTGCGGATCACCGCCGCCGGGACGCCGGTGGCGCCGGCGACGTCCTCGGGGGCGAAGTCGACGGCGAGGGCGCGCAGGTCGTCCAGGCCGTTGACGCGCCCGGCCAGGTGCTCGGCGGTCCTCACCAGGTCCTCGGCGAACAGGGTGTGGACGAGCGCCATCAGGAAGAACGCGTCGGTCCCCGGGCGGATGAACACGTGCTCGTCGGCGAGGGCGGCCGTCCGCGTGCGGCGCGGGTCCACCACCGTGATCTTGCCGCCGCGCGCCCGGATCGCCTTGAGCCGCCCCGGGAAGTCGGGCGCTGAGGCGAGGCTGCCGTTCGACTCCAGCGGGTTCGCGCCCAGCATGAGCAGGTGCTCGGTGCGGTCGAGGTCGGGCACCGGGATCGCCAGGGGGTCGCCGAACATGTGCCCGCACGCCACGTGCTTCGGCATCTGGTCGGTGGTGCTCGCCGTGTAGAGGTTGCGGGTGCCGAGCGCCTTCACGATCGCGCCCCCGTACAGCGGCCCGGCGATCGAGTGGGCGGTCGGGTTGCCGATGTAGACGGCGACGGCGTCGCGCCCGTGCCGCGCGACGACCTCCGACAGCCCCCGTCGCACGGCCTCGAACGCCTCGTCCCACCCGGCGGCCTCGCCCGCCACGAGCGGCTCCGCCAGCCGGTCGGGGTCGCCGTCGAGGCTCCCGAGCGTCGCGCCCTTGGGGCAGATGTAACCCTTGCTGAACGGGTCCTTCTCGTCCCCGCGGACGCGCTTGACCGCCCCCGCCTCGTCAAGGGTCAGTTCGAGCCCGCACAGGGCTTCGCAAAGGGGGCAGGTACGGAAGGCCGTGCGGTCGCCCATCGGGACACTCCTTGTGAACGGGACCGTCTCCCCATCATGGCCCGCCCCTCCGGCCGGACGCCATGGCCGGGCATGGCCCATAAAGGCACATCGGAGTTACTTTGACACAAAGCCCTATTTGGCAACTGCCGCGCCCCCGGGCTTGCCGCCGCGCCGCCCCGCCGCGGCCCTTCAAGCCGTTCAGGCGAAGGGCGGGGCGGATTTGAAGGTGGGGTGGAGTTCGATGGTGGGGGCCAGGGCGGTGAGGACGCGGCGGGCCCGGGACAAGGGGTGCTGGGGGAAGTGCGGGTCCCAGCCGGGGTCTTCGGAGAGGTTGCGGGGGAGGCCGCCCTGGATCTCCGGGGCGTAGGCGTGCTGCGCCCACCAGCGCATCATGTCCTGGAGGTCGCGGCCCTGCCCGTACTCGGTCAGGAAGTGGTTCAGCGCGATGCTGTCGCGCTGCCCGGTGATGCCCTGCTCCACGCACTGGATCTTCAGGACGAGGCTGCGGTCCGCGCGCGGCACGGTGAAGGAGGCGACGTAGGCCACGCCGGCCGGGCGGTCGGGGAGCGGCAGCTTGACGATCTGCCGGACGGCCGGGAGCCCGTCCAGCGTGATCACGTCCAGTTCGATGAGCCCGCCGCCGGCCTCGGCGGTCTTGGCGGCGGTGCGGCGCCGCAACTCCTCCAGCCGCTCCAGCGGGGCCGGGAGGTCGGGCGGGAGGTCGAAGCCGTAGAGGGCGGCGACGTCGCCGTCCGCGTTGCGGTAGGCGCCGGGCTGGAGCGGCTGCCAGCCGGTCTCGTCGAAGCGGAGGGTCATGGGCGTGCACGTTACCCACGAAAAGGGACGGAGGGGGAGCGACCGGGTGGGAGGACGCCCGGCCGCTCCCCGGGCGAGGGGCGGCCCCGAGGCCGGGCCTCCCCTCCGGTGGTGGTCAGTCGCCCTCCGCGGGGGGACGGCAGGCGGGGCACAGGCCCCGGAAGGTGACCTCGGCCGCCTCGATCCGGTAACCGGAGCCGGCCGGCGGCTCCAGGCAGGGATCGTGCGCCGCGGCGCGGTCGGCGTCCTCGGCCGCTCCGCAGCTCCGGCACACGAGGCGGCGGGTGTCGCCGACGCGGCCCTCCGACCGGGCCGGACTCGCCACGGTCATCGGGTGCGGGGCCTCGACGAGCGGCGGGGCGTCTCGGGTGCGGTCATGCGGGTCAACCTATCCCCGTAAACAAGAACGGTTCAAGACAAAGAGTCGTGCGTCTCTGCCGGGGCGCGGCGTGCTCATGGCATGCTTGGCCGACCCGACGCACAGGCTCATGGGGGGCCGGACGGAGGCGAGGCGATGGCCATGCGGGGGAAGACGGGCTTGCGGGGGACGGCGGCTCTGGTGACGGCCGGGGTGGCGCTGGCCGCGGCGGCGTGCGGCGGCTCCGACAAGACCACGGCGGAGGGCGCCACGCCCCCGGCGTCACCGACCGGTAAGCCGCAGGGCGGGACGCAGCAGCCGAAGGCCGCCAAGCAGCCGATCCTGCTCGCGTTCGGCGGCGACACGCACTTCGAGGGGTCGCTGCGCGGGCGGCTGGCCGACCCGTCCACCGCGCTCGGCCCGGTCGCCAAGCAGCTGCGCGCGGCCGACCTCGCCATGGTGAACCTGGAGACGGCCATCACGACGGGTGGTGGTACGCCCGCCCCCGGCAAGCAGTTCACCTTCCGGGCGCCGCCGACCGCGTTCACGGCTCTGAAGGCGGCGGGCGTCGACGTGGCCTCCATGGCGAACAACCACGGCATGGACTACATGGAGGGCGGCCTGCGCGACTCCCTGGCCGCCATCAAGCGCAGCGGGTTCCCGGTGGTCGGCATCGGCAAGAACGCGGACGCCGCCTACCGTCCGTACCGCGTCACCGTGAAGGGCAACAAGGTCGCCATCATCGGCGCCACGCAAGTGCTGGACGACAACCTGATCCAGGCGTGGACGGCCACCGACGCCAAGGGCGGCCTTGCGTCGGCCAAGGACATCCCCCGCATGGTGCAGGCCGTGAAGGAGGCGCGCCAGGGCTCGGACGTCGTCATCGTGCACCTGCACTGGGGCGCCGAGCTGAAGGGGTGCCCACTGCCCCGGCAGCAGGAACTCGCCAAGGCGCTCGTCGAGGCAGGCGCCGACGTGGTGGTCGGAGGACACGCGCACATTCCGCTGGGCGGCGGCTACATGAACGGTTCCTTCGTCCACTACGGCATGGGCAACTTCGTGTTCTCCTCCGCGCAGGGCCAGACGGCTAAGTCGGGTGTGCTGTTCCTCAAGGTCGTGAACGGCAAGGTCGCCAAGGACAAGTGGAGCCCGGCCCTCATCTCCGGCGGCATCCCCGTGCCGATGAAGGGCGCCGCCGCCAAGGCGGAGGTCCGGCGGTGGAACGGCCTGCGTTCGTGCACCGGGCTGAGCGCCGGCCCGTCCTGAGCCGCTGGACACGCCGCCCCAGGGGCGTAGTTTCACGGGAGACGAGTACCTAGGGGACAGGTGGGCGTGCTGATGCGTGACCAGCGGGTGAGATCGGGCGAGATCGAGCTGGCCGTGCGGGTGCGCGGCGTGGAGAACAGGCCGACGGTCGTGCTCGTCCACGGCTACCCCGACACGAGCGCGATGTGGGACGAGGTCGCCGAGCGGCTCGCCGGACGGTTCCGCGTCGTCGCCTACGACGTGCGCGGGGCCGGCGCGTCCGGCAGCCCGGCCGACCCGCTGGACTACCGCCTGGACGCGCTCATGGGCGACCTCGAAGCGGTCCTGGACGGCGTGGGCGCCGACGAGCCCGTCCACCTGGTGGGGCACGACTGGGGCTCGGTGCAGGGGTGGGAGGCCGTCATCGGGGACCGGCTGCGCGGCCGCGTCGCCTCGTTCACCTCGATCTCCGGGCCGGACCGGCGGCACATGGCCCGCTGGGTTCGGGAGGCCGTCCGGTCCGGGCCGCGGGGCGTCGCGGAGGTGCTCGGGCAGGCGCGGCGCAGCGTGTACATGCCTGTCCTGATGGCGCCCCGGGCAGGAGAGGCGGCGGCCCGGGCGCTCGCCGCCGGGTTCGGCCGGGCGATGCGCCTGCGCGAGGGCGCCGAACCGCGCCCCGGGCACCCGGCCGGCACGCTGGCCGCGGACGCCCGCAACGGGCTCGGCCTGTACCGCGCCAACATGGGCCGCGGCCGCGCCGCGCCGGGGCGCCGCGCCGCCCCGGACCCCGGCACGTCCGCTGACGGGCGGACGGACGTCCCCGTCCAGCTCATCGTCCCGGTCAAGGACCGCTACGGCTCGCAGTCGCTCCTGCTGTCCGCGCGCGGGCCCGTGGAGCGCCTCTACGTGCGGCGCGCACCGGCGGGGCACTGGGTGGCGCGCAGCCACCCCGACCTCGTCGCCCGCTGGATCGGCGAGTTCGTCGAGCACCTCGAAGGCGGGCCGGAGGCCCCAGGCCTGGCCCACGCGCGCGCGGCAGGACGTCCAGGCAAGGACTTCGGCGGCGATCTCGTCGTCATCACCGGGGCGGGCAGTGGCATCGGGCGCGCCACCGCGCATGCCTTCGCCGCCGAGGGGGCCCGCGTGGTGGCGGCCGACATCGACGAGGGCGCCGCCAAGCGCACGGTCGAGGAGATACAGGCCGCCGACGGTGAGGCGTACGTCTACGGGGTCGACGTGGCCGACGCCGAGGCGATGGAGCGGTTCGCCGGCTACGTCCGCGACACCTTCGGGGTCCCCGACATCGTCGTGAACAACGCGGGCATCGCCATCGCGGGCTCCTTGCTCGACACGTCCGAGGAGGAGTGGAACCGCATCCGCTCCATCAACCTGGACGGCATGTACCGCGGCTCCCGCCTGTTCGGCCGCCAGATGGTGGAGCGCGGCGAGTGGGGCCACATCGTCAACATCTCCTCGATGGCCGCCTACCTTCCCAGCCCGGAGATGCCCGCCTACGGCGCCACGAAGGCCGCCGTCCTGCAGATGACCGAGGGCCTCCGCCTCGACCTCGACCGCTACGGGATCGGCGTCTCGGCCGTCTGCCCCGGGGTGATCGACACCCCCATCGTCGGCAGGACCCGGTTCGTCGGGCTGGCGCCCGGAGCGGAGACCGAGCTGCGCGAGCGGATCGGGCAGGCGTCCGAGCGCCGGGGCTTCGCGCCGGAGAAGGTCGCGCGGGCCATCCTGCGCGCCGTCCGGCAGGACAGGCCGGTGGTGCTCGTGACCGCCGAGGCGCGCCTCGGCCGCGCGCTCTCCCGCGTGTCGCCCACCGCGAACAGGGCCCTCGCCCGCCTCGGGCGCCGCGCCGGGGACCGCATCCTCACCGGCCTGGAACGTTCTGAGGGCTGACTCAGGCCCGCATCAGGGTCTGCGAGGGCGTCTCACCGAAGCGCTGCCGGTAGTGGGCGGCGAAGCGGCTCATGTGGAAGTATCCGGCGGCCCCGGCGACGTCGGTGATCGTGCGGGGTCCGGGCCGGGCGACGGTGAGCGCCGCGCGGGCGCGGTCGAGCCGCACGCCGCGCAGCAGCTGGGTGGGCGTCATGCCCCACTCGGTCTGGCAGACGGCCTGGAGCTGCCGGACGCCGAGCCCCACGGCCGCCGCGATGTCGGTGACCCCGATCGGGCGGTGGTGGTGCGCCTCGACCCACTCCCGGATGATCCCGGACAGATGGTGGGGGACCCTGCCGGAGGGCTCGGCGAGGCTCGGCGTCCCCGTGTGCGGCAGGCCGAGGAGGATCGCCGTGAGCAGCGACTCCTCCAGGCTGCGCTCGGCCAGCGGGTGGAGCCCGCCCTGCGCCGCCGCGTCGTCGAGGACGTCGCACACGTAGCGCCAGGTGCGTTCGACGATCGAGGACGGCACGAGGCTCTGCTCGCCGGCGTCGTGGAACCGCAGCGGCGCGGTGTGCTCGCGCCCGAGATGGGCGCCGAGATGGTCGGCCAGCCGCCCGGTGCTCGTCGCGATGACCAGGCAGCCCTCGGTCGGATGCGGCGTCATCCGCATCGCCTCGTCATGGGAGAGGACGAGGCTGCCCCCGGCGGTCTCGCGCCGCCTGGACGCCCGGTACCGCACGCCCATGGGCGCGAGCGGCGCGCACAGAGCGAAGTGGCCTTCGGTGGGCGGCGTGTCGACGATGACTCCGCCGCCCCCGTACCGCACCCAGACGAGGTTCACCGAGCCCACCCCGAGGGCGTTGACCAGGCCGTCCATCGGACGGTCCGGTTCGAGCGCCTGGAGGTCGTGGCCGACGGCGAACGGCTCGACCGTGTCGTGCAGGACCCCGATGTCCCTGCTGGTGACACGGCGATGGGCGGACAGGGGCGGCGTCGTCGCGGTTGATGTCATCGTCCTGGTGGGGGAGCCGTTTCCTGATGGTCGACGGGCAGAACACCTCGGGCGCGCAGCCGCGGCATGACCTCGGCTGCGAAGTGGCCCAGTTCATCAGCGTAATTGAGGAACGACAGAGCGATACCGTCGAATCCCGCACGGGCGAACTCCGCGAGGCCGTCCGCGACGTCGTCGGGGTCGCCGACCAGCGGGCAGCTGCCGTGGCCGGCCGCGAACCTGTCCCGGTACACCTGGAGCATCTCCGGCGTGAACGACTGCGCGTGCAGCCCCTGCAGGCGCATCACCTCGTCGACGGCCGGCCAGTCGGCGTGCTCGTCGGCGTAGTAGCGCAGGAAGTCCTCGGCCTCCGCCCTCGTCGGGCGGCACACGACATGGCCGAGCGTGAAGACGCCGACCTCCCGGCCGTGGGAGGCGGCCTCGGCGCGGATGGCCTTCACGATCCCGGCACCGTCCTCCGGGCCCCCGACCACGGTGAACGCGCGGTCGGCGTTGCGCGCGGCGAACGACCGCCCCTGCGTGGACGACCCGGCGTTGATGACGGGCAGGCTGTGCCCGTTGTACGGCTTGGGCCTGCCCACCACGTGCTTGAGCTGGAAGAACCGCCCCTCGTGGTCGAACGGCTCGTCGGTCGACCAGATGCGCCTGACGACGTCCCACCACTCCTGCGCGAGGTCGTAGCGCGTGTCGTGGTCGCCGGGGAGCTTGAGGCCGAACATCTCGTACTCGGGAGCGTGCCAACCCGCCACGATGTTCAGCCCGACCCGTCCCTTGCTGAGGTGGTCGGCGGTCGCGAGCTGCTTGGCCGCGACGACCGGATGGTGGAACGCGGTGTGGACGGTCGTGAACACGCGGAGGCGGCTCGTCTGGGCGAGGAGGCCGGACGCCCACACCAGGGGGTCGAGGGCGCTGCGGTGGAAGTCGGTGTCCGGCCCCCAGTCGGTCCAGCGCGCGACCGGGAGGAGGAAGTCGATGCCCGCCTCGTCCGCGATCCGTGCGAGCCGCAGGTTCTCGTCCCAGGTCGCGTGCCACCGCTCCGGCGCGGTCGTGATGGCGAGCCCCGATTCGGTGTTGGGCGAGAACAGGCCGAGTTGGAATCCCATGCAGAACCTTTCCGTCCAGGCGCGTCCGGTACTACCGGTCAGGTCGTCGCTTTCAGTATCCGAAGGCGTCGCCGCCCCGGGCAACGCGGTGACATAGAGTGGCCGCCATGCAGGCGCGCGTCCTCACGTTCAACGCCCTGTTCAAGGGCGAGGCCCGGGCCCGGATGGGCGTGCTGGCCGAGATGATCGAGAAGTCGGACTACGACGTCGTCTGCCTCCAGGAGGTGGTCTCCTGGAGGGTCCTGCGCGTGCTGCGCCGCGCCGCGCCCTCGTTTCCCCACGTCGCCTGCGTGCCGGTGTTCCCGCTGGTGCGCGGTGGTCTGGTGACCCTCTCCCGGCACCCGGTGACCCGCCGCCATTTCCAGGCGTACATTCCGGCCCGCCCGGTCCGTCCGGAATGGCTGCTGGGCAAGGGCGCCCTCTTCACCCGGATCCGCCTGCCCGATGGCCATCTGACCGTTGTGAACACCCACCTTTCGGCGAACCTGGACATGGACTGGTCCCCGTCCAATGTCTACGCGCGGATCGAGCGGGCGGAGCTGCGCGGGCTGGCGGCGGCCGTCGACCGGATCCCGAGAACCGAGCCGCTGGTGGCGATGGGCGACTTCAACGTCCCGCGCGACTCCTCCTACTTCGCGGAGTTCGTTTCGCACACCGGCCTGCGGGACGCCTTCGGCGGCGGCACCGAACCGACCTTCCGCCCCGAGTACGCGCAGATCGGCGCCATCGACCAGCTCCTGGTCACGCCGGGGCTCGACGCGCAGACGCGCCTGGTCTTCAAGGAGGAGGTCCGGCTCCCCGGCGGCCGCTCGACCGTCCTTTCCGACCACTACGGGATCGAGGCCGTCCTCACCTCCGGGAACGCGGGCGCCTAGCCGTCCTTGCGGGCCACGGCCGTCCAGCCGGCGTCGGTGACGTACTCGCCGCCGTAGGGGCGCCACTCGTGCAGGCGGACGACGCCCGGGTCCACGATGGTGAGGCCGTCGAGGAGGGCGGCGACCTGGTCGCGCGTCCGCGCCACCAGGCTCGCGCTCGCCGACTGCGACTTGTAGGTCTCTCCCACCTGCACGTTGCGCTGCTCCTCCAGCGCCGCGTGCGACAGGATGACGTGGCTGCCGGCGGGAAGCGCGTCGGTGAAGCGCCGGACGAGCGCGGCCGGGTTCTCCTCTTCCTGGAAGAAGTGAAGGACGGCGACGAAGAGCACGCAGACCGGCCGCCGGAAGTCGATCAGCTTGTGCACCTGCGGGTCGTCCAGCACCGTGCCGGGTTCGCGCATGTCGGCCTGGACGATCGTGGTGAGCTCGTCCGTCGCGAGCAGCGCACGCGCGTGGACGGTCCCCATCGGATCGTTGTCGACGTACACGACCCGCGCGCCGGGCCGCTCCTCGCGGGCGGTCTCGTGCACGTTGCCCTGCGTGGGCAGGCCGGTGCCGATGTCCAGGAACTGGTCGATGCCGCGTCCGGCGACGTAGCGGACGGCGCGCTGGAGGAACGCGCGGTTCGCCCGGGCGACCCCCTCGACCGTGGGCAGCGCCCGCGCGACCGCCTCCGCCGCGGCGCGGTCCGAGGCGTAGTTGTCCTTGCCGCCCAGGAAGTAGTCGTACATGCGGGCCACGCTCGGCGTGCCGGTGTCGACACCGGGCACGGACGAGGCTTCTCCGGAGTCCGCCATCCCGTCGCCACGACCTTCCCTAGGCGGTACAAATCATGATCATTCAGTTTACGCCGCCCTGCCTCGCGCGCGGGTGACCGCCGGTTAGGCTGCCGTCATGTGCGAGACCGCCGGCGGGACCGGTGAGGCGGTGGCGTCGATGCCGCGTCCGGCGCGGGGGGCGGCGGTCGATCCCGTCGCGCTGGAGCCGGTCGACGAGGTCGAGATCCTCACCCTGGTCGACAACGTCTACGACGCCCTGCTGGGCGACGACGAACGCACCCGCCGGGCGAGGGCCGGGGCGGGCGTCGTGGCCGCGCCGCAGTTCGAGGGCGGCCGCACCACCGGCGGGATGATCGCCGAGCACGGATTCGCCGCGCTGGTGACGGTGCGCAGGGCGGGCCGCTCGACCACGCTGCTCTTCGACACCGGCCGGTCGCCCGACGCGATGGTCACGAACGCCGACAGGCTCGGCATCGACCTCGGCGGCGTCCAGGGCGTGGTGCTCAGCCACGGCCACTTCGACCACGCGGGCGGGCTGGCGGGGATGGTCGGCCTGCGCGGCGTGCGGTCGATGCCGATGGTGCTGCACCCGCTGGTGTGGACGAGGCGCCGCCTCGCCGTGCCCGGCCGGGAGACCGAGGAACTGCCGACGCTGAGCAGGCGGGCGCTCGACGGGGAGGGCTTCCAGGTCATCGAGCGCCGCGAGCCCTCGCTGCTCCTGGACGGCAGCGTCCTGATCACCGGCGAGGTGGACCGGACGACCGAGTTCGAGCGCGGCATGCCGCCCCCGCACCAGGCCTGGACGGGCGCGGACTGGGTGCACGACCCGCTCGTCCTCGACGACCAGGCGCTCGTCGTCCACGTCCGGGGCCGCGGGCTCGTCGTGCTGACGGGCTGCGGCCACGCGGGCGCGATCAACATCGTCCGGCACGCGCAGCGGCTGACGGGGGTCGACCGGCTGCACGCGCTCGTCGGCGGGCTGCACCTCGGCGGCCCGGCCTTCGAACCGGTCATCCCGCCCACCGTCGCCGCGCTGGCCGACCTCGCGCCCGGGCTCGTCGTCCCGGGGCACTGCACCGGCTGGCGCGCACAGCACGCGCTGGCCGCCGCCCTGCCCGACGCCTGGGTGCAGGGCAGCAGTGGCACCGCCTACCGGCTGAGCGCCGCGTAGCGCCTCACGACGGCTTGCGCGCCTCGATGAGCGTGCGGGACGAGTGGGCCGTGAAGACGCCCTCACGCCGGATCAGCTCGTCCAGCTCCCGCAGGCGTTCGCGGTGGCCGTCGACGGTGAAGCCGGGGACGATCCAGATCACTTTGCGCAGGAAGTAGACGACCGCGCCGATGTCGAAGAACTCCATGCGGAGGCGCTCGGAACGCAGGTCCGCGATGTCGAGCCCCGCGGCCCGGGCGGCGGCGCTCTCGGCCTCCGGGTCCCGTTCGCGGCGGGCTCCGGGCTGGGGGCCGAGGAAGAACTCGGCCAGCTCGAAGACGCTCGCCGGGCCGACGTGCTGGGCGAAGTAGGTCCCGCCCGGCGCGAGCACCCGCGCGATCTCCGTCCACCGGACCGTGGCCGGATGGCGGCTGACGACGAGGTCGAACGCCTCGTCGGCGAACGGAAGCGGCCGCTCCTCGGAACCGGCGACCACGACGACGCCCCTGGCGTGCAGGAGGCGGGTGGCCTTGGCGATGTTCGGCGGCCAGGACTCGGTCGCCGCCATCGTGGGCGGGAGCTCCGCGACTCCCGCGAGCACCTCCCCGCCGCCGGTCTCGATGTCGAGCGCCGCCCGCGCACGGCCCAGCCGCTCGCCCATCAGCCGCTGGTAGCCCCAGGACGGGCGCTGCTCGGTCGCGCGGCCGTCCAGCCAGGAGAAGTCCCAGCCCGCCACGGAGACGGCGCCGGCCTCGGCGACCAGGTCGGCGAACGTCCGCTCGGTCACTTCGGAAGGCCCAGCATCGTCCGGCAGGGGCCGAGGCCCTCGATCGTGACGGGGACGGAGCGGTGGCGTTCCCAGTCCTCCCGGGTGAGCCGGTACCGCCGGTCGATGGTCATGGACCCGCGGACGACATGGCGGTCCACTCCGTTGGGCCGGTACCCGAGCTTGCGCGACACCGCGTTCGAGGCGTGGCTCTCCTCAAGGGCGCTGGAGACGGCCTCCTCGGCGTCCAGGCCGGCGAAGGCCAGGTGCAGGACGGCCGCCCTCATCTCCGTGCCGATCCCCTGCCCCTGGTGGCGGCGACCGAGCCACGAGCCTGTCGCGACCTGCCGGAGGACGACGAGATCCTGCGCCCAGAGCGACTGCTGCCCGACGACCTCGCCCTCATGGAACACGGTGAGGTCGAGCTCCCACTTCTCGGGCGTCCATTCCGCGAGCCTCCTCCAGTGGTGCTGGACGACGCCGCGGGCGACCTCGGCGGGCGGGCGGTCCGTCCACGGCACCAGGAACGGCATCGTCTCCGGGTCGTGGACGCCCGCGGCGGCGAGGTCGGCCAGCGCGGCGAGTTCCTCGGACGAGGGCAGGCGCAACTCCAGCCGCGGCGTCGTCAGCCGCAGCCCGAGCGGCGGGAAGTGATCGACCAGCATCCCCTCACCATGGCCCTTCCAGCCGTCCCTCGGCACCTGGTTTGGCCTGCCCGCTTCGCGCGGGCCGTATCGGGCCACCTGGATGACCGGGTGGTCAGTGGCCCAGGAGGAGGAAGACGACGCCGCCGACGACGTGGGCGGCGACGGTCACGGCGAGGACGGCCACGAACAGGGCCTTCGCGGTGGGGTGGTCGAAGTGGGAACCGGGGCGCCCGCGCTGGGACGACCTGCTCTGCGCCTGCTGTTCGAGCTCGTCCAGGGACGGCAGGAAGGACGGTCGCTTGAGGGCCATCGCTGAACGTCCTCCTCGGTCGGGGGTCTGCCTCACCATTGTCAACGCCCCGTGAGCCCGGTCTAATCCGGGTGTCATGACCCCCTGGTCAGGACGTGCGGAGGGCCTTGATCGTGACCTCCTGCTCCGGGCGGCCGTCCTTGCCGCCGCCCGCGACGCCCTTCCTGGCGACCTCGTCCACGAGGTCCATGCCCGAGGTGACCTGGCCGAAGACCGTGTAGGAGGCGGGAAGGCTCGTGGTGGCGCCGTACAGGATGAAGAACTGGCTGCCGTTGGTGTTCGGGCCCGCGTTGGCCATGGCCACGGTGCCGCGCGTGTAGCGCGCGGAGCTCAGGCTCTCGTCGTCGAACTGGTAGGTGGGGCCGCCCGTCCCGGTCCCGCTCGGGTCGCCGCACTGGAGGACCCGGAGGCTCGGTTCCGTCGTGAGCCGGTGGCAGGAGGTGCCGTCGTAGAACTTCTTGGCCGCGAGGTAGGCCAGGGAGTTCACCGTGCAGGGCGCCTTCCCGGCGTCCAGCGAGATCCGCAGCGTGCCGCGCCCGGTCTCGATGGTGGCGCGGGACGGGAGCGACGACGGCCGGGCCGGGGGCCGCCCGACCTCCCTTTCGCCGGTGGCGTCGGCGGTGCCGCCCGCTGGGCGGTACGTGCACGAGGTGGACGGCGCGGACCGGGCGACCGGCGTCTCGCCGCCGCTCTCCCCGCTGCCCCTTGCCTCGTCGTCGCCCTTGAGCAGGGTCGCGGCGACGAACCCGCCGGCCAGGACGACGACCGCGGCGGCGGCTCCGGCGATGAGGAGGATCCGGCCGCCCCGCCCGCTCGGCCGGGGGCCCCCCGGGTTCGGGTAGGTCCCCGGAGGCGGCGGGGACGGGAGCGTCGGCGCCCAGCCCGCGGCACCCGGCGGCGGGGGCGGCTGCGCGGGCGGCGGGTACGCACCGCCCGATGGCGCGGGTGCCGGCGGCGTCCAGTTCGCGGCCCGCGGGGACGCCGGCCGCCGCGCGGCGGCCGAGGTGCCTTCGGCCAGGAGGTTCGCGGTCGGGCCGAGGCCGAGCAGCCGCTGGAGCACCTGGAGCGCGGTCGGGCGGGCCGCCGGCTCCTTCTCCAGGCAGGACGCGACGACCGTCCGCAGGTCCCCGGTCAGCGCGCCCAGGTCCGGCTCGCCGTACAGGATCCGCTGCATGATGGCGGGCACCGACTCGCTGCCGAACGGGGGGACGCCGTTCGCGGCGAACGCCATCGTGCAGCCCCACGCGAACATGTCCAGCGGCGCGCCGCCCGCGGTGCCCGCCACCTGCTCCGGCGCCATGTAGGCGGGGGTGCCGACGGCTCCGGTCAGGGTGGCGGAGGTGGCCTCCAGCGGGCGCGCGACGCCGAAGTCGATGACCTTCGGGCCGTCCGGGCCGAGCAGGACGTTGGCGGGCTTGAAGTCGCGGTGGACGACGCCGGCCTCGTGGATGGCGGCGAGCGCGGTGGCGGTGCCGATGGCGAGCCTGACGAGCTCCTCCGGGGACGCCGCCCCGTCCTCCAGGACCTGCTCGCGCAGCGAGGGCCCGTCGATGTACTCGCTGACGATGTAGGGCGTGTCGCCGTCGGCGTCCGCCGCGAGGATGCGGGCCGTGCAGAAGGGCGCGACGCTGCGGGCGGCCGCGAGCTCCCGGTCGAAGAGGGTGCGGGCGCGCTCGTCCCGTCCGATGTCGGCGTGCAGGAGCTTCGCGGCGACGCGCTGCCCGGTGCTGGACTCGCCCAGGAAGACGATGCCCTGGGCGCCCTCGCCGATCCGGGCCGTCAGCCGGAACCCGCCGATCTCGCGGGGGTCCGTGGCGCGCAGTGGGCGGGTCTCCGGCATTCAGGAACCTCCACGACTGGGCGGAGGAAGCAGCCTATCGGCGGCGGGACGCGTGCTCGGTCAGCTCGAGGTCGACGAACGCGCCGATCATCGCACGCCATACCGCCTCCGCGACCTCGGGCGAGAGCCCGGCGCCCGCGGCCCTCTCCCGCGCCAGCCCGACGACCCGCTCCACCCGGTCGGGCGCGCGGACGGCCTGCTCGTCGCGCTTGAACGCCGCGGCCGCGCGCACCAGTTCCTCGCGCTCGGCCAGAAGCCGGACGAGGCGCCCGTCGATGGCGTCGATCCGGGCGCGAACGTCCTCGAGCGTCTCAGGGGGTTCCATAGGCCTCAGCATGCCGCACGGGCGCGCGGGGAGCCGTCCGCCGGGACCGTCAACGACTCCTGGAGGACGCGATGAGGTCGCGGTACCAGCCGTAGGACGTCTTCGGCGTGCGCTTCTGCGTCTCGTAGTCGACGTGGACGAGCCCGAAGCGCGGGTGGTAGCCCTCCGCCCACTCGAAGTTGTCCAGGAGCGACCAGGTGAAGTAGCCGCGGATGTCGACGCCCTCCTCGACGGCGGTCCGCACGGCCGCTATGTGGGCGTCCAGGAACTCGACGCGGGAGGGGTCGTCCACGGTCCCGTCCGGGCCGGGCTCGTCGGCGAACGAGCATCCGTTCTCGGTGATGTAGAGCGGCGGCAGGTCGTAGCGGGAGTCGAGGGTGCGCAGCAGCGACAGGAAGGCGTCAGGGACGATCGGCCAGCCCATTCCGGTCGTCGGGTACCCGGCGATGTCCACGATGTCGAACGGCAGCGGGCCCTCGGCCGGGGTGGCGAGCCGCGTCGGCTGGTAGTAGTTCACGCCCAGGAAGTCGAGGGGCGAGGCGATGACCGACATGTCCTCGGAGCGGATGAACGGGGCGTCGTCCTCCACCAGGTCCGGGTAGGTGCCGAGCAGGACGGGGTCGGTGAACAGCCGGTTCATGAACGCGTCGAAGGCGTCGGCGGCGGGCTGGTCGCCGGGGGACGCGGCCCAGGCCGGGGAGTAGTGGTTGGTCAGCCCGACCGAGCGCGCGCCCTTGCTGCGCAGGGCGTTGACGGCGAGGCCGTGGCCGAGGAGCTGGTGGTGCGCCGTGGGCAGCGCGTCGAGCATGAGCGTCCGGCCGGGGGCGTAGACGCCGAAGGCGTAGCCGTAGGCGGTGACGACCACGGGCTCGTTCAGGGTTATCCACATGTCGACGCGGTCGGCGAGGCGCTCGGCGGCCAGGTAGGAGAATTCGGCGAACCGGTAGGCGGTGTCGCGCTCCATCCAGCCGCCGGCGTCCTCGAGCGGTTGCGGGAGGTCCCAGTGGTAGAGGGTGGCGGCGGGCGCGATGCCGGCCGCGAGCAGGCCGTCCACGAGCCGGTCGTAGAAGTCGAGGCCCTTGGCGTTGACGGCCCCGCTCCCGGAGGGCTGCACGCGCGGCCACGCGATCGAGAACCGGTAGGCGTCGACGCCGAGGTCCGCCATCAGCGCGACGTCCTCGGGCCAGCGGTGGTAGTGGTCGCAGGCGACGTCGCCGGTGTGGCCGTCGCGGGTCCGCCCGGGCGTGTGGGAGAACGTGTCCCACGTGGACGGTCCCCGCCCGTCCTCGTCGACCGCCCCCTCGATCTGGTAGGCGGCGGTGGCGACGCCCCAGCGGAAGCCCTCTGGAAGACCCATCCGCGTACCCCTCCCCGACGGTCTGTCCGAAATGCGAATAGTATTCGGATATTACTGGCGGGGTGGTGCGGGCGGAAGAGTCCTGTGGCCCCGGGGGTATGGCACGCTGCGCAGGCTCAGTATCGGTGCGTTCGGGGGACAATGGCGAGGTGACCGAGAACCGAACGCCGCTCCGCCGCCGCCCCGCCCAGCGCCGCAGCGCCGAGCGCGTCCAGCGGATGCTGGACGCCTGCGCCGCCATCCTGGACGAGGACGGCTACGACGGCCTGACCACGACGCGCATCGCCCAGCGCGCCGAGGTGGCGATCGGCTCGGTCTACCAGTTCTTCCCCGACAAGCGCGCCGTCGCGCAGGCGCTCGCGCTGCGCAACCTGGAGGAGTTCGGCGACCGGATCTCCGCGCGGCTCGCCGGGGGCGGCTTCGCCGACTGGTCCGACACGGTCGGCGCGATCATCGAGATCTTCGTGCAGATGCACCGGACCGTGCCCGGCTTCCGGGTGCTGCGCTTCGGCGACGTCGCCGACGTCAACCTGCTGGACTCCGACGCCGACAACAACGCCGTGGTCGCCGACCGGCTCCGCCGGATGATCGTGGACACGTTCGGCATCCAGGACACCCCCGGCCTCGCCACCGCGCTCGCCATCTCGGTCGAGGCGGGCGACGCCGTGCTGAAGATGGCGTTCCGCCGCAGCCCGGACGGCGACCCGGAGATCGTCGCCGAGGCCGAGCGGCTGATACACGGCTACCTGGCCGCGCACATCCAGGAGACCTGACCCGACCCTGGACGCATCCGGAAAACATCGGATGTAAGGGACTCGCTGTGGCAGACTCCCCTCCGCAAACCGAGACGGAACGGGTGAGTTCGCTGGACGAGGAAAGACTCCAGGCACAGCGCAGGCTGCTGATCCGGCAGCGGGTGCGCCTGATGGTGAACCAGTACGAGGTGCACGCGGAGGGGCCGGGCGGCGAGGAGGGCGAGCTGCTCGCCTTCGCGCAGCAGAAGCGGCTGGCGTTCAAGGAGCAGGTCACCCTGTACTCCGACGACTCCAAGTCGCGCCCGATCCTCGGGTTCAAGGCGCGCAAGCGCATCGACCTGGCCTCGGCGTACGACATCACGGACGCGCACGGGCAGCCGATCGGCGTGTTCCGCAAGGACTTCAAGAAGTCGCTGATCGCCTCCACCTGGCACCTCGAGCAGCCGGGCCTCGGCGTGACGACCGGTAGCGAGCGCAACAAGTTCGTGGCCGTGCTGCGGCGGGTCTGGAACTTCATCCCGTACGTGGAGAACCTGCCGTTCGCGTGGCCGTACCACTTCGACTTCTACGCCGGCGACCAGGTGGTCTTCAGCGTCGACAAGAAGTTCGGCTTCCGCGACCGCTACGTCATCGAGATCAACGATCCGCGCCTGGACCGCCGCCTCGTCATCGCCCAGGCCGTCGGCCTGGACGCCCTCCAGTCCCGCTGACGCGGGACCCGTCCGGCCCGCTCGCCCGCGCCCTCCTCTGCGGAGGTCGCGGGCGGCTGTGTTCGGTGGCGCTTTCGTGACGGGTTCCGGCGACTCCCTGGTTTCCGCCCGCTTTACATGTTACGAAGGTATGTAAACCCGTGGGCGGTGCACACCCGCGTCGCGAACCGTGCGGCGTCACCCCTGGAGGAGGATCCCCCCGTGAGTTCCTACGACCTCTACGCCACGCCTGTCCCCGCGGACACGTGGAACGTCCCGATGGCGGGCGACACCCGCTTCACCTGGGAGTACGACGACGGCCGCGACCGGCTGCTGAACCTGTACCAGAAGGGCAAGGACAAGCAGTGGGACGCGCAGAAGCGCATCGACTGGGACCTCGAGGTCGATCCGATCAACGTCGCCGGGCTGCCGGAGAACTTCAACCCGCTGTTCGGGTCCGACATCTGGGAGAAGATGACCCAGAAGGAGCGGGACGAGTTCGGCCGCCACCAGGGCTCGTGGCTGTTCAGCCAGTTCCTGCACGGCGAGCAGGGCGCGCTGAACGTCTCGGCGCGCATCGTCCAGTCCGTCCCGGACCTCGACTCGAAGTTCTACGCCGCCACCCAGACCATGGACGAGGCGCGGCACGTCGAGCTGTACGCGAAGTTCGTGCACGAGAAGATCGGCATGTACTACCCGATCAACCAGGACCTGGCGAAGCTGCTCGCCGAGTCGCTGGAGGACAGCCGCTGGGACCTGCCCTACCTCGGCATGCAGGTCCTCATCGAGGGCCTCGCCCTCGCCGCGTTCGGGCTGTACCGCGACATGTCGACCAACCCCCTGGTCAAGCAGCTCCTCGCCTACGTCATGCAGGACGAGGCGCGCCACGTGGCCTTCGGGCGGCTCGCGCTCAAGGACTACTACGCCGAGCTCACCGACAAGGAGCGGGCCGAGCGCCAGGAGTTCGTCGTCGAGGGCTGCTACCTCATGCGCGACCGCTTCAAGGGGCGCGAGGTCTTCGAGCAGCTCGACATGCCGGTGGACCGTTGCATGGAGTTCGTCGACAACTCCGACATGTTCACGCTCTACCAGTCGCTGCTCTTCAGCCGCATCGTCCCGTGTGTCCGTGATGTGGGGCTCTGGGGCGACAAGGTGCAGGCCGCCTACGCGGACATGGGCGTCCTCGACAATGCCAAGGCCGACCTCGAGGCCCTGATGAGGCAGGACGAGGAGATCGCCGAGAAGGTCGACGAGGAGCGGTACGCGGCCGAGCTCGCCGCCCGCAAGGACGAGGTCGACGAGGCCATCACCCTCGGCGCGGTCGAGTAGGCCCGCGAGCCTTCCAGGCGGGGGTGCCCTTCGGGGCGCCCCCGCTTCTGTTTTGTCGCGAGTTGTCAGCATTTAGCATTCTGTACGGGTTCGATGATCAGCCCATGGAGATCTTTTTCGTTTCCCCAAGTCCTTTTCGAATCGCCCGCGCGGGTCCCGGCCGTGTACTAGCGTCCCCGCTCGACAGTGCGCCGGGATATGTCAGCCGCCCGGACGCGCGCCACATGTGCAGGGTCGATCAGAAAACCCGGGGGAAAGAATGAACCGCTCAGCCAGAGGCCTTCTCAGGACATCCGTTCTCGGCTCGCTCGTCGCCGCGCTCGCGGTGGCGGCCGCGCCGACGGAGGCCGTACCCGCGAAGGCGGCGCCGAGCGCGGCGGCCGGCCCGTCCACGCAGTTCCTCTACGAGGCCACCGCCGCGGGCCGCGGCGTCATGCGGACGCTCCCCGCCCCGGCCGCCGAACTCGGCACGGGCGCCGTCGACGGGGCGCTCCGGGCGGCTCCGGCGGGGCCGGGGCTGCGCACCGCCGGCGACCGCGGCCCGGGGGCGGCGCTGCCCGGCCTGTCCGGCGGGGCGGGCGACATCCCCGGGACGCTGCTGGGCGGCAGCCTCGGAAAGGGCCTGTCCAAGGTCGGCGTCGGCAAGGGGCTCCCCACCGGGAAGCTCCTGCGCACCGGCGAGCCCGCCCAGACCGAGGCGGCGGGCTCGGTCCTGCCGAACGCCCGGGCCGCCGAGGCGCCCATCAGCATGGCCGGTCCGGTGCCGCTGCCCGGGCTGAAGGACCTGCGATCCCTGCTGGGCGCCGCGAGCCCCGGCAGCCTGCCGGTCGGCCAGGTGCTCTTCCCGCCGTCCGCCCGCCGGTCCGCCGCTTCGCCTCCGTCCGGCGACCTGCTCGGCCAGGTCGACGGCGCCGTGAGCAAGGCCCGGGGTCTCGGCCAGACCGAAGGCCAGGTGGTGGACGTCCTGAAAGCGCGGGAGCGCCGGTCCCGCGGGAACGGCGACGGGCCGCTCTCCATGCCGAACGCCTCCGCGCTCGGCCTGCCGAAAGTCTCCGGCCTGCCGAAGCTCTCGGGCCTGCCGGTCGTGTCGGGACGCGGCTGAACACGCCCTCCGTCCTCCCAGGTCACGGGGCGGTCCAGCGGAAGACGATCTTCCGCCGGACCGCCCCGTTCCGCTCTTGACGGACCTTTGTTATCCGTCCGAGATAAGCGGTATGCACGGAGTAAAGACGATCTTGAAATGCGGTCACTCTGTGAAGTTGATCAGCTCCGCAGGGCAAAAGGTGAGGTGACAAAGCCCACAAACACCGGCTCTACGTCTTGATCTGCCGGGGACACGACGTACGGTCAGGGACTTGTGCGGCTCTTCAGCAATGAAAAGTGAAGATGCCTTTCCAGCCGCACCTGCCGGACGCCGATCCGCGATGAAGCGGTCGCGCCTCTAGAAAGCGGCGCGGAGCGGGCTGAGGAGCCCGCAGGCGGCGGGGGATCCGGGGGACGGCCTACGTTCGCCCGACCATGCCGCGCGAGACACGGCGGCGAGATCCGCCGGGCGTCCGGGGTCCTGTCCCCTAACAAAGGACTCCTCTGTGGGTAGCCCTGTCAGGCGTCTTCTTCGAGCGCGCCTACGCACGATCATGATCGTCTCCGGCGCCGCCGTCGCCGTCCTCGCCGCGGGCGCGTTCGCCCTGGCCGGGCGCGACGGCCCCGCCGAGTCGGCACCGGCGGCGCAGACCGCGCCGCAGCCCGCGGACCCGCTGGCGGACCGCCCGCACGGCGAGCCGACCCGGGCCGGCCGCGGCGCGACCCGCTCTCCGGAGCCGTCGCCTTCGAAGACCTCCAAGAAGAAGAAGTCGTCGAAGTCCGAGAGCCAGGCCGCGAACGTGGCGAAGCCCAAGAAGAAGAAGCGGTACAAGGTCCTGAGGACGGGCTCGTGCGAGGCCTCCTACTACTGGGAGGGCCAGATGACCGCGAGCGGCGAGGCCTTCGACCCGAGCGAGCTGACGGCCGCGCACAAGACGCTGCCGATGGGCTCGAAGGTCCGCGTGACCAACAAGAACAACGACCGTTCGGTCGTCGTCCGCATCAACGACCGCGGCCCGTACGCGGGCGGACGCTGCCTGGACCTGTCCAAGGCCGCCATGAAGAAGGTCGGCGGCACCGGGTCGGGGGTCATCCCCGTCCGCTACGAGGTCCTGTCCAAGGGCTGATCCCGTACGTCCCCACCCGCCCGGCGGGCGCCGCAGCGTGCCCGCCGGGCGGTCAGGACCCGTGGCCCAGCCCCGCACCCGTTCGCTCGTCACGAGGCTCTTCGGCGCCCTCGGGGGCGGACGTCCACGAACCGTGCCGCCGCGCCATCGGCTGCGTGTCGCCGCTCGCTTCGGCGGCGTCGGTACCGGGCCGGGGCCGCGCCTCCTGCGAGGCGGCGGCTCCGGGGACGGGCGTGGCGAGGTGGTCGCGGAACCAGTCGGTGAGGACGCCGTCGACCCGGACCGCCTCGGTGATCGGCGGCCGGGGCTCGGTGCCGGGCTCGGCGGCGAGGGCGTGCCCCATCCGGAAGGTGGTGGACTCCGCGTGCCCGCCGTGCCTGCGCAGCTCGTCGCGGAGCGCCGTGATCTCCCGCGCGGGGACGACGCGGTCCTTGGCGCCGCCGACGAGCAGGACCGGGACGTCCCGCCCGGCGATGTCGGCGGCGAGGGACCCGAGGTCGAGCCGGTCGGCGAGCGCGACGGCGTGCTCGGACCACGCGCGGTCGCGTCCGGACCGCTTCTCGACCGCCCGCGCGGCACGCGCGGGGGAGACGACGGGCGCGACGAGCGCGGCGGTGCTCGCCGGGACGGCGCCGCGCGCCACGGCGAGCAGGGCGGCCGCCCCGCCCGTGCTGAACCCGGCGAGACCGACGGGACCGTCGGGCAGGTCGAGGTCGCGGCGGACCTGCGCGAGCGCGTCCGGCAGCCGCCGGGCGGCGTCCTCGACGGCCGCGCAGTACGCCTCGATGCTCTCCGTCCCCAGGATCGCGCCGGAGCCGAGGCCCCCGGGCGAGCGGCCCGGCAGGTCGAGGTAGACGCGCCATACCGGCACGCCGGTCATCGGGATCGCCGTCGCCAGCGCGGCGGCGGTCCGGGGCGGATCGAAGCCGGGCCAGGCCACGATCAGCCTGGTGGGGCCGGACGCGGCGGCGTCGACCGCGGTGGGAGGCAGCGCGACGTACGCGCCACCTGTCGCGGTGCCGTGGACGGGGCGGTTCGTATCGTCGCCGCTCATATCGGTACGTCAGCTCCTGCGATCCTCGACGGGCCATGCCGGTCGTGCCGAATGGAGGGGGTGGCTCATGTTCGCAGCGGACGCCAGCCGACACGCCGCGAACCGCCGGGCGTCGACCGCGAGAGTGATGAATGCCTCACCTGAGGTCACCCGGACTGTGGCGCGACGGGGTCGGCGCCGCGGTCATGGCGGCGGCGTCCCAGGTCGGGCCGCTGTGACCCGCGCCTCACGGCCGATCGGAGGGAACAAATCCGGCACTGATCGCGTCCTAGTCGTACGTGGGCGTTGCGGGGGCGCGCCCTCACATACCCCCCACAAAAGGAGTGCTGGTGGACAGGAAGCGCAGTGCGGCCGCCGCCGGGCAGGCCTGGCATATCTACCGCGAGACGCTCGAACCCGACGCGCCCGGCTTCTGGGAGCGCGTCCGAGCCGTCCCCAGGATGCTGAAGGCGGTCCTGCGGGGGCAGTACAAGGGGATGTCCTTCGGGACCCTCGGACTGCTGGCCCTGGGCCTCGTCTACATCATCTCCCCTGTCGACGCCATCCCCGACGTCATCCCCGTCGTCGGCATCGCCGACGACACCGGGCTGGCCCTCTGGCTCGCGTCCGTGCTGGTGAAGTCGGCCGGCGACTTCGTCGCGTGGGAGCGCGGCGGCCGTCCCTCCGTCATCGTCGGCGAGCCGGTCGACTGACGACCGCGGATCGTCTGCCCCCGGACCACGGTCCGGGGGCTTTCGCTTTGGAAGGCCGGCCTCAGGCCGAGGCCGGGCCGAGCTCCTTGGCGAAACGGGCGGCTGCGTCACGCATGACGGGCACGACGTTCGGGACCGCCTCACGCGTCATGCGTCCTGACGGTCCCGACACCGAGATGGCCGTCAGCGTCGGCGCGCCTTGCAGCGCCACCGCGACGCAGCGGACACCGATCTCCTGCTCCTCGTCGTCCAGCGCGTAACCCTGCCGGCGGATCCGCTCCAACTCCGCGAGGAGGGTCTCCGCGTCGGTGAAGGTGTTGGGCGTGTGCGCGTCCATGCCCGTCCTGGCGAGGATCTCGCGAACGCGCTGGTCGGACAGCTGCGCCAGGAGGGCCTTTCCCACGCCCGTGCAATGCGGCTGGACGCGCCGCCCCACCTCGGTGAACATCCGCATCGAGTGCTTGGACGGCACCTGCGCGACGTACACGGCCTCGTCCCCCTCCAGGACCGCCATGTTGGCCGTCTCGCCGACCTCGTCCACCAGCCGGGACAGCACCGGGCGCGCCCACGTGCCGAGCAGGCGGCTCGCGCCCTCGCCGAGCCGGATGAGCCGCGGCCCCAGCGCGTAGCGCTTGGACGGCTCCTGCCGGACGTAGCCCTGGTTCACCAGCGTCCGCATCAGCCGGTAGATCGTCGGCATCGGCAGCCCGGAGGCCTCCGTCAGCTCCGACAGCGCCATCTCGCCGCCCGCGTCCGCCAGATGCTCCAGCAGGTCGAACGCGCGCTCCAGCGACCGAACGGCCTCCGCCACCCGTGACTCCTCTCCCTCGCGACCACCCGATTCTATGAAGCTTTGATTTCGCTGTGCGAAAGAGGGTGGGTTGCCGGGATGAGGCACGTTACTCCGTTGAGCGACCGGGCAATAACCCATTGTGTCCGGCGCCTCGGCGCCGCCCCCGGGGGCAGCCACGAGGAGACGCGAGGGGGAGCGAGTGCGAGAGGAGCGATCGAGGGCCCGTTGGGGCGCGATCACGGTGGGCGGCGCGCTGGCCGTCCCGCTCACCCTGGTGAGCCCTGCCGCGCAGGCGGCGCCGGCCCCAGGCCCGTCCGGCGTCCGGGTCCTCGTGGACATGACGTCCGGCGGCGTGACGACCCAGGGGCGCTACCGCGCGCTGAGCTTCACCGCCCGTGTCCGCGCCTCGGGCGGCGTCGCGCGCGGCGTCGGCCTGCGCTTCACCGCCGACCGGCCGCTGTCTTGGACGAGGCTCTCGCCCGACTGCTCGGTGACCGGGAGCGGGCTGCGCTGCGCTCTGGGCAGTGTGGGGACGGACGGGCGTCAACGCGGCGGGACGGTTCGGCTCCCCGCTTCCGGGGCGTCCGCGAAGCCGCCGAGCATTCTCGCCGTGGTGGAGGCCTCCAACGCACCGCCCCGCTCGACCCGCATGGTCATCGCGGTCTCCGGGCACGACCAGACCTTGCCGCGCGGCGGCCCGTCCATGCCTGACTGCGCTGAGGACGAGCCGTGCCCGTCCGGTGGTGAGCCGGTGGACGGCGCCAAGCCGCTTTCCAGTTCTTCCCCGCGTCTTGTGAGGCCGGGTGGCCCGCCTACGCCGTGCGTGGGAGGCAGCACGACCGTGGGCGGATGGCCGTGCCCGACGACGTTCGGTACCAAGCCGTCCACGACCGCCGGAACGTCCCACAGCGCCAAGCCGCCTCACACCGCCAAGCCGCCTCACACCGCCAAGCCGCCTCACAGCACGAAGCCGTCTCACGGCACGAAGCCGAGCGGCGGTGCGAAGCCGCCTCACGACCTTGTCCCCTCCCAGGGCACATCGAGCCAGGGGACGCCGCACCAGGGCACGACTCCGAGCCAGGCGGCGCCGCCGTCTCACGCTGTGCGGCCGCCCGAGAACCTCGCGCCGCCTCCCAGCGTGAAGCCGTCCCACGAGGCGAAGCCCGGCGCCGGTACGAAACCGAGCGCCGGCGCTAAGCCCAGCGTCAGTGCCAAGCCGGGCGAAAGCGGCGAGCCGAGCCATGGGGGCGAACCGAACGCGGGCACTCGGCCGGACGGGAAGGGCGAACCGCCGGGCGGGCCCGCCGTGAGCGTGCCGGAGGCGCCGGGCGGGGCCGGTCTGCCGAGCGCCGGGGCTCCGCTGCCGAAACTGCCCGGGCAGGCGCCGTCGGCGCCGGTGGTCCTGCCGCCGGTGAAGCCTTCGGTGCCGCCGCAGGCGCCCGATGCCGACCGCACGGCCCTGATGTCCCCGGCCGGACTGGAGAAGAGCGACGGGACGGACTGGGCGCTCGTCCTCGGTGCCGCCCTCGTGGCCGAGATCGGCCTGCTGTGGGGCGCCACGTGCATCGTGCTGGCCCGGCGCAGGACCGCCCTGAGCCGCGCGGAGGGCAGTACAGACCGGGGCAGAACGGGCTGACGCCGGAGGCCGGGCCGGTACGACGCGAACGGACACGTGCTGGTCAGGCGTATCCGAATCGGCGGTCCGATGTCCCGCTATCACCCCGAAAAGGGCCGAGTGTCAGTAAGCTGACCGGCGACGGAAACGCGGGCGTGACGGACAGGGGATCCGGTATGTCAGACGCGACGTTCCAGTGCCCGAAGTGCGAGTCCAGGCTCGACACCCACGAACGCCACGGTGTCGTGATCGAGGAATGCCCGGGATGCAAGGGGGTCTTTCTCGACCGCGGCGAGCTGGAGCAGCTCATCGACGCGGAGAGCCGCTACCTCGCCGCGCTTCCGGACGAGGTGAACCCCGAGACGACCTACCAGGGACGGCACCGCAGGGGCATCATGCAGCAGATCTTCTCCGCCGGGCAGTAGCCCCGGGCACGGTCGGTGACCGGCCGAACGCCCAGGTGTGAAAGGGGATTTCCTCTTGTCACGGGGGTGACAAACCGGACTTTGGCGAATGTGACCGCGAGCTAATATCGCACACTGACTACCATCCGGTAGCTTGACGATCATCGCCGGTCACCGGAGACCTCCAGGCGGAATCGTCCGGCAGGCGCGGCGCACCTCCGCCGGCGGCGTGCAACCCCCTTCACGGCATCGACCACGGCCCCGTCCGGCCCGTCCCCTCGGGAGATGATCAATGGCATTGGGCTCGCTGCTTCCCGACCTCCTGCCCGGCGGCTCCGGCCGCACCCCGCTGATCGAGCGGGTCGCGCGGTGGGCGAGGGAGAAGCCGGACGCCCCGGCCTACACCTTCGTCGACTACTCGGCCGACCCGTCCGGCGCGCACCTCACGCTGAGCTGGGCCGAGACCGACCGGCGGGCGCGCGCGACGGCCGTGACGCTCCGCCGGGTCACCGGTCCCGGAGAGCGCGCCGCGCTGCTGCTTCCGCAGACGCTCGAGTACATGATGACCATGCTCGGCTCCCTGTACTCCCACGTCATCGCGGTCCCGCTGTTCTCGCCCGACCTGCCGGGGCACGCCGACCGGCTCATCGGCGCCTACACCGACGCCGAGCCGGCGGTGATCGTCACGACGCGGAACGCGCTGCCGCACGTGGAGAAGTTCCTCGCCGACCACGACGTCCCGCAGCCGAAGGAGATCGTGTTCGCCGAGGAGGTCGACCTGTCCCTGGCGGACCAGTGGCAGGACGAGGCGATCGACTTCGACGACATCGCCTACCTGCAGTACACCTCGGGTTCGACGCGCCGCCCCGCCGGAGTGGAGATCACCCACGGGAACGTGACGGCGAACGCCGCGCAGCTGTGGGCCGGGTGGTCGCCCGAGAAGCCGAACCCGGAGCTGGTGAGCTGGCTGCCGCTGTTCCACGACATGGGGCTGATCGCGACGATGGCGCTGCCGCTGGTGCGCGGCGACCACGCCATCTACACCGACCCCGTCTCGTTCATCATGAACCCGATGCGGTGGCTCCAGCTCATCTCGGAGCGTCCCGGCAAGAACGTCTACACCGCGGGGCCGAACTTCGCCTACGAGTACGTCGCGTCCATGGCCTCGCCGGAGAAGATCGCCGACCTGGACCTGTCCGGGCTGACGACCTGCCTGAACGGCGCGGAGCCCATCCGCACCTCCACGCTGTCGATGTTCGCCGACGCGCTGGCGCCGGCCGGGCTGCGGCCGGGCGCGCAGGCGCCGGGCTACGGGCTGGCCGAGGCCACCGTGTTCGTCACCGCCGCCGCCGAGGACGTCCCGCCCAAGATCATCTCCGTGGACCGGGACGCGCTCACCCAGGGCGAGCTGCGGCTCCGCGAGGACGACGGGGAGGGGACGAGCGCTCTGGTGTCCTGCGGGCGCCCGTGCGGGCAGATCGTCGCGATCGTCGACCCCGAGGCCCGCGCCGAGCAGCCGGACGGCCGGGTCGGCGAGATCTGGGTGCACGGCCCCAACACGGCGCCCGGCTACTGGCGCAACTCCGAGCGGAGCCAGGACACGTTCGGCGGCGAGCTGGCCGAGCCCGGCGACCTGCCGTCCGGGCCCTGGATGAAGACCGGCGACTACGGGGTCGTCCACGAGGGTGAGCTTTATGTGACCGGTCGTATCAAGGACCTCATCATCGTGGACGGCCGCAACCACTACCCGCAGGACATCGAGGTCACCGCGCAGGAGGCGCACCCGGCGGTCCGCCCCGACCACGTGGCCGCCTTCGCGCTCACCGGCGAGGAGACCGAGCGGCTGGTGGTCGTCGCGGAGCGCAACCGGCGCGTTCCCCTCGGTCGGCTGGACGTGGACGAGGTCGAGTCGGCGGTCCGCGCGGCCGTCAACGTGGAGCACGAGATGAGCGTCCACGACTTCCTATTGATCGAACCGGGTGGCGTGTCGCGCACCTCAAGCGGGAAGATCGCACGGGCCGCGACCCGGCAGCGCTACCTCGACGGCGACCTGCCGACCACGGCGGCCCGCCTGGCGTCTCGCAAGTAACGACGGAAACCGGCCGCGCGGGGGCAGGGAGGCCCCCGGGCGGCCGTGCTGAAACAGGAGGATCATGCTTTCGGGGCTGGGGCGTCTCATCCACCGGCGACGCTGGACCAGCCTTGTCCTGATCCTGGTCATGACGGCGGTCGCGGGCGCGTGGGGGCTCGGCGTCTTCGCCAAGTTCAAGGAGGGCGGCTTCGAGGACCCCGACGCGTCCTCGACGCTCGTCGCCAAGCTCGGCGCCACCTACTTCGGCAGCACCAACCCCGACGTCCTCGTCCTGTACTCCAGCGACACCATGACGGTGGACGACCCGCGCTTCGAGGCGAGCGTCGTCACCACCGTCGCGCGCCTGCCCAAGGCCCAGGTCGAGGAGGTCGTCTCCTACTGGTCGTTCAACGGCGAGGCCGCGCACTCCTTCGCCTCCCACGACCGGCACTCGACGTTCGTCGCGGTGAAGCTGAAGGGCAAGGAGGGCGCGGACAAGACCGAGAACTACCACCTCATCAAGGACCGCATGGCCGCGCCGGGGCTCGACGTCCGGTACGGCGGCAGCGTCCCGCTCGGTGAGGAGTTCGGCAAGCAGGTCGTGGCCGACATCGTGCGCGCGGAGACCATCACCGCGCTGCCGCTGCTCATCCTGCTCGTCATCCTGTTCGGCGCGCTGATGGCCTCGGTGCTGCCCCTGGCCGTGGCCATCTTCTCGATGATCGGCGGCCTGGCCGTCCTGCACGTGGTGACGTACGCGGCCGACGTGACGTCCTTCGCCCTGGAAGTCGTCACGATGATGGGCGTCGGCCTAGCGATCGACTACTCGCTGTTCATCATCAGCCGGTTCCGTGAGGAACTGCAACGCGGCATGGCCGCCCAAGGGCTTGCACCGGGCAAACCGTGGAAGCGGGAGCGAGACAAGGCCGCGCGCAAGGCCGCCAAGAAGGAGTACCGGACGGCGCTCAAGCCGGTCCGCGAGACCGCCCTGTCCGCCACCATGGCGACCGCGGGCCGCACCATCATGGTCAGCGGCATCACCGTCTCGGCGGCTCTCGCCGGGCTCCTGCTCTTCCCGCAGATGTTCCTCCGGACGATCGGGCTCGCCGGCATAGCCACCGTCATGGTCGCCGTGTTCGGAGCCACGGTCCTGCTGCCGACGCTCTTGGCGCTCCTTGGGCCGCGCGTCGAGATCGGCCAGATGTGGTGGCGGCGCCCCAACTCCAAGCGCGCGCGGCGAGACCCGGAGAGCGGCTTCTGGTACCGGCTCGGCCACAGCGTGATGAAGCACCCGCTCCCGTACTTCGCGGTCGTGCTCGTCATCCTGGGCGTGATGTTCGTGCCGTTCCTGAACGTCCAGTTCGGTAGCGTCGACGCCCGCGTCCTGCCCAAGGACAGCACCACCCGCGCCGTGGTGGAGACGGTCAAGAAGGACTTCCCCAACGGGTCCGCCGAGCCCATCGACGTGGTGGTCTCCGGAGACCTCATCCCCCGCGACTGGACGCCGTCCGGCAAGGGCGACCCCATCCCGCCCTACCTGGAGCAGTTCAGGAAGCAGCTCGCGGCCCTCCCCGGCGTCACCGAGGCCCAGTTCACCGGCTACTCCGGCTCGTACGGGGGCGTGCGGATCTCCGTCACGCACAAGTACGAGCCGATGGACCAGCACGCCCAGGACCTCGTCACCAAGATCCGCGGGATGAGCCTGTCCAAGGACGGCTACCCGATGCACATCGACGTCGGCGGCAGCACCGCCGCGCAGATGGACCTGATGTCGAGCCTGATGAGATCCCTGCCGAAGATGGCGCTCGTCGTGGGCCTCGCCACGTTCGTCCTGCTGTTCATGTTCTTCGGCTCGATCGTCCTGCCGCTGAAGGCCATCGTCATGAACGTCCTGTCGATCGGCGCCTCGTTCGGCGCGATCGTCTGGGGCTTCCAGTACGGGCACCTCGCCGGCCTGCTGGACTTCACGCCCACCGGCGGCGTCGAGGCCACGAGCATGATCCTCATCCTCGCGGTCGTGTTCGGCCTGTCCATGGACTACGAGGTCTTCCTGCTGAGCCGCATCCGCGAGGAATGGGACCTCACGCACGACAACCGCGTGGCCGTCGCGTCCGGCATGCAGCACACCGGCGGCATCATCACCAGCGCCGCGCTGCTGTTCCTCCTCGTCATCGCCGCGTTCAGCATGGCCGGGATCACCGTCGTGAAGCTCATCGGCGTCGGCATGTTCGTGGCCGTCGTCGTCGACGCCGCCCTCGTGCGCTCCCTCCTCGTCCCCGCGACGATGCGCTTCATGGGCGCGGCCAACTGGTGGCTGCCGGGCTTCCTCGCCGGCCTGCACTCCCGAATGGACCTCCGCGAAGGCGCCGCCCTGGCCCCGGTCGGCGCCACCGCGGCCCCGCCGCGCCTCCCGGACGAGCAGCCCTACCCCTACGCCATCAACTGGGCGGCGCCGACTCCGCCCCCCACCGCCGCGCCCCAGGACGGGCACCGGCCACCGAGCGCCCCGGCACCGTCCCCCGGTACTGTGCGGCCCCCCGACACGCCAGAGCCGCCCCGGCCGCGCCAGGGCAGCGGACCGTCCGCGCCGGGCCGGGCACCCGAGCCCCCCGCCCGCCCGCGCGTCGAGGCGAACACCGCGTTCCACCCCGCCCCGAGGCCGGGCGCGCCCGAGCCGCCGGACCTCGTCTTCCGGACGGCCCCGGACGGTGCGGAGCCCGGCAGGCCGCCCGCGAAGGAACCTTGGACCCCCTGGGCGGACGGCCCGCCCGAACCGGCACCCCGGCCCGCCCCGCGCACGAAGCGCGTGATCGTCCCCAACCCGGACGGCTCAGGCTGGCACTGGGGCGAAGAACCCGCCGACGACTGAACGCGGCGCGGCGCGGCCTTCGCTCTGAACCCTCCCGAAAGCCGCGCCGTTCCTAGCGCGGCAGGAGGGAGTCGATGACGGTCAGGGCTTGGGCCGTGCCGTCTTCCGCGCGGATGCGGTGGCCGAGGTCGGTGGCGCGGTCGGCCATGGCCTGGTCGTGGACGGCGCGACGGATCTTCGAGGCGAGCCTCGGTACGGTCAGCGCGCGGAACGGCAGGGGGGCGGGGCCCGCTCCCAGCGCGGCGACACGCTCGCCCCAGTACGGCTGGTCGCCGAAGAACGGGCACACCACGGTCGGGACGCCCGCCCGCAGCCCTGCCGCCGTCGTGCCGGCGCCGCCGTGGTGCACCACGGCGGCCATGCGCGGGAACAGCCACGAGTGCGGCACGTCGCGGACGGCGAACACGGTGTCGTCCGACGTCGCAGGGTCGCCCTGCACGATGCCCCGCACGCCGGCGAGCTTCAGGGCCGTCCGCACGGCCATGTCGGTCATCTCGGCATCCTTCGGCACCATGCTTCCGAACCCGACGTACACCGGTGCGGGGCCCGCCGCCAGGAACTCCGCGAGCTCCTGGGGAGGGGCCCACTCGGGCTCGTCCAGGAACCAGTAGCCCGTCAGGTGCACGTTGGGGGCCCAGTCGGCGGGCCTCGGGACCACCACCGGGCTGAAGCACGCAAGCACCGGACCGCCGTCGGCCCGCCGGCCCCGCAGCGGCAGCCGGGGCAGCCCGAGCGCCCCGTCCCGCCACGGGTTGATGAACGGGCGCGACAGCTGCCACGCGATCTCGTCGACCGCGAGGAAGCTGGCCCGGTTCGCCCACGGTCCGAGCGCGCGCGCCTGCGGCACGAACGGGTGCGGGAACGCCCCGGTTGGCTCGCTCGGCTGGAAATGAATCAGCGCCCAAGGAACACCGAGATGTTCACCTATGTGACGGGGAAGGAAACCCAGCGTGGGCCCCAGGATCAGTTCCGCGTCCTTACAGGCGTCCGAACACTCCGCCAGGAGCCGCTCCGCCATCGGCCCGAGGATCCGCTTGAAGCCGCGCAGGAACTTCACCGGATTGCGCCCGCCGGCCAGCAACTCCTGACCGGCGTCGGATTCGAGGATCTCGGTCGGATCCGCCGTCAGCGGCGCGAGTTCCAGCCCCGCCGCGACGACCATCGGCGAGTAGCGCGCGCTCGCCACGAGCCGCACCTCGTCCCCGCGCGCCCGCAGCGCCCGGCCCAGCGCCACGCAGGGCTGGATGTCCCCCCGCGACCCCGCCGCGAAGATCACGATCCGGCTCACGCTACCTCCTACCAGGCGTCACTACGCGGAACGATCGGAGGCTCCTCCGCCGGCTCCTCCTCGGGGACATAAGGCTCGTACCACCCCTTCGGGGGGGCCGGCCGTCCCTCCGAGGGGCCCTCCTCGTCCTCGGCGGGGGGCTCGGATTCCGCCGGATCCACGCCCTCCTCCTCGGCCGGGCTCTCTTCGGCGCTCTCCGCCGACGCGCTCGAAGTCTCCGCGGGCGGATCCTCGGTCACCTTCCCGAGGTCGGCGCCTTCCGCGGCCTCCATCGGACGCCCGTGCGGCGCCGCATCCCCGTCCTCGTCCAGCTCGTCCACAGTGCCATCGAAGCCGGAACCTTCGCCCGCCGCCGCCTCTTCGTCCTCGACACGTTCAGCGGCCTCGGTGGGCGGACGGTCGGTCGTCATCGGGGACCACGGTGTCGCGGAGTCTTCTGCCAGCGGTTCGGTCGCGGGGGTGGCGGAGATGCCGGGGCGGCCGCTTGGCGGCGGGACAGGGTGGGGACCTGGGGAGACGTCGTCCGCCGGTGGGGGAGGAACGGCGTCGGTCGGCGTTTCGGAAACGGTGCCCGGGGAGGGCGCGGCACTACGCGGCGGATCGGGGATGCCGTGGACGCCGCCTGGGGACGGGGCAGGCGAGGCAGTCTGCTCTGGCGGACCGGGGGACGCGGGCTCCGGGGTCGGCCAGTCCTTCCACGGGTTCCCACTGGGCGGAGGCGGCCAGGGAGCCTCGGTGGTCCAGGTGTAGGTGTCGTCCTGGGGCTTGGGGTCGGTGTCGGTCCACCAGTGGGGGCCCGGGGCGGTGGCGGGAACCGGGTCCTCCTCCCAGGTGAGGGGGATCGGGAGGGGCTCGTTGGGCGGCGCGGCGGCGGCGACCGGGGCGGCCAGTACGGGGACCGGGTCGCGGGGGGTCGCGGCCGGTCGGCGGGGCGAAGGGTCGACGAGCGGTGCGGACTTGCCGTGCTTCGGGCCCAGCCAGCCGCGGCGGCTGGGCAGCGTGAGCCCGCTGATCAGGCCGCCGATGAGGACGAGGACGGCGCCGAGGATCAGGCCGGAGGCGGTGCCGCTGCGGAACGTCTCCAGTTCGGCGGCGCTCGCGCCCTCCTCGGGGACGTGGTGGATGAGCAGGCCGACGATGGCGATGCCGAACGCGCCCGAGGCCTCGCGGATGACGTTGATGACGCCGCTCGCGACGCCCGCCTGCTGCTCCGGGACGGCCTTCAGGACGTACATGACGAGCGGCATGCCCATCGCGGCCCCGACACCGACGATCATGACGCCGGGCATGAGGTCGGCGTAGCCGTCGCCCTGCTGGATCGTGGAGAACAGGAACATGCCGAAGGCCATGAGGGCGAGGCCGCCGCCGATGGCGGGGCGGGGGCCGAGCTTGGCGGCCAGCCAGAACGCGACCGGCGTCATGACCATGATGGCGATGGACGGCGGCAGCATCACCAGGCCCGCCTGGGGCGGGGAGAAGCCGAGGAAGCGCTGCAGGAACGTCGCCGAGTAGAAGATCATCCCGTTGAAGCCGATGCCGTAGAGCATCTGGGAGAGCAGGCCGCCGGCGAAGACCCGGTTGCGGAAGAACCGCAGGTTGATCATCGGGTCGGGGGCCCAGCTCTCCACGAGGACGAAGCAGGCGAGGGCGATGACCGCGAGGGCGAAGACGCTGAGGACGGACGGGTCGGCCCAGCCGTGCTTGTTCCCCGACTCCAGCCCGTAGGTGAAGGCGAACAGCATCGTCGCGGAGATGAGCACGCCGGGCAGGTCGACGCGGGCGTCGCGGTTCTCGCCCTTGCCGGTGAGGACGACCATGCCGAGCAGGATGACCAGGATGCCGGGCACGATGTTGATCAGGAAGATCCAGCCCCAGCTCCACTGCTGGACGATGAAGCCGCCGATGGTCGGGCCGAGGGCGGTGGCGCTGGAGCCGGCGCCGACCCAGACGATCGTGCCGAGGGAGCGCTGCTTGTCGGTGCGCCCGACGGTGACCATGACCTGCGTGGCGGGGAGGGCGAGGGCGGCGCCGGCGCCCTGCGCGACGCGGGCGAGGATGAGGGTCGCCGAGTCGGGGGCGAGGCCGCAGACGGCGGACGCGGCGGTGAAGACGACCATCCCGGAGACGAAGGTGACGCGGCAGCCGTAGACGTCGGTGAGCCGCCCGCCCGCCACCATCAGGCAGGAGAACATCAGGATGTAGCCGGTGGCGACCCAGTCCTTGGCCGAGTTGGACATGTCGAGGTCGCTCATGATGGTGGGCAGCGCGTTCGCGACCACCGTGTTGTCCATGGTGATCATGAATGCGCTGACGGCCACCACCGCCAGCGCCCATCGGTATCGGCCCCGGGTCAACAGTCCGTACGGCGTGAACTCCCGCACCGGCCGCGGAAATCCGCCGGTTCCCCCTAAAAACAGTCGTCGCTATTGTTACTATTGGTTTGCGCTTCGTTACTCAGCCCTGACTGCGGGCCGTGGTACTCGACTATCCCATCAGGCCACATTGGTTACTGCCGAGTCTTGTCATCACCGTGACAAGACGTGGGGGAGAAAAGTGGTCTGGGTGCGCATCGTGAGTCGGTCATCGTAAGACAAAGTGGTCCCTCCGCTTCGACGAACGATCCCGGTTTCATGGGGGGAACCCACCGCATGCAGAGCAACGATCGTTCCGGAGCCGCGCGGGAGAACGCGCAGGACGAGACACGGATCAGCGAGGATTCGGTCCGCCGGCACCTGATCGAGCAGATCGCGCGCCGCTCCAGGACCACCGCCGCCGAGATCGACCCCGACCGGCCGCTGGAGGAGTTCGGACTCGCCTCCAGGGACGCCGTCGCGATCGCCGGCGAACTCGAGCAGATGCTCGGGCGGGCCCTCCCCGCCACCCTCGTCTGGGAACACCCGACGATCAACAAGCTCTCCGCCGCGCTGGCGGGCGGAGCCGCCGAGGAGGCCCCGGCACCGGAGCCGGTGGCGCGGCGGAACGCGAGCGATGAGCCGATCGCCGTCGTCGGCGTCGGCCTCCGCTTCCCCGGCGGAGACCGCGACCTGACCGGGCCCGATGACTACTGGCGCTTCCTGACCGGTCGCGGCGACGCCGTCCGCGAGGTGCCGGACGGCCGCTGGGACGCCTTCGACGACGGCTCCCCCGAGGTCCGCGACCTGCTGGAGAGCACGACGCGCCTCGGCGGCTTCCTCCGGGACGTCGCCGAGTTCGACGCGCAGTTCTTCGGCATCACCCCGCGCGAGGCCGCGTCCATGGACCCGCAGCAGCGGCTCGTCCTCGAGGTGGCGTGGGAGGCGTTCGAGCACGCGGGAATCGGCCCGGCGTCGCTGCGCGGCAGCCGGACGGGCGTCTTCGTCGGCGTGTCCGCGCCGGAGTACGCCGCGTTCACCGCGTCCGACCTGGCGTCCCTCGAACCGTTCACGGCGACGGGCGCGGCGCTCAGCATCATCGCGGGCCGGCTGTCGTACCTGCTCGACCTGCGCGGGCCCAGCATGATCGTCGACACGGCCTGCTCGTCGTCGCTGGTCTCGGCGCATCTGGCCGTCCAGGCGCTGCGCGGCGGCGAGGCCGACGTGGCGCTGGCCGGGGGCGTGAACCTGCTGCTGTCGCCGACCGTCACGATGACGTTCGACCTCGCCGACGCGACGGCGGCCGACGGGCACTGCAAGGCGTTCGACGCCTCCGCCGACGGCATGGTCCGCGCGGAGGGCTGCGGCGCCGTCGTCCTGAAGCGCCTGTCGGACGCGGTGCGCGACGGCGACCGCGTCCTCGCCGTGATCCGCGGCTCCGGCGTCAACTCCGACGGGCGCTCGAACGGCCTCGTCGCCCCGAACTCCGACGCGCAGCGCGCCCTGCTGCGGGACGTGTACGCGAGCGCGGGCATCGACACGCGGGAGGTCGACTACGTCGAGGCCCACGGGACGGGGACGTTCCTGGGCGACCCCATCGAGGCCAAGGCGGTCGGCGAGGTCCTCGGCGCGGGCCGCGAGCCCGGAGAGCCGCTGCTGCTGGGTTCCGCGAAGTCCAACCTCGGGCACATGGAGTCCGCGGCGGGCATAGCGGGCCTCATCAAGACCGTCCTGGCGCTGCACCACCGGGTCATCCCGCCTAGCGCGCACTACAAGGAGCCCAACCCGCACATCCCGTTCGACGAGCTCCGCCTGGAGGTCGTGGCCGAGGAGACGCCGTGGCCCGACAGGGGCCACCCCGCACGGGCGGGCGTGTCCGGGTTCGGCTTCGGCGGGACGAACGCGCACGTCCTCCTGGAAGAGGCGCCCGCGCAGGAGGCGACCGTCCAGCCGGCCGTGGTCAGGACGTTCCCGTTGTCCGACACCGGCGACGACCGCATCCGCGACCACGCGGCCCTCCTGGCCGAGTGGCTCCAGGACCAGGACGTGGAGCTCGCCGACGTCGCCCGCACCCTGCACCGGCGCGCCGGCCGGGGACGGGCCCGCGCCGCCGTCGCCGCCAGGGACCGAGCGGGCTTCGTCGAGGGCCTGACCGCGCTCGCGGAGGGCCGCCCGCACCCGGGTGTGGTGACGGGGACCGCGCTCGGAGCGCCCGGCCGTCCCGTGTGGGTGTTCTCCGGGTACGGGGCGCAGCGGGCGGGCATGGCCCAGCGGCTCCTGGAGGAGGAGCCCGCGTTCGCCGAGGCCATCGACGACCTCGACGGCCTGTTCGCCGAGGAGGGCGGCCCCGACCTGTGGGCGCTCCTCGAAGAGGGCCGCAAGCCGGGCGGCCCCGCCGACACGATGCCGGTGCTGTTCGCGATCCAGATCGCCCTCGCCCGCATGTGGCGCTCCTACGGCGTCACGCCCGGAGCCGTGGTCGGCCACTCGATGGGCGAGGTCGCGGCGGCCGTCGTCGCGGGCGCGCTCACCCTGGAGGACGGCGTCCGCGTCATCTGCCGCCGGTCCCGCCTGCTGACGCGGCTCGTCGGCGGCGGCGCGATGGCGGTCCTCGGCGCGTCCGCCGCGGAGGTCGCCCGCCTCGCCGGCGGCCTGCCCGAGGTCTACGCGGCCGTGCACTCCTCACCGAAGCAGACCGTCGTGACCGGCGACGCCGACCAGGTCGCCGAGATCGTCAAGCGGGCGGAGGCCGAAGGGCGGCTCGCCCGCATGGTGCAGGCCGAGGGCGCCGGCCACTCGCCCCAGGTCGACCCGCTCCTGCCCGAGCTGCGCGAGGCCCTCGCCGACGTCGGCGCCGAGCCGGGCACCCCGCTGGCCGAGGGCATCAGGCTCTACACCACCGCGCTCGACGACCCCCGCGCCCACCTCGACTCCGCGTCCGGGCTCGGCGTCGACCACTGGGCCGCGAACCTGCGCAACGCGGTCCGGCTGACGGACGCGGTGGCCGCCGCCGCCGAGGACGGGTACCGGACGTTCGTCGAGGTCAACGCGCACCCGATCCTGGCCCACGCCGTCGGCGAGACACTGGAGGGCACGGGCGCGCTCGTCACCCACACGCTGAAGCGGGCCCCGAAGGGCCAGGAGACCGACGACACGCTGACCTTCCACGCGCAGCTCGCCACGCTGGCCGCGCACGGCCACACGATCAGCGGGCCCGCGGACGGGCGGATCGTCGACGTCCCGCAGTCGCCGTGGCGCCACGAGCGGCACTGGGTCGACCTGTCGTCCCGCACGTCGGGCAAGCACGACGAGCACCCGCTGCTCGGCGCGCACGTGGAGCTTCCCGGCGAGGACCGGCACGCCTGGCGCGCCGACGTCGGGCTCGCCGCGCAGCCGTGGCTGCGCGCGGCGGCCGTCCACGGGCTGGACGCGCTGCCGGTCGCGGCGTTCGGGGAGATGGCGCTCGCCGCCGGGGCGTCCGCGCTCGGCACCGAGGACGTCCGCGTCAACAGCCTGTGGATGGAGCGGCCGCTCGCCCTCGCCGACCACACGACCGTGACGACGACGTTCACCGAGGCGGAGCAGCGGGTCGAGATCCACGCACTGACCCCGGCGGGCACCTGGGTCCGGCTGGCCAGCGCGGACGTCGGGGAGGACCGCCGTCCCCCCGCCGCGTCCGGGCCGGGCGCGGCCACCGAGGTCGCGGCCGCCGAGCGCGGCAGCCGCCACTACCGGCTGCACCCGGAGGTCTTCGACCGCTGCCTGTCCGTCCTGTCGGACGAGGCGGCGGGCGGCGACGGCGGCGTGTGGAAGGCCGAGACGATCGGCAGCCTGCGCGTGTTCGGGCCGACGCACCGCGGAGGCCACGTCCAGGCGAAGATCACCCGTGACGACGGTGAGGTTCCGGGGGGCGTGGGGGGTCGTCCCCCCACATTGACGGGCTCGGTCGTGCTGCTGGCGGCCGACGGCCAGGTCCTGGCCGAGGCGACCGGCATCGTGCTGCGCCGGGTCGAGCGCCACGACATCCCCGTCCCGCTGGCCGACAAGCTCGTCGAACTCGTCTGGGACGAGGCTCCGCTTCCGGAGGACACCGAGCCGTCCGAAGGCGGCACCTGGCTGGTGCTCGCCGAGGAGGACGAGGCGCTGGGGAACGCCACGGCCGCCGGGTTGGAGGAGCGCGGGAAGCGCGTCATCCGGCACCGCCTGACGAACCGGCCGCCGGACGACCACCCGGCCATGGAGGAACCGGTCGAGGGCGTCGTGCTCGTCCCTTCCGCCGATCTCGTGGACGAGGACCTCGTCCTCGCCGTCGCCGGGGTCAGCCGCTCGCTGCCGGACGGCCCCCGCCTCTACGTCGCGACCCGCTCCGCGCTGCCCCTGGCGGGCGAGGGCGTTCCCGGCCACGCGTTCGTCAGCGCGCTCACCAGGGTGCTGGCGTTCGAACGCACCGTCCAGCGCGCCACCCATGTGGACGTCGACCGTCCGGCGGACCTCGTCGCGGAGCTCCTCGCGGGCGATGTGGCGCGAGAGGTCGCCTGGCGCGACGGCACCCGGCGCGCGGCACGCCTCGCGCAGGCGGCCCTGCCCGAGACGCCGGCCAGGAAGAAGCGCGTCGTCCGGCGCGGCGGCGCGTACGTCATCACCGGCGGGTACGGCGGGATCGGCCTGGTCACGGCGCGGCTGCTGGCCGACCGGGGCGCCGGTCGGATCGTCCTGTCCGGGCGGAGCGGCCCCGACGCCGACGCCGAGAAGGTGATCGCCCGCCTGCGCGAGGACGGCGTGGACGTCGGCGTCGTGCTCGGCGACATCGCCCGGCCCGGCACGGCCGAGCGCCTCATCAGGGTCGCCCAGGAGGGCGGCGCCAGGCTGTGCGGCGTGGTGCACGGCGCCGGCGCGATCGACGACCGGCTGATCGCCGACCTCGGCCCCGGCGATCTCCACAGGGTGTGGACGGCGAAGGTCGAGGGCGCGCGGCGGCTCAGCGAGGCCACCTGGGACCTCGACCTCGACTGGTTCGTGACGCACTCCTCCGCCGCCGCGCTGCTCGGCTCGCCGGGACAGGCCGCCTACGCCGCCGCGAACGCCGCGATCGACGCGCTCATCGCGCACCGGCGCGCGAACGGGCGCCCCGGGACCACCATCAACTGGGGCACCTGGTCACAGGTCGGCGGGGCCGCCGAGGCGTCGGTCACCGTCATCGACCCGATCAGCCCGGCGGAGGGCGCGGAGGCGCTGGAGGCGCTGCTCGTGCACGGCCGGGCGGCGACGGGCGTGCTGCGCTTCGACCCCGCCACGGCGGTCGGGCTGTTCCCCGAGATCAGGAACATGCCGTACTTCGCCGCGCTCACCGCCGCGGCGGACGAGCAGGGCGCGGGCGACGCGGGCGACTGGCCCGGCGTGGAGGCGCTCAGGGAGCTCGACCCGGCCACCGCGCGCAAGATGATCGCCGCGCAGGTCAGGTACCGGATCGCCGCCGTGCTCGGCTTCGATCCGCAGCGCCTGGACCCGGCCGTCCCGCTCACCGACCTCGGCCTGGACTCGCTCGTCGCCGTCCGGATCAAGAGCGGTGTCGAGCACGACCTCGGGCTGACCGTCCCGGCGTCGGTGCTGCTCCAGGGCGCCAGCGTGAACGTGTTCGAGGAGTGGGCGGCCGGTGAGCTCGGCCTCGCCGACGCCCCCGCCCCCGCGTCCACCGCGGTCTCGAACGCCGAATCCGGATATGTCATGCCGCGCGACGCCGCCGAGCGCCTGGCCGTCCGCATCTTCGAGGACGTCCTCGGCCTCGACCGCGTCGGCGTCACGGCCGACTTCTTCGCCGACCTCGGCGGGCAGGACCACGACGCCGACCGGGTCGTCGCGCTCGTCGCGCAGGAGCTCGGCGGCGAGGTCACCCGCGGGGAGCTGTTCGAGACGCCGACCGCGGAGAACGTCGCCGAGTACATCAGGGCGGCCGACGAGGAGGCCGCGCGGCAGACCGTGCGTCCTCTCAAACCCTCTGGGGGGCGGCGGCCGATCTTCATCGCGCACCCGGCCGGCGGCACGACCGCCTGCTACCGCCAGCTCGTCGAGCTGCTCGGCGACGACCAGCCGGTGTACGGGCTGGAGCGGTTCGAGGACGCGCCGCCCGTCGAGGAGCGCGCCGCCCGCTATGTCCGGCACCTGCTGGAGGCGCAGCCGGAGGGCGCGTTCCGGCTCGGCGGCTGGTCGTTCGGCGGCGTCCTCGCCTACGAGACGGCGCGGCAGCTGAAGGCGGCAGGGCGCGAGGTCGAGTTCGTCGCGCTGTTCGACGCGGGCCTCCCGCTGGCGGTGGACGACGAGTCCGACACGCTCGCGCGCCGCTTCTCCGCCTTCGCCGACTACATCAACGAGACGTACGGCCTGGAGGTCTCCCTCACCTACGAGGAGCTGTCCGGGCTGGACGAGGAGTCGCAGTTCGCGCTGGTCATGGAGCGCGCGGCACCGCTGGTGGACTACATCCCCCCGGCGGCGCTCACCCACCAGCTCACGTCCCACCAGGACACCCGTTCCCTGGAGGCGTACAAGCCGGAGCCCTACGACGGGCACGTCATCCTCTACTACGCGCCCGAGGAGACCCCCTGGGCCGTCCGGGATGCGCGTTATGTGCTCGACGGGACCAACGGTTTCGGCGGGCTCTGCGCCGACCTGGAGATCGTCACGATCCCCGGGGCGCACCATCTCAACCTGCTCGACCCGCCCGGTGTCGGCGCCCTCGCCGCGCACCTGGAGGCCAGGCTCTCCGGACGGCGGGAGAGCGACGCCGCCCGGGCGCCGATCACGGCCCGCTGAGGCCCCGTCCCTTACCCGTTCCACGGAGGACACACCCATGGCCCACCCCGGCCCGTCCCACGCCCTGCTCGACGCCGTCCGGTCCGGCGCGAGCGGCCCCGAGCTGCAGGAGATCGACCTGCCGACCCGCTTCCGCGCGGCGTTCACCCGCAAGGACGAGGTGGGCATCTTCGAGGGCCAGACCGACAAGGACGTGCGCCGCTCCCTGCACGTCGGCGAGGTCGAGATGCCCGAACTCGCGCCGGACGAGTGCGTCGTCGCGGTGATGTCCGCGGCGATCAACTTCAACACCGTGTGGTCGGCGATCTTCGAGCCGGTCCCGACGTTCGCGTTCCTGGAGAAGTTCGGCCGGCAGGGCTGGTACGGCGCCCGGCACGACCTGCCGTACCACATCCTCGGCTCGGACGGCTCGGGCGTCGTCGTCCGCACCGGCAGCGGCGTGAAGAGCTGGAAGGTCGGCGACAAGGTCGTGCTCTCCCCGTCCTACGTGGACGAGGAGGACCACGGCTCCTACGACGACGGCATGATGTCGGAGAGCCAGCTCGCCTGGGGCTTCGAGACGAACTTCGGGTCGCTCGGCGAGTACTGCATCGTCAAGGCGAACCAGCTGATCCGCAAGCCCGCCCACCTGACGTGGGAGGAGGCCGGGTCGAACACGCTGTGCGCCGCGACCGCCTACCGGATGCTCGTCGGGACCCACGGCGCCCGCATGAAGCAGGGCGACGTCGTCCTGATCTGGGGCGCCACCGGCGGGCTCGGCTCGTTCGCGACGCAGCTCGTCAAGAACGGCGGCGGCATCCCCGTCGCCGTGGTCTCCTCCGAGGAGAAGGCGGACATCGTCCGCTCGCAGGGCTGCGACCACGTCATCAACCGCAACGACCTGGAGCTCGGCGAGCAGGGCCTCCGGCACCCGAAGGCCGGCCGGATGCTGGGCGAGGCGATCCGCCGGCTCGTCGGCGAGGACCCGGGCATCGTGTTCGAGTACCTCGGCCGCGAGACGTTCGGCGCGTCCGTCTACGTCGCCAAGCGCGGCGGCAAGATCGTCACCTGCGGCTCCTCCACCGGCTACCGGCACGAGTACGACAACCGGTTCCTGTGGATGCGGCTGAAGAGCATCATCGGCTCGCACGGCTTCAACTACCACGAGGCCGTCGAGGTGAACCGCCTCTTCAGCCTCGGCATGATCCACCCGACGCTGTCGGCGGTCTTCCCGCTGGAGCAGGCCGGGGACGCGACCCGGGCCGTCCAGACGAACCAGCACATCGGCAAGGTCGCCGTCCTGTGCGGCGCCACCGGCGAGGGCCAGGGCGTCGACGACCCGGCGCTCCGCGAGCGCATCGGCGAGGAGAAGCTCAACCTCTACCGCCGCTGACGTGACCGCGGGACGGGCCCGGCGCGGGGCCCGTCCCTACGCATTCAGGTGGGCAGCGGCCGGTCGCTCACCACGTGCTTCATCACGAGCGTCGAGTTCAGCCGCTGCACGCCCGGCAGCGCGGCGAGGACGTCGTCCTCCAGCTCCTGGTAGGCCTTCAGGTCCGCGGTGACGATGCGCAGCAGGTAGTCGGGATCGCCGAACAGCCGCTGGGCCTGCACCACCTCGGGCACGCGCGCCACGGCGGCCTCGAAGCCGAGCAGCGTGTCGCGGTCCTCCTGCCGCATGGTGACGAACACCAGCGCCTGGAAGGTCAGCCCCAGTGCCGCGGCGTCCACGACCGCGCGGTACCCGCGGATCGTCCCGCCGCGCTCCAGTTCCCGCAGCCGCCGGTGGCAAGGCGAGACGCTCAGCCCGACGCGCGCCGCGAGTTCGGTGACCGTCAGCCGGCCGTCCACCTGGAGCACGGCAAGGATCTTCCGGTCGATGGCGTCCACGGAGCAGATCCTTCCACAAATGCGCTTTCACCCGGCAAAAGTTGGAATCACTTTCCGCCAATTCAATCGTATTCTCCCCGTAATAGCCGCCGCCAGGGGAGGAATGCGATGGCAACGGAATCGGTACTCGCCTTCTGGGCGATGGCGCTGCTGCTCATCGCCGTCCCGGGCGCGGACTGGGCCTTCACGATCGGCGCCGGCCTGCGCGGCGGCTCCGTCCTGCCCGCCGTGGGCGGCCTGGTCGCCGGCTATGCCGCCATCACCGCGATCGTCGCTGCCGGGGTCGGCGCGCTGGTCGCCGGTTCCCCCTCCGCCCTGACCGGCCTCACCGTCGTCGGCGGCCTGTACCTGATCTGGCACGGCGCGACGACCTTCGCCCGCCCCACGACACCGGAAGCCCGCGCCGGCGCCACCACCGGCTGGAACACCTTCCTGCGCGGCGTCGGCGTCAGCGGCCTCAACCCCAAGGGCCTGCTGATCTTCCTGGCGCTGCTGCCCCAGTTCACCGACCCGCGCGACGCCTGGCCCGTCCCGGCCCAACTCGCCGTCCTGGGCCTGACCTTCATGACGACCTGTGCCGCCTTCTACCTCTGCCTCGGCACCCTGACCCGAACCATCCTGGAAACCCACCCCACCGCCGCCCGCACGACGACCCGCCTCTCCGGCGCCGCCATGACCACCCTCGGCGCCTACCTCCTCCTGACCCACATCCACCCCTGACCAGCCGCATCGGCGCACTGGTCAAGCATGCGCGCGAACCTCCCCCTGGCTGACCATGGCGATGACCCGAGCGGGCCATTACCCCGCGCCTTCCATGACTCATTGGGAGGAAACCAATGCATCAACTCTAAGTAGTCAAATAATTACCTCTAGTTTACTCCCGTGCCTACGAACGAACACGAGCTGCCGCTGGAGATGGTCCGCAACAGGCCGCAGCTCGTCCCCGAACTGTTGCGGAGCGTCTTCGGACTCGACGTGTCCGGCCACGCGCGAGCCACGCTGGCCTCGGAGTCCTACGCCGACGCCAACCCGGCCGAACTGCGCTGCGACGCCACTGTCCTGCTCGGCGACCCGCATTCTCCGCTGCTGGGCGTCGTGGTGGAATCTCAGCTGCGCCCCTTGAAGCAGAAGTCCTACAGCTGGCCCGCCTACCTGGCCTCATTGCGCCTGCGGCGCCGCTGCCCCGTGATCCTTCTGGTGCTGTGCCCGGACCAGAACACGGCGAGAGGGTGCGCCGTCCCGATCGAGATGGGCCACCCTGGATGGATCCTCGAACCCCTGACCGTCCATCCCGGGATGCTGCCGCCGATCACCGACCCGAACCAGGCCCACCGCCTCCCCGAACTGGCGGTACTCAGCGCCCCGGCCCATGTGGAGGGCCCCGACGCGGAGGCCGTCCTCCACGGCCTGGCCGCCGCCCTCGGTTCCCTGTCCGGTGACATAGGGCCGCTCTATCATGACTACGTGATGTCGCGGTTCTCTGACGCCGCCCGCAAACTCATGGAGGACACCGTGAAGCTCGACAACTACGAGTGGCAGTCAGAGTTCGCCATGACCCACCGCGCCGAGGGCCGCGCCGAGGGTGAGGTCAAGGCGCTTCTGCTCTTGTTGGAGGCTCGGGGGCTTGATGTTCCTGAGGATGTGCGTGCTCGGGTCGAGGGGTGCACCGATCCCGAGCAGATTGAGCGGTGGATCCAGCGTGCCGTCAGCGCCGACACGGCTGAGGACCTCTTCACCTGACATCCGGCCCCGGGGGGCCGCTCGGGGTCAGGTCAGTCTTACGCGGGGGTCTATGACCGCGTAGAGCAGGTCGACGGCCAGGTTCAGGAGGACGATCGAGGCGGACGTCAGCAGGGTGACGCCCAGCACCATGGGGAGGTCGCCGCTCTTCACCGAGGTCAGCGCGAGTTGGCCCAGGCCGGGGATGCTGAAGGTGTTCTCGGTCAGTACGGCGCCGCCGAGGAGGAGCCCGAGGTCGAGGCCGAAGACCGTGACGATGGGGGTCAGGGACGCGCGGAGCGCGTGTTTGACGACGACCGACCTTTCCGGGAGGCCCTTGGCTCGGGCGGTGCGGATGTAGTCCTCGTTCAGCGTCTCCAACATGCCCGCCCTCGTGAGCCGCGCGTACATGGCTGCGTAGAGGAAGGCGAGCGTCACCCAGGGGAGCACCAGGGCCTGGAACCACGTCACGGGGGCGTCGGTCAGGGGACGATAGCTGCCCCCGCCGGGAAAGATCTTCAGGGTGTAGGAGAGCAGCGCGAGGGACACCAGGCCGGTGAAGTAGATGGGCAGCGAGACGCCGCCCAGTGCGATGATCATGGCCGCCCGGTCCCATGCCGAGCCCCTGCGCAGCGCCGACAGGAGGCCGGTGGCGATGCCTCCGGCGAGCCAGAGGATCGACGCGCCGAGGGCCAGTGACAGGGTCGCCGGCGCCCGGTCCAGCAGCGTTCCGAGGACGGGCTGGCTGCTGCGGAACGAGTAGCCGAGGCACGGCGCCGGGCAGCGGTCGGTGACCGGGCCGGTGTCGTAGTCCTCGCCCGCGACGATGGCCTTCAGGTAGTTCCCGTACTGCACCACGACCGGCTTGTCGAGGCCGAGCCGTTCCTTGGTCGCCTCCACCGACTCGGGGGTCGGGGCGCGGCCGACGTAGGCGGCGGCGATCTGGTCGCTGGTCTGCCCGGCCAGCTTCGGGATCCAGAAGAAGATGCCGAAGGTCACCAGCGTGATCAGCAGGAGCATGAGGGCGGCGCCGATGAGGCGCCGCACGAAGTATGCGAACACGTCGGCCGGTCCCGTCCGGCCCGCGGCGGGGCCCGCCCACGCCACCGGGCGGCACCTTCACCTGCCTTCCGGGTCGAGGGCACCGTCGTCGCGCGTCCGGCGCGGCGCGACCGGCGCCGTCCGCGCCTCCAGCATGCGCGTCCGGTTGATCAAGTGAGTCTCGGTGAAGTCACGGAATCGCCTCCCCGACGAGACTGTGAAGATTTTTCATCTCCCCGGCCGAAGCTGGTCGTATGTCGACCTAGACTTTGCGCCTCAGGCCCGTCACGGGTCATGATTTGCCCCACACAGGTCCCATAAGTAAGTAATTACCCCGTGTGAACGGCGCGCAACGCAGGGGGACGGAGCTGGGAGGTTCTGTGGCGAACGACGGTTCGACCACCAGCGGGCGCCCGTGGGCGGATCTGCCGAGGGAACTGGCGGATCACATGCGACCCCATCTCGACGAGGTGGCGGACGACATGATCCAGGAGATCCAGACGCGCGTCAGGGAGTACGACCGGCCCGGCGACGGCTCCTACTCGGGGACCCTCAGGCTCGCCGTCGAGCGCGTGCTCCACTTCTTCGTGGAGCGGGTGTCCGATCCCGGCCATGATCCCGCCCCGGTGACCGACTTCTTCCGCGCCATCGGCCGCGGCGAGGCGGGCGAGGGGCGCAGTCTCGACGCGATGCAGACCGCGATGCGGGTCGGCGGCATGGTGGCGTGGCGCCGGATGACCGAGGGCGCCGAGGCGCTGCAGGTTCCGCCGCGCACGCTCGGCGCCGTCGGCGAGGTCCTGATGCAGTTCCAGGACGAGCTGGCGCATGCCGCCGCCGAGGGCTTCTCGCAGGCCAAGGCGGCCGTCGCGGGCGAGATGCAGCGCCGCCGCAAGCGCCTGCTGGACCTGCTGTTCGCCGACCCGCCGGCCGCGCAGGAGGCGATCGCCGACCTCGCCGCCGCCGCGCACTGGCCCGTCCCGCGGACGGTCGCCGCCGTCGCGCTCGGCCGGCACCACGCCGACACCCGCCAGCCCGCGTTCCCCCCGGACGTGCTGGCCGACCTGACCCGCCGCACGCCCAGCCTGATCATCCCCGACCCGGACGGCCCCGGCCGCGCCAAGCTCGTGGACCGCGCCCTGTCCGGGACGCTCGCCGTGGTCGGCCCGACCGTCCCGCTGACGGAGGCGGCGCGCTCGATCCAGTGGGCGCGCAAGACGCTGTGCCTCGTCCAGCGCGGCGTCATCGAGGCGGACAGCGGCGTGATCCGCAGCGTGGAGCACATGTCCACGCTGATCCTCTTCCAGGACGAGGGGCTCATCACCTCGCTCGCCGACCTGCGGCTCGCGCCCCTCGCGCACCTGCGGGCCAGCCAGCAGGACCGGCTCGCCGAGACGCTGCTGGCGTGGCTCCAGTCGGGCCGCAACGCCAACGAGGTCGCGATGCGGCTACACGTCCACCCGCAGACCGTCCGTTACCGGCTGCGGCAGCTGGAGGAGCTGTTCGGCGACCAGCTGCTGGACCCCGACCTGCGCTTCGACCTGGAGATCGTGCTGCGCGCCCGGGCGCTGCTGGCCGACAACGCCGGGGAGAGGCTCATGCCGCCCGCCCGCGCGGCGGTCGGGGACGCGGGCGAGGTCGTCAGCCTCCGCCGGAGCTGATCGTTCGGCCCCGGTGGGGGACCCGCAGCCGCTCGGCGGTGGCGACGCGCTCGGCGAGCCGGGTCTGCGCGTCGCAGAGCAGCCACAGTTCGCCCTCGTCGGTCGCGACGATCTCCTCGAGGCAGCCGTTGAGGAGCTGGTAGTCCGACAGAGGGGTGACCCGGGTCGCGCGCAGGCCGCCGTCGGAGCGTTCACTGTGCCAGCCCGGCATGCACATGGTCGCCGACATGACGCGGGGCTCCCTCGGTCGGTTTATGGTAGGTCTACCATAGAACCACCAAACACTGGCCACAATGCGTTCGTCGCAACCCCAAACGGGTGCGGGAGCAAGTGGGATCTGTACGGTATGAGGTCAATGCACCGACCTGGAGCAGGATCTGGTATGCCGCGACCCCCCGCGAAGGCACAGGCGATCAGCAACGCGCTCGCCGCTCGTATCGTCGAAGGCGAACTGGACCCCGCGGCCTGGCTGCCGTCCGAGCGGGAACTGGCGCGCGTGTACGAGGCCGACCGCTCCACCGTCCGGCGGGCGCTGCGGCTGCTCTCGGAACAGGGCCTCGTCCAGCTGCGGCACGGCGCGGGCGCGCAGGTGCGGACGGCTCCGCGGGTGCGGCGCGCGGCGGCCGACATCACGCGGCAGGTCGGGGGATGGCGCGGGTTCCACGTGTCGGCCCGCTCCGACGGCCGCACCCCGTTCACCAGGACGTCCGTCGCCGAGATCGAGGCCGACGAACGGGTCGCTCCCCGCCTCGGCGTCCCGGTCGGGACCCGGGTGCTGGAGCGGGCGCGCGTCCAGGGCGTGGAGGGGGAGCCGCCCGTCCAGACCGCGACGACCTGGGTGCTCCTCGACGTCGTGGAGGCCATCCCGGTGCTGCGCCAGGTCGACACGGGCCCGGGCGGCATCTACTCGCGGCTGGAGGAGGCGGGCCACCTGATCACGTTCGAGGAGTCGGTGACGTGCCGCCTTCCCCGCGTGGACGAGCAGCGGACGCTGGAGATAGGGCCCGACCAGCCCGTCCTTACGCTGTGGCGACGCGCCTGCGACCAGGACGACCGGGTCGTCGAGGTCACCCACCGGGTGGTGGTCGGCGACCGGCACGAACTCGTCTACCGGTACGGGGCGGGCGCATGAGCGAGGAGGAGCGGCCCGCGGTGCGCCAGGTCGCGTCGCGCGTGGTGTACGAGAACCCCTGGATGGTCGTCCGGGAGGACGAGGTCGAGCGCCTGGACGGCTCGCGCGGCATCTACGGGGTCGTCGACAAGCCCGACTTCGTCCTGGTCATCCCGGTGGAGGGCGACGGCTTCCACCTCGTCGAGGAGTACCGCTACCCGATCGGCAAGCGCACGTGGAACTTCCCGCAGGGCGCGCTCCCGGGCCGGCGGGAGGCCGACCCGGAGGAGCTCGCCCGGCGGGAGCTCGCCGAAGAGACCGGGCTGCGCGCCGGGACGCTGCGGCGCCTCGGCTACCTGAACTGCTCGCACGGGACGAGCGGTCAGGGCTTCACCATCTTCCTCGCGTCCGACCTGGAGGCCGGGGAGGCCGACCGCGAGCCCGAGGAGCAGGACATGCGGCAGAAGTGGGTGAGCGAGGAGGAGTTCAAGGCGCTCATCCGGGAGGGCCGCATCACCGACGATTCGACCCTCGCCGCGTACGCCCTGCTCACCATGGATCGGACCGGGTAGAGGCGCAGTCGCGCGGGTCGGTGGCGGGGCGCTCGCCGAGGATCTCGCGGGCGCGGTTGCGCGCGAGGTTGGCGCTCATCGCGGGCTCGTCCTCCTCGAAGTCGTAGCCGATGTCGCGCAGCGCGCAGGAGCGCAGGGGCTCGGGCAGCCGGTCCAGGGCGGGGACGGCGTCCGCGGACAGGCCCTGGAGATAGCCGATGTCGATCTTGCCGGTGTGCCGGTACCGGGCGACGTTGTGCTCGGCGATGAACCCGTCCGGGCCGACCAGCGCGAGAACGATCATCGCGGCGGCGCCGCTCCCGGCGACCGCTCTGGGCAGCCACGGCACGCGCCCACGGACGACCCCGGCCAGCGCGACCATCACCACGACGACGCCGAGCCAGAGCTCGAACGCGTGCACCCACAGGCGCAGCCTCGTCCAGCCGTAGGTCTCCTCGTACAGGTACAGCCGGCGCAGCGCGACCGCGACGACCACGAGGGTCAGCGCGCACAGCAGCCCCAGCAGGGTCTGGACGGTGACGCGGTCGCCCCTGGTGGCGGCCGGCGCGTACCGCTTGGCGACGGCGACCACGGCCAGCACGAGCACCGTCGCGATGACGAGCTGGAAGAAGCCCTGCCGGGCGTACTCGGCGTAGGTGAGGCCGGTCGAGCGGAGCAGCTCGTCCTTGTCGTCGGCGAGGAAGACGCCGGCCTGGATCGCGCAGAACAGCAGGAAGACCAGGTCGAGCGCGGCGATCGGCACGGCCCACGACCAGCGCCCGGCGGGCTTGGCGGGCTCCGGCTTCAGCACGTGCAGCGGTGGCGGCGACTGCCCGAGGAAGGCGGCGGCGCACGCCAGGGTCAGGGTGAAGCCGCCCGTGAACACGTACAGCATGATGGTGCCGGGCGAGATGTCCGGGACGAGCCCGGACGCGAGGCTGCCGAACGCGGCGTCCGCGCCGACGAACAGCCCGCCGAACACGGCCACCAGCCCGCCCGCGATCAGGCCCGTCCGCAGGATCGGCCACGCGTTGCCGCGTCCCGACGTCATCGCCCCGTACGCGCCGCGCGTCGTCCACGGCAGCATGCAGCCGACGGCCGGCACGACCGCGAGGCCGCCGAACAGGACCTCCGCCCAGGACCGTCCGCCGGACGTCCCGTAGGAGCCCACGGCGACCGCGAGCAGCAGCGCCGGGATGACGACCCAGTCGGCGTCCCGGTAGGCGGCGGTCGCGGCCAGGCCCACCGAGAGCAGGAGGAACGCCGCGCCGGTCCGGTTGACCGACGCGAGACCGCGCCGCCGACGGGACGGGCGCACCCCCCGTCCGGCCGACCACGCCGACGCGGCCGCCACGTAGGCGACGGCCGTCGCGGTGAAGAGCACGCCCACGCCGAGGCCGTGCGCCAGCGACGGCCCGAGCGTCACCGCCCCGATCAGCCCCGTGACGAGAGCGCCCGCGGCCAGCGCCGGCGACATCGGCCGTGCGGGCCTCTTCCACCCGACGATCGCCTGCTCCAGCTTGGTCGGCTTGTACATGACGGGCGGCGGCGGAGGCCCGACCCGCGCCGGGTACGGAGGCGGATAACCCCCTGCTCGCGCTCCGTAAGGCCCCCGCGGCGCGGAGGCTGGGCCTGGCATCGGAGGCGTGCCGGGTGCGGAGGCGGGGCGTGCACCGGGTGCGGAAGCGGCACCTGGCGTGGGCGGTGCTCCGGCTGCGGGGACCGCGTAGGACGCGGGGTCTGCGCCGGGCGCGGAAGCCGGATCGGGTGCGGAGGCCGTTTCGGGCGCGGGGTGTTCGCTGGGCGTGGAGGCCGGATCAGGGACGGAAGCCGTGCTCGGCGTGGGAGTCTCGGCCGGGGTGGGTGGTTCGGGGGGATTCTCGGGGTCGGAGGGCCCGTCGGACGGGTCCGGGGCTTTGGGGTGGTCGGTCATCTGGGGTCTCCGGGGATCGGGGGGATCGCGACGCGGATCCGGCAGCCGGTCGGGGTGTCCATGACGGTGATGTCGCCGCCGTGCAGCTCGGTGGCCCAGTTCGCGATGGCGAGGCCGAGGCCGGTGCCGCCGCCGGGGGTGCCGGTGCCGGGCACGGAGCCGCGCGAGAAGCGCTTGAACACGCGGGCGCGCTCCTCGGGTGGAATGCCGGGTCCCTCATCGGCTACTTCGATGATCAGACCGCCGGGCGGGTTCGCGGGACGGGCCGTGACGGTGACGGGGCGGCCGTCCGGCCCGTGCCGGGCGGCGTTGTCGAGCAGGTTCGCGACGACCTGGTGGAGCCGGTCGCGGTCGGCGGCGGCGCGCAGGCGGGGCGTGACGTCCGCCTCGAACACCGCGTCCGGGCGGCCCGCCCGCGCCTCCGCGATGACGTCGGAAACGAACGCGGCGACGTCGATGTCGGTCACGTCGAGGACCGCCGCCCCGGCCTCGACCCGCGAGAGGTCCAGGAGCTGGGTGACGAGGCGTCCGAGCCGCTCGGTCTGGTCGAGGGCGGTCTCCAGGACGTCCGGCGTCGCGGGTGTGACGCCGTCCGCGACGTTCTCCAGCACGGCGCGCAGTGCGCTGATGGGGGTGCGCAGCTCGTGCGAGACGTTCGCGACGAACTCGCGGCGCTGCCGGTCGACCTCGGCGAGGTCGGCGGCCATCCGGTTGAACGCCTGCGCGAGTTCGCCGACCTCGTCGCGGGAGGTGGCGCGGACCCGGCGGCTGTAGTCGCCGCGCGCCATCGCCCGCGCCGCCGCCGTCATCTCGCGCAGCGGCGCGGTCATGCCGTGGGCGAGCAGCTGGGTCACGACCAGCGAGATGAGCAAGCCGACGGGCATCGTCTCCCGGGCGCGGAACCCCAGCGGGTACCCCCACAGCACGATCAGCACGGCGACGCACGCGGTCACGACGACCACGACGCCGAGCTTGACCTTGATCGACTGGAGCGGGTCCAGGGGGCGGGGCAGCCGCGCCCACAGCCTGCGCGCGAACCGGGCTCCTTCGGGGCGGGCGGTCCCCGTGCGGGTCACTGCGCGGCCTCCAGGCTGTACCCGACGCCGTGCACGGTCCGGATCAGCTCCTGCCCGAGCTTGCGGCGCAGCGCCTTGACGTGGCTGTCGACGACCCGCGTCCCGGACGCGTCCGCCCAGTCCCACACCTGCTCCAGCAGGACGGCCCGGGTCAGCACCGTCCCCCGGTTGCGCAGCAGGCACGCGAGCAGGTCGAACTCGGTCGGCGTGAGGTGGACCTCGCCGCCGTCGCGGCGCACCCGGCGGGCCCGCTGGTCGACCTCCAGGTCTCCGACGCGCACCGGCCCGCCGCCGTCGTCCATCGGGGGCCGCTCGACGCGGCGCAGCACGGCGCGCAGGCGCGCCACCAGCTCCCGCATGCTGAACGGCTTGGTCACGTAGTCGTCGGCGCCGACGCCGAGGCCGACGAGCAGATCGGTCTCGTCGTCGCGCGCCGTCAGCATCAGCACGGGCACGGGACGCTCCGCCTGGACGCGGCGGCAGACCTCGAGGCCGTCGAACCCGGGGAGCATCACGTCCAGCACGACGATGTGCGGCTCGTACGCGCGGGCGCGCTCGACCGCCGACGGTCCGTCCGCGGCCACCTCGACGGCGAACCCCTCGGCCGCCAGCCGGTCGGCCACCGCGCGCGCGATGGTCGGCTCGTCCTCGACGACGAGGACGCGCGTCTCGTTCTCGGTCACGGCACCCGACTCTAGAAGGACGGTTTGGGGGCGCCGGGTGTGATTTGTGCGGGAGCTGTGAAGATCCTCGGGTTACCAGGTGTGGACGGGGTCGTTGTCGCGCAGGTGCTCGACGTAGGCGCGGGTCATCATGCGCAGGGCGTCGTGGCGGCCGAGGCCGTGCTCCTCCTCCAGGTTCCGCACGGTCTCGATCTGCCAGGCGGCGCCGGTCTGGCCGGTGACGCAGCGGCGCTCGATGATGCCGAGGAGGCGGTCGCGGCGGGCCGGGTCGACGCCCCAGCGGTCGAGGCCCTCGTGGGCGAGGGGCAGCAGCTTGCGCAGGACGAGCTCGGAGGCGGGCACCTCGCCCATGCCCGGCCAGTAGAGGGTCGACTCCAGCCCGTCGCGGGCGGCGCGGTGGAGGTTCTCCTCGGCGGTGGCGAAGGACATGCGCGACCAGACGGGCCGGTCCTCCTCGACCAGCATCCGCACGACGCCGTAGTAGAAGGCGCCGTTGGCGACGACGTCGGCGACGGACGGCCCGGCCGGCAGGACGCGGTTCTCCACGCGCAGGTGGGGGCGGCCCTTCACGACGGCGTAGATGGGACGGTTCCAGCGGTAGATCGTGCCGTTGTGGAGCGTGAGCTCGCCGAGCTCCGGGATGCCGCCCTGGTCCAGCACCTCGCGGGGGTCCTCGTCGTCGCACAGCGGCAGCAGGGACGGGAAATAGCGGGTGTTCTCCTCGAACAGGTCGAAGACGGAGGTGATCCAGCGCTCGCCGAACCACACCCGGGGCCGGACGCCCTGTGTCTTCAGCTCGTCCGGGCGGGTGTCGGTGGCCTGCTCGAACAGGGGGAGGCGGGTCTCGTGCCACAGCCGGTGCCCGAACAGGAACGGGGAGTTGGCGCCCATCGCGACCTGCGGGCCCGCGACGGCCTGGGCCGCGTTCCAGTACGCGCCGAACTCGTCGGGGCTCACCTGGAGGTGGAACTGCACGCTGGTGCAGGCGGCCTCGGGAATGATGGTGTCGGTGTGCATGCGCAGCGGCTCGGGGCCGTCGATGGCGATGCGCATCTCCTCGCCGCGCGCGGCGAAGATCTCGTCGTTCAGCATCTTGTAGCGCGCGTTCGACGACAGCGTCTCCTCGCCGATGTCGGTGCGCCGCAGGGTCGGCAGGATGCCGATCATGACGAGCCGCCCGCCCACCTCGCGGGCCCGGTCGTCGGCGTGTGCGAGATGGTCGCGGACCTCCGTCTCCAGGGCGCCGGTGCCCTCGCCGCCGAGCTCGCGGGGCGGGATGTTGATCTCAAGGTTGAACTGCCCCAGCTCGGTCGCCCATGCGGGATCCGCGATCGCCTTCAGCACGTCGGCGTTGCGCATCAGCGGGTCGCCGAGCGAGTCGATCAGGTTGAGCTCGATCTCCAGGCCGATATGGGGGCGCTCGAAGTCGAACTGGGATTCGCCCAGCATCCGGGCCAGTACGTCCAGGCACCTGCGCACCTTGTCGCGATACCGACGCCGGTCCTCACCGCTGATGGCGACCGAAGCCACGTCCCTGCCCATGTGTGTCCGTCCCTGTACTCCGGAGGGAATCGTCATAAAACGGGATGTCCCAGTAAGGGAAGGTGAAAACACGGCGCGCAGTTTCGGGCTCCCCGTTTCGTGACCGGCCGGTACCGTGTGTCGTCGCGTCGGGAAACCGGTACGTCGGTCCTGGAGGCCCCATGCGCATGCGCCCCCGCTCCATCCGGGCCAGGGACACGCTCGTCGCCGCGGTGATCGCCGCACTGGCGCTCGGCGTCACCGCGATCGGCGTGGACGTCGCCGTGCGCAGCGCAGTCAAGGCCGAACTGCTCCGCCGGACGCAGGTGGACGCGCGGCGGGTGAGCGGCGGCGTCCGCGACGGGACGCTGGAGGGCGCGATCCGCGGCGGCACCCGCGGCCGGGTCCTCGTCCAGGTCGTCGAGCCCGGCGGACGGGTGACGAACGCCACACCCGCCGGAACGGACAGACCACCGGTGAGCAGACTCTGGCCGCCGAGCAACATGCGGGTCCAGGACTTCACCGAGTGCCACGGCCGGTGGCCCGGACGCGAGTGCCTCGTGGTCGAGGCGATCCGGGTCAGCACCGCGCGCGACTCCGTGGTCGTGTACGCGGCGGCGCGGCAGCCGTCCTATCTGGTGAACGGGCTGCTGGAGACGGGGCTCGGCTCGGGCGTGCTGCTGCTGGCCGCCGTCGCCGCGTGGATCACCTGGCGCGTCGTCGGGCGCACGCTCGGCCCGGTCGAGGCGATCCGCGCCCAGCTCGCGGAGATCAGCGCCACCGACCTCAGCCGCCGGGTGCCGCAGCCTCCCGGCCAGGACGAGATCGCGCAGCTCGCCCGCACCGCCAACGAGACGCTCGACCGGCTGGAGCGGGCCGTCGCGCGGCAGCGGCAGTTCGCCTCCGACGCCTCGCACGAGCTGCGCACCCCGATCGCCGGGCTCCGGGCCAACCTGGAGGACGCCTCAATGCACCCGGAGGACAACGACCTGCGGGGCGTCATCGAGTCGGCGCTGCGCGACACCGACCGGCTGGAGTCGATCGTCACCGACCTGCTGCTGCTCGCCCGCATCGGCACCGGCGGGAGCGTGGTGCAGGAGCCGATCGACCTGGCCGCGCTCACCGGCGCCGAGGTCGGCGGCCGCACGTTCCGGCTGAAGATCGCCACCGAGCTCGCCCCCGGTGTCACGGTCCGGGGGGTGCGCATGCAGCTCGTCCGGCTGCTGTGCAACCTGCTCGACAACGCCGAGCGCTACGCGGAGTCCCGCGTGACGGTGGAGGTGGGCAGGCGGGGCGGCCAGGCGCTGCTCGTCGTCACCGACGACGGCATCGGCATCGCGCCGGCCGACCGGGAGCGCGTCTTCGAGCGCTTCACCCGCCTGGACACCGCGCGCAGCCGCGACGCGGGCGGCGCCGGCCTCGGCCTCGCGATCGCCCGCGAGATAGCCCAGGCCCACGGCGGGACGCTGCGGGTGGAGGACCACCCCTCCGGTGCCCGCTTCGCCCTCCTGCTCCCCCTGGGGTAGCGACCTGCCCCGGAACGGCGGAAGGGCCGCCCGGGACGGGCGGCCCTTCCGGCGATGGGAGTGCTCAGGCGCGGACGGCCTGGATCTCCAGCTGGATCTCGACCTTGTCACCGAGGAGGGCCTTGTCGCCCTTCAGCGGCACGTTGAACTCGATGCCCCAGTCCTTGCGGTTGATGGTGGTCCCGGCGGAGAACCCGGCGCGCGTGCCGCCCCACGGGTCCTCGCCGACGCCGTTGAACTCGACGGTGAGCGTGACCGGACGGGTGACGTCCTTGATCGTGAGCTCGCCGTCCAGGAGGTACTCGCCGCCCTCCTCGCGCACGCCGCTGGTCACGAACGTCATGGTCGGGTACTTCTCCACGTCGAGGACCTCGGCCGTCCGCATGTGGGCGTCGCGGTCGGCGTGGCGGGTGTCGATCGAGCCGACCTGGATGTCCGCCCTGGCGGTGGACGCGGCCAGGTCCTCGGCGATCTGCACGGTGCCGGTGAAGTCGGTGAACGTGCCGCGCACCTTGGTCATCAGGTGCCGGATCACGAAGGTGACCTCGGAGTGGGCGGGGTCGATGTTCCAGGTGCCTGCGGTCAGACCGGGGGCGACGGTGGCGATGCTCACGGGGTCTCCGTCCCTAATGCTTGAATCTTCAACGACTTGTCGAAGGTTAGTTGAGGGTTCAAACAGATGTCAATCCCGGGTTGTTCCCGCCCCCGCGGTGCCGTTCGGAGGAGGGCCGTGGAACACGGGCCGCGATCCGGTGCGCACATCGTGCAACCCCTCCGGGCCCTCGTGCGTAGAGAGCGGGCACAGAGGCGAGCCGGAGCCCTCTCCGGCGGGATCACTTGGAGTCTTCGTGAGCGACGAACCACCGCGCGCCGCCGGCCGGACGGCACGGACGGCGGCACCGGCCCTGCTGGTGACGGCCCTGCTCGTGACCGGATGCGGGGGAGGGCACAAAGGGGCGTCCGCCGGAGCGTCCCCCGCCGGCGGCCTGGACAAGCTGCCCCAGGCAACCACGTACACGACGCTGGACGACCTGCCGCGCGACGAGGCTCCGTCCGCCAAGGGCGACGGGACCGTGGTGCACCCGCACGACACCGTCCCCGTGTCGGCGAAGCCCGGCGCCCCCGCCATGGCGGAACTGCCGAGCACCCAGCTCAAGGGGCCCACCTGGGTGCCCGTCGTGGAGAGCCGGCCCGGCTGGCGGCGCGTGCTGCTGCCGAGCCGGCCGAACGGCGTGACCGGCTGGATCCCCGACTCCGGTCTGAAGACCGCGCGCAGCGCTAGCTCCGTCAGGGTCGACCTCGGCGACAGGAAGCTGACCCTGTTCCGCGGCGGCCGCCAGGTGGGCGCGTGGTCCGTGGCGGTCGGTGCGCCGAAGACCCCCACACCCACCGGACGGACGTTCCTGCTCGCCTCTCTCGCCCCTGAGAAGCCCGCCTACAGCCCCCTGATCCTGCCCGTCGGCGCGCACTCGGCCACCCTCGACACCTTCGGCGGCGGCCCAGGGACGGTCGCGTTCCACGGCTGGCCGTCCAAGGCGGTGTTCGGCAAGGCCGTGACGCACGGCTGCGTGCGGGTGCCCGCCGGCGCGCTGAAGCAGCTCGCCGAGGTCCCGCTCGGCACGACCGTCCTGATCACGGACTGACGGCCGTCCGGTCACCCGGCCCCGCGGCCGGTCCGCCCACCGCCTCACCCACCTTCACCACCTCACCGACCTTCACCACCCGCTTTCCACTCCCGCCAACATGAACCCCCTGAAGGAGAGAACCGTGCGTTTGCAGGCACTCACCAAATGCGCGGCGGTCGCCGGCGCGCTGGCCCTGCCGTTCGCCCTGTCGGCCGCCCCCGCCTCCGCCGCCCCGGCCGCCGGCCCGGGCGGCGCCGGCTCGGCGGTCGCCATCGCCGCCACCGGCTCCGTCGTCGTCCCGCCGACGTCCTCGGTGGCGTCGGCCGCGCAGCGGCCCGCCAGCAAGAGCGTGGCCGAGCTGCCCGCCAACCCGCTCATCGAGGCGCGGCTGCTGAACGGCTCCGCCTGGGCCGGGCACGGCCGCGCGTCCGTCACCGACCTGCGGGTGGCCAGGCTCGGGCTGTCCGCGCACGCGGTTTCCGCCAAGTGCGAGAACGGCGCCGGCGTCTCCCACGTGGCCGGTGCGACGCTGGGCGCCCGGGCGCTGAAGGTCGGCGCGACGCCCAACACCACCGTCACCACCGACCTGAAGGGCCTCGGCAACGTCACGGTCACGCTGAACAAGCAGGTCCGCGGGCAGGACGGGAACCTCACGGTCACCGCCATCGAGGTGTCGGCGACCCTGGCGGGCAAGACGCAGACGATCAGTATCGCGTCCGCCACCTGCGGCAAGAGCGGGGGCGGTCAGCCCGGCCAGCCCGGCGAGCCGTCGCAGCCTTCGCAGCCGGGCAAGCCCACGCCCGCTCCGACTCCGCCAGGCGAGGCCCCCGCCCCGACCCCGGTCCCCGGCGACCTCCCCGTCACCGGCTGAGCCGAGCGAACCCCTGGGCCGGGGCCCGCGCGGTGCGGCGCGCGGGCCCCGGCCTCTCGCTTCCGGCCCCGGTTCTCCGCCGTCAGCGGACCGGACGACCGAAGGCCACGCGGTAGTCCTTGGGACGCCGCCCGGTGTGCTTGGCGAAGAGCGCGGCGAACGTCCCGGCGTCCCGGTACCCGACGGCGGCGGCGACGGCGGCGACCGTCCGGTCGGTGGTCTCCAGGAGATGGCGGGCGCGCCGGACGCGGGCCGACTGGAGGTACTCGAGCGGGCTCCGGCCCGTCTCGTTCGCGAAACGCCGCAGCAGCGTCCGGGTGCTGACGTTGAACGCGTCCGCCAGCGCGGCGAGGTCGTAGCGGTCGGCGAGGTTCTGGTCGAGCCACCGCATGACCCTGCGGGAGAACTCGTGCCCGGGCTGCGGGAGGAGGCGGGCGTCGACGTACGGGGCCTGGGACGTGCGCGCGTCGTCCACGAGCGCCATCCGGGCGGTCGCCCGCGCCACGCCCCTGCCGCTGTGCCGGCGGACGAGTTCGAGCGCGAAGTCGTACATCGCGCTGAAGGCCGCCGTCGTCGTCACCCCCGCGTCGGTGGCCACCAGGAGGTCGGGCCGGACGTCGGCGTCCGGGCAGCGCCGGGCCAGCTCGTCCGCGAACAGCCAGGCCGTCGTGACCCGTCGCCGGTCGAGCAGTCCGGCCTCGGCGAGCAGGAAGGCCCCGACGCAGATCGAGACGACCGCCCCGCCGCCGTCGGCGTGCGACCGGATCGCCGCGATCTCCGGCGAGAGCCGCGCGAGCCCGGCGTCCACGTCGAGGCCCGGATGCAGTTCGAACCCCGGCACCACGAGGACGTCGGCGTCGCGGAGCGGGGACACGCTCAGAGCCACGCCGCCGGACGCGACGACCCGGCGGCGGGGCGACATGACCGTCACCTCGTAACCGGCGTGCTCCGGACCGGCGACGTGTCCGGCCATCGTGACCAGGTCGGGGACGCCGAACACCTCCGACGCGAAGCACCCCGGATAGGCCAGCACACCGACCCGCAACGCGCTCACACCAGCCTCCCTCACGTCCGCCCGCCAGTGGCGAGATTACCCCTGAACATGGCGATCCGGCCTCTCCCGATACCGGCCGGCCCCCGGGCACGCTGACCCCATGGAAACTGACGACGCCAGCACCAACGCGAGCAACACGGACACCCGCCATCTCGACGACCCCCTCGCGGACTTCTCCCGCCGGTACGTGGACGTGGACGGCGTGGTGAAGGCGGTCTACGTCGCGGGCACCGGTCCCGCCGTCGTGCTGATGCCCGAGATGCCCGGCATCAGCCCGGACGTCCTGCGGCTGGCGCGGTGGGTGCGGGACGCGGGCTTCACCGTCCACGTCCCGTCGCTCTTCGGCCGCGACGGCGCCCATCCCACGGCCGAGGACGGTGAGCGGATCGTCCGCCGGACGTGCGTGAGCGCCGAGTTCCGGGCGTTCGCCGGGGGCGGCACCAGCCCCGTCACGGCATGGCTGCGCGGGCTCGCCCGGCAGGCCCACGCCGAGTGCGGCGGCCCCGGGGTCGGCGCGATCGGGCTCTGCTTCACCGGCAACTTCGCGCTCACCATGGCGCTGGAACCGGCCGTCATCGCGCCGGTCGTGAACCACCCGTCGTTGCCGCTGGACGACCCCGCCGGCCTGGAGATCGGCGAGGAGGACGCCCGCGCGGTCAAGGAGCGCATCGCGCGTGACGGCCTGAAGGTCCTCGCCTACCGCTTCGAGGGCGACCGCTGGTGCACCGGGCAGCGCTTCGCCGCCTACCGGGCCCTGCTCGGGGACGCCTTCGACGGCCGCGTGCTCCCGGACGCCGCCGCGAACACCGACCCGACGCCGTTCTTCCGCGACGTCGTCGGGTCACCGCACAGCGTGGTCACCGCCCACCTCGTCGACGAGGAGGGGCACCCCACGCTCCAGGCCAGGGACGAGATCCTCGCCTATCTGGCCGAACGCCTGAAGCCCTAGACGCACTGTCCCGAACGCGCCGGTCACGCCGGGTTCACTTGCTGGAGATGCTCCACGCGCCCTCGCCGGCCGCGGCGGCGTTGTCGAAGGCGGTCCACGCGGCGTCGTCGACCTTGAGGGCGTCGAGGAGGTAGGCGGAGATCGCATCGGCGACCAGGGCGACGCGGGCGGGGTTCTCGTCGGTGGTCTCGGCGACCGCCTCGCCGGCGACGCCGCCCAGGGTGTGCTCGCCCTCGGCGACGACGAGCAGGCTCTTCGGGGACGGGCTGAGGCGGTAGGCGTCGGTGAACCACTCCGGCCCCCGGGTGGAGAGCCGCGACCTGTCCTCGCCGCCCGCGACGACCAGGGCCGGGGTGGTCATGGTGGAGTAGTCCGGCCTCATGAACGGGAGGTGTTCGGCGGCGAACGGGGTGAGCGAGTCGCCGGTCCCGGTCGCGGCGATCAGCGCGCCGGCCGAGACCGCGGAGTGGGAGAAGTCCTCTCCGGGGACGCCGTCGGCGTCGAGCACGCGCGCGCCGAGGACCGCGCCGGCGGTCTGGGCGCCCCAGGAGTGGCCGACGACCGCGATGCGCTCACGGTCCACGCGGGTCTCCAGGCCGCCGGCCTGGAGGAGGATGTCGCCGAGGCCGTCGAGGACCGCGTGGAGGTCGGAGATCCGGACGCGCCAGACGGTGGCGAAGCGCGGGTCGTCCCAGCCGATGGCGTTGCGGCGGGAGTCCAGGTGGGTGGGCTGCACCACGAGGAATCCGGCTGCGGCCCACCGGTCGACGAGGGGCTCGTACGCGTCCAGGGACCACGCGTTGCCGTGGGAGAACACGATGACCGGCAGGTTCCGGCCCGACAGCGGGACGGTGACCTTCACCTGAAGGTCGACGCCGCGGCCGGGCGCGGGAACGGTGATGGGCTTGACCGAGACGATCCGCGGGTCGAGCCGGCGGTGGGACATGGGAGACATGCGCTTCCTCCATGGACCGCTCTGCCATACTTTGGCGGAGCGTTGTTCCGCCAAACTAGCGGAACATTGTTCCGCGAGCAAAAGGAGGGCCCCGTGCCGGAACCCGTCGGAGTGCGCCGGGCACAGGCGCAGCGCACCCGCAGCGGCGTGCTGGCGGCCGCGGCGGCGGTCTTCGTGGAACAGGGCGTCCAGGCCCCCGTCCGCGACATCGCCGAACGCGCCGGCGTCGGCGTCGGCACGATCTACCGGAACTTCCCGACCCGGGCGGATCTCGTCACCGCCGTCTACCGGCACCAGATCGACACGGCCACCGCACTCGCCCCCCGGCTCCTGGAGGAGTCGGCCTCCCCGTTCACCGCCCTGACCCGCTGGGTGGACGCGTTCGTCGAGTTCCTGGTGACCAAGCACGGCCTCGGAGCCGCCCTGGGGTCCGGTGATCCAGGGCTGGAGAACCTCCACGCACTGATGCTCGACACCCTGGTCCCGGCCTGCGCGACGTTGCTCGAGGCATGCGCCGCCGCCGGCGAACTCGGCCCCGACATCACCGCCTACACGCTCATGCGCGCCATCGGCAACCTCTGCATCACCGGCCCCGACTACGGCCAGGCCGAAGCCAGGCACATGGTCGCCGTCCTCCTAGCCGGATGCCGACGCGAGGCATGAACCGGGACCACCGACCGCTTCGATCCGCCTTCGACCTAAGGCCTGTCTCGAAGTGGCCCCGGCCACGCGCGCGAACGCGTGACCTGCCCGGTGGAGCGAAGCCGGAGGCGAGCGGAGCCGGGCAGATCGCGAAGCGATGCCGCGTTCGCCCAGGCACGGTCACGTAGCGAGCCGCCAGGCGAGCGGAGTGGGCCGGGACTGTTGAAACACAGCCCTCCAGCCAGACGAAGCGGGCGTGGGGCAGGCGACGCTGGGCGCGGATGGCCTGGCTGCGCAGGAGCAGGCGGTCCTTGGTGCCCCACGCGATCGTGACCGGGACGTCCGCGCAGGAACCGAGGAACCGGGTGGCGCGGCCCGCGCGGAGGGTGGGCTCGAAGCCCGGGGCGTCCCGCATGGCGCGGGCGTCCCCAGCGAGGGTCTGGATGTCCATCAGGTCGGGACGGCCGTAGATCATCCCGAACATGAGGTTCCGGCGGCGCGGCGAGCGGGCCAGCCGGGTGAGGAACGTCTCCGGGACGCGGGCGCCGAGCCGCGAGGCGCGCAGCACCGACATGCCGTAGCGCAGTTCCAGGGCGTTGAAGAACCCGGCCGGGGACAGGGCCGTCGCCGAGCTGGCGAGGCCGCGGTCGGCGGCCTCCAGGGCGAACAGGCCGCCGAGCGAGTTGCCCGCGATGTGCGGGCGGTCCAGCCCGAGGGCGCCGAAGGCGTCGGCGAGGGCGGCGACGGCCGCGTCCAGCGTGTAGGGGGTGCCGGCGGGCAGCGGAGGGGAGTCGCCGAAGCCGGGGAGGTCGACCGCGATGACCTCGCGCTCGGCGGCGAGCAGGTCCATGACCGGCTCCCAGCCCTGGCGGCGGTGGCCGATGCCGTGCAGCAGGACGAGGGGCGGCCCCTCGCCGCGGCGCTCGAAAGCGATGTTCACCCGCGCGTTGTCCACGGGCGAAGGGTAGGCCGGAAGTTACTCAGCGGTCACTAGTGACGCTCGTCACTGCGTCAGCTCGTCATGCCCGCTCGGCACGCGCGCTCGTCACTGCGTGCATTCGGCGGGGCGGCGGTGCTCCAGGGCGGTGCGCAACTGGGCACGGCCCCGGTGGATGCGGGAGCGGACCGTGCCGAGCTTGACGTTCAGCGAGGCGGCGATCTCCTCGTAGGACAGGCCCTCGATGTCGCACAGCACGACGGCGGCGCGGTACTCGGGGGCCAGGCCGTCCAGCGCCTTCTGGATGTCGTGGTCGAGGTGGCGGTCGTCGTAGGCCTGCGCGGGGCCCGGCTCGCGGCCCTGGAGGCGCTCGGCGGCCTCGTCGCCGAGGGAGTCGAACCGGATGCGCTGCTTGCGGCGGGCGCGGTCGAGGAACAGGTTCGTCGTGATCCGGTGCAGCCAGCCCTCGAACGTGCCGGGGCTGTAGGACGACAGGGAGCGGAACACCCGGATGAAGACGTCCTGGGTCAGGTCCTCGGCGTCATGGCGGTTGCCCGTCAACCGGTAGGCCAGGCGGAACACCCTGGTCGAGTGCTCGCTGACGATCTCGTCCCACGTCGGCGGGGTCCACGCCATCGCACCTGCGCTCACCACTACCCCCGTCTGATATTCAATCGTTACGGCCAAGCATGCCGGTACCCAGATAAGAGCCGTGTAAGAACCTTCCGCTTGGCCGGATCAGGCGACGTGAGGTGTGACTCATCTCATTGGACGGAATGTCGACAAGGATTGAGTCGGCGGCCCTCCGCATGGAGGATCGGGGTCAGTCCCCACCCCGACACGCGAGGACGTGGCATGGCGCGAAGCTACAACCTGGCCGACCTGCTCGAGATCCTGGCCGCGGCGGGGCCGGACCGCCCCGCCCTGGTGGCCGGAGACGAGCGGCGGACGTACCGGCAGCTCAGCGAGCGGGCGAGCCGGTTCGGGCACCATCTGGCGGAGGCCGGCGTGCGGCCGGGCGAGCACGTGGCGATCCTCGCCTACAACCGGGCCGAGTGGATCGAGGCGATGCTCGGCGCTTTCAAGGTCCGCGCGGTCCCGATCCCGGTGAACTTCCGCTACGTCGCGGCCGAGCTGCGGCACGTCCTGGCCGACTCCGACTCGGTGGCGCTGGTCGGGGAGCGGTCCCTGCTGGCGAAGGTGGAGGAGATCCGCGGCGGGCTGCCGGAGCTGCGGCACGTCATCGTGCTGGAGGACGGCTCCGCCGCCGAGATCCCCGGAGCGGTCGAGTACGAGAAGGCGCTCGCGGGCGCCGCCCCCGACGACGACTTCCCCGAACGCTCCGGCGATGACCGCTACATCATGTACACGGGCGGCACGACGGGGTATCCGAAGGGCGTCGAGTGGCGCTGCGAGGACATCTTCTTCGGCGCGCTCGGCGGCGGGAACGTCCTCGGCGACCCCATCGGCAGCCCCGAGGAACTCGCCGCCAACGCCGACCAGCCCGCGATGGCCGTGCTCGACTGCGCGCCGGTCATGCACGGCGCGGGGCAGTGGGTCGCGTTCATGGGGTTGTTCAGCGGTGCCAAGGTCGTCCTCTACACCGACCACGCGTTCGACGCCGGCAAGGCCCTGCGGCTCCTCGCCGAGGAGCAGGCGAACGTGATGATGCTGGTCGGCGACGTCATGGCGCGCCCGGTCGCGAAGGCGCTCGCCTCCGGTGACCACGACACGTCCTCGCTGATGGCGATCGCGTCCGGCGGCGCGCCGCTGACCGAGGGGGCGAAGGCCGCGCTGCAGGAGCACCTCCCGAACATCATGTTCCTCGACAACTACGGCGCCTCGGAGACCGGCGCGTGCGGCCCGTCCGTCGGCGCCAAGGAGGGGACGGCCCGGTTCATGATGAAGCCGGGCATCACCGTCCTCGACGATGACCTGAACGTCGTCCGCCCCGGCGAGATCGGCAGGCTCGCGCGCAGCGGCCACATCCCGCTCGGCTACTACAACGACCCGGAGAAGACGGCGTCGACGTTCTTCACCGCCCCGGACGGGACGCGCTGGTCGATCCCCGGCGACTTCGCGAGCCTGGAGCAGGACGGGACGATCACGCTGCTCGGCCGCGGCTCACTGGTGATCAACACCGGCGGCGAGAAGGTGTACCCGGAGGAGGTCGAGGTCGCGCTCAAGGACCACCCCGCCGTGGAGGACGCGGTCGTCGTGGGCCTGCCGGACGAGCGCTTCGGGCAGCGCGTCGCCGCCGTCGTCGCGCCGCGCCCCGGCGCGACCGTGACGCTCGAGGAGCTGACCGAGTACTGCCGCGACCGCCTCGCCGGCTACAAGCTTCCACGGCAGATGACGCTGGTGGACGAGGTACAGCGAACTGCCGTCGGCAAGTCGGATTACAAGTGGGCCAGGAGTTTGCTCGCGTAGCGTACCGGTAACGTTACCCTGTGTGGTCATTACCACGTGGGGGCCCATTTTCCTCGATGGACGCCAGTCAAGAATCAATTGATGGCGTGGGAGCGTGCCTTGGGCGCGTTCCGGCGATTACCGCCCCATGAGTGGGGATCGGCTCATACCGCTCGCGCGACGGTATCGCCTGCTCTCTGTCGTCGGCAGAGGCGGCATGGGCACCGTCTGGCGGGCTTATGACGAGATGCTGGACCGGGACGTCGCGGTCAAGGAGGTCCACCTCCCCCCGCGCATCACCGAGGGCGAGCGCAGGGTGATGTGCAGGCGCCTGCTCTGCGAGGCCCGCGCGACCGCCGCGCTGCGGCATCCCGGCGTCGTCGCCGTGCACGACCTCATCATCGAGGACGGCCGTCCCTGGATCGTCATGGAGTTCCTGGAGGCGTGCTCCCTGCACAGGCTGGTCAGCGAGGACGGTCCGCTCGGCGTGCGCCGGACGGCCGAGATCGGCGCGGCGGTGCTGTCGGTGCTGCGCGCGTCGCACGCGGCGGGCATCCTGCACCGCGACGTCAAGCCCAGCAACGTCCTGCTCTGCGACGACGGCCGGGTCCTCCTCGGCGACTTCGGCCTCGCCGTCCACACCGGCAAGGGCCCGCAGCCGGCCGACACCCTGCTCTCGGGCATCGAGGGCTCGCCCGCCTACCTCCCGCCCGAGCGGGTGAACGGCCTGCCGAGCGTGGAGGCCTCCGACCTCTGGTCGCTCGGCGCGACGCTCTACACGGCGGTCGAGGGTTTCTCGCCGTTCCTGCGCTGCCACGCCCTGGCGTCGATGGTGGCGGTTCTCTTGGGCGACTACGCGCGCCCGGTCCGGGCCGGGCCGCTGACCCCGGTCATCGAGGGGCTGCTGCGGCAGCGGCCCGAGGACAGATTGACGGCCGAGGCCACCACGGAAATGCTGCAAAAGGTAATGGGAACGGTCCCGGAATCCGGTTTCACCAGGGCCCAGGTGCCGCATTCCCGCCGCCTTTCCACGCACCGGGCCGAGGGACCGCGGCGACGCGTTCCGTGGGCGCTCAGCGGCGCCTGGGTCTCGCGGGACGGATCGCGGACGCCGGCGCGGCGCGGTCCGCGCGTCCCGTGGGCGCTGCGCGGCGGCTCGCCCGGCGCGCCGTCCGGCGGCCCGTCGTGCGGTTCGCCGCGCGGCCGGTGGCGCGTCCCGATGCTGTCGTCGCGGCGGCTGAGGCCGGGAGCGGTCGCCAGCGTGGCGCTGCTCGCGGCGCTCGCGGCGGGGGCGGGCACCTGGACGGCCCGGTGGACGTCGATCGGCAAGGGCGACGCGGTCGCGCTGCGTCCGGCGGCGGGCGTCTCGATGAAGACGGCGAGGTACCACGAGGCGGGGGCCTACTCGGTGCGGGTGCCCGCGGGCTGGCAGGCCGAGCGGCGCGGCGGCGTGATGACCTGGAAGGACGAGGGAACCGGGCGGGGGCTGCGCATAGCCCCGGCTCCCGGCGACCCGCTGACCGGGCTGCGCGCCGAGGAGCGCGGCGCCGTGAAGGAGCACCGCTATCCCGGCTACCAGCGGCTGCGGCTCGAACCGGTGCCCGAGGTCGTCGACGGCGCCGCCGAGTGGGAGTTCACCTGGCGGGACGGGGAGCACGACGCCGTCCGCCACGTGCTGTGCGGCCGCGCGGCCGGGTACGAGTTCTGCTTCCACGCGCCCGATCCGGAGTGGACCCCGGGCCAGCGCCTCTACGACAAGATCCTCAAGTCGTTCAGACCCGAGAAGGGCGGCTGAGACCCGGACGACCGGAGCCCGCGCCGTCGTCGCAGGCCCGTGTCGAGCAGGCCCGTGTCGTGCAGGGGTCCTGTGACCAGATTCGTGTCCGGCGAGTGTTCGGGCAGGGGGCGGGTCAGGTCGTCTGCTGGAGGCGCAGGAGGAACTCGGCGTTGGAGGAGGTGCCCTTCATCTTCTCCAGGAGCTGCTCGACGGCCTGCTGCTTGTCCAGGCCCTGGAGGGCGCGGCGCAGGCGCCAGGAGAGGGCGAGCTCCTCGGGGGACATGAGCAGCTCGTCGCGGCGCGTTCCGGACGCCTCGATGTCGACGGCGGGGAAGACGCGGCGGTCGGCGAGGCTCCGGTCGAGCTTCAGCTCCATGTTGCCGGTGCCCTTGTACTCCTCGAAGAAGACGTCGTCCATGCGGGACCCCGTCTCCACCAGCGCGGTGGCGAGGATGGTGAGCGAGCCGCCGTTCTCGATGTTGCGGGCGGCCCCGAAGAACTTCTTCGGCGGGTAGATCGCGGTCGTCGCGACACCGCCGGCGAGGATGCGGCTGCTGGAGGGCGCCGCGAGGTTGTAGGCGCGGCCGAGCCGGGTGATGGAGTCGAGCAGCATGACCACGTCGTGGCCCTGCTCGACGAGGCGCTTGGCCCGCTCCACGGCGAGCTCGGCGAGCGCGGTGTGGTCGCGCGCGGGGCGGTCGAAGGTCGAGTGGATCACTTCGCCCCGCACCGTCCGCTGCAGGTCGGTGACCTCCTCGGGCCGCTCGTCGATGAGGACGACCATCAGGTGGACCTCGGGGTTGTTCTGCGCGATCGCGTTCGCGACGGCCTGCAGCACCATCGTCTTGCCGACCTTGGGCGGCGAGACGATCAGCCCGCGCTGCCCCTTGCCGATCGGCGCGACCAGGTCGATGACGCGGGTCGCGAGCGGGCCGGTGTCGAGGCGCAGCCGCTCCTCGGGGAACAGCGGGGTCAGCGCGCCGAACTCGGGGCGGCCCGCCGCCTCCTCGGCCGGGAGCCCGTTCACGGTCTCGACGCGGGCGAGGGTGGGCGAGTCGCCCCGGCCCTGCTTCGGTGCCCGCGCGAGGCCGGCGACGGCGTCACCGGGGCGCAGGTGGTGCGCCTTGACCTGGGCGAGGGAGACGTGGACGTCCTCCGGGCCGGCGAGGTAGCCGGACGTGCGGACGAACGCGTGCTTGTCCTGGACGGACAGGAGGCCCTGGAAGGGGATGGTCGGCGCGTCGTCGGCCGGGCGCCGCCCCTGCTGCCGCGCGTCCTTGCGGGCGCTCTGCGCGGACATGGCGTGCGCGCCGCGGGCGGGGGCCTTGCGTCCGCCCGCGGCGGGTTCGGTTTCGAGGGTGGGGGTGGACATACGGGTCCCTTCTCAGGCGGGCGCGCGGAGGTCGGCGCCGCCCGGAGTCGAAGTCCGCGTACGGCGGCGGAACCCGCGGCGCGTACGCGAGAGGAATGCGAGGAATGCAGCTCGGTCCACCGGGCTGACGTCGGCTCCCTTGTGCGGCGGCCCCGCACGCCGTGTGCGTGCCGGACCGGAAAGTCACCGGGCGCTCAGATGGCCCGGGCGGGGAAGAGACGTCCTCGACGCGAGTCGTGAGAATCCAAGGACGTTGCCACGACAGTACAGCAATCGGGGCCGCTTTCGCATTCCCCGAGGTCGGTGACCGCTCTCATACGGGTGACCCCCTGCGTCCGGTCCGGCTCCGCGGCCTTCCCCCGCCCGCGCCGCCGGTCTCCATGCTCACGACCGTTATGACTACCGGATCGGCCTCCGGGTTCCGGCGGTCGTCCGGTGATCGGTTCCGGGCGCCGGGCGAATACGATGAGCCGCGCCGGTCAGGGGCGAGGGGGGACGATGGGCGAGGGGCTGCGGTTCGAGGTCGCGGGCGGCGTCGGGACGGTCGTGATCGACCGGCCGGCCAAGCGGAACGCCATGTCGGCGGACATGTGGCGGGCGCTGCCCGGCATCCTGGACGGGTTCGCCGCCGACCCCGCCGTCCGGGTCGTGGTGCTGACGGGGGCGGGCGGGAACTTCTGCGCGGGCGCCGACATCTCCGAGCTGGACGACATCCACCGCGACGACGACTCGCACCTGTCGACGGTCGCCGAGCGGGCGCTCGCCGCGTTCCGCAAGCCGACGCTCGCCGCGATCGAGGGCTACTGCGTGGGGGGCGGCTGCCAGCTCGCGGCCGCCTGCGACCTGCGGTTCGCGGCGCGGGGCGCGCGGTTCGGGATCACGCCGGCCAGGCTCGGCATCGTCTACCCGGCCGCCGCGACGGCGCGGCTCGTCCGGCTGGTGGGCCCGTCGGCGGCCAAGTACCTGCTCTACTCCGCCGACCTGGTCGACGCCGAGCACGCCCTGCGCATCGGGCTGCTGGACGAGGTGGTCCCCGAGGGCGGCCTGCACGACCGCGTCGCCGCGTTCACCGAGACCCTCGCGTCCCGCTCCCTGCTCACCCAGCAGGCGAGCAAGGACATCGTGGACGCCATCGTCGCCGCCGGCCCGGTGGCGGAGAGGACGCAGCGGTGGCTCGCCGAGGTGGCCGCCAGCGGCGAGGTCGAGGAGGGCATCGCCGCGTTCCTCGAACGCCGCGCGCCCGAGTTCCCATGGACGGCGCCCCTGCGTCCCTAGGAGTTGAGGGCGGGCCACGCGGAGACGTCGCAGAACCGGCCCTCGGGGAGGCGGTGGAGGCGTCCGGCGGCGGCGTCGGGATCGTCGAGCAGCCCGGCGGCTCCGGGACGGCGCAGCTCGGCGAGCGGCAGCACCCCGCACACCAGCGACTCCGGCGTCCGCACCACGAGGAGCGGCCCGATCTGCGCGCCGCCCCGGTCGACGTCGCGCAGCGTGCCCAGCAGGGCCCGTGCCGGGCCGGTGGACTCCACGCAGTGCTCGCGCAGCGCAGTCACCAGGTCGATGAAGTCGAGCTCCAGGGCGCGGGGGCTGCGGCCGGACAGGTAGTAGCGGTCGCCGTCGGCCAGCTCGACGCGCAGCCCGTGGTGCGCGGCGAACCGCTCGAACGGGCCGGTCAGGGCGGGCCGCTCCCCGGCCGGTGCGACGGTGAGGGTCCCGGCGACCAGGTCGGCGGGGTCGGCGCCGAGGGAGGCCGCCACCGCCTGGTCGAGCCGCCCGACGAGGTGCCTGCGGAGCGCGGCGGTCTCGGCGGCCAGCCGCTCCACGGCCGCGCGCTGCTCCTCGGCCGCGTCCCGCTGCTCCTTCAGCCGGCCGCTCACGTCCGGCACCAGCCGGTCGTTGATCTGCGTGACGAGCGAGCGGATCCGGGCGTCGGTCTCGCCGAGCGCCGCGCGGTCGCGCTCGGCGTCGGCGGCGAGCCGGTCCAGGCGCTCGCGCTGGGACGCGCGGAACTCCTCCAGCTCGTCACGGGTGCCCTTGAGGGCGCGGAGCTGCGTGCGGATGTCGGCGATCTCCGGGGCGCCCGGCGTCCGCCCGCGCTCGAACGCCAGGTACAGCTCCCGCCCGGCGATCGCCAGGCACAGCAGAACCAGAACCACCGTCATAGCGCCCTCCCCGGGCCTGCTCGCGGGGCAGACTATGCCACCGCGGGGCCCCCGGCGGAACGACTCGGCTGTGTTTCAAAGTCCCGGCCCACTTCGCTCGCCTGGCGGCTCGCTACGTGACCGTGCCTGGGCGAACGCGGCATCGCTTCGCGATCCGCCCGGTTCCGCTCGCCTCCGGCTTCGCCGCACCGGGCAGGTCACGCGTTCGCGCGCGTGGCTTCGGCCACTTCGAGACAGTCCCTAGGCCGGTCAGGGGACGGAAACGGGCTCAGCACCGCGCTGGGGACGACCCTCGAAGCTCGGCTCGGTTTAGTGCCCTTGCGGGGGGCCGACCCCCCACACCCCCCGGGCTCGCTCCGCTCGGTTTAGCGGTTGAGGTAGGCGAGGACGGCGAGGACGCGCCGGTTGTCGTCGCCGGTGACGGCGAGGTCGAGCTTGGTGAAGATGTTCGCGGTGTGCTTGGTGACCGCGCGCTCGGTGACGACGAGCCGCTCCGCGATCGCCGCGTTGGAGCGCCCCTGCGCCATCAGCTCCAGGACCTCGGTCTCGCGCGGGGTGAGGCGGGCGAGCGGGGTGTCGCGGGTGCCCCGGGCGACGAGCCGGGAGATGACCTCGGGGTCCATCGCGGTGCCGCCCGCCGCGACCCGGCGGACCGCGTCCACGAACTGAGCCGCGTCGAACACCCGGTCCTTGAGCAGGTAGCCGATCGCGCCGGTCCCGTCGGCGAGCAGCTCGCGGGCGTAGAGCTGCTCGACGTACTGCGACAGCACGAGGACGGGCAGGCCCGGGACCTGCCGCCGCGCCTCCAGCGCCGCCTGGAGTCCCTCGTCGGTGAAGGACGGGGGCAGGCGCACGTCGACCACCGCCACGTCCGGGCGGTGGTCGAGCAGTGCCTTCAGCAGGGACGGCCCGTTGTCGACGGCCGCCGCGATCTCGAAGTCGTGCGACTCCAGGAGGCTGACGAGGCCCTCCCTCAGGAGGGCGAGATCTTCGGCGAGGACAACGCGCACGGCAGCTCCATGGTGACGATCGTCGGGCCGCCCGGGGGCGAGCTGATGGCGAGGACGCCGTCGAATGTACCGATCCGCCGCTCGATCCCGCGCAGCCCCGAGCCGCCCTCGAGGTTCGCGCCGCCCCGGCCGTCGTCGGTGACGCTGATGCGCAGCATGCCGTCCGCGTACCGCAGGTCGACCCAGACGCGGGACGCGCCGGAGTGCTTGGCCGCGTTGGTGAGGATCTCCGAGACCGCGAAGTAGGCGGCTGACTCGACCGGCGGCTCGGGGCGCGCCGGCAGGTCGGCCGACACCTCGACGTCCAGCGGGTGGTCGAGCGCGAGGGCCCGGACCGCGTCCCCGATGCCCCGGTCGGCGAGCACCGGCGGGTGGATGCCGCGGACGAGGTCGCGCAGCTCGTGCAGCGCCTTCGCCGACGAGGCGCGGGTCTCGGCGAGCAGGATGCGGGCCTTCTCGGGGTCCTTGTCGAGCAGGTGCTCGATGGCGCCGAGGCTCATGCCCATCGCGACGAGCCGGGCCTGGGCGCCGTCGTGCAGGTCGCGCTCGATGCGGCGCAGCTCGGCGGCGGAGGCGTCCACGGCCTCCGACCGGGTCTCGGTGAGGTGCTGGACGCGCAGCGCGAGCTCGGACTTCTTCGTCGGGCCGAGGATGGCGCGGCCCCACTCCCCGTAGAAGGACAGCATCCACGGGCCGATGAGGTACCCGGCGGCGATGCACGCGGTTGCGACGGCCACCGTGGACAGGATTCGCCCGGTGTCGCGGCCGTACCCCTCGGTGACGTGGACGTAGGCGTACCAGTCGCTGCCGCCGTAGTGCCCGATCATGTCCCCGGCGAAGATCGCGACCGCGTATCCCCACACCCCGTAGAGGATCAGCAGGCCGGGCAGCGCCGCGGTGAACACCGCCACGAACGGGTCCGAGACGACCCACAGGTAGTCCCGCCACGTGGCGGGATCGCTGATCAGTGCGATGAACCGCTTGAACACCCCGTGCACGCCGGGCTCCTTTTCCGGCTCCGGCAGGTACGGCCGGGCGATCCGGACGTCGGTCCAGCGGTTGAGGCGGACCCGGTAGGCGTCGAGCCGCTCGCGCAGCAGCATCGTCGCGGACGGGAACAGCAGCACCCCGACGAAGCTCGTGATCATCGAGATGACCGTGATGAACCACAGGCCGACGAGCATCGCGGGAATGGAGAGCAGCCAGAGCGCCAGCCCCCGCCAGGGCGCCCGCACATGCCGTTGCAGCCGAGTCTCTTGCACCAGTCCACCGTCCACCGGATCCTCCGCGGGTCGCTTGCCGTCTGGAGTCCAGTCTTCTGGCGGCGCCCCTGGAGCACAGTGTGCCCGCAACCCGAGCGCGAGGTGTACCTGAGTACACCCCGGGCCCTCCGCCCTCACCCCGGTTGGTAGGTCGAACATAAAAATAGTCTTGACCAATGAAGTGGAGCGAACCTAAATTTAGGCCCGCTCAACAGATTTGGAGACCTCCCATGACCGCCCCCGTGCGCGCCCCGGCGGCGCCCCGGCCGGCCGACAGGCTCGATCCGGCGCTGCTGAAGGCGTCGTTCGTCCTGGTCCTCGGCCCGGTACTCGCCCTGCTCGACACGACGATCGTGACGGTCGGACTGGACTCGGTCGCCCGCGAGTTCCACAGCCGGCCCGCCACGCTGCAATGGGTGTCGGCCGGATACCTCCTGGCCGTCTCGATGGTGATGCCGCTGGCGGGCTGGGCGGGCGACCGGTTCGGTGCCCGCAGGATGTGGCTGGTCTCGGTCGCCCTGTTCGCCGCCGGGTCCGCCCTCTGCGGCGTCGCGTGGTCGGCCGGGAGCCTGATCCTGTTCCGCGTCCTCCAGGGCGTCGGCGGGGGGCTGATCCAGCCGCTCGGGCAGTCCATCGTCGTCCGGGCCGCCGGGCCCGGCCGCCTCGGCCGCGTCTTCGGCATCACCGTCCTTCCGCTGACGTTCGCCCCGGTCCTCGGCCCGGTCCTCGGCGGAGCGATCGTCGACCGGTTCGACTGGCGCTGGATGTTCCTGGTGAACGTGCCGATCGGCCTGCTGACACTGCTGCTGGCGGTCCGCTACGTCCCGTCGGACCCGGGGCGGGCGACCGGCGGCGCCCGCCTGGACGTCCTCGGCCTGGCGCTGCTGTCCCCGGGGCTGGCCGCACTCGTCTACGGCTTCTCCGCAGTCGGCGAGGAGGGCTTCGGGGCCCCCGGCGTCGCCTTCCCGCTGCTGTCCGGCGCGGTGCTCGTGCTCGGCTACGTCGCGCATGCCCTGCGCCGCCGCGCGGCGGCCCTGATCGACCCGCGCCTGTTCGCCCGGCGCGGCTTCGCGGTCGCCACGGCCAACTCGTTCCTTCAGGGCGCCGCGCTCTACGGCTCCATGCTGCTGCTTCCGCTCTACTACCAGCAGGTCGAGCACGCGTCCGCGCTGGAGGCGGGTCTCCTGCTCGCCCCGCAGGCCCTCGGGACGGCCGCCGCCACGTTCCTCGCGAGCCGCCTGGCCGACCGCATGGCGCCCCGGCCGCTGATCCTCACCGGCATCCTGCTGACCCTCGCGGGCACGGTCGCCTTCACCCGGACGGGCTCCTCGCCGGCGGAGTGGCTCCTCGTCGCGTCGCTGGTCGTGCGTGGCGCGGGACTCGGAGTCGTCATGGCGCCCGGGATGGCCGCGGTCTACGCGGGGATCGAGCGCCACGAGGTCGTCCGCGCCGCCGGGGCCGTCAACACGGTCAACCGGGTCGGCGGCTCGCTGGGCATCGCGGTGTTCGCGGTCGTCCTGCAACGCTCCCTGGACGGCCACGCCCCCGCCGTCGCCTACGGCCGCACCTTCTGGTGGGCGGTGGGCCTGTCCGCCCTGACCCTCGTTCCCGCCCTGTTCTACCCGTCCAGGAAGGAGAACCGATGAGGTTCCGGCTGCTCAGCGTGCACGCGCATCCCGACGACGAGTCGAGCAAGGGCGCCGCCACGCTCGCCAAGTACGCGGCCGAGGGGGTGGACGTCCTGGTCGCGACCTGCACCGGCGGGGAGCGCGGCGACGTGCTCAACCCCGCGATGGACCGGCCCGAGATCCGGGCGGACCTGCCGGCGGTCCGCCGGGCGGAGATGGAGGCGGCGCGCCGGATCCTCGGCGTCCGGCAGCGGTTCCTCGGCTTCGTCGACTCCGGTCTGCCCGCCCCCGGCGAGCCCCTCCCGGACGGCTGCTTCGCCCAGACGCCCCTCGCCGAGGCCGCCCGCCCGCTCGTGGCGCTGATCCGCGAGTTCCGCCCGCACGTGGTCGTCACCTACGACGAGACGGGCGGCTATCCGCACCCGGACCACGTCAGGACGCACGAGGTGACGGCGGAGGCCTTCGACGCGTCCGGCGACCCGTCCCGCTACTCGGGGACGGGTGAGCCGTGGCTGCCCGAGAAGCTCTACTACCAGGGAGCCTTCTCGAAGGAGTGGTTCCAGGCCCTGCATGACGGGATGGCCCGGCGCGGCCTCGAGTCGGGCATCGGGCCGATCCTCGCAGAGTGGCCGGACACCGCGCCGAAGCTCGACATCACCACCCGCGTCCCCTGCGAGGACTACTTCGCCGTCCGGGACCAGGCCCTGCTCGCGCACGCGACGCAGATCGACCCGGACGCGGGCTTCATGGCTCACCCGCGCGACGTCGAACGCGCCGTCTGGCCGACCGAGGATTACCACCTCGCGCGCTCCCGCGTCGGCACGGATCTCCCCGAGGACGACCTGTTCGCCGGGCTCCGCCGGCGGCCGGACGGCGGGGCGGTCAGAGCGCGACGAAGGCCAGGCCGCGCTTCTTCATCTTCGGGATGACGGTGTCCAGGGCCTTCAGGGTCTGGGAGCGGTCGCCGCCCCCGTCGTGGCAGAGCATGATGTTGCCGGCCTTGCCCTTCATGAGCGTGCGGCGGATGTGGCCGACGCCGGGGCGTGCCCAGTCGCGCGGGTCGACGGCCCAGTCGACCGGGAGCATGTCGTGCTCTTCCACCAGGTCCAGGATCGTCTTCGACCACGCGCCGCCGGGTGAGCGGAAGAACTGCGGGACGACGCCGGTGACGTCGGCGATCCGGTCGTGCGCATCGACGATCTCCTTGCGGACCCGCTTCCTCCCCATGCTCCCGATGCTGATCGGGTGCGTCTGCGTGTGGTTGCAGATCTGGTGCCCGGCGTCGGCGATGCGGCGGGTGAGCTTGGGGAACTCCTTCACCTGCTCGCCGATGACGAAGAACGTCGCGTGGATCCCGTGCTCGGCCAGCAGGTCGAGCACGCGGGGCGTCCACAGGGGGCTGGGGCCGTCGTCGATGGTGAGGGCGATCGATTCCGGGGGCGGCGGAGGGGAGAGCTGCGTCAGCTCCCGGACGGGTTTCTCCAGCGCCGTGAGCTTTCCCGACGTCCACGGGGCGGGCCGGGGGGTCGGCGTCGGGGTGGGCGTCGGGGTCGGATGGATGACCGGCCGCGCGCGGGGGGTGGGGACGGCCCACGCGGGCTTCCCGGTCCCGTGCGGCGGGCGCGCGCCGTCCGCGCCGAGGGCGGCCAGACCCGCGGCCGCCCCGACGAGCCAGAGAGCTTTGCGGCGGGATGTCCCACCAGAGTCCTCAACCTCCACAAGTCCCACGCTATCGGGGTTTTGGACGGGGTCGGGGGTGCTAAGGGATCACAATCGGCTCACCTGAGTGGACCAATTTCGGACCCGAGGACAGCGTCGCAGGTCGGGCCACTGATCATGGTCGTCCATCTGGCGGCGCCGGTCCCGCGGGAAGGTCGCAGACCCGTGCGCGGGGCGAGCCGACGACGGCGCCGATCGTGTTTCGCGGAGGTGTACCGTCTTCAGTGCGAATCGGGGGCCGGACGTCCCTGCCCGGAACGAGGCGGGACGGCCGAGCGATCACGGCCCGGCGCAGCAGGCGTGCGGTGAGAGCGACCAGGCAGTGCGCCGCGGGGGCCGATCTGTACTGGACGGCGCCCCACGCCCGCTGACCCCGTCGCCGGGCCCGATCCGCCGAAGACCGCGCGGCCCCGCGGTGTTCACCGGCCCGCCCGTGCGGGCCCCCGTCGGCACGCCCCACCGCAACCCGGTGGCGGCGGCCGGTGTTGTCCCTCCATGTCCTCGACCGATCTCCCCCCTGCCACTGGATCCCCGGCCACCGGGCCCCGCCGGCCCGCCCTCATGCTCGCGGTGCTGCTCGCCGGGCAGTTCATGGTCAACGTCGACATCGCGGTCGTGAACGTCGCGGGTCCGTCCGTCAAGGAGGACCTGCGGCCGTCCGGCGGCGCCCTCGAGCTGGTCGTCTCCGGCTACACGCTCGCGTACGCCGTCCTGCTGGTCACCGGTGCCCGGCTCGGGCAGGCGCGCGGCCACCGGCGGATGTTCCTGCTCGGGCTCGGCGCGTTCACCGCTGCCTCGCTCGCGTGCGGCCTCGCCCCCTCCACCGGCGCGCTGGTCGCCGCGCGGCTGGTGCAGGGCGCGGCCGGGGCGCTGATGGTGCCGCAGGTCCTGTCGGGCATCCAGCTCCACTTCACCGGTCCGGCGCGGGCGCGGGCGCAGGGGCTGCTCGCCGTGGCGCTGTCCGGCGGCGCGGTCGCGGGGCAGGTGCTCGGCGGCGTGCTGGTCTCGGCCGATCTGGGCGGGCTCGGCTGGCGTCCGGTCTTCCTGGTCAACGTCCCGGCCGGGGTCGTGCTGCTCGCGGCCGGACTGCGGCTGCTGCCGGCGGACCCGGGCGGCGGCCGCGCCCGCCTCGACCTCGGCGGGGCGGCACTGCTGTCGGCGGCGGCGCTGCTGGTGGTCGTCCCGCTGCTGTTCGGGCGCGAGGCGGGATGGCCGCCGTGGACCTGGGCGTCGCTCGCGGCCTGCCCGCCGGTGACCGCCCTGTTCGTCAGGCGGCAGCGGCGCGTCGAGTCGCCGCTGCTGGAGCCCGGCGTGCTCGGCAGCCCGGTCGTGGCGTGGACGCTCGGCGCGCTCGGCGCGGCCACCGGAACCTTCTACGCGATGATGTTCGTCCTCGCCCTCTACCTGCAGGACGGGCTGGGCCGCAGCGCCCTGTTCTCCGGCCTGGTGCTCGTGCCGTGGGTCGCCGCCTTCGGGATCGCGGGGCCGCTCACACCGCGCCTCCCCGCCCGGATGGCGGGCCGCGCGCCCGTCGCCGGCTACCTGCTGCTCGCGGCCGTATACATCACGGCCGGGCTCACCCGGGTGGACGGGACGGCGCTCGCCGCCCTGCTCGGCTTCGGCGGGCTCGGACTCGGCCTGGGGTTCGCGCCGCAGCTCGCGCGGCTGACGGCGCACGTCCCGGACCGGTACGCCGCGGACATCAGCGGGCTGGTCAACATGAACTTCCAGCTCGCGGGCGTCGCGGGCGTCGCCGTCTTCGGGACCCTGTACCTCGGCGTCCCCGGCGGCCACGCGCAGGCGTTCAGCACCGTGATGCTCGGCTTCGGCGGGACGGCCCTCGCCGCGGCCGCCGCCTCGTCCGCCGGGCGCCGGGCCGCACGGCGCGAGGATCAGGGGAGCAGCCCCGCGCGGCGGGCGGTGGTCACGGCCTCCAGGCGGGTGTGACTGTCGAGCTTGCGCATCGCCGACCGCAGGTAGCTCTTCACCGTCTCCGGCAGCAGCCCGAGGCGCGCGGCGGCCTCCGCGTTGGTGCAGCCGATCGCGACGTACGACAGGACGTCCAGCTCGCGGGGCGACAACACGGGGCGCGGCGAGGTGTCGGGCTCGTCCAGCCCCGCCGCCGCGAGCCGCAGCGACGCCTCCCGCAGCCGGTCGCGGGTCGGCAGGTCGCTGACCTGCTCGGCGAGCGCCCGCAGCTCGGCGTGCACGGCCCGGACCTCCTCCCAGCGCGCCGCCGACGTGCCGGGCGGGGTCCGCGCCAGCGCCTCGTCGGCCCGGTCCTGGACGGCGAGGTCCTGTTCGAGGTCGCGGGCCGCCTCGACGGCCGCGCCCACGACGCGGTCGGCGAGCGAGAGGGGCTCGCGCAGCGCTCCGTAGAGGACGCCCCGGACGCGCCGCCGCACGACGATCGGGACCGCGACGATCGACAGCAGCCCCTCGCGGCCGACGGGCTTGTCGTAGTCGTGGCTGATCGACGCCGAGCACGGGTAGTTGCTCACCCAGGCGGGGCGTCCCATCGCCATCGCCTTGCCGCCGAGCCCGTTGCCGTGCCGCACGACGAGACCGCTCAGGGAGTCGGTCGTGTTGCCGACCAGCTCGGTGATCACCAGCCGGTCCTGGCCGCTGAGGGCGCCCCCGAACACCATGGGCAGGCCCGTCGTGCGCTGCAGCGTCAGCACCGCGGACCGGACGGCTCCCACGTCATCGCCCATGCTTCCGAAGCATGCCCTGCCGGGCCCCCGGCCCGAAAGCCCGGAGGCGAACGAACCTGGGGCCGGTCGCGAGACGGCCTCGGCCGCGCGCGCGAACGCGTGACCTGGCCGGTGCCGCGAAGCCGGAGGCGAGCGGCACCGGGCAGATCGCGAAGCGATGCCGCGTTCGCCCAGGCACGGTCACGTAGTGAGCCGCCAGGCGAGCGAAGTGGGCCGGGACTGCTGAAACACAGCCTAGAAGACTGCTGAAGATCTTGGGGTTTTGGTCCCGCCGCGGATGCGGCGGGGCCAGTGTGTTGTGGTGTGGTGATGGGTGAGTGGGCCGGGGAGACGGTCGGTCCGGATGTGTGGGAGACGTGCCGGGAGCTGATCCCAGCGGGGAGCGTGTTCGCGTTCCTGGCCGAGCACCGTGGCGCGTTGTTCCCGGCGGTGATGTTCGCGGACATGTATCCGTCGGCGAACGGGCGGCCGTCGATGCCGCCGCAGATCCTGGCCGCGGCGATCACTTTGCAGGCCCTGCACGGGCTGTCGGATTCTGAGACGGTGCAGGAGTTGCGGTGTGACCTGCGCTGGAAGGCCGCGTGCGGGCTGGGCCTGCACGACACCGCGTTCGATGCGTCGCTGCTGGCCTACTTCCGCCGTCGGCTGGCACGCTCGGCCCGGCCCGACCGGATCTTCGAGGCCGTGCGGGAGGTGGTGCGGGCGACCGGGGTGCTCACCGGCAGGCATCGCCGTGCGCTGGACTCCACGGTGCTGGACGATGCGGTCGCCACCCAGGACACCGTCACCCAGTTGATCGCCGCCGTCCGCTCAGTGATCCGCCATGTCCCCGGGGCGGCCGAGGTGGCCGCGGCGGCGTGCACCGCCCACGACTACACCGACCCGGGCAAACCGCGCATCGCCTGGAACGACGAGCAGGCCCGCGCCGAGCTGGTGGACGCCCTGGTCACCGACGCGCTCAGGTTGCTGGGGCACCTGCCCGAGCAGGAACTGGGCGAGCGGGCCGCGAACGCGGTGGGCCTGCTGGCCCTGGTCGCCGGGCAGGACGTCGAACCGGCCGAAGGGTCCGACGGCCGCGACGGGCGCTGGCGCATCACCGACGGCACCGCCCCGGACCGGGTGATCTCGACCGTCGACCCCCAAGCCCGGCACGTCCACAAGACCCGCAGCCACCGCCAGGACGGCTTCAAAGCCCACCTGGCCGTCGAGCCCGAAACCGGCCTGTTCACCGCGGTGGCCCTGCGGCCCGGCGCCGGGGCCGCCCACCACGAGGCCGTCGTCGGCCTGGACCTGCTCGCCGGCGAGGACACCCCGGTGCAGGTGTTCGGCGACACCGCCTACTCCACCGGCCAGGCCCGCCACGCCCTCACCGCCGCCGGGCACCGGCTGTTCATCAAGCCCGCCCCGCTGCGGCCCGCCGTCCCCGGCGGCTTCACCCTCGACGACTTCGCCATCGACACCACCAACGGCACCGTGACCTGCCCCGCCGGGCACACCGCCCCCTTATCGGACCCCGGCGGACGCCACCACCAGCGCAAAGCCGTGTTCGGGAACCGGTGCACCGGATGCCCCCTGCGCGAGCGGTGCACCAACGCCAAGGCAGGCCGGATCCTGACCATCCGCCCCCACCACGACCTCCAAGCCGCCGCCCGCCGCCAATCGGCCCACGACCCGGCCTGGCAAGCCGACTACCGCCGCTGGAGACCACCGGTCGAACGCGCCGTCGCCTGGCTCGTCCACCACGGCAACCGCCGCCTCCGCCACCGCGGCACCATCAAAGCCGACGCCTGGCTCCACACCCGAGCCGCCGTCCTCAACCTCCGCCGACTCATCAACCTCGGACTCACCCGAACCAACGGCACCTGGCACCTGTCCACGGCCGAAGCATGACCACACAGGGGCTGTCCGGCCCACGGCCGGACAGCCCCTCACAAGATCTTCAGCAGTCTCCTAGGCGTGCCGCGCGGCGGTCACTTCCTCCAGGCCGAGGATGTCGACCGCCTCGGCGCGCATCTGCACCTTGCGGACCTTGCCGGTGACCGTCATCGGGAACTCCTCCACCACGTGCACGTAGCGGGGGATCTTGTAGTGGGCGAGCCTGCCCTCGCAGAACGCGCGCAGCTCCCCGGCGGTCAGGCCCGGCACGCCCTCGCGCAGCCGCACCCAGGCCATCAGCTCCTCGCCGTACTTCTCGTCGGGGACGCCGATGACCTGCGCGTCCACGATGTCGGGATGGGTGTAGAGGAACTCCTCGATCTCGCGCGGGTAGATGTTCTCCCCGCCCCGGATCACCATGTCCTTGATGCGGCCGGTGATGTTGACGTAGCCCTCCTCGTCCATCACCGCGAGGTCGCCGGTGTGCATCCAGCGGGCGGCGTCCACGGCCTCCGCCGTCTTGTCCGGCTCGTCCCAGTATCCGAGCATCACCGAGTAGCCGCGCGTGCAGAGCTCCCCGGCCGCGCCGCGCGGGACGGTCACGCCCGTCTCCGGGTCGACGACCTTGATCTCCAGGTGCGGCAGGACGGTCCCGACCGTGGACACGCGGCGCTCCAGCGAGTCGCCCGCGCGGGTCTGCGTCGACACCGGCGACGTCTCGGTCATGCCGTAGCAGATCGCGACCTCGCTCATCCCGAGCCGCTCGATGACCTGCTTCATCACCTCGACCGGGCACGGCGACCCGGCCATGATCCCGGTGCGCAGGCAGGACAGGTCGAGCCCGGTCAGCGACGGCTCGTTCAGGACGGCGATGAACATCGTCGGCACGCCGTACAGCGACGTGCAGCGCTCGGCCGCGACCGCCTCCAGCGTCGCCCTCGGGTCGAACGCGGGCGCCGGGACCACGACGCACGCGCCGTGGCTCGTCGCCGCGAGGTTGCCCATGACCATGCCGAAGCAGTGGTAGAAGGGCACCGGCACGCAGATGCGGTCCTCCTCGTCGTAGCCACACAGCTCGCCGACGAAGTAGCCGTTGTTCAGGATGTTGTGGTGCGACAGCGTCGCGCCCTTGGGGAACCCCGTCGTCCCGGACGTGTACTGGATGTTGATGGGGTCGTCGGCGGTGAGCGTCCGCCCGATCTCGGCGAGGAAGCCCGGTTCGCCGTTGCGGCCGGCCTCCAGCAGCGCGTCCCACCCGGGCGTGCCGATCAGCAGGACGTCGCGCAGGGCCGCGCACTTCGGCCGCACCTGCTCGATCATCGCCGCGTAGTCGGACGTCCTGAACACCGGCGCCGCCACCAGCGTCCGGATCCCGGCCTGGTTGAGGACGAACTCCAGCTCGTGCACCCGGTAGGCGGGGTTGATGTTGACGAGGATCGCGCCGAGCTTGGCCGTCGCGTACTGGACGAGCATCCACTCGGCGCAGTTCGGCGCCCAGATGCCCACCCGGTCGCCCTTGACGACGCCGAGGTCGCGGAGGCCGAGCGCGACGGCGTCCACGTCGTCGGAGAACTGCTCGTAGGTCCAGCGGCGGCCGGACGCCCGCTCGACGAGCGCGTCGCGCTCCGCGTGCGCCGCCACCGTCCGGTCGAGGTTCGCGCCGATCGTGTCGCCGAGCAGCGGCGTGGTCGAGACGCCCGACGCGTAGGAGAGGTTCATCGCAGGTCCTCCTCCCGGAACTCGCCCGCCGGCCGGTCGTCCCGGCCGGGGTGCTTGTCGATCTCGCTCGCCCGCAGCTCGACCCGGCGGATCTTGCCGGAGATCGTCTTCGGCAGCTCGGCGAACTCCAGCAGCCGGACCCGCTTGTAGGGCGACAGCTGCTCGCGGCAGTGCGCGAAGATCGCCTTCGCCGTCTCCGCGTCCGGCTCCCAGCCGCTCGCGAGCGTGACGTAGGCCTTCGGGACGGCCAGCCGCACCGGGTCGGGCGACGGCACGACCGCGGCCTCCGCCACCGCCTCGTGCTCGATCAGCACGCTCTCCAGCTCGAACGGCGAGATCTTGTAGTCGGACGCCTTGAACACGTCGTCGGCGCGCCCGACATAGGTGATGTACCCGTCCTCGTCGCGGGAGCCGATGTCACCGGTGTGGTAGTGGCCGCCGGCCATCGCCTCCTCGGTGCGGTCGTCGTCGCCGTGGTAGCCGGTCATCAGCCCGAGCGGGCGGTCCTCGAGGTCGAGGCAGATCTCGCCCTCGTCGCCCGGCTCGCCGGTCAGCGGGTCGATCAGCACCACCTTGTAGCCGGGGACGGGACGCCCCATCGAACCGGGCTTGACCGGCTGGCCGGGCGTGTTGGCGATCTGGACGGTCGTCTCGGTCTGCCCGAAGCCGTCCCGGATCGTGCGGTCCCATGCCTGCTTCACCCGCTCGATGACCTCGGGGTTCAGCGGCTCGCCGGCCGCGACCACCTCGCGCGGCGGCCGGCCGAGCCGTCCGAGATCGGACTGGATCAGCATCCGCCACACGGTCGGCGGCGCGCAGAAGCTCGTCACGCCGCACCGTTCGAGGGTGTCGAGGAGCCGGTCGGGGTCGAAGCGGGTGTAGTTGTAGATGAACACGCAGGCCTCGGCGTCCCACGGCGCGAAGATGTTGCTCCACGCGTGCTTGGCCCACCCCGGCGACGAGATGTTCAGGTGGACGTCCCCGGGCCGCAGCCCGATCCAGTACATCGTCGAGAGGTGCCCGGCCGGGTAGGACGCGTGGGTGTGCTCGACCAGCTTCGGCTTGGCCGTCGTCCCGGACGTGAAGTAGAGCAGCAGCGTGTCACGCGACATCGTCAGGCCGTACGGGGTGAAGGACTCGCCCTCCTCGTAGGCGTCGGCGTACCGCAGCCAGCCCTCCACCGGCTCGCCCACAGCGATCTTCGTGAACTCGCCCTCGACGCCGTCGAACTTGCCGGTCTCCGACGAGGCGGTCACGACGTGCCGGGCCTTGCCGCGCGTCAGCCGGTCCTGGAGGTCGGCCGTGCCGAGCAGCGGCGTGCACGGGATCATGATCGCGCCGAGCTTCATCGCCGCGAGCACGGTCTCCCACAGCTCCACCTGGTTGCCGAGCATCAGGATGATCCGGTCGCCGCGCCGCACCCCCGCGCGGCGCAGCAGGTTCGCCACCTGGTTCGACCGCCGCGACATCTGCGAGAACGAGTACCTGGCCTCGGCGCCGTCCTCCTCGACGATCCACAGCGCGGGCGAGTCGTTGCCCTCGGCGATCTTGTCGAACCAGTCCAGCGCCCAGTTGAAACCGGTCAGCACCGGCCAGCGGAACTTCTCGTACGCCGTCGCGTAGTCGTCGCGGTGCGCGAGCAGGAAGTCGCGCGCCGCGCGGAACTCGACTGCGGGCATGGTCTCTCCCTCGTAGCCGCACGGGCACCCGGTCAGAAGGATCGTTCGCCATCCGGGTGGCCGACGCCACCCCCGAACGGGGGTAGTGGGGTTGGTCCTACCCGCCCGCGACGAAGGTTGAGCGCGGCAGGGGGGACCGTGTCACACCGCGGGGGGCTGATCCGTCAATCATGTGTAACCCCTCCACACGCAAGGAGACGACCATGGACGCCCGTTTCGACTACTACAGCACTGCGACCGGCGGAAAGGTCATGAAGCACCTCCTGTCGGCGGCCAAGGCCGTCGCGGGCTCGGGGCTGCCGACGGCGACGGCGCACCTGGTGGAGCTGCGCGCCAGTCAGATCAACGGCTGCGGCTTCTGCGTGGACATGCACAGCAAGGACGCCGCCCACGCCGGGGAGACCTCGCTGCGCCTCAACCTGGTCGCGGCCTGGCGGGAGGCCACGGTCTTCACCGACGCCGAGCGCGCCGCCCTGGAGCTGGCCGAGCAGGGCACCCGCCTCGCCGACGGCGCCGGCGTCTCCGACGAGGTCTGGGCGAACGCCGCCAAGCACTACGACGAGGAGCAGCTCGCGGGGCTGGTCTCGCTCATCGCCCTCATCAACACCTGGAACCGCATGAACGTGATCACCCGCCAGCCCGCCGGGTCCTACGAGCCCGGCCAGTTCGGCTGACCGGCCCCGGCGCCGGGGTCACCGCGCGGCCGGGTCGATCGGGGCGAGGGCGGCCAGGGCGTCGTCCAGGGCCCCGGGGAGGTCCAGTGACGGGTCCTCCGCCCAGCGGATCATGAGGTCGAGCATCACGCCGAAGGCCGCGCCCGTGAGGGCGCGGACTTCGGCGGACTCGCCCCCGGTGCGTTCGGTGAGGATGCCGGTGACCGTGCGCATGGTGTCGACGAAGCTGCCGAAGGCGGCGCCGCGCAGCGCGGGGACGGACAGGATGAGGACGGCCCTGTCGCGTCCGGCGGCGAGGTCGTCGGCCGAGAACCCGCCGAGGACCTCGCGCAGCGCGGCGCGCAGCGCCCGCAGCGGGGACAGCTCCGGGGGCTGGGCGCGCAGCGACGCGAACACGACCGGGTCGGCGTCGTCGCTGATGACCAGGTCCTCCTTGGTCGGGAAGTAGCGGAAGACGGTGGTGTGCGCGACCTCCGCCGCCTGCGCCACCTGCTCGACCGTCGTCGCCTCATAGCCCCGCTCGCGGAACAGGCGCAGGGCCTCCCGCTGGATCGCGGCCCGGGTCCTCGCCTTCTTCATCTCGCGCAGGCCCTGCTTCGGCGGCACGCTCCCCAGCCTTTCGCTACTCCGACTCGACCGAGGAGCCTACTGCCACCCTGGGCGGGGCGTCCGCGAGCCGCGCGCCCTCGACGTCCATGTGCGGCAGGACGCGGGCGAGCGGGGCGGGCAGCCACCAGCCGGCGCGGCCGAGCAGGGCCATCACGGCGGGGACGATCGTCATGCGCACCGCGAACGCGTCGAAGAGGACGGCGGCGGCGAGCGCGAAGCCGAACGACTGCACCATCGGGGTGTCCGAGAGCACGAACCCGGAGAACACGCTGATCATGATCACGGCGGCGGCGGTGACGACGCGGCCGCCCTGGGCGAGGCCGGTGACGACCGCGTCGGTGGGCGCCGCGCCGCGGACGTGCTCCTCGCGCATCCGCGTGACGAGGAAGACCTGGTAGTCCATGGCCAGGCCGAACACCATGCCGATCAGCATGACCGGCAGCAGGCTGACGATGACGCCGGAGGAGTGGAGGCCGAGAAGGCCGTCCAGGCTGCCCCACTGGAACACGGCGACGACCGCGCCGAACGTGGCGGCGACGCTGAGCAGGAACCCGAGCGTCGCCTTCAGCGGTACCAGGACCGAGCGGAACACCAGCGCCAGCAGCAGGAACGCCAGGCCGACGACGACCGCGAGATAGGGGACGAGCGCACCGGCGAGCTTGTCCGACATGTCGATGTCGATCGCGGTCTGCCCGGTCACGGCCACCGCGACTCCGTTTCCGGAGCGGTACCGGTCGCGGATGGCGTGGATGAGGTCCTCGGTGTCCTCGCTGGTCGGCCCGCCGTCCGGGACGACGCGTACGAGAGCGGTGCCGCCGGCCCGGTCGACGACCGGGGAGTCCACCGAGGCGACGCCGCCCAGGGACCCGACCTCGCTCGCGACGCGCCGCGCGGCGGCCTTCGCGTCGCCGGGAGCCTGCACGACGAGGAGCAGCGGCCCGTTGATCCCTGGGCCGAACCCGTCCGCGAGCAGGTCGTAGGCCCGGCGCTGCGTCGTGCCGGGCGGTGCGGTGCCGTCGTCGGGCAGGCCGAGCCGCAGGTCCAGCGCGGGCGCGGCGGCGACGAGCAGCCCGGCGACGGCCGCGAGCAGCACCGTGACGGGCCGCGCCGTGACGAAGCGGCCCCAGCGCAGGCCGGCGGAGGCCCCGGCGGCGCGGCGGCGGGGCAGCGCCCGGCGTCCGGCGATCCCGAGCAGCGCGGGCAGCAGAGTCAGCGCGACGGCCACCGCGACGGCCACGGTGAACGCGGCGGCCAGGCCGAGCTGCGTGAGCACGGGTATCCCCACGACCGCGAGGCCGGCCAGGGCGATGACGACCGTCAGGCCCGCGAACACCACGGCGGACCCGGCGGTGCCCGCGGCCCGTCCGGCCGCGTCCGCGAGGTCGCGCCCGTCCAGGACCTCCTGGCGGTACCGGGAGATGATGAACAGCGCGTAGTCGATCGCGACGGCGAGGCCGAGCATGAGCGCGAGCGCGGGGGCGTCGGAGTCGATCTCGACGAACGCGGTCGCGGCGCCGACCGCCGACAGGCCGACGGCGATGCCCGCGGCGGCGGTGAGCAGCGGCAGCCCGGCGGCGACGAACGAGCCCAGCGCGGCGAGCAGCACGATCGCGGCGACGGCGACGCCGAGGAGTTCCCCGGCGCCCTCCTGCGGGGGTGCCACCGCGTCGCCGCTCATCTCCACGCGCAGGCCGGGGACGCGCGCGGCCCCGCGGAGCGCGTCGCGGTCGGCGCCGGTCAGCTCGTACGCGGGGACGCGGAAGGCGACCTCGGCCATCGCGACCCGGCCGTCCGCCGAGACCATGCGCCGGGCGTAGGGATCTGCGGCTTCGGCGACCTGCGGAGCGGCCCCGATCCGGGCGAGCGCCCGCTCGATGTCCGCCCGCCGGCCGGCCAGTGACCGGCCGGCCGGGGCGGCGAACACGATCCTGGCGCTCGCCCGGTCGGCGCCGGCCTGCGGGAACCGCCGCGCGACCAGGTCGCTCGCCCGCTGCGCCTCGGTTCCGGGGACCGAGAACGAGTCCGGGCCCGGCTCGGACAGCACGGCCGCGCCCGCCAGTGCGGCGACGAGCAGCCCCGTCCACGCCAGGACGACCGTCCACCGCCGCCGGAAGCAGAACCGGCCGACCCGGGCCAGGAACACCGCCATGCCCTCACCTCAATTCGCTAGTGAGATATGAAGTGTTAGTTCACTAGCGTTATCTGTCAAGCAGGCGACGGAGACCGAGCGTGCCGCCCTTCGGCGAGAAGGACGGCACGCAGGCCACAGGGAGGGGTGAACGCAGGACCGCCCGGGTCCGGCCGCGGCCGGACCCGGGCCGCCGTCAGGCGGTGGTGTAGGTGGCGATGTCCTCGGTGGTGCCGGCGTGGCGGAGGCCCGCCTTCTCCAGGACGCGGGACGAGGCGGGGTTGCGCGGCTCCACGGTCGCCACCACCGCGTCCACACCCGGTGCGGCCAGGGCGAACGCCACGATGGCGCGGGCGGCCTCGGTGGCGTACCCGCGGCCTCGGCGGGACGGGACGACGCCGTAACCGAACTCGACGGCCCCGTCGGCGGGCGGCCAGAACAGCCCGGTGGTGCCGACCACCAGGCCGGTGGCGCGTTCGACGATCTGGCGCTGGCAGTGCCGGCCGAGCACGGACGGGTGCTCGGAGATGAAGCCGGCGATGTCGCGGTCGCCTTCGGCGGGGAAGTCGTCCGCCCAGTGGGCGCGCCTGTCGCCGGACAGGACGGCGGCGATCTCGTCGCGCGTCCACGGGCGCAGGACGAGGCGGGCGGTGGTGAGATCCGCGCTCGGCAGGCCCGCGCCGGCCGGGTCCGAGTCGTGGGGGCCCGATGCGGTCAGGTCGGAAGATGACAAGTGTGGCTCCTGGTCGTTCTGGACGACCGGGCCGCGCTCAACCGTGCACGGCCCGGACAAGGGCATGCTGACGAAGCGCCGCGCGGGCCATATTCATCGACCTCCCCTGTCGCAGGAACGCGTGGAGCCTACACGGTGTCCGGCACGGTCCGCCCGGACACGGGAACGCGCCGCCCTCCGGGTGGGAGGACGGCGCGTGGTCCGGCTATTTGGAGGGGATGTAGGGCGGGGCGACGCCCCAGCCCCAGTGGGGCATGGGGGCTTCGAGGGGCGGCTCGGCGCCGGGTTGGGAGTTGGCGAGGGCGATGCGCGTGCCCCACTCGATGTAGGACGTGAACGCGGCGCGGAACTCCGGGTCGTCCGGGAGGCCGACCTCGTCCGCCGCGTCCATGAGGAGCGAGACCCAGCGGCGGCGCTGCGCCTCGGTGATGGCCTTGCCGAGGTGGTGGCGGACCATCTCGTGGTAGCCGCCGCGCTCGCGGCTGTAGCGGTCGGGGCCGCGGAAGACCTCGCCGAGCCACGCCGCGACCCATTTCGGGTGGTCCGGGGCCATGTGCTGGAAGAGGGGACGGAGCAGGTCGTCCTTGAGGACGTTCGTATAGAAGTGCTCGGTGAGCCGCTCCAGCGCCTCGCTTCCGCCCGCCCAGTCGTACATGGTCGGGACGGACGAGCCGGCGCCGCGCACGGCCGTCCGCTCGTAATGCCGCATCTCCTCGATCCGCTGGAGGAACGGCTTGATCTCGGCGAAGAACGCGGCGAAGTGCTCGCCGCCCCGGAAGCCCCGCATGTGGTCGTCGGCCGACGTCCAGCAGATGCGCAGGATGTAGGACGACGGCTCGTCGACGCACCTGGACAGCTCGTAGTCGACGCACTGGGGAGCGGCGGCGAGGGGGACGGAGGCCCGCGCGTAGGCGGCCTCGAACTCCTCGGCGTCCTGCGGATCGATGCTGTAGCGGATGTATTCGACGATCACGGCGCCCCCAGGCTGCTTCCGGTCGGGTAATCACTGTAATCCTGTAATCACCCGACCGGAAGCGAATCGATCAATCCCGGGCGGAGGAGCGGCGCAGCCAGGCGACGGTGCCGGCCGCGGCCGCGAGGACCAGGGCGATCAGGCCGATCCAGAGCCAGCCCGACGAACCGCCCGAATCCCCGGTGGACGCCGCCTTCGTCCGCGCCGGCGCCGGAGCGGCGGGCTGACCGGAAGCGGACGAGCCCTTCACGGTGAACGTGTAGGTGCCCTCGACCGGATGGCCGTCCGACGCGACGACGCGCCAGCCCACGGTGTACTCGCCGTCGGGCAGCGCGCCGTTCACCGCCTGGGTGACCCTGTTGTCGACCGCCCGCGCCGAACCGGCCTGGTACTGCCTGCGCGACCCGTCGGTCACGACCACGCGCGGCAGCCGCACCGGATCGGTGTACGTCAGGACGATCTGGGACGGGGGCGCGACGGCCGAGCCCTTCTCCGGGGCGGCCGAGGCCAGCGCGGTGTGCGCCGACGCCGGGACCGCGGTCGTCGCCAGGACGGCCGTGAGCGCCGCGGTGCCCGCCGCCCCGCGGAGCAGCGCCCGGATCATGCCCGGCTCCGCGCCCGGCTCAGGCCGTAGGCGCCGACCGCGATGCCGGCCGCGCCGGCCGCGATGCCGATGCCGCCGAGCAGCCGGGCCGTCCCGTCGTCGGGCGACGCGGACGACGCCGCGGCGGCGGGCTTCACCTGCGCGGTCAGGCCGGCCGCGGCCGTCGCGCCCTTGGGGAGGAGCTTCAGCACCGGCGAGGGGTGCTCCGGCTCGTTCGCCCCCTCGGCGGGGGGCTGGTCCCACTTGACGACCTCGCCGCCGGAGTAGGTCTGGTCGGCCTTGAACACGAGCTGGTCGGTGTCGGTGGGCAGCGGCCCCATCGAGACGTCGAACTCCTCGAACCGGCCCGGCTCGATCTTGCCGCCGGACCAGGTGATCTTCGTGACGGCCTCGGTCAGCTCGCCGCCCTCGGTCTTCAGAGGCTCGGGCAGCTTGGACTTCTCCACCTTCACCGTCCAGCCCGGCAGCGGCCGGACCGACACCGACGACAGCGGGTGGTCGACCGGCAGGTTCACCACCAGCTTGGTGGTGGAGGCGTCGTCGCGCTCGTTCGGCACGCGGAACGAGACCTTGGAGTACGAGCCCTGCTCGGCGGTCTTGGGGTTGACGCTGACGTGCGCGGCCGCCGCCGTCGCCAGGCCGGCCACGGACAGTGCGGCGAGGGACACGACGGCGCCGGCGCGCCGGGCATGCGGAATGAAGGACATTGCGGAACTCCGTTCGAGTCGTACGGGAATGACCGGGCGCCGCGAGCCGGCGTCCGGTGGCGTACGGCGCTCCGCTCAGAGGTGAGCGAGCGCCCTCGAACGCGTCGGGGGTCCCCGCCGGACGACCTGGTGCCGCAGGACCCGCCCGACGGCGGTGACGGCGGCGGCCGCCGGGGCGGTCCGGCAGGGGCGGGCCGGAGGCTCGGCCGGTTCGACGGCGAGCAGGGCCAGCAGAAGCCGGATCGGGCGGTCGGCGAGCGCGGCGACCCGCCGGGCGAGCGACCAGGCGGCCCGCTCGCCGCGCCGCAGCCACCACGCGGCCACGAGCGCGGCCGTGCAGTGCGCGAGCGTCATGACCAGGCCGTTCCCGCCGTGCCCGGCGGGGATCGCGGCGGGCTCCATCGCGCCCGTCATCGCCGCGTGCGTGTCGGGCGCGGCGTGGGCGGAGGAGGTGGCCGCCGTGAACAGCGTGTGCAGGGCGAACTGCCCGCCGAGGAGCCCGCCCATGATGGTCGCGAGCGAGCGCTCGTGGCCCGCCAGTATCAGCGTCACGCCGAGGACGGCGCAGAACCCCGTGATCGCCGCCCAGGCCGGCACCGCCGCGCCGCCCGCCAGGACGTGCCCGAGGGTCGCGAGCGTCGCGCACACGGTGGCGAACACCACCGCGCGCGCTGCCCGGAACAGCGGCCGCGGCGCATGGGGGGTCATGGCGGTGACCATCGTCCCATCCCCCGCGCGGGATGCGCAGCCGCCCCCGGACATTCCGCTGACACGCCCAACATCTTGGGGTTGTGCGTTGATCGTCAACTAGATGTAGGGTTCAACCCCGTGCTGGTCCGCCCCCGCCGTTCGCGGCGGGGGCGGCGTGAGAGGGAACCCGGTGCGAGTCCGGGACTGCCCCGCAGCGGTGAGCGGGAACGACCGCCGTCATGAGCACTGGGCCGCAAGGCCCGGGAAGCGACGGCCAGTAGGACGCCTCGTGAGAGGCGGCGCCCGCGAGTCCGAAGACCTGCCCGCACGCGAGGCCGGGTGACCGGCCTCATCCGGGGCGTCCCGGATCGACACGTCCAGGCCTCGCGGGTGGGCCGGGGGCGGAGCGCGGCCTGCCGCCGCGCGCCGTTCGCATGCCTCCGCGAGGCGGCATGCGAGGGGAGATGCACGTGACACAGGCTCTGGCCGCGCCGCCCGCGCGGATCACGACCGAGGTCCAGGCGGCCTGCGAGGCGGTACCGGGGGCCGAGGCCGGACGGGTGCTGGCCGCGGTCCGTTCCGCCGACGGGCTGGACGCGGCAGCGCTGCGGGACCTCGCGATCGGGGAGGCCGCCGCGCTCATCCCCGCCGAGCCCGGGTACTCCAAGGTGGCCGCGCGGCTGCTCGGCGGCCGGATCCGGGACGAGGCCGCCTCCGCCGGCGTGCGGACGTTCGCCGAGTCGGTCGCCGCCGCGCACCGCGAGGGCCTCCTGGCCGACGACCTGGCCGCCTTCGTCGCCGCGAACGCCGCGGCGCTCGACGCGCTCATCGACACGGCTTCGGGAGGCACGGGGGGACGTGCCGGCTCGGAGGGCGCGTTCGGCGCCGACGACCGGTTCGAGTACTTCGGGCTCCGGACCGTCTACGACCGGTACCTGCTCAGGCACCCGAAGTCGCGGCTCGTCCTGGAGCGGCCGCAGCACTTCTTCCTACGGGTCGCTTGCGGGCTCGCAGTTCCCGACGGTGTCGGGCCGGGGGGCGTGGGGGGTCGGCCCCCCTCGGGCGACACTGTTCCCGACGGAGTCGGGCCGGGGGGCGTGGGGGGTCGGCCCCCCTCGGGCGACACCGTCGATGAGGCCGCGGAGCTTTACGGGCTGCTCAGCACGCTTTCGTACCTGCCCAGCTCGCCGACGCTGTTCAACTCCGGGGCCCGCCGCCCGCAGCTCTCGTCGTGCTTCCTGCTCGACTCCCCGCGCGACGAGCTGGAGTCGATCTACGACCGGTACGGGCAGGTCGCGCGGCTCAGCAAGTACGCGGGCGGCATCGGCATCTCCTGGACGAGGGTCCGGTCGCGGGGCTCGCTGATCCGGGGCACCAACGGGCACTCCAACGGGATCGTCCCCTGGCTGCGCACGCTCGACTCGTCCGTCGCCGCCGTGAACCAGGGCGGTCGCCGCAAGGGCGCCGCGTGCGTCTACCTGGAGCCGTGGCACGCCGACGTCGAGGAGTTCCTGGAACTGCGCGACAACACCGGCGAGGACGCGCGCCGCACCCACAACCTGAACCTGGCCAACTGGATCCCGGACGAGTTCATGCGCCGCGTCGAGGCCGACGCGACATGGTCGCTGTTCGACCCGAAGGAGGTCCCCGAGCTGGTCGACCTGTGGGGCGACGAGTTCGACGAGGCGTACCGGGCGGCGGAGCGGGAGGGCCGGTTCGTCCGGCAGATCCCGGCGCGCAAGCTGTACGGGCGGATGATGCGGACGCTCGCCGAGACGGGCAACGGCTGGATGACGTTCAAGGACGCCGCCAACCGCGCCTGCAACCAGACCGCCGAGCCGGGCAAGGTCGTCCACCTGTCGAACCTCTGCACCGAGATCCTGGAGGTGACGGGCGACGGCGAGGCGGCCGTCTGCAACCTCGGGTCGGTGAACCTGGCCGCGCACGTCGGGCCGGCGGGCGTCGACTGGGAGCGGCTCCGCTCGACGGTCCGCACCGCCGTCCGGTTCCTGGACCGCACCATCGACCGGGGTTTCTACCCCACGCCCGAGGCGGAGAAGGCGAACCGCCGGTGGCGGCCGGTCGGGCTGGGCGTGATGGGCCTCGCGGACGTGTTCTTCATGCTCCGCCTGCCCTTCGACTCGGACGAGGCGCGCGAGCTGTCCACGCGCATCGCCGAGGAGATCGCGCTGGCCGCCTACAACGCGTCCGCCGACCTGGCCGCCGTCCACGGGCCGCTGCCCGCCTACGGCATGACCCGCACCGCGCGCGGGAGCCTCCACCCGGACCACTTCCCGGACGCGGAGCCGTCCCGCCGCGCCGACTGGGACGCGCTCCGCGCCAGGGTCGCGGAGGTGGGCCTGCGCAACTCGCTGCTCGTCGCGATCGCGCCGACCGCGACGATCGCGTCCATCGCGGGCTGCTACGAGTGCGTCGAGCCGCAGGTGTCCAACCTGTTCAAGCGCGAGACGCTGTCGGGCGAGTTCCTGCAGATCAACCGCTACCTGGTGGAGGACCTGAAGTCGCTCGGGCTGTGGACGCCGGCCGTCCGCGAGGCGGTCAAGAAGGCGAACGGGTCCGTCCAGGGGCTCGTCGACCTGCCGGAGGAGATGCTGTCGCTCTACCGGACTGCCTGGGAGCTGCCGCAGAAGGCGCTCATCGACCTCGCCGCCGCCCGCACCCCGTACATCGACCAGTCGCAGTCGCTGAACCTGTTCATGGAGACGCCGACGATCGGCAAGCTCTCCTCGATGTACGCCTACGCGTGGCGGGCCGGGCTCAAGACGACGTACTACCTGCGGTCCCGTCCGGCGACGCGGATCGCGCAGACGACGGTCGCCGCTGCCGTCTGCTCCCTGGAGAACCCCGAGACCTGCGAGGCGTGCCAGTGAACGAGCGATCGGAGGGGCGGGGCATGCTCCTCGACCCCGGCATGGACCTGACGCTGCGGCCGATGCGCTACCCCGACTTCTACGAGCGGTACCGGGCGGCGATCCGCAACACCTGGACGGTCGAGGAGGTCGACCTCGCCTCCGACATGGCGGACCTCGCGCGGCTCACCCCCGCCGAGCTGCACCTGGTCAACCGGCTCGTCGCGTTCTTCGCCACCGGCGACTCGATCGTGGCGAACAACCTCGTGCTCAACCTCTACAGGCACGTGAACGCGCCGGAGGCCCGGCTCTACCTGTCGAGGCAGCTATATGAGGAGGCCGTGCACGTACAGTTCTATCTCACCCTCCTGGACACCTATCTGCCCGATTCGGACGAGCGCGCCAAGGCGTTCGCGGCGATCGAGCACATCCCGTCCATCCGGGCCAAGGCGGAGTTCTGCTTCCGCTGGATCGACTCGCTCGGCTCCCTGGACGAGCTCCGCACCGCCGCCGACCGCCGGGCGTTCCTGCTGAACCTCATCTGCTTCGCGGCGTGCATCGAGGGGTTGTTCTTCTACGGTGCGTTCGCCTACGTGTACTGGCTCCGGTCGCGGGGTCTGCTGAACGGCCTCGCGTCCGGGACCAACTGGGTGTTCCGGGACGAGTCCATGCACATGGAGTTCGCGTTCTCCGTGGTCGACACCGTCCGGGCGGAGGAGCCCGCGCTGTTCGACGCCGAGCTGACGGCGCAGGTCGCCACGATGGTGGAGGAGGCCGTCCAGGCGGAACTCGCCTTCGCCCGCGACCTGTGCGGGGAGGGCCTGCCCGGAATGAGCGCGGACGACATGCGCGCCTACCTCGAGTACGTCGCGGACCAGCGGCTCGTCCGGCTCGGGCTGCCGGCGCGCTACGGCACCGCGAACCCGTTCGCGTTCATGGAGTTGCAGGACGTCCAGGAGCTGTCGAACTTCTTCGAAAGGCGCGTTTCGGCCTACCAGATCGGGGTCGAGGGGACGGTGGCGCTCGACGAGGCGTTCTGAACCTTCCAGAACGGGCAGTCGTTGGACGGTAAAGGCCAGCCCAAGGAGGAAGCACGTGCCGCTCATGGACAAGATCATGCGATTCGCCCGGAGCCCGCAGGGGCGCAAGGCGCGGGCGCGGGCGGAACGGCTCGCCCGGGACCCCCGCACGCAGGCGAAGGTCCGGGGACTGCTGTCACGCGGCCGCGGCCGGGGCGGCGGCCGCCGCTACTGACCGAGGACGACCGGCCTCCCGGCCCCGACCGACCCGACCCCGAAATCTGACACCGAGCACCGGACCCGTCCCCGCCCCGGGGGCGGGTCCGCCTCGTGTTGCGCACTGGACGTAACTGCAACTTATTTGCAATAGTGGCCGCATGGCCGACTACACGCTTCCCGACCTGCCCTACGACTACGCCGCCCTGGAGCCGGCGATCACCGGCGAGATCCTGGAGCTGCACCACTCCAGGCACCACGCCGCCTACGTCAAGGGCGCCAACGACACGCTGGAGAGGCTCGCCGAGGCGCGCGAGAAGGAGCAGTTCGGCGGGCTGGTCGGCCTGGAGAAGACGTTCGCGTTCAACCTCTCCGGCCACGTCCTGCACTCGATCTTCTGGGACAACCTGTCACCGGACGGCGGCGACCGCCCGGACGGGGAGCTCGCGGCGGCCATCGACGAGCACTTCGGGACGTTCGAGGCCTTCCAGAAGCAGCTCACTACCGCGACCTCCACCGTGCAGGGCTCCGGCTGGGGCGTCCTCGCATGGGAGCCGCTGGGCGGGCGCCTCGTCGTCGAGCAGGTCTACGACCACCACGGCAACGTCGGCATGGGCGCGACCCCGCTGCTGGTCTTCGACGCCTGGGAGCACGCCTACTACCTCCAATACCGCAACGTCCGCCCGGACTACGTGGAGAAGCTCTGGTCGCTCGTGAACTGGACGGACGTGAAGGCCCGCTTCGACGCGGCCCGCACCCCGTCCGGTACCGCTGCGGCCCGATAGACGGCGGCGTCCGTGCGGCACCGCTGAGGGGCGGCGTTCACCTGGCCGGGATCGTGCTCAGAACCTTTCCTCGCGGCCTGGTGAACGCCGCTTCCCCCTCTCCGGCCGCGCGCCTGTTGGGCGGGGGCACTTGCGCGGGCGGGTGACATTTTGCGGGGGCACCGTTGTGCCCGGCCGATGCGGCGACGCCAGGACACCGCCCCTACGCTGCTCCTCATGACCGGCGAGTACCTGTACTGGGAGAACGTCCCGACGCGGTGGAAGGACAACGACGTCTACGGGCACGTCAACAACGTCGTCCACTACTCGCTGATGGACACCGTCATCAACGAGTGGATGATCCGGACCGCCGGTTTCGACCCGGCGTCGTCCGGTTCGATCGCGCTCTGCGTGGAGTCCCACTGCGAGTACAAGGCCGAGGTGGCGTTCCCCGACATGATCCGCGTCGGGCTGCGCGTCGGGAAGCTCGGCCGTTCCAGCGTCCGGTGGGAGGTCGGCATGCTGCGCGGTTCGGACGGCGCGCTCGTGGCCGAGGGCCACTTCGTGCACGTCTTCGTCGACCGGGACACCCGCCGCCCGGTCGAGATCACCGGAGCGGTCCGCACCGAGATGCAGAAGCTGCTCGCCGCATGACCGGGACCCGCGCCGCCGTCCTCGTGGAGCCGGGACGCCCCGCCCCCTATGCGGCGTCCCGCCCGCTGGAGATCGCCGAGCTGCGCCTCGACCCGCCCGGCCACGGCGAGCTGCTGGTGCGAATCGGTGCCGCCGGGCTCTGCCACTCCGATCTGTCGGTCATCAACGGGTCCCGGCCGCGCCCGCTCCCGATGGCCCTCGGGCACGAGGCCGCGGGGGAGGTCGTGGAGACCGGGCCCGGCACCGAGTTCGCTCCGGGCGACCATGTCGTCCTCGCGTTCGTCCCGGCCTGCGGGCACTGCGAGCGCTGCGTCGCGGGGCGTCCCGCCCTGTGCGGGCCGGGCGCCCAGGCCAACGGCGCCGGGACCCTGCTCGGCGGCGGCAGGCGGTTCCGCGCCCCGGACGGCACCCGCCCGCACCACCACCTCGGCGTCTCGGCGTTCTCCGAGTACAGCGTCGTCTCGTCCCGTTCGGCCGTGAAGGTCGACCAGGACCTGCCCTTCGACATCGCCGCGCTGTTCGGCTGCGCCGTCCTCACCGGCGCCGGAGCCGCCCTCTACAGCGCCGCCGTCACGCCGGGCGACACCGTCGCGGTGTTCGGCCTCGGCGGCGTGGGCCTGTCCGCCGTCCTCGCCGCCAAGGCCGCCGGAGCGTCCACCGTCCTCGCCGTGGACGTCGTCGCCCACAAGCGGGACCTCGCCGAACGCCTCGGCGCCCGTCCCGTCGCGGGCGGCCCGGACGCCGTCGAGGCGATCCGCGACCTGACCTCCGGCGGCGCGGAGAAGGTCATCGAGACGACGGGCGTCGTCGCCGTCCTCGAACAGGCCTACGCCGCCACCCGTCCCGGCGGCACGACCGTCACCGTCGGGCTGCCCGCCCCCGGCGCGCCGCTGTCCCTGCCCGCGCTCAGCCTCGTCGCCGAGGAGCGGACCCTGCGCGGCAGCTACCTCGGCTCCTGCGTCCCCCGGCGCGACGTCCCGCGCTTCGTCTCCCTCTACCGGGACGGCGCCCTCCCCGTGGACGCCCTCCTCAGCGGCCGTTTGCCCCTCGACGACATCAACGAGGGCTTCGACCGCCTCCACACCGCCGAGGCGGTCCGCCAGCTGATCACGTTTTCTTGAAGAAACAGGCTCGCGTGTTATCGTTTTAACTCACCAGATGGCGGGCGATGCGGGCGTGGATGAGCACTCGGCATGGCAGCGGGCGCAGGCAGCCCAGGAACGCCCATCGGCTCCCTTCGCGAAAACACTGGTACCAGTCCCATCCCGGATTCAGGCGAGGACTTGCGTGGTGAGGAGCTGCTCGAAGTCGGCTTCGAAGGCCTCGTAGCGGGCGCGCAGGTCAGGCCCCGGCCAGTCGGGGGGCAGCAGGGACGGCGGCAGGAGCGGGTCGTTCAGGAGGTGCCGCAGGACGGCCGCCGCGTAGGTGAAGCGTTCGGCGATCGAGGCGGCGCCGGCCAGGGCGGTGCGCAGGGCGTGGGCCTTGGCCGTCCAGGCGTCGAGGTCCCAGAGGGACGCGGCCAAGGCGGCGGGGTCGCCCTCGGGGCGGCCCGTGAGGAAGGTGCACTGGCGCAGGACGGGCTCGGGCCGCGGCCGGGACAGGTTCGCCGGCCGCAGCCAGGTGCCCTCCCGCAGCTCGGCCAGCCGCAGCGTGGACATCGCCTGGCGCAGTGCGGCGCGGTCGGCGGCGGGACGGCGCTCGGCGGTGATGACGGCGATCTCCCAGCCGCCGTCCCACGGGCGGGTCGGGGGGAGGCGGGCCTCGTCCTGGCGGGCCTGGCGGGCGAGGAGGCGCTCGGTGAGGGCGTACGTCCCGCCGGACTGGACGAGGTCGCCGGCGGTGACCATGCGCGACAGCGCCACCCGGATCGTCCCCTCCGCGATGCCGAACAGCTCGCCGACCCGGACGAGGTACCGGGCCGGGAGCCGGGGCGGGTGGACGCCCAGCAGCGTGCTCAGGACGACCGACCGAGCGGTGAGCGGGCGAATCTCCAGGCTGTCCATGGCTGTCCGTGACCCTACCGGGGACGGCGGGTGACCCCGTCCTCAGATTACAGTCTTTTGTCGCGTGAACATGAAGTGTAATGTCGAGCCATGGCGTCCTACCTCATCGAGTCGTTCGACCGGCTGCCGTTCGGGGGTGCGGAGAAGGCCCGCCGCTACGCCACCGAGCGCTACCGGGGCGCGGCCGGCCGCAACTGGTACGACTGCGACCCCACCCTGCGCTTCCTCATGCGGCGGCACCTCGGGGAGGGTTTCGGCTGGGCCGAGCCCCGGCTCAGGGAGATGGGCGCGCTGATGGGCGGGCCGATCGCCGAGCGGGCCGAGGAGACGGACCGCAACCCGCCGCGCCTGGAGAAGTACGACCGGTGGGGGCGCGACGTCAGCGAGGTCGTCATGCCGCCGTCGTTCGAGGCGGCGCACCGGGACATCGTGGCGACGTCCTTCACCCGGCCCGACTTCGTGGCCGAGGCGAAGCGCGCCGGCGTCGACCCCGCGCCGATGGGCGTCGCCTGGAGCTACCTGCTGGACCAGGCCGACATCGGCATGGCGTGCGCGCTCGGCACCGGCGGCGACATGGTCGTGGGGCTGGCGGAGATGTTCGCGCCGGACGACGTCAGGGCGCGGGTGCGGGAGCTGTTCGCGGCCGGGGAGATGTCCGGAGAGGCCGCGCAGATGCTCACCGAGCGGTCGGGCGGCTCGGACCTCGGCGCGCTGGAGTCGACCGCGTCCAGGGACGGGGACGCCTGGCGCCTCAACGGGTTCAAGTGGTTCGCCTCCAACGCGGGCGGCTCGGCGTTCGTGGTGCTCGCCAAGCCCGAGGGGGCCGTGGACGGGGTCCGGGGCATCGCGCCGTTCCTCGTCCTGCGGGAGCGGCGGGACGGCTCGCGCAACGGCGTCCGGATCCGGCGGCTCAAGGACAAGCTCGGCACGCGGTCGGTGGCGTCGGCCGAGATCGAGTTCACCGACGCGGAGGCGTTCCTGCTGGCCCCGGCGTCGAGCGCGGGCGAGGGCGGGGACGGCAAGGGCCTCGCCCGCATGATGGAGCTGACGAACGGCGCCCGGCTCGGCATCTCCATGATGGGCCTCGGCTGCGCGCGGCGCGCCCTGGTCGAGTCGCTCTGCTACGCGCAGGCCCGCGAGGCGTTCGGCGCGTCGCTCGGGGCCCAGCCGCTCATGCGCCGCAAGCTCGCCGAGCTGATCGTGGAGACCGAGGCGGTGCAGGCGCTCGTCTTCGACGGGTACCTGGGGCGTCCCCGGCTCCGCCTCGGGGCCGCGCTGATCAAGCTGCGGGCCGCCCGGCTGGGCGTGACGGCCGCGAGCGACGCCATCGAGATCCACGGCGGGAACGGCTACATCGAGCAGTGGCCGGTCGCGCGCATCCTCCGGGACGCGCAGGTCAACCCCATCTGGGAGGGCGGCGACAACATCCTGTGCCTGGACGTCCGCCGCGCGATCGAGCGGCAGAACGCCCACGAGCCGTTCCTCGAACGGCTCGACCGGGCCCTCGACCGGGCGCCCGGCGGGGACGACGAGACGGCCGCGCTCGTCGGGCAGAGCATCGGGCATCTCCGGGAGGCCATAGAGAAGTGGCGCGGGCTCGACAGGACGGTGGCCGAAGCCCGCCTCTACCCGCTCGCCCAGTACATGGCCGACGTGTACGCGGCCGCGTTGCTACTGGAGCAGGCAGGCTGGGAGCGCGCCGACTCCGGCGAGGACCGCAAGGCGCTGGTCGCGCGCCTGTACGCCCGGAACCACCTCGCCGACCCGGGCCCGCTGCGCGGCATCGACGCCCCGGCCGACGACCTCGAGCGCTTCGAGGACCTGGCGGACGGAGCCTTCACGGCCGATTAGGTTCGTCCGGTGGCCGGGTTCGTCGGTGGCGAGGAGGGGCGCGTGGCGGTACGGATCGAGCGGGACGGGCCGGTGACGACGGTGGTGATGTCGCGTCCCGCGACGCGCAACGCCGTGGACGGCGCCACGGCGCGGGAGCTGGCCGCGGCCTTCCGCGAGTTCGACGCGGACGAGGGCGCGAGCGTCGCCGTCCTGTGGGGCGAGGGCGGGACGTTCTGCTCCGGCGCCGACCTCACCTCGGTCGGCACCGACCGCGGCCCGCGCCTCGACCCGCCCCCGGCCGACGCGCCGCTCGGCTGCACGCGGATGCGCCTGTCGAAGCCGGTCATCGCGGCGGTCGCGGGCCACGCCGTCGCCGGGGGCATGGAGCTGGCGCTCTGGTGCGATCTGCGTGTCGTGGAGGAGACGGCGACGTTCGGGGTCTACTGCCGGCGCTGGGGCGTCCCGCTCGTCGACGGCGGGACGGTCCGGCTCCCGCGGCTGATCGGCGCGAGCCGCGCCATGGACCTGATCCTCACCGGACGGCCCGTGGAAGGGCGCGAGGCGTTCGAGATCGGCCTTGCCAACCGGCTCGTCCCGCACGGCAAGGCGCGGGAGGCGGCGGAGGAACTGGCGGCCGAGCTGGCCCGGTTCCCGCAGGCCTGCATGCGGGGTGACCGGCTGTCCGCGCTGGAGGCGGAGGGCCTGGCCGAGGACGAGGCGATCGAGGCCGAGTACCGGTACGGCCTCGGCTCGATGGAGGAGGCGATCAAGGGCGCCGGAAGGTTCGCGAGCGGCCGCGGCCGGCACGGCGACTTCGCCGACATCTGAGCCTCCGCCCCCGGAGGGCCCCGTCCCAGGTCCGAGCTCCAGGGCCCGCGCTGAGCCCGGCTCCTGCACCGAAAACCCCGCTCCCGCCCTGAGCTTCTGCGACCGTTGTAGGCCGCCGCGCCCGGCGCGCGGTCCCGTTCGACATCAGCCGGCAGGCCGTTGACCGAATGCGATTCGGGCCCGTAGGTTCCTGGTGGGCGGCCGCCGTGACCGAGGAGTGAAGCGATGACGCTGACCCTGGACGAGGCGGGCCTGGCGCTCGCCGACCCGAAGGCCTATGCCGACGACCGGCGGTTCCACGAGGCCCTCGCCCGGCTGCGCCGCGAGTCACCGGTGCACTGGGTCGAGGCCCCCGGATACACCCCGTTCTGGGGCGTCACCAGGCACGAGGACGTCCTGGAGGTCGAGCGCAACCACCAGCTCTTCCTCAACGCGCCGCGCCCGATCCTCGGCACGGCCGAGTTCGACGCGCTGAACCGGGAGCGCGTGGAGCAGGGCATCGCGCTGCGCACGCTCGTCCACATGGACGACCCCGACCACCGGGTCATCCGGGCGATCGGCGCGGACTGGTTCCGGCCGCGCGCGATGCGCGCCCTGGAGCCGCGCGTCCGCGAGCTGGCGAAGCGGTACGTCGACCGGATGGTCGACCTCGGCGGCGAGTGCGACTTCGCGCGGGAGGTCGCCGTCCACTTCCCGCTGTATGTGATCCTGTCGCTGCTCGGGCTGCCGGAGAGCGACTTCGACCGCATGCTGAAGCTGACGCAGGAGCTGTTCGGCGGCGACGACGACGAGTTCCAGCGGGGCACGACCAACGAGGAGAAGCTCCAGGTCCTGCTCGACTTCTTCGCCTACTTCCAGGGGCTGACGGCCGAGCGCCGCAGGCACCCGACCGACGACCTCGCCTCCGCCATCGCCAACGCGCGCGTCGACGGCGAGCCGCTGAACGACTTCGACACCGCGTCCTACTACGTCATCATCGCGACGGCCGGGCACGACACGACCAGCGCGACGATCACCGGCGGCCTGCACGCGCTCATCGAGCACCCCGACCAGCTCGAGCGGCTCCAGAAGGAGCCGGAGCTGATGCCGCTCGCCGTGGACGAGATGATCCGCTGGGTCACGCCGGTCAAGGAGTTCATGCGCACCGCGGTGCGGGACTACGACCTGCGCGGCACCACCATCCGCGAGGGCCAGTCGGTGCTGCTGTCCTACCCGTCCGCGAACCGGGACGAGGACGTCTTCGACGACCCGTTCCGCTTCGACGTCGGGCGCGACCCGAACAAGCACCTGGCGTTCGGCTTCGGGGTCCACTACTGCCTGGGCGCGGCGCTGGCCCGCATCGAGGTCCGCGCCTTCTTCGAGGAGCTGCTGCCCCGCCTCGGCTCCGTCGAGCTCGCCGGGTCGCCGGTGGGCATCGCCACCACCTTCGTCGGCGGCCTCAAGCGCCTCCCCATCCGCTACTCCCTCGCCTAAGGAACCCCTGGTGCAGATCGAAGCCGCGGTGCTGCGCGCCGCAGACGCCCCCTACACGATCGAGCAGCTCGACCTCGCGGACCCGGGGCCAGGCGAGATCCTCGTCAAGGTCGCGGGCGCCGGGATGTGCCATACCGACATGCTCGGCCGCGTCCCCGGAGACCTCGTCACGAAGCCGGTCGTCCTCGGGCACGAGGGCTCCGGCGTGGTCGAGGCGGTCGGCCCCGGCGTCACCGGCCCCGCCGTGGGCGACCACGTGGTCATGTCGTTCGACTCGTGCGGGACGTGCGACAACTGCCGCGCGGCCAAGCCCGGGGCCTGCCCGCAGATGACCGCGCTCAACATGCTCGCGATGCCGCTGGACGGGACGCCCCGCGCCACCACAACCGGCGGCGAGCCCGTCCACACGCGCTGGTTCGGGCAGTCGTCGTTCGCGAGCCACGCCCTCGGCACCGCGCACAACGTCGTCCCGGTGAGCAAGGACGTCCCCCTGGAGGTGCTCGGGCCGCTCGGCTGCGGCGTGCAGACCGGGGCCGCCTCGGTGCTGATCTCGCTCGGGGTCCGTGCGGGCGACAGCATCGCGGTCTTCGGGGCGGGCGCGGTGGGGCTGGCCGCGGTGATGGCGGCCCGGGTCGCGGGCGCCTCCGTGATCGTCGCCGTCGACCTGCACGAGTCCCGGCTCGACCTGGCCCGCGAACTCGGCGCCACCCACGTCCTGAACGGGGCGGACGACGACATCGCCGGGCAGGTCCGGGCGATCGCCGGCGGCGAGGGCGTGCAGTTCGCGCTGGACTCGACGGCCGTTCCCGAGGTCGTCCGGGCGGCGGTCGCGTCGCTGCGCACCACGGGTGTCTGCGGCCTGGTCGGCGTCGGCGCCGCCGAGTACCGGCTGGACGCGAACCTCCTGCTGATGGGCCGGACGGTCAAGGGCATCATCGAGGGCGACGCCGTCCCGCACACGTTCATCCCGCGGATGATCGAGCTGTGGCGGCGGGGCCGGTTCCCGTTCGACCGGCTCGTCGCGACCTACCCGCTCGCCCAGATCAACGAGGCGGAGGCGGACACGACGTCCGGCAAGGTGGTCAAGCCGGTCCTGATCCCGTGAGCCCGCTCCCGGGGCCCTCGAAGTAGGCGGCGCTCTCGGCGTCCGCCGGGTAGTACGACTCGACGGCGACCTCGTCCAGCGTGATGTCCATGGGGGTGCCGAACGTGGTGATGGTGGAGAACAGCCGCAGCTCCCGCCCCTCCAGACGGACGACCATCTGGATCGTGACGTCGGCGCCGGCCGGCGCGTCCCCGGCCCCGGGTTCCAGCAGCTCCTCGTAGAGGGCGGCGAGGCCGGGGTCGGGCGCGGCGGCGAGCTGGCGCCTGACCCGGGAGCGGAACACCGCGCGCACGTCGGCCAGGTTGACGACGAGGCGGGCGAGCCCGCGCGGGTCCAGCCCGAGCCGGAGCAGGTTGACCGGCGGCCGGAGCAGCTCGGGGTCGACCTCGGCGAAGAACGGTTCGACGGCGCGGTTGGTCATGACGATGTCCCAGCGGCGGTCGAACGCCAGCGCCGGGTACGGCTCGTGCGCGCGGAGCACCCTCTCGACCGCGTTCCGGGCGGCGGACAGCGCGGCGTCGTCCAGCGGCCGCTCGGCGTACCGGGGCGCGAAGCCGGCCGCGAGCAGCAGCCGGTTGCGTTCGCGCAGCGGCACGTCGAGCCGGTCCGCGAGCCGCAGGATCATGGCGGGGCTCGGGTTGGACTTCCCCGTCTCGACGAGGCTGACGTGCCGGGCGGAGACGTCGGCGGCGATCGCCAGGTCGAGCTGGCTCAGCCGCCGGTGATGCCGCCACCGCCGCAGGAGTTCCCCGACCGTGTCCACGGACATCGAGCGTACTCATCGTGGAACGGGACGCCATGAAATGGGACTTCATCGACAATCCGCCAGAGCCGCGGAAACACTGCGTCCATGACCGATTCCGCGTCCCTCACCAATCCCGATTCCACGACCAACAAGGACATCATCCAGCGGGCCCTTTCGGAACTGATGACCACGGGCAGCGTCGACGGGCTCCGGCCGCTGTTCAGCGACGACTTCGTGCACCACCGGCCGGACGCGACCTTCTCGACCAAGGACGAATGGCTCGCCGCCGTGCAGGCGGCGCTCATCCCGCTCGCCGGCATGCAGGTCGAGGTCCGCCACCTGCTGGGCGACGGCGGCCACGTGGTGCTGCACACGCGGCGGTGGCTCCCGGACGGGCCGGAGATCGCGGTCATAGAGATCTGGCGGATCGAGGACGGGCTGATCAGCGAGGCCTGGGAGATCATCGAGCCGGTGGCCCGCGCGGCCGCCAACCTCACCTGGTGGGAGCCAGCCGGACCCTGACCCGGTTCCCGGCCGACACGTCCCCCGGTTGCCCTTCCGTTTCGGATCCGCACGGTCTTGGTCAGCCCCCTGATCAAGCAGGGGTGCTCTGCCTCGTGCAGTACGTAACGAAAGGTTGATCCCACATGACTACCAGCAATCCCCCGAACGACGTCGGCGGAAGAAGCGGGCCGATACCGGCGGACCGGGTCATCTTGGAGCTGATAGAGCAGGCTTCCCAGTCGCTCGCCGACGCCGAAGGCGCCCGCCAGATGACCGGCACCCAACTCACGCGGGGAAGGGAAATCGCCGACCGGTTCGCGGTGATCGCCCGCGGTGGGGCCGAATACGAAGAGTGGGGTGCCGTCAATCACGCGGCCGCCCTGCTCTCCACTCGCCTCAAAAGGGCTGCCCGGACGGCCGAGAGAATCCGCCAGGAGGCGAGGGATCTCGCCGACGAGGCAGAGCGCGTCAGTGAACGCTGCGGGACCGAGCTCTCCATTTCCGGTCGCGCGCCCAAGCAGGACGCACTTGAGGCCCGGAAAACCGCTCTCCGGGCCTGGGCAGTGGCCGATGAGACAATGACGGCCGCCCATGCCATGTTGGTCGCCCTCCTCGAACAACACCTCGCACTTCTCAAGGGTCCGGGGATGGCCGCCTGAACTGGGGCCGCTCCACCGCGGTGGAGCGGCCCCTCCGCATTGCATCCGGAATCCGAGCGGCGGCCGACGCGTGCTGATGCCTGGATCTCCCTCAGACGACACGGTGGAGGAGGGCCTCGCCGCGCGCGAGGCGGCGGCAGTTCTCCGCGGCGACCTCGAAGTAGCGGTTCCACGTCTCGCGCGTCAGCCACGCCACGTGCGGCATGACGACGACGGTGTCGAGCGCCAGCAGCGGGTTGCCCGCGCCGACGGGCTCCTTCTCGAAGACGTCCAGGCCCGCGCCGCCCAGGCGCCCCGACTCCAGGGCCGCCACCAGCGCCGCCTCGTCGATCACCGCGCCGCGCGCCGTGTTCACCACGATCGCGCCCTCCGGCAGCAGCGCGAGCTTCTCACCGTCCAGGAGATGGTGGGTCTCGTCCGTCAACGGGATGTGCACCGACACGATGTCGCTCGCGCGGAGCAGCTCGTCGAGCTCCCGCCAGGACGGATCGTCACTCCGGGGCGTTCGGGTCGTGTAGAGCACGGTCGCCCCGACCGCTTCCAGCATCCCGCGCAGCAGCGTCGCGATCTCGCCGCCGCCGAGCAGTCCGACCGTCCGTCCGGCCAGCTCCCCGCCCAACAGGGAGCGGTCGGCGGGCCAGCCCTCGCCGCGCCGCGTGCGCGCGTCGAACGGCACGACCTGCCGCAGCGCCGCCAGCATGAGCAGCAGCGCCGTCTCCGCGACGGCCTGCGCGTTGCGGCCGGGCATGTTCGCGACCGCGATGCCGCGGTCGGCCGCCGCGTCGAGGTCGATGGTGTTCACGCCGGTGCCGAGCTTCTGGATCAGCCTCAGCCTCGGCGCGCGGTCCATGTCGGCGGCCGTCACCGGGCGCAGCACGTGCCAGAGCACCTCGGTGTCCGCCAGCAGTTCCGCGAACCGCGCGTCGTCCTGCTCCGAGCAGCTCGCGATGTCGAGCCCGGGCTCCTCGTGGTCCATGTCGTAGTGCAGCAGCACCCGCATGCCGACCCCCTTCCCTGTGCGACCCCGGCGTCACCCGGCGGGGTCCCCCGCGATTATCGTGCGTAGTGACCGGGAGTCGGATCGATCGGACCGAGGTGAGCGCCATGTGGCCGGAACTGCCGATCGTGCAGGCGCCGATGGCGGGCGGGCCGTCGACGCCTGAGCTGGCCGCCGCCGTCTCGGAGGCGGGGGGCCTCGGCTTCCTCGCCGCCGGGTACAGGACGCCGGAGGCCATGCGCGCCGACATCGCCGCGACGCGGAAGCTGACGTCCCGCCCGTTCGGGATGAACGTCTTCATGCCGTCCCTGGACGTGGTCGACCCGGCCGCCGTCGCCGCCTACCGCGACCGCCTGGCCCCCGAGGCCGCCCGCCTCGGCGTCGAGCCGGGCACCCCGGGCGCCCGCGACGACGCCTACGACGCGAAGATCGCCGACCTGGTGTCCGACCCGCCGGCGTTCGTCAGCTTCACGTTCGGCTGCCCGGCACCGGACGTCGTCCGCGCCCTCAAGGACCGCGGCGCCACCGTCATCGTCACCGTGACCACCGTGGACGAGGCCCTCCGCGCGTCCGACGCCGACGCGCTCTGCCTCCAGGGGCCCGAGGCCGGGGGCCACCGGGCCTCGTTCGCCAACGTCCTCGACGACCTGCCGCCGCTGCGCGAGCTGGTCCCGGCCGTCCGCGCGGCCACCCGGCAGCCCCTCATCGCCGCCGGCGGCCTCGCCACCGCCGCCGACGTCGCCGACGTCCTGGCCCTCGGCGCCGTCGCCGCCCAGCTCGGGACGGCCTTCCTGCGCTGCCCGGAGAGCGGCGCAAGCGACCTCCACAAGGCCGCCCTGGCCGACTCCCGCTTCACCTCGACGGCGATGACCAGGGCTTTCAGTGGACGTCCAGCCCGCGGCCTCGTCAACCGCTTCCTCGCCGAGCACTCGGGGGAGGCGCCCGCCGCCTACCCGGACATCCACTACATGACGGCGCCGCTGCGCAGGGCGTCGACGGCCCAAGGCGACCCGGACGGCGTCAACCTCTGGGCGGGCGAATCCTTCCGCGAGACCACCGAGACCCCTGCCGCCGACCTCGTGGCCGCCCTCACCCCATGAAGGACCTCCCCCCATGAAGGATCTCGAAGCGCGCATGCGCTCGCGCGAGTGGTTCCACTCGCTGACGCTGCTCCCCGGCGCGTGGGCCGTCGTCCGCGTGGACGGCCGCTCCTTCTCCCGCTACACCGAGACCCGCTTCGACAAGCCCTTCGACCCGCGCTTCTCCGCGCTCATGACCGACGCCGCGACCGCCCTGCTCACCGAACTCGGCGGACGCTACGCCTACACCGAGAGCGACGAGATCTCCGTCGTCCTCGACCCCGCCTTCGACCTGTTCGGCCGCGAGGTGGAGAAGCTCGTCTCGCTGTCGGCTGGCATCGCCACCGCCGCGTTCACCCACGCCGCGGGAGAGCCCGCCGTCTTCGACGCCCGCGTCTGGATGGGCACCGGTCTGGACGACGTGGTCGACTACCTGTCCTGGCGCCAGGCCGACGCGGCGCGCTGCGCGCTGAACGGCTGGTGCTACTGGACGCTGCGCGGCGAGGGCATGTCCGCGCGCCAGGCCAGCCGCGAGCTGGAACGCACGTCGGCCGCGGACAAGAACGAGCTGCTGTTCTCGCGCGGCGTCAACTTCAACGAGGTCCCCGTCTGGCAGCGGCGCGGCGTCGGGTTCTGGTGGGAGACCTACGAGAAGACGGGGCACGACCCCATCCGGGGCACGGACGTGACCGCCGTCCGCCGCCGGATCCGCACCGAACGCGACCTCCCCATGAAGGACGCCTACCGCGACCTGGTCAGGGGCCTCCTCACCTGACTAGAGCTCGGCGCCCCAGTCCCAGAGAGCTTGGAGGACCGGCCCCAGCCGGCGGCCCTGCGGAGTGAGCGCGTACTGGGTGCGCGGCGGCCAACCCGCCCGCCTTTCCCGTTCGAGCACGCCCGTCTCGACCAGATGCGCCAGCCGGTCGGTCAGCACCTTGTCGGACAGCGTCGGGAGGGCCTGCCGCAGCTCGCTGTACGAGCGGTCGCCCCGCAGCAGCTCGCGGACCACCAGGGTCGTCCAGCGCCCGCGCAGCGCGTTCATGGTGATCTCCACCGGACAGGACGGCGTGGGCTCCGCCGCGTTCGCGCGCGGATCGTCGGGCAGCCCCGGATGGCTGACCGTTTGGTGAGTCACGAGAGCGCCTCCTAGCGTTTCGCCTCCCGATCCTGTCTACCCGGAAGGAACGACGATGCGCCCATTGGCCGAACGCCCCGAGGACGTCGTGCTCGTGTTCGCCGACCGCTTCAACAGCGGGGACCCGGCGGCTATCGCCGAGCTGTACGAGGAGGGGGCGGTGTTCGTCCCCGAGCCGGGCACCCCGCTCACGGGCTCCGACGCCCACGCCGCGAACGCCGGCTTCATGGCCCTCGGCCTGCCGATCAAGGTCAGCCCCCGCCACGTCTACACCTCGGGCGAGCTCGCCCTGCTGATCGTCGACTGGGTGATCGAGGGCGCGGGGGAGGAGGGCCCGGTCCGCCTGGAGGGCACCGCCACCGACGTCGCCCGCCGGGGCCCGGACGGCCGCTGGCGCTACGTCCTGGACAACCCCTTCGGCACCGCCGCCTCCGCCGGGTAGGCCCTTGCGGCGGAAACGCGCGTCCGTCGCGTTTCCGCTGCTTCCGCCGGCCGCCGAGTCAGCGCCCGCTCGGGCTTGGGCGTCCCCCTTGCGCCGCGTCCGGTGCGGTCCGTGCGCGGTGCCTGCGGACCGCGTCGCGGGTGCCGCATCTGGGGGAGCAGTAGCGGCGGCGTCCCGTGCGGGAGGTGTCGGCGAAGATCACACCGCACTCGGCGACCGCGCAGCGCTGGAGCCTGTTCATGCCGCGTCCCACGAGGTGCAGCGCGGTCCCGACGGAGATGAGCGTGCACAGCAGCGACCCGGGCGACTGGTCCTCGTCGCGGTAGTGCAGGTGCCAGCCGCCGCCGGTGTGGTCGGTCAGCCGGGGGTGGGCGGCGCTCGCGGCCAGCATCCGGTTGACCAGGGCGGCGCGCTCGTGCTCGCCGGTGGTGTCGACGACCGTCTCCCACGCGTCCAGTGCGGCGTTGACGCGTTCCAGGTCATCGGGGGCGACCGGCTGTTCCAGCGCCAGCCCTGCGGCGCGGCAGCGGTCCGCGAGTTCGCGCGGGCTCGCCGGACGGCGGTTGGCCAGCTCGGCCGCCAGGTTCACGGCGTCCGCGCCGTAAGGGTTGAGGTGCATAAAGGCATTACATCACCCTGGTCCCCATGGATCAGGACAGACGACCCCCCGTGGTGCAGCAGGCGGTCGCCTCATCCGCGAACGGCGTCGCCGCGCGGGCGTCCGGTGCCTGGCGGTACCGGTGGACCATCCTCGGCATCGCGACGTTCACGCAAGCCGCTTCCGCGTTCTTCGTGCAGGGGATCGGGGCGATGGGCCTCCACCTCCAGCGCGACCTGCACCTGAGCACGGCCCAGCTGGGGCTGCTCATCTCGGCGGCGCAGCTGCTGCCCATGGCCGGCCTCGTGGTGGCCGGGAGGCTGCTGGACCGCCATGACGAGCGCTGGGTCGTCGGGCTCGGGGCCTGCCTGGTCGGTGCGGCTCTGTGCGCGGGGAGCGCGGTGCCGGGCTACGCGTCCCTGCTCCTGGTCCTGCTGGTCGTCGGCGCCGGGTACAGCACCGTGCAACCCGGCGGGAGCAAGTCGGTGGCGTCCTGGTTCGACGCGTCCCAGCGGGGGTTCGCGATGGGCGTCCGCCAAGCGGGCCTGCCCCTGGGCGGCGCGCTCGCCTCGGCCGTCCTGCCCCTCGTCGCCGGGGCGTTCGGCTGGCGCGCGGCGCTCCTGACCGGCGGACTCGTCGCGCTGCTCGGCGCGGGCGGGTTCATGGGCCTCTACCGCCGGCCGCCCGCCCGGCCGCCGGACCCGGTCGATCCGCGGCCGGGCCTCCGGAAGCGGACGCACCGCGAAACGTCCCTCGTGACGATCGTGCTGTCCGGGACGAGCCTGATCTCCGTCCAGTGCGGGGTGGGCATCCTGACCGTGCTGTACCTCCACGAGAGGACGTCCGTGGAGGCGGGCGCGGCGGCGCTCGTCCTGGTGGCGTCGCAGGGAGCGGGCGTAGCCGGCCGCATCTGCCTGGCGGCCTGGAGCGACCGCAGCGGACGCGGACGCTACGTCGCCGTCATGGCCTGCATGGTCGCGGTGATCGCCGGAATGTCCGTGCTGATGACGCCGCTCGGCCGTTCGCCCGCGGCGGCGTGCGCCGTCTTCGTCTGGCTCGGCTTCTTCGGGCTCGGCTGGTACGGCCCGTGGGTCGCCTACGTGACCGAATCGGCCCCGCCGGACAGGACGGGATCGGTCCTCGGCCTGGCCATGGCCGCCAACCAGATCGCCATCGTCCTGGTGCCGCCGGGGCTCGGCCTCCTCAAGGACATGACCGGCGGCTTCTCCTCGGCCTGGGGCATCCTGACCGCGATGACGGCCGCGGCCTTGATCGTCACGGCGCGGGGGCCGGGAAGGACGCCTGCCGGTCGCCCGGCTCGGGAACCGAACCGCTGACCCGGGGCGGCGTCGCCGTCCCGGCGAGGGCGCACACCGGTCCGTGGTCCGCGGTTCGACCAGGCGGAACGTTCTCGTCGGAGTCTCCGGGAAAAAATGCTGGGGGCGTGTCGATTACGGCCGTCCTCCGTTCGACCTAGGGATGAGAGGGTCCCGAGGGAGGGGTCCGGAGGAACAGGGAGACACGGAAATGAAGTACATGCTGATCATGCGGGCGACCGACGAGGCGTACGCGGGCATGGCGGAGACGGACCACGCCGAGATGATCGAGACCGTGGGCCGGTTCAACCAGGAGCTGATCCAGGCCGGCGTGCTGCTCGCCGCGGAGGGGCTCGACGACCCGTCCGAGAGCGTGGTGGTCGACCACTCCACCGAGCCGCCCGCGGTCACCGACGGCCCCTACGGCGAGACGAAGGAGCTGTTCGGCGGGTTCTACATCCTCGACGTGGCCTCGAAGGAGGAGGCCGTCGAGTGGGCCAAGCGCGCACCGGCCGGGGCCGGCTTCAAGACCGAGATCCGCCGGGTCCCCACCATCGACGAGTTCCCGCAGGACAACGAGTGGATCAAGAAGGAGCGGGCGTGGCGCGAGGCGACGGGCCAGCTGTGACGGGCGACCCCACCGGCCGCGAGGCCGTCGCCGCGGTCTGGCGGGTCGAGTCCGCGCGGATCGTCGGCGGCCTCGCCCGCTACACCGGCGACTTCGCCCTGGCCGAGGACCTCGCCCAGGAGGCGCTGGCCGAGGCGCTCGTGACGTGGCCGCGCGACGGCGTCCCCCGCAACCCCTCGGGGTGGCTGCTCACCGTCGGCAGGCGGCGCGCGATCGACGCGTTCCGCCGCCGCTCCGCCCTCGACGAGAAGTACGCCGCCCTCGCCCACGAGCTGGGGGAGGGCGGCGTCGCCGCGGGAAGCCCTCCCGAGGAGGCCGACGACGTGCTTTGGGACCCCGACCGGATCGACGACGACGTGCTCGCGCTCATGTTCGTCTCCTGCCACCCCGTCCTGGCGCGGGAGGCGCGGATCGCGCTGACGCTGCGGGTGGTCGGCGGCCTGACCAGCGACGAGATCGCACGGGCGTTCCTCGTCCCGACCGCCACCGTGCAGGCCCGGATCACCCGCGCGAAGAAGACCCTCGGTGCGGCCCGGGTGCCGTTCGAGGCGCCGACGGCCGAGGACCGGGCGAGGCGCCTCCCCTCCGTCCTCAACGTCGTCTACCTGATCTTCACCGAGGGCTCCACGGCCAGCTCCGGCGGGGAGCTGATCAGGTTCGACGTGGCGGGCGAGGCGCGGCGGCTGGCCCGGGTCCTGGCCCGGCTGATGCCGGACGAGCCGGAGGTCCACGGCCTGCTGGCCCTGCTGGAGCTGACCGCGGCGCGCTTCCCCGCCCGCACCGCACCGGACGGCGAGCCGGTACTCCTGGAGCACCAGGACCGCACCCGATGGGACGGCGCCGCGATCGAGCGAGGACGCGCCGCCCTCACCCGCGCGGAGCAGGCGGGCCGCGGCCTCGGCCCCTACGGTCTCCAGGCGGCGATCGCCGAATGCCACGCCCTGGCCCCCTCGGTGGCCGAGACCAACTGGGACCGCATCGTCCTGCTCTACGAGGCCCTGAGCCGCCTGGCGCCCTCCCCGGTGGTCGATCTCAACAGGGCGGTGGCGGTCTCCATGGCCGGCGGCCCGGCCGCCGCCCTTCCCATCGTGGACGGCCTCGCGGCCTCGGGCGCCCTCGCGAACTCCCATCTCCTTCCGAGCGTCCGAGGCGAACTCCTGACCCGCCTGGGCCGTCCCGAAGAAGCCCGCACCGAACTGGAACGCGCGATCAAGCTCGCCGCCAACGAGCGGGAACGCGCGCTCCTCCACCAGAAGCTCACCGCCCTCCCCTAGAGGCGGGCGCGGCCGGACGGTCGGCCGAGGCGAACTTGGTGAGGTTGTTGAGCTTCTGATCGCGCGGCCGGTGCGCGGCCGCTGGTGACCCTGGGACGGAGCCCGCGCCACGTTCTCGACATCTCCCGCGGCTACTGCCGGGCCACGACGGCGCCGACCTGGCCGGCCGGGCGACCGACCGCTGAGTGAGGCGCGGCCCCGGCGGCCGCCCGCGCCGGGGCCGTGACTCCCAGTCGGAGCGTTGAGGCCCGGTCAGAACAGGCCGGGCATGTAGGGGGCGCCGTTCTCGCGAATCCCGCTGGCCAGGGCCTTAGCCCTTGCCGCGCCGCGCGGATGCCCGGCTCGACCGGCCTTGCGGAAGTACTCCTCCGCTCCTTCCATGTCGTTCTTGTGCTCGCAGCGGACGCCTAGGTTGAACAGGGAGTCCGGGTCGCCTGCGGCGGCCCCCCTCTCCCACCACGCGTCGGCCTCCTCGCGCCGGCCCTGGGAGTAGAGGTGGTTGGCGAGGGCGCTGAGCGCTCGGCCGTCGCCCTCCCCGGCGGCGCGCCGGAGCCATTCCTCCGACTCCTCCGCCCGGCCCATCTCGCCGAGCGCCAGACCGAGGTTGGTGATCGAGTCGGCGTGCCCGGCGTCGGCCGCGATGCGGAACTGCTCGGCGGCCGCCTCCACGTCACGGCGTCCGATGAGCAGGAGCCCGAGATTGTGCCGGGCGCCGACCTCCCCGGCCTCGGCCGCCTTGCGGTACCAGCCTTCGGCCTCCTCGTCCCGTCCCTGCTCCGAGCAGAGGATGCCGAGGTTGAGCTGCGCGACCCTCTCGCCCGCTTCGGCCGCCGCGCGCCACCACCGCTCGGCCTCGGCCTCGTCCCGGCCCACGACCAGCACGCCGAGCTTGAGCATGGCGCCGGTGTGCCCCGCCTCGGCGGCGGCCCTGAACCGCGGTTCGGCCTCGCGCGTCCGGCCCTGCTTCTGGAGCGAGTTCGCCTCCTGGAACTCGGCCTCTCCGGCATCTTTCTCCATGGGAGCCCCTTCCGTGATCACCGTGATCGGACCGGCCCGGAGCCGGAACGGTTCCCGCCGTCCGCGCCCGGCGAGTGATCGGTCGGACGGGCGGGTCAGGGCGCGAGGGTGATAGGGGCGATCCGGGGGGAGGCGAGGCGCCGGTAGTCGGCGGTGGCCAGGGCGATCGAACGGTCCAGCCGGGCGGCGTTGAAGTAGAGCTCCGGACTCTCCAGCAGCGCCGGGTCGGCGATGACCTCCAGGTCGGGGTGGTAGCTGAAGGGCAGCACGGTGCCGCTGACGCTGCCGGCAAGCCGCTCGGCCTTCTCCCGTCCCGCGAAGGCGACGTAGGTGCCCTCCAGCAGAGCCTTCAGCGCCTGAAGATCCAGGCGGGCGTCGCCGGGCACCACCGCCAGCACGTACCGGGTCCGCTTCTTGCCGAGCTTGACCATGACGATCAGGCACTTGGCGGCATGGGCGACGTCGTGCCCGCGAAGCTCGCTGACCACCTCGGTCCGCCCTTCGGGCGCGTGGTCGATCAGCCGGTACCGCGCCCCGGCGGCGTCCAGGTCCCGGACGAGGCGTTCGTGAAGATCGAGGTCCTGGGACGCCGTGACGGTCCCGTCGAGCTCACCACTCACCGCTCAGCAACTCCTTGGCCCGCGCGATCCGGTCCTCGTCGCGCTGGTAGAACACCCACTGCTTGATCTTCTTGCCGCGCACCAGCCCGGCCCGCGACAGCACCCGCAGATGCTCGCCGCACGTCGGCTGGCTCACGCCCAGCTTCTGGGCGATGAACAGCGAGCAGACCCCGTCGCGGACCAGGTCGCCGTCGCGCTGCGGCGCGAAGTGCCGCTCGGGGTCACGCAGCCACTCCAGGATCAGCAGGCGCCTGTCGTTGGCCAGCGCCTTGATCAGCTCCACGTCCAGCACCCAAGCATTATGGCGATTAGCTAATTAACTGTCCAGCGTTCCGCGTTGAAGATCGTGATCCCGGCATAGGCTGCCGCGAAGCGGCATCCGCCGCGCTTCCACGACATTCGGGACCCTCGCCATGAACCACGACCAACGCGGCCCGGCGCCGGCTCCCGAACGCGCGGCCGCGTCCATGCACGTCTCCCTGGCGGGCTTGTCGGTCGGTGACGCGTTCGGTGACCAGTTCTTCCTGCGTGCCAACCGGCACCTCACCGCCGCGGACCTTCCGTCGCCGCCGTGGGAGTGGAGCGACGACACCGAGATGGCCTGCTCGGTCGTCGCCTGCCTGCGCCGTCACGGACGCATCGACCAGGACGCTCTCGCCGCCTCCTTCGCCACGCGCATGGACACCGGCCGCCGATACGGCGCCGGGGCCCTGGAACTCCTCGAACGCATCCGGGACGGCCACCCGTGGCGGGCCGCCACGGCCGAGTCCTTCGGCGGCAACGGCTCCTACGGCAACGGCGCCGCCATGCGCGTCGCTCCTCTGGGCGCGTTCTGCATGGGCGACCCGGCACGCGCCGCCGCGGAGGCCGCCCTCCAAGCCGAGATCACCCACGCCCACGTCGAAGGAGTCGCAGGCGCCATGGCCGTCGCCGTCGCCGCGTCCCTCGCCGCCAACGGGACCGCCGGGAACCTGATCGAGGCGGCACTCGACCACGTCCCCGGAACCTACGTCAGGCGCGGCCTCGAACGCGCCCGCGGCCTCAAGAGGGCAACGCCCGAACAAGCGGCGCAAGCCCTCGGCAACGGATCACGCATCACCGCCCAGGACACCGTCCCGTTCGCGCTCTGGGCGGCCACCCGTCACCTGGACGACTATCCGGCGGGCGTCCGGGCCTGCGTCACGGCAGGCGGCGACATGGACACCACCGCCGCGATCGTCGGCGGCATCATCGCCGCCGGCACCGGGATCGACGGCATCCCACCGGCCTGGCTCGAATCCCGCGAACCCCTCCCCGGCTGGCTGGAGAACAGCCCGAGGCCGTGACCCGCGGTTCCGGCAGGGCGCGAGGTCCGCGGTCAGAACGTGGCGATCGGGTTGACGGGGCTGCCGGACGTACCGGCGAAGCGGACCGGCGCGACCGCGAGGTGGAAGTCCCACTGGCCGAGCTCGGCGGCCGTCGCCGCGCACGCCTCCAGGTCGCAGTTGTCGAGCAGCCACAGCCCCATCGCGACGAGGCTCACGGCGTGGACCGGCATCAACACGTCTTCGTACCCCGACGGCTGGACGTCCTGAGGGGTGTCGGCTCCGATCAGCGCGACCTCCCGTTCGTGCAACCACGGCAGGCAGGACGCGTGCCAGCCGGCCTGTGTGAAACCGCCGGCCTCACCGGACTCGTGCCGGACGCGGCCGTAGCCGGTCCGCAGGAGCACCGCGTCACCGGGTCGCACCCGCACGCCCTGGCGGCGCTCGGCCTCCTCGAGATCCTCGGGGAACACGCCCTGCCCCGGTTCCAGCCACGGCACGTCGCGGACCCTCGCGATGTCCAGCAGGACGCCGCGCGTGATGATCCCGTTCGCCGCCGCCGTGACGGCCGCCCATGCCGATCCCGTCGCGGCGTCCACCAGGGAGTGCGGCCGCCCGTTGTACATCGCGCCGTCCCAGAAAATGTGGCACGGCGAGTCGACGTGGGTGAGGGTGTTGCCGTGGAACGTGATGCCGAGTCGATCGGACGAGAAGCCCCAGCGCCGATCGTTGTGGAAGGCGCCCGGCATGTTCTCGGCACCCGGCATGTCGGCGGCGCACGGGCACGCCGTCGTCGACCGCTCCATGTCCCCCGGTACGGCGACCTCCCATGCGCACGACACGCTCCTGCCGTGGCGCACGGCCCGCGCCGCCGCGAGGCGGACGTGGTCCGTGATGTGGTTCAGCGTGCCGAGCTCGTCGTCGTCGCCCCACCGCCCCCAGTTCGACAGCGTGTCGAAGTACCCGAGCACGTCGTCCTGGGTGGGCACCGGTCGCCCTGCCGTCATCCCGGCATCGACTCCTAACGTCACGCGGTTCGAGGCGCCAAGGCCCGCTGGACCGGCATGACACTAGATCAACGGGCCGGCGGTCGCCAGGCGCTCCGCCGTCCGGAAACTGCGGGGGCTCACGACCTCATCGGGGCGGTGAAGCGGCGGCTACTGGCCGTTTCGCGGCTGCCGCCCCTGGATTCCAGGCGCGAGATCGCGGCGTGGCCGGATTACGCTCGGACGATCATGACCGATCTGCTCGGAATCAACCATGTGACACTGTCCACGACCGGACTCGACCAGCTCGTGGCGTACTACACGGAGTTGCTCGGGGCGACGCTCGCGTTCGAGCGCGCCGCGACCGCCGCCGATCCCCGGATCGCAGTCCTCGATGTCGGCGGGGCCGACCATCTGATGATCGTAGAAACGGCCGCCCTCCCCGCCCTCGATCTCGATCCCCTGAACCGGGCGGGCTGGGGCCTGCGCGTGGGTACTTACGCCCAGCTGCGCCGGCTTCGCGAACGGATTCTGGAAGCCGGGCACCCTGTCGGACAGGTCGAGACGCTGCCTACGCAATGGACGATGACGGCTCGCGATCCCGATGGACGCGCTGTCGACATCCGGGCCCATCGCCCTCGGTGACGTTCCCGTCGGCGCCTCGCGAGAACCTTCACGTGCTGGCATTGTGTCCGGGCTTGGAGGCCAGCAGCTCCCGGTAGCCCGCGACGACCGGATCCGCGCGTCCCGGAGTGGGTGGTCAGCCGGGACCGGGCGAAGCGCGCGTTGCTGGCGATCGAGACGGCGTGCTGGCCCACCTACAGCCAGTGGCTCGCGGGAGGCGTCATCGTCCTCTGGGCCGTCGTCGGGACGGCCGAGCACTGCCACTGAACGCGGTGGAGAACGCCTCTCGCTCATGCCCGGCGAGGGGCGTTCGGGCTGGCTCGACCGGGACGGGAGGTCATTGGCCGGTGCGTAGTTTGAGGATGTAGCTCGCGGTCAGTGCGACGGACTGGTCTTCGTCCTGTGACAGTTCCGCCAGGGCGTGGGACGCCTTCGTTCCCGGGATGTCCGCGAGTGCTTGTGTCAGGCGTCGTCGTGCGGGGGGATCTGCGGCGGCGCGGGCGAGGCGGGTTATGAGGGCGGTGGCGATCTGGTCCGCCAGGGCGGGGCGGCCGGCCAGTGCGGCGAGGGCGTCGGCGGCGTCGACGTCGTTGGCCTCGTCGGCGATCATGTCGATCAGCGTGGGGACGGCGTCCTCGACGCCCCGGGGGCCGAGTGCCAGAGCCGCGTATCGGCGGACCACGAGGTCAGGGCTCGTGAGCGCGTCGCTCAGGACGGCGGTCGCCCTCTCGCTCGGGATCTCGGCGATCGACTGGACGGCGCGTTTGCGCACCTCGGCGTCCGCTGAGTCGAGGCCCTCCGCCAGAGGTGTCAACGAGGTATCGCCCGCTTGCGCCAGGGCCCATCGGAGGGCCCCGGCGACGTTGGGGTCCGTCTCGCTCAGCGCCGCCTCGACCAGCGCCTCCACCGGCACCGGCATCTCCTCGGCCGAGGACAGGGCCGCGTGCTGCCGCTTCCCGGCGCTCTCCGACCTCAACGCCTGGAGGAGGGCGACGGTCTGGAGGACGTCCTCCCAGTCGGCGGGCTCCGCGGCGTCGATCCGGTGGAGGCGCGTGAGCAGCTCCGTCTCGCTCGTGATGCGCTCCCGCGTCCGGCGGACGAGGTCGTCCACGAGGTCCGAGGGCGCGAAGCCGGGATCGTCGAGCGCGCGCCCGACCTCGCGCAGCGACAGCCCCAGTGACCGCAGGCTCTCGATGTGGAAGATCCGCCGGATGTCCTCGCTGGAGTACTCCCGGTAGCCGGCGCCGGTACGGCCCGTGGGCCGCACCAGGCCGAGCGACTCGTAGTGCCTGAGCATGCGGGCGCTGACCCCGGAGCGGCGGGCCACCTCGCCGATCAACAATGCCTGTCACCCCTCCTGGGCGGTCGTGCCGAGGGCCACGACGCGCTTCGCCTCCTCGATCGCGAACTCGAATCCCGCCTCCGGGTCGCGCAGCAGCCGCTCCGTGGCGATCGCGTGCGCGCGTACACGGCGGTCCGGATCCCTCTTCGCGGCGCGCAGCATCGGCGTGATCACCTCGCCGAGCGCGATCAGCGCTCGGCTGAGGCTCAGCTGCACCTCGCGTCCGCCGCGCCCGAGCTGCGTCGCCAGAACGGCGGCCAATCCGGGTTCTTCCCCTTCGGGCACGAGGGCGACCGCGGTCCGCCAGGCCGCCCGCGCCACCTCGTCGTCCGCGTCGGACAGGAGCGCCCGTGTGATCGCGGGCCATGCGCTCCGGTCCCCGATCTTGGACAGCGTGTGCAGCGCCTGGCTCCGGGCCTGCGGACGATCCGAGCGGAGCTCCTCGACGAGCCTCGGAACGGTCGACGACGCCGGGTGGCGGGTGAGCGCCCACGTGAGCATGTCGCGCACGTGGAAGTCGGGCTCGACCGCGCAGCGTTCGATGAGCCTGTCGACGAACCGCTGGTCGGGGGACGTTCCGACCGCCATCGCCGCGCGCAGCCGCACCGACGAGCGGCCGTCCTCGAGCCCGCGGGAAGCCCGCACGATGTCCGTCTCCGTGCCCTGTCGCGGCATGGCCATCGGGACCACCTCCTCGGCTCCAGTGAAGGCCTTGTCACTGTGGCAAGGTCAAGCGCGGGCAGGCCGCTGCAATCTCCGCGCCGGGGCTCTCCGCCCCCGGTTTGAGGGCGGGCCCGGGGAGAAATAACTGTTTTGCCTACTATCGGGGGGTTCTCGTGCGCACGCTGCTGAACATCCTCTGGCTGGTCCTGGCGGGCTTCTGGATGGCGATGGGCTACGTGTTCGCCGGAATCATCTGCTTCATCCTCATCATCACCATCCCGTTCGGCATCGCCTCGTTCCGCATCGCGGCCTACGTGCTCTGGCCGTTCGGCCGGACGACCGTCCCCAGGCGGGACGCGGGCGTCGGGTCTTTCGTGGGGAACGTCATCTGGGTCATCTTCGCGGGATGGTGGCTGGCCCTCGGGCACCTCGTCACCGGCGTCCTGCTCTGCCTCACGATCATCGGGATCCCGTTCGGCATCGCCAACTTCAAGCTGATCCCGATCTCCCTCGCCCCACTGGGCGTCGAGATCGTCCCGTCGGACGACCTCGCCGCCTTCTGAACGAGGGCCCAAGCGGCCCCGGGCGGCGTCGCGGGCTCGGCGTCCGTCGATCGGTGGACACGGGAGTCGACGTCCGGTCGACACCGGACGGCCGCGCCGGCAGTGATGCTTTCGGCATGAGACATCTCAAGGACGACGAACTGGTCCCCGCCCTGTCCGCCGAGACCGACCGGCCCCTCCTCGCCGCCGTGTACGCCCGGGTCGACACCGTCCTCGGCCCGGCGCGGATGCTGTCGCCCCTGGGCAACTACCTCATCGCCCGCCCGGCGGCGCGGGCCGCCGCGCACCGGCTGACCGCGCGCACCGACGTGCCGCTCGACGGGGCGATGATCCTCGGCATCACGGAGGACGCGCTGCACGTCTGGCGCGCGGACCCGATGCTGAACCGGGTCGGCGAGCACGTCGGTCAGGTCTCGCTGGACCGCGTCACCGACATCACGGTGACCCCGGGGCGGAGCTGGCAGCAGGTCGCGATCGTGCTGGCCGAGGGGGAGAAGATCGAGGTCGAGGGACGGGGGGCGGCGCACGCGCTGGCCGCCGCGTACCGGGAGCTCCGCGCGGGTTGACCGTGCGGCATGCTTGTCGGTGTGTCGGAGACCCTGTCCCACGTGCCGGACCAGCATGCCTGGACGCGGGGGGTGCTGATGCGTGACGCGTACTACGGGCTCGCGCTGGCCGGGTCGGTCGCCGCCGTGTGGATCACGGGTGCCGGCACCGGCCGCGCCGTGTCGATCGCCGCGCTGTGCGCGCTCGTCCCGTGGTACCTCCTGGTCGGGCGCGGGGCTCGCCGGGGCAGCCCTGTGCCGGCCCGGACCGTCTGCTACCTGTTCGGGGTGCTGGCCCTGCTGATGACCGCGCAGCTGACCGTGCTGGCCAGTTCGATGGTGCTGTTCGCGCTGGTCCCGCAGTCCTTCATGCTGCTGCCGGTCGGCTGGGGCGTGCTCGCGCTGGCGGCGTTCAACGCGGTGCCGCTGGTCGAGGCGGTCGGTGCGCCCGGCCCCGGCGGCGTCGTGACGGCCGGCGTCGTGGTGCTCGGCGTGGTGTTCGGGGCGTGGTTCGCCTGGTGGATCCAGCGGATCATCGAGCAGAGCCGGGAGCGCGCCGACCTGCTCGCGCAGCTCGCCGCGACCCGCGAGGAGCTGGCCGAGTCGCAGCGGCGGGCGGGGATGCTCGCCGAGCGGCAGCGGCTGGCCATGGAGATCCACGACACGCTGGCGCAGGGTTTCACCAGCATCCTCATGCTGCTGGACGCGGCCGACGCGGCGCCGCCGGAGCAGGCCAGGGCGCACCGGGAGCGGGCGGCGCGCGCCGCCCGGGAGAACCTGGCCGAGGCGCGCGCCCTGGTCTGCGCGCAGCCGCCGGCGGCACTGGCCGGCTCGTCGCTGCCGGACGCGCTGCGCCGGCTGGTCGATCGGCTCGGTGAGGAGACCGGCGCGGCGACCTCGTGGGAGCTGGCCGGGGAGCCGCGGCGGCTGCCCGCCGGTACGGAGGTGGTCGTGCTGCGGTGCGCCCAGGAGGCGCTCGCGAACGTGCGGCGGCATGCGGGCGCGGCGCGGGCGGCGCTGTGCCTGCGGTACCTGCCGGACGGGGTCCGGTTGGAGGTCTCGGACGACGGCGCCGGGTTCGACCTGACCGCCTTGACGGGCTTCGGCCTGGCCGGAATGCGCGAGCGGGTCGCGCAGGCGGGCGGCCGCCTGACCATCCGCAGCGCGCCGGGCTCCGGCACCGTGCTCACCGTGGAGGCGCCGGCATGATCCGGGTACTGCTCGTGGACGACCACCCGGTGGTGAGGGAGGGCCTGCGCGGCATCCTCGGCGCGGAGGACGGCATCGAGGTGGCGGGCGAGGCCGGGTCGGCGGCGGAGGCGGTCGTCGCGGCCCGGGCGTGCGAGCCGGACGTGGTGCTGATGGATCTGCGGATGCCGGACGGCGACGGGGTGCAGGCGACGCGGGACCTGCTGGCCCGCCACCCGGCCTGCCGGGTGGTGGTGCTCACCACCTGCGAGAACGACGCGGACATCCTGCGGGCGGTGGAGGCCGGCGCCACCGGGTACCTGCTGAAGGACGCCGGGCGCAGGGAACTGGCCGAGGGGATCCGCGCGGCGGCGCGCGGGGAGACGGCGCTCGCCCCGGCGGTCGCCGCACGGCTGGTGTCCCGGATGCGTTCGCCGGGCGGCCTGAGCCCGCGCGAGATCGAGGTGCTGCGCCTGGTCGGCGCGGGCCGGACGAACGCGGAGATCGGCCGGGAGCTGCTCATCAGCGAGGCGACGGTGAAGACGCACCTGCTGCGGGCGTTCGAGAAGCTGGGCGTCTCGGACCGCACGGCGGCGGTCACCGCGGCGCTGCGGCGCGGCATCCTTCCCCCGTACTGACCGCGGTGGGCGTGCGTCGGCGCGCCGGCGGCCTCTGAGGGGCCTTCACGGGGTCGGATGGGGCGGTTAGTCTCTAACTGGCGTCCACGCCGGTCGTATGTGCCTTGCTCTGGGAGAGTCCCGTCCCCACGGGGCTTGTTCGGCTCTTGCACCGGCTCCTCTGTGTCCCGCTCTGCTGAGGAGTCGTCCCCCGTGAAGTTCAAGCACGCGTACCTCGATCCCAGGCGATCCAGGCAAAGACGGTCCGCCGCCGGCGCCGCACTGGCCTCGGTCGCCGCCGCGGCCGTCCTGTCGTTCGGCACGCTGGTCGCCGTGTCCGCGCCGTCGTCGGCCCAGCCCGCGGCCGCGATCGCCTGCACGTATCCGGCCTGGGCGGAGGGCACGCCCTACAAGGTCGGCGACAAGGTCGCCTACACCGGTCGCGGCTACGAGGCCCTCGTCGCCCACACCGCCTACCCGGGTGCGGGCTGGAACCCCGCGTCCACACCCACGCTGTGGCGCGACCTCGGCCCCTGCGACACACCGACCACGCCGCCCACCACGCCTCCGACCACCGATCCGCCGACGACCCCGCCGCCGGGCGGGGACGGCACCTGCGCGGTGAAGTCGAAGCCCGCCGGCAAGATCCTCCAGGGGTACTGGGAGAACTGGGACGGCGCGTCCAACGGCGTCCACCCGCCGTTCGGCTGGACGCCGATCGACGACCCGCTGATCGGGCGGCACGGCTACAACGTGATCAACGCGGCGTTCCCCGTCATCCGCTCGGACGGCACCGTCCTGTGGGAGGACGGTATGGACTCGACGGTCAAGGTCGCCACCCCCGCCCAGATGTGCGCGGCGAAGGCGGCGGGCGCCACCATCCTGATGTCGATCGGCGGGGCGACGGCGGGCATCGACCTCAGCTCCAGCAGCGTGGCGGACCGCTTCGTCCAGACGATCGTGCCGATCCTGAAGAGGTACAACTTCGACGGGATCGACATCGACATCGAGACGGGCCTGTCGGGCAGCGGGAACATCGCCCGGCTGTCGGCGTCGCAGGCGAATCTGATCCGCATCATCGACGGCGTGCTCGCCCAGATGCCGTCCAACTTCGGGCTCACGATGGCACCCGAGACCGCGTACGTGACCGGCGGCAGCGTCACCTACGGCTCCATCTGGGGCGCCTACCTGCCGATCGTCAAGAAGTACGCGGACAACGGCCGGCTGTGGTGGCTGAACATGCAGTACTACAACGGCAGCATGTACGGGTGCTCGGGCGACTCCTACTCCGCCGGGACGGTCGAGGGCTTCGTCAGGCAGACCGAGTGCCTGAACAACGGCCTGACCGTCCAGGGCACCACCATCAAGGTCCCCTACGACAAGCAGGCCCCGGGCCTTCCCGCGCAGCCGGGCGCGGGCGGCGGCCACATGTCGCCGAGCCTGGTCGGCCAGGCGTGGAACCACTTCAACGGCCAGTTGAAGGGCCTGATGACCTGGTCCCTCAACTGGGACGGGTCGAAGGGCTGGACGTTCGGCGACAACGTCCGCGGCCTCCAGGGCCGCTGACGGTCCGGCTCCGGGGTCCGGCGGGACGCCCGCCGGGCCCCGGGCACGTCCGCCGCGCGGTCAGGAGCTCCAGGCGGTGCCGGTCAGGCGTTCGTAGACCTCGACGTAGCGGGCGCGGGTGGCCTCCACGACCTCGTCGGGGACGACGGGGCCGGGCGGGGTGCGGTCCCAGTCGAGCGTGCTGCTCCAGTCGCGCACGAACTGCTTGTCGAGGGAGTGCTGCGGGCGGCCGGGCACCCACTGGTCGGCCGGCCAGAAGCGGGAGGAGTCGGGCGTGAGCACCTCGTCGCCGAGGACGAGGGTCCCGTCGGCGGCGCGGCCGAACTCCAGCTTGGTGTCGGCGATGATGATGCCCCGCTCCGCGGCGAGGGCGGCGCCGCGCTCGTAGATCTCCAGCGTGACGTCCTTGAGCCGGGCGGCGGTGTCGTCGCCGATCTTGCGGACCACGTCGTCGTAGGTGATGAACTCGTCGTGGCCCTCGGTGGCCTTGGTGGTCGGGGTGAAGATCGGCTCGGGCAGCCGGGACGCCTCGACCAGGCCGTCCGGCAGCGGGACGCCCGAGACCGTGCCCGACTTCTGGTACTCCTTGAGGCCGAGCCCGGCGAGGTGGCCGCGCGCGATCCACTCGACGGGGAGCATCGTGAGGCGGCGGCACCGGATGGCGCGCCCGGCCCACTCCTGCGGCACGTCGGTGGCCGACACGACGTGGTTCGGGATGATGTCGGCGAGCCGCTCGAACCACCACAGCGACAGCTGCGTAAGGATCTTCCCCTTGTCGGGGATCGGCGTCGGCAGGACGACGTCGTAGACGCTCACCCGGTCGGACGCGACGAGGATCAGCTCATCGCCGTCCGCGTAGACGTCCCTCACCTTGCCCGAGTGGACCAGCTCCATGACGCTCCTCACCTCACCGTCTTCGCCGGTAGGAGTCTTCCACAGCGCCGCCCCGCCGCAGGCGGCGGCTCCACCCGCCGCAGGCGGCGGCTCCACCCGCCGCAGGGCCCTGCGGTGCTCGGGTCACTTCTCGACGAACACCCGCACGCTGTCGAGCGTGCCGTCCGCCGCGTCCGGTATGACCATTCCGGCGGCGACGCCGGAGCGCAGGTAGTCCAGGACCGGCGGGGTGATCCGCTCGCCCGGCAGGACGGCCGGGATGCCGGGCGGGTACGGGGTCAGCATCTCCGCGCAGACGCGGCCGGCGGCCTCGGAGGCGGGAACCTGCTCGGCCGGGCCGAAGAACGCGTCCCGGGGCAGCGCGACGAGTTCGAGCCGGAGCTCCTCGGGCGGCGGCACGCGGACGGTCGGCGACGACCCGCGCAGGTCGTCGATGTGGGCGCGGAGGTCGTGCAGGGCGGCGAGCAGCCGGTCGGTCGTCTCCTTGTCGTCGGCGAACGTGAGCTGCGCGCTGATCCGCCGGTGGTCGGCCAGGTGCAGGTTCACGCGGTGGTGCTCGCGCAGCCAGTCGGCGGCCCGGTAGCCGGTCACGCCGAGGCCGGTGATGTCGATGACGAGCGGCAGCGGGTCGAGGTCGTGGGAGAGATTCGGGCCGGTGAACTCCTCCCGGCCCTGGACCTCGAAGCCGTCGATGGCCGCGACCCGTTCGCGGACGTCGGACGCCAGGTCCAGCGCGTCCCTCAGCAGGGCGTGCCCGTGCTCCACCATCTGCCGCCGCCACGCGTCCAGGCCCGCGTAGATCAGCACGGACGGGCTGGTCGTGCCGAGCAGGTCCTCCCGGGCCTTGAGGACGGCCGGGTCGACGAGGTCGCCCTGCTGGTGGAAGACCGATCCCTGCTCCAGCCCGGCGCCCATCTTGTGGACGCTCGTCACGCACACGTCGGCACCGGCGTCCATGGCCCAGGTGGGCAGGTCGTCGTGGAACGGCAGGTGCGCTCCCCACGCCTCGTCCACGATGAGGGGCTTGCCCTGCCCGTGGCAGACGGCGGTGATCGCGGCGAGGTCGGCGCAGGTCCCGTAGGGCGTCGGGCTGGTGACCAGGGCGCCCCGCGCGTCGGGGTGCTCACGGAACCGCGCGGCGAACGCCTCGGGCGCGGGCGGGTGCGCGAGACGGCGTTCCGGGTCCCACTGCGGCTCGACCCAGATGGGGCGGACGCCGGACAGGATCAGCCCGGAGACGACCGACTTGTGCGCGTCCCTCCCGACCAGGAGCTTCTCGCCCGGACCCGCGACCGACAGCATCGCGCTCTTGACCGACAGGGAACTGCCGCAGGTCGAGAAGAACGCCTGCTCGGCGCGGACGGCGTCCGCCATCAGCTCCTGGGCGCGCTCCAGCACCTTGTCGCCCGACTCCCGGTCGTCTAGGCCGGAGATGGCGAGCACGTCGGAGCGGAAGACCGCGTCGCCGAGGACCCGGCGGGCGCGCGGGTCCGCGCCGCGGCCCTGCTTGTGGCCGGGAGGGGTGAAGGGAAGCTGCTCCTCGCGGTGGTAGGCGGCAAGGGCGTCCAGAACGGGGGCTTCCGAATGGTCCATGGACGTCGTGTTCCCCCGCGGCCCCGGCTGTAACGAGGGCGGTTCAGGGTCAAGTAACCACAAGCTGGCACGAATGGTGCACCGGTCTTCGGGGTACGGCGGGCGTGAACGCGTACAGGGAGTTTTGCCTATGAACAACCGCGTATCGCCCGAGGTGGAGCTGGCCTGGGAGGACTTCCACCGGCTGGTGAACATGACCTCCGACGAACTTCGCACCTGGTTGCTCACGGACGCCTCCGGCGAGGAGGCGTTCCCGGCGGACGGCCGCGGCCCCGGGGTGTCCGAGCTGGGCGCCCGCGTGGTGGACGTACTGCGCAAGCGGAAGGTCGACCTGACCGAAAGCGACGGGGAGGTGATGCAGGAGGTCGTGGACTTCGTGGAGGACCGCCTAGAGAGCCGGCCTCCGAACGCGGAACGCGACGAGGAGTGGAGGCACGCGCTCATGAGCGTGGGCCACGACCCGCTGCGTCCCCAGCCGTCCAGCGCATAGGAGGCGAGAGCATGCCGAACCCGCAGCAGCCCGAGATCCGGCGGTCGGAGAAGACCGCGGTGACCGACGAGCCGGCGCCCGAGGCCACCGACCCGAAGCCGACGAGGGCGAAGGGCCACGCGCACGGCACCGACAAGGGAGGCAGGGGCGGAGGCGAAGGCGGCGGCACCCCGCCGGGCCAGAAGCCGCCGCACCCGACCTAGGCAGCAGGCCGGAGGCCGCCCCGGAGAGTGTCCGGGGCGGCCTCCCGTCTGCTGCCGGGCGAGTGGTGCCGCGTGAGCGGCGCTGTCCGGCCCCGTGTCGTTCGGGCCCGGGTGCGGCGGATTGACAACGGAAGAGGGAGGGGTGGTACGGGCGTGTTCGAGTTGTCCCCCGGGCAGGGTTGGGTGGAGATCGGCGAGCTGCTGCTCGCCATGGTGCTGTCGGCCGCGATCGGGCTGGAACGGGGGCTGCGCAACAAGAGCGCGGGACTGCGCACGCACACCCTCGTCGGCGTCGGCGCGGCCCTGTTCATGCTGGTCAGCAAGTACGGGTTCGAGAACGTCCCGGGCAACGTCTCGCTGGACCCCTCCCGGGTCGCGGCGCAGATCGTGTCCGGCATCGGCTTCATCGGCGGTGGACTGATCTTCGTCCGCCGGGACGCGGTGCGCGGACTCACGACCGCCGCCGTCGTGTGGGTGACGGCGGCCGTGGGCATGGCGGCGGGCGGCGGGCTGCCGGTCCTCGCGGTGGCGGTCACCGCGATCCACTTCCTCGTCGTCTACGGGCTGACCGGGCTCACGAAGCGGCTGCCCCTGGAGCGGTACAGCCGGACCGGGGTCGCGCGGATGCGGATCGTCTACCGCGACGGGCAGGGCGTCCTGCGGCAGGTCCTGACGGAGGCCACCCAGCGCGGCTTCGTGATCCTCGAGGTCAACGTCGACCGGGACTACCTGCCGGACGACTCCGATCGCGGGCGCGACGAGCGCCGGGACCGGCGCGAACCCGACCGGCGCCGCCCCGGCAACACCGTGGTGACGCTCACGCTGGAGGGGACGGGCTCGATCCCGGAGTTCGCCGCCGTCACGAGCGAGTTGGAGGACGTCCTCGGCGTCACGGTCGGCGCCGACCGGGACGACAGCGAATGACCGGCGCTTCGGGCGGCGGTCAGGGGACCTCGGTCTGCGGGCTGTAGCCGTCGTCCTCGCCGCCCGGGGTCTCGGCCTCGGCGATGGGCGGGTCGGTGGGGCCGGGCGTGTGCTCGGCCCCCACGTCGGCGTCGTCCTCCTGCGGCGCGCCGGCCTCGGCGCGCCGGTCGGCGAGCGGCTTGTCCTGGTCGTCCTTGCGGTCGGTCATGGCACCTCCTCGGGAAGGGGCGGCCCGCCCGGGCCGCCCCTGGACGGTCAGCCGCGCGCCTTGCCGATGGCGTCGCGGACACGGTCGGCGACGGCGGCCACGGGCCCGAGCGCCAGGTTCTTGGTGGGCGACTCCGTCCCCTGGTGGGGATGGGTCGGGGCGACGGCCTCGGCGGCCTTGACGGCCGCGGCCATGCCGCGCATCTGCTCGGGCGTCGCCTTCTGGGCGATGCGGGGGAACTCTTCCTTCTCCTCGTGCGAGGCGTGCGCGTCAAGGTCCTTGTGGAACCGGGCGAACGTCTCCTCGAACTCGGCCGACTCGGGGTCCATCTTCTCCAGTTCGGACAGGACGCCCTTGGCCTCGTTCTCCTCCCTCAGCCGCGCCTCCACCACCTGGGAGCCGTCATCGGCGGCGCGCCGGGCGAACGGGTGGACGACCTCCTCCTCGGCGGTCTCGTGCACGGCGAGGAGCCTGCGCAGCCGGTCGAAGGCGTCCTTGCGGACCTTGCCGTGGTTCTTCTCCACGGTCGAGGCGAGTTGGCGGATCTCCTGGTGCTGCGCGAGCAGCAGATCGACGACGTTCTCCTTGGTGGCCTGCTCGGCCATGACACGACCCCCTGTCGGTGTCCTCCGGTGAACGCCCGACTCCTGTCGGGCTCCGACTCCGGGCGATACCCGAGCTGAGGGCTTCAACCATCCGGGCGGCAGAGAGCGGGTCGCGGGGCCGGTCTCCGCGGGCGATGCGCTGAGTAGGGTGAACGCATGCTGTACGGGCGGGACGGGGAACTGGCCGCGATCGACGAGCTCCTTGGCCGGGCCCGTGCCGGGCGCAGCGCGGCCCTCGTGCTGCGCGGCGAGGCCGGGATCGGCAAGTCCGCCCTCCTCGACCACGCCGCCGGCGCCGCGGACGGTATGCGCGTCCTGCGCGGGACGGGCATCGAGAGCGAGAGCGGCATGCCGTACGCGGGCCTGCACATGCTGCTCGGCCGCCACCTCCACCGGATCGACGGCCTGCCGTACGCCCAGGCCGAGGCCCTGCGAGCGGCGCTCAACATGGGCGGCCCCGACGCCGAGAGCGACCGGTTCCTCGTGGGGCTCGCGGTGCTGACCCTGCTGTCCGACCTGGCCGAGGAGCGGCCGCTGCTCTGCCTGGTCGACGACGCGCACTGGTTCGACGGCTCGTCCGCCGAGGCGCTGCTGTTCGCCGCCCGCCGCCTGGACGCCGAGCCCATCGCGGTCGTCTTCGCGGCTCGCGACGCGGTCGCGCCGGAATGCGCGGCGCCGGAGTTCGACGCCCAGGGGCTGCCGGAACTGCGCCTGCGCGGCCTCGACGAGAACGCGGCGGCCGGGCTGCTGGCCGAACGGGCCCCCGACCTGCCCGGCCACGTCCGGCGGGAGATCCTCGCCGGGGCGATGGGCAACCCGCTGGCGCTGCTGGAGCTGCCGGGGCAGGGCGGGCACGGGTCTGCGTACGAGCGGATCCTGCGGTCGTTCGCCGAGCGGATCGCCGCGCTGCCGGAGCCGGCGCGGCGACTCGTCCTGCTGGTGGCGGTGGACGACCTCGGCGACGCGGGGGTGGTGGTGAAGGCGGCCGAGCGGTTCGGCGCGGCGGCCGGTTCCCCCGTCGACCACCTGGAGCCCGCCGAGCGCACGGGCCTGCTGCGGAGCACGCGCGAAGGACGGCTGGAGGTGCGGCACCCGCTGATCCGCACCGCCGCCGCCCGCGAGGCGACGCTCGGCGAGCGCCTCGCGGCGCACCGGGCGCTCGCGGACGCGTACCTGGACCGCGGCGATGTGTGCCACCACGCCTGGCACCTGGCCCGCTCGGTGACCGAGCCCGACGAGCGGGTCGCGACCGTCCTGGAGAAGACCGCCGAGACCGAGCGGAACGCGGGCGGCAACGCGGCCGTCGCGGCCATGTACGAGGCCGCCGCCGGCCTCACCCCGGACCGGGCCGAGCGCGGCCGGCGGCTGGCGGCGGCGGCGCGGGCGTCCGCCGACGCGGGGCTGCCCGAGCGCGCGGTCGAGCTCGCCGCCCGCGCGGAGGCCGACCTGCCGGACCCGCTCGCCCGCGCGGAGCTGACGCTGATCAGGGCGTCCCTCGCCGACGAGCAGGACCGGGGCAGGGACGCCTACCGGCTCTTCGCCGAGACGGCGGCGTCGGTCGCGCCGCTCGATCTCTGTACGTCCGGTTACCTGTTCTTTCAGGCCGCGGCGGCCGCGGCCAACGCCGGGGACTTCACCGCGATGGACGGCATCGCCGCCGAGGGCGTGCGCCTCGGCGTCCCGAACACGCCGCACCTGCGGGCGCTGAGCCGGGTGTTCGCCGGACAGAACCCGACCGCGCTCGCCGACGCGGGCCCGGCGGAGGGCGTGACGGCGTTGCGCGAGCTGATGGACGCGATGAGCATGTGCTACGCGCCGCGCGACCGGATCCGCGCGGGCATGTGGCACCTCATGATCGGCGACGTGCGGGGTGCGGCCGAGGTCGCGGCGGAGCTGGAGCGGCGCTTCCGCGACCGGGGCGCGATCGGGCTGCTCGCGCCCGTCCTGATGCTCCGGTCCCGGACGGACCTGATCCTCGGCAGGCACCGCGACGCGCTGACCGGCGCGACGGAGGGCGCGCGGATCGCCGCCGACACCGGCCAGCACCGCATCCGCGTCTACCTCGACACGAGCCTGGCGCAGCTCGCCGCGATCAGGGGCGAGGAGGGGCGCTGCCTGGAACTGACGGAGGAGGCGCTGTCACGCGGCGTCCCGCCGAGCAGCGTGCACGCCGCCGCCGCGCGGAGCCTGCTCGACCTCGGGCTCGGCCGGTACGAGGCCGCCCTGGAACGTCTCGCTGACGTCGTCGCCGGGCCCAACCGCCAAGGCGTCATCGCCTCTCTGCCCGATCTGGTCGAAGCGGCCGTCAGAGCCGGTGCCCCGGAGCGCGCGCGGGACGCCGCCGCCTGGTACGGCGAATGGGCAGCGCAGACCCAGCAGCCGTGGGTGCAGGCCATAGCGGCGCGCTGTACCGCCCTTCTCGACCCTGACGACCCGGACCCGGCGTACTCGCGTGCCCTCGCCCTGCACCGCGAGGGCGGGACGCCGTTCGAGCAGGCGCGCACCGAGCTGCTGTACGGGGAGTGGCTCCGCAGGTCGCGGCGCAGGAACGACGCCCGGGCCCGGCTGCACTCCGCGCTGGAGGCGTTCGAGCGGCTCGGCGCCGCGCCGTGGGCGGAGCGCGCCCGAACCGAACTGCGCGCGGCGGGGGAGAGCCTCGCCGCCGGACGCGGCGGCCCCGCCCGCGACGACCTCGCCGCCCGGCTGACCCCGCAGGAACTCCAGGTCGCCCGGCTGGCCGCGACGGGCCTCAGCAACCGGGAGATCGGCGCGCAGCTGTTCCTCAGCCCCCGCACCGTCGGCTACCACCTCTACAAGGCCTACCCCAAGCTCGGCATCACCGCGAGAACCGAACTCGCCCACCTGGACCTGGGGTAGTTCAAGCTCCGTCTGGCTGGCGACGGGTTCGGGCTGGTGAGGGATCTGATCGCCGGGCGCCGCTTCAACGATCAAATCGATCGTTTCGCCCCGGGCGCTCCCGGTCCGTGACCGCTCGCTCCGGATCATAGTGATCATGAACACGATGACGTGCAGCCTCGAACACCGACGGTCGACGGCAAGAAGCACAAACAAAACCCAAGGAGGCATCGCCATGTCCAAGCCCAAGTCCAAGTGCGGCTTCACTGCCCCCCCTGGCGGAGAGCACACCTGGGACCCCGTGACGCAGATCAGGATGGTCGGCGACCACGAGTACTCCCGGCGGACCTGCATCAACAAGAACGCCGACGGCCGCCAGTGCCAGGTGTACGAGGACGAGCGCGTCGTGTGACCGCTTCAGCCGCGGCGCTCAGTCGTTCCTGAGCGCCCGGACGTAATCGACCGGCCCCGCGTTTCGCGGGGCCGGTCCTGTCTCCGACGGGCCCGGGACAAGATGAGCCTTCCCGCAGGCCGGATGACCGCCGAGCGGCTCTGGGCCGCACTGATGGCTAGCCTCTGGCTCGCACGAGCTCGACGAGGCGTTCGGGGTCCTCGTCTTCCAGGACGATTCCGAAATCGTCGGCCAGGGCTTGGGGGAGGTCCTCGGGGGCGAGGGTGCGGGTTTCGACGTTTCCGTCCGGGCGGGTGAGGGTCAGCTTCGTCCCGTCCAGCACGTGGAGGGCGTCGGCTGAGAACCTCTGCGCGAAGGGACGGGTCGTGAACGGCGAGCGCGGGCTGGTCGAGACGTAGTAGCTGCCCACCTCGAAGTCGATGCGGAAGGCCTCGCTCAGCACGAACGTGTGCCGCTGGATCCAGCCTTCCGGGCCGCGCTGGTGCATCTCCCAGCCCGTCGTGTTCGGCGTCCAGGCGGTGACGGTGCGGCCCTGCCGGAGCCGGAAGCCCCAGCCGTCCTGGTCGGCCTCCTCGCCGTCCACGAGGCGCAGCGGCTCCAGCGGGCCGGCGCCGAACCCCACGTCGCACAGCCACGCCGGCTCGTCGCGCGACGCGTCCGGCGGGCGGACGTGCAGGAGGGCGTGCGTGGCGGGCAGGACCTTCTCCGCCCCCAGCGTCACCCGCCCTGCCAGCGCCGTGACCTCGTACCCGAGCTTCTCCAGGACGGCGGCGAACAGCCGGTTGTGCTCGTAGCAGTAGCCGCCGCGCGGCCGTCCGACGAGCTTCGCCTGGACGGCGTCCAGCGACAGGTCGATCGGCCGTCCGAGCATGATCTCCAGGTTCTCGAACGGTATGGACGTGACGTGCTCGCGGTGCAGGGCGCGCAGTGTCGCGCCGGTTGGGGCCAGGTCGCCGTCGTGGCCGACGCGCTTCAGGTAGGCGGGCAGGTCGAGAAGCTCGCTCTGCCACCCGTATCCGAGGTCCTCGCTCATGTCTTCCTCTCGCCGTTGACGGCGACAACGCCGGCCGCCCCGCCGATTCTTCCGGCGATCCGCTCGACGTCGCGGCGCTCGGCGGGCGGCAGCGCCGCCCCGGCCGCCTCGCGGAGCGAGCCCGCCTCGGCGAGCAGCTCCGCCGCCGCCGCGTGCTCGCCCGCCAGGGACCGCGCCCCGGCCAGCCCCTCCAGCGCGAGGGCGATCCCGCGCGGGTCTCCGACGGCGCGCGCGGCGGCGAGCCCGTCGGTGTGCAGGGCCAGCGCGGCCTCGGCGTCGCCGCGCTCCTCGGCGACGAAGCCGAGCTGGGCCTGGACGAACGCGATGCCCGCCGTCCCTCCGATGCCGCGCAGCCAACCGAGCCGGGCGCGCAGGTGGGCCTCGGCGGCGGCGAGGTCGCCGCGGGCGCGGGCCACGAGCGCGAGCCCGACCTCGGCGAACTCCTCGGCCGACCGCGCCATGTGCCGCCGCGCCAGGTCGAGCGCCCGCTCGTGCAGGTCGCGGGCCTCGTCGAGGCCGCCGGTGAGGAGCGCGATGCGGCCGAGGCCCGACAGCCGGAACGAGGCCTCCGGCCACATCCGCAGCTCCTCGGCCGGCCGGAGCCCCTCGCGCAGGATCCGCTCGGCCTCGGCGTACCGCCCGGTGATCTCGGCGTGCCGGACGAGGGCGTCGGACGCCTCCAGCCGCCCCCACGGGTCGCCGAGCTCGGCGAACAGCGCGGCGCTGCGCACCGCGTCGCGCTCCATGGAGTCGAGGTCGCCGTGCCCGACCGCGAGCTTGGCGCGTGTCGCCAGCGCGGCGGCCGTGAACCAGCGGTCGCCTCGCTCCTGGAACACCGCCAGGGCGCGGTCGACGCGCCGCTCGTTCTCGGCCAGATCCCCGTACGCCCAGTGGACGCGGCTCAGGAGCCACTCGGCCTTGGCCTTCGCCAGCGGATCGTGGTGCTCGGCCAAGGCGGCCCGTCGGAGCTCCTCCGAATCGGCGCCCTCGCCGACCAGCATGGTGAAGGCGGTCAGCCACGTCGCGGCCTCGGTCCTGGCGGGCGACGCCTCCGGCTGGGCGGACAGGGCCGCGGTGAGCGCGCGGCGGGCCTCCTCGAAGCGCCCTCGCAGGTACCAGTACCAGGCGAGCGCGTTCGCCGGCCGGAGGCCTGCGCCGCCGCCCAGCGCCGCGCCGAGGTTCGCCGCCTCCTCGTCGAGCCGGTTCAGCCAGTGGCCCTGCTCGGGCCCGCGCAGCCGCTCGGCCGCCTGCTCGGCCAAGCCGGTGTAGTAGAGGGCGTGGCGGTGGCGGAACTCGTCCTCCTCGCCCGCCTCCCGCAGGCGCTCCAGGGCGTAGGCGGCGACCGACTCCAGCAGCCGGTACCGGCCCTCCTCGGTCCGGACGGCGAGGGAGCGGTCGACCAGCCGGGCGAGCACCTCGACGCCGGTGCCGCAGACCGCCTCCGCCGCGGCCGGCGTGCAGCCTCCCGCGTGGACGGCGAGGCGCCGCAGCGCGACCCGCTCGGGCTCGCCGAGCAGGTCCCAGCTCCAGTCGATCACCGCGCGGAGCGTCCGCTGCCGGGCCGGGCCGCCGCGCCGCCCGTCCGCCAGCACGCGGAAGCGGTCGTCCAGCCGCGCCGCCAGCTCCCGCACCCCGAGGGCACGGACGCGGGTCGCCGCCAGTTCCAGCGCGAGCGGCAGCCCGTCCAGGCGCCGGCAGATCGCCGCGACCCACGGCGCGGTTCGGCCGTCGAGCGCGAAGCCGGGGGACGCGGCGGCGGCCCGCGCGACGAACAGCCGGACCGAGCCCGCCTCCCGCAGCGCCTCCGGGGAGGCGTCGGGGCCGGGCAGGCCGAGCGGCGGGACGACCTGGAGCCGCTCCCCGGCGATCCCGAGCGGTTCGCGCGAGGTCGCGAGGACGCGCAGGCCGGGCGCGTCGGCGAGCAGCCGCCCGGCCAGCTCGGCGACCGGTTCGAGCACGCGCTCGCAGTCGTCCAGGACGAGCAGCGCCCGCCGCCCGCGCAGCGCGTCGGCGAGCGGCCGCCCGGCGGACTCCTCGCGCAGCCCCAGCGCCCGGGCGACCTGCCCGGCCACGTCGTCGCCGGTGGCCAGGTCGACCATCCACACCCCGTCCGGGTGGTCGGCGGCCGACCGGGCGGCGATCTCCACGGCCAGCCGCGTCTTGCCGACGCCTCCCGGCCCGGTCAGGGTCACCAGCCGGTGCTCGGCGAGCAGCGCCCGGCCCCGCTCGACCGCGCCCTCACGCCCGATCAGCTCGTCGAGCGCGGCGGGCAGCCGGGGGGCCGGACGCGGCGGCGGGGCGGAGCCGCCCGCGAGCATCGACAGGTGCAGCGCCGCCAGCTCGGGGCTCGGGTCGGCGCCCAGCTCCTCGGCGAGGCGCTCGCGCAGCTCGTGGTAGCCCGCGAGCGCCTCGCCCTGCCGGCCGGCCAGGTGGAGGGCGCGCAGGTGCAGGGCGTGGAGCCGCTCGCGCAGCGGATGGCGGGCCGCGGGCGCGGCGAGCTCGGCCGCCACCGCCGCGTGCTCGCCGAGGTCGAGCCGGGCCTGCGCGTGCCGCTCCAGGGCCGCGAGCCGCGCCTCCTCCAGCTCGATGATCGCGGTGCGGGCGAACCCGGCGTCGGCGAAGTCGGCGAAGGCCGGGCCGCGCCACAGCGCGAGGGCGTCGCCGAGGAGCCGCTTGCGGGCGAGGGGGTCGGCGGTCTCGCGGCGGAGCGCCGCCGCGAACCGTCCGGCGTCGACCGCCTCCGGACCGGCGTCGAGCACGTAGCCGGGCGGGCGGGCGGCGACGAGGCCCCGGCCGCCGGGCTCGCCCTCCTCCAGCGCCCTCCGGAGCTGCGAGACCCGGGCCTGGAGGGTGCCGACGGGGTTGCGGGGCGGCCGGTCGCCCCACAGCGCGTCGATCAGCCGGTCGACGGGGACGGGACGCCCGGGCTCGGCGAGCAGGACGGCCAGCAGCGTGCGGACCTTCACCTCCGGTACGCGCACGAGCGCTCCGGCGTCCGTCCACACCGCGAGCGGGCCCAGCACCCCGAATCGCACGCCGTCAGCGTAGCCACCGCTACGGACAGACCCGCGGCAGTTCCGTAGCGGCCGAGACGAGTGTGGAGGGAACACAGCACACAGGAGGACATGTGAGCACAGGACTTGTGAACACCCCGGTGACCGTCATCGGCCTCGGACCCATGGGCGCGACCATGGCCAGGACGTTCCTCGAGAACGGCCATCCGACCACGGTCTGGAACCGGACGGCGTCAAAGGCGGCCCCCCTGGTGGAGGCCGGCGCGGTCCTCGCCCCCACCGCCGCCGACGCCCTGGCGGCCTCGGAGCTGGTCGTCGTGAGCCAGACCGACTACCAGGCGATGCGCGACTCGCTCGACGGCGCGGACCTCGGAGGACGCGTGATCGCCAACCTCAGCTCCGGCAGCCCGGCCGAACTGCGCCGCGCGAGCGAGTGGGCGTCCGGGCGCGGCGGCGTCCTGCTCACCGGCGGGATCATGGTGCCTCCGCCGGGGATCGGCCAACCGGGTTCGTATGTCTTCTACAGCGGCCCGGAGCAGGTACTGGAACGCCACCGCGAGACCTTGGGCGAGCTGGGGGACGTCACGTTCGTCGGCGAGGACCCGGGCCTGTCGATGCTCTACTACCAGTCGCAGCTGTACCTCTTCTGGTCGACCCTGACCGCCTACATGCACGCCGTGGCGCTGCTGGGCACCGCGGGCGTGCCCGCCCAGCGCTTCCGTCCGTTCGCGGCGTCCATGCTGCTCGCCCTCGGTGGCGAAGGGCCGATGGGCTTTCTGAAGCACCTCACGGAGGAGATCGACGCGGGCGTCTCCCCGGGTGGGGACAACACCCTCCGCATGCAGGCCGTCGGTGCCGACCACGTTGTCGAGGCCTCCCGGGAGGCGGGGATCGATACCGCGGGCCCGACCGCCCTGCGGGACCTGTTCTGGCGCGCCGTGGAGGCCGGGCACGGCGCGGACGGCCTGTCCAGCGTCATCGGGCAGATCCGTCGCCGGTGACCAGCGGGAGGCGCAGGACGAACCGGGCGCCCGCGCGGGAGTCGGCGATGCGCAGGGAGCCGCCGTAGATCTCGGCGATCTCGCGGGCGATGGGGAGGCCGAGGCCGGTGCCGTGGGGGTCCCGCTCCCGCGACTCGGGGAGGCGGGCGAAGCGCTCGAAGACGCGTTCGCGGGACTCCGCGGGTATGCCGGAGCCGTCGTCGAGCACTTGCATCACCGCGTCCCCGTCCTCCCGCGCCACCGTCACCTCGATGCGCGAGTCGGCGTGCCGCTCGGCGTTGCCCAGCAGGTTGCCGAGCACGCGGCTCAGCCGCAGCGGGTTCGCGCGGACGACCACCCCGGGTTCCAGGCGCATCCGGATCGGGACGCCGGCGGTCCGCAGCCCGACCTCCCGGCGGACCAGGGCGGCGAGGTCGACCGGCTCCACCGGCTGCGGGGCGCGGGCGTCGAGCCGCGACTGCTCGAGGAGGTCGCCGACGATGTCGTTCAGGCGCTGGGTGTCGCGGAGCGCGCCGCGGACCATCGGCTTCCAGTCGGCGTCGTCCGGCTCGTCCAGCGCGACCTCCAGCCGTGTCTGGAGGCCCGTGATCGGGTTGCGCAGGTCGTGGGAGGCGTCGGAGACGAAGCGGCGCTCCCGGTTCGCCGCCGCCTCCAGCCGGTCGAGGGTGGCGTTCACCGTCTCGGCGAGGTTCTGGATCCCCCCGCCGCCGTCCGGGACGGGCACCCGGTGGTCCAGGCCCCGCTCGTCGAGGTCGGCCATCTCGGCACGGATCAGGTCGACCGGGACGAACGCCTGCCCGATCGTGTGCCACGTCCACCACGCGATCAGGCTGAGCAGCGCGACCAGCAGGCCGAAGAGGAGGACGGGCAGCAGCCACAAGTTCAGCAGGCCGGGCAGCGGGGCCGCGGCGATGACCATGACGTCCTGGCCCCACGGGGACGTGCGGAGGCGCAGCCCGAACGCCCACACGCACTCGCGCAGGTAGCGGGGGCAGACCCGCTGGTCGATCAGCAGTTCGCCCCTCGCGAGGTCGGCGGTGGCGAGCGCCGGGCGTCCGCGGATCTCCTCGGTGGACGCCACCACCCTTCCCTGCGGGTTCACGACCTGCACTATCTGCGCCTCGTCCGGGCGGGTTTCGATGATCCCGGGGTTCGTTCCCCTGGACAGGCCGAACGCGATCCGCTCGGCGGTCCGCTCCGTCTCGCGCGCGACCCTGTTCTCCGCCCAGTCGCGCGCCAGCAGCAGCATCAGGACCAGCGCGAGCACCAGGATCAGCGCCGACACCGCGACGGTGATGAGAGTCGCGCGCCCGCGCACCGAGAAGAGCAGGCCCCTGCCCCGCGGGCGGGCATGCTCCCGTTTCCCTGCCGTCACAGTGGTGTCCCGGAACCTCGCACAACGTCACTCTAAGTGACTCATCGTGAGACCCGGGTGCCGCCTCCGGTGCCCGGCCGCGCGCCGTGAACAGGACAGGGGCCGCGATCCGTACCTCCAGGGTGACGGGCCGCCTTCCGGACGTGAGGGGGGCCGGGACGGGGAGGCGGTGCTGTGGTCGGGACGCGGGACCGTGTGGTGATCGGGGAGATCACGCTGCCGGGCGTGCGGCGGTCGGTCGGGTGCGCGCGGAGCTTCGTGCGGTGCGTGGCGGCCGGTCATCCTTCGCTGGAGGACCTGGTCCTGGTGGTGAGCGAGACGGTCGCGAACGCGATCACGCACACGGCGTCCGGGCTGGAGGGCGGCCTGGTGACGGTGGCCGTCCTGGCCTGGGACGGGGGTCACCGGGTCGAGGTCGCCGATGAGGGCGCGGCCGGCGGGCGCCCCCATGTGAAGGACGAGACGGGCGCGGAGACGGGCCGCGGGATGCGGATCGTGGACGCGCTCGCGTCGCGGTGGGGGTTCCGGGCGGACGGCGCCCGGACGGTGGTGTGGGCGGAGTTCCCGGCCCCGGCCGCCGCCGACGGGCGGGACCGGGGCCGGGAGGCGCCGGTCAGCGGCCCCGGTTGAGCTGCCGGGTCGGCATCTGCCGGGCGTTGCGGCGGTTGTTCGCGAAATTCGCCGACCTGGAGTCGGAGTTCTTTCGCCTGCCCTTCTTTCGGGCATTGGCGAAGGGGTCGTTGCCCATTTCTCGGTTGATTGCGCGCATGAAGAGATCGCCTCCGGACACGTCTGGATTCGGCCGTGGAGGGCCGTGGGGAAGGTGTGCGGGCGCGCAGCATCGTCCCAGTGCACAGGGTGCGCCGTGAGATGAGCGAGCGCCGGGAGAGGTGACGGGAGCGGGCCCGCGGCAATGCCGGGGGCGGCTCAACCGGAGAAGAATCAAAGCTTCATGGGGAACAATTAACCAGACCCCCCGCGGCGTGTCAACCAATGATTTCCGGCCCGCGCGGGAACGCGCGCGAACACGGCGCCGGCGGGCGGGGGCCCGGCGGTGTGAACCCGGCGGCGGGGAAGCGGTGATACATGCCGGGAGGCTTCATGAGGCTGCTGGGGCGCCAACGCCCGGTACGGGCGGGGCCTGCGGGGCAAGCCGCCCGCGTCCGACACGATGGTGCTGCTGCACCTGTCGCCGGACGGCGGGCAGGCGATCGCCGTCAGCTTCCCCCGCGACCTGATGGTGCCGATCCCCGCGTGCACGCGCAGGGACGGGACGAAGGCGCCGGGCAGCCGCGCCGCGATGCTGAACGAGGCCATCGGCCGCGCCGGCCCCACCTGCACGGTCAACACCGTCGAGCAGCTCACCAAGATCCACATCGACCATTTCGTGCAGGTGGACTTCACGGGCTTCAAGCGCATAGCGATCGCGGTCGGCGGCGTGCCCGTGTGCGTGACGGGCGACGTCCACGACAAGGACTCGGGGCTGAACCTCGCCAAGGGCTCGCACCGCCTGAAGGGCGAGCAGGCCCTGGCCTACGTGCGCAGCCGCAAGGGCTTCGGGAACAGGAGCGACACCGAGCGCATCACGCGGCAGCAGCACTTCTTCGGCGCGCTCGCCAAGGAGGCGATGAGCCGGGGCGTCCTCACCGATCCGGGACGCCTGAACGCGCTGCTCAACGCCACCGCCCAGTCGCTGACTACCGACAAGGGGCTGACCGTCGCGGAGATGCTGAAGCTCGCGCAGGGCATGCGCGGCCTGGACGCCGGGAAGCTGCGTTTCGTCACCGTGCCGTCGGGGGCGCACCCGCTGGACCGCAACCGGGTGGCGCTGACCCAGCCGGCGGCCGACGAGTTCTTCGACGCCCTCCGCAGGGACGTGGTCGCCCAGGCGCCCGCCAAGGCCCCGGGCGCGCGGCCCGGGAAGGTGCGGGTGTTCAACGCTTCCGGGGTCGAGGGGCGCGCCGCGCAGGTGGCGGCGCAGCTCGGGGACGCCGGCTGGCAGGTCGCCGGGGTCGGCAACCTCGGCTCCCGGCCGCGGGCCACCCACATCCGCTACGGGACGGGCGCGGAGCCCCAGGCGAGGGCGCTCGCCGGCCTCGTGCCGGGCGCTCGGGTCGCGTCGCGCGCCAGGACGGCCCCCGGCGTCGTGGACCTGGTCGTCGGCACGGGCTTCACGCGCGTCCGGACGTCCGGCGGCGTCCCCGTGCAGCGCGGCGAGAGCCGGGCGAGCGACCAGGTGTGCGAGCGGGTGGCGTGATCTGTGGGATGCCCGTCGTGGACGCCATGTCCGGCCCGGTGACAGCCTGGACGCATGCGCGTCGCGTTCGTGGTCTATGACGGGTTCCAGATCCTGGACCTGACCGGCCCGCACGAGGTGTTCGAGACCACCGGCCGGTACGAGTGCCTGGTCGTCGGGCCGAAGGCGGGGCCGGTCACGGCGTCCGGCGGGCTGTGCGTCCACGCGTCCTTCGGCACGGACCTCGCGCCGGAGGGCATCGACACCCTGGTCGTGGTGGGCGGCGCCGGGGTCGACGACGCGCGGGGCGAGGCGGCGCTCGTCGGCTGGGTCGCGCGGGCCGCGCGGGCGGCGCGGCGGGTCGCCTCGGTGTGCAGCGGCGCGCTGCTGCTGGCCGAGGCCGGGGTCCTGGACGGCCGGCGCGTGACGACGCACTGGGCCCGGGAGGAGCAGCTCCGCGCGGAGTATCCCGGGCTGGCCGTGGACTGCGACCCGATCTTCGTCCAGGACGGGCGCGTCTGGACGTCCGCGGGCGTCACGGCGGGGATGGACCTCGCGCTGGCGCTCGTGGAGGACGACCACGGACGGGACCTCGCGCACGAGGTGGCGCGTGAGCTGGTGATGTTCCTGCGGCGGCCGGGAAGCCAGTCGCAGTTCAGCGTGCCGCTGTGGTCGGCGCAGCCCGCGACCGATCCGGTGCGCGCGGCGGTGTCGTCCGTCCAGGCGGATCCGGGCGCGCGGCACACCATCGCCGATCTGGCCGGACGCTCCGGCCTGAGCGAGCGGCATCTGCAGCGCAGGTTCACCTCCGAGATGGGGGTCCCGCCCGCCGCCTACGTGGAGCGGGTCCGCGTCGAGGCGGCGCGGCGGGCGCTGGCGGAAGGGGACGAACCGGTCGAGGCGCTGGCGCGGCGGCTGGGCTTCGGCACCGCCGAGACGCTGCGCCGGGCCTTCCACAGGCACGTCGGCGTCGCGCCCTCGGACTACCGGGACCGCTTCAGAGGAGCAAGGGAGTACGCATGACCACGTACGGGCTGCTGGTGTTCGAGGAGGCCGAGGAACTGGACTTCGTGGGCCCGTGGGAGGTGTTCACGGCTTCGGCCATGGTGCGCGACCAAGGGGACAGGGCGGTCCTGGTCGCCGAGCGGCCGGAGCCGGTCCGCTGCAACAAGGGCATGAGGGTCGTGCCGGACCACACCTTGGACGACCACCCGAAGCTGGACGTCCTTCTGGTCCCCGGTGGGCGCGGCGCTAGGGAGACGCAACCGAACAACCCGGTCGTCACCGGCTGGATAGCGAAGGTCGCAGAACAGGCCGATTGGGTGACGAGCGTGTGCACTGGGTCGATCCTGCTGCACGCCGCGGGCCCGGCCAGGGGTCGCAAGGTAGCGACCCACTGGGCCTCTGAGGACGCCTTGGAGGCCCGGGGCGACGTGACCGTCGTACGCGACGCACGCTACGTCGTGGACGGCGACCTCGTGACGAGCCAGGGCGTGTCGGCCGGGATCGACATGGCCCTCTGGCTGGTCGGACGCATCCACGGCCGCGACCACGCCCGAGCGGTGCGCCGCTACATCCAGTACGAGCCGGCGCCCCCCTACATGGCCGACGAGCCCATCTGATCGGAACGAACATTCCGCCATACCGGTGATGATCTTCTCTTATAGGCATAATCACGCGAATGGCGATGTCGCTTCCGGTGCGGTTCCGCAGCGATGGGGTCCGGGTGGCGGTGGAGACCGATCCACTGCACGCCCCGCTGCGCGACTTTCTCATCAACGACCTGGGCGAGGACGTCTCGGCCATAGCGCGCGCCCAGGGGCGGCTGAGCGACGGCGCGGCGCGGCCCTGGCAGGAGGAGTACCGCTACCACCGCCTCGACTTCGACGGGACGACCGTGCACGTGCGGGACGTCGCCGGATGGGCGTCCTGCGACCTCGAACCGGCCGTCCTCCGGCGGTGCCTGGACGAGTACCTCCACCAGGTCGGGGCGCTCAAGAGCCGCCGCAGCCTGGACCGCGACCTCGGCTCCCCGGGCAGTGGGGAGCCCATGGCCGCTTCCCTCGCACTCGGTTCGGTCTCCCAGCGGACGCAGGGCTGGGGACTCGTCCAGACGCCCCGTGCTGTGCTGGAGGACCTGGCCGGGTTGACCCCGCACCCGGACGCCTGCCTTCCGCACGGCGTCATGGAGACCGGCTCCGGTGCCTGTTGGGCCGACCTCGCCGTCCTGGACGAATCGGGGACGCGCCTACGCAGCGGCACCAAGACGTTTATGCCGAAGGGCCTCGACCCGGAACGCCTCATGGGCGAACTGGGGAACGCGCTGACCCAGGCCCGCTTCCTCGACGGGATCCCGGGGGCGTGGTCGGGTCTCGTCGCGGGGGTACCTGTGCACGGTTACGTCGACCCTGAGACCGTCCTACGGCTCCCGTGCCAGCCCATCGAGATCGGCGGTGTCGTGCGGCGCGTCAAGGTGTTCTTCCCGGAACTCGCCGATTCCGGTGTCGATCTGGCGGCCGCCGCGTCCAGTGCCAGCGCGTTCACGTCCGCGGTCTACGGGCCGCGGCACGTCCTCACGGCGTTCCTGCTCCACGACGTGCAGAGCCACCGCCACCATCTGGAAGTCGTCCGCGCCGCGCGCCCCGGCTGGGAGCACACAGGCAACGCCTGCCATGTCAGGCTCGACGTCCAGACCGTCCGGCTGGAGCACCTGTGGCTGCCCGGCCACACGTGCGAGATCCCGACGGGCGAGTTCGCCAGCGTCCTCTACGAGTACGAACGGCTGACAACGCCCTGACCAGACGCCCTTCCGCTCGCGGTCACGGGTCGAAGACGTCTTGTGTCCCCGTCGCGACGCGCGCCCGCACGTCGTCCACGCTCAGCACCTGCCCCGAGAAGCCCCGCACGAGGAGCGGCCAGTGCGCGGCGGCGGCCTCCACGAGCTCGGCGGCCAGGAGCTGCGAACCGGCCGCCTCGAACACCTCCACGATGACCGCGTTGTAGGGCGGGGCGCCCAGAACGTCCTGCGGAGGGACGCCCGCGAATCCCGGCGGCTGCGCACGCACCCAGACCCTGGCGGCGCCGCGTGAGAGGACCGCGTCGGTGCGGTCATCCGGTGCGGGCTCCGCACCGAGGGACCGGACGAGCCCGAGGAAGCGCTCGGCGGTGACGCCGCCCGGCAGGAGCAGCGCGGCGTCCTTCGTGCGGTGGCGGCGCTGCGCAGCGGGCGAGGGGTCGAGCCAGCGGTCCGGCAGGAAGAAGCCGCCCTGGCGCCGGGCCAACCGCCGTTCGAACTCGGGGACCGTGACGGTCTCCTCCGCGAGGTCCTCGACGACGAGGCGCCAGCGCTCGGCGGCGGCCAGCACGATCTCGGCGGCGAGCCACTGGGCGTGGTCACGGCCCACCAGCTCCATCGTCACCAGGGTCCGGGGCGGTGCGCCGAGAGCCCGCTCCCAGGCGGCCGCGTGGGCGCGCTCCCGCTCCTCTTCGCCGACGCTCCGGGTGGAGACGTTGACGCATGCGCCGTCCCGTGCGAGGACGGCCTCGCCCGGGACGTGACGCACGGGATCGCGGCCGCCGTCCATCGACACGACCAACTCGTGGACATCGGCGGGATCGATCGCCTCGCTGGATACGAAGTGGACGCTGGCCGACACGGACTACGAGAAGGCCGCGACGATCGTTTCGGTAAGTCCTGCTCCCGCCACGCCGTCCGGGTCCAGTTCCGGGTCGTAGATGGCGATGTGCAGCCCAAGCGCGCGCGGGCTCTTGACCAGCGTCCGCAGGACGGACGTCAGTTCCTCGAACGACAGACCGTCCGGGTTGGGGGAGTCGACGGCCGGCATCACGCTCTTGTCGAGGATGTCGACGTCCAGGTGGATCCAGAACCCCTCGATCGGAGCGGCCTCCAGATGCTCCCGGGCTCCCTCGGCGGCCGAGTCCGCGCCGTGCTCGCGGATGTACTCGATCGGGAAGCGCCGCACGCGCGAGGCCTCGAACGCGTCCAGGTCGAACAGCTCGAAGTCCTCGGGCTCCCGCTGGACGCCGATGTGCGCGACGTCCTCCTCCCGCACATAGGGGCCGAGCCCCTCGATGCCGGTGAGCGCGGCCGGACCGCGCCCGGTGGCGAGGCCGAGCGCCGCCCCGCCCGCGGTCAGCCGTCCGGCGACGGCCGAGGGGTCCCGCCGGGGCGAGTAGTCGTCGTGCCCGTCCAGATGCGCCAGGCCGTAGGCGCCGCGCCGGCGCAGCGCGAGCATGGGACCGAGCAGGATGCCGCAGTCCCCGCCGAGCACCACCGGGAAGTCGCCGCGGTCCAGGATCTCGCCGACGCGGGCCGCGAGCCGCTCGGTGTAGTCGGCGATGCCCGGGCCGTTCAGGTAGCCCGTCCCGTGGTCGGGGCCGAACGCGTAGGGCGGCGGATCCACCCGTCCCGCGTCGTCGGCCTTCAGGCGGCCGACGATGCCGTGCCCGCGCAGCGCGCGGGCGAGCCGCCGCACGCCGGGCTCGTGGCCCTCGCGCGGCGGGCGGAGCCCCAGGTTGGACGGGGCGTCGAGCACTGCGATCATTCATGCAATCTAGGACACCGGCCCTGCCCGGCACATCACGGCCGCCGCACGACTTGGCAGACGGAACATCCGGCGCGAGGCCGTCCAGGTCGGACGCGGTCGCGCGGAGCCGGGTGCGGCCGTGCACGCTCGGAGGGAGTCCAGTGACCGTTTCGGGGCGTCTCGTCGACCGCTTCCTCGGCCTGCCCGAGTCGCCGTCCCCGCACGTCGAGACGGCGCGGGACCTGCGGGTGCCCATGCCGGACGGCGCCGCGCTCGTCGCCGACCTGTACCGGCCGCGCGGGGCGGGACCGCTGCCGGTCGTGCTGGTGCGCACCCCGTACGGCAAGCGGCAGGCCGCCGTGCGCCTGTTCGCGGGCGTGCTGGCCCGCCGCGGGTTCCAGGTCGTCGTGCAGAACGTGCGCGGTGTCCTCGGGTCGGGCGGCGAGTTCCACGCCTTCCACGACGAGAAGGACGACGGCCTCGCCACGCTCAAGTGGCTCCGTGCGCAGCCCTGGAGCGACGGCCGGGTCGCCATGGCCGGTGCCAGCTACCTCGGGTTCACCCAGTGGGCGGTCGCGCCGTACGCCGACCCGCCGCTCACGGCGATGGGGCTCGGCATCACCGCGTCCGAGTTCGCGAGCTCGTTCTATCCGGGCGGAGCGCTCGCCCTGCACAACACCCTCGTCTGGTCGTCGCTGATGGGCACGCAGGACGAGAGGCGACGGCCGTTCCACAACAGGCGCGTCCGGCAGGCGATGCGGCACCTGCCGGTAGGGGAGGCCGACCTCGCGGCCATCGGACGCCCCGAATCGTTCCTCCGCGAGGTCGTGGCCCACGCCGAGCCCGGCGACGACTTCTGGAAGGCCGCCGACCACAGCGCCGCCGTCCCCGCGACCACCACGCCCACCACGATGGTCACGGGCTGGTGGGACCTCTTCCTGCGCCGCCAGCTCAGGGACTTCACGGCCCTGCACGCCGAGGGACGCCAGGTCCGCATCACGATCGGCCCCTGGGGACACGACGCCAAAGCCCTCCGCGCGATGCTCTACGACCAGGTCTCCTGGCTGGGCGCCCACCTGAACGGAGACAGGGCCCAACTCTGCAGGGCGCCGGTAAGGCTGTACCTGCAACAGGCCAACACCTGGCTGGACTTCGACCAATGGCCTCCGCCCGAGACCCGGCCCACCGCGCTCTACCTGTCGCACGGCCTCGTCTGGGACGAGCCGGACGCGGACCCCGCCACGTTCACCTACGACCCCCTCGACCCGACCCCGAATGTCGGCGGCCCGCTCCTCTCCCCAGGCAAGGGCAAGCAGCGCGACAACGCCCCACTGGAACGCCGGGACGACGTGGCCGTCCTCACCGGCGCCCCACTGGCGGAGGATCTCGACCTGATCGGGCCCGTGTCGGCCACCGTCCACGTGCGCACCAGCACGGGGCGGGGCGACCTGTTCGTCCGGCTCTGCGACGTCGACCGCGACGGCGTCTCGCGCAACGTCACCGACGGCATCCTGCGCCTGGCGCCCACCGGCCCCGCGTCCACCGGGATCGTGCGCGCCGAGATCGAGATGCACCCGACCGCGTACCGCTTCCGGCGCGGCCACCGCCTGCGCGTCATGCTCGCGGGCGGCGCCTTCCCCCGCTTCGCCCGCAACCACGGCACCGCGGAGCCCGCGGCACGGGCCGTCGCGTCCCGGCGCACGCGATTGGAGATCCTCCGCGACCGCGAACACCCCTCCGCCCTCCACCTGCCCGTCTGGAGGGGCTGACCGCCGCCGCGCGGTCGGCCGACCGCCTCGCCGCCTGACCAGTTTGTTAGCCGGCGACGAGACCGGTGGAGCGAAGGTGCGGTTGCGGGCGAAGCAAAGGACGCCGGGGCGATTCACAATTCATGAACCCGCGAACTCCACCCCCGTCGCGGGATTCGCCCAGTGAAGGGTGCGCCCCGATGAACAGGCATGCCACGCACGCGCTCAGAGTGCTCCCCGCCGTCGCCCTCGCGGCCGCCGCCGCGCTGGCGCCCGCCGCGCAGGCCGCGGCCCCCGCCTCGCCCGTCCGCCCCGCCGCCGGTCCCCTCGCCGCCCGCCTCCTCGCCGCCGGTCCCTACGAGCGCGGGCCCGACCCGACCGAGGCGAGCATCACGGCGGAGCGGGGCCCGTTCGCCATCGAGAAGATCGATGTTCCGGCGGGCAGCGGGGCCGGATTCAACAAGGGCACCATCTATGCGCCGACCGACCGGAGCCAGGGCACGTTCGGCGCCATCGCCGTCTCGCCCGGATTCCTCTCCGCGCAGGCCCTGATCGACTGGTACGGACCGCGGCTCGCGTCCCAGGGGTTCGTCGTCATGACCCTGGAGACCAACAGCCTCCTGGACGTCCCGGCCGCCCGCGGCGAGCAGCTCCTGGCCGCGCTCGACTACATGACCGGCAAGAGCAAGGCGAAGGACCGGATCGACGCGTCCCGCCTCGCCGTCATGGGCCACTCGATGGGCGGCGGCGGGACGCTGGAGGCCGCGAACAAGCGCGCGTCGCTGCGGGCCGCCGTTCCCCTCGCCCCGTGGGACACCGACTACGACTGGAAGAACGTCAAGGCGCCGACCATGATCATGGGTGCGGACAACGACCAGATCGCGCCGGCCGACTCGATGGCGGAGAAGTACTACGGCTCTCTCACGGCCGTCCCGGAGAAGGCGTACCTGGAGCTGAAGAACGCCGGGCACCTGGCGTTCAACTCGCCGAACACGACGATCGCGAAGTACGCCATCGCGTGGATGAAGCGGTTCGTCGACGAGGACGCCCGCTACGAGCGGTTCCTCTGTCCCGAACCGAGCCCGGACGCGGCCATCGCCCAGTACGAGGGCACCTGCCCGACCGGCTGACCGATCGGCCGGACGGTGGTGGCGGCCGCCCGACCGCCCGTCACCGCCGTCCGGCGCCGCCGCCGGGCGAGAGGCGCCGGTCGCCGGGATCGAGCCGGACGAGGTGGTGCAGGAGCAGCAGCAGTTCGATGCGCCGGTCCGGGTCGGACATCACGCCGCCGAGGATCTCCTCCAGCCGGCGGATCCGGTACCGGACGGTCTGCTCGTGCACGAGGAGCCGTTCCGAGGCCGCCACCGCGTTGTCGCGGCATTCCATGTAGGTCAGCAGCGTCCGCGACAGGGCGTCCCGCCGGTGCGCCGGCAGCTCCATCAGCGCCCCCAGCCGGGCGTTCAGCGCGACGTCCAGCAGCTCCTCGCTCTGCGCCGCGACGAGGCTCGGCAGGTGGTCGAGGCAGCGCAGCGGCTCCTTGCCCGGCAGCACGCCGCGCTCCATCAGCGCGAGCCCCTGCCGCGCCCAGCGCAGCGACAGCGCGGCCCGGGACGGCTGGACGGTCGGGCCGATCGCCGCCGACGGCGTGCCCTTGAGGGCGGCCGGCAGCCGGTCCCGGCCGGGGCCGTCCGGGTCGGGGCAGATCAGGTACGGGGACGGCGCGTGCCAGTCGGCGAGGAACTCCGGCGGCAGCACCGGAGGCGCCCCGCCGGGGTCGGGCCGCAGCGCGACGGCCGCCAGCGTCCGCGGCACCGGCCAGCCGGCGGACCTCGCCAGCTCGGCGATCGCCTCCGCGCTGGCCGGCGGGTCCATGACCAGCAGGTCGCGCAGCCGCCACCGGAACCGCTCCCGCTCCCCGGCCAGCTCGCCCTGGGCGCGCGCGTACCCCTGGGCCGCCGCGCTCGCGACGCGCTCCAGGAACACGAACAGCGACTCGGTGACGCAGCCCAGCGTGTCCAGCGACCAGTCGAGGCGCCGGGCGTCCTTGATGAACCGGCGGCACGCGACCTGCCCGCTCACCCGGATCGCCGCCTGCAGCCCGTCCAGGCTGCGGCCCTTCCGCGCCTCGTACGCGCCGATCCCCTCGAAGATGCCGGTGACGCTCTCCCACTCCATCCCGGGGCGGCCGATGGCGTCCACGAACTGCCGGACGGTCTCCTCGACGGCCCACCGCATCCGCCGCCCGTACCGGCTCTCCGGCGGGCGCGCGTACTCCGGGACGAGCCCCTGGATCTCCTCGACCATCTCCACCGCCGCCGCCTCCAGGTGGGGGCGCATCGGCTCGGCGACCCCGGGCGGGAGCCCGGACAGCGGAAAGCCCTTCCCGGCGGACGGTGTGGTCCGAGCCATGGCACGCCCTCCTGAAGCCGACAGCTCCTTCAGGTTCGGTCGCGGGAGCGACGGACCGATAGGCATGCGTGGAAAGTTTCAAAGGTGCCGGATTGTCACCCGGCTGACAGCCGTGCGGCGGCCCCACGGCGTGTCGCGAGGCGCGGCTCCGGCATCGCGCGGGCGCTCCGCCGCCGCATAAATGCGGATCTCCTCCCACCGGGCCGCCCGGAGCATCGCCCCATTTCTCCGTAAACAAACTCCCGCGCGCCGGGCCATCGTTCGGCATTGCCATGCCAGCCGGGTGGAGATCGTGTCGTCCGCTGGATTTTTCCGACCTGACGGAAATGGTCGCATTGCCAGCACGATCCTTGAAAGCTTGACCCGGATGGAGTCGACTTCGATCTCCGGCTGCGGAATGGTCTCCCGCATGGATTCACGAAACCGAGCCGCGGGGGCGCCCGGCCCCACCGAGTGGCTCCTGGCCTTTCTGGGCGCCCGCGAGCGGGCGCGGCGCACGCGCACCGGGGTCGCCTCCGGCCCCGCCGAGTGGCTGCTGGTCTTCCTGGAGGCCGGCCGCGCCGAGCCGGCGCCGCGCCGCGGCCCCGCCCCCATGCCGTCCCGGCGCGGCGGGACCGAGGAGTCCCCGTTCGGCCGGTCGTCCGCCCGCAGCGCCTAGAGGAAGCCCATGACCATCGAGATGCTCTTCGCCGCCCTGATCGGCGGCGCGATCGGCCTCGCCGAGCTCGTCGCGCGCTACCGCGACAAGCCCGTCGCCGCCCTGCTCTCCCCGGGCGGGCTGCTGTTCGTCTTCGTCAACGCCAGCGCGTCGATCGTCGCGCTGATCGCGGTGACCGCCTCCGGCTGGACGTTCGGGCTGCCCCTCTACACGCCCCCGGCGAGCCTCATGGTCGTCCGGGTCATCGCGGCCGGGCTCGGTTCCGCCGCGGTGCTGCGCATGTCGTTCGCCCCCGCGCAGAGCCGCGGCGGCGGCATCGGCCCCGTCGCCCTCCTCAGCGGCATCCTGCGCCTCGCCGACGGCGAGCTGGAGCGCAAGCGCGCGCTCAGCAGGCTGTCGCACGACGACCTGGCGGGGCTGTCGTTCGAACGCGACCACGCGGCCCTCGCGGAGCTGTGCTGCCACCTCATGCGCGAGTTCGACCTGTCCGAGGCGCAGCGGCTCGGCGGCCTCGCCGCCGAGCTGAGCGGACGCGACGACCTCACCGACGCCGACAAGCTGGACTGCTGGGGCCTGGAGCTGGCGCGGCTCGTCGGCGAGCGCGCCCTCAGGCAGGCGGCGCGGCGGCTGCGCGACCGGCCCCGCGAGGAGCCCCGCCCGGCGGTCGAGCCCGAGCAGCGCCCGGTGGCCGAGCCCGAGCAGCGCCCGGCCGTCCCGGCGCCCGACCACGACCACCTGGTGGAGTCCGCGCTGCCGCGCCCCGCCAAGACCTCCCGCCTCGCCCCGAGCACCAATGGGCGGCCGCCGGGCACGAACGGCCGGGCCGCGAGCACGAACGGACGGCCGGGCACGAACGGCCGGGCGGCGAGCGTGAACGGACGGCCGGAACGCAAATCGTTGTTCAGCGACGCTTGAAATGCTGTGAGATACCGGTGCGTCCCCTTGCGCGGGCGCACCGGTATTCTCGCGGGGGCCGCGATTTCGGCCGGGCGGGAACGGGCGCGGCGGCTTGGAATCGTCGCGCGGCTCCGATGCCGCCGCGCTGCGGTGCAGCACCTCGGCCATCGAGTGCCTGCGCTTGGGCCGCGGCCGTGAGGTTCCCCGGCAAAGGATCGTGAGCCTCCGCGGCCGCCTCGCCGGCCTGCCGGTTCCATTAATGCACGTGCCGATCCTGTTCGGCGACACCAATGCGGCCCTTTACACCGCGCCGCCCGCCGCCGGGGCGGGAATGCCCCGGAAATTGAAAGGATCCCGCCCATGAACCCCGAACCGCGCGCCGCGCCGTCCGTCCCGCCACCGGCACCGCCGCCCGTCTCGACGACCGGACGGCCCGGAGGCCTGCCGCGCTGGACCGGGAAGCCGGTGCGGCGGCTGACCTCCGCGGAACTCGCCGAGGCCCTCGAATACCTGGAGAGGCACCGGCCAGACGACGACGTCCTCGGCCGCGCCCTCGCCGGGGAGTTCGCCCGCCGGACGGCCGCCGCCGAGTTCGCCCGCCGCGCCGCCGCCGACCGCGTCCGGGTCCCCGGCAGCCGGATCCCGGACATCCGCGTCCCGGACGCCCTGGTTCCGGACGGCCGGGCCTCGGACCGCCGGGGCCTGGACGACGCCCCGGGCAGGGAGCGCGCCTTCGGGGCGTTCCCACCGGGGACGCCCGCCTCACCGGACCTCGACGGACCCGGCCGCCCACCCCTGACACCGCCGCCAGGACACCCCCGAACCCCGCGATGAGCCGAACGGCCCGCGGTCCACAAGTCACGGTGCCCAGGGGGAGGTGGGTCACTTCCGTGACGCGGGTATAGGGACGCCATGGACGTAAGGCTGCGCAGGGTGTACGAGTCGCCCTCGTCCGAGGACGGGACGCGGATCCTGGTCGACCGGGTATGGCCGCGGGGCCTGTCGAAGGACAAGGCGCGCCTGGACGAGTGGGAGAAGGACGTCGCCCCTTCCACCGAGCTCCGCAAGTGGTACGGGCACGACGCCGACAGGTTCGAGGAGTTCACCCGCCGCTACGACGCCGAACTGGGCGAGCCGGAGCGCGCGGCGGCCCTCGACCACCTGCGGGAACTGGCTCAGCAGGGAACCGTGACCCTGCTCACCGCCACCAAGGACCTCGACCGCAGCCAGGCCGCCGTCCTCGCCTCCCGCCTCCGCGACTCCGGCTGATCCACCTTCTCCCGCCGCCGGACCGCGTCCGACCAGGCAGGACGCGGTTCTGGCGGCGGTCGTTGCGGCGAGGCTTCCGGCAGCATCCGGGGACGGGTCCTAGAGTGAAGGGGTCCCAAGGAAGGATCTGAGCTATGCCCCTCGCCTCACGCCTGCCGGCCCCGCCCGAGACCATGGCCGTCCTGGAGGAGACCTACTCGGGGGTGCTGCGCCGCGATCCGGGCGAGGCCGAGTTCCACCAGGCCGTGCACGAGGTGCTGGAGTGCCTCGGCCCGGTGCTGGCCGCGCGGCCCGGGCTCGCCACCGCCAAGCTGGTGGAGCGGGTGATCGAGCCGGAACGGCAGATCATGTTCCGCGTCCCGTGGGAGGACGACGACGGGGAGATCCACGTCAACCGCGGCTTCCGCGTCGAGTACAACGGCGCGCTCGGGCCGTACAAGGGCGGGCTCCGCTTCCATCCCACGGTGAACCTCGGAATCGTCAAGTTCCTCGGCTTCGAGCAGATCTTCAAGAACGCGCTGACCGGGCTCGGCATCGGCGGCGGCAAGGGCGGCAGCGACTTCGACCCGCACGGCCGCTCCGACGCCGAGGTCATGCGCTTCTGCCAGTCGTTCATGACCGAGCTGCACCGCCACGTCGGCGAGCACACCGACGTCCCGGCGGGCGACATCGGCGTCGGCGCCCGCGAGATCGGCTACCTGTTCGGCCAGTACCGCCGCGTCACGAACCGGTGGGAGGCCGGGATGCTGACCGGCAAGGGCATGCTGTGGGGCGGCTCCGCCGTCCGGACGGAGGCGACCGGCTACGGCAACGTGATGTTCACGGCCGAGATGCTGCGCCGCCGCGGCGAGGACCTGGACGGCCAGCAGATCGTCGTGTCCGGCTCCGGCAACGTCGCGATCTACACGATCGAGAAGGCCCAGCAACTCGGCGCCAACGTCATCACGGTCTCCGACTCCGCCGGCTATGTCGTGGACGAGAAGGGGATCGACCTCGACCTGCTCAAGCAGGTCAAGGAGGTCGACCGGGGGCGCGTCTCCGACTACGCCGACCTGCGCGGCGCCTCCGCGCGGTTCGTCCCGGGCGGCCGGGTGTGGGACGTCCCCGCCGACATCGCGCTGCCCTCGGCGACGCAGAACGAGCTGGACGCCGAAGCCGCCGCGATCCTCGTCCGCAACGGCGTGAAGGCCGTGTCCGAGGGCGCCAACATGCCGACCACGCCCGAGGCCGTGCACATCCTCCAGGAGGCCGAGGTCGCGTTCGGCCCCGGCAAGGCCGCCAACGCGGGCGGCGTCGCGGTGAGCGCGCTGGAGATGCGGCAGAACGCGAGCCGCGCCGCGTGGCCCTTCTCCCGGGTGGAGGAGGAGCTGTCGGCCATCATGACGAGAATCCACGACACCTGCTACGAGACCGCCGAACGCTACGGCGCCCCCGGTGACTACGTGGTCGGGGCCAACATCGCCGGTTTCGAACGCGTGGCCGACGCCATGCTCGCCCAGGGCCTCATCTAGCGTCGAACGGCTCCGCCGGGGCCCTGCCGTCTGGACGAGCGCCCCGTCCACGGATCAGACGGGGCGCTCCGGGGCATTGACGGAGAGTGAGTGCTCAGTCGCGAAGAGCCCGCATAGTGCTCTGGGCCCGGGTGGTCCTCCGCACGACGCTGACCACGGTGGCCCTGATCGCCGTGTACTTCGCGGCCCCCTTGCACAGGGCGTTCACCGTGGTGAGCGGCACGGTGCTGACCGCGGCGCTGGTCGCGCTGGGAGTGCTCGTCGCGTGGCAGGCGCGGTCGATCGCGCGGTCGGACTCCCCCCGGCTGCGCACCATCGAGGCGCTGGGGACGACCCTCTGGCTCTTCCTGCTGGTGTTCGCCTCCAGCTACCGCCTGATGAGCTACGACGTCCCGCCCGGTTTCTCCGAGCCGCTGACGCACATCGACGCCCTGTTCTTCACCATCACGATCTTCACCTCGGTCGGTTTCAGCGACATCGTCCCGATCTCCCAGACGGCCCGCGCCCTGACGGCGGTGCAGATGCTCGGCGACCTGATCTTCCTGGGCCTCGTGGCCAAGGTCTTCGTGGAGGCGATGCGCCGGGGCGTCGAGCGCAAGTCCGGTACGTCCGGCACTTCCGGCGACGGCGGAGCCCGGTAGCGACCGCTCCACAACCTGTGGACACCCGGCGCGACCGCGTCACGCGACGGCGGTTCCCTCAAGCTCGACCATCAGGCTGGGGATCGCCAGCCGTGTCACCCCGAGCATCGTCGTGGGCGGCGCCACCCTGGCCGCGCCCAACCGCGACGCGAGCACGCCGTAGTGCTCGAAGAGCCGGTCGACGTCGGTGGTGTAGACGTTGAGCCGGACGAGGTCGGCCAGGGACATGCCGGCCTCGCCGAGCACTGCCTCCAGGTTGTCGAGGCTCAGCGCCAGCTGCGCCGCCATGTCATCGGCATGCTGGGGCTTGCCGTCGTCGCTCATAGCGGTCTGTCCGGCGCAGTACAGGGTGCGGGTGTGTCCGGAGACGACCTGACCCTGGTCGTACCCCATCTCCACGGACCACGCCCACGGGTTGACCACCGTTCGCTCCATCGTCACAGACTCCATTCGGTTCGTCGACAACGCACGGGTCGACCGCGTCGCCGGACCCTTCCGCCGGCACCGCGTTCCGTCGACCGCACTGATGAGCCTCCCAACGAATCACGACATCCTGTGTCATGTATTTCAGTAGAGTTCTCGGGTGCGCGCCGACCGGCTGGTCTCGCTTGTGCTGCTGCTGCGGCGCCACGGCCGGCTGTCCGCGTCCGCGCTGGCCCGCGAGCTGGAGGTGTCCACCCGCACCGTCCTGCGCGACATCGAGGCGCTGTCCGCGGCCGGTGTTCCGGTCTATGCCGAGCGCGGCCGCAATGGCGGGTTCGCGTTGCTGCCCGGTTTCCGGACCGAGCTCACCGGCCTGAACCACGACGAGGCCCTGGCCCTGCTGGTCGCCGGATCGCGGCGCGGCGCGCAGGCCTTCGGCCTCGGCTCGGCGCTCGCCTCGGCGATGCTCAAGGTCGTCGACGCGCTGCCCGCGACCCACCGCGACACCGCGGCCGTCGCGGCGGAGCGGCTGCTGATCGACCCCGAGATCGACCTCCTCTCGCGCCGGCAGGACGCCGAGGAGGTGCCCGACGCCGTAGTGGCGGAGGTCCGGCGCGCGGTGTTCGCCGGGCACAAGCTGCGCATCCACTACGCGGCCGCGGGCCGGGCCCCGAAATGGCGCACGGTGGACCCGATCGGCCTGGTCACCGTCCGCGGCCAGGGCTACCTCCTGGCGACGAGGTCCGGCGCGGAGCGCACCTACCGGCTGTCGCGGGTCCTGGCCGCCGAGGAGCTCACAGAACCCGCCCAGCGGCCCGACCGGGTCGATCTCGACCGGACCTGGCAGGAGCGCAGCACGCGTTTCCGGACCGGGGGCGACCAGGTCGCCGTGCTGGTCCGGGTGGACCCGGCTCGGCGGGACGACCTGGTGGGCACCGCCCTGGCCGTCCGCGCCGAGGAGACCGGCGCCGACGGCCGGCTGCGCATGGAGGTGACCTTCCAGGATCCGAGACACGCCGAGTGGGCGCTGTGGCAGCTCGCCGCCGGCGTGGAAGCCCTGGCTCCGCAGTGGCTGCGCACCGCCCTGCGCGACCGCGCCACCGCGATCGCCGCCTCCTACGAGCGCCCACCCGAGATCTGACGGCGACCGGACGGCCCCCTTGGCGAGGAGCCAAGGGAGCGGTTCGCCGTCAGGGGCCGCCTGCGCTACGCAGCGCCTTGGCGGCCGTAGTGGTCAACTTTGTGGCGCCGGCCATGCGGTCAGGGCCAGTTCGGCGGTCGCGGTGAGTTCGGTGGCCGTGGCTCCGTCGGCGGCGCGTTGCGACATGCCCTGGATGACGGCGGCGAAGTACGCGGCCACGGTGCCGGGATCCGCCGTGGCGGCCAGTTCGCCCGCCCGCTGTGCGGCCTGGAGACGGGTCCGGAAGCCCTCCAGGTTCGTGTTCCGCAGATCGCGGAGGAACGCCGCCACCTCGGCGTCCTGCGGGGTCACGTTGGTCGCCGCGCTGATCGTCAGGCAGCCGGCCGGGTGGGAGGCGTCGGTGTAGATCACGGCCGCCTCGCGCAGGATGCGGGCGAAGGCGCCGTAGGCGGTGGGTTCCTCGTCCAGGGCGATGCCCATGAACGCGCCCACGGGCGAGCGTCCGTAGCTCTGCACCACCTCCTTGAACAGCGACTTCTTGTCACCGAAGGCCGCGTACAGGCTGCCGGGCCTGATGCCCATCGCCTCGGTCAGCTCGCCGACGGAGGTGGCCTCGTAGCCGCGTTCCCAGAACAGCCGCGTGGCGGCGGTCAGGGCCGCGTCGCGGTCGAACGCCCTCGGCCGCCCCCGCTTCGCACGTGTCTCGCTCACCCCAGGATTCTATAGCGAGCGCTCAAGAATGTGTGCTAACTTCCTTCTTGAGCAAACGCTCAAGAATTCGGAGGAGAGGTCGCAGCCATGGGCGCACGTGCACTCGAAGGAAAGATCGCGCTGGTCACCGGGGGAGGCCGCGGCATCGGACGGGCCATCGCCCTGCGTCTCGGCCGGGACGGCGCCACCGTCGCCGTCACCTACGCCCGCGACGAGGCGGCGGCGAAGGAGGTCGTGGAGGGCATCCGCGCGGAGGGCGGCCGGGCCTTCGCCCTGCACGCGGAGTTGGGGCGGCACGGTGACGCGGCCCGCCTGTGGGCCGCGTTCGACGCCGCCGGCGCCGATCACGCGCCCGGCGGGGCCGTCGACATCATCGTCAACAACGCGGGAGCCGGCCGCAGCCCCGACCTCGCGTCGCTGACCGAGGAGGCCTTCGACGAGGTCTTCGCCGTGAACGTCCGCGCGCCGTTCTTCATCGTGCGGCACGCGCTCGGTCGGCTGCGCGGCGGCGGCAGGATCATCAACATCTCCAGCGGCGTGGCCCGCATCGCGATGCCGGAGATCATGGCCTACGGCTCGACCAAGGGCGCGCTCGACACCTTCACCCTCAACCTCGCCAAGGAACTCGGCCCCCGGGGCATCACGGCGAACTCGGTGGCCCCCGGCATCATCGACACCGACCTCAACGCGGGCTGGCTGCGCGGGAACCCCGAGGCGCAGGAGCGGGCGGCGTCGCTGGCCGCGCTGGGCCGGGTCGGGCGGCCCGAGGACGTGGCGGGCGTCGTGGCCTTCCTCGCCTCCGACGACGCGCGCTGGGTGACCGGCCGGGTGATCGACGCGACGGGCGGTTCCGGGCTGTGATCCGTCCCGCCGCGAGCCCGCGCGCCGCTGGGTTAGGCTGCCTTGCCGTGCCGGAGACGCGTCTCGACACCGCCCGGATCCGGGCGGCCCGCCAGCTGATCGATCCGATCTTCCTCGACACCCCGCTGTACCGCTGCGAGGCGCTGGAGCCCGACCTCGGGTGCGCGGTGAGCGTCAAGCTCGAGACGGCGAACCCGGTCCGCAGCTTCAAGGGGCGCGGCACCGAGCTGGTCGCGAGCCTGCTCGCCGGTGACGGTCCCCGAGCCGCGGTGTGCGCCAGCGCGGGCAACCTCGGCCAGGCCCTCGCATGGTCGGGCCGCGGCCGGGGGCTCGACATCACCGTCGTGGCCTCCCGCTCCGCGCCGGCGGCCAAGCTCGACCGCATCCGCGCGCTCGGCGCCAGGCTGGAGCTGGTGGACGGCGACTTCGACATGGCGCGCGAGCGGGCGGTGGCGATAGCGCGGCGCGACGGCATCCGCCTCGTCGAGGACAGCCTGGACATCGAGACCTGCGAAGGCGCGGCGACCATCGGCCTGGAACTGGTGGACGCCATGACCTCCCCCGGCTCCGCGCCGCCGTTCGACACCGTCCTGATCGCTCTCGGCGGCGGGGCGCTGGCCACGGGTGTGGGGCACGTGCTGAAGGCGTTCGCGCCCGAGGTCGAGGTGATCTGCGTCCAGCCGCGGGGCGCGCCCGCGATGACGCGCTCCTGGCACCGGCGGCGCGTCGTCACCACCGAATCGACCGACACCATCGCGGACGGCGTCGCGGGGCGACGCCCCATCCCGGCCGTGCTGGACGACCTCCTCGTGGTCGCCGACGACGCCGTCCTGGTCGAGGAGGAGTCGATCACCACCGGCATGGGGCTGCTCCTCGACCGCGCGGGCCTCGTCGCCGAACCGTCGGCCGCGCTCGGTGTCGCGGCGGTCCTCGAAGACCGCGCACGCTTCGCCGACCGGCACGTCGTCACCATCGTGTGCGGCGGCAACGTCGACGCGAGCGCCTACCGCCGCTGGGTCGGCGCCGCACCGGTCCCGAGGCCCTGAGGACGCGCACCCCGCCGCTGGCCTCTTCCGGCCAGGCCGCCTGGACGACACCCCCCACCGGTAAACGCCCGACGGAGGCTCGGGCGTCTCCGATAAGGGGTGCGAGATGCTCGACAGAGTGGTCAACACGGTTTTCCTCAACTTTGCCGTGCCGATACTGGCGGTCATTGCCGTCTTCTTCACGGCGCAGGACCTGGTGCCGTCGTACGCCGCGCTCTTCCACGGCGGCAAAACCGGGGTCTTCACTGCCCGTGACAAGAAGTGCGGCAAGTCCTGCTCATGGCGGGGCGACTTCGTCTCCGACGACGGCTCCGTGGTGCGCCGTGACGTTTTGCTGGGTTCCGGCGAGCGTGTCGACGGTGCGGGAGACCGGGTGAAGGCACGCGACACCGGCAATCGGGGGGCCGTCTATCCGGCCGGGTGGTCGCCGGACGCCATCTGGGCAACGTTCTTCCTCATGCTCGGCCTGCTCGTCCTCGGGGTTTGGAGCGGGTGGACGTGGCGGCGGCTCCGGCGCCGGTTCGGCAGGGGGCCGGCCGGCATCGACGCGGGCTGAGCGCGTTCGGTCGATCGGGCCCGGGCAGGCGTCCGCGAAACGCGTATGCCCAGGTCCGTGGTCGTGAGACGGTTGGCGCGAGGGGTTCCTGGGGCATGCCATGGGCAGGGGGATGTCCGTTGTTATGACGTGTCCTTCGACTACCGGGGGGTTTTCGGAGATGACCGCGGGATGGTACGGGCCAGGGGGAATGGACCCGTTCGAGGAGATGCTCGCCCGCTTCTTCGGGGCGCGGGCGCACCGGCGGCCCATGGAGCGGATCAGCCTCGCGCGGCTGATGAGCGAGCCCGCGCGGGAGCTCGTGCGGGACGCCGCCGCGCAGGCCGCGCAGTGGGGCAGCGACGATCTGGACACCGATCACCTGTTGTGGGCGGCGACGCGCCAGCAGGGGACGCGGCAGTGGATGGCTCGGGCCGGCGCCGATCCGGACAAGATCAGAGAAGAGATCGAGGACCACGCGCGGCGGGGTGAGCCCCGGGACGTCCCGCCCGAGCTGACCCCCGCGGCCAAGCGGGCGCTGCTCGACTCGCACCAGGTGTCGCGGGCGCTCGGCTCGTCCTACATCGGGCCCGAGCACCTGCTGTTCGCGCTGGCGCTCGATCGCGGTTCGAGCGCCGGCCGGATCCTCGACCACGAGCACGTGACGCCCGACTCGCTCCAGCAGGCGGCGTCCGGCGGCGGCTCCGGGCAGCCGCCGTCCGGTGGCGGGCAGTCGACCGGGACGCCGACGCTGGACGAGTTCGGACGCGACCTGACCGCCCTCGCGCGGGAGGGGCGCATCGATCCGGTGATCGGGCGCGAGGACCAGATCGAGGAGACGGTCGAGGTCCTCTCGCGGCGCACCAAGAACAACCCGGTGCTGATCGGCGATCCGGGGGTCGGCAAGACCGCGATCGCCGAGGGGCTGGCCCAGCGGATCGTGGACGACGAGGTCCCCGAGACGCTGCGCGGCAAGCGCATCGTCCAGATCGACCTGGGCGGGGTCGTCGCGGGCACCCGTTACCGGGGCGACTTCGAGGAGCGGCTGAAGAAGCTCGTGGACGAGATCCGCGAGCACGCAGAGGGCCTCGTCGTGTTCATCGACGAGATCCACACGATCGTGGGCGCGGGCAGCGCGGAGGGCGCGATGTCGGCGGGCAACATGCTGAAGCCCCCGCTCGCCCGAGGCGAGCTCCACGTGGTCGGCGCGACCACGATCGACGAGTACCGACGCAACATCGAGAAGGACGCGGCGCTGGAGCGGCGGTTCCAGCCGATTCTGGTGCCGGAGCCGAGCGCCGACGACAGCATCGAGATCCTGCGCGGCCTCCGCGACCGGTACGAGGCGCACCACCAGGTCCGCTTCACCGACGAGGCGCTCGTCGCGGCCGTCGACCTGTCCAGCCGCTACCTGACCGACCGGTTCCTTCCGGACAAGGCGATCGACCTCATCGACCAGGCGGGCGCCCGCGTCCGGCTGCGCTCCACGCGCGACGGCGGGCGGCGCGAGCTGGAGCAGCGCCTCGACCGGCGGCGCCGCGAGAAGGACCAGGCCGTCGCGGACGAGGACTACGAGCGCGCCTCCGAGCTTCGCGACGAGGTCGCCCGGCTGGAGGAGGACCTCACCGCGACGCGCGGCAACGGCGGGCCGACCACGGTCCCGGAGGTGACCACGGAGGACATCGCCGAGGTCGTCTCCCGGATCTCCGGCGTTCCCGTCACCCAGCTCACCCAGGCCGAGCGCGAGCGCCTCGCCAACCTGGAGGGGCACCTGCACGAGCGCGTGATCGGGCAGGAGGACGCGGTGGAGGCGGTGTCGCGGGCCGTCCGGCGGTCCCGTGCCGGGATGGGCGACCCGGACCGCCCGATCGGCGGGTTCCTGTTCCTCGGCCCGACCGGCGTCGGCAAGACCGAGCTGGCCAAGGCGCTGGCCGAGGCGCTGTTCGGCAGCCGCGACCGGATGATCCGCTTCGACATGAGCGAGTTCCAGGAGCGGCACACCGTGAGCCGCCTGATGGGCGCGCCTCCCGGGTACGTCGGCTACGAGGAGGCGGGGCAGCTCACCGACGCGGTCCGCCGCCAGCCGTACTCGGTGATCCTGCTGGACGAGATCGAGAAGGCGCACCAGGACGTGTTCAACGTCCTGCTCCAGCTCCTCGACGACGGCCGCCTCACCGACGCGCAGGGCCGCACCGTCGACTTCCGGAACACCGTCGTGATCATGACGAGCAACCTGGGCTCGGAGCTGATCACCGGTACCACCGAGATCGGCTTCGGCACGTCCGGCGACGGCGCCGTGCTGAGCGACCGGATCATGCGGCGGCTGCGCGAGTCGTTCCGGCCCGAGTTCCTCAACCGGATCGACGAGATCATCGTCTTCCAGCGGCTGGAGGAGGGCCAGCTCCGCCAGATCACCGACCTGCTGCTGGACGAGACGCGCCGCCGCCTGCGCGCGCAGGACGTCTCCGTGGCCTTCAGCCCCGAGGCCGTGGACTGGCTCGCCGAGCGCGGCTACCAGCCCGAGTTCGGCGCCCGGCCGCTGCGCCGCACGATCCAGCGCGAGGTCGACGACCAGCTCTCGGACCTGCTCCTGTCCGGCGACCTGGGGCACGGCGGGCACGTCGAGGTCTCCGCGGTGAACGGCGGGCTCCAGTTCGACGTCGCCACCGAGTAAGGGCTACAGTTCTCCTATAACCCTTACAGCAGGGCAGAGGAGGACGTGGACCGTGCTCATCCCGATCGCCGACTACACGGCGGGCGTCGAGGTCGCGAACGGCCTGGTCGCCACATCGCCGGAAGCACGGGGGGCCGAGGCGCTCGCCGAGCCCGGCGACCTCGCCGCCGTGCTCTCCGGCTACGACCTGGCCGCCTACGACGTCGTCGCCCACGACCCCGCGGCGCTGACCGCGGGCGACGTCGAGAAGGTCCGCTTCCTGCGCCGCGAGGTTCGGGCCGTGCTGGAGTCGGAGTCCGAGGACGAGGCGGTGGAGCGGGCGGCCCTGATGGCCGGGCATGTCGGGCTCGCGCCCGTGCTGCGCCGCGACCGGTCCGGCCGGTGGCAGTGGTACGTCCCGACGGCCCGGAACGCCCCGCTCGTCGCGGAGCTGGCCACCGTCGCCGGCGTCGCGCTGCTCGGCCTCGTCCGGGCGCTCGGCCACGGCCGTTTCCGCGCGTGCGCCGCCCCCGGCTGCGGCGGCGTGTTCGCCGACGCCAGCCGCGCCGGCCGCCGCCGCTACTGCATGCCGGAGCTGTGCGGGAACAGGCTCAACGTCGCCAACCACCGCGCCCGCCGCCGGGCGGTGGCCCGATGACGCTCACCGGCGCGATCGAGCTCCCGGACGGCACCCTGGTCCGCGGGCGCGGCCTGCGCGATCCGCTCCCGGACGGCCCCGTCCCCGACTTCGGGCTCTACCTCGGCTCCGGCCGGCTCCGCCGCAGGCATGAACCGGCGCTGCGCTGGCCGTCCGAGTGGATCGACTGGCCGGACTTCCTGCTGCCCCGCGACGGGGACGAGGCCGTCCGGCGGATCCGCGCCCTGCACGAGCGGGCACGTTCCGGCGCTTCGGTCGAGGTCGCCTGCGGGGGCGGCGTCGGGCGCACCGGCACCGTCATCGCGTGCCTGGCCGTCCTGTCGGGGGCGGCCCCGTCCGAGGCCGTCTCCTGGGCGCGCGAGCACCACCACCCGCGCGCCGTGGAGACACCCTGGCAGCGGCGGTGGGTGACGCGCTTCCCGACCTGAACCCGCTGGTCCGGGCCGGGGCGCCTCCTGCTCGCCGGCGACCGGCTACCCGCCGAGGATCAGCTTGGCGCCGTGCTCGCCGATCATCATGCTCGGGGCGTTGGTGTTGCCGCCGATGATGCTCGGCATGATCGACGCGTCTGCCACCCGGAGGCCCTCGATGCCGCGCACGCGCAGCTCGGGGTCGACGACGGCCCGCTCGTCCGCCCCCATGCGGCACGACCCCACCGGGTGGTAGACCGTCGTGGCGCGGTTGGGCAGCTCTCTCGCCAGCTCCTCCCGGCCCGGGAACCGCGACCCGGGCGACAGCTCCTCCTTGACGTCCCCGGCGATCACCTGGCCGGCCATCACCTCGCGGACCAGCTCGATGCCGTCCAGCAGCAGCCGGGCGTCGTCGGGCTCGGTGAGGTAGCCCGGGTCGATGACCGGCGCGGCGGACGGGTCCGCCGACCCCAGCCGCACCGTGCCGCGGCTCTTCGGGTAGATCAGCGTCGGCATGATCGTGAGCGCGGACCGCTTGTCGACGGCGTGCCGCACCGGCGCGTCCTGGTTCGGGAACGGGTACGACCACGGCAGCGCGTGCAGCTGGATGTCGGGGATCTCGCCCGCCTGCCCGCTGCGGACGAAGCCGACCGCCTCGAACACGCTGCGGGCGACCCACGTCCCGCCCCTCGTCCACTCCTTGGCGACGCCTCTGGCGAAGTAGGGCGCGGTGCCCTTGTGGCGGGCGGTGTCCATGACGAACGTCATCGGCACGAACATGTGGTCGTGCAGGTTGTCGCCCACGGGAAGGTCGGCGCGCACCGCGATCCCGTGGTCCTTCAGGTGGCCGGCCGGGCCCACGCCCGACAGCATCAGCAGGTGCGGGGAACCGAACGCCCCCGCCGACAGGACGACCTCACGGGACGCCCGGATCGTCGCCTTGCCCTTCTTGCCGGCGACCTCGACGCCCGTGGCCCGCCCCTTCTCGATCACGACCCGGTGCACGGCCACGTTCGTGAGGACCGTCAGGTTCGGCAGGCCGTGGTCGTCCAGGTAGCCGACGGACGAGCTGTAGCGCAGACCGTCCGCGACGCTCTGCTGGAAGATCCCCACGCCCTCCTGCTCGGCGCCGTTGTAGTCGTCGTTGCGCTTGACGCCCGCCGTCTGGACGACCGCCTCGATGAACGCCTCCGAGGCCGGCGTCAGGTCCCGCTGCCGCGTCACCTGGATCGGGCCGCCCGCGCCGCGCAGGTCGGAGGCGCCGTCCTCCCAGTTCTCCATCCGCCGGTAGCTGTCGAGGACGTCGTCGAAGCCCCACCCGGCGCAGCCCTCGGCGGCCCAGTCGTCGTAGTTCTTGCGGTGGCCGCGCACGAACAGCATCCCGTTGATCGACCCCGAGCCCCCGAGGACGCGCCCCCGGACCTGCGGGATCCTCCGGTCGAGCGCGCTCTTCTGCGGGACGCTGTAGAAGCCCCAGTCCAGCCGCTTCTTCAGCTGCGGGATGTTGTGGAAGACGGCGATCAGCCCCGGCTTGCGGACCAGCGGGGTCCGGTCCGGCCCGCCCGCCTCCACCAGGACGACGCTCGCCCCGGACTCGGCCAGCCGCTTCGCCAGCACGCAGCCGGCGCTTCCGGCCCCCACCACGACGTAATCAGCGCTCCGGTCCATGTGTTCCTCTCAGCGGGCACCGCGCAGCGAGGCGACCGCTAACGAGGGCCCGCGCCTGGCCCTGTCGGCGCCGCCGTCCCGGCCGGACGCGGGATGTTCCCGCCGGTCAGGCGACAGAAATGGGTGGCCCGATCGTAGAAGGGCGAGGGCGCCCCTCCAAGGGGTGTCCCGGTGACCGGAACCTGCCCCCCACGCGCGTCCGCGCATCCCCTCGCCGCCGCCTTCTCAGGCGGGTCGAGCACGCCCTGGGCGGGGGCCTTGGTCCGGTCTGGGCCGGGGCCTTTGGCAGGCACTGCCGACCATCTGGATGCCGGTATGGGGAATGGTGCCGAATCTCGCGGCCGGAACCGGCTGGTTCGCCGCCCTGCCTGCACTGGTCCTGCAGGCCCGCTCCGGCGGCCCCAGCCGGAGCCTTGCCGTGCCCCGCGCGCGGGGTTAACGTGCCGTAAATCCGATAGGAAAGTTTCCTATCCGATGGAGTGTGCATGCCCCGCGCCCCACCCCGACGCCTCCGGCACCGCGAGGCCGGCCCCGCGTCCGCTGGTTGCTCCCCTCGCGGCGGACCCCGCCGCGACGACCTCCCATGACCACCCCACCACGCAAGGACCCCCCGCATGAAGAAGATCCCCCGCACGAAGCGCTCGCGCAGGATCGCCGCCGTCACGGCGGGCGCCGCCGTCGCCCCGCTCGTCGCCGTGGTGATACCGGCGACATCTGCCTGGGCGCACGGATACGTCTCGGCGCCGATGAGCCGGCAGGCCCAGTGCGCGCAGCACATCGTCCAGTGCGGCTCCATCCAGTGGGAGCCGCAGAGCGTCGAGGGCCCGAAGGGCCTGCGCAGCTGCAGCGGCGGCAACGCGCGGTTCGCCGAACTCGACGACGACGCCAAGGGCTGGCGGGCCACCACCGTCGGCCGGACGGTGACCTTCACCTGGACGTTCACCGCCCGGCACCGCACCTCGAACTACGAGTACTACGTCGGCGGCACGCGCGTCGCCGTGGTCGACGGCAACGGCCAGCAGCCGCCGTCCACCGTCTCGCACTCGGTCGACCTCGGCGGCGTCACCGGGCGGCAGAAGGTGCTGGCGGTCTGGAACATCGCCGACACGGCCAACGCCTTCTACGCCTGCGTGGATGTGAACGTCCAGTGATGCCCGTCCGCAAGGCGCGGCGCGTCCCTTCGCCGCGCGTCCCCCGGCTGCTCGGCGCCCTGCTGCTCGGTGCCGCCCTGCTCGCGGCGGCGGCGCTGCCGGGCGTCGTCTCGGCGCCCCCGGCCCTCGCCGCGGACTGCGCCGCGGCATGGAGTTCCTCCGCCGTCTACACCGGCGGTGCCACGGTGTCCTACAACGGGCACAACTGGTCGGCGAAGTGGTGGACGCAGAACGAGACGCCGGGCCGCGCCGACGTGTGGGCCGATCAGGGGACGTGCGGCGGGCCGTCCGATCCCGGTGATCCGCCCGGCCAGGGCGGGTTCGTCGTGAGCGAGTCCCAGTTCGCCCAGATGTTCCCGAGCCGCAACTCGTTCTACGGCTACGGCGGCCTGACCGCGGCGATGGCGGCCTTCCCGGCGTTCGCCAACACGGGAAGCGACACCGTGAAGAAGCAGGAGGCGGCCGCCTTCCTGGCCAACGTCAACCATGAGACCGGTGGGCTGGTCTACGTCGTCGAGCAGAACACCGCGAACTACCCGCACTACTGCGACGCGGGCCGGCCCTACGGCTGCCCGGCCGGACAGGCGGCGTACTACGGGCGCGGTCCCATCCAGCTGAGCTGGAACTTCAACTACAAGGCGGCCGGTGACGCCCTCGGCCTCGACCTGCTGAACAACCCGTGGCTGGTCGAACGGGACGCGTCGGTCTCGTGGCGGACCGGGCTCTGGTACTGGATGACCCAGAGCGGCCCCGGCAGCATGACCGGCCACAACGCGATGGTCAACGGCCGCGGCTTCGGCGAGACGATCCGCAGCATCAACGGGTCCCTGGAATGCGACGGCCGGAACCCGGCCCAGGTGCAGAGCCGGGTGAACGCCTACCAGCGCTTCACCCAGATCCTCGGCGTCCCCGCAGGGAGCAACCTGACCTGCTGACGGGACCCGGCGATGACGGCGGGCCCGCCCCCATCAGGAGGCGGCCGCCCCGCTGGAGTAGACGGCGGCCCGTGCCCGGCCACCCCGGGTGCGGGCCGTCCGCCGCTCCCGGTTCCGGAAGCGCGGCGAGAGAATTCTCCGGGGCCGTGTCGATCCGCGGCCCGCCCGTTCGACCTGTGAGTGCGCGGGCCGAGAGGCGGCCCCGCCGGACGAGGAGGACGCGATGGCGAAGTACCTGCTGATCATGCGGGGCACCGACGAGTCGAACGCGGCCATGATGGCCGACATCGACGCGTTGATGACCACTACCCGCCGCTTCATCGAGGAGATGGACAAGGCGGGCGTCCTCCTCGCGGCGGAAGGGCTCGACACTCCGGACGAGGGCGTCGTGGTCGAGTTCGGCGGCGAGACCCCTGTGGTCTCCGACGGGCCGTACGGCGAGACCAAGGAGCTGTTCGGGGGCTTCTTCCTGCTCGACGTCGCCTCGAAGCAGGAGGCGGTCGAGTGGGCCAAGCGGGTCCCGGCGGCCCCCGGAGCCAAGATCGAGGTCCGGCGGGTGCCCGGGAGCGACGAGGTCCCGCCGGGCGCCGAGTGATCGGCGAGGACGGTCACTCGTAAGGGTCGCCGGGCCTGCCGATCCGCTGGAGGGACCGTCCGCGCAGCGTCTGGACCACCGTCGCCCGGCGCCCGGTCGCGGGCGGTTCCCACACCCCGTCGACCCGCACCCACGTGTCGGCGGGCGGCCGGGGCAGGCCGCGCACGATCACCGGGAACGGAACGGCGTCCCCCGCGCAGCAGGCGACCTTCAGCCGGGTGACGCGCCAGCCGCGCTCGCCCTTCGCCGGGGGGCTCACGAAGCCCGTCAGCCGCACCGGAATCCCCTCGAGCGAGGCGGGGTCGCCCATCTGCGCCTCGTAGGCGCGTCCGATGAACTCGCCCATGCTCATGGGGACGGGCGCACCCGTGCTCGGCAGCGGGGCGAAGCCTTCGGCGGGCGACGGCGGCGGCGCGGCGCGGCCGGCGCCGCGCGCGGCGGTGAACGAGCCGAGCGCGGGCGGCGCGATCACGAAGATCGCCAGGACCGGCAGGCAGAGCAGCCATGCCACACCCGGCCCATGCCCGTGGTCGTCGTGGCCGGCAGGGTTCTTCCGGGCCGTCCGGTCTCTGCGGGCCGCCCGGTCGTGGTGGGCGGCCGGGTCCTCGCCGCCGGTGTCCCGCCACTCCCGGAGCAGTCCGACGGCCCCCAGAACGACCAGCGTGATCGCCGCGGCCACCAGCGGGTAGCCGAACCCGGGCCGGACGTAGTTGACGTACTCGCCGCTGCCCAGCGTGATCCACAGCATGGCGCCGCCGAGCAGGCCCAGCAGCAGGTTCTGTGCGGGCCTGCTCACGGCAGAAGCCCTCCCACCAGCGCGCTGACCCCCACCGCCAGGCAGAACGTCAGCGGGGCGAACCGGACCGCGAAGCGCCGGCCGAAGAAGCCCGCCTGCAACGCGATCAGCTTGAGGTCCACCATCGGCCCGACCACGAGGAAGGTCAGCCGCGCGGTGGTGGAGAACTGCGACAGGCTGGCCGCCACGAACGCGTCGGCCTCGGAGCAGATGGACATCAGCACGGCCAGCACCGCCAGCAGCAGGACCGACACCACGGCGTTGCCCGCCGCCGAGGAGACCCAGTGCGACGGGACCGCGGCGTTGATGGTCGCGGCCGCCGCGGCGCCCACGACCAGGAACCCTCCGGCGTGCATGACGTCGTGCCGCATGGCCTGCCGGAAGGCGTCCAGGCGTCCGGCTGCCCCGTGCGCGTGCGGGCGGGAGGGCACCCTGAGCCACTCGCTTCTGCCCAGCGCCAGCCACGCCCACCCGGCCAGCACCGCCACCAGCAGCGAGGCGGCGAAGCGTCCGGCCACCATGTCCGGCCTGCCCGGGAAGGCGACCGCCGTGGCGACCAGCACGACCGGGTTGATCGCGGGTGCGGCCAGCAGGAACGTCAGCGCGGCGGCGGGCGCCACCCCGCGCGCCATCAGCCCGCCCGCGACCGGCACCGACGCGCACTCGCACCCCGGCAGGACGGCTCCCATCGCGCCCGCGACCGGCACCGCCGCACCCGGTCGGCGCGGCAGCACCCGCCGCCACAGCGATGCCGGGACGAACGCCGTGATCGCGGCCGACAGCGCGACGCCGAAGACCAGGAACGGCAGCGCCTGCACGCACACCGCCACGAAGATCGTGGCCCAGGCGTCCAGGGCCCGCGCGTCGATGCGCGGCGCCGCCCACGTCCGGCCGAGCGCGAGGACCGCCACCAGCGCCCCGAACGCCCACCCCGCCCGTACTCCGGTCGCGGTGCCCCGACCGCGTCCCCAGTCCGCCGGCGGAAGCAGTTCCTCCTCGGCCGCCCGCAGGCCGGTGCGTTCGGTCATGCGGGCCATCGTCCCAGACATCGCGTCCGAGACGCCTGGCTTCTACGGGTGTGCGGCGAGGGCGGACGAGGGCCGTAACCCGAGGATCCTGCTAGCGCATCGCGTGGGAGGCGCGGCCCCTGGCGCGCTCGTCCATCTCGCCGCGCTGCTGCGGGACCTCGGTGCCCTCTTCCCGCATCTCCTCCATGCGCAGGGCGAGGCCGATGGCGAAGAAGGTCGGAGCCCACTCGCCGACGAAGATGCCCCACCTGTCGGCGCGGTCCATGCCCGCCTCCTCCAGCCGGCTGGAGAGCGCCCACGACGCGAGCGCCAGCCCGATCGACCCGAGCCCCGCGGTGTACATGTGGTGCGACTTGATGCCCCGCTTGTGCAGTGTCTTGATCATTTTCCCCCCTTGGTCGGTCGGGCCGTACCCGTGCGTTCACCTGCACAAGCGCACATTGGCCGGTTTTTGCCCACTCCGGACGAGGGGGTGTCCGGACCGCACGGGACGGGCGGCCGGGCCGCGTGGCGCGGGCGAGTACCCGCCCGTCCTCCGGGTACCGCGAGGTGAGTCACCGACGGGCCACCGTCACACCCGGCAGGGCCACGGCCCGCACGCGAGAGGACCCTGTATGGACAGCAGTGCCGGACCGTTCCTGGCGATCTACCTGAACGACCATCTCGCGGGCGCGGCCGCCGGCGTGGGGAGGTCCCGCGCGCTCGCCCGGGCGCACCAGGGCAGGCCGGACGAGGAGCGGTTGCGGCGGCTGGCCGGGGACATCGCGGCCGACCGGGGGGCGCTGCTGGCCATCATGGGCTCGCTCGGCATCCCCGTCCGCCGCTACAAGAGCCTCGTGGTGTCCGCCGCCGAGGTCGCGGGACGGCTCAAGTTCAACGGCCGCCTGAAGGAGCGCTCCCCGCTGACCGACCTGGTGGAGTACGAGTCCCTGCGCCTGGCCGTCGAGGGCAAGGCCGCCGGATGGCGCACGCTGCGCCTCCTCGCCGACCGGTTCCCGGACCTGGACGCGGGGGAGCTGGACACCCTGCGCGAGCGGGCCCAGAGCCAGATCACCCTCCTCGAGGAGCTCCACGAGAGCGCCGCCGCCGAGGTCTTCACCGCCGCCTGACGCGCTCGCCCGCCGGGCCCGCCGCCTCGTCCGCGAGGAGGCGGGCGCGGTCCGGGGCGAGCCGCCCGTCCGCGACGACCACGGTGACAGCGCGCTCCAGCCGTTCCGGGACGGTGAGCGGCTCGTCCCACGCCAGCGCGGGCCCGACCCCCGGATACTCGGCGACCCGGACGAACCAGGGATCGAGCCCCGTGGTCTGGACGAAGACCAGGCTCCACGCGTCGGAGGTCAGTGCGAGCCAGGGTGTGGCGCTGCCGTGCACCGCCTCTTCACCGGACGCCTCGCCGGTGAAGACGGCCAGGCCGGCGGAGCCCTTGGGGGCGCGCCAGAAGAAGCCGCCGTACCCGGCGCCCACCCGGCCCTTGCATGCCGAGCTCTGCAGGACGAGCGGCCGCCCGGTCCGGCCGGTCAGCGTGAACGCGAAGTCCAGCGCCCACGCGCCGGACGCGATCCGCGCGGGCACGGGCCTCGCCGTCAGGGTCCGCTCGCCGGTGGCGAGGACGGTCCCGTCCGGTCCCGTCCAGTCGAGTTCCTCCGCGTAGCCGCCGTCGACGGTACGCAGCGATCGGCGCCTCTGCCGCCCGTGGTTCGCGAGCATCCGCGGCCCTTCCCCGCGCACGTAGGTGGAGCCGCCCCAGAAGTTGACGCCGTCGACGTCGGAGATCGCGACGCCGGCCCCGAGGTGGTGGACGTGGTCGTCCGGGCGGCTCTCGGTGACGACCCTCCCGCCGAGGGTCCGGACGGGGTGCAGGTGGGGGCGCGGCGCGTCGGCGGCCTGGAGGTCGCCGCGCTCGACGTAGGCGGCCACCTCCCGCCCGCCCACTCGCAGCCCGGTCTGGGGCCAGGGTGCCCGCACCGACCCCAGGCTGCCGGGGAAGCCCAGCTCGGAGAGCGTCTTCAGCTCCTCGGCGGCGCGCACGGCGAGGTCCTCGATACCGGGCAGGACCAGCCTGGACGGCTCGGCCCGGACGAACCGCCCGTCGACGGGACGCGGGTCGGGGGCGAGGCGGATCGCGTCGAGCAGCCGGGTGAAGCCGCCCGTGCGCGCGAGCGGCACGAGCAGTTCGGCGCCCTCACGGACGTGCGCGATGAGGTTGTCGAGCAGGTCCGCCCGGCCGTAGCCGGTGATGACCCCGTCCGACTCGATCTCGTCGACCGTGTAGAAGAGGCGGGCGGACCGGGCCCGGCCGTGCACGTGCAGGTAGGGCTCGGTGCGCTGGTCGGAGCACAGCGACACGGTGATCGCGATGGCGGTCCCGTCCGCGAGCCGGACCCGGGCGCTGGAGGTGTCGTCGGACTCGATCGCGTTGGCCCGGTACAGCTCGAGCTCGACTCCGGCGATCGACTCCGCCGTGTCCGCCCCCGCCACGGCAAGGGCGGTCGCCACCGCGTGGGCGAAGGGGTTGGTGAGGGCGCCGTCCATGACGTCGGCGCCGTCGAGCCTGCGGCGTCCCGCCCAGGCCGAGCGGGTGTAGTAGGCGAACGGCCGGCTCCAGGCCCCGGCCACCCCGATGCCGCGCACCGCCCCGCCGAGCAGCTCCCGGGCGGCCGGGACCGCCTCCGAGCCGAGCGACTGGAAGCCGACCTGGCAGGCCAGCCCCGTCCGGGCCACCGCGCCCGAGATCCTCTCGAACTCCTCGACCGACGGCGCGGGCGGCTTCTCCAGGAGCACGTGCGCGCCGGCTCCGAGCGCGGCCACGGCCAGCGGGGCGTGGGTGTGGATCGGCGTGGCGATCACCGCGATCTCCGCCCCGGTCTCGCCGATCAGCGAGGGCAGGTCGGCCGACACGGGCACGCCGAGCCCGGACGGCGGCCGCAGGTCGCACACCCCCGCCAGTTCCGCCCGGCCCGCCGCGGCGAGCCGGGCGACGTTGTCCAGATGGTGCTTTCCGTAACCGTGGACCCCGGCCACGACGACCCGGACCGGCCCGTCCTCCGCGGCGGTCATCGCACCCACCTCGTCGGGGCGCCCGTCGCGCGCAGGTCCGTCCCGGCGAACTCCACGGGCGACGGGGCGGCGAGCAGTCCGAGGTCGGTGAGCGAGGCGTCCTCGACCAGCTCCACCATCGCGGGGTGGTGCAGCGCCAGGGCGAGCTGCCCGGACAGCTCGGTGAGCAGGTGCGGGTAGACGGGCACGTCGAAGACGCGGGCGAGGTCGGCGACGCGCAGGAACGGGGTGATCCCGCCGACCCGCACCGCGTTCGGCTGGACGACGTCGCACGCCCCCGCCGTCAGCAGGTCGCGGAAGCCGTGCGCCGTGGCGACGTTCTCCCCGACCGCGACCGGCGTGCCGATGGAGCGGCGGAGCTCCGCGTGGGCGGCGACGTCGTCGGCGGGCAGCGGCTCCTCGACCCAGAACGGGTCGAACCGCTCCAGCGCCCGCAGCGCGGTCCGCGCCCGGTGCAGGTCCCACCGCTGGTTGGCGTCGATCATCAGCGCCGTGTCCGGGCCGATGACGTCGCGGACGGCGGCCACGCGCGCGACGTCCTCGGCGAGCGAGGGCCGGCCCACCTTGACCTTGACGGCGCGGTACCCGGCGGCGGCCCACCGCGCGGCCTGCGCGGTCAGTTCCTCCAGCGTGTAGTGCAGGTTGACGCCGCTTCCGTAGACGGGGACGCTCTCGCGCCGCGCCCCGAGCACCTCCGTCAGCGGGCGCTCGCCGCACTCCAGGTCCCACAGTGCGAGATCCACTCCGGCCATGGCGAGCGGGACGATCCCGGTCCGTCCTGCTTCGCCGAGGTGGGCCGACAGGTGGTCCCAGACGAGGCCGGGGTGCGCCGGAAGCCCGATGACCGCGTCCCGGACGTCGTGCTCCAGCAGCGCCTTGACCGCGTGCGCCCCGATCTGCGGGGTCCAGGAGATGCCGGTCCCCGAGCGTCCGTCGTCCAGCGTGAGCGTCACGACCAGGACGTGGTTGCAGGGCACGTCCGCTCCCCACGGCCTGGCCAGCGGCACCGACCGCAGCGCGACCGACAGATCTTTGATCATTCTGGTACCCGTTCCATGGGCGACCGTCCCTTCGGGGGAGCCGGCGGCTAGGAGGGCTCGGTGAGTTCGGTGCGCCAGCTGCGCGCGGGCGTCCAGCCGAGCAGCCGCTCGGCCTTGGCGCAGGAGAAGGCGGGGGAGGTGCCGGTGAGGCCCTCGGCCTGCTCCTCGGCCTGCGGGACGAAGCGGGGGAGCAGTTCGGACAGCGGCTCGCGGGCCAGTGCGTCGGCCGCGCCCGCGAAGAACACCTCGCCGTTGCGCTCCAGCCGGGGAAGCCCGGTGAGCAGGGCGTCGACGAACGCGCCGGCGTCCCGGGCGTCGAGGTAGTTGAACAAGGAGGCGCCGCCGATCTCGGGCCGGTCCAGCCGCTCGCGGATCGTGTGGCCCGACTGGGTGGGGGCGCCCTCCCACTCCTCGGGCGCGACCACGAAGCAGGGACGGAACGCGGCCATCCGCGTGCCCACCGCCGAGCGCGCGAACGTCCGCACGGTCTGCTCGGCGACCAGCTTCGACAGGCTGTAGACGTTCCACGGCCGGGCCGGGTGCTCCTCGTCCAGCGGCAGGTAGTCGGGCGCCCAGCCGCCGGGCGCGCCGTAGCCCATCACCGTCGGGCTGCTGGCGACCACGAGCCTCTCCACGCCGAGCGCGACCGAGGCCGCGCACACGTTGAAGGCGAGCTGGGTGTTGACGCGGAACGTCGTGGCGTCCGTCCGGCCGAAGGGGACCGCGATGGCGGCGAGGTGGACGACCGCGTCCGGCCGGAACCGGGTGATGGCGGAATGGGCCTCGCCGAGGTCGGTGAGGTCGGCCGGTAGGGTGGCGGCGGCGTCCCGGGGGGTGCCGGGGGCGGTGTCGACGCCGATCACCTCGTGCCCGGCGGCCGCCAGCACGGCCACGACGCTTCGGCCGAGCCGGCCCGCGCTACCGGTGACGAGCACTCTGCTCACCGCGTCGACTCCTTCGATTCTCCTGCAAACAGTTGCAGTAACGATCGCCCCAACTCCCGTCGTACGTCAAGAGACGGCGTCTGACCAGCTATTACAACCCTTCTGATGATCCGTGGCGTGCAAACGGTTGCGTTAGTATGGGTGCCATGGCAGTGACGATCCGGGATGTGGCGCACGCCTCCGGCGTGCATGTGTCGACGGTGTCGCGGACGTTCTCCGCGCCCCACATGGTCAACGCCGAGACGCGGACCCGGGTCCTCGCGGTGGCCGAGCGGCTCGGCTACCGGCCGAACCGGGCTGCCCGCTCGCTCACCACGGGGCGGACGGGCAACCTCGGGCTGATCGTGGCCGACCTCGCCAACCCGTTCTTCCCCCCGCTGATCAAGGCGGCCCAGGCCGCCGCCCGCGGCCAGGACTACCACCTGTTCGTCGCCGACACCGACGAGGACCCCGCGGAGGAGCAGGACCTCGTCCAGGCCTTCTCCAAGCAGGTGGACGGGATCGTGCTGTGCAGCCCGCGCTCGTCGAACAAGGTTCTGGACAAGCTCGCCGAGACGATCCCGTTCGTCCTGGTCAACCGGCGCATGCGCGGTGTCCCGACCGTCGTGATGGACGTCGCCCAGGGCGCGCGCGCCGCCATGGAGCACCTCGCCGCGCTCGGCCACCGGCGCGTCGCCCTCGTCGCGGGGCCGGCCGGCTCCTGGACGAGCGGTGAGATCCGCCGGGCCGTGGCCGACGTGCCCGGCCTCGACACGCTCGTCATCGGCCCCAACGCGCCCACCGAGGAGGGCGGCATCGCCGTCGCCGAACGGGTGGCCGAGGCGGGGGTCACCGGCGTCCTCGCCTACAACGACCTCGTCGCGATCGGCCTCATCGAGGCCCTGGAGGAGCGGGGCCTCAGCGTGCCCGGCGACCTCAGCGTGGTCGGCGTCGACGACAGCGTCACCGGGCGGCTGCACCGGCCGAAGCTCACGACGGTCGCGATGCCCACGGCCGACGCCGGGCGCATGGCCGTCGACCTGCTCATCAGGTCGATGAGCGCCGCCACCGTCCTGGAGACGCACCTGGTCGTCCGCGAGTCCACCGCTCCCCCGAAAGGATCCCCATGAGGCTTCACGACGGCGCCCCCGGCGCCACCCCCGAAGAAGGCGCCACCTCCGAGTCCGAGGCCGTGACCGACTTCGGCGTCACCCCCGGAGGCGAGCGGGTCGAGCGGTACGTGCTCGACAACGGGCGGCTGCGCGCCTGCGTCCTCACCTACGGGGCGATCCTCCAGCGGTTGGAGGTCGCCGATGGCGCCGACGTGGTCCTGGGCCTCGCCACGCTGGAGGACTACCTGCACCGCAGCCGGTACTTCGGCGCGGTCGTCGGCCGGTACGCCAACCGCATCGCCGGGGGCCGGTTCACGCTCGACGGCAGGGAGCACCGGCTCGCCCTCAACGACGGCGAGCACAGCCTGCACGGTGGCGTCCGGGGCTTCGACAAGCGGGTGTGGCGCGTGGAGTCGGCGGGCCCGGCGGAGCTGCTGCTGAGCCTGGTGAGCCCGGACGGCGAGGAGGGCTATCCCGGCGAGCTGCGCGCCGAGGTCCGGTACCTGCTGGACGGCGACGCCCTGCGGCTGGAGTACCGGGCCACGACCGACGCCCCCACGGTGGTCAACCTGACCAACCACTCCTACTTCGACCTGTCCGGCACGAGGGACGTGCGCCGCCAGGTGGTGGCGATCGAGGCCGACCGCTACCTGCCGGTCGACGAGGGGAAGATCCCCACCGGCGGCCCCGCCCCGGTGGCCGGGACGCCGTTCGACTTCACCGCCCCCACCCGGGTGGGCGCGCGGCTCGGCGGCCGCTACGACCACTGCTTCGTGCTCCGGGGCGGGGCGTCGGTCATCGACCCGGCCACGGGCCGGACGATGGAGGTCACGACCACCGAACCGGGCGTCCAGTTCTACACCGGCCACATGCTGGACGGCGTCGCCACGCCGTTCGGCCCGTTCGCCGGGCTGTGCCTGGAGACCCAGCGCTTTCCGGACGCGCCGAACCGGCCCGCGTTCCCGTCCGCGGTCCTGCTGCCCGGCCAGGAGCACGTTTCGGTCACCACCTATCGCTTCGGTCATGCCTGAACTGCAAGCGGTTGTAGTAACGGCACGCAACGCGCATCAATCTAGCGCTCGCGCTGTGTGGCTAATTCGAGCTTGACCTGGGGCTATTCGAAGCGAGCTCGAAAGCGATCGTGAGCCAGCTCACTGCAAAGGGTTGACGTGATCGCCGCTGGAGCGTTAAGAAAGCGCTATCTCGATTCGCCCGACTCACCCGAAGGGCCAGTGATGACGCTGAGATCCGCGGCGTCCGGCACGGCGGCGACGCCGCAGCCGCCGGCCGCGCCGCCCGGCGAGGCGGACGCGCGCGGCCCGCGGCGCCGCCCCCGGCGCCGCGCGGGTTCCCGCGCCCGCTCGCAGGCGTGGGCGGCCCACCTGTTCCTGGCTCCCTGGTTCATCGGGCTGTTCGCCATCACGCTCGGCCCGATGATCGCCTCGCTGTACCTGTCGTTCACCGACTACAGCCTGCTCAGCGAGGCGCACTGGGTCGGCCTGGAGAACTACGACACGATGTTCACGGCCGACGCCCGGTTCATGAACTCCCTCAGGGTCACGACGACCTACGTCGTCGTCTCGGTCCCGCTGCAGCTCGCCTTCGCCCTCGGGCTGGCCATGGCCCTGGACCGGGGGCTGCGCGGGCTGTCGTTCTACCGGTCGGTTTTCTACCTGCCCTCGCTGCTCGGCGGCAGCGTGGCGATCTCCATCCTGTGGAAGAAGATCTTCGGGGTGGACGGGATCGTCAACACGTTCCTCGGCTGGTTCGGCTACGAGGGGCAGGGCTGGGTCACGAGCCCCGACACCGCGCTCTGGACGCTGATCGTCCTGCACGTCTGGACGTTCGGCGCCCCGATGGTGATCTTCCTGGCCGGGCTGCGGCAGATCCCGCAGAGCCTCTACGAGGCGGCCCGGGTGGACGGCGCCGGACGGCTCCGGCAGTTCCGCTCGATCACGCTGCCGCTGCTCACACCGATCATCTTCTTCAACGCCGTGCTGGAAGTGATCAAGTCGTTCCAGTCGTTCACGCAGTCGTTCGTCGTCAGCGGCGGCAACGGCGGGCCGGTCGACTCGACCCTCTTCTACACGCTCTACCTCTACATCAAGGGCTTCAAGAACTACGAGATGGGCTACGCGGCCGCCATGGCGTGGGTGCTCCTGCTCATCATCGCGGCCCTGACCGCCGTCAACTTCCTCATGTCTCGATTCTGGGTCTTCTATGGCGACGACAGGTAAGCGCACGGCGCCGGACGGCGGCGGGACGCAGGGCGGGCGCATGAAGGGCGGTACGCGCGCCCCGGTGCTCTTCCGGCCCGTCTCGCGGGTGACCAGGCATCTGCTGCTGATCGGGTTCGGGCTGTTCATGCTCTACCCGCTGTTCTGGATGGTCTCCAGCTCGGTCAAGCCCGAGGAGCTGATCTTCCGGGAGCCCGGCCTGGTGCCCTCCGAGGTGACGGGCGCGAACTACACCGGCGGATGGGGCGCCCTCAAGCACTCCTTCGGCTACTACCTCTGGAACTCCGCGGTCATCACGTCCCTCGCGGTGGTCGGGAACCTGGTGGCCTGCTCGATGGCGGCCTACGCGTTCGCCCGGCTGGAGTTCCCGTTCAAGCGGTTCTGGTTCGCGCTCATGCTGGGCTCGATCATGCTGCCGCACCATGTGACGGTCGTGCCGCAGTACATCATGTTCAACAAGATCGACTGGATCAACACGATCTGGCCGATCGTGGTGCCGAAGTTCCTCGCCACCGACGCGTTCTTCATCTTCCTGATGGTGCAGTTCATCCGCACCCTCCCCCGGGAGCTGGACGAGGCCGCGGCGATCGACGGCGCCGGCTACTGGCGCACGTTCCTGCAGGTGGTGATGCCGCTCTGCGTCCCGGCGCTGGCCACCACGGCGATCTTCACCTTCATCTGGACGTGGAACGACTTCTTCACCCAGAACCTCTACCTCACCAACTCCGACAGGCTCACCGCCCCGGTCGCGCTGCGCCAGTTCATGGACTCCAGCGGCGACTCCTCCTGGGGGCCGATGTTCGCGATGTCGATCATCTCGCTCGGTCCGATCTTCGGCTTCTTCCTGGCCGGCCAGAAGTACCTCGTCCGCGGCATGGCGACGACCGGCCTCAAGTAACGCACGTCGAACCGCCCCCCGTCCCTCCCCACCCCCGTCCCCGGAGGTACACGACACATGAAGCGCATCCTGGCGGCCACCGCCATCACCCTGCTCGCGGTCTCCGCCACCGCGTGCGGCAGCGGTGACGGCGATTCCGGCGGCAAGAACAAAATCGTCTTCTCCTACTGGGGCAGCGACTCCCGGCAGAAGCTGACCGAGGCGGCCATCGCCAAGTTCGAGGAGAAGAACCCGGGGATCGACGTCGAGGGCGACTTCTCCGACTGGGACAGCTACTACGAGAAGCTGGCCACCAAGACCGCCGCCGGGGACGCCCCGGACGTCATGTCGATCGAGATCCGCGGCCTGGCGGAGTACGCGGGCCGCGGCACCCTCGCCGACCTGACCGGCAAGGTGAACACGGCCGACCTCGACCAGAGCGTCCTCAAGGCCGGGCAGGTCGACGGCAAGCAGTACGCGATCCCCACCGGGGTCAACGCCTTCCCGATGATCGTCAACAGGGCGGCCCTGGAGAAGTACGGCCAGAAGACGCCGGACGACAAGACCTGGACCTGGGACGACTACATCGCGACCTCCCAGCGGATCACCGAGAAGAGCGGCGGCAAGGTCTGGGGCACCGAGTACAACGAGAACCCGGCGTTCCTGCAGATCTTCGCCGCGCAGCGCGGCGAGCAGTTCTACGGCGACGGCAAGGTGGCCCTGTCGGAGCAGACCATCAAGGACTGGTGGGCCCTGCTGAAGAAGATCATCGACACGAAGGCGGGGCCGTCGGCGAGCAAGATGCTGGAGACGGGGACCAAGGTCGACCTGGCCCTGCTCGGATCCAAGACCAGCGTCTTCGGCAGTTGGTGGAGCAACCAGCTCGACGCCCTGACCAAGGGCTCCGGGCAGGAGCTCGACCTGCTGCGCATGCCGAAGGCGCCGGGCGCCTCCGCCTCGGGCATGTTCCTCCAGCCGGCGATGTACTACACGATCTCGGCCAGGACGGACAAGAGCGAGAACGCCCGTAAGTTCGTCGACTTCCTGGTCAACGACCCGGACGCGGGCGGGATCCTGCTCAGCGACCGCGGCCTGCCCACCAACTCCAAGGTCATCACGTCGATCAAGGGCAAGCTGACCCCGGCGGACCAGAAGGTGCTGGCCTTCATGGACTCGATCAAGGGCGACCTCAGCCCGGTCGTCGTCCCGCCCAAGGGCGCGATGGAGATGGAGGACATCCTCAAGCGCGCGACCGACTCGGTGCTGTTCGGCAAGGCGCAGCCGGACGCGGCGGCCAAGACCTTCCTCACCGAGGCCGACAACGCGCTCTCCTGATCGTCCGGCTCGTGCGGCCCGAGGACGGCCGGGCCGCACGAGCCATCCCCGCGGCGCCGTCCGCCTCTGGAGTGCTCCCTCATGCGATACGCCTTCGTCGGGCTCGGCCACCGGGCGCAGATGTACGTGGACGCGCTGCTCGGCGAGTGGAGCGACACCGGTGAGATCACCGCGCTCTGCGACCCCAACCGGACGCGCCTGCGCTACTACCTCGACCGGATCGGCCGCGAGGTGCCGTGCTTCGCCCCGGGCGGGTTCGGGGCGATGCTCGACCTCGCCGACGCCGTCGTGGTGACGACCGTCGACGCCGTCCACGCCCGCTACGTGGTCGCGGCCCTCGACGCCGGGAAGGACGTCGTGGTGGAGAAGCCGCTGTGCACCACCGCCGAGGACTGCGCCGCGATCGCCGAGGCGGCCGAGCGCGGGCCGGGCCGGCTCGTCGTCACCTTCAACTACCGCTACTCGCCGCGCAACAGCGCCGTCCGCCGGCTCGTCGCGGACGGCGCCGTCGGCGAGGTCACCTCGGTGCACTTCGACTGGGCGCTCGACACCATCCACGGCGCCGACTACTTCCGCCGCTGGCACCGCGCCAGGGCGAACTCGGGCGGGCTGCTGGTGCACAAGTCCACCCACCACTTCGACCTGGTCAACTGGTGGATCGCCGACGCCGCCGCCTCCGTCTACGCCCAGACGTCCCTGCGCTTCTACGGCGCCGCGAACGCACGGGCCCGCGGCCTCACCGACCGGCCCGCGCGGGCCCGCGGCGCGGCCCGGCTCGGCACCGACCCGTTCCTGCTGGACATGTCCGCCGACCCCCGGCTGAAGAGCCTCTACCTGGACGCCGAGCACGAGGACGGCTACCTGCGCGACCAGGACGTCTTCGGCGAGGGCGTGACCATCGACGACAACATGGCGGTCCTCGTCCGCTACGAGGGCGGCGCGCTGCTCACCTACTCCCTCAACGCGCACGCGCCCGCCGAGGGCTACCGGGCGGTCGTCAACGGCACCGCCGGACGGCTGGAACTGGACGTCGTCGAGCGCGCCTGGACGCCGCCGCACGCCGCGATCGACCCGACTGCGTCCGGCAAGGAGCACGCGGCGGGCGCGTCCGAGCGGCTGGTGCTGCACCGGCACTGGCGGGAGCCGGAGGAGATCGTGATCGAGAAGGGCGCGGGGGCGCACGGCGGCGGCGACGCCCTGCTGCTGGACGACGTGTTCCGGGGGCCGTCGGACGACCCGCTCGCCCGGCAGGCCGGGTACCGCGCGGGCGTCGCCAGTGTGATGATCGGCGTGTCCGCCGACCGGTCCGCCGCGACCGGTGCCCCCGTCGCGCTCACGGCACGAGGCACCCGGCAGGCCGACTGATGTCCCCCGGACCACCCCGGCCCGCACACCTGCCAGTGCCCGGGAGCCCGGTGGACTCCGGCGGCGCGCCGGAGTCTCGGGGCGCGGGGGAGCCCGCTAGCACGCCGGAGCCGGGGGGCGCGAAGGAGCCCGCGAGCATGCCGGACTCTGAGGGCCGGATGGAGTTCGAGGGGCTGGGGGAGTTCGCGGGCTTGGCGGAGGTCGCCTCGCGGCAGTGCGGGCTCTTCCCGCCGCCGGGGCGCGATCTGTCCGCGCGGCTCAGGGCCGCGCTGGGCGTCCTCGATCTGCGCGCCCGTGACGTCCGGGTCGAGCGCCGCTGGACCCGCGACGGCCTGGACGGCGAGGAGCTGTCCTGGACGGTCGGCTTCGGCCCCCGCACCCGCGCCTACCTGCTGCGCCCGCACGGTGTCACGGGCCCGCTGCCCGGAGTCCTCGCGATGCACTGCCACGCCGGCATGAAGTGGGCGGGCAAGGAGAAGATCGCGGACGGCCCGGAGCCGCCGGAACCGGAGGTCGCACGCCTGCGCGACCGGCTCTACGGCGGCCGGGCCTACGCGGGCGAGCTGGCCCGGGGCGGCTTCGCGGTGCTGGTCCACGACGGGTTCGCCTGGGGCAGCCGCCGGTTCACGCTGACGGATCCGCGGGTGGCGGGCTTGGGAGCGGACGCGAGCGAACCCGAACGCTACGAGCGCGCCGCCCGCGAGCACGAGCACGTCCTGGCGAAGGCGTGCACGCTGCTGGGCACCTCCTTCACGGGCGTCCTCGCGTCAGAGGACCTCGCGGCCGCGGCGTACCTGCGCTCCCGTCCGGACATCGCCTCCGTTCCCGGCTCCGCTTCCGTAGCCGCGATCGGGTTGTCGGGCGGCGGGGTGCGTGCCGCCGTCCTGGGCGCGCTCGATCGCGGCATCGGCGCCGTGGCCATGGCCGCGGCCGTCTCCTCGTTCCGTGACCTCGGTGAGGAGCACGTCGCGGCCCACTCCTGGATGATGTTCCCGCCGGGCCTGACCCGGGTGGCGGACTGGCCCGGAGTGGTGGCCGCACGCGCCCCGGCTCCGCTGATGGTGCTCTACGCCGCCGCGGACCCGCTCTTCCCCGCGCGCGGCATGCGCCGGGCCCATCGGCAGATCACCGACGCGTACCGGGAGGCGCCCGGCCGCTACACGGGCGTCTTCTTCGACGCTCCGCACCGCTTCGACCGCGCCATGCAGGACGCGGCCTTCGCCTGGCTCACCGCCGCGTTCGCAGGCGGTCCGCACCCGTAAAGGACTGCGGAGGCCCGCCCCCGGGCCGCCGATTCAGACGGGCGAAATGGCAATGCGGTGGCTGCTTCCTGTCCTGGCGCGCCGTAAGATCGCGCGGGTTTGGATGGGTATTTCCGAGGGGTCGCGTCATGAAAGGATTGCAATCCTGTTGACGTATTCTTGGCGCAGATCTAACGTGATGGAAAGCGCTTTCTGAAGGCGGTCGGATGCCGACCGCACATCGCTCCCACCTCGACGTGGACTCATTCCGGGCCGCGTCGCCACAGAAAGGCGTCTTGACCGTGTCATCGATCGCTTCCGTGCGTGCTCGCCCCCCGCCGGGCTTCGGATCCCGCGATATGACTCAGAAAGCATCCGGTGCGGCGCCCGTCGGTCGCCGTACCATTCTCGCCTTTCCTCTGCCTTCGGGCATAATCACGTCCCAACGGAGAACGACCATGCACCTGAAATCCCTCATCGCGTGCGGAGGCGTGCTGTCCGGCGCGCTCGTCGCACTGTCCGGAACCACCGCCGCGCACGCCGCCACCGTCCGCTACGAGGCCGAGACCGCGCCGGCGGTGTGCACCGGCACCATCGACTCCAACCACAGCGGCTACTCCGGCACCGGGTTCTGCAACGGCACGAACCAGGCCGGCGCCTACGCGCAGTTAACCGTGAACGCCTCGGCGGCGGGCACCGCGACCCTGCGGATCCGCTTCGCCAACGGCACCTCCGCCGCGCGGCCCACCGACGTCGCGGTGAACGGCTCCACCGTCCCCGCCGTCACCTTCGAGGGCACGGGCTCCTGGGACACCTGGGCCTCCATGACGCTCACGGTCCCGGTGAACGGAGGGGCCAACACCGTCCGGCTCACCCCCACCGGCGCCGAGGGCCTGCCCAACATCGACTACGTCGAGGCCGACACCGGCGACACCCCGCCGCCCACCGGCGGCGACACGCTCTACGCGGCACCGGACGGCAGGGACGGAGCGTCCGGGACCCAGTCGGATCCGACGACGCTGACCTCGGCGATCGGGCGCGTCACCGCGGGCGGGACGATCTACCTGCGCGGCGGCACCTACCGCTACTCGCAGACGGTCGCCATCCCGCAGGGCCGGAACGGCGCGCAGGGCGACCGCACCGAACTTCTCGCCTACCCGGGCGAGACACCGGTCCTGAACTTCGCCGCCATGAGCGAGGACCCCGCCAACCGCGGCCTCGCCGTGAACGGGTCGTACTGGCACGTCCGCGGCGTCGTCGTCGAGCACGCCGGCGACAACGGGATCTTCGTGGGCGGCAGCGGCAACGTCATCGAGCGCACGGTGACCCGCTTCAACCGCGACTCCGGGCTCCAGATCTCGCGGATCGCCTCCGACACCCCACGCGACCAGTGGCCCTCGAACAACCTCGTGCTGAGCGCGGAGTCGCACGACAACGCCGACTCCGACGGGGAGGACGCGGACGGCTTCGCCGCGAAACTCACCATCGGCTCCGGCAACGTGTTCCGCTACGACGTGTCGCACAACAACATCGACGACGGCTGGGACCTCTACACCAAGAGCGACACCGGCGCCATCGGCCCGGTCACCATCGAGGACTCCCTCTCCTACGGCAACGGCACGCTGTCCAACGGCGGCCAGGCCGGGAACGGCGACCGCAACGGCTACAAGCTCGGCGGCGAGGACATCGCGGTCAGGCATGTCGTCCGGCGCAACATCGCCTACCGCAACGGCCACCACGGTTTCACCTACAACCGCAATCCCGGCCCGATGACGGTGTCGGACAACGTCGGCGTCGACAACGAGGAGCGGAACTTCTCCTTCGACGCGGGCACCTCGGTGTTCCGTGGCAACACCTCGTGCAGGTTCGGCGTGGACGGCTCGAACGACAAGGTCGTCGGCGACGCCGACGGCTCCAACCAGTTCTGGACCGGCTCGAACGGCTCCCGGTGCTCCTCCTACGCCGGCTCCCTCGGCTGGTCCTTCGCGTCGGACGGCCGCCTCGTCGTGACCTTCGGAGGCAGAACCCCGACGCCATGAGGGCGTGACGCCGAGACGAGATGACCCCGGCCTTCCCCTGGCGCGATGCCGGGGGTAGGCCGGGAGGCGGCGCACCCGGGGCCGGGCCGTGGTGCGCCGTCCGCCGGGCCCGCGCTCACTGCGCGCGCCCGGTTCCGTCGTGCCGGGCGCGCCTGGTGTCGACGTTGGCGGTCAGGGTCCCGAGGACGCCGGGCAGTTCCGCCACCGTCCGCTCGGGCAGGCCGGCCACCGTCTCCTCCGCCAGGGCGCACCACATCTCCTTGATCCGTTCGGCCAGGGCGGCCCCGGAGTCGGTGAGCTCCACGATGCTGGCGCGCTTGTCGGTGGGCGCCGGCGCGCGGCGCACGTGGCCGGACGCCTCCAGCTTGCGGACCATGAGCGTCACGCTGGGCGGCTCGCAGCCGAGCGCCTCGCTGAGCTGGGCCTGGATCCTCGGGCCGGTCCGGGCGAGTTCGAGCAGCAGCGTCTCCTGGCCGGGATGCAGGCCGAGCGGGGCCAGCAGCGCCGCGGCCCGGGCCCGGTGGCGCAGGCTCAGCAGGCGGATGGCCTGGTTGATCGCGTCGGCTCGGTCGAAGTCCACGGCCCCTCCTTGACGAGATAGTTATGCGCATAACATTATGCGGATAACTAATTCTAGCGCGACGTCGAGGAGCCGACATGTCCGTGAAGGTCGCCGTGATCTACTACAGCTCGACGGGTGCGGTGCACGCGCTCGCGGAGGCCGTCGCCGAGGGCGCCGCCTCGGCCGGGGCCGAGGTGAGGCTGCGCCGGGTCGCCGAGCTGGCGTCCGGGAGCACGATCGACGAGAACCCCCGGTGGCGGCGGCACGCCGACGCGACCGCATCGATCGCCGAGGCCGAGGTCGAGGACCTCGCCTGGGCCGACGCGTACGCGTTCGGCACGCCGACCCGCTTCGGCACGCCCGCCGCGCAGCTCAAGCAGTTCATCGACCAGAGCGCCGGGCTGTGGCGGGAGGGCGTGCTCGCCGACAAGCCGGTGACGGCGTTCACCTCCGCGTTCAACCGCCACGGCGGCAACGAGGCCACGATCATCTCGCTGGCCAACGTCTTCTACCACTGGGGCGCGCTGATCGTCCCACCCGGCTACACCGATCCGGCCGTCTACGCCGCCGGGGGCAATCCCTACGGCGCCTCGTCGGTGTCAGGCCCGTCCGGCGAGGGCCCTGACACGGCGGAACTCGACGCTGCCCGCTACCAGGGCCGGCGCCTGGCCGAGACCGCGCTGCGCCTGCTCGCCGGCAGCCGCGCCACGGAGGCGAACGGAAGCGCCGCGCTCGGGGGGCAGGCCGGCGCGGACGGGCTCGAAGCCGCTCCGCAGAGGGTCTGAGCGGCGGTGCCGTTCGTGTTCCGTCCCGGCTCCGCCGGCGCGGGGCGGGCGCCCGCAGGGCAGCCCGCCGCGCACCGGCCGCACCCCGATCGCCCTTAGGAGGCGCTTGTGTCGTCCGAACCGATTGCGAAGACCCTGACCCGCGACCCCGTGGAGGCGAGGAGCGGGCCCGCCTGGATGGTCCTGGTGCTGGTGTGCGCCTGCCAGTTCATGGTGATTCTGGACGCGTCCATCGTCAACGTCGCACTGCCCTCGATCGACCGGGACCTCGGCTTCGGCGCCGCGGGCCTGGCCTGGGTGGTGAACGGCTACCTGCTCACCTTCGCCGGCCTCATGCTGCTGGGCGGACGCGCCGCCGACCTGTTCGGCCACCGCCGGACGCTGGCCGCCGGGATGTTCCTGTTCTCCGCGTCCAGTCTGGTCGGAGGCCTGGCGACCGCCCCGCAGGTCCTGGTCGCGGCCCGCGTCGTCCAGGGCGTGGGGGCCGCGATGCTGGCCCCGGCGACCCTGGCCGTGATCAACACCGGCTTCCCGGGGGAGCGTGAGCGCGCCCGGGCGTTCGGGGCGTGGTCGGCCGCCGGCGGCGTCGGTGGGATGGCGGGCGCCGTCGCGGGCGGCGCCCTCACGACCGGCCTGTCCTGGCGGTGGGTCTTCCTGATCAACGTGCCGATCGGCGCGGTGCTGATCGTGGTCGCCATGACGTCGCTGGCCGGCGCCCGGACCGGGCGGCGCGAGCCGCTCGACCTCACCGGCGCCGTCACCGGGACGGCGGGCCTGGCCGCGCTCATCTACGGCGTCATGCGGAGCACCGACCACGGCTGGACGTCCGCGCCGGTCGCCGGGCCGGCCGCGGCGGGCGTGCTCCTCCTCGCCGTCTTCCTCGTGGTGGAGGGCCGCTTCGCCGCCCGGCCGCTGATGCCGCTGCGGCTGTTCAGGATCCGGGGTGTCGCCGTGGGCAGCGGCATGCTGCTGCTCTTCGGAGGGATCGCCGTCGCGATGTGGTACTTCACGTCGCTGTTCCTGCAGAACGTCCTCGGCTACGGCGCGCTCCAGGCCGGGCTCGGGCAGACGCCCGCGGCCGTGATGTTCATGGTGGTGGCACGCATCGCCGCCGGGCTGCTGCCCCGCGCCGGAGCGCGGCTGCTGGTACTGGCGGGCTGCGGCTGCTTCCTGGCCGGGTTCGGCTGGCTCTCCCAGGCCGGCGCCGGCGGCGGCTACGCCACCGCCGTGCTCGGGCCCACGCTGCTCGTCGCGGTCGGCATCGGGCTGACGTTCCCGACCCTCATGGCCGCGACGACCGCCGGCGTCCCCGCGGACGACGCGGGGATCATAGGCGGCCTGGCCAACACCGCCGCCCAGGCGGGCGGCGCGGTGGGCCTCGCCGTCCTGGCGGCGGCCGCCACCGCCGGGACTCGGGCGGCACCCGGCGGGTCGACCGCGGCCGAGGCCCTCGCCGCCGGCTACGACCGGGTCTTCGCCATGGCGGCCGGGCTCGGCCTGCTCATCGCGGCGGTCGGCCTGCTGCTGCCGCGCCGCGCGGCGGCCGCCCGACCGCAGGACGCGTCCGCCTGACGGCCGATGCATCCGAGGGGTCGCATCCGTACGAAGTGGTCATGTGGGATTCGTACGCAGAACACGGCTCGGCTGGGACGCCCCCGCGTCGAGACCCCTCGGACTGCTCGGCGCCGGCCTGCTGGGCGCGATGGTGGTCGCCCAGGTCGCGTCCGGGCTGAGACCTGAGCCGATCCGGCTGACCAGCGTCGTCGTGGTGCTGCTCGCGTCGAGCGCCGTGGCGTTCCTCGCGAGCCGGCACGGCCCCGGCCGCGCGGCCGGGGCCTTCGCCGCGGTGGTCGCCATCGGGTTCGCGGCCGAGTGGGTCGGGATCCGCACGGGCCTGCCGTTCGGGGAGTACTCCTACACCTCCGTGCTGCAACCCCAGGTCGGCGGCGTCCCGGTCATCGTGGCGGTGGCGTGGGGCGGCATGGGCCTGGCCGCGCACGCCGTCGCGTCCGCGCTCGTGCGGGAGCGGGGACTCGCGCGGTGGGCGGTGGGGGCCGCGGCCCTGACGGCGTGGGACCTCTTCCTCGACCCGCAGATGCTGCGGCTCGACCTGTGGACGTGGGCGGACGGCGGCCCCTACCGTGACGTGCCGGTCAGCAACTTCGCCGGCTGGCTGATCGTGTCCTTCCTGGTCATGCTGGTGATCGACCTTCTGGTGGGCCGGGAGAGCGCGGGGCGCGGGAGCGCCGGACGGGAGAGCCTGGGACGGCAGGTCACCGCGTACCCGTTCCGGGAGCCGGTCCCGGCAGGCGGATCCGGCCCGTCGCGGGGGCTCGTCACGCTCTACACGGTGATGGCGGGCATGGAGACGGTTGCGTTCGCGGCGGTGTTCGAGCCCCGGGACCCGCTGGTCGCTGTGGCGGGCGGTGCGGCGATGGGGGCGTTCGCCGTCCCGGCTTGGAGGCGCGCATGGCGGAAGTGATCGTGGTCGGCGGCGGGGTCGGCGGGATGGCCGCCGCGCTTCGCATGGCGCGCGGCGGGCACGGCGTCCGCCTCTACGAGCGGCTGGACCGGCTCGGCGGGAAGCTGGCGGAGCGCGAGCGGGACGGGTTCACGTTCTCGCTGGGCCCGTCGCTGCTGACCATGCCGCACCTGTTCCGGGAACTCGGCGCCGACGTCCCGCTGGTGGAGCTGGACGAGCTGTGCCGGTACCACTTCGCCGACGGGGCGCGGCTGCGCGCGTTCCGCGACCCCGACCTGATGGCGAAGGAGGTCGACGGCCTGGGCACGGCGCAGGGAGCGGCATGGCGGTCCTTCTACCGGTGGGCGGAGGAGTGCCTCGCGGCCTCGCAGCGGACGTTCTTCGCCGGGCCGCTCGGCCGTCCCCCCGAACGGCCCCGGTTCGGCGACCTGTTCGCGGTCGCGCCGGGCCGGACGCTGGACGGGCTGGCGCGGCGCTTCTTCGACGACCCGCGGCTGCGCCAGTACGTGGGCCGGTACGCGACCTACGCGGGGTCGAGCCCGTACCGGGCGCCGGCCGCCCTCGGCTGCGTCCCGGCCATCGAGCACGGGGACGGCGGCTGGTACGTGCCGGGCGGCCTGCCCCGGATCGCCGACGCCCTCGCCCGCCTCCTGGCCGAGGCCGGCGTCGAGGTGCACACGGGGACCGAGGTGGCGGAGGTGACCGCCGACCGCTCGGCGGTGACGGGCGTGGTGCTGGAGTCGGGGGAGCGGGTGAGCGCGGACGCCGTGGTCGTCAACGCCGACGCCGCCGCGCTGTACGGGTGGCTGCTCCCCGACCGGCGGAGGCTGCGCAGGCTCGCGGGACTCGGCCTGTCGTCGTCGGCGCTGCTGCTGCTCGCGGGTGTGGAGGGCCGGACGGAGGGGCTGCCGCACCATTCCGTCGTCTTCTCCGCGGACTACCGGAAGGAGTTCGACGACATCTTCCGGCGGAGGGTGCCGCCGGACGACCCGACCGTCTACATCGGCTGCTCGGCGGTGGACGACCCGACGCAGGCCCCGGACGGGGCGGAGAACTGGGTGATGCTGGTGAACGTCCCGGCCCGCGATCCCGGCCGGTGGCCGATGTCCCGCGAGTCGTACCGGGACCTGGTGCTGGAGCGGCTCGCGAAGCGCGGGCACGACCTCTCGGGACGGCTCCGTTTCGTGGAGATGTTCACGCCCGCCGACCTGCGCGACCGGTACGGGGCCTGGGGCGGGGCCATCTACGGCAGCGCCTACCAGGGTCGTTTCGCGCCGTTCCGCAGGCCGGGCAACCGCGGGCCGCGGCGCGGTCTCTACCTGGTGGGCGGGTCGGCGCATCCGGGCGGCGGCCTCCCGCTCGTCACGATGGGCGGGCGGATCGTCGCCTCCCTCGTCGACGAGGACTTCGGACGCCGGGGCTTGAGGGGTGCCCGCCGCCCCGCGCCGTCCGACCGGACGGAGACGTGATGAGACCGCTCACCGTGCTCCAGGCGGCGGCCGCCGCGGTCGTCGCGGCGCGGCTCGCCCGGGGCCGCCACCGTCCCGCGCCGCTGAGCGCGGGGACCTCAGGGCCACCCGCGGAGCGCGTGTCCGTGGTGATCCCGGCCCGCGACGAGGAGGCCCGCCTCGAAGGCTGCCTCGTGCCGCTGCTCGGCGACCCGGCGGTGGGAGAGGTGATCGTCGTGGACGACGAGTCCCGCGACGGCACCGCGCGGCTGGCCAAGGGGCTCGGCGCCGTCGTCGTCTCCGGCGCCCCGCTGCCGGACGGGTGGGTCGGCAAGCAGTGGGCCCTGCACCAGGGCGTGCGGGCCGCGACCGGCCCGATCGTCGTCATGCTGGACGCCGACACGCGTCCCAAGGCGGGCCTCTGCGCGGAGCTGGCGGCGCTGCTGCGCACCTGCGACCTGGTGAGCGCGGGGCCCCGGTTCATCTGCGGCGGCGCGGTGGAGCAGGCCCTGCACGCATCGCTCCTGGCCACGCTCGTCTACCGCTTCGGTCCCATCGGCCCGACACGCCCGGGCGGTCCCATCCGGCGGGAGGCGGCCGTGGAGCGGCTGCTCGTCAACGGCCAGTGCATGGCCTTCCGCAAGGCGCGGATGGCCGACGCCGACGGGTTCGCGCGGGTCAGGCACCACCTCACCGACGATGTGGCGCTCGGGCGGCTGCTCGCCCGTGACGGCTGGCGGGTCGCGTTCGTGGACGCCGGCCCGCTCCTGGAGGTGGACATGCACACCTCCGCCGCGAACGTGTGGCGCGAGTGGGGGCGGTCCATCGCGCTGCGGGACGTGACCCCGGCGGCCCGGCTGGCGGGCGATCTGGCCGTGGTCTGGCTCACCGCCGCGCTTCCCGTCCTGCGGCTCGCGGCGGGACGGCCGACGCCGCTCGACCTCGGCCTGCTGGCGCAGCGGCTGCTGCTCGTGACGGCGCTGCGCGGCAGCTACGTCAGCCCCGGCCCCGGCCTGGCGGCGTCCCCGCTTCTGGACGTGGCGGCGGCCGCCCGGCTCACCTGGTCCGTCCTGCTGCCGGCGCGCTCCTGGCGCGGCCGGGACTACGGCAGGAAGCACGGCAGGCACCGCCGCCGCGGCGACGGCCGGAGGCACGGCGGGTTCAGGCCCGCCGTCCGGCCAGCGCGGCCTGTCCGAAGCGCAGCCCGATGAGGCACATGAGCGCCCCGGTCCCGGCGACCTGCTCGACCGGCGCGAAGAACAGCTGGAGCACCGGCAGCGAGAACACCGCGAGGCGGGTGCCCCACGCGAAGGAGAAGGCGAGGCTCCCCGCGAAGAGCAGCGCGAGGCCGAGCGCGAACGCCGCGGGGCAGATCACCGCGAACCCGCCCGCGAACGTGAGGATCGAGCGTCCGCCCCGGCGGCCGGCGAACGCCGGCCAGGCGTGGCCGGCCATCGCCGCGCCGACCGCCGCGTACACCGGCAGGACGCTCGCCCCGGCCCCGCTCGCGAGCAGCCCGACCAGCCCGGCGGCCGTCCCCTTGAGCATGTCGCCCGCGAAGACGGGCACGGCGGCCCGCCGCCCGAGTTGCTCCTTGACGTTCCAGAAGCCGGGGTTGCGGTCGCCGGCGTCGCGCGGGTCGAGCCCGTGGGCGCGCCCGACGAGCACCGCGACCGGCACCGAGCCGAGCAGGTAACCGCCGATGACCGCGACGAGCACGGGAAACCCCGCCGCGAGAACGGAAATCATCGCCTCGTTCCACCTCATCAGGTATCCGGGAGCGGACGCCATGCGGCACATGGCGTTCGACCGGCCGGTGCTGCGCGGCACCGGCGGCCTGCGGTTCTGGCGGCTGCTCGGGACGGGGCGGGGCAGGTCCACGGGCCTCGGCGCCGACCTGCGGCGCTGGGCCCTGTTCGCGGTGTGGGACGGCGAACCGGCGCTGGAGCGCTTCCTCGCGAGCTCGCCGATCGCGGCGCGGTGGCGGGAGGAGGCCGAGGAGGCCTGGCATGTGCGCCTCGCGCCGCTGGCGTCCCACGGCGGCTGGGGAGGGGCCGATCCGCTCGCCGGCGCCGGCCCCCCGCCTTCGCCGCACGGGCCGGTGGCCGTGCTGACCAGGGCGTCGGTCCGTCCGCGACGGCTGGTGGCCTTCTACCGCTCCGTCCCGGACGTGGACCGGCTGCTGCGCGGGCAGGACGGCTGCCTCGACACGGTCGGGATCGGGGAGTGGCCGCTCGCCCGGCAGGCGACGTTCTCGCTCTGGCGGGACGAGGCGTCCGTCCGCCGCTACGCCTACCAGGCGGGCGCCCACCGGGACGTGATCGGGCGGGTCCGCCGCGAGGACTGGTACAGCGAGGAGCTCTTCGCCCGCTTCGTCCCGTTCGGGAGTGACGGCTCCTGGGACGGCCGCGACCCGCTGTCCCCCGGCGGAGGTGAGGGAGCCGCTCACGGCACCGGCCCGGGCGCGCGCTGACCGCCGACGACGCCGGGCGCCCCCGCGCCCCCGGTCGCATGCGTCATCTCAGCCACCTCGGCGGGAGCGGTGAGGGAGGGGGCCGCCAGGTCGCGCGCCACCGCGCACGCGCGTGCGACGGCCGTCGCGCTGGACGATCCGTGCGCCACGACCACCGTTCCGGTCAGGCCCAGGAGGGCGGCGCCCCCGTGGGTGTCGGCCGCGTAGAGCCGCGCGACCTCCTCCAGCGGACCGGTATCGGCCCCGGTGCGGGCGACGAGGCCGAGGGTGGTCCGGACGCAGCCCTCAATGTTCTTCAGCACGACGTTCCCGGTGAACCCGTCGGTCACGACGACGTCGACGGTTCCGGCCAGCACGTCGTGCCCCTCGACGTTGCCGTGGAAGCGCACGGGCATCTCCGGCAGCAGCAGCGCGGCGTCGCGGACGAGCCGGTTCCCCTTCCCCGGCTCGGCCCCGATGGACAGCAGGCCCACCGACGGATCGGCGACGCCGAGGACGCCGCGCGCGTACTCGGCGCCCAGCGTCGCGAACTGCGCCAGCATCTCCGCCGTCGGGTCGGCGGTCCCGCCCGCGTCGACCAGGACGGTGAAGCCCGTCGCGCTCGGCAGCGCCACGGCCAGCGCCGGGCGCAGCACGCCCCCGCGCCGCCCGAAGGCGCGGACCGCGCAGGTCACCACCGCGCCGGTGGACCCGGCCGACACGAACGCGCCCCCCTCGCGCCGGGCCAGCTCGCAGCCCACCATCAGGCTCGACTTCGACTGGAAGGCGGCGCTCGAACCCCGGTCCGCCATGGGGATCACGTCGTCGGCGTGCTGGACCTCCACCTCACCGATGCCGCCGTGCCGCCGCAGCTCCTCGTCGACCTCGTCGGCCCGTCCCACGAGGAGGACGGGCACCCCGTGCTCGCGGCGCGCCGCGAGCGCGCCCGGCACCGTCTCGGCGGGCCCGTGGTCGCCGCCCATGGCGTCCAGCACGACCCGGGCCGGCCCTCCGCGCGGCTCCGCCGTCCCGTCCGTCATGTCAGACCGTCCCGGCCGGGACGCGCCGCTCGGCCCGGCCCGCGGCCGACGCCGCCACCAGGTGCCGCGCGTAGATCACGGCGCGGCGGCGGCGGGGGACGCGCGCCCGCCCGGCCAGCACGTCGTGGCCGGCCGCGGCGATCTCGTCCAGGATGCCGCCGTACAGCTCGTGCGCGGCGCGGATGCAGGGACGCGAGGACGGCACCAGCAGCTTCACGCCCTCCAGGGCGCGGCTGTAGTGCTCCCGGGCCCGATCGGCCTCGAAGGCCACCAGCTCGCGGAGGCCCGGGGTGCAGGTGCCGGAGGCGAGGTCGGCCTCGGTCACGCCGAACCTCTTCAGGTCGTTCATCGGGAGGTAGACGCGGCCGCGTTCCAGGTCCTCGGCCACGTCGCGGATGAAGTTGGTCAGCTGGAACGCCCGGCCCAGCTCCCGGGCGGGCTCGCGCGCCGACCGCCCGCTGCCGGGCAGGGCCTCCAGGACCGGCAGCATCATCAGTCCGATGGCGGCGGCCGAGCCCTCCATGTAGCCGAGCAGGTCGTCGTAGGTCGCGTACCGGGTGACGGTCAGGTCGGCCCGCATGGAGTCCAGGAACGCGTCGATGTCCTCGCGCTCGACGTCGAAGGAGCGCACGGTGTGCACGAACGCGGGCAGCACGGGGTCGCGGACGGGCTCCCCCGCCAGAGCCGTGTCGAGACGGTCCTTGACCTGGTCCAGCGCGGCGGCCCGTCCGTCCGCGCCGGTGGCCTTGTACTCGTCGACGATGTCGTCCACGTAGCGGGCGAACCCGTAGAGCGCGTGGACGTGCCTGCGCTTCCACCCGGGCAGCAGCAGCGTCGCCAGGTAGAAGGAGCGCCCGTGGCGGGCGTTGAGTCGGCGGCAGTGCTCGTAGCTCGCGGTCAGCGTCATCGGGCGCCCTCCAGGATCCGGGCGGCGGCCAGCCTCCCGGAGATCAGCGCCGGCGGGACCCCCACGCCGGGCGCGGTGTACATCCCGGCGAAGTGCAGCCCCGGGACACGGCGGCTCCGGCCGGACGGGCGGAACCACGCCGTCTGCCGGAAGCGGTGGTCGAGGGCGAAGGGCGTGCCCGCCGAATGGCCGAGGCGCGCCCACGCCGGTGGGTCGAAGGTCGCTCCGGGGGCGCCCGACAGGTCGCCGTACCCGAGGTCGGCGAGACGGCCCAGCAGGCGGTCCTCGAGCTGCGGGGCGAGGCGGTCCCAGTCGGCTCCGCCCGCCAGGTTCGGCGCGGGCTCCAGGACGCTCAGCGTGGAGTGCCCGGAGGGTGCGGCCGTCTCGTCCGATTCGGGGTACGTCACGAGGAGGCTCGGATCGGGCTGCGGCCGCCCGGCCGAGAGGGCGGAGAAGACGCCGCCCCACTCGCGGCCGAAGTGCAGGGTGTGGTGGGCCCGGCCTGGCAGCCGCCGGTCCAGCCCGAAGTGCATGACCAGGCAGGACGGCGAGTACCGCGGCCTGCGCAGGCGCCAGTCCCTGGCCGCCTCGGGCAGCAGCCCGGCGTGCGCCCGCGGAAGGTCGCAGGCCACGACGACGCTGCTCGCGCGGATCCGCTCGCCGGTGTCCAGCCGGACGGCGGCCACCCCGTCCGCGCCGGTCTCGACCCGATCGGCGCGGACGCCGTAGTGGATCGACGCCCCGGCCTTCTCCGCGACGGTCGCCAGCGCGTGCGGCACGGCGTGCATACCGCCGCGCTCCGGGAAGTAGACGCCGCCGACGGTGTCCATGTGCGCGACGACCGCGTAGATCGCCAGGGCCTTGTGCGGCGGCAGCCCCACGTAGAGGGACTGGAAGGTGTGGGCCCGGACGAGCCGCTCGTCGGTCAGGTGGGCGGCGACGAAGCGGTCCAGGCGCCGGAACCCGCCCGCCGCCGCCAGCCTGAGCAGCGCGTAGGGGCGGGCCATTCCGCGCAGGCGGGTCATGTCCGCGTCGATGAACGACGACCACTCCGCCTCGAACATCTCCCCGAGCCGGTGCCGGAACCGCAGGTACCGCGCCGCCTCGGCCGGACCGCACAGCTCCCGGACGTTCCCGGCCATCCGCTCGGCGCCGCCCACCACGTCCAGCCGGGTCCCGTCGTGGAACGCCAGCCGGTAGAAGGGGTCCAGGCGCCGCAGCGGCAGCACGCTGTCCAGGTCCGCGCCCGCCGCGCCGAACGTCTCGGCGAGCACCTCCGGCATGGTCAGCACCGAAGGGCCGGTGTCGAACCTGTACTCGCCGGGGCGCCCTGGGCGGCCGGTGCGCGCCGTGCCGCAGCACCCGCCTGGCACGTCCCTGGCCTCGACCACCACCACGTCGCGGCCCCCCGCCGCCAGGTGGATCGCGGCGGACAGGCCGCCGAGGCCCGCCCCGATCACCACGACCGGGCCCCGCCCTCCTGCCCGCGGACTCCTCCCCATCAGCACCGTCCAGGGTGGCCGTGCGGGTGAGCCCCACGATGTCGGGTTCGCACTGTTTCCTCCGTCGTCGTTCCCTGTCGGCCCGAGCCGGATCCGCTGCCCGTCCAAGACCGCTGATGTCTGGTCTGCGCGGTTCTTCGGGTCTGCACAGTTCTTCGAGACGCGACGGCCGGTCGGTTGCATCGCCCCGCGGCGGGGACGGCGGCCCGGGCCTCAGCCGGCCCGTACCGCCGGGCGGGCCTTCGGCGCCTTGCCCCGCTCGGCCGCGCGGACGATGCCCGTGCACATCCCGCCGAAGATCCGTTCGTGGAACGGGCGGAACGCCCACCAGTACGCGTGGCCCGCGAGGCCCCGGGGATGGAACAGGGCCCGCTGCGTGAGGGACGTCCTGGAGTCGTCGGTGTGCACCCGGAACTCCAGCCAGGCCAGCCCCGGCAGCCGCATCTCCGCGCGGAGCCGCAGCAGCCGCCCCTGCTCGATCTCCTCCACGCGCCAGAAGTCCACCGTCTCCCCGATCCGCAGCAGGCGCGGGTCGCGGCGGCCGCGCCGCAGACCGACCCCGCCCACCAGCCGGTCGAGGACGCCCCGCGCCTGCCAGGCGACGGGGAAGGAGTACCAGCCGCGGTCCCCGCCGATCCCCTCGACCACCTCCCACAGCCGCTCCGGCGGCGCGCTCGTCCAGCGGACCTGCTCGTCGGTGTAGAGGCTGCCGCCCGCCCAGTCGGGGTCGGTCGGCAGCGGGTCGCTGGGCGCGCCGGGCGTGCTCGCCGACGACCAGCGGGTGGCGACGTCCGCCTGCCGGACGCGGCGCAGCGCCCGCTCCACCGAGCGCTCGAACCCGATCGGCCCGTCCGGGGGCGGCGGTATGTACTCGGCGATGTCGTTCTCCCTGCACACGACCTCGTTGCGCAGCGACTCCACCAGCGGCCGTGCCAGGGCGCCCGGGACGGGGGTGATGGCGCCCACCCAGTGGCTCGACAGGCTCGGGCTCAGCACCGGGACCGGGACGATGATCCGCGGCTTCAGTCCCGCGACGCGCGCGTACCCGCGGATCATCTCGGCGTAGGTGAGCACGTCCGGACCGCCGATGTCGAACCCCCGGTTGACGTCCGGGGGCAGGTCCGCGGAGGCGACCAGGTAGTACAGGACGTCCTGGATCGCGATCGGCTGGATGCGGGTGCGCACCCAGCGCGGCGTGACCATGACCGGCAGCCGCTCGGTCAGGTAGCGCAGCATCTCGAACGACGCCGAGCCCGCACCGATGATCACCGCGGCGCGCAGCCACGCGGTCGGGACGCCGCCGTCCAGCAGGATCCGGGCCACCTCGGCGCGGGACCGCAGGTGCGGCGACAGCTCCCCCTCCGGTTCCATCCCGCCGAGGTAGACCAGCCGCCGGACGCCCGCCTCCCGCGCCGCGCGCGAGAACGTGCGGGCGGCGAGGCGGTCGGTCTCCGCGAAGCCTCCGTCGCCGCCGATGGCGTGGATCAGGTAGTAGGCGACCTCCACGCCCTCCAGGGCCCGCCGGGAGGATTCGGGGTCGGTCGCGTCGGCCTCCACGATCTCGACCCGGTCCGCCCACGGGTGGTCGCGGAGCCGCCGGGCCGAGCGCGCCATGCAGCGCACCCGGAAGCCCGCGTCCAGGAGCTTCGGCACCAGGCGGCCCCCGATGTAGCCGGTGGCTCCCGTGACGAGGCAGGTCCGCCCATTACCGGTGTCCATGCGTCTCCTCGTTCGGTCGTCCGCGGGGACGGTCCTCGCCGCCCGCGGCGGTGGTCGGGGTCGTCGGTCGCGGGGTCGTCGGTCGCGGGGGGATCGGTCGCGGGGTCATCGGTCGTCGGGGGCGAGGATGGGCGGCGGGTAGTCGAGATGCCGCCTCCGGTCCTCGTCCAGCGCCCAGGGGCGGTGGACGCGGGCCCCTTCGACGCCGGCCAGCTCGGGGACGTACCTGCGGACGTAGTCGCCGCGCGGGTCGAACCGCGACGCCTGCCGGAACGGGTTCATCACCTGGTCGGGCCGCGTGCTGTTCCCCGTCCCGGCGACCCACTGCCAGTTCCCCGCGTTGTCGGCTATGTCGCCGTCGGCGAGCAGCTCGTTGAAGTGGCCCAGGCCGAGCCGCCAGTCGATGCCGAGGTCGCGGGTCAGGAAGGAGGCGGTGATGAGCCGGGCGCGGTTGTGCATGAACCCCTCGCGGCGGAGCTGGCGCATTCCGGCGTCCACGATCGGGATGCCGGTCGTGCCGTCGCGCCACGCGGCGAAGCCGTCCTCGTCGTCCTTCCAGGTCTGGCCGCGGGGCCGGTAGTCGCGCCGGGGGAGGCCTGGGAACGCGGCGGCGACCTGGTGGTGGAAGTCCCGCCACGCCAGCTGGCGCCGGAAGGCGTCCGGCGCGGAGCCGGCCAGCTCGCGCGGCGAGACGCAGCCGAACTTCAGGTACGGGCCGAGCCGGGACGTGCGGTCGGCGGCGAGATCGTCGCGGACCCGGTCGTACTCCGCCGCGTCCTCGCGCAGCCACGCCTCCAGGCGTTCGCGCCCCTTCGTCTCTCCGCCCGGCGCGAGGTCGGGGGACGGCGTGCCCGGGACCAGCTCGGCCAGGCGCGGCAACGCGCCCGGCTCCACGCCGGACGGCAGCCGGACCTCCTTCGGCGCGTCCACGGCCGGACGCCACCGGACCTCCTCCCAGGCCCGCCAGTACGGGGTGAACACCTTGTAGTGATCGCCGCTGGCGGGGGTGAGGTCACCGGGCGGGACGACCGTGATGCCGGGAAGGACCGACACCTCCAGTCCGAGTTCGCGGAGGCGGGCGAGGCGCCGGGCCGCGTACGCGGACCGCTCGTCGGCGAGCAGCAGCGAGCGCGCGCCGGTCTCGCGGGCGAGCCGGGCGGTCTCGCGGGCCGGGTCGCCGCGCCGCACCACGAGGTCCCCGCCCAGCTCGGTCAGCGACCTTCGCAGGTCGGCGAGGCTGTCGAGGAGGAACCGGACGCGGTTCGGCGCGGCGAACGGGCCGCCGAGGATCGCGTCGTCGAAGACGAAGACCGGCACGACCCGCCCGGCCCCGCACGCCGCGGCGAGGGCGGGGTTGTCGCGCACCCGCAGGTCGCGGGTGAACAGCAGGATCGAGGTGTCCATCACCTGAGTCTTCGGAGCAGCGGGCGCGAGCGGTTGCGGTAGGCGATGTCGCCGTTCAGCGCGGTGGCGAACGCGCACCACGCCGCGTACGGGACGAGGGCGGTGGCCGCGACCCGGTCGGTGCGGGCCGTGCGGCGGATCAGTTCGGCGTTGCTGGCGTCCAGCAGGAGCGTGCCCGCGACCCCCGCGTTCGGGCTGCGGCGGCCGAAGAACAGGTGGTTCCACCCCGCGTTCAGCACCAGGTTGACGCCCAGGCTCGCGGCCAGGGCGCGGCGCGGGCGGCCCCGCGTCCTCAGCAGCGCGCGCCCGCCCGCCCAGGCGACCGTGGCGTAGAGGGGCGTCCACACGACCCCGAACGCCCACGAAGGCGGCTGCCACGGCGGCTTCCTCAGCGCCCGGTACCAGCGGCTGTCGGCGTCGACCGCCTTGCCCCCGGCCGCTGCCGCCGCCGTCACCGCCGCCGCGGTGGCTCCGTAGACCGCCCACCGGCTGCTCGTCCGGACGCGGTGCCTCGTCGTGTCCTGCTCGTTCGTCGGCTCCATGGCCGGGACCCTTCCCGCTCCCGCGCCTTCCGCACGTCCGCATTGGCGGAGGTCAACGCGTCCGCGGCCGCTCCCGGATGCAACCGGGAGGCGCGGTCGCGGCGAAATCCAGTGAGACCGTACGGCCGGCCGGGCCGTACGCTGTGCCGTCGGAGCAGCACAGGAGACCGAAGAGCATGCGCGGGGAGACGGACCGGGAGCCGGGGCTGGGCGTGGGCGCGGTGGCGCGGCGCCTGGGCCTCGCGGCCGCGACCCTGCGCACGTGGGACCGCAGGTACGGCATCGGTCCGAGCGGGCGCAGCCCGGGCGGCCACCGCCGCTACACGCCCGCCGACGTGGCGCGCCTGGAAGCGATGCAGCGGCTGATCCTCGCGGGCGCCCCGCCGGGCGAGGCCGCCCACGCCGCGCTGCGTGAACCGCCCCCCGCCCCGCGCTCGCCGCGCGGGCACGGCGCGGGCGGCAACCGGGTGCCCGTCGGCGAGGCGCCCGGTGGAGCGGACACGGCCGAGGCGCGCGGGCTGGCCCGGGCGGCGATGGCGCTGGACGTCCCCGCGATGACCGCCGCCCTCAGGGCCGCGATCGCGCGGGACGGGGTCGTGCGGGCGTGGGACGGGCTGATGGTCCCGGTCCTGGTCGGCATCGGCCGCAAGCACGCGGCGGGCGGCGACTGCGTCGAGGTCGAGCACCTGCTGACCACGGTGGTGCTCGGCCGCCTGGCGGAGGTTCAGCCGCCCGAGAGGCCGCTGAACGTCCGGCCCGTCCTGCTCGCCTGCGCCCCGGAGGAGCAGCACAGCCTGCCGCTCTACGCGCTGGCCGCCGCCCTGGCGCAGGCAGGCGTCGCGTCAAGCCTGCTGGGGGCGCGGTTGCCCGCGGACGCCCTCGCCGCCGCGATCCGGCGCACCGGGCCGGGCGCCGTCTTCGTCTGGTCGCAGACCGCCGAGACCGGCGACCCGGAGTGGCTGGCCGGCCTGCCGGGCACCCGGCCGGCGGTGCGGCTCGTGGTCGGCGGACCGGGCTGGCGGCGGGACCGGCTGCCGGACGCCGCCCGGCTCGCGACAAGCCTTTCCCAAGCCGTCACCGAGATTTTGGACGGCCCCGCGGCCCCCTGATTCACCGCGAAAGCGGCGCGCCTCCCCACCCCCGCGCCCCGCCGGGTTGGACAATGCCCGCGGAATCGACTATGAACAAGTTTTGAAACGATTCCTTCGGGAAAGGCCCAGCTCATGAACCTGGGAGAGCGGCTCGCCCGCGGTGACGAGACCGCGCTTGCCGAGTGCTACACCGTGCTCGGCCCGCTCGTGCGCCGCCACGTCGTCCGGCTCGTGCCCCGGCACGCGGTGGACGACGTCGTCCAGCTGGTCTTCCTGGAGGTGTGGCGGTCGCGCGGGCGCTTCGACCCGGAACGCGCCCTGGAGCCCTGGGTCCTCGCCATCGCCCGCAGGCGCGCCATCGACCAGCTCCGCGCCGAGGCCCGCCACTACCGCAGGACTCTGCCCCTGGAGGAGCACGCCGAGCTGCCCGCCGCCCGGACGCCCGACGCCTCGCCGTCGGTGGAGACCGCCTGCGACGTCCGGGACGCCCTGGCGGTGCTGCCCATGCCGCAGCGGCAGGCGATCGTGCTGGCCCACTTCGGCCAGCTGACGCAGACGGAGATCGCCGACCGGCTCTCCGTCCCGCTCGGCACGGTGAAGGCGCGCACGGCCCGCGGCCTGCGCCGGATGAGAGAGCTCCTGTGACCGCCGGCGGCCCCTACCCGCGCCCCAGGCTGGCGGTGTCGAGCTGCCTGCTCGGCGCGCCGGTCCGGTACAACGCGAGCCACAGCCGCGACCGGTTCCTCACCGACGTGCTGGACCCGCACGTCGACTGGGTCCCGGTATGCCCCGAGATGGAGATCGGCCTCGGGACGCCGCGCCCCACGCTCCGGCTGCGCACCGACGGGCACCTCGTCACCAGGGACGGGACCGCGGACCACACCGCCGCGATGACCGCGCTCGCCGAGACCCGCATGCCCCAGCTGGAGGACCTGGACGGCTACGTGCTCAAGTCGCGCTCACCGTCCTGCGGGCTGTTCCGCCTGCCCCGCTACGCCTCCGGCCTGCCCGGTGAGCGCACCGACGGCCAGCCCGTGGACCGCCGGGGCCGCGGCGTGTTCGCGGACCTCGTCCGCGAGGCGCTCCCGGACCTGCCCGCCGAGGAGGACGGCCGGCTCCGCGACCCCCTCCTGCGCGAGCACTTCATCGAGCGCATCTTCGCCCACGCCCGGCTCCGCGAGCTCTTCGCCGCCGACTGGCGCCCCCGCGACCTGGTCGCCTTCCACAGCCGCCACAAGCTGCAGATCCTCGCCCACGACCCGTCCGCCTACCAGGCGCTCGGACGGATCGTCGCGGACGCGGGGTGCCGCCCGCGCGGGGAGCTGGAGGAGGACTACCGGCGCGCGTTCGGCGCGGCGCTCGCCGTCCGCCCCAAACGGGGCCGCCACATGAACGCCCTCCAGCACGTCTTCGGGATGCTCAGCGACCACCTCGACGACACCCGCCGCCACGACCTCCTGGACGCCATCGAGACCTACCGGCAGGGCCAGGCACCCCTGAGCGTCCCCATCGCCCTGCTGCGCCACCACGCCATGGGCGAGGGTGTGGACTACCTGACCCAGCAGACCTACCTGGACCCCTACCCCGCCGACCTGGTCCTCCGCCATTACCTGTGACGACTCAGCCTGTGACGGCTCAGGCGGGCTCCAGGCTCCGGTCGGCGTCGGGCTCCACCGCCGCCAGGGACGGCTCGCCGGCGGCCCGCGCGCGCTTGGGCAGCAGGAACGCGACCCCGACCATCAGCAGGGACAGCGCCGCGCTGACCACGAACGCCAGCCGCATCCCGTCGAGCTGGGCGAGCGCGGCGGTGACGCCGTCCGCGACCCGGCTCTCGGCGCGTCCGGCCATCACGGTCACCACCAGCGCCGTCCCGAAGGCCGCGGCGACCTGCTGGAGCGTGCCCAGCATGGAGCTGCCGTGCGAGTACAGGGAGGCCGGGAGCGCCCCGAGGCCGAGGGTGAACACCGGGGTGAACGCCGCCGCCAGCGACACCATGAGCAGCGAGTGCAGGCCGAGCACCTGCCAGTACGGCATGGTCTCCGAGATCTGGGTGAACCCGGCCAGGGCGAGCACGATGCCCGCCGCCCCGGGGATGATGAGGATCCGCCCGCCGAAGCGGTCGAAGAGCCGTCCCACCGCGGGGCCGAGCAGCCCCATCGCCAGCCCGCCGGGCATCATCAGCAGGCCGGTCTCCAGCGGCGTGAGGCCGCGCAGGTTCTGCAGGTAGATCGGCAGCAGGATCATCGAGCCCATCATCGCCATGAAGCCGAGCGACATCAGGAGCAGGGACAGGGCGTAGACCGGGTGCCGCAGGACGCGCAGGTCCAGCAGCGGGACGCCGCGCCGCTGCAACCGGAGCTGCCGGACCGCGAAGACCGCGATCGTGACGGCCCCGACCGCGACGATCAGCGCGGGGACCACCGCGCCGCCCTGCCCGAACCGGCTCAGCCCGTACACCAGCGAACCGAACCCGAAGGCGGCGGCCGCGACGCTGAACCAGTCGATCGTGCCCGGCCGCGGCTCCCCGACGTTCTCCAGCCGCGCGAGGCCGCGCCAGGCGATCAGGGCCGCGACCGGCAGCACCGCCGCGAACAGCAGCCGCCACGAGCCGAGCTGCAGGATCAGGCCGGACACCGCCGGGCCCATCGCGGGCGCGACCGAGATCGCCATGGTCACGGTGCCCATCACCCGGCCGCGGTCGTTCTCGGGGACGACGGTCATCAGCGTCGTCATCAGCAGCGGCATCATCACCGCGGTGCCGGTCGCCTGGACGATCCGCGCGACCAGCAGCACCTCGAACACCGGCGCGACCGCCGCCAGCGCCGTCCCGGCGAGGAACACGCCCATCGCGGTGGCGTAGGCGCGGCGGGTGGTGACCCGCTGCAGGAACCAGCCCGTCACCGGGATCACCGCGGCCATGGTCAGCATGAACGCCGTGGAGAGCCACTGCGCGGCCTGCTCGGTGACGCGCATGTCCGCCATCAGCCGCGGGATGGCGTTGATCATGACCGTCTCGTTCAGGATGACCACGAACGTCGCCATCACCAGCAGCCGCACCACGGCGGGCGTCCTGCCCCTCCCACCGGCCCCCGCGGCCTCGGCCCCCGGCACCTCGCCGCCCACCTGCTCATGCGTTGTCGTCATACCGGAGTAGACCCGCCCCACCGACGAAACTCATCGCTCCATTCGAAAACACTTACGAATCCCCGGCCGGCCCCGAGGCCAAGGACCGCAGGAACGGGACCGGGACGCGGGGCCGGGGCCCTGCGTCCCGGTTCGGGGGCGGTCAGCCGGTGGTGCCGGTCCAGGTGGCGGGGATGTGGGCCACGCGGACGCGCTGCGGGTGGTCGCCGACGGGCACGGAGGTGATCTTCTGGCCGGTGCCGAAGTCGATGGCCGTGACCTGGTCGGCGCCGCTCTCGGAGATGACGCAGGCGCGGCCGTCGCCGCTGACCGTCGCCCAGTAGGGCTTGGACGCGGTGACCAGCGGGCCCTCCTGGAGGGTGGAGCGGTTGACGATGGTGGCGTAGTCGTCCATGGTCCCGGCGACGCAGAGCTTGCCGCCGTCGGGACTCATCGACAGGCCGTGGTGGCGCGAGTCGTTGACGAAGGTCTTGCGGTCGTCGCTGGTGGCCGGGTTCTTGGGCAGGGTCTTGATCCGGGTGATCTTGTCGGTGGCCACGTCGTACTCCACGAGGCCGTTGAAGAACGAGACCTGGAAGTACAGCTTCGACTCGTCCGGCGAGAACACCGCGGGCCGGATCGCGTTCGACAGGTCCTTGCGGCCGAAGGCGTCCAGGCGCGAGCGCATGTCGATGGTCTTGACGACCTTGAAGGTGGACGCGTCGGCGACGGTGATGTGGCGGTCGCCCTTGGTCCAGTCCTGGGACGGGTCGTCGAGGTCGGTCTCGACGTTCCCGATGGACATGTTCACGATGTACTTGCCGTCTTTGGTGAAGATGTTCTCGTGGGGCTTGTCGCCGGTGCCGAACGAGCCGAGCTGCTTGCCGGTGTTGATGTCCAGGACGTGGACGACCTTGCCGAGCGAGGCCGACACCGCGACCCGCGTCCCGTCGGGGGAGACGGACATGTGGTCGGCGCGGTACCCGGAGACGGCGAACCGCCACTTGACCTTGCCGGTGGCGAGGTCGATGGAGACGACGTCGCCGAAGCTGGGCCGCGAGGCGACCAGGGCGGTGCCGTCGGGGGTGGAGTACAGGTCGTCGACGAGCTGGTCGTGGCCCTCGCCGGCGGTGGCCCGGATGCCGAGGTAGACGGCCAGGTTGATCGGGTTGAGGTAGATCGCGGTGAGGCGCTGGCTCTTGTCGGGGATGACGTTGATCCGGCCGATCTTGGCGAAGTCGCCGCTGGACTTGATGACGTCGGCGGTGCCTTCCCAGTTGTTGCCGACGAACATGACCTCGCGCAGGGGGGCGGCGTGGGCGGAGGTCGCGGAGACGGCGGGCGCGATGGCGCCGGCGGCCAGGACGGCCGCCGCGGCGATGCTCCGCAGGCGACGGCGCCGACTGGCGGGGCGCGGCCGGGCAGGGGTGGTCGCAGCGTGCATGCTTGCTTCTCCCAGGGGGGTGGGTCGCCCGGGGGCGGGCGGGAACGCGGAACCTTTCCGCGTCCGTGCCGACGCCTGCGGCGACGGGCGGGGGCCCTTCCGCGCGTACCGCGGCGTCGGTGGCGCGGTGATGTCGGTCGCGGGCGTGGCCCTCGGATTCCGCCGGCCTTGTGGGCCGCGTGGGAATCCACCCAAATCCGAACATCACCGTATTCAGACTTTGGTTACTGGATAGTAAGCAGGGGTGGCGTGCGCCGCAAGACCCGAACTCGGGGGATTTCTTGTCACCTGGTGGCGGAATGCATGGGCAGACCGAAACCGCCCTGCTGAAGGGCCGATAAGGACCCACGGGCAGCCGGAGGGCGGCCCTCCGGGCCGGGCCGGATCCGGGCCCGGCTAGGCGGGGATGATCAGGCCGTAATGGCCGTCGTAGCGGTGGTAGAGGACGTTGCCCCGCCCCGTCCCGGCGTCGCGGAAGAACACCCAGCGCAGGCCGGCCTCCTCCAGGTGCTCGATCGCCTCCCGCACGGTCAGCCTGGGCGCCGGACGGGGGTTTACCGTCAGCGGGACGGCCCGGGGCTTGCCCACCTGCTCGCGCGGGGTCGCCTGCGCCAGCCGGTACCCGTGGTCGGCCGGGTAGATGACGCTGTCCTCACCCGTCTCGATGTCGCGGAACAGCAGGAACCCGTAGTCCAGCACCTCCATGTCGAAGGCCGCCTCGTCGGGCGTCTCTGCCGTCAGGGTGAACGACTTGTGCCGGATCAGCTCCCGCTCCTCCGGCGGGCGCGGGTAGTAGTCCGGGCGGTGCGTCGGCTCGGCTCCGTGCCGCCACTCGTGCGGGCCCGTCGCGGGGCTCGACGGATAGGCGCCGCGGCGGGCCTCCCAGTGCCGGGAGACCCGGTCGAGCCGGTTCAGCAGCCGGTCGTGGAGCCGGTCGATGGCCTCGGACATGGTCGGCGCCGCCACCTGCGCCCGGACGAGGCGGCCGTTGACGTCCAGGTTGGCCTGGGCCGTCGCGGGCCGCTCCACCGCCGGATCCGGCGACACGGCGAGCTTCACGCGTGCGAACAGCACGGGCTCCGGCGCATGCCGGAACACCGCGCTCACCTTGGTGCGCGCGTAGTCGGTGGAGCCCTCCGGCACGCTTCCCCGATGCTCCACGGCCACCTCGGGCTCGGCGCTGGTCGTCGACCGGTCCATGAGATCCCCCCGTTGCGCTACTGCCTCGCGTGCTTCCTCTGCCTCGCCTGCTCTCCCGCCTGCCGCTCCGCCGGTCCTAGTGCCTCGACCACTCGGCCGGCTGGTGCTCGATGGTGGAGTCCGAGGACGGGTAGAAGGTGCTCTCGTGGCCGTCGTCCCACCGCACCAGGTAGGGCGGCTCCCCGTCCCGCCCGTGCACCTCGAGGATCTCGGCCGTGCGGCCCGGGTCGCCCACGTGGTGCCCGTGGATGATCAGCCGGTCGCCTTCGCTGGCTCGCATCGTGTCCCCCTCACGTCGCGCTGAGTACCCATCGTGGGGTCCTGTGGCAGGGCATCACCAGGGCCGAAGGTCCATATCCCTCCAGGTCAGCCATATCCAGACAGGCAAGTCGTTATGCGGAGGTTCGGGCTATCCGGCGGCGGGAGGGGAAGGACTCAGGCAGCGGTGAAGACGCCGGGGAGCAGGGAAGCCCGGGGGAGTGGCCGACGGCGGGAGGGGCGATGTCCAGCCGGATCACGATGTCGACCCGGATCGTGTCGGGGACGGCCCATCCGGGGCTCGCCGCCGCGGTCGCGGCCATGCTGGGCACCAGGCCGGTGCCCTGCGACGTGGAGAGGTTCCCCGACGGCGAACTGCGGCCGGTCGTGGACGGCGTGCAGGGCGGGGACGCGTACGTGGTGCAGCCCACCGGGCCCGCGGTCGACGACCACCTTGTCGAGCTGCTGCTGCTCCTGGACGCGTGCCGCCGGGGCGGCGCGAAGACCGTCACCGCGGTCGTCCCGTACTTCGGGTACGCCCGGCAGGACCGCCGGGGCCGGGCCGGGCAGGCGGTGGGTGCCCGGGTGGCCGTCGACGCGCTGGCCTCGGCGGGGGCGGACCGGCTGATCGTGGTGGAACCGCACACCGTCGCACTGGAGGCCATGGCGCCGATCCCGGTGGAGATGCTGACGGCCGTGCCGATCCTGGCCGGCGCGCTGGCGGAGCTGACGCCGGAGGCGGCCGTTCTGGTGGCGCCCGACCTCGGCGCGGTCAAGCCGGCCGAGCACTACGCGCGGCTGCTGCGGCGGCCGGTCGCCGTGGTGCGCAAGACGCGGGTGTCCGGCGAGCGGGTGCACGCCGAGGAACTCGTCGGCGACGTGGCGGGCCGGCCCGCGGTGATCGTGGACGACATGATCAGCACCGGCGGGACGATCGAGGCGGCCGTGCGCGTCCTGCTCGCGCACGGCGCCGCCCCCGACATCACCGTGGCCGCGGCTCACGGGCCGCTGGTGGCGGCCGCATGGGACCGGCTCGACCGGCTTCCGATCCGCTGCCTGCTGACCACCGACACGCTCCCGGCGGGAGAGACACGGGCGTCGTCGCGGGTCCGTTCCGTGGGTCCGCTGATCGCCGACGCCATCGGCCGCCTGCAGCGCGGCCAGTCCCTCGGCTCCCTGATGGTGCGCGGCTGACGCGCCGGAGCCCCTCGGCGGGACCCCGCACGGAGGCCGGGCGGGCCGGGCCTCCCGGTCTTACCCGCGCTCGACGGTCGTTCAGCCTGTCCGCCTGCCCGGCGGCCAGGATGTTGACGGCGGCGTTGACGTCCCGGTCGGGGACCGCTCCGCGGTCTCCGCCGGGTATGCGCCGTCCTTCGATCGGCTCAATATCCGGCCTCTCGCGCAGACAGTGGACATGTTGCTACTTACAGTGACAACATGCTGATCATAAGGAAATGCACGCGTACTCGAGGCATCGCCCTCGCTGCCCTTTGGCCCTCACCATCGGGATGAACCTGGCCGGGGGCGCGACAGCGGCCGTCCAGCGAACGCGCGGGACCGGCGGCGACGGGTCGGGGAAGGCACTCCAGGCCGTCCTGGACGAGGCCGTGCGAGAGGGCGCTCCAGGCGCGCTCGCCCAGTCGCGCACGCCCCACCGGACCCTGAACCTCTCCAGCGGGGTCGCCGACCTCGTCACCCGGAGGCCGCCGCGGGCGGACATGAAGTTCCGGATCGCCAGCATCACCAAGACGTTCGTGGCGACCGTGATCCTGCAGCTCGTCGCCGAACGGCGGCTGCGCCTGGACGACACCGTCGCCGAGGTGATCCCCGGTGTCGTCGAGGGCAACGGGTACCAGCCCGACAAGATCACCATGCGCATGCTGCTCGATCACACCAGCGGCGTCGCCGACTACACCCAGAACCCCCGCATCGAGGAGATCGCGATCTCCGATCCGCGGCACGACTTCACCCTGCGTGAACTGGCGGAGGCCGGGCTGGAGTACCCGCCCGACTTCCCGCCCGGCACCTCCTGGCGCTACTCCGACACCGACTACGCGCTGCTCGGCATGGTCATCCAGAGCGTCACCGGCCGGACGTACGTCCACGAGATCACGAAGCGGATCATCCGGCCGCTCCACCTGCGCAGCACCTACTTCCCGGGCACGAACCCGCGGATCCGCGGACCGCACCTGAACGGGTACACGCCGGTGCAGGAGGGGGACCCGACGCGACTGAGGGACACCACCGAGGTCAACACCACCTTCGCTCGCGCCTCAGGCGACCTGATCTCCACGGTCGGCGACCTCGACCGGTTCGACTCGGCCCTGCTGGCCGGACGGCTCCTGCCCGGACGGCTCCTGCGGGCGATGCTCCGTCCCGTCCCTGGATCGCAGCCCTACCCCGGCAGCGACATGTTCCGCTACGGACTCGGGACGGTCATCGCCACGACCCCGTGTGGCGTGAAGGTGTACGGCAACGGGGGGACCCTGGACGGCTGGGAGACCTGGATGGGCGCCACCCGGGGCGGGCGGCACGCGATGTCGTTCGTCTTCACCACCGACGCCGTCAACCAGGTCCAGCTCACCACTCAGGCGGTGATCGCCGAGTACTGCCCGGACGCCGCCGCGGGCACCCAGGCTCACGCCGCGCCGTAGCCGCCGCCGCCCGGCGTCTCGATGACGAAGACGTCTCCGGCCTCGACGGGCAGCGAGTCGCAGCCCTCCATCGGCGTCACGGAGCCGTCGGCGCGCTCCACCCATTGCCGTCCCGCCGCACCTGGCCCGCCTCCGGCCATCCCGTACGGCGGGACGCGCCGGTGCCCGCAAAGCGTGGTCACCGTCATCGGCTCCAGGAAGCGGATGCGGCGCCGCCCGCCGTCGCCGCCGCGCCACCGGCCCGTCCCGCCGCTCCCGCGCCGGATCGCGAACCCCTCCAGCAGGACGGGGTAGCGCCACTCCAGGACCTCGGGGTCGGTGAGCCGGGAGTTGGTCATGTGGGTCTGGACGACGTCGGCGCCGTCGAAGCCGTCCCCGGCGCCGGATCCGCTGGCCACCGTCTCGTAGTACTGGTGGCGCTCGTTGCCGAAGGTGACGTTGTTCATCGTGCCGGAGCCCTCCGCCATCACCCCCAGCGCCGCGTACAGGGCGCCGGTCACGGCCTGGGACGTCTCGACGTTGCCCGCGGCCACGGCCGCCGGATACCGCGGCGCGAGCATCGAGCCCGGCGGGATCCGCACGTGGAGCGGGGCGAGGCAGCCGGCGTTCAGCGGGATCTCCTCGGCCACCAGCGTGCGGAACACGTACAGCACCGCGGCCATCGCCACCGACGACGGCGCGTTGAAGTTGCCGTCGCACTGGGGCGAGGTCCCCGTGAAGTCGATCTCCGCCGTCCGGGCGCGGCGGTCGACGCGGACCGCGACCCTGATGACGGCGCCGTTGTCGAGTTCGTAGGCGCGGGAGCCGTCGCGCAGCGCCGTGATCACCTGGCGGACCGCCTCCTCCGCGTTGTCCTTGACGTGCCGCATGTAGGCGTGCACGACGTCCAGCCCGAAGTGGCGCACCATGTCGCGCAGCTCGCGGACGCCCTTCTCGTTGGCGGCGATCTGGGCGCGCAGGTCGGCGAGGTTGTCGAGCGGGTTGCGGGAGGGGTGCGGCGCCGAGCGCAGCAGCTCGACCGTCTCTTCCTCCCGGAGCGCGCCGTCCTCGACGAGGAGCCAGTTGTCGATCAGGACGCCCTCCTCCTCCACGCGCTCGCTGAAGGCGGGCATGGACCCCGGCGTGATGCCGCCGATCTCGGCGTGGTGGCCCCGGGACGCGACGAAGAACGAGATGCCGGCGGCGGCCCCGGCCCCGCCGGACCCGGCGTCCCCGAGGAAGACGGGAGTGACGACCGTGACGTCCGGCAGGTGGGTCCCCCCGTGGTAGGGGTCGTTCAGCGCGTACACCTCGCCCGGCCGCATGCCCCCGGCGGCCCGCCGCCGCCTGATCAGCTCCTTGATGGACGCCCCCATCGAGCCGAGGTGCACCGGGATGTGCGGGGCGTTGGCGATGAGGTCGCCGCCCGCGTCGAAGATCGCGCAGGAGAAGTCCAGCCGCTCCTTGATGTTGACCGAGTGCGCCGTGCTCCGCAGCCGGACGCCCATCTGCTCGGCGATCGACATGAACAGGTTGTTGAAGATCTCCAGCATGACGGGGTCGGCGCGGGTGCCGACGGCGTGCTCGCCCGGCCGGGACTCCACCCGGGTGAGCAGCAGGTGGCCGAGGTCGTTCACCGCCGCCCGCCAGCCGGGGTCGACGACGGTCGTGGCGTTGGCCTCCACGATGATCGCCGGGCCCGGGACGGTGTCGCCGGGGCGCAGCCGTTCCCGCGGGTGCAGCTCGACGTCCCGCCACTCGCCGTCGACGTGCATCGGGACGCGCTCCGCTCCGGCCGGGCCTTCGCCGCCCCCGTCGGCCGGCGCCGCCCCGGCCGGCGCCGTCCCGGCCGGCGCCGCTTCCGCCGAGGCCGCCCCGGACGACGCGGCCTCCACCGACACGGCCTCCACGACGATCTGCTTGTCCCGCATGAGGAAGGAGAACCGCCGCTGGTAGATCTCCTCGAACTCGGCGACCATCGCCCCCACCTCACCGGCCCGCACGAGCAGGGCGGTGTCGGTGCCCGCGTAGCGCAGATGAGCGCGGTGCACGACGTGCTCGGCGTCCAGGCCCTCGCCGCGCAGCTCGGAGCGCGCGTCGCCCTCCAGCCTCCCGAGGACCGCGTCCAGTTCGGGCAGCAGTTCCTCGCTCAGCGGAGCCTCCACCGCGTGCTCCCGCATGGCGGTGACGTCCGCCAGCCCCATCCCGTACGCCGACAGCACCCCCGCCAGCGGATGGATCAGCACCTGCCGCATGCCGAGCGCGTCGGCGACCGCGCACGCGTGCTGGCCGCCCGCGCCGCCGAAGGTGGCCAGCGCGTAGCCGGTGACGTCGTAGCCGCGCTGGACGGAGATCTTCTTGATCGCGTTGGCCATGTTCGCCACCGCGATGCGCAGGAATCCGGCCGCGACGTCCTCGGGCGGGCGGCCGTCGCCGATCCCGGCGGCCAGGGCGGCGAAGCGGTCCCGGACGACCGCGGCGTCCAGGGGATGGTCGCCGTCCGGACCGAAGACGTGCGGGAAGTGCTCGGGCCGGATCCGCCCCAGCATGACGTTGGCGTCGGTGACGGTCAGCGGGCCGCCGCGCCGGTAGGAGGCGGGCCCGGGGTCGGCGCCGGCGGAGTCGGGGCCGACCCGGTACCGGCCGCCGTCGAAGCGCAGCACCGATCCGCCGCCGGCCGCGACCGTGTGGATGCTCAGCATCGGCGCCCGCATCCGCACCCCCGCGACCTGCGTCTCGTACTGGCGCTCGAACTCGCCCGCGTAGTGCGAGACGTCGGTGGACGTCCCGCCCATGTCGAAGCCGATGACGCGCCGCAGGCCCGCCGCGGCCGACGTGCGCGCCATGCCGACGATGCCGCCCGCCGGGCCGGACAGGATCGAGTCCTTGCCGCGGAAGCCGTGCGCCTCGGTGAGGCCGCCGCTGGACTGCATGAACATGATCGGCGCCCCGTCCAGCTCGCCGGACACCTCCTCCACGTACCGGCGCAGGATCGGCGACAGGTAGGCGTCGACGACGGTGGTGTCACCGCGCGAGACCAGCTTCATCAGCGGGCTCGTCTCGTGCGACTCCGAGACCTGGGGGAAGCCCGTCCGGCGCGCGATCCGCCCGATGGCGGTCTCGTGGACGGGATTGCGGTAGGCGTGCATGGAGACGATCGCGACGGAGCGGAACCCGTCCTCGTACGCCGCGCGCAACTCGCGCTCGACCGCGTCCTCGTCGAGCGGGACCACGATCCGCCCCCGGGCGTCGACGCGCTCCCTCGCCTCGACCACCCGCGAGTAGAGCAGTTCGGGCAGCACGATCTCCCGGGCGAAGATGCGAGGGCGGTTCTGGTAGGCGATCCGCAGCGCGTCGCGGAAGCCCTCGGTGATGACCAGTACGGTCGGCTCGCCCGCGCGTTCGAGCAGGGCGTTCGTCGCCACCGTCGTGCCGAGCCGCACGCCCGCGATCTCCTCGGCCGGAATGCGCGCGCCGGGCGCGACGCCGAGGAGGTGCCTGATCCCGGCGATGGCGGCGTCCCGGTAGCGCGCCCTGTCCTCGGACAGGAGCTTGTGGGTGACGAGCGCGCCGTCCGGCCGCCGCGCGACCACGTCGGTGAACGTGCCGCCGCGATCGATCCAGAACTCCCAGCGCGCCGCCATGGCGACCTCCGAAACGGCTCTACCTGGCCCGTTTCCGTTCGGTGAGGATGGAAACACCCTCGCGGTAGAGGAGGGGAGACGGCCGATGGACGATCACAACGGGATGCGCTCCGTCCTGGTCGGATACGACGGGTCGCCCGCCGCCGAGCAGGCGCTCCGGTGGGCGGTGGACGAGGCCCGGCTCCGCGGCCTCGCCCTCACCGTCTGCCATGTGTGGCACTGGCCCTATCCCGCGCGCCCGCCGGACAAGGACACCCTGGAGATCCTCCGCAGCGAGGGCGCGATCGTGGCCGACGAGGGCGTGCGCAAGGCCCGCGCCCTCGCCGGGGACCTGGAGGTCCGCTGGTGCCTCGAACGGGGTTCGGCCGCCGGCGCGCTCCTGAAGGCGACCAACGGCGCCGTCATGGTCGTGCTCGGTTCGCGGGGGCAGGGCGGTTTTGAGGCCCTCCCGGTGGGCTCCACCGCGGTCCAGGTGGCCGCCCAGGCCGCCTGCCCGGTCGTCGTCGTGCGCTCGTCCGAGCGGCTGGACGGCGAGCGGATCGTGGTCGGCGTGGACGGCTCGTCGGCGGGCGACGCGGCGCTCGGCTTCGCCGTGGAGGAGGCCGCGCTGCACCACGGCCCGGTGACGGCGCTGTGCAGCTGGTGGGACCCGGCCGCGCTTCCCGGGCCGGACCGGGCGCCCTTCGTCGACCCGCAGGCGATCCGGCACGAGGCGATCGCGCGGTTCGAGCAGGCCGTCGCGCCGTGGCGGACCGAGCGGCCCGAGGTGCTGGTCGAGACCAAGTTCGTCCTCGACGCGCCGCGGCGGGCCCTGGTCAGCGCCTCGCACGGCGCGGCGATGCTGGCGGTGGGCGTCCGCGGGATCGGCTCGCTGCCCCAGATGCTCCTGGGGCCGGTGCCCCAGGTCGCGCTCCAGGAGGCCCGCTGCCCGGTGGCGGTGGTGCCCGCGCCGGGACCGGGGAGGTGAGGGCGGTGGAGTTCGCGGACCGGGCCGATGCCGGGCGGCGCCTGGCCGGGCGGCTGGGGGACCTGCGCGGCCAGGACGTCGTCGTGCTGGGGCTGCCGCGCGGCGGGGTGCCCGTCGCGTTCGAGGTCGCCCGGGCGCTGCGGGCGCCGCTGGACGTGATCGTCGTCCGCAAGCTGGGCGTCCCCTTCCAGCCCGAGCTGGCCATGGGCGCCATCGGCGAGGACGGCGTGCTGATCGTCAACGAGGAGATCGTCCGCCACACGGGCCTCGGCGAGTCCGATCTCGGCGCGGCGCGGCGGCGCGAGCAGGCCGAGCTGGACGCCCGGGTCGAGCGGTTCCGCCGCGGCCTGCCCCGGGTGGGGCTGGAGGGCCGCACGGCCGTCGTGGTCGACGACGGCGTCGCGACCGGCGCGACCGCGCGGGCCGCCTGCCAGGTCGCCCGCGCGCACGGCGCCCGCCGCGTGGTCCTGGCGGTGCCGGTCGGGTCTCCCGACACGATGGCGGACCTGCGCCGGGTCGCCGACGAGGTCGTGAGCCTGCAGGAACCGGAGCTGTTCTACGCGGTCGGCCAGTGGTACCGGGAGTTCGGCCAGACCTCGGACGGCGAGGTGGTCGAGCTGCTGGAACGCGCCGCGATGGCGTCGAGCCACGCCCGGCCCGGTTCCGCCGGCGGAGGTCCGGGCGGCCCCGGGCCCGCCCGCCCGCCCGGCGAAGGCCCCGCCGATCCGCCCGGAGCCGCCCGCCTCATGGACCCGCCGGACCCGCCGGACCTCGACGAGGAGGTCTGGATCGACGGCGGCTTCGTCGAGCTGACCGGGCACCTCACGGTCCCCGCCGGGGCCGCCGGCATCGTGGCGTTCGCGCACGGCAGCGGCAGCAGCCGGCACAGCCCGCGGAACCGGCAGGTCGCCGCGGGCCTCAACCGGGCCGGGCTCGGCACGCTGCTGTTCGACCTGCTGACCACCGGGGAGGAGCTCGACCGCGGCAACGTCTTCGACATCGGCCTGCTGGCGGACCGGCTCGTCGCCGCCACCGGCTGGCTGCGCGACCGGCCGGAGACCGGGGACGCCCGCATCGGCTACTTCGGGGCGAGCACCGGCGCGGCCGCGGCGCTGTGGGCCGCCGCCGAGCCCGGCGCCGACATCGCCGCCGTCGTGTCCCGGGGCGGGCGCCCGGACCTGGCCGAGCGCCGCCTCGGCGACGTCCGGGCCCCCACGCTGCTGCTCGTGGGCGGCGAGGACCGGCAGGTACTCGACCTCAACCGGCGCGCGCAGGAGCGCCTGCGCTGCCAGAACCGGTTGACCGTCGTGCCGGGGGCCACCCACCTGTTCGAGGAGCCGGGCGCCCTGGAGGCCGTGACCGGGCACGCCAGGGACTGGTTCGACGCCCACATGCGCTGACCGGGGACCCCGGCTCCGGCCAGGGCCCGAGCCGGGGCGGCGGAGTCCGCGGCCCCGGCTCGCGGCAGCTCACATGACGGCGCGGGGGGCGTTCTCGGGGCTCCTCGCCGACCGCTCCGCGGGCGCGGCCCGCCCGGCGGCCCCGCCGCCCGGCAGGAACAGCTTGCGGAGCTCCTCGGGGAGCTGCCACACCGCCTGGTCGACGGCTCCCGGGGCGATCTCGGAGGACACGACCTCCGTGACGACCGCCAGCGTCTTGGGCACGTCGTCGCGCCCGATGCGCGCCTCTTCGGCGTAGTGGACGGTGATCTCGTGCAGGTCGTACTTGCGCGGCACGTGCCGGGGGCTCCACCCGTCGTAGAACACCCCGCGCAGCAGTTCCGGCAGCTGCGCGGCCAGGTGCGCGGCGGCGTCGACGGTCAGCCGGTCGCGCAGCGTGTGCGTCCAGGCGCGCAGCACCCGGTAGGCGAACCGGCGGTCCTCGGTGCCGAACGCGGCGGCCACATCGGCGATCCACCGGTTGGTGGTGTCGATGCTCCGGTCCAGCCCATGTATCCCTGTGAACGTCATCGCAGCGGCTCCAGAGCGGTCTCGGCGAACACGGACCCTTCCAGCGTGCGGCCGCCCGCGGGCGCGGCGGCAGGGACGAAGGTCCCCAGGTGGGAGGACGTTTCCGCAGGTCCGGGCCCTTTCGCGGCCTACCGTCCGGCCCGCAGGAAGGCGAGCAGCCGGTCCGCGGGCCAGGTGTTGACGACCTCGCCCGCGGTGAGCCAGCCGCGCTGCGCGGTGCCGATCCCGTAGCGCAGGTGGGCCAGGTGCGGGACGGCGTGGGCGTCGGTGTCGACGGCGAACCTGACGCCGTGGCGCCGGGCGCGGCGGACGTGCTCGGCGGGCAGGTCGAGCCGGTCGGGGGACGAGTCGATCTCCAGGACGGTGCCGGTGCGGGCGCACGCGGCGAACACCTCGTCCCAGTCCGCCTCGACCGGCGGCCGGCGGCCGATCTGCCGGGCGGTGGGATGCCCGAGGACGTCGACGAACGGGTTCTCGCAGGCGCGCACCAGCCGCCGGGTCATCTGCTCGCTCGGCTGCTCGAAGTGGGAGTGGACCGAGGCGAGGCACAGGTCGAACCCGGCCAGGAAGTCGTCCGGCCAGTCCACCCCGCCGTCGGGGTCGATGTTGAGCTCGGTGCCGTGCAGGACCCGCATGCCGCCGTTCCGGCCGTCCAGCTCGCGGACCCGCTCGCGCTGGGCCAGCATCTTCTCGTCGGTCATCCGCTGCATGGCCAGGCCGGGCGCGTGGTCGGTGACGGCGTAGTAGGAGTACCCGCGGGCCGCCGCGGCGGCGACCATGTCCGGCAGGTTCGCCAGCCCGTCCGACAGGTCGGTGTGGGTGTGCAGGTCGCCCCGGACGTCGGCCTCGGCGACCAGCAGGGGCAGCTCCCCGCGCATGGCCGCCTCGATCTCCCCGCTGTCCTCGCGCAGCGGAGGCGGGATCCACGGCAGCCCGAGCCTCGCGTACACCTCCTCCTCGGACGCCGACACGAGCTTGGCCCCGGTCTCGACGTCGAACAGCCCGTACTCCGACAGCTTGAGCCCGGCGTGGACGGCGATCTCCCGGGTGCGGATGTTGTGCGCCCTGGACCCGGTGAAGTACTGGAGGGCCGCGCCCCAGTCCTCGGGCGGCACCACCCGCAGGTCGACCTGGAGGCCGGCGCCGGTGCGGATCGACGTCTTGGTGTCCCCGGCCGCGATCACCTGCTCGGCCAGGGCCAGCCCCACGAAGGACTTCATCAGCGCGTCGGGGCGGTCGGAGGTGGCCAGCACGTCGATGTCGCCGACCGTGTCCTTCATGCGCCGCAGGGACCCGGCGAACGCGCAGCGCTCGCAGCCCGCGGCCGCCGACAGGTCCGCGACGATCGTCTCGGCGAGCTCCATCGCGGTCCCGAGCGGGACGCGCCGCCCCGCCTTGTGCAGGATCTCGATCCCGTGCCGCAGGTTCTCCTCGGTCTTGGCGCCGAAGCCCGCCAGGCCGTGCAGGCGCCCGGCGCCGAGGGCCCGGTCCAGCGCCTCCACCGAGTCGATGCCGCGCTCGTGGTAGAGCACCATCGCCTTCTTCGGGCCGAGCGTGGGCACGAGCGTCAGCTGCCGCACGCCCACCGGGATCCGCGCCCGCAGCTCCTCCAGCTCGTGGATGCTCCCGGTGGACAGGTACTCCTCGATCTTCGCCGCGATCGACCTGCCCACGTTCGGGATGCCCCGCAGCCCGGCGGCGTCCAGCCCCGCCAGGTCCGCCGGGTCGCCCGCCACCGACCGCGCGGCCTTCTGGTACACCCGCACCTTGAAGGCCTCACCGCCGGTGATGGCCAGCAGGTCGGCGTACTCGTCCAGCAGGGCGCCGACCTCGTCGTTGACGCGCATGGCTCCCGCTCCCTCTCGTCCCCTGCGGGCCGCGGACCCTCAGGCGTAGCGGCACAGGGCCCCGATCCCCTGCGAGGGGAGGCCGGGCGCCTCGGGGTCCAGGACGTGCACCTCGGCTCCGGTCAGCACGGCGGCGCGGACCGCGACGTCGGCCAGCCGCCCGCGCACCACGGGGCTCGCGCCCTCCTCGACGAGGGGCGTGCGCCGGTCGGACACCTGCGTCGGCGCGGGACCGAACCAGGCCGTCCGCCGGTCGGCGGGGTCGTCGGCCACCAGCAGCGTGGCGACCTGCCCGCGAGCGAGCGCCCGCAGGGTGGGGACCGCGCCCTCCACCGCCAGGCCGGACGGGCCCCGCCCCTCGTCCAGCCGCTTCAGCAGCCCGCGGGTCTCCTCGTCCGCCCACCGGCCCACCTGCTCCCGGACCTGGCGCTTGCGGCGCTGCCACGCGCCGTCCCGGCCCCGCCCGCCGGAGACGTGGCCCACGGTCACCTCCTGGCGGACGCCCTCCGGAAGATGCTTGGTGAGGTACTGCATGGCCCGCACGTCCCCGCCGAGGAGCAGCACGCGGGCGCCGGAATCGGCCAGGTCGCCCGCGAGCGCGTGCGCCACCCTGGTCGCGTTGTGCTCCCACGAGTCCTCGGCGCGGTGCTGGTGGCGGCTCTGGGACCAGCCGCCGGGGGCGTTGCGGACGATCTCGTCGTCGGGGCCGTCGACCGTCCTCGTCGTCGCGGCCGTCGTCCCGCCGCGGCACGTCTCGATGTCGGCGCCCTTGCGGTCGACGAGCGTGAGCACGTACGGCGGGCGCTCCTGGAGCCAGGCCAGAAGCGGAAGCAGGCACGGCACGGGCCCGTGGACGGCGAGGTCGCGCGGCCGCGCGCCGGGCATCTCGACCACCAGGGGCTCCGGTTCGCCGTCGACCGCCCCGATGTCCTCGACGGCGAACACGGCCACCGCGCCGGAGCCGGGCTCCGCCCTCATGATCAGCCGGTCCACCGCCTCGACGGCGGCCTCGTCGGCGCCCTGCGCCCGCAGCCGCTTGGCCAGCAGCTCCCGGCGCAGCGCGGCGTCCTCCTCCCCGGGAGGGGCGGTCAGGTTGAAGTAGACCGATGTCACCGGCCCACCGGAGCAGAGCCGACGCAGGGTCTCGGTCGTGGTTCTCTCGTCCGACTTCATGCAAACAGCCTGTACAGCGGTCCGCCGTCCGATTCAGGGACGAAGGTCCGCAGGTCGCCGGACCTTCGTGCGTCCGGTCCCGACGGGAGGCGGTCACCGGGCCGGACCCGTCGCGCGCCGCCTTCGCCCGCGAGGGGATGTGCGCCACACTGAGCGGGAGTCCGGGCGTCCAGGGGGAGGATCCGCGTGGCTCACGACCCGTCGCGTGCACCGGTCCACTGGCTGTTCGGGGACCAGTTGGGCCCGCACTTCCTGCCGCCGGACGGCGGCATCGTGATGATCGAATCGCGCGCCGTCCTCCGGCGGCGCCGCTTCCACCGCGCCAAGGCCCACCTGGTGCTCTCCGCCATGCGGCACCGCGCGGCCGAACTCGGTGACCGCGTCCGCTACGTCCAGGCGGAGACCTACCGCGAGGGCCTGGAGCGGGCCGCGGGCGACGCCCCCGTGACCGTCCACCATCCGACGTCCCATGCCGCCCTCCGCTTCGTGCGGGGCCTCCGGCAGGTGGAGGTGCTGCCGCCGCGCGGGTTCCTCGTCCAGCCGGAGACGTTCCGGCAATGGGCCGAGTCGGGCGGCGGCCGCCTGCGTATGGAGGGCTTCTACCGGCGGGTGCGGCAGGACCACGACCTGCTGATGGACGGCGACCACCCCGCGGGCGGGCGGTGGAACCTCGACAAGGACAACCGCGAGCCCCCGCCCAAGGGCGAGGCGGCGCTGCCGGTGCCGGCCCCCTACCGCCCGCGCGAGGACGAGATCGACCAGCGGGTCAGGTCGGATCTGGACCGCTGGGAGCGGAGCGGGGAAATCGCGTTCGTCGGCCGGGACGGACCGCGGCTGTTCCCCGCCACCCGCGCCGAGGCCCTCCGCGCCCTGCGCGCGTTCGTGGAACGGCGCCTGCCCACCTTCGGCCGCTGGGAGGACGCGATCCTGGCGGGGGACTGGGCCATGAGCCACAGCCTGCTGTCCGCCTCGCTCAACCTCGGGCTGCTCGACCCGGCCGAGTGCGTCGAGGCCGCCGAGGACGCGTTCCGCGCGGGGGAGGCGCCGCTGAACTCCGTCGAGGGTTACATCCGGCAGGTCGCGGGATGGCGCGAGTACATGTGGAACCTGTACTGGCACTTCGGCCCCGGCTACCGGGAGTCCAACGCTCTGGGGCACCGCGCGCCACTGCCGGAGTGGTTCGCCTCCCTGGACGCCGACGCCGTCCGGGCGCGGTGCCTGTCGACCACCCTGGCTCAGGTCCGCGACCGGGGCTGGGTGCACCACATCCCCCGGCTGATGATCCTGGGCAACCACGCCCTCCAGCGCGGCTGGGACCCGGCGGCGGTGACCGACTGGTTCCACCGCTGCTTCGTGGACGGATACGACTGGGTGATGCTCACCAACGTCATCGGCATGTCGCAGTACGCCGACGGCGGCCGCATCACCACCAAGCCGTACGCGTCCGGGGGCGCCTACATCAACACCATGAGCGACCTGTGCGGCCCCTGCGCCTACCGCCCCGACGAACGCACCGGGGAGCGGGCCTGCCCCTTCACCGCCGGGTACTGGGAGTTCGTCCACCGCCACCGCGAACGGCTGGCGCACAACTACCGCACCGCCCGCGCCGTCAAGCAGCTGGACCGCCTCCGCGACCTGGACGACGTGCTGAGCGAAGCCCGGAACCGGGACCCGGACGCCGCGCCCTGACCGTCACTCGCCGGGCTCGTGGAGGCGGCCCGATCGAAGGTGCAGGATCCGGTCGACGGCTCCGGGCGGCGGCGGTGCGTGGGTGATGAGCAGGACGCCCGGCCCCGACGGGTCGCCGAGAACGTCGGCGAGGAGGTCGCGGGCCGTGGGGGGATCGAGATGGGCGGTCGGCTCGTCCAGGATCAGCAGCCGCGCGCCGGACAGGAAGGCGCGGGCCAGCGCGATCCGCTGCCGCTGGCCCCCGGACACGCGGACGCCGTGCTCGCCCACGTGGGTGTCGAGGCCGCCGGGGAGGCCGGCGATCCAGTCCCAGACGCGGGCGCGGCGCAGCGCTTCGACGATCTCGGACTCGGCGGCGTCCGGTTCGGCGAGGGCCACGTTGGCGCGGATCGTGGTGCCGAACAGGTGGGCGTTCTGGTCGACCAGGCAGACCGCGCGCCGGACGTCGTCCTGCGCGTAGTCGCGCAGGTCGTGGCCGTCGAGGGTGACACGGCCCTCGACGGGGTCGCGGAACCGGACCAGCAGGTGCGCCAGGGTGCTCTTGCCCGCGCCGCTCGGACCGAGCAGCGCGACCCGTTCGCCGGGACGCAGGTCGAGGTCGACGCCGTCCAGGACCCAGGGCGAGTCGGCCGTGTAGCGGACGCGCACGCCGCGGGCCTGGAGCAGGTCGCCCCGCGGTGCGGGCAGCGGGTGCGGCGGGTCGGCGGCGGGCACGGGGTGGGCGGTCAGCGCGCCGAGGCGGGCGGCGGCGCCGTGCGCGGTGAGCAGCTCGCGGGCCGCGTCCGGCAGCGGCCGGACGGCCTCGAACGCCGCCGTGGCCGCCAAGGCGAGGGCGGCGAGCAGGACGCCGGGCAGCGCGCCCCGGTGGACGGCGTGCAGCCCCGCGACCAGGACGGCGAGGGTCGTGGCGGCGGTGAGGAGGGTGACCGACGCCGAGGTGAACCCCGCGGTGCGGGCGTCGCGGCGCGCGATCCGGGCCAGCGCGGCGTCGGCGGCGCCGATCCGGCCGAGCTGCACCTCCACCCGCCCGAAGGCGACGAGATCGGGCGCGCCGTGCAGCAGCTCCACGGTCTCGGCGCCCCGCGCCGCGCGGGCTTCGGTCCGCCCGGACGCGGCGGCACGCGTGAGCGCGACGGCCGCCGCGGGCAGGACCAGCGCGGCGGGCAGCAGCCCCAGCGCCAGCCAGAGCCCGGCGGAGGGCAGCAGCCACGCGGCGGCGGCGACCGTCCCGGCGCCCACGGTCAGCGCGACGAGCGGCGGGGCGAACCCGCGCAGGTAGAGGTGCTGCACGGCCTCGACGTCGGCGACGAACCCGCTGAGCAGGTCGCCCGACCTGGCGTCCGGCAGCCCGGCCGGGACGAGCGGCTCCAGCCGCCGGAACCACCGCACCCGCAGCTCCCGCAGCAGCCGCAGGCTCGCGTCGTGGGAGACCACGCGCTCGGCGTAGCGGAACGCGGCCCGCGACAGGCTGAGCGCCCGCACCGCGGTGATCGCCACGGCCAGCGCGACGACCTCCGGCCGGAGCGCGGCGCGGGAGATGAGGTAGCCGGAGGTCCCCATCAGCGCGACCGCCGAGCCGAACGCGAGCGCGCCGCACAGCGCCGACGCCGCGAACCGGTGCGCCACGGGCCGCGCCGCCGCGACCAGCTCCCGCACCGGCCCCTCCGGCCGCGGGCGGGGCGTCATGTGAGGGCTCCCGTGGGAGCGGGGGTCAGGTCGATCACCTGGTCCGCGCCCTCTGCGAGGCGCGGGTCGTGGGTGGCGACCACCACCGTGCGGTCGCGGAGGGTCAGGAGCGCGTCGATCACGTGTTGGGCGGTGGTCGGGTCCAGGTGGGCGGTGGGCTCGTCCAGCAGGAGGAGCGGCGCGGGACGGGCCAGTGCGCGTGCCAGGGCCACGCGCCGCACCTCCCCGGCGGAGAGCCCGGCGCCCGCCTCGCCCACGGTGCGGTGCAGCAGCGAGCCGGCGCCCGCGAGTTCGGCCGCGGCCGCCGGGCCGAGCCCGCCGGGCCCGGACGGGGCGATCGCCTCGGGCACCGGGCCGGGACGCAGCCGCGGGCGCTGCGGCAGCCAGGCCACCAGCCGCCGCCACTCGTCCGGGTCGAAGGCGGCGAGGTCCGTCCCGTCCACCGTGATGAGCCCGGACGACGGCTCCACGAACCGCATGAGCAGCGCCAGCAGGGTGCTCTTGCCCGCGCCGCTGCCTCCGATCAGCGCCGTCCGCCGCCCTGGACGGATCTCCAGCGACATCCCGCTCAGGACGGGCGGACCGTCGTATCCGGCCGTGACGTCCTCCAGGCGGACCGTCCCGAACACGGCCGGGCGCGGGCGCGCGGGCGCCGGCACGGCGGGAGGCAGCGCGAGCAGGGCGGACAGCCGCCGCGACGCCGTCAGCCCGTCCGCTCCCCCGTGGAACTCGGCCGCGAGACCGCGCAGCGGCCCGTACAGCTCCGGCGCGAGGACGAGGATCGCGAGGCCCGCCTCCAGTTCCAGGCCGCCGGTCGTCAACCGCAGGCCGATGCCGACCGCGACCAGCGCCGTGCCGAGGGTCGCGGCGAGCTCCAGGACGAAGGCCGACAGGAAGGCCGTGCGCAGGACCCGCATCGTCTCCCGCCGGTAGCGGTCGCCGGTCGCGGCGATGGCGGACGCCTGGGCGCGTCCCCGGCGGTGGGCGCGCAGCGTCGTCAGCCCGCTCACCACGTCCATGAAGTGCCCGCTCATCAGGGCCAGGGCCCGCCACCGCTCCCGTGTCCGGGCCCTGGTCGACCGGCCGATCAGCGCCCCGAACAGCGGGACGAGCGGCAGCGTCCCGGCCATGACCAGCGCGGACGGGACGTCCTGGAAGGCGGCCCAGGCGAGGATCGCGGGCGGCGCCACCGCGGCCGTCATCAGCTGCGGCAGGAACCGGGCGACGTAGGCCTCCAGCGCCTCCACGCCGTCGGTGGTGGCGGTCACCGCCTCGCCGGACGGCACGCTCCCCGGGCGCGCCCGCACGATCCGCCGCAGCACCCGGCCGCGCAGCTCGCGCACCATGCGGGACGCGGCCGTGCGGGCGCCGGTCTCCGCCGTCCAGCCGATCGCGGCGCGCGCCGCGCCCACCCCGGCGAAGCCGAGCAGCGCGGGCAGGACGTCCGGCACGTCGCGGCCCCCGAGGAAGCCGGCGACGACGATGTGGGAGAACAGCACCGCCTGCGCGACGGTGAGCACGGCCGTGCAGACCGCGAGCGCTCCCGCCGCCGCCAGGAACCGGCGGACGCCGGGGACGTCCCGCGGCAGCCAGTGATCGAGGGCGCGCATCCGCGGCCTACTCTCCGCCCTCGGCGGCCGCGCCCCCCGAGGACGAGCCGCCCGGCCCCCGCCCCCTGGTGATCATGTGCAGCGGGGTCGGCGGGCGCGCGAAGTCCTCCCGCGAGAGCCGCGCCCGGAACACCCACAGCGCCCAGACCTGGTAGACGAGCACCACCGGCACGAACACCCCGGCGATGATCGTCATCGCCACCAGCGAGTAGTGGTTGGACGCCGTGCCGTAGATCGTCAGGCTCGGCGAGCCGGCCGTGGACGACACCATGACCCGCGGGTAGAGCCGGGCGAACAGGGCGGCGACGAGCAGCACGGTCGCGGCGGACGTCCCCGCGAACGCGGCCAGGGGACGCCTCAGCAGGGCCAGCGGCCCGGACGCGGCGGCCGCCGGAAGGCTCAGCCCGAGCAGCACGTACACGGGCACGGGGTAGGGCGCCGACGACGAGGCCTGTACCGCCGTCCACACCGAGAACACGATCAGCAGCACCGCCGCGACCGGGTAGAGCGCGAGCGCGAAGCCCCGCGCCCGCTCCTCCAGGCCGTCCCGGGTGCGGACGGCGAGGAACAGCGCCCCGTGCAGCGCGAACGCCGCCACGAGCGTGAACCCGGCGAGCACCGAGTAGCCGCTGAACAGCACGCCCTGCCCGCCGGTGACGTCGCCTCGGGCGTCCATCGGCACGCCGCGCGTGATCGCGGCGAACACGACGCCCAGCAGGAACGGGATGGCGACGCACGACACCGGCATCACGACGTCCCAGCGGCGGCGCCAGCCCAGGTCGTCGTGCTTGTTGCGGTACTCGATCGCGACGCCGCGCACGATGAGCGCGACGAGGATCCCGAAGAACACCAGGTAGAAGCCGGAGAACATACTGGCGTACCAGCCGGGGAACGCGGCGAAGGTCGCGCCGCCCGCGACGATGATCCACACCTCGTAGCTGTCCCACACGGGCAGGATCGTCGCGAGCAGCGCGTGCCGCTCCGGGTCGTCGCGGCCGAGGAACGGGTAGAGCATCCCGACGCCGAAGTCGAAGCCGTCCAGCAGGAAGAACCCCATCCAGAGCACTGCGATCAGCACGAACCACAGCGTCTGGAGGTCGAAGTGCCCTGCGGTCTCCATGGCGATGACGCACCTTTCCAAGGGACGTGCCGGGGCCCGGCGAGCGGGTCGGCGGCCGGGCGGGTCAGTGGAGCATGGGCGGCAGCGCGTCCTCGCGGGTCAGGTCGGGTGCGGGACGCTCCGGGCCGGTCCTGATCGCCCGGACCATCAGCCAGATCATGATCGTAGCGAGCACCCCGTAGACGGCGGCGAAGCCGGCCAGCGTCGCGATCACGTTGCCCGTCGTGACCATCGGGGAGATCGCGTCGTGCGTCCTCAGCAGGCCGTGGACGATCCACGGCTGCCGCCCCATCTCGGTGACCAGCCAGCCCGCGGTGTTGGCGAGGAACGGCAGCGCGAGGAACGCGTAGGCCGTCCAGGCGAACCAGCGGGGCCACGCCCAGCCGCGCCGGTGGATGATCCACAGCCACGCGGCGCTGTAGAGCAGCACGAGGAACCCGACCGTGATCATGATGCGCCACGACCAGTAGACGCTGCCGATGATCGGCGTGTAGTCGCCCGGCCCGTACCGCGCCTCGTACTCGCGCTGGACGTCGTTGATCCCGCGGATCTCGCCGTTCCAGCTGTTCGTGGACAGCACCGACAGGCCGTGCGGGATGGCGATGTCCACGTTGTTGCGTTCCGGGTGCTTCTCCCAGGGGCCGATGGCCAGCAGGGACAGCGGCGCGGGCGCCTGCGTCTCGTACAGCGCCTCGGCCGCGGCCATCTTCATCGGCTGGTACCTCACCAGGAGCTGCGCCTGGAAGTGCCCCACGCCGATCACCACGACCGACGCGACCGCCGTCACCCACAGCGCCCCGCGCGAGGCGGCCCGGAACAGCGTCACGTCCGGGTCGTCCTGCGGGGCGCCCTCCCGCCGGGCCTTGCGCAGCCGGTAGGCGGACGCGGCGACGACCAGCAGCCCCGCCGTCACCAGCGACGCGGCGATCGTGTGGAAGAAGTGGGTGATCTGCAGCGGCTGGAGGAGGACGTCGCCGAGCGACGTCATCTCCGCGCGCCCGCCCTTCATCGCGTAGCCGACGGGGTGCTGCATCCAGGAGTTCGCCGCCAGGATGAAGTAGGCGGACGACCACGTGCCCGCCACCACCAGCCAGATCATCGTGAGGTGGAGGCGCGGGGACAGCCGGTCCCAGCCGAACAGCCAGAGCCCGATGAAGGTGGACTCCAGGAAGAACGCCACCAGGCCCTCGATCGCGAGCGGCGCCCCGAACACCGACCCGACGAACCGGGAGTAGACCGACCAGTTCATGCCGAACTGGAACTCCTGCACGATCCCGGTGACGACCCCCAGCGCGAAGTTGATCAGGAAGAGCTTCCCGAAGAACCGCGTCATCCGCAGGTAATGCTCCTTGCCGGTGCGGTACCAGGCCGTCTGCATCGCGGCGACGAAGAAGGCGAGTCCGATCGTGAGCGGCACGAACAGGAAGTGGTAGACGATGGTGACGCCGAACTGCCACCGGTCCAGGACCGCTGTCGTCTCCACCCCGCTCCCTTCCCCCGCTCGGAGATCTCGGCGGCGGAGCACCGTCGGGCAGCCGCCCCACCGGGCATGCACTGGGCAGGCTTCCCGTCCGGTCGGCTGCCGATAGGCAGCCCGCGGTCAATCGTTGATCAAGTTGTCGCCGGGCGGGCGGGGCGCCGGGCGGGTGCGGAGCCGCTGCGCGCGCAGGGCGGCCTCGGTGGCGAACCGGGTGCCGGGGTCGGCGAGCTCGTCGCCGAGCAGGTGCTCCAGAACGCGCATCCGGTACCGGACGGTCTGCACGTGCACGCCGAGCTCCTCGCTGATCCGCGTCGCGGGCGCGCGGGTGCGCAGCCAGACGGCGAGCGTGTCGACCAGCGGCTGCCTGCGCCGGTCGCTGAGCGGGGCGAGGGGCGCCAGCCCGCGGCGCGTGATCTGGTCCATGAGCGCGCCGTCGGCCAGCAGCCACAGGCTCATCAGGTGGTCCTCGCTCAGGGTCAGCGTGCCGTCGTGCAGGACGTCCCCGAGGTCGAGCAGGCGCCTGGCCCAGCGGAGCGAGTCGGAGGCGCGGGCGCGCGGGACGGTCAGGCCCACCGCCGCGCGGTCCCCGGCCAGGGCGGCTTCGAGCATCGTCCGCCGTTCGCCGGTGAGCGGGCCGGGCACGAGGAGGTACGGTGCCGGGTCCTCCGGATCAAGCAGCACGTCGGCGTCGAGCAGGGGGCAGACGGGGAGCGTTCCCGGCGGTAAGGCGACCAGCGTGACCTCGTCGGGGAGCGGCCAGTCGGCGTCCGGGTCGGGCTCGACGGACGCCGCCGGGGCGACCAGTGCGCGCAGGAGGGCGAGCCGGGCGGCGGCGCGCACTTCGGACGCCTCCGTCCTGGCCTTCTCGTAGCCCTCCCTGGACAGGGCGGCCGCCTCGTCCATGTAGTCGATGACGGCCTCGGCCAGCGCGGACACCGCCAGGACGGACGCGACCCGGTCGTCCAGCATCGCCCTGATGCGGGACCACGCCACCTGCGTCGCGGTGCGGTAGGCCGACTGGAGCACGGTGAGCGGGCGCCCCTCCATCGCCTCGAACGCGCCCATCTTGCGGCACAGCTCGTCCCGGCGGTCGAGCGGCTCGGCGGGGTCGGCCAGCCAGTCCAGGAAACCGAGGACGTTCCGCTCGACCGCGGTGCGCAGGACCCGGTTGTAAGCGCTTCCGGGCGGCCGCGCGTAGGCGGGGATCGCGGCGCGGATCCGCTCCACGATCTCGTCGACGAGGTCCGGGACCACGGTCGTCCGGGCGTCCGGCGACAGCGCCGCGACGAGCGTGTGCAGCTGGTCGGACTCCTGCGGCGAGAGGGGCGTCGGCATCGCTGGCTCCCTGGGGTGGGCGACGGGGTGGTCAGGAAGCGGGCCGCGCCGGCGGCGTCCGCCGGCCGGCCTTCAGGATCGCCTCCAGGACGAAGCGCGTCTCGGGATCGTCCAGCGGGCCGCCGACCTCCTTCCTGATCTGCCGCAGCCGGTACCGGACGGTCTGGGGGTGCAGGTGCAGCCGGCGCCCGACGTCCGCCGCCGTGCTCCACTGCTCCAGCCAGACCCGCAGCGTCTCGGTGAGCGCGCGGCCCTTGGCCTCCGGCAGGGCCGCCAGGCCGCCGAGCCGGCGCCGCGCGAGCTCCTCCACGAGGGGCGGGTCGCACGTGAGCCACAGGTCGAGGAGGTGGTCCTCGGCGCGGACCAGCGGCCGGGCGTCGATCACGCCGTCCTCGGCGAGGGCGAGCACGCCCCGCGCCCAGCGCAGCGCGTCGGGGACCTCGTCCAGCGGCACGGTCAGGCCGACCGCGACGGGCCCGCGGTCGAGCGCCGCGCCGAGCAGCGCGCTCCGGGCCTCGTCGACCTCGCCGGGCACGAGCAGCCAGGGCGCGGGGCCGCCGAGGGCCGACAGGACGTCGCGGCGCGCGGCGGCCGGCCGCCAGCGCGTGCCGCGGCGCACCGCGACCGGGGTCGCGGTCTCCGGCACGTGCCAGCCGAGTTTCGCGGCGAGGTGCTCGAGCACCTCGCGGGAGGCGGCCGGACGCGTGGAAAGAGCCCGCATGAGCAGCCTGCGCGAATGGACGAGGTCGACGGGCGCCTTCAGGGTCTGGCCCAGATAGGCCTCGACGATCGGCTCGATTATCTGGTCCATGAAGGCCATTTGGAATTCCGCGACGCGGGCCAGGTCGGCGCCCGACACCTGGTTGCGGACGCACACCTCGGTGATCCGGTGCCATGAGGTGTCGAAGGCGATGTGGATCGCGGCGTGCAGGGACTCCAGGCTGCGGTTGCCCGTGACCTCCTTGCGCCCGAACGAGTGCAGCAGCTCCAGCAGCCCGTCCAGCGGCTCTTCCGGGTCGGCGAAGCGCGCCATGTACGTGCGCATGGTCTCCCGCACCACCCGCTCCGGGCTGGGCTGGGCGCCGTCCTCGACGGCGTAGTCGGGAACGGTGGCGCGGACCGCCGTGTAGATCTCCTCGGCCAGCCCGGGGAGCCCCGACCGCAGGACCTCGACGAGTTCGGGAGGCGCCGGTTCGAGGTGCGCGTTCGCGCCCTCCCGACCGGACCCCGGGGCGGTCTGTCCAACCGGAACCGACATGCCGTTCAAAATACCCAGGGGTGTGTGGCCGGACCAGGGGGTCCGGAGTTTGAAAAAGCATGGGAACGGTTCCGCGAAAATGAATAGGGTCGCTGACAGCGGGGCGTCGCGGAGAGTCAGTCGCGGATATGACGGCGCGACGTATATCGGCGCGACCTCATGACGATTTCCGGTCGGACCGTTCCCGCCCGCACACCGCCTCCTCATCGGCGCACAAACTCCACGGCGGGTTTTACTCAGCCGTTGACAGACCTTGCCGGAATCGGCGTCGGTCCCCCCTTCGAGCCTTGTCGGCCGTGAAATTCTCCGCTTACCGTACTGGCTGGTAGGTGAATGGTGAGCTCACACCCACCCACGCAGGAAGGCCCGTGCCCGTCCCCAGGCACCCGGTCCCACCCCCAGGAAAGGTCATTCCCCGTGCGTAAGATCACCTCGGTGGCACTCGCCGCCACGAGCGCGTCCGCGCTCGCGCTGTTCCTCGCCCCCGCCGCCAACGCCGCGACCCTCACCGCGACGGTCACCAGCGGCGGCTCGGTGACCGCCACCAACTCCGGCAACCTCGTCATCACCGACACCAGCACCGGCATCGCGGTGACCTGCACCGCCTCCACCGGCGCCGGCAGCATCCCGAACGGGACCAAGAGCGGCAGCTCGCCGCTCCAGGTCGGCTCGCTCAGCTCGATCGGGTTCACCAACTGCAAGGGCGGCGGATTCACCTTCACCGTGACCACGAAGGCCCTTCCCTGGAAGGTGAACGTCACGGGTCCCACGGCGGGCGGCGTCACGCCGGGCAGTATCAGCGGCATCTCCGCGCACGCCTCGGCGGCCTTCGGCCTCTGCCAGATGGACATCAACGGCACGGCGTCCGGCTCCTACACCAACGGCACCGGCAAGCTGACCGCCGGCGGCGCCAGCCTGACCATCAGCAACGTCACCGCCGGCTGCCTCGGCATCGCGAACAACGGGGACACCGCCTCCCTGAGCGGCGCCTACATCGTCAAGAACAGCGGCGGGACGTTCCCGCAGATCAACGTCACCTCGCCGTGACCCGCTGACGCGGCGCACGCGACCGCGGAGGCCGTCCACCCCGCAGCCCTCCGCACCCACCCCGGCGAGCCGGAGACGCCGACGCGTCTCCGGCTCGCCGCCTTCGTCGGACCACGGCCCGGCCCCGGGCCGTGGTCCGCGCGGTCGGTGCGCCCGGGAACGTTCCGGTGTACCGCCTGGCCGATAGCGGCCCGTTCCGGCGATCTTGCTTGACTCTGGACACTCAAGAGTTTCTATTGGCCCCCTGTGATCCTTCGCGATCACCGCTGCCCTGTCGGCTTTCGGGGATGAGGAACCATAGGAGGCGATGGCATGCGCCATCGACGTACACGGGCGGGATCCCTCGCCCTCGCCGCGGTGCTCGGCCTGAGCCCGCTCGCGGCGGTGCCGGCGGCGTCGGCCGACGGCCGGGTGACCGAGGTGGCGCTGCCGGTGCCGGACGTCGCGCCGGTCGGGCTCGCCGCCGGACCGGGCGGCACCGTCTGGTACGCCGCGAACGCCGGCGGGATCGGCCGCGTCGGCGCGGACGGCAAGGTGACCGAGTTCAAGGTCGGCGAGAACTCGCAGGGCCTGGCCGGCATCCCGGACGCGATGACGGCCGCGAGCGACGGCGCGATCTGGTTCACCGACGTGTCCTACAGCGTCCCCCGGGTGGGGCGCGTGGACCCGGCGAGCGGCGCCGCGACCCTGTTCGAGCTGCCCACGACGGGCGACGTGAACTTCGCCAACGCGCAGATCGCCGGCATCACACCCGGCCCCGGCGGGTCGGTGTGGGTCTCCGGCGGCACCGCGGGCACCATAGGCCGCGTCGACCCGTCCGGGAACGTCACCGCGTACGCGACGGGCCTCTCCCCGTACGGCGTCACCGTGGGCCCGGACCAGGCGGTCTGGTTCAGCGACAGCAGCGGCCTGGTCGGCCGGCTCGACCCCGCCACCGGCGAGGTCGTCCCGCACGAGACGCCGTTCACCAACCAGGGCTACCCGGGCATGGGCGACATCGTGTCCGGCCCGGACGGCAAGGTCTGGTTCACCCAGCCCGGCGTCGGCCGGATCGGCTCCATCGACCCGGCCACCGGCGAGGTCGCCGAGTACGCCCCGCCGCGCCCCGACTCCGACCCCACCGGAATCGTCGCGCGCGACGGCAAGCTGTGGTTCACCGAGGCCGCCGCCAGCAACATCGGCAGCCTCGACCCCGCCACCGGCGAGATCGCCGAGTATCCGCTCCCGGCGACCCTGTCGGCGCCGACCCGCATCATCAACGGCCCCGGCGGCCACCTCTGGTTCACCGAGCCCGGCCGCGGCCTGATCGGGCACTTCGACCCGGCGGACCCGCCGTCCGGCTCGTCCCACCCGGCGGTGCCCACCTCGACCCCGGGCGTCAGCCCCACCCCCGGTGCGCGCTTCCAGAACCAGTGCGCGGCGGAGACCCTCTGCCAGACGCAGGTCACCACCGGCGGCAACGTCAAGATCGGCACGTTCGAGCAGAGCCTGCCGAACGGCGCCATCCGCATCACCGGCTCCCTCGGCGCGCCGGACGAGACGGGCGACCTCGTCCTCGACCCGCCCGTGATCGGCGAGCAGCTCGTCTCCAAGCCGGTGGAGGTGCCGGGCGGCCTCATCGGGCAGCTGCCCCTGATCGGCCCGGTCCTCGGCAAGTCGCCCGCCGCGATGTGGGAGGTCAACCGCCTCACGATCAGCCAGTCGCTGGCCGGGAAGGTGCACCTCTACCTGACCGACACCGGACTCGCCGTCCGGGTGCCGCTGAACGTCCAGCTCAACAACTCGCTGCTCGGCACGACCTGCGTCATCGGCCCGATCACCGCGAGCCTGCCGACCACGTTCCTGGCCGGTGCGCCGAACGGCGACCCGCACCTCGGGTTCGTCCCCGCGGCAGTCAGGCTGGAGGCGCCCATCGACGTCCCGGCGGCCAAGGGCTGCGGTCCGTTCGGGATCCTGGACGGCGTCATCAACCAGATGATGGGCCTGCCCTCGCCCGCGTCGCAGAACTCCATGAAGATGACCGGCGTCCTGAACCTGGGCAACGGCATCAACGCGAGCAACACCCCGGAGAGCGTGGCCTCCGGCCCGGTCGCCGCGAAGCTCAAGCAGCTGCTCAAGGCCGGAACGACCCAGCGCAAGGCCGCCAAGGCCCCGACCCCGGCCCCCAAGAAGGCCACCTACAAGCTCAAGGCCCGCCACTAGCGACCGCCTGCGGCGGCGGGGCCGCCTCCACCGGTCGCCGGGCCGATGCTCGGCTTGGTGCCCCCCGAAAGACGAGTGGCTCCTCCGCAGGGAGGAGCCACTCGGGTGGTGAGTGCGAGCATCCGCCAGACCCTCATCAGGGTCGGGCGATCACTCGCTGATGACCACGCCTTCGGTGCTCGGGGGGACCTGGACGCTTTTCCCGTCCTGGTGCTTCGTGCGGTAGCACACCCACGTGCCGAAGGGAGCCACGACCTCGATCTCCAGCGTCTCCGTGGCGTCGTGGCCGGCGGCGCGCACGCAGAGGCCGGTGATCAGGCACACGATCGCGACCATCACGAGGGTGAGGGCGGCGGTGAGCACGCCCTCCCTGGCGAAGATCGCGAAGCCCACCGTGAGGGGGGAGGACAACACGGCCAGGAGGACGAACGAGTAGAACGTCGCCTGTGCGGTCGTGTAGACCCAGCTTCGGATGTTCTCGCCCCGACTGGGCTTGCGCAGTCGGGGAACGGCCAACTTCAACCGGCCATCCTCGCCCATGGCGAGGGTGGCCGCTGCGGCGGCCTCCGTGGACCGGGGGCCGCCGGCTTTCAGGGAGCAGCGGATCTCGCCGTCTTCGGCGGGGCGGATCCGGAGCTCACCCCGGCCGGGACCGATCTCGAGAACGTCGGTTGCCGTGGCCGGGCCCAAGTCGAGGTGCATGTCGAACTCCTGACTCTTGTTTGGATGGCATGTCCGCACCTGTGAACAGGGCGGCAAGGTTCACCGTGTCGACCCGGGCCGGATGCGCAAGATCGTCCCCGCCGGAACTCGCCGCCCGGACCCGGGAGCGGGCCTCGCGGGGGCGACACCGCCACGGCGGCCGTACCGCGGTGGCCGTCGTCGCGGCCTGACCTCGAGCACGCGTTCGCGGAAAGTGCTGTTCCGGATCGGGAGGAAGTCGGCGAATATGGGCAAGTCGGGGCTGGGGGCCCCGCCATTGTGACCTGCGGCTTCCCGTGGCCCACTCGACCACTCGCGCGCTGGAAATTCAAAAGGGGAGTTCTTCGTTTGCGGGGCCTGCCTGATCTGGCCCGGCGGCAACCCTGGAATGGGCGTAAAGCTGCGATCTCGTGCTGTTACCCTGACCGTGCCCGCGGTGGAGTCGGCGAGACAGGGCATCCGGAATTCGGCTGTCCGGAAACAGTGCGGTGGATGAACAAGACGTGGAATCCGTGCGCCCGCGCCATTGGGCGCTGCCGGCGGCGGGCGCCGCGCTGATCGCGTTCGACACCAGGCTCGCGGTCGGCTGGGGGATGTTCGGGCCGCTGTTCTACACCAAGGAACTGGCGCAGATCGGGGCATGGCTGCTGGCCGGGTTCCTGGTCGTCCGGGTGCGCCCCCGGCGGCCCATGGGCCCCCTGATGCTGCTGCTCGGGCTGCTGCTGGGGTGCACCGCACCCGCCGCGTTCGGCCTCGAGACCGGCTCGCTCGGCCTCCGGCTGCTCGTGATGTTCTCGTCCTGGCTGAACGCCTTCCAGCTTCCGCTGGGCGCGCACGTCTTCCTCGCCTACCCGACGGGGACCGTGCGCGACACGGCGGGACGGCGCGTGGTCGCGGGCGGCTACCTGTTCGGGGTGTTCAACGCCGCCGTCATCGCCCTCGTGGGCATGCCCCGGCCGGACGGCCCCTGCCAGGACGTGTGCGCGCCGATCAGGCCGGTCCACGACGCCTGGCTGAGCGACGTGGCGGGGCTCGTCCTGTCGGTGGGCAGCGGGATCCTGGTCGTCGTCGGCGGCTCGGTGATCGTCCGGCGCTACCGGCGGGCCGGGTGGCGGGAGCGCCGGGTGCTGGCCTTCCCCACGGCCGCGATGGTCGTCACGGCCGGGCTGTGGGCGGTGGTGAGCGTCCAGGGCGCGCTGCTGCCGTGGTTCGCCTACCCGGCCTTCGGCCGGACGCTGGCGCTGGCGCAGTTCGTGGCGGTGGTGTCGATCCCCGCGGCGTTCTTCACGGGGCTGCTGCGCGAGCGGCTGGACGAGGCGCGGGTGTCCGACCTCGTCCGGGAGATCGCCGAACTGCCGCCCGGGCGCCTTCAGTCCAAGCTGGCCGGGACGCTGCACGACCCCCGGCTGCGCATCGCCTTCCCGCTGGACGGCGGGTACATCAGCGCGGAGGGGACGCCCGTCGAGGTCCCCGCGCGGGACGCCGCCACCGCGATCACCGTGATCGGGGACCCCGGCGACCCGGTCGCGGTGCTGATCCACGACCCGACGCTGCACGCCGAGCCCCGGCTGCTGGAGGCGGTGACCGAGGCGACCCGGCTGGTCCTGGAGAACACCCGGCTGCAGGCGACCGCGCGGGCCCACCTCGCCCAGGTCCGGGCGCTGCTGGCGCGGATCGTCGCGGCCGAGGACGCCGCCCGCCACGGCCTCCAGCGCGACCTGCACGACGGCGCGCAGCCGCAGCTCATCTGGGTCGGGATGGAACTCGCGCGGGTGCGCGACGCGGTCGCCCGCACCGTCCCGTCCGGGCGCCGCCGGGAGGTCGACAGGGCCATCGACGAGGCCGAGGCGCGGTTGCGCGCCGCCCTGCGCTCCCTGCGGGAGCTGGCCCGCGGCATCCATCCGGCGGTGCTGACCACCGAGGGGCTGCGGGCCGCGCTGCGCGAGCTGATCCGGCGCGCCGACGGGCCCGTCCGGCTGCACGCCGACCACCCGATGAAGGACCTGCCGCAGCCGATCGCGCTGACCGCCTACTTCGTGGTCAGCGAGGCCCTGACCAACGCGCTCCGGCATGCGGACGCGGAACAAGTGGACGTCACCGCCGACCTCGCCGGCGGGCGGCTGACCGTGCGGGTCGCCGACGACGGGGTGGGCGGTGCCGCCGCCCGCCCGGGGTCGGGCCTGTCCGGCCTACAGGATCGGGTGGCGGCCGTGGACGGCACCCTCGACCTGCGGTCCGGCCCCGCAGAGGGGACCGTTCTGACGGCCGTCATCCCGTGCCCCGGCCGCTTCGCGCCGAAGCCGCGCCGCCCGCGAGAGCCGGATCACGCCGCGCCCGAGCCGGCACCCGTCGAGGCTGAGCCCGTGGACGCCGAGCCGGTCGATGCCGAGCCGGGTCATCTCGCGCAGGAGTAGGTGAACGAGGCGGAGTCCTGGAGCGCGTGGTCGCCCAGGGACGCCAGCGTCGCGGTGAACCTGTGGCGCCCGGTGCCGTGCACCTTCCACAGCAGATGCACGGTCGTGCGAGTGCGGCCCTTCTCGACGGCCTGGCGGCGCGGCGGCTCGGGGGCGTCCTCGTCGCTGCGCCACCACTGGTAGGAGATGTCGCCGGGCTTCCCGTCGGTGGTGAGCGTGCCGGTGACGTTGACCTCGTCCCCGCAGGGCGGGCGCGGGTCGTCGACCTTGACGTCCACGGCGGTCACGACCGGCCCCGCGCCCCCGGCGGGCCGATGCGTCCAGGCGAAGAGGGCCGCCGCCACCACGAGAGGGATCAGCAGCGTCGTCAGCAGGCGGACGACGCGCCGTCGCCGCCGGGGCTTCGGCGGGACGTAGGTCGTGCGGTACGCCTCGGGGAGCCGGGCGGTGGGCGCGTCGGTCGTGGTCCGCTCGACGGGCGGGAGGTCCGCAGGGGAGGCGAGGGCCGTCTCACTCCGGGTCAGCGGTGCCGGTCCGGTGGCGTGGGCGCGCGTGGGTGCGGGGTCGGCGGGGGAGGCGCCGCCGGAGAGCGCGGCGGCGGGGGAGGCCTCGTCCGAGGCGCCCAGCATCTCCAGGAGTCGCGAGGCGGTCGGGCGGGCGTCCGGGTCCTTGGCCATGGCGGCGGAGACCGCGGCGCGCAGGACGCCCGGCAGGCTGCGCAGGTCGGGCGCGTCGTTCAGGATCTGCCCGATCATGCGCTCGGTGGTGTCGGCGCCGAACGGGCGCCGCCCGGTGGCCGCGAAGACCACCACCCCGCCCCAGGCGAAGACGTCGGACGCCGGGCGCGGATCGTCGAGGAGCTGCTCGGGGGCCATGTAGGCGGGGGTGCCCAGGGCCTGGCCCCTGGCGGTGATCCGGGTGGCCTCCGGCGTCCGGGCGATACCGAAGTCGATCACGCGGGGCCCGAGCCGGGACAGCAGCACGTTGCCGGGTTTGAGGTCGCGGTGCATGATCCCGGCCCCGTGGATCCCCTTCAGCGCCGTGGCCACCGCGATCGCGAGCTGGTGCAGTTCGGCGCCGTGCAGGGCGGTGCCGCCCGCCACGAGCTCGTGCAGGCTGGGGCCGTCGATGTACTCGGTGACCAGGTACGGGACGGGTGCGTCGGGGTCGGCCGCCAGCACCTCGGCGGTGGCGTACGCGGGGACCCGGACGGCGCTGGCGGCCTCGCGGCGGAACCGCGCGCGGAAGCCCTCGTCGCGCGCCAGCTCCGGGCGGATCGCCTTGATCGCCACGAGCCGCCCGTCCCGGGCCCGCCCGGCGTAGACCCTGCCCATGCCGCCCTCGCCGAGGACGCCGGCGGTGCGGAACTCACCGAACCGGCGCGGGTCCCGCGGCCCCAGCGGCATGGCGCGGCCGGGCGGCCCGCCCGCGTTCATGGGAACGGTCATCGAAACTCCTCGGTCCGGTGGGTCATGACGCGCTCGTCGTGCCGAGGGAGTGCGCGGAGATCGCCGGCCCGGGCTCGGCCGGGGTGGACGGCTCCGGATGCGGCGGCCCGGGTTCGGCCGGCGTGCCGTGCGCTTCCGAGCCGCTCGGATCCGGCTCTGACGTCGAAGGCTCCGGGCCGGGCGTCGGGGGTTGAGGCTTGGGCGTCGGGGGCTGCGGGGTGCCCGGTTTCGAGGACGGGGTCACCGTCGTGGAGGGGGTGCCGCTCCCGGCGTTTTCGTCGGGGGGCGCGGAGGGGCCGCCCCTCGGCGCTCCGCCCCCGGTCGGGCCGGAGGGCCCCGGCCCGTCCTGCTGCCGTTTCCCTCCACCGGCCGGGCCGGGTCCACCCGACCGGCCGGGGTTCGGCGGAGTGGGCGGGGCCGGGGACGACGCCGGAGGCGGCGAGGAGGACGGCGGCGAGGAGGACGGCGGCGGGGACGAGGGCGAGCGGGGCGAGGGCTTCGGAGGCGAGGAGGGCGGGGACGAGGGCGGCGGCGCGGAGGAATGCGGCGTCCTGGGCCTGCGGTCCGCCACGGCCTGCGTCGCCCTGTCGGCGCGCAGGACGAACAGCCCCGACCCGATCAGCACCAGCACGAGGACGCCCAGGGCCGCCAGCCCGGGGAGGAGTGACCGCCTGGCCTGATCCGCCGCGACGTCCTTGGCGGCGGCGGCACCCACCGGGAATGCGGCCGCACCCGCCCCGGCCGAGCCGGCACCGCCGCCGATCGCCGTGTCGGCGATGGTGGTCCCGGCCTGTGCGGCGCCGGCCCCGGCCCCGCGCATCAGGGCCGGCGCCGCGGCTGCGAGGGCCGCCAGGCCGCGCCTCTCCCAGTCCTCGCCGTACGCCTCGACGGCCACGGCCTCCAGGTCCCGGACGAACTCCGCCGCGCTCGGCGGCCGCTCGGCGGGGCTCTTGGCCATCCCGTGCGTCACCAGCCCGCGCAGCGGCCGGGGCACGAGGTCCGCCGGGATCGGCGCGTGCAGGTGCTGGGCCATCAGCACCACGCCCCGGTCCCCCCGATACGGCGGGCGTCCGGCGACGCACTCCACGAACACGCCGGTGGCCGCGTAGACGTCGGCGGCGGGCCCGGCCGGGTCGCCGTTGCACTGCTCCGGCGCCATGTAGGCGGCGGTGCCCGCGACCGAGCGGTCCCCCGAGACCGAGGCGACCCCGAAGTCGATGAGCTTGCTGGCGCCGTCGTCCCCGACGATGACGTTGTCGGGCTTGTAGTCGCGGTGCACCACCCCGGCGGCGTGCGCGGCGGCCAGCCCGAGCAGGGAGCCCTTGAGTACGGTGAGCGCGGCCTCGGGCTCCAGGCCGGTGTGCTCCTTCAGCACCCGGGCCAGCGAGACGCCCTCGACGGCCTCCATGACCAGCGCGACCCCCGTGCCGCCCCGGACGAGGTCGTGCAACCGGACCACGTTCGGGTGGTCCACCGACGCCATGAGCCTCGCCTCGTGGTCGGAGGGCAGGCGCGGAGCCGTCCCCTCCGATGTGTCCACGTACTTGATCGCGACGAGGGCGCCCGCCCCGTCGCGCCGGGCCAGCACGACGCGCCCGTGCGCGCCCGTGCCGAGTTCCCCGAGTTCGGTGTATCCGGGCACCCGCCAGCCGCTCATCTTCGGCTCCCCCAGTCGAGCACCGATTCCCCATCGGTGCGGCCGTCAGGCTACGGTCGGGCGCCTCGGCGGCACATCGCCGATTCTCCGGAACGAGCCCTAGTGAGAAATGGTGAATTCTCGTGTGCCCCGATGCCGCGGGCGGGCGCCGACCTAGGATTTCGGTGCGCGGCGGCCGGCCGGGGAGGGGATGCGCCATGCGGGTGCTCGTGGTCGACGACCAGCTGATCACGCGGGTCGGGCTGCACCAGCTGCTCACCGGGGAGGGGCACGAGGTGGTCGGCATGCTGGACCACCCCGGCAAGGTCGCGCCGGCGGTCTCCAAGCAGCGTCCGGACGCGGTCGTCCTGGACCTGGTGATGCCACCGGATTTCAGTGACGAGGGCGTGCGGATCGCGCTCGACCTCCGCCGCGAGCACACCCGCCTCGGGATCTTGGTGCTGTCCGAGCATGCCATTCCGGAATGCGCGGAACGGCTCCTGAAGAGCGGCGAGAAGGGCACGGGCTATCTGCTCAAGGAGCGGATCATGGTGCCTCACCAGCTCAGCCGCGCGCTCCTGCACCTGGTCTCCGGCGGCACGGTGATGGAGCCGGAGCTGATCGGCGACCTGATGAGGGCCCGCGGCCGGGACGAGCGGCTGGCCGGGCTGAGCGGCACCGAGCGCGAGGTGCTCGGCCTGCTCGCCGAGGGCCTGACCGACAAGGGGATCGCCGAGCGCCTCTACGTCTCGAAGAACACCGTGAGCACGCACGTCAGCCACATCTTCGACAAGCTGGACCTGCCGCGCAGCTCGCTGGACAACCGGCGGGTGCTGGCGATCCTGACCTACCTCCAGCGAAGCGAAACGGACTGACGCCACGCCTCGGTTCTAGGGGGCGGCGGTGAGCCGCCTGGCGTCGGGACGGGACGGGTGGCCGCGGCCGAGCGGCCCGGCGGCCATCGCCCGGACAAGCGTGTCGGTGACCCTCGTGGTGAACGCGCGGCCCGCCTCGTCGACGCCGTGCCCGCAGGCCGGCCCCCGCATCGCGCAGACCCAGCGCATGGTGCCGGTGGCGAACACCCCCGCGCCGCTGCGGGTCGTGTAGTAGGACGCGTGCGCGACCGCAGAGCCGGTCCCGCAGCTGATCGGGGAGCGCCCGACGATCTCCAGTGTCGGCGGTGTCGGGCCGCCGGGGGCGATCGCGTCCGCCTCGGGGCCGACCATGCCGGGGAACCGCGTGCCCGCGCGCACGCCGGTGCCGCGGAACAGCCAGAAGTCGGGCCGGTGGACGGTGAACGCGCCCTCCGCCGGAAAGCACATGTACTGGATGCCGATGAGGTCGCTCTCCGGCCGGGGCTTCGGCGGCAGCCGCCAGTCCTGTGTCGACTCGGCCGGATTCGTCCGGGATATGGGGTCGGCGGCGGAGTCCTTGTAGCAGACCACCAGCCGGTCGGCGCCGAGCGGCGTGGCCTCGTACCGGATGTGCCGGTTGACCGCGTTGGCGCCGAGGAAGGCGATGTTGACGCCCTGGTCGCGGGCCTGCGTCACGCGCCGGCGCATGGCCGTCGACCAGTACTCGTCGTGCCCCAGGGTGAGCAGTCCGCGGGCCTTGCCCAGCAGGGCGGGATCGGCGTGCAGGTCGTTGTCGGTCGCGTACGCCAGCGGCACGCCCGCCTTCTCGGCCAGTGCGATGGCGGGCTGCTCGTAGGTCAGGAACTTGCCCGCGCCGTTCTTGTCGTAGGGACGGTCGAAGCTGACCGCGTAGGACCGGTCAGAGAAACCGGACGGCCCCCCGTAGAGGTCGTAGCCGCCCCACTTGTTGTACGCCTGCCAGGTGGTGGTCGCGTTCAGCACCACGACCCGCCCGGCGGTGTCCGGCGAGCGGACGGTCACCGGAACGAACCGCTGCGCGCCCGACGCGGCGGTCAGCCTGATCAGGTAGCTGCCCGGTGGCCAGTCGGACGCGGCGACGGTCAGCGAAGGCCGCCACGGCGCCGACACCGTGCGCGTCCTGCGGTCGATGCGGGCCGCCGCCTGCTTGACGCCCGCGACCTGCCCCGACCGCCACACCCGCCGCGCGTTCGCGCCCCCGTACCAGCCCATCCGGAAGGCCTCGGCGGTGAACCCGGACGTCGTCGTGGAGACGAACAGCCGGAACGACTGGCCCGGCAGCACGCTCACGCGGTCGGCGTACCCCTCGATCTCGTGTTCGGCGCCCCTGCGGCGGACCTGCCAGTCCGCCGTGCCGGGCTCGGCGCTCTCGGGCGTCTCCACTTTGGCCGCGCCCGCCCTCACGGGCCGTTCGGCGGCCGGGCGGTGGGACGAGGAGCACGCGGTGGCCAGCACCAGCACCGTGAGCATCGCCACCGCGACCGGAGTCCGGAGCGCTCGCCGAACCGCTCCTTCGCGTCCGGGACATCCTTTTTCTGCATCCGTCACGGCGGACCCGCCCCCTGCTTCCCCCTGGGTGTCCCGTCCACCGCCACGTACCAGAGATCGTCTTCCCGGCTCGCGACCGCATAACCGCCGGGCCGGAACGGGCCCGGCACGCTTACCTGGTTCGGGACAGTTCGCGCCATTATGTCGCCGCCTTCGCCGCCGCAAGACGCCATTTCCCGCGTGTCCCGGACCTTCCGAAGAACCGCCCAGCGGATCAACAAGCGCGCAGTGCAAGCGGGGAAGAACGACCCTCACCCGGGTTCCGTCTCGGCCGCCGAGTGCGCGGAAGGGAGGCGCCGCCGTACCCGGCGGCCGGCTCCCGTTCTAACCTCGTGCTCCTGAGCCCTGCGGCGTGGCCGACGGGTGCGCTGCTGAAAGGAGCGGGGAGCCGTGGAAGCGCACGTCTCGACGATCGTGGGCCGGGACGGCGAGCTGGAGCGGCTTTCGGCGTTCGTCACGGCGGGCACCGGGCAGGCGCTCGTCCTGCGGGGCGAGGCCGGGGTCGGGAAGAGCGCCCTGCTCGACCGCGCGGCGAGCGCCGCGGCGTCGCACCGGTACGAGGTGGTCCGTGCCGCCGGGGTCGAGGCGGAGGCGGAGCTTCCCTTCGCAGGCCTGCACCAGCTCGTGTATCCGCTGCTGACCCACCTTTCAGGGCTGGACGACGGGTACCGCGCGGTCTTCGACGCCGTCTTCGGTCCGCGCGAGGGGAAGGCGCCCTCGGTCATGGCCCTCGGCATCGCCGTCCTCGACCTGCTGTCCCTGGCGGCCGCGGACAGGCCCCTGATGCTGGTGGTCGACGACGGCCAGTGGTTCGATCCCGGCAGCGCGGACGTGTGCGGCTTCGTCGGGCGCAGGCTCTCGGGCGGCCCGGTGAAGATGCTGGTCGCCGTGCGGTCCGGCGCGGCGCCTGGGCCCGAGGCGACCTCGCGGTTCGACACGGCCGGCCTCCCGGAGCTCGCGGTGGCGGCCCTCCCGGACGAGGCCGCCGGACGGCTCCTGGACATGCGCCACCCGCACCTCGGTCCGCGGGCCCGCCGCCTCGTCCTGGACCATGCCCAGGGCAATCCGCTGGCCCTCCTCGACCTGCCTCCCTACCTCGACGGCGAGCGCGCCGGAGAACTCATCGGCATCCCGCTACCGCGCAGGCTCCAGCACGTCTATGGCACGCGCATCGAGCGTCTCGATCCGGCCGTGCGCGAGGAACTGCTCAAGGGGGCCCTGGACGGCGTCGGAGCGGGCACCGCCGCGAACCGGGCGTACGGCACGCGGTACCGCCTGCGCCGCGCGGACGAGGCGGCGGCCTCCGGCCTCCTGGAGGTCGATCCCGTCAGCGGCGATCTCGTCTTCCGCCATCCGCTGATCCGCTCGGCCGTCGTCCAGTTCGCGTCGCCCGAGCGGCGGCGGGCGGCGCACGCGGAACTCGCCGCCCTGCACCGCGACGACGTCGAACGCCGCGCGCACCACCTGGCGGCGTCGGCGGTCGATCCCGACGAGGAGACGGCCGCCGCGCTGGAGGCCGCCGCGGACTCGGCCATCCGGCGGGGACGCGCGATGACGGCCGTGACCTGGCTGACCCGCGCCGCGGAGCTGAGCGAGGACGCCGCCGAGCGGTCCAGGCGGCTCGGCGACGCGGCCTTCACCGCCGGGCATTCCGCGCTCCTGGACCAGGCCCAGCGGATCGTCGGCTCCGTCCCGCCGCCGGACGGGACCGAGTCTCCGTCCACGGCCGTCACCGCCGGTTACGTCGCTCTCCACGAGGACGGGGACGTCCGCTCCTCGCACCACCGGGTCGCGGCGGCGATCGAGAGGCTGTCGCGGGACGCGCGGGACCCCGGCGAAGCGCTCGACCGGCTCGTGATCCTTCTGCTCGCCATCAGCCAGTACGCGGGCGACGGCGAGACCTGGGAACGCACCAGGGAACTCGTGCGCTCCCTCTCGGACCGTGTGGATCCAAGGGTGGCGATCTACCACGATGCCTGGAGCGACGTCGTCCGCCACGGCGCCGGCCTGCGCGAACGCGTCGAGCGCGCGTTCTGCGATCCGTCCGTCCTGGAGCCGTGGGACGTCTCGCGCCTGGCCATCGCCGCCTCCCAGGTCGACATGCTGAGCCCCTTCCGCCCGTACCTGCGGCGCGCGGCCGACCGGGAGGTGGAGACCGGGGCCGTCGCGAACGGCATGACCGTCCTGCAACTGCTCATGCTCGACCAGATGGCGGCGGGCGAGTGGGACGACGCCGAGCGGACGGGCCGCCGCGCCCTGGACCTGACCACGTCCCACGGCTACGCCTTGCTGGCCCATCAGAGCCGCGCCCACCTCGGGCTTCTCGCCGCCATGCGCGGCGACCTGGACGACGCCCGGGAGGCGCAGGCCGTCGTGGACGCCTGGGCGCGCCCGCGCGGCGTGGGGTTCCTGACCCAGATCGCCGACGCCATCGGCACCGCCGCCGCCCTCAGCGAGGGGGACTACGAGGGCGCCTACCTGCACGCCATCGGCATCACCGCGCCCGGCTCGTTCGAGGACTGCGCGCACCAGGCGCCCCGGACGCTGCTCGACCTGGTGGAGGCGGCGGTGCAGACCGGCCGCCTGGAGCAGGCCCGCCTGCACGCCGCGGCAGCGCTGGAGGCGGGCCTGCCCGGCGTCTCGCCGCGCCTCGCCCTGATCACGTACGGGGCGCTCGCGATGACCGCGTCCGGCGACGAGGAGGCGGACGGCATGTACGCGCGGGCCGAGGCCCACCCAGGCTTCCCGTTCGAACTGGCCCGCATCCGCCTCGCCCGCGGCGTCCGGCTGAGGCACGCCCGGGGTCCGAAGGACGCGCGGCCCGTCCTCGCGAGCGCCGCCGAGACGTTCGAACGGCTCGGCGCCTCCGGCTGGGCCGGACGTGCCCGCACCGAACTCCGGGCGTGCGGAGCGCCCGCCCAGGCTCCGCACCCCTCGCTGACCTGGCAGGAACACCGGATCGCAGAACTCGCCGCCACGGGACTGACGAACAAGGAGATCGGGCAACGGACGCGCCTGTCCCCGCGTACCGTCAGCTCCCACCTCTACCGCGTCTTCCCGAAACTGGGTATCACCTCTAGGGCGGCCCTACGCGACGCACTGGCCAGAGCCCACGACGCCTGATCCCAGGTAAGGATCGTCCAAGACGCTCTACCGGGGGAACAGTCGGATGACTGAGATCCCCCAGCGCCGGATCACGCCGTCATATGACGGATGTGGCCGTCTCCCCTCCGGACGAGAGTCGATGGCATCGACACACGGAGGAAACCATGATCGACAGACGTGCTTTCGGCAGGGGGCTGGGCCTGGTCGCGGGCGGGGCGGCCGCCTCGCTGGCCGGCCTGCCGGACGCATCCGCCACCCCGCCGCGGCCCGCCACCGGCGGCCACACGTCCTTCGCCGCCGTCAAACAGGTCAGAGCGGGCCTGCTGAACGTCGGTTACGCGGAGGCGGGGCCCGCGCGCGGGCCGGTGGTCATCTGCCTGCACGGCTGGCCCTACGACATCCACAGCTTCGTCGACGTCGCCCCACTGCTGGCAGCCGAGGGCTATCGCGTCATCGTCCCCTACCTGCGCGGGCACGGCACGACGCGCTTCCTGTCCGACCGGACGTCCCGCAACGCCCAGCAGTCCGTGATCGCCCTCGACGTCGTCGCGCTGATGGACGCGCTCAAGATCGAGAAGGCCGTCCTCGCCGGGTTCGACTGGGGCTCGCGGACCGCCGACATCATCGCGGCCCTCTGGCCGGAGCGCTGCAAAGCCCTGGTGTCGGTGAGCGGATACCTGGTCACGAACCGCGAGGCCAACCTCCGGCCGCTGCCGCCGAAGGCCGAGTACGCCTGGTGGTACCAGTACTACTTCGCCACGGAGCGGGGCAGGCTGGCCATGCGGGACGAACGCAAGCGGCACGACCTGGCCCGGCTCGTCTGGGACACCGTCTCCCCGACGTGGGACTTCGGCGACGCCGTCTTCGAGCGCACCGCCGCGGCCTTCGGCAACCCCGACTACGCCGCGATCGTCGTCCACAACTACCGCTGGCGGCTGAGCCTCGCCGACGGGGAGCGCCGCTACGACGCCCTGGAGGAGCGGCTCGACGCGCGGCCGGGGATCACCGCCCCGACCATCGTCCTCGACGCCGACCGCGACCCGTTCACCGCGCTGAGCGACGCGTCCTACCGGGACAGGTTCACCGGCGCGTACGAGTACCGCCTGCTGAAGGGCATCGGCCACAACGTGCCGCAGGAGGCGCCGACCGCCTTCGCCCAGGCCGTCGCGGACGTGGACCACTTCTAACGGAACGGAGGAACGACCAATGGCGAGAACATGGCTGATCACAGGGGCGTCGCGCGGACTCGGACGCCACCTCACCGAGGCCGTCCTGGACGCCGGTGACCAGGTCGTGGCCACCGCCCGGCGCCCGGAGCAACTTGACGACCTGGTGGCCGAGCACGGCCGCCGGGTGCGGACGGTCGCGCTGGACGTCACCGACCCCACCGCGGCCGTCCGCGCGGTGAAGGAGGCCGCCGGCGCCTTCGGCCGCCTCGACGTGGTGGTCAACAACGCCGGGTACGCCGACAGCGCCCCGATCGAGGAGGTGGCCGAGGACGACTTCCGCGCCCAGATCGAGACGAACCTCTTCGGCGTCGTGAACGTGACGCGGGCCGCGCTGCCCGTCCTGCGCGCGCAGCGGTCGGGGGTGTTCGTGCAGGTCTCGTCCATCGGCGGGCGCGTGGGCGGTACCCCGGGACTGGGCGCCTACCAGACCGCGAAATTCGCCGTGGAGGGCTTCTCCGAGGTGCTCGCGAACGAGGTGGCGCCGTTCGGGGTGAAGGTCCTGATCGTCGAGCCGGGCGGGTTCCGCACCGACTGGCAGGGCTCGTCCATGCGGCTCCATCCCGTCGGTCCCGACTACGAGGAGACGGTGGGCGCCATCAACCGCTACCGGGAGGCCAACGACGGCACCCAGCCGGGCGATCCGGCCCGCGCGGCCAGGGCCGTCATCGAGGTGGTCGGCTCCGACGACCCGCCCCGCCGGCTGCTCCTCGGCAGCGACGCCCTGACCCTGGCCCGCAAGTCCGCCGAGGCCCGTGCCGCCGAGGCCGAGCGCTGGGCCGCCGTGACCTGCTCCACCGACTTCCCGCCGGAGGAACGCTGAGGCGTGGTTCGAAGCGAGGTGCCGAGGCGGCGCCGCCCGTTTCGGTCAGGCGGCCTTGCCGCGGGCGATGTAGAGGTTCATGCCCGTGAAGTCGAGGGTGACGTTGTAGGGCTTGAAGAACGGGTGGAAGAAGGCGCCCAGCGAGTCGAACCCGGAACGCGGGGGCCTGCTGGTCGGGTTCGCCAGGCAGTAGACCTCCCTGGCGACGGCGCCGCCGAGACGGATCTCGTCCGGATAGCAGGGGTAGGTGACGACCGGATGGCTGTGCGCGAAGGTCTCCAAGGGACGGTCGTAGTCGGTTCGGATCCGCAGCTGCTTGGCCGCCTCCTCGGACATGGCCACGGCGCTCTCGCTGGTTCCGCCGATGGACAGGCCCACCACGCGCGGGCCGGAACGGCCGATGCTGCCCCTGCTGTAGAGCCCGTGCTCGTCGGCCAGCCACAGCGGCAGGGGCTTGGCGCCCGCCCGAGCGGCGTCGCGCCGTGCCTGGCCGGCCGCCTCATCGGTCGGACGGCGCAGGATCAGCGACCGGCCCGCGTAGTCGAAGGTGGTCAGCAGGTGATAGAAGATCCACCCGCCGATGAGGCCGTCACCGGGTCCCCCGGGTGAGGCCTGGTCCGTCTCCGACCACTCCACGGGGATGTTGCGCAGCTCGATGCCGCCCAGCCTGAAGGATTCCAGCACCCCGAAGTACTGCCATGCGGTGCCGTTCAGGTAGTCGATCCGCTGCTTGGCCACGGCGGTCAGCCCGGCTTCCCTGGCCACGTCCATGGACAGGCCGAGCCATGGGGCGCCGGTGTAGAACATGAAGCGCTTCGGCGGTCCGCCGTTGACCGATCCCTCGACCTGCGGTGCCGGATCCATCTGCGACCACGGCAGCCGCGCGATGTCGCCGTGGAGCTGGTACGCCTCGCCCCGGAGTGCCCCGAACCACTTGGCGAAGACGCCCTTGCCCGCCGCTTGCCAGCGGGGGACAGAGAGGGCGAACTTGTCCTGCCGGATATAGCAGTCGCCCAGGAACCGGTTGGTGTCCTTGTCGCCGGGTGCCAGTTCGAGGGCCATGGTGAGGTACTTCTCGGCGTCGGCGAACTGGTTGACCATGAGCGCCACAAGGCCGCGCTGCCGGGCCGCGTGCACGTCCGAGGGGTCCTTTCTCAGGACCTCCTCGTAGGCGCGACCGGCCTGCTCGAACTTTCCGGCCTTGAACAGCGCGTCCGCGTCACCACTGTCGGCCTGCGCCGCGACCGCCCCGCCCAGCAGCGGCGCGGTCGCGGCGGCCCCGGCCACCACGGCGGCGCCCCGGAGCAGTGAACGTCGATTCCATTCTCCGTCGGCCACGGCCCTCTCCCATTCCCGATGACTTTCGTCGCGACTTCCGACGGCGATACCGGCCGCGATCGCATACACGGAACAGGCCATCGCGAACGCCCCAACCGGCCTAACCATCAACGGACTCAGGCTCGGGACGCTACGAGCCGGCACGTATCGTCGGCGTACCGAAAAACGCATACGCGCCGGCAACACCTTCGTTCTCCGGCCGGACGGGCGGGGCGACGGCACGGAGAAACGCGACCTCCCCGAACGTGGCCGCTACGGCACCCTGCCGTGCGGAGGAACCGGGTCCGCGGCCGTGGTGCATGCCCTGACGAACGCGATGTGCTCCTCCACGATCTCTTCCAGCTCCACGCGGACCAGGCGCTGGCACTCGTTGACCGTCTGGCGGAACATCCCGTGCACGGTCATCGCCTCGTCCCACGCCTTCGCGACGACGCCCAGGGCGCGTCCGATCGCCTCGTGCGCGGGGCAGCGCTCCATGCGGGCCAGTTCGGCGCCCGCGCGCTCCTGCACGAAGACCGTCATCAGGCCGACGCGCGCGTACCTGACGCCGTGCTCCAGCAGCCGGTCGGCGAAGATTGTGGAGATCAGCGCGCCCATGGCCTCGGGTTTGGCCAGGTAGCCCATCGGCCCGGTCGCCGTCCCGCCTCCGCCCCGCTCGGCGTCGCTCAGGCCGTCGACCCCGGCGACGCTGCCGAGCCGCTTGCGGGGGTGCGGAGTCATGCCGCCGCCTTCTCCAGCCGGCGCCTGATCTGGCATGCCGCGCCGGCCAGGTCGTTCGCCGGCCCGATGAGCTCGCCGGTGTGGACGTGGTAGAGCCACCACGCCCCGTGCCTGCTGTAGCGGCACCCGATCGTCAGGGCCCGCCGCTCCGGTTCCACGGGGATCACGTTGAGGACGGCGAAGCCCTCGATCACGGCGAACGCGGTCACCACGCCCGTCCACGGGGCCAGCACATCGGCGAGGAGGACGAGAACCGTGACCCGCTCGCGCTGCGGGATCACCAGGGCGGGTCCGCGCGTTCGGCTCAGTTCGGGGAGTGGCGGCGGAATGCGGCGTCCTTGGGAAGTCCGCTCGTGCGCTCCCACACGATCACACTCCGGGCGCCCGGCGGGAGCCGCCTGGGGATCGTCGGTCGTCATTCATGATCTGCCTCATCTGGTGCGGGGGACGGATTGATCCTCTTGCGGCGAGTCCGGAACGGCGCCCAGTCCGGCTCCGCATGATCACGGATTGCGGTGTTTCACTCCCGTGCTGACTCTGAGTAGAGCACTCTGAAAGGTCCGTCCGCAAGCAGCCGGGTCGATTCTGTGGCACGAATTTCCGCAGGTCAGAGACCTATTGCGAGTCGAGCGCGGGGAGGTCTTCAATCCGGGTGAAAGGCTCCCCCGAGATGCGGGACGGCGGTGATGCGAGTGCCGGAAGTGACCACGGTCCGGCCGGACCCCTATCCGTGACTCGGCCCCTATGTCCGCGAACTTGGGACAAAAGGCATCTAACCTTACAATTTCCCCCACAATTGCTTGAGGGGGGCGTTATCCCGCGGCCCGCGTTCAGCCGAGCCGCACCCTGCCGCCGCTGAGACGCTCGACGGCCGGTGCGAGCCGGCCGGACAGCACGATCGAGTGGTCCAGGGAGTACCAGAACTCGACGCCGTTGCGGCCGGCGTTGGCGCGTAGTCTCGCGGCCGGATGCCCTCGGCGTTCAGGACGGGCGGGTGCCGCAGCCGGGCCCTCCTCCGGCTCTCGACCGACACGGAGAAGGCGATCGCGGGCACGACGAACAGCAGCCCGAGCAGGACGCCCGGCACCGTTCCCGCCGTGGCGATCACCGACGGCACGACGGAGACGAGCGCCGCGGCCACGGGGGCGCCGACCCCCACCAGGAGGAGCACGGGGACACGCGGCATTCGCACTGGAATCCGGTACTCGTCCACATTCGTGTCCACCAGTCGTCGACCGCCATCGGCATCCGGGACAGCAAGAACCCCCAGGGCGGCCACCTGGCCCTCACCCCCTCCACCTTCGCCGTCCTCCTCAACCGCGTGAGGACCGGCGCCCTGGACCTCTGACCACGCTCCCCAACAGGCCCCCGGCGACCACCCCCGCCGCCGCTATCTCAGGTGATAGCCCGGGCTCGGGTTGTTCGACTCGTATGCCACCTTGTACTTGCGGGCCTTCCCGGTCAGGACGAACGAGTTGCCGGACGAGATCTCGGCGGCCGTGCGGTATTGGCGCCCGCTCTTGTCGATATGGACGGTGTGCTTCCCCTTGTTGTCGACATAGTCGATGGACAGCGTCCACCTGTAGGTGGCGTGCTCGGCGGTGTAGGTCATGCCGATCGTGGCGCGCTCGTCGCGTTTCAGATCGATATTGTGGCGCGAGAAGTACGGCGCCCCGCTCTTGTCCCTCACCTCCGCCCGGGTCTGGTCGAGATTCACCCGAACAGGAATCACGGAGGACTGCCCCTGCGTGGACGGTTGGATCGAGGTGCCGCTGAGCACCTTCGTCCGCGCCGACTTGTTCACCCCGATACCGGTGATCCGTATGGGGGTGTTGCGCATCCCGGTCACGACCAGTTGTACGCCGACCTCCTTCCGGGGGGCTCCACCGGCATCGTCCAAGAGCTTGGCCAACCCCTGGGGATCGTCGACTTCGCTGCCGGTCAGTATTCCGGCCGCGTGTGGACCGTCGTCCAAGGCCGCCGAGAACGCGAATCCCTGTTCCGGGAAGTAGTCGGTGATCACCGAGACGACGAAAGGCTGTGCGCCCTCGGGCTTGACGGCGGGTTCCCGCAGCCCGACCTTCTCACTGAGCTTGATGGTGGCGTCCTGGAAGATGATGGACACCGCGGCGATCGCACTCGCCAGCCCGAGGGTGCCGGTCCATGCCAGCCTCCTCCACCACTTCTTCTGCCCCTGTCCGGCGGCCTGCCCCTGCTCGGTGTTCTCATCCGCCATGTTCACCGTCGCCTTTCGCTTCGTGTGGCTGGTTCAGGCGGGGAGCTTCCGCAGCCGGAGAGCGACGTCTCTGCCGATCTTCGATGCGGCATCGGGCTCGCGGACCACGTGGATGTAGACGACGTAGCGGCCGACCTGCACGGCCAGCTCAGCCTGCTCTACCCCGCCCTCGCCAGGGTCTATGCGCACGGCGTTGTCGCCGATCCCCGCCAGCGGCCTGCCGGACGTGATCCCGTGAATGACGTCGGTGGCCTGCCGCCGGTCGCTCGCCACCCATCCGACCGAGACCTCGACCGTCGGGCCCGAGGTCGGCTTCGGAATGTACTGGCAGGTGACCGGCCTGCTCAGTCCGGTTCCGCTCGCCCGTATCGGCACCGCCCGGTAGGTGAAGCCGCGCATGGTGCTCGCCAGCTTCCCGCCGTCCAGCAGGGCGCAGGCGTCCGGCCACTGGGCCGCCGGAGCTCCGCCGAGCACACCCCGGGGCGGCCCCGCGGCGCGGAAGGCCGAGGTGCGCTCACTGCCGAGGGTCTCCCCAGAGACGACCGTCGCACCGTCGATGCCGATCAGCGCCGAACTCAGATCGAACTGGGGCGCCGCCACGACGGAGTATCGTCCCGTCCCGATGTCGATCCGGCCGAACGCGGGCGGGAGCAGGGGGCTGGACAGGCGGCCGGTGACATAGGCGTACCCGCCGACGATGACCACGCGTTCGACCTGGAGTACGTGCCGCCACAACGTCCTGCCGTCACGCAGGCCGACCGCCTGGACGACGTTGTTCGTTCCGGCGGGGTCCGACTTCGTCGCGGCGTCGTTGTAGGCGATCACTGCGACGTCCGAGTTCGCGGCGAAACAGGTCTCGCTCGCGCACGTCGATCCCGACTGCCGATCGAAGACCCTTCGGCCGCTCCCGCTGTACGCCGTGATCCGCTGGCCCGCCCAGAAGAACATCAGGGATCCGCGGATCTCCCAGTTGGGCCCAGGGTCGTCCTCACCTTCGGAACCGGTGCCCGTCGGCTGCCGCCAGCGGACCCTGCCATTGCTCGGATCGAGGGCCACCGCGCGGCCGGTGGTACCGCACCGTTCGCGGGCGCCCAGCAGGCTTTCGCTGGCTTTCGTCGAGACCAGGACACAGCCCGGAGCTGCCGACCATTCCCACAGGAGTTCCCCGCTGTCGGTGGAGACGCCCTTCAGTGTGTCTTGATCGGTCTGTACGGCCACCACTGCATCTCCGACGCCGATCTCCGCGTACTCCTCCGGACGCTGCTGCTTCCAACGCACCGAGCCCGTCACGACATCGAGCCCTACGACGAACTGAGCGCCGGCGGGGTCCTGGGCTTCGACCACGACCGTGTTGCCGCGCACGAAGTCTTCGGGAAGGTAGTCGACATTGATGTCCCACTGGTCCGTCGCTGTCTCCCACCGGGTTTTCCCGGAGCGGGAGTCGATCGCCGTGAGCCGGTGTGGCGTCAGCGCATTGCCGCCGCTGCTGTCCCAAAGGAACATCGTGTGGGAACGCGCGTCGAAACCGACCGGCATACCCGAAGAACTGGGCACGGACCAGACCCGTACGAGATCCCCTGGAACCACGCCGGTGCCCTTCGCGTCGGCAGGCGAAGACCCGGCCCTCTGGTCGCCGGAACCGTGGTGAATATGCCGCCTGACGAGGAGCGAAGCCGCGACGACCGCGATCACCACGAGGACGGCCAGCAGAGCACGCCCGAGCCGGGCCGGATGAAGGATCTTGGCACGCGGCTTCATCTGTCCCCCGAACTGCTGAGGCGGCGCTGTTTTGCCAGCTCAAAGTAGCTGCGGTCCCGGGGTGGCGACAGCGGATGGCCGGAATTGGTCGTCAGGTTTGGTCGGATCGGTGAATTGGACGAGAAACCCGGCGAAGAATGGCCGTGAAAGCGTTCCGCTGTGATCCGCCCTGTCTTAGTCGGGCCGCGCGGGCAGACCCGGCGCGGTAGTTGTCGGCCTTACGGCGGGAGGACAGGGCGGGTGTCATCAACGGGGCGCAGGAGTCCGCTTCGGCCACACATTCGGTGCCCATTGGGCCTGTCGGACTCATCTGGCCGGGGCTGTGCCCAGAGGCCTCTCCGGCATCGAACACGGTGAAGCCGAGGCGCTTACCCGTCCAGCCGACGCGCCCCAGGCGAGGTCCGGCAACGATGACGGGCAGCGTCAGGGTCCCCTGCTGATCTGCTGGCCGTAAGAGGTCAGGGAGTGGATCCCCATACCTTGCCACTAAATACTGGCATGGATGTTCGGTCTTTATAGGAGGCACCGTGGATCGATTCCCGCCGGACCCCCTGCTGTCGCGCCGGGCGTTCGCCTTGGGCGGCGCTGCGCTGGTGGGGGCCGCCGTGACCGGGACATTCGCCGGTTCGGCGCGCGCCGCCGCCCCGCCGCCGGGGGAGTGGGTCGACGTGCCCGTCCCGCCGCCGGCCGGGCGGAGCCAGTTGTTCGGCATCGCCGCACCGGACCGGCGGCACGTCTTCGCCGGCGGCACCGAGAACGCCTTCCAGCCGGACGCGCGCGCCGTCATGCTGCACGGGACCCCGCGAGGCTGGACGCGGGCCGTCCTGCCGGAGGGGCTCGCCGTCGTCAACGACGTCCGTGCCCGGCACGCCGCGAACGCCTGGGCCGTCGCCGCGGGCCGGAACGCCCAGGAGCGCACCGACCTGCTGCACTGGAACGGACGCCGCTGGACGGCGGTGGCAAGCCCCGCGGGCGAGCGACTCCAGGCCATCGCCCTGGACCGGACCGGCGGGCTGTGGGCGACCGGGTTCAGCGGTGACGGCGCGACGGTGTCGGTCCGGCGGCACGGGCAGTGGACGAACACGCTCACCCTGCCCGAGTCCTCTGGGCTCAACGCCGTCGCCGCCGGAAGCGCCTCGGACGTCTGGGCCGGTGGGATAGGGAATTCGCAGACCGTGACGACCCCGCTGTGGCACTTCGACGGCACGGATTGGACGCGCGTTCCGTGGGGATCGCAGTGGGCCCACTGGATCCTGCAGATCGAGTACGCCGCCCCCGACGACGTCTGGTTCTACGCTCTCGAACAGAACCCGCTGTTCCCGCCGCCGACGCTGCACCACTGGGACGGCTCCGCGTTCACCGTGCACGCGATCCCCGGGCCGTCCGACCCGGTAGGCGAGGCGGGGCCGCTTTCCGCGGTCGGGTTCCTCGGTTCCATCGCCGCCGACGGGCGGGGCGGTGTCTGGCTGTCCAGCCCGCGCGACCCCGCCCACCTGCTGCACTTCGACGGCGCGTCCTGGACCCGCGCCACCCCGCCCGTCAGCGTGATCGCGTACTCGATGACCCGCGTCCCGCACACCACCGCGATGTGGGCGGGCACCCAGATCGGCACGGTCTGGCGCCGTTCCTGATACCCCGCCTGCGCCTGGGGCCGGGGCCGTGGGCGGCGCTGGATGAGGGCTTTCAGGCGGCCTTGACGCGGTAGTTTCCGCTTTGCAGCGTGAAGAACGGGGCGGGCGCCAGGACGGGGGCGTAGGAGTTCTCTCCGGCCATGCACTTGGCGAGGCTGTCCATCGGGCCCGTAGAGCCCATCTGGTCGAGGTTGCGCCCGGAGCCGTCTCCGCCGTCGAAGACGGTGAAGCCGAGGTGCTTGCCCATCCAGCTGCCGAGTTCGGGCGAGGTCCTGGTGATGACGGCGGTCAGCGTCGCGGCCCGGCCGCTGGTCATCACGCAGTTCACCTCGCCTTCGGCCCAGACGGCGAGGCCTTGGGCGGCGACCCGGTGGTGGACGCGGACCGTGCCGCGGGCGTCTGCCGGTCGCGGGGCCGGGCCGTCGGCAGGCGAGACCGCGTGCGCGTCGAAGGTGAAGCGGACGTCATCGTCTGGCGCCGGAGCGTAGAAGACACGCCCCGCCCCGGTCACGCTCGACTCCCGGGTCGTGGCCGTAGCCGGTGAAGCGGTAACGCCCAGGCAGGCGGTCAGGGCGACCGCGCACAGGGCCGTCGTCGTGCGGAATGTCGTTGTGGCCACGGCAGGCTCCTCAGGGGCTTGATCCGGACGTCCCCCCAAGATCGCGGGTCGCTCCTCCCGCGTCCTCCCCCGCACGGGCGAACCGGCCGGCTCCCGAGCCGGTAGTCACGTCTCCCTCCGGGTGCTCGGGGACCGCCAGGGTGTGGCCAGGGCGCACCTCCACTTGACGCATACCCATATGGGAATATGATCGCGGTCATGGCACGAGCAGCGACGACGTCGGACGTCTTCAACGCGATCGCCGAGCCGCGGCGCCGGGAGATCCTGGTGCTGCTGCGGGCGGGTGAGCGGCCGGTGGCCGAGTTGGCCCGGGAGCTGGGGATGACCCAGCCGGGGGCGTCCAAGCACCTGCGGGTGCTCCGGGAGGTCGGGCTGGTGCGGGACCGCAGGGCGGGCAAGCAGCGCCTGTACGGCCTCGACGCCCGCGGGCTGCGACCGGTCCACGAGTGGACCGGCGGTTTCGAGCGGTTCTGGAACGAGAGCTTCGACCGCCTGGACGCGTACGTGCAGGACCTCAAACAGACACGGCAGGAGGAATGACCTATGGCAGCGAAGGAACGAGGAGCGCCGGCGCGGTCGGCGACAGCGGACCGGGAGATCGTGGTCTCCCGGGTCATCGACGCCCCTCGGGAGCTGGTGTTCGAGGCGTTCACCGAGGTGCGGCACCTGTCGCGGTGGTGGGGGCCGGAGGGGTTCACCACCACCACGCGGTCCTTCGAGTTCCGCATCGGAGGGGAGTGGGACTTCGTGCTGCACGGGCCGGACGGGACGGACTACCAGGAGTGGATCACCTGGACCGGGATCGTCCCGCCGGAGGAGATCGCGCTGCTGCACGGTGAGGCCCGCGACGATCCGAACGCCTTCGAGTCGGTCATCACGTTCGCGCTCGACGGCGCGGCGACCCGGATCGAGATGCGCACGCTCTTCCCCACCAGGGAGCTGCGCGACGAGGCGGTCGAGAAGTACCACGTTATCGAGGGTGGCCGGCAGACCCTGAGCAACCTGGCTGCCTACGTCACCGAAACCATTCGGAAGGAGAATGAGGACTGATGGCCGGAAAAGTGTTCTTCAGCGTGTCGATGTCGCTGGACGGGTTCATCGCGCCCGAGTCCCTCGGGGAGCTGATGGGGCGGCAGTGGGTGGAACTGCAGGCGTGGCTTTTCCCGCTGCGGTTCACCCGGGAGCTCCTGAAGATGGGCGGGGGCGGTGAGGAAGGGCGCGACAACGACATCGCGCGGGCGACGCACGAGCGCACCGGCGCGAGCGTGATGGGCAAGCGCATGTTCGACGCCGGCGAGCGGATGTGGCCGGAGGAGGCGCCGTACCACACGCCGGTCTTCGTCGTGACGCACGAGAAGCGCGACCCCTGGGAGCGGCCGGGCGGGACCACGTTCCACTTCGTCAACGACGGCATCGAGTCCGCGCTCGACCGGGCCCGCGAGGCCGCCGGCGATCGCGACGTCCGCATCGCGGGCGGCGGCGCGACGATCCTGCAGTACGTGAACGCGGGCCTGGTCGACGAGTTCTCGATCGCGCTGTCGCCGGTGCTGTTCGGCTCCGGAATCCGCCTGTTCGAGGGGGTGGACGCGGGCCGCGTAGCCCTGGAGCAGGTCCGCGTGGAGCACTCCCCGAGGGTGACGCACCTGACCTACGCCGTCCGGGAGCGGTAGGCGGACGGCGCCCGCCGGCCGCGGACGGGGCGAGCGGGGGCCGGTCAGGTGTTGAGGGAGGACGGGCGGCGGCGCGGGCGGCGGGAGCCGGCGGGGGCGTGGTCGCGCCCGCGCTGGGTGCCGGAGGCGGCGGGACGCTGCTTGCGGGGCGCGGGGGTGTTCGGGGGTGCGGCGTCGCGGGCCGGGGGGCGGGCGCCGGTGATGCGCGCCAGGTCGGCGTCGCCGGGGCGCACGCGGGTGGTGCGGGGGGTGATCCCGGCCTTGGCCATCATGTCGTCCATCTCGCGGCGCTGCTCCGGGGTGACGAGGGTCACCACGGTCCCGGACGCTCCGGCCCGGGCGGTGCGGCCGCCGCGGTGGAGGTAGTCCTTGTGGTCGGCGGGCGGGTCCACGTTGACGACGAGGTCGAGTTCGTCGATGTGGATGCCGCGGGCGGCGACGTTGGTGGCGACCAGGACGGTGACGTCCTGCCGGTGGAAGCCGTCCAGCGCGCGGTTGCGCTGCGACTGCGACTTGCCGCCGTGCATCGCGGCGGCGCTGATCCCCCGCGCGGTGAGCTTGCGGACGAGGCGGTCCGCGGCGTGCTTCTTCCCGACGAACATGATGACGCGGTTCTCGCGGGACGCGATGTGCACGGTCGTCTCGTGCTTGTCGGTGTCGGCGACGTGCAGCAGGTGGTGCTCCATGGCGGTGACCGCCCCGGCCGGCGGGTCGACCGAGTGGGTGACCGGGTCGCTGAGGAACCGGCGGACGAGCCGGTCGACGCCGCCGTCGAGCGTGGCGGAGAACAGCATCCGCTGCCCGTCCGGCGGGGTCTGCTCCATGAGCCGGGTGACCTGGGGCAGGAAGCCGAGGTCGGTCATCTGGTCGGCCTCGTCCAGCACCGTGGTCCGCACGTCGCCGAGCGCGCAGTCGCCGCGCTCGATCAGGTCGGCGAGCCGGCCGGGGGTGGCGATCAGGACCTCGGCGCCCCGGGCGAGCGCGTTCGCCTGGCGCACGATCCCGAGGCCGCCGACCACGGTGGTCATCCGCAGGCCGACGGCGTCGGCGTACGGTTCGAGCGCGCCGGTGACCTGCTGGGCGAGTTCCCGCGTGGGGACCAGGACCAGGGCGAGGGGACGGCGGGGCCGGGCGCGGTGCCCGGCGGTGCGGGTGAGCAGCGCCAGGCCGAACGTGAGCGTCTTGCCCGACCCGGTGCGTCCGCGGCCGAGGACGTCCCGGCCCGCGAGGGCGTTCGGGAGGGCGGCGGCCTGGATGGGGAACGGGGCGGTCACGCCCTGGCCGACCAGCGTCTTCTGGATCGGCGCCGGCAGCGGCAGATCGGCGAACGAGTCCACCGGAGCGGCCGGAGGGGTGGCCGGGGCGGCGACGGCGGGCCCTGCGGCGGGCGCGGCGGCGGGCCGTCGGGTCGCGGGACGGCGTGCAGGGCGAGGCCGGGAGCCTCGAGGGGCGCGGGGCAAGGTGAAGCCTTCCTTCAGGACGGTTGCGTGTCGAGGAAGTGCTCCGTCATGCGGGACCGCGGACCCGGCGGGAGGCCGGGCGGAGGATTCTCAAGAACGAACCGGAACGCGGCCCGGCGGAGGAACGTCCGCGGAGCCGCAGGGGACGGGGCGCGGGTCGAGCGCCCCGGGGGTTGCATCGCGGTGCGCGGCCGGTTAGGACCGCGCACCGCCCACGCGTCGATCAGGCGGGGACGATGTTCTCCGCCTGCAGGCCCTTCTGGCCCTGGGTGACGTCGAACGACACCTTCTGGCCCTCCTGGAGCTCACGGAAGCCCTGGGCCGCGATGTTGGAGTAGTGGGCGAAGACGTCGGCGCCGCCGCCGTCCTGCTCGATGAAGCCGAAGCCCTTTTCCGCGTTGAACCACTTGACGGTGCCGGTGGCCATGATGTCTCCCTCAGGGGGTCGGTTCCCGCCCGCACACCGTGCGCGGACGGATGCCGCGATGGCCCATCCGGAAGATCCAGAAAAAACAAAAGTGCGCCTGAGGTCAGATCCAACAGGCGCACGCACATGTCTATGGGAACCGCAACTGCCAACCACGCTACCACAGGGAGCGGCGCGTCGGTCCTGAACCCCTGCGGGGGCGGCCCTCACGAGGATTTACCTGGCGGACCTCCGAGAAACCTTCAGTTAACCGCCCGGTACGCGCATAATGAGGTGATGAAACGCACCGGTCCCGCCCGAAGGCGACACCTGCCCACCAGCCCCTTCCAGCCCCCGGCCGCCGCTCCACCGGCCAAGGAGTTCACCCTCGACGACCAGGTCACCCACGACAAGTACGGGCTCGGCCGCGTCCTGGAAGTCGAGCCGGGCAATGCCGTCCTGGTCGACTTCGGCACGCAGAAAGTGAAGATTCTCTCACCGTTCACCAAGCTTTTCAGGCTCTGAGAAACCGCCGCGGACCCGGCGCGGCGCAAGCGAATCCGGGGAATCGGCGATCGTCGCGGCCCGGCCCCGGATAGTCCGCAGGGCCGGTTTTCCGTGCGGGAGCCCGGTTCCCGGCAGGGGGAGTGGCGCCGTCTCCGCGCCGCCCTCAGGCGGAAGAGGTCGGCCGCGCGGAGGGGACGACGGGTGCGTCCCCCGCGGGCCTCGGCGCGGCGGCCGGACGGGATGCCCCGGCCACCTCGATCAGCCGGGCCGCCATGTCGGAGAACAGCAGCATCTGGCGCGCGGTCGCCGGGCCGAAGGGCTCCGCCCCGACCCGTCCGAGGACGGCGAGCACACCACGGGTGGCCTCGCCCGTCTCCAGCGGCAGGATCAGGATGGGCCCGGCCGGGAGGCCGGTGAGCGTCTGGTCGGCGGCGATCCGCGCGGACACGGCCCGGCGCGAGGTGAACGCGCGCCCGAGCATCGACCGGCCCCGCCGCACCGTCATCCCCTGGATCCGGTCGGCGTCCAGGCCGTCCGCCACCTCGATCCGCAGCGTGTTGCCGTCCTCGCCCGGCAGGGCGATGAACGCCAGCGGGACGCGCGCCAGTTCGCGGGCGCGCGCCGTCACGAGGGCCAGCATGTCCGACGGACCGGTCCCGTCCAGGACCACCGCGCTCATCAGCTCGAACGTGGCGGCCAGCCGCCGCCGGTCGGCCTCGCTCGGCGCGGCCCCGGCGGCGCCCCACCCGTTCGGGTCGTCGTCCGTCATGTCGTCATCCCGTCCTCGCTCTCCGCCCGGCCCGGTCAGGCCGCGGCCGGTCGGACGCCGGCGCCGGAGGCGCGCGCCGCGTCGACGGAGGGGCGGACGGCGAACATCCGCGACAGCCCGCTGACGCGCAGGAGCCGGATCATGTGCGGGCGCGGGGCGGCGAGGACGATCGAGGCGCCCTCCCGCTCCGCGCGGCGGCGGGCCCCGGTGAGCAGGGCCAGCCCGGACGCGTCGCAGAACGTCACGCCCGAAAGGTCGATGACGACGTGGGGCCCGGCGTCGCGCAGCGCGACGTCCAGGCGCTCGCGCAGGGACGGCGCGGAGGAGATGTCCAGATCGCCGGTGATGGTGATGACGGTGTGCTCCGCGAACCGTTCGCGGCGCAGCCCGTCCTCGGAGGGGGCGGTGCCTGCGGTCTGCATGCTGGGGCTCCGATCAGGAGGTGCGTGGCGCGGGGCTCTCACAGGGCCGCTTTCGCCGCGTCCCGGCCCGGGTGGGCGGCGGGAGCGGACGTCCGGCTTCGGGGTGGACGGTGGAGCGGCGTCATGCGCGCCGGCCTGTCTGGCCTCGAAGGAGACCGAGTAGCTGGAAACCAGCGGGACGCCGGCTTGGCCGCCCGCATCGAGAAACCTCTAGTTCACCCGGAGTCTACGCCTTCCGACCGTCACGCGCGCGGAGCACGGGCGGCCGCACGCACCGCGGGCCGCGTCCGGCGGCCGCCGAACCGGCACGGGCGGTGCGGTACGCGTTCGCCGTGTCGCATCCGGCCGCGACCGGGGAGAAGGGCGGGGCGCTCTCGCCGGGTGGAGAGAACGAAACGTGGTGATCTACGAAACTCTGTAGTGAGCGATGTAGATTTTCGAAGCGAGGTGGGGTAGTGTTCCTGTCATCGAAGAGAGACGGGTCCATGAGAAGCGGCAGAGGACGAACTGCCGGAAGGAATGGATGACGCCGGCCGGACGTGTCGGGGCCAACGCAGTGGAAGGGGCCTCGGCAGCCGGTCGGGCAGGTGGCCGGCAGGCCGCCGCAAGCAGAAGAACACCGCAAGAACGCAGTACACGCAGTACGAGTGGTACACGCAGTACAGGTAGTGATGTCGAGGAAGGGAGGTTTCGGCGCCATCAGGATCGCCCGCAGCAGGCTCCAGTCACGCCGCGCGGGTACCGCAGTTCCACAGATTGGACGGTGGTCTACGGTCACGCATTCGCGATCCCCGCGCCTCCGCCGCGACATGGGCGGTCGACGCGGAAGACCGGCTCTTCGGTGCCGGTAGATGGTGTTGTACCTCTGGGCCCCGGCGCCGCAGTCTGGCGCCGGGGCCCCTGTCGCGTCACCGCCTTCCGATCCCAGAGCAGTACGGAAGGTTCTGTGAAGGCACCCAATCCGGCCCAGACCGAGGGCCAGCCAGACCCGCACGGCCCGCGGGCGGCCACTCCGTTAGAGCCCGACGGGCTCGAAGAGAAGTTCGACGACGAGGACTACCCCGCCTACAGCATGGGCCGCGCCGCCGAGATGCTGGGCGTCACCCCGGCGTTCCTGCGCAGCCTCGACACCGCCCGGCTGATCGTCCCGCAGCGCTCGTCGGGCGGGCACCGCCGCTACTCCCGCTACCAGCTGCGGCTGGCGCAGCGCGCCCGCGACCTGGTCGACGAGGGCACCGCGCTGGAGGCGGCCTGCCGCATCATCATCCTTGAAGACCAGCTCGCCGAAGCCCAGCGCATCAACGCCCGGCTGCGGCAGGAGCGCGCCGCCCAGCCCCCGCCCCAGGAGCAGGCGTAGCGGCGCCCCTGCTCAGGCCCGCCCCACCGCAGGGCGCGGCGGGCCTGAGAACGGTGGCACTTCCGTCCGGTGAACCACCCGTCAGCCGGGGCGGAACGCGAACAGCTCTCCCGTGATGGTCGGTACGAGGACGGTCCCGTCGGGGGCGACGGTCGTGCCGACGGAGAAGAGGGTCGCCCCCGGCAGCCGCTCCCGGTCGAGTTCGGCCCCGGTGGCGGTGTCGACCACGACGAGATCGTTGCCGAGCGTCGCCGACACCGCCGCGTAGGCGACCCCTCCCGCGGCCTGGACGGGAATGCCGCGGTTCACGAGGCTCTCCTTCGTCCAGACCCGCTCGGCCCTGTCGCCTATGTCCCTGATCGCCATCAGGCCGCCGTCCCCACCGCCCGCCGGCATGATGAGCCCGCTGGGGGACAGCGACGAGCTGCCGCCGGCGGCGTAGCCGGTGTCATGGCTCCAGATCGTCTCGCCGGTCGCGGCGTCCAGGGCGTGGATCCCGCCCTCGTTGTCGCCGACGTAGAGGCGCGATCCGTCCGCGGACAGGTCCGGGCTCGTCGCGCTCCCGCCGGGCAGCGACTCGTTCCTCCACAGCGGCCGGATCGACGGGCTGTCTCCCTCGGTCAGCTGCATCGCCCGTATGTCGGCGGCCGGAGCGCCCTTGTCCCAGAAGGTGAAGAAGACGCGTCCGGTGGCGAGGTCGACCGCGGGCGTGTTCGAGGCCGGGCATTCTTCCGTGCCCCGCATGCACGCCCGCGGGTCGTCGGTCCCGGGCGTCGCGCCCGGGATGAGCTCCACGGGCGGCAGGACGGGCTCGCCGGTATCGCGGTCCAGTACATAGATGCGCCCGATGTGGGTGATGAAGAGGAGATTGCCCGCGGGGGTGAATTGGGCGGATAGCGGCGTCCCGACGATGGGCGTCTTCCAGCGGACCTTCCCGGCGGCGTCGAAGGAGCGCATCGCCTCGCCGTCGGCCAGGTAGAGATGCCCGTCCTTGTCGATAAGGGCGGAGGACGAGACGGCCTGCCGATCGACCTCGCCAGAGCACCAGACCGTCTTGCCGGTCGCGATGTCGAGCGCGTGCAGGTGGCAGCCCGTGCCGTTCGTGGTCACGTAGACGCGTCCGGAGGCGTCGTTCGTCGCGCCCAGGTAGATGCTGCCCGAGAAGCTGCGCTGCCACGCGGAAGTCAGGTTCCGCGCGCCGGCCACCGGCGAGTAGTCGGTGTTACCCGCATCCGCGTGGGCGGTGGACCAGCCCGCCCCGTAGACCGAGTCGGGCCGGTCCGTGCGGCGAGGCGGACCGGGCGGCGACGACGCGGCCACCGAGGCGAGCAGCAGGAGCGCCAGAGCCGCCCCGCCGGCATGCTTGGCCCGCATGTCAGCAGCCCTTGGCGCCGCTGCCGGCCGGGCAGGCGGGCTTGGAGGTGAAGACCGCCAGCGGCTTGACCGGCACCCCGTCGCTCCACGTTCCGAGCGAGGTCTGCCGCGCCGTGCCGCCCAGCGCGTAGTCGCAGTCGGTGCCGTAGACCCCGCAGTCGCGCAGGGCGTCGCCCAGCTTCCAGAGGCCGTTCCAGTCGAGCGCGTCGAGCACGGACGCGCTGTTGTTGCTGCTCGGCACGCGGTGGTCGGCGGTCAGCGCCGGGGACCCGTGCGCGTCGCTGGACATCCACAGGTAGTTGCGGTTGGAGGTCGGCACGTGCCCGGTCAGGTCCCAGATCGCGTCGCAGCCGGTGCGGCCGACCGTCGTGTCCTCGTCCGCGACGACGCAGTCGATCTTGGTCGTGGACGGGATGCCCGCCAGGGACGCGTCGATCGAGCGGTCGTAGGGCATGGCGAACATGATCGCGTTCGGGCGGGGGAGCGCCGCGGCCGACCAGCGGGCGGCGATGTTGGCGGCGGTCGGCCCGCCGTAGGAGTGGGCGACGAGCGTCATGCCCCTGGAGGTGTCGGGCTTGACGGCCGCGTCGGCGGGGTACCCGGCCAGCGCGTCCTTGATGGAGTAGATGGCGTTCGCCGCGAACTCCTTCGGCGGGGTCAGCGCGCTCGTCTGGAAGCGCGGGAAGACGACCACGTTGCCCTTGCGGGTGAGGTGGTCGATCCAGTCCTGGTAGTACTTGGGGTCGTCGGCGGTCCATCCGTGCAGGAAGGCGACCAGCGGCGCGGTCGAGGGCGCGGCTCCGCCGCCCTGCCAGCCGGACGGCTGGAAGACCCAGTAGTCCTTGGTGTGGTCGGTGAAGGTGACGCCGCGGACGGTGGAGCCCGACCAGGGGTAGCCCGCGCCGCCCGGGCCGGACGCGGGCTGCGGGGGCGGCGTGGCCGCCGCCGCGAGCGCGCCGGGTGCCGGGCCGACGAGCATGGCGACCGCGGTGGTCAGGATGGCGATCGACGCTCTGATCGTCGCCGTCTTCAGGTGCTTTCCTCGTAGCGGGTTCTCCATCTGACTTCCTCCTCGGGGGTGGGCCCGCCTGGAGACCGGTGCCTCCAGGCAGGACGAGATGGGCTCGGCACACCGGACACGTGCGAGCGCTCGGATGGATGGGGAGTCGGGAGTGCGGTCGGGCCGCGCGGGTCAGGCCGCGTGCGCGGACCTCCGGTCGCGTTCGAAGGTCAGGCGGGCCGCCATCGTCAGAAGGCCTCCGAGCAGCAGCGGGAATGTCAGCGCGTACATGGCCTCGACCATGGAGCCGGTCGCGTCCGAGATCACCCCGACCACGAGCGGCCCGAAGGCGACGCCGAACGCCCCGAACACGTGCAGCACGGCGAAGCCGAGACCGCGGGAGGTGGCGTGCAGCACGTCGGCTATGGACGCGGTGAGGTTGGGGATCGCCATCGCCATGGCCGCCTTCGACAGCAGGAGCAGCACCGCGAACGCCCAGACCGCGGGCATCGAGATCGCCGCGGCGAGGAAGACGCCTCCGACCACGATCCCCGTCCCGCCGGCCAGCAGCCGCCCGCCGCCGCGCCGGTCGTTCCAGCGGCGGCCGAGCCAGGTCCCGGCGATCACGCCCGCCACGACCCCGACCACCGTGACCAGCCCGCTCACCGACGCCGCGGTGCCCTCGGCGACGCCGTGGTCGCGGTGGACCAGGCTGGGCGTCCAGTAGGAGATCCCGGAGAGCCCGAACGCCAGGGTCGCCAGGGCCGCGGACAGGAGGGCGATCGTCGGAGTCCCCAGCACCTCCCGGAGCTGCCGGCGGAAGGCCGGGTGTCCGCTCTTCCCAGACGGGGCGGCCTCCGGAGCGGCCTCCGGACGGTCCTCCGGAGCGCGGTCGTCCTCGTCCCCGCTCGCCGCGGGCGGGCCGGGCGGTGCCCCGGGCGGCCGGTCGAGCAGGCCGCGCGCCGGCTCTTGCAAACGCATGCACAGCACGGCGACGAGCAAGCCCGGAATGGCGGCGATGACGAAGGCGGCACGCCAGCCAAAATGTTGTGCCAGCACCCCGCCCACCACCACGCCGATCCCGGCGAGATAGGGCGTCAGCCCTCTCCAGCCATAGACCTTCGCTCGGCTCTGCGGAGGGTAGAAATCGGCTAGCAGGCTCCCGGAGAGAGGGCCGTAGAAGCCCTCGGAACTCGCCAGCAGCAACCGGATCGCAAAGAACATCCCGAACCCGGTCGCCAGGCTGGAGGCGAGGGTGGTGACCGCCCAGCACAGCACGATGACGGTGAGGATGCGGGTGCGGCGGTGCCGGTCGGTCAGGTACCCCGCCAGCGGAGTCAGCGTGACCGCGGCCAGCGCGCCGCCGAGCGGAAACAGTCCGGCCGTGGTGTCGCTGAGGTTCCACTCGTCCTGAATGAAAGGCAGCACGCCCGGGAGCAATTGGTGCTCGAAACGGTCGATGAACCCGGCCGTGGCGATGACCGCCAGTGGTTTCCACCCGTATGGTGCACGGCTGTCGGGCGGTTGGGGGGCACGCCGATTCGGCGCCGGGTTCGCCGTTCGGCGGATGTCGAAGTAGTCCTTGATCATTTGCCTTTCCCATACTCCGCGGGCATGGCGATCAGGCACCCTGCGCCCCCGCCTTCGAGTCGGGCCGGTCCGGGCTGGGTGGTTGTTTCGGTTTGATGTCCTCGTGATGAATGGTGGCGTATTTGCACTGGGAGTGCAATAGTCGGTCCCATGTCGAGATGCGAGCTCATGACCACGGGCCCGGCCGCGCCCCGGGGAACGGGGCGGGGATGAGGCCGGCCCGTGTCCTCGGCCCGGCCGCCGTCGCGTCCGGCGCGTTCCTGCTCACCCTCGCGCCGCTCGTGCGCCTCCAGGTGGCGCCGCGGATCCTCGTCGCGCCCGCGGACCTCTACCAGACGACGACCCTGCAAGCCGCCGACGCGACGTACATGGACGCCAGGAGCCGCACCGTCAGGCGCGGCGCGCGGATCACGGCCGTCAACACCATCCGCGGCGACGTCCGCGCGGGCGACGGCAAGACCGCCGTCTGGGACTCCTTCACGTGGATCGGGGACGCCGACACCGGCGCCGAGATCGATATCCAGTCGCAGCGCGTGGTCTTCGACCGCCGGACGGCGCGGCTGGGCGGCGGGCGCGGCGCCGCGGTGAACGGCGACACGCGCGTCAGGCAGTCGGGGATCGGGCCCTTCTGGCCGATCGGCGTGCGGAAGCGGACCTACCACGTCTTCGACACCAAGACCCTCTCGCGGCGGCCGATGGTCTTCGCCGGCGTCGACCGGGTCGAGGGACTCAAGGTCTACCGGTTCGTCCAGCGCACCGAACCGACGGTGATCGGCTCTCCCACCCGGGTCCCGCTGTCGCTGCTGGACCTGGACAAGCCCCGCTCAGGATTCCCCGGCTACGACGCCGAGCGCGGCGACGTCGAGGTCGACAAGGTCTACGAGGGGACGGTCACGGCGTGGGTCGACCCGCGCACCGGGACCCGCGTCGACCAGCGGCAGGAGAGCAGGACGGTGCTCCGCACCAAGGACGGGGTCGACCGCCTGGTGGTCGCCGACCTCGATCTGAGGCTGTCCGACGCGGACCGGCGGGACCGGGCGCTCCGGGCCGGCCAGACGGCCCGGACGATCCTGCTGCTCCGGGTCGTCCTGCCGCTCGCCTCGGCGGGTCTGGGCGCGGCGCTCCTGGTGGCGGTCTACCTCACGGCCCGTGCCGGGCGCCGCCGCCCGGACGCCGCCCCTCCGCCCGCGCGCGACCCCGAACCCGAATCCGAGAAGCAGGCATGACGCCGCGCACCGCATCGGTGCCCGCACGAAAGAGAGCGCACCAGTGACCGAACCACCCCCCACGAGTGACGGCTCCCGTCCCCTCGAGAGCATCGCCGCCTGGCGGGAGCTCCTGGACACGCTCGCCGAAGCGGGCGAGACGGTGGCGGCAGAGGCGGACGGCGCCCCGGCCATCGATGTCGCGGAGGGGTTCGGCTTCCTCCTCAACGTCCTGACCGACCAGTTCGAGCGGGCGGCGCTGCGGCGCTCCCGGCACCCGGTGTTCCTGCCGGGCGTGACGCCGGTGCGGAAGTTCTTCTTCGACAATCCCGACACCGACTACGACATCGCGGTGCTCGGCGGCGCCCCCCGCTACCGCATCCGGGGGAACCGGGGGACCTCCGCCTACCTCGCGTTCTGCGTGTACTCCGCGATGGGCCGGGACGGGACGACCCGCCTGGTCAACCTGTCCGACCGGGACATCGACGTCTCGCCCGGCGGCGACTTCGAGGTGGTCCTGTCGCCCGAGGAGGTGCCGGGGAACTGGCTCCGCGTCGACGCCGGCTCGCGAGCCGTGATCGCCCGGCAGTACTTCCTGGACCGCGAGGCGGAGGTGCCCGCGCGGTACCGGATCGAGCCGCTGGACGAGCCGGCCCCCGATCCGCCGCTGGACGACCAGGGCTTCGCCCGCACCGCGCGCACGGCGGCGATGTTCGCCAAGGCGGCGACGTCGCTGGCGGCCCAGCGGGTGGAGAGGATGCGCGCGACGCCGAACCGCTTCGTCGCGACCGGCGAGCACGGTCCCTACCGCACGCCGGACAACGACTACGTGGTCTGCTGGTACTCGCTCGACGAAGGGGAGGCGCTCGTCATCGACGTGCGGCCTCCGGAATGCCGTTACTGGGGGGTTCACTTGGCGAACCGATGGGGACAGTCGCTGGATCACCGGACCAGGCGGACGGGCCTCAACGCCCGCACCGCGGCGGCCGGAGCGGACGGGAGCGTCCGCGTCGTCGTGGCCGGGGCCGACCCCGGCCTGCCGAACTGGCTGGACACGGCCGGGCATTCCGAGGGGTGGGTCCTGTTCCGCTGGCTGCTCGCGGACGCCCCGGCCATGCCGACCGTGGAACGGGTCGGGCTCGCCGATCTGCTGGACGCGCGAGGCGCCGCGTCGCACACCGGGAGCACGAGGTGATCAAGTTGCCGGAGAAGCCGGACCGCGGCGGACGACCGAACCGCCTCCTCGGGGCCGCCCTCACCGCCGCCCTCCTCACCGGCGCGTGCTCGACCGGGCTTGGCGGCGGGGACGCGGGAACGGCCGTCGATCCGTCGGCGGGCGGGTCCGAGCCGTCTCCGTGGGAGACGGCGGCGCCCGCGTCCCTGGGCCTGGACGCGGCGAAGCTGGAGAACGTCGCCGCGGTCGCCGAGAAGGGGAAGTCGGACTGCCTCGCCGTCGCGCGCGACGGGAAGCTTGCCGGCGAGTGGTACTTCCGCGAGGGGCGGCGGGAGAAGGCCCAGCCGGTATGGTCCGCCACGAAGTCGTTCACCAGCGTCCTCGTCGGGATCGCCCAGGACGACGGCGCCCTGAGCGTGGACGACAAGGCGTCGAAATGGATCGACGAATGGAAGGGGACCCCCGCGGAGGAGGTGACGGTCCGCGACCTCCTCAGCAACGTCTCCGGCCGGGAATGGAGCTTCCGGACCGACTACCGGCGGCTCCTGAAGGCCCCGGACCGCACCAAGTTCGCCATCGGCCTGAAACAGCAGCACGAGCCCGGCAAGGTCTGGGTGTACAACAACTCAGCGATCCAGACGCTGCAGCGCGTGCTGCAGAAGGCCACCGGAAAGGACGTCTCCCGCTTCGCCGAGGAGCGCCTCTTCAAACCGCTGGGCATGAGCCGCACCACCATGGGCACCGATCGCGCCGGCAACGCGCAGACCTTCATGGGCATCAACTCCACCTGCCGGGACATGGCCCGGTTCGGCCAGATGATGCTCGAGAACGGGAAATGGCAGGGGCGGCAGATCGTGTCCGCCAAGTATGTCGAGGCGGCCACCGGCAGGCCGTCGACGAAGCTGAACTCGGCCTACGGATACCTCTGGTGGCTCAACCGGCCCGGAACAATCCGGGGCCCGGTCGCGGCGACCGACCTCGGGGGAGCACGGGAACCGGGCGCCTCGAAGGGGCCGCTGGTGCCGGGTGCTCCGCCCCAGCTGTTCTGGGCGCTGGGGCTCGGCAACCAGCTCATCCAGATCGACCCGGAGACCAGGACCGTCGTGGTCCGCCTCGGCAAGACCGAACCGCGGCCCAAGCCGCCGACCTTCGGCCCGGCCGAGGCCTCAAAGGTCGTGACCGACGCCGTGACCCGGTAAAGCGAGGCCCTGATCCCGTAGTCCGGCCCCGCGATCCGGTGACCCGGTGGCTCGGAGGCTGAGCCGGTAGGCCCGATAGAGAGGAGGCGCCGTCCCCGTGGCCTGGGACGGCGCCTCCTCCCCGTCAAGGGGCTCAGCTCTTGGCCGCCGCGAGGTAGATGCCGCGCGTCATCAGGGACGTGGCCGACTCGGCGAGCGCGGTGAAGATCTGGCGGTAGGCGTCCCTGACGTCCTCGTCCTCCGGCGCGGCCTGGCGCGCCAGTTCGATGAGGCGCGCGGCCACCCGCGGTTCGTCGTCGTCCAGTGCCCGGCGGGCCCGGTCGGCGAGGTCGTGCGGGCCGCCCGCGAGCTCCGCCAGCACCGTGGCGAGCCGGTCCGCCCGCGGCGGCTTGAGCGCGGCCGGGTCGCCGTCCCACCAGCCCCCGTAGAGGCGCCAGATGTTGCGGACGATGAACTCGGGCTCGTCGTAGGCGGCCCGCAGGTAGGGCTTGGCGGCCAGCCGCTCCGGCACGTGCACGGCATGGATGATCTCGTCCAGGCGGGCACCGCCGTTCATGAGCGCCAGCGTCTGGGACACCAGCGTCTCCAGGTACTCCGCGACGTCGGTCAGCGCCGTGCGGACGCGGTCGCGGCCGGCGATGGGGGCGCCGTGCCCCGGGATCAGCAGCGACGCGTCCAGTTCGGCCATGGCCCGCAGCGCGGCCGCCCACTCGGCCGGGTACCGCTGGACCTTCTGGGGGTTGCCGCAGTTGGGGGAGTTCCAGATGAACAGGTCGCCGGCGAGGATGATGTCCCGTTCCGGGACGTACGCCCAGGTGTGGTCGTCGGTCTCTCCGCGCGCGTGCCGCAGTTCGAAGGTGAGTTCGCCGACGCGCAGCCGGTGGTCGTCGCGGTAGGTGATCTCGGGGTACCGGAACTTCTCCGGCCAGCGGAACCTCGGATTCGCGAACTGCCGCGCGTTGACCGTCCGGTTGTAGTCCTTCGTCAGGACGTAGCGCTCGAACCTGGCCTTGACGGCCTCGTGGGCGATGACGACCGGCCGCTCCGCACCGCCGCGGTCCGCCTCCTCGTCGAAGGGGCCGACCCCGAAGACGTGGTCGATGTGCCCGTGCGAGTAGACGGCATATCGGACGGGGTCGGGGCACCACTCCCGAATGGCCCGGTGATTGCTCTTGGCCGTGTTCGGAGCGCCGGTGTCGAAGAGCACCAGGCCCTCCTCCGTCCGAAAGACGGTGACGTTCGCGAAAGAGGGCACCACGGCGACGCCATCGGCGATCTCAAAAGCCACTCCGGAAGGGACCTCACCGTTGATGAGCCCTTCCATGCCGACCTCGCCTTGCCACATCCGTTCCGCATACCGCATCAGCATGACCACACTATTGCACTCAGAGTGCAAAGTTGCCAGTGCGCGCCGGGAGAAGTCTCGGCGCACGCGGGCGTGCCGGTACGCCCCGATGGTCCATCGGGGCCCGGATGATGACGGTCAGGCGGGAATCAGCGTGGTGAGCAGTTCGTGGAAGCAGCGGCGCCTGTCCTCCACGCTCAGCCGCCGCAGGTGGTACCAGGCGCCCCAGCTGACGGCGGCGTCCACGATGTCGGGAAGCAGCGGGTCGCGTCCGGCGAACTCCGCCGCGAAGACCTCGCGGAGCATCCCCCGCATCCACTCGTCGCCCTCGTTGATCAGCCCGGCCACCACCCCCGAGGTGGAGGCCGCGATGGAGACGCGCCGCACCGGCGTCATGGTCTCGTAGATCCGCACGAGCTGGCCGGCGAACCGGTCGATGCGCTCGGGGAGCGGCAGGTCGGGGCTGATCGGCTCGACCGTGGCGAGCAGGCGTTCGGCCTGGCGCTGCCCGGCCTCCACGTACAACTCGTCCAGATCGGAGAAGTGGACGAAGACGCTGCGGCGGGACACCCCCGCCCGGGTGGCGATGTCGGCGGCGGTCGGCACCCGGCCGGCCTCGCGCAAAAGATCGAGGAGGGCCTCGGTGATCGCCCTTCGGGTCTGCTCCGGGCCGCGCGAACGCTGACTTGAGTGGGCCGTCGCCATGACAGCGCCAGTAGACCAGCCCCCGCCCCCGGGTGCAAGCGTGTGCACGAAGTGGCGTCCCGGCCGGGCGAAGCGGGCTCTGCCCGGCCGGGCGCGGGATGCTCCCGCCGCGCCTCCGCGGGCGGATCAGTCGAGTATCGCGGTGGCCTCGACCTCGACGAGCACGTCGTCCTCGAAGAGGCGGTCGACGCCGATGAGCGAGGCCGGCGGCATGGGAAGGCGGAGTCCGGCCTCCTCGGCGACGCTCGGCGTGATCGAACGCGAGGTCCTCTCCACGCGCCCCGTGGCGATCAGGTACCGGATCACACCGCTCGGCAAGACCCTGCGCCGTCCCGTGGACGTGCTGCTGGCATGGGCCGCGGAGCAGATGCCCGCCATCGAACGCGCCCGCGACGCCTACGACGCGAGGGAGGAAGCGGACATCTGAGGACCGCGGGCGCCGACGTCCGTCCAGGCCGCGAGCGGGTGGACGAGACCGGGAACGTTCGGCGGAGGGCGGCTTTCCGGTGCGTCACAGCCGGGCGTGCGCCGCGGCGAGGCGTTCCTCGTCCGGGCGCGGTGATCGGTCGCCGGAGACCTCGTCGGCCCAGTCGAGGAGACGGTGCAGACGATCGTCGACCACGGCGGCGGCGAGGCCCGGGTTTCCGATCACGACCTCTCCGCCGGTGCCGTCGACGCTGATCAGCGTCCCCTCGGGGACGACACGGTCGCCGGCCCGCACGCATCCCGCCGCGGCGTCGACGGTGAGGCCGGCGCCCACGACCGCGGGCCTGCCCATGGCGCGCGCGACGACGGCCGCGTGGCTGGTGGGCCCGCCGCGGCTCGTGACCACCCCGGCGGCGGCCGCCAGGCCGTGCATGTCGAGCGGCGAGGTGGCGGGACGCACGAGGATCACCGGCCCGTCCGCCGCCATGCGCGCGGCCCGGTCGGCGGTGACCGCGATGCGGCCGGCCGCGACGCCCGGACACGCGCCCCGGCCGCGGGCGAGCAGGTCGCTCCCGTCCCCGGCGCGGAGCCGCTGCGTGCGGGCGTCGCGCAGGTGCCGGGGTGAGATCCGCCGCAGCGCCGTGCGCCGGCCGATGAGCCCCTCGTCGACGAGGTCGACGGCGGCGCGGACCGCGGCGCGGCCGGTGAGGCCGCCGGGCCTCACCTGCAGGAACCACAGGTGCCCTGTCTCGAAGGTGAACTCGGCATGGCAGGCGTCGCGGTAGTGCCGCTCGATGAGGTGCAAGGCCGCCACCAGGCGTTCCCACACCACCGGCTCCCTGTCGGCGAGCTCGGACAGCGGCTCGGGGGTGGAGTGCCCGGATACGACGTCCTCGCCCTGCCGGCCGAACAGGACGTCACCGAACGGGGTCCCGGCGCCGGTCGCCGGGTCGCGGCTGAAGGCGACGCCGGTACCGCTGCGCCCGTCGCGGTTGCCGAACACCATCGCCTGCACGATCACGGCCGTACCGGGCTCGTGCGGCAGCCCGTGCACTTCGCGGTAGGTGACGGCGCGCGGGCTGTTCCATGACGAGAAGACGGCCCTCACCGCCGCCCGCAGTTGACCCATCGCGTCGTCGGGGACGGTCACGCCGGTGGGTCGCGCGGCCGTCCCGGCGGCGGCCGCGAAGCTTGCGAGGAACCGCCGGCGCGTCTCGTCGGCGAAGGCCGGAGCGCCCGTCTCGGCGGCCAGCGCGGCGGCCGCGCCGGCGGTGAGGCCGACGTTGAGCACGGTGCTCATCATGCCGGGCATCGACACGGCGGCGCCGGACCGGACCGATACCGCCAGCGGCCGCTCGTCCCCGCCGAAGCGCCGTCCGGTCTCGGCCTCCAGCCCGCGGACGGCGGCGGCCAGTTCGGCGTCGAGGCCCTCCGGAAAGCGGCCGTCCCGCAGGAAGGCGCGGCAGGCGCGGGTGTCGATCGCGAAACCCGCCGGCACGGGCAGCCCGAGACGCCGCAGCACGACGAGGCCGTGCCCCTTGCCGCCGATGGCGTCCGCGGATGGGCCGGTCCCGGTTGCGAGGGGATGGATCCAGCTCATCGGAGCGCTGCTCACAGGCGCGGGATGCCGAGGGTGGCGAGCAGGTCCTCGTGGAGCTGGAACCACACCGCGTGGTACGAGGTGGTGCTGTCCGCCAGATGCTCCAGCGCGCCGGCCCGGGCCCGGTCGAGCGCCGCGGTGAGCCGCGCCCGGTACCGCCCGAACCGGGGGAGCACCGCGGACAGGTCCCTGCCGACGACCTCGGCGCGCCGGTCCAGGTCGGCGAACCGCTCCAGGACCCTGGAGTCATAGGCCGGGTCCGAGTGGTCGTTCAGCGCCACCGCGCCCTCCACGGGACGCATCTGCCACGCGGAGCAGAGGTCCAGCAGCTCCGGGTTCAGCACCATGAACCTCTCGTACCCCGAGGCCACCGCGTCCCGGGCACCGGCGGCGTCGAGCTCGCGGGCCGTCCGGCGGGCGTCCTCGGCGCGGCCCGCCTCGGTGAGGCCCCAGCCCCCGAACTCTCCGGGCGTCCGGGTCACCAGGCCGGCCACGGCGAGATCGATCAGGTGGGACTCGACGTCCGCCTCTGCGAGGCCCGCCGCGTCGGCCACGCGGGGCAGGTCGGCATGTCCGATGCAGCGCAGGACGTGCAGCACGGTCGAATCATCGGAACCCGTCATGCTTCATCCGTTCCGGTAGACCCCTCGACGGACGTCGGGGCGGTCGCGGCGGCGTGCGCGGCGCCCCTGCCCAGTGCCCGAGCGATGATCCTCCCGCCCCGGACGCGCACGGCGGCCTCGGTGCTCTCGGACGTACCGGCGCCGACTGCGGCGGCAAGGGCGGCTCTGTCGTCGTGAACGAGACGCAGCGGCAGACCGATCGCCGTCCCGAACGCCCGTCGCAGGCACAGGACGAGGTCGGCGACCCGCAGCCGGACGAGCGCCCCGATCTCGGCGGGATCGTCCGTCACCAGCGCCACGATGACGGGCTCTCCCGGACGGGCGGCGCGGACCGCCTCCTCGGCGGCACCGAGGCGACCCGTCCCGAGGACCACGATGACCCCGCCGTCGTCGAAGCGGACGGGACGGCCGGTGATGGCGTCCGTCGCCTCGTCGGGCGGCGTCCAGGCGTCGCGGCACGAATGGGGCGCGGCGACGTACGGCAGGTGGGGCGGGTCCCATGCGTCGCCCGTGTCGAGTTCGGCGAGCCGCCGGCAGGCGCGGACCACCTCGAACGGATCCCCGAAGCCGGGCGCCGTCTCGGCGAGATGGCCCGCTCCGTGCAGCAGGGTCAGGATCACCTCGGCGAGCCGCACCCGCCGGGAGGCGGCGGGCGCCCGGCACGATTCCAGGGCGAGCGCCACCAGCAGACCGTCCAGCCCCGCGAGCCCGGCCATGGCGGTGCGGCCCGGCTCATCGTCGAACACCCCGGTCAGCGACCGGGACCGCAGCTTCCCGGCGTCGGACGTGTCGCCGGTCAGGGGCAGCCGTTCGAGCCAGGCGCGGGCGAACGCCTCCGCCCCCTCCGCCAGGTCGAGGTCTCCGGCCGTGCCCGCGGCAGGTGCTCCGGACGCGGCCGTGCGCTCGACGGAGTCGAGCAGCACCGCCAGGTACAGCGCCCGCTTGCTCGGGAAGTTCGAGTACACGGCGCCGCGGGTCAGCTCGGCGCGGTCGGCGACGCGGTCGACCCTGGCGCCGGCGAAGCCGTGCTCGGTGAACTCCTCCACCGCCGCGGCCAGCACGGCGGCACGCGTCCGAGCCTGCTGCTGCGCCCGGGTCAGCCGGGCCATCGAGCTCTCTTCGCCACGTCGTCAAGATACAGCGAACATCCGGATGTTGTGAACATCTGAACTAGGGGCATGGCAGGTCGACGCGGTCGGACCGGAACTCCGAGGGGACGTCGGGCACTCATCCGGGTCGTCAAGGGAATTCGCGTTCCGTGGCTACGACGAAACACCTTCCCTTTCCTCTTTCAAGGGAAAGAAATGCTCCGGCATTCGTGATGACCCGAGCCGTGAGATGCGTCAGGAAGGATCCCTATGAAAACCCTCTGAAACACTCATCGAAGGTAGTGGGGTGCTCGACCTCCCGCTACCTTGAGCTGATCAACGGACTTCCGAAAGGCCGGCCATGCCCGAGACCCTCTTTGGTCTGCCCGCTCATCCGCTCGTCGTCCATGTCGTGGTCTTTCTGGTTCCGCTGACAGTGCTGGCGGCCCTGCTCGCGGCTCTGTGGCCCAAGGTGCGGCGGCTGCTCGGGCCCTGGATCCTCGGCGTGGCCACGATCGCCGTCATAACGATCCCGCTGGCGACCGAAAGCGGCGAGCACCTCGAAGAACAGGTGCCCCGCTCGTCCCTGGTGGAAGAGCACGCGGAATTGGGAGACACCCTGCTCCCCCTGGTCGCCGGGCTCTGGGTGGCCCTGGCGCTCCTCGTCGCCGTGGGCGTCTACGCCCGCCGGAACACCGACCGGCCGCCCCGCTGGACCAAGGCGGTGACGCTGGTGGCAGCGGTCCTCACCGTGGGCGCCGCGGTCGCCACGGGCGTCCAGGTGGCCCGGATCGGGCACAGCGGCGCCAAGGCGGTCTGGCACGACGTGGGCTCGGGAGGCGGAGGCGGAGGCGGCGAGGGCGGGCCGCGCCCGTGACGGCCGCCCGGCCTGTTCGCGCCGGGCGGCCGCTCGCCACGTGCCCGCGGGTCAGCGCGGCTGGTAGGCCTTGGGCAGCCGCATGCCGCGGTCGGCCATGATCTTGCGGACGCGGTCGGGGTAGTTGGTGATGATGCCGTCGACGCCCATGTCCATGAGGGCTTCGACGGTGGCGGGATCGTCGCAGGTCCAGGGGATGACCTTGAGGCCCCGGGCGTGCGCCGCCGCCACCATCTGCCGGTCGGGGTAGAAGCGGAAGCCCGGGTCGCCGACCTGGCCGTTCTGGGGGAAGCCGTAGTTGGGCGACAGGGCCGTGACGCCCTTGATGGCGGAGGCCGCCTTCACGAAGTCGCCTCCGTAGTCGTCGGCGTCGAGGCCGCCGAGCCAGGGGGAGGCGCCGGGCTTGCCGACCTGGAGGAAGTCGTAGTTGGTCAGCGCCACCAGCGGCCACCTGGGCGCGAACCGGTGCATGAGGTTCAGCGCGCCCCAGTCGAAGGACTGGATGGTGACCTGCCGTTCGATCCCCGACGCGCGGATCTCCTCGAAGACCCGCCGGACGAACAGCTCCCGCGGCGCGGTCTGCTCGGGCGCGCCCGCCTCGACCTTGGTCTCGATGTTGAGCTTGACCTGCTTGGCGCGGTAGCGCTTGACCAGGTCCAGCACGTCCCTGAGCTCGACCATCCGGAATCCGCGGACGACCTCCTGCTCGGGGAAGCCGGGCAGCTGCTGGTATCCGCAGTCCATGGTCTTGATCTGGGCCAGGGTCAGGTCCTTGATGTACTTGCCGACGTAGGGGTACATCGCGTCGCCGGGCGTCACCGGCGCGGTGTCGCGGCATTTCTGGGCACTGATCTGCCGGTCGTGGTTGACGACGACCTTCCTGTCCTTGGTGACGTGCGTGTCGAGCTCCAGGGTGGTGACGCCGAGGCGCATCGCCTTGCCGAAGCCTTCCAGCGACTCCTCGGTCGTCATGCCGATGCCGCCGCGGTGGGCCTGGAGGTCGAAACGGGTCTTCTGCGGCGGCACACCCGGGCCCCCGGTCGTCGCCGCATGGGCCGCCACCGGCGCGGCGACCGTGGACGCAAAGGCCAGACTCGTCAGGACAAGGCGCATGGACATGCGGTCCTCCGCTCGTTCATTCTGATCAACCCCTGCGACGCTAGAACGAGGGGCGGCACCCGTGGTTGACGTGGCGTGATTGCGTCATGAACACGTGGCGGACACCGGGGTCCTCACCTGCGGCCGGTCACCCGGTGGGGACCTGGCGGACGATCCAGACGTGGCCGAACGGGTCGCGCAGGCGGCCCATGCGGCCGTAGGGGTGGTCCTCGACGGGGTAGACCACGGTGGCCCCGCCCGCCTCCATGCGGGCGCCGACCGCGTCGGGGTCGGGCACCTCGAGGTTGATGATCACGGGCGAGCGGTCGAGCCCGAGAGCGGTCGGCCCGGAGTCGGCGGAGTCCTCGTCCTTGAGCGTGAACTCCACGTCCCCGAGGGCCAGCCGGACATTGACGATCTTCCCGTCCGGTGTCTCGAAGCGCTCGGACTCCTCGACGCCGAGTGCCGCCTTGTAGAACTCGATGGCGCGGGCCGCGCCGTCGACGACGAGTTTCGGATAGAGGTTCATGGCTCCATCGTGCGGGGCGCCCGCGAGCACCGTATTGGACGAATTTCCCTCAGAGCGGCACGTGGTTGGGCTGGGCGGGAGAGCGGGGCCGGTATTGGGTCGGCCGCAGCCCGGCGAAGTCGTGGAAGTCGCGGATCAGGTGCGACTGGTCGACGTACCCGCAGGTGAACGCGAGCTCGGCCCAGTCGACCGGCCGGTCATAGGGGATCTTCCGGAGCGTGCGCTGGAACCGCCGTACGCGGGCGAAGCGCTTGGGCGTCAGGCCGACGCGGTCGTGGAAGAGCCCGATGAGGCGCTTGCGCGTGAAACCGAGCCGGTCGGTCACCTCCCCGACCGGGACGCCGCGGTCGAGAGCCGAGAGCGCGGCCTCCAGGGCGGGGTCGCGGTCCAGAGCGCCCGCCTCGACGAGGACGGACTCCAGCGCGTCCAGGATCCCGGCGGGCCCGCCGGCCTCCAGGAGCCGTTCCCGCACGACCTGCCCGGCGCGGCCCCAGAGGTCCTCCAGGCCGACCAGCCCGGCCACGGCCGGGAAGAAGGGGAACGCGCCGCCGGGCTTGAACGCCACCCACGCGATGGCCCGCTGGTCGGCGGTGTCGATCACCGAGGGCCGGGAGGCGGCGCCGAGGAAGGCGGCCCCGCCGGCCCCGCCGGCGAACGCGTCGGCGTGCAGGTTGACGAACAGCTGGGCACAGCCGGTCGGGATGGAGCGCTCGCGGACGGCCGGGCCGTGCGACTCGGAGTAGCCGAGGCCGGCGACGAACGGTTCGAGCCCCGGATGGACGGGCCCGCGATGAACCTGCACGCCCATCAGCCTAGAGGCCGGACCGACACCCGTCCGAGGCCGAAGCGCGCGCGACGGCCTCGCCCGCGCTCTGCCCTGCGCCGCGATGCCATTTCTGATGGCCGAGGTGTATCCCATGCATGCGAGGGGAACCGGAAAAACGAATACGGTCGCCCTTGGCGTCCGCTGAACGGGGTGGTCCATCGAAAACCGGCGGTCCATTGGCCCGTTCCTTGCACGTTCTTGATCACGATTCGGTTCTCGGATTGCGGGGACCTTGTTGATCCCGCGGCGATTTCGTAGGTTCGCCCTGATCGGGGGATGGTCCATTGTCTCGCCGCCGACCCGCCACCGACTCGAGACCCGAGACCGGCGGGCGGCGGCCACGATCTCCCTGAGGAGACGCCATGTCCGAGGTCAAACGCCGCGATCTGCTGGCCGGGGCCGCGGCCCTCACCGGGTTCGCGACCGCCGGCCTGCTCCCCGGCACCGCCGCCGCCGCGACCCGGCAGCGCCCCGGTGCCCTCCGTCCGCCCTCCCTCACCGCCGGCGACAGGGCCGTGGTCGCCCGCGTCGACGCCCGCCGGGCGCTGCGGCACCTGCGCGTGCTCAGCGACCAGATCGGCTGGCGCGTCGCCGGCACCCCGTCCGAGCACCGCGCCGCCCGCTACATCGCCGGGTGCCTTCGCGACCTCGGCTACACCGTCGAACTCCAGCCCTTCCCGGTCGCCGACAAGTACCTGGCGGAGATCCGCTCCCGCGGCGAGCGGGTGTGGCAGTGCAGCGCATCCCCGCAGGGCGCCGTCGCCGCAGTGGACGGCACGGTGGTGGACGCCGGCCGGGTCACCGAGGTCACCGGTGACGTGCGCGGCAGGATCGTGCTGTTCGACCGCGTGCCCGGCATGGAGACCGAGCAGGCCGAGGCCGCCGCCGACGCGGGCGCCAAGGCGGCGCTGATCGTCAACGCGCGCTCGGAGACCTATCCCGAGCGCAAGCCCGGCTCCTTCGTCCCGACGCTGAAGGAGGCGGTCGCGATCCCGGTGCTGGGCCTGGCCGAGTACCACGGCGAGCGGGTCCGCGCGGGCGCCCGGCGGCTGTCCTTCGCGATCACGCACTACTCGGGCCTGACCTCGTACAACGTCCTGGCCGAGCGGAAGGCGACGTTCCCCGACCCGGCGGGCAAGGCGGTCATCGTCAGCGCGCACTACGACAGCGTCCCCGGCTCGCCCGGCGCCAACGACGACGGCAGCGGAACCGTCCTGTGCCTGGAACTCGCGCGCGTCCTGAGGCGGCTGCCCACCCGGCAGGCCGTCCGCGTCTGCCTGTGGGGCTCGGAGGAGTACGGCCTGGTCGGCGCCCGGCACTACGTGAAGCAACTGGACGAAGCGGGCGCCAAGCAGATCACCGGCTGCTTCCAGAACGACATGGTCGCCACCAGCCACCCGCCCGCGGGCACGTACTGGCTGCTCTCGGTGGACGGCGCGGACAACACCACCACCGCCGCGGTGAACGCCGCCGCCCACCGGCTCGGCTACGCCGACCAGACCAAGGGCCCCACGGCCCGGGGCTCCAGCGACCACGAGGCCTTCCACGAGCGCGGCATCCCGGCCGGCAACTTCAGCTGGCGCGGCGGCGAGGCTCCCAGCCAGCTGGAGCCCTTCTACCACAGCCCCGAGGACACCATCGCCCAGAACGTCAGCCCGGAACGCCTGCAAGTCTCCCTCGAACTGATCGGCTGCGCCCTCTACGACATCGCCCACCGCAAGTAACGCCGGACCCGGCCGGACACGCGGGGCGTGTCCGGCCGGTTCGCGCACGGCCGGGGGCCGCCGACGCACAGGGCATGAGACGGAGACCTGTCAGGTCCCTGTGCGGGATCTCCGGGACCGCTCGGTCGCGGCAGTGATGCTCTCCCGCACGGTGGTGAGGGACACCGGGTCACGCAGCGCCCTCCGGCAGGCGATCACCGCGCGGGGCCAGTTGACGGCGACCGCGCCGGCGAACTCCCCGGCGGAGTCGGCGTACAGGACCGCGAAGCCGTGGTCCGGGCCGACCCCCTGAAGGGTGACGTGGTCAAGGCTTCCGCCGGTGCGGCCGACCAGTTGGATCCGCCGGTCGTACTGGTCGGTCCACGCGTACTCGACGGGGTCGTACGCCTGGAGATCGTTCGGGTGCGTGATGTTGTGGGCGACGCGATCGGCCTGCTCGATGGCGTTGGTCCAGTGCTCGGCCCGGACGAGCCGGCTGCGCCGTGGATGGAACCAGCGAGCGACGTCCCCCACGGCGTGGACGTTCGGGGCACCGCGCGCCCGGCTGTACCGGTCGCACACGACGCCGTCCGCGATGGTCAGTCCCGAGCCGCGGACCCACTCGTCGTTCGGTACCGCGCCAATGCCCACGACCACCGTGGCCGCGGGAAGACGGGACCCGTCGTCCAGCCCCACGACGAGCCCGCCGTCGACGGCCTCGACACCCGTGACCGCCGCCCCGAACCGGGTGCTCACCCCGCGGTCGGCGTGGAGGCGGGCGAAGTGCCGGGCGACTGCGGGGCTCAGCACGCGGCCCAGCGGTGCGCGCGCCGGGCCGACGAGCGTCACGTCGGCGAGACCCGCCGAGGTGGCGGTCGCCGCCACCTCGGTGCCGACGAAACCGGCGCCGATGACGACCAGCGGCCCGCCGTACCTCAGGTCCTCGCGCAGCGCGACGGCGTCGTCGAGGGTCCGCAGCACGTGCAGGCCGGGCGGGGCGCCCCACGGCGAGGGACGCGGCCGGGCGCCGGTGGCGACGACGAGCTCGTCGAACGCCAGGCGCCGGCCGTCGGCCAGTTCGACCGCGCGACCGGCCAGGTCCACACCGATCGCGGGTGTTCCCAGCTCCAGCCGTATTCCCGCCTCGTCCGCCGCCTCCTCGTCCAGCAGCGTCAGGTCGCGGCGGGTCGCCGCTCCGGCGAGGAAGGCCTTGGACAGCGGCGGCCTGTCGTAGGGCAGGTGGTCCTCGGCGCCCACGAGCACGATCTCGCCCGCGTGTCCGGACGAACGCAACGCCCTGGCGGTACGCACGCCTCCGACCGAGGCACCGACGATGACGACGGTCGACATGCTCACTCCGGGCTCACGCGGGGGCGGCGATCGAGGCGTACCTGGTCTCCAGGTACTCCTGGACGCCGATCTCGCCGCCCTCGCGGCCCAGACCGGACTCCTTCACACCGCCGAACGGCGCCGAGGCGTCGGAGACATGTCCCCGGTTCACCCCGACCATTCCGCACTCCAGCGCCTCGATCGCCCGGACGGCGCGGTCGAGGTCCCGGGTGTAGACGTAGCCGACCAGGCCGGACCGCGTGTCATTCGCCAGAGCGAGGCCCTCCTCCTCGGTCGAGAACCGGTACACCGCGGCGGCCGGGCCGAAGATCTCCTTTCGCGCGATCTCGGCGGAGGGCGGGACCCGGTCGAGCAGGACCGGCCTGAGGAACGCGTCACCGGGACCGGCCGCGCCCTCGCCGTAGTGGACGACGGGCTCCGCGCCGTGCGCCACGGCGTCGTCGACCAGTCCGGCCGCTCGGTCCCGCTGCGCTTGGCTGATCAACGGCCCGAGGGTCGATCGCGGGTCGTCCCCGGGCCCGACGACCTGGGCGCGCAGCCGCTCCGCCAGCCCGCCGACGAACCGCGGCGCGACCGAGTCGGCGACGATGAAGCGGTTCGCCGCGACGCAGGACTGCCCGCCGTTGCGGAGCTTCGCCGCGACCGCGCCCTCGACGGCGGCGTCGACGTCGGCGTCGTCGAAGACGACGAAGGGCGCGTTGCCGCCCAGTTCCATGGAGGTCCGGAGCACGCCGGGCGCGGCCAGCGCCAGCAGCCTGCGGCCCACCTCGGTGGAACCGGTGAAGGAGAGCTTGCGGATCCGCCGGTCGCCCAGAACCGCCTCGACGAGCGGGCCGGGCCGGCTCGTGCTCAGCACGTTGACCACGCCCGCGGGCAGCCCCGCCTCGGCCATCACGCGGGCGAGGAGCAGAGCGGACAGCGGCGTCTCCTCCGCGGGTTTGAGGACGACCGTGCAGCCCGCCGCGAGCGCCGGCGCGACCTTCCGAGTGATCATCGCGAGGGGGAAGTTCCACGGTGTCACCAGCAGGCACGGCCCCACCGGCCGGTTCAGGGTGAGATGGCGGGCCGCGCCGCCCGGCGCCGTGCGGAAGGTACCCGTGAGGCGGACGGCCTCCTCCGAGTACCACCGCAGGAAGTCGGCGGCGTAGGCGACCTCGGCGCGCGACTCCGCCAGCGGCTTGCCCATCTCCAGGGTGACGAGCGCGGCGAACTCCTCGGCCCGGTCGTGGACGGCCGTGAAGACGTCGTGCAGCAGCGCCGCCCGTCGCCGGGGCGATGCCGCCGACCACCGCGGGAACGCCGCCGCCGCCGCGTCCATGGCGTCCGCCGCGTCCTCGACGCCGGCGTCCGCGACGGTCGCGATGACTTCTCCGGTCGCGGGGTCGAGGACGGGGAACCTCGCACCCTCGCGGGACTCCCGCCACTCCCCGCCGACGAGCATCCCGGTCGGCGTGCGCGCCGCCCCGGCGATCCGCTGGCCGGCGGCGTCTGTTCCTTGCTGCATCGGACGTTCCTTCAGTAGCCCTGTGTGGTGTCCGCTGACCGCCGGTGCGGCCAGTGGTGTCGTGCCGCGGCTCCGCCCGCCCGCGATCGCGCGGTCAGTCGGAGGCGACCAGGTTCACGTCGCTGTGGCCGGCCGCGCCGGACCGGGCCTCGGCATAGGAGGCGCGCAGGTAGGCGATGTCGTTGCTGCCGCACTCGGCGCAGATGGGGGCGTGGTCGGGCGTCGCGGGGTTGCGGTCCATCTCCTGAGCGATGTAGTGCCGGTCGCACGAGGCGCACAGGACCCTGGCCTCCCAGGGGTCCTCGACCTCGGAGCGCGGGTCGAACGGGCGGCGCAGCACGACCTGGCGCTCGCCGGTGGCGAAGCGGCCGGCCGCGTACATGGCCGCCGCCAGCACGAACGTGATCGGCGCGGACCACGTCGCGCCGAACGAGCCCGCGGCCTGGACCAGGGTGATGCCCGCCGCCGACGCGGCGAGCCAGGAGACCAGTCCCACGGCGTTGAAGGCGGGGATCCGGCCGGGCCTGAACTCGAAGTCCTCGGCCGGGCGCCGGTCGCGCCGGGCGAACGCCAGGTACACCAGCGCGATCGCGACCCACGCCACGACGAAGACGCCCTGCCACTGCAGTGACTTGAGAAGGTAGGAGATCGGATTGGTGAGCATGAGCCCGAACGCGGCGATGCCGACCAGGACGACCCATACGCGCCGCGACAGGTGGATCTTGAGCGCTCGCGCGAAGAAGCTCTCGGCGTTGATGCTCGCGAGGTAGTAGTTGGCCGTGTTGATCCTGGTCTGGCTGATCCACACCAGCGCCACCCCGAAGATCCCCGCGAGTTTCACGATGCCCTCGACCGCGGAGAGCTCGCTGAGCGGGGCGTTGGCCACCAGGGTGTGCGCCAGGTAGATGCCGACGACCGCGTTGACCACGAGGGTCAGGATGTAGAAGAGGGGGCCGAAGGTGAGCCGCCGGTGGTACGCGGCGTCGCTCGTCCTGGCCAGGCGGGCGTAGTCCCAGGTGAAGGGGATCATGATCCAGACGCCCATGTAGGTCGTGAACGCGAAGAACCATCCCGGTGCGTGCAGGTTCGTGTCGGCCACCGGACCCGCGGTGAGCCAGTCGTTGGAATAGCCGTGGCGGGCCACGGCCCAGACCACGACCACGACGAGCCCGATGTAGTAGAAGGGCAGGAGGATTCCGTTGATCTTGTCGAGCCACTGGCGCACCCCGCCGATGACGATGGGGATGCTGTAGGCGGCGACGACGAAGTACCACAGTTGGATGGAGCCCCAGCCGGTGTACTGGTGCAGCACGGCCGCGATGACGGATCCCTCGAACACGCCGTAGTAGAGCGCGGTGGCCCCGATGATCAGTGGTGCGACCACCGACCCCAGGTAGCCGAAGAGGCAGCGCGAGAACAGCGCGCTCGAGATCCCGGTGCGTGCCGCGTAGCGGCTGATCAGCCCGCCGATCACGCTGTAGGCGATGACGGAGAGGCCGAGACCGATCAGGGTGTCCACGGTGCCCGCGACGAGGGCGACGGTGGCGCCGACGATGAGCCAGAACATCGCGCTCGCGAAGGCGTACCAGGCCATGAGCAGCGACACGCGGCCCGAGCGCCACGTGAAGGGGGCGACGTGCAGCGCGTAGTCCTCGGTCGCGGCGTCGCGCACGACCTCCGGGTCGTCGTGGTCGATGATGTGGAGCGGTCTGTTTCCCGGTGCCAGGCGTTCGCTCATGGCCATCTCCTCGGAGAGATCTCGTCGGGTCGGTGAGAATGCGGTTCGTGGAGGTTCTCGGTTGCGGGTCGTCGGGACGGCGGGGACGGGGAACTCCTCGCGGCCGCCGCCTGTGGAAAGCGCGTCGCCTCAGTCGCTGATGGCCGATCGCCCGGCGAACGAGCGCTGGAAGGGCCCGGTGTCGTCCACCGCGATGCTCACGTGGCCGTCCCGCAGGGTGAGCCGGATCTCCCGGGCCGCGCCGCCCCCGTCCCCGACGGCGCCCGCGACCAGTTCGGAGGCGATGAGCAGGACCTCGTCGATCAGGTCGGAGGCCAGGCCCCAGCGGAGCAGGGTGTCGCGCGTGTGCCGGTGGACGGCGGCCGCCGGCCGGACCGTCCCCGTGAGGTCGAGCCGACTGGTCCGCGACCCGGTGACGCAGCTCGTGTACGTCCGGCCGGCGGGCCGAGCGGCGGCGTTGGATTTGCTCATGATGTGTTCCTTGGATCGCCGGCTGGACATGTTCCCCCGGCATCGATAGCCGCCGGGACGCCTTTCGCTGACGTTCGTTGAGAGACGTTCGGTCGAAATCGAACGAACGCGGTGACGGGGTTCACGATCAGATGTGAAGTGCTCGATCCAGGCGTAATCCCTGGTCGTCGCCCTAGATACTCACCCCGGCCTTTGGGGCAGGCAATAGTGAAGAGTGAGAGAACGGGGTGATCGGATTGTGCGGGCCTCCGACCGGTGCGTCCCATCGCTGGCTCGCGCGTGGGCGGCCGTCCCGCTCAGGACCGCCGAGCCGCCTGCCGCCTGACCGCTCGGCGCCCTCCCGGCCCTGGGCGTGGGCTCGAATCAACAGCTGACGCGTCGGAGACCTGAACAATCCGATCGTGTCGTTCTCTCACTCTTCACTATTGCTTGCCCTCGGGGCCCGGGTGAGTATCTAGGGCAACGACCAGGCATTACGCCTGAACCGGGCACTCCCGGGGCGCCGGCCCCGGCCCGGACACCGAGGTGCGGGAGGTGCGGGATGGCATTGCGCGTCGCGGTGGACGTCGGCGGCACCTTCACCGACGTCTGCGTCCTGGGCGAGCACGGGGAAGCACCCCGCGTGGCCAAGGTTCCGACGACGGCCGGATCTCCGATCGACGGTGTGATGCGGGGCATCGCACAGGCCGGCGCGGACCTGGTCGACACCTGGTTCTTCAGCCACGGCACCACCGTCGCGACCAACGCGCTGCTCAACCGGACCTTTCCCCGTGCCGCTCTTGTAACGACCCGTGGATTCCGCGACGTGATCGAGATCAGGAGAGGGACGAAGGAGGACCTGTGGGACGCCTACAAGGACGTCGCCCCTCCCTACATCGCGCGCCGCGACCGGCTGGTCGTCACCGAACGGGTCGACGCGTCCGGCCGGGTGATCGAGCCGCTGGACATGCGCGAGGCCCGCGAACTGGTCGACACGCTCCGGCGCAGGCAGGTGCGGACGGTCGCCGTCTGCTTCGTCAACTCCTACGTCAACCCGGTGCATGAGATCGCGATGCGGGAGTTCCTGCGCGCGGAGCTGCCCGACGTCGCCGTCTCGGTCTCCAGCGCCGTGCTGGACGAGATCCTCGAACACGAACGCTTCTCGACCACCGTCGCCAACGCCCTGCTGTCGCCGTTGATCGGCCACTACGCGGCCAGTCTGGAGCAGAGGCTGGCGGAGTCCGGGTATACCGGCAGGCTCCATCTGATGCACGGCGGCGGAGGCGTGATGACGACGCAGGCCGCGCAGCGGCACGCCGCGCGCCTCGCGTCCTCCGGGCTTGCCGCAGGCGCGGTGGCGAGCAGGCACATCGCGCTGGCCTGCGGCTATGAGAACTCACTCGGCCTCGACATAGGCGGGACCAGCGCCGACATCTCCATGGTGTCCGGTGGAGAATTGAAGATCACGCGGAACTGGTCGGTGGACTTCGGGCACCCGATCTGCTTTCCGAACCTCGAGGTGCTGACCATCGGAGCCGGCGGCGGCTCGATGGCGTGGGTCGACGACGGCGGTGCGCTGCGCGTCGGCCCGCAGTCGGCCGGCGCGGATCCCGGCCCCGCCTGCTACGGGCTCGGCGGCACCGCGGCCACCACGACCGATGCCCAGCTCGTCCTGGGGCAGATCGACACCTCGCTGGCCGCGGGGTCGCAGATCCTCGACGTCGAGCTCGCCAAGCGGGCCGTGCGCCGGATCGCCAGGGAACTGGGCGGTTCGCTCGAGGACGCCGCGGTCGGCATCCTGCGCGTCGCGTCGGCGAACCTGGCCGACGCCCTGAAGATCGTGTCGATCCGCCGCGGGCAGGACCCGCGCGACTTCGCGCTCGTCGCCTTCGGCGGCGCCGGCCCCATGCACGCGGTCCACCTGGCCCGCGAACTCTCCCTCCCGGCGGTCGTGGTCCCACCGCATCCGGGCGTGACCTCGGCGTTCGGGTGCCTGCTGGTCGACATCAGGCACGACTCCAGCGCCATGTTCATCCGCGAGGCGCACGCGGCCGACCCGTACGAGATCGAATCGACGTTCCTGAGGTTGGAGTCGCACGCCCGAAAGAGCCTCCTCGAGGACGGCGTCGAGACCGAGCGCATCAGCATCCAGCGGTTCATCGAGATGCGGTACCGCGGGCAGTCGCGCTCGATGCCCATCGCCGTGGACCAGCCGGTCCGGGCGATCGACGGCCTGGTCGAGAAGTTCCACGTCCAGCACCGCGGGGAGTTCGGATTCAGCCGCGACCTCTCCGACGTCGATCTCTTCCAGCTGTCGGTCTCGGCCCTGGGCATCATCGACAAGCCGCGGTTCGGGGTGGCGAGCCGCGGAAACGGGAGGCCGGTCGAACCGGTGGGACGGCGGATGGTCAGGTTCGTCGAGCCGCGACGCCGGCTGGAGACACCGGTGTACGACCGGTCCGACCTCTACCCCGGCGTCGAGGTCACCGGCCCCGCGGTCATCGCCCAACCCGACGCGACGACGCTGATACCCCCGGACTGGACGGCGCTCGTCGACCCGATGGAGAACCTGCGCATCTCCATGAACGCGGACAGGTAGGCATCATGGCGACCCAGCGGGCACTGCTGCAGATGATAGAGGACGAGCAGCCGGACGACCTCGACCCCGTGACGGCCGAAGTCCTGCGGAACGCCTTCATGACGGCCGTCGACCTGATGGCCGAACAGCTGCTGCGGACCTGCCACTCCTTCGTGATCCACGCACGCGACTTCTCGGGCGGGCTGTGCGATGCCGCGGGCGACACCGTCGCGCAGGGCAGCCGGGACGTCGCCGTGCAGGTGGGAACGTTGCACTTCGCTGCGAAAGCGGTGCTCGAGGCATTCCGCGGCGACATCTATGAGGGCGACGTATTCATCCTCAACGATCCGTACAGCGGTGGCACGCACTTCAACGACGTCAGGGTCCTGCGGCCGATCTTCAGCGAGGGCGCGCTGATCGCCGTCGCCCAGTGCAACGGCCACTGGGCCGATGTCGGCGGGTCCGCGACCGGCTCCTTCGACCCCAGCGCGACGGAGCACTTCGGGGAGGGGCTCCGGATCACCCCGGTCCGGATCTGGTCGCGCGGACGCTACCTGGCGGACGTCGGACGGCTCATCGCGTCGAACACCCGGTCCCCGGAGGACGCCGAAGGGGATCTGCGCGCACAGGCCGAGGCGACCCGGGTCTGCGAGCGCGAGGTCCACCGGCTGATCGAGCGCTACGGCCGGCGGACGGTCATCGCGGCGTTCGGGGCGTCCCAGGCCTATGTCGAACGCGTCGTGCGCCGGCGGCTGTCGAAGCTGCCCGACGGGTCGTGGGAAGCGGAGGACTACATCGACGGCGACCCGGGCGCGGGTGAAGGCCTGGTCCCGATCAGGGTGCGGATGCGGATCTCCGGGGACGGCGTCCACTACGACCTCGGCGGATCGCATCCCGCCATCGGAAGCTTTCTCAATTCGGCGTTCGGGGGCAGCTTCTCCGCCGTGATCGCGGGAACCAAGACCTTCTTTCCCGACGTGCCGCTCAATTCCGGCTTCTACCGGGCCGTCACGGTGGACTTCGGCCCGCGCGGGACGGTGGTCAACGCGTCCTGGCCCACCGCGGTCACCGGATTCTACGCGGGGCCCTACGAGAAGATCGTGAACGCCATCTTCCGGATCTGGTCCCAGATCATGCCGGAGCGCGCGATCGCCACGTCCTTCAACCTCGAATACCTGCTCCTCGGCGGAAGGGACGTGCGCCACCACGGCCAGGAGCAGTTCATGTACTACGACTGGATGGCCGGCGGCTGGGGCGGGCGCAACGGGCGGGACGGATCCAGCGCCACGGCGTCGATCTTCGGAGTCGGCCACGCCCTGCAGTCGACGGAGATGCAGGAGCTCACCTCTCCCATCGTGACCCGCACCTGCGAGCTGAAGACCGACTCGGGCGGGCCGGGCGAATTTCGCGGCGGGCTCGGAATGGTGAAGGAGGTGATCCTCACCGACTGCGAGGGAGCGGTCATGTCCTACTGCTCCGACCGCGCCAGATCGGTGATCATCGGCAGCCTCGGCGGGTCGCCCAGTTGCCCCCACGGCCTGTGGGTCAACCCGGGTGCCGGCGGCGAGAGGTACTTGGGCGCCCTCGCGTCGCGGGTCCCGGTCGTCCCCGGTGACTCGCTGGAGCGGCCGTCGGCCGGCGGTGGCGGATACGGCGATCCCCTGCGCCGGGCCCCGCGGTCCGTCCGCGAGGACGTCATCGACGGCTATGTCTCGATCGACCGGGCCCGCAAGGACTACGGCGTGGTGGTGGTGCGCGATGCGGACGACCCGGACCTGTACCGGGTGGACGAGGTCGCGACCGCCGCCGAGCGCCGGAGACTGCGGGCGACCCGGGTGGACCTCCTGGAGACCGACCCGGTGCGCGTCGCCCAGCGGTACAGGGACGGCGAGCTGACCGCCTACGACCTCGTCCGGCAGTACGGCGTGATCGTCGACTGGGGCTCGGGCGAGCTCCTTGCCGAAACAACCGAGAAATACCGCGCGATCCTGCGCGAGCGCTGCTGCTCGCATTGGCCTGCCGAGTAGCGGCGCAAAACCCCTTATAGATCATGTCGCCATTCCCGGGCGTGAGCGCGCGGGAAAATCGAGAGGAGCGGTTCCCCATGGCGCTGCTGGAACGATCAAGTTGGTACGACATCGCCCGCGACACGAACTGGACGCCGCGGTACGTCGAGATGGACGAGCTGTTCCCGCCGGACCAGAGCGACCCTTACGGGATTCCGGTCGAGGAGTGGGAATCGTTCGACGAGCCCTACAAGGTCTCGTACCGCGAGTACGTGAGCGTGCAGCGCGAGAAGGACGCGGGCGCCTACTCGGTGAAGGCGGCGCTCGCCCGGTCCCGCTACTACGAGGACGCCGACCCCGCCTACCTCAGCATGCTCAAGCTGCACTATGGGGCGATCGCCCTGTCGGAGTACGCGGCGTGCCAGTCCGACGCCCGGATGACCCGTTTCTCGAAGGCCCCGGGAATGCGGAACATGGCGACCTTCGGCATGCTCGACGAGATGCGGCACGGACAGATCCAGCTGTACTTCCCGCACCAGCTGGTGACCCTCGACCGCCAGTTCGACTGGGCCCACCAGGCGCACCACAGCAAGAACTGGGCCGCGATCGCCGGCCGGCACGCGCTCGACGACGTGATGATGACCCGGGACGCGGTGACGACCTCGGTCATGCTCAACTTCGCGTTCGAGACCGGCCTGACGAACATCCAGATGATCGGCCTGTCGGCGGACGCGGCCAACATGGGCGACTACACGTTCTCCAACCTGATCACCAGCATCCAGTCCGACGAGGCGCGGCACGCGCAGATCGGCACCCCGGTCCTGGAGATCATGATCAGGAACGGGCGGAAGGCGGAGGCGCAGCAGGCCGTCGACATCGCCTTCTGGCGCATCCACCGGCTCTTCGCGATCCTCACCGGCATCCCGATGGACTACTGGATCCCGCTCGACAAGCGCGACCGCTCCTTCAAGGAGTACATGACCGAGTTCGTCGGCGAGCAGTTCGAGCGCCAGCTGCTCGACCTCGGGCTGGAGCGTCCGTGGTACTGGGACATCTTCCTCGAGGACGTCGAGACCCACCACCACTGCCAGGCGGCCGCGACGTGGGCGTGGCGCAACACGCTGTGGTGGAACCCGACGGGCAACGTCGGCCCCCGCGAGCGGGCCTGGCTGGAGAGCAAGTACCCCGGCTGGAACGACACGTTCGGACGCTACTGGGACGTGATCATCGAGAACATCCGCGCGGGGCACCCGGAGAAGTCCGAGGCGATCGGGATGCCGGCCATCTGCAACATGTGCCAGATCCCGATCTCGAACAAGGGCGGCACGGTCTGGCAGGCCCGCGCGCACCAACTGGACCACGAAGGCCGGCTGTACAGCTTCTGCAGCACCGTCTGCAAGTGGATCTTCGAGCTCGAGCCCGACCGGTACAAGACCTTCGACACCATCGCCGACCGGATGTACAACGGCGAGATCTCCCCCAACACGCCGGAGAACATCCTCAGGTACATGGGCGCCGGCGTCATCAGCCCCGGCGGGACCGACGCGCACGACCTGGCCTGGGCGCACGCCTGACGGCACGCCCCCGCCCCCCGCCCGGCCCGGGGCGCGGGCCGCGGCCCGCGCCCCCGGCCGTCGCTCAGGAACGAGAGGAGACCCAGATGTCGACGCCCCTTGCCGTGATCGGACGGCTCCAGTACGACGCCCACACCCGGATCATCGACGTCGAGACCGGCTACACGATGGACCAGGTCGTGGAGGCCTGCCTGGCCCCCGCGGTGGGTTACCAGGCCCGCCACCCCAAGCCGGGCGCGACCCTGCTGGTGCGGCTGACCACCGACACCGACGACGCGGCGCCCTTCCCGCGGACGATGACGGTCGAGGAGGCCGGGCTCCGGCACTTCCAGCAGATCGACGTGTTCGTGGCGGAGGGGGAGTGAACGGCGCCGGGTCCGCCGACCCTTCCGCGGGGGGCGGGTCGGCGGACCGGCGCACGGAGGGCGGGGCCCGGACGGCCTCCGCGCCGGAGGCCGAGTTCCACGCGGTCTGCGCGGAGGACGACCTGTGGGCGGGGGAGATGCGGCCCTGCTCGGTCGCCGGTGTCAAGGTGCTCCTGCTGCGTACCGATGACGGTGACATCCGCGCCCTGCAAAGCATTTGCCCGCACCAGGAGCACCCGCTCGAGAACGGCGACTTCGACGGCACGACTCTGACCTGCGCGGCCCATCTCTGGGAATTCGACGCGTGCTCGGGAAGGGGCGTGAATCCGGACGACGCGGAACTCACCCGGTACCCGGTCAAGGTCCACGAAGGCGATGTCCTCGTGTCGGTCAAGGGAATCAAGCCAAAGTACTCGCACGCCTGAGACGGTGACCGCCGATCACCGCATCGAGGCGAGAACAGGAAAGAACATGACCACCACACCGGTGCGCGGCGGGTCGAATCTCGCCGGCCCGCTGCTTCGCGGCGGCGACATCTCCGTCGTGGCCGTCGAGGCGATCGAGCAGGACAACCCGGAGAAGGAGATCCACGTCGCCGACCACCGGACCTACGTCCGGGTCGAGGCGGAAGGGGGTCTGGTGATCCGGCGCCGGACGATGGAGCAGCTGCTCGGCCGCGCGTTCTCGATGCAGGAACTGGAGGTCAGCCTGACCGGCTACTCCGGCCAGATCGAGACGCACGACGAATACATGCGCTGGTACTTCATGAAGCAGTCCTGACGCCCACCCTCCCGCAAGGAAAAGGACCGAGGAGAAACCCATGAGCGATGCCAACGACGTCTCCAGGCCATTGAAGACGTGGAGTCACCTCGCGAAGAACCGGCGCCGGCCGACCGAGTACGAGATCGTCTCCACCAAACTGCTCTGGAGCACCGACGACGAAGCCCCCTGGGCCATGGGTCCGGAGGTGCCGCTGAGCAAGTGGTACGTCCAGTACCGCAATGAGTCGCCCCTCAGGCATGCCGACTGGGACGGTTTCCGGGATCCCGACCAGATCGTCTACCGGACGTACAACATGATCCAGGACGGCCAGGAGTCGCATGTCGACGGCCTGCTCGACGACCACAGCAAGAACGAGCACGACAGCGGGCTGTCCGAGGAGTGGGTCGCCCAGTTGGCGCGCCTCTACACGCCCGGCCGGTACCTGCTGCACACGGTGCAGATGTCGGCCGCCTACCTCGCGGCCCTCGCACCGTCGAGCACGATCGAGAACTGCTTCATCTTCGAGTCGGGGGACCACCTGCGGTGGGTCTCGCGCGTGGCCTACCGGACGGCGGAACTCGCCACCGCCCACCCCTCGGTCGGGTTCGGCCGGCAGGAACGCGCCCGCTGGGAGGACGACGAGGCGTGGCAGGGCTTCCGGGAGCTGATGGAGCGCGCCCTCGTCGCGTGGGACTGGGCGGAGCAGTTCGTCGCGGTGAACCTCGTGGCCCGGCCGGCGATCGACGCGGCCATGCTCCGGGCGCTCGCGGCCGTCGCGCAGGAGAACGGGGACACGCTGCTGGCCCTGCTGTGCCGTGCCCAACTCGTCGACAGCGATCGGACCCAGAAGTGGTCGCGGGCGCTCGTGGACTACGCCTTGGAATCCGATGACCACGGGAGGGCGAACCGCGACCTGATCCGAGGCTGGCTCGACAAGTGGGGCACGCTCGGCGACCAGGCCATCGACGCGTACTGCGACGCGCTGGTGCCGGGGAGCGACCTCGGCGCGGAGGTGAAGAGGACGGCGGCGAGCGCCCGGGCCTCGCTCGTCCAGGAGCCGGCCGCAGCCCGATAACCCGGTCGCACCGGACCGGTCTCCGAGAGGCCGTTCGCGGTGGCGTGACCCCGCGGGCCACGCCACCGGGCCGGTCCGGTTCCCGCCCGGGTTCAGCCTCCTGACCAGCGAGATCAGGGATGGATCGAACCCGCCGCACGCCGTAGAGTGTCGAGAACGCTCCCGTCAACGTGTCGTTTAGGACGAGTGCGATGTTCACTATCGGAGACCTGCAACGCAACGTCGATCTCGGGCTCCAGCTGATCGTCGGGGGCAACCGGGCGAGGACCGCGGAGATCGCCCGGGCCGAGGTGCTGCAACTGGGACGGCTCCCCGCGGCCGAGCACCGAGCGGTGCTGCTGCTCACCAGCGGCCTGCCCGAGGGGGCGGGTCCCGGCGGCGCGGAGGCCCTGGTCGCGGCCGCGAAGGCCGCGGGTGCGGTCGGCATCGTCCACACGCTGGCGGCGGGCGCCGACCAGCCGCCGGAGGCGATGGTGGCGGCCGCCGGAGCCGCGGACCTGCCGCTGCTCTCGGCTCCGGCCGACTCCTCCCTGCGCGCCATCAAGGACGCCGTCAACGAACGTGTGGCCCGCAGCGAACTCGTCCTCTACCAGCAGCTGCTCGCGCTGCAGTCCAGCCTCATCGCCGCCGTCTCGACGCCCGATCCGACGGACTCGCTGCTGCGCCGCCTCGGCGCCCTGGTCAACAGCACGGTGATCCTCTACTACCCGGACGGGCGGCTCCTCGCGGCCACGGGGGACGGCCCGGCGAGCGTCATCTGGCAGCGGATCGACAAGTCCTCCCAGGAGCGGCAGCAGTTCACCGTCGGGCAGTGGCACGTCGTCGCCTCTTTGATCAACGGGCCGGAGGAGGCGCACCGCTGGATCGTGCTGGCGAGGCGCGGCCATCCCACCTCCCAGGAGATCGTGTCCCAGCTGATCACGACCGTCGAGCAGCTGCTCGACGTCATCGCCCTCAGCCGCCGCGCCGCGGCGAACGAGGAGGCGCTGCAGCGGGCCGACGTCCTCCAGCGACTGGTCTCGAACAACGGTTACGAGAAGTTCGGCTGGGACCACGTCCGCCGGTTCGGTTTCGAGCCGCACGGACCGTGCTTCGTCGCCGCCATCGCCCTGCCGAACTGGAGCCAGCGGCGGCTCGACCCGGACCTGCACTCGCAGCAGCTGAGGGACGTCACGCAGATCCTGCGCGGGTTGATCTCCAACTCCTCCTCGCCGCACCTCGTCGGCTCCCACGAGGGCGTCGCGGTCGTGGTCCTGCAGTGCTCCGATAGCCGCCTCATCGACGAGTCCGTACGCGTGCTGCGGGCCCGCGAGCTCCAGGCGTCCGCGGGCATCGGGCGCAGGGTGGCCTCGCTCGACCTGATCGGCAACAGCTACCGGGACGCGCGGCTGGCGCTGACCCGCAGCCTGCACCGCACGGCCGACGGCCCCGCGGTGCAGCGTTTCGAGGACTTCGCCGTCGCCGACATCGCCGTCAGCACCGCCGACGAGGACCAGCTGATCCGGCGGTCGCACGACCTGCTCGCCAAGATAGAGGGCAGCGAGCACCTCCTCGAGACGCTGATCGTCTACATGGAGAACGACCTCAGCATCAACGACACCGCGAACGTGCTGAACATCCACCCCAACTCGGTGCGGTACCGGATCGGCCGAGCCGAGGAGCTGATCGGCGGCTCGCTGCGTTCGCTGCCGACCATCGTCGACGTCTTCCTCGCCGTCCAGGTCATCGCGCGCAACAGGGCGGGCTCGGCCTTCACCTTCCACGAGGACCGGACCGGCCACGCCAACGCCGCGCTGGGCTAGTCGTTCCGTCCCGTGAGGTCGGGCACGCGCCCCGCGGGAGGGTGCGGGGGCATGGGTTCATGCTCCGGTCTGGTCGTGTCGTTCGGCCAGCTCGGCGAGGACCGCCGCATGGTCGGACGGCCAGACGCCGTTGACAGGACGGTCCCCGACCCGGCGGACGGAAAGGACGCGGCCGAGACCGCCCGGACCAGGCGCGCCGAGGTGGATGTAGTCGATGCGGCCCGGCGGTTCATGGGTTCGGGCGGCGTAGGGATTGGCCGGATGCCAGGTGTCGCCCGGCGCGGAGGGGTCGGCGTACTCCCACGCGTCCAGCAGGATCTGACCGGGAACGGCGGGAGCGGTCTTGTAGCCGCCCAGCAGGCGCATCTCGTCCGAATCGGCCATCGCGTTGTAGTCGCCGGTGAGGACGACCGGGAACGGGGTGTGCTTCCCGTGGTCGTGGACGAAATGGGCAAGGGCGGTGACCTGGGCGCAGCGCACCGCCGACTCGTAGGGCGCGGAGTTGAGATGGGTGGTGAAGAAGGCGATGGGATGGTCGGGGGCGTCCACCCGGGCGTAAAGGGCCTGGTGGCCGTCGTCACGACCGTCTGCTGTGGGGAGCCGCAGCGTGGCGCTGTCGCTGATCGGCCAGCGGGCCAGAACCGCGTCGCCGACGTCGATCCCGTCCTCACCGAGCCGCTCGTGCCATCGTCCAGGACGGTCGGAGGCCGCCCAGGCCCAGTACATGCCGAGACGGTTCGCGAGCCACCCGGCAAGGTTCTCGCGGCCGTCGTCCCAGACCTCCTGGAGCCCGACGAGATCGCAGTCGAGCTGCTCCAGAGTGGTCGCGATCGCCTCCCTACGAGCCTCCCAGGGCCCGAAGCGCCACCACACGTTCCAGGTCAGTACACGCATCCATCCCACCCGTGGAAACGAGAAATCCGGATCGAGGCCGGCCTCGACCCGGACCGTGTCGCGAAACGGTATGTGTCCGAGGGGCGCTGGCACCATTTGCACACGTCCCCGCCATGGCGATCGGCGAATCATGCAGGATCGTGGTCGGTGGCTAGCACCCGCATCCAGGTCCGTGCGCCTCAGTCGAAGGTGGTGGAGATTTCGTGCCAGCCGCCGGGAACGAGGGTGGCGGCTTCGTCCGGCCCCCAGGTGCCTTTGGCGTAGGGGAGGGGCTGGGTGGGGAGGTCGAGGACGGGCTGGATGATGCGCCAGGACTCTTCAGCCAGGTCGAAGCGGACGAAGCGGCGGGGGTCGCCGGTCACGGCGTCGGTGAGGATACGTTGGTAGGCCGCCTCCATTGGGCCCAGGACCTTGGTGAAGTCCACGCTGAGCGGAACTTGCCGGGTGCTGTCGCGTCCGGGGACCTTGGCGAGCAGGTCGAACGTGACCCCCGCGTCGGGCTGGATGCGGAAGCGGATCAGATTGGGCTCTGGGGCGCCGTCGAAGTAGGTGGCGGGCGGGGTGCGGAGTTGGGCGACCACTTCCAGGTCGGTGGTGCCCAGTGCCTTGCCGGAACGGATGTAGAACGGGACGTCGGCCCAGCGCCAGTTGTTGATGCGCAGGCGCAGCGCCGCGTAGGTCTCGGTGGTCGAACCCTCGCGGACGCCCTCGGTGGCGAGGTAGCCGTCGTACTGGCCGCGGACGACATCGCCGGGCGCGACGGTCTCGACGGCGCGCAGCACCCGCCACTTCTCGTCGATGAAGGCTCGTGCGTCGGTCGACGGCGGCGGGTCCATGGCCAGGAGCGCCAGGATCTGAAGAAGGTGGTTCTGAACGACATCGCGGATCGTGCCGTTGGCGTCGTAGAACGAGCCGCGGTCGGCGACGTCGAAGTCCTCGGCCATTGTGATCTGCACGTTGTCCACGTAGTGACGGTTCCAGATCGGCTCCAGGAGCATGTTCTCGAACCGGAACATCAGCAGGTCCTCGATCGGCTCCTTGCCAAGGAAGTGGTCGACGCGCCTCAGGTGGTCCTCGTCGAAGAACTCCAGCAACTCGGCGTTCAACGCCCGCGCCGACTCTAGGTCCTTGCCGAACGGCTTTTCGACGACCATCCGGGCGTTCCTGTTCAGGCCGACTTCGGCTAGACCCCCCGCGACCGTCGCGAACAGTGAAGGAGGAACCGCCAGGTAGTGAGTGAGGAATTTCGCGTCGCCGACTTCGCGACGGATCGCATCGAAGGTGGCGCCGTCGGTGTAGTCGCCCGCGACGAGCCGCAGGTTCCCTGCGAACTTCTCGAACGCCGCGTCGTTCACCTTGTCGTACTTGGCCTCGCATGCCTCACGGGCCCGACTTCGCAGCCCGGCCAGGTCGAGGTCGGTCTTGGCGACCCCCACGACCGGCTGGTCCAGCACCCCGTCCGCCGTCAGCCGGTACAACGCCGGCAGCAGCATCTTGTACGCCAGGTTCCCGGTGATCCCAAACAGCACCAACGCGTCGGCCCGCTCCATCGCAAGCCTCCTCTCCTCGGCTCACAGCTTGCCGTCCCGGCCATCCGGCGAACAAGGGTCCCGGGGTCGCGTGGTGCTCGGTCATGGTCATGTCGCCCCGTCCTCCATCGATCAGGGCGAGCCATTCGCTCGGTCTCGGCCGTCGCGAGCAGAGTTCGGGCGCGACGGCCCGCGGCCAGCGGGCCCAACCGGTCGAGGGCTCCAGCGACGAGGTCGTGTTCGGCACTGACTCGCCGCCGCCGTTCTCCAGGAAGACCATGGCCGCCGGCCAGGCCACATGGTCCACGCGTAACCGGACGATAGCTAGAACACGGCCGTGACCCAGCTGCGCGAGCATTTCGCCACGTGCGAGCAGCGCCTGAACCGGTACCGGGCCGCTCCGGCGAACTTGCTCACGCGGTCGTCCACGCCCACTCCGATGACAAGGCGGATCTCTACGCGCCTGGAGCTGAAGATGACGTACTACCCCAGGAAAAGCCAGTGGAAGCCAGGGTGGTCCTGGCTTCCACATGTGCTGACGGTATGTGTCCGAGGGGGGACTTGAACCCCCATGCCCCGTAAAGGGCACTAGCACCTCAAGCTAGCGCGTCTGCCTATTCCGCCACCCGGACCGGTCGCAGGCCGCAGCGGGGCTGCGGCGAATTCACCATACCAAAGGTGGCGAGTCGCGGCGAAGTCGATCGGCGGGGCACCATGGGGCGGTAGCCGAGGACGTGAGGTGATCATTGTGGTCGACCAGCCGACCGCCGAGGACGAGGTCGTCCGGCTCTGCCAGGAGCTGATCCGGATCGACACCAGCAACCCGGGCGACCACTCGGGGCCGGGGGAGCGGGCGGCGGCGGAGTACGTCGCGGAGAAGCTGGAGGAGGTCGGGCTCGAGACCCGGATCCTCGAGTCGCATCCGGGGCGGGCCAGCCTGGTCGCGCGGATCGAGGGGGAGGATCCGGGACGGGACGCGCTGCTGCTGCACGGGCATCTCGACGTGGTGCCGGCGCGCAAGGAGGACTGGACGCGCGACCCGTTCGGCGGGGAGATCGCCGACGGGTGCGTCTGGGGGCGCGGGGCCGTGGACATGAAGGACATGGACGCGATGATCCTCGCGGTGGTGCGGCAGCGGCTCCGGGAGGGGCGCAGGCCGCCGCGGGACGTCGTGCTCGCGTTCCTGGCCGATGAGGAGGCCGGGGGCAAATGGGGCGCCCACTGGCTGGTGCGGGAGCACCCGGAGCTGTTCGAGGGGTGCACCGAGGCCGTGGGGGAGGTCGGCGGGTTCAGCCTGACCGTGCCCGGCGACCGGCGGATGTACCTCATCGAGACGGCTGAGAAGGGCATCGCGTGGATGAACCTGACCGCCAAGGGGACGGCCGGGCACGGCTCGATGGTGCATCCGGACAACGCGGTCACGGCGCTGGCGTCGGCGGTCGCGCGGCTGGGGGCGCACGAGTTCCCGGTGCGGCTGACCAAGTCGGTGCGGGCGTTCCTGGAGCGGGCGTGCATGGCGTACGGCGTCGAGTTCGATCCGGAACGTCCGGAAAAGTGCCTTGAGGAGATCGGGCCGCTCGCGCGAATGATCGGCGCGACGCTGCGGAACACGCTCAATCCGACGCGGCTTGATGCCGGTTATAAGGCGAATGTCATTCCGCAGACCGCCACGGCTCAGGTGGACGGGCGATTCCTTCCCGGACATGAATCGGAATTCTTCGCGACGGTGGACGAACTTCTCGGTCCGGACGTTCAGCGGGATTTCGTCCACCACGACCGCGCGGTCGAGACGGACTACGAGGGCGCGCTCGTCGCGGCGATGGAGGCGGCGCTGACCTCGGAGGACGAGGGCGCCCTGCCGGTGCCGTACTGCCTGAGCGGCGGGACGGACGCCAAGGCGTTCTCCACCCTGGGCATGCGCTGCTTCGGTTTCGCGCCGCTCAGATTGCCGCCAGAGTTGGACTTTTCCGGAATGTTCCATGGAATCGACGAGCGCGTTCCCGTGGACGGACTGCGCTTCGGAGTCAGGGTTCTCGACAAATTCCTTGATCGCTCTTGAATTTGCCGACACGGGTGCTTTCCGTGGTGCTATCGTCACCATTCGTTGAGGGCGGAGCAGTCGCAACGGAGGGTGTCCGGTGGCAGGTGGCGCGGCGCAGGCAGGGGCGGTCTCCGTCCTGCTGCGCCGCGTCGCCTACGGGCACCGTGTTCTGGGGCAGTCCGCCTTCGGGCGCTGTGTCCGGCGCCTGCTGGTCCTCGGCGGGCTGCTGATCGGCGGCTGGCTCCTCGGGTGCGCGGCGCAGTCCGCGCACGCCGACGAACCGCCGCCCGGGCTCGTGACGGGGGTCGTCGCGAACACGCCTGTGCTGGGGGACGCGGTCCAGGCCGTCGGCGAGCGCCAACCGCTCCAGGAGGCCGGCGGCGTCACCGAGCTGGTCGAGGTAGTGGACGCGGTGGCGCAGGAGCCGCCGCGTGAGCAGAAGGCCCCGCGGGACGTGTCGCCACCCCGCAAGGACGTGGGGGTCGCACCCGCGGTCAAGCCAGAGCCCAGGCCGCACGTGGCCCGGGTCGCCGCCGCGCCCGAGAGGCACCGTCGGCTCCCCGCGCCCCGCGCGTTCTCCCAGGTTCGGCCGAAGGTCGGCCACGTGGTCCGCCATGTCGCCGTCCAGCCCCGCCCCGAGCCGATGCCGGCACCCGAAGGGCCCGGCACGCATTCGGTGACCGGCGGCTTCATCGCGACCGGCATCGCCGTGGGGTTCCCGGCGACCGGGACGTGGGTCCCCGCACCTCAGCAGGCATCGCTGCGCCGCGTCCCCGGCGCGGTGCTGCCGGCCGTCCGCACCGCCGCGGACGAGCCGTCCTTCGCGCCCGACTAGTACCCGATCCCATTCTCCGGACGCGTGCCCGTGCGGCTCGGGCGCGCCGATCCGGTCTCCCGCCGTGCCCTCATGCGCGGCCTTCCCCCGAGGCACACGTGTCTCTTCTCCACCAAATCACTCCCCTAAGGAGCATCATGCGACGCACATCACGTGCCATGCTCACCGCGGGCTTCGTCGCCCTCGGTGTCAGTGCGATCCCGGTCAACGCCTTCGCCGACACCACCGGTGAGGGCGGCGTCCTCGCCGGCAACCAGGTGAACGCGCCGATCTCCGCCCCCATCGACGTGACCGGCAACGCGGTCTCCGTGCTCGGCATCAGCCAGGCGCAGTCCAAGGGCGGCGCGACGGTCAAGCAGAACGGCAACGGCAACGGCGGGCAGCAGACGTCCGGCAAGGGCGGCGTCGGGTCCGGAAACCAGGTCGACGCCCCGATCTCGATCCCGGTGAACGCCTGCGGCAACGCGGTCGCCGTCCTCGGCATCGCGCAGGCCGGCTGCACCGGCGGCGCCACGGTCAAGAACCCCGGCGGCGGCGACAACGGCGGCGGCGGCAGCGTCAGCCGGACGGGGCGCCAGGCCGCGAACGGCAACGGGAACGGCGGCCAGGTCACCGACGGGTCGGGCGGCGTCCTCGCGGGCAACCAGGTGAAGGCGCCGATCTCGGTGCCCGTCAACGTGTGCGGCAACGGCGTCGCGGTCATCGGCCAGGCGGTCGCGGGCTGCGAGGGCGGCGCCAAGGTCAAGGGCGGCAGCGGCACCGGGGCGAACCAGCAGACGTCCGGCGCCGGGGGCGTCCTGTCCGGGAACCAGGCCGACGTCCCGATCAGCGTGCCCGTGAACGTCTGCGGCAACGCGGTCGGCAACGCGGTGGCGTCCTGCGACGGCGGCGCGACCGTCAAGAACGCCGGCCAGGGGACGGGGCAGCAGACCACCTCCGGTGCGGGCGGCGTGCTGTCCGGGAACCAGGCGAACATCCCGATCTCCATCCCGGTCAACGTGTGCGGCAACGCCGCGGCCGTCATCGGGCAGGCGGGCGCGGCCTGCGAGGGCGGCGCGAAGGTCGTCGGCGGCTCCGGAGGCGGCGAGCAGACCACCTCCGGTGCGGGCGGGGTCCTGTCGGGGAACCAGGCGAACATCCCGATCTCGATCCCGGTCAACGTGTGCGGCAACGCCGTCGCGGTCATCGGCCAGGCGACCGGCTCCTGCACGGGGGGCGCCTCCGTGAAGAACGGCGGCACCGGGACGGGGCAGCAGACCACCTCGGGCGCCGGGGGCGTCGGCTCCGGGAACCAGGCGGACGTGCCGGTCACGGCCCCCGTCGACGTGTGCGGCAACGGCGCCGCCGTGATCGGCCTGGCCTCCCCGTCCCCCGACTGCGACGGCCCCGGCACCGGCTCGCCCTCGCCGGCGCCCTCGCCGTCCTACCGCACGAGCGGCACCGCCCCGCGGCCCGCCGCGCCGATCGCCCCGCCCGCCGTCGGCGGCGGGTCCGGGCTCCTCGACGGTCTCGGGGCGCCGGGCCTGCCCGTCCAGAACCAGCGCACCGCGGGCGCTCCCCTCGCCGGCGACGGCTCGCCCCTGTCGCTCCTCGACACCCGCGCCCTGCCGGTGCTGAACGCCGCTTCCCAGCCGGGCGCGCCGGTCGCGCTGCCCAAGGCCGGAGCCCAGCGCGTCCGGCAGGACGGCGGAACCCCGGTGTCGCTCCCGGTGCCCGTGAAGCCGGTCGTCCCGGCCGGTGCCCAGGCCGTGCAGGCCCCCAAGGCCACGGACGAGCTCGGCCAGGTCAGGCACGTCGCCGCCACGGAGACGATCTCTCCGGCGACGAAGTCGGGCGCGACGCTGCTGGCCGCGGTCTCCGGGCTGCTGGCCGCCGCGGCCGGCGTGACGGTGCTGGCGCGGCGGATCCGGGTGGGCCGCCGCTAGATCCACCAGTACGCGGGTGAGCCGGCCGCACGGCCGGCAGCGGAAGACCTTCGCCCGTCCCGGAGGCGCGGACCGGGGCGGGCGAAGCCGCGTTCCCGGAAGGGCGGGGTTCCCGGAGGGGCGGGCTAGTGGGCGGGGAGGGCGGACGCGCGACTATTGTGGACACAGTAACGTCACGTCAGGGAATCCGTACGCAGTGCTACGCTCCCGGCAGGTCGCTGGGAACGGTCAGAAGGTACGGACGGCTCGGATGACCTTGCGGCGCAGTTGAATACGACGGCGGCCGTCCGGGTACAGGCGCAAGCGATCGAGTTCCCAGCCGCCGTGCTCCGCGTGCTCGGTCATGATCTGCCGGGCGGTGTCACGGGTGGTGCCGCGCGGCAGTGACAGGACGAGGTAGGTGTACTCCGCCATTGCGACCATTATTACTTGGTCTACCGGCCGTGCGGCACCGTACCGTGGCGTCCCGGTCCGCGCGCCGTCCGGCGGCATGCAATCCTGTCGGAGGCGCGCGGCGGTGAGAATCCCGCCGCTTGGCGGGGGCGGGACGCCGATCGCGAAGCGGCGGCGGAAGGGCGCGGGCACAAACACGCCGTCATGCGACGTTGTACGAAGCCTGTAGGAAGAGCCTGAGTCAGAGGACCGAGACAGCGAGGTTGGAGCGACTGTGCCAGCCAAGAACGGCACCGCGAACAGTGGCCGGGGCAACGGCGCGGGGACGCGCCTTGTGATCGTCGAATCGCCCGCGAAGGCGAAGACGATCGCGGGCTACCTGGGCCGCGGCTACATCGTGGAGTCCAGTATCGGCCATATCCGCGACCTCCCCGGAAGCGCCTCGGAGGTGCCGGCCAAGTACAAGGGCGAGCCGTGGGCGAAGCTCGGCGTGAACGTCGAGCGGCAGTTCGAACCGCTCTACGTGGTCAACTCCGACAAGCGCCAGCAGGTCAGCAAGCTCAAGAAGCTGCTCGCCGAGGCCGACGAGCTCTACCTCGCGACGGACGAGGACCGGGAGGGCGAGGCGATCGCCTGGCACCTCCAGGACGTCCTGAAGCCGAAGGTCCCCGTGCACCGGATGGTCTTCAACGAGATCACCAAGGACGCGATCCAGCGCGCCGCCGCGAACCCGCGCCAGCTGAACATGCGCCTGGTGGACGCGCAGGAGACGCGCCGCATCCTGGACCGCCTCTACGGGTACGAGGTCAGCCCCGTCCTGTGGAAGAAGGTCATGCCGAGGCTGTCGGCGGGCCGCGTGCAGTCGGTGGCGACGCGCCTGGTCGTGGAGCGGGAGCGGGAGCGGATCGCGTTCGTCCCCGCCCACTACTGGGACATCGCGGCCCAGTTCGACACCGGCAAGGACGAGGAGCCCACGGCCTTCAAGGCCGGGCTCGTCTCCGTGGACGGCAGGCGCGTGGCGCAGGGCCGCGACTTCGCCTCCGACGGCACCCTGAAGACGCGGGACGCCCTGCACCTGGACGAGGCCGCCGCGACGGCCCTCGCCGAGCGGCTCCGCGGCCGCCCGTACGAGGTCAAGTCGGTCGAGCGCAAGCCCTACACGCGCCGCCCGTACCCCCCGTTCCGCACGACGACCCTCCAGCAGGAGGCCAGCCGCAAGCTGAGCTTCTCCGCCAAGTACACGATGTCGGTCGCGCAGAAGCTGTACGAGAACGGCTTCATCACCTACATGCGAACCGACTCGATCACCCTGTCGGAGACGGCGATCACGGCGGCGCGGCGGCAGGCGGCCTCGCTGTTCGGCGCCGAGTACGTCCCTGACAAGCCGCGCGTCTACGCGTCCAAGGTGAAGAACGCGCAGGAGGCCCACGAGGCGATCCGCCCGGCCGGCGAAACGTTCCGGACGCCCGCGGAGACGGGCCTGTCCGGCGACCAGTTCCGGCTGTACGAGCTGATCTGGAAGCGGACGATCGCGTCCCAGATGAAGGACGCCGCCGGCCAGTCGGTGTCGATCCGGGTCACCGGGGTCTCGACGAGCGACGAGCGGGCCGAGTTCGGCGCGACCGGCAAGACGATCACGTTCCACGGGTTCCTCAAGGCCTACGTGGAGAGCGCCGACGACCCCTCCACCGACCGGGACGACCAGGAGCGGCGCCTTCCGAACCTGGCCGAGGGCGACCCGCTCACCGCGAGCGCGGTGGACGCCGAGGGCCACTCCACCCGCCCGCCGGCCCGCTACACCGAGGCCAGCCTGGTCAAGGAGCTGGAGGAGCGCGAGATCGGGCGGCCGTCGACCTACGCCTCGATCATCGGGACGATCCTGGCGCGCGAGTACGTGTTCAAGAAGGGCACGGCGCTGGTCCCCTCGTTCCTGGCGTTCGCCGTGGTCAACCTGCTGGAGCGCCACTTCGGCAACCTGGTCGACTACGACTTCACCGCGCACATGGAGGACGGCCTCGACGAGATCGCCCGCGGCGAGGCCGAGCGCGTCCGCTGGCTGTCCCGGTTCTACTTCGGCGACAACGGCGACTGGGGGGTGGCGGGGCGTAGCCACGGGGGTGGAATGCCGGGCCTGAAGGAGCTGGTCGGCGACATCGGCGACATCGACGCCAAGGGGATCAGCTCGTTCCCGATCAAGGGCACCGACATCATGGTGCGGGTCGGCCGGTACGGGCCCTACCTCGACCGCGACGGCGAGCGCGTCAACATCCCCGAGGACATCGCGCCCGACGAGCTGACCGCCGAGAAGGCCGAGGAGCTGTTCGCGCAGCCGTCCGGCGACCGGGAGCTCGGCACCGACCCCGAGACCGGCCACACGATCGTGGCCAAGTCAGGACGGTTCGGGCCCTATGTCACCGAGATCCTGCCCGAGCAGGCCCCGCCCGCCGACGGCAAGAAGCGGACGAAGAAGGCCGACGCCGCCAAGCCGCGCACCTCGTCGCTGTTCAAGTCGATGTCGCTCGACACGATCACGCTCGACGACGCGCTGAAGCTGCTCTCGCTGCCGCGCACGCTGGGCGAGCTCGACGGCGAGCCGGTGACCGCGCAGAACGGGCGGTTCGGCCCGTACATCAAGCGGGGCTCCGACAGCCGGTCGCTCGGCTCGGAGGACGAGCTGTTCACGGTCACGCTGGAGCGCGCGAAGGAGCTGCTCGCCCAGCCCAAGCAGCGCGGCCGCCGGGCCGCGGCCGCCGCGCCGCTGCGCGAGCTGGGCAAGGACCCGGCAAGCGGGGAGCCGGTCGTGGTGAAGGAGGGCAGGTTCGGCCCGTACGTCACCGACGGCGAGACGAACGCGAGCCTGCGCAAGGGCGACGAGGTCGAGTCGATCACGATCCAGCGCGCGGCGGAGCTGCTCGCGGAGCGCCGTGAGAAGGTCGCCGCGGGCGGCGGGAAGAAGAAGACGACGACGCGCCGTCGAACCTCCGCAAAGTCCGGTTCATAGGGACATCTACGCCGATACCCTGACCGACATGACCAGAACGGGCGCACCTCGGCCGCACCCCGCAGCCCCACCGCCGCCGGGCGTTTCGTCGCTTTCGTCGATCGGGCCGTTCCGCCGGCTCCGGATCGCGCTGTCGCTGTCCAGCGCCGCCCAGTGGCTCGGCGTTCCCGCGCTGACCGCGATGGCGGCGGCGCTGGCCCGCGGCGACGATCCCGCCGCGCGGGCACAGGCGATCGGTGGCACGCTGGCGCTGCTGCTGCTGCCCGCGGTGGTGCTCCCGCCGGTCGCCGGGCTGCTCGCCGCCCGCGTCGACCGCCGGCTGATGCTGATCGTCGCGGACGTGCTGCGACTCGTGGTCGTGGTGACGGTCCCGCTGGTGGACGCGCTGCCGTGGACGTTCGCCGCCGCGTTCCTCGTCTCGTGCCTGAGCCTGCTGTGGATCCCGGCGGCGCGCGCGTCCCTGCCCGCCCTGGCCCCGGACGAGGAGCTGCGGCCCGCCGCCCGCCGCGCCGCGGCCCGCGTCCTGTACGGTCCGGCGCCGGCGGCCGCCCTGCTGTTCGCCCTCCTCGCGCTCGTCGCGAACGGGACGCTCGGCGCCGGCTCCCGCGCCGATCTCGCCCTCTACGTGACGGCGGGCCTGTTCCTCGTCTCGGCGGCCGTCACCGCGGCGGCCGGCGAGATCCCCGCGACCGAGCCGGTCGCGGCCCCCTCGCCGCTGAAACTGATCTTCCAGGGCCCGGGGTCGGCCGCCGCGCGCGGCCTCGGCCTCGCGATCGCCGCCGCTTCGGTCACGGCGGGCGCGGTCGTGGCGGTGGCCCGCGTCCACGCGGGCGAGCTCGGGGGCGGTGACGCCGGGTACGGCTCCGTCCTGACCGCGCTCACGGTGGGGCTCGGATTCGGGTTGTTCCTCGGGCCGCGCGTGCTCGTCCCGTTCAGCCGCCGCCGGCTCCTCGGCCTCGCGGTGATCGCCGCCGCGCTCGCGCTGGTCGTGCTCGCCCTCGTCCAGAACCTCGTCGTCGTGGTCTTCACGACGGCGTTCCTCGGGGTGTTCGCCGGGGCGGCCTGGTCGACCGCCGCCGCGGCGCTGCACGGCCCCGACCCTGCCCGCGACCCCGACGCGCCGGAGGACGCCCGCCCGCCCGCCTTCCTGCGGTCGGTCGCGCTCGTCGCGGTGCTCGTCACGTTCGCGGCCGTCCCGCTCATCGCGGCGCTGGTCGGTTCGCACCGCCTCGATCTCGGCGGCGGCGTCTACGACGCCCACGGCTCCGGGATCGCGCTGCTGATCGCGGCCGTCGTCGCGCTGCTGGCCGGGCTGATCGCCTACCGGCGGCTGGACGACCGGCGCGGCATCCCGCTCGTCCCCGACCTGCGCGCCGCCCTGCACGGCGAGATCTACACGCCGCCGGAGCAGGCCGCGGCGGCGCCCCAGCCCGTCCACCGCAACCGCGGCGTGTTCATCGCGTTCGAGGGCGGCGAGGGCGCGGGCAAGACGACGCAGGCGCGGCTCGCCGCGATCTGGCTCCGCGACCACGGCTACGACGTGGTCACCACGCACGAGCCCGGCGCCACCAAGATCGGGATGCGGCTGCGCGCGATGCTGCTGGACCGCGACACCACCGGTCTGTCCGACCGCGCCGAGACGCTGCTGTACGCCGCCGACCGCGCCGACCACGTGGCCAACGTGATCAAGCCGGCGGTGGACCGCGGCGTGATCGTGGTCAGCGACCGCTATGTCGACTCGTCCCTGGCCTACCAGGGCTTCGGGCGGGGGCTCCCGGTGGAGGACATCGCCCGCGTCAACGCCTGGGCGACCGGCGGCCTCGTCCCCGACCTGACCGTCCTGCTGGAGATCCCGCCGCAGGCGGGCCTGCGCCGGCTGTCGGCGCCCGCCGACCGCATGGAATCGGAGTCGCAGGAGTTCCACGAGCGGGTCCGCGAGGGCTTCCACGCCCTCGCCGAGGCCGACCCCGACCGCTACCTCATCCTGGACGCGAGCCGGCCGCAGGGCGAGCTGAGCCGGGAGATCCAGTACCGCATCCGCGAGATCCTGCCCGACCCCGTCCCGCTCGGCACCGAGGACGCCACGAGCACGTTCCCGGTCATCACCGACTTCTGAGCCCGCTAGCCTCTGTTCCATGACCGTGTGGGACGACCTGGTGGGGCAGGAGCCCGTCATCGCGCAGCTGTCCTCGGCCGCCGGAAGGGCGGAGGGGCCGGCGCACGCGTGGCTGTTCACCGGGCCGCCCGGGTCCGGGCGCGTCACCGCCGCGCGGGCGTTCGCCGCGGCGCTGCAGTGCACGGAGACGCCGCGCGGGTGCGGGCACTGCGCGTCCTGCCACCAGGTGCTCCAGGGGACGCACGCGGACGTCGAGGTCGTCCGCCCGCAGGGGCTCTCGTTCGGCATCAGGGACGCCCGGGCGCTGGTGCTGCGGGCCTCCTCCTCGCCGAGCGGCCGCGGCCGCCAGATCGTGCTGTTCGAGGACGCCGACCGGGCCACCGAGGGCGCAGCGAACGCGCTGCTGAAGGCGATCGAGGAGCCGCCGCCGCGCACGGTGTGGCTGCTGTGCACGCCGTCGCCGGAGGACCTGCTCGTCACGATCAGGTCGCGCTGCCGGCTGGTGACCCTGCAGACCCCGCCGATCGCGGCGATCGCCGACTTCCTCGTCCAGCGCGACGGCGCCCCGCGCGAGACCGCCGAGGTCGCGGCGCGGGCGGCGCAGGGCCACATCGGCCGGGCGCGCCGGCTCGCCTCCGATCCGCGGATGCGGCAGGTGCGCGATCAGGTGGTGGCGGTCCCGCGCAGGCTGACCGGCGTGAGCGCGGCGGTCGCGGCGGCGGAGACCCTCGTGAACGCGGCGAAGGCGGAGCGGGACGCCCAGACGGCCGAGCTGAACGACGCGGAGACCTCCGCCCTGCGCAAGGCGCTCGGCGAGAGCGAGAAGGGCCGGATGCCGCGCGGAACGGCGGGCGCCCTCAAGGAGCTGGAGGACCGGCAGAAGTCGCGGGCGACGCGGATCCTGCGCGACGCCCTCGACCGGACCCTGCTCGACCTCGCGTCCTACTACCGCGACGTGCTGACCCTCCAGCTGGGGGCGGGCAGCGAGCTGGTCAACATCGAGCTGGGCCCCGAACTCCGGTCGGCCGCGGGGGACGGCCGTCCGGAGGAGACCCTCCGCCGCCTCGATGCGATCATGGACTGCAGGGAGCGGTTGGCGGCGAACGTCAACCCGCAGCTTGCGTTCGAGGCGCTGACCTTGGCGTTGCGCAACGGGTGAATGTGTTCGGGGGCTTACGTAACTTGTCCCCATTCGTTACATTTCCGTACGCGACTCTCAACGGGCGCACACGTAACGTTCGCTGGCCGATCAACCGAAATCCGGTTGGTCAACCCCCACCAGCCAGGAGGTCTGCCTTGCGGCGAGCCTTGATTTCCGCCGCGTGCGCCGTCACCACAGTGACGGCCCTCGCGTTCCCAGCATCCGCAGCTCCGGGCCCAGCACAGGCGAAGGGCGAGGTCTCGGAGTACGTCGTCCTCTACAAGGAAGGCGTCTCCCCCGGCCAGGCCCAGAGGGCCGTGACGGCCGCGGGCGGCAAGGTCGTGCACGAGAACCGCGACGTGGGCGTCGCGACCGTCAAGTCCCAGAACCCGGAGTTCATCCACGCCGTGATGAACCAGCGGGCCCTGGAGGGCGTGGCCCACAACCGGGTCATCGGCGAGGCGCCGAAGACCAAGAAGAAGGCCGAGAAGGTCGAGAAGCTCAACGGCACCGGCCGCGGCGCCGCGAGCAGGACCGCTCCCGCGGGCAAGCCCTCCAAGGACGCCGACCCCCTGGCGGACCTCCAGTGGGACATGAAGCAGATCCACGCCACGGCGGACGGCTCCTACAAGAAGGAGCCCGGTGACCGGCGCGTGCTGGTCGGCGTCCTCGACACCGGTGTGGACGGCGACCACCCGGACATCGCGCCGAACTTCAACCGCAAGCTCAGCCGCAACTTCACCCACGACATCCCGACCGACGCCAACGGCAACGAGGTCGACGGGCCCTGCGAGTTCAAGTCGTGCGTCGACCCGAGCGACTGGGACGACAACGACCACGGCACGCACGTCGCGTCCACGATCGCCTCGCCGCGCAACGGCCTCGGCATGGCCGGCGTCGCGCCGAACGTGTCGATCGTCAACCTGCGCGTCGGCCAGGACTCCGGCTACTTCTTCCTCCAGCCGACCGTCGACGGCCTGACCTACGCGGCCAAGAACGGCATCGACGTCGTCAACATGTCGTACTACATCGACCCGTGGCTGTGGAACTGCGGCAACAACCCCGCCGACAGCCCCGAGGACCAGCTGGAGCAGCGGACGATCATCAAGGCCGCCCAGCGCGCCCTGGACTTCGCGCACCGAGGCGGCGTCACCCTGATCTCCGCGGCCGGCAACGACCTCGTCGACTACACCAAGACGAACGTCGACGACAGCAGCCCCGACTTCCCGTCCACCCCGGGCGAGGAGCCGCACGAGCGCACGGTCCCGGCGAGCTGCGTGTCGATGCCGTCCGAGGGTGAGAACGTCATCCCGATCTCGGCCACCGGCCCGAGCGGCCGCAAGTCGTACTACAGCAGCTTCGGCAACGGCTACGTCGCGGTGGCGGCGCCCGGCGGCGACAAGGTCGACAACGCCGACCAGCGTCCGGACAACAACGGCGGCATCTGGGCTGCCTACCCCGAGCGGCTCGCGAAGGAGCGCGGCGAGCTGAACGACGACGGCACGCCGAAGCTGGCGTCCATCATCCGCAGCTGCAAGGGCGACAAGTGCGCCTACTACCAGTCGCTGCAGGGCACCTCGATGGCCTCCCCGCACGCGGTCGGCGTCGCCGCGCTGATCATCAGCAAGTACGGGCGCAAGGACCGCGGCGGCGGCCTGACCATGGACCCGCGCCTCGTGGAGCAGGTTCTGCGCGGCACCGCGACCCCCAAGGAGTGCCCGAGCCCGCGGACGGTCGAGTACGTCTGGTACACCCAGTCGAACGGCCAGTGGGTGAAGCACACTTCGACCCAGACCTGTGAGGGCTCGAAGCAGCAGAACGGGTTCTTCGGCAACGGAATCGTGGACGCGCTGCACGCCGTCTCGCGCTGACCCCGCCTGGACCACCCCAGGACGCGACCCCCGGCTCCGGCCGGGGGTCGCGTTCTTTCTCGGGCCGCCCGGCCTTCGCGGGGGTCACCGGCCGCCGGCCCCTCGTGCATCATGGAGGGATGCCGTACCGAGTCACGTTCGTCTGCACGGGCAACATCTGCCGCTCCCCGATGGCCGAGTGGGTCCTGCGCCACCACGTCGAGGAGGAGGGCCTGGACGTCGAGGTGGACAGCTCGGGCACCGGCGGCTGGCACGTGGGCGACGGGGCCGACGACCGGACGGTCGCGGCGCTGGCGCGGGCCGGCTACCGGTCGGCGCACATCGCCCGGCAGTTCGAGGACCACTGGTTCGACCGGTACGACCTCATCCTCGCCCTCGACGAGGGCCACCTGAGGGCGCTGCGCGCGATGGCGCCGGACGGGGAGGCGCGCGGCAAGATCAGGCTGCTGCGCGAGTTCGACCCGGACGCGGACGGCGACCTCGACGTCCCCGACCCCTACTACGGCGGCCGCGCCGACTTCGACCTCGTCCTGGAGCAGGTGGAGGCGGCCATGCCCGCGCTGCTGGAGGAGATCCGCGCCGCGCTCAAGGAGGCCTGACCGCGGTGCGGCTGGAGCGGCTGCTCGGAACCGGGGTCGAGAAGGTGCACGACCTCGGCTCCAGCCATTCCTGGACGCTGCACCGGGCCGCCCTGGCCGACGGCCGCGACGTGTTCGTGAAGGCGGCCCGCGACCAGGCGGCCGTGTTCGCGGCGGAGGCGGCCGGGCTGCGCTGGCTGGGGGAGGCGGGCCCCGGGGCGCCCGTCCCCGAGGTCGTCGCGGCCGACGACCGCATGCTCGTCCTGCCGTGGCTGCCGACGTCCTCGCCGTCCCGCGAGGCGGCCGAGCGCCTGGGACGGGAACTGGCCGCCCTGCACACCGCGAACCGCCCGGGCGTCTACGGCGCGCCCTGGGACGGCTTCATCGCCGACCTCCCCTTGGACAACACCCCTGACGACCGCCCCTGGCCCGCCTGGTACGCCGAACGCCGCCTCGAACCGTTCCTCCGCCTCGGCGCCCGGCACCTCTCGTCCGAGGACGTCCGCCTGGTCGAGCGCGTCATGTCCGGCATCGACGCGATCGCCGGGCCGCCGGAGCCGCCGTCCCGCATCCACGGCGACCTGTGGTCGGGGAACATCCTGTGGACGGGCGATCGGGCGCTGCTGGTCGACCCGGCCGCGCACGGCGGGCACCGCGAGACCGACCTCGCGATGATGGCGCTCTTCGGGACACCGCACCTCGATACCGTCCTCGGCGCCTACGATGAGGCCGCGCCCCTGGCGGACGGATGGCGCTCCCGCGTCCCGTTGCACCAGTTGCACCCGCTGCTCGTCCACGTGGCGCTGTTCGGCGGGTCGTACCGGGCGTCTCTGGTCGAGGCCGCGCGCGCTTCGCTCGGCTGACGGGGCTCACGACTTGGTTAACTCCGCCTTTATGGGTTTTTGTCGCGTTGCAGATGCGGTAGAAACGACGGGCGATCCGGCAGGAAGGGCAGGTTGGCAAACCCCATGGACGACGGCAGGCGCGAGGACCCGGGTACACGTCTCGGCTCTTGGAAGGGCCTCGTCCCCCTCGGCATGGCCGCGGCCGCCGCGCTGCTCATCGGCGGCGGCGTCGACACGGTGCACCGCCACCAGCGTGCCGCCGAGAAGGAGCACGAGGCCAAGCCCGCGGCCAAGGCCGAGAAGACCGAGCCGACCGTCGTCGTCGGCGTGGGCAAGCAGGGCACGTCGCTCCTCGTCCGGGACGTGGGCACCGGGGCGAACGTGGGGCTCCCCGTGGCCGCCCCCCAGGGCCGCCGCTTCCACCGCGTCGCCGCCCTGAAGGACGGCTCGTACATCGTCGCGACCCCCGGAGACCGTGACGTCACCTTCCAGCGCCTACGCCTGGACGATGGGCGCCCCAAGGACCTCAAGCCCGTCCCCAAGGCCACCGTCCCTGGTGGCTTCTCCGCTTGGTCGGACCTCGCCGTGACCCCGGACGGCGCACAGATCGCCTACGTCACCTACAGGGGCACACGCGCCCGCGTGGACGTGCTCTCGCCGGAGACCGGCGTCCACAAGGTGTGGACGACCAAGCTGCGCGCCCGTGTCGGAAGCCTCTCCTGGTCCGGCACCACGCTGTCCTTCGTGTGGAGTCCGGTCGGCTCTGCGGCGCACCAGGTCCGCACCCTCGACACCAGCGGCGCCGCAGGAGACCTCAAGACCAGCAAGGCCGCCATGGCCCTGCCCAAGGGCAGTTCGAACGCCGTCCTGAGCCGGGACGGCAACTCTCTCATCGCGGCCGTGGCGAAGAACTCCGAACTGACGCTCCAGACCTACACGCTGCAGGGGAACCCCACCAAGACCCTGTGGACCCAGAAGGTGAAGGGGCTGCCCACCGGCCTCGACATAGCCCACACCGGCCGCGGCCTCATGGTGACCGCAGGCGACCTCTACGCGCAGGGCGTTCCGACCGTCCCGGGAGAGGATCTCGCCGACGCCGCCTGGTGAGACCTAGAGTAGGTCGCAAAACCGGGCGAACGGAGCGAAACCGTGGGCATGGTGATGGCCGTCAGCTTCACCCGTTACGGCCGGCTGTTCTACCTCGATCCGGGCTCGCACAGCCCCAGGGTCGGCGACAAGGTCCTCGTCCCCACCGAGTCGGGTCCCGAGGTCGCCGAGTGCGTGTGGGCGCCGCAGTGGGTCTCCGAGGACATCGACGGCCTCCCCGAGTGCGCCGGACCCGCCACCGACGAGCACCTGGCCCGCGACGAGGCCAACCGCCGCCGCCGCGCCGAGGGCCGTTCCATCGCCAAGCGGCTCATCCGCAAGCACGAGCTCCCCATGAAGGTCATCGGCGTCGACTACCTCGACACCGACAACGTCTTCAAGATCTACTTCACCGCCCCGCACCGCGTCGACTTCCGCGCCCTCGTCCGCGACCTCGCCCGCGGCATCAAGGCGCGCGTCGAACTGCGCCAGGTAGGCCCCCGCGACGAGGCCCGCCTCCAGGGCGGTATCGGCCCCTGCGGCCGCGACCTGTGCTGCGCCACCTTCCTCAAGGACTTCGAGCCCGTCTCCGTCCGCATGGCGAAGGACCAGGACCTCCCGGTCAACCCCCTCCGCATAGCCGGCGCCTGCGGCCGCCTGATGTGCTGCCTCAAGTACGAGCACCCCCTCTACATGGAGTTCAAGGAGAAGGCGCCGCGCCTGGGCTCGCGCGTCAGCACCCCGGAGGGCGAGGGCCAGGTCATCGGCTACAACGTCCCCGGCGACCGCGTGACGGTGAAGGTGGGCTCCCGCCGCTGCTCCTGCCCCTCCGCCTCGGTCTGCTCCCCCCGCCAGCAACACGAAGCCCACTACGACCCCACCCCCGAAGACCCCGCCTGACGAGGGGTCAAGGGGTGGAGAGGATGGCGCCCCTCTCGTCGTTCATGCCGGTGACCAGGATGCGCTTGCTGCCCGGAATGCGGCTGATGGCCCGGGCCTCGAAGTCGTCGAAGCGGGACGTCCAGATCCTTTTCCGGGTCCAGGTGCCGGTGGGGGTGCGCCGGAGGGAGGCGTCCTCGACCTCCGTCCGCCACTGGGCGCCTCCGGCCCTGGGCCTCAGGGGCTCCGACTCCGCGGCCGGCAATCCGCAACCGGCCAGAACGAGCAGGGCGACGGCACAGGTTTTCGGCAAGCGGATTCTCATGGGCTCTCCATCCCGAAACGGTCGACTCGTCCTGCGCCGAGGGAAGTCGCGGCGGATGGGCGTCCGTACCTAGACGGCGCGGCCCGTCGTACTCAGGGCCGACCAGCCCGCCCTCCGGGCCGTCCGGTCTCTCGGGAGGGGTGCGGCGTGATGTTGATATACGGTCGCGCGCAGCGTTGGCAGCTTCCTCCCCTTGTCGCGACGCCCGGGTTTGCGCACCATTCCGGGCAAGGCGCCATTTCCCCGCGGGAGGTCCTCCGTGAGACTGCGCATCGCGACGTTGGTCGCGGGCATCGCCGCCGTCCTGGTCGCCGGCTGCCCGGGCGCGTCCGCCTCGCCGGGCGTCCGGGCCCTCGCGGCCCCGGGCGCGGAGGGCGGCCAGGCGGTCTACGGGGCCGGGGGAGTGCGCTGCGTCCTCGGGTTCAACGTGCGGCAGAGCGGGACGTACTACTTCCTCACCGCGGGCGGTTGCGCACAGGTCGGCATGACGATCTATGCCGATCCTGGGCTGACCGTCCAGCTCGGGACGGTCGTCTCGGCCACGACCGGCGGCGTCGCTCTCGTCCGGTACGTCGAGCCTTCGGTGGAGAGGCCCGGGAGCGTGTACCTCTACCCCGGGTCCCAGGACATCACGGCGGCGGGGAGGCCGACGGTCGGGCAACGCGTCTGCCGCAGCGGGCCCACCACGGGTGTGCGCTGCGGCAGCGTGACGGCGGTCAACGTGACCGTGAGCTTCCCCCAGGGGACGATCAGCGGGCTGGCGAGGACGAACGTGTGCACGGAGCCCGGGGACGGCCCCGGGGCCCCGTACTTCTCGGGCGGCACGGCGGTCGGGCTGGGGATCGGCGGGTCGGGGAACTGCACCAGCGGCGGAGTGTCCTACTTCCAGCCCGTCTCACCGGTGCTCAGCGCCTTCGGTGTCAGCGTGTACTAGCGCTTGGGCAGGAGCTGGGCGAGGGCCGCGGTGACGCCGCAGAAGGCCATGACGGGGAAGAGGGACGCGCGGAAGGCGTCCGCGACCTCGCCCGGCGCGCCGTAGAAGACGATCCCGACGAGCGCGACGCCGAGGGCGTTGCCGACCTGCTGGGCGGTCGACAGGACGCCGGCGGCCGAGGCGGCGTTCCGGTCGGTCACACCGGACAGGACGAGCGCCGACAGCGGGGCCAGGACGAAGCCCATCCCCGCCCCCACGAGCGCCAGGCCCGGGATGAGCCAGGCGATGGGGTGGCCGATCGCGTCGAGCAGGAGCACGCAGCCGGCTGCCTGCACTGCGGCGCCCAGCGCGAGGGCCTGGCGTCCCAGACGGGCGGCGACGGCCGTGGCGCGGGTGGAGGCGGCGAAGTAGCCCGCGCCCAGGGCGACGAAGAGCAGGCCAGATTCCAGGGCGCTGAGGCCGCGTCCCTGCTGGAGGTACAGGGCGAGGTAGAGGAAGAAGGACGCCATCGCCAGGGTGTAGACGAGCGCCAAGGCGCTGCCGACGCGGAACGCGGGCTCGCGGAACAGCGCGGGCGCCACGAGGGGTGCGCTGCTACGGCGCTGGGACAGGGTGAACGCGGCGAGCAGGACGGCCGACGCGGCGAGCGAGGCCCACGTCCAGGCGGGCCAGCCCAGGCGGCGTCCCTCGATCAGGGGCAGGACGAGCGCGATCAGGCCGAGGGTGACCAGGACGGTCCCCGTGACGTCCAGGCGGGTTCCGGCCGTGCGGGGCTGGGACGGGACGGTCCGGCGGATCAGCGCGAGCGTGACGAGCCCGACCGGGACGTTGATCAGGAAGATGCTGCGCCATCCGGTCCCGAACAGGTCGGCCTGGATCAGCGCACCGCCGATGAGCTGCCCGAACACGCCGCCAAGCCCGAGCGCGAGGCCGTAGGCGGTGAACGCCCTGGCCCGCGCCTCCCCGGTGAACACGCCGTTGATGATCCCGAGAACCTGCGGCATCAGCAGCGCGGCCGCGACCCCCTGCACGACCCTGGCGGCGATCAGCGTGCCGGGGGACGGGGCGAGCCCGCACGCGAGCGAGGCGGCCGTGAAGACCGCGAGGCCGAGCGCGTACATCCGGCGGCGTCCGGCCAGGTCGCCGAGGCGGCCGCCGGTGATCAGGCCGCTGCCGAGCGCCAGCCCGAACCCGGCGACGACCCACTGGATCGCGGTCGCGCCGGCGCGCAGGTCGGTCTGGATGTCGGGGATCGCCACGTTCACGATGAAGAAGTCGAGGGTGGTGATGAAAACGCCGGTGAGCAGGACGAGCAGCGCGCCGAAGGACGCGGCGGGCGGGGGCGCGGCCTCGCGCGGGTGCCGTCCCGCCATTGGAGTCGCCGTGTGCGACATGGTTCTCCTCAGGTCGTTGTTCTCAGCACCTCGACGATCTCGCCGGAGAGGTCGTGTAGGCGATGACGCGAGAGGTAATGCCGCGTAATTCGGTTGTGCCGCCTGGGGCGGCCGCCCTAGCGTCCGCCCCATGGACTGGGACAGGCCCGCACGACGACTCGGGCAGGACGATCTGGCCGCCTGCCAGCGGCTCGCGGAAGACCGCGAGTGGGGCCGCGAGGACCGCAAGTGGCGGTTCCTGTTCTCGGTCGGCGACGTCTACGGGATCGACGACGGGAACGGCGAACTCGCCGCGGCGACGGTGTCGACCCCATACGGCAAGGACGTCGCGGCCATCAGCATGGTGCTGGTGGCCAAGCGTTACGAACGGCGGGGTCTGGGCGGCCGCATCATGCGGCACGTCATGGACAACACCGACACGAAGAGCTTCTGCCTGACCGCCACCGAATACGGGCGCCCGCTGTACGAGCGTCTGGGGTTCCGCGCCGTAGGGCTGTGCACGACCTACACGGGCACAGGAGCAGGGCCGTCCAAGCGGGGTGTTTCCGTGCCGGCGGAGGCGGCGGACATGCCCGCCGTCCACGCGCTGGACACCGAGGTCTTCGGGGCCGACCGCTCACGGCTCGTCGAAGGGCTGCCGTCGTTCTGCGAGACCTTCCACGTTGTCAGGGACGGAACCGGCGTCAAGGGTTTCGGGGGCGTGTGGTGGAACGACGAGCGGGCGGTCGTCGGCCCCGTCACCGCCCAGGACGCCGAGACCGCGATCGCGCTGGTCGAGGAGATCGTCCCGGCCGGGCCGATCCGCCTGGACATCGACCACCGGCATCCGGAACTGGTCGACTGGGCGCGCCGGCACGGCCTGCGCCCCGCTTTCACCACCACGGTCATGGAGTACGGCGCGCCGATCGCGAACGACCCGGCGCGCCTTCACCTCCCCGTGGCCCAGGCTCTCGGCTGACTCGGTCGCCTCAGACGTCCTCCGCCTTCGCGGTGGACGGGCTCCCCCCGGGCAGCGCGTAGCGGAAGATCTTCTTCCACGTGCCCGTGACCTGCTTCGACAGCGAGCCCGTGTGGTACGGGATGTCGTACTTGTCGCACAGGGCGCGGATGCGCGGGGCGATCTCGGCGTACCGGTTGCTCGGCATGTCCGGGAACAGGTGGTGCTCGATCTGGTGGCTGAGGTTGCCGGTCATCAGGTGGAACAGCCGCCCGCCCGTGATGTTGGCCGAGCCGCACAGCTGCCGGACGTACCACTCGCCCTTCGTCTCGCCCTCCAGGCGCTCCTCCTCGAACACCTCCACGTCGCCGGGGAAGTGGCCGCAGAAGATGATCATGTGGGCCCAGACGTTGCGGACCACGTTCGCGGTGGCGTTCGCGGCCAGGGTGGACGCGAACTGCGGGCCGCTGAGCAGCGGGAACGCCAGGTAGTCCTTGCCCCACTGGCGGCGGATCTTGCGGCCGATGGCGCGCAGCTTCTCCTTGGTCACCGCCTCGTCGGCCGTCCCGGCCCGGATCTTGTCGATCTCCAGGTCGTGCAGTGCCACCCCGTACTCGAAGAACATCGCCAGCAGCAGGTTGTAGAGCGGCTGCGCGAGGTGCGCCGGGGACCACGGCTGCTCGGGGGCGACGCGCAGGATGCCGTAGCCGACGTCGTTGTCCTTGCCGAGGATGTTCGTGAACGTGTGGTGGACGAAGTTGTGCGAGTGCTTCCACTGCTCGGCCGGCGAGACGTTGTCCCACTCCCAGCTCGTGGAATGGATCTTCGGGTCGCGCATCCAGTCCCACTGGCCGTGCATGACGTTGTGCCCGATCTCCATGTTCTCCAGGATCTTCGCGACGGCCAGCGTCGCGGTCCCGGCGATCCAGGCGGGCGGCAGCGAGGAGGCGAGCAGCAGCGCCCGCCCGCCGATCTCCAGGCCGCGCTGCCAGCGGATCACCCGCCGGATGTAGTCCGCGTCGCGCTCGCCGAGATCGGACATGATCTCCTCGCGCAGCGCGTCCAGTTCGGCGGCGATGGTGTCGTGGTCCTCGGCCGTCAGATGGTCGGTCATGCTGCTCCCTTCACAGTTCGATCTCCACGGGCCCGGCCGCCGCCGAGACGCAGGTCTGGACGATCTCGCCCTCGTCGCCGTGCACCTCGCCGGTGCGCAGGTCGCGGACCTTGCCGGACGCCAGCCGCCCGACACAGCCCCGGCAGATGCCCATCCGGCACCCGCTCGGCAGCAGCGCGCCGGCGTCCTCCCCGGCGACCAGGAGGGGCGTGCCCCCGTCCGCGTCGGCCGTGACGCCGCTCCTGGTGAACGTGACCCGTCCGCCCTCGCCTCCGCCGCCGTCCAGGACGGCGCGGAACCGCTCGACGCGCAGCCTCTCCTCGAGCCCCGCGGCCCGCCAGTGCGCGGCGAGGTCGTCGAGCATGTCCCCCGGGCCGCACGCCCAGGCCTCCCGCTCCGCCCAGTCGGGGCAGATGTCGGGTATGTCGGACGGCTTGAGGCGGCCGTCGCGGGTCGTGTGCCGCTCGTGCAGCCGCACTCCGGACATCCCGCGGAGCTCGGCGCCGAAGATGACGTCCCCGGAGGTCCGGTCCGAGTGGACGAGCACGGCGTCGGACGCGCCGCGCAGGTGCCGCAGCATCGCCATGACCGGCGTGATCCCGCTGCCGGCCGTCACGAACAGCAGCTTGCGGGGGACGGGCGAGGGCAGTGTGAACTCGCCCTCGGGCCGTGACAGGCCGACGATCGTCCCGGGCCGGACCCTGTCGACGAGGTGGGCGGAGACGAGGCCGTCGCGGGCGGCCTTGACGGTGATCGTGATGCGGCCGTCCGGGCGGGGCGGCGACGACAGCGAGAACGTCCGCCAGTGCCGGACGCCGTCGACGTCCACGCCGACCTTGACCCACTGGCCAGGCGCGTGGGCCGGCCATGCCGGGCCCGGCCTGATCACCAGGGTCGCGGTGGCGGGGGCCTCGTGCCGGACGGCCTCGATCCGTCCGCGCGGCTCGGCGGTCGACCACAGCGGGTTGACCAGGCCGAGGTAGTCCTCCGGCAGGAGCGGCGTCGTCAGGAGCCGCGCGGCCGCCGCGATCCGCCGTCCCGCGCCGGGGCGGCCTGAGCGTCGCGGTGCGATGGTCAAGATTCCTCCCTGGGGGCGCGCTAACTTACGCTCGCGTAACCTACGGTCACGTAGGCCCCGGGGAAGATTCAAGGCATTCGCCGCCAAAGCGACAGGCATCACACCATCGAATGATGTTCCATTCACTGATGTGATGCCCGCTGACAAAAGGCGAGGGGAAAATTGTCGGCCGGGCACGGTACGCCGCGCCCGGCCGGTGAGGGACCGTCCTCAGAACTTGGTCTTCGGCCGCTCCTGCAAGACCCCGTCCACGAAGATGTCGACCTTCTCGTTGTAGAAGCAGACGAGACCGGCGACCTTGCGGCTCTCGTCCAGTGGCGTCCGGTACGACCACGCCAGGTCCGCGTGCCGCGTGCCGTTCGCCCGCACCGACCAGTACTCCGCGGTGCCCTTGTACGGGCAGTGCGTGACGGTGTCGGTGTGTTCGAGCAGATCCATCCGGACATGCGGCTTCGGCAGGTAGTAGCGCACCGGCAGGCCCGTCTCGAACAGCAGCCGCGGGCTGGACGACTCCGCGACCGTCACCCCGTCCACCTCGACCCGGACGTGCCGCGAAGCCGCCAGCACGTCCACGCGGGTGTACGGGTCGCGGGGGTGGACGAAGACCTCCTCGTCCTCCTCGAACCAGGCGTCCATCGCATCCCAGTCGAGCCGGACGAAGCCGGGCAGCTCGCTGTAGCGGAGCGCGGCGCCCGGAGCCCGCGCGCCGTCCACCTTCACCGTGAAGGCGGTCGCGTCGCCCCTGCTCGGTGAACGCTTGCCCGGACCGTCCTCGACGAGCTCGGCCCGCACGTCCACCTCGGGGAAGTAGTAGGTCGGGTAGTAGGGGATCTCCCAGACGAGAGACGGTCGTATCGAGTCGGCCACCAGATGGCCGCCGAGGTAAGCCCGGACGCGCTTGCCGCTCTCCTCGACCCGGAGACTGGTCTTCCGCGATGTGCCCATTTCCGGGCAACCACGCCGGTCCAGGCCCTATTTCATCTGATTCTCACCCTTGCCTCACGAACGCCACATGAGCCTTCACGAGCCTCACCCGCATGAATCGGACACTCCTGGTCAACGGCGCGCTGGGCGTGCTGCTCGCCGCCGGGGCCGGAACCGCGTACCTCGCCCTCGGCGACGGAGGCGACGGCGCCGCCGCGTCCACCCGCCTCTCGCGCGTCGCGCGCGGGACGGTGGTCTCCTCGGTGTCGGCGTCCGGCTCGGTGGAGAGCGCCCGGAGCCGTTCCCTTTCCTTCGGCGCCTCGGGGACGGTCCGCAAGATCTACGTCAGGGCGGGGCAGAAGGTGAAGGCGGGCGACGTCCTGGCCCGCCTCAACCAGACCGAGGCGCTCGAGAACATCGACGCCGCCAAGGCGAACCTGGCCGTCGCCGCCGACGGGGACACTTCGTCCGAGAAGGGGTACGCCGGCTACGTCCAGGCGAAGAACTCCTACAACTCCGCTTTGCGCGCGTACCAGGGGACCGTCCTGAAGGCCCCGTTCGCCGGGACGGTGACCGCCGTCAACGGGACGGTGGGCGGCGGTTCGAGTGGCTCGTCCTCATCCTCCTCGGGCTCAGGATCGGGTTCCTCGGGATCCGGCACCGGCGCCTCTTCGCCCTCCTCCTCCACCACCACCTCGTCGTCCGGCTCGGGCTTCGTGGAGCTCGCCGACACCGCGCACCTCCAGGTCGAGGGGCAGTTCACCGAGGCCGACACCACCAAGCTGAAAGTGGGCCAGACCGCCGCGGTCACCTTCGACGCGCTCACCGGCACGACCGCGACAGGCAGGATCACCGCGATCGGCGCGGCGCCGGCGACCACCGACAACGTCGTGAAGTTCCCGGCCGTGATCGCGCTCGGGGACGTCCCGGCCGGGGTCAGGCTCGGCCAGACCGCCACGGTGGAGATCACCGTGGCGCGGGCGGAGAACGTCCTCTACGTGCCGAGTGCGGCGGTCAGGACGGCCGGCGGCCAGAGCACGGTCACGGTCGTCCGCGACGGGCGCCAGGTCACCACCACGGTCGAGACCGGCGTCAAGGGCGACCAGGGCACCGAGATCAGCTCGGGCCTGAAGGAGGGCGACGAGGTCGCCGTGAGTTCGACGTCCGGCAGCGGCGGCACGAACCAGCGCGGCATCCCGGGCGGCGGTGGACCCGGATTCGGCGGAGCGCCGGGCGGGGGCGCCCCCGGCGGCGGAGCGCCGGGCGGCGGTGGTCGCCGATGACCGCGCCGGAGCCCGCCCGCGTCCCGCCCGTCCTCGACCTGCGGGACGTGACCAAGGTGTACGGGACGGGCGAGACGGCCGTCCACGCGCTGCGGGGCGTCTCGCTGACCGTGGAGCGCGGCGACCATGTGGCGATCATGGGCGCGTCGGGCTCGGGCAAGTCGACGCTGATGAACATCATCGGCTGCCTGGACGTGCCGAGCGCCGGCCGCTACCTCCTCGACGGCGTCGACGTCGTCGGCCTCGGCGAGCGCGACCTCGCGACCCTGCGCAACCGCCGCATCGGGTTCGTCTTCCAGTCGTTCAACCTGATCCCGCGGATGACCGCGCAGGCCAACGTCGAACTGCCCCTCGCCTACGGCGGGCTCAGGGGCGCCGACCGGCGGCGCCGCGCCCTCGCCGCCCTGCGCGAGGTCGGCCTCGCCGACCGCACCCGGCACGAGCCGAGCGAGCTGTCGGGCGGCCAGCAGCAGCGCGTCGCCGTCGCCCGCGCCCTGGTCACCGCGCCGACGCTGCTCCTCGCGGACGAGCCGACCGGGGCGCTCGACAGCGCCTCCACCGCCGACGTCCTCGGCGTCTTCGACCGGCTCGGCCGCGCCGGCCGCACCATCGTCGTGATCACCCACGAGGACGACGTCGCCGCGCACGCCAAGCGGATCGTCCGCCTCGTGGACGGCCGGATCGTGGAGGACGTCCGCCGGGAGGCCGTATGGTGCCCCCTCGCCGCGCCCGCCGCCACCCGGCCGCACGCCGCGCCCCCGGCACCGGGGGAGGCCGGGTGAGCGCCCTGGAGATCCTGCGCTTCGCCGTCCGCGGGCTGTCGGCCAACAAGCTGCGCAGCGCCCTCACCACGCTGGGCATCCTGATCGGCGTCGGCGCCGTCATCCTGCTCGTCGCGGTCGGCAACGGCTCGTCCGAGCAGATCAAGAAGAGCATCCAGCGGCTCGGCGCCGACTCCCTGACCGTCACCCCGTCCACCACGGGCCGCGGCGGTCCGGGCGGCTTCGGGACGGCCGGCCAGGCCTCGGGCCCGCGCACCCAGGCCCGCGAACTCACCGCGCAGGACGCCGAGGCCCTCACCGCCCCCGGCCGGGCCCCGTCGGTCAGGACCGCGTCGCCCGTCGTGACCAGCCAGTCCGTCACCGCGGGATATGAAGGCACGAGCACGACCATCGGCCAGTTCGTCGGGACGACCCCGTCCTACTTCGCCGCCGCGAACAAGACCCTCGCGTCCGGCGCCGCGTTCACCGCCGACGACGTCACCGCCGCGCGCAAGACGGTCGTGCTCGGCAGCACGGTCGCATCCGACCTGTTCGGACGGGTGAACCCGATCGGCAGGAAGATCGACGTGGGCGGGATCCGCTTCACCGTCGCCGGCGTCCTCAAGGCGACGGGCTCCTCCTCGTCCACCTTCTCCGACCCGGACAGCATCGCCGTCGCGCCGCTCCCGGCCGTCCAGGAGACCCTCACCGGCTACGGCGCGCTCGACCAGATCATCGTCCAGGCCACCGGCAGCGACACGGTCGGCGCCGCCGAGGCGGAGGTCACCCAGATCATCGGCCAGCGCCACGACGCGGCCTCGTCCGGCACCGCCGACTTCACGGTCTCCAGCCAGGCGAGCGTGCAGTCGGCGGTCAGCGAGTCGAGCCGGACCTTCACCGTCCTGCTCGGCGCCGTCGCGGCGATCAGCCTCCTGGTCGGCGGCATCGGCATCACCAACATCATGCTGGTCACCGTCACCGAACGGACCCGCGAGATCGGCATCCGCAAGGCCGTCGGCGCCCCGCGCGGCGCGATCCTCGGCCAGTTCATCGCGGAGGCCACCGTCCTCAGCCTCACCGGCGGCCTGCTCGGCGTCCTCGCGGGCGTCATCGGCAGCCTCTTCACCATCGCCGGCGTCAAGCCCGTCCTGGTGCCCTCGTCGATCGTCCTGGCCCTGGCCGTCTCCGTGGCGATCGGCCTGTTCTTCGGCAGCTACCCGGCCAACCGCGCCGCCAAGCTCCGCCCCATAGACGCTCTACGCCACGACTGACCAAGGACCCCGATGCCGCCCGAGCCTCCTTCCACGCACCCGAAGCACCCCGACTCGCCGGCCCCTGACGGACAGATGGGGGACGCCGAACTCCTGGCGACCTCGCCCTTCGCAGACGACCCCGGCCCCGGACCGGCGGCGCGGACACCGCAGAGCCCCCGGCCAGGGGCGACGCTCTACCTCGCGGCCGGGGTCATCCTGGTCGCCGGCTTCCTGGGTGGCGTCCAGGCGCACAAGTGGTCCTCGGACGGATCGTCCGGTGCGATCGCCGGAGGACCGGAGGGCGGCCGCACCAGGACCAACGGGTACGGCGCCCCGCCCGGTGCCTCGGCGCCACGAGGCGGCTACGGCGGGCCTCCCGGCGCACCCGGCACAGCCGCCGGCGGTTCGGGGACGGCCGGGACGGTGACCAAGGTCGTCGGCAGAACCCTGTACCTGCGCACAGCGTCCGGCGAGACCGTCAAGGTCGAGACCACCGGCACGACCAAGTTCCGCATCTTCGAGGACGGCCGGCTGCGCGACCTCGGCGCGGGCACGACCGTCGTCGTCCAGGGCTCCCCAGGCCGCGACGGCTCCCTGACCGCGACCGCCGTGAACGAAGGCTCCGGCCGCTGACCGTCCCGACCGCGCCAGGTTCCCGGCGAGGGCGTCTCGCTCGGGCGAACAAGGAGGAATCTCGATGGGCAACGAACGCGCGATCCGGATGCTCGGCGTCCTGGCAGTCGGAGGGACGCTCCTGCTGAGCGCGGCCTGCGGGAGCGGCGACACCGCCGCGGGCCCGGACAAGGGCGCCGACCCCATGGCGTCGTTCCGCGCCTGCCTTGAGAAGCAGGGTGTCGATCTCCCGGACGGCGGCAACGCCCCCGGCGGAGTGCCGCCGTCCGCGCGCCCGTCGAACCGTCCGAGCGGCGCTCCGGGGACCCGTCCCAGCGGGGCCCCGACCGGAAGCCGCCCCTCCGGCGCTCCGACCGACAGGCCCACGAGGTCCGCGGCAGAGCAGAAGGCCATGCGGGCCTGCGCCTCGCTGGCGCCCAAGCGCGGCAATGGCGGAGGCCGAGAAGCCCCACCCGCGCCGCCAGAGCAGACGGGCGGCGGCTGACCGCCCGGCGCCGCCTTCGCGAGCGGGTCGGGGAGGGCCTGGTCAGGCCGCGGCGGTGGTCGCGGCTCGTTCCGGCCTGCGCGGGACGGCGAAGACGGGGACCAGCGCGACCAGCGCGAACGCCGCCACCCACCAGAACGTCTGGGTGAAGGCGTTCGTCAGGAGCGCGGGTGTCTCCGCCGTGCGGTGCGCGGCGGCCTCCTCGAGGCCCCCGGACGCGCCGGGGATCTGGCCGCGGATCGCGATCTGCAGGATGACCGCCGTCGCCGCCGTCCCGAACGAGCTGCCGATGCGGATCAGGATGTTCGCCCCGGTGGTCGCCGCCGGTACCGCGTCCCGGGGCAGTCCCTGATAGGCCATCGCCATCAGCGAAGGGGCGATCATTCCGTGGCCGAGCCCGATGACCAGCATCGCGACCATGATCACGGTGTTTCCGCCGCGGGGCGAGAGGGTGGTGAGGGTCACGGTGCCCGCGAGCACGCACAGGATGCCGCCGAAGGCGGGCCACCGCGCGCCGATCCGGTCGGCGAGCCGCCCCGACACCGCCATGGTGGCCATGCCGCCGAGCCCCATCGGGGCCAGCAGCCGTCCCGCCTCCAGGGCCGAATCCCCGCGGGCGATGCCCGCGAACAGCGGTACGAGGATCATCAGGCCGAACATCGCGGCGCTGTAGAGGAAGAACGCCCCGGTCGCCGCTGTGAAGGCCCGCGTGCCGAGGCGGCGCAGGTCGATGAGGGCGCCGTCGCCCTTGCGGAGGGCGTGCGCGGCGAAGGCGGCGACGAGGGCGCCGCCGGCGGCCGCGGGGCCGAGGAAGCGTCCGCCGGTCAGGCTCCCCCCGTCGCCTGCCTGCGACAGCGCGTACACCAGGGCCGCGAGGCCGGGGGACAGGAGCAGCATGCCGACGACGTCCAGCCGGGCGTCCCCACCGCGCTCCTCGTCGCGCGGCAGCATCCGCAGGGCGGCGACCAGCGCCAGCGCGCAGAACGGGACGTTCACGAAGAACATCCAGCGCCAGTTCAGGTTGTCGACGATCACGCCGCCGAGCAGCGGGCCGAGCACCGGCGCCAGCATCGCGGGCACCGAGATGACGCTCATCACGCGGCCCATCCGCTCGGGGCCCGCCTCCCGGGCGAGCATCGTCTGCCCGACGGGCATCAGCATCCCACCGCCGAACCCCTGCAGGACGCGGAACACGATCAGCGCGGCCACCGACCACGCGAGCCCGCACAGCAGCGACCCGCCGATGAACAGGCAGAGCGAGACCAGCCACATGGTGCGGGCCCCGAACCGCCGCACCGACCACGCCGTCAGCGGGATCGCCATCGACAGGGCGAGGGTGTAGCCGGTCATGACCCACTGGACGGTCGACAGCGAGGTGCCGAAGTCCCGGCCGAGCGCCGTGATCGCCACGTTGACGATCGTGCTGTCGAGCACGGTCATGATCGCGCCGAGCACCACGACCACGGCGAGCCTGCGCAGGTGCGGGTCGAGAGCCGCCGCGCGGGCGGGCGGTGCGGTACCGGTCGTGCTCATCGCGTTCCCCTTTGAGTTTCCGTACGGTGTATCGATCTCACCGTACAGCGTATCGATCGTTCCGTACACCGTATCGGTACGGCGTATCGCGTACGATCCCTGGTGTGCCGGGAACACCGAGGTCAGGCGATGTGTGGACGCGCCCGCGCGGCGGGCGGCGACCGAAGCTGACACGCGAGGCGATCGTCGAGGCGGCGATCAAGGTGGCGGACGCCGAGGGCCTCGACGCGGTGTCCATCCGCCGCGTCGCGAGCGACCTGGGCGTCCGGGCGATGAGCCTCTACACGCACATCGACGCGAAGGAAGACCTCCTCGACCTGATGCGCGACGAGGTCACCGCGGAGGTGCTGGTCCAGGGCGAGCAGCCGGAGGGCTGGCGCGACGCGGTCACCGAGATCGCCCGGAAGGAGCTCGAGGCGGGCCTCCGGCACCCCTGGATGCTCCAGCTCACGGGCCGCTCCCGGCGCGTCGGACCCAACGGCCTGCGCCACCTCGAGCAGACCCTGGCCGCGGCCGCCCGGCTCACCGGCGACCCGGACGGCATGGTGGCCGTGGTCAAGGCGATCGACCATTACGTCCTGGGCTTCACCATCATGGAGCAGCATCGCGACGGGGCGGCCGGAGAGCCCGTCCAGTCGAGCCCCCTGGACCAGTCCTACGTGAGGCTGATGATGGAACGTGGGGAGTTCCCCCACCTCCAGTCCTTCCTGGGGACGAGCTTCCACCACGACGACGCCTTCGAGTTGGGCCTCAAGTGGCTGCTCGACGGCATCGAACACGAATACCGAGGAGAGTGGCCCTCGACCACCGGCCCGACGTAGCGTAGGCGGCGGCGTACGTGCCGCTACGACGAGACGGGGTCCAGGTGCGGGCAGCGAGGTTCATCAGCGTGGCCATCGTGCTGGCCCTGGCCACGGCCACGGGCTGCGACGGCGGTGACGACAAGAACACCACCCAGGCCGCGAGCGCACCCGCGGGCCTCGGGCAGTTCTACGGGCAGAAGCCGTCCTGGAAGGGCTGCGGCAACGGATTCCAGTGCGCGACCGTGCAGGTCCCGTTGGACTACACCAAGCCGTCCGGCGAGAAGGTCGGCATCTCGGTCATCAGGCTCCCGGCCGAAGACAAGAACGACCGGATCGGCTCCCTGCTCACCAACCCCGGAGGGCCCGGCGGCTCCGGGGTCGACTTCGTCCGCCAGGCCGCCCGCTCCTTCGGCAACGACCTGCGCCGCCGTTTCGACATCGTCGGCTTCGACCCGCGCGGTGTGGCGGCCAGCGACCCCGTCCGCTGCAACACCGGCCCCCAACTGGACGAGTTCTTCGCCACCGACGCGTCCCCGGACGACCCGAACGAGACCAACACCCTGGGCACCGAGAGCAAGGCCTTCGCACAGCGCTGCAAGGCCAAGGCCGACTCGGAACTCCCCTACGTCGGCACGGTCAACGCCGCCCGCGACATGGACGTCCTACGCGCAGCCCTGGGCGACCAGAAGCTCACCTACTACGGCGCCTCCTACGGCACGTACCTGGGCGCCTTCTACGCCGAGCAGTTCCCCAAGAACATCCGGGCCTTCGTCCTGGACGGCGCCGTCGACCCGAAGCTCTCCTCCACCGACCTCCTCATCGAGCAGGCCAAGGGCTTCGAGACCGCCCTGCGCGCCTTCGCCGACGACTGCGTCAAGTCGGGCAGCTGCCCCTTCGGCGCCACGTCGGACGAGGTCGTAAGCAAGGTCTCCTCCTTCCTCAACGCCACGGACAAGAAGCCCCTCAGCAACACGCGCGACTCCCGCAAGGTCACCGAGTCGTTGGCCGTGATGGGCATCGCCCGAGCCCTGTACGTCAAGGAGTACTGGCCCGTCCTGCGCCAAGCCCTGACGCAGGCGATGCAGAAGAACGACGGCACCCTCCTCCTGGCCCTCGCGGACGAGATGGTCGAACGCAAGCCCGACGGCACCTACAGCAACCAGACCGACGCCAACATGGCCGTCAACTGCGTCGACAAGCCCAACCCCCCAGACCTCGCCGCCTACGGCAAGGCCGCCGAACAGGCCAAGAAGGTCGCCCCCCGCTTCGGCCCGTTCGTCGTCTGGGGCGGCCTCCCCTGCGTCTACTGGCCCGCCCAGACCAAGCAGGCCCCCAAACCCATCACCGCCAAGGGCGCGGCCCCCATCGTCGTCATCGGCACCATCCGCGACCCCGCCACCCCTTACAAGTGGGCCCAGAGCCTCGCCGGCCAGCTCTCGAGCGGCGTCCTCCTCACCTATGACGGCGACGGCCACACCGCCTACCTGCAAGGCAACCCCTGCATCACCAAGGCCACCGACAACTACCTGATCACCACCGACCCGCCCAAGTCCGGGACCACCTGCCGCTGATTAACCGGTGCACACCCACCCCCAACACCCGGTAGACTTCTTCCCGCCGTGCCCCGCACGGCACGCCGCCTTAGCTCAGTCGGCAGAGCGATTCACTCGTAATGAATAGGTCATCGGTTCGATTCCGATAGGCGGCTCCCAGGTCAGAGGCCCATCGCGACCACTCGCGATGGGCCTTCTGCATGACTGCCTGACACATTGCCTGACTAGGCGTCCTCGGCAGCGACGGGGAACACGTCGTCCATGGCCTCGGCGCCGGCCAGCAGCGCGGGCCGGATCTGGTGCCAGTAGACCGTCTCGGTGACCTCCGTGCTCTTGTGGCCTGCCAGCCGTGAGATCTCCTCGATGGGGACGCCGGCGTCCGACAGGACCGACACGAAGCTGTGCCGTAGCTCCCGCGGCGTCCACTCGTCCGGGTTCAAGTCCGTCTTCGCCAGGACAGCCCGGAAGGAACGCAGGACGTTGTTGGCGTTCCGCTCAGTGCCCACGGTGGACGCGAAGACCAGGCCGTGCTCTTGCCAAGCGGTGCTGGCCGCCTGGCGCTGCTCGTCCTGCAGTTGGCGTTGAAAGCGCAGGGCCTCCACGCATCGCATGGGCAGCGCCAGCGTGCGCCTGGACTTCTTCGTCTTGGTCTTGCCGCCGGCGCGCACCGACCGCCACACCCTGATGGACGGCGGGACGGGCGGCTCAGCATCTGGCCGGCCCTCCAGGTCGACGTGCGTCCACGTGAGCGCGCGCAGCTCCTCCGTGCGAGCACCGATCAGCAGGGACAGAACGATGTAGGCGTACATCGAGGTATTCGTCGCCGCGGCAAGAACGGCGGCCGCCTGGTCGAGCGTCAGTGACTTGGACGGACGCCCGGCTTTCCCGCGCGGTACCTCGCACAGCAGGACAACGTTTCGCTTCACCTTGTCGCGCGCCTGGGCGCGAGCCACGGACCGCTTGAGGATGGATCTGAGCTGGCGAAGAGTGTCGGTGCTGAGGTGCTTGGCCTTCTCGGCGAGCCAGGCGTCCACATCGTCGGCGGACAGTTCGCGCAGCTTCCGCGCGCCGAGGCTCGGGATGATGTGGTTGTCGGCCAGGCTCTGGCACTTGGTCCTCGTTTCGACGTCGCGGTTCACGAGACCGTATTCGAGCCAGTTCTCGACGGCGTGCCGGACGGTGTACCGGGTGTCCTCGCTCGGCAGGCCGTCGTCGCGGTCGCGCAGCTTCTCATGGAGCTTCTTGAGCGCCTGGCGCTTGGTCTTGTCGGTGGCCGTCCGCACGATCCGCTTGCCCGCGGGGGTGTAGCCAACGGTGATCTCTGCGATCCAGCGCTGCCGGCTCTCGCTCCACCGCAGGCCACCGTCCCCCTGGGGTCGGCGCTTCCTCTTGGGGACGTCCGCGTCGTCGGGTTCGTCCGGGCTGGCGGCGGGGGTTCTGGGCATCTTGATCTCCTTCAAGTGGCCGTCACGGTGAGTGACCGAAATGAGGGGTGTGAGATGGGGCGTGCGGCTGCAGGCATGCAGGAAATGCAGAACAATTGATTTCTCTGCATTACTTGCAGGCATGCAGGGGTCCGTCCGGGGTCCGGCACCTGGCGGCGGTGACCGTCCGTAGCAGGCACCGGGGCGGGGTTAAGGGTCCCTGGGAGCGTCTTCGAGGGCGTGGGGGTGGACCTCGTAGACCGAAGCGCGGGCGCGGCCGGGGCCGCTAGCACGTGGCGCACTGGGGAGACGTCGGATCCAGCCATGAGCGTCCAGGACGCGCAGACCCGCCTCAGTGTCGGCGACCTTGCGGAAGCGGGGACGCAGGGTTTGGACGGCGTCGCTGGCGGTGAAGCGGTGGGTGCCGGTGCGGGCGATCCAGTCGCGCAGGGCGCGGGCGTCGGCCAGGTCGGGATCGGCGCCGATGAGGTCGTATGCGGCTTGGGCGTGAGTGAGAAAGTAGTCGCCGATCTGGCGGGCACAGGCGAAGGTCTCGGCGGTGATGGGACGCGTCCAGGTGCCGTGATGGTGGTGGGCGAGGTGGAGCAGGCCGGCTATGCGGACGACGGCGCCGGCGAACTTGCCTCCCCAGTCGGGCATGTGGGCCATGTCGTTGCCGGGTCGGAAGCGTGGCTCGGTTTCGCGCAGCAGGCTTTGGACGGCGCTGAGGCCGGTCTCGCTGAAGGTGAGGGTGATCGGTTCGGGGATGTCGTGCAGTCGGGTGACGAGGCTGGTGAGGATGTCGGTGTAGGTCTGGGCGATGTGCGCGGGGATCAGTTCGGGGTCGGCGTCGCGGTAGCCGAGCAGTGAGGCCGGAATGGAGTACAGGAGGCGTCCGAGGAGGCCCTGGCCGCGAAATTGGGGGGTGTCGGCCAGGCCGGCCAGGACGTCGGGTTGCGTGCAAACGCCGAGGGTGACGTGCGCGGATTCGATGGTTTCCGCGGACCGTCCGACGCGGTCGATGCGCATGCCTTCGCCGGCGTGGCCATGCTTGAGGACGGCGAAGTTGGGTGCGCCACTGTAGCGGCCGGCGGCGATCGAGAAGATCTCCCCTTCTGGGGACAGCACGGCCATCCGCCCGCCTTGCTGCGCAAGTAGTGAGGTCAGGACTTCGGGTGTGGCGTCGTCGGAGAACAACCGCGGCTCGGCCGGTATCTGCAGCTCTTGGAGGCGTTCGGCGGCGATGCGCGCGTCGGCCAGGTGCTGCTCACGGACGATGGCATCGACGGCGTTGATCGCGGCCTTCTCGGCCTTCTCCATGTCGGCCTCGGCGACGCGCCGCTGGATGGCGATATCGGTGATGTAGGGCTGGGCCTGGTCGCAGAGCCTTGCCTCAGCAGCGCGGATCGGTGCGGTCATGGCCGCGAACACCTCGGACTTGCGGTTGCCGGGGCCGAGCGCGATGACGGTGAACAGGTTGGTCGGTTCGCGCCAGCCGCGCGCCTGGACCCAGACCTTGCCGCCGGCGGTGACGGCGAGAACGGCCAGGGCGAGACAGCCGGCCAGATCGGGCGGGGTCTGGGTTTGTTCGGCCAGTCGGGCGGTGTATTCGGCGAGCCAGTCCGGCAGCATCGGCAGCGGAAACGTTGGTAGCTCGCGGGTGGCTTCAAGGGGTGTGGGTGTCGGCCAGCCTCGGGTGTCCGGTGCGGTGATTTCCTGGACGGCCGAGGTGACGGAGGCGCGGAGGTCGAGGGCGTCGCCGCCTGCGGCCTGATGGCCGAGTTGGGTGAGGTGGATTCCGGTCATCGCGACGGTGCGGGCGTAGGCGAGATCGGCCAGCCGGTGCGCGTAGTAGCCGGCCTGGGCGGAGGACACCGTGTCCTGGATGAGGGTGTGCAGGTAGGGGCCGCCGCCGACCTTGGTGAGGCGGCGCGGGCCGAGTTCTGCCGCGACGGCGGTCGGCTCGCAGGGGTCGCCGCGGTCGGCCAGGTCGCAGACGGCCTGCCAGATCTCCTGGTGCGCGGGCCGGTAGAACTCGTTGCCGTCCAGGACCTCGCGGGCGTCGACCACGGCGCGGGCCGAGAGCATCATCGCCCCGAGTACCTGGCGTTCGGCTGCGAGGTCGTGGGGGAGTGAGCGGGTGGGTTCTTGGTCGTCCTGGCCGCCGTCGAGCACGCGCAGCGGAGGCTTGGTCATCGGGTGGCCGTCCTGGACGCGTGGCGTCGTGGGCGCGGATAGGCGCGGGCAGATCTCATGGGGTTTCCTCCACGGCGACGACGTGGCCGATGCGAGCGGTGAGAGAAGCGGGTCGGGTGTGATTCGGCGGGCCGAGAAGGGCCCGGACCGCATGGCGCGGTCCGGGCCCGGGCTGGCTACTCGCGGCCGCCTGCGGGGCGGATGCGTGCGGTGATGGTGGCCAGGGCCCCGGCCAGGCCGTCCAGGGCGTCGCGGGCGGCGCTGATGGCGTCGTCCTCGCCGAGCCATTCGTCCATGTCGATCGTGGCCAGCAGGGCGCCCAGGCTGAGGAAGGCGTCGTGCAGCAGCGCGACGAGGATGGCCATGTTGGTGCGGCGCAGGTCCAGGGACTGGTCGGCGAACTCGTCCAGCTGCCCGTCGGTGACCTGGTCCGAGGCCGTGGTGAGCAGTTCCATCATCTCGGCGACGACGGGCGCATACTCGCCCACCTTCTCGATCACCGTGTGGAGCGCGTCGCCGCGCTCCACCAGGCCGTCCAGCGCGGACTCGCGGTCCATCAGGTCAGTCATCGGTGCTCCTTCGGGTTGTGGGCAGGGGCCGGCTAGAGCCCCCGCCCGGGGTTGGGTTGACCTCGAGGTCTGTTAGTGGCCGCGGGCCTTGGCCAGCGCGGCCGCCAGGCCGTCCGGGCCGATCAGGACGTCGCGGGCCTTGGAGCCGTCAGCCGGTCCCACGACGGCCAGGCGTTCCATCTGCTCCATCAGTCGGCTGGCCTTGGCGAAGCCGACGCGGAGCTTGCGCTGGAGCATGGAGGTCGATCCGAACTGGGTGGAGACCACCAGCTCGATCGCCTGCGCGAGCAGCTCGGGCTCGCCGTCGGTCGCCACGCCGGCGACGTCCTGGCCCTCGTCCTCGTCGCCGCCGTCGGCGGCCGCCGCGCTGTCATCGGCGTCGGGGAGGAGTTCCCAACCGCCACCGGCGGCGGGGCGTGCAGTGCCGGACTTCACCAGGGCGCCCATATGCCGATACACGGTGGGCCTGCTGATCCCGGCGGCCTCGCCGAGCTCCTCCCATCCGAGCGGGCCACCGCCAGCGGCCGCCAAGATGTTGACGAGCTGCTCCGGCATCGGCGCCGCGGGCTCTGGCTCGGCGGCCGCCACAGGGGCGGTGTCCAAGCCGGTCTCGTCTAGCGCTGGCCCGGGCCGCTCGCCCTGGCTCTCCGTCCCTACGGGCGGTTCTGGGAAGGCGGCATAGGCCGTCTCGTACGGGGCATCGTCGGTCGCGGCCGCCTCGGCGGGTAGAGGCTCGGTGGCCAGGGCGCCGACCTGGCGCTTGCAGGTGGCGACGACGCGGTTGATCTCCTTGTCGGAGACGTAGGCGTTCTGCAGCCGGACCGGGAGGCCGGCGCCCATCGGCAGGAACAGCGCGTCTCCCTGGCCGAGGAGCTTCTCGGCGCCGGGCTGGTCGATGATGACGCGGGAGTCGGCCAAGGATGAGGTGGCGAACGCCAGCCGGGACGGAACGTTGGCCTTGATCAGTCCGGTGACGACGTCGACGCTGGGCCGCTGAGTGGCGAGGACCAGGTGGATCCCGGCGGCTCGGGCAAGCTGAGTGAGCGCACGATGGAGTCTTCGACGTCCTTGGGAGCGACCATCATCAGGTCGGCCAGCTCGTCCACGATCACCAGCAGGTAGGGCAGCGCCTCGGCGCGCCTGTTTTCCCGGTCCTTGATCCTTCCGGCGGCGGCCGCGGTGTTGTACTCGTCGATGTTGCGGACGCTCGCGGCCTGCAGGTCGTCATAGCGGCGGTCCATCTCGCCGGTGACCCAGGCCAGGGCCTCGGCGGCCTTGCGAGGGTTGGTGATGATCGGGGTGAGCAGGTGCGGCACGCCGGCGTAGGCGGTCAGCTCGACCCGCTTGGGGTCGATGAGGATCATCCGGACCTCGGCCGGGGTAGCCCGCATCAGGATGGACACGATCAGGCCGTTGATGCAGGTGGACTTGCCCGCGCCGGTCGCGCCGCCGATCAGGATGTGGGGCATCTTGGCCAGGTTGGCCAGCACCGTGCGGCCTTCCACGTCCTTGCCCAGACCGACGATCAGCGGGTGCCGCTCAGCGACCGCGGCCGCCGAGCGCAGCACGTCCCCGAGCCGCACCAGATCCTTGGTGGCGTTCGGGATCTCGACGCCGATCACGGACTTGCCGGGGACCGGCGCCAGGATCCGCAAGGTCGGCGCACGGGTGGCCAGGGCCATGGTCTTGTGCAGGCCGGTGACCTTCTCGACCTTCACGCCCGGCGCCGGCGCGATCTCGTACTGGGTGACCGTGGGCCCGCGGGTGTGCCCGGTGACCTTGGCGTCCACCTTGTGATCGGCCAGGACCTTGGTGAGCTGCTGGCGGATCCGCTCGGCCTCGCGGTCACCACCCGCCGCCGGCGGCTGGGACTTGAGGATGCCGTCCTCGGGCAGGCAGTACCGGGGCGCGTCCGCGTCCTGGCCGCCGGCCTCGGCCAGCACCGGCACGCCTCCGGGTGGCGTGTCGTCCGGGGCGGTTGGCTGGCTCGGCGCGGCCGCGGTGATGTCCTCGCCCTGGCCGTCGTCGGCCTGCCCCTCCTCGAGGTGCTGCTCGGCCTCGGCGCGTCGGCCGAGCCACCAGGCGCCCACCAGACCGGCGAGCACCAGGGCGCCGAGCATGAGCGGCATCCGCATCAGGGCCTGCCAGGCCAGGAACGCCACCACGGCCGAGCCGCCGCCGCGCGCCCACCGGATCCGGGCCCGCGTGGCGTTGATCTGAGCCGCGCTCGGCGCGGCGCCCTCGTCCTCGGCGCCGCCGCGTGAGTGACGGTGCGTGCGGTCGCCGCGGCGACGTTCACGGGCCGCCTCGCGGGCCTGCAGGCGCTCCTCCTCCTGGCGGGCCTCGGCCTCGGCGTGGAGCCGTTCGGCGGTCCGCTCGGCCAGCTCGTCCTCGCTCAGGTCCGCCGCGGTGACCCACGCCCACCAATCTCCGCGCGCGACGCGCACACCGAGCGAGATCCGGGCGCCCTGCCGGGCCGCCCATCCCTGCGCCTCGGGCGCCGCCGGTTCGGACACCTGTTCTGAAGGCGCGGCGTCGTCGCCGTAGGGCGAGACGGGCGGGGGCTCGTCCCGCTCACGCCAGCGCTGCGCGGCGTCGCGGACCACGTCCAGGACGCCGGGGCGGTAGCGGTGTGGGACCGCGCCAGGCGCGGCGGTCGGCCGGGCCGGCTTGGTCAGGTCGACGGGCTCGGCATCGTCCGGGCCCTCGTTGGGCGGTTGCACGATCACGGCCGGTCTCCTTGCAGGGTCGTCATGTGGTCGATCTGGCGGGCCAGGGCGGCGGCGATCTCCTCGGCGAGCCGCTCGGCCTCGGCCTCGGGCAGGTCGCGCAGCAGGGCGCGCCACTGGTCCCACGCCACCGACGCGCGGGCCTGCGCGGTGGCGGCCGCGGTGCGCTTGGCGGCGAAGTGCTCCCGGCGGTTGTCGGCGCGCCGGCGCGCCTGGCGAAGCTCACGCGCCGTAGCGGGACGGGCCGGGACGGCGTCAGGGTCGGAAGTCATCGGGGCTCCCTCCAGGGGTGTCCGAACGGGACCTCTCAGCGGGGCTGTCTCAGAAGGGGCTCGTGCGCGCGCGTACGCGCGCGCCTTGGGGCGTGTCAAGAGGGGCCGAGACATTGGTGAGACGGGCCGGTGAGACGCTGCCGTGAGACAGGGCCTTCCGCTCGGCCGGGGCGGCGGCGCGGGGGAGTGCCCCCGCGCCGCCGCCGCTCACCGTCTGTCACTGGCGGGCCAGGGCCCGGCAGCGCCGGCAGTGGGGCGAGTAGCCGGTCATGTGCTGCGGGCACAGCTCGTACTGCTGGCCGGGCCCGCAGCTCGGGCACGCACGCGAACCGTTGCGGTGGGGTTCTGAGCACTGGGCGCACTGGTATGGCTTGGCCATGGCCGCCTCACCGGCCGCCGGTGCCCGTGCCGCCGCCGGTGGTGGTGACGGTGCTGAACATCGTCTGCAGGCCGGTGCCCAGGCTCGCTGAGACCTGGCGGGCCATCAGCCCGAACAGGCTGCCCGCCAGCAGGACGCCGGCGATGAACGAGGCCACCACGTGTGTGGGGCGGGCCTTCTTGTGCTTGAGGATGTACCAGAGGAACCCGCCGATCACCAGGATCATGATCGTGCCGCCCTCGGCCTCGCCCGGGAACTGTGTGGGCGCCTGCGGGGCCTGCGCCGGCTCGGCCAGCACCAGCGCCGCCGACTGGTCGGCGGGGGATACAGGCGTACCGGCCGCCTGGACGGCGGCAAGCGCTCCGGCGTCGATGACGGTGAATGCCATCATTGAAAGCTCCTTCGGAACTGGGTTGATCTCCGTGGGAGCGGGGCCGGTCCGGCTAGGGGCCGGCCCCGCGTCTTACCTGCTCAGCGGGCGGGCGTGGTGAACTCGCCGTGATCGGAGCACCGCCAGAGGTCCTGGCTCTCACCGGTGCCGCCCTCGCGGCCGCCGTAGGTGACGTTCTCGGCGCTACCGCAGGTCGGGCAGCACGGTGTGCTGCTCACTTGCCGCTCCGCTGGTTGTCGTAGGCGTCCCGCACGCTCTGCGGTTCGCCCCTGGACGCGGATCCACCGCCGCTACTGGCGGTTCCGCCGCTGCTGCTGCGCTGATCGGACATACTGGGACCTGCCTCTCTTGAGGTGGCCTCGCCGGTGACTTGTTCAGGGCTATCGGCGGGGCCTTTTGCTGGTCACGGGCGGGCTTGCCCATGCCGGGTTGTGCGTTAAGCGCCCCCGCTCAGCCGGGCGACCACGGCCAGGCCCTCGGCCACCAGGGCGTCAGGCTCGGCATCGTCCGGCGGCATGAGGCCGATCTCCTCCAGGTGGCCGGCCAGGTGACCGGCACGCGACGGCCCGCTGGTCCGGGACTCGGCGACCTCGGCACGGGCCCGCGCGAGCAACTCGACGTAGGCCACGTGCAGCTCGGCGTACCGCAACCGCCAGGCCTCGGCGTCGATCCGCGCCCTGGTCAGCGACTTGCGCAACTGCTCGGGGTTGCGCGACAGCATCAGCGGGGACGGCGCCGACACGCTGTTGGTCGCCGTCATCGCGCACCTCCCGCCAGCACGGTCAGCGGGCGGGCGGCCTCGGAGTCGTCGTCTGCGGAGGCGCCACTTTCGGCCTCCTTGCTGACGTCTTCGGCCAGCGCGGCCATGACCCGCTTGGCGCGGTCGTAGCCGATCCCGAGGGCGTCCTTGACGGCCCTCACACCGGGCTCGATCTCGCCCCGGGCGAGCAGTTCGGCCAGCTGTTCCTGTAGCTCCTCGTCGGTGCGGTCCCGGCTGGTCTTGGGCGCGGGCTTGGCGGCCTCGGGAACCGGCACGCCCTTGTTCGGACGGCGCTTGCGAGGCGTTTTCGACCCCTGCTGTCCGTCCCGGTCACCACCGGTTCGCGTGGCGGCCTTCGGTGCGTCCTGACCGCTCCCGGGGGCCTCACCGGCCGTTGGGTTCGCGATGACGGGCAGTGCGGTCCGCTTCTCGCGCGGGATCGGCCAAGCGATCGGCGGGACCTCGTCCCGGTCCTCCGGAGCGTCCTCGCGGGTGTTCTCGGCGTCGCCCGGCGCGTTCTCGGCGGGGATATTCGCGGGCCGGCGCAGGTCCATCGCGGCCAGCCGCGGGACCTCCTGGCCGTCGCTGTCGTGCCAGGGGTCGGCGTTGCTGATCGACCCGTCGATGATGCCGATCAGATGGGCCACCAGAGCCGCGCCCACCGGGCCGATAGCGTGCGCGAACATCGCGCCCGGGACCGCCCATCCCGACACGTGCGGGCCGTCGCCGGCCGGAATCGCGGCCACCAGGTTGAGGAAGATCGAGGTGGTCAGGCAGCTCGCGGCGATCTTCTCGGCCGAGGTCGCCAGCTTCCCGCCCGAGGTGGCCAGGCGGGCGCGGACCACGATGATCCAGCACACCACCCCGATCAGCAGGGCCTCCAAGCCCCACAGCACCCACCACACCGGGCTGTGCGAGGTCACCGACATCAGCCGGGCCGCGCCCTGCTGCACACCGGTCGTGCTCCACAACCCGAACCCGACCAGCAGCGGAACCAGGATCACTAGGTTCCGCGAACGCAGCCGCTCCAACCGCAGCGCCCGGGCCTCACCCGACCGCGCCATCAGCGACCGGACCCGCGTCCGCTCACCGGACGCACGGAACTCCCGATACATCCGCGCCAGCTCGGCCTCCGCCTGGACGTCGGCCTCACGCTCGGCGCGCGCCAGCTCGGCCAGTCGCGACTCCGTCGCCACCTGCGCCCGCGCCCGCCCGTGCCCGGCCTCGGCACGCGCACGCTCCAGCTCGTCCGCCCGCCGCGCGGCCGCCAGCTCCCGCTCGCGCCCAAGCTCCCGGGTTAGTTCCTCCGGGCTCACCGACTCGCCGCCGGCCGCCCGCCTCGTCAGCGTCGTCATCGCGATCTACCTCCCTCCAGGACGTCCAGGACCGGCCCGACCGCGTGATTCAGCTCGGCGGCCAGGCCCTGAACCGCCCGCCTGGCCCGCTCCTCCACACCGTCGTCTGGCGCCTCGGGTGCCGCCGGCAACCGGTCGACCGGCACCGGGAATGTCAGCGCGAGGCTCGCCTGCAGGAACGGGTACTCGGCCACGTCCCGCTCGGTGGGGTCGACGAAGTCGTAGCCGTCGCCGCGCAGCTCGGTGGGCCAGTCCCGCCAGCGGCGGCCGCGCTGCCAGTCCAGCGACCGGGCCAGCGCCGCCGGCCAGGGAGCCGCCAGGTTCACCACCGCGATCAGCGACCCGTCCCACCCGCTCCGCTCGACCCGGGCGCTCAGCACCCGCGAGTGGTAGCCGACGTAGCTGGGGGACATCACCGGCCCGACCGCCGTCCGCCAGGCCGCCGCCGCGAACGCCACGCGCCTGCTCGACGGCTCCTCCCACGTCCCGTCCCAGCACTCGGCGAACGAACCGTCCAGCCGGGCGCGGACGTAGGCGCCGTAGCGGGAGACGCCGTCACCGGCGTACTCCCGGTCGTACTCCCCATCGACCCGAAACGGGGCCGCCGAGGTGTCAGAATGAGAGCTCATCGGGTTGGACCTCCAAGGTCCGATCAAGGCCCTCGTCAGGCGGTTGCGTCGCCATGACGAGGGCCGCTTCATGCTTCGGGGCTCTTCAGCCGCACCTGCAGATAGGCGCGCACGTTCAGCGAGGCACCCCGGCACCGATACGCCGGCGACACCTCCACCAGGTCGAACACCCTGGCCAGCGCCTCCGCACCAGCCAGAACCTCCTCCGGCAACCCGACCAGCCGAATCCGCAGACCCGACCCGGACGCCGAACCAGCGGCCGCGGACACCACAGCCAGGTCGGCGACGGGCTTGCCGTGAGCGCCGGCCATCAGCCGGCCTCGCTCTCCAGCAGCGCGATGTACTCGGCGATCGCCGAACCCGGGATCCGCCGCGAACGACCCTCCCGAACCGACCGCAGCCGACCCGACCGGATCAGCTCGTAGATCACCGACCGCGACAGCGACAGCAACTCCATCGCCTCACCGACCCGATACAGCCGCGCCGACGACGCCGACTCCGCGGCATCCGTAGTCGTGATGGTCATTGGGCTTGGACCTCCCATACCGTCCCGGCCGCAGGACCGACCAAACCGGGACACACGTGTCCACTAGCGTCCGGCGAGACACCTAGACGTCTAGATGAGTATGGGGAGAACCGTGCCATGACTCATCTAGACGAGTCAAGCGCTAGTGAGCAGGAAGCTCGTATGAGAGGACGTAGGCGTCACTCGACATGACCGTGTCGCAGACTTCGACGGGACGTCCGTCCTGGTCAAAGGCCGTCCGCACCAGGTGGAACACCGGAACACCGGGGGCGAGCTTCAGAGCCCGGGCCTCGTCTCGCAGCGGCATGCGAGCCCGGATCTCCTCGGTGAAGTGGTCGAGACGATGGCCGAGCTCCTCGAGCCGGGCGTAGATGCCGCCCGGCCCGCTGTTGGGCTGCGTGATCTGCGAGCCGCGGGCGATCGAAGCAGGGATATAGGAGGTCGCCGTCTCGACCGGGTGCCCGCTGAGTAGATACCGCCGAGCCCGTACGATCACCAGCTCGTCGCCGGCGAGGTTCAGCTTCGCGGCCACCTCGGGCGCCGGCTTGCTCTCCTTGATCTCGATGGAGTCGACCGACGGCTTGACGCCGGCCTCCTCGGCCTCGGCGATGAAGGCGGCCTTGCCCTGTTCGCGATGGTGACGAGCAAAGCGGTCAGAAGCTAGCCGACGCACAGGCGGCCGAGACCGAACGAACACACCCTTGCCGTGCTCGGCGACCGTCAGGCCCTCGCTCTGCAAGATCTGCAGAGCATGCCGCACCGTCATCCGGGCAACGTCGTAATGTCCAATGAGCTGGCTCTCAGAAGGAAGCTTCTCGCCCGCCCCGAGCTCCTTGCTGGCGATTGCCGCCCGCAGGTGGTCCGCGATCTGCTTGAAGACCGGTCGATCGCTCGTCGCATCCAGATCCGGCAACCCCAGCTCGCCCACCCGCAACCAACTCCTCAACTCGTACGTACGTGTACTAGCGTGAGTCTATTAGCCGGCCCTCCTCAAAGGAGCTTGCGTGATGCCCGACAGTCGCCACTCCGTCAGCGTGGCGGGCGTCGTCGTCGACGACCAGGGCCGCGCCCTCCTGATCCAGCGCCGAGACAACGGCCACTGGGAAGCACCGGGCGGCATCCTGGAGCAAGACGAGGACATCATCACCGGCCTCCGTCGCGAAATCCAGGAGGAGACCGGCCTAGAGGTAACGCCGATCGCCCTGACCGGCGTCTACAAGAACATGCCCCGCGGCATCGTCGCCCTGGTCTTCCGCTGCAAGGCAGACGCCGGCTCCCTACGAGAGTCCGACGAAACCTCCGCCTTCCGCTGGGTCACAGCCGACGAGGTAACCGAACTGGCCGACGAAGCCTTCGCCATCCGAGTCCAAGACGCCCTGGCCACCCCCTCAACCGTCCCAATCCGCCAACACGATGGCATTAACGTTCTCGGCTGATCCCCGCGATGCCTCTTCCGAGTGAGGTGACCTGATCGACAACCGCTACTTGGTCAGTGTGGCCGAAGTCGTTGGTGACGAGGCAGGGCCCGCTCTGCCGATACCTGGCGCCGCGATGACGGCCACTGGTGAGGGACCCGGAGGCGTCTCGCAACTAGAGGACATCCCAAGGGGCTCTGCCGCGAGGAGAGGCCTGAGGCATCGGGGCCTGGGACTTCTGATGCAGGGCCTAAGCCAGCTCTCATCGAGAGTCCGAAGGGGGCGTCCGCCTCGCTGGGCCACAGGCGGCGAGGTTGCCGAGCTCAAAAGCTACACCCAGTTTTAACTATTTGCCTATTTGTGACAGACGAGAAAAGAACCTATCTGGAGTTGTTTCCAGCATCTCGAGTCGACGTACGAAAAATGCATGCCTGCCAACTTTCACCTTCTCCCAGCCCATTCGAAAATCGGTTCCTTCTGTGGGCAGTGGAGAGTCGTTCAGGAGGTCCAGCAGGCTCTGCAGTGAGGGCACGGGAAGAAGGGTCTCGACGAACTCCAGGCTGGTTGACGGGATGGTTGATTGCGTTTTTCGTGAGTCCAGGAAACGGGCAGTTCCTACAATCCATGTCCAGTGAACGCTATCGAAGTTCGGCCAGCCGGGTGGAAATCTAAATTTAGTGTCACTTCTTATCTGTCCGCGTAGACGTTCGACTTGCGATCTCCCTTTATCTATTGCGATTTCTTGCTTCTGTACATCGGACAGAGTTCTGGCGTCCACGGGCCACTTGGCCTCTACTATCAAGCCATGCATTCGCTCGGGATCGAGCGCGACGATGTCAAGGTCCCCTAGCTTGTTATTGGCGGCATCGAAAACTTTCACGCCCTCGGCGAGTCGCGCTCCTGGTATCTCTCGCAGCCTTGTTGTCCATTGACTGCAGAGATTTCCGAGGGAGACTCCCAAGCGTCCAGATTTCGACGGGTCAGCCGAAGCGGCGCGGAGGATCATTCGCTCCAGCAAGGAATCGTGCAACAGGTGCGGCGTCACAATCACTGTGGTACCCCATTTGATGAGTGGGGCAGACAAGGGAGATCGCCCTTTCTGTCCCTTGTAGATGAGTAAATCGATAAAAAGATTGACCTTCTCTGTGTTCGGACAGTAGCGAGCGATCATCTGTTCCAGGTCACTGCGCCTGAAAGCGGGGTTGGCCATGGGAACCGAGGGATATCGGGCAAAAACCTCCATGCCCAACTCGGAGATACCTATCAAGGCTCCGAGCATGGGGATTATCTCGTCTACGGTCAGTCCTCCAACGTCGGTCGATCTTGGTATCTCCCAAAGCTGAGCTTCTAGACGGTTCTGAGCTCTCCGCGCAAAGAGGCTCGTTGCCCACCTGGGTACCGTACTTTTCATGCCTGATGTACTTGTGCGCATCATATTTAGGTATCGGAAAGCGGAGCTGAGGTCTGGCCCGGCCTCAGGTTCCTGAAGAGCTTGGTATCTTTTTCCTTCTAGGAAAAGATCCAGCACTTCGACTCGAGGATTGTTAAACGGATCAATGCGGAAACCACGTTTAGTGTAGGTTACTTTCGCGCGCTCCGCTCTGCTCGCGGTTACTGCGATATCAACTACTCTCCAAGCGATCGCCATGTCGACAGCCGCTGCCGCATCGCGCGGATCGGGCTCCTTCTCTTTCAAAGTCTGATCGGCATAGAGAAAAGCCCATTCTGTGAGAAATGCAGTCGCAGATCCCCATTTAGTCGCAACATCGCTGTCGTCTTTGCCTGGCTCGCCTCTCTGTAGTCTTGCGATCTGGTCGGCCAGGCGCCTCCTTGAAACTTCAAGCAAGACAGCAATGAGGCTGGAGTTTCCGCTCTGCCAGATTTTGAGTTCCGCTGGAGCTGTAGTTGCTATCTTTCGCAGCATCTCGTGCGGGTCCTGCGTGGTCATGCCAACTCGCAATCGCTTGCCTTCTAAGCCACGTCAAGACTAAGCCGATTGGAGCTCACTTCGCAGCTAACTCTTCGAAAGCCTCCCAGAAGAGGTGAGAGAGAAGGGCGACGTAGCAAGCTTCACCTTGATCGACGCCCTCAAGCCGTACGACCGCGAGGTCGTCCCCGAGGAACTGGCCACGACACTCGGTGAAGCGATCTACGAGGCCAGCGATGCCCTACGTGCCCGAGCTGCAGGCGATCCGAGAGTGACAGGGATGGGGACAACCCTGGTAGCCATGCTGTGGTCTGGAAACCTCGCCGTCTTCGCCAACGTCGGCGACTCCCGCATCTATCGACTGCGTGACGGCCAGCTCGTCCCCTTCAGCGAGGACCATGTCTATGGCCGGCTCCTCTCCGACGCCGCGACCGTCCCAGGCCTCCCGCCGAGGATCGCCCGTTTCCTTGACGGACGCGCCGACGGTCGATCGCCCGACCTAACGGTCCGCGAACTCAAAGCCGGTGACCGCCTCCTGCTCTGCTCTGACGGTCTCTCTGGCGTTGTCGACCTTCAGGCCATCCACAACATATTGGTGTCTGCCAACGATCCAAGTGAGATAACCGCTCGCCTCGTCCAAGCAGCATTCGCTTGGACGGACACGCGACCTACGGCGCGCTGGCCTAGTATTTACTGCGCTGACGACAGCAATCCTAAAAAAGAGATTCCTGAGCTGTAGGCCGCTGCTCTGAAAAGTTCCCTCTAAGCTGTCGCGGTATACGCGGTTTATGATCCGTAAATGCTCGGCGAGCAATTACCTTATGTACATCCGGCTCGCCTGTGCGCATAATCCTGCCCCAAGCGACTCGCCAGATACGTGACTCCGAATCGCATTGGGCTAAAGCTGCACGGTTGAGGATCTCAAGTGCGGCCTTAACGTCCGCCGACTTCACTGGGCCGTGGTGCCGCCTCAGATCATCAACGGTCTCTTGGACATTTATTTCGATAACCCTGTTATCGGCATGTCCGTACTTGCTTGGCCACACCTTAGTCCAGAGATGGGTGGCCAAATAGAGAGGATCCACAGTGTCATTGATGAAAGAGCGAGCTGCTTTTACACCAATAAAGTGAGTGGCTGAGATGTTGAGACTTTTCTCCAAGCGTGGCTGAATTTTCGGCGTTCTATCGCCCTCTCTCAGGTGGCCATTATCCTTATGATGAAGCCTCTGAAAGCTGTATACCTGATCATCGCGCGCGTATTGGACAATGATTGGAGGGTAACTAGGCTTGTATTCGTGACTTTCTTCAAGGTACCGCTCAGTGATAACTCGCTCGACTGCCGATACGCCTATCCTCAACGACACGAAAAGCATAACGTCAAGGTGTGTAGTCTCCGCGAGCTTCCCACCCCGCGTCGGGATTCGGTCGAGAGCATCGTAGCTCGCTAGCTGCTTGCAAAGCTTGTTGACGCTGTTGTCGTGCAGTGCGATCTCTGCTATCTCTCCAGCCAAGCCACTTCCATCACGAAATAGGACCGTGAAATCCGGAGTTAGAGTCCTTTGGCTTGAGACTTTTATGCGAGGATAGCGCTCAAAGTGCAAGACAGTGTCCGGCACATCACGAACGTTAGGACTCGTAAACAACCACTCGAAGGCCGAAACGACGTCTACGTGGCGATCGTACAGATTGAACCGCCTGAGAGCATCAGCATATTCTCTCTCGGTAGCTTTAGGTATCGCCATTCAGGGCCCGTTAAAGTGTGCCGACTAGATCGTCTATGCTGACCTGTCCTACTTCGGGGGCCTCGCTGATCTTGACGCCCATGAAGCTTTCGGAAAGTTGATCCGTAAGACGGGTTAGGGCAGCCAGGGTTGCTCGCCACCCCGGATGTATTTCGATTCTATCGAGTTGAGTCACGAAGACGTCGAAATTCGATCCATCGCGGTAGTCCGTGACCACTACGTGCGCATAAGGATTACCATGCAGGACTGCTACGCCGAGAGCGCTATTTCTGGACAGTTCTGAAACCAGGTCGCCCGACGTCACAACTTCCTTGTGTCTTCCGGACGCAAGACTAATATTCAAAGGGCGGAGAGGGGCTGGAGCCGTTCTCGCTCGGCCTGAAAGCAATCTTCTTCGCGAAATCGCAGCATCGGCGAGCGGCTTCAGTATAGCCCGGAAGAAAATTTGAAAGTCTCCACCATAGAAGGTGGCTCCTGCTCGGCGTCTCAGATGTATCCGCATTTCCTTCGCCAAGAGCAAAGTGAGAGATCTTACTGAGGCGCCGATTCTCTCGAGGTAGTTCATTGTTTCGGAGAAGGAAGGCCTATTTTCGCCGTCCCTGGCCGGCCAACCTCGAGCATGTGAAGAATAGTCTAGTGAATCGCGTGCCGTAAATTTGGTGACTTCCACCAAACCAAAATGCTCGAGAGATCGGCCAATTCCTAGGATGTCGTCTTCATTAAGAAAGAAGGGTGACATCTGCGGTCGAGAGCGATCAACCCAACGCTCAACAGTCTTCCATTGTCGGCTCGTGAAAGGCACGGTTGCGACAATGAAGTAGATCCCAGGATGCTCGCTCGGCCATATCCCAACAACATAATTGTCAGGCTCTGCTTCGACTTTGATTAACTGCGCGGGGCCAAATTCTCGCACTCGATAAGGTGTGCTGATTCTAAGTGCTTCAACCGGATCTATCGCACTGTTGTCGGTGATTACCGTCGAAACAGTCACCTGTGTGTCCGGCATTGAAGAGCGGGACCCAAACATCCCCTCGAAGGAATCTACATCGCCTAGTTGGGCACGCTGCCAGATCGCCTCGTCGAAGTCCGACATCTCTCCCGTACCGCGCCGTTCCATCGCCCACCTCCCTGGAACGGGCTGACACTGCTGCATCTAGCTTACGGTTTGCCTGCGCCAGGCGCCATGCGCCTTCCGATCTTGGACAGCATAGATGGCAACATTGACCGCTGCAGGGCAGGTGCGGTAGGGCCCCACTGCCTCACTGTTATCAGACTCAGCGATCGACGATGGCCAGGCGGCTGGGTGGGTCAGCGTGGGGAGGCCGTGTAGCTGACCGCTCGACCACACAGCGATAGTCCCGACCGGGGCGCGTGGCGTTTGAGGTCCGGGTACTGGTGGTTCATCGGAGGACGTCGCTGCTTGATGGAGGGCCACCGCTCATGGTTGCGGACGTGATGAGGGACTGTAACCCAGCATGCAGGGTCGTGTGAGGGGGTGTTCAGTTGAGTGACAGTCGGGGTGGACGCGGGTGGAGGTCGGCAGTCCGTGGGACCGTAATGCAGCGGGGAGTAAGGTTTTGGGGAATGAACTTGCTTGCGTGAGGAGGCTGGGGTTGAGGCCGACAATGTCGGCTTGCGGAGGCCAGCGGGCCTTGACTGACTGGCTGCCTGACGACAGGGGCGTTCGGTGGCGGACGCCGATGTACATGGACGGCAGGCTCAGGCGGACGTCATTCCGGCCCCAGCTCGTTGGAGCTCGCTCGTAATGAATAGGTCATCGGTTCGATTCCGATAGGCGGCTCCAGGTCAAGGGCCCGTTCCGATCATCGGAACGGGCCCTTGCTAACGAGTGAGCGACCAACTGAGTGACTAATACTCCAGCCGCACTTGGAGATCTCGGTCTGATCGAGGCCGGGACGTGAGACGGCCACCGCTGTGATCGTGTGGGTGTGTTGGAACCAGACGATCGGCGGTGGCGGTGCCGCCCACTGTAGAAGAGATCGACCCGGCCGGGTGGGCTGATGAGTTCGATGAGCTGTTCGCGCAGGTGGTGGCGCCGCTCTTCGGACGGCGAGAGCCCCGGGTGCGGGCCCGGTGGTATCTGCTGGGGCTGCTGAGCGGACTGGAACGCAAGAACGGCTGGTCGCTGGCGGAGTTCGCCGGCGACACCCGGCCGGACGGGATGCAGCGGCTGCTCAACCACGCCCGCTGGGACGCCGACCAGGTGCGGGACTCGCTGCGTGCGCAGATGGCCGAACGGCTCGGCAACGCCGGCGGGGTACTGGTGGTCGACGACACCGGGTTCGAGAAGAAGGGCCGCCGCTCATCCGGGGTGCAGCGCCAGTACACCGGCACCGCAGGCAAGATCACCAACTGCCAGATCGGGGTGCTCTGCTCGTATGTGGACCCCGACCAGCAGCGGGTCCTCATCGACCGGGAGCTGTATCTGCCCGAATCCTGGTTCGCCGATCCCGGCCGGCTCGCCGACGCCGGCGTCCCTGAGGGTGCAGTGTTCGCGACCAAGCCGGAGCAGGCCTGGCGGATGATCGAACGCGCCTGCGACGACCCGCTGCTGGTGTTCGGCTGGGTGACCGGCGACGAGGCCTACGGCGACAACACGGCACTGCGCCGCCGCTGCACCGGCCGCGGCGTGAACTACGTGTTCGCGGTCTCCTGCGACCACCCGCTCGTACTCGGCGGCGCCCGCACCAGGGCCGACACCGCGTTCGCCGACCTGGACCAGACGGCGTGGCAGCGGGTCTCGTGCGGGGACGGGGCCAAGGGCCGCCGCTGGTACGACTGGGCGTGGATCGGCCTGGGCGAACACCAGTGGATGCTGGCCCGCCGGTCGATCAACGACCCCACTAACCTGGCGTTCTACCGGTGCGCAGCAGGCCGTCCGGTGGGCCTGCCGGAGCTGGTGCGGGTGGCCGGCTCCCGCTGGAGCGTCGAGGAATGCTTCCAAGCGACCAAGAACGAGGTCGGCCTGGACCACTACCAGGTCCGCAAGCACACCGCCTGGTACCGGCACATCACCCTGGCCATGGTGACCCACGCCCACCTGGCCTTCCTGGCCGCCGACCCGCCCCCAGACCCCGGCGACACCGACGATGGCGAGGCCGACAGCCTCGCCACACAGGGGGACCGACCAGCAGGGACAATCACGTCCCATCCACGCGGACCGGGACGAACCTGGCGAGCTGGTCCCGCTCACCGTCAACGAGATCCGCCGCCTGCACACCCACCTCCACCAGCCCCGGCACCCACCACAACACCGAATCCACTGGTCACGCTGGCGACGCCGCCACCAGGCACGCGCCCGCCAGTGCCACTACCAACGACAACGACGCCTCATCGATCACTAAATGCGGCTGGAGTATTAAACTGGGAGCTCCTCCCTGTGGAGGACGTCAAGATGCGATGAGGCCGGCGAGGGCTCTCACCGCCCGCGATGCGGGCGTCTCCCCTCGCCGGCCTTCGCCGTTTCGAGCGAGCTTGCGCCGGTCATGCGGGGCCCTCCCCGGCGCGGCGCCGGAGGCGGCAAGTCGTCCCGCCTCCCGCACGAGATCAGCAGCCTGCGGCATCTATCCCCGGGGATACGAACACCTGACTTGTCATAGCTCGTTCTCGACATAGGGGGGTGCTCGTGGTTCTCTGACAGAGTGAACGACCCCCCCAAGATCCGCATGACGACCCCCACCCGGCTCGTCCTGGATGTTCTCATCGCCTCAGCGGAAGACCCGCCATGGGGCTACCGCATCTGCGAAGAAGCCGGGATCGGATCCGGCACCGTCTACCCGATCTTGGAACGCCTCGAACAAGCCGGCTGGATCGAGGGCGAATGGGAGAGGGGTCAGCCTGAAGATCGCCCCCGCCGTCGCTTCTATCGCTTGACGAACGTCGGACGTGCCGGTTACGCCGCTGCCGCGAGCCGCCGCGCGAAACCCACCAGGGCCTGGCTGGGGCGTATCCGACCGGAGGCTCAATGAGGATCGGGGTTTCAAAAAATGGAGCCGAATGGTCCGTCTCCATTGTTGCAATCTCAATACTTTCGGCGCTTATTATTCTGCTATTCACAGAGTCATCCATCGCTATCTGGTGGTTAATCGCCCTGGGGACGTTCGGGCTGGTGTCACTAGCTATTGAAACTTATTACGACATCATCAAATCCGACTCGTCCAGACGATCAGAAGCGCCGCTCCGTCGCAGGCTCGCGCGGAAGATGGCGCTGCACCTAACTGTTCTGGCAGCCAGCCTCGGTGGTCGCACGCGCACATGGCGCGCAGAGGAGTTCCGGGCAGACCTGACCCGCAGCGAGACTGATTCGGCCCCTACGAGTCGCGGGCAACTGCGCTACGCCATCGGTCTCGTGTACGCCACACTGCGGATGCGCGCCCGCGACCTGACTCAGCCATTGCGCCGGTATCTCCTCCGGGTCCTCGACTGGACGCTGGCACAGCCGCGCACCGAGTGGATCGTTACCTGGCTGACCCTAGCCGCCACTGCCTACTTCTGGCGCACGAAGCATTTCGACGGTCTCATGGAGCAACTACAAAACGTCGCCACGGTCGCCGCGATTTACGGTCCCGCCCTCTGGTTGCGGAAACGGCGCAATATTTCACCGGTCCGCCGTTCTCACAACCATGAACAGGCGGAGCCGGAACGCGACATCTGACGGCGACGACGCCCTGTCGTGGCGCCCCTCCCCGCTCGACTAGGTCGCTTTCCCCCTAGAAGACTGCTGAAGATCTTGGGGTTTTGGTCCCGCCGCGGATGCGGCGGGGCCAGTGTGTTGTGGTGTGGTGATGGGTGAGTGGGCCGGGGAGACGGTCGGTCCGGATGTGTGGGAGACGTGCCGGGAGCTGATCCCAGCGGGGAGCGTGTTCGCGTTCCTGGCCGAGCACCGTGGCGCGTTGTTCCCGGCGGTGATGTTCGCGGACATGTATCCGTCGGCGAACGGGCGGCCGTCGATGCCGCCGCAGATCCTGGCCGCGGCGATCACTTTGCAGGCCCTGCACGGGCTGTCGGATTCTGAGACGGTGCAGGAGTTGCGGTGTGACCTGCGCTGGAAGGCCGCGTGCGGGCTGGGCCTGCACGACACCGCGTTCGATGCGTCGCTGCTGGCCTACTTCCGCCGTCGGCTGGCACGCTCGGCCCGGCCCGACCGGATCTTCGAGGCCGTGCGGGAGGTGGTGCGGGCGACCGGGGTGCTCACCGGCAGGCATCGCCGTGCGCTGGACTCCACGGTGCTGGACGATGCGGTCGCCACCCAGGACACCGTCACCCAGTTGATCGCCGCCGTCCGCTCAGTGATCCGCCATGTCCCCGGGGCGGCCGAGGTGGCCGCGGCGGCGTGCACCGCCCACGACTACACCGACCCGGGCAAACCGCGCATCGCCTGGAACGACGAGCAGGCCCGCGCCGAGCTGGTGGACGCCCTGGTCACCGACGCGCTCAGGTTGCTGGGGCACCTGCCCGAGCAGGAACTGGGCGAGCGGGCCGCGAACGCGGTGGGCCTGCTGGCCCTGGTCGCCGGGCAGGACGTCGAACCGGCCGAAGGGTCCGACGGCCGCGACGGGCGCTGGCGCATCACCGACGGCACCGCCCCGGACCGGGTGATCTCGACCGTCGACCCCCAAGCCCGGCACGTCCACAAGACCCGCAGCCACCGCCAGGACGGCTTCAAAGCCCACCTGGCCGTCGAGCCCGAAACCGGCCTGTTCACCGCGGTGGCCCTGCGGCCCGGCGCCGGGGCCGCCCACCACGAGGCCCTCGTCGGCCTGGACCTGCTCGCCGGCGAGGACACCCCGGTGCAGGTGTTCGGCGACACCGCCTACTCCACCGGCCAGGCCCGCCACGCCCTCACCGCCGCCGGGCACCGGCTGTTCATCAAGCCCGCCCCGCTGCGGCCCGCCGTCCCCGGCGGCTTCACCCTCGACGACTTCGCCATCGACACCACCAACGGCACCGTGACCTGCCCCGCCGGGCACACCGCCCCCTTATCGGACCCCGGCGGACGCCACCACCAGCGCAAAGCCGTGTTCGGGAACCGGTGCACCGGATGCCCCCTGCGCGAGCGGTGCACCAACGCCAAGGCAGGCCGGATCCTGACCATCCGCCCCCACCACGACCTCCAAGCCGCCGCCCGCCGCCAATCGGCCCACGACCCGGCCTGGCAAGCCGACTACCGCCGCTGGAGACCACCGGTCGAACGCGCCGTCGCCTGGCTCGTCCACCACGGCAACCGCCGCCTCCGCCACCGCGGCACCATCAAAGCCGACGCCTGGCTCCACACCCGAGCCGCCGTCCTCAACCTCCGCCGACTCATCAACCTCGGACTCACCCGAACCAACGGCACCTGGCACCTGTCCACGGCCGAAGCATGACCACACAGGGGCTGTCCGGCCCACGGCCGGACAGCCCCTCACAAGATCTTCAGCAGTCTTCTAGGGCGTGTCTCAAAGGCAGATCAGCCAGTCGTTGATGACGGCGATGTGGAGGGTGGCTTCGTAGCGGACGGCGAGCTTGTCATACCGGGTGGCCACGGCTCGATGACGTTTGAGGCGGTTGATGGCGCATTCGATGGCGTGCCGCTGCCGGTAGTCCAGCGCGCAGAACACCGGCGGGCGCCCACCCCGGCTGCCCCGCTTTGCGCGGTTGCGGGCCTGGTCGGCCTTGACCGGGATCGTGCAGCCGATCCCGCGTCTGCGCAGGTAAGCGCGGTTGGCGTGGGAACTGTAGGCCTTGTCGGCCCGGACGCGCTCCGGTCGTTTCCGCGGCCGGCCCGGCCCCACCCGCGGCACCGCGAGCCGCTCCAGGACGGCCCGGAACTGCGGCGAGTCTCCCCGCTGACCGGCGGTGACCAGCAGCGACAACACCTTCTGTCCCTGCTCGCACGACAGGTGGATCTTGGTGGTCAGCCCGCCACGCGATCGTCCCAGCGCGTGATCGGCGGGCTCGCCGCCGGCCTCATCCGGGGGCTCGGCCTGCTCATCAGGCCGGGTGCGGGCACCAGCGGCGTGCTGATGGGCCCGAGCGATCGTGGAATCCACGCCCACCTCCCAGGTGATCAGTCCGACCGCGTCCGCCCGGCCTTGCAGCCCGGCCACGACCCGCGCCCACACCCCCGCCCGCTGCCAGCGGCGAAACAGCGAGTACACCGCCTGCCAGGAGCCGTAACACCACGGGACATCCCGCCAGGGCGCACCAACCCGCACCCGCCACCGGATCCCGTCGATGAGCTGCCGTTTCGTCCACTTTGACAGCCGACCCGGCCCCTTGGGCGCCGGCAGCAGCGGCTCCAGCGCCGCCCACTGCCCATCGGTCAGGTCGAACCGCCGCGTCACCGCTAGGGTGGCCACGAGGTCTCCGGTGTTTCTGGTTCTTCTTGGTCGATGAACCCTCTACCGGAGACCTCGCTGTTTAAGGATCACGACACACCGTCACACACCAGACTTCGAGACAGCCCCTAGAAGACTGCTGAAGATCTTGGGGTTTTGGTCCCGCCGCGGATGCGGCGGGGCCAGTGTGTTGTGGTGTGGTGATGGGTGAGTGGGCCGGGGAGACGGTCGGTCCGGATGTGTGGGAGACGTGCCGGGAGCTGATCCCAGCGGGGAGCGTGTTCGCGTTCCTGGCCGAGCACCGTGGCGCGTTGTTCCCGGCGGTGATGTTCGCGGACATGTATCCGTCGGCGAACGGGCGGCCGTCGATGCCGCCGCAGATCCTGGCCGCGGCGATCACTTTGCAGGCCCTGCACGGGCTGTCGGATTCTGAGACGGTGCAGGAGTTGCGGTGTGACCTGCGCTGGAAGGCCGCGTGCGGGCTGGGCCTGCACGACACCGCGTTCGATGCGTCGCTGCTGGCCTACTTCCGCCGTCGGCTGGCACGCTCGGCCCGGCCCGACCGGATCTTCGAGGCCGTGCGGGAGGTGGTGCGGGCGACCGGGGTGCTCACCGGCAGGCATCGCCGTGCGCTGGACTCCACGGTGCTGGACGATGCGGTCGCCACCCAGGACACCGTCACCCAGTTGATCGCCGCCGTCCGCTCAGTGATCCGCCATGTCCCCGGGGCGGCCGAGGTGGCCGCGGCGGCGTGCACCGCCCACGACTACACCGACCCGGGCAAACCGCGCATCGCCTGGAACGACGAGCAGGCCCGCGCCGAGCTGGTGGACGCCCTGGTCACCGACGCGCTCAGGTTGCTGGGGCACCTGCCCGAGCAGGAACTGGGCGAGCGGGCCGCGAACGCGGTGGGCCTGCTGGCCCTGGTCGCCGGGCAGGACGTCGAACCGGCCGAAGGGTCCGACGGCCGCGACGGGCGCTGGCGCATCACCGACGGCACCGCCCCGGACCGGGTGATCTCGACCGTCGACCCCCAAGCCCGGCACGTCCACAAGACCCGCAGCCACCGCCAGGACGGCTTCAAAGCCCACCTGGCCGTCGAGCCCGAAACCGGCCTGTTCACCGCGGTGGCCCTGCGGCCCGGCGCCGGGGCCGCCCACCACGAGGCCGTCGTCGGCCTGGACCTGCTCGCCGGCGAGGACACCCCGGTGCAGGTGTTCGGCGACACCGCCTACTCCACCGGCCAGGCCCGCCACGCCCTCACCGCCGCCGGGCACCGGCTGTTCATCAAGCCCGCCCCGCTGCGGCCCGCCGTCCCCGGCGGCTTCACCCTCGACGACTTCGCCATCGACACCACCAACGGCACCGTGACCTGCCCCGCCGGGCACACCGCCCCCTTATCGGACCCCGGCGGACGCCACCACCAGCGCAAAGCCGTGTTCGGGAACCGGTGCACCGGATGCCCCCTGCGCGAGCGGTGCACCAACGCCAAGGCAGGCCGGATCCTGACCATCCGCCCCCACCACGACCTCCAAGCCGCCGCCCGCCGCCAATCGGCCCACGACCCGGCCTGGCAAGCCGACTACCGCCGCTGGAGACCACCGGTCGAACGCGCCGTCGCCTGGCTCGTCCACCACGGCAACCGCCGCCTCCGCCACCGCGGCACCATCAAAGCCGACGCCTGGCTCCACACCCGAGCCGCCGTCCTCAACCTCCGCCGACTCATCAACCTCGGACTCACCCGAACCAACGGCACCTGGCACCTGTCCACGGCCGAAGCATGACCACACAGGGGCTGTCCGGCCCACGGCCGGACAGCCCCTCACAAGATCTTCAGCAGTCTTCTAGCGCACGTCCACGTACTCGTCCCGGTAGACCTTCGCGTAGGCCGTTGAGCCGGGGTAGTAGGCCCGCCAGGTTCCATCCTTGGTCGCCTTGAAGCCCTTGCGGAAGAGCTCGTTGCGGTCGCCGCGGGTGCTGCCGAGGTAGCTCCACTTGGTCGAGCCCTTGGGGCGGAAGTAGAAGTACATCTTCTGCTGGGTGAAGTGGTGCCACTTGTCGGTGTAGCGGTAGAGCATCCCCTGGAGGGTGACCGTGGCCCCCTTGCGGACGGGATCGGGCGCCGCGAAGTAGTCGAGGATCCGTGTCAGATACCGGACGTCCACGAAGTCGGACGGCCCAGCCGTTGCCGTGTAGTCGCCGCCGCCCTGAACGGCCACACGCCAATATCCGTCGTGATAGGCCTTGCCGGTCACGTTGAAGCGGCCCTGTTCGTCTGTGGACGTGAGCGCGCTCTTGTTGCCCCAGGTCCTCTTGTCCGTGGAGAACTGGAGCCGGTACGAGGCGTGCGGAGCGGGTGTACGGCTTCCGTCCGCTCGCACGATCATGATCTGACCGCGCCCGGTGACGGTTCCGGTATACGCGACGGGCTCTGGACTGGCGTTGAAGCCGGTCACGGCAACCTTGAGAGGCGTGGCCGCGTCGGCTGTCGCGAGGGGTGTGAATGCGGCCAGGGCGAGAGCGGCGGATGCGGACAGAGCCGTAAGCGGTCGACGCAAGGAAACCTCCTGCGGGATCAATGAGGTAATGGTGACGATCAAGGAGTCAGGCCGGTTGTCCTGGGAGCCGGCTGCGAATGATCACAATTGAGCCACGACCGGCCCTGCCCTCCACCCGACGACCTGGCGTCGCTGGTTCTGCGGACCGACTTCGGTGATGACTCGGCGTGGGCCGCGCTGAAGGCGGCGATAGAGGATGGGGACGCGAACGCGACCTACGTCAGTGACCCGGAATACTCCGGCGTCAGCATCGGTCGAACTGGACGCCGCGGCGAGTGACGACGACAAGCTCACCATGAGCGATGACGAACGGCCGCTGCTCGCCGTCGACCTGTACACCGAACCCGGGCGGACTTTCCGGGTACCGCCTCGCTGGTACAGGGAGGTCTCGGCCAACCTCAGCATCGCGAACCTGGATTTCGACGACTTCGCAGACAGTGCGGATCAGGTCGGCACCTTCCGAGGATTCGACGGGTAGCCGACGGCTCCCAACTCCCGGATCCGTCGCGGTCACCGCGGTGGCCTTCTGCTTGACTGCCTGGCACATCGCTTGGCCGGGCGTCCTCGGCGGCGACGGGGACGATCCGCACTCCGCATACGGCGTAACATCTGGCCGTACTCGACTGGGATCACCCCATGAACTGATGGCCTTCGAGGAACGCGACCAGGTCGAGCCGAGCACACCGACGCGATCCGAGAGGCCATGTCCGAACTGCCTGCGCGGCCTGGTGCCCGACGCTAAGGAGCCCCCACCTGTGAAGATCATCGACCGCGTCAAGACGTACGTACGACAGATAACGCGACGCGACTCCGACTCCGACCCCGCCCCGGCCGAGCGCGACCGCGCAGAGCGCGAGCAGGACCGCGACGACAAGAAGCCCGCGGAATCCACGACCCCCGAGACGCCGGAGTCGGAGCCGGCTGCCGAGTCGGCCCCGGAGTCGACGAAGGAGCGGGGCGCCGAGCCGGCTGACGAGTCGGCCAAGGAGCCCGCCGCAGAGTCGGCCGCTGAGCAGGACGGTGAGTCGGCCGAGGAGTCGGCCGCTGAGTCGGCCAAGAAGCCTGCCAAGGAGTCGGCCGAGAAGCCGGTTGCTGAGCCGGCCAAGGAGTCCGCTGCGAAGTCGGTTAAGAAGCAGGACCCTGAGAAGGCCACGAAGCCCGCCGCCGAACCCGCCGGTAAGTCGGCCAAGAAGCCCGCCGCTGAGTCTGCCGAGAAGCCCGCTGCGGAGTCGGTCAAGGAGTCCGCTGCTGAGCCGGCCAAGGAGCGGGACGATGAGCCGGCTTCGAAGCCCGCCGCGTCGGCCAAGAAGTCGGCCGCTGAGCCGGCTGAGAAAACCGCTGCGAAGTCGGCTTCTAAGGCTGCCGCTGAGCCGGCCAAGAAGCCCGCTGGTAAGTCGGACAAGGAGCCTGCTGCGGAGTCGACCAAGGCGCAGAAGGTGCAGAAGGCGCAGGAGGCTGAGTCGAGCGCGAAGTCGGCCGCGTGCCCGCGTTGCGGCGCGACCGGGGATGAGCCCTGCACGACTCCGTCCGGCAAGGCCACGAAGACCCACAAGGGACGCGAGCAGTGAGCAGCGGCGCTTCGTCGAGGGCGGGAGTGTGAGGAGACGATCCCTCGCACTCCCGCCCTCGCCGCGGAGGTGATTGACAGTCAGTGCGGCCGGTGAGACCGACCAGGCGAAGCGCGGACACGATGGCGCCGGGGGTGGGGCCTTGGCAGGTTGGAGGGTGGTGCCGCTCCCTAGGGGCGCCCGCCACCCGGCCCGCCCGGTCGGTTGGACGGGTGCGCCCCAGGACTGCTGAGCCCCTGCCTAGACTCGGGTTCATGCTCAGACTCGGCTTCCCCGTGATCGGTGTGACGGACATTCCCCGCGCCACGTCCTTCTGGACGTCCGCGCTGAACTTGGTGCCCGTTTCCGAGTGGGAGAGCCCAGGCTGGCGCACGCTGGAGCACGCGGACGGTTCGGGCCGGGCGCTCGCCCTGATGCGCAGCGAGTCGCCGGCCGAAGCGCATCCGCGTATCCACCTCGACCTGTTGACGGACACCACGCAAGAGCAGGAGGCCGAGGTCGAGCGTCTGGTGGGGCTGGGAGCGGTCAAGGTCGACTGGGACCTGTATCCGCCGGCCCCGGACTTCGTCGTGCTCGCAGACCCGGACGGCAACGTCTTCTGCGTCGTGGATCTGAGCCGGGCCCCGTCCGGTTCGTCCTGACCACGCTCTGGAGCCGAGCAGGCCGCAGGACGAGCCGGGACGGGTGTGGATCTCGTTCGGCAGGCTCGTGACAGCTGCCTCGGGGCGTAACGTCGGGCTGTGCTCGACTGGGATCACAACGCCTATTACCACCGGCTGCTTCTCCGCCACCTGCCCCAGCCCTGCCGGCGGGTGCTGGACGTCGGCTGTGGCGCCGGAGCGTTCGCGGCCCGGCTCGCCCGGCGGAGCGAGCAGGTGGACGCACTCGACCGGTCTGCGGAGATGATCGAGGCGGCGAGGCGTCGCGTCCCCGAGAACGTGAACTGCGTCCTCGCCGACGTCCTCGCCGACTCGCTGCCCGGCAAGGACTACGACGCGATCTTCTCGATCTGCGCACTGCACCACTTGCCCTTGCATGAGGCACTTCCGGTGTTCGCGGGACGCCCTGCGGCCCGGAGGGGTCTTCGCCGCCATCGCTCTGCCCCGGCGTGACCTGCCCCGCGAACTGCCCGTCGAGGTCACGGCGGCCGCCGGGCATCGCCTGCTCGGTGCGGCGTTCCTGGCGAGAAGGTCGCTGGGAGGGGGCGGCGGGTTCGCGAAGGACGCCACCCACGCGATCATGCCCGTCCTCATGGACCCGCCGCTGACCACCCGAGAAGTCGCCCGGCAGGCCGCCGCGTTGCTGCCGGGCGTGCGAGTGCGGCGCCTCCTCTACTGGCGCTACCTCCTGGTCTGGCAGAAGCCCCTCGCGCCGGACGCCTGACAAACCGCAGGGCCACCACCCCGACCAGCGACGAGTGGCCTTCGGCCTCTGGCGGGGTCTCCTTAGCGTCGCCGTCGTGTCCCGCGCGGACGTCCGTCAGGCGCCGCCGTTGCCAGGACCTTTGATCACTCACCATGCCCCGGTTTTCCGGGCGGCGCCGCCGTCGATGGCAGCGGGGTGCCATCGGGCTGCCATCGCGGTGCCATCGGGAGCGGCGAGCGTGGGAGGCATCGCGAAGCCGATGGAGGGAGAGGGCGATGAGCCCAGCGGTGCGGATGGCGGGGGTGCGCAAGAGTTATGGCGACGTACGGGCGGTCGACGGGCTCGATCTGACGATCGAGCGAGGGGAGACGGTGGCGCTGCTCGGGCGGAACGGGGCGGGCAAGTCCACCGCGATCTCGATCATGCTGGGGCTGGTGCCGCCGGAGGCGGGGACGGTCGAGCTGTTCGGCCGGGCCCCCGCGCGGGCCCTGCGCGACGGGCTGGTGGGCGCGATGCTCCAGGAGGGCGGGCTGGTCCCGCGGATCAAGGTGCGGGAGCTGGTCTCGTTCGTGCGGGGCACCTTCCCCGACCCGATGCCGTACACGGAGATCCTCGAGACGGCGGGGCTCGTCGCGCTGGCGGACAAGCGCGTCGACAAGCTCTCGGGCGGCCAGTCGCAGCGCGTCCGGTTCGCGCTCGCGCTGGCAGGGGATCCGGATCTCATCGTCCTGGACGAGCCGACGGCCGCACTGGACGTGGAGGCCCGCCGCGAGCTGTGGACGGCCATGCGCGCCGACGCGTCCCGCGGCAAGACGGTCGTGTTCTGCACCCACTACCTGGAAGAGGCGGACCAGAACGCCGGACGGATCGTCATCGTCGACTCCGGACGGATCACCGCCGACGGCACCGGCGCGCAGCTGAAGGAGGCCGTCTCCGGAAGGATCGTCAGCTTCGAGCTGCGGGAGGGGACGTCCACCGCCGCGCTGGAGCGGCTGCCGGGCGTCACGACGGTCGAGGTCCGCGGTGGCCGCGCGATCCTGCGCACGCTCGACTCCGACGCCACCCTCGCCGCGCTCGGGCCCGTCCCCCGGCTCGAGGTGACGGGCGTCGGCCTGGAAGACGCCTTCGTCGCCCTCACTGGTCCCCGCTAACCCCCGAAGGAGTACGGCCATGCTCGCCTACCTGCGACTCGAAGGCACCCGCCTCTACCGCGACGTCAGCTTCCTCGCCGTCAGCCTCATCACGCCGCTGCTCATGTACTTCGTGCTCGGCAACAGCGCCAAGGGCCCGGACCGCGAGGAGACGCTGCTGCTCCTCACCGTCACCATGGCCGCGTTCGGCGCGATGGGCGCCGTCCTCAACAGCGGCAGCGGCATCGCCGAGGACAAGAGCCTCGGGTGGCTGCGCCAGCTCCGGCTGACTCCGCTGAGCCCGGCGCGCGTCGTCGTCGGGCGCGGGCTCGTCGGCCTGGTGGTGGCGCTGCCTCCGATCCTGGCGATCCAGCTCGTGGGGGCGCTCGTCGACCACGTCCGGCACACCCCCGCCGAGTGGGCGGGGAGCGTCGCCGCGCTGTGGACGGGGGTCGCGCCGATCGCCCTGCTCGCGATCGGCCTCGGCTACCTGCTGCGGCCGCAGATCGCCCAGGGCGTCGCGGTCGTGTCCTACATCGCGATGTCGCTGGTCGGCGGCCTGTGGCAGCCCGTCGACAAGCTCCCGGGCTGGCTCCAGCCGGTCTCCCGCGCCACCCCGACCTACCGGTACGCCCAGTTCGCCGACGACCTGGCGACCGGTCACGCGCCCCATGCCCAGGGCGCCGCGATCCTTGCGGGCTGGACGGCGATCGCCGCGGTCTTCGCCCTGCTCGCCTACCGCAAGGGCGCGGAGACCCGGTGATCGAGTACTACCTGCACGGCACCGATCGGGCCGGCGCCGGGACCGGTGCCGGCCTGGCGGTCGTCCCGCCGCCCCCGCACCTGCCGCCGGCCGTCTGCCATCACGACCCCTACAGCCCCGTCCCGCCCGGCGACCGGCGCGCCGCCGAGATCCGCGACGACGTCCTGCGCTTCACCGGCCCTCCGCTGGGCGAGCCGCTCCGGCTCGGCGGCGCCGCCGTCACGCTGTACGTCTCGTCCACCGCGGCCGTCGCGCCGCTGAACGTCGGGCTCGCGGACGTCCCGCCGGACGCGTCGACCACGCTGCTCGCCGCGACCTGCGCGCACGTCACGCGGCTGCGGCGCGGGCACGTCGTGCAGGCGGAGGTCGGGCTCGCGCTGCCAGAGGTCTGCCTTGGCGCGGGTCACCGGATCCGGCTGGAACTGCATCGCTGCGCCGGGTGCGGCGGGACGCCGATACCGGCGACCGACCGGGTGCACCACGACCGGAGCCACCCGTCCAGGATCAGGATCGGATGAGGGCGAGCAGGGCGTCGCGGGTCAGGGCGGCGCCCTGCTCGCGCAGTTCGGCGTAGCGCTGCCCGCCGAGCGCGACGCGCGCCTGCTCGTTCGCGCGCACCGCGTCGGCGTTGGCGTAGCCCGCCTGGAAGACGGCCTCGCATCCGGCCAGGAGAAGCACCGCCTTCTCGTGGTCGCCCGCGGAACCGGCGGTGGCGGCGGCGCCGATCACCACCATGATCTGCAGGGACCGGTCGTCGACGGGGCCGAGGGAGCGCAGCGCCTCGTCGAACTGGGCGTAGGCGCCGGCGAAGTCGCCGGACGCCGACAGCGCCCGCGCGTAGTTGGCCCGGATGAACGCGACGTCGAACGGCACCGTCCGGAGGGCGGCGAGTTCGGCGAGGACGGAGCGGAAGGCGGGCAGCGCCGTCGCGAAGTCGCCCCGGCGGCCGGCGATCGCGGCGTCCGCCGCCTGGACCAGCGCACGCTGCCGGCCGCTGCGCGCGTGCCGGAGGGCGCGCCCGGTGGCGCGGGACGCGCCGTCCAGATCACCGCCCCGCAGCCGCAGGTAGGCGTGCCGGATCAGGGTGGCGCTGACCTCCTCGTCGGCGAGCAGCCCGTCCAGCAGGGCCTCGGCCTCGTCCATGAGGGGCGCGACCTCGGCGAGCCCGCCGCGCAGGGCACGGTGCTGGATCACGAGCATGAGCGCTTGGATGAGGCCCCACCGGTCGCCGAGCGCGCGGAACCCCGTGACGGCGCTCTCCAGGTCCTCCACCCGGACCAGCAGGCTGCCCCGCATCATGACCGCCGCGCTCGCCAGCCACGGATCGTCCGCCGCCGCGTATTGGTCGAGGAGTTCCAGCGCCTCCTCCGACCTGCCCGTCATCGCGAGCAGCGACGCGCCCGACACCAGCAGGAGCGGGTTGACCGGACCGTCCTCGGCGCGGACGGCCGTGAACGCCTCCGCGAGCCCGGCGAGGTCCGCCGCCCCGGTCGCCGAGGAGAAGTCCAGCGGATGGGCGAAGTCGGCGAGATGGGCGGCGAGCAGGCAGGTCGCGTGCTCGAGCACCAGGCCGTCCGGCGGGCCGTCCGGGGTGAGCGCCAGCACCTGCCGGGCCTGCCGCGACGCCTCCCACCGCTGCCCGCGGAACCACCAGTACCAGGTCAGCGCGGCGCACAGCCGCAGCGCGAGTGCGGCGTCCCCGCCGTCGACCGCCCAGCGCAGCGCGGCGAGGGCGTTGTCGTGCGACTCGGCGATGCGGTCGAGGGCCTCCTGCTGGGCGGCCGTCCGCAGCGCCGGTTCGGCGGCCTCGACCGTGTCCAGGAAGCGGCGCGCGTGCGCCGCCCGCACGGCGGCCTCTTCTCCGGCCTCGTTGAGACGCCCCGCGGCGTACGCGCGGATCGTCTCCAGCATGCGGTAGCGGTCGCCGTCCGGCTCGACCAGCGACTTGTCCACCAGCGCGGTGAGCGGGTCGAGGACGTCCTCGCCGCACACGGCCTCGGCGTCCTCCAGGCCGAACCTGCCCGCGAAGACCGACAGGGCCCGGGCCGCCCCGGCCTCCCGCTCCGCGAGCGACTCCCAGCTCCACTCGACCACGGCGCGCAACGTCTGGTGGCGGGGCAGCGCGGTCCGGTGGCCGCCGGTCAGGAGCCGGAAGCGGTCGTCCAGCCGGGCGAGGATCTGCGCGGGAGACAGCGCGCGCGCCCGCGCGGCGGCCAGTTCGATCGCCAGCGGCAGGCCGTCCAACTCGCGGCAGATGGCGCCGATGGCCTCCAGGTCCTGCGACCGTCCCGCGCGGACGGCCTCGGCGCGGTCCACGAACAGCCGGACCGCGGGGAACTCCAGCGACGCCGCCCCCTCCGGAGGCAGCCGGAGCGGCGGGATCGGGAAGAGGACCTCGCCGGGCACCGCCAGCGGTTCCCGGCTCGTCGCGAGCAGCCGGACGTCCGGGCACGCGCCGAGGACGAGATCGGCCACCCGGGCCACCGCGTCGACCACGTGCTCGCAGTTGTCGAGGACGAGCAGCAGGCGCCGTCCGGCGAGCGCCTCGGTGAGGCGTCCCTCCGGATCTGCGGCCTCGCCCGCCTTCCGCACTCCTTCGCGGACGCCCAGCGCGGCCATCACGGTGGAGGCGACGTCGGCCTCGGCGGCGAGCGAGGCGAACTCCACCAGCGTCACGCCGTCGGGCCACGCCTCGGCGCGGGCACCCGCCTCCACCGCGAGCCTGGTCTTGCCCGCCCCGCCCGGTCCCACGATCGTGACGAGCTTCGCGTCCCGCAGCATCCCGGCGACCTGGGAGAGCTCGGCGTCCCGGCCGACGAAGCTCGTGACCCGCGCGCGCAGACCCCGCGCCGGAGCCCGCCCGGCGGTGCGGTCGTCGCCGCGCAGCACGGTCAGGTGCGCCTCCGCGAGGACGGGGGACGGATCGACGCCCAGCTCCTCCGCGAGCAGGCTCCGGGTCCGCTCGAAGACCTCCAGCGCCTCGCTCTGCCGCCCGTCTCCGGCGAGGGCCCGCATCGTCAGGGCCGCGAGCCGTTCCCGCAGCGGATGCTCCCTCGCCTCCGCGCCGAGATGGGCGGCCACGTCCGCATGCCGGCCGAGGGCCAGCGCCGCTTCGGCCCGGTCCTCGACGGCGGTGAGACGGCGTTCCTCCAGCCCCGCCGCGACGGGCGCCGCGAACGGGGCGTCGAGCACGTCGGCGAGGGCCGCGCCGCGCCACAGCCCGAGTGCCTCGTCCAATACCTGCACCGCCGAGCGGGGGTCACCGCCGCGCAGGGCGGCCCTGCCCTCGGCCGCGAGCTGCGCGAACCGTACGGCGTCCACCTGGCCGGGGTCGACGGCGAGCAGGTAGCCGGGCGGGCTGACCAGGACCGAGTCCGGGCGGAGGACGCCTCGCAGACGCTTGACGAGGGTGGCGAGGGCGTTGCCCGTGTTGGCGGGTGGCCGCTCGCCCCACAACCCGTCCATGAGCCTCGTGGCGGGGACCGTCCGCCCGGCGTCGAGAGCCAGCATGGCGAGCAGCGCCCGCACCCGCGCCCCGCCGACCGCGACGCCGTCCCCGCCATCGTCCCGGACGAGCAACGGCCCGAGCAGCCCGATCTCCACCCCCGACATATTGCCCTAAAGCCCTTCACCCACCGATCGTCCGGGACACATCACGATCCGGCCTGACCACGAACCGGCAGCGAACGCGAGGCGACCGGCCCCAGGTCTTCACGGGCCTGGGGGTACGGAGCGCAACGGTCGTCGTGACAGATGACGGTCCGGGCCGACCACGGACGCGAGCCGCCGGCGGACGCGAGCGGGCGGTGCTGAGGTCTCCACCGGTCTGAGGGCCAGGTGGGCTTCGGAAGGCGCTCCCCCGGGACGCGGTGGTCAGAGGCGCACTAGCCTGCCGCGAATGCGCATGCTGCACCTCGGGCTGCGGGTCACCGACCTGGAACGCTCGCTCGCCTTCTACGCCGCACTCGGCTACGTCAAGGTCGGCCACGTTCCCGGGACGGACTTCGGGAGCCTCACCATGCTCCAGCTGCCCGGCGATCCGTTCGTCAGCCTCGAGCTCGTGCACGATCCGGCGAGACCGGTCGAGGATGTCAGCGCCGTCAACCATCTCGTCGTGCAGGTGGACGATCTCGACGTCACGCTCGCCGAACTCGCCGCCAAGGGCGTCCCGACCGAGCCGGCGGCCGAGTCGGGGCCGGGGTTCAAGACGTCCTGGCTGACCGACCCCACCGGCTACAGGATCGAGCTCGTGCAGTGGCCGCCTGGACATCCGCCCGGCATGACGGCGGCCGATTTCGCCTGATGCCGACCGTCACGGGCGTCCTGCGACAACGGGCCCGAGGCCGTTACTCGGGTGGGCAGTGCTCAGCGTAGAGGCCGGTGAGCGTGGCGCGCCGCCGCATCGACGATCATTGGCGCGTGGGGCGGTGAGGTTCGGCCTCCCCGCCGGCGCCGCCCGCGAAGGAGCCGGGACCGCGTTACCGTCGGCGGATGCAGAACCCCTCGGATCAGGTTCCCGCGCTCCTCGACGGCCCGGGGGCCGAGGTGACGGACGCTCGTGAACTTCTCCTCGGGTACCTGGAGTGGTATCGCGAAGCGCTGGCACGGAAGCTCGCCGGGCTGTCGGACGAGCGGCTACACGAGCCGGTCGAGCCTTTGGGCTGGTCACCGCTCGGCCTGGTCCAGCACCTCGGTTGGGTCGAGCGCCGGTGGATGCGGTGGGGATTCGCCGCCGAGGACGTCCTCGCCTACCCGCCTGGAGGCGACGAGGCCGAATGGGGCGTCCCCGCCGACCGGTCGACCGCAGACGTCCTGGACGCCTACCAGAAGGAGGTCGCCAGGACGCGCACCCTGGTGGAGGGCGCCTCGCTGGACGACAAGGCCCGCCTCGGCGGACGTTTCCAGTCGTCCGATCAGGCTCCGTCTCTCGGCAGGATCCTCTTCCACCTGCTTCAGGAGTACGCGCGCCACGTCGGTCACCTCGACGTCGCCCGTGAGCTCCTGGACGGGACGACCGGCGAGTAAAAGCCGTCGAAGTGCGCCTGTCATCCGGCACTTCTCACACCGGTCAGCCGGGGACGATGCGGCCCCGGCGCGAAGCGCCCATCGGCGGCCGCTCCACGATCCTCTACGCCACCGGCCGTCGCCGCCTCGAAGGCCCCCGGCCCGGCGTGACGCGTCGGGGCCCGGCCCGTCGCCCCCGGCCTGTTCGGCAGATCCCGCTCCGCTCAGGTCTGCGGCTGCACTCATGTGAAGCGCGCCCTCGGCGGGCGGGGCGGCACCGGAATGCTCCTGTACAGCGTCGTTTCAAAGTCAGCCAGTCGGCCGGGGAGGTCCGGGCGCGTCGTCGCGAACAACCGCCGCGGTCAGTCGGACAGGTGCTCGGCGAGGATCTTCACGTGGGTGTCGCGCGCGTCGGCGTGGCAGCGCCGGCCGGCGTCGGTGATCTCCACGAAGACGCCGCGGCGGTCGGTGTCGCAGAGCCCGCGCTGGACGTAGCCGTGCTTCTCCAGGCGGGCGACCGTCCGTGACAGGGCGCTCTGGCTGAGGTACATGGCCGCGGCGATGTCCTGCATGCGACGCTTTTCGCAGTCCTGGTCCACGAGGCGGTCGAGCGTCTCGTACTCGCTCATGCTCAGGCCGTGGACCTCCTGCAGGGCGCGGTCCAGGGCGCACGCGACCGTGTTGTAGCAGGTCGCCAGCTCGCGCCAGCGGCCGACCAGAGCAGACTCCGCCTTCATGCCGCGCACCTTACCATGCATGCGCATCAGATGCACAGGAATTAAATTCCGCAGAATTTTGTGCGTGGACATTTGATGCATGTGCATGTACTGTCCTCCGACGTGACTATCACCGAGACCTCACCCGACTCCGCTGTCCGCGCGCCGGGCGCCGTGGGCGCGCCGGCCGAACAGACCTGGACTCCCCGGTTGTGGGGGGTCCTCGCCGTCCTGTGCGCCGTGTTGTTCCTGGACGGACTCGACGTCTCGATGGTGGGCGTCGCGCTGCCGTCGATCGGCGCGGAGCTCGGCCTTTCGACCACGTCACTGCAGTGGATCGTCAACGGTTACGTCCTCGGCTACGGCGGGCTGCTCCTGCTCGGCGGACGGACCGCCGACCTCCTCGGCCGCCGCCGGGTCTTCCTCGCCGCCCTCGCGGTGTTCGCCTTGGCGTCGCTGGTGGGCGGCCTCGTCGACGACGGTGCGCTGCTGATCGCCACCCGCTTCGTGAAGGGCCTGGCCGCCGCCTTCACCGCGCCGACCGCCCTGTCCATCCTGACGACCACCTTCCACGAGGGTCCGGCTCGCAACCGGGCGCTGTCGGTGTTCTCCGTCTTCGGGGCCAGCGGCTACTCGTCCGGGCTGATCCTCGGCGGGTTGCTGACCAGCTTCGGGTGGCGCTGGACGTTCCTGACACCCGTGCCGCTCGCTCTCCTCGCCCTCGTCGCGGGCATCGCGCTGATCCCGCGGGACCGGCCCGCGGCCGGCGGAGGGCACGACGTTCTCGGCGCCGTGACCCTCACCGGCGGCATGCTGCTCGCGGTCTACACCGTGGTCTCGGCCCCCGACCGCGGCTGGCTGGACCCGGTCACCCTGGGCTCCATCGGAGTCGCGGCGGCCCTGCTGATCGCGTTCTTCGTCACCGAGAACAAGGTGCGGCACCCGCTGATCCGGCTCGGCATCCTTCGCATCGGCTCGATCGTCCGCGCCAACCTGAGCATCGTCGCGCTGTTCGGCTCCTACCTGAGCTTCCAGTTCATGATGACGCTCTACCTGCAGGACGTCCTGCACTGGTCGCCCCTGCGGATGGCCATGGCGCTCCTCCCTGCCGGACTCCTCGTGGCCTTCGGCTCACCGTTCGTCGGCCGCCTGATCGACCGTTACGGGACGCCCCGCCTGATCATCAGCTCGATGACCTCCCTGAGCCTCGGTTACGCCTGGTTCCTCGGCACGGCCGGGAACGCCCCGCACTACGCGTTCACGATCCTGCCGACGATGCTGCTGCTGGGCGGCGGGTTCGCGTTCGGCTTCAGCTCGATCATGGCGCAGGCCACGGACGGGATCGACGACTCCGAGCAGGGGCTGGCCTCCGGCCTCGTCCAGACCTCGGGCCAGGTCGGCGCCGCCCTGGTCCTGGCCGTGGTCACCGCCCTCGTCGCCGGCGGGACGGCCGCGGGCGGCGACGGCTTCGCGGAGTTCCACCCCGGGGTCAACCTGGTCAGCGGGGTCGCCGTCATCGGCCTGGCCCTCAACCTGATCCCCCTCGTCCGCCGCTACCACCCGAAGCACGTCTGACCACCCTCCACCAACGCAGGCCGGTCCGCGCCCACCCCCGCGGACCGGCCCCCACCCCCCCCTCACACACCCCCGGCCTGCACGTGGTCCCGTGGCCCGCCACACACGCGTCCCCCACACCCCCACTCGCCCCTCAAACCGCACAAGCGGTCCCCAAACCGCACACGCGGTCCGTAGACCGCCCCAACCGCGCCTCCCACCCACCCGACCCGCCCCTCGCCCCGCACGCCCGGTGCCCAACCGAGCGCGCATGGTCCCGCGGACCGCCCCAACCGCGTCTCCCACACCCCCGGCCCGCCCCTCGCCCCGCCCGCCCGGTGCCCAACCGAGCGCGTGGTCCCGTGAACCGGCGCGCCCGGTGCCCAACCCAGCGCGCGTGGTCCCGCGGACCGTCCCATACGCGTCTTTCACTCATCGGGATGCCGAGCATTTTGGCGAGGCGCGGATTGTTGAGGGGCTCGGTCTGTGATCCGCCGCCCGACCCTGTGGTCGGGCCCCTCGCACCCGGGCGCCTCCATCAACAAGCCGCTGCGCACCCCACCCGGCCCTCGAACCGCGCGCGTCCTGCCCGAACCGCGCGTGGTCCCGTGAACCAGCCCAAACGCGTCCCTTATGACCTGCTCGGCCCTCGAACCGTGCGCGTGGTGCCCGAGCCAGCGCGCGTGGTCCCGCGGACCGTCCCATACGCGTCTTTCACTCATCGGGATGCCGAGCATTTTGGCGAGACGCGGATTGTTGAGAGGCTCCAGGTCTGTGATCCGCCGCCCGATCCTGTGGTCGGGCCCCTCGCACCCGGGCGCCTCCATCGACAAGCCGCTGCGCACCCCACCCGGCCCTCGAACCGCGCGCGTGGTGCCCGAACCGCGCCTGTGGTGGCTTGGACCGCCGCACACGCGTCTCTCGCATAACCTGCTCGGCCCGGGATCCGCGCGTGTGGTGCCGGGGATTGGCGCACCCGTGTACCTCGTCTAGCCTGCTCGGTCCTCGAACCGCGCGTGTGCTGCCCGAACCGCGCGTGTAGTGCCGTGGACCGGCGCACTCGCGTCCCCCGCATTACCCGCCCGCCCGAGAGCCGCGCGTGATGCTCGAACCGTGCGTGTGGACCGGCCCAAACGCGTCCCTTGACCAGCCCGCTGGGCACTGGATCCGTGCGTGTGGTGCCACGGGCTGGCGCGTGTGGGGCCGCGGACTGGCGCACTCGTGGCTCTCGCATAACTCTGCTCGGCCCTCGAACCGTGCGCGTGGTGCCCGGGCCGTGTGGTGTCGTGGATCGGCGCGCTCGCGGCTTTCGCGCAACCCGGTCGAGCCTCGGCCTGCGCGTGGTGGTTATTGGGGGTGGCGGGGGCGGTCTTCGTTGAGCGCCCCCGCCGGGGGTTACCTGTGGCGCTTCCAGAAGGGGCGGCGGGGTGGGGACTCGCCGGTGAAGTCGGCGAGGACCTGCAGGGCGCTGGTCCACTGGTCGTTGACGGTCGCCTCGTCTGCGGTGGGGGAGAGGCGGTGCAGGTCGTCGCGAAGGTCGGCGAGGGGGGTGGCGTCCAGGGATAGGGCCTGCATCCGCTGGACGATCGACTCCAGGATGGGGAGGAGTTCGCTCAGCAGGCGGTTGATTCGCTCCTCCCGCGTTTCGGGAACCTGGCGCAGGCGGCCCAGCACGTTGGCCAGCTCCTGCTGGAAACCGGTCAGGGCCGAGGATGCGGAACTTCCCTGTCGGCGAGCCCGTTCGGCGGATCGGCCCGGGGGGCGACCGCCGGGGCGGCCCGAGGCGGGAGGCGGCGAGCCGTAACCGGGAGGGGCCCCTTGCTGCATGGGGGGCGGTCCGGTGGGCGCCGGCGCCATCGGGGGCGGGCCGGTGGGGGCGGTCGGCATGGGTGGGGCGTCGGCCGGGAGAGCGTCAGGTGGCAGGGCACGCTCCATGGGCTCTACCTCCATGTCCATCGAGAAGGCGGCGGGGGCGATGCGGGGGGCGGCCATTGGCGCTGCGCCTCCCCAGCCACGGGGGGTCTCCACCGGCTGGACGACCTGATGCGGTACCTGCCCCTCGGTCGCGACGCGGCTGTCCACGGCGACGAACGCGGTGAAGCGGCACAGGACGCCGAAGCGGAGGGAGGTCGCGATGATGCGCTGTTCCAGGTCGTCGGGGCCGCCGACCGTGTAGCGGTCCTCCAGGTCGCGCAGGTGCGCTCGGGCCCAGATGGCTCGTGCGGCCGGGTCCTCGGCGACGGTGCCGGTGGCGCGCTGCTCCCAGGCCGTGCCGTCGGATGCCGTACCCCTGACGGAGACGGAACCGGTGGACGAGCCCCGGAACCGGCCCGCGATCTGAAGGGGGACGCCGGGGAACAGGGCGCTCGGCCGGGCGGGCGCCACCGTGCCGGGGACGATCTCCAGCCCGTCGGCGTGCAGGGTGAGACCGGTCGCCAGTGGGGCGGCGATCCGGTGGTGGATGTGCTCCATCGCCTCGTCGAGCCGGTCTTCGGACTCCACCAGTTCGCAGCGGCCCTGGCCGATCGCGGCGAGGCGGTTCAGGAAGCCGGCGTTGACGGCCTGGTCGATGCCGACCGTGTGCGCGCGGACGCCGCGCAGCCGGGGTTCGAGGTGGGCGAGGAGTTGGTCCTCGTTGCCGACCTGGCCGTCGGTGATGAGGACGAGCACCCGGTCGCGGGCGGAGTCGGCGAGCAGGCGGCAGGCCTCGTCGAGCGGGGTGAGCATCTCGGTGCCGCCCCGCGCGTCCAGCGCCGCGAGGTGCTCGACGGCGCGGAACCGGTTGCGGTCGGTGCCGTCGGCCAGCCCGGAACCGAGGTCGCGCGGTCGCTCGATGACGGTGTCGAAAGACAGGACGGCGAACCTGTCCTCGGAGCGGAAGGTGTCGACGATGCGGGCGGCGGCGCGGCGCGCGGCGACCATCTTCCAGCCGTGCATGCTGCCGGAGCGGTCGAGGACGAGCACGACGTCGCGCGGCCGGGGCCTCGCCTCCCCGGAAGGGAGGACGGTGAGGCTGAACGTCCCCTCCTCGCCGGAGTCGTCCGGGATCAGAGAGAGCGCGGCGCTCTCGTGCGGGGCGAAGTCGAGGCGGAGGACGAAGTCGCGGTCGAGCCGCTCACCCGGTCGCAGGCGCACGGTCGTCCGCTCGCCGTCGCCCTCCTCGGCCACCACATGCAGCGCCGACCGGACCTCGGTGAGCGGAAGCCCCGCCGGATCGATGTCGACGGTGACGGCCAGGCGGACCGGATTGGGGAAGCCGGGCAGCAGGACGGGCGGGCTGATCCGGGACGCGTCCGGTACCGCGTCGGTGTCTTCGGCCACCCCGGACCCGGCGTGTGCGCCGTCGAGCGGAGCGCCGGGGATGTAACGGGGGGCGACGACGAGCGGGAAACGGAACGTCGCGCTGGACGCCGACTCGTGCGGCAGCGGCTGGTCGAGGGAGAGTCTGATCGTGACCCTCTCGCCCGGAAGGATGTTGCCCACCCGCATGGTGAACACGTCCGGGCGGTCTTCCTCCGCGATGGCCGCGCGTTGGCCCGCGGCGATCGCGGTGTCGTAGTCCAGCCGCGCCTGCCCGCGCTCCTTCAGCTCGCCTTCGATGACCCGGTCGGCGGCCTCCAAGCGCAGCGCGGTGACGGCGGCGCGGTCGGGCAGGGGGAAGATGTAGGTGGCCTCCAGCGGCATGTCGAACGGGTTGCGGAAGCCCTGGACGACCTCGATGCCGGCGGCGAGGCCGGTGATGGACGCGTGCACGTCCACGGAGTCGAGCGGCAGGTTGCCCTTGTCGGTGCTGAGCGCGCCGAGCCCGTGGTCGGGTACCGGTGGCGCGGTCTCGGGTAGCGGCAGGATGCGCACGGTCACTGGGTCCTCCCGGGTGGGTCGGCGATCTGGAGGTCGGGGCTTTCGGCGGTGTTCTCCGCGGGGACGAGCAGCCCGCGGCGGTGCAGTTCGTCGAGCAGTGGACGAGCGGCGGCCTCGATGGCGGCGAGGTCGTCGCCGTTGAGAGCGGGGACGTCGAGGAGCACGGTGAGGCCCGGCGCGAGGCGGACGCCTTGCACGACCGCGGGACGCGGTTCGCCATAGCCGTCGGTGACGATGTTCCGGCGGAACGACACGTCGGGTCGCTTGCTCCAGAAGCTCTCCCTGCCGCCGCCTCCGGCGACCTCCTCCGTCTCCTTCGGCGCCGGCGGAGGGGTGCTTTGGCGCTCGGGGCTTTCCGCGAGGTCGCCGTGAGGTAGGCCGTCGGGGGTCGGGGGACCACCGTCCCCGGCGGTCTGGCCGTTCGGGTCGGAGTGTTCCGCCGCCCGGCCGCGGGAAGTGCGGGAAGCCGGCGAATCGGCCGGCGGGGCGGGGAGGGCGGCGATGCGGGCGAGGGCCGTGTCGGTCGCGGCGGCGAGCTCGACCTGGATCTCGGCTATGGACCGGCCGGCGGCCTGGCGGCGCTTCACGGCGACGAGCTGGAGGAGATGGCGGGGCCCGTACAGGGCGGTGCGGCCGCGCCGGCCGAGGGGCGGGTCGACCAGGCCGATCGTGGTGTACCAGCGGATCAGCCGCTCGTTCGGCAGGTCGCGCACCCGGCCGCTGGCCTGCGCGGACCCGTCCGCCGCGAGGGCCGCGGCGGCACGGTCCGCCAGTTCGGCGATCGTCCAGGTGTCGTCCATGGCTCGATGATGACACTGTCACTATGACAGTGTCAACTTGGATCAGGGGGCGATCGTGTGGTGAGCCGGGCCGGCGGCGACCGCGCCGGGGATGCGGCTTCGGGGCTCGGTTCGCGCCCTTGGGGCGGTGGCCGAGCCGGGCGGAACGCCCTATCGAGGTCGGCGCACGATGGCGGTGACGGATTGGTCGCTGAATTGCCTCCTCCAGTTTCGTGACATCTGAACTCGTCTCCCTGGCGCACGGATAATCGTCCGCCGCGACCCTGGGGGAGGGGAATATATTCGATCAAGCAAAGCCTCATCTCGGGCGGAACGGTCGAATTGCCTTCGTCACTCTTGGTGTTCAAGTGATCGCTTGCTGGAATGACGCCCTGGTCATGTGAATCACCGGAACCTTGCAGTATCTCGGACGAAGTTCTATAACCCTCGCTATTGCGACACTTTGCAAAAGTCCGAGTTAAAAGGTAATGATGATGTCCGGTATCGGCCTGCGATCTCTTAGATTTCCTGGTAGGGGACGCTCGGAGCATTTACCTTTTCTGGCATGAGCGACCATCTCCTGGTCGAGGCGCTGCGGAACCGCGACCCCGGTGCCACGGCCTCGGCGTACGAGGCCCGTGCAGGCGGGCTTTACGCGTATTGCTGGTTCCAGTTGCGGGACCGGGACGCGGCACAGGTCGCCTTACGGGACACGTTCATCGTGGCCGAGGCCTACATCGGCAAGTTGCGCGAGGCCGATCGGTTCGGGCCATGGCTCTACGCCATCGCCCGGCTGGAGTGCGCCCGGCGTATGCCGTCCAGGCATCAGGCGCCGGACGTACCGGTCGCCAGCCACGACCAAGAGGACGTCGACCAGCGAATCATGGCGTGGCAGGCGGTGCTGGCCCTGCCGCCCCTTTCCCGAGAGATCCTGGAACTGCACGTCAGGCACCAGTTGACGATCCCCGACCTTGCGGCCGTGTTCGGCATGTCATTAAGGGACGCCCAAACCGCGCTGGACACCGCGCAGGACGAACTCACGGCGGCGTTGACCGCTGAGATACTCGCGCACGAGGGGCCGTACGGCTGCGTCGAGCGTGCGCTGCTTCTGCGCGAACGACAGGGCGACCTCACCCACGACGTCAGCGTGCGGTTGACGGAGCACGCGCAAGGCTGCCCCGTCTGTAGAACCCTTCGTCCCCGGTACGTGTCCGCCGCCAAGGTCTACGGGCTGCTGCCGGAGGTGGCACCGGCACCGGAGACGCGGCTCAGGGTGATGAGCTGCTTCCTGGATCCAGAACTCGTCGGCTACAGGCTCTTCGTGGCCACCCGTGTCACGGAGTTCGGGTCCGACGGGTTTCCCGTCCAGACCACCTTCGGACGTTCCAGGCGGGCGTCGCGCCGAGGGCGCCGCAGGCGTTTCGGACGCACCCGCAAAGCCTCCAAGGAGGAGGAGTCCGCGGTCCCGGTTCTCGCGCAGGCCGTCCGTGTAGCCGCCGTCCTTGTGGCCGTGACGATCCTGGCCGCGGGTGGGGTGGCTTCCATGTACGGCGTCGGTGCCGGGCGGGGGGACGTGTACGGGAACGCGGGCCCGCGTCCGACGGCCATCCCCGGCGTCTCCCAGAGGCCCGGGTCCGGGCGGCGGCCGGAAGCGCCTCCCGGTGGGTCCGACATGCCGCGCCGCCAACCTCGTCTGACCCCGCCGTCGGCCGGTTCGCCGCCCGGTTCGGCGCCCGACCTCTCGCCGTCCACCGCTCCCTCAGGCCCGCCGCCCCTGGGAGCCCCGGCCCCCGTGCCCAAGCGAAGCAGGGCCTCCCACCCTGCCCCGTCGCTCGGTGCCTGACCTTCGGGTCCCCGTGCCCAAGCGAAGCGGGGCGTCCCGGCCCGCTCCGGCGCTCGGTGCTTGACCTTCGGGTCCTCGTGCCTAGGGGTCCGGGGGCCCGCCGCGCCCCGTCGCTCGGTGTCTGACCTCCGGGTCCTTTCGGCGGAGGGACCGGGGCGTCCGGCCTGGCGCTCGGTGCCGGACCTGCGGCCACCTCGATCCGGTGTGCGTACTCGCCGTTGGCGGAGACAACTACGCTTCGTAGCTGATCATTTGCGCTAAGCGGCATCGCGGCCGGGGAGAAGGTGATCATGGCACCTGGCGCACCCGAGGTCCGTCGCCGTCGCGTGACCCCGTCTCCCGCCCGCAGCGCGGCGCTGCGGTTGGTCGCCCTCTCCTCCGGCGTCGCGATCGGCATGGGCCTGCTGGTGCCGGCCGTGTCCGCCCGGCCGTCCGATCCCCCCGGCCCCAGCGCGAAGGACGTCGAGCGAAGCGAACGCGATGTCAGGGAGCGGGCGGCCGAGGTCGGGCGGACGAAGGCCATGCTCGCCCAGGCGGACGGCGAGCTCGACAGGCTCGCCGTCGCCGCGGAGACAGCCGTGGAGCGCTACAACGGCGAACTGGTGAGACTGAAGGCCGCGCAGACGGCGTACAGGGACGCCCAAGGGCGGCTTGCCGAGGCGAACCGTAGGACGGAGGAGGCCAGAGCCGAACTGGCCTCGTTCGCCGCGCAGGTCTACCGGGACAACACCGGCTACGACCCGATGTCCTCGGCCGTCGCGGGCGAGGGCGGGCCCCAGGGGTTCATGGACCGCGCCGGCATGGTCCAGATGCTCGCCGAACGGCGTACCGCCGTGTTCCACCGGGTCGAAGCGTCCAAGACGGTCGCCGACCTGTTCCGCCGCCAGGTGAAGACGGCGCTGGACGAGCAGGAGGCGGCGACAAGGCGCGCTGACGAAGCCAAACGGCTCGCGCAGGACGCGGTGGCCACGCAGCAGGCAGCGGTCCAACGCATCGAGGCCGAGAAGCGCCGCCTAGAACACAGACTGGGTAAGGCCCAAGCGAAGGCTGCGAGCGTCAAGCGCGCGCGGGAACGTGCCCTGGAGAGGGCTAAGGCCCGCAAAGCACGTGCGGAGTTCCCCACGCGGAAGTCGCCTCATGGGCTTCTGTCCGAGGCGCAGGGGGCCATCGCGGTACAGGCGGCGCTCAAGTGGCTCGGCACGCCCTACTCCTGGGGAGGAGGCGACGTGAGCGGCCCCACGTACGGCATTGCGCAGGGTGCCGGGACCGTCGGCTTCGACTGCTCGGGGCTGACCATGTACGCCTGGGGCCAGGCGGGTGTGAGGCTCGACCATTGGACGGGCACGCAATGGACGTCCGGCCCGCACGTTCCCATCAGCGAGCTGCGTCCCGGTGACCTCGTCTTCTTCGCGACCAGCCAGAGCGATCCCGCCACCATCCACCACGTGGGCCTGTACCTCAGCGGTGGCCGCATGGTCGAAGCGCCCTACACGGGTGCACGGGTGCGCATTGCGAGCATCCACCGGCGCGACCTGATCGGTGCGACGCGTCCGGCGGGCTGAGGCGGACATCACCCCTGGAAAGCCGGAACCCTTCCGTACCGTCGACGGAAGGGTTCCTCACAAGGCGCGTCGTGTGGCAGCGGGGAGCGGATCAGCGCCGTCCGGGACTTCGAGCGGCCCGGCCGGCCGCACCGGTCGGTGGCGGCTCAGTGGCCGCCCTGGTCGGAGGCGCGCTTGAAGGAACGCACGATCTCCTGCTCGGCCTCCACACGTCCCACCCAGCTGGCGCCCTCGACGGACTTGCCGGGCTCCAGGTCCTTGTAGACCTCGAAGAAGTGCTGGATCTCCAGCCGGTCGAACTCGGCGACGTGGTGGATGTCGCGCAGGTGCTCCATGCGGGGGTCGGTGGCGGGGACGCACAGGACCTTGTCGTCGCCGCCGGCCTCGTCGGTCATGCGGAACATGCCCACGGCGCGGCACTTGATGAGGCAGCCGGGGAACGTCGGCTCCTGGAGCAGGACCAGGGCGTCCAGGGGGTCGCCGTCCTCGCCGAGGGTGTCCTCGACGAACCCGTAGTCGGCCGGGTACTGCGTGGAGGTGAAGAGCATGCGGTCGAGCCGGATGCGGCCGCTCTCGTGGTCCACCTCGTACTTGTTCCGCTGGCCCTTCGGGATCTCAATCGTGACGTCGAAATCCAAGATGTCCTCCGCTCCCTGCGCGCTCGCAGTGAATAGTCTTTCGGGAGCCTGTGGGCGAGGCCGGCACCACAGGTGAGTGTTCCCCTGTATAAGGATGTCGCACGTTGGTGAGTGCTGAGTGGGAGAGGGGCGGTCACGTGCCTGGACGGGGCCGAGCCCTCGCAGTCCTGTCGCTGTCCCTCCTTAACGTTTTCGCCGTCGCCGCCGGCCTGGCAGTGGTGAAACTCACACCCGCGCGCCATCTGTCGCCGCAACCGCCGAGCGTGGCGGCCCGTGACCTGGTACAGGTCCCGAGGTCCGCCGCCGTCCTCGCCGCCGAACCGGGGTCGGGGCGCCCGCCCGACCCGTCCGCCCTGGCGGGACGGCTGTCGACGCTGATCGGCGGCCCGCAGGCCAAGATCAACGCGGTCGTCATCGACGCGGAGACCCGGCGGCAGCTGTACGAGCTGCGGGCAGGCCAGCCCGCGACCCCGGCCTCGACGACGAAGCTGGCGACATCGGTTGCGGCGCTGGCCTCGGTCGGCCCCGCGCACCGGATCGCGACCCGGGTCGTGCGCGGCGCCGGCGGGCGGATCGTTCTGGTCGGAGGCGGGGATCCTACCTTGACGGCGCTTCCCCCGCGCCCTGGGGCCGGGCACCCGCCTTACGCCTCGCTCACGGACCTGGCCCGCCAGACGGCCACGGCACTGAAGGCGTCTGGCACGAGCCAGGTGCGGGTCGACTATGACGCCTCCGCCTACCAGGGGCCCCGTACGGCTGCGGGCTGGAAACCCAATTACCTGCCGGACGGTGAGGTGGCTCCTGTCAGCGCCCTCACCGTCGACGAAGGACGCGTCTCCCCGTCAGACCCGTCCAAGAAGACGCGCGTTGCGGACCCGCCCGCCACCGCGGCGAGAGAGTTCGCACGCCTGCTGTCCCAGAACGGTGTCAGCGCAAAGGCCGGGCGGCAGACGGTCGCGCAGAAGGAGGCCGAGCCACTGGGCGTCGTCCAGTCGCCGCCGCTGTCCGCTCTCGTCGAGCATCTGCTGACCGACAGCGACAACGACGTGGCCGAGGCGGTGGCGCGCCAGGTCGCCATCAAGACGGGACGCCCCGCGACCTTCGCCGAGGCCGCGCAGGCCGTCCGGCAGGTCCTCGCCGGACTGGGGGTGGCCGAGGGCGTCTCGGTCAACGACGGGAGCGGGCTGTCGCCCCTCAACCGCATCTCGCCCATCGCGCTGGCCCGGATCGTCTCACTCGCCGCGGGCGGGGACCACCCGGACCTGCGCCCGGTCATCACCGGTCTTCCGATCGCGGGGTTCTCCGGGACGCTGAGCCCGCCCCGCTACACCGTCGCGGCCAGCCAGGCGGGCGCCGGGATGGTGCGCGCCAAGACCGGCACCCTCTCGGGGGTCAGCACGCTGGCCGGGCTCGCCCACGACGCGGACGGGCGGCTGCTGGCGTTCGCGTTCATGGCCGGGGACGGGAAGGGGCCGGTCGACCCCGGCAAGCTCGACCAGCTCGCCGCCGCCGTGGCCGGCTGCGGGTGCGGCTGATCACGCTTCTCCCCGGCCGGGCCGCGGCTCGGGTGTGGGGGCGGCCGTACGGGAGATAACCAGAACGGTCGTTCGTTGAACGACCAGCAGGGCGCTCCGGCGCCACGTCGCCAACGTACGGTGGAGTCACATGAGCGCCTCAATGATCGACTGGAACCTCGCGGTCCAGGCCGGCACCCGGCTCGTCAGGCCGGGACCGCAGGTCACCCACGCCGAGGCCCGCGAGGTCGTGAAGGAGCTGCGCGACCTCTCGAAGATCGCCCACGGGCATGTGCGGGACTTCACCGGCATGGCCTCCGAGCTCGACCCGGACCCCGCGACGGTCGTGGACAGGCCCGGCTGGATCCGCGCCAACGTGGACGGTTTCCGGGTGGTGCTCGAACCGCTCATGGAGCAGATGTCCGAGCGGGGCAACCCCGGCCCGCTGGGCGGCGCGGGGAACGTCGTGGTCCAGGCCGTCGGGTCCCGCGTCACCGGTATGCAGGTGGGCGCGATCCTCGCGTACATGGCCAGCCGGGTTCTCGGGCAATACGAGCTGTTCCTCCCGCCGGACCCCTCCGGGCGTGCGCCGACAGGGCGGCTGACCCTGGTGGCCCCCAACATCGTCCATGTGGAGCAGGAGCTCGGCGTGGAGTCGCGTGACTTCCGCCTGTGGGTCTGCCTGCACGAGGAGACGCACCGCGCCCAGTTCACCGGCGTTCCCTGGCTGCGCGAGTACGTGCAGGACCAGATGACCAAGTTCCTCCTCGCGTCCGACCTCGACCCCGGTATGATGCTGGACCGCATCCGGGACGCGGCCGAGGCCGTCGCCGACGCCGTGCGCGGCGGTGACTCGAACCTCATCGACGCGATCCAGACCCCGGAGCAGCGGGAGATCCTCGACCGCCTCACCGCCGTGATGACGCTTGTCGAAGGGCACGGCGACTACGTGATGGACGCGGTCGGCCCGGAGGTCGTGCCGTCCGTCCAGCAGATCCGGTCGCGTTTCCAGGGGCGGCGCAGCGGCGGCTCCAAGCTCGACAAGACGATCCGGCGCCTCCTCGGCATCGACCTCAAGATGAAGCAGTACGCGGAGGGTTCGCGGTTCGTGCGGCGGGTCGTCACCGAGGTGGGCATGAGCGGGTTCAACCGGGTGTGGGATTCGCCCGAGTCGCTCCCGACCCATGACGAGATCAAGGAGCCGAGCCTGTGGATGAACAGGGTCGTGGGTACGCGCGCCATCGACGCTCCGCCCACAGCCAACGAGGCCTGAGCTGACCCGCCGTCCCGGCCGGGCCCGCGGGCGGCACCTGTCACGCGCGCGACGGCGCGGGGTGGTAAACGTTTGCCATGGGCCCTGATCCGGCTGTGGCGGCGGTACGTCTGGCGGTGCGCCGGGTACTGGCCGACCTGCCCCAGGGGGCGTTGGTGCTCGCGGCTTGCAGCGGGGGCGCCGATTCGCTCGCACTTGCGGGGGCGCTGGCCTTCGAGGCGCCCAGGGCGGGGCGTCCGGCCGGAGGCGTCACCATCGACCACGGCCTCCAGCACGGCTCGGACGAGCGTGCCGATGCGGTGGTCCGGACCATGGCGGGCCTTGGCCTGGACCCGTCAGGATCGATCGCGGTCACCGTCGATGGGACGGGCGGCCCAGAGAACGCCGCCCGCGACGCTAGGTACGCGGCCCTGGACGATGCGGCCCACCGATGGGGTGCTGTTGCCGTCCTCCTTGGCCACACCCAAGACGACCAGGCCGAAACCGTCCTGCTTGGGCTTGCGCGCGGTTCCGGCGCCCGGTCGTTGGCGGGAATGCCCTCCAGATTCACGCGCTCCGGGAACGTCCTGTACCTGCGGCCCCTGCTGGACCTGGATCGCGCCACTACACGCCGGGCTTGCAAGGCCATGGGCCTCGACCCCTGGGACGACCCCCACAACGTCGACCCCGCCTACGCGCGCGTGCGCGTCCGGCACGAAGCCCTCCCCGCCCTGGAGAAGGCGCTCGGCCCGGGAGTGGCCGAAGCGCTGGCACGGACGGCCAGGATGCTGCGCGACGACGCCGACGCCCTCGACGAGGCGGCCGCCCGCGCCTACGCCGACCTGGAGGCCCCCGAAGACGGCTATGGCGCGGCCCTCCGTCTGGAAGGGCTCGAAGACCTGCCCAGAGCCGTCCGCACGAGGGTCCTGCGGATGGCGGCGCTCAGGGCCGGGAGCCCACCGGGTACGCTCGCGGCGGTCCATGTCGATGCGGTGGATCGGCTGGTCACGGCCTGGCGCGGCCAGCGGCACGTGGATCTGCCCGGGGGGCTGCGAGCCCTGCGGAGGTCTGGGAAGCTGCTGTTCGGCCCGGTTTGACGTCGCGGCGTGTGCGCATCATCACGTGTCGCGTCCGCCGCGCACCTGACCGGCGCGCGGCGGTGTCCGTCCGACGTCCGTCCCACCGGACGGGCGAGGTCTGAGCTATGAGGGTGGGGTTGTGGACGAGAAGGACCTGGGCAACGACCTGGCGAAGGTGCTGATCCCCGAGAACGACCTGCAGGCCAAGGTGAGGGAGCTCGCCGGGCAGATCGACGCCGACTACGAGGGCAGGGACCTGCTGCTCGTGGGGGTGCTCAAGGGCGCCGTCATGATCATGGCCGACCTGGCGCGGTCGCTGCACTCGCCCGCCTCCATGGACTGGATGGCGGTGTCGTCCTACGGATCGGGGACGAAGTCGTCCGGCGTCGTCCGCATCCTCAAGGACCTCGACACCGACATCCTCGACCGGCACGTCCTGATCGTGGAGGACATCGTCGACTCGGGCCTGACGCTGTCCTGGCTGGTGAGCAACCTGCGCTCGCGCAACCCCGCCTCCCTGGAGATCTGCGCGCTGCTGCGCAAGCCGGAGGCCGTCAAAACCGAGATCGACGTGAAGTACATCGGCTTCGACATCCCTAACGAGTTCGTCATCGGCTATGGGCTCGACTATGCCGAGCGGTACCGGAACCTCCCCTTCGTCGGCACCCTGGCCCCGCACGTGTACGGAGGCGACGGGGCCTGAGCACTCCGAAGGCAGGGCACTCTGGAGGCCTGGGCCTTCTGAGGCCTTGGCGGCTGGAGGGGGTCAGCAAACCGTGGGGGCGTGCGCGACTGGAGAGCCGATCGGCCCCTACAGGCTCACACTGGTCAGAGGCGTACCAACGCCCCCAGGGAACAAGGGACCGTGACGAATCGTTGCAAAGGTCGTTGACGGGTATAGGCAAGGGATGCGGGAGAACGGCGGCGGCTGCGTCTCCTGCGCCTGCGGTGTACCGTCGGTGTCCCGGACCCTGGGTTCGGGAAGCCATATGAGGGAAGCCGCCACGGTGGGACCGGAGCCCCGGGCGACGGGCCTTCCCGTTGGTCGCAATGTTGGTCGCAGTGGCGTTCGTCCTCCGGGACGGGCGAGGATCGCACACAGACGTTGGTCAGGAGGGACGGGCCCCTCAGGGGTAACCGGATAAATGGACGTGAAGCGCTACTTTCGCGGGCCGCTGCTGTGGATCCTGCTGTTCGGCCTCTTGGTCGCCCTGGTGATGTGGGGCGTCAACCCCGGTCGTTCCTTCGAGAAGGTCGACACATCCAAGGTCGTCCAGGAGATCAACGCGGGCCAGGTGAAGTCCGCGAAGATCATTGACAAGGACCAGCGGATCGAGCTCACGCTCACCAACGGCAAGCAGCAGCAGGCCTCCTGGGTCGACGGCCAGGGCCTCCAGCTGCAGCAGCAGCTGCAGAACCAGGCCAATGCCGGCAAGCTGCCCGGCGGCTACAACGTTGATGTCCCGAAGCAGAGCTTCTTCCTGAACCTGCTGTTCAGCCTGCTGCCCATCGTGGTGATCGTGCTGATCTTCCTGTTCATCATGAACCAGATGCAGGGCGGCGGCTCGCGGGTGATGAACTTCGGCAAGTCCAAGGCCAAGCTCATCACCAAGGACACCCCGAAGACCACCTTCGCCGACGTGGCCGGGGCCGACGAGGCCCTGGAGGAACTGGAAGAGATCAAGGACTTCCTGCAGAACCCGGCGAAGTTCCAGTCCATCGGCGCCAAGATCCCCAAGGGTGTGCTGCTGTACGGCCCGCCCGGCACCGGCAAGACGCTGCTGGCGCGCGCCGTCGCCGGCGAGGCCGGCGTCCCCTTCTACTCGATCTCCGGCTCCGACTTCGTCGAGATGTTCGTCGGCGTGGGCGCGTCCCGGGTCCGCGACCTGTTCGAGCAGGCCAAGACCAACGCCCCCTCGATCATCTTCATCGACGAGATCGACGCCGTCGGCCGGCACCGCGGCGCGGGCCTCGGCGGCGGCCACGACGAGCGTGAGCAGACCCTCAACCAGCTGCTGGTCGAGATGGACGGCTTCGACGTCAAGGGCGGCGTGATCCTGATCGCCGCGACGAACCGCCCCGACATCCTCGACCCGGCGCTGCTGCGTCCCGGCCGATTCGACCGCCAGGTCACCGTCGACCGTCCCGACCTGGAGGGCCGCAAGGGCATCCTGCGCGTGCACGGGCGCGGCAAGCCGTTCGCGCAGGACGTCGACCTCGACGTGATCGCGCGCCGCACCCCCGGCTTCACCGGCGCCGACCTTGCCAACGTGATCAACGAGGCGGCGCTGCTCACCGCGCGCTTCGACCGCAAGCTGATCGACATGGACACCCTCGAGGAGTCCATCGACCGCGTCATGGCCGGGCCGGAGCGCAAGACCCGGGTGATGTCGGAGAAGGAGAAGAAGATCATCGCCTACCACGAGGGCGGCCACGCCCTGGTGGCGCACGCGCTTCCGAACTCGGACCCGGTGCACAAGGTGACGATCCTTCCGCGCGGGCGGGCCCTGGGCTACACCATGACCCTCCCCATGGAGGACAAGTTCCTCACGACCCGTTCGGAGATGAACGACCAGCTCGCCATGCTGCTGGGCGGCCGCACCGCCGAGGAACTGGTCTTCCACGAGCCGACCACCGGCGCGGCCAACGACATCGAGAAGGCCAGCTCCATCGCCCGCAACATGGTGACCGAGTACGGCATGAGCGAGCGCCTCGGCGCGCGCAAGTTCGGCACCGGGCAGGGCGAGGTCTTCCTCGGCCGCGACATGGGCCATGAGCGCGACTACTCCGAGGACATCGCCTCCGCGATCGACGACGAGGTGCGGCGCTACATCGAGGCCGCGCACGACACCGCGTGGGAGATCCTCGTCGAGTACCGCGACGTCCTGGACGAGCTCGTCGTCAACCTCATGGAGAAGGAGACGCTCTCCAAGAACCAGGTGCTGGAGATCTTCGCGCCGATCCAGAAGCGGCCGCACCAGAACTCCTACACCGGGTACGGCAAGCGCCTCCCGTCCGACCGTCCGCCGGTGCTCACGCCCAAGGAGCTGGCACTGCTCGGCCCGCAGGACGTCACCGACCTGACCAAGAACAACGGACAGGGCGGCGTCACCTCTGAGGCCGTCGATCCGGCCCCGGGCGAGAGCTGACGGCCTTGGCGATCCCGTACGACGAGGCGCCGATGGAGAACGACCCGCCGGGCGAGACACTGCACGGCGGGCGTTTCGACCACGCGCGCATCGAGAAGGCCGTCCGCGAGATCCTGATCGGCATCGGGGAGGACCCCGACCGCGACGGGTTGCGCGACACCCCCGCCAGGGTGGCGCGCGCGTACGCCGAGCAGTTCGCGGGTCTGCGCCAGGAGCCCGAGGACGCGCTGACCACGGTGTTCGACGCCGACCATGAGGAAATGGTCCTGGTGAAGGACATCGAGGTGTACTCCGTGTGCGAGCACCACCTGGTGCCTTTTCACGGGGTCGCGCACGTGGGCTACACGCCCAACAAGAAGGGCCAGATCACGGGTCTGTCCAAGCTGGCCCGGCTGGTGGACGTGTACGCGCGCCGTCCGCAGGTGCAGGAGCGCCTCACCAGCCAGGTGGCCGACGCGATGATGAGGGTGCTCGAGCCCCGCGGGGCCATCGTGGTGATCGAGGCGGAGCACCTGTGCATGACGATGCGCGGGGTGCGCAAGCCCGGCGCGAAGACGGTGACGTCGGCGGTGCGCGGCGACTTCCGAGACCATGCCGAGACGCGGTCCGAGGCGATGAGCTTGATTCTCGGCCGCTGACGCCGCCACCGGCCGCCCCGGGGCCGCCTGAACGCCTGAACGGGCCTCAGCATCGCGCTGAGGCCCGTTCTGCCGCTTCCGGAGGGGGTAGCCGGACCGGTGAGACGGTCGAGGTGCCGCCCTGGCAGGTCGATTCCAAGGCATAGGGTGGGGTGACATGACCACTGCCGCCGTTCCGGGGCTGCCCGAGCCAGGGCGCTGCCTCGTCATGGGCGTGGTCAACGTGACCCCCGATTCCTTCTCGGACGGCGGCGCCTGGTTCGACCCCGAGAAGGCGATCCGCCACGGGCTCGATCTCGTGACCGAGGGCGCCGACATCGTGGACGTGGGCGGCGAGTCCACGCGCCCCGGTGCGCAGCGTGTGTCGCAGGAGGAGGAACTGCGGCGCGTGGTGCCCGTCATAGAGGCGCTCGTGGCCGAGAACGTGCCGGTGAGCGTCGACACCATGCGCGCCGAGGTCGCCGAGGTGGCCGTCAACGCGGGCGCCCGGCTGGTGAACGACGTGAGCGGCGGCCTGGCCGACCCCGACATGCCGCGCGTGGTGGCCGCCGCTGGCGTCCCCTACGTGGTGATGCACTGGCGCGGCCACAGCCACGACATGCAGACCCGCGCCGTCTACACGGACGTGGTCCGCGAGGTGCGCGAGGAGCTGGCGCACAGGGTCGACGCCGTACTGCAAGAGGGCGTCGACCCCTCAATGATCGTGCTCGACCCCGGGCTCGGCTTCGGCAAGAACCCGCAGACGGGGCACAACTGGTCGCTGCTCGCCCATCTGGACGCGTTCACGAGCCTTGGCCACCCTGTCCTCGTGGGGGCGTCCCGCAAGGCGTTCCTGACGAGGCTCCTGGCGGAGCCGGACGGGACGCGCCGTCCCTTCGGCGAGTGCGATGACGCGACCGTGGCCATCACGTCTCTCGTGGCGGCCGCCGGGGCGTGGTGCGTGAGGGTGCACAGGGTCCGGCCCAACGCGGACGCGGTACGGGTGGCGGCCGCGATCCGCGCGGCGGGCCCCGCCAGTGCGGCAGGCCCCGTCAGTGAAGACAGCCACGACGCCGGTGCTAGCGCCGGCTACGACATTGGGAGTCCCCGCCTATGAGCCGTGCCGTGAACCGCGCCGACGTGGACGAGGTCCACGCCGAGTTCTACGCCGCGTTCGAGGCCGGCGACTTCGACCGCATGTCGGCGGTCTGGGCGGACGGCCCCTACGCCGACGGCGTCTCCTGCGTGCACCCCGGTTGGACGATGCTGCGGGGACGTGAGGCGGTGCTGCGCTCGTGGGCGCTCATCATGGCCAACACGTCCTACATCCAGTTCGTGCTGACCGACGTGGAAACGGACGTCTACGGCGACCACGCCGTGGTCACCTGCAAGGAGAACATCCTGACCGCCGACGAGGACACCGAAGCGGGGTTCCTAGCCGGGGGAAGCATCGTGGCGACGAACGTGTTCGTACGGGCGGGCGGGGAGTGGCGGCTCCTGCTTCACCACGGGTCCCCCGTCCTCAACGTCGTGGATGCAGAGGAAGAATGACTCTCGACCGCATCGAGTTGCGCGGGCTTCGGGCGCGGGGACGGCACGGATGCCTGCCCGCCGAGCGCGACCTGGGCCAGGAGTTCGTCGTGGACGCCGTCCTCGGCCTCGACACCCGCCCCGCCGCCGAGGGCGACGACCTCTCGCGTACCGTCGACTACGGCACGCTCGCCGGCCGGCTGGTCGCGGCCGTCGAGGGTGAGCCCCTGAACCTGCTCGAAACGCTGGCCGACCGGTTGGCGAAGATATGTCTGGAAGATCGGTTGGTCTCCGAGGTCGAGATCACCGTCCACAAGCCGAGCGCCCCGATCCCGCACCCCTTCACGGACGTCGCCGTGAAGATCAGGAGGAGTCGCCCATGACAGCGTCCGACCGCATGCCCGACCGCACCGCCACCGGCGGGCACATGCTGGTCCAGCACCGTGTCGTGTTCTCGATCGGCAGCAACCTCGGCGACCGGCTGGACAACATCCAGGAGGCGGTCGACGCGCTGTTCGACGCACCGGGCCTGCACTTCGTGGCGTTCTCCCCGGTCTACGAGACCGCCCCCTACGCGCCCCCTGGGGAGGACATCCCCGAGCAGGGCGACTTCCTCAACATCGTGCTCATCGCCGACACCCGCCTGCCACCGGAGAACCTCCTGGAGCGGGTCCTCAACATCGAGAACTCGATGCGGCGTGAGCGCGAGGTGCGCTGGGGCCCCCGCACCCTCGACATCGACATCGTGACGTTCGGCGACATCACGTCCGACGACCCCGATCTGACGCTCCCGCACCCTCGCGCGCACGAGCGCGCCTTCGTCCTCGTCCCCTGGTCCGACATCGAGCCGGACGTCCTGCTCCCCGGACAGGGCCGCGTAGGCGACCTGGCCGAGGCCAAGCAGGCGGAGGGCGGCCCCTCGGCCTGCCGGCGGCGCGAAGACCTGGCCCTCCAGCAGCCTGCATGAAGCCCTCCCGCCCACTGTTCCTCGTCGCCGTGGTGGTCGTCATAGCGCTGATCACCTGGGCGGTGCTGCGGTCCGCCTACCTGTCGCTTCCGCCGCTGCCGTGGACCGCGGTGCCGACGCTGCTGCTGCTCGCCCTGGGCGAGGCCTTCACCGGCCTGAACGTGCTGCGCCGCATCCGCCGCAGGCCCTCCGACAGGCGCGCGCCGGACGCGTCCCGCAAGCCGGGGCCGAAGCCGCTGGATCCCATGGCGGTGGCGCGCCTGGCGGCCCTCGGGAAGGCCAGTGCGCACTCGGCGGCGGTCATCGCGGGCGTGTTCGGCGGGTTCGCCATCAGCCTCGCCGGCGCGCTCGACAAGTCGACTCCGCGGCACGACTTCTTCGTGAGCGGCGGCACGTTCCTCGCGGCCGTCGTGCTGGTGGCGGCGGCGTTCTTCCTGGAGTACGCGTGCCGGGTGCCCAAGGGCCCGGACGACGAGCGCCACGGCCACGGCGCGTCCCGCGCCTGAGGCCGGTGCCGCGCCTGAGGCCGGCGCGCGCTACTTGTCGATGTCGCCGACGACGAAGAACATCGAGCCGAGAATGGCGATCATGTCGGCGACCAGGTTGCCGGGCAGCAGTTCCGCCAGCACCTGGACGTTGTTGTACGACGCGGACCGCAGCTTCATCCGCCACGGGGTCTTCTCGCCACGCGACACCAGGTAGTAGCCGTTGAGGCCGAGCGGGTTCTCCGTCCAGGCGTAGGTGTGGCCCTCGGGGACCTTCAGGACCTTCGGCAGCCGCTGGTTGATCGGCCCGGGCGGCAGCTCGGCCATGCGGTCGAGGCAGGCGTCCGCCAGGTCGAGGGACGCGTGCACCTGGTCGAGCAGGCATTCGAACCGGGCCAGGCAGTCGCCTTCCGACCGGGTGACCACGCGTACGTCCAGTTCGTCGTAGGCGAGGTAGGGCTCGTCCCTGCGCAGGTCGAAGTCGACCCCGGACGCGCGCGCGATGGGCCCGGACACCCCGTACTGCAGGATCTGCTCCTGCGTGAGGATGCCCACCCCTCTGGTCCTGGCCCGGAAGATCTCGTTGCCCATGATGAGGTCGTCGATGTCGCTCATGCGGGCGCGCACCTCGGAGACCGCCGCCCGCGCGCGTGCCGTCCACCCGGCGGGGAGCTCCTCCTTCAGCCCGCCGACCCGGTTGAACATGTAGTGCATACGTCCACCGGAGATCTCCTCCATGACCCGCTGCAGGACCTCCCGCTCGCGGAACGCGTAGAAGATCGGAGTGATGGCGCCCACTTCCAGGGGGTAGGAGCCGAGGAACATCAGATGGTTGAGGATCCGGTTGAGCTCCGCGAGCAGCGTCCTCGCCCATACGGCCCGGACCGGGACCTCCATGCCGAGCATGCGCTCGACGGCTAGCACGACCCCGAGTTCGCTGGAGAAGGCTGACAGCCAGTCGTGCCGGTTCGCCAGGACGATGATCTGCCGGAAGTCGCGGACCTCGAACAGCTTCTCCGCGCCCCGGTGCATGTAGCCGACGATGGGTTCCGCGGCCGAGATCCGTTCGCCGTCCAGGGTGAGCTTCAGCCGGAGCACGCCGTGCGTGGACGGGTGCTGGGGGCCGATGTTCAGGGTCATGTCCTCGGTGGCGAGCTCCTTGGCGCCCGCACCGATCCCTACGATCCGTTCGGTGGTCATGGTCGCGCCTCCGCCACTCTGATCACCGCTTCATGGTCCCATGGCGAGCGGTACTCGTTATCCGGTTGACTAGGGGGCGATGAACGCGAGCCACGGCGAACCGCCATACGATCCCGCCGCGCACCCTGGGCCGCAGGGCGCGGTGCGCCCGCCCGCGCCGTCCAGGCCGTCCCATGGCGGTCAGCCCCCTGGTCAGGGACAGGTAGGGGCACCCTACCCGCCGCAGCAGGGGCCGCCCCTCTACCAGGCGGACCAGGCCTTTGCGCCTGGAGCCGGCCTCCACTGGTCGCACATTTCGAAGCGCCACGCCTGGCACAGGCTTCTCACAGCGGTCCTCTGGGCGATCCCCGTCGGTGCTGTGGGCGCTTTCATCGTGTGGAGGAACGGCACCGTGGTCGCCGCCTCCATGTGGGTCGCCGCCGTAGTGCTCGGGGTGATCCTCACCTGGCTGGTCGCGGTGCTGGATCGCCGGGCCTACGGCTATGTCGAGCGTCAGGACGACCTCATCGTGACCCATGGCGTCCTCGTCCGGCGGCTCATCGTTGTCCCCTACGGGCGGATGCAGTTCGTGGACGTCACCGCGGGCCTTCTGGAGCGGTGGATGGGCGTCGCCACCGTCCGGATGCACACGGCCGCCGCGGCGACGGACGCGACGATTCCGGGGCTGCCCACTGCGGAGGCCGCGCTTCTGCGTGACCGTCTCGCGCAGAAGGGCGAGGAACGGAGCATGGGCCTATGAGCGGCCCTTACGGCCCGTATGGTCCGCCTGGCCGACCCGGGCCGCCGGGCCCGCCCGGCCCCCACGGGCAACCTTCGCCCCACGGGCAGCCTGGACCCCTTGGTCCGTCCGGGCCACAGGGGCAACCCGGGCAGCCTGGGCCCTATGGGCGGCCGCCGGGACCTTCCTACCCGCCGCCGCACCCTGGGTACGGGCCGCCTCGTCCGCCGTATGCGTACGGTCCGCCGCAGCGTCCACCGGTCCGGTTCTCGGAGGGCACGCATAGGCTGCACTGGGCGACGGCCCCGCTGCGCGCGTTCGTCTTCCTCATCATCTACTTCGTCCTCCTCGGCTTCCCCCTGCTGCTGACGCAGACCGACAGCGGCGTCACCCTGGCGCTCACGCCGGAGGTGATCCTGCGGTTCGTCATCGTGACCGTCCCCATGGGGTTCATCGCGGTGGGGAGCGGCCTGTGGACCTGGCTGTCCCTCCGCTTCCGCGTCGACAACGACGACCTCGTCGTGGAGACCGGAATCCTGCGGAAGAACGCGCGGCGCATCCCGCTTTCGCGAATCCAGGCCATAGACGTGGTGCGTCCGCTGGTGACGCGGGTGTTCGCGCTTTCGGAAGTACGGGTGGAGCTGGCAGGGGGCGAGCAGAGCGAGATCGCCCTCCGCTACCTGGGGCGGCAGTCGGCGCAGCAGTTGCGCGCCGAACTCCTGGCCCGCGCCGCCGGGCTTCCAGGCCACACCCCGGAGGCCCCTGAGAGGCACCTGTGGCGCGTGCCGTTCGGGGCCCTGCTCGGGTCGCTGGTCGTGCGGCTGCCCGTCCTGGGGGCGGTGCTGCTCTTCCTCGCGTCCCTCATCTTCTTGGTCATGTACGCGGAGGGCGGCATCCTGGCCGTCACCATCCCGGTTCTGCTCGGCCTGATCCGGGCCGTGATCGCACCGCTGGTCATGTACGCCAACTTCACGGTGGCCATGTCCCCGGACGGGATCCGCCTGCGCTACGGCCTGCTGGAGACCCGGATGCAGACGCTGCCGCCTGGGCGCGTCCAGGCCGTCAGCATCGTCGAACCGGCGATCTGGCGCACCCTCGGCTGGGCCCGCGTCGAGGTCACCGTCGCCGGTTACGCGGGTGAGCGCCAAGCGCTCTCTTCGACCCTGCTTCCCGTCGCGCCCCGCCACGTCGCCATGCACCTCGTCTCGCAGGTCTTCCCGGGGACGCACGTGGACGCCGTCGCTCTCGTCCCGGCGTCCTCCAAGGCCGTGTCGGTCGACCACGCCGACGGCGCCGGCACCGACGACGTGGTCTTCGTGACCCGGCACGGCTGGCCCTGCCGCCGCACGGACGTGATCGCCCACGCGCGCGCGCAGAGCGTCCGGTTGACCGCGAACCTCTTCCAGCGGCTGATGGGCCTCGCCACCGTCCATGTGGACGCGCCCCCGGGCCCGGTCCAGGTGTCGGCGACGGACCGCGAACTCGGTGAGGCCCGCGCGATCGTCGAGTCCACCGCGCGCCGGGCCCTCGCCGCCCGCCGCGCCGGCGGCGGCGACCCGACCCGCTGGGCCCGCTGACGACTTATCCACAGAATCGCGTTCTACTGTCACGCCCCACGGCGTCCCTCGACGATGGACACGTCGGCCCGCCCGAGGGGGGAGGGCGGGCCGACCCCGTCATCGAACGAACGTGATCGCGTGGAAGGAGGCGCCGCATGGAGCCTCGCGTGGATGAAGATCCGACCGCCCACGGCACACGCCGCCGCGGCCGGGTCGCCGCCGGTGGCAGCGGGCTACCCGCTCCCACGGTTCCGGTAGGAGCGCGGCTGCGCTCGAAGCGTCCGTCACCGGGTTACGGCCCTTCCGCTCCCGGCCGGTCGGCCGCGACGGGCACATATCGTCTGAGCATGAGCGATCTGGCCTATGACCCCTGGTCCCCCGAGTTCGTGGCGGACCCGTACCCGGTGTTCGAGCGGCTCCGCGCCGAGCATCCGGTGTTCTTCCACGAGCCCACCGGCCAGTGGGTGATCAGCCGGTACGAGGACGTCGACGCGCTGCTGCGCGACCGTCGCCTCGGGCGGTCCTACCTCCACGTCGCGACCCACGAGGAGTTCGGGCAGCTGGCGGAGCCCGAGTTCCTCAAGCCCTTCTGGGACCTGATCCGCGCCGGGATGCTCGACGTTGAGCCGCCCACCCACACGCGGCTGCGGCGCCTCGTGTCCAAGGCGTTCACGGCGCGGATGGTGGAGGGGCTGCGGCCCACGATCAGGCGCCTCGCCGAGGAACTGGCTTCGGGGCTGGCGGACAGGGGCGGCGGCGACCTGCTCGCCGAGGTCGCCGAGCCGCTGCCGGTGAACGTGATCGCCGAGATGCTCGGCGTCCCCGTCGAGGACCGGCACCTCCTGCGCCCCTGGTCGGCCGACATCTGCGGCATGTACGAGCTGAACCCGCCCGAGGAGGCCCAGCGGACGGCCGTCCGCGCCGCCGTGGAGTTCTCCGACTACCTGCGCGGCCTGGCCCGCACCCGGCGGGCCGAGCCGCGCGACGACCTCGTCTCCGCGCTCGCGCACGTGGTGGACGAGGGCGACCGGCTCACCGAGGACGAGCTGATCGGCACCTGCGTCCTGCTCCTCAACGCTGGGCACGAGGCCACGGTCAACGCGACCGGCAACGGCTGGTGGACGCTGTTCCGCAACCCCGCCGAGCTGGAACGCCTCCGCTCCGACCCGTCGCTCGTCCCCACCGCGGTCGAGGAATTGCTCCGCTACGACACCCCGGCGCCCATGTTCGAGCGCTGGGTACTGGAGGACATCAGGGTCGCCGGCGTCGACATCCCCCGCGGCGCGGAGGTCGCGTTGCAGTTCGCGTCCGCCAACCGCGACCCGGAGGTCTTCGCCGACCCGAACCGGCTCGACCTCGGACGCGACCCCAACCCGCACATCACGTTCGGCCTCGGCATCCACTACTGCCTGGGGGCACCCCTGGCCCGCATCGAACTCGTGGAGTCGTTCGGCGCACTCCTGCGCGCGGCCCCGGCCCTCCGCCTCGCGACCGAACCGGATTGGAAGCCCGGCTTCATCCTCCGCGGCCTGACAGCCCTCCACGTAGAGCGCTAACCGGCAGACCGCTGACGGGTGGAGCGCCGGCGGGTGGAGCGCTGCCGGGTGTCGCGCCGGCGCGTGGAGAGCTGACGGGGTGGAGAGCTGACGGGGTGGCGGCTGGTGGAGTGCTGGCGGGAGTGGCGCTGGCTGGTGGAGCGCTGGCCGGTCGAGTGCTGGCCGGTGAAGCACTGATGGGTGTGGCGCTGGTGGGTGTGGCGCTGACGGGGTGGCGCTGGCCCGTGGGGCGCTGGCCGGTGGGGCGCTGGCCGGTGGGGCGCTGGCCGGTGGGGCGCTGGCCGGGGTGGCGCTGGCCGGTGTGGTGCCTACCGGTGGAGCACCGGCTGGTGGGGCGCCTCCTGGTGGAGCGCTGACTGTAGGGCGTTGGCCGGTGACACATGGCCGGTGAGTCATGGCTGGTGTTGTGGGTGAGACCGGTGGTGGTTGGCGGGTGGGGTTAGCTGGTGGGGTGTTGGGCGGGGGTAAGGGGAGGGGGGATTGGGATGCCGACGGTCTGGGCCAGCCAGCCGAAGCCGCCCAGGCCGGAGGGGTCGGTCAGTTCGGCGTCCTCGCCTGCGTGGCAGAGGGCGGCTACGTAGCCGCGGGGGTCGCGGTGGGCCAGGTCCAGCGGAGGGCGGGCCCCCGAGAGGCCGAGGGCGCGCAGGGCCTCGCGCTGACCGGTCAGGAGGCTGGACGTCGCGCCGGCGCGGCGCCCCGCGACCATGCAGGCGTCGAGCGCGACATGGGCGGTGACGTCGCACGATCCGTCCGGGACGGCGGGCACGGTGGCGCCGTCGCGGTAGCCGGTCAGCGTCCCGTACGCGGGGCGCGCCTCGCGGGAGTGCGAGTAGTCGACGGCGAGCGCGAGGCCGGCCGACAGGCGCCTGATCACCGCGGACCAGGCGGCGCAGCGCGGATGCCCGATCTCGGCGCGGTCGCCAGGTTCGGGCAGCGGCCACCACCGCTCCAGCCAGTCGCGGTCCTCATCGGACGGCGGCGGCCCCGGGCGTTCGGTGCCGGTGAGCGGGTCGACCAGCACGGTCCGGACGCCGTCGGGGGTGCGTTCCGCCACGTCCAGCGGCACGTTGTCGAGCCACTCGTTCGCGACGACGAGGCCGGTGACGCGGGCGGGCAGGTCCGGGCGCCAGACGATACGGGAGGGCACGTCGGGCGGACGCGGCGCGAGCTCCACCGCCGTGGGAGCGAGCCGGGCGGCGAGGTCGGGCGGGGCGCAGGCCAGGATGTTGCTCAGCAGCCGGCCCGACCCCGCGCCGATGTCGACCACGTCGAGCCGGTCGGGCCGGCCGAGCAGGGCGTCGACCTCGACCAGCAGGCGGGTGATGGCGGCTGCGAACCGCGGCGAGGCGTGCACCGAGGTGCGGAAGTGCTCGGCGGGGCGTTCGCGCCGGTAGAAACCTTCCTCCCCGTACAGGGCCCGCTCCATCGCGGTGCGCCACGTCAGCCATCCGGAAACCAGCGACTCCACACCTGCGACGTTACCGTGAGTGGCGGAGTCCGGACGGGCCCTCCTTGCGGTGGACACGGGTCAGACCTCCGGCTGATCCTGACTGACCAGCGGGTACGTACGCTTGCGGCATGGTGGCGAGCGCATGGGAGTGGCTGCGGGGCAAGAAGCCGCTCGTCGACGCCTTCTTCGCGCTGGCGGTCCTGTTCTTCTCCCTGCCGACCCTGCTGGCGGGCCCGGCCCAGATCGGCGCGGGGTACTACCTGCTGCTGACGCTCCTGCTGACCGGGCCGCTGGTGCTGCGCCGCACGTTCCCCCGGACGGTCTTCGGCTTCGTCGCACTGGTCTCCTTCGTCCAGTGCGTGCTGGGAGCGATGCCGATTCCGGCGAACGTCGCCGTCCTGATGGGCCTCTACACGGTCACAGCCGGATGCACGTTCCGCTGGGGGCTCGCGGCGGCAGTGGTCGGCGAGATCGGCGCGGGCATGGCGACCTACCGCTACCCGCAAGGCGCCGACGACCGGAGGCTGACGTTCGTCCTGATGACGGTGCTGGTGGCGGGCGTCTACGTCCTCGGCCTGCACATGCGCACGCGGCGGGCGTACCTGCGCTCGGTCGAGGAGCGGGCCGAGCGGCTGGAGCGCGAACGCGACAACGAGGTCAAGGTGGCGATGGCCGCCGAGCGCGCCCGCATCGCCCGCGAGCTGCACGACGTGGTGGCCCACAACGTCAGCGTGATCGTCGTGCAGGCGGACGGCGCGTCCTACGCCATCGAGACCGACGTGGGCCGGGCCCGGCAGGCGCTCGACACGATCTCCTCGACGGGACGGGTGGCGCTGGCGGAGATGCGGCGGCTCCTCGGCGTGCTGCGCGAGAACGACGATGCGGGGGCCTACGCCCCGCAGCCGGGCGTGGCGCAGTTGGACGACCTGGTCGAGCAGGTCCGGGCGGCCGGGCTGGCGGTGGCGTTCGAGGTCGACGGAACCCCCGCGATCATGTCGGAGGGCCGCCAGCTCACGGTCTACCGGATCGTCCAGGAGGCGCTGACCAACACGCTCAAGCACGGCGGCCCGCGGGTGAGCGTGTCGGTGCGGCTGCGCTACGCCGGCGACGCGCTCGACGTCCGCGTGGTCGACGACGGGCGCGGCGCCGCCGCACCCGACGACGGGCACGGTCACGGCCTCGCCGGGATGCGCGAGCGCGTCGCCGTGTACGGCGGCACGGTCCACGCCGGTCCGCGCGCCGGCGGCGGGTTCGAAGTGGCCGCGAGCCTCCCCGTCCGCGAGGAGGTCGCCGCGTGACCGGCCGCGGTGAGCGGGACCGGGGCTTGCGGCGGCTCTCGCCGGGCGTGTGGGGTGGCGCACACAGGAGGTGGCATGACGACGGACTTCGATGAGGTGGCGGCGCCCATCCGGGTGGTGCTCGTGGACGACCAGGAGCTGGTGCGGGCCGGCTTCAAGATGGTGTTGGACGCGCAGCCCGACATCGAGGTCGCCGGCGAGGCGGGCGACGGCGTCCAGGCGCTGGAACTGCTGCGCCGCACGCGGGCGGACGTGGTGCTCATGGACGTCCGGATGCCGCGGATGGACGGGATCGAGGCGACCCGGCAGGTGGTGGCGGGATCCGGGCCGAAGGTCGTCATCCTGACCACCTTCGACCTGGACGAGTACGCGTTCGCCGCGATCAAGGCGGGCGCGGGCGGGTTCCTGCTGAAGGACGCGGGGCCCGCGCAGCTCATCGAGGCGATCAAGGCGGTGCACTCGGGGGACGCGGTGGTGGCGCCGAGCACGACGAAGCGGCTGCTCGACCGGTTCGCCGTGCATCTGCCGGACGCCCAGCAGAAGGCGGGCGGGGCGCTGGAGACCCTGACCGACCGGGAGAACGAGGTCCTGCGGCTGGTGGCGCGCGGGATGTCGAACGCGGAGATCGCCGCGCGCCTGTACGTCTCGGAGGCCACGGTGAAGACCCATATGGGCCGGATCCTCATGAAACTCGGCCTGCGCGACCGAGTGCAGGCCGTGGTGTTCGCATACGAGACGGGCCTGGTGCGGAGCGGCCAGAACGACCCGCCCGCCTGACCTGGACCCCGTCCGGCCGCCCCGGACCGGGGTGGATGCCTGAGCCGTGAACGAGGCGCCGGAGACCGATGATGCCTCCGGCGCCTTCGTACGCGCGTCTAGGGCGGGTGAGGGCGCGGGTGGGGTCGGTTGTAGGTGGGACGGGGTGTACGACTCAGGTCGTACGCGGGGCGGGGCGGATGGCCGTGAGAGTGAGGCGGAGCGTGGCCGCCGGGTCGATGGCAGGGGCGGCGCGGATTCCTAGCGTTGGGCGCGTCCGTTCACGACCATGAAGGAGTCACCGTGACCAGCACGTTCGCCGAACCGCCCGGGGGAGTCCCCGCCGCCGCGGCACCGCCGGCCGTCACCGCCGAGGGCGTGTCCAAGGTGTACGGGTCCGGTGACGCGGCCGTCCACGCGCTCCGCGGGGTCAGCGTCGGGTTCGCCAGGGGCGCGTTCACCGCGATCATGGGGCCGTCGGGGTCCGGCAAGTCCACGCTGATGCACTGCCTGGCGGGGCTGGACACCGTCAGCGGCGGGCGGATCGTCCTCGGCGACGCCGAGATCACCGGGATGGGCGACCGGCAGCTGACGATGCTGCGCCGCGACCGCGTCGGGTTCGTGTTCCAGGCGTTCAACCTGCTGCCGACGCTCAACGCCGAGCAGAACATCCTGCTGCCAATGGAGCTGGCGGGCCGCAGGCCCGACCGGGCGTGGTTCGACCGTGTCGTCGACACCCTCGGGCTGCGGGACCGGCTCGGGCACCGTCCGAGCGAGTTGTCGGGCGGCCAGCAGCAGCGGGTGGCGTGCGCCCGCGCGATCGTCGCCCGCCCCGAGGTGATCTTCGCGGACGAGCCGACCGGCAACCTCGACTCCCGCGCGGGCGCCGAGGTCCTCGGGTTCCTGCGCGCTTCGGTCCGCGAGATGGGCCAGACGATCGTGATGGTCACTCACGACCCGGTGGCCGCCTCGTACGCCGACCGGGTGGTCTTCCTGCGGGACGGGGAGATCGTGTCGGAGATCCTCCGGCCGACCCCGGACGCCGTCCTCGACCGGTTGAAGGGCCTGGGGGCGTGATGCTGCGGACGACTCTGGCGGGCCTGCGCGCCCACAAGCTGCGGCTGCTGCTCACGGCGGTGGCCATCACCCTCGGCGTCGGCTTCATCTCGGGGACGTTCGTCCTGACGGACACGCTGGACAAGGGCGTCTCCAAGACGTTCGCCAAGTCGGCCGACAAGGTCGACTTCGCGGTGCTGCCCAAGAGCGACGACTCCGACGCGGGGATCCGCCCAGCCCTGCTCGACGAGCTCAAGGCGCTCCCCGGCGTCACGGACGTGCAGGGCGCGGTGAAGGGCGACGCCCCGCTCGTGGGCAAGGACGGCAAGGCGGTCGGCGACTTCCCAACGGTCGGGATGTCCGTACCGTCCGGACGCCTGCTGCGCTACGAGATCGACAAGGGGCGGCCCCCGTCCGGCGCCGGTGAGACCGTTCTCGACACCCAGCTGGCGAAACGGGAAGGCTATTCGGTCGGGAATACGGTCACGGTCCTGGACCACGGGAACCGGCCGCAACGGTTCACGGTCGTCGGGCTGGTCGACTTCGGCATCGACCAGGAGGCGAGCTTCCGGGGCGCGGTGGGCTTCGACGCGGCGACCGCGATGCGGATGACGGGCGAGAAGACCTACCGCGAGCTCGACGTCGCGGGCGGATCCGGGGCGGCGGTCAAGGCCGCCGCGGGCGGCTCCTACCTCGTCTACACGGGCGAGGAGCTCGGCGAGCGGCTGGCCAGGGCGGCCGGCGCCGACACCAAGATCATCAGAACCGGTCTGCTGATCTTCGGTCTCGTCTCGATGCTGGTGTCCGCCCTGGTCATCTACAACACGTTCTCGATCCTGATCGCGCAGCGGATGCGTGAGATGGCGCTGCTGCGCTGCGTCGGCGCGACCCGCCGCCAGGTGTTCGGCGGCGTCCTGGTGGAGTCCGCCGCGGTCGGCCTGGTCGGCTCGCTGCTCGGCATCGCCGCCGGGGTCGGGCTGGGCGAGGGCGCGCTGGTCGTGGTGAACAGGCTGAACGAGCGCATCGCCGTCGCGGGGCCGTCCCTCGCGGTGCGGACGATCGCGATCGGGCTGGCGGTCGGGATCGTGGTGACGGTCCTGTCCGCGCTGCTGCCCGCCCGCGCGGCGACCCGGGTCGCGCCGGTCGCCGCGCTGCGCGCCGAGCTGGAGCCGGGTGGCGGACGTTTCCGTCTCGGCCCCGTGCGCACCGTCCTCGCCGTCCTGCTCGGCGTCGCGGGCCTGGCCATCGGCGGAGCGGGCTCGCTCGTCATGGACAAGGGCGAGGCGGCGATGTACGCGGTCGCGTTCGCCGGCGGCGTCTTCTTCCTCGGCGTGATCGCGGCGATGCCGGCCCTGGTCCGCCCGCTCGGACGGGCCGCGGGCGCGCTGCCGGCGCGGCTCGGCGGCGTCCCGGGGCGGCTGGCCGTGGCGAACGCGCAGCGCGCGCCGCGCCGCACCGCGACCACGACGATCGCGCTGACGGTCGGTGTCGGGCTGATGAGCCTGTTCGCGGTGGTCGCGGCGAGCGCCAAGGCGACGGCGGCGCAGCAACTGGAGGAGCAGTTCCCCGTCCAGTTCCAGATCCGGCCGCAGAGCTTCGACGGGACCCTCCCGCACGCGCTGACCGAGAAGCTGCGCGCGCGGCCCGAGGTCACCGACGTGGTCGAGTCCCGCCGCAAGGAGACCCGAGTCGGCGGCGACGACCGCGACATCTCGACGATCACCACGTCGGCGCTCGGCAGGCTCCTGAAGCCGGAGATCAAGCAGGGGTCGCTGGAGGCCGCGCTGAAGCCGGGCACGGCGATGGTGGACGGGCGGACGGCCCGGTCGTCCGGACTGAGCCTCGGGGAGACGCTGCAGGTGCGGACGGTGCGGGGCACCGTCCCAGTGAAGATCACCGCCGTCTACGGGGTGGGCGCGGGCCTCGACGGGATCGTCGTCCCCGAGCCGGACTTCACCCGGTACTTCGGTGCCCTGGACCCGGCGGGCATCTACGTCAAGACCCGCGACGACCTGCCCGCGTCCCAGGCGCGCCGGGCCGTGGACGATGCGGCGCGCCCCTACCCGGCGGCGAAGGTCGCCTCGTCCGCCGAGTTCAAGGAGACGCTGACCAAGGCTATCGACACGGTCTTGATGATCTTCGGAGGGCTGCTCGGGCTGGCGATCATCATCGCGCTCTTCGGCATCGCCAACACGCTGACCCTGTCGGTCGTCGAGCGCACCCGCGAGTCGGCGCTGCTGCGCGCCCTGGGCCTCACCAAGCGGCAGCTCCGCCGCATGCTCTCGGTGGAGGCGCTGGTCATGGCCGTCATCGGCGCCGCCACGGGGGTCGTGCTCGGGGTGGGCTTCGGCTGGGGCGCGACGAACGCGATGGCGGGCGACTCGATCTTCGCGCTGCCCTATCTGCAGGTCGTCGGGTTCGTGGTGCTCGCGGGCGCGTCCGGCATGCTCGCCGCCGTGCTGCCCGCGCGGCGCGCCGCGAAGACGTCCATCGTGGAGTCCCTCGCGCATGACTGAATGGGGGGCGGGGTGACGATCGTCACCCACCGGACCGCGCGGCCGGGTCCCGCGGGTACTGTGGTGCGCGCACGTCCGGTACCTACCTGAGGACTGGAACGAAACCGATGGACCCACAGGTCACGCCTTCCTCCGGCACGCCCGGAAACGGGCCGGTCCCCGGCGGGGATCCCACCCGGCGGGGGTACGTGCCGGTCTCCGACGGGGGGACGTCTCCCCGAAACGGCGGTCCGAGCTCCGGTGGGGAGCCGGTCCCCCCTACCTCCCGGAAAAGCACTTCCGGCTCCGGTGGGGGGGCGACCCCCCACACCCCCCGGAAAAGCGCTCCGGCTCCCGGTGGGGGGGCGACCCCCCACACCCCCCGTAAAAGCGCTCCGGAGACCCCGGAGGACCGGCCCGCCCGCCTCGCGGTCGGCGTCGTCGGCGCCGGCCGCGTCGGCACGGCGCTCGGCGTCGCCCTCTCCCTCGCGGGCCACCGCGTCGTGGCCGCGACCGCCGTGTCGGAGCGGTCGCGGGTCCGCGTCGAGGAACGCCTCCCGGGGGCCGGCGTCGCCACCCCGCAGGAGGTCGTCGCCGCCGCTGACCTGGTGCTGCTGACCGTCCCCGACGACGAGCTGCCGGAGCTGGCCGCCGGGCTGGTCTCCGCGGGCGTTCCCGTCACCGGCAAGCTCGTCCTGCACACCAGCGGCCGCTACGGCACCGCCGTGCTGGACCCGCTCACCCGCGCGGGCGCGCTGCCGCTGGCCCTGCACCCCGTGATGACGTTCACCGGACGCCCGGACGACGTGAACCGGCTCACCGGCATCTCGTTCGGCGTCACCTCGCCCGAGCCGCTGCGCCCGGTCGCCGAGGCCCTCGTCCTGGAGATGGGCGGCGAACCCGTCTGGATCACCGAGGAGGCGCGCCCGCTCTACCACGCGGCGCTCGCCGGAGGCGCGAACCACCTGGTCACCCTCGTCGTGGAGGCCATGGACCTGCTGCGCGCCGCGGGCGTGGCCGAACCCGGCCGGATGCTCGGCCCGCTCCTCGGCGCCGCCCTCGACAACGGGCTGCGGCTCGGAATCGACGGGCTCACCGGCCCGGTCGCGCGCGGCGACGCCGGAACGGTGGCGGATCACATCGCCGAGCTGGCCAAGGTGTCGGCCGAGAGCCGCCGCGCCTACGTCGCACTGGCCCGCCTCACCGCCGACCGGGCGCTCGGCGCCGGAGTGCTCAAACCGGAGGACGCCGAAAGGCTCCTCGAAGCACTGGCCGACTGACAGTGCCCGAAGACCACCCGACAGCGCCGACCGAGAGCGCCGGCCAACTGGCAGCGCCGACGACCGGCAGTCCGATGACCGACAGCCCCGACGACCGACAGCGCCGCCCGGATCCCACCTCCGGTCGGCTGACCAGGAAGGGAACGGCATTGGCTTCTGGCGTTTCCGGCGAGACCGGCCACGGCCGGCGCCCGCCGTTGCGTGAGGGGAGGGACGGGGCGTGACACCGATCGTCGCGCGCACGCGCGAGGAACTGGCGCAGGCCCGGTCGAAGACCGAGGGCACCCTGGCGCTCGTCCCGACCATGGGCGCCCTGCACGAGGGGCACCTGTCGCTGATGCGGCAGGCACGCCGCAGCGCGGACGCGGTCGCGGTCAGCGTCTTCGTCAACCCGCTCCAGTTCGGGCCCGGCGAGGACTTCGACCGCTACCCCCGCACGTTCGCCGCCGACCTGGAGGCCTGCGCCGCCGAGGGCGTGGACCTGGTCTTCGCGCCGACCCGCGAGGTCATGTACCCGGGCGAGCCGCAGGTCACGATCAAATCGGGGCCGATGGGCGAGGTCGTCGAGGGGGCCGCGCGCCCCGGCCACTTCGACGGGATGCTGACGGTCGTGCTGAAGCTGCTCAACCTCGTCCGTCCCGACGTGGCGATCTTCGGGGAGAAGGACGCGCAGCAGCTGGCGATGATCCGGCGGATGGTCGCCGACCTGAACGTCCCCGTGGAGATCGTCGGCGCGCCGACCGTCCGCGAGCCGGACGGGCTGGCGCTGTCGAGCCGCAACCGCTACCTGTCCGTACCCGAGCGCCGGACCGCGCTCGCCCTCGCGCGCGCCCTGCGGGCCGGGGCCGACGCCCTAGCCTCCGGCCCGGACGCCGTGCTGGCCGCCGCGCGCGCCGTCCTCGCCGAGGCCGAGGCGGCGGAGCCGCCGCTCGCCCTGGACTACCTGGTCCTCGTCGATCCGTCGACCTTCACCGAGATCACCGGGCCGCACGCCGGCCGGGCCGTCCTCGCCGTCGCGGGCCGCGTCGGCGCCACCCACCTCATCGACAACCTTCCCCTCGATTTCGGCAAGGAGCACTGATGTTCCGGACGATGTTCAAGTCGAAGATCCACCGCGCCACGGTGACCCAGGCGGACCTGCACTACGTCGGCTCGCTCACGATCGACCAGGACCTGATGGACGCCGCCGACCTGCTGCCCGGCGAGCAGGTCTCGATCGTGGACATCGACAACGGCGCCCGGCTGGAGACCTACCTGATCGCGGGCGAGCGCGGCTCCGGCGTCATCGGGATCAACGGCGCCGCCGCCCGCCTCGTGCAGCCCGGCGACCTGGTCATCATCATCAGCTACGCGCAGATGACCGACGCCGAGGCCCGCGAGTTCGTCCCCGCCGTCGTGCACGTCGACCGCTCCAACGAGATCATTTCGCTGGGCTCCGACCCGGCCGAGCCCGTCCCCGGCACCAGCACGACCCGGGGTGACCTGATCCACCGCTGACCCCCCGGACCCGGAAGGCGGGGGGCGGGCATTCGGACGGTTCGGGGTTATGGTCATAATGACGAGAACCGATCCCGGAGGAGGGCTCGTGATCCCTTCCGTTCTGCACGCCCCCGCGCCCGGCTGGACCGCCGACACCGACGTCGTCGTCATCGGGTCGGGCATCGCGGGGCTGGTCGCCGCCCTGCGCTGCCGCCCGCACGGCCGGGTGCTGCTCGTCACCAAGGCCCTCCTGGACGCCGGGTCGACCCGGTGGGCCCAGGGAGGCATCGCCGCCGCCCTCGCACCCGAGGACACTCCCGAGGAGCACCTGGCCGACACCCTGACCGCGGGCGTCGGCGTCTGCGATGAGGACGCCGTCCGGGTGCTCGTCACCGAGGGACCGGACGCCGTCCGGGACCTGATCGGCCTCGGCGCCGCCTTCGACCGCTCCGGCGGCGACATCGCGCTCACCCGCGAGGGCGGGCACCACCGGCGCCGCATCGCGCACGCCGGCGGGGACGCCACCGGCGCCGAGATCAGCCGCGCCCTCCTCGCCGCCCTCAAGGACTCCGGCGTCGAGGTGATCGAGCACGCGCTCGTCCTCGACCTGCTGAAGGACGCCGCGGGGCGCGCCGCGGGCGTCACCCTGCACGTCATGGGCGAGGGGCAGCCCGGCGGCGTCGGCGCCGTCCGCGCCCGCGCCGTCGTGCTCGCCACCGGCGGGCTCGGCCAGGTGTTCTCCGCCACGACCAACCCCGAGGTCTCGACGGGCGACGGCGTCGCGCTGGCGCTGCGCGCCGGGGCCGAGGTCACCGACCTGGAGTTCGTCCAGTTCCACCCGACCGTGCTTTGGCTCGGCGAGGACGCGGCGGGGCAGCAGCCGCTGATCTCCGAGGCCGTCCGCGGGGAGGGCGCGCACCTCGTCGACCACGCCGGCGTCCGCTTCATGGTGGGGCGGCACGAACTGGCCGAACTCGCCCCCCGCGACGTCGTCACCAAGGGGATCATGAACCGGATGCACGAGACCGGCGCGTCCCACATGCTGCTGGACGGCCGGCACCTCGGCGCGGCGACGTGGGAGAGCCGGTTCCCGACCATCATGGCCGTGTGCCGCCACCACGGCATCGACCCGGTGACCGAGCCCATCCCCATCGTGCCCGCCGCCCACCACGCCAGCGGTGGCGTGCGCACGGACCTGCACGGCCGCACGTCGGTCCCCGGCCTCTACGCCTGCGGCGAGGTGGCCTGCACAGGCGTCCACGGCGCGAACCGGCTCGCCTCCAACTCCCTCCTGGAGGGCCTGGTCTACGCCGCAAGGATCGCCGAAGCCCTACCCCACGACCTAACCGCCCCCACACCGCACGTGCCGGAAAGCGCGGAAGGTGGGCGGGGTGGGTTGTTGGAGCCCGGGGTGCGGGGGGAGATTCAGCGGATCATGACCTCCTGTGTCGGGGTGCTGCGCGGGGCCGAGGGGCTGGAGACCGCGGTGCGGGAGCTGGAGGCGCTCGGGCGCGCCGGTGCGGTGAGCGCGGGCGCGGGCGCGGAGCCAGGGGTGGCGGCCTGGGAGGCCACCAACCTGCACACCGTCGCGTCCGCGATCGCGGCGGCGGCGCGGCTCCGGGAGGAGACGCGCGGCAGCCACTGGCGGGAGGACTTCCCCGAGCGCGCGGACGGGACGTGGCGCGGCCACCTCGTCACGCGGCTGGCGGGGAACGTCCTGACGACCATCTACGAACCTCTGGAAGGAAACCGCTCATGACACCGGAACTCTCGCAGAGGCTGAACGCCGCCGGGCTGGATCCACAGGCTGTGGAAAACCTCGTCCGCACGGCGCTGGCCGAGGACGGCGAGGTCGACGTCACCAGCACCCCGATCTTCGCGCCGCAGGACACCGCGAGCGGGGAGCTGAAGGCCCGCGAGGAGGGTGTCGTCGCGGGCGTCCCCGTGGCCTGCCTCGTCTTCGAGATGCTGGACGTCGCCTACGAGGCCAGGGTGGAGGACGGCGACCCGGTCGTCCCCGGGCAGGTCCTCATCGAGGTCAGCGGGCCCACGAGGGCCATCCTGAGGGCCGAGAGGACGGCGCTGAACCTCCTCACCCATCTGTCCGGAATCGCGACGGCCACCCGCGGGTGGATGGACGCCATGGAGGGCACAAAGGCGAAGGTCCGCGACACCCGCAAGACCCTCCCCGGCCTGAGGGCCCTGCAGAAGTACGCCGTGCACTGCGGCGGCGGCGTCAACCACCGGATGGGCCTGCACGACGCGGCGCTCATCAAGGACAACCACATCGCGGCGGCCGGGGGCGTCACCAAGGCGTACGAGGCGATCCGCGCCGTGTACCCGTCCCTGCACGTCCAGGTGGAGTGCGACACCTTGGCGCAGGTCGAGGAGGCCCTGGCCGTGGGCGCCACGAGCATCCTGCTCGACAACATGACCGACGCCGAAATGGCCGAGGCGGTCCGGTTCGTGGCAGGGCGGGCGGAGCTCGAGGCCAGCGGTGGCCTTACCCTGGAGCGGGCCCGAGACGTCGCCGTGACCGGGGTGGACTACCTTGCCGTCGGCGCGCTGACGCACTCGGGGCGCGTGTTCGACATCGGCCTTGACTTCACCTGAACAGCGGGGACCTGATGCTGCTGACCATCGACGTCGGTAACACCCAGACCGTTCTCGGTCTCTTCGAGGGCGACGAGGTGATCGAGCACTGGAGGATCAACACCGATCCGCGGCGCACCGCCGACGAGATCGCGGTGGTCCTGCAGGGGCTCGTCCAGCAGAGCCCGCTCCTGGCCGAGACCGACATCAGCGGCATCGCGCTGTGCTCCACGGTCCCGTCCGTCCTGCACGAGATGCGGGAGATGTGCCGCCGCTACTACGGCGACGTGTCCGCGGTGATCGTGGAGCCGGGCGTCAAGACCGGCGTCCCCGTCCGGATGGACAACCCGAAGGAGGTCGGCGCCGACCGGATCGTGAACGCGCTCGCCGCCGTCCACACCCACGGCGGGCCCGCGATCGTGGTCGACTTCGGCACCGCCACCACCTTCGACGCGGTCTCCGCCAAGGGCGAGTACGTGGGCGGCGCGATCGCCCCCGGCATCGAGATCTCCATCGACGCGCTGTCGTCGCGCGGCGCGCAGCTCCACAAGATCGAGCTGGTCCGGCCGCGCAACGTGATCGCCAAGAACACCGTCGAGGCGCTCCAGTCCGGGATCATCTTCGGCTTCGCCGGGCAGGTGGACGGCATCGTCGAGCGCATGTCGGAGGAGCTCGCCGAGGACCCGGAGGAGGTCACGGTGATCGCCACCGGCGGCCTCGCCCCGCTCGTCCTGGAGGAGTCCCGGAGCATCGACGAGTTCGAGCCGTGGCTCACCCTCATCGGCCTCCGCCTCATCTACGAGCGCAACACGCCCTGACGCATCCTGGCGCGCCCGGCGCGGTGATCGCGGCGAAGTCGTTCGCCCGCACCGGACGGGCTGGATAGCCTTGCGATGTGAGTGACGAGACCTTCGACGAGCTCCCGGAGCAGATGCGCGTGCGCCGGGAGAAGCTCGACCGGCTCCGCGAGAGCGGGATCGACCCCTACCCGGTGACCTTCCCGCGGACGGCGACGATCGCCGAGATCCGCGCGAAACACACCGGCCTGGAGCCGGGCACCGAGACGGGCGAGAAGGCCGGCGTCACCGGTCGCGTCATGCTGATCCGCAACACCGGAAAGCTGTGCTTCGCCACCATCCGGGACGCCGGCGGCGACATCCAGGTCATGCTGTCGCTGGCCAAGGTCGGGCAGGAGCAGCTCGACTTCTGGAAGCGCGAGGTCGACCTCGGCGACCACGTCGGCGTCGAGGGCGAGATCATCACCTCCCGCCGCGGCGAGCTGTCGATCATGGCGGACCGGTTCGCGATCACCTCGAAGTGCCTGCGGCCGCTGCCGGAGAAGCACGCGGGCCTGACCGACCCGGAGGCGCGGGTCCGGCAGCGCTACGTCGACCTCATCGTCAACGACGAGGCCCGGCGGATGGCGCGGGTGCGCAGCGCCACCGTCCGCGCGGTCCGCGACTTCTGGCACGAGGAGGGCTACCTCGAGGTCGAGACGCCCATGCTCCAGCCGATCCACGGCGGGGCGGCGGCGCGCCCCTTCAAGACGCACATCAACGCCTACGACATGGACCTCTACCTCCGCATCGCGATCGAGCTGTACCTGAAGCGGCTCGTCGTCGGCGGCATCGAGAAGGTCTTCGAGATCAACCGCAACTTCCGCAACGAGGGCGCGGACTCCACGCACAACCCCGAGTTCACGATGGTCGAGGCCTACGGCACCTACCTCGACTACAACGACATGGCCGACCTGACCCAGCGGATGTACCAGAAGGCGGTCGTCGCCGCTCTCGGCACCACCGTGGTCGTCCACGACGGCGCCGAGTACGACCTCGGCCTCGCGGAGTGGCCGCGGATCACCCTGTACGGGGCGGTGTCCGAGGCGCTCGGCGAGGAGATCACGCCGCACACGCCGATCGAGTCCGTGCGCAAGCTCGCGGACGCCCGCGACATCTCCTGGGACCCCAAGTGGGGGCAGGGCAAGCTCGTCCAGGAGATCTTCGAGGAACTGGTCGAGCACACCCTCGTCCAGCCCACGTTCGTCATGGACTATCCGGTCGAGACGTCCCCGCTGACCCGCCAGCACCGCGAGGAGCCGCTGCTCACCGAGAAGTGGGACCTCATCGGGTTCGGCACGGAGCTCGGCACCGCCTACTCCGAGCTGGTCGACCCGGTGGAGCAGCGCCGCCGCCTCACCGAGCAGTCGCTGCTCGCGGCGGGCGGCGACCCCGAGGCCATGCAGCTGGACGAGGACTTCCTGCGCGCCCTGGAGTACGCGATGCCCCCCACGGGCGGGATGGGCGCCGGCATCGACCGCATGATCATGGCGTTCACCGGCAAGGGGATCCGCGACACGATCCTGTTCCCGCTGGTCAAGCCCGAATGACGACCGGGAGTTCGCGCAGCCCGCGCAGCACGAGGTTGTCGCGGTAGACGAGGTCGTCCGTGGCGAGGGCCACGTCGCGCTCGAACAGCTTGCCGAGCGCGACGCGGCCCTCCAGCCGGGCCAGCGGCGCACCGAGGCAGAAGTGGGCGCCGTGCCCGAACGACAGGTGCTTTGGCGCGTCACGTCCCTCCGCGTAGCGGAGCAGGTCCAGCCGGTCGGGGTCGTCGAAGACCGCCGGGTCGCGGTTGGCGGCTCCCGTCAGCAGGAGGACGAGCTTGCCGCGCTCGACGAGCGTTCCGTTCAGGTTCACGTCCTCTAGGGCCGACCTCAAGGTCAGCTGCACCGGCGGGTCGAAGCGCAGTAGTTCCTCCACGGCCGCTTGGACGTTCTCAGGCCGCTCCCGGAACAGCTCCAACTGGGCGGGGTCGCGAAGCAGGGCCAGCGCACCGTTCCCGATGAGGTTCACGGTCGTCTCATGGCCCGCCACGAGCAGCAGGATGCACGTCGCCAGCAGTTCCTGCTCCGAAAGGACGTCGCCGCCGTCAGAGACGCCCACGAGGGCGCTCAGGAGGTCGTCGCGCGGCTCGGCGCGGCGTTCGGCGGCCAGTTCCCGGAAGTACTCGGCGAACTCGTCGCGCGCCGCGTCCCGCTGGGCGATCTCGGCCTCCGGCAGCAGGAAGTCGGGGTCCAGCCCGCGCGCGAGGCTGTCGGACCAGCCCTTGAAGAGGTCGCGGTCCTCGGCGGGGACGCCGAGCATCTCGCTGATCACGATGACGGGCAGCGGGTAGGCCAGCGTGGCGATCAGGTCGGCCTCGCCCGAGACGGGCTCCAGCAGTGCGTCGACGATCTCCTCGATCCGGGGCCGCAGCCGCTCCACGAGGCGGGGCGTGAACGCCTTGCTCACCAGGCGCCGCAGCCGCGTGTGGTCGGGCGGGTCCATGGTCAGGAACGACCGGTGCCGCCCCTGCGTCTCGCGCCACACGCCGCCGCCCGACGGGCGGTGCCCGAACCGCGGGTCGCGCAGGACGCGCTCGCACAGCTCGTAGGACGCGGTGACGCGCAGCCCGACGTCCGTCCGGTGCAGGCTCTGCCCGTCCGCCCCGAGCGTGCGGTAATGGGCGTACGGGTCGGCCCGGAACGCCGGATCACCCGGATCGAAGCCCAGTACCGCGCTCGCCCCCGCCTGCACGGTCTGGGCCGTCCTGTCCTCCATGCCCCAAGCCGACCCGATTCTGAGACGAAATGTCAATAGCGGTGGACGGGGACGCTCGCTAAGCGCTTTCTCGAATCACGAGCTCGGGCCGCTGGACGACCTGCCGGTGCTGGTGGGACCTGCCCTCGCCGATCTCGGCCATCGCGAGTTCGGCGGCCTCCCAGCCGAGCTCGCGGCGCGGCTGGCGGATGGTGGTGAGCGGCACGGCGGCGCTCGCCGCGAGCTCGATGTCGTCGTAGCCGATGACGGCGATGTCCCCGGGGACGCGGACGCCGAGCCGGGTCAGCTCGTTGATCAGGCCGATCGCCAGCAGGTCGTTGGCGCAGAACACGCCGTCCGGCACCGGCGACATGGCCATGATCTCGTGGGCGGCGGCCTGCCCCTCGGTCGGGCTCAGGGCGTCCTTGACCAGGACGGGCGGCTTGCCGAGGCCCGCCTCGACGATCGTGCGGGCGGCCCCGGTGCGGCGTTGCACGCAGGGCTGCGGCTCCGGGACGCCGGTCACGAACGCGATGCGCTCGCGGCCGATGCCGAGCAGATGGGCGGCCGCGGTCTCGCCGCCCGCCACGTGGTCGACCCGGGCGGAGCACACGTCGACGGCGTCCCGGTCGATCAGCACCACGCTCATGCCCGCGGCGCGCAGGCGCGAGATGTCGCGGGAGCCGAGCCCGACCGGGATCACCAGGACCCCCGCGGCCCGCTGCTCGGCGAGCAGCTCCAGCGAGCGGCGCTCCTTGGCGGGGGAGTGGTCGCTGGACAGCCAGAGGGCGTCGTGGCCGGCCGCGTTGAGCGCGGCCTCGGCGCCCCGCGCGACGTCGGTCGCGTACGGGTTGGTGAGGTCCTCGACGACGACGCCGAACGCCCGGCGCGGCTGGTCGCCGAACTCGCCCGCGGTCCGCTCGGGGCCCGTGCGGAGCCGGCGCGCGGACTCGTTGCGGACGAACCCGAGCTCCTCGATCGCCGCGCGGACGCGGTCACGGGTAGCTTCGGCCACGAGATCTGGCCGGTTTAGGACATTCGAAACGGTCCCAACTGAGACGCCAGCACGCCTCGCGACCTCACGAATACTGGTCTGTGGCAACTCGCTCCTCGTCCCGCTCCATGGGCGTTTTCCCAGGTAGTGGAGTTTTGCATGGCGTGGCACCGAATGCACGGTCACACATGGTGAACGTACGGGCACGTAGCGCTCTTGACCGGCGCTTGACGGGCCGGATCCGGCCGCCTAGCGTTCCGAGCCGAAGCGTAGCTTGAAACGATTCACGATCTTCGTTCACTGACGAGGACCGGTGAGTTCGGCGGGAGGGGCGGGTGCGGATGGCTGGCGATCACATCCCGTCTCCCTCGGCAGGGCAACGAGTGAATCGTCACCCGGAGTTCCCCCGTACACCCCCGCAATCGGCCATGCGGCCACCTCCGGCCAAGCGCGTGAGACAGAAAAGGAACCCGATGATCTAAGTCCGGAAGGGTCCGGACCCGGCAACCCAACGCGCGTACAGATCGAGGCCCAACCCGTGCCTGTGCAGCGGACGGCTGCATCCCCGCGGTCATCACCACGGACGAGGGAGGACGGAGTGGAAACAGCAGCCACACTCGCACGTCGTGGCACCGACGATTTCGGGCTGAGCGAAGAGGAGATCCGGCTGCTCGCCCAGATCGCAAGCGGTGTCACCGCCGATGTGGCGGCACGCAAGCTGGAACTGAGCGCTCGGACCTTGCGGCGCCGGCTGCGGACGATCTGCGACCGGCTGGAGGTCAACACCCCTATCGAGGCCGTGGTGTGGGCGGCCCGGAGGCAGCTCATCTAGCCTGCGACCCCGACGCTCGCCAGGGGACGGCGGGCGTCATCCGGAGAATTGGCGGCTCGTTCGAATACCGTCCGACCCCGCAGCGGCGGCGCCGGCGCCCTGGCAGGTAGGTCCCTGCAGAAGGCGCCGCCGCGGACGGCGTTCGAACCGCCCAAGCCCTCTGAGGCCTGCCTGAGAACCGGCGACAACCCCCGGCCGCACGACGGCCTCCGGCGTTGTCTCGAGCGTGCGTCCGCGAGGCGGTGGCCGGGTCAGGCGACTCGTACGCCGCCGGCGAAGGGGCGGCCGTCCATGGGGGCGATCTTCACCACGTCCCCGGTCTGCGGGGCGTGCAGCATCTTGCCGCCGCCGACGTAGATGCCCATGTGGTGCAGGTCGGAGTAGAAGAACACGAGGTCGCCGGGCTGCAGTTGGCTGCGCGACACGTGCGTTCCCGCGTTCCACTGGCTGCCGGTGTAGTGCGGCAGGTTGATGCCGACCTGCTTGTAGGCCCACATCGTGAGGCCGGAGCAGTCGAAGGAGCTCGGGCCGGCGGCGCCCCACACGTACGGGCGGCCGATCTTGCTCATCGCGTACCGGAGCGCCTGCGCGGCCTTGCCGCTGCCGACGACGGGGAGCTTGGCCAGCTGGGTGGGGTCCTTGTCGACGAGCTTGCCGCGGATCTTCTCGTAGGCGCTGGTGATCTTCGTGCGCTGCGACTCGAGCTGCGTCTTCAGGTCCTTGACCTGCTTGGCGCGGGCCTCGGCGGACTTGCGGGCCCGCTGCGCGGACTGCATGGCCTGCATGAGCCCGAGGACCTGGGTGCTGTCCTGCTTGGCGAAGTAGTGCAGGGTCGCGGCCTGGTCGAGGATGGACTGCGGGTCCTGGGAGGCGACGAAGGAGACCGCGGGGTCGGAGCCGCCCTGCATGTAGCTCGTCGCCGCGAGGGATCCGACCTTCTGGCGGAGCGCCTCGAGCGTCTTCTCCTGCCGCTTGGCGTTCTCCGTGGCGACCTTGGCGGCGCGCTGCGACTGCGCGAGCCGGACCTTCAGCCCGTTGTACTGCTCGGTGAGCTGCTCCAGCTGGTCGGCGAGCTTCAGGGCCTTCGTCCTCAGCTCCTTGGCCGAGGGGTCGGGGTCGGCGTGCGCGACGGCGAGCGTGTGCGGGGCGAGCGCATGCGGAGCGGCCGAAACTGCGATGAGCGCTCCGGCCGCGGTGGCCGCACGCCAGCGGAAGCGTGAAAGGGAAGCATGCCGCGATCGCTTCACGAATACTCCTCTCCTCAGCCGCCTACCGGGTTAGCTGACGGGTTAGGGCTGGAGCAGCCCGTCCGCGGCCGCGCGCGATCCGATCGCTCGCGGCTGCGGATTCACCCCTCACGGCGGGTCTTCAGGGGCGATCCCCTGAAACGCTCCGAAAGTGGGTCCCCGGCTCCCAGGAACGCTGGTTGCGACCGGTGGGACTCGGCGGTACGGCCTCCGCTCTGCGGTCGGCCGATGTCAGCGCAGGACACTAACGGAACCCGCATTGGATGCCAACCAGAACATGCGAATTCGCAGGTGGTGCGGCGCGGTGTACGAGGAACCACGGGATGTGTCACGCCCGTATCCTGTGTTCTGGCTCACTTTCGGACGGGCGGGCGGCGCCCCCGGTCGCTCTGGTCCGGTCGCCTGCGTGCGGTGCCCGGTGCGAGGTCTGGCGGAGGGCGGCCACTGGAGAGCCGCGGCGTTCGATAATCTCGCCTGTTTGTGGAAGTCGTGATCCGGCGGGCCCGTACCGCCGACGTCCCGGATATCAGCAGGCTCGTCGATCTGTACGCCGGGTCGGGGCGGCGCCTGCTGAAGAAGACGACGGTCAAGCTGTACGAGGACGTCCAGGAGTTCTGGGTCGCCGAGGACCTCCAGCACGGGACGCCTGGGCGCGTCGTCGGGTGCGGCGCCCTCCACGTCATGTGGGAGGACCTCGCGGAGGTCCGCTCTGTGGCCGTGGAGAAGGAGTGCGGGGGACGCGGTATCGGGCACCGCATCGTGACGCGCCTCCTGGAGACCGCGCGGGAACTCGGCGTGCGAAGGGTGTTCTGCCTTACCTTCGAGGTGGAGTTCTTCGCTCGCCACGGCTTCCAGCAGATCCTGGGGACTCCGGTGGCGCCAGAGGTGTACGAGGAACTCCTCCGCTCCTACGACGAAGGCGTGGCAGAGTTCTTGGACCTCGACCGGGTCAAGCCGAATACGTTGGGCAACACCCGGATGTTGCTTCGCCTGGAGGACTGACTCAAATGAGCGATTCCCCCCGCCGCGGGCGGCCTTACCAGCCCCCGCAGGGGCAGGGCTCCTATGGCCCGCCGCCCCCGTACCAAGGTTCCCAGTGGCAGCAACCGCAGCAGGGGTCGTCCCAGCAGCAGTGGCAGCAACAGCCCCAGCAGCAGCAATGGCAGCAGCCGCAACAGGACAACTGGAACCAGCAGCCCGCCTACGACGACCACGGCTCGTACGGCCACGGCTCCTACGGCGACAGCGGTGATGTGGCGCTGGCACCGATCTACCGCCGGGCGGGCGCGCGGATCATCGACAACGCGCTCGTCGCCGTCTTCGGGTTCGCTCTCGTCCTCCCGGTGACGATCGGCGCGTTCGGCCTGGGCAAGCCCGGCAGCAAGACGGAGGACGAGGGGGGTGTGTGGAACTGGCCCATCATCTTCACCCTCTTCTGTGTGCTCTCCGTGCTGCCGTTCATCTACGAGGCCGTCCAGTTGTCCATGTGGGGTCGCACGCTGGGGAAGCGCGTCCTCGGCCTGGGGGTCGTCCAGGCGCGGCCCGCGGGCAGCCCGATCACCACGACGCAGGCGGTCTGGCGTGCCGGTATCACCCACGTCGGCTACCAGCTCGGGGTCTTCTTCTTCCTCATCTTGGCGGTGATGGTGTGGGACTACGCCGCGTACGGGATGGTGCTGGTCTGGGCGGGTGCGCTCATGGCCTACCTCTGGGCGATCTGGGACCAGCCCCTGCACCAGTCACTGCACGATCGCTTCGCCGGCACGCTCGTCATTGACGAGCGGGTCGGATATGACGATTCCGAGTACTCCGAGTACGCGGGCTAAGGCCACGATGGCGGCACCGCTCGCCGAGCCGGGACAGAGGCTCCTCGCGCGCGTCGTCGACACGCTCGTCGTCGGCGTCCCCGTCGTTCTCGTCGTCCGTGAGCTCGTGTCCGGGCACGCGGCCGACGTCATCGCTCCCACCGCCGTGGCCGGATGCATGCTGCTGTACGAGGCGGTCCAGTTGGCCCTCTGGGGCCGGACGCTCGGCAAGCGCGTCGCGGGTATCGAGGTGGTCGTGGCGGCCCCTCAGGAGGCCCCTGGAGCGGCTGCGCAGGGCGCTGCGGAAGCCGCCGGTGGCGCCGGGCCCGGTGCCGCTTCGGCCCTACCCGTGTCCGTGCCCGGATTCGTGCCCGTGGCGGCCCCTGAGCCCGCGGAGAGCGCGGCTCCGGGAGAGGCCGAGGGCACCGGTGCAGGTGCGCGTCCGGACGTCCTGCGCTGCGTTCTGCGCGCCGCCGTCTATTCGGTGCCGATCGGCTTGCGTCCGATTCCCGTTCTGGGTGTGCTCGCGAGCGTCTTCTGGGTCGCGAACGCGGGGGTCTTGTTCGAGGGCACGCGCCGTCAGGCCGTTCACGACAGGCTCGCGGGGACGCTCGTGGTAAAACGTCCGCGGCCCGAATCCTCGGCCTTCTGAGGCCCTCCCGGGCGCCGTGAGGTGCCCGCGGCGTTCCAATACACTCCGTCCAATACCACGCGTCCGATACCGCGCGGTCGCGTGTGCGGCCCTGTGCGCACGCGAGGCGGCGCACGTGCGCCATACATGCTTTCGCCGAGATGCTCGCTGTTTCCGGGCGTCCGCCGGGCGACAGCATATGCCCGTTCCTTCCGGTTACGGTCCTGAAACCGGCGGGATCTGTCTCGTCCCGGACGTGGCCTCCGCTTTGGGAGTTCCCCTCCGAAGCCGTTGCCGCCGCCGGAACGGGACCGCGTGATTGCGGGCCTGGACTTACTTCGGAAGGCGCGGGCTCGCCCTTGGAACGGACCTTTCGCACGGCATGCCCCGCGCGGCGCGAGCCGGGCCGAGGGGCGGGTCCGTCCGGGCCCCGGGGCCGGGTTGAAGAACTGGGGCAGGCGGTGGGATTGTGTCCCGATCTTCCGATTTCAGGGCGCCGGCAGGCGTCCCGCTTCCGCCGCGTGAGCAGGGCGCCTGCCTCGCGCGCACGGCTCCGGCAACAGATTTCGGAGCCGGGCCGTCCGGCGTTATTCGTCCACGTCCCCGGTCGTGGCGTTGATCAGGCGCTGCCGGTCACCTGCGCAATACCGCGCGGGCGCGCGGTAAGTATCCGATACCGGAGGTTAATCGCGGCGGCGGCGGCGCCGTCCGCAAACCCGGGGCAATGTGCGCACGCCCGCGCAGGTCAGCGCGGTACGCCGTGACACCGGTCACGGTTGAAAACCCGGGCGGGTCGCCGCGGCATGGGGAATTGATGGACACCGGGCAGGATCCGGGCGTCATCCGAGGGTCGTGCGCACCCGAAACGACGAGGCCGATTACAGCCGGTAACGAACGGGAAGGCGACTTCGTGCGACTGCGGGTTCATGTGGACGCCGGAATTGTCATCTGCGAAGTTCTAGGTATATCTTTGGCACTCGATTAGAGTTTGCTCAAGCCGAAAGGTCTGTCCCCATGGCACAGAAGGTTCAGGTGCTTCTCGTCGACGACCTCGACGGTGGCGAGGCGGACGAGACCGTAGCGTTCTCGATCGACGGCGCCTCCTACGAGATCGACCTCAGTGGCGCCAACGCGACGAAGCTGCGGGAATCTCTGCAGCCGTTCGTCGAGAAGTCCCGTAAGGCGGGCACGGTCAACCGCCGCCGCCGGCAGCGCGGCGCTTCCAGCCGTGAACGCAGTGCGGAGATCCGCGCCTGGGCCAAGAACAACGGCATCAAGGTGAATGAGCGCGGCCGCATCCCGGCTCATGTGATCGAGCAGTACGAGGCGGCCAACTGACCCGCCCCGGACCACCGGCGGCCCGTCTCCGTTCGCGGGGCGGGCCGTTCGCCGTTCGCGGGCGTGCCGTTCGCGGGCGCGGCGTTCACGGTTGACCGTTCGCGAGGGAGCCGTTCCCGGGGCGGGCTCTCCACGACCGAGCGCTTCGCACGGCCGGCGGCACCCGGAAGGACGCCGGCGATTCGCCGCCCCGGCGGATCGATGCGAAGAGCCGTTCGCTTGTGGCGTAGCGTCCGTGCGGTTCACCGAGTCCGCCGTGAGGTACACAGGGCCCGCGGGTGGAAACTCCACCCCCATTCGGCACTCTCGGCCCGCGCCTTGATCGACCTGCGAAAAGTCCCCCGTTCGCTTGGGGCGTAGCGGGAACATGACGCACCGATGCGGTAGTTGGATGAGACTGAACAGCGCATAGCTGGGGAACGTCTCCTGGTGGGAGTGCACCGGGCGGCCTCCTCGGGGCGGGCTAGCATGCGGAAGGACAGTTCCGGACGTTCCGGACTCTGCCCAACCGCTCTGTGAGGAGCGACGAGATGTTCGAGAGGTTCACCGACCGCGCGCGGCGGGTTGTCGTCCTGGCTCAGGAAGAGGCCAGGATGCTCAACCACAACTACATCGGCACCGAGCACATCCTCCTGGGTCTGATCCACGAGGGTGAGGGCGTGGCCGCCAAGGCTCTGGAGAGCCTGGGGATCAGTCTTGAGGCCGTGCGTCAGCAGGTTGAAGAGATCATCGGCCAGGGCCAGCAGGCGCCGTCGGGCCACATCCCGTTCACTCCGCGTGCCAAGAAGGTCCTTGAGCTGTCGCTGCGTGAGGCGTTGCAGCTCGGCCACAACTACATCGGCACCGAGCACATCCTGCTGGGGCTGATCCGTGAGGGCGAGGGCGTCGCCGCCCAGGTGCTGGTGAAGCTCGGCGCCGACCTGAACCGGGTCCGCCAGCAGGTCATCCAGTTGCTCCACGGCTACCAGGGCAAGGAGCCGGCCGCCTCCGGCGGTCCCTCGGAGGCGGCTCCCTCCACGTCGCTCGTGCTCGACCAGTTCGGCCGCAACCTGACGCAGGCGGCCCGCGAGGGCAAGCTCGACCCGGTCATCGGCCGGGACAAGGAGATCGAGCGGGTCATGCAGGTGCTGTCCCGCCGTACCAAGAACAACCCCGTCCTCGTGGGCGAGCCCGGCGTCGGCAAGACCGCCGTCGTCGAGGGGCTCGCGCAGAAGATCGTCAAGGGCGAGGTGCCCGAGACGCTCAAGGACAAGCAGCTCTACACCCTCGACCTCGGCGCGCTGGTCGCCGGCTCCCGGTACCGCGGTGACTTCGAGGAGCGCCTGAAGAAGGTGCTGAAGGAGATCCGCACCCGCGGCGACATCATCCTGTTCATCGACGAGCTGCACACGCTGGTCGGTGCGGGCGCCGCCGAGGGCGCGATCGACGCCGCGTCCATCCTCAAGCCGATGCTGGCGCGCGGCGAGCTGCAGACCATCGGTGCCACCACGCTCGACGAGTACCGCAAGCACCTGGAGAAGGACGCCGCGCTGGAGCGCCGCTTCCAGCCGATCCAGGTCGCCGAGCCGTCGCTGTCGCACACGATCGAGATCCTCAAGGGCCTGCGCGACCGGTACGAGGCGCACCACCGCGTGTCGATCACCGACAGCGCGCTGGTCGCCGCCGCGCAGCTCGCCGACCGCTACATCAGCGACCGGTTCCTGCCCGACAAGGCGATCGACCTGATCGACGAGGCCGGCTCGCGGATGCGCATCCGCCGCATGACCGCGCCGCCGGACCTGCGCGAGTACGACGAGAAGATCGCCGACGTCCGGCGCGACAAGGAGTCCGCGATCGACGCGCAGGACTTCGAGAAGGCCGCGGCGCTGCGCGACTCCGAGAAGCAGCTGCTCGGCCAGAAGGCGCAGCGGGAGAAGGAGTGGAAGGCCGGCGACATGGACGTCGTCGCCGAGGTCACCGACGAGCTGATCGCCGAGGTCCTCGCCACCGCCACCGGCATCCCGGTCTTCAAGCTGACCGAGGAGGAGTCGACCCGCCTGCTGCGCATGGAGGACGAGCTCCACAAGCGCGTCATCGGCCAGGAGGACGCCATCAAGGCGCTCTCGCAGTCGATCCGGCGTACCCGCGCCGGCCTGAAGGACCCGAAGCGCCCCGGCGGTTCGTTCATCTTCGCCGGTCCGTCCGGTGTCGGTAAGACCGAGCTGTCCAAGACGCTCGCGGAGTTCCTGTTCGGCGACGAGGACGCGCTGATCCAGCTCGACATGTCCGAGTTCATGGAGAAGCACACCGTCTCGCGGCTGTTCGGCTCCCCGCCCGGCTACGTCGGGTACGAGGAGGGCGGCCAGCTCACCGAGAAGGTGCGCCGCAAGCCGTTCTCGGTGGTCCTGTTCGACGAGATCGAGAAGGCCCACCAGGACATCTTCAACTCGCTGCTGCAGATCCTGGAGGACGGCCGCCTCACCGACGCGCAGGGCCGCGTCGTGGACTTCAAGAACACCGTCATCATCATGACGACGAACCTGGGGTCCAAGGACATCTCCAAGGGCGTCTCGATGGGCTTCGCCCGTCAGAACGACGAGCAGGGCTCGTACGAGCGGATGAAGGCGAAGGTCTCGGAGGAGCTGAAGCAGCACTTCCGGCCCGAGTTCCTCAACCGCGTCGACGACACGGTGGTCTTCCACCAGCTCACCCCGAAGGAGATCATCCAGATCGTCGACCTGATGATCGCCAAGGTGGACCAGCGGCTCCACGACCGCGACATGGGCATCGAGCTCCGCCAGGAGGCCAAGGACCTGCTCGCGATCCGCGGCTACGACCCGGTGCTCGGCGCCCGGCCGCTGCGCCGCACGATCCAGCGGGAGATCGAGGACAACCTGTCCGAGAAGATCCTCTACAACGAGCTCAAGCCCGGCCAGATCGTGATCGTCGGCACGGAGGGCTTCGACCCCGAGAACAAGGACTCGGCGGAGAACGCCAAGTTCACCTTCAAGGGCGTGCCGAAGCCGTCCACCGTCCCCGACAGCCCGCCGCCCATCGAGGGCGCGGTCAACTTCAACAAGGACTAAGCGTCCGCACGACAAAGGCCCGCACCGGTCTCCGGGGCGGGCCTTTGTGGTGAAAGCGCCCTTGAGAGCCGTCGTGCTGATGGCCCGTACCGGGGCGCGCCTCGGCCAGCCGCAGCTTTGGGCATTCGCATGGTCGGGCTTCTCGCGGGCAGTATTCACTCACATGATCAACTAGCCCCGGGAGTTGCGATGAGCCGACTGATTCTGTCCGCCCCCGTTCTCGACGCCCCCGACCCGCACGCGCTGGCGGACTTCTACCGGCGCCTCCTCGGCTGGACGGTCGTGCAGCGCGAGCCGGACTGGGTGAAGCTGCGTCCTCCGGGTGGCGGTACCGGCCTGTCGTTCCAGACAGAGCCGCTCTACAAGGCTCCCACCTGGCCCGCCGCAGAGGGTGCTCAACTGCAGATGGTCCACCTGGACTTCGAGGTCGAAGACCTGGATGCCGCCGCGAAGCACGCGGAGGCCGTGGGTGGCGTCTTGGCCGACTTCCAGCCGGATGACGACGTGCGCGTCTTCCTGGATCCCGTGGGGCGGCCGTTCTGCCTCTTCGTGCGCGAGCCGGAAGCGCCGGTGGAGTAATCCACAGAACGCGGTTCTGCCTCCGGTGTTCGCCGGCTTTGCCGATCCTGGATCAGAGGCCGCGCCGGGCCGGGTCTCGCTCCGTCAGGTCTCGCTCGGGCCTGCTCGGAGCGGCCGGCTTTGGTCGGGGTTCGCGCGGGCTGGAGCGGGGGTGTTCAAGGGGAGGCGGGCGTCGTGAGCCAGGTGGTTATCGCTTCGTGGAGGGATTCCTTGGTGGCAGGCGGGGCGAAGGATGCGGTCACGCCTGCGCGGGCCAGGTCGGCCAGGGTGGTGTCGTCGTAGCCGAAGGCGGTGCGGACGCGCGTGTACTCGGTGGTGAGGGGGGTGCCGATCAGAGCGGGGATGTCAGTGTTGATGGTGATCAGCAGGCCTGCTTCGCGGAGACGGGGGAGTGGGTGCGCGTCCAGGGACGGGGCGAAGCCCAGGGCGACGTTGGAGGAGGGGCAGACCTCCAGGGCGATCCCCCGTTCGCGGACCTCGGCGACCAGGTCCGGGTCGTCCAGGATCCGGATGCCGTGGCCCAGCCGCTCGGTGCGTCCGGGGCCGAGCGCCTGCCGGATGCTGGCGGGCCCTTCTCCCTCGCCCGCGTGGTGGACGACGTGGAGCCCCGCGTCGTGGGCGGCGGCGAAGACCTCGTTGAACGGGTCGCCTGGGTGGGCCTCGTCGCCGGCGAGGCCCACGGCGACCACGCGGTCGTGGCGGCGGGCCAGATCCAGGGTGCGCCAAGCGCGCTCGACGGAGCGGCGGCGGGAATGGTCGAGGATCAGGCGGCACTCGATGCCGAAGGCCTCCTGGCCGGCCTCCAGGCCCTCCAGGACGGCCGCCAAGGGCATGTCGAGGTCGCCGAGGCGCTCGCCATGGGCGGCGGCCGTGAACGAGACCTCTGCGTACCGGACGCCCTGGGCGGACTCGTCCTCGCAGAACTCGTAGGCGACCCGGCGGAAGTCGTCGGGCCGCCGCAGGCAGGCGCGGACGAGGTCGTTCTGCGCGAAGAAGGAGGCGAAGTCACCGAAAGTGCCGACGTCGTCCGGGACCCGCACGCCGTTGGCGGCGCCGATCTCGCGGAGCGTCGCGCTGCGTACGGTGCTTTCGAGATGAACGTGCAGGTGGGCTTTGGGCAGGCTCAGCAGATCGCGCACGTGCGTACGTTACGAGCCGGTGGCCTGGGCTGACGAACGATTATTCGTTGACCCCGGCGGGGCGGTCCGCCCATGATTCGGCCGGACGCGCATGTCCGTGATGTGCTGCCGCGTGGCCCGGTGAGCTGACGACGGTTCCAACGGCTGTGCCTCACACCGCTGGACGAGGATTGAGGAGACCCCGCATTGCGACGGATCCATCGTTTCGAGGACGGGCAGCGCATCGAGGGAACGGCGCGGCCTGTCTTCATCCACAACTTCTCGTACCACCTCACGAGCCTCCAGGTGTTCGCGGACGGTGCGATCAACTGCTGGGATTGGGTCGACCTGCAGGGTCTGCGGGAGAAGCTCGAATGCGGCTGGGTGGTCACGGAGGTACCCGAGGGCGGTGAGATCAGCGCGTTCGAGTTGGGCAGCTGGAAGGCCGCCGAGCCGTCGTTCGGCCTCACTCCGGAGATGCTGCTGGGAGAGGTGGCCGACGACATCGAGCGGCTCAACGGCCGTCCGGATTCCACCGACCGCTGCCTGGCCGTGCTGGACCGGTACCTGGAGTCCAGGGACGAGGCCGACCGACGGGCGCTGCGCGAGGCGTACCTGGCCATCCCCGCGCACAAGCGCCATTATGCGCTCGGCGACATGGACAACAAGGACCGGCCGTTGGTCATCCTGTGCACCGACCTGGGCGAGCGTCCGATAGACGGCTGGTTCGAGTTCGACGACGTGGTCACCGAAGGCATGCGGGAATGGGCGTTCGATTACTTCGCCGAGCGCGACCGCGCACATGCCGAATACGCATCAAAAATCCCGGCCGACGAGTCGGGTGAACCTGTGGCAGGGACGATCCACTTCGGCGGACGCGTATTTCCGCGAGGTTGGCCGGACGAGCCCGGAATCGACGCCCTGCAGAACGACTACCCCGCCCCGATCGAGGTCGGCGGCGTCGTCTACCCGTCGGTCACGCACGCCTACTGGGCCCTGTCCACCGAGGATCTCGAGGCCCGTGAGCGGATCCGCGCGGCCGAACGCTCCCACGACGCCCGGAAGATCGGGGAAGAGGCGCCCCGACTCCAGGAGTGGCCGCAGATCAGGACGGCGGTGATGGGAGGCCTCCTGCGCGCGAAATACGCCCGGCATCCGGAATTGGCGGAGATCCTGCTCGGCACGGCCGACGCGCCGCTCGCTTACAGCGGATCGGACTCCGACCACTGGATCACGCGCGGAGGGGAAGGCCGCAACTGGGTAGGGCGCCTCCTGGAACTGGTCCGTTCCGAAATCCGAGCCCAGAGAGCGGGTGTTCCTCTTCCATGAAAAACGGCGAATGGATGAGTTCTCGGCGGACTCTGCCGGGCCGCCCGGGCGCCGCCGTTCGCCTCGCCACCGGCGGTGTGTCCCTCGCCCGAGCCTCCCGTCCCGGCTCGATGTAGTCGCGCCAAGTAGGTGGTGCGGGGTGACACCGTCGAACCCGGCGAGCCGTTGGCCCCTTGGCCGTCCCGGGGCAGCGTGGGGATCGGCGGGGGGACCGTCCGTCCCGACACCAGGTTGCGTGGCGCCGGCGCTCTCTCACTTGGGAGGGGTGCATTCGTTCGGCCCCGCCGCCCGCGCGCGGGTCGGCTCAGCCGTCCCGCCACTAGCCTGTAGCTGCGCCCGAGCACATGTTCCGCCTGCGCCTTCGCTTGTGTCGGCGCCTTCGCTTTGTGCCTCCGGCTGCGTCCGCGGCTGCGTCTCTGGGGTCGGAGAGGTGCTCCTCGACTGCGGTGTCGGCGGGGAGTGGATCCGGGCGCGGCATGGGGTGGCGGGCCGCTCGGTGGCGGTGTGCGGGTCCGCGCAGGGGGGCAGACCGCGCGGATCCGCGCCTGGCCCCGAGTGCCGGATCGTCGCTGTCGGCCTGGCTGGCTTCCGCCTGCGGAGCGGTGGTAGCGCCGGCCTTCAATGCGGCTGGGGTCAGACGGGTAGGGCGTAGCGGCCGTCTTCGAGGGGGTCGACGAGGCCGTCCGCGATGAGGGCGTCGAGGGCGCGTTCGCGCTGGACGGGGTCCGACCAGACGACGTCGAGGGCAGGCTTCGCGACCGGCTCCTCGGCGTCCCGGAGGACTGCGAGGAGGCGGCCTCGGCACTGCCGGTCGGTGCCGGCGTACGTCTGGCCGCGCCGCGGCGGCCCGTCGTAGGCGGGACGGCCGTTCAGCTGCCACGCGCACCTGTCGATGACCGGGCAGTCGACGCAGCGGGGCGAGCGGGCGGTACAGACCAGGGCGCCCAGCTCCATGACGGCGACGGCCCAGCGGGCGGCGGTCGGCGGGTCGAGCGGCAGGAGGCTCTCCGCGAGCCTGATCTCGGCCTTGGTCTGCGTCTTCGGCGGGTACTCGACGCCGGTGAGCAGCCGGGCGAGGACGCGCCGGACGTTGGTGTCGAGGACGGCGTGCCGCTGCCGGAACGCGAAGCTGGCGACGGCCGCGGCGGTGTAGGCGCCGATGCCGGGGAGCGCCAGCAGGTCCGCGTGCGAGGACGGGACGTCGCCGCCGTGCCGTTCGGTGATCGCGCGGGCGGCCTCGTGGAGGCGCAGCGCGCGGCGGGGGTAGCCGAGCCGCCCCCAAGCGCGGACGGCCTCGCCGGACGGCTCGGCCGCGAGTGCCTCGGGCGTCGGCCACCGGGTCATCCACGCGTCCCAGACGGGCAGGACGCGGGAGACCGGGGTCTGCTGGAGCATGATCTCGCTGACCAGGACGCCCCAGGGCGTCGCGTCCGGCGCCCGCCACGGGAGATCCCGAGCGTTCGCCTCGTACCAGCCGAGGATCGGGGCAGTGAAGGCGGAGTCGATGTTCATAACGCGCCGCCATTGTGACACGTCCGTCCCGCCACCACGCCCGCTTGGCCTCTGTGTCGGTCCCGCCTCTGCGCCCGCTTCGCCTCTGCGCCCGCTTCGCCTCTGCGCCCGCTTCGCCTCTGCGCCCGCTTCGCCTCTGCGCCCGCCTCGCCTCTGCGCCCGCTTCGCCTCTGCGCCCGCCTCGCCTCTGCGCCCGCCTCGCCTCTGTGTCCGTCCCGCCTCTGCGCCCGCTTCACCTCTGCGCCCGCTTCACCTCTGCGCCCGCTTCACCTCTGTGTCCGCCTCGCTCCTGCGCCCGCTTCGCCTCTGCGCCCGCTTCGCCTCAGCGCCCGCTTCACCTCTGTGTCCGTCCTGCCACTGCGCCGCTTCGCCTCTGTGTCCGTCCACTGCGCGGCTCCGCCGCATTCACCCCATTCGCCCCCGCCAGGCGTATCCGCCCTGGTCGGGCCAGGCCGCTCCCGTCCCATCAGGCCTCGCTGGACCGGGCTCCGCCCCCCGCCCGCCCGCTACGCCCCGACCCGCGCAGCGCGCCCGCGCGGTCACGCGTCGCGCGGTCCGTCACGTGTCGCGTTGCCCTGCGTCGCGCTGCCCGTCACGCGTCGCTAGTTGTTGCGTGCGCTCCGTCTGGTGCGTGCGCTCCGTCTGTTGCGCGCTCCGTTTGTTGCGTGCGATCCGCTTGTTTGCGCGTGCTCCGTCTCGCGCGGGTCGTTGCGCCGCTCGACGCGTCGTTAGCTCCGCGTTTGGGTGGTCGCGTGTTGCGTGCGGTTTCGTCTCGGGCGCGTTGTGATGCCTCGTGTTACGCGTCGTGCTTTGCTCGCTGTGTTCTGCCGCTTGCTGACCTCGGCCAACGTGTGTACGCGGGGGGCCGGGGTTCGGGCCTTGGTGGGTGGGGCTTCTGGGTCAGGGCCTGGCTCGCAGTGGCCTTGAGCGCCCGCGCGAACGTGTTACCTGCCCGGTGTGGTGTAGCCGGAGGCGAGGGGAGCCGGGTTGATCGTGAAGCGATGCCGCGTTTGCCCAGGAGCGGACACGTAGCGAGCCGTCAGGCGAGTGGAGCGGGCAGGGGCTTTGAAACGCGGGTTAGACGTAGCGTTCCAGGATGGAGGATTCGGCTAGGCGGGAGAGGCCCTCGCGGACGCTTCGGGCGCGGGACTCGCCTACGCCGCCGACGGCCTGGAGGTCGTCGATGCTGGCGGCGAGGAGCTTCTGCAGGCCGCCGAAGTGCTCTACGAGGCGCTCAACGACGGTGCTCGGCAGGCGGGGGACCTTGGCGAGCAGGCGGAAGCCCTTGGGGCTCACGGGGAGGTCGAGGGCATCGGGTCCGGCGAAGCCCATCACCTCTGCGACCGTGGACAGGTCGAGCAGCTCGTTGGCCGAGAGGGTGTCCAGGGAGGACAGGATGGCGTCGACGCCGCGGGTGCGGGTGTCGTCGGACGGGTAGTCGCGGACGATCAGCTGGCGGTCGACGTCCACGCCGGAGACCAGCTCGTCGAGCTGGAGGGAGAGCAGCCGGCCGTCGGTGCCGAGCTCGACGACGTAGCCCTCGATCTCGTCGGCGATGCGGCGCACCATCTCCAGGCGCTGCACGACGGCGCTGACGTCGCGGACGGTGACGAGGTCCTCGATCTCCAGCGCCGACAGCGTGCCGGACACCTCGTCGAGGCGCAGCTTGTAGCGCTCGAGCGTGGCCAGGGCCTGGTTGGCCTTGGAGAGGATGGCCGCGGAGTCTTCCAGGACGTAGCGGATGCCGTCGAGGTAGAGCGCGATGATGTGCATCGACTGGCTCACCGAGATGACCGGCAGGCCGGTCTGGCGGGCGACGCGCTCGGCGGTGCGGTGCCGGGTGCCCGACTCCTCGGTGGGGAGGGTGGAGTCCGGCACGAGGTGGACGGCGGCGCGGACGATGCGGGTGTGGCTGTCGTCGAGGACGATCGCGCCGTCCATCTTGGCGAGCTCGCGCAGCCGGGTGGCGGAGAACTCGACGTCGAGCTCGAAGCCGCCCGTGCACAGCTCCGCGACGGGCCCGTCGTAGCCGAGCACGATCAGGCCGCCGGTGTGGCCCCGCAGGATGCGCTCCAGCCCGTCGCGGATCTGGGTGCCCGGAGCCACCGCGGCCAACGTGGCGCGGCGTCGTTCGTCATGACTCTTGTGTACTGGCACCTGACCCCCGGAGGTCGCTGGACGGCGTCAGTTTACCGAGGCGGGCCGCGCGCTGGTTCCTCCCCAGGTCGCAAGCGTGCGTTGTGTGGAGTAATACTCTGGCGGGACGCCTGTCACGGAGCGGTAAAGGCCACCTGCAGCGCCTGCTGGAGGCTGTCGACCTCCATGACCTTCATGCCCTCGTAGCTGCTGAGCTGCGGATCGGCGCGCTTGAGGGGCCCGTCGGCCAGTTCGAGGGAGCCGCGCGGGATGACGGCGTACTTGAACCCGAGCCGGGCCGCCTCGGCCAGCCGCCGCTGGACGCCGGGCACGATGCGGACCTCTCCGGCGAGGCCGACCTCGCCGAGTGCGATGAGGCTGGTGGACAGCGCCTGCTCGACGGTGGAGCCCGCGACGGCGAGGCCGAGGGCGAGGTCGACGGAGGTCTCGGCGAGCCGGACGCCGCCGACGGTCGAGACGTAGACGTCCTGCTCGTGCATGGAGATCTTGCAGCGCTGCGCGAGGACGGCGAGGACCATCGCCACGCGGGAGGTGTCGAGCCCGGACGTGGCGCGCCGCGGCGCCGGGAGGTGCGACTTGGCGACCAGGGACTGCACCTCGGCGACGAGGGGGCGGCGCCCTTCGAGCGTGACGGTGACGCAGGTACCGGGCACGGCCTCCTCGCGGCGGGTGAGGAACAGGCCGCTCGGGTCGGGCAGCCCGACGATGCCGACCTCGGACAGGTCGAAGCAGCCGAGCTCGTCGGTGGGGCCGTACCGGTTCTTCATCGCGCGGATCATGCGGAGCCGGGAGTGCCGGTCGCCCTCGAAGTACAGGACGACGTCGACCAGGTGTTCCAGGAGGCGCGGGCCGGCGATCGAGCCCTCCTTGGTGACGTGGCCGACGAGCACGACGGTCATGCCGCGCTCCTTGGCGACCCTGATCAGGTTGGCGGCGACCTCGCGGACCTGGGTGACGCCGCCGGGCGCGCCGTCGGCCTCGGACGTGCCGATCGTCTGGATGGAGTCGACGACGAGCAGCCCCGGGTCGACCGAGTCGATGTGGCCGAGGATGGCCGACAGCTCCGTCTCGGCGGCCAGGTACAGCCGGTCGGTGATCGCGCCGACGCGGTCGGCGCGCAGCCGGACCTGCTCGGCCGACTCCTCGCCCGTCACGTACAGGACGTTCTCGCCCGCCGAGTCGGCCGAGCCCGCCGAGCCCGCGGCGTCGCCCGCCTTGGTGGAGGCGAGGGCGGCGACCTCCAGCAGCAGCGTCGACTTGCCGATGCCGGGCTCACCCGCCAGGAGCAGGACGGCCCCGGGCACGATGCCGCCGCCGAGGACGCGGTCGAGCTCGTCGAGGCCGGTGGGGCGCGTCTGCGCGGACCGCACGTCGACCTGCCCGATGGGGCGCGCCGGTGAGCTGACCGGCCCGGCCGACACGACCCGCGCCGGTGTCGCCGACGCGGCCTCGGTGACCGTTCCCCATGTCTGGCACTCGCCGCAGCGCCCGACCCACTTGGAGGTCTGCCACCCGCACTCCGAGCACCGGTAGGCGGCCTTGGCCGTCTTCGCCTTCGCCATGCGCGGAAGCGTAGAGCCGGGCACCGACAGTATTCATCCCGCCGGGGGAGCGCCGGGGGTCAGGTTTCCTTGCGGGCTCGCTCGATCAGATCGCCGAGGTGGTCGGACACGGTGCCGGGACGCTCCAGCATGGCCATGTGACCGGCGGTGGGAACGACCTCCAGCCGCCCGGACGGGACGCAGGAGGCGATCTTCAGGCTGTGCTCGACCGGGGTGAGCAGGTCGTTCTCCGCGCCGAGGACGAGCGTGTCGGCGCCGCCGAGGGACGCGCAGTCGCTGATCACGTCGGTGGTGATCATGGAGCGGAAGAAGTCGACGAAGGCGTCCATCCTGGTGTCGGTCATCATCTGCTCGGCGAAGGCGACCGCGGCCGGGCTGGCGTCCGGGCCGAAGGCGACCAGGTCCTCCAGGAGGGCGGCGGCGTCGCGGCCGAGGTGGCGGACCCGCTCGACGGCGCCGGAGCCGGCGCCGAGCGCGCCGAGGGCGCCCGGCAGGACGCGGTGGGCGGTGCGCGCGACGAGGGCGGGCATGCCGAGCGTGAGTTCGCCGAGCCCGCCGGAGGAGGTGCAGAGCAGCCCGGTCGCGAGGATCTTGCGTCCGACCAGGTCGGGGTTCTCGTCGGCGAACCGCATGACGGTCATGCCGCCCATCGAGTGGCCGACGAGGACGACGGGGGTCTCGGCGGGGACGGTCGCCTCGATCACGGCGCCGAGGTCGCGGGCCAGCCGGGAGACGGCGTAGCCGTCGCGGGCGCCGCCGTCGGAGCGGCCGTGGCCGCGGTGGTCCCAGAAGACGAGCCGCCCGAGGCCGCGCAGGGCCTTGCGCTGGAAGTGCCAGGAGTCCTGGGTGAGCGTCCAGCCGTGGCAGAACACGACGGCGAGGTCGGTGCGCTCCTCGCCGTCGATCTCGGCGTAGAGCCGGGTGCCGTCGTCGGCGCGGACCGGCAGGGGGCGGCCGCGCAGCGACCCGAACGGCTCGCCCGCGAACGGGTCGGGGCGCAGTTGCAGGCGGCGCATGGCGCGGCGCTGGGCGACGAGCCCGGCTCCGGCGCCGGCCGCGCCGAGCGCGGTGGCGGCGAACAGGCCGCCGAGCGCTCTCGCGGCGGTGACTCGGCTCGTGGCGGCGGCGCGACCCATGGTGCGTTCCTCCCGTGACCCAACCGACTGGTAACTCAGGGGCAACGCCACCACAAATTCACGGCATAGTCCACCTCGAGGCCGGGGTGTTCGCGCAGGCAGGCGTCCGCGAGATCGCGGGGGAACTCGATCCGCAGCACGGCCGCGAGATCGTCGCGGTTCTGGAACGCCCACCGGATCGTCAGCGGCTCCCGGTGGAAGCCGCGCCGCGTCCAGAACCGCTCGACGGCGGCGGGGTCGTATTCCGGCAGGCTCCGCCGGAACCAGCGGCCGAACGTGGAGCGGGTCGCGTCGTTGTCGATGATGTAGATCGCGCCGCCGCGCCGGACGACCCGGTCGAGCTCGGCGAGGCCCGGCTCGCAGCCCGGGCCGAAGAAGTACGCCCACCGCGCGTGGGCGACGTCGACGGAGGCGTCGGGGAGCGGCAGCGCCTGCGCGGTCCCCGTGCGGACGGTGACGTTCGGAAGGCCGCGGGTCCGTCGGGCGGCGGCGGAGGCGAGGCCCGCGTGCGGCTCGACGCCGATCACCCGGCGCGCGTCCTCGGCGAAGAAGGGCAGGTGGAAGCCGGTGCCGCAGCCGACGTCGAGGACGTCGGCGCCGTCCCAGGGACGGATCGCGCGCATGGCCGCGGCCAGCACGCCGTCGGGGTCGACGGCGCGGTTCTCCAGCTCGTAGACCTGAGGGGAGTTCCAGATGTTGGGGCTCGGCACGGCGCCCCGCGCGATCTCGGCCACGGGGACAGAGCGTAGCCGCGGCCCGGGGGGAGCAAGCGAGATCACTCCGGGCGAGGGTTTCATCACGGCCGCCGCGGCATAGGCTCTCTTTTACGAACACAGCTTTCACCAGACAGCCTCACGAACACGGCCGAGCGACCATTCCTGGCGAGGAAGCCTTGACTCCGCAGCACAACGGCGTCCCTTCACCGGCGCTGCGCGTCCCGGACGCGCCGATCACGCTCTCCACCGCCTCGGTGTACCCCGAGAAGGTGCCGAGCGCGTTCGAGATCGCCGCGCTGCTGGGCTACGACGGCATCGAGGTCATGGTCTCGACGGACGCCTCCTCCCAGGACCTGAACGTGCTGCGCCGGCTGTCGGACTACCACCAGGTCCCCATCAAGTCGATCCACGCGCCGTGCCTGCTGCTCACCCAGCGGGTCTGGGGCCGCGACCCCTGGGGCAAGCTGGTGCGCTCCAAGGAGGTCGCCGAGGAACTGGGTGCCGAGGTCGTCGTCGTGCACCCGCCGTTCCGCTGGCAGCGCGACTACGCGAAGGAGTTCGTCGAGGGCCTCGCCCGCATGCAGGACGAGACGGACGTGCTGTTCGCGGTCGAGAACATGTTCCCGCTCAAGGCGCGCGGCGCGGAGGCGGGCATGTACCTGCCCGACTGGAACCCCGTCGACCAGGACTACCCGCACGTCACCCTCGACCTGTCGCACACCGCCGTCTCGGGCTCGGACGCCGTCGACATGGCGGGGAGCCTGGGCGACCGGCTGCGGCACATCCACCTCGCCGACGGGGTCGGCATCACGAACAAGGACGAGCACCTCGTCCCGGGGCGGGGCAACCAGCCTTGCGGGACGATGCTGGAGAACCTCGCCGAGGGCGGCTTCAAGGGGCACATCGTCCTGGAGGTCAACACGCGGCGGGCCTCCAACCGGGTCGAGCGGATGGAGGACCTCGCCGAGGCCCTCGCGTTCGCGCGCCTGCACCTGGCCGCCGCCGCCCACACGTGGGAGGTCACCTCGGCCGGGGAGGTCACCCGCCGGGGCGTGCGCCGGTGACGGGCCCCCGGGGCGGACCCCGCCCGGCGGAGCCCGCCGGGTCGCGCGGCCGCGGCCCGGGACGCAGGCCCGGTCCGACCGAGACGCGCGAGAAGATCCTGGCGTCGGCGCGGGACCTGTTCGCTGAGAAGGGCTACGACGGGGCCTCGTTGCGCGCCATCGCCCGCGCCGCCGAGGTCGACCCCGCGCTGGTGCACCACTTCTTCGGCAACAAGGAGGGCGTGTTCGTCGAGGCGATGCGCTTCCCGGTGGACCCGACCGTCCTCCTGCCGCACATCATGGCGTTCCCCCCTGAGCGCATCGGCGAGGGGATGGTCCGCACCTTCCTGCACGTGTGGGGGGACGAGGCCCGGCGCGCCCCGATGCTCGCGATGCTCCGCTCGGCGATGACGAACGAGCGGGCGGCGGCGCTGCTGCGCGAGTTCGTCACGACGGCGCTGTTCGGGCGGGCCTCGCAGGCCACCGAGGCCGCGCCGCTCGGCATCCAGGCGGCGGCCGGCCAGATGATCGGCCTGATGATCCTGCGCTACGTGCTGCGCGTCGAGCCGCTGGCCTCCGCCTCCGAGGAGGAGCTGATCGAGCTGGTGGCGCCGACCCTCCAGCGCTACCTCATGCCCTGAGCCCCGGTACCACTGCCCTTCAGGCTCGGCTCCGCCCCTGCCGGGCCTCCCCTCGCTCGACCAGGCCTTCAGTTCGCCCCTGCGTTCCCAACGGCCCTCCCCTCTCGCCCGGCTCTTCGTTCCGGCCCTGCGGTCCCTTCTCGACCGGCCTTCACGTCGCCCCTGCCGTTCTCAGTGGAGGTTCCTTCTCGACGGGACGTTCGGCCCCTTGACCGGGTCTCCGTATCGGCATAAATTCAACACATGATGAGTTCCAGCCCCGCGGGGGCGTCCGGGACCGCGGTGCGGGTGCGCGACCTGCGGGTCGTCCGCGGCGGCCGGGAGGTGCTGCGCGACCTCGCCTTCGATGTCCCGCGCGGTTCGATCGTGGGGCTCCTCGGCCCGAGCGGATGCGGGAAGACGACCCTGATGAGGGCGCTCGTCGGCGTCCAGATCGTGCGGAGCGGCGAGGTGACCGTGCTCGGCGAGCCCGCCGGGTCGCCCGCCCTGCGGCGCCGGGTCGGGTACGCGACGCAGACGCCGGCCGTCTACGCCGACCTGACCGTCACCGAGAACCTGCGCTACTTCGCGTCCGTCCTGCGCGCCCCGCGCTCGGACGTCGCCCGCGTCATCGACGAGGTCGGGCTCGGCCGCAGCCGCCACCAGAGCGCGTCGACGCTGTCCGGCGGGCAGCTCAGCCGCGCCAACCTCGCCGTCGCGCTGCTCGGCGCGCCCGAGCTGCTCGTCCTGGACGAGCCGACCGTGGGCCTCGACCCGGTACTGCGGCAGGAGCTGTGGGAGCTGTTCCGCGAGCTGGCCGACCGGGGCGCCACCCTCGTCGTGTCCAGCCACGTCATGGACGAGGCGGGCCGCACCGACCGGCTGCTGCTGATGCGCGAGGGCGAGATCCTCGCCGACGGCACGCCGGACGGCCTGCGCTCGCGCACCGGCGCGGCCGACCTCGAAGAGGCGTTCCTCCATCTGATCCACGAGAAGGCCGGGAGCGCGCCATGAACGCCGCCATCACGCTCGCCACGACGCGCCGCATCCTGGCGCAGCTCAAGCACGACCACCGCACGCTCGGCCTGCTGATCGGCGTGCCGGCGCTGCTGATGGTCCTGCTGCGGTACGTGTTCGACCAGCCGATGGTCTTCGACCGGATCGGGCCCATGCTGCTCGGCCTGTTCCCGTTCATCGTCATGTTCGTCGTGGCCAGCGTCGCCACCCTCCGCGAGCGCACGGGCGGCACCCTCGAACGGCTGATGACCATGCCGCTCGGCAAGCTCGACCTGCTGCTCGGCTACGCCCTCGCGTTCGGGCTGCTCGCGCTCGTCCAGGTCGCGGTCGTGCTGGCGATCTCGCTGACCTGGCTCGACCTCGACCTCAGCGGCTCGCTGGCGTCCCTGGTCCTGGTCTCGGTGCTGGACGCGCTGCTCGGCATGGCCCTCGGCCTGCTCGCCAGCGCGTTCGCCCGGACCGAGTTCCAGGCCGTCCAGTTCATGCCCGCGTTCGTCCTGCCGCAGCTGCTGCTCTGCGGCCTGATCATCCCGCGCGAGAGCATGGCGTCCTGGCTCCAGGCGATCGCGGACGTCCTCCCCCTGTCCTACGCGGTCGAGGGCATGCAGGAGATCAGCGCCAGCCCCGACTTCACCGGCACCCTGGCCGTCGACGTCTCGGTCATAGCCGGCTTCGTGGTGGTCGCCCTCCTGCTGGGGGCGGTGACCCTCCGCCGCCGGAGCGCCTGAGGCCCGGGCGGGGCGAGGGGCCGACCCGCGAACGGGGGGCGGGGTTTACCCGGACGGGCGAGTGCGCCGTAAGCGGACAGAGGGGGCGAAGTCGGCCATCTCCCTGCGGTGGGGCTGGTAGCTTCGCGCCATGACCTCCCCTGATCTTCACGGCTCGCAGGGGCCGCAGCCGTCCGCCGAGGGGGCGCGCCCGCCCGCGGGGCCCGGAACGGCCGAGGCGCCGGGCGCCCCCGAGGCCCCCGGCACCCCTGAGGCCGGCGCCGAGGACGCGTTCTGGGGCGGCGGTACGGACGGCGGCGAGACGCGGCGCAAGCGGCGGTGGCCCCGCGTGCTGATCGCGGTCGGCGTGTTCCTGGCGCTGGTCGTGGCAGGGCTGGGCGGGCTCATCTGGCAGCGGCAGTCGTCCTACAACGGCAACATCGACCGGATCAAGGGCGTGATGCCGGACGCCGGGGCGCGGCGTCCGGGCCCGAACGTCGCGGGGACCGAGAACTGGCTGCTGGTCGGCTCGGACTCGCGGGCCGACTCCGCGACCACCGGGGAGGGCAACCAGGTCTGGAAGCCGGGCCAGCAGCGCACCGACACGATCATGCTGCTGCACCTCCCGGCGGACCGGAAGAAGGCCTACATCGTCTCGTTCCCGCGCGACTCGTGGGTCGAGATCCCCGGCTACGGGCAGCAGAAGATCAACGCGGCGTTCTCGTTCGGCGGGCCGAAGCTGCTGATCGAGACGATGGAGAACCTCACCGGCGTCCGGATCGACCACTACGGCGCGATCGACTTCGAGGGCTTCAAGTCGATGACGGACGCGCTCGGCGGCGTCACCGTCAACATCAAGCAGGGCGTGTACGACCCCGCGCGCAAGAAGCGCTGGGAGGCAGGGCGGCAGAAGCTGAACGGCGACGACGCGCTGCTGTTCGTCCGGCAGCGCTACAACCTGCCGAACGGCGACTTCGACCGGATCAAGCGCCAGCAGGCGTTCCTCGGCGCGCTCGCCAAGCAGGCCGCCGACCGGGGCACGCTGAGCAATCCGCTCAAGCTCGACCGGTTCCTGTCGGCGCTCACCAGGTCGATCAGCGTGGACGAGGGGGTGTCGGCGGGCGACCTGCGCTCGCTGGCCCTCAGCATGCGCGGCGTCCGCCCGTCCGACGTGATGTTCATGACGCTGCCGCACAAGGGCACCGGCATGCGCAAGCGGCAGAGCGTCGTGTTCCTGGACGGCCCGAAGGCGAAGGCCCTGTTCGAGGCGGTCAAGACCGCGCGGATGCCGGACTACGTTCAGCGGTACGGCGCCGGGAACACCCTCGGCACCGTGTCGTGATCGCCGAGCCCCGTCCGCATAGCCTGGGACGGTAACCGGAGACGGCACGTCCAGGGACAGGGGTTCGCACAGTGCTTCGTCAGGCGTTGCTGGCGGCGTCGCGCAGCGGCGGCGCACGCAGGCTGGTGGAGACCGCGCCGTTCAGCGGGGACGTGGTCCGCCGCTTCGTCGCCGGCGAGACGATCGACGACGCCATGCGCGTCACCGGCGCGCTGACCGGTGAGGGCCTGCTCGTCAGCCTGGACGTCCTGGGCGAGGACACCCACGACAAGGACCGGGCCGAGGCGAACGTCTCGCACTATGTGGAGCTCCTGGACCGGCTGTGGGCAGAGGGGTTCGGTGGACGCGCCGAGGTGTCGCTCAAGCTCTCGGCCATAGGGCAGACCTTCGACGAAGACCTCGCCCTGGAGAACGCACAGCGGGTGTGCGCCGCGGCCCGCGCGTCCAGTACGACCGTCACCCTCGACATGGAAGAGCACACGACCGTCGACTCGACGCTAGGGATCGTCCACGAACTGCGGCGTGATTACCCGGACGTGGGCGCGGTCGTCCAGGCGTACCTGCGTCGTGCGGAGGAGCACTGCGCGGAACTGGCCTACGAGGGCTCGCGGGTGAGGTTGTGCAAGGGCGCGTACGCGGCGCCCGCGGCGGTCGCCTTCACCGACAAGGAGGAGGTCGACAGGTCGTACGTGCGGTGCATGAAGGTGCTGATGGCCGGCAAGGGCTACCCGATGCTCGCCACCCACGACCCCCGGCTCATCCAGATCGCCGGCGCCTTGTCGGTGCTGGACGAGCGCGACGACGACTCGTTCGAGTACCAGATGCTCTACGGGATCCGCCCGCAGGAGCAGCGCCGCCTCGCCGCGGAGGGCGCGCATGTCCGCGTCTACGTCGCCTACGGCCGCGAGTGGTACCAGTACTTCATGCGGCGCCTCGCCGAGCGGCCCGCCAACCTGCGCTTCTTCATGCGCTCCCTCGCGGGGCGGGCCTAGGGCGGGGTCCCGAGGCGGCCGGGCGGCGGGCCGGGCAGGCCCGGCGATAGGCTGTACGGGTCGTTGGAACCCCACGTCAAGGTATGTCGATGATCGCGATTCTGGGTGCCGGGAAGATGGGCGAGGCGCTGCTGTCCGGCGTCCTGCGGGCCGGCCGCCGCCCGTCCGAGCTGGTGGCGACCGCGCGCCGGGAGGAGCGGGGGGCGCTGCTGCGGGAGCGGTACGGCGTCGAGATCATGCCGAACGCGGAGGCCGCCGCCACGGCCGAGACGCTGATCCTCGCGGTGAAGCCGCAGGACATGGGGGCCCTGCTGGACGAGGTCGGCCCGCACGTGCCGCCCGGCCGGCTCGTGGTCTCGATGGCGGCGGGCATCACGACCGGGTTCATCGAGGCGCGGCTCCCAGAGGGGGTGCCGGTCGTGCGCGTCATGTCGAACACGCCCGTCCACGTCGACGAGGCCATGAGCGTCATCTCGCCCGGGTCGCACGCGGGCGAGGAGCACCTGAAGCTCGCCGAGGAGCTGCTGTCGCCGGTCGGCAAGGTGCTGCGCATCCCCGAGTCGCTGCAGGACGGCGCCACGGCCCTGTCCGGGAGCGGCCCGGCGTACTTCTACTACCTCGTCGAGGCGATGGTGGACGCGGGCATCCTGCTCGGCATGCCCCGCGCCGCCGCGCTGGAGATGGTCGTCCAGTCGGCGGTGGGCGCCGCGGTCATGCTCCGCGACTCCGGCGAGCACCCGGTGCTGCTGCGCGAGGCCGTGACCTCCCCCGGAGGGACGACGATCTCGGCGATCCGCGAGCTGGAGCGGCACGGCGTCAGGGCCGCCGTCCTGGAGGCCATCGAGGCGGCCCGCAACCGGGGCCGCGAACTCGCGAGCGGCTGACCGCGGCCCCTCGCACCGGTCGTCCGCGCCCCGTCCATCCCGGGCGTGAAACCGAAACGCGCTATCGGCGAAGAACCTTGTGGAGGGGCGCCGCGAGGTGTGGACTCGACGTGATGGGTCCTGTGCGGAGCGTGGAGAAGGTCGCCGTTCTCGCGGTACGACCGGTCCTGCTCGGTTACCATCCAGTTGATCTTGAAATCTGGGGGACCGGATGGAAGAGCCGCGCGAACGTCCCGGCGAGTTGCCGTTCCCGGCGTCGGCACTGCACAGGGCGCTTCTCAGAGCGCGGGTCCCGCGCTTCATGGCCGACCACGCGGCGGCTCTGCTGGCCGGGCTCCTGACGAAGCGGAAGGACGGCCGGCCCTAGGCGGCCCTGGTGCGCTTTCCGTGCCTGGCGCGCTTGGCCGGCGTGCCCGTGACCGTCCGGACGAAGTACTGGTGGAACGCCCTCGGACAAGGGGTCGCCGGGCCCGTGGAGGGCCCGGCGACAAGTGGGCTGCTACCGCGTTGAACGGTTACTGGCCGTCCTTGCGGTCACCGCCGAAGTGGTAGAGGACGACCCCGAGTGTGCCGATCACCCCGAGTAGGCACACCAGGAACCCGGGCTCGAATCCGTCGGGTAGAGCGCAGATGATCAGAGTTGACCTGCAGTGGTCCATGTTCTGCCCCCTCGTGTCTTGTTTGTAGGGATGACGCCCTAGGACCGTCCCTGCATCAGATACAGGGGCAACAGCGCAGAAGTAGCTGGATCGGCCGCATGCGCGCTGCCAGGCGTTTAGGACGCCGCTCAGTTCGCTCAGGAGAACCTGTGAGCGCTGGGCCTGGCGAGTACGTCCCCTCTGCTAGGCGGCCCTGGTGCGCTTTCCGTGCCTGGCGCGCTTGGCCGGCGTGCCCGTGACCGTCCGGACGAAGTGGGCGGCGTCCCGCATCGCGGCGCTCGCCTCCGGCAGCACGCGGTTCAGGATCTGGAAGACGTGCATCTGCCCCTTCCAGATCTGCAGGTCGCAGGTGGCGCCGGCGCGGCGCAGGGCCTCGGCGAACGCCTCGGCCTCGGTGCGCAGCACCTCGGCGCCGCCGACCTGGATCAGGACGGGCGGCATGTCGGTCCAGGCGCACGTGAGCAGGGCCAGCCGCGGGTCCTCGAACCCGGTCGGACCCACGACGAGGCGGGCGACCCGGCGCGCGGACGCCGCGCTGATGTAGGGGTCGCGGGCGCGGCTCTGCGCGCCCATGGACAGCTCGCAGGTCAGGTCGACCCAGGGGGAGAACAGCATGAGCCCGGCCGGGCTCGGCAGCCCCTGGCGGCACAGTTCGCCGGTCAGCGCCGCGGACAGGTGCCCGCCCGCGGAGTCGCCCGCGAGGACGATGCCGGACGCCGGCACGCCCCGGGCGAGCAGCCACCGGTAGGCGGCGACGGCGTCCTCCAGCGGCGCCGGGAACGGGTGCTCGGGCGCGAGCCGGTACCTCGGGGCGAGGACGGGCAGGCCCGTGTCGACCGCGAGCCGCGAGGTGATGGGGCGGTGCGTGCGCGGCGAGCAGACGACGTAGCCGCCGCCGTGCAGGTACAGCACGGCACCGGGTGCGGACCCCTCGGCGCGCTTCTTGGCGGGGGTGTCCCCGGCGGGCGGCCGCGGAACGATCCACTCGCCCCGGACGGGGCGGCCGCCCTCGTCCTCGGGGTGCGGGTCGTTCAGCGACTCGACCTGCACGTTCGAGCTGTGCCGCAGCAGCAGGGACGCGGCGTCCACCGTCGAGCGCGCGGTGCGGATGCTGGTCGCGTGGCCGGGGAGGTAGTGCAGGAAAGGACGGACGCCCAGGCGGAGCGCGTTGCTGATTGCGCGGCTGCGAACGCTGGGGCCGTCGTCCATTTACCCCCCCGTAGGAGATATCTGCCTGATGTAGGTATGCCCGTTTCCTCCGTGTAATTCACGTCACAGGTGTGTTGCGAGTTGTGCGCCTCGCGGCGGGTGCCGTGCCTCCGCCGGGCGGACGCTGTGGGCCAGGTCACGTGCCCCTCGCGATACCGTGAGGTCATGAGCGGTTCCGATTCGTCCCAGTCCGCCGGTCCCGAGAACTGCGGGCTGGAGATCTTCTGGGACGAGCGGCTCATCTCCTACGACTTCGGTCCCGGACACCCCATGAACCCCGTGCGGGTCGAGCTGACGATGGCGCTCGCCCGCGGGCTCGGCGTCCTCGACCGCCCGAACGTGCGGGTCTCGGAGTTCGAGGCGGCCGACGACAAGCTGCTCCGGCTCGTCCACGAGGAGTCCTACATCGCGGCGGTCAAGCACTCCGGCGCGACGGGCCTGCCGGAGCTCGGGCACGGCCTCGGCACCCCCGACAACCCGGTCTTCCTCGGCATGCACGAGGCATCGGCCCTGGTCGCGGGCGCGTCGGTCGCCGCCGCCGAGGCGGTGTGGACGGGGCGCGCCGAGCACGCCGCGAACATCTCAGGCGGCCTGCACCACGCGCTGAGCGACGCCGCCAGCGGGTTCTGCGTCTACAACGACCCGGCCGTCGCGATCGCGTGGCTGCTGGAGAACGGCGCGGAGCGCGTCGCCTACGTCGACATCGACGTCCACCACGGCGACGGCGTCCAGGCCGCCTTCTACGACGACCCGCGCGTGCTGACGATCAGCCTGCACGAGACGCCGCGGACGCTGTTCCCCGGCACCGGCTTCCCGGACGAGACCGGCGTGGACGGCACCTCGGTCAACATCTCGCTGCCGCCCGGCACCGGCGACCGGCCGTGGCTGCGCGCGTTCGAGGCGATCGTCCCGCCGCTGCTGCGCCGGTTCCGCCCGGACGTCCTCGTCACCCAGCAGGGCGCCGACGGCCACGCGCTCGATCCGCTGGCCCACCTGATCCTCAGCGTGGACGGGCAGCGGACGGCCTACGCGATGCTGCACCGGCTGGCGCACGAGACCGCGGGCGGCCGCTGGGTCCTCACCGGGGGCGGCGGCTACGAGCTGGTCCAGGTCGTCCCGCGGGCGTGGACGCACCTGCTGGCCGAGGCGGCGGGCGGCCCCGTCCAGCCGGCCACCGCCACACCGGACGACTGGCGCGAGTTCGTCCGGCAGCGGACCGAGGAGATCGCCCCGCGCCGCATGACCGACGGCACGGAGACGGTGGAGGTCAGCAGGTGGGGGGACGGCTACGACCCGGGAAGCCCCATCGACCAGGCCGTCCTGGCGACGCGCCGGGCGGTGTTCCCCGAGCACGGCCTCGACCCGATGACCGACGAGTGAGCCAAGCCCATGCCCCTTCCGCCCAGGGACCCGATGACCCCCTTGCCTGAGAACGCCGAGCACACCGCGCCGAGCAGGGAGGAACTGCGCGCCCACCTCGTCCGGACGATGATCGCGGGCGACGTGGCCACGCCGCGCCAGAACAACCTGCTGCACTACCGGCGCATGGCCAACGGAAACCCGTACTACCAGTTCGGCCTGGAGCTGAAGCCGTCGTGGACGGAGCGCTCCGTGCTGGAGATGATGGTCGAGCGGTGCGGCGTCAACCCGGACCCGAGGCACATCTACGGGGACGACACCATCGACCCCGACATCACTCTCGACACGCTGGAGGCGATGGGGGAGCGGATCGGCCTCGCGGCCCGCCGCAAGGAGTCCGTGGTCGTCGCGACCGGTCATCCGGCCACGCTGACGCCGCTCTACCAGGCGGTCGCGCATGCGCTGGAGGAGGCGGGCTGCCGGGTGCTGGCGCCCGCCGCCGGCTGGACCTACGAGGTCGAGACCGGCTACGGCGGCGCGGAGCTGCGCCGCCTCGTCTACGCCGCCCCCGGCGTCGCGATGCTGGAGGGCGAGGACCTCCGCACGCACCACACGCATGATCCGCATCCGATGGAGGCCATGCTCCGCGAGCTCGCGACCACCGGTTTCGAGAGCGCCAATATCGGTTCTCAGGACGGCGCGGAAGCTAAACCCCATATATGGCCGGATCTGGCCATCGCCGACCACGGCTGGGCCGGGGCCGCCGGGCAGGCGGGCATCGACACCGTCGGGTTCGCGGACTGTAACGACCCCGCGCTGTTCGCCGGCGCCGCCGAGGGAAAGATCGACGTGGTCGTCCCGCTCGACGACGGCGTCTCCGCGCACCACTACGCGCCGCTGACCGCGTACATCCTCGATCGCGCGGGCCTGCGCCCCTCCGGCTGACCGCCCGATCCGGAGGCTTACTCCGTGGGGACGCCTGGGTGTCGGCATTTCGCCTGTCACGCCCTGTGACAGGACTGCCGTAACGAGGCTCATGGGCTTGCCGGGAGGTGGCAGGCACTGCGGAACCGCAGGTCAATCCGGGATCTCGGTTAACAACCGTTCGTCGCGCCACGGGCGGTGCCGTCACGTCCACCCTGCGTAGGGAATCAGCACTGTATCCCCACGGTCAGGTCGGAGACGGAAATGTGCGGAACTCCCCTCTTGCGACTGCCGGTGCGCGATTTACGCTGGAGGAAGTACACGTGCGTGATCAAAGTCACCCGAAGGGCCGGTGCGCGGCACGTGTGGAAGAGGGCGTCCGATGACCTCAGGCGAGCGACCTCTGAGCGAGGTCAGGTTCCTGACCGTGGCCGAAGTGGCGGCGGTGATGCGGGTGTCCAAGATGACCGTCTACCGTCTCGTCCACTCGGGCGAGCTACCCGCGATCCGCGTGGGCCGCTCGTTCCGGGTTCCCGAGCAGGCCGTCCACGATTACCTGCGCGACGCGTACATCGAAGCCGGATAACGGGTAGGGGCGGGGCATGACCCCGCCGCGAACTCAGTACCCGGCCGTGCAGGGGGCGTCGGGATGGTCCCGAGGGGCCGTCCCGAAGCTGGGGAAGCAGGACGAGGACCGGCAGAACGGTCCGGACACCGAGCGGACGGGCGATGGCCGCAGGCCACGCCCGCCCGGACGGAACGGTGCCCGGCGCCGTGCGACGCGCGGTGCCGGCCGCCGTCCGTACCCTCCATTCGGGGGCCGCGGAGCAGGCCGCGGCATGATCTCCACCGCCGCAGCGGTACCCTGGGGCCTCGGACCGTGCCCGCCTGCCGAGAGTCGCTCTCCGGCGGCACGCCCGTCTCCTGCACATCACCCGATACGCCGAGCGAGGTTCCGTGGGCTCTGTCATCAAGAAGCGCCGCAAGAGGATGGCCAAGAAGAAGCACCGCAAGCTGCTGAAGAAGACGCGTATCCAGCGCCGCAACAAGAAGTGACCGCACCGGCCGTCCAGCCGTGAAGGGGTAGGGCCCAGTGTCCTCCATGCCCGCCGCCGCGGCCCGTGTCGTCCTCGTCACGGGCGTCTCCCGTTTCCTGGGGGCGCGGGTCGCGAACACGTTGCAAGCCGACCCGGGCATCGAGCGTGTCATCGGGGTGGACACGGTGCCGCCGGCCGAGTCGCTGGGCCGCACCGAGTTCGTCCGGGTCGACATCCGCACGCCCGGCATCGCGAAGATCATCGCGTCGGCCGCGGTGGACACGGTGGTGCACCTCAACCTGGTGACCTCCTCGTCGGTTCCCCGGGCGAAGGTCAAGGAGCTGAACGTCATCGGGACGATGCAGCTGCTCGCGGCCTGCCAGCGCTCGCCCGACATGCGCAAGCTCGTCGTCCGCTCGTCGGCCGCGGTGTACGGCTCCTCCCCGATGGACCCGGCCGTCTTCACCGAGCGCGACGAGCCGGTCGAGGCGCCGAAGACCGGCTACGCCAAGGACGCCGTCGAGGTGGAGGGCTACGTCCGCGGGCTGATGCGGCGCCGCTCCGACCTGGCCGTATCGGTGCTGAGGTTCGCGAACTTCCTCGGCCCGGGCGTCGACTCGCCGCTCACCCGGTACCTGCGCCTGCCGGTCGTCCCGACCGTGCTCGGGTTCGACCCGCGGCTCCAGTTCGTCCACGAGGACGACGGCGTCGAGGTGCTGCGGCGCATGACCGTCGAGGACCACCCCGGCTGCTACAACGTCGCCGGGGACGGAGTGCTCCTGCTGTCGCAGGCCCTGCGCCGCGCCGGGCGGCCCTACCTGCCCGTCCCGGCGCCCTCCATCTCGGTCCTCGGCGACATGGGGCGCCGGTTCGCGGGCCTGTCCGGGTTCTCCCCGGAGCTGCTGCGCTGGCTGACCTACGGCCGGGTCATCGACACCGCGGCACTGGAGCGGGAGCTCGCCTGGCACCCGAAGTACAGCTCCGAGGCTGCCTTCGCCGACTTCGCCGCCGCCAAGGGCTTCGTCCGGGGCGGCCTGACGGCCCTGCTCGGGCGGGCCTGAGCGGTTCGGACGCGCCTGAAAGGAGAGCCCAGATGACCACGAACGCTCACCCCGGGGACGACGAGGGCGCGCAGGTCATCCGGCTCGCCTCGGTCCGCGACGACGCCCCCGGCGGCGAGGGCCCCCGCGACGGGGGTCCGCACGACGGCGATCCGCGCGAGGACGCGCCCGGCGCCGACCCGGCCGGACCCGGCCAGTTCGAACGGGCCCTGGCCTCCGGCCTGCGGTTCCTGCGGCGCAGGCTGTCCGGCGAGTACGAGATCGACGAGTTCGGCTTCGACCCCGAGTTCAACTCCGCCGTGCTCCTGCCGCTCGCCCGCGCCCTCTACGAGCACTGGTTCCGCGTCGAGCTCGACGGCCTGGAGAACATCCCGCCCGGCGGCGCCCTCCTCGTCGCCAACCACTCCGGCACGATCCCCCTCGACGCGCTCATGCTGTCGGTCGCCCTGCACGACCACGCCGACCGGCAGGTCCGCCTGCTCGGCGCCGACCTCGTCTACCAGATCCCCCTGCTCGGGCACCTGTCCCGCAAGGCCGGCCACACGCTCGCCTGCCACGCCGACGCCGCCCGCCTGCTCGGCAAGGGCGAGCTCGTCGGCGTCTTCCCCGAGGGCTACAAGGGCGTGGGCAAGCCCTTCTCCGAGCGCTACAAGCTGCAGCGCTTCGGCCGCGGCGGCTTCGTCGGCACCGCGCTGCGCGCCGGGGTCCCGATCATCCCGTGCGCGATCGTCGGCGCCGAGGAGATCTACCCCAAGATCGCCGACCTGCGCCCGCTGGCCCGCCTCCTCGGCCTCCCGTACTTCCCGGTCACCCCGACGTTCCCGCTGCTCGGCCCCGCCGGGCTGGTCCCGCTCCCGTCCAAGTGGGTGATCCGGTTCGGCGAGCCGATGACGCTGGACGGCTACGACGCGGACGCCGCCGACGACCCCATGACGGTCTTCGAGATCACCGACCACGTCCGCGAGAACGTCCAGCACATGCTCTACGAGACGCTGCTGCGCCGGGGGCCCGCCTTCCTCTGACCCTCCGGTGCACACCACTCAGAGTGATCGGGAGATCGCTTAAAGTGATCAGATGCCGCCGCTCCGCCGCCGCATGGTCGCACGCGATCCGGGCGAACCGCACCGCGTCTCCACCCCCCTGGAACTGCTGTTCGACCTGACGTTCGTCGACGCGGTGTACCAGGCCGTCCAGGGCCTGGCGGGCGGCACGGAGGACGGCCGCCTGGGCGACTCCATCACGCCGTTCCTCATGACGTTCTTCGCCATCTGGTGGGTGTGGATGAACTTCACGTGGTTCGCCTCCGCCTACGACGTCGACGACGTCCCGTACCGGCTCACGGTGTTCGTGCAGCTCGCGGGCGTCCTCATCCTGGCGGCCGGGGTGCCCTCCGCGTTCGCCGGCGACGTCACCACCATGACCATGGGCTATCTCGTCATGCGCGTCGGCCTGGTCGCCCTCTGGCTGCGCGCGGCCGCCGAGGACCCCGCGGGCCGCGCCACGGCCCTGCGCTACGCGGTCGGCCTGTCGGTCACCATGGCGTTCTGGGTGGCGCGGCTCGCCCTGCCGGACCAGGGCCCGACGTGGGTGTTCTTCATCCTCGCGGCGCTCGACCTGTCCGTCCCGCCGATCGCCGAGCGGTCCCGCGCGACGCGCTGGCACCCGCGCCACATGGCCGAGCGGTACGGGCTTTTCACGATCATCCTGCTGGGCGAGAGCGTGTTCGCCTCCACCTACGCGGTGGAGCGGGCAGTGGCGCAGGGGGTCGGCGCCGAGCTGATCACGATCGCCCTCGCCGGGCTCGCCATCCTCTTCGCGCTCTGGTGGATCTACTTCCTGGAGCCCGCGGCGGAGCGCCTGGAGGGGCGCCGCGACCCGTCCTTCCTGTGGTGGTACGGCCACTACGTCTTCTTCGCCGCGCTCGCCGCCATCGGAGGCGGCCTGGAGACGGCGGTGGCCTCGTACGCCCACCACGGCGAGGCGGGGCCGCGGCTCGTCGCCGCCTCCGTCACCGTCCCCGTCGCCATCGTCCTGGTCATGCTCTGGGCGCTGAACGCTCCCATCCGGCGCATGAACGCGCATCCCGCGCTGCTCGCCGCCACGGCCGTCCTGGTGCTCCTCGCGACCTTCGCGGCCCCCACGGCCGGTGTCCCGGGAACGCTCCTGCTGATAGCCGCCCTGCTGGCCCTGTTCCTCACCACCACCCTCGTCCGCCAGGCGCCGTCCCGTCGGACCGCAGGTCCGGCGGAGTAGGGCGGGGGCGGCGCCCTCGTTCCGCGCCAGGCTCCGGGACTCGTGCGATCCTGGCCGGCAGGACACAACCGCACCCCGGCGGGGAGGCGGTGCCGACCGCGCCCGCGTCCTCGCGAGTGAGGAGGCCATCGTGCAGGACCCGACACGGTACGGCGAGGCCGGCGGGCCTCGGACGGACTTCGACCCGTTCGCCGGGCCGCGGCCCGCCGGAGCGGCCCACGCGCGAATGGACGAGCTCCGGGAGGCGCATCCGGCGTTCCGCAGCACCGCGGGGCCCGGCTTCTGGGTGCTGACCCGCTACGACGACATCCTCGCGGCCTTCCAGGACCCGGAGACGTTCTCCAGCCGCGCGATCGCCGTCATCGACCCGGAGCCCTCGCACCGGTGGATCCCGGTCATGCTGGACCCGCCGCTGCACACGACGTGGCGGCGGTTACTCCGGCCGTTCTTCACTCCCGTCGCCGCCGCCGTCCTGCGCGACCGGATCACCCGGCACTGCGCCGCGCTGATCGACGGTTTCGCGTCCCGGGGGGCGTGCGACCTCGTCACCGACTTCGCGCGGCTCTACCCCACCGCCATCTTCCTGGAGCTCGTCGGCCTGCCCATCGAGAGGCTGGAGGAGTTCCTCGGCTGGGAGCGCGCCATCCTGCACTCGCGGCCCTCCACCGGCGGACGGCCCGAGGCCATGGCGGCGCTGACGGCCTGCCTCACCGAACTCATCCGGGACCGCCGCGCCCGGCCGTGCGAGGACCTGGTGAGCGCCGCGATCAGGTTCACCGTGGACGGCCGGCCCGTCACCGACGACGAGCTGCTCCAGCTCTGCGTCCTGCTGTTCCTCGCCGGTCTCGACACCGTCGCCGCCCAGCTCTCCTACACCTTCTGGCACCTGGCGGGCGACGACGCCCTCCGCGCCCGCCTCGCCGGAGACCCGGACGTCATCCCGGACGCGGTCGAGGAGTTCCTGCGCGTCTACGCGCCCGTCCTGCCCGCGCGCAAGCTCACCCGCGACGTCGAGACGCACGGCTGCCCGATGAGGGCGGGCGACATGGTCATGCTCCCGACCGCGATGGCGGCCCGCGACCCGCGCGCCGTTCCGGCCGCCTCCGCCGTCGACGTCGACCGACCGCCGGCCCGGCACATGGCCTTCGGCGCGGGACCGCACCGCTGCCTCGGCTCCCACCTCGCCCGTCTCGAGCTCCAGATCGCGCTGCGCGAATGGCACGCCCGCATCCCCGACTACCGCATCGCGCCCGGCGCGCGGCCGGTGGAGCACGCGAGCCTCGTCCTCGGCCTGGACACCCTGCCCCTGACCTGGTGAGTTTCAGCCGCCGGACGGCTCGGGGCCGGGGCTGAAAGCGGGATGAAACCGGCCTGAAGGCGGGGACGCCCACGCTTCACGGCATGGACATCGAGATACGGCAGACGGCCATCCAGGTGGCCGGGCTGCGGAAGGCGTTCGGGGACAGGACGGTCCTCGACGGGATCGACTTCGAGGTGCCGCGCGGGACGGTCTTCTCGCTGCTCGGGCCCAACGGGGCGGGGAAGACGACCGTGGTGCGGATCCTGTCCACGCTGATCCCCGCGGACGGCGGCGACGTCAGCGTGGCGGGACGGGACCTGCGCCGGGACCCGGACGGCGTACGCCGGGCGATCGGCGTGACCGGGCAGTACTCGGCGGTCGACGGGCTGCTGACGGGACGCGAGAACCTGATCCTCATGGCGGACCTGCACCGCCTCGGCAAGGCCGGCGGGCGCCGGGCGGCGGGCGAGCTGCTGGAGCGGTTCGACCTGGTGGAGGCGGCGGACAAGACGGCCGCCACCTATTCGGGCGGGATGCGGCGGCGGCTCGACATCGCGATGACGCTGATCGGCGGCCCCCAGATCATCTTCCTGGACGAGCCGACGACCGGGCTCGACCCGCGCAGCCGCCGCACCATGTGGGAGATCATCCGCGAGCTGGTCCGGGAGGGCGTGACGATCTTCCTCACGACGCAGTACCTGGAGGAGGCCGACCACCTCGCCGACCGGATCGCGGTGCTGGACGGCGGGCGGCTGGTCGCCGAGGGCACCTCGGACGAGCTGAAGCGGCTCGTCCCCGGCGGGCACGTGCGGCTGCGGTTCGCGGACCTGGCGACGCTCGACGCGGCGGCGCGGACGCTCGGCTCGGTGACGAGGGACGACGACGCGCTCGCCCTCCAGGTGCCCGGGGACGGTGGCGTCGCCTCCCTGCGGGCGCTGCTCGGACGGCTGGCGGACGCCTCGATCGAGGTCGGCGAGCTGTCGGTCCACACCCCCGACCTCGACGACGTCTTCCTCGCCCTCACCGGCAGGACCGGCACGACCCGCGAGAACGACACGGCAGACAAGAACGACATAGCAGGCAAGAACGACACGACCGGCAGGACCGGAGAGAAGGCGACCTCGCGATGACCACGCTCACGCACGCGGCGGCGGACTCCGCGACCATGCTGCGCCGCAACCTGCGGCACGCGCTGCGCTACCCGTCCCTGACGATGGCCGGGATGATGATGCCCATCCTGATCATGCTGCTCTTCGTCGGGGTGTTCGGCAACGCGCTCGGCGACGGCGTCGGCGGCGCGGCCAAGGGCGACTACATCCAGTACGTCGCGCCGGGGATCATCCTGATGGCCGTCGCGTCCGGCTGCATGGCGACCTCGGTGTCGGTCTGCGTGGACATGACCGAGGGCATCGTCGACCGGTTCCGGACCATGGCGATCTCCCGCTCGTCGCTGCTCACCGGGCACGTCGCGGGCAGCATGATCCAGACGCTGCTGAGCACGGCCGCCGTCGTGGCCGTCGCGGTCGCGATGGGCTTCCGGACGAGCGGCGGCGCGGTGGACTGGCTCGCGGCCGTCGGCCTGCTGGTCCTGCTCACGTTCGCGCTGACCTGGGTCGCGGTCATGCTCGGGCTGCTGGCGAAGAACCCTGAGGGCGCGAGCAACACCCCGATGATCATCCAGTTCCTGCCGTTCGTCGGCAGCACGATCGTCCCGCCGGAGTCGATGCCCGCCGGGGTTCGGTGGTTCGCGCAGTACCAGCCGTTCACCCCGATGATCGAGACGCTGCGGGGGCTGCTCGCGGGCACGCCGAGCGGCCGGGACGCGGCGGTCTCCGTCGCCTGGTGCGCCGGCCTCGCCATCGCCGGCTACGCCTCCTCGAAGGTCCTGTTCGACCGGAAGGCCCCCCGCTGAGACAGGACGGCCCGTTAGACCGGCGCGAACCCGCGTGCGAGTTCGCGGGCGATGGCCCGCAGTTCCGCGCGGCCCAGGCCGGCGTACTCCGGCACGGCGTCGGAGTACGCCGGCCCGTCGGCGTCCCGCGCGGCGCGACTGATCAGCGCCGTGGACATGGTCGGCTGGAAGTTCCGGACGTGGTGGAGGCGCTGCGCCAGCGCGATCGCACGGGCGGCCCGCGTCCGGACGTCCTGGGCGGCGCCGGGGCGGGCGAGGTCGACCATGGCGAGCGCGAGCAGCAGCCCGCCGCTGACGGGCAGGTCCATGAAGGACGACGGCATCGGGACGGGCGGGTCGTTGAGCAGGGCCGCCAGCCTGGCGGGCAGCCCGGCCACGAGGTCCTCGACGAGATCGACGCGGCCGTGCCTGGCGTGTGCGACGACGGTGACGCAGTGGGCCTCCAGCGTCCACGGGTCGAGGCCGGCCCGCGGCCCCGGGACGTCCTCGGCGGCGAGCCTGTCCACCGCCTCGCGCCACAGCGCCAGGCCGGTCTCGACGTCACCGCGCCCGAACGCGATCTCCGCGCGGGCTCCGAGGTTGAAGGCGGCCGTGCCGAAGGCCTCGTCCGGCCCGTGGACCAGCGACCGGTCGAGCCACCGCTCCGCCTCGGCGTAGTCCCCGAGCGAGAGGTGCACCGACCCGATCGCCCACATCAACCCGAACATGTCGGGCCATTCGTACTTCTCCAGCAGATCCAGCGATATCCGCAGATGGTGCAGGGCCCGGTCGCCCTGGTCGAGTTGCATGAGCAGTTCGCCGAGGCGCGAGTGGAAGAGCAGGCGGCACCACGGGATGTCCGGCACGCAGGGCGTCGCGGTCATGTCCTCGGTCGCCGCGAGCGCCCCCGCCACGTCGCCCTCGCGTTCCCGGATGTACCCGGCGACGCAGTTCGCGAGGGCCGCGACCAGCGGATCGTCCCCGGCGCACAGCTCCTCCAGGCCGGGGCGACCGGAGCCGGCGCGGTCCGGGTCGAGGATCTCCGGCATGGCGGCGGCGACCGTGGCCATCGCGTTGACGAAGCTCCCATGCGGCGCGGGCGGGAGGCGGCGCAGCGCCACGAGCGCGCGCGTCGCCTGAGGCCCCTTGAACAGGACCGTGGTGACCACGCTGAGAGCCAGGGCGGTCCGGGCGACGTCGACGTCCTCGGGGCCGGGGCGGAAGCGGCTGAGGAGCCCGGCCGTCTCCTCGGCCAGGACGATCATCCGGCTGTAGGCCGCCTCCAGCGTCCACACGCCGCCGAGGACGGCGGCCACCGCCGCGACGGCCGGGGCGTCGCGCCGGGCGAGGCCGTGGCGGAGCGCCCGCTGGAGGTTGTCGAGCTCGACCCGTGCCCGCGCCAGCGGCGCGAACGGCTCGGAGCCGAACAGCGCCTCGTGGTGCGCCGTGCCGAACTCCCGCGCCCAGGTGAGCATGCCGCTCACGGCGCGATCGGTGTCCCCTTCGGCGTCCCGATGGGCCGCGCTGAACTCGCGGACGCTCTCCAGCATCCGGAACCGGGTCTCGGGACCGCCCCCGGCCGGTTCCAGGAGGGACTGGTCCACGAGGTCCTGAAGGATCTCCAGGGCGTCGCCGCCGAGGAGATGGCGTGCCGCCGCCGCGGTGAAACCGGCGGGGAGCACTGACAGCAGCCGCATGGCCTCCCGCCCGGACGGGGAGAGCAGGCCCCAGCTCCAGTCCACGACCGCGTGCATGGTCCGGTGCCGGGACGGCGCGTCGCGGGCGTTGCCGCGCAGCAGGGCGAACCGGTCGCCCAGGCCGCGAGTGATCTCGGGCACGGTCATGACCCGGACGCGCGCCGCCGCCAGCTCGATCGCGAGCGGCAGCCCGTCGAGGTGGCGGCACAGCTCCTCCACCGGTCCGGGGGGCAGCTCCACGCCGGGACGCGCCGAGCGCGCACGCTGGCGGAACAGCTCGGCGGAGGTCGGCGGGTCCAGCGCGGGCAGCGGGTACACCGACTCCGACGACAGCCCCAGCGGCGCGCGGCTCGTCGTCAGGATCCGCAGGTCACGGGTCATCGACACCAGCGCGCCCGCGAGCCCGGCGGCACCGTCGACGACGTGCTCGCAGTTGTCCAGGACGAGCAGGACGGGACCCGGTCCGAGCACCTCGGCGATGGCCGAGGCGACGTCGCCCGCCCTGCCGAGGCGTCCGTGCGCCGGCGGCGACTCGCCGACCCCGAGGACGGACGCGACCTCGCCCGCGACATCCTCGTCCCGCGCGACGCCCGCGAGGGGGACGTAGTGCACCGCCCGTTGCGGCGCCTCCCGCGCGACGGTGTTCGCCAGCCGCGTCTTGCCCAGCCCGCCCGGCCCGACGATCGAGGTGACGCGGGACGCGCGCAGCAGGTCCAGCACGGCGGCGAGGTCTCCGGCCCTCCCGAGCAGCGGGTTCGGCTCGTGCGCCACGCCGCGCCGGACGGCGGGCGCCTCGTCCCGCAGCAGCTCCTGCTGGACGCGCTGGAGCGCACCTCCCGGATCGGTGCCGAGCTCGTCGCGCAGCGAGCGCCGGTAGGACTCGTACCGCGCCAGCGCGGCCGCCGGACCCGCGGTCGCGGCCTCGCACCGCAGCAGCTCGGCGAGCACCTCCTCGTCGCGCGGGTACTCCAGGGCGGCGCCGGCGAGCGCCTCGAAGCCCTCCGCGTGCCGGCCGAGGCGCGCGAGGGCCAGGGCGCGCGCTCGCGCCAGCGTCCAGTAGGTCGAGACCCGGTCCGCGCGCAGGACGGCCAGCGGATCGTCCCCGTCGCCGGGCTCGGGAGGCCCGTCGAAGAGCGCCAGCCCGTCCTCGGCGTGGGCGAGCGCGCCCGCGTGGTCGCCGTCGCGGGAACGCCGCGCGCTCGCGGACGCGGCGAGCAGCACGGCGGAGGCGTCCACCGCGGACTCCTCCAGGCCGATGCGGTACCCGGTCGGCGTGCCGGCGATGACGTCCGCGCCCAGCTGCGACCTCGCCCGGGAGACGACCACTTGGAGCGCCTTCACCGGATTCTCCGGGCGCTCGCCAGGCCACAGCCCCTCCACCAGCCGGACGACGGACACCCCCGCCCGCGGCTCGCCCGCCAGCAGCGCGAGCAGCCCGCGCAGCCGCGGGCTCGTGACGTCCCGCCCCCGGCACGCGACCCCGGACAGCAGCCTCAACTCGACCGGCCCGCCGGGGACGGAGTCGCGGGGGAGGGAGTCGACCACGAGGACAGACTAGGGCGCACCCGACAGACGCAGTAGGACGCGTTCGCGGCGCGCCGGTGATGAGGCCCCGTCACCAGGTGGACGGGAAGAGGCGGTGCTTGAGGAGGCGGTCGATCTGCGCGGCCGCCGCCTTGGCGTCGTTGCACAGGCAGAGGTAGCCGTGCCGCCCTCGCTGGGCGTCGTGGTAGGCCCAGGTGCGCCCCGGGGCGGCGAGGGCGCTGACCACGATGCCGACGTCCTTGGTGGCGCTCGCGTGGATCCACAGCAGCGGAACCGGGGCGGGGAACTCCGTGCGCCGGTAGAGCTTCACGAACCGCCAGCCCTGCGGGGCCAGGGCCGCGGCCAGCTCGTCCAGGTGCCGCGCGGCCGTCTCGTGGCCCCAGCGGGTGCGCCACCGCAGCAGATGGCGCTCGGCGAGGGCGGCTAGAGCCCGCACTTGGCCCACGCGAGCTTCCCTCCCTCCACCAGCGGCCGGGTCCCCCAGTCGAGTGCGAGACCGGCCACCATCAGCAGCCCGCGCCCATGGATCGCCGCGTGGTCCTCCGGCCGGACGACCGGCTGCCCTGCGCCGCCGTCCCGGACCTCGATCGTGGGCAGGCCGTCGCGCTCGTCCTGGTACAGCCGGAGGACGATCGGACCCTCCCCGTGGAGCAGCGCGTTCGTGACCAGTTCGGAGACGATCGTCCGGCCGGTGTGGTCGTCGGCGACGCCCCATGCGGCGAAGCGCTCGGCGACGAACCGCCGCGCCCTGGCCGGTGCCCGCTCGTCCGGTTCGAGGACGAGCGTGGAAACGCCCTCGTCGCATATCCCTGCGACGTCCTTTGTGAATGGATGCATAAGGCGAGGCGCTCCGTCCTGTCCGATTCGCCGGGCAGATTGCGAAAATGCATTCCGCTATGACCGTTTCATGGGGAACTGTCAAAACGATCGCGTCGAACATCTCGACATTCGTTTCCGTCGTCCCCGCACCGAGCATCGCGCAAAGTGCCATGCTGGGAAACGCGAAAGCAATGCCACAGGGCAACCTCGGACCATGGCCCCCGACCACTGGTCATCGCTGGTCATGGCTGGTCATAGGGAGACGCAATGCCGCAGCCCGCCAAGCGCCTCACCCCGTCGAACAGTCCCCTCGACCTGTTCGGATCAGAAGTCCGCCGGTACCGCGTCCTCGCGGACCACAGCATCAAGCAGCTCGCGGGCAAGATCCCTTACAGCGCGTCCTTCATCGGCGCCGTCGAACGCGCCGAATGCCACTGCGAACGGACCTTCGCCGAACACTGCGACGCCGTCCTCGACACAAGGCAGGCCTTGGCCCACCTCCACGACGGCCTGTTCGGCGACAAGAAGGACGGCTTCCCCGAGTGGTTCCGCAAGTGGCCCGCCGTCGAGGAGGACGCCGGAACCCTCAAGGTCTACGAGCCCACCGTCGTCTATGGCCTGCTCCAACGGGAGGAGTACGCGAGCAGCCTCCTCTTCGGCGACCGCGAAGCAACCGATGCTCGACTGGCGCGGCAGTCCGTCCTCACAAGGACAGACCCTGTACCTCCTCGTCTGATCTACGTCCTACCTGAAGTCGTACTCTGGTACGACGTTGGAGGGGCAGTTGTGATGCGCGCCCAACTCCAGCACCTCGTGGACGCCATAGGACCTCGGTTGAGCATCCAGGTCATCCCGAACGGCGTGCCCCACCCTGGCAACGAAGGAGCGTTCGTTTTGGCGACGCTTCCGGACGGCAAGGAGATCGCACTTGCCGAGACTGCTGCGCGTGGGATCATGATGGACACGCGAGAGGACATCTCCAGACTTAAGGACAGGTTCGACGCGATCTGTACACAGGCCCTCCCCACGAGCATGAGCGCCGACCTGATCACTCGCACCATCGAAGAGAAGTGGAACCATGAACCGAGAACTCGTCTGGCGTAAGTCCAGCCGTAGCGGTAGTTCTGGCGGAAACTGCGTCGAGTTGGCTGGACTGGCGGCTGGTGTGGCCATTCGGGATTCGAAGGACCCGAACGGCCCCGCGCTTCTTGTTCGTCCCTCCGTGCTGCGTGAGGCGATCCGGCTCGCCGCCGAGTGAGGAGGAGGCGCGCGCACGCGCCGGTCTCAGCCGTTTGCGCAAGGTCGGTGGACGTCGCGTTCTCGGCGCGGGACTCGCTCAGGGACGAGGGTGGGCGAGGCGGGTGACGCCGGGTGGCTCGGCGCGTTCGTGGACGGCGGGGCGGCGCATCAGAACATGGGTGCGCGCTTCTCTCCGAGGGCCGCGATTCCCTCCTGCGCCTCAGGGCCGGCGAAACCGAGGAACTCTAGGGCGAGCGCGGCGTCGAAGTGAGGCATGGCCGCCCGTAGCCAGGAGTTGAGAGCCTGCTTGGTCCACCGCAGGGCGGTGGGTGCGCCTTCGGCCAGCCGGACCGCGATGTCGGTGGCCCGGTCGAGGACGTTCACGTCGTCCACCGCGAGGGACACAAGGCCGATGCGCTCGGCCTCCGCCCCGTCCAGCGGATCGCACGTGAGCAGGTAGTACTTGGCTTTGGCGAGCCCGCACAGCAGCGGCCAGACGAGGGGGGCGTGGTCGCCCGCCGCGACGCCCAGCCTGGTGTGGCCGTCGATCAGGCGGGCGTTCCTGGCGACCACGGAGACGTCGGCGAGCAGCGCCACCACGAGCCCCGCCCCGACCGCCGCTCCGCGCACCGAGGAGACGACGGGCTTGGTGAACTCGACGAGGTTGGTCACGAGCTCCCGGGCCTCGCGCAGGCCGTCGATCCGGGCCTGCGGGTCGTCGGTGAAGCTCCGCACCCACTCGACGTCTCCACCGGCGCTGAACATGCGGCCGGCCCCGGTGACGAGGACGGCGCGGACCCGCTCATCGGCCTCGGCGTCCCGCCAGATGCGGGTGATCTCGGTGTGGCCCACCGCGTCCAGGGCGTTGGCGCGGCCGGGGTTGTCGATGGTCACCTTGAGCACGCCGTCCGAGACCCAGGTCACGTCCAGCCGTCGGTAGTCCGCGTAGCGGTCCATGCTCCTCCTTGCGTCGAATCGATCGATCGATACAATAGCCCCATGTCAGTCGAATGCGCCACGGCCACCGGGGGTGGCCGTGCTGAGCACGTGTTGCTTCACCGTCGAGGGCCTGTTTCGGTGGTGACGTTGAACCGGCCCGACGTGCGGAACGCCCTGTCCCACCGGATGCTGCGCGAGCTCCTCGGCGTGCTGGCCGAGCTGGAAGGGTCCGCGGAGACGGGAGCGATCGTGCTGACCGGCGCCGGGCCGGGGTTCTGCTCAGGCGATGATCTGTCGGAGGCCGCGAGCACCGATGCCGAGACGTTCGACGAGAGCGTCGGGCTTCTCCAACGGCTGACCGGGAAGCTGCTCGACATGGAGACGCCGGTCATCGCCGCGATCAACGGGCCGGCGATGGGGGGCGGGCTCGAGCTGACACTGGCCTGCGACCTGCGCCTGGCCTCCCAGCACGCGGTGTTCGCGTGCCCCGAGGTGGCGTGGGGCCTGGTGGTCACCAACGGCGCCTCGGTGCTGCTCCCGGCCATCGTCGGGCATGGCCGCGCCCGCGACATGGTGCTCACGGGCAGGACCTTCGACCCGGCCTGGGCGCTGACGGCCGGTCTGGTCAGTGAGGTGCTGCCCGGCGACCGGCTTGTGGACCGTGCCGTGGCGCTCGCCGAGGAGATGGCGAGCCGCTCGCAGGCCGTTCGCCTGACCCGGCGGTTGCTCGACCATGGGGGCAGGGAGGCAGTCGCCGGCGCGCTGGCCCGGGAAGCGGCGGCCGTGGGGGAGGCCCGGCGAGGCCCGGCCGGCGAGAAGGGCCTCCGCGACTTCGCCGCCCGTCATTCGGGTGAAGGGGGAGGGCGATGACGCGGGACGCGCGCACGCTCGGCGATCTCGTCGAGGAGCATGCACGGACACGGCCCGACCACGCCGCGTTGCGCGTGGAGGGCGAGACGCTCACCTATGGTCGGCTCGCGGCGAAGGTCCGTTCGGTGGCCGCCGGTTTCGCGGAGAACGGCGTGTGCCCGGGGCAGACCGTGGCCTTCGTCCTGCCGAACTGCGTGGAGTTCGTCGTCGCCTGGCTCGCGCTGGGACGTATCGGAGCCGTCGCGGCCCCCGTGAACACGGCGCTGCTGGGCGACGGGCTCGTGAACGTGCTGCGGACGAGCGGGGCCGAGGTCGCGGTCGTCGACGAGCGGTTCCTTCCGGCAGTGCGGGAGGCGCTGTCCGAGGGCGCGGACCTGCGTGCGATCTTCGTCCGCGGCCGCGTCGAGACCCGGCCCGGTGAGATCCCGATCCGGCCGTGGAACGATCTGGAGCACCCGGGCTCCGCTCCGCGCTTCGGAACGCGCCCCGGCGATCCCAGCATCCTGTTGTTCACCTCGGGGAGCACCGGCCGGTCGAAGGCATGCGTCCTCTCCCACCGGTACGTGCGCCGTCAGGCGGACATCTTCACCGACCAGTTGGGCCTGACGGCGGAGGATGTGCTCTTCTGCCCGTTCCCGCTGTTCCATGCCGATGCGGCCATCTTCACCGTCGCCCCCGCTCTGGCGCTGGGCGCGACCGCGGCGCTCGTCGAGCGGTTCTCCGTGCGGCGCTTCTGGCAGCAGGTACGCCACTACCGGGCGACCGTCTTCGATTTCATGGGCGCGACGCTGACCATGCTGTACAAGCACCCGCCGGAACCCGACGACGCCGACAATCCGGCCAGACTCGGCTGGGGGGTGCCGCTACCCGGTTGGGCCGACGAATTCGAGCGCAGGTTCGGCGTCGAGCTGGTCGAGGTGTACGGCCTGAGCGATACCGGCATCGTGCTGTACAACCGTCCGGGCGATCCGCGTCGCCCCGGTTCCTGCGGCCGTCCCGTGCATCCCTTCGACGTCAGGGTCATGGACCCTGACGGCTTCGAGGTTCCCGGCGGCGAGGTGGGAGAGATCTGCATCCGGCCTCTCGAACCCCACGTGATCCTCAGCGGGTACGCCGGAATGCCGGAGGCCACCGTCGAGGCATGGCGTGACCTGTGGTTCCACACCGGCGACCTCGCGCGGCGCGACGCGGAGGGGTTCTTCTACTTCGTCGGACGCGGAAGCGACGTGATCCGGCGGCGCGGAGAGAACATCTCCGCCCTGGAGATCGAATCCGTCGTCGGCGAGCACCCGGCCGTGCTGGAAGTGGCCGCGTTCGGCGTCCCGAGCGAGCTCACCGAAGAAGACGTGATGGTCACACTGGTGCTCCGCGAGGGAGCCGCACTCGATGCGGAGGCACTCCTCGCCTACTGCCGGGAACGGCTGCCGCGTCACATGGTCCCGCGCTACGTCGCGTTCGCCGGAGCGCTCCCGAAGACGCCCACGGAGAAGATCGCGAAGCACGTGCTCAAGACACACGGAGTGGGCGCCTCCGCCTTCGACCGGGAAGCCCGCGGCTGACCGCGGCACGAGCCCCGCGCCCCCGAAACATCGACGACAGGGATTTCGTAATGAGCAACTCTCCTCAGCCCCGCCACGAGTCCGGGTTCCGGGGCGTCTCCGTGATCGTGACCGGCGGCGCCAAGGGCATCGGAGCGGCGATCGTCCGCAGGCTCGGCGCGTCCGGCGCGTCGGTCGCCATCGTCGACCTCGACACGCGGGCGGCCGAGCAGCTCGCCCGGGAGGTGCCCGGCGCCTTCGCGGCGGGCGCCGACGTGGGCGACTACACCGGCCTCGGGCGCGCCATGGACGACGCCTGCGCGCGCATGGACGGCCTGGACGTCCTGGTCAACAATGCCGGCTGGGACCACGTCCGGCGTTTCACCGATACCGACCCGGAGCTGTGGGACAAGCTGATCCACATCAATCTCAAGGGCGTCTTCAACGCCACCCACCTCGCCCTCCCGAGACTGGCGGAGCGGGGCGGCGGCAGGATCGTCAACGTGGCCAGCGACGCCGGCCGGGTCGGCTCGTCGGGCGAGGCCGTCTACGCCGCGTGCAAGGGCGGCACGATCGCGTTCACCAAGTCGATCGCCCGCGAGACGGCCCGCCGCGGCATCGCCGTGAACTGCGTCTGCCCGGGCCCCACGGACACGCCGCTGCTGGAAGAGATCAAGCGGGACGACCGGGCCGCGGCCACCATGGACGCCATCGTCCGCGCGACGCCGACCCGGCGCCTGGCCCGGCCGGAGGAGATCGCCGAGGCGGTCGCCTTCTTCGCCGCGGCCCCCGCCCACATCACCGGCCAGGTCCTGTCCGTCAGCGGTGGGCTGTCCATGGCGGGCTGACCGTCCGCTGATCGGCGTATCGGGTAGGTTCACGTACCTGGACCGCATCGTGACCGGGTAGGAGCCTTCGATGCCGCGCACGCCTGCCGCCGTAGCGGGTGAGACGTCTCGCCGTATCCGCTCTTCGGCCATCGGCCTCTTCGCCGAGCGGGGATTTCACGGTACGGGCATCCGCGACATCGCGACCGGGGCGGACGTCACGCTCTCGTCCCTGTACCACCACTTCGGCAGCAAGGACGACCTGCTGGTCGACATCATGGTCACCAGCACCGAGCCGCTCAAGCGCGCGGCCGATGAGGCACGGCGGGCCCTGGCGACACCCTCCGAGCAGCTGGCGATGCTGATCGAGCAGCATGTGTGGGCGCACGTCACCGACCGCCTCGCCAAGATCGTCACGGACACGGAACTGCGGGCCCTGTCCGGTGACCGCCGCGAACGCGTGATCGCCCTGCGCGACGCGTACGAGAGCGTCTGGCGCTCCACCGTGGAGGACGGCGTCGCCGCGCGGGTCTTCACGGTGCCCAACACCAAGGCCCTGACCATCGGGCTTCTGGAGATGTGCACCGCCGTGTCCCACTGGTTCCGTCCGAGCGGCGAGCTGGAACTGCACGAACTGTGCCGCACCTACGCCGACGGCGGGCTGGCGCTGATGCGCGCCGCACGGGACGGGCGCCCCGTGCGGCGCGCGGATCTCGACATCGGCGAACCTACGCGCTTCCTCGAGCGGTGAGCACGGGCGCCCGCCGGGATGTGGCGAGGGTGACCAGGACCAGCACGACGATGTTCACGCCCAGAGCCGGCACTCCCACGTTGACGTGCAGCAGCGCCGAGGGAAGGAAGGGCGCCACGTCGGCCACCGTCAGCTCGTTCACGGTCAGGTAGGCGATGGTCCCGGTGCCGGCAAGCATGCCCGCGCCCACGCCCCGGCTGTTGGCCGGGTTCCGCGGCAGCAGGCTGAGCAGCAGCGCGGGGGCGAGCTGGGTCACCAGCGCGTAGGCGAGCAGCAGCAGGGTGACGATGGCCGCGCCGTCGATGAGCGCGAGGTAGACCGACACCGCGCCCACGAAGGGGACCAGGAGGCGCGCCACCCGGCCGGCGTCGGATTCCTGGCGGAGCGGCTTGTAGACGTTGTTCGCGATCAGGGTCGAGGTGGTGTTCAGCAGCATCGCGCCGGGCACCAGCGCGGCGAGCAGCCCGGCGCCGCCCACGAGCCCCATGACGACCGGCGGCAGCGCCTCCTTGACCAGCCGCAGCAACGACAGGTCGGCCTGCCCCGCCGGCAGCCCCGGGACGGCCAGCACGGCCGTGAAGCCGACGAAGAACACGAACAGCAGGAACAGCTGGTAAAGCGGGAAGATCACGGCGTTCTTCCGGAAGGTCGACTCCCGTCGCGCCGAGAGCGTCGCCGCGAAGAGGTGCGGCCACATGTAGAAGCCGAGGGTGGACACGAGGACCGTGGAGACGTACCAGGAGACGCCGAGGCCGTCGGTGTGGAGTTCGGCGAAGTGCGGCCGGGCCTTCTCGACCGCCGCGAACAGTTCACCGACGCCGCCGAAGTACTTGAGGGGCAGGTAGACCCCGAGGAATGCCACGACGACCACGATGAGGACGTCCTTCACCGTGGACGTCCAGGCCGCCGCGAGCAGTCCGGAGAGCGCCACGTAGCCCGTCAGCAGGACGCCGCCGACGACGATCGCGGCGGTGGGGGACACCGCGCCGTAGGAGGCCTCGGACACGATGATGCCGAGCCCTTTCAGCTGCAGCACCAGGAACGGGACCATGCCGGAGATCCCGATGATCGTGACCACGACGCCGAGACCGGGGCTGTCGTACTTCTTGATGAAGAAGTCCGCCTGCGACATCAGGTCGTGCTGCTTCGCGTACCTCCACAGCACGGGCAGCAGCCAGTAGGACATCACGTAGGCGAGGGTGACGTACGCGAGGATGTAGTAGGCGGCACCGCCGTTGGCGTAGATGAACCCGCTGATGCCGAGGAACGTGGTGGTCGTGTAGATCTCCCCGGCCATCAGCAGGAACACGAAGACGCCCCCCAGCGACCGGCCGCCGACGGCCCATCTCTCCAGGTCCATGGCCTTGCGTCCGCGTGCCCGTACCCCCAGGTAGACCGCCAGGGCCAGCGTCAGCGCGATCAGCGTCAGCGAGACGAACATCAGCCCTCCTCCTCACTGCCGGCCTGGCCGGGGCCGTTGACCGGGTCGAGCCGGTACACCACGGCCATGCAGACGGAGGTGAGCACGATCGACAGGCTCAGCCAGAAGAGGAAGAACGGCAGTCCGAGGACGTAGGGCTCGGTGCGGTTGACCCAGGGGACGGCCCCCAGGAGCAACGCGAACGGCAACGCGGCCAGGGCGAGACGCAACCACATGTGCTTCCCCTCAGTTCGAGATCATGAACGCTGTGCGCAGGTACACGGCGGTCGCCGTGACCATGTCGCCGATGGACACCCATTCGTCGAGGCTGTGCGCCTGGGCCAGCGAGCCCGGGCCGAACAGCGCGACCGGGGAACCGAAGTACGCCGCGTCGGAGCTCGCCGGGAACCCGCGCGGGCTCGGGTCGGGCGCCCCGCCGAGCTCGGCGGCGCCGAGCAGCGCCGCGGCCAGCCAGTGCCCTTCGGGCAGTTCGTAGGGATCGACGGTCCACCAGGCCTCGCCGAGCGACCACCCTCCCGGTTCCAGGTCCGCCACCACTTCGGTGCGGACGTCGGACGCGGTCTCCCCCGGCAGCAGGCGGCGGCTGAACTGGACGCGGCATTCGGAGGGAACGATGTTCGGCTTGATGCCGCCCTCGATGACGCCCACGTTCATCGTGGGAGGGCCCAGCAGGGGGTGCCGGCGGCGGTCGAGCGTGCGCTGGTGGTCTTCGAGACGGCCGAGCAGCCGTGCCGCCGCGAGGATGGCGTTGGTGCCGTGCTGCGGCACGCTGCTGTGCGTGGCCTCGCCGGTCACGCGCAGTTCGAAGGCGGCGAGCCCCTTGGTGGCCAGGCAGGCGGTCAGTTCGGTCGGCTCACCTATGATCACCGCGTCGGCCCGGGGGCCGGACGCGCCGAGCGCCTTGGCCCCCTCCTGGCGGTACTCCTCGTCGCCGACGCCCGCGATCAGCAGGTCTCCGGCAGGCCTGAGCGACCGTTCGGCCAGGATCTCGGCGACCTCGAGGTAGCAGGCGAGCGCGGCCTTCATGTCGCAGGCGCCGCGCCCGTGGACCCTGCCGTCCCGCACGACTGCGGTGAGCGCTTCGGGGTAACCGGTGGTCTCGACGGTGTCCATGTGCCCGGCGAACATCAGGGACCGTCCCCCTGAGGCGCCGGGAAGCCGCGCCAGCGTGTTGTGACGGCCGGGGGCGTACTCGTCGACCTCGCCCGTCCAGCCGAGGCCCGCGAGGCGATCGTGAAGGTAGGCGGCCACTCTCCCCTCTCCCTGCTCCGCGTCCTGCGGTGCGCCGCCGAAGGGGTTCACACTCGGCAGCTCGATGAGTTCGCAGAGGGTCTGCGCCAGCCGGTCGCGGTCGATTCGTTCCACACACTGGGCCAGCGCATCCGATGACGAGGCTTCCATGAGGCCACTCCTAACGGATGTGAGGTGAGGCCTGATTGTATCGATCGATCGAATCATTGGATAGAGTGCTGAGCATGATCGTGGTCCGGCGGTCGGTGACGAGGAGGCTGGCAGGCATGGATCTGGAACTCTCCGACGAGCAGCAGGCGGCGCGACGACTCGCCGCCGACTTCGTCGACCGTGAGATCGCGCCCCATGCCGCCGCGTGGGACCGCGCCGAGAGAGTCGATCAGCGGATCGTCCGGCGTCTCGGTGACCTGGGTTTCCTGGGCCTGACCCTCCCGGAGGAGTACGGCGGCTCAGGAGGCGACCACCTCACCTACGCGTTGGTGCTGGAGGAACTCGGCCGGGGCGACTCGGCGGTGCGGGGGATCGTGTCGGTCTCTCTCGGCCTGGTCGCGAAGTCGATCAACACCTACGGGGACGAGGCGCAGAAGCTCGGCTGGCTGCCCGCCCTGGCGGATGGAACGGCGCTGGGGTGCTTCGCGCTGACCGAGCCCGGCAGCGGCTCCGACGCCGCCGCGCTCGCCACCAGGGCGGTGCGCGACGGCGACGACTGGCTGATCAGCGGCACCAAGATGTTCATCACCAACGGCACGTGGGCGGACGTCGCCGTGGTGTTCGCCCGGACAGGTGAGCAGGGCCACCGGGGCATTACCGCTTTCCTCGTGCCGACTGATAGCGCTGGTTTCCAGCGCCGTGAGCTGCATGGCAAGTTGGGCCTGCGCGGCCAGGCGACGGCGGAACTGGTGCTCGACCGCGTACGAGTGCCCGACGGCGCCCGTCTGGGCCCCGAAGGCAGGGGCTTTTCCGTCGCCATGGCGGCGCTGGCCAAGGGACGCATGTCGGTCGCCGCCGGATGTGTCGGCCTGGCACAGGCGTGCCTGGACGCGGCGGTCGCGTACGCCAGGGAACGCGAGCAGTTCGGCAGGCCCATCGCCTCCCGCCAACTGGTGCAGGATCTGCTTGCGGGCATCGCCGTCGAGGTCGACGCGGCCCGCCTCCTGGTGTGGCGGGTCGCCGATCACATCGACCGCGGCCTGCCGTTCGCCACCGAATCCTCAATGGCCAAGCTGTACGCGAGCGAGGCGGCCGTGCGCGCCGCCAACGACGCCCTCCAGGTGTTCGGCGGTTATGGCTACATGGATGAATATCCCGTTTCCAAGTTCCTGCGCGACGCCCGAGTGATGACCCTTTACGAGGGGACGAGCCAGATCCAGAAACTCCTGATCGGCCGTTCCCTGACAGGCATCGCCGCCTTGGACTGACGTCGGGACACCAAACCGGAAAACCCCGAGCGAGGGCAGGCCGGTAGTACCCCGGTTCTTCACACCCGAGAGTCTTGGCGGAGGGAGCTCTGGACCTTCGGAGGACTGGAAGTCACTCAGTGACCGCACCCTGACGGACCGGCTCGCCTCCAAAACTGAATATGGCTGGCCCCCCACGGCATGTGGAGGACCAGCCGTTTGACACCGGGGCACCCGAGATCTCGAGTGCCCCGGCTCTTGAGGTCAGGGCAGGAAAAGGCGTTGTGCACCCTGTGCCGGTGCGTGGCCTAAGCCTTTTTCTTGCGCGTTGGGCATTTCTTGGTACGAGGCCGGCTCAGCTGGGGGATGCATCCCCAGTTGAACGCCGAGCCGTCATCGACTGATGAGTCGAAGACTGGTCCTGGCCGCGTTGCGGCATCCGGGGGTGTAGCACTTGCCCGCGGACGAGAGTTCGACGCCGCACTGCGTGCAAAACTTCGCGGGAGGCTGGTCTGGCATTGCAGTTGACCTTTCTCTAGGTTTATCTATTCGCAGGCCCGAACCCTGCTTGACAAATGCTAGCCAGTAGAATTTGGCCCTAGCAAATCCACATCGTGTGGCGTCCGTCTCATAGGGGTTTCAGTCGGGTGCCAGGCGGCAAAACGCCCGACCCTGATCCCTTCCTGAGCAGGCGACAAGGTGGGGTTATCAGTTGCACCGGACCAGCGGAGGCCGAAGCATCACAGGAGTTCGCCTCTGGCTCGGATGCGCCGGGTGTCCGCAGTGTCCACCAGCGCGAGATGGAAGTGGGACACCCTGTTGAGGCCGCGGTACTCCTGGTCAACGACCCCCGTGGCGGGGCCGGACGGGGCGGCGTGCGGCCGAAGGCGAGATGGTCAGCTCGTGCGGTAGTGGCGGCGGAGGGCGATGCCGGCGGCTACGCCGCCCGCGAGGGCGCCGGCGCCGGCGGCCGCGGGGAGGGCGATCATCGTGACCTTGCGGCCGGTGCGGAAGTCGTGGACCGGCCAGCCGTGGTCCCTGGCGTGGGCGCGCAGTTCCGCGTCCGGGTTGACGGCGTGGGGGTGGCCGACGACGGTCAGCAGCGGCAGGTCGTTGATCGAGTCGCTGTAGGCCGAGCAGCGCGCGAGGTCGAGCCCCTCGCGCTGCGCGAGGGCCCGGACGGCCTCCGCCTTCGCCGGCCCGTGCAGCAGGTTCCCGACGAGGCGGCCGGTGTAGACGCCCTCGCGGGTCTCGGCGACCGTGCCGAGCGCGCCGGTGAGCCCGAGCCGGTGCGCGATCGTGCGGGCGACCTCGACGGGCGTGGCGGTGACGAGCCACACCTGCTGGCCCGAGTCGAGGTGCTGGAGGGCGAGGGTCCGGGTGCCGTGCCAGATGCGGTCGGCCATGACCTCGTCGTAGATCTCCTCGCTCAGCTTGACGATGCCGCTGACCTTCTGCCCGGCGACGAACGCGAGCGCGGCCTCCTTCGCGCTGCCGATGTGCTCGGAGTTCTCGCTGCCGCGCAGGCGGAACGCCGCCTGCCCCCAGGCGAACATGGCGAGGTCGCGCATGGTGAAGAGCTTGCGGGAGGCGAGACCGCGCGCGAAGTAGTAGATGGACGCGCCGCGCATCATCGTGTTGTCGACGTCGAAGAACGCCGCCGCGGTGGGATCGGGCGCGGGGAGCGGGGCGAACTCGGCCGCCGCGGCGGCGGCCACCTGCCCCGCGCTCTTGTGGTCCTCGTCCCTGCCGCGCCCCCAGAACCCGGGCTGCCAGAATCGCCGCATGAGGCGAACTCTAGTCAACCGCCTCCCCGCCGCCGTCCCCGCGGGCGTGATTGCGACAGTCCTCACCCCTGTCGCTCGCGGCCGCCATCAGCCGCTCGCGCAGCACGGCACGGAACCGCGGGTCCGGCCCCGCGGCGCTCTCCCCCAGCCGGGCCAGCGCGCTCCCCTGCTCCGCGATCTTTCCCCGCTTCGTCAACACCGAGTTCTCACTGGCCGCTCCCTTGCGGACTCCAGGCGCGAACGCGCTCCTGCCCGCTTGAACGATCGGACGGTGGGCCGGGTTACGGCCCGAAAGTTAATTGATCAACTAACCGGCGGGCACCTGCCGGGCCCGGTAGAGACTACGGCCCGGGCCGCGACGGCCGCGGCCGTCGCGGTGGACTCGGGCGGGCTCGACGGACGGCGCGGTCAACCGCGCAGGTCGTCAGGGAGCATGCGGGCCAGCGAGCGGACCGCGCGGTACTGCAGCGCCTTGATGGCGCCCGGCTTCCTGTCCATGATCAGCGCGGTCTCGGCGACCGACAGCCCGTGCAGGAAGCGCAGCACGACGCACTCCTGCTGCTCGGAGTTCAGCCGCCGGACGGCCCGCAGCAGGGTCCGGTTGGTCATCGCGTCCAGGACGGCCCGCTCCGGCCCCTCCTGGGGACGGTCCGGCTCGATCAGCTGGGCGGTGCAGACCTCCAGCCGGTACCGGCCGGACTTGAAGTGGTCGGCGACGAGGTTCCGGGCGATCGTGACGAGCCAGGCGCCGAAGTCCTTGCCCTGCCAGTGGAAGTCGCAGATGCGGCGGAGGGCCCGCAGGAACGTCTCGCTGGTGATGTCCTCGGCGAGCTGATGCGTCCCCACCCGGTAGTAGACGTACCGGTAGACGAGCTCGACGTAGTGGTCGTAGAGGGAGCCGAACGCCTCGGCGTCGCCGTCGCGCGCCCGCAGGACCAGCGCCTTGAGCACCTCGGCCCGGTCGGCGGCCCGGTCGGCGTCGCGGTCCGGGCTCCGGTCGGCGACGCGTCCGGGCCGGGTGAGAGAACCCCGGGGATGCCGAGGAAGCGGGATTACCCCGGCATCGAGGGTCAAGCTGCTCATGCAGTTCTCCTCGGGGCGTACGCGACCTCCGGCGTGAAGTGCCACTCTAGATACCGAAAGGGACGCGAGGCAATGGGCGTTCCTCGGCCGCGGTTACCCGTCGGCCCCCCGCATCGGGCACCATGGGGCGCGATGGTCGATGCTCTTCTCGCGTTGCTGGCGACCCTTGGTGCCCTGGCGGCCACCGGGTTGCTGGTTCAGCGCGCCTACAAGGACCGGCTGCTCTACCTGATCGCCTGGTCGTTCACGCAGGTCGGGCTGACGCTCGCGCTGCTGTCCATGAGCCTCGGCTTCATGATGGGCTTCAACGGCGTGTTCTTCCGCGTCATGGAGCTCGGCGCGGCGCTGATCGGGCCGGTCTGGCTCGCCCTCGGCATGATCGAGCTGATCGCCCGGTACGTGCAGGTCCGGTTCGCCGCCTGGCTGTTCACGATCTCCTACACGGTCGTCGCGATCGTCATCCTGGTCCTCGACCCGCTCAAGGGCTCGCTCGGCAAGAGCCTGCCGAAGCCCAACTCCACCTACGACGCGCTGCCGCTGCTGCTGATCGACGGCGCGCACGTCGTCGCGGTCCTCGCGCTCGCGGGGTGCACCGGCGTGACGGCGTGGCTGGCCAGCAAGCGCGACCAGGAGGCGGCGGAGCTGCTCATCCCGGTGGCGCTGGTCGCCCTCGCGGGCGTCCTGGTCGTCAGCGGCACCCGCGGGTTCCTGCCCGCGCCGCTCGCGCTGATCGCGCTCGGCGCCGCCGCGGGCCTCGTCTGGTACGGGTCGATGCGCACCATCCCCGTCTACGACGAGGACGGCGAGGGCTACGACGAGTACGGCGACGAGTACCGCGAGGAGCCCGCGACCGGCTACGAGCAGCAGGGCTACCCCCAGCGCGCCAAGGCCGAGCCGGTCGCGGCGCCGGTCCCGCCCCCGGACCCCCGGCGCGGCGAGCTGCGCTTCCCCGAGCCCGCGTCGGAGGAGCTGCGCTTCCCCGAGAACACGAGCATCCCCGAGAACACCGGCGTCCCGGAGCGTCCCGCCTACCCGGCGAACCCGGCCGGGCCCACGGCGATCGACGGGCCCCTCGGCGGGCCGCTCGACCGCTCCCCGCTCGCCGGGCTGGCCAAGCCGGGCGCGCTCGGCGGCGAGCTGGCGAACGCGTGCGGCCAGATCACCGTCTACACGCTGCTGGACGGGCGCGAGGGCGCCTTCGACCGGCTCGCCGCCGACCTCGTCAAGGCCGCGCTGGCGACCGAGCCCGACACGCTGATCTTCGCCTGCCACGAGGTGGTCGGCGGCCCCACGCAGCGGATCTTCTACCAGCTGTTCCGGGACGAGGCCGCGTTCGCCGCGCACCGCCGGCAGCCGCACCTGCAGCGCTTCCTCGCCGAGTCGCGCACCCACGTGATCGCGACGAACGTGATCGAGCTGAAGCTCGGCTCGGCCAAGGTGCCGCTCCCGGCCCCGGAGTTCCCCGGAAGGTGACATGCCGCGCGAGATCATGATCACGCTGCTCGGCAAGCCGGGCTGCCACCTGTGCGAGGACGCCCGCGCGGTGGTCGAGCGCGTCGCCCGCGACCTGGACGTGCCGTGGGAGGAGCGCGACATCACGCAGTCGGAGCAGGACACCGAGCAGTATTGGGAGCAGATCCCCGTCACGCTGATCAACGGCGTCCAGCACGACTTCTGGCGCGTCGACGAGAAGCGCCTCCGCGCGGCGATCGCGAACCTCCGCTAGCCCGCCGCAGGCCCGCCGGGGCGGCCGGGATGTCTGGTGGGTCACATCCCGGCGATCTCTATCATCTCGGCCTTATGCTGAGAAGTCCCTGATGGGTGGCTTTTCGGAGATGTTGGTCGGACCGGGCGCCGTCCGCGGAGCCGGGGGGCGACTTTGTGCGCGTATTCACAAGGGCTTAGCCTGGGGGACACACCGTCGAGCCGAAGAGCAGGCCGTGACACCTCGACAGAACCGCCACCGCGACCGCGCGGGCCGCGGCATCCCCGAAGCCACCGTGGCGCGGCTCCCGGTCTACCTGCGGGCCCTCACCGGACTCCAGGATCGCGGCGTCGCCACCGTCTCCTCCGAGGAGCTCGCGGCCGCGGCCGGCGTCAACTCGGCCAAGCTCCGCAAGGACCTGTCCCACCTCGGCTCCTACGGGACCCGCGGCGTCGGCTACGAGGTGGAGTACCTCGTCTACCAGATCTCCCGCGAGCTCGGCCTCACCCAGGACTGGGTCGTCGCGATCATCGGGGTCGGCAACCTCGGCCGCGCCCTGGCCGGCTACGGCGGTTTCGCCTCCCGCGGCTTCCGCGTGGCGGGCCTGCTGGACGCCGACGAGTCCATCGTCGGACAGGAGATCTCCGGCATGACGGTGCAGCACATCGACGGCCTGGAGGACATGATCGCCGGGCACGGGGTGTCCATCGCCGTGATCGCGACCCCGGCCGGCGCCGCCCAGGGGGTGTGCGACCGCGTCGTGGCCGCCGGCGTGACGAGCGTTCTGAACTTCGCCCCGGTGGTGCTGTCGGTACCCGACGGGGTGGACGTGCGCAAGGTCGACCTGTCCATTGAGCTGCAGATCCTCGCGTTCCACGAGCAGCGCAAGGCCGGCGGTCCCGACGGCTTCGCGCCGCTGGCGGCCGCCGAGTCCACACCCGGCGCTGCGCAATACGTGGAAACGGTGGAAGCATGAGGGGGTCGAACCCGGGGGCGTGGAGGGTCGTCCCCCCGCCGGCGGCAGTCAGGAGTGAAGCGGAGCAAGGGGCGCCGGCAGGCGCCTCCTCACCAGGAGCTCGCACGGCGCGGGTGGGCGGAGACGCGGAAGACCCTGGAGACGGGAAATGAGCATTCTGGTCGTGGGCCTCAGCCACCGAAGCGCGCCCGTGGCGGTGCTGGAGCGGGCGGCGGTGGCCGGTGACGATCTCCTCAAGCTGCTGCACGCCGTGCACGCGTCCGCGAACGTCGCCGAGGCCGCCATCGTCTCGACCTGCAACCGGGTCGAGATCTACGCGGTCGTGGACAAGTTCCACGGCGGCGTCTCGGCGGTCTCGGAGCTGCTGGCCCTGCACTCGGGCGTCCCGATGGACGACCTGTCGCGGCACCTGTACGTCCACTACGAGGAGCGCGCCGTCCAGCACGCGTTCGCGGTGGCGTGCGGGCTGGAGTCGATGGTCGTCGGCGAGGGGCAGATCCTCGGGCAGATCCGGCAGGCGTTCCGGCTGGCCCAGGAGGAGGGCACGCTCGGCCGTGACCTGCACGACGTCCTGCAGCAGTCGCTGCGGGTGGGCAAGCGCGCCCACCACGAGACCGGCATCGACAAGGCCGGCGCGTCGCTGGTCAGCGTGGGCCTGGACGTCGCCGTCCGGCACCTCGGCCCGCTGAGCGGCGTCCGCGCGCTGGTGGTCGGCGCCGGTTCGATGAGCTCGCTGGCCGCGGCCACGCTGAGCCGTGCCGGAGCGCGCGAGGTCGTGGTCGCCAACCGGACCCCCGCGCGGGCGCGGCGCCTAGCGGAGTCGCTGGAGGTCCCCTCCCGCGCGATCGACCTGGCGGACCTGGACGCCGCCCTCGCCGAGGCCGACCTCGTGGTGTCGTGCACCGGCGCCACCGGCCTGGTGATCACCGCCGAGCAGCTCGCGGCCCAGGGGGCCGGCGCCGACGGACGGCGCCGGTTCCTCCTCGACCTGGCGCTGCCCCACGACGTGGACCGCGACGTCCGCGACCTGCCGGGCGTCGAGCTGGCCGGTCTCGACGACCTGCGTACCGCGCAGGAGGCCGCGGAGGCCATCGGCCCGGAGGCGGTCGAGGCCGCGCGGCGGATCGTGTGCACCGAGGTCGAGGCGTTCCTCAGCGCCGCCCGCGCCGCCGCCGTGGCGCCGACCGTCGTCGCGCTGCGCAGCAAGGCCGCCGAGGTCGTGGAGGCCGAGCTGGCCCGGCTGAGCGGGCGGGTGCCCGAGATGGACGTCCGGGCCCGCCGGGAGATCGAGCAGACCGTGCGGCGCGTGGTGGACAAGCTGCTCCACGCGCCGACCGTCCGGGTCAAGGAGCTGGCGGCGGCGCCGGGCGGCGACTCCTACGCCGACGCGCTGCGCGAGCTGTTCGACCTGGACCCGAAGGCCCCTGAGGCGGTGGCCCGCGCCGACATCCGCGAACCCGACGCCCTCGACGCGGCGGTCCCCGGACCGGCCGTGCCCGAGTCGCCCGTCCGCGGCGCGGCCGTCCGCGAGGCCGGCGTCCGGCAGCCGGACCAGGAGTGCGCCGACGCCGACTGCGTCAGCCCCGGCTCCGCGCCGGGCCGGGACGCGGTGTCGGACGCGGTGACCGATGCGGTGTCCGACGCGATGTCGGACGGTGTGAACGTCGAGACGGTGAACGCGCAGGCCGCGAGCGTACGGGCGGTCAGCGCCCGGGACGCCGTCCCGGCGCACGAAGGAGACGAGACGTGAGTACGGGGAGCAGGGGCCCGCTTCGGCTGGGCACCCGCAAGAGCCTGATGGCCACGACCCAGTCGCAGGGCGTCGCCGACACGTTGTCCGAGCTCACGGGGCATGCCGTCGAGCTGGTCGGGGTAACGACGCAAGGTGATGTGTCCAAGGCCCTGCTCGCCCAGATCGGTGGGACGGGCGTGTTCGTCAACGCCCTGCGCGACAAGGTGCTGTCCGGCGAGGTGGACTTCGCGGTGCACTCGCTGAAGGACCTGCCGACGGCCGAGACGCCCGGGATCGTCCTCGCGGCCACCCCGGTCCGCGACGACCCCCGCGACGCTCTGTGCGGGCCCTCCAAACTCGCCGACCTGCCGCGCGGCGCGCGGATCGGCACGGGTTCGCCGCGCCGGGTCGCGCAGCTGCGCGCGCTCCGCCCGGACCTGGAGATCGTCCCGATCCGCGGCAACGCCGACACCCGGCTCCGCAAGGTCACCGACGGCGAGCTCGACGCGGTGGTGCTGGCGTACGCGGGCCTCAAGCGGATCGGCCGGCTGGACGCGGTCGGCGAGGTCTTCGACCCCGACCAGATGCTCCCCGCCCCCGGGCAGGGCGCGCTCGCGCTCGAATGCCGCGCCGACCGCGACGACCTCCGGGCCCTGCTTGGAACGGTCGACGACCCCGCGACCCGGCGCACCGTCACCGCCGAGCGGACGGTGCTGGCCGTGCTGGAGGCGGGTTGCTCGGCGCCCGTGGGAACATACGCTGCCGAAGTAGATGAAAGGCTGCATCTGACGGCGACCGTCGCGGCGTACGACGGCGGCAGGCAGGTGCGGCTGTCCGCAAGCGGCCACCCGGATGACGCCGAGCGGCTCGGACGCGACCTCGCGGCCCGGCTTCTCGCGCAGGGGGCCGACCAGTTGATGGGGGAGCGCGAGTGAGCCCCGCCGCGAAGAGCACCACGTCCAAGAGCAGCACGTCCAAGACCGGCACGGGCAAGAGCAGCACGGCCGGGGGCACGGCCTCCGCACCGGCCGCGCCGCACCGGACGTCCGGTCCGGGGACGGTCGCGATCGTCGGCATGGGCCCGGGCGACCCCGGCCTGCTGACCCTGCGCGCCGCCGCCGAGCTGGAACGCGCCGACACCGTCATCGTGAGCCGGGCCCACTGCCCGGCCGAGATCCTGACCCACTGCCGCCCGGACGCCGAGATCCTCGACACGGCCGACGGCGACCCGGTGAAGCTCGCCGCGCGGGCCGCCAAGGCGGGCCGCAGGGTCGTCCGGCTGTTCCGCGGCGATCCCGGGGTGGCCTGCAACTACGCCGCCGAGGGCGGTGCGCTGGCCAAGGCCGGGGTCCCGTTCGAGGTGGTGCCCGGCGTCTCCTCCGTGACCGCCGTGCCCGGCTACGCGGGCATCCCGCTGACCGACGCCGCGAACCGCGAGATCCGCGTCGTCGACGCCTCCGAGGGCGGCGTCGACTGGGAGCGGTTCGCCGCCCCGGACACCACCCTGGTCGTCCTCGGCGCGGAGGGCGCGGTAGCCGAGGTGGCCAAGGGCCTGGTGGCGGCGGGACGGCCCGACACCACCCCGGCCGCGATGACCAGCCTCGGCACCACCACCGAGCAGGAGACCGTCGTCTCGACGCTCGCCAGGCTCGCCGCCGACACCAAGGGCATGGACGCGCCCGCCCTGATCGTCGTCGGCGACGTGGTGAACTGGCGCGACAGGCTGTCCTGGTTCGAGACCAAGCCGCTGTTCGGCTGGCGGGTCCTCGTGCCGCGCACCAAGGAGCAGGCGGCGTCGCTGTCGGACCAGCTCCGCGGGTACGGGGCCGTCCCGGACGAGGTCCCGACGATCTCGGTCGAGCCGCCGCGCACCCCGCAGCAGATGGACCGGGCCGTGAAGGGCCTCGTCACCGGCCGGTACGAGTGGGTGGTGTTCACCTCCACCAACGCCGTGAAGGCGATCCGGGAGAAGTTCACCGACTACGGCTTGGACGCCCGCGCGTTCGCCGGCCTGAAGGTCGCCGCCGTCGGGGAGCAGACCGCCGCCGCGCTGGTCGAGTTCGGCGTCGTCCCCGACCTGACCCCGTCCGGGGAGCAGTCCGGCGAGGGCCTCGCGCGGGAGTGGCCGCCCTACGACGAGGACCTCGACCCCATCAACCGGGTCCTGCTGCCGCGCGCCGACATCGCCACCGACGTGCTCATCGCCCGGCTGACCGAACTCGGCTGGGAGTGCGAGGACGTGACCGCCTACCGGACGGTCCGGGCCGCGCCGCCGCCCGCGCCGATCCGCGAGGCGATCAAGGGCGGCGGGTTCGACGCCGTGCTGTTCACCTCGTCCTCCACGGTGAAGAACCTGATCGGCATCGCGGGCAAGCCCCACAACGTCACCGTGATCGCGGTGATCGGGCCGCAGACGGCCAAGACTGCCGAGGAGTACGGCCTGCGGGTCGACGTCATGGCCGAGAAGCCGTCGGTGTCGGCCCTCGCGGAGGCGCTCGCGGAGTACGGTGCCACGCGCAGGGCGGCCCAGATCGAGGCGGGGGACCCCCTCCGCAAGCCCAGCCAGATGCGCCGGGGCGCCCGGCGCCGGAAGTAGACCCGCACCCGGACACACAACCGAGGAATCATGTCTGCACAGTTCCCCGTCGCACGCCCGCGGCGGCTGCGGCGCACGCCCGCGCTCCGCAGGCTCGTCGCCGAGACCCGGCTCAGCCCCGCCGACCTCGTTCTGCCGGTGTTCGTCAAGGAGGGCATCTCCGAGCCGCAGCCGGTCGCGTCCATGCCGGGCGTGTTCCAGCACACCCGCGACAGCCTGCGCAAGGCCGCGCACGAGGCGGCCGAGGCCGGCGTCGGCGGCCTCATCCTGTTCGGCATCCCCGCCGAGAAGGACGGCACCGGCTCGGCCGCCGACGACCCGGACGGCATCGTCCAGCTCGCGCTGCGCGACCTGGCGTCCGACCTCGGCGACGCGACCGTGATCATGACCGACCTGTGCCTGGACGAGTACACCGACCACGGGCACTGCGGCATCCTCACCGAGTCCGGCGAGATCGACAACGACGCCACGCTGGAGCGGTACGCCTCCATCGCCCTGGCCCAGGCCGAGGCGGGCGCGGCGGTCGTCGGCCCCTCCGGGATGATGGACGGCCAGGTCGGCGCGATCCGCCAGGCCCTCGACGGCGCCGGGTACTCCGAGACCGCGATCCTGGGGTACTCGGTGAAGTACGCCTCCGCCTACTACGGCCCGTTCCGGGACGCCGCCGAGTGCGCCCCCCGGTTCGGCGACCGGTCCACGCACCAGCAGGACCCGGCCAACGCCGACGAGTCGCTCCGCGAGGTCTTCCTCGACCTCGACGAGGGCGCCGACATGGTCATGGTCAAGCCCGCCGGCGCCTACCTCGACATCGTGCGCCGCGTCCGCGACGCCGTCGACGTGCCCGTGGTCGCCTACCAGGTGAGCGGCGAGTACGCGATGATCGAGGCCGCCGCCGAGAAGGGCTGGATCGACCGGGAGCGCACGATCATGGAGTCGCTGCTGTCGATCCGCCGCGCCGGGGCCGACATAGCCCTCACCTACTGGGCCACCGAGGTCGCCCGCCGGCTGGCCTAGACGCCGTGTTTATTCAGTCCCGGCCCACTTCGCTCGCCTTGGGGCTCGCTGCGTGACCGTGCCTGGGCGAACGCGGCATCGCTTCGCGATCTGCCCGGTTCCGCTCGCCTTCGGCTTCGCTCCACCGGGCAGGTCACGCGTTCGCGCGCGGGGCTGAGGCCACTTCGCGACGACCCCTCTAGCCCCCTTGTCCCGCCGGTCCCTCCGCTCTCTAGTCACTTAGGGTCGTTTCCCGGGGTTGCCGTGCCCGGCGTTCACCCCGGCGGGCATCATCGTTGACCAGGAACCCACGTGCGACCTTGGGTATTTGGGGGGCGGAGATGCTGGCGGTCTCGGGGAGCAGAAGGCAGCGGGCGGCGCGCGACCGGATGGCCGCGGCGGCACGGGAGTACGCCGATCTGGGCTGGCCCTGCTTTCCCGGAGCCCACCCCCCGTCCGGCGGCGACCGGGCGTGCTCGTGCGACCGGCTCGGCTGCCCCGACCCGGGCGCGCATCCGGTGTCGGCCGCCTGGGCGCACCAGGCCAGCGTAGACGCCGGCACGATCAAACGATGGTGGGACGAGCGGCCCCAGGCCAACATCATCCTGCCGACGGGCCGGGTGTTCGACGTGTTCGACGTACCGGCCGCGGCCGGGACCATCGCCCTCGACCGGATCGCACGGGAGAACCTCCCCGTCGGTCCGGTCGCGTCGTTCGGGGGCGACCGGCACCTGTTCTTCGTCGCCACGCGCGGCGCCCCCGTCGACGAGGACGAGTGGTGGTCCTGCCAGCTGGACTGCTCCCCGGAGAACGTCGACGAGACCCCGGGGATGCGGTGGCACTGCCGCGACAGCTACGTCGTCGCGCCGCCGTCCGTCCTGCCGTACGGGCGCGAGGCGGCCTGGCTGCGCCCCCCGTCCCGCGACCCCCTCCCCGACCCGCTGCGCCTCCTGGAGGTCCTCTCAGACGCCTGTGAAGGCAGGTAGTTTTCTCAGTCCCGGCCCACTTCGCTCGCCTTGGGGCTGTGTTTTCAACAGTCCCGGCCCACTTCGCTCGCCTTGGGGCTCGCTGCGTGACCGGGCCTGGGCGAACGCGGCATCGCTTCGCGATCTGCCCGGTTCCGCTCGCCTCCGGCTTCGCTCCACCGGGCAGGTCACGCGTTCGCGTGCGTGGCCGAGGTCTCTTCGAGGCAGGGACCCCTGGCCGCACCGCTCGATGCGCCAACGACGGGAGAGCGCGAACGCCCCGGGCGCGAACGCCCCGGGCGCGGCCGACCCGGGGCGCGGTCGACTGGGGCGTGGCCGACCGGACCACGGCCGACCGGACCACGGCCGACCGGACCACGGCCGACCGGGCGCGTACGACCCGGGTGCGGTCGGCTGGAGCGGGGTTGACCGGGGGTGCGGCCGAGTCGAGTGCGGTCGGGTGGGTTAGTGGGGGGGCTGGATGGCGGGCTTGCGGGCCCAGGCGCTGTAGGAGCCGCGCTGCATCTGGTTGCGGCCCTTCTCGGGGCCGGCGCGCACCCAGAACTTCACGGGGCGGAAACCGGCGTCGAGCTTGATGGCGAACGCGATCTGCTGCGCGCCCGTCGCCCGCGACATCTGCGTGTACAGGGGGCCGACTCCGGGGTCCTGCGCCAGCTTCGCCGCGGGCGCCTCGCCCTCGTAGATCGCTCCAGACTTGCTGAGCTTGGTCGCCGAGCGCAGCAGCGCCGTCAGGTTCGCGACCGAGCCGCCCTGGCGGACCTGGTCGGCGACGGCCGGGTAGCCGCGCCCGCCGAGCGCCGACTGCCGCCACTTCTTGCCCGCGCGGACGTACAGCCGGTCCTGCACGATGACGGCCCGTACGGGCTTGCGGGCCGCGCCGGTCCCCGCCAGCGTGAGCGTGTAGGACGGCGTTCCGCCCTGGACCGTCCCGATCGTCCCCTGACCGCTGGCCGGGAAGGCGCAGCAGCCGGTCTGGCGGTAGCTGAACGCGGCGCCGGGGGTCTTGGCGACGGCCTGGTCGATGCGGGCGACGAGCGGCGCGGGGTCGACGCCGCCGACCGGCAGCGTCGGCTGCGGGCTGCTGCTCTGCGCGGGCGTCGGCTCGGGCGGCTGCTTGTCGCCGCCCAGCGACGTGCCGCCCTTGAGCATGACCGCCGCGCCGGCCCCGGCGGCGACGACCGCCGCGACGGCGACGGCTGCGACCACCCAGCGCGTCCGGGACTTTCCGCCGCCCTGCTTTCCGGTGACGACCGGGGTGCGGCCGCTGCTGCGGGACGGCTTCGGCTTCGGCGGTTCGGGCTGCTGGGCCGCCTGCCCGGCGAGCTCGGTGAGGCGGCCGCGGCCCTGCGCCTCCCAGGACGGCCCGTAGGCGGAGACGGCGGCGTCCTCCAGCGCGCCGAGGAAGTCGGCGGCCGACTTCGGGCGCTCCTCCGGCTCCTTGGCCAGCCCCTGGTGGATCAGGTCGCGCAGCGGGCCCGGCACCTCGTCGGCGGGGATCGGCGCCTCGCGGTGCTGCCGCGCCATGTTGCGGCCCGCGTACGGGGGCCGTCCGGTGAGGCACTCGTAGAAGATCGCGGTGGCGGCGTACAGGTCGGTGGCGACCGTGGCGGGCGCGCCGTCCCACAGCTCGGGCGCGGCGTACTGCGGGGCGAGCTGCGCCTCGGTGCCCGCGGCCGCCGTCGCGAAGTCGGTGAGCCGGGCGTTGCCCTCGCCGTCGACCAGGATGTTCGCCGGACGCATCGAGCCGTGGACGACGCCCTGCTCGTGCGCGACGGCGAGGCCGAGGAGCGTCCCGCCCAGCATCGACAGCGCCGCGAGGGGGCCGCTCGGGCCCTGCGCGGCGACCATGCGCCGCAGGCTCACGCCCTCGACGTACTGCGTCACGATGGCGGCGCCGTCGGCGGTCTCCACGAAGTCGTAGAAGTCGACCACGTTCGGGTCCTCCAGCTGGGACAGGTCCCGTGCCGCCACGCGGAAGCGCGCGAGAAACGCCTCGTCGGCGCCGAGCGCCGGGTCGAGGTATTTGATCGCGACCCGCGTGCCGGTCATGTCGTCGACCGCCAGCACCACCCGGCCCGAGGCTCCGCCGCCCAGTTCGCGTTCGTGGGTGAAGCCCGGGACCGTCCAGCCGTTGACCACGGTGAAAGCCATCCCTCCGATGTCGTACTTGGTGGAATATCGGCCCATACGCCGCCGGGTCAAGGCAAGTCGCCGAACTGCAACTGAGAGACTGCAACCGTGACTGACATCGATCGCTCCCGGCAGTTGTTCGACCGTTCCGCCGCCGTTGTCCCCGGCGGCGTCAACTCCCCGGTCCGCGCCTTCGGCGCCGTTGGCGGAACGCCCCGTTTCATGGCGTCCGGGCGTGGTCCGTACCTTACCGACGCTGACGGCAATACCTATGTCGATCTGGTGTGTTCGTGGGGTCCGATGATCCTCGGGCACGCGCACCCGGCCGTCGTCGACGCGGTGCGGGACGCCGCCGGGCGCGGCACGTCCTACGGCGCGCCGACCGAGGGCGAGGTGGAGCTCGCCGAGGAGATCGTGTCCCGCACCCCGGCGGCGAAGGTCCGGCTGGTCAACTCGGGGACCGAGGCGACGATGTCGGCGATCCGGCTGGCCCGCGGGTTCACCGGGCGCACCAAGATCATGAAGTTCGCGGGCTGCTACCACGGGCACGTGGACTCGCTGCTCGCCGCGGCGGGCTCCGGCGTCGCCACGTTCGGGCTCCCCGACACGCCGGGCGTGACCGGCGCCACAACGGCCGACACGCTGATCCTCCCCTACAACGACGTCGCGGCCGTGGAGACGGCCTTCCACGACCACGGCAACGACCTCGCCTGCGTCATCACCGAGGCCGTGCCGTGCAACATGGGCGTGGTCCCGCCGCTGACCGGGTTCAACGCGCTGCTGAAGCGGCTGTGCGAGCGGTACGGCGCGCTCCTGGTGATCGACGAGGTCCTCACCGGGTTCCGCGCGTCGCGCTCCGGGTGGTTCGGGATCGAGGGCGTGCCCGGCGACCTGGTGACGTTCGGCAAGGTGATGGGCGGCGGGCTGCCCGCCGCCGCGTTCGGCGGGCGCGCCGACGTCATGGACCACCTCGCCCCCGCCGGGCCCGTCTACCAGGCCGGCACCCTGTCGGGGAACCCGCTGGCCACCGCCGCCGGGCTCGCCACCCTCCGGCACGCCACCGACGAGGTCTACGCCGCGATCGACCGCTCGGCCGAGATCGTGTCCAAGGCCGCGTCCGAGGCGCTGGAGCGCGAGGGCGTCCCGCACACGCTGCAGAACGCGGGCAACCTCTTCTCGATCTTCTTCACCGACGGCGCGGTGGGCGACTTCGCCGCCGCCCAGCGGCAGGACCCCAAGCCCTACGCGGCCTTCTTCCACGCCGCGCTGGAGCACGGCGTGTACCTGCCGCCTTCGGCGTACGAGGTGTGGTTCCTGTCGGCAGCGCACGACGAGGAGGCGCTGGAGCGCGTCCTCGAGGCCCTACCGCACGCCGCCCGCGCCGCCGCCCAGGCGACGCCGTCCTAGAACGGCAGGGCGCGGAACGCCCTCAGGGCGGCGACGACCGATTCGGGGCGCGGTGCGTGCAGGGGAGCGCGCACCGCGGGGTCGTCGATCACCCCCTCGTCGGCGAGGCACGCCTTGAGGACGGCCGGGGACGGCTCGCAGAACAGCGCCTCCGCCATGGGAAGCAGGGCGTTGTGGAAGGTCAGCGCCCGCGCGGCGTTCCCCTCCCGCGTGGCCCGCGCCATGGCCGCGTAGGCGGCCGGGGCGAGGCAGGCGCACGCGGCGACGCCGCCCGCCGCACCGAGTTGGAGCATGGGGTAGATGTAGGCGTCGTCCCCGGAAAGGATCGCCTTGCCGGGGTTGGCGGCCAGCACGGCGAGGGTGTCCTGGTCGATCGCGCCCGCGCAGTGCTTCATCCCGACGACGCAGTCGAGCGCGAGGATCGCCAGGAGCGCGTCGGCCGACAGCGGCTTGGCCGTCCGGTACGGCACGTTGTAGGGGATCAGCGGGACGTCCACGGCGGCGCCGACGGCGGCGAAGTGGTCGATGACGCCCTCGTCCGACGGCCGCAGGTAGTACGGGACGACGACGAGCAGCGCGTCGGCCAGGGGAGCGCGCTCGCGGGCCTGCCGGATCGAGTCCTCGGTGCCGATCGTGCCGGCGCCCACCGTCAGGGGCGTCCCGTGCTCGATCGAGACGGCGCGGCACACCTCCAGCACCGTCCGCTGCTCGGCGGCGCTCAGCAGGGCGGCCTCGCCGGTGGTGCCGAGCGCGACCAGCCCGTCCGCGCCGTTCTCCAGGCAGTGGCGGGCGAGGCGTTCGAGGGACTTGGCGTCCACCTCGCCGGAGCGGGTGAACGGCGTGACGAGCGACGCGTGGATTCCGTGCATGGATCTCACCTCGTTCGGGCCGGCCGGGCGGCCGGAGCGGGGGACGCCGACGGCGCGGCCGGTTCGACCGGCGTGGACTGTTCGATCGGCGCGGCGGGTTCGACCGGTGGGGGCGGTGCGGCCGCCACGGCCGGCGCGGGCGGGACGGGCACCCCGCGGCCGCGGAACCGGACGCTGCCGACCGCGACCCCCGCGATGATCAGAGCGGCCCCGCCCAGCCGCGTCGCGTTCACGTGCTCGCCCAGCAGCAGCGCCGCCGAGACGAGCCCGAACGGCGGGACGAGCAGCGAGTACATGGCGACCGTGCCGGCCTCGTACCGGCGGATCAGCCACGCCCATCCGCCGAAGCAGAACAGCGTGGCGACGTAGGCGATGAACGCCATCGAGGCGACCCCGGCGAGCGAGAGGTCGCGCGCCGCCTCCGGCACGGCCCCCGGCCCCTCGAAGATCAGCGAGAGGGCGAGCAGGGGGAGCGGCGGGACGAGCGACATCCACACCATGAACGCGAACGCGTCGACCGGCTCCCCGGTGGACTGGTTCATCCCCCGCATCGCGACGTTCGCCAGACCCCAGGCGGCCGCGCCGCCGAGGCAGACCAGGAACGCCCCCACCGGGCTTCCGCCCTCCCCCTGCGCGAAGCCGAGCAGCGTGACGCCGGCGAACGCGACGACCATCCCGGCGACCTGGCGGCGGCCGACGCGCTCGCCCAGCAGCAGGCCCGCGAACAGCGCCGTGAAGATCGCCTGCACCTGGAGCACGACCGAGGCCAGACCGGCGGGCATGCCCATGCTCATGCCGAGGAAGAGCAGGCCGAACTGCCCCACGCCGAGCGGGACGCCGACCAGGACGAACCAGCGGGCGGCGACCGGCGGGCGGCGGACGAGGAAGACCGCGGGCACCGCCGCGGCGGTGAACCGCAGCGCGGCCATGAGCAGCGGCGGGAGGTCGTCCAGGGCCACCTTGATGGGCACGAAGTTGAAGCCCCAGAGGGCGGCGATCAGGGTGGCCAGCAGGACGTGGCGCGATTTCATGCCTCGATCGTGAGGAAACACTCGCTTTAGGACAAGCGAGAACTTCTTGACACCTCGTTTTAGTATTGCTTCATGCTTGATCTGGAACGCCTGCGCGCTCTGCACTCGGTGGCGACCTACGGTTCGGTCAGCGCCGCCGCGGACGTCCTGCACGTCACCACGTCGGCGGTGTCCCAGCAGCTCGCCAAGCTGGAGCGCGAGACGGGGCAGAAGCTCCTCGAACGCAACGGCCGCGGCGTCCGCCTCACCGACGCCGCCGAGCTGCTCGTCGCGCACGCCGAGCGGATCCTCTCGCTCGTCGAGCAGGCGCAGGCCGACCTGGAGGCGCACCGAGGCTCGGTCGTCGGTCAGCTCACCGTGGCCGCGTTCCCCACCGCGATCCGCGGGCTGATGCCCGCCGCGCTGCAGGCCCTACGCGCCGACCACCCCGAGCTGCGCGTCCTGCTCCGCGAGGAGGACCCCATGCGCAGCATGCCGCTCGTCCTGCGCGGCGACTTCGACATGGCGGTGGTCCAGGACTGGAACAACGAGCCGCTCCCGCTCCCCGAGGGCCTGCACAAGGGCGTCATCTGCGAGGACGTCGCCGACGTGGCGATGCCGGAGGACCACGATCTGGCCGGCCGCGACACGGTCGACCTCAAAGAGCTCGCCGGGGACACCTGGATCAGTTCCTCGCCCGACAGCATCTGCTGCGACTGGCTGCTGCGCACGCTGCGCGCCATCGACAGCGAGCCCAAGATCGACCATATGGCCTACGAGTTCGCCACCCAGCTCTCCCTGGTCGCCGGGGGGCTCGGCAACGCCATCCTGCCCCGCCTCGGCCGCTGCGACGTCCCGCCCGGCGTCGCGATCGTCCCGCTGTCGGCCCCGATGTCGCGCCGCGTCTACGCCGTCTGGCGCGAGGAGGCCGCCCGCCGCCCCGCGATCCGCGCCGCCGTGAACGCCCTGCGCGCCGCCGTGCCCGACGTCCCGTCCGACGTCCTGTCCGCCGTCCCGTCCGCCGGTCGCGGGGAGGAGGCGGCGACGGCGCGGGCGGGCGGCGCGGGTAATCTGGCGACGCCATGACTGAGACCACGATCGTTCACCTCCTGCGGCACGGCGAGGTGCACAACCCCGAGGGAATCCTCTACGGGCGGCTGCCCGGCTACCGCCTCAGCGAGGACGGCGTCCTCATGGCGAAGGCCGCCGCCCGGTGGTTCGGCGACCGGGACGTCACCGCGCTGTTCTCCTCGCCGATGCAGCGGGCGCTGGAGACGGCCGCTCCGCTCGCCGACGCGTTCGGCCTGCCCGTCACGGTGGACGACCGCCTGATCGAGGCCGGCAACCACTTCGAGGGGCTCACGTTCGGGATCGGCACCGGCTCGCTGCGCCGCCCAGAGCACTGGCGCCACCTCGTCAACCCGTTCCGGCCGTCCTGGGGCGAGCCGTACAAGATGCTCGCCGCCCGGATGCGCGCCGCCGTCATCAGGGCCCGGGACGCGGCGCGCGGCCACGAGGCCGTCTGCGTCAGCCACCAGCTGCCGATCTGGATCCTGCGGCTGCACGCCGAGCGCCGCAGGCTGTGGCACCACCCGGCCCGGCGGGAGTGCTCGCTGGCCAGCCTCACGAGCCTGGTGTTCGAGGGCAGCCGGCTGGTGGAGGTCTCCTACTGCGAGCCCGCGGCCGGGATCGCGAAGGGCCCCAGTGTCGCGGGTGCCTGACCGCACCGCTAAGTTGTGTACTACATCTTGTAGTACTCAACACCCTGTGCCGAGCGTTCGCGCCGGACGTCCCGAAGCGGGCGCCTCGCGCTGAACGCCGGTCGTGAACGCCTTGTACTGAAGCCCTGTAGTACCGAGGAGGGGCACGTGAACCCCCGCCGCATCTCGCCTTCCCGCGCCCCCTTCCGGGCGGGGGCCGCCGCCGCGCTCTGCGCGCTGCTCGCCGGCTGCGCCGGCACCGGCGCGGCCGACGGCGGGCCGGACGGCGGTGACAACCGCTTCATCTCCGGCAACGGCAACGTGACCGAGTACAAGCCGGCCGACCGCAAGGGCCTGTCGAACGTCGGCGGTGAGCAGCTCGACGGCAAGGCGTTCAAGCTGGCGGACCTCAAGGGCAAGGTCGTCGTGGTCAACTTCTGGGCGTCGTGGTGCGCGCCCTGCCGCGGCGAGGCGCCGTCCCTCCAGCAGGTCTACGACGAGAAGAAGGCGCAGGGCGCGGAGTTCCTCGGCGTCAACTTCAAGGACGCCAAGCCCAACGCGCAGGCGTTCGAGCGCAAGTTCAAGGTCACCTACCCCAGCCTCTTCGACGCCGACGGCCGCGTGACGCTGGCGTTCCGGGACGTCCCGCCGAGCGCGATCCCGAGCACGCTCGTCCTGGACCGGCAGGGCCGCGTCGCCGCCCGCATCATCGGCGCGACGACCTACACCAAGCTGAATCCCCTGGTCGGCAAGGTCCTCGCGGAGAAGTGAGCTCCCTGGACGAGACGGTCGTGAGCGGGTCGCTCGTGGCGGCGGCGCCGCTGGCGGCCCTCGCCGGGCTCGTCTCGTTCGCCTCGCCGTGCGTCCTGCCGCTGGTGCCGGGCTACCTGTCGTACGTGACGGGCATGACCGGCGCCGACCTCGCCGAGCAGCGGCGGGGACGGCTCCTCGCCGGGGTCCTGCTGTTCGTCGCCGGGTTCAGCGTCGTCTTCGTCAGCTACGGCGCGGTCTTCGGCGGGCTCGGCCGGTGGCTGCTGGAGTACCAGGACACGATCACCCGCGTCCTCGGCGTCATCACGATCGTCTTCGGCCTGGCGTTCATGGGGTTCGTCCCGGGCCTGCAGCGGACGGTGAAGTCGGGGCGCCTGCCGGCCGCCGGGCTCGCCGGGGCGCCGCTCCTCGGCGTCCTGTTCGGGCTGGGCTGGACGCCGTGCATCGGCCCGACGCTCGGCGCGGTGCAGGGCCTCGCGATCACCGAGGCCAGCGCCTGGCGCGGCGCGCTGCTGTCGCTGGCGTACTGCGCGGGGCTCGGCCTGCCGTTCGTGGCCACCGCGATCGCCTACCGTAGGGCACTCGGCGCGTTCGGCGCCGTGAAGCGCCACTACCCCCTGGTCATGCGGATCGGCGGGGGGATGCTCGTCCTCATCGGGGTGCTGCTCGTGAGCGGCCTGTGGGGTGACCTGACGATCGAGCTGAGGTCGTGGATCAGCGGCTTCGAACCGGTGATTTGAGATGACTGACACCAACACCGACCACGCCGGCACCGGCCGCGCCGAGGAGACCGGCACCGAGGAGACCGGCACCGAGGAGACCGGCACCGAGGAGACCGGCACCGAGGAGACCGGCACCGCCGCGCCCGCCGCGCGGCAGGCGCCGCAGGAGGTGCCGCGGCCCTCCGGCATCGGGCCGCTCGGGTGGCTGCGGTGGGGCTGGCGGCAGCTCACCACGATGCGGACCGCGCTGATCCTGCTGTTCCTGGTGGCGCTCGGCGCGGTGCCGGGCTCGATCCTGCCGCAGCGGGGCCAGGCGCCGGAGAAGGTCGCCGCGTACCTGGACGAGCACGAGACGCTCGGGCCCTGGCTCGACAGGTTCTCGATGTTCGACGTGTTCGCGGCCCCGTGGTTCGCGGCCATCTACATCCTGCTGTTCGTCTCGCTCGCCGGCTGCGTCATCCCGCGCGCCGTCAAGCACTACAGGTCGATGCGGGCCCGCCCGCCCGCGGCCCCCCGCAACCTGGCGCGGCTGCCGCAGTCGGCGGTGTACGAGACCGACGCCTCCCCGGAGGAGGTCCTCGCCGAGGCCCGCACGGCGCTGCGCGGGCGCCGCTTCCGCGTGGACGTCTCCGGCGGCGCCGCGTCCGCCGAGAAGGGCTACCTCGGCGAGACGGGCAACCTGCTCTTCCATCTCGCGCTGCTGGCCCTGCTGTTCGCGCTCGGCCTCGGCAACCTCTTCGGCTACCGGGGCAACATCCTGCTGACCGAGGGCAAGACGTTCGCCAACTCGCTCGGCCTCTACGACCAGTTCCAGCCCGGACGCGCGTTCAGCGGCGGCGAGCTGGCCCCGTTCACGATCACGCTGGACGACTTCAGGGCCGAGTACGAGGCGGAGGGTGACAAGCGCGGCCAGGCGACGTCGTTCAACGCGAAGATCCACTACCGGTCGAGCCCGGACGCCCGCAGCAAGCCCTACGACCTGCAGATCAACCATCCGCTCAAGGTCGGCGGCGCCAAGGTGTACCTGCTCGGCCACGGGTACGCGCCGGTGTTCACCGTCCGGGACGCCAAGGGGAACGTCGCCTTCCAGGACTCGGTCCCGTTCCTGGAGATGGAGCCGCGGAACCTCACGTCCGAGGGCGTCATCAAGGTCCCCGACGCCGAGCCCGACCAGCTCGCCTTCTACGCCATCCTGTGGCCGACCGCGGTGGCGAGCGAGGACGGCAAGCAGATCGTCTCGGCGTTCCCCGCCCCGATCCGCCCGGTCGTCACGATCACCGCGTTCAAGGGCGACCTCGGCCTGGACTCCGGCAGCCCCCAGTCGGTCTACAAGCTGGAGGGCGTCGGCAGGACGCTCCAGCCGGTCAAGGGCGGCCAGAAGCTGCTGGAGCCGGGGGAGAGCTTCAAGCTGCCGGACGGCGCCGGCACCGTCACCTTCGACGGCCTCAAGGAGTGGACGAGCCTGTCGGTCAACCGCGACCCGGGCCGCATCCCCGCGCTGATCGCCGCCGTCCTCGCGGTGCTCGGCGTCGCGACCTCGTTCATGGTCCGCAGGCGCAGGGTGTGGGTCCGTGCGAGCGCCGGAGAGGGCGGGCGTACGGTTGTGGAGGTCGGCGGTCTCACGCTGGGGAACCCGACCTCGGAGTTCGACGAAATCGTGACCGCGCTGCGCGGTCCGCAGGACGGGCCCGCTTCCGAGCCCGGCGAGACCGACCCCGCCGCCGACGGCCCCTCGGGTGCGGCGACCGAACCGAAGGAGTGACGAGGTGAGCCACGCCGACCTCGCGAACCTGAGCGACAAGCTCATGCTGACCACCGTGGTGATGTACATCATCGCGCTGGTCGCCTACGCCGCCGACATGGGCTTCGGCCGCCGCCGCGCGGTGCACGCCGCCGGCTCGGCGGAGAGCACCTCGAAGGCCGAGGCGAAGGTGCTGGTGGGCGCCGCCGGCGCCGAGGCCGGGACCGCCGCCGCCGGCGCCGGGTCCGGCGAGGTCGCGGCGGAGGGCGGCGCGGACGCCGGCGACGGTGCCGAGCGGCCCCAGGTCGACTGGATCAAGCTCGCCGTCCTGCTGAACGTGCTCGGCTGGGGCGCGCACCTCGGCGTCCTCGTCACCCGCGGGCTCGCCGCGAACCGGTGGCCGTGGGGGAACATGTACGAGTTCCTCACCGCCATCGCCTTCGCGGCCGTCACCGCGTTCATGGTCGTCATGTTCCGCTACCGGGCGCGCTTCCTCGGCGCGTTCGTCATGGCCGCCGCGGTGATCGCGCTCGGCGTCGCCAACATCTGGCTGTACGACTCGGTGGGCCCGGTCAGCCCGGCGCTGAACTCCTACTGGATCGCCATCCACGTGACCGCCGCGATCATCGCGACCGGCGCGTTCACGGTGGCGGGCGCCGCGACCGTCCTGTACCTGGTGAAGGAGCGGGCGGAGTCGCGCGGCGGGGTCGCGGCGGGCGGCGTGCTGTCGCGCCTCCCCTCGGTGGAGTCCCTCGACCGGCTCTCGATGCGGGTCACGATGTTCGCCTTCCCGATCTGGACGGCCGCGATCATCATGGGCGCCATCTGGGCCGACCAGGCGTGGGGCCGCTACTGGGGCTGGGACCCCAAGGAGATCTGGTCCTTCGTCACCTGGATCATCTACGCCGCCTACCTGCACGCCCGCGCCACCGCCGGCTGGAAGGGGCGCAAGGCCGCGATCCTCTCGCTGGTCGCCTTCGCCGCGCTCCTGTTCAACTTCTTCGGCGTGAACTACATGTTCTCCGGCCTGCACTCCTACGCCTGACGGCGGCGGAGCGCCGCGGTCCCGTGACTCCCCGGGATGACGGGGAGTCGGCTTCCGGCTTACCCTTCCTTCGGGAGCCCGGTCGGGCGGCGCGCGCCGCCCGATACCCCCGCGGGTCCCGCTGACAGAGGAGCCCGATGCGCTTCAAAGGCGTGCACCGCAAGCCCCGGGAGACGTTCCGCGGCGGACGGTTCCGCGCGGAGGCGGCCCGCGACGAGGTCGCCTACTCGCCGTCCCCGCCCGACTCGGGGCAGGTCAGGCCGCGCAGCAACCAGCCGCGCGACCGGTTCGGCCGGTTCCGCAAGGCGGGCCGCGACGACGACTACGCGCTCGGTCCCGAGCGTTCGGAGGCCGGCCCGGTCGACACCGCGGGCGGCCGGCTCGGGATGACCGGCCGGCTCGGGCGGCGCGGGCACGGCAGGCCGCGGTCGGGCGACTACTCCTGGAGCGACTTCGAGCTGGACGACGACCGGCCGCGGGTGGAGCCCCACCCGCCCGGCATGCCGCACGCCGCCGACGGGCGCCGCGACTGCGGCGTGCTGGAGGACGTCCTGCACCGGCAGTGGGACGCCCGGCAGGGGCCGCCGCCTCCCGAGGTGATCGGCGCCGTCGACAGCCTGGCGTCGCTGCCGGACGCGCTGAAGGAGAAGCTGGCGAACGGCCTCGACGGCATCTACGTCGGCCCGGGCGGCGTCCCCCAGCTCGACGACATGGGCCACCTGCGCGACCGGCCGCTGCCCTCGGGCCGCGCCACCTGGGACATCTGCGCCGGCGCGTACGGCGACCGGAAGATCGTCGTGGGGGACCGGCCGTCCCCGACGCCGGACGTGATGCTGCACGAGGTCGGGCACGCGCTCGACGACATCGACGGCGACGACGGCGAGTGGACGTCCGACAGCCCCGCCTTCCGGCAGCTGTACGAGGAGTGCCTGCCCTACCTGGCGAGCGCGTTCCACAAGCAGCCGAACGCCCTCGGCCGCCGCGAGTTCTTCGCCGACGCGTTCGCCGCGATCTCTTCCCGGCAGCGGCCCGCGCTGGTCGATATGCTCGCCGGCAACATCCGCACGGCACTCGAGGTCATGCTCTTCTTCAACCGCAAGTACGGGATCTAGGACGCGAGATGTCAGGCCGCCCGACGACAGACGGCGAAGGTGATCGACGATGTACGTGATCCGGCTTCCCGACGGCACGCTCCGGGTCCCCCACAGCGTTGTCACCGACGGCGGCGAGTCCGGGGCGCAGGCGGGCGAGGGACGGATCATCGCCGACGCCTACATCGAGATCGGTCCGGACGACCCCGACTACGACCGGCTGCTGGAGGAGTCGCTCACCGAGGAGGAGCTGGCGGAACGGCGGCGCCGCTGGCAGGACGAGGACGCCGACCTGCTCCGCCGGTTCGAGGAGTGGAAGGCGGGCGGCCCCGAAGAGTGAGCCCCGAAGGCCGGGCCGCCGAAAGGCGAACCGCCGAAAGGCCGAGCCGCGAGGAGCGGGCGCCGCGAACGCGGTCTTGGAGCGCCGGGGAGCGAGCCCGGAAAGTGAGCTGTGGGACCGGAAAGTGAGCACTGGGAGATGAGCGGGAGCGGGGCGGCGGGCGCCCCGGCCGCCCGGCGAGGACTGCCTTCGGCCAAGGACTGCTTCGGCGGGCGGTCCGGGCGGTTCAGGACCGCGGGTCCGGGAGGCGGGACCGCGTCAGTGGGCCGAATGCTCGGCGACGGGCTCCTCGCCGCGCAGCAGCGCGTGCACCTCGGACTCGCGGAAGCGCCGGTGGCCCCCCGGAGTGCGGATGCTGCTGATCCGGCCCGCGGCGGCCCACCGGGTGACCGTCTTCGGGTCGACCCGGAAGAGGGCGGCGACCTCTCCTGGAGTCAGCAGGCGCTCGCTCGTGCTTTCCACGTTTTCTCTCCCCCTTTGTCCCGCCTTCGGCGCGGGTGGACTGTTTAACAGTGTGGCGGGTCAAGACCGATTTCTCCCTTGTTTTCGGAAAAGATCACCGACCGTAGTCCGGTGAACTGGAGCGATGACGCACGGTGATTCCGGCATGGGTCACTGTGATCACCCTGACCCCCGCTGACCTGCCATGTCACGCCGCCAACCCCCCTCGGCGGCCCGGGAGAAGTAGTCTCCCGGGCATGTCCGATCTCGTTACGCTGCCGGAGATCGAGCGGGCCGCCGAGCGCATCGCGGGGGTCGCCGTCCGGACCCCGCTCGTCCCGTTCCGCCGCGACCCCGCCCCGTCCGCCTCCGGTGCGCCCGCGCTGCTGGTGAAGGCCGAGTCGCTGCAGCCGATCGGCGCGTTCAAGCTGCGCGGCGCCTACTCCGCCATCTCCTCCCTCGACCCGCGGGAGCGCGAGCGCGGAGTCGTCACGCACTCCAGCGGCAACCACGCGCAGGCCGTCGCCTACGCCGCGCGCGCCCTCGGGACCAAGGCCGTCCTCGTCATGCCGCACACCGCACCCGCGGTGAAGGTCGACGCGTGCGTCGCGCTCGGCGCCGAGGTCGTCCACGTCGAGCCGACCTCCCAGGCCCGCGCCGAGACCGCGGACAAGCTCGCCGCCGCCCACGGCTTCTCGCTGATCCCGCCCTACGACGACGCCCGGGTCATCGCCGGGCAGGGCACCGCCGGGCTGGAGATCGTCCAGGACCGCCCGGACGTGGACGTCGTGCTGGTCCCGGTCAGCGGCGGCGGCCTGATCGCGGGGGTGTCGGCCGCGGTCAAGGCGCTGCGCCCGGAGGCGAAGGTGGTCGGAGTCGAGCCGGAGCTCGCCGCCGACGCCCGCGCCTCGATGGTGGCGGGACGTCCCGTCGAGTGGCCGGCGGAGGAGACGGGCCGCACCATCGCCGACGCGCTGCGCGTCCAGCGGGTCGGCGACCTGCCGTACGCGCACATGCGGGCCCACGTGGACGCCGTCGTCACGGTCACCGAGGACGAGATCCGGCAGGCGATGCGCCGCCTCGCCCGCGAGGCCCGCCTCGTCGCCGAGCCGGCGGGCGCCGTCGCCACCGCCGCCTACCTGTACCGCCGCGCGGAGCTTCCCGAGGGCCGCACCTACGTCTCGATCCTCTCGGGCGGCAACGTGGACCCGGCCCTCTTCCTGGACGTGCTGAGCTAGACCCCGCGGAGAGATCGGTGCGGGCCGGGGATAACCTCGAAGGGCCATGCGTTCCGTCATCCTCTACACCCTCGCCAGGGCCGCGATCTTCGCGGTCACCGCGGGCGTGCTCGCGCTCTTCGGGGCCCGCGGGTTCCTGCTCCTGCTGCTGTCCCTGCTGATCAGCGGGATCGTCAGCTACGTCCTGCTGTCCGCGCAGCGCGACCGGATGTCCGCGGCCGTCGCCGGGGGCGTGCGCTCGCAGCGCGAGAGGTTCGAGCGGTCGGTCGCCAAGGAGGACGCGCCGAGCCCGCGCGCGGACTGATCGCGCCTCCTCCGCCTCCCCCGTGGCGGGTGGGCGGAACCGACCCCCGGCCCCTCGTTCAGGGGCTTGTGCGGCCTAGGGTGGATTCATGACCCGCGCTTCACTCGACAAGCAGCCCGCCGACGTCGCGGCGATGTTCGACGGCACCGCCGAGCGGTACGACCTGATGAACACGCTGATGACCGCCGGCCAGGACCGGCGGTGGCGGCGGGAGGTCGTGCGGGCGCTGGAGGCGCGGCCGGGCGAGCGGATCCTCGACCTCGCGGCGGGGACGGGCACCTCGTCGGTGCCGTTCGCCGAGGCCGGGGCCGACACCGTCGCGTGCGACTTCTCGCTCGGCATGCTGCGCGTCGGGGTGCGCCGCCAGGCCGGCGTCGCGGGCCTGCGCTTCGTGGCCGGCGACGCGCTGCGGCTGCCCTTCGCGGACGGCTCCTTCGACGCCGTCACGATCTCCTTCGGGCTCCGCAACGTCGCCGACACCGGGCGCGCGCTGCGCGAACTCCGCCGGGTCGCCAAGCCCGGCGGGCGGCTGCTGATCTGCGAGGTGAGCCACCCCCCGAACGCGGTCCTGGCGCTCGGCCACAAGGCGCACCTGCGCTACGGCCTGCCGCTGCTGGCGCGGGTCAGCTCGAATCCCGACTCCTACCACTACCTCGCCGAGTCGACGCTCGCCTGGCCCGACCAGGCGGGGCTGGCGCGGCTCATCCAGGACGCGGGCTGGGACGGGGTGCGCTGGCGCGACCTCACCTTCGGCGTGGTCGCGCTGCACCACGCGGTGAACCCTGCCGTCAAGCCGTCCTGACGTGCGGCGGCCGGTGGCGTGGGACCGGTCCAGACTTGGACCGGCCCAGAAGTACCCACCAGTCGTGATAAAGGAATAGACTCCCCACCGGATCCTTGTGAAGTACTTCACAAGCGAACGAGCGAAGAGGACCATCGTGACCGACTCCACCCGACACGCGGATGTCATCGTCGTCGGGGCGGGCCCCGCCGGATCGTCGACCGCCTATTGGCTCGCGCAGGCCGGCCTGAACGTCTTCCTGCTGGAGAAGGCCACCTTCCCGCGCGACAAGATCTGCGGCGACGGCCTCACCCCGCGGGCCGTCCGCGCCCTCATCGGCATGGGCGTCGACATCAACGACCCCGGCTGGGGGCGCAACAGGGGCCTGCGCATCTACGGCGGTGGAGTGAAGGTCGAGCTGCCCTGGCCGGAGCTCGCGTCCTTCCCCGACTTCGGGCTCGTCCGCAAGCGCACCGACCTCGACCAGCTCCTCGCCGAGCACGCCGCGAAGGCCGGCGCGCAGCTGCTGCAGGGCTGCAACGTGACCGGCCCGATCGTCGACGAGCGCACCGACCGCATCACCGGCGTCACCGCCGACTACGAGGGCGAGCAGGTGGAGTTCCACGCGCCCCTGGTCGTCGCCGCCGACGGCAACTCGACCCGGCTGTCGCTCGCCATGGGGCTGCGGCGGCGCGAGGACCGCCCGATGGGCGTCGCGGTCCGCCGCTACTTCCAGACCCCGCGCCACGACGACGACTTCATGGAGGCGTGGCTGGAGCTGTGGGACGGCCAGCGCCTCCTGCCCGGCTACGGCTGGGTGTTCGGCGTCGGCGACGGCACCTCCAACGTCGGCCTCGGCCTGCTCAACACGAGCAAGGCGTTCCAGAGCGTCGACTACCGCGGCATGCTCAAGAGCTGGTGCGCGCAGATGCCCGAGGACTGGCAGTTCGACGAGGAGCACGCGACCTCCAAGATCCGCGGCGCGGCGCTGCCGATGGGCTTCAACCGGCAGCCGCACTACACCCGCGGGATGCTGCTCGTCGGCGACGCCGGCGGCATGATCAACCCGTTCAACGGCGAGGGCATCGACTACGCCCTGGAGTCCGGCCGGCTGGCCGCCGACATCATGGTGCAGGCGCTCGCCCGCCGCACCCCCGCGCAGCGCGAGCGGACCCTGTACGAGTACCCGCGCATCCTGAAGGACGAGCACGGCGGCTACTTCACCCTCGCCCGCGTGTTCGTCCAGGCGATCGGCGACCCGCGGGTCATGAAGTTCCTGACCTCGCACGGCCTGCCGCACCCGACGCTGATGCGCTTCACGCTGAAGCTCCTCGCGAACCTCACCGACCCCAAGGGCGGCGACGCGATGGACCGTGTCATCAACGCGATGCAGAAGGTGGCGCCGACGGCATGAGAGCGCGCGTGGAATTCATGCTTCCGCAGGTGAGCGGACTAAAGTGCAGTACCCGACCCCCTGAGGGGAGCGCTATTGATCACCTTGGCTAGGGTGGCGGGTCGCAGGCGGCCCGTCCCGTACAACGTCGTACGTCCCGAGGAGAGGCTGTAGAGATATGGATCTCTATATTCCGATCATCGTGCTTGGGGTCCTCGCCTTCGCCTTCGCCGCCGGCTCGGTGGCGATGGCCGCGCTCACGGGTCCCAAGCGCTGGAACCGCGCCCGGTTGGACGCCTACGAGTGCGGCATCGAGCCGACCCCGCAGCCGGTCGGCGGCGGGCGCTTCCCGATCAAGTACTACCTGACGGCGATGCTGTTCATCGTCTTCGACATTGAGATCATCTTCCTTTACCCCTGGGCGGTCGCGTTCGACCGGATGGGGCTCTTCGGCCTTGTCGAGATGGTCCTTTTCATCGTCACCGTCCTCGTCGCGTACGCCTACATCTGGCGCCGCGGCGGTCTGGAGTGGGACTGACATGGGTCTAGAGGAGAAACTCCCCAGCGGATTCCTGCTGAGCACGGTCGAGCAGGCGGCGGGGTGGGCGCGCAGTTCCTCGGTCTGGCCGGCGACGTTCGGCCTCGCGTGCTGCGCCATCGAGATGATGGCCGCCGGCGACCCCCGGCACGACTTCTCCCGGTGGGGGATGGAGCGCGCCTCGGCGACGCCGCGGCAGGCCGACCTGATGATCGTCGCGGGCCGGGTGAGCCAGAAGATGGCGCCGGTGCTGCGGCAGATCTACGACCAGATGACCGAGCCGAAGTGGGTCATCGCGATGGGCGTGTGCGCCTCGTCCGGCGGCATGTTCAACAACTACGCGGTCGTGCAGGGCGTGGACCACATCGTCCCGGTGGACATCTACCTGCCCGGCTGCCCGCCGCGGCCCGAGATGCTGCTGGACGCGATCCTGAAGCTGCACGACAAGATCCAGAACACCAAGCTCGGGCCGCAGCGCCAGAAGCAGATCGCCGAGCTCGAAGAGGCCAAGCGCCGGCGGCTCCCGCTGCTCGGACAGGGAGCGTGACATGAGTTCGCAGAACCCTGAGCAGCGGGCCGAGCAGGGGGCCGACAAGCTCCCCGCGCAGGCCGAGGAGGAGCGCCGCGAGCAGCCCGTCGACCGCAGGGGCATGTTCGGCGCGCGGACGACCGGCGACACCTCCGGTTACGGCGGGCTCGTCATCCGGCAGAGCCCGAAGGTGTCCGCCCAGCGCCCGTACGGCGGGCCCGGCGGCGCCGCCGAGGCGGGCGAGTTCGACGAGGTCGCCGACGAGCTGGAGCGGGCCTTCCCGCACTTCGGTGACGCCGTCGAGCGGGTCGTCGTCGACCGCGGCGAGATCACGTTCTTCGTCAGGCGCGAGCACCTGGTCGAGGTCGCGCGGACCATGCGGGACGAGCCGTCCCTGCGCTTCGAGATGTGCTCGGGCGTGTCGGGCGTGCACTACCCGAAGGACACCGGCGCCGAGCTCCACTCGGTCGTGCACCTGCTGTCGATCACCCACAACCGGCGCGTCCGGCTGGAGGTGACCTGCCCCGACGCCGACCCGCACGTCCCGTCGCTGGTGCGGGTCTACCCGACGAGCGACTGGCACGAGCGGGAGACCTACGACTTCTTCGGGATCGTCTACGACGGCCATCCGGCGCTCACGCGCATCGAGATGCCCGACGACTGGGTCGGCCATCCGCAGCGCAAGGACTACCCCCTCGGCGGCATCCCCGTCGAGTACCGCGGCGCGGAGATCCCCCCGCCCGACGAGCGGAGGTCGTACGTATGAGTTCCACGAAGTACACCGAGTACGACGCCTACGCTGCCGAGGAAGCAGCCGAGGGCAAGGTCTTCGACGTCAACGGGCAGGACTGGGACCAGGTCGTCGCCGGCGCGGAGGACCTCGGCGACGAGCGGCTCGTCGTCAACATGGGCCCGCAGCACCCGTCCACGCACGGGGTGCTCCGGCTCATCCTGACGCTCGACGGTGAGACGGTGAACGAGGCCCGCGTGGGCATCGGGTACCTGCACACCGGCATCGAGAAGAACATGGAGTTCCGCACCTGGACGCAGGGCACCACGTTCTGCACCCGGATGGACTACCTCGCGCCGATCTTCAACGAGACGGCGTACTGCCTGAGCGTCGAGAAGCTGCTCGGCATCACCGAGCAGGTGCCGGAGCGGGCCCAGATCATCCGCGTGATGATGATGGAGCTGAACCGGATCTCCTCGCACCTGGTCGCGATCGCCACGTTCGGGCTGGAGCTCGGCGCGACGACGGTGATGCTGAACGGCTTCATCGAGCGCGAGTACACCCTCGACCTGTTCGAGGAGATCACCGGCCTGCGGATGAACATGGCCTACGTCCGTCCGGGCGGGGTCGCGCAGGACCTGCCGAGCGGCGCGACCAGCAAGATCCGCGACTACCTCGACCGGATGCCGAAGCGGATCCAGGCGCTGCGCAAGCTGATGGACGCCAACCCGGTCTACCTGGCGCGCACCCAGAACATCGCCTACCTGGACCTGACCGGCTGCATGGCCCTCGGCGTCACGGGCCCGGTGCTGCGCGCGACGGGGCTCCCCTGGGACCTGCGCAAGTCGCAGCCCTACTGCGGCTACGAGACCTACGACTTCGAGGTCGCGACGCAGGACACCTGCGACGTCTACGGCCGCTACCTCGTCCGGATGGACGAGATGGAGCAGTCCCTGAAGATCGTCGAGCAGTGCCTGGACCGGCTCCAGTCGGTCAAGGGCCCGGTGATGGTCGAGGACAAGAAGATCGGCTGGCCGGCGCAGCTGGCGATCGGCGCGGACGGCATGGGCAACTCGCCCCGGCACATCGCGCACATCATGGGCACCTCGATGGAGGCCCTGATCCATCACTTCAAGCTGGTGACGGAGGGCTTCCGGGTGCCCGCCGGGCAGGCGTACGCGCCCATCGAGTCGCCGCGCGGCGAGCTCGGCGCGCACGTGGTCAGCGACGGCGGCACCCGGCCGTACCGGGTCCACTTCCGGGAGCCGTCCTTCGTCAACCTGCAGGCCACCCCGGCGATGGCGGAGGGCGGCATGGTCGCCGACGTCATCGCTGCTGTTGCCAGCATCGACCCGGTCATGGGGGGAGTGGACCGATGAGCACACCACGTGGTTCGGATGGCGGCATGGTCGTCTCCACCAACGGAATCGCTGCTGTGGCCAGCATCGACCCGGTCATGGGGGGAGTGGACCGATGACATACGGACCCGAGGTCCGCGAGCGGCTGGAGCGCGACGCCAAGGAGATCATCGGCCGGTACCCCCGGCCGCGCTCGGCGCTGCTGCCGCTGCTGCACCTGGTGCAGTCGGAGGAGGGCCACGTCACCGAGGACGGGATCGAGTTCTGCGCGGAGCAGCTCGGCATCACCCCGGCGCAGGTGACGGGCGTCGCGACCTTCTACACGCAGTACAAGCACGCGCCGGTCGGCGAGTACCACGTCGGCGTCTGCATCAACACGCTGTGCGCGGTGATGGGCGGCGACCAGATCTGGAACGAGCTGAGCGAGCACGCCGGGGTCGGGCACGACGAGGCCACCCCCGACGGCAAGGTCAGCCTGGAGCGGATCGAGTGCAACGCGGCCTGCGACTTCGCCCCGGTGATGATGGTGAACTGGGAGTTCTTCGACAACATGACTCCCGAGAAGGCCAAGCAGCTCGTCGACGACCTGCGCTCGGGTAAGCAAGTGCTTCCTTCGCGCGGGCCGGAGAGCCTGGCCACCTGGAAGGAGGCGTCCCGCGTGCTCGCCGGGTTCCCGGACGGGCGCGCCGGCGAGGGCCTCCAGGCCGGGCCGGAGTCGCTGGTCGGGCTCAAGCTCGCGCAGGAGCGCGGCTGGGAGGCGCCCCGCGCGGACGTCGAGCGCGAGCGCCCGGAGGAGCCGGTGAAGGCCGAGGAGATGGGCTCGACGCCGCAGGAACCGGGCAAGCCGGTCAGCGGCGAGGTCAAGCCCGGGTCGCAGGAGGGGCGGAACAAGTGACCACGCTCACCCCGATCCTCACCAAGAACTGGGACCAGGCCGACTCGTTCACCCGCGCGGGCTACGAGCGCGACGGCGGCTACGAGGCGCTGCGCAAGGCGTTCCGCATGGAGCCGGACGAGATCGTCCAGGCGGTCAAGGACTCCGGCCTGCGCGGCCGCGGCGGCGCGGGCTTCCCCACCGGGATGAAGTGGGGCTTCCTGCCCCCGACCAGCCCGAACCCGCGCTACCTCGTCGTCAACGCCGACGAGTCCGAGCCGGGGACGTGCAAGGACATCCCGCTCATGATGGCCAACCCGCACGTGCTCGTCGAGGGCGTCGTCATCAGCTCGTACGCGATCAAGTCGAACCTCGCGTTCATCTACGTGCGCGGCGAGGTGCTGCACGTGATCCGCCGCCTCCACCAGGCGGTGGCGGAGGCGTACGAGGCCGGCTACCTCGGCAAGGACATCCTCGGGTCCGGCTACGACCTGGACGTGGTCGTGCACAGCGGCGCCGGGGCCTACATCTGCGGCGAGGAGACGGCGCTGCTGGACTCCCTCGAGGGGTTCCGCGGTCAGCCCAGGCTCAAGCCCCCCTTCCCGGCGGTCGCGGGCCTGTACGGCGGGCCCACCGTCATCAACAACGTCGAGTCGATCTCCTCGGTTCCCTCGATCATCGCCAACGGGCCTGAGTGGTTCGCCGCGATGGGCACCGAGAAGTCCCAGGGCTTCGGGATCTTCTCGCTGTCGGGGCACGTCACGCGGCCCGGGCAGTACGAGGCGCCGCTCGGCATCACGCTGCGGGAGCTGCTCGACATGGCGGGCGGCGTCCGCGAGGGGCACCGGCTGAAGTTCTGGACGCCCGGCGGGTCGTCCACGCCGATCTTCACCGACGAGCACCTGGACGTGCCGCTGGACTTCGAGTCCGTCGGCGCCGCCGGGTCGATGCTCGGCACCCGGGCCCTGCAGATCTTCGACGAGACGACCTGCGTCGTCCGCGCCGTGCTGCGCTGGTCGGAGTTCTACGCGCACGAGTCGTGCGGCAAGTGCACGCCGTGCCGCGAGGGCACCTACTGGTACAAGCTGATGCTGAAGCGGCTGGAGGCGGGCCAGGGCTCCGAGGAGGACCTGGAGACCCTGCTCGACCTGTCCGACAACATCCTCGGCCGGGCCTTCTGCGCGCTCGGCGACGGCGCGACCAGCCCGGTCGTCTCGTCCATCAAGCTCTTCCGGGACGAGTACCTCCGGCACTTCGAGCTGGGCGCCTGCCCGTTCGACCCGGCCAAGTCCACCCTCTGGGGAGGTGCCAAGTGACCGTCACCGACGACAAGTCGGCGGTGGACAAGCCGGTGGAGATGGTCTCGTGCACCATCGACGGCTTCGAGATCGAGGTGCCCAAGGGCACGCTGATCATCCGGGCCGCCGAGCTGCTCGGCATCCAGATCCCCCGGTTCTGCGACCACCCGCTGCTGGACCCGGTCGGGGCCTGCCGGCAGTGCCTGGTGGAGGTCCCCGACGCGGGCAACGGCCGCGGCATGCCGAAGCCGCAGGCGTCCTGCACCACCGCGGTGATGCCCGGGATGGTCGTCAAGACCCAGCTCACCTCGGCGGTCGCCGACAAGGCGCAGCACGGCGTGATGGAGCTGCTGCTGATCAACCACCCGCTGGACTGCCCGATCTGCGACAAGGGCGGCGAGTGCCCGCTGCAGAACCAGGCGATGTCCAACGGGCGCGGCGAGTCCCGGTTCGTCGAGGCCAAGCGGACGTTCCCCAAGCCGATCCCGCTGTCCAGCCAGGTGCTGCTCGACCGGGAGCGCTGCATCCAGTGCGCCCGCTGCACCCGGTTCTCCGACCAGATCGCCGGCGACGCGTTCATCGACCTGTTCGACCGCGGCGCGAAGGAGCAGGTCGGGGCGGCCGACGGCAAGCCGTTCCAGTCCTACTTCTCCGGCAACACCGTGCAGATCTGCCCGGTGGGCGCGCTGACCGGCGCCGCGTACCGGTTCCGGTCGCGCCCGTTCGACCTGGTCTCGCAGCCGAGCGTCTGCGAGCACTGCGCGTCCGGCTGCGCGATGCGCACCGACCACCGGCGCGGGAAGATCACGCGCCGGCTGGCCGGGGACGACCCGCAGGTCAACGAGGAGTGGAACTGCGACAAGGGCCGCTGGGCGTTCACCTACGGGACCCAGCCCGAGCGGCTCACCCAGCCGCTCGTCCGCGGCGAGGACGGTGAGCTCGAGCCGGCTTCCTGGCCCGAGGCGCTCACGATCGCGGCGCGCGGCCTCGCGGCGGCGCGCGGGTCTGCCGGCGTCCTGACCGGCGGCCGCGTCACCCTCGAGGACGCCTACGCCTACGCCAAGTTCGCCCGGATCGCGCTCGGCACCAACGACGTCGACTTCCGGGCCAGGCCGCTGTCGGACGAGGAGTCGGGCTTCCTCGCCTCGTCCGTCGCGGGGCACCCCATCGAGGTGACCTACGCCGACCTCGAGAAGGCGCCGGTCGTGCTGCTCGCCGGGTTCGAACCGGAGGAGGAGTCGCCGATCGTCTTCCTGCGGCTCCGCAAGGCGTTCCGCAAGAACCGCGTGAAGGTGTTCGCGGCGGCCCCGTTCGCCACGCGCGGGCTGGGGAAGGTCGGCGGCACGCTGCTGCCGACGGTGCCCGGGGCGGAGGCCGAGACCCTCGGCTCCCTCATCGGGGACGACGCCCGCGCCGACATCCGCACGCTCCTGGAGACGCCAGGCGCGGTCATCCTCGTCGGCGAGCGGCTCGCCACCAGCCCGGGCGCGCTGACCTCGGCGGTCCGGGTGGCCCAGGCGACCGGTGCCAGGCTGGCGTGGATCCCGCGCCGGGCCGGTGAGCGCGGCGCGATCGAGGCCGGGGCGCTGCCCGGGCTGCTGCCGATCGGCCGTCCCGTCGCCGACCCGGCGGCGCGCGCCGAGGTCGCCCGCACCTGGGGCGTCGCCGACCTGCCCGCCGGTCCCGGCGAGGACACCGCCGGCATCATCGCGGCGGCGGCCGCCGGGCGGCGCGGCGCGCTGCTCGTCGGCGGGGTCGACCCCTACGACCTGCCCGACCCGGAGGCGATGCTCCGGGCGCTGGAGGCCACCCCGTTCGTGGTGAGCCTGGAGCAGCGGCCGAGCGCGGTCACCGACCGCGCCGACGTCGTCCTGCCGGTCGCGGCGGTCGCGGAGAAGTCCGGGACGTTCGTCGACTGGGAGGGCCGCGGCCGCCCGTTCGAGGTGGTGCTGAAGTCCGCCGGGCGGATGTCGGACCTGCGGGTGCTGGAGGCCCTGGCCGACGAGATGGACGTCCACCTCGGCCTGCCGGGCCCCGAGGCCGCGCGCCGCGAGATGGCCGCCCTCGGCGCGTACCGCGGCGAGCGCCCGGACGCGCCGAACGTCTCGCAGGGCCTGGCCCCGCACCCCGAGCGGGGCGAGGCGCTCCTCGCGACCTGGCGGCTCCTGCTGGACCGGGGCCGCATGCAGGACGGCGAGCCGTTCCTCGCGGGCACCGCCAAGCCCGCCGCCGCCCGGCTGTCGCCCGCGACGGCCGCCGAGATCGGCGCCACCGGCGCCGTGACGGTCACGGCCGCGCGCGGCGAGGTCACGCTCCCGCTCGAGATCACCCCCGACCTGCCCGACCGGGTGGTGTGGCTGCCGACGAACTCGGCGGGCTGCGCCCTGCACCGGGATCTCGGCGCGGTGGCGGGAGGCGTCGTCAAGATCGCGAGCGCGGTGCTCGCGACCGCGACCGAGAACGCTGGAGGCATCCGATGAGCTCCCTGGCCGCGGCGCCGGCGCCCGACCCGCAGCTGCAGGACTTCGGTTCGGACCCGTGGTGGCTGGTCGGCGGCAAGGTCCTCGCCGTCTTCGTGTTCCTCGTCGTCACCGTGCTGATGACGATGTGGATCGAGCGGCGGGTCATCGGCCGGATGCAGCTGCGCGTCGGCCCCAACCGCGCCGGGCCCTTCGGCCTGCTGCAGGGCCTCGCCGACGGCGTCAAGCTGGCGCTGAAGGAGGACATCGTCCCCCGCCAGGTGGACAAGATCGTGTTCGTCCTGGCGCCGGTGATGTCGGCGGTGCCGGCGTTCATCTCGTTCATCATCATCCCGTTCGGCCCGACGGTGTCGGTGTTCGGGCACCAGACGGCGCTGCAGGGCACCGACCTGCCGGTCGCCGTGCTGCTCGTCCTCGCGATGTCGTCGATGGGGATCTACGGCATCGTGCTGGCCGGCTGGTCCTCGATGTCGCCGTACTCGCTGCTCGGCGGGCTGCGCTCGTCCGCCCAGATGATCTCCTACGAGATCGCGATGGGCCTGTCGTTCGTGGCCGTGTTCATGTTCGCGGGCTCGATGTCCACCTCGGAGATCGTCGCGGCGCAGCACGACAAGTGGTTCGTGGTGCTGCTCGCGCCGTCGTTCGTCGTGTACGTGATCACGATGATGGGCGAGTCGAACCGCATCCCGTTCGACCTGCCCGAGGGCGAGGGCGAGCTGGTCGGCGGCTTCCACACCGAGTACTCGTCGCTGAAGTTCGCGATGTTCTTCCTCGCGGAGTACATCAACCTGGCGACGCTGTCGGCACTCGCCACCACCCTGTTCCTCGGCGGCTGGCGCGCTCCCGCGCCGATCTCCACGGTGTGGGCGGGCGCCAACTCCGGCTGGTGGCCGGTGCTGTGGTTCCTGGTCAAGGTCTTCCTGTTCATCTTCTTCTTCATCTGGCTGCGCGGCTCGCTGCCACGCGTGCGCTACGACCAGCTCATGAAGCTCGGCTGGAAGGTGCTGATGCCCTTCTCACTCGGCTGGATCATGCTGGTCGCGACGATCCGCGCGCTGCGCAACGACGGCTACGAGATGCGGCAGCTGTTCATCGCCGCCGCCGTGGTCGCCGCGGTCGTGCTGGTCGCCACGGTGGTCTGGGAGATGGTCCGGGGCCGCGAGGACGGCGAGGAGGTCGTCCCGGGGGCCGGGCAGGGGCCGCGCACCGACCCGTCGGCGGGCGGGTTCCCGGTGCCGCCGATGGACGCGCCCCACTACCACGGCCGCGCCCGCGAGCCGGTCCGGCCGGCCACGATCGAAACCCCCTCCGAGGAGGTCACCAGTGGGACTCACTGATTTCCTGAACCCGGTCAAGGGGTTCGGGGTCTCGTTCCACCAGATGTTCATGAAGAGCGAGACCGTTCAGTACCCCGAGGTGAAGAAGCCGACGGCTCCTCGCTTCCACGGGCGGCACCAGCTGAACCGGTGGCCCGACGGCCTGGAGAAGTGCATCGGCTGCGAGCTGTGCGCGTGGGCCTGCCCCGCGGACGCGATCTTCGTCGAGGGCGCCGACAACACGGCGGACGAGCGGTACTCGCCCGGCGAGCGCTACGGCCGCATCTACCAGATCAACTATCTGCGGTGCATCCTGTGCGGGCTGTGCATCGAGGCGTGCCCGACCCGGGCGCTCACGATGACCAACGAGTACGAGCTCGCCGACGACAGCCGCGAGAGCCTCATCTACACCAAGGAGATGCTGCTCGCGCCGCTGCGCGAGGGCATGGAGGCGCCCCCGCACGAGATGCGGCTCGGCGACACCGAGGAGGACTACTACCGCCTCGGCCTCCAGGAGAGCGAGGCATCGCCGTCGGCCGGAACGCCCTCCGCTCCGGCGCCTTCCGAGGGGGGACGACCCCCCACGCCCCGCGGAACGCCTTCGGCTCCGAAGGTTCCTTCGGAAGACGGCGGACGCGCGAGCGTCGACCAGGCCGTCAAGCGCGAGAAGGACGCCAAGCGCGACAAGGCGCGCAAGGGCGGTGAGGGCAAGTGACCGGCTCCGTCGCGAGCGCGCAGGTGCTCGCCGCCGAGGTCGCCGACAAGCAGTCCGGCGAGCCGTTCTTCTTCTGGCTGCTGGCGGTCGTCTCGGTGCTCGCCGCGCTCGGCATGATCTTCATGCGGAAGGCGGTGCACTCGGCGCTGCTGCTGGCGACCGTGATGCTCTGCCTGGCCGCGCTGTACGCGATCCAGAACGCGCCCTTCCTGGCGTTCGTGCAGGTGATCGTCTACACCGGCGCGGTGCTGATGCTGTTCCTGTTCGTGCTGATGCTCGTCGGCGTCAGTTCCACCGACTCGCTGGTGGAGACGATCCGGGGGCAGCGGTTCTGGGCCGTGATCGCCGCGGTCGGCTTCCTCGTCCTGCTCACCGTCGGGGTCGGCAACGCCGCGCTCGGCGGCTCGGCGGGGCTGACCCAGGCCAACTCCGAGGGCAACGTCGTCGGCCTGGCCCGGCTGCTGTTCTCCAAGTACGTGTTCGCGTTCGAGGCGACCAGCGCCCTGCTGATCACCGCGGCGCTGGGCGCGATGGTGCTGGCGCACCGCGAGCGCACCGAGCCGAAGGCGACGCAGAAGGACCTGTCGCGGCAGCGGTTCCTGTCAGGCTCCCACCCGGGCCCGCTGCCGGGCCCCGGCACCTACGCCCGGCACAACGCCGTCGACATGCCGGCGCTGCTGCCCGACGGGACGCCCTCGGAGCTGTCGGTCAACCCGGTCATCGCGGCCCGCACCGACACCGCCGAGCGGCACGCCGACCTGTACGGCGGCTCCGAGGAGGAGGCCCTCGAACGGGACGTGGCCGCCGTGAAGGCGGTCACCGAGGACGTCCGCGAGACCGACGCCGAGGGGCGCTCGGTCAAGTCGGGGACGCCCGCCGCCGGCGGCGGCGCGAGTGAAGGCGAGGCAGGCGAATGAGTCCGGGGCACTACCTGGCGCTCTCGGCGATCCTGTTCACCATCGGAGCGCTCGGCGTCCTCGTGCGCCGCAACGCCATCGTGGTGTTCATGTGCGTCGAGCTGATGCTGAACGCGACGAACCTGGCGTTCGTCTCGTTCTCCCGCATGCACGGCAACCTCGACGGCCAGATCATCGCCTTCTTCGTGATGGTGGTGGCCGCCGCGGAGGTCGTGGTGGGTCTGGCGATCATCATGACCATCTTCCGGACCCGCAGGTCCTCGTCGGTCGACGACGCGAACCTGCTGAAGTACTGAGAGGCCAGGGATGAAAGCGGAAGGCGTCCAGGCCGCGTCCTGGCTCCTCGTCGCGCTCCCGCTCGCGGGCGCCGCGATCCTCCTGCTGGGGGGAAGGCGCACCGACAGGTGGGGCCACCTGCTCGGCACCGCGATGTCGGTGGCGTCGTTCGCGGTGGGCGTCGCGATGTTCGCGCAGATGCTCGGGTACGACGCCGAAACCCGGCGCCGGACCCTGCACCTGTGGGACTTCGTCGACGTCGGCACGTTCAAGGTCGGCATGGACCTGCTGGTGGACCCGCTGTCCATCACGTTCGTCCTGCTGATCACCGGGGTGGGCTCGCTCATCCACATCTACTCCATCGGCTACATGGCCGAGGACCCCGACCGGCGACGGTTCTTCGCCTACCTGAACCTGTTCCTGGCGTCGATGCTGGTGCTGGTGCTGGGCGGCAACTTCCTGATCCTGTTCCTCGGCTGGGAGGGCGTCGGTCTCGCCTCCTACCTGCTGATCGGGTTCTGGCAGCACAAGCCCACCGCCGCGACCGCCGCGAAGAAGGCGTTCGTGGTCAACCGCGTCGGTGACATGGGGCTGATCATCGCGATCGCGCTGATCTTCGCCTCGTTCGGCACCATCGACTTCGGCTCGGTCCTCGGCACCGGCGCCGAGCACGTGGGGCTCGCCTCCAAGCTCGGCACCGGCACCGCGACGGCCATCGGGCTGCTGCTGCTGGTGGGCGCGTGCGGCAAGTCGGCGCAGCTGCCGCTGCAGTCCTGGCTGCTGGACGCGATGGAGGGCCCGACCCCGGTGTCGGCACTCATCCACGCGGCCACGATGGTGACCGCGGGCGTCTACCTGATCGTCCGGTCCGGGCCGATCTTCGAGATGTCCGAGACGGCGCAGCTGGTGGTGACGATCGTCGGCGCGGCCACGCTGCTCGCCGGTGCGATCATCGGTTGCGGCAAGGACGACATCAAGAAGGCCCTCGCCGGGTCGACGATGTCGCAGATCGGCTACATGGTGCTGGCCGCCGGGCTCGGCCCGGCGGGCTACGTGTTCGCCATCGCGCACCTCGTCGCGCACGGCTTCTTCAAGGCCGGCCTGTTCCTCGGCGCCGGCTCGGTCATGCACGGCATGAAGGACGACGTGAACATGCGCCACTACGGGGCGCTGCGCACGGTCATGATGATCACCTACGTGACGTTCGGGCTCGGGTACCTCGCCATCATCGGGTTCCCCGGCCTGTCCGGATGGTTCACCAAGGACGGCATCATCGAGGCCGCCTACGACAAGGGCGGCACGTCCGGGATGATCCTCGGCTCGTGCGCGCTGATCGGCGCCGGGATCACCGCGTACTACATGTCGCGGGTCATGTTCATGACGTTCTTCGGCGAGAAGCGCTGGGAGGACGACGTCCACCCGCACGAGTCGCCGGCCGTCATGACCTGGCCGCTGATGCTGCTCGCGGTCGGCTCCGTCTTCGCTGGCGGGTTCCTGATCCTCGGCAGCTTCCCCGAGTTCCTCGAACCGGTCGTCGGGGCGCCCGAGCACGCGCACGAGTTCAAGTGGCTCACCGCGCCGGGCGCCGCCACCTTCGTCCTGATGATCGTCGGTGCCGGGATCGCCTGGATGCAGTACGGCGCCCGCAAGGTGCCGCGCGAGGCGCCCAAGGGCTCGTTCGTCACCGTCGCGGCCCGCAAGGACCTCTACGGCGACGCGCTCAACGAGTCGCTGCTGATGCGTCCGGGCCAGTGGCTGACCCGGCTCGCGGTCTGGTTCGACGGGCGCGGCGTCGACGGCGCCGTCAACGGCACGGCCGCCGGCGTCGGCGGCAGCTCCGGCCGGCTCCGGCGCGTCCAGACCGGCTTCGCCCGCTCCTACGCCCTTTCGATGCTGGGCGGCGCGGCCCTCGTGGTCGCGGCGCTCCTGGTGGTGAACGTGTCATGAGCGACTTTCCCTGGCTGAGCGTCCTCATCGCGCTGCCACTCGTGGGCGCGGTGGGGCTCAGCGCCATCCCGCGCGAGCGGGAGACGCTGGTCAAGCAGTTCTCGCTCGGCGTCTCGCTCCTCGTCGCGGCCCTCACCGGGGTCATGGCGGCGGGCTTCGAGGCGGGCGGCCCGCGCTTCCAGTTCACCGAGAAGTACTGGTGGATCAAGGAGTTCGGGGTCCACTGGGCGCTCGGCGTCGACGGCGTCGCGCTGGTGCTGATCCTGCTGTCGGTGATCCTCGTCCCGCTGGTCATGCTGGCCTCGTGGGGCGAGGCCGACCGGTCCGGCGGCGTGGACGTGCCTCCCCGGGGGGAGGCGGGGCGTAGCCATGGGGGCGAAGCACAGCGCTCGGTCAAGACGTACTTCGCGCTGCTGCTGTCGCTCGAGGCGGCGATGATCGGCGTGTTCGCCGCGACGGACGTGTTCCTGTTCTACGTCTTCTTCGAGGCGATGCTCATCCCGGTGTACTTCATCATCGGGTACTTCGGCGGCCCGCAGCGCTCCTACGCCGCGGTGAAGTTCCTGCTGTACTCGCTGTTCGGCGGGCTGCTGATGCTCGTCGCCGTCATCTGGCTGTTCCCGCTGTCGAGCCGGTCGGTCGACGAGGGCGGCCTCGGGCGGGGCACGTTCATGTTCGACGAGCTGTCGAAGATGAACATCGACCCGACGACGGCCAAGTGGCTGTTCCTGGGCTTCTTCGTCGCGTTCGCGATCAAGGCTCCGATGGTGCCGGTGCACACCTGGCTGCCGGACGCGGCGCAGCAGTCCCCGCCGGGCGCGCTGGTGCTGATCGTCGGCGTCCTGGACAAGGTCGGCACCTACGGGATGCTCCGGTTCTGCCTGGAGCTGTTCCCCGGCGCAGCCAAGTGGGCGACCCCGGTCGTGCTGGGGTTCGCGGTGCTCAGCATCATCTACGGCGCGATCCTCGCGATCGGCCAGGTCGACATGAAGCGCCTGATCGCCTACACGTCGGTCTCGCACTTCGGGTTCATCGTCCTCGGCATCTTCGCGATGACGTCGCAGGGCCAGTCCGGCGCGGCGCTCTACATGGTGAACCACGGGTTCTCCACCGGCGCGCTGTTCCTCGTCGTCGGGTTCATGATCGTCCGGCGGCGGTCGGCCCGGATCTCCGACTTCGGCGGCGTGCAGAAGGTCGCGCCCGTGCTGGCCGGGATGTTCCTGATCGCGGGCCTGTCCGCGCTGTCGCTGCCCGGCCTGTCCACGTTCGTATCGGAGTTCCTCGTCATCGTCGGGACGTTCAGCCGGTACGAGTGGGCGGGCGCGCTCGCGGTGAGCGGCGTCGTGCTCGCCGCCATCTACGTCCTGTGGATGTACCAGCGGACCATGGGCGGCCCCAAGGCGCCCGCGGTCGAGGGCATGAAGGACCTGTCCGCCCGGGAGAAGTGGGCCATCGCGCCGATCATCGCGATCATCGTGGCCATGGGCTTCTTCCCGCAGCCGGTGCTGCACGTGATCAACCCGTCGGTGGACCACACGCTGGCCCGGGTCGGCGAGCACGACCCGGCGCCGGACATCACCGGTAACGTCGCCGAGAACGGAGCCCGTCCATGAGCACCACCAGTCAGGTGAGCGCGGTCCTCGCGCAGGGGGGTGACATCCCCGCGCCGCACATCGAGTACGGGCAGATCGCCCCGCTGCTGCTGGTCCTCGGCGCCGCCGTCGTGGGCGTGCTCGTCGAGGCGTTCGCCGGCCGGAACGCGCGCTACTACATCCAGGTGCCGGTCGCGTTCCTCGGACTCGCGGGCGGGTTCGCGTGGACGATCGCTCTCGCGTGGCGCGACAACCCGCACCACGTCGCGGCCGAGGGCGCCCTCGGCGTCGACGGCCCGACGCTGTTCATCCAGGGCACGATCCTGGTGCTGGCGCTGGTCAGCCTCCTGCTCATCGCCGAGCGGGGCGACGGCAAGGCCGGCGGGCACTTCGCCGCGCAGGCGTCCGCCCTGCCCGGCAGCGAGGCCGAGCAGCGCACCGCCGAGGCGGGGTTCACCCAGACCGAGGTGTTCCCGCTGATGATGTTCGCCGTCGGCGGCATGATGATGTTCCCGGCGGCCAACGACCTGCTCACCATGTTCGTGGCACTGGAGGTCATGTCGCTGCCGCTGTACCTGCTGTGCGGGCTCGCCCGCCGGCGGCGCCTGCTCTCGCAGGAGGCGGCGGTCAAGTACTTCCTGCTCGGCGCGTTCTCCTCGGCGTTCTTCCTGTACGGGGCGGCGCTGCTGTACGGGTACGCCGGGTCCGTCCGCCTATCCGACATCTCCACCCAGATCGGCAAGGACGCGGGCAGCGAGACGCTGCTGCTGTCCGGCGTCGCGCTGCTGTCGGTCGGGCTGCTGTTCAAGCTCGGCGGCGTCCCGTTCCACATGTGGAAGCCGGACGTCTACCAGGGCGCCCCCACGCCGATCACGGCGCTGATGGCGTCCTGCACCGTCGTGGCCGCGTTCGGCGGGATCCTGCGCGTCTACTACGTCGCGTTCGAGACGCTGAAGTGGGACTGGCGGCCCGTCATGTGGGGTGTGGCCATTCTCACCATGGTCGCCGGCTCGATCATCGCGATCACCCAGACCGACATCAAGCGGATGCTGGCCTACTCCTCGATCGCGCACGCGGGCTTCCTGCTGATGGGCGTGATCGCCAGCTCCGCGGACGGCCTGTCCAGCACGATGTTCTACCTGGTCGCCTACGGCTTCACCTCGATCGGCGCGTTCGCCGTCGTGACGATGGTGCGGGACGCGGGCGGCGAGGCCGGGCACCTGTCGCGGTGGGCGGGCCTCGGCAAGCGGTCACCGGTGGTCGCGGGCGTTTTCGCCTTCTTCCTCCTGGGTTTCGCGGGCATCCCGCTGACCAGCGGCTTCACCGGGAAGTTCGCGGTCTTCAAGGCGGCCGTCGAGGGCGGCGCGACGCCCCTGGTGGTCGTGGCCGTGATCTCCTCCGCGGTCGCCGCGTTCTTCTACGTCCGCGTGATCGTCGTCATGTTCTTCAGCGAGCCGGACGCCGAGGGCCCGGTCGTGGTGGCCGGGCCGGCGACCGCGGTCGCGGTCGCCCTCGGGGTGACGGCTACTGTGGTACTCGGTGTGATCCCGCAGCCCGTTCTGGACCTCGCGGGTCAGGCCACGACCCACATGTTCGTCCGGTAGGGAGTCTTGGGTGAGCAACCCATTCGCTGAGAAGTCCGGCGGGCCGGCCATCCAGGGGACCGGCCCGTTCGGGCTTCCCGTCGACACCGCGCTCGCGGCCGACGCCAAGGAGCGCCTGGCCTCCGTCGAATCCCTGCTCCTGGAGTGCGTCCGCGGCGAGGATCCGCTGCTCACCGAGGCCTCGCAGCACCTCGTCGAGGCGGGCGGAAAGCGGTTCCGGGCCATGCTGGTCCTGCTGTCCTCCCACTTCGGCGACCCGGCGGCGCCCGGCATCGTCCCGGCCGCCGTCGTCGTCGAGCTCACCCACCTCGGCACGCTCTACCACGACGACGTCATGGACGAGGCCACCGTGAGGCGCGGCCAGCAGTCCGCCAACTCCCGCTGGACGAACACCGTCGCCATCCTCACCGGCGACTACCTGTTCGCCCGCGCCTCGGACCTGCTCGCCGACCTCGGCCCGGAGGCCGTCCGCATCCAGGCCCGCGCGTTCGCCCGCCTGGTGCGCGGCCAGATCCAGGAGACCGTCGGCCCCGGCGAGGACGCCGACCCCCTGAAGCACTACCTCCAGGTCGTCGCGGACAAGACCGGTTCCCTGATCGCCGTCTCCGGCCAGTTCGGCGCGCTGCTGTCGGGCGCCCCCGCGCACGTCGTCGACACGGTCACCTCCGCCTGCGAGAAGATCGGCATCGCCTTCCAGCTGTCCGACGACATCCTCGACATCGCCTCCGAGACCGAGGAGTCCGGCAAGACCCCCGGCACCGACCTGCGCGAGGGCATCCGCACCCTCCCGACGCACCTCGTCCTCGCCGGCATCGGCTCCGGCTCCGACGACGCCCGCCTCCGCGAGCTGCTCGGCCAGGACCTCACCGACGACGCCCTCCACGCCGAGGCCCTCGCCCTCCTGCGCGCCCACCCCGCCATGGACCGCGCCCGCGCCGACCTCCGCCGCTGGGCCGAGGACGCCCGCACCGAGCTGCTCACCCTCCCCGAGATCCCCGCCCGCGACGCCTTCACCAACCTCTGCGACTACGTCGTCTCCAGGACGGGCTAGGTCGGCTCCCCCTCGCCTTCGTCAGCGGGCAGGTGGGCCCGGTTCGGGCCGCGGCGCCTGCCGGAACGCCCCCGTGCCGGCAGGCACCGTGCCGGCGGGGAGGCGGATCGTGACGGCGAGGCCGCCGGCCGGGCGGGCGGTGAGGTCGAGGGTTCCGTCGTGTGCCCGGACGATGCTGTGGACGATCGCCAGCCCGAGGCCGACCCCGGCGTGGTCTTCGGTGCGGATGCGCTGCGTTCCGCGCTGGAAGGGCTCGGTGAGGGTCGGCAGCAGTTCCGGCCGGAGCGGATGGCCGGTGTTCTCGACCTGCAGCAGGCTCGCGCCGGGCAGCGGCGCGGTGCGGACGGTCACGGTGCCGCCGCCCGGAAGGTTGTGGACGATGGCGTTCTGGACGAGGTTGGTCACCATACGCAGGATGAGCGCGGCGGAGCCGACGGCCGGCGCCTTCTCGCCGGTGACCTCGAGCGTGATCCGGCGTTTCTCGGCGAGGGGGAGCAGCGTCTCGGCGGCCTCTTCGGCGACGAGGGACAGGTCGACGAGCTCGCGGGCGAAGCTCTTGCGGTCGCTGCGGCTGAGCAGCAGGAGCGCCTCGATGAGGTCGATCGCCCGCGCGGTGACGGTGCGGAGGCGTTCGATGAGTTCGCCCTGGGTCCCCGTGAAGTCGTGGCGGGCGACGTCCAGGAGCGTCTGGGAGATCGCCAGCGGGGTCCGCAGCTCGTGGGAGGCGTTCGCGGCGAACCGCTGCGATTCGGTGACGTGGGATTCGAGCCGTTCCAGCATGGAGTCGAAGACGTCCGCGAGCTCCCGGAGCTCGTCGCTGGGGCCTTCCAGGCGGACCCGGTGGGACAGCGATCCGTTCGCGGCCATCCGTGCCGCGTCGGCGATCCGTGTGAGCGGCGCGAGCATCCGGCCGGCGAGGAACCATCCTCCGAGCAGGCCGGCCACCAGCAGGAAGGCCAGGGCCGCGGCCACGGCAGGCGCGAGGCGCAGGCGGACGGAGTGCGCCAGCGTCCCCTCGGGAGTGGTGATCACCTGGGGGGCGTAGCGCAGCAGGTACATCCACACCACCGCCAGCAGGACGGCGCCGGTGAGGAAGAGGAATCCGGCATAGCTGAGGGTGAGCTTCAGCCGGGCGCTGAGCCCTGGGCGCCTGTGCGTGATGCCGCCGGGCATGGCCGCCAGCCTAGGCGGCACGACATATCGCCGACATATGCGAACCGGCGGCCGCGCCGACCGGGCGCCGCGGCCTGGTGAGGCCCGGCCGGCGGGTGGGGCCGTCCTAGCCCCCGCCCACAGGTCCGTCCGCCTCCGACGCCGCCGCCCGTTTCCGTGACGGCGCCGGAGGCGTCCGCGGCTAGGCCTTCTGGGGCTCCGGTTCCTCGGTCAGGCCCCGGGTCTTCATGGCGTGCAGGACGAGGTCGATGAGGACCTCCTTGCAGGAGTCCAGGCGGCGGGCGTCGCACAGCATGACGGGTACCTTCGGGCCCAGGTTGAGGGCCATCTGGATCTCCGCGAGGTCGTAGCGCTGGGCGCCCTCGAAGCAGTTCACGGCGACGATGAACGGGGTGCCGCGGCGCTCGAAGTAGTCGACGGACGGGAAGCAGTCCGACAGGCGGCGGGTGTCGGCGAGGACGACGGCGCCGAGCGCGCCGAGCGACACCTCGTCCCACATGAACCAGAAGCGCTCCTGGCCGGGGGTGCCGAACAGGTAGAGGACGTACTCGTTGCGCATCGTGATGCGGCCGAAGTCCATCGCGACCGTGGTGGTCTGCTTGCGCTCCACCCCGGAGATGTCGTCGACGCCGACGCTCTCGTCGGTGAGCAGTTCCTCGGTGCGCAGCGGGCGGGTCTCGGAGACCGTGCCCACCATCGTGGTCTTGCCGACCCCGAAGCCGCCCGCGATCACGATCTTGACCGCGGTGGGGAGCCGGCGGGCGCGCACGTCGCGCCTAGAGGGCCCGGAGACCATCGATCACCGCCTTGTAGAGCCTGATGTCGTGCATGTCCGCCTCCGGTTCGGGTTCCTGCATGGAGACGAACCCCTTGTCGAGCAGGTCGCCGAGCATCACCCGCACGGTCGCGACGGGCAGGTCGAGGTGGCCGGTGATCTCGGCGACCGACATCACCGACTGGCAGAGCCGGATGATGGCCAGGTGCTCGGGACCGAGGCCGATCGCGCCCTCCGGCTCGGGGCCGACCGCCACCACCAGGGTGATGAGGTCGAACTTGCCGCGGGTCGGCTCGATGCGACCGCTGGTCATCACGTACGGCCGCACCATCGGGCCGGCGTGCTCGTCCAGGAAGCGGTCATGGACGGGAGGGCGCGTGGCGGTCTCTTCCACCCAGGGTTCCTGGGTGGGGTCCTCGGGGGGCATCATGCCGGGCGCCCCTCCTGTGCGGACTCCGACCGCGACGGCGTGGTGAGGTGGTGGCCCATGGCGGTGACGAGCATCGCCATCTCGTAGGCGATGAGGCCGACGTCGGCCTCGTCCCCGGCGAGGACGGCGAGGCAGGCGCCCTTCCCGGCCACCGTGACCAGCAGGAACGCCGACGCCATCTCGACGATCGTCTGCCGGACGGGGCCGCCGCCGAAGCGGGTGCCGGCGCCCTTGGCCAGGCTCTGGATGCCCGCCGCGACGGCGGCGAGGTGCTCGCCGTCGTCCTGCGTCATGCCCTCCGAGGAGGCCATGAGCAGGCCGTCCGCCGAGAGCACGACCGCGCTGCGCGCGTGCGGCAGCCGGTGCACCAGGTCGTCCAGCAGCCAGCCGAGATCGGAGGAGGAACCGGTCTTCTGCGTCACTGATCTGCCTCGCCTTCCGCTGCGTTGGTGCCGAGGACTTCCGCCGCGTCGGAGCGGCCCCGCATGGTGCCGCGCTGGTAAGAGCCCATGATCCGCTGGATCTCCTCGGGGGAGCGGCCCGGGTCGTCCTGCTCGTCCTGCTCGTCGGCGACGACGGGCTCCTCGGTGCGCAGGGGATCGGCCAGATTCGCCTGCGGCACTCGGACGGGCAGACCGGACGGTGTGGTGGAGATGTCGGGCACGGGTGGCAGAACCTCCGGCTCGATGGGGTCGGGACGGGCGCCGTCCTCGGGGTCGTCGCGCCGCGCGGGCGCGGGCTCCGGTTCAGGGACCGCCGGGGCGCCGGGCGCCCGGGCGGAGGGCGGTTCCGCGGCCGGCGGGGGGACCGCCACGAGGGCGGGCCCGACGGGCTGCGGGCCGGTGCTCGCCGAGGGGAGCGTCGCCGTCGGCGCGGTGGTGCGGGTGCCGGCCGGCGCGGCGCCGACCGCGGCGGGCCGGCGCACCTCCAGGCCGTTCTGGGTGGTGGTGCCGACCGGGACCTGCGCCGGGCCCTGCTCGACGATCAGTTCCCGGGGGATCACGACGACGGCGGTCGTGCCGCCGTAGGCGGACCGCTTCAGCGACACCTGCAGGTTGTAGCGCTCGGCGAGCTTGCTGACCACGAACAGGCCGAGCTGGACCGAGCTCTGCAGGTTGAAGTCGGGCGGGTCGGCGATCCGCGCGTTGATCTCGGCGAGCTTCTCGTCGGTCATGCCGAGCCCGCGGTCCTCGATGTCGATGGCGAAGCCGCTGGCGACCAGGTGCCCGCCGATCTGCACGATGGTGTCGGGCGGGGAGAACGAGACGGCGTTCTCGATCAGCTCGGCGAGCAGGTGGGTGACGTCGCCGACCGCGCGTCCGGCCAGCTCGACCGGGCCGATCGGCAGGACGGTGACGCGGGTGTAGTCCTCGACCTCGCCGACGGCGGCGCGGACGACGTCCACCATCGGGACGGCGTTGCGCCAGCCGCGCGCCGGGAGGGCGCCGGAGAGCACGATGAGGTTCTCGGCGTTGCGCCGCATGCGGGTCGCGAGGTGGTCGAGCCGGAACAGCTCCTCCAGCTCCTTGGTCTCGATGTCGCGGCGGCGCTCCATGGTGTCCAGCATGGTGAGCTGCCGGTGCACCAGCGTCTGGGTGCGGCGGGCCAGGCTCAGCAGGACGTCCCGGATGCCGCGGCGCAGCTCCGCCTGCTCGACGGCGGTGCGGATCGCGGTCTCCTGGACGGCGTTGAACGCGCGGCCCACCTGCCCGATCTCGTCGGTGCCGAACCGGAGCGGGGGCGCCTCGACGGCGACGTCCACGTTCTCGCCGTGCCCGAGCCGCTCGACGACGCCGGGCAGCCGCTGCTCGGCCAGCTCCCAGGCCGCGCCGCGCAGCCGTTCCAGCTGCCGGACCAGGGCGCGCGCCGTGGTGATCGACACGACGATGGACGCGATGACCGCGAGGAGGCCGAGTCCACCGGCGAGCAGAAGCCGGACGATGACCCAGGCGGCGATCGGTGTGGCGCGCTCCACGAGCCGGTCGCCCGCGTCCTGGATGCTCTTGCGCATCTGGCCGAGCGCCGGCTCGGTGGCGCCGCGCCACTGCTCGGCGGTGACCCGGACGCGCTGGCCCTTCGTGCGCTGGAGGAGCGCGTCCTCCAGGTTGCCGACGGCGGTGAGCCGCTTGTTGGCGTTCAGCTCGTTCCACGCCTGCCGGTCGGCGAACTCCAGGTCGACCAGGGCGCGGTCGTAGTTGAGGCGCCGCGCGCCGACGGCCTTCGCGATGTCGATCTGGTCGACCGGGGTGATCCGGCCGGACGCGAGGACGCCGGCGACGAGCGCGTCCTCCTGGGACAGCAGCTCCCAGGACCGGTTGACGGCGATCTCCGCCCGCAGGTCGGAGGTGAAGCCCTTGTCGTCGAGCGTCGTCGTCCCGTCGTACATATGGAAGATCGACTCGATGGTGTCGGAGTAGACGTCCATGATGTGCCGGCGGTCGTAGGCGCCGGAGTCGATCGAGCGGCGGTCGCCGTCCAGCCGGCCGAGCAGCCGGACCATCGCGTCGAGCCGCCGGTCCATCTCGTCGTCGGCGGCGCGGCGGACCGAGCCGCTGCGGGCCTTCTCGATGACGATCGCCCGCTCCTTGTCGGTGCGGGCGCGCTGGGCGGAGAGCAGGTCGGGCCGCCGCTGGCCGGTCGCGAGCATGGTCACGGTGAGGCGGCGCTCGTGCTGCAGCTCGACGAGCAGCGGGTCGCTCGGGGCGACGACGCTGTCCAGGGTGCTCACGAAGAGCAGGTTCACGCCTTCGCGCAACGTCACCCAGGCGGCGAAGGCCCACAGCGCGGTCAGTGAGACCAGCAGGGCCGCAATCTTGGTCCGCAGCCGTGAGTTGCGGAAACGCATTATGATCGCCCCAACAATTGTCAAGGTGCCTGCAATGCGAGGTACTGGGGCCCGGCTGCGAGACACTGGTGGCGGTGAGTGCGGGTTGGGCTATGCCGTGTCACCGGCAAGGCACCGGTGAACCTTACCAACGCCACCAAACCCACTCAAGGTGAATGGTTTCCGTCCCACCCGTACAAGCAGGTCACCCTCGTCCAACGTGGTGAAATTCACCGCACTGAAACACGGGCGTCACACCGGGCGAGGCGAAGGGCCCCCAGCACCGCCGCCTGCACGATGGTCGTGGGGCGATATAGGTCTTTGTCATGCCATAGGGGCGCCTTGCCGGAGTCAACGTCCCGCCGGGCGCCGGTCAGGGGGCCGGTGGTGGTCCGCAGGGCCGCTCGCAGGTAGGCGTCCCCTCGCCGGACCGCTCGCTCCGCCGCCTCCCGCGCCGCCGGATCGGTCGCGTCATCGGCGGACGGGCGGGCGAGGGTCAGGATGTGCACGGCGTAGGCCGTCTCCTCGGCGGTCCCTTCCCAGCGTCCCCAGGAGCCGTCCGGGCGCTGTTCCCGCAGCACCCACTCGACGGCCCGGCGCACCGCGTCCGCGGATTCCGCGCCGCCGAACTCGTTGAGCGCCAGGGCCGCGCAAGAGGTCGCGTAGAGCGGTGAGGCATGCCACCGGTCGACCCAGCTGCCGTCGTTCGACTGCTCGCCGGTCAGCCAGGACGCCGCCTTTCGCGCGCTCGCCGCGTAACGGCCGGCCGGGTCGGCGCCGCCGGACTCCAGGTAATGGCCGAACGCCTCGAGTACGTGCGCGTTGGTCGTGACCGACCGTCCGTTCTCGCCGGGCCAGCTACAGAAATGCGTCTTCGTTTCGTACTTCCATAGCAGGTCGGGCGGGTGCGGTTCCCCGAGAAGCGACAACGCGTACAGCACGCCGGAACTGGTGTCGGCGTCCGGGGGCAGGCCGGTGCCACCCGGCGCGCCCTCCTCGCCGAGCGACGCCCGCATCTGGGCGGTGAGCTCCGGGGGGACGCTCGGCGCGAGCCCGGCGCGCGCCAGCCAGCCCAGCACCCAGCCGCGCTCGAAGTTGGTGACCGGGACGGCGACGGGGACGGGACCCCCGTGCTGCTCGACCGCCGCCTCCAGGTAGCGCAGCGCGGCGTCGACGCCCTCCCCTCCTCGGCCCGGGGAGCCGAGCCAGGCGGCGGTGGCGGCGGTGGAGGCGCCCACGGTCGCGAACCGTCCCGGCTCCTGCGGCGCGGGGGAGTCGCCGCGGGGGCGCGTCGGCGCCGGCAGCGGCACGGGATGGACCGACTCGGCGCGGCGCGCCGACGCTCCCGCCACCTCGAGGGCGTGCTGCACCTTCAGCGGGACGGCGCCGCCGGCTTCGAGGTGGGCCCTGGCGGCGGCGACGAACGCCCCGTCCATCCCGGCGGGCGGGACCAGCCGGCCGCCCGTCCACCAGGTCGCGAGGGCGGGATCGTCGCGGAGCCGGTCGAGGTGCCCGTTGATCGCCTCGATGAGGGCCGGGGTGATGTGCTCGATCGCCGGCATGTCCGGGAAGTCCGTCGCCGCCCCGCCGTAGATCCACCGCGCGACGGTCCGCAGGGCGCGCCCGGCTCCGCGGACCACCTCGGCGACGTAGACGCCGGACGGCCAGCGCCGTCCCACCGAGGCGAGCGTGGACAGCAGCGCCTCGGTCGCGCTCAGCGTCGGGACGAGCGCGTAGCCTGGATCCGGTGGTCCCCAGCCGCCGTCGGGGCGCTGGGTGTCGAGAAGGAACCGGATCCGCTCGGAATGTCCGGTCAGCCACGGGGCCAGGCTCACCAGCCGCCCGGTCTCGTAGACGGACGGGGACGAGCGTCCCCAGGTGTCGCGCACGAGGTCGGCCACCAGCGCGTCGGCGGCCGCGTAGAGATCGTGGGGGTCCGGATCCGCGGTATCGGGCGCGTCCGGACCCACCTCCTCGACGGTCACAGCGACCCCCAGTAGTCGCTCAGCTCGTAGAAGCCCGTGCTGTAGCCGATCTGCCGCTCGAGATAGGCCACGGCCTCGGGGCAGTCGTCGCGCAGGGGCCGGAGGCGGGTGCGGCAGCGCGCCACGATCTCCTCGATCCGCGCGGTGATGTCGGCACGTTCCACCCCGAGCATCTGCGCGTTCAGGTCGCCCCAGGTGACGTCCCGCTCGTAGGTGGCGAGGTCGTTGAGCAGCCGCAGCACGCGCTGGACGTCCCGGCTCGCGGCCTGCAGCTCGCCGATGTGGTCGAGGACGCCCTGGTCGGCGTGCACGATCCAGTGCGAGATGTTGACCCAGGCCGAGCCGTAGTTGTCGGCGTTGTCCAGGTACTCGTCGAACGTCGGCCACGCCGCCCGGTCGCCCGACTTCCACGTCAGCTCGCGGACGCCGCACTCCAGCAGCCGTCCGAGCTGCGCCAGCCAGTCGCCGCGCAGCACCGCGAACGCGGGTGATCCGGCCACCTCGTCCCGGATGTCGGCGAGGAACCGGGTGAGCCCGTCCCCGGGCGCCGGCGGTGCTCCCTCCGCGACGGCGAGGCAGCGCCGGTTGAGGTCGTCCACCTCGTCCCGGGACGTCGCGACATGGTCCACCAGCCAGTCCAGGCCGAAGATCCACAGCGAGGTGCGCGCCGCCATCCGGATCCCGGACGCGTCGAGCCACGGCGAACCGAAGGCGTTCGCGCAGGCCACGGCGTTGAACAGGGTCTCGTCGATCGGCTTGGCGTCGAACAGGTCGGGATAGGCCTCGGCGCACTTCGCCAGATCGCGGGCGCACTTCACGGCCTGCGCCATCACGGCCCCGTCGTGCTGGGCGTCCCGGAGAACGTCGGGCGTCGCGGGGCCGCCGGTATGCGGGGGCACCCCGTCCGCCGCCTTCACGCGTCCCGCCTGACGGGGGTCAGCGTCATCTCCAGCGACTCCCGCGGCCGCAGCGTCGCGCCGATGCGCGGCATGGCGGGGATGGCGTCGGACAGGGTGGGACGGAACCGGTTCAGGATGCTCGTCAGGATCATCCGCGCCTCGACGTCGAACACGTGGCGGCCGATGCACTGGTGCGGTCCACCCCCGAAGGGGAAGTAGGCGTAGCGGTGCCGCTTGCGTGAGTTCTCCGGGGTGAAGCGCTCCGGGTCGAACTCGAGCGGGCGCTCCCACACCGACGCGAGGCGGTGCGTGAGGAACGGGCTGATGAGCACCGGGTCGCCCGGGTCGATGTGCACGCCGCCGAGGACCGTCGGCGCGGTCGCCATGCGCGGGAACATCCAGCCCACGGGGTAGAGGCGCAGCAGTTCCTGGACGACCTGCGACACGTAGGGCAGCCTCGGAAGGTGCTCGGGACGGACCGGCTCGCCGCCGACCACGCCCTCGATCTCCTCCACCAGCCTGTCCCGGACGCCCGGGTGGTCGTGCAGCAGCGGCCACAGCCACGTCAGCGCCAGCGTCGTGGTCTCGGTGCTGGTCGCGAACATGGCGAGCAGGTTGTCGCGGATCCACTTGTCGTCCGGCGGGGCGCCGTCCTCGGTCCGGGCCTGGCAGAGCGCGGTGAAGATGTCGCTGCCGTCGCCCGGATCGTCCCGGTAGCGCGCCACCAGCTCGAACAGGACCTCGTCCATCACCTGGACGGCGTCCTTGAACGCCTTGTCGCCCGGCATCGGCAGCACGCGCGGCAGGAACGGCAGCAGGAACCGGACCGAGATCGAGGTCGCGATCTGGTCGAACGTCGGGATCAGCTTGTTGGCCTCGACGGGGGAGATCTTGTCGCCGAACAGGACCTTGATCACGGTCTCGTTGACGATCCGGCTCATCTCCGGCAGCACGTCGATCGGGCGTCCCGCGCGGGCGGGCTCGTCCAGCTTGGCGACGGCGTCGTTGATCGCGTCCGCCATCAGCCCGGTGAGCCGGTTGACGTTGCGGGTGGTGAACACCGGCTGCAGCACCCGCTTGCTGTTCTCCCACTCGGCGCCCTCGGACAGGATGCTGTCGCCCATCAACTCGCGCAGCGGCCGCCAGAACACCCCGTCCCGCTGGAAGATCTCCGACTCGCGCCGCAGAACCTGCTGGATGTGGTCGGGATGGGTGACGAGGTAGGGGTGGGATGCACCGAGGTCGAGCCGGATGAGCCGGCCGTCCCCCTCCGTACTGATCCGTTCCAACTGGCGAAGCGGGTCGCGGACGAATCCGGCGACCGTGCGGTACAGGGGGAAGTTCTTCGCCTTCTGGACTGGGACGGCGCCGACGTCAACGGACATTACCGACTGCCCCTCGATGTTGAGTTGAAGTACCAGTGCTCGCGGGCGGGCCGTCCCGAGCGCGGGGCCGCGCGGGACGCCCGGCGTCCCTCGCGGCGGGACGCCGTAAATGAGTGGTTCGGGGTTTGTGGGAAGGTTGCGGTGTTATGTAGCTTTCTGTGGGAGTATCACATGATCAATTAACATCGGCAAGGCTTGGGCCGGTAGAAATCTCAACCTTTTAGACGTGACCCTTATCACTTGCCGGGTGTGTTGTCCCGTTGTCGAGAAAGCCTTAAAGGCGCGATCATGAAGCCCGCGAAAAGGGCGTTCGCCTCAGCAGGGCAGCACGGAGAGTGACACCCCGCGATGTGGAGAACTCTTCCGGTTTATACCGAATTACTTTGCCGCGCGGGGGCTCGGGGCCAGATCGGGCCACGCGACGCGTCCCGCCACTCGCACCTCGCCGGTCACTTTGCGTGACCCGCAGTGCGCCACCACCGGGTACGTGCTCGGCGGGGCGTCCCGCTTCACGACGGCGGCGCCGTCCACCGCGCGTCCGTCGAAGGCCTCGGAACTCGCGGCCACGCTTCCGGCGCAGCCGGGCATCGTCAGCCGGACCCGCTCACCGGGCCGCACGGCGCGGGGCTCCACGGAGACGGGACCGTTCCCGGTGGCCGTCGCCTGCCCCGTCGCCGGAGCCAGCATGCCCGCCGCGACGAGTGCCGTTCCCAACACGGTGACGCTGAGCAGACGCAACGACGGACTCCCTCACTCGGGCGTGTGACGTCCGGCACTTTAGCCCCTTTGGGCGGTTTCGGGCAGCGCTTCCCGGCGTCCGGCGCCCAACCCGTCCCACGTGAGCGTCACCAGTGCGAGCCAGACCAGCAGGAACCCGGCCCAGCGGCTCGGCGGCATCTCCTCGTGCTGCACGAACAGCCCGATGGCGAACTGCAGCACCGGCGCCAGGTACTGGAGCATCCCGATGGCGCTCAGCGGCAGCCTGGTGGCGGCCGCGTTGAACAGCATCAGCGGCACGGCCGTCACGACCCCGGCCGCCGCCAGCAGCGCCGCGTGCCCCGCGCCGTGGTGCCCGAACGCGGCCTCGCCCCGTCCCTCCAGCAGCAGCACGAAACCCAGCGCCGGCAGGAACGTCACGGCCGTCTCGACCGCGAGGCTCTCCGCCGAGGGCATGTCGGCGAACTTCTTGAGCAGGCCGTACACCCCGAACGCGGACGCGAGCACCAGCGCGATCCAGGGAGGGCGCCCGTAGTCGACGGTCAGCACCACCACCGCGGCCGCCCCCATCCCGACCGCCGCCCACTGCCACCGCCGCAGCCGCTCCCGGAAGATCACCACACCGAACACCACGCTGATCAGCGGGTTGATGAAGTACCCCAGCGCGGACTCGATCGTGTGCCCGCTGTTGACGGCGTAGATGTAGGTCCCCCAGTTGACGCTGATCACCAGCGCCGCCAGCGTCAGCAGCACGCCCCGCCGCCATCCGAGCGTCCGCAGCCACCCCGGGTTCCGCCGCACGGCCAGCACCGCGACCACCGCGACGAGCGACCACATGATCCGGTGCGCCAGGATCTCCCCCGCCCCCGCCGGCTTCAGCAGCGGCCAGTACAGCGGGAAAAGCCCCCACATCACGTACGCCGCGACCCCGCACACCATCCCCCGCCTCACGCCCGCAACATACCAGCAGGTAATCAACCAAAAGGAACAACACTCATGACGCGGGACCTCCGCGCACGGGGGCGCGGCTCGGAGACCCATGAGGAGCTGCTTTTGCGAGATAGTGGGCGGCATGACGGATTGAAGAGCACAGGCGCAGCGCTGGCGTTGGAAGAAGACCTCCGCCCCGGACTGGTCAATGTCGGTCTCCGGGCTCCCGCATTGCGCGACCTGCGGCGTCCCGCTACGCGATTACGTTCACCGGGTCAGGCCGGAAAGCGAGCGCTGCATCGGGCTGGCCTGGTGCCCCGCCTGCCGGACTTACGCCGGAGCGATGGTCCATGTACCCCGGGAAGAGGACCTTCCTGACGCGCTGGCGCCGCTGGACGAGTTCGACCGCGAGCGTCTGCTGAAGAGTGAGACCAAACTCGTCGACCACATCGACCGATTGATCCGACGAGGCACCTGGCCACCGGCCTGAGCCCGTGGTCCGGGCAGCTCAACGGTCAGAGTCCTCTTCGTCCGGCTCCTGGGGTACGGCCTTGGCCAAAGCGCCCGGCCGGGATTCGCCCTTGACCGCGACGCAGATTCCGAAGACCCGTTCGCGTCCTGTCCAGCCGTTGATCCGGCCGCGGTTGTTGCTGATCTGCACACGGCCCTTGGCGGGATCGAGGCCCGAGACGAGGTGCAGGTAGACCGTCCCCGCCACCCGGGCGAGCACGATGTCGCCGACCTCCAGTTTCGACGGGTCGACCGGTGCGACGGTGACCACATCGCCGCTTCTTATCAGGGGAACCATGGACCCCCCTGAAGGCCGGAACTCCACGGTGGCGCCGTCGGCGACTCGAGCGGCGATCGCATCCATCTTGCCCACGCGAGCAGGATGCGGCCCTCACGCAAGCCTGTCCACCGAATTACGGCGTCTCCGCTGCTTCAAAGCCGAAGACAAACGACGCTGACCTGACCTTCAACCGACCCTTCGGATCGCTTCGCGAAAGTCGGCGCGAGCAGTCCCGGCCGGCTCACCTTCCATACCTGGTCACGCCCAGGTGGAACGCCTTGGAATGCTGGATGTCATGCTCATTCCTGGCCGGCGGAGATACGCCCATGGAAGAAGGCAGGATGATGTCACGCCTCGTCAAGGCTCCCAACAGTTGCCGCGACCTCGGCCGTCCAAGGCCGAGTCGCCCGCGGCCCGGCTGGCGTGGGCCGGGTGAGGCATGACGAACACGAAGGTCCTCTACTCGATCGTTTGCGGTGCCGGGGCGGCGGCGGATCTGGAGACGTTCGTGCGGCTGGCTCAGGGGGCGGGCTGGCATGTCCGGGTGATCGCGACGCCCATGGGGGCCAAGTTCCTGGACATGGAAGAGCTCGCGGAGCTGACCGGCGGGCCGGTGCGGACCGACTTCCGCCAGCCGCACGAGACGTCGAACGGGCTGCCTCCGGCCGATGCCGTGGTGGTCGCTCCGGCGACGTTCAACACGATCAACAAGTGGGCGCTGGGCATCACGGACACGGTCGCCGTCGGCATGCTCTGCGAACTCCTCGGCATGGGAGTACCGACGCTGGCGGTGCCGCAGGTCAAAGCCGAAATGGCCGGTCATATGGCCTTCAACCGGAACCTGGAGGTTCTTCGCTCGATGGGCGCGCACGTGCTCTTCGACCCTGCGGCGCCTCCGGACGCGCGCATGCCCGGCTGGCAGGACATCCTCGCGAACCTGTGCGGCATCCTCGAAGGCTGACCTTGGCTCGGTCGACGGCCGTGGTGGGCCGCTCGCGATCGCTGGGCCGTCGCGCAGGTGCGGTGGACGGTGCCTGACGAGGCCTGTCGTGCGCTCGTCCCTTTGTGAGCACGCGCGAGCGATCAAGCCCGGATTAGGGCTGCTTGGCGTTCAAGAGTGAGATGTGGCGGGTGTGGCCGATCGCGTCCTTTCTGTGGCTGTTCGACTTCCCGGTTAGGCAAATCCTTCGCGAGCGGGGGGCCACAGAGGGCCCGTGGGTGCACTAGTCTTTGCGCCCTAGGCTCTTTGAAAGGTTGCACTCTGCCGTCTGGCAGCAAGCAGTGGAGGGTGTGGGGCATGCCGGACAGTCCGACTGTTCACCAGCGACGCCTTCGGGTAGAGCTTCGCAGGGCGCGTGAGGCCGCCGAGCTCACGCAGGAGCAGGCGGCCAATGCCTTGGAATGGTCACTCTCTAAGATCATTCGCATTGAGGGCGGGACGGTCCGGGTCACCGTGAGCGACGTCCGTGTCATGTTGCTGCAGTACGGGGTGGCGCCGGAGCGATTCGACGAGTTTCTGAGGCTGGCGCGGGCTGCTCGTGAATCAGCCTGGTGGAGCGCCTATAGCAAGGTGCTCAGTTCGCAGATGGCCGAGCTCATCGGCTTCGAGTCGGCCGCCGGCACATGCCGGGAGTTCGATCCTCAGATCATTCCGGGGTTGCTGCAGACCGGCGACTATGCCAGGGAGATCCTCACGACCCTGCGCGGCGAGGCCGGCTCCGAGCAGATCGAGAAACTGGTCGAGGTGCGGCTGCGCAGGCAGGACATCTTCGAGGGCGACGCTCCCCCCAAGTTCTACTTCGTCATCGCCGAGCCTGCCATCCGCTGGCTGGTCGGCGGTTCCGCCGGAATGCGGGCCCAGTTGGCACATCTGCTCGAGATGGCGAAGCGCCCCAACGTGACGATCGAGATCGTCCAGTTCGACCGGGGAGCGAACCCGGGACTGGAGGGACCGTTCAAGCTCATCGAGTTCGCCGACCCGGAAGACGACGACGTGCTCTACCTGGAAGGCGCTCAGGGCGAACTGGTCGGTCGCGACTACCGTGAGGAGATCGTCAAGTACCGCGAGAGGTTCGAGGTGCTGCGCAGTATTTCGCTCGGCCCGGAGGGCTCGGCCGTGCTGCTCAACACGGTCGCGGAATCCCTCTGAGAAGTCCTGGCCGCGTCACCGGGCCCGGGTGATTGATCCCCCTATGGCTTGATCTTCGGTGACCACTTACACTCTCACATTGACAGAGCACGACACAGGACTGTGGGTGTGCCTGAGATCGTGCGCCGAAGGGCATGGCCGTGCTTGAGGATGTCCGCCCGAACAGAACGTCGCCGTTCGCATCCTGATCGACCTGCGAGGACGCCTCCAAGGTTGTGCCCCGGAATTCTGACAGCCGCGTCGCGAGGGCCGGTGGTTGGAAGGGGCCAGTGTGGACAGGACGGAACGATCGCAGGTGGTCTGGAGAAAGAGCAGCCGCAGCGGGGGCGGGAACTGCGTCGAGATCGCCTTTGACGGGGACTCCGTCCTGATGCGCGATTCCACGGATCGTCTGAGCGCCGTCCTGTCGATTTCGACCGCGCAGTGGCTGCTTCTGCGGCGCTCCCTCCGCAGGCGGTACGGCGCCGCGTCGGACTGAGGGCCGATCATGCGGCGGGTGCCGGCAGGGGCCGCTCCCGCGGCAGCACCCGGCTGTGGTGGATGTAGCCGCTGTACGGCTTCTCTTTGATCACTACTTCCAGCCTGAGAAAGTCCACGGGGTCCAGGGCGCAGAAGCCGCTTCCCACGACGTCCTTGTAGAGGATGTCGGACACCACCAGGGCCAGGTCACGGCCCTGCTGCTCGGTGAGGTAGTCGCGCAGCGGCGCCGCGTCCAGTAACCGGGAGACCACGACGGGGGCGTCGCCGGCCGGGCCGAGCGGCCCTTCGATCATGGTGCCGTAGTGGAACGCGAGCCGCATGCGCAGGCGGGTGGGCCGACGCGCGTTGAGCTCGGCGAGCGCGTCTTCGAGGTCGCAGGCGAAGGCGCCCACCACGTGGGGGATGTCCACTTCGGCGGGCATGACGACGAGTTCCCCGTCTCCGCCCGGCTGGCGGTACCAGCCGTTGGTTCGCAGGCCCGACCGTCTCGCGGAGCCGTTGAGCAGCCTGCGAAGGTCCTTCTGGGCCGCGAGTTGCCGCTGCGCGTCCAGGTGACTGTACTTCTCCAGGTCCACGGCGAGGAGCAGGCGGTATACGAGCCGCCTCCCGCCGGTGGGCCAGGGCCATCGAAGTATCATCTGCCGTCCTCGAAACCGCCGTTGGTTCGATTGTGCCCGATGCGTCCTGCTATGTGCAGGGACACATAGGTCGGTTAGCAACATGGCACTTCGCCGGTAGCATCGGGGTCTGGAGGCTGGAAGCGGCGGATGCCTTTGAGCTGCACAAAGACGGTGAGAGTGTAGGATGGTAGTTCGCGCGGTGGCGTTCGGTGACCTAGCGATATGCCATATGGCGCTCTGCCCCCTGGTTGTTTGCAACTCGGAAGTGCGGACGGCGGTCGCTCGCTAGGGTCGGGGGCATGGGGTTTGAGATCGTTTGTGAGGTGGAGCCGCCCACCCGGCCCGATCTGCGGCGGGTGCGGCATCAGATCGGGGTGCTCGGTCCGGTGGCGGACTCGTTCCTGATCCCGGACAACCACATCGGGCGGGCGACCGTGTCGAGTGTGGCGGTCGCACACGAGGTGCAGGCCATGGGGGCGCGGGGGATCGCGTGCCTGAACTCCCGCGACCGGAACCTGCTGGGCTTCCGGCGCGACCTGCTGACGGCCGCGGCCTACGGGGTGGAGCGGTTCCTGTTCGTCTACGGGGACAAGCCCTCGGCCGGCGGGCGGACGAGCGAGCTGACCGTGCGCGCGATGATCGAGGAGGCGCGGGCGGCGGCGGAGGACGCCGCTTTCGAGGGGTGCGCCCCGTTCCGGATCGGGGTGGCCTCCGGGCTGCGGAGGGTGCCCGAGTGGAAGCGCGCGGCCGACTTCATGTTCGTGCAGGTCAGCTACTCACTGGAGAACCTGCTGCGGTGGCGGGAGTCGGTCGAGGTGGACGGGCCCGTCTACGCGGGCGTGATGGTCCTGGCCAGCGCGGGAATGGCCCGCAACCTGGCCGCGGCGATCCCCGACATTGACATCCCGGACGAACTGGTCGAGGCCGTCGAGCGCGACCGGGCGGCCGGTGTCGCGGCGGCGTGCGAGCAGGTGCTGGCGATCCGCGACAGCGGGGCCTTCGACGGCGTGCACCTGGTGCCGGTCAGCCGGTACCGGGAGGTCGGTGCCCGGCTCGAACGTGATCTACGCGGCTAGCTGGGCAGTATGGGCGCATGGATGAGTTGATGCCGGGATTGCACGCTGAGGTCGAGGTCGTCGTCCGGGAGCCGGACACGGCGGTCGGTTTCGGGAGCGGGGACGTGCCCGTGCTGGCGACGCCGCGGCTGCTCGCGCTCGCCGAGGCAGCCACGGTGATGGCGGTCGGGGCGCGGCTGGGAGAGGGCGAGACCTCGGTCGGGACGCGGGTCGAGGTCCGGCATCGCGCGGCCACGCCCGTCGGCGGGCGCGTGACGGTCACCGCGGAGCTGCGGGAAGTGGACGGGACGCGCCTGGCCTTCGCGTTCGAGGCCGTCGACGAGCAGGGCGCGGTGGTGGGCGAGGGCCGTATCGAGCGGGTGGTCGTGGAGAGGGAGAGGTTCCTTTCGCGGCTCTCCCGGTGAGGGTCAGTACGGCAGGAGGCGGCCCGAAGGCGTGCGGAGGTCGGGCTGGCTCGGTTGACGTGGGGGCTTGGGGCGCTTGATGAGCTGCTGCCGTGCCATGGTGATCATCTCCCCCCGCCGGGCTGCCTTTAAAACCCGAGGATCGAGCGGTTGCCTCATGTGACGCGGCCGGGCCGGACGAGGTTCGCTGAGCGTATGGCACCAACCCTGCCCGTTCGACCGATTTTTGGGAAGCCCATTTCCACGGTTCGCGTCCACGGGATCGCGGATCGTGGCCGAAATCAGGAGACGATGTCGCGCGTCCGGAAACGTCGGAACGCCAGTGCGAACAGGATGGCGGCGTAGGAGACGGAGATCGCCGTGCCCTTCGCCATGCCCGCCCACTGGACTTCCGGCTGCAGGGCGTCCATCCAGGAGTACATCCAGTGCGTCGGTAGGAAGTCGCGCCAGGAGCCGAGCGCCGTGACGGCGTCGAGGATGTTGCTGACGATGACGAGTCCGACCGCGCCGCCGACCGCGCCGAGGGGGGAGTCGGTCGTCACCGAGAGCAGGAACGCCAGGGCGGCGACGACGAGCTGCGCGACGAGGGAGTAGCCGATGATGATCGCCATGCGGCCGAGCGCGGTGCTCACCGGGACGGTGCCGCCGGTCGGGAGCTCGACGTCGCCCCAGCCGAACCCGGCCGTCCCCGCGACCAGCGCCATCAGCGGCAGGCTGACGACCGCGACGACCGCGTAGGACAGCGCGACGATCAGCTTCTGGCGCAGGAGGCGGGCGCGCGGGACGGGCGCGGCGAGCAGGTAGCGCAGGGACGACCAGCCCGCCTCGCTCGCCACCGTGTCACCGCAGAACAGGGCGACCGCGACCACCAGCAGGAAACCGGTCGAGACGAAGAGGGCGAAGAGGGCGAAGTTCAGCGCGGAGGACGTGGCGACGTCGACCAGGCTGGGGACGCCGTCCGGGCCCGGGTCACCGCCGATCTTGAACGCGGCGACCAGCACCCACGGCAGGACGAGCAGCAGCGCGAACGCGACCAGCGTGCGGCGCCGCCGGAACTGCCGGACGGCCTCCACCCGCAGCGGAAGGGTGCGCCGGACGTGGTAGGCGGTCATGAGCCCTCCCCGATGATCTCCAGGAACGCGTCCTCCAGGCGGCGGCCGGACCCGGTGATCTCGGCGACCGGGCCCGCGGCGACGCGGCGGCCGGCGGCCATGACGACCGCGTGCGTGCAGGTCTGCTCGACCTCGGCGAGCAGGTGGCTGGAGACGATGACCGTCCGCCCGGCGGCCGCGTACCGGACGAGCACCTCCCGCATCTCGCGGATCTGGGGCGGGTCGAGGCCGTTGGTGGGCTCGTCCAGGACGAGCAGGTCCGGCAGCCCCAGCATAGCCTGCGCTATGGCGAGACGCTGCCGCATTCCCTGCGAGTACGTGCGGACGGCCCGGTCCAGCGCCGACCCCAGGTTGGCTATCTTCAGCGCTTCGTCCAAGTGGGCCTCGTCCAAGGGACGGCCGGTCGCGCGCCAGTAGAGGTCCAGGTTGTCGCGGCCGGACAGGTGGGGCAGGAAACCGGGCCCCTCCACGAAGGATCCAAGGCGGGACAGCACCGGCGCACCCGGGTACACCCGTTGCCCGAAGATGCGGATCGAGCCCGAGTCCGGATGGATCAGCCCCATCAGCATGCGCAGCGTCGTCGTCTTCCCTGCACCGTTCGGACCGAGGAGCCCTAGCACCTGCCCCTTCTCCACCCGGAACGACAGGTCCGAGACCGCCAGATGCCCGTTCTTGTAAGCCTTCGTTAGGCCGGTTATCTCCAGGGGCACGTCGCTGTCCGTTTCGGTGCCGCGCCTACGGCGTCCGGGGAGCAGGATGGCGAGCGCCAACGCGACCGCGGCAAGAGGCAGAGCCCACACCCAAGCGGGCAGAGGCGCCGATGCGGTCTTCAGCGACGGAACCGATGGAACGCTGAGCGGCGACACCACCTGCACCTTGTAGGACGACGGCTCGGCGGGCGTCGCGAATCCCATGTCGGTGGTGGCGATGACCAGGCGTAGCCGATGCCCGCGGTCGAAGCGGTAGTCCATCGCCGGGAGCGTCACCGTGACCTCGCCCCCGGACACCCGGAACGGCGCCGCCAGCCGCCGCGCCGGGGCCGCCGTCCCGCCCGGGGGGACGTCGTAGAGCTTGGCGAACAGCGGGCCGTTCCCGGTGACCTTCAGCCTGACGGTCGCGGCGCCCGTCAGCCACAGGGGACGGTCCAGCGGACGCGTGTCGAATGTGGCGGTCTGTCCGGGCATATCGGAAGGCAACTGCCCGCCCAGGGAGCCCCCGAGCGACCCGCCCAGGGAACCGAGCGCTCCCAGCCCCGGCAGGGCGGAGATCGAAGCGGGCGACCCGCCCGCCGGATTGAAGATCGTCTGCTCGCTCCCGGCCAGCGGCAGGGCCGACACGTCGCCGGAGAGCCCCGGATAGCGCCGCGCCGACGCCTCGTCCACGACGACGGCCTGCGTGGAGGAGTCGAGCCCGCCCGCCCGCGTCACCGTGAACCCGTCCAGGGAAGGCGCCGAGGACCGCATGAGCCGGGCGTCGAAGAAGTCGCGCACGAGCCCCTCGACCCGCTTGGTCTCGGGGTCGCCGCCGTCGTGCCCGCCCTGGAACCACACCACCGACACCGGCGCGCCGTTCCGCGCGATCGCCCGCGCGTTTGCGTCGCCCTGGTCGAGCGGGAACAGCGAGTCGGTCTGCCCCTGGACGATCAGCGTGGGCACCCTGATCCGGTCGGCGACGGACGCGGGGCTCGACCGGTTCAGCGTCGCGATCGCCGACTCGGTCGGACGGCCCTTCTCCGCCACCTCCTGGTACATGTCACACAACGACGGCAGGAAGCGCCCGCACGCCGTCCGGCTGGCGCTGCCCGTGAAGAACAGCCCCGCCCAGAGCTTCTTGAAGACGCCGTCCGTGGGCTTCGCGCCGGAGGCGGCGTCGGGGAACAGGGCGCCGGGCAGGCTGTTCCAGGTGATCTGCGGCGCGATGGCGTCGACCCGCCGGTCGTAGGCGGCGGTCATCAGCGCGATCGCGCCGCCGTAGGACTGGCCCGCCATCCCGACGCGCGGGTCGCCAGGCCCGTCGAGCCGGACCTCCGGGCGCCGCGCGAGCCAGTCGATCAGCTGCCGGGCGTCCTTCACCTCGTAGTCGGGGGAGTTGAGGGCGATCTCGCCGCCCGACCGCCCGAACCCGCGCGCAGACCAGGCCAGCACCGCGTACCCGGCGCGGGCCAGGCCGCGCGCCTCGCCCGCCACGTCCCCCTTGGCGCCGCCGAAGCCGTGCCCCAGCAGGACCGCCGGGCCCTTCGCCCGGCCGACCGGTTTGTAGAACGTCGTGTCGAGGGTGACGCGCTGGTCGTCCTTCGGCCCGTCGACGACGGTGATGCGCTGCTCGGTCGCCCGGACGCGGGCCTCGCCGTCCGCCGCGACCCCCCAGGCCGCGGCCCCGCCCGCAAGCGCCACGGCGGTCCCGGCCGCCGCCCAGCGCGCGGACCGTCCCGTCCTGCCCCATCGCGCCCTGAGCGCGCCCGCCCGCCTCATGCCAGAACCCTATGCGCGGCTCGCGGCCGCCCGCTCCGCCCCGAAGCCGATCTCCGCTGCTCCCGCCGCGGTACGCGGCCCGGCCCCGCTACGTCTCGCGATGGACCGGCGGGGCCAGTGCGGCGCCGAACATCGCGGTGAGGCGGTCGGTGAGCTCGGCGGGGTCGGCGGCGCGCAGGTCGCCGAGGCCGACCAGGCGCCGCACCGGCCCGCCGCCCATGATGATCGTGGACGCCAGCAGCGCCCGCGCCCGCGCGTCGGGCCCCTCCAGCTGCGCCACCATCGGCTCGACGATCACGTCCTCCAGGTAGCGGAGCAGGATCTCCTTGACCTCGGGATGGCCGGCCGACCGGTCCAGCATCCGGGACATGGCGGTGACCGAGCGCTGGTCGACCTGCCGGACGAAGTGCTCGGCCAGGCGGCGCGGCAGGCCCTCGGGGTCGCCCGCGATGACGCCGCGGATCACCGACTCGCCGGCCAGCACCTCGCCGAACAGCGCCGCCTTCGAGCCGAAGTACCGGTTGACCAGCGCCATGTTCGCCTCGGCGCGTTTGGCGATCATGCGGACGGTGACGCCGTCGTAGCCGTGCTCACCGAACAGGTCGCGGGCGGCGTCCAGGATGCGGCGCCGGGTGGCCTCCCGGTCGCGCTTGCGCCGCCCCGCCGCCTCGCGCCCGGGCTCCTTGTCGACCAGCATCCCCCAGCTCCCGGTCGCCGGTAACCGTCCAAGTCCATTATGGACGAGTTGCAAGTAAACAACCGTCTACATAAGATACATGCAGAACACAGGTATTTCATCTGAGTTGTGGGGGCAGGGTGGCTCAGGCGAGCGTGGCATCGCACGGCCCGGCGGTGTCAGAGCAGGCGAGACCGCAGTACACGCACCGTCAGATCCTGGAGATCCTCGCCGGCCTGATGATGGCCCTGCTGACGTCGATGATCTCGACGTCGGTGGTCGCCACGGCGCTGCCGACGATCGTGGGCGACCTCGGCGGCCAGGACAAGCTCTCCTGGGTCGCGAGCGCGTCGCTGCTGACCATGACCGCGTCCACGCCCCTGTGGGGCAAGCTGTCGGACATCGCCGGGCGCAAGCTCATGTTCCAGACGGCCCTGATCATCTTCGTGGCGGCCTCGGTGGGCGCGGGCCTGTCGCAGAACATCGGCCAGCTCATCGCGGCCCGCGCGTTCCAGGGCCTCGGCGTCGGCGGCCTGTCCGCCCTCGCCCAGGTCATCCTCGGGGACGTGGTGGAGCCGCGGCAGCGCGGCCGCTACGCCGGCTTCATCGGCGCGGTGTTCGGCGTCTCGACCGTCGCCGGACCGCTGCTCGGCGGGTTCATCGTGGACGCCGACAGCCTGGGCTGGCGCTGGTGCTTCTACGTGTGCGTGCCGCTCGCGATCGTGGCCTTCCTCGTCATCCAGAAGGTGCTGAAGCTGCCGAAGGTCCGGCGCGACACCCGCATCGACGTCTTCGGCGCGTTCACCATCACCGGCAGCGCCGCCGTGCTGATGCTCGTGCTCTCCATGGGCGGGACGGAGTTCGACTGGAACTCCAGGTGGACCTACGGCCTGCTCGGACTCGCCGTGGTGCTGGTGCTCCTCGCGGTCGTCGCCGAGCGCGTCGCCCGCGACCCGATCCTGCCGCCGCGGCTGTTCCGCAACCCCACGTTCCTGCTGACCTCGCTCGTCTCCGTCTGCGTCGGCATGGCGATGTTCGGCGTGATGATCTACATGCCGCAGTACCTGCAGATCGTCAAGGGCATGAGCCCGACGGCGTCCGGCCTGATGACGCTGCCGCTGGTCGTCGGCATGCTCGTCACCTCCACCGGCTCCGGCCAGGTCGTCACCCGCACCGGCCGCTACAAGATCTTCCCGGTGGTCGGGCTGCTGTGCGTCGCCGCCGGGCTGTACCTGCTGTCGCTGCTGCACACCGACTCGCCCAAGGTCCTCGTCGGCGCCGACCTGGCCGTCCTCGGCGTCGGCATGGGCCTCAGCCTGCAGATCCTCATCCTCGCCGCGCAGAACTCCGCGGCGCCGGCCGACCTCGCCTCCACGACGTCCGGTGTCTCGTTCTTCCGTAATCTCGGCGGTGCTATGGGAGTGGCCGCTTTCGGCGCTATTCTCACCAATCGGGTCGCGGACGAGATCACCACCGGCTTCCGCACGGCGGGCATCGCCATGCCGGGCGGCGGCGCGCACGGTCTCGGCTCCCCGGAGGAGATCAGCAAGCTTCCCCCGCCGGTCAGGGGCATCATCCAGGAGGCGTTCACGAACTCCCTGCAGACGGTCTTCCTCGTCGGCATCCCGGTGGCCCTGGTCGGGTTCGTCGCGGTGCTCGCGCTGAAGGAACACCCCTTGCGCGGGTCGGCGCACCGCGGCAAGGGCGAGCCGCCGGCCCCCGTCCAGGAGGAGGCGTCCGCGGAGAGCGGCGTCGTCCGCCCGCCTTCTCCGGGGGTGCGGACGGGTGCCGTCGGTGCGATCGGCGCCGGCAGGCACGCGCGCGGCCGCGGCCCCCTGGGCGACGGCCCCCTCGCCGAGGTCGCCGCGCCGCCGGCCCCGCCGGAGGAGCCTCCGGCCGCCATGGACCTGGCCTCCCAGGTGCGCCTCCTGGCCCAGCAGAACGGGCCGCACGGGTCCGGCGTCCCGGTGCGGGGCGTCGTCCGGACGCGCGAGGGCGATCCCGTCGTCTCGGCCGCCCTCACCCTGATCGGCGTGGACGGCCACCAGCTCGGCCGAGCGATCACGCAGGAGGACGGGCGGTACGCGCTGCCGGCGCCCGGCCCCGGCAGCTACGTGCTGATCGCCGCGACCGGGGGGCACGAGCCGCAGGCCGCGACGCTCGTCGTCGGCGACCGGCCGGTCGAGTTCGACCTGCTGCTGGCGGGCAGCGGCGGTCTCGTCGGAACGGTCCGCAGCGCCGACGGCACCCCCATCGTCAACGCGATGGTCGTCGTCACCGACGTGCGCGGCGACGTCGTCGGCACCGGACGCACCGACGCCGACGGGCGCTACGCGTTCAAGGACATCGTGGCCGGCGGCTACACGCTCGCCGTCAGCGCCGCCGCGCACCGCCCGGTGGCGATGCCGGTGGAGGTCGCGGGGAACGGCCAGACCAAGCTGGACGTGGAGATGCCTCCCGGCGCCCGGGTGCGCGGAACGGTCCGCAACGAGTCGGGCGATGTGGTCGGGGACGCGCGGGTCACGCTCGTCGACGCCGCCGGGAACGTCGTCGCGATGGTCATCACCGGCCCGGACGGCGAGTACGCCTTCACCGACCTCACCGGCGGCCAGTACACGCTGATCGCGTCCGGATATCCTCCGGTCGCGACCGGTCTGTCCATTTCCGGCAGCGGGCTGGACGACCACGACCTGAACCTCGGCTACCCGGACTAGTGACGGACCCGAGCGAGCCGGGCCGCCCGCGGGCGGCGGCCCCGAAACACGGAACCTGGAGTGCGGGTCGTTGATGGACGCGAACCGAGGCATGCGCGGGACGGTGCGGACGAAGGACGGCTGGGCGGTGCGGTACGCCATCGTCACGGTCACGAACCTGGCCGGCGACCAGGTCGCGCGGGAGCAGACCGGGGAGGACGGCGTGCTCGCCGCCGGCCCGCTGCCCCCCGGCACCTACACGGTGATCGTGACGGCCATGGGCTTCCAGCCGGCCGCCTCGACCCTGATCGTCTCCAGCGCGGGCACGGCCGACATCGGGAAGATCGTCCTCGGCCGGGCGGGCGGCACCGAACTCCCGCCGCCCGGGGCCTGGACGATCGACCCGGCGCACTCCAACGTCGGCGCCGTCGCGCAGCACCTCGGCCTGTCGAGCGTCCGCGGCCGGTTCGGCGCGTTCGAGGGACGCATCGAGATCGCCGAGCCCGTCGAGGAGTCCCGCGTCACGGCGCGCATCGAGGCGACGTCCATCGACACCGGCAACAAGATGCGCGACGACCACCTGCGCTCGGCCGACTTCCTGAACGCCGACGTCCACCCGGTCGTCACCTACGAGGGCGAGGGGCTGACCGCCGCCGGGCCCGACCGCTGGACGGTCCACGGCCGCCTCACCCTCAACGGCGTCACCCAGCCGGTCGACCTCGACATGATCTACCTGGGCAGCGGCGGTGACCTGTGGGGCGGCGTCCGTGCCGCGTTCCGCGCGACCGCCGAACTGCGCCGCACCGACTTCGGCATCCGCTTCAACCAGATCGTCGAGGCCGGCGTCGCCCTGGTCGGCGAAAGCCTGAAGGTCGAACTGGAGATCCAGGCCGTCCAAGGCGAAGAACTACCCCAGTAGTCATTGCGTCTTTCTCCTCCTTCGGGCCTGGCGGCCCTCCATCGTCGAAAAACGCGGCGATCGCTAGCATCGCTCCGTCTCGCCTTGGCGGCTCGCTGCGCGATCAGGTTCTCGCTCCGCTCGAACCTGCCTTCGGACGCGATCGCAACCATTTCAGGCTGTTGCGTGGTGGCGGCGTTGGCTGAGGTCGGTGCGCGGCTTTCGAACCAGGACGGTCGTCAGTTCGCACGACCTCGCAGTTGGCGGACGAGCGCGTTCGCGGAGGCGCGGTCGGGGGAGCCGGTCACGATGACCTTGCCGTCGGTGATGGCCATGTCGACGCGCGGGAGCGTCACCAGCCGCTCGCGGACGACGAAGGCGAGGTCGCGGCCGACCGTCGCGCGGGTCAGCTCGGCGAACGCCCGCCGGTCGCTCGGGCGCAGCGTCACCGCCACGTCGTAACCGCCCGGCTTCACCCGCGACTTCTGCACGCGCAGGTCGGCGACCTTGTGGATGGCGATCCCCTGGGTGAGCCGGTAGCAGGTCACCCCGGTGGCGGTCTGCCCGGTGATGCCCTGCGTCCCGGCGGGGCACTGGCCCGGCACCGCCTGCGCGACGGGGTAGACGTGCAGCGGCGCGGCCAGCGTCACCGGCCGCGTCCGCATCGAGGACGCGATCAGCCCGCCGGTCACCGCGACGGCCGCGATCAGCAGCCCCAGCGTGAGCACCATGACGAACATCGCCGACCGGTGCTGGTCGGCGGCCTTCGCGGGCACGGCCTCCCGGTAGACGCGGCCCTGGCGCCGCGCCGCCCGGCTCCGCTTCATCTCCGCGGCCTCACGCTGCCGCTGCGCGGCCCGGGCCCGGCGCCGCTCCGCCTCGGTCTCCGGCGGGCGGGCGGCCGCGGGAAGCACGGCCGTCGTAGCCTGGGCGCGCCGGTCGGCGTCGCGCAGGCTCGCCTGCCCCAGCGCTTCGGCCGGATCGCCGCCCGGCCCCGGCGGCGCCTTCATAGGCCGCGTGTCGCCGGGCGGGGCCGGGGCGGGAGGCTGAGGCTGCGTCTTCTCCGCGGCGTCCTCGGGGATGAGCGGGGCCGGCGGCTTCGGGTCCGGGGGCGCCGTCTCGGGCGAGGGGGCGGGAGGCGCCGGGGCGGGCGCGGGGTCCTCGTCCCGCGAACGACCCTTGCTACGGCGCGGTACGACCCGCATCGCCACCTCCCGGGTTCATGATCTCCTCAGTCTGTCAGGCGGGGGCGCCGCCGCGCACGGCGTCCCGCCCGCGGGTCGCCGGCGGGCCGGCACGAGAGAGACAGTGCCCCGTCCGGGACGTTTCCAAGCGTGCGAAAGCCCGGCCCCCATGCGTCGGGACCGGGCCTTCGCGGAACTCACCTCAGTCGATGCGCCAGGTGTCGCCGCTGCCGAGCAGGGCCGCGAGGTCGCCCTCGCCCTGCGTCTGGACGGCGTCGTCGAGCTGGGCCCGCATCAGCTCGTCGTAGGACGGCCGGTCGACGTCGCGGAAGATGCCGATCGGGGTGTGCTCGAACGCCGGCTGGTCGAGCCGCGACAGCGCGAACGCCTGCGACGGGTCCGGGTTGTGCGCGTCGTGCACGGCGATCTCGGCCGGGTCCACGTCGGCGACGTTCACGACCTCGAACGACCCGGCCGGGGTGCGGCGCAGCGCCTTGGCCCGGTCCGCCCCGAACACGATCGGCTCGCCGTGCTCCAGCCGGACGGTGACGTCGTCGCGCACCGCCGCGTCCTTCAGCGGGTCGAACGCGCCGTCGTTGAAGATGTTGCAGTTCTGGTAGATCTCGACGAGCGCCGTGCCGCGGTGCTGCGCGGCGGCCCGCAGGACCGACTGCAGGTGCTTGCGGTCGGAGTCGATGGTGCGGGCGACGAACGTGCCCTCCGCGCCGATCGCGAGCGACAGCGGGTTGAAGGGCGCGTCGAGCGAGCCCATCGGCGTCGATTTGGTGATCTTGCCGAGCTCCGACGTCGGCGAGTACTGGCCCTTCGTCAGCCCGTAGATCCGGTTGTTGAACAGCAGGATCTTGAGGTTGACGTTGCGGCGCAGCGCGTGGATGAGGTGGTTGCCGCCGATGGACAGCGAGTCGCCGTCCCCGGTCACCACCCACACCGACAGGTCGGGGCGGGACGTGGCGAGGCCCGTCGCGATCGCGGGCGCGCGGCCGTGGATCGAGTGGAACCCGTAGGTGTTCATGTAGTACGGGAACCGCGACGAGCAGCCGATGCCGGAGATGAACGTGATGTTCTCGCGGCGCAGCCCGAGCTCGGGCAGGAAGGACTGGACGGCCGCGAGGATCGCGTAGTCACCGCACCCGGGGCACCAGCGCACCTCCTGGTCGGTCTTGAAGTCCTTCATCGTCTGCTTCCCGTCCGCCTTCGGGACGAGGGAGAGCAGGCCGCCGCCGTTCGGCGAGCCGTTGTTCCCGTTGGACGAGCCGTTCGCCGCCCCGTCGCCGTTCGGTGAGCCGTTCGCTCGGATGTCACTCACTGTCGATCACATCCTGGATGACGCCCTGGAGCTCCTCGGCCTTGAAGGGCAGGCCGCGGACCTGGTTGTAGCCGATCACGTCGATGAGGAGCCGGCCCCGCAGCAGCAGTGCGAGCTGCCCGAGGTTGATCTCAGGGACGATCACCTTGTCGTAGGAGCGCAGCACCTCGGGCAGGTTCGCGGGGAACGGGTTGAGGTGCCGCAGGTGCGCCTGCGCGATGGGCCGCCCGGACGCCCGGACGCGCCGGACGGCCGCGGAGATGGCCCCGTACGTCCCGCCCCAGCCCATCACCAGGACGCGCGCGTCACCGGACGGGTCGTCCACGGCGAGCGGTTCGATGTCGTTGGCGATCCCGTCGACCTTGGCCTGGCGGAGCCGGACCATGCGGTCGTGGTTGGCGGGGTCGTAGGAGATGTTGCCGGTGACGTCGGCCTTCTCCAGGCCGCCGATCCGGTGCTCCAGCCCGGCCGTGCCGGGGACCGCCCACGGGCGGGCGAGTGTGGCCGGGTCGCGCTGGAACGGCTGGAACTCCTCCTGCGACGGCTCGGCGAAGTCCGGCTCGATCTTCGGCAGCGACTCCACGTCCGGCAGCTTCCACGGCTCGGACCCGTTGGCGAGGTAGCCGTCCGACAGCAGGATCACCGGCGTGCGGTACTTCACCGCGATCCGCGCCGCCTCGATCGCCGCGTCGAAGCAGTCCGACGGCGACTGCGGCGCGACCACCGGGACCGGCGCCTCGCCGTTGCGGCCGTACATGGCCTGCAGCAGGTCGGCCTGCTCGGTCTTGGTGGGCAGGCCGGTGGACGGGCCGGCGCGCTGCACGTCGATGACCAGCAGCGGAAGCTCGGTGGCGACGCCGAGGCCGATCGTCTCGCTCTTCAGCGCGATGCCGGGCCCGGACGTCGTGGTGACGCCGAGCGACCCGCCGAACGAGGCGCCGAGCGCCGCGCCGACCGCGGCGATCTCGTCCTCGGCCTGGAAGGTCCGGACACCGAAACGCTTGTGCTTGGAGATCTCGTGCAGGATGTCGGACGCCGGGGTGATCGGGTAGGTGCCGAGGAAGATCGGCAGCCCGCTCTGCACGCCCGCCGCGACCAGCCCGTACGCCAGCGCGAGGTTCCCGGTGATGTTGCGGTACAGCCCCGGCTCGTGCTCGGCCGGCTTGATCTCGTACTGCACCGAGAACGCCTCGGTGGTCTCGCCGTAGGACCAGCCCGCCTGGAAGGCCGCGATGTTGGCCTTCATGATCTCGGGCTTGTTGGCGAACTTCCGCGTGAGGAAGCCCAGGGTTCCCTCGGTGGGACGGTGGTACAGCCACGACAGGAGGCCGAGCGCGAACATGTTCTTCGCGCGCTCGGCGTCCTTCTTGGAGATGTCGAAGCCCTCCAGCGCCTTGACCGTCATCGACGTCAGCGGCAGCGCGTGGACCCGGTACTCCGACAGCGAGCCGTCCTCGACGGGGCTGGCCGCGTAGCCGACCTTGGCGAGGTTGCGCTTGGTGAACTCGTCGGTGTTGACGATGAGGTCGGCGCCGTTCGGCAGGTCCCCGAGGTTCGCCTTGAGGGCGGCGGGGTTCATCGCGACCAGGACGTTGGGCGCGTCGCCGGGCGTCAGGATGTCGTGGTCGGCGAAGTGCAACTGGAAACTGGACACGCCGGGGAGGGTCCCGGCGGGGGCGCGGATCTCGGCCGGGAAGTTCGGCAACGTCGAAAGGTCGTTGCCGAACGCCGCGGTCTCCTGGGTGAAGCGGTCGCCGGTCAGCTGCATGCCGTCGCCGGAGTCCCCGGCGAAGCGGATGATGACGCGGTCGAGCTGCTGGACCTGTTTGGTCACAGAGGAAGACCTCCTCGACGCGCAGCATCCGTCCTGGGGGAGGCACCCAGGATCGTGATGCTACTAAGGCTTACCTTCATGGTATGTCCGGGACGGGATGGGTTAGCGGGGACGGCCCGCACACCGGGACGACCGCACCTGAAAAGACGTGCGCTCCTCGCCGGATGCGGTTGGCCGCGCGTCACGGAGGCGGCGACGGGCGGCGGAACGCTCCGCAGGTCCTATCGGGCGATACGACCTGGACGGGTCCCCGGGTTCATCCCCGACACAGGCAGCTGCGCTGGCGGCACAGGTCGACGTGCAGACGCCGGACCAGCGGCCGCGTGGGACTCGTCGAGGAGCATCGGCTCCCCGGGCGCGTGGAGTTCACGTCCCGAAGTGTAGACAGGCGGGATCCCGTCCGACCGCACCGCCCCTGAACATGGGGTTCACGGTGTCCCTGGTGTCTGGGAAGTGGCGACTTCTGGCCCTTCGGAGTGCTTGACGGACGGCTCCCCCGACACGGCCGGGCCCGGCGTGGCCGAATGCGCCTTCACGACCGCCTTGCGCTCCCGGTCGACGCGGGCGAGGAGTTTCGGCACGTCAGCGACGTCCAGCGCCTCGCCGACGACGCGCGCCTTCGCCTCGTAGGGGTAGGAGCCGGGGTTGTCGAGCGCGGCGCGCATCCAGTGCCGCCACAGTTTGCTCGTCACGGTGCAACGCAGAACCAGCGAACGGTTGGCCGGGACCGGCCCCGACCCGGTGCACGTCCCGAGCGGCTCGCCCTGGGACGAGATCGCCGCCCGCAGCGCCGCGCGCGCGCCGTCCGGAACCGACGCGGGCTCGGTGAGCGTGGCGGGCATGTTCACCGTGCATCCGCTGGTGTTCTGGTCGCAGTTGCTGAAGGTCAGCGTCCCCGGCGTGAAGCGCAGGCTTGGGTCGGCGGCTCCGCCGAGCCGGGCCACGCGCGGGCGCAGCTCGGCGAACAGCGTCGCCGGGGCCGCCACGGGCGCGACGGTGAAGCGCGGCGCCGCCTGCCCGGCGGGCCGCACCGCCAGCAGCCGGTACGGGGAAGCCGTCGTGAGCACGTACTCCGCGTCGGACGTCTTCACCCTGAAGGCGCGGACGCCGTTCACGTCCTCCGTGGGGGGCCGCGCGGGGGCCTTCGCCAGCGCCTTGGCGATCGCCTTGGGCCCGAGGACGTCCGGGACGTCGAAGCCGGGCACCGAGTCGGGCGCCTTGGACCAGCGTCCCGCGTAGTACTCCGGATGCGCGACGCCGCTCGCGTAGGTCTGCCAGAACGCCGGCCCGGCCTTGAGGTAGGTGACGCCGCCGGCCGCGACGACCTCCGCCGTGAGCACGCCCCCGGTGAGCGTGCCGGTGGCCGCCCCCGCCGGCGTCACGCGCAGGCGCGCCTGGACGGGCTGCCCGCCGAGCGTCAGGGTGCCCTCGTAGCGCAGGCCCGCGCCGGAGGTGAGGTCGCGCCCAGCCGCGACCGTCCACGCGGGAGGCGGGGCCGACACGGTCGCCTTCGGCTTCGCCTTCGCGGAATCCTCGCCGCCGGTGAGCGCCACGGCCGCAGCCGTGCCGGCCACGACCACGACCGCCGCCGCTCCGGCGACGACCACCACGCGCCGTCCCCGAGGCTTGCGGGGCCGTCCCGGCGTGGGTGAGCCGGGCGGAACAGGGGCGCCGTGCTGGAACGCCGCGCCCGGAACGCCCGCGTCGGGCGGGAAGGCGCCACCCGCAGGGGGCGGAGGACCGAAGCCCGGGCCGGGCGGGGCAGAGGGCGCCGCCTCAGATTCGGACGTGGGGGAGGACGCCGCGCCGGACGGGACCAGAGGGACCACGCCGGGCGGGAGGAAGGAGGGCGTGCCGTGCGGGTCCGTGGGGGTCGCGCCCGGGTCCGAACCGGGGGGAGCCTCAGGGGCCGCGCCCGGGCCGGAGGGTGAGGCCGCGCCCGGTGGAGCCTCGCCGCCGGCGACGCGGACGTCTCCGGGGTGGGGCCCCGACGGGACGGGGGCGCCCTGGTGCGGACGGGAGGCGGCCGTCCCGGGATCGCCCGGGGACGGGGGTCGGGAAGAGGCCGTCGGTGACGGCTCGTCCTGTTCAGCGCTCACTCGGGGCTCACTCTGCTCACTTCCGGGGCCCGGTTTCGGCCCGACCGTCAGACACAAAGCAAGGGGGTGCGAAAGCGTCCCCCGTTGGGCACCGGCGGGCTCGGGAACGTTCCGGGGGAGGAGGGCGGCCGCCGGGCCCTGGAGGGGCCGTCCACCCAAGAGCATAAGGGTGCCCGGCGGCGCATCCCCCCGGAACGGAAGGAGCGCCGCCGGGCACCCTTGCGGTCGCGGCTCAGCGCGCGAGGCGCCTCACCTGCGGCGTCATTCGCTGTCGAGCCCGTTCTGCAGCGCGGACACCTCGGCGGAGGTGGCGCCGATCACCTTGTACTCGGCGTGCTTGTAGAAGGTGCCGCCGGTGGCCTTGGCCCAGCTCGTCCACGCGCTGCTGACGACCCGGCAGCTCGCCCACTGGGAGAGGGTGCTGTTGATCGTGATGCGGGTGGTGCAGTTGCCGAGGTCGCGGCCGGTCAGCGTGCCGGCGGTGAGCCGGAACCGGACGTCGATCGAGACGGGCTTCTCCGCGTCGAACGGCGGCCGGATCTTGGCCTCGACCGTGCAGCCGGAGTTGCCGTTGCAGCCGCCCTTCTTCCACTCGTCGACCGTCGGCCGGGCCGAGCCGAAGAAGGAGTCCTTCAGCTCGCCCATGTTCGTGCGCATGTCCGAGATGAGGGACGAGGCGTCGCTGGAGTCCTTCGGGGTGACGTCGACCGCGACCCGCGGCGTGGTCGCCTCGTAGCGCAGCAGCTTGGCGTCGTCCTCGTCGGTGATGTAGAGCGTGGAGGAGAACGTGCTGAACTTGAGCGCCTTCTTGCCCATCCACGTCGTCTCGATGGGCTTGACCCTCGACAGCCGGGCGGAGCGGATCTTGCTCGCCAGCGCCGTCGGCGACAGCTGCTCCTTGAAGTCGAGGTCGAGCTCGTCGGCGCTCAGCCGGCCCCACTGCTCACCCGAGGTGAGGTAGTACGGGTCGTCGGTGGAGGAGATCTGGCGCGTCCAGTAGGACTTGTCGCCCTTCACGAACAGCTTGCCGTCGGCCGACAGCACGGTGACCTGGTCGCTGTTCCAGGTGACGGGCCCCATCGCGCGGCCGCCCTTGGTGACGTTGAGCTCGCCGCGCAGCGTCTCGCTGCCGCCGAACGTGCCCTTCAGCGAGACCGCGCGGGCGGAGTCCATGTCGGACGCGGCCGCGGTCAGCTTCTCCTCGGGGGACTTGCCGCCGCCCTTGGCCACCACGAAGACCACGATGGCGATGATCACCAGCAGGGCGACACCGCCGCCGACGAGGCCGATCACCAGGCCGCCGCCACCGCCGCGCCTCGGCGGCGGCATCGGGGGGCCCATCGGGGCGCCGGGGGGCGGGGGGAAGAAGGGGGGAGGGGTTCCGGGACCACCGAAACCGCCGGGCGGGGGAGGACCGCCAGGGCCGCCGGGCCCGCCGGGCCCGCCGGGACCGGGCCCGCCCGGGCCCGCTGGCGGCGGCGGAGGCGGCCAGGAGGCCCCACCCGGGGATTCCCAGCCCGGGGGAGGCGGGGGGTTGCTCATCCGGTCACGTCCTTCCAGGTCATACCGACCCATGCGAACCTAGTGTGCAGCAAGACCATGACATTGTGATCCCCCGCGGTGGAGGTACGACGTCACATATCTCGATGCTGCTGCGCGAGATACTGGATGTGACGCATGGGAGGAGGATCTGGTGCATAACTATTTCGACACATATGTCGTCGTGGTCGCGTTGCTCCTCGTGGGCGCCGGGATCGTCGGGGGAGCGCTCGCGGCGAACCGGCTTCTGCGCCCCCATCGTCCCACGGTCGAGAAGCTGACCACGTACGAGTGCGGTGTCGACCCCGTCGGGGAGGGCTGGGCCCACTCCTACGTTCGCTACTACGTCTTCGCTTACCTGTACGTCGTGTTCGCCGTCGACGCGGTCTTCCTGTTCCCCTGGGCGACCGTCTTCTCGGCTCCCGGCTACGGCGCGACGACGCTCGGCGAGATGTTCGTCTTCCTGGCGTTCCTCGCCACGGGCCTGGCATACGCGGGCAAGAAGGGCGTCCTGTCCTGGGTCTGACCGCCGGGCGCTGTAACAATGGCGGTGTGGGCACCATCGATCTACCCCCGCCGAGCGTCGGGCCGCTGTCGCGGCTCGCGCCCAAGCCGATCAGGTTCGTGCTCAACTGGGGCCGCCGCTACTCGCTCTGGGTCTTCAACTTCGGGCTGGCCTGCTGCGCCATCGAGTTCATCGCGACGTCGATGAGCCGGCACGACTTCATCCGGCTCGGCGTCATCCCGTTCGCCCCCGGTCCGCGGCAGGCCGACCTGATGGTCGTCTCCGGGACCGTCAGCGACAAGATGGCCCCGGCCGTGCGCCGCCTCTACGAGCAGATGCCCGAACCCAAGTACGTCATCTCCTTCGGCGCCTGCTCCAACTGCGGCGGCCCGTACTGGGACTCCTACTGCGTGACCAAGGGCGTCGACCAGATCATCCCCGTGGACGTCTACGTGCCCGGCTGCCCGCCCCGCCCGGAGGCGCTGCTGCACGGCATCGTCCACCTCCAGGAGAAGATCGCGGCCGAGTCGCTCGGCGACCGCTACGGCGGGGAGGGCGCCGGCCGCGAGCCCGTCGCGCCGCCGCCCGCGCCGCGCCCGTTCACGGCGACCGTCCTGCGCCGCCCGCTCCAGCCGCCGCCTCCGCCCGACCAGGACGAGACCTTCGAGCACTGGAGCGGCCCTGCCGAGGACGACGGGCGGGACGACGAGGCGGCGGGGGACATGGCCGCGGAGGCCGCAGCCGCGGAGGCCGCAGCCGTGGAACACGAGGCCGCGGAGAACGAGACGCTGCCCGTCCCGCATCTGGGGGAGGCCGAAGTTCCGGCCGGGCCCGGAGGGGAGGCGCCCCCCGCCCGGCCGACCGACGTGACGGTGCCGGTCCGGCCTCTGGGCGAGGCCGAGACCCCCGCGGAACCCGAGCCGGAGGCGGAACCCGTCCGGGCGACCGACACGACCCAGCCGGTCCGGCATCTCGGTGAGGCCGGGTCCGTGGCGGAGCACGAACCGGGGGCCCCGCCCGTCGAACCGACCGACGTCACGCAGCCCGTCCGGCCCGTCGGCGGAACCCGGTCCGAGCCGGAGGCGCCGCCCGTCCTGCCGACGGACACGACCCAGCCCGTCCACATGATCGAGAACGAGCCCCTCGCCGCGCCGGTTCCGCCGGCCGGCGACGAGGGTGCGGCCGAAGACCGGCGCGCGGCGCGGGACGAGGGCGTGAACCCCGAGCACGATCCGTCGATCATCCCCGGGCTGGTCGACGACGAGCACGACGACCAGATCGGACGCGACCGATGAGCCCCGAATCCCTCGCGGCGGAGCTCACGGACGCCTGGAGGGCCCGCTTCGGCGACGAGATCAGCGCGGAGGGGACGCACGGCGGCCTGGCCGTCGGGGTGCCGCCCGAGCACTGGATCGACGCGCTCACCTTCGCGCGCGACGAGCTGGACTGCGGCTTCTTCGACTGGCTGACCGGCGTCGACGAGGTGGACGAGGGCTTCGCGGTCGTCGTCCACGTGTACTCGCTTGAGCGCCGCCACCATCTGCTGATCCGCACCCGCGTCACGAAGCGGGCACCCGTGCTGGCGACGGCGACGGGCGTCTACCGGGGCGCCGCCTGGCACGAGCGGGAGACGGCGGAGATGTTCGGCATCCTGTTCGAGGGCCACCCGAACCTCGTCCCGCTGCTGCTGCCGGACGGCTTCGAGGGCCACCCGCTGCGCAAGGACTTCGTGCTCGCCGCCCGCGTCGCCAAGCCGTGGCCCGGCGCCAAGGAACCGGGCGAGTCGGGGCACGGCGCGCCGAGCCGCCGCCGCGTCCGCCCGCCGGGCGTCCCGGAGGGCTGGGGGCCCCATGCTTGAGGTCGTGGTCAAGCTGGTGCTGGTCGCGGGCGCGTTCGCGGTGCTCCCGCTGCTGGTGGGGCAGGCCGAGCACAAGGTGATGGCGCACATGCAGGGCCGCCTCGGCCCCATGTACGCGGGCGGCTTCCACGGCTGGGCGCAGCTCGTCGCCGACGGCGTCAAGTTCGCGCAGAAGGAGGACGTGGTCCCCCGCGACGCCGACCGGTGGGTGTTCAAGCTGGCGCCGGGCGTCGCGATCGTGCCGTACCTGCTGGTGCTGCTCGTGATCCCGGTCGGGCCGGGCGGGCAGGTCGCGCTCGACCTCGGCCCCGGGGTGTTCTTCGCGCTGGCGGTGATGGGCGTCGGCGTGATCGGCGCGATCATGGCCGGCTGGGCGAGCGCGAACAAGTACTCGCTGCTCGGCGGGATGCGGGTCGCCGCACAGCTGATGTCCTACGAGCTGCCGATGGTGTTCGCGGCCTCGTCGGTGGCGATGGCCGCGGGGACGCTGTCGCTGCAGGGCGTCGTGCAGGAGTGGCACTGGTGGTGGTTGCCGTGGCAGGCGGTCGGCGGCGTGGTGTTCTTCGTCGCGGGCCTGGCGGAGCTTCGCCGCCCGCCGTTCGACATGCCGGTGGCCGACTCGGAGATCATCTTCGGCCCGTACACGGAGTACGGCGGGCTGCGGTTCGCGCTGTTCATCCTGGCCGAGTACGCAGGGATCGTCGTGCTGTGCGCGCTGACGACCGTCCTGTTCCTGGGCGGCTGGAAGGGCCCGTTCCTGAACACCGAGCTGGGCTGGCTCTGGACGCTGCTGAAGATCGGCGTGCTGGCGTTCTGCGTGATCTGGCTGCGGGTCAGCTACCCGCGCATGCGCGAGGACCAGCTGCAGAAGCTCGCCTGGGCGTGGCTCGTCCCGCTGTCGCTCGCCCAGCTCGCGCTGACCGGCGTCCTCAAGGTCGCCCTCTGAGCGCCGCCGCCCGCCCCGGCGCCGCCTGACGAGCCGGTGTCACCTGAGGAAGATCGTGAAGTCGGCCATCATCGGCAGGACGTCCGGCGGGATGTCGGCGTCGACGGCCATCTCCTCGACCGAGACGAAACCGCCCGTCTCCTCGCGGCGCCGCACGATCCGGTCGGCGACCTCCGGGGTCATGCCGGGCAGCGCCTCGATGATCTCGCGGGGCGCGTGGTTGACGTCCACGAGCCCGCCGTCGTCGTAGGTGCGCGGCACGTCCGGGCGGCCGATGCGCAGCTCGCGGGCGAGGGCCGGGTCCCCGGCGGCGAGGTCCCGGGCCTCGTCCCGCAGCCTCCGGCGGTACTTGGCGACCTCGATCGCGTGCGCGTTGAGCGCGTGATGGGGGACCTCGCGGGGGAAGACGGACGACCGGACGGCGAGCGCGTGCCCCGTCCCGACGACCCAGAGCAGCATCGCCAGGAGCAGGCCGTAGCCCATGAGGAACAGGTCGTCGGACTGGAACAGCGTCAGCGCGCCGGCCGACCCTGCGCCGTAGCCGACCGCGGTGGCCCCGAGCCCCGCCGACCGCCGCCGGACGGCCGCGTACAGGAACGAGACCGGCGTCCCGAAGCCGAGAGTGATGAAGGGCACGCCGGCCCACAGGAAGCCGCGGGGCGCTTCGGGGGGCGGCACCGGGACCGGCGGCGGCTGGGGCGGCTGCGGGAGCACGGGCGGGCCCGGGTACGGAGGGCGCCAGCCGGGCTCGGCGCGCGGCCGTCGCGGAGGTCGCGGGGTGCGGGGATGCGCAGGCCGGGTGCGGTCGGCGGCCGAGTGGGGCCGGTGACCGGGCTCCGGATCGTACGGGCGGTCCGCGTGATGACCCACATGCCCTCCCCGGCCGCAAGCCTGGTCCCTAGCACACGACCTATACCTCCTAGGACGAACGCCGAACCCGCCGCGTTCCCCCCGCGCCGATCGTGCGCAATCATGGGGCGCGTGGGACGGCTACCAGGAGGCGGGCTGGCCAAGGGGCTGGCGGTCACGCTGCGGACGATGACGCGGCGGTCGATCACGCGCCAGTACCCCGAAGTGCAACCGGACCTGCCGCCGCGCGGCAGGGGCGTCATCGCGCTGTTCGAGGAGAACTGCACGGTGTGCATGCTGTGCGCCCGCGAGTGCCCCGACTGGTGCATCTACATCGATTCGCACAAGGAGACGCTCCCGGCCGAAGGCGGCGGACGCCCCCGGACCCGCAACGTCCTCGACCGCTTCGCGATCGACTTCGCGCTGTGCATGTACTGCGGGATCTGCATCGAGGTGTGCCCGTTCGACGCGCTGTTCTGGTCGCCGGAGTTCGAGTACGCCGAGTACGACATCGCCGAGCTGACGCACGAGAAGGAGCGCCTGCGGGAGTGGATGTGGACCGTCCCGCCGCCGCAGGCCCACGACCCGTCCGCCGAGCCGCCGAAGGAGGTGGCCGCGGCCGAGAAGGCCGCCGCGCGCGCCGCCCGCCGGCCCCCCTCGGCGCCGGGGGAGCGCGGATGAGCGGCCAGGAGATCGTCTTCACACTGCTCGGTGTGGTCGCGGTCGGCTCCGCGGTCCTCGTGGTGACGACGCGGCGGCTCGTCCACTCGGCGCTCTGGCTGGTGGTGTCGTTCGGCGCGCTCGCGGGCGGCTACCTCGTCCTCACCGCGGAGTTCGTCGCCTGGGTGCAGGTCCTCATCTACGTCGGCGCGATCGTGGTGCTGCTGCTGTTCGGGATCATGCTGACGCGGGCGCCGATCGGGGAGTCCGCCGACCTCGACTCCGGGAACCGGTGGGCCGCGCTGGCCGTCGCGGCCGCCACGGCCGCCGTCCTGGTCGCGGTGATGGTCATGGGGTTCGGTGACGCGCGGATGCCGCTGCGCGCGGGCGGCGGGTCGGCGGAGGAGCTGGGCGGCGCGGTGTTCCGGACGTGGGTGCTGCCGTTCGAGGTGCTGTCGGTGCTGCTGCTCGCCTCGCTGGTCGGCGCGATCGTCCTGTCCAGGTCGGACATCCGGGCCCGTCCGGACGCCGCCCCCGAGCCCGGTGCGAAGCCGGGCGCGAAGCGGGGCGGGAAGCCCGCCGTGAAGCGGATCGGGAAGCCCGCCGCCAAGCCCGCCGCCGAACCCGCCGCCGAACCCGGAGCCGGGCCGGACGAGCAGCCCGACGAGGAACCGGACGGGCGGCCGGACGTGAGGGGCGGCGCCTGATGCATCTCGCCTACCCGACGATCGTCGCCGCGCTGCTGTTCTCGGTGGGCGTGTACGGGGTGCTGGCGCGCCGCAACGCGATCCTCGTCCTGATGTCGGTCGAGCTGATGCTGAACGCGGTGAACCTCAACCTCGTCACGTTCGACGTCTGGTACCGCGACCGCCTGCACGGCGGCCAGGTCCTCACGCTGTTCACCATCGTGATCGCCGCGGCGGAGGTCGGGCTCGGCCTCGCGATCGTGCTGCTGGTCTTCCGCAACCGTCAGATGATCGACGTCGACCGGCTGCGCACGCTCTCCGAGAACCCCGAGGACTCCGAGAACCTCGTCGAGTCCGAGGAGGCCGGGGGCGCCGCAGCGCACACCGTTCCGGCCGGGCGGGGGGCCGCCCGCGACGCGGCCACCGGACGCGGGGGCGATCCCGAACCGGCGGCCGAGCGCGAGGAGGCGTCGCCGTGATCTGGCTCGCGTCCCTCGTCGCGCTGCTGCCCTTCATCGCCGCGTTCGCCGGGATGCTGTCCGGCCCGTCCCTGACCCGGCTGCTGCGCGGAGACCCCGAGGGCTCGCCGCTGCGCAACGGCCCGGCGCTGATCGCGTGCGCGCCGGTCGCGGTGGCGCTCGTCCTGTCGGCGATCGTCGCGTTCGCCGTCTGGCGCGACCCGGGCGAGCGCACCGGCGCGCTCACGCTGGTCGACACCGGCTCGGTGCCGATCAGCGTCGGGCTCCAGGTGGACGGCCTGGCCGCGGTCGTCGGGCTCATGGTCTGCTGCGTGGCGCTGGCCGTCCAGGTCTACTCGGTCGCGTACATGTCGGAGGACCGGCGGTACTCGTCCTACGCCGCGTTCATCTCGCTGTTCACCTCCGCGATGCTGCTGGTCGTCTACTCCGGCGACCTCCTCGTCCTGTACGTGGGCTGGGAAGTCATGGGCATCTGCTCGTACTTCCTGATCGGGCACCACTGGGAGGACCGGGCCAACTCGCGGGCGGCGGTCAAGGCGTTCCTGGTCACGCGGCTCGGCGACGTCGGCTTCCTCATCGGCGTGATCGTCCTCGGCGTGGGCGCCGGGACGTTCCAGATCGACCGGATCGTCCGGATGGCGGGTGAGCTGCCGCAGACCACGGTGACGGCGGCCGCGCTGCTGCTGCTCGCCGGGGTCGCGGGCAAGAGCGCGCAGTTCCCGCTGCACACCTGGCTCCCGGACGCGATGGCGGGCCCGACCCCGATCAGCGCCCTGATCCACGCGGCGACGATGGTCGCGGCCGGGATCTACGTCGTGGCCCGCCTGTACGGGGTGTTCCTCGCGGCCCCGTCCGCGCTCGCCGTGCTGGGCGTCATCGCCGTCGTCTCCATGGTCGGCTCGGCGTGCGCGGCCCTCGCGCAGGACGACCTCAAACGCGTCCTGGCGTACTCCACGATCAGCCAGCTCGCCGTCATGGCGGCGGGGCTCGCGGTGGGCGCGAGGTCCGCCGCGGTCTTCCACCTCCTCACCCACGCGGCGTTCAAGGCGCTGCTGTTCCTCGCCGCCGGGTGCGTGATCGTGATCGCGGGGTCGAACATGCTCGCCCACTACGGGGGGCTCCGGCGCGGCATGCCGCTCACGTTCTGGTCGATGACGGTGGGTTTCGCGGCTCTCGCGGGCGTCCCGCCGTTCAGCGGATGGTTCAGCAAGGACGCCGTCATAGAAGCCGCCCAGCACGCCGCCCTGCACGGCGGTGAGATCGCGCCCCTCTCGGAGGCCCCTGACGCTGGAGCCCAGTCGATCAGCGTGTCGGGCGGGATCGCATGGGTGGTCTATCTGGGGTTGCTCGTCACGGTCGTCCTGACGGCCGCCTATGCGATGCGCGCGTGGCTGATGACGTTCTTCGGCGAACGGCGCGGAGCGTACGAGGTCCGCGATCCGGCACGCATCATGTCGTGGACCGTGGCGGCGCTGGCCGTTCCCGCCGCGATCCTCGGATTCTTCGGGCTCGGCGCCCCGGAGCTGCGTCCCCAACTCGGGGCCTCGCTGCTCAGCGTCCTGCTCCTCGCCGTGGGCGCCGGGGGTGCGTTCCTCGTGTGGAACCGTGACCCGGCTGTGGATCCCGCGCGCGCGCTCGGCCCGGTCCGTACCGTCTTCGCGCGGGCCTTCTTCGTGGACGAGTTCTACACGGCGGTCATCGTCCGGCCCGTCCAGACGCTGGCACGCCACGTCGTCCTGTTCGACCAGAGACGCGTGGACGCCGCCGTCACGGGCACAGGACGGGCCACGCAGCGTCTCGGCGGCCTGGTCAGATACGTCCAGAACGGAAACCCGCAGACCTACCTCACCGGCCTGCTCGCCGGTGTCGCCGTCATCGCGGCCGCGGTGGTGATCTTCCAGTGATCTTCGTGCTGATGATGGCGATCCCGCTGCTCGGGGCGCTCGCGATGCTCGTCCCGGCGAACCGGTTCCTGCGCACCGGCTTCGCCGTCCGCGCGTTCGGGACGGCCGTGTCCGCCGCGACCCTGCTCGTCGCGATCTCCGCCATGACGGCGTTCGACTTCGGCGACACGTCCCGGATGCAACTGGAGGTCGACCGGGCCTGGGCGCCCGCCATCGGCCTCCGCTTCCACCTCGGCGTCGACGGCATCTCCCTTCCCCTGGTCGTGCTGACCGCCCTGCTGACGTTCCTCTGTTTCCTCTACACGCTGCGGCACCCGCCGGAAGGCGGCAGGATCCGGCTGCTGACCGCGCTGCTGCTCGTCCTCGAGGTCGGGATGCTCGGCACGTTCGTCGCGCTCGACCTCGTGCTGTTCTTCGTGTTCTTCGAGACCGTCCTGGTCCCCATGTACGTGGTGATCATGCTGTGGGGCGGGACGGGACGCCGCGCCGCCGCCACCAAGTTCATCCTCTACACCCTCCTCGGCTCCGGCCTCCTGCTCGCCGGGATGCTGCTCGTCGGCGCCGAGGCCGGCACGCTCGACATGACCGACCTGGCCGCCCGGCACGGGTCCGGCCTCTCGCACGGCCTCCAGGTCACCGCGTTCGCGCTGATGGGGATCGGGTTCGCGGTCAAGGCGCCGATGTGGCCGCTGCACACCTGGCTGCCGGACGCGCACACCGAGGCCCCGACGGTCGGATCCGTCCTGCTGGCCGGCGTGCTGCTGAAGATGGGCACCTACGGCCTCGTCCGCGTCGCGCTGCCGCTCGCCCCGGACGGCGCCCAGGTCTGGGCCCCGTGGCTCGGCCTCCTCGCCGTCATCGGGATCGTCTACGGCGCCCTCGCCTGCCTCGCCCAGCGCGACCTCAAACGGATGATCGCCTACTCGTCCGTCGGGCACATGGGGTTCGTCCTGCTCGGCATCGCGACCCTCACCCCCGTCGGTGTCAACGCCGCCCTGTTCGGCAACATCGCGCACGGCCTCATCACCGGCCTGCTGTTCTTCCTCGCCGGCTCGGTCAAGGAGCGCTGGGGCACCGGCGACATGAACGCCATCGGCGGCGGCATGCTCAGCACGTCCCCGCGGCTGGCCTCGATCCTGACCTTCGCGTCCGTCGCGTCCCTCGGGCTCCCCGGGCTCGCCGGATTCTGGGGCGAGGTGCTCGCCCTGATCGGCGCGTACCGCCCGCACGCCGCCCTGCCCCGCGAGACGTTCGTGACGTTCATGGTGGTCGCCGCGCTCGGCACCGTCCTGACCGCCGCCTACTTCCTGCGGATGCTCGCCAGGCTCACCCACGGGCCGTCCGACGGCGTCGCCGTCCCCCGCGGCCCGGTCGCGTCGGTCTCCCCCCAGGAGTACGCCGCCTGGGTGCCGCTGATCGCGCTGACGCTGCTGGTCGGCCTCTGGCCGAAGACCCTGCTGGACGTGACCACGGGTCCGGTCCGCGCGCTGTTCGGAGGCGGCTGATGATCCAGGGCATCGACTACGCGGCGATCGCGCCGCCGCTCGTCCTCGCCGTCGCCGCGATCGGGCTGCTGCTCGCCGACGCCTTCGACGCGCCGCGCCGCGTCCTGTCCCTGGTGTCGGGCGGCTCCCTCGCCGTCGCGCTGGCCGCCGTGATCGCGCTGGCCGCCGGCGACCGCCGCGCCACGTTCTGCCTGCCGGACGGCCTGCGCTCCGGCGGCCCCGCCTCCTGCTCCTACGTCGCGGACGACTTCACCCTGCTCTTCCAGGGGATCATCCTCGGCGCCGCCGTGATCGTCGTGCTGCTGTCCCTCCAGGAGATCACCGACTCGAAGATCCCGGTCGGGGAGTACCACTTCCTGCTCCTCGCCGCCGTCATCGGCGCCCTCTCCCTGGTCGCGGCCCGCGACCTCGTCCTCCTCCTCGTCGCGCTCGAGACCCTCTCCCTCCCGGTGTTCGCGCTGACCGCGCTGCGCCGCTACGACGGGACGGCCTCCGAGGCCGCGCTCAAGCTGTTCCTCGTCTCCGTCGTCTCCACCGCGGTCATGCTGTTCGGGATCAGCCTCGTGTACGGCGCGACCGGCGCCATGCACCTGGACCGGATCGCCCCCGCCCTCTCCCGCCTGCCCGCCGACCTCGACCCGGTCGCCGCGCTCGGCTCGGTGCTCGTCCTCGCCGGGTTCGCGTTCAAGGTCGCCGCCGTCCCGTTCCACTTCTGGGCCCCGGACGTCTACCAGGGCTCCCCGCTGCCCGTCGCCGCCTTCCTCGCCGTGGTGTCCAAGGCCGCCGGGTTCGCCGGGCTCGCGATCGTCCTCGCCCTGGGCCTGCCCGCCTACGGGCACGTGTGGGGGCCCGTCATCGCCGTCCTCGCCGCCCTCACCATGACTCTCGGGAACCTCGCCGCGCTCCGCCAGCGGACCGCGATCCGCCTGCTCGCCTGGTCGTCCGTCGCCCAGTCCGGCTACATGCTCGCGCCCCTCGCGGTCGGCGGGCGCCGCCTCCCCGAGGCCGTCGCCGCCACCACCGCCTACGTCGCCCTCTACGCCGTCATGAACATCGGCGCGTTCGCCGTCGTGATCGGCTTCAGCCGCCGCGGCACCGCCACCGGCCGCCGGGACACCCTGGACGACTACCGCGGCCTCGCCCGCCGCAGCCCCGCCGTCGCCACCGCCCTCGCCTTCTTCCTCATCTGCCTCGCCGGCCTGCCGCCCGGCGTGATGGGGTTGTTCGCGAAGGTCGTCGTGTTCCGCGCCACCCTCGCCGGCGGCGTCACCTGGCTCGCCGTCGTGATGGCGGTCAACACGGTGATCGGGCTCTACTACTACCTCGCATGGGCGGTCCGCCTCTTCACACCCGCCGCCACCAGCGAGGACTACGACGCCGCCCCCGGCCCGGCCGTCCGCGTCGCCATCACCGCGGCGGCCGCCGGCGCGGTCGTGCTGTCGGTCGCGCCGCAGATCGTCCTGCAGACGGTCGGGCAGGCCACGTAACCCGAAAACGTTTGGGAACGTTCGCCCAGGTCAAACCGTTGATGTTCATGGCGGAACCAACGGGGAGGGCGGCGCAGGTGCGGTTCAACGGCGTCAGGACGGCAGCACTGATCGCCGCGCTGTCGGCGTTGATGCTGGCCGCCGGCTGGACGTTCGGCGGCGGCGCCGGCCTGGCGATCGCGCTGGTCATAGCCCTCGGAACCAACGGCGTCGCGTACTTCTTCAGCGACCGGATCGCGCTGCGCTCGATGCTCGCCCACCCGGTCGGCGAGGTCGAGGCGCCGCTGCTGTACCGGCTCGTCCGGGAGCTGTCGACCTCCGCCCGCCAGCCCATGCCGCGCCTGTTCGTCTCCGAGACCCGCCAGCCCAACGCGTTCGCCACCGGCCGCAACCCGCGCAACGCCGCCGTCTGCTGCACCCGCGGCATCCTCCAGATGCTGGACGAGCGGGAGCTGCGCGCCGTCCTCGGCCACGAGCTGTCCCACGTCTACAACCGCGACATCCTCATAGCCTCCGTGGCCGCCGCGATCGCCACCGTGATCACCTACCTGTCCCACCTGGCGATCTTCCTGCCGATCGGACGCTCCGAGGACGACGAGGGCCCCGGCATCCTCGGCGCCCTCCTGATGCTCGTCCTCGGCCCCATCGCCGCCGCCGTGGTCCAGATGGCGATCAGCCGCACCCGCGAGTTCTCCGCCGACGCCGCCGGCGCCCGCCTCACCGGCGACCCGCTCGCCCTGGCCTCGGCCCTCCGCAAGATCGACGCGGGCACCCGCGCCCTACCGCTCCCGCAGGACCCCGAGCTCGCCACCACCAGCTCCCTGATGATCGCCAACCCCTTCCAGGGCGCCGGCATCGGCAAGCTCTTCTCCACCCACCCCCCGACCGCGGACCGCATCGCCCGCCTGGAGCGCATGGCAGGCCACCGCTGATTCGCCCGAACCACTCCGGACGCCGCCGCGTCATAACACACAAGAGCGCGCCGGCCACTTCTGCGGGGGATGGGGCCGGCGCGCTCCCCTCGTCCTACCGGTAGTTCACGAACTGCAGGGCGACATCGAGGTCCTTGCCCTTCAACAGGGAGATGACCTGCTGGAGGTCGTCCCTCTTCTTCGAGCTGACCCGCAACTCGTCCCCCTGGACCTGGGCCTTCACGCCCTTCGGCCCCTCTTCCCGGATGATCTTGCCGATCTTCTTGGCGTCCTCCTGAGCGATGCCCTCCTTCAGGCCCACGCCCAGCTTGTAAACCTTGCCGGACAGCTTCGGCTCACCCGGGTCGACCGCCTTCAGCGAGATCCCCCGCTTGACGAGCTTGTCCTTCAGCACGTCCAAGACGGCGTTCGCCCGCTCCTCGGTGTTCGCCTGGATCTCGATCGACTCCCCGGACCACTTGATCCCCGCGTCCACGTTCCGGAAGTCGAACCGGTTCGCCACCTCCTTGGCGGCCTGGTTCAACGCGTTGTCGACCTCCTGCCGGTCGAGCTTCGACACGATGTCAAACGACGAGTCGGCCATCGCCCACACATCCCCTCAGCAGCAGCATCACTGATCCACAGAGCGTATCGACTCCCCACGCCCCGCACGCCCGCCCTCGATGTCACACCCACCCCGACGGTCCGCTATCCTTTCCAGCGAAACACCACGGCGGGTTGCCCGAGTGGCCAATGGGAGCGGACTGTAAATCCGTCGGCTTAGCCTACGCAGGTTCGAACCCTGCACCCGCCACACCAGCGAAAACAGCCCCTGACCAGGCGTAACCCGGTCGGGGGCTGTTCTCGTAGTGTCCGGCTGTCTCTGATCGTTAACGGCCTTCTACGGGTGCCTGTGCCGAATACGTGCCGAAGTTCTAAGGGCTCTTTGGCCTGGTCGCCTCACTGATTCGGCGCATGGCGTCCTCCTCTTGCCCGGCCACGCACTTGGCATAGACGCGCAGCAGGACGGCGACGCTATGCCCGGCCCACTCGGCCACCTGAGCCGCCGGCACCCCGGCCCCCAGCCACGTCGACACCGCCGCGTGCCGCAGGGCATACGGAGTCTCAGCCAGGGGCGAGGCGGCCTCACGTTCGCTCAGCGCGGTCTCTCTGGCCTTGCGCCAGGCCCCCAGGTAGGTCCGGTCAGTCATGATCCCGCCGCGCGGCCCGACGAACAACCGGCCACCGGCCGGGATGTTGAACGCCTTGACGTGGTGGCGCAGCAGCGTGACGAGCTCGGGGTGAATCGGCACGGACCGAGTCTCGCCGGGCGCCCGATGCTTGAGAGGCTGCCGGTCCCGCGGCTTCCCGCTGTCCGTCCACCGCGAGCCGCTACGCGGTTCGGCGTGCGTAAGGCGCATCTCGCCCCACCCGTCATCCGGAAGGCGGACGAGGTGATCCCGCCGCAGGTCGACCGCTTCCTCTGGCCTCAGCGCGGCGTAGTACATGACGCCGAAGAACGCCACCATGCGCTCACCGCGCTTGCCCTGTGCCCGGACGGCGTCGAGGAGCCGCCGCGCCTGGTCGGGGTTGGCGACCACGCGAAGGTCAAGCGTCTGCGCCACCCGCGGCCGAGTCCACCGCACGAGGGTCAACGGGTTGACCGGCAGGACGCGCCGCTCACAGGCGAACTCCATGGCGTTGTTGAAGGTCGCCCGCTTACGCGTCGCCGTGCTGCCCGCGGCCGGCGTCCCGTCCTGCCGACGACTCAGCCGGTCGAGGACTTGCCGGGCGAGCTGGGGCCCCTGCCGATCGGGCCCGAAGTCGCTCATGTCGACCGTGTTCCGCTCCAGCCACCGGACGGCCGAGGCCAGGTGTTCCGGCGGTTCGGTCTCGCCGTTCTGCAAGCGCCCGCTGTACGCCCACGCCCGCAGGGCCTCCCGCAGCAGACCGCCCGCCGGAGCGCCCTTGCCCGTGGTCAAGAGGGCCTCTGTCGCGTCAGTGAGCGCCTCAGCGATGCCCCGCCGATGGTTGGGGGAGGCGTACGGCCACTTGGCCGCGCAGTAGTCGAGGGAGAACGTGAACCAGGTGAGCGCCTTCTCCTCCCGCTCCCAGGAGAGAGGACGGCCGGTCTTCAGGGCGAACGCCTCACCCTTTCGGGCCGCTGTGAGGAGGGACGAGCGGAAGCTGTCGGCCTGCGCGGCGTTCCGGAACGCCTCTTTCCAGGTCTTCCGACCGACCTTCCACCGCACGGTGTAGGTCGTGACGCGCTTGCCCTTGTAGACATCGGTCTTGTAGACGCGGACGTCATACGTGATGTCGTCCATCAGGCGGCGTCCTCGCAGGCCGACAGCCAGCGGTCGAGGTCCCGCCGGCGAATGCGAAGGCTGCCGTTCGGCAGGACGATGCACAGGGGCGCGCGCCCCTTCTGACGCCAGTCATAGAAGGTCGACCGGGAGATCTGAAGCTCAGCGCAGACTTCGGGAACGGTGAGCGTGTCGCGTGTCGCGGACATGGCCACGTGATGCCTCTCCATGCAGTCAGGAGCCAGACGGGTCTAGTTGAGGAAGCGGCTTGCCAGTGAGGGCAGCGGTGAGGAGCGCTTCGCCGGGGGTCATGCCTTGGCCGAGGTAGCGCCAGTGCGCGACGACGAGGACCTGGTCGTCGTCGAAGGGAAGGCGGCCGGTGGTGATGTCGTCGTGTTGGTGCTGGTTGTGCTCGATGCGGGCGGCGCGGAGTGCGCCGAGGGTGGTGGAGTAGCGGCGGGATTTGGTGGAGAAGTGGCCGCGGAAGCCGAGCATGTGGGCCCACTCGGCAAGCCGAAGCCCCGCGAACTCCTCCAGCGCACCCAGGCGGAGGCATTCGGCGATGAGTCGCCGCGCGTGGCTGGAGACGGGTAGGTCGGCCGGGTCGTCGGTGGGGCGTATGCGGCGGTCGAGGGTGCCGACGCATTCGGCGGCTTTGGTGGCGTACTTGGCGATGTAGCCCGCCACCGCCGTATCGATGAGTTCCCCCGTGGTGGTGATGGGCCGTACGTCGATCTGTGAGCCCCACACGTGTTCTTTGGCCGGGACGTCCCCGGTCGCCGGGCTCGACACCGTCACCGCTCCGGCCGCGTGATCCACGGCCGCCTTCAGGAGGTCGAGGGTTGCCCATGCGGGAGGGGATGCGTCGGGGCCGCCGGGTCCGTCGAGGCGGATGACGGCGTGGAAGTGGACCAGGCCGCGCCGCTGGTATTCGGCGACCTTGGCGAACGACACGGTGAGGACCTCACGCAGGTCGGAGACCCGCAGGCCCGCCGATCGGGCGATGTAGCGGCGGAAGGCCAGGGTGAACCGCCGCCACAGCTCAGGAGCGTGCGCGTTCCAGAGCACGGCGCCGGCGTAGTCGAAGCAGTCGGGGCAGATCGGTTGCCCGAGCCGCGGGTCATCGGCGCCATGACGGACGGTGCAGGAGACCGGCCGCCCGTGCGGACACGTCCCGCCATCACGTCGAGGACGGCAGGCGACCACGCCGCCGCCCTTGCCGGTACGGCGGGTGTGCACCGGCCCGAATGAGGGCGCGGTGAGGGTGACGAACGCCGCCGGATGCTGGGTGACGGTGTCCGGGACGCCCTTGCCGCCGACCAGTCCGGCGCGGACGAGTTGGTAGGTGTCGGCGCGGTAGGTCTCAGCGCACGCCGGGCACCGCGACGCGCGGCGGGTCTTGCACGCCACCCGCAGCGCCCCGCCCGGCTCCTGGGCGGTGGAGTAGTGCCGGAGGATCTGGCCGGTTTGGGGGTCCAGGTGGGTGACGCGGCCGCGGAGGTGGACGGGTTGGGCGCATCCTCCGGTGGAGTGTGCGCGGCGTGCCCAGGCGCGGAAGTCGGCGCGGTTGTACCGGTTGGCCATGTCACGCGCGGCCACACCGTCGATGTGCGGGGCCGGGGCGGGATCGGGCACGATGAACGGGTCTCCTGCCTGTCTGTTGGATGGGCGGGTGATGGGCCCGGCGTGGCCGCACCTGCTTGCCGGCGACGGCGGCCACGCCGGGGACTACAAGGCCGACACCAGCAGCGAGAGCGCGTCGGCTAGCAGGACCAGGCCCTCGAAGACAGCGCGGACGGCCACCGCGGCGGATCCGGGATGCCGGAGGGCGAACAGGCCCAGGACCAGCCAGAAGGCGATGAAGGCGCAGCGGCGGAAGAACATCGGATGGCCCCTTCTGTCAGGTGTGGCCGTGGCCGTTGCAGTCGGGGCAGGTGGACCCGTCGGAGGAGACGCCGCCCCCGCCGCACGTTCCGCACACCCACCCGACGACCGGCCGGGCGAAGGTCGCGAGCACGCGGGAGGCCGCCGGGTTCTGACCGGGAGTCATCAGGCCGCCTGCCCCTCGTCGTCCTGGTCGGGGTCGAGGCGGATGTTGTCCTGGTAGCTGTCCTGGGCGCGGTACTGGCGCCGGCGCCGTTCGGGGATGTGGTAGATGCGGTAGGTGATGCGCCCGAAGGTGCGCTCGGCGCTGTAGTGCCCGTCCCGGCGGGTTTCGTCGGAGACGTCGACTCCCAGGAGGGCCGCCGCGTGGTCGACCTGCGCCGCCGCCGAGGTCTCGTCCGTGGCCCGGACGGGGAACAGGAAGTCGTGGCCGTACTCGTTGACCGGTACGGCGGGGTTGGCTTCCAGGAAGTCGGCCAGGGCCCGCAGGCCGCTGACGATCTGGTGACGGGCGAACAGGTCACCGGGCACGAGCGGAGACGGGTGAACGGGGCGTTCGGTAGGGGCGGTCATGGCGGATTCCTCCAGAAGGTCAGGAGAGGGACGCGGTTTCTTGGGTGCGGAGCTGGCGGAGAAGATCGGAAGCGAGCTGGTTGGACACCCCGAGCCGAGCGCGCAGCACGTCACGCGTGATCGGGCGCCCGTGCCGGCTTTCATGCTCGGAAGCGACACGGCGCGCGAACTCGACCAGCGGCCCCGCCCCCGGCGACGAAGACGAGGCGGACGGCGACAGGGCGGACTGGTCGGCGGGGACGGGGATGGAGGTCTGGCCGTCCCCGTCCCCGTCCTCGTCCTCGTCCTCGTCGCGGTTCGGGCCGGGGGCGGACGGGACGGCGGCAGCGGTTTGGGGGCGGTCGGCCTCCCAGACCACCCACGGCGACGAGGACGGGGACGGAACGTCCGACGAGCCGGACGGGGACGAGGACGGGGACGGGTGGCCGAAGGAGTCCGGGACGGCCAGGACGTCCGAGGCTGCCGGGTCCGTAGCCCCCGCACGGGTGCCGGCCTTTCGGCGCTCCAGCATCGAGACCGCGACCAGGAACGCGCCCGCCGGAGTCCCCGCGGTGATCCAGCCCCAGACCGAGGGATCGGCCTGCGCCAGGTTGGCCGCCAGCGACAGCAGGATTCCGCCGACCAGGACGAGGGTCGGCCACGACAGCCGCCCCGTCTTCCGCCCGGTGCGCTTGTCCCGCTGCCGTTCGCCCGCCGCCATGACGCAGGTGAGGTCTATGCAGACCGCGATGGCCCAGGCCATCCACCCGCGCTGACCGTGCTCGGTCGCCGTGTCGCGGATGTGGGTGAACGACCCCGCTGCCGCGATCCCGGCCAGGACCACCACCGGCCCCGAATCGGCCACCGCCCCGGCAAGCCGCCGCATCACGCCGCCCGCCGGTCGGTGACCAGCGCGAGCAGCGCCATCAGCTCAGGGTCACAGTGGTGGACGTCGGCCCAGTCGTCGGCCTCCATCGGGGACGAGGAGGCGAACGAGTCGGCGCACTGCTGGCAGCGGGCGATGTGCAGTGAGCGGAACTCGTCCCACTCGATCCCGACCGGCCACACGTCCCAGGACGACACCGCCCTCGACCGGGACGACCGCGAGGACGAGGCCGAGAACGGCGAGGACGGGGATGGGACGGCGAGGAACCGGGGGCGAGGACGGGGACGAAGGGAGCGGACGCGGACGACCATCGGGCAGCCTCCAACGATTTCGGGCATGGGTCGGGTAGGGACGTGGCGCGGATCAGGGCTCACGCCGAGCCGGGAAGGCGGGGGGGAGAGGTGGCTACGCGGCCGGGTTGACGGCCGGGACCGAGCCGACGAGGGTCTCCCAGAGCGGGGTCAGGTGCGCGTAGTCGTGTGCGGCTTGTTCGGCTTCGTGTTCGGGGACGTAGACCGAGCGGGCCAGGTGCCACGAGCCGTCTTGACCGGCGACCACGCACACACCCGGCGTTTCGGCCGCGATAGCGCGGGCGACGTCCAGGGCGGCCGGGTCCAGGTCGCCCAGCGTCATGTTCGCGGTTTCGGGATCGTTGACCCGGTGGCACACCCGCCCGGACAGCTGGGCGCGTAGTGCGGTGACGCCGGGACCCAGGTCCGAGCCGATCCGCTGCCCGCAGATCACCAGGTAGACCGCGAACGCCCGCCCGAGCTGGGCGACTCGCAGGAGCGCGGTTGCGGTCTTGGACACCTCGTCCTTCTCGGACTTGTCGGCCATGAGGAACAGTTCGGCGACCTCGTCCACCAGGACCACCACCGGCACCGGCCGCAGCGCTTCCGGCAACGTCCACACGTTGCGCGCACCATGAGCCCGGCACAGCGCCATGCGGTTCTCGACTTCACCCACCAGATCGGCCAGCAGATCGACGGACTCTTTGCGGGTCGTGGCCAGCGCCGACAGGCGCGGGGCGTAGGGGGTGAACTCGACCCCGCCTTTGAGGTCGAAGCCGACCAGGGCGACCGGTTGCGGAGCCAGGTCACGGATGATCGCGTTGGCCAGGTTGGACTTACCTGACTGCGTTGCCCCGGCGTTGAGCCAGTGCGGCACCGTGCGGAAGTCGATCATCCAGTCGTGCCCGTTCTCCAGCCGTCCCGGCCGTACCCGCAGCAGTTCGACCGGTGCCGGCGACAGGGTCACCTCGGTGAGCGGGTCACGCATCGTGGCCCACAGCGTGACGAAGCCCGGCCGCACGTCGACCACGCGCACCGAGTGCACGCGCCAGGCGTGCGCGATCCCCTCCGCCGCCTTTTCGTAGTCGGCCGGGACTTGCCCGTCGTGTAGCCGCAGGCGCATGCGCCACCCCAGCCGGGTCGGCCGCAGGATGCCGAGGCGGGGGGAGCGTTCGACGTCGACCCGCCGTACCCGCCGCTTGTGCTCGACCACGGTTGCAGCCGAGCGGGAAGCAGGCCCGACGACGGGGATAGCGTCCAGGGTGAGGCGGTACCGGCGCCGGTTGCGGGTGAGCTTGCAGCCCGAGGCGACGTGATGCCACGTCAGGTAGACGAGCGCCGCGCGGGCGGGGAAGGCGACGCCGTACCAGAACGACACCGGGTGGTATCGGCGCCAGGCCCAGAGCCCGACCGCCGCAGCGGCCAGGACCCCGAGCACCAGAACGAAGTCAGTCACGACGGGCGCCCCGTTCAGGCCACGCCCGCCGGAGCGGACGCATCCGACGCCGAACCCGACGAGGGGACGGCGGACACGGGCGCGATGCGCTCAGCGCGGTAGGCCACGCCCCACCGCTTCTCACCGCCCAGGACCGCTTCCCACGGGAAGGCCACCAGGCCCACCGGGGTCACGACCTCCCCGAGCGTCACCGACTGGTCGCCGGTCACCGCCACGTTGAGCAGATCCACCCGCCCCATCGGGTCGGCAGCCGACAGACCCACCGTGAACACCGTCTGGCCGTTGCGGTCCGTCTTCACCTCGCCCGTGTCCTGGTTGACCAGCTTGGGACGCGGCGGCGACACGCACACGAACGTCAGCGCCGACACGTCCACCGGGATGTTGCGCACGAAGTACCTCCGTGGTTCGAGGATCGATCACATAGACAACATAGTCGACTTGGCTGTCTAAGTTGTCAAGGACGCCATGGTTTCCTTGGCCGTCCGCCTGTGCTGAACTTGTGCCGGAGCCCCCGACGCGGAAGGCGGACGATGGTCAGAAGGACCGGGCAGCCCGGATATCTACAGATCGCCGATGACCTGCGGCGACAGATCCAGGACGGGCGCCTTGCCGCGGGGGAGTCCCTGCCGTCCATCGCCCGCTTGCGCGAGGAGTACGAGGTGTCCGCCGGCGTGGTGAAAGCCGCCATCAGCGTGTTGCGCACCGAGGGCCTGGTCATCGGCCAGCAGGGCAAGGGTGTGTTCGTCCGCGACCAGAGAGACAAGGCCCTACTGAGCCCGGCAGCCGACAACGGCGACGTGACCATGAGGCAGCTCACCGAGGTTCTGGCCGCTGTCCGCGAGCTGGGCGAGCGGGTCGCGCGGATTGAGCAGACCGTGTTTCAAGAGCAGACGCCAGCAGATCAACCCGGCAAATGAGCCCCTCCAGCTCCGCCAAGATCAGATCTAACTGCTCCTGAGGAGTGCTCGCTTGCTCGCCGTACCCCGCCACCGATGACCGCCTCCCGACGTGATCCGCGTCTCAGCCGACTGACGCATATTCCAGTCCAGGAGGCCCCCGAAGCCCATCACTAGCTCCTCGTCGGGTTCTTTCACGCCTGTTTATACGTCCGCTTTCACGCGCCCCGCGCAGACAACCGAGCGCCCCCGGAACGAGCCGGTGTCTGCGGTGAACGGAAAGGCTGAGCAATGAGCATGACCAAGCCGCGAGCCGGTTGGGAACCTTCCAGACTCCGCGAACGCCGAGAGAGCCACGGGCTCAGCCTGGAGGCCGCAGGGGAGAAGCTGCGCGAGGTTGCCGACCGGGGAGGGCTCAGGGTCGCGGCGAACTTTCAGACCCTGTGGGGGCACGAGAACGGCAACTCCTACCCCGGACCGCACTACCGCCGCGCCTACTGCCTCATGTACCAGGCCACCGAGCCGGAGCTAGGGTTCCGCCTCCCGCTGCCCGCCGAGGAGGCCGGGGAACTCACCCTCCCCTTGCCGAGCCCCCTCAGCCCCGCCGCCACCGAGGCCGCCGCCGACACCATCACCGAGGGCCTGGACCGCGTGTCCGACCGCTCCCAGGACCAAGACCGCACGGCCGGCGACGCCCTGAAGGCCCGCGTGGTCAGCGCGTGGCGAGGCCGAGCCATGACGGGCAGCGTCACGACGACCACCCTCGTCCTGGTCGGCGGGTACGCCGGGTCAGGCAAGACCGAGTTCGCCCGCTTCCTGGGCGACATCTCCGGTTGGGCCTTCCTGGACAAGGACTCGATCACCCGCCGCCTGACCGAACGCCTACTGGTCTTGCTGAACGGCGACCCGCACGACCGGCACACCGACCTCTACCTGAACGAGGTCAGGCCACTGGAATACAAGTGCCTCATGGACACCGCCAACGACAATCTCGACTGCGGGATCTCCACCATTCTCGCCGCCCCGTTCATCGCCGAACTGAACGACAAGGCATGGTTGCGCCGCCTGACGAACCGATGCCAGGCCAAGGGCGTAGACGTGGCCGTGATCTGGGTTCGCTGTGACGTCGACTCCATGCGCGAGTACATCGAGTTCCGCGACGCCCCCCGCGATGCCTGGAAGCTGGCTAACTGGGACGAGTACGCCAACGGCCTCAACACCGAGAGCAGCCCGCCCGGCGTCCACCTCACCGTTGACAACCGGTACGGTTCGGCGATCACCGTCGCCGACCAGACGCGCGACGCGCTGCATAGAGTGCTGGGGTGACCAGGCAAGGCGTCATCCTCTACGGCCCACCGACCAGCGGCAAGGACACGGCCACGACTGCTCTGATCCGCCAGGACGACCGGTACGCCCTGCTGCCCAAGCTCAAGTACGGCACCGGCCGCAGCACCGGCTACCGCCTCGTCTCACCGGCCGAGTTGGACGACCTCCGCAGCACCGGCCGACTGGTCGTGGAGACCCACCGCTACGGCAACGTCTACGCCATCGACCGCCGCGACATCACGGCGCTGGTCGAGGTCGGCCGCGTTCCCATCGTCCACATGGGCAACGTCGCTGACCTGGAACGCCTACGAACCGGCGCCCCGATGGAGTGGACGAGCGTCCTCCTCTGGATCCCGCGTGCGGTGTGCGCCGAGCGGTCCCCGCACCGCGGCGACGTCGACACCCCCAGGCGCCTAGCAGCGTGGGACGAGACCTACCGCGACGTCCAGGCGGCAGCCGATCGACCGGTGTTCAACCTCGTCATCCGGACCGACCGGGCAGGGCCCGACGAGGTCGCCCGGCAGATCACCGAAGCGGTAGCCGCCGACACACGCCAACCGGCGGCCATCCCCAACCTGGGATGACAGGGCCGCGCGGCGGGGTTGGGCGCCCCCGCCGTCCCCGCCGCGCGGCGATCAGGGCCACGGCCACCCGTCCGGATGCCTGATAGCCGTGACCAGCTCTCGGGGCGACAACGCCTCCACAAGACGCTTGCCGTCCCCAACCTCAACCAGCGCCCAGAACGTTCGCGTGGAACGACCCCACCAGCACACCGCCCCATACCGCTCGCGCAGCTCTTTGGCCGCCGCCGGCGCCAACCCAAGGCCCTCGTCCGTCATCGCGCACCGGCCGGATGCACCGTGGCGGCCCGGACGATCGGAAGCAGCAGCGCCCCAACCTCTCTCACGGCCAGGTCGACGCGCCCGCACGGCGCCAGCAGGCTCCCCGTACTGGAGACGTACCAGCAGCCGCCCGCCGACTCCACGGCCATGACGCTCTCGCCTACGCACGGCGCCGCCGCGGAGTAGACGCGCAACCTCACCGGCTCGTCGCCATAACGGCGTTCGGCGACCCAGCCGTCACGGCGAAGCTCACGCCTCAGCCGGTTCAACAGCAGGCGCGCCCGACGACCGGGCAAAGGCCGCGCGGCTGGCGCCTCCGGGGGAGAAAGCACCAACCGCACGACCTTCGCCTCCCCCTCCGGGACCGGTCCTGTCAACCGGGCCCCGTCCAGTGACGACGCTGGGGGCCGCCGCGCCATCACCAGCCCCCCGCGATCTGAGCGCCCGCGCGCTGCCGCTCGTCCACCAGCGCCGCACGCAGCGCCCGCGCGTCCGAACAGATCACCGTCCGATCGACCCCGGCCCCAGGGTCACGCAACGTCGCAACCCACAGCGTCGGCAGCCCGTCCGACCGCCGCGCCCGCCAGATTCGATGCCCGGTGAACTCCTCGCGGAGCCGACGAAGAGCCGGCTCCTCAACCTCCGCACGCGCTTCCATCGCAGGTCCCTCATGCTCGGGGGCTCCGGGCCGACCGGCCCGAACGGCATGACGGCCAGCGTTCCGCGCCAGCGACTTCAACAAAGGAGCCCGACGGGGGGCCAGTGGGGGGCCACACTGGGTCACAGGAGGCAGCCACCCATGACCACAGACAGACGACGCGAGTTCGGCGCCTATCTGGCACGTCTACGAGGCAGCCGAAGCCAGCGAGCCCTAGCCGCAGAACTCTGCGAACTCTCCAGCTCTGCCACCGTCACCCGACACGAGGTCTCCCGCTGGGAACGCGGCGAACGCATCCCCGACGACTGGTTGCCCTACCTGGCTCGCGCGCACAGCATCCCGCTAACCGTCCTAGAGCGCATGGCAGCCCAAGCCCGCGGCCACGACCCCGCCCCGGACGCCGCCCCGTTCGACCTCTCGGCCTTCTTCTCAGACGGCCAATCCCTTAAGAACCGCGTGGCCAATGCATGGCACGGCCGAGCAGTCGCCAACGCCAACGGAAACCCCGTCCTGGTCTTAGTCGGCGGCTACGCCGGATCAGGCAAGACCGAGTTCGCCCGCTTCCTGTCCGACCTCTCAGGCTGGGCCTTCCTCGACAAGGACGCCCTCACCCGCCGCCTGACCGAACGCCTCCTGGTCTCCCTCAACGGCGACCCGCACGACCGGCACACCGACCTCTACCGCGCTGACGTGCGCCCCCACGAGTACCGGTGCCTGATGAACAGCGCCTACGCCAACATCGACTGCGGTGTCTCGATCATCCTGGCCGCCCCGTTCATCACCGAACTGAACGACCCGAGCTGGCTCCCACGCCTCACCAACCGCTGCAACGCCAAGGGCGTCGACGTGACCGCCATCTGGGTACACAGCGACATCGGCACCATGCGCGAGTACATCGAGCTACGCGACGCCGCACGCGACGGCTGGAAGCTCACTCACTGGGACGAGTACACCGCCGGCCTCAACATCGACGACCCACCCGAGGGCGCACACCTCACCATCGACAATCGCCTTGGCGCAGCCGTCAGCCTCGCCGACCAAACCCGCCGCACTCTAGCCAAGCTGACCCCATAAAACCGCAGGTCAGGGCAGCAGTCGATCAACCAAATGAGGACTTTCTCTACGTCTTCAAGGGCGCCGCTACGCGCCGCCGGCCGACGGCGTGCGGCGGGCGTGCGACCTCTCCGGGCCGGTCCCACCGCACGCCGTCGGCCGATGGCTAGAAATTCCTCGAGAACCACGTGCTGTCCATGGACACGGATGCCATTATGTGAATATGGCGACCAAGGATGCTGTGCTTGTTGGGGTCTTCACGCTCTCTGGGGTCGCCCTCCAGCAGGTATTCACGATTGTCGCATCGGCGATCGGAGAGCGTCGCACGGATAGGCGTGAAGCGCGAAAGGATCGCAGACAACTCTTCGGTCGCGAGATCGCGCAGGCCAGAAGAATCCAAAGAATGCTCAAGGAATCTATACACGAAACGAATGACGCGCTAGAGGAGCGTCTGGTGAAAGAACTAGATGCTTTGGCGGAAATAAATGCAGAGATCAGATTGATAGCTTCCGATGACGTGCTTCGCGTAGTTCTGGAACTCGAAGACGAGATGCGGACACGTGTTAAGTCCAATGAGTTGCGCGCGTCTGGGCCGCTACCACTGGCTCCTATGATCGATGCTTTGAAAAAGGAAATAGGTTGAGGTGAGCCTAAGTCATTCCATTGGATCGATATTGACGTCGAAAAGAATCAGTAGAGGCTCTAGTAGATATAGTGGAAGCTCGCCTTCCACCCATGCAGTGAACAGACCGTGAGGTCTTTTGGTTAGTATCTGAAAGATTATGAGACTCTCCGCTTGACTAAAAAGTGTATATTCGGGCGCATCGGCCATGGAACTTCTGGGTCCATAGTCACGATAGATTGCCCGAAGCTTCTCCAGGTTCTGCTCGACGAAATCTCCAAGAACCTGTGAATAGACCGCTCGATCTTTGGCTGGAATGAGCTGATGTATGCTCCCGAGAATATACGAGGAAAATTCTCGACTTGACGCTGCATGGGCAAGGGGAATAAATTCCTTCTCAGCGGCTTCGATGAGATCCGCTACTTCATACCCGGGAATTTCGGGAATAGCGTCTTCAACGCGCTGAACCTCTTCGTCGAAAAGTTCGACTAGCGCGACAAGTCGATAGAGTCTACGCTTATGTTCACGTGGTAGATCAATCGGTGGCTTATAAAGTAGCCGATGCGAGATGACGGACCATGCGTCCTGCGTGACGGTCCGTAGTTGTATCTCACATTCGATGGGCTCTTCATCGTCAAGCTCGGCCGGCACTGCCACTTGTAGATGGACGCCGCTATAGCTCAACTGCTCCGGGTCCATCACCTGTCGTTTATCTTCAACGCGAAGGATCTCTAGACCAGGCCAGTCTTTGAGAGCACAAGTCAGGTCATCCACATGACGTGCTCGTTCTACGATCGCCCTGACGCCAGACTTGTCTGTAATCTGGGCCCACGGGTCGTTGTACTGCTTAACTATCGCTTTTGTATGGAAGCTGGCGATAGTTTTCTCGCGACCGCTCACTCGGCATTTTATGTTAGAAGTCTTTGCGGCTTCTTCGACGCAGCGAATCACCGTATTAGTGGCACGTTCGTAGCGAGGTAGGAGTTCGCGGTACTTCCTAACTGCCTCGTCTATGCTGGCTGTCATGCGTCGTTGGCGCTCTTTACGCTGAAGCCTCCAGAGCCCGATATCTTCTTCACGCGGTCGTGTACTCTGACTTCAGATTCACCATTATCGTGATCCTCAATCGTGACAGTTCCGTCATCGAGCGAGGAGGTGGGCGCGAGAACCAGTACATCATTCTGAGTCTCGATTTTAACCTTCTGAATATGTGACTTGATTAGGTCGATGGACTTCTCTAGTTGGCGAGGTGGAACGTCTGCCTGGATCAGGCTGTTTCTGAAATCGTCTCGATCGTCTGAGTCAAGATAATCCAAGGCAAACCTGTCGATGGAGATTTCCGACCGATTGCTCTGCATTTCGGACAAAAGTGCGACCTGATACTGTGCCTTTTTCTCCGCATTGTCGATCCTGTTGATCCAGCCTACACTTGCTTCGTAGAATCGCTCCGTTAGCACATCTGAGCGCTCAACAAGCTTGCAGCCAAGGTACTGATCCAAGAAATAGCGAGCTATCTTCGCGCCTGACGCCTGACTGTCCGAGACGTGACCATAGAGCAGTCCATCCCTAGAGTCTAGGGAGCTGAATACGGCTACCTTGAAGACTTTAGTGGTGCTGGTAAACAACAAGTCGCGCAGAAATTCCACCGAGAAGGTTGTCCTGCCGTCTACCGTGGTCGTGGTGGCTCGAACGCCCTGCTCGTGTTCGACCTTGGCGATGATGAGAGCTGGCGCGTCGTTGATGGACGCTTCAGATGTCAAGAGGATCCCGGTAGGGCTGTGTGAACGCTGGACCTTCTGTAGGTTTTTGGTCATCTGCTGAGAGTCGGCAACAAGGTCACCTTCCCCTTGAAGCAGATTTCTAATTATTGAGCAGATCTCTGCAGCTCCCGGCTCTTCCACCACGGGCCTGGCGTTTCGGGTAAGTGCTTTCCTCAAGCGAAGCTCGAAATAGGGCCTATTCTGATCGTTTAGCGGCGTTGGAACTTCGCTTAGACTTACCGCAGACTCCGTATTCTTCCCCTGAGAAACCTGGTGAAGAATTACCTGACGTAGGCGGAGAGTGCTCAGGTCCATATAGCTCGGTGCTCCTTGGTGCCCTCGTGGGTCTCAGGGATGGTGGTAGTCCTCTGGCTGTCGGCTCGTTCAACGTATGACTTACAGTCAAGATACCGTCGCAGTCCGCTGGGTGGTTGAGTATGTTCTGCTTCAGGCTGGCCTCTGCCGGACAGATGTTTCTTACCAGGACAAGGGAGACTCGATAGACCGACGGGTAGTCAGGGGGCTGGCGCCCAGCTGACGTAACGGTAGGGGGCGCATCGGAGGGAGCCGCTTACGTATTCGGCCGAGCGTGCGCGAAGCGGGGGCCTCGCGGCCCCCAGCCCCCCGCGGGCCGGCGGGCACGCCCGCGCGAATCGGTCTGTCACAGCGTCTCGTCGTTCGCGCGGGCGCACCCTCCGGGACGGGCGTGCGTGCTAACGGCGGTACTAACAACGGGGTCGGATGATCTTGTACGGGTGTGGACGTCCGGGAGGTTGCGGCGCTGGTCAGCGGGCACGTGGGGACATGCCTGGATGGTGCTGATCTCGCTTGTAATCAGATGCTTGGCTCAATGGCACAGGACCGACCGGCCGCGGATGCGCTTGGCCGGAGTCATCCTGGTGAGGCAGGCGGCGATTCCGTTCGGGATGGACGACTACGAGACGATCTGTCAGCGGCTCAACGTGGACCCGCGCCCGAGGGGTGGGCGGTCTGGAACACCTGGAGCGAGCAGGGAGTGCCCCTGTCGCTCGTCGTGACCGACATCGACGGGACAGGAGGGCTGCTCAACAACTCAGCGCACTGTGTAGCTGGGGTGGGCTGTGGTGGCGTGGGGGCGCCGGCGGTTCGCATCAAGGTGGTTACTGGTTCGTCGTCTGCCTCTCCGGGGGCTCGGGGACAGCATCCGGTCTTGACGGGATGCGCTGTGGCTCTGGGTGCGGAAGTTGCACATGAGTTACTGCTGATTGAAGTGACCCACATAATGAGTTTGTGTGTACTTTTGCATTGTGATCACTCGATGGTCGGTCGCATCATCCGCTCATGGCACGCTGCCGGGCGAGAACTGATCGCGGCACTCTATGCAAGAATCCAGTGAAAGAGGCTGGTCAACGTTGTCGGCACCACAAGGGAAAGCCGGAAGCAGGGCCGAAGCCATATAAGGGGAGAAGTCCGCATAGGAGAACGTATACTCCTCAGTCGCGCCGTCGCCAGGCGCCGTCGACTCGAAGGTCGAGCAGTTCAAACGCCACTCAGAGTGTCCGTCGGGCGCAAGAACAGCGGCAGCGAAGGGTGCGGGAAAGCGCCAAATCGTGTAACGGGGTGATCTCTGTTGCATGGCGAGATGCCGTCACCCATCGCGCCAGTCAATACGTCTCGGAAGACACCTGGCTTCAGATGGTTTCCCGTCGTCGCCACAGGAAGTGCACTCTCTTGGCGGAGTTGGCTTCGGCTATCTTCAATGGCAAGGATGCGATTCATGGCTTTGTAGGTTCTCTCGCTGGCGAAGTCGCTTTTATCTTCGGCGCCGGCAGGGTAGTCAAGACTTTCGCCCGGGAGTTGGCCTCAAGACTTCCATTGCCTATGGAGACCGAACTAGTAGCCGTTGCTCGTGCCCTACAAGTAACCGGTGTGCTTCTGTGTTCTTTGAATGGCGATGACCTTACTAGGTGTCAGTGTTTCATCGATCTGGCTCTTGCGGAGACTAAGGAGAATGTGGGAAACCTGCTGGCGGCCGCCATGAATGATTGGGTGAATCTGGGGAGCTATGCCTAAAAAGGAACGCCAAAAGGCGGATAGAGTCGTGAGCGCGGTTTTCGCTGTCGCTTTTCTGTATGCGGCGATCTCTAGGGCTTGGATTGCTTTTTTTCTGTTGATGACTCTGGCTGTCCTTGTCTATCTATCTTTCTTTCGCCAGACGTCATGTGACGTTGAGGTGAGAGCCCACCCGGGTGGATGTGGCGACACAGCCTATGGATGGTTAGGAGCGTGTCATCGCCGAAAGCACAAGCGAATAAAGCGCCGGGCTCTACTGTCCCTGCTCAACTTCTCAGTTTCGGAGAGCGAGGAGAGTCCGCGGTGGACTCGTTCGCCTAGAGGTGGGCGCCAAGCGTCACCTGTACCGCCTCCTCCAAGAGCTTCTGAACAAGTAACACGTTCTGGCTATGATCGGGTCATGTTGGTAGCCACGATCATCGGGTCGGCGGCCTCTACGTTGGCTTTGGTTATCGGGAAATAGCGATCGGTACTCGGGTCGAGGGTGGCCTACCCTCCGACTCCCCTTGCCCTAGGGATGGGTGCTGCGGTCCGGATTGCTAACACCAGTGGTAATGGCGGGTGTGGACGAGGCCGGACATTAGTGGAGGCGGTGGGTGCTGGAGGGGGCTGCACAGCAGGTCGAGAGACGGATCTTTACGGGTGTGGACCTTATTCGTGAGAATGGTAATGAGTAAGCCCGGGGCGTCATGGGACGCTCGCGGAAGCCGCATCTGCCTCTGCTTGGGCTCGTATCCTGCACAGAGCCCGCCACACGGCTGCCTACGGAAGCGTTCGAGTGACGGCTTCGATGAATTCCTTGTGTATGCGTTCAACCTCGTCTCTACGCGCGACGAGGTCGGTTATGTCCACGGCATGCCGCAAAAGACCTGGAGCACTGAGAGCCTGCTCGGCCAGGCTGATTAACGCCGCGTCTTGGCATATCAGATGCATTCGGACCATTGCCTGTTCGGCCGCCGAGCGAAGCTGGTAGGATTCCGCTCTCTCCTGCGCCTGTTGTTCGTCTGGCGCTTGGTCCTGCTTAAGTCTCCACCGAAAGTACAGATTTCTCCTGTACTCCATCAGCACACCGATGAACGCACTGCACGCTGCCAGTTTCTCCTGCCGACGCTGTTCTTGATGGTTGACGCGATCGGTGCGCGCTGAGGTCCGCTGTTGAAACATGTGAGTGATGCAGGAACCCAAGAGAGTGCCCACAACCGCGATGATGCTCGCTGTGACGCTTCCCATAGTCGAAGGGTAGTTCGTTCCTCTTGCCGGTTAAGTGACTAGCTGGGTGACCATTACCTACCGACGCTCTGATGCGTAAGCAGGTGGACACTCAGCCCGAACCCACCGCTGCCTCGCGCACGGGATATGTGTGTGATGGGTGATAAACACTTGGGTGGCTGAGGTACCGTCCTCCAAGGTCAGCGGGGGAACGCGATGGAGATCGCCGGCCCCTGAGAATCCAGTGTGGCCTTGCAGCGCTCGCGCCGTGCTCCTCCTGGTTTGCTGTTGCTTGCTGGTTCGGGAGTGTGAATCTTGACTCGATCACTTGCGCCGTTCGTGGCCGGGCGATGAAGCTCGGCGTGCCCAATGCGGGCCGAAGTTCGGCGCCGCGGGAAAGAAGCAGCAGGTCAGGGGAGTTGGGCGGTGGGACTGTAAATCCGTCGGCTTAGCCTACGCAGGTTCGAACCCTGCACCCGCCACACCAGTGAAAACAGCCCCTGACCAGGCGTAACCCAGTCAGGGGCTGTTCTCGTCTTGTCCGGCTGTCTCGGGCTGTGAGTGGCCCTCTACGACCGTCTGGGCCAATACGGGCCGAAGTTTCAGCGCTCCTTTGGCCTGGTTGCCTTGGCAATTCGCCGCTTGGCGTCCTCTTCCTGACCGGCAACGCACTTGGCGTAGACCCGCAGGAGGACAGCGACGCTATGCCCCGCCCACTCGGCCACCTGAGCCGCTGGCACACCAGCCCCGAGCCACGTCGACACGGCCGCGTGTCGGAGGGCGTACGGCGTCTCAGCCAGCGGCGAGGCTGCCTCATGGGGCTGAGCGCCTTCTGACGGGACTTGCGCCACATGTCGAGGTACGTCTGGTCGGCCGTGATCCCGCCGCGCGGCCCGACGAACAGACGTCCCTCCGGCTGGATGTTGAAGGCCTTGATGTGGTGGCGTAGCAGCGTCACGAACTCGGGATGAATGGGTGCCGACCGCGTCTCGCCCGGGGCCCGGTGCTTGAGCGGCTGCTTGTCCCGCGGTTTCCCGCTGTTGGTCCACCTGGAGCCGCTGCGGGGCTCAGCGTGCGTCAGCCGCATCTCACCCCATCCATCGTCGGGCAGGCTCACAAGGTGATCCCGCCGCAGGTCCGCCGCTTCCTCAGGCCGAAGCGCCGCGTAATACATGAGGGCCACCATGCGCTCACCACGCTCGCCCTGACTGCGGACGGCGTCGGGGACCCGCACCGGCTGGCGGCACGACGAGGACGAGGAGGACGGCACGGCGGACGGCCGGGACGAGGCAGGGCCGAGGCGGACGGGACGGGGACCGGCCGATGGCGAGTAGCGGGCCGGGGACGAACGACGAGGACGCGGGCGACCATCGGGAAGCCTTCAGGGACGGGTTTCGGGCATGGGGCGTGGCGCGGATCAGGGCTCACGCCGAGCTGAAGGAGAAGAAGAGGCCGCGTCGAAGGCGGCGGGGTCGGGGTCGCCGAGCGTCATGTCCGCCGTCTCCAGGGCGTTGGGCCGGTGGCAGATCCGGCCGGACAACTGGGCTCGTAGTGCGATGAGACCGGGGCCGAGGTCGGAGCCGACGTGTTGCCCGCACACGATCATCTGTGCGGTCACATAAAGAGCGCGGCCGTAGGCCGCGCTCAGGTCAGACTTCGGGTCGGCGTAGCCGACCAAAGTCAGATCTCGCCGGAATCCACAGCCTCCGCGACCCCCCTGTAAGCGGCGGCTTCGATCTCGGCCTCTTCGGCCGCCTGCGGGGTGTCCGCCTGCTTCGCCTTCCTGTCACACAGGTCGGCGGCTCCCTTGAAGATGCTGCTGGCGAACTTCCGTTCCTGGTCGGTCAGGTCGGCCATGATCACTCCATCGCTCAGGTTGTCCGTGCAATCGCACGGTCCTCCCTTCTTGGAAGGACATGTAGACCCGTTCGGAGTGCGGCCCCACTGGCAACTCTGGATGGCTTTGCAGGGGCATGGCCGAGGTGTCGGCGCTCCACCTGCGCGCTCATCTGCCCAGGTGAGGACACCGGATGCTTGGACCAATCGGCCAACCCCGCTGCTCAACGACCGACACCTCCACCAGGGCCAGTCCCCGTCTCCCGGGCACGCCGGCCAAGCATCGATTGCTTTCCGGCGACGTCTTCGCCGGGCGTGGCGTCCATTTTGAGCGTTGTCAGGCTCGGTGGGGCTTCTTGGGGGCTGGTTCGGGTCCTTGGCGGAGGGGCAGGTTCAGGGTGGCGGTCGCTAGAAGACTGCTGAAGATCTTGTGAGGGGCTGTCCGGCCGTGGGCCGGACAGCCCCTGTGTGGTCATGCTTCGGCCGTGGACAGGTGCCAGGTGCCGTTGGTTCGGGTGAGTCCGAGGTTGATGAGTCGGCGGAGGTTGAGGACGGCGGCTCGGGTGTGGAGCCAGGCGTCGGCTTTGATGGTGCCGCGGTGGCGGAGGCGGCGGTTGCCGTGGTGGACGAGCCAGGCGACGGCGCGTTCGACCGGTGGTCTCCAGCGGCGGTAGTCGGCTTGCCAGGCCGGGTCGTGGGCCGATTGGCGGCGGGCGGCGGCTTGGAGGTCGTGGTGGGGGCGGATGGTCAGGATCCGGCCTGCCTTGGCGTTGGTGCACCGCTCGCGCAGGGGGCATCCGGTGCACCGGTTCCCGAACACGGCTTTGCGCTGGTGGTGGCGTCCGCCGGGGTCCGATAAGGGGGCGGTGTGCCCGGCGGGGCAGGTCACGGTGCCGTTGGTGGTGTCGATGGCGAAGTCGTCGAGGGTGAAGCCGCCGGGGACGGCGGGCCGCAGCGGGGCGGGCTTGATGAACAGCCGGTGCCCGGCGGCGGTGAGGGCGTGGCGGGCCTGGCCGGTGGAGTAGGCGGTGTCGCCGAACACCTGCACCGGGGTGTCCTCGCCGGCGAGCAGGTCCAGGCCGACGACGGCCTCGTGGTGGGCGGCCCCGGCGCCGGGCCGCAGGGCCACCGCGGTGAACAGGCCGGTTTCGGGCTCGACGGCCAGGTGGGCTTTGAAGCCGTCCTGGCGGTGGCTGCGGGTCTTGTGGACGTGCCGGGCTTGGGGGTCGACGGTCGAGATCACCCGGTCCGGGGCGGTGCCGTCGGTGATGCGCCAGCGCCCGTCGCGGCCGTCGGACCCTTCGGCCGGTTCGACGTCCTGCCCGGCGACCAGGGCCAGCAGGCCCACCGCGTTCGCGGCCCGCTCGCCCAGTTCCTGCTCGGGCAGGTGCCCCAGCAACCTGAGCGCGTCGGTGACCAGGGCGTCCACCAGCTCGGCGCGGGCCTGCTCGTCGTTCCAGGCGATGCGCGGTTTGCCCGGGTCGGTGTAGTCGTGGGCGGTGCACGCCGCCGCGGCCACCTCGGCCGCCCCGGGGACATGGCGGATCACTGAGCGGACGGCGGCGATCAACTGGGTGACGGTGTCCTGGGTGGCGACCGCATCGTCCAGCACCGTGGAGTCCAGCGCACGGCGATGCCTGCCGGTGAGCACCCCGGTCGCCCGCACCACCTCCCGCACGGCCTCGAAGATCCGGTCGGGCCGGGCCGAGCGTGCCAGCCGACGGCGGAAGTAGGCCAGCAGCGACGCATCGAACGCGGTGTCGTGCAGGCCCAGCCCGCACGCGGCCTTCCAGCGCAGGTCACACCGCAACTCCTGCACCGTCTCAGAATCCGACAGCCCGTGCAGGGCCTGCAAAGTGATCGCCGCGGCCAGGATCTGCGGCGGCATCGACGGCCGCCCGTTCGCCGACGGATACATGTCCGCGAACATCACCGCCGGGAACAACGCGCCACGGTGCTCGGCCAGGAACGCGAACACGCTCCCCGCTGGGATCAGCTCCCGGCACGTCTCCCACACATCCGGACCGACCGTCTCCCCGGCCCACTCACCCATCACCACACCACAACACACTGGCCCCGCCGCATCCGCGGCGGGACCAAAACCCCAAGATCTTCAGCAGTCTTCTAGGGCGTGTCTCAAAGGCAGATCAGCCAGTCGTTGATGACGGCGATGTGGAGGGTGGCTTCGTAGCGGACGGCGAGCTTGTCATACCGGGTGGCCACGGCTCGATGACGTTTGAGGCGGTTGATGGCGCATTCGATGGCGTGCCGCTGCCGGTAGTCCAGCGCGCAGAACACCGGCGGGCGCCCACCCCGGCTGCCCCGCTTTGCGCGGTTGCGGGCCTGGTCGGCCTTGACCGGGATCGTGCAGCCGATCCCGCGTCTGCGCAGGTAAGCGCGGTTGGCGTGGGAACTGTAGGCCTTGTCGGCCCGGACGCGCTCCGGTCGTTTCCGCGGCCGGCCCGGCCCCACCCGCGGCACCGCGAGCCGCTCCAGGACGGCCCGGAACTGCGGCGAGTCTCCCCGCTGACCGGCGGTGACCAGCAGCGACAACACCTTCTGTCCCTGCTCGCACGACAGGTGGATCTTGGTGGTCAGCCCGCCACGCGATCGTCCCAGCGCGTGATCGGCGGGCTCGCCGCCGGCCTCATCCGGGGGCTCGGCCTGCTCATCAGGCCGGGTGCGGGCACCAGCGGCGTGCTGATGGGCCCGAGCGATCGTGGAATCCACGCCCACCTCCCAGGTGATCAGTCCGACCGCGTCCGCCCGGCCTTGCAGCCCGGCCACGACCCGCGCCCACACCCCCGCCCGCTGCCAGCGGCGAAACAGCGAGTACACCGCCTGCCAGGAGCCGTAACACCACGGGACATCCCGCCAGGGCGCACCAACCCGCACCCGCCACCGGATCCCGTCGATGAGCTGCCGTTTCGTCCACTTTGACAGCCGACCCGGCCCCTTGGGCGCCGGCAGCAGCGGCTCCAGCGCCGCCCACTGCCCATCGGTCAGGTCGAACCGCCGCGTCACCGCTAGGGTGGCCACGAGGTCTCCGGTGTTTCTGGTTCTTCTTGGTCGATGAACCCTCTACCGGAGACCTCGCTGTTTAAGGATCACGACACACCGTCACACACCAGACTTCGAGACAGCCCCTAGTAGGCCGGTGCCGGTTGTTGCGGCGAGCGCGGCGAGCACGTCGATCAGGTAGTGCTCGCCCAGGGTTATGCGGCTGGCCGCTACGGCGACCAGCAGCACTGTGGTGCCGACGAGTACGGTGGTACGCCATCTCGGGGTCAGGGACATGCTGATCGCGAAGGCGGTGAAGGTCAGTGCGGTGAGCACGGTCACGTGTCCGCTGGGGTAGGTCCAGTCCTGGGCGGTGAGCGGGGGCCCCGGACGTTGGAAGACCGCCTGCAGGGACACGGTGGCGAGGCAGACCGTCAGCAGCGCTCCGTACCGGGGGAGAAGACGGGCACCTTGTGCGCGGTGCCGTCGTAGCAGGCCGGTCGCGGTGGCCAGGAGAACCGCCAGGGCGAGCAGCGTTCCGACACCGCTGACCGCCGTGGCGATCGTGGCGGTTGTCGTCTCGGGCCGGGAGTACAGGTGGCCGGCGATCCAGGAGTCCAGTGGTGGAACGCGGTCGCCCAGGGCGACCCCGGCGATCCCCACCACGGCCAGGCAGAGGCCGCCGGCCACGGCGGCGCGGAGCCGCCACACAGGTGGTGATGATGACTGGTCCGTCATGGAACGACGGTATGGAGAAGCCGAAAGCTCGCCATCGGGGATTGCACCCCTAAAGAACCCTGAGATTTCACACCGATGCGGTGGGTGATCGGGGGAAGCCTGGCCTTCTCGCCTACTCGCGTCCCAGACGAGGTGGGCAGGTCGGGGGCACAGGCCGGAAGGTGACGATGGCAGACGGGGGGTGGGGATGAGGCGTCCAAGTCCGACCGCCGGGCCGTTAGGCCTGGTCTGTCGCCAAGTCCTCGGGCGTCCTTCGGCACGAACTCCGGTTCCAGGGCCGCCCCGGCCCTGTCGGCGAGGTACTCCGGGACAGGAGCCGGGTGGGCGCGTGTCGCTTCTCGTGTCCTACGGACAGTCAAAGGCGGAGGAAGCGGGCATTGATGTCGACGGATGCCCCAACAAAAAATGAATTCAACCAAGGTATCGGCGGAAGACCAGATCCGGGCGTTCGGGGTTCTCCTGCACGCGTCGGAGGACAAGGTCCCTGCGCTGGTCGGTGAGACCCTGCTTCACAGCGAGGCGAATCTCGTGTCGGTGGGGCAGGGCGTTGAGAGGGTGCGGGAGTTCCTGCACGCGCCGCCGGTCCGCTCGGCGAAGGTCGGGCTCGACTGGTTCCACAGCCAGGAGAAGAGGGATTTCGACCTGGCGCTGTGCGAGGTCCTGGTACCGGTCTTCCTGCCGGTGGTCGCCACGGCGGCCATGCTGGTAGTGATGGAGGACGGGGCGCGACCCATCTTCGCGCAGGAGCGGATCGGCAAGAACGGTAAGCCGTTCCGCATGTACAAGCTCCGCACCATGGCGGACACGGATGGTTCGGGACCCAGCCTGGGGCCCGATGACCCGCGGGCCACCATGGTCGGCAGGCTGCTGCGCGCCTCGATCGTCGATGAGTTCCCGCAACTGTGGAACATCCATCAGGGCGAGATGACCTGGTGTTCGACGAGATCGCTGGTCGGCAGCGAGATCTCCCGTGGCATGGGTTCAGGGCTCCCCCGCCAGGGCGACCTGGACCTCACCATGGAAGAGGTCCTCGGCCCCGAGAGGTACGAGGACTGGTACCACGGGTTCTACGAGCTCGTTCCGGGCGGGCTGGTCAGTCCGTTCGGCAACGAGAGCATCAAGATCCCGAAGAAGGACCAGAGGTACTTCCTCAAGCGTGCCGAGCTGGACATCTGGTTCCGCGAGCACGGGTGCCTCGAGGTCGACCTCGAGCACCTGAAGATCAAGATGGACGCGTCTCTCGCCGCCATCGAGAGGCAACTGTCCGCCATGCGTGCCTGCACCCCGTAGGCACGCATCCGCACAAGTGAGGGCGCGGCCACTGGCCGCGCCCTCCTCCGTGTCATGGCCCGTGCCTGCCATGGCACGATCTCCGCGGGCGGGAGGCGGTGGCTCGTGCTGAGCCGCCCGCCGCGCACCCGGTGCACCCTGCGGTAGGACGGTGCCGCTGCGCAAGGCCCGCCTGACCGGCAAGGGGGTTGGGGCGGCGCAAGGGAGAATCGCATCGGTTCGGGAGGATGGGGAAAGGTAGGGCCAAAGGGACGGGGTCCGTTGGGGCTGATGAGAGGAGGCTGTGATGGGGATCGTTTCGCCCGGGTTCCATGGGCGGCGGCGTGAGTCCGCGGTCCAGCTGCCGCCCGGGCAGTACCTGACCGAGGACTTTCCCGTGCTGTCGGCCGGTCCGACACCGCGGATCCCGTTGGAGGAGTGGGAGTTCACGGTGACCACGGAGACCGGGCAGGAGCACCGGTGGACGTGGCAGGAGTTGCTTGAGCTGCCGTCCGAGACGCCCAGGGTGGACATCCACTGCGTCACCAAGTGGTCCAAGCTGGGCACGGACTGGCAGGGAGTCTCGATGGACGTCCTGCTAGACGACGTGGAGACCACAGCCGACTTCGCACTCGTGTCCTCCTACGGCGGGTACACCACCAACCTGCCGCTTGAGGATCTGCTCGACGGCCAGGCGTGGATCGTCTACCGCTATGACGGTGAGGATCTGACGCCGGAGCACGGGGGCCCGGTGCGCCTGCTGGTACCGCACCTGTACTTCTGGAAGTCGGCGAAATGGGTGCGGGGCCTCGACCTGCTGACCGAGAACGAACCGGGCTTCTGGGAGACCGCCGGCTACCACGACTACGGGGATCCATGGCGCGAGCAGCGGTATCAGGGCGACTAGCGTGGCGCGTGGCGCGGCTGGCCGATGCGCGCTCGGAGACGGATACGGCCCGCACGCTGGTGTTCGATGTGCCGGGTTGGCCAGGGCATCTGGCCGGTCAGCATGTCGACGTGCGGCTGACCGCCCCGGACGGCTATGCCGCGCAGCGCAGCTACTCGCTCTCCGCGCCCGACCGGGTCGAGCTCACCGTGCAGCGCGTCCCGGACGGGGAGGTCTCCCCCTATCTCACCGACGTGCTCGGCGTCGGCGATCCGGTCGAGCTCCGGGGCCCGGTGGGCGGCTGGTTCGTGTGGCGGCCGGAGGCGGAACGGGACGTCCTGCTGGTCGCGGGCGGTTCCGGCATCGCGCCGCTGATGGCCATGGTCCGTGCCCGCCGCCTGGCCGGGAGCGGAACGCGGTTCCGGCTGGTGTACTCCACGCGCACGCCCGGAGACGTGTTCTACGCCGCCGAGCTGCGGCGTCCCGAGGCCGGCCTGGACGTGACGCACGTCTACACCAGGGCGGCCCCCGACGGCTGGCCCCGCCCGCCCGGACGGCTGATGCCGGCCGATCTCGGGGACGGCCCGCCGGACCGCGACTGCTTCGTGTGCGGGCCGACGGGCTTCGTGGAGGCGGCCGCCGACATGCTGATCGCCCGAGGGCACGACCCGCGGCGGATCAAGACCGAACGGTTCGGCTGAGCGGAGGCTGATCGAGATGAACGCGCCCCAAGGGCGTCCCACGGACCATGTTGACGGCAACGCGCTGGCCGGCCCGCTGAGCGAGCTGTTCGCCGTGGACGTCACGGCGGCCACCGGCCGCTGCGTCAACTGCGGGCGCACCGGCCCGGTCGCCGAGCTGCGGGTGTACGACCGGGCGCCCGGCCTGGTCGCCCGCTGCCCCGGCTGCGGCCACGTCATCCTGCGCTTCGTCCGGACGCCGGACTCGGCCTGGCTCGACCTCACCGGGACCGTCTCCCTGCGCGTCCGACTGCCGAGGGAGGAGGGGCGCGGGTGAGCGGCCGGCGATGACGGAGCGTCGAGCGGGCCCGCCCTCCGGATCGTTCGCCGACCGGACCGCGTGGGCGCGCAACCTCCGGACCCCGCTGCGGGAGTTCCTGCACACCGAGACGGGCGGCGCCGTGGTCCTGCTGGCGGCGACGCTCGCCGCACTGGTCTGGGCGAACGCGGACGCGTCCTCCTACGGGCGGGTGTGGGAGACGCAGGTGTCCGTCCGGTTCGGTGGCGCCGGCCTCTCGCAGGACCTGCGGACGTGGATCAACAGCGGGCTGATGACGGTGTTCTTCTTCGTCGTCGGGCTCGAGGCGCGCCGCGAGTTCGACATGGGGGAGCTCCGCGACCGGCGGCGGTTCGCGCTCCCGCTGGCCGCCGGTGTCGGCGGGATGGTCGTGCCGGTGGCCGTCTACCTCGCCTTCAACGCCGGCGGTCCGGCCGCCCACGGCTGGGGCATCGCGATGTCGACCGACACCGCGTTCGCGCTCGGCGTGCTCGCGCTGGTCGGACGGACCTTCCCCACGCGCCTGCGCACGTACCTGCTCACGGCCACCGTAGTGGACGACGTCATCGCGCTCGCGGTGATCGCGATCGTCTACAGCGGCGACATCGCGGTGGCGCCGCTGCTCCTGGGGGCCGGCATCCTCGCGGTGACCGTGCTGGTGCGCGCCCTCGGGGCGCGGCAGATCCCGGTGTACGTCGTGCTGGGCGTCGCCGCGTGGGCGGCGGTCCAGTCCGCCGGGGTGGAGCCGGTGGTCGTCGGCCTGGTGATGGGCCTGCTGACCTACGCTCACCCGGCGGCGCGCGACGACCTGGAACGCGCCACGGAGGTCTTCAGGCTGTTCAGGGAGCAGCCCACCCCGGAGTTCGCGCGCTCGGCGCGGACGGGGGTGGCCGCGGCGATCTCCCCCAACGAGCGGCTCCAACTGCTGATCCACCCGTGGACGAGCTACGTGGTCGTGCCGCTGTTCGCGCTGGCCAACGCGGGCGTCACGATCACCGCCGGGTTCCTCGGCCGCGCCTTCACCTCGCCGGTGACGCTCGGCATCGTGGTCGGCTACGTGGTCGGCAAGCCGCTCGGCATCCTCGGGTCCTCATGGCTGGTGACCAGGGCGAGCCGGGGCCGGCTGCGTCCGCCGGTCGGATGGGCCGCGGTCGGGGGCGGCGGCGCGATCGCCGGCATCGGCTTCACCGTGGCCCTGCTGATCGCGACGCTCGCCTTCACCGGCGCGCGGCTGGAGGAGGCCAAGATCGGCGTGCTGTCCGCGGCCCTGTGCGCCACGGTCGTGACCTGGGTGGTCGTCCGCGCGGCCGCGCTGCTGCCGCCGCGCATGCGGCTGCGCGCGCTGCTCGGCACGGCGGAGAGCATCATCGACCTGGCCGCACCGGTCGAGCCCGAGCGCGACCATGTCCGCGGCCCCGCGAAGGCGCCGGTCACCGTGGTGGAGTACGGCGACTTCGAATGCCCGTACTGCGGACGGGCGGAGCCCGTCGTCCGGGAACTGCTCGCCGACTACGGCGACGTCCGGTACGTGTGGCGCCACCTGCCGCTCAACGACATCCATCCGCAGGCGCAGCTCGCCGCCGAGGCCGCCGAGGCGGCCGCCGCGCAGGGCCGGTTCTGGGCGATGCACGACCTGCTGCTCGAGCGCCAGGACGCGCTGAGACCGCGGGACCTGCTCCGCTACGCCGGCGAGCTCGGCCTCGACATCGACCGGTTCCGCGCCGACCTGCGCCGGCACTCCGGTGCCGGACGGATCGCCGAGGACGTCGACTCGGCCGACCTGAGCGGCGTCTCCGGGACCCCGACCTTCTTCGTCAACGGGCGGCGCCACGTCGGCGCCTACGACATCGCCACCCTCTCCGCCGCCGTCCGCGCCGCCCGCAAGCGCGCCGCGATCAACTCCTAGCACGAGCGCGAGGACCGGTACGTCCGGCGGACGAGCGGGCGCTCGTCCGCGCGAAGTGGTGCGTCGCGCGAACGAGCGTCCCGGAGCGTCGTCGGCCCGTGCGGCCGGTCACGGCTGTGCCGCCCGGTTCTACCGGGTCAGGCGCGGGGGCGGCCCGTGGGTGAGCTTCGGAGCTTCGTCGGTGTATCCGTAGTTGAGCACCAGGGAGTACTCCCCGGAACCGCCCCCCTGGTAGTCGGTCCCCAACGGCGATCCGGTCTGCGGATCGATGATGAGTCTGTAGGTGCCCGGGCCGACGCCTTCGCCCTCCGTCCCTTCCCGGGCGAGCGCCTCGCCCCGCCGCCCTTTCCGGTCCGTGACCGCGCCGAGCGAGCGTACGTCCGGGAGATCCGCCAGGACCCGGTAGGCGGCCGCGCGCACCTTCGGGCTGACGGGCCCGTCGGGGGAGGTGACGAGGCTGCCGGCGGCCGCCCACAGCTGCGCGGAGTCGCCCTCCACCGGGCCGGCGAGGCCGTCGGCGCGGGTCCAGGCCAGGAGCTGCCGACGCAGGGTGGCCGGATCGTCGGAGAGTTTCGCGATGTCCAGCCCACTGGGCGGCTGCCCCATCATGCCCTCGCCGCCTGGCCTCCGCGTGGTGGTCTTCGGCCCGGGCCGGACGTCGAGCCAGCGGCACCGCCGCCTGACCGGGACCTCTTCGAAGGTGCCGTCGGGTCGCCTCTCGCCCGACCTGTGTCCGATGATCTCGCCCTCGTCGCATCGCTCCCTGATCCGCTTCGGGCTTCCCGCGGCGCGCCATGCCGCGGCGTCCGCCGGAGTCGCGGGCTGGACCCCCAGCTCCTGGAAGGAGGCGAAGCCGGTGGCGCCGGGGGTCGTGGAGTACCACAGGTCGTCGACCGTGCGGCTCACGACCGTGTACGGATGCTCCTTCGAGCCGGCGGGGTACGCCTCCCCCGTCTCCTCGGTGAACCGGAAGTAGCGGCCGGTCGCGGGCGCCGCCGCGGACTTGGTGGCCGCGGCGAGGAGGACCCGGCGGGCCGAGGGGTCCGCGGGACGGGGTTCCGGCGTCGGGGTGCCGCCGGCCACGACGACCGCCGTGGTGGCGGCCGCGGCCACGGGCAGCAGGGCCGCCCCGAGCAGCCGGCGGCCGCGCGGGCGTCCCCGTGACCTGAGCGGGGCGGCTTCGGCGTCCTTCGCCAGCTCCAGAAGCCGGGCCCGGCCCGCGGCGGCCACTCCCGGATCGGCCTTCGGCTCGCTGAACAGGCGCTCGACCAGCATCATCTCGTCCATCAGTCCTCCTCCGTCGAGTCGATCGCGCTGCCCAGAGCGCCTCGAAGCCGCTTCCTCGCCCGGTTGAGGCGGGAGCCCACGGTGCCGCTGGGGATGCCGAGGGCTTGGGCGATGTCGTCGTAGCCGAGCCCGCCCAGGACCGACAGGAACACCACGTCCCGATCGCCCGGCGCGAGGTCCCGCATCGCCCGCACCAGATCCGGCCGGAGGGCTTCCGCCGTGACGCGGGAGGCGACGTGCTCCTCGTGACCGTCAATGGCGTCCTCGGCCCTCACCCTGCCGAGCGCTTTGAGCCGGCGCCGCTCGGTGCGCCGGTGCTGGGACGCCAGGTTGGTGGCGATCCCGTACAGCCAGGGACGGAGGGCGCCCCGCGAGGCGTCGAAGTCCTTTCTGCGGCGGAAGGCGATGAGGAACGTCTCGGCGGCGAGGTCGTCGGCGTTCTCCCGCCCGAGACGCGCGGCGAGGTAGCGGTGGATGTCATCGAAGTAGCGGTCGTACAGCAGAGCGAAGCGTTCGGGCTCGCGCACGGACGATGCGACGAGCTCGGCGTCATCCGGCACGAGGCCTGCCTCCGGAGGAGCTTTCATCGGCTTCCTTTCGGCCCACGGTCACCCTGTTGTTGGCCGACGCCCAGATCATCTTCACGGCCCACGAGGACAGAGTGCTTGCCGGCCTCCGCCCCGTCCGCCCGACGAGGAGGTCTCCCAATGCACCTGAATATCGCAAGCGCCCCAACTTTTCGCTGCCGCTTGCTTCGGCGATAAAGACAGGAGCCCTCCGGCCATTGCGCAACGTGAATGGCTGTACAGGACTGCGTCCCCGAAACAAGTGGAATGGGTTCTCCGCTACTTGAGCCGGATCGGTTGCGACTGCGACCGGAGGGACCGGCTCCGCCGGGAGGCCATCGCGGAACTCCAGGCGTCCGGGTCCCCACAGACGCGAGGACCGAGGTTTCACGGGGTCTTCCGGCCGTAGGTGGCCAGCAGGGCCCGCTGATATTGCGGTGCGCCCTCATTTCCCTAGTGTTGCCGCTACGTGTGCGTCTGGCCACCGGAAGCGACCTTTCTCGGGAGGCATGAGTTTTCTCATCGCATCGCGGGTCGTCGCTTCGGTGGCCGCTCACGCGAATAGACATCGAGAGCCGAGGGGTGGGGCTGTGCAGCAGATGTCCAAGGGCGCCAACGTCGACCTGGCGAACCTTTCCGAAGCCTCCGGGCCGATCACGGTGGTCCTCGGTTGGACCGATCCCAGCGGGGCCGGAGAGGCCGATGTGTCGGTGCTGCTGCTCGGCTCCGACGGCAGGGTGCGCGGCGACGGCGACTTCGTCTTCTACAACCAGCCCGCCACGCCTGACCAGTCCGTCCAACTGCTGGGCAAATCGCCGACCGGCAGCGGCAGTGAGGACCGCATCCTCGTCGACCTGCGCGCGCTGCCGCCCGAGGTGGAGCGCGTGCTCGTCGCGGCCAGCCGCGACGCGCCGGCCACGTTCGGAGATCTGAACGACCTCCGCCTCTCCCTGTCCGACAGCGCGGGAGAGGTGCTGCTGGCCTTCGACATCGACGACGCGACGGTGGAGACGGCGTTCATCTTCGGCGAGCTGTACCGCAGGGGTGAGGGCTGGAAGTTCCGGGCGGTCGGTCAGGGATACGAAGCGGGCCTGGCGGGCCTGGCCACCGACTTCGGTATCGGGATCGACGAGAGCGACGACCAGCCGCCGGCCGAGCAGCAGGCGGACGAGCAGCAGGCGGACGAGCAGCAGGCGGACGAGCCGCCGGCGGACGCCGACTCCGTCCCCGCGGCACCGGACGTCCGGCCGGCCGAGGCGGAGAGCCGCCGTCGTCCGGGCCGGGTCCGGACCGCGAAGAAGAAGGCGACGCTGCCCAAGGCGGCCAAGCTGAACCTCGCCGAGCACGCCTCGTGGCACGGCGCCCGCCTGTTCTCGGTCTCCGGGCTGCGCAGCAACCAGGAGCGGGAGGCCCGGGCGACCTCGACCCTGCTCGCGGTGATGGCCCAGGTCCCGGAGTTCGGACGGCGCCTCACCGCGCGGTTCAACGCCCCGGCCGGAACGATCCAGACCTTCACCGAAGCCTCCTTCAAACACGGTGACACCAGGGTCCGTCCCGACGGGATCATCCGTGTCGCCCGCGCGGGCAGGATCTGGACCGCCCTGATCGAGACCAAGACGGGCGGCAACCCGCTCAAGCCGGAACAGGTCGAGGCCTATCTGGACGTCGCGGCACGGCACGGCTACGAGACCGTCATCACCCTCTCCAACGACCTCGCCCCGGATGGCGAGCACCCCCTGCCCCTCAGGCGACGCTCGCGCAAGGTCGCCCTGCGTCACCTGTCATGGGCCGAGGTCGCCCATGAGGCCCACATGCTCTGCCACCATCACGGCGTCGCCAATCCGGCCCATGCCTGGCTGCTCAACGAGCTGCTCTGCTACCTGCGCCAGGACAATGCGGGCTGCCAGGGCTTCCAGGACATGGGACAGGCGTGGGTGCCGGTGCGCAACGCCGTCGCCGCCGGAACGCTGCGGCTGGGCGACAAGCGCGCGATGCAGATCGCCGAGAACTGGGAGAAGCTCATCTGGCAGCTGTGCCTGCGGCTCAGCGGGGAGACGGGGCTGACCATCGCCCCCGTCCTGCGCCGGCGGCGGGACGGCGACTCGGCGGTGCGGCGCCTCCAGACCGTCAACTCGCTGGTCGAGGCGGGGCGCATGAGCGCGGAGGTCCGCGTCCCGAGCGCCGGCGGTCCCGTTCTCGTCGAGGCCGATCTGCGGACCGGGCAGATCGAGACCACCGTGGAGCTCCCCGCCGCCGAGCGGGCGCGGACCCTCACCCGCGTCCAGTGGCTGCTCAGACAGCTGGCCGAGGCCCCGCCGGAACTGCGCGTCGAGGCCCTCTCTCCGCGCCGGACGACCGGGCCTTGCGATCTGCTCAAGAACCTCCAAGCCGAGCCCGGCCTCCTCGTCCCCGAGGGCGGCGCGCAGATCACCTCGTTCCGCCTCACCCTGGCCACCGGCATGGGCACGAAACGGGGCACCGAGGAGGCGGGGTTCGTTCGCACGGTCGACATGGCCATGGACCGCTTCCACCAGCAGGTACTACAGGCGATCAAGGCGGATGCCGCGCCGATGGCGGAGAACGGGAGTTAGCGCATCGGGCGTGGTGGCTGTAGGGAGGTGATGCCGTTCGCGCTACTCGAGGAGGGCGGGGGTCGACTGGAGGACGATCAGGGCGCCGATGGTGATGAAGGCGATCGGGACCAGCCAGCGGCCGTGCTGGTCGAGGATGTCGATGACCTTCTTGTGGGAGCCGAGCCAGGAGGCGGCCAGGCACCACAGGGCGACACCGGCGGCGAAGACCGCGAGGGTGACGAGGGTGGACGCCGGGCCGATGGTGCGGAAGACCGGGGTGTAGGCCGAGATGTTGTCGGCGCCGTTGGCGATCGTCACGCCCGCGATCGGAAGCAGGCCCGAGGCCACCGCGGGCGGGGCGTCGTGGTCGCGGGAGCGGACGGCAGCGACGAGGCCGCGGACGCCCAGGGCCAGCGGGACGAGGCCGAGCAGCCCGATCCACTCGTCCGGGACGATCGTCAGGCCCAGCGCGGCGATCACCGAGACGAGGACCAGGGCGGCGATGCCGAGGTACTGGCCCGCCCAGACCTGCCGGGGCTTCGGGGAGCCGGTCGTCCGGCCGGACAGGAACAGGACGGTGAGGACGATGAGGTCGTCGACGTTCGTCGCGGCGAACAGGCCGCCCGCGGTCGCGACCGTGCCCGCGATTCCGTCCATCTGCCGGAATCTATCCGAGTGGGGTGACGGGCGAAACCGCCACGAAGACCGGGGGGTCACCGGTGTCATGCTCGGGAATTCGAGAAACGCGAGGGATCTGCCCGCCGCGCATGTGACAGGTTTGGTTCAAATGTCGCTTGTGTGGTCGCGTGATGTGGTCGGCCGAGCTCGCGAATGCAGTTGTGGCCGGGCCGTCCCGCAAACCATCGCGACAGTGATGGCTATGGCCGGGATCGGCCAGGCAGGGCTCGTGGTCCGACTCGGCTTAATGGTCGGTGTCCGCATGTGGGCAGGTCGCGCCGAACGTCCGCCAGAATGGAAAGGGCGGCTTTAGCCTGGCGCCATGGTGGGGAATGAGTGGGCGCTTGTCGATGTGGAGACATCCGGGCTGCGTTCCGCCCGGGACAGGGTCCTGTCGTTGGCGGTGGTGACGGTCGGGAGCGACGGGCGGCCGGGCGAGGAGTTCTCGACGCTGCTCGATCCGGGATGCGATCCCGGGCCGGTACACGTCCACGGGCTGACCGCCGACCGGCTGAGAGGCGCGCCCCGGTTCGAGAACGTCACCCGGCGCGTCGCGAGCATGCTTCGCGGCCGGGTGCTCGTGGCGCACAACGCGCCTTTCGACTACGGATTCCTCGCAGAGGAGTTCAGACGCGCGAGCGCCCGCCTTCCCGTCGAACAGCGGTTGTGCACGCTGGCGCTCAACCGCCGGCTGTCCCCGGCGACCACCGATCTGAAGCTGGGGACGCTGGCGGCCCACTACGGCGTCGAGCAGCGCAGGTCCCATGACGCGCTGGAGGACGTCCGGACGCTCGCCGGCGTCCTGCGCGGGTCGCTCCTGGAGGCGACGAGGCTCGGGCTGGAACTGCCGCTGGTCGCCTGCCCTCCCAAGCAGAGCTTCCCGCCGAGGATTCCGAAGACGCCATGCGCCTTCCGGAGCCCCGGGCGATTCGACGGCGAACTCGTCCAGGGAATGAAGGTGGTCGTCACGGGAGAAACGCGGACGCCGCGGGAAGGGATCGTCGAGAGGGCGGTCGCGGCTGGGCTGAACGTGATGACGTCCGTGAGCCGGCACACGAGCATCCTCGTGACGAACCATCCTGGTTCCGGGACGGTGAAAGCGCGCCGGGCGGGTGAATTGGGTGTGCCGGTCGTGGACGAGGCGACGTTCCTGAGGCTGCTCGAACGGGTCCGGCAGGGAAGGCAGCACGGAACGCCGACCCGGCGCGCCCCGCGAGAGCCTTCGAGACCCGCGGAGAAACCGTCCGCCCCGGCGGGGCCTCTCGAAGGCCGTCGGGTACTGGTGCTCGGTGGAACACACCCGGAATCCTCCGGGGCGCGCGGCCGGATCGTGGAACTCGGCGGCGCCGCGGCGGTGAACCTCTCGGCGAGCGTCACGGACGTCCTCAAACTGCGGGGCGGTGAGAACGACAGGCGCATGGGGCGAATACTCGACCTGCATCTGCCCGTCCACGAGAAGGAATGGCTCGACGCGCCGCAGAAGATGGAAGTGAAGGGCGTGTCGCCGTCGGTCCTGCGGCGGGGGGCGGTGATCGACCTTCCGCACGGCGGGAGGTGGACGTTCGGCGCGTCGTGGTCGCAGCACGCGTCCTGCGAGGTGGACGTGGTGGCCTTCCTGCTGGACGGGGACGGCCAGGTGTCCTGCGACGACGACTTCGTGTTCTACGGGGCGGCCGAATCGCCGGACGGGACGGTCCGTCTGGCCGCCGACGGTCCAACGGAACAGGCCGTCGTCGTAGATCTGGCGGCACTTCCCGAGGCCGTTCGGACGGTGACCGTCGCGGCGGCGATCGACGGGGCGGTGACGTTCGGCGAGCTGGGCGCCGTCGAGGTCACCGCAGGTCAGGGCGACGGAGAGCGGGTCCTGGCACAGGCGACCCTCGACGCGGGGACGACGGAGCGGACCATGCTGCTCGCCGAGGTCTACAGGCGCGAGGGACGGTGGAGGCTGCGCGTGGTCGGCCAGGGTTACGACTCCGGCCTGGACGCCCTGGCTCGCGGTCTCGGCGTCGACGTCGAGGACCAGGAAGGAGGGGCGGCCACATCAGGACAGGCGGGGGGCGAAGGGGTGAGGGAATTGGTCTAGCGGCCCGCGGCGGGCGGGCCAGCGGGTAGACCTGCATCTGTGCAGGTGAGTTATGTGAGTGAGGCGACGCCGGGACGGGAGAACGAGGACTTCGTGGCGGCCGGCTCCGGGTGGGTGGTGCTGCTGGACGGGGCGACGGCGCCGAGCGGCGTCGACAGCGGGTGCCGGCACGACCCGGCGTGGCTCGTGCGCAGGCTCGGCGGGCGGATCGCGGCGCTGCTGGCGCTGGAGGGCGGCGAGCCCCTGCCCGACCTGGTCGCCGAGGCGATCAAGGTCACCGGGGAGGCGCACACGGACTCGTGCGATCTGGAGAACCCCGACAGCCCGTCCGCGACCGTGTCGCTGCTGCGGCGCCGCGGCGGAGTCGTGCAGTGGTACGTCCTCGCCGACTCCCCGATCGTGGTGGACGCGGGCGAGATCAGGGTCTTCCGGGACGACCGGGTCGACCATCTGCCGAGCTACACGCTGGAGGGCGTGCGGCGGTCGCGCAACAGCCCCGGCGGCTTCTGGGTCGCGAGCACCAGGCCGGAGGCCGCCTACGAGGGGCTGACCGGCGAGGTGCCCGTCGAGGGGTTGCGGCGGGCGGCGGTGCTCAGCGACGGCGCGTCCAGGCTCGTGGAGCGTTTCGGCCACATGGGGTGGGACGACCTGATCCGCCTCCTGGACGAGGAGGGCCCCCGCGAACTGGTCAGGAGGACCAGGGCCGCGGAGGCGTCGGCGACCGCGGCCCGCGGGAAGCGGTACGACGACGCCACCGCCGTCCTCGTGCGCTTCGACACCTGAGCGTTCAGCGGGTCGGGGCCGCGATGTGGGGCCACCATGCGTCGAGGTCCTCCGGGAGGTGCATGCCCTCCACTCGAAGGGTGCCGGGCATGAGCGGGAAGCGCCGCCCGGCCGGGAAGGTGCGCTCGTAGGGCGGCGGGTCGAGGACGACGACGCGGGTGCCGTTCACGACCGGGATGTCCGCCGGGACGCCCTCGTTCCATATCCACTCGCCGTGCGCGTCGACGAGGTTCCACGGGCTGGAGATCACCGGCGGCCCGGGCGGGGCGTCGGCGTCCAGGAAGCAGGCGATGACCTCGGGCGCGGGGCGGTCGCCGGCCAGGCCGCCGGGACGTCCGATGAGCGCGCCCGCCAGCAGGACGTGCAGCTGGAAGTTGTCGCCGATCCCGCCGATGGTTACCGTCCAGCCCTTGCGGCTCGCGCGGTCGAGGACGAGGAGGCGCTCGCCGTCCAGGACGCGCAGCAGCGCCTGGTAGTGGTCCATCTGCCCGAGATGCCGGGCGGCCTGCCCGGCGGAGAAGGCGAGGAAGTCGCGGTCGGCGAGGCCGGCCCGCACCGAGGGCGCCATCTGCAGGGCGGTGCATCCCGACATCGCGAACTGCGGCAGCGCGAACCACGACATCATCGCGGTCACGGCGCCGTCCCCGAGGTGCGGCGCGACGGTCTCGAAGACCTGCTGGGACGGCTGCTCCTCCTGCATGTCGGGCGGCGGCTTGCCGCCGGCGCCCTGCTCCCAGGCGTTCGCGAACGCCAGCGCCGCGGCGGTGACCTCGGAGATCCGGTGGACGACGGCCTGGCCGACCGGGGCGGGGTCGGCGCCGTTCTCGATCCAGGCGCCGGTGACGACGGCGAGCCAGCCGCCGAGGTTCGGGGGCGCCTCGGCGACGCCCTCGGCCAGCCGGGGCAGCGCGGCGTTCAACTCTGCGGGGGAGGCCGTCTGGGACGCCTGCATGAGCTGCGGGAGGAGGTCGCCGAAGGAGCGGTCCTCGACCACCGCGGCCCGGACGATCCGGTCGGCGAGAGGCTGGAGCGACATGATCGTAAACCCTGGCACAGCGGGCGGGAGGAAGGGGAATCCGCCCAGCATCCTGGAATCTGATTCTAGAATGAGTCGCATGGAGCCACAGGATTTCGCCGACGTGCTCAGGGCCGTCCGCAGCTTCGTCCGCGAGCAGGTCGTCCCGCGCGAGGACGAGATCGAGGAGACCGACGCGATCCCGGAGGCGCTGCGGAGCGCGTCCCGCGACATGGGCCTGTTCGGGTACGCGCTGCCCGAGGAGTACGGCGGGCTCGGCCTGTCGCTGAGCGAGGAGGTCAGGCTGGTCTTCGAGATCGGCTACGCCAGCCCCGCGTTCCGCTCCATGTTCGGCACCAGCAACGGCATCGCCGGGCAGGTCCTCGTGAACTCCGGGACGCCGGCGCAGAAGGACGCCTGGCTGCCGAGGCTCGCGTCCGGCGAGGTCGTCGGCGCGTTCGCGCTGACCGAGTCCGAGGCCGGCTCCGACCCCAGCGCCCTGACCACGACCGCGGTCCGCGACGGCGACGACTACGTGATCGACGGCGCCAAGCGGTTCATCACGAACGCGCCGGAGGCCGACGTCTTCATGGTCTTCGCCAGGACGGGCGGCGCCGGCTCGCGCGGGATCTCCGCCTTCCTCGTCGAGAAGGGCGCGGACGGGCTGCGGATCGGCCCGTCCGACCAGAAGATGGGCCAGCGCGGCGCCCACACGGCCGAGGTGTTCTTCGACGGCGTGCGCGTCTCCGCCGACGCCATGGTCGGTACGGAGGGAACGGGCTTCCGCACCGCGATGGCATCCCTCGCCCACGGCCGGGTCAGCATCGCCGCCGTCTGCGTGGGTCTCGCCCAAAGGATCCTGGACGAGACCGTCGCGTACGCGAAGGAACGCAGCCAGGGCGGCCGGACCATCGGCGAGTACCAGCTCGTCCAAGGGCTCATCGCCGACTCGCAGACCGAGCTCTACGCCGGACGCTCGATGGTCCTGGAGGCGGCCCGCGCCTACGACGCCGGAGAGGACACCAAGCTCGGGCCGTCCTGCGCCAAGTACTACTGCTCGGAGATGGTCGGACGGGTCGCCGACCGCGCCGTCCAGGTCTACGGAGGCATGGGCTACATGCGCGGCGTCGCCGTCGAGCGCTTCTACCGGGACGTCCGGCTCTTCCGGATCTACGAGGGGACGAGCCAGATCCAGCAGCTCGTCATCGCCCGCAACCTGCTGCGCTGACCAGCGCCGACACCGGCGAGGGAATCCGGTTCGCACCACGCGCCCGGGCCGTGTATGGTTTCACTGCGCGAACGACGCAGGCCCCTTTAGCTCAGTCGGCAGAGCGTCTCCATGGTAAGGAGAAGGTCTACGGTTCGATTCCGTAAAGGGGCTCACGGCATCCCGGCCGCCATCCGCATTCCGGAGGGCGGCCTTCGTCGTTTCCGGGGCGGGCTCGTCGTTTCCGGGGCGGGTCGTTCACGAGCCGTTCCAGGGGGCGTACCGGGCCCTCGCCGCCGCCCGGGCGCCGACCGTCCTGATTCGCTCCGTACCTGGGCCTGTGGTACCGTCCCACCGGTTCCAGCAGGACGTTTCGCAGATCGTCGGGGCACCCGGTAACCTGGGAGGCGGTCCCGCGGAGCCCGCGGAACCGATTCCCCGATCCTCACCCGGGTTTTCGTGTTTCCAGGGCTCGGTGCGCATCCGGTATCCTGGCAATCCGGTCCACACCGACCATCACGGCGGGGTAGCTCAGTCAGGCAGAGCAAGCGGCTCATAATCGCTGTGTCGCCGGTTCAAGTCCGGCCCTCGCTACTACTCGGCCCTCTCACCTCCACCCGGGGGTGAGCAGGCTGGGTCGAATCGCCGGCCGCCCCCTGGGGACGGCCGAGGTCCGAAAGTCCATGTCCCTAGCTCAGAAAGGCACTCCATCGTGGCTGCCACCGACGTCCGGCCGAAGATCACGCTGGCCTGCCAGGAGTGCAAGCACCGCAACTACATCACGCGGAAGAACCGGCGCAACGACCCGGACCGCCTGGAGATCAAGAAGTACTGCCCCAACTGCCGGACTCACCGTCCGCACCGGGAGACCCGCTAACCAAGGTCCGGACGGGAGAAGTACTGCCCGCTGCGCTTCACCACGGGGCCAGGACTCACCGTCCGCACCGGGAGACCCGCTGACCGAGGCCCGGACGGGAGAAGTACTGCCCGCTGCGCTTCACCACGGGGCCAGGACCCACCGTCCGCACCGGGGCATCCCGCCGCACGGACTCGTGGTCCGCACCGGGAGGCCCGTCCACGGCGCGAGTCGGCCCGGCAGACTTCTTCGCACGCTTGCCCTGACACGCACGCATCAGCCCGTTCTCGCAGTGAGACCCGCGAGGACGGGCTGAACGCCGTTCTGTTACCGTCCGTGCGAAGAGACGGAACCAGCGCGCTCAGAGGGCGCCCGGGCACCGCGGGCCGGCGGGCAGTGCGGCCGGCGGCGGGTCCGGAGCCCTGGTCCACCTGGAGGGACGGACTGCATGGCACTCAACCGTGATTTCATCGGGCGGACCTTCCCGCCCAGCGACCCCTACGAGGTCAGCCGGGTGAAGATCCGCGAGTTCGCGGACGCGATCGGCGACCGCAACCCGGTCTACCGCGACCAGGAGGCGGCCAAGGCGGCCGGGCACCCCGACGTCATCGCGCCCCCGACCTTCCCGATCGTGGTGTCCCTCGGCAACCCCGGCCTCGCCGACCCCGCCCTCGGCCTCAACTACGCGATGGTCGTCCACGGCGAGCAGCGCTTCGAGTACACCCGCCCGCTGCGCGCCGGCGACGTCATCACCTGCACCTCGACCATCACCGAGATCCGCTCGATCGGCAACAACGAGAAGATGGTCGTCGAGACCGAGGTCGCGACCGTCGAGGGCGAACTGGTCTGCAAGTCCTACAACACGATCGTGGAGCGGGGTGCCTGATGACCGCCAAGGTGAACTACGCCGACGTCGAGGTCGGAACCGAGATCCCCGCGCAGAGCTACGCCATCGACCGCGCGAACCTCGTCATGTACGCGGGCGCGTCCGGCGACTTCAACCCGATCCACTGGCGCGAGTCCGTCGCCAAGGCCGTCGGCCTCCCGGACGTGATCGCCCACGGCATGTACACGATGGCGCAGGGCGGCCGGTTCGTCACCGACTGGGCCGGCGATCCGGGCGCGGTCGTGGACTACGGGGTACGGTTCTCCTCTCCGGTGGTGGTCCCCGACCAGGGCGGCGCCACGCTGGAGATCAGCGGCAAGGTGGAGGAGAAGCTCGACGACAACAAGGTCGTCGTGGCGCTCACCGCCAGGTCCAACGACCAGAAGGTCCTCACCCGCGCCAAGGCGGTCGTCAGGCTCGCCTGAGCGGAGCGGCGCACCGGCCGGGGCCGCCCCGGCCGGTGCGGCAGGCCGCCCGGACGAGGGCGGACCGCCCGGCGGCGCGGGGGACGGCAGGGGAGGGGAAGACGACGTGGCGGTGTTCGCCGAAGACGTGAACTTGGCCGGATACACCACGCTGCGGTTGGGCGGGCCCGCGCGGCGCTTCGTCGAGGCGACGACCGAGGCCGAGCTGGTCGCCGCGGTCCGCAAGGCCGACGACGAGGGCGAGCCGGTCCTCGTGCTCGGCGGCGGCAGCAACCTCGTGGTCTCCGACGACGGGTTCCCCGGCACCGTCGTGCACGTCGGGACCCGCGGCACCGAGCGCGTCGCCGCCGAGGGCGGCAAGGTCCTGCTCCGCGTCCAGGCCGGCGAGGACTGGGACCCCTTCGTCGCCCGCTGCGTCGCCGACGGGCTCGCCGGCGTCGAGTGCCTGTCCGGGATCCCCGGCCGCGTCGGCGCCTCGCCGATCCAGAACGTCGGCGCCTACGGGCAGGACGTCAGCGAGACGATCGTCGAGGTCCGCGCCTACGACCGGCGGGCCCGCGCCTGCGTCGTCCTCGACCGCGAAGCCTGCCGGTTCACCTACCGGCACAGCGTCTTCAAGGGCGACGACCGGTACGTCGTCCTGGACGTGACGTACGCGCTGGACGAGGCCGAGGAATCGCAGCCCATCGCCTACGCCGAGCTCGCCCGGAAGCTGGACGTCCGGCCGGGGGAGCGGGTCACGCTGAAGGAGGCCCGCGACGCCGTCCTCGAACTGCGGCGCGGCAAGGGCATGGTCCTTGACGCGAACGACCCCGACACCCGCAGCGCCGGATCGTTCTTCACCAACCCGATCCTCGAACCCGCCCGGCTCGCCGAGCTCGAACGCCGCGTCGCCGGACGCCTCGGCCCGGACGCGGCGTTCCCGCGCTACCCCGAGACCGGCGACCGCGTGAAGACGTCCGCCGCCTGGCTCATCGACCGCGCCGGCTTCACCAAGGGCCACGCGCTCGGCCCCGCCCGCATCTCCACGAAGCACACCCTCGCCCTCACCAACCCGGGCGGCGCCAGCACCGCCGACCTGCTCGCCCTGGCCCGCGAGGTCCGCGACGGCGTCCGGGACGCGTTCGGCGTCGAACTGGTCAACGAGCCGGTCCTGGTCGGCGTAACCCTCTGACCCCGCGCCCCGCCTGACCCGCGCCCGCCACGTGCAGCCCGCTTGACGTGCAGCCCGCTTGACGTGCGGGGCGCTTGACGTGCGGGGCGCTTGAGATGGGGGCGCCTTGCGGGCGTTGGTAGTGTGGGCGGCGTCGAGGGGGAGTAGTCCCAATCGCGTGGTCGACATGCTGGCGCCGCCATCGGCGCCCGGTCACGCGGGCCCGGTCCACATCGCGGCGGACGAGACCTTCGGCCTGGCAGTCATGCCGGGCCGAGGTCGTGCGCGCGAGCCCCCGCCCTTTCGCCCGGCAGCATCAGCGAAAGGGATCAGGTGACCGCCTTCCTCATCAGCCTGGCCGTGATCTTCGTGGCCGAGCTGGGCGACAAGAGCCAGCTCATGGCCATGACGTTCGCCACCCGCTTCCGCGCCCTCCCGGTGCTGATCGGCATCACGGCCGCGACCGCGCTCGTCCACCTGGCGAGCGTCGCGCTCGGCGCGGCCCTCGGCGCCGCACTCCCCACCGGCCCGATCTCGATCATCGCCGGCATCGCGTTCCTCGGCTTCGCGCTGTGGACGCTGCGCGGCGACGAGCTGGACGACGACGAGCGCGACAAGGCGCGGCGCGCCACGGGATCGGCGATCCTCGCCGTCGGCGGGGCGTTCTTCCTCGCCGAGCTGGGCGACAAGACGATGCTCGCCACCGTCACCCTCGCCGCCGACCACGGTGGCCTCGCCGGGCTGACCGGCGTGTGGCTCGGCTCCACGGTCGGGATGGTCGCCGCGGACGCGCTCGCCATCGTCGTCGGGCAGATGCTCGGCCGCAAGCTGCCCGAGCGCGTCATCAAGTACGGCGCGGCCGCCGGGTTCGCCGTCTTCGGCGTCCTGCTGCTCATCGAGGGCATCACCGCGTGACCGGGCGGGAACAATCCCTCCAGGGCCCTTGAGGAACCGCGGGGCGCGCCGCGGCAGGGCCCGGACTGGAGTACGACCGTGGTCCTTCCCGCTCCCCTCCCCCCGCCCCGCCAGGCGCTCGGCACGCGGCTCCAGCTGAGCGACGAGGCCGCCGCCCGCATCCGCGAACTGATCATGGACGGGCGGATGCGGCCCGGCGACCATCTGCGGCTGGAACGGCTGGCCATGGAGTTCGGCATCAGCGTCACACCCGTCAGGGAGGCGCTGAAGTCGCTGCGCAGCGAGGGCTTCGTCGTCCTGGAGCCGAGGCGCGGGTTCGTCGTCGCGCCGCTGTCGAAACGGGACGTCCAGGACCTGTTCTGGGTTCAGGCGGGAATCGCCGCGGAGCTGACCGTGCGCGCCGCGCCCCGGATCGACGCGGCCGCCCTGCGGCGCCTGGAGGGCCTCCAGCACGCCCTGGCACGCGACAAGGCCGCGCACCGCCCCGACCTCATGGAGGAGCGCAACCACCTCTTCCACCGGGAGATCAACCTGGCCGCCGACTCGCCGAAGCTCGCCTGGTCGCTCGGCACCGCCGCCCGCTACGTCCCGCGCGGCCTGTACGGGCGGCTCGCCGACTGGCCGGGCGTCGCCGTCCGCGACCACGGCCGCATCCTGGCGGCGCTCCGGGACGCCGACGCGCCCACGGCCGGCGAGGAGATGCGCGCCCACATCGTCCGGGCCGGGGAACTGCTGGTCGGCCACCTCGAACGGCGGGGCATGTGGCGCCCGCCACCATGATCGTCTCCAGTCGTTAACGTGGAGGGCATGAGCCCGAGGATGAGCGCCGGTGCGCGCCGCGAGCTGGCGGTCCGGGCCGCGATGGCCGAGTTCGCCCACGGCGGCTACGACGGCACGTCCACCTGGACCATCGCGCGCCGCATCGGGGTCTCCCAGCCCTACATGTTCCGGCTCTTCCCGTCCAAGCACGCGCTCTTCCTCGCCGCGGCCGAACGCTGCTTCGACGACATCGAGCACCGCCTCGCCGACGCCGCGCGCGGCCTGCGCGGCCCGGACGCCATGGCCGCGATGGAGCGGGCGTACTTCAGGCTGCCGCGCGAGGAGCCCGCGCTGCCGCGCCTCCAGCTGGGGATCCACGCCGTCGCCGTCCGGGACGAGGAGATCGCCGCGCTGGGCCGGATCCGCTGGGCCAGGCTCTGGCGCCTCGTCGGCGACCTGTCCGGCGAGGGACCGGACGCCGTCGCCCGGTTCATGGCGGACGGGCTGCTCGTGAACGTCATGACCGCGTTCGGCGCCCCGCCCGGCCCCGACCTGCCCCGCTCGATGGCCGCCTGGTCGGAGGGCCTGCGCGCCAGGGGGCCCGGCCGCCCGGGCACCTGAACCGCCGGCCGCGGCCCGACCCCGAACGAGAGGATCGCTAGCCGTCGAGCCAGGCGTCGACGCCTGCCAGGAGGCGGGTCCGCACGTCTTCGGGGGCGGCCGAGCCGCGGATCGACTGCCGGGCCAGCTCGGCCAGCTCGGCGTCGCTGAACGAGTGCGCGGTCCGGGCCAGCTCGTACTGGCGCGCCAGCCGCGAACCGAACAGCAGCGGGTCGTCGGCGCCGAGCGCGATCGACGCGCCCGCCTCGAACAGCCGCCGCAGCGGGACGTCCGACGCCGTCGCCGCCACACCGAGCCCCACGTTCGACGCCGGGCACACCTCCAGCGTCACGCCGCGGTCGACGATCCGCTCCAGCAGCCGCGGGTCCTCCACGGCGCGGACGCCGTGCCCGATCCGGTCGGCCTCCAGCGTCTCCAGGCACTCCCGGACGCTCGCCGGGCCGAGCAGCTCGCCGCCGTGCGGGGCCGACAGCAGCCCGCCGCGCTTGGCGATCCTGAACGCGCCCTCGAAGTCGTAGGCGCGGCCCCGCCGCTCGTCGTTGGACAGCCCGAACCCGACGACTCCCTCGCCGGTGTACCGGGTGGCGAGGCGCGCGAGCGTCTTGGCGTCCAGCGGGTGCCGGGTGCGGTTGGCCGCGATCACCACGCCGATGCCGATGCCGGCCGCCTCCGCCGCATCGCGCGCCGCGTCGAGCACGAGCTCCACGGTCGGGGTCAGCCCGCCGAACTTCGCCGCGTACCCGCTCGGGTCGACCTGGATCTCCAGCCAGCCGGACCCCTCGGCGGCCTCGTCCTCGGCGGTCTCGCGCAGCAGCCGCCGCAGGTCGTCAGGGGTCTGCAGGACCGACCGCGCGATGTCGTACAGGCGCTGGAACCGGAACCAGCCGCGCTCGTCGGTCGCCTGAAGCCGGGGCGGCCAGTCCTCGACGAGGGCGTCGGGCAGGTGGACGCCGTGCAGGCCGGCGAGCTCCACGAGCGTGGAATGGCGCATCGACCCGGTGAAGTGAAGGTGCAGGTGCGCCTTGGGCAGCAGGGCCACGTCCGGGCGGGCGGGGCCGCGGGCGGGCGCGGGCTCCCGGCGGCCGGTCATGGATCGGTCCGGTGCGGAGCGGTCCTCGGCCGGACGGGCTGAAACGGTACGGGCCTCCATGACCCAATGTTGCCGGATCATCGTCCTCCTCGAACGCCCGCCCCGGCAGGATCACCACACCGGACTACCTCGCATGACACGCGACGGCCATCGCGCCCATGGGCATCCCCGAAAAAACTTTGGAATCGCGTGCAACCCTCTTCCGGCACCGTGCGTATACGAGGGGCGCCAGAGAGAGACAGGCACCCCCCGGAGCAAGACCCCCGCCAGAAAGGGATAAACGATGATCACGCTGAAGGCCGCCTTGATCGCAGCGTCCGCCATCGGGACCGTTGCCGTGGGCGGCGGCGCGACGTGGGCCATGACCGGCTCCCACCACGAGGCCGGCCTCCAGTCGCACGGTTCCAAGGTCCCCGCCGTCGAGCGCAAGGTGCAGGACGCCGCGCCCAAGAACGTCGCGCCGACGTGCCTGCCCGCGAAGCCCGGTCTGCCCAAGGCCCCGGCCGACGGTGCGAAGAAGCAGGTCGAGCAGCACCTCAAGCAGCACCCCGTCACCAAGAACCTGCCGCAGGGGCAGCTGCCCAAGGCGGGCGTCCCGACCGACCTCCCGACCACCGGGGTCCCCGGCGTGAAGGCCCCGGACGGCAAGAACCTCCCGAACGTCCCGGCGAAGCCCGGCGTTCCGGCCGTCCCCGGCGTTCCGGCCAAGCCCGGCGTCCCGGCGAACCTGCCCACCTGCGTGCCGTCCACCGGCAACCTGCCCGGCGGCGTTCCGGCCAAGCCGAAGACGAGCGTGCCCGGCACGCCCGCCAAGCCGGCGCTGCCCGCGCTGCCCAAGCTCGACTGCAGCTCCCTGCGGCCCGCCGTGAAGGTCGGCGGCACCGTCGAGAAGACCGTCATCACGACCAAGGGCCTGCGCTACGTGTCGGCGGTCCCCGGCTCGACCGAGCTGCGCAAGAAGCAGGTCTGCGCCGTCACGCAGAAGTGGACCGGCAAGGCCGGCCAGTGGCTGACCGTGGAGACGCTGAAGACCCGCGCCGGCATGACGCAGGAGCAGCTGCGCCAGGCCCTCGGCCTGCCCGAGGGCGGCACCCCGCTGACCGTCGCCGGAGTGGCCGCCTGGCAGAGCCCGAACGGCGACGGCGTGCTGCTGTTCGACCCGAACGGCACCTCGCTGCTCGTCAACGGCAGCCCCGTCGTGTCCGGCGGGCTGAAGGACGTGGCCGCCGCCCTGCACAAGACCGGCTGACACCGGCCAGGAACGGCGACACCAGCAACACCGCAGTACCAGCAACACAACACAGACGAGGAGTGGGCGGCCCAGGCGCGGGGCCGCCCGCTCCCGGCCAGACAAACTGCCGGAACCGCTCTAGCCGGGACGGAGCACTGTGGGGCGTCGAGACGACGAGTCGTTCGTGGAGTTCGTGGCGGCACGCGGCGATGCCCTGCTGCGCACCGCCGCACTGATGTGCGGGGCTCGGCAGGACGCCGAGGACATCCTGCAGACCGCGCTTGAAAAGGCCTACCGACACTGGGGACGGCTGGAGGCCGACAGCGATCCCGAGCCCTACGTCCGCCGGATCCTGGTCAACCTCGTGATCAGCCGGTCCCGGCGGTGGAAGGTGCTCCGGGAGATCCACATGGCGAGGCTCCCGGAGACGCCGGCCGCCTCGCCCAACCACTCCGTCGAACTGAGGGGAACCCTGATGGAGGAGCTGCGCAAGCTCGGTCCGCGGCAGCGCGCGGTCCTGGTCCTGCGCTTCTGGGAGGACCTGTCGGAGGCGGAGACGGCACAGGCTCTCGGCTGTTCGGTCGGAACGGTCAAGAGCCAGGCGTCCCGGGGGCTCGCCAGGCTCCGGGAACGCCTCGACCGGAACCTGGCGCCACTGGGGAGATGAGCGATGGATCTGGAGAGTGAACTGCGGAAGGCCATGGCCGAGCAGGTGGCCGGGGCGACCGCGTCACAGTCGCTCGTCGCCGACGTCAAGCGGCGCCACCGCCGCCGCAAGGCCCGCATCCACGCGGCCGGCGGCGTCGCGGCCGCCTCGGTCGCGGCCCTGGCCCTCGTACCCACCTATCAGTCGTTCCGGGCCACACCCGCCGGGAACTCCGAGACGGCCCGTCCCAGCAACAGCGTCTCGGCGTTCCGGCTGCCGGAGCGACCTCCCGCCCCGGGCGTCCCCGCGTCCCCGTCTCCCGAGGGGACGCCCGAGGCGGGAGCCTCTCGCAAGCCGCAACCGCGCGGCTCGTCCGGCGACGGGCACGCCCCGTCCAGGCCGGGGGTGCCCGGCGCCGTCGGCAGGCTGCCGCAGTGGATCACCTATCTGCCGGGCGGCCTGACCTCCACCGGCCCGTGCGAGGTCTCCGGGAGCGGCGGACGCGAGACCACGACGTGCTCGTGGCGCGGGAGCGGCGGCTGGGTGGAGGTCGCGCTCGTGAAGGGCGGCGGGCTGACCGGCCCGCAGGACCTGATGCGCGCCCCCGGCGTCCCCGGCCACACGTCCGTCCACGGGACTCCTGCGCTCACCGGCGACCGCCCCGACTCGGCGCGGCAGATCTCCTGGATCGCGCGGCCCGGCGTCGGCGTCACCGTGACCGCCGCCGGAACGGCCAAGGACCGGCTCATGCGCATCGCCGAGGGCGTGCGCCCCTGAGACCCCGTTCGGCGGGACGTCCCGCGGCGGAGAGGGGCCGCGTGCGGGACGTCCCGCCGGACATCCGGGGGACGGGCCCGGCGGAGGCCCGTCCCGCATGGAACCGGCCCCGGGATCTGTGCACCCGGGGCCGGTTTCGTGTCGATCGGGTCAGCTCGCCTCGGAGAGCAGCTTCGCGACGCGCGAGACGCCCTCGACGAGGTCGTCGTCGCCCAGCGCGTACGAGAGGCGGAAGTAGCCCGGCGTGCCGAACGCCTCGCCCGGCACCAGCGCGACCTCGGCCTCCTCCAGGATCAGCGACGCCAGCTCCACCGACGTCTCCGGACGCCTGCCGCGCAGCTGCTTGCCGAGCAGCGCCTTGACCGAGGGGTAGGCGTAGAACGCGCCCTCCGGCTCGGGGCACACCACGCCCGGGATCTCGTTCAGCATCCGCACGATCGTGTGCCGGCGCCGGTCGAACGCCTTGCGCATCTCCGCGACCGCCGACAGGTCGCCGGTCACCGCGGCGAGGGCGGCGGCCTGGGAGACGTTGGCCACGTTGGACGTCGCGTGCGACTGCAGGTTCTGCGCGGCCTTCACCACGTCCGCCGGGCCGATCAGCCAGCCCACCCGCCAGCCGGTCATCGCGTAGGTCTTCGCCACCCCGTTCAGGACGAGCGTCCGGTCGGCCAGCTCCGGCACCACCACGGGCATCGAGTGGAACTCGGCGTCCCCGTAGACGAGGTGCTCGTAGATCTCGTCGGTGACGACCCACAGGCCGTGCTCGTCGGCCCAGCGGCCGATCGCCTCGATCTCGTCCCGCGTGTAGACCGCGCCCGTCGGGTTGGACGGCGACACGAACAGCAGCACCTTCGTCCGGTCGGTGCGCGCGGCCTCCAGCTGCTCGACGCCCACCTTGTAGCCGGTGGTCTCGTCGGCGACGACGTCCACGGGGACCCCGCCCGCCAGCTTGATCGACTCGGGGTAGGTCGTCCAGTACGGCGTCGGGACGATCACCTCGTCGCCCGGGTCGAGCAGCGCCGCGAACGCCTCGTACACCGCCTGCTTGCCGCCGTTGGTCACGAGCACCTGCGACGCCTCGACCCGGTACCCCGAGTCGCGCTCGGTCTTCTCGGCGATCGCGGCGCGCAGCTCGGGCAGCCCGCCCGCGGGCGTGTACTTGTGGAAGCGCGGCACCCGGCACGCGGTCACCGCGGCCTCGACGATGTAGTCGGGCGTGGGGAAGTCGGGCTCGCCCGCGCCGAACCCGATGACCGGGCGGCCCGCCGCCTTCAGCGCCTTGGCCTTGGCGTCGACGGCCAGCGTGGCGGACTCGGATATCGCGGCGATGCGCTTGGAGATGCGAGGACGGTCGATGCTCATGCCCCTATCGTTACAGACGGCCCCCCGGGACCCGCAGCCATATATCCGAGCCGGTCGGACGGGTCGCCGCCGCGGCTCGCGGCGATCCGCCGGGATATCCGGTTCGACGCGGGCCCCTCCGGCACGTAGACTCCTCCTCCAAGTGACGTGTCACCGGTATACGCGCCTGTCCGCACGCGGGCATCGATGAGGCCGTAAGCTGGGACCCGGCACCGCCCGATCCCACGGTCGGGTTTCTCCTTAGCCGGAGAAGTGAAGGGCAGTGGCTCAATTGGTAGAGCTCCGGTCTCCAAAACCGGCGGTTGGGGGTTCGAGTCCCTCCTGCCCTGCGAGGTGCGGTGCGCGCACCCGTCCCCGGCCGCGCCATGGCGTCGCCGTGGCACTCCGCGGCACGGGACCGCGCGGCAACCACAGGGTGGTTGGATCACGACCTATGAGGTGAACGGCGGCAAATGGCGACTGAGACTCGCGACGAGCCCGAGGCCAAGGACGAGGGCAAGGGCAAGAAGAAGTCCCCTTCCAGGCGGACCTCGCCCGCGCTGTTCGTGCGCCAGATCATCGCCGAGCTGCGCAAGGTCATCTGGCCGACGCGGCGGGAGCTGATCACGTACACGACCGTCTCGCTGATGTTCGTGCTCGTCATGGTCGCGATCGTCTCCGGTATCGACTACGGGCTGCAGAAGGGGATCTACGAGATCTTCGGCTGACGCCGCCCGGGCCGGGGCCGGGCCCCGCCGCACCTTCGCAAGTCCATCACCGCAGACCGAGAGAAGAGTCCACCGTGTCCGAGTCCTCACAGCCCTACGACGAGGCCGTTGAAGAGGCCCAGTCTGCTGCGGCTGCTGCGGCAGACCAGGCGGGAGCCGCCGACGAGACGGCCGAGGCGGTCGTCTCCGCCGGCGACGCCGAGCCGGCGGACACGAAGCTCGAGGACGAGGAGGCCCCCGCGCCGGACGCGGCCGAGGGCGCCGCCGAGCTCGCCGAGGCCGTCGAGGGCGAGGAGCCGGCCGAGTCCGCCGAGGGCGAGGAGGCCGGTGAGGAAGAGGCCGCCGCGCCGCCGGTCGACCCGTACGCCGAGTTCAAGATGCAGCTCCGCCTCCAGCCGGGCGACTGGTACGTCGTGCACTCCTACGCGGGCTACGAGAACCGGGTCAAGACCAACATCGAGACCCGCACGCAGACCCTCAACATGGAGGACTACATCTTCCAGATCGAGGTCCCGCAGCACGAGGTGACCGAGATCAAGGGCGGCAAGCGCCAGAAGGTCAACGAGAAGGTCCTGCCGGGCTACATCCTCGTCCGCATGGAGCTCACCGACGAGTCGTGGGCCGCGGTCCGCAACACGCCGGGCGTCACCGGGTTCGTCGGCCTGCTGAACAAGCCGTCCCCGCTCAGCCTGGACGAGGTCGCCAACCTGCTGGCCCCCGAGCCGGAGGAGGGCGTCGCCAAGGCCGCCAAGGAGCAGGCCAAGGCCCCCGCCACCGTCGACTACGAGGTCGGCGAGTCGGTCACCGTCATGGACGGCCCGTTCGCCACCCTCCCCGCCACCGTCAACGAGATCAACGCCGAGCAGCAGAAGCTCAAGGTGCTGGTCTCCATCTTCGGTCGCGAGACCCCGGTCGAGCTCTCCTTCAACCAGGTCTCCAAGATCTGACCCGCCTTCACGGGCGAGTCGGCCTTCCGAGCCCCGAACCCGCCTCCCGGTCGGCCCGGGCCGCTCCGGTCAGGCCGTATCCTTGACAGGTCGTCCTCGCTCCGGCGAGGACGGGTTCGGGTTCCCGGCCTCCGCTCTTGGAGGGACGGGCACCGTACTGCCCCGCTTCAGCGGGGATGACCCCATCGCCGCACTCGTCAGGGTGCGACCTGCTCCCCGCGTCCGCGGGGCCGGGGGTCGGCCAAGGTCCCAACACGGCGGTCTAGTTCCGCCCGCCGTGTTGCCCGGTATCCGGGAGTCGGGACCACAGTGAAACGGAACACGAGGGAGAGGCATGCCTCCCAAGAGGAAGAAGATCGCCGCGCTCGTCAAGGTCCAGCTCCAGGCCGGACAGGCGACCCCGGCGCCGCCGGTCGGTACCGCGCTCGGTCCGCACGGCGTCAACATCATGGACTTCTGCAAGCAGTACAACGCTGCCACGGAGTCCCAGCGCGGCAACGTCATCCCCGTAGAGATCACCATCTACGAGGACCGGTCGTTCACCTTCGTCACCAAGACCCCGCCGGCCGCGCAGCTCATCCTGAAGGCCGCGGGCGTGGAGAAGGGCAGCGGCGAGCCGCACAAGACCAAGGTCGGCTCGGTCACCCGCGACCAGGTCCGCGAGATCGCCACGACCAAGATGCCCGACCTCAACGCCAAGGACCTCGACGCCGCGGAGAAGATCGTCGCCGGCACCGCGCGGTCGATGGGCATCGAGGTCAAGTAAGCCACCCCAGTGGGAGGGCCCGCGCCGGCCCCTACCACGAGTTCCATTTGGAGGAACGCACATGAAGCGCAGCAAGGGCTACCGCGCCGCGGCCGAGAAGATCGACCGCGACCGGCTCTACAGCCCGGTCGAGGCCGTGAAGCTGGCCAAGGAGACCGCCGTCACCAAGTTCGACGCGACCGTCGAGGTCGCCATGCGGCTGGGCGTCGACCCCCGCAAGGCCGACCAGATGGTCCGCGGCACGGTCAACCTGCCCCACGGCACCGGCAAGACGGCCCGCGTGCTCGTCTTCGCCGTCGGCGCCAAGGCGCAGGAGGCCGAGGCGGCGGGCGCCGACATGGTCGGCTCCGACGACCTGATCGAGCGGATCCAGGGCGGCTTCCTGGACTTCGACGCCGTGGTAGCGACCCCGGACCAGATGGGCAAGGTCGGCCGGCTCGGCCGGGTGCTCGGTCCGCGCGGCCTGATGCCGAACCCGAAGACCGGCACGGTCACCATGGACGTGTCCAAGGCCGTCTCCGACATCAAGGGCGGCAAGATCGAGTTCCGGGTCGACCGGCACGCGAACCTGCACTTCATCATCGGCAAGGCGTCCTTCGACGAGCGCCAGCTGGTGGAGAACTACGCCGCCGCGGTCGACGAGATCCAGCGTCTCAAGCCGTCGGCCGCGAAGGGCCGGTACGTCAAGAAGGCGGCGCTGACCACCTCGATGGGCCCGAGCATCCCGGTGGACCCGAACGCGGTCCGCAACCTGACGGCCGAGTTCGAAGAGGCCTGACCGAACCCGGCGTCGAACGCCGTCGAGCAGGGCGCCCCCGGTACGACCGGGGGCGCCCTGCCGCTTTCCGCCCCGCCGCAGGTCGCGTTCAGCGGGACGGCATCGGCGGCCCTGGTCCGTCCGACGCTAGATTCGGCGCCCGGATCGTCGGCGAAGGGGATGTGATGGGCGGATCGCGGCATCGGGACGTCCGCCGGCTGGACGGCGTGCACCGGCTGCACGACGTGCTCGTGGCGGCCGCGGCGGACGCCCCCGACGCCCCGGCTCTGTCGGTCGACGGCACGACCTGGACGTTCCGGGAGCTGCGCGCCCGGACGGACGCGCTGAGCGCCCACCTGTCCGCGAGGTGCTCGCCCGGCGCGCGGGTGGCGCTGCTCGCGCACAACCGGCCGGAGTACGTGGCGGCGTACTACGGGGTCCCGCGCGACGGCAGGATCCTCGTGCCGCTCAACCAGAGGCTGCATCCGCGCGAATGGGCCGACCAGATCGTCCGCTGCGGCGCCGAACTGGTCGTCGGTGAGCCCGACATGCTGGAGCGGCTCGCCCGCGAAGGCGACCTGCCCGCCGGCCACCCGCCGCTCGCCGATGTCGCCGACCTGCCATGGGACGGCCCGGCCCCCGAGCCTGCGGGGGTGCGCGATCCGGCCGAGGTCGCCTGGCTGATGTTCACCAGTGGCACGACGGGTCGGCCGAAGGGCGTGAGGCTCACCCACAGGAGCCTGCTCGCGGGCCTCGCGGTGACGGTATCGGGGCGTCCCGTGCTGCCGGGGGACGTGTTCTGCACGCCTTTCCCGCTGTGCCATGTGGCGGGCTACCAGGTCATGATGCACCACCTGTTCCGGCGGCACGCGGTGGTGCTTCGCCGCTTCGATCCGGCCGCCCTGGTGGAGACGGCGCGCCGGCACGGGGTCACAACCCTGTCGCTGGCCCCGACGATGCTGGAGGACCTGCTCGCGCACCTGGAGGGGGACCAGGCGGCGCTGGAGGCGCTGCGGGCCACCCTCCGGGTGATCGTCTACGGCTCGGCGCCGATGCCGGTGCCGCTGCTGCGCCGCGCCGGCGAGGTGCTCGGCTGCGACCTCAACCAGGGGTACGGCATGACCGAGCTGTCCGGCAACGCGACGTTCCTGTCCCCGGCGGACCACCGTGCCGCGGTCGCGGCGCGGCCGGAGCTGGCGGCTTCGGCGGGCCGTCCCGGCGACGGCGCGGAGATCGCGGTGATCGGCGAGGACGGGACGCCGCTGCCGCCCGGCGAGCAGGGCGAGGTCGTGGTCCGGGGACCGCAGGTGGCGGACGGCTACTGGGACGACCCCGAGGCCACAGCCGAGGCGTTCGCGGACGGCTGGTTCCGCACGGGCGACGCGGGCCGCATCGACGAGGACGGCCACCTGTACCTCGCCGACCGGCTCAAGGATGTGATCATCACGGGCGGGGAGAACGTCTCGTCCCGCGAGGTGGAGGACGTCCTGCGCACGGTTCCGGGCGTGCGCGAGGTCGCGGTGGTGGGGCTGCCCGACCCGCGCTGGGGCCAGACGGTGTGCGCGGTGGTCGTGCCGGACGCCGTCCCGCCGGACGGCGCGGAGCTGATCGCGGCCTGCCGCGCCCGGCTCGCGGGCTTCAAGACCCCGCGCCGCATCGAGTTCGCCGCCGCCCTGCCGCGCACCGGCACAGGCAAAGTCCGCAAGTCAGCCCTCCGCGCCCAACTGACCGGCCGCCCCGAGAAGCCCTGAACGCGGAGGCGTGGGGGGCGGATACACGGGGCGTAGTCCGGAACCGGACAATCTGGTACTCGATTGTTTTGTTACCCACGAGGAACCTGGTGTTGAATTGCCCGGGTGAAGCGTCGTACCGATCGGGCCATCGCCATCTCCGCCGTGACCGCGGTGGCCGTCGTGCCCACGGCGATCCTGATGGTGGTCAAGATCGGCGGTGACTCGCCGAAGGACGGAGGGGCGCTGCCCCCCTCCGCCGCGATGGCCCAGCAGGACCCCGCCAACCCCAACGGCGCCGCGTCCGCCACGGTCACTCCGGGCACGCCCGGTGCGCCGGGGTCCGGCAACGGCGCGAGCCCCCGGCCGGGCACGCGCGGGCCCGGAGGCGGGGGAGCCCCGCACGGCCTGCCCACCGCGCCGCCCCAGCCCGGCCCCAGCCTGCACTCCTTCACCCGCAAGACGGACATGAAGGTGACGGTCGGGTCCGGCGGCGACTACCAGCACGCGACCGAGACGGCCTCGTTCACGCTGTGGCCGAAGTTCGCGATGAGCGCCACGGGCGTCACCCAGACGATGAAGGGCGGCGAGCTGTCCAAGGTCACCCAGAAGGTGATCGTCCAGGGGAGCACGCTCAAGGGCTACGACGGGCAGAAGTGGACGAAGTCCACGCTGACCCAGGCGCAGCTGGGCAAGCTGCAGAACGAGTCCGACCCCCGCCAGTTCACCTTCATGATCGGGACGCTGCCGGGCATGACGGCGAGCGAGCCGGACGCCGCCGGGCTGACGCGCTTCACCGCGCAGGGGCTCATGGGCGGGGTGTACCCGCTGCTCCCGCAGGACGCGGCGGCGGCGTTCCGCAAGTGGATCCCGGACGACACGGGCTGCGGGCTCGATCTGCTGGCCGACAGCGAGGCCCGCCCGACCACGATCAGCCTCGGCGCGCAGGGGCCGGGTGCCGGGTTCGCCGGGTCGATGACGTTCGGCTCCTACCGCTGACGCGGGCCGCGGCACCGGTCGCACACCGCCGTTCCACCGCCCCGCCGCCTTACCGTCCGGCCATGGGACGGCTACGCCGTTGGTCGTACCGAACCGGGCGCCATTCGTACCACCGGGGGATGTAGCGCCGTTAGCGTCCGAAGAGACTGGGAACACCAGCAGGGCGACAAGGGAGGCTCAACCCTCATGAACCGACGATTCGTGGTGGCGGCCGGTGGCACGGCGGTGGGCGCCGCGCTCCTCCTCTCCGGATGCAACGGGGACGGGTCGGAGAACACCGGCAACATGAAGCTCACGGCGAGCCAGGCGCTGCTGAAGGCGTCCGAGAAGACCGGCAAGAAGGACACGTTCAAGGCCGACCTGACGGTGACGGGCACCGGCGACGGCGGCGGGAAGATCCACGCCAACGGCCAGTTCCGGCTGCGCCCGTCGCTGGAGTTCAGCGCGAAGCTGGACGAGTTCAGCCGGAACGGGCAGAGCGTCCCGGGCGCCAAGGGCCAGGCGATCTTCACCGACAACGTGCTGTACGCGAAGGTCCCGCAGCTCGCGCAGTTCGTCAGCAACGGCAAGCCCTGGGTGCGGATCGACGTGAACCAGGTGTCGCAGCGGACGGGCTTCGACGTCCAGGGCCTGGTCGACCAGGTGCAGAAGGTGGACCCGGCCGAGCAGACGAAGATGTTCACCGGCTCCAAGGACGCCCGCAGGGTCGGCACCGCGACCGTCGACGGCGTGAAGACGACGCACTACGCCGGGACGGTCACCGTCGAGGACGCTCTGAAGCAGCTGGACGCGGAGGCCCGCACGAAGGTCCAGCACTGGCTGCCGAAGGACCGCGCCAACGGGAAGATCAACTTCGACCTGTGGACGGACGGCGACAACCTGCCGCGCAAGCTCGTGTCCAAGGCCACCGGGTCCCAGGGCGAGAACGGCACGGTGACCGTCCTCTACAGCGACTACGGCAAGTCCGTGAACGTGAACACGCCCCCGTCCGACCAGGTGGGCCAGCTCTCCCTGCAGGGCATCCTCGGCGGTAACTGACGGCCGGCGACTCACGGCGGTGTCGACGATGGTGAACCTCGGCGGGGTCCTTTGCGTCTGATGTACCGTTCGCCCCGCATCACCCGGGTGCCAAGGAGACCAAGGAGACCCCCAAGATGATCCGTCGTTTCGCCGCAGGCACGGCGCTGGCCACCGGCCTCGCCCTCTCGCTGACCGGCTGCCTCGGGGACGCCGGGAAGAAGGTGGACGATGCCGGCAAGGGACTGAGGCTGTCGGCCGCGCAGGTCCTCGGCAAGGCCGCCGAGAAGACCGGCCAGATCGACTCTTTCCAGGCCGACATGTCGATGCAGATGACCGGCACGTCGCAGGGTGACGCCTCGATGAACGGCACGATGCAGTACCGGACGAAGCCCGACCTCGCCTACAGCATGAACTTCGCGCAGATGACCGTCGGCGGCAAGTCGGTGGGCGGCATGGAGCAGCGGCTCGTCGGCCGGAACATGTACATGAAGATGCCGATGCTGTCCCAGCTCGGCGGCGGCTCCAAGCCGTGGATCAAGATCTCGCTGGACGAGCTGGGCGCGAAGTCCGGCATGAACATCGACGAGCTGCTCCAGCAGTCCCGGCAGATGGACCCGGTCCAGAACACCAAGATGCTGACGGCGTCCAAGGACGCGCGGGAGGTCGGCAAGGAGACCGTCGACGGTGTCCAGACGACCCACTACACCGGCACGTACCGGATGGAGGACGCGGTCGCGAAGCTCTCCCCGGAGACGCGGGAGGCCTACCGCAAGAGCCTCGGCAAGACCGGGCAGCAGGCCATGCACTTCGACCTGTGGGTGGACGGTCAGCAGCTGCCGCGCAAGATGACGATGAAGTCGACGCAGTCGACCGAAGGCGACATGACCATGACGATGAAGTACCGCGACTTCGGCAAGCCGGTGCAGGTCACCGAGCCGCCGGCGAGCGAGGTCACCGACTTCGGCGAGATCATGAGCCGGCTCGGCAACGGCAACGGCCTCCCCGGCGCCTGACCCGGCCCGGCCCGGCCGGGCCCGCCCCGCATGCGGCGGGCCCGCGTCCGAGCACGACCGAGGGACCGTACCCCGACCGGGGCACGGTCCCTCCGTCGTGTCCCCGGGGTGTCCCCACCCCGTCCTGTCCTCTGATTTGGTCTCTCAAGTCATCGCACGTATTCTGTTCCGTGCCGAAGACCGCCGGTCGTCACCTCCCTCGAGGTGACCGAAGGACCCGACTCACGTCGGGCGGCCTGCGTAGGTGAGACGAGAGCTTCCCGCATGGCCTCCGTGCCGTGCCTGGACGCCCCGTGCGCCTGCGCCGGGGCGTTTTTTGGTGGATCGGCGCCGAAACCCGCACGCGGGCGAGGCGCGGATCGGACCACCCAGGTAATCGGAAGGAGGGCTATGGCCAAGGCCCACAAGGACGCGGCGATCGCCGAGCTCAAGAGCGAGTTCGAGAGCTCCAACGGCGCCGTGCTGACCGAGTACCGCGGGCTTAGCGTCGCGCAGGTCAAGGAGCTGCGCGACAACCTCGGCGAGACCGCGCGGTTCCGCGTGGTGAAGAACACGCTGACCAAGCGCGCCGCGAACGAGGCCGGTGTCGACGAGCAGTTCCGTGATCTGCTCGAAGGCCCGTCGGCCATCGCGTTCGTCCGCGGCGACGTGGTCGAGGCCGCCAAGGGCCTGCGCGACTTCGCCAAGGCGAACCCGATGCTGGTGATCAAGGGCGGCTTCATCGACGGTCAGTCGATGGACGCCGCCGAGGTCACCAAGCTGGCGGACCTCGAGTCGCGCGAGGTCCTCCTCGCGAAGCTGGCCGGCGCGATGAAGGGCTCGATGGCGAACGCCGCCGCGCTGTTCAACGCCCTGCCGACGCAGGCCGCCCAGCTCGCCGAGGCGCTGCGCGCCAAGCGCGCCGAGGGCGAGACCGCCGAGGCACCCGCCGCCGAGGCGTCCGCCGAGTAGGCAACCCGCGGTCCAGTACCACCCCAGATCACAAGCCATAGCGGAGGAATCATCATGGCGAAGCTCAGCACCGACGACCTGCTCGACGCGTTCAAGGAGATGACCCTTCTCGAGCTCTCCGAGTTCGTGAAGCAGTTCGAGGAGGTCTTCGACGTCAAGGCCGCCGCCCCCGTCGCCGCCGTCGCCGCGGCCCCGGGCGCGCCGGCGGGTGGCGCCGAGGAGGCCCCGGCCCAGGACGAGTTCGACGTCATCCTCGAGGGTGCCGGCGACAAGAAGATCCAGGTCATCAAGGAGGTTCGCGCCCTGACGAGCCTCGGCCTCAAGGAGGCCAAGGACCTGGTCGACGGCGCGCCGAAGCCGCTGCTCGAGAAGGTCAACAAGGAGACGGCCGACAAGGCCAAGGAGGCCCTGGAGAAGGCCGGCGCGTCGGTCACCGTCAAGTAAGGCGCTCCAGAGCTCCCGGAGCCTCGCGGCTCCACCGCTCTCCAGGAGGCGGTCACCCCGGTGGGGTGGCCGCCTCCTTCGTGTTGCGGCGGTGTCCGTAGGGCCTTGTCGCGGAACGCGCGGGGCCTTGTCGCGGAGCGCGGACCTGGGGCGCCGGGGCGGCCCGTTTCCTGTACGGAGGTGACAAACCCCTGCCGGAAACCGTGTGCCCTGACGGGTTGTGCCGCTTCCCGCCCGCGGCGTAGCGTCCCGTCCTGACGCACTGGCCACACCCGGCCGCGGGCGTCTCCGCAGTGCGGCGGACCCCCGGTCGTCAGCCGTCGCCGGCACCCCGGTCTTGAGGCTCCGGTTCTTGGACCACTAGTCTCATAGACGCCGTAAGTAACGATTGTCTTACGACGTCGCATTTAGCCGCTGATCTGGGTCGGAACCCCTTCCATTTGGACGGGGGGCCGCTACGGTAGTGGCACCCGTCACGGCTACCGGACGGTAGCAATGCGGCGGACACGCAGCGTGACAGCGGAACGCGGTGTGGAACGCGGCGTGACGACAAAGGCGCGGTGTGACGACAGAAAGAGCCTGAGTGCTACTCGCTCATTGGTTCGGGATTCCCCCGGCCTGGACGAAAGGTGACGAGTGGGCGTCGAGATCAGAGTCGAGGGCCTGACGAAGTCCTTCGGCCGCCAGGTGATCTGGCAGGACGTGTCGCTGACCATTCCCGCAGGTGAGATCTCCGTTCTCCTGGGTCCGTCCGGTACGGGCAAGTCGGTCTTCCTGAAGTCCCTGGTGGGACTGCTCAAGCCCGACCGCGGGCACATCTGGATCGGCGACAGGGACCTGCCGTACCTGCCCGAGTCGCAGCTCTACGACACCCGGAAGCAGTTCGGCGTCCTGTTCCAGGACGGCGCCCTCTTCGGCTCCATGAACCTGTTCGACAACATCGCGTTCCCGCTCCGCGAGCACACCAAGAAGTCCGAGTCCGAGGTCAAGCGCATCGTCCTCGAGAAGATGGACATGGTCGGCCTCCTCGGCGCCGAGCACAAACTGCCCGGCGAGATCTCCGGCGGTATGAAGAAGCGCGCCGGCCTTGCCCGCGCCCTCGTCCTGGACCCCGAGATCCTGCTGGTGGACGAGCCGGACTCCGGCCTCGACCCGGTCCGCACCGCGTTCCTGAACCAGGTGTTCATCGACCTCAACGCCCAGATCGGCGCGACGTTCCTGATCGTCACGCACGACATCAACACCGCCCGCACCGTCCCGGACAACATCGGCCTGCTGTACCAGCGGCACCTGGCGATGTTCGGGCCGCGGGAGATGCTGCTGTCCAGCGAGGAGCCCGTCGTCCGGCAGTTCCTCAACGCCAGCAAGATCGGCCCGATCGGCATGTCCGAGGAGAAGGACGAGTCCGAGCTCGAGGCCGAGGCGAAGATGGGGCACGACCCCGGCAAGCTGCCGCCGATCCCGCCGCAGCAGATGCCGAGCAACGGGCTGCTCCGCACCGGTATGCACGCGCCCGGCGCGTGGTGCGCGGCGCACGGCGTCACGCCGCCGCCCGGCTCGTTCATCGACGACCTCGGCCGCAACTGGGTCGAGGAGTGGCCGCGCTACGTGGCGTCGATGACGCCCGTCGGCGCACCCGCCGGCGGCGCGCACGGAGCGCCCGGCGGCATGCCTCCCTCCGGTCCGCCGCCCGGCGGTCCCGGTGGACAGTTCCCGGGCAACCCGCCGCCCGGCCGGCCGGGAGCGGGTGCAGGCTACTGATGTCCACTCCTGGTATCGGCGCGGACCAGCGAGGGGCAAGGAAGGGCGGGGGCTCTTCTGCGACGTTCCGCAAGATCGGGGACGGCGCGGCCAACGTCGCGATCAAGGAACCCGGACGGTTCTTCGCCCTGTGCCTGGACACCGCCCGCGCGGTGTTCCAATGGCCGTTCCAGTGGCGCGAGTTCATCCAGCAGGCCTGGTTCATCGTCAGCGTCACCGTCGTCCCCACGATGCTCGTCGCCATCCCCTTCGGCGGCGTGCTGTCCCTCCAGGTCGGCGGGCTGATCCGGCAGCTCGGCGCGCAGTCCTACACCGGCGCGACCGCCGTGGTCGCGATCGTCCGGGAGGCCAGCCCGCTGGTCACCTCGCTGCTGGTCGCGGGCGCCGCGGGCTCGGCGATGTGCGCCGACATCGGCTCCCGGAAGATCCGCGAGGAGATCGACGCCATGGAGGTGCTCGGGATCAACCCCCTGCACCGCCTCGTGGTGCCGCGGATGCTCGCCTGCGCGTTCGTCGCTCTGTTCCTGAACGGGCTGGTCTCGGTGGTCGGCCTCCTCGGCGGCTACTTCTTCAACGTGATGCTCCAGGGCGGCACCCCCGGCGCCTACCTGGCCTCCTTCAACGCGATCGCGCAGTTGCCCGACCTGCTGCAGGCCGAGTTCAAGGCGTTCGTGTTCGGCATCACGGCGGGCCTCGTCGCGGCCTACAAGGGCCTGAACGCCAAGGGCGGACCGAAGGGCGTGGGCGACGCGGTCAACCAGACCGTCGTCATCACGTTCATGCTGCTCTTCCTGGAGAACTTCCTGATCTCCACGCTGTACTTCCAGTTCGTCCCGTCGAAGGGGATGTAGATGACCGCCCCTGGCAAGACGGGCAAGGCGGCCCGGCGGGTGGTGAGCGCGCCGCTCGACAGGCTGGACGACTTCGGCCACCAGATGTCGTTCTACGCCCGCGCGTTCGCGTGGGTGTTCCGGGTGCTGACCCGGTACCGCACCGAGGTGCTGCGGCTGCTCGCCGAGGTGAGCCTCGGCACCGGCGGCCTCGCGGTGATCGGCGGCTCGGTGGTGATCGTCGGGTTCATGACGTTCTTCACCGGCAGCCAGGTCGGCCTGCAGGGCTACGAGTCGCTGAACCAGATCGGCACGGCCGCGTTCACCGGGTTCGTCGCGTCCTACTTCAACACCCGCGAGATCGCGCCGCTGGTGTCGGCGCTCGCGCTGTCGGCGACGGTCGGCTGCGGCTTCACCGCCCAGCTCGGCGCGATGCGGATCTCCGACGAGATCGACGCGCTGGAGGTCATGGCCGTCCCGTCGATGCCGTTCCTCGTCACGACCCGGATGCTCGCCGGGATGATCGCGGTCATCCCGCTGTACATCGTGGGCCTGCTCGCCTCCTACGGCGCGACCCGCGTGATCGTGACGATGTTCTACGGGCAGTCGACCGGCACCTACGACCACTACTTCCATCTGTTCCTACCGCCGTACGACATCTTGTGGTCGTTCGGAAAGGTGATCGTCTTCGCGGTGCTGGTGATGCTGATCCACTGCTACTACGGCTACCACGCCTCCGGCGGTCCGGCGGGCGTCGGCGTGGCGGTGGGCCGCGCGGTGCGGACCAGCATCGTGGTGATCAACGTGGCCGACCTGATGCTCGGCATGGCGATCTGGGGCACCACCACCAGCGTTCGGATCGCGGGGTGACCGGGATGAGCGGAGCGAACCGGGGGGTGTGGGGGGTCGCCCCCCCACCGGAGGTGCGGTCATGAGTCAACGTTTGCGGTTCCGGGTGCTCGGGCTGTCGATGATCCTCGTGATCATCCTGCTGCTGGCGCTGACCGTGGCGCTGTACAACAAGGCGTTCACGCCGACCCTCAACGTGCGGGTGCGGAGCGAGCGCGCGGGCCTGCAGCTGCTGCCGCACTCGGACGTGAAGGTCCGCGGCCTGATCGTCGGGGAGGTGCGCAGCGCCGACGCCGACGCGCGGGGCGCGACGCTGCACCTGGCGCTCGACCCGGACAAGGCGAAGCTGATCCCGCGGAACGTCCAGGCGCGGCTGCTGCCGAAGACGCTGTTCGGCGAGAAGTACGTGGACCTCGGGGTCCCGGCCGACGCGGGCCCCCTCGGGCTGCGCTCGGGCCAGGTCATCCAGCAGGACCGCTCCCAGGCCGCCGTCGAGATCGACAAGGTGCTGAACGACCTGCTCCCGCTGCTCCAGGCGGTGAAGCCGGCGGAGCTGAACACCACGCTGAACGCGCTGGCGACGGCGCTGCAAGGCCGCGGCGACCAGATCGGCCGCAACATCGAGGAGGCCGACGAGCTGCTGCGGAAGATCAACCCGCAGCTGGGCACGCTGGTGCACGACCTGAACGCCCTGGCCGACGTCTCCGACATCTACAGCGCCGCGGCGCCCGACCTGCTGCAGACGCTCCGCAACATCAACGTCACCAGCCGGACGATCACCGACAAGAAGGCGACGATCGAGCAGCTGATCCCGGCGACTACGGCGCTGGCACAGGACGGCGACGTGTTCATGCGGCAGAACGGCCCGAAGATCATCGGCTTCAACATCGCGAACCGGGACGTCCTGGACCTGGTCGCCCGCTACTCGCCGTCGCTGCCGTGCGTGTTCGCCGGGCTGATGAAGATCCGGCCGGAGGCCGAGCGGGTGGCCGGGGGGAACGGCTCCAAGACCTTCAACCTGACGGTCGAGATCGTCAAGCCGCGGCCGGGCTTCAAGTACCCGCTGGACAAGCCGGAGGTCAAGGACCAGCGCAACCCGCGCTGCTACGGCCTGCCGAACCCGAAGGTCCCGTCCCCGGACTACCTCGCGCTGGACGGCACGGAAGACGACCTGTGGTGGAAGAACCCCGATGACCCGAACGGCGGCGGGAGCCGCGGCCGGGCCCTGTCGAACGTCTTCGTGGACCCGGGCGCGATGAGCGAGAAGGAAAAGATCAAGAGCGTGCTCGGACCGGTGACGCGGACCCCCTCCGACCGGCTCTCCGACGTGTCGGCGCTGATGTTCGGGCCGCTTCTCGCGGACGGATCGGTGGTGACGGTCAAGTGAGGACGACGAGCGCGGCGATCAAGCTGGCGATCTTCGTGGTCGTCACGTCGCTGGCCACCGGCGTGCTGGCGATGACGATCTCCAACATGCGGTTCCGGGAGACGACCACCTACAAGGCGATCTTCTCGGACGTGACGGGCCTGCTCGACAACGACGACGTGCGCGTCGCCGGCGTCCGCGTCGGCCAGATCGAGCACATCGAGCTGTACCGGGGCGACAAGGCCGAGGTCACGTTCAGCCTCCAGAAGGAGAACGTCTTCAAGGCGGGGCTGCCCTCGTCCACCAAGGCGCAGATCCGGTACCGGAACCTGATGGGCCAGCGGTACCTGGCGCTGACCGACGGCGCCGGGCAGGCCAACGACTACCTGAAGCCCGGCGGGACGATCCCGATCGCGCAGACCACGCCGGCGCTGGACCTGACGACCCTGTTCAACGGGTTCCGGCCGCTGTTCCGCGCGCTGGAGCCCAAGGACGTCAACACGCTCGCGATGCAGATCATCCAGGTGCTCCAGGGCGAGGGCGGGACGATCAACAGCCTGCTCGCGCACGTGGCGTCGCTGACCAACACGCTCGCCGACCGGGACAAGGTCATCGGCGACGTCATCGACAACCTGAACACCGTGCTCGGCACCATCGACGAGCGCCACAACGAGGTCGACCAGCTGGTCACGGACCTGCGCGGCTTCGTCAGCGGGGTGTCGGGCGACCGTCAGGCGATCTTCGACTCGGTGTCGGCGATCAACGACCTGACCGGCACCACGCAGAGCCTGCTCGCCGACGCCCGCCCCGGCATCCGCAACGACATCGCGGGGCTGCGCAAGCTCACCGCCACGTTCGACGCCAACGGCAAGGAACTCGACGCGGGCCTGCAGCGGACGCCGAAGCGGCTGGAGGGGCTGGTGAACATCTCCTCCTACGGCTCCTGGTTCAACATGTACATCTGCGGCCTCGACGCGCGGGTGCGGCTGCCGGGCGGACCGGTCTACCAGACGCCGGCGATCGTGAACGAGAACGCGAGGTGCAAGTAGATGAGGATCCCGTTCCGGGAACGCAACCCGGTCCCCATCGGGCTGTCCGCGTTCGCGATCATCATCGTGCTGGTGGCGCTGGCGATGAACCTGGAGAACCTGCCGCTCGTCTCCGGCGGCTCCACCCACACCGCCGCGTTCCGCGAGGCGGCCGGGCTGCGGGCCGGCGAGGAGGTCCGCGTCGCGGGCGTCAAGGTCGGCAAGGTCACCGGGCTTGAGCTGGCCGGCGACCACGTGAAGGTCACCTTCCGGGTCGACGACGGCGTGCGGCTCGGCGACCGCACCGAGGCCGACATCAAGATCAAGACGGTGCTCGGCGCGCACTACCTCGCGCTCACCCCCCGCGGCCGCGGCAAGCTCGGCCGCAACGTCCCGATCGAGCGGACGCACACCCCGTTCGAGGTCGTCCCCGCGATCAGCGAGCTGAGCCAGCGCGTCGGCGCCATCGACGTCCAGCAGGTCGCGAAGTCGTTCGACGTCCTGTCGGACACGTTCAAGAACTCCCCCGAGGAGGTCAGGGCGTCGCTGCAGGGGCTGCGCCGGCTGTCCAACACGGTCGCGTCCCGCGACGACGAGCTGCACGAGCTGGCCGGCAAGGCCAAGGACGTCTCCAAGCTGCTCGCCGACCGCAACCAGGACTTCGCCAAGCTCGTCCAGGACGGCGACAAGGTGCTCCAGGCGGTGCAGGCCAGGCGCGCGGTCATCCACCAGCTGCTGCTCAACACCGTGGCGCTGTCCCAGCAGGTGAACGCCCTGATCAGCGAGAACGACAAGCAGCTGCGCCCGATGCTGGACAACCTGGCCAAGGTCAACCGGATCCTGCTGAAGAACCAGAACAACCTGGACCGGATCCTCCAGCTGTTCGCGCCGTTCGCCCGGCAGTTCTCCGACGTGACGGGCACCGGCCGCTGGTTCGACTCGTGGATCCAGAACCTCATCCCGATCCCCGCCTCGATCCAGAACCCCCCGCCCGGCGGCGGGGCGGCGACGAACAAGCAGGGCGCCCGGCCGGGCGGCGGTTCCTCCGGCACCGGCTCGCCCGGCACCGGCAAGACCGGCAACAGCGACAACCCGTTGCCCTTCCTCCCGTGAGCAGGCAGGTCACCAGTGCGTAACTCAACGAGCATCCTCCGCCTGGGCGGCGCGATCCTCGCCGTCGCGGTGCTGGCCGCCGTGCTCCTGCTGGTCTTCCAGGAGCCGAAGCAGCGCCACATGACGGCGTACTTCAGCAAGGCGGTCGGCCTGTACAAGGGCGCGGACGTCCGCATCCTCGGCATCCCCGTCGGCGAGGTCACGAGCGTCGAGCCCGTCGGCGACGCGGTGAAGGTCGAGCTGAGGTACGACGCCAAGTACAAGGTCCCCGCGAACGCGCAGGCCGTCATCGTCAGCCAGACCCTCGTCGCCGACCGCTTCGTGCAGATCACGCCCGTCTACAAGGGCGGGGCCGTCCTCGCGGACGGGGCGACGCTGGGCACGAACCGCACCGCGGTGCCGGTCGAGGTCGACCAGGTCGGCTCCAGCCTGAACGACCTGTCCAAGGCGCTCGGCCCGCAGGGCGCGAACGCGCCGGGCGCGAACGGCCAGCAGGGCTCGCTGTCGCGGCTGCTCCAGGTCGGCGCCGCGAACCTGGACGGGCAGGGCGAGGACATCCGGCAGACGATCGCCGACACCTCCAAGGCGCTCAGCACGCTGAGCACCGACCGCGGCGACGTCGCCGAGACGATCAAGAACCTGCGGATCATCACCGAGGCGATGCAGGCGAACGACCAGCAGATCAAGTCGTTCTCCGGGCACCTGAACGGCGTGTCCGGGCAGCTCGCGGGGGAGAAGGAGGAGCTGAGCGCGGCCCTCAACACCCTGGCCCCGACGCTGCGGAACGTGCAGCAGTTCGTCAAGGGCAACCGCACCGAGCTGGCGGCCAACGTCCGGCAGCTCGCGCAGGTCACCGGCGTGCTGGTGAAGGAGAAGGGCGCGCTCGCCGAGATCCTCACCGCCGGCCCGCTCGCGGTCAACAACCTGGCCCGCGCCTACGACCCGATCAGCGGCACGATCCACACCCGCGACAACTTCCGCCAGTTCCACGATCTGGCCGACTGGATCTGCTCGCTGGCCTACTCGGTGGGCACGCCCGCCAAGGAGTGCCTCGACTTCGTCACGCCGTACAACGGCATCGGCAAGGCGCTGACCGGGTTCAGCCTGGACCTGTCCTGGATCACCGCGCTGACGACGCACTACGACCCGGTGCCCGTCCCGCCGGACGCCTACGGGCCGCAGGGCAGGCCCGGCAAGACGAGCACGACGAACAAGACCGGCACGACGAACAAGACCGGGGCGACCGGGACTCAGACCAAGCCCACGGACATCACGGCGCTGCTGCCTGGAGGTGGCCGATGAGCAGGCGGTCCGATGACAGGCGCTCCATGAACAGGGCCCGGCTGCTCGGCGCCGCCGCGCTCGCCGGCGTGACGGCCGTGTCGGGCTGCTCGTTCAACGGCGCGGAGTCGCTGCCGCTGCCGGGCGGGCCCGACCTCGGCTCGCACCCGCGGACCGTGAAGATCGAGTTCGCGAACGTGCTGGACCTCGTCCCGAAGTCGGCGGTCAAGGTCAACGACGTGTCGGTGGGCAGGGTCGACAAGATCGAGCTGGCCGGCGAGCCGGGCGCGCAGGGCGGCGGCTGGCACGCGGTCGTCACGGTCAAGTTCCGCGGCGACGTCAAGCTCCCCGACAACGCGATCGCGACGGTCAGCCAGACCAGCCTGCTCGGCGAGAAGTTCGTGCAGCTCGAACCGCCCAAGAACGAGGCCCCGGTCGGGGAACTGGGCGAGGGCGACCTGATCCCGCTGAACCGCACGTCGCGCGGCACCGAGATCGAAGAGGTGCTCTCGGCGATGTCGCTGCTGCTGAACGGCGGCGGCCTGGAGCAGGTCTCCACGATCAGCCGCGAGCTGCAGGCCGCGATGGGCGGCCGGGAGTCCACGATCAAGTCGGTGCTCCAGCGGGTCAACACGTTCGCGGGGACGCTGGACCAGAACCGCGCCGCGATCACCCGGGCCCTGGACAGCATCGACCGGCTGAGCGGCAAGCTGGCCGCCGAGCGCAAGACGATCCAGGACACCATCGACGAGACGGGGCCCGCGATCGCCGTCCTCAACCGCAACCGCGCCGACCTCACCAAGATGCTGGTCGCGCTCAACAAGCTCAGCCGCACCACCACCTACGTGATCAACCAGTCGAAGGCCGACATGCTGGCCAACCTGCGGGACCTCGACGTGGTCCTGCGCAACCTCAACAAGGCCGGCTCCGACCTGCCGAAGTCGCTGGAGACCCTGATCACCTTCCCGTTCCCCGCGACGTTCGAGAACGTCATCGCGGGCGACTACGGCAACGTGCGGCTGACCGTCGACCTGGACTTCGAGTCCATCGCGCGGAACCTCCTCGGCGGCACCGACCTGGAGGGGATGCTGGGCAGCGGCAAGCAGATGCGCAACATGCTCCAGGTCCCGAACGTGACGCTGCCGGACTCCCCGCTGGGCGTCCTGCCGCAGACCCCGGGCGGCGGGGGACAGGGCAGCGGGGGGCAGGGCGGCCTGCCCGGCCTTCCAGGCGGCACCACACAGACCCCAGGCAAGACGCCGACCGGCACGAACGACCAGGGACGGCCGGGCGCGCTCGCCCCCGAACCCGGTGACGGCGGTCTGCGGACCCTGATGACGGGGGGCCTCTCGTGATCCTCAAGCGCGGCGTCATCGTCCAGCTCATCGCCTTCGCGGTCATCACCGTCGTCGGCGTGGCGATCGTCTCGGTCAACTACATCGGCATCGGCCGCGACCTGCTCGGCAAGCAGTACGTCGCCTACGTCGACCTCACCGACTCCGGCGGCGTGTTCACCAACGCCGAGGTCACCTACCGGGGCGTCCCGGTCGGACGCGTCGGCCCGATCGAGCTGACCAAGGACGGCATCCGCGTCAAGCTGCTGCTGGAGCGGGGCAAGCGCATCCCGCGCGAGGGCACCAAGGCCGTCGTGGCGAACCGGTCGGCGGTCGGCGAGCAGTACATCGACCTGGAGCCCACCACGAAGTCCGGGCCCTATCTCGACCAGGGCGACCCGTACACGATCCCGCGCAGCCGCACCACGCTGCCGGTGTCCACCGCCGAGCTGCTGCGCAACGTCGACTCCCTCGTCGGCTCGGTGAACACCAAGGACCTCGGCGTCATCGTGGACGAGTTGGACAAGGCGTTCTCCGGCTCCGCCTCGGACCTGCAGTCCATCCTGGACGACACCGACCGGCTGCTGAAGACCGCCAACGAGGCCTACCCCGACACCGAGCGGCTGCTGAACAGCGGCGCGACCGTCCTGGACACCCAGCGCGGCCAGGCCGCCAACATCCAGGGTTTCGCCCGCAACCTGAACGCGCTGACCACCTCGCTGCGCAACGACGACCCGGCGCTGCGCAAGACCATCGACAACGCGCCGGGCGCGGTGGACGAGACCCACAAGGCCATCAACCAGCTCGCGCCGACGCTGCCCGTGCTGCTGGCCAACCTCACCACCACCGGCCAGGTCATCTCGTCCCGCAAGGCGGGGCTGCGGTCGCTGTTCATCCTCTACCCGGTGACGGTCGCGGGCGCGTTCACCGTCACGCCCGGGGACGGCACCCAGCACCTCGGCCTCGACCTGAACATCGACGCCCCGCCCGCCTGCACGCAGGGCTATGAGAAGGTCAAGCACCGCTGGCCGCAGGACACCTCGAAGAAGAAGCCGCGCCTGGACGCCGGCTGCAAGGCGCCCCACAACGCGCCCACGGCCGTGCGCGGCTCACGCAACTTCCCGCGCGACGCCATCGCGCCCTACCCGCAGGTTCCGGCGGGCGCCACCACCGGCGCCGGGTTCCCAGACGGCGGCGCCTACGGCACCCGCGGCGACGACGGCGGCGGTGACGGCGACGGCGGCAAGACGGACGCCAAGGGCTCCGGGAAGACCGACGCCAAGACCAAGGCGAAGGCCGCGAGCGCCCCGACGGGCCAGCTCGCGGACGGCAACCTGTACTTGTCGTATCCGGCGGGTTCAGTCGAATTCGCTGGATACGATCCATCGACGGGTGCGGTCTACGGGCCCGATGGCAAGCGGTACGTCATGCCGCGCAGCGCCGGTACACGCCAGTTGGGAGAGGAATCCTCGTGGAAGTGGCTCCTGCTCGGACCGCTGAGCCAGTGAGGCGGGCACGATGAGGCGCCGCCTGCCCATGGTCACCGCGCTCGCCCTCGGCGTCGTCGTGGTGGGCCTCGCCATCGCGGCCGGCTGGCTCGGCGTCGTCACCCTCAGGAACAAGGACGAGGCCGACCAGAAGGCCAAGGCGATGCAGTCGGCGCGCCAGATGGGCGTCAACCTGATGTCGCTCAACGCCGCCACCGCCCAGCGCGACCTCGACCGCATCGTGAGCGGCACCACCGGTGACCTCAAGAACAAGCTGGGGAGCCAGTCGAACGCCTTCATGCAGCAGATCACCAAGGCCAAGGCCAAGTCGACGGTCAGCGACGTCGATGCCGCGCTGGTCTCCATCGACGGCGACTCCGCCGAGGTGATGGTGTCCCTCACCGGGACCGTCACCAACGACAAGGTGCAGAACGGTACGCCGCAGGGCTACCGCTACCAGATGGACCTGACGCGGGTCGACGGGCGCTGGCTGGTGTCCGGACTGGAGGTTGTCCCGTGACGATCAAGGCGGATCGAGCGGCCAGGGCCGAGGAGGCCGCCGAGGCGGCGCGCCTGGCTGAAGAGGCCGCCGCGAAGGCCAGGGAGGCCGCGCGGCTCGCCCAGATCGCGGCGGACGAGGCGGCCGCCGCCGAGCAGGCGGCAGCCGAGCAGGCCGCGGCGGAGCCGGAGGAGCCCGAGCAGGACGCCCCCGCGGAGAGTCCGAAGGCCCTCAAATCCCCCAAGAAGCCGCGCCGCGGCCGCAAGGGATCCGGTGCCGCGCGCGAGGACGATGAGCCCGTAGAGGAGATCTCAGCGGCCGGCGCGGACGACGAGGCGCTCGCCGACGACACCGAGGAGGCCGAAGAGGGCTCCAGGTCCGGTGGCGTCGCCAAGGCCGCCGCCAAGACGACCAAGCCCTCCAAGGCCGCGAAGAGCCCCAAGGCCGTCAAGGTCGAGGAGGCAGTCAAGGTCGAGGAGGCCGCCGAGGCCGAGGAAGTCGCCGAGGCCGAGAACGACGGCGACACGGACGACGAGGACGGCGAGGACGCGAAGCCGAAGTCCGCCAAGCCCGCCAGGACCAGGCGCCTGAACCTCAAGAAGCCTGCCAAGGCCACCGCGGACTCCGAGGACGAGGACGCTGAGGACGACGCCGACACCGAGAACGACGACGAGCCCGCCGGCCGGTTCCGGCTGGGCGGCCTCTCGACCGTCATCGCCGTGCTGGTCGTCCTGGCGATCGCGCTGGGCGTCGGCACCACGGTCCTCGCGATGAAGGTCCAGGAGCAGGAGGCGACCGAGCAGGCGTCCAAGGAGGCGTCGTTCGCGGCGTCCCGCGCGGCCCAGAAGCTCTCCTCGTACGACTACCAGACGCTGGACACCGACCTGAAGACCGCGTCCGCCACGACGACGGGCAAGCTGCACGACGACTACGACAAGCTCGCCCAGACGCTCAAGACCGTCGCCGTCCAGCAGCAGGCCGTCTCCAACACGACCGTGATGAAGGTCGGGGTCGTCAGCGCGACCCCCGACAAGGTCGTGGCGCTCGTCTACGCCAACCGGTCGTCGGCGACCAAGAACGACAAGCAGCAGCGCCTCCCCGAGCCGCTGCGCATCAGGCTGACGATGGTCAAGGAGGACGGCAAGTGGCTCGCCTCCGAGCTCACCGTCCTGTCCTAGTCTGTGTTCACTCATTCCCGGCCCACTCCGCTCGCCTCAGGCTTCACTCCACCGGGCAGGTCACGCGTTCGCGCGCGTGGCCAGGGCCTTCGAGACACGCACTAGAACCCGCTCCCGCCATCGTCACGGGTCCGTAGGGGATCACCGCCCGGGCCCTGAGCCCTGGGTACTCCCGGCCGTTGGATTCCCCTGGGCGCCGGGAAGCCTGGACGCTCGTCCTCAGTGACCTCCGGGGCCGCTCGGCAGGGAACCCTCCTCGACGACCACGGGCCGCTCGGAATGTGTCGCCACCACTCGCTGTTAACCCCTCAGGGGTCGGTGTAGCCGAGGTGACGGGAAGCACGGCCTGCTGCCGCGTGAGACGCCGTCTACGCCGGTTCGCGGGCTGTCAACCCCGATCCCTAAACTATGGCCTTCCTCACTGCAGGTCAGAGCCCGAAAAGTCCATGTCCGCTCTTGACTGAGAGGCGCTGAGGGGCGATGCTCCATGGCAACGTGATGCATACTGCGGCGCTAGAGTTGCGAGCGGTGTACCGGTTCGGCTACACTGCCCCTTTGCGCTGCCCTCTGACTATCCACGTGTGAGAGCACCCCTGTGAAGGCCCGGTTTGGGCCTATTTGAGCAGGTCTCGGACGTGGATCGTCTGGCGTGCGTGTCATCTGTTACGCCGCGAGCCCTCGGAAGGACCACTCTTGGCAGCCTCGCGCAACGCCTCGAATACCGCAACCGGTCCGAACCGCGTCTCCTTCGCGCGCATCAAGGAGCCGCTCGAAGTCCCGGACCTCCTTGCTCTGCAGACCAACTCGTTCGACTGGCTGCTGGGCAACGAGAGGTGGAAGGCCCGGGTCGAGGCGGCCCAGAAGGCCGGAAGTAAGAGCGTCCCGACCCAGTCGGGGCTGGAGGAGATCTTCGAAGAGATCAGCCCGATCGAGGACTTCTCCGGAACCATGTCCCTGTCGTTCCGGGACCACCGGTTCGAGCCGCCCAAGTACTCCGTGGAGGAGTGCAAGGACAAGGACATGACCTACTCCGCCCCGATGTTCGTCACGGCGGAGTTCATCAACAACACCACCGGTGAGATCAAGAGCCAGACGGTCTTCATGGGCGACTTCCCGCTCATGACCCCCAAGGGCACCTTCATCATCAACGGCACCGAGCGTGTCGTCGTCTCCCAGCTGGTGCGCTCCCCCGGGGTGTACTTCGACCGCGCGCTGGACAAGGCGTCCGACAAGGACATCTACGGCTGCCGGGTGATTCCGAGCCGGGGTGCCTGGCTGGAGTTCGAGGTCGACAAGCGCGACAACGTGGGTGTGCGCATCGACCGCAAGCGCAAGCAGCCGGTGACGGTTCTGCTGAAGGCGCTGGGGTGGGACGAGGCGCGGATCCGGGAGCGTTTCGGCTCGTATGAGTCGATCAATGTGACGCTGGAGAAGGACCACACCTCCGGTCAGGATGACGCGCTGCTGGACATCTACCGCAAGCTGCGGCCGGGTGAGCCGCCCACGCGGGAGTCGGCGCAGACGCTGCTGGAGAACCTGTACTTCAATCCCAAGCGGTACGACGTGGCCAAGGTCGGCCGCTACAAGATCAACAAGAAGCTCGGTCTGGACCTGGACATGAACCAGGGGACGCTGACCGAGGACGACGTCGTCGCCACGATCGAGTACCTGGTGCGTCTGCACGCGGGTGAGGAGGAGGCGACCCTCGGGAGCGTGGCGGTGCCGATCGAGGTCGATGACATCGACCACTTCGGCAACCGGCGGCTGCGCACGGTGGGTGAGCTGATCCAGAACCAGGTCCGCCTGGGGCTGGCCCGCATGGAGCGGGTGGTGCGTGAGCGCATGACCACGCAGGACGTGGAGGCGATCACGCCGCAGACGCTGATCAACATCCGGCCGGTGGTGGCCTCCATCAAGGAGTTCTTCGGCACCAGCCAGCTGTCGCAGTTCATGGACCAGACCAACCCCCTGGCCGGCCTCACCCACAAGCGGCGGCTCTCCGCCCTCGGGCCCGGCGGTCTGTCCCGTGAGCGGGCGGGCATGGAGGTCCGCGACGTCCACCCGTCGCACTACGGCCGCATGTGCCCGATCGAGACGCCCGAAGGCCCGAACATCGGCCTGATCGGCTCGCTCGCCGCGTTCGGCCGCGTCAACCCGTTCGGGTTCGTCGAGACCCCGTACCGGCGCGTCACCGACGGCATCGTCGGCGAGGAGATCGACTACCTCACGGCCGACGAGGAGGACCGCTACGTCATCGCGCAGGCCAACTCCCTGCTGAACGACGACGGCACCTTCGTCGAGAGCCGGGTGCTCGTCCGCCGCAAGGGCGGCGAGGTCGAGCTGGTCCCCGCCCGCGAGGTCCAGTACATGGACGTCTCGGCGCGGCAGATGACCTCGGTCGCGACCGCGATGATCCCGTTCCTGGAGCACGACGACGCCAACCGTGCGCTGATGGGTTCGAACATGCAGCGGCAGTCGGTGCCGCTGCTGCGCAGTGAGGCGCCGCTGGTCGGGACGGGTATGGAGTACCGTGCCGCGACCGATGCCGGTGATGTGATCACCGCGGAGAAGGCGGGTGTGGTCGAGGAGGTCTCGGCCGACTACGTGACCGTGATGAACGACGACGGCACGCGGACGACGTACCGGGTGTCGAAGTTCAAGCGGTCCAACCAGGGGACCTGCTTCAACCAGAAGCCGATCGTGGACGAGGGCCAGCGGGTGGAGCTGGGCCAGGTGATCGCCGACGGGCCGTGCACCGATGACGGTGAGATGGCGCTGGGCAAGAACCTGCTGGTGGCGTTCATGCCCTGGGAGGGGCACAACTACGAGGACGCCATCATCCTGTCGCAGCGGCTGGTGCAGGACGACGTCCTGTCCTCGATCCACATCGAGGAGCACGAGGTCGACGCCCGCGACACCAAGCTGGGGCCCGAGGAGATCACCCGCGACATCCCGAACGTCTCCGAAGAGGTCCTGGCCGACCTGGACGAGCGGGGGATCATCCGGATCGGTGCCGATGTGGTGCCCGGTGACATCCTGGTCGGGAAGGTCACCCCGAAGGGGGAGACCGAGCTGACTCCGGAGGAGCGGCTGCTGCGGGCGATCTTCGGTGAGAAGGCGCGCGAGGTGCGCGACACCTCGCTGAAGGTGCCGCACGGTGAGCAGGGCAAGGTCATCGGGGTGCGGGTGTTCTCCCGCGACGACGGTGACGAGCTGCCGCCGGGGGTCAACGAGCTGGTCCGGGTGTACGTGGCGCAGAAGCGCAAGATCACCGACGGGGACAAGCTCGCGGGTCGGCACGGCAACAAGGGCGTCATCTCCAAGGTGCTGCCGGTGGAGGACATGCCGTTCCTGGAGGACGGCACCCCCGTCGACATCGTCCTGAACCCCCTGGGCGTCCCCGGCCGCATGAACGTCGGACAGGTCCTGGAGACCCACCTCGGCTGGGTCGCCTCCCGCGGCTGGAAGGTCGAGGGCGACGACGCCGAGTGGAAGCAGGCCCTCAAGGCCATCGGCGCCGACGAGGCCCCGGCCTGGACGAACACCGCGACGCCGGTGTTCGACGGCGCCCGCGAGGACGACGTCACCGGTCTGATCGAGAGCACGCTCCCGAACCGCGACGGCCAGCGCATGGTCGGCCCGGGCGGCAAGGCGCGGCTGTTCGACGGCCGGACCGGCGAGCCCTACAAGGACCCGATCTCGGTCGGCTACATCTACATCCTCAAGCTGCTCCACCTGGTCGACGACAAGATCCACGCGCGCTCGACCGGCCCGTACTCCATGATCACCCAGCAGCCGCTCGGCGGTAAGGCCCAGTTCGGCGGCCAGCGCTTCGGTGAGATGGAGGTCTGGGCACTGGAGGCCTACGGCGCCGCCTACGCCCTCCAGGAGCTGCTGACCATCAAGTCCGACGACGTCCTCGGCCGCGTGAAGGTCTACGAGGCCATCGTCAAGGGCGAGAACATCCCCGAGCCCGGCATTCCCGAGTCCTTCAAGGTGCTCATCAAGGAGATGCAGTCGCTGTGCCTCAACGTCGAGGTGCTCTCCAGCGACGGCATGTCCATCGAGATGCGCGACACCGACGAGGACGTCTTCCGCGCCGCGGAGGAGCTCGGCATCGACCTCTCCCGCCGTCCGAACGAGGGCGCGATGAGCGTCGACGAGGTCTGAGAACTCAAGGGGAAAACAGTTGCTTGACGTCAACTTCTTCGACGAGCTTCGCATCGGTCTGGCGACCGCCGACGATATCCGCCAGTGGTCGCACGGTGAGGTGAAGAAGCCGGAGACGATCAACTACCGGACCCTCAAGCCGGAGAAGGACGGGCTCTTCTGCGAGAAGATCTTCGGTCCTACCCGCGACTGGGAGTGCTACTGCGGCAAGTACAAGCGCGTCCGGTTCAAGGGCATCATCTGCGAGCGCTGCGGCGTCGAGGTGACCCGCGCCAAGGTGCGCCGTGAGCGGATGGGCCACATCGAGTTGGCCGCGCCCGTCACGCACATCTGGTACTTCAAGGGCGTCCCGTCCCGGCTCGGCTACCTGCTGGACCTGGCCCCGAAGGATCTCGAGAAGATCATCTACTTCGCGGCCTACATGATCACCAGCGTGGACGCCGAGCGGCGCGACCGCGACCTGCCGACGCTGGAGGCCCACATCTCCGTGGAGCGCCAGCAGATCGAGCAGGCCCGCGACGCGCAGGTCGAGGCCCGCCAGCAGAAGCTGGAGGGCGACCTGGCGGAGCTGGAGGAGGCCGGCGCGAAGGCCGACCAGAAGCGCAAGGTGCGCGACGGCGCCGAGCGGGAGATGAAGCAGCTGCGCGACCGCGCGCAGCGCGAGCTCGACCGCCTCGACGAGGTCTGGAGCCGCTTCAAGAACCTCAAGGTCCAGGACCTCGAGGGCGACGAGCTGCTCTACCGCGAGATGCGCGACCGCTTCGGCAAGTACTTCGAGGGCGGCATGGGCGCCGCGGCCATCCAGGCGCGGCTGCAGAACTTCGACCTCGACGCCGAGGCCGAGAAGCTGCGCGACATCATCCGCACCGGCAAGGGCCAGAAGAAGGCCCGCGCCCTCAAGCGGCTGAAGGTCGTCTCGGCGTTCCTCAACACCCGCAACAGCCCGCTCGGCATGGTGCTGGACTGCATCCCGGTCATCCCGCCGGACCTGCGTCCCATGGTCCAGCTGGACGGCGGCCGGTTCGCCACGTCCGACCTGAACGACCTGTACCGCCGGGTGATCAACCGCAACAACCGGCTCAAGCGCCTGCTCGACCTCGGCGCTCCCGAGATCATCGTCAACAACGAGAAGCGGATGCTGCAGGAGGCCGTCGACGCGCTGTTCGACAACGGCCGCCGCGGCCGCCCGGTCACCGGGCCCGGCAACCGTCCGCTGAAGTCGCTGTCCGACATGCTCAAGGGCAAGCAGGGCCGGTTCCGGCAGAACCTGCTGGGCAAGCGCGTCGACTACTCCGGCCGTTCGGTCATCGTCGTCGGCCCGCAGCTGAAGCTGCACCAGTGCGGCCTGCCCAAGCAGATGGCGCTGGAGCTGTTCAAGCCGTTCGTCATGAAGCGGCTGGTCGACCTCAACCACGCGCAGAACATCAAGTCCGCCAAGCGGATGGTCGAGCGGGCCCGCCCGGTCGTGTGGGACGTGCTGGAAGAGGTCATCACCGAGCACCCGGTGCTGCTGAACCGCGCGCCGACCCTGCACCGGCTCGGCATCCAGGCGTTCGAGCCGCAGCTGGTCGAGGGCAAGGCCATCCAGATCCACCCGCTGGTCTGCACCGCGTTCAACGCGGACTTCGACGGCGACCAGATGGCGGTGCACCTGCCGCTGTCCGCCGAGGCGCAGGCCGAGGCGCGGATCCTGATGCTGTCCACCAACAACATCCTGAAGCCGTCGGACGGCAAGCCCGTCACCATGCCCACCCAGGACATGGTCATCGGCCTGTACTGGCTGACGACGCAGAAGGACGGCGCCACCGGCGAGGGCCGCGCGTTCGGCTCGATCGGCGAGGCGATCATGGCCTACGACCGGCACGAGCTGGACCTCCAGGCCAAGATCCAGATCCGGCTCAAGGACGTCCCGCCGCCGCGCGGCTGGAAGGCGCCCGAGGGCTACGAGCCCGGCCGGCCCTACCGGCTGGAGACGACGCTCGGCCGCGCCATGTTCAACGAGACGCTGCCGGACGACTTCCCGTTCGTGGACGACGAGATCGGCAAGAAGCAGCTCTCGGCGATCGTCAACGAGCTGGCGGAGACCTACCCGAAGGTGGCCGTCGCCAACGCGCTCGACGCGCTCAAGAGCACCGGGTTCCACTGGGCGACCAGGTCCGGTGTCACGATCGCGATCGACGACGTGATCACGCCGCCCAACAAGGCGGAGATCCTGGGCGGTTACGAGCAGCGCGCCGAGAAGGTGCAGCGGGAGTTCAACCGCGGCCTGATCACCGACGACGAGCGCAAGCAGGAGCTCATCGAGATCTGGAACAAGGCCACCGCGGACGTCGCGGTGGACATGGAGAAGGCGTTCCCGAAGGCCAACCCGATCTGGATGATGATCCAGTCGGGCGCCCGAGGCAACCCGCTCCAGCTCCGCCAGATCGCCGGTATGCGCGGCCTGGTCTCCAACCCCAAGGGCGAGACCATCCCGCGTCCGATCAAGTCGTCCTTCCGCGAGGGCCTGTCGGTCGTCGAGTACTTCATCTCGACGCACGGCGCCCGCAAGGGTCTGGCCGACACCGCGCTGCGCACCGCCGACTCGGGTTACCTGACCCGGCGCCTGGTGGACGTCGCGCAGGACGTCATCGTCCGCGAGGAGGACTGCGGCACCGACCGCACGATCCCCTTCGAGGTCGCCGACCGCCTGCAGGACGGCAGCCTGGTCAAGCTGGCCACCTCGGAGACGAGCCTGGTCGGCCGCACCATCGCCGAGGACGTCGTGGTCGACGGGACGGTCATCTTCCCGGCCGACACCGACCTGTCCGACGCGGTCGTGACGCGCCTGGTCGAGGCGGGGGTGGAGAAGGTCCGCACCCGCAGCGCCCTGGTCTGCGAGGCCAAGATCGGTGTCTGCGCCGCCTGCTACGGCCGCTCGCTGGCCACCGGCAAGCGGGTGGACGTCGGCGAGGCCGTCGGCATCATCGCCGCGCAGTCCATCGGTGAGCCCGGCACGCAGCTGACGATGCGCACCTTCCACACCGGCGGTGTGGCGGGCGGCGACATCACGCACGGTCTGCCGCGTGTCCAGGAGCTGTTCGAGGCCCGCATCCCCAAGGGTGTGGCCCCGATCAGCGAGGTCGCCGGCCGCGTCAAGATCGACGAGACGGAGAAGGCCCGCAAGGTCGTCATCGTCCCGGACGACGGCTCCGACGAGATCGCCTACCCGGTGCCGATGCGGTCCCGCCTCCTGGTCAAGGAGGGCGAGTCCGTGGGCGTCGGCCAGCAGCTCATCGCGGGTGCGATCAACCCGCACGAGGTGCTGCGCATCCTCGGCCCCCGCGCCGTGCAGCTCCACCTCGTCCAGGAGGTGCAGGAGGTGTACCGGTCGCAGGGCGTGTCGATCCACGACAAGCACATCGAGATCATCGTGCGCCAGATGCTGAAGCGGGTGAACATCCTGGAGTCGGGCGACACCGACCTGCTCCCGGGTGACCTCGTCGAGCGTCCGATCTTCGAGGAGACGAACCGGAACGTCGTGGCCGAGGGCGGAGTCCCCGCCGCAGGCCGCCCCGTCCTGATGGGCATCACCAAGGCCTCGCTCGCGACCGAGTCGTGGCTGTCGGCGGCGTCCTTCCAGGAGACTACCCGGGTGCTCACCGAGGCCGCGATGCACGCCAAGAGCGACCCGCTGCTGGGCCTCAAGGAGAACGTCATCATCGGCAAGCTCATCCCGGCCGGTACCGGCATGCCGCAGTACCGCAACGTCCGGGTCGAGCCGACCGAGGAGGCGAAGGCGGCGGTGTACTCCGTCGGCTCCTACGACGACGGCGCCGAGTACGCCTTCGGCCAGGGCTCCGGCGAGGCCGTCCCGCTGGAGGAGTACGACTTCGGCCAGTACAACCGCTGAGTCGGCCGACACGCACCGACGAGCCACGAGGCGAGGCCCCTTCCGGCAAGTCCGGAAGGGGCCTCGCCCGTCTTCGGGCCACCCCGTCTTCGGGCCACCCCGTCTTCGGGCCACCCCGTCTTCGGGCCACCCCGTCTTCGGGCCTTCCCCGTCTCCAGGCCCCCGTCTCCAGGCCCCCGTCTCCAGGCCCCCGTCTCCAGGCCCCCGTCTCCAGGCCCTCTCCGGGCCATGGCGGGGTCTTCGATGCCGGACGCCGGATACCGCGCTCGCACACCGCATGGCCACCGGGCGAGGCGGCCGTCTTCTGCGGGCGGCGGCCAGGCGTGCTCCAGGCGGCACCGATGGCGCCGCTCTCCTCCCTCTGGACGATCTTGATTAGGAAGTCCCGCTTGCGGGACCTAATCGAGACACCAGAGGGAGAACGTTATGCCCCATATCTTGCCCCTGAGCGGCGACCCCAGGGCAGCCGCCCAGCAGGCGCTGTACGAAGCCGTCGCCGTCGAAGGGTCGGTGAAGTTGAGCTTCACCGGCGTTCTCGACGACGTCTTCGACGGCGTCCACTACCAGGACCTGACCGTTACGGTCGAGCCCGGGCAGACGGTGGACGATGTCATGGCCGCCCTGCGTGAGGAGGCCCAGAAGCAGCAACGGTGATCTGATCACCGTTCCCGTGAGCGGGCCCGGCGATGCCGGGCCCGCTTCCACTGTGCCGGGAGACGATCGCAGGCTGCCGGCTCCGCGGCACGCCCGAAGGCGACCGCGCCGGTTGATCGTCAAGAGCGAGGCGCTCCGGAGGAGGCCGACGAACTCGGTCGAACCGGTCAATCTGCACAGCCACACCTCCGCGTGCGCGCCGCCCGCCGCACGGCAGCCGACCGGTCCGCTGGGGCGGGGTCGGCTTCCGCGCGGGCCGGGGGAGCCGGTGTCAGGTGATCGACTTCAGGTCCGCCAGGACCTCGGACACGGTGACGTCGTCCAGCTCGGTGAACGGGTGCTTGGTGCTGGAGGCCCAGGGGTCGCCGGGCTCGTCGCCGAGCCACACCGTCCGGAGGTTCTGGTCCTCGTTGCCGTCGGCCCAGCCGACCTGGATGCCCGGGTCGAGCTCGACCACGAGGTGCAGGCCGCCGGGGACGGGCCGGGAGATCCAGCGTTCGGTGCCGTTGTCCATCGGGGTTCCGCGCTGCCAGCCGCGGCGCTCCAACCCGACGACCTTGCCCCAGGGGGCGGTGAGGCCCTCGAACCGCGTGAGCCGGACGTCCTGCCGCTCCTCCTCGGTGAGGCGGTGGACGTCCCGGCCAAGCTGCGGGAACGGCTGCAGGATCTCGTAGTCGGCGAAGACCTCCGACCAGGCGGTGAGCGCCTCACCGAGCGCCAGGGGGTGCGCTACCCCGATCATGGCGTCGTCCGGCGGAACGAACACGCCGTCGTCGACGTCGGCGAAGGACCGATCCTCCGCAAGCCGGAACGCGACAACCCCAGCGCCCGCGTCCAGGCCCGCCCCAGTCTCCACGCCTGCGCCCGTGTTCGTGCCTGCGGCCGTGTTCGTGCCTGCGGCCGTGGTCGCGGCGGCGGCCGGGTTGGCGTCGGCACTCATGGTTGTGGGCGTGGCGGGTTCTGCGAGCCAGAGGAGGCGGCGTGTGATGTGCCACATCAGCGGGTGGTCGACCAGGAGGGTGCGGAACTCGGCCGGCGTCCACCGGCGGCCGGTCACCATCGCGAGCTCCAGCCGCCGGACCTGGTTCGGCATGGTCGCCCGGACGTCCTTCTTGAACTGCGTGAACGCGGCGTAGGCGACGGGTGCGAGGTCCGGGTCGTCCTTCGCGCCGGGCTTGGGGAGCGCGGCGCGGCGGCGGCCGTCCTCGTCCGACACGACCGGTTTGAGCTGTTCGTCGAACACGACCGCGAAGCGCCGGGGACCGTAGTCGAGCGTCATGCTCCCGCCCGCGTCCAGACCGATGCCGGGCACGAGCCGGTCGGCGAGCTGCTCACCGCTCAGCCCGAGCCGCGTGGCGACCTCCTGGATCTTCTCTTCGGCCCGCTTCTTGATCGCCTTGAACGGGGCCCGGTGCGAGATGCCGTCGAGCAGCATCAGGGAGGTCTCGGTGCCGATCATCGCCAGCACGTCCAGGCCCCTGACCGCCTTGTGGTGGCCGTTCTCACCCGGCCAGGCGCGGATGGCGGGGGTGAGGCGCCGCGCGGCCTCGTCGTCGCCGAACCACCCGACGGCCGTCAGCGCCCACGCGTCCTCGGCCCGTTCGCCGAACCGGCGCCACCGCTCGAAAAGCGCCCAGGCGAAAGCGGCCAGCGAATCGGCGTCGCACGCGGCCCGCACGGCGTCCAGGCCGGGATGGGGGTCGTCCGGCGGCGACATCGCCAGGATCGTGAGCAGGTGCCGGACGGCGGTGACCGGCAGCACGCGCCCGCCGTCCGCCGTCCGCACCCGGGGCAGGACGGCCGGGTCGGCGAACGGCCCGAGCTCCGGGATCTTCCTCGGGACGAGACCGGCGGGGTCGTGGTCCAGCGAGGCCTCCAGCGCGTCACCGGCTTCGGACCGCTCTCCGCGCGCGATCTGGATCACGGCGTCGCGCCCCAGTTCCCGGGCGAGGAAGCGCAGGGCGTACTCGGCCGCGTCACGCCGCTTGCCCGCCTTGCCGAACGCGGCCGGGAGCAGCAGCCGCACCGCCTGCGGGCCGTGCCGGCGCAGCCACGCCTCCGCGTGCTCGCTGCCCGCCTTGCCGCGCAGCAGCCAGCCGGCGACCAGTTCGGCGACCGGCTCGGCGGCATACGGGACGACCACGTGCCCGCAGCTCGCGGGCTTGCTCCGCGCGCCCTTCACGGCGGCGGTCAGCGCGTCCAGGCCGAACCGCTCGGCCAGCAGCGGCGCCCACCTCTCGGGCTCCTGGGAGGAGTCGTAGCCGTCCTTCCGCAGGGACCAGCCGGCGACGAGGTGCCGGACCTGCTCGGCGGGACCGAAGCAGAGCAAGGCCACCTGTTCGGGGCCCCTGAGCCTGCCCGCTTCGAAGTCCGCGATCCGCTGTTCCCAGGTCCCGCGTGACTCGCCCTCGCGCCTCCACTTGTACGGGACGTGGAGCGGCCACTCGCACCGGGTGTCTCGCCCGTCCTCGGCCCAGACGACGGACGGTTCGGGCGCGGACAGGCCCGTGAGGAACACGGGCTCCGGCCGCTCCCGCTTGCGAGCCCACGGCGGGTCCACCAGGAGGACCGGCAGGTCCGCGGGGTCGGCGTCGGCGGTGGCGTCGATTCCGGCCACGATCCGTTCGACCGCCGTCCGGGCCTCCTCGGGGAGCATCGGCAGCGCCGCCTTCACCACGTCGAGATTGCCCCGCACGTGCTCGTCGAGCAGCTCCGCGACCCCTGCCGCGTTCGCTTCCGCGGCCAGCTCCCGCACCGCCCGGACCGGGAACCGCTTCATCGCCTTCATCAGCTCACCGCTGACGTGCGGGTTGGAACGCCTCCGGAGCAGCGCGCGGAAGGCCTCGTCGGACGGCACGACGCCCAGCACCTCCAGCAGCGCGTCCCGCCGCTGCGAGGAGTCGAGGTGCTCGTCCAGTGCGGGGACCAGGAGCGGGACGGCGGCCGGCCCGAGTCCGTCGGCCAGCGCGTGCAGGTTCTCCGGGGCGTAGCAGTCGGCCGCGCTCAGCCCGGCCAGGGCACCGAGGAGATCGAGGTGCGCGGACGTCCCGAGGCACCGGAGGAGCACACCGCGGGGGACCCCGTCGGGACGCCGGCACAGCTCGCTCACCCAGTCGTCGCGCGTCGGGGCCAGGTAGGCGGTCAGGAGCCGCTGCCGGACCGAGGCCCGCCGCTCGGCCAGCCGGTCGACGGCCTCGGCGTACTGCTCACCGGTCGCGGCGGCCAGCAGGGAGCGCACGCGCAGGGCCCCGTCCGGCAGCCCCCGGACATGGCGCTCGCCCGGCGCCACCGCGCGCACGATCCTGACGCGCCGCCCGTCCCGCATCTCCCCGTCCGGCCTCGCCTCCAGCCCCCACCGGTCGGTGAGCGCGCACGCGGCGAACGCGACGCCGTGCTCGGACGCCCACGCGTCCACGTACCGCCGGTGCTCACGCCCCCACACCGGCTCGTCCGCCGTGATCAGCGACAGGACGGCCGCGCCGCGCGGGTCGGGTTCGCCGCCGAGACGGGCGCGCGCCGCGGCGGCGAGTTCGGGCGCGGTCCCCGGGTCGTCGAGGGTCCGCTCGATCTCGTCCCGCGCCTCGTCCACCGCCCGTGCGACGGCCTTGCTCGCCGCCGCGTCGAGCGTGACCTCCGGGCCCGGCGCGCCGTCGCGGCGCGGATGCAGACCGCCGCGCCAGCGCTCCGGCATGATCAGGACATCTTCGTCGGGGAGAGCCGCATACGGCTTGTCGATCATGGCCGCGACGCTAACAGCGACGCCCGACACCGGGGCCGACACCGACACGGCGCCTACGCGGTTCGCCGGTGTGAGCGGACGGCGCGGATGACGCGGAGGACGGCGAGCGCACCCCCGGCGGCCGCGGCCGCGCATCCGGCGGCGAAGACGTCGGGTGTGTCCGAGCAGGGGTTCGACGCCGTCACCGTCGCCCGCACGGCCGCCGCCGCGGGCATCTCGGTCGGACTGGTGCAGCACTATTTCCGCACCAAGGACGACATGCTCCTGCACGCGTTCAACCACGTCAGCGCGTCCATCCGCGGCAGGGTCGACGCGCGCATCCGGGCCGGGACCGAGCACCGGCAGCCCATCTCCCGCGTCCTGGCCGAGGCGCTCGCCGAGTTCCTCCCACTGGACGGGACGCGCCGCGCCGAGTTCCGGGTCGCGAGGGCCTTCGCCGGGCGCGCACTCGACGCCCCGGCCTCGCCGAGGTCGACGCCGCGGCCGCCCGCGCGCTGCGCGCCGAGATCGCCCGGGCCGTCCACAACGGCAAGGAATGCGGGGAGGTCGCGGCGGACCTGGACCCCGTGCCCGCCGCCGCCCGCCTCGCCGCCGTCACCGAAGGACTCGCGACGCAGGTCTACCGCGACCCGGACGCGCTGGACGGCGTCCGCATGGCCGACCTCGCCGCGTCCGTCCTCGAAACCGAGTTGGCCACCGTCTTCACCGGCGAATGCCGGCAGTACGCCGTCCGCTGAACGGCGGCGCGCCCTACGCGGGCGCGCCGCTCTCCTTCGTCTCCGCGGCGGCGGCGGTGCCGTGCCGGTGCTGCGGACCGAGGGCGCGCAGCATCTCCAGGGGCTCGGTGCCGCCGGGCGGCGGCGTGAAGATCCGCAGCCGCTGGTCCGCCGCGGGCGTCGCGAGGATCTCGCAGTCGAACTCGAGCCTGCCGAGTTCGGGATGGACGAGCCGGTAGGGGTGGGCCTTGCGCACCGCGACCTCATGCCGGTCCCACAGCGCCGCGAACTCGGCGCTCGCCTCGCGGAGCCGACCGACCAGCGCGCGGGACGCCGTGTCGTTCTCGCGGCGGGCCACCGCGGCGCGCAGATCGGAGACCAGCCGCCGGGCGTGCTCCTCGTGCTCCTCGGCTGCGAAATGGCTCCGGACGTCCGGCTCGGTGAACCAGCGCAGCACGATGTTGCGGTCCTCGGGGGCCACCCCGCACACGCACCCGAACAGCGCCTGCGCCATGTCGTTGTGCGCCAGCAGGTCGCCCAGATCGCTCACGACCTGGACCGGCACGCTCTCCAGCCGGTCGAGGACGAACAGCAGGCCCGGCCGCAGATACTCCCCGGCCCGCGCCCCCTCCGGGGGACGGTGGCCCGCGAGCAGGTACAGGTGGTCCCGCTCGTCGGTGGTCAGCCGCAGCGCGTGCGTGAGCGCGGCCAGGATCTGCACCGAGGGCTGCGGGCTTCTGGCCTGCTCAAGCCGCATGTAGTAGTCGGCCGACATCCCGGCGAGCGCCGCGACCTCCTCGCGGCGCAGCCCCGGCGTCCGCCGCCTGGGGCCCGCGATCAGCCCGACGTCCCGCGGGGTCAGCCGTTCCCGGGACCGGCGCAGGAAATCGGCGAGGTCATCGCGGTGCATCCCCATATCGCCAGTGATACCACCGTTCGCCCACCGCATCCTCGGACCGCCGATCCTAGGGAAACCGCTCCGTTCCTAGGCCGCCCGGCCGAAGGCACGCTTCAAGTCGCGGCCATCCTGGGCGCGGCCGTCAGGCCTGTCGAACGAGGAAGAGCGGTGATCACGCGATGAAGGCGGTGCGGTTCCACGAGTACGGCGGGATCGATGTCCTGCGGGTGGAGGAGGTGGACCGTCCGGTGCCCGGCCCCGGACAGGTGCTGGTCGAGGTCCGCGCGGCGGGGATCCAGCCCGGCGAGGCCATGATCCGGTCAGGCGGGCTGCATGGGCGCTGGCCGGCGACGTTCCCCTCCGGGCAGGGCAGCGACCTGGCCGGGGTCATAGTGGAGGCCGGGCCGCACGTGCGGGGCTTCGCCGTGGGCGACGAGGTTCTCGGCTTCACCCACGAGAGGGCGAGCCACGCGGAGTACGTGGTGCTCGACGACGTGCGCATCACTCCGCGTCCAAAGGGCCTGTCCTGGGACGTGGCCGGATCGCTGCACGTGGCGGGCACGACCGCCTACGCCACCGTGTTCGCGGTCGACCCGGGCCCCTCCGACACGATCGTGGTCTCCGGCGCGGCCGGCGGCGTCGGGTGCCTGGCCGTCCAGCTGGCGCGCCGGCGCGGCGCCACGGTGATCGGCCTGGCGAGCGAACCGAACCACGCCTGGCTGAAGGAGCACGGCGTCATCCCGGTCGAGTACGGGGAGGGCGTGGCCGAGCGGATCCGGCAGGCCTCCGGCGGGCACGTGGACGCGTTCATCGACACCTTCGGGACCGGCTACGTCGAATTGGCGGTGGAGCTGGGCGTCCGGCCCGAGCGGATCAACACGATCCGCGACTGGGCGACCGCGGCCAAGTACGGCGCGCAGACCGTCGGCGAAAGCGGCGCAGCGTGCGCGGTCGTCCTGGGGGAGCTGGCCCGTCTGGCCGCCCGCGGTGAACTGGAGGTGCCCATCGCCCGCACCTACCCTCTGGACCGAGTCCAGGACGCCTTCCGCGATCTGGAGCAGCGCCACACCCACGGCAAGATCGTCCTCCACCCCTGAGCCAAGGGGAAAGGCGGCGCCGTGCACGAACAACGGCCGTCCGGGAACTCTATACTCGCGACCATCGGCGGAATCGCGGGAGCCTGGACATGGCGGCTCTCCGATTCATGGCTGGTTGGAGCATGCCTTGGACGCCACCGGTGACGTGCCCTTCGTCTCGGACGCGGGGTGAAGCCCCGCGAGGCGGCCGACGCCGTCCCGGAAGGCTCGGCCGCCGCCTCACGGGATGAGGGCCGGGCTCGCCGGGCGGCGAGGGAGATCCGACGGCGGGCGAGGGAACTCATCGGCGCCGCGTCCGGGCGAGGGTGTGTGAACCAGGCCGACCGCTACCTGATCGTCATCGACCGATGAACACCCCACCACCAGACCCGTCCGAAGGCCTGAGCAGCGCCGACTCCGCCGAGCGCGCGACTGGCCCGCAGGTGCACCAGGAAGGGACCGTGTCCGGGCGCGGCCAGCTCAACCAGGCAGGCCGTGACCTGAACATCAACAAGTCGACAGTGCTGCCCGCAGGGGCGATACGTCCGGTCACTGAAGTGACGGCAGCGCCCGGGTTGGCGAATGTTCCAGGGCACCGGCAGGTGTTCGTCGGCCGTGGCGACGAGCTTGAGGAACTGGATGCGGCGTTGCGGGCGCCGGGCGGGGTGGTGGTGGCCGCTGTTCACGGGCTGGGCGGGGTCGGCAAGTCCACCTTGGCCGCCCGCTACGCCGCCACCCACGCCGCCCGCGCTGCGCACACCGCCCGGGTCGCCACCGGGGAGGGGACGGGGCTCGATGAGGCCGTGTTCAACCCGGTGTGGTGGATCACCGCCGACACCGCCCCGGCCGTGCAGGCGGGACTTGCCGGACTGGCGACCGCTCTGCAGCCGGAGCTGAAGACGGTGCTGGAGTTGGAGGCGCTGGCCGAGCGGGGCTTGGCCTGGCTGGGCTGCCACTCCGATTGGCTGGTGGTGCTGGACAACGTCAACGACCCCGCGCACATCGCGCCGCTTCTGGATCGCACGACACCCTTACCCCCGAAACCATCACCGTCCACCGCCTGGTCCAGGCCCTTGCCCGCACCTCGGACACTCACGGCCTAACCGATGACCACGACCCGCACCGTCAGCCCGAAGCCTTCACCAACGCCCGCCAAGCCGCCACCCGACTCCTCAACCAGGCCCGGCCCGCCGAGATCTACGTTCCGAGTGGGTGGCCACGGTGGCGGCAACTGCTGCCCCACATCGACGCACTGGCTGCTCACACAGAGCCCGGCGCGGACGACACCCGGATGAGTTCGTTACTGGACCGTGCTGCCGCCTTCCTGGAGGACCAAGGTCTGCTGACCCGCGCCATCGTCTACTTCGAGCGCGCCTTGACCGCGGACCAGCGGTTGCGCGGCAACGATCACCCCGACACGTTGATGTCTCGTAGCAACCTCGCCAGCGCCTTTGAGTCGGCGGGGGATCTGGGGCGGGCCATCCCCTTGTACGAGGAGACGCTGACTGACTGCGAGCGGGTGTTGGGCCGCGACCACCCCAAAACTCTGCCGGTTCGCAACAACCTGGCTTACGCCTACCGAGCAGCGGGGGATCTGGGGCGGGCGATCCCGCTGTACGAGGAGACGCTGGCTGACTACGAGCGGGTGTTGGGCGGCGACCACCTCGAGACGCTGACCATTCGTAACAACATCGCCTGCGCCTACCGAGTGGCTGGGGATCTGGGGCGGGCGATCCCGCTGTTGATTCAGAATCTGGCTGACCGCGAGCGGGTGTTGGGCGGCGACCACCCTGACACGCTGACCTCTCGTAACAACCTCGCCAGGGCCTTTGAGTCGGCGGGGGATCTGGGGCGGGCCATCCCGCTGTTCGAAGAGACACTGGCTGACCGCGAGCGGGTGTTAGGCGACGACCACCCCAACACTCTGTCCTCTCGAGGCAACCTTGCCAACGCCTACCGGGCGGCGGGGGATGCGGGGCGGGCGATTCTGCTGCTACAGCGAACCCTGGCCGACTGCGAGCGGGTGTTAGGTGCTGACCACCCGACAACCAAAACCGTGCTCGGCAAGCTTCAAGCAGCGACAGAGCCGTAGATCGCTGTCTCGGAGCCCTCCTTCTGCGACGGACAGAGTGCGGCCCTCAAGTTAGGCTGCGGCCGAGGTCTCGGGTGTGCTGCTGATCTACTTCGGCCAAAGGTGGGGCGCCGGCCAGTTGCGCGAGGCGGGTCGGTGGTGCTGCCCGCGCGGGCTCGGGCGGTAGCGTCGGCGGAGGGACCTGGCCTGGCAGGAAGGGGAACGGCGCTTGATGAGGCAGGGGCATGAGCGGGCCGCGGATGTCCGGGACGTGGTGGCCGCGCAGATGCCTGGTTATCGCGTGGGCTCTGTGGTGTTGCTGGGGGAGGGCGAGGACAACGTCGCCTTCCAGGTCGACGATGAGTTGATCGTCCGGTTCGGTAAGGAGTCCGACGCGGCGGAGCGGGCCCTGCGTGTTCGTGATGAGGCTCGCCTTCTCGGCGCCGTTGCGGATGTGTCGCCGTTGCCCGTGCCCGAGCCGAGCTTCACGGACGCCGAGCAGGGCTGTCTGGCCTACTTCAAGCTGCCCGGTCTCCCGTTGATCGACGCGGACCCGCGAGAACGGTCGGCGCATGTTGGTTCGATCGCCGGCGTGCTCGGAGAGTTCCTTGCTGCGTTGCATGCCGTTCCGGTCGGGCGGATGGCCGGCCTGGTGGAGACCGACGACGAGCCGATGGCGGTGTGGCTGGAGGAGAGCGCGCAGATCTACGCCACGATCATCGAGACCGTGCCGCCGGAGCGCCGGCCCGCAGTGGAGGCGTTTCTCGACACGCCGCCCCCGGACGGGCCACGTGAGCTGGTGTTCTCCCACAACGACCTCGGGATCGAGCATGTGCTCATCGACCCGGTCAAATGGGCCGTGACCGGGGTCATCGACTGGAGCGACGCCGCCATCACCGATCCGGCGCGCGACTTCGGTCTGCTCTACCGCGACCTCGGGTCCGCCGCTCTTGATCGGGCTCTGGACGTATATCGGCATGGGGCCGACCTCGGGGAGATCAGGGTGCGCGCAGGCTTCTACGCGCGATGCGGCGTGCTGGAGGACATGGCCTACGGGCTTGAGACCGGCTTCAGCGTGTACCTCGACAAGTCCCTGGCAGCACTGGAGTGGCTCTTTCCCGAGGACGGCCCTCACTAAGCGATCGGCCACGTTCCGACGTCGAGGGCCCCGCGCCTGGTTAGGGGAGCCAGCGGCCGTCGCGCATCAGGTCTCGGCCGGACAGTTCGTTCTCCTCGCGCCATGCCTGGATGCGCTGCGGAGTGATGCGGAACCAGCGGTAGGACGTGGTCAGGCCGCGCGGGTCGAAGCCGGTGCGTTCGGCGAAGCGGTCGCCCTGATGCTTGGGCAGCGCGTCCATGTGGAGCACCTCGACCGGGCCCTCGATCATGACCACGTCCCGGGTGAGGCCCAGGCCCAGCCGGGTTGTTCGGGTGGCGGCCAGGTTCCCGCCGGTCGGGCTGTCCGCCGGTGTGGCGAGCAGCAGCGCCTCGCCGTCCCAGTCGAAGGACAGGGGTACCAGGTACGGCGCGCCGTCCGGGGAGGCGCTGGCCACCCAGACGTCGACGTCGTGGGCGAGCCGGTGCTCGGTGTCGCGGCGGCGCTCGGCGCGCGAACGGGGCGGGGCGCTCATGGGTTCCTCGACTGGGTCATGGGAAGCGGCTCGTGGTGGGGCGGGCAGCCCGGCGTGCTACGGCTCGCATCAGTTCCTCGGTGTCTGGAAGAGCGGGGCGAGGAAGGCGTCGACTTGGGCGCGGTCGTAACCGCGCATCACGATCTCGAAGGCCGGCGGCGAGATCTCGGGCGGCCTTCCGGCGCCGGCCAGTTCGGCGAGCTTGCGGAAGTAGGCCTCGACCTGGAGGCGGTGATAGCCGCGCATCTTCAGGCGGAACGGCAGTGGAGAGCCGGCCTCGAACGTCCTCAGCACCTCCACCCGCTCGGGACCGAGTTCTTGCCATGTCATGGGCGCAAGCTAGCAGCAGGCGATGACAAGGGCCGTCGAGCGGAACGGTGACGGCGGCACGTGAGGGGCAGAGGGCGGACGGGTTCGCGCCCGGTCTGCGGGGATGTATTCGTGCTGGTGAGGGGAGAATGGGGGTGTGGGTCGGTGGGTCCTGCACGTTGATCTGGACCAGTTCATCGCGGCCGTCGAGGTGCTGCGCCGTCCGGAGCTTCGGGGGCGGCCGGTGGTCGTCGGCGGGGACGGCGATCCCACGAAGCGGGGCGTGGTCAGTACGGCCTCGTATGAGGCGCGCGAGTACGGCGTCCATTCCGGACTGCCGCTGCGCACGGCGGTGCGGCGCTGTCCGGAGGCCGTCTTCCTGCCCGTCGACCGGGAGCTCTACGAGTCCGTCTCGGAGCAGGTCATGGCGGCGTTGCGCGGTCTCGGCGTCGTGGTCGAGGTCCTCGGGTGGGACGAGGCGTTCCTGGCGTTCGACGGGGACGATCCGGAGGCGATGGCCTGGGAGATCCGTGAACGGGTGCGGGCCGCGACGGGGCTCGAATGCACGGTGGGCATCGGGGAGAACAAGCTCCAGGCGAAGCTGGCGACCGGGTTCGGCAAGCCGGCCGGGATCTTCCGGCTCACCGGGGCGACCTGGTTCGAGGTGCTCGGCGACCGGCCGGCCGACGCGCTGTGGGGCATCGGGGCGAAGACCGCCAAGCGGCTTAAGGGACTCGGCATCGCCACGGTGGGCGACCTCGCGGCGGCGGACCCGGAGGTCCTGGCGGGAGAGATGGGCCCCACGACCGGGCCGTGGCTGGTGCGGCTGGCCCAGGGACGGGACGGTTCGCCGGTGAGCGACGCCCCGTACGTACCGCGTTCGTGTGGGAGGGAGACCACCTACCAGCAGGATCTGGACGACTGGGAGGACGTGCGCCGGGAGGTCGTCAGGCTGGCGCGGCGGGTCGCCGATGACGTGGCCGCGGACGGCAGGGACGTCGCCCGCGTCGTCGTCAAGGTCAGGTACGCGCCGTTCATCACCGGCACCCACGGCCGGACGCTGGAGGCGCCGACGGGTGAGCCGTCCCGGATCGAGGAGGGCGCCCTCGCCGCGCTCGACCGGTTCACGGGGCGGCGCCCGGTGCGGCTGCTGGGCGTGCGCGCCGAGTTCGTCCGCTGACCCGGGCCGACGACCGCTGGCCTGAGCCGACCTGCGGCGATGCTCGGAAGGTGGCTGTCGTTTTCTTGACGTTTTGTAGGGTTTTGTGCTCTTGGGGGCCGGGGAGGAACGCCGTCGTTGCTCGAAGTGAGCGACCTGTAGTACGCGACGGGGAGACACGCACATGAAGAGGGTCATGACCGGGGCACTGATCGCCGCCGTGGTCGGCATCGGGGGACTGGGCGGCGCGGCGGCCGCCCAGGCGTCCCACACCGGGGACCAGAACACGCGCCAGGACTGCCGCACCTACTCCAGCGTCGAGCAGTGCGGCCAGCCGAAGCTGAACGACAAGCAGCGGGCGTGCGTGGACTCGTCGGTCCAGCAGGGCATGACCGAACGTCGCGCCACGGTGGAGTGCCACGCCTTCGCATAGGCCCGGGCACAGGCACGCCGATGGGACCGGTGAGCCGGGTGGCCCGATGCGCTGGGGCCATTGCACTGGAGGGGGTCCAGTGCAATGGGGGGATCCGGCGCTGCGAGGGGCCCGTCCCGCATGGGACGGGCCCCTCGTCATGCCGGGAACGCTCAGCGCGGCGGTGGCGTGTTGGTCCACTCGGTGATCTCGAACGCCCGGTAGGCGGCCATCTCGCCGGGCTTGTGGAAGCGGTCGGGCATGTCCTGCGCCCTCAACGAGCGCGGCCGGCCGTCGTCACCCGGGGGAAGCGGCCGGCTGCCGTGCGGCGGCGTGGCCACCAGATCGCGGATGGCGAGCAGGGAACCGGTGGCGGGGTCGACGATGAACTGGCGCCGGTAGGTGCCGAGCTGCTTGGGGGCGGTGAACAGGCCCAGAGGCGTGGTGGTCTTCAGTGGCAGCGACACCGCCGTCCCGGCGCGGCCGAGCGGATCGGTCGTCCGGCCCTCGGGCCTGACGCCGGGCATGCCGGAGAGCATCCGGAAGACCGCCGCCCGCACCTTGGGCGGCGCCGGCTGCTCGGACAGCAGCTCCCCGGCGAGGTCGCTCAGAGCCCGGACACGCTCCTGCCCCCGCAAGGCGCGGATCGGCTCCTCCTTCTCACCGTCCTTCGAGACCGCGTGCCAATGCCCCTTGAGGCCCAGCAGGACACCCTCCAGTGCCTTCGGCTCCGTGGGCAGCGCGGCGATCTGTCCCGGCGTCATGCCGTAGAACTTCTCGACGGACGCCGGCCACGGGGCCTCTCCGCCCTGCTGCGGGGACATGTCCAGGTCGACCTGCCCCCCTCCTCCCTCGGGATCCGGTACGTGGACCCAGGACGGTGACCCCGCCGCCTGCCACCGCTGCTTGTCCCGGGGAGTGACGGGAAGGCCCTGCAGATCGAAGTGGGTATTGCGGCTCAGACCGTTTCGATCCGTCCAGGTCTCGTTTCCCTGCCTTGAATCGACCTTGTAGTGCTTCTCGGCGCTCTTGCCGACCGCGTAGATCTCGCCCATGACGGTCCTGGTGTGCCAGTACTTCCCCGTCGGCGCCTTCGCGGCGTTGGTCGCGGCCACCAGGAGCACGTTGCCGTTCAGGGGGACGGTGTTCTCCACGCGGGGATCGCCGCTCGGGTCGCCGTCCCCCGTGGAGACGACGACCGCCACGGTCCCGGCGGCGACGGCGGCCGTGGCGGCCACGCTCACCAGCTGGATCCGCAGACGGCGCCGGCTGCGGGGACGGGGACGCGCTCCGGCGCCGTCCCGCCAGTCGATTCGGGCGGCCAGCCGCTCTGGGGGCTCCTCAACCGCGAGACCGGTCCGCATCTGCCGCAGGGCGTCGATTTCATCCATGTCTACTCCTGGGGGAGGGCTCGTGCGGGGAGGGCCTTGCGCAGCTTGGCCCGGCTCCGGTGGATCTTGGCCTTGACGGTGCCGACCGGCAGGCCGAGCACCGCCGCGATCTCGGCGTAGGACATCTCGCCCCACGCCAGCAGCAGGACGGCGTTGCGGTCCTGCGCGCCCAGCGAGGCCAGCGCCCGCGCCAGGTCCGGGCCGCACGCCGCCGCCGAGGCCCGGTCGCTCGCCCGGTCGGCGACACCGTCCTCGGCCGGGTCGGTGCCGGTCCGGGCGAAGGCCCGGTACATGCGGGTCTCCTGGCGGTGGTGCTTGGCGATCTGGTTGCTGGCGATGCCCCACAGCCAGGCGCCGAACTCGGCGCGGCCGTCGAACCTGTCGCGCCGCCGGAACGCCGTCGCGAACGCCTCCGACACGACGTCGTCGGCGAGGGCGGGCCCGAGCCGCCGCCTGGCATAGGCGTGGAGCCGCGGCGCGTGGCGGCGGAACAGCTCACCGAACACCTCGGGCTCGTCCAGCGAGGCGGCGACGAGCGCCGCGTCGTCGAGCTCATCGCGGGCGTCGCTCAACACGGCCATGGGCGTCTCTTCATAGAGGGCGTCTCCATGTCTGGGGGGTGCTGACACCTCCCTCTATCCCGAACCCCCCTGCCCGGTTGCACGCCGGCACCGGCCTTCCCGGGCGAGGCGCACCTGCCCAGCCGCGTGCCTTCCGCGACCGGGGGACGGTTGCGGCTTCGCCCACTTCTTGGACGATCATGATCGTCGGTCCGTAGCGGACCGCGTACTTGTTCGAGTGCCGGAAAACTGAGGAGCATCCATATGAGCAACGAGCCTGGCCCCTTCGAGCCGGACCCCAAGATCAACGAGATCCTGGAGGTCGCCGAGAGCATCGGCACGGAGGAGGCCCTTCAGGCGGCTGACGAGATGGTCAACAACCTCGACGAGACGCCCAAGGAGAACTAGGAGCCGCGCCTTCGCGAGGCTCCCCGAACGCACGACGGACCGGTTCCCACGCCCCTGGCGTGGGAACCGGTTCCTTTTTCCAGATCTCAGCATCGGCCGAGAGGCACGACCGGCCGTCCGTCATGATTCGGAGCGGCTGCTGGAGCGCCCGCGGCGACCGAGCATGAGGGCTGGTCGTGTGGCCTGACCGCTTGTCCGGCCGGCTGTCTCCGAGACCCGCGCCGGCCTGATCGAGGCGATCGGCTTGTCCCTGCCCAGAGCGGGCGCCGCCATGGACACCGGAGGGCGAACCGGTGCGGCCGGGGTCTTCCCCGCTCGGTCCGTGATCGTCTGCCTCGTCGGCGATGTGCTGAGGGAAGGGTCGCCTGAGCGGTCCGAGGCCACTCCGATGGAGGGGACCGAGATGAAAGAAGAGAGCGGCCCCACCTCCATCCGGGGGTGGGACCGCAATGTGGATCACTGACGAGATGTCAGCAGAGAGGCCATGGAAGGCCCCTCAGCCGAACACCTTGTCCAGGGATCGGGTTCACTCGTCGTCCGAGCCCGCCAGGTCCTCGACCGTGTCGGCCTCGGTCCGGATGGGCGTCGGGTCCGGCTCGGAACCGGTCTGCTCCGACGCGTCGCCTTGGTCCTTGTATGTACCCACTGACTCTCTCCTCACGGATAAGCCTGAAGGCACAGGGCGCCAATCAGCGTCGATGCAGATCGACGTGACTCGCTCTCACCCCGTGCCTTCAGAGCACTAATGCAAACCTCAGACACCGGGCAGTCATCACCGAGTGATGACTGAGAGCGAAGGAATCTTTAGTTGTGGCTTGATCATCTCGCCGAGAAGGGACAGGGTCAAATCGGCTGGACGATGCCGGTCGACACTGGAGCCGGATGCCGCAGATCGGTTCCCGCCTCGCGCGGGCACCCAGCACGACCCACATCGACGCAAGTGGGCTCACACGCTTGGGGTACGACGAGCACTTCTCCTCCAAGCCACGCCGCTACCCGGTCATCCTCACCGAGCCGCGTCAGGCTCGCGCCGATCATGCAGCCCAGACAGCCCGCCAAGCGGCAGGACAACACGGGCCCGGCCCGAACCCAACCTGCTTCACCAATGGTTCAAGGCGGTCTGCGGCCGCACCGGGCCGGCTCGGCGCCAGGTCTTCGCTTCCGCTCGGACCGCGTCGGAGACCCGGCATTGATGCCGGTCCGGCTCGCCGTAAGTGCAGGCCGCAACCTTAGGCCATGGACCCTCCAAAGGACCTTCGGTCGCCGGCCGAACGATCAACCCGGCACTTACCGCTCGCCGTTGTCGGATATCGCCGGGCCATCCACTCTGCGACCCGACAATCAACATCTGGACGACCTGGCTAGACAGTCGTGCCCAATCCCCTCCAGCCGCCGGGAGAGCACCTCCCGGTGGCATCTTTTGCCAAGTTCACATCGATAATCAGTACCCATCGCAGCAACTGGCGCATGGGCCGCGGCCGGTTCTCGGCTCGCGCGGGACCCCGCGTGGGCCTCGCGACAGGCCATTGAAGGCAGGCAGATGCTGCCCGTCCACCGGTTGAGCTGAGAGGGGCCCGTCCCACACGGGACGGCCGCTCGCCATGTCAGGCGAGCGGGAGGGGGCGGCGGGGGACCGGGGCCGACTGGAGGATCGACGTCGTCGTCTTCGCGTACGGGGTGAAGCGGTCGAGGATCGGTTCGAGCTCCTCGACGGTGCGCAGGTGCGCGATGAAGTAGAAGCAGTCGTCGCCCGTGATGCGGTGGCACTCCACGATCTGCGGGATCTCGTCGGCGATCTTCGGGATGCGGCTCAGCTCGCGCGGGCTCGGGCTCACCCGGACGAGGACGGCGATCGGGAAGCCGAGCGCGACCGGGTCGACGGTGGCGTGGTAGCCGGTGATGACGCCGGTGTCCTCCAGGCGCTGGACGCGTTCGGCGACGGCCGGGGCGGACAGGGCGACGCGCCGGCCCAGCTCCGCGAGGGACGCCCGGCCGTCCCGCTGCAGCTCCGTGAGGATCCGTAGGTCGATCGGGTCGAGCGGCTTGGGTTCGTAGGCGCGGCCCGGTCGGCCCCTTCGGTTCGCCATTCCTCCAATTTACGGACCGGCCGACGATACGGCCATGCGCTTTCCGCCCTGGTCGTACTTTGTCGGAAGTGCGGTCTTCCACTACCTGGGACCCTCGTTCGCCGTGCTCCTGTTCTCCCGCGTCGGCCCTCTGGGCGTGGCCGGGGTACGGATCTGGAGCGCCGCCGTCGTCTTCGCCCTCTGGCGCAGGCCCTGGCGGACGTTCACGCGCCACACCTGGCGGACGGTCCTGGTGTGGGGCGCCGTGCTCGCGGTGATGAACTCGTCCTTCTATATGGCGATCGCACGGTTGCCCCTGGCGACCGTGGCGGCGATCGAGTTCCTGCCCGTCATCGTCCTGGCGGCCCTAGGTATAAGGACAAGGCGCAACCTCGTCGCACTCGTCGCGGCGGTGGGGGGCGTGTACGTCCTGACGGAGGTGCGGATAGAAGGGGAGCCGCTCGGGTTCGTCTTCGCGTTCGCCAACGCCGCGCTGTTCGCGTTGTACATCGTCGTCGCCCACAAGGCCGCCCAAACCAACAGCGCCGCCGCCGAGTCCGACAGCGCCGCAGGCTCGGGAGGCGCTGGTGGGATCGACGGGCTTGCCATGGCGATGGTCGCGGCGAGCGTGGTGGCCCTTCCCATCGGCGGCGTGCAGGCGGTGCCCGTGCTGACCGATCCGGTCGTGCTCGCGGCGGGTGTCGGCGTCGGGATCTCCTCGTCGGTCATCCCGTACGTCTGTGACCAGCTCGCGATGGCGCGGCTCAGCCGTGCCACCTACGCGCTGATGGTGTCGCTGCTTCCGGCGACCGCCGCCGTGACCGGGCTGGTGGTGCTGCGGCAGGTGCCCTCCCCGGCGGAGGTCGTCGGAGTGGGGTTGGTGATCGCCGGGGTGGCGGTGCACCGTGGAGAACGTTGAGAGGAGAAACGCCATGGAACAGGTACGGCTCGGAAAGACCGGCATGAGGGTCTCGCGGATCTGCCTCGGCATGATGAGCTACGGCGACCCCGCGGTCCGGCCGTGGGCCCTGGACGAGGACGCGGCGCTGCCGATCGTCCGGCGGGCGGTGGAGGGCGGCGTGACGTTCTTCGACACCGCCGACGTGTACTCGAACGGTGTCAGCGAGGAGATCACCGGACGCCTCCTGCCGAAGCTGTTCTCCCGCAGGGACGACTACGTGCTGGCGACCAAGGTGTGCCTCCCCATGGGAGACGGCCCGAACGACGAGGGCCTGTCGCGCAAGCACATCATGGCGGGCATCGACGCCTCCCTGGCCCGGCTCGGCACCGACTACGTCGACCTCTACCAGATCCACCGCTGGGACTACGGGACGCCCATCGAGGAGACCATGGAGGCCCTGCACGACGTAGTGAAGGCGGGCAAGGCCCGGTACATCGGAGCGTCCAGCATGTACGCCTGGCAGTTCGCCAAGGCGCAGCACGCCGCGGACAAGCACGGCTGGACGAAGTTCGTCTCCATGCAGAACCACTACAACCTGGTCTACAGGGAAGAGGAGCGGGAGATGATGCCGCTCTGTGCGGACCAGGGCGTGGGCGTCATCCCGTGGAGCCCTCTTGCACGGGGCATGCTCGCGGGAAACCGGGAGAGGGGCGGCGAGCGCAAGACCGTCCGGTCCCAGAACGACTCCTTCGGCGACAGCCTGTACACGGAGTCGGACTTCGACGTCGTGGACGCCGTCCGCGAGGTCGCGGAGGGACGGGGCGTGCCGGCGGCGCAGGCGGCGCTGGCCTGGCTGCTCGCCAAGCCGGGCGTCACCGCGCCGATCGTGGGAGCGACAAAACTCACTCACATGGACGACGCGATCGCCGCCGCGGACATCCGGCTGGAGGAGAAGGAGATCGAGCGGATGGAGGCGCCGTACCGGCCACACGCGGTCATCGGGCATTCCTGACGATTTCGACGGAGGACGCCTCCGGGGCGGAACGCCCCGGAGGCGTCCCGCGTCTATCAGGGGTGGTGATTTGCGATACCACCGGCTATCGGGGCAGGCTGGTTGCGAGAACGCCCACGCATGGCGGCCCGCCACGTGGGGACATGGGTGAGAAGGTTCGGAGGCCGCGTTATGCGCCGCGCGTCTCCGGACTTCCGGGAGCTGAGGAGCCCCGGGACGACGGCGCTGAAGGAGCCCGACGATGACCGAGAACGACGGCACGCAGGGACCGCAGCGGCCGATGCCGGAAGAGGAGGGTCAGCCCAGGCCGCCGGAGGGCCAGGAGCCCCCCGCCCGGCCGCTGGGAGACCGCACCGTGGTGTTCGGCGCTCCGCAGCTCGGCGGCCGCCCCCCGGCTCAGCCCCGTGACGAGGACCGGCAGGCGCCGCCCCCGCCGCCCCCCACGATGGTCGAGCAGCCGATGCAGCAGTTCGGCGAGCAGCCTCCGCCGCCGCCCCCCTTCGGTGCCCCGCAGGAACAGCAGTCCCCCTACGGCCAGCAGCCCGCCGGGCAGATGCCCTACGGCGCGCCCCCCGGCCCGGGCGGATTCCCGCCCCCGCAGGAGCAGCAGCCCCAGTACGAGCCGCCGCAGTACGAGCAGCCGCAGTACGGCCAGCCCCAGTACGGTCAGCAGCCGGAGCAGCCCTCGTGGGGCCAGCAGCCCGAGCAGCCCCAGTACGAGCAGCCGCAGTACGGTCAGCAGCCCCCGCAGCAGCAGGCCGGGTACCCGCAGCAGCCGATGCACGGCGGCTCCCAGGAGCAGCAGCCTCAGTTCGGCCAGCCCCAGTACGGCGGGTTCGGATCGCCCGAAGCGGGCGCGCCCGGCGAGCAGGCTCCGCAGTCCGAGCAGCAGGAGTCCGGTCACGAGCAGCCGCAGCGTCCCGTAGTGGACGACCAGGCGACGCTGCACTGGTCGCCCGGCACCGACATCCCGGTCGCCACCGGACCCGAGCGCAAGCACGAGGCCCCGGCCGAGCCGTGGCAGGCTCCGACCCCGCCGTCGACGCCCGAGCCCTGGACGCCGGAGGCGTCCCGGCCCGGCGGTGGCCAGCAGGGAGGCCAGCAGGGGCAGGCCGACCATGAGCGGACCATGATGGTGCCGCCGCCCGAGTCCGGTTACGGCGCCGGTTCCCAGCAGCCCGGTCCTTCGGTGGACGACCTGTACCGTCCTCCCGGCGAGAGCAACGTGGAGGACGCGCGCCCGACCGAGGCGTTCGACCCGTCCGCCGCCTCCCAGGGCCGGCACGCGGCCGAGCCCCAGGGACGGCACGCCGCCGAGGCGCCCGGGATGGCCGAGCACACCCGTCTCGACATGGGCCAGCAGCAGTGGGGCCAGCAGCAGCCGCAGCAGCAGTTCGGCCAGCAGCCCGGCTACGGCCAGCCCGGCGGCCAGGGCGAGCAGCAGCAGGGTTACGGCCAGCAGCAGTTCGGCGGCCAGCAGGGCGAGCAGCAACAGCAGTTCGGCCAGCAGGCCTACGGCCAGCAGCAGGACTTCGGCCAGCAGCCCCAGCAGGGCTACGGCCAGCAGTTCGGCCAGCCCGGCGGCGAGCAGCAGCAGGGCCAGCAGTTCGGCCAGCCGCAGGCCTACGGCCAGCCCGGCCAGTCCGGCCAGCAGACACACGGTCAGCACCCGCAGTACGGACAGCAGGGCCAATACGGTCAGCAGTCCACCTACGGGACCGAAGAGGGCAAGGGCAACAAGAACACCCTCCTCCTGGTAGGCGGCGGCGTGGCCGCCCTGGTGATCATCGTGGTGCTGGTCGTCGCTTTCGTCCTGTAAGACGCGACACGCCCAGAACCCGGAGACGGCCGGGGATCGCACAAAAGCTGCGCCACGACTTCCCCAAGCGCGGGAATGTAGGTCACAATGCAGCAGAGTCGACCCCGGCCGCCGACCACCGTCGACCGCCTGAGGACCCGACCGCCCCGCCCCCCCGGCCGCCGCGATCGCGTGCGAAGCCAGATTCGAGCGAAGCAAGAATCTGATCGCGCAGCGAGCCGCAAGGCGAGCCGGAGCGATGCCAGCGATCGCAGCAGTGCTCGACGATGGAGGGCCGCCAGGCCCGAAGAAGGAGAGCAGTGCAGTAAACACAGCAGTGCTCGACGATGGAGGGCCGCCAGGCCCGAAGAAGGAGAGCACTGCCATAGGCACAGCCCCTCGCTTTGCACTTTGGGCTAGTGGTCGGTAACCTCTTCACTTGTGCCCGCTGTGTGCGGGCCGCTATGCGTGCGCGTCGGCGAGGCCGGGAGGCCAGCCCCAGCGCCGCATCTACTCCCCGGCTTGATTCGGCCCAGGTAAGGGCCGGGCGGTCTGTGTCGGTTTCGCGCGGTTGTATTTCCGTGAGGTGACGACACGCCCGACCGCGGGGGTCGGAGAGGTCGGGAAACCGGCAGGTCACAGCCTCACCTGAGGTGGTGATTGCAGCAATAGGACTTACCGGCTCGGTACGAGGAAGACGGAGACGCGGTGCCCACGATCCAGCAGCTGGTCCGCAAGGGCCGCCAGGACAAGGTGACCAAGAACAAGACGCCCGCGCTCAAGGGCAGCCCCCAGCGCCGGGGCGTCTGCACGCGCGTCTACACGACGACGCCCAAGAAGCCGAACTCCGCGCTCCGGAAGGTCGCCCGTGTCCGGCTGACCAGTGGGATCGAGGTCACGGCCTACATTCCGGGCGTCGGCCACAACCTGCAGGAGCACTCGATCGTGCTCGTGCGCGGCGGCCGTGTGAAGGACCTCCCCGGCGTTCGGTACAAGATCATTCGCGGTTCCCTCGACACCCAGGGCGTCCGGAACCGCAAGCAGGGACGCAGCCACTACGGCGCGAAGAAGGAGAAGAGCTGATGCCGCGCAAGGGCCCCGCTGGCAAGCGCCAGCTGATCGCTGACCCGGTGTACAACTCGCCGCTGGTCACCGCGCTCATCAACAAGATTCTCCTGGACGGCAAGCGGTCCATCGCGCAGAACATCGTGTACGACGCCCTCGAGGGCGCCCGTGAGAAGACCGGCAACGACCCGGTCGTCACGCTGAAGCGCGCGCTCGACAACGTCAAGCCCACCCTGGAGGTGCGCAGCCGCCGCGTCGGTGGCGCGACCTACCAGGTCCCCGTCGAGGTGCGGCCGGCGCGCAGCACCACCCTCGCCCTGCGCTGGCTGGTGGTCTACTCCCGGCAGCGCCGCGAGAAGACCATGACCGAGCGGCTGATGAACGAGCTGCTCGACGCCAGCAACGGTCTTGGCGCGTCTGTCAAGAAGCGCGAGGACACGCACAAGATGGCGGAGTCCAACAAGGCCTTCGCCCACTACCGCTGGTAATCCCGGCGGATCTGCAACGACGAGAGACGACGCGAGGACGGCAGTGGCTACCAAAACCGGTGTAGACCTGGCCAAGGTCCGCAACATCGGGATCATGGCCCATATCGACGCGGGCAAGACCACCACGACCGAGCGCATCCTGTACTACACGGGGATGAGCTACAAGATCGGCGAGGTGCACGACGGCGCCGCCACCATGGACTGGATGGAGCAGGAGCAGGAGCGGGGGATCACCATCACCTCCGCCGCCACCACCTGCGAATGGCCCGTCGACGACGTCAAGCACACGATCAACATCATCGACACCCCCGGGCACGTCGACTTCACCATCGAGGTGGAGCGCAACCTGCGGGTGCTCGACGGCGCCGTCGCGGTGTTCGACGGTGTCGCCGGCGTGGAGCCCCAGTCCGAGACCGTGTGGCGCCAGGCCGACCGGTACGGCGTGCCGCGCATGTGCTTCGTCAACAAGCTCGACCGGGTCGGCGCGGAGTTCCACCGCTGCGTCGACATGATCGAGAACCGGCTGAACGCGACGCCGCTGGTGCTGCAGCTGCCGATCGGCGCCGAGTCCGACTTCAAGGGCGTCGTCGACCTCGTCCGGATGAAGGCCCTCGTGTGGAACGAGGAGGCCAAGCTCGGCGAGATGTACGACACGCTCGACATCCCCGAGTCGCACGCCGAGACGGCCCGCGAGTGGCACGACAAGCTCGTCGAGACCCTCGCGGAGAACGACGACGAGATCATGGAGCTGTACCTGGAGGGCGAGGAGCCCACCGTGGAGCAGCTGCACGACGGCATCCGCCGCGCGACGATCGCCGCGAAGCTCACCCCGGTGACCTGCGGCACGGCCTTCAAGAACAAGGGCGTGCAGCCGCTGCTGGACGCGATCGTCCGCTACCTCCCCTCGCCGCTGGACGTGGAGGCCATCGAGGGCCACGCCGTCCGCGACGAGGAGAAGGTCCTCACCCGCAAGCCGAGCGAGGACGAGCCGTTCTCGGCGCTCGCGTTCAAGATCGCGAGCGACCCGCACCTGGGCAAGCTCACCTTCGTGCGCGTCTACTCCGGCGTGATGGAGTCGGGCGCGAACGTGATGAACTCCGTCAAGGAGCGCAAGGAGCGCATCGGCAAGATCTACCGGATGCACGCCAACAAGCGCACCGAGATCGAGCGCGCGGGCGCCGGCGACATCGTCGCGGTGATGGGCCTCAAGCAGACCACCACCGGTGAGACGCTGAGCGACGACAAGAACCCGATCGTGCTGGAGTCGATGAACTTCCCGGCGCCGGTCATCCACGTCGCGATCGAGCCGAAGACCAAGGCCGACCAGCAGAAGCTGGGCACCGCGATCCAGCGGCTGGCCGAGGAGGACCCGTCCTTCCAGGTCCGCACCGAAGAGGACACCGGCCAGACCGTCATCTCCGGCATGGGCGAACTCCACCTGGAGATCCTCGTCGACCGGATGAAGCGCGAGTTCAAGGTCGACGCCAACGTCGGCAAGCCGCAGGTGGCCTACCGCGAGACGATCAGCCGCAAGGTCGAGAAGGTCGAGTACACCCACAAGAAGCAGACGGGTGGCTCCGGCCAGTTCGGCCGCGTGATCATCGACCTGGAGCCCCTGGGCGGCGGGTCCGACGGCTACGAGTTCGAGAACAAGGTCACCGGTGGCCGCATCCCGCGGGAGTACATCCCGTCGGTCGACGCGGGCTGCCAGGAGGCCGCAGAGTTCGGTGTCCTCGCCGGCTACCCGATGGTGGGCGTCAAGGTCACCCTGCAGGACGGCGCCTACCACGAGGTCGACTCCTCGGAAATGGCGTTCAAGGTCGCCGGTTCCATGGCGTTCAAGGAGGCCGCCCGCAAGGCGTCCCCCACGCTGCTGGAGCCGATGATGTCCGTCGAGGTCACCACGCCCGAGGAGAACATGGGCGACGTGATCGGCGACCTCAACAGCCGCCGCGGCCAGGTCCAGTCCATGGACGAGCGGCATGGCATGCGCGTCATCAAGGCGCTCGTGCCTCTGTCCGAGATGTTCGGCTACGTGGGTGATCTGCGCAGCAAGACCCAGGGCCGGGCTGTCTTCACCATGCAGTTCGACTCCTACGCCGAGGTTCCCTCGAACGTCGCGCAGGAGATCATCGCCAAGGCGCGGGGCGAGTAGTACCGGGCCTGCCCACAGATCACCAAGGACGTACATCGAAGCGGTCGTCTAGGCGGCCGAGGATCGCAACAAGGAGCAACCAGTGGCGAAGGCCAAGTTCGAGCGGACGAAGCCGCACGTGAACATCGGCACCATTGGACACATCGACCACGGTAAGACCACGCTTACCGCGGCGATCACCAAGGTGCTCCACGACAAGTTCCCGGACCTCAACCCCTACACGCCTTTCGAGGACATCGACAAGGCGCCGGAGGAGCGCGAGCGCGGGATCACCATCTCGATCGCGCACGTCGAGTACCAGACCGAGGCGCGGCACTACGCGCACGTCGACTGCCCGGGTCACGCGGACTACATCAAGAACATGATCACCGGTGCGGCGCAGATGGACGGCGCCATCCTGGTGGTCGCCGCCACCGACGGCCCGATGCCGCAGACCAAGGAGCACGTGCTCCTGGCCCGCCAGGTCGGCGTCCCCTACATCGTCGTCGCGCTGAACAAGTGCGACATGGTGGACGACGAGGAGATCCTGGAGCTCGTCGAGCTCGAGGTCCGCGAGCTGCTGTCGGAGTACGAGTTCCCGGGCGACGACGTCCCGGTCGTGCGCGTCTCCGCCTTCCAGGCGCTGCAGGGCGACGAGAAGTGGTCCGAGTCGATCGTCGAGCTGATGAACGCCGTCGACGAGAACGTGCCGGAGCCGGTGCGCGACACCGAGAAGCCCTTCCTGATGCCGATCGAGGACGTCTTCTCGATCACCGGCCGCGGCACCGTCGTGACCGGCCGCATCGAGCGCGGTGTCGTCAACGTCAACGAGACCGTCGACATCATCGGCATCAAGCCGGAGTCCACCTCGACCACCGTCACCGGTGTCGAGATGTTCCGCAAGCTCCTCGACCAGGGCCAGGCGGGCGACAACGTCGGCCTGCTCCTGCGCGGCATCAAGCGCGAGGACGTCGAGCGCGGCCAGTGTGTCATCAAGCCGGGCACCAACACCCCGCACACCGAGTTCGAGGCGCAGGTCTACATCCTGTCCAAGGACGAGGGCGGCCGCCACACGCCGTTCTTCAACAACTACCGTCCGCAGTTCTACTTCCGGACCACGGACGTCACCGGCGTGGTGAACCTCCCCGAGGGCACCGAGATGGTCATGCCGGGCGACAACACCGAGATGCGCGTCGAGCTGATCCAGCCCGTCGCCATGGAGGAGGGCCTGAAGTTCGCCATCCGTGAGGGTGGCCGGACGGTCGGCGCCGGTCGCGTCACCAAGGTCATCAAGTAACACCCCTCGTCACGCGGCGGCCCGGTTCGCGGGCTCCCTGCTTCTCGCGGGGGTCCGGGGGTCGCCCCCCGGAAAAGGCACAGACCGGGCCGCCGCGTCACGACCAGTGAAGTAAACAGCGGCACTACAGCAAAGGACACCGAGGCCACCATGGCGGGACAGAAGATCCGCATCCGGCTCAAGGCCTACGACCACGAGGTCATCGACACCTCCGCGAAGAAGATCGTTGAGACGGTGACGCGGACGGGCGCCAAGGTCGCGGGCCCGGTGCCGCTGCCGACCGAGAAGAACGTGTACTGCGTCATCCGCTCGCCGCACAAGTACAAGGACAGCCGCGAGCACTTCGAGATGCGCACGCACAAGCGGTTGATCGACATCATCGACCCGACGCCCAAGACGGTCGACTCGCTGATGCGACTCGACCTTCCGGCCGGCGTTGACATCGAGATCAAGCTCTAAGGGACGCACCGAGAGATGAGTAAGCAGAGGAAGGGCGTCCTGGGCGAGAAGCTCGGCATGACCCAGGTCTTCGACGATGAGGGCCGGATCGTTCCGGTGACCGTCGTCCAGGCCGGGCCGTGTGTCGTGACCCAGCTCAAGACCCAGGAGAAGGACGGCTACACCGCCGTCCAGCTCGGGTTCGGGCAGATCGACCCGCGCAAGGTGAACAAGCCGAGCACGGGTCACTTCGAGAAGGCCGGCGTCACGCCGCGCCGCTACCTCGTCGAACTGCGGGCTGACGACACCACCGAGTTCGAACTCGGCCAGGAGATCACCGCCAGCGTCTTCGAGGCCGGCCAGAAGATCGACGTTACCGGCACGAGCAAGGGCAAGGGCACCGCCGGTGTCATGAAGCGCCACGGCTTCAAGGGCCTCGGCGCCTCGCACGGCACCCAGCGCAAGCACCGCTCGCCGGGTTCGATCGGCGGCTGCGCGACCCCTGGTCGCGTCTTCAAGGGCCTCCGCATGGCGGGACGGCACGGCAACGCCCGTACCACCGTGCAGAACCTGACCGTCCACGCCATCGACGCGGAGAAGAACCTGCTGCTCATCAAGGGCGCGGTTCCCGGTCCCAACGGCGGCGTGGTGCTGGTTCGCGACGCAGTGAAGGGAGCGGGCAAGTGACCGAGCGCAGCGAGGGAACCAGTAAGCAGAGCACTTCCGGAGGTCAGGGGACCGACGGAGGAGGGCCCCTTACCTCCAAGCTCGACATCGACCTTCCCGCCGAGGTCTTCGACGCGAAGACCAGCGTGCCGCTGATCCACCAGGTCGTGGTGGCGCAGCTGGCCGCGGCGCGCCAGGGCACGCACGCCACCAAGACCCGGGGCGACGTCTCCGGCGGTGGCAAGAAGCCGTACCGGCAGAAGGGCACCGGCCGCGCCCGCCAGGGCTCGACCCGCGCGCCCCAGTTCGCCGGCGGCGGCGTCGTGCACGGCCCGCAGCCGCGGGACTACTCGCAGCGGACGCCCAAGAAGATGAAGGCCGCCGCGCTGCGCGGCGCCCTGTCCGACCGGGCCCGGTTCGGCCGGGTGCACGTGGTCGACAACCTCATCGAGGGCGACACCCCGAAGACGAAGACGGCGCTGAAGGCGCTGCGCGACGTCACCGGAGCCAAGCGCGTCCTGCTGGTCCTGGACCGCGAGGACGACGTGACCTGGAAGAGCCTGCGCAACGAGCCGAGCGTGCACGTGATCGTCTCTGACCAGCTCAACACCTACGACGTGCTGGTGAACGACGACGTCGTCTTCACGAAGACGGCGTACGACGAGTTCGTCTCGCGCGCGAAGAAGAAGTGAGGAGGGTCGCACATGAACAAGATCGCTGACCCCCGCGACGTCATCATCGCGCCGGTCGTCTCGGAGAAGAGCTACGGGCTGCTCGACGAGAACAAGTACACGTTCGTCGTCCGCCCGGACGCCAACAAGACGCAGATCAAGCAGGCCGTCGAGTCGGTGTTCGGCGTCAAGGTGACGAGCGTGAACACGCTCAACCGTCAGGGCAAGCGCAAGCGCACCCGGTTCGGCTACGGCAAGCGCAAGGACACCAAGCGCGCCATCGTCAGCCTCGCCGAGGGCGAGCGGATCGACATCTTCGGCGGCCCGGCCTAAGCAGGCCAGGTCGTCCCGAAGACAGACAAGGGATGAACGAAAAAGATGGGCATCCGTAATTACAAGCCGACGACTCCGGGTCGTCGCGGGTCCAGCGTGGCCGACTTCGTCGAGGTCACGCGCCGCGAGCCCGAGAAGTCGCTGCTGCGTCCGCTCCCCAAGAAGGGCGGCCGCAACAACCACGGCCGCATCACGACCCGGCACCAGGGCGGCGGGCACAAGCGCGCCTACCGCGTGATCGACTTCCGCCGGCACGACAAGGACGGCGTCCCGGCGAAGGTCGCGCACATCGAGTACGACCCGAACCGCACCGCGCGGATCGCGCTGCTGCACTACGCCGACGGCGAGAAGCGCTACATCCTCGCCCCGCGCGGCCTGCGCCAGAACGACCGGGTGGAGAACGGGCCGGGCGCGGACATCAAGCCGGGCAACTGCCTTCCGCTGCGCAACATCCCGACCGGTACGGTCGTGCACGCCATCGAGCTCCGCCCCGGCGGCGGCGCCAAGATCGCCCGCAGCGCGGGCGCCGGCGTCCAGCTGCTGGCCAAGGAGGGCAAGTACGCCACGCTGCGCATGCCCTCCGGCGAGATGCGGATGGTGGACGTGCGCTGCCGCGCGACGGTCGGCGAGGTCGGCAACGCCGAGCAGTCGAACATCAACTGGGGCAAGGCCGGCCGCATGCGGTGGAAGGGCAAGCGCCCGACCGTCCGCGGCGTGGCCATGAACCCGATCGACCACCCGCACGGTGGTGGTGAGGGCAAGACCTCCGGTGGCCGGCACCCGGTGAACCCGGCCGGTAAGAAGGAAGGCCGCACTCGCCAGGCGAACAAGTCGAGCGACCGGCTGATCGTCCGTCGTCGCAGCAAGAAGAAGCGGTAGGAGTCGCTCGTCATGCCACGTAGCCTGAAGAAGGGCCCGTTCGTGGACGACCACCTCATGAAGAAGGTGGACGTGCAGAACGAGAAGGGCACCAAGAACGTCATCAAGACGTGGTCGCGGCGCTCCATGATCGTGCCGGACATGATCGGTCACACGATCGCCGTGCACGACGGCCGCAAGCACGTCCCGGTGTTCATCACCGACGCCATGGTGGGACACAAGCTCGGCGAGTTCGCGCCGACGCGCACGTTCCGCAGCCACGTCAAGGAAGACCGCCGCAGCCGCCGAGGCTGAGCAGGCAGAGCAGTTAGCACGTAGGAGAGAGGGAACAGCGATGGAAGCCAGGGCCCAGGCGCGGTTCATCCGCGTCACGCCCAGGAAGGCCCGCCGCGTGGTGGACCTCATCCGCGGCCTGCCTGCCGCGGAGGCTCAGGCGGTGCTGCGGTTCGCCCCCCAGGCAGCGAGTGAGCCGGTGGGCAAGGTGCTGGCGAGTGCCATCGCCAACGCCGAGCACAACTTCAAGCTCGACTCGGGCACGCTCGTCGTCAGCCGCGCGTGGGTGGACGAGGGGCCGACGCTCAAGCGTTTCCGCCCCCGCGCCCAGGGCCGGGCTTACCGCATCAACAAGCGCACGAGCCACATCACCGTGGTCGTGGAGTCGCGCGAGGAAGCCTCGAGCGGGGCGTCCGGCGGCGGTAAGAAGACGAGGAGGGCCCGGTAGTGGGTCAGAAGATCAACCCGCACGGGTTCCGGCTCGGCATCACCACCGACCACAAGTCCGTGTGGTTCGCCGACAAGCTCTACAAGGACTACGTCAAGGAAGACGTCCAGATCCGGCGCATGCTGCAGAAGGGCATGGACCGGGCGGGCATCTCCAAGGTGGAGATCGAGCGGACCCGTGACCGCGTAGAGGTCAACATCCACACCGCCCGGCCGGGCATCGTCATCGGCCGCCGCGGCGCGGAGGCCGAGCGCCTTCGCGGCGACCTGGAGAAGCTGACCGGCAAGCAGGTCCGGCTGAACATCCTCGAGGTGAAGAACCCCGAGATCGACGCCCAGCTCGTCGCGCAGGGCGTGGCCGAGCAGCTGTCCAGCCGCGTCGCGTTCCGCCGCGCCATGCGCAAGGCGATCCAGTCCGCGATGAAGTCGGGCGCCAAGGGCATCAAGGTCCAGTGCGGCGGTCGCCTCGGCGGCGCCGAGATGTCGCGGTCGGAGTTCTACCGCGAGGGCCAGGTCCCGCTGCACACGCTGCGCGCCGACATCGACTACGGGTTCTACGAGGCCCGTACGACGTTCGGCCGCATCGGCGTCAAGGTGTGGATCTACAAGGGCGAGGCCGCGGCGACGCGCGCCGAGCGCGAGCAGAAGGCCGCGCAGCAGCGCGCCACCGGTGGCGGCGGCGGTGGCCGTGAGCGCCGCGGTGGCGACCGCCGTGGCGGCGGCCGCGGCGGACGCGGCGGACGCGGTGGCGCCGCAGGCGCCGGCGGCGGCCGCGGCGGCGAGCAGAAGCAGCAGCAGGGTTCCGAGCAGCCGGCGCCGACCGCCGAGGCTGCTCCGCAGGGTGAGGGGAGCTGAGTAACCGATGCTGATCCCTCGCAAGGTCAAGCACCGCAAGCAGCACCACCCGAAGCGCCGCGGCATGGCCAAGGGCGGCACGAGGGTGACGTTCGGCGAGTACGGCATCCAGGCCGTCGAGAGCGCGTACGTGACCAACCGGCAGATCGAGGCCGCGCGTATCGCCATGACCCGCCACATCAAGCGCGGCGGCAAGGTCTGGATCAACATCTTCCCGGACCGTCCGCTGACCAAGAAGCCCGCCGAGACCCGCATGGGCTCCGGCAAGGGCTCGGTGGAGTGGTGGGTGGCCAACGTCAAGCCCGGCCGCGTGCTGTTCGAGATCTCCTACCCGAACGAGCAAGTCGCTCGGGAGGCGCTCACCCGCGCGATCCACAAGCTGCCGATGAAGTGCAAGATCGTCAAGCGTGAGGTCGGTGAGAGCTGATGTCCAAGCATCACAAGCTGCCGATGCTGTGCTCATTGACCTGCAAGATTGTTAAGCGAGAGGTGGGTGAGTCCTGATGGCCAAGGGTCTTGCCGCCGACGACCTGCGGACCGAGCCCGAGGACGTCCTGGTCACCAAGCTCAAGGAGGCCAAGGAGGAGCTGTTCAACCTCCGCTTCCAGGCCGCCACCGGCCAGCTTGAGAGCCACGGGCGACTGCGCACCGTCAAGCGCGAGATCGCCCGCATCTACACCGTGATGCGGGAGCGCGAGCTCGGCATCGTGACGGTCGAGGACGCCGCGGAGGGCAAGGAATGACCGAGCAGCAGACCGAGCAGCGGAGCAGCCGCAAGATCCTTGAGGGTCTCGTGGTCAGCGACAAGATGGACAAGACCGTGGTCGTGTCCGTCGAGGACCGCGTGAAGCACCCCAAGTACCACAAGGTGATCCGCCGCACGAAGAACTACAAGGCGCACGACGAGGCCAACGAGTGCGGCGTCGGCGACCGCGTCCGTCTCATGGAGAGCCGCCCGCTGTCGGCCACCAAGCGGTGGCGCGTGGTGGAGATCCTCGAGAAGGCCAAGTAGGGCCCTCGGGCCCGCGGGACCCAGTCCCGCCACTGACCACAGTCTGGTTCCACCAGGCTCGGCGCCCGCGAAGGGGGCGGCCGAGAACCGGTGTGACGAACAGGAGTTAGACGTGATCCAGCAGGAGTCGCGACTCAAGGTCGCCGACAACACGGGTGCGAAGGAGATCCTTTGCATCCGGGTTCTCGGCGGCTCGGGTCGGCGCTACGCGGGAGTCGGCGACATCATCGTCGCGACGGTGAAGGACGCCCTTCCCGGCGCCGGCGTGAAGAAGGGTGACGTCGTCAAGGCGGTCGTCGTGCGCACCCGCAAGGAGCGCCGGCGCCCGGACGGCTCCTACATCCGCTTCGACGAGAACGCCGCCGTCCTGATCAAGGACGGCGGCGACCCCCGCGGCACCCGTATCTTCGGCCCGGTGGGCCGCGAACTGCGCGAGAAGAAGTTCATGCGCATCATCTCGCTCGCGCCGGAGGTGCTCTGATGAAGATCCGCAAGGGCGACGAGGTCATCGTCATCGCCGGCAAGGACAAGGGCGCGACGGGCAAGGTCCTGCGCGTCATCCCCCGCGAGGAGCGGGTCGTCGTCGAGGGCGTCAACCTCATCACCAAGAACATCAAGGCCGACCAGCAGCGTGCCGGCAAGGAGAGCGGTCGCGTCACGGTCGAGGCGCCGCTGCACGTCAGCAACGTCGCGATCGTCGAGGACGGCAAGCCGGCCCGGGTCGGTTACCGCACGAACGACGACGGCACGAAGGTTCGGATCTCGCGCCGTAGCGGTAAGGAGATCTGAGACCGATGACCGAGACCACCGAGCGTCCCGTCCCGGCGCCGAGGCTGAAGCTGCGCTACCGCGAGGAGATCGCGGGCAAGATGCGCGAGCAGTTCGGCTACGACAACGTCATGCAGGTCCCCTCGCTGACCAAGATCGTGGTCAACATGGGGGTCGGCGACGCGGCCAAGGACGCCAAGCTGATCGAGGGCGCCGTCCGCGACCTGGCGGCGATCACCGGGCAGAAGCCCGCGGTGAACCGGGCCCGCAAGTCCATCGCGCAGTTCAAGCTGCGCGAGGGCATGCCGATCGGCGCGCACGCCACGCTGCGCGGCGACCGGATGTGGGAGTTCCTGGACCGCCTGCTCGCCACGGCGCTGCCCCGTATCCGCGACTTCCGCGGGCTGTCGCCGAAGCAGTTCGACGGCAACGGCAACTACACCTTCGGGCTGACCGAGCAGGTCATGTTCCACGAGGTCGACCCCGACAAGATCGACCGCTCGCGGGGCATGGACATCACGGTCGTGACGTCCGCGAAGACCGACGACGAGGGCCGGGCGCTGCTCAAGCTCCTGGGCTTCCCCTTCAAGGAGAACTGAGCATGGCGAAGAAGTCGCTGATCGCCAAGGCGGGGCGGAAGCCGAAGTTCGGCGTGCGCTCCTACACTCGGTGCTCGCGCTGCGGGCGTCCGCGCTCCGTCTACCGGAAGTTCGGCCTGTGCCGTGTCTGCTTCCGGGAGATGGCCCACCGCGGCGAGCTGCCTGGCATCACGAAGTCCAGCTGGTGACCGCGTCCCCGGGGCACCGCCCCGGGGACGGCGGAAGCCGGCCTGTAATGAATGACCAACCGGGCGCCTGAGAAGGCGTCCACGACCGCGCCAAAGGTCCACGGGCCGCATCAACCCGAGGAAACCGTGGCGAGGGAGGGCCAGTAGGCCATGACGATGACCGACCCGATCGCAGACATGCTGACGCGTCTGCGCAACGCGAATTCGGCGTACCACGACTCAGTGGCGATGCCGTACTCGAAGATCAAGGCGCACATCGCCGAGATCCTCCAGCAGGAGGGCTACATCTCGGGCTGGAGCGTGGAGGACGCCGAGGTCGGCAAGAAGCTCCTGATCGAGCTGAAGTTCGGCCCGACCCGCGAGCGTTCGATCGCCGGCATCAAGCGCGTCTCGAAGCCGGGTCTGCGCGTGTACGCGAAGAAGGACAACCTGCCGAAGGTCCTGGGCGGGCTGGGCGTCGCGATCATCTCGACGTCCTCCGGCCTGATGACGGACCGCCAGGCCGGCAAGCGTGGAGTGGGCGGGGAAGTCCTCGCCTACGTCTGGTGAGGGGAGGGCACTTCAAATGTCTCGTATCGGACGTCTCCCCATTTCCGTGCCCAGCGGCGTCGAGGTGAAGCTCGAAGGCCGCGAGGTCACCGTCAAGGGGCCGAAGGGCACGCTCTCGCACACCGTCGCCGAGCCCATCGAGGTCACGCAGGAGGACGGCCGGCTCGTCGTCTCCCGGCCCAATGACCTCAACAAGGTTCGCGGCCTGCACGGGCTCACCCGGACGCTGATCAACAACATGGTCGTCGGGGTGACCGACGGCTACAAGAAGACCCTGGTCATCCAGGGCGTCGGCTACCGGGTGGTGGCCAAGGGCAAGAACGTGGAGTTCTCGCTCGGCTATAGCCACCCGATCCCGTTCGAGGCGCCGGAGGGCATCACCTTCACGGTGGAGAGGCCGACGCAGCTCGTCGTCGAGGGCATCGACAAGCAGCTCGTCGGTGAGATCGCCGCCCGCATCCGCAAGCTGCGCAAGCCCGACCCGTACAAGGGCAAGGGCGTGCGCTACGAGGGCGAGCAGATCCGCCGCAAGGTCGGAAAGGCTGGTAAGTAGTCATGGCAGGCACCAAGACCCTGGCCGGCAAGGCCACGAGCGGTCGGCAGCTTGCTCGCAAGCGCCGCCACCTGCGGGTCCGCAAGAAGGTCGTGGGCAGCGCCGCGCGGCCGCGCCTGGTCGTGACCCGCTCCAGCAGGCACGTGTTCGTCCAGGTCATCGACGACGACAAGGGCCACACGCTGGCCAGCGCGTCGACGATGGAGGCGGACCTGCGTTCCGACTCCGGCGACAAGACGGCCAAGTCCCGCAGGGTCGGCGAGCTCGTCGCCGAGCGGGCCAAGCAGGCCGGCGTCCACGCGGTCGTGTTCGACCGCGGCGGCAACAAGTACCACGGTCGCATCGCCGCTGTCGCGGAAGGTGCGCGTGAGGGGGGCCTCGAGCTCTGATGGCCCTTTACAAGGTGAACGAGAGGAACCACTGATGGCAGCGCAGAGGCGTGGCGGCGGTCAGGGTGGCGACCGTCGCGACCGCCGCGACGACCGCCGCGGTGGCGCCGACAAGGGCCAGTCGTACATCGAGAAGGTCGTGGCGATCAACCGTGTCGCCAAGGTCGTCAAGGGCGGGCGTCGCTTCAGCTTCACCGCCCTGGTGATCGTCGGTGACGGCAACGGCACCGTCGGCGTCGGCTACGGCAAGGCCAAGGAGGTGCCCGCGGCGATCGCCAAGGGCGTCGAAGAGGCCAAGAAGCACTTCTTCAAGGTGCCGCGGATCCAGGGCACCATCCCGCACCTGGTGCAGGCGCGCGACGCGGCGGGCGAGGTCCTGCTGCGCCCGGCCAGCCCCGGTACCGGCGTCATCGCCGGTGGCCCGGTGCGCGCGGTGCTGGAGTGCGCCGGCATCCACGACGTGCTGAGCAAGTCGCTGGGCAGCGACAACGCGATCAACATCGTGCACGCCACGATCGCGGGGCTGAAGTCGCTGAAGCGTCCCGAGGAGATCGCGGCCAAGCGCGGCCTGCCGATCGAGGACGTCGCCCCGGCGGCCATGCTGCGCGCGCGTGCCGCGGGCAGCGAGCCCAGGGCGGAGGCGGCGTCGTCATGAGCAACCTGAGGATCACGCAGACCAAGTCCGTGATCAGCGAGAAGCAGAACCAGCGTGACACGCTGCGCACCCTCGGCCTGAAGAAGATCGGGCAGAGCGTGGTCCGCGAGGACCGCCCCGAGGTGCTCGGCATGATCCGGACGGTGGCGCACCTGGTCACCGTCGAGGAGGTCGACTGACATGGCGGCTGATCTCGGTAAGGACTCCGCCGCGGAGACCGAGGGCACCCCGCTCAAGGTGCACGACCTGCGTCCGGCCCCCGGCGCCAACAAGGCCAAGACCCGCAAGGGCCGCGGCGAGGCGTCCAAGGGCAAGACCGCCGGTCGCGGCACCAAGGGCACGAAGGCCCGCAGCACCGTCCCGGTCGGATTCGAGGGCGGCCAGATGCCCCTGATCCGCCGGGTTCCGAAGCTGAAGGGCTTCAAGAACCCGAACCGGGTCGAGTTCCAGGTCGTGAACCTGGACAAGCTCGCCGCGCTCTACCCCGAGGGCGGCGAGGTCACGGCCGAGGACCTGGCGGCCAAGGGCGCGGTGCGCCGCGGCCGTCCGGTCAAGATCCTCGGTACCGGCGACATCTCCGTCGCGGTGCGGGTGAAGGCGCACGCCTTCTCCGGCGCCGCCAAGGAGAAGATCGCCGCCGCCGGCGGATCCGCCGACGAGCTGTAAGGAAAACCTTCGATGCCGGGGCCGTACCCGCGTGAGGTCCGGGGCCGTGAGGCCACCGGGCCCGGCGGGGCGGCCCCGGTGTCATCTGCTGTTAGAGTCACACGAGCGAAGGTGCCCTGCGTGAGATTGCGCACTCTGCCGTCACACCGGGTATTCTCCGCCCGAACTCATGGACCTGAAACCGCCCCCTCGGCGGCCATGAACCCGCCAGTCGCGCAGGAGGAATGGTGCTGACCGCGTTCGCTCGGGCTTTCCGTACGCCTGACCTGCGTAAGAAAATCCTCTTCACGTTGTTCATGATCGTGGTGTTCCGGATCGGCTCGATCCTGCCGGCGCCCAACGTGAACGTGAAGGTGCTGAAAGAGACCGCCGACGCGGCCAAGGGCAGCAACAACCTCTACGGCCTCGTCGACCTGTTCAGCGGCGGCGCGCTGCTGAAGCTCTCGGTCTTCGCGCTCGGCATCATGCCGTACATCACGGCCAGCATCATCCTGCAGCTGCTGACGGTGGTGATCCCCCGGCTGGAGGCCCTGAAGAAGGAGGGCCAGGCCGGCACGACGAAGATCACTCAGTACACCCGGTACCTGACGGTCGGGCTGGCGATCCTGCAGGCGACCGGCATCGTCGCGATGGCGAGCACCGGCCAGCTGTTCCAGGGCATCTCCGGCAGCGGCGACATCCTTTACGACACGGGCATCTTCCCGATCGTCACCATGGTGATCGTCATGGTGGCGGGCACGACCGTCATCATGTGGCTGGGCGAGCTGGTCACCGACCGCGGCGTCGGCAACGGCATGTCCATCCTGATCTTCACCCAGGTGGTCGCGGTCTTCCCCGCGCAGTTCTGGAGCATCTACAAGTCCAAGGGCGGGTTCGTCTTCTCGATCGTGATCCTGGTGGGTCTGGCGATCATGGCGGGCGTGGTCTTCGTCGAGCAGGCGCAGCGGCGCATCCCGGTCCAGTACGCCAAGCGGATGGTGGGCCGCCGCATGTACGGCGGCACCTCGACCTACATCCCGCTGAAGGTCAACCAGGCCGGCATCATCCCGATCATCTTCGCGTCCTCCCTGCTCTACCTGCCGGTTCTGGCCACCCAGCTGTGGCCCAACACCAAGTGGCTGCAAAAGGTCCAGCCCTATCTCCAGCAGGACAACGCCTGGCACATGGGGATCTTCTTCGTCTTCATCATCTTCTTCACGTACTTCTACGTCGCGATCACCTTCAACCCCACTGAAGTCGCCGACAACATGAAGAAGTATGGTGGATTCATCCCAGGTATCCGTCCTGGTCGGCCGACCGCCGAGTACCTCGACTTCGTGCTGACCCGGATCACCACACCCGGTGCGCTCTACCTGGGGCTCGTGTCCCTCATCCCGATGGTCGCCTTCGCACTCCTGAATGCGAGCTCGGACTTCCCGTTCGGCGGCACGAGCATCCTCATCATCGTCGGCGTCGGACTGGATACCGTGAAGCAGATCGAGAGTCAGCTGCAGCAGCGCAACTACGAGGGCTTCCTCCGGTAGTGCGTATCGTCCTGGTGGGCCCCCCGGGTGCGGGCAAGGGGACGCAGGCCCAGTTCATCGCATCTCATCTGTCGGTCCCGAAGATCTCGACAGGTGACATCTTCCGCGCCAACGTCAGTGGCGGGACGCCGCTCGGCCGGGAGGCCAAGCAGTACATGGACCGCGGTGACCTCGTCCCGGACGAGGTCACCATCGCGATGGTGCGCGACCGGCTCGGCGAGGACGACGCGCGCGACGGCTTCCTGCTGGACGGCTTCCCGCGCAACGTCCCGCAGGCCGAGACGTTGAAGAAGATCCTCTCCGAGTGGGACACGCGCCTCGACATCGTGCTCGAGCTCGTCGTCGACGAGGACGAGGTCGTCCGGCGGCTGTCGGGCCGGCGCACCTGCGACAAGTGCGGCCGGATCTGGCACGTCGACTTCGACGACAAGCAGGACGACATCTGCGACGACTGCGGCGGGCACCTGTTCCAGCGCGACGACGACAAGGAAGAGGTCGTCATGCACCGCCTGGAGGTGTACCGGCACGATACGGCGCCGCTGGTGCAGTTCTATGCCGACGAGAACATCCTCGTCGGCATCGACGCGACGGGCCCGGTCGAAGAGGTCACCAAGCGCGCCCTCACCGCGCTCCGCCCATTGGAGAAGTAGGGCCGCCGGAGTGGCGGGCCCCGCTGGAGAAGCAGGGCCTGCCAGACGGTGGCGGGCCTGCCGGGAAGCGGCGGGGTCCGGCGCAGAGACGCAGGCATGGGCGCGGGGCTCCGCGTCCGTACGCCCGTCCCGATACCGAAGCGCCCGACCCGGCCGCGTGAGATGGCGGCCGGGGCCGGTACGCGAGTGACCGACCCGGTGCGGGGACGGGCTGCAAGGGGAGAGATGTTCAAACGTCGTAGGCTCACGATCCAGATGAAGACCGCGGAGCAGATCGAGTCGATGCGCGCGGCGGGGCTGCTCGTCGGCCGGACGCTGGAACTGCTGCGCGAATCCGTCAAGCCCGGCATGAGCACCCTGGACCTGGACACGATCGCCGAGCGGCACATCCGCGACAACGGCGGCGTCCCCTCGTTCAAGGGCTACCACGGCTTCACCGGCACGATCTGCGCGTCGGTGAACGAGGAGATCGTGCACGGCATCCCGCGCGCCGACAAGATCCTCCGCGACGGCGACGTCCTGTCCATCGACTGCGGCGCGATCGTGGAGGGCTGGCACGGCGACGCGGCCGTGACGGTGCCGGTCGGCGAGATCACCGACGAGGAGCGGCGGCTGCTGGAGGTCACGGAGGAGTCCCTGTGGCACGGCCTCGCGGCCGGGCGCGCCGGGGCCCGCCTCACCGACATCTCCCACGCGATCGAGTCCCACATCCGCGCTCAGGGCCCCTACGGCATCGTCGAGGGCTACGGCGGGCACGGCATCGGCACCGAGATGCACATGGACCCGCTGATCCCCAACCACGGGGCGCCCGGCCACGGGCCCGTCCTGGAGCCGGGGATGTGCTTCGCGGTGGAGCCGATGGTGAACCTCGGCACGAAGGAGACCGCCGAGCTCGACGACGGCTGGACGGTCGTGACGACCGACGGGCGCACCTCGGCGCACTTCGAGCACTCGTTCGCGGTCACGCCGGACGGCCCCCGCGTCCTGACCGCGCTCGACGAGGGCCGGGAGTGGTTCGCGAAGCTCGGATCCGCGCCGCAGAATGGGTAGAGGGAGCTGTCAGGGCCTGTGCCACGGAGACGCGTCATGGCCGCGCGGCGCCGATGGCCGGGACTGACCGCCGGGATCGATGAGCAGGACCCGTGGCAGCACGGTCCCACCGCGCAGTATGGATGGAGAGGGCAGGCCCTGAAAGGCGGGCAGGCCTCGAGGAGCGGAGGAACGATGGCGCCGAACCCTGAGATCCGGGCGTCGGACGCCGACCGCGACCGGGTGGCCGCGAGCCTGCGCGAGCACTGCGCCGAGGGCCGGATCACGATGGACGAGCTGCAGGAGCGGCTCGACACGGTCTACGAGGCGAAGACGCTCGGGCAGCTCCAGGAGGTCACCTCCGACCTGCCGGAGGAGGACCTCTACCAGCTCCCGGTCCCGGCGACGCAGAGCAAGGGCACCGCGTCGCCCGCGCGGCCGCCTTCCGGCGATCTCGAAAAGGGCCGCATGCGGGCGATGTGGGGCGCCTGGGCCACGGTCAGCGCGATCAACCTGGCCGTCTGGCTGGTCATCCTGGTGACGACGGGCGCGGTGTACCCGTGGTGGATCTGGGTGGCGGGCCCGTGGGGCGCCGTCCTGCTGATGCGCACGATCTTCGGCGGGCGCCAGGGCGGCTGCTGAGGGCCCTGCCGAGGCCCCGTTGAGGGCCTCTGCGCCCCGCTCTCCCGCCCGCGGCGTCAAGGCGCGCCAGGATCACTCCACGTCCATCAAGGGCCGGTAGTTCCCGGTCGGGGCGAAGTGGGTGGTGGCGGTGCCGTCGTCGCCGACGAGGTGCAGGGCGAAGCCGGCGGGCTCCCCGGTGACGGCCGCCCGGCCCCGCTGGGTGAGGTCGAGGAACAGCTGCCGGTAGGTGCTCGGGCAGGTGGTGCAGACCCGTCCCGCCAGCGACCCGACCGTCGCCCGGTGCGCGTGCCCGGAGATCACCCGCACGACCTGCGGATGCCGGGAGAGGACCGAGGCGAAGCCGGCGGGGTCGACGAACCTCAGGTCGTCGATGAACCGCATCCCGATCGGGTACGGCGGGTGGTGCGTGGCGATCACGGTCGGGGTGCCGGGCGCGGCGCTCAGCTCCCGGTCGAGCCAGGCGAGCCGCTCCTCGCTCATGTGCCCGTGGGAGTGGCCGTCGACGGTGGTGTCGCAGCACACGAGCCGAACTCCGGCCACGTCGACGGCGTACTGGAGGGGCGCCTGCGGGGCCGTCCCGGTCGCGGAGACCGCGGGATGGTCGGCGAACGCCCGGCGCAGCTCGTCGCGGTCGTCGTGGTTGCCGCACATCGGGTACACGGCCATCGGCAGCGGCGACAGCAGGGCGTGCAGCCGGGCGTACTCGGCGAGCCGGCCGCCGTCGGCGAGGTCGCCGGTGAGGACGACGGCGTCGGGCCGCGCGGGCAGCGACAGCAGGCTCGACACGGCGGCCCGTAGCGCGCGGACCGGCCCCGAGTCGTCGTCCACCCCGCCGTGGCGTCCGGCCGCCAGGTGGATGTCGCTCAGCTGCGCGATGATCGCCATCAATCCCCTCCCCGTAGCCCAAGCACATCACGGAACGGCACGCTCCGGGCAGCCCGGGGCGAGCGGGTGCCGGGACGATCTTCGCGTCACGGCGCCCGTACTGTCGACTCGCCCCTCTGGCAGGTCACATGCCCTCTGACGAACCGTTAAGCCGCGGGTGCGTTCCGTGTGCGGGGCGGCCTCGCGCCCCTGGCGAGAGCCGGAGCGCCGGGCGCCGCCGTCCGCTCCGCCGGCGCCCGGCTGCGGTCATGCCACGTGCGGGATGACCAGGGAGAGCGCCGAGGTGACCTCTTCGGGAGCGGGGGCGACGTCGGGGACGACGTCGCGGAGGGCGAGCCAGCCGTTGATGGCCTGGACGGTCGGCTTGGCCTCGATGAGCTGGGGGTCGTCGAGCCCGTACCAGGCGGCGACCTTGGACCAGCGCCACAGCCGGTGGCCGGCGGTGGACATCTCCGAGGACGGGAAGCCGGTGGCGCCGCGCGCCCCGGTGATCGCGTGCCGGACGGAGTCCAGGGAGCGGCCGACCCGCTCGGCGATGTCGCGGATGGTCAGCAGGGGGTCGGCCTCCACCCGCAGGACGTGCAGGCCGGGCGCGCTCTCCTCGACGTGCCCGACGACGTCCATGATGGCCGCGGCGAGGGTGGGGCCGGTCCAGTTGCAGGAGGCGTTGCCCAGCCGGTCGGCGTGCTGGGGCTCGCTGATGATCGACACCGTGACCGCGCCGTGGGTGCGGTCGAACAGCGGGTCGAGCTCGTCCTCGTAGAGGGGACGGCTGAGGATCAGCGCGAAGTCATAGCTCGGCATGCTGACCCTCCTCGTACGTCGCTCTCCTGGAAAGGTACAACGCGCAGGCGATGTATGCTTGACTCGGGAGGAGTCTCCGGACACGTATCATGCGTCGATTTCGCATTGCACGGCCGGTTGACGTAGACTCCCTGTAGGTCCGTCGACCGCTGCCCCGATTTCTCCTTCCTGGCGCCTCTGCGCCGCGATGCGGGTTGTGGCCGATTCTCCCCTGGAGAGCCGGGCCGCGTCCAATGAGCCGATCAGCGAAGCGCGGAGGACATGCCCAAGAAAGAAGGGGCCATCGAGATCGAGGGCACCGTTATCGAGTCGCTGCCGAACGCCATGTTCAGGGTGGAGCTCGACAACAAGCACAAGGTGCTGGCCCACATCAGCGGCAAGATGCGGATGCACTACATCCGGATCCTGCCGGACGACCGCGTCGTTGTGGAGCTGAGCCCCTACGACCTCACGCGCGGTCGGATCGTCTACCGCTACAAGTAATCCCACTGGGGTTGCCTTCCCCGTGCGTGGCGGCGCGGGGGTGACCCTTATCTCTAGGAGACCCAGTGAAGGTCAAGCCGAGCGTCAAGAAGATCTGCAACAAGTGCCGCGTCATCCGCCGGCACGGCCGGGTCATGGTCATCTGCTCCGACCCGCGCCACAAGCAGCGTCAGGGCTGACGCCCGACCGGGCCGAATCCCGTCAGGGCAGGTGCCCGCCGGGTCGACGCCCGACAGGGTGCTCGACAGCACTGACGCTCAACAACAAGTAAGCGCATCGCAGCCTTCACACGGCCGTACGCGTCGGACCTCCGGAACTCCGGGATCCGGCCGTACGGCACCGTCGTGTGGAGGAGCACCCCCGGACCTTCGGAGGCCGGGGCCGCCACCCGGGCAGGGTGTGTGCGGAGGCGACCGCGTCCATACCTCCGGAACAATGAAGGGAACTGCCCACGATGGCACGCCTCCTCGGCGTCGACCTCCCGCGCGACAAGCGCCTCGAGGTCGCTCTCACCTACATCTTCGGCATCGGCCGGACGCGGGCGCTGGAGACCCTCTCGGGCACCGGCATCAGCGGCGATCTGCGGGTCCACCAGCTCGGCGACGACGAGCTGGTCAAGCTCCGCGACTGGATCGAGGCGAACTACAAGATCGAGGGTGATCTTCGCCGCGAGGTCCAGGCGGACATCCGCCGCAAGATCGAGATCGGGTGCTACCAGGGCATCCGGCACCGCCGCGGGCTTCCGGTGCACGGTCAGCGCACGCAGACCAACGCGCGCACCCGCAAGGGCAAGAAGAAGACCGTGGCCGGCAAGAAGAAGGCCGGCAAGAAGTAGTCCGGAGTCGGTCCTCCGGATCGATGACCTCAAGAGTAGAGAGAGCACATGCCTCCTAAGAGCCGTGTCGGCGCCAAGAAGGTGCGCCGCAAGGAAAAGAAGAACGTCGCTCACGGGCACGCCCACATCAAGAGCACGTTCAACAACACGATCGTTTCGATCACCGACCCCAACGGCAACGTGATCTCCTGGGCCTCCTCGGGCCACGTCGGGTTCAAGGGCTCGCGCAAGTCCACCCCGTTCGCCGCGCAGCAGGCCGCCGAGGCCGCCGCCCGGCGCGCGATGGAGCACGGCATGCGCAAGGTCGACGTCTTCGTGAAGGGCCCGGGCTCGGGCCGCGAGACCGCCATCCGGTCGCTGCAGGCGACCGGCCTGGAGGTGGGCTCGATCCAGGACGTCACGCCCGTTCCGCACAACGGCTGCCGCCCGCCGAAGCGCCGCCGGGTCTGAGCAGGGGAGATCTAGAACAATGGCTCGTTACACCGGTGCGGACTGCAAGCTCTGCCGCCGCGAGAAGATGAAGCTGTTCCTCAAGGGCAGCAAGTGCGAGGGCCCGAAGTGCCCGATCGAGATCCGTCCCTACCCGCCGGGTGAGCACGGACGCGGTCGGCCCAAGGAGACCGAGTACCTGCTGCAGCTTCGCGAGAAGCAGAAGGCGCGGCGCATCTACGGCGTGCTGGAGCGGCAGTTCCACAACTACTACGTCGAGGCGAACCGCCAGCAGGGCAAGACGGGTGACAACCTGCTCACGCTGCTGGAGCGCCGGCTCGACAACGTCGTCTACCGGGCCGGCTTCGCCAAGTCCCGCGACATGGCCCGCCAGCTCATCCGGCACGGCCACATCCGGGTCAACGGCAAGAAGGTCAACATCCCGTCGGCCCTCGTCAGCGAGGCCGACATCATCGACGTCAAGGCCAAGTCGATGGAGATGACGCCGTTCCAGGTCGCCAAGGCCGAGGTCGGCGAGCGCCAGGTCCCGGCGTGGCTCGGGGTCGACGGCGAGAAGATGCGCATCCTCGTGCACTCGCTGCCCGTCCGGCAGCAGATCGACGCTCCCGTCCAGGAGCAGCTGATCGTCGAGCTCTACTCCAAGTAGGGCTCAGGCCGCCGGGGTCCCGCGTGGGACCCCGGCGGATCGGGGAAGAATCCAGAACGCGGTAGTCAAATAGCGGGCACCGCGGAAAGAAGGCACCACCATGCTCATCGCTCAGCGTCCCACTCTCACCGAGGAGCAGGTCGACGAGTACCGGTCGCGGTTCACCATCGAGCCGCTGGAGCCGGGCTTCGGCTACACGATCGGCAACTCGCTCCGCCGCACCCTGCTCTCCTCGATTCCCGGTGCGGCCGTCACCAGCATCCGGATCGAAGGCGTCCTGCACGAGTTCTCCACCGTGCCCGGGGTGAAGGAGGACGTCACCGACATCATCCTGAACCTCAAGGAGCTCGTCGTCTCCTCCGAGCACGACGAGCCGGTCGTCATGTACCTGCGCAAGCAGGGCCCGGGCGAGGTGACCGCGGCCGACATCGCGCCGCCGGCGGGCGTCGAGGTCCACAACCCGGACCTGCACATCGCCACGCTGAACAACAAGGCCAAGCTGGAGATGGAGCTGACGGTCGAGCGCGGCCGCGGCTACGTCTCGGCCGCCCAGAACAAGCAGCCGGGCCAGGAGATCGGCCGGGTCCCGATCGACTCCATCTACTCGCCCGTGCTCAAGGTCACCTACAAGGTCGAGGCCACCCGAGTCGAGCAGCGCACCGACTTCGACCGCCTCATCCTGGACGTGGAGACCAAGCAGGCGATGCTGCCGCGCGACGCGGTCGCCTCCGCCGGCAAGACCCTCGTCGAGCTGTTCGGGCTGGCCCGGGAGCTCAACGTCGAGGCCGAGGGCATCGACATGGGCCCGTCCCCGACGGACGCCGCGCTCGCCGCGGACCTGGCCCTGCCGATCGAGGAGCTGAACCTCACCGTCCGCTCCTACAACTGCCTGAAGCGCGAGGGCATCCACTCGGTGGGCGAGCTCGTCGCCCGCAGCGAGCAGGACCTCCTCGACATCCGCAACTTCGGCGCCAAGTCGATCGAAGAGGTCAAGCAGAAGCTCAACGACATGGGCCTGTCGCTGAAGGACTCCCCGCCCGGGTTCGACCCGAGCGCGGCGGCCGACAACTACGGCGACGACGACCAGAGCTACGCCGAGACCGAGCAGTACTAGAAACCCGATTCCGGCGGCCGGGGGCCAGGAGTCCCCGGCCGGTCCGGAAACCAGCTGACACCGGTACCTGACACGGCCGGTGCAGGAAGGAAACGACATGCCCCAGCCCACCAAGGGCGCCCGCCTCGGCGGCGGCGCCGCGCACCAGCGCCTGATCCTGGCGAACCTGGCGACGGCGCTGTTCGAGCACGGCCGCATCACCACCACCGAGGCCAAGGCCCGGCGGGTGCGTCCGCTGGCGGAGAAGCTGATCACCAAGGCGAAGAAGGGCGACCTGCACAACCGTCGCCTGGTCGCCAGGACGATCCGCGACAAGGGCGTCCTGCACGAGCTCTTCACCGAGATCGCGCCGCGCTTCGAGAACCGTCCCGGCGGCTACACCCGCATCACCAAGATCGGGCCGCGCAAGGGCGACAACGCCCCGATGGCCGTGATCGAGCTGGTGCAGGAGCAGCTGGCGGCGTCCACCGGCGGGGCCGCCCCCGCCAAGGCCGCCCCGGCGCCGAAGGCCGAGGAGTCCAAGGCCGAGTCCACCACGGAGGCGGACGACACCGCCGCCACCGCCAAGGACGAGACCGCCGACGAGACCGCCAAGGCCGAGGCAGCCGACGCCAAGGACGAGGGCGGCAAGGAGTAATCCCCCGTCCGACCTTGGGGAGCGTTTGCTCGACCTTCGTTAGGGCCCGCCGTTTCGATCGCGACGGCGGGCCCGAACTTTGCCAGACTTGATCGCATGGTCATGTCAGGGGGGCGACGTTTCACCGGGGAGCGTGTCAGGGGAGTGCCCGACGAACGCGTGGTTCCGGGAGGGATGAACGGACGTTGGAGAAGGACGACTCGGCTGACATGACCGCACTGGTACGACTCCGGCTCGACATCTCCTACGACGGGTCGGACTTCGCGGGCTGGGCGAGGCAGCCGAACCAGCGGACCGTCCAGGGCGTCATCGAGGACGCGCTGGCGCGGATGCTGCGCCTGGACCCGCCGCCCATGCTCACCGTCGCGGGCCGCACCGACGCCGGCGTCCACGCCCGGGGGCAGGTCGCCCACCTCGTCGTCCCCGTCGCCGCCTACTCGGCGATCAACGGGACGATGCCGCGCCGCCTGGCCGGGCTGCTGCCGCCGGACGTGCGGGTGTGGCGCGTGTCGACCGCGCCGGAGGGGTTCGACGCGCGGTTCTCCGCGCTGTCGCGCCGCTACGTGTACCGGGTGTGCGACAACCCCTTCGGGGTGGAGCCGCTGCGCCGCCACGACGTGCTGTGGCATCCCCGTCCGCTGAACCTCGACCGGATGAACGAGGCCGCCCGCAGGCTGGTGGGCGAGAACGACTTCGCCGCGTACTGCCGCAGGCGCGAGGGCGCGACGACGATCCGCGAGCTGCTGCGCTACGAGTGGGCGCGCGACGACCGCGACCCGCACCTCGCGCTTGCCACCGTGGAGGCCGACGCGTTCTGCCACTCGATGGTCCGGGCGCTCGTCGGCGCGCTGCTGATGGTGGGGGACGGCCGCCGCGAGGTCGAGTGGCCCGCGCGGGTGCTCGCGGCCCGCGTCCGCGACTCCGGCGTGAACGTGGCGCCCGCGCACGGCCTGTCGCTGGAGGAGATCCGCTACCCCGGGGACGAGAGCCTCGCCCGGCGCGCCCAGGAGACCCGCCGCGTCCGGACGCTGAACGCCGCGGCAGCCGCGGCGGCCGACCAGCCCGCGGCCTGCGGCGGTGCCCCCGCGCCCCGGCGCGACCGCTGACCGGCCGGCCCGGGGCTCAGCCCCGGGCCCGCGCCACGATCGGGCGGAGGTCGTAGTCCAGGAACAGCTGGGCAGCCTTCTTGATCACCGGGTCGCCGGGCTTGGCCTTCTTGCCGTTCGCCCACTGGACGTAGGCGTAGGCGACGTACCGGCCGCGGACCGTCGACGCCGCGTACCCGCCGGCCTGGTCGATGTCGGGGGACCGCTTGCCCGCCATGCCGCGGAACCACTCGTACCGGGCGGGGTCGCCCGCCTTGCTCACGGCTGTCGCGGCGGCCTTCGTCGGCATCACCGCGAGCCCGGAGGTGACGGCGAGCTTGGTCTCCGGGTCGATGTAGGTGGCGCGGACGATCTTGCGGCACTGCTGCTGGCGCAGGGCGGCGAGCATGGAGCCGCGGGCGGCGTAGGTGACGTCCCGGTTGAGCGACCAGCGGTCCCGGAGGTAGGTCCGGTCGCCGAACCGGATCTGCTGGGTCGGGAAGACGTCGTGGAACGCCAGGTCGGCGGTGTCGGTCTTCTCGTTGGTGATGTCCACGGCGCCGGTCGCCGGGGCGGACGGCTTGGCGGGCGGCGTGGCGGGCGGCGTGGCCGGGGCCGTGCTCTGCACCGCCGCGGGGGCTTCGGCCGACTTGCCGCTCTTGCCGTCCTTGCCGTCCGACCCCGAACCGCCGACGAGGAACAGGCCGCCGACCGCGGCGAGGATCACCGCGGCGACGCCGCCGATCAGCACCGGGCGGCCCTTGCTCCCGCCTCGGCCGCCCGCGGGCATGCCCGGCGGAGGACTCCCCGGCGGCGGGGCCGCGGCCGGGTTCGCGGCCGGGTTCGCGGCCTCGGTGTCGTGGCCCGGTGCGCCGACCTGGGGCTGCCCGGCCTCCGACGTCCCGCCCTCGACGGGTTCGCCGTGCGGGAACGGGCCGCTTCCGGTGGGCGGCACGAAGCCCGGGGGCAGGATGGCGTCGGGTACGAGAACGGGCGCGAGCGAGGCGGCGTCCTCGGCCTCCTTGGCCCTCTCGAACGCCGAGAGGGGGGTGGGCATGTCCGTCACGGTGTCGTCCACTGCTGTGCCGGCTCCCGCGGTGTCGTGCGCTGTGCTGGGGTCCGCCGCATTGTCACCGACCGGGGTACCGGGCATCGCGGCCCTGGTCTCCGGTGCGGCCGCCGCGGCTTCGGCCCGAGGGGCCTCTTCCTGCCGGACTCCTGCCCGCGGCGCCCCGCTCCGGGGAGCGGAAGCGTCCGTAGCGGCCTCGTCCCGGGACGCGCCGAACGCGGGCGGGACGGGCCGGAAGCCCTCGGGGTCGGTGTCGTCCGTGGAGAGCGGCGGCTTGACGATCGGCTCGGCGGGGACGGCGCCGCGGGAGTCGACGCGCGGCACGCCCGTCCCGGCGACGAGCGTCCCGGGCGGCGGGGACGGCGCCGGGGCGGCCTCGGGGACGGGGGCGACCTCGGGAGCGAGGGCGTCCGCCTCGTCCTCGACCACGGGTGCCGACAGAGGCTCCGGCGCCGCCGGGGCCTGCTCGGCCGGCGGTGCGGCGTCCGCGGACTCGGCGGCCCACCAGGGGGCCTCCAGTCCGAAGGCGGGGAGCTTGAGGGGGGCGGCGTCGCCGCCCTGCTCGCCGTGCTCCCGTGCGTCTCTAGGTCCAGACATAAGCAGTGAGGGTATTCAAAGGGATCACTTTTTGAGGGGCTTGCCTTCGGTCTCCCGGTAGTGCAGGGCCAGGGACAGGTTGCTGCCCTTGACCATCTGCGTACCGAAGACCCGAACCGCGGCATGGTACTTGCTGGAGATCTTCTTGCCGTCCGGCCGCTGTACCCAGGTCATGATGACGTAGTGGCCGCGCGCTTGCGAGGTGCCGAGCGCCTCGCCCTTGCCGTTGTTCTTGCTGATGCCCGTGCCGGGGAGCGCCACCAGGAACGCGTCCTTCGCGGCGGCGGCCTTGACGGCCTTCTTGGCCGCGGCCTCGGTCTGCAGGTTGAAGACGCCGACCGTGCCGATGAGCGAGCCGGTGCTGAGCGCGTACGTGGCCCGGAGCGCCTGCGTGCAGCGCCCCTTCTTGAGGGCCTGCGCCAGGGTGGCGCCGCCGACGACGCCGGTGCAGCCCTTCTTCCCGGTGACGGCCGTCCGCACGTACTTGAGGCCGCCCGCCTTGAACGTCGCCTTGCCGAAGACCTCCTTGAGGGTCAGCGGCGCGGGGTCGGTGGCGCGGCTCTGCAGCTTCACCGGGGACAGGGCGGGCTGCGTGGGGCTCGGCGTCGGCTGCGGCCGCTTGGAGGCGGCCTGCGTCGGCGCCGTCTTCGGCTTGGAGTCGTCGCCCTTCAGCACCGACGACAGCCCGACGCCGCCGCCGATGAGCAGGATGCCGGCGACCGCCGCGCCGCCGATGATCAGCGGCAGGTTGCGGCGGCGCTCGGGACGTTCGGACGCACCGGACGGCCCCGGCGGCATGCCCTCGTAGGAGCCGAAGCCGCCCTCGCCCGGCGCGTTCTCGCCGTAGGCTCCGCCCGCGACGGGCTCGTCGCCCCACGCCGGCGGCTGGTCGGACCAGGCGGCGGTCTGCTCGCCGGGACCGCCGGACGCCTCGCCGCCCTGCGCGCCACCGAAGCCGCCACCCCCGTAGGGGGCGCCGCCGAAGGAGTCGTTGCCGAACGCGTCGTTGCCGAAGGAGCCGTTGCCGGATCCGGCGCCGCCGAACGCTTCGCCGCCGCCCGGCATCGCGCCGGGCCCCTCGTCGCGTGGAGCGAAAGGGGCTTCGTCGTTGTCGTGGCCGTACGGCGGCGCTTCGGCTCCGGGTCCGTACGGCGCGTGCGGCGACTGCCGGGGGGGCCAGTCGCCGGGTTTGCCTTGATCGCCCGGATAACCCATGGGTTGGACCTTACCGTTCCTCGTTCAGGGCTCTGGACCTTCGCGACACCCACCATGACATGGGGGCGAACCGGACGCCGGTGATTTGCCGAAGGTCACCTCCCCGCAGGGGCGGCGGTCACTTCCAGCCGAAGTCCTGCGTCCACAGCGGCCCGCCGGATCCCGAGGCCATCCCGACGCCGATGGCCCGCAGCCCGCAGTTCAGGATGTTGGCCCGGTGGCCGGGGCTGTCCATCCAGCCCTTCACCACGGCCGAGGCGGTCGGGTAGCCCTTGGCGATGTTCTCCGCCCCGGGGCTGTCGTACCCGGCGTCCTCCATCCGCTTCCACGGGCTGTCGCCGTTGCGGGACGTGTGGTCGAAGTAGTTGTTGGCCGCCATGTCCGCCGAGTGCCTGCGGGCCGCCGTGGTGAGCCGCGCGTCGACGCGCAGCGCCTTGCAGCCGTGCTTGGCGCGTTCGGCGTTGGTGAGCGACACCACGCTCGCCTCGGGCCCGGACGAGCCGCCGGAACCACCGGAACCACCGGAACCGCCGCCCGGTGCCGTGCCGCCGCCGGGCGTCGAGGGGCTGCCCGGGGCGGAGGACTTCCTGGACTTGGAGGGCTTGGCCGAGGCGCTCTTCGGGGGATGGATCACTTTCAGCGGCGGCGTCTGCTCCTCGGCGCTCGGCGCGGGAGACGCGGCGGTCCTGCCGCCGCGGCCCGCGCCCGTCCCGAAACCGGACCCGTTGCCGTTGCCGTTGCCGGAGCCGTTGCCGGTCGCGGCGAGCGGATCGCTCTGCGTTCCGGCCGGGACCTCCACGGACGGGCTGCGCCCGGGCCCGGAGGCGGACGTCTTCTCCGACCGCAGCTGGGGCAGGACGAGCCGGTCGATCGCCACGCCGACGCCGATCGCGAGGGCGGACGCGGTGGCGGCCACGACGATCCCCTTCGCGCCCTTCTTGGGGCGCTTTCCGCCGGGCGGTCGGCCGTTCCAGAAGGCGTCGCCGTCGCTCGGCCGCCGCTCGCCGGACGGGGGCCCCGAGCGCCGCCGCGGGCCGCTGGCGACGAGTTCGTCGCGGTAGGGCGAGGCCCCGGGACGCGGCGGGACCTCACGCGAACCGGAGGCGTCGCGCGAAGCGGCGCCGGGGCGCCCGGCGGGGCCGGGCCGGCGGCGCCCGGCGGGATCGGCTGGTCTGCGGGGAGTAGTCAGCGGGGGCTCCCGGGTGCGGGCCGGCGTGAGCCGGCGTGGACCGGTCGCCCGGCACCTTATCCCTATATAGACCCTCCGTTACAGAAATGTTCCTAGAAAGACCGAAACCGCTACAAGGCGTGATCACCACACTGCCGAACGTCTCCCTCGCGCAGCCCGCCGGCCGCACTCCCGGCCGCTCGAATGCGACACGACCACCGAGACCGCAACACGATCGCCCACACCGCCGCGCCCCGCCGCGCACACGGTCATCCGCCGCGCGAACCGCGTGTCCGCCGTGCACGCGCCGTGCGGACGCCGCGCATTCGCCGTGCGCTCGCCGTGCCCCCGCTGCGCATCCGCTGCGCACGCGCCCTGCGAACCTCACGTCCGCCGTGCAGGCGCCGGGCGTCCGCCGTGCAGGCGCCGGGCGTCCGCCGTGCAGGCGCCGCGTGGCCGCTGCGGACGCGCCGTGCGAACTGCGCGTTGGGGGTGTGCCTGCGGGTGGGGGCATATATGGGGAGATAAGGCATACTGGGGCTGCGGCCGACGGCGCCACGGCGGGCTCGTTTTGACCCGTGTGCGCGCGGCCGAGTATCCTGCGTGTTTGTTGTGTGCGTCGATGCCTGCTCGCCTTAGGTGAGAGGCGACGCGACCGACATGTCGGTGTGTCCCCATCATGTGCGCCCCAGTGGCCGCGTGCGGGCCCCGGCATCCCGGAGCGCCAGGTCGGATGATCCTCTGATCGGCGCGAGCAGGATTCCGCTGCCAGGTGGCACCCGTCCGCGAGGGCGGGTGGAGGATCGAAACCGCTGAGAGTCGACGAGAAACGAAGGCTTACGACCGTGCGCACGTACACCCCTAAGCCCGCTGACGTCCAGCGTCAGTGGTACGTCATCGACGCGACCGATGTCGTGCTGGGCCGTCTCGCCAGTCAGGTCGCACAGCTGCTCCGGGGTAAGCACAAGCCGATCTACGCCCCGCACCTCGACACCGGTGACTTCGTCGTCATCGTGAACGCCGACAAGGTGGCGCTGTCCGGCAACAAGCTGGAGCAGAAGCGGGCCTACCGGCACTCGGGCTACCCGGGCGGCCTGCGCTCGGTGAGCTACGGCGACCTGCTGGCCAAGCACCCCGAGCGGGCCGTCGAGAAGGCGATCAAGGGCATGCTGCCCAAGAACTCCCTCGGCCGGAAGATGTTCGGCAAGGTGAAGGTCTACGCCGGGCCGGACCACCCGCACCAGGCGCAGAAGCCGGTCCCGTTCGAGATCACCCAGATCAGCCAGATCAAGAAGTGACTCCCGCGCACGAGATCATCGTGCGCAGCCCGCAGGAAGAGGCCGCCGGGGCACCCGTCGTACGGGCCCGCCGCCCTGGCTAGAACACCCAAGGAGAACCGTGGACGAGACCACCGGCGCCGAGCAGGCCGCCGAACTCGACTCGTACGAGGACGCGCCGTCCGAGTACAGCACCGAGACCCCCGAGACCGCCGGCGAGGGCTTCCTCGGCCAGCCGGTCGCGACCGGCCCCGCGGCCGGCACCGGCCGCCGCAAGCAGGCCATCGCGCGGGTCCGCATCGTCCCCGGCACCGGCCAGTGGAAGATCAACGGCCGCACGCTGGACCAGTACTTCCCGAACAAGGTGCACCAGCAGATCGTGAACGAGCCGTTCGTGCTGCTGAGCCTGGAGGGCCAGTTCGACGTGCTCGCGCGCGTGAACGGCGGCGGCACCACCGGCCAGGCCGGTGCGCTGCGCCTCGGCATCTCCCGCGCGCTGCAGTTCGCGAACATCGAGCACCGCCCGGCGCTGAAGAAGGCCGGCTTCCTCACCCGCGACGCGCGGGTGCCGGAGCGCAAGAAGGCCGGCCTCAAGAAGGCCCGCAAGGCTCCGCAGTACAGCAAGCGTTGATCGACGGCACGAGCCGTCGCACCCCGTGGCTTCGCCGCGGCCGGCCAGCATGGCCGGCGCACCGGGTGCGGCGGCTCGTCCGCTTTTCCGGGCGACCCCGCCCCCTGCTCGCAGGCCCTCTTCTCACCGGCCTCCTTTTTCCAGGAACTTCTCTCTGATCGGGAGTTGAACTGTGGCTCGTCTGTTCGGGACCGACGGCGTGCGCGGACTCGCCAACCGAGACCTGACCGCCCCGCTCGCCATGGACCTGTCCGTCGCGGCGGCGAGGGTGCTGGGGGAGCAGGGCGCGTTCAAGGGGCACCGGCCGGTGGCGGTGGTCGGCCGCGACCCCCGCGCCTCGGGCGAGTTCCTGGAGGCCGCCGTCGTGGCGGGCCTCGCGAGCGCCGGGGTGGACGTGCTGCGCCTCGGCGTCCTGCCGACGCCCGCGGTGGCGCACCTGACCCACGCGCTGGACGCCGACCTCGGCGTGATGCTGTCGGCGTCGCACAACCCGGCCCCCGACAACGGGATCAAGTTCTTCGACCGCAGCGGCTACAAGCTCCCCGACGACCTGGAGGACCGCGTCGAGGCGCGGCTCGGTGAGGAGTGGGAGCTGCCGACCGGCGCGGGCGTCGGCCGCGTCCGCGAGGCGCACGGCGCGGTCGAGCAGTACGTGGCGCACCTGCTGACCACGGTCCCGGTGTCGCTGGACGGCCTGCGCGTCGTCATCGACTGCGCCAACGGCGCCTCCAGCGACGTCGCCCCGGAGGCGCTGCGCCGCGCGGGCGCCGAGGTCATCACGATCGGGACCGCCCCGGACGGGCTGAACATCAACTCCGGCTGCGGCTCCACGCACCTGGAGGCCCTGCAGAAGGCCGTCCGCGAGCACGGCGCGGACGCGGGCATCGCCAACGACGGCGACGCCGACCGCTGCCTGGCGGTGACGGCGACCGGCGAGATCGTCGACGGCGACCAGATCATGGCGATCCTCGCCATGGACCTGCGGGAGGCCGGCGCGCTCGCCGCCGACACCGTGGTCGCGACCGTGATGTCGAACCTCGGCTTCAAGCTGGCCATGCGGGAGGCTGGGATCACCGTCGTGGAGACCGCGGTCGGCGACCGGTACGTCCTGGAGGCGATGAAGGAGGGCGGTTTCGGCTTCGGCGGCGAGCAGTCCGGCCACGTCATCATGCTGGACCACGCCACGACCGGGGACGGCGTCCTCACCGGCCTGCACCTGCTCGCCGCGATGGTCCGCCGCGGGCGCCCGCTGGACGAGCTGGCCAAGATCATGACGCGGCTGCCGCAGGTCCTCATCAACGTCAAGGACGTCGACAAGAACCGCGCGAAGACCTCCCCCGAGCTGGCCGCGGCCGTCGCCGCCGCGGAGGCGGGCCTCGGTGAGACCGGCCGCGTCCTGATCCGCCCCAGCGGCACCGAGCCGATGGTCCGCGTGATGGTGGAGGCGGCGTCGGAGACCCAGGCCCGGTCGGTGGCCGAGCACCTCTCCGGCGTGGTCCGCACGGTCCTGGGCTGACGCGGTCCTGGGCCGGCGCGGTCCTCGGCTGACACGGTCCTGGCCGAACCGGCGAGCCGGGCGGGCGCCGCCCGCCCGGCTAGCTTCCGTCGATCTCCAGCCGGCCGACCTTCAGGTGCTCGATCTCGACGGTCCCGGCCTTGAGATGGCCGATGACGGCCCGCTTCACGGCGAGCTTGCCGATCGCGACGGCGCCGACCGCCACGGCGCCGACGGCCATGGCCCCGAGCGCCAGGGAGCCGAACCCGTTGCCGCCCCGCAGCGTGATCCCGGTCGCGGAGGCGCCGGTCGCCTCGGCCCCGGTCGCCCGCGCGCGCACGGCCTGCTTCGTCCGCACCCGGTGCGGCTCCTGGGCAGTGCCCTCGGCGGCGGCCCCGGCGCTCTCCAAGGCCTGGTCGGCTCCGTCGGCGGCGTCCTTGCCGTGAGATTCGCTCATGGGAGGAGCTTACGGCCGGCCGGCCGTCCTCGCCGGGTCAGCAGCGGCCGAGGAAGTCCTGGAGCGCGTCGTGGTCGGAGCGCGTCACCGGGAGCGAGTACTCCTTCGCGACCGCGATGTACTTGATCGCGTAGACGCACTGGAACCCCTTCTGCGGCTTCCACTCCCCGGGCCCGGAGTCGCTCTTCTCCCGGTTGGGCACGCCCCAGACGGCGAGCAGGTTGTCGTGGTCGTTGGCGAACTGCTCACGCCTGTCCTCGCTCCAGCGGGAGGCGCCCATCCGCCAGGCCAGGGCGAGCGGGTAGACGTGGTCGATCTGCACCTCGGAGGCGTCCTTCTTCTCGAAGGTGATCTGCTTGCCGCTGTAGGGGTCGTCCAGCCGCCCGGCGAGCACGATGCAGCCGCCCTTCTTCTCGACCTTCGTCAGGTCGCGGGCGAGGACGTCGTTGCGCTGGTCGCAGCCGTTGTGGTCGGTGTCCTTCCAGCGCGTCCCGAACTTGTCGCGCCGGTAGCCGCCGTCTCCGCCGGACGAGATCCGCAGTCCGGACAGGTTCTTGCGGGCCTTGGCGGCATCACCGGACGAGGCCTTCTTGGTCGTGCCGGAGGACGGCGAGCCCGTCTCCGAGAGGCCGACGTCGCCCTCGCATCCCGCCGTCGCCAGCGGGACGGCGAGCGCGAGGCCCGCCACCGCCGCCCGCACCGCCCGGGTGCGCGCCGTCCTCGTCCGCCTGGGCTCCGTCCACGCGGTCTCGGTCCACGCGATCTCTGTTCGCGCGGTCTCGGTCCGCGCGGCCTTCGTCGGCACCGGCGCCTGTGTCATGGCTTCACCGTCCTGGGGGGGTTTCTGCGGGTTTTTGCCACCTTGAAGGCAAATAATCGATCAAACCCCATGGCCTGGTGTTCTGCCACATCACCGCGTCGGATACGGCACGATTGCCCCGTGCTGCATCTGAGAGCGATCGTCCCGGCGGAGCGAACCGACGCGGTCTGCAAGGAGCTGGCCGCCTGCGCCGGCGCCACCAACGTCGTCGTGCTCGAGGGCGCCGCCCGGTCTCCGCGGGGCGACGTCGTGACCGCCGACATCGCCCGTGAGTCGGCCAACGAGGTCCTGGACGCGCTGCGCACCCTCGACGTCGACCGGGACGGGTCGATCGCCCTCGACAAGGTCGACCTGACCCTGTCCGACCGCGCCGAGCTCGCCAAGGACCTCGCGCCGGGGCACGGCGACGACGCCGTCGTCTGGGAGGAGCTGGACCGGCAGGTCAGCGAGGGAACGGCGCTGACCTGGTCGTTCGTGGCCTTCCTCGTGCTGGCCACGCAGCTCGCGGCGATCGCGGCGCTGATCGACTCGCCGGTGCTGGTGGTCGGCGCCATGGTCCTCGGGCCGGAGTTCGCGGCGATCGCGGCGATCTGCTACGGGCTCGTCCGGGTCCAGCCCCAACGCATCGTGCACGCGGTGCGGGCGCTGGTCGTCGGGTTCAGCGTGGCGGTCGCCATCACGTACGCGTGCGCGCTCGCCGCACGGTGGACCGGCGTGATCGAGCTGGACCGGCTGCCCGACGAACGCCCGCTCACCGCGTTCATCTACAGCCCGGACCGCTGGTCGTTCATCGTCGCGCTGCTCGCGGGCGCCGCGGGCGTGCTGTCGCTCACGGCGGGCAAGTCGTCGGCGCTGGTCGGGGTCTTCATCTCGGTCACCACCGTGCCCGCTGCCGGGAACCTCGCGGTCGCGATGGCGCTCAGGCACGGCAGCGAGATCACCGGGTCGCTGCTCCAGCTCGGCGTGAACATCGCCGGAATGATCATCGCGGGGACGGTGACGCTGCTCGTGCAGCGGGGCGTGTGGGCCGTCGTGCTGCGGCACCGCGGCCGGAGGGCCGCGCGGGGAACGTGAGGCGGCACGGGAACGTGAGGCGGTACGGAACCCGGGCCGACGCGAGCGACTTAGGTCGACGCGGAGTCGGACCAAAGGCTGCCCCTCATCGCCCTTTAGGGTGACGTGCCGCACCGGACCAGCCACTAGGTTCGACGGTATGCCCATCATCGCCACCCAGGGCCTCACGATGAGGTTCCCCCGGGTGACCGCCTTGGACGACCTCTCCGTGGCCGTGGAGCCCGGCGTCGTCGGGCTTGTCGGCGCGAACGGCGCCGGCAAGTCGACGCTCATCAAGATCCTCCTCGGACTGCTGCCGCCCACCTCGGGGACCGCGACCGTCCTCGGCCTCGACATCGCCCGCGAGGGGCTGCGGATCCGGGAGAGCGTCGGGTTCATGCCCGAGTACGACTGCCTGCCGCCGGACGTGTCCGCGACCGAGTTCGTCGTGCACATGGCCCGGATGTGCGGGCTGCCGCCGACCGCGGCCCGCGAGCGCGCCGCCGACACGCTGCGGCACGTCGGGCTGTACGAGGAGCGGTACCGTCCGATCGGCGGCTACTCGACGGGGATGCGCCAGCGGGTGAAGCTCGCCCAGGCCCTCGTCCACGACCCGAAACTCGTCTTCCTGGACGAGCCCACCAACGGCCTCGACCCCGCCGGGCGCGACGAGATGCTCGAGCTGATCCGGCGGATCGGCGCCGACTTCGGGATCAGCGTCCTCGTCACCTCGCACCTGCTGGGCGAGCTGGAGCGGGTCTGCGACCACGTCGTCATCATCGACGGCGGGAAGCTGCTGCGCTCCCAGGCCGTCGAGGCGTACACGACCGAGAGCGGCGTCCTCACCGTCGAGGTGGACGAGGGACGCGACGTGCTCGGGCAGCACCTCCACGACCAGGGCGCGGCCGTCCGCCCCGAGGGCCGGTTCCTCGTCGTCGACATCGCCGGCGAGCAGACCTACGACCTGGTCCGCGACGGCGTCGCCGAGCTCGGGCTGCGGCTGGTCCGGATGGAGCAGCGCCGCCACCACATCGAAGAGGTGTTCCAGGCGCCGCCCGCACCGCAGGGCCCGGCCGCGGCCGCCCAGCCCGGAACGGCGCCGCCCGGAAAGGCCCAGCCCGGAAAGGCGCAGCCCGGAGACGTGCAGCAGGGAGCGCCGCGATGAGCACCAGCACCATCCACGACATCGGCTACCGGCACTACGACGGGCGCCGCAACGGCCGCGCCTACGTGCTGCGGTCGCTGTTCGTGCACAACCTGCGCGCCGCGTACGGCCTCGGCCGCCCCGCGCGGGCGAAGGTCATGCCGTTCCTGCTGGCGGCGATCATGCTGCTGCCGGCCGCCGGGTCGGTCGCGGCGTTCGCGTTCACCAAGCAGGAGGACGCGCTGTTCCGCTACGCCGCCTACGCCAACATCATGCAGGTCATCGTGGCGATCTTCCTGGCCACGCAGGCGCCGGTGCTGGCCTCGCGGGAGGTGCGCTTCCACGTCGTCCCGCTGTACTTCTCGCGCCCGGTCGGCCATCTCGACTTCGTGCTCGCGAAGGCCGCCGCGATGGCGACCGCGCTGTTCGCGCTGATGGCCGTGCCCGTCACCGTCCTGTACGTCGGCGGACTGATCTCCAAGATGCCGGACCCCGGCGAGCAGGTGCTGAAGTACCTCGGCGCGCTCGTCGGCTGCGTCCTGTTCGCGCTCGTCCTGGCCGCCATCGGGATGGTGGTCGCGGCCTTCACCCCGCGGCGCGGGTTCGGGGTCGCAGCGGTCATCGCCGTCTACATGATCAGCGCCGCGTTCGTCGTCACCGTGCAGGGGATCGCCGAGGCGCAGACGAACTTCACCCTCCAGGGCTGGGCGGGGCTGTTCACGCCGTTCAACCTGGTGGACATCGTCCAGGTGCGGCTGCTCGGTGCGAAGCCGTCGTCGGCCGGGGTGCCGCCCGGCCTCTCCGGCGGCCTGGTCGCGCTCGCCCTGTGCGTCCTGATCATTGTCGGCTCGATCGCGGTCCTCTACCGCCGGTTCCGGAAGGCGGGGCTCTCTTAATGAGCGGAGCGAACCGGGGGGTGTGGGGGGTCGTCCCCCCACAGGGGCAGGGCATGAGCGGAGCGAACCGGGGGGTGTGGGGGGTCGCCCCCCACGAAGGAGCACAGCATGAGTGAGCTGATTCTGGAGAACGTGTCCCGGTGGTACGGGAACGTCGTGGCCGTCAACGGCGTGTCGATGAAGGTCGGGCCGGGCGTCACCGGGCTCCTCGGCCCGAACGGGGCCGGCAAGTCGACGCTCATCCACATGATGGGCGGGTTCCTCGCGCCGTCGTCCGGCTCCGTCACGCTGGACGGGACGCCGATCTGGCGGAACCCGGGCGTCTACCGCAGCCTCGGCCTCGTCCCGGAGCGGGAGTCGGCCTACGACTTCCTCACCGGCGAGCAGTTCATCCTCGCGATGGCCAAGCTGCACAAGCTGCCCGATCCGGGCGGGGCCGCCCGCCGCGCCATCGGCCTGGTGGAGATGGACTACGCGGCCGGGCGCCCCATCGGCAACTACTCCAAGGGCATGAAGCAGCGCATCAAGATGGCGTCGGCGCTGGTGCACGACCCGCCCGTGCTGCTGCTGGACGAGCCGTTCAACGGCATGGACCCGCGGCAGCGGCTCCAGTTGATGGACCTCATCCAGCGGATGGCGGCCGAGGGCCGCACGATCCTGTTCTCCTCGCACATCCTGGAGGAGGTGGAGCGGCTCGCCAGCCACATCGAGGTGATCGTGGCGGGCCGGCACGCGGCGTCCGGCGACTTCCGCAAGATCCGGCGGCTGATGACCGACCGGCCGCACATCTTCCTCGTCCGCTCCTCCGACGACCGGCGGCTGGCCGCCGCGGTCATCGCCGACGGCTCGGCCCGCAGCGTCCAGCTCACCGAGAAGGGCCTGCAGGTGGAGGCGGTCGACTTCCAGCGCTTCACCTGGCTGCTCCCGCAGGTCTCCCGGGACGCCGGCGTGCGGCTCTGGGAGGTCTCCCCGGCCGACGAGTCCCTCGAAAGCGTCTTCTCCTACCTGGTGGCACGATGAATGGCACGATCGCGATGATCACGTTCCGGGCGATGCTCGGACGCAAGCGCGCGCTGCTCCTGCTGGGGCTGCCGCTGCTCCTGCTGGTGCTGGCGGTGGCCCTGAGCGTGACCGGCAACGACGACCTGGACGTCTCGGCGGGCGTGCTGCAGAGGTTCGGCCTGGCGACGCTGCTGCCGCTGCTCGCGCTGATCGCCGGCACCGGCGTGATCGGCCCGGAGATCGACGACGGCCAGATCATGTACGTGCTGACCAAGCCGGTCCCGCGCGAGGTGATCGTGCTGACGAAGCTGGTCGTGGCGATCGTCCTGGTGACGCTGTTCGCCGCGGTTCCGACGCTGCTGGCGGGGCTCATCCTCACGGGCACGACCGCGCAGATGACCCCGGCGTTCGCGATCGGGGTGCTGATCGGCGGCGTCGTCTACAGCGCGGTGTTCGTCGCGCTGGCCGTCGCCAGCCGCAACGCCGTCACGATCGGCCTGCTGTACGCGCTGGTGTGGGAGTCGCTGCTCGGCAACTTCGCGCCGGGCGCCAAGTCGGCGTCCATCCAGCAGTGGTGCCTGTCGGTCGCGGACTCGCTCACCGACGCGTCCCCGGTCAGGTCCACGGTCGACCTGCCGGTGGCGATCGGGCTGCTGGTCGCGGTGGCGCTGGTCGCGACCTTCCTCGCCACGTTCCGGCTCCGCTCCCTCCCGGTGGCCAGCGCCGACTAGCGCCGCAGGAGGCCGCGGTCCATGGCGACGACGACGGCGTGCGTGCGGTCGCCGACGTCCAGCTTCGCGAAGACGCGGAGCAGGTGCGTCTTGACGGTCGCCTCCGCGATGACGAGCCGCCGCCCGATCTCGGCGTTGGACAGGCCGTCGGCGACCGCCCGGAGCACCTCGACCTCCCGGGCGGTCAGTGCGGCCGGTTCGGGGCGGCGCATCCGGGCGACGAGACGCTCCGCCACCCGCGGCGCGAGGACGGTCTCGCCGCGCGCCGCCGCGCGGATCGCCTCGACCAGCCGGTCGCGGGTGGTGTCCTTGAGCAGGTAGCCGATGGCGCCGGCCTCGATCGCGCGCTCGATCTCGGTGTCGGTGTCGTAGGTGGTGAGGACGAGGACGCGGGTCCCGTGCCGGACGATCCCGGCGGTGGCCGCGACGCCGTCCAGCACGGGCATCCGCAGGTCGAGCAGCGCGACGTCGGGCCGGAGCCGTTCGGTGAGGGCGATGGCCTCCCGGCCGTCGCCCGCCTCGCCGACGATCTCGATGCCGGGCTCGGCGGCCAGCAGCGCGACGAGGCCCGCGCGCATGACCGTGTGGTCGTCCACCAGGATGATCCTGAGTCTCGGGGGGATCGGCGGGGGGACCGCGGTCATGTCACGTCCTCGCGGGGATCATGGCGAGGATCCGGGTGCCCTCGCCGGGGGAGCTGGTCACGGTGAGCTCGCCGCCCAGTTCGGCGAGGCGGCGGCGCATGCCGTCGAGGCCGAAGCCGCGGGATCCGGCCACCGCGAAGCCGCGCCCGTCGTCGGTGATCTCCAGCTCGACGCCGTGCGGGTGCGGTTCCAGGACGACGCCGACCGTGGACGCGGCGGCGTGCTTGCGGACGTTGGCGAGCGACTCCTGCGTGCAGCGCAGCAGCGCGATCCGGGTCGTCTGGTCGCACTCGACGTCGGCCAGTTCGGCGTGGACGGTGAGCCCGGTGTCCTCGGCGAACCGGTCGAGGGTGCGGCGCAGCGTCCGGGCGATCGACGCGGGGACGGCGCCGTCCTGGGCCCCGGGCTCGGCCTGCGCCCCCGAGCCGGACTGCGCCTCCGAGCCGGACTGCGCTCCCGAACTGACGAGGACGCGCGCCTCGGCGAGGTTCTCCCGCGCGGTCTGCTCGATCGACAGCAGCTGCCGGCCGGTCAGCTCCGGGTCGGACCGCAGGCCGCCGCGGGCCGCCTCCGCCAGCACGACGATGGACGCGAATCCCTGCGCGAGCGTGTCGTGGATCTCGCGGGCGATCCGTTCGCGCTCGTCGGCGGCGCCCTCCCGGCGCTGCGCCTCGGCGAGCCGCCGCTCGGCGTCGGCGAGGTCGGCTTCCAGGAGCCGGGCCCGCTCGTCGGTCTGCCCGACCACCCGGTGCATCCACAGCCCGAGCAGGACGCCCGCCGCGTACCCGACGAGCGCGGCGATCGAGTTGCCGGTGGGCGGCTCCCCGGCCGGGGCGTGCCGGACGGCGTCGCCCGCGACCGCGGCCGCGGCGGCGGCGCCGCTGAGCAGCACCGCGCGCCGCGGGCTCCCCGCGAAGATCCAGAAGTGCGGGAGCGAGGTGATGAGCAGGGACGCGGCGCCGCCCATCAGGTAGGAGACGCCGCCGATCCCGGCGACCAGCACGCCCAGGGAAGGCGTTCCGGCGGACCGCCGCGCTCCCCGGGAACGTCTCGGTGACCGGGTAGCCGAGCCCGAGCACCGAGAGCAGCGCCAGCGTCGGGGCCCTGGTGCCGTCGGGCTGGTCCGCCACCGCCAGGGCGGGGGGAACCAGCCCGAACAGGACCCAGGCGGCCGCGTACCACCTGCGGAGCGCCCGTGTCTCGGGTCGTTCGCTTGGCCGCACCATGACGATCAGCCTACGATCTGCGGTGCCCGGACCGGCTCGGCGCTCCGCGGAGGCCGCGCGGCGGGCCACCAGCACCGGTCGCCGAGCAGCAGCATCACCGCGGGCAGGACCGTGACGCGGATGACGGCGGCGTCGAGCAGCACCGCCACCGCCAGCGCGAAGCCCATCTGCTTCAGCTCCATGATGTGGACGGTCGCGAACCCGGCGAACACCGTCACCATGACGAACGCGGCGCTGGTCACCACGCTCGCCGAGCCGCCGACCCCGTCCAGCACGGCCTGCCGGGCCGGGGCGCCGCGCAGCGCCGCCTCCCGGATCCGGCTGATCACGAACACCTGGTAGTCCATCGAGAGCCCGAACAGGATCACCAGCAGGAAGAGCGGGACGCGGGAGCCGACCGAGCCGGTGGAGGTGAAGCCGAGCAGGCCCTCCGCCCACGTCCCCTGGAACACGAGGGTGAGCAGGCCGAGCGAGGCGCCGGCCGACAGCAGGTTCAGCACCACGCCGATCAGCCCGAGGACCACCGAGCGGAACGCCCACACGGTCATCGCGAACGTCACCAGGAGCAGCGCCCCGATGACGAACGGCAGCCTGCTCTCCTGGTGCTCGGGATAGTCGGCGTAGCGGGCCACGTCCCCGGTCACCGCGGTCTCGACGCCGAGCCTTCCGACGGTCCGCGGGACGTACTCGCCGCGCATCCGCTCCAGTGAGCGCCGGGCCTCGTCGGTGCTCGCGTGGTGCGGGACGGCGAGTTCGAGGAGGTGGATCCGCCCGTCCGGCGAGGTGCGCAGCTCGGACGTACCGGCGAGCAGCGGGTCGCTTTCGGCCCGTTCCGCCAGGTCGCGCAGGGCCGCGGTCACCTCGTCCGCGCGGGCGGCGTCCGCCCTGACGACGACCTGGTGCATGGCCTTCAGCTCGGGGAACGCCGCGTTCAGCCGGTCGTAGGTCCGCATCGCCGGGATCTCGCGCGGGTGGCTGTCGCGGCCCATGTCCGTGAGGTCGATGCTCAGCAGCGGCGCGGTCAGCGCCAGCATCGCGGCCAGGGCCACGGCGAGCGTCACGGCCGGGCGCCTCCCGGTGGACCGCAGCACCGCCCGGGTGATCCGGCCGCCGCCCGTGCGCGGCGGCTTCGGCGCACCGCCGCGCCGGACGGCCCACCGCTCCGCCCATCCGCCGAGCTTCGCCAGCACCGCCGGGAGGACGGTCAGCGAGCTGACGACGGCGATCAGCGTGACGACGATCGCCGCGGTCGCGATCGAGGAGAAGATCACGTCGTCGGCCAGGTAGAGGGTCGCGCTGGACGCGGCCACCGCCAGCCCGGACACCACCACCGAGCGACCCGAGGTGGCCGCGGCGACCTCCACGGCCGCCCGCGCGCTCAGCCGGCCGCCCGCGCGGGCCCGCTCCTCCCGTTCCCGCTTGAGGTAGAAGAGGGTGTAGTCGACGCCGACCGCCATTCCGATCAGCAGGATGACGCTGGCGCCGACCCCCGCGTCCGGGAAGACGTGCGAGGCGAGCATCGACAGGCCGATCGCCGCCGCGATCGAGGTCAGCGCGAGCACCACCGGGACGACCGCCACGGCGAACGAGCCGAACACCACCAGCAGCGTGACCAGCGTGATCGGCAAGGCGATCACCTCGGTGCGGGCGAGGTCGTCGTCGCGCAGCTCCTCGACGCCCTTGCTGATGGACGGGCCGCCCGTCTCCTCCACCGTCACGTCCGGGTGCGCGGCCCGCACGGCGGCGGTCTGGGCCAGCAGCGGCTCGACGTGCTTCTTGCCCTGGAGTTCGGAGCCCTTCAACGTCACGTCGACGCGGACCGCCGAGCCGTCCCCGGACCGCACCGGCGCGGACACCGACTCGACCTCGGGCAGCCGCCCCATCCGCGCGGCGGCGTCCCGGGCCGCCGCGTCGGCCGCCGCGCCCCGGCCGGTGACCAGCACGTGCTCGACGGGCCTCTGCTGGAGCCCGCCCTCGGCGGCCATCGCCTCCCCCCGCCCGGCCTCGCCGATCCGGAAGTCCTCGGTCGTGGCCGCGTGCCCGCCGGCCGCGACGCCGATGCCGAGGCACAGCACCACGAACAGCAGCCAGGCCGCGATCCCGCGCCAGGGATGCCCGGCGCTCCACCGGGCCATGCGTACTAGAAGATCCGTCATACCGGGAATGCTGGCCGCGGGACCCCCGCGCGCATGAGCCTCGACCGGTGGAACCCGCCGTCCACCGATCGGTGGACGGCGGGTCAGGGGCAGGCGGGGCAGCGGGTCAGGCGGGGCCGTCGGTGAGGCGGGTCAGTTCGGCGAGGATCTCGGACGAGGTGACCGGGTCGAGCGCGCCGAAGGGATGCTCCGTGCCGGAGTAGCGGCCGGTCATCAGCATGACGCGCTCGATCTTCTGCTCCGCGAACTCGTCGGGGTCGATGACGCGGATGCCGGGCTCGAACGCGACCATCACGTGCCGGTCGTCCGGCGTGATCAGGTTGACCTGGCGGCGGAACCCGCCGGTCTCCTTCTCGCCGAGTTCCCAGCCGCGGGACGTCATGCCCATGAGCTTGCCGAAATGGACCGCGTGGCCCTCGAAGCGGGCCAGCCGGGCGGCGCCGCGTTCGTCGTCCGCGAGCTCGTGCACGGGACGTCCCAGCTGCGGGAACGGCTGGAGGATCTCGTAGTCGGCGAAGACCCGGCTCCAGGCCGCGACGGTCTCCTGCCCGAGGAGCACCGGGTGCGGGAGCGTCACGCGGGCGTCCGGCGGGAGGACGCACTCGTCGTCGTGGACGTCGGCGAGCGTGCCGTCCTCGGCGATCCGGAACGCGGCGCCGTCCGCCGACCACACCAGGCGGCGAGCGACGTGCCGCATCAGCGGGTGCGCGCCGAAGACCGAGCGGAACTCCTCGGGCGTCCAGGAGCGCCCGGCCGTCATCGCCTTCTCCAACCGCCTGACCTGGTCGGCGGCGACCGTCCGCGCCTCCTTCCTCAGGTCGGCGAACCGCTTGTAGGCGGGCGGAGCGAGGGTCGCGTCGTCCTTGGCGCCCGGCTTCGGCAGCGTCTTGCGGGGCTTACCGTCCTGATCGGTCACGAACGGCTTGAGCTGCTCGTCGAAGCCGACGAGGAAGCGGCGCGGGCCGTAGTCGAGGGTCATCGAGCCCTCGGCGTCCAGGCCGAGGTCGGGGACGATCCGGTCCGCGAGCTGCTCGGATGTGAGCCCGCGCTCCCGGGCGATGGCGTTCAGCCGGCCCTGGGCATGGCGGCGCATGTGCTTGTGGTCGGCGCCCCGGCGGGCGAGGCGGTCCAGATGGCGCAGCTTGTCGTCGGCGGGCGCGTCGATCGCCATGAGGACGTCTAGAGCGGACAGCCCCTTGAACGTCCAGGTGTAGTAGTTGTCCCACCGCGCCATGTGATCTGCCAGCCGGGCGGCCGTCGCCGCGTCGCCGAAGCGTCGCAGGGCGTACTGGACGCCCTGCGACGTCCACAGCCCGCTGCCCCGGTCGTTGAGCCTCAGTGCCCAGGTGAAATCGGCCAGCGAGGCCGGGTCGCACAGCTCGGCGACCTGCTCGCACCCGGGGTAAGGGTCCTCCGGAGTGGAGATCAGCAGCATCGTCACGAAGTGCCGGACGGCCTTCACCGGCAGCGCCCGGTCGCGGTCGCGCAGCAGGATCCTCGGGAGCTTGGCGACGGTCTCCTCGTCCCACTCCGGCAGCTCGTCCGGGTACTGGTCCAGGGGGTCGACGCGCAGCGCCTCGATCGCGGCGGCCGCCTCCTCGCCGTAGGCGCGCGCCGCCTCCACGATGCAGCCGCTGCCGTGCTCGCGGGCGATCAGCGCGAGGCCCTGCTCGGCCTTCGCGCGCTTGGGGCCCGGCTTGCGCAGCGCCTCCGGGACGACGAACGGCGCGGCGGCGGGCCCGTGCCAGGTGAGCCAGAGCCGCGCGGCCTCGTCGACCCGGCCGAGCACGCCGATCATGATCTGCGCCGTGGCGTCGTCCACGAACGGGACGAGTGCCTCGGCGCAGGAGTGGTGAGCCTTCGCCGAGTTGAGCACCAGCCGGTGGGCGGCGAGGCCGCGCCGTGCGGCGAACTGCTTGAGCGGGGCCCGGTAGACGAACCCGGCCCAGTCCTCGAAGTAGCGCTCGTCGGCGAGGAGCTCGGCGGCGAGGTCGTCCGGCCCCCGCATCACCAGCCAGTAGTAGAGGCGGGCGCGGTCCCCGCCCCGCGGGGACCGCAGCGCGTCACCGCTGCGGAAACGCTCGGCCAGTGCCGCCCACTCGGAGTCCTCGGGGCATGGCTCGTACGCCTTCCGGAAGGTGTCCGGCACCTTGGCCCACTCTTCGCGCAACCCGGGCGGCCAGGACTCCGTAACGGGCGTCTTGGGACGCTTCAGCCCTTTCAGGACGACCGGCTCGGCGCTCGCGCGCGTCCGGCGGTTCCAGGGTGGATCGACCAGCAGGCGGGGCAGATCGCTCTCGGGGGCGTCCTCGACGGTGAGGGTGTCGGTCATGGCTCCAGTCTCACGGTGGGCACGGACAGTATCGATCTTCGGACGCACCGGAGGCCGGGCGGTTCCGCCCCGGCGGGACCGGTTCACAATCCAGTGTGACGCGTGTTACAACGGGCGAGAGGATCTTGTAACGATCCATCAGGGAGTGTGCTCATGTCAGTGTCACGCCGTCAGCTCCTCGCCAGGACGGGTGCGGTGGGGGCGGGGATCGCCTTCAGCGGAGCCGTGGAGCAGTTGTTCGCCGGGAGCGCGTCCGCCGCCCCGACCGGCGGCCACGACGGGTACGGGCCCCTCGTGCCCGACCCGAAGGGGCTGCTGGACCTGCCGCGAGGCTTCCGCTACACCGTCCTGTCCCGCGAGGGCGAGCCGCTGCGGTCCGGAGAGGGGCCGGTGCCGAGCCACTGCGACGGCATGTCCGCCTTCCCCGGCCGCCGGGGCCGGACGTGGCTCGTCCGCAACCACGAGAACCGCCCGGACGCCGAGCACCGCGTACCGGCCGTCAGGGGCGTCACCTACGACCCGGCCGGCCTCGGCGGCTGCACCGCGCTGGAGGTCGACGCGGCCGGGCGCGTGCACGCCGAGCGCGTCGCGATCGCCGGGACGGCCGTCAACTGCGCGGGCGGCCCCACCCCGTGGAACACCTGGCTGACCTGCGAGGAGACCGAGGACAAGGCCGGGACGGGGAACTACACCAAGGACCACGGGTTCATCTTCGAGGTCGACCCGTACGACCAGGCCCGCACCGTCCCCGAGCCGCTGACCGCGATGGGGCGCTTCCAGCACGAGGCGATCGCCGTCGACCCGCGCGACGGCACCGTCTACGAGACCGAGGACGCCTTCGAGAAGCCGTTCGGGCTGTTCTACCGGTTCCTGCCGAAGCGGCCGCGCGGCGGTTCCGGCAGCCTGCGGGCCGGCGGCCGCCTGGAGGCGCTGTGCGTCCCCGGCGTTCCCGATCTCTCGGTCGTGCAGGAGCCCGGCACCTCGTTCGACCACGTCGAGTGGAAGAAGGTGCCCGACCCGCTCGCGGCGCAGACCCCGATCCGGTTCCAGGACTTCGGGTCCGGCGGCGTCACCCACGCCCAGAAGCTGGAGGGCTGCTACTGGGGCGGCGACCGCGTCTACTTCGTGTCGAGCTTCGCGAAGACGGGAGACGGCTCCCGCGCCGACCACTTCGGGCAGGTGTGGTCCTACGAGCCGCGCCACCGCCGGCTCACCCTCGTCATCGTGTTCGGCCCGGACACCGACCTCGAGAAGCCCGGCGAGTCGCCCGACAACATCTGCCTGGCCCCGCAGGGCGGCCTGATGGTGTGCGAGGACGGGAACGGCGCCCAGCACGTCTTCGGCGTCTCCCGCCGCCGCACGGTGTACCCGATGGCCCGCAACCGCCAGAACATCGGCACGGACGCCGAGCCCGAATGGGGCGAGTGCGCCGGGGTCACGTTCTCCCCGGACGAGCGCACGATGTACGTCAACGTCTACACCCCGGGCACGACCTTCGCCGTGACCGGCCCCTGGCGCCGCTGACCCGCCTCAGATCCGGCGCAGTCTGACTCGCTGGACCTCGTGGTCGCGGTTCTTGTGGAGGACGAGGGTGGCGCGGGCGCGGGTCGGCAGGATGTTGGAGACGAGGTTGATCTCGTTGACGTCCCGCCACACGCGCTGCGCGAAGGCGGCGGTCTCGTCCTCGTCCAGTTCGTGGGCGTACTTGTGGAAGTAGGAGCGCGGGTCGGTGAAGGCGGTGCGGCGCAGGGCGAAGAGCCGGTCGATGTACCACTGCCGGATGTCCTCGACCCGCGCATCCACATAGATGGAGAAGTCGAAGAAGTCGGACACGCCCAGGGTTCCGGGCGGCGGCGCCTGGAGCACGTTCAGGCCCTCCACGATCAGGATGTCGGGGCGCCGGACGGTCTGCACCGCGTCCGGGACGATGTCGTACTCCAGGTGCGAGTACACCGGGATCGACGCCTCCGGGGCGCCCGACTTGACCGCCGACACGAACCGGACCAGGGCGCGGCGGTCGTAGGACTCGGGGAACCCCTTGCGGTCCATGATCCCGCGCTCGGCCAGAACGGCGTTCGGGTAGAGGAAGCTGTCGGAGGTGACCAGCTCCACGCTCGGGTGATCCGGCCAGCGGGCGAGGAGCGTGCGCAGCAGCCGGGACGTGGTGGACTTGCCGACCGCGACGCTGCCCGCCACCCCCAGGATGAAGGGGGTGGGCCGCACCTCGCCGCCGAGGAAGCCGCTGACGGTGTCGCGCAGCCGCCCGTCCGACTGGAAGAACAGGTTGAGCAGCCGGGACAGCGGCAGGTAGACCTCCTCGACCTCGGTGATGTCGATCGGGTCGCGCAGGCCGCGCAGGGCGTCCAGCTCACCGGGGGTGAGCGGGAGCGGAGTGTTCTCGCGCAGGCCGCGCCAGTCCTCCCGGGAGAGTTCCACGTAGGGGCTCGGCACGCTGTCCCATCCGCTCGTCATGCCTGAACAGTAGCCGGGCCAGGTTCCGGTCAGCGGGTTTCCACCGGTCGTTCACGCTAGCGTCATGATTCCGGGGCCCTCGCAGGTGGGTCCGGTGCGCAGCACCGAATAGAGTTGCCGCCATGTGCGGAATCGTGGGGTACGTGGGCGGCCGTTCCGCCCTCGACGTGGTCGTCGACGGGCTGGCGCGGCTGGAGTACCGCGGCTACGACTCGGCCGGAGTGGCCGTGCTGGCCGACGGCAAGCTGGCGACGGCCAAGCGCGCGGGCAAGCTCGTGAACCTGCGCGGGGCCCTGGCGGAGGAGCCTCCGCCCGCCGGGACGCTCGGCATGGGCCACACCCGGTGGGCGACCCACGGGCCGCCGAACGACCGCAACGCCCACCCGCACGTCGACTGCACCGGCTCCGTCGCGGTGATCCACAACGGCATCATCGAGAACTTCGCCGAGCTGCGGGCCGAGCTGGAGGAGGGCGGCCACGGGCTCGTGTCCGACACCGACACCGAGGCCGTCGCCCACCTGCTGGAGGACGAGCTGAAGGGCGGCGGCGACCTCGCCGACGCGATGCGCCGCGTCTGCGGTCGGCTGGAGGGCGCGTTCACGCTGGTCGCGACGCACACCGGCTCCCCGGGCCTGGTCGTCGGGGCCCGCCGCAACTCCCCGCTCGTCGTCGGCGTCGGGGACGGTGAGAACTTCCTCGCCAGCGACGTCGCCGCGTTCATCGAGCACACCCGGGACGCGATCGAGCTGGGCCAGGACCAGGTCGTCGAGCTGCGCGCCGAGGGCGTGACGGTCACCGACTTCGACGGGCGCCCCGCCGAGGTGAAGGAGTACCACGTCGACTGGGACGTGTCCGCCGCGGAAAAAGGCGGCTACGACTACTTCATGCTCAAGGAGATCGCCGAGCAGCCGCGCGCCGTCGCCGACACGCTGCTCGGCCGGATCGGTGCCGACGGGCGCCTGCACCTGGACGAGATGCGCATCCCGGACCGGGAGCTCCGCGAGGTCGACAAGATCATCATCGTGGCGTGCGGGACGTCCTACCACGCCGGGCTGATCGCCAAGTACGCGATCGAGCACTGGGCGGGGCTGCCCTGCGAGGTCGAGCTGGCCAGCGAGTTCCGGTACCGCGACCCGATCCTGTCCCCGACGACGCTGGTCATCGCGATCTCCCAGTCGGGCGAGACGATGGACGCCCTGATGGCCGTCCGGCACGCCCGGGAGCAGAAGGCCAAGCTGCTCGGCATCTGCAACGTCAACGGCTCCACGCTGCCCCGCGAGTGCGACGGCGTCCTCTACACCCACGCCGGGCCCGAGATCGCGGTCGCGTCCACCAAGGCGTTCCTCACCCAGCTGGTCGCCGTCTACCTGATCGCCCTCTACATCGCGCAGGTGCGCGGCACCAAGTGGGGCGACGAGGTCTTCGCCATGGTCCAGCTCCTGGAGCGGATGCCCGAGAAGGTGGAGAAGGTCCTGGAGACCATGGAGCCGGTGCGCGAGCTGGCCCGCTCCCTGGCAGGCGAGCGGTGCGTGCTGTTCCTCGGACGCCACGTGGGCTTCCCGGTCGCTCTGGAGGGCGCGCTCAAGCTCAAGGAGCTGGCCTACATGCACGCCGAGGGCTTCGCCGCCGGCGAGCTGAAGCACGGCCCGATCGCCCTGATCGAGGAGGGCCTGCCCGTCGTGGTCGTCGTGCCGCCGCGGGCGCGGGACGTCCTGCACGACAAGATCGTGTCGAACATCCAGGAGATCAGGGCCCGCGGCGCCCGGACCATCGTGATCGCCGAGGAGGGCGACGAGTCGGTCCAGCCGTACGCGGACACCCTGATCAGCGTTCCGGCCGTCCCGACGCTGCTCCAGCCGCTGGTCACGACCGTTCCGCTGCAGGTTTTCGCGTGCGAGCTGGCCACCGCCAAGGGCCACGACGTCGACCAGCCCCGCAACCTCGCCAAGTCCGTCACCGTCGAGTAGCCCGGCTCCGGCCGTCCGACCCGGGTTCTGGTGAAGAGCCCGGATTCTCCTGAACCCTCCCGCGGCGGGCCGCGTCTCACCGAGACCGGGACCGGTCCGGCGGCGGAGGTGGCGGGTGGCGGAAGACGGCGGCATCGCGATCGAGGCGCGCGGGGTGGTGCGGCGCTTCGGGCCGGTGGAGGCGCTGCGCGGCCTCGACATCACCGTCCCGTACGGGCAGGTCACGGCGCTCGTCGGGGCCAACGGGGCGGGCAAGACGACGCTGCTGCTGATCCTGGCGACGCTGCTCGCGCCCGACGCGGGCACGGTGCGGATCGCCGGGCGGGACGCGCTCGCCCGTCCCGCCGAGGCCCGCGACGAGCTCGGCTGGATGCCGGACACCTTCGGCGTCTACGACCAGCTCACGGTGGACGAGTACCTGGGGTTCTTCGCCGACGCCTACGGGCTGGGCAGGCAGGAGCGCCCGCAGCGGATCAGGGCGCTGCTCAGCCTCGTCCACCTGGAGGACCACCTCGGGCGGCCCGTCCACGCCCTCTCGCGCGGCCAGAAGCAGCGGCTCGGGCTGGCGCGGGCCCTCGTGCACCGCCCCGGCGTCCTGCTGCTGGACGAGCCCGCGTCCGGGCTCGACCCGCGCTCCCGCATCGAACTGCGCGACCTGCTGCGGTCCCTCGCGGCCGAAGGGGTCGCGGTGCTCGTGTCGAGCCACATCCTCAGCGAACTGGAGGAGATCGCCGACCGGGTCGTCCTGGTCGACCACGGCCGGACGGTCGGGGACCACGCGATGGCCGATCTCACCGGCGCGGCGGCCCGGGTCCGGTGGCGGATCCGCTCGCTCGACCCCGAGCCCCTGGCGGCGGCGCTCGCCCGCGAGTTGGAGGAGATGCCGGAGGTCCGGGCGGTCGACACGGCGGGCGGCACCGAGGTCGGACCGCTCACCGAGGGCGAGGCGGCCTGGCTGCTGGCCAGGCTCGTCACCGCCGGCGTGCCCGTCAGCGGGCTCGCACCCGCCGGCAGCGCGCTCGAGTCGGCGTACCTGGCGATGACCGAGAACCGGAGTTGAGCGACATGACCGCGCGGGGAATCGACCTGGTGGCACGCCAGGAGATCAGGACCCGGCTCCGGACCGGCCGCTGGAAGGTCCTGCTCGCGGTCTGGTGCCTGGTCGTCAACGGGCTCGGGCTGCTGTTCCGGCTGGCGCTGGAGTACGACGACACCTCCTCCTACGGCGAGCCCGGCGTCCCCATGTTCGGCGGGGTCCTGCTCGGCGTGCTGGTGCTGACGCTGCTCGTCACCCCGGCGCTCGGCGGCCAGTCGATCAATGGGGACCGCGAGCGCGGAACGCTCGCGACGCTCCAGGTCACCCGGCTCACCCCGGGCGAGATCGCGCTCGGCAAGCTCGCCGCCTCCTGGGGGACGGGCCTGGTCACCCTCCTGCTGACGCTGCCGAGCCTGCTCCTGCCGGTCGCCGAGGGCGCCGTCGGCGTGGGCCGGGCCCTGGTCGTCCTGCTGGTGACGGCGCTGCTGATCGGCGTGGTCTGCGCGGTGTCGCAGGCCTGGTCGGCGCTGGTCGCCCGGAGCGTCACCTCGATCCTCCTGTCGTACCTGACGGTGTTCGGCCTGCTCGTCGGGACGCCGCTGCTGTTCGCGCTCGCACTGCCGCTCTCGTCGGACCGGGTCGCCGACTCCAGCGGCGGCTACGACGAGGAGCACACCGAGCGGATCTGGTGGCTGCTGGCCCCGAACCCGGTCGTCGTGCTCGCCGACGCGGCCCCGCGCCTGCCCGAGCGCCGCGTCGTCGTCGGCGACGTGGTGGCCACACAGGCGCCGCAGTCCGACCCGCTCGGCGGGATCAGCCGCAGCGTGCGCGACATCCGCGCGGGGGACCACGGCTACGAGCCGGACCGCGAGGACGGGGCCGCGGTATGGCCGTGGGGGCTGGGCTTCGACCTGGTCCTCGCGGGGGGCGCGGTCGCGCTCACGGCCTCACGCCTGCGGACGCCCCTGTACCGGGTCCCCAGAGGCGTCCGCGTGGCCTGAGCGGCGTCCCGCGTGGCCTGAGCGGCGTCCCGCGTGGCCTGAGCGGCGTCCCGCGTGGCCTGAGCGGCGTCCCGTGCGGCCTGAGCGGCGTCCCGTGTGGCCCGGATCGGTCTTCGCCTGCCCGAGCGGTTTTCGCGGGACGTGAGCGGATTCACAATGCGATCATCTTCCGGGAAATGCGATCAGCGGGAGCGGCGTGCCGCGAAAGAACGTGCGGCCTGCCACGGAACAGCGCGTGTCCGCTCCCGCTGAACGCAATTCTCCGGCCGGTTGGAAATCTCGCCGGATCTGCAAGTTGCAGTGACTGTTTCAGCGAGTGTCGAAACGACCGTCCCTGGCGTGCTCGGTGAACCTGCGCCATTCATCCGGCCGGAACGACAGGATCGTCGCGGTGTCCTCGGTGTCGCGCACGGATATGACGTCCTCCTCGCGCCGTGCGACCTCGACGCAGCCGTTGCTGGCGCCGCATCGGGCGCTCTTTCTCCATCGGGCGGGCGGTGTCCCCTGGAAACTCATTCCGGCTCCCTGCATCGAAAGTTGCATTTGCCCGCGGCCGCGCTGCCGTGCATCAAGCACACGGTAACAAGATCGCAAAAAACGCCTGATCACGTCCGGGTGGCGCGGTACCCGTGTGACAGGCGTGCAGAGGTAGTTCCAGAGTCACGGTTGGGAGGGCGACGAGCCGGGTCGGCGCGGTGGACCCGGCTCGTGCGGCGTGGCCCCGAGCGCGCTGGCGGAGGGGGCCGGACGGCGCGTCGCGCCGGGTCAGCAACCCAGGTCGAAATCACCCTTCTTTGCTCGATCGAGGAATTCCCGCCATTCCGCCTGGGAGAACGACAGGACCGGACTCTGCGTACCGTACTTGGCGTCGCGGGCCCCGATAAAACGGGACGAATCGGTTAGCGTTCCGATCTCGACGCACGTGTTGCTCGCCCCGCAGTGGGCGCTTCTCCTCCATTGTGGAACAGGAGTGGCGAAAAGGGACACTCGGTGCCTTTCACAAGGATTGAGCCCTTAGCGGGCCGTCACCACGCGTCTCTGGCCTCGGCGATGCGCTGCCGCGATTGCGCGGGATCCAGCGCCTGCCGGGACAGGCTCGAATAGGCGAGCCGGTACATATAGGTGACGGCTTCTTCCGCCAAGTGGCTGATCGTCAGTGATTCCGTGTGAACGATATCATTAAAGGTGATGTCGTGCACCGAGGAGAATTCGAGAAGGATAAACGATTCAGCCAACACCGAGTGTGCTATGTCCAAGGGCAGGATCTGCAGGGTCACGTTGGGGCGCTCGGTCATCTGGTACAGATGTTCGAGCTGCTCGCGCATGACCTTGTGGTCGCCGATGCGGCGCAGCAGAACCGCCTCGTCGATAACCGCCGACAGTTCCAGCGCGGTGGGCCCGTCGAGCAGTTCGCGCCGCCGCATTCGCACTTCCAGCCGGCGGTCGAGCTCCTGCGGGGGCAGGGTGGCCAGGTCGCTCCACCCGCCGATGACATTCCGGGCATAGTTCTCCGACTGCAACAACCCGGGAATGACGGTGCTGCCCCATTCCCTGGCCGCCGTCGCCTCGGCCTCCAGCGCGATGAAGTCGGCGAGCTCGCTCGGCAGGTCGCGGTAGTCCTCCCACCAACCCCGCTGGGCGGCGTCGTGCGCCAGAGCGATCATGTCGTCGTGCCGTGCGCCGCCGACCTCGTACAGCTCCAGCAGCCGCCGCACGTCGCCGATCTTCGCGCCGGTCCGCGCGTTCTCGATCCGGCTCACCTTGGCGGTCGACCAGGCGAGCCTTTCGGCGACCTCGTCTCCGGTGAGGCCTCTGGCCTCGCGCAGCCTCCGGAGCTCGGCGGCCAGTCGCCGCTGACGTACGGAGGGACCACGGGAAGTGCTCATTGCTCGGGCCTCTCCAGTCCCGGCGGACTGATCTGGGCGCATTCTGCCGCACCGGGGGGCCGCGGCGCGAATACATCGGACCGGATGACCAAGATTCTACGACTGAAGATTCTTTTACGCACATGACACCGAAACTTGCGGTGCAAGTTGTGATCAAGCGCGTCCGCGGTTGCGGAGGGTCCCCCCGTGGCACTCTAAGTGTGTGATCGACTTGGGGAGCCGCGGATGAGGTACGCGCACGAGGTCGGCAAGGTCCGGACGGCCGAGCGGGCCCTCATGGCCCGGCTCCCGGACGGCGCACTGATGCAGCGCGCCGCCGCCGGGCTGGCCTCCGTCTGCGCGCGCCTCCTGCCCGCCGTGTACGGGGCCCGCGTCGTCCTGCTGGTGGGCGGCGGCGACAACGGCGGCGACGCCCTCTACGCCGGCGCCCGCCTCGCCCGGCGCGGCGCCCGCGTCCAGGCCGTCCAGGCCGGGTCCAAGATCCACCCGGGCGGGCTGGCGGACCTGCGCGCCGCCGGCGGCCGGCTGCTGGACTCCGGCGCGCAGACCGCGATCGCCGGAGCCGACCTGATCATCGACGGCCTGACCGGCATCGGCGGGTCCGGCGGCCTCCGCGAGCCGCACGCCCGGTACGCCGCGCTCGCCTCCGAGTCCGCCGCCCTGGTGGTCGCCTGCGACGTCCCGAGCGGCGTGGACGCGAGCACCGGACGCGTCGAGGGCGCGGCCGTCCACGCCGACGTCACCGTCACCTTCGGCACCCACAAGCCGGGCCTGCTCATCGACCCGGGCGCGGCCCACTGCGGCGTGGTCGAACTGGTCGACATCGGGCTCGGCCCCGACCTGCCCGACCCCGACGTCGTCGCGGCACGTCCCGCCGACGTCGCCCCGCCCGAGCCGCGGCCCGAGTCCGACAAGTACCGCCGCGGCGTCGTCGGCATCCTCGCCGGCGGGGACCAGTTCACCGGCGCGGCCGTCCTCAGCACCGGCGGCGCGATCCGCGGCGGTGCCGGGATGGTCCGCTTCGCCTCGGTCGCCCGTCCGGTGGAGCTCGTCCGGCAGCGCTGGCCCGAGGTGGTCACCACGGTCGTCGAGCCCGGCCGCCACAGCGCGAAGGTCCTGGAGCGCATCGGACGCGTCCAGGCCTGGGTCGTCGGCCCCGGCCTCGGCACCGGCGACGCCGCCGAGTCGCTGCTGGAGGCCGTCCTCACCACCGACCTGCCCGTGCTCGTCGACGCCGACGGCCTCACCGTCCTCGCCCGCCGCCGCGACCTGCTGGGCCGCGCCGCCCCGACCGTCCTCACCCCGCACGCGGGGGAGCTGTCCCGCCTCGTCGCCGCCGACCGCGCGGACATCGAGGCCGCCCGCCTCGACCACGTCCGCCGCGCCGCCGCCGAGCTCTCCGCGACCGTTCTGCTCAAGGGCTCCACGACCCTGGTCGCCGAGGAGGACCGCCCCGTCCGCGTGAACCCGACCGGCACCCCGCGCCTCGCCGCCGCCGGCACGGGCGACGTCCTGTCCGGCCTGATCGGCGCGCTGCTCGCAGGCGGAATGCCCGCCCTCGACGCGGCCGCCGCCGGCGCCTACCTGCACGGCCTGGCCGCCCGCCTGGCCGCGGCCCCCTCCCCGGGCCCCGAAGCCCCCATCAGCGCGCAAGACGTGATCGGCGCCCTCCCCGCCGCATTCCGAAGCCTGGGTTAGCCCGTCCCCGGGCGGGGCTGAACCCTGGGGCGGGCATTTGCGTCTTATCAGGCGGGGAGCGCCGGGGGGAGCGCTCGTGAGCCGCTGTTCCGGGTCTGACCTGGGTGATAAGGCCCGGGCACGGGTGCGGGGACGGCAGACTGGGTGACCATGAGGGTTCCTGCAGAGGCACGGATCGATCTCGGCGCCATCGGCCACAACATCGGGGTGCTGCGCGAGCACGCGCGGGGCGCCGAGGTGATGGCCATGGTGAAGGCCGAGGCGTACGGGCACGGGCTGGTGGAGGCCGCCCGCGCCGCGCTCGCCGGCGGGGCGTCCTGGCTGGGCGTCGCGAAGCTGGCCGAGGCGCTGCGCCTGCGGGACGCGGGCCTCACCGTCCGCGCGCTGGTCTGCGTGGGCGTCCCCGGCGAGCCGTACGAGGAGGCCGTCGCGCGGGACGTCGACCTCACCGTGGGGGCGGTCTGGCTGCTGGACGAGGTCGTCCAGGCGGCGGAGCGGGCAGGGCGCGAGGCGCGGATCCATCTCAAGGCCGACACCGGCATGTCTCGCGGCGGTGCCAGGGGCGAGGGCTGGGAGGCGCTGGTCGACGCGGCGCTCAAGGCCGAGGCCACCGGGCACGTGCGGGTGGCCGGGGTCATGTCGCACTTCGCCTGCGCCGACGAGCCCGGCCATCCCTCGATCGCGGCGCAGATCGGCGCGTTCACGGAGATGGTGGCGCACGCGGAGAAGGCCGGGGCGCGCTTCGAGGTGCGGCACCTGTCGAACTCGGCGGCGGCGCTGACCCTGCCGGAGGCGCGGTTCGACCTCGTCCGGCCGGGCATCGCGACGTACGGGCTGACGCCGGTTCCGGCGCTCGGCGGGTTCGGGCTGCGGCCCGCGATGACGCTCGTGGCGGACGCGGCGCTGGTCAAGCGGGTTCCGGCGGGCAGCGGGGTCTCCTACGGCCACACCTACCACACCGAGCGGGAGACCACGCTGGCCGTGGTCCCCGTGGGATACGGGGACGGGATCCCCCGGCACGGGTCCAACCTGCTGGAGGTCCTCGCGGCCGGGCGCCGTAGGACGATCGCCGGGCGGGTCTGCATGGACCAGTTCGTCGTCGACCTCGGCGACGACCGGATGGCGGCCGGGGACGAGATCATCCTGTTCGGCCCGGGCGACCGGGGCGAGCCGACCGCGCAGGAGTGGGCGGAGGCGCTGGGAACGATCTCGTATGAGATCGTCACCCGCATCGGGGCCCGGGTACCGAGGGCGTACCCGGGGGCGCTGTAGGGGGCGCGGGAATGGACAGCAGGAGCAAGCGCAGGATCGGCGTCGCCGGTGTCGTCGCGGGCGTGGGCGCGGCCGGGGTGGGCGCGGCGGTCGGGCTGCGGCGCCTCGCCGTCGGCCGGGTCCGGCTGCGTCCGGATCCGGACGCGGCCGAGCCCTTCGGGAAGCTGCGGGGGCGGGAGCTGCCCGTCCGGGCCGACGACGGCGTCCCGCTGCACGTGGAGGTGGACGGCCCCGACGACTCCGACCTCACCGTCGTGTTCTGCCACGGCTACACCCTCAACCAGGACGCGTGGCACTACCAGCGCCGCGACCTGCGGGGGGCGCTGCGGCTGGTGTTCTGGGACCAGCGCAGCCACGGACGCTCGGGGCGAGGGCGGGCCGGGGACGCGACGATCGAGCAGACCGGCGACGACCTGCGCGCCGTCCTGGACGCGGCCGCCGGACCGGACCGCCGGGTCGTCCTCGTCGGGCATTCCATGGGCGGCATGTCGATCATGGCGCTGGCCGAGAAGCACCCGGAGCTGTTCGGGACGCGGATCGTGGGCGTGGCCTTGGTGAACACCTCCTGCGGCGACCTCGGGGAGATGACGCTGGGGCTGCCGCTAGTGCTGGCCAAGGCCGTCCGGCCGCTGGCCCCGGGGACGCTGCGCGGCCTCGGCCGCCGCGTCGAGCTGGTCGAGAAGGCCCGGGGGCTGGGGGCCGACCTGGCGTTCGTCGTCACGCGGAAGATGGCGTTCGCCGACAAGTACGTCAGCCCGTCCGTCGTGGCCTTCCTGGAGGAGATGATCAGGCGGACCCCGATCGACGTGATCGCGGAGTACTACCCGGCGCTGATGGCGCACGACAAGGTCGGCTGCACGGACGTGATCGGCCGGGTCCCGGTGCTGGTGGTGGCGGGCGGCCGCGACCGGCTGACCCCCGCCGAGCACGGCCGCCGCATCGCCGCGGCGCTGCCGGACGCGGAACTGGTAGAGGTGGAGGAGGCCGGGCACGTGCTGCCGCTGGAGTACCCGGGCGTGGTGACCGGGGGCCTGCGCCGGCTGGTCGAGCGGGTCCGTCCCGTCTACGAGGAAGAGGAGCGCACCGCGTGAACGCCGTCACCGTCACCGTCCCGACCGCCGAGGACATGCGCGAGCTCGGGCTGCGCCTGGCCGGGATGCTCCGGGCGGGCGACCTGCTCGTGATGACGGGCCACCTCGGCGCGGGCAAGACGACGCTCACGCAGGGCATCGGCGAGGGCCTGAAGGTGCGCGGCCCGATCACCTCGCCCACCTTCGTCATCGCGCGGGTGCATCCGTCGCTCGCGGGCGGTCCGTCCCTGGTGCACGTGGACGCGTATCGCCTCGGCGGTTTCGCGGAGCTGGACGATCTCGATCTCGACGCGTCGGTCGCGGAATCGGTGACGATCGTGGAATGGGGAGAAGGACTCGCCGAAGGACTGGCCGAGGACCGGCTGGAAGTGATCATTTCTCGCGGGGACGGACCCGGCGAGGAGCGCGAAGTAAGGATCGTCGGGGTCGGTGAGCGCTGGTCCGGCCTCGAACTCGCCCCCGGATGATGCGGGACTGGCAACTTCTACGGATTTTGCCGGGCCGACTGGTCCTTTTTCTGGCTTGATGTCGTACTCTTTGCCGGAACAAGCCTCACCTTCGCGACATATCGATTTCCAACGGGAGTGGGAACCGGTGAGTGGTAGCCATCGCAGCGGGAATCCCCGCGACAGCTACCGCGATTCGGGCGGTGGCCAGGGATCAAGCGGCGGTTACCGGCCGGACGGCGGTGGATACGGCGCGGGCGGAGACGCGTACGAGCGGTACTCCTCGGGACGGCCGGGGAGCGGTCCGTACCAGCGCGAGACGGGCCCGTACCAGACCGGTAGCGGCGGCTACCGCTCGGACGCCGGTGGATACCGCGGCGAGGAGAGCGGCGGGTACCGGACCGAGAGCGGCGGCTACCGCACCGAAAGCGGCGGCTACCGGTCCGGCGGCGGTCCCCACCGCGGCGGGAGCGGCGGCTACCGCACCGGCAGCCACCGGGTGGCGCGCGATCGCCGCGCCGGACGGCGCTGGGCCGTCATCCTCGGCGGTGCCGCCGCCGGTATCGCCGTCTGCGGGCTCGCGGTGTTCGCCGTCCTGAGCGGCGTCGGGGCGAGCGGGGAGAAGAGCACCGGGCAGGTCGTCGGCAGCGGCGCCACCGAGAACTCCCCGATGTCCAAGGGGGAGCGCGCGGCCGTCCCCGACTCCTGCACGATCGTCGGCGACGACCTGATCGGGCGCCTGGCGCCCGACTCCGAGCGCACCGAGGCCGACAACTACCAGGGCGACGACCAGCAGAACCAGTGCGTGTGGGGCGCCTACGCGGGCGACAGGCGGCGGCAGCTCACCATCGAGCTGCGCGCGATCGCCGGGTCGGCCGGAGCGTCGCCCACCGACGCCGCCCGCAAGACGTTCGTGACCGAGCGGACCGCCGACGAGTCGGGCAAGGCCCTGCTGGCCGGGCAGAAGCTCACCGACAAGCGCCGGCTCACCGACGTCGGCGACGAGGGCTACGTCGTCTACAGCGTGGACAAGGGCCAGGGCGCCGGCGAAGCCATCGGCAACGTCCGGGTCGCCAACGTCCTCGTCACCGTCCACTACTCGGGTTCGAACAAGGGCGACCCGCTGTCCTCGGACGCCGCGACCGGCGGCGCCACCGAGGTCACCAAGGCCGTGGCGACCGCCCTGTCCCAGCGCTGAACCCGGCCTTGCCCGCCGGGCCCGCCCGGGCCGGAGCCGAGCGACCTCCGGCCGGCGGCCGGTAGGCTTACAACCCGTGCTGGTCTTGGCTTTCGATACCGCGACCGCCGCGATCACCGTGGCGCTGTACGAGTGGACCCCCGGCGAGGGCACGGTGCCGCGCGGCCTGGCTGAGGCCGTCGACCGGCGGCGCCACACCGAGCTGCTCACCCCCTCCATCGCGGAGGTGATGGCGGAGGCGGGGGCGGCACCGAGCGACCTCAGCGCTATCGCCGTCGGCGTCGGTCCGGGGCCCTACACGGGGCTGCGGGTCGGGCTCGTCACCGCGCGCGCCATGGGCGAGGCCCTCAGCGTCCCCGTGCACGGTGTCTGCACGCTCGACGTCATCGCCTGGGCCACCCGGCGGGACGGCCCGTTCGCCGTCGCCACCGATGCCCGCCGCAAGGAGGTCTACTGGGCGCGTTACGACTCGGCGCGCTTCCGGGCCACCGAGCCGGCCGTGGGCCCGGCGGCGGACGTCCTGGAAGGCGCGCCCGAGGGGCTGCCCGTCGTGGGCGAGGGTGCGGCCCTGTACCCGGAGGTCCTCGGAAGCTCCGGGCACGAGCCGCTGCTGCCCACCGCCGGGGCCCTCGCCGAGCTGGTCGTCGCGCGGCTGTCGGGCCTGAAGGGCCCCGAGCTCGTGGCGCCGGAGCCCCTCTACCTGCGCCGGCCGGACGCCAGGGAGCCGGGCCCCCGCAAGAAGGTGACGCCGGCGTGAGCGACATCGTCCTGCGGCCCATGACCAGCGCGGACCTCCCGGCGGTCCACCTGCTGGACCGGGTGCTCTTCCCCGAGGACACCTGGAGCGAGGCGATGCTGGCCGCCGAGCTCGCCGACCAGCCCCGCACCCGGCACTACGTCGTCGCGGAGGCGCCCGGCGGGGAGATCGTCGGCTACGCGGGCCTCGCCGCGGCGGGCGGGCAGGCCGACGTGCAGACCATCGGGGTGCGCGCGGACCGGCGCAAGGGCGGCATCGGCGCGAAGCTGCTCACCGCCCTGCTGGAAGAGGCCGTCCGGCGGGGGAGCGAAGCGGTGTTCCTGGAGGTCCGCGCCGACAACGACGCCGCCCACCGCCTCTACGAGCGGTTCGGCTTCGAGCGGGTCGGCATCCGCAAACGCTACTACCAGCCCTCGGACGTGGACGCGATCGTCATGTGCCGCAAGCTGCGCGACCGTCCTCCCGTGGGCTTCAACAGGGCCGAATGAGCCGGTAGGGAGACTCACGTGATTCGGGACGAGCCACTGGTGCTCGGGATCGAGACCTCCTGCGACGAGACCGGGGTCGGGATCGTGCGCGGGCACACGCTGCTGGCGGACGCGATCGCCTCCAGCGTGGACCAGCACGCCCGGTTCGGTGGCGTCGTTCCGGAGGTCGCGTCGCGGGCGCACCTGGAGGCGATGGGGCCGACCGTCGAGCGCGCCCTGGCGGACGCCGGGGTGGCGTTCACCGACGTGGACGCGTTCGCGGTGACCGCGGGCCCGGGCCTGCCGGGGGCGCTGATGGTCGGCGTCGCCGCGGCCAAGGCGTACGCGCTGTCGCTCGGCAAGCCGCTCTACGGCGTCAACCACCTCGCCGCGCACGTGTGCGTCGACCAGCTCGAACACGGTCCGCTGCCGAAGCCGTGCGTGGCGATGCTGGTGTCGGGCGGGCACTCCTCCCTGCTGCTGGTGCCGGACGTGGCGGGCGACGTCCGGCCCCTGGGCAGCACGGTGGACGACGCGGCGGGCGAGGCGTTCGACAAGGTCGCCCGCGTCCTCGACCTCGGATTCCCCGGCGGCCCCGTCATCGACCGCATGGCCCGCGAGGGCGACCCGGCCGCGATCGCGTTCCCGCGCGGCAAGTACAACGACGGCACCTACGACTTCTCGTTCTCCGGCCTGAAGACCGCCGTGGCGCGCTGGGTGGAGGCGAAGGAGCGCGCGGGCGAGCCCGTCCCGGTCGCCGACGTCGCGGCGTCCTTCCAGGAGGCCGTCGTGGACGTCCTGACGCAGAAGGCGCTGAAGGTCTGCAAGGACAACGGCGTCGACGACCTGCTGATCGGCGGCGGCGTCGCGGCCAACTCGCGGCTGCGCGCCCTCGCGGCGGAGCGCTGCTCGGCGGCCGGCGTCCGCCTGCGCGTCCCGCGCCCGAAGCTGTGCACCGACAACGGCGCCATGGTCGCGGCCCTGGGCTCGGAGCTGGTCGCCTCCGGCATCGGCCCGTCCGACCTGGAACTGCCCGCCGACTCCAGCCTCCCCATCGAGGCCGTCACCCTGCCCTGAACGGGCCCCCCGGCGCCCCGGCGCGAACCCCGGACGCGCCGCCGCTCCGCAAGGCCGGCGCCTCAGTGCCGCCGTGCCCGCCTCAACAGGCGGGACGTGCAGTCGGAGGCGGGGCCTGCGCTGCCACGGCGGGGCCTCGGCGCCGGGCTCGCCTCGTATGGCCCGGCGTAGGGCCGGACGTGCCGCTGGAGGCGGGGCTGGGGCGTTGGGGCGGGGCTTAGCTGTGGGTCTGTCTCAGCACTGGGCGAGGAGGCCGGCCAGGTAGTCCTCGTAGAGGGGGACCTGGGGTTCGTCGATCATGCGGTTGTCGTCCTCGGGGAGCAGGTCGAGGACGCTGCGGACGTCCCAGTACGGGTCGTGCGCGTGGCCGCCGGAGACCTGGTCGAAGGAGCACAGGAACCGGTCGGCGACGGACGCGCCGTAGCGCAGCGCCAGGCCGCGGCGCATGCAGGCGATGTCGACGGAGACGGGACCGGACGAGGCGTCCGACCAGTCGACGATGCCGGTGAGCCTGCCGTAGGACCACAGCGTGTTGTCGGCGTGGTAGTCGCGGTGGACGAACCGGGCGGGCGCCTCCGGGGCGGGCCGGGCGGCCACCTCGAAGGCGCGTTCCCACAGCTCGGGACGCAGCGCGTGCTTGGGCGGGAGCCGCACGTCGAGCCGGTTGTGCGGGACGTACGGCGGCATGGTGGACGCGCCGTTCAGCTCGTGCACCGACAGCAGCGCGGCGGCCAGCTGGATCAGGTACTCGGGCAGGTCGTCCTGGGAGGGGCGCGGCGGGTGGCCCCTGAGCCGGGTGATGAGCAGGGCGGGAACGTCGCAGTAGGCGCCGGACGGGTCGGCGGCTACCAGCGACGGCGTGGGGATCTTGCATCCGGCCAGGAGCGCGAGCGCCGCGATCTCGCGCTCGGGGGAGAACTCGGCGTCGCCGTAGCCGCGGCGGGCGGGGGCGGCCTCGCGATTGGTCCAGCGGCGCAGGACGAGGTGGTGCGCCTCGCCGGAGCGGCTCTCGACGAGGAGGGCGTGGTTGGCGTGGGCGGTGCCGCCGGCGAGGGGCCGCACCATGCGGACCTCGGCGCCCTTGCCGAGGCACTCCTCCACCCAGCGCAGGGTGGTGTGCCCGGGCGGGACGCCGGTCGGCAGGCAGGGAGCCGGTGTGTGGGTCACCTGATCCATGAAAACGGATTCCGAACGGTATCGGGAGTGATTTTGCGAAGACGGAAAGTAACAAAACGCACGTCACGAGGGTGACATGAAGGAAGCATGTCCGGTCGTTCCGGCGGTTCTCGGACAAACGCCGCGGATACCGGGAGGTACATGAGTGCCGGGTGGGGCCCGCGCCGGCCCCACCCGGACGCCTTCGTCTCCCTTGTCAGTCCTTGGCCTCGCGGCGGGGACGCAGCAGCGCCTCGGCGAGCGCGAGCATCGTCTCCTCCAGGGTGGACAGCCGCTTCAGCACGTCCTCGTGCACCGCGTTGACCTGCTTGGCGACGTCGTCGTGGACGCCGTCGACCTTCCGGCCGACCTCGTCCTCGACGTGGGAGAAGCGCTTGGCGACGTCGGCCTGGGCGGCGTCGGCGCGCCGCGCGGCCTCGTCCTGCATGCTCTCCACCCGCCGCGCGAACTCCGCCTGGACGCCGCCGACCTGGCGGGCGACGTCCTCCTGCATGTGGCCGACCTGCTTGGCGACGTCGTCGTGGATGGTGCCGACCTGCCGGGTGACGTCGTCGTGGATGTCGCCGATCCGCTTGCCGAAGTCGTGGTGGACGCCGCTGACCTGCCGCGACACCTCGCTGTGCACGGACTGGACCTGCTTGGCCACGTCGGCGTGCACGGACTCGACGCGGCGGGAGACGACGTCCACCTGGGCGGTGAACTCCTCCAGCGCGCCGTCGACCCGCTTGGCGACCTCCTCGTGGATGCCCTCGATGCGCTTGCGGACGTCGTGGTGCACGTCCTCGAACCGGCGGGAGAACTCGTCCATGCGCTTGGCGACGTCGCTGTATGCGGTCTCGGCGATCTGCGACATGGTGGCCTTGACCTCGTCGCGGTCGGGCCGGGCGCGCAGCTCCTCGACCAGCGGGTCGACGGCCTCGGCGAGGTGCTTCTCCAGCGCGTCGAACCGGTCGCCGTACTCGGCGTCCGGGCGCTGCGCGAGATCGGTCAGCGCCCGGTGCACCTCGGCGATCCCCAGCGTGGCGGGCAGCCGGCTGATCCGCTCGCCGACCCCGTCGAGGCGGCCGTCGAGGCCCTCGAACCGGCCGTCCAGGCCCTCCAACTTGCCCGACAGCCCTTCGAGGCGGCCGTCGACGCCGTCCAGCCGGCCGTCGAGGCCGTCGAGCCGGCCGCCGACGCCCTCGACCCGGCCGCTGACCGCCTCGAGGCCCTGCTCCATCCGCTCGGCCATCTCGCCGAGCGCCTGGTCGACCCGTGCCGTGACCCCGTTGATCGAGTGTTCCAGCCGCTCGGACCGGTGGCCGAGCTCCGCGAGCGACTTGTCGAGCCGGTTGAAGCGGACGGACGCGGCCTCCATGCTGCCCTGGAGCTTGTCGAGCCGCTTGGTCATCTCGTCCATGCGCTGGGACGCCTGCTGCGTGGCGTCGGTGATCTGCTGCGCCGAGTCGAGGACCGCCTGGATGCGGGTCAGTCCCTCGTCGACGTTCTCGGCCACCACGCCGACGTCGGCCCACAGCGCGGGCAGCTCGGCCACGGGTTTGACCCGCTCGCCGAACGCCTCGATGTGCTCGGCCAGGCCCTCGGCCCATTCGGGGGGCTTGCCGGACAGTTCGTCGACCTGCCCGCGGACGCTCTCGAGCTGCCCGGTCAGCCCGTTGAGCTCCCGCTCGCGGACCTCGCGGAGCAGCCACTCCATGCCTTCCAGACGCTGGCGGATCTCGTCCAGGACCTGACCCTGTGAGCGCTGTTCGTAGACGTGGTCCTGCGCCGCCCGGGCGAGCAACTCCCGCATCCGGTCCGAGACCGGTTGACCCCCTGTCTGCAGGAAGTTGTGATTCGTTTCCACCCGATGCTCCTTCGTGTGCCGGCGCGACGAAATGACGCACGGCAAATGAATCTCTGGAGTGGCCACTGTAGTGCGTGTAGAGGGCGGCCAAAACGGGTAGCAGAGAAGATTGCGAGTTCTGCGGAATGCGCCTGTTATCCGGCTAATGCGAGTAGTGAGAAAAGCCGGGTGCATTGAAGGACTCCCGGTTTGCGATCCCTCGCCCCTTTTATTGGGAGAGGTGAGGTGCGCGGCAGGCTGCGGTGCGGGACGGTTCCGGCGTTCGGGGTGGCGTTCTGTCAGTACATCTCGCCCAACATCGGCAGTTCCCGAGCCCCGCGGCCTGCCACGCCCGCCCGACGCGTGTGAGGCGGACGTGACGCGCCGCAACAGGCGCCGGGCCTTTTCGGGACGGCTTCGGGGGGACCGATGGCCCGGCCGCTGAACCTCCCTTGGTGTTCTCGGGCCGCCCGGCCTCGCCGGACCGATTTCCCGGGCCGCGTCGCGCCGTTGCCGGGCGGCCGCAATCCCTGGTGCGGCCGATGCCGGAAAGCCTCGATGATTTGCGCCGCCGTGGCGCGTCGCCCCGCCCCGCTTGGCGTTGCGCCGCCGCGCGGAAGATCTTTGGGCAGGGTTGCCGGGCGGCGCCCGTCCCGGCGGGTCAGGCCCCGGCGACGGGGTGCGCCAGCAGCGCGACGGGGTCGCTCCCCACGCGGGTCGCCACGAGGGTCAGCTCCTTGGCGCCGCGTCCGGACCGGCGCCCGCCGAAGCCGAGGTCGCGGCGGAGCCGGTCCACGTCGACGGCCGAACCGCGCTTCTTGACGGTCAGCACCCCGACCTCGCGGCGGCGCAACTCGGCTCGCAGCCGCTTCACGGAGAAGGGCAGCACGTCCTCTATCTCGTAGGCGGAGGCGAAGGGCGTCGGGCGCAGCTCGTCGGACGTGACGTAGGCGATGCGGGGGTCCGCCAGGCCGCCGCCGACCAGATCCGCGACCTCGCCGACCAGATGGGCCCGGATCACGGCGCCGTCAGGCTCGTACAGGTACCGGCCCCATGCGCGCACGTCCGGCTCGCCCGACCCGCGGGGAGTCAACGTCCACAGCTCTGTCCCCTGGGAGGGCTCCGCATCGGGGAGACGGGTGTCGGACGGGAGGAGGGTGGCCCGCCGGCGGGCCTCGCCGGCCAGACCGCCCAGCCAGATGACGGCCTCCTTGACGTCGCCCCCGACCGAGATCCACTCGGCTTCGGCGTCGTCCGGCACGGCCTCGTGGGGAATGCCGGGTGCGACCTTCAGGCAGGCCGCGGGCACCCGGCGGGCCATGCCCAGGACGATGTCGAACGGCGGCTCGTAGGAGCGGGGATCGAAGACCCGGCCCCGCGCCGTACGGCGCCCGGGGTCGGCGAAGACCGCGTCGAACCCGGACGGGTCCTCCTCGGTCGCGTCCCCGACCCGCACGGAGGCGAGACCGTCAAGGCCGAGAGCGGCCAAGTTGGCCCGGGCCACCTCGGCCGTCAACGGGTCCAGCTCCACGCCCTCACCGGCGAGGCCCGCGCGCGCTCGGGCGATGAGGTCCGCCCCGATCCCGCACCCCAGTTCCAGCACACGCGCGCCGGGAAGCCGGGCCTCGAACCTGCGGGCGCGATAGGCCGCCACACTCGCGCGGGTGGCCTGCTCAAGCCCCGCCTGAGTGAAGTACATGCGGTCGGCGTCCGCCGCGAACTTGGCCCGGGCGCGCACTCTCAACCGCACCTGCGTCAGCGCGGCGGCCACGAGCGAGGGGGCGTGCCGCTCGCGCAGCCGCGACGCCGTGGCGAGCAGGCCGTCCTCGCTCACGTCCGACGCGGCCGCCTCGTCGAGGAGCGCCTGGCCGGAGGGGGTGCGCAGGGCCCGGAACGACGCGATGTCCATAGGGTGGAAGTTAGCGGCAGAGGACGGGAGCCGGAGCCGGGTGAACGCCCGGAGACGGCCGCCGGACCGGATGGTGACGGTGCCGGCCCCCGCGCCGGCTCCGTGTTGACGGGGTAACGGGCACGGAATAGTGTCACGACTGGCACTCTCAAGGGTAGAGTGCCAACCACAGCGACGAAGGTCGGTCTGGCACCCGCGACGGCAGGCCGGTCCAGGGTCGCCTCTTCTGTCACATGTGCTGGTCGGTCATCCATGGCCGGCCGAGGACCAATCGAAGGGGAGGTCAGATCGTGACGACCGCCACCAAGGTTGTTCTCAAGCCGCTTGAGGACCGCATCGTCGTCCAGCCGCTTGAGGCCGAGACCACCACCGCGTCGGGCCTGGTGATTCCGGACACCGCCAAGGAGAAGCCCCAGGAGGGCACCGTCCTTGCCGTTGGCCCGGGTCGCGTCGACGACAAGGGCGAGCGCGTCCCCGTCGACGTCAAGGTCGGCGAGGTCGTGCTCTACAGCAAGTACGGCGGCACCGAGGTCAAGTACAACGGCGAGGACTACCTCGTCCTCTCGGCCCGCGACGTGCTCGCGGTCATCGAGAAGTAATCACCGAGACGTGATGCACCCGCCCCGGTCGGCGCCGCCTTCGGGCGGCCCGCCGGGGCGGATCGCGTGAAAGAGGAGTATCCGCATGGCGAAGATCCTGGAGTTCGAGGAGGACGCTCGCCGGGCTCTTGAGCGCGGCGTCAACGCTCTCGCGGACGCCGTCAAGGTGACGATCGGCCCGCGCGGCCGCAACGTCGTCATCGACAAGAAGTTCGGCGCGCCGACGATCACCAACGACGGCGTCACCATCGCCCGCGAGGTGGAGCTGGAGGACCCCTACGAGAACCTCGGGGCCCAGCTCGCCAAGGAAGTGGCGACCAAGACCAACGACATCGCGGGCGACGGCACCACCACGGCGACCGTCCTCGCGCAGGCGCTGGTCCGGGAGGGCACCCGCAACGTGGCGGCCGGCGCGTCGCCGCTCGCGCTCAAGCGCGGCATCGACGCGGCCGCCCAGTACGTGTCCGACCAGCTGCTGAAGTCGGCCCGCGAGGTCGAGGAGAAGGGCGAGATCGCGCACGTCGCGACCATCTCCGCCCAGGACCCGCAGATCGGCGAGCTGATCGCCGAGGCGTTCGAGAAGGTCGGCAAGGACGGCGTCATCACCGTCGAGGAGGCCCACACCATGGGCCTCGAGCTGGAGTTCACCGAGGGCCTCCAGTTCGACAAGGGCTACCTGTCGCCGCACATGGTCACCGACCACGAGCGCATGGAGGCCGTCCTGGAGGACGCCTACGTGCTCATCGTGGACGGCAAGATCTCCAACGTGCAGGAGTTCCTGCCGCTGGCCGAGAAGGTCGCGCAGACCAAGAAGCCGCTTCTCGTGGTGGCCGAGGACGTCGAGGGCGAGGCCCTGGCGCTGCTCGTCGCCAACAAGATCCGCGGCACCTTCCTGTCCGTCGCGGTCAAGGCGCCCGGCTTCGGCGACCGCCGCAAGGCGATGCTCGGCGACATGGCCACCCTGACCGGCGGCCAGGTCGTCAGCGAGGCGATCGGCCTCAAGCTCGACTCGATCGGGCTGGAGGACCTCGGCCGCGCCCGCCGGATCACCGTCACCAAGGACGCCACCACCATCGTCGACGGCGAGGGCTCGGCCGACGAGGTGACCGCGCGGATCAACCAGATCAAGGTGGAGATCGAGAACAGCGACTCCGACTGGGACCGCGAGAAGCTGCAGGAGCGCCTGGCCAAGCTGGCCGGCGGCGTCTGCGTGCTGCGCGTCGGCGCCGCCACCGAGGTGGAGCTGAAGGAGAAGAAGCACCGCCTGGAGGACGCCATCTCGGCGACCCGCGCGGCGATCGAGGAGGGCATCGTCTCCGGCGGCGGCAGCGCCCTGGTGCACGTCGCCAAGGAGGGCTTCGGCGCCCTCGGGCTGTCCGGCGACGAGGCCACCGGTGCCGAGGCCGTGCGCCGCGCGCTGCCCGAGCCGCTGCGCTGGATCTCCGAGAACGCCGGCCAGGAGGGCTACGTCGTCGTCTCCAAGGTGCAGGAGCTGCAGGCCGGACACGGCTACAACGCCGCCACCGGCGAGTACGGCGACCTGATCGCCCAGGGCGTCATCGACCCGGTGAAGGTCACCCGCTCGGCGGTCACCAACGCCGCCTCCATCGCGGGCATGCTGCTCACCACCGAGGCGCTCGTGGTCGACAAGCCGGAGGAGCCCGAGGAGGCCGCCGGCGGCGGTCACGGGCACGGCCACGGTCACGGCCACTGAGATCGGCAGACCGGGCGGGCTCGTCCCGTCCGGGAGCGTAGGCGAGACCCCCGTCCGATCCGGGCGGGGGTCTCGCCGCGTCCAGGCGAGAAGAGCCGAAAGTTTCGCGACACGCGGCAGCGAAGTGACCACGACGCGTAGTAACTCCAGGTTCGCTCCCGCACTGTGACCATTCCGTTGTAGAGGACAGTGGAGACACGCCCGGGGGTGCTGGGCATCATGCTTGACGTGACCGAGGGAAGCTTCGCCGGGACCATGACCGCGCGCGCTGTCGAACCCTCGAGTGGGCCCGCCCCTCCCCACCCCGGCGCCGTCGGCCGCGGGACGCGGGCGCTGCGCGCCGCTGACGCCGGCGACGGCGACCTCAAGGAGCTGACCCATCTCGCGGTCCAGGGCGACCCGGGCGCCATCGAGGTCCTCATCGCCGAGGTGCGTCCCATGATCGTCCGGTACTGCCGCGCGCGGCTCGGACGGGTCTCCGGGCAGTACCACATCGCCGACGACGTGGCCCAGGAGGTCTGCATCGCCGTCCTGTCGGCCCTGCCCCGCTACCGGGACATGGGCCGGCCGTTCGCGTCCTTCGTCTTCGGCATCGCCGCGCACAAGATCGCGGACGCGCTGCGCAGCGCGGTCCGCGCCGCCGTCCCCACCGAGGACCTGCCCGACGGTCCGGACGACCGTCCCGGGCCCGAGGAGACGGTGGTCCGCTACATCGAGGCGCAGCGCGCCCGCGACCTGCTCATGCGGCTGCCCGAGCACCAGCGCGAGCTGGTGCTGCTGCGGGTCGTCGCGGGCCTGTCGGCGGAGGAGACGGGGAATGTGCTGGGCATGTCCGCGGGGGCGGTACGGGTCGCGCAGCACCGGGCTCTGGCCCGGCTTCGTGCGATGGCCAGAGAGGAGTCGATCGCTTGACGGAGCGCGGCCCCCACACCGGCCTGCGGGGCGCCTCGGATCCGACGGAGCCTTCGCCTTCCGGCGACGCCCCGGCCCCGGCACCGGCGTCCCGTCCGTTCGCCGCGCCGGTGGACCTGTCCGCGGTGCGCCGTACCGACGCGCTCATCGAGTCGCTGGCGGCGCGGGACGCTGCCGGTACCGCGGCCGGCGCTGAGCCCTCCGCGGGGGGCCCTGCCGAGGGCGCCGCGGCGGGCCCGGGCGAACTCCTGCGCCCCGGTCGGCGGGACGGCGAGCCCGACACGGCGGAGCAGAGCAGGGCCGACGACCGCGACCCCGCGGTGCGGCTCCTGCGCGCGCTGATCGTCGACGTCGACGACCAGGCGAGCGACGACCGGAGGAGCGACACCCCCGGCCCGCCCGCGCCCTCGGGCCCCGGCCCGCGCCGCCGCGGGCCGCGCACCATCGTGGCCCTGGGCGTCGCCGGCGCCGTCCTCGCCAGCAGCGGCGTCGCGGTCGCCGGCGGAGGCGCCGAACGCACCACCGCGTCCCCGGCGCCGAGCGCGTCCGGCGTGGCGGAGGAGGCCGGCAGGACGGTCGACACGGAGGCCGGCGTCCTCGACCGCCCGCGACCGCCCGCGCGCCCCGCGCCGGAACGTCCCGCGGTGCGCACACCGTCCGGCGACCCGGACCCGGACCCGCGCCAGGGGCGCGAGGACTACCGGCCGTTCAAGCGGCGCGGTGAAAGGGGCGGCCCCCGGCGCATCCCCCGCCGTCCCCCGCTCCGGCAGGAGGCCCCGATGATGGCCACGGATCCGGCCGACAGGCCCGAGACGCAGCCGGTCTCCGACCCGCGGCTCCGCCTGGACGACCTGCGCCGCATGGCCCGTTCACGCGCGCTCGGATACCAGGACCGTTCCACCGAGGACTGAACGCCCGGGCACGCGCCCGAGAGCGGGCGGGGCACCGGTCAGTTCTCGTCGCGGCCCTCTTCGCTGTCGATCACGCCGTCGACGTAGCCGCGGGCGTACTCCCAGCTGACGTAGTCGACAGGGTCGGGGGAGAGGGCGGGTTCGTGCACGCGGGGGAGGCCCTGGTCCAGCAGGTGGCGCAGGTTGCCGTGCAGGAGCTCCCAGTCGATGTAGTGGAGCTTGCCGCAGTCGCCGCAGTCGACGGTGAGGCCGCGCACTCCGAGCGGCTCCAGCAGGGCCCGGAAGACCTCCAGGTCGGCGAGGTCGGCCAGCACGTCCTCCCGCTCCGTCACGCTGAGCGGAGCGGTCTCGTCGCCCGGGTCGCCGAGCGCCGCCGCCGGATCCTCCGGGTCTCCGGCGAACGGGTCGAGCGGAGCATCGTCGTGCACACCCCCACGCTACTGCGCGAGGCCCCGTGAGGTGCACCCCCGCTCCTTTAAGTGCGCGAACGACCGCGAAGCGTGAGTGCGCGCCGGGGAATGGGAAGGACCGCCCGGCGTGTTGGGAGATGTCATCAAGACCACGTGACCGCCGCGTGCAAAGCCCGTCCCGCCGCGGGCCCAGGCCCCTACCATGGGGACAGGGTCCCTCGTGACCTGGCCCGACGTCGCACCACCACGGGAAGGTTGTCATGAACCCCGCCGCCGCGCCCGACAAGTTCCTCCCGCAGGGCCTCACCTTCGACGACGTGCTCCTGCTGCCGGGCTACTCCGACCTCCAGCCGGGCGAGGCCGACACCACCACCCGGCTGACCCGCGAGATCTCGCTGCGGATCCCGCTCGTCTCGGCGGCGATGGACACCGTGACCGAGGCCCGCACGGCGGTCGCGATGGCGCGCCAGGGCGGCATCGGCGTGCTGCACCGCAACATGTCGATCGAGGAGCAGGCCGCGGAGGCCGACCGGGTCAAGCGCTCCGAGGCCGGGATGATCACCAACCCGGTGACCTGCCTGCCGGACGCCACGCTCGCCGACGTCGAGGCGCTGTGCGCCCGCTACCGGATCTCCGGCGTCCCGGTCACCGACGTGCGCGGCGTCCTCGTCGGCATCGTGACCAACCGGGACATGCGCTTCGAGACCGACCTGTCCCGCTCCGTCCGCGAGGTCATGACGGCGATGCCGCTCGTCACCGCCCCGGTGGACGTCTCCCGCGAGGACGCGTTCCGCCTGCTCGCGGGCAACAAGGTGGAGAAGCTCCCGCTCGTCGACTCCGACGGCCGCCTCAAGGGCCTGATCACCACCAAGGACTTCACCAAGAGCGAGCAGTACCCCGACTCCACCAAGGACGCCGACGGCCGCCTGCTCGTCGCCGCGGCCGTGGGCGTCGGCGAGGACGCGCTGCTGCGCGCCCGCGCCCTCATCGAGGCCGGCACCGACGTGATCATCGTGGACACGGCGCACGGCCACTCCAAGGGCGTCGCCGACACGATCGCCGCGATCAAGGGCGGCTCGTCGGTCCAGGTCGTCGGCGGGAACGTGGCGACCGAGGCGGGCGCCAGGGTCCTGATCGAGGCGGGCGCCGACGCGATCAAGGTCGGCGTCGGCCCCGGCTCGATCTGCACGACCCGCATCGTCGCCGGCGTCGGCGTCCCGCAGATCACCGCGATCTTCGAGGCGTCCCGCGCGGCGAAGGAGGCCGGCGTCCCGGTGATCGGGGACGGCGGCCTGCAGTACTCGGGCGACATCGCCAAGGCCCTGGTCGCGGGCGCCGACACCGTGATGCTCGGCAGCCTGCTCGCGGGCGTCGAGGAGTCCCCGGGCGAACTGATCTTCGTCCACGGCAAGCAGTACAAGTCGTACCGGGGCATGGGCTCGCTCGGCGCGATGCGCAACCGCGAGCGCGGCGCCTCCTACTCCAAGGACCGCTACGCCCAGGCCGACGTCAACGCCGAGGAGAAGCTGATCCCGGAGGGCGTCGAGGGCCAGGTCCCCTACCGCGGGCCCCTCGCCAACGTCGCGCACCAGCTCGTCGGCGGGCTCCACCAGTCGATGTGGTACGCGGGCACCCGCACCGTTCCCGAGCTCCAGGAGCGCGGCCAGCTCATGCGCATCAGCGTCGCCGGCCTGCGCGAGAGCCACCCGCACGACATCCAGATGACGGTCGAGGCCCCCAACTACCAGGGTCGGTGACCTGACGTAAGCTCTTCCGGGGCTTGGTCCCGCGGACCGCGGGAAGATCGTTCACGTGGAGGAAGGGCGCAGTGGCTGCTGAGGTGGAGATCGGCCGTGGCAAGAGCGGTCGCCGGGCGTACGCCTTCGACGACATCGGCATCGTGCCGTCCCGCCGGACGCGCGACCCCGAGGAGGTCAGCGTCGCCTGGCAGATCGACGCCTACCGGTTCGAGATGCCGCTGGTCGTCGCGCCGATGGACAGCGTCGTCAGCCCCGCCACCGCGATCGCCGTCGGACGGCTCGGCGGCCTCGCCGTCCTCGACCTCGAAGGGCTCTGGACGCGCTACGAGGCCCCCGAGCCGCTGCTCGCCGAGATCGCCTCGCTGGACGACGTCCGCGCCACCGAGCGGCTCCAGGAGATCTACTCCGAGCCGATCAAGGAGGAGCTGATCGGCCGCCGGATCGAGGAGGTCCGCGAGGCGGGGGTCACCGTCGCGGCGCGGCTGTCGCCGCAGCGCACCGCCCAGTTCCACAAGGCCGTCATCGACGCCGGCGTCGACCTGTTCGTGATCCGCGGGACGACCGTGTCCGCCGAGCACGTCTCCGGGCGCGCCGAGCCGCTGAACCTCAAGCAGTTCATCTACGACCTCGACGTCCCGGTGATCGTCGGCGGCTGCTCCACCTACACGGCCGCGCTGCACCTGATGCGCACCGGCGCGGCCGGCGTGCTGGTCGGGTTCGGCGGCGGCTCCGGGCACACCACGCGGACCGTCCTCGGCGTGGCCGTACCCATGGCCACCGCGGTCGCCGACGTGGCCGCCGCCCGCCGCGACTACATGGACGAGTCCGGCGGCCGCTACGTGCACGTGATCGCCGACGGCGGCATGGTCAACAGCGGCGACATCGCCAAGGCGTTCGCCTGCGGCTCCGACGCCGTGATGGTCGGCTCCCCGTTCGCCCGCTCCACCGAGGCGCCCGGACGCGGCTACCACTGGGGCAGCGAGGCCCACCACGGCGACGTTCCCCGCGGCACCCGCCTCGAACTCGGGACGATCGGGTCGATGGAGCAGATCCTGCACGGCCCGTCCCACGTCGCCGACGGCTCCATGAACCTGATCGGGGCGCTGCGCCGCTCGATGGCCACCGCCGGGTACACCGAGCTGAAGGAGTTCCAGCGGGTCCAGGTCGTCGTCGCGCCGGGCCAGTCCACGGACTGAGAGCGAGCCCACCCTCGTTCAGTCGCATCTCGGGGTGAACCGGTCCTTACTCTTGGGTAGGAACCGTTCGGAAACCGAACCGCTTGGGGGGATGCGCGATGACGGGATCACCGGTGACCGGCCTTGGAAGCTCTCGGCTCGGCCCGGCCGAGCGGGCGGCGGCCCTGGACCGCATGGCCCGCGAGGAGTTCGACGTCGTCGTGGTCGGCGGCGGGATCGTCGGCGCGGGCGCGGCCCTCGACGCGGCCACCCGGGGCCTGTCGGTCGCGGTGGTCGAGGCCCGTGACTACGCCTCGGGGACGTCGTCGCGTTCCTCCAAGCTGATCCACGGCGGGCTGCGCTACCTGGAGCAGTACAACTTCGACCTCGTCCGGGAGGCGCTGACCGAGCGCGCCCTCCTGCTCCAGCAGATCGCGCCGCACCTGGTGAAGCCCGTCCCGTTCCTGCTCCCGACCACGCACCGCGTGTGGGAGCGCGCGTACTTCGGGGCGGGCGTGGCCCTCTACGACCTCCTGTCGTTCCAGATGGGCAGCACGCGCGGCGTCCCGCACCACCGGCACCTGACGCGCCGCGGCGCGCTGCGCCTCGCGCCGTCCCTGCGCAAGGACGCCTTCACCGGCGCGATCCAGTACTGGGACGCGCAGGTCGACGACGCCCGCTACGTCCTGGCCGTGCTGCGGACGGCCGCGGAGTTCGGCGCCCAGATCGCCTCGCGGACCCAGTGCCTCGGGTTCCTGCGCGAGGGGGAGCGCGTCACCGGCCTGCGCATCCGCGACCTCGAGGGCAACACGACCAGCGAGGTCCGCGCGAAGCAGGTCGTCAACGCCACCGGCGTGTGGAGCGACGACATCCAGGAGCTCGTCGGCGGGCGCGGCCAGATCCATGTGAAGGCCTCCAAGGGCATCCACCTGGTCGTCCCGAAGGACCGCATCCACTCGTCCACCGGGCTCATCCTGCGCACCGAGAAGTCGGTGCTGTTCGTGATCCCGTGGGGCCGCCACTGGATCATCGGGACCACCGACACCGCGTGGGACCTCGATCGGGCCCACCCGGCGGCGTCCCGGGCCGACATCGACTACGTGCTGGACCACGTCAACTCCGTCCTGGCCACTCCGCTCACGCACGACGACGTGGAGGGCGTCTACGCGGGCCTGCGCCCCCTCCTGACCGGTGAGACCGAGGAGACGTCCAAGCTCTCCCGCGAGCACGTGGTCGCGCACCCCGTCCCCGGGCTCGTCCTCGTCGCGGGCGGCAAGTACACGACCTACCGGGTCATGGCCAAGGACGCCATCGACGCGGTCGCCCACGGCCTCGACGGCAAGGTGGCCGAGTCCTGCACCGACCGGATCCCGCTCGTCGGCGGCGACGGCTTCCAGGCGATGTGGAACGCCCGCCACCGCCTCGCCGCCCGCTCCGGCCTGCACGTGGCCCGCATCGAGCACCTCCTGCGCCGCTACGGGACGCTCGTGGACGACCTGCTCGCACTCATCTCCGACAAGCCCGACCTCGGCAAGCCGCTGTCCGGCGCCGACGACTACCTGCGCGCCGAGGTCGTCTACGCCGCCACCCACGAGGGCGCCCGCCACCTCAACGACGTCCTGGCCCGCCGCACCCGCATCTCCATCGAGACGTGGGATCGCGGCGTCGGCGTCGCCCAGGAGGCCGCCGACCTCCTCGCCCCCGTGCTCGGCTGGTCCAAGAAGCAGCGCGACCGCGAGATCGAGTACTACCGCAAGCGCGTCGAGGCCGAACGGGCGTCCCAGACCCAGGAGGACGACCAGGAGGCCGACGCCCGCCGCCGCGGCGCCCCCGAGATCGTCCCCGTCGCCACCCCCTGACCCCGGAGGCCCCGCTCAGGGGTCGAGGCGGCCTCGCATGAGGGACTTGCCGGTGCTGTAGAGCTCGGCGGGGACCCGGGCGGGATCGAGGAGGTGCTGGAAGGCCAGGCCGAAGTCGAGGGCCATGGTCAGGGTGGCGCGGTCGTCCGGCGCGATGCCGTCGGCGGCGTCGCCGTCCTCGGGTGCGAGCTCGCGGGCGAGTTCCGCGCGGCGCTCGGCGTACCAGTCGGCGATGCGCCAGCCGGCGGCGTAGTCGCGCATGCCGTAGAGCCAGAACTCGACCAGGAGCAGGGCGAGGCGGCGGGGCGCCTCGCCAGAGTCGCGGCGGGACGGGCGGCCGCCTGGGTCGGGGTCCTCGGCGGCGGCTCGGAGCTCCTCGCAGACGTCGGTACGGGTGCGGGCGCTGGTGATGCGCTCCATCAGGGCGAGCAGCAGGTCGGTCTTGCCGGCGAAGTTGGAGTAGACGGCGCCCTTGGTGAGGCCCGCGGCCGCGGCGATGTCGTCGAGCGAGGCGCCGTGGATGCCGCGTTCGGCCCAGAGGTGCTCGGCGGCGGTGAGCAGGGCGGCGCGGGTCTGCTCCCGCCGGTCGCGGCGCGGCCGGGGGTGCTCGTCTCCACCCTCGGGCGTGCTGTGGCCGCGGGCATGCGTCATCGGTTCTCCCTCGGACGGCGCCGCGGGCGGCGCTGAGATTCTCCTCCTGCTTTCGGAGATACACCGGGCGGGCGCGGTCGGTCACCGACTTGCACAACTCCCTCTGGCTTGGAACGGTCCGTTCGGCGGGGGGTTGTCAGCCGCGACCGGAGATCGCGGGAGCCAGTGGGACATATCACTGCAAGTAGCGCATTACTTGCGGGTAGCCAAACCGGGCAGGTGGCCATACCCTGCCTGCATGGCATCCCCGACGGTCCCTGCCGAAGGCGCGGCAGACCCTGCCGAAGGCGCGGCGAACTCCACCGAAGGCGTGAAGGACTCCGCCGGAGGCGCGGCGAGCAAGGCGGAAGGCGCGACGAACCCCGCGGAAGGCGCCGCCAACCCCGCCGGAGCCGAGGCGAGCCCTGCCGAAGGCGCGAAGGACTCGGCCGGAGGCGCGGCCGGCTCCGCCGAAGGCGAATCCGCCGAGAGCAAGGCGGACACGGCCGAAGCCGAGGCGAGTACCGCCGAAAGCGCGTCGAGCACCGCCGGCGGCGCGGCCGAGCACGGCCTCTCCCAGGCCCTGGTCGACCGGCTGGTCTCGCATGTCGTCTCCGGCGGCGCCGAGACCGCGACGATCAACACCCCCTTCACCGGTGAGCCCCTCGCGACCGTTCCGCTGTCCAGCGCCGAGGACGTCCGGGGCGCCTACGACCGGGCGCGCGAGGCGCAGCGGGCGTGGGCGGCGCTGTCGGCGGCCGAGCGGGTCAAGCCCTTCCTGCGGCTCGCGGACGCCCTGGTCGACCGGCGCGAGGAGATCCTCGACGTCATCCAGCTGGAGACCGGCAAGGCCCGCCGCCACGCGATGGAGGAGTTCCTCGACGTGGCGCTGTGCTCGCTCTATTACGCCCGGCGGGCCCCGCGGCTGCTGAAGCCGCGCCGCCGCCAGGGGATGATGCCGGGGCTGACCCGCGTCCAGGAGCTGCGGCACCCGAAGGGCGTCGTGGCGCTGATCGCGCCGTGGAACTACCCGTTCGCGCTCGGCGCCAGCGACATCGCGCCGGCGCTGATGGCGGGCAACGCGGTGATCCACAAGCCGGACACCCAGACGTGCCTGTCCAGCCTGTGGGTCCTGGACCTGCTGGTCTCGCTCGGGCTGCCTAGGGACGTGTGGCAGATCGTCGTCGGGGACCCCGCCGAGATCGGCGACCCGCTGGTGGAGAACGCCGACTACGTCTCGTTCACCGGTTCCACGCGCGGCGGCAAGGCGATCGCGGAGAAGGTGGCGCCGCGCCTGGTCGCCTACTCGCTGGAGCTCGGCGGCAAGAACCCGATGATCGTCATGCCGGACGCCGACGTCGAGCGCGCCGCGCGCGGCGCCGTCCGCGCGTGCTTCACCAACGCCGGCCAGCTGTGCATCTCGATCGAGCGGATGTACGTGCACGAGGACGTCTACGACCGGTTCGTCCCCCGGTTCGTCGAGCTGGTCGAGGGCATGAGGCTCGGCACCGGCCTCGACTTCGACGCCGAGATGGGCTCGCTGACCCACGAGCGGCAGCTGCGCGCGGTGTCGGCGCACGTCGAGCAGGCCGTCAAGGAGGGCGCGACCGTCCTCGCCGGCGGGAAGGCCCGTCCCGACGTCGGCCCGCTGTTCTACGAGCCGACGATCCTCGCGGACGTCAACGGCGACATGGACCTGTGCGCGAACGAGACGTTCGGCCCCGTCGTCGCGGTCTACAGGTACCGGGACGAGGACGAGGTCGTCGCCCGCGCCAACGACACGTCCTACGGGCTGAACGCGTCGGTGTGGACGAAGAACGCGGCGCGGGGCCGCCGCCTCGCCGCGCGCATCCAGGCGGGGACGGTCAACATCAACGACGGCTACGGCGCCGCGTACGCCTCGTACGACTCCCCGATGGGCGGGATGAAGCAGTCGGGCGTGGGACGCCGCCACGGGTCCGAGGGGCTGCTGAAGTTCACCGAGGTCCAGACCGTCGCGAGCCAGCACATCATGGACCTGGAGCCGCCGGGCGCCATCGGCTACGACAAGTTCGCCGACTACATGGCCAGCGGGATCAAGCTCATGAAGAAGCTGCGGATCAAGTAGGGATCGCCTGTGAAGCATGACTTCGACGTGCTCGTCGTCGGGTCGGGGTTCGGCGGTAGCGTCTCGACGCTGCGGCTGACCGAGAAGGGCTACCGGGTCGGTGTGATCGAGGCGGGCCGCCGCTTCGACACGAACCCGGGCGGGGCGCCGGGGTCCCGGTATCCGGAGATGCCGAGGACGAACTGGCGCGTCGCCCGCTACCTGTGGGCGCCCGCGCTCGGCCTGACCGGCATGCAGCGGATGCACCTGATCCGCGGCGCGAAGTCGAGCCGCGTGATGGTGCTGGCGGGCGCGGGCGTCGGCGGCGGGTCCCTCAACTACGCCAACACGCTGTACGTCCCGCCCGAGCCGTTCTTCAAGGACCGGCAGTGGGCGCACATCACCGACTGGCGGGACGAGCTGGCGCCCTACTACGAGCAGGCGAAGCGCATGCTCGGCGTCGTCCAGAACCCGACGACGACCGCGGCCGACAGGGTCATGAAGCGGGTCGCCGACCGGATGGGCAAGGGCGAGACGTTCGTGAAGACGCCGGTCGGCGTCTACTTCGGGCGCGGCGCCGGGATCGAGAGCGCCGACCCGTACTTCGGCGGGGCGGGCCCGCGCCGGCGCGGCTGCCTGGAGTGCGGCGAGTGCATGACGGGCTGCCGCCACGGCTCGAAGAACATGCTGACGGAGAACTACCTGTACCTGGCCGAGAAGGCGGGTGCCCGGGTGATGCCGCTCAGCCGCGTCACGGCGGTGCGGCCGCGCGCGGGGGGCGGCTACGAGGTCGACATCGTCCGGACCGGCTCGTTCGGCCGCAACCGCAAGACGCTCACCGCCGAGCAGGTCGTCTTCGCCGCGGGCACCTACGGGACGCAGAAGCTCCTGCACAAGCTCAAGTCGACCGGGCTGCTGCCGCGGCTGTCGGACCGGCTCGGCGCCCTGACCCGCACCAACTCCGAGGCGATCCTCGGCGGCGGGCGGCGGGGCGGCAGGCCGGGGCCGGACTTCTCCGAGGGCGTGGCGATCACGTCCTCGTTCCATCCGACGCCCGACACCCACATCGAGCCCGTCCGGTACGGCCGGGGATCGAACCTGCTCGCGAGCCTGCAGACCCTCCTGGTGGACGGCGACCGGCCGGGCGAGCGGCACACGCCGCGGATCCTGAAGTTCGCCCGCGAGGTGGTGCGCCGGCCGGGCGACCTCGTCCAGCTGTTCGACGTCCGGCGCTGGTCGGAGCGGACGGTCATCGCCCTCGTCATGCAGACCCGCGACAACTCGATCACGCTGAGCCCGAAGAAGGGCCCGTTCGGGTGGGACGTCCGCGCGTCCGCCGGGCACGGCGAGCCGAACCCGACATGGATCCCCGAGGGGCACGAGGCGACCCGCCTGATCGCCGAGGAGATCGGCGGCATCCCGGGCGGCGCCTGGGGGGACCTGTTCGACATCCCGATGACCGCGCACTTCCTCGGCGGCTGCGCCATCGGCGACTCCGCCGAGACGGGCGTGATCGACCCCTACCACCGCGTCTACGGGCACCCCGGACTGCACGTCGTGGACGGCTCCGCCGTCTCGGCCAACCTGGGCGTCAACCCGTCCCTCACCATCACGGCCCAGGCCGAGCGCGCCATGTCGTTCTGGCCGAACCGCGCGGAGGAGGACCCGCGTCCCGCCCTGGGCGACGCCTACCGCCGCCTCGCGCCCGTCGCCCCGAAGAACCCGGCCGTCCCTGCCGGCGCGCCCGCGGCCCTGCGGCTCCCGATAGTCGACATAACCTGACGCGCCCGGCGGCCCCGGCGAGTACGGGGCCCTGCGAACGAGAGGGCGACCGGCGAATACGGCGGAGCCCGGCGAATATCGGCGGAGCCCGGCGCCGGAGCGGGAGACTCCGGCGCCGAGCCCACGATCAGGCGCCGTCGGAGATCAGGCGCGGTAGGGGATCAGGCGCGGTAGGGGATCAGGCGCGGTAGGCGGCCCACTGGTTCTGCATGCGCGTGGACTGGCCCGGCGTGAACTCGTACATGCACGAGTCGTAGCTGTAGTCCATGAAGTTGTGGATGGGGTCCGCGCCGGGCGCGGAGCAGGTGTCGCGGCCGGTCGGGCAGCCCGAGGCCGGGCTCTGCTCGGCGGGCGTGTCGGAGACGCCGTCGCCGCTGCCGCCGCACCCGCCCTGGAACGTGTGGTACAGCCCCATCCAGTGACCCACTTCGTGGGTTCCGGTGTCGCCCTCGTTGTAGTTGCCGAGCGCGCCGCCAGGCAGGCTCTGGTAGTGGATGACGACGCCGTCCATCTTGGGCTGGGAGCGGTAGCCGCTCGGGAACGTGGCCCAGCCGAGGAGGCTGCTGCCGAGGTCGGCGGTGTAGAAGTTGAGGTCCTGCGCGTTGCCGGCGTGCAGGGCCGACTTCATCTGGGATTCGTAGCCCTCGGGGTCGGAGAACCAGGACGCGTTCTTCGTCCGCTTGATCTCGGCCAGCGTGAAGGTGACGCCGCTGCCGGCATAGGCGTTGTTGAGGACGGTGAGCTGCCTGTTCAGGACCGAGTCCGACACGTTGCCCGCGCTGCCGTAGACGACCTGGAAGTGCACCCGGACGGTGATGGCCGCCGCGGTGTTCACCTCCCGCAGCTTGCCGACGCGGTTCTGGAAGTCCTTCTCCATCGCGGCGACCTGGGCCGCTCCGGGCTGGTTGCGTTCGGTGGCGTGGGCACCCGCGCGGACGCGGGCCTGGACGGGCTGGTCGGCGCACACAGTGGACGAGGCGGACGGCGCGGCCAGGGTGGCGGGGGCGGCGGGGGCGTAGGCCGTGAAGGCGGCGGCCATGCCGAGGACGGCGGCGATTCCGGCGCGTTTCATGGAACTCCTTGGGGGTGCGGCGCGAGCGGGGGGAGCGCGCGCGTGGGGAGCGGAGTCATCGCTGGAACCAGGGTGGATGCGAACAAACAGTGCGTCTTTAGCAAACCTGGACGAACACGGACGCGTAATGATGAATACGGCGCCGTAGCGCGGCGGCGTAGCGTGGGCCCCATGGACGTGCAGGCCGAGGCGGCGCGGATCGTGGCGGAGTTGCGGGCGCAGGCGGACCCGGCGCGCGCCGAGGGGGAGAAGCGCTACCTGAAGAGCGATTTCGTCCATATCGGCGTGCCGGTTCCCGCGTTGCGCAAGGTCGCGTTGTCGGCGGTCAAGGCCAAGCCGTCACGAGAGGAACTGGTCGCGCTCGCCCGCACGCTCTGGGACGTCGCCGACGGGGGCCGCCCGGTGCACGAGGCGCGCATGGCCGCCATAGAGGTGCTCATCAAGCGGGTGGCGCTGCTGGAGCCGCGCGACCTGGGCCTGGCCGAGCGGTTCGTCCGCGACTCGGCGAGCTGGGTGTACGTCGACCAGCTCGCGGAGAAGGTCGTCGGCGCCCTGGTCGTCCGCCATCCGGACCTGGCGGCGGTGCTGGACGCGTGGGTCGCCGACCCCTACATGTGGGTGCGGCGCACGGCGATGCTGGCGCTCCTGGCGGGTGTCCGGGCGGGAGAGCCCGACCTCGGCCGCATCGCCCGCTACGGGGACGCGCTGATCGTCGAACGCGAGTTCTTCATCCGCAAGGCCCTCGGCTGGGTGCTGCGGGAACTGTCCAGGAAGGACCCGGACTGGGTGGCCGCCTGGGTCGCCCCCCGGACCGGCGTCATCTCGGGCGTGACGCTACGCGAGGCCGTCCGCCACCTGCCTCCCGAAAAAGCGGCCCACCTCAAGGCTGCGACCCGAACCAATCCCGGAACTCGGGCCAGGGCCGCGGCGCGGACCCGACGCTAGGCGCGGACCCGACGCTAGGCGCGGTAGGCCGTCCACACGCTGTGGATACGGGTGCCCTGGCCGGCGGTGAAGGAGTTCATGCAGGTGTCGTAGCTGTAGTCCATGTAGTTGTGGATCGGGTCGTTCCCGGGGGTGGGGCAGGTGTCCTTGTAGGCGGGGCATCCGTTGGTGGGGTCGCGCTCGGCCGGGGTGTCGGAGACGCGGTCGCCCTGGCCGCTGCAACCGTCCTGGAACGTGTGGTAGAGCCCCAGCCAGTGGCCCACTTCGTGGGTCGCGCTGAACCCCTTGTTGTAGTTCGCGATGGAGCCGCCCGGCATGCTGGCGTAGTGGATGGTCACGCCGTCCATCTCGGGGTCGGACTTGTACTTCCAGGGGAAGGTCGACCAGCCGAGCAGGTCGCCGCCGATGTAGGTGCTGTAGAGGTTCAGGGTCGACTTGCCGCCCTTGTGCAGCGTCGGCTTGTAGACGCCCTCGTAGCGTTCCGGGTCGTCGAACCATGCCGCGTTGTCGGTACGGGTCACGGCCTTGAGCGTGAAGGCGACGCCGGTGTTCGCGCCTCCGTTGCGGCCGCCGTAGGACGCGTTCATGGTGTCGATCTGGCGCTGGATCAGCGCGGGGGACACGTTGCCCTTCGCGCCGTCATGGATCACGTGGAAGTAGACCGGAATGGTGATCGGCGCTGCCCGGCGGAGGTTCGACCCCTTCGAGGAGCCATGCCGACCCTGCCCGAGACCGTCAAGGATCCGGTTCAGGCGCGCTTCCACAGCCGCGGCCTCGGTGGGGCTCAGGTCCATGTGGTCTCGGACACGGCCGCCCGTCCGGTGGCGCGCACTGGAGTACCGCGCACTGGAGAACCGCGCGCCGGAGCCTCGCGCATCGGACTGGCGCCCGGTCAGGGGCTGCGCGCAGTCGCCGCCCCGGCGTTCGTGCCACGTGCTCGCGTACGGCACGGCAGGCGCGGCGGGGACCAGGGCGGCGAGCAGAGCGGCGGCGGCGAGCAGCTTCACGGCACTCCTAGGGACGTCGCTCGCGGCCGGGACCTGGCGAGCGCGGCGTTCCGGCGACCACGGCGTCCTCGAGGAAGAACAGGTCCTCGAGGAGAACAGCGCCTCACCGAATACAGGACGTCTTCAACTGATAGCAGAACGCAGTCATGCCGTACGTGTGATCAAGGTAAACGGATGCTGACCGTTATCGGACAGTCGCGACGTGTAACGAACGGCTCCCGGGTGCGGCGCATCGGCGCAGGCGGCGGCCCGTAGACTGGGAGACCCTTCCGGCCGGGCGAAAGGCGTAGTTGGTGGCCGCAGACCAATCCTTTGACACCGTCCTCGTCGTCGACTTCGGCGCGCAGTACGCGCAGCTGATCGCACGACGGGTCCGCGAGTGCCATGTGTTCAGCGAGATCGTCCCGTCCACGATGCCCGCGGCGGAGATGCTCGCCAGGCGGCCGAAGGCGATCATCCTGTCGGGCGGTCCGGCGTCGGTGTACGCGGAGGGGGCCCCGGCCGCGCCGGAGGGCCTGTTCGACATCGGCGTCCCCACGCTCGGCATCTGCTACGGCCACCAGGTGATGGCGCAGTCCCTCGGCGGGACGGTCGAGAACTCCGACGTCGCCGAGTACGGCGGCGCCACCGTCGCCGTCACGTCCCCCGGCATGCTGTTCGCGGGGCTGCCGCACGAGCAGGCGGTGTGGATGTCCCACCGCGACTTCGTCAGCAGCGCCCCGTCCGGCTTCACCGTGACGGCCAGCACGGACGTCACGCCGGTCGCGGGCATGGAGGACCTGGAGCGCGGCTTCTTCGGCGTCCAGTTCCACCCCGAGGTCCTGCACACCCAGCACGGCATGGAGATCCTGCGGCGCTTCCTCTACGAGGGCGCCGGGTGCCGGCCGAACTGGACGATGGTGAACATCGCGGACGAGTCGATCGAGGCCGTCCGGCAGCAGGTCGGGGACAAGCGGGTGATCTGCGCGCTGTCGGGCGGGGTCGACTCGGCCGTCGCCGGAGCGCTCGTCCAGCGCGCCATCGGCGACCAGCTGACCTGCGTGTTCGTCGACCACGGCCTGCTGCGCAAGGGCGAGCCCGAGCAGGTCGAGAAGGACTTCGTCGCCGCCACCGGCGTGAACCTGCACGTCGTGGACGCCCAGGAGCGCTTCCTGTCCGCCCTCGACGGCGTCACCGACCCGGAGGAGAAGCGGAAGATCATCGGCCGCGAGTTCATCCGGGTGTTCGAGGAGGCGGCCCGCGAGATCGTCCACGGCGGTTCCGCGGCCGCCGCGGACACCTCCGAACCGGTCGAGTTCCTCGTCCAGGGCACCCTCTACCCGGACGTGGTCGAATCGGGCGGCGGCACCGGCGCGGCCAACATCAAGTCGCACCACAACGTGGGCGGCCTCCCCGAGGACCTCCAGTTCAAGCTGGTCGAGCCGCTGCGGACGCTGTTCAAGGACGAGGTCCGCGCGCTCGGCGAGCAGCTCGGCCTGCCGGCCGAGATCGTCTGGCGCCAGCCGTTCCCCGGCCCCGGCCTCGGCATCCGCATCATCGGCGCCGTCACCCGCGAGCGCCTGGACATCCTCCGCGACGCCGACGCGATCGCCCGCGAGGAGCTCACCCGCGCGGGCCTCGACCGCGACATCTGGCAGTTCCCGGTGGTCCTGCTCGCGGACGTGCGGTCCGTGGGCGTGCAGGGCGACAGCCGCACGTACGGGCACCCGATCGTGCTGCGCCCGGTCACCAGCGAGGACGCGATGACGGCCGACTGGGCGAAGCTCCCCTACGAGGTGCTCCAGCGGATCTCCACCCGCATCACCAACGAGGTCCGCGAGATCAACCGCGTCACCGTCGACATCACCTCCAAGCCCCCGGGCACCATCGAGTGGGAGTAGAGGGCGCGAAGTAGGCGCGCGAGAGGCCCGGACGGTTCGTCCGGGCCTCTCGCTTTCGTCGGCCGGGTGTCAGACGGTGGCGGGGGCCAGGGCGGCCTCGGCGTCCAGCGTCGCGGCGGTCGCGTTCACCACGGCGGCGATCCGCAGCACCTCCTGGACGAGCTCGCGCGACAGGCCCGCCTCGCGGACGACCTTCTCGTGCGACTCCAGGCACCGGCCGCAGCCGTTGACCGCCGACACGGCGAGGCACCACAGCTCGAAGTCGACCTTGTCCACGCCGGGCTTCCCGATGATCGACATCCGCAGCCGGGCCGGGAGGGTCGCGTACGTCTCGTCCCCGATGAGGTGGGTCGCGCGGTAGTACACGTTGTTCATCGCCATGATCGACGCGGCCCCCTTGGCCGCCTCGAACGCCTCGGCGGACAGGTTGCCGGCCGCCTCCTCGGCGAGCTCCCGGATGACGACGGCGCTGCGGGTGGCGAGGGCGCAGGCGAGGACCGTCCCCCACAGCTGCTGGTCGGTGAGCTGGGAGGTCGAGGTCAGCGAGCCCAGGTTGAGCTTGGTGTCCTTGGCGTAGCCGGGGAGGGAGCTCTTCAGCGCGTCAACGCTCATGATCATGCGTCCTTTCGTGCGGACGGCCGGCCGCGGGTCCGCGCGGCCGGCCGTCATGGGGTCCGTGCTCGGACCCTGGGGGTTCGGGCTCGGTGAGCGGCTCAGACGCCCGCGAGCAGCTTGGTCGCGTCGAGCGTGTCCTCGCCCTTGTTCCAGTTGCAGGGGCACAGCTCGTCGCTCTGCAGCGCGTCCAGCACCCGCAGGACCTCCTTGACGTTCCGGCCGACGGAACCGGCGGTCACCATGGCGAACTGGATCTCGTTGTTCGGGTCCACGATGAACGTCGCGCGCTGGGCGACGCCGTCCTCGGTGAGGATGCCGAGCGACTCCGACAGCTCGCGCTTGAGGTCGGACATCATCGGGAACGGGATCTCCCGCAGGTCCGGGTGGTCCTTGCGCCACGCGTAGTGGACGAACTCGTTGTCGACGGACGCGCCCAGCACCTGGGCGTCGCGGTCGGCGAAGTCCTCGTTGAGGCGGCCGAACTCGGCGATCTCGGTCGGACAGACGAAAGTGAAGTCCTTGGGCCAGAAAAAGACCACGCGCCACTTGCCCTCGTAGGACTTGTGGTTGATCGTCTCGAACGCGTTGTCGGCGTCCAGCGAGACGCAGGCGGTGAGCTCGTACTCGGGGAACTTGTCACCGACAGTAAGCAACGCAGGCTCCTTCGTCATGAGAAAGGGTCGCCTCCATATGAGGAGGCGGAGGGGCCGCGGGCTTTTCGCTCCGGCGGCCGTGTCACTCAGCGTGCCGCGACCCGAATCCCAAGAGAAATCGATCCATCTCAAGCGATCGATAGGAGTTCCTTATCAATGGCCCGCTCTCCCGTCTGACCTGCGACGGAAGGGCCTTCGACCACGGAAGGGAGGCCGGCTGCTAGATGTAAATCACACCGACTCGGCCAGAACAGGCTTCACGCTCGGTGACGAGACAGTGTAGGGCGTTGTGCCTCCACAATGCGCATTGAGTGATCTATCCCTCAAAAGCCATACGTTTCCGCATAGTGCCCGAAGAAGGGTGGCCATTCCCGGTTAGGGCAATTTCGGGGCCCTCATCCGCCCGGTCGTTCATTCGGGGCGGTCATCTCTCGGGGACGGGCGGCAGCGTGGGTGGCCAGGGCTTCGGCGGCGTCGGCGAACATGTCGGCCAGCCCGGCCAGGGTGGTCCGGAGTCCGCCGTCCAGCCAGGCGATGAGGTTCTCGTTCCACCCGGCCACCAGCATGGTGGCGGTGAACTGCATCCGCGCGTCGGCGTCCGGCGGGATGTCGTAGAACGTCCGGGCGTACTCGATGACCCGGCGGGTGTAGTCGCGGCGAGCGGCGGCCTGGCGCGCGCGCAGGACGGGGCTGGCGGTCGCCTCGACCAGCACCACGCGGACCTTCCGAGGGTCGGCGCGGCTCGTCTCCAGTGCGGCCATGGCGGCGGAGCGGACGGTCGCGCGCAGGCCGGCGTCCGGTCCGGCGGCGGCGACCCCCCGGGCGGCGGCCTCCGCGATCTCCGTGACGATCCGGTCGTGGACCTCGCTCAGCAGCGCGTCCAGATCGGCGAAGTTCTCGTAGAAGTAGCGCGGGTTGAGGCCGGCGCGCGCGCAGACGGCGCGCAGGGACGTGCCCCGGACGCCTTCCGCCGCCAGTAGGTCGAGGGCCGCCTCGAGGAGCGCGGAGCGGCGGTCGGCGCGGCGGCGGTCGGCGGTGACGCCGCCGTACGGGCGAGGGCTCACCTCCCAATCTTGACACAGGCGTTTCCAGAATCTACCTTTCTGGCAACACGCGTATCCAGATGGGGAGGCCCCCATGCCCCGGACCGGCGCCACAGACCCCCCGACCAGCGGGAAACAGCCCCGGAACAGCAGGTCAGAACCTCAGCACGGCGAGACGCGGGCCGACGGGCCGGACATGGCACGCATCTTCGCGCCGCTCATGCACGAGCACGACTACGTCATCGACCAGATCGACGGGGAGCTCCCGTCCGGCCTCACCGGCACGCTGTACCGGATCGGCCCGGGCAAGTGGGAGGTCGGACGCACGCTGATGCACCACCTCTTCGACGGCGACGGGATGGTCTCGCAGTTCGCCTTCGACGGCCGGTCCGTGCGGTTCCGCAACCGCTACGTCCGGACGCCGCAGTTCAAGCACGGCATGGTCTCCGGCGCCCCCGGCCATCCCGGGGTCGGGACGCCGCTTCCAGGCGGATTCTGGGCCAACTTCGTGAAGGGGAAGGGCCCGGCGAACGTGGCCAACACCGGTGTGGCGCTGCACGCCGACCGGCTGCTGGCCCTGTGGGAGGGCGGCCCGCCGCACCGCCTCGACCCCGACACCCTCGAGACGCTCGGCACCTACGACTTCGACGGGCGGCTGCGCGGCGCGCTCAAGGCGTTCTCCGCCCACCCGAAATGGGACCCGGTGACGGGCGAGATGTTCAACTTCGGCCAGGACTTCAGCCCGCTGCCGGCCCTGAACTGCTGGAAGGTCGACCGGCGCGGCCGGCTGCGGCGGCTCGCGCGGGTCCGGATGCTGAACATGCCGTGGAACCACGATGTGGCGCTGACGACCCACCACATGGTATTCGTCCTGGACCCGTACATGGTCGACGTGCGCACGATGTTCGGCCGCGGCGCGTCGGTGTTCGACGCGATCCGGCACCGCCCCGAGAAGGGGACGCGGTTCGTGCTGGTGCCGCGCGACGGCGGCCCGGCGCGGGTCGTGGAGCACGATCCGCTCGTGCACGTCCACGTGGCCAACGCCTTCGAGGACGGCGCCGAGACCGTCGTCGACCTGGTGCTCTTCGACGACTTCGAAGCGATCAGGCGTGACCTGTCCGACTTCCGCGCGCGCTTCACCGACCTGCCGTCCAGCAGGCTCATGCGCTACCGGATCACCCCGGCGGGCCGCGTGATCGAGACGCCGCTGTCAGACCGTCCCGGCGAGTTCCCCCAGTACGACTGGCGCCGTTCCACGCGCCGCCACCGCTTCACCTACATGACGGGCCGCACGGGCCCGACCGGCGCATACGACAGCATCCTGAAGGTGGACAACGACACAGGCCACACACAGGCACACGAAACCGGCCCGCACACCTACGTGGGCGAGCCCATCTTCGTGCCCCGCACACCGGATTCCGCCGAGGACGACGGGTGGCTCCTAACCGTCGTGTACCTAGCCGCAGAACACCGCTCGCGCCTCACCATCCTGGACGCCCGAGACCTCACCCCGGTCGCGGACCTCCACCTCCCGCACCACCTCCCGTTCGGCTTCCACGGCACCTTCACCACCCGCATAGCCGACCCCGACGCCCCAATCCCCCACCCCGACCGCTTGCCCATCCACTGAGCAGCACACCACGCCCTGTGGTCCTCGGGCGTGCGCCCGTACCGGCCGCCAGGCGGCCGACAATCGGACGCGTGCAGAACCGGTTTCCCGCAAGACGCCGAGCGCGGCCCGATTGCTGATCACGTGGAGCCTTCGGGTGGCGAACGAGATCTTGTGGTGAGATCTCTTTCGCCGGGGCTCCGCACCATTGGCGAGAGCCGCCTGATCGGCTGCGTGGCGGCCCTCGGAGCCCCATGCTGAATCCGGGTGGCTGGTGAAACAGAAGAGGGCTTCGCCGCCGAAGGCGGCGAAGCCCCTATTGGGGGGATCGGGACCAGTTACTCCTGGTTCTGCTCCCGAGCCCGCTGGTGGTCCTTCTGCCGTGGGGTGCTCTTGCCGATTCGGCCCGAACCCTCGCAGTTGTAGCAGATTTCGCCGTTGACGAAACCGTCGCCCTCGCAGGTGCCGCACACCTCGTGGTCTTCGGTCACGTTACCGCCTCCGTCTTTGCTTTGTTGTGCCTACATATAAGACGGTCCGCGAACATTCGTTGCGGCAAGTCCCAGCGCAGGATCAGGTAAAGGGCAGGCCGCGTCGGTCGTCGATCGGAGGGTGGGAAATGGCGCGGTGGCTCCACTGCCAGGGACTCCACATGGTTCCGGCGTTCTCGTTTCTTGCCTCTCGGAGACACCGTCGGGGATTTGGTGCGTGCCATTAAAACATTTCTTGACGACCGTATGAGGGGACGGCGGCTCGCCGGGGACTCTACGTTTCCGAGCGATGTCCTGATGCGTAGATGGCGACCGAACTGGGTTCAAGTCGCGATGGGAATGAGAAGGCATCCGGGCTCGATGCCGATATGCCCGGCCGTCTCCTCGGGCCTCCCGAGTGCGTACGAGTTGTGACCGGAACCACGTCCTCGAACGTAGAAGCAGGTCTGGAGCCGCGGATCGCCCGGGCTGAGCGGCCGGGGGTGTGGTGAAGGCCACGGTGGCTAGACCTGGGAGTTGTCACTTAGCGTGATCGGGGTTGGGTAGTGTCTGCGGCGGGATGGGGATCAGTAGGCCTACGGTGGCGCAGTTGCGGGCGTTCTTGGCGTTGGCGGAGTATCTGCACTTCCGTGACGCCGCTGCGGCTCTGCGGATGAGCCAGCCTGCCCTGTCGGGGGCCGTGGCGGCGCTGGAGGAGGGCCTCGGGACGCGGCTCGTCGAGCGGACGACGCGCAAGGTGCTGCTCACGCCCGCGGGGGAGCGGGTCGCGCGGCGGGCCGAGGCCGTCCTGGCGGAGCTCGACCGGCTGGTCGAGGAGGTCAAGGCGGTCCGGGGGCCGCTCGTGGGGCCGCTCCGGGTGGGGGTCATCCCGACCGTCGCGCCGTATCTGCTGCCCGTCGTCCTGCCCAGGCTCGCCAAGGAGTTCCCGGACCTCGAACTGTCCGTGCACGAGGAGCAGACCAGCCACATCGTCGCGGAACTGCTCGCGGGGCGTTTGGACGTGGTGCTGCTGGCGCTTCCCGTGCCGGCGTCGGGTGTCACGGAGCTCCCGCTGTACGACGAGGACTTCGTGCTCGTCGCGCCCGCGGGATTCGAGTTGGGCGCCGCCGGGATCGCGCGGGAGGTGCTGAACGACCTCGACGTCATCCTGCTGAACGAGGGGCACTGCCTGCGCGACCAGGCGCTCGACGTCTGCCGGGAGGTGGGGGCGCGTGCTGCGGCGACGTACGCGACGAGCCTGGCGACGCTGGTCCAGCTCGTGTCGGGCGGGCTCGGGGTGACGCTCGTCCCCGAGACGGCGCTGCACGTGGAGACGCGCAGGGCGCCGAACCTCGGACTGCACCGGTTCGCGGCCCCCGCGCCCTTCCGCCGCGTCGGGCTCGGGTTCCGGTCGACGTCGCCGCGCGCGGACGAGTTCGAGGCGCTGGCCGCGAGCATCCGCGCCGCCGTCGCCGAGTCGGGCGTCGCCCCCGGCATCCGCCCCGCCTGAAGCCACGTTCCGGCAGGCGCGCTCGTCCGGCGCCCGTCCCCTCTGGTGTGTTCCATCCGGTGATCGCCCGTCTGGCAGCGGGGCGCCCGGGGGCCTGGGGTGCTGTCCGGGGATTAAGGACCGGGTCAAGCGGGGGCCAGACGGGGTCAAGTCTGCGTCAGGGGACGGCCTCGCAATAGCGATGCGCGTTCGTGCGACGGGGTGACCTCACCATGCTCGTGGGGCGAGGAGGAGGCCCCATGTCCCCGAAGCTCAGTGTCGTCGTGCCGTTCCACAACACCGAGGAATACCTGCGGGAGTGCTTGGAGTCGCTGGCCGGCCAGACGCTGGACGACCTCGAAGTGATCATGGTGGACGACGGGTCCACCGACAACGGCGCGGTCATCGCCAAGGACATGTGCGGGCGCGATCCGCGGTTCCGGCTGGTCACCCGGGAGAACGAGGGGCCCGGCCCGGCCCGCAACGCGGGGGTGCGGCAGGCGAGGGGCGAGTACCTGGCGTTCGCGGACGCCGACGACGTCGTGGAGCGCGAGGCGTACGCGCGGCTGGTCGCGTCCCTTGAGCGGACCGGGTCCGACCTGGCGTGCGGGAACGTCCAGCGGATGGACGACGACCGGACCTGGCAGTCCCTCCTGCACGACGGCCTGTTCACCGAGTCGCGGTCGAGGACGCATGTGTCGTCCATGCCGATGCTCATGCGCGACCGGACGCCGTGGAACAAGGTGTACCGGCGGGCCTTCTGGACCCGGTCAGGTCTGGAGTTCCCTCCGGGCTACTACGAGGACCCTCCGGTCACGGCGCGCGCGCACGCGCTGGCCCACTCCGTGGACGTCCTGAGCGAGACGGTCTACTTCTGGCGCAAGCGCCCTGGGTCCATCACAGAGGACCGCTACGACTGGGACAACTTCAGCCAGCGCATGCGCTCCGCGCGGACCGTGCGGGACGACCTCGCCGCCTACGCCCCGCAACTCCTGAACGCCTATGACGAGCACGTCCTGATCCCGATAGAACTCCGCGTTCTGTTCGAGGCCCTCCCCAGGACCCAGGACGAGCACCGCAGCGAGCTCGTCGCCATGGGGGCGGCCCTGGCCAGGCAGGTGAGCCCGCGCCTCCTGAAGCGGCAGCCCTCGATGACGCGCCTCCAGATACACCTGCTGTCCCGGCGGATGCTGCCGGAACTGCTGGAGGTCCTGCGCTACGTCCAGCTGCGCAAGGCGGTGGACGCGCCCCGCGTGCGGCGCGGGCCGCGGCGCCGCTGGTACGCGGAGTTCCCGTTCTTCGAGGACGAGGACCGGGGCGTCCCGGCGCACGTGTACGACGTGACCGACGAGCTCAGACCGGTCGCGGCGATCGACCGGGCCACCTGGGCGGACGGCCGGCTCCGCCTGGAGGGCCACGCCTACATCCGCCACCTGGACGCCTCCAGCGAGGACGGGTCCCGCATCCGGATCTGGCTGGTGGCGTCCAACAAGCGGGGCCTCATGCGCGTCCCGGTCACCCGGGTCCGCCGGCCGGACGTGACCGCCGGGTCGCGGCAGTCGAACGTCTCCTATGACTGGTCCGGGTTCGTCGCGGAGATCGACCCGTCCTCGCTGCGGATGTTCGGGCGCTGGCGGGACGTCGACTGGGTGCCGTGCGTCGAGATCGTCAACCGGGGACTGCGGCGCAGGTCGTCCTTCGCCGGCCCGCGGCTGACCGGGCGGCAGTGGCCGCGGGAGCGCGAGTGCGCGCCGGGCGTGCTGGTCCAGGGCGTCGCCGGCAGGCAGCGGTTCGTGATCCAGGTGCGGCGCACGCCGGCGGCGGTCGTCGGCTGCCGCCTGGAGGGCGGCGAGCTGTGGCTGGACGGCTGGAGCCGCGTTCCGCTCGGGGACGAGCCGCGCGTCGCCGCCGCCCCGAAGGCGGGGCGGGCGAGGGTGCTCGGGCCGGTCGAGCCGGTCGGCGCCGAGAGGTTCCGGGCGCGGCTGCCCGTCGCCGGGCTGGCCCGGCGGCAGGGGGACTGGGAGATCACGCTCTCGGACGGGATCCGCCCGTACCTGGACGAAGCTCCGGCGGGGGCGGCGTTCCCCATCCCCGGGGGAGAGCTGGAGATCGCCAGGACGAGGCGCGGCACCCTGCGGATCGTCGCCCGCGGCCGCGTGCTCGCCGTCGAGGACGTGTACTGGTCACCGGAGGGCGCCCTCCACCTGGCGGGCACCTGCTCGGACCGGATCGGGCGGCCGGACTCGCTGACCTTCAGGCGGCGGCGGTCGAGCGAGGAGCACACCGTCGGGCTGGACTGGGAGGGCGACCGGTTCACCGCCGTGTTCTCGCCCGCGCGCATGCCCGTGTTCGGGCTGGCCCGCCCGCTGGTCTCCGGCCGCTGGGACGCCGTCGCCGACGTCGGGGGGCGGGAGCAGCCGGTGGTGGTCCGCCGCCACACCCTCCGCGACCTGCCCGAGCCGTTCGAAGCGGGGCTGCACCGGATCACCGTCCGGGCCCGCAAGACCGACCAGTTGCAGCTGCGCGTGGAGACGGCCCTGGACGACGACGAGCGCGGGGCCTACGCGCAGAGCCGCATACGGTCCGGGCACTACCGGCGCCATCTGAACCTGCCCGTCCGCGAGCTGGCCGTGTTCGACGCCTACCGGGGACGCCAGTTCTCGTGCAACCCGCGCGGCGTCTACGACGAGCTCCGCCGGCGCGACACCGGCCTGGAGTGCGTGTGGGTCACTGAGAACGGGCAGTTCGGCAAGCCGGCGGGCGCCCGGACCGTCCTCGCCGGTACGCGGGAGCACTACGAGGCGCTCGCCCGCGCGCGCTACATCTTCGGCAACTGGTCGCAGCAGGAGTGGTTCACCAAGCGCGAGGACCAGACCTACGTGCAGTGCTGGCACGGGACGCCGCTCAAGAAGCTCGGATACGACGTCAAGCAGATGCCCTACAAGCGCACCGAGGGCATCGACTGGATGGAGTACGACGTCCCCCAGTGGGACCTCCTGCTCGCGCAGAACGCGTTCTCCGTGCCGCTGTTCCGGCGGGCGTTCCACTACTCAGGGGAGGTCCTCGAAAGCGGCTACCCCCGCAACGACGTGCTGAGCAGCCCGCACCGCGACGAGATCGCCGCGTCGGTGCGGCGGCGGCTCGGCATCCCGGAGGGCAAGCGGGTCGTCCTGTACGCGCCGACGTGGCGGGACGACTTCCACCACGCGATCGGCAAGCGCGCGTTCTGCCTCGAGTTCGAGATCGACAGGTTCCGCGCCGCGCTGGGCCGCGACCACGTCCTGCTCCTGCGGACGCACTACCTGGTCACCGACCGTCCGAGGCTCCGGCCGGGCGACTGCGTCATGGACGTCTCCGTCTACCCCGACATCTCGGAGCTCTACCTCATCAGCGACGTCCTCGTCACCGACTACTCGTCGTCCATGTTCGACTTCGCCGTCACCGGCCGCCCGACGGTGTTCTTCACCTACGACCTGGAGCGCTACCGCGACCACGTCCGCGGCTTCTACTTCGACTTCGACGCCGAGGCCCCGGGGCCGCTGCTCGCCACCACGCAGGACGTCGTCGAGGCCCTCCGCGAACCCGCCGCGCTGGAGGCCGGGTACCGGGAGGCGCGCGCCGCCTTCGCCGCCCGGTACTGCCCGCACGACGACGGCCGCGCCGCGGCGCGCGTGCTCGACCGGGTCCTCCGCTGAGCCCGCCGGACCACCGGCCGCCCCCGCCGGCTCGCCACGAGCCCCGGAAGCACACCGAACACCAGCACACCGAACAGCAAGCGCACCGAACTCCAAACGCCCACCGGATCCCCGAAAGCCCACTACGGAGCCGCTCGTGTCCCCGCAGATCAGCATCGTCGTCCCCGTTCGCAACACCGGCGGCCGCCTGGCGGAGTGCCTGGAGTCGATCGCGGGGCAGACGCTGCGCGACATCCAGGTGCTCATGGTGGACGAGCCCGCGGGGCAGGAGGACGACGGTGGAGCGGCCAAGGATGCGGCCCTCGCCAAGGAGTTCGCAGGACGCGACGACCGTTTCGCCCTCCTGAGGCCCGCCCCCGGCACGGGGGCCGTCGAGGCCGGCATCGAGCAGGCGAAGGGCCGCTACCTCGCCTTCGCGGACGGTGAGGACGCCGTGCCGCCCTACGCCTACGAGCTTCTCGTCAGGACGCTCGACACCACCGGCTCGGACCTCGCAGGCGGAAACGTCATGTGCCTTGACGAGGACCAGGCGTGGCAGTCGCCGCTCCACAGGGACTCCTACGCGGAGACCATGAAGTCGACGCACGTGACCCGCCACCCCGCTCTCCTGCAAGACAGGACGGTGTGGAACAAGGTCTACCGGCGCTCGTTCTGGGATGCGCACGGGTTCGAGCTCGGTCCCGGCCGGGACATGCTCGTCGCCTTGGAGAGCCACCTGCTCGCCTCCGTCGTGGACGTGTTGGACGCGACCGTCTACTTCTGGCGGGACCGTCCGCGGACGGCCTTGCGCACCCGCCCCGACCCGGCCGACATCGCCCATCGGATGGCGAACCTCGCGAAGGCGCGGGAACTCGTCCGCACGAACGCGCCGGACCTTCTGGCCGTCCACGACATGTACGCGCTCGACCTGGACGTGCGCGAACTCATGCTCGCCCTGCCCGCGGCCACCTGGGAGGAGCGCGAACGCCTGGTCGAGCTGGGCGCGGAGGTCGTCGCGGAGGCCGGGCGCCGGGCCACCGCCGGTCTCGACGCGATCAGGCGGCTGGAGACGTTCCTGCTCGGCGCGCGCATGCTGCCCGAACTGCTGGAGGTGCTGCGCTTCGAGGAGAGGGGCCTGCGGGAGGTCCCGCTCGTGGCGCGCGGGCGGCTCCGGCAGCGCTGGTACGCCCGGTACCCCTTCTTCGACGACGCGGACCGGGGCGTCCCGGAGGACGTGTACGACGTCACCGACGAGCTGGTGCTGTGGGCGGACGTCGACCGTGTCGAATGGGACGTCGACACCCTCATCGTCGAGGGGCACGCCCACTTCGACCGGTTCCCGGTCGCGACGGAGACCGACTCCCGGATCCGCGTCTGGATGCGCGACGTGCGGACCGGCAAGGAGATCCGGCTGCCGGTGGAGCGCAGGTACGTCCCGGAGGTCACCGCGCGCGCCGGCCGGGCGAACGTCTCCCTCGACTGGTCCGGCTTCACGGTCCGGGTGGAGCCCGAGTACCTGCTGGACGGCGACGAGTGGCGGACGGCGTCCTACGAGCTGTTCGCCGAGGTGACGACGGCCGGGCGCAAGGCGGTCCAGCGGCTGACCGCGATCGCCCCGGCCGTGCGGTGGACGGCGGCCCGGCAGCTGGACGAGCACGTGGCCGTCCAGCCGGCGGCCGGCGACGACGACGTCTTCGTCGTCCACGTCAAGCGGGCCAAGGCGGTCCTGACCGGGCTGCGCCTCGACGGGGACGCGCTGGTGCTGTCCGGCTGGACGCGGCGCGCGCTCGGCGCCGGGGCCGCGATGGTCTGGGTCCGCAGGCACGGCGGGGCCGAGGTCCGCGGCGAGGTGACGCTGCGGCAGTCGGCCGTCCTGCGGATGGCGGAGGGCACCGGGTTCGACTTCACGGCGAGGCTGCCTCTGGAGTACCTCGCGTCCGTCCCGGGCGGCGAGCCGCGCGGCCCCCACCTGCGCGACGCCATCGACTGGGACATCCGGCTGACGGGGGAGGGCGGTCCGCTCCGGCTCACCGTTGACGGCGACGTCAGGCCCGCCCGGTTCGCCCTTCCGGAGAGCGCGGGACGCGGACGGGAGTTCGCCGTCAGCCGCACCGCGTTCGGGAACCTGCGCGGGGTCGAGCGCAGCATCCGCCCGGTCGTCACGGGCGCCGAGTGGGACGCCGGCGGCCTGCTCACGCTGACCGGGGGCTTCGCCGACCCGGAGGACCGTCCCGACCACTTCGTCCTGCGGAGGCGCAGGTCCGGCGACGAGCACCGCATCCCCGTCACCTGGGAGAACGGCACCTCTCAGGAGAACGGCGCCACCCAGCAGAGCGGCACCACCCCTGAGGGCGGCTCCCCAGGAGACGGCGGCACCACCGGGCAGGGCGCCCGGTTCACCGCTTCCTTCACTCCCGCGATGATGCGGGTGTTCGGAACCGACCTTCCGCTGAGCAGCGGCACCTGGGACCTGGTGGCGCGCGCGCGTTGCGGAGAGGTGGCCGTCGTCGTGGAACGCGAGGCCATCCCCGATCTGCCTGAGTGGCACCGCGCGGGAACGCACGAGTTCGAGGTCGGCGTCCAGCAGATCGACGCGCTGGTGCTCCACAGCCGTCCGGCCCTGGAGGAGGACGAGCGCGGCGGGCATGCGCAGGTCCTTCTCTGGCAGCGGGACTACCCCGTCTACCTGCGGAGCCCGCTGGCCGATGCCGTGGTCTTCAGCAGCTACGGCGGCTCCCAGTACAGCTGCAGCCCTAGGGCCATCTATGAGGAGCTCGTCCGCCGCGACATCGATCTGGAGTGCGTGTGGGTCTCCTACGACGACCAGTTCGCGGTGGAGGGGAAGGCGGAGACGGTCCTGGTCGGAAGCCGTGAGCATTACCGCGCCCTCGCGCGCGCCCGGTACATCGTCACCAACCAGGCGATGCCGCCCTGGTACCTCAAGCGGGAGGGGCAGACCTGCCTCCAGACCTGGCACGGCACCCCGCTGAAGCGCCTCGCCTACGACCTGAGGGACATGCCTTACCGGCGCACCGAGGGGCTGGACTGGATGGAACGGGAAGTACCGCGATGGGATTTCCTGCTGTCGTCCAGCCCCTACGCCACCCAGGTCATGCGGCGTGCGTTCCGGTACGAGGGCGAGGTCCTGGAGACGGGCTTCCCGCGCAACGACGTCCTCAGCACATCCGAGTGGGAACGGATGGGGAGCCAGATCCGCAAGCAGTTGGGGATTCCCCAGAGAAAGAAGGTCGTCCTCTACGCGCCGACCTGGCGGGACGACCGGCACCACGCAGACGGCAGGTACGGCTTCCCCCTGGAACTGGACCTGGAGACCATGCGGCGGGCCCTCGGTGACGACCACGTCCTCCTCCTGCGGACGCACCACCTCATCACCGACCGGGACCGTCCCGTCACGAGCGCCATCGCAGCGGACGGGCTCGCAGGGGACGGGTCAGGCCCCTTCGTCATCGACGTGTCCCGCTATCCCGACATCGCCGAGCTGTACCTGGCGGCCGACGTGCTCGTCACCGACTACTCGTCCGCCATGTTCGACTACGCGGTCCTGGGCCGCCCCATCGTCCTCTACACCTACGACCTGGACTGGTACCGCGACCACGTGCGCGGCTTCTACTTCGACCTGGAGGCCGAGGCGCCCGGCCCGGTCGTGCGGACGTCCGAGGACGTCGCAGCGGCGGTCAGGGCCGCGCCCGACGGCGAGCAGCGCTACGCGGACGCCTACGACCGGTTCTTCGTGAAGTACTGCCCGCATGACGACGGCCAGGCGGCCTCCAGGGTGGTCGACCGCGTCTTCGGGAACGCCTGAGGGCCTTCGCCGGGCCTTGAGGGGCAGGGCCCGGTGCTCAGCCGGGGCGGCGGGCCCGCGCGAACAGCCGCACGCCCGGCCACGAGGCGGTCGGCAGGCGCCGCTCCAGCGCGGCGGACAGGCGCAGCGCCTCGTTGACGACCGGGTGCAGCGGCGCCAGGTCCTCGCGCCGCACCGTCCGGTTCCTGAGCAGGCGCAGGAGCGGACGGTGCAGGACGCCCCTGCTCCACACGCGCTCCACCACCAGCTCCGCGCCGTCCAGCAGGTCGACCAGGGTGCGGCGGCTGTAGCGGCGGACACGTCCGAGAGCCACGTCGTGCGCCGACCAGAGGGCCATGTCGCAGGGCACGGACACCAGCGCCGTCCCGCCCGGCCGCAGCACCCGCGCGATCTCCGCGGCGGCCCGCGTGTCGTCCTCCACATGCTCCAGCACGTCCAGCGCCAGGGCCAGGTCGTACCCGGACTCCGGCAGCGGCAGGTAGCGCGCGTCGCCCTCGTAGGCCTCGACGCCGCGGGTACGGGCCAGCGCGACGGCGTCCGGGCTCAGGTCGATCGCGGTGGCGCTCCAGCCGTGGTCGGCCAGCACGCGGCAGCACGCGCCGGACGCGGCGCCGATGTCGACGGCCGTTCCGGGCACGCTGAAGCGCAGCAGCTCCGCGGACAGGATCTCGCGGCGCTCGCGGTACCACCAGTTGTCGTTCTCGATCCGCGCGATCCGCTGGAGCTCGATGGTGTCCACGGGCCAAGCCGACCGCACCGGCGGCGGCGCGTTCCATCGACGCCGCCGCCCGCGAACGGATCGTTGACGCCGGTTTGACCCCGCCCCGGACGTGGGTGCCGGCCACAGCTCGTGGGGCAGGGCTCGCGGCGGTCAGTGCTTCTTGCGGCGGCGCAGGAGGAAGCGGACGAGCAGCAGGAACACCACCAGGCCGCCGACGGCGGGAACGGCCCGCTTGACGATCGACGGCCCGACGAACTCCAGCAGGTCGATCGCGTCGTCACCGTCGTCCGCGGTGCCACGGCGGGCGGCGGCGCCCGCGCTCTCGCGGCCGCCCGCCACGTGCAGCGGCGGGCGCTCCGCCTTGGCCGGGCCCGGCTTCTCAGCCGCCCCTTCCGGGGTCGCGGCGCTCTCCGGGGCCTCGCCAGGCGTCTCGGCGGGCGCCACGGCAGCGGCGGCCGGCGTCTCGGCGGCGGCCTCGGCGGGCTTCTCGGGCGGGATCTCGGTGGGCTCCTCGACGGGAGCCGCCGGGGCGGCGGGAGCCGCCGCGGCCTCGGCGGAGGCGGGAGCGGCCCCGGTGGAGGCGGGAGCGGGCTCGCCCGCGGGCGCCTCGAGCTCGGCGGCCAGCTGGGTCGCGAACCTTGCGATGATCTTGGAGCCGACCTCGGACAGGATGTTGCGGCCGAACTGCGCGGGACGGCCGGTCACGTTCAGCTTGGTGTGGACGGTCACGCGGGTGGTGCCGTCCTCCTCGTGCAGCCTCGCCTGCACGGTCGCCGCGGCCGTCCCGGACCCGCGCGCCTCCTTGGCCGAGGCCTCCATCGCGACGACGCGGGACGACTCGTCCGCCGAGACGATCCGCGCGGTGCCGCGGTAGGTGATGGTCATCGCGCCGACCTTCACCTTCATCCGGCCCGAGTACTCCTCGCCCTCGACCGAGTCGAGCGTCGCGCCCGGCATGCAGGCCGCGACGCGCTCCACGTCGAGCAGCACCGACCAGGCCTGATCCACCGGCACGGGGACGGTGAAATCGTGGTCGAGCTCCATGATCAGTGTCCTTATCGTCCGGAGACCTTGTCCGCGACCTTACGGCGGCGGCCCGTCGCGTCGCCAGTGGGACCCCGTCGGCTCGGTACCCCGCAGCACGGCAGGCCATGCGGGGAGACGGAGATGCGGGGAGCCGGAGACACGGGCGACGACATGCGGGCGACTGGCATGCGGGCGACGGACGTGCGGCCGGGCACCGGGGCGACGGGGCCCGGCCGCACGTCCATGCCGCTCCGCGCGGACCGTCAGCCCGCGGCGGCCTTCAGGGCCCGCGCCGTCAGAACCGTCGCCAGATGCGCCCGGTACTCCGACGACCCGTGCAGGTCGGTAGGCGGCTCCGTGCCCTCCGCCGCCTGCTCGGCCGCGCTCCGCAGCGCGTCCGCCGCCGCCGGCCCCCCTCTGACGGCGGCCTCCACGGCGCTCGCCCTGACCGGGGCCGGGCCCATGTTGGTCAGCGCGATGCGCGCCTCCTCGATGCCGTCCCCGTTCCGGTGGACGGCGCACGCGATGCCGACGATCGCCCAGGCCTGCGCCGTCCGGTGGAACTTCTCGTAGTGGACGCCCCAGCCCGCACCCAGTTTCGGCACGCGCACGCCCACGAGCAGCTCGTCCGGCTCCATCGCCGACGTCATCCAGTCGACGAAGAACTCGGATGCGGGGATCTCCCGCTCGCCGCGCGCGGACCGGACGAGGAGCACCGCGTCCAGCGCCAGCGCGACCGCGGGCAGGTCGCCCGCCGGGTCCGCGTGGGCGAGCGATCCGCCGAAGGTGCCGCGGTGCCGGACCGCCGGGTCGGCGACCGTCTCGGTCGCCTGCACGATCAGCGGGACGTGCTCGCGCACCAGCGGATCGCGCATCACCTGGTGGTGCGTCGCCATGGCGCCGATGAACACCGAGCCGCCCTCGTCGCGGATCTCCCGCAGCGCGCCGATCCGGTCGAGGTCGATCAGCGCGTCGGGGTAGGCGAGCCGGAGCCGCAGCAGCGGCATCAGGCTCTGCCCGCCCGCGAGCACCTTGGCGTCCTCGCCCGCGTCGGCCAGCGCCTGGACGGCGTCGTCCACCGAGGCGGGACGGACGTAGTCGAACGTCGCGGGGATCACTGGTCACCTCCGGCCGAGCCGAGTCCGCCGCCCGCGCCCGGTTCGGCGGCGGCGGGTTTCTCCTGCCCGCGCGTCGCGCGCCACACGCGTTCGGGCGTGCACGGCATCGGCACGTCGTGGACGCCGTACGGGCGCAGCGCGTCCACGATCGCGTTGACGACCGCCGGGGTCGAGGCGATCGTGCCGGCCTCCCCGACGCCCTTCACGCCCATCGGGTTGGACGTCGCGGGCGTCTCGGTGCGGTCGGTCGTGAACGTGGGCAGGTCCGCGGCCGACGGAAGCAGGTAGTCGGCCATCGTGGTCGTCGTCAGGTTCCCTTCGTCGTCGTAGACGGCCTCCTCGTAGAGGGCCTGGGCGATGCCCTGAGCGAGCCCGCCGTGGACCTGCCCCTCGACGATGAGCGGGTTGACGACCTTCCCCACGTCGTCCACGGCCACGTACTTGCGGAGCTTCACCATCCCCGTCTCGGTGTCGACCTCGGCGGCGCACAGGTGCGTGCCGTGCGGGAAGGAGAAGTTCTCCGGGTCGAACGTGGCGTCGGAGTCCAGGGACGGTTCCAGACCGTCCGGCAGGTCGTGCGCGGCGAACGCGGCGAGCGCGACCTCCTGGATCGTCTTGCCCTCCTCCTGGACGCCCCGGACGCTGAACCGCCCGCCCTTGAACTCGAGGTCCTGTTCGGAGGCCTCCAGCAGGTGCGCCGCCACCTTGCGGGCCTTGTCCACCACCTTCTCGCAGGCGGAGAACAACGCGACGCCTCCGACGGCCAGGGAACGGGAGCCGTAGGTGTCCATTCCCTTTGGGGAGACGGCGGTGTCGCCGTGCAGGACCTTCACGTCCTCGAACGGGACGCCGAGCCGGTCGGCCGTGATCTGCGCCCAGGCCGTCGCGTGGCCCTGCCCGTGCGGGGACGAGCCGGTGACCACCTCGACCTTGCCGGACGGCAGTACGCGCACCGACGCGTGCTCCCACCCTCCGGCCCCGTACGACAGCGACCCGAGGACCCGGGACGGGGCGAGACCGCACATCTCCGTGAACGTGGACACCCCGATGCCCAGCTGCACCGGATCGCGCCGCTCCCGCCTGTCCGCCTGCTCCGCGCGGAGCTTGTCGTACTCGAACAGCTCCAGCGCCTTGTCGGTCGCCGCCTCGTAGTTGCCGGAGTCGTAGGTGAGGCCCGCGATCGTCTCGTAGGGGAACTCCTCGTGCGCGATCCAGTTGCGGCGCCGTACCTCGATGGGGTCCAGCTCCAGTTCGGCGGCCAACTCGTCCATCATCCGCTCGATGGCGTAGGTGGCCTCCGGGCGGCCCGCGCCCCTGTAGGCGTCCGTGGGCGTCTTGGTGGTGAAGACCCCGGAGCAGGTGAACGACAGCGCGTCCATCTTGTAGATGGCGTTGAACATGAACGCGCCCAGCAGCGGGATGCCGGGGGTGACCAGCATCAGGTAGGCGCCCATGTCGGCCAGCAGTTCGACCTTCAGGCCGCGGATCCGGCCGTCGCGCTCGGCGGCGAGCGTGAGCCGCTGGATCTGGTCGCGGCCGTGGTGGACGGTCATGTTGCCCTCGCTGCGGGTCTCCGTCCACTTGACCGGACGGCCGAGCCTGCGGGCGAGCAGCAGCGCGAGGACCTCCTCCCCGTACACCTGCAGCTTGGAGCCGAAACCGCCGCCGACGTCGGGGGCGACGACCCGGATCCGGTGCTCGGGGATCTCGGTGACCGTGGCCAGCATCAGCCGCAGGATGTGCGGGATCTGCGTGGCCGAGTACAGCGTGAACTCGTCGCCCTCGGGGACGCACAGCACCGACCGCGGCTCCATCGCCGTCGGGATGAGCCTCTGCTGGACGTAGCGGCGCTCCAGTACGACTGGGGCGTCCCTCATCGCGGCGTCGAGATCCCCGTTCTCGAAGACCCAGGTGTAGGACTTGTTCGTCCCCAGATCCTCGTGGACCAGATCGGCGCCGTCGGCTATGGCCGCCTCCATGTCGACCACGGCCGGCAGCGGCTCGTAGTCGACGTCGATCTCTTCCAGGGCGTCGACGGCCGCGGCCTTGTCGCGGGCCACGACGCAGGCGACGGGCTCGCCGACGTAGCGGACCTCGTCCACCGCCATGGACGGGTGGGCCGGATGCTTCATGTCTTCGGTCACGACCCAAGCGCAGGGCAGCGAACCCTGCTCCGCGGCGAAGTCCTGACCGCTGAGCACCGCGACGACCCCGGGGCGCTCCTTCGCGGACGCCGTGTTCACGCCGGTGATCCGGGCGTGGGCGAACGGGCTGCGCAGGAACGCCACGTGCAGCGTCCCCGCGGGCGCCATGTTGTCGGTCCACCGCGTCCGGCCGGTGATGAGCCGGGCGTCCTCCGACCGCTTGCGCGGGCTGCCGACCTCCTGGACGGTCACGGCGTCACCTCCTGCCGGCCGGGCTCGCGCATCTCGCTCGCCGCCCGCCGCACCGCCTTGACGATGTTCTGGTAACCGGTGCACCTGCACAGGTTGCCTTCCAGCCCCTCCCGGACCTCGTCCTCGGACGGGTCGGGGTTCTCCCTCAGCAGGTCGAGCGACGCCATGATCATGCCGGGCGTGCAGTAGCCGCACTGGAGCGCGTGCTCCTCGTGGAAGGCCTGCTGCATCGGGTGCGTGGTGCCGTCGACGCCGAGCCCCTCGACGGTCGTCACGTCGTGGCCGTCCGCCTGGACGGCGAGCACGGAGCAGCTCTTCACGCTCATGCCGTCCATCAGGACGGTGCAGGCTCCGCAGTTGCTGGTGTCGCACCCGACCGGGGTGCCGACCTTCCCCAGCCGTTCGCGCAGATAGTGGACGAGAAGGAGGCGCGGCTCGACGTCGTCTTCGTACGTCGCTCCGTCGACCTCCACACGGATACGTGGCATGCGGTTTCTCCCAGGGACGTCTCGGGGTGGACTGTGAGAGACGCCCCTGGGAGGGGCACGCTGATCCGGCCACGTCATCGGGGCCACCTCCGTGGAAGGCGACCCTACGAACCTAATCCGGGGTTGAATGCCGCACTAGTCCCAGACGTCGCTTATTTACCGACGTCTGGGGGACTGATGGCCGCTAGTGCACGCGGAGCAGAACCGGCCACGTCTTCGCCCCGACGATCCCGTCGTCGGAGACGCCGCCCCACCGCTGCACGGCCTTGACGGCCGACTCGGTGGTGTCGTCGAACTTCCCGGTCATGCTCACCTCGGGGTGGCTGCGCGCCAGCAGCAGACCCTGAAGGCTCTCCACGTGCTCCCCGGAGTCGCCCTTGCTCAGCTGCGGCAGCTTCTTCACCATGTCCTCCGTCCAGTTGCCCCCGCCGTAGGCGGGCCGTCCGTAACCGGCGATGACGCCGGAATCCCTGACGCGGCGCCTCACCGAGTCACTCGTGTTGCCCTCGATCGTCTGCAGCCGCCCGCCGCCGAGGACCTTCTCGACGACGCCGACATGGTCGATCGCGCCGATGCTGTTGGTGGCGCCCCAGTCGAAGAACACGATGTCGCCGGGCTTCGCCTGGTTGACGCTCGCGGTCGTCCCGCTGTGCCAGCGTCCCGCCTTCTGGAAGTCCTGCGCGTGCCACACGGTGTAGGCGCGGTCCCCGCCCGGCAGGACGGCGCTCGCGTTCCCGCTGTGGCGCGCCCAGTAGGTGATGGCCATGTCGCACCAGGACGCCCTGAGGAACTCGTCGCCGTGCCTGGACGCGTACTCGCGCGTGATGGTGTTAGGGCGGCCCGACATCCCGAGCGACTTGCGGGCCTCTGCGATCATCCCCGCGGCGCTCATCCGGTGCCGTCCTCGCCGGCCAGGGCCTCCCCGCGGAAGATCCCGTCCGCGTCGGGCTCGCCGTACAGCTCCCGGAGGATCTGCTCCTCGTCGGGCTCGGTGGCCCGGTGGACGTCGGGGTTCACGTCCACCTCATCCATGTGAGTCGCTTCTGTGGTGTCTGTTCTGGTCTGGGGGGTCACGTTGCTTCTCCGAAGCGTCGGACTGTCCGATCGGTCGGGAGCCTCCGTTCTGTGGGCGGCCCCCGGCCGACCGTAATAGGAACAACCCCCATTTCTCCGGATTTCCCGCAAAAACACGTATATGCGCGATTCGTACCGCCTACCAGCCAAGACGACCGCCCGGCCGGGGCGGGCGGGCGGGCCCGGAGGGCGGCTGCCGGAGGGCGCCGGCCCGGGACGAATGGTCCGGTGGCGAATGGTCCGGTACCGCGGGCGCCGGTGTCCTGAGCAGGGGATATTTGGCGTTTCCGGGGTACGAGCCGCCTATGTTCTTCTTTTCCTCTTCCCGGTTGGGATGCCTGGGGTCTGTGCTCGTGACCCTGGTGCTCACCTGGGCGGTGTACGTGTTCCTCAGCCGCTGAGCCCGCGGCCTCCCCGGGCGCCCGGGCCGCGGCGCGCGCGAGGGAGCGGGGCAGGACGTCCAGGCCGTCGGCGGGCGATTCCGGGCGACTCTGGGTGATCGGCTTGACAAGGTTCGGTTACCGAGTGTCTCCTTGTCCGCATGACGTACCGCGCGCAGACCGGCAGCCCCGTGGCCCTCGGCCGCGTTGCCAGCGCGCTGTGTCCTTCGTGTCGCCGCTGATCCCTGCTCTGGGCGATCGCCGCTCTCGCCGAACGGTCTGCGTTCCGGCCGTCGATCGCCGTCTCCGGCCGACACACCCGCACGAAGGACTCTTCCCGTGGACCTTTCCGTGGTTCCCGACATCACCATGCGCGGCCAGGACGACCCGCACGCCCGCGTGATCGCCGTCCGCCCCGCGACCCTCGGTCAGCTCGCCGCCCGCGTCCGCGACCTCGCCGGACGCCCCGGCGAGTGGTGGGGGCTCGTCCGGTTCGACCCCGCGGGGCCGGTGCACGTCCCCCTCGACGGCGAGACCTGGCTGACCACCTGGCCGCCCGGCCCCGGCGGGACGATCCGCGCCCAGGTCGGCACCCTGATCGCGGGCGAGCTGGCGGAGGCCGTGCTCACCGCGCGCGGCGTCACCGAGCGGCCGCTGCGGGCCAACCGGGTCCGGGTGCACGGCGGGGGCACGCCCGCGCTGACGAATCCGGGGCCCGCGTTCGCGGTCAGCTTGCACGCCGCCGCAGCACGTCCTTCGGGCCTCCCGCCCAGGTGACGACCAGTTTCCCCGAGCGCAGCACGGCCCGCCCGTCGACCCGGTCGTGCGAGCCGTTCGCGCAGCTCAGCTTGATCCGCCCCTGCGCGTCCACGGTGCCGGTGCAAAAGCCCGGCGAGTTGAGGGCGGCGGCGCCCCGGAACAGGAACAGGGCCACGCGCCGGGAGCCGGAGCCCGCCGTCCAGGTGCCGTCCAGCTCCGACTTCTTCTCCGCGCCGGGCCGCACGCCGTTCTGCAGCGGCGGCGTCGGCCGCGCCGTGGGCGAGGCCGGCGGGCGGGCGGAGGCGGGCTCTCCCGAGTCGCTGCAGCCGGCCAGCGAGGCGGCGAGGAGCGCGGTGAGCAGCGTGGTGAGCAGCGCGGCGGGGAGCGGGCTCAGTGCGGGCACGGCCGGCCGCATGGGTCCTCCAGGAGATGGGGACGCGCGGCGGGCCCCGGGGGATTAGGCCCGCCGCGCGTGAACCGGGGGGTCGACGCGGGACGGCCTGGCCGCCCACGCAAGATCCACACCAATAGAAACCCGTAGGTTTTTCACGTCAAGATGCCCGGCGGCGTCCGGCCGCATCCGGTCAACGGGTCAACCGGTGGAGGCGGGCCGGGCCCCGGAACCGCCGCGACGGGACCGCGCCCCCGTCATGCCAGGTCAGCCGGGGGATCGCTCAGATACGGGGAGGCGGCCTCGCGGCCGACGAGGGGGAGCAGCGCGAAATAGGTGAGGGACGGCAGCAGCGACGGCAGCTCCTCCGCCTCGCCCGTCTCCATCTGGACGTGTATCGCGCTGTAGATGCCGCCCACGATCGCGTCGACGACCGGGATCGGGACGGGCGGCAGGGACGGGTCGGTGAAGAAGACGCGGAACCGGGTGAGGTTGTCGATGCGCGCCTGCCTGACCTGCGGGCCCGCCGCGTTCGCCTCCACCAGCGACGCCCGCGCGAACCGGGGCTCCCGGGCGAGGGCGGCGAGCAGCGCGCGGAGGCCGGCGTGGACCCCGTCGGGCCAGGACGGGGCCGCCTCGTAGGCCTCGGTCATGCGACGGAGCAGGATGTCCATGCCGCGCTGGTAGGCGGCGAGGAAGCACTCGTCGAGGTCGGGGAAGTGCGCGTAGAACGTCTTCTTCGTGACGCCCGCGCCCTCGGTGACCCGGCTGATCGTCGTGTGCGCGTAGCCCCGCTCCGAGACGACGTGGACGAACGCGTCGATCAGCCGCTCGCGCTGGATCCCGGCGACGGTCTCGGGGGAGAGCCCGTGGCGGCCCGGCTTGATCGCGCGGTCCGGGTCCAGCGCGGACCGGGAACCGGGCAGCGCTTCCGCGCGGCCCGCCTCCGGTGTCCCGGCCTTCCCCGCCATCGGCCCTCGCTTCGTCACCTGCCGTCGGGATCACACTACTCGGCGTTCCCGGCGCGGGGGGAAGCCCCGCGCCCTGCGGCGCGGGTCACAGCCGCACGTCAGCGCAGGTGCCGGCGGCGCGAACGGGTCAGCACCCGGACGGTGCCGACGAGCCCGAGGCCGATCAGCACGACCGGGACCATCGTCGTCACGGGCAGGACTCCGCCGTCCGTCAACCCGTCCGCGAGGAAGAGGCCCGCCAGGGACAGGAAGAACAGCCCCGTCACGGGCCCCGCCGGATCGAACCGGAACCGCTTCTTCTCACCGGTCATCGTTCCGCCCGCCCCCATCTCGCTGAGATCCTTCTGCTCGGTGCCTTCGAAGCCGGTGCCTTGGTGGTCGGCTCCGGCCGCCCGCCGGCGCTCAGACACGGTGCACGTCCACGTCCCCGAGCTTGCCGCGGATCCGCAGGACGATCACCGGCGGGTTCGCGGCGGGCGCGCCCTCCGGTTCCAGGGTCCGCACGACCTTGGCGGCGGGCCCGCTCGTCGTCCGGTGGTCGATCCGCACGTCGCCGAGCCCGATCCGCGCGTCCACCAGGACGCGGGCGGAGGGCGGCACCGTGACCTCGAGCCCGCCGAGCCCGACCTCGGCGTCGATCGTGACGCGCTGGCCGGCCGCGACCGGCAGGGCGGTGAGGTCGAGGTCGCCCTGCCCGACTCCCACCTTGTACACGCGGTCGATCTGCGAGGTGTCGGTGGGCCGCCAGTCGACCTCCCCGTACTCGGCGTTGCGCGGGACGTCGCCCGCGACCGAGGTGGTGAGCATGGCGAGGGTCAGCACCGTCCCGGCCGCCGCGAGGCCGCGGGTGCGGAACCAGCCGCCGATGACGAGGCCGAGCCCGACGACGGCGAGCGCGGGCGCCATGACGATCAGCCAGGAGTCCGGCGCGGCGTAGGACCGGGCGACCGGGAGCATCGCCGCGCCGGCACCCATGGCGGCGAGCAGCGTGATCGCCGTCGCGGGCGCCATCCCGCCCCCGCAGCCGTGCTCGGCGGGCGCCTTCGCGGTCCCCGCGGCCTCGGGCGCCCGGGTCCAGGCGGCCGAGTACGCGGCGAGGTCGATCATGCCGTCGGGCAGGCCGCCCGCCCCCGGCCGCGAGGACCCGTGCCCGCCGGAGGACTGGTGCTCCCCGAAGGACCCGTGCTCCCCGAAGGACCCGTGCTCGCCGAAGGGCTCGTCCTTGGTGAGGCGCACGCCGCCGACGGTGGCGGACTCCGCCCGGGTCCACTCCGCGTGGGGCTCCGGTGGATGCCCCGTCATCCGTTCGGGGACGGTACGCGCCGCGGCCAGGAGGTCCACACCCCGCGAGTGCGCGACCAGCAGCACCAGCCCGACCACCACCAGTGGCGCGATGGCGTCGGTGGGGACCCCGCCGAACAGGCTGAACGCGACGCCCATGCACAGCAGGGCGCCGAGGATCGTGAGGACCGCCTGCCCGTCGAACCACCGCTTGAACCACTGCTCGGCGAGCGAGGACTCGCCCGGGCTCGCCGGCATCAGCAGCGCCGCCACGATGTAGAGGAAGATCCCCTGCCCGTGCGCGAGAGTGAGGATCGCGAACCCCACGCGGAGCACGACCGGGTCGATGCCGGTGTAGCGGGCGAGGCCCGTGCACACGCCGGCGAGCACCTTCCCCTCGGGATCCCGCGCCAGCCGCCGGTAGCCGTCCGCGGACGGGCCGCCGCCGCTTGCCGCGCCGGTGTCGGCCCCATGGCTCTCGCTGTGCCCGCTGTCGTGCGCGTCGTCGCCGGGTCCGCGCGGATCGTCTTTCCGGCCTTCTTCCTCGCCCATGCCAGTCATGGTCGCGTGCGACCCGCGGTGGACGGTATCGGGGACGTCCCTGATTCCGACCCTGAGACGGGCCCGGGGGTGGTCCCTGATGCGGATTATGCCCGGGCGTGTGACGATCGATGACGTGGGAGAACCTTGGAGAGGGCGGCGGTGAGCAAGGAGACGGCGGGTCCACCGGGAGCGTCGGCGCCACCGGGACCGGCAGAACCGGCCGGACCGGCGGCGCAGGCGTCGGGTGCGACGGTGCTGGCGCCCGGCCGGCTGGAGCGGGCGGCCGAGGGGCGCCTCGTCGCCGGGGTGTGCCGCGGCCTGGCCGTGCACCTCGGCGTGGACGTGTTCATCGTCCGGGGCGCGTTCGTCCTGCTCACGATGGCGAGCGGGCTCGGCGTCGCCGCCTACGCGGCGTTCTGGATCCTCGTGCCCGCCGGCGAGAAGGCCCCGGCCGGGGCCGGGCGGAGGCGGCGCGGCCGGGACTGGGGCCAGCTGCTCGCCTACGCGGCGGTCGCGGTCGGGCTCGCGACGCTGCCGTGGGGCGCGGCGGGGGTCGTCCGGTGGGCGCTGTGGCCCTTCATCGTCGGCGGCGTCGGCGTCGCGATCCTCTGGCAGCAGGCCGACCGCGACCAGCGGCAGCGCTGGACGCTGCCGCTGCGCCAGCGGTGGCTGCGCAGCCTGCTCGGACTGCTCCTCGTCGTCGGCGGCATCGGCGGATTCCTGGCGCAGAAGGTGGAGGCCGCCCAGGCGCGCTCCGTCCTCATCGCCACGCTGATCATCCTCACCGGGGTCGCGGTGATCGTGACGCCGTGGGTGGTGCGGCTCTGGCAGGACCTCGACGCCGAGCGGCACGAGCGCATCCGCTCGCAGGAGCGCGCCGAGCTCGCCGCCCACATCCACGACTCCGTGCTGCACACGCTGACGCTCATCCAGCGCAACGCGCAGGACACCCGCGAGGTGCAGCGGCTCGCCCGCTCCCAGGAGCGGACGCTGCGCACCTGGCTCTACCAGCCGCGCGCCGACCCCGACCGGACGTTCGCCGCGGCGATCAGGGAAACGGCGGGCGAGGTCGAGGACGACCACGGCGTGCCGATCGAGGTCGTCTGCGTGGGCGACACCGCGCTCGACGAGCGGCTCGGCTCCGCGCTGCAGGCCGCGCGGGAGGCGATGGTGAACGCCGCCAAGTACGCGGAGGCGCCGTCGGTGTCGGTGTACGCCGAGGTGGAGGGCGACGAGATCGCCGTCTTCGTCCGCGACCGGGGCAAGGGATTCGATCTCGACCAGGTCCCGGGGGACCGGATGGGCGTCCGGGGGTCCATCATCGGACGTATGGAGCGCAACGGTGGGAAGGCCACCGTCCGCACCGCGCCGGGCGAGGGCACCGAGGTGCGCCTGGAGATCAAGAAATCGTGAGCGCCGCCGGGGCCGTCGTCCGGCGCGGCGCTGGGCATGGGAGGCGGCCGACCGGCACCGCCGGGGGCCGCCTCCCGCGGAGGAGCGGGGCATGAGCGAGGCGTTGAAGAGGGTCGTGCTGGTCGACGACCACCAGATGTTCCGGACCGGCGTGAAGGCGGAGCTGGGCGGCGGCGTCGAGATCGTCGGGGAGGCGGGCGACGTCGACGAGGCGGTCGCGGTGATCCGCGGGACGCAGCCGGACGTGGTCCTGCTGGACGTCCACCTGCCCGGCGGCGGGGGCATCGAGGTGCTGCGGCGGCTGCACGGCTCCGTCGCGTCCAAGTTCCTCGCGCTGTCGGTGTCGGACGCGGCGGAGGACGTGATCGGCGTCGTGCGGGGCGGGGCGCGCGGCTACGTCACCAAGACGATCTCCGGCCCCGAACTGACGGACGCGATCGGCCGGGTCGCCGACGGGGACGCGGTGTTCTCGCCGCGCCTCGCCGGGTTCGTCCTGGACGCGTTCGCCGCAACGGACGCCCCGGCCGTCGATCCGGAACTGGACCAGATCACCCAGCGGGAGCGGGACGTGCTGCGGCTGATCGCCCGCGGCTACGCCTACAAGGAGATCGCCAAGGAGCTGTTCATCTCCGTGAAAACGGTGGAGACGCACGTCAGCAGCGTCCTGCGGAAGCTCCAGCTGTCGAACCGGCACGAGCTGTCGCGCTGGGCCGCCGCCCGCCGCCTCGTGTAGCGCTCTCCTATGCCCGGATGGGGGCGAGGGTAAACGTTTTCCCCGCGGTCGTGAGCGAATCGTGATTACCGATTCCCGTGCTTCATGATCACGGCCGCCGTCCCGTATGGGACAGTCGCTCTTCATGACTTACCCTCCCTCCGGGCCCCCGCAGCCGGGCCCCCAGGCGCCCTATCCGCCCCCGCCCCCGCCCCCGCCGATGCCGGGCGATCACGGACCCGGGTCCCACCAGGGCTCGAACCCCGAGAAGACCAACGGCCTGGCGATCGCCGCCCTCGTGACCGGCCTCATCCCGTGCGTCAGCCTCGTCGGCCTCGTCCTCGGGATCATCTCCCTCGGCCAGATATCGAAGAAGGGCGGCAAGGGCCGCGGCCTCGCGATCGCCGGGATCGCGCTGTTCTGCCTGTGGATCGTGCTGAGCATCGCCGGGTACGCCCTGCGCGGCGGCGGCTCGTCCGACGACGGGGCCGCCCCCAAGCCGACCGCGACCAAGCCCAAGGAGGTCGACGCCCAGAAGATGAAGCTCGGCAACTGCATCAACGACAACTCGGGCGCCACCAGCAGCGCCCCGACCAACGCCCCGGTCGAGGTCGAGAGTGTCAAGATCGTCCCCTGCACCGGCCCGCACGACGGCGAGGTGACGGCCGTCTTCAAACTGAAGGGCTTCGTCATGCCGCCCGAGGCGCGGCTCCAGCAGCTCGCCTCCACCGGATGCAAGCTCCGCACGCAGGCGCGGATCAACCGCGACCCGGCCGCGCGGGGCATCGCGAGCTCCTACTACTACCCGACGGCCGACTCGTGGAAGTCCGGTGACCGCACCGTCACCTGCGTCGCCGTCGCCGCCACCGAAGGCAAGAAGCTCAGCCGGCCACTGCACCGCTGACGTCCCGGCGCCCGCTGGGCGGCCGGCCCGCCGCCCGGTCCGTCGCCGACCACCCCGGCTCGTTCGAGCCCCGTCCGCCTCCCGCCACCCGAGCCGGACGCCTCCCAGAACCAGACGCCTTTCGAGCCCTGCTCGGCGTCCGACCGCGTTCAGTGCTGATCGTCCTCCGCGTCAGACCCTGCCCGGCGTCAGAGCGTCCGCATCCGCCCGGCCTTATGAGCCCGCTCGGTACCGGCTCCTGCTCTGCGCCCGAACCCGCTCAGGAATGGGACGCGCGCATGGTGTCGGCGACCATGTCGGCGACGTGCTCCACGGTGGCCACTCCCGCCCCCATGGTCGGATTGTCGCCGCTGCACACCGCGATGAGGAAGTCGTGGTCGCGCCCGGTGACGCGGCCGATGCTGTTGATCGCCCATCCGTGCCCCTGGTGGCGGACGGGTGTCCAGCCGTTCTTCAGCGCCACGTTCTCGCCCGGGCGCGCCGCCGCGCTGATGCCCCACGCCTGCTCCTCCACCACGGAGCCCATCAGGCGGAGGACGTACCGGCGGGCGTCCGCATTCAACGGGCTCGCGTCCGACGCCAGGTTCGTCAGCAGCCGCACCTGGTCTGCCGGGCTCGTCAGGGACGAACCCCACGAGATGTGGAACGGTCTCGTCTGCTTCAGCCCGAAGGCTCTGTTCGTCCTCGCGACGCCGGAGCTGTCCCCGGCCGCGGAGTACAGGGCGTTCGCCGCCATGTTGTCGCTTTGCCGGATCATCGTCCCGGCCAGCACCCGCTCCCGGCCGGACAGGCCGCGGCCGTCGCGCTGCCGTTGGAGCAGGAGGCTGGACAGGATGTCCACCTTCATGATGCTGGCGGTGACGAACCGGCCCTTCTCGTTCTCCCCGAACGACGTCCCCGTCCGCAGGTCCGTGGCCATCACCCCCACTTTGCCCGGCCGTTTCTGGATATAGGCGCGTACGGACTGGTGCAGGGCCGCGGAGTCGAACGAGCGCGCGGCGAGCTGCACCGCGGTGACCTCCCGCCCGGCCGCCGCTGGAGACCGCTCGGCCTTCACGACGCCGCCCGAGCGCGGCGCCCCGTCCGCCGTGATCCAGCAGGCGGCCGAACCCGCCCCGAGACCCGCCAAGAGAGCGAGCAGGATGAGATAACGCCGCATCGATTCCCCCGAATGTCGTGCGACTCAGAACTGACGTCCAAATGTCGATGTGGAATACGCCCGGGCCAGGCCATGCGCCCGGGCCCCGGCGCGCGCTCGGACCGAGGCGTGTTTGGGCCACGGCGCGTGCCTGGGCTGGCGGGTGGGCTGGGATCGGGGCGTTTGCCTTACGCGTCCGTGCGCCCGGCCGGTTCGTTTGCTCATCCCGGCTGCGTGCGCCTCGGCGGATATGTGCGCCCTTGACCGGCGTGTGTGCCTGGTCCGGCGTTTGGGTCAGGCGGGCGCGCCTGACCGCGCGCGGGCGTAGGTGCGCGGCGTGTCAGGAGCAGCGATCATGCCTGAACCGGTCTGGGCGTGCTCAGGCCGTGGGGCCTGTGTGCGTGGTCCGGCCTTACAGGGCGCCCGGAAGGCGGGCCGGGCAGCCCGGCTCGCAGCGCTCGGAATGCCGTGCGACCCGGCGCGCGTACGTGCCGAGGCGGCGGCGCAGGACGGCGGTCGTGAGCGGCGCGGTGCCGGGGAACCCCTCCACCTCGCCGCGCCAGCGGATCAGCGTCCCCGCGAAGTGCGGCTCCAGCGTGATGTCCGCGCGGAGCCGCCGTTCCGGACGGCCCGCCAGCGCGATGTATCCGTAGTGCCGCGGCGGATCCCAGGCCACGACCTCCTCGCGCCACGACCGGACGTACCGGACGGCCCCGGGCCCGTTCGGGTGCTCCTCGCCGGCGGACTCCCGCCGCACCCTGGTCCAGAAACCGCCCCACTCGTCCCATGCCTCCGGCACGCACAGGTGCTTGAAGATCACCTCAGGCGCGGCGGCGGATGTGGCGGTGGCCTCGATTTCACGCGGCATGACGACCCCCCGAGTTCTGTCACATGGGGTACATGCCCGCTCGGAGGCTGATTACAGCTTGTAATGCAGTGTATTTGCCGAGTGACCGAGACCTTTGCGACGTGGCGCCGCTCGGCGCGTCTTCGGGGCGGCGGTGATCAGGCGGTGTCGATGACCTGGAACGACTCGCAGAGGCGTCCCTCGGGCAGGCCCGCGGCGGCGGCGTTGGCGCCGAGCCAGCCGCGCAGCATCTCCGCCAGCCCGTCGCCCATGTGCGAGGTCTGGCTGGCGTGCGCCCGCAGCGCGTTGAGCTTGCGGTCGAAGCGGTCGGTGATGTCGACGTAGTGGTCGGCGACGGGGCCGCCGCTCAGCCACACCTCCCGCGCCGTCCACGCCTCCAGGCCCTCGTCCGCGAGCAGCTCGGGGAACGCGTAGGGGTTGCGGGCGTCGGGGTAGACGGCGTCGAGCGCGGCCGCCCCGACCGCCCGGTGGTCGGGGTGGCTCGGGTAGATGCGCTCGTAGTTGCGCTCCGGGCTCTGCGTCAGCACCCGGTCGGGCCGCACCTGCCGGATCACGCGGGCGATGTCGCGGCGCAGGTCGAAGGTCGCCTCGACCCGTCCGTCCGGGTAGCCGAGGAACCGGACGTCGCTCACCCCGACGCACTTGGCCGCCGCGCGCTGCTCCTCGCGGCGCAGAGCGGCCATCTCCTCGCGCGAGACCCCGTCGTCGAAGCCGCCCGCGTCGCCGTCGGTGACCATCAGGTAGACGACCTCGATGCCGCGGTCCGTCCAGCCCGCCACCGTTCCGGCCGCGCCGAAGTCGACGTCGTCCGGGTGCGCCTTCACGGCGAGGATTCGCTGCACTTCGCTGTCGTCCAGAACGTTGGTCACAGTTTCAACCATAAGGTCGGCGGACCGGTTGGAGCACACCCGGAGGTCGTGCTTTGAGCGAACTTTCCGGGCGCACCCATGACGAGGCGGCAGCCTTCTGGGAGCCCTCCGCAGGCCGACGCGGGGCCAGCTTCGAGTCGGTCAGGAGTCCTGGGCGGTCAGAACGTGAGCAGGGCCGAGAGCAGGCGCTCCTGGAACGCCGCCACGTCGCTGCCCACGGCCACCTTCACCGGCCGGCGGGTGTCGTCGGCGGGCAGCGAGCGGGCGTCCCACACGGTCGTGCCGCGCGTCAGCTCGCCCCGCAGCTCCACCCGGACCGGGCGCTGGACGTACTCGCCGAGCTCGGGGTCGACGACGAGCATCGCGGCCAGGGCGTCGTGGATGACCGCGCCCCGGCGCTTCAGGGTGGGCGTGTAGGCGTCCGCGTAGAACTCCAGGATGCTCGCGGCGAACCGGGCGACCGGGGTCTCGTGCGCGGCGAGCCGGTCCAGCCAGTCGTCGTGGACCGCGGTCGGGTGCGTGGCGTCCAGCGGGACCAGGACGATCGGCCAGTCGGCCGCGAACACCAGGTCGGCGGCCTCGGGGTCGTGCCAGATGTTCGCCTCGGCGTGCGTGGTGATGTTGCCGGGGTGGTCGAACGCGCCGCCCATCACGACGACCTCGCGGATCAGCGAGGGGAGCTCGTGGTCCAGCAGCAGCGCCGAGCCGAGGTTGGTCAGCGGGCCGGTCGCGAGCAGGGTCAGCTCGCCGGGCGTCTCGCGGGCCAGCCGGACGATCTGCGCGGGGGCGGGCTCGGAGACCGGGCGCCCCGCGGGCTCGGGGAGGTGCGTGTCGCCGAGCCCGTCGGTGCCGTGCCAGTCCAGCGCGTAGTGGACGTCCTGCGCCATCGGCCGTGCGGCGCCGACCGCGACCGGCACCCCCTGCCCGCCCGCGTCCGGCCCCGCGCCGGCCACCGGGATTCCGGCGGCCTCCAGGACGCGCAGCGTGTTGAGCGCACCGGTCACGGGGTCGATGTTGCCGTGCACCGTGCCGACGGCCGTCAGCTCCGCCTCCCCGGCCTGGACCAGCGAGGCCAGGTAGAGCAGCGTCATCGCGTCGTCGATGCCGGTGTCGCAGTCGTAGAGGATTTTGGGTGGCTTGGTCACGGATGCAACCTATGCGGGCACGGACCGTCCGGGCACCCCGATATCGCATGATCAGCGATTGGGTCTGGGATGGGGGCCTTCGCCGGGGTAGAGCTGAGACATGCGCAAACTCATCAACGCCCCGGCGGACGTGGTGTCCGACGCGCTGCGCGGGCTGGCCGCCGCGCACCCGTCGCTGAAGGTCGATCCAGAGAGCGGGACCGTCGTGCGGGCGGACGCCCCGCGGACCGGGAAGGTCGCCCTGGTGTCGGGCGGCGGATCCGGTCACGAGCCGCTGCACGCCGGTTTCGTCGGCTACGGGATGCTGGACGCGGCCTGCTGCGGTGAGGTGTTCACCTCGCCCGTCCCCGACCAGATCATCGCCGCCACGATGGCGGTGGACGGCGGCGCCGGCGTGCTCCACCTCGTGAAGAACTACACCGGCGACGTCATGAACTTCCAGATGGCCGCCGAGCTGGCCGAGGACGAGGACATCGAGGTCGTGTCCGTCATCGTCGACGACGACGTCGCGGTGGAGGACAGCACGTTCACCGCCGGGCGGCGCGGCACCGGCGCCACCCTGTTCGCCGAGAAGATCGCCGGGGCGCTCGCCGAGGAGGGCGCGCCCCTCGCGGACGTGGCCGCGGCGGCGCGGGAGGTGAACGAGCGCAGCAGGTCGTTCGGCGTCGCGCTGTCGTCCTGCACGGTCCCGGCCGCCGGGACCCCGACGTTCGAGCTGGGCGAGGACGAGATGGAGCTCGGCATCGGCATCCACGGCGAGCCCGGCCGCGAGCGCGTCAAGGTCGGCACCGCCGCGCAGATCGTGGACGCCTCGCTCAGCGCGATCGACGCGGACATGCCGCTGTCCGGCTCCGAGGTGCTGGTGCTGGTCAACGGGATGGGCGGGACCCCGCTGATCGAGCAGTACGTCGCCTACGCGGCGGCGGCGCAGTGGCTGGAGGGGCACGGCGCGACCGTCGTGCGCAGCCTGGTCGGGCCGTACGTGACCAGCCTGGAGATGGCGGGCTGCATGATCAGCGTGTGCCGGATGACGCCGGACCTGACCCGCCTCTGGGACGCGCCCGTCGAGACCCCGGGACTGCGGTGGGGCCGATGAACGCGGAGGACTTCGCGTCCTGGATCCGGCGGGCGGCCGAACGGGTGTCCGCCGACGCCGACCGGCTGACCCGGCTGGACGCGGCGATCGGCGACGGCGACCACGGGCTCAACCTCGACCGGGGCTTCCGCGCCGCCGTGGAGGCGCTCCCCGAGGACGTCCCGCCGGGCAAGGTGCTGATCACCGCCGGGCGGGCCATCGTGTCCAAGACCGGCGGAGCGTCCGGCCCCCTCTACGGGACGGCGCTGCGCCGCGCGGGCAAGGCCTTCGGCGACGCCGCCGACGTGGACGCCGCCGCGCTGGGGGCGGCGCTCCGGGCCGCCCTCGAAGGCGTCCAGGACCTCGGGAAGGCCGCCGAGGGCGACAAGACGATGGTCGACGCGCTGGCCCCCGCGGTGGCCGCGTACGAGGCGGCGCTGGCGGACGGCTCCGACCTGGCCGGATGCGCGCGCGCCGCCGCCGACGCCGCAGCCAAGGGCGCGGACGACACCGTCCCGCTGCGCGCGCGCAAGGGCCGGGCCAGCTACCTGGGCGAGCGCAGCGAGGGGCACATGGACCCCGGCGCCTCGTCCACCGCCCTGCTGCTCCGAGCCCTGGCCGACGTCGCGGGGGAGGGGTGACATGGTCGGGATCGTCATCATCTCCCACAGCCGGACGCTCGCCGAGGGCGTAGCCGAGGTCGCCCGCGCCATGGGCGTCGGCAAGGCCGTCGTGGAACCCGCCGGCGGCGACTCCGAAGGACGGCTCGGGACGAGCATCGACCTCGTCGAGCAGGCGGTCGCCGCGGTCGACGACGGGGACGGGGTCGTGCTGCTCGCCGACCTCGGCAGCTCCGTGCTGACCGCCAAGATGCTCATCGAGGACGCCGAGGGCGAGGACGTCCTGCTCGCGGACGCCCCGCTGGTCGAGGGCGCGGTCGCCGCCGCGTCCATGGCGGCGACCGGTGCGGACCTCGCCGCCGTCCACGCCGCGGCCGAATCCGCCCGCGACCACCGCAAGACCGCCTGAACCCCCGCGGCCGGGCCGGAGCCGAAGCGCACCGGCCCGGCCGCGGCAGCGCTCTGGACACGGCGCCTTCGCCGCTCCGGGCGGAGCGTTTCAGGGCGTGGCGTCGGGGCCTTCGAGGAGCGTGCCGAGGACGGACGCGACTCCCGCGGTGGGGTCGCCCCGGACCTCGTACACGCGCGGCTCCCCGCCCGCCCCGAACTCCTCCGCACCGTCCCCGGTCACGGTGATCCGGTACGCGGGCAGGTCGGCGCCGATCTCGCCCTGGGCGCCGCGGGCGTGCTCTGCGGCGAGGGCGCCGACCGCGTCCCGCACGCGGTCGGCCTGGCCGGCGGGGAGGGTCTCGGTGTCGTACTGCGCGACGACGGCGCTGTAGCCGGTGAAACCGCCCGTGCTCTCGATCGTCACGCGCATGCCGCGCACCTTCCCGTCGACTCGTCCGCTCTCCGCTCTCTACCCGATCCCCGGGCTCCTACTTGAAGGCGCTGCGCAGCTCCTCCAGCCCGCTCCGGAGGATGTCATCGTCCTCCAGCGAGCCGCCCTGTGCCAGTTTCTCGGCGGAGACGGCCTGGTACTCGGGCATCTGCATCGTCCCGCAGCAGCGCGACCTGTCCTGGCCGGCGAGCAGGCTGGCCGAGTGCTCGTCGTGCGGCTCGACGCGGGTGACGTCCTGCCCGTCCCCGGTGTAGGCGGCCTCGGTCATCGCCATCTGCCCGCTCATGAGGTCGCGCAGCGGCGTCGCCGCCGTCGTGATCTCCCGGACGGCGAACCGGTTGCGGATGAACGTCCGGTAGACCGCCGGGTCGCCGCGGCTCGCCGAGGCCTCCAGCATCTTGTTCGCCACGTCCACGTACCGCGCCCCGGTCGCCGGGGACGCCGCGATCGCGTCGAACACGAGCTTGCACAGCGCGGACGCCGTCTCGATCAGCACGACCGTGGCGCCCTTCGTGCGCTGCTGCCGGCTCAGCTCGAACGTGTAGACGTCCGCGAGGATGTCGTAGATCGCGCCGGTGAACACCTGCGAGATGGCGTGCACCTCGTTGCCGACCTCGCTGAGCTTGAGGTCGTTGTCGGCGTTGCGGAGCCCGGACGCCATGCCGAGCGCCTTGCCGAACTCCTCCGCCAGCTCCGTCAGGAACGACTTGTCGTGCAGGTTCGCCTTGGTGAGGGCGACCAGCGCCTCCGCCTGGTCCGGTTGCGCGAGGGCCAGGAAGATCGCCGTGATGTCGCCGAACGCCTCGTGCAGGCCGCCGGTCTGCGGCGGGTTGTCCGCCGACAGCCAGCCGGGCTTGAGGCCGTCCAGGACCGCGTGGCCCGTCTCGTGCGCGACGATGTCGAAGGACTGGCACGTGAAGAGCACGTTCGACGCCGGCTGCCCCTGCGGCGTGAAGAAGAGGAACTTCAGCGCCTTGGCCGTCCGCGTGTAGAACGCGTTCGCGCCCTCGCCCGCGTGCGGGAACACGGTGATGCGCTCGGTGTTGCCCCCGACGTTCCACGCGAACGGGATCGGGACCCCGCCGTTGTGCCGCTCGTACATGGCCATCGTCTCCCGGACGACGGCGAACGTGTGCGCGCAGTCGAACTGGGGGGTCCCGGGGGTGAAGACGAAGTCGCCGTTGATGTTGCGCGCGACCGGGGTGACGCCTTGCAACTCGGTCTGGACGCGCACGTCCGTCGGGCCGTTCAGGACCACGGTCGGGATGAAGGTCAACCGGGCGCCCAGCGTCGTGACGGACGGGTCCTGCTTGTAGATGAGGAACCTGTGCCCGGGCTGTGCCGGCACCGGGACCGGCACCGGACGCGGGACGGGGCGCGCATGCGGCTGGGCCGCCCCCTGCGCGACCTGGGCCGCCCGCCCGGGCCACTGCGCGGGCACGACGGCCTCGGCGTTCCCGTTGTCCCGCCTCGTCTGGAGTTCCTGCTGGTGGATCTTCATCAGCGCCACCTTCCCCCTGTGACAATGCGCGAGTCCCTGCTGACTCTGCGCCGCCGGATGCGGACGCGCGGGGATGCGGTACGGGGCCTTGCACTCCGGGATCTGGCCGGGGCACGCCGGCCCGACCGGTGTCCGCTCCAATTCCAACGTCCGCCGGAACGCGAGATCGAGTCAACCCGCTGCGCCCAAAAGACGGCCCATCTGTCCACATGCTGCCTTCGGCCCCTTGATCGAGGTCAACGGCGGTATCGGCCGCACGCGGGCCGGGCCCGGCCGGGCCGGAGGCGGGCGGGGGCCGGGCGGGCGCCGCGCCGCCGGGGTCGGCGGACGCGCCGAAAACGTCCGCCCGGCGCCGTAGACTCGCACGTGATGTCGAAGACCGAAGCCCACCCCTTGCTCGACGGCCTGAACCCGCAGCAGCGCGCTGCCGTCGTGCACTCCGGTGGCCCCCTGCTGATCGTCGCCGGTGCCGGCTCGGGCAAGACCCGGGTGCTCACCCACCGCATCGCCCACCTGCTCGGCGAGCGGGACGTGCACCCCGGCCAGATCCTCGCGATCACCTTCACCAACAAGGCGGCCGCCGAGATGAAGGAGCGGGTGGACGCCCTCGTCGGGCCGCGCTCGCGGGCCATGTGGGTGATGACGTTCCACTCCGCGTGCGTGCGGATCCTGCGCCGCGAGGCCAAGCGCCTCGGCTTCCCCACGAGCTTCTCGATCTACGACCAGGCCGACGCGAACCGGTTGATGGCGCTCGTCTGCCGCGAGCTCGACCTCGATCCCAAGCGCTACCCGCCGAAGTCGTTCAGCGCCCAGGTCTCCAACCTGAAGAACGAGCTGATCGACTACGAGACCTTCAAAGCGCGGGCTTCCACGCACATGGAGCAGACGCTCGCCGAGGCCTACGAGATGTACCAGGCGCGGCTCCAGCAGGCCGGCGCCATGGACTTCGACGACCTGATCATGATGACGGTCAACCTGCTGCAGGTCTTCCCGGAGGCCGCCGAGCACTACCGGCGCCGGTTCCGGCACGTCCTCGTCGACGAGTACCAGGACACCAACCACGCGCAGTACGAGCTCGTCCGGGAGCTGACCGCGCCGGTCGAGGGCGTCGGGGCCGCCGAGCTCTGCGTCGTCGGCGACGCCGACCAGTCGATCTACGCGTTCCGCGGGGCGACCATCCGCAACATCCTGGAGTTCGAGCGCGACTACCCGCAGGCCACCACGATCCTGCTGGAGCAGAACTACCGCTCCACGCAGACGATCCTGTCCGCGGCCAACGCCGTCATCGAGCGCAACGCCGACCGCAAGCCCAAGAAGCTCTGGTCCGACCAGGGCGAGGGCCACAAGATCATCGGTTATGTGGCCGACAACGAGCACGACGAGGCCGCGTTCGTCGCCCGCGAGGTCGACCGGCTCACCGACGACGGCGAGGCCCGCCCCGGCGATGTCGCCATCTTCTACCGCACCAACGCGCAGTCCCGTGTCTTCGAAGAGGTCTTCATCCGGGTCGGGCTTCCGTACAAGGTCGTCGGCGGCGTCCGGTTCTACGAGCGCAAGGAGATCCGCGACGCGCTCGCCTACCTGCGCTGCCTCGCCAACCCCGAGGACACCGTCTCCCTGCGCCGCATCCTGAACGTCCCCAAGCGGGGCATCGGCGACCGCGCCGAGGCCTGCGTCGAGGCGTACGCGTCCCGCGAGCGCGTCTCGTTCTGGCAGGCCCTCCGGACGCCCGAGGACGTCCCCGGCATGGCGACCCGCTCGATCAACGCCGTCCGCGACTTCGTCGCCCTGCTGGACGAGCTGCGCGCCGCCGCCGAGTCGCTCGCCCCCGCCGACCTGATCGCCGAGGTGCTGAAGGCCAGCGGCTACCTCGCCGAACTCCAGGCCTCCAAGGACCCGCAGGACGAGACCCGCGTCGAGAACCTCCAGGAACTCGAGGCCGTGGCCCGCGAGTTCGAGGAGCGCCTCGACGGCGAGTCCGCCGAGGGGCGCCTTCCCGAGTTCCTCGAGCAGGTGGCCCTGGTCGCCGACGCCGACTCCATTCCCGGCGGCGCGAAGGGCGGCCCCGTCCCGCCGGGCGAGCAGCCCGAAGAGAGCGAGCACGGCGTCGTCACCCTGATGACCCTGCACACCGCGAAGGGCCTCGAATTCCCCGTCGTCTTCCTCACCGGAATGGAGGACGGCGTCTTCCCCCACCTGCGCGCCATGAGCAACCCCAAGGAACTCGAAGAGGAACGCCGCCTGGCCTACGTCGGCATCACGCGCGCCCGGCAGCGCCTCTACGTCTCCCGGGCCACGATGCGCAGTTCGTGGGGAGCGCCGCAGGTCAACCCGCCGTCCCGCTTCCTCGGCGAGGTCCCGAAGTCACTCGTCGAGTGGGAGCGCGAGGCGTCGTCCACGTCCGGTTCCGCCATGTCGCGGATGGCGGAGCGCCCTGGGGTCCGCTCGCCGGGGAACCGCCCCGTCCCGTCCCTTTCGCCGGGCGACAAGGTCACCCACGACGCCTTCGGGCTGGGCACGGTCGTCTCCGTCTACGACAAGGGCGAGAAGGCCAGCGTCGATTTCGGCGGCGACTACGGCGTCCGCACCCTCGTCCTGCGTTTCGCCACCATCGAAAAGCTCTGAGCACGCCTCCGCCAGCGCCGGTACCCGTGCCGCGCTGAAGCCCGTCCTCGCCGGCCGCCCTCCCGCGGGTCCCGCCCGGTCGACGGCCGGCCGAGACTTGGAATGATCTTGCATTTTTGCAATTTCTGTCCAAGGATGGGAGGGAGAACCTGATGCGCCGCCTCCTCATCGGAGCCCCGTGAACGACACCACCGGCCATGTGACCGACGCCCCGTTCCTCTACGACAGGAGCGGGCACCGCTACGCGATCACCGATCGGCGCTGGCGGGGTGAGGACGGTTCGCCCCTCGCGCTCAGCCCGGTGCCCGGGCCCGCACCCGACCGGATCGACACGGGCGAGCGCTCCCTCTGGCGCTACCAGGCCGCGATCCCGGTCTCCCCCCGGCACCGGGTGAGCCTCGGAGAGGGCCTCACCCCCATGCCGCCGCTGGACTGGGACGGGCGCCGCGTTCACTTCAAGCTCGAATGGTTCAACCCCACCTCCAGCTTCAAGGACCGGGGGGTCGCGGTGATGGTCTCCCATCTGCGCGGGCAGCGGCAGACGCGGGTCCTCGAGGACAGTTCCGGCAACGGCGGCTCCTCGGTCGCCGCCTACGCGGCCGCCGCCGGGATGGACGCGAAGATCATCGTTCCCGCGGCGACGTCCGCCGCCAAGATCTTGCAGGCGCGCGCGTACGGCGCCCGGATCGAACTCGTCGAGGGCACCCGCGAACAGGTGGCCGACGAGGCGATCCGCCAGTCCGAGCGGATCCCCTACGCCAGCCACAACTGGCACCCGTTCTTCCTCCAGGGCACCAAGACGATCGCCTACGAGATGTGGGAGTCGCTCGGGTTCAGGGCACCGGACAACGTCGTGCTCGTCGCGGGCGCGGGCAGCAACGTCCTCGGCTGCGACATCGCGTTCGGCGAACTGCTCGACGGGGGCCGGATCGACCGGCTCCCCAGACTTCTGGTCGGCCAACCGGAGCACTGGGCCGCCATCGCGGACACGGTGAACGGGATCGACCCGGGGAGCCGCGGACCGCGGGTGCCGACGATCGCGGAGGGGGCGTCCATCGCCGCCCCGGTCCGGCTCCGGGAGGCCGTCGAGGCGATCCGCCGCTCGGGCGGGGCGGCGGTGGCGGTCACGGACGACCAGATCCACACGGCCGTGCGCAAGCTCGCCTCGCGCGGACTGTACGCCGAGCCCACCAGCGGCGTCGCCGCGGCGGCCCTCGACCACTTCCTGGCCGACGGCACCATCGGCCCCGGCGAGACCACCGTCGTCGTCCTCACCGGCGCCGGACTCAAATCCGCGGAGAAGATGGCCGCGGTGTTCGGCGCCGACGGCGCCCCGCACGGACGGAGCCGCGCGTGACCTCCGAGGACCCCGACGAGCACCTCCTCCTCGAAGCTGAGAAGATCGCGATCGCGATCGGGCGCATGTTCCCCGGCCTCTGCGAGGTGGTCCTGCACGACCTGCGCCGCCCGGAGCACGCGATCCGCGTCATCGAGAACAACCTGTCGGGCCGCGGTGTGGGAGACTCCGCCACCGAGCTGGGGCTGCGCCGGATCGCCGACCCGGAGTACGCGAGCGTGATCCAGAACTATCCCAACCGGTTCCCGGACGGCCGCCCGGTCAAGAGCACGTCCATCGGGATCAAGAACGCCCAGGGCCGCTACGTCGGGGCGCTCTGCCTGAACCTCGACGTGTCGACCCTCTCCCCTCTCACGCTCACCTTGGCCAACCTGGTGGCGACCGAGGCCGGGCACCGGGAGGAGCCGCTGGAGACCTTGCGGAACCGCACGGATCGGGAGCTGCGCGAACTCGTCGAGACGTTCGCCGCCGAACGAGCCGCCGCGCCGCGCGCGCTCGACCGCGCCGCGAAGAAGGAACTCGTCCGGCGGCTGCACCGCGGCGGCTACTTCGCCACCAGGGGTTCCACCGAGGCCATCGCCGACCTGCTGGGAGTCTCCCGGAGCACCGTCTACAACTACGCCAGGCGGCCCTGACCCCGGCCGCCCGGCTCGGAGACGCCCACGCCGCCGTCGAGGTCCCGGCCCCGGGACTGTCGTGAGACGGCCCGTCAGGAGCCGGCGCCGGTGGCGCGGGCGTAGCGGGCGGCGAGAGTGCGCAGGTGGTCGGCCAGTTCGGGGTTCGCGGTCTCGTCGATCCGGAAGTCGGCGTCCAGCATGCCGAGGTAGACGGTGAGCATGGCCGGATCGTCGGAGCCGGCCTCCATGACGCAGGTGCCGTCGCCGGCGGGTTCGACGATGATGCCCGCGGGCACCCGGGCCGCGATCTCGGCGGCCGGCGCGTTCACGACCACCCGCGCGCGGTAGGCCCACATCGCCCGGGCGAGGCCGGATGAGATACGAGCCGCGACGTCCTCGTCCGGCATGTCCCGAGGCGTGAACCGGGGTCCGTTCGGCGGGCGCGGGACGACGCGGTCGGCGCGGAAGGTCCGCCAGTCGTCCCGCTCCAGGTCCCAGGCCAGGAGGTACCAGCGGCGGCCGGAGGCGGCGAGGCGGTGGGGCTCGACCACGCGGGGCCCGGCGGCGCCGCCGTGGGTGCGGTAGTCGAAGCGCAGGCGCTCGTGGTCGCGGCACGCGGCGGCGATCGCGGTCAGCACGGCCGCGTCCACGGGCGGCTCCGAGCCGGGCAGCGCGACCGTCGTGGAGGCGAGCGCGGCGACCCGGTGCCGGAGCCGGGACGGCAGGAGGCGCTCCAGCTTGGCGAGGGCGCGGACCGAGCTCTCCTCGATGCCGGAGACCGCGCCGCTCGCCGCCGTCCGGAGCCCGATCGCCACCGCGACCGCCTCGTCGTCGTCGAACAGCAGGGGCGGCAGCACGGCGGCCGCGCCGAGCCGGTAGCCGCCTCCGACGCCCGGGGCCGCCTCCACCGGATACCCGAGCTCGCGCAGCCGCTCGATGTCGTTGCGGACGGTCCGGGTGGTGACGGCGAGGCGTTCGGCCAGCTCGGGACCGCTCCAGTCGCGCCGGGCTTGGAGGAGCGACAGCAGGCGGAGCAGCCGGACGGAGGTTCGCATCATTTCTCCATCCTGCCCCGGATCGCGGAACGATCTGTTCCGCATTCCGGCCTAGCGTGCCTGCCATGACGAACGAGATCCGCCCCTTCCGCATCGACATCCCCGCGGCCGAGATCGAGGGCCTGCGGGCCCGGGTCTCCGCGACGCGCTGGCCGGCGGCCGCCGGGGGTGACGGCTGGGACCGGGGCGTCCCCGCCGGATACCTCAGGGGGCTCGCCGAGTACTGGGCCACCGGTTTCGACTGGCGTGCCGAGGAGGCGGCCCTGAACGAGGTCCCGCAGTTCAGGACGGAGATCGACGGCCAGACGATCCACTTCTTCCACGCGCGGTCGCCGGAGCCGGGCGCGCTGCCGATCGTCCTCACGCACGGCTGGCCCAGTTCACCGGTCGAGTTCATGAAGGCCGTCGGGCCGCTGACCGACCCCCGTTCCCATGGCGGCGACCCTGGCGACGCCTTCCACGTCGTCCTCCCCTCGCTGCCGGGCTACGGCTTCTCCAACCCGATCGGCGAGGCGGGCTTCAACCTGTTCGGCGTCGCGCGGATGTGGGCGGAACTGATGCGCCGCCTCGGATACGAGCGGTACGTCGCGCAGGGAACGGACGTCGGGTCGGGCGTCGCCGGGATGCTGCCGATGGTCGACCCGGAGCGCGTCGCCGGCGTCCATCTGTCCGGGACGGGTGCGGCCCCGCCGTTCGGGCCCGCCCTCGATCCGGCGGGGTTCTCCGGAGCCGAGCGGGACCGGGCCCAGCGGTTCAACAGGTTCAGGGAGGAGGGGATCGGCTACCTGGTCCTGCAGTCGACCCGTCCGCAGACCCTGGCGTACTCGCTGAACGACTCGCCGGTCGGTCAGCTCGCCTGGATCGTGGAGAAGTTCCACGAGTGGACGGACCCGGCGATCGACCTCCCCGACGCGGCGGTGGACCGGGACCAGCTCCTCGCCAACGTGAGCCTCTACTGGTTCACGGGCTCCGGGGCCTCCACCGCGCACGCCGTCCACGACGGCATGCGGGCGTGGAAGGCGTTCGCGGCGCAGGAGAGCGGGCCCCCGCCGAAGTCGGATGCCCCGGTCGGGGTCGCCGTCTTCGCCGCGGACACCACCATCCGTTCCCTCATGGATCCGGACGGCGCCATCGAGCACTGGTCGGAGTACGGCGAGGGAGGCCACTTCGCGGCCATGGAGGTGCCGAACCTCCTGGTCGAGGACGTCCGGCTCTTCAGCCGTTCGCTTCGGTGAGGGCGGCCGCGCCGGGGTGGCGCCGCGCCGCCGCCCCGGTCCGCGGGACGTGCCCTCGGGGCTTGGCTCGGAAGGCGCGGCGGTAGGCGCCCGGTGTCGTGCCCAGGGTGTTGAGGAAGCGCCTGCGGAGGTTGGTGGCCGAGGAGAGCCCGACGCGCCTGGCGATGGCGTCCAAGGGGAGGTCGGAGGACTCCAGCAGGTCCTGTGCCGCGGCGATGCGCCGGGTGAGCAGCCACTGCCCCGGGCTGGTGCCGAGCTGCTCCGCGAACCGGCGGGCGAGGGTGCGCGTGGAGACGCCCGCGTGCGCGGCCATGCTCTCGATCGTCACCGGTTCGCCGAGCCTCCGGGCGATCCAGTCCAGCAGGGGCGCCAGCGTGCCGTCGACCTGGGCGGGGTGCGGCGGCGCCGAGTACTGCAGCTGGCCGCCCTCGCGGTGGGGCGGCATGACCATGGTCCGCGCGACGTGGGCGGCGTACCGGGCGCCCTGGTCCGCGCGGATCAGGTGCATGCACAGGTCGATGCCGGCTCCGGCTCCGGCGCTGGTGGCGACGTCACCGTGGTCCACGTACAGGACGTCCGGGTCGACCTGGACGTGCGGGAAACGCGTGGCGAGCTCGTTCGCCAGGCCCCAGTGGGTGGTCGCCTTCCGCCCGTCCAGGAGACCGGCGTGCGCCAGCGCGAAGGCGCCGGAGCAGATGCTGACCACGCGGGCGCCTCGGGAGTGCGCGCGGCGCAGGGCTCGGACGACCGCGGGCGACGGCGGCGCCCCGGCCGGGAGCCAGCCCGGAACGATCACGGTGTCGGCCGTGCCGAGCGCGTCCAGCCCACCGGTCACGAGCATGTCGTACCCGGCCAGCGTCGCGACCGGGCCGGGGCGCTCGGTGCACACCCCGAAGGCGTACCGGACCGGGAGCCCGGCCCGTTCGATGCCGAACATCTGGGCCGCGCAGCCGAGTTCGAAGGTCGACTGGGGTGGGCGTACGAGTGCCACCACGCGATGCATGGCATGAAAGTACCGCAGCATGTCTTTCCTGACACTCGGCCGGACGGGGCACCGGTGGCCAGGCTGGTCCCCATGACGACAGAACAGAGCGCGCCCGGCTATGTGTGGTCCGCCGTCCAGGACGCTCCGGTCCGCGAAGTCTTCCCCGGCATCCGGCTGCGGCCGCTGTGGGAGGGGGACGGCGGCGCGAAGGCCTTCGTCCTGGAGATGGACCCGGACACATGCTGGGAAGGAGTCGACGTCCACGAACCGGGGCCCGAGGAGGTCTTCGTGGTCTCCGGAACCTTCAACGACGGCGACCGGGACTACCCCGCCGGTTCCTTCATCCACGCCGCAGCGGGCACTTCCCACGTCCCGCAGACGTCGACCGGCTGCACCCTCTTCCTCTTCTTCCCGGAGGGCTGAGCCCGCCGCCGAGCATTCAGGGGCGGACGGCGCTCACGAGCCACACGGAGCCGCGGATGCGGACGCCGGCCGGGGTCTCGTAGGCCGCGAGCGCCGCCTGGAGTTCCCGGCGGACGCGGGTGACGGCGGTCTGGTCAGCGTCCTCGAGGTTGTAGCGGACGGGACCCTGGCCGAGGATGAAGTCCGCGGCGTCGCGGGCGTCGCGGCCGTAGTCCATCGGCGCGTGGACGGGTCGCGTGTCGACGTCCGTCAGGCCCGCCTGGCCCAGCACCTGGCGGATGCGGGCGGGGTCGGACAGCGAACCCATGCCGCGGGCCGCGGGTGAGGGACGGCGCATCAGCGGCGCGAGAGCGGCGGTGGCCCTGGCGTACTCGCTGTCGGGGCCGCCGGCCTGCGGGACGATGAACACCATCCGGCCGCCGGGCCGCAGCGCGCGGGCGATGTTGGCGAAGGCGGCGACGGGGTCGGAGAAGAACATCACGCCGCCGCGGCTGACGACGACGTCGAAGCGGCCCTCCTCGAAGGGGTGGGCCTCGGCGTCGGCCTGGTCGAACCGCGCGTTGGCGATGCCCTGCCCGGCCGCGTCCGCGCGGGCACGGGTCACCATGGGCTCGGAGATGTCGACGCCGACCGCCTGCGCCGCCCGGCGCGCGGCCAGCAGGGTCAGCTGTCCGGTACCGCATCCGATGTCCAGGACGCTCTCGTCGCCGCCGATCGCGGCGAGATCCAGGAGCGGCTGGTTGAAGCCGCCCATCATCGCGTCGTACCGCGGGGCGTCGTCGGCCCAGGCCGATCCCTCCCACCCGTTCCACGCCTCGGCCTGCTGAACGTTGACGACCGTGTCCATCTCGTCCCCTTCGCTCGAAGTTTCTAGATGTCAACTTTAGTGATGGACTCTAGAGATATACTCCCGCCATGGAGACCGTCAAGCGGCCGGACAAGCGGGCCGAGCGCTCCCGCCGCACCCGGGGGAAGATCGTCGAAGCGGCGCGGGAGTTGTTCGTCGCGCAGGGCTACGGGGCGACGAGCCTGCAGGAGGTCGCCGACCGGGCGGGGGTGGCCGTCCAGACGGTGTACTTCGTCTTCGGCAACAAGCGCGCGCTGTTCAAGGACGTCGTCGACGCGTCGATCGCGGGGGACGCCGAACCGGTCGCCACCATGGAGCGGGAGTGGTTCCGCGCCGCGTGCGCCGCGCCCACCGCGGCCGGCCAGCTGCGCGCGCACGTGCGCGGCACCGGCGACATCCTCGGCCGGGTCGCCCCGATCACGTCGATGATCGCGGCCGCCGGGGCCGCCGACCCGCAGATCGCCGCGCAGTGGCCGGACGGCCCCGACCCGCGCTACACCGTGCATCGCGCCGCGGCCGAGGCGCTGGTCTCCAAGCCCGGCGCCCGCCCCGGCGTCTCCGCCGGGATGGCCGCCGACCTGCTGTTCGGCCTGCTCAGCCCGCAGCTGTACCTGCTCTTCGTCCAGGACCGCGGCTGGACGCCGCGGGCCTGGGAGGACTGGGCCCGCACCACCCTGACCGCCCAGCTGTGCGGCTGAGCCTTCCAGGAGGCTGACCGCCCGCTCCTTGCCCACCCGCTGCTTGCCCGCCCGCTCCTTGCTCGGCCGCACCGCGGACGGGCCACGTCGGTGAAATGGCGGGTAATGGTGCTTCGACCGAGTATTGGTCGTTTTGGGTTGTAGGTGGGGTATTGCTGCGACTGGTCGTCGGAAGGCTGCGATGTCGCCGCTGATCCGAGTCCGTCATCTCCATACGAGCGCACGGGGGGTTCCGGCATGGGGTACGTCACCACTCGCGACGGCAACGAGATCTTCTACAAGGACTGGGGCGGCGGGCCTCCGGTCGTCTTCATCCACGGCTGGCCGCTCAACGCCGACGCGTGGGAGGACCAGATGAAGCTGGTGGCCGACAACGGCCACCGCGGGATCGCCCACGACCGCAGGGGCCACGGACGCTCCAGCCAGCCGTTCGACGGCTACGACTTCGACACCTTCGCCGACGACCTCGACGACCTGATGAGCCATCTCGACCTGCGGGACGTCACGCTGGTCGCGCACTCGATGGGCGGTGGCGAATTGGCCCGCTACATCGGACGCCACGGCACCGGACGGGTCCGCAAGGCCGTCCTGCTCTCGGCGATCACGCCGTTCATGCTCCAGACGGACGACAACCCCGAAGGCGTCCCCCAGCAGGCGCTGGAGGACATCAAGAAGGGCATCCTGCACGAACGCTCGCAGTTCTGGAAGGACGCCTCGGAGGGGTTCTTCTCCGCGAACCGGCCGGGCAACAAGGTCACCCAGGGCAACCGCGACGCGTTCTGGCTCATGGGCATGCAGGAGAGCATCCAGGCCGGGATCAAGTGCGTGGACGCCTTCGCCTTCACCGACTTCCATGAGGACCTGCGCAAGTTCGACGTCCCGACGCTGATCGTCCACGGCGACGACGACCAGATCGTCCCGATCGATGCCACGGCCCGCAAGGCCGTCGAGATCATTCCGGACGCCGTGCTGAAGGTCTACGAGGGCTCCTCGCACGGCATCGCGCTCGTGCCGGGCGACAAGGAGAGGTTCAACGCCGACCTGCTGGAGTTCCTGAAGGGCTGACCCCGCCGAGGCACCGCTCACGCCGGGTGATGGCTGCCCGGCGTGTGGCCGAAGGCCCGGCGGAAGACGTCGATGAAGCTGCTGGCGGACGACCAGCCGCACCGGTGGGCCACGGTGGTCACCGGAGTGCCCTCGGCCAGCAGGACCAGGGCGTGGTAGAGGCGCAACTGGGTGCGCCATTGCGGGAACGTCATCCCGAGATCGCTTCTGAAGAGCCGGGACAGGGTCCGGTCGCTCGCGCCGACCTCCCGGCCCAGTTCGGCGAGGGTGCGGTCCTCGGCGGGGTCGGCGTGCAGGATCTCGCAGAGCGCCTTGAGGCGCGGCGCGGTCGGGGCGGGCAGATGCACCGCCTCCTGCGACGAGACGCGCAACTGGTCCAGGAGCACGGCCCGCAGCCGGGCGCGGGCCGGGGAGCCGTCGTCCGGGTCGCGGGTGTAGGCGCGGATCAGTTCCCGCAGCAGGGGGCTGACGCCGAGCACCGCCGGCGCGTCCAGCCCTAGCGGGTTGTCGGCGGCGGCCAGCCCGACCAGGTGCAGTTCGAGTTCGCCGTGGGCCTGGTGGGAGTGGACGGCCCCGGCCGGGATCCAGATGGCGCGGTCGGCGGGCGCCACCCATGAGCCCGCCTCCGTGGTGACGGCCACCACGCCGCGTCCGGCATAGGCGATCTGGTGGTCGTCGTGGCGGTGGGCGTCGATGGCCGCGCCCGGCGCCAGCGAGCGCGCCCGGGTCGGCGCGGTGGGTTGATGGCGGGTTTCCTGCATTGGTTGGCAGATTATCGGAAGCCCGACAGGTTCCGCGGTCGCGACCATGAGGGGCGTGTCTACGAGAAGCGGCGCGTCCACGAGAAGGCCGGTCCTCCTGCTGTCCGCCGGGCACGCCTGCGTGGACGTCTACCAGGGTTCCGTGACGGCGCTCGTGCCGTTCTTCGTCGCCGAGCGCGCCTACACCTATGCCGCGGCCTCCGGTGTCGTGCTCGCCGCGTCGCTGCTGTCGTCGGTGGCGCAGCCGCTGTTCGGGGCGCTCACCGACCGGTGGGCGATGCCCTGGCTGCTCCCGCTGAGCACGCTCCTCGGGGGAGCCGGGATCGCCCTGAGCGGGCTCAGCGGCGACTACGCCCTCACCCTGGCCTTCGTGGCGGTCTCCGGGATCGGGGTCGCCGCCTACCACCCCGAGTCGGCCCGGGTCGCGCGGAAGGCCTCCGGAGGCAGCCATACCGCGATGAGCTGGTTCTCCGTCGGCGGCAACATCGGGTTCGCGCTCGCCCCCCTGCTGGTCGCGGCGGTCGTCGCGACCGGCGGCCTGCGCTGCACGCCCTTCCTCGTGCTGCCCGCCCTCGCGGGCAGCGTGCTGTGCCTGCCCGTCCTGCGCGCCCTCGAGGGGACGGGCGCGGGCGGGCGCGCGGGCTCCAAGGCCGGGGTCGACGACCCGCGCTCCTTCGTCAGGCTCTCGCTGGCCGTGGTCTGCCGGTCGATCGTGTTCGTCGGGCTGAGCACGTTCATCTCGTTCTACGCGCGGCAGCGCACGGGAGGGGGAGTGGCCGCGGGGAGCGCGGCGCTGTTCGTCCTGTACCTCGGGGGCGCCGTGGGCACCGTGCTGGGCGGTTCCCTGGCCGCCCGCTGGGACCGCGTCACGGTCGTGCGCAGGTCGTACCTGCTGACCGTCGCCGCCGTCGCGGGCATCGTGTTCGTGCCCGGCCCGGCTCTCTACCTGTTCGTGGCGCTGACCTCCGCCGGCCTCTACGTCCCGTTCTCGCTCCAGGTCACCCTCGGGCAGGACTACCTGCCCACGCGCGTCGGCACCGCCGGGGGCGTCACCCTCGGCCTGACGGTCAGCGTCGGCGGCCTCGCGAGCCCCGTCCTCGGCGCCGTCGCCGACGCCGCCTCGCTGCGCGTGGCGCTCGCCCCGCTGATCGCGTTGCCCGCGCTGGCCTGGCTGCTGTTCCGGACGCTGCCCGAACCCGCCGTCCCGGCACCGGCCGAGGTCCCGGCACCGGCCGGCGGCGCGCGGACGGTGCGGGAGGGCACGCGCTGATCAGGCCGTCCGGCGGCGCAGGAGGTTGGCCGGCAGGGTGTGCAGGACGACCTGGTCGTCCTGGTTGAGGAGCTCGCTGCGGGTGCGGACGATGCCCCGGTCCGGCTTGGAGCGGGATGGGCGGGCCTCCAGGACGGCGACGCGCAGGCGCAGGGTGTCGCCGGGACGGACGGGAGCGGGCCAGCGGAGCTCGTCCACGCCGGGGGAGGCGAGGCTCGCCACGCGGGACAGGAAGTGGTCGGCGAACAGCCGCATCATGATCGATCCGGTGTGCCAGCCGCTGGCGATGATCCCCTTGAACGGGCCGGACGCGGCGAAGTCGGCGTCCACGTGGATGGGCTGCGGGTCGAAGCGGCGGGCGAACTCGATGATCTCCGCCTCGTCCAGGGTGACGTGCCCGTACTCGTAGGTCGTGCCGGCCGTGTAGTCCTCGAGGTAGCGGTCGTCGATGGGGGCGGTGAAGTCGTCTCCGAGGGCGCGCGTGCTGATCGTCATGCGACCAGGATGGCCTAGTCCGGGGGGCTGGGAGCCGTGGTCAGGGAGGCCAGGAAGGCGTCCAGCATCGCGGTCTGGCGGGTGGGCGGGTAGGCGTCCGGGGCGAAGAGCGCGTGCACGACCAGGCCGTGCGCGAAGGCGGCGGCGGACGCGACGGTGTCGTCCACGCCGGTCGCGGGGGGCAGCTCGCCGCGTTCGACGGCGGTGACGACGTGGGGGCGGAGCCGGCCGCGCCAGGCGTCGTAGCGGCGCCGCTGGCGTTCGCCGAGCTCGGGGTCGGCGAGCGCCATGTCCCACGAGCCGACCCAGACGCGGTTCATGTCCGAGGCGGCGGGGGTCAGCGGCAGGACGTCCAGGAGCGCGGCGCGCAGCGACGCCAGTCCGGGCGGGGCCTCGCGCCGCGGCCGGTTCGCGGTGCGCTCCTCGGCGAGGTCCAGGGCGTGGGCGACGAGGGCCTTCTTGCTCGGGAAGTAGTGCGTGAGCAGGCCGGTGGACGCGTCCATCTCCGCCGCGACCGCGCGCAGGGTCAGCCCGGTGAAGCCCCGGGCGGCGAGGACGCGCCAGACGGCCTCGGACACGTCCCGGCGCCGGGCGTCGTGATCACCTCGGGCGGGCATTCCCGTAGAGTACATAACAAACGTTCGGTACGTACCCCCGGGGAGGACCCATGTTCGCTCGCACGCTCGCCGAGGACGCTGAACTGCGCCCGCTGGAGCCATGGCAGGCGGCCGAGTTCGCCGAGTACACCGACCGGGTCCGCGAGGACATCGAGCAGTACATCCCCTGGGCCCGGGCAGTGGTGGACGAGGAGACGGCCCGCGCGTTCCTCCAGGCCTACGCCGAGAGGCAGGCCAGGGACGAGGGCCGTATCTACGGCATCTGGGTGGACGGCGTCCTCGAGGGCGGCACGCTCTTCCGGACGTTCAACCCCGCGCAGGGCGTCTGCGAGGTGGGCGTCTGGCTTTCGGCCGGGGCGCGGGGGCGCGGGCTGATCACCACGGCCGTCCGCGTGATGATCGACTGGGCGTTCGGGGTGCGGGGGATGCACCGGGTGGAGTGGCTGTGCGATCCGCGCAACGCGGCCAGCGCGGCCGTGGCCGAGCGGCTCGGGATGACGTGCGAGGGCGTCATGCGGCAGGCCTTCGTGCTGCACGGCGACCGGCGCGACGTCCAGGTGTGGGCGGTCCTCGGGGAGGAGTGGAAGACGGCCTGAAATCAGGAGCCCGTGCTCAGGATCCCGTTCCGGGGGTCGGGAGCGGGCGTTCCAGGGCGGAGAGGCTCAGCAGGACGAGTGACGCGGTCCAGCCCAGGGGCGCCGGGCCAGCGGGCTTGCCGGTCGCTCCGACCTTCTCGGGGAGGACGCCCAGGGACGTGCGGTGCTCGGAGAGCCAGGTGAGCCGGTCCAGTGCATCGGCCTTCCGCCCCGAGGCGGCCGCGTTCAGGCCGAACAGCGCGGTCTCCGGAGTCCAGGCGACGTCGGGGTCGCCGGACCAGCGCTCGCCCGGCAGGACGCCCCCGTTCGGCAGCGCCTGCTTGCGCTCGGCGTCCCCGATCGCGGCGGTCACGCCCTGGTCGGCGGGCGCGAACGGCGGCGCGAGGAACGTGACCGACGTGTCCATCAGCCCGCCGGCCACGGGCGAGCGCGGGTAGCCGTAGGGGGCGAACTGCCTGGCCACCGCGTCCGAGACCCGCTGCGCGGCGTGCCGCCACTGCGCCTCCCTCCGGGCGTCACCGCGCGCCCGCGCGAGGTCGGCCGCCGAGCGCAGCCCCGCCAGCACCGGCCCGACCACGCCGAGCGTCGGGCGCCGCGGGTCCTCCTCGCGGCGGTGGTCGCGTTCCCAGTAGTCGGACGAGGCGGGCGGAAGCCCCTCGGCGTCCAGGGAGCGCGCCAGGTGGTCGGCGGCGCGCCGCACCATCGGCCACAGCGCGGGCGGCTCGTCCTGGTCCGGGGCCTGGACGCGGTAGAACCACGCCGACCACAGCACCCAGCCGAGCGAGTCGAGCTGCGGGGCTCGGCCGTCCGCGACGGCCGTCCCGTCGGCGTTGTAGCGCGCGGCCCACATCCCGCCGTCGTTCTGCGCGCGGGCGAGGAAGTCCAGGATGCGGCGCGCCTCGGAGGGGTGCCCCGTCACGCTGAACGCGGCGACGGCGAACGCGGAGTCGCGGGGCCAGCAGTAGCGCCACTTCGAGTACCAGGACGCCAGGGACGCGCCGTTCGGGCGGGTGAGGAGCCGGAGGTCGAGCAGGGCGCGCGAGGCCATCTCGCGGTACGCGCCGGCCTGCCCGCCCTCCGGGACGGTGCCCTGCGCCAGCCATGCGCCGTCGGACCGGACCGCGCGGGCCACCCGCGGGTCGGAGGCGCCCACGGTGATCGGCGTCTCACCGCCGGACGGGACGAGCCGGACCCGCCCGTCGGCGAGCCTGACCACCGAGCTGCCCGGCAGGTAGGAGGCCCCCTCGGCCTGGTCGGGGGACAGCGGGACGCCCGCGAACGGCCATCCGCCGCCGCCGACGAGCCCCGGACTCGCCCAGCCGGGACCGGGCGGCTCGGGGACGGTGGCGCCGCCGGTCGCGACGAGGGCCGCCACGATGAGCAGCGCCGCGGTGCGCCGCACCTTGCTGACGCCCGAGGGGCCGCGCGGCGCGCTTCGCCTGCGGGGAGCCAAGGGCCCGCCCTGCCGCGAGGATCCGCGGGCGGCGGGTGCGACGGGGACGGGCGCCGCGACCGGCGCGTCCCGTTCCTCAGCCATTGCCATGCGTTCGCCCCCTGTCCGCCTGGCCGTCCCGCCGAATTAGTACATCAAACTACGTCAATCGGTTCATCCTCCTCACGCGCCACTCGTGCCCTCCCCTGAGGATGAGCACACCTGAGGCTCGCCGCGCTGTCACGCCCAGGGGAAGTCCCGGTGACAATCGGACCCGGCGGCCTCACCATGAAGACGGGTTGACTAGGCTGCATCGACGGAGCGGACCGCAGAGTGCCGGCCGCACGGACACCCGTGTGCAACCCCCACTCGTGTGGTCACATTTGGCTGTCGATCCGTAAAAGGACGCCCTCGTGGACCTGTTCGAACATCAGGCGAAGGAACTCTTCGCCGAGTACGGGGTACCGGTGCCCACCGGCAAGGTCGCCCATACTCCCCAGGAAGCCCGGGACATCGCGGCGGAGCTGTTCGCCGCGGGGAGCTCGAAGGTCGTCGTCAAGGCCCAGGTCAAGACCGGGGGCCGCGGCAAGGCGGGCGGCGTGAAGCTGGCCGACTCCGCCGACGAGGCCGAGCAGCTCGCCACCCAGATCCTCGGCATGGACATCAAGGGCCACACGGTCCACAAGGTCCTGGTGGAGGAGGGCAGCGCGATCGCGCAGGAGTACTACTTCTCGTTCCTGCTCGACCGCGCCAACCGGACCTTCCTGTCCATCTGCTCCGTCGAGGGCGGCGTGGAGATCGAGGAGGTCCCGCACGACCGGCTGGCCATGGTGCCGGTCTCCCCGCTGGACGGCATCGACCGCGCCAGGGCCCGCGAGATCGCCGAGAAGGGCCGCCTCCCGCAGGAGGCCCTCGACGGCGCCGCCGAGCTGATCGAGCGCCTGTGGGCCGTGTTCACCGACGAGGACGCCTCCCTCGTCGAGGTGAACCCGATGATCCTCACCGCCGACGGCCAGGTGAAGGCCCTCGACGGCAAGGTCTCCCTGGACGACAACGCCTCGTTCCGCCAGGACGACCACGAGAAGCTCGAGGACAAGGCCGCGGCCGACCCCCTGGAGGCGGCGGCCAAGGCCAAGGACCTCAACTACGTCAAGCTCGACGGCAGCGTCGGCATCATCGGCAACGGCGCCGGGCTGGTCATGTCCACCCTCGACGTGGTCGCCTACGCGGGCGAGAGGTTCGACGGCCAGAAGCCGGCGAACTTCCTCGACATCGGGGGCGGCGCGTCCGCCGAGGTGATGGCGAACGGGCTGGAGATCGTCCTGTCCGACGCCGACGTCAAGTCCGTCTTCGTCAACGTCTTCGGCGGCATCACGGCCTGCGACGCCGTCGCCAACGGCATCGTGGCGGCCTACAAGCTGCTGGCCGACCGCGGCGAGGCCGTCGACCGCCCGCTCGTCGTCCGGCTGGACGGCAACAACGCCGAGCTCGGACGCAAGATCCTCAACGACGCGGCGCTGCCCGGCGTCCAGCAGGTCGACACCATGGACGACGCGGCCGAGCGCGCCGCCGAACTCGCAGCGGCAGGTGCATGACAATGGCCATCTGGCTCACCGAGAACAGCAAGATCATCGTCCAGGGCATCACGGGCTCCGAGGGCACCAAGCACGGCCGCCGGATGCTCGCGTCCGGCGCGCAGGTGGTCGGCGGCGTGAACGCCCGCAAGGCCGGCCAGTCGGTCGACTTCGACGGCACGGCCCTCCCGGTGTTCGGCACCGTCGAGGAGGCCATGCGGGAGACCGGCGCGGACGTCTCCGTCGTCTTCGTCCCGCCGAAGTTCACCAAGGACGCCGTCGTCGAGGCGATCGACGCCGAGATCCCGCTCTGCGTCGTCATCACCGAGGGCATCCCGGTGCACGACACCGCCTACTTCTGGGCGTACGCCGAGTCCAAGCGCGCTGCGTCTCCCGGAACCACGGGGACCCGCATCATCGGGCCGAACTGCCCCGGCATCGCGTCCCCCGGCAAGTCGAACGCCGGCATCATCCCGGCCGACATCACCACGCCCGGCCGCATCGGCCTGGTGTCCAAGTCGGGCACGCTGACCTACCAGATGATGTACGAGCTGCGCGACATCGGCTTCTCGACCTGCGTCGGCATCGGCGGCGACCCCGTCATCGGGACCACCCACATCGACGCCCTCCAGGCCTTCCAGGACGACCCGGAGACCGACGCCATCGTGATGATCGGTGAGATCGGGGGCGACGCCGAGGAGCGCGCCGCCGCCTACATCGAGCAGCACGTGACCAAGCCGGTCGTCGGCTACGTCGCCGGGTTCACCGCCCCCGAGGGCAAGACCATGGGCCACGCCGGCGCCATCGTGTCCGGCTCCGCCGGCACCGCGCAGGCGAAGAAGGAGGCCCTGGAGAAGGTCGGCGTCCGCGTCGGCAAGACCCCGAGCGAGACCGCCGTCCTCATGCGGGAGATCATGCAGAAGCTCTGATCCCCGGGGGACGCCCCCGGAACGCGCTGGACCCGAAAGACGCCCGAGCCGCCCGGCGGCCCGGGCGTCTTTCGCGTCCGGCCCCGCGTCCGCGCGGGGCCGGACGCCGGGACGGGACGGGCGCCGGGGACGAGGGCGCGATGACAAAGGCGACACGCCGGGCGGGCGGCCCTCGCGGGGGCGGGCGCGGTGCCAGCATGGACCGGTGAGCGACAAGACCCCCGGGCGGCGTGCGAAGCGGGAGCCGTCGACGGCCGCGTCCCCGAAGGGCGCGCCCTCCAAGGGCGCGCCGAAGAGCGGAGCGGGCCGGGACGCCGGGACGCCGCGCTCCGAGTCCGGGCGCGGACGGCCCCCGGCCGCCCCCGCCAGGCCGCTGTACGTGACGGGCCTCGTGGCGGCGCTGTGGTGCATCGGCATCGGGCTCGCCGTGCTCATGACGATCACGCTGGTCGGCTGGATCGCGGCCCCGAAGACCGCGCTCGGCCACGGCATGGCCGGGGTGTTCCGGACGGCCGTGAACTTCTGGCTGGTCTCGCACCACGCGGGCTTCTCCTACGGGCAAGGGCGGTTCGGGCTGCTTCCGCTCGGCGTGCTCGTCCTGCCCGGGGTGCTGCTGTACCGGGGCGGCGGGTGGATGATCCGGGTGACCGGGCTGCCGCACCGGCAGCGGATCGCGGTCGTGCACGTGGCCCTCGCGCTGGCCGCCCCCTACGCGGTGCTGGCCGGGCTGCTCGCGCTCGCGGCGTCCTCCGAGGAGGTCCGCCCGTCGGCGTGGCAGGCGCTCGTCGGATGCTTCCTCGTCGCCGCCGTCGCGGGCGGGCTCGGGGCGGCGCGGGCGGTCGTGCTGGCGGAGGCCCGGGGGCGGCGGGTCCGCTCCGGGCTGGGCGCGCTGCTGCGGCTGCTGCCCGACCGGCCGCGGTCGCTGGTGATCGGCGTGGCGGGGTCGCTGAGCGTGCTGCTCGCGTCGGGCGCGCTGCTCGTGGCCGGGTCCCTCGCCACGCACATGTCGGACGCCGCCGACCTCTACGACATGCTCGCCCCCGGCGTCGTCGGCGGCGTCCTGCTGCTGCTGGTCGAACTCGCGTTCCTGCCGAACGCGGCGATCTGGGGCATGGCGTACGCGGTCGGGCCCGGGTTCTCCGTGGGCGCCGGGACGAGCGTGTCCCCGACCGGGGTGTTCCTGGACGCCGTGCCCGCCTTCCCGCCGCTCGCGGCCCTGCCCCAGCCGGGTCCGGCGCCCGCGGTCTCGCTGCTCGCGCTGGCGGCGCCGTTCGTCGCGGGCGCGGTGGGCGGCGTCCTGACGATCCGGTCGCTGCCGAGTCCGGTGGCGGAGGGCGCGCCCCTGTGGGGATTCGTGTCCGGCGCCCTGACCGGGGCCGTCGCGGCGCTGCTGAGCGCGCTGGCGGGCGGGCCGCTCGGCGGCGGGCGGATGGCGACCGTGGGCCCGTCCGCCTGGCAGGTCGGGCTGATGGCCGCGCTCGAGGTGGGCATCTCGGCGGCGATCGCGGCGTGGGTGGCGAACTGGATGGTGCTGCGGCGCCCGGCGAAGGCCCCGTCCGGGAAGGCCGGCGCGGGGAGAGCGGGGGCCGGGAAGGCGGGGGCCGGAAAGCGCGCGTCCAGGGAGGCCCCGGCCGCGATGGCGCATGCCGGGAAGGCGGCGGCGAAGAAGCCGGCCAAGCAGAGGAAGCCGGCCAAGCCCCAGAGGCGGGCGCGGGGGGTGCCGGAGCCGGTCATCCCGCTGTCCGCGCCCGTTCCCGGGGACTACGAGCCGCGTGCGGAGAGCCCGCCCGCGCCGGCGCCGAAGGCCCCGCACGCACCGGACCCGCTGGAGTTCGAGGAGGCCGAGCCCGTCCTCGCGCCCCGGCGCTCCCGCCGCCGCAGCGACCCCCTGCCCGACCTCGTCGAGGACGCGCCCCCTCCGGTCCCGCCGGGCGACGGCACGGTCGTCCTCGAAGGGCATCTGGCCGACGAGCCCGACGAGCGGGACGTCCCGGGCGGACACGGGGATCCGGACACCGGGCAGGGGCGGCGTCCCGTCCCGCCGCCCCGCGAGGACTCCGGACGCACCGAGAACCGGGGCGGCGCCATCTACGTCCTGCGGGACGAGACCGACCCGGACGACTAGACCGACGCGGCGGCCGCGCCCCTCAGCGTGCTGGAGGCTCGGCGCGCTCGGCTCTCAGGGCGGGCGGTCAGAGCAGGTCGCCGTACTTGTCCATGCTCCCGGCGGGCAGGTCGAGCTTCTTCTCGATCTTGGGGTAGTACTCCTCGCGGCACGCCTGCTTGTCGGCGGTGGTGTTGGAGGCGCTGACGCAGCTCTGGTAGCCGCTCAGCTCCGTCCACAGGAACGCCGTGAGGGAGACCGACAGCAGCGAGAACACCAGCCCGACCGACCCGAGCACGATGCCCGGGACGGCGCCGGGGGCGGCGGCGTGCGTGCGGCGCGCGTTGCGGCGGGCCTTGATCCCGACGACGAGCGCGGCGACGCCGAGCACCAGGCCGAGCGGGTAGAAGAAGAACGCGGTGAGCAGGGCGATGCCGCCGAGCCACAGGGCCCGCCAGCCGGTGCCCCGCCCGCCCTGTCGCGGCCCCGCGGGCGGCTGCCCCGCCGGCCGCCCGTCCGGGCGGTCCTCGGGCTGGGCCGGATGGTCCGGCTGGTCGCTCACGTTCTCGTCCTCCTGGCCCGTGCGCATTTCGCTTCCATACCTTCGGTGGTGCGGTCCGGGGTTCGTGCTGTCCGGCTGTCGGGTTCGTGCGGTCTGGGGTGAGGCCGCGCCGAGGCCGCCCGATAGGCTTCGTGGTGTCCCAGCACCGTCCACCGGGGAGTCATGGTGTCCGCCCGGCTCGTCGTCCTCGTCTCCGGAGCGGGGACCAACCTACAAGCGCTGCTCGACGCGTGCGCGGATCCAGCCTACGGGGCGAAAGTGGTGGCCGTGGGGGCGGACCGCCCCGATATCGGGGGAACCGAGCGCGCCGAACGGGCGGGTGTGCCCACTTTCACCCTCAGCATCCCGGATTTCGCGTCCCGCGACGACTGGGACGCGGCTCTCGCCGAGACGGTCGGCGAGTACGAGCCCGACCTCGTCGTGTCGGCCGGGTTCATGAAGATCCTCGGCCCGCACTTCCTCTCGCGCTTCGGCGGCCGGACGGTCAACACCCACCCCGCCCTCCTGCCGTCGTTCCCCGGAGCGCACGCCGTCCGGGACGCCCTGGCGTACGGGGTGAAGGTCACGGGCTGTACGGTTCACTTCGTCGACGAAGGCGTGGACACCGGACCCGTCATCGCCCAGGAGACCGTCCCCGTGGGCTGGCATGACGACGAAGACTCCCTGCACGAGCGGATCAAGCAGGTGGAGCGCCGCCTCCTCGTCGACGTCGTCGGACGGCTGGCCCGCGACGGGTGGACCGCGCGGGGCAGGCGGGTCTCGATGAAGTGCGTCACCTGCGGGGACTCGACCGACGACGGATCCTCCGCGACCGCTTCGTCCGCCACCGCTTCGTCCGCCACCGCTTCGTCCGTCGCCGCTTCGTCCGGCGGCGGTTCGTCTGTCAGGGGTTCGTCCGATCAAGAGGGGAGCTCGGCCGGTGAGTCGGGTGGCGATTAAGCGCGCGCTGATCAGTGTGTACGACAAGTCCGGGCTGGAGGAGCTGGCCCGCGGCCTGCACGAGGCGGGAGTGGAGATCGTCTCGACCGGGTCCACGGCGGGCCGGATCTCCGCCGCCGGCGTCCCGGTGATGAGGGTGGAGAAGCTCACCGGGTTCCCCGAGTGCCTGGACGGGCGGGTCAAGACCCTGCACCCGAAGGTGCACGCGGGCCTGCTCGCCGACCGGCGCAAGGAGGACCACCTCCAGCAGCTCGACGACCTGGCCGTCGAGCCGTTCGACCTCGTGATCGCGAACCTGTACCCGTTCGCCGACACGGTCGAGTCGGGCGCGGGGCCTGACGAGTGCGTCGAGCAGATCGACATCGGCGGCCCCACGATGGTCCGCGCCGCCGCGAAGAACCACGCGAGCGTCTCCGTCGTGGTGGACCCGTCCGCCTACGGAACGGTCCTGGACGCCGTGAAGGCCGGCGGCTTCACCCTGGACGAGCGCCGCCGCCTGGCCGCGCGGGCGTTCGCGCACACCGCGTCCTACGACGTGGCGGTGGCCTCCTGGTTCGCGAGCTCCTACGCGCCCGACGAGACCGCCGCCGAGACCCGGTGGCCGGACTTCCTCGGCGCCACCTGGGAGCGCTCGAACACCCTGCGGTACGGCGAGAACCCGCACCAGCGGGCGGCCCTGTACCGCTCGCCGGGCGAGGCGGGCCTCGCCGGGGCCGAGCAGCTCTACGGCAAGGAGATGTCCTACAACAACTACGTCGACACCGACGCCGCGCGCCGCGCCGCCTACGACTTCTCCGAGCCGTGCGTCGCGATCATCAAGCACGCCAACCCGTGCGGCATCGCGGTCGGCGCGGGCATCGCCGAGGCGCACCGCAAGGCGCACGCCTGCGACCCGGTCTCGGCGTACGGCGGGGTGATCGCCGCGAACCGGCCGGTCACCGCGGACATGGCCCGCCAGGTCACCGAGAGCTTCGCCGAGGTCGTCGTCGCCCCGTCCTTCGAGGACGAGGCCGTGGCCGTCCTGAAGGACCGGTTCAAGAACATCCGCCTGCTGGTCTGCCCGGACGCCCCGGCGGGCGCCACCGAGTACCGGCGCATCGACGGCGGTGTGCTGCTCCAGGGCGTCGACCGCGTGGACGCGGGCGGCGACGACCCGTCCGACTGGGAGCTGAAGACCGGCGCCGCCGCCGACGAGGCGACCCTGCGCGACCTCGCCTTCGCGTGGCGGGCCATCCGCTCGGTGAAGTCCAACGCGATCCTGCTGGCCGCGGACGGCGCCACCGTCGGCGTCGGCATGGGCCAGGTCAACCGGGTCGACTCCGCCAAGCTCGCCGTCGCGCGGGCCGGGCAGGAGCGGGCCGCCTCGTCCGTGGGCGCGTCCGACGCGTTCTTCCCGTTCCCGGACGGCCTGGAAGTGCTGGCCGAGGCGGGCGTCCGCGCGATCGTCGAGCCCGGCGGGTCCGTCAACGACGACAAGGTGATCGCCGCGGCGGAGAAGGCGGGCGTCACCCTCTACTTCACCGGCGTCAGGCACTTCTTCCACTGACGGCTTCCCGGCGCCGCGGGAAGGCCGCGTCCACGGCCTTCCCGCGGTACGTCAGCGGCGCCCCTCGCGCGGACCCCGGGCGCATGGCGCGGCCGAGGAAAGGACCAGCACCCGGTCAAGAACGCGTTGACCGGCGGATCAGGCCCCGAACGCTCCCCTAGCGTGAGTGCTGACGAGAGCGGCTCCCGCATTCCGGGGGCCGCGGCCGGAACGTCCCAGGTAACTCGACTCCGACGAACGGGTCCCCCCGGCCGCGCCCCGCCGCCGCGGGCCGTCCAAGGAGGGGCCATGAGCGTCGAGGTGCTCCCGCTGGCCATCACGATGATGGCGGGGCCCCAGATCATGTCCGCGATCATCCTGGTGACCACCCCGCATCCCGTGCGGGCGTCGCTGGCGTTCCTCGGCGGCGTGGCCGTCTCGGTGATCGTGGGGATCGCGATCGCGCGGGGCGTCTTCGCGCTGGTCGGCAGCAACGTGTCGATCGGCAAGGCGTCCGACGACAGTTCGATCGGAAAGATCGTCCAGTACGTGCTGATCGCGTTACTGCTGGCCGCGATCCTGCGCAACTACGTGAAACGGGCCACGATCGAGCCGCCCAAGTGGCTCGGGTCGCTGATGAGCGCCGGTCCCCGCCTGGCCTTCAAGACCGGGCTGCTGCTGATCATTCTGATGCCCTCGGACATCCTCATCATGCTGACCGTGGGGGCCAACCTGGAACAGCACAAGGAGGGCGTGGGCGGGGCGGCCGTGTTCGTCGGGGCCACCCTCCTGGTCGCGGCGCTGCCGCTGCTCGCCCTGCTGCTGTTCCACCGGCGCGCGCAACGCGCGATGCCGCGCGCCCGGGAGTGGATGACCCACAACAGCTGGATCGTCAACATCCTCTGCTGCCTGATCTTCATCGCGATCATCCACTGACGGCGACTCCCGTTCCGCGCTGTCCGTTTGTGACCTATTTCGCACTGTGGGACCGCACACCGCCGCCGGGCGGGTAGCCTCGGGCCTGCCGCGCCCCCCTCTGCCCCTCCCTTGACCCCGGCGCGGGTGTTCCGTGTTGGAGGCGGGATGGATTCCCTGATGGCCCTCATGCTCGGCGTCGTCTACCAGGCCGATTCGCTGCTGATGGAGTCCCGGCAGGTGATCGGGCTGGTCGCGGCGCTCCTCGCCGCGGTGCTCGCCGCCCGGGCCGGATGGCACGGCACCGACCGCCTGATGGGCTGGCGCCAGCGCCCCGAGGACTGAGCGGCCCACCGGGGAGCCGGGCATCGAGGACGTACCGGCCCGGATCAGCGCAGCCTCGCACGCAGGGCCCGCTTGGCGGCCGGCCATTCGTCGTCCGTCATCGCGTAGGCGGCGGTGTCGCGGATCGAGCCGTCCGCGCGGATCCGGTGCTTGCGCAGGACCCCCTCGAACGACGCCCCGAGCCGCTCGATCGCCGCACGTGAACGCTCGTTGCGGACGTGCGTGTGCCAGCCGACCCGGATCGCCCCCAGGTCGTCGAACGCGCGGCTCATCAGGAGCAGCTTCGCCTCAGTGTTGAGGCCCGTCCGGTGCCATCGCGTCCCGAGCCAGGTGTGGCCGATGCACACGCCGCGGTGGGACGGGGAGATCTCGTAGTACGACGTCATCCCGGCGATCTCGCCGGTGACCGCGTCGATCTGGACCCAGGGCAGGCTCAGCCCCCGCGCGCAGGCCGTCAGCGCCGTGTCGACGAGGGTGCGCATGTCCGCGGCGGTCGCCGGCTGCCGCTCGTTCATCCACGTCCACAGCTCCGGGTCCTTGGACGCCTCGAACAGGCCCTTGACATGCTCGGCGGACAGCGGCTCCAGCCGCACGTAACGCCCGGTCAGGACGGGACGCTCGAACCATTCGTCGCTCATGTGGAGCACGTTAGGAGCCCGGTGGCGGCCTCCGGCAGAGCCACTTGGCGCCGTTATCCGCAAGCCACTCGGCCCGGCGCCGCCGGTTAGCATGGACGTCTACGCGACTGGCGCGGTCAAGGTGGATCACCACCGGGGAGCGAACGACAGTCCGGACACCGCGCGCCTGGGTGGACGGGACCCCTTCCGGCCGGGCACTTGGGCCCGAAGCCCGGTCCGGGCCGGCACCCACGCGGAGGAACGTATGACGGCACAGATTCTGGACGGCAAGGCCACGGCCGCCGAGATCCGCTCGAACCTCAAGGTCCGCGTCGAGGCGCTCCGCGACCGCGGGGTCTCGGTCGGGCTCGGCACCGTCCTGGTCGGCGACGACCCCGGCAGCCACTCCTACGTGAACATGAAGCACCGCGACTGCGCCGAGGTCGGCATCGAGAGCATCCGCCGCGACCTGCCCGCCACCGCGTCCCAGGACGAGGTGGAGCGCGCCGTCGCCGAGCTGAACGCCGACCCCGCCTGCACCGGCTACATCGTCCAGCTCCCTCTCCCGAAGGGCCTGGACGAGCAGCGCGTGCTGGAGCGCATCGACCCCGGCAAGGACGCCGACGGCCTGCACCCGACCAACCTCGGCCGGCTCGTCCTGATGCAGCCGGGCCCGCTGCCGTGCACGCCGAAGGGCATCGTCGAGCTGCTCCGCCGCTTCGACGTCCCGCTGCGGGGCGCCGAGGTCGCGGTCGTCGGCCGCGGCATCACCGTCGGACGGTCCCTCGGCCTGCTGCTGACCCGCCGCACCGAGAACGCGACCGTCACCCTGTGCCACACCGCCACCCGCGACCTCGCCGAGCACACCCGCAGGGCCGACATCGTCGTCGCCGCGGCCGGCGTGCCCGGCCTGATCACCGGCGACATGGTCAAGCCGGGCGCCGCCGTCCTCGACGTGGGCGTCTCCCGGGTGGACGGCAAGCTCGCGGGCGACGTCGCCGCCGACGTCCGCGACGTGGCCGGCTGGGTCGCGCCCAACCCCGGCGGCGTGGGCCCGATGACCCGCGCGATGCTGCTCGCGAACGTCGTCGAGGCCGCCGAGGCCGCCGAGCGGCGGTCCGCCTGACCGGGCGCCCCCGAGACGGCACGCTGCGGGGGCCGCCACCAGCACCAGGTGGCGGCCCCCGCCCGCGTAGCCCTGGGCCGCGCCGTCACATACGCGGCCGTACGGGGGGCTCAGCGATCGCCCTCTGGTTTGCGCTGCCGTGAGGGCGACCGCAGGTCTCACATCAGCTGGCCCTCCGTCCCGCGGCCGTGCTGTGCGCCGGACGGCCCGGACCGTGGCCGTGGCCGGTCGTTCCCGGCCGGCGCGTCTCGGTGGTGGTGCCGCGCACCCCGGGGACGCGCCCGTCCATCGGCGGACGGCCCTGCTGGGGGACGTGCACCGGTGGCAGCGGTCGGACGAGGCCCATCGCGATGACCTCGTTGGCGAGCCGAGTGCGCCGGTTGGCGCCCTCGGGGATCCGGAACTTCTGATAGAGGCGCAGCAGATGCTGCTTGACCGCGGCCTCGGTGACGACCAGCTCGCCGGCGATGTCGCGTGCGGTGGCCGGAGCCACGAACGCCTCGTCGGACAGGGCGGGCCGGCACAGCGAGGTCAGCACGTCGACCTCGCGGCGGGTGAGCTCGGGCGCGACGGCGCGCCGCAGCTCGACGTCCGGGTCGACCTCCTCACGGGGGATGCCCCCCAACCGGCAGCGCGCCGTGCCGAAGCTCACGACGTCACCGTCCTCCAGTACACGGCGAGCGATCGGCCGGCCGTTGACGCGCGTCCCGTTGCGGGACAGGCCCATGTCCACCACGTAGACGTACGGGCCACGTCGGACGATCTCTGCGTGCAAACGGGACACACTCGGGTCGTCGAGGCGGATGTCCACTCCTCTCCCTCTCCCGACCGTCGTCACGTCGGGGCGCAGCGGCATCACCAGCCCGCTGTCCTCGATCCGCATGAACGGCCCCTCCACGGCAGTCCTCCCAGCTAGTTAGCGACCCCTGTCTGCCGGGTTACCCGGGCGCCGTACCCTCACACCCTCCTACTGGCGAGTAGGACCGATGGCGCAAGGGATTGCGGCCTCTCGGCCGTCACCTTGAGCACATAGGTCCCATCCGCATTCCGGCGGGGGCGGCGAGGCGGACCGCCCGGGTGCGCGCGATGTCGTGCCGGGACCCGATTGCCTATACCGTGAGGGCCATGAGCACCCAGGTGCATCGGCGCAGGCGCAAGGCGCCGCGTCGCAGGGGCGCCGCCCCGCACTGGCTCGCGCGGCTGCCCTACCTCCTCGTGCTCAGCGGCGTCGGCGCGGGGCTCACCCTGTGCGCCTTCAACTACTTCCGCAAGGGCTCGGGCCTCATGGCCGCCGCGCTGCTCATCGGCGCGCTCGCCCGGCTCCTGCTGCCCGAGTCCCAGCTCGGCCCGCTCGCCGTCCGCAGCCGCTCGGTCGACTGCTGGACGCTCGTGATCCTCGGCGAGATGGTCGCGTTCGTCTCGCTGAGCGTCCCGCCGATGAACAAGACCGGGCTCGTCCTCGCCGGCGCGTTCGGCGTGCTGATCGCGCTGACGATGCTGGTGCGCGGTGTGAGGCTTCTCATCGCCGGGCGCTCGACCCGGACGGGTGACGGGCCACCGGGCTAGGGCGTCCGCGCAGGTGGGGCCGAGAGCGGGGGTCGCCGGGGCAAGGCCAGGTCTAGACCTCATGACCGCCTCGGCTAGCCTTGTCGGTTGAGCCTTACAAGGACTGCTGGCCAGGTGTAGGAAAGGGACAGCAACAGCATGCCCAAGATCAAAGTAGCGGGCCCGGTCGTCGAACTCGACGGCGACGAAATGACGCGGATCATCTGGAAATTCATCAAGGACCAGTTGATCCTGCCCTACCTCGATGTGGACCTGAAGTACTACGACCTGGGGATCGAGCACCGTGACGCCACGGACGACCAGGTCACCGTCGACGCCGCCAACGCCATCCTCGAGCACGGCGTCGGTGTCAAGTGCGCGACCATCACCCCCGACGAGGCGCGCGTCGAGGAGTTCGGCCTGAAGAAGATGTGGCGGTCCCCGAACGGGACGATCCGCAACATCCTGGGCGGCGTGATCTTCCGCGAGCCGATCGTTGTCTCCAACATCCCCCGCCTGGTCCCCGGTTGGACGAAGCCGATCATCATCGGCCGCCACGCCCACGGCGACCAGTACAAGGCCACCGACTTCGTCGTCCCCGGCCCCGGCAAGGTGACGATCACCTACACCCCCGAGAACGAGGGTGAGCCGATGGAGTTCGAGATCGCGAACTTCCCCGGCGGCGGCGTCGCGATGGGCATGTACAACTTCGACGACTCGATCCGCGACTTCGCCCGGACGAGCATGCGGTACGCGCTGAGCCGCGAGATGCCGCTGTACATGTCCACGAAGAACACGATCCTCAAGGCCTACGACGGCCGGTTCAAGGACCTGTTCCAGGAGATCTACGAGTCGGAGTTCAAGGCCGACTTCGAGTCCAAGGGCCTCACCTACGAGCACCGGCTCATCGACGACATGGTCGCCGCGGCGCTCAAGTGGGAGGGCGGGTTCGTCTGGGCCGCCAAGAACTACGACGGCGACGTCCAGTCCGACACCCTCGCGCAGGGCTTCGGCTCCCTCGGCCTCATGACCTCCGTCCTCATGACCCCCGACGGCAGGACCGTCGAGGCGGAGGCCGCGCACGGCACGGTGACCCGGCACTACCGGCAGCACCAGCAGGGCAAGCCGACCTCCACCAACCCCATCGCGTCGATCTTCGCCTGGACGCGCGGGCTGGAGCACCGCGGCAAGCTCGACGGCCAGCCCGAGGTCATCGACTTCGCCCGCAAGCTGGAGCAGGTCTGCATCGAGACCGTCGAGAGCGGCCAGATGACCAAGGACCTGGCGCTGCTCGTCGGCGGGGAGACCCCCTGGCTGACCACGCAGGGCTTCCTGGAGGCGCTCGACACCAACCTCCAGAAGAAGATCAACGCCTGATCGGGCTCTCGCGGTGGGCGGGTCGAAGCCCGCCGCACGCGGGCCGGGGGCCGTTCCGGATTCGTCCGGAGCGGCCTTCGGCGTTCTCCGGGTGCTCGTCCTCCCTGGGAGACTTACGGCTTTTCGGGGCGGTCTTCCGCCTGTTCGGAGTCCGGGTGGAATGCCGGGAGGTGTACCTGGACGGTCGCGGGTAGAAGGTGCGCGATAGCCTGGCACCCGCAACTATCTCGACGGCGAGAGAACCCGCGACACGCAGCGCACGAGCGGGCGGCCTCTCGGGCGGTCGGGTTCCCGAAGGATGGCCGCCTGAGCCCCGTCAGGTCACAGCAGGAGAAGGACGCATGACTCGCACCCCAGTCACCGTTACCGTTACCGGCGCCGCGGGCCAGATCGGCTACGCGCTGCTGTTCCGCATCGCGTCCGGGCAGCTCCTCGGCGCGGACGTCCCCGTACGCCTGCGCCTGCTGGAGATCCCGCAGGCGGTGAAGGCCGCCGAGGGCACCGCGATGGAACTGGACGACTGCGCGTTCCCGCTGCTGTCCGGCATCGACATCTTCGACGACGCCGGCCGCGCGTTCGAGGGGACGAACGTCGCGCTGCTGGTCGGCGCCCGCCCGCGCACGAAGGGCATGGAGCGCGGCGACCTGCTGGAGGCCAACGGCGGCATCTTCAAGCCGCAGGGCGAGGCCATCAACGCCGGCGCGGCCGACGACGTCAGGATCCTGGTGGTCGGCAACCCGGCGAACACCAACGCGCTGATCGCGCAGCAGCACGCCCCGGACGTCCCGGCCGAGCGGTTCACCGCGATGACGCGCCTCGACCACAACCGCGCCCTGGCGCAGCTGTCGAAGAAGGCGGGCGTCTCCGTCGCCGACATCCGGAAGATGACGATCTGGGGCAACCACTCCGCCACCCAGTACCCGGACCTGTTCCACGCCGAGATCGCCGGCAAGAGCGCCGCCGAGACGGTGAACGACCAGAACTGGCTGGAGAACGACTTCATCCCGACCGTCGCCAAGCGCGGCGCCGCGATCATCGAGGCGCGCGGCGCGTCCTCGGCGGCCTCGGCCGCGTCCGCCGCGATCGACCACGTGCACACCTGGGTGAACGGGACCGCCGACGGCGACTGGACGTCCATGGCGGTCGTGTCGGACGGCTCCTACGGCGTCCCGGAGGGCCTGATCTCGTCCTTCCCGGTCACCACCAGGGACGGCAGGTGGGAGATCGTCCAGGGCCTGGAGATCGACGACTTCTCCCGCGGCCGCATCGACGCGTCCGTCGCGGAGCTGTCCGAGGAGCGCGACGCGGTCCGCAAGCTCGGCCTCATCTGACCCGCCCCGACTGACCCGCTCCACGAACGAGCCCCGGACCCCGAGGTCCGGGGCTCGTCCCATGTGCGGCCACCCGGGGCCAGAGTCCAGGGGGCGGGCGGGACCGTGCCCGCCCGGCGAGGGGCGAGGTCACAAATGATCTGAAGGCGTCGGTATCGGTCGCTAGGGTGTGATCGCTCGGGAAGTGATCGGGGGAGGCGGGCCGTGGCCGAACAGGCGTTCCAGGTGGATCTTCGGGGCGTGGTGGATCTGCTGAGCCGCCATCTCTACGCCAGCCCGCGGGTCTACCTGCGGGAGCTGCTGCAGAACGCGGTGGACGCGATCACGGCGCGCGGGGCGGGCGGCCGCGTCGAGATCGAGACGGGCGGCGGCGTCCTGCGCGTCCATGACGACGGCGTCGGCCTGACCGAGGACGAGGTGCACACGCTGCTGGCGACGATCGGGCGGTCGTCCAAGCGGGACGAGCTCGGTTTCGCGCGCCACGACTTCCTCGGCCAGTTCGGGATCGGGCTGCTGTCGGCGTTCCTCGTCGCCGACGAGATCGAGGTCGTGACGCGGTCCGCGCGCGGCGGCGGCGCCGTCCGGTGGACGGGGCGCTCCGAGGGCAGCTACCGGGTCGAGCCCGGCGAGCGGGACGAGCCGGGCACGACGGTGACGCTGCGGGCGCGGCCCGGGTCGGCGGAGCTGCTGAGCCCGCCGGTCGTCGCCGGGCTCGCCGCCACCTACGGGTCGCTCCTGCCGGTCGATCTCGTCGTCGACGGCGTGGCCGTCACCGGCGACGGGCCGCCGTGGCGGGCGTCCTACCGCGATCCCGCCGACCGCAGGCGGGCGCTGGACCGGTACTGCGAGGACGTGTACGGCTTCACCCCGTTCGACGTCGTCGACCTCGACGTCCCGGAGGCGGGGCTCACGGGCGTCGCGTTCGTCCTGCCCGAGCCGGTGGCGCCGACCGCGCGCTCCGCGCACCGCGTCTACCTGAAGCGGATGCTGCTGGCCGAGAGCGTCGAGGGCCTCCTGCCCACCTGGGCGTTCTTCGCGCGCTGCGTCGTGGACGCGGGGGAGCTGCGCCCGACCGCGAGCCGCGAGGCCCTCTACGAGGACGAGCTGCTGGAGTCGACGCGGCACGGCCTCGGCGAGGTGCTGCGGCAGTGGCTGGTGAGGCTCGCCGAGACCGACCCGGCGCGGCTGCGGGCGTTCCTGCGGCTGCACCAGCTCGGCGTCAAGGCGATGGCCCTGCACGACGACGACATGCTGCGGATCGTCGACCGGTGGCTGGAGTACGAGACGTCCTCCGGGCCGATGACCCTGCACGAGTTCCGCCGCCGCCACCCGGACGGCCGCTTCACCGCGAGCGTGGACGAGTTCCGTCGGCTCTCGGCGGTCGCGGGCGCCCAGGGCGTGGGCCTGGTGAACGGCGGCTACGTCCACGACACCGAGATCATCGAGCGGCTGCCGGACCTGGATCCGGACATCCGGCTCGCGCGGCTGGACGCGGCCGAGCTGACCACGACGTTCGGCGTCCTCGACCCCGCGGCGGAGCTGGCGCTGCGGCCGTTCCTCGCGGCGGCGCAGCGGGCGGTGGAGCGGCTCGGCTGCGAGGTGGTCGTCCGCGACTTCGATCCCGCGTCGCTGCCCGCGCTGTACCTGACGAGCCGGGACGCGCAGTTCCGCCAGGAGCTGGAGCGCGCGAAGGAGGAGGCGGGCGAGCTGTGGGCGGACGTGCTCGGCGCGGTCGACGCCACCGCGAGCACCGACCGGCCCCAGCTCGTGCTGAACTACCGCAACCCGCTGGCGCGGCGCGTCACGTCGCTCGGCGACGGCGGGCCGGTCGAGCCCGCGGTCCAGGCCCTGTACGGGCAGGCGCTGCTGCTCGGCCACCATCCGCTGCGGCCCGCCGACACGGCGGTCCTGAACCGTTCCTTCATCGGCCTGCTGGAGTGGGCCGTCCACTCCCCGGAGGGCCCTGATGAGCACTGAAGACGTCTACGCGCTCATGGCGCGGTCGCTGGAACTGCCCTACGGGGAGGCCCGGACCGTCCTCGTCGAGGACGCGCTGCGCCGCGCGGAGGCGGCCGGCGACGAGGTGCTGGCGTTCCACGTGCGGGTCAGGCTCACCGACGCCTACCGGTACGGCGGGGAGCCCGCGAAGGCGTTCGCGACGTTCGGCCGCACCCTGGCCGACCACGACCGCGACCCCGCCCGATTCGACGAGACGCACAGCCTCCTGTGGCAGATGAAGGCGGCGGTCAGCTCCCTGACCCTGTTCCCTGAGATCCCGCTCGACCGCACCTACGCCGTCCTCGACGACATGGAGCGGCGCTATAAGACGGGTGGGCACAGCCTCCAGGCGGTGTACCACTACCGCAACGTGGTGGCGCGGCACATCGGCGACAGCTCGGCGGACGAGTGGTTCGTGAAGTGGCGCACGGCCGAGCGGGACGAGCTCTCCGACTGCGAGGGCTGCGACCCGACCGGCATGGTCCGCCACCTGGTGGAGAACGGGCGGCACGAGGAGGCGTTCGAGACCGCCGCGCCCGTGCTGAGCGCGCGGCTGTCCTGCAACGAGCAGCCGCAGTCGATCCGGACGGCGCTGCTGCCGGTGTACCTGCGCATGGGCCGCCTGGAGGAGGCCGCCGACGCGCACCGCCGCGCCTACCGGGTCCACCGGTCCCGCCTCGCCGACCTCGGCGACGTCGCCGAGCACCTGGAGTTCTGCGCGGTCACCGGCAATGAGGCGCGCGGGCTTGAGATCCTCCAGCGGCACCTCGGCTGGCTCGACCGGGCGCCTTCCGCGCACGCGGACATGGAGTTCTCCGCCGCCGCGGCCCTCCTGCTGCGGCGGGTCGAGGAGGCCGGCCACGGCGCGGCGACGGTCCGCCGCCCGGCGGCGGGCGACCGCCCGGTCGCGGACGTGGCCCTGCCCGAGCTGCGCGCCGAGCTGGCCGAGCGCGCGACGGCGCTGGCGGCCCGGTTCGACTCCCGCAACGGCACGTCCCACCAGGGCGACAAGGTGCGCGCCACGCTGGAGGCCGAGCCGGTCGCCGACTTCCTGCCGCTGGCCCCCCACCACCGGCGCGCCGCCCAGGCCGGTTCCCCAGCGCAGACCGGTTCTACAGCGCAGACCGGTTCTACAGCGCAGGCCGGATCCACAGCGCAGGACGACTCCACCGGCGAGGACGACCTCGCGGCCGTGGACGACCTCGGTGAGCTGCTCGAACGGGTGGAGCAGCGCCGCAGGGCCGGCGACCTGCCCGGAATGCTGGCGGCTTTCCGGCGGTTCGACGCCGTCGCCGAGACCACCGAGCCGACGCCCCTCCAGAAGGCCCGCCGCCTCGACGGCCGTGGCGTCGAACTCGCCGTCGAGGGCGACGGCCGGGGCGCCGCCGCGTGCTGGGAGGAGGCCGTCGCCCGCTACGCCGAGCTGGGCGAGGAGACGCGCAGGCACCGGGCCCTCGGCCGTCTCGGCGCCATGCGCGTCGACCTCGGCGACGAGGGCGGCCTGGAACAGGTGGTCGCGGCCGCCGAGCACCTCGCCGCGCAGCCGGGGGAGGACGGCGACGCCACGGCCGCGCTGCTCCGCCTCGCCACCGCGCAGATCAGGTTCGATCGTCCGGCCGAGGCCCTCGCCGCGCTCGACCGGATCGACCCGGGCGACGACCCGAGCCGCGCCGGTGAGCTCTGGTTCGTGCGGGGGCAGGCGCTCCTGCTGGCCGGCGACGTCGACGCGGGGGTCACGGCCCTGCGCCGCTCCGCCGACGCGGCGCGCGCCTCCGGCGAGCCGGAGACGGTCGCCTCGCCCGCCCTGCTGCTCGCCCGCACCCTCGCCCGGCGCGACGAAGGCCCCGACGAGGAGGTGTTCGCCCTGCTCGGTGAAGTGATCGCCGTCCTGCCGGGCCCCTCGCCGATGCGCGCGGCCGCGCACGGCGACCGCGGCCTGGCGTTCCTCGCGGCGGACCGCCCCGCGGACGCCGTCGCCGACCTCGTGGAGGCCATCGCGGCCTGGACGGCCGAAGGCCTGCACGAGCAGGCGGTCCACTTCCGCGTCGATCTCGCCGCCGCGTACCTGGCTACGGGCCGCCACCTGGAGGCCGCCGAGGCGGCGGAGGAGGCGCTGCCCTCCCTGGACGACGACACCGCCCGGCGCTGCCGCCTGATCCTCGCGCACGCGCAGAAGGAGATGGGCGAAGAGGAGGCCGCCGAGACGTTCGCCGCCCTCGCCGAGGACGCAGCGCGGGACGGTCAGCACGACGCCGTCGCGCACTTCCTGGAGGAGGCCGCGGGCGTCCTGACCGCCCTCGACAAGGACGCTCTGGCCGCCGCCCGGTTCGCCGAGGCCGCCGAGGCCCACGAGAAGGCGGGCGACCCCTACGGGCTGGTCCGGACCCGTCGCCGCGCCGCCATGTGCCTGCTGTGGAGCGGCGACCGCGAGGAGGCCGCCACCGCCATCGAGACGGCCCGTGCGGCCCTGACCGGGCTCCCGCCGGACAACGAGCCCGCCCGCGTCTGGGAGACCGCCCTCGTCTCCTACGACCAGGCCCGCATCCTCGCCCAGGCGGGCCGCCTGGACGAGGCAGCCGACCACGCCGCGGCCGCCGCGGACGGTTTCACGGCGCTGGACGAGACCGGCGCCGCCGAGGAGGCGACCCGCCTCCGCGACGACATAAAGGCCGCCCAAGAGTGACCCCCGCCCGGTGCGCCCCTCGGGTCAGGTGACCCGGTGGGCGCCCTGGGAGGGGGTGGCCTCCAGGAACTCGGGGGGCGTCCAGCCGCGCCCGGCGTAGGCGCCGGTGATCGCGTCCCGCACCTTCGCGGCGCGGGCGGCGGGGGTGAGGACGATGACGGAGCCGCCGAACCCGCCGCCCACCATGCGGCCGCCCCGGGCGCCCGCGCGCACCGCGGCGTCGACGGTCGCGTCGGCCTCGGGCCAGGACACCTCGAACTGGTCGCGCAGGGACAGGTGCGAGGCGTTCAGCATGGCGCCGAGCTCCGGGAGGGCCCCGGCGCGCAGCAGCCCCACGGTGGCCTCGACGCGGTGGTTCTCGGTCACGACGTGCTGGACGCGGCGGCGCAGGACGGGGTCGCGCAGCGACGCGAGGGCGGCGGCGAGGTCCTTGACGTCGCGCAGGGCCTCCACGCCGAGCAGTGACGCGGCCTCCTCGCACTCCGCGCGGCGGCGGCCGTAGTCGCCGCCCGTCAGCGCGTGCGAGGCCCGCGTGTCGACCACCAGCAGGACCATCCCCGAGGCGGCCGGGTCGAAGGGGACCTGCGACGACAGGCCGCTGCGGCAGTCGAGCATCAGCGCGCGGCCGGGCGTGCACAGCAGGGACGCCGACTGGTCCATGAGACCGCACGGCATGCCGACCTGCTCGTTCTCGGCGCGCTGCGCGAGCCGGGCCAGGGCGGGGCGGTCGATCCGGGCGCCGTGCAGGTCGCACAGGGCCAGCGCGGTCGCGCATTCCAGGGCGGCGGACGAGGACAGGCCCGCGCCCTGCGGGAGGTCGGAGTCGATCAGCAGGGACGCGCCGCCCGTCCCGTGACCGCGCAGCACGCGCGCGACGCCGACCGGGTAGGCGGCCCACCGCCGGTCCGGCGGCCAGTTCTCGGCGGCGACCGCTCCGCCGTCCACGGGCGCGGTGACGGCGGTGGCGGCCTGCAGCGACCGCACCTCCACGAGGCCGTCGTCGCGGCGGGCGGCGGCGACCGAGACGCCGCGCGACAGCGCGAACGGCAGGACGAAGCCGTCGTTGTAGTCGGTGTGCTCGCCGATCAGGTTGACCCGTCCGGGGGCGCGCCACACGCCCTCCGACGGCCGCCCGAACGCCTCGGCGAACGCGTCGCTCGGCGTCCCGGTCATCGCGAGCGCAGGAACGTCCACGCGTCGTCGACCATGGTGCGCAGGTCGCGCTCGGGCTTCCAGCCGAGCCGCGCCTGGATCCTGTCGGACGAGGCGACCAGCACGGCCGGGTCGCCGGCGCGGCGCGGCGCCGTCTCGGCCGGGATGTCGCGGCCGGTGACCTCGCGGCAGACCTCGACGACCTCGCGGACGGAGCTGCCGGTGCCGCTGCCCAGGTTGAAGATCTCGTGCCGGCCCGGCTCGCAGGCCTCCAGCGCGAGCAGGTGGGCGCGGCCGAGGTCGGTCACGTGGATGTAGTCGCGGACGCAGGTGCCGTCCGGCGTCGGGTAGTCGTCGCCGAACATCTTCACGGCCCCGCCGTCCCCCTGCGCGATCTTCAGCACGTTCGGGATCAGGTGGGTCTCGACCGCGTGCCGCTCGCCGAGCCGCCCGTAGGCGCCGGCCACGTTGAAGTAGCGCAGCGACACCCCGCCGATGCCGTGCAGCCGCGCGTACTCGGCGAGCGCCGTGTCGATCGCGAGCTTGGACGCGCCATAGGGGTTGGTCGGACGGGTCGGGTCGGTCTCCAGGATCGGCGTCGACTCCGGCTCGCCGTAGGTCGCGGCGGTCGAGGAGAACACGATGCGGTGGACGCCCGCGACGCGCATCGCCTCCAGCAGGGCGAGGGACTCGCCGAGGTTCTTGTCCCAGTACAGGCCGGGCTTCTCGACGGACTCCCCGACGAGCGACCTGGCCGCGAAGTGCAGCACGGCGTCGAATCCGGCGCCGCCGAGCACCTCCGAGGCGGTGTCGCGCAGCGTGCCGCGCACGAGCCGGGCGCCCTCGGGCACCGCGTCCTCGTGGCCGGTGGACAGGTCGTCCAGGACGACGACCTCGTGCCCCGCCTCCAGGAGCAGAGCGGAGACGACGCTGCCGACGTAGCCGGCGCCTCCGGTGACGAGCAGCTTCACTGACGGACCTCCACGGGCGGGACTCTGCTGGTTCGCGACGATCAGGACGGCGGGGGCCGGTCCAAGGCTATGGGGTCCCCTCAGGCTATCCGGAACGCCGAACGGGGAAGGCTGATCCCATGGACCGGACGCCGTCCCGGCCGGCCGGGGGGCCCGCGAACGCGCTCGCCCGCCCCCTCGTGTGGCTGCTGTCGAGCTCGACCCACCTCGTCGTGCGGCTGTCGGGCGGTGACCCGCACGCGCTCCGCGAGGAGATCACCGCCGAGCGCATGCGGGCGCTGGTGGCGCAGAACACCCAGCTCACCGCCGACGAGCGGGCGCTGATCGGGGAGGTGTTCGCGGCGGGCGAGCGACCGCTGCGCGAGGTCCTCGTCCCGCGCACCGAGGTGGAGTTCCTGGACGCCTCGCTCCCGCTGAGCGCCGCGGCGCGGATCGCGGCGGCCACCCCGCACTCGCGCTTCCCCGTCTGCCGCGACTCGCACGACGAGGTGATCGGCTTCGTCCACATCCGCGACCTGCTCGCGCCCGTCCTGCCGGGCCTGCCCGGTGACGGCCCGGTGGGCGAGCTGGTGCGGCCCGTGAAGTTCCTGCCGCCCTCGAAGCGGGTGCTCCCGGCGCTGTCGGAGATGCGCCGGGAGGGATGCCACCTGGCGATCGTCATGGACGAGTACGGCGGTGTGGCCGGAATCGTCACCCTGGAGGACCTCCTGGAGGAACTCATCGGCGACATCCGCGACGAATATGATGTGCAGGACGCGCAGGCACGGCGCCTGCACGGCGGGGTGGTCGAGGTCGACGGCCTGCTCAACCTGGACGACTTCGCCGCGGAGACCGGCATCCGGCTGCCGGCCGGGCCGTACGAGACGGTCGCGGGGCACATCATGGCGGTGCTGCGCCGCGTGCCCGCCGAGGGCGACTCGGTGGAGGCGGGCGGACGCCGGCTCGCGGTGGCCCGGATGGAGGGCCGGCGGGTGGCCCGCGTGCGCGTCATGCCGCGGTCGGCGCCGCAGGTCCCACCGGTGCCGCCCGGCACGCCGCCCGCGACCCCGCGGACGGTGGTCGACGCCGCCGCCGGCCCCGGCTCCCGGCAGGCCGCCGGCGGCGAAACCTCCGGTGACACCTGAGAGAATCGTGCACATGCCCGAAGCGCCCAGCCCCGAAGCGTCCGCCGGAACGGCCGCGGCCCCGCCGCGCGTGCTGTCCGGCATCCAGCCCACCGCCGACTCGTTCCATCTCGGCAACTACCTGGGGGCGCTCCGGCAGTGGGTCTCGATGCAGGACACCCATGACGCGTTCTACTGCGTGGTCGACCTGCACGCGATCACCGTCGAGCACGACCCCGCGCTGCTGCGCCGCCGCACCAAGGTCGCCGTCGCCCAGCTCCTCGCGATGGGCCTCGACCCCGAGCGCGCCACGGTGTTCGTGCAGAGCCACGTCCCCGAGCACGCCGAGCTGGCCTGGGTGCTCGGCTGCCTCACCGGCTTCGGCGAGGCCCAGCGGATGACCCAGTTCAAGGACAAGTCGTCCAAGCAGGGCACCAGCGGCACGACCGTCGGGCTGTTCACCTACCCGGTCCTGCAGGCCGCCGACATCCTGCTCTACTCGCCCGACCCGACCGTCGAGGCCGGCCGGGCGCTGCGCGTCCCCGTCGGGGAGGACCAGCGGCAGCACCTGGAGCTGACCCGCACCCTCGCGCACCGGTTCAACCACCGGTTCGGCGACACGTTCACGGCTCCGGAGGCGCACATCCCCGGGGGCGCCGCGAAGATCACCGACCTCCAGGAGCCGGACGCCAAGATGAGCAAGTCGGCGTCCTCGCCCCAGGGGATCATCGACGTGCTGGAGGAGCCCGGCCCGATGCGCAAGAAGATCATGCGCGCGGTCACCGACACCGGCTCCGAGGTCGTCTACGACGAGGAGAAGAAGGCCGGCGTCACCAACCTCCTGCGGATCTTCTCCGCGCTGGAGGGCACCTCCGTCCCCGACCTCGAGAGCCGCTACGCGGGCTCCGGGTACGGGCAGTTCAAGAAGGACCTCGCGCAGGTCGTCCTCGACACGTTCACGCCGATCAGGGAGCGCACCCTCAAGCTGCTGGACGACGAGGAGCGGCTCGACGCGGTGCTCGCCCTGGGCGCCGAGCGCGCCTCCGCCGTCGCCACCGCGACGATGGAGACGGTGCGCGAACGGGTGGGATTCGTGGGACGTGGTCGCTGACGGTCCCGCTCCCGACGCCGCGGAGGGCCCCGGGAAGGCGCCCTCCGCCGGTGGCGGCGCATTCCCCGGCGCGGTCTCCGGAGCGGACCGGGGCGCCGGGGACGGGGGCGCCGGGTCCGGGGAGAGGTCGCGCATGATCGGCGTCGCCATCCCCATCCCCGACCCGCACGGCGCGTTCCTCCAGGCCCGGCGCGCCTCGTTCGGCGATCCGCTCGCCCACGCGATCCCGACGCACATCACGCTGCTGCCGCCGACCGAGGTGAGCGACTCGGGCCTCGACACCGTCGAGGAGCATCTGCGCGGCATCGCCAGTGCCGAGACCCCCTTCACGATCAGGCTCCGCGGCAGCGGAACGTTCCGACCGGTATCACCGGTGGTGTTCGTGGCGCTTGCCGAAGGAATCGGTGGTTGCGAGCGGGTCCAGGCGAAAGTTCTGTCGGGACCGCTCGCCCGGCCGCTGCCGTTCCCGTACCACCCGCACGTCACCATCGCCCACCACCTCCCAGAGAGCGTCATGGACCGGGCGTTCAAGGAGCTCGCCGCCTACAGCGCCGACTTCGAGGCGTGGGGCTTCTCCCTGTACGAGCACGGGCAGGACGGCGTGTGGCGCCCGCAGTGCGACTTCATCTTCGGAGACGGCGCCGTGCCGTCCCCGGGCGGCTCCCGGGGCGGGCCCGCCCCCGCCTGACGCGGCGACGACCCGGCCGTACCGGTCAGGCGGTCGCGTGACGTGCCACAAGACGCTGCGTTGACCGTTCGATTACCGTCTGCGGCATCGAGTGGCCGCCGTTGGGTACGTTGCGTGCATGCGGCAGGCGATCGGCAGGGTTCAACGGCGGAGCGAGGCCCTGTTCGGCGACGGGAAGGCCGTGCTGCGCCGCTCCCGGGAGCGCTCGCGGTGGTTCGACCACCTGGTGCGCGCGTTCGAGCGGTACCAGGACCGCCGCGGCGACCGGCTCGCGGCCGCCCTCACCAGCTACGCGTTCCTGTCCTTCTTCCCGCTGATGGCGCTGGCGTACTCGCTGCTCGGCTACCTCGTCGGGGTCAGCGACGAGGCCCGCGACTACTTCGTCCGGGCGATCAGCTCGCAGCTGCCCGGGCTCGCGGGCCAGCTGGACGTCGAGCAGATCGCCCAGTCCAAGACCGCCGTCGGGGTCCTCGGCCTGGTCGCGCTGCTGGTCACCGGGATCGGCTGGGTGCAGGTGCTGCGCGAGTCCCTGCGCGACATCTGGGGCAACGAGCCGGGCGGCGGCGGCAACTTCTTCCTGAAGCGGCTGTGGGACGGGGGCGTGCTGGGGTTCCTCGGCCTGATCCTGGTCTGCGGCATGGCGGTGACGACGGTCACGACGTCCGCCACCCACACCGTCCTCGGGTGGCTCGGCATGGAGGACGTCCCCGGCGCCGGCACCGCGCTGCGGCTGCTGTCGCTGGCCTGCGCGATCTTCTTCGACACCGTGGTCTTCCTGGCGCTGTTCACCCGGCTGTCGGGCACGCGGGCGCCCTGGCGGCGGATCATCCGGGGCGCGCTGTTCGGCGCGGTCGGCTTCGAGATCCTCAAGCAGATCGCGGCGTTCCTGATCGGGCGGACGACGCAGAACCCCGTCTACGGCACGTTCGCCGTGCTGGTCGGGCTGATGGTGTGGATCAACCTCGCGACCCGCTTCGCGCTGTTCGTCGCCGCCTGGACGGCCACGCGCCGCGTCATCCTCGCCGCGGACGCCGCCAACCCGGAGAACAGCGCCGACCTCGCGGAGGTCGAGGCCCTCCAGGAGCGCGCCGGCGAGAAGCCGGGCAGGCACGAGAAGCCCGGAGAGGCCGGGGAACCGGCCAAGGACGAGGAGCCGGGCCGTCCCAGGAAGCCCGGCAGGCACGAGAAGGCCGGCGCGTGCGAGAAGGCCGGTGGGGAGGAGAAGGCGGACGGGCACGAGAAGCCGGCGCGGGGAGCGAAGCCGGTCGTGGAGGAGAAGCCGGTCCAAGCTCAGAAGCCGGTCCAGGCCTAGCAACCGACCCGGGCCCGGCGGCTTGCTCGGGGAAAGCCGGTCCAGCGCCCAGGGGAGCGGTCCTGGCTCAGGAGCCGGTCCAGCGCCGGTGACAGGGTCAGGAGGGGACGGCCGCGCAGGACCAGAAGGCGTCGTCGGCGTACTGGTCCTCCGCGAGCGTCCGGATCTCGGTGATCTTTCCGTCCCGGATGCGGAACAGGTCGACCGCGCGGGCGTCCAGGATCATTCCGGCGCGCTCGGCGTAGGTCTGCACCAGGGCCGCGCCGTACTCGTCGTTGGCCATGACGGCGTACGGCTCGGTGCGGAACGTCCCGCCGGACAGCTCGAACAGCCGGACGTAGAACCCCAGGACCTCCTCGGGCGTCCGGTACTCGCCGCAGATGGGCCCGCGCCCCGGGACGCGGTGCACGACGTCGTCGGCGAGCAGCCCGCGGATGAGGCCGATGTCGCCCTTGGCGAAGGCCGTGTAGCCGTCCTTCAGCAGCGTGACGTTCGGGTGCTCGTCCGGGGACGGCGGCGCCGGCGGGAGGGCGGGCGCGCCGGGCAGGGGGATGTACAAGTCGGACATGGCGCGCTTCCTCCCCGGACGCCGATTCGCCGTCCCCCGGCGATGTCGAGATCACCGGCGCCACCGCGAGCCTAAGCCCGCCGGACGCGGGGGTGCCAGGACCGTGGAAAGGGGTGGGAGAAGCTTTACCGGCCGCTGCGGTAGCGGGCCGCCTCCAGCCGCCGCCTGCGGCGCAGCACGACGAACAGCGCCGTGATCGCGAGCAGCGCGCCCACCGCGCCGCCGCCGACCAGCAGCCACATGCGCGAGGAGTCGTCGGAGGCGAGCGGCGCGTCGGGCAGCACGCCCGAACCGCCGTCCTTGCGGGTCTGCTTGATCTCACCGGGCGGGACGAGCTCGCCCACCGGCGCCACCTTGCCGCGGGCGGCGAAGCCCCAGTTCAGCAGCTTGGCCGCGTACGCCGACGGCGGCATGTCCGCCCGCATCAGCGAGATCACGATCGTGTGCCCGCCGCGGCGCGCCTGCGCGACGAACGTCTGCTGGGCGGCGATCGTGTAGCCGTTCTTGCCGCCGAGCATCCCGGGGTAGGCCAGCCGCTCGCCCGGGAGCATGTGGTTGTGGGTGTGGATCGGGTACCCGCCGACCTTCTTGCCCTTCTTGCGCTCCTTCTTCGTCGGGGGCGCCGGGAACTGGAAGTCGATCGCCTGCATGTAGGCGCGGTACTCGGGGTTCTTCATCCCCTCGCGCAGGATGAGCGCGAGGTCGTAGGCGGAGGTGTGCTGGGTGCGGACGTTCAGCCCGAGGTCCCGGTCGAGCCCGTTCGGGGACCCGGCGAGCGTGTCGCGCGCGTTGATCCGCCTGGCCTCGGCGTTCATGTCCGCGAGGGTCCTGGCCATCCCGCCGTCGGCCTCGGACAGCGTCACCGCCGCGTCGTTGGCGGACATCATCAGCAGCGCGTGGAACAGGTCGGAGACCTTGTACTGCATCTTCGGCGTGAGCCCGACCTTGGTGCCCTCGGTGTCGCACGCCTTCTGGGACGGCCGGACGAGCCGGTTCGGGTCCAGCTTGGGGACGAGCGTCAGCGCGGTCAGGGTCTTCAGGGTGCTGGCGGGCAGGTAGTGCCCGTGCGGGTCCTTGGCGGCGAGGACCTGGCCGGTGTCGGCGTCCGCGATCAGGTACGAGGCCGCCTTGATCTTCGGCGGGGCCGGGACGCCCGGGGCCGTGTTCGCGACGATTCCGCGGCCGGCGAGCCGCGGTCCGCCGACCGGCTCGCCGGACGGCGCCCCCGCGGCGGGCGTCCGGTCCGCGCGGACCGCTCCCGCCGGAGCGGCCGCGAAGGCGGGAGCGGCCGCGAGCGAGGCGGCCGTGACCGGCACGGTGATCACCGTCAGGGCCCGGCGGACGCCGGCAGGCCCTCGTCGCTGTCGTGACAAGCTCCCGACGCTCCTCAATCCCGTGGGAGCGCGATCGCTCCCGGCGCGCAGGCGCCCAACGCCCATGACTCCCCCCGAAGACTAGGCGACCTATCCGGCGAAGAGGTACCCGATCACGAATCCGGCAAGCGCGGTACGGACGCGACCGACGCGACGGAAGGGACGCCAGTGACACACGTGATGGAAGGCGCAGTCGTCTCATCACGGTACGTATGGGACGTCTTGGATCGGCTACGATCCGCCATGGACAGGATTTTGAGACCGGCTGACGGTATTTTGGACGGACTGACTAGTTCGATCTAGTGGTGCGCACACCAAGATCGATGACCGAAAAGTAGGATCCCGGCCCGCCTGGCGACCGCCCGCATGAGTCAATTGATCCGCAAAGGGCACGACGCCCGGCAGGGGGACGGGCACGGACGCCATCATGGAACGAACACGTGACCTGGACCGGCGTTTGTCCAGGCTTAGGGACCCGCTGGCTGAATTGCGCCACGTGCCACGCAACGACCTGCAAGGATTGTGGACGGAGGTTGGCCGTGGCCATTGACTTCAACGCATCGCACGGGGCGACGCTGGGCGTCGAGTGGGAGATCCAGCTCGTCGATGCGGAGACCAGGCACCTGCGGCAGGACGCACGCGAGGTGCTCGCCGCCCTGCCGTCGCTCAGCGAGGACGGCGACAACCCCCGCGTCCGGCACGAGCTGATGGAGTCGACGGTCGAGGTCGTGACCGGGATCAGCGACACCGTGGGGGAGGCCAAGGCCGACCTCGCCGGCACCCTCACCGCGCTGCGCGCCGCCGCCGCCGACCGCGGCCTCGCGCTGGCCTGCACGGGCACCCACCCGATCAGCGACTGGCGGGAGGCGGTGATGGCGCCCATGGGGCGCTACGCCAAGCTGGTCGAGGAGATGCAGTGGCTGGCCCGCCGCATCCAGACGTTCGGCGTTCACGTCCACGTCGGCATCTCCGACCGCGCCAAGGTCATCCCGATCGTCAACGCGCTCTCGTCCTACCTTCCGCACTTCCTCGCGCTCACCGCGTCCAGCCCGTTCTGGAGCGGGGCCGACACCGGCCTCGCGTCCTGCCGGGCGGTCGTGTTCGGCCAGATGCCGACCGCCGGGCCGCCCCACCTCCTAGACGACTGGGCGGCCTTCGAGGATTACATGGACACGCTGATGCGTTCCGGAACGATAAGGAGCATCAAAGAGGTCTGGTGGGACATCCGGCCGCATCCCGACTTCGGCACCGTCGAGATCAGGATGTTCGACGGGATCCCCACCCTGCGCGAGGCGGGCATGGCGGCGGCGCTGTGCCAGAGCCTCGTCACGCTGTTCGAGCAGCAGCTCGACCGCGGGTACACCCTGCCCCGGCCGGCCGCCTGGGTGGTGCGCGACAACAAGTGGCGCGCGACCAGGTACGGGCTCGACGCCATCGTCATCACCGACGACACCGGCAACACCGCTCCGCTCCGCGACGACCTCTACGAGCTGATCAGGGAGCTGGAGCCGGTGGCCGACCGGCTGGGCTGCGCCGAGGAGCTCAAGGTCGCCGGCGAGGTGCTGGAGTACGGAGCCCCGTACGAGCGCCAGCGCGCGATCCGCGCCGCCGGCGGGACGCTGGAGAACATCGTCGACGCGGCGATCGCCGAGCTCTCGGAGGACCGGTTCGTCACACTGGGGGAGGTCGCACATGCCGGAGCCTGAGGAACCGGACCGCACCGGGGACCCCGCGAGCACCGGCCCCGCGACCGCGCCCGCCGCGCACGACGACCCCGCCGCCGAGAACCGGACGGCCTCCGGGAACGACACGGCCAAGGACCACACGGCCTCCAGGAACGACACGGCCGCGAAGAACGCGAAGAACGACACGGCCGCGAAGAACGCGGGGAACGACACGGCCGCGAAGGACGACACGGGCGCCGGCACGGCTTCCGAGAACGACCAGGCCGCCGGGAACGAGACGGCGGCCGAGCAGGACACGGTTTCCGAGAACATCACCGGGCGGACGCCACCGGGCTCCGCCGTCGCGCAGGGGGCGCACATGAGTCATCCGGGACCCGGGGTGATGCCCGGCCTTGAACCACCCGCCGCCCCGGGACCGGACGGTCCCGAGGGCCGGAGCGACCTCGGCGCCGCTCCCGGTGCCGCCGGCGCGAACGGGCCCGCACCCGGCGGGCCCGAGCCGCTCGGCTCTGAGCAGGCCGGGCAGCGGCAGGACGCCTCCGCCGCGGCGGCCGGCGCCCACGCGGCGACGGGCGTGCCCGTGGTGCCGGGCGTCCCGGTGGTGCCGGGCGTCCCGGCGGTGCTCGGCGGCGCCGTGCTGCAGCCGCAGCTCGACGCGTTCCTCGCCGAGCACGAGGCGGAGCTGATCGCCTTCCGCCGCGACCTGCACATGCACCCCGAGCTCGGCTACTCCGAGCACCGCACGACCCGCAGGCTCGCCGAGCGGCTCCGCGCGGCCGGCCTGGAGCCGGTGATCCTGCCGAAGGGCACCGGGCTGTTCTGCGACATCGGCCCCGCCGACGGCACGACCGTGGCGCTGCGGGCCGACATCGACGCGCTCCCGCTGCAGGACGAGAAGGAGGGCGTCGACTACCGGTCGACCGTCCCCGGCGTCGCGCACGCGTGCGGACACGACGTCCACACCGCGATGGTGCTGGGCGCCGGGCTGTTCCTGGCCCAGCAGGCGGAGGCGGGGCTGCTGCCCGGCCGGGTCCGGCTGCTGTTCCAGCCCGCCGAGGAGACCCCGGGCGGCGCGCTCGACGTGATGGCCGCCGGTGGCATCGCGGGCGTCGACCGCGCGTTCGCGCTGCACTGCGACCCCCGCATCGAGGTCGGCCAGCTCGGGCTGCGCACCGGCCCGATCACCGCCGCCTGCGACAAGGTCTACGTGAAGGTCACCGGGCCCGGCGGGCACACCGCCCGGCCGCACCTGACCGCCGACCTGGTCTACGCGCTCGCCAAGATCGTCACCGAGCTGCCGTCCGCGCTGTCGCGGCGCGTCGACCCGCGCTCCAGCCTGTCGCTGGTGTGGGGCCGGGTCTCGGCCGGGTCCGTCGCCAACGCCATCCCCGACGACGGGATCGCCGAGGGCACCGTCCGCTGCCTGGACGACGAGGCCTGGCACCGGGCGCCGGAGATGATGAAGGCGCTGCTGCAGTCGGTCGCCGCCGCCTACGACGTGGAGGCCTCGCTGGAGTACGTCCGGGGCGTCCCGCCGACCGTGAACGAGGCGGCCAGCGTGCAGATGTTCCGCGACGCCGCCGTCCAGGTCATGGACGAGGAGGGCCTCGTGCCCACCCCGCAGAGCCTCGGCGGCGAGGACTTCGGCTGGTACCTGGAGTCGATCCCCGGCGCCCTCGCCCGGCTCGGGGTCCGCACCCCCGGCTCGCCCGGCGAGTACGACCTGCACCGCGGCGACTTCGACGTCGACGAGCGGTGCATCGCCGTCGGCACGAAGGTGCTGAGCGCCACCGCGCTGACCGCGCTGTGGGACGGCGGCCGCCCCGGCGACGCCGCGACGATCGAGGGTGCCGCGCTGGCCTAGGTGTGCCCGGCCGGCGCGGCGCGTGGTTCCGAAGCGCTCGGTGATCGATCGCGATCAGTGATCGGGTGCCGGGCCCTCCGGCGCGCCGGGCGTGGACGTCCTCGCCCGGCGCCGGAGCCGGAACTTCGGAACCACTCCGCTAGTCCTCGCTGAGCACGTGCAAGGGGGCGCGGTGGAGGGCGTCGGCGGCGTTGTACCGGTGGCCGGTGAGGCCGGCGAACACCTTGATGATCGGTTCCTCGTAGTTACTGCCGTCGACCGGACGGACCACGCGTATCGGGAGGTTCAGCTTGGCGGCGCGCCGGCCTGGCAGGGTCTGCGGGTCGAATCCGAAGTCCTCCCATTCCTCGGACGGCGGAGCGAGGCAGAAGTCCAGATGGTCCGCCGCCTTGGCGCCCTCGCTCTCGATCTCCACGAGCTCGTCGAACGGCGGCGGCGGGTCCCCGATGGTGTAGAGCAGGCCGCCGTCCTCTTCCAGCGCCGCCTCCCAGGTCATCCGGCCGTCCGTCCAGCAGGCGGCCGCGAAGCCCATCGACGTCTCGACGACCTCGAACGTGAGCAGCCGCGTGCCGGCACTGAGCCTTGCGAGGACGCCTTCGTCGTGGGGCAGGGCACACCGCTTGTCGACGACGAAGGTCCAGCCGTCGATCGGCGGGCTGACGCACCAGCCCGGCGTACGGGAGGAGGAGGCGGTGTCGTAATCGGTCGTCCGGCCACCGAGTCGCCTGCCCGTCCGCGACGCCACCTCCTCGACCGGCAGATCCCGGACCGCGACCACCGCATGAAAGAACCCCATGACCATCCTCCTCGCGAACGATCAGTGAAACCTAGCGAGCGTGGGCCGGATCCGCGGCCGACCGGCCGGTTCGGGTGTGATCATTACCGGGGGTAATCATGCGGCTCGTCCCTTTCTGACCCCTGGGTACCCCGCTCACGAGGGCTTCCCGTGCCGGTCAGCGCCGTCCATGGCCGCGCTGACCTGTGGCGATATGCCTACGCATTGGTAACGGACCTGTTGCGAAACCGTGCAAGCGGGAAGTTTGCGGTCATTCGCGAGGTAGCGTCCGATCGATTTCGGTGACCGATCGGGTCACCAGACCGTGGGTGGGACGGAAGGAGCGCTACCTTGCGCCGTGGACTGAAGATTACGCTCGTCACCGTGACGGGTGCGGCGCTGACGCTCAGCGCTTCCGCGTGCGGTGGCAAGAAGGCCGACAGCGGCGACGACGGTGGAGACGGCAAGAAGACCCTCAAGATCGGTCTCGCCTTCGACATCGGCGGTCGCGGTGACCAGTCGTTCAACGACTCGGCCGCCGCGGGCCTCGACAAGGCCAAGAAGGACCTCGACGTCAAGACCGAGGAGATCTCCGCCAAGCCGGACGAGCCCGACTCCGACAAGGAGTCGCGCCTGCGGCTGCTGGCCAACAAGGGCTACAACCCGGTCATCGGCGTCGGCTTCGCCTACACGGCCTCGATCAACAAGGTCGCCAAGGACTTCCCGAACACCAAGTTCCTCGTCGTCGACGCCGACCAGTGCAAGGTCGAGGGCGCCAACGTCAGCGGGGCCTGCTTCTCCGAGGAGCAGGGGTCCTACCTGGTCGGCGCCGCGGCCGCGCTGAAGTCCAAGACCGGCACGATCGGGTTCATCGGCGGCGTCAACGTCCCGCTGATCAACAAGTTCTTCGCCGGCTACCAGGCGGGCGCGAAGAAGGCCAAGCCGGGCATCAAGGTCCTGCCCGCCAAGTACCTCACGCAGCCCCCGAACTTCAACGGCTTCAAGGACGCCGGCCTCGGCAACGAGGCGGCCAAGGGCCAGCTCGACCAGAACGCCGACGTGATCTACCACGCGGCGGGCGGCGCGGGCATCGGCGTCATCAAGACCGTCGGCGCGGCCAAGAAGTGGGCGATCGGCGTCGACTCCGACCAGTACAACCAGCCCGCGGTCGCCGGGGTCAAGGACCAGATCCTGACCTCCATGGAGAAGCACGTGGACGTCGCGGTCTACGACTTCGTCGAGAGCGTCGCCAACGGCTCCTTCAAGGCGGGCACCAAGCAGTACAACCTCAGCAACGACGGCATCGGCTACGCCACCTCCGGCGGCCACGTCGACGACATCAAGGCCAAGCTGGACGAGATGAAGGCCGACATCATCAGCGGCAAGATCACGGTTCCGACCAAGGCCTGACGCCGCGGCCGGGGCACGGGGGCACCCCTCCCGTGCGGTCGACGTGCCGGACCGGTCCCGACCGGTCCGGAGCCGCGCACCGGGCGCCGCCCTCCGCGGGTGGCGCCCGGTGCGGCGGTACGTTCGCCCGGTTCACGTCTTCTCTCACGTTCTAGGCAGGAGGAGGGGCACTCGTGCCTGACCAGGTGCCGGCCGTGCGGCTGACATCGATCACCAAGCGGTTCCCCGGAGTGGTGGCCAACCGCGACATCAACCTCACCATCGAGCGCGGCGAGGTCCACGCGCTCTGCGGTGAGAACGGCGCCGGCAAGTCCACGCTGATGAAGATCCTCTACGGGATGCAGCGGCCGGACGAGGGCACCATCGAGGTCGACGGCGAGCCGGTCGCCTTCCGGACGCCGGCGGACGCGATCGCCCGCGGCGTCGGGATGGTGCACCAGCACTTCAAGCTGGCCGACAACCTCACCGTCCTGGAGAACGTGATCCTCGGCGCCGAGCCCCGCGCCAAGGGCCGGCGGCGCGGCCGCATCGACTTCGCCGCCGCCCGCGCGAAGATCAAGGAGATGTCGCAGGCGTACGGGCTGCGCGTCGACCCCGACGTGCTGGTCGAGACGCTCGGCGTCGGCGAGCGGCAGCGCGTCGAGATCCTCAAGGTGCTCTACCGAGGCGCCCGCGTGCTCATCCTGGACGAGCCGACCGCCGTGCTCGTCCCGCACGAGGTCGAGGAGCTGTTCGGCAACCTGCGCGAGCTGCGCGCCGAGGGCCTGACCGTGCTGTTCATCTCCCACAAGCTGGACGAGGTGCTCACCGTCGCCGACACGATCTCGGTGATCCGGCGCGGCACGACGGTCGCCACCAGGCTCGACCCGCGGGAGGTGACCTCCCGGCGGCTGGCCGAGCTGATGGTCGGGTCCGAGCTGCCCACCCCGGAGCTGCGCGAGTCGACCGTCACCGACGACGTCCAGCTGGACGTGGCCGGGCTCACCGTGCTGACCTCCGAGGGCCGTCCCGTCGTGGACGGCGTGTCGCTGCGCATCCGCCGCGGCGAGATCGTCGGGCTGGCCGGCGTCGAGGGCAACGGGCAGACCGAGCTCATCGAGGCGATCATGGGGATCCGGAGCGCCGACGCCGGGACCATCGAGTACGGCGGCCGGGACATCACCCAGTGGGCGACGCGCCGCCGCCGCGAGGCCGGCATCGCCTACATCCCCGAGGACCGGCACCGGCACGGCCTCATCCTGGAGGGCTCGCTCTGGGAGAACCGCATGCTGGGCCACCAGACCCAGCGCCCGAACGTGCGCGGCCCGTGGGTCGACCGCCGCGGCGCGCGCCGTGACACCACCCGGATCGTCCAGGCCTACGACGTCCGGACGCCGGGGATCGACGTGCCCGCCGCCGCGCTGTCGGGCGGCAACCAGCAGAAGCTCATCGTCGGGCGGGAGATGTCCGGCGACCCGCACCTGCTGATCGCGGCGCACCCGACGCGCGGCATCGACGTCGGCGCCCAGGCCGCCATCTGGGAGTACCTGCGGCAGGCCCGCGCGGACGGGCTGGCCGTGCTGCTGATCAGCGCCGATCTTGAGGAACTCATCGGTATGTCCGACACCCTGCACGTCATCCTGCGGGGGCGGCTGGTCGCGGAGGTCGATCCGCGGACCGTCACCCCCGAGGAGCTCGGCTCCGCCATGACCGGTGCCGGAGCGTCCGCATGAGCGACGAGCGCAAGGACCTGGACCCGTCCGGCGAGGAGCCCGCGGCCGGCGCGGGCACGCCGTCTCCGGCCGAGAAGCCCGCGACCGGGAAGTCCGCCGCAGGGGAGCCCGCGAGCGAGAAGCCCACGAGCGGCGAGCCCGCGAGCGAGAGGCCCGCTGCGGGTAAGCCTGACTTCGAGAAGCCCGCGAGCGGCGAGCCCGTCCCCGCCCCGGAGCCCGGCGGCGGGTCCGGGACGCGGTCCGGCGACGTTCCCGCGCCGCGGCCGGGCGAGGCGGCCGGCGGACCGGAGCGGACCGCCGCCAAGCCGTCCGGCCCGGCGGAACCGGAGACGGTGCCGTCGTGGAAGGCGATGCTGCGCGGTCTCGGCCCGCGCGGTCTCGGCCTGAAGATCGGCGCGCCGGTGCTGGCGCTGCTGATCTCCCTCGGCATCACGATGATCCTGCTGCGGATCACCGGCGCCGACCCGGTCAGCTCGATCCAGAGCATGGTCGACTACGGCACGACCGAGAACTCGATCGTCGACATCCTCAACCGCGCCACCCGCTACTACCTGTCGGCCGTGGCGGTCGCGATCGGCTTCCGGATGGCGCTGCTCAACATCGGCGTCGACGGCCAGTACCGGCTCGCCGCGTTCCTCGCCGCCGCGCTCGGCGGCGCGCTGGCGCTGCCCGCCCCGTTCGGCCAGATGCTGACGATCATCGCGGCGATGGTGGTCGGCGGGCTGTGGGCGGCCATCGCGGGCGTGCTGAAGGTGACCCGCGGGGTCAGCGAGGTGCTGTCCACGATCATGCTGAACGCGATCGCCACCGGGCTGATCGCCTACCTGCTGAACGACAAGCGGCTCGCCGAGGTCCGGCCGGGCAGCAACAACGTCGCGACGCCGCGGATCTCCGAGTCGGGACGGGTCGGCGGCCTGAACGGCCTCCTGTCCTCGATCGGCATCGACCTGCCCGGCGACGTGTACGGGCTGCTGCCGCTGGCGATCCTGGTCGGCATCGTGTTCTGGGTCGTCATCAACCACACGCGGTTCGGGTTCGACCTGAAGGTGTCGGGCCTGTCGCCGTCGGCCGCGCAGGCCAGCGGCGTCAACGCCCGCCGCATGATCGTCTACACGATGGTCGCGTCCGGAGTGGTGGCGGGCCTGATCGGCATGCCGGAGCTGCTCGGCGCGTCCTACGAGTACTCGCTGAACTTCCCGGCCGGGCTCGGCTTCACCGGCATCACGGTCGCGCTGCTCGGCCGCAACCATCCGGCCGGCATCGCGCTCGCCGCGCTGCTGTTCGCGTTCCTCGACCAGACCTCCGACGTCCTCCAGGAGGTCGACGTGCCGAAGGAGATCGTCGGGGTCATGCAGGGCGTGGTCGTGCTGACCGTCGTCATCGTGTACGAGCTCGTCCGGCGCTGGGAGATCCGGCTCCAGCAGCGGGCCGTCGCCGCCGAGCTGGCCACCGGCCACGACCTGGCCCGCGAGGCCGCTGGGAGTGCCTCATGAGCACCGCGACCGAGACGGCCTCCGCCAGGAAGGCCGTGAACGGCAAGCGCCGGCTGCGCTGGCCGCACTACCTGCTCATCGCCTCCGGCCTGCTGGTGCTGCTGTCGCTGGTCCGGGTGATCGACGACGCCGACCCGGTGACCTCCAGCGGGACGGTCAGCGCCGCGCTGCGCCTCGCCGTGCCGATCTTCCTGGCCGGGCTCGGCGGCCTGTGGTCCGAGCGGTCCGGCGTGATCAACATCGGCCTCGAGGGCATGATGATCCTCGGCACCTGGACCGGTGCGTGGGCCGGCTACCAGTGGGGCCCGTGGATCGGCGTCCTCGCCGGGATCATCGGCGGTGCGCTCGGCGGGCTGCTGCACGCCATCGCGACCGTGTCGTTCGGCGTCGACCACATCGTGTCCGGTGTCGCGATCAACATCCTCGGGCTGGGGCTCACGCAGTTCCTCGCCGGCCTGATCTTCGACAAGGGGGAGGCGAAGGCGCTCGGCGGCGGGCCCCGGCAGTCGCCCCCCGTCGATCCGGTCCAGACGCTGACGCTGCCGGTGCTGTCCGGCGGCAGGATCGGCGACTGGCAGAGCCCCGACTGGCTCGGCTCGCTGGAGAAGCACCACTGGTTCCTGGTGTCGGACCTCGCGGGCATCCTGCGCGGCCTGACCAGCGACATGTCGCTGCTGACGCTGGTGGCGGTGCTGCTCGTCCCGGCCAGCTTCTTCGTGCTGTGGCGGACGGCGTTCGGCCTGCGGATCCGCTCGTGCGGCGAGGACCCCTACGCGGCCGAGTCGCTCGGCGTGCAGGTGTACCGGATGAAGTACGCGGCCGTGATGATCTCGGGCGGGTTCGCGGGACTGGCGGGCGCGTTCCTCGTCACCGTCGCCGCGCCGTTCTACCAGGACGGCCAGACCAACGGCCGCGGGTTCATCGGCCTCGCCGCGATGATCTTCGGCAACTGGCGTCCGGGCGGCCTCGCCGCGGGCTCGCTGCTGTTCGGCTACACCGACGCGATGAACGTGCGCGGCGGCGGCCAGTCGGTGCACGCGCTCCTGCTGTTCGTCGCGATCCTGCTGATCGGCGTGGCCGTCTGGCAGGGCGTGCGCGCGAACCGGCTGCTCCCGCAGGCGGCGCTGGACGTGGCGGTCCGCCGCGACATGCGCGCCGCCGTCGTCGGCTCCGTGCTGTCGCTGGTGGCGGCCGCCGCGCTGCTCACCTGGTTCCTGCTGAGCGAACTCGTCCCCGGCGAGCTGGTCTCATTCACCCCGCACCTGACGACCCTGCTCGTCCTGGCCCTGGCCAGCCAGCGCCTCCGCATGCCCGCCGCCAACGGGCTCAGGTACCGGCGTGGTGAGGCACGCTGACCGGTGGCCGCAGCGGATCGCCAGCGGAGCGGAGCGGAGGACACCGGTCAGCCGCCTTGTCGGGGGTTTGGGGGGTCGTCCCCCCAGAAAGGTAGGGCCTTATGGAGATTGACTGGGGTGCTCTGCGTGCCGCGGCGCGGGAGGCCATGGCTCGCGCGTACTGCCCGTACTCCGGGTTCCCGGTCGGCGCCGCCGCGCTGGTGGACGACGGCCGGATCATCACCGGATGCAACGTGGAGAACGCGTCGTACGGCGTCGGCCTGTGCGCGGAGTGCTCCGTGGTGTCGGCGCTGCACGGGCCCGGCAAGTCCGAGCGGCCCCGGCTGGTCGCCATGGCGGTGGTCGACCGGCACGGGAACCCGCTGATGCCGTGCGGGCGCTGCCGGCAGCTGCTGTGGGAGCACGGCGGCGCCCCGATGCTGCTGGAGACGACGCGCGGCATCCTGCCCATGTCGGACGTCCTGCCGGACGCGTTCGGTCCCGACGACCTCGTGGACCGGGCCTGACCGGCACCCTGTTCGACGACCCTGGCCGGCAGCCTGGCCGGCCGGGCCTGACCGGCACAGAGAGGATCTCGTGGACGCCATCGATGTCATCCGCGCCAAGCGGGACGGCGGGGCGCTGGCCCCCGAGCAGATCGACTGGGCGGTCGACGCCTACACCCGGGGCGCGATCGCCGAGGAGCAGATGTCGGCGCTGGCGATGGCGATCCTGCTGAACGGCATGTCGCGGGCCGAGGTGGCCCGCTGGACCGAGGCCATGATCCGTTCCGGCGAGCGGATGGACTGGTCGGCGCTGGACCGTCCGACCACCGACAAGCACTCCACCGGCGGCGTGGGCGACAAGATCACGCTGCCGCTGGCGCCGCTGGTGGCCGCGTGCGGCGCGGCCGTCCCGCAGCTGTCGGGACGCGGCCTCGGCCACACCGGCGGGACGCTCGACAAGCTGGAGTCGATCCCCGGCTGGCGGGCGTCGCTGTCGAACGCGGAGATGCTGGACGTGCTGCGCTCGGCGGGCGCGGTGATCTGCGCGGCGGGCAGCGGCCTCGCGCCCGCCGACCGCAAGCTCTACGCGCTGCGCGACGTCACCGGCACGGTGGAGTCGATCCCGCTGATCGCCTCGTCGATCATGTCGAAGAAGATCGCCGAGGGCACGGGCGCGCTGGTGCTGGACGTCAAGGTCGGCTCGGGCGCGTTCATGAAGACGGTCGACAGCGCCCGGGAGCTGGCCGAGACGATGGTCGCGATCGGCTCCGACCACGGGCTGCGCACGGTCGCCCTGCTCACCGCCATGGACAGGCCGCTCGGCAACGCGGTCGGCAACGCCGTCGAGGTGGCCGAGTCGGTGGAGGTGCTCGCCGGAGGCGGACCGTCCGACGTGGTCGAGCTGACCCTGACGCTGGCGCGGGAGATGCTCGACGCCGCCGGGATCTCGGGCAGGGACCCGGCCGACGCGCTGCGGGACGGCTCCGCCATGGACGCCTGGCGCCGCATGATCACCGCGCAGGGCGGCGACCCCGACGCGCCGCTGCCGGCCGCCCGCGAGACCCACGTGGTCACGGCCCCGTCCTCGGGCATCCTGACCAGGCTGGACGCCTACGGGGTGGGGGTGGCGGCCTGGCGTCTCGGCGCCGGCCGGGCACGCAAGGAGGACCCGGTCTCGTTCGGCGCGGGCGTCGTCTGCCACGCCAAGCCGGGCGACACGGTCGAGGAGGGGCGGCCGCTGCTGACGCTGCACGCCGACGACGAGGCCAGGTTCGGCCGCGCGCTGGAGGCCCTCGACGGGGCCTTCGACATCGGGGCAGGCGGCGCCGCGTCCGCGCACCCCCTGGTCATCGACCGCATCGCGTGAACCGACCGTTTTGTTAAGAATCACCGTTGACGGGCGTTGTGTCCGCTCTGGAAGCTGATCAGGTTTCTCTCAGCAGCCAAGGAGCGGACGTTGCGACTCTCACTCCTGCCCGTCGCGGCGCTCGCAGGCGCGGTCGGCCTGGTGGCCGGAACCGTGCCCGCGTACGCCGACGCGGGACGTCCCCACATCGTGGTGAAGGACGGTAAGACGCAGCCCACGTTCTCGTTCAAGGACGCCATCCGCGAGAAGGTGTTCGTCGAGACGACCGTGGACAGCGACAAGGACGGCGAACGCGACCGCGTCTCCGTCTACATCACCCGCCCCAAGGAGACGAGCGGCGGCCTCAAGGTCGCCTCGATCCTGGAGGGCAGCCCCTACTACGCCGGCACGCAGGACCCGCCGTACCACCCGGCCGACGTCACCGACTACCCGCGCCTCGCGCCGTGGACGCCGCCGCCCGGCCCGCCCGGCCCGACGAGCTACTCGCGCGTCTACTACGACAACTACTTCGTCTCGCGCGGCTACGCCGTCCTCGCCGCCGACACCCTCGGCACGGGCGACTCCGACGGCTGCCCCACCGCCGTCGGCCCGAACGAGACGCAGGGCATGAAGTCGGTCATCGAGTGGCTCACCGGCAAGGCGGCCGCGTACGACGCCCAGGGCAACAGGATCCGCGCGGGCTGGTCGACCGGGAACGTGGCGATGGCCGGCAAGTCCTACGACGGCACGCTGCCCCTCGCGACCGCCGCGACCCGCGTGCCCGGCCTCAAGACGGTCGTGTCCATCTCCGGGGTCTCCAACTGGTACGACGAGTACCGCGCCAACGGCGGCGTCGTCGCGCCGGACGGCTGGGAGGGCGAGGACCTCGACCTGCACGCCAAGGCCGTGCTGACCCGCCACGACCTCGAGGTGTGCGCGCCCGTCATGCACGACCTCGAGAAGAAGATGGACCGGGTCACCGGCGACTACAACCGGACCTGGGACGAGCGGAACTTCGCCAAGTCCGCGCCCCACTTCAAGGCGAGCGTGTTCATGACCAGCGGCCTGGCCGACTGGAACGTCAAGCCGATCCAGATGTCCCTGCTGTGGGACGGCCTGAAGAAGGCCGGGGTCGACCGGAAGCTCTGGATCCACCAGGCCGCGCACGACGAGCCCCTGGACGTCCGCCAGAGCGTGTGGCTCGAAACGCTGAACCTGTGGTTCGCGCATGAGCTCTACAACGTCCGCAACGACATCATGCGGCAGCCCAAGGTCGACCTTGAGCGCACGCCGGGCCAGTGGGAGACCCACAAGGACTGGCCGGAGGCCTCGGCCCGTCCCGTTCCCCTCGGACTGTCGGCCAAGGGCCTCGGCGCGCGCGGCCACGGCACCCAGCAGCTCGTGGACGACCCGTCCCGCAAGGCCGAGGACCTGGCGGCGAACCCGGACGCGGCCGACCCGAACCGGCTGATGTACCTCACGCCGAAGCTGACCAAGGCCATGAGGCTCAGCGGCACGGCGCGGATCAAGCTGCGCGCCTCCGTCGACGGCCGCTCGCCGTACCTGTCGGCCCTCCTGGTCGACTACGGCTCCGACGAGCGCGTCTCCGGCTTCGTCCCGACGTCCGACCGGTGGTGCTACGGCGACTCGATCCCCGGTGACGAGGGCTGCCGGACCGTCCGCAAGTACACCACCGCCGTCTCCCCGTTCAAGATCGTGACGCGCGGCTGGACGGACGTCCGCAACCGCGCGTCGATCTGGCGGAGCACCCCGGTGAAGGCGGGCGAGGACTACACGTTCAGCTGGCCCATGCAGCCGTACGACTACGTCTTCAAGCCCGGCCACCGGATCGGCCTGATGGTGCTGGCCACCGACCACGCCTACACGCTCCGCTACCCGGCGGGGACCAAGGTCAAGGTCGACCTGGCCGGCAGCACCCTGACCCTGCCCCTCACAACCGGCTGACCTGTGTGACGGCGGCCCCGTCCCGCGCGCTGCGGGGCACTCGGGGCAACTGCCGACCGGCGTGCGCCCGGGACGCCTGACCGGCGTCCCGGGCGCACGCCGTTGCCTCGCCCACGCGGGCCGGCATCTGAGATGATCTCGATCAGGGTCGATCAGACACGAGTGTTCCTGTGAGGGGTGCCGCCGGTGGAGCCGTGGGGACGGGAGGGCTCGCGGCAGGCGCCCGACGCCGGCGAGCGCATGCCGGCGGGCCGGTACCGGCTGGTCTCCCTGCTCGGCCGCGGCGGCATGGGAGCGGTCTGGCGCGCCCACGACGAGCACCTCGACCGCGAGGTGGCGGTCAAGGAACTGCGCCTGCCCGAGCACCTCGACGAGGCCGGGCGGCGGACCTGGATCGCGCGGCTGGAGCGGGAGGCGCGCGCCGCCGCCCGGCTGCGGCATCCGGGGATCGTCACCGTCCACGACCGCGTCACCGGTGAGGACGGGCGGCCGTGGATCATCATGGAACTGGTGCGCGGACGCTCCCTGGAGGACCTCCTGAAGGCCGATGGGCCGCTGCCGCCCGACCGGGTCGCGCGGATCGGGCTCCAGGTGCTCGACGCTCTGCGGGCGGCGCACCAGGCCGGCATCACGCACCGCGACATCAAGCCCGCGAACGTCCTGCTGGAGGACGACCGCGCGGTCCTGACCGACTTCGGCATCGCGGCCGTCGAGGGCGATGCGACCCTGACCTCGACGGGTGCGGTCCTCGGCACTCCCGCCTACATGTCACCGGAGCAGGTGAGCGGTCACGAGGTCGCGGCCGCGTCCGATCTGTGGTCGCTCGGGGCCACGCTCTACGCCGCGGTGGAGGGACGCCCCCCGTTCGGAGGCGCGACCACGGGGGCGGTGTTCGTCGCCATCGCCACCCGCGACCCCGACCCGTCCGTTCACGCCGGCCCTCTGGAACCGGTCCTCAGGGCACTGCTGCGACGCGACCCGTCGCAGCGTCCGACCGCCGGCCAGCTCCACACCCGGCTCGCCGCGCTCGCCCGGGACCGGCAGCCCGCGCCGCCGACCGTCGTCCAGCCGCCTGATCCACCGCCGGGCCGGACGCGCCCGCGGGCGCTGCGGTGGCGCGAGGTGAAGCTCCTCCTCGTCGCGCTGGGCGGCGTCCTGGCGCTCGGCCTCGCCGCGGTGCCCCTTGCCGCTTTCACGGACATCACGCAGCAGAAAGGCCGGGAAAAGCGAGATAACGCACGTTATTTGGCGAACCGGGAAGCGGTCGAAAGGATGACATCGATCCCGGGGAAGGTCGTCACCGTCAAGAGGGCGAATGACGTGGACAAGGTGTACGTGGAGTCAGAGTTGTGCGATGACGCCACCTTCGCCGCGCGGAAGTGCGATGTGGACGGGATGGTCGAATCCGTCCTCACGTGGGGGAGGGGGCAGCCTTCGGTGATGTCCATCAGGCTCAACGACCCCAAGGACGAATGCCAGCAGAATCCCGGCTGCGAATTCACGGTCGTGAGCCGGGGGAGACCGGAGATCAGCGAAGTCGGCATCTACAGCCAGTACCTCTCGGAGCCCGACCGCTCGATCGTTCTCGGCTTCCGCGTCGGCTGACCGCCGGGAGGGCGCGGCCGGCCCGCCCTCACCCGCGCGGTGCAAGCGGGTGAGGGCGGTCGCCCCGAGCCCGGAGCCGCGGTGTGCGGCGGCCGGCCGGGTCCGAGGCCGCGCGGCCTGCGCTACGGCTGCTTCGTCTCCCAGTACTTCCAGCCTTCCCTGGTGGTCGGGATGTTGCCGTAGAAGGCGTCCAGGAACCTGTCCTTGCAGTTCCCGAGGGTCTGGTGCTTCTCGAACAGCACCTTGTAGCCGATCACGCGGTAGCGGATGTGCCCGTACTTCCTCTTGCTGATCTTGTGCTCGTACCAGTGGCCCACGGTCACGTTGTTGCTCTTGGTCGCCGACGCGGACACCTGGACCTTGACCGAGGCCCACACCGCGCTGATGGACGCCTCCGCGCCGGCCTCCAGCGTCGCCGACTTGGTCCACGACCGCTCGACCTTGCCGGTGACCTTGCCGCCCTTGCCGTCCACGAAGTGCGTGCCGGGCACCCAGTAGCTGACGACCTTCTTCGACTTGACCTTGTAGTAGATGTCGGGCGGGCACGACTTCGCCGGACGGACCGGGGCGGCCGGGGAGGCGGGGGCGGCCATGGCCGGCGTGGCGCTCCCGACGAGCGCCGCCGCCGCCACCAGGCCGAGTCCGATCGTACGGAACCGGTGCATCTGCAACTCCTCCACATGCTCGGCGCGAAAGCGGAAGTGCCGTCGCGCAACGTGCCGCAATGCGCGGCATGGAGCAGTCAAGCCGTCCTGATCAGGGGTTCGCACGCGTTCGAGCGTTCGGGATGGACCCGAACGCGGCGCTCTGCGACACTCTGCGCGTGGAGGACCACGAGGCCGAACTCGACCCTTTCGAGATGACCACCGAGGAACAGTTCGTCGTGGCGTTGAGAAGGCTCCGGGAACGCAGCGGCCTGACTTTCAAGGAAATCGAGCGGCGCACTTCCGCCGGGGGCGGTTTCCCGCTTCCGTCGTCCACACTGGCCACGGCCCTGCACCGCAAGACCGTGCCCCGCCGCGAGGTCGTGGCGGCTCTCGTCGAGGTCTGCGACGGAGACGTCACCCGGTGGCTGACCGCCCGGGAGCGCCTCCTCTACCCGATGCCCGCCGAACCGCCCGCCCCGCCCGTCCGGGACGAGAACCCGGCGCACTTAGACGAAGCGGTGCCAGGGGACGAAGCGGTGCCAGGGGACGAAGCGGCGCCAAGGGACGACCCGGTACCGGAAGAAGGCCCGAAACGGTTCCGGCGGTCGAAGCGGGGCATCACGGTCGTCACCGCCGCGGTGACCGCCGTCGTCACCGCCGCGGTGACGGTGGCCGCCATCGCCGCCGGGTTCGTCCTCACCCGCCCGTCCCAGCGCACCGGCCCCTCCAAGCCGGCCCCGAACACCTCACCCGCGGGCCCACCGGCGGGAGCGACGCTCCGGCTCAGGGGGTTCTGCCTGTCCGAACGCCGGAACGACCGGGCCGGACTCGTGTTCCTCGCGCGCTGCGCCGAGAGCTTCCCACCGCGCCGGCTCACGCGTGACGGGCCGCTGTGGCGCGTCACCACCCAGGACCCGGACTTCGGCGACGGCTGCATGGGGGTCGTGAACGCCTCGTTCGAGCCCGGCGCGCCCCTGGCCGACGACGCCTGCGACCGCAGCCGACCGGAGCGCTTCGACCTCCGGGCACTGAAGGGCGGCGTCCAGCTGCGATCCCAGGAAAGCGAACTCTGCGTCGGCGTGAAGGGGGCGCCCGCCGTTCGTGCCCCGGTCCTCCAGCTCCCCTGCGACGCACGCGCGCCCGGCCAGCTGTTCACCATCGCCGACCACTAGCGCCGACGCTCGCGGTGCCCCCACGCGGCAACGCGGATTGCTACTTTCCCCAGATGACCTCCAGGCCGCGCCGATACTCCTACGTGGGTCCGCCCGAGTTCCTCGCCACGGTACGACCGGGCAACGCGGGACGGCGGATCGCGTCGCCGGCCGAGTTCACCTCCTGGCTCGCCACGCGCGACGAGGACGAGCTGGCGGAGCCGTTCACCTTCGTCGTGGACCTGGACGGCGTCCTGCACCTGGCGCCGCGGCGCAGCGAGCACGTCGTCTGCGCTGGAGGCGAGCCCGTCCTCAGCGCCGGTGAGATCACCTTCGCCGGACCCGGCGGCCGGTGGGCCGTGACAGGAGTCAGCAACCAGTCGACCGGCTACTGCCCGGACCCCGACTCCTGGCCGGCCGTCGGCGACGCACTGGAGCGGGCCGGCCTGGAGCACCCGGGCCGCTTCACCGACCCGATGGTCTTCCGCCGCTGCCCCGAATGCCAGGAACGCAACCTGGTCAAGGAGGGCCACTTCTTCTGCGCGCTCTGCGACGCCGAACTCCCGCGCGACTGGAACATGGCCCCCGCGAACGACTGAGGCTCATCTGGCCCCGTCGGACGGTTCCGGGGCGGCGGCCGCCGCGCCGGGGGAGGTGGCCATGGCGTACTGGGCGCGCCCGAGCATGAGGAGGCTCGCGGCGACGCCCGTCCAGCCGAGGGCGATCAGGCGCGGGTCCCCCTGGTGGAGGCCGTAGAGGCCGAAGCAGAGGAGCTCGGCCAGGATGAGCAGCCAGGTCCCGCGGGAGATGCCGGTCGGCCGGGGCGTGCGGTAGGCGGTCCACACCGAGGGGGCGACCTGGAGGACGAACGATGCCGCCAGGACGGTGCCGATTCCCGCGCGGCCGGTCGCCGCCCACGCGAGGACGAGCAGGGCGGCCCAGGCGGCGGCCAGCGCGGCGGGACGGCGGGGGACGCCGTCGCGGCGTCCGAGCAGGAGCGCGAGCACCCCGGCGAGCACGGTCGCCGAGACGGCGGGCACCAGTGCGGTCCAGAACCGCGACAGCGTGAAGTAGACGATCCATCCGCCGTTGCCGACGCTGGTCAGGGCCGCCCACGACCATGACACGCCGGTCGTGTCGCCGGCGCGCAGGACCCGGACGAGCTGCGGCAGGAACTGCGGAACCGCGAAGACGGCCGCCGCGACCGGCAGCAGGTCCGCCGCCTCCCCCATCGGGTCACCCCTTCCGATCGCGGACCGGCCGTCCACCCCCTGGGGGAAGAGTAGATCAATTTCCGCGCAGCATTCTTGCCAATCATTGCCGTATAGCGAGGATTGGAGAAAGAATCGTGCTCATGGATCACATCGATCGAAAGATCCTTGCCGAGCTCCAGGGTGAGGGAAGGCTGACCGTCACCGAACTCGCCCAGCGGGTCCGGCTCAGTGCCGCGCCGTGCCACCGGCGCCTGCGCGAGATGGAGCGGGCGAACGTCATCACGGGGTACCGCGCGCTGGTCGATCCGGCGGCGGTCGGGTTCGGCCTGGAGGTGCTGGTCGCCGTCACCATGGACCGCGAGGACGCCGCCACGATCGTCGACTTCGAGACCGCCCTCGCGGAGGTCCGGCACGTGCGCCACGCCGAGCGGCTCTTCGGAGATCCGGACTACCTCCTGCGCGTGCTGGCCCCCGATCTCGACGGCTACGCGGCCATCCGCGACGAGACGCTCGCCACGCTGCCCGGCGTGCGGCGCCTGACCTCCACCATCGTGATGAAGCGCATCGTCGACAACCGCCCGCTACCGCTCTCCCCATGAGGACCGCACGGGGATCCGCGCGGGCGCCCCGTCAGGCGTCAGGTCAAGTGCTCTTGCCTCCGGGCCTCGCGCAGGGACGGTCCGATCTGCGGGCTCGGTCCCGTAGTCAGCGAAAATCGAGAGAACGGAGAACAGTCATGGGGATGACCCGACGCCAATTCGTTGGAACGGCGGTCCTGGCCGGAGCCGTAACCGCGGTTGGGGCCATGCGCAGGGAGCGCGAGGAAGGCCAGAACTGCCCACCGAAGGATGCCCCCAAGACCACCCAGAAGTGAAGTTCAGTCTGAACTGACCGGTTCGCTCCAGCCGGGCCCCCTCGACGAGGGGGCCCGGCCTCGTTCTCCTGAGCGGAGGTGTGTCGGCTATCACGCCAACCTTTTCCGGATCGGGGAGGATGGGTGCTTCGTCGGGCGCTGAAAAGGATCACCGAACCAATCGGGTGCCGCCCTCATCAGATGAGGGCATAAGGGGGCACGGGTAGACGGGCTGAAAGTCGAGTAGGCCGCCGTGTCGATATGGGGAGAACATGCGACTCGGAAAGGCGACCTTTCTCGGCCTGGTGATCGGCGCGGCGACGCTCGGTCTGGCCGCGCCCGCGATGGCCGACACCGGCGACGTCGTCGTGCAGCCCGCGCAGGCCCGTCCCGGCGAGCAGGTCACGGTGGTGGGCAAGAAGTGCGAGGTCGACGGCACGGCGGGCTCGCTGGCCTTCGTGGGCGGGGCCGTCCCGCTGAACGGGGCGGAGGAGGTCGACGGCCGGTCCGGTCTCGCGACCATCAAGAAGGACACCTTCCCCGGTACCTACACGGTGCTGGTGAGGTGCGGCGGGTTCAAGGGGGTCGGCGAGGTCCACGTCGTGGACGGCAAGGCGCGTCCGATGGCGAAGTCCACTCCGACCGGCGGGGCGGCGACGGGGCTCGGCGGCGGGACGGGCGGCGCGGACACCGCCCTTCTGGCCGGCGGCGGCGTCCTGCTGCTCGGCGGGATCGGCGCCGGCGCCATTGCCGTCCGCCGTCGTAATGGCGCGACCGTCTAATTAGTTCGCCTTTCTCAAAGGCGGCGTCGGCAATTCTCGGAGGATGGAAGGAACGATGCGGGGAAAGGGCGGCCGGTGGGGCCTTTGGGGGTTGGCGGCGGTCCTGTCGGCCGCCGGTCTCGCCGCGGTCGTCCTCGGGCTGAGCGGTCCGGCCGGACCGCCCGGCCCGCCCGCGTGGGCCGCGACCCCACGGCCGGTCGAGCGGTACGGGCCGGTGCTCGGCCGCTCCCTGCCGGTCCGGGTGGACGTCCCGTCCATCGGCGTGCGGGCGCCGCTGGTCCGCCTGGGCCTCGAGGCAGGGGGCGCGGTGCGGGTCCCCCCGGCGGGACGGCCGGGGGAGGCCGGCTGGTTCGAGGGCGGGCCGACCCCTGGAGAACGCGGCGCGGCGGTCATCCTGGGCCATGTCGATTCGGCGAAGGACGCCGCGGTCTTCTACGACCTGGGCCGGCTGAGGCCCGGGCACCGCGTCGAGGTGAGCCGCGCGGACGGGCGGGTGGCCGTGTTCACCGTCGAGTCCGTGGAACGCGTCCCGAAGGACCGGTTCCCGACCGGGCGCGTCTACGGCCCGCTCGACCATCCAGGGCTCCGCCTGGTCACCTGCGGCGGCTCGTTCGACCGGGGCAGGCGCAGCTATACCGACAACGTCATCGTCTACGCCGCCGAGACGTCGGTGCGGTAGCCGCCTGCCCGGCTCTGGACCGGCCCCGCGCCGCTCCGCACGCCCCACAACGACCGGTTGTGCGCCGGGACGGACGGTTGTTTGATCCGGCCCCCCGCCGCCCGCTTTGATCTTCCCGGCCGCCGCAGGCGCGGCCGGTGGGAGCACGGCGGCGGAAAGGGCGTGGTCAGGAGTGCGCACGGGGGAGGGACGGTCGCTCGGACGGCCGTTCGGGTGGCTCTGGGCGGCCTACTCGGTCAGCGCGGTCGGGACGTGGCTCGCCTTCGACGCGTTCCCCCTGATCGCGATCACCGTGCTGCACGCCGGGCCGGCGAGGGTGTCGGCGCTGGCCGCCGCGGGACTGCTCGTGGGAGCGGCGGTGGCGGTGCCGCTCGGCCCCTGGGTGGAGTTCCGCCGCAAGCGGCCCGTGATGATCGCGATGGACCTGGTCCGGTGCGCCGCGCTGCTGAGCCTGCCCGCCGCGTTCCTCCTCGGCGGGCTGGGCTTCGTCCAGTTGCTGGTGGTGTCGGTCGTGGTCGCCGCGGCCGACATCGCGTTCACCGCGGCGAGCGGCGCCTGCCTCAAGGCCCTCGTCCGGCCGGAGGACCTGGTCATCGCGAACGGGCGGCTGGAGTCCACGAACTGGACCGCCCTCATGCTCGGGCCGCCGCTCGGCGGGGCCGCGATCGGGCTGTTCGGCCCGCTGGTGACCGTGACGGCCAACGCCGCGAGCTTCGTGCTGTCGGCCGCCGGGATCCGCGCGATCGGCGGGACGGAGCCGCGCCCGTCCCGCGGCCCGGAGCGGGGCGGCCGGCTCCGGGCCGGTGACCTGCTCGAAGGGTGGCGCCACATCCTCACCAGCCCGGCGCTGCGCCCGCTGTTCCTCAACCAGATCCTGGTCGGCGGCCTGATCATGGCGACGGCTCCGGTGCTGGCCGTGCTGATGCTGGGCGGCCTCGGCTTCGCCCCGTGGCAGTACGCGCTGGCGTTCGCCGCGCCCTGCGTCGGCGGTCTCGCCGGTTCGCGGCTGTCCGGGCGGCTCGCCGCGCGCCACGGGCGGCGCAGGATCATGCTCGTCTTCGGGACGCTGCGCGCGTGCTGGCTGCTCGGCCTGGCCTTCGTCGGTCCGGGCACCGCCGGGCTGGTGCTCGTCATCGCGGTCGAACTCGGCCTCATCACGTGCATGGGGGTGTTCAACCCGCTGTACGCCGCCTACCGGCTGGAGCACACGCCGTCCGACCGGGTCGCGCGGGTGCTGTCGGCGTGGTCGATCACCGGCAAGCTCACGATCGCGGCCATGACCGGGCTGTGGGGCCTGCTGGCCGCCGCCACCGGTCCCCGCACCGCCGTCGCGATCGCGGGCGTCCTGTCCCTGGCGACCCCGGCGCTGCTGTTGCGGAGGCGGCGCGAGCCATCCGGCCCGGACGTCTTGACGCAGGTCAGTGCCGGTGCGAGCGTGAAAGGTGATGGAGGAAGGGGGACCCATCATGACCGAGATCAAGAGCATCGAGAAGCCGGACGACCGGCGTGACTTCCCCAGGGGGCACATCGAGATCGTCAACCTCGGCGACCTCGTCTTCGCCAAGGCGACGTTCGAGCCCGGATGGCGCTGGACGGAGTCGGTCAAGGACCTCGCGGGCACCGAGCTCTGCGAGGTGCACCACAACGGCTACGTGGCCGAGGGGCGGATGCACGTCCTCACGCGGGACGGCGCCGAACAGGAGGTCGGCCCGGGGGATGTGTTCATCCTCCCGCCCGGCCACGACGCCTGGATCGTCGGGGAAGAGCCCTGCGTCGTGTACGACTTCGCGGGCGGCATGGGCGAGTACGCGAAGGCCAAGCACTGACCGTCCGGAAGAACACCGACCGTTCGGCATCTGAGGCGGGGGCACCGGTGCGTGCCCCCGTCTCATGACGTCAGGAGGACGCGGGCCCGGCGTCCGCCGGCCGGTGGCGCCGGTAGTGGCGCGCGACGCGGACGCGGTTGCCGCAGCGGGCCGCCGAGCACCACCGGCGGCGGGGGTGGGCGGGGAGGAAGAGCATCACGCAGTCGTCGGCCTCGCACTGCCGGACCCTGGTGACCGCCGGGTCGGTGAGGAGCTCGGCGGCGGCCTCGGCCAGCCAGGCCGCGGGGCGGAGCGCGGGCGGGCCGGTCCGGCGGCGTGCCGCGAGCAGCGCCCGCCCGTCCCGGACCAGTTCGGTGACGGCGGGCGCGGCGCGCTGGGCCCGGTTGAGCGCCTCCAGGTCGCCGGCCGAGGGCGGCTCGCCGCGGCGCACGCGGTCGAGGGCCCGGGCCGCGTGCTCCCGGACGTCCCGGACGGCGGCCAGCGATTCGGCCCCGATCTCCGCGGCGGCGTAGGCCCGGGCCTCATCGGATCGGTCGGCCTGGAGGCGCAGCCACGCCCGCAGGTCGTCGGGCGTGGCCAGCAGGTCGGCGCCGACCGGTCGCGTGTTGACCAGGTCCAGCGCGGGCGGCTCACCGATCAGCGGGTCCGGGTCGCTCATGCCCTAACGGTACCTCGAAGGGTTGACCCGTTAGGTGATCGATGGCTATATCTAATGCATTGTTTCCATAGAGAGGCGTTAGAGATGTTCTCGATCGCGCGCATCGCCCACCGGCACGTCGACGTCGGCGGCGTCCGCGTCTTCTACCGCGAGTCCCTGCCGGAACGGGAGGACGCGCCCGTCCTGCTGCTTCTGCACGGCTTCCCGTCCGCGTCGCACCAGTTCCGCAGGCTCATCGACGTCCTCGGCGCCCGCTACCGGCTGATCGCCCCGGACTACCCCGGTTTCGGCCACACGGGCGCGCCGGACGACTTCGCCTACTCCTTCGACGCGCTCGCCGGGGTCATGGAGGGCTTCGTCCAGCGGCTCGGGCTCACCCGTTTCGCCATGTACGTGTTCGACTTCGGGGCGCCGGTCGGGTTCCGGCTCGCCGAGCGGCGGCCCGAGCGCATCGCGGGGCTGGTCGTCCAGAACGGCAACGCCTACGCCGAGGGCCTGTCGGACGGCGCCCGCGACTTCATCGCCCTGCGTCCCGGAGCGCCGGGGGCGCAGGAGGCGGTCCGCGGCCTGCTGACCCTGGACGGCACCCGGAGCCAGTACGAGACGGGCGTCGCCGACCCCGAGGCGCTCGCACCGGACGGCTGGACCCTCGACCAGCACTTCCTCGACCTGCCGGGCCGCAAGGAGGCCCAGATCGCGCTGGCCTTCGACTACCACTCCAACATCGAACGCTACGACCGCTGGCAGGACTGGCTGCGCCGGCACAGGCCGCCCACCCTCATCGTCTGGGGAGCGGGCGACCCCTTCTTCCCCGCGCCCGGCGCCCGCGCCTACCTGCGGGACGTCCCCGACGCCGAGCTCCACCTGTTCGACACCGGGCACTTCGCCCTGGAGACCCACCTGCCCGAGATCGCGCCGCTCGTCGCCGGGTTCCTCGACCGCGTACGGGCGTAGCGGGACGGCAGGTCCGCAGGTCGCGAGGGCGGTGGGCGGGCCCCGGGTTGGCGAGAGTTGACGACGCCCGAGGGTGCGGGGGCGGGTAGGTTCGAGAAATGAACGTTCGTCCGACTCTCGAGGACATCCGCCGCGCGCCGAAGGTGCTGCTGCACGACCACCTGGACGGCGGGGTCCGGCCCGCGACCGTCGTCGACCTGGCGCGGGAGACCGGATACGGGGACCTGCCCACCACCGACGCCGACGCGCTGCGGACGTGGTTCGAGGAGGCGTCCAACTCCGGATCGCTCGAACGGTACCTGGAGACGTTCTCGCACACCGTCGGGGTGATGCAGACCGTCGAGGCGCTCACCCGCGTGGCCTACGAGTGCGCCGAGGACCTGGCGAAAGACGGGATCGTCTACGCCGAGGTCCGGTACGCGCCCGAGCAGCACCTGCGGAACGGGCTGACGCTGGAGCAGGTCGTCGAGGCCGTCCTGGACGGCTTCGCCCGCGGCCGCGCCGACTTCGGGATCCGCGTCGGGACGCTCGTCACCGCGATGCGGCACCAGGCGCGCAGCATGGAGATCGCCGAGCTGGCCGTCCGGTACCGGGACCTCGGCGTCGTCGGGTTCGACATCGCGGGCGCCGAGGCCGGGTACCCGCCGACCCGGCACCTGGACGCCTTCGAGTACCTCCAGCGCGAGAACGCGCACTTCACCATCCACGCGGGCGAGGGGTTCGGGCTGCCGTCGATCTGGCAGGCGATCCAGTGGTGCGGCGCCGACCGGCTCGGGCACGGCGTCCGGATCATCGATGACATCGAGGTCGAGAACGGCGAGGCGCGGCTCGGCCGGCTCGCGGACTACGTCCGGGACAAGCGGATCCCGCTGGAGATGTGCCCGACCTCCAACATCCAGACGGGCGCGGCGAAGTCGATCGCCGAGCACCCGATCGGGCTGCTGCGGCGGCTGAGCTTCCGCGTCACGGTCAACACCGACAACCGGCTGATGAGCGGCACGACCTTGTCGGAGGAGTTCGCCAAGCTCTCCGACGCGTTCGGCTACGGATGGGACGACCTGCAGTGGTTCACGGTGAACGCGATGAAGTCGGCGTTCGCGCCGTTCAACGAGCGGCTCGAACTGATCAACGGGGTCATCAAGCCCGGTTTCGCGCAGCTCAAGTGGAGCGGCGCCCGGCCCCTGGCATGATCTGGCCATGACCATTCGCTCCACCGGCGGTCGCGTCGCCGCGTACACGTGGCTGGTGTTCGCCGCCCTCAACATCGTCGACATGTTCGTCGGCATCACCGGTGATCCCGAGTACTCGCTGACGACGGTGACGATCGCCTTCGTGCTGCTGCTCGGCTGCGGCATCGCCTACACGCTCGGGCTGCGGCCGCTCCTCGCGGGCGACGACGACGGGATCACGGTCCGCAACCCGCTGCGGGACGTCCGGGCGCCGTGGGGCGCGGTCCGCCGGATCGAGGGCAAGAACGCCGTGACCGTGGTGTTCGCCGGGCCGGACGGTACGGACCTGCAGACCCGGGCGTGGGTCCTCCAGACCTCGCCCCGGGTGCAGGCCAAGGCGGAGGCCCGCGCCGAGAAGGAGGCCCGCCAGGGCAAGGGCAAGGGCTTCGACCTGCGGGGGCGGACGGCGACCGCGTACGCGGTGCAGCAGCTGAACGAGATCAAGGACCGGCAGCGCCCGAAGGCCCGGTCGGGCGCGCCCGACAAGGCGGCCAAGGCGCAGGAGCTCGGGGCCGCCAAGGGAACGATCTCGTGGTCCTACCCGGCGGTGGCCTCGCTCGCCGGCCCCCTGGCAGTGATCGTCAGCCTGCTGCTCACGGCCGTGGCCACGGCCGACTGACCTCCGGCCGGTCGCCCGACCGCCGGTCAGGCGGCGCGGGTGCGGTCGCCTGACCTGGGTGCGATCAGCCGACGGCCGCGGAGACGTCCGCGCGCAGGGCCTCCAGATCGGAGGCGGCGCGCGCGCGGACCGCCGCGACGTCGTCCTCCACCGGGAGGACGACCTCCAGGTAGCACTTGAGCTTCGGCTCCGTCCCCGAGGGGCGGACGACCACCCGCGACCCACCGGCCAGGCGGAACCGGAGCCCGTCGGTGGGCGGCAGGCCCCCGGTGGACCGGGCGAGGTCGTCGAACGACTCGACGCGCCGCCCGCCCAGCTCGCGCGGGGGATCGGCGCGCAGCCGGGCCATCGCCGCCGTGATCAGCGAGAGGTCCTCCACCCGGACCGACAGCTGCGACGTCGCGTGCAGCCCGTACCGGCGGGCCTGCGCGTCCAGCAGGTCGAGCAGCGTGCGGCCGTCGCGCCTGGCGTCCGCCGCGAGCGCGGCGACGGCGAGCGCGGCGCCGATGCCGTCCTTGTCGTTGACGAGGACGCCCCGGTCGTCGCCGACGCTGTACCCGAGCGCCTCCTCGTACCCGAACACGAGCCGCACAGGATCGCTGTGGGGGGACGACCCCCCACGCCCCCCGGAACCGCCTGGGGATCCCCCCGCCTTCATAATCCACTTGAAGCCGGTGAGCGTCTCGGCGAACCGGACGCGGTGCGCGGCGGCGATCGAGCGCAGCAGCGACGAGGACACGATCGTCGTCGCGACCAGCCGGTCGTCGCCGGAGGTGTGCCGCAGCACGTGCTCGGCCAGCAGCCCGCCGACCTCGTCCCCGGTCAGCGCCCGCCATCCGGACGGGCCCGGGACGGCGACGGCGCAGCGGTCCGCGTCCGGGTCGTTGGCGATCACCAGGTCGGCGCCGCGGGCCTCGGCGAGCGCCAGCGCCAGGTCGAGCGCGCCCGGCTCCTCCGGGTTCGGGAATTGCACGGTCGGGAAGTCCGGGTCGGGCTCGGCCTGCTCGGGGACGACGATCGGCGCGGGGAACCCGGCGCGCTCGAACGCCGCGAGAAGGACGTCCCGCCCCACCCCGTGCATGGGCGTGTAGACGATCGAGATGTCCCGGTCGCCGCCGAGGCGCAGGGACGACACCGCGTCCAGGTACAGGCCGGCGCCCTCGTGGACGGGCCAGCCCTCCCCGAGCGGCAGCTCGTCCACGCGGCCGACGGCGTCGATCGCGGCGGAGATCTCCGCGTCCGTCGGCGGGACGATCTGCGCGCCGTCGGCCCAGTACACCTTGTAGCCGTTGTCGCGCGGCGGGTTGTGGCTGGCCGTGACCATGACGCCCGCCACGATGTCGTCGAACGCCCGGGTGAAGTGGGCGAGCACGGGAGTGGGGACGGGATCGGCGAACACCTCGGGACGCAGCCCCGCCCCGCTCATGACGGCCGCCGTGTCGTCCGCGAACCGCCGGGAGCCGTGCCGCGCGTCGAACCCGATGATCACCCGGCCGCCGGCGGGCAGCCGGGCGGCGAGGCCGGCGGCGGCGCGCATGACCGTCACCCGGTTCATCCGGTTCGGCCCGGCGCCGAGCTCGCCGCGCAGCCCGGCGGTGCCGAACTCCAGCCGTGCCCCGAACCGGTCGGCGAGGGCCGCGTCGTCGCCCGCGTCCAGGATCGCGCGCAGCTCGGCGCGGGTCCGCGGGTCGGGGTCCTGGCCGAGCCACTCCTCGGCCCGCGCGCGCAGGTCGCTCACAGCTTCCCCAGGACGGTGCCGAGCAGCGTGCCCATGCGGTCGGCCGACGCGCGCCCCGCCGCGAGGACCTCCTCGTGGTCGAGCGGCTCGTCCGACAGCCCGGCCGCGATGTTGGTGACCAGCGAGATGCCGAGCACCTCCGCGCCGCCCTGGCGGGCCGCGATCGTCTCCAGCACCGTCGACATGCCGATCATGTCGGCGCCCAGCGTGCGCAGCATGCGGATCTCGGCGGGGGTCTCGTAGGTCGGGCCGCGGAACGCCGCGTAGACACCCTCCGACAGTGTCGGGTCGACCTCCCTGGCCAGGGCCCGCAGGCGCGCCGAGTACGCCTCGGTCAGGTCGAGGAACGTCGCGCCGGTCAGCGGGTTCGCGCCGGACAGGTTCAGGTGGTCGGAGATCAGCACCGGGTCGCCCACCCGCTGGTGCTCGGGCCGGAGCCCGCCCGCCGCGTTCGTGAGCACCATCGTCTTCACGCCCGCCGCGAGCGCCGTCCGGACGCCGTGCACGACGGCCTCGACGCCGCGTCCCTCGTAGAGGTGCGTCCGGCCGAGGAACACCAGCGCGTTGCGGCCGCCGACCTCCACGACGCGGATCCGGCCCGCGTGGCCCTCCACGGCCGGCGGCGCGAACCCGGGCAGCTCGGTCACCGTCACCTCGGCGACGGGCTCGCCCAGCTTGTCGGCCGCCGGAACCCAGCCGGACCCCATGACGAGGGCGACGTCGAAGGAGTCGATGGACGTGCGGGCGCGCAGCTCGTCCGCCGCGTCCCGTGCCAGTGCAAAAGCGTCGTTGCTCACGCCGCCGACACTACCGCCGCCCCCGCGCGGCCCCGCCGGTCAGTCGCCCAGCGACTTGCAGGGGCGTGTGCGCAGGTCCTTGACGTAGTCGTCGGGCGCGCCGGCCTTCTCCGCGGCGTCGGCGAGGATGCCGAGGTAGCGCGCGGACGGCAGCCCGCCCTCGTAGTCGTCCAGGACGTAGAGCCAGCACAGCGCGTCGCCGTCGAGCGTCTGGACCCGCACCCTGATCTTGCGGTAGACGCCGAGCGCGGCCCCCTCCCAGGCGTCGAGCTCCTTTTCGTCCCAGGCGGGCACGTCGTACATGACGACGAAGACCTGTTCGGAGTCGTCTTCGACGACCGTCGCGAGGGCTCCGTCCCAGCCCTTGTCCTGCCCGCCGAAGGTGAGGCGCCACCCGGCGAGCCAGCCGGTGCCGCGCATGGGCGAGTGGGGAGCCCGGCCGGCCATCTGCTCGGGGTCCATGTTGGAGGCGTACGCCGCGTACAGAGCCACGTGGGAAGGCTACGCCAAGTACGGCTCGGGGGTGTGGGGGTCGCCCCCACAGGCGGCGCGCCAAGTACGGCTCGGGGGTGTGGGGGTCGCCCCCACAGGCGGCGCGCCAAGTACGGCTCGGGGGTGTGGGGGTCGCCCCCACAGGCGGCGCGCCGAGTACGGCTCGGGGGTGTGGGGGTCGCCCCCACAGGCGGCGCGCCGAGTACGGCTCGGGGGTGTGGGGGCCCCTCGCGGGGGGCGCGTCGAGTTCGGCTCGGGGTGTGGGGGCCCGTCCCCCGCAGGGGGCGCGTCAGGCGGATGGGTGGGGCGGGTGGGGTTGTTGCAGGAAGAAGTGGCCCGGAGCGGGACTTTTCACTGCCGAGAGTAGGAAACAATGGAAGATGTGACCCGCATCGTGATCATCGGAGGAGGCCCGGGCGGTTACGAGGCCGCGCTCGTCGCGGCGCAGCTCGGCGCCGACGTGACCGTCATCGAACGGGACGGTCCGGGCGGCGCGTGCGTGCTCACCGACTGCGTGCCCTCCAAGACGCTCATCGCCACCTCGACCCGCATCGCGGTCATGTCGGAGTCGGCCGGTCTCGGGCTGCGCTTCAACGGCGGCCCGGACGGGATCGTCGGCGCCCTGGAAGCCGACATGGCCACCGTCAACAAGCGCGTGAAGGACCTCGCGCGGGCCCAGTCGTTCGACGTCGCCGAACGGCTCGCCTACGAGGAGGTCAAGATCGTCCGCGGCGAGGCGCGGCTGGTGGAGCCGCATGTCGTGGCGGTCGGCGAGCGCCGCATCCGCGCCGACATCGTGCTGATCGCGACCGGCGCGACGCCGCGCGTGCTGCCCGGCGCCGAGCCGGACGGCGAGCGCATCCTGAACTGGCGCCAGCTCTACGACCTGCCCGAGCTGCCCGAGGAGCTGATCGTGGTCGGCTCGGGCGTCACGGGCGCGGAGCTGGCCGGGGCGTACCTGTCGCTCGGCTCGAAGGTGACGCTGGTGTCCTCGCGGGACCGGATCCTGCCGACGGAGGACGCCGACGCCGCGGCCGTCCTGCAGGAGGTTTTCCTGCGGCGCGGCATGAACGTCATGTCGCGGTCGCGGGCGGCGGCCGTGGAGCGGTCGGGGAACGGCGTGATCGTCACCCTGGAGGACGGGACGAAGGTCGAGGGCACGCACTGCCTGATGACCGTCGGGATGGTCCCGAACACCAAGGGCATCGGTCTGGAGGAGGTCGGCGTGCGGTGCGACGCGCGCGGCTTCGTCGAGGTCGACAAGGTGTCTCGGACGTCCGTCCCGCACATCTACGCCTCCGGCGACTGCACGGGCATCCTCATGCTGGCGTCCGTGGCGGGCATGCAGGGGCGCATCGCGATGTGGCACGCGCTGGGCGAGGCGGTGCAGCCGCTGAAGCTCGGCTGGGTCGCCTCCAACATCTTCACCGACCCCGAGGTCGCGTCGGTCGGCGTGACGCAGCACATGGTCGACTCCGGCGACGTCAACGCCCGGACGGTCATGCTGCCGCTGTTCACCAACGCGCGCGCCAAGATGCAGGGCTTCGAGGACGGTTTCGTCAAGCTCTTCTGCCGCCCGTCCACGGGGATCGTGCTCGGCGGCGTGATCGTGGCGCCCCGGGCGAGCGAGCTGATCCTGGGCGTGTCGATCGCCGTCCAGCAGCACCTCACCGTCGACCAGGTGGCGCACACGTTCGCGGTCTACCCGTCGCTGTCGGGGAGCGTCACCGAGGCGTCCCGCCGGCTGATGGCCGAGCACGCCTACTGAGAGGCGTGCCCGGCCGGGCCTTTACTAGAAGTAGCGCAGGGCCACGTAGACCCACGCCATCACCGTGCTCATGACCGTGACGACGATCCCGTACCGGGTGAACTGCCAGAAGCTGATCCGGTTGCCGGTCTTGGCGGCGATGCCGATCGCGACCACGTTGGCGCTCGCGGCGACGGCCGTCCCGTTGCCGCCGAAGTCGGCGCCGAGAGCGAACGACCACCACAGCGCCTGCGCGGTCGTCGGGTCGGGCGCGCCCGCGGCCATCCCCTCCACGATCGGCGCCATGGTCGCCGCGTAGGGGATGTTGTCGAAGAAGGCGCCCAGCACGGCCGACCCGAACAGCAGGGCGGTGGCGGCGGCGAAGTAGTTGTCGCCCACCGCGTCCGCCGACCAGGTGCCGATCCTCTCGATGACGCCGGTGTGCCCGAGCCCGGCGACCATGATGAACAGCCCCATGAAGAAGACCAGGACGGGCCACTCCACCTCTTCGAGGACGTCGGAGACCTGGACGCGCGACACCAGCAGCATCACGCCCGCGCCGACGAGCGCGACGATGGACGGCTCGACGTGCACCACCGAGTGCAGCGAGAACCCGACGATGACGAGGCCGAGCACGACCAGGCACCGCGTCAGCAGCGCCGGATCGGTGATCGCCTTGCGCTCGTCCAGCGACATGACCTCGGAGGCGTACCGCTCGTCGTACCTGAAAGAGGAGCGGAACAGCACCCGCGCCAGCAGCACGAACGCGATGAACACGATCACGACGATCGGCGCCATGTGGACGAGGAAGTCGTTGAACGTCAGCCCCGCCCGGCTGGCGATGATGATGTTCGGCGGATCCCCGATCAGGGTCGCGGCGCCGCCGATGTTGGACGCCAGCACCTCGGCGATGAGGTAGGGGTGGGCCGGGATGCGCAGCCGGTTGCAGACCACCACCGTCACCGGCGCCACCAGCATGATCGTGGTGACGTTGTCCAGGAACGGCGACGCGATCGCGGTGATGAGCATCAGCATCACCAGCAGCCGGTAGGGCCTGCCCTTGGACCGCTTGGCCGCCCAGATCGCCAGGTAGTCGAAGAGCCCGGTGCCCTTGACGACCCCCACGATGACCATCATCCCGAACAGCAGGAAGATGACGTTCCAGTCGATCCCGTCGTGCTCGGAGAAGAAGACCTCGGCGCCGGGGGTGAGCCCGAGCACCGTCATCACTCCGGCCGCGATGAGGACGACCTTGACCTTGTCGACCTTCTCGGTCGCGATGAAGAAGAACGCGACCACGAACACGGCGAGCGCCGCGACCGCGGTCACCGAACGCCCTCTCGCCGGGGGGCCGCGGGGGAGGCGGGGCTCAGTCGCCGGGCCTGGCCAGCGCCAGCGCCGACAGCAGCCGGTCGAGCGTGACCGCGCCGGCCAGGAGCCCGGCCTCGTCCACCACGGCGACGAGGGGGCTGCGCTGCCGGGCCATCAGCGTGGCCAGTTCCAGCAGCGTCGCGGACGGTTTGACGATCACCGGGCGGGGAGTGGGCGTTGCGAGGCAGTCGCCGACCGTGAGGTCGCGGATCTCGTACCAGAACGTGTCGGCGTGGGCCTCGTCCACCGTCCGGGTCAGCGCCGGGTCCTCCTGGAAGGCGACGGGGACCGCCAGCCGCAGCACCTGGGTGCCGGGCAGGACGACGATCGGCCGCTGCGCCTCGTCGATCACGATCAGCCCGGGCAGCCGCCCGAGCGCCATGACCTGGATCGCGTGGGCGATGGAGTCGCCCAGGGTCACGGTCGGCACCTGTACGGCGATGTCCCGCGCTTGCATGGTGTCCTTTCGGCTTCCGGTAAGCCTGGTCCTCCGAGTGGATAGGGTCCTCCTTCTGGCGCCGGGGGCGGACCCGTCACGGGACGGCCTCCGCGGTGCCATGGGCGGGGGACGGTGCCCGCCGCCCGTTCGCCGTGCCATGTGTCCGCCCCTTTCGTCCTGCGGCTTCCAGTCTTTTCGGCGGCGGCGCGAGTCCCCATCGGGCGCGGCACCCATATCCGGGGGGAGGGATCATGTATTTGCTGGTGGCCGCGCGTCCTTCCCCGACCGCGCGCCTAGGATGAGGGCGAGACCGGACGGCGACACTCGGGAGGCCCGGTGCACACTCGGGAGTCCGCGACCCGGATCCTGCTCGCCGACGACCACGCGCTGGTGCGCCGGGGGCTGCGCCTGATCCTGGACGCCGAACCCGACCTGACCGTGGTGGCGGAGGCCGCCGACGGGGCGGAGGCGCTCGACGCGCTCGCCGCGGGCGGGGTCGACCTCGCGATCCTAGACATCGCGATGCCGCGGATGACGGGGCTGCAGGCCGCGCGGGAGGTCGGCCGCCGGTTCCCCGAGGTCCGGACGCTGATCCTGTCGATGTACGACAACGAGCAGTACCTGTTCGAGGCGCTGAAGGCGGGCGCGTCCGGCTACGTGCTGAAGTCCGTCGCCGACCGCGACCTGCTGCACGCCGTCCGCGCCGCGATGCGCGGCGAGCCGTTCCTGTACCCGGCCGCCGTGACCGCGCTGATCCGCGAGTACCTCTCCCGGGACCGGGGCGGGGAGGGGCCCGACGGCATCCTGACGCCGCGCGAGGAGGAGATCATCAAGCTGGTCGCGGAGGGGTACTCCTCCAAGCGGATCGCCGAGACCCTCACGATCAGCGTCAAGACCGTCGACCGGCACCGCGCGAACATCCTCGGCAAGCTCGGGATGCGCGACCGGCTGGAGCTGACGAAGTACGCGATCCGCGTCGGCCTCGTCGAGCCCTGACGGGCTGCGGGGCGGCGGGGCGGGGGGCTCAGCCGCGGCGGTCGCCGCGCGGCGGGACGACCAGCCGCACCTCGGTGCCGCCGCCGTCCGCCGGGCCGATCGTCAGCTGCGCGCCGATGAGCATCGCGCGCTCCCGCATGCCGTGGATGCCCGACCCCACCCTGGCGGGCGGCCCGGACCCGTCGTCCACCACGCGCAGGACGACGCGCCCGTCCGCGTCCTGGGCGAGCGACAGCTCGGCGTTCCGCGCCCCCGAGTGCCGCCACACGTTCGTCAGGCTCTCCTGCGCGATCCGGTAGACGACCAGCTCGGCGTCCGCGCCGAGGCCTTCCAGCCCGGACTGGACGCGGCGGGTCACCCGCGGGCCGCCCGTCCCGGAGAAGTCCGTGGCGAGGGCCGTGAGCGCGCTGGTCAGGCCCAGGTCGTCCAGGACGCCGGGACGCAGCCGCCGGGCGACGCGGCGCACCTCGTCCAGGCTGGACCGGACGGTCTCCTGGACGTCCCGCAGCTCCTCCGCGACCTCCTCCGGCGCACGGTCCACCACCGACCTCAGCCCGAGCAGCACGACGGTGAGGCTCTGCCCGATCTCGTCGTGGAGCTCCTGGGCGATGCGGCGGCGCTCCGCCTCCTGGGCGTCCAGCACGAGGGCGGTGCTGGAGCTGCGGTCGGCCTCCAGCCGGTCGAGCATCGCGTTGAACTGGTCGACCACATGGAACAGGTCGCCGTGCCCGCCGGGCGGCAGCCGGTCGCCGGAGCGCAGCGAGTCCAGGCGCGCCATCAGCGCGGTGAGCCCCGCCAGCGGCGCCAGGCTGGCGCGCAGCAGGAACGCGTTCGCCGCCACCATCACCGCCAGCCCGGCCAGCAGCACGAACAGCTCGCGCATCAGGATCGGCGTCGACACGGTGACGGGCCCCACCGCCAGCACGAGCGTGCCGATCACGAAGATCAGGCCGTTGATGCCGAGGATGCGCCAGAACAGCGCCGACGCGGGTGTCCTGCTCATGGGACCACGCCACCGCATGGGGGCGCGTTCTGTCCATGGAACCGGGTCACGGGGGGCACCCCTCAGAAGCCTCCGAAGTCGCCGCCTCCGCCTCCGAAGTCGCCCCCGCCTCCGAAGTCGCCGCCTCCGAAGTCGCCCCCGCCTCCGAAGTCGCCGCCTCCGAAGTCCCAGCCGCCGCCGATGTCGCCGTCGCCCCCGCCTCCGTCGCCGCCGCCGCCGAAGTCTCCGCCGTAGCCGCCCCAGCCGCCGCCCAGCATGGAGCCGAGCGCGGTGCCGATCAGCAGGCCGCTGAGCAGGTCCATCCCGCCGTAGCCGTAGTAGTAGCCCCCCGCGTAGGGGGCGTAGGCGGGTCCGGCGTTCCAGTACGGCCGCCGCTCCCCGCCCACCGGAACCATGCGGACGTCCGGGTCGCCGCCGCGCAGGACGGCTTCCGCGTCGGCCGCGCACGCCGGGACGGAACGGGCGGTGCCGCCGGGCGGCGCCCACGTCACGTCCTGGACGGACGGCCCGTGCTGCGGGTTGAAGAAGCACGGCGCGCGCCGCTCGGGCACGGGTTCGCCGGCGAGCCGGGCGCGCGTCGCGGTCATGAAGTAGCGGCCGTCTTCCAGCGCGGTGGTGACGTCCTGCATGTCCTGCGGGCGGGTGGCGCGCTCGGTCGCCTGCTTGGCCTGGTCGTAGGAGTTCATCGCGCGCTCGTAGTCGGCGCGGGTGTCGGGGTCGAGCCCGGTATCCATCACGTTCAGGTCGAGGCGGGCGATGTCCTCGCCGAGGAGGGTCACGTCCTCCTGCACACCGGCCTTGAGGTCGGCCATCTCGCGGGCCGCGCGCTCGCGCCGCTTCCTGCGTGCGGTGAGCATGACGCCCACGACGGCTCCCACCACCAGTACCAGCAGGCCGAGCAGCACGTACCCGACCGTCGCGCTGGACCTGGAGTCGCCGGCGGCCTTCTTCTCGGCGAGGTCGCCGAACTGGATCAGCCGCTGCTTGAGCGGGGCGCCCTCGGTGCGGGTGACCAGCTGGTTGATCTCCGCGCGGTCCAGCTTCTTGGAGATCGCGCCCATCCGGCCGCCGTCGGCGGTGACCGCGACGAAGGTCTCGCCCTTTCCGACGCGCTCGGCGACGGCCGGGAGCATCTGCCGGACCTGGGTGGAAGTGATGTCGTTGCGGACGACCACGGCGCGGATGTCGGCCTCGCCGTCGCCGCCCAGGGACGTCTCGATCTCGTTCCTGTCGGCCGGGGACAGCGGGTTCCCGGCGCCGCTCGTCACGTAGAGGCGTGAGTCGATCAGGCCCTTGGCGATCTGGCCCACGGTGTCGTCGGCCGGCGCCTTCGGGACCGCGGCCTGCGCCGCGAACCCCGCCTGGGCCGCGACCCCCGCCTGGGCCGCGACCCCCGCCTGGGCCGCGGTCTTCGGCGCCGTGACCTGTGCCGTGGCGGCGACCGCCGGGGCGGCCAGGGCGAAGGCCGGAGCGGCGACGGCGACGATGACCGCCGACACGGCGCCCCCGCGAGCCGCCCGGATCACCCTGTTCTCGGTGCTCATCTTCTCAGTCTGCCCACGTGGACGCGGCGATGCGTCGTTCGCGGGACGGATTTGAGGACATCCGGAATGGGGATCGCACCCCATCCGGCGGACCCCGGCCGGAAAGTAGGATGTCCGGCCGGCGTCCGGCGGCCCGGCGGCGGCGCCCTGGTCCCTGCACCGGCCGAGGGTGCCGTGCCGCCGGGCGCCGCGGTCAGCTGTCCTTGATCTCGCAGATCACCGCGCCCGCGGAGACCGTCTGGCCCACCTCCGCGGACAGGCCGGTGAGCGTCCCGGCCTTGTGCGCGGTCAGCGGCTGCTCCATCTTCATGGCCTCCAGGACCACGATGGTGTCGCCGGCCGCCACGGTCGCGCCCTCCTCGACTAGGAGCTTGACGATGGTGCCCTGCATCGGGCTGACCAGGGAGTCGCCGGACGCCTGCGCGGCGCCGCCCTTCTTGGCGCCGCGCCGCCTGGCGGGCGCCGAGCCGCCCGCGGCGGGGGCCGCGGAGGCGCCGAGCCCGGCGGGCAGCACGACCTCGATGCGGCGGCCGCCGACCTCGACGGTGACGCGCTCGCGCTCGCCCTCCGCCTCCTCGCCCGCCGGAGGAGCCTCGTAGGGCGGGATCCGGTTGTCGAACTCCGTCTCGATCCACCGGGTGTGGACGCTGAACGGGGTCTCGTCGTCCGCCGGGACGAACGCCGGGTCGTCCAGCACGGCCTGGTGGAACGGCAGGACGGTCGGCATGCCGTCGATGACGAACTCGGCGAGGGCGCGGCGGGAGCGCTCGACGGCCTGCCGCCGCGTCGCGCCCGTCACGATCAGCTTGGCGATCAGGGAGTCGAACGCCTGCGGGACGGTCTGCCCCGCCTCGTAGCCGGCGTCCAGGCGGACGCCGGGGCCCGTCGGGGGGTGCCAGGCGGTCAGGGTGCCGACGGCGGGCAGGAAGTTCCGCCCGGCGTCCTCGGCGTTCAGCCGGAACTCGATCGAGTGGCCGCGCAGCTCCGGGTCGCCGTAGCCGAGCTCCTCGCCGTCCGCGACGCGGAACATCTCGCGGACGAGGTCGACCCCGGCGACCTCCTCGGTGACGGGGTGCTCGACCTGGAGGCGCGTGTTGACCTCGAGGAACGAGATCGTGCCGTCCTGGCCGACGAGGAACTCGCACGTCCCGGCGCCGACGTAGCCGGCCTCCTTCAGGATCGCCTTGGAGGAGGAGTACAGCAGCTCCAGCTGCTCCTCGGACAGGAACGGGGCCGGCGCCTCCTCGACGAGCTTCTGGTGGCGCCGCTGGAGCGAGCAGTCGCGGGTGGACACGACGACCACGTTGCCGTGCTTGTCGGCCAGGCACTGCGTCTCGACGTGCCGGGGCTTGTCCAGGTACCGCTCGACGAAGCACTCGCCGCGCCCGAAGGCGCCCACGGCCTCGCGGACGGCCGACTCGTACAGCTCGGGCACCTCCTCCAGCGTCCGGGCGACCTTCAGGCCGCGGCCGCCGCCGCCGAACGCGGCCTTGATAGCGATGGGCAGGCCGTGCTCCTCGGCGAACGCGACGACCTCGTCGGCGCCCGACACCGGGTCGGCGGTGCCGGCGACCAGCGGCGCGCCCACCCGCTGCGCGATGTGCCGGGCCTGCACCTTGTCGCCGAGCGCGGTGATCGCCGCGGGCGGCGGGCCGATCCAGGTCAGCCCCGCGTTCTCCACCGCGGCGGCGAAGTCGGCGTTCTCGGCCAGGAACCCGTAGCCGGGGTGCACGGCGTCGGCGCCGGCCTCCGACGCGATCTTCAACAGCTTCTCGATGTCCAGGTAGCTCTCGGCCGCCGTCTGCCCGCCCAGGGCGAACGCCTCGTCGGCGACCCGAACGTGCAGCGCCTCCAGATCGGGCTCGGCGTACACCGCCACACTGACCAGCCCCGCGTCGCGGCAGGCACGGGCGATACGGACCGCGATCTCGCCGCGGTTGGCGATCAGGACTTTGCGCACGTGGGTCTCCTCCTTCAACCTCGCAGGCAGTCTAGATAACCGCGATCCCAGGTTTTCGTAAGCCCCTCCTTATAGGGGGCGCGGTCCCGGATAGCGGGAGGTTTCGCGAGAAAGCGGTACCCCCGAGGGGATCCCGGCTAGCGTCCGCTCCGTCTGATCAACGAACCCGCGGAACGACCCCCGTGCGGGTGTGAGAGGAGCCACCGTGGCCGAGAAGAAGACGTCCGCAGCCAGGGAGCGGGCCGGTGCGAGCCGGCTCTCCGCGGTGAGGGCGCCCGGCAGGCGCACAGCGATCATCGTCGCGGTGCTGCTGGTCGTCGTGGGATGGCCGGTGCTGAGCGCGCTGCTCGGCGGTTACGAGCGGACCAGCGGCGGCGAGATCGCCGTCGTCCGCAACGGCGGGTTCTTCGACAACAACAGGATCCGGCAGGTCATCGACCCAGGCTCCGGCCGCGTCTGGATCGGGCTCTACTCGCAGGTCCACAAGTACCCGGCCCAGCAGCGCTTCTACACGATCACCTCGGACGCGAGGAAGGGCGAGGAGTCCGGCGTGGACGTCGTGACCGTGCCCAGCTCGGACGGCGTCAACATGGGCATCGAGGGGACGCTCTACTTCACCCTCAACCAGGACCACAAGGCCCTCAGGCGGTTCGACGACAAGTACGGCACCCGCAAGTTCCGCAGCGCGGACGGCGGCACCTACAACGTCTACGACGGCGACAAGGGCTGGTCGGCGTTCCTCGACCAGATCGTCCGGCCGGTGATCGACAACGACCTGCGCAGCCAGATCAACAGCTTCCGGTGCGCCGAGCTCGTCTCCTCCTGCGCCCTCGTGCAGAACTCCTCCGCGCCGAAGAACGTCCAGACCGCCGGGCAGCAGGCGCAGAGCAACAACGGCAACATCGCCAAGGTGCAGAACGCCATCAACACGAGCCTGGCCACCGACCTGGAGCAGACGCTCGGCGGCGAGTTCGTCACCAACATCCACTTCAACCTGGTGCGGGTCACCCTGCCGTCGAAGGTGCAGGACGCGGTGGACCGCGCGCAGGCCGCGTTCGCGCAGATCAGCGAGGCGCAGGCGAAGGTCGCCTCGGCCAAGGCGGAGGCCGCGGCCAACAAGGCCCGCCAGGACGGCTACAACAAATGCCCCACCTGCGCGAGGATCGAGGAGCTGAAGGCCCTCCCGCAGGGCATCACGGTCTACGCGCCCGGCAACCCGAACGGCTCCCTCCTGCGGGACTGACGGGCACCGGGACGGGGCGCGGGGCGCCGGGACGGGGCGCGCGGGCGGCGAGGGCGGACGGACGAGGATGAACCCGCCATGGAGGCGGGAGGCGGCGCGGTGGGCGCGGAGCGGAGGCGGTCGTGCGGTTCCTGATCGTTCTGGCGGAGCTGGCGGTGGCGGTCACGGCGGTCGTCCTGCTGTTCTACGCGTTCACCGGCCGCTCGTCGCCGAGCCGGGCGCAGCTGGAGAGCGGCGCCCGGTGGGAGACGCACACCGAGTCGTCGGACGGCGTCACCACGGTCGTCGTCCGGCGCGTCTCCCGCGGCGATTCCGGCGACGTGCTCGCCGAGACCGGCCGCCAGACGGTCGCCGCCATCCCGGACGCCGACCCGCAATGGGAGGACCGTTACCACGAGGCCATGGCCCAGGCCCGCTCCCGCGTCGCCGCATTGGAGAGCGAAACGGACTGATCCGGCGTTCCGTCCGGGGACCTTCCGTGTAATCTCGGCTCCGACCCACCAGCCCCTGATCATCGGGAGAGGCCGATGGTTCGCCCGTGGCCCCGGGCCGGACTGGCGGTCGTCCTGGCCGCGTGCCTGCTGGCGCCCTCGTCCGGCGTGCGCGGTGAGACGCCCGTCGTCGAGGACTACGTCACCCGCCAGCTGACCGTCGCGGCCAGCACCTACCTGGAGCGCCGCTCCGAGGCCCTCGTGCGCGGGGCCGACCGGGACCGCCGCACCGCGCCCACGGAGGTCCTCGGCGTGCGGATCTCCCCGTCGCTGGTGCGGACGCAGGAGAAGGCCGTCCAGGAGCTGGAGACCCGCAACCGCGCCCCCGTCGAGGGCGGCCCCGCCTACACCGGCGCCCGCACCCGCCTGGACGGGGGCCGCGCCGTCCGCACCGGGGACCGCATCACGCTGGAGGCGGTCGAGCACACCGAGATGCGCTACGGCAGCGGGAAGGTCACCCAGTCGGTGCGGCGCCGGTTCGAGTTCCGCGCGACCGGGGAGCAGATCACGATGGTCGGCGAGCGCGTCCTCGACCCGGGGGCGCACCCGGTGAACGACCCCCTCGACGAGGGCCGCTGACACGCTGGTCTTCCCTTTCCGCCGGGACCCGGCATTCGGTCCCGGAAACCGCTCTGAAACTCTCTTGACGCGCAGTAATTATGCTCGTCACAAGCCATGCCGCCCTGGCTTGTGTGGCCACATCCGGACAGGCCACGATGGCGGGAATATGGCCGTTTCGACGGGGGATCCCAGGGGTGACGCTGGCTGGATGTGATCGGTGGGGCGTAGGCTGGCGCCATTCCTGCGGCAGAGCGTGGAAACGTTCCAACCATCAGCGAGGAAAGGGCCGGGGCGATGGGTGACAAGCGCGGCGCCAACCTGGGCGAGCTAGAGGAACTGTCCCGCATCTTCAGCAAGCACTCCCGCAACCTCGACGCCCTCATCAAGGACCTCAACGGCCGCACCGTGAGCAGCAGCGCCGCCTGGTGGGGCCCCGGCGCCGACCGCTTCCGCGCCGCCTGGGCCGAGGCCAAGACCGCCTTCGACAAGATGGCCGTCGCCCTCGAACAGGGCAGCCAGGACATCCGCAGGTCCCAGCAGAACATCGAGGCCGCCACGCGCTGACAGCCTCCCGCGAGCCGCGGGTCCCGGCCCATCCCCCCGAGGCCGGGACCCGCCTCTTTTTCCACCCACCCGACTCCGGCCCGACGTCCTTGCGCCGGGCGGGCCATCGTGCGGCGGCTCTCGCCCGGCGGCTCTCGCCCGGTGGCCTCCGGCCCGGCCGTGGTCAGTCGGTCCTGCCCGCGGGGGCGTCGGTGCTCACCGGGGGCGGCAGCGCCACCTGGATCCGGGTGGTGACGCCCGCGGCGACGAACAGGCCGCGGCCCGTGGGCCCGCCCAGCGGCGCGTTGCGGGGCAGCCGCAGGCCGAACAGGTCGCCGTCGTCCGGCGAGTCCACCGACAACAGCACCCCGGAGCGGGAGCGGCGGGTGTCGGACAGGAAGCCCCGGTAGCCGCGCCCCAGGTCGTCGGTGGTGCCGCCGATGACGACCGCGTGCTCCCCGTCGCGGGCCGTGCGCAGGACGCCGCTCAGGGCGTCGTCCAGCTCCGTCTCGTCCAGGAGTTCGGCGTCGTCCACGACCACGGCGTAGCGGTGCTCGTCGCCGATCGCCCGTTCGAGGTCGTCGGCGCCCGAGTCGGAGGTGAGCACGCCGAGCACGCCCGGCCGGCCCGACAGCAGCCGGAGCGGGGACCGCCGCGGCGTCACCAGGACGACCGGGACGAGCCCGCCGCCGACCGCCGGATCGAGCAGCGAGTGGACGATCGTCCGCAGCGTCGTCGAGCGCCCCGAGCGGGGCGGCCCGGCGACCGCGAACCCCGGTCCCTCGCCCAGCAGGTCGATCCCGACCGGCGCGAGCGTGTCGCCGCCGACGCCGACCAGCGCCCACAGCGCCGACGGGGCGAGGAACTCCGGGTCGAGCGACATCGCCTCCCGGTAGGTGACGCGGACGGGCAGCTCGTCCACGTGCAGGGGGCCCCGGCGGCGCGGCAGCCTGCCGTAGCGGGACACGCAGGTGCGGGCGATCTCCTGGAGGGCGGCGACCTGGGCCGCGCCGGACGCGTCGTCCCCGAGGACCGCGATCTGCGACTCGCGGGGCGGCGCGCCGGGCCCGGCCGGTTCGAGGGCGCGGCCGGGCGGCATCTCGGCCGGGATCTGCTTGTCGCGCAGGCCGCCGTAGCCGTAGTCGTTCGGGTCGGCCATGCGCAGGATGAGGCGGCGGTCGAAGACGGTGGAGACCTGGCCGCCGAGCCCGGAGCGGTCGCCGGTGAACACCGCGCGCAGGCCGGCCGCGGCGCCCTCGCGCAGCAGCCGGACGACCTGGTCCACGAGGCGCCCGTAGTCGTAGTGCTCGAACGCGCCGAGGAAGCCCTCCCAGCGGTCGAGCAGCAGGACCATCCACGGGAGGCGGTCGGTGGCGGCGACGGCGGCGCGCTGCTCGGCCACGGAGGAGAACCCCGCCTCGGCGAGCACCTGCTGGCGGCGGGCGACCTCGGCCGTGAGCGCGGTGAGCAGCCGCTCGCAGCGGTCGAGCTGGTCGCGGGTCACGACGGCGCCGCAGTGCGGCAGCGAGACCAGCGGGAGCAGCGCGTTCGCGCCGCAGTCGACCGCGTACAGGTGGGCGTCGTAGGGGGAGCAGGCGCCCGCGAGGGACCCGGCGATCGTGCGCAGCGCCGTGGACCGGCCCGACTGCGCGGACCCGGCGATGTAGAGGTGGCCGCCGGAGGTCAGGTCGAGCGTCAGCTCCTCGCGGGACTGGACGGCGGGCAGGTCCGTGACGCCGAACGGGATCGGCGGGACGTCCACGACCGAGCCGCCCGCGGCGGTGCGCGACGCCAGCGCGACCCGTTCGGGCAGCGGGCTCAGCCACGGCGACGGCTGCCGCGCGATCCCGTCGCGGCGCGCGGCCTCGTCGACCGCCTGGACGAGGACGGCGAGGTCGGTGGCGGGCACCGAGTCGTCGCCCGCCTCGCGCGGCCCGGGCAGCGGATGGCCGAGGCCCTGCCAGGGGAGCGGGTGGACGGTCGGACCGGCGGAGCCGGCCCCGGCCCCGGGGCGGCGGCCCCCGATCCGCGCCGACTGCACGGCCTGCGGCGAGGACACCCCGGAGCGGACGTAGCAGCGTCCGGGGGTGGACTTGGAGATCTGCGCGGCGTCGGGGGAGTCGAGCACGTCGGCGGACTCGTCCGGGTCCGTGACGCGCAGCGCGACGCGCAGGTTGGTGTTGGCGCGGATGTCGGCGGTCACGACCCCGGCGGGGCGCTGCGTGGCGAGGATCAGATGGACGCCGAGGGACCGGCCCCGGCGCCCGATGTCGACCAGGCCCGCCACGAAGTCGGGCAGTTCGGTGACCATGGCGGCGAACTCGTCGATCACGAGGACGAGCCGCGGCATGGCCGCCCGCCCCGGATCGGACGGGCGCAGGTCGTCGTAGTCGTCGATGTCCTTGGCGCCCGCGCCGAGGAGGATCTCCTCGCGGCGGCGCAGCTCGGCGGCGAGCGACTCCAGGGCGCGCTCGGTGGCGTGCCCGTCCAGGTCGGTGACCATGCCGACGGTGTGGGGGAGGTTCGCGCAGTCCTTGAACGCCGCGCCGCCCTTGTAGTCGATGAGGACGAACGTCATCTCGTCCGGGCGGTTGGCCACGGCGAGCGAGGCGATGAGGGTCTGGAGCAGCTCCGACTTGCCCGCGCCGGTGGTCCCGGCGATGAGACCGTGGGGCCCGTCCACGCGCAGGTCGATCTCGTAGCGGCCGCCCGAGGCGAGGCCGATCGGGACGCGGGTCGTGCGCCCGCCCGTCCTGCTCCACGACTGGAGGACGTGCTCGGCGGTGGGCTCCGGCATGTCGAGGACGTCCAGGAGCCGCACGTCGGAGGGGAGCGCGTCCTCGGCGTCCTCGCGGGACACGTCCCGGACGGGGGCCAGGGCGCGGGCCACCCGGTCGGTCCAGGTCGGGGAGACCTGGTCGGCGAGGACGGGGCCGACGGCGTCAAGGCCCTGCCCCCGGAGCAGGAGCGTCGAGTGCCGGTGCGTGTCCCAGGCGGCGACGACGCTGCACTCCTCGGGGAGCATCCGCTCTTCGTCGTCCACGCAGATGGCGTAGAGCCCGTACTCGGCGCCGCGCGACAGCAGCATCGGCATCCCCGGTATGCGGCGCAGCGCGCGGGCGCCGTCCAGGACGATCAGGATGTTGTACGGGACGGCGTCGGCCGGCCGCGCGCCCTGCCCGAAGAACGACGACTCGGCCTGCGCCGCCCGCCGCCGCTCGGTCACCCGGATCGCCAGCTCGGTGACGCGGTGCGCCGCCGACTCGGGGTCGGTGCCGACGAGGGCCACGCAGTCCTCGCCCTCGCGCGGCGCGCAGTGCGGCAGCCAGCGCACCCAGTTCCACTCCTCGCCCGCGTGCGGGTCCGCCGACAGCACGACGACGGCGAGGTCGCGGGGGCTGTGCAGGGCCGCGGCCTGCGCGACCATCCAGCGGGCCAGGGCACGGGACGCGTGCCGGGGACCGGTCAGCCCGACGACGCCCAGCTCGGTGAGGGGCAGTGCCACTGGGACCTGCCGGGCCGTCGGGATCCGGATGGCGTCCCCCGCCTGGGAGGACGCGCCGTCGCGCCCGGCGGGCTCGGCTCCGGTGCTTCCGGCGGGCCCCGCACCGGCGGGCGCCGTGCTCCCCGTGGGCGCGGCGTCGCCGGTCAGCTCGACCCGGGCGGGCAGGTCGGCGAGGCCGAGCCGCAGGTGCAGGACGTCGGGGTCGTCGCGGCGGCGCTCCCACAGCCGGCGCCGCGGCCCCGTCGCGGTCAGCAGCACCTCGGCCGGGTCGGGGTGCAGCGTGCGGCGCTCGGCCTCGTCCTCGCGCCGCAGCCGCTCCAGCTCGCCGTCGAACTCGCCCGCCTTCTGGTGGTACTCCTTCAGCGACCGCTTGTAGGACTTGCGGCCGTGCATCCGGTCGCCGACCCACTCGCCGAGCGTCATCACGGGCCAGGCCAGCGCGAACAGCGCCCACCACCACTGGCCGAGCCCGAACGCCATGGCGAGCCCGAACGCCGAGAACAGCAGCGCGCCGAACAGCCGGAGCCGCTCGCGCGGGTTGCGCTCGGGCCGCTTCGGGACCTCCAGCGTCCGCGTCCGCGGCGGCCGGTTCAGCCGCGGGGGCCGGTTGAACGCGAGGCCGCCCTCCGGCAGCGGCTCCAGGTGGGTGTCGGGGGCGGCGCACGGCGCGAGCGTGAGCACGCTGGCCCCCACCGTCAGCGGCGCGCCCATCGGCCACGCCGTCTTCGCGCCGAGGGGCGTTCCGTCCAGGAGGACGGACCCCTGCATCGTCAGGGCGGACGCCTCGACCTGGACGGCCGCGCGCCCGACCGTGAGCCGCAGGGACCTGGCCGGGACGGACGGGTCGTCCAGCACCACGTCGACGTCGTTCCCGGACCCGATCGTGCTGACGCCGAGACCCAGCCGGTGCACGGAGCCGGCCGCCGGGCCGCCGGCGACCCGCACCTCGACCAGCCCGGTCGGCTCGGTGAGCACGGTCGCGGCGGCGCCGCGCCGCTCGACCGCGACGACGGCGCCGTCCCGCAGCTCCTTCACCGCGAGGGCCTGCGGGTCCAGCATGCGGCCGTCCATCCAGAGGGCCCTGCGCGTGCCCCTGGACCGCAGCGCGTCCTTGGAGAAGCGCGGCCCGGGGACGGCGGGGCGGCCCTCCAGGGTGGCGGCGAGGGTCTGGGCGACCCCGTCCACCGTGGCCTCGGAGTCGACGTTCAGCACGACGTCGCGCGGGCCTCCGCCGGTCAGCGCCGTGAACGAGATCCGCATCCGAGCCCTCCGACGTCCTCGGGACAACCGGGCCTAGCTTAATTACCCGTTCGCTCCGCCATCCGGGAAGCGGCCACGACCGCCTTCAGGGCGTCGTCCAGCGGCGTCGGGGACATCCCGAAGGCCGACTCGAACGCCGAAGAGTCCAGGATGTACGGCTTGTCGAACTGGTACCGGGTCTCCCGCAGCTCCCTGGCCATCGGCGAGAACCACCCGGCCGCGTGGAACACCGGGCGGGGCACCTCGTAGACGCGCGGGGCGGGCGCCCCCGCGATCTCGCAGAGCCGCTCGCCGACCTCGACCGTGGACACCGCGGGACCGGTGGGGATGTGCCAGGGCCGCCCCCAAGCGCGCTCGTCGGTCCCGGCGATGGCGAGGGCCTGCGCGACGTCCGGCAGGTACGTCCACGCGTGCGGGACGGACGGGTCGCTGAAGTAGGGGACGCGCTTGCCCGCCAGCAGCGGCTTCACGAACCGCGCCTCGCCTATGTAGGCCTGGTCGGTGCTGCCCGGCCCGTAGTAGTCGGATCCGCGCAGCTCGGTGGCCCTGACCCGGCCCGCCTTGTGCGCGGCAAGGGCGTCCTGCCACATCTTCGCCCGCACGCGTCCCTTGGTGCCGGTGGCGGCGAGGGGCAGGTCCTCGGTCATCGGCCCGTCGACAGGGCCGTACCCGTACAGGCAGCTCAGAGTGACGAGGACGGCCCCGGTGTCCTCGGCGGTGCCGAGGAAGGACGAGGCCATCGGCGGCCAGTCCCGCACCCAGCGGTGGTACTGCGGATTGACGCAGTTGTAGAGGGCGTCGGCGCCGTTGGCGACCCGGGTGAGGCGCTCCCGGTCGGCGACGTCCGCCGCGACCCGCTCGACCCCTTCCGGTCCCGACCCCGAACGCGTCACGACGACGACGTCGTGCCCCCTTCCGGTAAGCAGTTCGGCGAGGTGCGTCCCGACCTGCCCGGCTCCGACGATCACGTGCCTGCCCATGGTTGTCTCCTGACGGTCTGTGTTCGGTGGCGTGTGTTCGGTGATCCGGGGCTCCGCCTCAGGCGGAGCCCTCGACGTGGTTCTTGAGGGCTGCCAGACGGGCCTCGTGGCCCGCGCGGAGCCTGCGCTCCCCGTAGATCAGCCGGATCAGCGGGCCGCTCAGGGACTCCTGCATGGTCACGCGGGTCCGGCCGCCCTCGCCGGCCAGGACCATGCGGTCCACGGCCCGGTAGAGGGCCAGGAAGGTGCCCGTCCAGCTCAGCTCCCGGCCCGGCTCCACCACGGCGAACCGGGACCGCAGGGGCGTGCCGGCCTGGCTCCAGCGGAACTCCCGGCCCGGCTCGACGGCCTCCAGCGCGCGCAGCCGGAAGTCGGGCGACCACGCCTCCCAGCCGCGCAGGTCGGCCAGGACCTCCCAGACCCGCGCGGCCGGCGCGTCGATCAGGACGCTGGAGGCGCTGGTGACCGGCGCGGACTCGTCGATGCGTCCGCGCAGCGCGTACTCGTCGTGCAGGGTGGCGAGGCTCGGCATGGGAGGGCTCCTTGTTCAGTGCTCCGTTACGAGAGCAATGCTCTCTTTCGAGAGCAGTGTTGTCAAGAGCGGTGCTCTCGAATCAGCGCGGCGCTCTGCTAACCTCCCGGAGGACGAGAGCGAAGGGGGCGCGCGGCCGCCCCCTAGGGGAGGCGGGCATGAGCACGGGTCGGACGGCGCGCGAACGGGTCAGGGCGGAGCTGGTCCGGGAGATCACTGAGATCGCGAGACGGCAGCTCGCCACCGAGGGGGCCGCGGGGCTCTCGCTGCGCGCGGTGGCCCGCGAGATGGGCATGGTCTCGTCGGCGATCTACCGGTACTTCCCGAGCCGCGACGACCTGCTGACGGCGCTGATCATCGACGGCTACAACGCCGTCGGGGAGGCCGTCGAGCGCGCCGACGCGAAGGCCGCCGCCAGCGCGGAGGCGGGCGGGTTCGGCGGGCGGTGGCTCGCCGTGTGCAGGGCCGTCCGGGAGTGGGCCCTCGCGCACCCGCACGAGTACGCGCTGCTCTACGGTTCGCCGGTGCCCGGCTACAAGGCGCCGCAGGACACCGTCGCCGCCGCCGTGCGCGACACCCTCGTCATGGCGCGGATCGTCTCCGAGGCGCACGCGGCCGGGGCCATCGACCCCGCCGGGCCCTGCCCGCCGCCCCCGCCCGCGATCGCCGAGGACATGGCCCGCGCCCGCGGCATGCTCCCCATGGACGTCCCCGACGACGTCATGGCGCGGGCGTTCACCGCGTGGGCCGCTTTGTACGGGACGGTCAGTTTCGAATTGTTCGGCCAGTACGAGAACGTGATCGAGGAACGGGCCGCCTATTTCGACCACACGATGGCGCTGCTCGCGCGTCTCATCGGCCTGGAACCGTGACACGGCAGGCCTTCCGGGCACCCGGCCTCGGGGTCAGTGACAGATGTGACTGGTGGTAAGTGGCCATGTGATCCGTGAATTCCCAGGTCACCGCGCTCCGCCCGGATATGGAGGCGCTTGCCTCCACCGAATCCATTGACGTGACCTCGCCGCCCCCGCGAGCATGGATCGCCCGATGACGCGGACTCCGGTGGGACGGGGGCGGCGTCCGGGCGGGAAGGAGCGCGTGAGCAGCGCGATGAAGGCCAACCAGTCGACCATCTCCGGCGGAGGCGCGGCGGGCTCGTCCGGCGGGACGGCCGGGCTCGGCCGGTCGGGGCTCGGCACCTCGGGCGGCCAGCGGCTCCCGGCGTCGCCGCGCGAGCGCAAGCCGGCGCTCGCCGCCCTGGCGGTGCTGCTGATCCTCGGCGGCGCCCTCGCCAGCGCCTACCTCGTGATGGCGAGCGGCGAGCGGGTCTCGGCGATCCGGATCGCGCAGCCGGTCGCGGCCGGGCAGCGGATCCCGGCCGGCGCCCTCGAAGAGGTACAGATCGGCGACACCGGTATCCAGTACTTGAAGTGGTCGGAACGGGCGAAGGTGGGCCAGTACTTCGCGGCCGTCCCGCTCGTGAAGGGCGCGCTGCTGACCAACTCCATGATCAGTCCCGCCGACGCCCCCGCCAGCGGCCGGCTCGTCGTCGGGCTCGCGCTCAAGCCGGGCCAGATGCCCTCCGGCGACGTCGCCCGCGGCGCGCACGTCACCCTGTTCGCGGTCGGCGGCGGCACGGGCGGCGGGCCGCGCGCCGGTACCGTCCTCGCGCGGGACGCGGTCGTCCTGAACGTCGGCGGCGGCGACGGCGGCGGCCCGACGCGGCTGCGGTCCGAGCAGACGAGCGTCGACGTCGCCGTGCTCCCGGCCGACGCGGCGCGGGTGACGCAGGCGGCCTCCGCCGGGACGGTCGCGCTCGCGCTGATCCCGCCCGGCGCGAACGTCTCCGTCCCGCCCGCCGCGCCCGAGGGGCAGCAGGACGGCGGCTCGGGCGTCCAGCCCGTCCCCGGAGCCGGCACCCCGGGCCCGGGCGGTACGGGCACGGGCGGTACGGGCACGGGCGGCACCCCAGGCACGGGTGGTAACTGACGGTGGCTCTCATCGCGCTCGCGGCCGACAAGGGGGCGCCGGGCGTCACGACCGCGGCGGTCGCGCTCGGCGCCGTGTGGCCGCGCCCCGTGCTCGTCGCCGAGTGCGACCAGGCGGGCGGCGACCTCGTCTACCGGCTGCCGGCAGCCCAGCCGGACGGCGACGCCGACGGCATGCTCAACCCCTCCCGGGGGCTGCTCAGCCTCGCCGCCACGGCCCGCCGGGGGCTGCGCCCCGACCAGGTCGCCGAGCACTGCCAGCGCCTCCTGGGCGGGCTCGACGTGCTCGTCGGCGTCACCAACGCCGAGCAGGCCCAGGCGATGACGTGGCTGTGGGGGCCGCTCGGCCGGGCGTTCGCCGGCCTCGCCCCCGTCGACGTGATCGCCGACTGCGGGCGGATCGGCGCGGCCAGCCCGCTGATCGACCTGATGCACGAGGCCGACCTCGTCGTCCTGCTCACCAGGGCCACCCTGGAGCAGGTCGCCCACCTGCGCGAGCGCGTCGCCGCGCTGACCGCCGAGCTGCGCGGCGGGCCGCCCGTCGGCGTCCTGGTGCTCGCCGACCCGCGCGACTTCCGCGGCTCCATCGCCGAGGTCGACCGGATCCTCGCGGTCGCGCGCGGCCGCGCCGGCGACGTCGCGCCGGGGCCCCCGCCGCCGGACGTCACCGTCCTCGGCGGCCTGGCCCTCGACCCGAAGGGCGCCGACCTGCTGTCGGGGAGCTGGGGCGGCCGGCTGGACCGCTCGCTGCTGATCCGGTCGGCGCGCGAGGTCGCGGGCGAGCTCGCCGGGCGCCTCCCCGCCCCGTCCACCGGCTCACCCGCCCAGTCCCCCGCGGCGCCACCCGCCGCCCGGGACGTCCCGCCCCCGCCGAGGACGCCCGAGCAGCAGGCGCGGCAGCAGTCGCACCCGCAGGTGCCGCACGTGCCCGCCGGCGGGCACGAGGAGGGGAGGCGCTAGATGGACCACGCGCTGGTCAAACGCCTCCGTCAGGAGGTCGGCGACCGCCTGGCGCGCCAGCGCCGGCTGGACGCCGCCAACGGGCTGCCGCCGATGTCCGGCGAGGACGAGCGGCAGTTCGCCCGCGCGCTCATCGGCCAGGTGCTGGAGGAGTTCGCGCGCGGCGAGATCACCTCGGGGCGCCGGCCGCCGAACGCCGAAGAGGAGGAGGCGCTCGCCGCCGGGGTGCACGCGGCGCTGTTCGGCGTCGGCAGGCTCCAGCCCCTGCTGGAGGACCCCGAGATCGAGAACATCGACGTCAACGGCTGCGACCGCGTGTTCATCGGCTACGCCGACGGCCGCGAGGTCATGGGCGAGCCGGTCGCCGAGAGCGACGAGGAGCTGGTCGAGCTGATCCAGATCCTCGCCGCCTACAGCGGGCTGTCCTCGCGCCCGTTCGACACCGCGAACCCGCAGCTCGACCTGCGGCTCCCGGACGGGTCGCGGCTGTCGGCGGTGATGGACGTGACCGTCCGCCCGGCGCTGTCGATCCGCCGCGCCCGCCTCGGCAAGGTGTTCCTCGCCGACCTGGTCGGCAACGGCACGTTCACGCAGGAGGTCGGGCAGTTCTTCCGCGCCGCCGTGCACGCCCGCAAGAACATCATGATCGCCGGCGCGACGAACGCGGGGAAGACGACGCTGCTGCGCGCCGTCGCCAACGAGATCCCGCCGCACGAGCGGCTCATCACCGTCGAGCGCGCCCTCGAACTCGGCCTCGACGCGTTCCCCGAGCTGCACCCGAACTGCGTGGCGTTCGAGCAGCGGCTGCCGAACTCCGAGGGCCAGGGCGCGATCTCGATGGCCGAGCTGGTCCGCCGGTCGCTGCGGATGAACCCGTCCCGGGTGATCGTCGGCGAGGTCCTCGGCGACGAGATCGTCACGATGCTCAACGCGATGACGCAGGGCAACGACGGCTCGCTGTCGACGATCCACGCCAACTCCTCGGCGGAGGTGTTCAACCGCGTCGCCACCTACGCGATCCAGTCCGAGGAGCGGCTGCCGGTCGAGGCGACCCACATGCTGATCGCGGGCGCGATCGACTTCGTCGTGTTCATCCAGAAGCGCAACGACTACGTCTCCGGGGGGCGGCTGCGCCGCTACGTGGCCAGCGTCCGGGAGGTCACCGGCGTGGACGGGCGCGTCCTGTCCTCGGAGGTGTTCGCGCTCGGGCCCGCCGGATACGCCGTCCCCGCGGCCCCCATCGCGTGCATCAACGACCTCGCCGAGCACGGCTACGACCCGTCCGCCGGGGGTGCCTGGTGACGTGCGGGGGTGACGGCTGATGTACGCGCCGGACGTGCTGCTCGCCGTCGTCACCGGCGCCGCGGTCGGCGGCGGTGTCCTGCTGCTGGTCGTCGCACTGCGCGGGCTGCCGCCGCGCAGGGGGCCCGCAAGGGGCCGCAGCCGCGAGGATCTGGTCCGCACGCTCACCACCCGCACCGCGCTCGCCGTCATCATCGGCACCGTCGTGCTGATCGTGACGCGCTGGCCGATCGCCGCCGCGGGCACCGGCGCGCTCGTCCTCGCCTGGAACGGGCTGGCGGGCGGCGCCGCCGAGGAGCGCAGGGGCATGGCGCGCCTGGAGGCCCTCGCCGCGTGGACCGAGTCGCTCCGCGACACCATCGCCGGGGCCGTCGGGCTCGAGCAGGCCATCCCCGCCTCGCAGCGCGCCGCCGGGCCCGCCCTCCAGCAGCCGCTGCGCAACCTCGTCGACCGGCTGCACACCCGCGTGCCGATGCCGGAGGCGCTGCGCCGGTTCGCCGACGACCTGGACGACCCGTCCGCCGACCTGGTGATCGCCGCCCTCGTCCTGAACGCCAAGCTGCGCGGTCCCGGTCTGCGCGACATGCTGAGCGCCCTCGCGAACTCCGCCCGCGCCGAGCTCGACATGCGGCGCCGCGTGGAGGCCGACCGCCGGGCGACCAGGCGCAGCGTCCGGATCGTCGTCGCGGTCTCCGTCGGGACGGCCCTGGCGCTCGCCGTGTTCAACCACTCCTACGTCGAGCCGTACGACGACGTGCTCGGGCAGCTCGTCCTGTGCATCGTCGTCGCCCTGTACGGCGCCGCGTTCCTGTGGCTGCGCCGCCTCTCCCGGTACGAGATGCCCGGACGGTTCCTCAGCGAGCGGCGCGGGGCCGCCCAGCCCGGCGTCCCCGGCGAGGTGCCGAGCACCGTCGCGGGCTGGCAGGGCCGGACCGCCGAGGGCGGTGGCGCCCCGTGAACGCCGCGATGATCGCCGGCGCCGTCGTCGGGCTCGGCCTGTACGTGCTGGTCCGGGCGCTGTTCCCGCCGCGTCCCGGCCTCGCCGCGCGGATGGCCGCGCTCGACGCCGCCCGCCGCCGCGACCTGGAGGAGCAGCGGGCCGGGACGGCGTCGCCGACGCTGGACCGGGTCGGCGGGACCAGGGGGAGGATCGGGCGGGAGCTGGCGCGGTTCTGCGAGTCGCGCGGCTGGCGGCTGCGCTCGGTCCGCGCCGACCTGGCGATCACCGAGCGGTCGCTGGAGGCGTTCCTCGCCACCAAGTTCCTGCTGCCCGCCGCCGCGCTGCTGTTCATCCCGCTGATCGTCGCCTACTTCGCGCTGCTCGGACTCGGCTCGTCCGTCGCCGTCCCGGTGTGGATCTGCGTGCTGTTCGCCGCCCTGTTCTTCTTCTTCCCCGACATGCAGCTCCGGCAGGAGGCGCAGGCGCGCCGGCAGGACTTCCGCCACGTCGTCGGCGCCTTCCTCGACCTGGTCTCGATGAACCTCGCGGGCGGCCGCGGCGTCCCCGAGGCGCTGATGACCGCCTCGAACGTCGGCGAGGGCTGGGCCATGCACCGCATCCGGGACGCCCTGTCCAACGCCCGCATCACCGGCCAGACCCCCTGGCAGGCGCTCGGCGGCCTCGGCGAGGAGCTCGACGTCGCCGAGCTGCGCGACCTCGCCGGGGCGCTCGCGCTCGTCTCCGACGACGGCGCCCAGGTCCGCAAGTCCCTCGCCGCCCGCGCCGCGTCGATGCGCAGCCGCGAGCTGTCGGAGCTGGAGGGCAAGGCGGGCGAGCGCTCCCAGTCGATGCTGATCGCGCAGCTGTTCCTGTGCGCCGGCTTCCTGATCTTCCTCGCCTATCCGGCCCTGATGCGGGTGCTCGCCTCATGACCTCTCAGCCCCGACCGTCCCGACGAACGCCCCCTGGAGGTGTCACGATGAGTCCGCTCAATCCCCTGAACGACCCGGCCGTCGTCTACTTGCGCGCCCTGCTCGGCACCCGGCTGGCGCGGTTGCGAGACGAGGAGGAGCGCTGCCGGGGCGCGTCCGCGATCGAGTGGGCGATCATCACCGCGATCCTCGCGCTGATCGCGATCACGATCGGGGCGGTGATCCAGAAGAAGATCCAGGACAAGGCCAACAGCATCAACACGGGCTGACCGCCGTGCGGCCCAGGGAACCCGGCGCCTCCGGCGACGCCGGCGCCTCGTCGATGGAGTGGGCGCTGCTCACCCCGGTCCTCATCCTGCTGATGCTCTCGGCGGTGCAGTTCGCCATGGTCTTCCACGCCCGGCACGTCGCGCTCGCGGCGGCGCAGTCGGGCGCCCGCGTCGCGCGCACGTCGCCGGTCGGCGGCGGCTGGGAGGGCGCGGCGACCGCCAAGGCGTCCGGCAGCGTGCGCGAGATCGGCCCCGGCCTGCTCAGCGGGCTCCAGGTGCGGGCGGGGGAGGAGGACGACGAGCGCTGGGTCGAGGTGAGCGGGGAGGCCGTCCAGGTCGTCCCGTTCATGAGGTTCCACGTGTCGCAGCGCTCGCAGGGCCCGATCGAGTGCTTCCGTCCCGACGTCGGCCCGGGGACGGCCTGCCAGCGGGGAGCCGGCTGATGAGGGCCCGCGCTCCACGCCCCGCGGACGACGGGGGCTCCATGTCCCTGGAGATGGTGCTCGTCACGCCCATCTTCGTCGCGTTCCTGCTGTTCCTCGCCGGCGCCGGGCGGATGGTGGACGCCAAGAGCCAGGTCGACGGCGCCGCGCGGGACGCCGCCCGCGCCGCGTCCATCGCCCGCAGCGCCGGCTCCGCGCAGAGCCTCGCCGCCGACACGGCCTCCGCCGGGCTGCGCGGCACCGCCTGGTGCTCGGGCGGCCCCAGCGTGCAGACCGACGTGTCCCGCTGGGGGCCGGGCGGCAGCGTCGGCGTGACCATCACCTGCGACGTCGACCTCGGCGACCTGGCGTTCATCGGGCTGCCCGGCAGCAAGCGGCTCCAGGGCCGCGCGATCGCCCCCGTCGACACCTTCACCTTCCGCGGCACCGACGGCGACGCGCCGGAGGGCGCCCCATGACGAGACCACCCGCCGTGACCAGCGCGCGCGCCGCGAGCGAGGCACGGCCCGTGGGCGAGCCGCGGGCCGCGGGCGAGGCGCGCGACCGGGGCACGATCGCGATGTACACGGTCCTGTTCACCCCCATCGTCATCCTGCTGGCCGGGCTGCTCGTGGACGGCGGGCTCGCCATCCACGCGCGCCAGCGCGCCGCCGACATGGCGGAGCAGGCCGCCCGCGCCGGGGCGAACCAGATCGACACCGACGAGCTGCGGCGGACCGGCAAGCCCGTGCTCGACCCGGGCAGGGCCCGCGCGGCGGCCTGCGACCTGCTCGCCTCCTACAGCGACCAGGTCACCGGGACCCAGTGCGACGCCGACGAGCAGGAGGTCGCCGTCAGCGTGCGGATCGGCGTCCGGCCGCAGCTGCTCGGGATCATCCCGGGGTTCGGCGAGTTCGAGATGACCTCCAGCGCGACCGCCCGCCCCGTCACGGGCGTACCGGGAGGAATCAACCCGTGAGCATCAGCGAGAACGCATCTACGATGAGGACGACGTCCGGAGACCGGCGAACGGCAGGGGCGCGACGATGGTGACGCGGCATGGGCGCAGGACACCCGTCCGGGTGAGCAGGCACCGCAGCGCGGGCGACGTACTGGCCGGCATCGGGGCGCTCGCGGCGCTCGCCGCGCTGATGGCGGGCGTCCCCTTCGCGCTGCTGGCGATCTTCGGTTCGCCGCTGCCCGACCATGTGCCGTCCGCGTCGGACCTCACGCACAAGGTGGGGCCCGGTTCGCTCATCGCGATCCTCGTCGTGCTGGTGTGGCTCGCCTGGCTCCAGCTCGCGGCGTGCGTGGTCGTCGAGGTGTACGCGGGGATGCGCGGCGTCGGCGTGCCGGCGCGGGTGCCGCTCGCGGGCGGGACGCAGTCGCTCGTGCACCGGCTCGTCGTGGCCGCGCTGCTGCTGTTCACCGCCACCACCTCGATCATGCCGGCGCTGGCGGGCGGGCTGTCCCAGCGGCCGGCCGTGGTGCAGATGGAGCCGCAGGCGCAGGAGTTCCAGCAGTTTCCGCAGGCGCAGGAGCGTCCCGCCGTCGTACAGGTCGCCGCGGTGGAGAACCTCGCCGAGCACCCGGCGGAGAAGGCCGCCACCACCAAGATCTACCGGGTGCAGCCGCCGGAGGGGCGCCACCACGAGTCCCTGTGGGAGATCGCCGAGAAGTGCCTCGGCGAGGGCCGCCGCTACAAGGAGATCCACGCCCTGAACAAGGGGCACATCCAGCCGGACGGGACGCGCCTGACGAACGCGAGCCTCATCCGCCCCGGCTGGATCCTGGAGATGCCCCCGGACGCCAAGCACGCGAAGGTCATCCCCGCCAAGGACCTCCACGACTACTTCCGGCACGGGCACGCCGTACCCGACGAGCCCGCCAAGCCGCGTCCGGCCCCGCCCACCGCGCCGCGGCCCACCCCGCCGGCGCAGCAGACCCCTCCGCAGCAGGCCCCGCCGACGCACGATGCCCCGCCGACGCGGCCGCCCGCCTCGCAGCCGCCGGCATCCCAGGCGCCGCCGACGCAGCCGCCCGCCTCGCATGCCCCGCCGGCCGCGCCGCGGCCCTCGGTCTCGCATGCCCCGGCGCCGCAGCCGAGCCATCAGCAGACGCCGGCACCGGAGAAGTCCGAGACCGCGAAGCCGCCCGCGAAGGGCGGCGGGTCCGCCGGCCCGTCAGGCGAGATGGGCGGCGGCGCGGGCGGCGGCGCCGAGGTCCCCGGCAAGGGCTCGCCGCGGCACGAGGACGACGGCGGCGCGCTGGACGTCGGCTGGCCGCACGGTCTCGCGGCGGCGTCGCTGCTGGCCGCCGGGCTGCTCGGCGCGCTCGGCCGCAGGCGCCGCACCCAGATGTGGCACCGCGCGTTCGGGCACATGATCGTCCGGCCGGAGGCCGGGGCCGCCGAGGCGGAGCGGGCGCTGCGGATCGGCGCCGACGAGGACGCGGCGAGGCTGCTCGACCTCGGCCTGCGGCACATGTCCAAGTCGATGGCGGCGGGCGGGCGCGCGCTGCCGACCATCTACGGCGTGCACCTCGGGAACAGCAGCCTCGACCTCTGGATCGCGCCCGCCGACCGGAACCCGCCCGCCCCCTGGCAGGCCTTCGACGACGGGCAGGTGTGGCGGCTGAACGCCGACGCGCTGCCCGCCCTCGAGGCGTCCGACCTCGCGGACGTCCTCGCCCCCTACCCCGGCCTGGTCTCGATCGGCACGAACGAGAACGGCCGCATCCTCGTCGACCTGGAGGCCGCGCACGGGCTCATCGCCCTGCGCGGCCCCGAGGAGACCCGCCGCGCCGTGCTCTCGGCGGTCGCGCTGGAGCTGGCCACCAACCGCTGGTCCGACCACATGCGGATCACGCTCGTCGGGTTCGACGCCGAGCTCGGCGAGGGCCTGGCGGAGATCGCCCCGGACCGCGTCCGGTCCGTCCCGACGCTCGCGGACGCGCTGCCCGAGCTGGAGGGGCGCAGCGAGGAGGTGCGGCAGGCGCTCGCCGCGTCCGGCGTCGACTCGGTGCTCACCGGACGCTGCCGCGGCGTGTTCGGCGAGGCGTGGATGCCGCACTACCTGATCATGGCCGACCAGCCGCCGGAGTGGGAGGCCGACCGGCTCGTCGCGCTGGCCCGCACCGGTACCCGGATGGCCGCGGGCTACCTCGTTCCGGGCGACGTGCAGGGCGCGACGTGGACGTGGGACGTCGACGCCGCCGGGCGCCTGCAGGCCGGCGTGCTCGGCTTCGACGTCGAGGCGCAGCTCGTCGGCGACGACGACTACCGGGGCGTGTTCGAGCTGTTCCGGACGGCCGCGCGGCTGGAGCCGGTGGAGCTGCCGGGCCTCGCGGGCGGCGACGAGCCGCCGACCGCGCAGGAGTCGTCGGTGGAGGTCCGGCTCCTCGGCCCGATCGAGGTCTACGCGCCGGGCCCGATGGACGAGAGCCGCCGCGAACTGTGCACGGAGCTGCTGGTGTACCTGGCGGCGTACCCGGAGGGCGTCCACCCGACGGTGCTGTCGGGCGCGATCTGGCCGCGCGGCGTCACCGCCGGGGTGCGCGACGCGTGCGTGGCCCGCGTCTCGGACTGGCTCGGCCGCGACGCCCGCGGCCGCCCCAACCTGTACCACGACGACCGGGGCCGCATCCGGCTCGGCTCCGAGGTCCGCGTCGACCTGAACGTGTTCCGCTGGCTGGTGTGGCGGTCGGCGGCCGAGCCCGCGTCCGAGACCGCCTACATGGCGTACGCGCTCGACCTCGTCCGCGGCCCGCTCCTGGCCGACCGGCCGCGCGGGCGGTACGCCTGGCTCGCCGACCACGACCTGGAGTACGAGGCGCCCGCGCGGGTCATCGACGTCGCGCACCGGCTCGTCGTACTGCGGCTGGAGGAGGGAGACCCGAGGGGCGCGGTGAGCGCGGCGCGCGCCGGGCTGCGGCTCGCCCCCGAGGACGAGGGCCTGTGGCGCGACCTGCTCCGCGCCACCCACGCGACCGGCGACGTGGCGCAGGTCCAGGTGGTGGTCGACGAGCTGCGGAGCCGCGTCGGCCGCGACCCGATGTTCGACCGGCTCCAGCCCGAGACGGAGGCGCTCGTCGAGGAACTGCTCCCCGACTGGCACCACGTGCCCTCTCACTAGGCGCGAACGCCGGTCGGCCTTCCTGCCCGGTGAGGCTCGGCGGGGGTCGTGTCAGCGGTACAGGCCGGTGCCGCCCAGCGAGTAGCGGCCGGGCTGCGGGTGCACGCACGGCCCGGCCGGGCGCCCCCCGATCCGGATGGACTGGAGGACGCGCCCGTTGCGGGTCGAGAGGGCGTAGACGAGCCCGGCGGGGTCGGCGAGCCACAGCGACCTCCCGTCCGAGGACACCCCGCCCGGGTCGGCCGGGCCCCCGCCGGGCAGCGGCCAGCGGGACGCGATCCGCCGCGAGCCGAACTCGACGGCGGTGACGTCGCCGCGGCCCACGACGAAGAGCCGGCGCGCGTCCCGGCTGATCGCGAGGCCCCGCGCGCCGCGCCCCGTCCGGACGAATCCCAGCAGGGCGAAGCGCCGGGCGTCCACCAGCCACACACCGCCCTGGCGGGCGTCCGCCACGTAGAAGGCGGACCCGTCGGGGGACAGCCGCAGGTCGCCGGGCCGCGCCCCGGCCGGGAGCCGGATCGTCCCCGAGACGGTGCGGCTCGCGAGATGGACCCGGGCGAGCACGCCGGCGGCGGTGCACGTCGCCACCAGGGACGCCTCGTCGGGGGTGAAGTCGGCGTGGCCCGCCGCGCAGGGCAGGGGCGTCGTGGCCCGCGGCGCCATCGTGCGCGGGTCGCGCAGGTCGAGCCGGTCGGGACGGCGCGCGAGGACCAGCGCGTCGCGCCCGTCGGGGGAGAAGTACAGCCCGGTCGGCGCGGTGATCCCGACCGGGCGGCCGCGCCTGCCGGTGCGCGGCGCGAGCGGGACGAGCAGGCCGTGCGCGCGGTCGGTGGCCCACAGCCGCCGCAGGTCCCAGGACGGCACCACCCGCGAGGCCGTCGCCCCCGTGAGGAGACGGCCGGCGAGCCGGAGCCCGGTGGGGTCGAGGACGTCGACGAACGGCCCGTTCGGCACGTAGAGACGCGGCGGCAGGCCGCGCGCGGCCGGCGCGAGCATGCCGGGACCGGTGGCGGCGTAGACCTGCCCGCCCGCGGGAGCGACCGGCACCCCGCGGGGCGTCCCGGACCCCGACGCGCGCGGAGCGGGGCCGCCGGGGCGCGACGGCAGGTACGGCGCCGGCCCGCCGAGCCCGACGACCGGGTCGTCCGGGGTCCCCTCCCCGGGCCGGTAGAAGGGGACGGGCGACTCGCATCCGGCCAGGCCGGTCAGCGAGAGGGCCGCGGCGAGCGGGAACGCGGCGGCCCGTGATCGTCGTCTGCGAGGTTGCATGCGCGGTCTCCCCCAATCACGGCGGGGACGTTACCGAGGGGCGACGCGCGGTACCCGGCTAATTGCCAAACGTGTTCCCCGGGGCCAGGGGATCGAGGAAACCGCTAGTCGGACTTGCCGATGCCTATGCCGAACTCGCGGTAGACGCGCTCCCAGAAGCCGTCGCGCAGCCAGGTGCGGGCCTCCTGGTAGGGGCGCAGGGAGCCGCCGAGCTCCTTCTCGGCCTCGATCAGCAGCTCCTTGTCGATGACGGGCGGCAGGATCGGGCCGGGGAGCAGGTCGCGGATGTTGTCCCGGCCCCGCTCGAAGATCCACTTCTGGGCGACGTGCTCGCCGATCTCCAGCATGTGGTCGCGGTCGGGCCCGAGCTTGCCGTCCGACGGCACGGCCGTGGCCGAGTTCAGCGACGCCGCCACCGTGGCGGGCGTGGCGGCGCCCGGCACCGGGACGGTCGCGCGGGCCGCCGCGGGCGTCGGCTTGACCGAGGGGGGCCGCCCCGCGAAGACCTGCGACGGGGAAGGGACGGGGCTCGTGCGCTGCGCGGCCGCCGCGGCGTCGCGGGCAGCGGCGGCGGTGCCGGGCGCGGGCGCCGGCAGCACCTTGGCCTTGGTGAAGTACGGGCGCAGGAACTCGGCGGGCATCACCTCGACCGTGTCGGACTCCCACACCAGCCACTCGGCCTGGTTGGAGCCGTGGGTCGGCTCCACGCCCCACAGGTGCACGCGGACGCCGTAGCGCTGCGCGGCCTCCACGGCGGGCAGCATGTCCTCGTCGCCGGCCAGCAGCACCGCGTCGGTGATCGCGCGGTGCCGGGCGAGGGCCTCGAGGTCGGCGCGCAGCTGGGCGTCGACGCCCTTCTGCTGGCCCTGCGCGTTCAGGTTCCCGAGGCGCAGCTTCACCAGCGGGAGGTTGGCGATGACGCGCTGGTCGACGGTCGGCTGCCGCTTCGGCGCCGCGTCGAACCAGTAGACCCGGAGCAGCTCGCCGCGCCGCTGCTCGTCGGCGTGGTCGGTGAGCGCCTTGATGAGCTTCTCCGCGGCGACCCGGTACTCGCGCCGGGAGCCGCAGCCGAGCAGCAGGGCACCGGAGGCCGCGTAGAGGTACCCCGCGTCGACGAAGATCGCGTAGCGCGCGGGCTGTGGGACGTACTCCGAGGTGGCCATGGCCTTCCACCTTATTCGTGCGGAGCGCCCCGCCGGGTGCGAACCACGGTTACATTCGCGGGGCCGCCCGGCGGGGCCCGGGCCCTGCGTCAGCGCGGCAGGCCGCTCGCCCTCCACGCACCGGGCCCCCGCGGCCTCGGCCCGCCCGCGAGCGCGGCGCGCACGAGCCGCGTGCGGTCGGCCCAGCGCGAGGGCGCGGCGCCCGCGCCGGCGCCGGCGCGGGACGCGCCGGCGGCCCTGGCGCGGGCGGTGAGCACGGCGACGAGCGCCGCGACCTCCTCCGGGCTCGGGTCGCCGCGGACGACCTGGAGGAACGGCTTGCTGTCGGCGGTCACGAGACCTCCCACCTTCCGGGCGTTTCCCCGCTAGAGCGGGATGTTCCCATGCTTCTTCGGCGGGAGCGTCTTGCGCTTCTCGCGCAGTGCCCTGAGCGCCCGCACCACCTGACCGCGCGTCTCGGACGGCTTGATCACGTTGTCGATGTAGCCGCGGTCGGCCGCGATGTAGGGGTTGGCGAGCGCGTCCTCGTACTCGGTGATCAGCTCGGCGCGGCGGGCGTCGGGGTCGTCCGCGGCGGCCAGCTCGCGCCGGTACAGGATGTTGACCGCGCCCTGCGCGCCCATGACGGCGATCTGCGCGGTCGGCCACGCCAGGTTGATGTCGGCGCCGAGGTGCTTGGACCCCATGACGTCGTAGGCGCCGCCGTAGGCCTTGCGGGTGATGACCGTGACGAGCGGGACCGTGGCCTCGGCGTAGGCGTACAGCAGCTTCGCGCCGCGCCGGATGATCCCGTTCCACTCCTGGTCGGTGCCGGGCAGGAAGCCGGGGACGTCCACGAACGTCAGCACCGGGATGTTGAAGGCGTCACAGGTCCGGACGAACCGGGCGGCCTTCTCGGAGGCGTCGATGTCGAGCGTCCCGGCGAACTGCATCGGCTGGTTCGCCACGATGCCGACCGAGTGGCCCTCGACCCGGCCGAAGCCGACGATGATGTTGGGCGCGTACAGCGCCTGGACCTCCAGGAACTCGCCGTCGTCCAGCACGTGCTCGATGGCGGTGTGCATGTCGTACGGCTGGTTCGGCGAGTCGGGGATGAGGGAGTCGAGCTCGTCGTCGGTCTCCGCCGGGTCGACGGGCACGTCGAACGCGGGCGGGTCCGACAGGTTGTTCGACGGCAGGTAGGACAGCAGCGCCTTGACGTACTCGATCGCGTCGTCCTCGTCGGACCCCTGGTAGTGGGCGACCCCGGAGCGCGAGTTGTGCGAGTGCGCGCCGCCGAGGTCCTCCATGGTCACCTCCTCGCCGGTGACCGTCTTGATGACGTCCGGCCCGGTGATGAACATGTGGGACGTCTGGTCCACCATGACGATGAAGTCGGTGATCGCCGGCGAGTACACCGCGCCGCCCGCGCACGGCCCCATGACCAGGGAGATCTGCGGGATGACGCCGGAGGCGTGCACGTTCCGCTTGAAGATCTCCGCGTACAGGCCGAGCGCGACCACGCCCTCCTGGATCCGCGCGCCGCCGGAGTCGTTGATGCCGATCACCGGGCAGCCGGTCTTGACCGCGTGGTCCATGACCTTGCAGATCTTCTCGCCGAAGACCTCGCCGAGGGACCCGCCGGAGACCGTGAAGTCCTGGCTGAAGACCGCGACCGGACGCCCGTCGACCGTCCCGTACCCGGTGACGACGCCGTCGCCGTAGGGGCGGTTCTTCTCCATCCCGAAGCTGGTGGAGCGGTGCCGTGCCATCTCGTCGAACTCGACGAACGAGCCGGGGTCGAGCAGCGCGTCGATCCGCTCCCGGGCCGTCATCTTGCCCTTGGCGTGCTGCTTGTCGACGGCGCGCGCCGAACCGGCGTGCACCGCCTCGTACCGGCGCCGTTCCAGGTCCGCGATCTTTCCCGCCGTGGTGTGGACGTCGTACTCCACCGGGGGTTCAGGGGCTTCCATCGCCATGCGCGCCAGGGTAACCGCCCGCTGATGCCGCGCTCGCGGCCGGGGCCCGCTGACCGGGACGGGGACGGCCGGTGGAGGGCCGCCCCGCGGTGCTTCGTTACCCTTTGGCGAGTGGCCACGAAGACGCGAGACCTCCTCCGCCAGGACATGCCGGAACCGCTGCGACGCGATGTGCGCCTGCTCGGCGCCATGCTCGGCGACTCCCTCGTCGAGTACGGCGGCCCAGGGCTGCTGGACGACGTCGAGCGGCTGCGCCACGCGGTGATCGCGGCCCGCCGCGGCGAGACGGGCGGCGACGAGGTCGCCGGACTCGTCGACGGCTGGTCGCTGGAGCGCGCCAGGGAGGTCGCCCGCGCGTTCACCGTGTACTTCCACCTGACCAACCTCGCCGAGGAGCACCACCGCATCCGGACGCTGCGCGAGCGCGACACCGGCGGCACCGTCCCCGGCTCCGTCGCCGCCGCGGTCGAGGAGATCCGCGCCGCGGGCGACGGCCGGCTCGACGCGGTGGTGGAGGGCCTGGAGTTCCGCCCGGTCTTCACCGCGCACCCCACCGAGGCCCGCCGCCGCGCGGTCGTCACCGCCATCCAGCGGATCAGCGACCTGCTGGCCCGGCTGAACGGCGACCCCGGCGCGAGCGAGCGCGAGGAGACCGAGCGCAGCCTTCGCGAGGAGATCGACCTGCTGTGGCGGACCGCGCTGCGCCGGATCTCGCAGATGGACCCGCTGGACGAGGTCCGCACCGCGATGGCCGCGTTCGACGAGACGATCTTCCGGGTCGTCCCGCACGTCTACCGCTCCCTCGACCGCGCCCTGGAAGGGGACGGCGAGGGCTCCGGCGCCCGCCCCCCGAAGGCCCGCCCCTACCTGAGGTTCGGCAGCTGGATCGGCGGTGACCGCGACGGCAACCCCTACGTCACCGCGCAGGTCACCCGGGACGCCGTCATGATCCAGGCCGACCACGTCCTGCGCGCCCTGGAGGCGGCCTGCGCCCGGATCGGGCGGGAGCTGACCGTCCACGAGTCGACCACCCCCGCGTCCGGCGACCTGCTGAACGCGCTCGCCGCCGCCCGCACCGCCCACCCCCGGCTCGTCGGCGACCTGGCCAAGCGCTCGCCCGGCGAGCCGCACCGCCAGTTCCTCCTGCACGCCGCCGCCCGCATCGCCGCGACCCGCGAGCGCGACGCCGACCTCGCCTACGCCTCCCCGGAGGAGCTGCTCGCCGACCTGCGCGCCGTCCAGGGCTCCCTCGCCGCCGCGGGCGCGCCCCGGCAGGCCTACGGGCGCGTCCAGCAGCTGATCTGGCAGGTCGAGACGTTCGGCTTCCACCTCGCCGAGCTGGAGATCCGCCAGCACTCCGAGCTGCACGAGAAGGCGATCGAGGAGGTCCGCTCCGGGGGCGCGCGCTCGGAGATGACCGAGGAGATCCTGGAGACGCTGCGGGTCATCGCGTGGATCCAGCAGCGGTTCGGCGTCCGCGCCTGCCACCGCTACATCGTCTCCTTCACCCGCTCCGCCGAGGACATCGCGAACGTGCACGCCCTCGCCGAGTCCCTCGGTGACGGCGCGCCCGTCCTGGACGTGATCCCGCTGTTCGAGACGGGCGAGGACCTCGAACGCGCGCCGTCCGTCCTCGAGGGGATGCTGGAGATCCCGGCCGTCCGGCGCCGCCTGGACGACACGGGCCGCCGCCTGGAGGTCATGCTCGGCTACTCCGACTCCGCCAAGCAGCTCGGCCCGGCCAGCGCCACCCTGCGGCTGTACGACACGCAGGAGGCCCTCGCCGCGTGGTCGGCCCGGACGGACGTGAAGCTGACGCTGTTCCACGGCCGCGGAGGCTCCCTCGGCCGCGGCGGCGGCCCCGCCAACCGCGCGATCCTCGCGCAGGCGCCGGGCTCGGTCGCGGGCCGCTTCAAGGTCACCGAGCAGGGCGAGGTCATCTTCGCCCGCTACGGCCACGCCGAGATCGCCAAGCGGCACGTCGAGCAGGTCACCAGCGCCGTCCTGCTCGCCTCGACCGACGCCGTCCAGGACCGCGCCCGCGAGGCCGCCGCCCGCTTCCGCCCGCTGGCCGACAAGATCAGCGAGGCGGCCAGGGAGGCGTTCCGGAGCCTCATCGAGACCGAGGACTTCGCCCTCTGGTTCGCCCGGGTCAGCCCCCTGGAGGAGATCGCCGAGCTGCGCATCGGCTCCCGCCCGGCCCGCCGCAAGGCCGCCCGCGGCCTGGAGGACCTGCGCGCCATCCCCTGGGTGTTCGCCTGGACGCAGACCCGCGTCAACCTCCCCGGCTGGTACGGCCTGGGCAGCGGCCTGGCCGCCGTGTCCGACGACGGCCGCGACGTCTCCGAGCTGCGCGAGGCCTACGAGGCGTGGCCGCTGTTCAACACCCTCCTCGACAACGCCGAGATGAGCCTCGCCAAGTCCGACCGCGCGATCGCCGAGCGGTACCTGGCCCTGGGCGAGCGCCCCGAGCTGTCCGAGACCGTCCTGACCGAGTACGACCGCACCCGCCGACTGGTCCTGGCGGTCACCGGCCACGACCGCCTCCTGGAGAACCGCAAGGTCCTCTCCCGCGCGGTCGAGCTCCGCAACCCCTACGTCGACGCCCTCTCCCACCTCCAACTGCGAGCCCTGAAGGCGCTCCGCGCGGGCGTGGAAGACGACACGGAACGAGCCCACCTGCAGGACCTGCTCCTCCTGTCGGTCAACGGAGTCGCCGCGGGCCTGCAGAACACGGGCTGAGAGTGATCAGACTCGCCACCCAGCCGGACCGGCACAAGGGCCACCCGGACACGCCCGCCTAACAGTCTTGGAAGGGTCACGCAAAACGCTCTTGGACGTGCCACGTCACAGCGCTGTTGGAATCGACCTGAGCGAGGCCGCGGGTCGGGCGGCCGGAAGGCGCCCTAGGCGCCTGGAGGTCGCCCGACCCGCCGAGCCGGGCGACCGCAGCGCCACGCACCAACCCGCACGGGCACGGAAACCGAAACCGTGGCGTGAGGATCGCCCGGCTCGTGACGGGGGTTCCAGGGGGTCGCCCCCCTGGGTTAACACGGCCAGTTGGGCTTTCGCTTTTCGTTGAAGGCGGCGATGCCCTCGCGGCGGTCGGCGGAGAAGGCGACCGTGCGCCAGGCGTTCTCCTCCAGGTCCAGGGCGGCGTCGAGGCCGGTGCCGCCGCCGAGGCGCATGGCGCGCTTGGCGGCGCGGACGGCGGTGGGGGAGTTGCGGGCGATCACCTCGGCGGTGCCGAGGGCCTCCTCGCGGGCCGTGCCCGCGGGGACGCGGCGGTCGGCGAGGCCGTAGGCGAGGGCCTCCTCGATGCCGAGGCGGCGGCCGGTGAAGACGAGGTCGGCGGCCTTGCCGGGGCCGAGGCGGCGCAGGGCGAGCTGGGTTCCGCCGCCGCCGGGCACGAGGCCGACGCTCACCTCGGGGAGCCCGAACACGGCCGACTCGTCCGCGACGATGATGTCGGCGGACAGCGCGATCTCGCAGCCGCCGCCGAGGGCGTAGCCGTGCACGGCGGCGACGACCGGCTGCGGCAGGTTCAGGACGCCGCCGAACGCCGCGCGGAAGACCGGGCGCTGCGCGAGGATCTCCTCGTCGGTCATCGCGTTGCGCTCCTTGAGGTCGGCGCCCACGCAGAACGCCCTCTCCCCGGAGGCGGAGAGCACCACCGCGCGGACCGAGGCGTCGGCCGCGACCTCGGCGCACACGGCGGCGAGGCGCCGCGCCATCGCGGTCGACAGGGCGTTGAGGGCCTCGGGCCGGTCCAGCACGATCTCCGCGACGTGCCCGTCGCGCCGCAGCGTCACACCATCCATGAGGGCACCCTAACGAGGGCGTTCCCCGCCGCCGGACGCCGGTCCCAAGATCGAACTCGTCATGGGGTTGGATTGGAGGTGTGAGCGACTCACGGTATGGGGACCTCGACCGGCCGCCGCTGCACGAGGGGGCGCTGCGGCGCGCGCTCGTGCGGGAGGGCGGGCTGTGGCGGGACGTCCGCGTGGTGGAGGAGACCGGGTCCACGAACGCCGACCTCGCGGAGCGGGCGCGGGAGGGGGCGCCGGAGGGGAGCGTGCTGGTCACCGAGCTCCAGACGGCGGGCCGCGGCCGGCTCGGACGGAGCTGGACGGCGCCGCCGCGCTCGGGGCTGACGTTCTCGATGCTGCTGCGCCCGGCGGTGCCGCCGACGCGGTTCGCCTGGGCGTCGCTGCTGGCGGGGGTGGCGGTCGCCACCGCCCTCCGGCGGATGACCGCCTGGTCGCAGGCGGGGGAGGGGTTCCTCGGGGAGGGCGGCGACGTCGCGGTGGACGTGCGCCTGAAATGGCCGAACGACGTGCTGGTCGGCGACCGCAAGCTCGCCGGGATCCTCGCCGAGATGGTCGACGGCGGGCTCGTGGTCGGGGTCGGGCTGAACGTCGGGCTGCGCGAGGACGAGCTGCCGGTGCCGACCGCGACGTCCCTGGCGATCGAGGGCGCGCCGCTCAGCGACCGGGCGCCCCTGCTGCGCGCGATCCTCCGCGAGTTCGCCACCTGGTACGAGGAGTGGACGGCGCTCGGCGGTGATCCGGAGAGCAGCGGGCTGCGTACCGCGTACCGGGACCTGTGCGCGACCCTCGGACGCGAGGTCCGGGTGGAGATGCCGGGCGGCGAGCGGCTGGCCGGGACGGCGCGGGACGTGGACGAGGCGGGCCGGCTCGTGGTGGCCGGACCGGGCGGCGAGCGCGCCGTCAGCGCGGGCGATGTGGTGCACGTCCGGTGAACGGGGAGGGACGATCCGCCATCCGGCCATTGAAGTTGATGCTGATCTGCGACGATATGTTCGGGTACCGATCCACGACGCCGCAGCCACGGCCCATGGCGGCGGCGGACTGAGGGGCGGATGATGGCGGCCGGATTGCCGGATCCGAAGGAGATCGAAGAGCTCCTGCTCGGGGGCGAGCTGCGGTACAACCGCGTCGAGGCCGTCCGGCAGTCCGGGGTCTCCCGCGACTTCGCCGGGCGGATCTGGCGCGCGTTCGGCTACCCGTCGATGCCCGACGAGACGATCGCCTACACCGAGGGCGACGTGGCGGCGCTGGACCGGCTCCGCAGGCTCGTCGACGACGGGATCCTGGACGAGGACGGCGTGATCCGGCTCGTCCGGGCGTTCGGCCAGACCATGACGCGGCTGGCCGAGTGGCAGGTCAACCTGCTGCGCAGCATGCTGACGCAGGACCTGAACGAGGCGCCGTCCGCGCAGGCGGTGGACACGGTCGTCGACATCGCCGAGAAGCACATCGGCGACTTCGAGCCGCTGGTGGTGCACGCCTGGCGGCGGCAGCTCGCCGCCGCCGGGACGCGGGCGCTGGCCGCGGCGGCGAGCCGGGAGAACGGCGATCCCACGGGCCGGCCGATGACCACCGTCGGCTTCGCGGACATGGTCTCCTTCACCCAGGTCAGCCGGGAGCTGGAGGAGATCGAGCTGGCCCGGGTGGTGGAGTGGTTCGAGGAGACCGCCGCCGACATCATCGCCTCCTGCGGCGGCCGGCTGGTGAAGACGCTCGGCGACGAGGTGCTGTTCAGCGCGGGGACGCCGGAGATCGGGGCGGAGATCGCGCTGACGGTGGCGTCGGCGATCCAGGACGAGACGGAGGTCCCGGACGTGCGGGTCGGCGTCGCGTACGGGCCCGTCCTGCCGCTGATGGGCGACGTCTTCGGCACGACCGTGAACCTCGCGGCCCGGCTCACCTCCCTCGCCCGGCCGGGCGCGGTGGTGATCGACGCCGAGCTGGCGGCGTGCCTGGAGAACGCGCCGGGCTACGAGGTCACGCGGATCGTCAGGCGCCCGGTCCGCGGCCTCGGCATCGTCCAGCCGTACGTGCTGCGCAGGAGCGGCGGGCAGGCGCCGTAGCTCAGACGGGGCTCGGGCCGCCCTCGCCGGGCGAGTCGGTGAGGCGCTGGAGGTAGTTCTGCTCGCCGAGGGCCTGGACGAGGCTCAGCTCGGTCTCCAGGTAGTCGATGTGCTCCTCCTCGTCGGCGAGGATGTCCTCGAAGATCCGGGCGGAGGTGACGTCGCCGCGCGAGCGCATCAGCTCGATGCCGGGCCGCAGCCGGGCCACGGCCTCCATCTCGATCTCCAGGTCCGCCTTGAGCTGCTCGACGATCGTCTGCCCGATGCGCAGGGTGCCGAGCTTCTGGTAGTTCGGCAGCCCCTCCAGGAACAGGATCCGGTCGGTGAGCCGCTCCGCGTGCCGCATCTCGTCGAAGGACTCGTCGCGGGTGTGCTTGGCGATGCGGGTGAAGCCCCAGTTCTCCTGCATCTTGGAGTGCAGGAAGTACTGGTTGATGGCCGTGAGCTCCGCGGTGAGCTGTTCGTTCAGCAGCGCGATGATGTCGTTGTCGCCTTCCATGGACCCCATGCTTCCATGCCGGACCGGATCCGGGACAGTACCGAACCCTACACAGTGCGTGTCCGATTCATGGCGCCCCGTGCCGGAACCGCGACGATCAGGCGGCGGTCGACGAGGCCGGCGCGCCCTCGGCGCCCTGCCCCATGACCCGCGCCGGCTCCGGGAGGCGGGGGTCGGCGAGCGGCGCCCCGGGGACGGACGCCAGGGTGTGCGGGCCGCCGGCCAGGGCGTCCGCGAGCGCCGCGGAGGCGCGGTACTCGCTGACCATCGTGTGGATGCGCTTGGTGCACAGCCCGCAGCCCGGCTTGAACCCGCAGGCGGCCTTGACGGCCTTGGCGGTCGTGCAACCGCTCGCCATGCAGCCGTGGACGTCGTCCTCCGTGACGGCGTTGCAGATGCAGACGTACATTCCGGTGGGAGACCTTCCGTTGCGGCTCGTCCTGTTCGCAGCGTGCCCGACCGGGGCCGCTAAGGGCGCCCTCATTAAGGTAAGGCTCCCCTAACGTAACCCACGGATGTCCGTTCTGGCCAGTGGGGTCCCGATCGGTGTGATCTATCCCCCAGGGGGAAGGGCTTCCCGGGTGCGGCCCCCGGTACGTGGCGCGGACGGGGCGCCCGGTGCCGCACCCTACGAAGGGCGGAACAATTGGCTCAGGTTTGGCCGGGTGACGCCTACCCCCTGGGGGCCCGGTTCGACGGCGCGGGGACGAACTTCGCCGTCTTCTCCGAGGTGGCAGAGAAAGTGGAGCTGTGCCTGTTCGACGGGCCGGCGGGCGAGGGCGAGGAGACGCGGCTGGCGCTGCCGGAGGTGGACGCCTTCGTGTGGCACGGCTACCTCCCGGGCGTCATGCCGGGCCGCCGCTACGGGTTCCGGGTGCACGGCCCCTACGACCCTGCGAGGGGCCTGCGCTGCAACCCCTCGAAGCTGCTCCTGGACCCGTACGCGCAGGCCGTCGAGGGCCAGGTCGACTGGGACCAGGCGTGCTTCGGGTACGACTTCGGCGACCCGTGGTCGCGCAACGACGCCGACTCGGCGCCCCACACGATGCGTTCGGTGGTGGTCAGCCCGTACTTCGACTGGGGGGACGACCGCCCGCCCCGCACCCCGTACCACGAGACGGTGATCTACGAGGCGCACGTCAAGGGCCTGACCGCCCGGCATCCGGACATCCCGCCCGCGCTGCGCGGGACCTACGCGGCGCTCGGCCATCCGGTGATCACCGAGCACCTGCGCTCGATCGGGGTGACGGCGGTCGAGCTGATGCCCGTCCACCAGTTCGTCCACGACGACGCGCTGACCAGCCGGGGCCTGCGCAACTACTGGGGCTACAACACCCTCGGCTTCTTCGCGCCGCACAACGAGTACTCCTCGTCCGGGCAGCGCGGCGAGCAGGTGCTGGAGTTCAAGGCGATGGTGAAGTCGCTGCACGAGGCCGGGATCGAGGTGATCCTGGACGTCGTCTACAACCACACCGCCGAGGGCAACCACCTCGGGCCGACGCTGTCGTTCCGCGGCATCGACAACGCCTCGTACTACCGGCTCACCGAGGACGACGCCCGCTACTACATGGACACCACGGGCACCGGCAACAGCCTGCTCATGCGCAGCCCGCACGTCCTGCAGCTGATCATGGACTCGCTGCGGTACTGGGTGACCGAGATGCACGTGGACGGGTTCCGCTTCGACCTCGCCGCGACGCTGGCCCGCGAGCTGCACGCGGTGGACCGGCTGTCGGCGTTCTTCGACCTCGTCCAGCAGGACCCCGTGGTCTCCCAGGTCAAGCTGATCGCCGAGCCGTGGGACGTGGGCGAGGGCGGCTACCAGGTCGGCAACTTCCCGCCGCTGTGGACGGAGTGGAACGGCCAGTACCGCGACACCATGCGCGACTACTGGCGCGGTCAGCCGGGCGCGCTGCCCGACTTCGCGTCCCGGCTGACGGGCTCGTCCGACCTTTACGCCGACGACGGCCGCCGCCCGCTCGCCTCGATCAACTTCGTGACGTGCCACGACGGCTTCACGCTGCACGACCTCGTCTCCTACGACGGCAAGCACAACGAGGCCAACGGCGAGGGCAACCGCGACGGCAGCGACGACAACCGTTCGTGGAACTGCGGCCACGAGGGTCCGACGGACGACCTGGACATCATCTCGCTGCGCGAACGGCAGAAGCGCAACTTCCTGACCACGCTGTTCCTGTCGCAGGGCGTGCCGATGCTGTCGCACGGCGACGAGCTGGGCCGGACGCAGAGCGGCAACAACAACGCCTACTGCCAGGACACCGAGCTGTCCTGGGTCGACTGGACGGGCCTGCGCGACGACACGTTCTTCGACGAGCGCGGCCCGCTGCTCGACTTCGTCCGCCGCCTCTCGGAGCTGCGGACCGAGCACCCGGTGCTCCGCCGGCGCCGGTTCTTCCGGGGCGGCGACGCGGGCTCCAAGCGCGCCCGCGCGGAGGCCGGGCCCGAGGACCTGCCCGACATCGTGTGGTTCACTCCCGGCGGGGCGCAGATGACCGACCACGACTGGTCCGCCGGGTTCAACAAGTCGCTGACCGTGTTCCTGAACGGCGACGCGATCGGGGAGCCGGACCGGCGCGGACGGCAGGTCAGGGACGACTCGTTCCTGCTGCTCATCAACGCCCACGACGGGGACCTGCCGTTCACGCTTCCGCCCGCGCCGTACGGGCAGATGTGGATGAAGGTGCTCGACACCGCCGATCCGCTGCTCGCCGAGGAGGAGTCGCCCGTCGTGAAGGCCCGCGAGAACGTGCCGGTCGCCGCCCGCTCCATCCAGGTCATCCGCCGGCTCTGAGGCAGGGACACCCCGCACATGGACGACGACGCCCGAACGGACCACGACACGCTGATGGACGACGACGCGCACATGGACGACGACACGCCGTTGGACGACGACACGCAGGCCGAGCCCGTCCCCGAGGAACCGCTCCCCGTCGCCGAACCCCCCGAGGTGACCGTGTCCGAGGACCACAGCCCCGAAAGGGCGGAAAGACCAGAGCAGACCGACAGGCCCGTCCCCGAGGAGGACGCGCGCCCCGCGCCGCCGACCGGGACCTACCGCCTCCAGCTCCGCGGGACGCCCGAGGAGCACTTCGGATTCGCCGAGGCCGCCGCGCTGGCCCCCTACCTGGCGGCCCTCGGCGTGTCGCACGTCTACCTGTCGCCGGTCCTGCAGGCCGCGCCGGGCTCCACGCACGGCTACGACGTCGTCGACCACTCCCGGCTCTCGGAGGAGCTCGGCGGGCCCGAGGCGTTCGGCGCCATGGCGACCCGGTTCCGGGCGCACGGGCTGCGGGTGCTGGTGGACGTCGTCCCGAACCACATGGCGATCCCCGAACCGGCCGAGCTGAGCCTGCCGTTCGCGGACGTCCTGGCGGAGGGGCCGCGGTCGCGGTTCGCCCGCTGGTTCGACGTCGACTGGGAGGCGGGCGGCGGCCGGATCGTGCCGCCCGGCGAGGGCGAGCCCAACTACCGGCGCTTCTTCGACATCTCCGGCCTGATCGGGCTGCGGCAGGAGGACGCGGAGGTCTTCGAGCGCACCCACGCGCTGCTGCTGAGCCTGGTCCGGGACGGCATGGTGGACGGGCTGCGCGTCGACCACCCCGACGGGCTCGCCGACCCGCGCGGCTACCTGCGCCGGCTCGCCGAGGCCGCCCCGGACCGCTGGCTGCTGGTCGAGAAGATCACCGAGGGCGAGGAGCGGCTGCCCGCGGACTGGCCGTGCGCGGGCACCACCGGCTACGACGCGCTCGGCATGATCGGCGGGCTCTTCGTCGACCCGGCCGGGGAGAAGCCGCTGACCGACCACTACGTGGCGCTCACGGGCAACCCGGCCGACTTCGAGGAGGTCGAGCGGGACGCGCGGATGCACGCCGCCACGCACGGCCTCAAGCCCGAGATCGAGCGGCTCCAGCGCGTCCTCGACCGGGTCGTGGGCGAGCGCCGTCCCGGCCTGGAACGGGCCCTGGTCGAGCTGCTGGTCGCCATGCCCGTCTACCGCGCGTACGTGGTGCCCGGAGAGGACGCTCCCCAGCAGGCCGTCGACGTCGTGAACGAGGCCGCCCGCCGCGCGCGGGCGCATCTGCCGGAGGACGTGCACGGCGACCTCGACGTGGTCGTGGACCTGGCCCTCGGACGCGGCGAGCGCACCGACGCCGAGTTCATCGTGCGCTTCCAGCAGACGTCGTCCCCCCTCGCCGCCAAGGGCGTGGAGGACACGGCGTTCTACCGGTGGAACCGCATGGCCGCCCTGAACGAGGTGGGCGGCGCGCCAGGGCGGTTCAGCGTCGCCCAGGAGGACTTCCACTCCTTCTGCATTCGCGTGGCGCGCGACTGGCCGCTCACGATGACGACGCTGTCCACGCACGACACCAAGCGCGAGGAGGACGTGCGCGCCTGGCTGGCGGTGCTGTCGGAACTGCCCGCCGAGTGGGTCGAGAACGTGGACCGGTGGCGGAACTGGGGTCCCGGCGCGTCCCCCATGGAGCCGGACCTGGAGTACCTGTTCTGGCAGACGCTCGTCGGGGCGTGGCCGCTCACCACCGGCAGGCTGGAGGAGTTCCTCACCAAGGCGATGCGCGAGGCCAAGACGCGCACGTCCTGGGCCGAGCAGGACTCCGGCTACGAGGAGGCCGTCCTGGAGTACGCGCGCGGCGTCCTGGCCGATCCGGACCTCGTGACCGACATGACGTCGTTCGTGGCGAAGCTGGCCCCCTATGCCCGCGTGAACACGCTCGGCCAGAAGCTCGTCCAGCTCGCGATGCCGGGCGTCCCCGACGTCTACCAGGGCTGCGAGATGACCGGCCTGTCACTGGTCGACCCCGACAACCGGCGGCCCGTGGACTACGGGCGGCGCCGCGAGCACCTGTTCCGGCTCGACACCGGCCGCCAGCCCAAGGAGGTGGACGACGAGAAGCTGCTCGTCACCTCGCGGGCGCTGCGGCTGCGCCGGTCCCATCCGGAGTGGTTCGGGCCCGGCTCCCGGCACGAGCCGGTGACCGCGCGCGGGCCCGCCGCCGATCACCTCGTCGGGTTCGCGCGGGGCGAGGCCGTCGCGCTCGCCACCCGGCTCCCCGTGGGCCTGGAGCGCCGCGGCGGCTGGAAGGGGACCCGCGTGGACGTCCACCGCCAGGGCTGGCGGGACGTCCTCACCGGCTGCACGCACATGGGCCCGATCCTGGAGGCCTCGCGCGTGTTCGAGCACCTTCCCGTCGCGCTGCTCGTCCCCCGGGAGATCGATCGGTGAGCGCCCGTTTCGAAGTGTGGGCACCGGCCGCCGGCCGCGTGGACGTCGTGGCCGGCGGCGCCCGGTACCCCATGGACGCGCGGCCCTCGGGACGGTGGGAGGCCGAGGTCGCGGACGCCGACCATGGGACCGACTACGGGTTCGTCCTCGACGAGGCCGACGAAGTACTGCCCGATCCGCGCTCGCCATGGCAGCCCGAGGGCGTCCATGGCCAGAGCCGCGTGTACGACCACGGCCGGTTCGCCTGGACCGACCGGCACTGGCACGGCCGCCCGCTCCCCGGCAGCGTCCTTTACGAGATGCACGTGGGCACGTTCACGCCCGAGGGCACGTTCGACGCGGCGATCGAACGGCTCGACCATCTGGTGGCACTCGGCATAGACGCCGTGGAACTGCTGCCGGTCGCGTCCTTCCCCGGCCATCACGGGTGGGGTTACGACGGTGTGCACCTGTGGGCGCCGCACGAACCGTACGGCGGCCCGGACGGGTTGAAGCGCTTCGTGGACGCCGCTCATGCGCGCGGCCTGGCCGTTGTCCTGGACGTCGTCTACAACCACCTAGGGCCGGACGGAAACCGCCTGGGAAGCTACGGCCCGTATTTCACCAGCGCCCACGCCACGCCCTGGGGCGACGCCGTGAACTTCGACCAGGAAGGATCGGACGAAGTCCGAGCGTTCGTCGTCCAGAACGCGCTGATGTGGTTGCGCGACTACCACCTGGACGGCCTGCGCCTTGACGCCGTCCACGCCTTCACCGACCACGGCGCGGTGCACATCCTGGAAGAGATGGGACGCGCCGTCTCCGCGCTTTCGGCCCACCTGGGCCGGGAACTGTTCCTCATCGCCGAATCGGACCTGAACGACCCGCGCCTGGTGACGTCCAGGGAAGCGGGCGGATACGGCCTCGACGCCCAATGGAGTGACGACTTCCACCACGCCCTGCACGCCGCGCTCACCGGTGAGAGGCAGGGCTATTACTGCGACTTCGGCTCCCTGGAAACGCTGGAGAAGGCCTTCACGAAGGCCTTCGTCCACGACGGGACGATGTCGACCTACCGGGGGCGGCACCACGGCCGCCCGGTCAATGTCCGGGAAACGCCCGCGCACAGGTTCCTCGGCTTCCTGCAGAACCACGACCAGGTGGGGAACCGCGCGGCGGGCGACCGGATAGGGGCCCTTCTGCCGTCCCCCGGGCTGCTGAAGGTCGGCGCGGCGCTGCTTCTGCTAGGGCCGTTCACGCCCATGCTCTTCATGGGCGAGGAATGGGGCGCCTCGACCCCGTGGTGCTATTTCACCGACCACCAGGATCCGGACCTCGCGCGCGCGGTGAGCGAGGGACGGCGGCGCGAGTTCTCCCGGCATGGCTGGAGCGGCGAGGTTCCCGATCCACAGGCTGTGGACACGTTCCGGCGCTCCGTCCTCGACTGGGCCGAGCCGGACCGGTCCCCGCACCGCGACCTGCTCGAATGGCACCGCGACCTGATCGCGCTGCGCCGCTCCCGGCCCGAACTGAACGACCCCCGGCTGACCGCCGTGACCGTGGAGACGCACGGAGGGGCGGGGGGCGGTGCGGCCGCGGGCGGTGCGGCGGCGCGCGCGCTGACCGTGCGGCGCGGCCCGGTGTGCGTGGCGGCGAACCTCGGTGACGGGCCCGTCGTGCTCCCCATGCCCGGTCCCGGCGGCGGCGCGCCACGGCTGCTGCTCGCGTCGGATCCGGCGATTCTTCTTACCCCGGATGGTTCCGACCATTCCGGACCGGTCTCGGTGGCGCTGCCGGAGGCGTCCGTCGCGGTCGTCGACCTCGGTGAGCCCCGGGTCCAGGGGCGTGATTAGGGCCACATCCGTACTGCTCCCGCAAAACCGTGTTCGTTGTTGTACTACGAGTGGCAAACCGCAGGTCAAGAGCGCGGCGGGAGCCGGGCAATGGTCAAGATTGGTCATACGATCGGTTCATGACCTCAGTACTGCTCGCCGAGGACGACACGTCCATCTCCGAGCCTCTCGCCCGCGCGCTGCGGCGCGAGGGGTACACCGTCGAAGTCAGCCCCGACGGCCCACAGGCGCTGGAGCGGGCGCTCGGGGGCGGCGTGGACCTGATCGTCCTGGATCTCGGCCTTCCCGAGCTGGACGGCCTTGAGGTGGCCCGCCGGGTGCGGGCCGAGGGGCACGGCGTGCCCATCCTGATCCTGACCGCCCGGGCCGACGAGGTCGACACCGTCGTCGGGCTGGACGCGGGCGCCGACGACTACGTGACCAAGCCGTTCCGCCTGGCCGAGCTGCTCGCGCGGGTGCGCGCACTGCTGCGCCGGGGCAGCACCGAGACCCCGATCGTCCAGGGGGTGCGGATCGACGCCGAGTCGCGCCGCGCCTGGATGGGCGAGCAGGAGCTCCAGCTGACCACGAAGGAGTTCGACCTGCTGCGCGTCCTCGTGCGCGACGCGGGCAAGGTCGTGACCCGCGAACAGATCATGCGCGAGGTGTGGGACACCAACTGGTGGGGTTCCACGAAGACCCTCGACATGCATATTTCCTGGCTGCGCCGCAAGCTCGGCGACGACGCCGGCAGTCCCCGCTACATCACCACGGTGCGGGGCGTCGGCTTCCGGTTCGAACGCGGCGACTAGCACCGGCCGCCGCGGTCGTGCGGGACGCCGGGGGCCTTCCCGAGAGGCCCCCGGGGCCGGTGCCGCACGGTCCGCGGCCCCACCCTCGAAGGAGCCCCCATGAGGCGCCGACTGCTCCTGTCGACGCTCGCGGTGGCGGTGGTCGCGCTGCTCCTGCTCGGCATACCCCTCGCCTACGCCGCCCACAAGCTCGTGTACGAGGAGGCCGGCCGGTCGCTCGACCGGGAGGCGTCCTCCATCGCCGGCGGGGTCGGGTACAGCCTGGAGGCGCACCAGCCCGTCACCGGCACGGTCCTCGCCCGCGAGTACCCGGGCCGGCACGTCGCGATCACGCTGCCGGACGGCCGGACGGTGACCGCCGGGCCGCTCGCGCGCGGGCGCGTCCTGGCGGCGACGGCGACGCACGGCCGGGTCAGGGTGCGCGTGTCGCGCCCGGAGGCGCAGGTCCGCGACGCCGCGCTCCGGCTGCTCCTGCTGGTCGGCAGCCTGGCCCTGCTCTGCGTGGCCGTCACGGTGGGGCTGGCGATGGTGCAGGCCCGCAAGCTGACGCTGCCGCTGGTCGACCTCGCCGAGACCGCCGACCGGCTCGGCAGCGGAAACGCCCGCCCGCGCCCGCGCCGCTACGGCATCCCCGAGGTCGACCGGGTCGCCGAGGTGCTGGACCGCAGCGCCGTCCGCATCACCGACCTGCTGGTCGCCAGCCGCGAGTTCGCCGCCGACGCCAGCCACCAGCTCCGCACGCCGCTGACCGCGCTGTCCATGCGGCTGGAGGAGATGATCGAGGCGGCCGAGTACCCCGACGTCGTCCGGGAGGAGGGCGCGGCGGCGGTCGCGCAGGCCGAACGGCTCGTCGCGGTCGTCGAGCAGCTGCTCGCCCGCGCCCGGCACGACCGGACCGGCGGCGCCGTCCCGTCCCCGATCGACGAGATCATCGCCCAGCAGGTGGAGGAGTGGCGGCCGAGCTTCCGCAAGGCCGGACGGGACGTGCGGATCATCGGCGAGCAGGGCCTCGTCGGCATGACCCACCCCGAGGGCTTCTCCCAGATCGTCGCCACGCTCCTGGAGAACTCCCTGGTGCACGGCGCCGGAACCGTGACCATCCACACCAAGCCGGGCGCGAGCTCGGTGGTGGTCGAGGTCGGCGACGAGGGGGAGGGCATCCCGGCGGGGCTGGAGCCCCGCATCTTCGAGCGCAGCGTCTCCGGCGGCCGCGGGACGGGCCTCGGGCTCTACCTCGCCCGCTCGCTGGCGGTGGTGGACGGCGGGCGGCTGGAACTGCTCCACTCCAGACCCGCGGTCTTCGGGGTCTTCCTGCGCCAGGCGGCCGAGGTCCGCCTGGCGGCCGAACGCGTGGTCATGGGCCCCGCCTGACGCGCTCCGCGCGGTCGCGGGGCCGAGCCGCGGGGCCGCCGGGCGGCGGGGACGCCGGGCGGCGGGGACGCCGGGCGGCGGGGGCTCAGATCTCGGCGTAGTCCTCGGCGGCGCGGTCGAGGGAGTGCAGGAGCCGGGGCGCCGGGGCGGGGCCGCCCTCCGGCGCGCGGGTGGCGCCGGGGCCCTGCGCGCCGGGCTCGGCGGCGGGCTCGTCCGCGGGCTCGTCGGCGGGAGCCTCGGGCAGCCCGGACGCCGGGTCGACGGGCGGGGCGCTCGCGGGCAGGAACACCCACTTCTTGTACGACCAGAAGCGGAACAGCGTCGCCACGCCGGTGCCGACGACCAGCGCGAGGTTGTAGAACACGGCGCCGTCGAGGCCGAGGACGTAGTGCGAGAAGCCGATGAACAGCTCGGTGATCACCAGTCCGACGCCGTTCAGCGCGAAGAACAGCACGTACTCGCGGCCGAGCCCGGTGCGGTCGCGGTGCCGGAACGTCCAGTAGCGGTTCGCCAGGTAGGAGAACGTCGTCGCGATCACGGTGGCGACGCCGTTGGAGGTGAGCGGCCCGACCCCCATGCCGGTGTGCAGGCCGTTGCCGATCGCGAAAGTGATCACGAACGCGATGGCGCCCACGCTGCCGAACTGGGCCAGCTCGCGCACGAGGTGCGCGAACCGCCGGTGGACTCTGGCGACCAGGCTCACGAAGGGGAACCGTCCTTCCGCGCTTGCGCTGTCTTCTGGGGCTGAGGCATCACGAGGATAGACGCCCGTGGCCCCCGGGACGCCGGAACATGAACGTTTCACAACCCACCCCCCGTTCCGTGACCATTGTTGCGTGCCCATTGCCGGGGTCCCCACACGGGCTTCGACGCGGGCGGCGCGTGATTCGTTCATGCCGTACGCCCGATAGCCTTTCGACGTGAAGGTCGATGAGATGCCCGTGGTCGGGATGGCGGGCGGGGGGCAGCTCGCCCGGATGACCCAGCAGGCCGCGATCGCGCTCGGCGTGTCGCTGCGCGTGCTCGCCGGGTCCCGGGACGACTCGGCGGCCAGAGCGGTCTCGGACGTGCGGGTCGGCAACGACCGCGCCCTCGACGACCTTCTGGCCTTCGCCAAGGGCTGCGACGCGGTCACCTTCGACCACGAGCACGTCCCGGGGCCGCACATCCAGAAGCTGGAGGCCTCCGGCGTCCCCTGCCGGCCCGGGTCCGCCGCCCTCGCCCACGCCCAGGACAAGCTGGTCATGCGCGAGCGGCTGAGCGGTCTCGGCGTCCCCTGCCCCGCCTACGCGCCCGTCCCGTCGCCCGAGCCCGCGGCGTTCCTGGAGGCGTTCGGCCGCGAGCACGGCTGGCCGCTGGTGCTGAAGTCCACGCGCGGCGGCTACGACGGCAAGGGCGTCTGGATCGCCCGCGACCCGGAGGAGGCCCGCGTCGCCGACCGGCTCCAGGCCGAGGGCGTCGACCTGCTGGTGGAGGAGCACGTCCCCTTCAGGCGCGAGCTGGCCGCGCTCGTCGCGCGCTCCCCGTACGGGCAGGGCGCCGCGTACCCGATCGTGGAGACCGTCCAGGAGGGCGGGATCTGCACCGAGGTGATCTCGCCCGCGCCCGGCCTGCCCGAGGATCTGGCCGTCGAGGCGCAGGCCCTCGCCCTCCGCGTCGCCGACGAGCTGGGCGTCGTGGGCCTCCTCGCCGTCGAGCTGTTCGAGACCGAGGGCGGGCTCCTGGTCAACGAGCTCGCCATGCGTCCGCACAACTCCGGGCACTGGACGATCGAGGGCGCCCGGACCTCGCAGTTCGAGCAGCACCTGCGGGCCGTCCTCGACCTGCCGCTGGGCTCCACCGAGCCCACCGCCCGGTACACCGTCATGGCCAACGTGCTCGGGGGCGACGACCCGGAGGTCTACCCCCGCTACGTCCACGTGATGGCCCACGACCCGGGCGTCAAGGTGCACATGTACGGCAAGGAGTCCCGCCCGGGACGCAAGATCGGGCACGTGACGGCGCTCGGCGACGACCTCGCCGAGGTCCGCGAGCGCGCCCGGCACGCCGCCGACTACCTGCGGTGGGGCCCCGCCATGAAGGACCGCGCCCAGTGACGGACCGTTCCCAGCGGCGGGCCGGGCGCGGTGACACCAGTGATCGAGTTCTAAGGGAGGCACGCGTGAACGCCCCGGTCGTCGGCGTGGTGATGGGCAGCGACTCGGACTGGCCCGTGATGGAGGCGGCGGCCGGCGCGCTGGAGGAGTTCGGCGTCCCCTACGAGGCCGACGTGGTGTCCGCGCACCGCATGCCGCACGACATGATCGCCTACGGGGAGGACGCGGCGGCCCGCGGCCTCCGGGTGATCATCGCGGGGGCGGGCGGCGCCGCGCACCTGCCGGGCATGCTGGCCTCGGTGACGCCGCTGCCGGTGATCGGCGTGCCCGTCCCGCTGAAGTACCTGGACGGCATGGACTCGCTGCTCTCGATCGTCCAGATGCCCGCGGGCGTCCCGGTCGCGACGGTCGCGGTCGGCGCGGCCCGCAACGCCGGGCTGCTGGCCGTCCGGATCCTGGCCGCCTCCGACGAGGACCTGCGAGCCAAGATGACGGTGTTCCAGCAGGACCTCTACGGTCAGGCCAAGGCGAAGGGCGCCCGCCTGCGAGAGCGCCTCTGAGGGCCGCTCAGGGCCGCGCCGTCAGTGCCGCAGGGACCACTCCACGGCGGGGCAGCGGTCCATGACGACGTCGAGCCCGGCGTCCCTGGCGCGCCGCGCGGCCGCCTCGTCGATCACCTGGAGCGGCAGCCACACCGCCTTCGCCCCCGCCGCGATCGCCTCGTCCACCGCCTGCCCGGCGTGCTCGGCGCGGCGGTAGACGCCCACCACGTCCACCCCGGCGGCGGCCGGGACGTCGGCGAGGGAGGCGTAGCCCTTCTCGCCGAGCACCTCCCGCGCCTCCGGGTGCACGGGAATGATCCGCTTCCCGCGCCGCTGCATCAGCCGCGCCTGGTTGTACACCTCCCGTGACGGCGCGTCCCCGAGCCCGACGAAGGCCCACGTCCTCGACTCGTCCAGCAGGCGGCGGATCACGTCCGGGTCGGCGAAGTCAGCGCTCATGCCCGGCACAACACCGCCCACGGGCGCTTTAGTTCCGCGTCAGGGGCGCCCCAGGGCGCGGTAGTTCCACCCGGCCGCGCGCCACCGCTCGGGGTCGAGCGCGTTGCGCCCGTCCACGATGTTGCGCTCGGCCACGGCCTTGGCGACGGTGGCCGGGTCCATGTCCCGGAACTCGGCCCACTCGGTCAGCAGCAGGACGGCGTGCGCGTCCTGGACGGCGTGCATCGCCGAGTCGCCGTACTCCAGCGTCGGGTGGGCGCGGCGCGCGTTCCGCATGGCCTGAGGGTCGTACACGGTCACCCTGGCGCCCTGGGCGCGGATGGAGGCCGCCACGTCCAGCGCGGGGGAGTCGCGGACGTCGTCGGAGTTCGGCTTGAACGCCGCTCCGAGCACGCCGACCGTCCGCCCGGCGAAGGAGCCGCCGAGGAGCTGCCGGGCGAGGTCCACCATCCGGATCCGGCGCCGGATGTTGATCTCGTCGACCTCGCGCAGGAAGGTCAGCGCCTGGTCGGCGCCGAGCTCGCCCGCCCGGGCCATGAACGCCCGGATGTCCTTGGGCAGGCAGCCGCCGCCGAAACCGAGCCCGGGGCCCAGGAACTTCCCGCCGATCCGGTCGTCGTAGGACAGCGCCTCCGAGAGCTTCGTCACGTCCGCGTGCGCGGCCTCGCACACCTCGGCCATCGCGTTGATGAACGAGATCTTGGTGGCGAGGAACGCGTTCGCCGACACCTTGACCAGCTCGGCGGTGGGGAAGTCGGCCGTGATGAAGGGCGTCCCCTCGGCGATCATCGTCCGGTAGACCTCGCGGAGCACCTTCTCGGCGTGCTCGGCGGCTCCCGGCTCGGTGGGCAGCCCGGCCACGATCCGGTCGGGGTGCAGGGTGTCCTGGACGGCGAAGCCCTCCCGCAGGAACTCGGGGTTCCACGCGAGCACGGCGTCGTCGCCCACCGGGGCCGCCTTGGCGAGCGCCTCGCCGAGGCGCGCGGCGGTGCCGACCGGCACGGTCGACTTGCCCACGACCAGGCAGGGCCGCTTCAGCAGCGGCGCCAGGGAGGCGATCGCGTCGTCGACGTAGGTCAGGTCGGCGGCGTACTCCCCGGCCTTCTGCGGGGTCCCCACGCACAGGAAGTGGACGTCGCCGAACTCCGCGACCTCCTCGTAGGACGTGGTGAAGCGCAGCCGGCCCGTCTCCAGCCCCCTGCGCAGCACGGGTTCGAGGCCCGGCTCGTAGACGGGCAGGTCGCCGGCCGAGAGCCGCGAGATCTTCTCCGCGTCCACGTCGAGCCCCAGGACCTCGAAGCCCAGGTCGGCCATGCACGCCGCGTGGGTGGCACCGAGGTAACCGGTTCCGATGACCGTCAGCCGTTGGGACAAGGCCTGCTCCTCTCCGTTGGCTCTGGCCGGCGAGCGGCCCTGACCACATGCCCGCCGCGGGCGGGTACCTGCCTCGGCCGCCACTGGCTACTGGCCGGTAGCATCTGCGGCATGAGTGATGACTTTCCCACGTACGCGCCGTCGGAGGAGCATGAGCTGCTGCGGGTGACGGTGCGTGAGCTGGCCGAGGCCAAGATCGCTCCTTTCGCGGCGGAGGTGGACGAGGAGTCGCGGTTCCCGCAGGAGGCGTTGGACGCGTTGGTGTCCAATGGTCTGCAGGCGGTGCACGTGCCCGAATCGTACGGGGGTGCGGGGGCCGATGCGCTGGCGACGGTGATCGTGATCGAGGAGGTCGCGCGGGTGTGCGCGTCGTCGTCGTTGATCCCGGCGGTGAACAAGCTGGGGACGGTGCCGGTGCTGCTGGCGGGTTCGGCGGGGTTGAAGGAGCGGTTCCTGGGGCCGGTGGCGCGGGGGGAGGCGATGTTCTCCTATGCGTTGTCGGAGGCGGATGCGGGGTCGGATGCGGCGGGGATGCGCACGCGTGCGGTGCGTGATGGGGATCACTGGGTGCTGGACGGCGCCAAGATGTGGATCACCAATGCGGGGGTGTCGCGGTACTACACGGTGATGGCGGTGACCGAGCCGGGTGCGGGGGCGCGGGGGATCTCGGCGTTCGTGGTGGATTCCGAGCTGGATGCGGGGGTCTCGTTCGGGCCCAAGGAGCGCAAGCTGGGGATCAAGGGGTCGCCGACCCGGCAGGTGCTCTTGGAGGGGGTGCGGGTGCCGGCGGATCGGATGATCGGGGCCGAGGGGACGGGGTTCAAGACGGCGCTGGCGACGCTGGACCATACGCGGATCACGATCGCGGCGCAGGCGTTGGGGATCGCGCAGGGGGCGCTGGACTTCGCGGTGGGGTATGTCAAGCAGCGGCGGCAGTTCGGCAAGGCGATCGCTGATTTCCAGGGTGTGCAGTTCATGCTGGCCGACATGGCGATGCGGTTGGAGGGGGCGCGGCAGCTGACCTATCACGCGGCGATCAAGTCCGAGCGGGCGATGGCCGGTGAGAGGGTGGCGGATCTGACGCTGGTGTCCTCGGCGTGCAAGGCGCTGGCCTCGGATGTGGCGATGGACGTGACCACTGATGCGGTGCAGTTGCTGGGCGGGTACGGCTACACCCGCGAGTTCCCGGTGGAGCGGATGATGCGCGACGCCAAGATCACCCAGATCTACGAGGGCACCAACCAGATCCAGCGCATGGTCATGGCCCGCCAGCTCCTGAAGTAACCGGCTCCTCGGGCGGCGCGCGCGACGGCCGAGGGGGCGGGCCGTGCGGCCCGCCCCCTCGCTCGCGGCTCGTGCGTCCGGGCGCCTCGCCGAGGCGGGCGGCTCGTCGTCGTGGGACGGCTCAGTCGTGGGACGGCTCAGTCGTGGGACGGCTCAGGCGTGCTGCGAGCCGGACGAGACGGTGCCGTTGCTCGCCCCGGCCGCCTTGTCGGCAGCACCGTTGTTGGAGATGTCGAGGATGACGGCACCGTTCTCGGCCCGGTGCGGGCGCAGCGTGACGCCGTTGAAGGTCGCGCTGGTGATGGGCGAGGACGTGTCGAGCGTGGCGGTCGTCCTGCCGATGCGGCCGCGGGCGGTGAAGGTCACCCGGCTGCCGTCGATGCCGACCTGCAGCGCGGAGATCCCGAACCTGCGGTCGAACGTGATCGTCTGACCGTCCCTGATCTCGACCTGGCACTTCGCGTCCTCGCAGGCCTTCAGGTCGGTGCCGTCCTCGGCCTGCGGCCTGTCCTTCGGCGGCTCGGCCTTCGGGGCCGCCGCGCCCGGCTCGGGCTCCGCCGGCTTCGGGTCGGCCTTGGGCCGGGGAGCCGCGTTCGCGTCCGCCGCCGGGTCCGACCCCGGGTTCATGCCGAACGAAGGGCTCGTCCCGGACGACGGGTACGGGGCGAGCAGGCCGTTCGCGCTCGGCGGCGCCGGTACCGGCGGCGGCGCGGCGCTCGGGGCGCTCGCGGCGGCGGCGCCGGTGAACGCGACCGAGATCGCGGCGGTCGCGGTGAGCAGGCCGGGAATCCTTGTGGACATTCTCTGCACTCCTGACGAGGTGGGAACCGTGTTCACTGTCGCCCGGGCGCTGCTCACTGTAGCAGAGTGATCACTTAGAGTGACGATCAGGTCGTCTCGCAGGGGGCTCAGCCCGGAGGGTGCTCGTCCACCAGGAGGGTCTGCAGGACGCCGCCGAACTCGCCGGAGCGGTCGGCGAGCGTTCCCCGGCAGAGCGCGCTGCCGCCCGGGGCGGCGTCCAGCGAGGCGGCGAGGCACAGCCACTCGCCGACGGGGTCGCGGTGCAGCGCGACGGTCACGTCGGTGTTGATGATCAGCCACTTGGACAGGTCGAGCTGGCTGCCGACGCCGGACGCGCTGTCGGCGAGCGTCAGCGCGCGGACGAGCGGGGTGTCGGCCTCGCCCGCCACCAGGGGGATCCGCGACCGGGCCCAGACCGTCCCCGGGCCGGGCTCGCCGAAGGCGCCGCGGACGAGCCGCCACTCCATCGCGGACAGGTACCCGTCCATGTGGACGCCCGGCCACTCGCCGAACGGCCGCGGCGCGTCGGGGAGGGCCGGGGCCGCCGGGGCGTGCACGACGGGCTCCAGGTGCGCGGGCGCCGCCATGATCCGCCAGGCGCCGGCGCGGACGACGGTCCGCCCCTCGTGCGTGATCTCCCCTTCGAGGAAGGCGACCCTCCTCCCGGGCCGGACCATGCGCACGGCGACCTCCAGTTCGGCCACGGGCACGGGGCTGAGGATCTCGACGGTCAACCGCGCCACGCGGGTGCCGGGGACCGGGTCGTGCCGCTCGAAGGCCCGCCCGATGAGGGCCGACACGGGCCCCCCGTGCTGGAGCCCCGGCGACCATGGACCCGCCGTCGCCGGCGTGCCGGCGAACCGCCCGCCGCCGAGCGGCTCGTAGAAGGCCCCGGCCGGCACGTCCTCGTCCATGCTGATCCCTCCCGGTTCGCGACTAGAAGAATATTCTAGAAGGCCGGGGTGGCGCCGAGAGCGGCGGCCGCTCAGCCGCAGAGCTTCTGGGTGGCCGTGCCGGTCTCGATCGCGGAGCCCGGCGACGGCGACGCGCTCGGGGACCCCTTCACCTCGACGTCCTTCACGCCGGCCCAGTCGGCGCCGTCCCAGTCCGCGCCGACCATCACCTGGATCTGCGAGCCGAGCGAGGAGACCTTCTTGAGCTTGGCGTCCGGGAGCGCGGCGGCGAGGGTCTTGGCCGAGTCCTCCCGTTTCGGCCCGTACAGGATCTGGGTCGTCTGCTGCCCGCGCCGCGCCACGCCCGGCGCGACGGTCACCTTGAAGCCCGCCTTGCGGAGCTGGCCGCCCGCCTTGGTCGCGAGGCCCTTCGTGCCGATCGCGTTGAGGACGCGGACGGAGATGTCCTCCGGAGGCACGGTCAACTCGTCCTCCGCCTTCTTCGTCGGCGTGGCGCTCGGCTTCGGGGTCTGCTGCGTCAGCTGCTGGTCGCGCCGCAGCCGGGTGAACAGGTCGCGCGCCTTGTGCTGGTCCCACTGGACGGTCGACTGCGGGGTCGGCGCGTTCCACAGCACGGTGTTGTAGTCGGGGTTCGACAGCGGCACCTTCGCGAACGTGAGGTCGTCGGTCGACAGGTTCTTCATCTGGTCGGCGAGACCGGGCAGGTCGTCGGCGAGCTTCTCGTCGACGCGCAGCGACTTCAGCGAGGCGTTAAGGAACTTCGTGGACTTGACCGGGTCGCCCAGCGTCTTCGTCGACAGCGCCTGCTTCATCATCGCCGCGATGAACTGCTGCTGCCGGTCGATGCGGCCGAGGTCGCTGCCGCCGGTCAGCGAGTAGCGGGCGCGGGCGAACGCGAGCCCCTTCAGGCCGTCCACGTGCGACTTCCCGGCCGGGAGCCGCAGGCCGCTCTTCTTGTCGTCGATGGCCTGCTCGGTGCAGACGTCCACGCCGCCGATCGCGTCCACCATGCGCACGAACCCGTAGAAGTTCACCTCGACGTAGTGGTCGATGGAGACGCCGGTCGCCTGCTTGATGGTGCTGACGGTGAGGTCGGGCCCCCCGAACTGGTAGGCCCAGGTGAGCTTGCCCGGACGGGCCGGGACGCGCTCCCCCTTGGCGCCCTCCGACCCGTTCGACCGGTGCGCGGGGATCGTCACGTAGGAGTCGCGGGGGAGGCTGACCACCGACACGCTGTCGTGGTCGCGGGACACGTGCACCAGCATCATCGTGTCGGAGCGCTCGCCCGCCTCGTGCCCGAGCTTGGCGGCCTTCTGCTGCTCCTTCGTCAGGCCCTCGCGGCGGTCGACGCCCGCCACCAGGATCGTCATCGCGCCCTTCGGCGCGTCCTTGCCCTTGCCGAGGCCGCCGACCGAGACCTTGTCGATCATGCCCGTGACGTAGTTCTGGAACGCCCACGCGCCGCCGGAGGTCAGCAGGACGAACGCCGACGCCGTCCCGGTCAGGGTGAGGAAGCGCTTCTGCCGCCGCGCGCTCACCGCGGCCCGCGGGCTCAGCCCCCGGCCCGGCCGGCGCGGCCCGCGCGGGCTCTCCACCGGGACGCGCGGCGCGGGCATCCCCTCGATGGTCACGCCCTCGATGTCGCCGTCGTCGTCGGCCGCGTGGGCGCCGGGACGAGGCCGGAAATAGCGCTCCAGGGGGTCCGCGTCGCCGCGGCCCGAGTCGTGCCCGTCTGCCATGCCGGCCGCCGCCTCCCGATGATCACGTGCTGACGCGAGTCCACACCACTCTAAAGTGGGGGACACCCGTCCGTTCGCTACCTGGACCTCGTGTCCTTGCAGTAACGTGGCGCCGTCTTGACCACACCCCGGCGGCCCGCACGCGAACCTGGGTGGCGTGGGCTGCGTCCAGACAAGCGAGCAAGAGAGAGGAAGGGGCGCCTCACTCCGGTCCGCCGGACGGGTGCGCCCGCGAGCCCACATGAATCCGTCTCCCCATGCCCAGCGCGCCATGAACCAGGAAACCCGCTACGCCGTGAAGCCCCTTCCCGACTCCGGTCAGCGCACGTGGCCCGCCGTCTCGGTGGTGATGCCGGTCCTCAACGAGGAGCGCCACCTCACCGACGCGGTGCGCCGCATCCTCAGCCAGGACTACCCGGGCGAGCTCGAACTCGTGCTCGCGATCGGGCCGTCCCGGGACCGCACCGAGGAGATCGCCCGCCGGCTCGCCGCCGAGGACCCGCGCGTCATCGTCGTCGCGAACCCGACGGGGCGCACCCCGCAGGGCCTCAACATCGCGATCAAGGCCTCGCAGTACTCGATCATCGTCCGGGTGGACGGGCACTCGCTGCTGCCCGCCGACTACGTGCGCGCCGCCGTCGAGACCATGGAGGACACCGGCGCCGACAACGTCGGCGGGATCATGGCGGCCGAGGGCGTCACCCCGTTCGAGAAGGCCGTGGCGCGCGCGATGACCTCCAAGCTCGGGGTCGGCAACGCCCGCTTCCACACCGGCGGTGAGGCGGGCGAGGTGGAGACCGTCTACCTCGGCACGTTCCGCCGCAGCGCGCTCGAGCGCGTCGGCGGCTACGACGAGACGTTCACCCGCGCGCAGGACTGGGAGATGAACCACCGCATCCGGCAGTCCGGCGGCCGGATCTACTTCACCCCCCGGATGCGCGTCACCTACCGGCCCCGGCCCAACCTGCGGGCCCTCGCCAAGCAGTACTTCCACACCGGACGCTGGCGGCGCGTCGTGGGGCGCGAGCACCAGGGCACGCTGAACCTGCGCTACCTCGCCCCGCCGATCGCCGTCGTGGCGATGGCGGCGGGCGTGGTCGCGGGCCTGTTCGGCTTCTGGCCGGGCTGGATCCTGCCCGGCGGGTACGCCGTCGCGATGATCGCCGGTGCCGCCGTGGAGGGGCGCGGGCTGCCGCTCGCCGCCTGGATCCGGCTCCCGCTCGTGTTCGCCACCATGCACGTGACCTGGGGCGTCGGGTTCCTGACCAGCCCGCCGCGGCTCGGCCAGCCCGCGCCGGTCAAACCGGGCGAATCCATTCAGTAGCGGGCCAGAAAAACCCGATCACCCCCGAACCCCCGTGGTGCCGGACACGTCCGACCGTTAGGTTTGGCGGGATCCTGCCTGCCGCTGTTCGGAGGTGGCCATGTCCAACGGAGCACGCCACGGCTTCGGGGTGCTGATCGGGCTGGTGGTGACACCCGTGATCGCGTTGTGCCTGATGTACGGCGCGACCAAGTTCATGGAGTACTACCGGTACTTCATCACCCAGGGCGGTGCGGACCGCTGGGTCGGCGCCGCGGTGATCCTGGCGGCGGCCGTGCTGGTCGGCCTGGTCGCCGGATCGCGCGTCTCGCCGCTCGCATCCCTCATCCCGGGGGCCGTCTACGCGGCGGTGGGCCTCCTCTGGGTCGCGTCGCCGCGCTTCGCGGTCGAGCACGCCGGGCGCGACCTGCTGGGCCGCAAGCTCTATCTCGGCTACACGACGCTCGGCCCCTACGGGGTCTTCCTGTTGCTGGGCGTCGCGCTCCTGGTCGCCTCGCTCGCGCCCTCGCGGTGGAAGTCCCGGAAGACGGCCGCAGCCGCGCCGTCGTTCGGCGGCCCGCCGCCCGCCCCGATGGGCCCGCCGCCCATGCACGGCGCTCCGTCCCACATGGGGGCGCCGCAGCCGCATCCCGCGCCGGGGCAGGCTCCGCCGTGGCAGGCCCCGCAGCAGTACGGTCCGCCGCCCGCCCAGCCCGCCGGGCAGCCGCCCGCTTCGCACAACCCGCCTCCGCTGCCGCCGGCCCGGCCCGCCGAGGACAGGCGGTCCGACCCGCCGGCCGAGAGCGGCTCGGACGACGACGACCCGCCGGGCGAGTGGACGCAGATGTACGGCGGCAACCGCCCGAGCTGACACACCGCGGCCCGGCGGGGGCGTCAGGCGGGGGCGTCGGACGCGGGCGCCGGTGCCTGGACGGCCGCGAGAACGCCGGGGACGTCGTTGACCACCATCGCGTCGAACCCGGCCTCCGCGTACGTCGGAGCGGCCTCGGCGGACGGGCACCAGGCGATCGCCTCCAGGCCCGCCTTGTGCGCGATGTCGACGCAGTGCTCCAGCGGCCGCAGCCGGGTGTCGGGGTGCTCGACGCCGCACGACCCGGTGTGCACGGCGACGACGTCCATCCCGAGGCCCGCCGCGGCCGGGACGGCGTGCCACAGCGGGAACCGCAGCCACGTCAGCAGCCCGAGCGGGACGCCGGGGACCTCCTCCCGCAGGAACATCAGCAGCGACGGGTCGAACGAGGTGACGAGCAGCCTGCGCCGCTCCGCCTCCCGCCTCAGCACCGGCGCCAGCAGCGCGCCGGTGCGGCGGGACGGCTCGTCCAGCGCGTCCTCCAGGACGGTCTTCACGTCCACGTCCACCGCCACCTCGGGCGGCAGCGCTTCGAAGATCTCGGTGAGCCGCGGCAGGCCGCTCGCGGTCGCGGGCAGGTCGACCAGGTGGTCGCCGTCCACGGTCGTCGGGTCGTGCCGCAGCACGAGGACGTCGTCCGCGGTCCGCGTGACGTCGATCTCGACCCAGGACAGGCCCGCCTCGACCGCGGCGAGCATCGAGGGCAGCGTGTTCTCGGCCACGGCCTCGCGCGCGCCGGGCGGGACGATCTCGCCCGAGCCGAGGCCGCGGTGGCCGATGACGGTGGGGGTGTTCTCGAAGATCAAGGTGCTTCCTCGCTGGCGAGATGTTCGGCGATGACGGCGTCGAGCGGCTGGGTGACCTTGAGGTTGCGCTCGCTGCCCGCGACGACCCGGATCGGGACGTCCGGCAGGTAGCGGTGCACGATCCCGCAGTCGTCGGTGGCGCGCAGGTCCGGGTCGGCGAGGGCCAGCTCGTAGGCCTTGCGGATCGTGCCGAGCCGGAACCCCTGCGGCGTCTGGAACCGGCTCAGCGTCCCGCGCGGCGGCATCGAGGCGACCGTCCCGTCCTCGACCACCACGATCGTGTCGGACGAGGGCACGCCGACCGCGACGGCCTCGCAGGCGTCCAGCGCGTCCAGGACCCGGTCGATGACCGGCGGGTCGACGAACGGGCGGGCCGCGTCGTGGAACAGGACGCGGACGTCGTCCGGGCGGTCCTCCAGCAGGCGCAGCGCCGCCACCGTGGACGCGGTCCGGGTCGCGCCGCCCTCGATCACCGCCGCCGTCTTGCGGAACGGCGCGGCGATCGCGGCGGCCTCGCGCAGGTGCCCGGCCGCCATCACCACCACGACCTCGCCGATCCCCGGATGCGCGTCGAAGGCGCGGATCGCGTGCGCCAGGATCGGCCGCCCGCCGACCTCCACGAGCTGTTTGGGGCGCCCGGCGCCCATGCGCTCGCCGACCCCGCCGGCGAGCACCACCGCAACCGTCCGCGTCGCCATCTCTCTCCGGAACTTCCTGACTCCGAGTAGTGAAGCCACTACGCTTTGCACTTGCCCTGCTTCTGCGACCGGCCCGGAGGCACCGATGGCTCAGGCGCCCGCCCGTGAGCGGCCGGTCACGCTCAACGTACCGGACCAGCCCGCGGTCACCCGCCCGGAACGAGAGGCCGCCACCGTGGACGCAGTGGACGCCCTTGACGACGAGAGCGCGCTGCCGCGCGGGCGCGCCGAGCCCGGCGAGGGCCTCGTCGCCGGCTACGTGACCGGTCCCTGCGCCGCGCTCGTCGTCCGGTGGGCCGACGAGCGCGGGTTCACCGCCGGAGCCGTGTCGGCGTCCTCGCTCGCGCTCGCGGGCCTGGCCGCGGTGTGGTTCTCCGGCGGCGAGCGCCACGGCCTCGTCGCCGGGGCGCTGCTGCTGGCCGCCTCGCTCGTCCTCGGGCAGGCCGGCGCGGTCCTCGGCCGCCGCGCGAGCCCGTTCGCCGTCAGGCCCGACGCTGTCCTCGACCGGGTCAAGGAGCTCGCGGTCTACGCGGGCCTGGCGGCCGGCGCCGGTGCGGCCGGAGCGGCCGCCGGACAGGACGCGTGGTGGCTCGCGGTGGGCGCGGCCGCGCTGCTTGCCGTCCGCCACACGGTCTCGGCCTCGTACTCGGCGAGCAGGCCCGTGCGCCGTTCGCGTCCGTCCCGGCGGGGCCCGTCCCGGCAGGACGGGGTCGGCCGGCGGGCGGCGAAGAGCCTGCGGCTGCCGCTCGGCGAGCGGTTCGCGCTGATCTCGGTCACCGCGGCGCTCGCCGACGCGCGGCTGACGTTCGCCGCTCTGCTCGCGTGGGGGTCGGCCGCGGGCGCGTCGACCCTGGCCGGGCGGGTGACGAGGTCGCTCTCGCCATGACGGCGGTGCGGGTGTACCGCGACGACGGCCCGCTGTCGCGCGCCCTCGGGCGCACGGCCGGCGGACGGCTCCCGCCGCTGCCGTTCGCCGTCCTCGCGGCGGCCGCGGCGGGCGTCCTGCTCGCGGCGGGCCCGCATCCCGGCACGCGGATCGGATCCGAGCCGGCGGTGCTCGTCCCGCTCGTGGTGCTGCTGCTGGCCGGGCCCGGGTCCGACGACCCGCACATCGGGCGCCTGGACTGGCTGGTTCCGCCCATTCTGCGCGGGATCGAGTATGGTTACCTCGCCGTGCTGGGGGATGCGCGGGCAGTTCCGGCGCCGCTCGTCTACGTGCTGCTCACGGTTCTCGCGCTCCACCACTACGACGCCGCCTACCGCACCCGCCAGGGGCGCCGGCCGCCGCGGTGGGTCCGCCTGGCCGGGCTCGGCTGGGAGGGCCGGATGCTGTTCACGGCCCTCGCGGGGCTGCTCGCGCCGCTTCCGTTCGCGTACGCGGCGCTGGCCGCCTACCTTGGCGTGTTGTCCGGCGGCGAGAGCGCCGCCACGTGGGCCCGGTACGGCCGCGCCGGCGGAGTGATGGTCGACCTGACGAAGAGAATGTCCGAGGGTGTGGGGGACGGACCCCACGGCGAAAGGGAGAAGAAAGCATGATCGGCATGGTGCTGGCGGCGGGCGCGGGCCGGAGGCTGCGGCCGTACACCGACACCCTCCCCAAGGCCCTGGTCCCCGTGGACGGCGAGACCACCATCCTCGACATCGCCCTCGGCAACCTCGCCGAGGTCGGGTTGACCGACGTCGTCATCGTGGTCGGCTACTGCGCGGACGCCGTGCACGACCGCAAGGCCGCCCTTGAGGAGCGGTACGGCGTGTCGCTGACGCTCGTCCACAACGACAAGGCCGAGGAGTGGAACAACGCCTACTCCATGTGGCTCGCTCGTCAGTACTTCACCAAGGGCGTCCTCATGGTCAACGGCGACACGGTCCATCCGGTGAGCGTCGAGAAGACACTATTGGCGAACCGCGGACCTGACATCCTCCTCGCGGTGGACGACGTGAAAACTCTGGCCGACGAGGAGATGAAGGTGATCCTCGACGGCGAGGGCCACCTGAAGACCATCACCAAGCTCATGGACCCCGCCACCGCGAACGGCGAGTACATCGGCGCCACCCTGATCGAGCCCGCCGCCGCCGGGCCGCTGGCCGACGCGCTCAAGGCCACCTGGGAGCGCGACCCCGACCTCTACTACGAGGACGGCTACCAGGAGCTCGTGAACCGCGGCGGCCGCATCGGCGTCGCGCCGATCGGCGAGGTCGACTGGGTCGAGGTCGACAACCACGACGACCTCGAGAAGGCCCGCCGGATCGCCAAGGGCTACTGACGGCCCGGACCGGCAGCACGCACCGCACGAACTGACCGCACGCAAGGCAAGAGGCGAGGAGGCCCATGCCCCTGCTGACGCGGATGCTGAACGCGCCGCTCTCCATCGACGTCCGGCGGGGAGCCGTGGCCTCCCTCGGCGAACTGCTCGCCGACGGGAGGATCGTCACCGAGGGACGCGTCGCGATCGCCGTCGGCCCCGGCCAGGGCGACCAGATCGCCGAGCACGTCCGGCCGTCCCTGTCGGCCTGCGAGGTGTTCCACGTCGAGGGCGGCACCGTGGACGCGGCGGTCAGCCTCGGCTCCCGGCTGCGCGCCGGGTCCTACGAGGCGGTCGTCGGCATCGGCGGCGGACGGACGATCGACGCCACCAAGTACGCCGCGACCCTGTCGGGCATCCCGATGGTGTCGGTCGCCACGAACCTGTCGCACGACGGCATCTGCTCGCCGGTCGCCTCCCTCGTCCACGACAAGGGCAAGGGCTCCTTCGGGGTCGTGATGCCGCTGGCGATGATCGTCGACCTCGACTACGTGCACGCCGCGCCCGACCGGCTCGTCCGCGCCGGGATCGGCGACGTCGTGAGCAACTTCTCCGCCGTGGAGGACTGGCTCCTCGCCGCCGAGGAGTGCGGCGAGCGCGTCGACCGGATGGCGCTCACCGTGGCCCGCACCGCCGCCGAGGCCCTGCTGCACCAGCCCGGCTCGGTCGACTCGGACCGGTTCCTGACCGTCCTCGCCGAGGGCCTCGTGCTGTCGGGGATGGCGATGGCGTTCGCGGGCGACTCCCGCCCGGCGTCCGGCGGCGACCACGAGATCCTGCACGCCATCGACGCGCTCTTCCCCGACACGGCCAACCACGGCGAGCTGGCCGGGATCGGCGCCGCTTTCTGCTACCACCTGCGCGCCACCCGGCTCGGCGCGGGGCAGGAGCGGCTCGAAGAGATCCTCGACTGCCTCGGGCGGCACGGACTGCCCCGGTTCCCGGCCGACATCGGGCTGTCCCCCGAGCAGTTCGCGGAGGCGGTGCGGTACGCCCCGCAGACCCGGCCCGGCCGCTATACGATCTTGGAACACCTCGGCCTCGACGAGGACGAGACGCGCAAGGCGGTGCACGAGTATGTCCAGGCCCATGGAGGCTGAGCTGTCCGGGCAGAACCCTTCCACGCGGCCCCCCGGCTCCCCCGAGCCGGGCGCCGGGCCTCCCGGCTCCCCGGAGCCGCCCGGCGGCGACCACCGGCCGCACCGCAAGGGCGCGAAGGTCGCCGACATCCGCCGTTACGGCCAGCCGCCCGGCCTGAAGGACCGGCGCAACGAGGAGCACTGGGCCGGCCGCCTCTACATGCGCGACCTGTCCCCGTACTTCGCGTGGATCTCGCTGCGCCTCGGGTTCAGCCCCAACCAGCTCACCTACCTGATGATGGCCAGCGGCGTCCTCGCGGGCGTCGCGGTGTCGCTGCCCGCCGACCCGCTGTGGACGGCGCTCGCCGGCGCGTTCCTCATCCAGGTCTACCTGCTGCTCGACTGCGTCGACGGCGAGGTCGCCCGCTACCTGAGGCAGACGTCGGTCGCCGGGGTGTTCCTCGACCGGATCGGCCACTACCTGTCGGAGGTGTCGCTGCTCGCCGGCCTCGGCTTCATGGCGCAGGGCGGCTGGGAGAACGGCGGCTGGGTCGAGCTCGGCCTGCTCGCCGCCCTCGGCGCCGCGCTGATCAAGGCGGAGACCGACAACGTCGTCGTCGCCCGCGCCAAGTCCGGGCTGCCCGCCGACCCGACCGGCGGCGACCGCGCGCTGCGCCCCCGCTCCACCGGCATCGCGCTCGCCCGGCAGGCGGCGTCCATGCTGCGCTTCCACCGCATCATCGGCGCGGTCGAGCTGTCGCTGCTGATCCTCGCCGCCGCCGTGATCGACAGGCTCACCGGCGCGGACGACCCCGTCGCGGTCCGCGTCCTGATGGTCGCCGTCGCCGCCGTCGCCGTCGTGCAGACGCTGCTCCACCTGGTCAGCATCCTGGCCTCCCGGAGGCTGAAGTGAAACTGTCCGTCGTCGTCCTCACCATGGGCAACCGGCCCGAGGAACTGGCCCGCGCCGTCCGCAGCGCCCTGGAGCAGGAGCACGTCGAGGTCGAGGTCGTCCTCGTCGGCAACGGCGTCGACCCCGTCGGCGCGGCGGCGGGCGCGCCCCCGTTCGACGACGAGCGCGTCAGGACCCTCAGCCTGCCGAAGAACCTCGGCATCCCCGGCGGCCGCAACCGGGGCGTCGAGGCGTCCTGCGGCGACGTCATCCTGTTCCTGGACGACGACGGCTGGTACCGCTCGCCCCGCCTCGCCGCCCACCTGCGCGACCGCTTCTCCGCCGAACCCGACCTCGGCGTCGTCTCCTTCCGCGTCCGCGACCCCGAGGGCGGGCGCGGCGAGCGCCGGCACGTCCCGCGGCTGCGCGCGGGAGACCCTGAGCGCTCGTCCGCGGCCACCACGTTCCTCGGCGGCGCCTGCGCGATACGCCGCGCCGCGTTCGACGCCGGCGGCGGCCTCCCGGAGGACTTCTTCTACGCCCACGAGGAGACCGACCTCGCCTGGCAGATCCTCAACGCGGGCTACCGCATCGTCTACGACGCCTCCGCGGTGATGTTCCACCCCGCCGTCCTGCCGACGCGCCACGCGATGTTCTACCGCTACAACGCCCGCAACCGCGTCTGGCTGGCCCGCCGCAACCTTCCGTGGCCGCTGGCGCTCACCTACCTGGCCGTCTGGGTCGGCATGACCCTCCTCCGCGAGCGCAAGCCGAGCGCCCTCAAGCCCTGGTTCAAGGGCTTCCTGGAAGGCTGGCGCAAGCCCGCCGGCCCCCGCCGACCCATCTCCTACCGCACCGCCTGGCGCATGACCCGAACCGGCCGCCCCCCGATCATCTAGCCCAGGGGTAGCGACCCCCCTGGAACCCCCCGTCACGAGCCGGGCGACCTCCAGGCGCATAGAGCGCCTTCCGGCCACCCGGCCCGCGGCGGTCGCCTAGGGAGTTGTCACGGCGGCGAGGATGAGGTGGGTCAGTTCGGCGGTTATGTCGTCCAGGGGGACGTGCTGGTCTCGGGCGGACCAGTGGTGGACGAGGTTGTTCACGGCGCCGATGATGGCGATCATCGTCAGGCGGTAGTCGCGGTCGACGGCCTCGCCGCGGGCGGCGGCTTCGCGGATCATGGCGAGCATCGCGTCCTCCCACTGGCCGCGCCAGCGGAAGCGGTGCCCTTCCAGGCCGGCGCTGACGCCGATCACCTCGACGAACGCGATGCGGGCCCAGCGCGGGTCGCTCGCGGTGACCGTGACGAACGCGCGGACGGCGCGCTCGACGCGGGTCGCGAAGTCGGCGTCCGCGGCCCGCGCGTACGCGGCGGAGACGGCCTCGGCGGCGCGTTCGTTGACGCCGCGGTGCAGCGTGGTGAGCAGCTCCTCGCGCCCGGAGAACTCCTCGTAGAAGTTGCGGGTCGACACGCTCGCCGTCGCGCACAGCCGCTCGATGGACGTCGCCGCGTAGCCGCGCGTCCCGAACAGTTCCAGCCCGGCGGCCAGCAGGCGTTCGCGCCGCTCCGCGCGCCGCTCCTCGGCCGACCGGCCCGCGTAGCTGCGCCTGGGTGCGGGATTGCGGCCGCTCATCGGTCTCCGTTCACCCGTGCGGATGGGGCAGCGTCAGCCTAACCCGGCGCGGATCGGACGCGGGCGGGCTCAGCCGGTGAGGAGGGTGGTCCTCCAGGCCGGGTCGGTGGTGAGGACGGTCAGGTGCTGGGTGGCGCGGGAGACCGCCACGTACAGGACGCGCAGGCCGCGGGGGGACTGGGCGGCCACGGTCTCGGGGGCGACGATCACCGCCGCGTCGAACTCCAGGCCCTTGGCCTCCAGGACGTCCAGTACCTGGACGCGTTCGGGCAGGCCCGCACCGAGCCGGTCGCGGTCGGCGGCGTCCCAGGCCGTGGCGGGCCCGCCGAACAGCGCGGCCTGGCCGCCGGCCTCCTCCAGGGAGAGCGGGACGATCAGGCCGATGGTGCCCTCGACCTGGCCGAGCACCTCCTCGACGGCGGCGCGGGCGGCGGAGCCGAGATCGGCCTCGGGGACGACCCGGACGACCGGCTCTATCCCGGACGTGCGGACGGCGCGGGCGGGCCGGGCCTCCGGCAGCGCGCGGGCGAGGACGCGGGCGGAGACCGCCGCGATCTCGGTCGAGTTGCGGTAGTTCGTGGTCAGCTCGTACTCGTGCCGGACGCGCGGCGGGGGCGGCTTGCGGGTGCGGCGGCGGCCCCGGGACGCGGGGCGCTCGCCGCCGAGCGCGGCCTCCATGGCGCGCCGGGCGGCGGCGAGGTCCTCCCAGGCGCTCTGGGCGGGGTCCTCCACGATCGTCCAGCTCGCCTGGCGGCCGCGGCGGCCGAGCATCCGCCACTGCATGGGCGAGAGGTCCTGCGCCTCGTCGACGACGAGGTGCGCGTACTCGGGGCGGTCCTCGACCACGCCGTCGTCGACCCGGCGCGAGCGCTCCAGCCGCTCGATGGACGTGGTGAGCTCCTGCATCTCCGGCTCCCACGTCTCGTCGACGGCCTCCTCGCCGGTGAGGATGTTGACGCCGTCGACCACGAACGGGTCGTCCTCGGACGGGGCCTTGCGGCGGCGGGACGGGCGGGGAGGGGAGCCGAGCAGCGCGTCGATCTCGTCCAGCAGGGCGACGTCCTGGTAGCTGAGCGGCGCGTCGCCGCCGGACCAGGACGCGGCGAGCGGCTCGACGTCGGCGCGGTCGAGGTCACGGCCGGCGGCGCGGCGCAGCCGGGCCGGGTCGCCGAGCGAGCGCAGCACGTCCAGCGGCCGCCGGATCGGCCACCAGGCGACGAGGAAGTCGGTGAAGGCGCGCTGCTCGCGGACCCGCGCGTCGAACTGCGCGCGCTTCGGGTCGCCGCCGCCGTTCCCGCCGCCGTCGCCGCGGGCCGGCTCCTCGTCGAGGGAGGCGAGGCCGTCGGCGGCGAGGATCGCGTTCCACAGGCCCGCCTCGGCGCCCTCCTCGGCCTCGGCCGCCTCGGGGCCCCCGACCTCGCCGAAGCGGCGCCAGAGGGCGTCCAGGAGCATCTCCGCGGCCCGGCCGCGCGCCGCGTTCACGCTGCCGCGGCTGCGGCGGTGGACCTCGTTCCTGATCCGGTCGAGGCGGTCGCGGTCGAGCGACACGACGACGCCCTTGAACACGACGCGCAGTTCCCCGGGGGCGCCGGGCGCGTGGTCGGCGACGGCGCGGCGCAGCACAGCCGCCATGGCCTCCGAGCCCTTGGCGCGGGCGAGCGCCGGCGGGTCGTGGACGGTCGCGGCGGCGCCCTCGACGAGGTCGCCGAGCGAGCGGAGCGTCGCCGAGCCCTCGCCTAGCGACGGCAGCACCCGCTCGATGTAGGCGGTGAAGCGGCGGTTCGGCCCGACGACGAGGACGCCGCGCGAGCCGAACCGGCGGCGGTGCCGGAACAGCAGGTAGGCGACGCGGTGCAGCGCGACGGCGGTCTTGCCGGTGCCGGGGGCGCCGCGGACCAGGACCGTCCCGTCGGCGGGCGCGCGGATCACCTCGTCCTGCTCCCGCTGGATGGTCGCGACGATGTCGCGCATCGCTCCCTCGCGGGCGCGGGCGAGCGAGGCGAGGAACGCGCCGTCGCCGACGACGGTCATCCCCTCGGAGGCCTCCGGGTCGAGCAGGTCGTCCTCCAGGTCGACCACGGTGTGGCCGCGCGAGTGCAGCACGCGGCGGCGCACGACGCCGCGAGGGTCCTCGGGGGTGGCGCGGTAGAAGTCCTCGGCGGCGGGCGCCCGCCAGTCGATGACGAGGGAGTCGTGCTCGCTGGTCCGGACGCCGACGCGGCCGATGTAGCGGACCTCGCGGGAGGCCAGGTCGAGCCGGCCGAACACCAGGCCGTCGTCGGCGATGTCGAGGGCCTGGACGCGCAGGGCCGCCTGGTGGACCATCGCGTCCCGGTCCACGAGGGAGCCCTTGGTGCCGGCGAGCGACTGCCGGTAGCCCTCGCGGATCATGGCCTGGGCGTCCGCGCGCATCTCCTCCAACCGCGCGTAGGCGGTGTCGACGTAGCGCTGCTCGGCGGCGATCTCCCGATCCTTCACCGTGCCGCCGTGATCGGTCGGCCGCCCGTTGACCTGGGACGACATGCAGGCTGCTCCTCGCGCGTGGGTCGGGCCGGGGACCTCCCCGGCACCTCGAAGGCGAAGGGACAGCTTATGCGGTCCGGCCGGCGTTCACCGCCCGGCGGGCAGCTGGAGCAGGGGGCGGCGCGCCTGCCGGACCCGCAGGTGGATCTCGGCGGCGGGACGCGCGAGCGAGCGCTCCATCGCGTCGAGGACGAGGCCGCGCGGTGTCCCGGCCGGCGCGTGCACGCAGCGCAGCACCACGCCCCGCCCGCCGTGCTCGGCCCACAGCGCGTCGGCGTAGGCGGCCACGGCGGCGGCGGACGGGCTGCGCGGCGGGCCCGAGGTGTCCGGGCAGAGGAACAGCTCCCCGGACCGGCGGTCCAGCATCCCCGGCAGCGCGGCGCGCACGACGTTGGCGGTGCCGAGGACGTTCGTCCGCAGGACGTCCTCCAGTTCACCGAGGGGCTGCGTCAGCACCGGCCCGGTCGCCGAGGCCGACGCGGCGTGGACGACGCGGTGCACCGGGCCCGTCATCGCCAGCACCTCCGCCACGGCCTCCTCGTCGGTGACGTCGCACACCCGCACGTGCGTGTTGGGGGAGCGGTGCGCCGTCTTGGCGAGGCCGAGCTCGTCCACGTCCACCGCGACGACGTCCCACGCGGCCGCGGCGAGCCGCTGGGCCGCCATGGCGCCGAGCCCCCGCGCGGCGCCGGTCACCAGCGCCGTCCGCCTCACGTCCGCACCTCCTCGGCGCCCTGGAAGACCATCTCCAGATGCCCGACCGTGCTCGTGGTGAGCGCCCGCGCCCGGTCGAGCCCGAGGCCGCGCAGCTCGTCGGCCACCGGATGGTCGCCGAGGACGACCTTCGCGCCGCCCGGGCGGGTCCGGACGCCGGACGGCGTGAGCGTCCACGGCGTCCGCCGCGTCACGCCGTCCAGGCAGGAGTAGGCGTCGACGCTCGGGGCGCCCGCCCCGGACGGCATCGGCAGGCCGGGCCGGACCGCGACCTCGATCACCGTCCGGTCGCCGATCCGCACCGCGCAGCGCTTCACCCGCCCGGCGAGGTCCATGGGGATGTCGGCCAGCTCCTTGGGGAAGCCCCAGATCGTCCGCCCGGCCTCCAGCGTGAACTCCTGGTTGACCGGCAGCCAGTGGATGAACGCCCCGATCCCGCGCAGCCGCCCGAGCACGCCGGACGGCGGCGCCTCCCCGGGCGGGCGCACCAGGAAGGCGACGGCGAACTCGTGGTAGGGGCCGAGGTCCCCGTCCGCGTACCGGACGAAGGCCAGCGAGCAGACGGCCCGGCCGGGCAGCGGCTCGGCGACGTCGAGCCCGGAGTAGGCGATGACGTCCTGCGCCGCGGCGGCGGGCACGGCGAACATGGCCGAGGCGACGGCGGCATCGCGGATCCGTACCGGGAGGGTGACCCGCTCCCCCTGGATCGCGTGCGCCTGGGCGGTGGTTGTCACACCGCTAAGTAGAACAGGTTCTCGTTTTCCTGCCAAGGACCGGCCGGCGGCGCGCCCGCGGCAGGGCGAGGTCAGCGCTTCTCGACCGCCGTCCGGATCCGGTCGAGCGTGGCGCGCATGCCCTTGCGGTTGACCTCGGCGCGCCCCTCGGCCGGGACGCCCGTGAAGACCTTGCCGAGCAGCGTGACGAACGCCGCGCCGCGGTGGTCGCGGCGCTGGTCCTCCCAGTACTCGGTGAGCCGGGTCCGGGGCGAGGCCGGGTCCTGCGCGACGTCCTCGAACCGGTACCCCCACACCGCGACGGGCACCCCGAAGCTCGACACCCGGAAGGCGAACACCTCGCCGGGAACCGCCGCGCTCACCTGGCATGTGGTGAACCACACACGCCAGCCGATGCGGTTGAACCCGACGAACCTCGTTCCCGGCCTGACCGCGCGCCCGCGCATCCAGGTCGCGAACACCTCCGGGCTCCACTCGCCCATCCGCCGCGGATCCGCGACCGCCGCGTAGACGTCCCGCGCCGGCGCGGCGACGACCACGCTCTCCTCGACGACCCACTCGCGTTCCATGGCTCCGCATCCTCCCACTACATGACCGGCGGGTCACTGGAGGTGGGCGAAATGCCGCCGCCAGTCCGCGAACCAGTCCCGGAACCAGGGCTCGGGCTCGGCCAGCGGGACGATGTAGGTCAGGGTCTCGGCGTAGTAGCGGCGCTGGAAGTCCGGCGGCATCGCGTCGAGGGTCTGCACGTTGCTGGCGCGGTCGGCGAGCTTGACCAGGACCGCCTCGCGCGGGGCGTCGCGCAGGCGCCGCAGGTAGGCGGCCTTGGCGGCGCGCTTGGCCTGGCGCCCGGCGCCGGCGGCGGGCGGCTTGGTGACCCAGTCGACCAGCTCGGTGACCTCGGGGCCGAACTCGGCCTCCACGTCGTCGAGCGAGGCGGGCGTGTCCTCCACGACGTCGTGCAGGACGGCGGCGGACAGGACGGCGGGCGCCGTCACCCCCGCCCCGCGCACCAGCACTTCGAGGGCCTCCAGCAGGTGCTCGACGTAGGGGGCGCCGGTCGGCCGCCGCTGGTCGCCGTGCCAGCGCACGGCGGCGGCGACGGCCCGGTCCAGGCCGTCCAGGTCGACGCCCGCGCCGGACGCGGCGCTGCCGCCCGCGCCGGACGCGGCGATGTCCGCGCGGGCGGTTTCCCAGACGTGCCAGCGGGTGAAGACCTCCACGGGTCGCTCCGTTCTACCCGGCCGTGTCGCGCGGGAGCCCCGCACAGGGCATGGTGGGTGTCGTCCTTTTGAGCACAGTTCCTATGAGCACAGTCCTCGTCAGTACGGTACGTGGGGGGAGGCGGCGCGGTCGTGGTCGGGAGCCGGCAGCGGCCTGACGGCCGACCGGAGTCCGTGGGCAGGGTCCGCGTCGCGGCCGGTCTGCTGGCCGGAGTCGTCGCCGTCGGGCTGTGCGTCGTCCTCGTCGACACCTACGTCCTGCGCGCCGAGTGGTGGCAGGTCCGCCACACCGTGACCGGGGAGCCCGTGGCCCCGCAGAGTGCGGTGGGGCCGCCGCCGGGCCCGCTCGCGGTGAGCTGGGAGCGCGCGACGCGGGCGCACCGCGGCTCCGTCGCCGGTTACGACGGCGTCGCCTACCAGGTCGCGCGGGGGCAGGTCGTGACGGCGTCCGCGCACGGCATCGAGGCGCGGGACGCGCGCACCGGCGCGCCGCGCTGGAGCTACCGCCGCGCGGGGTGGTCCCTGCTCGGCTGGACGTCCACGGGCTCCCGCGTCGCCGCCTACTTCGAGCGGGACGGCGACCGCGGCGACCGCGCGCTCGTCGCGTTCGACGCGCTGTCGGGCGCGCTGCTGTGGCGGCGCGAGGACGAGCGCCCCGCCGCGGTCTCCCGGACGACGCTGCGCTGGCCCTCCGGGGCCGGCGTGCTGCTCACCACCGACGAGGGGCGCCGGACGGTGTTCGGGGTGTCGGCCGTGACGGGGAACCGGGTGTGGCGGCTGGCGCTGCCGCACGGCTGCCGGCTGTTCGAGGGCGGCGCGCATCCCTCCGACGGCCGGGAGGACCTCGTCGCGCTGGGCCTGAGCTGCGCGGGCCCCGGCGACGGGGGGCACCGCAGCCGGCTGCTGGCGGTCGACCCGGCCAAGGGCCTCGGACGCTGGGAGAAGCGGCTCGGCGCCCGGGAGTCGCCCGAGGTCTCGATGCTGGAGGGGGTGACGCTGGTCTCGGACGGGACGGCCCTGCGGGCGTTCGACGACGGCGGCCGCCAGTTCGGCGTCTGGAAGGGCGACGGCGTGTGCGGCGACCTGATGTGCCCGGGCGTCGTGACGCCGGGCAGGCTCGTGGTCGTCTACCACCCGGACGGGACGGGCGGCGGCACCGGAGACGGCGGCACCGGAGACGGCGGCACCGGAGACGGGGAGGACGGCGCCGAAGAGGCCGTCGCCGAGGGGACGGGCGGCGAGGGGGCCCGGATGGAGGCGCTGGACGTGCCGTCGGGGCGGGTCGCGTGGCACCGCGACGTGCCCGACTACGCCGCGCTCGCGCAGGCCGGCGGCCAGGTGTTCGCGCTGCGCCCCCGGCTGGCGGAGCGGCTGCTGCCCGCCGGCGTCGACATCGTCCAGCCCGGCGACGGCAGCACCACGACCGCGCCCGCGCCCTTCACGATGGATCCGGACCTGCCGGGCGTCCGGCCGTGGCTGGCGGCGGCGGGCGGGCTGCTCTACGCGGCGCTCCCGCAGGCGGCGCCGCGACCGGACGGCGGAGCCCGGTTGATCGCCCTGCGCGGCGGCCTCACCGGCACCGGCCCGCCGGAACTCGGCGGCGTGCCGCGGGAGGACTGGCCGGACGCGTGCGCCCTGCTCAAGAAGCCCGACCTGGCGGCGGCGCGGATGACCGGCTACGCCACCGAGCCGAGCCGCGCGTCCGCCGGGACCGTGCGCCTGCCGCACCCGGTGTCCTGCACCTACGAGCCGCGCGGCGGCCGGGTCCGGACCGGCGGCGGCCGCGGGTCCCCCGCGCCGGAGCCGAGCGGGTCGGGTTCGGCGTCGCCCCGTCCCTCGGCGGGTCCGGAGCAGGCCGTCCCGGACGGGGACGGCCGGAAACGGGACGGGCCGGAGACGGACGATCCGAAGAAGGACGATCCGAAGAAGGACGGTCTGGAACGGGAGGGAGCGCAGGAGCCGGCGATCGCCGGCCTCACGGTGAGCGTCCGCTGGGTGGCCGACACCGACGCGGCGGCGTCGTGGATGCTGGAGACGCTCCAGGCCGCGCAGGCGCAGTCGCGGCGGCGCCGCGACATCGGCGCCGACGAGGCCTACGAGATCGGCCCGACCGCGGGGATGATCGCGCTGCGGGTGGGCCGGTGCGTCGTGATGGTCGAGGCGGGCCGCCCCCCGGGCGCCGCCGCCCGGTTCTCCCGCTCCGTCGCCTACCGCCTGCGCCACATGGCCCAGCCCGGCTCCGGCTCCTGAGCGCGACCCGGCGCGGCCGGGGCCCGCGGCGGGTCAGTATTCGGGGACGGGCTCTGGTTCCGGTACCGGGGCGGCGGGGGCCGATCGGCCCGCCCACGTCTCCAGCTGGGCGACGAACCGTGCGGCGTGGACGGGCCAGTGGAACCGCTCGCGGGCGGTCTCGTAGCCGCGCCTGCCGAGCTCGGTGCGCAGGCCGGGGTCGTCCCGCAGCCGCAGGACGGCCTTGGCGGCGGCGTCCGGCGCCCCGAACGGGACGACCAGCCCGCACTCGGCGGGCTCCACGATCTCCACGGCCGGCGGGTTCGGCGTGGTGATCACCGGGATGCCGCGGGCCATGTACTCGACGACCTTCGTCGGCATCGAGTGCCGGTAGTTCGGCTCGTCGTGCAGCAGCGCGAGCCCGGCCATCGCGCCCTCGGCGATGCGCAGCGCACGGTCGTTCGGGACGAATCCGTACCAGCGGACGATCCCCTCGCGCTGCGCGTCCCGCAGCGCGCCCCGGACGTCGGCGTCGGCCGCGCCGATCAGCTCCACCAGCACGCCCTCGGCGGCGAGGGGCCGGGCCATCTCGATCATGTCGAGGGCGCCGCGCGCCCGCGACAGCTGCCCGACGTAGACGGCGCGCCGGCCGTCCGGCGGCCCGGGCGGCACGTCGGCGACGTAGGTGGTGTTGGGCACGACCGGGTGCTCCCCGCCGAACCGGGCCCGGTAGCCCTCCTCGGCGAGCAGCAGCCGGTGCCGCCGCTCGCTGCGCCGCTCCAGGTGGTGCACGGCGGGGCGGAGCAGGGTACGGGCCGGCGCGGGCAGCCAGCCCTTGGCGGAGAGGGCGGCGGCGGTGTCCTCGTGGACGTCCCAGACGACCGTCCGCCGCCGCACCTCGCGGGGGAGCCCCACGAGGAGTTCGGGGTCGTGCAGGAGGATCACGTCGGCGTAGGCGGCATGCTCGGTGAGCGCGCGGTGGGCCGCGCGCAGGGCCCGGACCCGGCGTCGCCCGGTCGCCCGGGGGACGTCCACCGGGCTGATCTGCCGCCACGGGGTCGCGTTGCACGCCCGGAAAGGGGCGATGTAGGTGACCTCGTGACCGGCGTCGAGGAGGGCGCGTATCTGCCGGTGCAGAATGCGCGCGTCCTCGGGGTGGTGCACCACCGTGCAAACGCAGACCCGCATCACACTCACTCCGCAATGTCCGAATCGTTCATCACGGTGATTCTTGGGCCCGGATGGAAATTGCCGATGAATTCCGGTTGGCCGAGGCGTGGACGCTGCCGGGCGACTCTTCCTTGACTGGTAGTCGAGCCAGCTGGTCAAGGAATTCCCGACGGAGGGAAAAGCTCCGTCGAGGAAACCCGCCCGCCGGTCGGCTCCGCCCGCCGCGAAGGTCGGAAGCCGTCAAAGAGGACCGGTTTCCGGCGGGCTCGGCGGTTCCGGAGAAGCTCGGCGGCCTCACAGGAGCTCGACGGTGTCCTGCTGGACGTTGCGGGTCCGGCCGCGCGTGTCGAACAGCAGCCGCGCGTGCCGCGCCAGCGACGCCGCGTCGTAGGCGGCGTGGTCGGCCAGCACGATCGCCAGGTCGGACGCCTCCAGCGCCGCGGCCAGGTCGCCCCCGGCGGGCGGCACCGGCGTGCCGTCCACCTCCCACGAGTCGACGAACGGGTCGTGGAATGACAGGTCGGCGCCGAGGCGGGCCAGCCGCCGCGCGACCGGGCGGGCCGGAGACTCCCGCTGGTCGGCGATGTCGGCCTTGTAGGTGACGCCGAGCAGCAGGACCTTGGCGTCCTTGAGCGCGCGGCCCTCCCGGTTGAGGAGCTGCTGGGCGCGTTCCGCCACGTACCGGGGCATCCGGTCGTTGATCTCCTGGGCCAGCTCCACGAACCGGAACGGGTAGCCCAGCGAGCGGACCTTGTAGGACAGGTAGTTCGGGTCGATCGGGATGCAGTGCCCGCCGACGCCCGGCCCCGGCCGGAACGCCTGGAACCCGAACGGCTTGGTGGCCGCGCAGTCGATGGCGTCCCACAGGTCGATGCCGAGCTCGTTGCAGAACACCGCCATCTCGTTGACCAGCGCGATGTTGACGTGCCGGTAGGTGTTCTCCAGCAGCTTGGCCATCTCGGCCTCGCGCGTGCCCTTGGCCTCCACGACCCGCTCGACGAACTTGCCGTAGAACGAGGCCGCCGCCGAAGCGCAGGACGGGGTCAGCCCGCCGACGATCTTCGGGGTGTTGCGGAGGCCGTAGACCGGGTTGCCGGGGTCGATCCGCTCCGGCGAGAACGCCAGGTGGAACTCCTCCCCGGCGACCAGGCCGGACGTCTCCAGGATCGGCCGGACGACCTCCTCGGTCGTGCCCGGGTAGGTGGTCGACTCCAGCACCACCAGCGTCCCGGGCTCCAGGTGCCGGGCGACCGTCTCGGCCGCGCCGCGCACCGCGGTCAGGTCCGGGCCGCCCTCCGGGGAGAGCGGCGTCGGGACGCAGATGACCACGGTGCGGGCGCCGTCCAGGACGTCCTCGTCGAGGCTCGGCGAGAACCCCGCCTGCACCATCCGCTCGACCTCGTCCGCTGACACGTCGTCGATGTGCGACAACCCGGCCTTGAGACCGGCGACCACGCGCGCGTCCCGGTCGAGCCCGCCGACCCGCAGGCCGGCCCGGCAGGCCTCCCGCACGAGCGGCAGCCCCACGTAGCCGAGTCCGATGACCACGAGATCCACGCGGCAGGCCCCCTTCGATCTATGCGCCGTGGCTCACGGCGAAGCGGTATGCGGCCCGGTATCCGGCCGTCACGGCGCGCCAGGTGCGTTCCGCCGCGACCCATTCACGGGCCGACCGCCCGATTTTCTGTCTTCTTTCGTGACTGTAGGCCAGCTCCTCCAGACAATTCGCCCACGATTCCGGGTTTTCCGGAACTGTTAACGCCCCGGTCACGCCCGGTTCCACGATTTCGCGGAGAGCCTTGACATCACTGGCTATGACAGGGATTCCCCCTGCCATGGCCTCGATCGGCTTCAGAGGCGTCACCAACTGGCACACCCGGTCCGCCCGGCGCGGGACCGCGAACACATCGAGGACGGCGTGGTATCGGCGAACGGACTCCATCGGCACCCGGCCGGTGAACACGGCGTGGACGCCGTGTCCCGCCGCGCGCCGTTCGAGCGCGCCGCGCTCCGGGCCGTCCCCGACGAGCAGCAGGGTGACCGGGGAGCCGCGGTCGCGCAGCAGGGCGGCCGCGTCGATGAGCGTGTCGATGCCCTCGTAGCCGTAGAACGACGACGTGAGGCCCACCACGGTGGCGCCGCGGTCGATACCGAGCTCCTCGCGCAGGCCGGAGGCGTCCGGGAGCGGCTCCAGGAACGCCTCGTCCACCCCGTTCGGCACCGTGAAGATCTTCTCCTCGGGGACGCCGCGGGACGCGATCTCCGCCCGCATCGCCTCGCCGAGCGTGACGACCGCGTCCGCCTCGGCCATCCGGCGGGTCTCCAACTCGCGGGTCAGCCGGTAGAACTCGTCGTCCTCGCTGTGCGCGGGGTCGCGGGAGAGCCACGAGTCCTCCAGGAAGCCGCGGACCTCGTAGACCACGGGGAGCCCGTGGCGGCGCCCGAGTTCGAGCGCGACGGCGGCGTTCAGGTGGTTGCTGACCGCGTGCAGTACGGACGGCCGCAGCTCCCGGACCAGCCGTCCGGCGAGGTCGGCGCTCTTCGCCACGGCGTCCAGCGGATCGGCCTGCGGGAGCCACGACAGCAGCCGGTGGTAGGCGACGCCGTCGACGTCCACGCGTGCCCGGGCGGCGCCGGCGCCCTGGCTGAGCGGGTATCCGAGCCTGGTCACGATGTGTGGATCGAGGCCCATCTCGCGCTGGGCGAGGGCGATCCGGTGCGTCCGGACGGTGTAGCCGGCGTTCGTGAGCGGCAGGGCGTTGGTCACGAACTGCAGGACGACCCCGCCCACCTCGCCCGCCGCGTCCCCGCCCTGGACGGCCCGGCGCGTGGCCGGCGGCGAGGGCCGGGAGAGCAGGAGCCGCAGGTCGCGGATCTCGCGCCGCACGTCCCGGGGCTTTGGGACGACGAGGCGGGAGCGCCGCAACCGGGCGCCGAGCGGGGTCCTGGCGGCGAGCCGCACGGCGAGCCGCGATGCCCGTCCGGGGTCGTCGCGGAGCTGGCGCCAGGCGAGTCCGGCCAGGTAGACGGTCTTCTTCACGGGTTCGTCCTGCACAAGGCCGGACGTTAGGCAACTCCGATGAACAGAAGGGAAATCGTGTTGGCACCCATCGTGCACGTCCTCGGGGCGAGGCCCAATTTCGTCAAGGCGGCGCCGGTGATCTCGGCACTGGCCGCGGCGGGCGCGGAGCAGGCCGTGATCCACACCGGCCAGCACTACGACGCGCGCATGTCGGAGGTCTTCTTCGACCAGCTGGGGCTGCCCGAACCCGACGTCAACCTCGGCGTCGGGTCGGGCGGGCACGCCGAGCAGACCGCCGCGCTCATGATCGGGCTGGAGAAGGAGTTCACCGGCCGTTCACCCGCGCTCGTCATCGTGTACGGCGACGTGAACTCGACGATCGCCGCCGCACTCGTCGCGGCCAAGCTGCACATCCCGGTCGCCCATGTGGAGGCCGGGCTGCGCAGCTTCGACATGACCATGCCGGAGGAGGTCAACCGCAGGGTGACCGACCAGCTCTCCGCGCTGTGCCTGGTCACGAGCCCGGAGGGGATCGGCCACCTGGCCGCCGAGGGCGTCCCGGTGGAGCGGACCCACCTGGTCGGCAACCCGATGATCGATACGTTGCTGGCCAACCTGGACAAGTTCGACACCGGGGCCGTCCGGGAGGCGCACGGGCTGCCGGAGCGGTACGTCCTGGCGACCATGCACCGGCCCGCGAACGTCGACGCGCCGGAGACGGCCGCGAACCTGGTCCGGCGCCTGCACGGCGTCGCCGACCTCGCCGACCTGGTCATCCCCGTCCACCCGCGCGGGCGGGCGAACCTGCTGGCCGCGGGGCTGGACGAGCACGACCGCGTGCACATTCTGGAGCCGCTGGGGTACATCGACTTCATCGCGGCCGTGCGGGGCGCGGCGGCGGTCGTCACGGACTCGGGGGGTCTCCAGGAGGAGACGACGATCCTCGGGGTGCCGTGCCTGACCGTCCGCCCCAACACCGAGCGGCCGATCACGATCACCCACGGCACGAACCGGCTCGTCACGTTCGAGGAGCTCGTGCCGGGGGTCCGCAAGAGCCTGGAAGGGGGGCCCGCGGGCGGGGCGGCCGCGCGGGCGGACGAGCGCAGGCCGCCGCTGTGGGACGGCCACGCCGGACCCCGCATCGCCGAAGTGATCATGGAGTTCCTGGGTGAGTGACGAGGAGACGAACGCCAAGGCCGTCCAGCGGCTCGGCCGGCTGAGGTCCACGCTGCGCGAGCGCGAGGCGCGCGTCGAGGAGCTGGAGCGGCGGCTCGCGGCCCTGGAGGCCTCGACGGCCGTCCGGTTCGGGCGGCTGGTCGCCGGCGCCGCGCGCGACCCGAAGCGGGGCACGCGGCTGCCGAAGGAGCTGTACCGGCTCTGGCGCAAGCGCAGCGCCCCGGTCTCGGCGGCGGGGCGCGCCAAGAGCGGCGTCAATCCGGAGCGCGTGGACCGGCCGGAGGACCGCCTGCTCGTCGCGGGCCCCTCCGACGTCCCGATCATCGCGGGGGTGCTCGCGCCCGGGACCGCCGCCGTCCTCGCCGAGCACGCCAAGGTCGTCACGCTCTACCCGCACGACGCCGCGATCGCCCTCGAAGCCGCCGACGTGGACGCGCTCGTGGTGGACGCGGCGGCCGGCGAGCCCGGCGGCCCCTGGGCTTACCTGGGCGTTCCCGGCATGTACGACCGCGATCTGGCGCTGCACGGCCTCCGCCGGATCGCCGCGGCCCGCTCGCTCCCGCTCGTCCTGTGGGGCGAGGCGCCGCCCGCCACCCTCGCGTCCCTGCGCTGGGACGCGACCGTAACCGCGCCCGCAGGGCTCACCGAACTCCTGGAACCGGCGCCGTCGCGGGGGGACGCGGAGGGGCGTCCCGCCACGAGGAGCCCGGCCCGTTGAAAGGAACCACCGTGCGACCACGCGCCCTCGTCTACGGAGACGTCGACCTCAACATGATCGACGGATCGGCCATCTGGGCCCAGGGCATGGTGCAGGCCCTGGCCCGCGCCGGCTGCGAGGTGACCCTGGTCCTCAAGGCTCCCGTCCGGACCGGTCGTCTCGTCGACCCGATCCGTGCCCTGCCCGGCGTCACCGTACGCAGCCCGCACGCCGAGGGCCTGTTCGACGGCCCCGCCAACATGGCTCCCAAGCACGCGGCGGAGGTCCTCGCCCGCGTCGACCAGGAGGCCCCGCACGACCTCGTCGTCGTGCGCGGCCGCGACCTCGTGAGCAAGCTCGCCGCGGGTCCTCTGGCCGGCCGGCTCTGGACGTACCTGACCGACGTCCCCCAGTCGGCGGCGGACTTCACCGCCCAGGCCAAGGGCGAGCTGCGCCGGATCGCCGACGCCTCCCGCGTCCTGCTCTGCCAGACCGAGGAGCTGCGAGGCTTCCTGGAGGGCGCCGTCCCGGCCACCGCCGGCAAGAGCGTGCTGTTCCCGCCGGTGGTCGTGCTCCCGGACGGTCTGGAGACGCGGGGCGCGGGCCCGTCCGGGGGCCCGCTCCGCCTCGTCTACACCGGCAAGTTCGCGCCGCGCTGGAACACCTACGAGATGACCTCGCTCCCGCGCCTGCTGGCCATGCGCGGCGTGCACGCCGAGCTGCACATGGTCGGGGACAAGATCCACCACGACCCGTCCGACCCCGGCTTCGCGGCCCGGATGAGGACCGCGCTGGAGACGGGCGACGGCGTCGTCTGGCACGGCGGCCACCCGCGCGCCGAGGCGATGCGGCTGACCGCCGCCTGCGACGTGGGCCTCTCCTGGCGCGACGCCTCCATGGACACGAGCCTGGAGCTGTCGACGAAGGTCCTGGAGTGCGGGACGCTCGGCGTCCCGGTCGTCCTCAACCGCACGCCCATGCACGAGCGGCTCGTCGGGAGCGACTACCCCCTGTTCGCCGCCACCGAGGACGACGTCCTCGACGCCCTGACGCTCATAGGCAAGAACCCCGAGGTCTTCACCCTCGCGACGGAACGCTGCCGCGCGGCGGCCGCCGGGTTCAGCCTCGACGCGGCCGCGGCCCGCCTCCGCGACGTCCTGGCGCAGGCGTTCCCCGAACCGTCCGAAAGCGTCCTCGCGGTCAAGGGGCGGCGCCTGCGCGTGGGCGTCGCGGGCCACGACCTGAAGTTCTTCTCCCGCCTGCTGGACTACCTGCGCTCCCGCCCCGACCTGGAGGTCCAGGTCGACCACTGGGCCGCGCTGAAGGCGCACGACGAGGAGCGGAGCCAGGCCCTGGTCGACTGGGCGGACGTCATCGTCTGCGAGTGGTGCGGCCCGAACGCCCTCTGGTACGCCCGGCGCAAGCGCCCGGACCAGCGCCTCGTCGTGCGCCTGCACCGCTTCGAGCTGTACGCGGCCTGGCCGAAGCAGCTCGACATCGGCGCCGTCGACCAGGTCATCTGCGTCAGCCCCCACTACAACGACCTGACCCGCGAGATCACCGGCTGGCCCGCCGGGAAGGTCGTCACGGTCCCGAACTGGGTGGACGACGCGCAGCTCGACCGGGCCAAGCTCCCCGGCGCCGAGCACCACCTCGGGATGATCGGCATCGCCCCGTCCCGCAAGCGCCTGGACCTGGCCCTGGACGTCGTCGAGGAACTGCGCCGCGACGACCCCCGCTTCACCCTCTTCGTCAAGTCCAAGCTCCCTTGGGACTACTGGTGGATCTGGCAGAAGGACGACGAGCGGGCCCACTACGAGGAGGTCTTCCGCCGCATCCGCCGGTCCCGCGTCCTGTCCGGCGGCGTCGTGTTCGACTCCTACGGCCGCGACGTGGCGTCCTGGCTGCGCCGCATCGGCTGGGTCCTGTCCACCAGCGACGACGAGAGCTTCCACCTGGCCCCCGCCGAGGGCATGGCGTCGGGCGCCGTCCCGGCCCTGCTTCCGTGGCCCGGCTCCGACACCATCTACGACCGGCGCTGGATCCACGACGAGACGTCCGCCATGGCCGCCTCCATCGCCACCACGGTCTCCCTGGACCGCTGGCAGGAGGACGCCGAACTGGCCCGCACCCAGGTCAAGGCCGCCTACAGCCTGGACGAGGTCTGCCGCCAGTGGACGGACCTCCTCGCCGGTTAGGCGCTCTCACCCATCTGGTGAGGACGGGGGACGCCGGCGTAGGGAGGGAGGGTGAACCACGTCGGGACGCCGCGGCGCAGGCGTTCGGGCCCCTCCACCTCGACCGTTCCCGCGCGCAGGGCGTCGGCCCAGGCCAGGTCGCCGCGCCAGATCTCGATCATGGCGCGCAGGGGAGCGGTCACGGTGACGGAGACCTCGTGGCCGGGGTCGTGATCGCAGACGTCGACGTTGTCGGCGGTCACGACCAGCCACCACCGGCGGTTGGCGGGCGGGACGTCCGGGAAGCGGAACAGCAGCACGGTCCGGCCTTCGGGCACCGCCCCGGAATCGACGTTCCGGCGCATGTCCCAGAGGAGGAGCTTCGGGTCCAGGTCGAGCTCGCCCAGCTCGCCGATCCAGCGCACTCCCCAGACGGCGAGGGCCTCGGCCACCGGACGCAGCTCCTCGCCCGCCGGTGTCAGGACGTACCGGTCGTCCCGCTTCTCGACGATCCCGGCGCGGACGAGCTGGTTCAGGCGCTTGGCGAGGAGGGTGGGCGACATGCGCGGCACCCCGCGCCGCACCTCGTTGAAGCGCTCGCTCCCCGCGAGCAGCTCGCGGACGATCAGCAGCGTCCAGCGCTCGTCGAGCAGCTCCATCGCCTTGGCGACGGGACAGAACTGGTAGTAAGAGGCCCCCATATCGGGCAGGCTAGGCGGCCGCGGCGCCGTCTGCCAGGGCAGGTACAGATCCTGTACTAGGAACGGGCCCGGCCGGTTCCTAGCGTGGACCCCACGACACGAGGGGAGAAGGATCATGGGGGACGCAGTGAAGGCCGCGCACAGGGCGATGTGGGCGACGGGCGACTACCCGGCGCTGGCGGACGAGGTGATCCCGGAGCTCGGGCCGGCGCTGGTCCGCGCCGCCGGGATCGGGCCGGGGCAGCGGGTGCTGGACGTCGCGGCGGGAGCGGGCAACGCGGCCGTCGCGGCGGCGCTCGCGGGGGCGGACGTGGTCGCGAGCGACCTGACGCCCGAACTGCTCGACGCCGGCAGGCGGGCCGCGGCGCGGCGCGGCGCGGAGCTGGAATGGCGGGTGGCCGACGCGGAGGCGCTGCCGTTCGAGGACGGGGAGTTCGACGCCGTGCTGTCCTGCGTGGGCGCCATGTTCGCCCCGCGGCACCAGGCCACCGCCGACGAACTGGTCCGCGTCTGCCGGCCGGGCGGCACGATCGGGCTGCTCAACTGGACGCCGGAGGGGTTCATCGGCCGGATGTTCGGCGTGATGAAGCCCTACGCGCCCCCGCCCCCGCCCGGGGCGCAGCCGCCGCCGCTGTGGGGGAGCCCGGAGCACGTCCAGGAGCTGTTCGGCGAGCGCGTCACCGATGCCGGGTTCCGGCGGGACGCGCTGCGGGTCGACGCGTTCGAGAAGCCGGTCGACTTCCGCGACTACTTCAAGGCCCGCTACGGGCCCACGATCAGCGTCTACGACCGCATCGCCGGCGACCCCGACAGGGTCGCCGCGCTGGACCAGGCCCTCGCCGAACTCGCCGGGGAGTACGACCGGGGGGAGCCCACCCTGTCCATGGACTGGGAGTACCTCCTGGTGACGGCCCGCCGCGCGGGCTGAGGGCCCGGAAAGAAGGTCCCCGCGGCGGTGCCGCGGGGACCTGTCCATGACCGGGCGGGCCGGACGGGCCGGTCAGCCGGAGCTTCCGACGGCGGCGCCCGCCTCGGCGGGCTCGGAGGGCAGCTCGGCCCGGTAGGTCTCGATCTTGGCGTTGAGCTTGGTGAGGGTGCGGCTGTAGTCGCGGCTGGAGAGCCAGAACTTGTAGATGATGATCAGCTCGAAGGCCAGCAGGCCGACGCCGCTCAGGACCACCACGGGGATGATCGCGCCCGGCACGATCGCGGCGGCGACGGGGGCGACGATGAACACGCCCATCTGGAACTCGATGCCGCTGATCAGGTGGGGGCGGATGCGGCCCGCCATCAGGACGTTGCGGATGCGGGCGTACCAGGGGAAGCGCTGGTTGAAGCCCGTCTGGAGGGCCGCGTTGGGGTCGTCGCCGACGACGCGGTTCTCCGCGTCGGCCTCGGGGTCCTCGGTGAGCGCCTCGGCGGAGCGCAGCTCCTCGTCGGCGTCGGCCAGGTCGCCGTTCGCCCGGCGGGCCGCGAGCTCGAGCGCCCGGGCCTCCTGGCGGGCCGCGTTGAGGGTCGTCCGCATCTGCGAGCGGACCTTGTAGATCTCCAGCGCGTCCATGTAGCGCAGCATGTCGAGGAAGACGACGCCGAGCGCCGTCCAGATGTAGGCGACGTTGCCGGTCGCGGCGTACTGCCCGGCCATCAGGGCGATCGCGCAGGCGAGGACGCGGACGCGGTCGAAGATGTAGTCGAGCCAGGCGCCGAACACCGAACCGGTGCCCTTCAGACGGGCTATCTTGCCGTCCATGCAGTCGAGCGTGAACGACAGGTGGTACAGCAGCGCGCCGGCGAGCAGCCACGGCCAGGACGCGACGGCGAAGCAGGCGCCGGCGGCGAGGCCGAGGACCAGCGCGCCGACGGTGAGCTGGTTCGGCGTCACGCGCGTCCGGTTGGCCGTGAACCTGACCAGCCTGGCGGCGAGCGGGTCGACCAGCAGCACGGTCCACCAGGCGTCACGCGCCTTGTACGTCCGTTGCCGAACGTCATCGAGCGTGAAGTTCGCCATGGGGTTCCTTTCGTTCGCGGAGCGGTCCGATGGTAGCGGCTGTCCGGTTCCGGTCACCGCTGATCTCCTCGATCGTGATCGTCCGGTCACATGACGACCACTTCCGTGGGTACGCGAGGGAAAATGCGCGCGCGTTCCGTCCTGCCTCACCTCCCGTTCTGCGGGGTGCTCGCGGTCGCGGTCTGGATCCGGGCCGTGGCCGTCCTCGCCTATCCCGCGCCGCTGTGGTTCGGTGACTCGCCCGGCTACCTGGCGGCCGCGATCGGGTTCCGGCCGGACCCGACCCGTCCCAGCGGATACGCGATCCTGCTGTGGCTGCTCAAACCGTTCCACAGTTTCACCGTGATCGTGTCCGTGCAGCACGGCATCGGGGTCCTTACCGGTGCCCTTGTTTACGTCCTCGTGTGGCGCGCTGGACGGGCGGCCTGGCCCGGCACGGAGGCGGGAGGGCGGCGGGCGTGGCTTCCCGGGGTGGCGGCGGCGCTCCTGACCGTCCCGGTGCTGATCCCCGTCCACCAGGTGGCCCTGGAGCACATGCTCATGTCGGACTCGCTGTTCGCCTTCCTGCTGCTCGCGGCGGTGGCGGCCGTGCTGTGGCGGCGCCGGCCGACCTGGTGGCTCGGCGCGGCGGCCGGAGTGCTCACGGCGGGGGCGGCCCTCACCCGGACGGCGGGCCTTCCCCTGATCGCCCTGATCCTCGTGGCGATGCTGGTCAGGCGGGCCGGGTGGAGGGCCTGCGCGGCGGCGGCGGTGACCTTCGCGCTGCCCGTCGCGGGCTATCTCTTCTGGTTCCACGCCGAGTACGGCCAGTACAAGATGGCCAAGGCCGACCAGGTGTTCCTCTACGGGCGGACCGCCGCCTTCGCCGACTGCCGGGTCATCAAGCCGCGGCCCGAGCTGGCCGTCATGTGCCCCCGGCACAGCGACCCGCGGATCGCCGAGGCGTTCTCGGTGCTGTGGACGCCCGACTCCCCGTTCCGCCGCATCCCCGGCTGGGTCCACGGCGAGGAGGGCAACCGGCTCGCGGGGGAGTTCGCGTGGGCCGCGATCAAGGCGCAGCCCGTCGACTACACCAAGGTCGTCGTCAGGGACACGCTGAAGGCGTTCACCTGGCACCGGCAGCCGTACCCCACGCCGTGGACGTGGCTCCAGTACGAGTTCCCCGAGGGCGAGGCATGGAGCACCAAGCAGGCCGACCTTGCCCGGCTCTACGGACCGGACGGCGAGACCCGGGTCGTCCGGCCGTGGGCGGGGCAGGTCCTCGCCTACCAGGACCACGTGGTCATGCCCGGCACGATCCTCGGGGTGCTGCTGCTCGGCGGGATCGCCGGGGCCGCGCTGCACGCCCGCTCGGAGGGGAGGTGGCGCCCGGCCAGGTCCGTGCGGCACTGGGCTGCGGGCCCGCTGCTCCCGTGGGGGACGAGCCTGGCGCTGCTGGTGATCCCCGCGGCGACCGCCGACTTCGACTACCGCTACGTCCTGCCCGCCGTCCCGTTCGCGTGCGTCGCGCTCGGCCTGGTCCTGTTCCCGCGGCGGCGCCCGCCGCGCGTGCCCGCGCCGCGGGACGAGGACCGTCCGGCGCCGAAGGAGAAGGTCGACGCCTGAGGAGGTCGCCGCCCGGCGGCCCGGACCGGCGGGACCGGGCGGGTCCGGGCGCCGCGGCTAGCCGGGCCGTCCGGTGTCGCGGCGGGGTGCGGCGAGGAGCCCGCCGAGCATCCGCTCCCACCGCCCGGCGACGGCGGAGACGGCGAACCGCTCGGCCGACGCGAGGGCGCCCGCCGACATCTTGAGCCGGAGCTCCTCGTCGCCGATGAGCCGGCTCAGGGCCTCGGCGAGCGCGCCGGAGTCCTCGGGCGGGACGAGCAGCCCGTCCGTCCCGTCGGTGATGATCTCGCGGGGCCCCTGCGGGCAGTCGAAGGCGACCACCGGCAGCCCGCACGCGAACGCCTCGATGATCGTCATGCCGAACGATTCGCCGCGCGAGGGCAGGGCGAGGACGGACGCCTTGGCCAGCTCGCCCTCCATGTCGTGGGTCTGCTCCAGCAACCGCACGTGGTTGTAGAGGCCCCGGCGGGTGGCCCTGCGGCGCAGTTCCTCGCGCCGCGGTCCCTGGCCGTGGATCCGCAGCCGCCAGTCCGGATGCTCCTCGACGACCTTCGCGAACGCGTCGATGAGCAGGTCGTACCCCTTGATCCAGACGATCCGCCCGGCCGCGACGACGACCCTGTTCTCCTGCCGGGACCGCGGGTAGGCCCGCGGCGGCAGCCCGTTGCCGATCGTGTGGACGGGGCACGAACCGGCGGGCAGCAGGCGCTCGTAGTCCCCGGTGTCGGCGACCGTCAGGCAGGTCAGGGCGTCCAGCCGCGGGTACCACTCCTCGATCTCGGCGAGGATCCCGGCGTCGTTGACGCCGAGCTGGAGGTGCTCCTGCCCGACGGCGACGACGCCGGCCGGCACCAGCCGCGCCGCCATCAGGTTGAGGCCGGCGCGGGTGGTGACCAGCACGTCCGTGCGCGGCCTGCGCAGGAAGCGGGTGAGCCTCTCGTCCGTCCAGGCGGAGTACTTGGAGAAGCTGCGCTCCTCGGGATGGACGAGCCGCGACGGCAGGGCCATGAGCCGCCTGGCGCGCTCGGTGTTGGGCCACGCGACCCTGGCGCCGGGCCGCACGTCGATCAGGGAGCGCAGCCGGACGCGGCCCGAGAGGGGGAACGCCGGCCGGTCGGCCGCGCGCCGCACGCTGACGATCTCGACGTCGTGGCGACGGGACAGCTCGTTCGCGAGCGTGAAGGTGCTGCGCACCGTCCCGTCGACGGTGTACGCCTCCAGCAGCAGGAATGTGATCTTCATCGGGTGCCGTCCTCGGAGGGGGCGTCCTTGGGGAGGAGGTGGCAGGCGACCGACAGTTCGTCCTTGAGCGTGTAGTACGGCCGGACGCTCATCCCGCGCTCGCCGCCCTCGACGATCTGGCGGGGATAGGACAGCGTGCCACGCTTGCCCGGGGCGTCGTCGAGGAATGTGGCGAGGCGGGCATGGACGTCGGCGACGTCCAGCCAGAGGTCCCAGAGGGCCGGCTCCCGGCGGGCGAACTCGTGGACGTCCAGGCGGGCGTCGAACCCGGTCCCGTCGAGCCGGGCGTCGCACGACACCCGGCCGCCGCCGTCGCGCGCGACCGCCACCAGCCGGGCGGCGCCGCCCGGCCGCGGCCCGGCGTAGGCGAGCCGGCCGACGATCCCGATCCCGCCGTCGCGCGGGTGCACCGCCTCGACCTCGGCGTGCGGGGAGACCTCGCGGACGTCGAGCACGGCGAGGCCGTCCGGCCTCCGCACCACCCGTAAGGCGCGTTCTCGAGCGCGCGCGGCGTAGTCGAGCAGCCCGTCGTAGGAGAATCCGGGGTCCTCGGTCAGCAGCGGACGGTCGCCGCCGAGCAGCACGTCCCACGTGCCCGGCGCCAGCCCGGCGACCGGGACCGCCGCGGAACGCCGGTCGTCGCGCAGCGGCCCTCCCCGGACCTCACCGGACGGCTCGTGGCGCAGGACGATGCGCTCGGCCTCCGGCACGGGGCGCGGCCAGTTGACGAGCAGGACGTCGTCGTCACCGACCCTGCAGTGGTCGGCCATCCCTTCCCGGTCGAACTCGCCGAGCCGGTCGATCCCCGTGGGCCGGTCGGAGCGGTGTTCACGCCGCATTCGTCTTCCCCTATGACGTCACAGGTCTCGCCCGGCCGCGCCGAAGACGCGGTCGACGGCGCGGGACGCGGCATGCCCGTCGTCGAGCGGGCAGAAACGCGTCACGAACTCCTTGTAGCGGCCGCGATACTCCGCGGTGGCCTCCTCGGCGCCCCGGACCGCCTCGATGAGGTCGTCGGAGGTCTCCAGGAGCGGCCCGGGGGCCTCGGTCTCGAAGTCGAAGTAGAAGCCGCGCAGCCGGTCCCGGTAGTCGGCCAGGTCGTAGGTGAAGAACAGCATGGGCCGCCCGGTGTTGGCGTAGTCGAACATCACCGACGAGTAGTCGCTGATCATCACGTCGGAGATCAGGTACAGCTCGGTGATGTCGGGGTAGGCCGACACGTCCCGCACGAAGCCGTGCTCGTCCTCGCGGACGCCGTCCACGACGTTGGTGTGCAGCCGGACGAGCAGGACGTGGTCGTCGCCGAGCGCGGCGCGGGCCCGCTCCAGGTCGATCCGCATGTCGAACCTGTAGCGGCCGCGGCTGTAGTACTGGTCGTCGCGCCACGTCGGCGCGTACAGCACGACCCGCTTGCCCTCGGGGATGCCGAGCCGGGCCCGGACCCGCGCGGCGACGGCGCCGGCCTCCGGGCTGTGCAGCAGGTCGTTGCGGGGGTAGCCGACCTCCAGCATCTCGCCCTTGAACGCGAAGGCGCGGCGGAAGATCTCCGTGCTGAACGGGTTGGGCGACAGCAGGTGGCTCCACTCGGGCACGGTGGGCCCGGAGTCCTTCGACCGCGACTGGAGGGCCTTCTTCATGCCCGGCGCGTAGGCGAAGTGCACCTCCTTGATGTCACTGCCGATCTTCTTCAGCGGCGTGCCGTGCCAGGTCTGCACGACGACCTGGTCCGGATGCCGCCGGAACGCGTCGCCCAGGCGGTGGTTGGTCACGATGTAGCGGGACGTGGCGAGCGCCTCGTGCCACTCCCTGCCGTGGAGCCGGACGGCCCGCAGCGTGTCCGGCAGCTCGACCTGGGCGTCGTTGACCACCCAGAGCTGCTCCAGATCCGAACCGCGGCGCACGAGCTCCTCGTGGACGGCCTTGGGGCTGTCGGAGTACTGCCGGCCGCTGAAGCAGGAGAACAGGACGGCGTCGCGGAGCCCGTCGCGGTCGACGCGGCGGCGGGCCTCCTCCCGGTACTTGGTGCCGGCGCTCTTCTCCTCCTGCGACACGTCACCGGTCACGGCCAGCGCGAGCAGCCCGTCGCGGGCCTCCAGCGCGTAGCCGCGCCGCGCCACCTCCAGCCGCTCGGGCAGGTTCGCCTGGGCCTGCGGCGACAGCCGGACGGTCAGCGCCCGGTCGCCCGGGGGCCGGTACAGCACGTCCCAGCGGCCGGGACGCATCGGCAGGACGCCCGCGACGCCGGGGACGGCCGCGACCGGGACCTCCGCGCGCAGCGAGCCCGACGCCGGGTCGGCGACGAGGTCGAACGCGTGCTCCCGGCGGTGCCATCTGCCGCGCAGCACGATCTGGCCGGCGCCGTGCCGCCCGTCCCCGTGCGCGGGATGGCTCGCGGTGAGGACGAGGGCGCCTTCGGGACGCCAGGCGCATTCGTCGACGGAGAGCCTCGCCGTGGTGCGCCGGACGCGCAGGTAGCCGCCGGGTCCGCGGCCCGCGGCGATCTCCAGCGGGCCGAACGCCCGCTGGACGTCCTCGACGCCCTCGGCGAGCACCAGCGGACGGCCTCCGGCGCGGACCGCCCAGTCGCGGGTGTCGTCGATCTCCTCCGGAGCGGGCGGGGCCCCTTCGAGGGCGCGCGGGTCGACGCGGGCCACGTACCGTCCGCCGGACACGGCGACCGGGACGGCGAGGACCTCCTCGCCGAGCGCCAGCTCCAGCTCGTCCGGCGCCGCGTCCGTCTCCACCTCGATGATCAGGACGTCGCCGTCCCAGCGCAGCGCGGCGGCCGACGCCCGGACCCGCTCGACCTCGATGACCAGGCGGCCGTCGTCGATCCGCGGGACCACGCGCACGTCGTCCGCGACGTAGCGGTAGGGCGGGTGGGCGCCGGTGCCGGAGCCGCCGCCGCGCAGCGGCCCGCGCCGGAACACGCCCGCGTTCAGTACCGACGCCTCGACCTCCCAGACGCCCTCGGCCCACTGCCCGCGGTGGCGCAGGCGCCTGGCGTCGAGGACGAACGAGAACCCCGACCAGCCGGACCGCTTGCCCGGCGCCGGCGTCTGCCGGGCCCGCGCGATGATCCTGCGGCCGCCGGAGCGCAGCGTCATCGCCTTCACCGACGTCCAGCGGTGGCGCATGCCGACCGAGTTGATGTAGGACTCGCCGGTGACGGTGAGCCGGTCGCCGTCCCAGCCGACCGCGTGGACCCGGCCCCGGAGCTTCAGCTCTCCGCGGGCCCGGTAGACCTCGCGCGGGACGTCGACCTTGGAGTCCTTCCAGTACGGGTAGACGACGTACCGGCGCAGCGGGTCGCGGACGATCGACGGCGAGGCCTTCCCCCGCTCGTAGCGGACGACCTTCACCAGCTCCGTCGTGTGCCCGGCGGAGGCGAGGTGCCACTTCAGCCGGGTGAGCGCCGGGACGTCCGCGAGCAGCTTCGCGGGCAGCCCGGAGGCGTACGCGGCGGCCAGCGCGACGACCTGCTCCCGCTCGCCGGCGGGCAGGTCGGGCAGCGCGTCCAGGAAGACCCGCAGCTCCTCGGCCGCCGCGAGCGACTGGAGCCGCCGCCGCGACCGGGCGTGGCCGTGCTCGCCGAGCCAGTCGGCGGCGAGGGCGACGGCGGCGAACCCGTCCGCGATCTCCTGCGCCTCCGTCGTCGCCGGCAGCCGCGCGCCCCGCCGGCGCAGGACCACGTCCGGCAGCACGTCCACGCCCGCCGCGAGGTGCAGCGCCTGGACGGCCGGGAGCAGGTCGTCGTACCGGCCGAGGTCGGGGAACCCCAGCCCGTGCGAGGTCCAGAACGACCGCCGGAACAGCTTCCCGGCGACGCGGCGCTCGCTGAGGAGCTCGGGCGTGCGGCGCACGTCCGTGCCGGTGACCGGCGTGAGGACCGACTTGGCCGGGCGCCAGGAGGCCGCCCGGTCCGTCCCGCGGCGGACGGCCTCGCGGCCGACCGCGATGTCGGACCCGGACGACTCCAGCGCCGCGACCAGCGTCGCGGCGGCCTCGGGCGGCAGCTCGTCGCCGCCGTCCACGAACAGCAGGAAGTCGCCCTCGCTCTCGGCGGCGCCGAGGCCGCGCGCCGCGCCCCGGCTCGGCGCGCCCCGCCGGACGACGCGGAACCGCTCGTCGGGCAGATCGACCCCGGCGGTGGCGCCGGCGCCGTCGTCCACGACCAGCACCCGCAGGTCCGCGTGCGACTGGGCGGCGATCGAGGCGAGGGTTCCGGCGATCGACTCCCCGGCGCCGTGTGATAGCACGACGACACTGATCCTGCTGACGGACAAGCGACCCACTCCTTCGGGGGTGACCGAGCATGACGGGACGAGCGCCTGACGCCGCCGCGGCGGCGCCGGGCGCGGTGGCCTTACAGCGGCGGGTTCGGGACCTTCTCGCCGAGGAACATGCGGCGGACGGCCCGCTCGGCGGCGTGCCCGTCGTCCCACGGGCAGAACCGCGCCCTGAAGTTCGCGCGGTCCTTCGCCGCCGCGTCGCTCCACGCCGCCCGGGACGTGAACGCCTCGACCAGCTCCGCCTCGGTCGTGGCGACGACGCCGGGCGGCGTCGCCGTCAGGTCGAAGTTGACCCCGCGGGTGAGCCGGTAGGTCTCCCAGTCGTTCGCGTAGATCACGATCGGGCGGTCGAGGTTGGCGTAGTCGAACATCACCGACGAGTAGTCGGTGAGCAGCGCGTCCGAGGCGATCATGAGGTCCTCGACGGACGGGTGCCGGGAGACGTCGATGACCCGGCCCTCCGGCCAGCCGAGGTCCGCCGCCATGTTCTTGATCTTGTAGTAGTAGTGCGCCCGCAGCAGCAGGACGTGCCCCTCGCCGAGCAGCTCCGTGACCCGCCCGATGTCGAACATGGGGCTGTAGCGGCGCTGGTAGTCGCGGTGCGTCGGCGCGTAGAGGATCGCGGTCGCGCCGCCGGGGACGCCGAGCTCGGCGCGCAGGCGGGCGCGCTCGTCCTCGCCGGCCGCCGTGACGAGCCGGTCGTTTCGCGGGTAGCCGATCTCCAGCATCTCGTAGTCGCAGGGGAACCCGCGCTCCCACGCCTCGGTCGACAGCGGGTTGGACGACAGGAGGTAGTCCCAGCGGTCCGACCGGGCGATCAGGGCCTTGAAGTCCATGTCGTTGGCGCCGACCGGGTACTCCATCTGGTCGAGGCCCATCTTCTTCAGCGGCGTGCCGTGCTGCGTCATCATGTGCACCTGCCCCGGCCGCTTCACGTAGTTGTCGGGGAAGTTGACGTTGTTGACGAAGTACTTGGCGCGGGCCAGCGTCCGGTAGTACTCGGCGGAGCCGGCGACGACGTGCTCGACGCCCTCGGGCATAGTCTTGCGCGCGCCCGGCTTGACGATCCACACCGGGCGGACGTCCGGGGCCAGCTCCCGGAGCTTCTCGTAGATCGCCGCCGGGTTGCAGGCATACCCGCGGTACCAGTAGGCGGCGAAGACGGCGAGGTCCTCCTCGATCGGGAGGCGCCGCTGCATCTGGTAGTAGCGCTCCTTGGCGAGCTCCTTGCCCAGCAGGACGCCGCGCCTGCGGATCCTGGCGGCCTTGCTGCCCCGGGTCCTCGCCTTGTCCTTGGCCTCGGCGGCGCGGACCCGCTCGTAGCCCCGGTGGTCGCCCGCCTTGATCATGCGGTGCTTGTCGGCCAGGAACGGCTTGTCGTCCGGCGGGACGTGGCCGGCGGGCTCGTACTTGTTGTACGTCTTCGACATCTCCGCGAAGAAGCGGGCCTTCTCCGACGCGTGGACGCGGTCGGGCCGCTCGATGATGACGAGCAGGTGCCAGATCGTCCGGTCGAACATCAGCGGGCGGAACGGGTCGGCCTTCGCCCCCATCCCGTCCATGAACTCGAAGATGCGGTCGTACTGCGCGAACGCGTCGAAGTGCTTCGCGCTCGCGGTCTTGGTGATCGCGCCCCGGCGGCGCTGCCGGTAGATGTAGCAGACCTGGTCCAGCAGGCTGAGGCGCTCGGCCGCCATGAGGATCGGGTAGGTGACGTTGACGTCCTCGTAGTAGCCGCCGCTGAAGCGCAGGCCGAGGTCGAGCAGGAACTCGCGGCGGATCGCCTTGTTCCACGCCGTCATCATCATCTCGAGGACGCTCGGCCGCTCGGCGAGGGTGAACACGTCCGGCGCGGGCGGCTCGCGGAACAGGTCGTTGATGATGCTGCGCTTGACCTTGCCGCTCCAGTAGGACCGGGCGTAGTCGAAGACCAGCACGTCGGGCCGGGTCTCGGCGAGGCGGTCGCAGATCGCGCGCACGGCGCCCTCGGTGGCGTGGTCGTCGCTGTCGAAGAACCACACGTAGTCGCCGGTCGCCATGTCGAGCCCGATGTTGCGCGCCCGGCCGAGTCCCACGTTCTCGCTGAGGTGCCTGACCTTGACGCGCGCGTCGCGCTCGGCGAACTCGTCGAGGATCTCTCCGCAGCCGTCGGGCGAGTGGTCGTCGACGGCGATGACCTCCAGATTGGGGAGGTCCGGATCGAGGATCGAGTCAAGGCATTGCCGTATGTACCCCTGCACTTTGTGCACGGGCACGATGATGCTCAGGGAGATGTCGTGATCAGAGCTCACGCGTAGGCCAATCGACTGCTCGGTGATGTTGGACTATACCCACAGGTCGGCGATGAACCTCAGGGCCTGGCGGGCGCGGGGCGCAGGAGCCACCGCGCGTCGGGCTCGACCGCCCACCGGGTGAGCCGCCGTACGGGCGCGGTGGCGAGCACGACGCCGAGCGCGGCGGCGGCCACGGTGACCGAGACGATGCCGAAGGGGTTGTGGAGGACCGGCTCGTCCAGGAGGCCGGTGTAGTCGAACGTCTTCATGACGAGCCCGTGCAGCAGGTACACGTACATCGTCCGCGTCCCCATCTCGGTGTACCAGGCCCGGTCGCGCGGGATGGACGCGAGGAAGGCGGCGCCGAGGAGGACGGCGGAGCCGAGGGCCGCGAGCCGCCAGAACATGCCTTCGGCGGCGCCGAAGCCCATGGCGTCGTAGCCCTGGTTCCAGTAGAGGAACCCACTGTCGATCTTCGGCACGACCGTGCCGAGCTCCCAGACGTAGGCCACCGGAAGCGCGGCGGCCAGCACCGCGAGCCCGGCCCAGCGCGCCCAGCGGGCGCGCAGCCGCCGCACGTGCTCGGGGTCGACGGTCAGCCCGAGGACGAAGAGCGGCAGCAGCCCGGCGGTGCGGCTGAGCGTGGAGTCGGCGGTGAACGCCCAGCTCCCGCCGACGAGGCTGAACGCCACGGACACGGCCACCGGATGGCGCAGGTGGCCCCAGAGCGGGGCGCTGAGCCGCCAGAGCACGAGCGCCACCAGGAACCACATGAGGAAGTGCGGCCGCAGCAGCTCGCTCAGCCGGAACTCGACCCCGTTGATCAGGATCAGCTGCGCCCGGTAGAGCAGGATGAAGATCACATAGGGGACGACGAGCGTGGGCAGGACGCTCCGGAACTTGTCCGTCGAGCGCATGAACCCGCGCGAGAAGTAACCGGTGATGAAGACGAAGACCGGCATGTGGAAGGCGTAGAGGACGACGTAGGCGGCGTGCGCCGCGCGGCTGTCCCCGAACTGGGACCAGAAGTGCCCGACCACGACCAGGAGGGCCGTGAAGAACTTGGCGTTGTCGAAGAACGCGTCCCGCTGGCGCGGCGCGGGCTTCGTCGCGGGGGCGTCCGGGACGGTGGCCGAGGGCGGACCGGACGGGAGCCCGCCGAGCGGCGGCACGCCCGATGCGGGGGAGGCGTCGGGTGTGGTGCGCGGACCGGGGACGGGGGGAGCGGCCGGCGGCGGAGGCGCGGTGGAAACGGCTACCGCACTGCCCGTGGAGGGTGGCGGGTCGGGGAGGACGTCGGTCATATCTCCGGGGGGTCGAGCGTTGGGCGGGCCGGGGTTCAGCGAGAGCGGGCGGGCCTTCTCAGGGGGGTGAAGACCCACGTCATCCTCGGTTCCAGCGCCCAGCTCATCGTCCGTACGACGGGCGGGGAGCACAGGAACGTTCCGACGATGAGGGCGCCGGCGACCACGATGACCACCCCTGCCGGGGTGTGCATCCAGTCCGCGCCCCACCAGCCGGTGAAGTTGAGCGCCCGGGTGACGAACCCGTGCAGCAGGTAGGCGTAGAGCGTGTAGGCGCCGAGGTTGGTGAACCAGTGCTCCCGGCGCGGGATGAGGCTGAGGAACGCGGCGACGAGCACGATCGCGCAGGCGAACATCGCGATCCGCATCAGCGTGCCGGTGAAGTTGCCGACGCCGAGCGCGTAGTTCGGGTGCTTCCAGTAGATCCAGTTTCGCGACATGTGGTTCATGACGACGTAGGTTCCGGCGAGCCCGGCGGCGAGCACCACCGCACCGATCGGCCGTGCGATCGGCCGCTTCAGCAGCTCGAAGTGCTGCGGCTTCAGCGTGAGGCCGAGCACGTAGAAGGGCAGCAGCCCGATCACCCGGTGGATGTCGAACGTCCCGCCGAGGTTGCTCATGTACGCCAGCAGCGAGAACACGGTCGCGACGGCGAGAGGCCAGCGGATCTGCTGCCACACCGGCGTGGAGAGCCGCCACATGAACAGCGCGCACAGGAACCACGTCAGGTAGTACGGGTTCAGCAGGCTGATCTCGAGATGGTTGCGGCCGGCGAGCCAGTCGTACAGCGAGTAGGCGAACTCGAAGACCACGTACGGGACCCCGACGTTGGTGATGAGCTTGCGCGCCTTGCCGCCGGAGAACGTCCAGTTCCGGGAGAAGTAGCCGGTGATCACGATGAACAGCGGCATGTGGAACAGGTAGACGAATATGTAGAGCCCCTTGGCCATGGGGACGTTCTGCAGGTTGGCCAGGGAGTGTCCGGCCACCACCAGCAGGATCGCGAAGTACTTGGCGTTGTCGAAGAACGGGTCCCGGACCTTGCGCGGGGGTCTCTGCGGTTGCGCGCCGGCGGAGGCCGCGGTGCCCGCCGCCTCCGGCGCCCCCGCCGCGGGGGGCGCCGCCTGGTCCGTGGACGCCGGCCGTTCGGTCTGCTCGGCGGCGTCGGCCCCAAAGGGCCTGGTGGTGTAAGTCATACGGCCGCCCGGTCAGCTCTCCTTGCAGATGTCGTCGCTGGCGCGGATCTCGCCCTGCTGCTTCGGAATGCCGGCGCCGGCGCTCTTGAGGTTCGTCCAGTCGCGCCCGACGACGAGGTCGACGACGCCCGGCGTGCCGCCGGTGGTGCGCGCCGCGGCCTTCGGGCTGCTCGGGATCAGCGCGGTCAGGGTCTGGGCCTGCTGGTCGGCGCCGGAACCGTACAGCACCTTCGTGGCGGCCGTGGGCGCGGAGGCGTTCCCGCCGACCGTGACCTGGAAGCCCTGCGACTCCAGGTCGTCGGCGACGCGTCCGGCCTGCCCGTCGATGCCGCTGCCGTTGTAGACCCGCACGCGCACCTGGTTCGGCGGGATCTTCGTGGCGCCCGGCTTGGGCTCCTTGGGCACGGTCTTGTCGTGTTTGACGGCGGAGAAGAACGGCTGGGCGTTCGGGGTGAGCGCCACCCGGTTCGGGTCGAGCGGGTCGGGTCCGGAGGGGACGGTCACGAAGCGGAGCTTGCCGGAGGTCATGCCCTGCATCTCCTTGCCGATGTCCATCATGACCTGCGGCGTCAGCTCCTTGTCGGTGGTGAGCGACTTCGTCACCGCGTTCATGAGCCGGAGCATGCGACTGGGGTTGCTGAGGACGCCCGCGCTCATCGCCTTGCTGGCGAGCGCGCCCATGAACTTCTGCTGGCGCTTGATGCGGTCGGTGTCGGAGCCGTCGCCGAGGCCATGGCGCACGCGCACGTAGGCCAGTGCCGTCTCACCCTTGATCACGTGCCTGCCCCGGCTCAGCCTGAGCTTGGACTGGGGGTCGTTGACGTCCTTCGGCAGGCACACCGGCACGCCGCCGACGGCGGTGGTGATGGCCTTGAACCCGTTGAAGTCGACCTGCATGAAGTGGTCGACGCGGATGCCCGAGATGCTTTCGATCGTCTTGATGACGCAGGCGGCGCCGCCGTTGGTGAACGCCGAGTTGATCTGCGCGCGGGACTGCGCCGGGACCACCCCGCCCTTGCGGTTCCTGCAGGACGGCATCCGGACCATCAGGTCGCGGGGGAAGCTGATGCCCATCGCCTGGCCGCCGCCGGGGGACAGGTGCAGCAGGATCATCGTGTCCGAGCGGGGCGGCTCGTTCTTCATCGACCGGCCGTACTTGGCGTTCGACCCCTCGCGGGTGTCGGACCCGAGCATCAGGATGTTCAGCGCGCTGTTCAGCTTCTTCGGCCGGTTGGGGCCGAGCTGGGCGTTGACGTCCTCGTGCGAGATGTTCCCGAACGCCCGGCGGTAGAGGCCGTAGGCGGTGAGCGAACCGACCACCATGACCGCCGAAAGTCCGATGCACACCCAGCCGAGCATGCGCCAGCCACGTCGCGGCGCCGGCTGCGGATCGGCGTCGTCGACGTACTCCATGTACATCGGGTTGCTGTTCATCGGCTCCGAGGTCCGGGGGTATGGGCGGTTCCGGGGGTCCGGGGGCCGCGTCCCCGGGAGGGGGGCGGCCCTTGGCTCATGGGTCGAACGGACGGGACGAGGGCAAGGGGAAGCGTAGGTCAGGCGAGGCGGTACGGGGAGCCGGATGCGTCATTCGGTCCGGACGTACCGGCCACCACCGTCACATGCTCCAGGGTCAAGCGACGATCTAGGGCGGCTTTGTCAAAGTTTCGTTGGATTATGACGGAAGCACCCGAGGCTAGTGGTGCGAGAAGACCGGTAAGTACCCCGTCGAGTGTGGCGAAGGACATGTCAACCAGGAGCCGGTCGCGGGCGTCCAGCTCCCATTTCTCAGCGGCCCCACGCGCGGCGCTCACCAGCCCCGCCCCGCTGAATGTGGTCTTTGTCACATTCAGTGCGGGTGCCTCCGGAGGGCTCCCGGGCCCCGGGAACCGGTCACCGTAGGTGCGGACCTCCGCCGCGTAGTCGGTCACTCCGGGCGGGCAGTCGGCGAGCGGGCCGCCGAGCGCGTGCAGCGACAGGCCGACGACCTCTTCGGCCCCTCCTGCGAGCACATCGTCCGCGAGCACGTCGTCCAGCACCTCCTGCGCCACCGCCAGGATGTACGGATCGGAGGCCCCCGCCGGTTCGGCGCGGCCGGCGAACGCCTCCGGATCGACCGGCTCGGCGACGAGCCCGGTCGACCAGCAGGCCATCAGCCACACCGCGGTCTGCCAGTGCGGCGGCAGGACCATGACGACCCGGGTGCCCGGCTCGGCCGCGAGGCCGTCCACCAGGAAGTTGGCCGTCTTCGCCACCCAGTTGTCGAACGTGCGCGCGGACAGCTCGACGCGCTCGCCGCTCGCGTCGTCGTAGAAGGTGACCAGCGGTCGGGACGGGTCGGCGGCGACCCGCCGCCGCAGCAGCTCCGCGGGCGTGCCCGCGGCCCCGGCATGTGCGCTCATGCTCCGAGCGTATGCCCGCATGATCGTCCTGGCGCCGACATCGCGCCGATGCCGCTACGCTCCGCACGGGTGAGGGACGGAACAGTGGCGGGCGAGCTCCCGGGCGGCGGGCACCGCGACGGCGAGCGCCGCGGACCCGGGCCCCGGGACGCCGAGCGAGGCGGCGGCGGACGCCGCGGCGCCCGCGCACGGAGCGGAACCATGGACGCCGGCCGGTTGCTCGCTCGGGCCACCGCGGCCCCGGCCCTGGTCGTCGTCGCGTGGCTGGCGGTGTCGCTGCCGCTGCTGATGGGCGGCGTCTTCCGCCCGGTCCCGGCGGTGGCGCTGTTCGCGCCCGTCGCGGCCCTGGTCCTGTGGCTCGGCCTGCGGTCCCGCGCGGGGGGCGCCCCCGCGGAGACCCGTGACGGCCCAGACACAGTTCCGCGCTGGCCGGTGTGGTCGGTGTTCGCCGTCACGGCCGCGTTCCTGGTGCTCCAGGTCGTCATGTGCTCGGAGCAGATCGTCGTCCGCCGCGACCCGGCCTCCTACGTCCAGTTCGCGACGTGGCTGGCCGAGCACGGGTCGCTGCCGATCCCGCTCATGGAGGGGGCGTTCGGGGGCCCGCACGGCGTCCTGCGCTTCGAGAGCCCCGCCTTCTACCAGGACGGCGGCGCCGTGGTCCCGCAGTTCATGGCGGGGTGGCCGCTGGTGCTGGCGCCCGCCGGGTGGATCGGCGGCGCCCGCGCGATGGTGCTGGCGGCGCCGCTGCTCGGCGCGTGCTGCGTGCTGTCCTTCGCCGGCCTGGTCGCGCGCCTGGTCGGCCCCCGCTGGGCGCCCGCCGGGGCGCTGCTGCTCGCGCTGACGCTGCCGATGCTCTACGTCTCCCGCAACACCTTCAGCGAGCTCCCCGCCATCGTCCTGCTGCTGGGCGGCCTGTCGCTGATGCACGACGCCCGCCGGGAGCCCGGCGGCGGACCGGACCGGCGGGTCGCCGGCCTCAAGTCCTTCCTCGGCGGCGCCGCGCTTGGGCTGATCGTGCTCGTCCGCATCGACGGGCTGCGGGACGTCCTGCCGGTCCTGGCGTTCGCGGGCCTGCTCATCGCGCGCAGGCGGGCGTCCGGATACTGGACCGCCGGCGGCCTGCTGCTCGGCGCGGGCGCCGGGGTCGTCGAGGGCCTCACCATGTCCCGGCCCTACCTGTCCTACCTCCGGGGTTCGCTCGTCCCGCTGGCGGCCATCGCCGCGGCGGTCCTCGTCGCGACGGTCCTCATGGTGGTCGCGCTCCGGTGGGACCGGACGGGGGCCCGGCTGCGCCGCGCCGGCGCGGCGGTCGCGCGCGGCCGGTTGCCGGCCGCCGCCGCCTTCCTCACCGTGCTGGTGCTGGTGGGCTTCGCGGTGCGGCCGCTGGTGCAGACCGTCCGCCGCACACCCGCGACCAGGGACGACACGATGAACGCCCGGTTCATCGAGGCGATCCAGAAGATCCAGCACCTCCCGGTGGACGGCGCCCGGCAGTACTCCGAGCTGTCCCTGTACTGGGTGGTCTGGTACATCGGCATCCCCGCCCTGCTGTTCGCGGCGCTGGGCGCGGCGCTGCTGGTGCGGCGGCTGCTGCGCGGGCAGTCGCCGGAGTGGCTGCTGCCCTACGCCATGGTCGTCTGGACGACCTCGCAGGTGCTGGTCAGGCCCGGGATCACCCCCGACCACCCGTGGGCGTCCCGCCGGCTGGCCGGGCTCGTCATCCCCGGCCTGCTGCTGTTCACGGTGTTCGCCTCGGCCTGGGCCGTCAAGCGCGCCAGGCGGCTCGGGTACGGGCCGAAGGCGGTGCGCGCGTGCGCGGTCGCCGGCGTCGCGCTGATGCTCTTGCCGATCGTGCTGACGTCCGGCGGCTACCTCGTCACGCGCACCGAGCGGGGCGAGGTCTCCGCCGTGGACGGGATGTGCCGCGCGCTGCGGCCGGGCGCCTCGGTCGTGGTGGTCGAGCAGGCCGCCGCCGACCGGTTCCTCCAGGTCGTCCGCGGGATGTGCGGGCTGCCCGCCGCGCGCACGGCGGGCGGCGCGTCGCGCGAGGACGTGCTGGGCGTCGCGGACGCGGTCCACCGGGCCGGGCGGCGCCCGGTGATCATGGCGTCGAGGCCCGACCAGGTCGCCCCCTACGGGACGCCGCGGCACGTGCTGCACCTGGTGACGCGGCAGGACGGGCGCACCCTCACCGGCCCGCCGGGCGGCACCTGGGGGCTGACCATGGACGTGTGGATCGCCGAGCCCGCGCGGCCGTAGTGGCCGCCGACGCGCGCGGGGGCGAGTATCCTCGCGCTGCGTGAGCACCCAGTCTGTCGAGCCGACGCCCCAGCCAGCCGATGTGGAGCCCGCGTCCGTCCCCGCGCCCGCTCCGGCCTCCGCGCCCGTCCCCGCGCCCGGGTCCGGCCCCGCCGCGGTCGACGCGTCCGAGGCCGTGCACGTCACGATCGTCCTGCCCTGCTACAACGAGCAGGACCACGTGATCGACGAGGTCGAGCGCATCTGCAAGGCGATGGAGGCCAGCGGCAAGACCTACGAGCTGCTGGCCGTCGACGACTGCTCGACGGACGAGACGCTCGCCCGGCTGGAGGAGGCGGCGCCCCGCTTCCCGCACATGCGCATCATGGCGTTCCAGCACAACAGCGGGTCGGGCACCGTCCGGCGCATCGGCTCCCAGCAGGCCCGCGGCGACATCGTCGTGTGGACCGACGCCGACATGTCCTACCCCAACGAGCGGATCCCCGAGCTGGTGGAGGTCCTCGACACCGAACCGGCGGTCGACCAGGTCGTCGGGGCGCGCACCACCGAGGAGGGGACGCACAAGGCGCTGCGGGTGCCCGCCAAGTGGTTCATCCGCAAGGTCGCCGAGCGGCTCACCAACACGAAGATCCCCGACCTGAACTCGGGGCTGCGTGCGTTCCGCCGCGAGGTGTCGCTGCCGTACCTGCGGCTGCTGCCGCCCGGGTTCTCCTGCGTCACGACGATCACGATCGCGTTCCTGTCGAACCAGCACCCCGTCCGGTACATGCCGATCGACTACGCCAAGCGGGCGGGGAAGTCGAAGTTCCACTTCACCAAGGACGCCTACCGCTACATCCTGCAGGTCCTGCGGATGGTCATGTACTTCAACCCGCTCAAGGTGCTCATGCCCCCGGCGCTGTGGCTGATCCTGATCGGGCTGCTCAAGGGCGTGTTCGACATGGTGGTGCACTTCGGCTACTTCGCCAACAACACCATCATGATCTTCGTGACGGGGCTGATCATCGCGTCGCTGGCCCTGCTGGCCGACCTGATCGTCCGCTCGCGCGGCGACGTCTAGCGGCATGCGCGTCGCGATCGTCGGGCCCGCGTTCCCCTACAAGGGCGGCGGCGCCCGGCACACCACCGAGCTGGCGCACCGGCTCGCGGCGGCGGGCCACGACGTCGTCATCGAGTCGTGGCGGGCCCAGTACCCCTCGTTCCTGTATCCGGGGCAGCAGACGATCTCCGAGCCGGAGGGCGAGCCGTTCCCCGGCACCCGGCGCCGGCTCGACTGGCGCCGCCCGGACGGCTGGTGGCGCACCGGCCGCGCGCTGCGGTCGAGCGACCTGGTCGTCCTGGTGGTGCTGAGCACCGTCCAGGTGCCGTCCTACCTCGGCATCCTGGCGGGCCTTCGGGGCGGGGCCCCGGTGGTGGCGCTGTGCCACAACGTCCTGCCGCACGAGCGCAAGCCCTACGACGAGCCGCTGATGAGGCGCCTGCTGCGGAAGGTGGACGGCGTGCTCGTCCACACCGAGGCCCAGGCCGACCTGGCGCGCACGCTCACGGAGCGCCCCGTGCGGGTCGCCGAGATGGCCGCGCACCTGCCGGCCGCCGACCTGCCCGCCGGCGCCGCCGCGCCCGGTGACGGGAAGGTCCGCCGGCGGCTGCTGTTCTTCGGGATCGTCCGCCCGTACAAGGGGCTGGACGTCCTGCTCCGGGCCCTCGCCGAAGGCCCCGACGACGTCGCGCTCACCGTCGCGGGGGAGTTCTGGGGCGGCCTCGACGAGACCCGCGAGCTGATCCGCTCGCTGGACCTGGAGTCCAGGGTGGAGCTGCGGCCCGGCTACGTTCCGGCCGCCGACATCCCGGGGCTGTTCGCCGCGGCCGACGCGCTCGTCATGCCCTACCGTTCGGCGACCTCGTCGCAGAACGTGTGGATGGCCCACGAGTACGGCCTCCCGGTGATAGCCACCGACGTGGGCGGGTTCGCCGAGCAGATCCGCGACGGAGCGGACGGGCTCGTCTGCGCGCCCGGCGACGTGCCCTCGCTCGCCGGCGCCCTCCGGCGCTTCTACTCGCCGGGGGAGCCGGAGCGGCTGCGCTCCGGCGTCCGCCCGGTCGACCACGGCCCGGTGTGGGCCGCCTACCTCGACGCCCTCACAGGTGCGGTTCGATGACCTTCATCAGGGCGCGCTTCGGCTTGGCGCCGACGATCTGCTCCACGACCTCGCCGTTCTTGAGGAGCAGCAGGGTCGGCAGGCCCATCACGCCGTACTTGCCCGGCGTCTGCGGGTTCGCGTCGTAGTCCATCTTCGCGATCTTGATCTTGCCGTCCTGCTCCTGCGCGATCTGCTCCAGCACGGGAGCGATCATGCGGCACGGCCCGCACCAGTCGGCCCAGAAGTCGACCAGAACGGGTGTGTCGCTGCTCAGGACCTCGTCCGCGAACGTCGCGTCGGTCACGGTGATCGGGGCCGTCACGGTCCCTCCTTCGTAGGCTGCGCGCCCGTCGTGGGCTGCGTACCGGTCACAAGTTCCCCGGGCCCCGGTTCATTCCCGGCGGCCGGGACCGTCCTGCCGAGCAGGAGCGCGATTCCCGCGTTGGCGAGGTCGGCGGCGGTCAGCAGCACCCGGGACGCGATCGCGACCACCACCGGGGCGCCCGGCGGCAGCACCGACGACAGCACGAGCGTCATCGCCGCCTCCCGCGCCCCGATGCCGCCCGGCGCGATGAAGACGAGGAAGCCGGCCACGAACGCCAGCGCGTACGCCCCCGTCGCCAGGAAGGGCAGGCCCTTGCCGCCGCCGCCCGCGGCCGCGCACAGCAGCCAGGTGTGCACGCCGAACAGGGCCCAGCCGAGGACCGTCCACCCGACGGCCCTGAGCGTCGCGCCCAGGCTGACCGGATGCTCCAGCGGCGGCCGCCGCACGAGCCTGAGCATCAGGTCGAGCGCCCAGCTCACGATCTTCGGGTGCAGCATCACCAGCAGGACGGGCGCCAGCAGGAACAGCCACCAGTACTCCCGGCGCGCCGCCGCCGACGTCAGCGGCAGCGTCACCGCCGCGACCGCGAGCCCGCACGAGGTGGACGTGGCGACGGCCAGCAGCGTCGAGCCGAAGCTGCGCTCGGGCGGCACCCTGTGCTCGCGCGTCATCTCGATCTGGGTGACCAGCGCCCACACCTTGCCCGGGACGTACTTGCCGAGCTGGCTGATCCCGGAGATCCGGAAGATGGCCCGCACCGGCAGCGGCGACCCGAGCCCGGCGAGGAACTCCCGCCAGCCGAGCATCCAGGCGAACAGGCCCGCCAGCCCCGCGGCGAACGCTCCCGCGAGCGTGACCCACGACATCTGCCGGAACGCGTTCACCGTGGCGTCCCACTGGGAGGCCACGCTGTAGCCGCAGAACGCGAGCGCGAGCAGGACCAGGAGCACGCGCAGGCCCCGGACGGCGACGACCTTCATCTTCACCCGCCCAGCGTAGGCGAACGTGACCTCGCGGCCGTCCGCTCCGCCTAGAGTTGGGGAGCGATGAAGATTTCGGATGTGGTCGCCTTCATGGGGCACCAGGTGCACGTGTGCCGGTACCGCGAGGCGGGGACGCTGCTCGATTGGATGGGGCGCGACCTGCGCGGCAAGCGGGTCCTCGACGTCGCGGGCGGTGACGGCTACTGGGCCGGCCGCGCGCGCCGGCGCGGCGCCGAGGCCGTCTCGATCGACCTGGCCCGCGGCAAGATGGTCTACGGGCGGACGCTCGCGCACGCCCCCGCGCTGGTCGAGTGCGACGCGCTGCGGCTCCCGTTCGCCGGCGGCTCGTTCGACGCGGTCCTGTCGGTCTGCGCGATCGAGCACTTCGACGACGGCGGCAGGTCGCTCGACGAGATGGCGCGGGTCCTCAAGCCCGGCGGTGAGATCTTCATGTCCGCCGACGTGCTGAGCCGCGCCGACGCCTGGCCGAAACTGCGCGACGCGCACAAGGCCAAGTACCACGTCCAGCACACCTACACCCACGACAGCCTCCGCAAGCTGATGGACGAGCGCGGCCTCGACCTCGTCGGGTACAGCTACCAGTTCCGCACGGCCGCGACCGAGCGCCTCTACCTGTCCCTTTCCACCTACGGGGGCAAGGTCGGCTTCAACGCGGCCGCTCCGCTGACGCCGCTCGTCGCGCTCGCCGACCGTGCGGCCCCGAACGAGCGCGGCAGCATCGTTCTGGTCCGGGCCCGAAAAAGATAGGGATGGGCAAAGACCTGAGCGCGTAAGTGGTGATCGTGTGGGGAGAGCCCCTCACGATGAATCGCGTGGAACGAGATCCGGCGAGTGCGCGCCCTCCGGGCGTACGCTCGAAGGGTAAAGAGTGATCTACGCCACCGCGCTGGATGGGGGAGTGGACCGTGGCGCCTCGGATTCTGCTCGACGCCACCGCCGTGCCTGCCGACCGCGGCGGGCTCGGCCGGTACGTGGACGGGCTGCTGTGCGCCCTGCACCGGCAGGGCGCCGACCTCGCCGTAGCCTGCCAGCGCGCCGACGCCAAGCGCTATGAGGGCCTCGTGCCCGGCGCGCAGGTCGTCGCGGGCCCCGCTACGCTCTCGCACCGCGCCACCCGGCTGGCGTGGGAGCAGTCGGGCCTGCCGCACGTGGCCGCGCGCGTCGGCGCGGAGGTCATCCACCTGCCCACCTACACGATGCCGGTGAGCGCGGGCCTGCCGACCGTGGTGACGATCCACGACGTGACGCTGTTCGCCGAACCGGAGCTGCACGACCCGGTGCGCACGTCCTACATCAAGTCGGCGACCCGCACCGCGGCCCGCCGCGCCACCCGGCTGATCGCCCCGTCCCGCGCGACGCGCGACGAGCTGGTCGCCCTCCTCGGCGCCGACCCGTCCCACATCGACGTCGCCTACCACGGCGTCGACCACGAGGTCTTCCACCGCCCCTCCGAGGCGGAGGTCAAGCACGTCTCCGACCGCCTCGGCCTGCACGGCCGCCCCTACGTCGCCTACCTGGGCGCGCTGGAGCCGCGCAAGAACGTCCCGAACCTGATCCGCGGCTGGGTGAAGGCCTGCGCCGGCCGCGAGGAGGCCCCCGCCCTGGTCCTGGCGGGAAGCGGCGGCTGGGACGACGAGGTCGACGCGGCCCTCGCCACCGTCCCCCTGGAACTGCGCGTCCTGCGCCCCGGCTACCTGCCCTGGGCGGCCCTGCCCGGGTTCTTCGGCGGCGCTCTGGTCGTCGCGCTCCCGAGCCGCGGCGAGGGCTTCGGGCTGCCCGTCCTGGAGGCCATGTCCTGCGGCGCGCCCGTCCTCACCACCCACCGCGGCCCCCTCCCCGAGGTCGGCGGCGACGCGGTCGCCTACACCGAACCCGACCCGGACGGCATCGGCGACGCCCTGGCCGCCCTGATCGACGACCCGCCGCGCCGCGCCGAGCTGGCCGAGGCCGCCCACACCCGCTCCGAGCGCTTCTCCTGGTCGGCGTCCGCCGAGGCCCACATGGCCTCCTACCAGCGCGCCGTGGAGCAGTACGCGAAGGCCCGCACCCACTAGGCTCTCTCCTACCGCGCGTGGAGAAAGGAACCGAGTGGAAGCGATCCTCCTCGTGGGAGGTCAAGGCACCCGCCTGCGCCCCCTGACGATCTCCACCCCGAAACCCCTGCTCCCCACCGCGGGAGTGCCTCTGCTGGAGCATCAGCTGGTGCGTGCCCGCGACGCGGGCGTGGCCCGCATCGTGTTCGCCACGTCGTACCGGGCGGAGATGTTCAACGAGGCCTTCGGTGACGGCGCGCGGCTCGGTCTGGACATCGTCTACGTCACGGAGGACGAGCCGCTCGGCACCGCGGGCGCCATCCGCAACGCTTCCACCGCTCTGACGTGCGACGCCGACAGTCCCGTACTCGTCCTGAACGGCGACATCCTGTCCGGGCATGACATCTCCGCTCAGGTCGCCGCGCACGAGAAGGGCGAGGCGGCGGTCACCCTCCATCTGACGCTCGTGGACGACGCTCGCCGCTACGGCTCGGTGCCGACCTCGCCGGACGGCCGCGTGCTGGACTTCGTGGAGAAGTCCCCGAACCCGCCCACGAACCAGGTCAATGCCGGCTGCTACGTCTTCCGCCGCTCCGTGATCGACGCCATCCCCGCCGGACGAGTCGTGTCGGCGGAGTACGAGACCTTCCCCCAGCTGCTTGAGGCGGGCGAACCGGTCTGCGGTTACGTCGAGGCCGCGTACTGGCTGGACGTCGGGACCCCGGCCGCGTTCGTCCGGGGTGTCAACGACCTGGTCCTCGGCACCCTGCCGTCCCCGGTCGTCGAGGTGGGCGACAACGGCGTCCTTCTTTTGGAGAACTCCTCAGTCGCCGCCACGGCCCGGCTCGGCGGCGGCACCTCGGTGGGCGCGGGAGCGCGCGTCGGCGCCGAGGCCACCGTCGAGTCGAGCGTCCTGTTCGATGACTCGGTGGTCGAGCAGGACGCGCGTGTCGTTCGATCCGTGATCGGCCGCGGCGCCCGCATCTGCTCCGGAGCCGTCCTGGAGGACTGCGTCATAGGCGACGGCGTGACGGTGGGCTCCGGAAACCAGCTGCTCAACGGCGCCCGCATATGGCCGAACGTGGAACTCCCACCGACCGCGATCCGCTTCTCCGCCGAGTAGTCTCGTGCCGCGAAGAGTCTTTCCGGTTCCATGGGACCGGCTTTCGCAAAGTCTCCTCGAATAGCGAGACCTGGCGGGTGGCCCGTGACACAGGATTTGCTCATCAACCTTGTGGCCTCGGGGCTGGCCTTCACGCTGGGGGTGAGCGTGCGATCGGTGCGGCAGCGCATCAGGAACGCGAAGGAGTCGGCAGGGTCTCGCCGGATCAAGGAACAGCGTCATCCGCGTTTCACGCATGGCTGGCTGCTGGAGTACTACCTCCGCAGAGACAGGCTGGACGACCTTTACCTGCTGGTGGACGGCAACCGCCGCCGGATAGTGCCGTTCCTCACCAAACCGTCATGGACCGACCACGACTTCGACGAGAGCATCCTCCTGCGACAGGAGCCGCCTCATCGCCGGTCGGACGTCGAGGTGGACGGGGAGATCCTGAGGCGGCGCCGCGCCTATCTGGCGGTGGACGACGAGGACGGTGAGCCCTGGAACGATCTTCTGGCCGTGGTGCAGAAGGTCGAGGAGACCGAGGACGGCCCCCGTATCACGCTGGCCATGGCGGAGTACTTCCAGTTCCTGACGGCGTGCGGGGCCTTGGAGGACGAGACCTATGAGGCGGTTCGCAATCGGCGTAGCTCCACACCCATCAGGGACACGGTGCTCGGGAGCGTGAACGACGCGGCGCAAGCCCGCCGGGGAGCACACGGCTTCGGAATGCAGTGCGCGTTCGTCTTCTCCGAGGAAGGGCGGCTGCGGGTCCTGATCCAACGGCGTTCCCACTCGGTGTCGATCTACGGTGGCGCGCTCGCCGTCGTCCCCGTCTTCGGCTGCCAGTCGATGGACCTGTCCGACCGGACGCCGGTCTCGATCTTCCACAACTTCCTGCGCGAGGTTTATGAGGAACTGTACGGAGGTGAGGAGGTCGAGAAGCGGGGAAACCGGGTCGATCCGACCTGGTTCTACCAGGAGCTTCCGATAGCCGGCCTCATCGCCGCGAGGGAGGCCGGGCGGATGGAGTTCCGGGTACTCGGCTTCGGATTCGATGGGCTGAACGGTGAAGTCGATGTCTGTGGTCTCGCTTATATCAAGGATCCCGGATTCGCGCGGCGGGAGCTCCCGACACTCAAAGCCAATTGGGAGATTCAGGACATCAGCTGCTGGGACCTCTTCGGGGAGGACCTCACCGACGCAATGTTCGCGGGCGAGTTCTCGCCCGGAAGCGTGTACACGATCTCCGAGGCTCGGCGTCACCTTGCCGGTGCGGAGAACGCGTGATCTCCTGCGACCCGTGCACACTATGTCGCGGCACGATGCGAGAGACCCAATTCGGATTGGCCATGGGCACTGTGGTGCGATGCCTCGGCTGCTCGCTGGTCTCCATGGTGGGAGGTGACGGAGATCTGGTGCGCTGTGCCTATGACGAGGACTACTACAGGCGGGCGGGCGCGCCTGGCCCCGGCTACGGCGACTACTTCGGTGCGGAGGCCGAGGCCCGCCGGCAGATCTCGTCCACGCTGGCGGATGTGGTGCTTGCGCTGGCACCAGTAGCGCAACGGGTGCTTGACCTGGGCTGCGGTGGCGGGTTCCTTGTCAATGAGCTGGCCAAGCGCGGTATTGCCGCAACGGGGGTGGACGGTTCCCGCCACGTGATCGAGCGAGCACGGGAGAGCGTCGGCGGTGGGAGCTTCCTGCATGCGGACATTGGCGCCCCCTGCGTCGCGGCCCGCGCATCCTTCGACGTGATCACCATGATCGACGTGATCGAGCACCTTCCCGATCCGGTCGCGGCCTTGAGGCAGGCAGCGAGCTTGGCGGCCCCCGGAGGAGTGATCGTGCTGCTCACCCCGCGCTACGGCGACCGCCTGCTCGCCGAACAGGGTGCCGCCTACGTCCATTTCAACAGCGATCACATGTACTACTTCACCGAGGAGACGCTGCGGGCCGTCATCGCACAGGGCACCGGTCAGTGCACGATCGACGTTGAAGACGTTCTCGTGCTGGCGCGCGAGCGGGAGGTGGACGTCCCCGCCTCCATGGCCCGCAAGTACACCGTCGAGCGAGAAAGTATGCTTGCCGTCGTAAGACTCTGATCAGTTCGCGAGGTAACCGGCCACGTGCGACGCCGCCCGGGCTAGGTCATCAGCGGGCGCATGGCCGCCGGGCCAGACGAACAACCAGCCTTTTCCAGGGTTACGAATGCAGGCGACCAGGACCGTCCTGTGATTCCTGTGAGGGTGCGGCTTGACGCAGCGCAGTAGCGACGTGCCGTAGGCCTGCGAAACCCAAGAGGGGAATCCACGGCGCTCAAGTTTCCTGCCCAGCGCGGTGAGGAGATCCAGCCGCTGACGTTCCCACCGCTTCATGAAAGGAGACAACGCGCCCACACGACCTTGCCTCCATCCGGGGCGGAGCGGTGGCCCCAGCTCTCGGCGAGATGCTCGACGATCTGCAGACCGCGGCCGTTGACGTCGTCCTTTCGGGCCTTCCTCCGGCGCGGGACGCCTGAACCGACGTCCGCGACCTCGATGGTGAGGACGCCAGGGCGGAGGCTGAGACTGAGGGTGATCATGCCCTGGCCGGCGGTGAGGGCGTTGGTGAGGAGTTCGCTGACGATGAGCGTCACGTCGTCCGCCAACACGGCCAGTCCCCATTTGTTCAGGTGGACCTCGGCTAGGTCGCGGCCCAGTTGCACCGATGACGGGACGGGGAAAAGGTCCCGTCGGAACTCCTCGTGAACACCGCAGTGCCCCATCGTGATCGACATCTCGCTCTATGGATTCGGATCCTGTGACTTTCGCTCACAGCGTGGGGCGAGATTGCTACGTTCGGTAGTTGGCTGCGGACATTGCATACCTGGAGGTTCCCGTTGGGTGTCGCGGACTCGCTCGACCGATGGACTCGCACTGGCACTGGATGGCCTATGACCTGCGCAGACACAGGTTGCAGGAAGGGATTTCGCAGGCCCGGCTAGGGCGTGTGATCGGTGCCGCGAAGCAGACCGTATGCAACTACGAGGCGAACGAGCGGCGCCTCACCGAGGACCAGACCAAGATCCTTGACCGCCGCTGGGACACCGGAGGCCACTTCCAGCGCCTGCTGATGTACGCCCGTCGCGCCTACGATCTCAACGGTCACCGCCAGCACCAGAGGTACGAGGCGCAGGCGTCAGAGCTTCGGATCTTCGGCCTCGCCATCGTCCCCGGGCTGCTCCAGACCGAGGCATACACGCGAGCGCTGTTCACCGCCGCGAGGTCAAGGCAGGTCGAGAAGCAGGTGGCGTTGAGACTGGCCCGTCAGGAGGCACTCTCGCGTCTCGACCCGCCCGAAGTCTGGGTGCTGCTGGACCAGGCGGTCCTCGACCGGCCGATCGGTGGCCGCCGCGTCATGGCCGAGCAGTTGGCGAGGCTTCGAGAGCCCACCGAGATGCCCAACGTCATCATCCGCGTCGTTACCCGGTCGGTGGGGGCGTACTTCGGACTCATGGGGGCCTTTGAGGTGCTTACCGTCGAACACGGCGATGTCGCGTATGTCGAGGCGTTGGGCAGTGGCAGACTGGTGCTCGATACCGCCGAGGTGCGGACGTTCGGGAAAGGCTTCGAACTCATCGCCGCGCAGGCGCTCCCCGAGGTCCCTCGCGCCGACTGATCGAGCGCATGATGGAGCACATGAGATGACCCCCCAGGTCAACTGGCGAAAGTCGAGTTACAGCGGCATGACCGACAACTCGAGTTGTGTGGAGATCGCCCGGTTGACGGGTGCTGTGGGTGTCAGAGATTCCAAGGACCCTGGTGTGGGGAGTCTGGTGCTGTCCGTCGAGTCGTTCGGTGGGTTGGTGGCTCGTATCAAACAGGACGAGCTTGGTCACTGAGTCTTTCTGAGGGGTGCGGTTCTCCGCCGACGACTGAGGGGACGGCGGAGACCGCCTCGCGGGGTGCGTGCGGGGCGGTCTCCGGGTGCGGTGGTCAGCTGGCGGTGCTGACGGAGCGGATGGAGCGGATCCGTCCGTCGAGTCCCAGCTCGGCGACCGGGCGGCCGCCTTGACGCGGCCTCACCAGGAGCCGGTCGCCCTTCCGGGTGACCAGCGGGCCGTTCGACGGCGCGAGAACGAAGCAGAGCCCGCCGGCGACCTGAGGCTGGTCCGCGCAGTCCAGAGTGAGGTTGAGCATGCCCGGACTCGGGTTGAACGGGTTGAAGGCGACCGGAGTCGGCATGATCCAGCCGCAGAAGCCGCCGCCCTGCAGGTTGACGACCTGCGCTCCCGGGCTGACGGCCGCCGTGCCGGAGGCGTTCGAGCCGCTGGTGGCGAAGGTGTTGTTCACCTTGACGGCGGTCTTCCGCAGGTCGATGTTCGCCCGGCCGGAGGGACTGTTGTTGCACGACATCGCGACGGCGTAGGGCATGCTCGTCACGGTCGTGGTGCCGCTGTGCTGGAGCGAACCGGTGGACGAGGCGTACTTCAGGTCGCCGATGTCCACGGTGAAGGTGGCGGGGTCGAGGCGGAGCCGGGTGAACCTGGTCCTGACGTTCGTCCCGGGGGACGCGCCGCCCGCGGTGTACTGCGAGTAATTGACCGAGGGTCCGGTTTTCCCGAGGGTGATGTACTCCTTGGGGGCCGTCGCCATGTCAGCGCAGTAGACGGTGAAGAGCTTCGTTCCGTTGTGCAGCAGGTAGGTCCCGTTCGGAGCGTTCGGGATGTTCTGGCGGATCTGCTGGCAGGAGCGGTAGATCACAGGAGGCTGGGCGTGCGCGGGCATCGTCCCTGCCAGCGGCAGCGCGGCGCAGGCCGCCGCGAGGACCACCGATGTCCGGAATGGGATTTTCGCCATGAATTCATCCTTTGTTAAGAGGCTGTGCTGTGCCGGAGATTAACAGCCGTTTCCGGCGCGGAGAACAGCGGCAAGGCAATACCGCTATCAGGGTATGGGCAAAGCCTTGCGGAAATAGTGAGGATGAATTTCGCTAAATGGTGATTTCTGCGTTCTGATCCCGGAAGGGAGTGAGAGGCCGGGCGGGTGGCAGACTGGTGACCGGCACCGCGGGGGGTGCGGGAGGCCGGGAGGGCCCGGTGGTCCGGTCGGGCGTCGAGCAGGGGGAGTCGGCTCGTTGAGCGTTGCAGAACCGTCGTCCGGGACGGCCGGGGAGGCGACCGCTGGGCGTCTCCCCGGCCGGGTCCGGGAGTGGCGGCCGCCGTGGCCGCTGGATCTGCGGGACGCGCTGGCGCCGCACCGGCGCGGGGCGCGCGACCCGGCGTTCCGGATCGAGCAGGACGGGTCCGTCTGGCGGGCGTCCCACACCCCGGAGGGGCCCGGCACGCTGCGCCTGCGGTGGGCGGGGGACGCCGTCGAGGCCACGGCCTGGGGGCCGGGGGCCGAGTGGCTGCTGGACGGGGTGCCCGAGCTACTGGGGGCCGCCGACGCGCCGGAGGGGTTCGTCCCCCGGCACGACGTCGTCCGCGACCAGGTGCTCAAGCGGCCGGGGCTGAGGATCGGACGGACGCGCCGCGTCTTCGAGGCGCTCGTGCCGGCGGTCATGGAGCAGAAGGTGCTCGGGCAGGAGGCGTGGCGCGGCTGGGCCTACCTGCTGCGCAGGTTCGGGCAGCCCGCGCCCGGCGCCCCGCACATGCGGGTCCCGCCGCCGCCGGACGTCTGGATCGGGATTCCCTCGTGGGAGTGGCACCGGTCCGGGCTGGAGGCCGTCCGGGCCCGGACCATCATCGGGGCGGCGCGGGTCGCGCGCCGGCTGGAGGAGGATCCGGGCGAGGCGCGGCTGCGGTCGCTGCCGGGCATCGGCGTGTGGACGGCCGCCGAGGTCAGGCAGCGCGCGGTGGGCGATCCCGACGCCGTCTCCGTCGGCGACTACCACCTGCCCGGCCTGGTCGGCTGGGCGCTGGCGGGCCGCAAGGTCGACGACGCCGGGATGCTGGAGCTGCTGGAGCCCTACGAAGGACATCGCTACCGGGTCACCCGGCTGCTGGAATCGTCCGGGATGCACCCGCCGAGGCGCGGCCCCCGGCTGCCTGTCCGGGACTACCGGTCGTTCTGACCGGGGGCTGCGCCGTGCGGCGGCGCAGCCAGAAGTTGTTCGGGGCCCAGTCGAGGCCGTCCCTGCTGTCGGACCCGAAGAGGGGGCCGAGGACGGCGAGGGCGACGATCAGGCCGAGTACGTACAGCATCGCTCTTCTCCTTGGGATCGCAGTTGCAGCGTTCCCGCGCGGGACGAGGAGAGGAGCCGGGGTCGCCGCCTCTTCTTCCTTCGCACCTACAGTTTGACTCCGTCCAACATTGAGGTCCAGCGAGGGTTCCTGGAGGGATTGTGTAAGAATCGCTTCACTATGCTGGATCTCGGGCGATTGCGGGTACTGCGCGAGCTCAAGCTGCGGGGCACGCTCGCGGCGGTCGCCGACTCCCTCGGCTACACGCCGTCCGCGGTGTCGCAGCAGCTCGCGCAGCTGCAGCGGGACGTCGGCGTGCCGGTCGTCGAGCGCGCCGGCCGCCGGCTGCGGCTGACCGAGGCGGGCGAGGTGCTGGTCGAGCACGCCGACGTGCTCCTGGCACGCGCGAAGCGCGCCGAGGAGGAGGCGCTCGCGGCGAGCGGGCGCGTCGCGGGCGCGGTGCGGCTCGTCGGCTTCCAGACGGCGCTGCTGCACGTCCTCGCGCCCGCCCTGCCGCGGCTGGCGGAGGCGTACCCCGAACTCGTGGTGGACGTGCTGGACGAGGAGTTCCACCGGGTGCTCCAGGCGCTGGTGCTCCAGGAGATCGACGTCGTGCTGACCGACGAGTACTCGCACCTGCCGCGCCCGCGCAGGCCCGAGCTGACCTCCGAGGTCCTCGTGACCGAGATGATGCGGGTCGGGATGCCCGAGGACCACCCCCTCGCCCGCGAGGGCGGCCCGGTCCGGCTGGCCGACCTGGCCGGGTGCCCGTGGGCGACCGGCCACGTCGGCACCAACCACGCCGACCTGCTCGAACGGACGTGCGTCGAGCTGGGCGGCTTCCGGCCCGACGTGCGCTACCGGTCCAACGACCTGATGGTCATCTTCGCGATGGTCGCCCAGGGCGGCGCGGTCTGCCTGGTGCCCGACCTCGCGCTCGCCGAGCGGGAGGAGGGCATCGTCGTGCGGGACGTCGCGGAGGCCCCCGTGGAGCGCCGCATGGTCATGTGGACGCGCCTCGGAGCGGAGGTGCGGCCGTCGGTCGAGGCCGTGCTGCGGGAACTGCGCCGCTCGGCGGACCTGCTGGTCGAGCGCCGCCCCAGCGTCCACCGCGGCGCGCCCTGACCGGCGGAGGTCACCCGGGCGGTGTCACCGGGGTCAGGGTGAGCGCCCGCCGCCCGAAGTGCCCGATGCCGTCCGTGCGCCTTGACGCCTCCAACCGCTCGGCGGGAACGTCGCCGTAGAGCGTGGTGCGCTGCCTGGCGGGACGGCCCGCGCGAGCGGCTATCGCCTCCAGTTCGCTGATGGGCTTGAACGACCCGTTCTCGGACCCGGCCATGCGGCTGATGGTCTCCTCCATGAGCGTCCCGCCGAGGTCGTTCACCCCTCCCTGGAGGACGCGCGTGCACAGCTCGTCCCCGAGCTTCACCCAGGACGTCTGGATGTTGGAGATCGCGCCGTGCAGCAGGATGCGCGCCAGCGCGTGGACGGCGATGTTCTCCCGCGCGGTCGGCCCAGGACGGGCCAGCCCGGCCAGGTAGATGGGCGAGTTGTGGTGGACGAACGGCAGCAGCACGAACTCGCTGAACCCGCCCGTCCGCTCCTGGATCGACCGCAGCAGCCTGATGTGCGCGACCCAGTGCGCGGGCGTGTCCACGTGCCCGTACATCATCGTGGACGTCGTCGGGATCCCGATCCCGTGCGCGGTCGTGACGACCTCGACCCACTGGTCGGTGGGCAGCTTGCCCTTGGTCAGGACCCAGCGCACGTCGTCGTCCAGGATCTCGGCGGCGGTCCCCGGCAGGGAGTCGACTCCCGCCTCCTTCGCCGCCTCCAGCCACTCCCGGATCGACAGGTCGGTTCGCGACGCGCCGTTCACGACCTCCATGGGGCTGTAGGAGTGCAGGTGGATGCCGGGCGCGCGGCGCTTCACCTCGCGGGCGAGGTCGAAGTACGCGGTGCCGGGCAGGTCCGGGTGGATCCCGCCCTGCATGCAGACCTCGGTGGCGCCGGCCTCCCATGCCTCGTCGACGCGGTCCCCGACCTGCTCCAGGGAGAGCGTGTAGGCGTCGGCGTCCGTGCGGCGCTGCGCGAACGCGCAGAACCGGCAGCCGGTGTAGCAGACGTTGGTGAAGTTGATGTTGCGGGTGACGACGTAGGTGACGTCGTCGCCGACGGTGTCGCGCCGCAGGCCGTCGGCCAGCGCGGCGAGCGCGTCCAGCTCCGGGCCCTCGGCGTGCAGGAGGGCGAGCGCCTCGTCGTCGGACAGCCCCGCCGGGTCGCGCTCGGCGCGCGCGAGGGCGGCCTTGACGTCGGCGTCGAACCGCTGGGGCGCGGTCATGCGGTCGCGCAGCGCGTCCCAGTCGCCGTACACCTCGTCGAAGTCGTCGCGCCGGTCCGCGGTGCGGCCGGTCGTGTCGATCTCGGTGTGCAGGTCGGTCCGGCCGGAGGCCGTGAAGCCGCCGTCGGGCTCCTGCCAGGGGCGCCCTTCCAGCACGGCGTCCTTGCGCGCCAGGCCCGTCGCGGGGTCGGCCAGGGCGGCGACGTGGCCCGCGAGCCGCGGGTCCAGCCACGGCTCCCCGCGCCGCACGTACTCCGGGTAGATCGTGAGCCGCTCGCGCAGCTCGAAGCCCGCCCCGGCGGTCCGTTCGGCCAGCTCCTCGATCTGCGGCCACGGCCGCTCCGGGTTCACGTGGTCGGGCGTCAGCGGCGACACCCCGCCCCAGTCGTCGATCCCGGCGCGCAGCATCAGCGCGTACTGGTCGGCGACCAGGTTCGGGGGCGCCTGGACGCGCGCCTTCGGCCCGAGGACGAGCCGCGTCACCGCGATCGTCGCGGCCAGCTCCTCCAGCTCGGCGTCCGGGGTGTCGCGCATCTTCGTGTCGGGCTTCGCGCGGAAGTTCTGGACGATCACCTCCTGGATCGCCCCGTACTCGCGCATCGTCCGCCGGATCTCGAAGATCGCGTCCGCGCGCTCCTCGACCGTCTCGCCGATCCCGATGAGGATTCCGGTCGTGAACGGCACGTTCGTGCGGCCCGCGTCCTCCAGGACCCGCAGCCGGATGGCCGGGTCCTTGTCGGGCGATCCGAAGTGGGGGCCGCCGCGCTCGCTGAACAGCCGCGTCGCGGTCGTCTCCAGCATCATCCCCATGGACGGCGCGACCGGCTTGAGCCGCTGGAAGTCGCGCCAGGTCAGCACCCCGGGGTTCAGGTGCGGCAGCAGCCCGGTCTCCTCCAGGACGCGGACCGCCATCGCGCGCACGTACGAGAGCGTGTCGTCGTAGCCGTGCGCGTCCAGCCACTCGCGCGCCGGGCGCCACCGGTCCTCGGGACGGTCCCCGAGGGTGAACAGCGCCTCCTTGCAGCCCAGCTCCGCGCCCCGCCGCGCGATCTCCAGCACCTCGTCAGGGCTGAGGTAGGGGGAGTCCAGCCGGTGCGGGACGGTCGCGAACGTGCAGTACCCGCAGCGGTCCCGGCACAGCCGGGTCAGCGGGATGAAGACCTTGCGGCTGTAGGTGATGACGCCCGGACGGCCCGCGGCCTCCAGACCGGCGTCCCGGGTGCGGGCCGCGTGGGCGAGCAGGTCGTCGAGCTGCGCCCCGCGGGCGCGCAGCAGCGTGGTGGCCTCGGATCGGTCCAGTGTCTTGCCGTCGCGCGCGCGGGCCAGGGCCCGGCGAAGAGCGGAGCTCGGGGCGTCCATGCGGGCACTCTATGCCAAGCGTCATAATTCGCGCCGCGCCGGGGTCGGCAAAGACCGGACAAAAAGGAATGGCCTCGGCCGTACAAGCCGAGGCCCACCCGATCTATTCCCGCCCGATCACCCGATCCGTTTCACCGGCCGGCTTCTCCCGGCCGCGTCACCTGACCTCGATGAAGGCGTCCGGGGAGCGCGGCGGGCGCTCGCGCGGCGGCGCGGCCGCACGGCCCACCCCGACGGCGCCCATCGGATCCCAGTCGTCCGGCAGGTCGAGGACGTCGCGGACCACGTCCCGGCAGAACATCGTGCTCGACACCCAGCACGAGCCGAGCCCCTCCACGGCCAGCGCGACCAGCAGGTTCTCCACCCCCGCCCCGGCGGCCACCACGAACATCTCCCGCTCGGCCCGCGAGCGCCGCTCGTCGGGGTAGTCGTGCGACCCGTCCATGACCAGGCACGGGACGACGAGGTAGGGAGCCCGGCGCAGCACCTCGCCGCGCCGCAGCCGCTTGGCGACCGACTCCTCGGAGAAGCCGTCGCGGCGCAGGTCGGCCTCCCAGGCGTCGCGCATCGCGTCCAGCAGCCGCGTCCGCGACTCCGCCGACTCCAGCAGGACGAACCGCCACGGCGTGGTGTGGTGCGGCGCCGGCGCGGTGATCGCGGCGCCGACCGCCCGCCGCACCGCGGCCGGGTCCACCGGCTCGGCGGTGAACTCGCGGATCGTGCGCCGCGCGCGCAGGACGTCCGCCGACCCGAAGCGGAACATGTCCTCCTCGGGCGGGCGCTGAAGGGCCCGCCCGCCGGGCCCGTCCTCCCGCGTGACCAGGCCGGACAGCCCGCGCACGACCGCGATCGGCACGCCCTCCAGCTTGCCCTTGACCAGTTCGCCGGCCGCCGCGATCTCGTCGGCCACCGCCGTGATCGTCGCGTCCAGGCGGTTGCCGTGGGCGTCCTCGCGCCCGCGCAGGTCGCTGAGCGGGGCGAGCCCGGCGGCGCCGATCGCCGCGTCCGTCAGCCCGTTGCGCCAGGGCCGCCCGAGCGTGTCCGACACGATCACGGCCACGTCGGCGCCGGTCCGCCGCCGCACCCCGGCCCGGATGCGGCGGGCCGAGGCGTCCGGGTCCTCCGGCAGCAGCAGCACCGTGCCGGGCCGCGTGTTGGACGCGTCCACCCCCGCGGCGGCCAGCACCAGGCCCTGCCGCGTCTCCACGATCCGGGTCTCGCCGCGCGCGTGCGCCCGCCGCGCCACGACCCGCACGGTCTCGGCGTCGATGGCCTTCTCCCGGTCGCCGGCGACCAGGACCCGTCCCTCCGCCTTGCTGACGATCTTGGACGTGACCACGAGCACGTCGCCGTCCTCGACCGTCCCGTCCGGGATCAGCGCCGCGATGTCGTCGCCCTCGCCGACCTCAGGCAGCCCCGGCACGCCGAAGACCTCGAACCTCCCGGGGGGGACGCCCGCGCCCCGGTCCGCTCCGCCCGGCCCCGCGCTCACTCGGCGACCCCCGTCCGCTTCAGCTCCACCGCGAGGTCCAGGGCCGCGCGCGCGATCGCGGCCGTCGCCTCGGGGTCGCGCATCAGCAGCGGCCGGGAGCGCACCTCGATGCCCTCCACCCGCACGTCCGCGTCGGCCTCGTCGACGAGCCAGCCGTCCAGCAGCCCGAGGCCGTAGTGCTCGGCGACGGCGCGCGCCGACGTCTCCACCCCGACCGCGGTTAGGCACGCGTCGGCCATCCCCCGCACGGGCGCCCCGCCGACGATGGGCGACACGCCCACCACGGTCTTCGCCGCCACCGCGTCCCGGATGCCGGGCACCGCCAGGATCGTCCCGATGCTCACCACCGGGTTGGACGGCGGGAACAGCACCACGTCGGCGGCCTCGACCGCCGCCAGGACGCCCGGCGCCGGCTTGGACTCCGCGGCGCCGACCGCCGCGATCGACAGGGCCGGGACCGAGGCGCGCAGCCGCACCCACCACTCCTGGAAGTGGATCGCGCGCCGCCCCTGCTCGTCCTCGACCACCACGTGCGTCTCGACCTGGTCGTCGGTCATCGGCAGCAGCCGGACCCCCGGCCGCCACCGGTCGCACAGCGCCTCGGTGACCGCCGACAGCGGGTAGCCGGCCGCCAGCATCTGCGTCCGCACGATGTGCGTCGCGAAGTCGCGGTCGCCGAGCCCGAACCATCCCGGCCCCACCCCGTAGGCGGCCAGTTCCTCCTTGACGGTGAACGTCTCCTCCGCCCGGCCCCAGCCCTGCTCCTCGTTGATGCCGCCGCCGAGCGTGTACATCACGGTGTCCAGGTCGGGGCAGACCCGCAGGCCGAACAGGGAGATGTCGTCCCCGGTGTTGCCGATGACGGTGATCTCCGCCTCCGGGGCGGCCGCCAGGAGCCCGCGCAGGAAACGGGCGCCGCCGATCCCGCCCGCCAACGCCACGATCTTCATGGGCTTAACCCTACGGTGATCCGCGACGCGGCCGGAGGGGTCGCCGCTCCGGGCGACACTATGCAAAGCTTTGCCTGCAATGGGGAATGCCCCGGTCCATCAGTCTTGGAGATGTCACCGTGAACAAGGAAGCCGTCCAGCGCCTGCGCGAACCGGCCGCCTGGGTTTTGCTCGCCGCGGCGGGCGTGCACCTGCTCGCGGGCATCATCCAGCTTCTCGCCGGCGGGGGCACGTTCACGCTGCGCGCCCTGTCCCAGACCAACGACGGGACGTTCATCCAGGTCGCCATGGTCGGCCTCGTCGCCCTGGCGGTCGCGCTGACGACCTCGGGCGCCACCCCGACCCCGCAGGCGCGCACGATCGCGATGGGCGCGCTCGGCATCCTCGGCGGCATCGCGCTGTTCGGCGTGATCGCGTGGCTGAGCGGCATGCTCGCCGACTCCGACTACGCGGGCGCGGTGAGCAAGCTCACGACCTTCCTGGTGGGCGCAGGCGACCTCGCCGTGGTCGGCGTGGGCGGCTGGTTCGTCTTCACGGTCTTCAAGGGGATGCAGCCCCCGCGCCCTCAGCAGCCGCAGATGCAGCAGCAGGGCGGCTACCCCGACTACGGGTACCAGCAGGGCCAGCAGCAGTACGGGCAGCAGCAGTACGGCCAGCAGGACTACCAGCAGTACCAGCAGTACGGGCAGCAGCAGGCCGGTGAGGGGCAGCAGGCCCCCCAGCAGGGCTACGAGCAGCAGTACGGCCAGCAGCAGTACGGCCAGGCCGCCCAGCAGGGGTACGGGCAGCAGCAGTACGGCCAGCAGGACTACCAGCAGTACGGCGCCCAGGGCGGCTACCAGGCCGGCCAGCAGGGCTACGACCAGCAGGGCCAGCAGCAGGGCCAGCCGTCCGCCGACCAGGAGGAGATGGGCGAGTGGACCCGCGCCTACGGCGGCAGCGGCGGCTCCGGCCAGGACCCGCAGGGCACCCAGCCCGCTCCGCCGCAGGGCGGCGACCAGGAGGCCGGCGACTGGTACCGGGACAACCGGCCCCCGCCCCCGCAGTAGGGGCACGATGACGGCCGCCGGGCGACGCCCGGCGGCGAGGGCCGCTGCGAGCCCCCCCGCCGGAACCCCTCGGCGGGACGCGCCCCGGCGGTGACCGCCCGATTAACTGATCTTCATCTGAGGGTCAGCGTGCCCATCCTGGCAAAACCCGCTATGTCACCCGGGGAATGTCTTCCGGCTTGACGGGGCGGCGGATACACGCGTGTAATTTCGTCCGTGTAGTTTCAATGCCGTCTCGGGGGAAGGAACTCGTGGGAGGGCATTGACCAGGGGGTTCCACGGGCAGGGAGGTGCGCTGTGAGCGAGGTGGTCATCCCGCTGGCGCACGGCACAGAGGACGAAGAGTTGGGCTGGCAGGAGCGCGCCCTGTGCGCGCAGACGGATCCGGAGGCGTTTTTTCCGGAGAAGGGCGGCTCCACTCGCGAGGCCAAGAAGGTGTGCCGGGCATGCGAGGTGCGTACGGAGTGCCTTGAGTACGCGCTGCAGCACGACGAACGGTTCGGCATCTGGGGAGGGCTCTCCGAGCGCGAGCGCCGGAAGCTGAAGCGCCAGGCCGTCTGACCCGGCGGGCCGCGTCCCCGGATCGGGGGATCCGGAGCGTGCCCGCCGCGGCCACGCGTACAGTTATCAGCCGTGCCGGCCCGAGGGGTCGGCACGGCTGATGTTCGCCGGCGCCGGATGTCCGGCCGGCCGGCGGTGAAAATCGTCCGTCCCACAGATCGAGCGATCCTTGGCCCCCACACTCGATCGTCATGTCGTCACCGCGGTCCTCGTCGCGCACGACGGCGCGCGGTGGCTTCCGGAGGCGCTGAAGGCGCTGCTGACACAGTCGCGCCCCGTGCAGCGCCTCGTGACCGTGGACACCGGCAGCCGCGACCGCGGCCCGGCCGTCCTCGCCGAGGTCGTCGGCGAGCACGAGGTCCTCACGCTGCCCCGCACCACCGGCTACGGCGAGGCCATCGCCGAGGCGCTGCGGCAGGACGCCGCGTCCGCGCCCGTGCCGGAGGACGACCCGGCCCGCTCCGCCGAACACCAGACCCAGGGCTCATCCAGGCCCCGCACGGAGTGGATCTGGCTGCTGCACGACGACTGCGCGCCCGACCGCGACGCGCTCGACCGGCTGCTCCGCACGGCCGACACCGACCCCAACGTGGCGGTGCTCGGACCCAAGGTCCGCGACTGGGACGACCGGCGCGTCCTGCGCGAGCTCGGCGTCACGGTCGACGCCGCCGGACGCCGCCACACCGGCCTGGACCGGCGCGAGTTCGACCAGGGCCAGCACGACGGCGTCCGGGACGTCCTGTCGGTCGGCAGCGCGGGAATGCTCGTCCGCCGCGACGTGTGGGAGAGGCTCGGCGGCTTCGACGTCGAGTACGGCATCTTCCGCGACGACCTGGACTTCTGCTGGCGGGTGCACGCCGCCGGGTACCGGGTCGTCACCGCGAGCGACGCCGTCGTCTACCACGCGGAGGCGTCCCGCCGCGGGCTCCGCGAGATCGGCATGACCGCCGAGCACCCGGCCCGCCGCGACCGCCGCAACGCGCTGCTCACCCTGCTCGCCAACCAGCCGCTCGGGGCGATGCTCCGGGCCCTCGTCCGCAACGTGTGGGCGTCGCTCGCCCACGCCCTCGTCCTGGTCGCGACCAAGCGGCCGGGCATGGCCCGCGAGGAGCTGCGCGCGCTCGGCGACGTCCTGCGCTCGCCGGGCAGGCTCCAGCGGGCGAGGGCCGTCCGCGCGGAGGGCCGCACCCGCGTGCGGCGCAGCATGCGGCGCTTCCAGGCCCGCTGGGTCGTGCTGCGCCGCGCCGGCGAGGCGGCCTCGGAGTACTTCGCCGCCCACGAGCGCGACCGCGAGGAGGGCACCGACGACATCACGGCCGACGAGCCCGGTCCGATCCGCCGGTTCCTCGCGCGGCCCGGTGTCATGGTCGTGCTCGGCCTCGCCGCGGTCGCGGTCGCGGCCGAGCGCTCCCTGGTGACGGCCGCCGGGCGGCTCGGCGGCGGCGCGCTCGTCCCCGCGTGGGGCGGCGCGAGCGACCTGTGGGCGCAGTACCTGTCCGGCTGGCATCCGGTGGGGCTCGGCACCGACGCCGGCAGCCCCCCGTGGGTCGGGGTCCTCGCGGTGCTGTCCAGCGCCGCCTTCGGCAAGCCGTGGCTGGCGGTTTCGATCCTGCTGCTGGGCAGCGTCCCGCTGGCGGGGCTCACCGCCTACCGCGCGTCGCGGCTGCTGGTGGTGGAGGCGGCCCGGACCGGGCGCCGCGCCCGCGCGACCGGCCGACGCGTCCCGGTGGCGGCCGTCCGCGCGTGGTTCGCCGCCGTGTACGCCCTGCTGCCCGCCGCGACGGGCGCCGTCGCGGGCGGACGCATCGGCACCTGCGTCGTCCTCGTCCTGCTCCCGCTGATCGCCGTGCACGCCGCCCGCGTCTACGGGTACCCCCGCTCGGAGGCGACCGCGCTGGACGCCCGGACGCGCCGCAAGCGCGCGGGACGGGCCGCCTGGACGGTCGCGCTGCTGCTCGCCGTCGCGATGTCCTTCGTGCCCCTGATCTGGCCGGCCGCCCTCCTGGCCGCCGGAATGATGTGGGCGCTGCTCGACCGGCCCGGACGGCAGGGCCGGCGCGGCCTCGCCATCGCGCTCGGCGTCCCGCCGCTGCTGACGCTTCCGTGGACCGCCGGCCTGCTGCTCCACCCGTCCGGGTTCCTGACGGAGGCGGGCCTGCACCGGCCGTTCGACCCCGCCGCCCCGGCCGACCTGCTGGCGCTCGACCCGGGCGGGCCGGGCACGCCCGCCCGGTGGGCGCTCGCGGGGCTGCTCGCGGCCGCCGTCTGCGCGCTGCCGCTGCGCAGCCGCCGGGGCCACGTGCTCGCCGGCTGGCTGCTGGCCGTCTTCGGGCTGCTCATCGCGGTGCTGACCAGCGCCGCCACCGTCACTAAGGGCGCCGACGCCGCGCCGGTGTGGCCCGGCGCGGCGCTGCTGTTCGCGGGCGCGGGGATCCTGCTCGCCGCGACCGCCGCCGTCCAGCGCGCCACCGAGGCGATGGCGGGCCACCATCTGATCTACAAGGCGGGAGGGGCGGCCGTGGTGGCCGCCGCGCTCACCGCCCCCCTCCTGGCGGCGGCGTTCTGGGTGATCGGCGGCGCGGGCGGCCCCCTCGGCAGGCTCGACCCCGACACGGTTCCCGAGTTCGTCCAGGGCTCCGCCGGGGTCAGGACGCTCGTCCTGCACAGGGAGCCGACCGGCCGGGTTTCCTACACGGTCCTCAGGGGCGCGCGGCCCCATCTCGGGGAGTCCGAAGTCACCGTCAAGGGCCGGGCCCACGAGCGGATGGACGACCTCGTCGCCGGCCTGGCCGCGGGCCGGGAGGGCGACGACGGGCCCGCCCTGACGAGGATGGGCGTCCAGTACCTGCTGGTGCCGCACCCCGCGGACGACCCGCTCACGAAGGTCCTGGACGCGTCGCCCGAACTCACGCGCCTCAGCCGCACGGGCACGTTCGCGACGTGGCGGCTCCAGGGGACGTCCGCGCGGATGCTGCTCCTGCAGGGCTCGACGGTCACGCCGCTGCCCGCCGGGCGCGTCGACGCCCGGGTGCGGATCCCGCCGGCGACGGGCCCGCGCACCCTGCTCCTGGCCGAACCGTCCGACGGCGGCTGGCGGGCCACCCTGAACGGCGACGACGTCAAGGCCCGGACGGTGGACGGCTGGGCGCAGGGCTACGACATCCCCGCCCGCGGTGGAGACTTCGAGCTGACCCGGTCGATGATCACCAGGCACGCCTGGGTCGTGGTCCAGGGGATCGCCGTGCTGCTCGTCGCCGTCCTGGCGCTGCCGGGCGCGCAGGCGGACACGCTCATGCCGCGCGGCGAGCGGGAGCGCCGGCGGCGCGGCCGGAGGGGGCGGCGCCGCGCGCCCCGCCCGCGCCTCCAGCGTGAGCCGCCGCCGGCCGCGCCGCCGGAGTCCGCCGAGCCATCGGAGTCCGCCGAACCTCCGGAGCCCGCCGAACCTTCGGAGCCCGCGTCTCGGGAGTCCGCCGGGCCGCCGGAGTCCGCGGATGAGCCCAGGCCAGAGGGGGTGTCCTGATGGACAAGATCCTGCGCCTCCTCGGCATGCGCTATGCCACCGCCGCCCTGATGCTCGTCGCCGTCGCCGCCCTCTACGGGGCCGCTACGTTCTCCCGTCCGGGCGAGGCGTCCGAGAAGGGACGGGAGGCGGCCGTCACGCACGCCGTGATGGTCTGCCCAGGGCACGAGGGCGGCCGTCTCGCCGTCCAGTCCCTCCCCGGGAAGAAGGGCGGAGGGCGCGTGGACATGGCGCCGACGAAGGGCGGGACGCCGCTGGGGTCCATGACGTCGCCCGGCCAGGGCTGGGACGAGGACACCAAGTCAGGGCAGGACTCCTACACCCTGCGCGCCACCGGCCCGATCGCGGGCGGCCTGGAGGCGGAGCAGACCGCCTACCATGACGGCGGCGACGACCGCGGTCTCGCCGGCGCCCGCTGCGCCGTCCCCGGCACCGACCTGTGGTTCACGGGTCCCGGGCCGGTCGCCGCCGACGAGCTCGACCTGTACCTGACCAACGTCGACGCGCAGCCCGCGTCCGTCGACGTCTCCGCCCTCTCCGGCGAGGGGCCGCTCGACACCACCGAGGGGCGCGGCACCCCCGTCGAGCCCTACACCACCAGGATCGTGCGGATCGGCCGGTCGCCCGAGGGCCTCGGCGACATCGTGAAGACCGCCGCCGACCTCGCGCTGCGCGTGCACACCACCAGCGGCCGCGTCGCCGCGTCCCTGCGCGTGCGGATCGGGAAGAAGAAGGGCGTCGAGTGGCTGCCGCAGTCGCCCGCGCCCGCGGCCTCCGTCCTGGTCCCCGGCGTGCCGGGCGGCTCGGGCAAGCGCCGCCTGCTGGTCGCGGTCCCCGGCGAGGCCGACGCCGGGATCAGGGTCCAGGTGATCACCGCGGACGGCGCGTTCGCCCCCCAGGGCCAGGACGTCCTGGACGCCCCCGGCAAGACCGTGACCTCCGTCCCCCTCGACGGCGCCCTCTCTGGCAAGGTCGCCGCCGTGCGGCTCGTCGCCGACCGTCCGATCCTCGCGGGATTCTCCGCCGAGCGGGGCGCCGACGTCGCCTACGGGACCGCCACGCCGCCGCTGAGCGCGTCCGCCCCCGGCGTCGTGGCCGACAACCGGTTCGACTCGTTCCTCGCCCTGACGGCCCCGTCCGGCGCGGCGACCGTCCAGGTCACCACCATGAACGCGCAGGGCGCCGGCGCCCCCAGGGAGGTCCGGGTCGGAGCCGGGCGCACGGTCGAGACCAGGCTCACCGCCCCCGGCACGAGCACGGGCACGGACGCGGCCTTCGGCGCGGTCATCACACCGAAGCCCGGTTCCGCGCCCGTCTACGCGTCCCGGGCCCTGGCCACCGGCAAGGGCGACGGCTACCTGTTCACGGTCCTGCCGGTCGTCCCCGCCCCCACGATCTTGCGCCTGCCGGCCACCGCCGACTCCCAGACCGCCCTGACCCCGAACTGAACAGGACCTTGGGCTGGGCAGGGCCGGTCAGTCGTCGGGGGAGTCGTAGCTCGGGTCGACCGACTCGGGGGAGATCCCGAGCAGGTCGGCGACCTCTTCGATGAGCAGGTCGCGGACCAGGCGGGCCAGTTCGGTCTCCCCGGCGGCGCGGGCCTCGACGGGGCGCCGGTAGACGGTGATGCGCACCGGCCGGGCGCCGTCACCGGGAAGGGTCTGGCCGAGCGGGACCGGCCCCTCGAACGACGGCTCGACCGGCGGCACCTCCTCGACCGTGAACTCCACCCGGGCCAGTTCGCGGCCCCAGCGCGCGCCGAGCCGCCGGACCTCGTCCTCGACGAGGTCGGCGAACCGTTCCGCGCGGGTACGTGAGACCGGCGCCTGCGGGGGCGTCAGAGGACCACGGAGGCCGCGACCGTGCCGATCGCGGCGCCGTACGCCTGCCACACGGGATCGCACGCCTCAAGAGTACCTCCGCTGGTACGGCGGCTCACCCGTCCGGTCCCTCGATAGGGCCTTCTATATCGCTCTGTCCGGAACAGCCGAAGCAACGGCCCATTCGTATGGATCTGCCGTGAAAAGAGTGCCCGAGTGCGCGTCCGGCTCCTCGTCGTCTCCGAGTACACGGTCAAGAACCACGTCAACCGGATCTTCGCCAAGCTGCGCGTCCGCACCCGGGGCGCGGCCATCGCGCGCTGGCTCGGCACCGCCCGGTGAGAGCGCGATGAGGACACGGTGAAGATCGGTGCCATTACGGATTGTAGTTGTTACCACGGAAATCGTCCGGTAACGGCGACACGTGCGCCGGGGTGGTGGCGGAGCCGGGTGGGGGGAGGTACGGTCAGCCATCGTGAGCCCCGTCCGCACTTGCTCCCGCACCGCCTGCAAGGCGCCCGCAGTGTTCACGCTCACGTACGTCTACCGCGACTCCACCGCGGTCCTGGGGCCGCTCGCAACGTACGCGGAGCCGCACTGCTACGACCTGTGCGCGGAGCATTCCGAACGGCTCACCGCCCCCATGGGGTGGGAGCTGGTGCGGCTCCCCGTCGAGGAGGAGTCCGAGCCGAGCGCCGACGACCTGGAGGCCCTCGCCGACGCGGTCCGCGAGGCCGCCCGGCCCGCCCCCGGGTCCGGCCACGAGCCGGTCGGCCAGGGCACGGAGGTCGGCCGCCGGGGGCACCTGCGCGTGCTCCGCTCCGAACCCGCCGGAACGCAGCCCGGCCAGGAGTGAACGCGGGGCCCCGCCCTCGTCCCGAACCCGGTCCCGAACCTCGGCCCGATCACCGGTCTGACGTCGCGGCGGGTCGCGTCCCGTCCTCCCGGTAGGCTCGTGAGCCTGCCGTTTTCCGCGCACGGTTCTTCGGACAGGGAGCAGGAGTGGGCGACCTCGCCAAGATCTTCAAGGCCTACGACATCCGCGGCGTGGTGCCGGACGAGCTCGACCCCGCCACCGCCGAGGCGGCCGGCGCGGCGTTCGTCCGCGTCACCGGGGCGAGCGCCGTCGTCACCGCCCACGACATGCGGGAGTCGTCGGTCCCGCTGGCCGAGGCGTTCGCGCGCGGCGCCACGTCCCAGGGCGCGGACGTCATCGAGGCCGGGCTCGGCTCCACCGACATGCTCTACTACGCCAGCGGCAGCCTCGACCTGCCCGGCGCCATGTTCACCGCCAGCCACAACCCGGCGAAGTACAACGGGCTGAAGCTGTGCCGCGCGGGCGCGCGCCCCGTCGGCCGCGACACCGGGCTCGCCGAGATCCGCGAGTCGATCGAGAAGGGCGTCCCCGACTACGACGGCGAGCCGGGCACGGTGACGCGCCGCGACATCCTCAAGGGCTACGCCGACCACCTCAAGACGCTGGTCGACCTGTCGTCCATCCGCCCGCTCAAGGTCGTCGTCGACGCCGGCAACGGCATGGGCGGCCACACCGTCCCCTCGGTGTTCGAGGGCCTGCCGATCGACCTGGTCCCGCTGTACTTCGAGCTGGACGGCACCTTCCCCAACCACGAGGCCAACCCGATCGAGCCGGAGAACCTGCGCGACCTGCAGGCCAAGGTCCGCGAGACCGGCGCCGACATCGGCCTGGCCTTCGACGGCGACGCCGACCGCTGCTTCGTGGTGGACGAGCGCGGCGAGATCGTCTCCCCGTCGGCGATCACCGCGCTGGTCGCGACCCGGGAGCTGGCCAAGCACCCCGGCTCGTCGATCGTGCACAACCTGATCACCTCCAAGGCCGTCCCGGAGATCGTCTCCGAGCACGGCGGGACGCCCGTCCGGACCCGGGTCGGGCACTCGTTCATCAAGCAGACGATGGCCGAGACCGGCGCCGTGTTCGGCGGCGAGCACTCGGCCCACTTCTACTTCCGCGACTTCTGGTTCGCCGACTCCGGGATGCTGGCGGCGCTGCACGTCCTGGCCGCCCTCGGGCAGCAGGACGGCCCCCTCTCGGAGCTGCTCGGCGAGTACACGCGCTACGCCGCGTCCGGCGAGATCAACAGCGAGGTCGCCGACCAGGACGCGGCCGCCGCGAAGGTCAGGGACGCCTTCGCCGGCCGGTCCGGCGTCGAGATCGACGAGCTGGACGGGCTGACCGTGCGCGACGACGCCGCCGGCTGGTGGTTCAACCTGCGCCCGTCCAACACCGAGCCGCTGCTGCGCCTGAACGCCGAGGCCGGCGACGCCGGCACCATGGCGGCGATCCGCGACGAGGTCCTGGCCCTGGTCAGGGAGAAGTGACCGGGTCCGGAAAAGCGACTGCAAGGGAGATGTGACGCCACGATGACGATGAAGCTGGACTCCTGGCTCCTGGAGATCCTCGCCTGCCCCAACTGCGGCGGCGACCTGCGCGCCGACGAGGCGGCCGACGAGCTGGTGTGCACCGGCTCGTGCCGCTACGCCTACCCCGTGCGCGACGACATCCCCGTCCTCCTCGTGGACGAGGCCAGGGCCCCCGCCTCGTGAGCGCCTCCCTCGACCCCTCCCGGCTGGAGGACGCGGAGGCGGCCGAGGCGGCGGATCCGGGCGGCATGCTCCGGCAGGTCGCCTCGTCGGCGGCGCAGGTCCGGGAGGCGCGGCGCGCGGCGGCCGAGGCCGGCCTGGCCGAGCTGGCCGAGGACGGCCGCCCCCGCGGGATCGTCGTCGCCGGCACCGGCTCCTCCGCCGTCCCGGGCGACGTGCTCGCCGCCGTGTGCGGGCCGGGCAGCGCCGTCCCGATCTCCACGGTGCGCGGCTACCGGCTCCCCGGCTGGGTGGGCGCCGCCGACCTGGTCGTCGCGGTCTCGCCCTCGGGAGCCGCCGAGGACACGCTCGAGGTCGCCGCGGAGGCCGCGCGCCGCGGCTGCCGCCTCCTGGTCGTCGGTGACGCCGCCTCGCCGCTGGCGGAGCTGGCGGCCCGGAGCCGCGGGGTCGTCGTCCCCGTCCGGCCCGCGGGCCCGGCGCGCTCCTCCCTGTGGGCCCTGACGATCCCCCTGCTCCTCGCCGCGCGGACGCTCCGGCTCGCGGACGTCCCCGACACCGTGCTGGAGTCCACGGCCGAGCTGCTGGAGGACGTCGCGCACCGGTGCCGCCCGTCCAGCGAGCCGTTCGTCAACCCGGCCAAGCGCCTCGCCCTCGATCTGGCCGGTGACGTGCCGCTCGTGTGGGGCTCGTCCGCGCCGTCCGCCGCGGCGGCGTACCGGATGTGCTGCCAGCTCGGCGAGAACGCCAAGTACCCGGCCGTCTTCGGCGAGGTCCCCGAGACCGGCCGCAACCAGGTGGCGGTGTTCGACGGCTTCTTCGCGCGGGCCGGCTCACAGGCCGGTCCGGCCGACCCGGACGACTTCTTCCGCGACCGGGTCGACGAACCGGAGCACGGCCTTCACCTCGTCCTCATGCGCGACGTGGAGGAGCATCCGCGCGTGCGGAGGCGGTGCGAGGCGTCCGCCGCGCTGGCCCGCGACCGGGGCGTGGCGGTCACCGAGATCCGGGCGGAGGGCGCCCATCCGCTGGAGCGGATCGCGTCGCTGATCGCGTTGGCCGACTATGTCACGGTTTACTTGGCTATCGCGCTCGGCGTGGACCCTGCGTCCGAGCCTGCCGTTCAAGAGCTCGAAGCGAGGATTGCTTAGATGAGTGCTGAGGGTGGAACGAAGGCCATCGTCGCCGCGTTGGCCGCCAACCTCGGGATCGCGGCGTCGAAGGCCGTCGCGTTCGCGTTCACCGGGTCGTCGTCGATGCTGGCCGAGTCCATCCACTCGGTCGCCGACTCCGGGAACCAGGGGCTGCTGCTGCTCGGCCGCAAGCGGTCCGAACGCGACCGGACCCCACAGCACCCGTTCGGATACGGGCGCGAACGCTACTTCTACGCGTTCGTCGTCGCGGTGGTCCTGTTCACCGTCGGCGCGGCGTTCTCGCTCTACGAGGGCTACCACAAGATCTCCCACCCGGAGGAGGTCAAGTCCCCGGTGTGGGCGTTCGGGGTGCTGATCGTCGCGATCGGCCTGGAGGCGTTCTCGTTCCGCACCGCGATCAAGGAGTCGAACGAGGTCCGCGGCGAGCAGTCCTGGTGGAGGTTCATCCGCCGCGCCAAGGCCCCCGAGCTGCCGGTGGTGCTGCTGGAGGACCTCGCCGCCCTCGTCGGCCTGTTCCTCGCCCTGTTCGGCGTCTCCATGGCGGTCGCCACCGGCGACGGCGTCTGGGACGGCGTCGGCACCGTCGCGATCGGCCTGCTGCTCGGCGTCGTCGCGACGATCCTGGCGATCGAGACCAAGAGCCTGCTGATCGGCGAGGGCGTCGACCCGCAGACCGAGCGGCGGATCATCGAGGCGCTGGAGTCGGTGGACGAGGTCGACCACCTCATCCACATCAGGACCGAGTACATGGGCCCGGACGAGCTCCTCATCGCCGCGAAGATCGCCGTCTACCACGACGACACGGCCGCCGAGGTGGCGCGCGGCATCGACGCGGCGGAGGCGAGGGTCCGGGCGCAGATCCCGGAGGCGAAGCTCATCTACCTGGAGCCGGCGCTGGACGAGGCGTCCCGCACGCGGGCCGCCGACGCGTCCAGTACGGGCGCCGCCGAGGCGCGGAAGCCGGAGACCCCCGCGTCGTCCTGACGCGTTCCGCGCGGCCCGCCCCACGGGCCGCGCCGGACACGGAACCCCTCACCGGGCGGCCGCCGCAGGTGCCGGCCGAACCCCAGCCCAGGCGAGACCGGCGAGTGCCTCCGAGGAGGCGAGCCGCGGCCGTCCGGCGAGGTGCTATCCCATGCTCCCCGCCCGGACCCCTGAAACCGGGCGGTTCTGGTGTGACCGCGGCGGCCCCGCCGAACCCCCTACGTCGGCGACGGCCACCGTCGCGGTCACGGTTAAGACACTACGTTCGCGGCACTCCTCCGCACGTCCCCCTCAAGGAGGGAACGCGCGTGGTACTCCAGGCGGACCTCCGCGATCTGCATACACCCGCGTGGTGAGGCCATGGCGGGCCTCAGCGGTCAGTATTGAGGGGTGACGACCGACGACAAGGCCCGGACCGGACCCGACCCCGCGGGGTTCGGCCCAGCCGTCGCGCACCACGCGTGGCGGCTGTCCGGCCGGATCGTAGCGGGGGTCGGGCAGCTGCTGCTGTGGATCCTGACGGGCATCGGCACGCTCCTGCGCCCGCTGGCGGTCAGGCTCGGCGCGCGCCTGAACGGCCGGGCGGGACCCGGTCCCGGGGTCCCGGCCGGGCAGACGGCGCCGCTGCCCCGCTGGATCAAAACGTGGCGGGACGTCGTCGGGTCCTGGTACTTCGCGCCCCTGACCGGGCTGGCCCTGACGATCGCGGCGCTGGCCGAGCTGGCGCCGCGCGTCGACTCGCCGATCAGCCTGGCGGGCGGGTTCGCGGTCGCGGCGACGCTCCCGCTCGTGTGGCGCCGGGAGAACCTGCGCGCCGTCGCGGCGGTCGTGCTCAGCGCGGTCGCGGCGAGCCTGCTCACCGGGCAGCTCCTGCTGGTCACGACCAGCTTCGCGGCCCTCTACACGCTGTACGCGCTGGGCCGGGGGCTGCCCCGCCAGTCCACCGGCGTCCTGGCGGTCGGCAGTGTCGCCGCCCTCGGAGTCGTCTACCTCGCGACCGGGACGCTCGACGACGTCCCCTGGCCCGCGGCGATCGTCGCGGTGCTCGCCGCCATCGGCCTCGGGGACGCGCGGCGCGTCGTGGAGTCCGCGGGACGCACGGAGGCGGAGGCCGCCGAGCGCACCAACGAGACCCTCACCCGGCTCACCGCCGTCCAGCGGGAGCAGGCCGTCATGCGCGAGCGCGCCCGCATCGCCCGGGAGCTGCACGACGTCGTCGCGCACTCCGTCTCCATGATCGCCGTGCAGGCCGAGACCGCGCCGTACACGATGGAGAGCCTGTCGCCCGAGGCCCGCGCCGGCTACACCGAGATCGCCAAGACGGCCCGGGAGGCGCTGGTGGAGATGCGGCGGCTGCTCAGCGTGCTGCGCGCCGACGCCGCGCCCGAGCCGGAGGCGGCGAACTCCCCGCAGCCGCGCCTGGACCGGCTGCCCGACCTGATCGAGCAGCACCGCGGCGCCGGCGGCCACGTCGACCTCGCCGTGCACGGCGACCCGCGCGCCCTGTCCACGACGGTGGAGCTGTCGGCGTACCGGATCGTCCAGGAGGCGCTGACCAACGCGCGGCGGCACGCGCCCGGCGCGGGCGTCCGCGTCGACCTCACCTTCCTGCCGGACCGGTTGGCGGTCCGCGTCCAGGACAACGGCGCCTCGGCGGCCACCCAGGTCCTGAACCGGCCGAATCCCGGTCCTCGTACAGCAGGAGCGGACCCTGCGGGCCCGACCTCCGCGGACGCCGGCCGGACCCGTCTCGAGACGTCCGGGCCGGGTGGCGGACACGGCCTCGTGGGCATGCGGGAACGTGCGACCATGCTGGGCGGGCGGTTCTCCGCCGGCCCCGCCACCCAGGGCGGGTTCCTGGTGGAGGCCGAGCTTCCGGTGACGAATGAGGGGAATTCCTTCCGTGGAAACGGTTCGCAGGCGCCGCCCGGCCGCCCCTGACCCGGCCGTCCTCCCGCCTCCGGGGCGGCCGCTGTGATCAACGTGCTGATCGTCGACGACCAGACGATCGTGCGGGCCGGGTTCGCCGCCCTGCTCGCCGCCCAGGACGACATCACCGTGATCGGCGAGGCAGGCGACGGCCGCGAGGCCGTCGCGCTCGCCGAGCGCCGCCGCCCGGACGTCGTCGTGATGGACATCCGGATGCCCGGCATGGACGGCATCGAGGCCACCCGCCGCATCCTCGCGCTGCCCGGCTCGGAGAGCGTCCGGGTGCTGGTGCTCACCACGTTCGACGTGGACGAGTACGTCTACGAGGCCCTCGCCGTCGGCGCGAGCGGCTTCCTGCTGAAGGACGCGACCGCCGACGAGCTGGTCTCGGCGGTCCGGGTGGTGGCGCGCGGCGACTCCCTGCTGGCCCCGCAGGTCACGGGACGCCTCATCCGCGAGTTCACCAAGCAGCGCCGCAACCGCCCGCAGGCGCCGTCGGAGCTGTCGACGCTGACCGCCCGCGAGACCGAGGTGCTCGTCCTGATCGCGGGCGGCCTGTCCAACGGCGAGATCGCCCAGCGCCTGTTCGTCAGCGAGCACACCGTCAAGACGCACGTGGCCCGCGTCTTCACCAAACTCGGCCTCCGCGACCGCGCCCAAGCGGTCATGCTCGCCTACGAATCAGGCGTAGTAGTCCCCGGAGAAAACGCGAGTTAATGGCTTTTCTCTCCTCCTTCGGGCCTGGCGGCCCTCCATCGTCGAGAAACGCGGGCGATCGCTGGCATCGCTCCGGCTCGCCTTGCGGCTCGCTGCGCGATCAGGTTCTCGCTTCGCTCGCCCCTGCCTTCGGACGCGATCGCAGCCATTCAGGTTGTTGCGTGGTTGCTGTGTTGGCTGAGGCCGGTGGGACGGTCTGAACGATCATGGACGGCGGCGGAGGAGGCGCATTGCCTTTTCCTTTTCGAAGTCCAGGGCTCGGGTGGGGGGTGCGGAGAGGCGGCCTATGCGTTCGCCGAGTTCGCGCACGTGGGCCTGGACCTGGGGTTCGGCCAGGACCCGCAGGCCGAAGGCCAGCTCGGCGGGGCCGATGTCGTAGCGCTTCTCCAGGGCGAGGGCGAGCGCGACGGCGCGCAGTTCGGCGTCGCCGAAGCGGCGGTGGCCGCCGCCGCGCCGGGCCACGGCCGCCTCGCGGGTGACGGGCAGCAGGCCGAGGGCCTCCCGGTAGCGGAGCATCCGGGGGGAGGTGCCGAGCCGCCGGGCGGCCTCCGTGATACGCATGGGGTGATTCTGACAAATTAGTGTCAGGAAGTCGCCCCCGGCCGTGCCCTGGCGCGCCCGGCGCCCGTAGACTCGCCACCGTTGGCGCGGCCGCGCACTCGCCCGCCACGACCTCGCGTACCCGACGGCGCGCACACACCAAGGGAGCAACGAAAGCATGGACTACAAGGTCGCCGACCTTTCGCTGGCCGACTTCGGGCGCCGGGAGATCCGGCTCGCCGAGCACGAGATGCCGGGCCTGATGGCGGTGCGCGAGGAGTACGCCGCCGCCAAGCCGCTGCGCGGCGCCAAGATCATGGGCTCGCTGCACATGACGATCCAGACGGCCGTGCTGATCGAGACGCTGGTCGAACTCGGCGCCGACGTCCGCTGGGTCTCGTGCAACATCTTCTCCACCCAGGACCACGCGGCCGCCGCGATCGTCGTGGGCAAGGAGGGCACCGTCGACGACCCGAAGGGCGTCCCGGTGTTCGCGTGGAAGGGCGAGACGCTCGAAGAGTACTGGTGGTGCACGGACCAGGCCCTCCAGTGGCCGGACGGCACCGGCCCCAACATGATCCTGGACGACGGCGGCGACGCCACCCTGCTCGTCCACAAGGGCGCCGAGTACGAGAAGGCGGGCGCCGTGCCGGCCGCCACCGAGGACGACCCCGAGGAGTGGGGCATCATCCTCGAGACCCTGCGCCGCACCATCGCCGACAAGCCCGGCCGCTGGACCGAGACCGCCGCGGCGATCAAGGGCGTCACCGAGGAGACCACCACCGGCGTCCACCGCCTCTACGAGATGGCGAAGGCCGGTACCCTCGCGTTCCCGGCGATCAACGTCAACGACTCGGTCACCAAGTCGAAGTTCGACAACAAGTACGGCTGCCGCCACTCGGTCATCGACGGCCTCAACCGCGCCACCGACGTGCTGATCGGCGGCAAGGTCGCCGTCGTCTGCGGCTACGGCGACGTGGGCAAGGGCTGCGCCGACGCGCTGCGCGGCCAGGGCGCCCGCGTCATCGTCACCGAGATCGACCCGATCTGCGCGCTGCAGGCCGCGATGGACGGCTTCCAGGTCACCACCCTGGACGACGTCGTCGAGAGCGCAGACATCTTCGTCACCACCACCGGCAACTTCAACATCATCACGGCCGAGCACATGGGCCGGATGAAGCACCAGGCGATCGTGTCCAACATCGGGCACTTCGACAACGAGATCGACATGGCGGGGCTCGCCAAGACCCCCGGCGTCGAGAAGATCGAGATCAAGCCGCAGGTGCACGAGTGGCGCTTCGCCGACGGCCACTCCATCATCGTCCTCGCCGAGGGCCGCCTGATGAACCTCGGCTGCGCCACCGGCCACCCGTCCTTCGTGATGTCGAACTCCTTCACGAACCAGGTCATCGCGCAGATCGAGCTCTTCACCAAGACCGACGAGTACCCGATCGGCGTCTACGTCCTGCCCAAGCACCTGGACGAGAAGGTCGCCCGCCTCCACCTCGACGCCCTCGGCGTCAAGCTCACCGAGCTCACCAAGGAGCAGGCCGCCTACATCGGCGTCCACGTGGAGGGCCCCTACAAGGCCGACCACTACCGGTACTGATACTGGTACCGAGTTCACTGCTTGAGGCTGCCGGACGGGGTGAGGCCCCGTCCGGCAGCTACTTTGTGGGGGTGTTGATGAGCGATATCGCGGATCGGTCGCTGGCCTATGAGGGCGTCAAGCGGATCGAGTGGGCGGACCGGAGCATGCCGGTGCTGCGGCAGATCCGGGAGCGGTTCGCCGCCGACCGGCCGCTGGAGGGGTTCAAGGTCGCGGCGTGCATGCACATCACGACCGAGACCGCCGGGCTCATCCGCACCCTTCAGGCAGGCGGTGCGAGCGTGGCGCTGGCGTCGTCCAACCCGCTGTCCACGCAGGACGACACCGCCGCCGCGCTTGTGGAGGAGTACGGGGCCGAGGTGTTCGCGCGCGCGGGCATCGACCGCGAGGGGTACTACGCGCACATCCACCAGGCGCTTGAGACCGGGCCCGACTTCGTCCTGGACGACGGCTGCGACCTGGTCAACACCCTGCACACCGACCGGACGGATCTGCTCGGCACCGTGAAGGCGGGGTGCGAGCAGACGACGACGGGCGTCATCCGCCTGCACCAGATGGCCCGCGAGGGCGCGCTGAAGTTCCCCGTGGTCGCGGTGAACGACACCGACACCAAACACATGTTCGACAACCGGTACGGGACGGGCCAGTCGACGCTCGACGGGATCGTCCGCGCCACCAACACGTTGCTGGCGGGCAAGACCGTGGTCGTCGCGGGCTTCGGCTACTGCGGGCGCGGCCTGGCCGAGCGGGCGCGCGGCCTCGGGGCGCGGGTCGTCGTCACCGAGATCGACCCGGTGAAGGCGCTGGACGCGACCATGCAGGGCTTCGCCGTGCGGCCCATGGCCGAGGCGGCCGCGGAGGGCGACGTCTTCATCACCGTCACCGGGAACCGCGACGTCGTGAACGCCGACCACCTCGCGGTGATGAAGGACGGGGCCATCCTCGCGAACTCCGGGCACTTCGACGTCGAGATCGACGTGCGGGCCCTCGGCGACATGGCCGTGGAGGTGCACCGCGCGATCCGGCCGCAGACGGACGAGTACGTGCTGGCCGACGGGCGGCGCCTGGTGCTGCTCGCGGAGGGCCGCCTGGTCAATCTGGCGGCCGCGGAGGGGCATCCCGCGGCCGTGATGGACATGTCGTTCGCCGACCAGGCCCTCACGTGCGCGTGGCTGGCCACGGCGCACGAGTCGCTGTCCCCGGCCGTCCACGACGTGCCGAAGGAGATCGACACTGAGGTGGCGCGGCTCAAGCTCGCCTCGATGTCGGTCTCCATCGACCTGCTCACCCCGGACCAGGAGGACTACCTGCACTCCTGGCGCATCGGGTCCTGACCCGTGCCCGCCGGGACGTACCTGCACCTCGACGGGGGAGCCGAGGAGCGTTTCCAGTGCGCGCCCGGGCCCGCCGGGTGGCGGTACACCTCCGCGCGCTCCGACGGGGTCCGCGTGGACCTGGTCGTGGACGCGCGCTGGCGCCAGATCCGCGTCGAGGTCGTCGCCCCCGCCTGGTGGGTGCGCGGCGGCGTGACCGGCCGCGAACTGGCCTGGGTGCGCGCGGCCGGTGAGACGGGAACCGAGCACGCCGAGCAGGCGTCGGGCTTCCTGGCCGACTCCCCGGGGTTCCTCGTCGCCGTCGCCCGGTCCTTGGGGCTGGACGAGGGCGCGCAGACCGACGTCCGTCTCGTCCGGTTGAGCGGGACGTCGCTGTCGGCCCTGACGGCCCTGTGGCGCTGGCGGCTGGTCGGGACGTCCGCCTACGAGACCGAGACCGGGCCGCTGCCCGTCTCGGAGTACGAGGTCACCGACCTGTCCACAGGCGAGGTCGAGACGGTGCACATCGCCGGGGACGTCGTGCTGGCCGCGCCCGGGATCGAGCTCACCGCCCTGGAGTCACCGCCGAACCTGGCGAACCCCTCCTGACCTGGCTGCGGTATCTTTCCGTACTCGTCCGACAAGATCAGATACGGGGGGTTACGGCGTGTACGGGCAGGTTCCAGAGGGGCAAGGGCAAGTTCCGGAGGGGCAAGGGCAAGCACAGGGGCGGGGCTGGGGCGGGCCGCCGGCGGGCGGACCCCCGATGCCCGGCCCGCATGCCTCCGGCCCGCAGGCTCCCGGTCCGTTTCCGCCGACCGGTCCGTTTCCGCCTGCGGGTCCGCCGGGTCCGCCGCCGGCGAAGAGGCCCTCGCCGCTCGTGTGGGTGGCCGTGGCGGTCGCGGGCGTGGTCGTGCTCGCCGGCGTCGCCTTCCTCGCGCTCAACGGGACGGGCGCGCCGACAGGCCCGGTGAAGGCCGAGCAGTGCGTCGACACCGCCTTCGGGATGGACGACGGCGACCGCATCCCGCCGAGCCTCCGGGTGAGCTGCGACGACGCCAAGGCGAAGGCCAAGGTGCTGAAGGTCGTCGGCAAGAAGGAGGCGTCGGCCTTCCAGTTCGGCTCGCGTCCCCTGCCCGACTGCCCGAGCGGCACGGACGGCTTCACCAACGTCCGCGAGAAGAAGGACGAGAAGACCTACTACGAGGCGTGCGTGCGCAACCTCAAGGGCGCCCACCCCGGCGACCCCGGTGCGGGCGGAGCCTTCCTCACGGCGGGCGACTGCGTGAGCAGCGGCTCCATCGGCTTCGGCAAGGAGCAGCCGTGCTCCAAGCCGGACTGGTACGGCAAGGTGGTCGCACGCGTCGCGGCGGAGAAGTCGTGTCCGGCCGGCACGCTGGAGACCATGAAGCTGCGGTCCCTCGGCGGCGGGAGCACGGCGAACCCGGTGCTGTGCCTGGGCGCGGGCGGCGGCGTGCTGTCCCCGGGCGACTGCATCAAGGACCCCTCGTTCAACATCGGCGACCTGGGCAAGGCGGAGTGCGGGTCCGGCGACGCCGTCGCGAAGGTCGTCGGCAGGGTGTCCACCACGAAGGAGTGCCCGGCCGAGGCCACGAACTACATGACGAGCGAGGGCGCCTTCCGGCCGGTCCTGTGCCTGAAGAAGCTGCGCCCGACGCTGACCGAGAAGCTGCGCTCGCTCCCCGGCTGACGTCAGGCCGGCCCGTCAGTAGCCCGGGTACGGGCCCTGCGGCGGCGGAGGCCCGGCGGGGCCCGCCGGGTGCGGCGCGGGCGGCCGGGGCGCGTTCAGGACGTTCTGGTACGGCCCCGCGCCGTAGTCGGCCGGCGGAAGGAACCCCGGCTGGCCCGGCCCCGGCACGCTGAACGGCGGGGGAGCCGGAGGCCCCTGGCGCGGCGGGCCGGACGGCGCGGGCCCCGCCATCGCCATCGCCGGGACGGCGGCGGGCGCGGCGCCCCACGCGGGAAGCCCGAAACGGCGCATCCGGCGTGCGCGGCGCTCCGCGAGCCGCCGCTCCTCGCGGTGGCGGCGCTCGGCGAGGACGGCCGACAGCAGGATCTCGGGCCGCACGCCCGCCGGCGGCGGCGGGCTCACCGCCGCGACGACCTGCGAGGCGATCCGCTGCCCCAGCGAGTCGCGGACCTCCGGCAGCAGCTCCCAGAACCGCGACAGGTACTGCCGGGCCGTCATCGCCAGCTCGTCCGACACCATCGAGAGCTCCAGCGTCCGCGCCCACCAGGCGAGCTGCGGCGGCATCACCGCGACGGGGCCGAACAGCGCCGACGCGGGCACCCGCTCCTGGATGACGATCGTCCCGGCGAACAGGTCGCCGAGCCGCTTGCCGCGCCGGTTGCAGAACGAGGTGATCAGCGCGGGCGAGCCGTAGAGCATCCAGAACTCGACGAACCCGGCGAGCGCCCGCACCAGCGCCTGCCGGAACCGGACCGGCCCGCCGTCGTCGCCGACGACGCGGAGCCCGAGGGCCATCTTGCCCAGCGTCCGGCCCCGGGTGAGCGTCTCGAACAGGCACGGGTAGCCGACGAGGACGGCCACGACGGCGAGCAGCGTCAGCCCGACCGTCCACGCCTCGTCGGCCACCAGCGAGGTCATCGCCGTGACGTAGACGACCGTGTTCAGCAGCACGGACTGGAGGAGCAGGTCGATGAAGAGGGCGCAGCCGCGGCTGGCCAGCCGCGCGACCCGGATGTCGAGCGCGACGGCCTCGCCGGTGACGAGATCGGCCATGTCCTCTTCCTCCAATGGCGGCGGACGCCCCATTGTGCCGGTTTCGCGGGTCGAGGCGTTAGTCTCGCCGGGTGGACGTCGACGCCTACGTGGCCGAGCACAACGCCGAATGGGTGCGCCTCGAACGGCTCATCAACCGCGGCCGGAAGCTGACCGGCGCGGAAGCCGACGAGCTCGTCGACCTCTACCAGCGCACGGCGACGCACCTGTCGGTCGTGCGGTCCAGCTCGCCCGACCCGCAGCTCGTCGGGCGGCTGTCGTCGCTCGTGGCGCGCGGCAGGGCCTCGGTGGCCGGCGCGCAGGCGCCGCTCTGGCGCGATGTCACCCGCTTCGCGACCGTGTCGTTCCCTGCCGCCGCGTACCGGATGCGGTGGTGGTGGCTGGGCAACGCCGTCCTCGGCAACCTGGTGGCGCTCGCCCTGGCGATCTGGGTCGTGCACAGCCCCGAGGTGCAGTCCACCATCGGGACGCCGGACGAGATCCGCGAACTCGTCGAGCACGACTTCGCGAACTACTACACCGAGCACTCGGCGTCGTCGTTCGCGTTCCAGGTGTGGGTCAACAACGCCTGGGTGTCGGCGACCGCGCTGATCTTCGGGATCCTGCTCGGCATCCCGACCGTGTACGTCCTGCTGCTGAACCAGGTCAACCTCGGGATCAGCGGCGGGCTGATGTTCGCCTACGGCAAGGGCGCCGTGTTCTTCGGGCTGATCCTCCCGCACGGCCTGCTGGAGCTGACCGCCGTCTACCTCGCCTGCGCCGGGGGCCTCAAGCTCGGCTGGACGATCATCGACCCGGGTCCGCGGAGCCGCGGCCAGGCCCTCGCCGAGGAGGGCCGCGCGGCCGTCAGCATCGCCATCGGCCTCGTCGGGGTGCTGTTCGTGTCCGGCCTCATCGAGGGGTTCGTGACCGGCTGGGTCCACATCACATGGCTGCGCATCGCGATCGGCGTCGTGGCCGAGGCCGCGTTCCTCGCCTACGTGATCGTCCTCGGCCGCCGCGCCGTCCGCCAAGGCGAGACCGGCGACAGCGACCTCCACCCAGACCTGGCCCCGGTGTCTGCTTAGCTTTTCTCTCCTCCTTCGGGCCTGGCGGCCCTCCATCGTCGAGAAAAGCGGGCGATCGCTGGCATCGCTCCGTCTCGCCTGGCGGCTCGCTGCGCGATCAGGTTCTCGCAAGCTCGAACCTGCCTTCGGACGCGATCGCAACCATTCAGGTTGTTGCGTGGTTGCAGCCGGGGCTCGGGGCCTACAAGCGTCCTGCGGCCTTTAGGGCCAGGTAGGCGTCGGCTAGGGCGGGGGCTATTTCTGCTGGTGGGGCGTCCACCACTTCTACGCCGTGGCCTCTCAGTTCGGCTGTCAGGCGGCGGCGTTCGGCTCTCGCGCGCTCGGCGGCGGCGGCGTCGTAGACGGACGCCAGGTCGCCGCGGGCCTCCGCCATCTCCGTGAGGCGCGGGTCCGACACCGCGGCGATCATGACGAGGTGGCGGGCGGTGAGCTGCGGCAGCAGCGGCAGCAGCCCCTCCTCGATCGCGGCCGTGTTCAGCTCGGTGAGCAGCACGACCAGGCAGCGCTGCCGGACGCGCGCCATCAGCGTCGACACCATCCCGGCGGCGTCGCATTCGAGCAGCTCCGGCTCCAGCGGCGCCATGGCGTGCACCATCGCGGGCAGCAGGTCGGTCCGGGAGGCGCCCTCGACGCGGGCGCGGACGCGGCGGTCGTAGGCGAGCAGGTCGACCCGGTCGCCGGCGCGGGACGCCAGGGCGCCGAGCAGCAGCGCCGCGTCCATCGAGCAGTCGAGCCGGGGGATGTCGCCGACGCGGCCCGCGGACGTGCGCCCGGTGTCGAGGACGAGGTAGATGCGCCGGTCGCGCTCGGGGCGCCAGGTCCGCACGACCACGTCGCCGCGCCGCGCCGTCGCCCGCCAGTCGATGGACCGGACGTCGTCGCCGTCCACGTACTCGCGCAGGGAGTCGAACTCGGTGCCCTGCCCGCGGATCAGCGCGACGTGCGCGCCCGTCAGCTCCCGCAGCCGGGCGAGCTTGGCCGGCAGGTGGCGGCGGGACGGGAACGCGGGCAGCGCCCGGACGGTCCAGGGCGCGGAGCGCGAGAGCTGCCGCGCGGCCAGCCCGAGCGGCCCCACGGAGCGGACGACGACGGTGACGGCCTCGCGGTCGCCGCGCCGGGTCGGCGTCAGCGCCATCTCGACGCGGCGACGCTCCCCGGCGGGGACGTCCACCTTCACCATGCGGGGCGCGGCGCCCGCGCTGGGCGGCCACACGTCCCGGAGCCGGGCCTTGAGGCGCCGCCGGCCGAGGTTCTCCACGACCAGCGAGACCTCGGCCGTCCCGCCGAGGCGCACGCTCGTGTCGCCGGCGCGGTGGAAGCGCAGGGCCCGCACGTTCCCGGCCAGGGCGAGGTCGGCGACGACGCCGAGCAGCAGGACGCCCCACACCGCGAACAGCGTCCACCAGCTCGGCGCGAACAGCGGGACGATCGCGCCGAGCAGGGCCAGCAGCCCGAGGCGCCCGGTCAGCGCCATCAGCGCGGGGCGGGGACGTGGGCGAGGATGCCCTCCAGCACGCCGTCGGCGGTCGCGCCCTCCAGCTCCGCCTCCGGACGGAGCTGGACGCGGTGCCGCAGCGTGGGCCTGGCCAGCGCCTTCACGTCGTCCGGGGTGACGTAGTCGCGGCCCGACAGCCAGGCCCAGGCGCGGGCGGTCGCCAGCAGCGCCGTCGCACCGCGCGGCGACACGCCGAGCTGGAGGGACGGGGACTGCCGGGTGGCCCTGCACAGGTCCACGACGTAGGCGGCGACCTTGGGGTCGAGGTGCACGGTCCTGACGGCGGCCTGCCCGGCGGCCAGCTCCGCCGCTCCGGCGACCGCCTTCACCTCGGACAGGTCGCGCGGGTCGAACCCGGAGGCGTGCCGCTGGAGCATGGAGATCTCCTCGTCCCGCGTGGGGACGGGCACCGTCAGCTTGACCAGGAACCGGTCGAGCTGGGCCTCGGGCAGGGGATAGGTCCCCTCGTACTCGATCGGGTTCTGGGTCGCGCACACCACGAACGGGTCGGGCAGAGCGCGCGCGGAGCCCTCCACCGAGACCTGGCGCTCCTCCATGGCCTCCAGGAGGGACGCCTGGGTTTTCGGCGGCGTCCGGTTGATCTCGTCGGCGAGCAGGAGGTTGGTGAAGACCGGTCCCTCGCGGAACTCGAACTCCGCCGTCCTGTTGTCGTAGACCAGCGAGCCGGTCACGTCGCCCGGCATCAGGTCGGGGGTGAACTGGACGCGTTTGAAGTCCAGGTCGAGGGCCCGCGACAGCGTCTTGATGAGCAGCGTCTTGGCCGTGCCGGGGACGCCCTCGAGCAGCACGTGGCCGCGGCAGAGCAGTGCGATCACCAGGCCGGTGACGACGGAGTCCTGGCCGACGACCGTCTTGGCGACCTCACCGCGCAGGGCCGCGAGCGCCGCGCGGGCCGTCTCGGCCTGGCGCCGGGCGTCCTCCGGGATCGCGCCCGGCCTCGCGCCGGGGGCGCCGCCGGGCACGTCGTCCTTCCCGAGCTCTACAGGGGGGTTCAAGACTGGCGTACCTGCCTTTCCAGGTCGTCGAGGACGTCGGTGAGGGCGATCAGCCCGGCGTCGTCCAAGGGTTGAGGACCGTACAGGGCCGCTCCGACGTACGTCTCGTCGTACGCCGTGCGGCGCGAGACCGCGGACACGATCTCCTGCGCGGCGGAGTGGTCCTGCGCGCTGCTGCGGGGGAGTCCGAGGAGCGGCACGAGCCGTTCGCGGGCGCCGGAGCGCAGGGCGTCGGAGGCCCGGTCGCGGGCGCGCCCGGCGCGGTACAGGCGGGCGAGGCCCTCGACCGTCTCGGCGGACCGGACGACGACGGGCAGAGACTCCGCCACGACCGGGCCGAGGCGGCGGCCCCGCCACAGGGCCACCAGAAGCACCGCGACGAGCAGCTGGAGGATGAGCAGCTTCACCCCGAACGGCAGCAGGTCGCCGAGCGACCGCTGCCCCGCGCCGTCACCCGCCTTGGGGACCTCGGGGACGAGCCACACCACCGAGGAGCCCGCACCAGCCAGGTTCATGGCGAGTGCGGCGTTGCCCTCTTCGGTGAGCCTCCGGTTCGTCAGCGGCGCCGTAGCGCCGAACACCGTCACGGTGTGCGCGCCGTTGCGCACCTGGACGAGCCGCGCGTCGCCATAGTCGCTGCGGTAGCAGGCGGTGGCGCCCGAGGCATCGTAGGTGTCCGACTCGTGGAAGGCGACCGCCCCCGCGAGCGTCGCGGCGGGCAGGTCGCAGCCCGGCTCGGCGGTCTCCTCGAGAGACGGGCCCCGCCTGCGCACCTGAGGAGCGAGCGCGTCCAGCGCGAACGACGTCGGCCGGACGAGCAGGACGTCGGCCTGCGTACCGCTCAGCCGGTCGAGGTCGTCCTCGGTGAGCCGTTCGGTGCGGGTCACCACCAGGACCGAGCCCGGCACGGCGGCGCCGAGCGCGTCGCCGGTGCTGCGGGCCACCGTGACCGGCGTGCCGTTCTGGCGGAGGATCTCGGCGAGCGCCCGGCTGCCGTCCTGCTTCGGCGACTCCGGGTCGAGCGCCTCGGCTGCCGTGGAGGGGCGCAGCGCGGCCAGTGCCACCGCGACGGCGACCAGCGCGAGGACCACCGCGACGACCCCGCGCGCCGAACGCCAGCGGCGCCCCGCGACCTGCCGGGCGGACGGCTCGGCCGCGGCCCGCCCCTCGCGCGGCGGGGACGCGGTCACCACCGCGGCCCCCCTTCGTCGTCGCCGGCCCCGGCCAGGGCGAGGTCGTCGGACTCCAGCGGCTTCGGCCGCGCGGCCTGGAGCCGCTCGTCGAGCTCCTTCATGCGCGCGTACCCCTCCGGGGTGCCCGGGCGGTCCCCGTACCAGACGTCGTCGAAGATCCGCACGCCCGCGGCCAGCTCGCCGGCCAGCTCCGGCACCGCCGCGCCCGCCTCGGCGGCCAGCTCGTCGGCCGTCCGCCCCGGGCGGGCCGCCAGCACCGCCCGCTCCTCGAGGTCGCGGGCGATGGCGCGCAGCCGCTCGCGGATCGCCTCGGCCCACCGCGCGGCCTCCGCGTGGCGCTCGGCCGCCTCGCGGTGGTCGAACGCCGTGGACGGCGTGTCCTCCAGCAGCGCGCCCTTGCGGGAGCGGGGGTTCCCGCGCCCCCACATCAGCCACACCACCAGGGCGACCGCGACCAGCACGATCACGACGATGATGGCGATCGACACCCAGCCGCCGCCGGTGCTCTGCGACTCCGGGGCGGGCGCCCGCTGGAACAGGTGGCGCAGCCACTCGGAGAAGTCGTCCCAGGCGCGCTCCAGCCAGGACGGCTTGTCGCGCTGGTAGATCTGCTTCTCCAGCTCGCGGCGGGCCGCCTCGCGGGCCTCGTCGCGGCCGACCGGATCGAGAATCACGTGCCCGCCCCCGTCCACGGACGTGCCTGGGCCGGACCGGTCCGCCACAGGTCGATGAACCCCTCGTCCTGCTCGCCGGCGCGGTCGCCGGGGCCGTTCCGGCCGCCGCCACCGTCCCGCTCACCGGCCGCCCCCCGGCCACCGAGGGTCTCCGGCGCCCCTGGAGCCGCCTGGGCCCCGGCGGCCTCCCGCGCCTTGGCGGCGACGGCCGCGGCGGACCGTCCCCGGGTGCGCAGGTCGAGGTCGAAGCCCTCGCGGCGCATCCGCCGGTCCATGTAGAGCACCGCGATCACGCCCGCGTCGAACGGCATCACCACGGACCAGCTCACGATCCGGCCGGCGGTGTCCACCGCGAGCGCGCCCATCGTGGCGCCGCTGCCCGAGGAGTCGCCGAAGAAGATCAGCTGCACGAACAGGAACGGGATCCGCAGCGCGAAGAACCCCATGAACACGGTCACGAGGAGGGCCAGCAGCAGCGTCCCGCACGTCCGGAACCACCGCCCCTTGGAGAGCGTCATGGCGCGGCGCAGCGCGCCGCCCACGGTCTGGCGCTCCATGACCACCGCCGGGACCGCCTGGACGAACAGTATGTACAGCCACACCATCAGCGCGATGCCGACGGGGAAGCCGAAGAGCCCGGCGAGCACCGCGAAGGCCGGGCGCGCCCCAGCGGCGATCAGCAGGACGAACGGGACGAGCGGCACGACCAGGGCGCCCAGCGACATGCCCATGACGGCCGCCGCGGTGGCGACCAGCCGCCCGATCCGGGGCCGGGCGTCCCGCCATGCCTGCCTCGGCCCGATCGGCATGCCCACGAGCTCGCGCCCCAGGATCGGCGCCACCAGGCCCGCCAGCAGCAGGATCCCGAACGCCGACAGCACCAGCCCCAGCAGCGACAGGGTCAGCTGGGCGCCCAGCGACTCCATCAGCACGTCGGGGGTGATCTCGTCGCGGGCCTGCTCGCCGATGAAGAAGTAGGCGGCGACCGAGCTCGTCACCTGGATCACCGTGGCGGCCGCCACCGACAGGCCCAGCGTGGCGCGCGGCCTGCGCCGGATCCCGGCGATCGCCCCGTCCAGCATCTCCGAGATGGACATGGGGCGGAACGGGACGCCCCGCGCCGCGTCGGCGTCGTCGGCCTCGTCCCAGCCGTCCGGTCCCGGCATCCCGTCTCCCTGCGATCTCCGGCGGGGTCAGCGGCGCGTCCGACCGGCCCGTTCCGGGCCGGTCCGCGACCGCCGGTCAGGTCATCCTGTCACGGGCGCGGTGTGAATCTTGCGGTGGTTTCGGTGGCCGCCCCCTTGATCGCGAGTCGCCCGGACGATCAGGGGGAGCACCGTACGACGCAAACGCGGGTAACCTTGCACGCCGAGGCATATCTCTCCCTGGCGAGGTGGCGCCGGAGCATAGCGCCCCACTCCACCGAACCCCGACTTTGTGACGATGAGGGCCATGAGAGGACGTGTACTGGTCGTCGACGACGATCTCGCACTCGCCGAGATGCTCGGCATCGTGCTGAGGGGCGAGGGCTTCGAGCCCTCCTTCGTCCACGACGGCGACAAGGCGCTCGAGGCGTTCCGGGAGACCCGGCCCGACCTCGTGCTGCTCGACCTGATGCTGCCGGGGGCCGACGGCATCGACGTGTGCCGGCAGATCCGCGCCGAGTCCGGCGTGCCGATCGTCATGCTGACCGCCAAGAGCGACACCGTGGACGTCGTCCTCGGCCTGGAGTCGGGCGCCGACGACTACATCGTCAAGCCGTTCAAGCCCAAGGAGCTGGTCGCGCGCGTGCGCGCCCGCCTGCGCCGCACCGACGAGCCGGCGCCCGAGACCCTGCAGATCGGCGACATCACCATCGACGTCGCCGGGCACTCGGTCAAGCGCGGCGACCGGCACATCCCGCTCACGCCGCTGGAGTTCGACCTGCTCGTCGCCCTCGCCCGCAAGCCGCGCCAGGTGTTCACCCGCGAGGTGCTCCTGGAGCAGGTCTGGGGCTACCGGCACGCCGCCGACACCCGGCTGGTGAACGTGCACGTCCAGCGGCTCCGCGCCAAGATCGAGAAGGACCCGGAACGGCCCGAGATCGTCGTCACCGTGCGCGGCGTCGGCTACAAGGCCGGCCCGGCCTGACCCCCCTCCCTCCGTCCGCCGTCCCCGTGACACGCCGATGACCGACCAGCGCCCCTCCGGACCGCCGTACCGCCTCGCGGACCTCCCATGAAAGCCGACATGAGGAGGGCGAAGCGGTTCGTCCGGCGCGGGCTGGGCGCCGTCCGCCGCTTCGTGCAGGCGGGCGCGCGGGCCGGCTACCTGCGCTGGCGGCGGTCCATCCAGGTCCGCGTCGTCACCTCCACCCTGTTCATCTCCGCGATCGTGGTGGCGATCCTGGGCGCCTTCCTCATGCAGCAGGTGTCGTCCGCGCTCATGGACGGCAAGGTCAAGGCGGCCCGTCTCCAGCTGGACGACGGCCTGGCGCAGGTCCAGCGCGACCTCGGGAACACCACCGGCGACGGCAGCAGGCTGAACTCGACGATCGACCGGCTGAAGGCGCGCAGCGGGCCGTCCGGCCTCTACGAGGTCTACATCCGCGACACCACCGAGCAGTACTTCGACGGGTACAGCACGAACGAGCTGCGCGAGGAGAGCGTCCCCAAGAGGCTCCGCGAGGAGCTGAGGAACGCGCCCGCCGGCTCCCGCGCCTACACCTACGGCAAGCTGTCCTACTTCGGCCACCGGCCGGACGAGCGCGGCCTCATCGTCGGCGGCAGGACCGGACAGTTCGAGCTGTACTACCTGTTCCCCCTGACGCAGGAGCAGCAGACCCTCACCAACGTCAGCCGGTCCCTGGCCGGAGTGGGCATCGTGCTGGTGCTGCTCCTGGCGGCGATCGCCTCCCTGGTCACGCGGCAGGTCGTGATCCCGGTGCGGCTCGCCGCCCAGGGCGCGCAGAGGCTCGCCGCCGGACGCCTGGAGGAACGCATGCGGGTCCGGGGAGAGGACGACCTCGCCCGGCTCGCCCGCTCCTTCAACGACATGGCCGCCAACCTCCAGGAGAAGATCGGCGAGCTGGAGGACCTCTCCCAGGTGCAGCGCCAGTTCGTCTCGGACGTCTCCCACGAGCTCCGCACGCCCCTGACCACCATCAGGATCGCCGCGGACATGCTCTACGAGAACCGCGACGGCTTCTCCGACCCGTCCGTCGGACGGTCCGCCGAGCTCCTGCAGAGCCAGCTGGAGCGCTTCGAGTCCCTCCTGGCCGACCTGCTGGAGATCAGCCGGCACGACGCGGGCGCCGCCACGCTCGACGCCGAGTCCCTCGACATGCGCGACCTCGTGCTGCGCGTCGTCGGCGACATCCAGGGCCTCGCCGAGCGCAAGGGCAGCAAGGTCATCCTCCAGCTGCCCGGCGAGCCCTGCATGGCCGAGGTCGACCGGCGCCGCGTCGAGCGCATCCTGCGCAACCTCCTCGTCAACGCCGTCGAGCACGGCGACGGCGAGGACATCGTCGTCTCCGTCGGCGCCGACCGCGACGCCGTCGCCGTCGCCGTCCGCGACCACGGCGTCGGGCTGAAGCCGGGGGAGGGGCAGATGGTCTTCGACCGCTTCTGGCGCGCCGACCCGGCCCGCGCCCGCACCACCGGCGGCACCGGCCTCGGCCTGTCGATCTCCCGGGAGGACGCCCAGCTCCACGGCGGCTGGCTCCAGGCGTGGGGAGAGCCCGGCGCGGGCTCCCAGTTCCGCCTCTCGCTGCCGCGCGCGGCCGGGGCCGAGCTCCGCGGCTCGCCGCTGCCGCTCGTCCCGCCGGGGGCCGGCGACGCCCGCCCGCTGTTCGCGGAACTGGAGGCCGGCGAATGAGCCCCTGCGCGGGAACCCGGCGGATCACGCGGCTGATCGCCGCCGTCGTGCTCGTCGTCGGCGGCGCCGGGTGCGCGAACGTCCCGAGCGGCGGGCAGGTCGTCTCCGGCAGGCCCCCCGAGCGCGCCGAGCGGGTCGACGACCCCTACGTACGGCTGATCCCGGTGAAGCCGCGCCCCGAGTGGGGGCCCGACCAGGTCGTCTCGGGGTTCCTCGCGGCGTCCGCGAGCTTCGACGACGGCCACCGGGTCGCCAAGCAGTACCTGTCGGGCCAGACGTCCTGGAACCCGGGGCTCCGGCCGTTCGTGACCGTGCTGGCGAGCCGCATCACCGACCCGCACGTGATCAAGTCGTCCGCGGACCAGGCCACGGTCCGCATCACCGGCGAGGAACTCGGCACGATCACCGCCGACGGGCAGTACACCGCCTCCCCGAAGCCCCTCGACGCGACGTTCCAGCTCGCCAAGACACCGCAGGGCGTCTGGCGCATCACCGGCCTGCCCGGCGACGACAAGGCCGGCCTCCTGCTCACCAAGGACGACGTCGAGCGCGCCATGCGCACCGTCAACCTGTTCTTCTTCGCGCCCGACCGGCGCACCCTCGTCCCGAACGGGATCTTCCTGCCCGTCGTGAACCGGCAGACGCTGCCCACCCAGCTCGTCCAGGCGCTGCTCGCCGGCCCGACCTCCTGGCTGAACGGCGCGGTCGAGACCGCCTTCCCGGAGGGCACCCGGCTCCGGCGCGGCGTGCAGATCGACAAGGAGGTCGCGACCGTCGACCTCACCGGGCAGGCCCGCGGCGGCGACGTCGAGCGGATGTCGGCGCAGCTCGCGTGGACGATGCGGCAGCTGTCGGAGATCAAGTCGTGGCGGCTGACGATCGAGGGCAAGGCGGTCGCGCCGGACGACATGGACGTCACGCAGCCCGTGAACGCCTGGGAGGGCAACTCGCCCGACGGCCAGGTCCCCGGCGAGGGCGTCCACCAGAACGCCTACGTCGTCGGCCCCTCCGGCTTCCTCGGGACGCTGGAGAGCGACCGCGCCCAGCCCGTCGTGACCGGCGCCGCGGGCCGCCTCTCCCGTCCCGCCGTGGCTCCCGACCACCAGGAGTTCGCGGGCCTGAGCGCCGACCAGAGCCAGGTCCTGGTCGCCGGCCCCGTCACCGGCCAGCCCGCGGCCCGGGTCCTGCTGACCGCGCGGCCCGGGGCCCACTTCACGCCTCCGACCTGGAGCCACGACGGCACCCTGTGGATCGTGGAGACGAAGAAGAACGAGTCCTCGCTGTGGGTGCGCAGGCGCGGGCAGCCGCCCGTGCGCGCCGCCCACTGGGGCCTCGGCGGCCGCGAGGTCCTCGCCTTCCGCGTCGCCCGCGACGGTGTCCGCGCGGCCGTGATCGCCCGCGTCGACGGCCGTCCCCAGGTCCAGCTGGGGCGCATCGTCCGGGCCCCTGACGGCGCCTTGGACGTCGGCTCGTTCCTGCCCGTCAGCTCCGAACTCCAGGACGCCATCGACCTCGCCTGGCGCGACTACGGCACCCTGGCCGTCCTGGGAAGCGCCAAGCGCGACTCGCAGACGCTGCCGTTCCTGATGCCGATCAGCGGAAGCGCCATCACGTCCCTGGGCGTCGGCTCCCTCGGCGAGCCCCGCACGATCGCCGCCGCCCCCGGCGCCCCGATCCTCATCGGCACGCGCTCGTCCGGCAAGGACCAGGTCTGCCGCCAGCGCTCCCCGAGCAACTCCTACAGCCCCTGGATGTGCCCGACCCCCGCCAAGGACCCCTCCTACCCCGGCTGACCGGGCCGACGGCACCGGAGCGCCGAGAGTTATCCACAGTTTGTGGATGGCGGGGCGGTGGCGGGGCGGGCCCGGCATCGTCGGGGGCATGAGCGTTCTCGCCGATCTGATCGACCTGCTCCTTCCCCAGCACTGCGCCGGGTGCGGGCGGCATCCGGTGCTGCTGTGCGACGCGTGCGCGCGGCCCCTCAGGGCGGCGGCGCGGCCCGCGGGGCAGGCTCCCGCGGGCCTGCCCCCTCCGTGGACCGTGGCCGCCTATGAGGGCCCGCTCCGGACGATCCTGGCCGCCTACAAGGAGCGCGGCCGCGCGGCGCTCGCCGTCCCGCTGGGGGAGGCCCTGGCGACGGCCGTGCACGCCGCCCTGCCTTCGGGTCCCGGTCCGCCGGTGGTGGTTTGGGTGCCGTCAGGGCGCAGAGCCGTGCGGCGGCGCGGCCACGATCCGTTGCGGGGCGCGGTCGACGTCGCGGTGCGCCGGCTCCGTGCGAGCGGGCTTCCCGTGACCGCGCTGGACGCCCTGCGCCAGCGGGGACGCGTCGCCGACCAGGCGGGGCTCTCCGCCAAGGAACGGGCCGCCAACCTCGACGGGGCCATCGAGGCGCGGGCCGAGATCGCCGGGCGCAGCCTCGTGCTGGTCGACGACGTGGTCACGACGGGCGCCTCACTCGCCGAGGCCGCCCGGGCCCTGCGCGCGGCCGGAGGGGAGGTGACCGGAGCGGCCACCATCGCGGCGACGCCCCGCCACCGACTCTGGTGACTCCATGTAGTGAAACTTGCCGGGCTGGTGGGGTGTGAGGGGACAGTGTGGAGTTAATCAAGTCACATCGGGACCTGAGGGAGTAGAGATTTCGCAAACTCGCCGTGACGTCGGCCCCGGTTGACCTGGGCGGGCGTTGGGCCCGTGAACGGCGCGCACACGGGCGTTCCGCCCCCGTGAGGGGGCCGCGGGCAGGGCACGGGAGACCTCGCTGAGGCAGTCAACGATGACGGTCAGTGAGTTTTTCCTCGCCTCACCCCCCTGACATTCGTGGCGTAAGGGGTTAGCGTTCCTCACATGGCACCCGCCCGGGTCCGTGGTTGCGCTGGATCGCAGTGCCCGTCAGGGGCATGGCAGACGATCCGGCTAGCCGATGCCAGGCGCAGGCGAAACGGCCCACGTAAGGCGACTTCTCGTCGACCGATCACGGTGCGCCTTAGAGGTAAGTCCTGCCCCGTCGGGGGATCCGACATCCCCCGAACCGGGAGAAGGGCAGTAGTGGCGAGAGCGCCGCGAGCCCCTCAGCAGGCGGATGTGGGGACGAAGACCAGGTCGGCCGGGCGGGTGCGACCCATTGTCCTGTGGTACCCGTCCGGGGCCGCCAGGGCCCCGGAGCGGACCAGAATCGCAACCGGGAGAAGGGGGGTCCCCGCGTGAACATCACCGTCAGGGGCCGGCACACCGAGGTCAACGACAGGTTCCGTCGGCACGTCGACACCAAGTTGGCCAAGATCGAGCGGCTCGACCAGAAGGTCATCCGCGTGGATGTGGAGGTGTCCGAGGAACGCAACCCGCGGCTCGCCGACCAGCGCGAGCGCGTGGAGCTCACGATCCGCTCCCGCGGTCCGGTGATCCGGGCCGAGGCCGCCGCGGACGACCGGTACGGGGCGCTCGACCTCGCCCTTGACAAGCTGGAGTCGCGGCTCCGCCGGGACTCGGAGCGGCGCAAGGGCCACGGCGGCAAGGGCCGCGCCAAGCTCGCGACGATGGAGACGCTCCCCGAGGCATTCCCCGCCGCCGCGCCCGAGCCCGTGAAGCCGGCCGCCCCGCCGGTCGAGGTCGAGGAGGAGACCGAGCCCGTGGCGGTCTCCCAGGAGGAGAACCTCGTCCCCATCCCCATGGAAGGCGACGGCCCCCTCGTCGTCCGGGAGAAGTTCCACCCGGCCGAGCCCATGGGCATCGAGCAGGCCCTCTTCGAGATGGAGCTCGTCGGCCACGACTTCTTCCTGTACCGCGACAAGTCGACGGGCCACCCCTCGGTCGTGTACCGGAGAAGAGGCTGGGACTACGGAGTCATCAGGCTCGTCGAAGAGTGATGCGGTACTCGCGTCACGTGACCGCCCGAACCATGTCATGATCTGAAAAGGCGCACGCCGATCCGCGACGCGGCGCGTCCCGGGAACCTCCCGGGGCGCGCGGCGGTTGAACGGGAGACACCCCGGTCCGAAATCCCCCGGGTTCGTCCCCGGACCCCGTAAGTTCCCGAGGACCACCCGTAGGAGAACGACCCTCCGGCAGTTCCATATCGCTGAATAGTGAGAGGGGGAAGCGGCGTCTCCTCCACGCCGCGACTCTGGTGAGCGAGAATCCCGAGCCTCGCGACGCCGCGGCGGTTCCCCGCCAGGCCGGCGCCGGCACCGCCCCCGCCGGCCGGGAGGCGGCATCGCCGACCGGAGCGGCAGACCCCATCCGCGTGCTCATCGTCGACGACCACGCGCTGTTCCGCCGCGGCCTGGAGATGGTCCTCCAGGGCGAGGACGACATCGAGGTCATCGGTGAGGGCGGCGACGGCCAGCAGGCCGTCGAGATGGCCGGCGACCTGTTGCCGGACGTCGTCCTCATGGACATCCGCATGCCCCGCCGCAGCGGCATCGAGGCGTGCACCGCGATCAAGGACGCCGCGCCCAGCGCGAAGATCGTCATGCTGACCATCAGCGACGAGGAGGAGGACCTCTTCGAGGCGATCAAGGCCGGGGCCAGCGGCTACCTGCTCAAGGAGATCTCGATCGACGAGGTCCCGCAGGCCGTCCGCGCCGTCCACGGCGGCCAGTCGCTGATAAGCCCGTCGATGGCCTCCAAGCTCATCACCGAGTTCGCCGCGCTGGCCAAGCGCAGCGACGAGCGCACCCAGCAGGTCCCCGCGCCCCGCCTCACCGAGCGCGAGATGGAGGTCCTGCGCCTGGTCGCGCGCGGCCTCGGCAACCGGGAGATCGCCCGCGAGCTGTTCATCTCCGAGAACACGGTGAAGAACCACGTCCGCAACATCCTGGAGAAGCTCCAGCTCCACTCCCGGATGGAGGCGGTCGTGTACGCCGTCCGCGAGAAGCTGCTGGAGATCACCTGAGCGCGGGAGACCGGCAATCCGGCTTTGTCGGTGTTGTGTCGTAGCATCGCCCGCGTGGTGGAACTAAGCGCGGACGAGGCACGGCGGCTCCAGCTGCGCGCCCAGGGCTTCCTGGGGGCGCGCCCGAGAGGGGGCGTGCCGGCGATGCTGGAGCGGCTCGGCGCCGTCCAGCTCGACACGATCTCGGTCCTGGCCCGGTCCCACGAACTGGTCCCCTACGCCCGCCTCGGCCCGGTCGGGCGCGACAAGATCGAGGCCGCGTACTGGGGCGGCGGCCGCACCGCGAAGCGCGGAGCAGCGCGCTCCGAGCCCCGCCCGCCCGCCGCGGAACCTCCCGCCCCCGCCCGCCCGGTGAGCGCGCCGACGTCGGGCGGGCTCGGGACGTTCGAGTACTGGGCGCACGCCGCGTCCATCCTGCCCATGGCCGACTGGCCGCTGTTCGCGTTCCGGCGCCGCGCCTACCTGCGCCGGGGCTGGCGCTGGCACAAGGTGCCCGAGGGCGTCTGCGACGAGATCCGCGCCCGGCTGGCAGCGGACGGCCCCCTCACCACCAAGGAGCTCGGCGGCGCCAGGGCCGGCGCCGACTGGTGGGACTGGAGCGACCACAAGATCGGGATCGAGTGGCTGCTGGACATCGGCGAGGTGGTCTGCGTCGAGCGGGCCGGCTGGCGCCGCGTGTACGACCTCGCCGAACGCGCGGTCCCCGCCGGCCTGCTCGCTCAGGACCTGGACGACGACGCCTGCCTGACCGCCCTCGTGGCCCGCGCGGGACGCGCCCTCGGCGTGGCCACCCGCGCCGACCTCGCCGACTACTACCGGATCAAGCAGGACCAGGTCGACCGCGTGGTGGAGGCGGCCGGGCTCGTCCCGGTCGAGGTCGCCGGATGGCCCCGGCGCGCCTGGGCCGATCCTGGGGCGCTCGCCTCGGCGCCCAAGGGCAGGCACGCCACCGCGCTGCTCTCGCCCTTCGACTCCCTCGTGTGGGACCGCGCCCGCGCCTCCCGCGTGTTCGGCTTCGACCACCGCCTGGAGGCCTACGTCCCGAAGGGCAAGCGCGTCCACGGCTACTTCGCGATGCCGCTCCTCGCCGGCGGCCGCCTCATCGGGCGAGTCGACCCCGCCAGGGAGGGCCGCACACTGATCGCCCGCCAGGTGTCCCTGGAGCCCTGGGCGACCCGCACCGCCGCCCGCACGGAGTCCTCGACGGCGTCCCTCGCCACCGCCCTGTGGCGCGCCGCGTCATGGGTCGGCTGCGACGACGTCCGAGTGGAGCGCACCACCCTGCCCCCCGCCCTCCTGGAAACCGCCCTGAAAACCGCAACCCCCTCCTAGCCCTGCCTCCCGGGTCCAACCGCCACAACCCCCGCCCCGGAGACACCTACGTGCGCCGTGCGGCTCAGGGTGGGGGTTTGGGACGCAGGTTGCGGTGGGGCCGGAAAAGGAGAAGCCGCCCGCCGGGGCCGGTCGGCTCCCGCGTGACGGGAGGGGCGGCCGGGGACCGGGGGCGGCCGTGAAGGAGAGGCCGGGACGGGTCAGCCGTGGGGGGTCTGCTCGGTGTCCGTGGCCACCGGGACGTCCAGGACCTCGCCCGACTCGCCGCCGCGCCGCTTGGACGACTGGGCTCCGAACAGCGAGTAGTCGACGATCTCGGGGATGACGCGGGGCGCGTCCACGACGACGTCGGAGAACAGGTGGACGGCCCAGCTGACGAGCATGCCGAGCACCACGATGCCCGCGCCGACCCAGAACATGACCCACTGCGGGCCCAGGCAGAGCCCGACGCCGCCGACCACGAAACCGATGAAGATGATGGTGACGGCGATCCACGAACTCGGCCGTCCGGCGTGCGAACCGTGCGACTCTTCAGACATAGCGGCTCCCTCCTGAGGTGTGAGACTTCTTCTCCGGGCCCCCGTTGGTCAAACGGGGCGCTGTGTGGATTGCGCTCCGGAGTGACCTAGACCATTCTGGGTCTCGCCTACGATGGGCATCGTACGTGTGGTGTGCGCGCCGCCTGGAGCGGTGACCCACGATCTGCAAGGAGCCTTCGAGAGTGCCGCCAGTCATCGACAAGATCCTTCGTGCGGGCGAGGGAAAAACTCTGCGCAAGCTCAAGAAGCTCGCGGATCAGGTCAACTCGATCGAGGAGGACTTCCTCGAGATGAGCGACGCCGAGTTGCGCGAGCTGACCGACAAGTACCGGGAGCGCCTCGCCGACGGCGAGACCCTGGACGAGCTGCTGCCCGAGGCGTTCGCGACCGCACGCGAAGCCGCCAAGCGCGTCCTCGGCCAGCGGCACTACGACGTCCAGGTCATGGGCGGCGCGGCGTTGCACCTCGGCAACATCGCCGAGATGAAGACGGGTGAGGGCAAGACCCTGACCTGCGTGCTCCCCGCCTACCTCAACGCCCTCACGGGCGACGGCGTCCACGTGGTCACGGTGAACGACTACCTGGCCAAGCGCGACGCCGAGTGGATGGGCCGCATCCACCAGTTCCTCGGCCTCGAGGTCGGCGTCATCCTCCCGCAGATGACCCCCGACGAGCGCCGGGCGGCCTACAACGCCGACATCACCTACGGGACGAACAACGAGTTCGGGTTCGACTACCTGCGCGACAACATGGCGTGGAGCCTGGAGGAGTGCGTCCAGCGCGGCCACAACTTCGCGATCGTCGACGAGGTCGACTCGATCCTCATCGACGAGGCCCGCACCCCGCTGATCATCTCCGGCCCGGCCGAGCAGAACTCCAAGTGGTACTCGGAGTTCGCCAAGATCGTCCCGCGGCTGAAGCGCGCCGAGCTGGTCAGCACGGCCGGCCAGGTCGACGAGTACGGCCCCGGCGACTACGAGGTCAACGAGAAGAAGCGCACGGTGGGCGTCACCGAGTCGGGCGTCGAGAAGGTCGAGGACTGGCTCGGCATCGACAACCTCTACGACTCGGTGAACACGCCGCTGGTGAGCTTCCTCAACAACGCGCTGAAGGCCAAGGAGCTCTACAAGCGCGACAAGGACTACGTCGTCATGAACGGCGAGGTCCTGATCGTGGACGAGTTCACCGGCCGCATCCTCCACGGCCGCCGCTACAACGAGGGCATGCACCAGGCCATCGAGGCCAAGGAGGGCGTGGCGATCAAGGACGAGAACCAGACGCTCGCCACGATCACCCTCCAGAACTACTTCCGCCTCTACGGCAAGCTGTCCGGCATGACCGGCACCGCCGAGACCGAGGCGGCGGAGTTCAACAAGACCTACAAGATCGGCGTGGTGCCGATCCCGACGAACAAGCCGATGATCCGCAAGGACGTCGCCGACGTCGTCTACAAGACCGAGCAGGCCAAGTTCGAGGCCGTGGTCGACGACATCGCCGAGCGGCACGAGAAGGGCCAGCCGGTCCTGGTCGGCACCACGTCGGTGGAGAAGTCCGAGCGGCTGAGCAAGATGCTCAAGCGGCGCGGCATCCCGCACGCGGTGCTGAACGCCAAGCACCACGAGCAGGAGTCGGCGATCGTCGCGGAGGCGGGCCGCAAGGGCGGCGTCACCGTCGCGACGAACATGGCGGGACGCGGCACCGACATCATGCTCGGCGGCAACCCCGACTTCCGCGCCGACCTGGAGCTGCACCAGCGCGGCCTGTCCCCGCTGGAGACGCCCGACGAGTACGAGGCGGCCTGGCCCGAGGCGCTGGAGAAGGCCAAGGAGGACGTCAAGGGCGAGCACGAGGAGGTCGTCGACGTCGGCGGCCTGTACGTCCTCGCGACCGAGCGGCACGAGTCGCGGCGCATCGACAACCAGCTGCGCGGCCGCTCCGGCCGCCAGGGCGACCCGGGCGAGTCGCGGTTCTACCTCTCGCTCGAGGACGACCTGATGCGGCTGTTCAACTCGGCCCGCGTCGAGGCGATCATGACGCGGCTGAACATCCCGGACGACGTGCCGATCGAATCCAAGATCGTCACCAACGCGATCAAGTCGGCGCAGAGCCAGGTCGAGCAGCAGAACTTCGAGATGCGCAAGAACGTCTTGAAGTACGACGAGGTGCTGAACCGGCAGCGCAAGGTCATCTACGCCGAGCGCCGCAAGGTGCTCGAGGGCGAGGACCTGCAGGAGCAGGTCCGCCGGATGATCGACGAGGTCGTCGCCGGCTACGTCGCGGGCGCCACCGGCGAGGGCTTCGCCGAGGAGTGGGACCTCGACAAGCTGTGGAAGGCATTCAAGCAGCTCTACCCGATCTCGATCACGGTGGACGAGCTGGTCGAGGACATCGGCGGCGACATCTCCGGCCTGGACGCCGAGACCCTCGCCGACAAGATCCGCGAGGACGCCCGGGCGGCCTACGACAAGCGCGAGGAGGAGCTCGGCGCGGAGGTCATGCGCGAGCTGGAGCGCCGCGTCGTGCTGTCGGTGCTCGACCGCAAGTGGCGCGAGCACCTCTACGAGATGGACTACCTCCAGGAGGGCATCGGCCTGCGGGCCATGGCGCAGCGCGACCCGCTGGTCGAGTACCAGCGCGAGGGCTACGACATGTTCAACGCGATGCTCGACGGCATCAAGGAGGAGTCGGTCGGCTACCTGTTCAACCTCGAGGTCGAGGTCGAGGACCAGCCGGAGACCCCGGTCGTGGGCGCCGAGCCGGTGTCGGTCGCCAAGTCCGCCACCGCGGTGGACATGGACAAGGCCGAGGCGGAGGCCGAGCCCGAGGAGGCCGAGGAGCCCGTCGCGATCAAGGCGAAGGGCCTCGACGAGCCGAAGCGCCCCAAGAAGCTGGAGTACTCGGCCCCGACCGTCGACGGTGAGGGCGGCGTCGAGCACCACAGCGAGGAGACCGCCGACGAGTACGCCGGCGTGAACCGCAACGACCCGTGCCCCTGCGGCTCGGGCAAGAAGTTCAAGCGCTGCCACGGCGACCCGCGCAGCAAGAGCAGGTAGACGCCGGACAGCGCGAGCACGGTGCGCGAGCGGCCTCCCAGGGGTTCCCGGGAGGCCGCTCCCGCATGTCAGGGAGCGGTCGTCTCCAGCGCCGTGCAGCGCCACCGCCCCCGCGCGTGCTCCAGCCGCAGGGCCAGCGCGTGGACGCGTCCCGCCACGACCACCACGGCGACCGCCTCCGCGACGGCGGGCGACGGCCGCTGCGACCGCGTCGACAGCACCTTCGGCGGGACGACCCGGCCGCCCGGGGCCCGGCGGCCGCACTGCGCGGCGAGCTCCCGGCACACCGCCGGGGCGGCCACGAGGGCGAGCTGCTGCGCCGGCCGCGTGCCCGCGAGGACCTCCACGGCGAGCCGCACGGCGGCCTCGGCGACGGCCTGGACCTCCGCGTCCACCCCGTCCGCCGGCCGGACGAGCCGTAATCCGGGCCCTCGCGGTGCGGAGCCCGCCGCCGGGCGCAGCGCCAGTGCCCCCTGAACGCCGGGTGCCGGACGGTACCGGACGAACCGCACCGCCGCGGTTCTGGACGGACGAGCCATGGAACCTCCCGAGTCGCTTTGTGAAACAGGAGTCACGAAGCCCGCGGAAAATACGTCCTGACCGCTTACGGCCGCTCCCGTAACACCGCCCGGGGACGCGGAAGGCGGCGGGACGCGGAGTGCGTCCCGCCGCCTTCGGGGAGCGAGTCCCGGGGTGCGGGGTCCCGGGACTCGTGGAGGCCGGGGGCGGCGGGTGCGCGCCGCCCCCGGCGGGGCCTCAGCCGGCCGGGGAGTCCTGCGGCTCCGCGGTGCCCTTGCGGCTCTTCTCCTTGCCTCCGCCGAGCTCGGGATCGGCGGCGGCGTCCACGGCCGTCGACTCCTCGTCGTCGGGTTCGCGGCCCGGGGTCGCGATGTTGAACTTCGTGATCAGGAACTTGAAGATGAAGTAGTACAGGAAGAAGTACAGGACGCCCATCCCGAGGATGAGCCACAGCCCCTTGGTGTTGTCCTTCGTGGCGTTCAGCAGCAGGTCGATGCCGCCCGCGGAGAAGCCGAAGCCGAGCTGGGCGCCGGCCGCCTCCAGGACCGCCATCGAGATGCCGGTGAGGACGACGTGCACGCCGTACAGGACCGGCGCGACGAACATGAACGCGAACTCGATCGGCTCGGTGACGCCGGTGACGAACGCGGTGAGCGCGGCGGAGATCATGATGCCGCCGACCGCGGGGCGCCGGTGCGGGGGAGCGGCGCGCCAGATGGCGAGGGCCGCGCCGGGCAGGCCGAACATCAACACGGGGAAGAACCCGGCGAGGAAGCCGCCCGCGTGCGGGTCGCCGGCCAGGTACCGGTTGATCTCGCCGTGGACGGTGCCGTCCGGGCCGTTGTAGGAGCCGAACACGAACCAGATGAGCGAGTTCGGGATGTGGTGCAGGCCGAACGGCAGCAGCAGGCGGTTGATGACGCCGTAGATGCCGGCCCCGGCCGCGCCCGCGCCGGTGATCCAGTTGCCGAAGTCGGTCAGCCAGCTGCCGAACACGGGCCAGATGAAGCCGATCACGACGCCGAGGACCAGGCCGGCCACCGCCGTGATGATCGGGACGAACCGGCGGCCGCCGAAGAACGCCAGGTAGGTGGGCAGCTTCACCCGGTAGAAGCGCTGGTAGAGCAGCGCGGCGGTGACGCCGATGAGGATGCCGCCGAGGACGTCGGTGGGGTTCTTGGCCCCGAAGTCGATGACCTCCTTGGGCGCGCCGTCCACCACCTTGGTGATCAGCACGTTGCCCTTGAGCTCGTCGCTGTGCGAGAACATGATCTTGGAGACCTGGTCGAACACCAGGTACCCGACCACGGCCGCGAGCGCGGTGGAGCCGTCGGACTTGCGGGCGAACCCGATCGCCACGCCCACCGCGAACAGCAGCGGCAGGAAGCTGAACAGGGCCTGGCCGGCGCCGCCGACGACCTCGGCCACGCGGGTCCAGCCGAGGCCGTCCGCACCGAGCATGTCGGGCTGGCCGAACCGGAGCAGCAGCGCGGCGGCGGGCAGCACGGCGATCGGCAGCATCAGGCTGCGGCCGATCCGCTGCAGCACCGCGAGGGCGCTCGACCCTCGGCGCGGCGCGGAGTCCACTGTTGTCGCAGTCATCGCGAGGTTCCTCCTCAGGGGATTCAGGAGTGCGGTGGGGGATTTCCGAGGGCCGTGTGGATCTGGTATCGGTCCGCCCTGTAGGTCGACACGCCCAGCTCGGCGCACACCCCTCCGGTGTAGGAGCGACGTTGCAGCAGCAGCACGGCGCTGCCCCGGGCGATCTGCAGGTGCCTGGCATCGGCCGCGTCTGCCAGGCTGGCGTCGATGGTCTGGTCGCCCGCGTCGAAGACGAGCCCGTAGACCGCTTCGAGAACGCCGTACAGGGAGCGGTCGGCGAGCCTGCGGTCGAGCAGGTCGGGAGCGAGCGAGGCCAGGATGTGCGCGCGTTCGAGTGCCATCGGCTCGCCGTCGGCGGTGCGCAGCCGCTCGATGACGTGGATCTGCGTGCCCGGCTCGACGTCGAAGATCCGGGCGAGGCGCGCGTCGGCCGGCACCGTGCGCCGGTCGAGGTCGACGGCGCCGGGTCGCAGTCCGCGGGCCAGCATGTCCTCGGTGAACGAGACGAGCCGCAGCGGCATCTCGATCTTGGGCCGGGCGACGAAGGTGCCCTTGCCGGGGACGCGGTAGAGCCGCCCCTCGGACACGAGCTGGTCGACGCCCTGCCGGACGGTCATGCGGGACAGCCGGTACCGGACGCACAGCTCGCGCTCCGAGGGGATCGGGGCGTCGACGGGCAGTTCCGCGCTCTCGATGAGGTCGAGCAGGATCGCGCGGAGCTGGAAGTACTTCGGTACCGGGCTGTGCGGGTCGATGGTGGTCACGGGGGTTTCCTCGATGGCCGGGGGCCGGATCGATGGGGGGTTCCGGGGCTCGACGATCGGCTGGTCGGTGCTGGGCCGGTGTTCGATTGGGTTCGTACTGGTCTAGGCCGGACTAGACCACAGCATCGAAACGCATGTCAATGCACGAATCCGTAACGGCCCGATCGCGCTCGGCCCCTTCATCTCCGTCCAGTGCGTGGAGTATGGTGCGTACTGGTCTAGTCCGGACTAGACCAGTTGGAATCCGCAGGAAACCACCCGCGATCTTCGCGTCACAGAGAGCGCGTCCCCCATGGCATCACTGCTGATCACGGCCGACCGCATGATCCTCACCCCGGCCGGCGGCCCGCATCGCGTCGTGTCCCCGGGATACGTCCGCGTGGCGGACGGTGTGATCGCGGAGGCCGGTGAGGGGCGCCCGGACGGCGCGCCCGACGTGGACCTGCCCGGCGGCCTCCTCGCGCCGGGGCTCGTCGACCTCCAGGTGAACGGCTACTTCGGCCACGACATGGTGGACGCCGACGAGGCCGCCTGGCACACCGTGGTGTCCCGCCTCCCCGAGACCGGCGTGACCGCGTTCCTGCCCACCTTCATCACCGCTCCGGTACGGACGCAGGCCGAGGCGCTCCGCCGCACGCGCGATCTCCTGCCGGGCCTGCCCGCCGGGGCGCGCGTCCTCGGCGTCCACCTCGAGGGCCCGTTCCTGTCGGAGAAGCGCAAGGGCGCCCACAACGCCGCGTACATCACCGACCCCGTGCCCGGGGACATCGAGACCCTGCTGGAGACGGGCCTGGTCAAGCTCGTCACGCTCGCGCCGGAGCGGAACGGCGCCCTGGCGGCGATCCGCGCCCTCACCGCGGCCGGCGTGCTGGTCAGCGTCGGGCACAGCGACGCCACCGCCGCGCAGACCGCCGCGGCGGCCGACGCCGGCGCCCGCATGGTCACCCACGTCTTCAACGCGCAGTCCGGCGTCCACCACCGCGACCCGGGCGTGGCCGTGCAGGCCCTCATCGACGAGCGGCTGAGCCCCGGCCTCATCCTCGACCTGCACCACGTCGGGCCCGAGGCGGCGACGCTGGTGCTGCGGGCCGCGGCCGGACGGGTCGTGCTCGTCACCGACGCGGCCTCGGCCGCCGGGATGCCCCCCGGCACCTACGACCTCGGCGGCGAGCCCATCACCATGCCCGAGCAGGGCCCGCCGCTGCGCGCCGACGGCACCATCGCCGGTTCCGGCCTCCGGCTGGACGAGGCCGTCGGCAACGCCGTCGCCCTCGGGATCGACCCGGCCCTCGCGGTGGACGCCGCGACCCGGATCCCGGCCGACCTCGCCGGCCGGCCGGACCTCGGCCGAATCGCCCCCGGCGCGGCGGCCGACCTGGTCTGGTTGGGCCCGGACCACCGGGCGCATGCGACGTGGGTCAACGGGCAGGAAGTCTTCGGAGGGGGATCATGACCAGTCAGATGCGCGCCGAGATCGGTGAGCAGCCGGACGCGCTGCGCCGGACGATCGACGCGCTCCTCCCGCGCACGCCGGACGTCGCCGCCCTGGCGCGGGAGACCCGGCAGGTGCTGTTCATCGCGCGCGGGTCGTCCGACAACGCCGCGGTGTACGGGCGCTACCTGGTGGAGACGCACGCCGGGCGGCTGGCCACGCTCGCCGCGCCGTCCGTCGCGACCGCCTACCGGCGCCGGCTGGACCTGTCCGGCGTGCTGGCCGTGGCGATCAGCCAGTCCGGCAAGACCGAGGAGATCGTCGAGACCCTCGACTGGGCACGCGGCTGCGGCGCCCGGACCGTCGCGGTCACCAACGGCGCCGGGTCGCCGCTGGCCGAGGCCGCCGAGGTCGCGCTGGTCACCCAGGCGGGCGCCGAGGTCGCCGTCCCGGCCACCAAGACCTACACGACGCAGCTCGCGGCGCTGTCGGTGCTCGGCCTCGGGCTCGGCGCGGACGTCGCGGCCGGCGACCTGCGCCGCGTCCCGGACGAGACCGCCCGGATGATCGAGCTGACCGAGGCCTCGCCCGCCCTGCCCGAGATCGTCGATGACCTGGCGAAGGTGCCGGGTACGGTGGTCTCCGGGCGCGGCATCGCGTTCGGAACCGCGCTGGAGCTGGCCTTGAAGATCAAGGAGGCGTGCTACCTGCACGCCATGGGCCTCTCGTACGCCGACCTCCTGCACGGCCCGATCGCCGTCGTCGACGCGCAGACCCCCGCGCTGCTGGTCGCCGCCGACTCCGGCCCGACGCTGCCCGGCACCGTCGCGCTCGCCCGGCGGGTGCGCGGCGCCGGGGCGCGCGCGTTCGGCGTCGGCGGCGGGACGGAGCTGGCGGAGGCGTGCACGGCCGCGCTGCCGGGCCCCGGCCTGCCCGAGTGGGTGGCGCCGCTGGGCCTCATCGTCCCCGGCCAGATCCTGGTCGAGAACCTGGCCCGCCGGCTCGGGATCGACCCCGACGTCCCGCGCGGGCTCAACAAGGTGACCCAGACGGACTGAGCCGCCCCTACGGACCGAGCCACCCGGACGATCCGCAGCACTGACCGAGTGACCCCCACCCGAGAAGAGAGAAAGAGCATGGACAAGGCCGAGGCCATCGTCGCCGCCCTGGGCGGAGCCGACAACATCGTGGAGATCGAGCCGTGCGCGACCCGGCTGCGCACCGAGGTCTCCGACGCCGGAAGGGTCGACGAGGCGGCGCTGAAGAAGGCGGGCGCGTACGGCGTCATGCGCAGCGGCACCGTCGTCCAGGTCGTCGTGGGCCCCGAGGCCGACACCATCGCCAGCGACATCGAGGACATCCTCGACTGACCCGCCCCACCCCGACCGACCAAGGGAACCCCTGATGACCCGAGTACTGTCCCCGGTGGCCGGCCGGGTCGTCGGCCTCGCCGGCGTCCCCGACCCGGTGTTCGCCCAGGCCATGGTCGGCCCGGGCACGGCCGTCGACCCCGAGCGCGGCCCCGGCCACGCCATCGCGCCCGTCACCGGGAAGATCGTCAAGCTTCACCCCCACGCGTACGTCGTGGTGGACGAGGAGGGCCACGGCGTCCTCGTCCACCTCGGCATCGACACCGTCAAACTGAAGGGGCAGGGCTTCGAGCTCCTGGTCTCCGAGGGCGACGAGGTCACCGCCGGGCAGCCGCTCGTCGGCTGGGACCCGGCGGTGATCGAGGCGGGCGGCCGCTCGCCGATCTGCGCGGTGGTCGCCCTGGACGCGGGCGCCGACGCCCTGTCGGACGTGCGCGAGTCGGGCGAGGTGGCGGAGGGGGCCGAGCTCTTCACATGGACGTGAGCACATGGCGGTGATCGGCCTCGGCGCGGCGGTCTTCGACCTCGACGGCACCCTCATCGACACCGAGCCGCGCAACCGCGTGATGTGGTCGCGGCTGTTCGACGCGCACCGCGTCCCCTACGACGAGGCGCTGATCGGCTCGTTCGCGGGGCGGCGCGGGGTCGAGGTGCTGTCCGACCTCGCGCACCTGTTCCCCGGCCGGACGGTCGAGGAGCTGTTCGAGCAGGCGATCTCCTACGAGTCGCTGCCGGGGATGCCGGACGTGGCCCCCGTCCCCGGCGCGGTCGACCTCGTCCGGTCGCTGGCGGACGCGGGCGTGCCGCTGGCGGTCGTGACCTCGGGGCAGCGGCCCTACGCCGAGCGCCTCCTGGACGAGCTGGGCGTCCGCTCCCTGCTCGACCTCGTGGTGACGGCCGGGGACGTCGTCACGGGCAAGCCGCATCCGGAGGGGTACCTGGCCGCCGCGCGCGACCTGGACGTCCCGCCGGTGGAGGCGGTCGGGTTCGAGGACGCCCCGGCGGGCGTGGCCGCCGTCAAGGCGGCCGGGATGACGTGCGTGGGCGTCATCACCACCCAGTCGGTGGGAGCGCTGGCGAGCGCCGACCACGTGGTGGCCGATTTCATGGAAGTGGACGTCGTGCCGGGCCCCGCGCTGCGGGTGCTCCGGACGGTAACGAGCTGATTGGGAGTGTGCGGTGACCGAGCGCAACGTCAAGATCGAGTCCAGGGTGGGCCTGCACGCGCGGCCCGCCGCGCTGTTCGTCCAGACCGCGGCCAAGGCCCCGATGGACGTGACGGTGTCCAAGCGCGGCGGTGCCCCGGTGAACGCCAAGAGCATCCTCGCCGTGCTCGGCCTGGACGCGCGGCACGGCGAGGAGATCGTCCTGTCCGCGGAGGGCGAGGGGGCCGACGTGCTGCTCGACGATCTGGAGAAGCTGCTGTCCACCCCGGAGCCCGAGGGGGCGTGACGTGGGCCAGGTGATGCAGGGCGCGGGCGTCAGCCGCGGCGTCGGGATCGGGCCGGTGCGCACGGTCGCCGGCGAGGTGCCGGAGCCGCCCGCCGGGTCGCGGCACGGCGGCGACGCCGACGCCGAGCGCGACTCCGCCCTCGCCGCGCTGGAGGCCGTCGCCGCCGACCTGGAGGAGCGCGGGGAGCGCGCCGCCGCGGCCGGCAACCCCGACGGCCGCGACGTGCTGGGCGCGCAGGCGATGATGGCCCGCGACCCCGGCCTCGCCGACGGCGTCCGCGCCAAGATCGGTGAGGGCACTGCGGCGGCCCGCGCGGTGTTCGAGGCGTTCGGCGTCTACCGGGAGATGCTCGCCGGGGCCGGCGAGTACATGGCCGCGCGGGTCACCGACCTCGACGACATCCGCGACCGCGCGATCGCGCGGCTGCTCGGCCTCCCGGTCCCGGGCGTCCCGGAGTCCGGCGAGCCGTTCGTGCTCGTCGCCCGCGACCTCGCCCCCGCGGACACGGCCGTCCTCGACCCCGCGCAGGTCGTCGCGTTCGTGACGGAGGAGGGCGGCCCGACCAGCCACACCGCGATCCTGGCCCGGACGATGGGCGTCCCCGCGGTGGTCGCGCTGCCCGGCGCGACCGCGCTCGCCGAGGGCACCCGCGTCCTGGTCGACGGCGCGGCGGGGACGGTGCGCCCCGACCCGTCCGAGGCCGAGGTGGCCACGGCGCGGGCCGCCGCCGAAGCCCGCGCGTCCGCGCTGGAGGAGTCCACCGGGCCGGGCGCCACGAGCGACGGGCACCGCGTCCCGCTGCTGGCGAACGTCGGCGGCCCGAAGGACGTGGAGGCGGCGCTGGCGAACGGCGCCGAGGGCGTGGGCCTGTACCGGACGGAGTTCCTGTTCCTCGACCGGGCGTCCCCGCCGTCCGACGCGGAGCAGGAGGAGGCATACCGGAAGGTGCTGGAGGCGTTCCCGGAGGGCCGCGTGGTCGTCCGGACGCTCGACGCCGGGGCCGACAAGCCGCTGGCGTTCCTGCCCGCCCCCGGCGACGAGCCGAACCCCGCGCTCGGCGAGCGCGGCCTGCGGATGATGCGCCGGCACCCGGACGTGCTGGCCTCCCAGCTCGCCGCGCTGACCCGCGCCGCCGCGGGCCTCGGCGTCAAGCTCCAGGTCATGGCGCCGATGGTGACCGGCGCGGACGAGGCGGCCTACTTCGCGGCGGCGTGCCGGAAGGCCGGCGTCGAGCATCCCGGCGTCATGGTCGAGGTGCCCGCCGCCGCGCTGCGGGCCCGCGACCTGGCGCCCGAGGTGGAGTTCTTCAGCATCGGCACCAACGACCTCACCCAGTACGCGTGCGCGGCGGACCGGCAGGTCGGCGGCCTCGCGCACCTCCAGGACCCGTGGCAGCCCGCCGTCCTCGACCTGGTCGCCCCCGCGGCCGGCGCGGGCGTCCCGTGCGGGGTGTGCGGGGAGGCGGCGGGCGACCCGGCGCTCGCCTGCGTGCTGGTGGGCCTCGGCGTGACGTCCCTGTCGATGAGCGCGCCGTCCCTCCCGCTGGTGCGGGCCGCGCTGGCGCGCCACACCCTGGAGCAGTGCCGCGCGGCGGCAGCGGCGGCGCGGGGCGCCCGAAGCGCCGAGCAGGCCAGGGAGGCCGCCCGCGCCCACCTGCCCGGGCTGGCCGACCTCGGGCTGTGACCCGCGGCCCGGCCCGCGGTCAGCCCGCGACCTGCCAGCGCGCGCCGTTCCTGCGCAGGACGAAGCTCGCGGCGAGCAGGCCGCCGGGCCGGGCCGGCGCGCCCTTCCACCGCAGGTCCTCGAACCGGACGGTGCAGTCCCCGCCGTCCGGCCCCACCTGGCAGGCCGGGACGGTCACGCCGCGCAGCGCCGCGACGTCCTCGGGGCGCAGCCTCGCGCGGGCCCGGCCGAGCCCCGAACGGCAGCGGCCGGGCCCGCCGAATACGCGCTGCTCGTAGGCGGGCGCGAGGTAGGCGCACGCCCTGACGTTCCCCGCCGCCACCCCGCGCAGGTACTTGTAGAGCGCCAGCCGCGCGGGCAGGGTCCGGCGCGGAAGGCTCCGGTCCCGCGGCGCCTCGGTGAGGCGGGAGTCGCCCGGCTCGGGGGTGAGCGGCGGCATCGTGACCTCGTTCCCGCCCCCGCAGGCCGCCAGCAGCGGGAGCAGTGTCAGGGCGGCGAGGAACGGGCGGGCGTGCACGGGGACCTCCTGGGGGCGCGAAGGCGGCCCGATCCTCCCAGCAGAGCGGCCTTCGCGTCCATCGGGCGGCCGCGCCTACCGGTAGCCGATCCCGTATCCGGCGGGCTTCCCGCCCGCGGGCACCGGCAGCCTGCCCGTGGGCTTCACCGCTCCGCTCAGCACCTTCGCCAGGGCGTCCACCGACACGCGGCTGGAGGAGTAGGTGGCGAGCGCCGCCCTGGCGCCGCCCGCCGAGTCGAGGTCGTAGGGGCGCCCGAGTGCGGCGACGACCACCGGCCTCGATCCGGCCGCCCGGATCCGGGAGGCGGTCCCCGCTCCCGCGTTCAGCGTGGTCAGCACCGTGACGTCCGCCGAACCGGGCGCCGCGATCGCGACCCCCTGCCGGCGCAGCGCCGCCTGGAGCCGGTCGCCGGCCGGACCGGACACGGCGACCTTCCTCCCCTTGAGGGGCAGCAGGCCGCCGTCGTTGCGGACGAGGGTGACCGCGTGTTCCGCCACCCGCCGCGCGACCGCCTTGTTCGCGGCGGTGCCGACGGCCGAGGCGGCCTTGGCCGGATCGGCGGCCGTCCCCTGGAACAGGCCGCGCCGCTGCTTCAGCCGGAGGATCCGCGTCACCGACTCGTCCAGCCGCTTCCGCGTGATCTTCCCGGACCGGACGGCCTTCACCACGGCGCCGTAGGCGCGCGGCAGGTTCGGCGGCATGAGCAGCTGGTCGGCGCCCGCGTTGATCGCCCTGACCGGGACGGCGGCGTCGCCGTACTTCTCCCGCACCCCGGCCATCTCCAGCGAGTCCGTGGTGATGACGCCCTGGTAGCCCAGCTTCTCTCGCAGGAGCCCCGTGAGGACGGTCTTGGAGAGCGTGGACGGGTCGCCCGATCCGTCGAGCTTCGGGACGACGATGTGCGCGGTCATGACGAGGTCGACGCCCGCCGCGATCGCCGCCTTGAACGGGGGCGCGTCGAGCCGCTCCCACGTGCTCCGCGAGTGCCGGATCACCGGCAGGCCGGTGTGGCTGTCGGTGGCGGTGTCGCCGTGGCCGGGGAAGTGCTTGGCGGTCGCGGCGACCCCCGCCGCCTGGAAGCCGCCGACCGCGCCCTGCACCAGCGTCGACGCCAGGGCCGGGTCGGACCCGAACGAGCGCAGCCCGATGACCGGGTTGCGCGGGTTCACGTTCACGTCGGCGTCGGGCGCGTAGTCGAGGTTGATGCCGACCGCGCGCAGTTCGGCGCCGGTGACCTGGGCGGCGGCGCGGGCGTCCGCCCGGCTGCGGGTCGCGCCGAGCGCCATGTTGCCGGGGAAGGTCGTGACGAACGGCGTCCGCGAGACGATGCCCTGCTCCTCGTCGACGCCGAGCAGCAGCGGGATCTTCGAGGCCCTCTGCAGCGCGTTGGACTGCGCGGCCGTCCGCGCCGGGGTGCCGATGTTGCCGGGAAAGTAGATCAGCCCGCCGACGCGGTACTTCCTGATCTTCGCCAGCGCGTCGGCGCGGCTGGAGAAGGTCGGGACGAACAGCTGCCCGACCTTGTCCTCCACGCTCATCTTCGCGACATGGCCGGGGATCCACGCGTCCGGTGCGGGCGTGCGCGGACCCCCGGGCGCGGCGGACCCGGCGGACGGCGCCCGCCCGCCCTTGCCGCCATCGCCGCCGCCGCAGCCGGCAGCCCCCGCGACCAGCGCGGACACCGCCGCCGCGAGCGCGAGTGAACGTGAAGCACGCACCTGACCAGGCCCCCCGACGTGGTCTCGGTATTCGGTCATTCGGTCGCATCGGACGCACGCGACCGTAGCCGCCCCCGGGTGCCGCTGTCGACCCGATCTCTCCCGGCTCAGCGCGGGGTGGCGGACGGGACGGGGGTCGCACCGGCCCTCGCCTTGGCGGCCTTGCGGCGGGCGAGTTCCGGTGGCAGGGCGGGGGACGGCGGGCTGGAGGGGGACGGGGCGGTGGAAGGGGAGCCGCCGTCCGGACCGCCGGGCTTCGGCTCCCCGGGGTGCCGCGGGGCCCCGCTCTGCTTCGCCGGGTCGGTGTCGGCCCAGTTCGCGGCGACGCCGGAGAACGCGGGCCGGGGCAACGGCCGGACCGGCAGGTCGCGGGCGGCCTCGCCCATGAAGGAGCGCCAGATCGTCGCGGGCAGGTTCTCCCCGGCGACCTTCCCCGCGAAGCCGGGCAGGCCCCGCAGCGGGGCGGGCCTGGCGTTGCCCATCACCACGGCCGTCGAGACCTGGGGGACGAAGCCGACGAACCAGGCGGCGCGGTTGTGCTCGGTGGTGCCCGTCTTCCCGGCGGCCTCGCGGTCGGGCAGTGCCGCGCGCTCGCCCGTCCCTCCGGTGACGGTGGCATGCAGCGCATAGGCGGCCTGTGCCGCCTGCTCGGTGCTCAGCACCCGGCGCCCCGGGCGGTCCCAGGGCAGCGGGACCCGCCGGCCGTGCGCGTCGACGACCTTGGTGACGAGGTGGGGGACGACGGCCGTGCCGCCGTTGGCGAACGCCGAGTACCCGGCGGCCTGGGTCACCGCCGCGACGTCGGGGGTGCCGAGCGCGACCCCGGCCTGCCCCTTGAACGGCGCGAGCGCGGAGGCGGGCACCCCGAGCAGGCGCGCGGTCTCCATGACGTCCGGGATCCCCGTCTTCAGGGCTGCCTTCACATATCCGGTGTTGACCGACAGGGCCGTCGCCTTGACCAGGTCCATCGGGCCGAGCGAGCCGATCTCCTCGTCGTTGTCGACCTTGTAGCCCGGCGCCGTCATCGGCGTGACCTCGCCGTTCGGCGCGAACTTCTGCGGGGAGGCGCCGCTCACCCTCGTCCGGACGCTGAAGCCCTTGCGCAGCGCGGCCGCCAGTACGTACGGCTTGAACGTCGAGCCCGCCTGCGCGACCGGCGCGAACACCGAGTCGACCTGGCTGCGCTTCGGGTCGCCGCCGTAGAGCGCCCTGACCGCGCCGGTCCGGGAGTCGACGGCGACGAGCCCGGCGTGCACGGTCCCGGGCCACCGGGGCTCGCCGGCCTCGCGCATGGCCCGCTCGGCCTCCCGCATCCAGCGCTGGTCCAGCCCGGTGTAGATCTTCAGGCGGCCGTTGACGACGCTGTCGATCGGGATGCCGACGCTCGCGAGCTCCTCCTCGACCCGGTGCCGGACGAGGAGGTCCTGGCCGGACAGGCCGACGCCGGTCCACTCGTCCTCGGTGCGGGGGAAGCGCTGCCGGTCGGCCTCGGCCCGGCCGAGCCTGCCCATCGACACCATCCCGTCCAGGACGTACTTCCAGCGGGTGCGCAGGGCGCGGGCCGCGGGGCCGTCGCCCCGCGTCCGGAAGTACGTCGGCCGCTGGATCATCGCGCCGAGCAGCGCGCACTCGGCGACGTCGAGCTGCCAGACGTCCTTGTCGAAGTAGGCGCGGGCCGCCGCCTGCACCCCGGACGTCTGCCGGCCGAAGTAGATCGTGTTGAGGTACAGGTCGAGGATCTCGTCCTTGCCGCGGCTGCGGTCGAGCTTCATCGCGATGAAGATCTCCTTGACCTTGCGGCGCATCGTCCGGTCGCGGCTGAGCCCCCTGAAGTAGTTGCGTGCGAGCTGCTGGGTGATGGTCGAGCCGCCCTGCGTGTCGCGGCCGGACGCGTTGTTCCACAGCGCGCGGAACGTCCCGCTGGGGGAGACGCCGTGGCCGCCGTAGAAGCCGCGGTCCTCGGCGGCGAGCACCGCCCAGCGCAGCCGGTCGGGGATCTGGTCGTGCCGGACGCTCTCGCGGTTGGCGCCGAGGCGGAACAGCGGCGTCCGGCCGTCGGCGTAGTAGACGGCGGAGCCCTCGTCGGTGACGCCGTCCTGCGGCTGCGTCGGCAGCGGCGTCCGGAGGTAGGCGACGACGGTGCCGGTGGCGCCGGCGGTCACCAGGACGGCCGATGTGATGATCATCACCAGCGCCGCGCGGCGCGGGCGCAGCCGGGTCCGGACGGCGCGGGACAGGCGGGAGAGGACAGGCCGGAGACGGCGTGCCCTGGGCAGGGGCGGCATGGGACCTCGTTCGACGTGGAGTACGGAGTCGGCCGTCGTCCAGGCCAGGGGAGCGCAGGGCGGGCATGCGTCTGGCACGCGCCAGGGGAGCTGGGGCGCATGCGGACCGGGAACATCCCGCACGGACGACGCTGCGACGATTTCGCAGCCGAATCGCTGGAGCCACGTCTGTGGCCGGTGGTCCCGCGGGGCGCGGCCCCATCGGGACCGCTTCCACGGCACTGCTGCCACCGTGGTCACAGCTTAATCACGATGGACCCCGGGATCGCAAGCGGTTCGCGGATCATTGGGGTCCATCGCGATGAACCTGCCGGCCGGGCCGGAATCGGGACGGCTGGGCCGGAGCCGGACGGGGCCGTGCGCCGGGGCGGCGCGGTCGGCTCAGTCGGGCAGAGGGTGGCCGAGGCGGCGCAGCGCCAACCCGGCCGCACCGACGGCTCCGTCGCCGGCGCTGCGCGGCGCCTCGGCGAAGCGGGCGCGCAGCCCGGAGCGGACCGCCTCGGCCACGGGGCCTTCTCGGAGCACCGAGCCGTGCATGACGACCGGTGCGCAGGGGTCGGACAGGGCCGGGCGCACCGCGTCGACGTCGGCCAGCAGCCACTGCGCGGCCTCGTCGGTGATGCGCCTGGCCACGGGATCGCCGGCGGCCGCGGCGGCGGCGACCACCGGGCCGAGCCGGCCCAGCGCCGCCGGCGGGCGGCCGTAGACCTCCTTGATGATCGCCTGGGCGAGCCGGGGATTGGGCCGGGCCCCGGGTGACTCGGGATGGCACGGCGGCCCGTGCGGGCCGGGCGGCCCCCCGCCCGGGACGGGGTAGCGGGCGGACGGCGGGTAGGCGGATTCGGGCGCGAGGACGGCGGTCCCCCCGGCGCGTCCGCCGGGGAGTCCTCCTCCGGTGGACAGGGTCGCGGACTGCGGCACGGCGGAAGGGCCCGGTGACGGCGAAGGGGCGCCGGCCATGGCCAGCGCCCTTGGATGGCGGTGTCTTCGCCGTTCCGAGTCGATCTGCGCGACCACGGTGGCGCCGAGCAGCGCCCGGGGGACCGAATCGGTGAGCAGCGTCGGGGAGCCGCGGCCGTCGTAGGCGGCGAGCGCCGCCCGTACGGCCTCCTTCCCGAGCCACACCGCCGAACCCTCGTCCCCGACGAGCCAGCCGTAGCCGTCCGCGCGCTGCACGATCGCGCCGTCGTTGATGACCGCCGCGCCGGCGCCCGTGCCGGAGAACACAACGATGCCCTTGGGCTCGCTGGTCCCGGCGGCGAACGCCACCGCGATGTCGGTCACCACCGCGGGCGAGCCGCGCAGCCCGACGGACTGCCAGGCCCGCCGGGCCGCCGCGACGGCGGCGGGCCGGCCGGCCGAGCCGGCACCGGCGATGCCGAACACGCCGGTGAGGATGTGGGTACGGTCGAGGTCTCCGAGCGCCTCCCGCAGGGCGGTGGTCAGCGCCCCCGCGGTGTCGCCTCCTGAGTTGGGGTTGGCCCCTGGGCCGGTGCCGGAACCGGCCAGGGCTCCCCCGAGCGTCAGCACGACGCAGCGGGTCTTCGTGCCACCCGCGTCGATACCGACCACGTAAGGACCGGCCAAATGGGTCAACACATGGCGACCGTAGCCTTTCCTAACGTTGACGTGACATCCTGCACGTAAGAAAATTTCCTCCATGAGGAAACCCATCGGCCCCGGTCGGGGCCCCGAGCGGGGGATCACGGGGGAGCCCGCTGCGCCACGGGACGACGCGGCGGGCAAGGAGAAGGACGCCACGCCGCTGAGCACCGTGGTGCGGGTCCGTTCGCTGCTTCCCTCGCTGCCCCCCGCCGAGCGACGAGTCGCTCAACGCGTCATCGACGACCCCGAAGGGGTCGCCAACTCGACCATCACCGAGCTCGCCCAGAACTGCGGAACCTCCGAGACCACCGTCATCAGGTTCTGCAGGGCGATCGGGTTCCATGGTTACCCAGAGCTGCGGCTGACCCTCGCCACCGAGGCGGGACGGGCCCAGAGCGCCACCGGCGGCCGGGTCATCGGCAGCGACATCAGTCCTGACGACTCGCTAGAGCAGATCGTGGAGAAGGTCACATTCGCGGACGCGCGGGCGGTCGAGGAGACCGCCGCCCAGCTCGACATCAAGATGCTGGAGCAGGTCGTGGACGCCGTCGTCGCCGCCGACCGGACCGACGTCTACGGCGTCGGCGCGAGCGCGTTCGTCGCGGCCGACTTCCAGCAGAAGCTGCACCGCATCGGACGCGTCTGCTCCGCCTGGGCGGACGCCCACATCATGCTGACCAGCGCCGCCGTGCTGAACCCCGGCGACGTGGCGATCGGCATCTCGCACACCGGCGCGACCGTGGAGACCATCGACGCGCTGGAGGTCGCGAAGACCAGGGGCGCCAGGACCGTGGCGCTCACCAACTTCCCGAAGTCCCCCATCGCGGAGGTCGCGGACCTGATCCTGACGACCGCCGCCAGGGAGACCACGTTCCGCTCGGGCGCCACCGCCAGCCGGCTGGCGCAGCTCACGGTGGTGGACTGCCTCTTCGTCGGAGTTGCGCAGCGCACCTACGGGTCTACCCGCAAGGCCCTCGAAGCCACGTACGAGGCGGTCCGCGGACGGACCGTGCGACCCGACCGGAGGCGTCGGTGATCGATTGCGAGCTCCCCACGGAGGGACGGAACCCCCGGACCCTCGACGTCGACACGCTGCCGACCCTGGAGGTGCTACGCCTGATCAATTCTGAGGACGCGACCGTGCCGAGGGTCGTCGGCGCCGTCCTGCCCGAGGTCGCCCGGCTGGTCGACCTCGCCGTGGAGTCGCTGCGCGCGGGCGGCCGCGTGCACTACTTCGGGGCGGGCACGTCCGGCCGGCTCGCGGTGCTGGACGCCGCCGAACTCCCCCCGACGTTCGGCATCTGGGGCCGGGTCGTGGCGCACCACGCCGGCGGCCCCGGCGCGCTGTCGCAGGCCGTCTCCGACGTGGAGGACGACACCGAACTCGGCCGCCGGGACGCCCTCGACGTCGCGCCGGGCGACGTCGCGATCGGCATCGCGGCGAGCGGCCGCACCCCGTACGTGGTGGGGGCGCTGCGCGCCGCCGCCGAGGTCGGGGCGCGCACCGCGCTGATCAGCTGCAACCCGCACACGCCCTACGGGGCCGAGGTGGAGGTGCACATCGGGCTCGCCACCGGGCCCGAGGTGATCAGCGGGTCCACCCGGATGAAGGCGGGCACCGCGACCAAGCTGGTGCTCAACTCCTTCTCCACCACGCTGATGATCAGGATGGGGCGCACCTACTCCAACCTGATGGTCAGCGTGAACGCGCTGAACTCCAAGCTGCGGGCCCGGCTGGTGCGCATCCTCACCGAGGCGACCGGAATGGACGCCCGCACCTGCGAGAACGCGCTGTCCGAGGCGGGCGGCAACACGCGCGTCGCACTGGTCTCGCTCCTCGGCGAGGTCCCCGCGTCCCGCGCCACGATGGTCCTGGAGGAAACAGACGGCGGCGTAAGAGAAGCGCTGCAGAGGCTTAGATCGGCGTAGCAGGGACCCGCAACGACCTCACCGTTGCGCCCTCACCTAAAGCTCGCGATCGCGACAACACCAGCCGCCGCCGCAACCAGCGACGACCTCAACACTCGCGATCGCGTCCGAAGGCAGGTTCGAGCGAAGCAAGAATCTGATCGCGCAGCGAGCCGCAAGGCGAGACGGAGCGATGCCAGCGATCGCCGCAGTGCCCGACGATGGAGGGCCCCCGGGCCCGAAGGAGGAGGGCACTGCAATAGGCACAGCAGGGCCTTCAAGGCCCGAGGGAGGAGAGAAATGCAATAAACACGTCAGTTTTCGTACTTGCATAGTTCCTGGCGGGCCACGGTGCGGATGTGGACCTCGTCGGGGCCGTCGAAGATGCGCATGGCGCGGACCCAGGAGTACATCGCGGCCAGCGGGGTGTCGTCGGAGACGCCGGCGGCGCCGTGCACCTGGATCGCCCGGTCGAGCACCTCGTGCGTGATACGGGGCACGACCACCTTGATCGCGGCGATCTCCGTCCGCGCGCCCCTCGCGCCGTGCCTGTCGATCAGCCAGGCGGTCTTGAGGGTCAGCAGCCGCGCCTGCTCGATCGCCATGCGCGACTCGGCGATCTGCTCGCGGACGACGCCCTGCTTCGCCAGCGGGCCGCCGAAGGCCTCGCGGGAGAGGGCGCGGCGGCACATGAGCTCCAGCGCCCGCTCCGCCATGCCGAGCGCGCGCATGCAGTGGTGGATGCGGCCGGGCCCGAGCCGCGCCTGCGCGATCATGAACCCGTCGCCCTCGGCCGCGAGGAGGTGGGAGGCCGGCACCCGGACGTCCTCGAAGACGATCTCCGAGTGGCCGTGCTGGTCCTGGTAGCCGAACACGGGCAGGTGCCGGACGACCCGCACGCCCGGCGCGTCGCGCGGCACGAGCACCTGCGACTGCTGCCGGTGCGCCGGGCCGTCCGGGTCGGTCTTGCCCATGACGATGAAGATCTTGCAGCGCTCGTCGGCGGCACCGGTGATGAACCACTTGCGGCCGTTGATCACGTACTCGTCGCCGTCCCGGACGATCGAGGTGGTGATGTTGGTGGCGTCGGACGAGGCGACCTCGGGCTCGGTCATCGCGAACGCGCTGCGGATCTCCCCGTCCAGCAGGGGCCTGAGCCAGCGCTCCTTCTGCTCGTCCGTCCCGAACATGTGCAGGACTTCCATGTTCCCGGTGTCGGGCGCCGCGCAGTTGACCGCCTCGGGGGCGAGGTCCGGCGATCGTCCGGTCAGCTCGGCGAGCGTCGCGTAGTCCAGGTTCGACAGCCCGGACACGTCCGGCAGGAACAGGTTCCACAGGCCGCGCTCGCGCGCCTCGGCCTTCAGCTCCTCGACGACCGGCGGCAGCGCGTGCGGGTCGTTCTCCGCCCGCCAGGCGGCGTAGACGGCCTCGGCCGGGTAGACGCGCGCGTCCATGAACTCCTGGAGGCGGTCCCGGTAGTCGCGTGCCTTCGGGCTGGGTTCGAAGTCCATGAGCGGCATTCTGACAGAACGGGATTCGGTCGTTTTGCCGGGGATCGCCTACCATCGGCCCGTGAGCGTCAAAGCTGTGATCACCGACTGGGGCGGCGTCCTCACCTCCCCCCTGGCCGAGGCCGTCGAGGTCTGGCTGACCGCCGACCGCATCGACGTCGAGCGCTACAAGACCGTGATGCGCGCCTGGGTGAAGCAGGCCTACGACGGCGCCGGGACCAACCCCATCCACGGCCTGGAGGACGGGTCCCTGCCCACCGCCGAGTTCGAGCGGCTGCTCGCGGCCGAGCTGCTCACCGTCGACGGCGGCCCCGTGGAGGGCGCCGGGCTCATCGCCCGCATGTTCGGCGCGTTCGCCCCGGTCGAGCCGATGTACGACGCGCTGCGCGCGGTCCGCGCCGGGGGCGCCCGCACCGCCCTGCTGTCGAACTCCTGGGGCAACGAGTACCCCCACGACCTGTTCGCGGAGCTCTTCGACGCGGTCGTCATCTCCTGCGAGGTCGGCATGCGCAAGCCCGACGAGCGGATCTTCCGGCACGCCCTCGACCTGCTCGGCCTGGCCGCCGCCGAGTGCGTCTTCATAGACGACATCGAGCACAACATCCGCGCCGCCGAGGCCCTCGGCATCCGCGGCATCCTGCACACCGCCCCCGACACCACGATCGCCGAACTGCGCGGGATGGACCTGCTGCCCTGACGGTCTGGCAGACTGCAGACCGTCATGCGCGTCTACCTTCCGTCCACGCTCACGCTGCTCGCCGGCGTCCACTCCGCCCGGGAGATCGGCCCTGCGCCGCTCGCCGCCCACGCGGTCACGCCCGCGCTGCGCGAGTGGTACGCGGGCGGCGACCTGGAGGAGCTGGAGTACGCGGCGATGACCGCCGCCGCCCGCTCCTCGCTGCGCCTGCTCGCCGCCGACCCGTCCGTCCCGCCGCGCCGGGTCGTGCTGGCCGCCGAGGTCCCCGACGACCAGGTCTCCTGGGCCCGCGGCGACGCCGCGCTCGGCAACGGCGACCGGGCCCTCGTCGAGCTCGCCGCCCCCGTCCCGTGGAAGCGGATCGCCTCCGGCCACGTCGACGACTCCGGCGCCGAGCCCGACATCGCCGCCGCGGCGCTGGCCCTCGCGGCCGCCGACGCCGGCGACGACGACGCCCGCTTCACCGTGGACGGCGCCGAGGGCCACGAGCTCCTCTGGTACGCCACCCAGGAACTCGTCCACCTCCTCGACTAGCGGCACGGGCGCGGGGTAGGTCCCCCGGCACGTCGACAATGCCGTCGGATCGCAGGGGGACGTCAGATGGACGCCGTCACCGCCGTGCCGGTTCCGATGAACGAACCGGTCAGGACGCACGCGCCGGGGAGCCCAGAGCGGGCCGCGCTGGAAGCCGCGATCAAGGAGCTGGGCGGGGCGCAGACCGAGCTGACGATGGCGATCGGGGACGAGCGGCGCATGGGCGCGGGCACGCCCGTCGACGTCGTCGAGCCGCACGACCACGGGCACGTGCTCGGCCGGATGGGCGAGGCCACCGAGGCGGACGTGACCGAGGCGATCGCCGCGGCGCGGGAGGCGGCGCCCGCCTGGCGGGCGATGTCCTTCGACGACCGCGCCGCGATCTTCCTGCGCGCCGCCGAGCTGCTCGCCGGGCCGTGGCGGGCCACGCTGAACGCCGCGACGATCCTCGGCCAGTCCAAGTCGGTGCAGCAGGCCGAGATCGACGCCGCCTGCGAGCTGATCGACTTCTGGCGTTTCAACGCCTCGTACGCGCGGCAGATCCACGAGCAGCAGCCGCTGTCACCGCCGGGGGTGTGGAACAGGCTGGAGTACCGGCCCCTGGAGGGCTTCGTCCTCGCCATCACCCCGTTCAACTTCACCGCGATCGCCGGGAACCTGCCGACCGCGCCCGCCCTGATGGGCAACGTCGTGGTGTGGAAGCCGTCCCCGACGCAGCAGCTCGCCGCCCACCACACGATGCGCCTGCTGGAGGCCGCCGGCCTCCCGCCCGGCGTGATCAACATGGTCACCGGCAACGGCGGCGCCGTCTCCGCGGTGGCCCTGCGCCACCCCGAGCTCGCCGGCCTGCACTTCACCGGATCGGTCGCCACCTTCCAGAACCTGTGGCGGACGATCGGCGAGAACATCTCCGGCTACCGCGGCTACCCGCGGATCGTCGGCGAGACCGGCGGCAAGGACTTCGTCGTCGCGCACCCCTCCGCCGACCCGGCCGTGCTGAAGACGGCCCTCGTGCGCGGGGCCTTCGAGTACCAGGGCCAGAAGTGCTCCGCCGCGTCCCGCGCGTACGTCCCGCGCTCCATCTGGGACGGCATGCGCGACGACTTCTGCGCCGAGGTCGACGCCCTCACCATGGGCGACGTCGCCGACGACCTGTCCGCCTTCATGGGCGCCGTGATCGACGACCGCGCCTTCGCCAAGCACCGCCGCGCCATCGAGCGCGCCCGCGGGACCGACGGCCTGCGGATCCTCGCCGGGGGCGAGTTCGACGACTCGCGCGGCTACTTCGTGCGCCCCACGGTCCTGGAGTCCTCCGACCCGACCGACGAGATCTTCACCACCGAGTACTTCGGCCCGATCCTGGGCGTCCACGTCTACGACGACGCCGACTACGACGGCGTCCTGACCCAGATGGAGGGCGTCTCCGACTACGCCCTCACCGGCGCGGTCATCGCGGGCGACCGCGCCGCCGTCGCCGAGGCCACCGAGCGGCTCCGCTTCGCCGCCGGCAACTTCTACGTCAACGACAAGCCGACGGGCTCGATCGTCGGCCAGCAGCCGTTCGGCGGCGCCCGCGCCTCCGGCACCAACGACAAGGCGGGCTCGATCTTCAACCTCACCCGCTGGACGAGCGCCCGCTCCATCAAGGAGACCTTCGTCCCGCCCACCGACCACCGCTACCCGCACATGGGCTGACGCTCCCTCGCCGGGACCTCTTCACCACCGGTCGAAGGGGTGGGAGGCTTGACGATAGGCTCGCCTCGCCGCCCGCTGGACGGCGCCTGTGCACACCCCCTGGAGCCGTCATGGGAACGGGATGTCGACGCTGAACCGTCTCGTGCTGTGGAACATCGACCACACCCTGGTCGACGTCGGACGGATCACCCGGGACGCCTATGCCGAGGCGTTCCAGCGGATCATCGGGCGGCCGCTGCTGCGCCTGGCGCCCACCCCCGGCCGCACCGAATCCGAGATCATTTTCGAGACCCTGGCGTTCAACGACGTCATCACCACCGACGACCACCTGCCCGCCTTCTTCGACGCGCTGGCCGAGGCGTTCGCGAGCCGCCGCGCCGACCTGCGCGCGCACGGCCGGGTCCTCGCCGGCGCCGGGGAGGCCGTCGAGGCGCTCGCGCACGTGCCCGGCGTCGTGCAGTCGGTGCTGACCGGATCGCTCCAGCCCAACGCCGTGCTCAAGGTGACCGAGCTGGGCCTCGCCGGGCGCCTCGACCTGGAGGCCGGCGGCTACGAGAACGGGGTCTACAGCAAGGCCGCGCTGCTGGAGCTCGCCCGCACCCGCGCGGGGGAACGGCACGGCGCCCGCTACCCCGAGTCGGCGACCGTCTACATCGCCGACTCGCCCCGCGACGTCCAGGCCGCGCGCATCGCCCGCTCGCCGGTCATCGCCGTCGCCACCGGCAGCGCCACCGAGGCCGAGCTCCGCTCCGCCGGGGCGGACAGGGTCCTGGCGACGCTCGCCGACACGAACGCGGTGGTCGGCGCGGTAGCCGATCTGACCCGTATGTGAGGCTCGCCCCGCTGATAATGGCCGCGGACGGGACAAGGTTGTCACCCCGGAAGGGCAGCGCCACCGCCACGCCGTGGATAACTTCGAGTAATCACTTGATGACGAGGAGTGATTCACTTGACGTGTCGTGCGCTCGCCCTGTCCACCGTCGCCGCGGCGGTCCTCGGCGCCACCGCGCTCATCATGACCACGCCCCCCGGCGACCCCGTCCAGGCCGGCTCCGAACGCGCCGGGGAGATCTCGGTGTGCGAGCGGGTGGACTCGCGGATCCCCCAGGTCCAGGGACATGACTGCAGCCCCGGCCAGTGGGGCGCGGTCTCGGACTTCACCATCGTCGACCGCCGCAACAACGACACCTACCACTGCCCCACCGGCGCGGCCGAGGGCTCCCTGTGGGTCAGCGGCCAGGGCTGCCGGTTCCTGCGGGGCTGATCCCCCTCCCCGCGACGCCGCGTCGCCGCGCGCGGCCGCCCTACATACCGCCGAGCATGCCGGTGTGCCCCCTTCGACCTGCCCTTCTCCCGGGTGTGTGGGGAGGGGGGATGCGCGGGGCATGTTCTGTGTGGGGCCCCGGGGTTGCCCCGGGAGGTGTTCTGCCCTGCGATAGGACGGGTTGACCTGCGACAGGACGGGTTCCGGGGCTTGGCGGCGGGCGCGGCGGGCAAGTTGCGCGGTGTGCCGGGCGAGCCCGATATTGGGATGGCCGTGCGGCGTGGCGCGGCGGGGAGGGAGACAGATGGCCCGCGAGGTATCCGAGGGTTCGGCGCTTTGGGAGCCGTCGGAGGAGGTGGTCGCGAACGCGCGGGTCACGCGGTTCGTCCACTGGCTGGGGGACCGGGGCGTCCTCGCCGAGTCCTACGACGAGCTCTGGCGCTGGTCCGTCACGGAGGTCGACGCGTTCTGGGACGCGATCTGGTCGTACTTCCAGGTCGTCGGCGAGCGCGGCGACGGGCCCGTCCGGACGGGCGGCCCCATGCCGGTCGACGGCCTGAAGTGGTTCCCCGGCGCGACCCTCAACTACGCGGCGAACGCGCTGCGCCGGGCGCAGGAGTCGCCCGACGATACGGCCGTGGTCTTCCGCTCGGAGGCGGGCGGGCACCGGGTGCTGACGCACCGGGAGCTGGCGCTGCACGTCGCCGAGGTCCGCGCGGGCCTGGCCGAGCTGGGCGTGGGCAAGGGCGACCGGGTCGCCGCCTACATCCCGAACATCCCCGAGGCGCTGATCTGCTTCCTGGCCACGGCGTCGCTCGGGGCGGTGTGGTCGTCGTGCTCTCCCGACTTCGGGTCCTCGTCGGTGATCGACCGGTTCGCGCAGATCGAGCCCAAGGTCCTGATCGCCGTGGACGGCTACGCCTACAACGGCAAGCGGTTCGACCGGCGCGAGATCGTCGGCGAGATCGAGGCCGCGCTGCCGAGCCTGGCCGCCACCGTCCTCGTCCCCTACCTGGACCCGGCCGCGACCCCCGAGGGGCTGCGCGTCGGCATGCACTACGGCGAGCTTCCCCGGCAGGGCCACGACACCCTGGAGTTCGAGGCCGTCCCGTTCGACCATCCGCTGTGGGTCGTGTACTCCTCCGGGACGACCGGCCTGCCGAAGCCGATCGTCCACGGCCACGGCGGCGTGGTGCTGGAGCACCTCAAGGCCCTGTCCTTCCACCAGGACCTCGGCCCAGGGGACGTGTTCTTCTGGTACACCACCACCGGCTGGATGATGTGGAACTACCTCATCGGCGGCCTGCTGGTGGGCTCCACCGTCGTCATGTACGACGGCGCCCCCCTCGACCTCTGGACGCTCGCCGCGGAGACCGGCGTCACCTACATGGGCGTCGGGGCGCCCTACATCACGGCCTCGCAGAAGGAGGGGCGCCGCCCCGGCGAGGAGCACGACCTGTCCGGCCTGCGCGGCATCGGCTCCACCGGCTCGCCGCTCCCGCCCGAGGGCTTCGCCTGGGTGTACGAGGCGGTCGGACGCGACCTGCTGCTCGGCTCCTTCTCCGGCGGGACCGACCTGTGCACCGGCTTCGTCGGCCCGTCGCCCCTGCTGCCGCTGCGCGCCGGCGTCATCCAGTGCCGGGGCCTCGGCGCCAAGGTGGAGGCCTTCACCGAGGACGGCAAGCCCGTGACCGACGAGGTGGGCGAGCTGGTCATCACCGAGCCCATGCCGTCCATGCCCGTGTACTTCTGGCACGACGAGGACGGCGAGCGCTACCGCGGCTCCTACTTCGACATGTACCCGGGCGTGTGGCGGCACGGCGACTGGATCAAGATCCTTCCGGACGGCGGCTGCGTCATCTACGGGCGCTCCGACTCCACGCTCAACCGCGGCGGCGTCCGCATGGGCACGTCCGACTTCTACCGCGTCGTCGAGGCGTTCGACGAGATCACCGACAGCCTCGTCATCGACACCGGGCGCCTCGGGCAGGAGGGCCGGCTGCTCCTCTACGTCCAGCTCGCGGAGGGCGCGTCGCTCACCGACGAGCTGGTGGCGGAGCTGCGCGGGCGGATCCGGTCCGCGCTGTCGCCCCGGCACGTCCCGGACGAGATCACCGCCGTCCCCGGCATCCCGCGCACGCTGTCCGGCAAGAAGCTGGAGGTCCCGGTCCGCAAGATCCTCCAGGGGACCCCGGTCGACAAGGCCGCCAACCGCGACTCCATGGCCAATCCCGAGGTCCTCCCCCACTTCACCCCGTAGCCTTTCGCCCCTCACCCCTTGGAGGCGGCGTAGGCGAGGATGTCGCGCCGGCGGTAGAGGCGGCGGACGCGCCCTCCTCCGAGGGGCTCCACCCGGGCGGGCTCCGGCCAGCCCGCGGGCGGGCGCCTGGCGTAGACGGTGACGCTCGTCTGCGCCAGGCCGAGGATGCGGGCCGCGTCGGCCAGGGTGACCAGGTCGTCCGGCCCCTCCTCGGCGGGGCGCTCCGCGAGGGCGCGGTACCAGGCCGTCCAGGCGGCCTCGTCCCAGTACAGGGCCTTGCCGGCGCGGTACGCCGCGTCGGGGTGGCCGTTGGACGCGCGGTCCGCCCAGAGCTGCTTGAGGCGGTGCCGGCTCACGCCGTGGCGTTCCGCGAGCTCGTCGCGGGTGGCGAGGCCGGGCGGGACGTCCCGGGAGCGGCGCGCCTCGTACCAGCGGTCCCACTCGTCCGCGTCCCAGGCGAGCTGCGAGCCGACCGTCCCCACCGGCTCGGGGTGGCCGTTGGAGGCGCGCTCGCGGTACCACTTCTCCAGGGTGCTGCGGCCGAGCCCGTGCTCGTCCATGAGTTCGGCCCGCGTGCGGACGCGGCGGCCTTCGAGTGTCGCCATGCGGTCAGTCTCCCGCGTGCGGCGCCGTTCCGCCGCGCGCCACCGCCGCCGGAGGGGCCCGGTTCCGTAGTGACATCGGGCGCGCCCCCGGCGCCGGGGATGCGGCGCCATTAGGGTGGTACCCGACCCGAAAGCTGGCCGCCGGAGGCGATGTTCCGGTTCGCTCCGAATGATCGCGAGATCGGGTGAACTTGCCTCGTGTCTCGCGCGTCACACAGTCGGAGGGGTGATCCGGGTCGGGGCTCGCTCGGTCCGTCGATCAAGGAGAGGGACGGTTCCACGCATGGAGGTTGGGGCGCTGCGGTCCGGAGACCCGGACCGGCTGGGGACGTACGCCCTGATCGGCCGGGTGGGTGAGGGCGGCCAGGGCACGGTGTTCCTCGGCGTGGCCGAGGACGGCCGGCAGGTCGCCATCAAGCTGCTGCACGCCGAGCTGACGACCGACGACAAGGCGCTCGCCAGATTCCTGCGCGAGCTGGAGGTCGCCAAGCAGGTCGCGCCGTTCTGCACGGCGCAGGTGATCGACGCCGACGCGACCGGCGACCGGCCCTACATCGTCAGCGAGTACGTGCCGGGCCCGTCGCTGAACGAGCAGGTCCTGGCGGACGGCCCGCTGTCGGGCGCCGCGCTCGACCGGCTCGCCGTCGGCACCGCGACGGCGCTCGCCGCGATCCACCAGGCGAACATCGTCCACCGCGACTTCAAGCCGCACAACGTGCTGATCGGCCCGGACGGCCCGCGCGTCATCGACTTCGGCGTCGCCCGCGCGCTCAGCGGCGGCACCACCCTCACCAGCCGGGTGATCGGCACGCCGTCCTACATGGCGCCCGAGCAGATCAGCGGCGACGAGGTGGGGACGCCCGCCGACGTGTTCTGCTGGGCGGCCACGCTGGCCTTCGCCGCCACCGGGGCGCCGCCGTTCGGGCAGGACACCATCCCCGCCGTGATCAACCGGATCCTGCACGAGGAGCCCGAGCTCGGCGGCCTGGACGGGCCGCTGCGCGATCTCGTGCTCGACTGCCTGGAGAAGGACCCGTCCACGCGTCCGGGCGCCCGGCAGGTGCTGATGCGGCTGCTCGGCCACGAGGAGGCGGCGCGTCCCGTCGCCCGGCCGTCCGGCGACACCGACGAGACCGCGATGCTCGCCGCCGGGTCCGTCCTCGCGGCGGAGGGCGCCGACGAGGCCGAGGTGTTCGAGCCCGACCCCGTGTTCGGTGACGACCCGGTCTTCGCCGACTCCCCGGAATACGGCGAGTCCTCCGCCCCCGACATGCCCTCCGTCTACGACGACGCCGCGTTCGAGGACGCCGGGTTCGACGGGCCGGCGGCCGAGCCGCCGCTCGTGCCCGCCGAATGGGGCATCGACGAGACCCAGCCCGGCGACGCCCCCGACGGACCGACCGGCGGGCTGCGGCGCTCGCTCAGCGGCTCGGGACGCTCGGCCATGCTCGCCGGGGCGGCCGCCCTGTTCGTCGCGATCATCGTCATCTCCTCCGTCCTGCTGCTCGGCTCGAACAACGACGGCAAGGCGGGCCGGAAGGTCAGCGACCCGAGCGCCCCGCCCGCGTCGACCGACGTCGTGCCGTCCACCGACGCGCCGACGAGCCGGGAGCCCGTGGAGGAGGCGCCGCCGACCTCCTACGACCCGACGCCCACCGGCGGCACCACCCCGACCGGCAGCCCGACGCCGTCCGGCAGCCCGACCCCGTCCGACTCGCCGACCAAGCCGGCGCCGAGCGAGACGCCGACCGACCCGGGCGACCCGTCCAGCGGCCCCAGCGACCCGCCGAGCGACCCGCCCCCCGACCCCGGGGACGGCGGCGGCACCGACCCCGGAACGGGCGGCGACGGCGGCACCGGGACCACCGGGCAGGCCGCGGGCTGACCCCCGAGCGGGCACCGGAATCCATGATCACCCCGAGTCGTGCCGGGCACCCTGGCAGGGTGGGACAGGCCACGTAGGCCGAGCACGGGGCCAGGTCGGCTTTGCGGCGATTCCTGGCTACGCTCGTGCAGTGAGCGGCGCCACAACGAGGTGGCGATGGGTCTCAAGGGGAGATTGTCGATGAGCGGCATGCTCGATCAAGCGAAGGACGACCTGCTCCGGCGGGCCGCCGAGACGTGCGTGAGGCGTCCGGAGGCGCGCGGCATGGACGTGGAGGAGGCCTTCGCCTACCTCCGCCTCTACTACCGCCAGGTCGAGCGCGAGGACCTGCTGGAGCGCGACCCGGCCGACATCTGCGGGCCCGCGATGGCGCACCGCGCGCTCGGCGAGGAGCGGCCGCAGGGGCGCGCGAAGGTGCGCGTCTTCACGCCGACGCTCCAGGAGGACGGCTGGGACCCGGGCCGCACCGTCGTCCAGGTCGTCACCGACGACATGCCTTTCCTGGTCGACTCGGTCACGATGGAGTTGACCCGCCACCACCTGGCGACCTACCTGATCCTCCACCCGCTGCTGGGCGTGGACCGCGACGTCGCGGGTCATCTCAAGGCGTTCCGCGGCAAGCTCGACAGCGACGCCGACGTCGACGAGTCGTGGATGCACGTCGAGGTCGACCGCACCACCGACCAGGCCTTCCTGGAGGCGCTGGAGAAGGACCTGATCCGCGTCCTGCAGGACGTCCGGGTCGCCGTCGAGGACGAGCCCAAGATGCGCGCCCGCGCCCACGAGATCGCGACCGCGATGCAGGAGGTCCCGCCGCCGCTGCCGGCCAAGGAGCTCGCCGACGGCGTCGAGCTGCTCGACTGGCTGGCCGACGGGCACTTCACGTTCCTCGGCTACCGCGACTACACGCTCACCGGCGACGGGACGGCGCTGCGGCCCGAGCCCGGCACCGGGCTCGGGATCCTGCGCAACGACAAGCGCGAGTCCGACAGCTTCGCCGCGCTGCCGCCGGAGGTCCGCGAGAAGGCGACGGAGAAGCGCCTGCTCGTCCTCACCAAGGCCAACTCCCGCTCCACCGTCCACCGCCCCCTGTACCTGGACTACATCGGGGTGAAGAAGTTCGACGCCTCCGGCGAGGTGATCGGGGAGCGCCGGTTCCTCGGCCTGTTCACCCACGTCGCCTACAGCGAGTCGATCGCGCACGTCCCCGTCCTGCGGTCCAAGCTCGACGAGGTGCTGGAGCTCGCCGGGTTCACCCCCGACAGCTACGACGGCCAGGACCTCATCGAGATCCTGGAGAGCTACCCGCGCGACGAGCTGTTCCAGATCTCGGTGGACGACCTGCTGAAGATCTCCCTCGGCGTGCTGCGGCTGCGCGAGCGGCGCCAGCTGAAGCTGTTCCTGCGCAAGGACCTGTACGGCCGCTTCATGTCCTGCATGGTCTACCTGCCGCGCGACCGCTACACCACCAAGATCCGGCTGCGCATCCAGGACCTGCTCAAGGAGGCCTTCGAGGGCGTCAGCGTCGACTACAGCGCGAACGTGACCGAGTCGATCCTCGCCCGGCTGCACGTCGTGGTGCGCGGCGAGCGCGGCCGCCCGCTGCCGGACGTGGACGTCGCGGAGCTGGAGGAGCGGCTCGCCCGGGCCACCCGCTCCTGGGAGGACGACCTCGCCGACGCGATCGTCGAGCAGTGCGGGGAGGACCGCTCCGGGGCGCTCGGCCGCGCGTTCGGCGAGGCGTTCCCCGAGGGCTACAAGGCCGACTTCCCCGCCGCAACCGCCGTCGCCGACCTGCGCCGCCTCGCCGCGCTCGACGAGGGCACCGACACCTCGATCGACCTGTACGGGCCGGACGGGGCCGGGCCCGGCGAGCGGCGGCTGAAGATCTACCGGCTGGGCGAGCCGATCTCGCTGTCGCGGGTGCTGCCGCTGCTGCAGAACATGGGCGTCGAGGTGATCGACGAGCGGCCGTACGAGATCAACACCTCCGACGGCCGCCGGTTCTGGATCTACGACCTCGGGCTGCGGTACGTGCCGCCGGCGGACGTCTCCGAAAAGGGCGTCAAGGACCTGTTCCAGGACGCGTTCACCGTGCTGTGGCGCGGCGGCATCGAGAACGACGGCTTCAACGCGCTCGTCCTGCACGTCGGGCTGACCTGGTGGCAGGCGATGGTGCTGCGCGCCTACGCCCTGTACCTGCGGCAGGCGGGCACCACGTTCTCCAAGCGCTACATCGAGCAGGTGCTGCTGCGCAACGCCGCGATCACCCGGCTGATCATCCGGCTGTGGGAGAGCCGCCTCGACCCGTCGCTGCGGGGCGGCGAGGAGGAGCGCAGCGCCGGCATCACCGAGGAGATCCGCGGCAAGCTGGACGACGTCGCGAGCCTCGACGAGGACCGCATCCTGCGCGCCTACCTGGCGCTCGTCCAGGCGACCCTGCGCACGAACCACTACCAGAACAAGCCCTACCTGGCGATGAAGTTCGACCCGGAGGGCATCCCGGACCTGCCGCAGCCCCGCCCGACCTACGAGATCTTCGTCTACTCGCCGAAGGTCGAGGGCGTGCACCTGCGCTTCGGGTCGGTCGCCCGCGGCGGGCTGCGCTGGTCGGACCGGCGCGAGGACTTCCGCACCGAGATCCTCGGCCTGGCCAAGGCGCAGGCGGTGAAGAACACCGTCATCGTCCCGGCGGGCGCCAAGGGCGGATTCGTCGGCAAGCAGCTCCCCGACCCCTCCGTCGACCGGGAGGCGTGGCAGAAGGCCGGCATCGCCTGCTACAAGGACTTCATCTCCGGCCTGCTCGACCTGACCGACAACCTCGTGGACGGCAAGGTCGTGCCGCCGCCGAACGTCGTCCGCCACGACGGAGACGACACCTACATGGTCGTCGCCGCCGACAAGGGCACCGCGACGTTCTCCGACATCGCCAACGGCGTCGCCGCCGAGTACGGGTACTGGCTCGGCGACGCGTTCGCCTCCGGCGGCTCCGTCGGCTATGACCACAAGGGCATGGGCATCACCGCCCGCGGCGCCTGGGAGTCGGTGAAGTACCACTTCCGGGCCCTCGGCAAGGACATCCAGAACGAGGACTTCACCGTCGTCGGCATCGGCGACATGTCCGGGGACGTGTTCGGCAACGGGATGCTGCTGTCGGAGCACATCCGCCTGGTCGCCGCGTTCGACCACCGGCACATCTTCCTCGACCCCGACCCGGACGCCGCCGCCTCGTTCGCCGAGCGCCGCCGGCTGTTCGAGCTGCCGCGCAGCAGCTGGGGCGACTACGACACCTCGCTGATCTCCAGGGGCGGCGGCGTGTACCCCCGCAGCGTCAAGTCGATCCAGGTCACCCCCCAGGTGCGGGCGGCGCTGGGGCTCGGCGACGGCGTGAAGACCCTGCCGCCCTTCGAGCTCATCCGGGCCATCCTGCGGGCGCCCGTCGACCTGTTGTGGAACGGCGGGATCGGCACCTACGTCAAGTCGTCCCTGGAGAGCAACGCCGACGTCGGCGACAAGGCCAACGACCCCGTCCGCGTGGACGGCGCCGAGCTGCACTGCAAGGTCGTCGGCGAGGGCGGCAACCTCGGCGTCACCCAGCTCGGCCGCATCGAGTTCGCCCGCGGCGGCGGCCTGATCAACACCGACTTCATCGACAACTCCGCGGGCGTCGACACCTCCGACCACGAGGTCAACATCAAGATCCTGCTCGACCAGGCGGTGCGGGACGGCGAGCTGGCCGGCAAGCAGCGCGACGGCCTGCTGTACGAGATGACCGACGAGGTCGGGCGGCTCGTCCTGCGCGACAACTACGCGCAGAACGTCGTGCTCGCCGCGTCCCGCGCGCAGGCGTCGGCGATGCTGCACGTCCACGCCCGGTACATGCGCAAGCTGGAACGCGACGGCCGCCTCAAACGGCGCCTGGAGGCCCTGCCGGACGACAAGGCCCTCGCCGAGCGGCGCCACTCCGGGCACGGCCTGACCAGCCCCGAGTTCTCGGTCCTGCTCGCCTACGCCAAGCTCGCGCTGGACGCCGACCTCGTCGCCTCCGACCTCTGCGACGACCCCTACCTGGAGTCGTGGCTGGTCGACTACTTCCCGACGCCGCTGCGCGAGCGGTTCCGCCCCCACATGGACCGGCACCCGCTGCGCCGCGAGATCATCACCACCGCCGTGGTGAACGACGTGGTCAACGCGAGCGGCTCCACGTTCGTGTTCCGGATGAACGAGGAGACCGGCGCCTCCTCCTCCGACATCGCCCGCGCCTATCTCGTCGCCCGCGACGTCTTCCAGATGCCGCGGTTCTGGCGGTCGGTGGAGAGCCTGTCGCACCAGGTCGAGGAGTCCACGCAGATCGCGATGCTGCTGGAGGCGCGCAAGCTGACCGAGCGCGGCGCCCGCTGGCTGCTGCACAACCGGCGGCCCCCGTTCGACATCCAGGAGACCATCGACTTCTTCTCCGGCGGCGCGGCCACGCTGAGCTCGCACCTGTCGAAGCTGCTGGTCGGGCTCGACCTAGCGGCGTTCGAGCAGCGCCGCGACGGCTTCGCCGAGCTGGGCGTCCCGGACGAGCTGGCCGAGCAGTGCGCCACGTTCGTCCCCGCCTACTCCACCTTCGACGTGGTCGGCATCGCGCACGAGACGGGACGTCCGGTGCAGGAGGTCGCCGAGGCCTACTTCGACCTCGCGGACCGGCTCCAGCTGTCCCGCCTGCGCGAGCGCATCATCGCCCTCCCGCGCGACGACAAGTGGCGCTCGATGGCCCGCTCGGCCCTCCGCGACGACCTGTACGCCGCCCACTCCGCCCTCACCCGCGACGTCCTCATCACCAGCAAGCCGGGCGGCAACCCCGAGGAGCGAATGATCCACTGGGCGGAGCGCAACAAGCCCGCCGTCCAGCGCGCCCAGCAGACCCTGAGCGAGATCTGGGAAAGCGACAGCTTCGACCTGGCAACCCTCTCCGTGGCCCTGGGCGCCATCCGCACCCTCGTCACGTCCAGCGCCCTGCCCGCAGAGTGAACTAGAAAACGAGACCGTCGCGTGGCCCGCCCCCCGGACCACGCGGCGGAGTCAACGACCGGGTGACCGTAACGGACTCACCCAAGCGGACCGCCGGACGCACTGCCCCCAGCCACCGCCGCAACCCCGCAACGACCCCAATGGTTGCGATCGCGTCCGAAGGCAGTTTCGAGCGAAGCAAGAAACTGATCGCGAAGCGAGCCGCCAAGGCGAGCCGGAGCGATGCCAGCGATCGCCCGCTTTTTCCGACGATGGAGGGCCGCAAGGCCCGAAGGAGGAGAAAAAAGCAATACCGACGAGTGCCGGCCGGTTCCGCTGCAGCGGTCAGGAGGAGCGGGCCGGCCGGCACTCGACGGGGTTCAGGAGCCCTGGGCGGTGATGGCCTTGCGGTACATGCCGCTGACCGCGGCGCGGCCCTTGGGCGGAACGGTGGCCAGGTACTGCACGAGGACGGTGGTGTCGAGGCGCGTCCGGGGGCTGGCGGACGGGGCGAGCCCCACGAGGTCGCCGCTCACGGTCAGCCTGCCCCGCCGGGCCGCCGAGTACGCCTCGTTCTGCTTCAGGACGTACCAGATGACGGCGCCGCGGTCCTTGGTGCGCAGCCCGTAGACGTTGTACTGCGAGGGGGAGAAGCGGGACGAGAGCGTGACCCCGCGCGCGGCGAGGCTCTTCTCGCCCTCCTTGAGCGCCTTGTAGGTCTCGGTGGTCTTGGCCCCCTCGGCCAGGAGGGACGCCCCGGAGGCGCCGGGCCCGTCCGTGAGCAGCGCGGCATGAGCCTGGGGGACCCTCGCGGGCGGGACGGCGAGGTCCTTGGCGTTCGGGGCGACCGGGGTGGCGTAGCCCTGGGGGTCGAGCGCGATGCCGCCGAGGGCGAGTTCGGACGGGTAGGGGTCGGCGGCCAGCAGCCACGGCGCGCCCTTCCCGGCCTGCGTGAACAGCAGCGCGTGCCGCAGCGCCCGCTTGCCCTGCCCGGTCACGGAGTCGGCCGCGAACCAGTGCGGGTAGCCGGTCAGCCGCGGGATGTAGAACGTCGTGTGGGTGAAGGCCACCTTCGGCGGACGCTGCCGGACGGCGCGCCGCAGCTTGAGCGCCGCGACGTCCATGGAGAGCTGCGGGTCTGCCTCGACCGTGCGCAGCGCCCTGCCGTTGAACCTGTACCCCGCCCTGTTCATCCCGTCGGCGAAGGACGTGATGACCTGCTGGGCCTGCTCCTTGGTGAGGGCGGGCGCCCCCTGGGGCTTCCCCGGATCCGCGGACGAGGAGGTGCTGCCGGAGCAGCCGGTGCTCACGGCGGCGGCCAGCAGGCCGGGCAGGAGTAGCGAGACAAGAGTGCGTGCGGCCATGAGGCCCCCCCGAATGGCGACATTGATCCGAACCACCCGGCATCCTCGCAGAGTGACCGTGCAGTCACTCTATGAACACGAAAGTCGGCCGAAAAAGGTGGGGGACCTCAGGGGGCGGCCCGTGGATCAGGCGGTCTCCTGCTGGCGCAGCCAGCGGATCTCGGCCTCGATGAACTCGTCGATGTCGCCGTCGAGGACCGCGGAGGGGTTGCCGGCCTCGATGCCGGTGCGCAGGTCCTTCACGATCTGGTACGGGTGCAGCACGTAGTTGCGGATCTGGGTGCCCCAGCTCGTGGTGGCGTCGCCGCGGATCTTGGAGAGCTCCTCCGCCTCCTCCATGCGCTTGCGCTCCAGCAGCTTGGCCTGGAGGACGTTCATGGCGGTGGCCTTGTTCTGCAGCTGGCTGCGCTCGTTCTGGCAGGACACGACGATGCCGGTGGGGAGGTGGGTGATCCGCACGGCCGAGTCGGTGGTGTTGACGCCCTGGCCGCCGGGCCCCGACGACCGGTACACGTCGATCCGCAGTTCGCTCTCGTCGATCTCGATGTGGTCGCTCTGCTCCACCACGGGCACGACGTCCAGGCCCGCGAACGACGTCTGCCGCCGGCCCTGGTTGTCGAAGGGGGAGATCCGGACGAGCCGGTGGGTGCCGTGCTCGCCGCGCAGCGTCCCGTAGGCGTAGGGGGCCTTCACCGTGAAGGTGGTCGACTTGATCCCGGCCTCTTCGGCGTAGGACGTCTCGTAGACCTCCGTCGGGTAGCCGTGCCGCTCGGCCCAGCGCAGGTACATCCGCTGGAGCTGCTCGGCCCAGTCGGCCGCGTCCACCCCGCCGGCCTGCGCGTTGATGGTGACCAGCGCCTCGCGCGCGTCGTACTGGCCCGACATGAGGGTGCGCACCTCGAGCTGCTGGACGGCCTTGTGCAGGGTGGCCAGCTCCTCGTCGGCCTCCGTGCGGGTGTCGGCGTCGTCCATCTCCCGGGCCATCTCGTACAGCGTGGCGGCGTCCTCCAGCCGCTGCCGCAGGCCCTCGACCCGGTTGAGCTCGCTTTCCAGGTACGACAGCCGGCGCGTCACCGCCTGGGCGCGCTCCTGGTCGCTCCACAGGTCGGGGTCGGCCGACTGCTCGCGCAGCTCGGCGATGTCGCGGCGCATGCCGTCGAGGTCCAGCACCTCCTCGATGCTGGACAGGGTCGAGCCGAGCTCCTTGAGCTGTTCTTCGGGTTCGATGCCAGCCACGGTCCGAGCTTATCGCCGTCCGGCACTGCTCACCGCCGTCCCCGCACCGCGCACCGCCCGCTCCGGTGCCGCGTGACGCCTGTTCAGGCGGCGTGCACCGCCGGATGGCGGACCACCGGAGGTCCCGCCAATATCATGCTGATGGCAGAATCACGGGCCGAAGAGGTCGGCCGAGGGCGGCCGGCCCTGGAATCTCGGTCCGGGGGACGGGTCTTGCACAGCTTCCTGCGGGTGGTCGCGGCCGGGGTGCTGCTCGCCCTGCTCACCGCCGCGGGCTGCGCCGAGGGCAAGACGGAGGCGCGGCCCACCCCCACCATGCCCGCGACCTCCCCGCCCGCGCCGGTGGTGCTGACCCCGCAGGTCGCGGACCGGGCGTTCCGCTCCTACGTCACCGACGAGGACGTGGCCAGGGCGGCGGGCGACGAGCGCCTCGCGCTGACCTGGACGTCCGACGGGCAGGCCCAGCTCACCGCGGCCGAGTTCCGCAAGGCCGCCTACGACGGCGACCCGGTGCGGCGCTTCGTCTACGGCAGGCCCAAGCTGTACGTGCCGAAGCTGAAGGACGCCGCCTACCCGCAGTGGTTCGTGGTGTCGGTCGACCGCTCCGCCATGAACCAGGCCAAGAGCAGGCGCAGGGTGCTGATGGGCTTCATCTTGCGCGGGCCGTCCGACCACTGGAAACTCACGCTCGCGACCGTCATGCAGGACAAGGCCAAGGAGCCGAAGGTCGCGATCGACTCCTCCGGTTACGCGACCGCCCTGAGCGCGGCCGACGCCTCCGTGCTGATCCGCCCCCGCGACGTCGGCGGGATCCAGGCGACGATCGCCGCAGAGGGGCCGCGCAGCGTCGCCTCGAAGGTGATGCGGTCCAATCGAGTCACCACGGGCTTCTACCAGGACGCCAAGCGCGCCAGGAAGAAGGCCAAGAAGAAGGACATCACCTACACGGTCGTCTACACGGCGACGCCGTTCCCCTACTTCGGGCTTCGCGCCGAGCGCGGCGGTGGGCTCGTCCTCTACTCGCTCTTCCGCAACACCTCGCTGGTCGCCAAGGACCCCGAGACGCCGAAGCCGGAGATCCCGCAGGAGGCCGAGCACCTTCTCGACGGGACGGTCGAGGGCAACGAGGTCGACACCACGGCGACGCTGCACTTCGCCGCGTTCGACCCGCCCAAGGCCAAGAAGCGCACCGACCAGGCGAAGGCGAACATGCTCGCCGACGACGGCGCCGTCACCAAGGCGGGCACCCCGCCGCTCAAGAAGCCCTAGGACGCTCCGGCGGCCGTGAGCGCGTTGCCGGACCCGGTGTCAGCCGTAGACGCGCTGGAGGACGAGTGCCGCGAACAGCAGCGCGACGAGGATCGCCAGGACGACCGCGGGCGGCACGGGCGAGCCGTGGTCGTGCAGCTCCGAGCGGGCCTCCCGGCAGGTGGGGCAGCGCCCCTCCACCACCGGGTTCGAGCACCGAGCGCAGATGAGATGTTCGCAGCTCATGTCGTGGGCCCCAATCTCCGACAACGGCACGCGGTCCGTGCGGGAAGCGTCGGCCTGTCTGGTCGTTCGTCCAGCGATTAGGTATCTTTCGCCATCATCCAGCGTAGCCGGACTGTATGGTCGTTCCGGCAAGTCCGGGGGCAAAGCCGGTATGAAACGACCGGACGTCGGGAGACGGTTCACATGGCACTGATCGGACGTCACGCACAGATCGGACGCGGTGCCGGCCCTGGGCGCCCGTACCGTTCCGAGTGGGACGAGGTGGTCGCCTCTCCCCTCTACACTGCTCGAAGGCTTCGCGTCCCACCTGGCCGCGAAACCGGGCGGCGCAGGCAAGGGGCCACGGATGCTTCCGTGGCCGCGGGCCGGCCCGCTCCCCAACCCCTACAGCGAACCGCCGTGATGCAGCCGTGATCCACTTCGACAACGTCACCAAGGTCTACCCGAGCCAGAACCGGCCCGCCCTGCAGCATGTGAACGTCGCCATCGAGAAGGGCGAGTTCCTGTTCCTGGTGGGTCCGTCCGGTTCGGGGAAGTCGACCTTCCTGCGCCTCATCCTGAAGGAGGAGCGTCCTTCCCAGGGTCACGTGCACGTGGCGGGCAAGGACCTGAGCAGGCTGACCAACTGGAAGGTGCCGCACCTGCGCCGCAGGATCGGCTGCGTCTTCCAGGACTTCCGCCTCCTGCCCAACAAGAACGTCTTCGAGAACGTCGCGTTCGCCCTCGAGGTGATCGGCAAGCCGCGGCGGTTCATCGGCAAGGTCGTCCCCGAGGTCATCGACCTCGTCGGCCTGGAGGGCAAGGCCCACCGGATGCCGGACGAGCTGTCCGGCGGCGAGCAGCAGCGCGTCGCCATCGCGCGCGCGTTCGTCAACCGCCCGATGATCCTGCTGGCCGACGAGCCGACCGGGAACATCGACCCCGCCACCTCGATCGGCATCATGAAGGTGCTGGACCGGATCAACCGGACCGGCACCACGGTCGTCATGGCCACCCACGACGCCGCCATCGTCGACGCGTTCCGCAAGCGCGTGGTCGAGCTGGAGGACGGCCGCGTCGTCCGCGACCAGTCCCGCGGCGTGTACGGGCAGGCGTACTGACACAGGCGCGCCGGAACGGGCGCAGCGAAATCTGAACCATCGATTCCCGCCGGGTCGTAGGACATCCCGAGGGGTGCCCGGGAGGCGGCCGCAGGCGCCGCGTCCCGCGGGCGCCCCGGCTCCCGGCCCGGCAACGGCGATCAAGGACAGCGAGGCATGCGCGTACAGTTCGTTCTCCAGGAGATCTGGATCGGTCTCCGCAGGAACATGACGATGACGATCTCCCTCGTCATCACCGTCGCCATCGCCATGGCGCTATTCGGCACCGGGCTGCTCCTCCGGCAGCAGGTCTCCGCGTCCAAGAGCTACTGGTACGACAAGATCGAAGTGTCGATCTTCCTGTGCGCCAAGACGAGCTCCAACCCCGTCTGCCAGAAGCAGGACGTCACCGACCAGCAGCGGCAGACGCTCAAGTCGCAGCTGGAGAAGATGCCGCAGGTCTCGCAGGTCCAGTACGAGAACAAGCAGCAGGCCTACACCCGCTTCAAGGACCGCTTCGCCGGCTCGCCCGGCTTCGTGGAGAGCACCCGCGAGGGCGACATCCCCGACTCGTTCCGGGTGAAGCTGAAGAACCCGGAGGAGTACAAGGCGGTCGCCCAGGCGATGCTCAACCAGCCCGGCGTCGACTCGGTGATCAACGAGCAGGAGATCCTGAAACGGTTCTTCCGGATCCTGAACGGCCTCCAGGTCGCGGCGCTGACGATCGCGCTGATCCAGGTGATCGCCGCGGTGATGCTGGTGGGCAACACCGTCCGGCTGTCGGCGTTCAACCGGCGCCGGGAGACCGGGATCATGCGGCTCGTCGGCGCGTCCAACACCTATATCCAGATGCCCTTCATCCTGGAGGGCGCCATCGCCGGGCTGATCGGCGGGTTGTTCGCCTCCGTCTTGTTGATCTTCAGTAAGAAACTCCTGGTCGACAGACTCGCGGGGGACGTCCAGCTCGTCAGCCAGCTCGGCTGGAGCGTGGTGATCCTCGTCATCATCGTGTCGATCTGCTTCGGCGTCCTGCTGTGCGCCGTCTCCTCGTTCCTGACCCTGCGCAGATACCTGAAGATCTGATGCCGCGGCCGGATCCGGCGCAACCGCCGGATCCGGGCCGCGACGCCGCCCTACACTTGGCCGCATGACCCCCTCCGCGCCCCCGTCGAGCCCGTGTCCCCGCTGAACAGGCGACCGGGCGGCGCGCTGCGCGGCGCCGCCATAGCCGCCGCGGTCGTCTGCGCCTACGGGGCAGGGGTCGTCAGCGGCTCGGGCTCCGAGCGCCACGCGGCCGTGGCCGGAGGCGGCTCCGTACTGGACGAGGCGGCCGCGAAGATCGGCGGCCGCGCCGCGCGGCCCGTCGACCGCGGCGAGCTCGACCGCGCCGCCATCGAGGGCATGCTGCGCGGGCTCGGCGACAGGTGGGCGCACTACTACTCGGCCCGCGAGTACGACGACGTCGAAGGGCGCCTCACCGGCCGCTACAGCGGCGTAGGGCTGTGGCTCGGCAGCGAGGACGGCGGCGCCCGCGTGCTGGTGGCGAGCGTCCAGCCCGGTACCCCCGCCGCCCGGGCAGGCGTCCGGGCCGGCGACGTCGTCACCCGCGTCGGGCGGGCCTCCGTGACCGGCTGGGACATCTCACGCGTGGCCGAGGCGCTGCGCGGACGTCCGGACGAGACCGTCGAACTCACCGTGGAACGCGAGCGTCGAACCAGGTTGTTCCACCTCGTCCGCACAAGGGTCTCCGGAGGGGACGTCACCGTGACCGAACTCCCCGAGCACGCGCGGATGATCCGCGTCGGCGCCTTCACCCGCGGGACTGGCGGGCAGGTCCGCGCGGCCGTGACCGGGCGGTCACCGGCGGACCGCCCCGGCGGCGGCGTCCTGCTCGACCTGCGCGGCAACCCCGGCGGGCTGGTCGACGAGGCGGTCGAGACGGCGTCGGCCTTCCTGCCCGGCGGCCTCGTGGTGACCTACGAGCCGCGCGGCAGGCCCGTCCAGCGACGCACCGTCACGGCCCCCGGCGACGCGCGGACACCGCTCGTGGTGCTCGTCGACGCGGGAACCGCCAGCGCCGCGGAGATCGTCGCGGGCTCCCTGCGCGACCGCGACCGCGCGGTGATCGTAGGATCGCGTACGTACGGGAAGGGCTCGGTGCAGGAACCCCTCCGGCTGGCCGACGGGTCGGTCATCGAGCTGACCGTCGGTCGCTACCGCACGCCGAGCGGCCGTAACCTCGACGGGGTCGGCATCGAACCCGACGTGGAGGTCTCCGCCGACCGCCCCGCGAAGGCGGCCGAGCGGCGCGCCCGGACGGTGCTGCGCGGCCTCGACGCGACGATGCCGGGCTAGGGACGAAATGCCGGACTAGGCGACGATGCTGGTACAGGTGGCGGCGCCGGACCAAGACGAGACGCCGCACCAAGACGAGACGCCGGACAAGGACTGAGGACGTGGCACGGGACACCGGGCGCAAGAAGGACACCGGGCGCAAGCTCATCGCCCAGAACAAACGGGCCCGCTACGACTACCACATCGACGACACGTGGGAAGCGGGCATGGTGCTCATGGGCACCGAGGTCAAGGCCCTGCGCGCCGGCCGCGCCTCCCTCGCCGACGGCTTCGCGCACGTGCGGGACGGGGAGGTGTGGCTGGAGAACGTCCACATCCCCGAGTACACGCAGGGGACCTGGACCAACCACGCGCCCCGCCGGCGCCGCAAGCTGCTGCTGCACCGCCGCGAGATCCAGAAGATCATCGCGAAGTCGGAGGAGCCGGGCTGGACGCTGATCCCGCTCTCGCTGTACTTCAAGGACGGCAAGGCCAAGGTCGAGATCGGCCTCGCCCGTGGTAAGAAGACCTACGACAAGCGCCAGGCCATCGCCAAGCGGGAAGCCGACCGGGAGATGCAGAAGGCGGCGGCGGCCCGGTTCAGGAGACGGTGAAGGGTGTCGATGACGAACCGAGGCCGGAGGCGGGCCCGTGCCGTGGCCCGCGGGCCGCTCCTTTCGCCCCGGCGCCGCCGGGTGGTCGCGCTGGCCGCCTGCGGCGGCCTCGTCGGGACGATGACGACCGGGTGCTGGGCCGAGCCCTCAGCGATGCCCGCCGTGCGCGACTTCCTCATCGCCTGGCAGGTCGGCAACTACGAGGCCGCGGCCGGGCGGACCGTCGGCGCCGACCGCAGGCAGGTCGAGGGCGCCCTCGGCCGTGTCCGCGAGCAGCTCGACGCCGCGTCCCTGCGGCTCTCCCTCGGTACCGAGGTCGAGGGCTCCGGGGTCGACCAGATCGTCAAGAAGGGCGACGAGGCCGACGCCCGTTTCACCGTGAAGATCGACCTGGGTGAGAACGGCCAGCCGTGGGAGTACCCGGGCCTCATGCACCTGCGCCGCGTCGGCGGCAAGTGGAAGGTCGTCTGGGACCCGTCCATCATCAACACCAAGCTGAAGCCGGGGCAGCGCCTCGCCGTGGTGTCGGAGGCCCCGAAGCGCGCCCCCATCACCGACACCGGGGGCCAGAGCGCGCTGCGCGAGATCGACGCCTACCAGTTCGGGGTGTTCCCCGGGCAGCTCGCCGACCCGCAGAAGACCATCGACCAGCTCGCCAAGCAGACCAAGATCGACGGTGGCCGGCGGCTGGACTCCGAGCGCCTCCTCGGCCGCGTCCGGTCCGCGCCGCCGCAGACGTTCCTGCCGCTGCTGACCCTGCAGGCCCCCACCCACAACGCGTTGAGCCAGCGCCTCGCCCACATCCCCGGGCTTCGCTTCCAGGCGGTCCGCGCGCCGATCGGGCCCGCGTACGCGCCCGAGCTGATCGGCAACCTCGGCCCGGCCACCGCCGACCGGCTCCAGCAGGTCGGCGCCCCCTACCAGCCGGGTGACACGATCGGCGTCGACGGCATCCAGCTGCTCCAGCAGCGACGCCTCGCCGGCACCCCCACCGTCAGCGTCGTCGCGCAGGACGAGTCCGGCAAGAACACCGAGCGGCTGCGCTCCTGGTCCGGCCAGGAGCCGCAGGAGGTCCAGACGACCCTCGACCCCGTCTTCCAGCGCAGCGCCGACGCCGCACTGGCCAACGTGCCGTACCCGGCGTCGATGGTGGCCGTGCGGCCGAGCACCGGCGAGGTGCTCGCCGTGTCAAACCACAACACCGGCGGACGGAACCTCGCCTTCGAGGCCCACTACCAGCCTGGCCTCACGTTCGGGATCGTGTCCGCGGGAGCCCTGTTCACCCAGGCCGGCATGAACCAGTCCACCAAGACCACCTGCCCCGGCACGGTGACCATAGGCGGCAAGACCTTCACCAACAGAGCCCGTTCCGACAGCACCTTCGCCAACCACTTCGCGGCGTCCTGCAAGACGACCCTCGCGCAGCTGAGCGGCAAGCTGGACGCGCAGACCCTACTCCGGGAGGCGGGCCAGCTCGGCATCGGCAAGAACTGGGGCCTCGGCGTCCCGGCCTTCACCGGATCCGTCCCGGCCCCCGCGAACGACGGCGACAAGGCCGCGGCCATGATCGGCGAGGGCGGCGTCCAGGCCAGCCCCCTGGCGATGGCCATGGTGGCCGCCGCGGCGTACAGCGGCACCTGGCGGCCGCCCTACGTCATGAAGAACCCCTCCACGACGGCCCAGGCGCCGCCGACCGTGAGTCCGCCGGGTGAGACCATCTCCAACCTCAAGAGGGTCCTGAAGCGCTCCGCGACCCACGGCAGCGCCCACGGGGCGCGCGTGGTGGGCGACCTCGGCGGCGTGGCCGACCTCACCACCTACAACGAGGGCGGCCGTCCCAAGACCGTCACGTGGTTCGTCGGCTCCAGCCGCGACCGGGCCTTCGCGATCGCCGTCGAGGGCCCCGTCAACACCCCGAGCATCGCCGCGAAGTTCCTGGGCGGTTAGGCGCGTCAGGCCTTTTGCCGGTTCTTTACCGGAGGGACGCAACCAACCCGCCTCCCACGTGCGTCTTTACGGGTGACTGAGCCACCGCTTGGGGGGTTGCGGACTCAGTCGCCGTGATGAGACCAGAGCCTCGTCTCGGGGGAGGCTCTGCCGTCCGGACCGGCCCGACCCTGCCGGTCGACCCCGGTGGACGCGACACCGCTCGCGTCCACCGGGGTTCACGTGTGCCCGGCGGGAATCACTTTGCCCCGGCACGCGTTATCCTTGTAACGTCATCGTGCGGACGTCCTGCTCGCTGATCGGCGACGGGACGGTCGCTTTGACAACTGAACATGGGGGTGACCGGCTTCGACTTCGGTCGTTCGAGCCAGGGGAAGCGGGTCGAGGGTTGCTGTCGTGACCTCGTAAATCCTGTGACAGCAAACCAATAACTGCCAACAAGAAGCAGTCCGAGTTCGCCCTCGCCGCCTGAGCGAGGAGCGAACTCTGTCAGCCCGGGCGCGTCTCCGTCCCGGGGTCTGGCATCGTAAGGAGACTCCACCTGCCAGTTCGGTCGCGGGACCGGTAGGGACAACAAACAGCGGCTGAGCCCGTCGGCGACACGCCTGCGTGAGCGCCGGGGCTGAGAAAACGTCAAGCAGGCTGCACCCGGAGAAGCCCTGACCCATCACCGAAGGACGCGGGTTCGATTCCCGCCACCTCCACGGCAAGAGAAGCCGCTGATCAGACGAGTTCTGGTCGGCGGCTTCTTGTATGTGCGCCCACTTTACGCCCACGTTAGGAGCCTCTCCTGCCGAGCGCCTTGGCCGCCTCGGCGGACGCCACGCTACGCCCCATGTAGACGTCCTGGGTCATCGATGGCTTGGCGTGTCCGAGGTGGTCGGCGATCGCGCGAGCGCTCAGGCCGGCGTCGTCCAGCCGGGTCGCGACGGTCTTCCGGAACGTGTGCGAGGTGACCCACCCGAACCGCTCGGCGTCCACGCGCCCGAGCACCTCCTTGATGTCCCGGTTGCCGTTGGACGGGTTACGCACCCCGCCGAACAGCCCCGGGAACAGTAGGCCCACGTCCTCAGCCGGGCGCTGGACGGTCCGGCCATCCTCGGCAAGGACCGTGACCTGCCGGTCGCCGTACGGCCACGTCATCGCCATGCGGCGGCGGCACAGCTCCACCACGTGGACGGGCAGGGCGATCACGCGCCAGCCCGCCTCGGTCTTCGGGCGGAGCTGCAGCACCGTGCCGAGGCCCTTCAGGCGCGCGGCGGTCGCACACACCTCCAGCACGCCGGCCTCCAGGTCGACCACCTTGGCGCGCACGCCGAGCGCCTCGCCGATCCGCATGCCGGTGCCGTCGAGGAACTCCACCAAGTCGACGACGTCCAGCTCCCGCGCGCCCTCGTCCGCGGCGACCTTCGTCAGCATCTCCGTCTCGTCCTCGACCGTCAGCGCCCGCGGCCGCGCCTTGCGGCCGGTCGAGATCTTCGCGACATCGCGGACCGGGTTCGCGTCGAGGGCGCCGTGCCTGACGACCATCCCGAGCAGCAGGGAGAGCACGGACTTGGCCGTGCGCGCCGCGCTCGGGCCGTGGTTCGTGCGCACAGCCTTCACGAACGCGTCGCACCGCGGCACGTCGATCTCGCGCACGAGCAGGCCGCCCAACGCCTTCAGGATGCGGTCGAGCGCACGCTCGTAGATCTCCCGCGTCTGCGGGGTCAGCGTCTCGGACTCGGCGATCTCGGCCTGCCACAGCTTCGCCGCGTCGCGCAGCCGGGTCTCCGCCGTGATCTCGCCGCCGGCAGGCGGGCCGACGCGGTCGCGGATGGCTTCCTTCAGCCGGCGCTCGGCCGCGGCCTGGGTGGTGCCGTACCGGGTGATCTCGCGGACCTCGCCGTCGTGGTCGCGATAGCTCGCGCGGGCCCTGATCCGGCGCGGCCCGAGCTTCTGGAAGCGGACCTTCCCGGCCGTGCCTACGGGAAGAGGGGGACGTCCCACAACTACTCTCCGCGCTCGTCATAAAGATGCGGATTTTCATCGAACTCATAAATCATTTGCTCGACTGCCTCTTCGGTCTCATCGAGGTGTTTGGCGATATCGGCGGGGGCCATACTCTGCTCGTACAAGGCTCGCACGCGACGGACGAGCTGCTGACGTGCGCGCAGTGCATCATCCGCCGGACCTGTTCTATCTTCGAGAGTTACTGATCCATCTTCGTTCTTGCGCGCTAGCGAGACGTACTTCCTGAGCGCGGCATGCCTGGATGCGTACGGACCAGTCTTGAGAGCGTGCCCATGTCTCTCGCCTGCTGTGCCACGAGGCCGTAGCGTCAGATAGTAGTCCTTGCCTTCCCTGGTCAAGGTGAAAGCGCCCTTCTCCACGGGGAAGCAAGGTGATGTGTCCCCACCCTTCGCGCGCTGATCGAGGTGGTGCTCCGCCACTCTACTGAGATAGTTAGTCATCCACTCAAGGGCGTGCCATATTTCGTTGCGCGCGTCCCGGACATCCTCCGGGAGATCCGGTTGCATGAGATCTTGCATGCTGCCGTATTTCTTGATCAGCTCCGCGAATTGTTGACCATATCCCTCTGCGGCCTTTGTTGAGGCCAGCCATTGCCGTGCCGTCTCGGCGGCCTCGAAAAGGAGGTTGTCTGGTGGCGACACCATCTCTTCGATGGTCGTGTTGAACACGCGCGCAATCGCCGCCGCCTCATCCAGGCGGATTGGGCGCTGGCCCTTTTCAAGGCGCGTGATGCCGGACGGGTCGAGTTTGATGGCGTAGCTGGCCAGCTCGTTAGCTAGCTCTCGCTGACTCCAGCCCCGCTTGATGCGTGCGTCGCGCACCCAGGCACCCAGGCGACGCTCCGCACTGACCTCGCTCACACACTCCACCCCACATCTGCCAAGCGCTGCACACGGCGCAACGGTAATGCGGGGTGCGCATTGACGCAAGGGGGTGGCGTGTGCTGTGCTGTGTGACGCGCAGCGCCGTTGCGTCGCCAGCAGTACCTTCCGGGGGCCCGGCGAGGGCCGAACCGCCAAGTACAGACCTCGCCGGGCTATCCCCACCTACCAGCGGAGATGTCATGCACGTTACCAACGGCAGTCGACCGGCACACGCACGTGCCGAGGACCGGCTGCTGCCGTTCGAGGAGATCGTCGAGCGGCTCCCTATGCCCGAGGCTTCCATCCGGTGGAAGCGCCACAAGGGCGAGATGGACTTCATCTTCCGCCTCGGCCGACGCCTGGTCGCCTGGGAGTCCGACCTGCTCAACTGGGTCGAAGAGCAGGCCGCCAAGGACCGGGCGGCGACCCGATGAGGGCGCCCGCGATCCAGGTTGGCGCCCTCATCGAGTTGCAGGTCGACCGGCACGGCTTCGTGGACGAGACCGCCGCCAACCGCGCGTGCGCCGCTGTGGACGCTGACGGCGGGCTGGCGACCGTGCTGATCCATGGCGTCCTCCGGTCCGCCGACGCCTCCGCCAGCGCGGCCCGCCAGGTTGGCGCGGCGCTCGCGACCGCCGCCCGCATCGACGTCCTCGGGAACGGTCCTGCGGTCGTTGCATGGGCCGCCCTCGTCCAGGGCTTCGCCGCCGAGGAACGCAGCTTCCGAGCGACCGGCCGCCTGACCGGCTGACCCTCCCCACCTCCACACCTCTCCACGCGACGGCACCTTCCCCGGCCGCCGCGCCAGCGATCAACCCTCGACACATTGGGGTGTCCTGTGATCAACAACCAGCCGGAGGAGTCCGGCACCACGGAGGGGAAGCGGGCCACGCGGAACGCCCGAGCGGCCGAGCGCGAGCGTGAAGCCCAGTACGGCCCCGCCCTCCAGCTCATCGGCGAAGAGCTGTCCACACTCGTCGACCTGCGCGGCCGCATCGCCCGTGCCCGTGCTATCGCCACCCGGCAGGGTCACGTCGACATCGTGGCGGCGCTCGACGGCCAGCTCGCCCCGTTTCGGGGTTGCTTCGAGTGCGGCGACCGCGTTGCCCCCGGTTCCTACTGCCCGTCGTGCGGGCTCATCAACCATGAGGAGGGATAGGTGGCCATCGAGCGCGTCCGCCGCGTCGGGACCTACGCCCCACTGGCCGCCAACTACTTCATGGACGACGCCATCGCCGAGGCCGGCGAGGCGGCCGAGCTGCTGTTCATCCGCGGGCTGGCTTTCTGCGCCTCGCGACCCGAGCAGGACGGCTACCTGAGCCGGACCCAGCTCGTGCGGTTCGTGGGCGTTGGGATGAGCGATGCCGTGGAGCGTGCCCGACGGCTCGTCGACGTCGAACTCTGGGAGGCCGTGGACGACGGCTATCAGGTGCGTAGCTGGCTGAAGTGGAACCGCAGCGCCGACGAGATCGGCCGCTACCGAGCCAAGGACCGCGAGCGGAAGCGCAAGGCGACGGAGGGCGTCTCGGAGGGCGCTGCGGATTCCGACACCACTTCCGCGCGGAATCCGAGCGGAGTCCGCGCGGAGGGTGTCGCGGAATCCAAAACGGCCTCCGACACACAGATGCACTACACATCAGATGCAGTACAGGAAGTACCTCCATCGAGTACCTCGATGGAGACCTGCATGGAGCACTCGACCTCCACATCGAAGCGGCCGACGCCCGGCAGCGATGACGACCCGCAGTGGTGCCGCTTCTGGGACGCCTACCCCCGCAAGGACGGCAAGAAGGTCGCGCGGACCAGGTGGGCGACTGCGGTCAAGAAGACCGACCCCGAAGTGATCATCACCGGCGCCGAGCGTTACCGCGACCGGATGGCCCGTGAGGGCACGCCACGCCAGAAGATCAAGATGCCGGAGGGCTGGCTGAACGGGGAGCGTTGGGAAGACGAGTCCGGCCCGCACCTGCGCGCCGTCGGCGGATGGTTGGACAACTGATGGACGTCCTCCGCGAACTCGTCCTCCCCAAGCTGGAAGGTGTTCGCCAGTCCGGCGGTTCGTTCTCGGCCCGCTGCCCCGCCCACGACGACCGCAACCCGTCCCTGTCGGTCTCGCCCGGCCATACCCAGCCGGTCGTACTGAAGTGCCAGGCCGGATGCGAGACCGTGGACATCCTCGCCGCGATCGGGCTCACCGAGGCCGACATCTGCACGCCACGCGACGATCAGCGGCGCGAGGAGTGGACACCGCACGGGCCCGCCATCGCCGTCTACGACTATGTGGACGAGAACGGCGTCCTGCTGTTCCAGGTCATGCGGACTCTGGGCAAGCAGTTCCCATGCCGCGTCCCCGACCCGACCGCCAAGCGCGGATACCGCTGGAGCCTCGGCGACACCCGCCGCGTCCTCTACCGGCTGCCCGCGGTGATCGGGGCCTTGCGCGACGGCAAGCCGGTGTGGATCTGCGAGGGCGAGAAGGACGTCCACGCCCTGGAGGCCCGCGGCGTCGTCGCCACCTGCAACCCGGGCGGGACCGGCCAGGGCTGGCGCGCCGAATACGGCGAACCTCTCCGGGACGCCGAGGTCACCATCGTTGCCGACGCGGACAAGCCCGGCCAGGCGCACGCCCGGCAGGTTGCCGCCATGCTCGACGGCATCGCAGCCCGCATCCGCATCGTCGAGGCAGCCGCAGGGAAGGACGCCGCCGACCACCTCGCCGCCGGCAAGACGATCGAGGAGTTCGTCGAGACCTGGACCAGCGACGAGCCCGCCAGGGTCGACCTCGCCGTGGACCTGTGGGAGTTCATCGGCCAGTCCGACCCTCCGTACGAGTGGGTCATACCCGGCCTGCTTGAGCGCGGCGACCGCTTGATCCTCACTGGCTTCGAGGGCCTCGGCAAATCCATGCTGACCCGGCAGCTCGCCGTCTGCGCGGCAGCGGGCATCCACCCGTTCGCCTGGGGCGAGACCTACGAGCCGCGGCGCGTCCTGATGATCGACTGCGAGAACTCCGAGCGCCAGGGCCGCCGCCGGTTCCGCCCGCTCGCCGCCGCCTCCATCAAGACCCGGCGCCGCGTCCCCGACGGCGGGCTCCGGCTCATCCACCGGCCCGAGGGGATCGACCTCACCCGCGAGAACGACGCCGCGTGGTTCATGGAGCGCGTCACGGCACACCGCCCCGACCTGCTCATCGTGGGCCCGTTCTACCGGCTCCACATGGGCGACATGAACGACGAGCGCGTCGCCCGCAAGGTCGTCGGCATCCTCGACGCCGCCCGCACCAAGGCCGACTGCGCCCTGGTCACCGAGGCCCACGCCGGGCACGGCGAGGCAGGCAAGAACCGCTCTGTCCGCCCGCTCGGCTCCTCGCTGCTACTGCGCTGGCCGGAGTTCGGGTTCGGCATCGCGCCCGACCCCGGCAAAGAGGTCCGACCTGGCGAACCGTACCGCGACGTCGAGGTCCGCCCCTGGCGCGGCGCCCGCGACGAACGCAACTGGCCCACACACCTGACCTGGGGCGACCCCGAGGGATGGCCCTGGCAGATCGCACCCGAAACGATCGGAGGAAAGGGATTTTGATCAACAGCATCCACGAAGAGATCGGTTGGTTCGCCTGCGCGAACCTGCAATGCCGCAAGCCCCTCGACCGCGACCACGTCACCCTCGTCACCACCGCGCACATGCGGCGGTTCTGCAGCGTCCTGTGCATTACCGAGGGCCAGGTCGCATGGCACGAGCGGCTCACCGACCCCAACGTGCCGGAGTACCAGCGGTACGAGCGGGAGCTGCAGGCCCACATCGCCAGCGGCGAGACCTCCGCCGCTAGCGCGGCCATCATCGCCCGAGTCTTCGCCGACCACCCCGACTGGTTCCACCGCGGCCCGTGCTGCGAGTGCCCGAAGTGCGGCGGCAACGAGTGCGTCGTCTGGAACCCGGACTGGATGCCGGAAGGCGTGTCCGGAGTCCACATCTGCCCCACCTGCCAGCCGAAGAAGGAGAGCTGAAATGGCCGGAGAAACCCAGATCACGATTGTCGGGAACCTCGTCGAGGACCCGAACCTGCGCTTCACCCCGAGCGGCCAGGCGGTCGCGTCCTTCCGCCTCGCCTCCACGCCCCGGTTCTTCGACAAGGCCGCGAACGGGTGGAAGGACGGGGAGGCGATGTTCCTGACCTGCAACGTCTGGCGGCAGGCCGCCGAGCACGTCGCCGAGTCCCTCACCCGTGGCATGCGGGTCATCGTGCAGGGATGCCTCAAGCAGCGCTCCTACGAGACCCGCGAGGGCGAGAAGCGCACCGTCTTCGAGGTCGAGGTCGACGAGATCGGCCCCTCCCTCCGCAACGCGACCGCGAAGGTCACCAAGGCCCAGCGGTCCGGCGGCGCCCCGGCCGGCGGCGGGTTCGGCCAGAGCGCGCCCGCCGGCCAGCAGCAGGGCCGCCAGGGCTTCAGCGACGACCCGCCGTTCTGAGCAACCCCCACCAGAAGGAGATCCACATGCCCATCAGCGAGCAGGCGCCCAAGCGCATCATCCGGTGCCGATACATCCGGGCGAACGACGAACGATGCACCGGCGAAGTCCTCGATCCCGAGGCCGACGTCCAGTTGTGCCTGAAGCACACCGCGCGGGTCGTCGAGCACGCCCGCGCGACCTACGAGCGGTTCCGGCTGGAGGCGGAGCTGTGAACGACTTCCAACGGCGGTGGGCCGTCACGATGGTCCGCCTCGTGCCCCTGGTGCTCGTCGCCCTGCTCGTTATCGCCGCCCTCATCGACGCGACCCGATGACCGACCACAACGAGGCCGGGGCTGCCCTTAACAGCCCCGGCCTGAAGGGGAGCCTAGCCATGACCGACCAGACCACCACCAGCGTCCACGCCCAGCACATCGCGGACATGCGCGAGGCCGTCGCCACCCTGCGCACCACCGAGCCCGACCGCAACAGTTGGGACGCGCTCGACAAGCTCGTCGACTTCGCCGAGCAGCAGGGCCTGCACTTCAACCCGGACACGCACGCGAACCTGTGGGGCTTCGGGTCCGTCCGCGTGGTCCTCAGCGAGCCCGACGGCGGATTCTGGGTCCGGCTGTTCAGCCTCATCGAGCCCACCGGCCTCGACGACGTCGAGCTCTACCGCCTCTTCCTCGAAGAGCTCGCCGAACAGGACCAGGAGGGCCGCGAAGACGACCACCCCTCCGTGCACCTCATCGAGGCCGGCGACGCGCGGGACCTCCTCGTCCACCACGACTTCGTGATGCGCGTTTTCGCCACCCACAGCCCCTGGCGCAAGGAGTACTTCGAGAACACCAAGGAGCTCATGCACCACGCCATGGAGAAGTCCGGGCTCCTCGGCATATTCGGCGCCTCACCTACCGGCTTCACGGCCATCGCCCACCTCACCACCGAGGACGGCGAGGCCATCAAGCTGTCCATGCCCATCCGCCGCTTCGACGCCGACGAGGTCCCGATCGTGGCCGCGCCCTTCGACGACGCCGCCGAGGGCGAGGAGATGCGCATCACCGACATGACGAGCACGTACGAGATCTGCCGTGCCGACGACGCCGCCCGCTCCATCTTCGGCCCGAAGGTCGACGAGGGGACGGCTACCGAGATGGCGTTCCGCGGGCCCGCCCTGACCGCCGAGCAGTAGCCGACCGGCCGCCCCGGCGTGCACGCGTGGTGCGTCGGGGCGGCCCGCCGAGAGGAGAGCCCGATGCCCGACCGTCCACAGGACGCGTCCGCCACCCCTGCCGTCGATGACGAGCAGCCCGACCAGGTCACCGTCGTCCGTCCGGGGCAGACGCTCGTCATCCGCTACGCCCGGCGCATGCTCAGCGACTACGAAGTCGATCAGCTCAGGGCCAAGTTCGCCGAACGGATGCCGGGCGTGAACCTCGTCGTCCTCGGCCCCGACATCGAACCCGTCATGGTCTACGACCCCAACCCCGAGCGGGACTGACCATGGCCAAGCCCGGCCTCGGCAAGCGCCATCAGGTCATCGCCGTCATCGTCCGCAAGCGAGCCGCGGCCGGCGAGCCCTGCTACCTCTGCCACCAGCCGATCGACACCCGGCCAGAGAAGGACGGCGGACCACCCACCCGATCCCGCTGGAGCTTCTCCGCCCACCACATCGAGGAGCGCAACAACGGCGGGCAGACCGTCCTCGCCAACTACGCCCCCGCCCACTACGGGTGCAACTCCAGCTGGGGCGACGGATCCACCCAGCGCAGCAAGCGCAAGCCCTGGCGCCCGAGGAAGTGGTGACGTGCTCACCGTCGTGACCGGCCCGCCCTGCGTCGGCAAGACCACCCACGTCCAGACGCACGCCAAGCCCGGCGACATCGTCGTCGACTACGACGCCCTCGCCGTCGCGCTCGGCAGCCCGGACAGCCACGACCACCCCGCCCCCGTCGCCTACGTCGCCAAGGCCGCACGCCAGACCGCGATCCGCGCAGCCATCGGCTGCCACCGCGGCGGCGCCCGAGTATGGATCATCGACACCAGCCCCAGCCCCGGCCGGCAACGCCAGTACGCCAAGGCAGGAGCCCAGGTCATCACCCTCACCGCACCGCCCGAGGTACTGCACGCCAGGGCCAAGGACCGGCCCAAGGCCTGGCACCGCCTGATCGACACCTGGCTCGCCGAACACGGAGAGCAAGCAGACCCCAGGGGCATGCGGGCATGGTGACCACGATCAACCGAGAGGAGAGCCCATGACCACCCGACCACGCGACCGCGTTGCCGCAGGTCAGCGGTTTTTGATCACGGATATAGGAAGACCCGTCACCAAGTCCACGTTTTCTCTCCCCTCGCGAGAGAAAACGGTGACGGGCTGTGATGAGCGCAGGTCAGGGGGCGTGTGATGGGGCCGGTGGAGGAGGCGGCGCGGGCCGAGGTGGCGTCGATGGGCAAGGAGGCCGAGGCGAGCACGCTTGGGGCGTCGGCGATCGACCTGGCGCGGCGGCAGGACAAGGCGACCCTCCCTCAGCAGGCGGCGCAGGTGGCGAAGGAGCTGCGGGAGACGCTGCGCCGGTTGGCTGATCTGTGGCCGCCGGCGCCGGCGAAGGACGGGCTGGACGAGCTGCGGTCGCGGCGTGAGGAGCGCGGCGCGTGAGCCTGCGGGGTGCGCGGCGGCCGCGGCTTCGGACGGTCCCGGCCTACGAGCGGACGTGGGGCGCGGATGTCCGGGACCTGGCGGGGCTGGCCGGCCTCGACCTGGACGAGTGGCAGGCCGACGTCTTGAACGACTTCACCGCCGAGTCGCCGACCGCGCCGAGGCAGTGGAACAGCCTGGAGAACGTCCTGATCGTCGGGAGGCAAAACGGAAAAGGTGGAGCGCTGGAGGCCTACGTCCTGGCGTGCCTGTTCCTGTTCGACGACCCGCTGATCCTGTTCAGCGCCCACCAGTTCGACACGGCGCGGGAGATGTTCCTGCGGATCCAAGAGCTGATCATGGGGTGCCCGGACCTGTCGCGGCGGGTGCGGAAAGTGTCGGAGGCCCACGGTAAGGAGGGCATCCTGCTGCGGTCCGGGCAGCGGCTGCTGTTCAAGGCCCGCTCGGACAAGTCCGCGCGGGGGTTCTCCGGCGACAAGACGATCCTGGACGAAGCGTTCAAGCTAGATGCGGCGATGATGGGCGCGATCATGCCGACGATGTCCGCGCGCCCGAACCCCCAGATCGTCTACGCCAGCAGCCAGGGCTGGGAGATCTCCGAGCAGCTCGGCAAGCTGAGGCATCGGGCGCTGGCCGCGATCTGCGCGCGGCACGCGGCCGCCGGTGAGGCGGTCGAGGGGATCGCCGAGCGGCTCGGCCTGGCCGCGGAGGTGGTGGGCCGGTACCTGAAGAAGGGCGCCGCGGCGGGGGACGGGCTGGCGTTCTTGGAGTGGTCGTTGCCGGACGACCATCCGCGGGTGAAGGGCGCGATGGCCGACCCGCGGTTGTGGGCGCAGGCGAACCCGGCGTACGGGATCCGGTTGACCGAGCGGTTCGTCGCGGCCGAGCTCCGCACGATGGGCGCGGTCGAGTTCGCCCGCGAGCGGCTCGGCATCTCCGACTACCCGCCCGACGAGGAGGACGAGGGCGGTTGGGAGGTCATCACCGAGCAGCAGTGGGGCCGCCAGGCCGTCCAGGGCGAGGGCCCGCGCCCGGGCGACGAGGGCGCGCGGCGGCCGGCGTTCAGTGTCGACATGACGCCTGACCGGTCGATGGCGGCGATCGGCGCGGCGTTCCGCGACGAGGGCGGGGCGCTGGTGCTGGAGGTGATCGCGCACGAGGCGGGGTCGACGTGGGTTGTGCCGCGGGTGGTGGACCTGTGCGAGCGGTACGAGGTGGCGGCGGTCGCGGTCGACAAGGGCGGCCCGGCGTCGAGCTTGATCCGGCAGCTGGAGGACGCCGGGATCGAGGTGATGAGCCTGGGTTCGGGTGAGGTCGCGCAGGCGTACGGGCAGGTGGTGGACGGGATCACCGACTCCCGCGACGTGGTGCACCTGGACCAGGAGCCGCTGAACGACGCGGTCAAGGGCGCTACGGACCGGCCGCTCGGGGATCGCAAGACGTGGGACCGGCGGGGCGACGCCGACATCTGTCCGCTGGTCGCGGTGACGAACGCGGCGTATGCACACAACGAGCGGGGTGCCGAGGACGACGACCCGCTGAACGACATCTGGTAGCCGGATATCAACCAATGTTGAGGTTCCTGCCAACCATGGTTGACAATAGGCGGGTGGAGTGCGCGTGGTAGCGGTTGGGGCGGCGGGTCGGCCGGGGGCGCTGAGGCGTCGCCTGGCGGCCCGCCGCGCGACTGGGGTACCCGTGATCGCCCGCGCGGCTGGCGCGGTCGGGACGGCGCTGCGGGCCGTGCTGGCGGGGGTTCTGGCGGTGCGGGCCTTGGCGGGTGTGGTGCTGGTGGCGTACGGGGCGTATGAGGCGTGGCACCCGGCCGGGTTCATCGTGGCCGGCGCGGCGCTGCTGGCCGACCGGCTCGACGATCGGCGGCGGCCCGGCGAAGGGTCCTCGCCGTGAGCGTCCTGTTCGGCCGCGGCGTCGAGCGGCGCGCGGCGAACCTCGGTTCGTTCTTCGCCGCCTCCAGCGTGATCCCTGCGAACTCCGAGGCCGGCGGACCGGTGCCGGGCGGTACGGGCATCGAGTGGAGCTTGCAGAAGGTCGCGGTGTGGGGGTGCGTGAATCTCACCGCGACGATTGCCGAGTGCATGCCGATCGAGGTGTTCTCCTCCGACGCGCCCGACAAGCGGCGCCTGCCGGTCCCGGCGTGGCTGGCCGACCTCGGCGGCGACGGGCACGGGCTGCCCGACTGGCTGTATCAGGCGGTCCTGTCGTTCATGCTGCGCGGCAACCTGTACGGCATCGTCCCGGACGGGATGCGCGACACGCTGCGCGGCACCCCGACGATGATCCAGTTGCAGCACCCCGACCACGTGAGCGTCCACCAGCCGTGGAACGGGGACCCGCCGGAGTGGCGGATGAACGGCCGCGAGGTCCCGACCCGGGACGTGTGGCACCGGCGGGTGTACCCGGTGCCGGGTCGGCTGCTGGGTGCGTCTCCGATCGAGTACGGCGCCGGGGTCGTCTCGCTGGGGGTGGAGTCGACGCAGTTCGGGCTCCGCTGGTTCCATCAGGGCGCGCACCCGTCCGGGCTGCTGACCACGGACGCGCATCTGAAGCCCGACCAGGCGAAGACGGCTAAGGAGCGGTTCCTGTCGGCGCTGCGCGGCGGCGCGCGCGAGCCGCTCGTCCTCGGCGGAGGGTGGAAGTTCCAGACGATCCAGGTCGCGCCGAACGAGTCGCAGATGCTGGAGACCCAGGGCGCCACCTCGGCCGAGTGCTGCCGGCTGTTCGGGCCCGGGTACGCGCAGATCTTCGGGTACGAGACGGGCGAGTCCCTGACCTACGCCAACATCGAGCAACGCAGCTTGGACCTGCTGACCTACAGCGTGGATCCGTGGCTGGTGCGGCTGGAGCGGATCTTGACGATGCTGCTGCCGGCGGGCCGGAACGTGAAGTTCAACCGCAAGGGCCTGCTGCGCAGCGACCTGCTGACGCGGTATCAGGCGCACGAGATCGCGTTGCGGAACCGCATGGGCACCGTGAACGAGGCTCGTGCTGAGGAAGACCTGCCGCCGCTGGAGGGCGGCGACGAGCTACCCGCGGAGGCCAGTCCGGCGCCGCCGCCCGTCCCGGTGAAGGTGCAGAACTGATGAACAAGGCTGACCGCGCCGTGCGGAAGGGCGTCGAGCGCCGCCACTACGGCATCCAGTTGGAGGTCCGCAAGGCCGCCAGCGGCGACGGGCCGACCACCGTCGAGGGCTACGCCTCGGTGACCGAGCACGGCTTCGAGATGTGGGACCCGTTCGGCGCCTACACCGAGGTCATGCGCGAGGGTGCGTTCAAGAAGACCCTGTCGGAGCACCCGCAGGTGCAGCTGCTACTCAACCATGGCGGCGTGTCGATGGCCTACACCAAGGCCGGGACGCTCCGGTTGGCCGAGGACAGCCAGGGCCTGCACATGTCCGCCGACGTCAACCCGATCCGCACGGACGTCCGTGACATGCTCACGGCGATCGAGGACGGCGCGGTCGACGAGATGAGCTTCGCGTTCCGCGTGATCCGGCAGCAGTGGAGCCCGGACTACGACCAGCGCGACATCTACGAAGTGGACATGCACCGCGGCGACGTGTCGGTGGTGAACTTCGGGGCGAACCCGGCGACCAACGTGGCGATGAGGTCGCAGGACTGGGACCGCATGTCCGACGAGGACGCGCTGTCCCTCTATGAGCGGCTCGGCCGCCGGTTCGCCGCCGCGCCGGCGGCCGGGCTTCCACTTGGCGCCGTGACCGCCGAGAGTGAACTGCTGGGTCTGTGAACAAAGAGCCCCGGCGGGTGCTGGAACACCCCCGGGGCGTGGCCAACCTGGATGAGAGGTCGACATGGCCGAGTCTACGAAACCCTGCACCGTCTACCAGTACTTCGGCGTCAGCGGGCAACTGCTGTACGTCGGGATCACCGAGCGGGGTGTCCGGCGGGCGCACGAGCACGCGGACCTGAAGGACTGGTGGGAGCTGGCGGTCGGGTGCACGCTGGAGCACTTCGCGACGCGGGACGAGGTGCTCGCCCGGGAGGCCGACCTGATCCGGCGGTTCCGGCCGCCGTACAACCAGCAGCACAATCCGGAGCGGGCGCTGCCGCTGGCGGAGCGGTCGGGCGCGAGCGTCCTCGCGCAGCCGAAGCCGCGCGGTGTGACGCCCGGGACGCTGAAGGCCCGGCGCCGGGCCTACTACGCCGCGACGCCCGAGCAGCGGGCGCAAATGCCCTGCGTGCACTGCCAGGAGCGGCCGACGCACCGCGGCCCGTCCTGTCTTATTTGCCAACAAGCCCGACCGAAGTACACTTCCGATCAGTAGCCCGCGTCTAAGACGCGCCGGGGACCCCGCCGGACTCAGATCGTGTGAGCACCACGGGAGTTCCCACCCATCAGGGGACCGGGCGTTCATTGCCGTTCCCTGATGGAGCTACCGATGCTCAAATTCCTCCGCGAGCAGCTGGAGAAGCTGCTGGAGAAGCGCGCCAACCTGAAGGCCGACCTCGACGAGGTCCTGAAGGCGCCGACCGCCGAGAAGCGCGACCTGAACGCCGACGAGGCGAAGGTCTGGACCGAGAAGCGCGACGCGATCGTCAAGCTGGACGACGAGGAGATCAAGCCCCTCCAGGCCCGGATCGCCGAGCTGGAGGACCAGGCCAAGCGCGAGCAGGCCGCCAACGAGCTGCGCGCCAAGTACGGCGCCGAGAAGCCCGACGCCCCCACCGAGCGCCGCACCGCCGGCGCGCAGGTGAACGAGCCGCTCACCTACCAGCGCGGCGGCCCGCACTCCTACTTCCTCGACCTGGCCCGCGCGCAGCTGCGCAGTGACTCCGGCGCGGCCGATCGGCTCCAGCGGCACGCCGCCGAGCTGCGGGTGGAGATGCCCGCCCGGGAGAAGCGCCGCGAGGAGGCCGCCCGCCGCGAGCTGCGCGGCCTGGGCGACCTGTCGGAGCGGGCGCGGGAGAGCGCGTTCGAGAGGCGCACGAACCCGAACAGGACGGACGGGCAGGGCGGCTACTTCGTGCCGCCGCTGTGGCTGATCGACGACTACGTGGACCTGCCGCGGTACGGGCGGCCGACCGCGAACCTGTGCCGGAACATGACGCTGCCGGGCGGCACCGACTCGATCAACATGCCGAAGGTCGCGACCGGCACCGCCACCGGCGTGCAGACCGCCGACGCCGGATCGGTCACCTCGACCGACATGACGGACGCGACGGTGAGCGCGCCGGTCCGCACGATCGCCGGTCAGCAGGACGTCGCGATCCAGCTGCTGGACCAGTCCCCGATCGGGTTCGACGAGATCGTGTTCTCGGACCTGATCGCCGACTACAACCAGCGCGTCGACGTCCAGGTCCTCGCCGGCACCGGCTCCAACGGGCAGGTCACCGGGATCCTGAACGTCGGGTCGATCAACTCGGTGACCTACACCGACGCGTCGCCGACGCTGCCGGAGCTGTACCCGCCGCTGGCGCAGGCCGCGAGCAAGGTCTACACCGGCCGCAAGATGCCCGCCACGGCGGCGGTGCTGCTGCCCTCCATCTGGTACTGGGGGACGGCGCAGCTCGACACGACCAACCGGCCGCTGATCGTGCCGCCCGCGGTGGCGTCCAACCCGATGGCCGACCAGAACGGCCTGGGCACCGAGGGCCCGGTCGGGATGCTGTCAATCGGCCTGCCCGCCGTGCTGGACGGGAACCTGCCCTCCAACCTCGGTACGGGCACCAACGAGTCCCGCGTGATCGTGGCGCGGTTCCCCGACCTGTACCTGTGGGAGGGGTCGATGCGGACCCGGGTCCTTCAGGAGGTCCTGTCCGGGACGCTCCAGGTCCGGTTCCAGGTCTACAACTACGTCGCGTTCATGGCGAACCGGCGTCCCGAGGCCATCTCCGTCGTCTCCGGTACCGGCGTGATCCCGCCGGCCGGTTACTGATCACAGGCTGGGCGGCCCCTGGGCCCCCGAGCGGGGGCCGCCCTCATAGCAGGGAGGTGGACATGGCTGACCACGACCTGGCGGCGGAGCTTCAGGGCTACCGCGACGAGCTGGCGACGTGCGAGGCGCGCGGCCTGGACGAGCGCGCCGGCCTGGTGCGCAAGGAGATCACGCGAGTGGAGGACGAGATCCGCGAGGCGGCCGAGGGCCTGGAGCGCGAGGCGGCCGGGCACGAGGAGGCCGGGCAGGACGTCCGCGCGGCCGAGGCGCGCGTCAAGGCCCGCGAGTACCGCGAGGTGCTGCCGGCCGAGGCGCGGCCCAAGCGCGGCCCGGGCCGGCCCCGCAAGGAGACCGCCGAGGACAAGACGCCGAAGGAACGGGCGTAGCCGATGGCCGCGACCGACCTGTTCACCCTCGAGGACGCCAAGGCGCAGCTGAACATCGACCCGGACAACACCGACTCCGACGCGGAGCTGGCCGGGTACATCAGCGGCGTCACGCGCGTCGTCGAGCGGTACGTCGGCGCGGTCATCCACCGGACCGTGACCGAGCAGTTCGACGGCGGCGCCGGCGAGGTGCTGCTGTCGAACATCCCGGTCGCGTCGGTCACCACCGTCACCGACAGCGGGACCGACCTCGAGGCCGGCGCCTACTCGGCGACGGAGTCGGGTGTGCTGTCGCGGGTGGCGGGGGCGGCGCGGACGGCGTTCCTGCCGGGCTTGCAGAGCGTCCAGGTGGTCTACGTCGCGGGGAAGGTCGCCGACACCACGGCCGTGAAGGACGAGCTGGCGGAGGTTCGGCTGGCCGGGCTGATCATCCTTCAGCACATGTGGGAGACGCAGCGCCCGGCGGCCGCGGGCCCGTTCTCGCAGGCCTCCGACGACTTCGATCCCCGGTACGCCTACAGCGTGCCGCGCCGGGCGCAGGAGCTGCTTGGCGTCGAGATCGGCGAGTGGGCGGGGTTCGCGTGAGCACGCAGATTCCCGACGCGATCGACCGCCTCGTTGCCCTCTTCGAGGCCTCGCTGCCGGCCGGGACGCTCGTCGCGGACGGCCCGCAGGTGTCCTTCCCCACCGGGGAGTGGGCGGTGGTCGGCGGGGACGGCCCGGTCGACGAGGAGGAGGACGCCGCCCGCTCCACCCAGGCGTGGAAAGGCCTGGGCGCGCTCGTGCGCGACGAGTCGATCGACGTCGTGTGCGCGGTCGGCTCCAGCACGGGGAACGCGGAGACGACGCTACGGCCCCGGCGGGAGGCGGCTACGGCGCTGCTGAAGGCGATCGAGGACGGTCTGCGCGCCGACCCCGGTCTGGGCGGTTTCACCACCGGCGGCGCGGCCGCCGTGAGCGACGTGGCGCTGCGCTACCCCACCAACAGCCAGGGCCTGGCGGCGGTCCTGGTGTTCACGATCAACATCCCGGTCCGGTCCCGGATCACCTGAGGAGGAGTCGATGCGCAAGAGGTTCATCGGCCCGGCGAACCCGGGCCGCGACGAGGCCGGCAAGAAGGTCGACCTCGGCCACGAGATCAACGTGCGAGGCAGCTACGTCGGCAACGTCCGCTCCGGCGAGGTCATCGACATCCCCGACGCCCTGTGCGCGGGGAGCGACGACGACCCGGCGCCGGTCTGGCCGGCGGACCTGTGGGAGGACGTCACCGACGTCGCCCCCGTGAAGACCAAGAAGGGTGAGGACTGATGGGGACCCGGAGCGGTCTGGACGCGCAGCTGGGGTTCGCGCCGGAGGTCACGTTCGGGACCGGCGTCACGCCGACGCGGTTCGTCGAGTTCGACAACGAAGACATGAAGTTCATGCCGACGTGGCTGGAAGGCGAAGGCCTGCGCGCCGGCCGCAAGTTCAAGCGCGCCTCCCGCGTCTCGGTCAGCCGGAAGGACGTCAACGGCAAGGTCGACATCAAGGTCCCCAACAAGGGCCTTGGCCTGCTGCTGAAGGCGATGATCGGGTCGTCGGCGACGGCGACGCAGATCGGTTCGTCGGACGCCTACGAGCAGATCCACACCCCCGGCGACATGTTCGGCAAGTCGCTCACGGTTCAGGTGGGGCGGCCCGAGCCAGGCACCGGCACGGTGCGGCCGTTCACCTACACCGGCTGCAAGGTCACCCAGTGGGAGATGACCGTCCAGGACGGCGACCACCTCAAGCTCAGCGTGACGATGGACGGCCGGGACGAGGACACCGGCACGGCGCTGGCCACCGCGAGCTACGCCAGCGGGGCGGAGTTGTTCAACTTCTCCCACGCCACGCTGCGCCTGGGAGGCACCCCGGCCACCGCAGGCGGCGCGACGACCATCACCGGCGGCACCGCCGTCGCCGCGGTCGTCAACCAGATCCAGCTCAAGGGCGAGTCGCCGATGGCCGTGGACAGGTACGGCGTGGGGAACGCCGGCCTGAAGGCCGAGCAGTTGGAGAACGACTACCCCACCGTCACCGGCAGCCTCGACGCCGAGTTCGCCAAGGCCGAACTGTACGACGTGTACAAGGCCTACCAGGCGCTCGCGCTGGAACTCACCCTGGAGTTCGGGGAGGCCGACACCGGCGAGCCGTTCCACCTCAGCTTCATCGCCCCGGCGATCAAGTTCAAGGAGTCCGGGCCGAGCGTGGACGGCCCCGGCCTGGTCAAGGCCAGCGTGGACTTCGAGGTCTACGACAACGGCGTTGACCCGGCCTACCAGTTCCGGTACGTCAGTACAGATACCACTCTCTGAGCGATAACTACTACTAACATGTAGGGGGTGAACACGGCGCAATGTTCGTTCGACGGATGCAAGAACAAGATGCGGCACAGTGGCACCGGCTTGTGTGCGACGCATCGCCGGATGCAGCTTCGCGGGGAGGAGTTGCGGCCATTGCGCCGTTCCGCCTCGCAGACCAGTTCGACGTGTACCGGTCCCGAGTGCTCGCGCCCAGCAGAAGCCCACGATCTCTGCAAGGCGCACGGGAATCAGCTACGCAAGTACGGCGAACTCCATGTGATCGGGGATCGAGAGCACAGAGCCAGCAAGCATCGCGAGGCGTGGGCGCGAAGGTCGCCCGAGGATCGGCGCGCGCACATCGAGAAGATGATCGCTGGTCGTCCCTCAGTAAGGACGCTGGAGCATTCCCAGAATCTGTCTCAGTCGCTCCGCGCGATGTGGGAGGAGAAGCGGAAGGACGCAGAGCCGTACGAGCGCCTGTGTCTCACGTGCGGCCAGACGTTCACCGTTGTCCCCAAGCCGGGCGGCAAGCAGTACTACTGCACGCTCGAATGCAGGCGGATGTATCAGCGGCTGCGACGGTACGGCCTGACCTACCAGGAATACCGGGCGCTCATGGAGCGCCAAGGCGGCGTCTGTGCGCTCTGCCGACAGGAATGGAGAGGCTGGGGCGGCAGGACGGGGCTGCACGTGGACCACTGCCACCGAACGGGGCGGGTGCGCGGCCTTCTGTGCGGCGACTGCAACACGGCGCTCGGGAGGTTCGGCGATGATCCGGTCCTTCTTCGGCGCGCTGCGGAGTACCTCGAAGGCGGGTGATCTCTGATGCACGTCTCCGTCTCATCCCGTGACCTGGCCCGCCTCGGCCGGGACCTTCAGCGTGCGGGCCGCAAGGACCTGAAGAAGGAAGCGCTGAAGCGGATGCGGCGGAGCGTGCAGCCGATCGCGCCGGAGATCAAGCGGGCAGTGAAGGCGACGCCGGGCGGGACGAGCGAGGGCCGGTCGGTCGCGGCGCGGGCTGCTCGGCCCCGCCGGCTGCGCGACGCGACCGCCCGCGGCGTCCAGGTCAAGGCGAGCCTCACCGGGAAGTACGCCGGCGTCCGCCTGCGGGTGGACACCCGCCATTTCCCGGACGGGGAGAAGAACCTCCCCAAGTACCTGGAGGGGACGCTGCCGCGGTGGCGGTCCCCGTCGTGGGGCCACGACCCGTGGAAGGTGCAGCGGGCCCACCCCTACTTCTTCGTGACCATCCGGCCGCACATCCCTGCCGTGCAGGCCGAGGTCGCGAAGGTGATCAAGGAAACGATGGACGAGCTAGGCGGCGGCACATGATCATCACGATTCAGAAATGCCTCGTTCCCGCATGCGAGGGCGCGAGCCACAAGTGGGAGTTCGAGACGCCCACCCTCCGCGAGTTCCAGCGAATGGAGAAGATCGCCGGGATCGGCGTCGACCAGTTCGCCGGCGGCCTGGACGACGCGCTGGACACCGGCATCACCAGCGCGGCGATCGATGCGGTGCTGGCGATGGTCGACATGCTGCATCGCCGTGAAGGCGTCAAGGTGCCCTTCGAGGACATCGACATCGACCCCAGCGACTTCAAGCTGGACGTGGCGGACGGCGACCTGGAGGACAACGACGAGCCCGGCGAGGCCGCGGAGGACGGCGAGGGAAAAGACCCCGACCCGACTCCGCCCTCCCACCCCCACGAGGCGGCGGCGCCGGACGCTCCGGCATCTGGCCCCGCGACCGGGGAGGCGTCCAAGCCCAAGTCATCGCCTACGCAGACGGACTCTGGCGGTGGTTCGGCCTCACCCTGATCACCGTCTGGGACCTGACCCCGCCCGAGTTCGTGGGGCTCGTCCAGTTCATCGACCAGCGCAGGCGCGAGGAGAGGGAGGAGGCGAACCGTGGCGAGTACTGAAACCAGGAGAATCCAGTTCGACTTCATCGCCCGGGACCGGGGCGTGCAGCGCACGACCCGCGAGACCGGCGAAGCCATCGAGGACATGAACGATGGCGTGGAGGCCGGCTCGGGGAAGATGGGCAAGCTCGGCGCGGTCGCCGGGAAGCTCGGCCCGATCCTCGGCGCGGTCGCCGGCGCCGCGGCGCTCATCGGCCCGGCCATCGCCAAGGGCCTGGACGCCCAAGAGGCCGGCGCGAAGCTCCAGGCGCAACTGGGCGTCACGGCCAAGGAGTCGCAGCGGATCGGCGGGGTCGCCGGGCGGCTGTACTCCAAGGCCTACGGCGAGAACATGGACGAGGTCCGCGAGTCCATCACCAAGGTCATCCAGAACATGGACGGCATGCGGACCGCGAGCTCGGCGGATTTGCAGGCCACCAGCAAGCGCGCGATGGACCTGGCCGCGGTGATGGGCGAGGAGGTCGGGCCGGTCACGGTCGCGGTCGGTCAGATGATGAAGACCGGCCTGGCCAAGAACTCGCGCGAGGCCTTCGACATCCTGACGCGCGGCGCGCAGATGGGCGCCAACAAGGCCGAAGACTTGTTGGAGACGTTCAACGAGTACAGCACTCAGTTCCGCGACTTGGGCCTGTCGGGCGCGCAGGCCATGGGCATCATCCAGCAGGGCTTGCAGGGCGGCGCGAGGGACGCCGATGTCGTCGCTGACGCGATGAAGGAACTGAACATCCGCGTCCAGGACATGTCCGCGGCGCCCGCGCTGGAGAAGCTCGGCCTGAACGCGGACAAGATGGCGGCCGCGTTCGGCAAGGGCGGCCCGGTCGCGCGGCAGGCCCTCGACCAGATCACCGACCGGCTCCGCAAGGTCACCGACCCCACCAAGCGGTACGCGCTCGCGCAGCAGATCCTCGGCACCCAGAGCGAGGACATGGGCAAGGCGCTGCTGAAGATCGACCCGTCCGAGGCCACGAAGAAGATGGGCCAGTTCACCGGGGCGACGGACCGGGCCGGGAAGGCGCTGCACGGCACGTTCAAGGCGCGGCTGACGGGGTTCAAGCGGACCGTCGAGACGCAGGTGACCCAGGTCGCCGCGAAGGCCTTGGACGGGCTGGCGAAGTTCGGCGGGCAGATCCGCAAGGGCTTCCAGCTCCCGAAGACGGGCAAGGCCGTCAACGACTGGCAGCGGTTCGGGGTCGAACTGCGGAAGGTCGCGGACTGGGCGCGCAGCAAGCTCGTCCCGGCGCTGCGCGACATGGGCGACTGGATCTCCAAGAAGATCGCCCCGGCGATCACCAAGTTCTACAAGACGGCGCTGAAGGATCTGTTCGCTCAGCTCCGCCGCATCTACGGCGAGATCGCCAAGAGCGACGTTCCGTGGGAGAAGATCCTCAAGGTCTTCCGGCGGATCTACGAGTTCGTGATCAAGTTCTTCCTGAAGATGTGGTCGGTCGAGTTCAAGATCGCGCTGAAGATCGTGGGGACGTGGATCGTCTACTCGATCAAGAGTTTCCGGTTGCTGTGGAAGGTCCTGGAGATCGGCTGGGCGTCGATCAAGAAGGGCTGGAAGGCGTGGCTGGAGTACTACGGCAAGGCCAAGCCCGCGATCGACAAGATCAAGGACGCGGTCGTGCGGTCCACGACCACGATGACCCGGATGTTTCTGAACTTCGCGACCAACGTGGTGAAGGGCGCGGCGAAGGCCTTCGGGTGGGTGCCCGGCCTGGGCGGCAAGCTCAAGGGCGCCGCGAAGGCCATGGAGAAGTTCCGCAAGGACGTCAACGACGAGATCGGCAAGATCACCGCCAAGCGGAACGTGAACATGACCGTCAACGCGCGGGGGCTGTGGGTCAACGCCCACGACCCCGCCCGCCGGTTCCCCGGCCTGGCCAAGGCCAAGGGCGGCCCGATCCCCAGCATCGGCCCCGAATCGTCGCGCGCCTACGACTCGGTCCCGGCGCTGCTGAGGGTGGACGAGCACGTGTGGACGCCGGAGGAGGTCGATGACGTCGGTGGGCACGGCGCGATGCTCCGGCTCCGCGCCCTGGCCCGCAAGGGGCTGCTGAAGGGCTACTCCGGCGGCGGTCGGGTGTCCCAGGGGATGGGCCTGACGGCCACCACCCCGAACGTCCGGGCGATCCGCCAGGACCTCGCGCCGATCCCCGCCGGGATGACGAAGCTGTTCCTCCAGATCGCCAAGACGCTGGCGAAGATGTTCGGTGGCGCGAACGGCGTCGTCGCCGCGGCCCGGTCCATGATCGGCTACCCCTACAGCTGGGGCGGCGGCGGTAAGGGCGGACCCTCCTACGGCATCGGCCGGGGCGCCGGCACCTATGGCTTCGACTGCTCGGGCCTCACTGAGTACGCGTGGTGGAAGGGCGCGAAGGTCTCCATCGGCGGCGATACCTACAGCCAGTTCCCCAACTCCCACGCCACCTCCAGGCGCCCCGGGGCGCTGGGGTTCCCGCACATGGGCCATGTCGTCATCGCCAGCGACAAGCCGGGCCACATCATCCAGGCGCCGTTCACCGGGTCCCACGTCCAGGAGGTCGCGTCCGGCCGCGGTTACGCCTGGCGGTGGCCCAACGGCGCGCGGTTCTACACCGGCGGCGCGGTCGGGCAGGCCGCGAGGGCGGCGATGTACGGGGCGACCCGGCAGCGGGTGAGGGCCGAGCAGCTCGGGATGCTCGGCAACCCCGGACGGCGCCGCAAGCGCGGCGGCCGCGTCGGGTTCGGGACCCCCTACCTGGTGGGTGAGGAGTCGGCCGAGGTGATGGTCCCGGCCTCGGCCGGGACGGTGCACCGCGCCGGGTCGAAGGTCGTCGTGGTCCACCAGCACATCGACGTGACCGTGAAGGTCCCGCCGACCGTCGACAAGGGCGCGATCGGCCGCGAGATCAACGAGTGCCTGTTCGAGTACAAGAAGCGCGGCGGGCGCCTCGCCGCGGCGGGAGGGCGGGCCTGATGGCCGACTTCGAGTTCAACATCGTCAAGGGCCGCATGGCGTACTACGCAGCCTTGCCGGCAGCGAATGACGCGCTGATCGCGGTCCTGCTGAAGTCGTCTGGGCTGGAGGCGGACGGTGCCCTGAAGGACTACGACAACCTGTCGGTCCTGCTGGCCGGGACGACCGACGAGGCGACGTTCACCAACTACGCCCGCAAGACCCTCACCAGCGTGACCGCCACGGTCGACGACACCAACGACCGGGTCGACGTCGACGCCGATGACCTGTCCTGGGCGACGGCCGGCGGCGCATCGAACAACACCCTCGGCAAGCTGCTCATCTGCTACGACCCGGACACCACGGGCGGCACCGACGCGGACCTGATCCCCCTCACCGCACACGACATCTCGGTGACGACCGATGGCACGACGCTGAACATCGCGTTTCCCTCCGGCGGGTTCTACCGGGCGACCTGATGGCCTTCAGCATCGTCGGCGCAGGCAGCGACGGGGCTAACGCCTCGTCGCTGTCCGGCACGTCCTGGCCCGCGGGAGTCGCGGCCGGGGACGTGTTCCTCCTGTGGTGGACGATGCAGAACACCTCGACCCCCGACACCTCCCCGGGCGGCGCGACGCAGGTGTCCCTCCAGGTCGGCGACTCCGGGTCCATGCAGGTCGGGTTCTACGTCAAGGTCTGCACCGGCGCCGAGTCCGGGACGATCACCCTCAACGGGTCCGCCGCGAACCGGCAGTCGGCCGAATGGGTCGTCATCCGCGGCGCGCACACCACCTCCCCGATCGACACCTGGCAGGTCCGCGACGAGGCCTCGGCGGTGTCCTCGCACGCCTGCCCCGGCGTGACGCTCGGATACGCCAACTGCGGGATCGTGACCGCGATCTCCGAGCGCGCCTCCAGCGGCACCACCGGCTGGACGCCCCCCAGCGGGTACACCGAGCGCGCCGACTCCACCACTCTGGCCACCGGCACCGGCGGTACGGTCGGAGCGATCGCCGACGACGGGCTGGCCACCACCCGTTCGGCTGGCGCGACGGTGACGCCGCCGAACTGGACGTCGACCAACGCGTTCGCGAGCGCGAACGTCCTGGTCTGGACGGTGTCCCTGCGGCCCGCGCCGACGTCGATCAACGCCAGCGCCGGGCGGGTGACCGGCACCGGGACCGCGCGGCCCGTCACCGCCGCCAAGACCCTCACGGCAGGACGTGTCACCGGGACCGGCACCGCCCGGCCGGTCACCACGACGCAGCTGCACGTCGTCGGCCGCGTCACCGGCACCGGGACGGCCCGGCCGGTCGAGGTGTTCACCGCCTCCTCCGGGCAGGCGGTGTTCCCTGTCCTGTCGATCGAGGCCGCGTTCGCCTCGGGGGCATCCACGTCGACGCTGCTGACGCTGGACGACCCGACCCGCGGCCGGCTGAACACCGGCACCCTCGGCGACGGCACCGCCTCGGACCCGACCTGGGTGGAGCTCGCCGACCGCGCCACCGAGGGCACGGGCAGCGTCATCCGCGGGTCCCAGCGGGTCGACTCCCCGATCGTCACCTACGACCCCGGGACCCTGTCAGTACCGCTCGCCAACCGCGACCGCGACCTCGACCCCTCCAACCTGAACGGTCCGCACGTCGACCCGCTGAACGGCACCAGCCGCGTCACCGCGATGCGCGCCGTCCGGGTCCGTGCGACGTGGGCGGACGTCACCTACGAGCTGTTCCAGGGCACGGCCGACCAGTGGCTGGTCGCCTACCAGGACCCCGGGCAGGCGGTCACCACCCTCACCGCCACCGACGCCTTCAAGGTCCTGGCCGGTATCTCCCGCGGCGCGGTCCCCCCGGCCGGTGAAGGCGAGAGCAGCGGCGCCCGCATCAACCGGATCCTCGACTCGGCCGGATGGGGCCCGCTGGACCGCATCATCGACGACGGCGACACCGCCGTCCAGCAGACCGCCCTGGAGGGTGAGGCGCTCGGCGAGCTCCAGCTCGTCGCCGACTCCGAGATCGGCGAGCTGTACGTCGACGGCGGCGGCCGCGTCCGGTTCCGGGCCCGCAACGCCCTGCTGCAAGACGAACGCTCCAACACCTCCCAGGCCACCTTCGGCGACGACGGAAACGAACTCCCCTACAAGGACCTCGCCGTCGCGACCGACGACGCGACGTTCTACAACGAGGTCCGCGTGACCCGCGCCGCCCGCGCCACCGACGAGGGCGACCCGCCGGACGAGCCGGTCGAGCAGGTCGCCTCGGACGGCGCGTCGCAGGCGCTGTTCTACAAGCGGACCTTCACCCCGCCGTCCGCGCCGGTCCTGATGGCCGACACCGACGCCGCGGCGTACGCGCAGTGGCTCGTCAGCGTCTCCGCCGAGCCCGAGCTCCGGTTCACCGAACTGGTCATCGAACCCGCCGTCCAGCCGGCCGAGCTGTGGCCGCAGGCCCTCGGCCGGCAGATCGGGGACCGGATCACCGTCATCCGGCGGCCGCCCGGCGGCGGCGACCCCATCGAAATGGACTGCTTCATCCGCGGGATCGTGCACGAGTTCGGCGGCGAGGAGTGGACAACGAAATGGACGTTGCAGTCCGCGACCCGGTACGGGCGGTTCCTGGTGCTCGATGACGTGCTACTCGGGCAGCTCGGCAGTAACCGGCTGGCCTACTAAGGAGGATGGGATATGGGTCTGGGATTCAAGACCTTCGCGGTCGGTGAGGTGCTCGGCGCAGCCGACGTCAACGGCTATCTGATGCGGCAGACCATTCCCGCGTTCTCATCCAGCGCGGCGATCATCGCCGGTATCACGAGCCCGGAGACGGGACAGCACGCGGTCGCCCGCGACACCGGGAAGCTCTGGTACTACGACGGGACGGCGTGGCGCCCGACCTGGCAGTCCGGCATCCAGCTCGTGAGCTTCAGCAGCAAGACCAAGCATTCGCTGGTGGTGAACTTCCCGACCGCGTTCGGGGCGGCGCCGTCGATGTGTGTGAACATCGCGACAGGTGCCGGGGCCACCGAAATGTGGGTGGCGCGCATCACCGAAATCTCCGCGACCAATTTCACGATCTTCGTGTTCAGCACGAACGGGTCCACCGGCACGTGGACGAATATCGAAGTGGAGTGGCTCGCGTTCCGTAAGTGACCCCCCGGCAGTTTGAGGAGTATCCAGTGAGCGACCCTGTTCCGGCGAACCCGACCGGCAAACCGATCGTTTTCTATTCGCCCCATCAGGACGACGAGACCCTGTTCATGGGGCAGGCCATCGCGCACCACGCCCTCGCGGGCCGTGAGGTGCACGTGGTGCTGCTGTGCAACGGGGCCCTGTCCGGAGCCCGCGCGATGCTCAACGGCACGGCGAGCAGCGGGTTCTGGGGCGGCTACCACTACCCGCCGCGCGAGGGGTACGCGCCGCTGAGCGAGGACGACTTCGGGCTCGCCCGGACGCGGGAGTTCGTGGCGGCGTGCGCGCAGCTCGGAGTGCCGGCGGAACGGGTTCACCTCGGCCGCGCGGACGCGCCCGCGGCGACGTCGGCGGACCTGCCGGACGGCATCTCCACCAGCTGGGCGACGGACGTCATGCAGTCGTGGGCGACGCGCTTCGCCGCCGAGGGCTGGCCGTCCGTGGGGCACTACACGATGTGGTGGGGCGACAACCACGCCGATCACGCCGCCCTGGGCAACGCGCTGAAGTCCCTCCGCAGCTCGGCCCCGGCCGCGTTCGTGGACGCGCGATGGCTGGTGAAGCCCGAGCAGGCCAGCGCGGCGGGCGCGGCGGCCTACACGATCTCGGCGACGTACTCGGCGATGGCCGTGCAGATGGCCCGCCGCGCCGGCTGGTGCTACCGGTCCTGGCAGCCCCCCGCCTGCTACGCGGTCGGCTACCACTCCGTCTCGTACTTCACGGGGCCCGAGAACGGGACCGCGAACTACATCGTCAAGCCGTAGCGCAGCCGGATCGGAGAGGTGATGGACGGGGGTGACGATGGCCGATGAGTCCACGATCGCCTGGCGCCTGGCACAGATCGAGAACGCCGTCCGTGACCTCGGCAACCGGGTCGTGCCCATGGACCTGTACTCCCGCGACCGCGCCGAGATCGAGCGGGACATCGCCGAACTCCGCGCGCAGCTCGCCGAGGAGAAGCTCGCCCGCAAGGAGGCCGACCGGGATCTCAAGGCGGAGATCACCGGCCAGGGGTCGAACTGGCGGCAGGCGATCTACGCGGGTGTCATCCCCGGCGCGCTGTTCCTGGTCGGCATCCTCCTCCAGCTCAAGGGCGGCAAGTGATGGCTGAGCGGGTGGGGTGGGTGCGCCGGAACTTCGGGGTGATGGCGGTGGGTGTGGCGTTCCTGGTGCTGGCCGCGTGGACGTGGTCGGCGGTCGGCGACCTGAAGGGCGACAACCGGGAGATGCGGCGCGACCGCGACCTCCTCGCGCAGCAGGTGCGGCAGATGGGTGGGGTGCCGCTGAAGTCGCCTACGCCCGGCCCGGCGGGATCACCGGGCACGCCGGGTGCGGAGGGCCGTCCTGGCTCGCCAGGCGCCTCGGGTGCGCCGGGTTCGCGCGGCCCGGCAGGGTCGGCGGGTGCGGCAGGTTCGCCCGGGCGGGCCGGGCCGTCCGGTCAGCCGGGGACGCCTGGCGCGGCGGGGCAGCCGGGCAAGGACGGCGCGTCCGGTGCGACGGGACCGCAGGGGCCCGCGGGTCCGGCCGGCCCGAAGGGCGACCCGGGCGAGCGGGGGCCGTCCGGCCCGGCGGGGCCGGTGTGCCCGGAGGGCTACCACCAGGAGACGGTCCCGGTCGTCACGGCGGGCGGCCCGACCGACTCTGCGATATGCGTCAAGGACTGAAGGAGAGCATGTGAGCTACACCGCCGCCGCCGCGATCAAGGCGGCCGAGGGCGAACTCGGGACCCGCGAGACCGGCACGAACAACACCCCCTACAACCACTGGCTCGGCGCGATCCCCGGCTACCCGCATGGCGGCTACGGCTACGCCTGGTGCTGCTCGTTTCAGGGCTGGGTGGCCGACCAGGCGGAGGGCGAGGCCAACCGCGACTACCCGCGCACGGCCGGGTGTGAGGTCGCCGTCGGGTGGTTCAAGGCGCACGAGCGGTGGAGCTCCACCCCGCACGTCGGGGACTGGGTGTTCTACGGCCCGCGCGGCGGCACGCACGTCGAGCTCGTCGTCGCCGTCTCCTCGAGTTCCATCACGACGATCGGCGGCAACACCTCCGGTTCCCTCGAGGGCCGCTACTTCAACGGCGACGGCGTGTACCGCAAGACCGTCGCGCGCAACTCTGACCGCATCTACGGCTACGGCCGCCCCGACTACGAGGAGGACGACATGCCCAGCGAGAAGGCGCTCTGGCAGTGGGACGGGATCGAGGCGCCCGCCGGCCCGGACGGCAAGCCCCTCAACCCGAAGAACCCCACCTGGCGGCCGGACTCCTACCTGCGTGAGACCTACATGTGGGTGCGGCGCGTCCAGCGCGAGCAGGCCGCGACGCAGGCGACGGTCATCGAGCTGTCGAAGGCCGTCGCGCAGCTCGCCGCCGACCGGGGTCAGCAGGTCGACCCGGACGCCCTGGTCCAGCGGATCACGTCCGCGATCGAGAACGTCACGGTTCGCCTCGACGTCGCCGACGAGTCGACCGCCTGACATGCGGATCTACTACGACTCGGAGTTCCTGGAGGACGGCCGGACGATCGAGCTGATCTCGATCGGTCTGGTGGCCGAGGACGGCCGCGAGTACTACGCGGTGAACTGGGACATGCCGTGGCGCCGCATCGTGCGGCACGAGTGGCTCCGCGCGAACGTCGTCCCGTCCCTGCCGGTCGTCCGGCACGACGGCATCCGCCCGTTGCGGAAGCCTTTCCTCGACCGTGCGCACCCGGACGTGAAGCGCCGCGCCCGGATCGCCGACGAGGTCCGCGACTTCCTCCAGGCGACGCCCGACGTGGAGCTGTGGGCGTCCTACGGCGCATACGACCACGTTGTCCTGTGCCAGCTCTGGGGCGCGATGGTCGACCTGCCGGACGGCGTGCCGATGTTCACGCGCGACCTTCAGCAGGAGGCCGCGCGGCTCGGTAACCCGCCGCTGCCTGAGCAGGCGGGCGGGTTCCACAACGCGCTGGCGGACGCCCGCCACGTGAAGACCGTGGCGGAGTTCCTGACCGTCATGCCAACTGGCAAGAAGGAGTGAGCATGTCCGCACCCGTGGAAGCCAAGGTCAAGGCGCAGAGCCTCGCGACGCTCGTCGCTGGCTTCGTCGTCGCGTGGATCGTGGTGGAGGTCCCGGCGCTGGCCGGGCTCGCCGACGTCCTCCAGGCGCTCATCATCGGCGGGATCGCGACGGCGGTCGGCGCGGTGACGGGGTGGCTGACCAAGCACACCCCGCGCGCCCCGGCGCAGGTGCCGCCCGCGCCGCGCCTCTGATCGCGGGCGGTCCCCCCGAGCCGCCCGACGCGAACGCCCCTCGCTCTCCTCCGGGAGGGCGGGGGGCGTTTCGCCGTATCCTGGTCTGGCCGTCCGGTGTAGCTCAACGGCAGAGCGGCCCGCGTTGGCGGGCGTGGACCCCGGTTCGATACCGGGCACCGGCAGCGGCGCCGCTGCTGCCACGGGAAACCCTGGCGCCCGGTGATCCGGCGCAAGCAGCACGAGCGCCCCCGTCCATCAGGGCGGGGGCGTTTCGCATTTGCGCAGGTAGTGTGTGATGCGTCGGCGGGTGGGGAAGCCCGACCGACGCGAACGGCCCCGTCTCCTCCGGGAGGCGGGGCCGCTTCGCTGCGTCCGGGGTCAGTCGTCGGGGAATTCGACGGTGATCGTCTTGTTGCCCTTGCAGGTGGTGCAGGTGCCCGACTTGGTGAAGCCCTTGCCTTCGCAGGCGGGGCAGGGCGCGGTGCGCTTCTCATAGACGATCGGGGAAAGGATCTCTCGCATCGGGGGCCTCCATCATCTCGCGGTACTCTTCGCTGTCCTTGGGGATGACGCCGCACTTGCGGCACCCGAAGGTGTCCTCGCGTGCCCGCGCCGGGTCGGCTTCGTGCTTGCCGCCCATGGGGCAGGGTGCCTTGGCGAGGCGCCGTCCTTCCTCGCTGAACTTCCACATGTTTGCTGAGCGTAGCCTCCTCGTGTCTGCTCGTGGTTGGGATGGAATCCGCGGCCCCGGGTCCCACCGCGCCGGGGATGACCGGGGCCGCGGGTCTAGGTGCGGACCGCGAGGAGTCCGGTGATGGCGACGGCCGCGCTGATGACGTCGTGCGCCTCGGCGAGCGGCTCACCCCAGTGCGTCCAGAACCACAGGCGCCCGGCGTCGTCTTCGCGGCGGCGGCAGGTGATCCGCACGGCGCGGGGGACCTCGCCCGCGGCCTTGACGATGAGCTGCCCGTCGAGGGCGACGTCGAGGCCGCGGGCGGCCAGGTGCGCGTGGAGCGCGGCGAGCCGGTCCCTGGTGTCGGCGTAGTCGGTCACCGCTTCACGTCCAGCCGCCGCATGACCTCGTCGGCGACGGCGTCCACGTCGGCGATGGGGCCGAGGTCGTCGCCGTGGTGCCAGGTGAACCGGCCCCGGTACGCGCCGATCGTGCGAGGGACGCCGCTCCGGGTTCTGGTGGCGATGCTGACCGCGCTCAGGTACGCCTCGACGCCGCGGACCCGGAGCGCGTCGCGCAGGGCGTGCCGGGCCCGCCCGCAGTCGACAGCGTCGGCCTCGTCGAGCAGCTCCGCCAGGCCGCCGACGCTCCCGGCGCCGAGGGTCAGCGACCCGTCCGCGCCGTCCTTGACCGCCTGGAAGGGGGCGTGCGCCTGGTCGGTCACCTTGACGATCCAGCCGGGGAACTCCTCGCTGAGGTCGGCGAGACGCTCGCCGATGTCGTCGGCGGTGCCGGTCTTGGGTATCTTCCCCATAGCCCGACTCCTTTCGGGTCAGGCCCCGGAACCACCGGCGCTTCACCGCCGGCCGGGGCCGCCTTGTGTGTCCCAAGACACACAAGCGCACGCCCGACCGGGTGAGGGGTCCACTCCCTACCCCGCTGCCGAGGGGTACAGTCCGTACCCCCTAGACGATCAGCCGCAGCGACCGCGCCAGGTCGCGGACCTCATCGGCTACCGTCGCCGGCGGAGACACCAGCAGCTCGGCCACCATCGACCGCGCGAACAACGAGAACGCGAACGTGTCGGCCGAGATCCCCTCCGCCTTACGCATCAGGTGCACGGCGGCGACGTCATCGCCCTCACGGTGGTGAGCGCGCGCGACCTCGACCAGGTACCGCGACTGGCGGGTACGGCTCGGGATCGCGGCCGGGTCGATCCGGTCCGCCGCACGCAACGCCAGACCCGGCTTCTGCAGGTCGAGATGCATGGTCACCGCGTAGTGCTCGACCATCCCCCGGCCGATCATCAGCCACGGGTGCGCGTACCCGGCCGGCAGGCCCCGGGCGGCACGCTCGGCCTCATCGTGGTGACGCCACGCATCACCCTCCCGGCCGACCTTGGCATGCGACAACGCGATGGCCAGGTGCATCAGGCTGAACAGCGCCAACTGCTCGGCGCTCTTGCCGGGGCGGAGCATATCGGCGACGTCGCGGGCCAGCTCCACACGCGCGTCGGCCGCCTCGCCCGCGTCGCGCCACACGTGGTTGAGGTACCAGGCGGCGCCCGCGATGGCCGCCGGGTCGTCGGCGTCAGCCGCGGCGTGCATCGCCCGGTCACTGGTCAGGTAGACCAGCTCCGGCGCGGGCTGGAACGTCGTGTAGAGCTGCGCGAGGTGGTAGACCTGCGCGAGCTGCCGGGACGCCTGGCGGCGCTCGGCCCCGTCCAGGGCGCGGGCGGAGGCGCGGGCATCGGCGATCAGCCCCGGCAGTCGGCCAGCGACCGCGCCGCGCTCGTGCTTCTTGGTGTGCCACAGCCGCCACGCCTGCTCGACCCGCCCGGTGAGCACGTCCGCCGGCATCGGGTCGTCCCCGGCCGTGACGGGGTAGGCGGCCAGGCTGTTGCGGATGACGTCCAACGACTCGTGCGCGTGCTTGGTGTAGGCGGCGCGCGACAGCCGCTGATCGCCCACCAGGTCCGCGAGGTCGTCCAGGCCGAGGACGTCGGCCAAGCGGATCAGCATCGGCAACCGGGGGAGGCCGAGCCGTCCGGTTTCCAGGCCCTTCACCCATTCGGCGGATCGCCCGACCAGCCCGCCGAGCACGGCGCGGCTCCTGCCGGTCCGCTCGCGGTAATACGCCAACCGCTGGGCAAAGGGGGCATCTGGAGCAAGTCCTGCGCTGTTAGTGTTGGGCATAGCCCCGCACCTCCTGAGACGTCGACACTCTCAGCGTAGGTCGCGGGGCCCTTCGCGTGACAGGGATTCCGGACGTGCAAGAGCCCCCCGCGCGCACGGGCCGGACCTCCCGCCGCTATCACTTCGGTGATCGCCGAAGTGATGCCTACGCCCGCGCACGGGCCGGACCCGCCATCACTGTGGTGGTTGCCAAAGTGATGCGTCTCGCGCAGATCTGCGCACGACCCGGACACCGCCATCACTTCCCCACTTGGCGAAGTGATGCGCCCGCCCCCGCGCGCACGGGCCGGGCACTCGACGAGCAGCAGCGAGCCCCGCCGGTCGGTGACCTGACGGGGCTCTCGGCGTGGTGGCCGCGGCTACCGTCGTCGGCTGCTCGACGAGGTGCGGCGCCCGGAGCTGCTGCTCGGCGTGCGCCGGGTCCTGGCGGTGCGGCGCCGCCGCTTCTGCTGGCGGGCCATGGTCTTGCGGTTGCGCTCGGCGTAGGTGCCGGCGAGGACGGCCGCGCCGGTCAGTGCAGCGATCAGCACGACGCAGACGGTCGAGATCAGGGTGAACCCGAACTCCACCAGGATCGCCGTGGCGCTGAGGCCGGCGAACCCGGCGCCGGCCCACGCGGCGCGCGAGCGTGCCCAGTGCGCGGAGCGGGTGTGCGAGCGGACGCGGGTGCCGTCCTTGCGGACGTAGGAGGTGACCCGCGGCTTCTGCTGGGTGCGGCCGGTGGGCTTTCTCGGAGGCATGATCTTCCCTTCGGTGGCGGGTTAGGTCCGCCGGATCGGGTTAGTTCCGTAACCGCCGCCCTGTGCGGCGGTCACTCGTGCTCTGGCCTGCGAAGAGTTAGGTGGGTTAGGTGGGTTGGGGCAGTGAGGTGCGGGCCCCGCACAGGCCCCCAGGGCGCGTCTCCGGGGGTGTGCGGGGGAGGTCACTCACTGCTCGTCGAGGTCGGCGGTCGACCGGTCCGCGATGGCCTTGCGGAGTTGCCCGGGGTCGAGTCGGCGGACGTTGCCGGCGTTGGTGGTGGGCACGCCCTCGTCCTCCAGGCGCTCCCTCAGAGCCGTGCCGTTCAGCGTCCGATAGGGCGCCCAGTGCGGGGCGAGGTCGCGCAGCAGCGCGGGCACGTCGGCGAGCCGGACGCGCTCGGCGCCGAGCACCTCGTCGAGGTCGGCCAGCAGGTCGCGCTCCTCGATCGCCGGCCGCGCCCGATCGGTGCCGGGCACCTGGCGGTTCCTGCGCCGAAGCTCGGTCAGGGCCCGGTCGACGAGCGGCGTCACCTGGTCGTGGTCCTTGGCGACGCTGAGGAAGTAGGCCTGGACCATCTCCGAGCGTTCCCCGGAGAAGCCCTTGACCAGCGCGGTTCCCTTGTCGGTGCCAGGGATGAGGTCGGTGGCGCGGTGCCCGCCCCGGTACGCGCCCTGCCCGAGCAGCGCGTCGTTGGCGACGTGGTCACCGACCGCGAACGCGATGCCGTTGGAGCAGTTGCGGGTCACGTCCCGCGGCATGCTCGTCGACGTCGGCGCCTGCGTGGAGACGATGAAGTGGATGCCGCGCTTGCGGCCCAGCTTGACGATCTCGACGACCAGCCATGAGATCTCGTCGCCGTGCTCGCGGTGGTTCAGCGCGACGTGCGCCTCCTCCAGCAGGCACACCAGCGGGTGAAGCCCCGGCACCTTGTCGGCCACGGTCCGCGTCACCTCGGGTTCCTGGCACTGCACCAGCAACTGCCCGCGGTCCTGGACCTCGGCGTGCAGCTCGCGCAGGTCGACGAGAATCTCCTCGATCCGCTCGTCTTCGGCGCCCATCACGTACCGCGCGCACCTCGGACGGAAGCTCTCGAAGTCGTAGTTGGAGTCCGGGACCCAGATGCGCAGCTCGGCCGTGGGGTCCAGGGCGGCGCCGGCCATGATGACCCGCGCCGCGCTGGACTTCCCCTGCCCGGGGATGCCGCCGACGATGGTGTTCCGGCCGATCAGCGGCGCGACGGTCGGGTCACCGCGCAGCGTCCGCCCGAACGGGACGCCCTTGAACACGTCGACCAGGCCCTCGTCGAGGAGCGGGTACGGGCCCGCGCCCTCCTCAAGGGCGCCCTTGTCGGCGACCCACAGATCCAGGACCCCGGCCTCACCGCCGGTCGAGGGCCACACTTCCTTTGCGAGCCGGTAGAGACCGGACGCCAGGTCGGCGCGGCGCCGCGCGATGCGGTCGGCGGTGACGCCGGCGGGCAGCCTCAACACCGCATGCGTCCCCCGGCCGTCGCGGCGGGCGGTGGTGATGTACTGGAGCGGCAGGCCGTCCTTGAGGTAGGCGGTGATCTGCGGGATGCGCAGCGCCTCCAGCGCCCTCGCAATCGTCGTCTCGTCGATCTGAACGTCCATGTCGACGTCACCGGCCGTCCCGACCCAGCGGGCTTCGTCGCGGTTCTCGTGACGCAGGCCGATGCCCCACAGCGCCAGCAGCACCACCAGCGGCGCCACCAGCGCGACGGGGAGCCACAGCAGCGTCACCACCACGACGGTGAACTCGGTGACTTCGGCGACCGCGACGAACGGCGTCACGACCTGCGTCACGTCCTGGCGCGCGACGGCGAGCAGCACACCGACCGCGCCGAGCCCACCGACCGTGACCAGGCCGGCCTTCGGCGCGGCCGTGATGACCCGGCCGGGGATCTCGATCAGGTCCATGCGGCGCTGGTGCCGGTCGCGTCGCCACTCCGCCGCCTTCTCCTCCCAATCGAGGGCGGCGGCGTGGTCGCCCATGGCTTCGGCGGCGCGGAGCATCCGCTCATACCGGCCGCCGGTCCGCCGCTCCCACGCTCGGCCGGCGACCACGACGACGCCGGTCACGACGTAGCCGCCGTGCTCGGCGAGCAGCCGCGCGGCCGGGCTGTCCACGACGGAGTAGACGACGTCCAGGACACCGGCCGGGCCCTTGCCGTCCTCCTCGTCGAGGTCGACGATCTCCCCTTCGAGAGCCTCCTCCTCGGCGTCGTCCTTCCCCAAAGACACGCTTTCGGGGACGACGTACAGGCGGGGTGTCCGCGTCACGGAGCCCCCTCCACGGCGAGAGCCTCACGGACGAGCCGGGCCTTCGGGTGCCCGATCCGGAGCTCGCGCCGGAGCTGGCGGACCGAGGGGAGAGCACCGGTCGCGAGCACCTCGGCATACCGGTCCCGGGCGGTCGCGACCACCGGGACGAGGTCCGGCTCGACGGGGGGTTCCTCGCACTGCTCCGGCTCGTCGTCCGGCGCCTCCGGGAGCGCGGGCGGGAGCGTCTCGCGAGAGGGCTCGATCTCGTCCCACAGCGCGTACCCGTCCGCCGCCTGACCAGCGGACCCGAGGTCCGGGAGCGGCCACCAGGACGGCGACGCAACGACCGTTGCGGCTCCACCGTCCGGCGCCGCAAGCTCGGCGTCGAGACCGGTGGTCGCGACAGGGGCTCGCGTGACGAGCCGGTGAAGGGTGCGCAGCAGGACGAGGAGGCCGAGCATCGAAGCGACCGGAGGCACCGCCGCGGTGAGCTGGTCGCTCAGCTCGTGGTCGACGTGCCCGACGTTGAACGCCAGCGAGACACCCCATCCGGTGGTCGCGATCGCCCCGGGCAGGAACAGATCCGCCCACGACAGGGCGCTCTTGCGGAGGCGGTGGCCCTCCAGCGTGAGGGCGAACAGGCCGAGCTCACCGACGCCGATGAACACGTCGACCATGGCCGGGAACGACATGGCCTTCCAGTCGTTGAGGCCGTGCTCGATCGCCCAGCCGTACAGGCCCGCCCAGGACTGGGCGAACCCGACGCCGGTGGCGGCCAGGACGCCGGCGGCCATGAGCGCGACGGACGCCAGGTGCGCGATGCGGGTGGTGCGGTTCATCGCCCCGTCACCTCACTCGGCAGGCCGTCCACGGTCCAGCGCAGGTCCTCGATGGTCCGGGCCGCGAGCGCGGCGGCGAGCCGGTCGGAGAGTTCGCCGACGTCCAGGCGGCCGGCGGCGAAGTGGCTGTGGAGCGCCTCCACGAACACGTCGCGCTCGGCGTCGCCGATCCGGGCGCCCTTCCGGCACGACAGCAGGACACTGGACACCGTCTCCGTCTGTAACACGGGCACGGCCCGGCGCTGGCGCTCGGCGGTCAGGGCGCGCATCCGGTCCTGGTAGATCCGCGCCGACCACAGGCACGCGAACCACACCGTCCCGCCCGTCGTCCCGAGCGCCCACAGCGCCGACACGATCGGGTGCGCGATGAAGAAGGCGAACAACCCGGTGCCGAGCAGGACGGCGGCGGCCAGGAGCAGCACGCCGAACAGCACGTCCCCCGGCTCACGGCCGCGGCGCCTCACCGGGACACCTTCCCCGCGCGCAGGATGATCCCGGTGATGACCGCGCACGTCTCGGGCTCCCACCCGGCCAGCCACTCCAGGATGCGCCGGTCGTAGGCGCCGAGCTCGACGCCGGCGGCCTCGCACGCCGCGGTGAGCTGGTCGAGGGACAGGCGCCCCATGGTGCCGGGCGCGGTGCGGGCGTGCGCGTAGACGTGGGAGACGGTGTCGGCGGCCTGCTGGTCGGTCTCGTACGGGCCGACGTCGGCCGGTAGGTTCTCCTGCATGGTTCAGACCTCCTTGGAAGGTCGGGATCTAGGGGCCCGCCCGGCGGTAGGGTCGCCGGGCGGGTCCCGCTGGTGTCGTTACTCGACGGGGCGGTTGCGGCGGGCGGCGCTGGTCAGGTCCAGCAGCGTCCGCGTGAGGCCCTCGGCCTCGGCGATGCTCATCACCCGGTCGCTGTCGATCTGGATGGACAGGTCGGGCTCCAGGCCGGGGACCATCTGCATGTGCACCGGCCCCGGCCTGCCCTCCACGCTCAGCAGGTGCACCTCCTCGTGGTGCTCCGCGCACCACGCCGGGTGCCCGTCGACCGTCTTCACGCCCTGCCCGGCCCGTGCGATGGCGACCAGCTCCAGGAGGCGGGCCGCGAACTCCTCGGCCTCGTCCGGGGTGAACTGGATGCCGGTCGGCTTGTCGTCGCGGCCCAGCTCGATGCGCGGGCCGATCTCGCGGTAGTGCTGGCGCAGGAACATGCGCGCCTCGTCGGGGGGATCGCCCTCGCGGGACTCGCACTCGTCCGCCGCGGTGAGGATCACCGAGCGGCCCGCACCGGTGTGCAGGCGGTCGTCGTAGTGGTCGTGCTCGACGTGCAACTCCGGGGCGTCGCACCAGGCCGGGCAGCCGTTGGGCAGCCAGGTCGGCCGCGGACCGTTCGTCTCGGCGGCGCGGACCGTGTCCGGCTCGCCTCCGGGCCAGCTGCCGGCGATGCTCGCCTCGACCGCCTCCTGCGGCCTGTCGGCGTCAGTAGTGTTGCCCATGGGTCAGGACCTCCTCGTCCTGGTCAAGGGCCTCGGTTTGCGGTGGTGACGCTTGCCGGGGCCCGCCGTATTGGCGGGGGATCGAACTTGGTAGCTACAGAGTAAACAGAAAGCTGGTAGCTACACAAGTCCTGTGCAAGGATTCTCCGTAGCTACACGACGTGCGGAGGAGTGCCCCCATGGCCGAGAAGTCCCGCAGGACCCCGACCAGACCCATCCGGGTGCCCATCCCGCTGTGGGACGCCTACGGCCGCGTGTGCGAGAGACTCGGCACCGACCGCACGCCGGACCTCCTCGACCACATGCGCGCACGGATCCGCGAGTACGGGAACGCGGACGAGTTGGCCATGCTGGATGAGGCGGAGCAAGAGCTTGCCGAGCGGCGGGCCCGCAAGGGCGGTCGGCCGCCGAAGGGCGCATGAGGGCGCCACGTTTGCGCCCGTTTTACGCCCGGAATATGACCGCCAACAGCCAACGGCAGTCAACGGATACACACACTGAGAAGCGCCGCTTACGCTGGTAAAACCACGATCGCCAACGACAGCCCAAGATGATCGTCCGGGCTGTCTGGAAGGACGCGGGTTCGATTCCCGCCACCTCCACGAGTCGGGCCACCGCGTTCGGCGCCCTTGAGGCGCCTTCCCGGTGGCCCGTTGTGTTTTCCGGGGGGCGACCCCCCGACCCCCCCGTGTCGGGCCACCGTGTTCGGCGCCTTGAGGCGCCTTCCCGGTGGCCCGTTGTGTTTTCCGGGGGGCGACCCCCGAACCCCCCGTCATCCTTCTCGCCGGAACTTCGCCCATCGCCGGGTCAGGTCGGCGTGCAACACCACCCAGGCGGCCGGATCCCGCTCGGCGTGACGCCGCCACCGCTCGGCGAACACTGCCGAGAACAGGTCGACGTCAGCCGGGTCCGCCGCCGTCCATGACGGGAATCGAGCCAGCCAGTCCGCCGCGCCGGCCGGGCTATGACCTGCCTTGAGCAGCCACGGCAGCAGCAGTCCCAGCTCCACCCACGCGGCACCGCGAGACGCGAACGCCCAGTCGACCAGCACGGCCCGACCATCGGGAGTGATCAGCAAGTTCTCGGCGTTGACGTCGGTGTGCAGTAGCGCCGCCCCGGACATTGGCGACACGTCTTCGGCGACGCTCTCCCAGCGGCGCTCCACCCGCATCCGTACGACCTCCGGGCATCGGGCCACCTGGAGCGCGTGCACCGTCTTGGCGAGGAGGTCCAGGTCGGGTGAACCGGGCGCGAAGTCGGCGTGCCGCCCGTCCACGTGCTCGAACCCCAGCGCGAGCCACCCCCCGGCATCAACCGTCCAGTGGAGCCGGGGGGCGAACTCGTTCATGTGCGGGACGATCCTGGCCTCGTTACGCAACGACCGGACTTCCGGGCCATCGGTGTCAGCCGCCACCTTCCGCGCGGCCTTGATGAACACCCTTCCGCCCGCTGTGTGGACGGTGGCGGCGACGTCGGCGTGATTCCCGGCCGGTGCGGGCTCGACCTTGCGGATCGGGCCGGTGTGCGCCTCGATCGTGCCGAGCACCTCGGGCGGCAGATCGATCCAGTCGCTGCGCATGAGGCTCCTCGTCACAATCGGATGGTGAGCGGCCCCTCCGGCACCAGCCCGTCCCAACTGCGCGTGGCCACCTTGCCGCCCATGTCGTTGCACTCCGGCGGACAGCAGGACGACCCTGACTCGTCGTCCCAGAACTCGGGATCGACGTACAGGCCGGTGGCCTTCAGGTACGGGATGGTGCGGGCGAGGGCGGCACCCGAGCGGATGTCATCGTCCATCACGGGCCGGTGGTGGATCACCGAGCCTGCGAACGCCAGACCAATCCGAAGGTATACCTCGGTCCGCTGGAGCGCCTCGTGCCACGCCTCGTCGACTGGCCGGGTGAGGACGATCCTGACGTAGGCGGCCGGATCCTTGCGGGCCTGGCGGCGGATCTGCCCGGCGGCCATGAGGAAGACCAGCATCTGGCCGATCACGCGCTCGGTGTAGGCGTGGGATGTGTGGTGCTTCTTGCGGAAGTCGTGCGTGAGCAGGTCGAACGCCCATGCGGGGATCAGTTCGCGCGGGTCCGTGGCCGCTAAGGCGTTGGGGCCGGCCGCCCGTTCGAGGGTGGTGGTCATTGGAACCTCCAGGCGCGCTCTATGAGGGTTGGACCGCAGTCCCGGGTGCGCGCCTTCAACCCGGGGCCGCGGTGTCGAGGGAGCGGCGCGGCCGGGAGAACGGGGGGCGATCTCCACCGGTCGCGCCGCCCGGGCTCATGCCCGTACCGCCAACAGTCCGGTGATGGCGACGGCGGCGCCGATGATGTCGTGGGCTGGGGCGAGCGGCTCGCCCCAGTGGGTGAAGAACCAGAGTTGCCGGCCGTCCTTGTCGCGCGGGCGGGAGGTGATGTGCACGGCGCGGGGGATCTCGGCCTTCACCCTCACGGTGAGATGCCCGTCCAGCTCGACGTCGAGCCCGCGCGCGGCGAGGTGCGCATGGAGTGCGGCGAGCCGGGCCTTGGAGTCGGCGTAGTCGGTCACCGCCGGTCCTCCAGGTCCAAGCGGCGCATGACCTCGTCGGCGACCTGGTCCACGTCGGCGATGGGGCCGAGATTGCCGCCGTCGTGCCAGGTGAACCTTCCCCGGTACGCGCCGATAGTGCGCGGGACCCCGGTCCTGGCCCTGATGGCGATGCTGACCGCGCTCAGGTAGGCCTCGGCGCCGCGGGCGCGGAGCGCGTCGCGCAGGGCGTGCCGGGCGCGCCCGCAGCCGAGCGCGTCGGCCTCGTCGAGCAGAACCGCTAATCCGTCAACGGTCCCGGCGCCGAGCGTCAGCGACCCGTCCGCGGCGTCCTGGACGGCCTGGAAGGGGGCGTGCGCGGTGTCGGTCAGCTTGACCGTCCAGCCAGGGAACTCCTCACTGAGACCGGTGAGCCGCTCGCCGATGTCGTCGGCGCCGCCGGCCTTGGGTACGTTGCTCATCAGCCCGACTCCCGTTCGGGTCAGGCCCCGGAACCTCCCGGCGTTCGCGCGCCGGGCCGGGGCCGCACTTGTATCGGCTCGGGGCACGCCTTCACGATTTCGAGCGGCCGCCCCGTTACGCCTCAGTGAAAGCCATGTCACCGTGCGCTGGTAGGCGGATACTGGCGGTCAGGAGGCGGGCTGTTCAGAGGGTCCGCCTGACCGGTCCCGGCGAATGGTGCACGCATGGCCGACACAGAACTCCCGCGCTGGGCGGCGCGCTTGAACACCGAGCGCGAAGCCCGCGGATGGTCGAAGCCGAGGATGGCGCGCGCCTTGTACAGTGCCCGTGACCTGCGGCCTAACCGCACACAGGTGGAATCGCTCGCCCGCCAGATCCGCAAGTACGAGAGGGGCGAGCACTTCCCCCGTGAGTGGGCCACCGCATACGCGGCAGCATTCGAAATCGGAGAAGTTGAGCTGTTTGGGCGACTTGACGATGGCCATGACAATGGGGACGTGGACCGCCGCACACTCCTCGGCCTCGCGGCCACCGCCGCCGCAGCCAGCTCCTTAGCCCGCGACGCAGCACCCCTGCGGGAAGCATTCGAGGTCGCGGTCGCCGCCGACGCCGGCGACCGCGACGCCGACACCTGGGAGCGCGTCGCCTACGACTACGCCCATGAGGTCGGCTGGTCTCCCGCCGCCGTCCTGCAGCCGGAACTCGCGGCGGACTTCGCCGAGTTGACCCGCCTCGTCCCCTCCGCTCGCGGGACCGCCGAGCTCCGCCTGATCCACGTCGCCGCCCAACTCGCCGCGCTCATGGCGATCAACCTGACCAGCCTCGGCGAGGACCGCGCCGCGCGCCGCTGGTGGCGCACCGCCTCCCGCGCCGCCGACCGGACCGGTGACCACGCCATCGCCGCCCGCGTCCGAGGTCGCGCCGCCCTCATCTCCCTCTACACCGAGACACCCCGCCTGTCGGTCATTGAAGCGGCCGAGGAGGCGATCGCCGTCGGGCGAGGCATCGCCGCCAGCGTCGTCAACGGGCACGCCGCCAAAGCTCAGGCACTCGCTGAGCTCGGAAGACATGACGAGGCCGCCGACGCCCTCGAGGACCTTTGCGGCGTCTTCGAGCAACTCCCCGAAGCCGTCCGAAAGGACCGGGGTAGTTGGGGCTGGTCGGTCGGTCGGCTCCACTTCGTCACCAGCCTCGTCCGCACCTGCGCCGGAAACGTGGAGCCGGCGATGCAAGCCCAGGAGGCAGGGTTGGCGGTCTGCTCGGCCCAGAGTTGGAAGTTCCGCGGCCAGATCGAGATGCAGCGCGCCGGCGTACTGATCCACATTGGCGACGTCGACGAAGGCGCCGAACACATGACGCGGGTCCTGGAGGCGCTGCCGCCCGAACAGCGCGGCGACGGTCTTCTGCGAGGTAGTGCGCTCACCTCGTTGCGGTTCGCAGCGCCCGCTCAAGCAGGGCGCTCTTCCATTCGCCGAGCACGGGAACTACTGGCATCGACAGGAGACCGATGACCCCAGACCTCACCTTCACCCGCCATGACCCGGCTGACGCGGAGAAGATCCTCGGCACCGTGATCGTGCCGGTCTACGTCGCCTCTCACCGGGACGCGGTCGACCAGCCGTTCTACTCCGCGGAGCGATTCGGTGAGCGAGTCCTCAGCTACATCAGAGTTCCCGGGTTCCAGCTCGTCGTCGCGCACGTCGGGGACGAGCCGGTCGGGCAGGCGTTCGGATGCACCTTGCCGGCGAAGACGCGCTGGTGGGACGGACTGACCACGCCGGTCCCGGACGGGTTCACCGTCGAGACCGGGTCGAGGACGTTCGCGTTCAACGAGCTGATGGTCGTCCCGGAGTGGCAGGGCAAGGGGGTGGCGCACTCGCTCCACGATGCGCTGCTGGAGGGCCGGGCTGAGGAGCGGGCGACGCTCCTGGTCCGGCAGGACAACGACTCCGCGCAGCGCGCGTACGCGCGGTGGGGGTGGCGCAAGGCGGGCAGGGCGCAGCCGTTTCCCGATTCGCCGCACTTCGATGTGATGATCGTTGATCTGCCGCTGGGTGGCCGCCGCGTGCCGTGAGTTCGCGGGCCGTGCATCCTCGCCGTACTGCTCGTGCTCGAATGTCGGCCGGGCGGGTGGCCTCGCGTGAGGGGTTAGGGGTGTTCCAGGGCCCAGGCGCAGATGGCGGAGAGGGGTTCTTGCAGGGTTCTGCCTAGTGCGGTCAGGGTGTATTCGACGTGCTGCGGGGCGGTCTCCTTGAGGACTCGCCGCTCGACCAGCCCGTCGCCTTCCATGCTCCGGAGGGTCTCGGTCAGCACCTTCTGGGTGATGCCGGGCAGCCTGCGGCGCAGTTCCGCGTGCCGCTGCGGTCCGGCGAGCAGCGCGTAGATCAGCAGGACCCGCCATTTCGCGGCCAGCCGCTCCAGCGCCTGCCGGGTCGCGCAGCTCTCCTCAAGGACGTCGGGTATCACCAGTTCCACGGGCTCTCCCTCCGGCGGGGCGCCTGAAGGCGGATGGGCACCTGGAAGTGCCTTCTGGCCGGTCCGGGAGCCGGGTGCCTAGTGTCCCGGGCATGACAGAGCTGAGAATTCACACCTACACGGCAGCAGAGCCCGGGATCTTCGTCAACAGCTATCTGCTGGAGGCGGCGGACGGCGTGGTGCTCGTCGACGCGGGGCTGCTGGTGTCGGACGCGCGGGCGCTGGCCGCGCGGATCGAGGCGCTGCGCAAGCCGCTGCTCGCGGCGTTCGTGACGCATCCCCATCCGGACCACTACAACGGGCTGCCGTACCTGGCCGGCGACGACGTTCCGGTCTACGCGACGGCGCCGGTCGCCGAGACGATCGAGCGGACCGCGGTCGCCAAGCGCGAGCAGTGGCAGCCCACCTACGGCGCGGAGTGGCCGGACCGGTTCCGGGTGCCGGATCGGCCGCTGGACGGCGGCGGAACCGTGGACGTCGCCGGGCTGCGGATCCAGGTGCACGACGTCGGAGGCGCCGAGAGCCACGCAGACTCCTACCTCCTCGTCGAGGCCGGCGAGAAGCGGTGCGCCTTCATCGGCGACCTCGCCTTCGACGGTGTGCACTCCTACACGGCGGACGGCCACTCCGGCGCGTGGCTGGACGCGCTCGACCGGCTGGTGGACGAGCTTGCCGGGATCCCGCTCTACCCGGGCCACGGCGCGCCCGGCGACACGGGCCTTCTGACGCGGCAGCGGCAGTACCTGCTGATGTACCGGGAGGCGGTGGCTCGTGCGGCCGCCGGCGCGCCGAGTCTGAGCGAGGCCCAGAAGCTGGAGCTGACGCGGCTCATGGCCCGCTACCTGCCGGAGGCGCCCCTCGACTGGCTGGTGGGGCTGGGCGCGGACGCCGTCGCCGCCGAGCTCGCCGCCTGATCCCCGACCGACGCCCAGGAGAGTCATGGCCACCGTCAGAACCGAACGGATCACTTTCGACAGCGAGGGGACCGAGCTGGTGGGCGCGCTCCGGATCCCGGAGGCGGACGCCGCCGGCGCACGGCCCGCCGTCGCGTTCACCGGCCCCTTCACCGGGGTGAAAGACCAGGTGGTGGGCACCTACGCCGAGTTGCTCGCGCAGGCGGGGCTGGTCACGCTGGCCTTCGACCACCGGGGCTTCGGGGAGAGCGGCGGGCCCCGCGGGCATGAGGACGGCCAGGGGAAACTGGCCGATCTGAGGGCCGCGGTCGGCGTGCTGGCCGGCCGGCCCGAGGCCGACCCGGACCGGATCGGCGTGGTCGGGGTCTGCCTCGGCGGCGGTTACGCCGTACGGGCCGCCGCCGCGGACCCCCGCGTGAAGGCGGTGGCGGGAATCGCGGGCGCCTACAACAGCCCGGCGCGGATCGTCCAGGCGATGGGCGTCGACGCCTACCGGTCCGCGCTCGGCGGCTTCCTGGACCGGTACGACGAGTACCTTCCCGCCGTCGCGCCCGGCGGTGCCGAAGCGGCGATGGCGGGCGACGAGCCGTACGAGTACTACGGCACCGCGCGGTCCGCCTCGCCCGACTGGCGCAACGAGGTCACCAGAGGATCGCTGCACTCCCTGATGACCTTCGACGCCCTCGGCGCGGCGGACCTCCTCGCCGCCACCCCGCTCCTCGTCGTCCACGGAAAGTCCGACGCCTACTGCTCACCCGAGCAGGCTCGGGAGTTCTACGAACGCAAGCCGGGCGCCAAGGAGATCCTCTGGCTGGACACGGACCGGCACATCGATCTCTACGACGTGGAACCGCACGTCACCCGGGCCGCCCGGGCGACCGCCGACTTCCTCTTCCGTGGACTCGGATCCGCAGGCCCGGACGCGCCGGGGTGAGAGACGCCGATCGGGGGCGCCCTGTCACAGGCGCATGATGACCAGGGCGGTGTCGTCGGTGATGCCGCCTGAGGGCAGCATGTCCCGCAGCAGGGCGTCGGCGAGGGCCTCGGGATCGGAGTGCCGGTGCCGGACGAGGGAGCCGGCCAGCCGGGACAGGCCGGTGTCGATGTCCTCGCGGCGGCGCTCGATGAGGCCGTCGGTGTACAGGACCAGGACCGATCCCTCGGCGAAGGCGCAGTCGGCCTGCCGGCGGGAGGTGTGCTCGAAGGCGGCCGCCAGCGGGGGGTCGGTGGCCTGGTCGAGGAACGAGACGGTGGCGTCGCGGTTCAGCAGGGCGGGCGGGAGGTGCCCCGCGCTGCTGTAGGTGAGGGCGCGGGCCGTCCAGTCGATGAAGACGCTGACCGCGGTGGCGGCCTCGGCGCCGTCCACGGACCGGGCGTACAGGCCGAGGGCTTCCAGGGCTTGGGCGGGGCCCTCGGCGACGCGGGAGGTGGAGCCCAGCGCCGCGCGCAGCTGACCCATCACCTTGGCCGCGGTCAGGCCGTGGCCGACGACGTCGCCTACGGCGACCGCGATCCGGTCGCCGTCCAGATCGACCAGGTCGTACCAGTCGCCGCAGACGTTCAGCGAGCCGATCGCGGGTCGGTAGCGCACGGCGGCGCGGTGACCGCCGATCTCCCGGGCGGCGGGAAGCATCGCCTCCTGCAGGGCCAGGGCGACCTCGCGCTCGCGGGCATGCGCTCGCCGCAGCCGCTCGTTGACCTGCTGCAGTTCCTTGGCCCGGGTGTACAGGTCGGCCTCCAGCACCTGGGTCCGGTCCTCGCCGAGGCGGGCGCCTCGGGCGCGGATGAGTTCGGTGACCTCCTCCACCCGGTGCAGCAGCAGCGCGACCTTCCCGTCGGGACCGTGGACGGGGGTGTTGACCGGACTCCAGTACCGCTCCTGCCACACCCCGGGACGCTCCGGATCCTCCACGTCGTAGCGCTGCAACGCCATGGCGTCGCGTTCCCCGGTGGCTGCCACCCGCCGCAGCGACGCGTGCAGGTTGCGCATGCCGGTGGCGGTGGGGTCGTTGGGGTTGTCGGGGAAGACGTCGAACAGGTACCGGCCGACCAGCTGCTCGCGCCTGCGCCCCGACAACCGCGCGTACGCCTCGTTGACGTCGGCGTACACCAGGTCCGGGCTGAGGAGCGCCACCGCGGTCGGCAGCGCCCGGTACACCGCCCCGTAGTCGATCTCGGCCCCGCTCACACCTGCCCCCGAATGCCCCCAGAACCGTCTTCCTGCTCCTTCCCACAGTAAGCACAGACAGGGGACGGGGCCCAGGGCCACTGCGCCCGCGGGCCCGCCGCCTCCGCAGCTCAGCGCCGCCCTGCGGCTCCAGAGCGACGGCCCGGCGCGGCCGCGCCGTCCAACGCACGCGCGATCACGGACTAGCGGCGGACCCTGAACCTCAGGTGCAGCACCCGGTCGCCCTGGATGACCACGTGGGGATCCTCCAGCAGATGCCGCCGGTCGATGCCGCCGAAGAACCGCTTGCCCGACCCGAACACCACCGGCACCACGTCCATCGCCACCTCGTCCACGAGACCGGCCGCGAGGATCTGCCCGCCGACGTCGCCGGCGTTCACCGCGACGGTCCGCTCCCCGGCCAGCTCCCGGGCCCTGCCGATCGCGGCCGCCGCGTCGTCGACGAAGTGGTACGAGGCCTCGGGATGCCAGCCCTCGGGCTTGGGCCGGTGGGACACCACGACCACATGGTCACCCGCCGGCGGCCGGCCTTCCCAGCCGTTCACCAGGTCGAACAGAGTGCGCCCCATCACGATCGCGCCGATCGTGGCCCACGTCGAGCGGACGTACTCCGCCGACGCCGCCGAGACCCTGAAGCCGGTCCCGCCCCCGGAATGGTCGTACTCCCCGTCACCGCCATCGGTGATCGGGACGTCCCCGTTGGAGTACCAGTCGTGGAGAGGTCCGACGTCATCCTTCCCGTCGGCGATGAAGCCGTCGACCGACACCGAGCTGTTCATGATCACTTTGCCCACGGGGTCCTCCTCGGGTTCGCTTGCCGCTCGTCTCCGATCTTGTCGCTCCCGAGGGCGCCGGGGCTTGTAAGAAATCACTCGGCGGGCATCGGGCCGCTGTCCGGTGGGAAGCCGGCCTCGGCGGGGAAGCGGCGCCGCAGGGCCAGGTACTCCGCCGGGGTGTGGCCGGTGAAGTCCTTGAACTCCCGGCTGAAGTGGGCCCGGTCGAAGTAGCCCGCCGCCTGGGCGAGATCCGACCAGTCGACCGGACGCGGGGCGTCCACGGAGAGGATCAGCCGCGCGAAGCGGTAGATCCGCGCCACCCGCTTCGGTGTGACCCCGACATGGGACTTGAACTGCGTGGCCAGATGGTTGCCGCTCACCCCGGCGGCATCGGCCAGCGCACCGATCGGGACGGCGCCGTGGGAGAACTCCAGGCGCTGCCCGACGTGGTGGACCAGGCCGAGACCGCGCGACTCGGCGAGTCGCGAACGCAGCTCCGCCTCCACCAGGCGCAGGGCCTCGGCGGCGGACGCGACGTCCCCCAACTGGTTGCGGATGCGGTCCAGGGACCGGCGCCAGACGTCGTCGACCGGCACCCACCGGTCCCGCAGCCCGGTCACCGGCATGCCGACGAACGGCGAAAGCCCCCAGGGCTTGAAGTGCACCCCGACCAGCCGTACCCGCGCGGGGTACTCGATGAGGAAGCGCCGCGTCCACAGGCCCATGAACCACCCGTCGGCGAACAGCGCCGACGGCACCGAGGGGTCGGAGTCGCGCAGCCGCGCGGGTTCGCCCAGGTTGACGAACAGGTGCGCCGAAGGCATCGGCGGCACGTTCATCCGGCGGTGCCGGGGCACCCCGCTGAGGCAGTAGATGTCGTCGATGAACCCGTCGAGCGGCGGCGCGGGCACCCGAGCGACGTACTCCATGGCCCCAGTGTGTCCGAACCCGGCCCCTCCCGCCGCCGGGGCCCTCGCGTTCCCTCGGGAAGTCATCAGGTCGTCAGAGGCGGAGCAGCCTCAAGAGCCAGCTCTTCTTGGGGGGCCCGCGGAGCGACATGATCCTGTCCATGTGCGCTCTGGTCTCGGCGGTGCTGAAAGGCGTCAACTCGATCCTGCCATCGACGGAACTGGCGTTGACCTGGGCGCTCGGCTGGGACTCCCGGCAGCCGGGAGGCGTGGGACCGGACCCGGACTGTTGGGTGGGCGAAGGTCGCGAAGTCGGCGCTGAGGTCGAAGTCGAGGCCGAAGTCGAGGGTGAGGCCGAAGCCGAGGACGGGGAGCGGGTGAGGGCGGGGCCTGAGGAGGGCGTAGCGATCGTGACCGAGCCGGCTGTGGTCGAGGCCGCTAACAGGCACGCGCGCCGTGAGTCGAGGAGATAGTGGACGACACAGACCCAGTCGGCGCCGTCGGGATCACATTCGACTATGACCCGGTCGCCCATCCCTGATTGGATCGCCTTGGCGACGGTGACCTCATTAAGATCATCGCGGGGCGCCACCAGCACTACGAGCAGTGCGACCGACGAGAGCACAGCGACCACCCGGAGGGCATTGACGGCCGGGCGGGCCAGCCACCGGAATTTCCGCTCCATGTCCCAGAGGAGTTCCTGGCTCACCCGCTCCAATGCCCTGGCGCGCTCAGAGAACACCTGCCGGTCCAGGCCGTGTTGGCCGGCGGCAATCGTCTCTTGACGCTGGCCTTCGGAGATCTCCACAAGTGCGTAGGCTGATGCGGCCTTCCCGTATGTATCGTTTGTGAGGAATTCGGCGAGCTGTTCCTGCAGGTCCTTCCAGAAGGGAAGTGACAGCGGCTCGTTCGAGAAACGCCCTTCCTCTGCCCATCCGGACATCCTCATTGCGGCGTTTCTCAGGCCCTCCGCCAGCGTGCGCGCCGCGGCCTTTGATTTCGACAGCCGCCCGCGCCACTCCGTCCATGCGTTCACAGGCCCGGCAAGGAGCGCGCCGATGAAGACTCCGAGCAGGCCTACCATTGCGCTGCTCAAGGACGCCGTCCCCGTGCATGTGGAAATTCTGATCTTGATATCACCGCTGCCAGCATGACAGCCATGGTTTGGTGCCTATCCTCCGCCAGCAAGGCGATGGCAGAGTCCGGCCCGTTCAATGACCGATAGTGGACGGGATGGCGGGGACGCCTTTCTTGTCAGGCGCGCTCGGTACGGAGATGGCGATCCGGCCAAGATCCGGGACCGGACGGGACCGGACGGTGCGGCTTCGGCGCCTCGCGATGGCTGCGGTGAGAAGGGGCGAGATTCGGGCACGGAGGCGTACTGAAAGACGGCGGTCGCGAGTCCGCCGGGTTCCGCCCTGCGGGGGTGCTCGGGTACGGCGTCTAGCCTCGATCTTTCGTGAGGTCGGTTGGGTCGCGGAGCGACCCAACCGACTCTTTGTTTTCAGTGGCGGGTCAGCCGCTCGGCCCGACTGACGCGTCGGGTGGGCGGGGTTCCACGGGCCCTGGGGTTTCCTTCCTGGGTTTGATGGGACGGCTTGTCGCTGGTCAGGGTGCGGGCACCATCTGCAGCCGGATGATCGCGGTGGTGATCAGGTCGGTCCAGGGCCAGCGGTCACTGAGCCGAAGCCGGAGGCGCCTGCCGCCGCGGACCAGGCGCCCGGCGGCGGAGAAGACCCGCAGCCGAAGGCGTTTGGGTTCCCATGTGCGGGCCGGGTGGCCGGTCAGGGCAAGCATCTGGGTTCAGGCGGTCAGGTCGGCGGCCAGTGCGACGAACCTCCAGCCAGATCTGGTTGGCGGCGGCGCCGTGCAGGGGCAGGTTGCGCAGGCCGGCGTCCTTGGCGCACCGGATGCGGTCCTCGCAGCGGGCCCGGCGGCGGTGGCGAAGCCCCAGATCGGCGAGCTGTCCGTGCCGGGTGCCGGTGACGAAACACGTGAAGCGGTGCCCGTCGAGGTCGGTGAACCGCAGCTGCGCGATCCCCGCACCGTCCCCGGACACCACGATCTTGGCCTCGCGGCCGGTAGTCTTCACTTGGAAAGTGCTCCAGAACTCGGCGCGGACAGGACCTTCAGCAAGCCCTATCCTCCCAGTTCAGGAGCACTTTTCTCATGTCAACGACCAAGCGGCATCAACCCGCCATGATAGCGCGAGGCTAGGACGACTGCTTGGCGGCTCGCCATTCCGGGGCGAGTACTGACCAGACCTCTATGTTCTGGCGCTCTCCTCGGTAGAGGTAGCTTTCCCGGAGCGTGCCCTCTTTCGTCATTCCGAGCCGCTTCGCCACGGCGATGCTGGGCTGGTTGGCGGACGAGACGTGCCATTCCACCCGGTGGATGCCGCGCTCCTCGACGGCCCAGTCGATGATGGCGCGGACCGCCCTGGTCACCAGGCCCCTGCCCGCCGCCGACGGTTCGAGCCAGCACCCGGCCTCGGCGGTGCCCTGCTCGGCGTCCATCGTCACGAAGAGGACCCCGCCGACCAGCCGGCCGTCCGCCCAGATTCCGTAGATGCGTCCCTTGTCGGCGGCGGCCTTGTCGGCGTACGCCTGGAGGTGCGAGCGGCTGGACTCCAGGTCCCCGACGCGCTCCGGGAGCCCGACATGCTGCCCGATGAAGTCCCGTCCCCGGTCGATGTGCGCCAGGAACTCGTCCGCCTGCCACGGTTCGAGCGGCCGCAACTCCGCGCCGTCGTCACCAAGGGACACCGCGTACATCTCGCCTCCACGGTCATAACCAGCAGGAACTGCGAGTGGATCTTCTCACGCGCCCGGCCCTGCGGGACCGCCACGTTCCGCGACGGGGCGACGCCTTGCGCCGGTCGGCTCCGTTGTGCATTCTCGTTCCGATCTCGCGGCGGTGCTCGACGACCGGCGCCCGACGGAAAAGAGGTGGCCGTGGGCGGCGGGCTACGCGGTGCGGCTTGGGTGGGAGTGGGGGCGGCTGCCGTCGCGGCCGGGACCCTCGTGGTGGTGCTGATCTCCGCCGGCACCTCGGGCTCGTCGGATCCCGCGACCGATCTCCAGCCCCCCGCGGCGGGGCCGAGATCCTCCGCGCCTCCGATTCGCGACCGCCCCTTCGTGCTGCCTCGCGATACGGCCGGGCAGCGCGCCGTGGTCCGCGCGTGCATGATCGGCGATCCGGCCATCTATTCGACGACCGGGAAGCGCCCACCGGAGCTGAAGACGACCGGGCCGGGGACACGCGTGTCCGATTTCCGGGTGCTGGCCACCTCCGTCCGCGACTCCCGCGGGGTCACGGTCCTGCTGGGCAGCAAGGTGGCGCATCGGCTCTGCCTGCTCGACGCTTCCGGCAGGCCCAGCCCGAACGACCATCTGCCTCATGCGCCCGCCAGGGCCTGGGCGGTCCCGCTTTCGGAGGTCCCGAACGAGGTTCTCTTCGACCAGAGAGGCGGCGGCACGCAGTTCACCGACCGCCCCCCGGACGAGCAGGTCTGGGAGTCGCACTCGGCCGGCCGGGTGCCGCCGGGCGGCACGCGCCTCACCTTCACGGCCCCGGACGGCAGGACGGTGGAGGCACCGGTGACCGACCGGTTCTTCGTTCTCAGGAGATCCGGCTACGGTCCCGAGGTACCGAGGCTCGAAGAGATGGTCCAGGTGGCCGTCAAGCTCTACAACGGTGGTCAGGTCCTGGCCGAGTTCTCCGCGCGGATAGAGGCCGGCCTTCTGGAGTAGGCCTGATCATGGCGAGACCAGGCCGGGGCCTTCGGGTGGGGTCAGTCGCGCCAGGGCATGTGCTGGAGGGTCCAGGTGTTGCCGTCCGGGTCGGTGAAATAGGCGTAGAAGACGCCGCCCATGTCCTCGACCGGGTTCACGTCCACGCCGCGCTCGACGAGGCCGGACCTGGCCTGTTCGATGTCGCTGACGACCAGGTGCAGGCCGCGCTGCGTCCCGACCGGCATGTCCATTCCGGGGAGGCCCTCTGTCAGCGCGATCGAGCAGGCCGAGCCCGGTGGCGTGAGCTGGACGTACCGGACGCCGTCCGACGGGCGCACGTCCACGTCGACGTGGAAGCCGAGAGAGGCGTAGAAGTCCTTGGCGCGGTCTATGTCGCTGACGGGCACCGGGACGAGTTCGAGCAGGAGCATTCCGGGCCGGACGGGCAGCACTGGGGACTCGGTCATGGGTGGTGTCCTTTCGATAGCAAGGCGTCGAGCCGGTCGTAGGACTCGCCCGCGCCGCGTCGCATGGGGGTGCGGAGCACGCTGTCGCGTATCTCGCGGGTGGGGTAGCGCACGGTGATGTTCATGGCGGTGCGGCCGTCGCGCTCGTCGAAGACGGTGGTGACCAGGGCTTCGCCGGCCTCCCAGCCGTCGCGGACCTCGCTCTGCACCAGCCTCGCCGGCGCGTCCACCTCGAGGAAGACGCCGCCGTAGCCCATCTCGGCGCCGTCCGGGCCGTGGGAGACGAAGCGCCAGGCGCCGCCGGGACGCAGATCGATCTCGCAGACGGAAAGCCGCCAGCCCCGGGCGCCGTGCCACCGCTTGAGCAGCTCCGGCCGGGTGAACGCGTCGAACACCCGCCGCCGGGGCGCCTCGAACGTCCTGCTGAGCAGGATCTCGGTGTCGGACGGCGTGCCGACCACGAGGCCCGCGCCGCGAGGCGGCCACGTCGTCACGGCTCGTCCCGCTCGTCGTGCCCCTCTTGCTCCCCGAGCCTTGCGAGCAGGTCGTCGAGCCGCTGGTAGCTCTCCTCCCAGTACTGGCGGAAGTCCGCGAGCCAGGCCAGGGCGTCCTGGAGCGGGCGGGCCTCGAGCCGGCAGGGCCGCCGCTGCGCGTCCCGGCCGCGCGAGACCAGGCCCGCGCGCTCCAGCACGCGCAGGTGCTTGGACACGGCGGGCTGGCTCATCGAGAACGGCGCGGCCAGCTCGCCGACCGACGCCTCGCCGTGGGTCAGCCGGGCCAGGATCGCCCGCCTGGTCGGGTCGGCGAGCGCGGCGAACGTCGCGTCCAGGGTGCTGGTGTCCACTCGATCAACCTTCCGGTTCTATAACCAGTTGGTTTTGTATCGGTGGACGGCGCGCCCTGTCAAGCGGCCGGCGGCGCGCGCCGACCCGGCGTCACCGCATGTCAGGCGGTGGTGAGGGTGGCCATGGCGCGGTCGGGCTCCCAGTGGGCGCGCAGGGACGTGATCCTGCCCGCGTCGTCCACCGTGTAGACGAGGACGCAGTCGATGGTCATCGTGGCCCCGTCGGGCGTCGTGGTCGTGATCGTCGCGACGTTGGCGCAGCAGGGGCCGTTGGCGAAGGAGTCGGCGATGTGGAAGCGGAAGCCGGCGATCGTGGCGATGAACGAGGTCCAGAAGTTCTCGATGCCGTCCGGACCCCGGTGGCCGGCGCCCGCCGGGTCGAGGAAGGACGGGCCGACCGGGTCCTCGATGAGGGCGTCCGGGGCGAAGAGGGCGAGCCAGTCGTCCTTGCGGCCCTCGGCCACGGCGGTCATGGAGGCGCGGGCGGCGCGCCGGGCCGGGTGGTCGGAGTCGGGGGCGTCCCAGGTGATGGCATCCACTGTAACTTGTTCTCGTTTCGGGGTCAGGAGGCCGTCCTGGCGATGACGGTCTCGGCGAACCGTTCGAGGTGCTCGATCTTCTTGTCCAGCGGCTCGGTGTCTGGGCCCTTGGTGTAGGGCATCCGGAAGCCGACGATCACGTCGGTGACGCCCTTGTCCTCCAGCCGCTTCACCCCGTCCGGCGTGTAGGCGTCCATCGAGATGACGTGCACCTCGAAGGGGTCGCCGGCCTTGCCCTCCGCCTCGCGGATCCGCTCCAGCCTGGCGAGCAGGTCGTCGAGGTCGTCGCCGCCCGCGTGCATCCAGCCGTCCCCGCGCACCACGGCGCGGCGCAGCGCGGCCTCGCTGTGCCCGCCGACCAGGATCGGGAAGGGCCGCGCCGGGCAGATCTTGAGCGCCGGGACGTCGAAGTGCTCGCCGTGGTACTCGAAGTACTCGCCGCGGCTCAGCCCCCGCACGATGTCGATGGCCTCGTCCATGCGCCTGCCCCGGCGCTCCCACGGGACGCCCATCACCTCGAAGTCCTCGCGCCACGGGCTGAGCCCGACGCCGAGGCCGAGCCGCCCGCCGGTCAGGCAGGCGATCGACGTCGCCTGCTTCGCCACCAGGACGGGCGGACGCACTGGCAGCTTGAGGACGAACGGCGTGAACCGGAGCCGCTCGGTCACCGCCCCCATCGCCGCGATCAGCGTGAACGTCTCGATGAAGGGCTTGTCCTCCAGGAACTCCCTGTCGCCGTCGGCGGTGTACGGATACACCGAGTCCGACTCCTTCGGATACACCAGCGAGTCGGCGACCGACATGCTCGTGTACCCGGCCTGCTCGGCGGCCCTGGCCAGCGGCAGGTAGAACGACGGATCCGTCATGGCCTCGGCGTAGGTGAACCTCATGGCCGAGATAGTAGAACGTGTTCCACTTCGGTGCCAGGGTGCGCCGGGGCGGAGCATCATGGGGCGGTGGGCATCTGGGAGGCGCTCGTCGCGGCCGGGACGGAACGCCGTTTCGCCGCGGGCGAGGTCCTGCTCCGCCAGGGCGAGCCCGCGACGCACGTCCTGCTCCTGACGCGGGGCCGCATCAAGGCGCTGCTGACCCTCCCGGACGGCGAGGTGCTGCTCCTCGCCGTGCGCGGGCCGGGCGAGATCCTCGGGGAGATCGCCGTGCTCGGCGGCGACGACCGCTCGGCGACCGTCGTCGCGGTGGACCCGTGCGTCGCGCGCGTCCTGCCCGCGGACCGCTTCCGCTCCCTGCTGCGCTCGGCCGGAGCGGAGGAGGAGATGCTGCGGCGGGCGATGCGGCGCCTGCGCGAAGGGGAGGCCTGGCGGGCGGAGACGGCGGCCCTGCCCGCCGGCCGCCGCGTCATGCGGGCCCTCCTGCGCCTCGCCGTGCCGAGCGGGGACGGGCCGCTCGGCGTGGGGCTCGGCCAGCAGGAGATCGGCCAGGCGGTCGGACTCTCCCGCGGCGTCGTCGCGGCCGAGCTGGCGCGGCTGCGCGACCTCGGCGTCGTCTCCACCGAGCGCGGCCGCACCGTGATCACCGATCTTCCCCGCCTCCGCGAGCTGGCCGCATCGGGCCGCGGCTCTGTCTGAATTCCGACAGTCCTTCCGGCGAATCGGCCCCACAGTGGTTGCCGTCCGCATGAGTGGAGGGGGCCTTATGGAGCACTACCGTGCTGTTCTCGTCGTGGACGCCGAGAAGTTCAGCGCGCACCGCGACGCCGATCTGCCGGACGTCCACCTGGAGATCCGGCGCGTGCTGGACGAGGCCTGCGCGGAGAGCGGCCTCGGCCAGACCTGGGACGACGTCCGGTTCATGGAGAGCACGGGGGACGGGGTCCTCGCCGTCCTGCCGCACGAGGCGGTGCCCGCGCTCATCGATCCGTTCCTCCGGCGTCTCCAGGACGCGCTGGCCGCGCGTGCCCCGGGGCTGCGCGCGCGGGGACTGCGGCTCCGGCTGCGTGCCGCCCTCCACGTCGGACTCGTGGACGACGAGCGCCCCGACGCGCCCGGCATCTCCACCGCCGTCATCGACGCCTGCCGGCTGCTGGACGGCAGGCCGCTGCGGGCCGCGCTCGAGGACAGCGACCCCGAGGTGACCTTCGCGGCCTTCCTGCTCTCGGCGGAGCTGTTCACCCCCTACGTCGCGGGCGGGCGGAGCGGCCTGCGCGAGAGCCAGTTCACCGAGGTCAGGGTCCAGGTGAAGCAGTTCGACCGGCCCGCCTACCTGTACGTGCCCGTCCCGTCCGCCGGCCGCGCGGCGGGACGCGGCGAGGAACCGCCGCCGGACGCCGCCACCGCGCCCCCGTCCCGGCCGCCGTCCGGCGGGACGTCCGTCAACGGAGTCACGATCATCGGCGACGACGGCCAGACCGCGATCGGGAACACCGTCGGCGGGGACTTCCGGCAGGAGCGCCGATGACGACGATGGAAGACTTCACGATCATCGGCGACGGGGCCCAGAACCTGATCGGGAACACGGTGTCCCGGGACCTGATCGTCCAGCAGCTCGTCGAGGTGCGCAGACGCCGGTCGACGATGCTGGGGGAGCGCGACGTGGCCGAGCGCGTCGCCGGGTACGTGCGCGCCCGCAACCACGACCAGATCGTGGCCGCGCTGGGGCGCGACCACGCGATCGGGCTGGCCGGTCCTCCGGGGGCCGGGGTGTCGACCACGGCGATCGCCGCGCTGCAGGAGCTCTGCCCGGGGTTACCCGTCCATCTGTTCTCCCCCGAGGAGGACGACCTGGAGGACGGGCCGAGAGCGCGGGCCGGGTACCTGGTGCGCGCGGCCGAGGAGGACCCGAAGCGGCTGGCGCTCTGCGTGGGAAGGATCAGGGAGGCCAGGGGATTCCTGCTCGTCGTCGGTAACGAGGCCGAGGTCCGCCGGTTCGAGAGGTTCCTGCCGTTCGTGCAGGTGGACCCGCCGCCCGCCGACCTCGTCTACCGGAGCCGGCTGCACCGGGCGAGTCTCGGCGGTACGCGCTGGGCGGCCTGGCCCCGCACCGCCGAACTGCTGCGGGGCGCGTTACCGGGCGACGCCCGCCGCCTCGCCGACCTGGTCATCGCGATCGGCGAGGAGGTGGAGGTCGAGCGGGCCTACCGGGGCTGGGGCGACCAGCTGTCCGGCTGGTTCGCCGAGCACTCCGGGCTCCGGGACCGGGCCCTGCTGATCGCGGCCGCGGCGATCAGCCCGGCCGACGAGACGAGCGTGTACGGCGCGGCGATGTCGCTGGCGCGGTACCTGGAGATCAATGTCGAGGGCGGCGGGCTGGCCTGGTGCCCCACCACCGGGCTGAGCGAGCTGCTCGGCGCGGACCGCGTGGAGGACCGGATCGTGTTCCGCCGGCACGGCTACGCCTCCTCGGTCCTGCGGCACGTCTGCGACGACTACCCGCTGGTGCGGATCGACCTGCTGGAGTGGCTGTCGGCCCTGCCGGGCGACACCGTGCTGGCGCTCGACCCCGGCCGCCGCCAGAGGCTCGTCGAGGTGTTCGCCGACCTCGCCGCCGAGAGCGGGGCGGCGGCGAAGATCGTCCAGGTGGCCGAGGGGTGGGCCCGCGACGGCCGGGCCGACCTCGCCGGCATCGCGCTCGCACGGACCTGCCTGCACCCGCTCGTCGGCGGCTGGGTGCGCAAGGGCCTTTACGAATGGGCCAAGGACCGGAACACCCCGCAGACGCTGAAGCTCACGGTGGCCCGGGTGTGCGAGGTGGTCGCCGGAGCCGACGTGACGGTGGCCCTGACGCGCCTGAAGCATCTCGCGACCTACGGCAACGAGCAGGTACGGGACGAGGTCCTGGACGTGGTGCGAAGACTCGCGGAGTCGAACCGGCGGGAGGTCGTCCGCGCGGCCGCGGTGTGGTGCGGGTCGTCGGTGCCGCTGAGGATGGAGGCCGACGCCGAGCGGCGCGCCCGGACGGGCCTGCAGGTGCTCGTCGACTTGCTGCCGGACGCGCCGGCGCGCGACCCGTGGCTGTGGAACACCGCGCTGGGCGCCGTCGACCTGCTGGCCCGCCGGGGCGGCGAGCGGCTCCGGGCGGCGGCGCTGGACGCCGCGCGCGAGCTCGCGGCGCGCGACCGCCGCGCGATGCTCGACCTGATGCTCGCCTGGGCCCGCAACGCCGACGGCAGCCGTCCCCCGGAGGCGGAGCCCCGTGCCCGGATGGCCACGGCGCTGTTCCTGGATCTGGCGGCCGAGACCGACACCGCGGGCCTCGTCGCCGTGCTGACGGGCCCGGGGGCCGTCCCGCCACCGGCGTGTGCGCCTCCGTGGTCGGTCGCGCTGACCGCCGAGCTCAGCACCGGGACGGGCTTCGGCTGTTTCACCGAGGTGGCCGCGCTGTGGCTGGAGACGGCGGCGGCGCGTCCCGCCCTGCGGCCGGGGATCGTCTCCCTGTTCGTCACGATGGCGGACGGTGACCCCGAGCGGCGGACCTTCCTCACGGACCTCGTCGAAACCTGGGCGGGCACCCGTCGGCGGTGCCGTACCACCAAGGAGGACCTGCTGGTCCGTCTGCTGCAACCGGAGCTGCGGCGGTTCCTGTTCAAGGTCTGGGTGAAGGTCAGGCGGGCGGTGATGGGCGCCGACTGAACGTCGCCCTGCCGTTCCCCCCGGGGGCGCCGTGCTGTTTGCCCGGGACTACGGGTGGTGGTTCGGTGGAGGGATGGAGCGCAGGATCGCGATTGTCACCGGCGGGACGTCCGGGATCGGGAAGGAGATCGCACGGGGGCTGGCGCGGGCGGGGTTCCTGGTGGGGATCGTCTGCCGGAACGAGCTGCGCGCCACCGCGGCGGTGGAGGAGCTGGCGGCGGACGTGCCGGGCGCGCGTGTCGAGACGTTCATCGGGGACCTGTCGGTGCAGCTGGACGTCCGGCGGGTCGCGGCGTCGCTGGAGGAGCGGTTCGACCGGCTGGACGTGCTGGTCGACAACGCGGGCGTCTACCTGCTGCGGGCCAAGGTCAGCGCGGACGGGTACGACCGCGTGGTCGCGACCAACCATCTGGGGCCGTTCCTGCTGACGAACCTGCTGCTGGGCCTGCTGGAGAAGGCCGCGCCGTCGCGCGTGGTGGTCGTGGCGTCGGAGGCGCACCGGTTCGCGGGCCGGCTCGACGTCGAGCGGATGGCCGAGCCCGGATCGTACGGCCCGGCCGGGGCGCTGCGGGTGTACGGCCGGTCGAAGCTGCTCAACATCCTGTTCGCGCAGGAGCTGGCCCGGCGGATGGAGGGCAGCGGCGTCACGGCGAACGCGGTCTGCCCGGGTCTCGTCGCGACGAGCCTGGGCCGGGACGTCCGCGGGACCGAGCGCGTCATGGGCCTGTTCTCGCGCACTCCAGTGACGCGGACCCCCGAGCAGGGCGCCCGGATGGCGCTGCGGCTGGCGCTGGACGACGAGTTCGAGGGCCGCAGCGGCGGTTTCTACAGCTCGACGCCGGGCGCGGGGATGCTGCCGATGGTGGGGGCCCTGAAGGATCCGGAACTCCGACGTGCGGTTTGGGACCGTTCGGCCCGCCTTGTGGGGCTGCCTGCCCTATAGGGTCAGGCTGCGTGAGCCAACCGCACGGACCGCCGGGCCGGCCCGGCGCATGGAACGGTCCGCCGCAGCACCAGCAGGCAGGCCGGCAGCCGGACCCCCAGCCGAATCCCCAGCCGAATCCCCAGCCGGGCCCGCGGCCGGAGCCGCGCCCGTCCGCCTTCAAGGACCTGTTCAACGGAGTCGGCTACCTGCTGCGCGGCATCGCATGGGTGGCGCGGCACCCCGCCCAGTGGCTGTTCGGGCTGATCCCCGCCCTGATCGTCCTGGCGGCGTACGTCGCGGCGCTGGTCTTGCTGGCGTACCGGCTCGACGACCTTGCCGGGTGGGTGACGGGGTTCGCCGACGGCTGGCCGGACGCCGCGCGCGCCTCGGCGCGGGTCGTCGCCGGTCTCGCGCTGTACGGGTCGGCCCTGTTCCTCGCGATCATCACGTTCACCGCGGTGACGCTGCTGGTGGGCGACCCGTTCTACGAGGCCATCGCGGTCCATGTGGAGGAGTCGCAGGGCGGCGCGCCGCCGGAACCGGACGTCCCGCTGCTGGTCCAGATCGGGCGGGCGGTCAAGGACACGCTGATCCTCGGCGCCGTCGCGCTGGTGTTCGCGGTCGTGTTCTTCGCCTGCGGCTTCCTGCCGGTGGTGGGGCAGACGGTCGTGCCGGTGGTCGCGGCGCTGGTGTCGGGCTACTTCCTCGCGGGCGAGCTGACGTCGATCGCGCTGGAGCGGCGCGGGCTGCGGCGCCGGGACCGGTTCGCGCGGCTGAAGGCCGACCGGCCGCTCGTCGTCGGGTTCGGCGCGGCGACCTTTGTGGTGTTTCTCATCCCGCTGGGCGCGGTGCTCGCGATGCCGGGCGCGGTCGCGGGCGGGACGCTGCTGGCCCGCGAGCGCCTCGCCGGCGAGCCGCCCCCGGAGCCGCCCGCAGGGGATGGCCTGACCAGTGCACACTGAGGCCGGGCGATTGGTCCTGCGGCCGGAAGGCTCGCGCCGGGGCGGTGGGACACCAACCCGGGAGCCATCACTGAGGCGATAAGAAGATGTGTCCTGAGCGTGATTACCGGCCGGAACGGCACGGGTGATCTTCGCGTAACGTGTGCCGCATGTCCGATCAGGGGGAGCGCGGTACGCGCTGGACCGAGATGAGCGAGAGCGAGCCGCGCGACGGCGCGACCGGGCCGCAGGCGGCCTTCCCCGAGCCGAAGGTGCCGGAGGTGCCGGTGCCCCCGCCGACGGGGCGCACCGAGTTCTCCTCTGGCGAGGGCGCCGGGACCCACGACATCTGGGGCAAGGTCGAGACCGGGCCGCAGGACACCGCGCCGGCCAGGGAGACCGCGTCTCCCCGGGACACCGCTCCGGTCACCGGCGGCGGGCAGGAGGACGAGGCCGTGCCGGGCGAGGAGGCGGGCTCCGAGGACGTCAAGGTCGCCCCCGTGGCCGAGGAGGCGCCCCAGTGGGAGGGGTCGCTCTTCGACGAGGGCGCCGACGACGGCGGCGGCGACGACCGGTACGTGCCGGCCGTCCCCACCGGCTCCGGACAGCCGGCGAAGCCCGGCAAGCCGAGCAGCGGCAACTGGCAGATGCCCGACTGGATGGCGGACGAGAACGCGGCCGACGCCAAGCTCGGCGACTCGCCGAAGCCGCGGCGCGACGACCTGGACGAGGGCGGCGGCCGCTCCCGGCTCGTCCTGTTCGGCGGGATCGGCCTGCTGGTGGCCGCGCTGCTGGCGGCCGGCGCCGTGTACTACATGAAGAGCGGCGACGACGAGCCCGCCGACACGTCCGAGACGTCCGGCAACGCCGACCGGCGGGCCGCGGCGGAGCAGTCCGAGGCGGCGCAGGTGGAGATGCCGCCCGACAAGCCCCTCGCGACGTTCCCCGGGAGGCCGAGCCGGATGCTCGGGCGGGTCAACGACGTCCACTCCGGGCTGTCGTACCCGCGGCTGGCCGCCCCCTGGCAGGTGCCCACCAAGAAGAACAGGCTGGGCACGCCGGGATGGTCGGGGCAGCAGGTCCTGGTGACCGAGCGTCAGGCGGGGCGGCTCTGGTACGGGCAGCTCCTCACCGGCACGCTCATCCCGACCCTGCAGAGCGCCTACCAGGGGCCTGACAGCGTCAAGAGCGTGGCCGGGCTGGCCGCCAAGGGATACGAGGCGCAGTACTACGCGTTCCCGCACAAGTCGGCGCCCCTGGCGTCGCAGGCCCTGAACGTGGACGGGCACAAGGGCTGGCTGGTCGCCTCCTACCTCACCTACAAGCGGGCCGGGGTGCGCGCGACCGGGGAGATCGTCGCCATGGCGGTGGTCGACACCGGCCGCAAGTCGCCGGCGGTGGTCTTCGCGTCGATGCCGAACACGCACCGCAAGCACTGGGCCGACGTCAACGAGTTCGTCGGCCACCTCAAGATCGCCTCCTGACCGGCCGTCCCCGGCCGTCCCGTTCCGGCCGGGCGGCTCCTGACAGCCGAATGGCGTTCTAATACGCTGGGGCCACCTCCGAGAAAGGTGTGGCCATGGCCATCGGGCTGACCGAGGAACACGAGGCGCTCGCGGCGTCGGTGCGCGGCTTCGCCGAGCGGGCCGTCACGCGGCAGGCCGTCCGGGACGCGGACGCGGGCTTCTGGCCGGCGCTCGCCGAGCAGGGGCTGCTCGGGCTGCACCTGCCCGAAGACGCGGGCGGCGAGGGGTTCGGGATCCTGGAGCAGGCCGTCGCGCTGGAGGAGCTCGGCCGGGCGCTCGCCCCCGGCCCGTACGCCCCGACCGTGCTGGCGTCCGCGATCCTGCACGCGGCCGGAGCCGAGGTGCGCGGGCTCGTCGCGGGGACCCGGAAGGCGGCGGTCGGCCTCACGGGCAGCCTCGGCACGGGCGGCTCCACCACCCTCTCGGGGACGGTCCAGCCGGTACTCGGCGCGCCCCTGGCCGACCTCTTCGTGCTCCCCGCCGGTGACCGCTGGGTCGTCCTCGAAAGGGACGATGTCACCGTCGAACCGCTGGAGTCCCTCGACATCACCCGTCCAGTCGGGGCGGTCACGGTGGAGGCCGTGTCCGTCCCGGACGAGCGCTTCATCGAGGGCGTTGACGTGCACGCTCTCGCCGTCGTCCTCCTCGGGGCCGAGGCATGCGGTGTGGCGGGGCGGGCCCTGGACGACGCCGTCGCCTATGCGAAGCTGCGCGAGCAGTTCGGCCGCCCTATCGGCCAGTTCCAAGGCGTCAAGCACAGGTGCGCGCGGATGCTCATCGCCGTTGAGCGCGCCAGGGCGGCGATATGGGACGCCGCGCGCGCTCTGGACGAGCCAGAAGGACAACGCGCATACGCCGTCGCAGTGGCCGCCGCTCTGGCCGCGGACGCAGCCGTGACCTGCGCCGAGGGCAACATCCAGGTCCATGGAGGCATCGGTTACACCTACGAGCACGACGCCCACCTCCTCTACCGGCGCGCCCTGACCCTCCGTGCGCTCCTGGGGCGGACGACCACGCACCATGCGAGCGTCGCCGCCCTGGCGGTCGGGGGCGTCCGGCGTCCGATGAGCATCGAGCTGGACGAGGACGCCGCGCCGGTCCGCGAGGAGATCCGGTCCCGCGTCGGGGAGCTGGCCGCGATGGAGCCGCTCGAACAGCGCGCCGCGATGGCCGAGGGCGGCTGGGTGACGCCGCACCTGCCGAAGCCGTGGGGGCGCGGCGCCGGCCCCCTCGAGCAGATCGTGATCCAGCAGGAGCTCAGGGCGGCGAAGGTGCGGCCGGTGCCGCTGATGATCGCGGCGTGGGTCGTCCCGTCGCTGGTCCAGTACGGGACGGCCGGGCAGCAGGAGCGGTTCCTGCCGCCGACGCTGCGCGGCGAGATCATCTGGTGCCAGCTGTTCTCCGAACCGGGCGCGGGGTCCGACCTCGCCGGGCTGCGGACCCGCGCCGAGCGCGTCGAGGGCGGCTGGAAGATCACCGGGCAGAAGATCTGGACGTCGCTGGCCCGCGAGGCGCAGTGGGGGATCTGCGTCGCGCGCACCGATCCGGACCGCCGCAAGCACGACGGGATCACCTACTTCCTCGTCGACATGTCCTCGCCCGGCATCGAGGTCCGCCCGCTGCGGGAGTGCACCGGCGACGCCGTGTTCAACGAGGTGTTCCTCGACGGGGTGTTCGTGCCGGACGCCCTCGTCGTCGGCCCGGTCAACGAGGGCTGGCGCGTCGCGCGAACGACGCTGGCGAACGAGCGGGTCGGCCTGACGAGCAGCTTCCAGCTCGGCGGCGACCTGCCCAAGCTCCTCGAACTCGCCGCGGAGCTCGGCCTGGACGCCGACCCCGTCGTCCGCGACGCGATCGGGCGCCTCGCCTGCGACGAGCACGCGTTCAACCTCCTCGGGCTGCGCGCCACGCTCAAGCGGCTGTCGGGCACGGACCCGGGCGCGACGGCGAACGTCCGCAAGCTGGTGGCGATGGAGCACGGCCAGCAGGTCACCGAGTTCGGGTTCACGCTGCTCGGCGAGGAGGGGGCCCTGACCGGCGGGCGGCGCGACCCGCTGCGCGCCCGCTGGACCCGCTACCTGCTCGCGTCCCGGGCGATGACGATCGGCGGCGGCACCACCGAGGTCAACCTGAACGTGATCGGTGAGCGGATCCTCGGCCTGCCCCGGGACCCCGAGCCGGTCGGGTAGCGTCCAGGCTCACATGCGGGAGCGGACTGCTTGACCGACCGGACGCGGCACCTGGTGGCCGCCCTCACCGGCCTCGGGCTCGGGCTCGCGGCACTGGGGCCGGGGCTCGCGCCCGGCTTCGTGCTGTCCTACGACATGGTGTTCGTGCCCGATCCCGCGTTCACCCGCATGACGTTCGGGCTGACCGGGATCGTGCCCCGGCACGTGCCGAGCGACGCGTTCGTCACGGCGCTGTCCACCGCGGCGCCGGCGGACGCGGTGCAGAAGCTCGTCCTGCTGGCGATCTTCGTGATGGCGTGCACGTCGGCGGCGTCGCTGGTCCCCTCGGCACGCCTGCTGCCGCGCCTGGCCGCCGGCGTCTGCTACGCCTGGAACCCGTTCGTCGCCGAACGCCTGCTGCTGGGGCAGTGGGCGCTCCTCCTCGGTTACGCGGCCCTGCCCTGGGTCGTCGCGGCGGCCGCGCGGACGGAGGAGCCCGGCGGTGGACGCCGCCTCGTCCGGGCCCTCATCCCCGCGGCGATCGGCGGTTTCGCGGCCCTGACGATCTCCGCCATGACGGCCCTGGCCGTCGCTCTCGTCACCCCGCCGAGGGCCCGGCGCCCCCGCGCCGGCCTGCGGGTGGTGGCGGCCGCGGGCGTGCTGAGCCTGCCCTGGCTGATACCGGGGGCCCTGCGTCCGGCGGGCGTTCCAGGGGACGCGACGGCCGTCGACCTTTTCGCCGCCAGGGCGGACACGCCGTTCGGGACGCTGGGGAGCCTGCTCCTGCTCGGCGGGGTCTGGAACGGCGAGACGGTGCCGCGCGGCTACGGCGCACCCGTCACCGCGTCGATCTGGCTGGTCGTGGTGGTCGTCGCGCTGGCCGCCTACTGGCGATGGTGCCGCGAGCCCGTCTGGCGGCGGGGGGCGGGCGTCGCGGCGGTCGCCGGATTCGCCGTCGCGGCTCTCGGCGCGGTGGCCGCCCCGGTCCTCGGAGCGCTCATCGACCTCTGGCCGGGGTTCGCCGTCCTCCGCGACGGGCAGCAGTACGCGGCCCCGCTCGCCGTCGTCGTCGCCGTTGGCCTCGGGGTCGCCGCCGACAGGGCGGCCGAGGCGCGGTGGCCGGGAGTGGCCGCCGCGGCGGCGGCCGTTCCGGTCCTGCTGCTGCCGACGCTGGCGTGGGGGGCGGCGGGCGACTTGCGGTCCGTCCGATACCCCGCCGACTGGGCGCGCGCCAAGCAGATCATCGACGGCGACCCGGCGCCCGGGGACGTGCTGGTCCTGCCGTGGGCGTCCTACCGCAGCTACCCGTGGAACAACGGGCGCCGGGTGCTCGACCCGCTACCCCGCTATCTGCACCGCAGCGTCATCGGGGACGACGCCGTCACCGTGGGCGGCACGACCGTCGCCCCCGAGGACCCCAAGGCGGTCAGGCTCGCACCCGCCGCGCGGACCGGAACACCCTCCGTGGACACGCTGCGTCACGAGGGCGTACGGTACGTCGTCGTGGACGCGGAGCCGGGCCGGAACCGGCCCTCCGGTGCCGCCACCGAGGTGCTGCGCGGCCCTGACCTGGCCGTCTACCGGATCGAAGGAGCCGGCGGCGGGGCCGAGGACGAGGTGCCCGCAGCGCCCGCGGTGGCCGCCTGGGCGGTGACGAGTCTGGTCGTTTTCTGGTCAATCACGCCCTCAGGGACTACTCTGAGCTTCCCGTTACTCGGCGGTATCACGCGCCGCAGATCCGACCCCCGACGAAGGACCCCCTGATGCGCATCGCCATCGCCGCAATCGTCGGCGTCCTGCTGGCCGCCGGAGCGTCGTTCGGCGCCGTCCAGCTCGCGAACGCCTCCCAGAAGGACCCCGTCATCAAGCCGCTGTACAACTACGGCTCCCGGTGACGTGTAGGCCCTGATGGGGACTCGGCGTGACCGGCCCGCGCTTCTGGAGATCGTCGTCCCCGCCTACAACGAGGCCGACCGGCTTCCGGCGGGGCTTGATCTGCTGTGCGCGAAGCTCGCCGGGCTGCCGGTGCGCGCGGCGGTCATCGTCGTCGACAACGCCAGCACCGACGGGACGGCCGGCATCGTCGAGTCCTTCGAGGGGCCGGTCCCCGTCCGGCTGGTGCGCTGCGAGCGCCGAGGAAAGGGGGCGGCGGTCCGGGCCGGACTGCTCGCCACACGGGCCCCTTACGTGGGCTTCATGGACGCCGATATGGCAACAGACCTCGCCGCGCTGGACGAAGCCATCGTCCTGCTGCGCGAGGGCCGCCCGGTCGTGGTCGGGTCAAGGCGCCACGGTCGGTCGGTCGTCCAGGGGTACACGCTGCCCGTCAGGCGCCTCGGCGCCATCACGTTCAACCGGATCGTCCGCGACCTCGTGGGCGGCATCCCCGACACCCAGTGCGGGTTCAAGTTCTTCTACGGCCCGCTGGGGCGGGCCGCGGCGGCGGACCTGCGCACGGACGGCTTCTCGTTCGACGTCGAACTCCTCGCCCACTGCGTGCGGCGGGGGGCGTCCGTGACGGACATCCCGGTGATCTGGCGCGACCGGCCGGGGTCGACGTTCTCGGTCCGGCGGCATTCGCTGCAATGCCTGTTCGACCTGATCCGGATCCGGGCGCGCGCCGGAATCCGGTTGCCCGCCGTGCCGCTGGTGTCGAACATCCCGATCGTCCCGCTCCGTGCGGTCTTCGGGGAGCCGAGCCCCGTCCCGGTGGCTCTGGCGCAGTCCGTGATCCTGGCGGAGGCCGTAGAGCGGGCGGAGGCCGTGACCCTCTCGAACACCGGCATCCTCTCGAAGCCGGTGGTCCTGCCGGAGAACGCCTCCACGTCGCGCGCGAAGACGGGATGAGCGGGAACCTGCGGCTGGCGGTCGTCAACTGGCGGGATCCCTGGCATCCGTCCGCCGGCGGCGCCGAGCGCTACGCCTGGGAGCTGGCGCGCCGGTTCGCCGCCGAAGGGGCTCGCGTCCATTACGTGACGAGCAGGGCGCCGGGGCAGAAACGCGGGGAGCGGGTCGAGGACGTGGAGTTCGTGCGTCTCGGCGGCCGCTTCACCGTCTACCCCCTCGTGCTGCTGTGGATGCTGGCGTTCCGCCTACGGCGGGGCCGCTTCGACGTGGTCATCGACTGCCAGAACGGCATCCCGTTCTTCACGCCCTGGGTCCTGCCGCGCCGCGTGCCGGTGTTCTGCGTCATCCACCATGTGCACGACGCCCAGTTCGGCCTGTACTTCCCCAGATGGCTCGCGTGGGTCGGCCAAGTGCTGGAGGGACCGGTGAGCCGCTGGACGTACCGGCGGCATGCGTTCGTGGTCGTCTCGCCGTCCACGCAGCGCGCCGTTAGGGAGCGACTGGGATGGACGGGGCCGACCCACGTCGTCCCCAACGGAACGGTGGTCGCCGAACCCGGAGGCGTGCTCGCGGAGCCCGCCGGGGACCCCGATCTCGTCTGCGTGACCCGGCTCGTCCCGCACAAGCGCCTCTCCTTGCTCCTCGACCTCGCCGCTGACCTCGCCGGGACCCATCCCGGGCTGAAGCTCCACATCGTCGGAGACGGCCCCGAAGCGGGCATGCTCGCGTCCGAGATCAGAGCCCGCGGGCTGGAGCGCGTCGTCACCGCCCACGGCTACGTGCCAGAGGACATGAAGGCGGCCCTGGTCGCCCGTGCCGACCTGCACCTCAGCACGTCCCAGGGCGAGGGCTGGGGCCTCAGCGTCATCGAGGCCGCGGCGCTCGGCGTCCCGACCGTGGCCCACGACGTGGACGGCCTGCGCGACGCCGTCCGAGACGGGGCCACCGGATGGCTCGTCCGCGAGGGCGACGACCAGGCCGACGTCGTCCGGCGGGCGCTCAAGGAGCTGGCCGATCGCACGGAGCGCGATCGGGTCGCCACGGAATGTCAGAGGTGGGCGGCAGAGTTCGACTGGGCGCGCACCGCCGCCCGGATGCGAGGTCTCGTCGACTCCGCCGTCCGGGCCGGTCCGGCCGGCGCCCGGAGCGAGCGAAGGTACGGTGACGAGCACCCTGGCTGACGGCCGGGGGCCACAGGAGAGGGGCAGAGGGCGAGCATGGCGGTGGGAGAGGCGAATCCGCCCCGCGCCGGCGCGTCCCGCCGGCCCGCGCCGGAGGGGCCGGACGTCGCGGGCCGGGTGCGGGAGCGGCTGCGCGTCCTGGCGTGCTGCCTCGCGCTGACCGCGCTCGCGTTCGGTACCCGGCCCGGCGCGATCCTCGCCGACACCAAGATCGACATGGCGGTCAACCCGCTCGGGTTCCTCGGCCGCGCCCTCCACCTGTGGGACCCGGAGCAGTTCGGCCAGCTGCAGAACCAGGCCGTCGGCTACCTGTTCCCGATGGGCCCGTTCTTCGCGCTCGGCGACCTCGCCGGGATGCCGCCCTGGATCACCCAGCGGTTCTGGCTGGCGCTGCTGATGTGCCTGGCGTTCATCGGCACCTGGCGACTCGCGGGACGCCTCGGCATCGGCATCGGCATCGGCGTCGGCGGCGCCGGCGAGGTCGGCGGCGCGGCGGCGGGGGGCGGGCACTGGCAGGGCGCCCGCCTGTTCGCGGCGATGGCCTACGCGCTGGCCCCCAACGGGCTCGCCACCCTCGGGCAGATCTCCTCGGAGTACATGCCGGTCGCGATGCTGCCCTGGATCGTCCTGCCGCTGGTCCGCGCGGCCACGGGGGAGACGGGGCGGCTCAAGGCGGCGGCCGGGTCGGGGCTCGCGATCGCCTGCTGCGGCGGCGTCAACGCGACCGCGACCGTCGCCGTGCTGATCGTCCCGGTCGTGTACATCGTGACGCGGCCGCGCGGGTCGTTCCGGGCGCGGATGCTGGCGTGGTGGTCGGTGGCCGCGGGCGCCGCCACCGCCTGGTGGCTCGTCCCGCTCCTGCTCACCGGGACGTACGGGTTCTCCTGGCTGACCTACACCGAGAAGGCGGAGACGACGACCGGGCCGACGGGGCTGGTCAACGTCCTGCGCGGCACGGAGCGCTGGCTCAACTACCTGATCGTCGACGGGCAGGTCTGGGCGCCGGTCGGGCACGGCCTGGCGCTCGGCCCGGTGGCGATCGTCTGCACGGGCCTCGCCGCCGCGCTCGGGCTCGCCGGGCTGCTGAGCCGGCTGCTGCCGGAGCGGACGTTCCTGCTGCTCACGCTGCTCGCCGGGCTGGCGATCCTGTCGATGGGCCACATCAGCGACGTGTCCGGCCCCTTCGCCGGGCAGCTCCGCGACCTGCTGGACGGCCCCCTCGCCCCCCTGCGCAACCTGCACAAGTTCGACGCGGTCGTGCGGCTGCCGCTCGCGCTCGGCCTCGCCCATCTGATCGTCGCGGCGGCCCGCCGCGCGCACTCGGCGGACGGCGCGCGCGGCCCCGGCGCCGGGCCGGCGTTCGGCCTGCGGCCGGCCTCGCTGCTCAGCCTGCCGGTCGCCGCCGCCGTAGCGCTCGGCGGCATCGGCCTCACGGCCGCCTCGAACGGCCTGACCGGATCGGGCGAGTTCAAGGAGGTGCCCCGCTACTGGCGGGACGCCGCGACATGGATCAACGCGCGGGCCGGGCGGCAGGGGGTGCTGGCCGTCCCGGGCGCGCCGTTCGGCGAGTACCTGTGGGGCCGTCCGATGGACGACATCGTCCAGCCGCTGCTGTCGGCGCGGTGGGGCGTCCGGCAGCTCGTCCCCGCCGGGTCGCCCGGCTACACGCGCGCGCTCGACGCGATCGACCAGCAGGTCCGCTCCGGGCAGGGGTCGCCCGGCCTGAGCGCCTTCCTCGGCCGGATGGGCGTCCGGTACGTCCTGGTGCGTAACGACCTGCGGCGCGAGACGCTGCGCGGAGCCTGGCCCGCCCGCCTCCACCAGGCGTTCGGCGACTCGCCGGGGCTGCGCAAGGTCGCCGCCTTCGGTGCGCCCGTCGGAGGAGACGCCGACGACGCGGTGACCGCCGTCGACCAGAAGTACCCGGCCCTGGAGGTCTACGAGGTCGCCGGCGCCGCCGGCGTCGCGAACCTCGCCGACGCCGCGAGCCCCGTCCGCGTGTACGGGGGGCCGGAGTCGCTGCTCGCCATGGCCGACGGCGGCGCGCTGCCCGGCGGGCCGGTCCTGCTCGACGACGACGCCCCCGACCTGCGCGGCGCCCCGGTCGTGACCGACTCGCCCCGCCTGCTGCGGCGCAACTTCGGGGAGCTGCACCAGACGTCCCCCACGCTTCCCGCCGCCCGCAAGGGCGAGGCCACCGACGTCCTGGACGACGGCTGGAAGCGCTACACCACCCACGTGACCTACGGCGGCGGCGTCCGCGACGTCACCGCGTCCACGTCGGCGGCGGGCGACGACGCGGTCCCGCAGGCGCGCAAGCCCGAGGCGGCCCCGTTCGCCGCTCTCGACGGCGACCAGTTCACCGCCTGGGAGACGGGCGGCTGGCGCGGCCCGGTCGGGCAGTGGCTCCGCGTCGACTTCGACCGGGCCCGCGAGGTCCAGGGCCTCACCGCCACGTTCCTCCAGGACGGCTCCCTCGGCCCTGCCGTCGCCCGCGTCGCCGTCGAGACCGAGAACGGGGCCGTCCGGCAGGACGTCCAGAAGATCGCGACGGGGCAGCCCCTGCGCGCGCCGGCCGGCCCGACCCGCTGGCTGCGGCTGCGGATCCTCGCGCTGGCCTCCGAGCCGGCCGTCCCGGGGTTCGCGCACGCGGCCGTGGCGGAGCTGTCGATCGGCGGGGTGCGGCCCTCCCGCACGTTCACGATGCCCGCGCCCGTCGGCACCGGTGGGTCCGCGACCTACGTGATGAGCCGGGCGCCGGGGGCCGCGGCGGAGTGCGTGAAGGGCAGCCGCCGCTGGGTGTGCTCGCCGTCGCTCGGGTCCGGTGACGAGGAGGGCGACGGGTTCGACCGCACGTTCACCGCCGCCGCCGCGAGCAGGGCCGCCGTCACCGGCACCGCCGTCCTCACCGACCGGCGGCTCGTCGAGCGCTACACCTCCGCCCGCGGACGGCCGGTGGTCGCCGCGGGCTCCACGCTGTCCGACCACCCCGCCGACCAGCCCCGGTCGGCCTTCGACGGCGACCCGCAGACCGCCTGGATCGCGGGGGAGAAGGACGAGGCGCCGACCTACACCGTCCGGTGGAAGGGGCGCAAGAAGCTGTCCGCCGTCACCGTCACCCGGCCGCCCACCGCCTCGGGCCCGCTGCGGGTCCGGGTCGAGGGCGTGAACGGCCAGATCCGCGAAGGACTGTCCGACGCCCAGGGCAGGCTGACGTTCGCGCCGATGACGACCGACCGGCTGACGTTCACCTTCTTCAAGGAGACCCAGGCCCATCCCATCCAGGTGGCCGAACTGGCCATCCCCGGCGTCCAGCCGCTCCCGGACGTCCGGGCCCTCCCGCTGCGGCTGCCGTGCGGGTACGGCCCGAAGCTGCGGATCGGCGGCGGCACCGTCCAGACCAGGGCGACCGGCACGCTCGGCGATGTGCTCGCGGGGCGGCCGCTGCGGTTCGCCGCGTGCGCCCCGGCCGCGCTGCGGGCGGGCCCGAACCGGCTCGCCTCCGTCCCGTTCGACACCTACCGCCTCGACACGGTGACGGTCGGCGCGAAGCCGGGCGCGGCGGCCGCGGCCCGGCCGCCGCGGCAGGTCAAGGTCCTCGACTGGGGGCCGAGCTCGCGCAGGCTGGAGGTCGACGCCGCCACCTCCTCCTTCCTCACCGTGAACGAGAACTACAACCCCGGGTGGCGCGCGACCGCCGGCGGCACCGAGCTGCGGGCCGTGCGCCTCGACGGATGGAAGCAGGGCTGGGTCGTCCCGGAGGGCACCAGCGGCGTCATCGAGCTCACCTACACGCCCGACCGCGCGCAGCGCATCGCCGTCGTCGCCGGCCTCGCCCTGCTCCTCGTCCTGCTGGCCGCCGCCCTCTGGCCGGCCGGGCGCCGCGGCCGGCGCCCCCCGGCCCCCCGCGCCCTCGTCGCCGGGACGGGCTGGCCCGCGTGGGCGGCGATCGGCCTGGCCGCCGCGCTCGGCGGCTGGATCGCGGGGGTGCCCGGCCTCGCCGTCACGGTCGCCGCCGCGGCCGTCTGCGGCTGGGCCCGCACCCGCCGCTCCGCCGTGCCGCGCGCCCTGGCCTCGCCGTGGCCGGTCGCGCTCGCCATGATCGCCGGTGCGGGCTGCCTCGCCGCGGGCGTCCGGCTGGACCTGCTCGACAACCCGGCGGCCCCGTCCGGCCCGGTCGGCGACATCGCGCCCCAGCTCCTCGGGCTCGTGATCGTGGGGCGGCTCGCGATCGAGCTGTGGCGGCCGGCGCCGCCGGGCGGCGGCGAGTCCGGCGGCCGGATCTCGCTCAGCTGGACGGCGCCCGGACAGGGTCCCCCTGGCGGGACGGGGCCCGGCGGCGGCTCAGACGCTGGACCGGCCACTCCACCAGGTAGTAGCTCAGCGCCCCCGCTGCGATGGTCGCCGCGGCCAGCAGCGGCAGATCCGTCGCGACGTTCCCCCGGAAGCTCCGGCCCGTCGCGTCGTACCAGCCGACGATGATCGGGAGCTGCCACAGGAACACGCCGTAGGAGATCCGCCCCAGGAACCGCATCACCGCGTTGCCGAGGATCGCCCCGAGCGCCGGATGCCCCGGCGGAGCGAGCACCACCGGCGCCACGAACGCCGTCGCGCAGAGCCCGAACACGATCAGGTGCAGGAAGGACGTCCAGAACACGTCCGGCTTGAGGCCGAGCGGCCCGGCGGCGGGCGTCGCCGCGACCACGTAGAGCATCGCCGCCGCGGCCCAGCAGGCCGCCCACGAGTCCGAAACGGCGCGGCACACCGCCGCCACGGGACGGCGCCCGTCCAGCCGCGCCCACACCGTCACCACCGCGAGCGCCATCCCGATCGCGAACCAGACGAAGTACCGCGGAAGCCAGACCCCCATCATGGGCCGCCATTCCGGGACGAACATGAAGAAGGTCCACGGCGCCGACACCGCCGCGTACACGCCGATGCCGACGAGGAGCCGCCGCGCCCGGACCCCGACGTCCTCGGCTCGCGTCCGCCGCGCGTACCAGGCCAGGACCGCCGCGGTGAAGGGAAGCGTGACGTACCAGGCGACCTCGACGACCAGGCTCCACATGTGCCCGAGGTGCGCGGGCCCGAGGGCGCTGGGCCACCACGGGTCGGGCAGGTAGGTCTGCGTCAGGGTCAGCAGCGAGACCCACGTCAACGGGTCGCCGGCATGGTCCCGTCCGGCTGTGGCCATGAAGACCGCGATCACGGCCCAGTACGCGGGCAGGATGCGGAGCACGCGCCTGCGCAGGTACTCGGCCGTCCGCGGCGCGGGGCGCCCGCCCAGCACCGCCGCCGCCCACGGCCGGAAGAGCAGGAGCCCCGAAAGCGTGAAGAACACGGGCACGCCCACCTGGCCGCCGTTGAACAACCACCGCACACCGTTCGGATTGGTGATGGACCCGGCCGCGCTGGCCACGTGGTAGACGAGCACGGCGAGCGCCGCCACGGCCCGGACGCCGTCCAGCGTGTCCTGATGCCCCGAGATGGGCGGCGCGACATCCCCCTCGGGCCCGCGCCCGTCCCCTCTGGACGGCGCCGCCACCATCCCCACTCCGCCCTCCAAGCCGTCGTGTACCGAGCCGCAAAGCTTTACCGCGCAACGCGACGTGCCGTGCCCTTCAGCACCTGCCGTGCAACCCCCGGATGGTGTGAAGCTATCCCGGACTGCACCGCCCCGTCCGTATCGTGCGTGCCGTGCCGTGTGGCTTGTCTTCTCGTGGCGGGTTGTTTCGTGTCGCCGGGCTGGGCCGGGGCTCGGGAGCCCGGAAGGTAACGGGGAGCTTACCGACCAGTACACACGTCCGGTAGGGTGACCCGGACATGCTGGAGGCGCGGGGCCCACGGCACGGCGAGGCCCCCCGCCCGCCGTGAGAACGACGGCAGCCCCGGAGGTGTTCATGCGGCGACCGGTCGGCCTGGTCCTGATCGGCCTTGGCGCGTTCTTCCTCACGCTCGCCCCGCTCGTCCGTTTCTACGTGGCCGACCAGGTGGTCGTCGCGCCGCTGAACCGCTACCAGGTGACGAGCCTCGAGTCGAAGAACTCCACGTACTTCGACGAGGCCGAGCGGGAGTTCAAGTCCGGCGTCACCCTGCTGGCCAGGAACACCGTGCGCGGTGACGTCCGGGCCAACGAGGGCAACGACGACATCGCCGTCTGGGACTCCACGACCAACATCTACAACCAGGCGAAGCCGGACAAGCCCGTCCAGATGCAGGGCTTCCGGATCGCCTTCGACCGCCGGACGGGCGTGCTGACCAACTGCTGCGGCACCAACGTCGACGGCGACAACAGCGTGCGGATGTCCGGGTACGGGCTGCTCTTCCCTGTCGCGAACGTGAAGAAGCGGGACTACCCCTTCTACGACATGACCACCAGGCAGACGGCTCCCATGCAGTTCAACGCCGTCGAGGAAGTCCACGGCCTGACCACGTACCGGTTCACCCAGACGATCCCGCTGACCAAGACGGCCGCGCTGGACGCCAAGCTGCCCCCGAAGATGCTCGGCCTGCCCGACGACGCGGGCGACCAGAAGGTCGACCGGTACGCCGAGGCCTACAACACCGTCTGGGTCGACCCCCGCACGGGCATCCCGGTCAAGCACCGCCAGAACATCCGCAGCAGCGTCCGCACGCCGGACGGCAAGGGCTCGATGATCGTCGCTCAGGCCGACCTCATCACCGTCGACAAGGACCAGAAGGCCCTGGTCGACATGGCCGACGGCGAGGCCCTGAAGATCGACATGGTGCGCAGCTACGTCCCGGCCGCCGGCGTCCTCCTCGGCCTGATCATGCTGTTCGTCGGCGGCTACCTCGGCATGGCCCGCCGAGAGGCCCCGCCCCTGGCGGCCCCGCGCCGCCCCGACGGCAAGTTCGGCGACATGACCCCGCCCGGCCCGCCCGGCTCACCCAAGCCGCCCCAGGCACCCGCCGAGTCCGCCGCGCCCACCGCACCCGCCGCCGCCCCGTCCCAGCCCCGCCGCCCGGCCCCCCGCAGCCAACGCCAGCAACGCAAGGCCGCCGGCCCCGCCAAACGCCGCTGACCCCTACCCGCCCACCGTCGCGCCTTTCCAGGGCCGTCCCACCCCGAGCCCTTCCTCCACCGCCCGCGGCGTTCACCAAGGCTCAGCGGGTACTTTCCGGGTCGCGTTGTCGCGTGTCGGTCTCGCGCTGTCTCGTGTCGGGGCCGTGCTGTCTCGTCTCGCTCTCCCCTCGTCTCGTCTTGGGGTCGTGTTGTCTCCTCGCGGGCCGGCGTTGTTTCGTCAGTGGCTCGGGTTGTCTCTTCTGCGGCTCGCGTTGCGCGGGGTCTCGGGCCGCGTCGGGGCTCTGCTGCTGGTCTGGCCGGGCACCGGCCGGGCGCTTTCGCTTGGCCGTGTGTCGGTTTTCCGTTGGCCTGTGGCTCGCTGGCCGTCGAGGGCGGGGCGGGTCGTGACGCCTCTGCTGGGCCGCCTCGTATGGCTCGCACGTCTCCTGGTGCGCCGGGCCGCTGCCTGCGGCGGAACGTGGCGGGTCCAGCGCCTCCCAGGTTGGGGTTGATACGTGTTCTAGAAGCAGGGCTGACGGGCGCCCGTGATGAGATTCCTAACTAGAACCTGTTGCAGTTTTGCGGGTGCGCACCTAGGGTCGGGACTGTGCGGACACGAGTCACCGAACTATTCGGCATCGAGTACCCGATCTTCGCGTTCAGTCACTGCCGCGACGTGGTCGCGGCGGTGAGCCGCGCCGGCGGCATGGGCGTCCTCGGCGCCTTGCATTTCACCCCCGAGGAGCTCGAACTTGAGCTGAAGTGGATCGACGAGCACGTCGGGGGCAAGCCCTACGGCGTGGACGTCGTGATGCCCGCCAAGTACGAGGGCGCCGACGTGGGCGACGCCGAGGAGTTGCTCGGCAAGCTCCAGGGCATGATCCCGGCGCAGCACAAGGAGTTCCTCGAGAACCTCCTGGCCGAGCACGGCGTCGATCCGCCCAGCGAGCAGGCCGGCAAGGCGCTGCTCGGCTGGACGGACGTGACGGCGCGGCCGCAGGTCGAGGTGGCGCTCAAGCACCCGATCGCGCTGCTGGCCAACGCGCTAGGCCCGCCCCCGGCGGACGTCGTCGAGCAGGCCCACGAGCACGGTGTGAAGGTCGCCGGGCTGGCCTCCAACGCCCGGCACGCCCGCAAGCAGGTCGACGTCGGCGTGGACATCATCGTCGCGCAGGGCACCGAGGCGGGCGGGCACACCGGCGACGTCGCCACGATGGTCCTCATCCCCGAGGTCGTGGACGCCGTCGGTGAGGACACGGTCGTGCTCGCGGCGGGCGGCATCGGCCGGGGCCGGCAGATGGCCGCCGGCATGGCGCTCGGCGCGGACGGCGTCTGGACGGGCTCGATCTGGCTGACGGTGGACGAGGCCGACACCCCCGAGCGCGCCCTGCCGAAGCTGCTGAACGCCACGTCCCGCGACACCGTCCGGTCCCGGGCCTGGACGGGCAAGCCCGCGCGCTTCCTCAAGACCGCGTGGACCGAGGCGTGGGAGAGCGAGAACTCGCCGGGCTACCTGCCGATGCCCATGCAGTTCATGCTGATCGCGGACGCCTTGCCCCGCATCCAGCGCTCCGGCGACGGCGAGCTGGTCACCTTCCCGGTCGGCCAGATCGTCGGCTCGATGAACCAGGTGAAGCCCGCCGCCCAGGTCGTCTACGACCTGATCGAGGAGTACGTGGAGGCGATCGAGCGCCTCAACGCCATCACCGAGGGCTGACCGCCCGAGTCGTGAACGCCCGAAAGCCCCGGCCGGCGCCGTTCCTCCCGGCGCCGGCCGGGGCCGCGCGCTTTCAGGGCGCGGGGCCGGGCCCTCAGAACCGGGTCATCCAGGACAGGGCGCGAGCCAGCAGGTAGTAGACGGCTCCGGCGAGAGTCCAGTTGATGTAGAGCTGCTCGTCGGGGTCGCTGCGCGTGAAGACGTCGTGGAACGGCGTGGCGAGCCAGCGGCCCGCGTCGAGCGTGGCGTCCACCAAAGTGTTCCCGGGGTTCGCGTCGCCCCACGTCAGCAGCATGCCGAGCGCGAGGATCGCGACCGCCGCCCAGCCCGCCGCCATGATCATCGCGCTGACCGGGTTCGGCCGGGCGCGGCGCCATCGCGGCGGCTTGCGCTGGACGCCCGTGCCGTCCGTCCGCCGCCACAGGGTCCGCCGGGGCGGGCGCTCGGCCGTCTCTTCCGGCGTCTCGTGCTGCTTGCGTCCTAGATGCAAGGCCATGGCCTCGTCCTTCCGTGCTCGCCGTCGCCCCAGGCGGTGCCACAGAAGGAGTCCCGCAAACCCGGCCCCCCTTTACGGACAGTCCCTTATCGGAACATCGGCTCCAGGGGGCGGGGCCGCAAGGTCACTTACCGCTGTGCAGGTTCACTTGCCGTGATACACGGCCGGGCGCTTCTCCTTGAAGGCGCGCGAGCCCTCCTTGGCGTCCTCGGAGCCGATCACCGGCCAGCCGATCTCGTCGGAGATCTTGAGGGCGTCCTCCTCGGAGAGGTGCTGGGTCTCGCGGTAGGTGCGCAGGATGCCCTGGACGGCGAGGGGGCCGCACTCGGCGATCTGGTCGGCCAGCTCGCGGGCGGCGGCGAGCGCCTGCCCGTCCGGGACGATCTTGTTGATCAGGCCCATGGCGAGGGCCTCCTGCGGGGTGACCGAGCGGGCGGTCAGCAGGATGTCCATCGCGTGGGCGTAGCCGATCTGGCGGGGGAGGCGGATCGCGGAGCCGCCCATGGGGAACAGGCCGCGCTTCGCCTCGTACAGGCCGAGGGTGGCGCCCTCGGCGACCACCCGCAGGTCGGTGCCGACGAGCAGTTCGGTCCCGCCGGCGACGGCGTAACCCTCGATGGCGCAGATCAGCGGCTTGGTCGGCTGGCCCTCGCGCAGCAGGCCCTTCCAGTGGAAGTTGGGGATCTGCGCCATCCGCTCCTGGACGCGGGGGTCGGACGGCTGCTGGCCCATCGCCTTCAGGTCGGCGCCGGCGCAGAACGTCCCCTCGGCCCCGGTGAGGATGGCGACGCGGACCTCGGGGGTGTCGGAGATGTAGGCCCAGGCGTCGGCGAGGCCCACCAGCATGGACGAGCTGAGCGCGTTGCGCGCCTCCGGGCGGTTCATCGTGACGATGACGACGTGGCCGTCGCGCTCGACGATGCAGTGCTCGGTGCTGATCGGCAGCCGTTCCGTCATGGGTTCCTCCAGCTCAGATGTCAAACGAGAACAGATTCTAGTTAAGCCGTTGCCCTACCGGTAGGGGTTGAACTGCAAAACGAGAACGTGATCTACTTTGGCTGCGGGCACCCGTATCGGGTGTCGGTGCGCCGTGCCCGTGCTTTGTGCTCGTGCCCTGTGCTCGCGCTCTCGTGCCCCGTGCCTCGCGCACCGTGCTCGTGGTCCGTGCGCCGTGCCCGTGCTCACTGCGCTTCTGTCTCATCGTGCTTGTGTGCTCACTGTGCTCACGTAGGGAGATCCGATGGGGTCATTGGGCTTTTGGCGGCTGGCGCAGGCCGATCCCGAGTGGGTCGCCGCCGTCGATCCGGACGGGACGCCCCACACCGCGGGCGACCTGCTGGCCCGCGCGAACCGGCTCGTCCACGGTCTGCGCGCGCTGGGCCTGGAGAAGGGCGACGGCATCTGCGGCCTCGTCCCGAACGGCGCGGACGGGGTCGTCCTCTACCTGGCGGCGCTCCAGGCGGGCTGGTACTACACGCCGATCAACTGGCATCTGACCGGCCCGGAGATCGGCTACATCGTCGCCGACAGCGAGGCCAAGGCGTTCTTCGTGCACGAGCGGTACGCCGCCGAGGGCGCGCGGGCGGGCGAGGAGATCGAGGCCCACCGGCGGTTCGCGTTCGGCGAGGTCGAGGGCTTCCGGCCGGTCGCGGAGCTGGTCGACGGGCAGCCCGACACGCTGCCGGACGACCGCAGCAACGGCGCCACGATGCACTACACCTCCGGGACGACGGGCCGGCCGAAGGGCGTCAGGCGTGCGCTGGCCGGGATCGACCCCGACGACAGCGCCGAGCTGATGTCGTTCCTGCTCGGCATGTTCGGCATCCCGCCGGGCCGCCCCGCCGGGGGAGAGCACCAGGCGCACCTGATCACCTCGCCGAACTACCACACGGCCGTCACCCAGTTCGGGGGCACCGCCCTCCAGATGGGCCACACGCTCGTCTACATGGACAAGTGGGACGCCGAGGAGACCCTGCGGCTGATCCAGGAGCACCGCGTCAGCAACACCCACATGGTGCCGACGCACTTCAAGCGGCTCCTGTCGCTGCCGGAGGACGTCCGGTCCCGGTACGACGTGTCGAGCATGAAGTGGGCGATCCACGCGGCGGCGCCGTGCCCGGTGCCCCTCAAGCAGCAGATGCTCGAATGGTGGGGCGACTGCATCTGGGAGTACTACGCGGCGACGGAGGGCGGCGGGACGATCGCCAGCCCGGCCGACTGGCGCGCCCACCCCGGCACGGTCGGCAACGCGTGGCCGATCAGCGAGCTGCTGATCGTCGACGACGACGGCGAGCCCGTCCCGACCGGGACGCACGGCACGATCTACATGAAGATGGCCGGCGTCGAGTTCGAGTACAAGGGCGACAAGGAGAAGACGGAGAAGAACCGTCTGAAGGACTACTTCACCGTCGGCGACATCGGGTACCTGACCGAGGACGGGTTCCTGTTCCTGTCCGACCGCAAGGCCGACATGATCATCTCGGGCGGCGCGAACATCTACCCCGCCGAGATCGAGAACGAGATCATCCTGCACCCCAAGGTCGGGGACGTGGCCGTGTTCGGCATCCCCGACGACGAGTGGGGCGAGCAGATCAAGGCCGTCGTGGAGCCCGCCGAGGGCGTCGAGCCCGGCCCGGAGCTCGCGCAGGAGATCCTCGCGTCGCTGGAGGGGCGGCTGGCCAAGATGAAGTGGCCGAGGTCCATCGACTTCACCGAGGCGATGCCGCGCGAACCCAACGGCAAGCTCCTCAAGCGCAAGCTCCGGGACCCGTACTGGAAGGACCGCGACAGTGCCATCTGACACCGCGCCGGCAGAGACCGCTGACGCAGGGCTGCCCGAGCCGAACCACGTCCTGGAGTTCCCGGGCGGCTACACCCGCTCGGTCGGCCCGGTGATCGGCCGGTTCTTCAGCGAGCTGCGCGACGGCCGGCTGGTCGGCGTGCGGACGGCGGCCGGCAAGGTCCTCGTCCCGCCGTCGGAGTACGACCCCGAGACCGGTGAGGACGTGACCGAGGAGTTCGTCGAGGTCGGCCCGGTCGGGACGGTCACGACCTGGTCGTGGGTGGCGCACCCGGCGAAGGAGCACCCGCTCGACCGCCCGTTCGCCTGGGTGCTGGTCCGGCCGGACGGCGCCGACACCGCGCTCCTGCACGCCCTCGACCTCGGCATCTTCGAGGAGGGGGCGAAGCCGCCGAAGTTCCTCAGGACGGGCATGCGGGTCCGTCCCCGATGGCGGGCCGAGCGCACGGGCGGCATCGGCGACATCGAGTGCTTCCAGCCCGAGGTCACGATGATCAACGCGCCGACCCGGCTGGAGTACCGCCTCAAGGGCGGGCAGGCCCTGCAGCGCTTCCTGGAGGGCGTCTCGGAGGGCCGGATCCTCGGCCACCGCTGCCCGGTGTGCGAGCAGGTCATCGTCCCGATGAAGGGGCTGTGCCCGCGCGACGGCGTCCCCACGACCGAGGAGGTGGAGCTGCCCGACACCGGCACCGTCACCACCTTCGCGGTCAACAACATCCCCGACCCGCGCGCGCCCGAGGTGCCGTTCGTGTCCGCCTACGTCCTGCTGGACGGCGCGGGCCTGACGATGCTGACGCTCGTGGCGGGCATCCCCGCCGACCAGGTGCGGATGGGCATGCGGGTGAAGGCGGCGTGGCGGCCCCGCGAGGAGTGGGTGCGGTCGATGAGCAACATCAAGTGGTTCGAGCCCATCGACGAGCCCGACGTCCCCTTCGAAGAGATCAAGGACTTCATGTGATGCCTCGTCCCGTAGCCGTGGTCGCGTTCGCGCAGACCGAGCACAGCGGTGAGGACCGGGGGATGGCCGAGATCGAGATCCTCGCCCCCGTCATCACCGAGATCAAGGAGCGGACGGGCCGCAAGCAGTTCGGCTTCACCTGCTCCGGGTCCTGCGACTACCTCGCGGGCGCCCCCTTCGCGTTCGTGTCGGCGCTGGACGCCCTGGGCGCGTGGCCGCCGATCTCCGAGAGCCACGTCGAGATGGACGCCGCCTGGGCCTTGTACGAGGCGTGGGTGAAGCTCCAGCACGGCGAGATCGACACCGCGCTCGTGTACGGGTTCGGGAAGTCGTCGCAGGGCAACCTGCGGGCCGTCCTCACCCAGCAGCTCGACCCGTACCACCTGGCGCCGCTCGGCATCGACGGGGTGTCCCTGGCCGCGCTCCAGGCCCGCGCCTACATGGAGCGGTCGGGCGCGAAGGAGGACGACCTGCGCGCCGTCGCCGCGCGGTCCCGCGAGGCCGGGCGCGGCAACCCGTTCGCGCTGCACCTCCCCGAGCCGGAAGGCGATGACTATGACGTCGCCCCGCTGCACCCTTACGACGTCGCGCCCATCACCGACGGCGCCGCCGCGATCGTCCTCGCGGCGGGCGACCGGGCCCGCGAGCTGTGCGAGCGTCCCGCGTGGATCACCGGGATCGACCACCGCACCGAGCCGCACGCGCCGGGCGTCCGCGACCTGAGCCGCTCGGAGTCGGCGCGCCTGGCGGGCGAGAAGGCCGGCGCGACCGGCATCGAGGTCGCCGAGTTGCACGCGCAGTACACGCACGAGGAGCTGATGCTGCGGGAGGCGCTCGGCCTGGGCGAGGACGTGGCGGTCAACCCGTCCGGCGGGCCGCTGTCGGCGAACCCGATGATGGCCGCCGGCCTCATCCGGATCGGCGAGGCCGCGGCCCGCATCCACGACGGGTCGGCGTCCCGCGTGCTGGGGCACGCCTCGTCCGGTCCCTGCCTCCAGCAGAACCTCGTCTGCGTCCTGTCGGGAGAGAACCATGGCTAACCGTTGCGCGATCATCGGCGTCGGGCAGACGGCGTACAAGACCAAGCGGCTCGACGTGTCGATGGCCGGGCTGCTGCGGGAGGCGGCCAGGCGGGCGCTGGACGACGCGCAGCTCACCTGGAAGGACATCGACGCGGTCGTCGTCGGCAAGGCCCCCGACCTGTTCGAGGGCGTGATGATGCCGGAGACGTTCCTCGCCGAGGCGCTCGGCGCCGCCGGCAAGCCGATCATGCGGGTGCACACCGCGGGGTCGGTCGGCGGCTCCACGGCCATCGTCGCTTCGAGCCTGATCCAGGGCGGCGTCCACGACCGCGTCCTCACGATCGCGTGGGAGAAGCAGTCGGAGTCGAACGCGACGTGGGCGCTGACGGTGAACTCGCCGTTCACGACGTCCCTGGTCGTGGGCGCGGGCGGCTACTTCGCGCCGCACATCCGCGCGTACATGCGCCGGTCGGGCGCCCCCGACCACATCGGGACGCTCGTCGCGGTCAAGGACCGGGAGAACGCCCTGAAGAACCCGTGGGCGCACCTGAAGATCCCCGGGATCTCCCGCGAGATGGTCGAGTCGACGCCCATGCTCTGGGAGCCGATCCGCTACCTGGAGACGTGCCCGTCGTCGGACGGCGCGTGCGCCATGGTCCTGGCCTCGGAGGACGCGGCGAAGAAGGCCCCCGCCCCGCCCGCGTGGGTGCACGGCACGTCGATGCGCTCGGAGCCGATGCAGTTCGCGGGGCGCGACACCGTGAGCCCGCAGGGCGGCAAGGACGCGGCGGCCGACGTGTACCGGCAGGCCGGGATCTCCGACCCGCGCCGCGAACTCGACTGCGCCGAGGTGTACGTCCCGTTCTCCTGGTACGAGCCGATGTGGCTGGAGAACCTCGGATTCTGCGGCGAGAGCGAGGGCTGGAAGCTCACCGAGGCGGGCGCGACGGCGCTGGACGGCGACATCCCGTGGAACCCGTCCGGCGGCGTGCTGTCGTCCAACCCGATCGGGGCGTCCGGGATGATCCGGTTCGCCGAGGCGGCGCTCCAGGTGCGCGGCCAGGCGGGGGAGCACCAGGTGGACGGCGCGCGCCGCGCGCTCGGCCACGCCTACGGCGGCGGAGCCCAGTTCTTCGCCATGTGGATCGTCGGCAGCGACAAACCCTGATTCCCGGAGGCCCGTCCGATGGAGTTCAACCACGCTGACCTGTTCGAGGGTGTCGCGGACGCGATCGGGGACCGGCTCGCCCTGGTGTGCGGCGACCGGAGGCTCACCTACGCCGAGCTGGACGAGCACGCGAACCGCCTCGCGCACCATCTGGCGGACGCGGGGGTGCGCCCCGGCCAGCACGTCGCCGTCCAGCTCTACAACGGCGTCGAGTACGCCGCCGCGCTGCTGGCCGCGCTGAAGATCCGGGCCGTGCCCATCAACGTCAACTACCGGTACGTGGAGAGCGAGCTGCTCTACGTGTACCGGGACTCCGACAGCGTCGCGCTGCTGTACGACGTGGAGTTCGAGGACCGCGTCGCGGCGACCGTCCCGGAGGCGCCCGAGCTGCGGCACCTCGTCGCGGTGGGGGGCACGCCGTCCATCCCGGGCGCGGTCGCCTACGACGAGGCGCTGAAGGACGCCCCCGGAACGCGCGGCTTCCCGGCGCGCTCCAAGGACGACATCTACATCATCTACACCGGCGGCACGACCGGGATGCCGAAGGGCGTCATGTGGACGACCGAGCAGATGCTGCTCGCGTTCTGGAACCCGACGTACCCGCGCCCGACCAGGCCGGAGGACGTGGTCGGCAACGCCAGGGGCGGCGGTCCGATGACCATGATGCCGATCGCGCCCCTCATGCACGGCGCCGCCCAGATGGCCACCTGGATCGCCTGGTTCATGGGCGCGACGCTCGTCTACACGCGCAAGTTCGACGCCGCCGACGTGTGGCGGACGATCGAGCGCGAGAAGGTCAACTCGGTGACCATCACCGGGGACGCGATGGCGATCCCGATGGCCGAGGAGCTGGCGCGCGGGGACTACGACACCTCGTCCCTGCTGGCCTACGTCTCGACCGGTGCGATCTTCACCGGGACGGTCCGCGACCGTATCCAGAAGCTGCTGCCGAACACGATGATCCTGGACCGCTTCGGCTCGACCGAGTCGGGCTCGACGGCCGAGGCGGTCGCCGGGTCCACCCCGGAGAAGGGCCTGCGGTTCGCGCCCGACGTGGAGAACGTCACCGTCCTGGACGACGCGTTCCAGCCCGTCAAGCCGGGCTCCGGCGTGATCGGCCAGGTCGCCCGCACCGGTTACATCGCGCAGGGCTACTACAACGACCCGGAGAAGACCGCCAGGACGTTCCCCGTGGTGGACGGCAAGCGCTGGCTGCTCACCGGCGACATCGCGACCGTGGAGGAGGACGGCTCGATCGCCGTCTACGGCCGCGGCTCGCAGGCCATCAACACCGGCGGCGAGAAGGTGTTCCCGGAGGAGGTCGAGGCCGTCCTGAAGGGTCACCCCGGCGTCTACGACGCGGTCGTGACGGGCATTCCGGACGAGCGCTGGGGGAACCGCGTCGCGGCGGTGATCCAGCCCGCCGGTGACCGTCCGTCCGACGCGGAGCTGGACGAGCACTGCCGCCGCGAGCTGTCGGGCTACAAGGTGCCGCGCGTCTACGCGTTCGTCGCGGAGATGAAGCGCTCCCCGGCCGGCAAGGCGGACTACCGCTGGGCGAAGCAGGTGGCGGAGGAGGCCAGGTAGAGGTCGGCCCCGAACCTTCGTGGGATCCGGGGCCAGGAGCGGACCCCTGTTAGTGGTCCTAACAAAACCCATGGTAGGGGCCGCTCGGAAGTGGTGGGATCATTGACGGGTGTCGGCTGCGCCACACGCCGACGCCCGTCCGACCCCGTGTGTCCTGGCTCGACCTGGCCCCGCCCGGGCCGGGGTCGGTAGAATCTCCCCCAGAGAGTCGCTCTATTAGAGAGAAAAAGAGGGAGAGGTCACGGCGTGTCGACCCCGGAACGCGACCGGATGGCGGGCGAGCTGCAGATGGCGATGCAGCGCAGCACGATGTTCACGGTGCTGCTCCACCACGCCACCGCGAGCAAGGCGGGCATGAACGTCACCGACGCGCAGTGCGTCAACGCGCTGACGCTGGACGGCCCCCAGACCCCCGGCCAGCTCGCGCACCTCATGGGCATCACCACCGGCGGCGCCATCACCGCCGTGATCGACCGCCTGGAGCGCGCCGGCTACGTCCGCCGCACCCGCGACCCCGACGACCGCCGCCGCGTGATCGTCGAACTCGTCGAGGAGAACGTCGCCCAGTTCGCCCGCTACTTCGAACCGATAGGCCGCGCCTTCCGCGACCGCCTCGGCACCTACACCGACGACCAGATCGCCCTCCTCCTCGACTGGATCCGCCACAACAACGAGACGATGCCGGCGGTGATAGAAGAAATCCGCAAACTCCCCTGACGCCCCTCGGGTTCCGTCACCGGGAACCTCACGCCCAAGCGCCGACATCGCTGAGCGGCCGTCCCCGGACGTGGACGATCCGAAAATGTCCGGCCAGGGTAACCACGGGAAAGCAGAGCCTGCCCGTGTGATGGCGGGGCCGAAGTGGTAAAGACCGCTCATGGGCGTTTCCTCCGATGCGAATCCGCCGAATGAAGATCAGTCGGACGGCGCCGGCGAGTCGCGCGGTCAAGGGCCGCGGCGCGGGCTCAGCGAGGCCATGGTCATAGCGATCATGTCCGCCGTGGTCTCGGTCGGGTCGCTCGCCGTCACCACCTATGTCACGCTCGCCCAGAGCGACCGGCAGAATCGCAGTCAGCTCTCCAGCGAGGAGAGGAAGCGGATCGACGAGACGTCTCGGGAGTTCTCGGGTGCGGCCATCAAATACCATGCCAAGGTCGTGGGCCTGATCCAGAAGAAAAGGGTGAAGACTGTCATCCCTCACAGGGGTCGCGACTACGGTGATCCGCGCGAGAGACCGGGTTTTCCGGATGAAACCACAAGGATATACGAGGACCTTCTAAGAGCCCTCAAGGAAGCGTCCCGTCAGCGGCCTGGCAGGTCAGCGCTCGTTTATGGAGATCTTCCAGAGTACGCCGCATTCTACGCCGCGGCGGCGAAGGTCAGGACGCTCAACGCCGCTCCCCTGCAGATAGTGGCGAACGAGGTGGTCAAATCCGTGGAGCCGCTGGAGGTGTGGACGCCCACGAAAGTGCACCGTAAGGATGCCCAGTGGGATTATGCCACTCTTACCTTTGCTCCGGACGACCAGAGCATGCGGGAGTTCGAAGTCGCGATGAACGCCTTCTCCATCGTGACCCGCAACGCGACGTCCGTGGAGTAGACGCGGCGGCCGAGACCGTCGTGGACGGGTCCGGGCCACCGGGCTCGGACCCGTCCGGTGAGGGCGGTCGGTCAGCACTCTCCGTCGGCGAGGACCCAGTAGTCGGGGGCGGTCTCGCGGAGGGAGTGGATGGTGGCGACGTTCCAGAGGCCCATGGACTGGCCCGATCCGCGGGCGTAGGTCAAGCCGTACTGGACGTAGGCCCGGCCGGCGACGGTGTGCGCGTAGTTGCTCGCCCTCACGCACTGGCCGGACGAGCCTCCGGTCGTGGTCGCGGAGACGGTGGCCGACCGTCCGCCCTCGGCGCCGGCGGAGTCCACGGCGGCCACCGCGTAGGCGTACCCCTTTCCGGCGGTCAGGCCGGTGTCGGTGTGGTTCGTGCCGGTCACAGGTGACGCCGTCACCTTGGCGCCGTCCCGGTAGACGTTGTAGCCGGAGGCGCCATTGACCGCGTTCCACGAGAGGGAGACGGTCGTGTCGCCGGTGCCGGTGACGGTGACCCCGGTCGGCGCGGGAAGACCGCCGGGAGGCTCCTCGCCGCCGCCGTCCAGGCCCCAGGTCTGGGCGATGCGGTAGGAGGAGCAGATCGTGTCCAGGTAGTACTGCCCGGTCGTGCCGCACTGGTCGGTCGCGGAACCCGGGTCCACGGGCAGGCCGTGCGCCATGCCGCTGATCGTGTAGGTCCGGACGGCCGGCTTGCCGGTGGTGTCGTCGTACTCCTTCAGAGTGGTGCCGCCCGGCAGGCTCGACGTCCGGCTCGCGGTCTGCGAGATGCCCCACACGTTGGTCCACTGGTCACGGAGCTGGTCGGCGTTGAAGGGGTAGACCGTCGTGTCGCTCGTGCCCTGCCAGATCGACACGCGGGGGTAGGGGCCTGAGTAGCCGGGATGGGCGCCGCGGACCTTGTCCCCCCACTGCTGCGGGCTGTACCCCTTCTGGGAGGTGAGGCACAGGGTGCCGCTCGTCAGGTCGGTGCCGCAGCCGTAGGCGATCCCGCTCATCACCGCGCCCCCGGCGAAGACGTCCGGGTAGGCGGCGAGCATGACGGAGGTCATCGCGCCCCCGGCGGAGAGGCCGGTCACGTAGACCCGGCTCGGGGCGCTGCCGTACTGGGCGACGGCGTAGTCGACCATCTGCTTGATCGACAGCGCTTCGCCCTGCCCCCGCGCGGTGTCACCGGTCTGGAACCAGTTGAAGCAGGAGTTGAAGTTGTTGGCGCTCTTCTGCTCGGGCAGGACGAGCGCGAACTTCCACAGGTCGGCGTACTTGGACCACCCGGAATGGCCGAAGTAGTCGCCGGCACTCTGGGTGCAGCCGTGCATCGCCACCACGAGCGGCGCCCCGGACGGCAGGCCGTCCGGCCGGTAGGCGTACATGGACAGGTTGCCGGGGTTGGAGCCGAACCCGGTGACCTGCGTGAGGGTGGCGGCGCGAGCGGGGCTCGGGAACGCCACGACCAGCGCGCCGAGCAGGGCGAGCAAGGCGAGGGCCGACCGGGGGAGCAGGGGTCTTCTCATGGGCGCGACCTCCAGGGGGGTGGGAGTGACGGCGGTCACATGCCGACGTCCGGAACATAAACGCTCCGCCGATCGCGGGAAATGGAAGCCCTCCACACAACCCGGCCCCCACCGAGTGTGTGATCCTCCCGTACCGGGGGTCGCGCGAAACATGACGTGGGCTGTCAGGTTTTCGGGGAAGCATGGGGGCACCGGTCGGCGCGGGAGGACGTGGACCGGGCCTATCGACAAGGACCTGCCATGCGTGAAACCCGAGAAGACCTCATAGAGCTCCAGGCCCTCCTGGACCGTTCCCTTTCCCGATCGACAGCGCATCTCCGTTCGATCATCAACGCCGAGCGGACGCTGACCGCGGAGCGGCTCTGCCGAGTCCTTACGGGCATGTGCACGCTGGCCCTGTCCACGGTGACGGCCAAGGGCGAGCCGCGGATCAGCGGTGTGGACGGGCACTTCCTGCGCGGGAAGTGGCTCTTCGGCACGGCGCGCGAAGCGGCCAAGGCCCGGCACCTGGCCGCCCGTCCGGCCGCCAGCGTGGCGCACATGCGAGGCGAGGACCTGGGCGTGTTCACGCACGGCACGGTGGAGATCCTCAACCCCTCGGACGGAGATCCGGCCGCCGACTGGCCCGACCTGCTCGCCTACTTCAAGGGCTTCTACGGCGAGGACGCCTTCGACTGGGACAACGACATCGTCTACTACCGGCTGCATCCGCACTGGATGGCCGTCTACGCCCCGGACTTCGCCAAGCTCACGAAGACGTCCGACGCCTGACCCGGCCGGATCGAAGGCGGGCACGCGCCTGTGAATCCCGGGTGGGACCCGGACACGAAAGGGGCCAGGCGATCCCTGGGTTCGGCCCGCTCATGCCTGTTCACATCGTCGGTGCGCGAGGAGGGCAATCAACACAAAAGCCGCATAAAGGCTCATAGGTGTGGGTTTTGGGCTGATCTGTGCGGGTGATGGTGACGTGGGTGATGGCGGGGCGTGCGCCTCCGCCGTCGACTCGCCGGAGCCGCCATCCGTCGGAGGGAACATGGGGACGCAGCTGGACGGGCAGATCGTCGTCCTGGTCGGCGGCAGCGCGGGGATCGGGCTGGAGACCGCCCGGCTCGCCCGAGCCGAGGGAGCCGGGACCGTCCTGACCGGGCGCAGTCCAGAGCGGCTGGAGCGTGCGGCGGCGGCCGTCGGCGCGCGCAGTACGGCCGCCTTCGACGCCAATGACCCTGCCGCGGTGGAGGAGTTCTTCCGGGAGTCGCCCTCACCCGTCGACCACGTGCTGATCACGGCCGGCGGGCCGCGCTACAAGCCCCTGCTGGAGATGGACGCCGAGGAGGTGCGCGCGGAGGTCGGCGATCACATGGTGGTCGCGCTCAACGTCGCGCGCGCCGCGGCCCCGAGGATGCGTCCCGGGGGCACGCTCCTGCTCATGGGCGGCACCGGCGGCCGTCGCATCCGCCGCGGGCTCGGGCTCATCTCCGCCGCCACCGCCGCGCTGCCCCCGTTCACGGCGACGCTCGCGCTCGAACTCGCGCCCGTCCGGGTCAACCTGATCGCCGCGGGCTTCGTCGACACCCCGCTGTCGGCGTCGCTGCTCGGGGACGGGATCGAGGAGCGCAGGAACGAGCTGCGGGCGACGCTCCCGATCGGCCGGGTCGTGGGTCCGGCCGACGTCGCCGCGCTGGCCGTCCACATCATGGCCAACACGGCGCTCACCGGCGCCACCTACGACATCGACGGCGGCCAGCAGTTCGTCCAGTGAGGGTCAGACATCCCTGGAGGTTGGATGTCAAGCGGCGAGGTCGTGGTCGTGGTGTGACCAGGCGGTTGCTTGGTCGTAGATGCTGCCGGTTTTGAGGCAGCCGTGGAGGATGCCGACGAGGCGGTTGCCGACCTGGCGGAGGGCGGCGTTGTGGCTGATGTCGCGGGCTTTGAGCTGGTCGTAGTAGGCGCGGACGTGCGGGTCGTGGAGGATCGCGCACGAGGCTTGATTGTGGAGGGCGTCGATGAGCCGGTCGTTGTGGACGAACCGGGCCTGGACGGTCTTGGTCTTGCCGGACTGGCGGGTGATCGGGGAGGTGCCGGCGTAGTTCTTGCGTGCCTTCGCCGAGGCGTAGCGGCCGGGGGCGTCTCCGAACTCGGCGAGCACCCGGGCGCCGAGGATCACACCCAGTCCCGGCTGGGAGAGGATGATCTCAGCGTCCGGGTGTCGGCCAAAATGGGCCTCGACCTCGCCTTGGAGGGTCTTGATCTCGCTGTTGAGGACGGTGATGATCGCGACCAGTGACTTCACCGTGGCCGCGTAGGCGGTCGTGACCAACGGCGCTTGCCCGAGGTGCTCAGCGCGCAGGACGTCCTGGATCGCTGCGGCTTTGTCCGGGATGCCGCGGCGGCCCTTCAGACAGGCCGTGATCTGAGAGATCGTCAGCTTCGCCGCGGCCTCGGGCGTGGGCGCCTTGACCAGCAGCCTCAGCACCGCGTCGCTGGTGAGGTCCAGGGACTTGTAGGCGGCCAGGGCGGCGGGGAAGTACTCCCGCAACGCCACCCGAAGGCGGAGCATGTGGCGGGTCCGTTCCCAGATCAGTGTCTGATGCGCCCTGGTGACGACCTTGACCGCCTCGGCGATCCCGGAGTCCCCGGCGACCTCGCGCAACTGGTGGCGGCGGGTGCGGATCATGTCGGCCAGGGCGTGGGCGTCACCCTTGTCGCTCTTGGCCCCCGAGCTGCCGAGGATCTCCCGGTGCCGGGCCGCCTGCTTGGGGTCGACGCCGAACACCCGGTACCCGGCCGCGACCAGCGCCCGCACCCACGGCCCCCGATCGACCTCGATACACACCAGCACCTCCGACGCCTCAGCGTCGTCAGCGACGAACCGACCGAGGAGGTCGTGGAACCGGGCGATCCCGGCCATCCCCTCGGCCAGCCGAGCCCGCTTCAACACCCGGCCCGTCTCGTCCTGGACCTCGATGTCGTGGTGGTCCTCAGCCCAGTCATCCCCGACCAACAGCACCCAGACCTCCAACATCGACAACGGGACACAGCAGCCCGCAGGAGCGCGTCGGCGACCTAATGGACCAGTGCTCACCCCAACGTTCGGGGGGCACGACATCCCATCAGCGATCAACAGCCCCTGACCACCGGTGAGGGCACGCTCTGACCCCAGGACTCGAAGTCCAGGTGGCGGAAGTGCTCACTCACCAGCGGCTACCAGGCACCGAGTCTGCCTGAACGGCAACCCCGGCACTTCCCATTAGGTGGTGAGGCGGCCTCGGAGGAGGGCGGTCAGGGTGGCCTGGACGTCGGTCAGGGGGCGGCCGGGTTGCAGGGCGCGCCAGTCCAGGGCGACGGTCAGGACCATGCCGAAGACGGCGGAGGCGGCCGTGCCGGTGTCCAGGTCGGGGCGCAGGTCCCCGGCCTTCACCGCGTCGCGCAGGACGCCCGCCACGACGCCGATCGCGCGTTCGCGGATCAGGCGGGCGGCGTGCTGCCAGTCGCCGCCGGCCCGCCACGTCTCGGCGATGAGGAGCCGGGCGAACGACTCGTGCTCGCCGATGAAGGCCAGCTCGGCGGCGACGACGGCCTCCAGCGCCTCCAGCGGGGGGCGGCCGGACGCCGCGTCGCGCAGCGCGGTGGCGAGGCGGTCGACGCCGTACTCCAGCAGCGCCGAGAACAGGGCGGCCTTGCTGCCGAAGTTGTAGTACACGGTGCCCTTGGCCACGCCGGCGCGCTCGGCGATCTGGTCGACGGTCGTCGCGGCGAGCCCGCTCTCGGCGATGAGCTCGATCGCCGCGGTGAACAGCTTCTCCCGGGTCGCGATGCGGGCCACGTCCCCTGCCTCCGATCAGAGCTTCAGCGCCGGGTGCAGGCGCTTCATCGTCCAGACCCGGTTGTGCCGGACGGCCAGGGCGGTGAGCGCGAGCCCGCCGGCCAGGAAGGCGGCCAGCACCGCACAACCCTGCCACACCGAGGTCAGGTCGCCGCCGCTGATCAGGTGCCGGACGGCGTCCACGACCCACGGCATCGGCAGGTACGGGCGGATGGCCTGGAAGAACGCCGGGCTCGTCTCGATCGGGTACGTTCCGGCCGCCGAGGTGAGCTGGAGCATCAGCAGCGCCAGCGCGATGATGCGGCCGATGGGGCCGAAGCGGGCGTTCACCCATTGGATCACCGCGAGGAACGCGGCCGAGGCGAGCGCCAGGAACGCGACGAGACCCGGCCAGTGCTCGGCGCGCAGGCCGAGCGCGAAGCGCAGGACGGCGAGGACGACGCAGGCCTGCGCCGCGCCGATCGCCGCGGCGGGCAGCCAGCCCGCGAGGGCGACGCGCCGTCCGGGCGCGGTGCCCGCCAGGGCGCGGGGGTTCAGCGGGCGCAGCAGCATGTAGATGATCATGCCGCCGACCCAGAGGGAGAGGGGCACGAAGAACGGGGCGAACCCGGTCCCGTAGTTCGGCACCTCGTTCTCGGTGGCGCTGGCGAGGCGCACCGGGTTGCTCATCATGTCGTCGCGTGCGGCGCGCTCCTTGGCGTCGTAGTCCGGGATCTGGGCGACGCCCTCGTTCAGGCCGTTCGCGAGCCGCTCGTTGCCGTCGGAGATCTGCGCGAGGGCCGTCTCCAGCGTCACCGCGCCGCCGGACAGCTGCCCGAGGCCGCCCCGCAGCTCGCCCGCACCGTCCGAGAGGACCCCCAGTCCGGCCGTGAGCTGGGACGACCCGGAGAGCAGGCGTCCCGTGCCCGCGTTCACCTGCTGCGTCCCGGCGTTCAGGCGGTCCACGTCGCGGCGGGCCTTCTCGACCTTGGCGGCGAGGGTGGGCGCGTCCTTGGCGATCTTGCGGGCCGCGCGCTCGACCGTCCGGGCGTCGGCGGCGACCTTGCGCAGGTCGCCGGTGTGGTCGCTGATGTAGCCGTCGACCTGCTTCGCGACGGTGACGACCTGCGCGGCCGCCTGGGTGAGGTCCCGCCTGACGTTCGGAGGGATCTCCGGGTGCGCGGCCAGGTAGGCGTCCAGTTCGGCCTGCGCCTTCTCCGCGCGCTGGACGGCGGCACCCGTCTGGGCGGGCAGCCGTCCGGCACCGTCGGCGAGGGCGTCGGCCCCGCGCGCGACGGCGAGCGCGGCCTGGCGGATCTCGGGGGCGTTGTCCCTCAGCAGCGGGACGAGGGTGTCGCTCGCGCGGTCGACGGTCGTGGTGAGCCGCTGCATCCCGGCGGCGACCTGGCCCGTTCCGGTGCGGAGCTCCTCCAGGCCGGAGGTCAGCTCGCCGCTGCCGGAGCGCGCCTCGTCGATCCCGCCCTTCAGCTTGCCCGCACCCGCCTCGGCCTTGCCCGCGCCTTCGGCGAGCTTGCCCGCCCCGTCCTGCGCCTGGCCGGAGCCCTCCGCGAGCTTGTCCGCGCCCTGGGCGGCCTTGCCGAGCTCGCCGTGCAGCTTGCCGAACGACAGGAAGATCTGGTCGAAGTAGCCGTGCACGGCCTCGCTTCCGGCGGCGGCGCTGATCTCCTTGAACGCCGCCTGGGCGAGGGTCCCGACCACGTAGTTGTTCGCGTCGTTCATCTGGAGCCGCAAGCCCGCAGGGGTGGGCGTCCCGTCACCGGACGGCGAGGCGATCCGCGCGCTGAAGTCGGCGGGGATCGTCAGCGACATGTAGTACTTCCCCGACCGGACGCCCTTCTCGGCGTCCGCCGCCGAGACGGTGCGCCAGTCGAAGACCTTGCGCTTCTTCAACTCGTCCGCCAGGTCCGCCCCGGCGTGGACGGTCTTGCCCTCCGTCCCGTCCGGCTTCTTCTGGACGGCCGGCTCGTCCTGGACGACCAGCGCGACCGGCACGTGCTGGAGCCGCGCGTACGGATCCCAGAACGACCAGAGGTAGAGCCCTGCGTACAGCAGCGGCAGCAGCACGAGCCCCGCCATCGCGACGCGGGTCAGCCGGTTGCGCTGGAACCGGCGCAGCTCTAGGCCGCCCGAGGTCAACGCGGGAAGTCTCATCGGGGGTTTCTCCTCGGCTAGTGCGAGAGGGCCGACGGGTGGGAACGGGTCGGCTGGAAGGAAAAGGGAGGGCCTGTCGCGAAGCGCCCCCGGCCACGCGCGCGAACGCGTGACCTGCCCGGTGGAGCGAAGCCGGAGGCGAGCGGCACCGGGCGGATCGCGAAGCGATGCCGCGTTCGCCCAGGCACGGTCACGTAGCGAGCCGGGACTGTTGAAACACGGGTTAGAGCGCGAGGGTCTGCGTGGCGAGGCCCTCGGCGGGCGCGGCGTCGTGGCAGGACGCGATCACGGTGACGCCGGTGGCGGCGATTCCGGCCAGGCGCTGCCAGAGGTCGCGCTGCCGGTCGGCGGGCAGCCCCTCGTCGACGTCGTCGAGCAGGAGCAGCCCGGGGTCTCCGGCGAGCGCGAGGGCGGCGCCCAGGAGCTGGACGTCTTCGGGGGCGAGTTCCTCGGCGAGCGTTCCGGGGTCGACGTCCAGGCCGACCCGTTCGAGGGTGCGGCGCCTGCGGGCCTCGCGCCCGCGGAACCGGCCGAAGACGCCCTCACGCAGCGCCAGAGCCTCGTCGACGTGCTCGCGGACCGTCAGCGCCGGGTCGAGTTCGGTCACCCCCGGGACGATCCCGAGGGCCGCGACCCGCTGGATCTGCCGGAGTCCCGTGAGCCCGCCCACTGCGACCGTGCCCTCCGCCGGACGCATGCGCCCGGCGCAGGTGAGCAGGAGCGCGGTGCGGCCGGTGCCGGCGATGCCGCCGACGGCGACCAGGGCGCCGGACGGGACGTCCAGCTCCACGTCGCGGAAGACCCAGCCGCGCGCACCCTTGACGCCGAGGCCCCGCGCCCGCACGGAAGATCCGCGTGCGGGCGCGGGACCGGCTCCGGGGCGGCCCCCGCCAGCCCCTGAGCCGATCGGGCGGGGTCCAGGGACGGCCGCCGCGGTCCCCCCGGCCACAGCGGCCGCCCCTGGAGTCTGGTGCTCGGACGTCATCGCGGCCCTCCGCGGAGACTGGATGTGCACTGACGTTTGGACTGACCGGTCAGTACAAATCTAGCTCCAGTTGAACCGTGCGAATCCACCCGGAAGCGGTGACATCAGACACGTGCCCCCACGTCGGGCGTCACACGAGGCAGAGGGGGTGATTTGAATCACAATCGACGCATCTGACCAGGGAGTCCGCCCGATCACTATTGGACGTCCTGTCTGAACTGAGACACTCCGGGGATGACCGACTCGTCACGCGCGCACCGCCGGCTGGCCACGCTCATGGCCGGGATGGGCGCCCTGCACATGGTCGCTCCGAAGCCGTTCGACGCGCTCATCCCCGAGCGGCTCCCCGGCGGCGCGCGGACCTGGACCTACCTCAGCGGCGCCGCCGAGCTGGCCTGCGCCGCGGCCGTCGCCCACCCCCGCACCCGCAGGGCGGGCGCGCTCGCGACGGCGGGCCTGATGGCGGCGGTGTTCCCGGCGAACGTGAAGATGGCCCGCGACTGGCGCCACCGCCCGCTGCCCTTCCGCGCGGCCGCCTACGGACGCCTCCCCCTCCAGGCCCCGCTCATAGCCTGGGCCCTCCAGGTCGCCCGCAAGGCGGACCGGTAGTCCAGGTGCCCGCCGAACTCCGCCGACCCGCGTAGAGTCGTCCGCCGCAGGGGACGGCGATCGCGTCCAAAGGCAGTTCGAGCTTGCGAGAAACTGATCGCGCAGCGAGCCTCCAAGGCGAGCCGGAGCGATGCCGGCGATCGCCCGCTTTTTCGACGATGGAGGGCCGCCAGGCCCGAAGGAGGAGAAGAAGCCATAAACACGACCGTGGAAGCGCTCCGGCCGGGGGATCCTGCGGAGATCGGCGGGTATCCGCTGCTGGGTCGGCTCGGCGCCGGCGGGATGGGGCAGGTCTACCTGGGACTGACCGGCGGCGGCCGGCACATCGCGCTCAAGGTGATCCGGGAGGACTTCGAGGGCCCGACGGCGCTCGCCCGCTTCCGCCGCGAGGTCGCGACCGTCGAGCGGGTGCGCGGCCGGTTCGCCGCGGCGATGGTCGGCGCCGGGCTGGACGCCCCGCCGTACTGGCTGGCCACGGAGTACGTCCCCGGGCCGACGCTCCGGCAGGCGGTCGCCGGCCACGGCCCGCTGCCGCCCGAGACCTGCCTGCGGCTGCTCGCCGAGCTGGCGCAGGGGCTCCTGGAGATCCACCGGTACGGCGTCCAGCACCGCGACCTCAAGCCGGGCAACGTGATCCTCGCCCCGGACGGGCCGCGCCTGATCGACTTCGGCATCGCGCGCGGCGAGGGCCAGACGCAGATCACCCAGACCGGCGCGTGGAACGGCACACCCGGTTATGTCGCGCCCGAGGTCGTCCGCGAGCAGCAGCCCCTGCCCGCGTCGGACGTGTTCTCGCTCGCCGGCACGATCGCCTACGCCGCCACGGGGCGTCCCCCCTTCGGCGGCGGCCGGATGGAGGCGATCATCCATCGCACGCTCAGCGGCGAGATCGACGTGGAGGGCGCCGACCCGCGCGTCGCGGAGCTGGTCCGGCGGTGCGCCGCGAAGGAGCCCGAGGCCAGGATCACGCTGGACGCCCTGCTGCGGGAGGTGCCCGTGCCGGGGCCCCTCGCCGCCGACCCCGCCTACCGGCGCATCGTCGGCGTCCCGCGGCCGATGCCCGCCAGCGTGCCCGACGCCGTCGCGTCGGGCCTCGTCCCGGCCGACCGCACGAGGACGGTCCCGGGCGTCGCGCGCGGACGGTCGCGCGCGGCCGTCGTCGCGGCGGGCGCCGGGGTGGCCGCCGTCGTCCTGGTGGGTGCCCTCCTGGCGCGGTTCGTCCTCGACGGTGGCGGCGGCGAGAAGGGCGGCGAACCGCAGGCCGGGCGGAGTCCGCAGAGCGGCCCCGCGACCACCGCCACCACGGGCTCGGCCGCCGGCTCTGGGAGCGGGACCACCGGGGCCGACGGCGTCCCGCCGGACCGGATCCTCGTCAAGCAGCCCGGTGACATCGCGGACCTCCGGTGGAGCTCGGCGAACTCGGCGTGCCAGCCCGCCGCCCGTCCGGAGGACTTCGACCTCACCCGCGACACCCAGACGTCGGTACCGCGCGAGCCGTACACCAAGAAGACCGTCGACTTCGGGCTGCGCTTCAAGTATTCGAACCCCGCCAAGTACTACGTGGCCGTCCAGGTCCGTCCTCCGGCGGAGCAGCAGGGGAACGGCGTCACGGGGGTGGTGCAGAGCAAGCCGCACCTGTACCCCGGGGACAGCGCATGGCTGAACATCCACTACCCCTCGGAGTTCCAGTGGGAGGGCGCCGGAAACGGCACCTACCCGCTCATGAAGGGCGACTGGACGGTCATCTGGCTGCACGTCCACCCGAACGGTGACGCCTACTACCTGACGTGCGACGGTTTCACCGTCGCTTGACCGGCCCCCCTCAGCGGACGGCGACGATGGCGGAGCCGTGGCCGAAGAGGCCCTGGTTCACGGCGATGCCGGCTCGCGCGTCCTCGACCTGGCGCCCCTCGGCCTGACCGCGCAGCTGCCAGGTCAGCTCGCAGACCTGCGCGATCGCCTGGGCCGGGATCGCCTCGCCGAAGGAGGCGAGCCCGCCGCTCGGGTTGACCGGGATCCGCCCGCCGAGCGTCGTGGCGCCGGACCGGAGCAGCTCCTCGGCTCCGCCCCGCTCGCACAGGCCGATGTCCTCGTACCAGTCGAGCTCCAAAGCGGTGGACAGGTCGTAGACCTCGGCGAGCGACAGGTCCTCGGGGCCGAGCCCGGCCTCCTCGTAGGCGGCGTGCGCGATCGCGGACCGGAACGGGCGCTCGGGCTCGGGGACGGTCATCGCCGAGTCGGTCGCGAAGTCGGGCAGGTCCAGGACGGTCTTCGGGAACGTGGGCGTCACCGTCGACAGCGCCGGGATGCGCACCGGGTCGGCGATCCCGTGCCGCCGCGCGAACTCCATGGACGTCAGGACGAGCGCCGCGCCCCCGTCGCTGGTGGCGCAGATGTCCAGGAGCCGGAGCGGGTCGGCGACCACGGCGGACTCGCGTACGTCCTCCACGGTCACCTCCTTGCGGTACCGGGCGTTCGGGTTCGCCAGGCCGTGGCGGGCGTTCTTCACCTTGACGGCGGCGAAGTCGTCCAGCGTCGCGCCGTACATGGCCATCCGGCGGCGCGCGTACAGGGCGAAGTAGATGGGGTTGGTCGCGCCCAGGATGCGGAACCGGAGCCAGTCGGGGTCGTCGGGGCGGTCGCCGCCGACCGGCTTGAAGAAGCCCTTCGGTGCGGCGTCGGCGCCCACGACCAGCGCGACGTCGCACAGACCCGCGAGGATCTGCGCGCGCGCCGTGTTGATGGCCTGCGCCCCGGAAGCGCAGGCGGCGTAGCAGCTGGACACCCGCGCGCCCGACCAGCCGAGCGCCTGCGCGAACGTCGCACCCGCGATGAACCCCGGGTACCCGTTGCGGATGGTGTCCGCGCCCGCCACGTACTGGACGTCGGTCCACGCGAGGCCCGCGTCGGCGAGCGCGGTCCGCGCCGCCGCGAGCCCGTACTCGACGAAGTTGCGGCCCCACTTGCCCCACGGATGCATGCCCGCGCCCAGGACGGCGATGTCGCGCGTCATTTCACGGGCCTCCACATCCAGACGGTGTACTCGGCCTCGTCGTCCTCGTAGAGGACGCCCTCGGTCAGCTCGACCTCCATGCCGACCTCGAGGTCGTCGACGGTGTGGCCGGGGGCGACCTGGCCCAGGACGACCATCCGCTCGGTCTCGAGTTCGACGGCCGCCACGGTGTACGGGACGAACGGGTCGGGGGAGACGTACGGGGGCGGCGGCTTGTAGCGGGCGTCGGCGTACGACCAGATGCGCCCGCGTCCCGACAGCGCGTACGGCTCCAGCTCGGAGCCGTCCTTCGGGCCGGTGCAGCGGGGGTTGCGGCACGCCAGCTCGTTGCGCGGGAAGTACGGCGTTCCGCAGGTGCCGCAGCGGGTACCCAGCAGGCGGACGTCGCCGTCCTCCGTGGTGAACCAGCCCTCGATCGCCGGACGGCGTTCCTTGGTCGTGGTCACGCGCCCCTCCTCGTCTCCGAACGGGCGCAGCGTAACAACCGGGCGAGCCCCCGAAACGGGACGTGTCCGGTGAGCGGGACCCTCCGCCCGGACGCGCCACCCAGCTAACTGACTCGTCAGTCACTTCGCTACAGTGAACCGAGCCGGATTCTGTCCGTATCGCTCCCCCCGGGGCGGACGGAGACAAGATGCGGACACGGGCAGCGTGCGAGCACGACGCGAACAGGCACGACGCGAACAGGCACGACGCGGACAAGTACGGCAGGGTGCGGACAGCTAAGGGAGCATGCGGATGCGGACTGGACTTGAAGGCAAGACCGCGCTGGTCACCGGGGCGTCCCGGGGGATCGGGAAGGCGATCGCCACCGCGTTCGCCGCCGAGGGGGCCAACGTCGTCCTCTCCTCCCGCAAGCAGGAGGCGCTGGACGAGGTGGCGAAGGAGATCAGCGCCGCCCACCCGGGCGCGGGCGTCCTGCCCAAGGCCGCGCACGTGGGCGACGCCGAGCAGGCCGCCGCCTGCGTCGACGCGGCCGTCGCCGAGTTCGGCGGCCTCGACATCCTCGTCAACAACGCCGGCACGAACCCCTACTTCGGTCCGATGGCCGACATCGAGCCCGCCGCCGCGGCCAAGACCGTCCAGGTCAACCAGTTCGCGATCGTCCAGTGGACGCAGCTCGCGCTGCGCGCCTCGCTCGCCGAGCGCGGCGGCGCCGTCATCAACATCGCCTCGGTCGGCGGCATGGTCACCGAGCACGGCATCGGCTACTACAACGCCACCAAGGCCGCCGTGATCCACCTCAGCCGGCAGTTCGCGATGGAGCTGGCTCCGAAGGTCCGCGTGAACTGCATCGCGCCCGGCCTGGTCAAGACGCACCTCGCCCGCGCCCTGTGGGAGAACAACGAGGCCGAGATCGGCAAGTACATGCCGCTCGGCCGCATCGGCGAGCCCGAGGACATCGCGAACGCGGCGGTGTTCCTCGCGGGCGACGCCTCGTCCTGGATGACCGGCCAGACGCTCGTCGTGGACGGCGGCGCCACCATCCGGCCCTCGATCGCCTGACGGAAAAAGGGAGACGCGCATGTCACGCTGGGGACTGACCATTCCGCTGACCGGCCTCCCGCTGGCCGAGCACCGCGAGATCGTTTCCGGGCTGTCCGCGCTCGGCTACACCGACGCCTGGTCGGCCGAGACGAACGGCGCCGACGCGTTCACCCCGCTGGCGCTCGCCTCGCAGTGGGATCCCGGGCTGCGCCTCGGACCGGCGATCGTCCCGGTCTACACGCGCGGCCCCGCGCTGCTGGCCCAGCACGCCGCCACCCTCGCCGACCTCGCGCCCGGACGGTTCGTGCTGGGCATCGGCACGTCGTCCGACACGATCGTCCAGCGCTGGAACGGCGTCCCGTTCGACGAGCCCTACAAGCGCACCCGCGACACGCTGCGCTTCCTCCGCAAGGCGCTCGCGGGGGAGAAGGTGAAGGAGGAGTACGAGACCTTCGCCGTGCGGGGCTTCAAGCTGGAGAGCGCACCCGCGACGCCGCCGCCGATCGTCCTCGCCGCGCTGCGCCCCGGCATGCTGCGGCTCGCCGCCCGCGAGGCCGACGGCGCGATCACCAACTGGCTCGCGCCGAAGGACGTCCGGACGGTCCGCGGCGCGCTCGGCGACGAGCCGGAGCTGATCGCGCGGCTGTTCGTCTGCCCCACCGCGGACCCCGAGGAGGCCCGCGCGATCGGCCGCTGGATGATCGCCGCGTACATGACGGTCCCGGTCTACCGGGCGTTCCACGAGTGGCTCGGCCGCGGCGAGGCGCTGCGCCCCATGAACGAGGCGTGGGCGGCCGGCGACCGCAGGAAGGCGCTGGAGGTCATCCCGGACGAGGTGGTGGACGACCTGATCGTGCACGGCTCCCCGGACGCCTGCCGCGCCCGCGTGCGCGAGTACGTCGACAACGGCCTCACGACGCCGGTGCTGGCCGTCGTGCCTGGTGGAGGGCTCTCCCAGGCGGAGGCGGTGCGGGCGCTCGCCCCCAGTGCGGACTGAGACCGCGCGATCACGTCCCGATGTTTACGGCCAGGGGGAGCGGGGAGGGTGGGGCAAATCCTGCAGGACAACGACGGAGACGTGAGGAGCTGATCGTGCTCACGCTGACCAGCGGTGCCGTCCAGGTCATTCGTACGGTGACCGCCAATCCGGAGCTTCCGCCCGAGACCGGCATCCGCATCGAGTCCGGGCTGGACGGCTCGGACGCGCTGCGGCTCTCGGTGGCCCCCGCCCCCGAGGCCGGCGACCAGGTCGTGGAGGAGGAGGGCGCCAAGGTGTACCTGGAACCCACGGTCGCCGAGATGCTCGACGACAAGACCCTCGACGCCCAGGTCGACCCGCAGGGCGACGTGGCCTTCACCATCGCGGAGGGAACCGAGGGAACCCCCACCTGACGTAGGGAGGACGAGACCGGGGCGCGCCCACCGGGCCGCCCCGGTCTCGTGCGCCCGGCCCTGTCTCCTGCGCCGCGCGGCGCACACCGCCCCGGTCGGCGCCGTCCGTTCAGCGCATGGCGGCGACGACGGCGATCACGGCGAACACGAAGGCCACGGCGGTGAGGACCGCGAAGGCGGCGATCACCGCGCAGGCCAGGCCGCGCGGCTGGTCGCGCCAGGACGCGGAGTGGTCGCGCAGGGCCGAGGTGCGGTCGCGCCAGATCAGGGACCGGTCGCGCCAGGCGGCGGATCGGTCGCGCCACTTCCGGGAGCGGTCGCGACGGTTCGAGGAGCGGTTGCGACCCGTCGAGGAGCGGTCGCGACGATCTGGGGGGTGGGCGCGCGCCTGCCGGTCCGGTTGTGGCCGGAACGACCGTCCCGCGTCCAGGGGGTCGGGCGAAGGCGGGGTCGTCACGGGCGCCAGTGTTGCAGATAGACCGCTCCACTCGCGGAGCGCGGAAGCCGTTCAGTCACCGAACGACGGGTGCGGGCCCAGGGCCCAGTACTCGAAGAGGCCGTGGCCGGTGGCCGCCTCTGCGGGCTGCGCGCCGTCCAGGTACTCGTACCGGCCGACCGCGTCGACCATGCCCCACATGCGGGCCGCGTCGTCCGGCTTGCGGGTGTCGTAGGTGACGCCCTGCACCTTGAGGTCGGGCCCCTGGTACATGCCGTGCTTCCAGTCGGGCTCCAGCCCGTAGCCGGTGCCGACCATCAGGTGGACGGGCAGGATCGGCGTCGCCCTCACCTCGAACGGCTCCCCGCCCGGCGGCGCGAACCGGATCGTCGCCGTGACCACGTCGCGGGTGCCCTCGGCGTACTCCGGGCGGTACTCGGGGCGTCCCAGGTACTCGGGTTCGCGGTCGGGCCAGACCCGGGTGGACTCCTCCAGCAGCCGGCGCCCCTTCTCGTCCTCCTGCACGATGCAGAGGATCGAGTGGTCCTCGAACTGCATCGGCGCGTAGAGCCAGTAGAACGTCCCGGCGTTCTTCGCCTGGATGCCGGGCGGCTCCGACTCGCCCACCGGGCGGATGCCCCAGGAGCGGTCCCGCGATCCCCACCAGTGGTCGGGCGTGACGTCGACGGTCTCGCCGTCGACCGTGACGGTGCCCGTCCAGCGGCCGGTCTGCGCGAGGCGGCGGGAGTCGAAGACGACGCGCTCCTGCCAGCGCAGGTAGTGCGGCGGCTCCAGGGTGGCGGGGATCGCGCCCTCCCACGCGAGGTCGAACGAGAGGCCGTGCCCGGTCTCGTCCAGGACGACCCGGAGCCGCTTCAGCCCCTCGACGACCTCGACGCGGAACGGCCCGACCGTGGTGTCCATCCGGTCGTTCCCGAGCTCGCGGGACGCCCGGACGACCTTGTGCAGCGGCCCGCGCCGGACGACCGCGAACGCGTCCATCACGCCGAGGTTCGGGTACTGCCCGATCCCGATGATCATCATCATCTCGTCCGAGCACGGGTGGACGTTGAAGTAGTACCGGTCGTAGAAGTTGCGGTCGGAGGTCGTGACGTGCCGCATCACCTCCGGGGCCTGGTGGATCGGGTAGTCGTCGAGCGGCGAGAGCGTCACCGGTCCCCTCCCAGGATGCGGGCGAGCAGCTGCGTGCAGTTGTTGTTGTAGGGGAAGTCGGCCGACTCCTCGATCCAGCCGAAGTCGATCATCGCCTGCCCGATCCGCGCCATGATCACCGAGAACTTGAAGCCGGACAGGATCTCGTAGTACGCCATGTGCCGCATCGGCCGTCCCAGCAGCTCCTCGTACCGGGCGACGGTCTCGGCGTAGGCCGGGAAGCCCTCCAGCCGGTCCGCGCCGACTCCCTCGGAGTGGTGCCGGTCCAGGAACATGAACCAGGCGAGGTCCTCCTCGGGTGCGCCGAGCACGGCGCCCTCCCAGTCCAGCACCGCCGCCGGCGCGCCCTCCTGGAAGATCACGTTGCCGATGCGGGCGTCGCCCCAGAGCGCGACGGGGTCGTCCGGCTCCTCGGGGCGGTTCGCCTTCAGCCACTCCAGGGCCTCCAGCGCCGTCTCCTGCGGCCCCTGGTAGGCCCAGCCCAGGTAGTGCTCGTAGTAGTTGAGCCGCTGGTCGAGGCCGGGCGCGCCCCACTCCGGCTGGTCGAGGAAGCCGAGTTCCAGTTCCTGGACGTCCAGCCGGTGCAGCCGCGACATGACCTCCAGGGTCGACCACCACATCGAGGCGCGCTCGCCGGGCGGGACCTCGGTCACCCACCCGTCCATGTGGTAGGGCGGCATGTCGGTGGGGACGCGGCCGTCGACGCGGCCCATCACGAAGAACGGGGCGCCGAGCACGTCCGGGGACGGCTCGTACCACCGGATCGGCGGCACCGGGATCGAGGTGCGCTCGTCCAGGATCCGCATCAGCCGGTACTGCTCCGCGAACCGCGGTTCGGGGAAGATCTGGTACTTCTCCGGGGCGACCCGCGCGACGAACGGCTCGCGCCTAGGCGCGCCGCCGCCGTCCCACTCGGCCTCGAAGAGCAGGGTCTCGTTGGAGAACCCGCTGGTCTGGGGCGTGTCCACGTGCGCGATGCGGACGCCGGGCAAGTGGCCGTCCAGCCATCGGGTGAGGGTCCGCCGGGTGAGCTCGGGGTCGCGCTGGTCGGGTACGGGCATCGCACCGCCTCCTTGCCGTGCCTGCCGGCCGGGGTCTCGCGTTCCGGAACCGCGCAAACTGAAACGTGTTCTATCAACGTGCCGCGGGCCGGTCAATGGGCGGACCGGTCGACGGGCGGCCGGTGGCTCGGCGGGCCGGCCGGTCGGCGGGGCCGTCAACGGACGGGGTGGCCCGTGGGCGGGCGAGGGGCCCGTGAAAAAATCGGCGGATGCGTCTCACCAAGCTCGGGCACGCGTGCGTGCAGCTCACCGAGGACGACCGCACGATCGTCATCGACCCCGGTTCGTTCAGCGAGGCGGGGGAAGCGCTGGCCGCCGCCGACGCCGTACTCATCACCCACGAGCACTTCGACCACTTCGACGCCGACGCGCTGCGCGCCGCCATGGCCGAGCGTCCCGGACTGGAGGTGTGGACGTCCCGCGTCGTGGCGGAGAACCTCGCCGACCTCGGCGGACGCGTCCACCAGGTCGGCCACGGCGACGCCGTCACGATCGCCGGCTTCGACGTCCACGTCTACGGCGAGGACCACGAGCTCATGCACCCCGACCTGCCGCCGGTCCCGAACGTCGGGTTCCTCGTGGACGGTGAGGTCTTCCATCCCGGGGACGCGCTGACCGTCCCGTCCGAACCCGTCCCGACGCTGTGCCTGCCGGGCAACGCGCCCTGGATGCGCGCGCTCGACCTGTACGAGTACACGCGGGCGGTCCGCCCGGGGCGTGCCTTCGCCATCCACGACGGTCTGCTCAACGACATCGGGCTGACGGTGATGGAACGCGTGCTCACCAGCGCCGGAGACGAGCTCGGCAAGGAGTTCCGCCGCCTCGCCCCCGGCACCTCCGTGGATCTGGCCGCCGCGTGAACGCCTCCCCCCGCATCCCCCCGGTCACGCCCACCGATGGCTTCGAGCGCGGAGCGGACGTTCTGCCGCAGGCGGAGGGGCCGCAGGACGACGGTGAGCGCATCCCCGTGCCCCGCTCCATCCAGGCGGTGTTCTTCGACATCGGCGAGACCCTCATCAACGAGGGCGAGATCTACGGGCGCTGGGCCGACTGGCTGGGCGTGCCCAGGCACACCTTCCTCACCAAGCTCGGCGCGCTGCTCGCGACCGGCGGCGACCACATGGACCTGTTCGAGTACTTCCGGCCGGGCTTCGACCTGGCGGAGGAGCAGCGGCGCCGCGAGGAGGCGGGAGTCCCGGGCGGGTTCGGGCCGGACGACCTGTACCCGGACGCGCGGGCGTGCCTGTCGGGCCTGCGCGACCAGGGCCTCTTCGTCGGGATCGCGGGCAACCAGCCGGTCCAGGCCGCCGAGCAGATGGCGGAACTGGGCCTGGACGCGGACGTCGTCGGCATCTCGGACGTGTGGGGCGTCAGCAAGCCGTCCCAGGAGTTCTTCGAGCGCTGCGCCCAGCTCGCGGACGCGCTGCCCGACCGCGTCCTGTACGTAGGGGACCGCATCGACAACGACGTCCGGCCCGCGGTGGAGTTCGGCATGCGTGCGGCGTTCCTGCGGCGCGGCCCCTGGGGCAACATCCAGCAGGACGACGACGCGCTCGCGGAGTGCCTGTTCGTGCTGGACGACCTGACCGCCCTGCCGGCCCTCGTCGCCGAGCACAACGCAGGACGCCGCCCCTAGAAGACTGCTGAAGATCTTGGGGTTTTGGTCCCGCCGCGGATGCGGCGGGGCCAGTGTGTTGTGGTGTGGTGATGGGTGAGTGGGCCGGGGAGACGGTCGGTCCGGATGTGTGGGAGACGTGCCGGGAGCTGATCCCAGCGGGGAGCGTGTTCGCGTTCCTGGCCGAGCACCGTGGCGCGTTGTTCCCGGCGGTGATGTTCGCGGACATGTATCCGTCGGCGAACGGGCGGCCGTCGATGCCGCCGCAGATCCTGGCCGCGGCGATCACTTTGCAGGCCCTGCACGGGCTGTCGGATTCTGAGACGGTGCAGGAGTTGCGGTGTGACCTGCGCTGGAAGGCCGCGTGCGGGCTGGGCCTGCACGACACCGCGTTCGATGCGTCGCTGCTGGCCTACTTCCGCCGTCGGCTGGCACGCTCGGCCCGGCCCGACCGGATCTTCGAGGCCGTGCGGGAGGTGGTGCGGGCGACCGGGGTGCTCACCGGCAGGCATCGCCGTGCGCTGGACTCCACGGTGCTGGACGATGCGGTCGCCACCCAGGACACCGTCACCCAGTTGATCGCCGCCGTCCGCTCAGTGATCCGCCATGTCCCCGGGGCGGCCGAGGTGGCCGCGGCGGCGTGCACCGCCCACGACTACACCGACCCGGGCAAACCGCGCATCGCCTGGAACGACGAGCAGGCCCGCGCCGAGCTGGTGGACGCCCTGGTCACCGACGCGCTCAGGTTGCTGGGGCACCTGCCCGAGCAGGAACTGGGCGAGCGGGCCGCGAACGCGGTGGGCCTGCTGGCCCTGGTCGCCGGGCAGGACGTCGAACCGGCCGAAGGGTCCGACGGCCGCGACGGGCGCTGGCGCATCACCGACGGCACCGCCCCGGACCGGGTGATCTCGACCGTCGACCCCCAAGCCCGGCACGTCCACAAGACCCGCAGCCACCGCCAGGACGGCTTCAAAGCCCACCTGGCCGTCGAGCCCGAAACCGGCCTGTTCACCGCGGTGGCCCTGCGGCCCGGCGCCGGGGCCGCCCACCACGAGGCCGTCGTCGGCCTGGACCTGCTCGCCGGCGAGGACACCCCGGTGCAGGTGTTCGGCGACACCGCCTACTCCACCGGCCAGGCCCGCCACGCCCTCACCGCCGCCGGGCACCGGCTGTTCATCAAGCCCGCCCCGCTGCGGCCCGCCGTCCCCGGCGGCTTCACCCTCGACGACTTCGCCATCGACACCACCAACGGCACCGTGACCTGCCCCGCCGGGCACACCGCCCCCTTATCGGACCCCGGCGGACGCCACCACCAGCGCAAAGCCGTGTTCGGGAACCGGTGCACCGGATGCCCCCTGCGCGAGCGGTGCACCAACGCCAAGGCAGGCCGGATCCTGACCATCCGCCCCCACCACGACCTCCAAGCCGCCGCCCGCCGCCAATCGGCCCACGACCCGGCCTGGCAAGCCGACTACCGCCGCTGGAGACCACCGGTCGAACGCGCCGTCGCCTGGCTCGTCCACCACGGCAACCGCCGCCTCCGCCACCGCGGCACCATCAAAGCCGACGCCTGGCTCCACACCCGAGCCGCCGTCCTCAACCTCCGCCGACTCATCAACCTCGGACTCACCCGAACCAACGGCACCTGGCACCTGTCCACGGCCGAAGCATGACCACACAGGGGCTGTCCGGCCCACGGCCGGACAGCCCCTCACAAGATCTTCAGCAGTCTTCTAGGGGTCATCCCGTACTCCTGAGGTAGCAGCGGGGAACAGGCCGAACGAGCGATGTGAGGCCGGTCGTCCGGTTCGTAGCGTGGAGAACGTGGCCGCGAAAGACCGCGGCCGTGTTCACCGCTCGACGAATCGGGGAGAGAAGAACCCATGAACGGCCTCTATCGTCCGCGCAACGACCGCCTCATCGCGGGTGTCTGCGCCGGTCTCGCGCGCCGGTTCGGCATGACCCCCTGGACGGTCCGGATCCTGTTCCTGCTCTCGTGCCTGCTGCCCGGGCCGCAGTTCGTCGTCTACCTGGTGCTCTGGGTCATGATGCCGAACGAGGACCGCCACATGGCGGGCGCCCGCTAGTCTCAAGATCAACGATTCTGCTCGACCGGGGCCCGCCCGGAGGTGTTAGATCGGGGCACCACCATTCCCGTGGGAAGGGGAGGAGCCGGTGCCTGACGAGGCTCCGGGTCCCGGCCGGGCGGGCCGGGCCGCGGACGAAGCCGCCGCGCGGGAGGCAGACCACGCGGCGCGACTGCTCGGGTACCTGCGCGACCTCGCGCGGGCCCGGCGGCGGCCGTCCCGCGACCTCGCCGACCACGACCACGTCCACTGGCTGGCCGAACTGCCCGGCGACGTCTACGTGGAGGCCGACGCGGGGCCGGGCGAGGTGCTGTTCAGCATCCCGGTCATCCCGCTGACGCCGCCGGTCGTGCTGGAGGAGTTCGACGGCTGGCTCGGGCTGCGCAACTGGTACCGGGTCCTGCGCGAGCTGTCCGGCGAGGAGGCGGTCCTCGCGACGGGGCTGCTGTCGTGGCGGCCCGCCGTCCACGACCACCTGCTGAGCACGCCCGTCCGGATCGTCCTGGACGAGCGGACCGAGCGCGTCGACGTCGTCCTCGCCGGGCACACGACGCTGCGCGACCGGGAACTGCTGTCGGGGCACCCCGGCTTCCGTCCCGCCGACTGGATCGCCGACGCCGTGCAGGCCGGGCAGGGCTTCGGGCTGAACGCCTCCGTCGGGGACGTCCTGGGCAAGTGGTGCCAGGTCGCGCTGACGACCCCCGCCGACTACCGCGAGGACTGGGCGCCCGACGCCGACGGCGCCTCGCCCGTCCCGCGCCTGCGGCTCGCGCCCGCGCTCGTCGTCCGGCCGGCGGGCCGCGAGGCCGTCGCCGACCACCACGCCCGGCTGCTGAGCCTGCTGCCGCGCGGCGTCCCGGAGGGGGTCGCGCGGTTCGTCTCGACGTCGCTGAAACCGCAGGTCATGCACATTCCGGAGCGTGCGCCGGACACCGTCCCCGACCTGCTGGCCGGGCTGCTCGCGCGGGGCCGCCGGGTGCTCGTCGCCACGTCAGGTCCGGCCGCGTCCGCCGCCCTGCGCAGCGCGCTCCCGCCCGGACTCGCTGCCCTCACCGCCACCGACCCGGCCATGGCGGCCCGCGTGACGGACGCGATCCGCGCCCGCGGCGCGTCGCAGGCGCCCGGCGTGGAGGCGCTCGCCGAGCGGGAGGACGCCGCCGCCCTGCGGGTCGCCGAGCTCACCGAGCGCCTGCGCGGCGGCGAACCGGCGGAACCGCCGCCGGACCTGCGCGGCGAGGAGCCCGAGCTGTCGTGGATGCCGGTCCGCCCCGACCTGCCGTCCGGCCCGCCCATCTCCCGGTCCGAGGCCGCCGAGCTGGTCGTCCTCCTCGCGGAGGAGAGCGCCGAACGCAAGGCCCGCACCGCGCAGCGCGACGTCGACCCCGGCGCGCTGCCGAGCGCCGCCTACGTCCGCACCCTGATCGAGGCGGAGGCCGCCGCCGCCGAGCGCGCCGAACGGACGAAGACGGAGCTCTCCCAGCAGCTGCGCGAGAGCGACGTCACCCTCCTCGCCCGCCTCGACGGGGACGCCTCCGTCGTCGCCGCCGCGCTCCGCGACCTCGGCCTCGAAGGGCACCCGGGCGGGTGGAGCGCCTCCGACCTCGCCGTCCGCGCGCTCGGTGACGCCCTCGCCGAACGGCGCCCCCTCATCTGGGCCCGCGTCGTCGAGATGACCTCCCGCGCCCAGTGGGCCGAGCAGGCCCTCACCGAGCTGAGCGGCCACCGCGTCGAGCTGCCCGCCGACGCGGACCTGCGCGGCCTCGCCGCGGCGGCCCAGGACCTGCGCGCGTACCTGGCTGAGGGCGGCGCCCTCAAGCGCGGACCGCTGCGGTCGGGGGCCCAGCGCCAGGCCGAGCCCCTCCTCGCCACGGTCAAGGTCGACGGCGCGGCGCCGACCACGCCCGAGCTGCTCGACATCGTCCACACCGACCTCATGGTGCGGATCACCTGCCGGGAGCTCCAGTACGTGTGGGAGGCGGCCGGCATCTCCTTCCCCGCCGACCTTCCGCCGGGCGAGCGCGTCGCCCGGTTCGTCCGCGCGCACGGGCGGCTCGCCCGCGTCCGCGACGCGATGACCGCACTGGACTCGACGCGCCGGCTCCTCGAACGCTCCGGCTTCCGCGTCCCGCTCGTCCACCCGGTCCAGTGGCACGACTACGCCGCCGCGCTCCGCAACGCCCTCGAAGGGCTCGGCGTCGGCCGCGCCACCGCCGACCTCGACGCGCTGCGCGACTCGATCGGCCCCGTCGGCGACGAGGACCCGCCCGAGCTGCGCGCCGCGCTCGCCGCCGTCGACGCCCGCGACGCCGCCGCCTACGGCCGCGCCCTCGGCGCCCTCGCCGAGGCCCGGCACGAGCGCTCCCGGCAGATCCGCTGCGAGGAGCTGGTCGCCCGCGTCCGCGCCGTCCACCCCGACCTCGCCAACCTCATGATCGCCACCGACGGCGACGAGGTCTGGCAGGAGCGCACCCGCCGCTGGGACGACGCCTGGACGTGGGCCCGCCGCCGCGCCGCGTCCACCGGGCCCGCCGCCGAGGAACGCCTCCGCGAGGCCCTCGCCGAGGCCGAAGAGGCCCTCCGCGAGGCGCGCGCCGAACTCACCGCCGCCCGTGCCGCCGCGTCCGCCCTCGCCCGCCCGGGCCCCGACATCGTGCCCGCCTGGATCCTGCCCCTGTGGCGCATCCCGGACGTCCTCCCGCCCGTCCCCGACGGTTTCGACGTCGTCATCGTGGACGGCGAGCACGAGGCCGGCGCCGAGGCCCTCTACGTCCTGTGGCACGCGCCCCGCACGATCGTCGTGGGCCCGTCCGGCCCCGAACTGCCGTCCCCGGAGGGCCCGCCGCCGAGCCCCCGCCTCCCGTCCCACCTCCACGAAGCGATCACCCCCACGACGCCGCTCTTCGCCGCCCTCACCGCGCCCCGCACCCCGCCGCCCCCGCCCGCCGCCCCGCCGCCGTCCGGGCGATCGCTGTTCGAGCGGCCGGACGTGACGCAGCGAGACATCCCGATCCAGCCGGCGCAGGCCCCGCCCGCCCCTGCGCGCCCGAGCACCCCCGTCGCGGGCGCGGCCAAGGAGACGGCCCAGCCGTCCCGCCCCCCGCGCCCGGAGGAGCGGCCGGACGTGCCAGAAAGGCCCCCTGCCCGCCCGCAGGCCCCCGTCGCGGGCCCGCCTGCGCGCGGGGAGGCGCCCTCGCCGCCCCGCGATCCGCGCCCGGAGGAGAGGCCGGACGTGACGCATCGGGACCTGCGTCCTCGTCCGCCTGCCGGTGCCGTCCCGCCCGCGGCTGGTCCGGGCCCGGCCCCCGCTCCGCGGAGGGAGGCGGAGGCGAGACCTCGGGACCCGCGTCCGCTGGAACGGCCTGAGGAGCCTCGCCACGACCCGCGAGGCCGCCCGCCCGCACGTCTCCAAGGGCCTGCCGCCGGATCCGGGGCACCTGAGGAGGCGGACCAGCAGGCCCGTGAGCGGCCGGAGCCGACGCAGCGGGACATGCGGGCCCGGCCGCCGGCGCGTCCCGGCGAAGGGGCACCGGGCCAGAACGTTCCGCCACTGCGGTTGGACGCGGCGTGGCGGGAGGCGCGGGGCACCGATCAGCAGGGGCAGGGCGCGGCGCCGCAGCGACCGGGCGGCCGGGGCGCCAGCCTCCCGCCCCGGCGACTGGACGCCACCAGGCGGGAGCCCGCCCCGGAACCGGGCGCCGAAGCCCCCGGCCCCGGCCCCGGCCCGCGCACTCCGGAGACGGCACCCGCTCCGCCGCCCGGCCGATCGGACATCCCCGCGCTCTGGGGCAGGCCCGGCCCGCGTCCGGAACCCCCGCAACAGGCACCGCCCCCGCAACAGGGGCAGCCGCCGCAGCCGCCGCAGCAGGCGCAGCCCCGTCCGCCCGCCGAGGACCTGCCGCGTGCGGAAGCGCCGCGCCGGCAGCGCCCCCCGCAGGCGCAGCCTCGGCCACCGGCAGAGGAGCCGCCGCGACAGCAGCGTCCGCAGCCACGCCCGCAGGCGGAGGAGGCGCCGCGACCGGAAGCGCCGCGACAGCAGGGCCCGCAGCAGATGCAGCCCCGTCCGCACTCCGAGGACCTGCCGCATACCGAACCGCCGCGCCCTCGACCCCAGCAGGCGCAACCGCGCCCGCAGGCGGAGGAGCCGTCGCGTACGGAACCGCCGCCGCGCCAGGCGCAGCCTCGCCCGCACGCCGAGGAATTGCCGCGTACTGAGCCGCCACGACAGCGTCCCCAGCAGGCGCAGCCTCGCCCGCAGGCGGAGAGCCCCTCGCAGCAGCGGCCCACGGCGCCGCCGCAGCCCCCGCCGCGGATGGAGCCGCCGCGGCCTCCGGGGCCGCCGCAGGCGCAGCCCCGGCCACAAGCCCAGCCCCCGCAGCGGCCGCGGCAGGCCCCGCCGCGGGCCGAGCCTCCCTCGCAGCCCGAGACTCCGTCGCGGCCCAGGGTGGGCGGGCAGGCCAAGGTGCGGCGCGGGCGGTCGATCGCGACCTACAAGCGTCCCGAGCTCGTCGAGATCGTCGGGCACATCGCCGAGCTCGAACCGGATCTCACCGATGACCAGATCGTCGAGCTGGTGACCCGCCTCCTCGGCTGCCCGGAGGACGAGGCGCTGCTCGTCGGGGCGCGGCTCCGGTACGCGGTGGAGGCGTACCGGGAGGGGACCCGGTAGGGCTCAGCCGCCGGCCCGGCGGCGGGCGCGGTGGGCGGCGACGGTCGTGCGGCTGGCGCACGCGTTGGAGCAGAACCGGCGGCTGCGGTTGCGGGACTCGTCCACGTAGAAGCGGGTGCAGCCGTCCGCGCGGCAGCGGCCCACGGTCACGTCCGGGTCCCCGCACAGGACGTGGGCGAGGGCCGCGGCGCAGCTCCGGCCGAGCCACTCGACGCCGTCCTCGCCGTCGCGGGCGAAGTGCAGGTGCGGGCCGTCGCCGTCGTGCTCGGCGACGCGCATCGCGGGCGGGTGGCGGTCCAGGAGCAGGTTCACCGGCTGGGACGGTCCGCCGTCCGCGACCGCCGCGATCGCGGCACGCAGGGCGGGAAGGAGCTCCCCCAGGTCGTCCGGCTCCGCGACGTTGTGCTGGTCGAAGAACTCGCGCCGCAGCCCGCTCGGCTCGTCGTCGTTGACCAGCTCCACCGCCAGCCGGGTCAGGTTGCCGATGTAGGCAACGTAACGCACTTGACCACCTACCTTCCCGTCCCCAACAGTAGGGGGCATGATGAAGAACACTACCTACACTGCGCGCGCCCTCCAGCGGGCCGGCCGCTGGGACCTCGCGCTGGAAGTCCTGGAGCCCGAGGCCGCGGCCCTGCGCGCGGAGATCCTGACCGACGCCTTCTGGTGGCGGCTCGAAGGCGCCGCGGAGGCCGAGGACGCGGTCGCGGCGCTGCGCGAGGCCGACCCCGCCAAAGCCGCGTTCCTCGACGCCCAACTCGCCTACACCAGGACGCTCTTCGGCGTCGACGCCCGCCCCGATGACGCCGACCGCGCCCGCGCCGGCTTCACGACCGCCGCCTCCGACCGGGAACTGGCCCCCTGGGCGGCCTTCTGGCTGGGCGTCGTCGCGGAGCTCCTGGAGAAGGACCCGGCGGCGGCGGCCGAGCACTACCGACGGGCCCTCGCCGGAGCCGGCGGCGATCCGCTGCTGGAGTCCTACGCCATCAGGCACCTGGGCGGCCAGGCGCTGGAGGGCGGCGACCCGGCGGGTCTCGACAGTCTGCGCAGGTCATACCACCTGCGCGCCTCGCTCGGCGCCCGCCCGCAGACGGCAGCGGCGGCGGCCACGCTCGCGGACCGCCTCCCCGACGGCCCCGAGGCCCGCGACCTGCGGCAGATCGCCCAGGCGACGGCCCGCGAGCTGGGTCTGCGCTGGCTCATGGAGTGACATTATGGAATAGAGCATTCCGTTCTAGTAAAATCGAGGCATGACGCGGATACTGGACGACCGGACGCTGAACCGGGCGGCGCTGGAGCGCCAGCTCCTCCTGGAGCGCTCGGGCATGCCCGTCCTGAATGCGGTCGAAAGGCTCGTCGCCATCCAGGCGCAGGAGGCCAACATGCCGTACATCGGCCTCTGGACGAGGCTGGAGGGCTTCCACCGGGACGACCTCACGAGCCTCCTCTACGACCGGTCCGCCGTGCGCAGCTCGATCCTGCGGGGGACGCAGCACATGGCGTCGGCCGCCGACTACGTGTGGGTGCGTCCCCTCGTCCAGGAGAGCCTCCTTCGCGGCCGCCAGGCGGCGTTCGGCAGAGTCACCAGGGACTGGGACCTGGAGAGCCTCGCCGTCGAGGCGCGCAGGCTCCTGGAGGGAAAGGTCCTCACCCGCCCGCAGCTCGGCCGCGCCCTCGCCGAGATCTGGCCCGGCCGCGACCCGCAGGCGCTCGGCTGGTCGGCGCAGGCGCTGGTGTCGGTCGTCCATCCGCCGCCCAGCGGGACGTGGAACACCGGCGGCGCGACCCCGTTCGCCCTGGCGGAGGAGTGGATCGGCCGCCCGCTCGCCAAGGAGTCGCCGGACCGGCTGGTCCGCCGCTACCTGGCCGCGTTCGGTCCGGCGTCGGTCAAGGACTTCCAGATGTGGTCCGGGATGCGCCGCATGGACGCCGTCTTCGAGGAGCTCCGCCCGTCCCTCCGGACCTACGGGGACGAGCGCGGCGCGGAGCTGTTCGACCTCCCCGAGATGTCGCTTCCGGACGCCGCCGCCCCCGCCCCCGTCCGCTTCCTCCCGGCTTTCGACAACCTGATCCTCGCCTACGCCGACCGCGGCCGCATGATGACGGACGAGCACCGCAGAGCCGTGTGCGTCGGGGCCCTCACCAAGCCGACGCTCCTCGTCGACGGCCGGGTCCACGGCATCTGGTCCCTCCAGCACGACCGCAAGGGGGGCCGCGCCGAGCTGGCCGTGGAGCTGCTCGCCGGCCTCCCCGACGAAGAACCCGTCCGGAACGAGGCGGCCCGCCTCCTGGCGTTCGCCGCATCCGACGCCGACCACACGCTGCGCATCGTGCCCTGGTCGGGATGAGTCCGCCGGACGTCAGGTGATCGGCATGGTGACCGCGAGCGGCCAGGACAGCAGCACGCCGCCGACGACCGCGGTCACCCATGCCGGGGCGCGGACCGCGCGCAGCGCCGCCGCCTGGACGCCCTGCCAGACGAGCAGGCCGGCGACCAGCGGCGACACCAGCAGGACGAACGGCGAGACGGCGCCGACGAGGGCGGCCGCGCAGAGGGCGGCCAGCGCGGCCGTCGCCGTCCAGGCGTGCACGCCGATCGCGGTCAGCCGCTCATGCCCGGCGCACAGCGCCTCGACCCCGAGGCAGTAGAGGCCGGTGCCCACGGCGATCGGGACGAGTGCCCACACCCGCGGCCCCACCGGCACCGCATACGCCCACCCCAACTGCGCCGGGACGGCGAACGACACCACCGTCGAAACGGCGAGGACGGCCGTCGCCGCCATCGTCCGCGCACTCGGCCGCCCGCCGAGGAATGCGACGTCCCGCGCGCAGACGAGCGCCACGACGCCGGCGACGCCGAAGAACCCGGCGAGCGGACCGGCCACCGCGACCGGCGACCGGAACACCCCCATCGCGGGCACCGCCGCCCCGACCGCGAGCACCGCCGCCGCCAGCGCGAACCTCACCGAGACGGGGCGGCGCGCCGCACGGCGGTCCGGCGGCCGCCCGAGCAGCGCCGCCGCGATCGCCCCGAAGCTCAGCACCGCCGCCAGATGCAGCAGCACCGCCGACCCCGCCCCCTGGACGGCGCGCACGTCCGCGACCGGAGCCGATCGGCGTCCGAACGCCGCGTCCAGCCAGGCGCCGGTCTCGTGATGGGTGCGCGGGCTGAACAGCACCCCGACGTGCTCGACGCCCCCGACGATGACGGCCCGCCGCGCCGTCCCGTCCCGTGGATCACCGTACGTCGCGCCGGGCCGCCCCTCCGGGTGGACGTCCCGCACCGCGCGGACGGCGCCGTCCCGGTAGGGGGCGAACTCCAGGCCACCGGCGACCAGCAGCACGTTCCGCGCGGACGCCGGAACCGCCATCTCCCCCTGCGAGATCGCGACCGTCGCCCCGATGGACGGATGCGCCGCGCCGTACCGGATGACCGCCGCGGCCCCCAGCGAGTGTCCGACGAGACCGATGCGCCCGCCGTCCACCCGGGGCATGCCCCGCAGGCGCCGGACGGCGACGTCCAGATCATGGTCGAGCCGGGCCTCGGCGGCCGGGCCGTCCCCGCTCCCGGGGAGCCGCCGCGAACTGGCCCCGTGCCCCGCGAGATCGACCAGCGCCACCGCGTACCCGCGCCGCGCCAGCGTGTCCGCGAAGCCGCGCATGAGCCGGCCGCTGCCGCCGAACCCGTGCGCGACCACCACGCCCGGCACCCGTCCGTCCGCCCCGGTGGCCCGAACGATCTCGACCGGCACCCCCTCGACCACCGAGCCCCGCCGCTGGAGCTGATGGTCGGCCGCCAGGAGCCCCGTACCCCCGACGACAGCACAGACGACAGCCGCCACCACCACCACGATCCGCGTAGTTGTCATCGTTCACCGTCCGGGGTCGGGTTCCAGGGTGGCAGGAACGGGGGCGGGGCGTGATCGGAGTGCGGCCGTTCCGAGCCTGATCAGGACGGGCGCGAACTCACGGTCGTGCACGTGGAGGACAAGCGCGGGCGATGAACGTGGTCGTGTGTCAGTGGATGTCTGTACAAATGTGTACGTGACGGAGTGGGGCGAGGCGGCGATGGCGCGGTTGAGGGCGGCCGCGCACCGGGGCCTCTGGGAGGCCGACCTGCTCCGGGGGCGTTCGCTGAGCCCCGTGCTCCAGTACGCCGGTGACGTGCTCGTCGCCGCCTTGGCCCAAGGCCGTGACGTGCGGTCCCTCGCCCTCGGCTGCCTGGACGAGTTGACCAAGCGCGACCTGCCGGGCGACGCCGAGCTGGCGGACGAGCTCGCGGCCGCGCTCGGGTTGCGGGCGCCGACCGGGCTGGCTCCGCTCCCCGTCGATCTCGGGGCGGTCGCCGCGGCGATGGACGACGGCTTCCAGGTGCTCGACCCCGAGCGCGGGGACGTCCTCCCGGCCGACGAGGCCGACGGGCTGCCGGTCCCGCCGGGCGTCCTGCCGGAAGGGGAGGACGCCCGGCGCGGAGCGGCACGCGCCTGGCTGGCGGGGGAGGGGTTCCGCCCCGTCCCGCGAGGCCTCTAGGAGCCCGGCCGCACCAGCGGGAACGGGATCGTCTCGCGGATGCTGCGGCCGGTCAGCGTGATCAGCAGCCGGTCGATCCCCATGCCCATGCCGCCGGCGGGCGGCATCGCGTACTCAAGGGCGCGCAGGAAGTCCTCGTCCAGCTCCATGGCCTCCGGGTCGCCGCCCGCGGCCTGCAGCGACTGCTCGGTCAGCCGCTGCCGCTGCAGGATCGGGTCGATCAGCTCGGAGTAGGCGGTGCCGAGTTCGAGGCCGAAGACGATGAGGTCCCACTTCTCGGCGAGGCGCGGGTCGTCGCGGTGGGGGCGGGTCAGCGGGGACGTCTCGGCCGGGTAGTCGCGGACGAACGTCGGCACCGCCAGGTGCTCCTCCACGAGCGCCTCGAACAGCTCCTGGACGACCTTGCCCTGCCCCCACTGCGGATCGAAGTTCAGCCCCAGCCGCTCCGCGACCGACCGGACCCGCTCCGGCGGGGTTCCCGGGGTGATCTCCTCGCCGAGCGCCTTGGACACCGACTCGTAGACGGTGATCTCCTGCCACGGCTCGGCGAGGTCGTACTCGACGCCGTCCCGGACGACGACCGTGGTTCCGAGGGCGGCGCGGGCGGCGTCCACGACGAGGGAGCGGGTCAGCTCGGCCATCGTGTCGTAGTCGCCGTAGGGCTCGTAGGCCTCCAGCATCGTGAACTCGGGGTTGTGCCGCGGCGAGACGCCCTCGTTGCGGAAGCTGCGGTTCAGCTCGAAGACGCGGCCGGCGCCGCCGACGAGGAGGCGCTTGAGGTACAGCTCGGGCGCGATCCGCAGGTAGAGCTGCATGTTGTAGGCGTTGATGCGGGTCGTGAACGGGCGGGCCGTCGCGCCGCCGTGCACGGGCTGGAGCATCGGCGTCTCGACCTCCAGGTAGCCGCGGGCGCGCAGGCCGTCCCGGACGGCGGCGACGGCGTCGCCGCGCATCCGCAGCATCCGGCGAGACTCGTCGTTGACGATGAAGTCGACGTACCGCTGCCGGACGCGGGCCTCCGGGTCCGCGAGCCCGGTGCTCTTGTTCGGCAGCGGCCGCAGGCACTTGGCGGCGAGCGTCCACGAGGAGGCGAGGACCGAAAGCTCGCCGCGCCGGGACGTGACGACCTCGCCCCGCACGCCGACCTGGTCACCGAGGTCGATGAGGGCCTTCCAGCGCCGCAGCGACTCCTCGCCGAGCGCGTCGGAGGTCAGCATGACCTGGAGGTCGCCGGTCTCGTCCCGCAGCGTGACGAAGATCAGCCGGCCGTGCTCGCGGGCGAGGACGACCCGGCCCGCGATGGCGACGGTGTCGCCGGTGTGGGTGTCCGGCGCGAGGCCGGGGTGCCGCGCCCGGATCCCGGCCGCGTCGTCGGTGCGCTCGCAGCCGAGCGCGTAAGGCTCCATCCCGGCGGCGCGGATCTGGTCGAGCTTGGCGTGCCGGACCCGCTCCTGCTCCGACAGCCGGCGCTGCGGGGCGCGGGCCGCCTCCGCTGCCTCCTCGATCTCCCTGATCTTGTCGACGAGGTCGTGGGAGGGGACCATCGCGGCGGCGCGGTCCAGCTTGGGGCGGTTCAGGTTCGGCAGGAACCCCTCGGCGCGGGCGTAGGCGAGGCCCAGCCGGACGAGGTGCCGCCCGTGCTCGTAGCAGATGAAGCGGGGGCGCCACTCGGGCATGTACTTGGCGTTGGACAGGTACAGCGACTCCAGCTGCCAGAACTTCGATGCGAACGACAGCAGCCGGTAGTAGAGCCGCGCGACCGGGCCCGCGCCGATCTGGGAGCCGCGCTCGAACGCCGAGCGCAGCATCGCGAAGTTCAGCGACAGCTGCTGCGCGCCGACCGCGGCGGCCTTCTCGGCGAGCTTGGCGACCATGTACTCGTTGAGGCCGTTCTCGGCGTGCCGGTCGCGGCGCATCAGGTCCAGCGACAGGCCGGCCCGCCCCCAGGGGACGAAGCTGAGCAGGCCGCGCAGCTCCCCGTGCGCGTCGAACGCCTCGACCATGACGCAGCGCCCGTCGGTGGGGTCGCCGAGCCGGCCGAGCGCCATCGAGAAGCCGCGCTCGGTCTCCTCGCCGCGCCAGGCGTCGGCGCTGCGGATGAGCTTGGCCATCTCCCAGCCGGGGATCTGGGAGTGGCGGCGGATCCGCACGCTGTACCCGGCCCGCTCGACGCGCCGGACGGCCTGGCGGACCTGGCGCATCTCCCGCCCGTCGAGGTTGAAGTCGGTGAGGTCGACGATGGCCTCGTCGCCGAGCTCCAGCGCGTCGAAGCCGTGCCGCTTGTAGACGCGGGCCGCGCGCTCGCCGACGCTGACCGCGCCGGGGATCCAGGCGTGGGCGCGGCACTCGCCGAGCCAGGCCTCGATCGCCTGGTCCCACGACTCGGGGTCGCCTAGGGGGTCGCCGCTGGCCAGGGAGACCGCGCCCTCCACCCGGTAGGCGATGGCCGCCTTGCCGTTGGGCGCGACGATGACGTCCTTGTCGCGGCGCAGCGCGAAGTAGCCGAGGGAGTCCTGGTCGCCGTACTCGGCGAGCAGCGCGCGCGCCGCGAGCTCCTCCGGGGGGCTGAGGACGGGGTCGCGCCGCCCGGGCCTGAACAGCGCCCAGAAGGTGGCGATGAGCAGCCCGGTGCCGAGGACCCAGAGGATCACGTCCACCCAGAACGGCACCGACACGTCGATCGGCTTGCCGGTGACGCGAGGTCCGAGGACGGTCTGGGAGATCGCGTAGAGGGGGTGCGTCCAGAAGTCGCCGCGGGGGTTGCGGTCGGTCACGGTGACCAGGAACGTCCCGACGCCGCCGGTCACGATCAGCAGGCTGGTGAACACGAGGGTGGCGAGGCGCCGGTTGCCCCGGTCGGGCAGGGTGGTGAACTGGCCGCGCGCCGAGATCAGCAGGCCGAGCACCGCGAGGTACACACCGGCGGTGACGATCAGCCCGACGGGGGTGGGCTTGTCCGGATTGAACAGCGTCGTCAGCACGGCGGTGACGCCGAGCGCCGTGGGCAGGCAGAAGATCAGCACGAGGATCCGCCACGCGGCCTTCTTGCGCCGCCGGACGCCCATCGACAGCAGGATCCACAGCAGGCCGATCGGCACGCTCGGGAACCATCCGAGGTAGCCGATCCATCGCAACGCCCAGATATCGGCTATCTCGAGGATGAGACCATAGGAGACCCATGCGAGCAGCGACAGGATCCCGGAGAGTCGGGTGTACCAGAAGAAGATCGTCGGCGCGGCCTGGATCAGGCGGCCCCACTCGCCCCGCAGGCCACGCTGCGGGCCCTGCTCGGTCATGGTCCCCTTTCTACCGGGTCGCACGTCGCTCACGCCTCCGCGTCCCCGCGTCCGGACGGCGGCGAACCGCGTGGTGATGTCGGGCGTCGTACGGGTAGGGGGATGTGGCTTGCACTCTCAGTCCAAGGTTGTCAGCAAAAGTCGATATGGTCGCGGATATGCCAAATGAACCCACCGGTGAGCGGTTGCTCGCCCGCCGCTACCGCCTGGTGACCCAGGTCGGCCGAGGCGGCATGGGGACGGTCTGGCACGCGCACGATGAGGTCCTCGGTCGTGACGTTGCGGTGAAGGAGGTCATCCTCCCGCATGGTCTCACCGATGAGGAACGCGCCGTGCACCACAAGCGCACGTTCCGTGAGGCCCGCACGGCGGCCCGCCTCAGCCACCCCGGCGTCGTCGCCGTCTACGACGTCGTCGAGGAGGACGACCGCCCCTGGATCATCATGGAGCTGATCAAGGCCCGCTCCCTGGACCAGGTGATCAAGCAGGAGGGGCCGCTCGAGCCGCGCCGCGCCGCGGAGATCGCCCGGCAGATGCTCGCCGCGCTGCACGCCGCGCACGACGCCGGGGTGCTGCACCGCGACGTCAAGCCGAGCAACGTGCTGATCACCGGCACGGGCCGGATGGGCGAGCGCGCCGTGCTCACCGACTTCGGCATCGCCACCGCCTCGGGTGACGCGACCCTCACCCAGACCGGGCTCGTCATGGGCTCGCCCGCCTACATCGCTCCCGAACGGGCCCGCGGCCGCGTCGCCGGTCCCGCCTCCGACCTGTGGTCGCTGGGCGTCACCCTGTACGCCATGCTGCACGGCAAGTCGCCGTTCGAGCGTCCCGAGCCGATGGCCGCGCTGGTCGCGGTGATCTCCGACGAGCCCGACGCGCCGGAGAAGGGCGGCCGGCTGATCCCCGTCATCGAGGGACTGCTGCGCAAGAACCCCGAGCGGCGGATGGACGCGATCGAGGCCGGCCGGATGCTGGACGAGATCGTCCGGCAGGAGACCGTCGACACCCAGCGGACGATGGCCGTGGAGTACCCCGCCGCGGAGGCGCCCGCCGCCCAGACCACCGTCCCCGAGGCCCCCGAGGAGGCGCCCCGCCCGGCGGACGACGGCGCCCGCCCCGACCAGCTCACCAGCTTCGACCTCCCGATGGGGACGCCGAGCGCCCGGAGCGCGCCGAGCGCACCGAGCCCTCAGGAGCCCGCGGACCCCACCGAGACCACGCCCGACCCCGACCGGGTCAGCTCGTGGCGGCCCGGCCCCCGCACCGAGCCCGCCGGGCAGGCCACGATCCGGAGCGGGGCGCCCGATCCCGGCCCGGGCACGCACTTCCCGCCGACCACCCATCACCCGTCCGCCGGGCGGCCCGCGCTCGCGTCCAACCGCAACGTGCTGATCGTCGCGGCCGTGGTGGTGCTGCTGATCCTGGTCATCGTCGGGATCGCGCTGGCGAACAACGGGGGAGACGGCAAGGGCGGCGCCGAGCAGGGGCAGAAGAAGGGCACGACGGCTCCGTCGAGCACGGGCAAGGCCTCGTCGTCCTCACCGGCCAAGTCCAAGAAGCCGAGCCCGGCCGTCCCCGCCGGGTTCAGGACGCACAAGGACCGCAGCGGCTACTCCATCGCCGTCCCGGACGCCTGGAAGGGCCCCGAGCGCAAGAACGGCGGCGACTTCTTCTACGCGCCCGACCGCAACACCTACATCCAGATCGACCAGACCGACGAGCCGGGCCCGAGCGCGATCGACGACTGGCGGCGGCAGGAGCGGGGCGGCTCCAACTGGGCCGGGTACAAGAAGATCAAGATCGCGGCCACCGGCGACAGGCCGCCGGTGCCCGACACCGGGAACGGCGACAAGTCCGCCGACTGGGAGTTCACCTACGACGGCGACGGAGGCCGGGTGCACATCCTCAACCGCGGGTTCGTGACGAAGGGGCACGGCTACGCGATCCTGCTCCGGGCCCCCGAAGACGAGTGGGACGAGGTGTACTCCGAGCTCCAGCCGGTCTACCGGTCCTTCAAGCCCGCGGACGCCTGATGGAAGGGCGCCTCCTCGCCGGTCGCTACCGGCTCGAGTCGGTCGTCGGCCGCGGCGGCATGGGCACCGTGTGGCGCGCCCGCGACGAGACCCTCGACCGCGAGGTCGCGGTCAAGGAGGTCGTGCTGCCCGCGGGCCTGAGCGACGAGGACCGCGAGAACCGGCACCGCCGGACGCTGCGCGAGGCCCGCGCCTCGGCCAGGCTGAACCATCCGGGCGTCGTGACCGTACACGACGTCGTGGACGAGGACGGCCGGCCGTGGATCGTCATGGAGCTCGTGCGGGCCCGCTCCCTCCAGGAGATCGTGGAGGAGGACGGCCCGCTGCCGCCCGGACGGGTCGCGGCGATCGGCGCGCAGATCGCCGGCGCGCTGCGGGCCGCGCACGCCATCGGCGTCCTGCACCGCGACGTCAAGCCCGCGAACGTGCTGGTCACCGGCGACGACCGGGCCGTGCTCACCGACTTCGGCATCGCGCAGCTCGCGGGCGACGCCACCCTCACCGGCACCGGGCTGATCATGGGTTCGCCCGCGTACATGTCGCCGGAGCGGGTGAACGGCGACCCGGCGATCCCGGCGTCCGACCTCTGGGCGCTCGGCGCCACCCTGTACGCCGCGACGGAGGGCAGGGCGCCGCACCACCGCAGCGACGCGATGGCCGTCCTCGCCGCCGTGATGACGCAGGACGTCCCGCCCCCGAAGAACGCGGGGCCGCTCGCGCCCGTCCTCACGGGCCTGCTGGAACGCGACCCGGTGCGGCGGATGGGCGGTGACCGTGCCGAGGAGGCGCTGAAGTCGGTCGCCTCCGGGCACGCCTCGGGCATGGCCGCCGCGCAGATCGCCGCGAACGAGGCGACGGAGGCAGGCGGCGGCCCCTGGACGGCCTACGCGCCGGCCGGGTCCCCCTCGCCCGGACACACGCCGTCGCCCCCGCACACGCCCGTGGCCGCGCATGTGTCGATCCCGGTGCCCGTGCCGCCCGACATGACCTCGCACTACCCGCCGGGAACGGGCACGCAGTGGACGCCGGGGCAGCCGCCGCACGCGCCCGCGGGCAGGAGGTCCCCGCTCCTGCCGGTCCTCGCCGGCGTCGTTGCCGCGGCGGCGATCCTGGCGATCGCCGGGTTCGCCCTCTGGCCGGACGACTCCAAGGCCGGCGGTCCGGGCGCGGCGCGGTCGCCGCAGGTGGCCGGGCAGACCGGGCAGGCGACCGGCCAGGCCGGGCAGAGCACGGGGACGGCGCCCACCACGCCCGCGGGCACCGCGACGCCCACGGCGGGATCGGGCAGGCGGCCGCTCCCGGCCGGGCTCGTCCCCGCGAGCGGCCCCGGCTTCACGATCGGCGTCCCGAGCGGGTGGAGCCGATCGGTGCAGGGCAACAGCGTCATCTGGACGGACCCCGCGTCCAGCGCCTACGTTCAGGTCGACCAGACCGTCTGGTCCGGCGACCCCTACGAGCACTGGGTCACCTGGGAGCGGGAGGCGATCGCGGACGGCAAGCTCAAGGACTTCCAGCGGATCGGAGAGATCACCCGCACGACCGTCGCCGGGCGGCCCGCGGCCGACATCGAGTTCACCTGGTCCCGCTCGGGCGTCACGCGCGCGAGGGACCGCGGCGTGACGGTGAACGGCCGGCCCTTCGCCGTGGTGGTGGCGGTGCCCGCATCCCAGTGGAACGAGAACGAGGCACTCGTGAACAATGTGCTCGACACGTTCCGTCCCTCCGGGGTGGGATGACCAGTGGGGGGACCTTCTAGAGATGGCACAGGCACGTCTGCTCGGTAACCGCTACCGGCTCGACTCGGTGGTCGGGCGCGGCGGCATGGGCACCGTGTGGCGCGCCTTGGACACCATGCTCGGCCGCGAGGTCGCGGTGAAGGAGGTCGTGCTCCCGCCCGGGCTGAGCGACGCCGAGCGCGCCGTCCTGTACGAGCGGACGTTCCGCGAGGCGCGCGCGTCGGCGCGGCTGAACCACTCCGGGGTGGTGACCGTCCACGACGTCGTCGAGGAGTCGGACCGGCCCTGGATCGTGATGGAGCTGGTCCTCGCCCCGTCCCTGCAGGACATCATCGAGCGCGGGCCCATGGAGCACCGCCGGGTCGCCGACATCGGGCGGCAGATGCTCGGCGCGCTCCAGCACGCCCACGAGAAGGGCATCCTGCACCGCGACGTCAAGCCCAGCAACGTGCTGGTGATGGACACGGGGCGCGTCGTCCTCACCGACTTCGGCATCGCGCAGATGGAGGGCGACTCGACCCTCACCCAGACGGGCCTGGTCATGGGCTCGCCCGCCTACATAGCGCCGGAGCGGGTGCAGGGCGAGCGCGCGGTCCCCGCATCCGACCTGTGGGCGCTCGGCGCGACGCTGTACGCGGCCGTGGAGGGCCGCTCGCCCTACGAGCGGTCCGACGCGATGTCGTCGCTGCAGGCCGCGTTGATCGAGCCCGTCCCGCCCGCGCGCAACGCCGGGCCGCTCTCCCGGGTGCTGGAGGGACTGCTCGTGCGCGAGCCGTACCACCGGATGACGGCCCCGCAGGCGATGCCGATGCTCGACCAGGTCGCGGCCATGCCGCCCCCGCCTCCGTCCCCGCCGACGCGGCTGGACGACACGGTCGCGGACGAGCCGTCCGCCCGCTACCTGCCCGGCCCCCGGCCCGAGAGCCCTTCGGAGACCGTCCTCGACCCCGACGACCTCGGCCCGGTCACGCGCCGCGATCCGGGAAAGGACACCGACCTCGACCCGGTGACCCGCCGCGACCCGGGCCGGTTCCAGGACCAGCGCGCATCGCATCCCCCGCCGCCGCCCCCGCCCAGGCAGGAGCCGCAGTCGCGGACGCTGCTGGAGACCGACTGGGCGCCGCCGCCCCCGTCCCAGCATCCGGCGGTGCAGCGCCCGCATCCGAGCCTTCCGCCGCAGACGCCTCCGCCGTGGGAGCAGCCGCAGCAGTACACGAACTGGCAGCAGCCCCCGCCGCCGCCCGCCCACGATCCGGCCGGCGGTGGCGGAGAGCGACGCAGGACGGTGCTGGTCGTCACGATCGCGGTCGTCCTGGTCGTGGCGGCGGTGCTGCTGGGCGCGTTCATCCTGCGCGGCAAGCTGAGCGCCGGCGCACTCGACGGACCGCCCGGCCGCCCCGCACCCGCCGGCGCTCTGCAGGACGGCGTCAGCGGCGGTCGCGTCGCAGGCTGAGCGGTACGGGGCGGGAGCGGGTCAGCCGCCCGCCACCAGGGCGTCGAGGGCCATGCGCAGGTCGGCGACGTGGGAGTCGAGTTCGTCGGCGGGCTCGCCCGACCGCATCCGGGCGACGTCAGCCTCGATGCGCGCGACGCGCTGGTCCAGGGCCGCGAGGAGGCCGTCGTACCCGGCCGCCGGGCCGTCGCCCTCCTCCAGCGTCTGGCGCAGCAGCCTCGCCTGCTCCTGGAGCTGCTGGTTGCGGCGGTGCAGTTCCACGAACACCGAGACCTTCGCGCGCAGCAGCCACGGGTCGAACGGCTTGGTGAGGTAGTCGACGGCGCCCGCCGCGTAGCCGCGGAACGCCTGCTCGCCGGTGCCGCCGCCCGCGGTGAGGAAGATGATGGGGACGTCGCGGGTGCGCGGCCGGGACTTGATGTGCTCGGCGGTCTCGAACCCGTCCATCTCCGGCATCACGACATCGAGCAGGATCAGCGCGAAGTCGTCGTTCAGCAGTTCCTTCAGGGCCGCCTGGCCGGAGGTGACGGGCACGACCTCGACCGGCAGCGCGTCGAGCACGGCCGTGAGGGCGGTGAGGTTCTCCTCGCGGTCGTCGACGGCCAGAATCCTCGCGTCGTGCGGCACCGGACTCCCTAGCGTCGGTGACGGCCTGTGCCGTCCACCCTGTCATGGTCCTGCGGGCGACAACAGTGAATCGCCGCAGAGTAAAATTTCTAGGGCAGCCAGCCCGGTTTGACCAGTCCCGACTCGTAGGCGAACACGACGAGCTGCGCCCGGTCCCGCGCCCCGAGCTTCACCATCGTCCGGCTGACATGGGTCTTCGCCGTGGCCGGGCTCACCACCAGCCGCGCGGCGATCTCCTCGTTCGACAGCCCCTCGCCGACCAGCGCCATCACCTCGCGCTCCCGCTCGGTCAGCGCGTTCAGCCGCGGCGAGGGCGCGGGCTCCTTGGCCCGCGCGGCGAACTCGGCGATCAGCCGCCGGGTCACGCTCGGTGACAGCAGCGCGTCCCCGTCGGCGACGGCCCGGACGGCGTGGATCAGCTCCACCGGCTCGGTGTCCTTGACCAGGAACCCGCTCGCGCCGCCGCGCAGCGCCTCGAAGACGTACTCGTCCAGCTCGAACGTGGTGAGGATCACGATGTGCACGCCGTCCAGCCGCTCGTCGGAGGCGATGCGCCGGGTCGCCTCCAGGCCGTCGAGGCCGGGCATGCGGATGTCCATCAGGATGACGTCCGGGCGCAGCCGGCGGGCCTGCGCCACCGCCTCCTCGCCGTCGCCCGCCTCCCCGACGACCTCGATGTCGGGCTGCGCGTCCAGCAGCGCCCGGAACCCGGCGCGCACCAGCACCTGGTCGTCGGCCAGCACCACCTTGATCATCGCGCATCCCCTCCGGCCCCGGTGTCCGGCGCGGTCGTCGATCCGGTGGCCGGCTCGGCGTCCAGCGGCAGCCGCGCCCGCACGGCGAACCCGCCGCCCCGGCGCGGGCCGGCGTCGAACTCGCCGCCGAGCGCGGCGGCCCGCTCGCGCATGCCGCGGATCCCGCTGCCGGCCGGACGGTCGTCCAGCGGGGACACGCCCCGGCCGTCGTCCTCGACCTCCACCACGATCTCGTGCTCACCGTAGGCGATGCGGACCCGCGCCGTCAGCGGGCCGGGACCGGCGTGCCGGGTCACGTTGGTCAGCGACTCCTGGACGATCCGGTACGCGGCGAGATCGGCGCCGGCGGGCAGCGGCCGCCGCTCGCCGGTGGTCTCGGCCTCGACCGCGAGGCCCGCGGACCGGGCGCGGTCGAGGAGGTCGTCCAGCCGGTCCAGCCCGGCGGTGGGGGCGCGCGGCGCGGTCTCGCCCTGCGCCCGCAGCGCGCCGATCACCCCGCGCATCTCGGTGAGCGCCTCCTTGCTGGCGTCCTTGATGGCGGCGAGCGCCGTCCGGGCCTGCTCGGGGTCGTCGTCCATCAGGTGCAGCGCCACGCCCGCCTGCACGTTGATCATCGAGATGTTGTGCGCGAGGACGTCGTGCAGCTCGCGGGCCATGCGCAGCCGCTCCTCGCTGGCCTGGCGGCGCTCCTCCTCGGCGCGCGTGCGGGCGGTCTCAGCGGCGCGCTGGCCGCGCATCCGGATCAGCTCCGCGGTGACGAGCACGACCAGCGCCCAGCCGACGACGAACGCCGACCCGCCGAGCGTCGGCTCCTCCACCGGGAACGGCCCGTCCCGCCCGCGCTCGGCGGCCGGGACGCCGATCAGCGCGGTGAGGCCGAGGTAGGCCGCGAGGCCGACGCCCGTCCCCGCCCAGACCAGCAGCCGGTGCCCGGCGACGACGGCGGCCATCATCGCGACGACCAGGGACAGCGGCGCCGGGCCGTAGGTGTAGGCGCGCAGGAAGTACAGGGCGGTCACCGCCGCCGTCGCGCACACCGTGAACACCGGGTGCCGGCGCCGGAACAGCAGCAGGGCGGGCCCGGCGAGGAGCAGCGCGAAGCCGAGCGCGTCGAGGCCGGTGTGCCCGACGGCGTCGCCCCCGTGCCGCCAGGGCGGGCCCTCCGACGACCTCCCGGGCGGGCCGTCGCCCTGCGCGCCCAGCGACCCTGCCACCTGGAGGAACGCGACCAGCGCCGGGACGACCCACACCGGCCACGCGGCGGGCCGCGGCCAGCGCGGCGGCGAAGTGCTCATTCCTGCACGTTAGGACATACGGTCCGGCGGCCACGTCGGCCTCGGGGAGTCAGCGTCCCTACTCCGCGGGAGGTACCCGGAGCCGGGCGCCCAGCCATTCCAGGACGTCCGGGACATGGTCGCGCCACTGGGAGACGGACGCTGGGGAGCCGTCCACCAGGGACGCCTCGACGCGCATCGGGGGGCGCGCCAGTGCGGCGAACCGATGGGCCTGAGCGTCGTCCCTGGCGGACGCGACCAGGACCGACACCGGAGGCGGCGGGACGTTCTGGAGCCGCCACAGGAGGTCGCTGCCGAGCCGGAGACGCTCGCTCCCGCCGTAGAGGTCGCCGCCCGCCGCGCCGCCGCCGTCCGGGGTGCCGCTGCCGTCCGGTGCGCCGAAGCGGCCGCCGAGGCTCGCGGCGGCGGCGAACCGGTCGGAGCGCAGCATCGCGAGCCGGGCCGCGCAGTACCCGCCGGGGCCGGTCCCCGCGACGGCCCATCCCTCTTCGTCCTGTGCCACCCGGTACTGGGAGGCCAGGGCCTCGGGAAGGTCCTGGGCGAGGTAGGTCTCGCCGAGCGCGGCGCGGCGCCACGGCGCGTCCACGCAGTCGGCGGCGGACGGGAGCCGGACCATCGCGTACAGCATCGGCTGCGTCCCGCGGGCGGCCCGCGGAAGGTCGGCGCCTCGCAGCCAGTCCTCAGGCGCGCCCTCTGCCATGAGGATGACGACCGGCAGCCGCTCGGCCCGCTGGAAGTACTGCGGCGGGAGGTAGACGTAGGCCTCGCCGTCCATGCCGCTCCGGACGCCGTGGATCGTCAGGCGGTCGACGCGTCCGTCCTCGGCGGGGTCCTGCTCGTGCCCGGCCCGGGTCGGGCCGAGGTCCGTGACCGTGCGCTCGACGAGGCGTCCCGCCGCGCGCTGCGGCTGGACGTGCTGGACCTGGACCTTCGCCGGGTCGTTGCCGAGCAGGTCGTTCCACGTCGCGTAGAACACGAAGTACCGGTTGGCCAGCAGCACGAACGAGGCGGTGAGCGCGGCCTGCGTGGCCACGAGGAGCCCCGAGCGCGCCAGCACGGCACGCGGCCCCGGCCCCGCGAGCCGCCGCCACAGGACGACGGCCGCGACCGCGCAACCCAGTGCCAGCAGACAGACCGGCCCGATGAGGGCCGCGCTCACCGGCTCCATGTCAGCTCACCCGTCCCATGTCAGCCGGCCCGCAGCCGCGCGCTCAGCCATCTGATGGACGGGGGGATGTACTTGCGGAACGTCTTGAAGTTGTGGCCGCCGCTGCGCAGCAGCACCTTGTCCACGACCAGCGGGGGCCGCGCGGCCCGCATGAACCGCTGCGCCGACGGGAAGGTCTTCTCGCCGGTGTCCGCCGACGCCACCAGGACCGACACCGGCGGCGCGGGCAGGTGCCGCAACCGCCAGACCAGGTCGTCGCTCAGCCGGACCGCCCTGCTCCCGCCGTACAGGTCGCGGGTCGTGGGGTCGAGCAGCGCGTCGAAGTGCCCGGCCATGCTGACGGCGGCGGAGAACCGGTCGGAGTGGAGCATCGCCAGCTTCGCGGCGCAGAACCCGCCGGTGGAGTAGCCGGCGAGCCCCCAGCCGCCCCGGTCCCGCGGCACCCGGTAGGTCTCGGAGACCGCCTCGGGGACGTCCTGGGCGAAGAACGTCTCGACCTGCGGCCCGCCGGGCACGTCGGCGCACTCGGTGTCCCAGCCCCGCACCACGGTCGGCCGCATCATCACGTAGATCATCGGCTGGACGAGCCGCTGCGCCTGCGCCCGCGCGACGTCGGCGGGGACGTGCCCCTGGTGGATCCACACGAGCCGGTCGGCCGCCGGGTACCCGGCCAGCATGAGCACGACCGGGAAGCGCCGGGTCGCGTAGGCGCGCTGGAAGTACTGCGGAGGCAGGTACACGTACGCCTCCGACGCCAGGCCCGTCCGGACGCCGCGGATGTCGAGCCGCTCGACCTGCCCGTTCTTCGCCGGGGCGTGCTCGGCGCGCGGGCCCGGGTCGAGGCCCGCCTGCACCGTCCGCACGACCCGCGTCGCGGCGGCCGCGCTCCCCCCGGACGGCCGGTGCGACTGCGCTCCTCCGCCCGCGGCGCTCAGCAGGTCCGTCCAGGAGCCGTAGAAGAGGTAGTGGGCGTTCAGCGCCGCCAGAAGCGTGAGCAGGAGGACCAGCTGGCAGCCCGCCAGCATCAGCGCGCGCACGCCCACGGCCCGCGCGCCGGAGGACGCGGCCCGAGGCCAGGCCCGCACGGTCGCGGCCATGCAGCCGAAGGCCAGGGCGAACAGCAGGCTCAGCGTCCCCGCGCTCGTGAGTCCCACGCATCTACTACGACCGGGCGGCGGGAAAAGTTCAGCGGCTCCATCGGACCGGCAGGGACGCGAAGCCGTGCCGGGAGCTCGACCGCAGCATCACCGGCTCGCCCGCCGACTGCGGCAGGCCGGGCCGTTCGAGCAGCGCGGCGAGCAGGGCGCGCAGGTGCACGCGGGCGAGCCGCGCGCCCAGGCACGCGCGGTGCCCGACCCCGAAGCACAGATGGGACGGGACCTCCCCGAGGAACCGGTCGGGGACGAAGCGCCCCGGCTCGGTGAAGACCTCCTCGTCATGGTTCGCGGACACGAGCCACAGCATGGCCTCTTCCCCCGCGAGCATCGGCACGTCTCCGACGACCGTGTCGCGCTGCACGGTCCGCCGGACGTGCAGCACCGGCGTCCACCAGCGCAGCATCTCCTCGACGGCGCTGTCCAGGAGCAGCTCGCTGCGCTGCTCCTCCCGGAGCCGGACGTACTCGGCGGGATGGCGCAGCAGCGCGTACAGGCCGCCCGCGAGGGTGTTGCGCAGCGTCTCGGGGAGGTCGCGGGCGACGGTGCGGACGAAGTCGACCGGTTCGCGGGGCGGGATCCGGGCGAGCATGGCCTCCACGGGCGGATCCATGTCGATCAGCGCCGCCCCGCCCGGCGGCTCGCCCTGCCCGGGCGGCCCGTCCCCGTTCGACGGCACGTTCCGCTCGGGCGGCCCTTCGCCGCGCGACTGCCCGTCCCCGCTCGGCGGCTCGTTCCCGCTCGGCGGCTCGTCCTCGCTCAGCGGTCCGTGTACGACCCCGTCCACCTGCGGGGAGAACAGCTCGGGATGCAGGAGGGCATACCGGACGTCGCGGTGGCGCAGCACGGCCCAGGCGCCCGGCCGTCCCGCCGTGCGCCCGTCGAGCCACACCACCGGCGTCCGCGTCCTGAGCCGTTCGAGGCTGTCGTGGGGGACCCCGTGCGCGTAGGCGTCCGGGCAGTCGAGGACCCCGGTGTCGGAGATGGGCAGCGTGCCTCGTCGTTGAGGCATGAAAACCTCCTCTACCAGGCAGACGCTAACGCGTTGGTGCCGCGTCCTGAAGGGCCGGTTTCGGCCGTGCCCGCAGGAATGCCCGCCGAAACGGCGTGCGGGCTATCCCGCGAGCCATTCCCCCGTCTCCACGCTGACGAGACCGTGCCGGGCGGCCTCGATCACCGCCTCCCGCTGCGAGTGCACCCCGAGCTTGCTCAGGACGCTCTGGACGTGGCTGCGCGCCGTGCTGCGCGTCACCCCCATCGCCTTGGCGAGCGTCTGGGTGGACTCGCCCCGTACCAGCCGCGTCAGCACCTCGCGCTCGCGCGGCGTGAGGAACCGCGCGAACCTCCGCGCCTCGTCGCGCCGCCGGTCGTCGGCCCGGCGGATCCCCTGGTCGACGACGATCTCGCCGTCGGCGATGCGGCGCAGCACGGCGAGGATGTCGCCGGCCTGCTGCCCCTTGTGCGCGAACCCGCGCACGCCCGCCGCGATGCCCGCGTCCAGCACCGGTTGCTCCAGGAATCCGGTCAGCACGACGAACCTCGTCCGCAGGGACGCGCTGCGCAGCTGCGGCATCCAGTCGAGCGCGGTGCCGGAAGGGAAGTGCAGGTCGATCAGGCAGAGGTCGGGCTGCTCCGCCCGCAGGACGGGCAGCGCCTCGGCGGGGGAGTAGGTCACCTCAACGACGCTGTGCCCGGCGTTCGCCAGCACCAGGGACAGCGACTCGGCGAAGACCGCGTGGTCGTCGCAGATGACCGTCCTCATGGAAGCGGCCGCCAGTCATCGGCGAGCGCGTCGGCGTGTGGTTCCGCGCGCGCCTCGCCGGGCGCTTCGGTGCGCGCTTCGACGTGCGGGTCCGCGAGGGCGCCCGCCGGCCGGTCCTCAGGGGGCGGCGCCGCCGGCAGCAGCACGCGGACGCGCGCCCCGCCCATCTCGCAGGTGCGGATCTCCAGGCTGCCCCCGTACCCGGAGATGAGGTCGTGGACGATGCCGAGACCGAGCGACGCCAGGCCGGGCCGGACCGGCCCCTTCCCCGGGGGAGCCCCCCAGCCCGCACCGAACCCGGGACCGTCGTCGTCGACCTGGATGACGAGCCGCCCTTGCCCGGACTCGACGCTCACGTCCACGCGTCCCTCCGCGACGCGGCACGCGTTCTCGATGACGTTCCGGACGACGCGCCACAAGGCGACCGGGTCGATGTGCGCCCACGCCTCGCCGGTGGTGAGGCGCACCTCGTGCGTGGTGACGAGCCGCATCGCGGCGACGACCTCGGCGGTGAGGTCGTCCACCCGGATCCGCTCCGGGTCGGCCATCGGGTCGTCGTCGTCGTCCTCGTCGAGCCGGCGCAGCAGGTGGTCGAGCCACCGCGTCTCGCCGAGCAGCTGGTCGATGCGGGCCCGGCTGGTGTCGCCGATGTCCTCCGCGACGACGACCGCCGAGGCCAGCATGATGATCGTGCCGAGTTCGTGCCGGATGTCGTGCCGCAGCCGCCGCCGCCACAGCGACTGACCGCCGCGCTCGGACGCCCCCGTCCGGTCACGGCGGTCGTGGCACCTGCTCTCCCAGGCGCCCGGCCCCGCGAGCGTCCTCCCGCCCGCGGGAGCGTCCGCTCGGGAAGACCGAGCCCACCCGTTGTTCATGAGGACCACCCGCCCCGCTGCTCCAGCACCGTTTCGACGGTCCCCCGGCGCCCCGGCGGATGTCCAGTAGATCGTCCGTCATATGTACACCTTTGTCCGGAAGCGGTCATTTCGTCCCGGAGGGTAAACTCGGCCCTTTCTCGAGCGTCTCAGTCGACATATGAAGGGAGTGCGAGAATTCTCCTTTCATGCTGACGGCGTAGTCGCTTTACGCATTCCGGCCGGTGTGCCGGCGGCGGCCGCGAGAGACAGTCTGAACATGCCGACGGTCACATTCATCGGACATGCGGGGGTGGCGGTGGACGCGGCCGCGTTCCATCTGCTCGCGGACCCGTGGCTCTCGCCGGCCGGAGCCTTTCTCGGGGCCTGGCACCAGTATCCGAGAAACGATCACCTGGATCTCGGCCCCTTGCTCGACGCGGACTGGGTGGCGGTCTCGCACGAGCATCTGGACCATTTCGATCCGTGGGTCATCGAGCGCCTCCCGGTGCGAACCCGGATCCTCATTCCGTGTTATCCCGGACCTGCCTTCCGCGATCGCGTGGCGGCCGCCGCGGGCGGGCGCCAGGTAATCGAAATCCAGCCCTGGGAGAAATTCCCACTCGACGATCGCGGATCATGGATCACCGCGATTCCGGAACTGTCGCCCATGTGCCACGACGCCGCCTTTCTGATCGTGGCGGACGGTCGCGGGATCCTGCACTGCAACGACGCCAGGCTCACCGCCGCGCAGGCCAGGCGGGCCAAGCACATGGCGGGCGGGCGGCTCGACCTGATGGCGCTCCAGACGTCCGGGGCATCCTGGCACCCGATCTGCTACGAGTACCCGGCCGCCGAGATGGCCGAGGTCTCGATGGCCAAACGGGTCGCCAAGCTGCGCGCGGCGCAGCGGCTCGTCCGGCAGACCGAGCCGGTGCTGGCGGCGCCGTTCGCCGGTCCGCCGTGCTTCCTGGACGCCGAGGTCGACCATCTCAACTGGGTGCTCGACCAGGAGGACGGCGCCTTCTGCGACCCGGAGACCGCCACCGCCTGGCTGCGCGAGCACCTGCCGGGGCAGCGCTGGGAGTGCTTCAAGCCCGGCGACGCCGTCGACCTCGACACCGGAGAGATCGCACGCGACCCCTTCTCGGCGGAGTTCTCCTTCGCCGACGCCGACCGGGACGCCTACCTCGCCCGATACGCCGCCGACCGGGCCGCCGCCGTCGCGGCCGTGCTGGCGGACCATCCCGAGCCCGGTCCGGACCTGTTCGACCGGTTCACCGCCCACTTCGAGCGGCTCGGCGGCCTCAGCGACTACTTCCTCCAGCGGATCTCCATGATCGTCCGCTTCGAGGTCACCGGCCCGAACGGCGGCACCTGGGACGTCGACTTCTCGCCGGACGGCCTGACGGTGGCGCAGGCGTCGCCGGACGTCCGCCCGCACTACCGGATCACCACCGCGGGCCGCTGGCTGGACGGCGTGCTCACCGGCCGGATGGCGTGGGAGGACCTGCTCATCTCGTTCCGGCTCAGCCTCTACCGCGACCCCGACGTCTACAACGACCACCTGGTCGGGCTGCTCAAGCACGCGAACGCGCCGGCGCTGAACGCCGTCGAGGCGTACGAGACCGGCCGGGACGAGAGCGAGCGCATCATCGTCACCGACGCGGGCGTCCGCTACGACATCCCGCGCTACTGCCCGCACGCCGGCGAGGACCTGGCGGTCGGCGCGGTCGTCCGGGACGGGCGGATCAACTGCCTGGCCCACAACTTCGCCTTCGACCTCGCCACCGGCGAGTGCCTCAACGCCCGCGCCGCCAACCTCACCAGCCGCCCGCTCTGACACACTTCGACCCGCTCTGACCCGCTCTGGCCCGTCCCGACCGCGGCGGCCCGCCCGCCGCGGTCGAGGCTCGACAGCCCGGGCCCGGCGGTCCGGTGCTCACCGGCCGGGCCTCGCAGGGTCACAAGACGGTTGCGAATGGTGAGTCGAGGGCGTGTCCAGAACGAGGTATAGATCGCGGCATGTTAGCTTTTCGCTTGCTATTTGGGGGTTGAAGGGGTGTGCGGTTGAACCGCAGGAAGCTCGGCCTTATGGCCGTCGCGTTGATTCTGGCCGTTGGCGTAATGGAAGTCCTGGCTCTGAGGCTCGGATCACTGGAGTTCCCGCTGCCGTCGGGCTCGCAGCATCCGGCCGTGGCGGACGAACCCGGCGGGCGCTGACCGCTCAGCGGGCGGTGTTGCGGGCCTTCATCAGGCTCTGCAGGTCGGGGTGCGCGCCGCCGGAGGCGTCCGAGAGCGAGGGGCAGGCCCACTCGTCCTGGCGTCCCCAGGAGTAGGAGATCTCCAGCGGCGGCCGCGGCACCAGCCGGTCCCAGCGCGCGAGGATCCCGCGGAACTGGGCCCGCGTCGGCATCCAGTACTGCTTGTCGCCCTTGGAGCAGCTCTGCCCGAACGTCTGCAGGACGGGCGCGATCCTGGCGCGCGGGATCCCGGCGGCGTCCGCCATCCGGACCATCCGGTCGATCGCTCCGATGTCGCAGTGCTCGCGGGTCTCCGCCGAGCCCTTGCAGGGATAGGGGTCGAGGCCGACCAGGTCGACGCCGACGCGTCGCGGCGTGAGCGGCTTCATCGGCCAGTCGGTCAGCGAGATGAACGACACCTGCCCGGGCGCGTGCGCCTCGATGTAGCGGGCGCGGCGGCGGATCTCGCCGGCGACCTCCGGGCAGTCGCCGGTGTTCGGCTCGTCCGACAGGTACCACCCGTACACCTTCGGGTCGCGCCCGAACCGCTGGACGGCCCGCTGGAACTCGTCCCAGCCGAGTTCGAAGTCGCCGCAGGTGAAGTTGCCGACCCACAGCAGCGCCCGCATCCCGGCGGGGACCCCGGCGACGAGTCCCGGGTCCGCCTTGACGTCCACCAGGTCGTAGCCGAGCGCCCGGAGCCGCGGGTAGTCGGACGGCTGGGTGTTCAGCGCGATCCTGCGGGTCCCGCCGGGCGCGGCGGCGGGCGTCCCCGGCGCGGCGAGCGGCCCCTGGTACGGCCGGTACCCGGAGGCCCGATCGTGCAGGTAGAGAAGGAACCCGGCCACCAGCACGACCGTCGCGGCGGCGATCGCGATCTTGAATCGGGCGTCCCGGACGTCCATTCCGCGTCACTCCCCGAAAGCGATGGTCAGGCGGCGGAGCCGGGCTCCTCGGCGGCGCGCACCGGCTGCTCCCGCGTCTCCATGACAGTGCTCTCCATGACTGTGCTCTCCATGACGGTGCTCTCCATCAGGGCGGACTCCTTACGGGCGCCCTGCTCCACGGGCCCGGCGGCGTCCACCCGGAGGGGCGGGACCGTGAAGCCGAGGATGTGCCTGACGGTGTCCCAGAGCGCGCCGAGCGTGGCCCGCATCGACGGGTCGCGCAGGTAGACGGCGTCGACCGCGACCCGCGCCGGGACGATCCGCTCGATGTAACCGGTCAGGTCGACCTCCTCCCCGGGACCGAGCACGTCGAAGTCGCGGAACCTGACCTCGGACACGCCCGTCAGGCCGGGCCGGTGGTCGAAGATCCAGCGGCACCGCCGGTCGTAGTGGACGGCGAGGTCGTAGGTCTCCGGACGCGGCCCGACCAGCGTCATCTGGCCGCGCAGGACGTTCACCAGCTGCGGCAGCTCGTCCAGCGACCAGCGGCGCAGGACCTTGCCGAGCCTCGTCAGGCGCGGGTCGCAGTTGGCCGTGACGGTGAGGCCGCCGACGCCCTGCCGCATCGTCCGGAACTTGTACATGGTGAACGGCCGCCCGCCCTGCCCGACCCGCGTCTGCCGGAACACGCCCGGCCCCCGGCTGGACAGCCGCACCAGCAGGTAGATGAGCGCCAGCGGGACGCTGAGCAGGATCAGCCCGGCGACCGCGCCGGCGACGTCCAGGACGCGGCGCGCCCTGGACGGGGGGATGCCGTCGGACGGGTCGACGGGACGGCTCGCGAACTCGGACATGGTCACCCCTTGTCTTCCTGTGCGGACGGCGCGGGTGCGGGGGGCGCGGATGCCGTGGTCGCGGGCGTGGGGGGCGCGGGTGCGTTCCGCACGCGCCGGAACCAGACCAGGAGCGCCGCCGTGGTGGCGACGAACGAGACGGACGTGGCGACCGCGGCGCCGATCGCGCCGTGCGCCGGGATCAGGACCGCGCCGAGGACGACGACGACCGCGAGGCCGATGCCCTGCCCGGTGGACGCGGCGCCGGGCCGTCCGACCCCGTACAGGTAGGCCATGACGAGCCCGGTCACGCCGAACGTCGTGACGCCGGCGAGCCGGATGTAGGTGGGCACGACCGCGTCGTCGAACACGTCGCCGAAGATCCAGGGCAGCGCGGTCCCGGCGATGAGGGCGAGCGGCAGCGCGGCCAGGACCGAGACGCCGAACGCGGGCAGGATCAGGCGTGCCGTCCGCCGGGTCGCGGTGTCCCTGTCCTCCTTGGCGAAGTCCGGATACAGGATGTAGTTGACCGCGAGCCCCGGAAGCTGCACGAGCTCGGCGAACTTGCTCGCGACCGTGTACACGCCGAGCACCTTCGGCCCGGCCAGAGCGCCGAGCAGTGCCATGTCGAACCGCAGTTGCAGCAGGTCGATGAGCTGGCCGAGGTAGCCGCGCAGCCCGTACCCGGAGATGGACAGGCCGAGCCGCCGGTCGGGGCGCCCCCACCCGGCGAAGAACCCGCGCCGCGCGAGCCGCCGGGCGATCCACGCGGCCGCGGCGACGTCGGCGAGCACCAGTCCGGTGATGAGCGCGCCGGGCCCGTACCAGCCGGTCAGGAGCACGAGGTAGATCGGCAGGAAGACGAACTCCTCGACGGCGATGGCGAGGCTCGCGCCGGGCTGGTCGTCGGTCCCCTGGAGCAGGCCCTTGCCGACCGAGACGAAGCCCTGCGTGAAGGACGGCACGGCGGCGGCGACCGCGACCCAGAACCCGAACGACTCGAAGAACACCAGGTGGACCAGCGGGCTGAGCGCCAGCCAGCCGACGCCGGAGATCGTCGCGCCGATCACGGTCAGCCACGCCAGCGTGGGCCGCACCCGGCTCTGGTCGTAGTCGCCGCGGGCGAGGAAGAACGGCGCCGCGCCCGGCAGCCCCGCGCTGGCCAGCTGGCACAGCAGGCCCGGCAGGATCCGGACGAGCGTGAACGCGCCGACGAGCTCGGGCCCGCCGATCCGCGCGACCATGATCGTCGCGAGGCCGAGGGAGGCGAGGGCGCCGACCCGTCCCGCCATGTTCCCCGCGACCAGCGCCAGCAGTCTGCGCCCCGCACCTCCCGCACCTCCCGTGCCGCCCTCGCCGTCCGGCGGCCGTTCCGCGGAGGGCGCTCCTTCTGGGGAGGGCACCACCGCGCCGTTCCGGTCCGCCTGAAGGCTCACCACGCGATCGTTTTCCCGCGAGCCGAGAACCGGCTTCGCACGCGACCGCGCCGTCCGCGCACGTCGGACGCCCGATGGGACGGTCAATGAGACGGTGGGAGAGACGGCGGGCGAGGGGGCCGGGGAACTGCCGGGCGCGGCCACGCGCAGGCCGCCGTCCAGCCGGTCGGGGGAGCCGCCGCGGCGTCCGAAGAGGTCGAGGGCGGCGATCAAGCCGAAGATCGCCCAGCCGTGGCGGTAGTGGAGCGTCTCGTAGAACAGGCCGGAGACGAGGAAGACGGCGATGAGCGCGCCGAACAGCTCCGGGCGCGGGACGAGCCTCGCGTACTCGCCGGTCAGCGCGCCCCGGCGCGCGATCCGCACGCACTTCAGCAGCAGGACGAAGACCAGCGCGACGAGCGCGACGCCCCCGAGGAAGCCGCGTTCCAGGACGGCGGCGACGTAGTCGTTGTGCGCCTCCCGGACGTAGGTCTCCTGCCGCACCAGCATCTGCTTCTCGGTCTGGCCCGGCCCGATGCCCCACGGGTGGGTCTGGTCCTCGATCATCTGGAGGGTGGTGGCGAGGACCGTCTCGCGCGAGTTCGTGCTCTCCCCGGTCGTCCGCCCGATGGAGTCGCGCAGGATCGGGGACGCCTGGCTGGCCTGGTCCAGGAACGGCTGGACGTCGACCTGCGTCACGACCGCGACGCCGGCGCCGCCCACGAACGCCGCGAACAGGCCGACCGCGATCGCGTGGTGCGCCCTGCCCTCGCGGAACAGCCGGAACAGGTAGCCGAGCAGGACCGCTACGCACAGCGCGAGCAGGCCGCCGTTCGAGCCGGTGAGGAGTTCGGCGGCGAGCAGGATCCCGCAGACCGCCCACCGCCTTCCCCGGGTCCGCGGCCAGCGGGTCGCCCGGGCGATGAAGAAGACGCAGATGAACCAGTTGGACGCGTAGTTGGCGTCGCCGAACGTGAACATCGCGCGCTCGCCGTCGACCTGCTTGCCCGACAGCGCCTCGATCCCCAGCACGAAGCCGACGATCATGACGAGTGCGTAGAACGTCCCGATCCGGATGAAGGCGCGGAGCGCGAGCCTCAGCAGCGCCGGGTCCCGGCCGAGGTTGGCGACGCTCACCGCCCACAGCAGCACGAACATGTCCTTGAGCAGGGTCAGCGCGCCCGCGTCGTTGACGACGGCGGCGATCCCGCCCGCGATGATCGTCATCAGGGTCGGGATGAGGAACGGCCACCGGACCGGGAGTCTGCGGGACGCCGCCCACAGCAGCGTCGTCGCGGTGAGGGCGACCAGCGCGAGGTCGGGCAGCCCGGTGTTGCCGGGGCCCGGCGCGAGGCCGGCCGGCATCAGCATCGGCAGCGAGGCGATGCCCGCGACCAGCACCACCGAGGTCAGCCGCGTCCGGCGCCTCAGCGGCGGCGGCGCGGCCGGGGCCTCGATCACCGTGGTCATGGCCGGCTGGAGTTCCCTCGGTAGGTCTCGTCCAGGACGGTCCCGAGGTATTCCGGCGAGAACCATTCGCCGACCCTGGCGCGTGCGCGGCCCGCCATCCGCGCGGCGGCGGACGGGTCGTTGAGCAGCGCCGACACCGCGGCGGCCAGCCCCTCCGGATTCTCCGGCGGGACGAGCATGCCGGTCTCCCCGGCCAGCACGAGGTCCTGGTTGGACGGGACGGCCGTCGCGGCCAGCGGGATCCCCGCCCCGATCGCCTCGACCAGCACGCACGGGAGTCCCTCCCAGCGGCTCGCCATCGCCATCACGTCGAAGGCGGGCAGCAGGTCGGCGACGTCGCCGCGGTGCCCGAGCCAGCGCATCCGCTCGCCGATGCCGAGCCTCGCGGTGAGCCTCTCCATCTCGTCCGCCATCGGACCGCCGCCGACCCACAGGCCGAACACGTCGCCCGGCAGCCGGGCGATCGCCTTCGCGAAGACCTCCGGGCCCTTCTGGAACGTCAGCCGCCCGACCGACCCGACGACCTTCACGCCGAGCGGCAGGTCGAGTCGGCGGCGGGCCCGCGCGCGGGAGCCGGGCGCGGCCGCGTAGGCGTCCACGTCCACGGCCGGCCAGGACAGCCGGACCCGCTCCGGTGTGGTCAGTCCGAGCCGCAGCGCCGTCGTCACCGTCTCCGACCCGATCGCGAGGAACGCGTCGGTGTGCTTGGCCGCGACCCTTTCGAGGCGTATGTATGCGCGTCGGCGCGCCCACGACTGGAACTCGTTGAACGGGAACCCGTGCCAGGTGTGGACGATGCGGGGGACGCCCGCGCGGGCCGCAGCGACCCGTCCGATCACGCCGCCCTTCGCGCTGTGGGTGTGGACGACGTCGTACCGTCCCTCCGCCAGGACGCGGGTCAGCGTCCGCAGCGCGGCGACGTCGTCGCGCGGCGAGATCTGCGGCACCAGCGGCCCCACCTGGACGATCTCCATCCCGGCCTCGTGCGCCTGGCGGGTGAGGTCACCGGCGGCGGCGTTGGCGACGGCCTCGTCCCCGAAGAGGACGCCGTTGCCGGTGGACGAGGCCGTGCTGTCCATGCCGACGCCGCCGGTGACGATCGCGCGCTCATAGTCGCCGCCCGGCAGCGCGAGCGCGCCGTTCAGCGCGACCCGGCCCGCGCCCCCGTTGAACCGGGTGATCACGGTGGCGACTCTGAGCTTCCTCGCGGTGCTCACGCACGGCTCCGCAGCGCCCCCGAAAGGGCGGCGACGACGCGTTCGAGGCCGTCGGCCGACAGCCCCGGATACATCGGCAGCGACAGCAGCTCCTCGCCGACCCGGTCGGTCACCGGCACCCGGGCGCACTCCTCGGCCCCCAGGATCTCCCGGTAGGCCGTCATCTGGTTCGCCGGGATGAAGTGCACGGACGTCGCGACGCCCGCCGCCTCCAGCTCGGCGATGATCGCGTCCCGGTCCGGCACGCGGACCTGGTAGAGGTGCCATGCGTGCTGGACGCCGTCCAGGTGGCGCTGGGGCAGCACGAGGCCGGGCAGGTCCCCGAGCGCCGCGTCGTAGCGGGCCGCGATCTCGGCGCGTTCCCGCTGCCAGCCCGGCAGCGCCGCGAGCTGCGCCCGCCCGATCGCCGCCTGGACGTCGGTCATGTTGGCCTTCAGCCCGAGCGTCCTCACGTCGTACCGCCAGCTCCCGCCGGGCAGGTACCGCCGCCACGAGTCCTTGCTCATCCCGTGCAGCCGCATCGCGCGGACCCGGTCGGCGAACTCCCCGTCGCTGGAGGCCACCGCGCCGCCCTCGCCGATCGGCATGTTCTTGGTGGCATAGAAGGAGAAGCAGGCGGCGAACGACTCCGACCCGACCGGCCTGCCGCCGCGCGCGGCGCCGGGCCCGTGCGCCGCGTCCTCCACGACCCGCGTCCGGTCGAGGCCCGCCGCCTCGGCGAGCGCCGCGACGTCCACCGGGTAGCCGCCCTGGTTCTGGACGACCATCGCCGCGGGGGCGGTGCGGCCCGCCGCCGCCCTGACCGTCTCGGGGCTCGGGACCAGCGTGTCCTCGGCGATGTCGACCAGCACGGGACGGTGCCCCGCGTGCAGGATCGCGTTGATCGCGCCGCAGAACGTCAGGCTCGGCGTCAGCACCGCCGAACCCGGCGGAAGGTCCATCGCCCGCAGGCACAGCTCCAGCGCCGCCGTGCACGAGGAGACCGCGACGACGTGCGCGGCGCCCAGATGGTCGGCGAACTCCTGCTCGAACGCGGCCGTCTGCGGCCCCGTCGTGATCCAGCCCGAGTCGAGCACCTTGACGACGGCGTCGGAAACCTCACCGGAAACCGACGGAATCGTGAACGGAACGGACGCACTCATCTGGTCACCCCTTGATCTTCCGGGACGCGGCGACGACGCCGAGCAGCGGCCAGCCGGACGCGGCGACCAGGTCGCGGACGGTCTCCAGCCCCGCGACCCTCGTCACCGGACCGACCACCACGACCACACCGGTGTCGTCGTCCGAACCGGGATCGATCTCCTCGAACGCGTGCACGTGGCAGAGCCGGCGCGCCTGGACCGCCTGACCGGCCTCCGAGGGAGACACCTCGGACTTCTTCGTCATCACGGTGGTGCCGGCGCCTGCCCGGACCACCGACGTGCTGCTCTTCCCGCCGCCGGGCCCACCGCTGTTGAGCGACGGCCCGTCCGCCCCGCGGTCCTCGCCGTCACCGCCCTTGCGGCTCTCCTCCTTGCCGCCGCCGCTCTTGCCGCCCTTGCCGGGGTCGTCGTCACCGGGCCGGGCCGTGACGATCTTCATCCCGTCCCCGTACACCGCGGACGCGACCGACGACACCGTCTCGGCCGGCAGCGGACCGGGCGCCCCGACCACCACGACCCGTCCGACGCCCTCCTTCTTCGCGGCGAGCCGGACGCGCCGCCCGAGGTCCGCGCGCTGCGCCGGTCCCCGGTCGGCCCAGCCGAGCAGCGGTACCCCGAGCCGCCGCGCGACCCGCCGCTGCCCCGGGATCGTGGGACGGGCCGTCTCCGTCACCACCGCGATCAGGATCCCGCCGACCAGCCCGACCAGGCCCGCGATCGCCGCCGTCATCACGACCGGGTTCCTGCGCGGCGCCAGCACCGCCGGCTGCACCACCGACGCCGTCCCGGCCGTCGACAGCTGCGTCTGCAGGTCGGACCGGTTCGACCGCAGGTCGGTGAGCTCCGCCTGCACCCGCTCGCGCTCGTTGGCGGCGCCGATGTCGGGGTCGGGCTGCCGGCCCGCCCGCCGCGACAGCGGTCCGAGCTGCTTCTCCAGCTTCCGGACGCGCTTGTCGATCTCGTCCATCTGCCGCCGGACCGAGCCCTGGTTGGACTCGTTGATCTCCTTGACGACCGCGGCGCCGATCGCGTCGGCCAGCCGCCGCGCCACGCCCGGGTCGCGGTCCTTCACCGTCAGCTCCACCACGGTGGACGTCCCGAGCCCGGTGACCTCGATCGCCTTCGCCGTCTTCACCGTCGAGCGGTCGACGTGCTGCTGCCGCAGGACCCCGCTCAGCAGGTTCTCGCTGGTCGCGAACGCCTTGACCTGGCTGACCACGATGGACACGCCCGCGTCCCCGGGGGCCGCGTCGGTCGCCCTGCTGCTCGCCTGCAACCGCGCCGCGGCCGTGGCCGGCGGCTCCCGCCCGTTCATGGCCAGCCCTACCAGGACCAGCGGAAGGACCGTCATGACCAGCAGGACCGCCCAGTAACTCCGGACCACCCGCGCGGCGACTTCGTCGATCTCCACGATCCCCCCTCCGGCTCCGTCACGGCGAGCGTAGGAAGCCCCCAGGCCGGAGGGATCGTCCAAAGAACGACCCCGCCCTACGCCGTTTGCACCAGAGAGCCCCGAGCGGTCAGTACTCGTCCGAGGTGGGGCGCATCCCGGCGCGCATGGCGAGGGTGATCGCCTCCAGGGCGGAGTGCATGTCGAGCTTGGCCAGCAGGTTCTGCGTGTGGGTGCGGACGGTGTTGGCCGACAGGCACAGCCGTTCGGCGATCTCCGCGCGGCCGAGGCCGTCCACCATGCACTGCAGGACCTCGCGCTCCCGCGGCGTCAGCTCGGCGATCACTCCGCCGCCGTCGTCCTCCCGCAGCCTCCGCAGCACCTCGCCGAGCACGTCCGGGGGTATCCAGCCGCCCTGCCGCGCCGCGGACCGGATCACCCGGGCGACGAGGTCGGCGCTCTCGGTCTTCTCCACCCAGGCCACGGCGCCGGTCCGGATCGCCCGCACCATCGCGTCGACGTCGCTCATCGCGGTCAGCATCACGACCCGGACGTCGGGGTACCGCTTGCGGACCCGGTCCAGGACATCGAGGCCGCTCTCGGTGTCCAGCGTCATGTCGAGGACGATCACCCGCGGGCGCTCGGCGGCGGTCAGCGCCAGGGCGCGCCGCACGTCGGCGGCGATCGGCAGGATCACCAGATCGGGCTCGCACCCGAGGCGAGCCGCGAGGGCCTCGGCGAAGAGCGCGTGATCGTCCACGATGAGGACGCGGATCGGTTCCATGTACCGACCATGACCGCTGCGCGGGCGCGGCGGATCCTGCAAACGCTGTACTTCGTTTCGGCCGTCCGATTGGCGCGTGCACGCTCGGTGACCCCGGCGGGGGCGCCGGGGCCGGGGGAGGACTCGTGCGCGGACGGCGGCCGGGCCCGCCCGGTTCACGCGCGTCCGGAGCCGGTCACCGCGACCGCGAGACATTGACCATCGGCGGCCGGCTGCCGATCGTTGTGGCTTGAAACTCAAGGGGACGCACTGGCCTGCAGGGATGCCACATGAAAGTGCTGATCACAGGGGGAGCCGGCTTCATCGGCAGCACGATCGCCTCCGCCTTCGCCGAACGCGGGGTCACCCCCGTGGTGCTCGACAGCCTCATCACCGGACGGCAGGAGTTCACCGCCGGAAAGGTCTTCTACCAGGGCGACATCGGGGACGGGGACCTGGTCGACGAGATCTTCCGCGACCATCCCGACATCGCCCTGACCGTGCACTGCGCCGCGCTGATCGTGGTGCCCGACTCGATGGCGGACCCGCTGCGCTACTACCGGGTCAACCTGTCGAAGACCCTCGATCTCGCCGGCCACCTCGTCCGCAACGGCTGCGATCGGATGATCTTCGCGTCCACCGCGGGGATGTACCGCCCGGCGGCCGACCTTTCGGTCACCGAGACGTCCGAGCTGGAACCGCAGAACCCCTACACCCGCTCGAAGATGATGGCGGAGCTGCTCCTCCAGGACTTCTGCAAGGCGTACGGGCTGCGCGTGATCTCGCTTCGCTACCTCAACCCGATCGGCGCCGACCCGAGGCTCCGCACCGGGCTGCAGAACAGCAAGCCGACCCACGCCCTCGGCAAGATGATCGAGTGCTACTCGCTCGGCGTCCCCTTCAAGATCACGGGGGTGGACTGGGAGACCCGCGACGGCACCGCGATCCGCGACTACATCCACGTCTGGGACATCGCCCGCGCCTTCCACGCGGCCGCCGCCCGCTTCGACTCCATCATCCCGCCGGTCGGCGACCACCCCCGCTACGAAGTGATCAACCTCGGAACCGGCGACGGCACCACCGTCCGCGAACTCGTCGCCGCCTTCCGCGAGGTCGTCGGCGACTCCTTCCGGGCCGAGGACGCCCCCGCCCGCCCCGGCGACGTCGTCGGCGCCTACGTCGTCCCGGCCAAGGCCTGGGAACTGCTCGCCTGGAAGCCCGAGTACACCGTCGAGGACGCCATCCGCCACTCCCTCCAATGGGCCGACCGCCGCCGAGGCCTGGACGTGGCCTGACCCCCCCGACCCGTCCGGTCACCCCACCTTCCGCTCAGGGGTGACCGGACGACTCCGCTTTCAGTGGCATGGCCATGGCGGATCGCCGCCCCTTGCCAATTCCGTTTCCGGCTTACCCTGTCTCGTCCTTTCCGTCTGGCTGAGGCAAATGGATACCGCTTTGTGACGGTTGACGCAGTGCGGAGCGCGCTTGCGGCGTTAATGTGATCGCCCGGATCAGGAAGGCGGGTGTCCGTGGGTGTCGCACGTGCCAAGAACTGGGTGCCGAACAGGCCGGTGCAGGATTCCCGGCTGGCGTGGGAGGCCGCGGTCCCTGAACTGCGCCGCCGGGCGAACCCGTGGTGGGCGGTGCCACTGAGGATCCTTGGCGCGGCGGTCCCCATGGGGCCGAGGCACAAGCACGTTCCCGGCGGTCCCACCGGCTATGCCCGGGAGATCGGCCAGGAGGCGTCCGGTGGACGGCTCAAGCAGTTCGCCATTCCGGTCGATGTCGTTTCCGAACGGCTGAGCCCGGACGAGCGGAGACTCCTGCGGGCCGAAGGAGAACTCCCCGACTGGTTCTTCGACGCCGTGGAAGAGGAACGCCGCGTCCGAAAGAACCGCTGAGACGTCTGCGCAGCGGGACGTCAGGGGCATCGGAAGTGCGGCTCGATGGGCGCAGGGTCCGGACTTCGGCGCCGTCATCGTGCCCAAGCGTCCATTTTTGTAGCCGTGAGCCATCGGTTGCCGGATCCGCTTCGTCCGCTGTGAAGATCGGTGTGTAAGAGGGGCCGCCCCGCCGGGAGTACTGGGTGAAGGTCAGTCACCCACTCATCGAAGGCAGGGGCGGATGGACGATCCCCGAAAACGCTTCGTCGATCTCTACGACGAGAACTACCGGCGTGTGCTGGCGTACGCGCTGACCCGGACCGAGCCGCATACGGCCGAGGACGTCGCCAGCGAGACGTTCCTCATCGCCTGGCGGCGCCTGGCCGACATGAGCGAGCCCGAGCTTCCGTGGCTGCTGGGCGTGGCCCGAAACCTGCTGCACAAGCAGCGGGCAGGCGGCTACCGGCGCCACGCGCTCGCCGACCGGGTCGCCGCCATGACCGGCGACGCGGACCTCGTCGCGTGGGACGTGGCCGAGCACGTCGTCGAGCGCGACAGCGCCGTCGCCGCCCTGGCCGTGATGTCCGAGAAGGACCTCGAGGTGCTCACCCTCGTCACCTGGCACGGCCTGACGCCGCGCGAGGCCGCCAAGGTCGTCGGCTGCTCGACGGCGACGTTCCAGGTCCGCCTGCACCGGGCCCGCCGGCGGCTTGTGAAGGCCCTCGACAACGCCCCCGCGCAGCGTGACCGTCCTTCCGTCACCGGCAACGCCGTGCGGGTGACCCGATGAACTTCGGAGAAGACATGAACCGCAACCCCGACAGCACCCTCCGAGCGCTGAGGCCCACGGCCCTCGACGACCTCCCCGCCGAGTCCTACGCACGCCGCCGCGAGCAGGACATCGCCCGCGCCCTCGCCGCCACGTCCGAGGAGACCATGCCCGGCACCGTCCGGCGCCGTATGCCGCGGGTCCTGATCGCGGGACTGGCGGCGGGTGCGGTCGCCGCCGCGGCGGCCGGCGTCATCGTCGCCACCGACGACTCCGGCGGCACCCGGACGCCCGCGCCGGCCGCATCGCAGCAGTTGGACGCGCGTACGGTCCTGCTGGCCAGTGCCGAGGGCGCGGCCAAGGCCCCTTTGACGACCGGGGCCTACTGGTACACCCGGGAACGCGAGACCCGCCTCGCCGGTCCCCTCAAGAACCGGTCTCCCCGCGGTGAGGGTGGGGCGAAGAAGCGGGTGAGCAAGTCTCCGCCGGTGACCGCCTACGTGAGCACGACGCAGGAGACGTGGAGCGGCCGGGATCGCCGCGACCGCACGATCACCGGCATCGACCGGAAGATCACCTTCCCGAACGCGGCCGAGGAGGCCAGGTGGAAGGCGCTGGGCTCGCCGGAACTGGAGTCGTGGTCGGCCAAGCGGCACGTCAATGACTACGACTTCTCGGACATCAAGCTCACCAAGCCCCAGCAGAACATGACGGTCTCCGCACTGACCACGCTGCCGTCCGACCCCAAGGCCCTGGAGAAGGCCTTGCGAGGGTGGTACAAGGACGAGAACCAGGTGTCGGTCGAGCATGACGGTGTGCCGATGTCGGGAGATTTCGCCCAGTACGTCTTCGGCACGGCCCAGGACCTGCTGGCGGGCCCGATCACGCCCGCCACGAAGAGCGCGCTCTTCCGGCTGCTCGCCAAGCAGCCCGGAATCACCTACCTCGGGACGGGCACCGACCGCCTCGGCCGCAAGGGCGCGGTCATCGCCCAGAAGGGCGAGGCGGAGATCCGCCTGATCATCGATCCGAAGACCGGCCGGCTCCTCGAACAGGACTCGGGCGACCGCAAGTCCCCCTCCCTGGTCATGACCTACCAGACGATGGGCTGGGTGAACCGCCTCAGCGACCGCCCCTGAACCCGCTGACGCAGCCCGGGACCGCTCGAAGCGGTCCCGGGCTGAGGGCTTCGCAGCTCAGGCCAGGCCGTGCCTACGAGGCGCGACCTGAGCCCTCGGCGAACTCGTCCTCGGTGAAGCTGTCGGCCACCGTTCCGCGATACCCATCGACAAGGGAGAAAACCAATGATAGTTTGCGTGCAATCTATTTGAGGGAAGGGCGACAGGCTCCTATGGGTGTGACGACCAGCACTATCGAAGAAGCGGCTCGGCAGGCGAGGACCGCCATCGTCATGGGGCACGGCGGGGGCAGCGACTGCCTCGTCGCGAGCCTGGTGGGCGACTGGCTCACCCGCATGGGCGTGGAGCGCGTCGTCCTCGGCGGCGTCGCGTGCCAGTGGTGGCTTCCGCCGGGCGAGGAGCGCGTCGGGCTGAAGAGCGTCCTCGGTCCGGACTTCTACGAGCCGACCGACCTGGCGGGCGCCAAGCCGCTCAACGACTACGCGGTCATCGTCGGTGAGGACGCCTCGATCGAGGGCCGGGCGCCGCACGAGGCGACCGCCGCCCGCAACTTCGGGGGCGAGGCGTTCATCATCTCTCTGCGCGGCGGCGGCCAGGGCGTCGGCGCGGGACTGAAGGCCGTCATCGAGCACTATGGCGCCGACCTGCTCGTGAGCGTCGACGTCGGCTCCGACACCCTGTCGACAGGCGACGAGATCCGCCCGACCCAGACCTCGCTCGCCGACCACCTCACGCTCTCGGGCCTGCTCCAGCAGGACATCGTGACCTACTTCGCGCTCGCCGGATACGGCCTTGACGCCGAGATGGAACTCGAGGAGCTCGACGGGAACCTCGGTACGGCGATCCGCGGAGGATCCTTCCGCGGCGTCATCGGCGCGAGCTACCCCGCCCTGGAGAAGGTCCGCGACCTGCACGCCCAGGCGCACGACCCGATCGGGAGCCTGGTGATCAAGGCCGGGCTGGGCGAGTTCGGCCTGGAGAGGGTGTTCAAGAGCAACCCGTTCGGTGAGGTCGCACGGATCGGGCCGTCAGCCGTGCCGATCTGGGTCTTCGACCCGGTGCTGGTGACCGAGCTCGTCGCGAAGCACGCCGCGGAACTGATCTCGACGACGTCCCTCGCGAATGCCGAGGACGTGTACCGGTCGCTGGGCCGAATCCCGGAGACGGGCCTGCTCCGCTTCATCGACTACGCCCGGTAGCGGCAGGGCGTCCAGCGGCGCTTGGACGGTTCGGCGGTAAGGAGCCGCGCGCGGTGGCGCGCGGCCGCACCGAATGCCGGCCGGCGAGCCGCGGCCCTTCACGCCGGCCCCGACCAGTGCACCTCAGCGTGAGAAAGGACGGAAACGGGCATGGGTGTTCCCCTGATCGATCTCAGCGAAGGCAGCAGTGGGCAAGTGGCCTCGCGCGTGGCCGACGCCTGTGTGCGCGACGGCTTCTTCGCCATCACGGGTCACGGCGTGGGCCCCGCTCTGATCGAGCGCATGTACGAGGCGACGAAGGCGCTGTTCGCACTTCCGGAGCCGGTCAAGGACGCTCTCGTCGTCGATCCGGCGGACCCCTTCGGCCGCGGGTTCAGCAGGAGCGGTGCCGTCGCGAAGGCCAGCGACGAGGACTCCCGCCTGGTCAGGGCGGAGGCCACCGCGCCGCCGGACCTGTGCGAGGTGTTCAGCATGGCCGTCGCAGCCGAACGCGACTACGCCGAGGTTCCGCATCCCGACCTGATGCGGCCCAACCACTGGCCGGCGTTCGCATCTGACCAGGAATGGATCCGGGAGACGTGGCTTGCGTACTGCGCGGAGATGTCACAGCTCAGCGACCGCATCATGCGGCTGTTCGCGATCGCGCTCGACCTGCCGGAGACATGGTTCGAGAAATTCATCGACCAGGAGATCGGAAGCTTGACCGCGAACTACTACCCCAAGCAGTTCGCGGCGCCGGTGCCCGGCCAGGTGAGGAAAGGAGAGCACACCGACTGGGGCAGCCTCACCCTGCTCTACCAGGACAGTGCTGCCGGCGGGCTTCAGGTGATGGAGCTCGACGGCTCGTGGACCGACGTCCCCGTCGTCGAGGGGGCGTTCCTCGTCAACCTCGGTGACCTCATGGCGCGCTGGACGAATGATCGTTGGCGGAGCACGGTGCACAGGGTCGTCAATCCACCGCGCACGGGCGAGCCGACCGAGCGTTTCAGCATTCCCTATTTTCACCAGCCGAACTACGACGCTCTCATCGAGTGCATCCCGACTTGCCTCGGACCGGGGGAGTCGCCGAAGTACGCGCCGGTCACCTCGGGGAATCACTTGCTCAGTAAGGTGTCTCGCATGTACGCCACGGCATAGAAAGGTCGGCGGGTAGCATTCCATGGTGCCTGAGAGTCGAAGTACGGCCAAGAGCGATGCGGCAAGGTTCGACAAGAAGACCTCCCCGCCTCGGGCCCAGCGCAAGGTGCCGCAGGAGTTGATCGAGCAGCACTCCGCCGGCGAGAGCGCGGGCTTCCTGCTCTGGCACGCGAATCTGCGGTGGCAGCGCACGATGGCGGAGGTGCTGGCGCCGCTCGGCCTGACCCACGTCCAGTTCGTCGTGCTGACGACGGTCTGGTGGCTGGGCCGCGACGGGCATCCGCCGCGGCAGCGCGACGTCGCCGAACACGGAGGCCTCGACCCGGCGATGACCTCGCAGGTCACGAACGCCCTTGTGGGCAAGCGCTGGATCGTGCGCAGTCAGGACCCGGCGGACGCGCGCGCCTCGCTGCTGCACGTGACCGACCAGGGCCGGGACCTGGCCGAGGAGGCGGTGGTGGCCCTCGACCGGGCCGACCGGTCGTTCTTCGAGGTGGCCGGAGATCGTCCACGGCTCATCAAGCTCCTTCGCAAGATCGCGGACCGGGACGAACTCGGGAGCAGATCGCACGACTGAACGACCCGCTCGATCCACTCTGCGCGACGGCCGGAGACCGCTCCACAAGGGCGGTGTCCGGCCGTCGCGTATTGCGTGCCCGGGAAAGTGAGCGGAACTCGCATAAATATTGCGCGCAAACATCTTCCATATGGATTGCGCGCAAACTATGGTATCGGTCACGGCAGGCCACTTGGGTTCCACCAAGGAGTTACTGATGAAGTACCGACACCGTGCTCGGCTTCTCGCCGGCACCCTCATCGCGTTGGTAGCCGCGACCACGACCGCATGCGGCTCCGGCGACTCGAAGGATTCCGGTACGACCGGCGCCGCGACGACCGCCGCGCCCGGTTCCGCTTCGAACCTGGCGGACGTCTGTCCGTCGACCGTCGTCTGGCAGACCGGTTGGGTCCCGCAGGCCGAGCATGGCCCGATCTACCAGATGCTCGCCGCCGACACCAAGATCGACGCCCGCAAGAAGCGGGTCACCGGCTCGCTGGTCGACGGCGACGTCGACACCGGCATCGACCTGGAGGTCCGTGCCGGAGGGCCGGCCATCGGGTTCTCCAGCGTGTCGGCGCAGATGTACCTGGACAAGGACATCCTGATCGGTGGCATCAACACGGACGAGGCCATCGAGAACTCCAAGAACCAGCCGACGGTCGGCGTTGCGGCGCCGGACCAGCTCAGCCCCCTGATGGTCTTCTGGGATCCGGGCAAGCACCCGGACTGGCAGACGATCGCGGACGTCGGCAAGACCGACTCGAAGGTGCTGTACTTCGAGGGCACGACCTACATGTCGTACCTGACCGGCAGCGGCGTCCTCAAGAAGAGCCAGGTCGACGGCGGCTTCGACGGCAGCCCGTCGACGTTCGTGGCCAGCGGCGGCGAGTACGCCCAGCAGGGCTACGCCACCCAGGACCCGTACCTGTACGAGCACGACGTGCCGCAGTTCAAGAAGCCGATCAAGTACCAGCTCGTGAACGACATCGGCTACAAGATCTACCCGGACCAGGTGTCCGTCCGCGCCGCGGACGTCACCGCCAAGGCCGGCTGCCTGAAGAAGCTCGTTCCCGTGATCCAGCGCGCGGCCGTCGCCTACCACCGCGACTCGGCGAAGGCGAACGAGCTCATCCTCGATCTCGGCGTGTACAACATCGGCGCGCCGCAGAGCGAGGGGCTGATCGAGTTCGGCAGCAAGCAGTCCAAGAGCATCGGGATGCTCGCGAACGCCCCGGACGGCACCGTCGGCTCGTTCGACATGCCGCGCGTCCAGAAACTCATCGACATCGATGTGCCGATCTTCGCCGCGGCCAAGAAGGAGACCAAGCCCGGGCTGAAGGCCGAGGACATCGTCACCAAGCAGTTCATCGATCCGTCGATCAGCATCGGCTGATGTCGGGGGCGATCGAGAGGAGCAACATGCCTGACGACCGAGGATCCATCGACTTCTCGGGTCTCGGGAAGGTCTTCGACAACGGCACGCAGGCGCTGCGAGACGTGGACCTGACGGTGAACTCGGGCGAGTTCATCAGCATCGTCGGCCCCTCGGGGTGCGGAAAGAGCACGCTGCTGCGGATCGCCGCCGGCCTCGACGCCCCCACGACGGGGACGGCGAGGGTCGGCGACGGCGTCATCGGTTTCGTGTTCCAGGAGGCCACCCTGCTGCACTGGCGCAACGTGGCCAAGAACGTCGAGCTGCTGATGGAGCTCCAGGGCGTGCCCAAGCAGGATCGGATCGAACGCCGCGAGGAGGCCATCGAGCTGGTCGGCCTCGGCGGATTCCAGCGCCATCTGCCCAAGCAGCTGTCCGGCGGCATGAAGATGCGGGTCTCCATCGCTCGTTCGCTGACGCTCGATCCGGAGATCTTCCTGTTCGACGAGCCGTTCGGAGCGCTGGACGAACTCACCCGCGAGCGGCTCAACACCGAGGTGACCAGCGTTTTCGCGAACAAGCCGTTCACCGGCATGTTCGTCACGCACAACATCTTCGAGGCCGTCTTCCTGTCGACCCGCGTCGTGGTGATGTCGGGTCGGCCGGGGACGATCCTCGGGGAGGTCGAGGTGCCGCTGCCGTTCCCCCGGCCGCTCGACCTGAGGTTCGACGCGCTCTTCACCAAGCTCGTCAGCCAGGTGTCCGACCTGCTTCGAGGGGGGAACCCGTGAGCCTGACCGCGACCCAGGCCAGGGCGCTGCCGAGCCGGCGCCCCGCCCGTCTTCTCGCGATGGTGGTGCCACCGACGCTCGTCCTCGCGGCCTTCGTCGGGCTCTGGTACTTGATGTCGTACAAGTTGCTGGCGCCCGAACGCCGCTTCCTGGTGCCGCCGCCGCATCGCGTGATCTCGGTGGGCTTCCTCTCCGGCGAGAACCTGCGGGTGCTGCTCGACGGCCTGCTGGTGACGACCCGGGTCGCGGTGGTCGGCCTGGCCGCCGCGATCATCATCGGACTCGCGGTCGCGATCGCGATGAGCCAGGCCGTCTGGGCCGAACGCTCGTTGTACCCGTATGCCGTGACGCTGCAGACGATCCCGATCCTGGCCCTGGTGCCGCTGTTCGGCTTCTGGTTCGGATTCGGGTTCTTCAGCCGGGTCGTGGTGTGCACGATGATCTCGCTCTTCCCGATCATCGCGAACTCCCTGTTCGGCCTGAAGTCGGTCGATCCGGCGCTGCGCGAACTCTTCGCGCTCCAGCGGGTCGGGCGGTGGAGGAGGCTGTGGAGGCTCGACTTCCCGTTCGCGCTGACGGCGATCTTCGCCGGTTTCCGCATCTCGGCCGGGCTCTCGGTCATCGGCGCGATCGTCGGCGACTTCTTCTTCCGGCAGGGCACGACCGGCATCGGCATCCTGATGTCGCTCTACATCGCTCGGCTCCAGTCCGAGCTGCTCTACGCGTCGATCATCTTGAGCGCGCTGCTCGGTATCGCGGCCTTCTGGTTGTTCAGCGGCCTTTCGTTCATCGTCGGCAAACGGTTCGACCGAAGCCGGGTCTGAACGGAACTCGTAGCGCTTTCGACCCCGGCCGAAGGACGGTCGGGCCAGAGATTGAGGAGTCTCATGGAATACCGCCGGTGCGGCCGAAGCGGCCTCGACCTTCCTGTCCTGTCCTTGGGGTTGTGGCAGAACTTCGGCCGGACCGGGCAGGAGGAAACGCAGCGCGCACTCGTCCGGCACGCGTTCGACAACGGCATGACGCACTTCGACCTGGCCGACAACTACGGCCCTCCGCCCGGGGCGGCGGAGGAGCTGTTCGGACGGATCCTGCGAACCGACCTCTCCGGAAGGCGGGACGAGATCGTCGTCGCCACCAAGGCCGGCTACGAGATGTGGCCCGGTCACTACGGGACGGGCGGCAGCCGTAAGCACATGCTGGCGAGTCTGGATGCCAGCCTGCGGCGGCTGGGACTCGACTACGTCGACATCTTCTATTCGCATCGCACCGACCCCTCCACGCCCATCGAAGAGACGATGGGCGCACTGGAGACCGCCGTCCAGCAAGGCAAGGCCCTTTACGCCGGAGTGTCCTCCTATTCGGCCGAAAGAACGTCCCGGGCGGTGGAGGCGCTCCCGATCCCGCTGCTCGTGCACCAGGCGTCCTACTCGATGCTCAACCGCTGGATCGAGGATGGCCTGCTCGACGTGCTCGCAGGCGCCGGTGCGGGTTGCATCGGCTTCTCGCCGCTCGCGCAAGGCCTTCTCACCGACCGGTACCTGGACGGGGTGCCGGCGGGATCGCGCGCCGCCCGCCCCGGTCCGCTGAATCCGGACCGCTACCTGACGCCCGCCAACCGGGAGCGGGTCGGGGCCCTGAACAAGCTCGCCGCCCAACGGGACCAGACGCTCGCGCAAATGGCGCTCTCCTGGGCGTTGAGGGACCCGCGGATGACATCGGTGGTGGTGGGCGCCAGCAGCGTGGACCAACTCGACGACAGCCTGCGCTGCCTCGACGCGGCGGAATTCACAAGCGAGGAACTCGCCGAGATCGACCGGTACGCCACCGATGGCGACATCGACATCTGGAGTGGTTGGCGCCTGTCCGAGTAGCGCCCCGGGCGCTCCGCCCGGGGCGCCGATCGCTCACTGGCAGTCGAGAAGGCGCAGGAACCGGAGTGTCCTCGTCCAGGCGATCCTGTTCGCCACGGCATTCCTTGCCGGATTGCCGCCCAGGAGCAGCCAGCCGTCACCGTACGGCGCGACCGTGGCGGTGGTGGGCAGAAATGGAGGCTGGATGAGATGCCCGGCCCCCTCGATGTGGACCCTTTCCAGCAGCTTGCCGGCCGGGTCCTCCAGCCGCAGCGGCGGGAGGACGGTGTCGTGGCCGGCCGTCACCAGGAGGGTCGGGCCCGTGATCCGCGGCCCTCGATCGCGGGCGGTCCGGAACGCGGTGCCCGGCGCGAACAGTTCTCCGGGGCGCGGCGGCTCGACATGCCCCATGGGCATGCCCCTCGGAGCCCCGCGTCCCGACCAGGGCTGGAGATCGGAGTGCAGCGCCGAAACGCCGGGGAGGCTCGGGACCATCACGGCCACTCCGGCCACGGCGGGATGGGTCGCGCCGAGCACGAGCGCCAGCTCCCCGCCCTTGGAGACGCCGTAGACCGCGAACGGCCCGGTCCCGGCCAGGTCCTCCGCGGCGGCGGCCAGGTAGTCCAGAGGCACCTCCTCGATCCGATCGCGCAGGGACGCGGTCCCGAAGTAGGTGAGCGCCATGCTCGGGTGACCGTGGGCGGCCATCAGCGCCGCGGCCAGATCGTTCTGGCCGCCCTCGGATCCGCCGAGGACGAGGACCGGGATCCGCCTCGGGCGGACCGGCAGGTAGACGGTCCCGACCAGGCCCTTCGCGGCCGGACGCCGTTCGACGTCGGGACCGTGGGCGACCCTTCGGACCGCGGTGACTTCGACGATCTCCCCGTGCTGGCGGACGTGCACCGTCGAGGCCACCGGTTCGCCGGCGGTCGACGGGACCGCCGCACCGTTGGTGCATCGCTGCGACCAAAAGAGACCCATTGCCGAGCGGCCGACGTACGTGCCCGCGATTGACGGCATCTGGCCGGTGTCAACCACTCCGTTCTGATCGGCGGTGAACGTCCCTAGCGAGACCCAGGTGTCGGCTCCGCGCGTCGTCGTGACAGAGACCGTGGTGGCCCGGGAGGGCGACAGCCCCCGGAACGTGAGGCCGCGGACCGCGTCGATGCGCGCCGGTCCCGCGGTCATCGAAGCGCGCCGGACAGTGGAACCTGCCGGTTCACGTCCTTGTACAGGAGGTAACGGAACCGTCCGGGACCGCCCGCGTAGCAGGCCTGCGGACAGAACGCCCGCAGCCACATGAAATCGCCCGCCTCGACCTCGACCCAGTCGGTGTTGAGGAGATATACCGCCTTCCCTTCGAGGACGTAGAGGCCGTGTTCCATGACGTGGGTCTCCGGGAACGGGATCGATCCTCCCGGTTCGAAGTTCACGATGTTGACGTGCATGTCGTGCCGCAGATCGGCGATGTCGACGAAGCGGGTGGTCGACCAGGTGCCGCCCGTACCGGGCATGTCGGTCGGCGTGACGTCCTGCTCCCGGGTGACGAACGCCTCCGGGACGTCGAGTCCGGCCGAGTGCTGGTAGGTCTTGCGGATCCAGTGGAACGAGGCGGTCTCCGGACTCGCGTTGTGAAGCGTCCAGCGGGCTCCCGGCGGAAGGTAGGCGTAGGAGCCCGCGGTCAACCGGTGCGTCGCGTCCCCGACCGCCAGGGTCGGAGCGCCGCTGACGACGAACAGGACGGCCTCCGCCCGGGCGTCGGCCTCCGGGTTCTCGGAGCCGCCCCCGGGGGACACCTCGACGATGAACTGGCTGAACGTCTCGGCGAATCCCGTGAGCGGACGGGCGAGGACCCAGAGTCTCGTCCGCTGCCATCCGGGGAGGTAGGAGGCGGTGATGTCGCTCTGTGTCCGTGCCGGGATCACCGCGTACGCCTCGGTGAACCGGGCCCGGTCCGTCGTCAGCGAGCCCTGGGGCGGCAGCCCGCCCGCAGGAACGTGGTAGTTCGTCATCGCTCTCTCCTCAGCAGCCGCCCGCTCGGGGGCAGGCCGTCGTCGACGGTGATCCCGCGCAGCCAGGTCTCGCGGACGACGCCGGTCAGCCGGCTGCCCGAGTACGCCGACACCGGGTGGCGGTGGTGAAGACGCGACACGTCCACACGGAACTCCTCGTCAGGCGCGAAACGCACCAGGTCAGCGTCGCCGCCCACGATGATCCGGCCTTTTCTGGGCAGACCCGCGCGGCGGGCCGGCGCGCTCGCCGTCCAGCGGACCACGTCGGTCAGGGCGTGGCCGCGAGCGCGGGCGCCGGTCCACACCGCCGGCAGCCCCAGCTGGACGGATGCGATGCCGCCCCAGGCCGTCCCGAAGTCGCCGCCGCCGCGCAGCTTGAGCTCCGGCGTGCAGGGCGAGTGGTCGGAGACGATGAAATCGACGGTCCCGTCGGCGACGGCCCGCCAGAGTGCCTCCCGGTTCTCCGCCTCGCGGATGGGCGGGCAGCACTTGAACTCCGTCGCGCCGTCGGGGACGTCCGCCGCCGCGAACGTGAGGTAGTGCGGGCAGGTCTCGACCGTCAGGTCCACCCCGCGGCGGCGGGCGTCGCGGATCACGGGGACCGCGTCGGCCGCGCTCAGATGCACGATGTGCGCGCGGCCGCCGGTGGCCGCCGCCAGCCGGATGACGAGCTTGATCGCCGCGAGTTCGGCCGCCCGTGGTCGCGAGGCCAGGAAGCCGGCATAGCTCCTGCCTGCGAGGGCCGACTCGTCCAGAAGGCCGCCGTCCTCAGCGTGAACGATCATCAACGCGCCGGTGCGGGCGCACTCGTCCATCGCACGGGCGAACGGCCCCGGGTCGAGATGGCCGAACTCCGCCATGCCGGAGTCGACCAGGAAGCACTTGAATCCGAAGACGCCCGCGGCGTGCAGGGGGGCGAGATCGGAGAGATTGCCCGGCACCGCGCCGCCCCAGAAGCCGACGTCGACATGCACCTGACCTGCCGCGGCCTCCCGCTTCAGGCGCAGGTTCTCGACCGTCGTCGTCGGCGGCACCGAGTTCAGGGGCATGTCGAGGACCGTGGTGACGCCGCCCGCCGCCGCCGCGCGCGTAGCGCTGGCGAAACCCTCCCACTCCGTGTGACCTGGCTCGTTGATGTGAACGTGCGTGTCGACCAGGCCTGGTAGCAGCACCTCGTCCTCGGCCAGCTCCACCGTGCGCGCGGCCGCCGGCGGCTCGTCGTACCGGGTCAGGGCCGCGATCGTCCCGCCGGCCACGCCGACCGAGACCGGCCGCTGCGTGCCGTCGACGATCACGCGCCGCCCGCGGATCACGAGGTCGAGTTCAGCTGCCACGGTAGGTCGCGTATCCGTAGGGGCTGAGCAGCAGCGGAACGTGGTGGTGCTCGCCCGCGGCGGTGACGGTGAAGACGACGATCACCTCGGGGTAGAAGCCGTCGACGTAGGCTCCGGTGTCGAAGCGCAGGACGTAGTCGCCGCGGGCCGGCGAGCCGGTGCCGAAAGCGGCGACGCGCCCGTGGGAGTCGGTGACGCCTTCGGCGATGTACCGTCCGTCGCGGGTCTCCAGCGTGACGCGGACCCCGGCCGCCGGCCGGCCGGCGGCCGTGTCCAGGACGTGGGTCGACAGCCCGCTCATGAAAGCGCCGCCTCCAGCCGGAGGAGCGCGATCTGCCGGAGGCTCTCGACCGTCTCCGCCCGCTCGGTGGCGTCGTCGTTGCGGAGCCGTCTCTGGAGTTCGGAGAGGATCTCCTCCGCGTCCCGGCCGACGGCCCTGACGATGAACATCCGGTTGAAGCGCTCCTCGTAGGTCGCGTTGCCGAACGCCAGCCTCGCGGCGGTGCCGTCGGCCCTCAGATCGATGCCGGACTGCTCGACCCGTGACCATGCGCCGCCGCGCTCGCCGATCCGCGGATGACCGGAGAGAGCCTGGACCAGTTCCTCATCGGTGAGGTCACACGACGCCGCGGCCGCGGCGGCCAGTGCGCCGGCGACGTCCGCGTACGGATGCCCGGCGAGTACCTCGTCCGCCCAGCGGGGGACCGCGAGGCAGCTGAGCAGCAGTTCCCGGGTGACCTCCATCAGCAGAACCCGGGTTCGGCGAGCCAGGCGTCCCCGGCGGCGGGCGCGTCATCGCGGACGACCTGGGCCTCGATGAGTCCGTAGGGCCGGTCCGCGGCGACGAAGACCTCGCCGTCATTGGTGAGTCCGTCCACCCGGAAGTCAGAGAAGTCGACAAGGAAATGATGCTTGTTCGGTGCGGAGAAGCGGACCTCCGCCAGGGCGTCCTGCGATTCGAGGAGCGCGGCGCCCATCATGTACAAGGTCTCCTGCAACGCCCGCGAATAGGTGCCTGCGAATGTCTCCAGGAGGGTATTGAGAGCTGCTGCGTACGAGCCGTTCCAGTCCGCGTCGGTGCCGGTGTGCCGCCATTTGGCCACGAGCGAGGTGGCGAGGATCCGGTCGTCGGCTTCGGGGAGCGTGGTGTACTCCTCTTTGAGGAAGCCCTTGAACTCCGAGCCTGTCGAGTTGAGGACGACCAGGTCCTCGACCCCGCTCAGCACCCGGGTGTCCCACTCGTCCCCGGAGCCGCTCCGCGTGACCGTGACCACGCAGGTGCGAATGCCGCCACCGCGGCGCACGAACGAGTGGTGACCGATGCGGTCCCAGGCGTACTCCTGAACGCGGACCCGCACCTGGCGCGCCGCCGGCGCCGCGTCGAGGAGACGCCTGCCGAGGGCGATCGCGTAGTCCTCGATCGAGTCCGTGCCGTGCGTCTTGGCGTAGGCGAACGCCGTGTTCTTCTGGCTGTCGGTCGGCAGGACCATCGACTGGTCGCCGATGGTGTGAGCCCGGTCGAAGTCGCCGCGCAATGTGGTCGACACATTGAGATCGCGGATCTCGTGCACCGGGGTATCGCGGCAGATGCGGACGACGCGCGTCTCCGCCTTGCCGTACTGGTTCATTCCCAGCACAGTGGACATGCTTTCTCCTATCAATGGACGTGGGCGCCGTGCCGTCGAGGGCGGTCCGGGCCCGCCGGCCGGACTCAGGCGTCGAGCACCAGACGCGGGGACGCGGCCCGCGAAACGCAGATCAACATGTGGTCCGCACGCCGCTCGTCGCTCAGGAGCGAATCGCGGTGCTCCGGCACGCCCTCGAGAACCCGGGTCTCGCAGGTGCCGCAGATCCCCTCCCGGCACGAACCGAAGATCGGGGATCCGAGCTCCTCGGCGACGTCCAGGATCGACTCGTTCTCCGATACGGTCCGGGTCACGCCCATCTGGCGGAACTCGACTTCCACCGGCCCGTCCTGGAACGTGCCAGGGGCCGGCTGGACCGCGGTGAAGCGCTCCAGGTGCGGCGTGGGGAGGCCGAGCTCCCGGCACGTGGAGACGACGGCGTCGAGCATCGGCGCGGGGCCGCAACTGTAGACGGCGGTGTTCGGCGTCGCCGCGCGGAGGATGGACCGCAGGTCGGGGAATCCGTGCTCGTCCTCGGCGGTGACATGCACGTTGCCGGGGTGGGCGGCCGCGAGGTCGGCGAGGAACGCCATCCGAGACCGCTTGCGTCCCGCGTAGTGGAGCCGCCACCGCGCGCCGGCCGCGGCGGCCGCGGCGACCATCGGCCTGATCGGTGTGATGCCGATGCCACCGGCGATGAACAGGTAGTCCCCGGCCACGGCGAACGGGAAGTTGTTGCGCGGTCCACGAGCCTGGAGGACGGCGCCGACCTCGAGATGCTCGTACAGATGGCGCGACCCTCCGCGACCGTGGAGGTCGCCGAGTACGGCCACCTGCCATTCCCGGTCGTCGGAGGGGGCGCCGCAGAGGGAGTACTGCCGGGTGACCGTACCGAGTGTCCGGGTCGGGAAGATCAGATCGATGTGCGATCCGGCGCTCCACCGGGGGAGCCGCCCGCCGTCCGCGCGGAGCAGCGTCACTCCCATGACGTCTTCGGCGAGCTCGGTCCGCTCTGCGACGACGACGTCATGGACGGCGGCCGGGTCGGGGCCTGATCCCGTGATCTCCGGGTCCGGGGCCTCCGTTGCTCCTGAGGTGGCACTTCTGGTCGCGCTGATCTGGTCGGCCTGCACGGGACACAACTCCTCGAGCCCCTTCCCGCCTGGCGCCCGCTGGTTCGTGGTGACCCGGGTCGGCGCACGGCGACCGATCGGGACCGCGAAAGAGTCCTCTGCCGCCCTCCGGCTGCGCACGGGGCTGTCGCTCGATATTAGTTCGTACCTTTACTATTTGGCAATGGGGAGGTGACGAACGATCGGAACGCCGCGCGGAACCGGTCGACGTCCGCGTCGAGCCCGACCTGGACGGCCGCCCCCTCGCCGGCGGCGTTGCCGTCCCCGGCCGGCGCCGCTCCGTGCGCGCGCCGGGCGAGAGGCCGCAGGTCGGCGACCGTCGTCCCCCAGGCGGCGCCTCCGCCCGTGTCGACCTGGACGTCGAGGATCTCGGCGTCGACGAACGTGGGGTCCGCGCAGACCATGGCCGCGAAGAGGTCGTGGCAGGGAGTCTCGCCCGGAACGCAGAGCATGCCGGCGTGACGGCCGTAGTACGCCAGGCGGCCGGCCAGGAACTTCGCCGCGGGTGTCCGGCTCCCGGCGAGGTCGTCGAACTCGCGCCCGGTCAGCGTGGCCCGGTGCGTCACGTCCAGTCCCACCATGCGGGGCGGGGTCCCCCAGGGTGCGCGGAGTACGACGTCGGCCGCGTACGGATCGTGCGCGATGTTCGCCTCCGCGGTCGGCCGCGCGTTGCCGCCCGCGCGCGCACTGCCGCCCATGAAGGTGAGGGACGCGCCCCCGGCGCGGAGTGCGCCGCTGGTGATACCGGCGGCGAGGTTGGTCATCGGGCCGAGGGCGAGCACCGACGTACCCGCCTCGCACAGTTCGGCGAACGCGTCGAGGGCCGACTTTCCGGCCTCCGGTGCGTGGACCGGTGGCGTCCGTTCGAGATCCGCGAGCCCGTCGTGACCGTGGATCATCACCGGCCGCCGTGTCGGCGGCGCGGGGGCGGTCTGGTCGAGTCCCGGGTACACGGGGACGTGTGCGGCGCCGGCGGCCTCGAGGATGAACCGCAGGTTGATGGCGGCCTGAGCGACCGGCACGCTTCCGCCGACGGCGGTGACGGCGACCAGGTCGACGTCCGGGTTGCGGCACAACCACCAGAGGGCGGTGGCGTCGTCGATGCCACCGTCGCTGTCTACAATCAGTCTCACGGAGGTTCTCATTCACTGTTCATGCCGGATCGGGGTCCGGTCCGCGGATTATGGGTCCGCGTTTCTCGTCCTTGTCGGAAAGGCTTTGCCGTGGCGCTGAGCGAGCGGATGCAACACGAGATCGCAGCTCTTGAGGCGCTTCCGATGGATCAGGTCGAAGAAGCGCTCCGCCAGCACTCGGCCGGCACCACTCCGGGCTTTCTGCTGAGGCACGCGGCGTTGCGCTGGCAGCGTCAGGTGGCCGCCGCCCTGGCCGGTATGTCGTTGACGCACGTGCAGTTCCTCGTGCTGAGCAGTGCGTGGTGGCTGGGCCGCGAAGGCGACGCGCCCAACCAGCGGGCGATCGCCGCCCATGCGGGCCTGGAGCCGGTCATGACGTCCCAGGTCCTCAAGGTCCTCGAACGCGACGGCCATATCAGCCGCGATCGGGACGTTCGCGACGCAAGGGCCGTCAGGGTCCGGGTGACGGAGAGCGGGGAGGACCTGGCCCGGCGAAGTGTCGTGATCCTCGACAAGCTCGCCGAGGAGTTCTTCGCCGACGCCATGGCCAGGGAGGGCTTTCTGGACGCGATCCGAGCGCTGGCCGGCCGGGACCTGACGGGCGACGAGGTGGAGTAGCACCCTGCCGCCGGCGCCGGTCTCGGCCGTGCGCGGCTCAGCCCTGCCGCTGGACCGAGGCGCGGGCCGCCTCCACGAACGGCCGCGACCAGGTCCGGTCGGGCGGGACCAGGGTGCTCTCCTGGGCGAGCCCGGCCAGGATGCGCCGGTACTCCACCGTCATCCGGTCGGTCCGCGTGTGCATCTCGGTCTTGATCTCCAGCGGGAACTCGGGCCGGATCTGCTCCAGCAGCTCCTTGTCCTCGCTCTGGATGCGCCGGTCGAGGGCGATGATCTCCTGCCTCCTCCCCTCGTCCGGGTCGTCGTTGCGGGCGATGAACTGGCAGAAGAGGGTGTGCTCGTCGTCGACCGGCGTGGCCGTCTTGAACAGGACGTGCCGGAGGCCGTTCTCGTACTCCATGACGTCCTTGAAGACGAATGGCTGCACGAGCTGCGAGTTGGTCGTCCGGGTCGTGAAGTCGCCGGTCAGGCCCGTGTTGCGCCGCTGCTCGGGCGTGAGCCGCGAGATATAGGAGACCCGCGAGCGCAGCTTGTCGCCGTCGCGCTCGACCTGCATGTTGTTCATCCGGGGATTGGCCGACGATCCGATCGTGTTGCGGTGCGTCCAGGCCAGGTGGGACACGTCGAGCGCGTTGTCGATCACGCGCGGGGCGGACGCCTTCCAGACCTCCATCAGTTCGTGGATCAGCGTGAACTCGGGGTCGAGGGCCTCCTCCAGCACCGGGATCCCGGCGCGGGGCATTCCGGGGCAGAGCCAGATCAGGCCGTACTTCTCCTCGACGAGGGCGGACAGGGCGCGGGCCCGCGGGGGGATCGGTTGCTCGGGGTCGTTCTGCGGGATCCGCTCACACGCCCCCGAGGTGCCGAACGCCCAGCCGTGGTACCCGCAGACGAGCGCGCCGTCCTCGACCCAGCCCTGGCTGAGCCGGGATCCGCGGTGGGGGCACTCGTCCACGGCCGCGCCGATGACGTCGTCTCTGCCGCGCCAAAGGACATAGTCCTCGCCGAGGACGCGAGCGCGCCGGGGCACATCGGAGATCTCCTGCGCGTAGGCGACGGGATACCAGTATTCGGTGAATGCCGGGACCTGACTGACGAGCATTGTCGTTTCCTTTCGAAGTGGGGGTGAAAGGCGCGCTGGGGCGGCGCCTGTTTGCGAGGTTTCGCGGACGATGCCGATTTCCTTCTCCGGACATCGGTGGTCATGCCGCTGCTCCGTGGGCCTTGAGCAACTGCGCCCGTGCGGCGAGAGCCTCGGCCTGGATCCGGCTTCTGGAACCGTGGACCAGCTCGCCGCGGCTGACGACGAGCCGGCCGTCGACGAGCACCGAGTCCACTCGGCGGTCGGAGCCGCCGAAGACGAGATGGACGGCCGCTCGCGCGAACTCCGCGGGGTCGGCGGGATCGGCGGACTCCGGGGTGGCGGCGACGACCACGTCGGCGAGCCGGCCGGCGGCCAGCGTGCCGACCTGATCGCGCAGGCCGAGGGCCCGGGCGCCGCCTGCCGTGCCCATCTGGAGGGCCCGGGCAGCGGAGATCACGCCGGCCCCGCGGCGTGGGCGGTGCACGAGCGCCGCCATCCGGAGCTCTTCGAACCCGTCCAGGCTGTTGTTGCAGGCGGCCCCGTCAGTGCCGATCGACACGTTGACGCCCTCTTGGAGCATCTCGGGAACCGGCGCGATCCCGGAACCGAGCTTGAGATTCGCCGAAGGGCAGTGCGCCGCACTCGCGCCGGTGGAGGCCATCAGCTCGCGCTCCGCCCTGGACAGCCACACGCAGTGTGCGAGCACCGACCTCGGACCCAGGGCGCCGAGGTCGTGCAGGTAGTGGACGTCTCGCGCGGCGTTGGCGTCGGCGACGCGACGCGCCTGGCCCTGGTTCTCGTTGACATGGGTGTGGACGACGAGGTCCAGCCGGCGGGAGAGGTCGAGTGCCCGGCTCCATAGTTCGCGTGTGGCGGCGGAGGGAGCGCGAGGTGCGACCGTTGCGTGGAGCCTGCCGTCCGCCGCACCGTGCCATTTCGCGACCAGGCCCTCAAGGTCGCGCCAGGCGGCCGCGGTCTCCTCGCCCCACAGAGCGGTCCCGGGTTCCCGGCGATCCATCAGCGCCTTGCCGATGAACGCGCGGGCCCCCAGGTCGGCTGCGGCCTCGAACGCGGCGTCGGTGTGCGACGCCGTTTCCATCGTGTTGACGGTGGTGGTGCCCGACAGGAGCAGCTGGGCGACGCCCCATCGCGCGGACGCCGCGGTGGTCTCCGCCGTGTGGAGTCGCTCAAGCGGCCAGATCCATTGGTCGAGCCACGCCATGACGTCGAGATCCTCGGCCAGGCCGCGGAACAACGTCTGACACAGGTGGACGTGGGTCTGGACGAGGCCGGGGGTGACCCAGCAGCCCGTCGCGTCCACCTCGGCGTCGCCTCCTCGCGAGGCCACGGTGCCGATCTCGGCGATGTGGCGCCCCTCGATGGCGACGTCGGCTCGGAGCGTGCCCGCGAGCCCGTTCGTGACCACGGTCCCGTTGCGAATGACAGTCCTGCCCACGGCCCACCCCAATCGTTACGGTATGCATAATAAAGGTACGTACTATCTCGGTCTACCCCCTGGAGGCCCCCGTGGGCACGGTCATCGTCGTCGGATCGATCAACCAGGACGTCTTCTTCCGGGTGCCGTCGCTCCCGGGCCCGGGCCAGACAGTGCTGGCGGCGGACACCTACACCGGCCTCGGCGGCAAGGGCGCGAACCAGGCGGTCGCCGCGGCGCGCCTCGGTGCCGGCGTGCTCCTTCTCGGGGCCGTCGGCCAGGACACCGGACCGGACCCGCGGCTCGCCCTGGGGGAGTTCGGTGTCGATGTCTCCGGCGTGCAGCGGGTCTCCGGTGCCGCGACCGGCTCGGCCTTCGTCGCGGTCTCCGACTCGGGGGAGAACCAGATCGTCGTCGCCTCGGGCGCGAACGCGGCGCTCGACCTGGAGCGGCTGCTCGACGGCCTGGAGACCAGGCTCCGCTCGGCGGTCCCGACCGGTAGCCCGAATCGTCAGGACGCCGAATCGGTCACGGTGGTCGCGCAGGGTGAACTGGGTGGTGCCGTCCTGGAGAGGGTCGTCGAAACCGTTCGCCGCGTCAGTCCGGAGTTGCCGGCGCCCGCGACGATCGTGGTGAACCTGGCGCCGGCCGTGCCCGTGTCGGCCGACGTCCTGCGCGACGTGGACGTCCTCGTCGTGAACGCGGGTGAGGCCGCCGAGCTGGCCGCCGCGACGGGGACGGAACTGCCGCCCGCGGCTTTTGATCTTGGTGGCGATGCGGCGGCGGCCTGTCGCCGACTGGCCGATGGCTGGGACGTTACGACCATCGTGACGCTGGGCGGCGACGGCGCTGTCCGTGCTGACCGGCTCCGGCCCGGCGTCGTGGTGCAGCGGGTCGCTCCGGTCCCAGACATCGTCGACACGACGGGCGCCGGCGATTGCTTCGTCGGGGCCCTGACGGCGGCGCTGGCCGCCGGGCGATCATTGCCGGACGCGTTGCGGTGGGCGGTCACTTCCGCGGCGTGCGCCGTACGGGGCGCCGGGACGATGCCGAGCTTTCCTGACGCCGCCGCGGTCGCACGCGCGGTGGACGCGACGCCCTTGGGCGTTGTGACGGGGACCGCGGTCGAGGTCTGAGGGGCAACGCGTGCGTCTCGGACTCGGCGGCAAGGCGGTCCTGGTCACCGGCGGATCGGGCCTGCTGGGCTCCGCGATCGTGCGGAGGCTGGCGGCCGAAGGCGCCGTGCCGATCATTCACTACCGGAGCGGGGCCACCGCCGCCCACGGTCTGGCCGACGACACGGGAGGGATCCCCCTTCGGGCGAATCTGCTTGAGGAGTCCGAGGTCGACGCGCTGATCGAGCGCGCGGTCGAGCGCGCGGGGCCTCTCGCGGGTGTCGTCGCCAACGCCGGGGGATGGCCGGGGCCGCCCGTGCCGACGCGCGACATGACGCTTGAGCGGTGGCGCAGGACCCTGGACCAGAACCTGACCACCGCTTTCCTCACTTCCCGCGCCTACCTGAAACACGTGCACGAGGTCGGTCACGGCTCGCTCGTCTTCGTCGGGTCGGCGGCCGCCCGTTTCGGTGAGGACGGATTTGCCGACTACGCCGCCGCCAAATCCGCTGTGACGTACGGCCTCGTCCAGACCTTGGCGCGCGAAATCGTCGCCTCCGCTCCACGCGGAAGGGTGAACGCGGTTTCCCCCACGTGGATCCCTCCCTCGGCCCAGGCCGAAGCCGCGGCCGAACAACGTCTGAAGCGAGCGCTGGCGACGGTGCCGCTGGGCCGGGCCGCGTCGGCGGGCGATGTCGCGTCGGTGGTGGCATGGCTGCTGTCCGATGACGCCTCTGGCTACGTCACGGGTGAGGTGATCCAGGTGAGCGGCGGCATGTCCGGCAGGCTCCTGCCGCCTCCCTCCGCCGAGCAGTGACGCTCCACCCGCTCAGGGGTGTGGCCGGAAAGATTCGTTGTCTCGTGCCAGAGCCGCGGTCAGTAGTGCTTGGGCGGACTCGTGCATGAGGGTCGCGGCCTCCGAGCGTGGCAGGGCGGCGATGTCGACCATCCAGACCCAGGCCTCGATACCGCAGCCGGCGCGAATGGCGACGGCGAGTCGTCTGCGGTCGATGTCCGGATGCGTCTCGGCCAGCGGCGCCAGGGCGTCTTCGATCCACGCGATGGCCCTGCCCTGCCGTAGCGCCGGACGGTCGTCGTCCGGGGTCTGCGGTGCCTGGTCCAGCGAGACCCGCAGTGCGGCCCGCAGTTGCGGCTCCCATTCGCGCAGGATCTCCGTCTGCTCGGTGATGACCAGGTCGAGGCGGGCGTGGACGTCGTCGGGGGCGTCCTGTTCGAGCAGGCTGGGCCGGTCGATGGTCGGTATCGCGGCCAGGATCAGGTGCCTCTGGTTCGGGAAGTAGCGGTAGGCCGTGGTCCGCGAGATGCCGGAGGCGTCGGCCGCCTGTTCCACGGTCGGGGTGTCTCCGCTCTCCAGCAGTGACCGGGCGGCCTCGACGAGGGCATTGCGGGTGCGCTGCTTCTGCCGTACGCGCCCGGTCGCCTCATATGGTACTGCCATCCCGTCATGGTACTGTAGTCCCATGAACGAGGACCCTGTGGTCACCGACCCGCAGCTGTACCGGGTCTTGTGGGAGAACGAGCGGGTGCGGGTGCTGGAGTACCGGGACGTGCCGGGTGACGCGACGCACCTGCACTCGCATCCGGACAGCGTCATGGTGACCCTGTCCTCGTTCCAGCGGGTGATCTCCGCCGGAGGCCGCGAGGCCCAGGTGGACCTGGAGGCGGGTCAGGTCCGCTGGCTGGACGCGCAGGAGCACCAGGGCCGCAACGTCGGCGAAACCGCCACCCATTCCGTGTTCATCGAACTCAAGGAACCCCGCCCCGGAACCCCGCGCCAGGATGCCGCGCTGGGTCCATCCGCCTCCTGACCACCGCTCACCCCCATCTGGTCGAACCTGAAGGCCGCCGCCGCGCCGAGCCGCTCGGTTAGCGGGAGGCGAGGGGTTACCAGGTGGACGGGAACATGCGGTGCTTGAGGAGCCTGTCCACATGGTCGGCGGCGCGGTCCGTGTCGTCGCAAGGGGAGAGGTAGCCGCGCCTGCCGCGTCCCGCCTCGTAGTAGGCCCAGGTCCTGCCGGGTGTGGCACGGGCGCTCACCGTCAGGCGGACGTGGTCGTCCGGGCTGAACGCGAGGATCCACAGCAGCGGCCTCCAGGTGGGGAAGTCGTCGGCCTGGTAGTGCCTGACACAGCGGTAGCCCCTGGCCTCGATCGCGGCGGCGAGCAGCTCCAGATGCCGGATCGCCGTCGCGCGCCCGGATCGGGTCCGCCACAGCAGGCGCCCTCCCGCCTGGACGATCAGCGGGCGCAGCGGGCCCATGTGATCTTTCCTTCCTCGTTGAGCGGCCGGACACCCCAGTCGTGGACGAGCTGCTCGATCAGCAGCAGACCGCGCCCGCCCTCGGCGTCGTCGGACTCGCCCTGGACGACGGGAAGGGCACTGCTCTCGTCCCACACCTCGATGACGGTGAGCGGCTCGCGCATGTCAGGGAAGATCCGCACGACGATGTGCCCGACCCCGACGTGCTTGTAGGCGTTGGTAACCAACTCGGTAACCACAAGTCGCCCAACGAAGTCGTCGGCGTGCCCGAGCTCGCGGAACCGGTCGATGAGGTAGCGGCGCGCTTTCGCGGGAGCCTCGTCGGACGGTTCCAGGACGAGCGGCGGGGCCTCGGGCGTGAGGATGATCGCTGGCATCGGCGAATCCCTCCAGCTTGGATAGAGGGTGATCTCAAACGGGGCCAAATCGCCAAAACGAAAGAATCCGTAGCTATCACCCTGTGTGGTCGAACGAGCACCATGAAGTCACAGGGCGGTCTACGATTTCCGGGTACCTGCAAAGCAATGCCAGAACACTCACAGTAACTACCGCATCAGTAACCCCCTCAATGAGAGGTTCCGTACCGATGCAGAACAGGATCAAGCCCGAGTTCCTGAGTTTCGGCGCGGAGGTCAGGCGCCTCCGCAGGGCCGCTGACCTCAATCAGCAGCGGCTTGCCGACCTGGTGAACGTGACACGCAGTTACATCACACAGATCGAGTCCGGGCGGACGCGCTGCCGCCGGGATATGGCGCTCCGGCTCGACCGTGCACTCAAGTCCGGCACGACCCTCGTCGAAGCCTGGGATGAACTACTAGAATCGATCAAGTCCGACAAGTACCCCCAGCACTTCGCCAGCTATCCCAAGGCCGAGCAGTCTGCGATCATGGTCCGCGCTTACGAGGAGCGGCTGGTCCCCGGCCTTTTGCAGAAGGAGGCCTATGCTCGCGTCCTCTTGCGGGATGAGGACGCAATTAAGAATCGGATGCGACGGCAGGAGATTCTGCACAGGAACCCGCCTCCGATCATCTCCGTCATTGTGGACGAGACGGTCCTCTATCGCGAGGTTGGAGGGCCGGGCGTCATGAAGGAGCAGTTGGAATATCTCTGTGAGTTGTCCATGGGCGGGGCGGTTCAGTTGCAGATCGCTCCCATTCGGTACATTAGGAACGTCTGGGGGTCGTTTCATATTGCAACGCGCCCTGATCACAAGCAGGTGGCGTATGGGATCAAGGCGTGGGGAGGTGAGACGACCACCGACCCAGATGAGATCGCAACGGCGAATGAGACCTTCGTGATCCTTCAGTCGGAGGCGTTGAACGTGAGAGACACGCGATCTCTCATCAGAAAGGCGATAGAAGAACGATGGACGTAACAGAAGTGAAGTGGCGCAAGTCTTCTCGCAGCAGCGAACAGGGCGACGCCTGTATCGAAGTCGCACTGATTTCCAAGGTCGTCGCCGTCCGCGACAGCAAGGACCCGGAGGGTCTCGAAGTCCGCGTCGGTCGAAGCGAATTTCAACATCTCATAGAGAGCCTTAAGAACCTGTAGGCTCCATTTGTCGCTCGTGAGGACAAGCTCGTGGAAAATATGATCTTGCATGAGGCGGCGTGGCGCAGGGCTTCACGGAGCACGGCCGAGGGTGACAACTGTGTCGAGATCGCGGGGATTTCACAGGTGGTGGCGTTCCGTGACAGCAAGGACCCCGATGGCCCCAGGATCATCATCAGCCACGGCGCTTTTCGGCACTTCGTCAGCGCCCTCATAAACCTGGGCGCGCTGGATCGAGCGTGGCCGAACGGGTCGCTGTGAGCCTCTCGTCCCCTTCGCGGGTGGGTTAGCGGGGGGTCAGGGTTATGGGGAACTCTGTTACGCCTCTTACGAAGGCGTTGCGGAGGAATCGGGGGCCCTCGTCGTCGGCCCATTCTGCGGTGTCCACGCGGGCTGTGAACTCCTCGAAGAAGATCTGGAGTTCCAGGCGGGCGAGAGACGCGCCCAGGCAGAAGTGGGGGCCCAGGCCGAAGGCTATGTGGTCGCCTGGGCGGCGGGTCACATCGAAGACGTCCGGGGACTCGAAGACCGTTTCGTCGCGGTTGGCGGAGCCGTACATCAGCACGACCTGGCCGCCCGCCGGGATCGTGACGCCGGCGATCTCGGCGTCGGTGGCGGCGACCCGGCACATGTTGAGGATCGGGGTCGTCCAGCGGACGAACTCCTCGACGGCGTCCGGGATGAGGGACGGGTCGTCGCGCAGCTTCCGCCACTCCGCGGGGTTGCGGATGAGGGCGTCCAGGGCGGTGGCGATGACGGTCCGGGTCGTCTCGGCGCCGCCGACCAGCAGGAGCAGGGCCTCGTGGGCGAGGTGCTCGTCGTCGTAGGCGGGCTGGTCCGGGCCCGCGTTCGACCAGACGGACAGCAGGTCGTCGGTCGGGCAGGTGCGGCGGTCCTTGGCCATGTCCAGTACCGCGACGGCGTACTCCCCGGCGGCGATCGTCGCGTCGTCGGTGACGTAGCGGAGGCCGCCGCCCGCGTACACGGCCGTCGCCGACCAGTGGACCAGGCGCGGCCACATGTCCTCGGGGAAGCCGAGCAGCCAGCCGATCACGCGGGCCGGCAGGGGAGCCGCCAGGGTCGGGACGGCGTCCACGGTGCCCGCCTCCAGGGCCGTGGTGATGCAGTCGACGGCGGTCGCGCGGATGCGCTCGGCGTAGCGGGAGACGCCGCGCGGGGTGAATCGCTGGTAGACCATGCGGCGGCGGTGCGCGTGCTCGGGGTCGTCCTGCCCGATCATCGACGGGTCGGCCGGCAGCTGCGGGCGGTAGCCGCCCGAGTTGGTCCACATCTTGGGGTTCCGCTCGATCGCGAACACGTCGGCGTGGCGCGAGACGCCCCAGAGGCCGTTCCCCTCGTCGTGGTAGACGGGGGCCTCCGCGCGCAGTCTCGCGTAGACGGACCAGGGGTCGGTGGCGTACATCTCGCCGTCGAGCAGGTCGATGTCCACGGGCTCGCTCCTCGGGGCGGGAGGGGGAGACTTAAGGTGAGACTAGCGTCTCACCCAAGCAAGCGGTAGGTCTATCGTGGACGAGGAGGCGCCGGTTGGGAGGCCTACGTCCTAGATGCCGCGTTCGCGGCCGATGTACGGAAGAATGGGGGACGGTCACGGCGAGGCGGGCCATGCGGAAAGGCAGGGCGAATTGAGCGGCGATGCGCGGTTCACCGTCACGCGGACGCTGAGCAAGGATCAGCAGGCGCGGCGCGAGCGGCTGATCGACTCCGCCCGCGAACTCGCGCTGGAAGGCGGCTACCCGGCCGTCACCATGCACGACGTGGCCGACCGCGCCGGCGTCGCCCGCGCGACCGTCTACCGGTACTTCGCCACCAAGGACCACCTGCTCACGGAGGTGGCGGCGACGTGGGCGCACCGCGTCACCGACGACATCGACGCGCTCGCGGTGGGCGACACCCCGCAGGAGCGGCTCACCGCGCTGCTGGAGCGCATCGTGTACGTCGCGGCGGCGGAGCCGACCCTGACCTCGGCGATCATCCAGGCCGTGACCTCGGACGACTCCAGCGTGGACGACGCCCGCACCGTGCTGTTCCTGTTCCTGCGCGACCGGCTCTCGACGGCGATCGGCGACCCGGTGCCCGAGCGGGACGACGTCGAGATCGTCCTCGGCCACATCCTGCTCTCCGCGCTGATCAGCCTGGCCTCGCTGCGCCAGCCGGCCGAGGAGGTCGCCGCGATGGTCCGCACCGCCGGCCGCCTGGTGCTGGCCGGTGCCTTCGCCGCCCCCACCCCGACCTGATCCGGCCAACCTCCCCGGCAGGCCCGCTTTGGTCCATGTTGCCGGGCAGGCATTGGATCTGGAGGACGGACCATTCCGGTCCTAGCGTGCTCCCATGACGAACCCGCTGCTGTTCCTGCTGGCCGCCCTGACGCTCGTCGCCATCCCGGGCCCGAACCACCTCTACATCACCACGCGCAGCGTCGGTGAGGGCCGTCGCGCCGGGATCGCGTCCGCGCTCGGGGTCGAGACCGGCACGCTCGTCCACATCGGCGCGGCCGCGGCCGGGTTGTCCGCGATCGTCGCCGCGTCCGCGACCGCGTTCGGGTTCCTGCGCTACGCGGGCGCCGCGTACCTCATCTACCTCGCGTACAGAACGCTGCGCAACCGCCACCACGCCGACGACCTCGACCTCGAACCGCGGCCGCTTCACCGCGTCTACCTGGACGGCGTGCTCGTCAACGTCCTCAACCCGAAGGTCGTGCTGTTCTTCCTCGCGTTCCTGCCCCAGTTCGTCGACCAGGACGCGGGTGCGGTGCCGCTCCAGATCGCGGTGATGGGGGCCGCGACCGCGCTGATCGGGCTGACCGTCGACATCGTGTACGCGGTCGCCGCCGGGTCGATCGGTGCGTGGCTGCGGGCCCGCCCCGGGTTCCGGCGGCGGCAGCGGTACGCGACCGGGCTGATCTACCTCGCCCTCGGCGCCGCGGCCGTGTTCGCCGCCCCCGGCCCCCGCCGCGCGTGAAGTCCGGTCGCCGTGCGGGACGTACGTTCCGCTCGGCGTCCCCGCGTGGCGTGACGGGTTTGTCAGTTGACTTATAAGTGACGCAGCGCAATGCGTAACGGGTCTTGCAGCCCGTCCGGGCGGTCGTCTGTAGCTTCCGTGCGGGAGGTGCGAAACGGTGACCACGACCCTGGGAGAGCGCTCGCCGCTGAAGCCTTTGGCCGGCATCCCGCGCGAGCTGTCCACCATGTTCCGGCCTCACCTGGACGCCCTCGCCGAGGAGATGATCGAGGAGATCCTCGCCGGGATCCCCGAGTACTCCCGGCCGCAGGACGAGGAGTACGCGCGGCTCGTCCGGCTCGCCGTCGAGGGGGCGCTGCGCCAGTTCGTCGACCTCATCATGGACCCGGGCAGCTCCTGGGAGCCGGTCGCCGCCGTCTACCGGGAGATCGGCTGGGCGGAGGCGCGCGAGGGCCGCAGCCTGGACGTCCTGCAGACCTCGATGCGGCTCGGCGCCCGGGTCGCCTGGCGCCGGTTCGCCGCGGAGTCGGAGCGCTACAACATCTCACGGGGCGTCCTCGCGGGCATCGCCGAGGCGATCTTCCAGTTCCTGGACGAGATCGCCCGCGCCGCCACCGAGGGCTACACCAAGGCCCGCGAACAGGAGGCGGGCGAGCTGGAGCACCGCCGCCGCCGGCTGCTCGACCTGCTGCTCGCCGAGCCCCCCGCCGCCCCGCAGGCCGTCGCGGACCTGGCCCGCCTCGCCCAGTGGCGCGTCCCGCGCACGGTCGCCGCCGTCGTCCTGTACGAGCGGAGGCGGCGGCCCTTCTCGCCGCCGTCCCTGCCGCCCGAGGTGCTCGCCGACGTCAACCGCCGCGAGCCCTGCCTGCTCGTCCCCGACCCGGAGGGCCCGGGACGCGGCCGGATGCTGGAGTCGGCGCTGCGCGACTGGGTCGCCGCGCTCGGCCCCACGGTCCGCACCGAGGACGCGGCCAGGTCCCTGCGCTGGGCCCGGGAGGCGCTGCCGCTCGCACGCCGCGGAATCCTGCCGTCCGACCGGCTGATCCGCTGTGCCGAGCACATGCCGGCGCTCGTCGTCTTCAAGGACGAGGAGCTGGTGCGCGCGGTCGCCGAGCTGCGGCTCGCGCCGTTGAAGAACGTCCGGCCCAGGCACCGCGAGCGGCTCATGCAGACGCTCCTCGCCTGCGTGCAGAACGGGTTCAACGCGACCGAAGTGGCGAGCCGCCTGCACGTTCACCCACAAACCGTCCGGTACCGGCTGCACCAGTTGGAGGAGCTGTTCGGGGAGCGGCTGTACGAGCCGAGCCTGCGGCTGGAGCTGGAGATGGTGCTGACCGTCTGGCTCACCGCGCCCCCGGAGGCTCAATCAATCGATTGACCGAGCGCGGTTCGAGCACCTAGCGTGGTCCTTATGAGCAGCAGCGAAAACGGGCGAGAGCGGATCATCGAGGCCGCGACCCGGCTGTTCGCGGCCCTGGGCTACGACGGGACGTCGACCCGCATGATCGCCGAGGCGGCCGGGCTCAACGTCGCCACCGTGGCCTACCACGTCGGCGGCAAGCGCGACCTGTACCTCGTCGTCATGGAACGTGCCCACCACGCCGAGCGGCAGGTGCTGGAACAGGCGATAGCCGAGATGACCCCGGACGAGGAGGGCCTCCTCGAGGTCGTCGACCGGTACGTCATGCTCTGTGTGGAGCGGCCCGAGATTCCCGCACTGTGGATGCACCGGTGGCTGGCAGACGCCGCCGACGTCGCGCATCTGGACGACGAGTACGTGCGGCCGATGATGGATCTGGCGAGCGAGGCCGTCCGCGACATCGTGGGCGACGAGGCCGACCTCGACTACCTCGTGTGGACGGTCGTGTGGTGCACGCACGGCTTCGGCGCCGGCGGCATCCTCGACCAGGATGGGAAACGCCGGAAACTGGACGATCCGCAGGCGGTGGCCCGGTTCCGCGCCCACATGCGCCGGACGATCGCCGCGGCGGTCCGGATGCGCGCCGACGTCACCGGATGACCGCCGCGGTGCCTCCGGGGACCCCCGCCCTGACCCCGGCGAAGCACGCCCTGCCCCGGCGGCGGCTCCTCGGCTACGGCGTCGGCTCGGTCGGTACGGGCGTCTTCTCCTCGGTCCCCGGGCTGCTGCTCCTGTACTACCTCACCGACGTCCTCGGCGTGACGGCCGCGATCGCCGGGGCCGTCCTCGTCATCCCCAAGGCGTGGGACGTGCTGCTCAACCCGGTCGTCGGCGCCGCCAGCGACCGCGAGGCCGTCCGGACCGGGCGCCGCACCCGCCTGCTGCTGCTGGGCGCGCTGACGCTGCCGCTGCTGTTCGCCGCGATGTTCGCCGTCCCGGTCGACTCCCCGGGGTTCGCCGCCGGCTGGGCCGGGATCGTGTTCCTGCTGGCCGCCAGCGCGTTCGCGTGTTTCCAGGTGCCGTACGTGGCGCTGCCCGCCGAGATCTCGGGCGATCCGTCCGAGCGCGGCCGCGCGATGGCGTGGCGGGTCGTCTGCCTGACGGTCGGCATCCTGGTCGCGGGCGGGCTCGCGCCCGTCCTGACCGACTCCGCCGGCGGCGGGCGCGCCGGATACGCCCTGATGGGGGCCGTGATCGGGCTCATCATGGGCGCGGCGATGGTGGCCAGCACGCTGGCCACCCGCTGGATCCCCTCCCGCCCGGGGCCGCACCCGCTCGGGCTGTTCGCCGCGCTGCGCACCGCCCGCGGCAACCGGCCGTTCTTCCTGCTGATGGGCGCGCACGTCGGGAACACCCTCGCCGTCGCGATCATGCTGGCGGGCGCGCCCTACGTCGCGACGTACCGGCTGGACGACTACGGGCTCACCTCGGCGATGTTCGTCTGCATGGTGGCGCCGAGCGCGTTCGCGGTCCCGCTGTGGCGGTGGCTGGCGCGCAGGTACGGGGAGGTCGGCTGCTACGCGGCGGCGCTGGTGGTGTTCGCCGCGGCCGCGGCGGCGGCCTACCCGCTGATCACCTCCACCGCCGGGGTCCTCGCCCTCAGCGCGGTGGTCGGCGTCTGCTACGCCGCCGTCCAGCTGCTGCCGCTGTCGCTGATGCCCGAGACCGTCCACGCCGACGCCGGGCGGACGGGGCACGCGCAGTCCGGCGCCTTCACCGGGCTGTGGACGGCGGCGGAGACGGGCGCGCTCGCCCTCGGACCCGGCGTCTTCGCGCTGATCCTGGCCGCCTCGTCGTTCAGGTCCTCCGACCTGGACACCCCCGTCGTCCAGCCGGACTCGGCGCTCGACGGGCTGACCGCCGGGTTCACGCTCGTCCCGGCCGTGCTGCTGCTGCTCAGCGTCCCCCTCCTGCTGGCGTACAGCCGGCGGGCCGCCGTCCACCGTCCTGTTGAGGAAACACCGGAACATGCCGTCTGACCGCCTCCCCGAATCCGGGCGCCTTCCCGAGACCGGCCGTCCAGCCGCCGAACTGCTCGCCGAGCTCGCCGGGCTGCGGGACGCCGACCTGCCCGTGCGCGGCGGCCAGGTCACCGCCTACGTCTACGACACCGGGCGTGAGGCGGTGCACGACCTCGCCGCCACCGCCTACCAGGAGATGCTGGAGGTCAACTGCCTGGATCCGACCGCGTTCCCCAGCATCGTCGCGCTCGAACGCCGGATCGTCGGGGCCGTCGCCGGCAAGCTCGGGGGCGGGTCCGGCATCTTCACCAGCGGCGGGACCGAGTCGATCATGCTGGCGGTGAAGGCGGCACGGGACGCCCGGCCGGTGGAGGGCAGGCCCCAGATCGTGCTGCCGACGACGGCGCACCCCGCGTTCCACAAGGCCGCGCACTACCTCGGCCTGGAGGTCGTGCACGTTCCCGTGGACGACGCGTTCCGCGCCGATCCTGCCGCGACCGCCGCCGCGCTGACGCCTCGGACGGTGCTGATGGTCGCCTCCGCGCCGTCCTACCCGCAGGGCGTCATGGACCCGGTCCCGGAGATCGCCGCCCTTGCCGCCTCCGCCGGGGTGCCGTGCCATGTGGACGCCTGCGTCGGCGGCTGGGTGCTGCCCTGGCTGCGCGACGCCGGGCGCGACGTCCCGCCGTTCGACCTGTCCGTGCCGGGCGTGACGTCCCTCTCCTGCGACCTCCACAAGTACGGCTATTCGCCCAAGGGTGCGTCGGTCGTGCTGTTCGCGGACGAGTCGCTCCGCCGGCACGCCTACTTCGCGTCCGCGGAATGGCCCGGCTACACCGTCATCAACGCGGGCGTGCAGAGCAGCAAGAGCGCCGGCCCGCTGGGCGCGGCGTGGGCGACGCTCATGGCGGTCGGCGCGCGGGGCTACCGGGAGCTGGCCGAGTCCGCGATGGGGGCGGCCGAGCGGCTGGCCGCGGGCGTCGCCGGGATCCCGGGCCTGCGGGTGCTCGGCGAGCCCGCCGCCCCGCTCGTCGCGGTCGCCTCGTCCGACCCGGCGCTGGACGTGTTCGTCGTCGCCGACGAGGCCCGCGCCCGCGGCTGGTTCTTCCAGCCGCAGCTGTCCTACCAGGGCATCCCGCCGAACCTGCACTTCACGCTGACCGGCGTCAGCGACGTCGACGCGCTCCTCGCCGCTCTGGCCGACGCGGTGAAGGCCGCCCGCGCCGCCGGGCCGCCGGACGTCCCGTCCGAGCTGGTGGACGCGCTCGCCGGCCTGGATCTCGACAGCCTCGACGACGCCGGGTTCGCCGGGCTGCTCGCGTCGGTCGGCGTCGACCTCGCCGGGGGCGCGGAACCGGAGATGGCCATGGTCAACGCCATCCTGGACGCCCTGCCGCCCGCCACCCGCGAGGCCCTGCTGATCCGCTTCCTCTCAGCCCTCTACGCCTGAGCCCGAAACGGCTAGCTGAGGCGGGTCAGGCGCTTGATGACGGACGGGGCCCGTCCCGTGCCGACCTTCACCGGCACCCGGGCGGCGCCCGCCTCCACCACACCGGCCTTCGTGCCGCGCTCGGGCTCGGCGGGCGGGTCGCCGTCGAACCCGACCGGCACGGTCAGGCCGGGCCAGCCGACGACGCTCACCTGGGACGTGGCGGTCAGCGCCTTCCGGCCGCCGAGCCCGTCGTCGAGCCAGGCGACCGTGTCCCCGGCGCGTGCCAGCGGCGCCGTCACCAGCGCCTGCTCGGCCGCGACGAGGATGCCCTCCGCCGCGTTGACGGCGTCCGCGGCGCTGGGGGAGCGCTGGCCCATCACAGCGCCGACGATCAGGGTCTGCGTGCCGCCGACGTTGCGGTGCGCGGCGAACACGAAGTTCCCGCCCGCCGCGTCGGTGTATCCGGTCTTGCCGCCGACCACGCCGTTGCGCCCGAGGATGAAGTTGCCGCCCTGCCGGGGCGAGCCGCCGCCGTCCGGCACGTACATCCGGTTGTTCACGATCTCGGTGAACGCCGGGATCTTCATCGCCGCCCGCAGCAGCTTCACCTGGTCGGCGGCGGTGCTGACGGTGCCGGAGTCGTAGCCGCTCGGGTCGGTGTAGCGGGTGCCGGTCATGCCCAGTGTTCTCGCCGCGTCGTTCATCTTCGCCACGAACGGCTGGTCGCCGCCGGAGTCCCAGCGAGCCAGCTCGTGCGCCACGTCGTTCGCCGAGATGATGAGCAGGGCCTCCAGGGCCTTGCGCTGCGTCAGCCGCTGGTTCGCCGTGACGCCGAGCAGCGATTCGCCGCGCCTCTTGCGCGCCGGGATCAGCGCCGCCGCCTGCGGCGACACCGTCAGCACCGGCCCGGGCCGACCGGATTCCAGCGGATGTTCCCGCAGGTACACGTAGGCCGTCATCACCTTGGCGACGCTCGCCGTGGGCGTCGGCACCGCTCCGCCCGACGAGCCCATCGTGCCGAGCCCGTCCACGTAGAGCACCGCCTGGCCCGCCGCGGGCCAGGGCAGCGTCGGCGCCTGTCCGGGGAAGGTGTGGTTCGAAGCGATGGCCAGCCGCACCGTCGGCTCGGGCGGCGGCCGCAGCAACTGCCCGCCCACGACCCCGGCCACGAGGACCAGCATGGCCGCGACGACGACGAGCCAGCGCCGCTTGCCCTTGCGCTTCTCGGCCGTGGCGGGCGCGGGCGCAGGCAGCGGCGGGCCGGGCGCAGGCAGCGGCGGGCCCGGCTGGCCCGGCGGGGCGGCCGTCCCGTCCCAAGGCACGCTCCACTGCCCGGACGTCCGCGCCGCCGGAGCCGGGAGTGAGGCCTCCCAGGGCCCGCCCTGCGACAGGTCCGGCAATCGCTCGACCCGCGTGGGCCCGGCCGAGGAGGGGGCGCTGCCACGGACGTCGCCGGGTGCGTCCTGCGGGGGCGCCGGTGCTGCCGCGCCGTGGGGGCTTTCGGCCTCGGGCGGCGCGGAATGCCGTTGCGGAGCGGGCAGCGCCCGGTTGCCGCGCACATCGCGGCCGTCGCCGGGACGTTCCTGCGGCCGCCGCGGAGCAGGGCCGGTGCGGGGGGCCGGGCCCTGGCGACGCTCGGTGCCGGGGGGTGCCGCGTGCCGCGACCGGATGGATGGCGCCGCGCTACCGTGCTCTTCGCGAACGTCGGCGGATGCTTCCTGCGGGCCCGCGGGCGCGCTCTGGGAGCGTCCGGCGTCGGGCGGCGCCTGTCGCCCCCGGCCGCGTGTTTCGCGGACGTCGCCGGGGTGTTCCTGCGGTTGCGGCGGCGCGGAGGCCGCACCCTGGGGGCGTTCGGTGCTGGGGGGTGCCGCCTGCCACGTCAGCCTCGGCGGCGCCGGGTTCTCTCGCGCCTCGCGGACGTCGCGGGGTGTTTCCTGCTGCGTCGCGGGCGCCGGCTGGGGGTGTTCGGTCTCGGGCTGCGCGTGGCGTGCCCGGTCACCGCGTGCTTCACGGCCATCGCCGGGACGTTGCTGCGGTTGCGGCCGCGCGGAAGCCTGGCCTTGGGGGCGTTGCGTGTCGGGAGGTGCGGTGTGTCGCGTGGGGGTCGGCGGTGCTGCGGTCCCGCGTGAGTCGTCGACGTCGCCAGGACGTCCCTGCGGTTGCGATTGTGCGGAAGGCGCGGCCTGGGGGCGCTCGGTCGCTGGACGTGCCGCGTGACGGCCGCTGGTTCGGGGGGTTGCGGCCGAGGGCGGGGCTTCGCCGGGCTGCGGAGGCGCGCCGGGGGTGTGTTGTGCGCCGGACTCCCGGCGCGCCCCGGACTCGGCGGGGGCGCCGGGCTCCGTGGGGGCGCCGGGGGCCGGGGGCGCGCCGTGCCGGGGCGCCCGGAGGTCGCGCGTCGCGCGGGATTCGCCGGGGCGCTCCTGCGGTTTCGCCTGGGTGGTGTCGGGCGGCCGGATCGGCTGGGGCGCGGTGGCCTGGGTCGCGTCGTCGCCTGGGGGCTCTTCGGCCGGGGGCTCTTCAGCGGGGGCCTCATCCTGAGGAGAGGCGGCGGCGTCCTCCTCCTGGGACGGCTCCTCATCCTGCGCGGAAGAGGACGTGGCACGCCAGGGCTTGGTCTCCGGGGGCGGAGGCGCGGCGGGGGACGGTTCGTCCCGTTCGGGCTCCTCGTCCTCGGAGGGAGGCGTGAACTGGACGTACCAGGTGGGGCCCGAGGGCTTCTCACCCGGATCGCCGCCGGCCTCGTCACCGGACTCGCTGCCCGCCTCGTCGCCGGACGCCTCCTCCTCGGACGCGTCGGCGGCCTCGTCGCCGGGCTCGTCCTGCGGCTTGGCGGGACGGCGGACGGCGATGTCCGGACGGGTCAGGTCGACCTTCGCCGGCACGCGGAACTCGGCCGTTCTGTTGCGCGCCGATTCCTCGCCCAGTTCGGCGTCGTCGCCCACGTGCAGACCCCCTCTGCTCGTACCCCGACAGGCGGCGGAGCGGTCCTGGCGACAACCCCGTGCATATGAGGATGCGCATTTTATCGGGAAGGTTCGCCGGATTCCGTATCAACGGCGCCGTGTCCCGGACCAGTCGCGAACCGGCCCGATCGTGACCCCGTTCCAATCGTGGTCCGGCCCCCCGGCGTGAACCCGTGGGGCGGGTTGCGGAGATACACCGCTGACAACGTCCCCGCACGGGAAGGCCCGGTGCGCATGCCATGGTGGTCGCGATGACCGTTCCCCCGACGGCTCGGGAGTGCGACGCCGCTCTCATCGAGAGTTCGCTCGCCGATCCCGAGGCGTTCGCCGCGCTGTTCGACCGCTACTCGGCGATGATCTACCGGTACGTCTCCCGCAGGCTCGGCCCCGAGTCCGCTGAGGACGTCGTCGGGGAGACCTTCCTGGTCGCGTTCAGCAAGCGGCACCGCTACGACCTGGAGCAGCGGGACGCGCGGCCGTGGCTGTTCGGCATCGCGACCAAGCTGGTCGCGCGGCACCACCGGGCGGAGGCCGCCCGCTACCGGGCACTGCGGCGGAGTCCGGTGGACGGCCCGGTGGAGGGGCCCGACGACCGCGTGGCCGCGGGGGTGACCGCGTCGGCGACGCGTCCCGCGCTGGCGGCGGCGCTGTCCGGCCTCGCACGCCGCGATCTGGACGTCCTGCTGCTGGTGGCCTGGGGCGACCTGTCCTACGAGGAGGCGGCGCGGGCGCTCGGCATCCCGGTCGGCACGGTCCGCTCCCGCCTCAACCGGGCGCGGCGCAAGGTCCGCGCGGCGCTCGGCGACACCGACCCGACGCGCGAGGAGGCGTGACCGTGGACGACCTGGAACTGCTCCGCGACCTCGGCCGCGACCTGGAGCACGAGCCCCCGCCGTCCCTCGCCCGGCAGCGGAACCGGCTGCTGGACGGAGACCGCCGCAGGCGCCGCGGCATGACGTGGTGGACCGGCCTCACGCCTTGGACCGGCATGGCGCGGCGGACGGGCGCTGTGCGGTGGACGCTGTTCGGCCTGGTCGCGGCGGTGACGGCGGCCGCGATCCTCGTCCCGGCCGAGGTGCTGCACGGGCGCGACGCGAGACCCGCCGCAACGAAGTCGACCGCGCCCGCGGCGCCCGGGACCCTGAACGTGCTCGTCCTCGGGCTGGACGCGGGCTACGGCGGCCCGCCGCGCTCGGACACCATCATGCTCGTGCACATCCCCGCGGACCGGAAGAAGTCGCAGGTGGTGAGCATCCCACGGGACGTCCCCGTGGAGCGCCTCGCGTGCGGCCGGACCCTCGCGCAAGGGGGGACGATCAACACGGCGTTCACCCTTGGCGGCGCGGCCTGCGCGCGGAAGACGGTGGAGTCGCTGACCGCCGTCCGGATCGACCAGACCGTGACCATCGACTTCAGGGGATTCAAGGGGATGGTGGACGCGCTCGGCGGGGTCGAGATCACGCTGCCGGCGTCGGTCGACGACCAGAGGTCCGGGCTGAAGCTGACCCGGGGCAGGCACTGGGTGGGGGGCACGCAGGCGCTGGCCTACGTCCGGATGCGGCACGGCCTCGGGAGCGGTTCCGATCTGCACCGCGTCACACGCCAGCAGCAGTTCCTCGCCTCGATGGCGCGGCGGGCCAGGGAGATGATGTCGCGGGACCCGGTGCGGTTCGCGCGCTTCCTCGCCGTCGCCGCCCGTTCGGTCGGCAGCGATCCGAAGCTGGACGCAGGGGCGCTGCGGACCCTCGCACGCGGGTTCGACGAGAGCGACGGGGTCGACCTGCGCACGATCCCGGTCCGTCCCGCGCCTTCCGACCCGAACCGGCTCGTGGTGGCCGTCCCGGAGGCGCGGCGGGTGCTCGCCCCGTTCCGGACGCGATGAGTGAGGCCACGTCTGCCGGGTAGGGGCCGCATCGATCCCGGCTACGACCCACGAGCAAGGAGTGTGTGAGCGATGGCCACGAAAGTCCGCGACATCATGACCGGCTCGCCGACGTCGGTGTCGCCGGAACTCGACCTCGTGACCGTGGCGCGTGCGATGCGCGACGAGGAGATCGGGGCGGTCCTGGTGGCCGAGGGCGACGACCTGAAGGGCGTCGTCACCGACCGCGACCTGGTGGTGCGCGGGCTCGCCGCGGGCGGCGACCCCGCCCGGGCGAGGATCGGCGAGATCGCCAGCAAGGTGACCGCGACCGTCGGACCCGACGACTCCCTCGACAAGGCCGCGCAGATCATGAGGGAGCGGTCCGTGCGGCGGCTCCCCGTCATGGAGGACGGCCGTCCGGTGGGCATCGTGTCCATCGGCGACCTGGCGATCGAGAAAGACTCGGCGTCGGCGCTCGCCGACATCAGCGCGGCGCGCTCCAACACATGACCTGCCCGCCCTAAGACGCCCCTTGGGGCCCCAACCCGGCCCCCGAGGGCGGCCTTAGTCAAGGCAGCACGGACAGGAGCCGGTCCAGTTCCTCGTCAGTGTTGTAGTAGTGCACGGAGGCCCGCACGGCCGCTGGACGGACGTGCGGGTCGAATCCGTGTGAGAGCGGGTGGGTGACGTTGATGTTGACGCCGCTCTCTCTCGCCTCCGCCTTGACGGCCGCCGGGTCCTGGCCGTCCACGGTGAACGTGACGATGCCGGACGGGCGGGCGCCCTTGTCCAGGACGGTGACGCCGGGGCGGGCGGCCAGTTCCTCCCTGAGCCGGGCGGCGAGGCCGAGGACGCGCTCCTCGATCGCCGCCGTCCCCAGGCCGGCCGCGTAGTCGGCGGCGACGCCCAGCCCGATCTGCCCGGCGACGTGCCGTTCCCACGTCTCGAACCGCAGCGCGTCGTCGCGCATCTCGAACCCGTCCGGCGCCTTCCATTCGGCGGCCTGAAGGTCCAGGAACGGCGGGACGAGCGTCCGCAGGATCTCCCGCCGGACGTAGAGGAACCCCGTGCCGCGCGGGCCGCGCAGGAACTTGCGCCCGGTGCCCGACATGAGGTCGCAACCGATCTCGTTGACGTCCACGGACAGCTGCCCCACCGACTGGCACGCGTCCAAGAGGTAGAGGACGCCGTGCTCGCGGCAGAGCCGTCCCACTTCGGCGGCCGGGTTGACGAGCCCGTTCTGCGTGGGGATGTGGTTCAGCGACACCAGGCGGACGTCGCCCTTGGCCAGTTCGGCCTCCAGCGCGTCCAGCGAGAGGGTGCCGTCGGCGTCGTCCGGGACGACTTCCACGCGCGCGCCCTTGGCTGTTGCCACCTGTTGGTAGGCGATCGTGTTGCTGGAGTACTCGCTCGTCGTCGTCAGAATGCGGTCGCCCTCCGCGAAGGGGATCGCGTAGAACGCCATGTCCCAGGCCCGGGTGGCGTTCTCCACGAAGGCGATCTCCTCGCGGCGGGCCCCCAGGAGCCTCGCGACGGCGTCGTAGAAGCGCGCGATGAGGGCCTCGTTGCGTTCGGCCGCCTCGTACCCGCCGATCAGCGACTCCAGTTCGAAGTGCCCTGCGACCGCGTCGATGACGGGGCGCGGCGGCAGCGCGGCCCCGGCGTTGTTGAGATGAGCGACCTTCGCGCAGCCGGGGGTGTCGGACCGGATCTCGTCGATGTCCACAGGCAGCCCTTCCTCCGCGGAATGTCGTACCCCCGCGGGATCCTTGGATCCGGCGGCGGCTTGACCTCAACCTTTCTTGAGGTCGCATGCTCGTTGTTCCAGGCTAACGATCACAGGGGTCTCCATGGACATGGAAGTCACGGCGTGGATGTCGCTGCACCACGCCATGAACGCACGGGACAGCAGGCCGTTCTCCCGGGCGACGCTGCGGCGCATCGGCCGGTTCGCCCGCCCGCACCGGGGGCTGCTCACGGCCTTCCTGCTGCTCAGCGTGGTGATGGCGGTCATCGCGGTGGCGACGCCGGTGCTCGCCGGCTGGGTCGTCAACGCGATCGTCGACCATGAGGCGACGTCCACCGTCGTGTGGCTCGCCGTGCTGATCGCCGCGCTGGCGCTCGCCGAGGGCTCCCTCGGGCTCTTCAACCGCTGGCTGTCCGCGCGCATCGGCGAGGGGCTCATCCTCGACCTGCGCACCGCCGTGTTCGACCACGTCCAGCGCCAGCCGGTCGCCTTCTTCACCCGGACGCGCACCGGAGCCCTGGTCAGCCGGCTCAACAACGACGTGATCGGCGCCCAGCGCGCGTTCAGCGACACCCTTTCCGGAGTGGTCAGCAACCTCGTGACCGTCTTGCTCACCTTCGCCGTGATGGTGCGCATCTCCTGGCAGATCACCCTGCTCGCGCTGGTCCTGCTGCCCGTCTTCGTCCTTCCGGCCCGCCGGATGGGCAGCCGCCTGGCGAAGCTCGAACGCGAGGCCGCGGCGCACGACGCCGCGATGAGCACCCAGATGACCGAGCGCTTCTCCGCCCCCGGCGCGACGCTGGTGAAGCTGTTCGGGCGCCCCGCCCGCGAGTCGGACGAGTTCGCCGCCCGGGCCCGCCGCGTCCGCGACATCGGCGTCCGCACCGCGATGGTGCAGCACGTCTTCATCACGGCGCTCACGATGGTCTCCGCGCTCGCCCTCGCGCTCGTCTACGGCGTCGGCGGCTTCCTGTCCCTGCGCGGCCACCTCGACGCCGGCGCCGTCGTCGCCCTGGCCCTCCTGCTCACCCGCCTCTACGCCCCGCTGACCGCCCTGGCCAGCGCCCGCGTCGAGGTGATGAGCGCGCTCGTGAGCTTCGAGAGGGTCTTCGAGGTCCTCGACCTCAAGCCGCTCGTCACTGAGAAGCCCGAGCCGCGCGACGTCCCCGAAGGCCCGGTGGCGGTCGAGTTCGAGGGCGTCACCTTCGCCTACCCCTCCGCCGACAAGGTCTCCCTGGCCTCCCTCGAAGAGGTCGCCACCCTCGACACCCGCGGCGGCGTCGACGTCCTGCACGACGTCTCGTTCCGCGCCGAGCCGGGCCAGATGGTCGCCCTGGTCGGCTCGTCCGGCGCGGGCAAGTCGACGATCGCGCAGCTGCTGCCGCGCCTCTACGACGTCGACTCCGGCGCCGTCCGGCTCGGCGGCGTCGACGTCCGCGACCTGTCGTTCCAGGCCATCCGCGACACGCTCGGCATGGTCACGCAGGACGGGCACCTGTTCCACGAGTCGATCCGCGAGAACCTCCTGCTCGCCCGCCCCGAGGCGACCGACGAGGAGCTGTGGGACGTCCTGCGCCGCGCCCGCCTCGACGCCCTCATCGAGGGCCTGCCCGACGGCCTCGACACCATCGTCGGCGAGCGCGGCTACCGCCTGTCCGGCGGCGAGCGCCAGCGCCTCACCATCGCCCGCCTCCTGCTCGCCCGGCAGCGCGTGGTGATCCTGGACGAGGCCACCGCCCACCTCGACTCCACGTCCGAGGCCGCGGTCCAGGAGGCCCTGACCGAGGCCCTCGACGGCCGCACCGCCGTGGTCATCGCGCACCGCCTGTCCACCGTCCGCGCCGCCGACCTGATCCTCGTGGTGGAGAGCGGCCGCATCATCGAACGCGGCACCCACGAGGAGCTCCTCGCCGCGTCCGGCCGCTACGCCGACCTCTACCGCACCCAGTTCGCCGACAACCCGCCCCTCGAACCCGTCGCCTGACCTCCCGCTCCTCACCGATCCGCGCGGGGTCAGCGCAGGTCGGTGAGGATGTCGCGCAGGGCGCGGAAGATGCCGGTGCGCCAGCCGCTGCCCATGCCGCGGAATGCGTAGGCGTTGACGGGGTCGTCCGGGTCGAAGCCCGCGTGCTCGACGAACAGGCGGGTGCCGCGCCCCTCGGGGACGAGCCGCCACGTCACCGTCGTGTCGAGGCCGCCGCCGCGCCAGCTGATGCGCAGCAGGCGCAGTTCCTGGACGTCGAGGACGCGACACGCGATCTCCCCGTCGAAGCCGATCGCCGGGATCGGCTTGGCCGCGAAGGTGAACCGGTGCCCGACGACGGCCTGGAAGTCGTTCGGCATCAGCCAGCGGGCCAGCAGATCCGGCTCGGTGAGCGCCCGCCACACCTTCGCGGGCGCGTGCGGCAGGAACTCGTCCACCTCGATCGAGCCCCGCTCACCGCTCATCTCCGCCCCCTCCACGCCACCCCCACTACCAAGTCCCCCTCTTCTCCCGCGTCCCGCTCTGGTGCCAGGTCATGTCTTGCGGAAGCGGGTGACGGCTACGGTGGCCGATGCCAGGACTATGGCGGTGGTCCAAGCCAGGGCCCGCCACACGTAGTACCCGGTCCCGTGCGCGAGGGCGGCGTCGCCCTGGGTGAGCACTCGCACGGAGTCCATCATGACGGTGACCGGCTGGTGCTCGGCGAAGCCCCGCAGCCATCCGGGCATCGTCTCCACGGGGACGTAGGCGCCGGACACGAAGCTCAGGGGGAGCGCGAGGAACCCCACGCCCTGCGCGGCCTGCGGGTTCGCGGTCAGCAGGCCCAGCGCCACGAACATCCACACGAACGCGAACCCGAACAGGACGCACAGGCCGAGCCCGGCGAGCGCGGGCCCCCAGCCGGCGTGGACCCGGAACCCGACGGCGAACGCCAGCGCGGCGCTCACCGTGAGGATCAGCGCGACCCGCACCGTGTCGGCCGCGACCTGGCCCGCCAGCGCGGCGGTGCGCGGCATCGGAAGCGACCTCAGCCGGTCCACGTAGCCGGACGCGAGGTCCTCGGCGACCGCGACCGCCGCGCTCATCCCGGCGAACAGCCCGCTCACCGTCAGCAGCCCCGGGATCATGTAGTCGACGTATCCGACGCCGCCCGTCCCGATCGCGCCGCCGAACACGTACCGGAAGATGAGCAGGAACGCGACGCTCTGCACGAGCCCCATCACGATGATCTGCGGCGTCCGGAGCGTCCGCCGGATCCCGCGCTGGGAGACCACCCACGCCGCCGCCCAGAACCCCACCCCGCCGGGAGCCCGCGTCACCGCCATGGCGTCCCTCCGATCGGGCCGCTTCCAAGCCCCGGCCGGGCAGAGGCCTTCGACCGGTATGCGCGCCGTTCGGCCTTGGTGGTCATTGCGGGTTCCCTTCTTGCGTCGGCCCGCCCCGTCTGCGCGGTGAGCGGTCTCCGGCGGGGACCCGTCTGGTTCGGTCCCCGGTGTGCGCTGTCTTCGGGAGGGGACGGCCTCGACCGGTCCTCGCGTGAGTGGTCATGACGGGGTCCGTACGGGGGTGGTGGTCAGGGCTAGGAAGACCTCGTCGAGGGTTGGGCGGCGCAGGGTGATGTCCTCGATGGTCACGTGGTGGGATGCCAGGGCTCGGACGGCCTTCAGGAGGTCGTCGGGGCCGTCCTCGGCGGTCATCGTCACCAGGAGGGACGACGGGTCGGTGTGGACGGGGGCGATCGGCTCCAGGGCCCCGGCGGCGGTCGCCATCGCGGCGCGGTCGCGGACGTGGACCTCGACCAGCTCGCCGCCGATCCGCGCCTTCAACTCCCGGGGCGTGCCCTCGGCGGCCACCCGGCCCCGGTCGATGATCACGACGCGGTCGGCGAGGCGGTCGGCCTCGTCGAGGTACTGGGTGGTGAGCAGGACGTTCGTCCCGCCCGCCACCAGATCGCCGATGGCGTCCCACAACTCGATGCGTCCGCGGGGGTCGAGGCCGGTTGTGGGCTCGTCCAGCAGCAGGAGCCGGGGCGAGCCGACCAGGCCGGCGCCGAGGTCCAGGCGGCGGCGCGTCCCGCCCGAGTAGGTGCGGACGAGCCGGTCGGCCACCTCGCCCAGGGACAGCCGGTCGAGCACCTCGGCCGCGCTCGCGCGGGCGGCCCGGCGGCCCTGGCCGAACAGGCGGGCGACCATCTCCAGGTTCTCGCGTCCCGTCATCGCCGCCTCGACCGCCGCGTACTGGCCGGCGAGGCCGATGAGCCGCCGCACCCGGCCCGGTTCGCGGGCCGCGTCGACGCCGTCCACGCGCAGCGTGCCGCCGTCGGGCCGGACGAGTGTCGCCACCGAGCGGACGAACGTCGTCTTCCCGGCGCCGTTCGGGCCGAGCAGCGCGACGACCTGTCCCGGTTCGGCGACGAGGTCGAGCCCGTCGAGGGCCCGGACGCTCCCGAACCGCTTGACCAGCCCGGCCGCCTCGACGACGGGGGTCACAGGTCCTCCTCGTCCAGGAGGTCGCGCAGGTTGGAGAGCTTCTCCCGCCAGAACCGCTCGTAGGGGGACAGCCACTGCGAGAGCTCCCGCAGGGGCGCGGCCTCCAGGCGGTAGAGGCGCTGCCGGCCGCTGCGCCGCTCGCTGACCAGCCCGGCGTCGCGCAGCACCTTGAGGTGCTCCGACACGCTCGGCCGGCTCATGGAGAAGTGCGCCGCGAGGTCGTTGACCGGGCGCGGCCCGTCCAGCAGGAGCGCTGTGAGCTCCCGCCGGACGGGACTGGCCAGGGCCGCGAAGACGTCCACCGTCACCGCGCGGCCAGCACGATGCCGTTGCCGTCGGGGTCGGTCAGCGTCGCCTGCCGCCCCCAGGGCAGGTCCTGCGGGCCCTCGACCTCGACCCCGGCGGCGCGCAGGTTCTCGCAGTCCGCGTCGAGGTCGGACGTCTCCAGCATGAGCCCGTGGACGCTGCCGGGGACGGCGCCGGGCACGTGGTCCGCCAGGACGACGCTCGTCTCCGCGCCCTTGGGCGCCAGCTGGAGCCAGCGCATCGGACCCGCCGAACGGTCCGCGACGACCTCGAAGCCCAGCTTGGTCGCGTAGAAGTCCTTGGCCGCGTCCTGGTCGGAGACCGGCACGGTCAGCAGCCGCACATGCGTGATGTTCATGCGCCCGAAGATACGTAGGGGATTTCCTACCTGTCAAACGTAGGGAACCGCCTACGTGTCGGGCGTCATGTTTGCCGTGCCGGTCGGGTGGCAGGTTGAGGGAATGCGCGCCCTCACCTATGACTCCTTTGCCAGCGACAACTCCCGCCTGCGGGTCGGGGACGTCCCGGATCCGAAGGTCGGTCCCGGCCAGGTCCTGATCGAGGTCCGCGCGGCGGGGGTCAACCCCGTGGACTGGAAGGTCATGGCCGGCGGCCTGGACGGGATGATGGACGCGATGTTCCCCGTCATCCCCGGTTGGGACGTCGCCGGCGTCGTCCGGGGGAAGGGCCCCGACACACCGGACTTCGCCGAGGGTGACGAGGTCATGTCCTACGCCCGCAAGGACGTCGTCGGCGCCGGGACGTTCGCGCAGTACGTCTCTGTCGCGGCGGACGACGTGGCGCGCAAGCCCGCGGCCCTCGACTGGAACCAGGCGGGCGGGCTGCCGCTCGTCGGCATGACCGCGCAGCGCTCGCTCGACCGCCTGGAGGTCGGACCGGGCGACGTCCTGCTGGTCCACGCGGCGTCCGGCGGGGTGGGGAGCCTGGCCGTCCAGATCGCCCGGGACCGGGGCGCCCGCGTCATCGGCACGGCCTCGGAGCGCAACCACGACTTCCTGCGCGGGCTCGGCGCCGAGCCCGTCGCCTACGGGGACGGTCTGGTCGAGCGCGTCCGGGACCTGGCGCCCGCCGGGGTGTCCGCGGTCGCCGACTTCGTGGGGGGCCAGCTCGACACGACCCTCGCCGTCCTGGCCGAAGGCGGACGGCACGTGTCGGTCGCCGACAACACGGTGGACGAGCACGGCGGCCACTGGATCTGGGTCCGCCCGAGCGGGGCGAAGCTCGCCGAGCTCGCGGCCATGGCGGACCGCGGCGCGCTCACGGTGGAGGTCGCAGAGACGTTCCCGCTGGAGAAGGTCGGTGAGGCGTTCGACGCCAGCCGCGGCGGCCACACGCGCGGCAAGCTCGTCGTGACGCCGTAGCCGTCGCAACATCCCGAGCGGCCAGGGGCAGCGTCAGCTCGACTTGCGTGCCAGACCGGCTCGCTGGGCCCGCTCCTGGCGCTCGGGTCCGGCCTCCCGCCGGGCGGTGTCGAGCGCGGCCCAGATCTCGGGGCGCACGAACATCAGCTCGCCCGTGTCCGGGACGAGGATCACGCCGCCGAAGGGCTCGTCCCCGGCGAACCAGACCCCGCGCTCGATCCCCGCGGGCCACCGGTCGGAGTGCAGCGGCTCCCGGGCCGACATGGGCGGGGAGCCGGCCCCGCCAAGCGTCAGCGAACGCACCCCCTTGGGGCGGAGGTTCGCCTTCCGCACGGGGGCGCGGAACTCGAAGTCGTAGACCTCCAGCACCCGGGCGCACTTCCGCATGGAGAGGATCTGGGGGAGCCAGAACCTCGTCCCCATCGGCAGCGCGATCAGCCCGGCGCCGAGGAACGGGCCGAGGTAGCCGATGCCCACGACGGCCGGCACGACCAGCATCACGGCGCCCGTCGCCATGACCAGCAGGTAGCGCCTGACCAGGACCTTGTAGTGGTACTTCACCGGGCCCCGGCGGTCGGTGCCGTCCGTGGCATGGGGGACGGCACCGCCGAACGGTCCGTAGAGCAGCGTTTGGAGGGCCAGCAGCACCACGATGGCGAGCCCGAGCATCCCGGGGATCGCGATCCAGAAGAAGGTGTCGCTGCGGATCGCCAGAAGGAGCACGTAGGAGACCGCGAAGCCCGCCGTCAGACAGGTCGCCCGCCGCAGCCGCGCCTGGCGGCCGCCTTCCACCGGCGGTCGCCCCTCCGTCCGCGGCTCCCCGCCGAAGTCGCCGGTGCCGCCAGGTGCCGCCGATCGCTCCGGCATACCGCTCCCTCCTTCGGCTTCCGAAAGGTACGAGTCGTTCAAGATAGTGGCAATCGTCGCAAGCGCACGGTCAGATCTACTTGCGTGCCAGGCCTGCCCGGCGGGCCCTTTCCCGGCGCTCGGGTCCGGCCTTTCGCCGGGCGGTGTCGAGCGCGGTCCAGTTCTCGGGCCGCACGAGCATCAGCTCGCCCGTGTCCGGGACGAGGATCACGCCGCCGAAGGGCTCGTCCCCGGCGAACCAGACCCCGCGCTCGATCCCCTTGGGCAACCGGCCGGTGAAAAGCGGATCCCGAGCCGACATGTGCGCGGAGCCCTCAGTGCCCAAGTCCAGGATGAGCGCCCCTTTGCGGGGCAGGCCCACCCGCTTCACGGGGGCGCGGAACTCGAAGTCGTAGACCTTCAGCACGCGGGCGCACTTGCGCAGGCAGACGATCTGGGGGAGCCAGAACACCGTCCCGTACGCCAGTGCCGCCGGGCCTATCGCGAAGAACAGGTCGAAATGGTGGACGCTGACAACGCGCGGCAGGACCATCATCGCCCCGCAGGCCACGACCAGCAGCAGGAACCGCCCGATGAGGATCCTGTAGTAGTACCTCGTCGGGCCCCGGCGGTCGGTGCCGTCCGTGGCATAGGGCACGGTGCCGGCGAACGGCCAGTGGAGCAGGACGAGCAGCGCGCCGAGGCCCACGCCGGCGAGTCCGAGCATTCCGGGGATCGCGAGCCAGAAGCGACCGCTGAGGACCGGCAGTGCGAGCCCGTAGGAGACCGCGAAGCCCAGGACGAGAAAGGCCGCCACCCACAGCCGGGTCCTGCGGCTGCGGGCCGTCCACGGTGGCCCGCCCGTCCGCGGCTCTCCGCCGGTACCGCCAGATGTGACCGAGGGCTCCGACATACCGCTCCATCCCCTGCTGTCCGCCACGTCGCGGATCACGTGGTCGTCCAAGGTACGGGTGGTCGTGCCGACCTGGCCACTCGCGCTGCCGTCCGGCCCTGCTCAGGGATTCCCCTCCGGCGAGCCCCGGCCGGCGAGCCCCGGCGGCAACCTGGTAACTTGGTAACATGGTAAAAGTTGAGCGGGTGCAGACCGGCGTGCGGATCGAGCGCAGCGTGCTCAAGGTCCTCAAGGCGCTGGCCGAGTACCTCGACCTGTCCCTCGGCGATCTGGTCGAGGGCATCGCCCTGCACGCCTTCGAGGGCAAGGCCCCCTTCTCGCCGGACACGCTCGCCAAGATCGAGCAGCTCAAGGACGTCTACGGCCTCACCCTGACCGCCGCGGACGCGCACACCCTGGACGAGTCGCGATGAGCGGCGTCCGGCACCGCCTCACCGGCCGCATCACCGTTCCGCTGCCTCCGGCCGAGGCGTTCCCCCTCTTCACCGCACGTGGCGAGCGGCGCTGGGTGCCGGGGTGGGAGCCGTCCTTCCCCGCGCTCGCCACCGACGACGCAAGGCCCGAGACGGTCTTCCAGACCCGTGCCGACGACCGCACGACCACCTGGATCGTCGTCGAAGGGGCGCCGGGACGGCACATCCGCTACGCACGCGTCACTCCGGGCACCAGCGCGGGAACGGTCTCCGTCGTCCTCGACGAGGCGGACGGGCACAGCGAGGTGACCATTACCTACGAGCTCACCGCGCTCTCCGACGAGGGAGCCGCCCACCTGCACGCGTTCGCCGACGAATACCCCGCCTTCCTGACGAGCTGGCAGGACGCCATCGCCAAAGCCCTCCAAGCCGAAACCCTGCAAGGCGACGCCCCGGGCCCGGCCGCCTGACCGCACCTGTCCGCGAGATTCCCAGGAGGGACACCGAAGGTCCGCACGCGCATCCGAGCCGCCCCGCATGCAGAGGGAACCCGTTCGCGGCGACCGGTCGAGTACCGGATGACAGCCAACGAAAGGACCCCCATGAGCGGACGTGGCCCATGTTGACCACGCCTTCCGGGACGGAGCCGGACGTCCCTCCCGGCCCGGTGACCGACGCCGCGGTCCTGCGGGAGTCGCTCCGGCGGCCCGAGCGCTTCGCGGAGATCTTCGACCGGCACGGCGACGAGATCCACCGCTACGTCGCCCGCCGCCTCGGCCCCGCCATGGCCGAAGACGTCGTCGCGGAGACGTTCCTGGCCGCGTTCCGCAAGCGCGGGCGGTACGACCCCGGGCGGCCGGACGCGCGCCCGTGGCTCTACGGGATCGCCACGCACGCCCTGCGCGAGCACCGCCGGGCGGAGGCCCGCCGGAACCGGGCCTTGGCCCGCGCGGTGCCGGCCCGGCCGGAGGAGAACTTCGACGACCGCAGCACCGCCAGGGTGGCGGCAGGCCGGCTGCGGCCCGAACTCGCCGCGGCCCTCACCCGCCTCTCGGCCGCCGACCGCGACCTGCTCCTGCTCATCGCCTGGGCCGACCTGAGCTACGACGAGGCGGCCCAGGCCATCGGCGTCCCCGTCGGCACGATCAAGTCCCGCCTGCACCGGATCCGCAAGAAGCTCCACCGCGCGTTCGGCGGCGCCCACCCCCTCCAGGAGAACGCGACATGACCACCGACGAGATCACCCTGTTCCGCGAGGGCCGCCCGGACGTGCCCGAGTACGACCGCATGGCCAAGGCCCGCCTGCGCGTCCGCCTCAGCGATGACGCGCCCGCCTCCCCGGCCCGGCCGTGGCGGGCCCGCCGGCGCCTCCTCACGGCGGGAGCCCTCACCGGGGCGATGGCGGTCGCCGCCGTCGTCGCCATCGGACAGGACGACCGGGAGTCCGAGCCCGTCGCTCTGCGTCCGGTCGGCAGCCCTCAGGACCTTGCCCGCAACGCCGCCCTGGTCGCGGCGACCAAGCCCGTCCCGAAGCTCGGCCCGGCGCAGTGGGCCTACGTGAAGACGGTCTACGCCGAGACCCAGGAAGGCGGTGGACGCCCCCTCTTCGGCACCCCCGCGAAGACCCGCACCCAGGAACTGTGGCGCCGGACGGACGGCGAGCGGTTCGCCGTGCTCGAGAACGGGAAGCTGCGCGTCGCCGAAGGCTCGAAGTACACCCCGTCCTATCCCGAACTGCTCTCCCTGCCGGCCGACCCCGGCGCCGTGCTCGCACGGATCTACAAGACGGTCGACGCAGAGTACGCCCGGCGTCTCGCGGAGTGGAGCAAGCCGATCCCGGAGGGGCTGCCGAAGCGGACACGCGAGAAGTACGCGCTGATGAAGAAGGCGAAGCCGCGGCCCCCGACCGCCGAGGAGCGCGACTCCGCGGCGTTCGAGTTCGTCACCCGCTCCATGCGCGACGCCGTCCTCCCCTCGAAGATCGAGGCGGCGCTGTACGGCGCCGCGGCCAGGATCCCCGGTGTGCGCTACGAGCCCACGGCGGCCGATCTCGGGGGTCGCCGCGGGGTCACCCTCTACCGCGTCGAGAACGGCTACCTGCGCAGTGAGATCTTCATCGACCCGAAGACCTACGCCTACCTGGGCTTTCGCGCCATGGTCGTGAAGGACCACCGGGAGCCCGGCCTGCTGCCGGTGAAGCGGGGGCAGATCACGGGCTGGGGCGCCCTGACGGCCTCGGCCTTCGTCCCGAAGCCGGGCGGCCGCGGCTGAGCCGGGACGGCATGCCGGGATGACGCCTCGCCCGGTCCGGGGGTGCGGACCGTCGGAGCGGGCGAGGCGTCATCGCCCCCGCCGCGCCGTCCACCGGTCCGCGAGAGCACGGGATCGGACGGGACGGTGCCGAGAAGGTCCGCCGTCAGTCGACCAGGGCGCCGGCGGAGATGTTGACCTGCGTCGAGGTCAGGCTGGCGGCGTGGTCGGAGGCCAGGAAGGCGGCGACGCGGCCGACGTCGGTGAGCGTCGCGGCGCGCTTGAGCAGGGTGGCGTCGATCATCTGCTGCTTGATCGGCTCCATGTCGGGGATGTCCGGGAAGCCCTCGGGGATGCCGCCGGTCCGCATCGACAGGACGCGCACCGAGTGCGGCCCGAGCTCGCACGCCCACTGGCGGCGCATCGCCTCGACCATGTCGCAGCCGACCTGCACCGTCCCGATGCCGGGCATGCGGTTGGTGGGGTCGGAGCCGCCGAAGTGCAGGATCACGCCGGAGCCCTGCTTGACCATGTGCCGCGCGGCGGCCTTGGTGGTCACCAGGAACGAGCGGGCGACCTTCTCCATGGCCTGCCCGAACTCCGCCGCCGGCATCTCGATCATCGGCTTGAAAAGCGCGTCCTGGGAGATGACGTTGACGGACACGTCGATGCTGCCGGCCGTCTCCACGACCGAGTCGACCCAGCCGTTGACGGCGTCCTCGTCCAGGGCGTCCACGCGGGCCGTCTCGGCGAGGCCGCCGGCGCCCCGGATCTCCTCGGCGACGGCGTCGAGCGTGGCGGGGGTGCGGCCGGCGAGGAACACGCGAGCGCCCTCCGCCGCGAAACCGCGCGCCATGGCGCCGCCGATCGTCCCGCCGCCGCCGTAGATCACCGCGGTCTTGTTCTCCAGAAGCATGGTGTTCTCCGTTCGTTCGAGGTGGCTCGACGTTAGGCGCCGGGGCTGCGGGGCCGCATCGGTCATCGAACGGGTGTGCAAGAACGCTGGTCAGAACGGCTATACGGGATCTCGGGGCCGCGCGGGCGGGGCGACCGGCACCCGGGGCGCCGGTCAGGGTAGGTCAGGTGTCCGATACCAGCCGGGCCAGCTCCACGCGGCGGGTGACACCGATCTTCGGATACGCCTTGTAGAGGTGGTGCCCGACCGTCCGGGGGCTGAGGTAGAGCTGCGCGCCGATCTCCCGGTTGCTGAGCCCGGCGGCGGCGAGCCGCACCACCTGGAGCTCCTGCGGGGTCAGCCGCTTCAGGGGATCGGCGTCCCCGGACCGGGCCGCCGGGCGGTCGCCGAGGACCTCCAGTTCGGCGCGGGCGCGCTCGGCCCAGCACTCGGCGCCGAGCCGGGCGAACGCCTCCCGCGCAGCGGTCAGCTCCTCCCGCGCCTCGGTGCGGCGGCGCCGGCGGCGCAGCCACTCGCCGTACAGGAGCCGGGTCCGCGCGGCGTCGTAGGCGCGGTCGCCGTGCAGGCCGAGGGCGGTGCGGTAGTGCTCGTCCGCCTCGTCGCCGGCGGCGAGCAGGGCGCGGCACCGGGAGACCAGGGCCGTGCTGGACGCGGCCGCCGCCCAGGTCTCGAACGCCGGAAGGTGCGTGCGGGCCAGCTCCGGTCGCCCCGCGCGCACCGCCGCCTCCGCATGGTCGGGGACGGCGCGGATCAGCACGTCGTGCCGGGCCGGGCCGGAGCACACCGCGTCCAGCCGCGCCAGGGCGCCGGCGGCGTTCCCCTCGGCGAGGTCGAGCAGGCCGAGGCCCCAGGACGCGAGCGCGGCGTTGGTCGGGTGCAGGTCGGCGTGCCCGAGGACGTCCGGCGCCAGGGCGCGGCTGCGCTCGGCGTCGGACTCCAGCCGTACCGTGATGCACTTCAGTGCGGTGACCTGCATGTCCATGCCGATGTCGGAGGCCAGCGACATGCCCTCGGCGGCGACCGCGTCCGCGCCGCGCAGGTCGCCGAGCAGCACCCGCCCGATCGCGAGCGGCTCCAGGATGTAGGGGAGCCAGCCGAGCGCGCCGCGGGCCCTGGCCTGCGCCGCCATCTCCTCCAGCAGCGCGGTCGCGCCGCGGTCGTCGGCCACGAGCAGGCCCATGAAACCGCCGATGAGGCGCTCGACGACGTCCTCGACCCCGCCACCGCGCGCCGCCTCGAAGAGGGCCCGCATCGGGGGGACGGCCCCCGGGGCGCCGTCCGGCAGCCGCCCGTAGGCGATCAGCGCGGCGGCCACCGGCGCCTTCGCCGAGCCCGCGGGCAGCCGCACCTTGCGGAGCAGCTCGACGCTCTGCCGCACCAGGTCGTGCGCCCCGGCGTCCCGCGCCGACCAGACGGCCTCCGTCAGCATGGCCACCGCCTGCTCGGGATCGCTCTCGGCGATGAGCGCCGCGCCCCGCAGCGCCAGCTCCGCGTCGGCGGCCGGCGAGGTGCGCTCGTAGGCGACCTGCGCGCGGATGAAGGTGGCCTCGGCGACGACGCCGTCCTCGGCGGTGAGGTGCTCGGCCTCCTCGGCGAGGCGCGCGGCCTGGTCGGGACGGCCCGCGTCGTAGGAGGCCCGCGCCGCGTGGACGAGCCGCCGGGCCTTGCCCTCCGGCTCGGTGCTGAGCCGCGCGGCGCGCTCGTAGGCGGTGGCGACGGCGGCCGTCCCGCCGCGCAGCTCGGCGCGGTGCGCGACCCGTTCGAGCTCGGCGGCGACGTCCTCGTCCGGGCCGGTCGCGGCCGCCGCCAGGTGCCAGGCGCGCCGGTCGGCGTGCTCGTCGCCGCCGAGGACCCGCGCGAGGGCGCCGTGGACGTCGATCCGCCGGTGGTGCGCCGCGTCCTGGTAGGTGACGGCGCGGATGAGCGGGTGCCGGAACCGCACCTCCTCGCCGTCCAGGACGACGAGACCGGCCTCCTCGGCGGGTTCGAGGTCGGCGGGGGTCAGACCGAGCGCGTCCCCGGCGCGCAGGACGATGCCGAGGTCGGCGGTGCCGTCGGCGGCGACCACCAGGAGCAGCCGGCGGGTGGCGTCCGGCAGCTCGGCCAGCCGGCGGCGGAACGTCTCCTGCACCCGGCCGCCGACCGGCAGCGGCCCGGCGGGACGGGCGGGACGCGACCGCAGGGCGTTGCCGAGCTCGATGAGCGCGAGCGGGTTGCCGGCCGCCTCGTCCAGCAGCCGCTCCCGCACCGGGACGGTCAGGCCGGGCGCGCGCGCCGCCACCAGGTCCTCGGCGGGGCCGCGCTCCAGCCCGGTCAGCCGCAGCACTTCGAGGCCGCGGTCGGGGAACGGGCGGGCGCCGTCCCGGGCCGTGAAGATCATGGAGATGGGGTCGGCGCCGAGCCGGCGGGCGGCGAACAGCAGCGCGTCCAGCGAGGCGTTGTCCAGCCACTGCGCGTCGTCGACCAGGCACACCAGCGGGCGGTCCGCGGCCAGCTCCGACAGGAGCGTGAGCGTGGCCGCGCCGATGAGGAAGCGGTCGCCCGCCGGTCCCGACCCGAGCCCGAACGCCGACCGCAGCGCCGCCGCCTGCTGCTCCGGCAGCGCGTCGAACCGGTCGGCGTAGGGATGCAGCATCAGGTGCAGCCCGCCGAACGCCAGCTCCGACTCGGACTCGACTCCGGAGCCGCGGACGACCCGCATGTCCCCGGCGTCCGCCGCGACCTGTTCGACCAGGGCCGTCTTGCCGATCCCCGCCTCGCCCCGGACCACCACCGTCCTGCTCCGCCCGGCTCGGGCGTCCTCGAGCAGGCCGGAGAGGTGGTCGAGCTCGCGGTCTCGCCCCATGAGCACGGGACCACACTACAAGCCGCACCCTGCACAAAGACGGACGAATCGACCACCGCGCCGGGATGGTTCAGCGCAGCGCCGAGCGGCCGGTCGGGGCCAGGGTCAGCCGCTCCGGCGGCGCCGGGGAGCCGGCGGCGAGGGCGGGCAGGAGCCGTTCGGTCCACTCCGGCGACCGGGCCAGCCGGTCGAGGTGGTCGCGCACGCGGGCGGCGTTCTCGAAGACCGTGAACCAGACGAAGACGTTCGCGTCTTCCCGGACGGGGAGGAGCGGAAAGGTGTTCTCGGCCGGTTCGGTCTGGAACCGGGCGACGGGAGCGGCTCCGAGGCCGGTCAGGAAGGGCGCGACCGCGTCGCCGAAGTAGGCCGCGAACGCGGCGTCGACGGGGGCCCCGCGGTGCAGGATCGTCGCCGTCACCCGCGACTCGGGAGGCGCGGCGCCGACCGGCGGCCGCCCGCCCGCGGGCGCGAAGCCGGAGCCGGGCTCCACCGGCCGCAGCAGCAGGACGTCATCGGAGTCGATCATGGTCTCGGCGGCGGCGACGCCGTGCTCCTTCCAGGCCGCGCCTTCCAGGTAGAAGGCGGTGAGTCCCGCCTTCCGCGCCTCCATGTCGCGGAAGCCGCGCAGCCACACGTACCGGTCCGGGTCGGCCTCGTCGTGGAACTGCCCGATGACGCGCATCCCGACGGCCTCCTGGGTCTCGACGAACTCGCGGTCGAAGAGATCGGTCAGGACGGCCCGGCCCCCCGGCCGGAGCGTGTACTGCCGCAGTTCGACGACGGAGCAGAGGTGGTCGACCACGGGATCGGACGTGGGGCTGGGGGTCTCGGACATGGCTCGTTCCTTGCGCGAGGAGTGTTGTGGGAGTCCACGGTCGCAGCCCGGCGCGGGTACCCACGAGTGGCAAATCCGCCTATATTCGCACGCATTTCGCCATAGGTTGGACGGTCATGACGCACGCCTCCGTCGCCCTCGTCCTGCTCGACGAGATGCCGTTCTTCGAGGTCGGGATCGCCTGCCAGGTCTTCCGCTCGGTGTGGGCCGACTCCGCCGTCCCGTGGTACGGGCTGCGGCTGTGCTCGACCGTGCCCGGAGACGTGCGCCTGGAGTTCGGGTTCACCCTCAACGCCGGGCACGGGTTCGACGCCCTGGCCGGCGCCGACACGGTGGTCGTCCCCGCGCTGCCGTACGCCCACGTGGAGTCCGACCGCCCGGTGCCGTCGGGGCTGACCGACGCGCTCGCGGCGGCGCACCGCGCGGGCGCGCGGATCGTCTCGCTGTGCACCGGCGCGTTCGCCCTCGCCGCCGCCGGGATCCTGGACGGACGGTCCGCCGCCACCCACTGGATGTTCGCCGACACCCTCCAGCGCCGGTACCCGGAGGTCCGGGTGGACGCCTCGGTGCTCTACGTCGACGACGGGAACGTTCTGAGCAGCGCCGGACGCACCGCCGGGCTCGACCTGTGCCTGCACATCGTCCGCCGCGACCTCGGCGCGGACGTCGCCAACCGGGTGGCCCGGACCATGGTGGTGCCCGCGCACCGTCCCGGCGGCCAGGCCCAGTACGTCGAACTCGCCGTGCCCCGCACCGACGGGGACGGTCTGGGGCAGGTCCTCCAGTGGGCCGCCGCGCGCCTCGACGAGCCGCTGACCGTCACCGACCTCACCCGGCGGGCGCGGATGAGCCCCCGGACGTTCGCCCGCCGCTTCACCGCCCACACCGGGACCACGCCGTCCCGATGGCTCCTCGACCAGCGCCTCGGCCGCGCCCGCGTGCTCCTCGAGACCACCGACCTTCCCGTCGACCAGGTGAGCCGCCGCAGCGGCCTGGGCTCGGCCGCGAACCTGCGGCGCCATTTCACCCGGCACGTCGGCGTCCCGCCGACCGACTACCGGCGCGCCTTCCGCTCTCGCCGCCCCTGAACCGGCCGGGCTCCGGCGCGGCGGGGGCGTGTCGGGGGGGGCGCCGTAGGGTGGCCGCATGTACTCGACGCGGGTGTCGCGGCACGTGAAGGCCCGTCCTTCGACCGTCTACCGGGCGCTCCTCGACGCCGACGCCATCACGCTGTGGCGAGTACCGGACGGGATGACCAGCACGGTGCACGAGTTCGACGGCCGCGAGGGCGGCGCGTTCCGGATCTCGCTCACCTACGACGTGCCGACCGGCACGGGGAAGACGTCGGCGCACACCGACACCTACCACGGGCGTTTCGTGGAGCTCGTGCCGGACGAGCGCGTGGTCGAGGTCTTCGAGTTCGAGGCCGACGACCCCGCCCTCCGGGGCGAGATGAGGATGACCACGACGCTCACCGAGGTCGACGGCGGCACCGAGGTCCTCATCGTCCACGAGGGGCTGCCCGATACCATCCCCGCCGCCGACAACGAGACCGGCACGCGCATGGCCCTGGACAACCTGGCCAGGCTCGTCGAAGCCGACTAGGACCAGCGGGCGCGGGCTGCACTTGACCGGCGGTGACCGGGACCGCGCCGACGGCGGTGTCCGCGACGAGTGCGAAGGACAGCCCCGACCACCGGCTCGAGATCTACACCCCGCACGACGGTCGCCTGGTCGTCCAGGCGGTCGAGGGGCCTCCGACCGGACCCGTCCCGCCTTCTGGGCATCGCGATCAGCGAGGTGGCGAAGAGTTACTGCCTGAGCACTGACGCGCGCGGTGGGGTTGAAGATAAACAGCGGTCTCTACCGGTCCAAGAGGCTCGTGTTTCGCCGAATCCCAACCGTTTTATGGCGTTTCGGGGACCCGTCTGGTCCGGTGTCCACGCTGGGCTGGTCTGGTCGTCCGGCTGCGATGATCCCTCGCGTGCACTTGGAGTGAACGTCCGGACACATTTCTGTCACCATCGGTCGGAAGCGAAGTCCAATTCCTTCCTGCGTCCTGTTTTGCCCTTGCTTGACCGGGTAACCCGGCGCAGTACCCGAGTTGGACGATGAGGTGGACAGGACATGAAACTCCGGACGGGCCCGATCGTGGGCGCGGCCGCCGGCGCCGGCGGGGCGCTGGCCGCGCTCTCGGCCCCGCGCCTGGCACGCCGTGCCGTGAGCGGGCTCGTCACCCGGCTCGAACGCCGGCTCGACCGAGCGGTCCGGAACCTCACCGCGAAGGCCGAGCAGGCGGGCCCGCTCGCCAAGGCCGCTCTGGCCGGGGTCAAGGCGCTGCAGGAGGGCAAGTCCCCCTTTCGCGCGCTGCTGAGCTTCGGTTGGACGGCCCTGAAGGAGACCCTCGCCGGCATCTTCGGAAGGGGACGAAAGGGGAAGCTGACCAACATCGTCGAGCAGATCGACGTGGGTGCGCCGCGCCGCCTGGTCTACGACCAGTGGACGCGTTTCCAGGACTATCCGACCTTCATGAAGAAGGTCGTCAGCGTCGACCAGGCCGACGACACCAAGCTGAACTGGAAGGCCAAGATCTTCTGGTCGGCGCGGACGTGGGAGTCGACGATCAAGAGGCAGGTCCCCGACGAGCACATCGTGTGGCGCTCGAAGGGGCCCAAGGGCTACGCCCACGGGACGGTCAGCTTCCACGAGCTGGCACCGGACCTGACCCGGATCCTGCTGGTCCTGGAGTACCACCCGGTCGGTCTCTTCGAGCGGACGGGCAACCTCTGGCGCGCCCAGGGCCGCCGTGCACGACTCGAGTTGAAGCATTTCCGCCGCCACGTGATGACGCAGGCGCTCCTCCGCCCGGACGAGGTGGAGGGCTGGCGCGGCGAGATCCGCGACGGCGAGACCGTCACCAACCCCAAGTGAGGAAGCGGAACATGGCACGCGCAAACCCGGTGGGCAAGCTGCCCGTCGGACAGATCGCCAAGAGGCTGCCGATCGGCGGGCGCAAGCGCTCGTCCGGTCTCGGCGCCATCACCAAGGCCCTCCCGGGCGGCCGGGCCGTCGGCACCGCCGGCGGCGTCCTGCTCGGCGCGGGCGCGGCCGTCGCGGCGAGCCGGGCCCTCGCCGGCAACCGCGCCGGGCGCGACCAGGACCAGGGCGAGCAGGAGCAGTCCAAGGCCTCCGGCACCGGGAACGGCGCGAAGGACGAGGCCAAGGACGAGGCCAAGGACGAGGCCAAGGACGGCGCCAAGGACGGCGCCAAGGACGAGGCCAAGGACGCCGACGAGTCCGGCAAGGACGAGCAGTCCGACGACGGCAAGGGCAAGGGCATCTTCGGCAAGCTCAAGAACATCCTTCCCTTCGGCAACAAGGACGGGAAGGGCGGCAAGGGCGGCAAGGGCGGCGGGAAGAAGGTGAAGGTCACCAACATCGTCGAGCACCTCGACATCGGTGCGCCGCGCCGCCTCGTCTACGACCAGTGGACGCAGTTCCAGGAGTACCCGTCCTTCATGAAGAAGGTCGTCAGCGTCGACCAGGCCGACGACACCAAGCTGAACTGGAAGGCCAAGATCTTCTGGTCGGCGCGGTCCTGGGAGTCGACGATCGTCGAGCAGGTGCCCGACGAGCACATCGTGTGGCGCTCCAAGGGCGCGAAGGGCCACGTGGACGGCACCGTGAGCTTCCACGAGCTTTCGGACAACATGACCCGCGTCCTGGTCGTCCTGGAGTACCACCCGCAGGGCCTCTTCGAGCGGACCGGGAACATCTGGCGCGCCCAGGGCCGCCGCGCCCGGCTGGAGCTGAAGCACTTCCGCCGGTACGTGATGACGAACTCCCTCACCCGCGCCGACGAGATCGAGGGCTGGCGCGGCGAGATCCGCGACAGCGAGGTCGTCAAGACGCACGAGGACGCCCTGGAGGAAGAGGAGAAGTCTGGCAAGGACGGCTCCGACGGCGCCAAGGCCGAGGCCAAGGACGACGCCAAGGACGAGGCGAAGGACTCCAAGGAGACCGAGTCCTCCTCGAGGGGCTCCCGCAACGGCCGGAGCACCCGGACCTCCTCCAGCAGCAGCAAGACCGAGGAGCGCGAGGAGGAGCCGCAGCAGGCCCGGTGACCCGGCGGCAGGCCGGATCGGCGAGCGGCGGATGACCGGCGGCTGATCCTCAGCGGATCAGCCGGGCCAGCTCGACGCGCGAACGGATCCCGAGCCGGGTGAAGACGTTGCGGAGATGGTGGTCGATCGTCCGCGGGCTGAGCAGCAGGCGCGCAGCGATCTCCCGGTTGGTCGCCCCCTCGGCGGCCATCCGGGCGATGTGCGCCTGCTGCGCGGTGAGCTTGCCGAAACCGCTCGCCGCCCGCGGCGCGGTCTCCCCGGCGGCGCGCAGCTCCGCGCGGGCCTGCGCGGTCCACGGGGCGGCGCCGTAGCGTTCGAAGATCCGCAGCGCGGCGCGCAGGTGCTCGCGGGCGGCGCGTGGGCGCCGCCCGCGCCGCAGCCGGTGCCCGAACAGCAGCTCCGTGCGGGCGAGTTCGAACACGGCGCCGGCGGCCTCGTGCAGGCGCAGGGCCTCGTCGAAGTGCTCCTCGGCCTCGTCGTCGCATCCGGCGAGCAGGGCCCGGCAGCGGCGGCCGAGCGCCTCCGGGCCGGGGGGCGAGCCGATCCCGTCCACCCAGCGGCGGAAGTGCTCGTAGGCCCGCGCGGCCGGGTCGTGCTCGCCGGTGCGGACCAGGGCCTCGACCAGGTGCGGGACGGCGAGGAGCCGCGCGGGCGGGTGCGCGAGCCCCGCCGCGCCCGGCAGCCGCAGGCGCGCCGCCGCGTCGGCGGGCCGGTCCGCGGCGAGGTCCAGGCACGCGGGCGCCCATGACCCGAGCGCGGCCGCGCGGGCGAGGCCGCGCTCGTCGGCGGTCCCGGTGAGCCGCTCCAGCAGCTCGCGCGCCCCGGCCTCGTCGCCGTTGAACGAGGCGGCGAGCGCGAGCGTCGCGAGCTGCTCGGTCGCGTGCCCGTGCAGCCGGGTGGCCCGCGCGAGGCGCAGGCCGTCGTGGCACGCGGCGATCGGCGCGGGCGGATGCCCGAGCAGCGCCTCGCACCGTCCGGCGATCATCAGCGCGAACGACTCGGCGGGCGCGTCGCCCGTCCGCCTGGCCGAGGCGACGGCCTCGCCCGCGAGCGCGCGGGCGCGGGGGCCGTCCCCGAGCGTGAGGGCCGAGAGGGCCGCCCACACCTGCGCGGCCGGGTCGGCCACGTCCGCGCCTAGGCGCACGGCGTGCCCCAGCCGTTCCCTCGCCTCCGGGTACCGGCCGCGCATCGTGGCCGCGAACCCGCCGAGGCGGGCGAGCAGCAGCTCGGCGCGCGGGCCGGGGGCGGGGAGGTCCAGTGCCGCGGCGCGGCCCGCGACCTCCAGGCAGGCGTGGTGGTCGCCCGAGGCGTCGGCGGCGTCGGCCGCCCACATCAGCGCGTCCAGAGCCGCCTCGGGGTCGGTTCCGGCGAGCCGCTCGGCCGCGTCGCGCAGCACGGGGACCGCCGCCGCGGGGGAGCCCGCCGCCGCCTCGATCTCGCCGCGCAGCGCGGCGGCGCGGGCGGTGCGGACGCCGTCGCAGCCGCGCGGGCGGACCTGCCGGAGCATGGCGCGGGCCCGCCGCGACCGCCCGCTCGCCCAGGCGTCCGCGGCGGCCGCCAGGTACCGGTCCGTCCGCGCGCCGTGCTCGACCGTCAGTGTCGCGGCGCGCTGCCACATCCGCCAGGAGTCGGCGTACCGGCCCGCGCGCCCGGCCGCGGCCGCCGCCTCCGCGAGCTCGCTGGCGAGCCGGTCGTCGGGCTCGCCCGCCACGGCCGCGCGGTGCCAGAGCCGCCGCGGCCGCTGCCATTCCCGGACGAGGACGCCGGCGAGCAGCGTGTGCGCGTCCTGCCGCTCCTCGCGCGAGGCGTCCGCCCACAGCGAGGACCGGACGAGCCGGTTGCGGACCGCCACCCCGTCGCCCTCGAACCGCAGCAGCCCCGACTCGCGGGCGGCGTCGAGGTCGGCGCCGCCGATGCCGTCCGCCCGGACGGCCCGCGCCATCGTCGCGGTGCCGAGCCACTCCTCCGCCACGGTCATCAGGACCAGCCGCCGCGCCCCGGAGGGCAGCGCGAGGTAGCGGCGCCGGTGCAGCGCGCGGAGCGAACTGGACGGGGGAAGCGCCCGCGGCGGCGGCGCGGCCCCGGACAGCTGCCCGGACGTCAGCGCCGCGGCCAGCTCGCGGATCGCCAGGGGCCGCCCGCAGGCCAGGTCGACGATCTCCTCGGTCAGGTCGCCGCCCGCCGAGCCGTCCAGGGCGCTGCCGAGCGCGTCGCGCAGCACGCGGCGGCTCGCGTCCTCGGCCAGCGGCGCGAGCCGCAGCCGCCGGATGCCGCCGAGCGCGCCCGCCTCCGGCTCCCCGTCGCGGGCGGCGAACAGCACCGCGACCCGCTCGTCCTCGACGCGCCGGGCCGCGAACGCCAGCACCTCCAGCGAGCCGCGGTCCAGCCACTGGACGTCGTCGGCCCAGCACAGCACGGGCCCGTTCCGGGCGGCCCGCCCCAGCAGCTCGCACACCGCCGTGAACAGCACGAACGGCTCGGCGCGCGGCGCGCCGGACAGGATCGCCGCGAGGGCGTCGCGGTGCCCCGCCGGCAGCCGCGCGACCTGGTCGGACAGCGGGCGCAGCAGCCGGTGCAGCCCCGCGAACGGGACGCCGGTCTCGGCGGGGACGCCGGTCGTGCCGAGCGCGCGGAAGCCCGCTCCCGCGCCGCGCACGGCGGCCTCCAGGAGGGCCGTCCGGCCGACCCCGGCGTCCCCGGCGACGACCAGGGCGCCGCCGTGCCCGTCCCGGGCGCGGTCGAGCATCGCCTCGACCGCCTGGAGGTCGCGCTCGCGTCCGTGCAGCCGTTCGTGTGTCATGCCGGTCCCTCCTCGGCGGGAACCACCCCCGCCCGGGACCGCGGGACGGCCCTATTGGACGGGGACTCAAAAGGGAAGGGGACCCTAGGTCAACACGCGCACCCGGTACCGGTCCAGAGCGGCCTCCGGTTTCGGGGACGCGGCGCAATCGCGACCGGCGCCGATTGTGAGCGGGCACAGTGTCGCCGTCCCCCGATGGCCCGTGCGCCCCCGTGGTGGCACGATGAGGCCCCCGCGTTGTGCGGGAGCGCGCCGGTGCTGGAGGTGGCCCCCGATGAACGTCGGCCAGGTCGACGCCGATCGCACGATCATGCGCAAGGCGGTGCTGCGGCTCGCGGACCGCCTGCCCGACCTCGCCGACCGGCTCGCGGCCGAGATCCTCTCCGGCGACCGAGGCGGGAGCGACGACGCGTTCCGCCACGACGTGTGGGAGATGTGCCACACCGGGCTCGGGCACGGCTTCAAGACGATCCTGGAACCCGGCCGCGGCCGCGCCGACCTGGAGTGGGCGCGGCGGCTCGGGCAGCGTCGCGCCCACCAGGGGCAGCCGCTCGACCAGCTGCTGCGCTCCTACCGGCTCGCGGGGCGGGTGTTCTGGGAGGCCGTCGTCGAGGTCGTCGGCCGCCACGACCCGGAGAACGTCTCGGCGCTGATCCGGCAGGCGACCCGCACCTGGGACACGATCGACCAGCAGTCCGGCGCGGCGGCCGCCGCCTACCACCGCACCGAGCTGGACCTCGCGCGGCGCAGCGAGGAGCGCGTCCAGGCGATCGTGGACGCGCTCCTGGACGGCCAGGGCGCCGACGGCGGGCTGCTCGCGACCGCGACGTCCGTCCTCGGGCTGCCCGCCACCGGCCGCTACGCCGTCGTGATGCTCGGCGCCGAGGGCGGGTTCGGGGACGGTGTGAACCGGCGCCCCGGCGACAGCGGCGGGATGCGCTTCATCTGGCGGCTGCGCACCGACGCCCAGGTGGCGCTGGTCGCGCTCGGCACCGCCGAGCTGGACGACCTCGTCGACGCGGTCCGCCCCTACGCGCGCTCGCACGCCGGCGTGAGCCCCGTGGTCGGCTCCCTCGCCGAGCTGGGCGGCGCCCGCTGGTTCGCCGAGCTGGCGCTGCGGACCTGCCGCGGCCCCGGCAACCAGATCGCCCGCCTGGACCGCCGGCTCCCCGACGCCCTCGTCCTGTCACAGCCCCGCCTCGCCGGACGGCTCGGAGACGTCGCGCTCGGCGGGCTCGGGGACGTCGACCCCGGGTTCCGCGACGCCCTGCTGACGACGCTGGAGACCTGGCTGGAGTGCGACGGCTCCGCGGCCCGCGCGGCCGACCGGCTGTTCTGCCACCGCAACACCGTGCTCAACCGGCTCCGCCGGATCGAGCAGCTCACCGGGCGTACCCTCGCCCGGCCCGGCGACCTCGTGGAACTCGTCCTCGCACTGAGCGCGCTGCGGCTGCACGGCCCCGGGGACGGCTCGCCCGGCCCGCACGCCGAGGGGCCGCCCGCGCGGGGAGGCGGCGGGCGGCCCGGTCGGTGAGGGGGCTCGGTCGGTGAGGGGGCCCGGTCGTCGGGCCCGGTGGACCCCTAGGAGTTCGGGCAGGTGTCCCGGTACTCGGAGATGGTCAGGCCGCGGGCGGGCGCGGGGCACAGGAACTGGTCGTAGCGGGTGTCGTTGTCGATGTACCGCTTGAGCCAGGAGATGCTGTACTTCGCGATCGTCGTGTTCGAGGTGTTGGGCGCGAAGTGGCTGGCGCCCGCCAGCTCCAGGTACGCCTTCTCCGACGCCGCCGGGATGCTCTCGTAGAACGGCTGGGAGTGCGTGGCGACCGGCGCGATCGTGTCCGCCTGCGCACCGATGATCATGGTGGGGACGCGGACGTCCGAGAAGTTCTTCTGCAGGTCCCACGGCGTCAGCGGGATCGCCGCCTGGAGCTGCGGGCGGTCCTCCGCGGCCTCCAGCGTCCCGCCGCCGCCCATCGAGTGGCCCATCACGCCGAGCCGGGTCGTGTCGATCCGGCTCCGGACGCTGCTGCGCTGCGTGAGGTAGTCGAGCGCGGCCTCCAGCTGCCGGGCGCGGCTGTCGGGCTGGTCGAGGCGGGTGAGGGTGTCGATCGTGAAGATGACGAAGCCCTGCGAGGCGAGGCGCGGGCCGAGCCAGGCCATGCTGCTCTGGTCGGCGGTGTAGCCGGGCGCCACCGCGACGGCGCCGAAGGTGCCCTCGGCGGTGCTGGTCGGGTAGTAGATCGTCCCGCCGCCGAACCCGGTGACGCTCAGCGAGGAGACGCTCGTCTGGGACGTGGCGAACGGGCCGCGCAGGGCCTCGATGCTCTGCTGCGTCGGGGCGGGACCGCGCTCGTAGGGGTTGGCGGCGGCCTGCGCGGCCTGGGGGAAGGCGAGGGCGGCGGCGGTCAGCGCCGCGGCGAGCGCCGTCTTCGCCGTGCGTGCGGTGAGGGAGGGCACGGGGTTCGCTCCTGTTCGGGGTGGCGGAGCCGTCCATCGGCTCCGGAGACGGAGCCCGGAGCCGGCGGGCCGGCTCCGGGACGCGCACATTCTCCGCACGCGCCGCGCCCCCGGGCATCGGCGAAATCGCCGGTCACCCCGTGACGGTCGCCCTGACCAGCCGGAAGAAGTCGAACGGCCGCAGGGCGTCGTCCCGCCGCCACAGGTGCGCCGGGACGGCGTCCCGCACGCTCACGTTCTCCTCGACCGCGAACCCGCCGGCCGCCAGCAGCCCCTCGATCTCATCGGGCGAGGTGGTAACCGACGCCGAGCCGGCCGGCGAGAGCGGACCGGCCGAGGTCGAATCCGCCGGCGGCCAGCCGTTCCACCGGGTCGTCGGTCTCGAAGTCGACGGGCACGAGGACGACGTTCTCCGGAACCGGGATTCCGGCCGCCGCCAGCAGTCCCCTTTTCCATTCCTGCGTCGCCGGGTGGTCGATCTCGAAGACGCGGACGCCGGGGTCCGCGCGGTAGCCGTAGGTGTCGAGCCCCGCCCCGAGGACGGCGTACTGGCCGTGCCGGGCGATCCGAGCCTCGGTGTAGCGGCTGCGCACGGTCGTGATCGCCCTGGTGCCCGCCAGGATGATGTGGTCGCCCTGCGCGCGGTGGTAGCCGATCATCTCGGCGGCGAGGCCGCCCACCAGCCGGGGCGCGACCGTGTCCCTGGAACACCTTCGGCGCCCCGTCGGCGACGAGGTGCGCTAAATGCGCCGTCACATTCTCGCGGGTCAGGCGCGGGCACGGGTGGTGCCGCCGTTGACGTGCAGGATCTGGCCGACGAGCGTGGGCAGCCGCTCGTCGACCAGGAACGCGACCGCTGCGGCGATCTCCTCGGGCGAGGCGATCCGGCCGAGCGGCGTCCGCGCGGCGTACCGGGCGCGGATCTCCGCGACCGTCACCCCCGCCGCCGCGGCGTCCACCTCCAGCCGCGGGGTGTCGATCGCGCTCGGCGCGATCGCGTTCACCGCGATGCCGAGCGGGGCCAGCTCGCGGCCGAGCGACTTGGCGAGCGCGATGGTCCCCGCCTTCGACGCCGAGTCGGCGCTCGCGTGCGGCCAGCCGATCACCCCCCACTCGGACGCGACGAAGACCATCCGGCCGCCGCCCCGATCGACCATGCCCGGCATGACGGCCTGCGCGCACGCGAACACCCCACCGAGGTCGACGTCGACCGTCCGCCACCAGTCGCCGAGGTCCTCCTCCGCGGTGAACGGGGCCATCGCCGGCCGGCCGGCGCAGGTGACCAGGAGCGCGATCTGCCCGCCCGTCCGGTGCTCGACCTCCGCCACCATCGCGTTCACCGCCGCCGGGTCGGACACGTCGGCCGGCGCGGCGACGCCGTTCAGCTCCGCGGCGAGCCCGGCCACGTCCCGGTCGGGGAGGTCGTTGAGGGCCACCAGCCGCCCGTCGGCGGCGAGCCGGCGCGCCACGGCCGTGCCCACCCCGCCGGCCGCCCCGGTGATCAGCGCGATCGTCATCACAGCACCGTCCCGGCGTTGGGGGAGAGGATCTCACCGGTGCAGAACGTGGCGTCCTCGACGAGGTAGGCGGTGGCGAGCGCGACCTCCTCCGGGGACGTCAGCCGCCCGGTCGGCAGCCCCTGCAGGTAGGACGGCCTGCGCGAGGGAGAGTCGGGCGGGAGCATCGGCGTGTCGGTCGGGCCGGGCGCCACCGCGTTCACCCGCACCCCGGACGGCGCCAGTTCCGCGGCCAGCGACCGGACGAACCCGATCACCGCGCCGGTGGCGGCCGCGTAGTGCGCCTCGGCGTTCGCGCCGGTGACGGAGAGATGGGAGATGATCGGCACCACGCTGCCCCGGCCGAGCTCGGCCATCTCCGGCGCGACGACGGCGCACACGTTGACCATGCCGCCGAGGTGCACTCGCAGCATCCGACGCCAGTCGGGCCAGGCGATGTCGGACACCGGAACGATCGCGTGGTGCCCGGCCGCGCACACCGCCGCCTCGACCGGGCCGAGCTCCCGCTCGATCCGCCGGATCGCCGCGCGCACCTGCGCGAGCTCCGCCACGTCCACGCCCACCGAGTGGTCGGCGTCGGGGGCCGGGCGCAGGTCCAGCCCCGCCGTCCGCCACCCGCGCCCGGCCATCTCCCGCACCACGGCCGACCCGATCCCCCCGGCCGCCCCGGTGACGAGCACGACCCGCCCCTCCATGAGGTCACCCCCCTCGATGCGACCGGCACCCCGCCCGTTCGAGCGCCTCGTCCGGCATATCGCGGTGGCTTGAAAGGTCCAGGCAAACCCGGCATAAGTGCTGGTGGCAAGCGTCATGGCGATTTCTTGGCCGAAGCCACCATGGCGCGCCCGACCTTTCGTGCACTTGCCCAAAAGACGGTCACGGGCGCGGGACGGCACCTCGGCGGAGTGAGAGGGTGAGGCTGTGACCAGCGATCCCGCGCCGCCGCACGTCACCGTCCGGGACCTCCTCGAGGTGCCGCGCTTCAGGCTGCGCCTGGTCGGCGGGGAGGGCGGGCTCGACCGCCCCGTCCGCTGGGCGCACTCCACCGAGCTGCTCGACCCCGGCCCCTACCTGGACGGGAACGAGATCGTCCTCACGGTCGGCGCGGCGCTGCGGGACGCGGGCGCGTGCGCCGCTTTCGTCGACTCGGCCAAGGCCGGACGTGCGAGCGCGATCGGCTACGGCGTCGGCGACATGACCGACACGGTGCCCGACGAGCTGCGCCTGGCCTGCGACCGCGTCGGCCTCCCGCTGCTGGAGGTGCCGCCGGAGGTCCCGTTCCTCGGGTTCACCGAGTGGTTCGCCGAGCGGCTCGCGTCCGCGGGCGACGAGCGGCACGAGCGGGAGGAGACCGGCCGGCTGCTGCGCATGGTGCGCGACGGCCTCGCGTCCGCCGAGGCGCTGCGCCCCCGGATCGACGACGCCGGGCTCGACTTCGCGGCGCTGCTCGTGGTCGCGATGGACGGCACGGTCGACGAGGACCTGCCCGGCGTCCTCGGCCAGGCCGACAACACGGCCCTGCTCGTCACCAACGACGCCCACGTCTGGACCGAGCCCGCCGGCGTCGGCAGCGCCGGCCCGCTGGAGCACCTGCCCCTCTCGATCGCCGAGAGCCTCACCGCGCTCGACTCCGCGCGCCGCACCGGCGGGGTCGTGTACGCCTCCGACCTCGCCACCTTCCAGGCGCTCCTCGACCGGCTCGACCAGGACCAGCTGGCCCCGTTCCTCGAGCAGATCGCCCGGCCGCTGAGCGACTACGACGCCGCGCACGGAACCCGCCTCACCGAGACGCTGCGCGCCTTCCTGGACATGGGCGGCGCGGTCGGCGCGACGTCGCGCGCCCTGTTCCTGCACCCGAACACCCTCCGCCACCGGCTGTCGCGCATCGAGTCGCTCACCGGCCGCGACCCGATGACCTTCGAGGACCGGGTGGCGCTCGCGATAGCCGTGTGGGCGGGGCGCTGAACGCAGACTCCCGGCTCGTGCGTACCGGTACTGGACGGAAGAATGCCCGAAATGCCGCAATAATGGAGGTGTGGCAGAGCCGGGGACGGTGGGAGTGGGGCGCATCCGGATTCGTGCGGGTAGGTGATCGCGGAAGGCGGCTCGCTCCCGGGTAATGAATTTCGCTTGATCTGGCAAAATGTCAGGAAAGGCCGATGGTCATTGTCCGGCCTCCGGTGTGACCGCCATGGCGTCCCGGACACCGATTCATATCCACTCCGTAAGTGATCATTTCAGTCCGGTGCCCGGCGCGTGGTCGCGAACGGTTTCTGGAATTACAGGCGTCACCCACAGCACACGCGTCCACGCACATTTCGGTACCGCCATCACCCTGCGTATTCATCATGGACCCGAATTGGAGCGTGGACAGGGCCGAATTCCACATTTCCGGCCGTTCCCGTGGCGCGGGGTCTAAGTTTGCCGCGAGAGGTGCCCGTACCTGCTGGAAGGAGCGTCAGACCCATGACGGATGCCACGCCCGGCCCGAGGAAGGGATCGGACGCCAAGATCAACACTGGCGTTCCGCAGTCGGCTCGGATCTGGAACTACTGGCTCGGCGGGACCGACAACTACGAGGTCGACAGGCTCGCCGGCGACCACTACGTGGGGCTGTACCCGGGCATCGTGGAGATCGCCCGCGCGGGCCGCTACTTCATGGACCGGGCGATCCGGTTCCTGGCCCGCGAGCGCGGGATCCGCCAGTTCATGGACTGCGGGACCGGCCTGCCCACCGTCGACAACACCCACGAGATGGCCGGGCGCGCCGCGCCCGACGCCAAGGTCGTCTACGTCGACAACGACCCGCTCGTCCTCGCGCACGCCCGCGCGCTGATGAACGAGGGCCGCACCTCCTACATCGACTGCGACCTGCACGACCCGAAGACGATCATGGACCGGGCCTCGGATCTGCTGGACCTGTCCCGCCCCGTCGGGCTGTTGATCATCGGCGTGCTGGGGCACATCGTCGACCCGGACGAGGCGTACGAGGTCGTCCGCGGGCTGATGGACCCGCTGCCCTCCGGCAGCTACCTCATCCTGCACGACTCCACCGACGAGAACGGGGCGTTCAACGCGGCGCAGCGCGCCTACGACGAGACCGGCGCGATCCCGTTCCGGCTGCGCAGCCCCGAGTTCATCCGCGGCTACTTCGACGGGCTCGAACTGGAGGAGCCGGGCCTGGTGACGAGCGGGGCGTGGCGCCCCGAGGTGGGGCCGATCGGGAGCGAGAACCTGCCGACCAGATGCGGGGTGGCCCGTAAGCCGTGACGTGCCGTGCCGGGAGTCGCCTCCGGGACCGGATCACATGACCGCCACGCTAGGTAACATACGGTCCTGTCTCCGACGCGCAGCGTGAACTATAGTCGGAGCGGTCGTCCACGCCCTCTTCCGATGAGGAGTCCCCCTTGGCCTCCGTCACGATCACCGGCAGCAGGAAGGGGAGGTCGGCGCGCACCCGCACCGCTCCGGTGGGCGCGGCCCCCGTGCTGGGCGACCCGCTCGTCCCGCGCATGCTGCTGGGCAAGCGGCTCCGCGAGCTTCGCGAGGCGGCCCGGCTCTCCCGCCGGAAGGCGGGCCTGGCGATCTACGGCTCCGAGTCGAAGATCACCAGGCTGGAGCTGGGCCGCTCGCGCGCCAGGACCGGCGACGTCGCCCGCCTGCTCGACCGCTACGGCGCCGACCACGGCGAGCGCGCCACGCTGCTCGCCCTCGCCGAGCAGACCGACGCGCCGCCCTGGTGGCACGCCGACGGCGACATCGTGCCGCGCTGGGTCCGCGACTACCTCAGCGCAGAGCAGGCGGCCAAGCTGGTCCGCACGTTCGAGGCCCGGTTCGTCCCCGGCCTGCTCCAGACCGAGGACTACGCCCGCGAACTCTTCCGCCCCCTCCGCCCCGGGCCCGGTGCGGAGGCCGAGATCGAGCGGCGCGTCGAGTTCCGCATGCGGCGCCAGCGCGTCCTGCGCCGCCGGCCGCGGCCGCTCAACCTCTGGGTCGTGCTGGACGAGGGGGCGCTCTGGCGTCCCGCCGGATCGCCGGAGACGATGCGCGCCCAGATCCGGCACATCATCGAGCTGTGCAGGCGGCCGAACGTCACCATCCAGATCGCGCCCCTCGGCATCTCCGGCCAGGTGGCCGGCGACGGATCGCTCACCCTCGTCCGGTTCCCGCAGCAGGGTCTGCAGGACATGGTCTACCTGGAGCGTCCCGACAATGCCGTCTACCCGACGCGGCGCGCCGAGATCGAACACCACTGGCACATGTTCAACACTCTGGTCACGGAGGCCGCGCCGCCCGAGCAGACGCCCCACGTCCTCGCCGGAATACTCGCCACCTACTGAAATCCGCGCCGCCCGTTCCGCCCGGTGCGCGGCCCCCGTTCCGCGGGGGCCGCGGTCATTCACGGGTGAATGCGCGACGACGGGTGGTGATCATCCAGGCGCCCGAGCTCCTATTCCCGCTTGACCACTTCCGGCCTATATTCATGAACGAGGGAAAATCGGGAGGCTTCGCGCGGCCGATCGGGGAGGTACGCACCATGGGCCCCGACGATGCCAGGTTTACCGGCTGGCCACCCGGTTAACGGGCATCGATAAGCGCCCCCGCGCCGCCACCGCCCAGGGGGAACACCATGTCCGTCAACGAGCGATTGTGGAACGCCACCGAAGAACGCCGGGCGAGGACCGAACTGCAGTCGCGGGAGAACTTTCCCGTCGCCTCCCGGCTGCTCCCCGCCCGCCACCGAGCGCACCTTCTGAACGTGTACGGATACGCCCGGCTTGTCGATGACATCGGCGACGAGGCGCCGCCGGACGAGCGGTCGGGCCTGCTGGACGTCGTCGAGCGCGACCTCGACCGGGTGTACGCGGGCGAGCGGCCGGAGCTCGCCGTGATGCGCGACCTCGCCGCGACGATCATCGACCGCCGTGTCCCGGCCGAGCCCTTCCGCCGCCTGATCCGGGCGAACCGCCAGGACCAGAACGTCACCCGGTACGCGACGTTCGACGACCTCCTCGACTACTGCACGCTCTCCGCCGACCCGGTCGGGCACATCGTCCTGCACGTCTTCGGCGCGGCCACGCCGGACCGGATCCGCCTGTCGGACCGGGTGTGCACCGCCCTGCAGATCATCGAGCACTGCCAGGACGTCGCCGAGGACCACCGCAACGGCCGCGTCTACCTGCCCGCGGACGACCTGCGGCGGTTCGGCTGCACCGAGGGAGACCTCACCGCCGAGGCGACCCCGACCCGGCTGCGCGGCGTCGTGGCGCTCCAGGCGGGGCGGGCGCGCCGGATGCTGGCGGAGGGCGCCGCCCTCACCGGCGAGCTCCAGGGGTTCGCGCGGGTCGCCGTCGCCGGGTACGTCGCGGGCGGCCTCGCCACCCTCGACGCGCTGGAGCGCGCCGCCTACGACGTCCTCGCGGGCCCGCCCCGGCCGGGTAAGGCGCGGCTGCTCGCCGAGTGGTCGCGGACCATGGGAAGGAGAAGGGCAGCATAGATGGACGCACCCACCGCCTACCGGCACTGCGAGAGCGTCGTCCGCTCCCAGGCGCGCAACTTCTCTTACGGGATCCGGCTGCTTCCCCCACCGAAACGGCGGGCGCTCAGCGCCGTGTACGCGTTCGCCCGGCGGGTCGACGACATCGGCGACGACCACGGGGCCCCCGTGGCGGACCGGCTCGCCGCGCTCGCCGGCGAGCGCGCCCGGGTCGCCGACCCCGGCGCCCATCCCACCGACCCCGTGCTGGTCGCGCTGGCCGACGCGGCCCGCCGCCACCCGATCCCGCTCGCGGCGTTCGGCGAGCTCATCGACGGCTGCGAGGCCGACGTGCGCGGCGCGGCCTACGACACCTTCGACGACCTGCTCTGGTACTGCCGGTGCGTCGCCGGCTCGGTCGGCCGCCTGTCGCTCGGCGTGTTCGGGACGGCCGACCCCGCCACGGCCGTGCCGCGCGCCGACGCGCTCGGCGTCGCGCTGCAGCTCACGAACATCCTGCGCGACGTCCGGGAGGACGGGCTGAACGGCCGCGTCTACCTTCCCGCCAAGGACCTCGCCCGGTTCGGATGCACCCTGGAGCGCGACGAGGCGGGCCGGACGACCGACGATCCCGACCGTTTAGCGAGCCTCGTCCGCTTCCAGGCCGACCGGGCGGAGCGGTGGTACGCCGACGGCCTGAAGCTGCTGCCCATGCTCGACCGCCGCAGCGCCGCGTGCGCGGGCGCCATGGCGGGCATCTACCGGCACCTGCTGCGGCGCATCACGGCCGACCCGCTGACCGCCCTGGAGACGCGGACGTCCCTGCCGGCCTGGGAGAAGGCGAGCGTGTCCGCCATGGCGATGGCCGGGATCCACCGGTGAGCGCCCGCGACGCGGGCCCGGCCGAGGTCGCGATCGTCGGCGGCGGGCTCGCCGGGCTCACCACCGCGCTGGCGCTCCAGGAGGCGGGGGTGCGCGCGACGGTCTACGAGGCCCGGCCGCGGCTCGGCGGCGCCACCCACTCGTTCTCACGGGACGGCCTGACGGTCGACAATGGCCAGCACATCTTCCTGAAATGCTGCTCGGCGTACCGGGGGCTGCTCGCCCGGCTGGACGCCCTCGACCGCGTCCGCGTCCAGGACCGCTTCGACGTCCGCGTGATGACCCCCGGCGGCACCACCGGCCGGCTAGGCCGCGCCGCAACCACCGGCCGGCTCCGCCGCACCGCAACCACCGGCCGGCTCCGCCGCACTGCAACCACCGGCCGGCTCCGCCGTGCGAAGGCCCCCGGGCCGCTGCACCTGCTGCCCGCCCTCGCCGGGTACCGGCTGCTCTCCCCGTCCGAGCGGCTGCGGGCGGTCACCGCGGCGCTGGCACTCGACCGGGTCGACCCGGCCGACCCGTCGCTCGGCCGGATGGACATGGGCACCTGGCTCGCCGAGCACGGGCAGGGACCGTGGGCGCGCGAGGCGCTCTGGGAGCTGTTCGTCACGGCCGCGCTCAACGTCCGCCTGGACGGGGCCGCGCTCGGACCCGCGGCGTTCGTGTGCCAGACCGCGCTCCTCGGCCGCTCCGACGCCGCCGACATCGGCGTACCGGCCGTCCCGCTCGGCGAGCTGCACGGCACGCTCCCGGCGGCCGCGATCGAGCGGAACGGCGGCCGGATCCACCTGAACGCGAAGGTGACGGCGATCGACGCCGGGTGCAAGCTCGTGGTGGACGGCTCGCCGGTCGGCGCCGACGCCGTCGTCGTCGCCGTGCCCCACCGGGCGGCGGCCGCGCTCGTCCCGCAGGAGGCGGCCCCGGACCGCGCGCGCTGGGACGGCCTCGGCTCCAGCCCGATCGTCAACGTCCACGTCGTCTACGACCGTCCCGTCCTCCGGGTGGACGGCACCGGCCTTCCGTTCGCCGCCGCGGTCGGATCGCCCGTCCAGTGGGTGTTCGACCGCACGCGGGTCAGCGGCCTCACCGGCGGCGGCCAGTACCTCGCGGTCTCGGTCTCGGCGGCCGACCGCTGGATCGACACCCCCACCGCCGAACTGCGCGCGGTGTACCTCGCCGAACTGGGGCGGCTGTTCCCGGCCGCCCGGCGCGCCCGCGTCACCGACTTCTTCGTGACGCGGGAGCGGCACGCGACGTTCCGCCAGAGCCCCGGCAGCGACGCGCTGCGTCCCGCGTCCGCCACCCGGCTGCCGTGGCTGTTCCTCGCCGGCGCGTGGACCGACACGGGCTGGCCCGACACGATGGAGGGAGCCGTGCGCAGCGGTCTGACCGCGGCCCGTCTCGTCCGTGACCACCTGCACCGGACCAGCCCGTCCCCGACCACTCCGCCTCCGTCTACTCCGCCTCCGTCCACCGGGGGCGAGGAGAGCGGCCGATGACCACCGTCCCCGCATCGATCACCGACGGGCGCGCCCTGGTCGACCGGGCCATGCGCGCCGGCGCGGAGCGCCTCGACCCGTGGACCCGCCGCGTCGTCGCCTACCACCTCGGCTGGACCGACGAGAACGGCCGTCCCGCCGCCGCGGGCGGCAAGGCGCTGCGCCCCGCGCTCGCCCTGCTGTCCGCGCGGGCCGCGGGGGCCTCCCACGAGACGGCGCTGCCCGGTGCCGTCGCCGTCGAGTTCGTGCACGCGTTCTCGCTGCTGCACGACGACATCATGGACGGCGACCGGACCCGCCGGCACCGTCCCGCCGCCTGGACGGTGTTCGGCCCGTCCGCCGCCATCCTCGGCGGCGACGCGCTGATGGCGCTGTCGGAGAACCTGCTCCTGGACCAGCAGACCCGCGGCGCCCACTGGGCGGCGCGCGCGCTGACCGCCGCCACGCAGCGGCTCATCGCGGGCCAGGCGCTCGACATCGGCTTCGAGCAGCGCGACGACGTGACGCTCGACGAGTGCCTGGCCATGGCGGCGGACAAGACGGGCGCTCTGCTCGCCTGCGCCTGCTCGATCGGGGCGATGCTCGCCGAGGGCCCCACCCGCCTCGTCACCGGCCTGACCGGGTTCGGCGCCGAGATGGGCCTCGCGTTCCAGCTCGTGGACGACCTGCTCGGCATCTGGGGCAGTCCCGGCACCACCGGCAAGCCCGTTCTGGCCGACCTGCGGGCCCGCAAGAAGTCGCTGCCGGTGGTCTACGCGCTGAACGCCGGGCGCCCCGAGTCCGAGCGGCTCGCCGAGCTGTACGCCGACCCCGGGCCGCCGTCCGAGGACGTCCTGCGGGAGATGGCCCGCCTCGTGGAGGCGGCGGGCGGCCGGGGCTGGGCCGCGGCCGAGGCCGACCGCCGCGTCGCCGCCGCCGGGCGCCACCTCGACGACTCGGGGATGGACGGGCACGTGGCCGCCGAGTTCCGCGACGTCGCGCTGTTCGTCACCTCCCGGGACCACTGACCAGCCGTGCCAAGGAGAAGGGCCGACGAGAAGGGAAGGGCTGGATGACCACCACCGACGTGTCCGGACTCACCGGCGCGGCGGCCGCCGCCGTCGAGGCGGCCCGCGACCACCTGCTCGGCTTACAGTCGCCCGAAGGCTGGTGGAAGGCCGAGCTGGAGACCAACGTCACCATGGACGCCGAGGACCTGCTGCTCCGCCAGTTCCTCGGCATCCGCTCCGACGCCGACACCAAGGAGTCGGCGCGCTGGATCCGCTCCCAGCAGCGCGAGGACGGCACGTGGGCGAACTTCCACGGCGGCCCGGCCGACCTGTCCACGACGATCGAGGCCTACGTCGCGCTGCGGTTCGCCGGGGACCCGGTCGACGCGGCGCACATGCGCGGGGCCGCCGCGTACGTGCGGGAGGCGGGCGGCATCGAGGGCAGCCGCGTGTTCACCCGGATCTGGCTGGCGCTGTTCGGCCAGTGGTCCTGGGACGACCTGCCCGTCATGCCGCCCGAGCTGATGTTCCTGCCGAGCCGCGTCCCGCTGAACGTCTACGACTGGGCGTGCTGGGCGCGGCAGACGATCGTCCCGCTGACGGTCCTCGGGTCGCTGCGTCCCGTCCGGGCGCTGCCGTTCGACCTGCCCGAGCTGCGGTGCGGCGTGCGGCCGGCCGGCGGGGCCAGGGGATGGGGAGCGGCGTTCAACGCCCTCGACCGCGTCCTGCACGTGTACGAGCGGCGGCCGGTGCGGCCGCTGCGCCGGGCGGCGCTGCGCCGGGCCGCCGACTGGATCGTCGCCAGGCAGGAGGCCGACGGCTGCTGGGGCGGGATCCAGCCGCCGTGGGTGTACTCGCTCATGGCGCTGCACGAGCTCGGATACGGTCTCGACCACCCGGTCGTCCGGCGCGGTCTGGACGGGCTCGAACGGTTCACGATCCGCGACGAGAAGGGGCGCCGCCTGGAGGCGTGCCAGTCGCCCGTCTGGGACACGGTCCTCGCCATGAACGCGCTCGCCGACGCGGGCGTCCCCGCCGACCACCCGTCCCTGCTGCGCGCGGCCGAATGGGTCGTCGGCGAGGAGGTCCGCGGGCCGGGCGACTGGGCGGTGAAGCGGCCGGACGTCCCGCCGGGCGGGTGGGCGTTCGAGTTCGACAACGACGTCTACCCCGACACCGACGACACCGCCGAGGCGATCCTGGCGCTGCGCAAGGTGTCCTTCCCGGGGGCCGAGGAGCCGATCAGGCGGGCCGTCCGCTGGCTGGAGGGGATGGCGTCCCGGGACGGCGGGTTCGCCGCCTTCGACGCCGACAACACCCGCGAGCTGTGCACCAAGCTGCCCTTCTGCGACTTCGGCGCCGTCATCGACCCGCCGTCCGCCGACGTCACCGCCCACGTCGTCGAGGCGCTGGCAGGGGAGGGCCTCGCCGGGTCGGCCGTGGTCAGGCGCGCCGTCGTGTGGCTGCTCAGGGCGCAGGAGGAGGACGGCTCGTGGTTCGGCCGCTGGGGGGCGAACCACGTCTACGGGACGGGCGGCGCCGTGCCCGCGCTCGTCGCGGCCGGGGTCGGCCCCGGCAAGCCCGCGATCCGGCGCGCCGTGGCCTGGCTCGAGGAGCACCAGAACCCCGACGGCGGCTGGGGCGAGGACCTGCGCTCCTACGACGACCCCGCGTGGATCGGGCGGGGCGAGTCCACCCCGTCCCAGACGGCGTGGGCGCTGCTGGCGCTGCTCGCCGCGGGCGAGCGCTCCCCGGCCGTGGAGGCCGGCGTCCAGTGGCTCGTCGACCACCAGCGCCCGGACGGCAACTGGGACGAGGACCTGTTCACCGGAACCGGCTTCCCCGGCGACTTCTACATCAACTACCACCTGTACCGGCTGGTGTTCCCCGTGAGCGCCCTCGGCCGCTACCTGGGAGCCGCCACATGACGCGGCGCGAGGCGACGCGGCGGGCCGGGAGAGGGCCCGCCCGCTTTCGGGGGGAGACCACCGAGTTCACCCTGCCCAAGGAGGGCCGGACACCATGAGCATGCCGCTCCGCCAGAGCCTCCGCATCGGGGGCTACATCCTCCGCAACAAGCTGCGCGGGCGCGAGAAGTTCCCGCTCATCGTCGAGCTGGAGCCCCTGTTCGCCTGCAACCTCGCCTGCGCCGGCTGCGGGAAGATCCAGCACCCCCACGACGTGCTGAAGAAACGCATGCCGGTCGAGCAGGCCCTCGCCGCCATCGAGGAGTGCGGCGCGCCGATGGTCTCCATCGCGGGCGGCGAGCCGCTCATGCACCCGCAGATCGACGAGCTGGTGGGCGAGCTCGTGAGGCGCAAGAAGTTCGTCTTCCTGTGCACGAACGCGCTGCTCATCCCTCGCAAGATCGACAAGTTCACGCCGTCGCCGTACTTCGCGTGGGCGGTGCACATCGACGGGCTGCGGGAGCGCCACGACGAGTCCGTCTGCAAGGAGGGCGTGTTCGACGACGCGGTGGCCGCCATCAAGGAGTGCCAGCGGCGCGGGTTCCGCGTCACCACCAACACGACCATCTTCAACACCGACACGCCGCAGACCGTCATCGACGTCCTCGACTACCTCAACGACGACCTCAGGGTCGACGAGATGATGATCTCGCCCGGCTACGCCTACGACAAGGCTCCGGACCAGGACCACTTCCTCGGCGTCCAGGAGACGCGGGAGCTGTTCCGCAAGGCCTTCGGGGACGGCAACCGCAAGCGGTGGCGCTTCAACCACTCGCCCCTGTTCCTGGACTTCCTGGAGGGCAAGGCCGACTTCCCCTGCACGGCCTGGGCGATCCCGTCCTACTCGCTCTTCGGCTGGCAGCGCCCCTGCTACCTGATGTCGGACGGCTACGCGCAGACCTACCAGGAACTCCTGGACGAGACCGACTGGGAGTCCTACGGGCGGGGCCGCGACTCCCGCTGCGCCAACTGCATGGCCCACTGCGGCTACGAGCCCACGGCCGTCTTCGCGACCCTCGGCTCCCTGAAGGAGTCGATCCGGGCCGTCCGCTCGGTCTGACGGTCCTCGGTCTTGGAGTGTCGTCTCCTGCCCGGCACCGGCGATCCGCCGATGCCGGGCGCTTCCAGGCCCACTTCCAGGCCTACTTGATGAGGGAGGTGGGCCGGTACGCCTTGTACTCGTCGTCCGAGGAGAGCCCGTAGTCGAGCGTCCGGTGGTCGGTGCCGTACCGGCCGCGCTGCTCGTACGCCCAGTACGACGTGTGCGCCTTGTCGGCCCACTTCTCGAAGATGACGACGTGCCGGGTGGTGTTGCTGCCGAGGGCGTCCATGACGAGGTCGCCCTTCTTCAGCTCGGACATCGCGATCCGCTCGGTGTACCGCGACGAGGTGAGGCCGACGGTGTTCGTCCCGGGCTTGGGCAGGCCCAGCGCCATGGACACGTAGCCCGAGCAGTCGGTGCGGTAGCCCTTGTGCGTGGCGGTCTGGCTGTAGGGGACCCGCTGGTCGGAGTGCGGATGCCAGGTCCTGGCGCGCGCGATGATCTCGGATCGCGCGTCCGACGCGGGGTCGGCCGTCCGCTGCCGCGGAACGTCCTGCTTCTTCGACGCGGTCTGCTTCTGCGACGTGGACCCGCTCGACGGCTTGGTCTTCGCCGGTGCCTTGAACTCCTTCTGGACCTGGGCCTGCACCGGGGCCTGGGCCTGGGGCCGGGCCTGCTCCGGTGTCCTGACCTGCCTCTGGGACTCGGCCAGGTGCGGCGCGGTCCGCTGCTGCGGAACGGCCTGGACGGCGGCGACCGACTCGGTGGTGGCGTCCTGCAATGTCGTCGGCAGGGCCGCCGTCACGCCGAAGGCGGTGAGGCCAGTCATCGCGCCGACGGCCCAGGGGGCGAGCCGGGGGCGGCGCCGGGGTCTGCTGTGCTTGCCTTTCAAGGGGGGCTCCTTGCTTCCAAGTGCCGCCTACCGGGTTAGCTGACGGGTTCGGGCGTGGAAGTCGCCCTACGGCCTGGGCAGGCCGACTCACCCCAGTGCGTGGTGGGTCCCCGGCTCCGCGCGACGGCGGACTCGGCGGGTGCCGCTGAGGGAGAAGCGGCGCTGACGATGTGAGGCCCGATCGATGGACCGGCTCGGGGCCTTGTGCCACGGGGGCGGGACGTTCCAGTTGGGGAACGGGACGCTGCCTACCCGAGTGGGACAAGAACGCCTGGAGGGCGTCTCGGAGGGGCAAACCTACTCAAACCTCCCAGAGATGGCAACCTCTCTCGCGAACGAACCCGCAGCTCAGTGCCCCCTTGAACCCCTCGTGACGCCTGCGGCCCACCTGTCCCGGGGTCTGCCGCGGGCCCGGATCGAACACTAGACGGAGGAGAAACCTCCAGTTATTATCCGGAGAAGAATCCTTCGTTTAGTGGGAGGTGGGCTCCATGGCCGCCATCAAGTCGCGGACCCCGTCCGGGTCCGACCCGTCCGGGCCCGGCCCCGGCCCGTCGTCGTCAGGCCCGCCCGGGGGCGTCCCGACCCGGCGCTGGGCGGCGCTGGTCGTGATCGCCGTGGCGCAGCTGATGATCGCGCTCGACGCCACGATCGTGAACATCGCGCTGCCCACCGCCCAGCACGCGCTGGGCTTCGGCGACACCGACCGGCAGTGGGTGATCACCGCCTACACGCTGTCCTTCGCGGGGCTGCTGCTGCTCGGCGGCCGGATCGCCGACCTGGTCGGGCGGCGCCGCAGCTTCCTGGCCGGGCTCGCCGGGTTCGCGGTCGCCTCGATGATCGCCGGCGCCGCGCCGGGCTTCGGCGTCCTCGTGGTCGGCCGCGCCCTCCAGGGGGCGTTCGCCGCGCTGCTCGCGCCGACCGCCCTGTCCCTGCTGGCGGTGACCTTCACCGAACCGAAGGAGCGGGCGAAGGCGTTCGGCGTGTACGGCGCGGTGGCGAGCAGCGGCGCGGCCGTCGGGCTGCTGCTCGGCGGGGGGCTGACCCAGTACGCCGACTGGCGCTGGTGCCTCTTCGTCAACGTGGCGATCGCCGCGGCCGCGTCGGTGGCCGGACGGATCGTCCTCCCGGCGCCGCCGAGCTTCCCCGGGGCGCGCGTCGACTGGATCTCGGCCGTCCTCGTCACCGGCGGCCTGGCGGCCGTCGTCTACGGCGCCGGGCAGGCCGCCCCGCACGGCTGGGACGCGTGGCAGACCACCGCGCCGCTCGCGACCGGCGCACTGGCGCTCGCCCTGTTCGCCGCGCGCCAGGCCAGGCACGACGCGCCGCTGCTGCCGCTGAGGATCCTCGCCGACCGCGGCCGGGCCGGCGCCTACCTCGCGGTGGCCACCGCGGTCGTCGGCGCCTTCGGGATCTTCCTCACGCTCACCTACTACCTCCAGGTCGTCGCGCACTTCTCCCCGATGCGCACCGGCCTGGCGTTCCTCCCGCTCGCCGTCGCCAACTCCGCGAGCGGGTACCTCGTCGGCGCCCTGCTCACCCGGCGCGTGCCCGCCCGGCTGCTGATCGGCGGCGGCCTGCTCATCGCCGCCGCGGGCCTCGCCGTCCTGACCCGGCTGGACGCGAACAGCGGCTACGCCGCCTCGGTCGTCCCGGTCGAGATCCTGCTGGGGATCGGCATGGGCGCCGTGTTCCCGCCGGCGTTCTCGCTGGCGACCGCGGGCGTCTCCCCGCGCGAGGCCGGGGTCGCCGCCGCCGTCGTCAACGCCGCGTCCCAGATGGGCGGGTCGATCGGAACCGCCGTCGTCAACACCGTCGCGATCGGCGCGACGGCGGGCTTCCTGCGCGAGCACGGCCCGTCCGCCTCAAGGGTGGACGCCCTGGTGCACGGCTACACGACCGCGGCGACGGCCTCGGCCCTCGCCCTCACCGCCATGGCCGTCCTGGTGACCCTCCTGATCCGCGCTGGGCACCGGTGGGAGCACGAGGGCCTGCACGACGGGCTGGACCCGCGGTCTGCTCTTCGGGGCGGGTCTGGGCGCCGGTAGCATTCGCGGGTGGCTGATGGGGAAGCGCCGAACGGTCCGCCGATCGCGGCGGACATGGACCCCCGGCGGATCCACACCGCGCTGGGCCTCCTGGCCGACCGGCGGTGGCGGACGCTCGGTGAGCTGGTCCGGGAGACGGGCGCCCCGCGGCGCTCGGTGGAGTCGCTGCTCGCCGGGCTCTCCCTGGAGCACGCGGGCGACCGGTTCCGGCCCACCCCGGAGCAGAGCGGCGAGATCGCCCACCTGCTGAGCACCGGGTACCGCCCGCTCGAACCGGCCGACCCGGTGGGGCACCTGCTGCCCGACCACGCGGCCGTGGTGGAGCGGATGGCCGGGCTGATCGAGCGCGCGCCGAGGGCCCGGCACGTCCTGGACCATGTGTCCGCCACACCCGAGACGGTGGTGCGGCGGGCCCTGCTCCTCGGGGCCCGCTTCTGGCTTCCGGGCACGCGCCTGCTGTGCGTCGGCGACCACGACCTGACCTCGCTGGCCGTCGGCCTGGTCCACCCGAGCGTGCAGACCACGGTGGTGGACGTCGACGAGCGGATCCTGGCCTACATAGACGCGTGCGCCGCCGAACTCGGGGTGGACGTGCGCACCCGGTGGGCGGACCTGAGGCTGGGGCTGCCCGCGTCGGCCGTCGCGTACGCGGACCTGGCCGTCACCGACCCTCCGTACACGCCGGACGGCGTCGGGCTGTTCGTGGCGCGGGCCGTGCAAGGGCTGCGGGACCAGGGCCAGGGCCGGGTGCTGCTCGCCTACGGCGCGAGCGACCGCACTCCGATGCTCGCGCTCAAGGTCCAGCAGGCGCTGCAGGACCTGAATCTCGTGAACGAGGCCGTCTACCCGGACTTCAACCGCTACTTCGGTGCGGAGGCGATCGGCTCGCGCGCCGACCTGTACGTCCTGCGGCCGACGGGCAAGTCCCTGCCGGCCGCCGACGCCCGCGCCGACCGCTTCGCGACGGCCATCTACACCCAGGGGCCCCAGGCGGTCGAGGCCCGGACGGCGGCGGGCGCGTTCCCCGACGACGTCGCCGACCTGCGCCCGGACGTGCTGGTGGGGGACTGGCCCAAACACGTCCTTCCGACGACGCCGCGAGTGCGGCTGACGACCTGGCTGGCCAAACCGTACGCCGCCCGGGTGCGGCGGGCGGCCGTCGCGCTGCCCCCGGGCCTGGAGGGAGCACTCGTCCGGGTGCTGCTGGCCACACGCGCCGAACAAGTGCGGGTCCTCTTGCCCGACCCTCCCGGCGACCTTGCGGATGAGACCGCCTCGCTGGCCGAGGTGTACGAGCTGACTCTGCACGGCTCGACCGTCGAAGCAGTGCGCACACGGCCCGACGAAGCCGACCAGGTGCGCCGCATCGTCCGAGCCATCATGGAGCGGGCCCACGGCAAGGTGGCCAACGTCTGGCGCGACGCGCTGATAGACGCCCACCCGAACCTGACCAAGCGCCAGGCCCGCACGCTCGTGACCGAAGCCGCCCCCTGGGCGCGAGACGTCACCCTCCTAGAACTTCCCCTCCACCGCCTGCGCGACCTCCCCACCTCCGTACGCACTTCCTTGGACCACGTCACCGCGTCATCGACCGGATAGCCCCCCTCCCACGGATCCACGTGCCTGCAGCCGCACCTCGCGTTCCGGATAGGGCGGTCGGGGCCGAGTGTCCTCGGCGGGCGCCGCGGTCCGGCGGATGGGAAGTTCGCGGGCGCAGGCATAGTGCCGTCTCTCCGAAAGCGTCTCAGTGGCGACAGAAATTCGGAGGTGACGATGGATGCCGCCGCAGAGCGACATTTTCGTGAGTTCGTGGAGGCGAGGTCGACCGCGCTGATGCGCCTGGCCTACCTCCTCACCGGGGGCGACCAGCACGCCGCCGAGGACGTCCTGCAGACCGCGCTGTTCAAGACGGCGGCCCGCTGGGACGACATCGAGAACCCGGAGGCCTACGTGCGGCGGGTCATGTACCGCCAGCAGGCGAGCTCCTGGCGGCCCGCGTGGAGGCGGCGCGAGGCGCAGGTCGCGGTGCCGCCCGAGGAGAGCGCACCCGACGGCACGTCGGCGGTCGACCTGAAGCTCGCCGTGCGCGGCGCCCTGGCCTGCCTCACTCCCCGGCAGCGGCTGGTGCTCGCGCTGCGCTTCCTGGAAGACCTGCCCGAGGCGGAGGTCGCGCGGATCCTCGGCTGCAGCGTCGGCACGGTGCGCAGCACGACCCATCGCTCCCTGGCGCGGCTGCGCCGGCTGGCGCCCGAACTGAACGAACCCGAGATGGCCGAGGAGGCCCCGCGATGAAACAGGAGACGATCGTCAAGCACGCGCTCGAGGACTGGGGCGCCCAGGCGCGGGTCCCGGCGGACCTCGCCGACCGGGCGCTGCGGGCACGTTCCCGCCGCCCGCACATCAAGATCGCGCTGGTCGGCGGGACCTCGGCGCTCCTCGCCGGAACGGCCGCCGTGGCCCTGGTCTCCGGCGGCGGCGCGGCGCGGCCCCGGCCCCCGGCGCCCGCGTTCGAGCCGGTGACCCTGTCGGCCGACACGACGCTCCGCACGGACCTCGGCAGCGCCTTCCCGCGGCGGCTCGTCGCCGCCGGGCACATGGCCGTGTCCGCCTACTTCACCGGCCGGACGGTGAACGCCAACGGCAAGCAGACCTTCGAACGCACCTGGCACCTGTACAACCCGTCGACCGGCGAGTACGAACCGGTGCCCTGGGCCTACCTCAGCGTCGCGCCCGGCATGGGACGGGCGGCCGTGCTGGAGGGACCCCTCCCCGCCGGCAGGGTCGGCGTGTACGACATGAAGACGAGGAAGGTCGTCCGCTGGATCCGGGTCGACCATCCCGTCGGCGGTGCCGCCTGGTCGCCCGACGGGCGCCGGCTGCTCCTGACCTCCTACGGCAGCAACCCGGACGCGCAGGGCAAGCCGGGGACGTCGTCCAGGACCGGCTACTACGTCGCCGACAGCGCGGCCGGACCGGGCGCGTTCCACCCCATGCCGGCCCAGCGCGATAACCCGGGCACCCGCCAGGACCTGGGATGGAGCCGGGACGGCGCCCTCATCTGGGCGCCCACCGCGACCGTCCCGGCCAAGACCTTCTACAGCCTGGAGGGCGGGAAGCGTCCCGCACCGGCGCACGAGGCCGAGTACGAGGACGAGGAGGCCGGCCTGTCCCCGAACGGCACCCTGCTGCCCAAGTTCGGCCCCAAGCCCGGCCCTGCGGTCACCGTCACCAACGTGGTCACGGGGAAGAAGGCGGCGCAGCTCCCCATCGAGTCGGCCAGGGCCTGGGCCGACGACCGCCGGCTGTTCGCGATCGGCTGCGACCCGCTCAAGTGCAAGGGGATCGGCGAGTTCCGCAACCGGCTGCTGCTGGTGGACCTGAAGGGAAAGATCACCCCGCTCACCGGATACCGCCGCTCCGACCGGGAGGGCTCCTGGGTCCCGGTCTTCACCCACCGCTGACGGACGCGCGGCCTGCTGCTCGCCCAGCCGTCCGACTGCCCTGATCCAGGCCATCCCCACCCGCCTCCACCAGGCCGAATGAGCGTTGAATCATCTCCGTGGCGCGCTGTTATGGTCCGACCATGGAGACGGCGGGGTTGCTGGCGGCTGCTCAAGCCGGGGACGAGGGGGCGTTCGGACGGTTGGTCGAACCCTTCCGGGAGGAGTTGCATGCGCACTGCTATCGGATGCTGGCGTCGGTGCACGATGCGGACGACGCCGTGCAGGAGACGTTGGTGCGGGCGTGGCGGGGACTGCCGCGGTTCGAGGACCGAGCGGGGATCCGGCCCTGGCTGTACCGGATCGCCACCAACCGGTGCCTGACGATGATCGAGCGGCGGGGGCGGCGGGAGCTTCCGGCGGACCTGGAGGCCGGGGCGGTGCCGGCGATGGAGACGGCATGGGTGGAGCCTTATCCGGAGTGGCGGCTGGGACCGGAGGACGCCGTGGTCGCCCGCGAGAGCGTGGAACTGGCGTTCGTGGCGGCCCTGCAGCGGCTTTCGGGATTGCAGCGGGCGGTGCTGCTGCTACGGGAGGTTCTGGGGTTCTCGGCCGCCGAGGTCGCCACGATCTTGGGGACTTCGGCGGCCTCGGTCAACAGTGCGTTGCAGCGTGCGCGCAGGAGCGTGGCCGGGCTTCTGCCCGAGACGAGCCAGCGGGAGGCGCTGCAGAAGCTGGGGGACCGGACGGTGCGGGAGCTGGCACGCCGGTATGCGGAGGCGTGGGAGGCGGGGGACGTCGACGCCATCGTGGCGATGCTGACCGAGGACGCGAAGTACTCGATGCCGCCGCTTCCCGCCTGGCGCCAAGGGCACGAGGGCATCCGGGCCTTCCTGCTGGAGTCGCCGCTCACCAGGCGGTGGCGTCTCGTGCCGACCCGGGCGAGCGGTCACCTCGCGTTCGGCACCTACATGTGGGACGAGGGGCGGGGTGTGTACGTCCCTGGGGGGCTGGACCTGGTGGCGTTGAGCGGGACGCGGATCGCGGAGGTCGTCTCGTTCCTCACCGCGGACCTGACGGCTTTCGGTCTGCCGGGGGAGATCCGGCCGGGCGATGAGTTCGGCGCCTCGTCGGGGTTGTAGGGGCGACAGGGCCGAACGACCCAGGAGGCATCCCCATGACGACCGACGACAGGACGCAGATCCACACGCTGATCCAGCGGTGGGCCGAGGCCGTCCATGCCGGAGACATGGACGGCGTTCTCGCCGACCGCGCGGACGACATCGTGATGTTCGACGTCCCGCCGCCCCACGAGGGGGTCCGCGGCATCGGCGCCTACCGTGACACCTGGCCGCCGTTCTTCGCCTGGCAGGCCGGGGGCGCCGTCTTCGAGATCACCGAACTGGAGGTGACGGCGGGGGAGGACGTGGCCTTCGCCCATGCGCTGCTCCGCTGTGGCACCCCGCGGGACCTGGAACGCGACCCCGCCAACCGGCTGCGCCTGACCATCGGCCTGCGCAAGGAGAACGGGCGCTGGGTCGTCGCCCACGAGCACCACTCGTTCGCCCTCGCCGGCGAGGGGGGCGCGGATGAGGAGATCCGGAAGGTCCACCAGGGCTGGTTCGGCGCCACCGAGGCCAAGGACCTTGACGGCATCATGGCGCACATCGCCGACGACGTCGTCTCCTATGAGCACAACGAGCCCCTGGAGTACGTCGGCGCCGACGCCGTGCGGGAGGTCTGTGCGGAGGGCCTGCAGGCCGCCACCGGCATCGTCCAGTGGGACGTCCCCGACCTGCGGATCCTGTCCCGCGAGGACCTCGCCGTCGCCTGGGGCCTCAACCGCGTCCGCGTCGAAGGGGCCCCGGACGTCTGGTCGAGGGGCACCCGCGTCTTCCAGAGGATCGACGGAGTCTGGACGATGGTCCACCAGCACGTCTCCTTCCCGAGCGACTCCCGCACCGGCGCGGCGCGCACCGACCTGCCGCCGGCTCGGCCCGATCGGCCGGACTCGCCATGAACCGGAGGCGGAAGCGACTCTGCTTCCGCCCTCGTCGCCGGACGCGTGGACGCCACCGCCGGGTCGCGCACGGCGGACTCGGCGTCCTCGGGCCGCGAAACGGCCCGTACCCTGGCGGGTGGCCGGGCGGCCGCCTCATCGCGGAGGTCGTCGAGGGGGATCCAGGCGATCTCCGTCGACCCGCCCGGGCGCTGAGGCAAAGGAGCCGACGATGAACGATCCGGTGGCGACGGCCACGCACTCCGGGGTGCTGGAGGAGGTCGAGCGGCGGGTGCTGTGGCTGGCGACGGCCATCGTGCACCACGCCAACCGGGTCCGGCCCAACTCGTCCGGGCTGAAGGTGGGCGGCCACCAGGCGTCGTCGGCGTCGATCGCCTCGATCATGACGGCGCTGTGGTTCCGCCACCTCGGCCCGGACGACCGCGTCTCGGTCAAGCCGCACGCCTCCCCGGTGCTGCACGCGATCAACTACCTGCTCGGCGGGCTGGACGAGCGGTACCTGACGTCCCTGCGCGAGTTCGGCGGCCTCCAGAGCTACCCGAGCCGGACCAAGGACCCCGACCCCGTCGACTACTCCACCGGCTCGGTGGGCATCGGGGCCACCGCGCCGATCTGGGGCGCGGTCGCCCGCCGGTACGTGGAGGGCGCGCCCGCGGGCCGGCAGTACTCGCTGGTCGGAGACGCCGAACTGGACGAGGGCGCCGTCTGGGAGGCGATCCTCGACCCGGGCGTGGCCGAGCTGGGCGAGATCGTGTGGATCGTCGACCTCAACCGGCAGTCCCTCGACCGGGTCGTGCCGTACCTGGCCGCGCACCGGCTGAAGGGCATGTTCTCCGCCGCCGGCTGGCAGGTCCTGACCCTGAAGTACGGCCGGCTGCTGACCGAGCTGTTCGAGCGCCCCGGCGGCGAGGACCTGCGCACCCGAATCGACGCGATGCCCAACCCGGAGTACCAGCGCCTCCTGCGCTGCGACGCCGGCGAACTCCGCGACCGCCTCCCCGGCGGCAGCGAGCCCGTCGCCCGCCTGATCGCGGAACTCGACGACGCCACGCTCCTCGCGGCCCTCCGCAACCTGGGCGGCCATGACCTCGGCACCCTCGCCGAGGCGTTCGACGCCATCGACGACACCAGGCCGACCGTGATCTTCGCGTACACGGTCAAGGGGCACGGCCTGCCCAGCGAGGGCCATCCCCAGAACCACTCCTCGCTCCTCACCGCCGACCAGATCACCGAGCTCGCGCCCGACCTGGGCGCCGACCCGGACGCGCCCTGGGCCCGCTTCGAGGAGGGATCGGCGGCCGCCCGGCTGTGCGCCGAGACGGCCGCGCGGCTGCGCCGGACCCCGTCCGCCCCGCAGGCTCCGCCACCGCTGCCCGACGACATCGGCCGGACCCCCAAGGGCACCGCGACCACCCAGGCCGCACTGGGCCGGCTGCTGCTCGACCTCACGCGGGAGGCCCCCGACGCCGCGGCGCGCGTCGTCACCGTGAGCCCGGACGTCAGCTCCAGCACCAACCTCGGCGGCTGGGTGAACAAGGTCGGCGTCTGGTCGCCCTCCGAACGCCGCGACTGGTTCGCCGACGACGGCGAGACGATCCTGCACTGGCGGGAGAGCCCGGCCGGCCAGCACATCGAGCTGGGCATCGCCGAGACCAACCTGGTCGGGTTGCTCGGCGAACTCGGAGCCACCTGGAGCCGCTGGGACCGTCCCCTGCTACCGATCGGCGTCCTGTACGACCCGTTCGTCGGCCGCGCACTCGAACCGTGGTCGTTCGGCATCTACGCGGGCGGCCAGTCGATCCTGATCGGCACCCCGTCCGGGGTCACCCTGGCCCCGGAGGGCGGCGCGCACCAGTCGATCGTCACCCCGTCGATCGGCGTCGAGCAGCCGGGCTGCGTCGCCTACGAGCCCGCGTTCGTCCTCGACACCGAATGGACGCTGCTCGCGAGCATGGCCCGCCTCGGCCGTCCCGACGGCGGCTCGGCCTACCTGCGCCTGTCGACCCGTCCGGTGGACCAGACCCTCGCGGCGGTCCCGGCCGACCCGGCGGCCCGCGAGCGCCGCCGCCGCCAGGTGGTCGCCGGCGCCTACCCGCTGCGCCGCGCCGAGCGTCCCGCCGTCACCATCGCGGCGATGGGCGCCCTCGTCCCCGAGGCCCTTGCCGCCGCCGACCGCCTGGAGCAGACCGGCGTCGGCGCGGACGTGGTGTGCGTGACGAGCCCCGGCCTGCTCTTCCAGGCCCTCCGCTCCCGCCAGGGCCTCGACGACGGACCGAACTGGATCCTGGACCAGGCGTTCCCCGCCTCCCGCGCCACCCCCCTCGTCACCGTCCTGGACGGCCACCCCCACACCCTCGCCTTCCTGGCCGGCATCAACAACGTCCCCTGCGCCACCTTGGGCGTCACCGCCTTCGGCCAGTCCGGCTCGATCGAGGACGTCTACCGCCACCACGGCATAGACACGGACGCGATAGTCCGCACCGCCCTGGACCTCCACTCCACCTGAAACACGGCGGCCATGTGACCCCAGGAGATCGATCAGGAATCAAGAAGCACCCGCCTTGCCCCTTACGTAACGTGATCCTCACGAAGGCGAAAAGGAGCCGACCGGCTCACCTAAGCCGATGTGGCCGCCCGGACCGGCCGGAATTCCCGGTCCGGGCGGCGCTCACCGCGAACGCAAGGAGAAAAGGCATGAAGGCTCACGTCAGCTCGATCCTGCTGGGCGTCCAGGACATGGACCGGTCTAAGAAGTTCTACACCGAGGGCCTCGGCTGGAAGATCCAGAACGATTTCGGTGTCTCGGTGTTCTTCGAATCGGACGGAGCCTCGCCGGTCGGCTTCTACGGCCGCGAAGGCCTGGCCGACATGGCGGGCGTGAGTCCTGAGGGCAGCGGCTTCAACGGCCTGGTCCTCACCTACGTCGTCCGCAGCGAATCGCGAGTCGACGAGATCATGTCCGAGGCCGAGAAGGCCGGCGCCAAGATCCTCAAGCCCGCCGGCGCCCTCCCCTGGGGCGGCTACGGCGGCACCTTCGCCGACCCGGACGGCTACATCTGGAGCCTCGGCTACAGCGACAAGGGCAAAGACCAGCCCTACGCCGAGTAACCGCCACCAGGACCGGTTCGGTGCTCCGAGGCGGTCATCCCAGGTTCTGCGTCACCGAGGCGGTCCCTCCCCGGCGAATTTGGACAGCATCTGCGGGTCTGCGATTGGAGGCGAGTCAGAGCGCCGCTCCGCCCATAAGGGGCTGGACGCCACGATCGGTGTTGTGAGCAGTGCCGAACGGAACTGTCGGTACCGCGTTGTATGGTCGAGGTAGGAGGCTCAGGGGTCGGTTTCATGTGGAGGACGCTGTGGCCGGGACTCTCTCGTACCGTTTAGAAGTAGCACATGTTTACCAGCGAAGATTTGACTGCGATGGCCTTGCAGAAGCATTGTCTTCGAGTCACTGGTACATCATTACTCGACGGCCGGCTCTGAAGATCGTGCAGGGCTCGGTGCGGATCGAAGATCGGATTCTGACCGCAGATTTCGCGACCCGCCCAGACCTCGAGAGTTCGGAAGAAATCTATACATTTGGATCGGACTTCTCTAAATTGGGGGACCTGAACGACTTTCGGCTACATGAAGGCGGTGCCTACTTCTCGGTGTCCGCAGCGGATAGGCTGTTTCATGGCGACGCTTGGGCTCTGGCTTCACTTCTCTCCGGAGCTGATGCCAAGGTCGCTGGCCAGGAAGTCCTCTACGTAGGCCAGGCATTCGGTCAGGGGGGTGGCAGGAATGCTTGGGAGCGCACGCAGAACCACAAGAAGCTGCAACGGATCTACGAGGATCACGTTGACAGCGGCTGCGAGATTTTTGTGGCTCCTCTTGTTCTGGAGCGCTCGATGTGGACCAGCGATGATCACATCGAGGATACTGAGGCGGGACCAGATCTCAGTGCTTATCTCCGAAGCTTCGCGGATCCAGATGGCAGGGTGACGAAGCCCGCTGTTGATCTAATCGAGCACAGTCTCATCTCCTATTTCGTTCCACCTTACAACGAAAAACTCAGAGAGTGGCGCGCTGCCAATCCAACGGGCGCCATGCGGAAGATGCGATCAGCCGGGTTTCGCCTCCTGCACGTTCACCTCAGCGGTTGGCAGGGGCTGGCTCGATTCTACTCGGCGCATACTCCGGACCTCATCCGAAGTCACTTCATCTCACAGGATGTTCCTCCAGAGCCGCGTCGCCCCGTCTTGCGTGGCATTACCGCGGAGAACTTGAGTGACTGGCGCTTCGACGCGATGCTCGTCCGCGAAGGCAAAGATATTTTTGCGGACGCGGCCGAACGTTCGGGAGCGATTCTCAGGGTATTCGGTGACGAAGCACCGCAAGCCCGCCGGCCGCCTGGGGTGCGGCTTGTGCAGAACGTTGGATCTGGTCCCTCCCAGACATGGCAGAGCCCCAGACATGAAGCGCATGAAAGAATTCGAGAGTCTCTTTATGGCCGTCGCGAGGAGAGAAGGCGAGAAAAAGAGGGGCCAAGGTATGGGGGGCCGAGCTACGATTCCGAAACGGGCGCAATTTGCATCGGAGAGTTCCAGGACGGCCAGAGAGTCGAATGGCGCCTGCATGATCCCCTCACTGGAACTGTAGATTCCGGGCTCATCGTCGGCGCCAGGGGACAGGGCAAGTCAAACCTGCTGCGCCTTTTGATGTTCGACGCCCTCAGTTCGGGTCGCTTCTTTCTCCTTCCGTCCGACCCGTCGGGACGTAACGAATTCCAGGCGAAGTGGGCGTCCGTGTGCCACGATCGTTTTGTGGCCACTGACCTTCCCCAGACGATCGCAAATCTTGAGGCTGCCGTGCGAATCATTGATGAGCGAAAGGCTGTGAACGAGTACACCAAGCCGTCTCGGGACATTCCAGGTGTCCTAGTCGCCATTGATGACGCAGATGCGGCTCTCCAAGACAAACGAGGTGCCCGGCTGGTCAGTGAGATTCTTGCATCGGGCGGACAGGTAGGGGTTGGCCTCCTAGTGGTCGTCTCCGACCTCGAGGCGCTGGAACGTAATCCAGCTCTGATGCGTGCTCTGCTTGGGTGTTCTAACCAGAGCGCCTTCCAGTCCGACGGATACGAATATTTGGCAGAATTCCGAGCTCGTTACGGCGATCGCCGTCCCGGCACATGGAAAGATGGCGAGGTTACCTTCGTTGTCCACCACGGAGAAGAGGACACGACCCTCGGTGTGGCAGTGGGCGTGGTGGATCGTGATTGCACAGTTGTCGAAGCTCAATCCTGGTGCGCAGAGATATTCGTTGCGGCCGATATTTCGGTGACGGAATGGACCCGAGCCAGCAGAGATCCCTTCTCATGGTGGACATTCGACCCCCTTCAGGTGAGCCGCTGGTGCTTGCGTCAACATGAGGACGCATGGGTGCTGGTGAAAGTGCTCGGCAACTCCCCATGCTCAGGACCTGCGGATGCGCTGCGCTGGGCGGCGGAATTCATGGCGGCGCGCTTCACCGCGACACTCTCACCTTGGCAGTTGGGCCCGTCTGTTGACGGAGCAGAGCTGTCGGCATACTACGCCGACGTCGAGGGCGACATCGTCCCAAAGGACCAGTATGAGATGATCAGAAGAATGCTGCTAAGCAAGTATTGAGGCTGTGACGGGCGTTCGCCGGGTCCGCGGAACCTGGCGTGTGCGTGGTTGGTGTCCTTTTGCGGTTGGGGCTTGTCGCGTCCCTTGCGGGCGTGAGGATGTGCGCGTCGGCACCCTGGTACTTCTTATCGGCCAGCACGAGCAGCCCGGTGCCGGCCAGCGGCCCGAATGATGCCCCAGATCCGGGCCGCGGTCAGGTCGTGGACCGAGCCGCGCAGCGGTCCCGACACCCACAGCATTGTCCCATCCGGTGCGGCGATGACCTGGAGATTCTACCGTGGCGGCGATGCTTTCCTGAATGGTAAAGCCGGTCGCCGCGACCTGGTCGATCCAAACCCAAGGTGCAGTCCAGCACCAGGTAGGGCAGCGCGGCTTTGACCGCTGTGGCCAGCGCCACGCCGAGTTTGGGCGCGCGGGCGGCGAGCAGGTCGACGGTCTCGTTCACGTAGCGCCACGCGGTGGTGTGGGGGTGGCGAATCCGGTGGCCAGCTCGGCGTAGGTCTCACCCTTGCGCAGGTAGACCATGGTCATCAGAGCCTGCATGTCCGGGGTCAGACGCCGGCCTTTGACACCGAGGGCCTGGCTGGGGCGGCGGACGACACTGGTGGCGTAAGCCAGGGTCCGGCGCGACAACGGTACAAGGAGCATATGACGGCATAACAATGGGGTGGTGGTTCAAGGGGGCCGGGTGTGGCTTATGTGAAGTTGCCGTTGATGGCTTGAGAGGCAAGGCCGCCCGATTCCCTGGACGCTCTGACCGCTGATTGAGAGCTGCGGATCATCGCTGTTCATGGCTTCGTTGGCCGGGGGGTTCCCTGGACCACAAAGGCATGGCCTGACGTGAGAAGGAACCCCCTGTTGAGCACAGTCCAGCAAGTCTGGGTCGGAGTCGATGTCAGCAAGGCCCACCACTGGCGGTGACCGTCGACCACCAGGGCCGGCGACTGCTGTCCCGAAAGGTCGCCAACGACGAAGAAGCGATCCTGGCTATGATCGCCGCAGCTTGCGAATTGGCCGGCGAGGTCCAGTGGGCGGTGGATATCTCCAGCCGGTTGTCGGCCCTGCTGCTGGCCCTGCTGGTGAGCCATGGCCAGCAGGTGGTGTACGTGCCCGGCCGGACGGTGAACCGCATGGCAGGGGCGTTCGCGGGCGAGGGCAAGACTGACGCCAAAGACGCTCAGGTCATCGCCGACGTCGCCCGGATGCGGTCCGGGTTCCGGCTGCTCACGACCTCGCCAGAAATGATCCACGAGCTCGCACTTCTCACGTCCTGCCGCCGCGACCCGGTCAGCTACCGGGTCCGCATGATCAACCGGCTCCGTGAACTACTGGTCGGCATCTGCCCGGCCTTGGAACGCGAGTTCGAGTACAAACACCGGGCCGGCCTGGTGATGTTGACCGGTTTCCAGACGCCCCCCGCGCTTCGCCGCATCGGAGTGAAGCGGCTGACCGACTGGCTGATGCGCCGCAAGGTGCGCTCCGCGACCGATATCGCCGAACGCGCGGTCATGGCCGGCCGCGCGCAGCAGACAGTCCTGCCCGGACAGGCTCGGGCCGCCAGGCTCGTCGCGGACCTCGCCCAACAGATCCTCGACCTGGACGAACGCCTCCAGCAGCTCGACGCGGAGATCACTGAGGTCCTCGCTGGAGACGAGACCGCCGAGATCATCCAATCGATGCCGGGCATGGGACCACTTCTGACCGCCGAGCTCATCGCACGGACCGGGGACCTGTCGAGCTACCGCAACGCAGGGCACCTCGCGGTCCACGCCGGGATCGCCCCCGTACCCAACGATTCGGGGCGGCGGCTCAACAACCTGCACCGCCCCACTCACTACGACCGACGTCTGTGCAGGATCTTCTACCTGTCAGCCCAGACAACCATGTCCAGACCCGGTCCCTCGCAGGAGTACTACCGCAGGAAACGAGACGAAGGAAACTCACGTCCAAACCGTTCTCAGCCTCGCACGCCGCCGAGTCGACGTCCCTCTGGGCCATGTCGAGAGGTCGTCCGCCGCTACACAGCAATGCTGCCAGCAGCGGCCGCTTGACAAAGCATTGAGATGCCTCTGCTGGGAACGGGATGTTCTGAGAGACCAACCGTCCTACCAGCGGTTTCTTGGCGTCCGGCACCGCCCACGATCATGCTGTGATCAGCGCGCACGAATCTGCCGCTCGAAGGCATCTCTGATGAAGAGCAGCGCCAGTGCCATCCCATTCGGTTTCGTACCAGGTAAAAGAGGTGTGAGGCGCGATGGCTCCTTCGATCAACGACAGGGCGGCGCGGCGGCGCGACTTGGTGTAGGCGGCGACACCGGCGACACCGGCGACTTTGGCTGGCCCATGGATCCATGCACAACAACCCCCGGGTGCCGGGCGGAGTGCCTGGTCAACCGGGGTCTTCGCTGGTCGTCTGGGGTGCCCCCTGCAGGATTCGAACCTGCGCACACGGCTCCGGAGGCCGTTGCTCTATCCCCTGAGCTAAGGGGGCGCGACGCGGTATGAGGTTACCAGGGTTGGCGGGGTGGCGCGTACGGGGATGTTCGCCGTGCGGGCCGGGGGTGTAGTGGGCTAACTTCGAGGCCGTGACCGAGCCACTGGGACGCGTGCTGGTCGTCGATGATGACGAGGTGATCCGCCAGCTCATCGCCGTGAACCTGCAACTGGAGGGGTTCGACGTCTCGACCGCGGTGGACGGGCAGGACTGCCTGGACAGGGTGGCGGAGGTCGGGCCGGACGTGATCACGCTGGACGTGATGATGCCCAGGCTGGACGGGTGGGTCACGGCGGTGCGGCTGCGCGAGGACCCCGGGACCGCGCACATCAGGGTCGTGATGATCACGGCGCGGGCGCAGGAGCACGACGTGCGGCGGGGGCACGAGATCGGTGTCGACGCGTACGTGACGAAGCCGTTCGACCCCAACCATCTGATCCAGACGGTGCGGAAACTGGCTGCGGTGTCCAGATAGTGGTCGGCTAGTCTCACCAGGGTGACTCCAGGCGATGCTCTCGTGCGCGCGGTGCGGGAAGCCGTGGCCGCGGGGGAGATCGACGTCGTGGTCCCCGAGAAGGTCGTGGTCTTCGGACGGGGCGGCGGGGTCTTCGAGAGTCCGGTGGCGCTGCGGCTCGGGGTGGATCCGCGGGTGATCGCGCGCCGGGTCGGGGGGAGCGTGTCCGGGCCCGGGTTCGTCAGGGTCGTGGTGGGGCCGGAGCTGGTGGAGGCCGTTCGGAGTGATCCTCGTTACGGGGTCGCCCGGGTGCCGCCAGGCGGGTGGAGCGAGTGGCCTCGGACGTTCGAGAATCCGGGGTTCTCGGTGCGGTACGCCTACGCGCGGGCCTGCTGGGTGGGGCGTTGGGCCCGGGAACTCGGTGTCGGGGCCGGGCCGTTCGAGGGTGGTGCGGAGGAACTCGTGGGGGCGCTGGGCGACATGCCCGGACGAGCCGCGCAGGCGGAGCGGGAACGGGATGCCAGGCCGCTGATGTTGTGCTTGGAGAAGGTGGCCGAGGCGTACCACGAGGTGCATGAGCGTTGTCCCGCGGTGCCCATGGGCGATGAGGAGCCCGGGGCGGTGCACGCGGGACGGGTCGGCCTGGCCGAGGCCGTCGAGGTCGCCCTCGGCAACGGGCTGAACATGATCGGTGAGACCCCTAGAGAGCGGATATGAGTCGAGTACACCCTGCTGGGCCGCGGCACGCCGACGTCCTGCCGGAGGATCATCCGGCCGGGCCGGCGGAGGATCTGAACGCGCTGGAGCCTTCGGTGTGGCCGCGTAACTCCAAGCGGGAGGAGGGCGTCCTCACCGTCGCGGGAGTTGACGTCAGGGACCTGGCGAAGGAGTACGGGACGCCCCTCTACGTATACGACGAGGAGGACGTCCGGAGCCGCGCCAGGGAGTACGCGGCCGCGTTCCATGACGGGGACGTCCACTACGCGGGCAAGGCCTTCCTCTGCACGGCGGTCGCGCGGTGGCTGAACGAGGAGGGGCTCGGCCTCGACGTGTGCAGCGGTGGTGAGCTTGCCGTGGCGCTGGCGGCGGGCTTTCCTACCGAGCGCATCACGTTGCACGGGAGCAACAAGGCGCCCTGGGAGCTGGAGAAGGCCCTGGAGGTGGGGGTCGGGCGGATCGTCCTCGATTCCTTCGAGGAGATCGCCCGCGTGGGGTATCTCGCCCAGGAGATGGGCGTCCGGCCCAAGGTGATGGTGCGCGTGACCACGGGTGTGGAGGCGCACACCCACGAGTTCATCGCCACCGCGCACGATGACCAGAAGTTCGGGTTCTCCAGGAGTTCCGGAGCGGCCCTGGAGGCGGTCAGGCGGGTTCTGGAGCTGGGGCAGCTCGAACTGGCGGGGCTGCACAGCCACATCGGGTCGCAGATCTTCGACGTGGACGGGTTCGAGGTGGCCGCGCACCGGCTGGCGGAGTTGCTGGTGGCCATCCGCGACGAGCACGGGGTCGAGCTTCCTGAGCTGGACCTCGGCGGCGGCTACGGCATCGCGTACCTGCCCGGCGAGGAGCCGCACGACCCGAAGTCGATCGCGGACGGCCTGCGCGACATCGTGGCGCGCGAGTGCCGGGCCTACGAGCTGTCGATGCCGCGGCTGACCGTGGAGCCGGGACGGGCGATCATCGGCCCGGGCGGCGTCACGCTGTACGAGGTCGGAACCGTGAAGGACGTCGAGGGCCTGCGCACGTACGTCTCCGTCGACGGCGGCATGAGCGACAACCTGCGCACGGCCTTGTACGGCGCCGAGTACACCGGCGTGCTGGCGAGCAGGTCCTCCGGCGCCGCGCCCATGCTCAGTAGGCTTGTCGGCAAGCACTGCGAGAGCGGCGACATCGTCGTGCGCGACCTGTGGTTCCCCGAAGATCTTGCGGCGGGGGACCTCGTGGCGGTCGCGGCGACCGGTGCGTACTGCCGGTCGATGGCAAGCAACTACAACCATGTCCCGAAGCCGGCGGTGGTGGCGGTGCGGGACGGCAGGTCGCGCGTGATCGTCCGCCGGGAGAGCGCGGAGGACCTGCTGCGGCTCGATGCGGAGGTCGAAGCGTGAAACCCGGACTGCGCGTGGCGCTGCTCGGTTGCGGCGTGGTCGGCACGGAGGTCGTCCGGCTCCTGAACGAGCAGGCCGACGATCTGGCCGCGCGGGTCGGGGTCCCGCTGGAGCTGGCGGGGATCGCCGTGCGCCGGCCGGACCGGGTGCGCGCGGGCGTCGACCCGGCGCTGCTGACCACTGACGCGCAGGCGCTGGTGACCAGGGACGACGTCGACATCGTCATCGAGGTGATCGGTGGCATCGAGCCCGCCAGGACGCTGATGCTGGAGGCGATGAAGACCGGCAAGTCGGTCATCTCCGCGAACAAGGCGCTGCTGGCCGAGGACGGCGCGACGCTGTTCGCGGCGGCGCGGGAGTACGGCGCCGACCTGTACTACGAGGCGTCGGTGGCGGGCGCGATCCCGCTGCTGCGGCCGCTGCGGGAGTCGCTGGTCGGCGACCACGTGCACCGGGTCCTCGGCATCGTGAACGGCACCACGAACTACATCCTCGACCAGATGGACACGCACGGCGCCGGTTTCAACGACGCGCTGGAGGAGGCGCAGGCGCTCGGCTACGCGGAGGCCGACCCGACCGCCGACGTGGAGGGCTTCGACGCGGCGGCCAAGGCGGCGATCCTGGCGCAGCTCGCCTTCCACACGCCGGTGACGGCCGCGGACGTCCACCGCGAGGGCATCACCGAGGTGAGCGCCGCCGACGTGGCGGGCGCCCAGAGCATGGACTGCGTCGTCAAGCTCCTGGCCATCTGCGAGCGCGTCCCCTCGCAGGACGGCCGCAACGGGCGCGGGGTGTCGGTCCGCGTCTACCCGGCGATGATCCCGAGGTCGCACCCGCTGGCGAGCGTCCGCGAGGCCTACAACGCGGTGTTCGTCGAGGCGGAGTCGGCCGGGTCGCTGATGTTCTACGGCGCGGGCGCGGGCGGCGCCCCGACGGCGTCGGCGATCCTCGGCGACCTCGTCGCGGTCGCGCGCAACGTGGTCGGCGGCACGCCCGGCCCGGTGGAGGTCACGTACGCGAAGCTCCCCGTGCTCCCGATGGGCGAGACCATCACGCGCTACTACATCCAGGTGGACGTCACGGACGAGGCCGGCGTCCTCGCCACCGTCGCCCAGTCGTTCGCCAAGCACGGCGTCTCCATCCAGGCCGTCCGGCAGGTCGGGTCCGGGGAGGAGGCGCAGCTCGTCGTCGTGACGCACCGGGCGCCGGACGCGGCGCTGTCGGCGACGGTGGAGGGCCTGCGCGGGCTGGAGATCGTCCGGGAGGTGACGAGCGTGATGCGCGTCGAAGGCGACGAATAGGCGAGAAGTACGGCGAGGACCGTCCCGATAGACTTCGGGTGACATCGCAGGTCAGGCGAGGAGACCGACGTGAACGCGAACGCCCGCGCGTGGCGCGGCATTATCGAGGAGTACCGCGACCGGCTTCCGGTGACGGACGCGACGCCGGTCGTGACCCTCCTGGAGGGCGGTACCCCCCTGGTGCCCGCCCCCCGGTTGTCCCAGCTGACCGGCTCCGAGGTGTTCCTCAAGGTCGAGGGCGCCAACCCGACCGGTTCGTTCAAGGACCGGGGCATGACGATGGCCATCAGCAAGGCGGCCGAGGAGGGCGCGAAGGCCGTCATCTGCGCCTCCACCGGCAACACCTCCGCGTCCGCCGCCGCGTACGCGGTGCGGGCCGGGATGACCTGCGCGGTCCTGGTCCCCAACGGCAAGATCGCGATGGGCAAGCTGGCCCAGGCGCTGGTGCACGGCGCCCGGCTCCTGCAGGTCGACGGCAACTTCGACGACTGCCTGGAACTGGCGCGCAAGCTGTCCGTCGACTACCCGGTCGCGCTGGTCAACTCGGTCAACAAGTACCGGCTGCAGGGCCAGAAGACCGCCGCGTTCGAGATCGTGGACGCGCTGGGCGACGCGCCCGACGTCCACTGCCTGCCCGTCGGGAACGCCGGCAACATCTCCGCCTACTGGATGGGCTACAAGGAGTACGCCAAGGACGGCGTCTCCTCGCGCACCCCGCGGATGCTGGGCTTCCAGGCGAGCGGCGCGGCGCCGTTCGTGAAGGGCGAGCCCGTCCTGAAGCCGCAGACGATCGCCACCGCGATCCGCATCGGCAACCCCGCCTCCTGGGACCTCGCCGTCGCCGCGCGGGACGAGTCCGGCGGCGCCATCGACTCGGTCACCGACCGGCAGATCCTCGCCGCCTACAGGCTTCTCGCCCGGGAGGAGGGCGTCTTCGTGGAGCCCGCCTCCGCGGCGAGCGTCGCGGGCCTGATCCAGGCGAGCGAGCAGGGCGGGGTCGCGTCCGGGTCCCGGGTCGTCTGCACCGTGACGGGCAACGGCCTCAAGGACCCCGACTGGGCCATCTCCGGGGCGCCCGCGCCCACGACCATCAAGGTCGACGCGCACTCCGCCGCGTCCGAGCTCGGCCTCACCTGAGGTGGGCTGGGCTGACGGCCCGGTGCTGGTGCGGACCCCCGCCACCAGCGCGAACCTGGGCCCCGGATTCGACTCGCTCGGCCTCGCGCTGGCGCTGTACGACGACGTCGAGGTGGAGGCGACCGCCGGCGGGCTGTCCATCGAGGTGGACGGCGAGGGCGCCGAGGTCGCCGACCGCGGCGAGCGGCACCTGATCGTGCGGGTGCTGCGCCGGACCTTCGACGTCCTGGACGACCTGGCCGGAACCGGTCCCGCCCGCCCGGAGGGGCTCCGGCTGCGGTGCCGCAACCGCATCCCGCACAGCCGGGGGCTCGGTTCCTCGTCCGCCGCGATCGTCGCCGGGATCGTCGCGGCCCGCGCGCTGCACCCCGCCGGGAAGCTCCTCGACGACGCCGGGGCGCTGCGCCTCGCGACGGAGATCGAGGGCCATCCCGACAACGTGGCGCCGTGCCTCGCCGGCGGCCTGACCGTCGCCTGGACGGCGCCCGGCGGCCCCCGGTCGGTGCGGCTGGAGTCGCAGGTCGGACAGGTCGTGGCGTTCGTCCCCGAGCAGCGGCTGGCGACCGAGCGGGCCCGCGGGCTGCTGCCCGAGACCGTCCCGCACGGGGACGCCGCCGCCAACGCCGCGCGCGCCGCGCTGCTCGTCGCGGCCCTCACCTGCGGCCTGGACGCCGGGGTCCTGCTCGACGCGACCGAGGACCGGCTCCACCAGGACTACCGCGCTCCCGCCATGCCGGAGTCCGCGGCGCTCGTCGCGCGGCTGCGCGGCGCGGGCGTCCCGGCGGTGATCTCCGGTGCCGGGCCGACCGTCCTGGCCTTCACAACCGCGGCGCAGGTTGATTCGATAGGCGGCGGAGTGGGTAAAGGCTGGCACGAACACCCGTTGGACGTCGCGACCCGCGGCGCACACGTCGTGCCCGGAGAATCCGAGACCCGGGCCTGACCGCGCCGCCGGGGGCGGGGGCCATGCGTCGCTCCGGCCGGTGCACGTTTCCGGACGGATCCCACTAGGTAAATTGCGAAGACATCGACCTCTGGGGAATAGCAGTGTGCCCTGGTGATGTTAGGCTGATTGCCGCACCAGATGCCCCGTTCGGGGCAGCGTGCTCGTCAGCCGCGCGTCGCCTGTTCGACCCTCCGGTCGTGTCGGTCCCGCGTACCAGGCTCCCCGACACCGTGACTTTCCGTTGTCAGGCATTCCAGCGAAACTTCGGACGTGGCGGTACCGGGGACCCGCACGAGCGGAACGTCCCGTCCACCATCTGGCTGTGCCCAGAACACGCAGATCCCGGTTCCATCGTGATCAGCGGAGCCCGATCCGGCGCCCCCGCCGGGCCGCACCACCGGGTCGACTGGCCGAACGCCGGCCAACGCCCGCGCCCTGGGAAGGACCCTTAGTGAGCGAATCCAGCGAACTCCTTACGGACGCAACCAGCACGGAAGCCGCCGCCGCTCCGGCCGGCGCGGAGCCCGCCGCCCCCCGGCGCCGCCGCGGCACCGGCCTGTCGGCCATGGTGCTCCCCGAGCTCAAGGCGCTCGCGTCCAGCCTCGGCATCACCGGCACGACCGGGATGCGCAAGAGCCAGCTCATCGCCGCCATCCAGGAGAAGCAGGGCGGCCAGGGGCAGGCGGGGGGCGAGCAGGGAGCCGCTGCGCCGGTGGCGACCGAGCGCCCGCGCCGCGGACGCGCCTCCGCCAAGCGCGAGGTGGCCGAAGAGCAGGTCACCATCGCCGACGTCGCGCCCGCGGCGTCTTCGGACAGCGCGACCGCGTCCGAGGGCCAGGCCGGTGCGGCGGGCCAGCCGAGCGCGGCGGGCCAGGCGGGCACGGTGGAGAAGGCCGGCCAGGGCGACAAGCAGGACAAGGCCGACCGGCAGGGCGGCCGGCAGCGGGGCGACAGGCAGGACCGGGGATCTTCCGAGGGACGCGGCGACCGCCAGAGCCGTGACCAGGGCCGGGAGCAGAACGCCGAGGACGGCGAGTCCCAGGGCGGCCGCGACGGCAACCGCGACGGGCGCGAGGGCCGCGACGGCGGCGGGCGCCAGCGGCAGCGCGGCGGCCGGGAGCGCGGCGAGGGCCGCGACCGGGGCGAGCGCGGTGAGCGCGGTGAGCGCGGTGAGCGCGGAGACCGTGGTGAGCGCGGCGAGCGCGGCGAGCGCGGTGACCGGGGCGAGCGCGGAGACCGCGGAGACCAGGGCGGCGGACGCCAGCGCGGCCAGGGCGGCGGCGGTGGCCAGGGCGGCGGCGGCCAGCACGACGATGACGACGGCGGCGGCCGGGGCCGTCGCGGGCGCCGGTTCCGCGAGCGCAACCGCGGCCGCGGCCGCGAGCGCTACGAGGAGCCGGTGATCACCGAGGACGACGTCCTGATCCCGGTCGCGGGCATCCTCGACATCCTCGACAACTACGCCTTCGTCCGGACGACCGGCTACCTGCCCGGCCCGAACGACGTGTACGTCTCGCTGGCGCAGGTCCGCAAGAACGGGCTGCGCAAGGGCGACGTCATCACCGGCGCCGTCCGGCAGGCGCGCGAGGGCGAGCGGCGCGAGAAGTTCAACGCGCTGGTCCGCCTCGACACCGTCAACGGGATGGAGCCCGACCAGGCCAAGGGCCGCGTCGATTTCAGCAAGCTGACCCCGCTGTACCCGCAGGAGCGGCTGCGCCTGGAGTCCGACCCGGGGATCCTGACGACCCGGATCATCGACCTGGTGTCGCCGATCGGCAAGGGCCAGCGCGGCCTGATCGTGTCGCCGCCGAAGGCCGGCAAGACGATGGTGCTCCAGGCGATCGCCAACGCGATCACCAAGAACAACCCGGAGTGCCACCTGATGGTCGTCCTCGTGGACGAGCGTCCGGAAGAGGTCACCGACATGCAGCGGACGGTGAAGGGCGAGGTCATCCACTCGACCTTCGACCGTCCCGCCGAGGACCACACCACGGTCGCGGAGCTGGCCATCGAGCGCGCCAAGCGGCTCGTCGAGCTCGGCCACGACGTCGTCGTGCTGCTCGACTCGATCACCCGCCTGGGCCGGGCCTACAACCTGGCGGCGCCCGCGTCCGGCCGGATCCTGTCCGGCGGTGTCGACTCGACCGCGCTGTACCCGCCGAAGCGGTTCTTCGGCGCGGCCCGCAACATCGAGAACGGCGGCTCGCTGACGATCCTCGCCACCGCGCTGGTGGAGACCGGGTCCCGCATGGACGAGGTCATCTTCGAGGAGTTCAAGGGCACCGGCAACATGGAGCTGAAGCTCAACCGGTCGCTCGCGGACAAGCGGATCTTCCCGGCGGTGGACGTCGACCAGTCCTCCACCCGCAAGGAGGAGATCCTCATGGCTCCGGAGGAGCTGCGGGTCGTCTGGCAGCTGCGCCGGGTGCTGCACGCGCTCGACACCCAGCAGGCGCTGGAGCTCCTCATCGAGAAGATGAAGGAGACCAAGTCCAACGCCGAGTTCCTGCTCCAGGTGCAGAAGACGACCGTGTCCGACGACCGCTGAGTCCGACGGTCGACGACCGGGTAGCCGCAGACGCCCCCGCCGGATCCCTTCCGGCTGGGGCGCTCGCGTTCCTGGGGCCGGCGCGCTTCAGTCGTCCTCGACCGGCCTGAGGGCAGGGGTGGGGTTAGCCCCACCTCCGATCCGCCGGGGCGCGCCATGGTCGTCCCGTCCCCGGCCCGGCAGGCTGGGACCGTAGGTTGGGAACGGGCACGGAGGGACGACGTGGGCGAGTCGAACGAGGACCCTGGCGCGGCGGGCGGCGCCGTCCGGCGGGTCGCGGCGCGGTGGACGACGGCGACGCGGGCCGGCGGGGAGCCGGCGTCCGTCATGAACCGCCCCTGGCATCCGCTCGCGATGGCGTCGTCCTCGCTGACCTGGCGCTCGGCGCTGTACCTGGGTGTCGGCCTGGCGTTCGGGCTGGCCTGGTTCGTGATCCTCGCGGTCGGGCTGACCCTGTCGATCGGGCTGCTGATCTTCTGGATCGGCATCCCGCTGTTGGCGCTGCTCATGGTGGCGTGGCGGTTCGGCGCGGTGCTGGAGCGGCGGCTCGTCCTGGCCGCGTTCGGCGTCCGGATCCCGAGCCCGTACCGGCCCATTCCGGCCGGGCGCAACCCGCTGGTCAAGCTCAGGGGGATGGCGGCGGACCCGGCGACCTGGAAGGACCTCGTCTACCTCGCGGTGCTGTTCCCCCTCACGATGGTCGAGTTCGTCGTGTCGGCGGCGGTGTGGACCGCGACGGGGTCCCTGCTGTTCCTGCCGGTGATCGTGGCCGTGAGCGGCGGCGCCGAGGTCAACTTCGGGGTGTCGTACTGGGCGGGCGATCCCGCGGAGGCGCTGCCGATGTCGGTCCTCGGCCTGGGGTTCCTCGTCGTCGCGATGTACGTGACGCGCGCGATGGCGATGGGGCACGCCTCGTTCGCCGCGCTGATGCTGGGCCCGAGCCCGTCGCAGAGCGAGAACGCCGCGCTGCGCGAGCGGACCGAGCACCTGCGGGCCAGCCGCGCCCGCGGGGTGGACGCGGCCGAGTTCGAGCGGCGCCGCATCGAGCGGGACCTGCACGACGGGGCGCAGCAGCGCCTGCTGGCCGTGGCGATGGACATCGGCCGCGCCCGCGCCAAGCTCGACGAGGACCCCGAGGGCGCGCGGGCCCTGATCGAGCAGGCCCACGCGGGCACCAGGGAGGCGATCTCCGAGCTGCGCGACCTCGCCCGCGGGATCTACCCGGCGATCCTCACCGACCGCGGCCTGGACCCGGCGCTGTCCGGACTCGCCGGGCGCGCCCCCGTCCCCGTCGAGGTGGAGGTCGACCTGCCCGAGCGCCCGCCGGCCGCGGTCGAGAGCATCGCCTACTTCATCGTCGCCGAGTCGCTCGCCAACATCGCCAAGTACGCCCGCGCGACCCGCGCGTCCGTCCGCGTGACCCGCGAGGACCGCGTGGTCGTCGTCGAGGTGGCGGACGACGGGGTGGGCGGCGCGGTCGCGCGGCCGGACGGCGGCCTGGCCGGGCTCGCCGACCGGGCGGCGACGATCGACGGCACGCTGGTCGTGGACAGCCCGCCCGGCGGACCCACGGTCGTCCGCGCCGAACTGCCCTGCACGTGGTGATCCGGCCCCGTACGCGGTGATCTCGGCGCGGGGCGGCGCGGCGGGCCCGATAATGGCCGGATGCGGGTAGTGATCGCCGAAGACTCGGTGCTGCTGAGGGAAGGGCTCGTCCGGCTGCTCGGCGACGCCGGGATCGAGACGGTGGCGACCGTCGGGGACGGGCCGGGGCTGCTCGGCATCGTCGAGGAGCACGCTCCGGACCTCGCCATCGTGGACGTCCGGATGCCGCCCTCGTTCACCGACGAGGGGCTGCGAGCGGCCCTCGCCGTCCGGGAGCGCCGTCCGGGCACGCCGATCCTCGTCCTGTCCCAGTACGTGGAGGAGCGCTACGCCACGGACCTGATCGGCGGCGGCGCCCAGGGCGTCGGCTACCTGCTGAAGGAGCGGGTGTCGGACGTCGAGGAGTTCATCGACGCGGTCCGCCGCATCGCCGCCGGCGGGACGGTCATCGACCCGGAAGTGATCGGCCAGCTGCTCGGCCGCCGCCGTACCGGCGACCCCCTGGAGGCCCTGACCCCCCGCGAGCGCGAGGTGCTCGGACTGATGGCGCAGGGCCGCTCGAACGGCGCCATCGCCGCCGACCTCGTCGTCACCGAGGGCGCCGTGGAGAAGCATATCTCCAACATCTTCATGAAGCTGGACCTCCAGCCCGCCCAGGGCGGCCACCGCCGGGTCATGGCCGTACTCGCCTACCTGGGACGGGGTTAGCCCCGCCCGGAACACGCGGGTCGGGCTGGGCGGTTCTCACCTACCCGGGACGGGGTTAGCCCGGCCCGAGACACGCGGGGAGGGCGGCCGGAAGGCGCTCTGAGCGCCTGGAGGTCGCCCTCCCCGCCGAGCCGGGCGACCGCAGCGACACGACAACAACCCGCACGGGCACAGGAACCGAAACCGTGGCGTGAGGATCGCCCGGCTCGCAACGGGGGGTTCCAGGGGGGTCGCTACCCCTGGGCAAGCACAGCCCGGGAATGACCGGGGACCTCGCCACGTTCGGGTATCTGGCACACTTGGTGTGCAACCGCTGCGGTACCGGTTCACGCCTCCCACATCTGCCCCATGGCATCGCCATGCGGCCGGGGGCGCCCGGCGACCGCCCGAAGCGAGGAGAACACATGAAGCCCGACATCCACCCGGAGTATGTCGTCACCACCGTGACGTGCACCTGCGGTAACACCTTCGAGACCCGCAGCACCGCCGCGAACGGCGTGATCCACGCGGACGTGTGCTCGAACTGCCACCCGTTCTACACGGGCAAGCAGAAGATCCTCGACACCGGCGGCCGGGTCGCGCGCTTCGAGCAGCGCTTCGGCAAGAAGAAGGCCGGCAAGTAGGACGATCCGCACCGCGGACATCAGGGACGGCCCGAGGACTCTCCACGTCCCCGGGCCGTCCGAAATCGGCGCGGGGGCGGTCGCCCCCGCGCCGCGACGGGCCAGGACACCAGCGTGAATCTCGACGATCTGATCAGCGAATACGCGAGCATCGAGGAACGCCTCGCCGACCCGTCGGTCCATGCCGACCAGGGGCTGGCGCGCAAGCTCGGCAAGCGCTACGCGGAGCTGCGGCCGATCGTCGAGACGCACCGCGAGCTGGCCGCGACCGAGGACGACCTCGCCGCCGCCCGCGAGCTGGCCGGGGAGGACGCCGCGTTCGCCGCCGAGGCCGAGGAGCTCGGCGAGCGCCGCGAGAACCTGGAGGAGCGGCTGCGGCGGCTGCTCGTCCCGCGCGACCCGAACGACGCCAAGGACGTGATCCTGGAGGTCAAGGCCGGCGAGGGCGGCGAGGAGTCGGCGCTGTTCGCCGGCGACCTGCTGCGGATGTACCTCCGCTACGCCGAGCGCGTCGGCTGGAAGACCGAGGTCCTCGACTCCCACCCCTCCGACCTCGGCGGCTACAAGGACGTCACGGTCGCGGTGAAGGCCAAGGGGTCCCAGGAGGAGGGGGTCTGGACGCGCCTGAAGTTCGAGGGCGGCGTCCACCGGGTGCAGCGGGTGCCCGCGACCGAGTCGCAGGGCCGCATCCACACCAGCGCCGTCGGCGTCCTGGTGACGCCCGAGGCCGAGGACGTCGAGGTCCAGGTCGACCCGAACGACCTGCGCATCGACGTGTACCGCTCGTCCGGGCCCGGCGGGCAGAGCGTCAACACGACCGACTCCGCCGTGCGCATCACGCACCTGCCGACCGGCGTCGTCGTCTCCTGCCAGAACGAGAAGAGCCAGCTCCAGAACAAGGAGCAGGCGCTGCGCATCCTGCGGTCCCGGCTGCTGGCGATGGCGCAGGAGGAGGCCGACGCCGCCGCGTCCGCCGAGCGCAAGAGCCAGGTCCGCACCGTGGACCGCTCCGAGCGGGTGCGCACCTACAACTACCCGGAGAACCGGATCTCCGATCACCGGGTCGGCTACAAGGCCTACAACCTCGACCAGGTGCTGGACGGCGACCTCCACAACGTCACGCAGGCGCTCGTCGACGCCGAGATGGAACGCCGGCTGGCCGAAGCCCAGAAGTCATGATGAGCGCAGCGAACCGGGGGGTGTGGGGGGTCGTCCCCCCTCGAAGGGCAGCCGTCTTGAGCGTGGCGAGCCGGGGGGTGTGGGGGGTCGTCCCGCCTCGAAGGGCAGCCGTCTTGAGCGTGGCGAGCCGGGGGGTGTGGGGGGTCGTCCCCGCTCGAAGGGCAGGAGCATGAACCTGCTGCTCGACGAGATCGCCAGGGCCACCGCGCGGCTCGCCGACGCGGGGGCCGCCTCGCCCCGCGCCGACGCCGAGGAGCTCGCGGCGGCCGTGCACCGGGTGCGGCGCTCGGAGCTGCACGGAGTCCCCGACAGCGCGTTCGACGCCCGGTTCTGGGAGTTCGTCGCGCGCCGCGAGGCGGGGGAGCCGCTGCAGCACATCACCGGCCGCGCGTTCTTCCGCTACCTGGAGCTGAAGGTCGGGCCCGGCGTGTTCGTGCCGCGTCCGGAGACCGAGGTGATGGTCGGCTGGGCGCTGGAGACGCTGCGCGACATGGACGTCCGCGACCCTCTCGTGGTCGACCTCGGCACCGGCTCCGCCGCGATCGCGCTGTCCATCGCGCTGGAGGCGCCCCGGGCCCGCGTCCACGCCGTGGAGAAGGACCCTACGGCCTTCGTCCACGCGACCCGCAACGTGGAGGAGCTGGACGAGCGAGGCCGCGTCCGGCTGCACCTGGGCGACTTCGCCTCCGCCCTCACCGAGCTGGACGGCACCGTCGACCTCGTCGTCAGCAACCCCCCGTACATCCCTATGAGCGAGTGGGAGTACGTCCCCCGCGACGTCCGCGACCACGACCCCGCCGACGCCCTGTGGGGCGGCGGTGACGACGGCCTGGACGCGATCCGCATCGTGGAGCGCACCGCCCGCCGCCTCCTGCGCCCCGGCGGTTACGCGGCCGTCGAGCACAGCGACCTCCAGGGCAACGGCGTCTACTGGGTCTTCGCGGAGGAGAACGGCTGGCGCGACGTGCGCAACCGTCGCGACCTCGCGAACCGGGACCGCTTCGTGACCGCGCGCCTGGCAGCCGACTAGCCCCGCTATCCTGGGCGGTGCCCTGCCCGCGAGCTGTGCCATGCCCACGAGCTGTGGCGTACCGGACGAGCGTGTACAGATGGGAAGACGGGCGACCGTGAGCCGACGTTACGACTGCTCTGAGCCGATGGAGCGCAGCCGGGGGATAGCCGAGGCCTTCTCGGCCGTCCGGCGCGGCGAGCTGATCGTCATGCCGACCGACACCGTGTACGGCGTCGGCGTCGACGCGTTCACGCCGCCCGCCGTGACCGCGCTCCTGGACGCCAAGGGCCGCGGACGCGAGATGCCGCCGCCGGTGCTGGTCGGCTCCGTCCGCGCCGCGACCGCCCTGGTCGAGGACCTCGGCACCTACGGGCAGGACCTCATCGACGAGTTCTGGCCGGGCGCGCTGACCCTGGTGTGCCGCGCCAACCCCAGCCTCATGTGGGACCTCGGCGAGACCAAGGGCACCGTCGCCATCCGGATGCCGATGCACGAGCTCGCCGTGGAACTGCTCAAGGAGACCGGGCCCCTCGCGGTGAGCAGCGCGAACCTCTCCGGCCGCCCCGCCGCCCGCACGGTCGACGAGGCCGAGAAGATGCTCGGCGACTCGGTGGCGGTCTACCTGGACGGGGGCCGGTCCGGCCACGCCGACCCGTCCACGATCATCGACCTGACCGGTCCCGTCCCGCGCCTCCTGCGCGCTGGCGCCGTCCCCGAGGACAAGATCCGCGCCGTGGTGGGCGTCCTCCTCACCGAGGAGGACGAGCCCGAGGAGCCCGCAGAGGTCCCGTCCGCCGCCGAGGAAGCCAAGCCTTCCCTCACCAAGGAGGAGCCCTCGACGGCCCTCCACGAGCCTTCTGAGACTCCCCGGGAAACGCCTGAGCCGACCTCCAGGCCGTCCCTGCACAAGGACACCCCCGGCACCGACTGACGCCACGGTGTTCCAGGCGCCTCGGCGCGAATCAAAGGTCCCTGCGCTTGACGGCGGCCATGGCTAGAGCCAGCAGGGCCAGGCCGACGAGGACCGCATAACCGATCTCCCCCGCCGCGCCGTAAGGGACGCGGGATTCCGTCTCCGGGTCGACGATCCCGCCGACCGCAGTGAACGGCATCCACCCGGCCACGGCGCCTCCAACGCGCGGCAGCGACCACGGGCGGGACGCCCACGTCGGCGGCGCGCGGCCACCGCGCGAGGCTCCCGTCCGTGCGCACCCGCCGACCTTATGGCGCGGGGCGCTCGGACGTCTCCGCCCTCCCGGCCGCGTTCCGGCGCGATCCCGACGCCGGGCGGCCGGACGGGCGGCGGCCGGGCCGCGCTGACCAGCGGCTCTGACATCAATTTGCGAAATCTGTAGAAATCTCGGTCGAGTGGAGCAGCGGACGGCGGGGGTCGCGCATCAACCGGGTATGCATGTTGATCAGAGTGCTGTCGCCGCGGAGGACGCCGGGCTCGGGCTTCTCACCTCCTTCCGGTGCCGGGTCGGCGGGCGGGACGTCGGGCTGCCTCCGGCGCCGCGCCGCCTGATCGTCGCGGTGGCGCTGGAGCCGGGCGGGCTGGGGCGGGGTTCCCTGCAAGGGCGGCTGTGGCCGGACGTCGAGTCCGCCGAGGCGGCGAAGCGGCTGCGGCAGGCGCTGTGGCGGGTCCGCCGGGACACCGGCGAGCGGCTCCTGGCCGTGACGCCGTCCCATGTCGCGCTCGCCGAGGATGTCGACGTCGACCTGCGCCGGGGCGAGCGCCTCGCGCGCCTGGTGGCCGGGGGGACCGTCGCGGCGGCGCAGCCGGACGAGGTGGAGCTGCTGGGCGGTGAGCTCCTGCCCTGCTGGCCGGACGAGGACGTGTGGGGCGTCCGGGACCGGTGGAACCTGCTCCGGCTCCTGGCGCTGGAGCGGCTCGCCGGGCACGCGCTGGCGGCCGGCGACGTGACCGGGGCGATCGACCTGGCCGAGGCCGCCGCGCGGGTGGACGCGCTGTCCGAGGCGTCCCACCGCATCATGGCCGCCGTGCACCTGGCGCGCGGTGACCAGGTGAGCGCGTGGCGGGTGTTCACGCGGTACCGGCGGCTGCTGGACGAGGAGATGGGGCTCGAACCCAGCGCCGAGTTCCGCGGACTCCTGGAGAGCCCCGGACGGACACTGGTCTCGTGAGCGCCGGCGGCCGGTGGCCGGGCTCTGACTCGGTTTCGGCTCTGGCTCCGGTGGTGACTCTGGCCTTAACCGGCCGTCAGGCGGGCGGGCGGTTCACGCCGGTTCCGTGAGCGACCGCGGTTAAGATCACCCCCCGTGGTCATCCCCCGGACCGGCGACCTGGTCGCTCTGTATGAGGAGCACCAGCTCCGTCTCGTGCGGATGGCGGTCCTGCTGGTCGGGGACGAGGCCACCGCCGAAGACGTGGTGCAGGACGTCTTCCTTCGCATGCAGGACAGGTCCCCCCACCTGGACGGCGAGGGGAAGCTGCTCGCCTACGTCCGCGCCGCTGTCCTGAACGGCTGCCGCATGGTCCTGCGCCGCCGCCGGATGATGTGGCGCCACACCGAGCCGCACGAGCCGCCGGTCTGGTCGGCCGAGTCCGCGGCGATGCTCGGCGAGGACCGCCGGGAGGTCATGCGGGCCCTCCGGCGGCTGCCGCGCCGCCAGCGCGAGGCCGTCGTCCTGCGCTACTACCTCGACCTCAGCGACGACGAGGTCTCCGCGGCCATGGGCATCCGGCCCGCGACGGTACGGTCCACGATGGCCAGGGCGCTCGCCGCCCTGGCCCGGGAGCTGGGGGAGGAGGCGCCATGAGCGGGCTGGAGGACCGCCTGCGCGACGCGCTGCGCGCCTCGGCCGGCATGGTCGACGCCGACAAGCCGCGGCCCTTCCCCGAGCCGCGGGCGCGGGCGCCCCGCCCCGCCCTGCCGGGACGCGCCGCCGCGCCGCGCCGGGGCGTTCCGTCCCGGCGTTGGGTGGTACCGGTCTGCGCGGTGCTGGCCGTGCTCGTCCTGGCCGCCGGGATCGTGGGCGTCCGCAAGATGATGGAGCCCGACCGGCGCCTCCAGAAGGTCCCCACGATGCCCCGCTTCTACTTCGCCAGCTACCTGGCCGGCGGCGGGGATCCGTCCCGCGTCGAGGTCCGCGACTCCCGCACCGGCCGCCTCCTGGACGCCAAACCCGCCCCCAAGGGGACGAACTTCCTGAACCTCGCGGCGGCCGGCGACGGCCGGACGCTTTATGTCCTGAAGCGAACGCGCGCGGTCTGCGCGACGAGGGTCGAGAAGATGTCGGTCAGCGAGGCGGGGGCGATCGTCCGGAGTTCGGAGGTGGTCGGCTCGGCCGTCTCCGGGGAGCCTCCGGGGCAGGGCTCTCTGGCCGTGACCCCCGATGGCCGCGGGCTGGCCTACAGCGTGGTCTCGTGCGCCGACCCGCCGGTGACGCGGATCGCCTCGGACGCGAGGATCGCGATCCTCGATGCCGTGAGCGGGAACCGCCGCGAATGGCGGGAACCGTCCGCCGCCCTCGCCGACCAGCTCTCCTGGGCCGGGCGAGGAGATCGGCTCTTCTTCGTGCGCTCGCGGTACAAGGGGCCTGAGAAGACCGTTCAGGAACTCCGCTCCCTGCCGATGGGCGGCGACGGTGCCCCATCGGCCGCCGCGCCGCCCATCCGCACCCTCATCTCGCCACGGGCCTTCGAGGGCGTCGCGGCGGCCGCCGACGGCCGGCGGGTGTTCGTGATCGAGGGGTCGGTGCTTTCGATCTCCGCGGAGAGCGGTGAGACGGCAGGACCGGGGGCGGACACCTCGTCGTTCTCGATTCTGGAGTTGTCGGCCGACGACGGCCGGGTCCTGCGGTCGATCCGCCGCCGGAGCGTCTCCTTCGCGGGGGATCCCGTGATGAAGGGGGACGCCACCGGGAGGTACCTGGCGACGGGGTTCGGGCTGGTCGACCTCGGTAAGCCCGACGCGATCTCGCGCATCAGGATCGGTGAGGACTTCTACGATCTGGACTGGTGAGCCGGGGCCCGGGATCGCCCTGGAAGCGCGAAGGCCCCGCCGGGCCGGGCGGGGCCTGTGTCATCAGGCGGAGGAGACGGCGGATCAGAAGATCTTCTTGCCCTTGCCGTAGTAGTACTTGCCGGTCTTCTTGTTCCGGCCGCACTCCTGCACCCACATGTGGCTGCCGTAGGACGACTTCACGCTGATCTTGACGGTCGCCTTGCCGTCGAAGTTGTAGCTGGCGCCGTTCTTGTATCCGACGATCTTGAAGCGCGACCAGTAGACCTTGCTGCCCTCGGTGAACTTGAAGCGCACGCAGGCGGTCCAGCCGTTGGTCTTGTCGTCGGCGAGGTAGCCGGTGACGGCGGTGCTGCCGCCGCTCCGCTTGTAGGACCCCCAAGCGGCTACGTGGCTGTAGGAGTTGTAGGGCTTCCAGCTACCGGTGGCGGCGGCTTCGGCGGGGGCGCCGACGGCGGCCATGCCGGCCATCAGGGTGCCGGCGGTCAGGGCTACTGCAGCGAATCGCCGCATAGGTCCCTCCAGGTTCGGTTTGGGGGGTTAGCGAGCGATAACTTAGCAGGCTCCTACCAGTGATTTTTGGCGGGCGTGTCCGACTGACCAGGGCAGGACGAATCCGGCGGTGGAGCGAACCGATCCGGTGCTGGACGCGTCCAAGGGTCTGCTGACCGTCACGTCCGGGGGAAGAACCGGGAGAAAACCCTCTCGGGCGGGAGAGAAGGGTCACCCGGCGGGGCGTACCGGGGTCGTTACGCGGACACGATCACGGCAACGGTGGAAGCATGCCTGACGTGCGTGGCCGGGTCCGGCGCTCCGCGATCACCGCGGGTCTGCTGCTGCTGTTCCTCGTGCTCGGGCTGCCCGCATGCGCCGCACGGCCGGCGGGCGCCGAGCCCGCGCCTGGGGGCTCGGCGGGCGTCCCGCCTCCCGAGTACCGCGGCGAGAGCATCCCGGTCTTCGACGTCGTCCTCACGATCGGCACCGACGGCGTGCTGTACGTGCGGGAGACGATCACCTACGACTTCGACCAGGCGGGGGAGCACGGGATCGTCCGGCACGTCCCGTTCCGCCGCGGCGACCGCCTCTACGAGGTGGGGAACGTCAGCAGCAGCTCCTCCACCGGCGCGCCGGCCCGCGTCCGCACGGCCCGGTTCCTGCACGACGTGCAGATCAGCGTCGGCGACCGGCACCGCGAGGTCCGCGGCCGCCAGGCCTACGTGATCGAGTACGAGGTGCGCCGCGCGTTCACCCCCCGCGCCCGGCACGACGAGCTGATGTGGGACGCGGTCGGGACGAGCTGGGACGTCCCGATCGGCAACGCGGCGGTGCGGGTGCAGGCGCCGGTGCCGCTGCGCCACGCGACCTGCCGGGCGGGCGCCCCGGGCATGTCGACCCGGTGCCTGCGCGACCGCGACGGCCCCTACGCCATCGACTTCGTCCAGAACGCGCTGGCCCCGCACGAGGGGATGCGGATCCGGGTCCGGCTGCCCAAGCACGCGATCGCCGTCCAGCCGCCGCGGTACGTCCCGCCGCGCTGGACGGGCGGCTGGACGGGCACCGGCGTGCTGGCCCTCGGGCTCGCCGCCGTGCCCCTGCTGGCGCGCCGTCCGGCGCCGCGGCGCCGGGCCGGTGCCGCCCTGGTCGCCGCGGGGGCGCTGCTCGTCCTCAGCGACGCGGGGGACGACGTCGCCGCGCTCGGCCCGTGGGCCTTCTCGCTGGGCGACCGGTGCCTCGCGGGCCTCGCGCTCGCGGTCGTCGGCGCCGGGATCATGTGCGTCCAGGACGCCCATACCGCCCGATATGCCGCGCACGGCCGTCCGGGAGGACTACAGTTGGTCGGTCTCGACGTGAACAGATCGTCCCGGCGGATCGTCCACTCCAGTGGAGTCCGCCCAGGTGAACTCCGTCCCGGACGGGGCACGTAGGCATCGTTGACCGGCGAAGGGAGGCGCAGGAGAGTGCGGGAGTACCTGCTCACGATCCTGGTCGCCGCTCTCGTCGCCTACCTGCTGACCCCGTCGGTGCGCAGGTTCGCCGTCTGGTTCGGCGCGCAGGCCGTCCCGCGCGACCGCGACGTGCACGTGATCCCGACGCCCCGGCTGGGCGGCCTCGCGATGTTCGGCGGGATGGTGGCGGCGCTGGTGGTCGCGACCGGACTGCCCGAGATGCGCAAGGTCCTCGGCGACGGCGGGATCAGCGTCAGCAAGGCGCTGCTGCTGTCGGGCGGGCTGATCGTGCTGATCGGGATCGTCGACGACCGCTGGGAGGTGGACCCGCTCACCAAGTTCGCCGGCCAGGTCGCGGCCGCCGGGATCTTCATCATGCAGGGCATCCAGATCTACGTGATCCCGCTGCCGACCGGCGACTCGCTGTCGCTGCCGCCCGCCTACGGCGTGCCGCTGACCGTCTTCGTCGTCGTCGCGACGATCAACGCGGTGAACTTCATCGACGGGTTGGACGGCCTCGCCGCCGGAGTCGTCGGGATCGCCGCGCTGGCGCTGTTCTCCTACGCCTACCTGCTGTCCAGGACGAACGGGCTGACGACGCTGACCGCCGCGACCCTCGTCGCCGCGGTGCTGTTCGGAATGTGCGCGGGTTTCCTGCCGCACAACTTCAGCCCCGCGAAGATCTTCATGGGGGACACCGGCTCGATGCTGATCGGGCTGCTGCTCAGCGCCTCCACCATCATGCTGACCGGGCAGTTCGACCCGGCCATCCTCACCAACGGGCTGTTCCCGTTCTTCGTCCCGGTGCTGCTCATCCCGGCGGTGGCGGCGGTGCCGTTCATGGACATGCTGCTCGCGGTGTGGCGGCGCACCAACCAGGGCCGGTCACCGTTCTCCCCGGACAAGCAGCACCTGCACCACCGGCTGCTCCAGCTCGGCCACTCCACCCGCCGCGCCGTGCTGATCATGTACTTCTGGGTCGGGCTGCTGGCCTCCGGGCTGGTCGGCCTCGCGCTGTTCGACGCGGCCTGGATCACCCTCGGCGTCACCCTGCTGGTGGCGGTCGCCGGCGTGGTGCTGATGCTCCGCATCCCCGGCCGCCGCAAGTCCGCCCGCGCGAACACCCCGGGCACCGGCGAACAGCCCGCCGACCGCCCGACGCTCCCCGTCTGATCCGCCACCGATCCGACCGGCGGCCCGCCCGGCCCGTTCCCCCGCCCGGGCCCGTTCCCCCCGGCCCCGTTCCCCGTCCGGCCGCCCCCCGTTCGGACGCTCTTCCTCTGGCGTGCTCCCTCTTTTGACATGCTCGTCTCCTGACCTGGCGGTCGGCCTGCTCCCCGTCTGACCTGCGCCTGGGCGGGGGCGCGATCGCCTGCCCGGAGAGCGTGAACGTGTCTGTGCACAGGGCGGGCTCGGCTACAGTCCCTCGTGCGGGTGTTGCGCGGAGTAGTGCCGCGCGCGCGGGATCGCATTACCTCTAGGGTAATTGTGGACATTCCGGACGCTTGTGATACCTTTCACGAACAATCGACGAACACTTACCGTGACCAGCCGGAGCCCTCATGCATACCTCCGACGCCCGGATGCTCCGCGGCGCCGCGATCCCGACGTCGATCGTCGGGGTGGGCGCCGTTGTGATCGGCCTGCTGACCGCCGGCGCCGAGGGCGCCCTCGCGGCCGCACTCGCCTCCGTCGTGGTGATCGCCTTCTTCTCGCTCAGCGCGCTGGTGGTCTCCTGGGCCTCCAGGATGTCGGCGCAGACCATGATGCTGGCCGCCCTCGCCAGCTACGCGGTGAAGATCCTCGCGGTGATGGTGCTGGTCACGGCCATCGACGGTGTGTCGATCTTCGATACCCAGGTCTTCGGCTGGACGGTCATCGGGCTCGCGCTGCTCTGGATCGGAGCCGAGTTCCGAGTCGTCCTGCAGCGGAGGCCCTACATTGACGACCCCGAGAGCACTGGTGCCCCCGAGAGCACCGGCACCCCCGAGAGCACCGGCACCTCCGAGAACGCCCTGGACCGGAGTCCGTGATGAAGCGCCCGCGGACGGTGCCTGCCCTCGTGATGGACTACTCCAATATGACCACCGCAGGCATGGCCTGCTATCGTCCGGAGCGCGATGAGCGAGCAGAAACGCCGACCGGAGGACGGTCAGCGGGAATTCGCCGACGCCGCCTGGTCCGTGCCCAGCTACCTCCTCTCCGGGATGCTCATCTGGGGCGGTCTCGGGTGGCTGCTGTCCAAGTGGACGCACCAGACCTGGCTGGTCCCGATCGGCCTGGTCGTCGGCGTCGTGCTCGCCGTCTACCTGGTCTACGTGAAGTTCGGTCGCCACTCCTCCTGAGCGGCCCCGCCGCCGAGGAAGCCTTCGTGAAACATCACCACATTGATGAAGGGAACGCCGCGTGAACGCGCTGACGGTCCTCGCCTCCGGCGGAGATGAGTTCCAGGCCCCCGGGCCGGAGCTGTTCGACTTCCCGCCCCTGTTCGCCGGCGGCCCCGCGTGGCTCACCAAGCCCGTCGTCTTCGCGGTCGTCGGGTCGCTGCTGGTCTGCGTCTTCTTCTGGAGCGCCTTCGCCAAGCCGAAGCTCGTGCCGCGGGGCGTGCAGAACCTCGGCGAGCTCGGCTACATCTTCGTGCGGGACGAGATCGCCCGTCCGTTCCTCGGCAAGAAGACCGACCAGTGGATGCCGCTGCTGATGTCGATGTTCTTCCTGATCTGGATCTGGAACATCTTCGCGGTCGTCCCGATCATCCAGTTCCCGATCGCCTCGCACATCGCGTTCCCGATCGTGCTGGCGCTCTTCGTCTACATCCTCAAGGTCTACCTCGGCCTGCGGCACCAGGGGATCCGGTACTTCACCAACATGATCCCCCGCGGCCTGCCGCTGCCCGTGTACTTCCTGCTGGTGCCGATCGAGTACCTGTCGACCTTCGTCCTGGCCCCGTTCACCCACGCGGTGCGGCTCTTCGCCAACATGTTCGCGGGCCACACGATCCTGGCGTTCTTCAGCCTGGTGGGCTTCTGGTTCCTGTTCGAGAAGCCCACGGTCGCCGGGTTCGGCGTCGGCATCATCGGCGTGATCGTCACCATCGCGATGACGGCGCTGGAGCTGCTGATCCAGTTCCTGCAGGCGTTCCTGTTCACCATGCTGGCCGCCATGTACATCCAGAGCGGCCTGGAAGCCGACCACTGAGACCGCGGGGCACGCGACGCCCCCCGGCTCCGCGGACCCCATCGGACAACCTCGTAAGCCAGACCGGCGGATCTTCCGCCGGCCGACAGAAAAGGGAAAGAACATGGGAGACCTCGCTGCCCTCAGCGGTAACGTCACCTCGATCGGTTACGGCCTCGCGGCGATCGGCCCGGGCATCGGCGTCGGCATCATCTTCGGCCAGGGCGTGAACGCGATCGCCCGCCAGCCCGAGCTGACCGGTGTCATCCGGACCAACATGCTGCTGGGCTTCGTCCTTACCGAGGCGCTCGCCCTGATCGGCCTGGTCGCGCCGTTCATCTTCCAGGGCATCAAGTAGTAGCCATCCGAACCTGAGGAAGGGCTGCAGACGTGATGACAGCAGCTTCCGTCCTGGCGGCGGAGAGCAACAACCCTCTCATACCGCACCCGTTCGAGCTGGTCGTCGGCATCTTCTCGTTCCTGGTCGTCCTGATCGTCCTCGGCAAGATCCTCACGCCGCGCATCCAGCAGACGCTGGAGGAGCGGACGCAGGCGATCGAGGGCGGCCTGGAGCGGGCCGAGCAGGCCCAGAAAGAGGCCCAGCAGGTCCTCGAGCAGTACAAGGCCCAGCAGAAGGCGGCCGCGGTCGAGGCGTCCAACGAGCGACGCAAGGCCGAGGAGCAGGGCGCGCAGATCATCGCCCAGGCCAAGGAGCAGGCCCAGGTCGAGGCGCGCCGCATCGTCGAGAACGCCAAGGCGCAGATCGAGGCCGAGCGGCAGCAGGCGCTGCAGTCGCTGCGCGCCGAGATCGGGGCCATGTCGGTCGAGCTGGCCGGACGCGTCGTGGGCGAGTCCCTCGAGGACAGCGCGCGGCAGAGCCGGGTCGTCGACCGGTTCCTCGAGGAACTCGAGGAACGCGCTCGCACCCAGGAGCAGATCACATCATGACCATCACGGGAGCGGTGAGCAGGGCGTCGCTGGCCGAGGCCAAGGAGCGGCTGGAGACGGTGATCCCCTCCGCCGACCTGGCGCGGCTCGGCGGCGACCTGTTCGCGGTGCTGCACCTGATCGACCGCGAGCACGGACTGCGGCGGGCGGTCTCCGACCCGGCGCGGGCCGGTGCCGAGAAGGCGCAGCTCGTCCAGATCCTGCTGGAGGGCAAGGTGTCGCCGGCCGCTCTCGGGCTGGTCGCCGACGTCGTCCGGCTGCGCTGGTCGAAGCCGTCGGAGCTGTCGGACGCGGTGGAGATCCTCGCGGTCACCGCCGAGTCCGCCCGCGCCGAGGCGGAGGGGCGGATCGACGACCTGGAGGACGAGCTGTTCCGGTTCTCCAGGGTCGTCGAGGGGGAGCCGGACCTGCGCGGCGGCCTCACGAACCCCGGCCTGCCGGACGAGAACAAGCTCGGCCTGGTCAACGCGCTGGTGGAGGGCAAGGTCACCGATGCGACGCTGACCCTGGTCACCGAACTGGTGCTCCGACCGCGAGGACGTAGCCTGGAAGGTGGGCTCGCCGAGTACGGCAGGCTCGTCGCCCAGCGCCGGCAGCGGCTGGTGGCGCTGGTCCGCACGCCGGCCCCGCTGTCGGCGGAGCAGCGGACGCGGCTCGCCGCGGTGCTGGCCGCCGCCTACGGGCACGAAGTACACCTGAACATCGAGCTCGACCCGGGCGCGATCGGCGGAGTGTCGATCCAGATCGGGGACGAGATCATCGACGGCACGATCGCCGGACGGCTGGACGACGTCCGCCGGCGGCTCGGCACCGGCTGACCCGCCGGCAAGCTGACCCCATAGGGAGCAAGAGAGGAATCATGGCGGAGCTGACGATCCGTCCGGATGAGATCCGGAACGCGCTGGAGCGCTTCGTCCAGTCGTACGAGCCCGAGGCCGCCGCGCGCGAAGAGGTCGGCACCGTCGTCGATTCCGGCGACGGTATCGCCCACGTCGAGGGCCTGCCCTCCGCGATGGCGAACGAACTCCTTGAGTTCGAGGACGGTACCCGTGGCCTGGCTCTGAACCTGGACGTGCGTGAGATCGGCGCCGTTGTCCTGGGTGACTTCAGCAAGATCGAAGAGGGCCAGAAGGTCCGCCGGACCGGCGAGGTCCTCTCGGTCCCCGTCGGCGACGGCTTCCTTGGCCGCGTCGTGGACGCGCTGGGCAACCCCCTGGACGGCAAGGGCCCGATCGAGACGACCGAGCGCCGCGCGCTCGAGCTGCAGGCCCCCACGGTCGTGCAGCGTCAGTCGGTGGGCGAGCCGCTGCAGACCGGCATCAAGGCCATCGACGCGATGACGCCGATCGGCCGCGGCCAGCGACAGCTGATCATCGGTGACCGGCAGACCGGCAAGACGACGGTCTGCGTGGACACCATCATCAACCAGAAGGAGAACTGGGAGTCCGGCGACGAGAAGAGGCAGGTCCGCTGCATCTACGTCGCGATCGGCCAGAAGGGCTCCACGATCGCCAACGTCCGCCGCTCCCTGGAGGAGGCCGGCGCGCTGGAGTACACCACGATCGTGGCGGCTCCCGCCTCCGAGCCCGCGGGCTACAAGTACATCGCCCCCTACACCGGGTCCGCGATCGGGCAGCACTGGATGTACCAGGGCAAGCACGTCCTGATCATCTTCGACGACCTGTCCAAGCAGGCCGAGGCCTACCGCGCGGTGTCGCTGCTGCTGCGCCGCCCGCCGGGCCGCGAGGCCTACCCCGGTGACGTCTTCTACCTGCACTCGCGCCTGCTGGAGCGCTGCGCGAAGCTGTCGGACGACATGGGCGGCGGCTCGATGACGGGCCTGCCGATCATCGAGACCAAGGGCAGCGACGTGTCGGCCTACATCCCGACGAACGTCATCTCGATCACCGACGGGCAGTGCTTCCTGGAGACGGACCTGTTCAACCAGGGCGTCCGGCCGGCGATCAACGTCGGTATCTCGGTGTCCCGGGTCGGCGGCGACGCGCAGATCAAGGCGATGAAGACCGTCGCCGGAACGCTGCGCCTGGCGCTGTCGCAGTACCGCGACCTGGAGGCGTTCGCCGCGTTCGCGTCCGACCTGGACGCCGCGTCGCGCGCGCAGCTGGCGCGCGGCGCCCGGCTGGTCGAGCTGCTGAAGCAGCCGCAGGGCAGCCCGTTCCCGGTCGAGCAGGAGGTCGTGTCCGTGTGGGCGGGCACCTCCGGTGAGCTGGACGACGTCCCGGTGGCCGACATCCGCCGCTTCGAGCGCGAGTTCCTCGACTACGTCGAGCGCGAGGAGAGCGGCTTGCTGACCTCCATCCGCGAGACCGGCAAGCTCTCCGACGACGGCCTCACCCGCCTCAAGAGCGTCATCACCGAGTTCAAGCGGGGCTTCCAGACCGGCGAGGGCGAGCTGCTCGCTGAGGAGCACGTCGAGGCCATCGACGAAGAGGACGTCAAGCAGGAGACGATCACCCGCGTCAAGAAGGGCTGACGGCCATGGCCGCACAGCTACGTCAACTCCGGCAGAAGATCAAGACGGTCAAGTCGACCGCCAAGATCACTCGTGCCCAGGAGATGATCGCCACGTCGCGGATCGTCAAGGCCCAGCAGGCGGTGGCGGCCTCCAAGCCGTACGCCGACCAGATCACGCAGGCCCTGACCGCGCTGGTGAGCCACCACGTCGGGATCGACCACCCGCTGCTGGAGGAGCAGCCGACCGACAACCGCAGCGCCGTGCTGGTCATCACCAGTGACCGCGGTTTCTGCGGCGCCTACAACGCCAACGTGATCCGCGAGGCGGAATCGCTGATCAAGGCGCTGCGGGACGAGGGCCGCGAGCCGGTTCCCTACGTCGTCGGCAACAAGGCCATCACCTGGTACCGGTTCCGGGACCGGGACGTCGCCGGGTCCTGGAGCGGGTTCAGCGACCGCCCCCACTTCGGCAACGCCGAGGAGATCGGGCGGCGGCTGGCCGAGGACTTCCTCAAGACCGACGCCGAGGGCGGGGTCGGGGAGATCCACGTGGTCTACACCGAGTTCGTCTCGATGCTGACCCAGACCGTCCGGGTCGCCCGGCTGATGCCGCTGGAGATCGAGGAGGCCGAGGCCTCCAAGGTCCCGCCGGCGTACGAGTTCGAGCCGTCCGCCCAGGCCGCGCTCGACCTGCTCCTGCCGAACTACATCGAGAGCCGCATCTTCCACATGCTGCTGCAGTCGGCGGCGTCCTTCCAGGCGTCGGTCCGGCGGGCCATGAAGTCGGCGACCGACAATGCCAACGAACTGCTCGGGGTCTACACGCGCCAGATGAACCAGGCGCGGCAGGCCGCGATCACCCAGGAAATCAGCGAGATCGTCGGTGGCGCTGACGCGCTCGCCGATTCTGGCGGGGAGTGAGAAGGGTATGACTGCTCAGGTAGAGACGGCGACCGCGACCGGGCGCGTCGCCCGTGTCATCGGCCCGGTCGTCGACGTGGAGTTCCCCGCCGACGCCATCCCGGACATCTACAACGCGCTCAACGCCCAGGTCACCCTGGGCGGCGAGTCGAAGACCCTGACGTTCGAGGTCGCGCAGCACCTCGGCGACAACATGGTCCGGGCCATCTCCATGCAGCCGACGGACGGCCTCGTCCGCGGCGCTCCGGTCTTCGACTCCGGCGAGTCGATCATGGTGCCGGTCGGCGACATCACCAAGGGCCACGTGTGGAACGCCCTCGGCGACGCGCTGGACGTCCCGACCGCCTCGCTGGAGGTCAACGAGCGGTGGGGCATCCACCGCTCCGCCCCGGCGTTCGACCAGCTCGAGTCGAAGACCGAGATGCTGGAGACCGGCATCAAGGTCATCGACCTGCTGTGCCCGTACGTCAAGGGCGGCAAGATCGGCCTGTTCGGCGGCGCGGGTGTGGGCAAGACCGTCCTCATCCAGGAGATGATCCGCCGTGTCGCCCGCAACTTCGGCGGCACCTCGGTGTTCGCCGGGGTCGGCGAGCGCACCCGTGAGGGCAACGACCTCTGGGTGGAGATGGCCGAGGCGGACGTCCTCAAGGACACCGCGATGGTGTTCGGCCAGATGGACGAGCCGCCGGGCACCCGGCTGCGGGTGGCGCTGTCCGCGCTGACGATGGCGGAGTACTTCCGCGACGTCCAGAACCAGGACGTGCTGCTGTTCATCGACAACATCTTCCGGTTCACGCAGGCCGGCTCGGAGGTCTCCACGCTGCTCGGGCGCATGCCGTCCGCGGTGGGGTACCAGCCGACGCTGGCCGACGAGATGGGCGTGCTCCAGGAGCGGATCACCTCGACGCGCGGTAACTCGATCACCTCGATGCAGGCGATCTACGTTCCCGCCGACGACATCACCGACCCGGCGCCGCACACCACGTTCGCGCACCTGGACGCCACCACGACGCTGTCGCGGAGCATCTCCGAGAAGGGGATCTTCCCGGCGGTGGACCCGCTCGACTCCACCTCGCGGATCATGGACCCGCAGATCCTGGGGAACGAGCACTACGAGGTGGCCCAGGAAGTGATCCGGATCCTGCAGAAGTACAAGGAGCTGCAGGACATCATCGCGATCCTCGGTATCGACGAGCTCTCCGAAGAGGACAAGGTCACCGTCCAGCGGGCGCGGCGCATCGAGCGCTTCCTGTCGCACCCGATGTACGTGGCCGAGCAGTTCACCGGCCAGCCCGGTGAGACGGTGCCGAAGGACGAGACGATCGCCTCGTTCAAGGCGCTCTCGGAGGGCAAGTACGACCATCTCCCCGAGCAGGCGTTCTTCATGTGCGGCGGCATCGAGGATGTCGAGAAGAAGGCCAAGGAGCTGGAGAAGTAGTCCGCTCCGGCGGGCCGCCCCAGGGCCTCGCGCCCGGGGCGGCCGGCCGGAACCGCTCCAGTAGTCGGAGGGAAAGACGTGGCAACCCTGAAGGTCGGGCTGGTCTCGCCGGAGCGCGAGATCTGGTCCGGCGAGGCCAAGATGGTGGTCGCGCAGACCATCGAGGGCTCGCTCGGCATCCTGCCGGGGCACGCCCCGGTGCTGGGCGTCCTCCTCGACGGCAGCGTGGTGAAGATCGAGCCCGCGGACGGCGGTGCGCCGGTCCTGGCGGCGGTCGGCAGCGGGTTCTTCTCCGTCGCGGCCAACGAGGTCTCGGTGCTGGCCGAGCAGGTCGAGCGGGACGAAGAGATCGACGTGGACGAGGCCAAGCGGGCGCTCGACGCGGCCCTGGCCGCCGAGGGCGAGGACGCGACGCCGGAGCGGCGGGCCAGGGCGCGGCTGCGCGCGGCGGGCGTCGAGGCCTGAGGTTCGGCGGACGGCGGGGGACTTGGGCGAGCACCTGGCACTGGACGTCGGCGGGGTGCTCGCCGCGCTCGTCCTGGTGGCGGCGCTGCTGTTCGTCTCCATGGCGGTGCGCCGCTGGCTCTTCACGCGCGGCGGCGGCACCGTGGAGTGCAGCCTGCGCGAACTCCCCCGGGAGGGCGGAGCCCCCGGAGTCTGGAGGCTCGGCATCGGCCGCTACAAGGGCGATGTCCTGCACTGGCACCGCGTGTTCGGTTTCCGCAGACGGCCCCGGCAGGTGATCCACCGCCGGGGCCTCGTCGTGTCCAACCGGCGCGTCCCGGAACGGGATGAGGCCGAGGGCCTGCTCCCGGACGTGAGCGTGATCGAGGTCAGGAACGGCGAGCTGGCGGTCGAACTGGCGATGGGCGCGGCGGCCCTGACGGGCTTCCTGGCCTGGCTGGAGGCGGCCCCACCCGGCTTCCCGGTGGACCTGCCCTCCCCGGAATGAGCAGGTCTGGAACGGGCTGGTAAGGCGCCGGTACTGAAACGGCATTTCCGGGCGGTCGCTGCTTGAGGCGGCCGGAGCGCGGGGTGAAGATCACGCTGGTCCGCTCCCTTCTCCGCCGCTGGAGTGCACGTGCGCAAGCTCCTGACCGGCCGCAGGCTCCTCATGAGCCGCGGGCTCATCGTGGGCACGGCCGTGGCACTGCCCGCCGCGTTCCTGACCACCGCGTTCCTGCCCGCCGTGTCCGTGCCCACCGGGTCGGCGTCCACCGAGTCGGCGTCCACCGCGTCGATGTCCACCGCGTCGGCGGCCGCCGCGTTCAGGCCGGGGGATCTGCACCTGGCCGGGGCCGCGGAGGCGGGGCCGGACCTCGCCGCGCTGGTGACGTTGAAGGACATCAAGGCGCACCTGACCGCGTTCCAGAAGATCGCCGACAGCAACGGAGGCGACCGCGCGGCGGGCGGTACCGGCTACAAGATGTCGGTCCGCTACGTCACCGGACGGCTGAGGAAGGCCGGACTGGTCCCGTTGGTGCAGAAGTTCACCTTCCCGTACTGGCGTGAACGGACGCACGCCGCGTTCGCGCGGATGGCGCCGTCCAAGGAGTCCTACAAGCGGGAGGTCGACTTCGTCACGCTGGCGTTCTCCGGGTCCGGGGACGTGACGGCGCCGGTGACGGCCGTGGACATCCCTGCCAAGGGTGAGGGGACGAGCGGCTGCGAGGCCGGCGACTTCAAGGGCTTCACTAGGGGCTCGATCGCGCTGATCCAGCGGGGGACCTGCACGTTCGCGGCCAAGGCGGCGAAGGCGCGGGCGGCCGGCGCGTCCGCCGTGGTGATCTTCAACAAGCCGGGGGAGAAGGGGCCGGTGGAGGGCACGCTGTCCAAGCCGACCGCGTTCCCGGTCATCGGACCGTCCCACAAGGTGGGCGCGAGCCTGGTGAAGGCGGCACGGAAGGGCGGCCTCAGGCTGCGGGTGAAGACCGACACCGCGCACGGGAGGCGTTCGTCGGAGAACGTCATCGCCGACACCCCGGGCGGGCGGGCCGACAACGTCGTGCTCGCCGGCGCCCATCTGGACAGCGTCCCCGACGGTCCGGGGATCAACGACAACGGCACCGGCGCCGCCACCCTCCTCGCCGTCGCCGGAAAGATCGACAAGCTCGGTGGGGCGGGGCTTCGCAACCGGGTGCGTTTCGCGTTCTGGGGCGCCGAGGAGGAGGGCCTGCGAGGCTCCGCGCACTACGTCCGCTCCCTGCCCGCCGCCCAGCGCGAGCGGATCGCCCTGAACCTGAACTTCGACATGCTCGGTTCGCCGAACGGCAGGCGGGGCGTCTACGACGGCGACCACTCCACCGGGACGGGCACGGCGGCGCCCGCCGGCTCGGGGGCGATCGAGTCGCTGTTCCGCCAGTACTTCGAGGGCCGTCGCCTGCCGGTGGCCGAGAGCCAGTTCAACGGGCGCTCCGACTACGGCCCGTTCATCGAGCGGGGCATCCCGGCGGGCGGGATCGACACCGGCGCGGAGGAGTTGAAGACCGCCGCCGAGGCCAAGGTGTTCGGCGGCAAGGCCGGCAAGGCGTACGACCCGTGCTACCACGCCAAGTGCGACCGGCTGAAGAACGTCGACCTCAAGCTGCTGGACGGCAACGCCGACGGCGTCGCGCACGTCCTGCAGCACCTCGCGCGGACGACGTCCGCGGTCAACGGGGGCTCCCGTTTCGACCGGTCCCAGGACCCGTCCTACGACCCGCTGCGGCAGGGCCCGTACCTGCTCAGATAGAGCGGCCCCGGTTCGGGGGGCCCTGTCAGCCCGGCGTCACCGAGATGGCACCGTCGCGGGTGGTGAGCTTGATGCGCCGTGCGGACTGCGAGTCCTGGTGGATGCCCGGGTCGATCCGCTTGTCGCCGTCGGCGGACAGGTCGAGGGCGTAGGCCTCCCCGGCCGGGAGGCGCAGCCGGACCGAGCCGCTGCCGGAGACGGCCTGGACGTTCGAGGGCGGCGCGTCCAGCCGCATCGTGAGGTGGCCGTCGTTCGTCCTGGCGATGATCCGGTCGGCGGTGAGCCCGTCCAGGGTGATCGAGCCGCTGCCGGTGCCGAGGTCGGTGACGGCGGCGCGCCCGCTCACCGTGATGCGGCCGTCGGAGGTGCGGGCCTTCAGCCGGTCGGCGGTGAGGCCCCTGGCGGTGACGGAGCCGCTTCCGCTGTGCAGGTCGGCGGTGGCCGCGCGGCCCGTCACGCGCAGCGAGCCGTCGTCGGAGGTGATCGACAGCGTCGACGCGCGCAGGTCCGTCGCGCTGACCGAGCCGCTGCCGGTGCGCAGCCGCACCGCCGCGCCGAGCCCGGAGACCTCGATCGTCCCGTCCCGGCTGTCGATCTCGACGGGGGCGTCGCGCGGGACCCGGACGCGGTAGGAGGTCCCGCAGGAGCCGAACCCGATCGCGTTCGTGCCGCAGGAGGACGAGAGCGCCAGTGTGGAGCCCTCGGCGGCGTGCCGGGCCTTCGGCTTGTTCTTGTCGTTGCTCCAGTGCAGCTGCTCGGTCACCCTGATGCCGGGGGAGTCGGAGGCGGTGACCTCGATCCGCCCCCCGTTCGTGGTGATCTTCAGGCCGGTGGTCCCCGCGGGCGCGGTGTAGGTGCGGTCCTCATGGTGCCGGCCGACGCTCACGTTGCCGCAGCCGGCCAGCGCCGCCGCGGTGACGGCACCGACCGCGGCGGCGGTGGCTGTCAGGGTCCTCACGTGCTCTCTCCCCGCTGTCGGCGTGCGCCCGTACGGTGCAAGCCTCCTCCAGACGCCGCGGGCGTCGCCAGGAGGGGAGCCGGTCAACGGGGGGTGGGGTTAGCCCCACCCCCTCAGCGCCCCAGGGCACCCGCCCCGGGGAACCTCAGGAACGTCGTGCCTCAGCGCTCCCCGCCGGGCTTCCAGAGGACGTCGCCGTGCTCGGCGTTGGCGACGCGGCAGAGGATGAACAGCAGGTCCGACAGCCGGTTGAGGTACTTGGCCGCCAGCGGGTTCACGCCGCCCTCGGTCGCGGAGCCGGCGGAGCCGTGGGCCTCGATCGCCGCCCAGGCGGAGCGCTCGGCGCGGCGGGTCACCGTCCGGGCGACGTGCAGGAGTGCGGCGCCGGGCGTCCCGCCGGGCAGTATGAAGCTGCGCAGCGCCGGAAGCTCGGCGTTGTGCTCGTCGCAGGCCGCTTCCAGCCGCTCGATGTAGGACGGCTCGATGCGCAGCGGCGGGTACTCCGGGTCGGGGACGACGGGCGCGCACAGGTCGGCGCCCACGTCGAACAGGTCGTTCTGGACGAGGGTCAGCAGCGTGACCAGGGGCTCGGGCAGCGATCCGAGCGCGAGCGCCGTGCCGATCGCGGCGTTGGCCTCCTCCACGTCGGCGTACGCGGCGAGGCGCGGGTCGGTCTTGGACGTGCGGGACGCGTCGCCGAGCGCCGTCGTGCCCTCGTCCCCGGTACGGGTGTAGATCCGGGAGAGCACGACGGGATTGTCCCTGTTCTTCGCCATGAGCAGCAGCCTAGCCCTGCCGCTGGTAGAAGCTCGTTCGGTAGGGTCTTGGAAAGACCCCGGAGGCCGCCGTGTACGACTACATCATCGTGGGAGCGGGCAGCGCGGGCTGCGTCCTCGCCGCCCGACTGACCGAGGACCCCTCCGTGAAGGTCCTGCTGCTGGAGGCGGGCCCGCCCGACGACGCCCCGGAGATCCACATCCCGGCCGCCGTGGCCGCGCTGATCAAGGGGCCGTACGACTGGGACTACGAGACCGTCCCGCAGGAGCACGCGGCGGGCCGCAGCGTGTACTGGCCGCGCGGGCGCACGCTCGGCGGCAGCTCGTCCACCAACGCGATGATCTACATTCGCGGGGCCCGCCACGACTACGACACCTGGCGCGACTCCTACGGCTGCGACGGCTGGGGCTATGAGGACCTGCTGCCCTACTTCCGCCGCGCCGAGGACCAGCAGCGCGGCGACCTGCCCTACCACGGCGTCGGCGGCCCGCTGCGCGTCGAGGACCTGCGCTACAAGCACCCGCTGACCCGGGCGTGGGTGCAGTCGGCCAAGGCCTACGGCCTCGCCGCGAACAACGACTTCAACGGCCCGGGCCAGGACGGCGTCGGCTTCTACCAGGTCACCCACAAGCGCGGGCGCCGCTGGTCGACGGCCGCCGGCTACCTGCACCCGATCGAGTTCCGCCCGAACCTGACGGTCGTGACAGACGCCCTCGCCACCCGCGTCGTGATCGAGGACGGCCGCGCCACCGGCGTCCGCTACGAGGCGCGGGGCGAGACGATGTCGGCCCGCGCCGAGGCCGAGGTGATCCTGTCCGGCGGCGCGGTGAACAGCCCGCAGCTGCTCATGCTCTCGGGCGTCGGCCCCGCCGACCACCTGCGGTCGCTCGGCATCGACGTCCTGGTCGACTCCCCGGTGGGGCAGCGCCTCCAGGACCACCCCTTCGTGAACGTCATGTTCGCCACGCCCCGCACCAAGCCCCTCTGGGAGCTCGCGAACGCGCGTTCCTTCGCCCTCTACCAGGCCCTGGCCCGGGGCCCCTACGCCTCCAACGTCGCCGAGGCCGGGGGGTTCGTCCGCACGGTGGAAGGCCTGCCCGCCCCCGACCTGCAGTACCACGTCCTGCCGACGCCCTTCGTCAACCAGGGCCTCACCGAGTCGTCCGAGCGCCTGCTGTCGGTCATGGTCACCGCGGTGGCGATCGAGAGCCGCGGCGCGCTCACCCTGCGCTCGGCCGGCCCGCACGCCAAGCCGCTGATCGATCCCGCCTACCTCGCCGACAAGGCCGACCTGGACATCCTGGTCGCCGGCGTCCGGCAGGCCCGCGAGATCGCCTCCACCGGGCCGCTGGCATCGCTGATCGGCGGCGAGTGGGCGCCCGGCGAGCAGGTCGACTCGGACGAGGCCATCGTCGAGTACGTCCGCCGCGAGGCCGCGACGCTGTTCCACCCCACCAGCACGTGCGCGATGGGCGGGGACGACTCCGTCTGCGACACCGACCTGCGCGTCCGCGGCGTCGAGGGCCTCCGCGTGGTGGACGCCTCCGTCATGCCGGCCGTCCCGAGGGGCAACACCAACGCCCCGACGATCGCGATAGCCGAGCGCGCCGCCGACCTGATCCGGGGCCGCGCCCCCCTCGAACCCGCCGGCGCCCCGAAATGAGGAACGCCCCCGTCGTTTCCGACGGGGGCGTGGCCGCTGGGACGCAGGCTGCGGGGCTCACCGCTTGAGCGCCTTCGCCAGGCGCGCGCGCCGGCTGTTCTTCGCCTCCTGCCGCAGCGTCCGTACCCGGTCCTCGATGACGACCTTCATGAACTCCTGGCTGAACATTCCGCTTCTCCTTGTTCCCGCCGGTCCCTCTTGGCCCGACATGTACAAGGTTCGCCCTAAGGCCCCACCTCCTACATCGGGACGAAGCCTTATCTAGGCATGCCTAGGCCGCCTTAGGTCGCTCCGCCGAGCCGGCCGGGCCGGTAAGCCGTAGAGGGGCCTGAGTTGTGTCAGGCGGGAGGCGGGGTGTGGACAGGCGGGGGCGGGATGTGTCACGATCCGGGCCATGATCAATGAAAGGGGCGGCGCCGCCCTCATCCGGTGAGCGTCGACGTGCAGCGGGAAGCTGCCGCCGTACGCGCGGAGTGGCTCGGGCATCTGCTCTCCACCGCGCCCGCCGACCGTCCGGCCGCCGAGGCCGCCATCTGCGAGCTCTACCGCCTGATCGGGCTCGATCCACCCCGTTTCCACTGGGTGCCGTCGCCGCTGGCGGCCCTGGAGACCGTCCCGCCGGGCTTCCGGCCCCACCCGTCCGAGCGTGCGGACCGCCTGTCCGGCTGGCCGCTTCCGGTGCGTTTCCGCAGGCTGATCGACGGACTGGCCGACCGGCTTGACAGCTCGGTCATGCGGCGCTCGCGCACGCTGGACCCGATGATCCGGCAGCTGGTCCGGATGCCGATCATCGACTCGGCCCGGAGCACGCTGCGCCGGGTGATCCGGTCGCAGCATGACGCGTACGAGCCGGGCTACGCCTGGCACGAGGCCCTGTGCCCGTCCTGGAGCGCCCACTACGACGCGGTTCGACGGATGTCCGACGTGGTCTTCACACCCGATCAGAACAGCCTGCTCGACCTGTGGGCGATGCTGGCCCGGTCCTGCGGCTGGTGGTTGCCGCGCGAGGAGGTCTGCGTCGTGTCCGAGCGGCCCGTCGAGATCCACACCGAGGTCTGGGGCGACGTGGGGCAGGTGCGCCTGCACCGTCCCGACGGCCCCGCGCTCCGGTACGCCGACGGGTGGGGCGTGCACGCCTGGCACGGCACGAAGGTGCCGGCCTGGGTGGTGGACGACCCGAGCGTCGAGCGGATCGAGCAGGAGGCCAACATCGAGGTCCGGCGGTGCGCGATCGAGCACATCGGCTGGGGCGACTACATCGACCGCGCCGGACTGCGGCTCGTGGCCGCGGCGCCGGACCCCGGCAACCCCGGCTCGGAGCTGCGGCTCTACGACCTGCGCGAGCAGACCAGGGTGCTGCTCGCCGTGAACGGATCCGTCGAGCGCGACGGGCACCGCCGCCGTTACGGGTTGACGGTCCCGGGAGCCCTCGCGGACCCGGTCGCCGCCGCCGGATGGACCTACGGGCTGTCCGCCGAGCAGTACTCCCGACTCGTCCGCCGAACCTGAAGGTGATCAACATGCCCATGAACCCTGCCCAGCCTGCGAGCCCCGCCCAGACCGTGACTCTGGACTCCCTTTCCCGGCAGACGGGGCTCGCCGTGCTCGACCATCTCGAACGGTCGGTGACCATCCCCGTCGTCGACGGGATCCAGGCCCAGGGCGATCTGATCGTCATCCCGATGTCCGAGATCTCGGGTCTGTCGATCTGGGAGCACGCCACCTGGACGGACGTGCCGCCCGAAGGCGTCGAGCTGCTCCGGGGCGCGGCGGGCGGCAACCCGCACACCCTCGTAGCCGACCCCGGCGCCTGCCGCTGGACGAGGGACGTCTCGGAGACGGGCGGCCTGGCCATCGGCGTCTTCGAGGCGTCCGCCCCCGTCTACCTGCTGCACCCCGAGCACGGCGCGTCCGGCTGCGGCCCGGGGCGCTACGTCGTCCGCCGCCAGCGCGAGTACGCCCCCGGCGGCCGGGACCCCCGCCTGGTCGCCGACTGACGGGACGCCAGGCGGTGGCACCGGAACGTCAGGCGGTCTCGATGAAGCCGAGGCGGTCGTAGAGGCGGCGGGCGCGGCGGTTGCGGCGGGTCACGGCCAGAGTGAGGGTGTCGTGGCCCTGCACAGCCAGGGCGTGCATGACGGCCTGGACGAGCCCCTGGCCCACGCCGCGGCCCCCGTGGGTCGGGGCGGTGAAGAGGAACGCGAGCAGGGGCAGGTCGCGGTAAAGGGTCACGAGGGCCGCTCCCACAGGACGGTCCTCGTAATCGGCCACGAACGACCCCTGCGGCAGGAACGCACCGTACTCGCCGCCCATGGTGAGGTGGATCTCGCGGACGGCGCCCTGGACGTCGCCCACGTCCGCCTCGTCGGGGGTCCCGCGGTAGGCGTCCCACATGAGGGCGGCCAGGGCGGGGACGTCGCCGGCGGTGAACGGCCGGAGACCGGGCGGGGGAGGAGGCGGCGCACCCAGGCGCACCTCAAGACGGCTCCGCACGGGGGCGTTCATGGTGTCGAGTCTAGGCGGCGCCCCCGCCGCGGACCGGTGGGGGCGCCCCTGGTCAGCGCTTGTAGCGACGGCCGTGGATCATGTTGATCATGCCGAGGACGCGCGCCATCTCCTTCTCGGTGCGGGCGAAGGTGGTGAGGTTCATGGTCGCGAACCGCTGGCGGGTGATGGCCTTCGGTCGGGCGAACTCGCGCAGGCCGTCCGCGCCGTGGATGCGGCCGAAGCCGGACTCGCCGACACCGCCGAACGGCAGGGCCGCGACCTGGGCGAAGGCGGCGAAGGCGTTGATGGACGTCATGCCCGACCGCATCCGGCGGGCGATGTCCATGGCGCGCGACTTGTCGCCGGAGAAGATCGTCCCGGCCAGGCCGTAGCTGGTCCTGTTGGCCTTCTCGACCGCCTCGTCCATGTCCTTCACGCGGTGGACGGTGATGGTGGGCCCGAACGTCTCCTCGCACACGGCGGACGAGTCGTCCGGCACGTTGGTCAGCACGACCGGCTCCACGTAGGGCTTGCGGACGGACTCGGCGCCGCCGACGACCGCCTTGCCGCCCTTCTCCAGGGCGTCCTTGATGTGGCGTTCGATGATGTCGAGCTGCGAGGGCATCGTGATGGGGCCGTAGGCGGCCTCCCGGTCGAAGCCGGGACGCAGGTCGCGGGCCTTCTCGGTCAGCTTGCCGAGGAACTTGTCGTAGGCCTCGTCCACGACGTAGATCCGCTCGACGCCGATGCAGGTCTGGCCCGCGTTCGACATGGCGCCCCACAGCGCGGCCTCGGCGGCGGCGTCGAGGTTGGCGTCGGCGTCGACGATGCAGGCGTCCTTGCCGCCGCACTCGGCGACGATCGGGGTGAGGTTCTCGGCGCAGGCCGCCATGACGCGCTTGGCGGTGCGGGTCGAGCCGGTGAAGGCGATCTTGTCGACGTGCGGGGAGGAGGCGAGCGCCGCCCCCGTCTCGCCGAGCCCGGTGACGGTCTGCAGGACGGGGTGCTCGGGGATCACGGCGGCGAACAGTTCGGCGAGGAACACGCCGACGCCCGGGGTGAACTCGGACGGCTTGAACACCACGGCGTTGCCGGCGGCGAGCGCGTAGGCGATCGAGCCCATCGGAGTGAAGATCGGGTAGTTCCACGGCCCGATGACGCCGACGACCCCGAGGGCCTGGTACTCCAGGACGCAGCGCTGGTTGATGGCCATGAGCCCGGGGTAGACGTTGCGCGGCCCGAGGACCTTCTGCGCGTTGCGCGCCGCCCAGTCCAGGTGCGTGATCGCCATGATCGTCTCGAGCTGGGCGTCCTGGACGGGCTTGCCGGTCTCCTGGTGGATGAGCTCGGCCATCCGGTTCAGGTTGCGGGTGAGCGAGCCCTTGACGTTCAGCAGCCGGAGCCTGCGCTCCTTCCAGCCGAGGGCGCGCCACCAGGCGGCCGCCTCGCGGGCGCGCTCGACCGCGGCGGCCACCGCGGCGGCGTCCTGGACGGGATGTTCGGCGACGACCTCGCCGGTGGCCGGGTTCAGCGACGCGAACGTCTCGGTGTTCTCCGTGGCCACGGACATGGGGAACCTCCCGGGAGGGGCCTGGGTAAGTGACTGCTTGCACGGCGGTACCGGCTAGTAAACCACCCTAGGCGCCGGATCGGGCGTCCGGGATCCAGCTTCCGTGGAATCCGGCCGGCACGCGGCGCGGCAGCCGGACGCTCGCGGTGTGCGTCAGGTCGGCCGCGTCCAGCACCACCAGGTCGGACGCGCCGCCGCGGGTGACGATCGACAGCAGCCAGCCCTCGTCCTCCGCACGGCCTCCTGCCGGGACGCGGCCTCCTGCCGAGACAGGACCGCCTGCCGGGACGGGGCCGTCCTCCGCCGGGACGAACACGGCCTCGCCGACGTGCGCGTCCTCCCCGAAGTCGTGCGCGGAGGTCTCCTGCCCGCGCAGGTCGTACTTCACGATCGAGCCGCCGCCCACCGTGTAGAGGTAGCGGTGCTCCCTGCCGGTGCGGGCGTCGTCATGCGTGGGGAACTCGACGCTGCGGTCGTCCAGGGGCTCCTCGGTCGCGCGGCCGGTCGCGGGGTCGAGTACCCAGCGGTACATGCTCGCGCTCTGCGAGCGCGCCGCCCCCGTGGCGGGGTCGATGGTCCCCCCGATGTCGCCCCAGAGCGCGGCGAAGTTCTCGGGACGGTAGCGTGCGCCGTCCACCACGACCCGTCCGGCCGCGTCCTCGTGGGCGTTGCCCACATGGAAGACGTAGCAGGGGGCGATGTCGTACCAGGTGACCTCGGCCGTCCCGTCCCGGCGCATCACGCCGAGCCGGGCGCCGTAGGAGTCGTCCCAGACGTAGGGCATGCCGGTCGTCCCGGACAGCGCCAGGTCGAAGTCGAACACCACCGGCAGGTCGAGCCAGACGACGTGGTTCTCGGTGATCGCGAAGTCGTGCATCATCGTCGGCCCCGGCACCTCGACCTCGCGGCTCTCGGCCAGCGTCCCGTCCGCCGCGAGCCGGTGGAAGGTGAGGTAGGGCTCGAACACCCCGTACCCGAAGAACAGCAGGTCGCCGGTGGCCGGGTCCTCCTTCGGATGCGCGGTCATCGCGGTGGTGAGGCGCCCGCCGAAGTCGCACGCGCCGACGGTCTCCAGCTCGGGCGTCACCTCGTAGGGGAATCCGGCCTCCACCAGCGCCCAGATCCTGCCCGCGTGCGGGATCACGTGGGTGTTGGCCTGCACGGAGCGGTAGTCGAAGGTGAGGTCGTCGCGGACCAGCGGCGTCCCGTGCAGGTAGGCGTCGGTCCGGACCCACCGGTTGCGGTACCACTCGGCGCGGCCGTCCCGCAGCCGCACGCCGTGGATCATCCCGTGGCCGCTGAACCAGTGCCTGCTCGGCTCGCCGGGCCTGGGATTCGGCCCGTTGCGGAAGTATCTGCCGGTCAGCTCGGGAGGGAGCGTGCCGGTGACCTCCAGGTCGCGGGCGTCGGTCTCGTCGGGGACGGGGGCCAGGGGGCCGTCCAGCCAGGCGGCGGGGCGCTCGGTGATGTTCTCGCCCATATCGGTGCTCCTTTCCGAGCCTGCTTCGGCGGGGGGTCAGCGCAAGGACGGCTCGGGCTGCGACGTGTCGGGCGCCTCTGACAACGGTAGTCCGAGACGGGTCAGATGGCGCCTGCGCGCGGACTCGGGGTACCGCGCGGTGAAGACGGCCGGGCCCACGAAGCCGGTGACCTTGACGGCGACCAGCAGCGCGGTGGCGTCCGGTGACCAGTGCTGGACACAGCCGAGAGCGGCCGCCAGCACGGTGAAGCTCGCCGCCCACACGGCGGTGAGCACGCGGTTGATGCTCCGGAACAGGTCCGTCGCGGCGATCTCCGCGGTGACCTGGCGGCGCGCGATGCCCGCTGTGAAGGGACGTCCGATCAGGAGCGTCCCCCAGGCGGTGAGCGCCAGCCAGCCGATCGCGAGCGAGGCGCCGTAGTCCAGCACCGGCGAACCGGGGACGGTGAACGCGAGCGCGGTGAGGGCCGCCATGAACACCGAGGTGGAGGCCTCCAGGATCAGCGAGTCGGCGCGGTGGCCCCGGCGCAGGTCCAGGCCGAGCAGGACCAGCGCCGCGACGAGCCCGGATGCGGCCCCGGCCCTGTCGTCGAAACCGCTGACGACGGCGAGGAGGATCCACGGGAGGAACGTGCGGGCGTAGTACTTCGGCATGACCGGGGTCTCCTGGCTTCGCATTCGAACTGGCTTCACGTTCGGGCCGGCTTCACGTTCGGGCCGGCTTCACGTTCCAACTATGACATGTCGAAGATAGACGTTCCAATTTTGACATGTCAACCATGGAAGCTAGAGTGCGGGCATGAGTTTGCGACATGCGGTCCTCGGGCTCATCGCCGAGATGGACGGCGCCAGCGGCTACGACCTGCTGAAGATGTTCGAGATCTCGCTGGGGAACGTCTGGCCGGCCCGGCAGAGCCAGCTCTACGGCGAGCTGGGCAAGCTCTCCGACGCCGGGCTGATCGAGGTCGCGGACGAGGGTCCACGCGGTCGCAAGGCGTACCGGATCACCGATTCCGGCCGCGCGGAGCTGCGTCACTGGCTCGTGGACGTCCCCCCGAAGGGGAACCGGAAGGACGAGACGCTGCTGCGGGTGTTCTTCCTGGGCTTGGTCGAGCCGGAGGAGGTCCAGCGCTTCATGCGGGGGCAGGTGGCGGGGCTCGGTCGGTACCTCGACGAGCTGGGCACGCTGGAGAAGGGCATCGACTGGGGCGAGGACGACCTGTCCGTCTACGGGCGGCTGGTCATCGAGTACGGCAAGCGCTACGCGGCGATGCGCCGCGACTGGTTCGAATGGGCCGCCCACGAGATCGACTCCCTCGACGACCGCGCCCACCGACCGAAGCGTCCCGGCCAAGAGCAGCCCGGAGAAGAGCGGCCCGGCGGCTGACAGGAGTCCGGCGGGCGCGCTGGGGCCGGCTGCGGGAACGGTGGGACGAGCGCGGTAGGGCCGGACGAGCGACCGGGCGGGTGGGCGGTTCGAGCGAGGGCGGGCGAGGCCGCGAGCGGATCGGCTCGCGGCCCCGCGGCGGGGGTGGTCAGCGGAAGTCGTCGGCGTGGTCGGCGGCCCACTCCTTGTACTTCCGGCCGGGGCGGCCGGTGATGCGCTCGACCTCCCCGGACGGCTCGATCGGGGCGTCGACGGCCTCGGCGCGCAGGCGGAGCAGGACGTCCACGAGACCCTCGCGCATATAGGGGTGTTTGAGCATCTCCTCCCGTGCCTGCTCGGGAGTGATCTCCTCGAAGCGCGCAGGACGTCCGGTGGCCTCGCCGATGAGCCCGACCATCTCCGGACGGGTGAGCACCTCGGGGCCGGTCAGTATCGGCTTGGCGCCGACCAGGTCGTCGGTGAGCAGCGCCTTCGCCGCGACGGCGGCGATGTCGCGCTCGTGGATCGGCGTGCTGCGCGCCGCCGGGTACGGCTCGCGGACGGGCTCGCCGGCGCGGATCACCTCGCCCCACGCCAGCGTGTTGGTTGCGAACTCGCCGGGACGCACGAACGTCCACTCCATCCCGGTGGCCTCGATCTCCCGCTCGATGGCGAGGTGATGCGCGGCCAGATCGTTGGACGGGTCATCGTCCAGTGCGGCGATCGACGACAGCAGGACGACGCGCCGCACCCCCGCCTCGGCCGCGCGGGGGAGCAGGTCGCCGAGCCCGTTCCAGAACACGGCCGGGTTGAGGAAGAGCGACGCGACGCCGTCCAGTGGCATCTCGTCGGTGCGGGCGACCTGCGCCTCGCTGGGCAGGTTCGCGGTGGCCGGGTCCCGGGACAGCGCGCGGACCTTGGCCCCCGCGGTGAGCAGCTCGCCGACGAGATGGCGACCGACGTTCCCGGTCGCTCCGGTTACGAGAATCATGGCGTCAGCTTCAACCATCCGGTTGAACTTGTCAACCAGACGGTTGGTTGAAGCCATCAGGTAAGCGGCTACCATGAGAAACGTGACGGAGACGCCGAAGCGGGCCACGACGAGACAGGTGCGGCGCGCCCCCGCCCCGGACGAGCGCACGCTCGACGCGGAGCGGTCGCGGTGCCAGCTGCTGGACGCCGCGCTGGAGGAGTTCTCCGCCAAGGGCTACGCGGGCGCGCGCGTCCAGGACATCGCCGACCGCGCCGGCGTCAACAAGCAGCTGATCAACTACTACTTCGGCGGCAAGGAGGGGCTGTACTGCGAGCTGCACCGCCGCTGGGCGAGGCGGGAGGCCGAGTTCAACGACCCGGCCGTCCCGTTCGACGAGATCGTCGTCCGGTACCTGCGGCACGTCCTCGACGACCCGCGCGGCTCGAGGCTGGACGCCTGGCGCGGCCTGACCGAGGATCTCGACGACGTCCCCTCCGGCCCCCGGGAGGACCTGTCCGACATCGAACGCCGCCAGGCCGCCGGGGAACTGCCCGCCGACCTGGACCCGGCCGCGGTCATGCTCGCGGTGATGGCGATGGTGTCGGCGCCGGTCACCAAGCCGCTCGCCGTCCGCCACGTCTTCGGAGCCGACCCGCGATCACCCGAGTTCCAGGAGCACTACGCCGAACAACTCCGCCGCATCGTCCGCCACCTGATGACCAGTCCCGCCGATGATGAGTCCCGCAGCCGGTGACGCTCGCCGCGCTCCGTACGGTCGGGGCGTGGGCGTCGCTGGACAGCCGGGTTTGGATGAGATCGAGGAACGGTTCGTTTCGTTGCTCGATGGGCGGCTGGGCCGGGACGAGGCGGACAGGTGGGCGGCGCGTTGGGTTGCCGACGACCGTGCTGTCTGGGCAGAGCTCGAGTGGTGGGCTTTGAACCTCCTGGCCGGTATTGATCTTCCGGCTGGCCCCGGCGGCGGCTACCTGCACGATGACCAGCAGATACGCCGGTGGTTGCACGAGCTTCGTCATCGCCGGGCGACATCACCGCATCCGTGACCCCGGGCGAACGACCCTGCTCCCGACAAGTGGTGGGGATGCCAGCACGAGCACACGCGCCGCCCAGAGTGCCGCCACCGGTGGCCCGCCGATGACCAGTCCCGCTGACGGCTAGGACCTGCCTGGAAGCGACCCCGGCCACGCGCGCGAACGCGTGACCTGCCCGGTGGAGCGAAGCCGGAGGCGAGCGGAACCGGGCAGATCGCGAAGCGATGCCGCGTTCGCCCAGGCACGGTCACGTAGCGAGCCGCCAGGCGAGCGAAGTGGGCCGGGACTGAGTGAACACAGACTAGTTCTGCCACCACATGAAGAGCGAGTGGCCGAGCTGGATCGGGTGGTTGATCCGCTCGTCGAAGACGTTGAAGGGGAACTCGCCGAGCCCGATCGCGTCGGTGATGTAGTAGATGGTGTTGAAGAAGCCCTCGTTGATCGGGCCGAGCCACAGCAGCGCGATCAGGATGAGGAAGACGTAGCCGCCGTAGGCGTTCGCCTGGTCGGCCCAGCGGCGCGGCAGGTACGGCTCGATGATCCCGAAACCGTCCAGCCCGGGGATCGGCAGCAGGTTCAGGATCGCGGCCGTGACCTGCAAGAACGCCAGGAACGCGAGCCCGGACCAGAACAGCGCGTGGTCGGCGTCGGCGAAGTTCTTGAAGATCACCGCGAGCATGACGGCGAACAGCGCGTTCGACAGCGGACCCGCGGCCGAGATCAGGCTGTGCCGCAGCCGGCCCGGGATCACGTGCCGGTCGATCCACACGGCGCCGCCGGGCAGGCCGATGCCGCCGAGCACGATGAACACGACGGGGATGAGGAAGCTCAGCGTGACGTCGGAGTACTTCAGCGGGTTCAACGTGAGGTAGCCCTTGGCGACGACGCTGCGGTCACCCGACCGGAAGGCCATGTACGCGTGCCCGAACTCGTGCAGGGACAGCGACAGGATCCACGCCGCGATCACGAACCCGAACAGCGCGATCCGGCCCGGCCTGTCCAGGAGCGTCCCGTACCGCCAGGCGATCAGGCCGCACAGGACGGTCGCCCCCACGACCGCGAGGAACACCGGGCTCGGCCGGACGGCCGCGTTGCCCCGCATGTCGCGCGCAGTGCCATTCATCGTTCCCGGCCCCTCTCGCCGCGCCGTCTCCGCGGCGTCCCGTCGAAGATCCTCATGCGGAGGCCATCCGCCCGGACGCCGGCGCCGCGATGACCGGGACGACGTAGGTGCGCAGGAAGCGGCGCAGCCCGTCGGCGTCCCGGTCCCGTTCCATCACGATCAGCGAGGTGATGATGCGGAAGAGGAACTCGACCGTCCCCTCCACCTCGATGTCGGCGCGCAGCGTCCGCTGCCGCTGCGCCTGCTCGAAATAGGGCCGCACGTACTCGCAGCACAGCGCGAGCACGTGCTCGGCCGCCCCCGCCACGGCCGCCTGCATGTGGCCCGCCGCCTCCGGTACGAGGAAGTGCGCGATCGCCGGCTCGTTGCGGACGTAGTCCACCGCGTCCAGCGTCCCCTCCACGATCGCCTCCGAGACCGACCGCTCCCGGCGCAGCCGCTCGGCGAGCCGGTCTAGGAACCGGTGCAGGTCGCGCACCACCACGGCGAGGATCAACTCGTCCCGCCCGCCGGTGACGCTGCGGTACACGGTCGCCCGCGAGAGCCGCGCGGCGGCGGCGATGTCCTCGACCGTGGTCTTGGCGACGCCGAAACGGCCGAAGCACGCTTCGGCCGCGTCGATGATGCGCTCGCGCGTGGGGTCGCCGGTGACCGGGGGCATGACCCGAACATTACCGGCCGCGGATCGGCGCTCAGTCCAGCGTGTACTCCAGCGCCCAGGTGTGGCCGCCGTCCTCGGCGACGGAGATCTGGCCGACGCCGCGGATGCCGGCGAGCTCGCCCGTTCCCGAGGTGGGGACGATCAGCCACCGGAGCCACTGGGTGTCGGCCGTCCCGTCCTCGCTGCCCGCGCTGTGCTGCAAAACGAACGTCCCCTCGCGCCCGTGCAGGATGCCCTGGACGTGCTCGATCCCCACATAGGCGACCGGCCCCGCCGGCGACTCCACAGTGATCAGCTCGGTGGAACTCGTGCCCACGAGGTCGCCGTGGAACGTCTTGCCGACGTGGACCCGGGTCAACCGGTTGCCGGCCTGCTCGTCATAGGGCTTCTCGGAGTCCCAGGCCTCGATGTCGAAGCTGCCGCTGGCTTGAAACGTCATGCACGCCATGATGCCCGTCCCGTCCGACACCAGGGGAGCCCTCCGCCCGCCTCAATGATCGAGTTGTTCGAGCACCCGGATCGCTCCCGCCAGGCCCTCCGGATCGGCCTCGGCAAGCGCGCCCACCAGCCCTTCACGAGAGGACGCCGAAATGACGGCTCTGTCGCAGTTTCGGTGGTAGCGGAGGGTGTTAGCCCGTCACGCTGAGGGGTGATCGAGGGTGACAGGCTTGTCGATGTGGTGTTCTCGGGCCTGTCTGGCCTGGTCATCGAGGATGTGACGGACGAGGGCGAGCTGATTCGGGTGCGGGCCTGCAGCCGGAGGGTGCCGGTGCCTTGCCCGGAGTGCGCGGTCGAGACCGCCCATGTCCATGGGTGGTGCGAGCGGACCGTGGCCGATGTTCCCGTCGATGGACGGCCGGTCGTGCTGGATGTGCGAGTGCGGCGGCTCGCGTGTCGGGACTGGCGGTGCCCCCGGCGGACGTTCCGGGAGCAGCTCTCCGGGCTGCTGGAGCGGTATCAGCGACGAACTGTCCGGCTGACCGCCCAGGTCGGGGCGGTGGCACGAGATTTAGCAGGCCGGGCCGGTGCCCGTCTGCTCTCAGTCCTGGGAATGCCGGTCTCCCGTCACACCGCACTGCGAGCCCTGCTGCGGATCCCGTTACCGGTGGTGGCGACGCCGCGGGTGCTGGGTGTGGACGACTTCTCCCTGCGACGCTCCAGGACTTACGCGACCATCCTGATCGACGCCGAGACCCGCCGGCGCGTCGATGTCCTGCCCGACCGCAGATCCGACACCCTTGCAGCGTGGCTGCGCGAGCATCCGGGTGTGCGGGTCGTCTGCCGGGACGGCGCCGCCGGCTACGCCGACGCCGTGCACCAGGCTCTGCCCGACGCCTTGCAGGTCGGGGACCGGTGGCATATCTGGCACAACTTCGCCCAAGCGGCCGGTAAGGAGGTCGCCGTGCATAGCGGCTGCTGGGCCAGTGCCTCCCGAGTGCGCAGACTCGAGGGCGGAAAGACCACCACTCTGGCCCGGTGGCAGCAGGTCCACGATCTGCTCGATGCGGGCGTTGGCCTGCTGGAATGTGCTCGACGGCTGAACCTGGCCCTGAACACCGTCAAACGGTATGCGCGGGTCGACAAGCCCGAGCAGATGCGGCGGGCGCCCCAATACCGTCCCACGCTTGTCGATCCGTACCAGGAGTACCTGCGCAAACGCCGAGCTGAGGAACCCGCGGTCCCGGTCCTGCAGTTACTGCGCGAGATCCGCGAACGCGGCTACACCGGCAGCCAGAACCTGCTTTACCGCTACATCACCCAGGGCCGTGTCGAGGACGATCGTCCTGGTCTGTCCCCCCGCCGCCTCGCCCGGCTCCTACTCGCCCGCCCCGACAATCTCAAGCCCGACCAGCACGAACTTCTCGCCAAGACCACCGGAGCCTGCCCGGAGATGAGTGCGCTCGCCGCCCTGGTCCGCGCCTTCGCCCGGCTCCTGGTCCCCGCCACCGACAACGCGGACCGGCTGCAAGAGTGGATCAGCACCGCCGAAAAGGTGAACCTGCCGAACCTCCACTCGTTCATCCGCGGCCTGCGACTCGACCTCGACGCCGTCCGTGCCGCTCTGACCAGCGACTATCACAACGGCGGAACCGAAGGCGTCAATACCAAGACCAAGCTGATCAAGAGACAGATGTACGGCCGGGCAGGCTTCCACCTCCTGCGCCACCGCATCCTCCTCGGATGAGCCTCACCCTCCGCTACCACCGAAAGAGCGACAGAGCCGAAATGACGACAGGCCCCTCCGCCCGCCAGAAGCCGTACCGCTCCAGCCTGATCGACCAGCCGGGAAGCAGCCACTGGAGGAAGAGCAGCAGAAGCGCGTCACTCATGTCCTGACGGCTTCTCATGCTCTGACGGCTTCGATCTCGGCCCACACCACTTTCCCGCCCTCGTTGAGCGGACGAGTGCCCCAGCGCCGCGCCAGCGCCTCCACGAGCCGGAGCCCGCGTCCCGACTCAGCGGCGAGGTCGACCGGGCCAACGGCGGGCAGGGCGGTCGATCGATCCCAGGCTTCGATGACGGCCGCCCCGTCCTCCCGCCGGAAAGCCCGAACGATCACCTGGTCGCCCTCGCGCGACCCATGCTTGATCGCATTGGTGGCGAGCTCGCTCACCACGGTCCGAGCGACGAAGTCCTCCAGCCCCCACCCCCCGAACGCGAGCGCGACGAACTCCCGCGCCTCCCGGACCGCCTCCAGCTCAGCCTTGATCACGATCGCCGCCGGCTCCTCCATAACGACCACTCCTCGAATGTTCGTGACTCTGCGCACAGAATTCACTCCGAGGAGTAGCGTCAGCAGGTGAAGTGGCCGGACACAAAAACAGCGGTGTCACCTGGTGCCATCAGGAGGACTCTCATGGCGACAAGGAAGCCGACCCCTCAGACCATCGCCTTCGGTGGGGAGGTGTCCCGCTTGCGGAAAGAGCGTGACCTTTCGCGGATCGAGTTGGCCAGCCTGGCGGCCGTCACTCGTTCCTACATCGCTCAAGTGGAACTCGGCACGACCAGGTGCCGGGAAGAATTCGCAAGCCGCCTGGACAAGGCCATGGACTGCTCACCGACTCTCACGGAAGCCTGGGATGACCTCCTGCGCTCCGCTGCCTACCCCAGGTTCTTCGTTGACTACCCCAAGGCCGAGGCCACGGCGTCGCTTCTACGCGCCTTCGAAATCATGACGGTCTATGGGCTGTTCCAGACCGAGGCTTACATGAGTGCGCTGTTGGGGACGGAGCAGGCGGTCGAGGCCCGTCTCAAGCGTCAGGGGATTTTGAAGCGGCAACATCCCCCCAAACTCAGCATCGTGCTCTGTGCGCCGGTCCTGTACACGGAGGTTGGCGGCCCCGCCATCATGAGGGAGCAGTGTGAGTACCTCGCGCAGGTCGCCCAGATGGGCAACGTGGCCTTGCAAATCGCTCCCACCGGGCGACACTGGGGTTTGGGTGGATCATTCAATCTGGCGACTCAGGCCACCGGAGAGGAACTGCTCTACATGACCAACGCCCGAGGCGGGGTGACCACCAGTGACCCGGGTGACATCTTGCCCGTGGTCACCATGTTCTCGTTCGTCCAAGCTCACGCGTTGAATGTGGGCGAGTCCATTGAGTTCATACGGAAGGCGGCCGCCCAGTGGGGCTGATCGAATGGCGCAAGTCCCAGCGGAGCGAAGCCCAGGGGGACGCGTGCGTGGAGTTGGCGGCTCTGCCCGGTGGCGTCGGAGTCCGTGACAGCAAGGACCCGGACGCGGGGCACATCACTCTCCCTCGTGAGGCGTTCCGCAGGCTGCTGGAGCAGTGCAGGTAGGCCTTGACCTCAAGTTAACTTCGGGTTCTACGGTGCCGATATCACTGATCGTCCGATAGGAGCACCGCCCATGGCGACCCAGCAGGTTTCCGACGACGACCTGGCCGCCCAGCCGGTCGGCTACTGGACCGGCATGGCCTACGAGTCCATCATCGCGTTCATCAGAGCCCGGCAGGCCGAGCTCGGCCTGACCCAGCCCCAGTTCTGGCTGCTGCGCCACCTGTCGAAGAACGATCTCTCCTCCGACGGCCACGGCATGACCATCCCCGAACTTGAGCAGGCCATGAAGTCCTACCTGAGGCGTGAGGACGACCTGGAGGCCGAGGCGAAGCTCCTGTTGGAGCGCGGCTGCCTCACCCGCGACGGCGAAGGCCGGTGGTGGATCACCGATTCGGGCGAGGAGGCGCGCGTCCACCTCAAGCAGCACGCCCCGGCGATCCGCGCCCGCATCCACGAGGGCATCGACGACGCCGACTATGCGACCACGGTGAGAGTGCTCCAGCAGATGATCCACAACACCGGCGGGTGACGGCGTTCGCCGCAGGTCAGTCCCTGTGGTCGGAACGGCGATGGTAGGGGTCGTCGGACTCCTCGTGACCGCCCGTGCGTTCGGCGCGCTGCCTCTGGACGCTGGTGAAGGGCAGGTCGCCGTGGCAGCCGACGGTCATGATGACCCGGCGGGTGGCCGTCCGGAACTGGACGAAGACAGGGCCGGGCGGCTTGCGGCGGCTCAGGTCGACGCTGTACCCCTGCCGGGGCGTCCAGGAGACCAGGTACGCCGAGCCGTGGTGGCAGCGAGCGACGATGTCGCCGGCCTCGGAGGCGAGGTTGGTGATGGCGCTGGTGACCCTCTCCGTGACCGTTACCGTTGGCGAGGGGCGGGGCGGGACCGGCGGAGCCGAGGGGGACGCGTTCCGGGAGGGCTGCGGTGGAACGGACAGGGCCGCGGCGACCTGGTCGGAGGTCATCGGCTTGATCCCCTGCTCGGTGATGCCGGTGCCCACCGCGGAGATCGCCGCCATGCCCGAGCCGAAGGCGGTGACGGCGGCAGCCGCCCACGCGATTGCGGCGAGCGCGCTGTTCCTGGACATCCGGCGACTGTCGCAGACTTGGGGCTAAGGCGCGGCAAAATCGCCATTAAGGGCCCATAAGGGCGTCTTTCTGCTCATGGGCGACGGGACGGGCGGCTAGCGTGGCCGCGTGGTCCAGATACTGCTCGTGGAGGATGACCCTGAGGTGCGCGGGAGGCTCGTCCGCGCACTCGGTGAGCGCGGGCACGCGGTGACGTCGGCGCCGACCGGCATGGAGGGACTCCGGAGGGCCGTCGACGCACGGCCCGACCTGGTGATCCTCGACCTGGGGCTGCCCGATCTGGACGGCACGCAGGTGCTGCGGATGCTCCGTGCGGTCAGCGCCGTCCCCGTGATCGTGGCGACGGCCCGGGACGACGAGCGGGAGATCGAGCGGATACTGGACACGGGCGCGGACGACTACGTGGTCAAGCCCTTCAGCGCCGGGCAGCTCGACGCCCGCATCAGGGCGGTCCTGCGGCGTTCGGAGGGGGCGGGCGGCACGGTCCGCACGGTCCGGGTGGGCGGCCTGCTGATGGACGCGGCGGCGCGCGAGGCGGTGCTGGACGGGCGGGTCCTCGAACTGTCGCCCAAGGAGTTCGACCTGCTCTTCTACCTGGCCTCGCGTCCCGGGGAAGTGGTCTCCAAGCGCGAGCTGCTGACCGAGGTGTGGCAGACACCGCTGGGCGGCGCGAACAAGACGATCGACGTGCACGTGGCCTGGTTGCGCCGCAAACTGGGCGAATCGGCCTCGGTGCCCCGGTACCTGCGCTCGGTCCGTGGTGCCGGCATCAAGATCGTTGATCCGTCGTGAGGCGGTACATCACCCTGCTGGTGGCGGCGACGGTGGTCCTGGTGCTGATCGCGTTCCTCGTCCCGTTGACGCTGCTGGTGCGGGACGTCGCACAGACCCGTACCCTCGCGGCGGCCGGGGTGCGGGCACAGTCGCTGGCACCGGTCGTCGCGGCGGGCGACCGGGCAACGGTCGAGGTGGCGTTGCAGCAGACGGCCTCCAGCGGCTATCCGATGACGGTGTTGTGGCCGGACGGTCAGATCAGCGGGACCCCGGCCGCGCGCGATCTCGGCGTGCGGCTGGCCGAGCGTGGACAGAGCCTCACGGTGGACACGTTCGGCGGGCGGGAGATCCTGGTGGCGGTGGTCGGCGTGCCGGGTGGAACGGCGGTGATCCGCTCGTTCGTCTCCGACCGGCAGATGCGGTCGGGCGTGACGCGGGCCTGGGCGATCCTGGCCGCCCTGAGCGCGGGGCTGCTGGCGGTGAGCCTGGTGCTGGCCGACCGCCTGGCACGCTCGCTGGTACGGCGGATCACCCGGCTGGCGGACCTGGCCAAACGGATCTCGCGGGGAGATCTGGAGGCCCGGATCGAGCCGGGCGGGCCACCGGAGATCCGCGACGTGACGGTCGGGCTGAACGACCTCGCGGGCCAGATCGACACCCTGCTCTCCAGGGAGCGGGAATCGGCCGCGGACCTGTCGCACCGGCTGCGGACGCCGCTGACCGTGCTGCGGCTGGAGGCGGAGGCGCTCAGGGACCCGGAGGAGGCGGAACGGGTCAGCGAACAGGTGGACGTGCTGGAACGCACCGTCACCGACCTCATCAACGCCACCCGGCGGCCGGTCCGCACTGGGGCGCCGTGCGCGGACGCCACCGCGGTCGTGACCGAGCGGGTGCGGTTCTGGTCGGTGCTGGCGGACGAGCAGCGGCGCCGGATGGACCTGAGGATCCCGCCCGGGCCGCTGGAGATCAAGGTACGGGCCGAGGACCTCTCGGCCTGCTTGGACGCGCTGCTGGGCAACGTCTTCTCGCACACGCCGGAGGGGAGCGCGCTCAGCGTGACGCTGCAGCCGCGCAGCGGCGCCGTCTACCTGACGGTGGACGACGCGGGACCGGGATTCGGTGACCGGCACCTGCTGCGCCGCGGTGTCAGCACCGCCTCGTCCACCGGGCTGGGGCTGGACATCGTGCGGCGTACCGCCGAGGCGAGCGGCGGCAGCCTGCAACTCGGGGTGTCCGCGGTGGGCGGCGCGCGGGTGAAGGTCCGGTTCGGCGTCCACGAGCGGGATCGGTCGCCTTAGCCGACTCTTAACCTGGACGCAGTGCTGCCTTATCGGCCCTGACGCGACGCTGATCCGGTGATGTCCGGCCATCAAGCCGGCGGCAGGTCGATCCTGCCGCTGGCCAATCGCATCGTGTGGCTCGGCGGCACCGCGGCGGGCGCCGTCCTGCTCGTGCTGTGCGCTGTCGTCGCGCAGACGGCGGCACCCGCGAAGAGCACGCAGGCGCGGACGTCCTCGCCCGGGGCCGCTCCGAGGCGCCCGGCGCACGCCCCCCGCACGTCGGGGCCGCCCGTCCAGCCGGCGCAGGCCACGCCGCTTGAGCACATGGTGCGCGACGTGATCCTGAGGGAGCGCTCGGCGATCGCCCGCCGCGCCTTCGGAGGACATGCCCCGGCCGCGCCCAGGGTCCTGCTCTTCAGGTCGGACCCGGCGCGCAGCTGGGCCTTCGGCTCCTCGATCCTCCCTCCTCCCGAAGGGGTGGAGGCCCCTCCCGACGCGTCGCTGTTCATTGCTCACCACCAGGGAACGGGCTGGCGAGTCGCCGTGACGGGATCCAAGGACTTCACGGCGTTCGCGCGGAGCGCGCCCGTCACCGTCGTCCCGAAGGCCGAGCGCGCCTTCCTGACCGGGTACGGCAGGAAGGCGGCGTCGAGGGACACCGGTCTCTCGTTCCCTTGGGCACCCGGCAGATCGTGGACGATGCGCCCCACGAGGAGCACGGAGCTGGTCGCGTTCACGGGCGAGGACGGACGGGTCCTGGCGGCCGGTCCAGGGCACCTGTACCGGCTGTGCAGCCGTGCGCCCGGCCGCGGCATGCTCCTGCTGATCCATCCCAACGGGTTCTCCTCGACCTACTCCCAGATGTCCGCCCTGACAAGGGTCAAGGACGGTTCGGCCGTCCGCCGGGGCGACTACCTCGGGACGACCGGCAACGAGGAGTCCTGCACGGGCAGGCACGTGGGCGGAGCGGCCGCGGTGGTGTTCGGGCTCCTGTCCGGCGGCCGTTCAGTACCCCTGAACTCCCTGTGCGTCGGCGGCTGGACCCTGGGGGTTCCCGCCTCCGGGGCGATTCGGGCCGAGCGCAAGGGGACGCGCATCGAGGCAGGAGACCCGCTGCCCAACATCGGCGCCGGCGCGGCTCTCGGCCCCGCCATCCCCCGACCGTCGCAGTCGGCGACGGCGAGGCCCTCGGTGCCGGTGTTCTGACGTGAAAGGGACCATGAACACGACCTCGTCGTCCGCTGCGATCCCGCGGCGCGGCGTCCGGCGGGCGCGGGCACTCCTGCTGTCGGCCGCGGGCCTGGCCGCCGCGGCCGCCGTCGGATGGACCGGCCATGCCGCGGGCGCGGTGGCCGCCGCGCAGTCGTTCCTCGAGTTCTTCTCCGGAGTCTTCACGCTGGTGGGGCTGACCGGGGCCGTGGTGTTCGGGCTGCTGGCGAGCGGCCGATTCACCCCGGTCCGCATGCGGATCCTGGCCCAGTCCGTGCACCGGGCGACCGCGACCCTGTCGATGAGCTTCCTCACCGTCCACGTCACGCTCAAGATCTTGGAGCGGCACGCCACGGCGCTGGACTCCGTGCTGCCCGCCGCCGGGCTGCGCGGGCACGGCCTGATGGTCTCGCTGGGCTCGGCCGCCGGTGACCTCATGATCTTGGCGTTCGTGATCGGCCTCGTGCGCGGCCGGTTCATCGGCGCCGGACGCGCCTGGACGTGGCGCCTGCTTCATCTGAGCGCCTACCTGTGCTGGCCGGTCTCCCTCGTCCACGGCCTCAACGCCGGTCGCGCCGCCAAGCACTGGGTGACGTTCAGCTATCTGGCCTGCGCGGCCGCGGTCGTGCTGCTGGTGCTGGTGCGCCTCACCATCGCCTCGCGGCATCGGCGGGCGACCGGGGCGAGGGCTGTCCAGCCCGCCGTCACGCCGCCGGCCAGGCAGGCGGCGCAGACCGCCGCCCAGGTGCCCGACGAGCAGTTCTGGGCGGACCTGAAAGACGAAGCCCGCAGCTGGTCGAGGAGCCGCTCATGAGCACCACCCCGCGCGTGACGGCGATGGGCCGGCCCCGCCTGCTGGCCGGGCTCGGCCGGATCCCGCGGCTCGACGCCGCCGGGCACCGGCGAGTCCACCGCGTGCCGGCCCGGCTGACGGCCGGCGAACTAACGGCTCTCGCCGAGCAGGTCGACCTGCGCGGCCGGGGCGGCGCCGCCTTCCCGTTCGCCCGCAAGTTCGCCGCCGTGCAGAAGGCGGCGGCCAGGTCCGAGCGGCCGCCCGTGGTGCTCGTCAACGCGACCGAGGGTGAGCCCGCGAGCTCCAAGGACAAGGCCCTTCTCGCGCACGTCCCGCACCTCGTCCTGGCAGGCGCGATGCTCGCGGTCGGGGCGCTGCGCGCCAAGGAGCTCGTCATCGGGATCACCGACGAGGGATCGGCCGCGCGCTCGCTGCGGTCGGCCCTCGCCGAGACGGGACTCGGCACCCGCGCCCGCGTGGTCCAGTTGCCGGAACGCTTCATCACGGGAGAGAGCGGAGCGCTGGTACGTGGCGTCAACGGCGAGACGCCCATACCGCCCGGACGCAAGGGCAGGACCGCCGAGAGCGGTGTCGACCGGCTTCCGACACTGCTGTCCAACGCCGAGACCTTCGCCCAGCTGGCCGTTCTCGCCGAGCTCGGCGCCGAGGGATACCGGGCGGTCGGCACGACCGCCGAGCCCGGCACCGTCCTGCTGACCGTCACCGCGCCGGACGGCGGACACATCGTCGTCGAGACCCCGACCGGGGTGTCCCTCGCCGAGGTGCTGCACCGGTGCGGCACCGACGCGGGCCAGGGCGTCATGATCGGCGGCTACCACGGCGCCTGGCTCACCCCCGCACAGGCGGCCGCCGCGACAGTCTCCCGGGAATCGATGGAGGCGGCGGGCGCCGCGCTCGGCGCGGGAATCGTCATCCCGTTGCCCCGCGACACCTGCCCGATCGGCGAGGTCGCCCGCGTGGCCGCCTACATGGGCGCCGAGTCCGCCGGCCAGTGCGGACCCTGCCGGCTGGGCCTGCCCGCCATCGCCCGCTCCTTCGGCGCCCTAGTCGCGGGCACCACCGGTGACGAGGCGCTCGCCGCCATCCGCAGCGGCAGTGCGATCGTGCGGGGGCGGGGGGCCTGCAGCCACCCCGACGGCACGACCCGCTTCCTGCTCTCGGCGCTCAAGGTCTTCAAGGACGACGTCGACACGCACCTGAACAGCGGCGGATGCGGCCGGCCCACCCGCCGGGTCCTCCCCATCCCCGGCGAGGAGACCGAAGAGGAGTCAGGACGCCAACTGGCCGTCGACTGGTCGCGATGCGCCGGACACAAGCTCTGCAGTCATCTGATACCCGACCTTGTCGAACTCGACCGCTTCGGGTATCCCGTCATCACTCGGACCGACGTTCCGTCCCGCCTTCTGCGCGACACCGTGAAGGCCGCCGAGATGTGCCCGGCCCTCGCGCTGTCCATCCGTTCCCGCGCCTGAGCGCGAGGCGTTCCGGAAGCGGCAGGACCAGGAGATCCCGCTCAGCGGCCGTCATGGGGTGAGGTCGACCACCGCCGTGCCGCTCGACACGTCCATCGGGACGGAGGCCTGGTCGTGCGCGATCAGCCAGGTGCCGCCGGTCTTGCGGAAGCAGAGCGTGGCCCGGACCCACATGCCGCTCGTCGCCGTGCCATTCCCCAGCGTGCCGCTGAGCCGGCCGAAGCCGTGGCCGAAGGCCACCTCGTCGCCCACGGTGAGCGTGAGGTCGCGGATCTCGTAGGACACGTCCTGGAAGAACGTGAACACGTTCGTCCAGTTCTTCAGCTTCGCCGCCCTCCCCACGTGCTGGAGCGGCGGCTCGACGTCGAAGGAAACGACGTCCCCCGCGTACACCTCCTCCAGGGCCTTCAGGTCCTTGGCCCGGATCCCTTGGACGATCTTGTCGATCTGCTGCCGGATCTCGGCTTCGTCGGCCTCGCGCTGCGTTGGCATGCCCCATCCATCCCTTGGGTCCAGTGAGGAATCACGGCTTCTCACCCATATGACGGAGCTGCCCCGTGAAATGTGATGCCTACGCCAGGAATCGTCCCGGAAACGCGACCCGCCCCCACCGCGTCGTCGCCCGCGACGTTGCGGAGGGCCGGGTCAGAAAAGGGTGCCTTCGTGTTCGATGCCGCGCAGGGCGTCGTAGTCGAGGGTGACGCAGGTGATGCCGCGGTCGGTGGCGAGGACGCGGGCCTGGGGCTTGATCTCCTGGGCCGCGAAGACGCCCCGGACGGGGGCCAGGTGCGGGTCTCGGTTCAGCAGTTCCAGGTAGCGGGTGAGCTGCTCGACGCCGTCGATCTCGCCTCGGCGTTTGATCTCGATGGCGACGGTGGCGCTGGCGGCGTCGCGGCAGAGGATGTCGACCGGGCCGATGGCCGTGGGGAACTCGCGGCGGATCAGGGTGTAGCCCTCGCCGAGGGTGGTGATGTGCTCGGCGAGCAGTTCCTGAAGGTGCGCCTCGACGCCGTCCTTCTGGAGGCCGGGGTCGATCCCCAGCTCATGGATGGTGTCGTGCAGGAACTCCTCGATGGTGAGGATCAGCCGCTCGCCCGACTTGCCGTGCGTGACCGTCCAGCGCGCGACGGCGCCGTTCTCCTCGTATACCTCCTCGCGCAGCGAGCAGGGCGGGTTCATCCAGTTGAGGGGCTTGTAGGCGCGGTCGTCGGCGTGCACGCTCACACTCCCGTCCGCCTTGATCAGGATCAGGCGGAGGGCCATCGGCAGGTGGGCGGTGAGCTTGCCGGCGTAGTCGACGCTGCAGCGGGCGATAACGAGACGCACGGTGCATCACCTTAGTGCGGCGTCAGGGCTGCTTCAGGCGAGACCGGCGTACCGGCGGCACTCGTACTGGACGGTGGGCAGGCCCCAGACGTCGAGTATCTCCAGCAGGTTGGCCCACTGCCAGCTTGAGGGCGGCAGTTCAGCGATCGTCTGGACGGTCCGCTGCTGCGCGGTCGTGAGTTCGGCGAACGGGGGGAGCGGGGAGGCCGGACTGCCGAACGTCAGCCTGAGCGCTGCCTCGGCCATCGGGAACGACGCCTCGTCGGACGTGCGGGACAGACCGTCGAGGACGGCGTCGACCGCCTCGGGCGGGGCCTCTTCCAGCGCGGCCAGGGTCAGCGCCGAGTAGAGGCGCAGGTCGCCCTCCAGGAAGGCCATGTCTCCCTCGGGCGGGGACGCGCAGGAGGACGCCAGTTCGGCGATGATGGGCGCATCGTCCTCGCTCAGGCGGGCGAGTGCGATCGCGGCGGCCCAGCGCGACAGCGGCTCGGTACTCGCCAGGTGCTCGCGGAACAGGGGGAGCAGCGCCCGGCCGTCCAGGAGTCCGGCGGCGACGAGCGCGTGCGCGATGACGTTCTGGTCCTGCTCGGCTTCGAGCAGCGCCTCCAGCGCGGGGAGGGAGGCCGCCGCCTCCTCGGGGAACCACCCCACCGTGTACGCGGCGGTGGCCCGCACCCCGGCGTCGTCATCGCCGAGCAGGGTCAGAACGGTGGTCAGTCCGGCACGGACGGCGTCGTAGGCGGCGAGTTCCGCTTCGGCGGAGCGCAGTGCCCACGCGAAGTCGAAGTGGTCCCGGTCGACGGCCCTGGCGCGGCGCTCCTGCTGGTTCGCCGCCTCCGTGACCAACGCCTCCAGCCGGCGTGCCTCGGCTGCCGGGTCGGTCTCCCGCAACCGCGCCACCTCCTCACGCCAGGCGGTGATGCCGACACCGGACGGCAGGTGCGCCGCGTCGTACCCGATGGCCAGCGCGGCCGCCAGGTAGAGCGGCCCGGTGCGTTCGGGAGTACCGGGGTGGGACGCCAGAGCGAGCAGGAACGGGACCGCTGCGGCGGCCGCGCCGTACCGCCTTCCCTGATGGAAGATGTTGGTGAACAGCTCGCCCAGCGCGGCGTCCCGCTCTTCCTCTTCGAGCGAGGAAAGGGCGCGGAGAAGGCCGGGCACGTCCTCCGCCGAACCGTAGGCGTGGTCGAGCCCCGCCCAGTCGATGTCGTCCAACCCCGCCAGCGGATCGCCCATGCCGCGATCCTGCCAGCCGCGCCGGTCCTTAGGGCCGGACGTGGGCTCCTAAGTACTCCTAAGGCCGCTGACCGGGCGATATAGGGCGACCTGCCAATGTGGAGCCGGGGACCTTAGCGCGAGTCTCTTGGATGTCGGGTCGTGCCGATCGGCCCGCGGATTCAGGAGGCGTCGTGTTCCACCACGAGATCATGCAGTCGCTCATGACTGAGCGGGCTCGCGAACTGCGCGCGGAGGCAGGCGCCGCGCGGGACGCCCGGCTGGCACGGCGGGCCCGCGAGTACTGGGCCGAGCGCGCCGAGCGGCTCACCCCCCGGCAGGCCGGACGGCGGCGTCACCACAACGCCGCCGCTGTCCGATGACCCAGCGCGTCGGCCCCTGTGCGACGACTCTGCGCGATGGCACTTGGGTGACGGGTCCACACGAACGACGGAGCCACGCACGGAAGACATACCCGCACCAAAGACGGGACTGCACGGAGAGGCAGGTCTGCACGGAGAGACGGGGCCCCTGACCGGTCGGGAACCGGTCAGGGGCCCTGCCGTAGCGGAATGAAAATCTTTGTCAAGCCTGGAATTACCTCCGGGCCGTGTTTACCGTCGGCGTGTGGGTGTTCATCCTCCGTCTGCGAAAGGACCCCGCATGTCCCTCGACGTGACCCCGGAACTGCTGGAGACGGCGCAGAAGGGCGAGGTCGGCGACGCGGACTTCGTCGAGTGCATCAAGACCTCCCTCCCGTACGCGTGGGAAATGATCAGCGGCCTCGTGGCCCGGCTGCAGGTGGACGGCGGAGATTTCGCCGACAACCTCACGCCGCCGCCGGACGAGAAGGCGCGCGGCCAGCTCCTGCGCGTCCTCGCGAGCGACGCCATGCGCGGCGCCCTGGAGCGTTACTTCGGGGTGAGACTCGCGTTCCAGAACTGCCACCGCGTCGCGGTCTTCCCCGACGGGGACCCGAGCGCGTACCGGACGTTCGTCACGGCCCGCGAACAGATCCTCAACCAGTCCCCGGAACTCCGCGACTGCTGACCCGACCGACCGCCGCCAGATGAACGCGCGGCGTGCCGACCCCGTCGGCGCGCCGCGCGTTCATATCGCGGCCGCGTGGAGTTTTGGGAGGACTTCGCGGCCCAGGCGAGTGATGTTCTCCAGGGTGGCGGTTCGGGATCCGGCGCCCTCCACAAGCAGGATCAGGTGGCTGATGCCGGTTCGCTCGGCGGTCGTGGCGAGGGAGTCGACGCAGTCGTCCGGTGAACCGACCGCGTGCAGGTCGCACATCAGGCGCGTGTAGGCGACGGGATCGCGGGACGGGCGCGGACGGTCGTCCACGGCGACGTATCCCTCCAGGCCGGGGCCGAGCCAGCGCGGCATGCCGTCCATGAGGGTGGCGACGGCCTCCTCCCGAGTGTCGGCGACCTGGGCCACGTGCGTGGAGATGTGGGGGAGAGACGGGTCGCCGTGCCGGGCGATGGCGGCGGCCTTCTCCTCCGGCCCGACATGCATCCCGAGGAGCATCGGCAGGCCGCGCTCCGCCGCCAGCGCCTCGGTCGCGGGGGACGTGCAGGCGATCGTCACCGGCGGCGGGACGGGTGCCCGCGGAACGACCGGCACCTCCCGGAAGGCGAAATGCTCGCCCTCCCAGGCGAGACGGCCGGAGCGCAGCCAGGCCAGCAGCAGATCGAGGGATTCGGCGAATCCGTGCTCGTAGCGCGGGAGGCCCGTGCCGAACACCTCCAGGTCGCGCCACGGTCCCCCGCGACCGACGCCCAGCCGGAACCGTCCGCCGGACAGCAGCGCCAGCATCGCGGCCTGCTCCGCCAGCGCGACCGGATGCTGGGTGGACAGCACGCTCACCGCCGTCCCGACCCCGATCCGGGTGGTGGCGGCCAGCAGATGCCCCGCGAGAAGCGTCGCGGACGGCACCACCCCGTAGGACATGAAATGGTGCTCGGCCAGCCATACATCATCGAACCCGGCGCGCTCGGCGGCGACGGCGGCCTCGACGGTCCGGGACAGGGCGGCGGCGTCGTCCTCGCCCGGGAAACGGGTGGCGAGAAGGAAGATTCCGAGGCGCACGCCCCTGTCGTACCCGGCATCGGCCACGGGCGACCGCTCTGCAAGACTGCCCCTCATGACTGGTGGTTCGTTCAGCGGTGGTTCGTTCAGCAGGGTCGGGGTCGTCGGACTGGGCACGATGGGTGCGGGAATCGCCGAGGTGCTGGCGCGCGGCGGCCTCGCGGTCGTCGGCATCGAGGTGAACCGGGAGGCGCTGGACCGCGGGCGCGGCAACCTGGAGTCCTCGACCGGACGGGCCGTCAAGCGCGGCAGGCTCACCGAGGACGCCCAGCGCGAGATCCTCGACCGGATCACGCTGTCGACCGACTTCGCCGACCTCGGTGACTGCGATCTCGTCATCGAGGCCGTCCCCGAGCGGCTCGACCTGAAGCGGACGGTGTTCGCCGAGCTCGACCGCGTGTGCCGGGAGGACGCGGTCCTCGCCACCAACACCTCCTCGCTGTCGGTCACCGACATCGCGGTCACCACCGGCCGTCCCACCAAGATCGTCGGGGTGCACTTCTTCAACCCCGCGCCGGTCATGAAGCTCGTGGAGGTCATCGGGACCGTCCTCACCGAGCCGGAGGCCGTCACCCGGGTCGCCGACCTGGTCGAGGGCCTCGGCAAGACGCCGGTGACGATCGGGGACCGGGCCGGGTTCGTCGCCAACCGCCTGCTGTTCGGCTACCTGAACCAGGCCGCGACGATGCTGGAGTCCGGCCACGCCACCCGCGACGACATCGACGCCGCGATGAAGGCGGGCGCCGGCCTGCCGATGGGCCCGTTCACCCTGATGGACCTGATCGGCCTCGACACCTGCCTGGAGGTGCTGGAGGCGATCTACGCCGAGTCCCGCGACCGCCGCCATGCCGCCTCGCCGCTGCTCCGCGAACTCGTCACGGCCGGACTCCTCGGCCGCAAGACCGGCCGCGGCTTCTACTCCTACGACAAGTCCCGTCCGGCCGACGGAGGGCATGCGACGCAGGGCGCAGCCGAGGGAGGGACGAGCGACGCCGCTCTGCCGACGGTGGGCGTCGTCGGTGTCGGCCCGCTCGCGGACGCCGTCGCCGCGCTGTGCGACCGGGCCGGCGTCCAGGTCGGCGACTCCGCCGCCGACCTCGGGGGCTGCGACCTGATCGTCGAGGCCGCGGAGGACCCGGAGGCCGCGCGGGCGCTGCTGTCCGCCGCCGTCCAGGCCGCCAAGCCCGGCACGGTCATCGCGGTCACCTCGGCGGACGGCTCCGTGATCCGGCAGGCCATGGCCACCGGACGTCCGTCCGACGTCGTCGGGCTGCACCTCCCCGACCCGGCCGGGACCCTGGCGGAGCTGTCCGCCACCGTCGCGACGGCCCCGGACGTCGCCGATCGCGCCGCCGACCTCCTCGCGCGCCTCGGCCTCACCGTCGCGCGCTGCCGCGACCGCGCCGGGTTCATCGTGGACGCGCTGCGCCTGCCCTACCTGAACGACGCCGCCGCCATGCTCGGCGCCGGATACGCCGACGCCGACTCGATCGACGCGGCGATGACCCTGGGCTGCGGCTACCCGACCGGCCCCATCGCCGACCTCGACCGCATCGGCCCGGACCGCGCCGTCACCGTCCTGCGCGCCCTGCACGCCGAGACCCGCGACCCGGCCCTGGCCCCGGCGCCCCTCCTCGTGGAGCACGCCACCGCCGGAAAGCCACTGCGCTGAGCTTCGAAGCCACGGCTGAACCAAGAAGCCACTGCTGAACCAAAGGGAAGGCCCGAGTAGACCTCCGCGGGAGGCGGGCTGTCCGTGAGGGGGTGGCCGGGGTTCATATGCTTTAGGGCATGAGCCCCCGCAAGAACCGCCGCGCCGCATCTGGACGTTCCGCCAGGGGCGGGGGCGCCTCGTGGGCTCAGGAGACCGAGGAGGGGCCGGACGGCGAGTGGATCGTCCGGTCCATCTCCGGGGCCGGCGCTGTGAAGCCGTACCGCTGCCCGGGATGCGACCAGGAGATCCCTCCGGGCGTCGGTCACGTCGTCGCCTGGCGGGCGGGCGACAGCGGCGACGACCGGCGGCACTGGCACCGTCCCTGCTGGCAGGCCCGGACCCGCCGCTCGCCCCGCGCCCTCCGGTCGCGCAATGCCCCGCGCTACTGACGCGCGACCGCGTCCCGGGTCACTGATGAACGGCATCCCGCGCCACCGGCGACCGGCGCTCGGCGGCCGGTGTCACTGGAGACCGGCGTCCGTTATGCGGTAGACACCACCCGGCCGGGCGCGCACGCGCCCCCCGAAGAAGGAGACGGAGAGAGCGATGGCGGAGATCAGGGCGGCGACGGTGCTGCCGGCGCGGCGTGAGGAGATCACGCTGCACACGTCCGACGGCCTGGAGCTGGTCGGGGAGCTGGCGCTGCCGCTCGAGCGGCCGCCGGTGGCGACGCTGGTCTGCCTGCATCCGCTGCCGACGGCCGAGGGCATGATGGACAGCCACGTCCAGCGCAAGGCGTCCTTCCGCCTGCCCGCGCTGGCCGGCATCGCGGTCCTGCGGTTCAACACGCGGGGGACGACATCGGCGCGCGGCACGAGCCAGGGCGAGTTCGGCGAGGGCGAGACCGAGCGGTTCGACGTGGCGGCGGCCCTGGAGTACACCGAGTACCACGACCTGCCGCGGCCGTGGCTGCTCGGCTGGTCGTTCGGCACGGAGCTGGCGCTCAGGTGGGGACGCGATCCGCTGGTCGAGGGCCTGATCCTGCTGTCGCCGCCGCTGAAGAGGGCCGGCGACGCCGACCTGGACGCGTGGGGCGCCGACGGACGTCCCGTCGTGGCGCTGGTACCGGAGTTCGACGACTACCTGCGTCCGGCCGAGGCCCGCGAGCGGTTCAAGCGCGTCCCGCAGGCCGAGGTGGTCGGGGTGGACAACGCCAAGCACCTCTGGGTGGGCGAGCCCTACGTCCGGATCGTGCTGAACGAGATCGTCAAGCGGGTGGCGCCGGCCGCCTACCCCCTCCCCACCGAATGGGAGTGACCAGACGGGCTCTGATCATCGGGCTCTGATCGCTGGGCCCTGACCGATGGGCTCGACTGAAAGGGCTCGACTGAAAGGGCTCGACTGAAAGGGATGAAACGGACATATAAACACATGCGGCCGATCGCGGCCACTCCGTCCCACTGGACGCGATGGCGAGTGACCATTGCCCAATGACGGTGCAGCTGTACGCAAGGGACGTAGGGACCGGCACGCCGCTCGTGCTGCTGCACGCCTTCCCGCTGTCCTCGGCGATGTGGCTCGCCCAGCGTGAGGGCCTCGCCGGCCGGTTCCGGATCATCACCCCGGACCTGCGCGGCTTCGGCGGTTCCCGGCTGGGCGACGACGAGCCGTCCGTCGACACGATGGCCGACGACGTCGCCCGCATGTGCCGCTCCCTCGGCGTCCGGCGCGCCGTCGTGGGCGGGCTGTCCATGGGCGGCTACGTGGCGATGGCACTGTGCCGGCGGCACCCCGACCTCGTCCTCGGCCTCGTGCTGGCCGCCACCCGCGGAACCGCCGACACCGATCCCGTCCGGGAGAACCGGCTGCGGCAGGCCGAGACACTGGAAGGCGAGCGCAGCACCCGGATCCTCGTGGACGAGGTGCTGCCCGGCCTCGTCGGCCCCACCACCTATCGGCAGCGGGCGCTGGTCTACGGGCGCGTACGCGGCCTCGTCCAGGCGGCGCCGCCGCAGGCCGCCGCGTGGGCGCAGCGCGCCATGGCGGGACGCCCGGACTCCTCCGAGACGCTCCGCGGCCTCCGCGCGCCCGCCCTCGTCATGATCGGGGACGAGGACGGGCTGGCCACCGAGGACGAGGCCCGCGCCATGGCCGACGCGATGCCGAACGCCGAGCTGCTGGTCATCCCGCGCGCCGGACACCTGTGCGCGGTCGAGCAGCCCGACCTGTTCAACCAGGCGGTGGCGGAGTTCGCCGCCGCCCTCGCCCGCACGGCCCGCTGAGCCGGTCGCGAGCCTCGGCCTCTCGCGGTGCCCCTACAGCGTCTCCTGGCGTGGCATGACGACTTCGCGGATCAGCAGTGAGATGGCGGCCGCCGTCGGGATCGCCAGCAGGGCGCCGACGACACCGAGCAGCGCCGCGCCGACCAGGGCCGCCACGATCGTCACCGCCGGCTGGACGTCCACGGTCCGCTTCATCACCCGCGGGTAGACGAGGTAGTTCTCCACCTGCTGGTAGATGACGTAGAAGATCGCACAGACGATGAGGTCGGTCGTGTTCCCTGTCAGGAACGCCACGAGGGACACGATCACCGCGCCGATCGTGGCGCCGATGAGCGGGATCAGGTCGGTCACCGCGACGATCAGCGCCAGGGCCAGCGCGTACTTGATCCCGAGGATCGACAGGAAGACGTACGAGCACACGCCCGCGATGAGCGCGATCGTGAACTGGCCCGCGACGTAGCCGCCGATCCGGTCGAGGATCTCGTCGCCGAGCAGGGCGACGCGGGCTCTGCGGGTGCGCGGCGCCAGCTGGTAGAAGAACGTCTTGATCTGCGGCAGCGAGCTGAGGAAGTACAGCGTCAGGATCAGGATCGTGATCGTCTGGAAGATGCCGTTGATCGCGACCTTGCCGATGCCGGTGGCGGTGTCGGTGAGGCCCTTCTGGAAGCCGTCGCCGTTCACCGTCTTCTCGGCGCGTTCGAGCAGGCCGTAGCGCTTGTCCCAGTCGGCGAGCCGCTTGTTGCTCTGCAGTTGCTGGACGTACTCGGGGATGTTGTGCCGCAGCTCGGTGACCTGCTCGGACACCGGCTGGACGAGGGATGCGACGAACCCGGCGAAGAACAGGATCACGATCAGGAACACCGTGGCGACGGCGGCGCCGCGCGGGAGGCCGAACCTGCGGAGCCGCTCCACCGCCGGGTTGAGCCCGACCGCGAGGAACATCGCGACCACGATCATGACGAGCACCGACTTGGCGTTCGTCGCGGCCTTCACCAGCATCCAGGCCGTGATGACGCCGAGGGCCGCGGTGAACCCGAACACGAACGGGTGCGCGCGGCCGAGCGGCTGACCGGGCCTGCCGAAGGGGAACAGGTGGTCGACGCCCGCCTCGCGCTTGCGCTGCTCGACGTCATGTGCGGGGTCGGGCGCGCCGGGCTCCGGCACCACCGGCTCGGTGGCCGACTGCGCCGCCGGGAGGGTGACCGGGGCGCCGGTCGCCGGGTCGCGTTCGCCCACGGGCTGCTCGATCTCCTCGGGTATCAGCGCACCGCTCGGCGCGACGCTCTCATCGTCATCCGTGTCATCGGAGCCGCCCACCTTGTCGCGCGCCTCTGCGCTCCGGGCCCCTTCGTCGCGGGCCCCTTCGTCGCGGGTCTTGGTGTCGCGCGCTTTGCCGCTGCGCGTCTTGTCGTCGTCGGCTGAGCTGTCGCCGGCCACGTCGTCGCGGACGTCGCTGTCGCGGACCTCGTCATTCGGGGCCTCGCCGTCGCGGGTCTTGGCGGTGTGGCGGGTCTCGTCGGCGTCGTCGGCGGGCGGCGCCGGGGCGGGGACCCGGCGGCCGGTCGTGGGCCGCCCCTCGCCGGTGGAGGGCTCGTGGCCGTCGTCTTGGGGGGTCTCGTCGGGCACGCGGCTCTCCTCTGTCCTGCGTCTACGGGTTTGAGACGACGGAAAGCCCGGAGGCGTTTCACCGCCTCCAGGCTTTCCCGTCATGCCCGACCGTCAGGTGGTCACTCCTGCCACCAGTCCTCGTCGTCCTCTTCGGACTTCTTGGCCTGGGCCGGCTTCGCGGGCGCGGCCTTGGCGGCCGGCTGCTGCTTGGGCTGGGCCTGCTGCGCGGGGGCCGGCTTCGGCTCGGCCGCCGGGATGGCGGCCTTCTCCGGGGGCGCGGCCAGCTCGGGCTCGGCGCCCATCGACGGCGCGACGCCGCCGATGAGCTGGCGCAGCTGGTTGAGGTGGCTGGTGATGCTGTCGCGCTGCCGGGTGAGCTCGTCGACCTGGCGCTGCGCCGCCGTCCGGACGCGGTCGGCCTCGGACTTGGTCTCGGCGAGCAGCTGCTCGGCCTGGGCCTTGGCCTCGGCGATCACGTTGTCGGAGTTCTTGCGCGCGTTGGCCATCAGCTGCTTGGCGTGCGAGTCGGCCTCGCGCCGGGTCTGCTCGGCCTGCTGCGTCGCCTTCGCGGCGCGCTGCTCGGCGGACGCGGCACGCTGCTCGGCCTCGGCGACCAGCTTCTGCGTCGCGGCCTGGGCCGCGGAGTGGCGCTCGGCGTCCTGCCGGTCGGCCTCCTCGCGGCGGGCGGCGAGCTGGATCTCGAACTCGGCCTCGGCCTGGGCGCGCTGGGCCTCGCTCTCCTCCAGGATGCGCTGGGCCTGGGCCCGCATCTCGTCGGCCTGCCGCTTGGCCGTGGTGAGGATCTCGTCGCGCTCACGCTTGGTGGACGCGCGCAGCTGCGCCACCTCGCGCTCGGTGGTGGTGCGCAGCTTGGCGATCTCACGCTCGGCGGCGGCGCGCTTCTCGGCGACCTCGTGGTCGGCGGTGGCCCGGAGCTTGGCGACCTCGCGCTCGGTGGTGGAGGTCAGCTCGTCGGCCTCGCGGTGGGCGGAGGTGCGCACCTCCTCGGCCTCCCGCTCGGCCGCCTGCCGCATGTCGTCGCCCTCGCGCTGGGCCGTGGCCCGCAGCTCGGCGGCGTCGTTCTCCGCGGTGGCGCGCTGCTCGGCGGCGTCGACCTTGGCCGCGGCCTTGATCTCGTTCGCCTCCGAGCGGGCCGCCTGGACCAGCTCGGTCGCCTGCTCCTCGGCGAGCCGCAGCAGCTGCTCGATGCGGGCGCCGAGACCGGAGTAGGTCGGGCGTTCCTGCTCCTGCAGCTGACGGTGGGCGTCCGACAGCTCGCGCTGCAGGGCCTGGGTCTGCTCGCGGGTCTGCCGCACCTCGTTGTCGAGCTGCTTGATGTGCTCGTCGACCTGGTGCCGGTCGTAGCCGCGAAGCACCACGTCGAACTCGCGCGGGGGCGTGTCTTCAAAGAAGTTGCTGAGCTGGGCGTCGATGTCGGACTGCATGTGGCTCAATCCTGATGTGACGGGGCTACTGGTGACGGGGCTACGGGTGGTTCCGGGGACCGGTTGATCGCCTGGCATGACGGACGCACTGCCCCAGACCTCTTCCGGCGACTGAAGCGTACTCCGGACACTGCCGTGTTGGGGGCTCATCTTGACGCGCTGCGTGGAATGTCCCTTTTGTTCGAGCATGCGGCATGCCCGTGGGGACCCAGGTGTGGGGGGTGCAAATGCACCAGATGTGTCCGAACGGTCACAGAGCGGCGGTCGGCGCCACCCGGACCGCCACCGTGATATCGAACACGTCACGATCCTGGCCCCCCCCTCGCCGTACCCCGCGAAGACAAGATCATTCGGCGGCGGGGCGCTTCTGCACCAGTTCGGTCAGGACGCCGTGGCAGTCCTTCGGGTGCAAAAAGTTGATCAAGGATCCCATGGACCCGTTGCGCGGCGCGTCGTACAGCACCCGCACGCCCTTGCCCGCGATGCCCGCGGCCTCCTCCTCGACCGTCCCGTCCGTCCCGAACGCGATGTGGTGGACGCCCTCGCCGTTCCTCTCCATCCACTTGGCGACCGCCGAGTCCTCCCGGATCGGCTCGATGAGCTGCAGGTAGCTCGCCGCGCCGTCCCCGGTCTCGTTGATCTTGAGCATGCACTCGCGCACGCCCTGCTCCTCGTTGACCTCGAAGTGCGCGTCGGTGAAGCCGTAGGTCGCCTTGTAGAACTCGACGGTCGCGTCCAGATCGCGGCAGGCGATGCCGATGTGGTCGATACGGGTCAGCATGGGCTTTGTCCCTCCTCGGACGGCCAGGCGGGGGCGAACGGAACCGAACGCCGCTCCCGTGGGTATCGTGGCAAACGTCGCCGCTGCACCACCCTGGAGGCCCCCACATGAGCACCACGTCCGTGATCGTCGCCGGAGCGCGCACCCCCATCGGGCGCCTGATGGGCTCGCTGAAGGACTTCTCCGCGGCCGATCTCGGCGCCCACGCGATCAAGGCGGCGCTGGAGCGGGCCGGGGTCTCCGGCGACCAGGTCCAGTACGTGATCCTCGGCCAGGTGCTGCAGGCCGGCGCGGGCCAGATCCCGTCCCGCCAGGCGGCGGTCAAGGCGGGCATCCCGATGAGCGTCCCGTCCATCACGATCAACAAGGTCTGCCTGTCCGGGCTGGACGCGATCGCCCTGGCCGACCAGCTCATCCGCGCCGGCGAGTTCGACATCGTGGTGGCGGGCGGCATGGAGTCGATGAGCCAGGCCCCGCACCTGCTGCCGAAGTCGCGCGGCGGCTACAAGTACGGCTCCGTCGAGGTCCTCGACCACATGGCCTACGACGCCCTCACCGACGCCTTCGACGGCGTCTCCATGGGCGAGTCGACCGAGCGCCACAACGCCAGGCTCGGCATCTCCCGCGAGGAGCAGGACGAGTTCTCCGCACGCTCCCACCAGCGCGCCGCCGAGGCCATCAAGAACGGCGTCCTCGACGAGGAGATCGCCCCGGTCGAGATCCCGCAGCGGCGCGGCGAGCCGGTCGTGTTCTCCGCCGACGAGGGCGTGCGCGGCGACACCACCGCCGAGGGCCTGGCCAAGCTGCGCCCCGCCTTCAGCAAGGAGGGGACGATCACCGCCGGGTCGTCCTCGCAGATCTCCGACGGCGCCGCGGCGGTCGTGGTGATGTCCAAGGCCAAGGCCGAGGAGCTCGGCCTCAGCTGGCTCGCCGAGATCGGCGCGCACGGCAACGTCGCGGGTCCTGACAACTCGCTGCAGTCCCAGCCGTCCAACGCGATCAAGCACGCCCTCGGCAAGGACGGCCTCACCGTCGACGACCTCGACCTCATCGAGATCAACGAGGCGTTCGCCTCCGTCGGCGTCCAGTCGATGCGCGACCTCGGCATCGGCCCCGAGAAGGTCAACGTCAACGGCGGCGCCATCGCGGTCGGCCACCCGGTCGGCATGTCCGGCGCCCGCATCGTCCTGCACCTGGCCTACGAGCTGAAGCGCCGCGGCGGCGGCACCGGCGCCGCCGGCCTCTGCGGCGGCGGCGGCCAGGGAGACGCGTTGCTTATTCGTGTTCCGACCCGTCCGCTCGCCTAGCGGCTCGCTCCCGATCGGACCACTGGCGATCGCTGGCATCGCTCCGGCTCGCCTTGCGGCTCGCTGCGCGATCGGATTCTCGCAAGCTCGAATCCGCCTTCGGACGCGATCGCGAGTGTGGGGGTTGTCGCGGGGTTGCGGTGGTGGCTGGTGTCGGTGCGCCCGAGCGGGGGGCGGCGGTTCGCTCCTGATCGGAGCGTGGGTGATTGCTGTGTTGCTTCGGGGAGACTTGTGGCTTGCTGCGCGGGCAGGCTCTCGCGAGCTTGAAGTTGCCTTCGGGCGCGATCGCGAGTGTGGGGTTGGCGCGGGGTGGTTGGTGTCGTGTGCTCCGATCGGGGCGGTGGGGCGCTCCCGATCGGAGCGGTGACGGTTGGTCGTGGTGATTCAGGGGCGCCCTACTGGGGGGCGGGGTTGATGGTCACCGTGGTGAAGCCCAGGGCCTTGAGCATGTTCTCCATCATCGACTTCGTGTTGGCGTCGGCGCGTTGCTTCAGGCCGCTCTGGTCGGCGGCCGTCTGGATCTTCTGGGACGCCAGGATGTAGAGCTGCTGCTGGTTGTTCGGGTTGCTGCTGAAGAAGTCGCCGAAGCGGTCGAAGACGCCGCGCTGGGTCGCGTAGACGTAGCTGTTCTTCGTGTCCAGGTTGGTCTTCTCCAGCTGGGCGGGCGGGAGCGTGACCGTCGCCGCCGTCCGGTCCTGGTTCACCTTGATGGCGCCGGTGCCGAGCTTGGAGAAGTCCACGTAGGCGTCGACCGAGCCGTTGCCGACGAACAGGGTCCGCTTGCCGCGCAGCGAGGACGGCAGGAACTTGGCGTCCTTCTCCAGGTCCACGACGACCTGGAAGTTGCCGCTCGCCGCCTCGTAGCGGTGCAGGTCGCGGATCGACTTGAGCAGGACGGGACCGCTGCGGTCCTTCGTCTCCTCCCCGAACGGGTTGAGCCAGTGGGGGAGGCCGTGCAGCGCCTGCTGGGCCACCAGGACGATCGCGACGGTGGCGACGATGATCGCGAGGGGGGTGAGCAGGCCGCGCCGTGGGGGGCGGGACCGGCCGGGGGACGCCTTGGCGGGCGCGTCGTTCTTCGCGTCGTTCTTCGTTTCCGAGCGAGCCATGTATCCGGCATTCCCGGCAGCGGCGTCCCCTACCTCATCCGGTGGGCTCCGGCTCGGGGCGGGACGGGTGCCGCAGGTCCGACTCGTGCGTCGCCAGCTCCACCTCGATCAGCGACTCGCTGCGAAGATGCGCCTCGTGCGCGGCCCGCCCGCCCCGCACGCCGAATAGCCGTTTGGTGACGACGATGTAGACGATCAGACCGATATTGAGCACCAGCGCGCCGATGCGCAGCACGGTGACCTTCTCCGCCAGCTCGTAGATCTCGATCGGCAGCCCGAAGCACGTCGCGACGACCGCGAAGTACTCGCCCCAGCGCTGCAGCAGCCACAGCCCGACCGCCTCGATCAGCTCGATCGCGCCGTAGACGATGAGGCCGACGGCCAGCCAGCGCAGCGTCCGCGCGTCCAGGTCGAACACGTGCCGGATGGACGTGATGACCTTGGAGTGGTCGAGGTCCCAGCCGATCTGGTCGGCGAGCGGGCGCAGCAGCGGGATCTCCTTCTCGAAGATCCGCTCGATCGATCCGCGGCTGCCCGCGAACCGCCACACCCCGTACGCGGCGACCAGCATGATCAGGCCGCGGATGCCGCGCTCGACCGCGAAGAACCGCATGATGAAGGCGTCGCGCAGCTCCCGGCCGCGCTTCACCAGCGGCGCCCGGTCGGCAGGGCCCGTGCGGTGCGGTTCGCCGTGCACGTAGGTCCCGCAGCGCAGGCAGCGCCACGCATCGCCGATGGGGGACGAGACGACGAGCCGCTCGCGCAGCGCCTCCTCGTCGGGCGCGTAGGTGATGTGTCCCTTGCGCGCGCACGTCAGCAGGCTCCAGTCCACGCCGACACAGTAGAGGCCCGCCGGGCCCCGCACACGTCACGGTTTGCACACGTTCGCCGACTGCGAAGGTTGGATGACGGGCGGGGGCGGGGTCACGGTTTGCGCATGGGCGTGTGAGCTATGCCATATTCGGTCTGGAAACCGCGGGTGGAGGTCGCGCCGTTGAGCGGGCGTGGACATGATTCGTGCTTTCCGGTTCGTCTCCGTCGCCGAGGCGGGCTCGTTCCTCCTTCTGCTGCTGGTCGCCATGCCGCTGAAGTACGGGGCGGACGCGCCGGTCGGTGTGCAGCTGATGGGTCCGGTGCACGGGGTCCTGTTCATGGCCTACGTCGGCCTGGTCTTCCTCGTCCGCGAGCAGCTCGGCTGGGACCTCAGGCGCACGATCCTCGCCCTCGCCGCGGCCGTCCTGCCCGTCGCCCCGTTCTTCGTGGAGCGGCACTGGACGCGGCCCGCCGCCGAGCCGGAACCGGCCGGACGGGGCGTCTGACCTCCTGCGTGACCGCGGCGGGGTGGGGGTCTTGCCGCGGTCACGCAGGACGGGTGCGCGGGACCTCGTGCCGACGGCCTTCCGTGGTGCGGGGCAAGCGGAAGTCGCGCGGGCCCAGCGCGCAGGCGCGGTACTGGACGAAGTGCAACCGCAGCCAGCCGCGGCGCCGCTGCTCGGTCCAGGACGCGAACCGGCGGGCCGTGCGCGTGTCGGCGATGTCCGGCGGTTCGTCGCCCAGGAGCCAGGCGTCGACCAGCGCGCGGTAGCCGTCCGTGTCGCCGGCGGCGGAAGTGCAGGAGCGGGCGTCCTTGAGCCCCACGCTGATCTGCCGGACGGCGCGGGCCGCGTAGCCGGGGGAGAGGTCCTCGTCGAGGTGCACGGCGGCGACTCCGTCCACGACCGTGACAGGCTCCCAGGCGGGACGCTGCTCGACCGTCGTGAAGGCACCGGGCGTGCCGTTCAACCGGGCGGCGAGCGGGGTCGCCGCCTCCATCAGCGGGGGCAGTGCGTCCCGCAGCGCGGGGTGGACGCAGACGGTCAGGGGCCACCGCCGGCATACCGGCTCCGCTCGGGCGGGCGCGACCGTCGCGCCGCCGGAGTCGTGCAGGCCGAGCGTGGCCGAGACGGTCGCGGCCAGCGCCATCGCCAGCGGGACGACGAGCAGGAACCGCCGCGTCGCCCACATCACGTAGCCGAGGATCAGCGCCGTGGTCAGCCCGGTGGTCCACAGGATCTGCTCGGCGAACACCTCGGGGCGCAGCGTGGTGAAAAGCCGGATGCGGGGGAGTGCGGCGGGAGGCAGCAGGCTCCACCAGGACACCCCCGGGATGCGCAGGGCGGCCCACAGTGCGGTGACGGCCAGCACGAGGGCCGCCGTGGCACGGTGCGGTGCGACGCGTCCGGTCAGGTAACCCACGACGACGTGCAGGACGAGCGCGCCCGCACCGGAGAGCACGCCGAGCGGCTGGGGCTGCCCGGCGTGCGCGTGCACGAGGGTGACGGTGACGGCCACGGCCGTGACCACGACGTAGGAGACCAGCGCGGCCGACGACAGCAGCAGCAGGTCGAACAGGACGCCGGTCGCGGGAGAGCGGGCGGTGAGGTCGCGCAGATAGTCGAGCGGGCGTTCCCGGACGGCCGTCCACGCGGCCAGGCCCGCGGCCGCCGGGCCCAGGAAGCGGACGGCGTCGACGAGCGCGACGACGGTGTTGTCCCAGTAGGCGACCGGCGGGGAGAGCGACAGGCACGCCGCCGCCGTCCCGAGCCCGGTGAGGACCGGCACGGCGACGAGCAGCGCCGTGCGGCGGGCGTCCAGCCGGAGCACCCGCCCGAGGTCAGACACCGGTGGCGCTCTCGGCGGGCGACCGCCCGGCCCGTGCCTTCGTCAGGGGCGGCAGGGCCCGGTGCGGCAGAGGCAGGCCCGGCAGGGGCAGGGGCAGGTTCGGCAGGGGCAGGCCCGGCAGGGGCAGGTTCGGCAGGCTCAACTGCGGCAGGCCGAGTTGCGGCAGGGCCACCTGCCGCATCGTGCGCAGGGAGGGGCGTCGCCGGTCCATCGCGTCGACCGTCTGCGGAGTGAGGGCGTCCCGCGCGCCGGAGGCACTCCGCTTGTCGGAGGCACCGCGCTTGTCGGAGGCACCGCGCTGGTCGGAGACGCCCCGCCGGTCGGAGGCGGAGCGGCCGCGGCGGGCGGCGGCCGACTGCGTCGGCTGCTCGCTGAGCCGGCCGCGGGCGAGGGTGAAGAGGCGGTCGCACCAGCCGGTCAGCGTCTCGGTGGCGTCGGCGGTGACGACCACGGTGGGCGCCAGCGTGCGCAGCTCGGGGATCAGCTCGGCCATGGCCGTGGTGAGCGTCTGCCTGCCGGGGCCGGCGGCGCCGGTGGGCCAGGGTTCGGCGGCGGCGCACAGCTCGCCGAAGGGGTCGTCGAGCAGGACGAGGCCGGGCTCGTGGACGCAGGCGGCGGCCAGCCCGGCGCGGAGCCGGACGTCCGGCGGCAGCAGCGCCAGCTCCGTCCCGGCGGCGTCGGCCAGGTCGAAGCGACGGATCATGCTCTTCGCGGCGGACGCGCTCGTCCGCTTGTAGTAGGCGGCGTAGGCGACGAACTCCCCGGCCGTCATGCCCTCCGCGCGCGAGAACCGGGCCGGCAGGTAGCCGATCCCGGCGCGGGCGGCCCGCTGCCCGGCGGTGTTGGTGATGTCGTGCCCGAGAATGTGCAGCGCGCCGGTGTTCGGTCTGCGCAAGGTCGCGAACGTGGCCAGCAGAGTGGATTTACCGGCACCAGGTGGACCGGCAAGGCCGACCACGCCTTCGGGCACGCCGAAGGTCACCGGGCGCAGGAGCCACCGCCCCCCGCGGCGGACACCCATTCCTCGGGCCACGATCACGGAATGCTCCGCGATCACAAGTTTCCCCCCGTTGTTCGTCATGCGTTCGCGGCACCCGGACGTCGCCCCCGCGCGCCGGTGGCCTCGGGTCCCCCAACCCGCCACTCGGCACGCCCGCGGGCCGGGCCGCCCCCCGGCGGCGCCGACCCGGTCGCTTTTGCCGGGCCGCAATGCATCGACATCGTGACTATAACCGGGCTTGGTGATGGCTGTCAGCAATCTTATTGCCTTTACGGCAGGACGCCTGAAGTCTTTGCCCGGGGAGCCCGGGGAAGGAAAACCGATAAGTCGAACAATTCTCTCGATATACTTTTATCTGGATACATCGGGCGTCCCGTACGGGTGCCGGAGGCCGCTCGGCGGGCCCCCCGCTCCGCTGGGAGCGTACGGACGTACGGCCGGGCGCGCTCATGGGGCAGGATGGACCCATGCCTTCTCGGGACTTTTCGTTGCACGGGGCCATCGACCTGGGAGCGCGCCAGGCCGCGGCCAGGAAGCAGCAGGAACGCCGGGCCCAGGGCGGCGGCGCGCCGCCCGCCGCCGCCAGCGCGGCGGGCGCGGCCGGCGGCGGCCCCTTCGTCGTGGACGTCACCGACCAGACCTTCAACGCCGAGGTCGTGGAGCGGTCGCAGTCCGTCCCCGTCCTGGTGGACTTCTGGGCCGAGTGGTGCGGCCCGTGCAAGCAGCTCGGCCCGATCCTGGAGAAGCTCGCCACCGAGGCGGGCGGCAAGTGGATCCTGGCCAAGGTCGACATCGACGCGAACCCGCAGCTCGGCGCCTACATGCAGCAGATGGGCGTGCGCGGCATCCCGTTCGTCGCGGCGGTCGTCGCCGGGCAGCTGCTGCCGTTCCTCAACGGCGCCGCGCCCGAGCCGCAGGTCCGCCAGGCCATCGACCAGCTCTTCGAGGCGCTGCGCAGCGAGGGCATCCTGCCGGACGCCCCCGAGGGCGAGCAGCCCGCCGCCGGTGCCGAGGCCCCCGCCGCCGACCCGGTGTACTCCGAGGCCGAGGAGGCCTTGCAGCGCGGTGACCTGGACGGCGCCAAGGCCGCGTTCGAGCGGATCCTCGCCGCCGACCCGAGGGACGACCAGGCGAAGCAGGGCCTCGCACTCGTCGACCTGAGCCTGCGCGTGCGGTCGCTGGACCCCGAGCGCGCGCTCCAGGAGGCGGTCGACAAGCCCGGCGACGTCCAGGCGCAGATCAGCGCGTCCGACGTGGAGATGGTGTCCGGACGCATCGACGACGCTTTCGACCGGCTGGTGGGCGCGGTGCGGCGCAGCGCGGGCGACGACCGCGACGCGGCGCGCAAGCACCTGCTGTCGCTGTTCGAGCTGCTGCCGCCGGACGACCCGCGCGTCGCCAAGGCCCGCCGCGGTCTCCAGTCCGCCCTCTTCTGAGCCCGCCCCAGAGCCTCGCCCTCGAACCTGCGTTTCTTTGGTGTGTTCGGCGCGGGTCGGCCGGTATATCCGGGCGGGCCGCGCCGAACGCGGGACGCTCGCCGGCGGGACCGTTCCAGGGCGAGCGGGCCACCCGACCGCGATGTTGAGCGTATGCTCGTGGCGATGACCGCGCCCGTGCGGCCCAGATGAAGCACTTCCACGGGTGAAGCACTTCTACGGGGTCGAACCCGCCGATCCGCGGCTCTGCCTGCTCGTGATCGACACCGACCAGTGATCGACGCCCCAGTGATCGATACTGACCGGTGACGACACCACGGGGCCGCCCGTGCCGGCGACCGTCGAGTCGCCCGGCGTCGCGGCGGGGCGCTGCGAGCCGCGGGTACCAGGACCGGACCGCGGCCCCGGACGCACCGTCCCCTCGGGCTCGGGCGCGCTCGGATGTGGACAAACCCGTATAAATAGGGAGCAGCTGTCGTGGCGAGCGTGCCAAGCGTGTCGTACTCCATCACCGTCCGGCTCGAGGTCCCGGCCGGCGGCCGGGCCGTCAGCCAGATCACCCACGTGGTCGAGAACGCCGGCGGCATCGTCACGGCCCTCGACGTCAACACCGCCGGCCACGAGACGCTGCGCATCGACGTCACGATCGCCACCCGCGACACCCAGCACGCCGAGGCGATCGCCGGCGCGCTGGAGCGGATCGACTCCGTCAAGATCCACAAGGTCAGCGACCGGACGTTCCTGATGCACCTCGGCGGCAAGATCGAGATGCAGTCGAAGGTGCCGCTGCGCAACCGCGACGAGCTGTCGATGGCCTACACGCCCGGCGTCGCCCCCGTCTCCCTCGCCATCGCCCGCAACCCCGAGGACGTCCGCCGCCTGACGATCAAGCGCAACAGCGTCGCCGTGGTGACCGACGGCTCGGCGGTGCTCGGGCTCGGCAACATCGGCCCGGAGGCCGCGCTGCCGGTCATGGAGGGCAAGGCGGCGCTGTTCAAGCGGTTCGCCGGGATCGACGCGTGGCCGATCTGCCTGGACACCCAGGACACCGACGAGATCGTCCGGACCGTGCAGATCCTCGCGCCCGCGTTCGGCGGCATCAACCTGGAGGACATCTCCGCGCCCCGCTGCTTCGAGGTCGAGGCCCGGCTTCGCGAGCTGCTCGACATCCCCGTCTTCCACGACGACCAGCACGGCACCGCGATCTGCGTGCTCGCCGCGCTGACCAACGCGCTGCGCGTCGTCGGCAAGGACATCGGCGCCGTCCGCATCACGATGGCGGGCGCGGGCGCGGCCGGCACCGCCATCCTGAAGCTGCTGATGCACGCGGGCGCCCGCAACCTCGTCGTCTGCGACTACCGCGGCGCCGTGCACAAGGGCCGCGACGACCTGGACGACTCGCTCCGCTGGATCGCCGAGCACACCAACGAGGGCGGCTACTCCGGCGACCTGCGCGGCGCGGTGAAGGACGCCGACGTGTTCATCGGCGTGTCCGCCCCCGGCATCCTGAACGGCGACGACATCGCCACGATGAGCGACGACGCGATCGTTTTCGCGCTCGCCAACCCCGAGCCGGAGGTGTCGCCGGACGAGGCCCGCGAGCACGCCGCCGTCGTCGCCACCGGCCGCAGCGACTACCCGAACCAGATCAACAACGTGCTGGCGTTCCCCGGCGTGTTCCGCGGCCTGCTGGACGCCCAGGCCAGCGGCGTCACCCTCGACATGCTCGCGGCCGCGGCGAAGGCACTCGCCGAGGTCGTCACCCCGGACGAGCTCGGCCCGAACTACATCGTGCCGAGCGTCTTCCACCCGGACGTCAGCACCCGCGTCGCCGGCGCCGTCCGCGAGGCGGCGGGCGGCCGCCCTCGCACCGAGGCATAGCGCCGGACGTCCGTCCCGGTACGGAGCGGGAGGGCGCCGTCGCGTGGGTGCGGCGGGCGCCCCCGCTCCGGCTCAGTCGGACTTGCGGCCCGCGAAGATCTGCTCGCGGCGCCGGGGCCAGGTGCCGCCCCACCAGAAGATGATCGCTCCGGTCAGGATGACGGCGACGCCGGTCACGGCGCGCGCCCACAGGACGGTGTCGGGGCCGGTGTGCGGCAGCTTGCCGGGCGGCGTCTCGTGCGGGGCGCCGCCCGCCTTCCTGCAGTCGGCCTTGACGGTGGTGCTCTCGATCTGCCGGTTCGCCCACCGGACGGTGATGCGGGTGCGGCGGTCCTCGCGCAGCTTCACCGCGACCGTCCGGGTGGCGCCCGGGCCGATCTTGCCGGGGACGGTGGCGGTGTCGTCGTTCTTCTCGATGGAGAAGTCCTCGGTCTGCGTCCCGGTGTTGCGGATCCTGACGTTCACGGTCCGGTCGGGGCAGGACACCGGCCCGATGGTGGCCGTCACCGGCCGCGCGGGGGTCGCCGTGGTCGGCGGGTGCGTCGGGGTCCGGGTCGGAGTGTGCGAGGGGGTGCGGGTCGGGGTGTGGGACGGGGTGCGGGTCGGCTTGCCCGAGGTGGACGGCGATCCGCCGGACGGGCTCGGGCTCGCCGAGGTGGACTCCGTGCTCGAGGCCGGTGACGCCGAGCTGCTCGACTTGACCAGGGGCGGGATGGCGATCAGCGCCCCGATCACGATGAACACCGCGGCGATGATGACCCTGGGCAACTGCATCGCTGTCCTCCCGGCGCGCGCCAAGCGGGTGGCCGATGATCCTAGATCATTCTTAACCCAGGACCTTGTCGTGCCGATATCCCCATCGATAGGAATGCGTAACAGGCTAACGAGTGAGGGGACGTGCCGCCGGGGGTCCGGGCAACGCATCATGGGACCCATGGAAGACGGGATCAGGGTCGGGCTCCTGCTGGTGGCCACCCCGCAGCTGGAGGATCCGAACTTTCGGCGCAGCGTCGTCCTGCTGGTCGAGCACGATGGCGACGGGGGCACGCTGGGGGTCGTCCTCAACCGGCCGACCGAGCTCCCGGTCGACCGCGTGCTGCCGCCGTGGGCGGAGCTCGTGACGGGCCCCGCCGTGGTGTTCCAGGGCGGGCCGGTCGCGCTGGAGAGCGCGCTCGCCCTGGCCCGGCTCCCCGGCGAGGACGAACCGCTCGGATGGCGCGCCCTCGACGGGGGCGCCGAGGTCGCCCGGGTGGGTCTGGTCGACCTGGAGGCCCCGCCCGGCCTGCTCGCGGCGGAGCTGCTCCAGCTGCGCGTGTTCGCCGGGTACGCCGGGTGGTCCGCCGGGCAGCTGCGCTCCGAGATCGAGGACGGCTCGTGGTACCTGGTGCCCGCCGAGGCCGGGGATGTGTTCGCCGGCGACCCGGAGCGGCTGTGGCAGGACGTGCTGCGCCGGCAGGGCGGCGACCTGGCATTCGTCGCCACGTTCCCCGAGGACCCGACGCTGAACTAAGGTGAACGACGTGAGTACGAAGATCCTTCCTGACGGCGACACCCAGAGCGATGTCCGGCCGGACCTCTCCCACGGTGACGGCGACCACGAGCGCTTCGCCCACTACGTGAAGAAGGCCAAGATCACTGAGAGCGCGGTGACCGGCACGCCGGTGATCGCGCTGTGCGGCAAGGTCTGGGTGCCGAACCGGGATCCGAAGAAGTACCCCGTCTGCCCGGAGTGCAAGGAGATCTACGAGTCCATGCAGTCCGGCGGCGACGGCGAGGAGTGACCGGCCGCTGAACGGCGGCCGAGGGCGCGCCGCCGAATAGGCGTGCGCGCGTGAGGTCCTGCGGCCATGTGCCGCGGGACCTCGGTCTTTCACATCACGGGACGTCCCGAACCGGGCGTCCCTGAACAATCGGGGGATTCGATGCGGCGCTTTGCCGGGGTTTCACTGTGCGCACTGATGGTTACGGTGTGTGCTGTTCCGGGTTCGTTCAGTGAGCAGGAGCGGGAGCGGGAACGGCTCCGGGCCGCTCCGGTCGCGCACGGCGCCGACGGGTGCGTCCGGCATCCCGCGCCACCCACCGCGCCAGGAACACTCACCGCGGCGGGTACGACGAGCGCGGCAGGCGGCGCGGCCGCCGGGGGCGGCTCGGCGGGTGCCGGAGGCGGCGCGGCGGGCGCGAGGGTCGGGGCGGCGGGGGCCGCTGATGGGGCGGTGCGATCGGCTCGTCCGCGCGACCGGGTCGACCTCGGGCACGATCAGGCCGTCGCCATGCTCGCCGACCTCCGCCGTACGCTCCTCGACCGGTTCGGGACGTCCGACGAGGCCCGTCTCGACTCGGACCACCTCCTCCCGCCCCTCCTCGGCCCGGCCCGGCCCGGCTCTGACCGTCCAGACCCGGGCCGGCTCGGCTCGGCCCGTCCGGACTCGCCGCAGCGCAGGGCGGGGAGCCTCGTCGTCCCGGTGCGGTTCCACGTCGTCCACAGCGGCGCGACGGGGCGGTTGTCCACGGCGGCGGTCCGGCGGCAGATCGCCACGCTGAACGCGGCCTACGGCGGACGTCTCGGCGGCGCCGACACTCGCGTCCGGTTCCGGCTCGTCTCCCTCGACCGCACCGACAACACGGCCTGGTTCCGCCATCCGCAGCGCAACGAGGGCGCGCTGAAGCGGCGGCTCCGCAAGGGCGGCCGCGGGACGCTCAACCTCTACACGGCGGCCGTCGGCGCGGACGTACTGGGCTTCTCCACGTTCCCCCAGTGGTACCGGCGCGACCCGCGCATGGACGGCGTCATCGTCGACTACCGGAGCCTGCCGTACGGCTCCTACGCGCCGTTCAACCACGGGTACACGGCCGTCCACGAGATCGGGCACTGGCTCGGCCTGATGCACACGTTCGAAGGCGGGTGCGCGGCGCCGGGCGACGGGGTGGCCGACACGCCGTACGAGGCGGAGCCGGCGCAGGGCTGCCCGCAGGGCCGCGACACGTGTCCGCAGCGGGGCACCGATCCGATCCACAACTTCATGGACTACGCCCACGACGCCTGCATGCGGGGCTTCACCGCAGGTCAGGGTCGCCGTGTCCGTGCCGTGTGGGCGGCGTACCGGTCCTCGGGAGGTGGCCGCCAGCGTGTGGATCTCGGCACAGGTACGCCGGGCGCGGCGCGATCTGTCGGTGCGGCTCGGTAGCCTTCAATGACCGTGAGCACCTTCGCCGCATCGAGCATGCCCCCCGCCTTCCCCGAGCGGGCCGCCTGGGGGACCGCGTCCTCCCTGCGCGCCTGGCAGCAGCAGGCGCTGGAGGCGTACTTCGGCGCGGACGGAACGGCGCCCGGCCCCCGCGACTTCCTCACCGTCGCGACGCCGGGCGCCGGTAAGACGACGTTCGCGCTCCGGCTCGCCCGCGAGCTCATGGAGCGCCGCGTCGTCTCCTCGCTCACGATCGTGTGCCCGACCGAGCACCTCAAGCGCCAGTGGGCCGAGTCGGCGGCCCGCGTCGGCATCAGGATCGACCCCGAGTACCAGAACGGGCAGGGGCCCGTCGGCAAGGACTTCCACGGCGTCGCCGTCACCTACGCGACCGTCGCCGCGCGCCCCGCGCTGCACCGCAACCGCACCGAGTCGCGCAAGTCGCTCGTCGTCTTCGACGAGGTGCACCACGCGGGCGACGGCCTGTCGTGGGGCGACGCCGTCCGGGAGGCGTTCGATCCGGCGACGCGGCGGCTCGCCCTGTCCGGCACGCCGTTCCGGACCGACATCAACCCGATCCCGTTCGTCCAGTACGAGGAGGGGCCCGACGGCGTCCGGCGCAGCCGGGCGGACTACACCTACGGCTACGGGCCCGCCCTCGCCGACGGCGTCGTCCGCCCGGTGATCTTCCTGGCGTACGCGGGCGAGATGCGCTGGCGCACCCGCGCCGGCGACGAGATCACCGCGACCCTCGGTGAGCCGCTCACCCAGGACCAGACGTCCCAGGCGTGGCGGGCCGCGCTCGATCCGAAGGGCCAGTGGATCACGCAGGTGCTGGCCGCGGCCGACCGCCGCCTCACCGAACTGCGCCGCGTCATCCCGGACGCGGGCGGCCTCGTCATCGCCACCGACCACGAGGCCGCCCGCGCCTACGCCAAGATGCTGCGCGAGGTCAGCGGGCAGGGCGCCACGATCGTGCTGTCGGACGACCCGACCGCGTCCAAGAAGATCAAGGCGTTCGGCGAGACCGACGACCGCTGGATGGTCGCGGTCCGGATGGTGTCCGAGGGCGTCGACATCCCGCGCCTGTGCGTCGGCGTCTACGCCACCTCCACCAGCACGCCGCTGTTCTTCGCGCAGGCCATCGGGCGCTTCGTCCGCGCCCGCAAGCGCGGCGAGACGGCGTCGGTGTTCCTGCCGTCGGTGCCGACGCTGATGGGCCACGCCTCCGAGATGGAGGAGGAGCGCGACCACGTCCTCGACCGCCCCGTCCGCGAGGACGGTCTCGACGACGAGCTGCTCGCCGAGGCCAACCGCAAGGAGGACACCCCCGACGTCGGCGAGGAGCTGCCGTTCGAGACGGTCGAGGCGTCCGCGACGTTCGACCGCGTCCTCTACGACGGCGGCGAGTTCGGCATGAACGCCGAGCCGGGGTCGGCCGAGGAGGAGGAGTTCCTCGGCATCCCCGGCCTGCTGGAGCCCGACCAGGTGTCGGCGCTGCTCCGCAAGCGGCAGGCCGACCAGATCGCCAACGAGCGCCGCCGCAAGACCGGCGACCCCCGCGCCGACCGCACCGCCGCCGAGGACATCGCGACCCTGCGCCGCGAGTTGAACGGCCTCGTCAACGCCTGGAACCACCGGACGGGCCAGCCGCAGGGAGTCATCCACAACGAGCTGCGCCGCTCCTGCGGAGGCCCGCCCGTCCCGCAGGCGAGCGCCGAAGAGATCCGCGAGCGCATAGCCAAGATCCGCGAATGGGCCGCCAAACGCCGCCACTGACCCGTCACCGCCGCGCTGCGGTCGCGCGGGGACAGCGTCTCACCGGAGAGTGCTGCGGCCGTGCCGTGGCGAGCCGCTGGTTCCGCTGCTCTCGCGCCCGGGCGGTCAGGCCGGCTGGACCTGGTCGAAGAGGGCGACGGCTTCGGCGGGGTCCGGGCTCACGAGGCGTGCCAGACCGGACGTCGTGATCTTCGCCCACTCGGCGGCCCGTGCCCACATCCTTTCCTCGAAGGCGCGAACGGCCTGGTCCGGATCTCCAGGCCCGGCGGCGACGGCCTCGGCGAGTTCGGCGCCCTCCAGCATCGCGAGGTTCGCGCCCGCCCCCAGTGGGGGCATCAGATGGGCGGCGTCGCCCAACAGCGTCACCCCCGGAACATGGGTCCACGTGTGGGACACGGGCAGGGCGTAGAGGGGACGGTGGGCGAAGGCGCCGCCGTGGCGGAGGAGGTCGAGGACGGGAGCGGCCCAGCCGTCGAACAAAGCCAGCAGGTTCGATCGCACGGCCTCGGCGTCGGCCAGGTCCAGGTCCGTGTGCCAGTCGAGCGGCGCGCGGAATCGGGCGTACACCTTGACGTGGCCGCCGCTGTTGCGCTGGGCGGTGAGACCTCGGTTCACGCCGTACACCGCCACGGAACCGTCGCCGACCAGCCGGGCGAGGTCGGGGTGGCGGGTGTCGATGTCGTCCAAGGAGGTCTCGACCAAGGTCACGCCGGTGTACTGCGGCGTAGCCGGCGAGACGGCCGGGCGGACCCGGGACCAGGCGCCGTCCGCGCCGACCACGAAGTCGAACGTCTCCTGCCGCCCGTCCGCGAAACGGACGAGTACGCCATCCCGGGACCCCGGGACCACCTGCGTCACGCCTCGGTCCCACTGGACGTCGAGAGGGCCGAGCAGCAGGTCGCGGAGCTGACCGCGGTCGATCTCCGGATTGGCCCGCTCACCAGGGCGGGGTCGCCAGTCGCGCAGGACGGTCCCGTCCACGTCGAGGATGCGCATGGCCTGCCCCTCGGGGCGGGACAGCGTCCGGAACTCCGCCGGCAGCCCTGCCTTTTCCAGCGCGAGCTGGCCCAGCCCTTCGTGCAGGTCGAGCGTGCCTCCCGGAGGGCGGGCGTCGGGGGCGGGATCGCGTTCGAGGACGGTGACAGGGTGACCGTGGCGGTGCAGGACGCGGGCGAAGGTGAGCCCGGCGGGACCTCCACCGACCACGGCGATACGTCGTCTCATGCCAATACACTGTATTGATTCAAGACGATGTACCGCAACAGTACGGTTGGACCATGACTGTGTGGGACCGGCCTGAGCCGCCGACTCGCCCTGTGCCCCTCGACCGGGAGCGGATCGTCGCCGCCGCCGTCGCACTGGCCGACGAGGGCGGGCTGGAGGCGGTGTCGTTGCGCAAGGTCGCCGCCCGGCTGGACGCCGGCCCGATGCGGCTGTACGGATTCATCTCCACCAAGGAGGATCTGTTCGACCTCATGGTGGACGAGGTCCAGGCCGAGATCCTTCCCGCGGACCAGCCTGCCGACTGGCGGGAGGCGCTGCGCGTCCTCGCCCACCGCACCAGGAAGACCGTGCTCCGCCACGAATGGCTGGCCGACCTGCTCGGCGGCCGTCCGGCCCTGGGGCCGAACGGCTTCGCCGTGGCCGAGGCCACGATGGCCGCCCTCGACGGCCTCGCCGACATCGATACCGCCATGCGTGCCGTGGAGACCGTCAGCGCCTACGTCACCGGGGCGATGAGGCGTGAGGTCGCGAACCTGCGGGCCGAGCGCGCGACGGGCCTGTCCAAGCTCGACTGGCAGCGCGCCTCCGGCCCGCGTATGACGAGGATGCTGGCCACGGGCCGTTTCCCGGCGCTCGCCAAGGCCGTGCACGACGGTACGGACCTGGACGCCGAGACGACCTTCGCGACCGGCCTGGACTGGGTCCTCGACGCCGTGGCCGCCAAACTCACCCGGCCGTGACGTCCACCAAGGCTTCGGCGCCGGCCGAAGCCCCGCACAGAGAGGCCCGGCACCAGCCGGGCCTCTCTGTCCTTGCCGTTCTTGGAGGAGCGGCGGCCTGATCAGCGTCAGGTGGAGGCGGTGTCCAGGGCCAGGGTCTTGAGGACGCGGGTGACCGTTCCTCTCGTTCCGACGTGTGGTGACGGCCGCGGTTCACCGGGCCTTGGTGGCCTCCAGGACGGGGATGGCGGCGGCCCGGCGGGCGGGCAGGGCCGAGATCGCCAGCGTGGTCACGACCGCGCCCGCCGCCAGCAGCGGAAAGAGCCACCACGGCGGTTCCGGGCGCAGGAACGAGCTCCCGGTGGCGACATGGAGCAGGGTCAGCACTCCCATCGCGATCACGCTGCCGAGGATGGTGCCGAGGACGACCACGGTGGCCGCCTCCCATCGGACGATCGAGCGGATCTGACCCATGGTGGCCCCCACGGCGCCCAGCAGCCCGAACTCCCGGGTCCGGTCGGCGACGCTCATCGAAACCGTGGTCGCCATGCCGAACAGGGCCAGCAGCAGTGCCATGGCCACGAAGGCGTAGGTCGCCCTGAGCGGCCGGGTGAGCGAATCCGACGCCGCGCTCACGTACGCGTCGCGATCGAGGACCCGCACGCCCGGGACCCCGGCCACCGCGCGTTCCAGCGTCTCCAGAGAGCCGCCCCGCACGAGGACCGCCCGGGTCGCCGCGTTGGTGTCGAGCCGGTCCATCGTCGCGGGCGCCACCAGTGCCTCGTCGGCGAACAGGTGGGACGGGTCGTGGTACGTGCCCACCACCTTGAGCGCGACCCGGCCCCGGGGACCCCGGACGATGATCTCCTGGCCGCGCCGCAGCGCCCGCTCCTTCATGACGTTTCCCGACAGTGCGATCTCCCCCGGTCGCAGCGCCGGAGGCCGGCCGCCGAGCCGCAGGACGTCGCGCAGCCCTGCCTGCCCGGCGCCGCTGACGAGGAAACGGAACGGATCGGGCTCCTCGCCGGGGTCGAGCGGCTCCGGATCCGAGACCAGCTTGACCTCGGTCTGCGTGAGGGCGGTCGCCCGCGACACCCCCGGCGCGTCGGTGACGAGGTCCGCCACGTCCCCGGCCAGTGGCGCGGGTGCGCCTTCGGAGGTCCGGGCGGTCGCGGTGATCGCGTGGTCGGCCGCCATCACCTCTCGTCCCGCCTCCCGGAAACGGTCGTGCACCGACATCGTGATCAGCACCACGGAGGCGGTCAGCGCGATGCCCAGCATCAGTGACGAGGCGGCCGAGGAGACCCGCCGCGGGCTGCGGACGATGGTGATATGCGCCAGCCGTCCGGTCTCCCCGCTGACCAGCCTCCCGGCTCGGCCCACCAGCCCGCCGAGCGGTCCGACGAAGAACGGGGTGAGGACGGCCAGGCCGCTCATGGCGAGCAGCGTTCCGAAGAGGATCATCAGCGAGATCCCGAACGTGCGGTCCGGTCCGGGCGGGTCGTCGGCGCGCACCGCGGCCGCCACCGCCCACCAGAAGCCCGCGCCGGTGAAGATCGCGCAGGCGGCCAGCAGACGCGGCCACCGGCGTTCCCGGGTCTCGGTGACGGTGCTGCGCAGCGCCTGCACGGGTGAGGTGCCCGCGGCGCGGTGCCCCGCCCGCCAGGCTGCGGCCTGGGTGACCAGGATCCCGGCCGCGGCCGGGACGCCCAGCGCGACCCACCCGAACCGGGGCCCCGCGGCCGAGACGTCGAAACCGTCCCGCGCGAACAGCCGGATGATCAGCGCGGACAGCGGGAAGGCCGCGGCGACGCCGCCCACCGCGGCGATGGCGCCCATCACCAGCGCCTCCAGGCGGATCAGCCGTCTGATCTGCCGCGGGGTGGCGCCGATCGCGTTGAGGAGCGCCAGCTGCCGGGTGCGCTGCCGCACCAGCGTGCCGAACGTGTTGGCGACCACGAACAGGCCGACGAAGATCGCCACCAGGGAGAGCCCGCCGATGACACCGGCGATCGAGGCGCCCTCGCCCTCAGCGGCGGCGGTCTGCGCGCGCCGCACGGACTCCGCGGTGCGCACCGTGGCCGCGCCGCCGAGTTCCCCGGCCGCCCCGTCGCGCAGCCGGGCGGCGGGCATGCCCGGGGCCGCCTTCAGCCAGATGCTCGGCCACGTGCCCGGGGGCAGCGCGGCGGCGCGTCGCACGGTCTCGGGCGGCGCCAGGACCAGGTTGCCGGCGGCCACCGCGTCGCGGTCCTGGACGCTGACGATCCCGACGATCCGCTCCCGGCGCGTCTGGCGGGGCAGCGTCAGCGTCAGCGTGTCACCGACGCGCACCTTCCCCGCGCGCGACATGTACCGGACGATCGCCACCTCGCCGTCGGCGGCGGGGGCGCGCCCCGCTTCCAGCCGGTAGGGGTTCAGCCGCGGGTCGGACACCCAGGGCCGCAGCAGCGTGCGGCCCTCGGCCGCCGCGGTGATCGCCCGGCCGTCGGGACGGGCGGCCGTCACGGCGACCGCGGCGTCTCCGGCGGCCGCCGCCACGCCGGGCAGGGAGGTGATCCGGTCCATGCGAATCGTGCCGTCGGGCGGCGCGGCGGGGTCGTCCGGATCGACCGTCCCGCCCTGCACGAGCACGTCGGCGCGGAAGTACTCGCTCGCGTCGCTGCCCGACACCGCCTCCTGCGCACGCAGCGCGAACTGCAGCGAGCCGGCTATGAGCGCGATCGAGCCCAGGGCCGCCAGCAGCGTCGCGATCAGCCGCATCCAGCTGCCGGCGAACGAGCGTCGCGCGATGAGCCACATGGCGTTCCCCACCGTCAGGCCTCCATCTTGCGCATGCGGGCGTGCACGGCGTCGATGGTGGGCGCGGTCAGCTCGTCGACGATCGTCCCGTCGGCGAGGAACAGCACCCGGTCGGCGTGTGCGGCGGCGACGGGATCGTGCGTCACCATGACCACCGTCTGCCGGTAGGCGTCGACGGCGGTACGCAGGAACCCCAGCACCTCGGCGCCCGAGCGGGAGTCGAGGTTGCCGGTCGGCTCGTCGGCGAACAGCACCTCCGGCCGCGTCAGCAGCGCCCGCGCCACGGCGACCCGCTGCTGCTGCCCGCCCGACAGCTCGCTCGGCCGGTGCGACAGCCGCTCCCGCAGCCCGAGCGCGTCCACGATCGTGTCGAACCAGCGCGGGTCCGCGCGGCGGCCCGCGAGCCGTCCGGTGAGCAGGATGTTCTCCTCGGCGGTGAGCATCGGCAGCAGGTTGAACGACTGGAACACGAACCCCATCCGGTCGCGGCGCAGTTCGGTGCGCCGGGTGCGCGACAGGCGGGTGAGTTCGGCCCCGCCGACGACGATGGTGCCGGACGTCACGGTGTCCAGTCCGGCCAGGCAGTGCAGGAAGGTCGACTTCCCCGACCCGGACGGCCCCATGATCGCGGTGAACTGGCCCCGCGTGAACGCCGCCGACACCCCGCGCAGCGCGGTCACCGCGCCGTCACCGGCTCCATAGGACTTGACCACGTCGGCCGCGGTCATGACCTCGTCGCGGACCTGCTCGTCAGGGGAGGCCGCGATCATCGACGCCCTCCCGCGAGGCGCGGGAGCGGACGCGGCGCGTCGCCCCGGACGGTGAGCGGCGTGCCGTACGCCTCGGGTGCGCGCCGGCGGATCGGCTCGAGCATGGACGTCTCCCGTCGATCGACGTAATTTCTATCTGAGATAATCTCAGATGAGATCATATGCTGTGGATCGTCGGCAACAACTCGGTGATCTGGTGCCGCACCGCGGTTCCGCGCTTGAGGGCGGAGCAGGTGACGACGCCGGGGCGGCCGGTGTCGAGCCGATCAGGGATTCACGCGGCGATGGCGCGCAGCCAGGGGAGGAGGTCTCCGTCGGTGGCCACGGGCCGTTCCCCGGCGCTCGCCAAGGCCGTGCACGACGGTACGGATCTGGACGCCGAAACATCCGATGCGGCGGGCACCATTGCTCGGGACGTACCGTGCTGGCAGGATCCGGGCTATTCGCGGTTGAGAAGAGTTGTCATGAGCGGTTTCGTGGGCATTCCGGCTGAGGAACTGACGCATCCGGCGGTCCCGTTGCCGGTGTGCGTTCGCCATGGTGCGCCCGCGACCCGCCGGGTCACGTTCGCGGTCAAGTCCCGGCCGGAGGTGAGCACTCCGCGCGGTGGCAACGGCGCCGTGATGACCGCCCGCCTGGGCGAGTGGGCACGTAAGACGCGGGTGGTACGGGCCGACGGGTGGCCGCTGTGCGTCCGCTGCGCCGCCGTCCGGGCGGCCGGGCTGGTTCTGGCCAACGTGATGTTCTGGGGCGGTCTGCTGCTGCTCGCAGGCGTCGTGGTCGTCCGGATCTCGGCGGGGGCGCCGGACACCGGGCTCGTCCTCCCCATGCTCACCGGGATGGCGGCGGTCCTCGGCTCCGTCGTCCCGTTCGTATGGGGCAGCCTGCCGCGGCTGACGCGGACCCATGCCTCGCCGGACGCAGCCAGCGTTCTCGTCGAGCGACCACATCCCGCCTTCGCCGCCCGGTGGCCCGGATCGAAGTCGGCAGACCGTCCGGAGTGATCACTCGTTCGGCCTGGGGAAGGTGGTCGGACGGCGTTGGTCAGGCGGCGTTGGTCAGGCGGAGGTGGTCAGGAGGCGGTGGGGGCCAGGTCGAGGGCCTTGAGGATGTGGGTGACCGTTTCCTCGGGTGTGCCCGTGATGGGGGCGGTGACGACGTTCTCGTCGGGTGCCGGGGGTTCCAGGTCGGCGAACTGGGAGTCGAGCATCTCGACCTTGAAGTAGTGGCCCTTGCGGGAGCGCATGCGGGCGGCGATCGTGTTGCGGTCGCCGTCCAGGAGGACCAGGCGGACGCCCGCGTGGCCGTCGAGCAGCATGTCGCGGTAGCTGCGCTTGAGGGCGGAGCAGGTGACGACGCCGGGGCGGCCGGTGTCGAGCCGGTCGGCTATCCACGCCGCGATGGCGCGCAGCCAGGGGAGCCGGTCCTCGTCGGTGAGCGGGTGGCCCGCGCGCATCTTGGCGACGTTGGCCTCGGAGTGGAACGAGTCGGCCTCGGCGTACTCCCAGCCGAGGCGTTCGGCGAGGAGCGTGCCGATGGTGGTCTTGCCGCTCCCGGACACGCCGGCGATCAGGATGACGGTGGGTTGCGCTGCGGTGGGCTGCGCTGTGATGGGCTGCGCTGTGCGCGACGGCGGGCTCGCGGGCACGGGCGAGGTCTTGTCCGGGGGCGTGTTCGGGGTCATGGTCAGGCGGTCACCGTCGGGGCGCCGGACGTGACGATGCCCTCCTGCGCCAGTTCCTCGAGCGCCCGGTCGACCGTGGCCTTGCTGACGCCGGCCGTGAGGTCGAGCAGGACGGTGGTGCGCAGGCCCGCGCGGACGGCGTCCACCGCGGTGGCCCGGACGCAGTGGTCGGTGGCGATGCCGACGACGTCGACGGCGTCCACGCCGCGGGCGGCGAGCCAGTCGGCCAGCGGGGTCTCGTCGTCGGAGAAGCCCTCGAAGCCGCTGTAGGCGGCGGTCTCGCGGCCCTTGCTGAACACGGCCTCGATGGGGGCGAGGGCCAGGTTGGGGTGGAAGTCGGCGCCCGGGGTGCCGATCACGCAGTGCGGCGGCCAGGTGTCGGCGAAGTCCGGTTCGGGGGAGAAGTGGCCGCCCGGGTCGAGGTGGAAGTCGCGGGTCGCCACGATGTGCGCGTACTCGGACCGGTGGGCGGCCACGTACTCGGAGATCGCGGTGGCCACCGCCGCCCCGCCCGCGACCGCCAACGAACCGCCTTCGCAGAAGTCGTTCTGCACGTCCACGATGATCAGAGCCTTCTTGCCCATGACCGCTCCCTCTGCCGGTTGCCCCACCGGATCCGCTCCGACCGTACCCCAGGCTCGCTCCCCCAAGCGGGACGGCTCAACGGCGTGGTCCGCCGTCGACGAACTCGGTCGGGACGGCGGGCTCCCCCTTGGACAGCTGGAGCGCCGTCGGGGGCAGTTCGGCGATCGACCGGGCGTGGCGTTCCCTGGCCTCGCGGAGCGCCTCCCTTCCGGTGGCCTCGCGTCCGACGACCTCGCCGTCGCGGATCAGCGGCACCTGGAGGACGCGGTCGCGGGGGCCCGTCGTCGGCTCCGTGGTGAAGACGGTCTCGGCGTAGGCGACGCCGTGCCCGTCGACGCGCCGGACGGCCGTCTTGCGTCCGCCCCGGCTCGGCTTGCCCGCCGAGCGCTTCGCCACCGGGCGCATGGGCGCGTCCTCCTCCGGGCCGTCCGCCCGCGCGACGAGCTTGTAGACGAGCGACGCCGTGGGGGCACCGGAGCCGGTCACCAGGGACGTTCCCACGCCGTACCCGTCCACGGGCGCCGCGGCGAGCGCCGCGATGCCGTACTCGTCCAGGTCGCCGGTCACCACGATGCGCGTGCCGTGCGCGCCGAGGGAGTCGAGCTGCTCGCGGACGCGCCGCGCCATGACGCCGAGGTCGCCGCTGTCGATCCGGACGGCGCCGAGCGCTGGCCCGGCCAGCTCCACCGCCGCGCGGACGGCCCGCTCGACGTCGTAGGTGTCGACCAGCAGCGTGGTGCCCCCGCCGAGGGCCGCGAGCTGCGCCTCGAACGCGTGCCGCTCGCTGTCGTGCAGGAGGGTGAAGGAGTGCGCGCTCGTCCCGGCGGTGGGGACGCCGTACAGCCGCCCCGCCTCCAGGTTGGACGTGGTGGTGAACCCGGCGATGTACGCGGCGCGGGCGGCGGCCACGGCGGCGCGCTCGTGGGTGCGCCGCGACCCCATCTCGATGATCGGGCGGCCCTGGGCGGCCTGCGCCATCCGGGACGCGGCGGACGCGATCGCGCAGTCGTGGTTGAGGACCGACAGGGCGATGGTCTCCAGCAGCACCGCCTCCCCGAACGTCCCCTCGACCATCAGGATCGGCGATTCCGGGAAGTAGCACTCGCCCTCGGGATAACCCCAGACGTTCCCGGTGAAGCGGTACTTCTCCAGCCAGCGTGCCGTGGGCTCGTCCACGATGCGGTTCGCGGTGAGGAACTCCAGTTCGGCGTCCTCGAACCGGAACGCCCGGATGGCGTCGAGGAGCCGCCCGGTGCCCGCGACGACCCCGTAGCGGCGTCCGGCGGGCAGGCTCCGGGCGAACACCTCGAAGACCGCGCGGCGGCCCGCCGTCCCGCTGCGGAGGGCGGCCTGCAGCATGGTCAGCTCGTACTGGTCGGTCAGCAGGGCCGTGCCGTCACCAAGGTTCACAAGTGGAACTTTAGGACCGACTGCGGGCACCATGGTGATTCGGGCCGCCGTGCCCGGCGCGCGGGTGTGGGGGATCGTCGCCCACAAGGAGAGGGGGAGGCGCATTAGCATCGGATGCGGTGGGCGGACGGACCGCGCGCAGAGAGGGGGCGACCCGGCCAATGAGCGCCATGAGCACGGCGCCCGCACCGGTCGAACTGGAGCGGCCGGACGCAGCGGAGGACGTGAGCGCCGACCGGCCCTGGCTGGCCATCGTCTGGAACGACCCGATCAACCTGATGTCGTACGTCACGTACGTGTTCCAGGCCGTCTTCGGCTACCCCAAGACCAAGGCCGAGAAGCTGATGCTCGACGTGCACCACAAGGGCCGCGCCGTGGTGGCCAACGGCACCCGCGAGGAGATGGAGCGGGACGTGGAGATCCTGCACTCCTACGGCCTGTGGGCGACCGTGAAACGGGACGACTGAGCCGATGAGCCATGTGAGGAAGACGCGCCAGGGCTTCCGGGTGCGGCTGGAGCCGGAGGAGACCGCGCTGCTGCGCGCCCTCATGGAGCAGTTGCTCGCCCTGCTGGGGGACGCGCCCGGCGCCGACGACGAGCTGGCCTCCATGGGCATCGCCGAGAACGCCACGAAGTCGGACGACCCGGTCCTCGCGCGGCTGTTCCCCGACGCCTACCGCGACGACGGCGAGGCCGCCGGGGAGTTCCGCCGCTACACCGAGATGGGGCTGCGCGACGGCAAGCGCGAGGCCGCGCGGGCCGTCCTCGGCGCGCTGGGCGAGACGGGCACCGACACCGTCCTCGACGAGAAGCAGCTGCAGGAGTGGCTGCGGGCGCTGAACGACGTCCGGCTGGCGCTCGGCACCCGGCTCGACATCACCGAGGACTGGTACGAGGAGGCCGGCGGCCTCGACCCGCGCGACCCGCGCGCCCCCATGTTCGCGGCCTACGACTGGCTGACGATGCTGCAGGACGGTCTCGTCCACGCGCTGCAGTGACCGCCTTCTAAGCTTGCGGGCATGCTGACGATTGAACGGGCCCTGGTCGACCAGATCATCGCGCACGCGCGCGCGGACCACCCCGACGAGGCCTGCGGCATCATCGCCGGCCCGGTCGGCTCGGACCGCCCCGTCCGGTTCGTCGCCATGGTCAACGCGGAGCGCTCCCCGACGTTCTACCGGTTCGACTCCCAGGAGCAGTTGAAGGTGTGGCGGGAGATGGACGACCGGGACGAGGAGCCGGTGGTGATCTACCACTCGCACACCGCGACCGAGGCCTACCCCTCCCGCACCGACATCTCCTACGCGTCCGAGCCGACCGCCCACTACGTCCTCGTCTCGACCCGCGAGGAGGACGACGCCGAATTCCGCTCGTTCCGGATAGTGGACGGCGAGGTGACCGAGGAAGAGGTCACCATCGTCGAGCGCTACTGACAGGCGAGCGGTGCCGGCCGGGCCGGAGGCGGCCGGGATCGGCGGGCCCCCGGCCGGTAAACTGGTCGACATGTGGACGAGCGGGCATGGGACGGGCGGCGAGAAGCGCCGCGCCGGGGCCCCGGCGGTGCCACCCGTGCAGAGCTTCCTGTTCGGGCACTCGCGCGCCGAAGTCGTCTACGACTGTCGCTGACGCGCTGATCACGCCTGGAATCATCCCGCCGCCCGCCCGGTTCTACGCCAGAGGGCGGGCAGTCCCGTACGACGTTTAAGGAGATCATCGCGATGGCGATCGAGGTCCGGATCCCGACGATCCTGCGTAACCTCACCGGCGGCGCCAAGGCCGTCGAGGGCAAGGGCGGCACGCTCGACGAGCTGTTCGCCGACCTGGACACCCGGCACGCGGGCCTGCGCGACCGGCTCGTGGACGACAAGGGCCTGCGCAAGTTCGTCAACGTCTACCTGAACGACGAGGACGTGCGCTTCCTCGGCGGCCTGGAGACGGAGGTCGCCGACGGCGACAGCGTCACGATCCTGCCGGCCGTCGCCGGCGGCTGAGCCGGTCGGGACGAGCGCCACATGCGATTCGACTCACTTCTGGACTCGCTGGGCGGCACCCCGCTGGTGGGATTGCCGCGGCTGTCGCCGAGCGAGGACGTCCGGCTCTGGGCCAAGCTGGAGGACCGCAACCCCACCGGCTCGGTGAAGGACCGCCCCGCCTTCCACATGATCGAGAAGGCGGAGAAGGAGGGGCTGCTGACGCCCGGCTGCACGATCCTGGAGCCGACGTCCGGCAACACCGGCATCTCGCTGGCCATGGTCGCCAAGCTGCGCGGCTACTCGATGGTGTGCGTGATGCCGGAGAACACCTCCGCCGAACGCCGCCAGCTGCTGGAGATGTGGGGCGCGCGGATCATCTCCTCGCCGGCCGCCGGCGGGTCGAACGAGGCCGTGCGGGTGGCGAAGGGGCTGGCGGAGGAGAACCCCGACTGGGTGATGCTCTACCAGTACGGCAACGAGGCCAACGCTCTCGCGCACTACGAGACGACCGGCCCGGAGATCCTCGCCGACCTGCCGTCGGTGACGCACTTCGTCGCCGGGCTCGGCACGACGGGCACGCTGATGGGCGTCGGCCGTTTCCTGCGCGAGCGCGTGCCGGACATCAGGATCGTGGCGGCGGAGCCGCGCTACGGGGAGCTGGTGTACGGGCTGCGCAACATCGACGAGGGCTTCATCCCCGAGCTCTACGACGACTCGGTCCTGACGACGCGGTTCTCCGTCGGGTCGCTGGACGCGCTGCGCCGCACCCGCGAGCTGCTGGAGCAGGAGGGCATCTTCGCGGGCATCTCCACCGGCGGGGCGCTGCACGCCGCGATCGGGATGGCGAAGAAGGCGGTGAAGGCGGGCGAGCGGGCCGACATCGTGTTCATCGTCGCCGACGGCGGCTGGAAGTACCTGTCCACCGGCGCCTACGGCGGCACGCTGGAGGAGGCCGAGGCCCGCCTCGAAGGCCAGCTCTGGGCCTGACCCCGCGCCCCGCAATGGGGGGCGGGGCAGGTAGAGTGCGTACTCGAACGTGATTCTAGAACCGTCTCGGTGGGCGCTCGCCGAGGCGGTCGAGCCGGGAGAGTGCGGATGAGCGGGTTCGGGGAGTCGACGGCGGTGAAGCCGGTCGGCGAGGGCCGGTACGAGGCCGTCCTGGACGAGGGCTACGGCATCGCCCAGGCGCTGAACGGCGGCTACCTGATGGCCGTGCTCGCCCGCGCCGCCGTCGACTCCTCGCCGCACGAGCATCCCGTCTCGACCGCGGCGAACTTCCACCGCGTCGCCAAGCCCGGCCCCGCCGAGCTGGTCGTCGACTCCCGCAAGGTGGGCCGCACCGCCGCCTCCTCCTTCGTCACCCTGGTCCAGGACGGCCGTCCCGTCGTGGACGCGCTGATCACCACCGGCACCCTCGACCCGGCCGCCGAGCCCGACTTCGCGGCCGAGGCGCCCGCCCCGCTCCCGCCGCTGGAGGAGTGCACGGGGTTCCGGCCGCCCGCCGCCGTCGACGGCGGCTTCGCCGACCAGGTCGACATGCGCTTCGACCGGACGACGATGGGCTGGCTGGACGGGCGCCCCAGCGGGCGCCCGGAGATCCGCGGCTGGTTCCGGCACCGCTGCGGCCACGAGTTCGACGGCTACTCCCTCGCCCTCGCCGTGGACGCGCTGCCGCCCGTGGCACTCAACCTCGGCGCGCAGGGCTGGGCCCCGACCGTCGAGCTGACCTGGCACATGCGGGCCGTCCCGGCGCCCGGCTGGCTCGCCGTGCACGGCACCGGGCGGCTCCTCGCCGGCGGCTGGTTCGACGAGGAGGTCGAGGTGTGGGACACCACCGGCCGCCTCGTCGCGCAGAGCCGCCAGATCGCCCGCGTCCCCCTCGCCCGGTCCTGACCGCCGCGACACACCGGTGTTCCGGATCGGCGAACGAACGGATCATGCGCCCGCGGCGTGAGCTGGACGGTTTTCCGGTGCGTGACGGTGTGATGTCCAACGCATGACGCACCTGGGCGGGGTCCTGTCGCTTAGCCTTGTGCACCATGTCAGATCCATCCCGGGGGGACGGCCTCCCAGACGCGCCCATCGGGATCTTCGACAGCGGCTTCGGGGGCCTCACCGTCGCCCGGGCCATCCTCGACCAGCTGCCGAACGAGCCGATCGTCTACCTCGGCGACTCCGCCCGCCAGCCGTACGGGCCGCGCCCGATCGCGCAGGTCCGCGCGTTCGCCCTGGAGATGCTGGACGAGCTGGTCGAGCAGGGCGTGAAGATGCTGGTGATCGCCTGCAACAGCGCCAGCTCGGCGATGCTGCGCGACGCCCGCGAGCGCTACGACGTCCCTGTCGTGGAGGTCATCAACCCGGCGACCCGCCGCGCCGCTCGTGCCACTTCCAACGGGCGGGTCGGGCTGATCGCCACCGAGGCCACGGTGAACAGCCGCGCCTACGAGGACGCGTTCGCCGCCGCGCCGCACATCGAACTGGTCAGCGCCGCCTGCCCGCGCTTCGTCGAGTTCGTGGAGGCGGGCGTGACGATGGGCGACGAACTGCTCGACGCGGCCCGCGGCTACCTGCGCCCGATCGTGGACGCGGGCTGCGACACCCTCATCCTCGGCTGCACGCACTACCCCCTATTGGCGGGCGTCATCTCGTATGTGGTGGGAGACGGGGTCACACTGGTCTCAAGCGCCGACGAGACCGCCAAGGACGTGTACCGAGTGCTGCACGATCGGGGACTGGCCCGCGCCGAGGCGAAGCCCCGGCCGGGTCACCGGTTCCGCGCCACCGGTGACCCCGCCGTGTTCGCCGAGCTCGGACGCCGCTTCCTCGGACCGGAGATCGGTCCGGTGGAGAGCACGTTGAGCAAGGCTTTGACGACCTGATTCCTCGGGAACCCAAGAGGAGGAGTGAGCGTGCGGGTCACCGTGATCGGCTGCTCCGGCAGCTTCCCAGGGCCGGACAGCCCCGCGTCCAGCTATCTGATCGAGGCGGACGGCTTCTCCCTGCTCCTCGACATCGGCAACGGTGCGATCGGCAGCCTCCAGCGCTTCCACGGCGTCCTGGACATCGACGCCATCTGCATCTCGCACCTGCACCCCGACCACTGCCTCGACCTCACGGTCTACTGGATCGCGCGGACGTACTGCCCGGACGGCCCGGCCCCGCGCATCCCCGTCTACGGCCCCCGCGGCACCGCGGAACACATGATCAAGGCGTACGAGCTGGAACCGAACCCGGAGATGACCGACACCTTCGACTTCCGCCCGCTGGAGCCGGGGCCGATGCGCATCGGCCCGTTCACGGTGACCACCGCGCTGATGAACCACCCGGTCGAGGCGTACGGCCTGCGGATCGAGCACGGCGGCAGCGCGCTCACCTACTCCGGCGACACCGGGCACAGCGACGAGCTGGTGCGGCTGGCGCGCGGCTCCGACCTGTTCCTGTGCGAGGCGGCGTTCGCGGACCGGCCGGGGCTGCCGCCGGACATGCACCTGACGGGCAGGGAGGCGGGCGAGCACGCGGAGCGAGCCGAGGTGGGCCGGCTGGTCCTGACGCACCTGCTCCCGTGGAACGACCCGTCCCAGACGCTCTCCGAAGCGAAGGACAGCGGCTACCGCGGCCCGATCGAACTGGCAGAGGTCGGCGCGGTCTACGACCTGTGAGGAGCCCCGGCCACCGGCGCGTCCGCCGGTGCGGCGACCATGACCGCGGCGCCAGGACTGTGTACGACCGCACAGTCCGACATGTCGTCGCATGAAAGCATGACCCGGAAATCGCAATGGGCACACGCCCTGCGCGCCCCGGCACCCGCCCCGCGCGCCGGGGTGCGAGCGCGGGAGTGGTCGTGGACGACGGTGCACGCGAGGCCGGGGACCCATCTGTGCGTCCGGGCGGCCGGGGGCCGGTGCTGGAGCTGGTCCTCTACGCGGAGAGCAGGGCCGGCTTCCTCGTCCGGACGGAAGGGGCGGCCATCCTGCCGCTCCGCTCGCCGGTGGAGCGCGCCGGCCACGGCGAGACCGCGGGGGAGGGCCTCGGGCCCCTCGTCGTGCGGACGGCGAAGGACCGCTTCGGCCTCGACGTCGACTACCTCGGGCTGCTGGCGGCCGAGTCCGGCGAGCGCCGGCGGCTGACCGTCTGCGCGGTGGCGCGCGGCCCGCAGGAGTTCCCGGCCGCGGGCGGCAGGACCCGGCTCCTGTCGATGGCCGATCTGGAGGCGCGCGGCGACGAGGTCGACCGGGCCGCGCTGTTCGCGACCGCGCTCAGCTGGTACCACGCGTCCGTGGTGGCGAGGGAACTGCCGCACAGGGTGCGCGAGGCCGTCGACAGGTCGCTGCTCTACCTGGAGAACCACCGCTCCATCGAGGACGGCCGGTGGGGCTGGAACCTCTACATGATCACGTTGTTCCGCGGAGGCCGTCCCGTCATGGCGCTCGTCGTCGATCCGCTTCTGGAGCGCGAGTTCGTCGCGACGGACGCGGCGAACGGCGGGGCCTCGTCCCGCGGCGCCGCGGCGGCGTGCCCGCCCGTCCCGCTGCGCCGCTCGACCGTCTCGCTCGTCACGAACTACTCGGCGGCCGGACGCGTCTGGGGCGAGCGGATGCACGGGGTGCTCGGCGGCCGGTGCAAACGGATCCTCTCGATGTGGGCGCCCGCGCTGGACCTCGCCCTGATCTCGACGGGGCAGTTGGACGGCATGATCTGCCACGAGGGCGGCCTGCTCGACGTCGGGGGCGGGATGCTGCTGGTCGCCGCGGCGGGAGGTCACGTGCTCGACCTGTCGGGCGCCCCGCTCGCGGCGCACCGCTCCATGTACGGCAGACCGGTGTCGTTCGTCGCGGCCGGCAGCCCGGAACTGGCACGCGAACTCCTGGACGTCGCGAGGTCGGCCTGACCCGGCGCGGCGAAGCCGTGTGTGCCGTGTGACCCGGTGCGGTGTGACCGGGGGAGCGGTGTGGGTCAGACCGCGAGCGGGTCGGCGAGTTCGTCGACGAGGTCTCCCAGCAGGTGGCGCAGGTCCTCGTGCGAGAAACCGGCGCGCGGGAGCGTCCTGCCCGAGGGCAGTCGCTTCTCCGCGTAGACCAGGACCGCGGAGTCCGGCTGGTGCGGTCCTTGCAGGACGAGGCTCATGGTGAGCCGGCCCGGCGGGTTCGACACCCGGTGCAGGACGTCGGACGTGAGCGTGTAGGACGTGCCCGCCCGCAGGTGCGCGTCGAAGGAGCGGGTGAGGCCCCGCTGTCCGAGCGCCTCCAGGGAGTACGAGGCGGAGCCGCGCTCGGACACGTAGCCGTAGGCGTGGAAGGGGCAGCCGCCCGGGTCCGGGGTGAACTCCTGGAACCGGTATCCGCCGAGCAGGATCACCGAGGAGAAGTCCCAGCGGTGGTTGTGGACGTTCTCCACCTCGGCCTCCCGAGGGACTTCCCGCCACACGTGCAGCCGGAACTGGTATCCGGCGCCCGCCATCAGCACGATCTTGTCGAAGCCGTTGTCATGTCGGTAGGAGGCGTCCCGCACCGCGTCGAGCCACTGCTCGTCGCGCAGCGTCCCGCACAGCAGGTCGCGGACGGCCTCCGGGGTGGCGAACGGCGCGAGCGCGGCGTGTAGCGCGTCGCTCGCCCGCGTTCCCGGGGGCCGAAGTCTCCGCGCGAGCCGTGCGGCCAGTTCGTGGCGGGTCATGAAGCCTCCAGGAGGGACCGGCCGCCGCGCCAACCGAGCGCGATCACGGCGTTGGAGAACGCGGGCTCGGTGGTGACCTCGCGGTCGATGACGAGGAAGTCCGGCAGGGTGAAGCTCTGCTCCAGGCTCTCGACCTGGAGTTCCAGCAGGTGGCATGCGCGGCTGACCGGGCGGCGGATGTCGTCGAGCTCGAACAGCTGACCCCGCCAGCGAAAGCACCGGCGCACCTTGGCGATGATCTCGCGGCGCGGGTCCCGGCCGGCGCGGAGCTCGTCGTACTCGCCGCGGTCGAGCTCCCGCTCCTCGACCTCCCGCACGCCGTCGGACAGCCGGTGCAGCCGCGCCAGACGGTAGGCGGCGCGGCCGTGCCGCACGCCGCGGCGGATGCGGAGCTGATCGGTGCCGTCGACCTTCAGGTAGACCTGCTCGTACTCGATCACGTCGGCGTCGCGGAGCGCTGGATGCGTCCAGTCGGGTTCCGCGCCGAGGAGGAATTTGCGTTCGATCTCTAGGGGCATCGCCTCAGGCCGTCGACTCGGTGCGAAAGGGGCGGGTAGGACTCGGTAGGGCTTCGAGAGGACACTGCCAGAGCAACCCATCGGGGGCCGGGTGTCAACCGGTGGTAAGCGGGGTCTGACGCCGCCCGACCGCTAGGGTGGGCGCATGCCTCGCCCCGATGACCGCGCCTCCGACCGCCTCCGTCCCGTCCGCATCCAGCGCGGATGGCTCGATCACGCGGAGGGCTCGGTGCTCGTCGAGTTCGGCGCGACCCGGGTGCTGTGCGCCGCGTCCGTCCAGGACTCGGTGCCCCGCTGGCGGCGCGACAGCGGCCTCGGCTGGGTCACCGCGGAGTACGCGATGCTGCCGCGCGCGACCAACACCCGCAACGACCGCGAGTCCGTCAAGGGGCGGATCGGCGGCCGCACCCACGAGATCTCCCGGCTGATCGGCCGGTCGATCCGGGCGTGCCTCGACCTCAAGGCGCTGGGCGAGAACACCGTCCAGCTCGACTGCGACGTCCTGCAGGCCGACGGCGGCACCCGCACCGCCGCGATCACAGGCGCGTACGTCGCGCTGGCCGACGCGGTGAGCTGGATGCGCGAGCGCCGCCTCCTCAAGGGCGACCCGCTCATCACCTCGGTGTCGGCGGTCAGCGTCGGCGTCGTGGACGGCGAGCCCCGCCTCGACCTCTGCTACGAGGAGGACTCCGCCGCCGGGACGGACATGAACGTCGTCTGCACCGGCGACGGCCGGTTCGTCGAGGTGCAGGGCACCGCCGAGGGCGCCCCGTTCGACCGGGCGGAGCTGGACGCGCTGCTCGACCTCGGCGCCGCCGGCTGCGCCGAGCTGACCCGCATCCAGAACGAGGCCCTCGGCCGATGAGCCGGGTCGTCCTCGCCACCCACAACAAGGGCAAGGTGGCGGAACTCCACCGTATCCTCGGCGACCTCGACGTCGTCGGCCTCGACGGCTTCCCCGGCGCCCCCGACGTGCCCGAGACCGAGCTCACCTTCGAGGGCAACGCGCTGCTCAAGGCCCGCGCGATCGCCGCGTTCACCGGGCTGCCCGCCGTCGCCGACGACTCCGGTCTGTGCGTGGACGCGCTGAACGGCATGCCCGGCGTGCTGTCGGCCCGCTGGTCGGGGCGCTTCGGCGCGGGGGGCGACCGCGACGCCGCCAACCTGCGGCTCGTCCTCGACCAGCTCGCCGACGTGGCCGACGACAGGCGCGGCGGCTCGTTCGTGTGCGCGGCGGCGCTGGTCGTCCCGGGCGGCGCCGAGCACTGCGTCGAGGGCCGGATGCACGGCACCGTCATCCGGGAGCCGCGCGGCGCCGGCGGGTTCGGCTACGACCCGATCTTCCTGCCGGAGGGCGGGACCCGCACGAACGCGGAGCTGACGGCCGCGGAGAAGGACGCCATCAGCCATCGCGGCCGGGCGTTCCGCGCGCTCGCCGAGATCGTCCCGAGCGCCCTGCACGCCGCGGGCCTGGCCTGACCCACCTTCCGCGGAGGCTCCCTCCCGGTGTCGCCCGTGTTGCCGTCTGGCCGGTCAGCCGCAGCGGAGGCGGACGAAGGTGCCGTCCCATCCGGCGCGCAGTTCCATCAGGTCGACCAGGAGGCGGACGGTCCACAGCCCGAACCCGCGCTGGAGGGCGGAGTCGGGCGGGATGAAGCCGGTCAGGGCGTCGGGCCCGGGGCGCCAGAAGCCGTGGTCGCCGATCTCGCAGACCAGGTCGGTGCCGTCCTGCCACACCCACAGCCCGATCGGCGGCGTGCCGTGCTGGAGGGCGTTCGCGGCGACCTCGTTGGCGGCGGTGACGAGGTTCTGCGCCTGCTGCTTGGCCAGCCCGTGCCGGTGGGCGCGCTCGCCGACGAACACGCGCAGCGCGTGCAGGTCGTCGCCGTCGATGGGGAGGTACTCCGCGCCGGCCGGGCGGTCGAGGCTGAACCGGCTGTCGAAGCCGGAGCCGAACTCCACCGGGTCGACGTACTCGTCGTTCTCGCCGTCGTGGCCCGGAGCGAGCAGCAGCGGGTGGGTGCGGCGGGCCTCGTCGAGGATGCGGGGCGGCAGCTCCGCCGAGTCGTAGGGGCACAGGGCGCGTGCCCCCGACTCGCCGAAGACCACGTTGATGAGCGACTCGTAGCGGATCCATTCGAGCGTCCGGCGCTCGTCCAGCCCGGACCAGACCGGTTCGGCGAGCGCGCAGATGGTGCGCGGGGCGCTCTCCTTCACGATGTTCTGGTAGTCGCGCAGCGTGTGCACCGGATGCCGGTAGAAGGTGGCGGAGTCGTGGAAGACGACTGCGTCGCGATGGGCGGGGAGCGAGTCCCGCAGGGCGGACAGGTGGGGCTCGCGGGCGATGGCGAGCACGACGTCGTCCCTCTCCACACCCGATTGGAGAAAGGGCGCCGCGACCGACAGGAACTCCTCGATGCCCTGGTACATGAACGCCTTGTGTTCCAGTGCCATCAGGAGATGCCCTCCGTCTCCGCCAGGCGCCGCCCCCGGGCGAGGCCGGGCAGCCGGTGCCAGCCGACCAGGTCGATGACGCTCTCGACGTCCGGCGACAGGTGGTCGAGGACGAGCGCGGCGTCGGCGGGCAGCCGCGTGGCGTGCCTGGCCAGCAGGTGCAGCGCGCCGAGGTCGATGAACCCGAGTCGGGCCAGGTCGAGGTGGACGCTGCCGCCGGGCCGCACCTGGGCGAGCTGCTCGGCGAACACCGAGTGCCGCGCGGCGTCGAGTTCGCCCTCGACGCGCAGGCCCTCGGGCTCGAACGTGCGCACGATCTTCAGGATCCCGTCGTCGAATTCGGGGTTCACTTCCACGAGGACCTCGTGTGTGTCGCGGAGGTCGTTGAGCTCGGCGGGCGGGCACGCGTGCCGGTCGACCTGGCAGATCGCCATCGCCATGGTGCTCGGCGAGACGGCGTCGCCCACCCGGTGCTCGCAGCGCAGCATCCGGCCGAGGTCGGACCGGCCGGGGCCGTTCAGCAGCCAGCTGTAGTCGGTGGTGACGCGCGCCGCGCGAAAGCCCTGGTCGAACGCGGCGCCGACCTCGCGGGCGATCGTGTCGGCCATCCGGGCCGGCTCGAAGGCGCCGCGGCGGTCGAGGCAGGCCTCCTGCCGCGGGATGACCCGCAGCTGGCCCGACCTCACGCGGGCCTCCACGTCGATCGGCCCCTCGGGACCGAGACCGGGCAGCAGTTCGGCCGGGACGTCGGTGACGTACACGACCTTCTCGGGGCTTTCCAAGCCCTCCCGGAGGAAGGTCCCGATGACCCGGTCACGGTGCTCCGGGCTGCTGTAGGCGAACCAGCCGTGGTCTCCGGGACGTACGGCGCTTACGGAGCGCTCGGCGAACCAGGATGTCTCCATGGCCTCCCCATCACTGCGAGGCGGATTCGTTCAGCGTACGCCGGTCCGGCGCGGTTGGAAGCCCAACGCATGGAGTTCCTCACGCTCCGTTCGCTCCGCCGCGTCCCGGGGACGGGCCGCTCAGGCGGTTCGCCGTGGTCGCATCGGCGGGCAGGGCCAGGCGCAGCCGCACGGCGGTGCCGCCGTCCCCTGTCCGGATCTGGACGAGGGAGCACAGCAGGCGCACCGCCCACAGCCCGAACCGGCCGCCCGGCGTACCGCCGTCCGGCCGCGGCGGGACGAGCCCGAACCCGCCGTCCGGCTCCCACCGGCCCTCGTCGGTGACCTCGCAGACCAGTGCGGCCGCCCCGGGCGAGGCATCGGTCCACACCCGCACCGCGACGGGAGGCTCGCCGTGCCGGAACGCGTTCGTGACGACCTCCGTCACCGCGACCAGGAGCCGCTGCCGGTCGGCGCCGGGCAGCGGCGTGCGCCGCGCGCAGTCGGCGACCCACGCGCGGAGCCAGTACAGGTCGGGCCGCTCGATCTCCAGGGTCTCGGCGCCGTCCGGCGGCGGGGGGAGCGGGTCGCCGTCGCACCGGGCGCAGTACGCCGTGGGGCTGACGAAGCCGGGGTTGGGGACGGTCCGCGCGCCGCGCACGGTCTCGGGATGGGTCCGGCGCCCGGCCGCGACGACGGAGGCGGGGAGCGTCGCCGCGTAGGGGCACATGATCGCGGCGCCGGTGCCGCGGAACGCGACGTTCAGCACGGCCTCGGTCCGCTGCCACTCGACGACCTCCAGCGGGGGCCGCGTCGCCCAGACCGGCTCGCCGAGGACGCGCAGCCGCCGTCCCCGCCGCGCGGTCTCGCGGGCGTCGCCCAGGCAGTCCGCGAGGGTGCGGGACGGATGCGCATACCAGGCGGCGGCCTCGGTGAACTCGACGCCGGCCGCCGCGGGCCCGAGGGCGTCGCGCAGCAGCATCTCGCGCCCCGTCCCGCACACCGCGAGGACGCGGTCGCCGGCGTCGAGGCCCGCGCGCAGGAACGGCACGGCGCCGCCGAGGTACTCCTCCGCGCCGGAGAAGGGCAGCAGCCGATGCGTGAAGCCGGAGCTCACGGCGGTCCCGCCAGTTGTGTGATCATGGTGTCACCGACTGCGCGTGGCGAACGGACCCGACCAGCCTAGAACGCCCGCCGCGGCCTGCCGAGTGCTTTCGTCCGAATAGTCCGGTCGGCTTCCGGTGGCCCGCCCGCGGCCCGGGCGGGCGCGGCGGCCCGCCCGGGCCGGTCACCGCATCCGGCGGGGCGGACGTTGGACGGCCGCGCGGAGTCCGGGTGCGTGGTAGCGGATTAATTCATCGGGCGTCATCGAGGCGACCGGTTCCACGGCGAGGACGTAGCGGGCGAAGATCAGCCCGGCGAGCTGGGTGCCGAACGCCCCGGCCCGCGCGGTGGCGTCGGGGCCGCCCAGGTGGTCGGCGATCCGGCTGATCATCTCGCGCTCCAGGATCTCGCGCACCAGCCTGGTCAGGTCGGGGTCCTGGACGGCCGCCCGCACCATGAGCAGCAGCGGCCCGCCGCGCTCGGGGTCGTCCCAGGCGGAGACCATCGCGTGCAGGACGCGTTCGGGCAGCGTGGCGGGGTCGCCGGGCAGCGCGTCCGCCAGCACCTCGGGCGGGTTGGCGACGAGCCCGAGGACCGCGCCGAACAGCCCCTTCTTCGAGCCGAAGAAGTAGCTGATCAGTGCGGCGTCCACCCCCGCCTCTGCGGCGATGGAGCGCATCGTGACGGGCCCGTACCCGTCGGCCAGGAACCGGCGGCGGGCCACCGCGAGGATCGCCTCCCGGGTGCCCGGACTGCCGGGCCGCCGTCCGCGCCCGTTCCCGGTTTTATTCATCACGGTTGAAATATAGTCCGGCGCGGCGGCAGGTTCGAGGCATGAACCCCACGAAGCAGGGGCCGGACGCCGTCCACCGCGCGGTGCTGCCGGCCGTGATGCTGTCCCTGGCCACGGTGGTGTCGGCCGTGGCGTCCCTCAACACGGCGGTGCCGTCCATCGCCCGCGACACGCGCGCGGGCCTCACCGAGCTGTCGTGGATCATCGACGCGTACGCGCTGGCCTTCGCGGCGCTGCTGCTGCTCGGCGGCGCGGTCGGCGACCGCTACGGCCGGCGCCGCGCGCTCGCCGCCGGGCTCGTCGTGTTCGGCGCGGGCTCGGCCGCGGCGGCGCTGACGGGCGACCCGGGCCAGCTGATCGCGATGCGCGGCGTCCTCGGCGTCGGCGCGGCCCTGGTGATGCCGGCCACGCTGTCCACGATCACCTCGACGTTCCCGGCCGCGCAGCGCACCCGCGCGGTCGGCGCCTGGGCGGGCGTCGCCGGGGCCAGCGGCATCTTCGGGCTGCTGGTGTCGGGGACGCTGCTGGAGTTCTGGTCGTGGCGGTCGGTGTTCTGGATGAACGTCGTCCTCGCCGCGGTCGCGCTGGTCGCGACGCTCGCGGTCGTCCCCGAGTCCGCCGACCCGGACGCCCCGAGGCTCGACCTGACCGGGGCGCTGATCACCGTCGTCGGGCTCGGCGCCGGCGTCTACTCGATCATCGAGGCGCCGACGCACGGCTGGGCCTCCGCGCGGACGCTGCTCGGCATCGCCGCCGCCCTGGTCGTCCTGGCCGGGTTCGTCCTGTGGGAGCTCAGGCGGCCGGACCCGCTGCTCGACCCGCGGCTGTTCCGCATCCGGGCGTTCTCCGCGGGATCTCTCACGATCACCCTGCAGTTCTTCGCCTTCTTCGGCTTCGTCTTCATCATCCTGCAGTACCTGCAGCTCGTGAAGGACGACAGCGCGCTCGTCGGCGCGCTCAGCCTGCTGCCCATGGCGCTCACGATGATGCCGTTCGCCCGGGGCATCGCGCCGAGGCTGGCCGCCAGGCTCGGACCGCGCCGCGTCATCACGGCGGGACTGCTGCTCGTCGGCGTCGCGATGCTGGTCTTCTCGCTGCTGGACGAGGACAGCACCTACTGGCTGCTGCTCGCCGGACTCATCCCGTTCGGTGCGGGGATGGGCCTCGCGATGACACCGGCCACCGCCTCGATCACCGACGCGCTGCCCGCCGAGAAGCAGGGCGTGGGCTCGGCGATGAACGACCTGGCCCGCGAGCTCGGCGGCGCGCTCGGCATCGCCGTCCTCGGCAGCCTGCTCCAGTCGGCCTACCGCGCGAACCTCGACCTCGGGAGCGTGCCGGGCCCGGCAGCCGAGCAGGCGAAGACGTCCCTCGCGATGGCGACGCGGCTCGGCCCGCGGGCGGCGGACCAGGCGCGGACGGCCTTTGCGGACGGCCTCCAGACGGCGTTCCTCACCGCGTCGATCGCGCTCGCCGTGACCGCGGTCGTCGTCGCGGTCATGTACCGGGCGCCGCGCCGCGAGGCCTCAGAAACCGTTGTCGCGCCGACCGATCCGGACGCTAAGCTGAACGCGTCCTCGGACGGGAGCACCGGCGAGCCCGCCGGCGGGACCGCCGACGGGGGCACGGGCGGGCGTGGCGAAATCAGGTATACGCGGCAGGTTTAGGTCCTGTTGGTGGCGACACCGTGGGGGTTCGAATCCCCCCGCCCGCACCCGGCTGTTTTTACTCAGTCCCGGCCCACTTCGCTCGCCTTGCGGCTCGCTGCGTGACCGTGCCCGGGCGAACGCGGCATCGCTTCGCGATCTGGCCGGTGCCGCTCGCCTCCGGCTTCGCGGCACCGGCCAGGTCACGCGTTCGCGCGCGTGGTCACGGCCACTTCTCGACAGGGTCTAGACGCCGAGTTCGCGGCGGAGGCGCTCCACGTGGCCCGTCGCCTTCACGTTGTAGTACGCCTTCTCGATCTTCCCGTCGGGGCCGATGACGAAGGTCGACCGGATGACGCCGACGACGACCTTGCCGTACAGCTTCTTCTCCCCGTAGGCGCCGTAGGCCTGCAGGACCTGCGCGTCCGGGTCGGAAAGGAGCGGGAACGTGAGCCCCTCCTTGTCCCGGAACTTGGCGAGCTTGGCCGGCTTGTCGGGGGAGACGCCGACGACGGTCACGCCGGCGGCCTCCAGCTCGGACAGGCTGCTCTCGAAGTCGACGGACTCCTTGGTGCAGCCAGGGGTCATGGCCGCCGGGTAGAAGTAGAGGATCACGCGCTTCCCGCGCAACGAGGCCAGCGACACCGCGGTCTCGTCGGCGTCGGAAAGCTCGAAATCGGGGGCGACGTCGCCCGGCTGCAGCCGCTCGGACACCCTGTCCCGCCTTTCGCTCGGATGGTGGGTCCAACGGTACCGGCTGGGGTGCGGCGGGCATCCGGCGGGAAGACCTGCGAGACTGTCCGGATCACGCTCGGCCTGGTCCGCACGGACCGTGCTTGAAACCGCTCGTGCTTGAAACCGCTCGTGCTTGAAACCGCTCGTGCTTGAAACCGCTCGTGCTTGAAACCGCTCGCGCTCGGGACGGATCGGCAGGCTTGGAATGGATCAGGCTTGGAATACTGTGCGGGATCACGCTCGGCTCGTCACGGTTCCCACCCGCGCGAGTACGCCCGACAGGATAAGGACACGGCATGGCTGACAAGAGCCGCGACCCGGAGGCGCTGGAACGGGAGATAGAGCGCAGCCGCCAGCAACTGGCTCGCACCATCGACGAGCTGGCCGACCGGGTGAACCCGAAGAACGTCGCCCAGCGGGGCGCGGATCGGCTGAAAGAGGAGGCCGACCACGTCGCCAGGACCATCGGCGCGATGGTGCGTCCCTCCGACGACGACGACGGCGAGGGCGGTCAGATCGACAAGCGGCTGGTGCTCGCGGGCGTCGGCGCGGCGGTCATCGTGACCGCCCTGGTCCTGCGGCGCCGTAGGCGCAGGCGCCGCTGAGCCCCGTCCTGGAGGCGCCGGTCCGCGGTCCGCGGCCGGCGCTTCCGCGTTTCACGACGGCGCCGGGGTGCGCGGGACCCGTGTCCGGATGCGGCGGGATCGCGCCGCCCCACTGCCGGGCGGAGTGCGCGAGCAGTTCGGCGACGTCGCGGAGCCGCGCCAGTTCGGCGCGGCACGGCGGGCAGCCGTTCAGATGCGTCGCCAGGGCGTCGGCCTCGGCTCCGGCCAGCCGTCCGATGGCGTAGACGCCGAGGCCGATCCGGTACACCCCGCAGTCCGTTCCTCCCACACCCTGAGTACGTGCCGGGCGCTCACGCCGTTCAGTGCCCGGGCGGTCGTTCGAGGCCGAACCACTCGCCGAGGCCGGGCGGGGTGTTCAGGCGAGGTCGGGGGCGGTCGTCGTGAAGCGGGCCTCCACGGTGGCGCGGACGATCTGCGTCTCGGGTTCCAGGTCGATCGGTTCGGGCTCCTCGGCGGCGCCGCCCGCCGGGGCACCGTAGGCGGCGGCGAGCGCGACGGGTCCGCCCGCGCCGCCGTCGCGGCCGAGCCCCTCGTCCGACAGCTCCACCAGGCCGGTGAGCCGGGCGCCGAGCGCCTCGGCGTAGCCGCGGGCGCGCTCGACGGCCTCGTGCGCCGCCTCCCGCGCGGCCCGCCGGTACACCTCGCTGCCCTGCCGCAGCTCCCACTCCGGTCCGGTGACGTAGGCGCGCTCCAGGTCGCCGAGCCGCGTGACGAGCTCGCCCAGCACCGCGAAGTCGCTGACCGTGATCTTGATCCAGACCGTGCCGCGGTAGGCCCGGATGTCGCCCTCGCGCCTCCTGTACTTCAGCAGCGGGGTGATCGACAGGCCGCCGGTCTCGAGTTTCTCCACGGCGTCGCCATAGGACTTGACCAGGTCGAGGCACCGCTGGTTGCGCTCGGTGAGCCGGTCGAGGGCGGTGCGCCGGTCGGACTCCTGGGACTGGACGTGCACCGACAGCCGCGCGATCTCCGGCTCGGCCTCCAGCACCGCCTCGCCGCGGACACTGATGATGGGAGCGTCGCTCATCCTCCCAACCTAGACGGTGGGCCGGGCCGTCACAGGAACGTGCGGCCCTCGCCCCGGTAGGTGGGGACGGTGCGGACGTGCCGCCCGTCCTCGATGAGGTGCAGGGCGTCGAAGCGTTCGCACAGCTCCCCGGCCTTGGTGTGGCGGAACCAGACGCGGTCGCCGATCGACAGCAGGTCGGCCGCGCGGCCGAGCAGCGGTGTCTGCACCTCGCCCGCGCCCTCGTTGCCGTCGAAGGACAGGCCCGTCGGCAGGTAGGGCTGGGGGAGGCGGACGGCGTCGGCCGGGCCGGACGCGAGGTAGCCGCCGCCGAGGCACGTCACGACGCCGGGCGCCGGGCGCCGGACGACGGGCAGCGCGAAGAGCGCGGCGGGCCGTCCGGTGAAGTTGGAGTACTGGTCGAACAGGTGCGGCTGGTAGAGGCCGGAGCCGGCCGCGACCTCGGTGACGGCCCGCTCGGCCGCGGTCGTCTCGACGCTGCCGGTGCCGCCGCCGTTGACGAACTCGAGGTCGGTGAGGTCCCGGACGGCCCGGACGATCGCGGCCCGGCGCCGGGCCAGCTCCGCCCTGGACTGCCGCTGCATGGCGCGGATGGCGCGGCCCCGCGCCGGACGGCCCGGCGGGACGTCCCCGACGCCCGCGATCTGCGACTCGTAGGCCATCAGCCCGACGAGGTCGAGCGAGGGGCGCTTGAGGACGAGTTCGGCGAACGTCCGGACGTCGGCGGCGGTGCGCAGCGGCGAGCGCAGCGCCCCGATCCGGACCCGGCCGCCGAGGGGGCGGTAGGAGGCGTCGATGTCGATGCAGACCCGGACGCGGCGGTCGCCGGCGGCCGCCTCGATCAGGTCGAGGTGCTCGGGGGAGTCGACCATCAGCGTGACGGTGCTCGCGGCGCGGGGGTCCTCGGCGAGGGCGGCGATCGCGGTCCGGTCGGCGGAGGGGTAGGCGACGAGGATGTCGTCGCTCAGCCCCTCCGAGGCCAGCCAGAGCGCCTCGGGGAGGGTGAACGCCATGATCCCGGCGAACCCGTCCATCGCGAGGACGTCCTCCAGGAGCGCCCGGCAGCGCACCGACTTGCTCGCGACCCGGATCGGTTTGCCCGCCGCGCGGCGCACGAGGTCGGCGGCGTTGGCGCGGAAGGCCGCGAGGTCGACGGCGGCGAACGGCGCCTCTATCCCGGCGGTCGCGGCGTCATAGCGGTCCCGGATGTTCATGCTCGTCACGATGCCACTGTACCGGGCAAATGTGAAAAGGTCTCACGTCCAGTCCCGGGTCCAGCCTCGCGTCCAGTCCGGAGGCCTCCGCCGGGCCGCCTCGCGGACCCGCCTCACGTGCCGGCGCGCGGATGGGAGGCGAAGAAGTCCCACAGCATCGGGCTCGCCTCCTTGGGCCACTCGTGCCGCCCGCCGTCGATCTTGCAGAAGGTCACCGCGACGCCCTGCCTCCCCTTGCCGGTGCTCTCGCACCGGGTGTCGCCGTTCTGCGCCTTCACCCGCTCGCGCGGCTGGGGCAGCCCCCCGACCTTGCGCCAGAAGTCGACCGCGTCCGACACGGGTGGGAACGGGCGCTTGTCGTTGAAGTCGCGGTCCCCGCCGCCGTTGAAGGGGACGTTCCCGTCCGCCGTCCCATGGAAGATCATCGCGGAGACCGGCCGGCCCGGGTCGCACTTGGTCACGAGGGCGCCCTCGACCACCCCGATCGCCGCCACCTTGTCCGGCTTCTCGCAGGCCATCCGGTACGCCATCCCGGCGCCGTTGGAGAACCCGGTGACGTAGACGCGCTTCGGGTCGGCCAGCCCGGCGCCGGTGAGCTTGTCGATGAGCTTGCTCAGGAAGCCGACGTCGTTGATGTTCCCGACCTTCGCCGCGCCGCAGCAGTCGCCCGCGTTCCACGTGGTCATGAACCCGTCGGGGTAGGCGACGAGGAAGCCGTGCTCGTCGGAGAGCTCGTCGAACCCGGTCAGGTCCTGCATCTTCGACATGTTGGCGAGGCCGCCGTGCAGGGCGATGACCAGCGCGGGACGGCCGGCCGGCCTGCCGTCCTTCCAGTCGCCCTCCGCGACCTTGGCCGGGACGTGCAGCAGGTAGTCGCGGTGCCCGACCGTCCCCACGTCGAGCTTCTGCTTGTGCGTCCCCGCGGAGGTCGGGACGCCGTCGACCGTCGCCGGCCGGCCGCCCTTCCCCTCCTTGCCACCCTGCTCACCGGACTTGTCGGTGCAACCCGCGAGGGCCAGGGTGACCGCCAGCGCCACGAGCGCGATTCGCCGCATGGGGGCAAAGGTAACCCCAAGGGGAGCCTTCAAACTACTCGCCGGTAGACGAGCCGGCGCCCGGCAGGCCGTCGGCGGCCCCTCGGGCGGCGGCGGACGGGCCCGCCGCCTGACCGGCCGGTACGGCGGCGGGGCGGGGGCGGGGCCGCGTAAGCTCGGCAGCGACCTTCGAACCGTCCTGAGCTGGCGCTTCCCGCGCCTAGGCAAGAGTGAGATCCGTGAACCTACCCGTGAGCGAAGCCGTGAACGAGAACGTGCTGGACGAGTACGTGCTGACCCTGTCCTGCCCCGACCGCCCCGGCATCGTGGCCGCCGTATCGGGGCTGCTGGCCGAGCGCGGGTGCAACATCGTCGAGAGCCAGCAGTTCGGCGACGGAGGCTCCGGCACCTTCTTCATGCGGGTGCAGTTCAGGGTGCTCGGCGACACCGACCCCGACGAGCTGCGCGGCGCGTTCGCCTCCCTGGTCCCCGAGCTCGGGCTGGAGTGGCGGCTGCACCCGCTGGCCGAGCGCCCGCGCGTCCTGATCATGGTGTCGAAGGGCGGGCACTGCCTCAACGACCTGCTGTACCGGACGCGCTCCGGGCTGCTCGACATCGACATCGTCGCGGTCGCGTCCAACCACCCCGACCTCCGTCCGCTCACCCAGTCGTACGGGATCGACTACCACCACCTGCCGGTGGGGCCGGGCGGCAGGCCCGCGCAGGAGGCCGAGATCCTGACCCTGGTCGAACACTACCGCGCCGACCTCGTCGTCCTCGCCCGGTACATGCAGATCCTGTCCGACGACTTCTGCGCCAAGCTGCCCGGCGCGATCATCAACATCCACCACTCGTTCCTGCCGAGCTTCAAGGGCGCCCGCCCCTACCACCAGGCGCACGCGCGCGGCGTCAAGCTGATCGGCGCGACCGCGCACTACGTCACCGCCGACCTGGACGAGGGGCCGATCATCGAGCAGGAGGTCGCGCGCGTCGACCACACCCACAGCCCCGAGGAACTGGTGGCCGTGGGCCGCGACGTGGAGTGCCTCGCGCTCGCCCGCGCCGTCCGCTGGCACGCCGAGCACCGGGTGCTGCTCAACGGCGATCGCACGGTCGTCTTCCGCTGACCTGCGGCTCTTCCGGCCGGCGAACGCGTGAGATGTCGGCATGGCGTGTTTCACTCCGCGTAACTTTCGCGCACCATGGGTGACGAAGTCGGACGTGCCGACGGCTACGGGGGTGGCTATGGCCGAGACGATGGTCGAGGAGCTGATCGAGGAGGCGCAGGGCAGGCGGCTGGCGCGCCGGCTCGCCGTCCGCGAGCTGCGGGCCCGCCGCGCACTCGCCGGGTTCGCCGCGGCGCTGCTGGTGACCGCGTTCGGCGGGGTCGCCGCCATCGAGCTGATGGCCGGCGCGCTCGGGTCGGGCGTGCACCCGGTGCCGGGTGTCGCCCCGGTCGTGGAACTCCTGCGGCGGCATTCGTGGGACGACCCGGACGTCCTCGCGACGTCGGGGGCGGTGGCCGCGCTCGGCGCGGCGTTCCTGCTGGCCGCGCTGCCCGGACGGCTGCGCGGGGTGCCGCTCGCGGGCGCCGATCCGCGGCTCGCGGGCGTCGTCGGCCGGGCCGCGCTGCGCCGGACGATCGCCGCCGCGGCGCTGGAGGTACCCGGCATCGAGCGCGTCCGCGTCCGGGGGCTCGGGATCTTCCGCCGGGGGATCCTGGTGCGGGCCGCCACCGACTACCGCAACCCGGCGAACCTCGCCGACCTCGTCCACGAGGCGGTCGACGAGCGCCTGGACCGGATCGAGCCGATGCACCGGCCTCCGGTCGACGTCCGGCTCGGCTGGCGGAAGGACTGACGATGAGGATCGCGATCGCGGTGACCGGGGCGGTGCTGCTGCTGGCGGGCGCGTCCGGACTCGCCCTCGGGCTCGGCGCGCTGGACGCGTTCGGCGCCCTGTCGGACCGGCCGCTGCTCGACCCCGCGCTGGCGCGGTTCACGGGGGAGACCGAATGGTTCCTGCCGGCCGCGGCGGCGGCCGCGGAGGCGGTGGCACTCGCCGGTCAGGTGTGGCTGGTCGTCCAGGGGCGCGCCGTCGTCCATCAGTGGTGGCCCGACCTCGACCCCGAGGTCCGCGCCCGGGCCCGCGCCGCGGCGGACTCCCTGAACCGGGACGCGCGCGGCCTGCCCGGCGTGCACGGCGTCCGCGCCCGGCTCACCGGGACGGCCGACAGGCCCCGCCTCCGGCTGAAGGTGGCCTGCGAGGGCGACACCCTCGTGAGCGAGGTCTACGGGGAGCTGGGGGCCGGCCCTGTCGAGCGCTACCGCCGTGCGGTCGGGATGCCCGACCTTCCGGTGGTGGTCCGCTTCCGGCCGTCGATCGAGCGCCCGCGCGGGCAACGGCGCGGGCGCCGGCCGGAACCCGAGTCCGCGTGAACGGCCGGGTCTAGGCGGGTGCGGCGCCGGTCGCGGGGGCCGGCTCCTTGCGCGTGGCGGACGGCTCGGCGGTGGGGCCGTGGTCGTCCAGCAGGGTGTCCTCGTTGAACGGGTCCTCCCCGGCGAGGACGCGGCGGGCCCGCTCCGCGTCGAACTCCTTCGTCCACGTGCCGATGACCACGGTGGCGACGGCGTTGCCCGCGAAGTTCGTCAGCGCGCGGGCCTCGGACATGAACCGGTCGATGCCGACGATGAAGCCCACCCCGTCCACGAGCGCGGGCTTGTGCGACTGGAGGCCGCCCGCGAGGGTGGCGAGGCCCGCGCCGGTGACGCCCGCCGCGCCCTTCGACGCGACGATCATGAAGAGCAGCAGCGGGATCTGCGCGCCGACCGACAGGGGCTGGTCCTGCGCGGACGCGATGAACAGCGTCGCCATCGTCAGGTAGATCGCGGTGCCGTCCAGGTTGAAGGAGTACCCGGTCGGCACGGTGATGCCGACGACCGGGCGGCTCACCCCAAGGTGCTCCATCTTCGCGATCAGGCGCGGCAGCGCCGACTCCGACGACGACGTCGACAGGATCAGCAGGAACTCGCGGGCCAGGTAGCGCAGCAGGGAGAACACGCTGATCCGGCTGACGGCCCACAGCACCGCGCCGAGCACCACGAACACGAACACCGCGCACGTCGCGTAGAAGCCCAGCATGATCACCGCGAGACTCTTGAGCGCGTCCCAGCCGCTCGATCCCACCACGGCCGCGATCGCGCCGAACGCCCCGACCGGGGCCGCCCACATGATCATCCAGAGGATGCGGAACACCAGCCGCTGCAGGTGCTCGATCCCCCGCAGGATCGGCGCGCCCGCCGGACCGAGCCCCTGGAGCGCGAACCCGGTGAGCATCGCGACCAGCAGCGCCTGGAGCACCTGCCCCTCCGTCAGCGCCGACACCAGCGTGTCCGGGATGATCCCGAGCAGGAAGTCGGTGGTGCTCTCGCCGCCCTTGGCCTGCGTTTTCGCCTCGGCGACCGACGACGGATCGAGATGCAGCCCGGAGCCCGGGTGCAGAAGATTGCCGACGAGCAGCCCGATGGCCAGGGCCAGGGTCGACATCACCAGGAAGTAGCTGATCGTGACCAGCCCGATCCTGCCGACCTCGGCGGCGCGGGCGACCGAGCCGATGCCGAGCACGATCGTGCAGAAGATGATCGGCGCGATCATCATCTTGATCAGGTTGACGAACGCGGTGCCGATCGGCTTCAGCTCCTGGGCGAAGTCCGGCGCGAGGAGCCCCACGACGGCGCCCGCCACGACGGCGGCGACGACGGCGAGGTACAGGTAGTGGACGCGGCTCTGCTTCCGGCGGTCGGGATCGGGGGCCGGTCGCGGCGCGGTGGCGGGTGGGGTCACGGGTGGGTCTCCTCGGCTCAGGACCCGGCCTCGGTACGAGGGGCGGCACCGCCTCGGTACGAGGGGCGGCGCCCGCCCGCCGGATGCGCGGGCGGGCAGCCGCCCCGCGGCGGCGCCCATCCTCCGGCGGGGCCGGAGCATGCACACCGTGGGCGCCGCCCTGGAGGTGAGCTCGCAGGTCAGGCAGGGGGTGGGGGTCTGTCCACACGTGACTATGCGCGGTTCTGTGACGGCGGTCACCCTTGTGTACATTTCGTTCACGACAAAGGACGAGGCGCAGACCTCATGCGGGGTCTGGGCCGGCCATGGAGTGCTGTGCGGCCGAGGCTTCGTCGGGGCTGAGGCTTTGATCGGGCTGAGGTCCGCTATGGGACGAGGCCTTTGACCAGGCCGAGAGCTTCGGTGAGGAGGGGGCGGGGTGCGTCCTCGGTGGGCGGTGCCGGGTCGCTGGAGCCTGGCACGGCAGTTGCTCGTGCTCCAGGCGGCGATCGTCGGGCTGCTCGTGGCGGCCGGTGCGGCGCTGGCCTTCCTGGACTCCGGCCGCGCCGTCGACGACCGCGCGGCGCAGACGGTCTCGGCGGTCGCGGTGAGCATCGCCGACGCGCCGACCGTCCGGACCGCGCTCGCCGACCCCGTCCCGAGCCGGCTCCTGCAGCCGTACGCCGAGCGGGTCCGGCACGACGCCGGGGTCGACTTCATCACGATCATGAGCCCGGCCGGGATCCGCTACACGCACCCGATCCCGTCCCGGATCGGCGGGAGGTTCGTCGGCAACACCGCCCCCGCCCTCGCCGGAAGGACGTTCACCGAGACCTACACCGGGACGCTCGGGCCGTCCGTCCGGGCCGTCGCGCCCGTCTTCGACGAGGACCGCCGCGTGGTCGCGCTGGTCGCCGTCGGCATCACGGTGAAGGCGATCTCGGCCGAACTCCGCCAGCGGCTGGTCGCCCTCGGCGCCGTCGCCGCGGCCGTCCTCGCGGTCGGGATGGCGGGCAGCTACCTCGTCTCCGCCCGCCTGCGCCGCCAGACGCGCGGCGTCGCCCCCGACGAGCTGCGCGGCATGTTCGAGTACTACGAGGCCATCCTCCACGCCGTCCGCGAGGGCCTGCTCATCCTCGACCGCACGGGCCGCATCGTCCTCTGCAACGACGCCGCGAGAGACCTCCTGGACCTGGTGGGCGGGGAGCTGCGCGGGCGGGACGTCGCGGAGTCGGGGTTGCCGGAGGAACTGGTGGCCACGCTGGTCTCCGGGGAGCCGCGCTCGGACGAGATCCACGTGGGCGACACGAGGATCCTGGTGGTGAACACCTCGCCCGTCCGGTCGCGGGACCGGGCGATGGGCAACGTCGTCACCCTGCGGGACCACACCGAGTTGCAGGCGCTGACGGGCGAACTCGACACGGTGCGCGGGTTCACCGAGTCGCTGCGCTCGCAGGCGCACGAGGCCGCGAACCGCCTGCACACGGTGGTGTCCCTGGTGGAGCTGGGCCGTCCCGAGCAGGCGGTGGAGTTCGCGACCGCCGAGTTGGAGAGCGCGCAGCGGCTCACGGACCGGGTCGTCGGCTCGGTCGGTGAGCCGGTGCTGGCGGCGCTGCTGCTCGGAAAGTCCGCCGAGGCGGGCGAGCGCGGCGTCGAGCTCGTGATCGGCGAGGACACCGCGATCGAGGGGACGGTCGAGCCCCGCGACCTGGTCACGATCCTCGGCAACCTCATCGACAACGCGGTCGACGCCGCCATCGAGGGGGCCGCCGACCGGGCGCCGCGCGTCGGCGTCGTCGCCCGCGAGGAGGACGGGGTGCTCGTGCTGGAGGTGTCCGACAGCGGGCCGGGCGTGGACCCGTCCGCGGTGCCCGCGATGTTCCGGCGCGGCTGGACGACGAAGACGTCCGGCGGCCCGGTCGGGCACGGCCTCGGTCTCGCCCTGGTCGGCCAGGCCGTCCGGCGCAACGGCGGCGACGTGCGGGTGAGCGCCGCCGAGGGGGGCCGCGGCGCCGTCTTCACCGTCCGGCTGCCCCTCTCCAGTGGCGTCCCGCCGAGGCAGACGGCCGAGGCCCGGCGCGGGGGCGGTGAACGTTGATCAGAGTGCTGGTGGTCGAGGACGACCCGGTGGCCGCGGAGGCGCACCGGACCTATGTCGAGCGCGTCGCCGGGTTCACCGTCGCGGGCGTCGTGCACTCGGGGGCGGACGCGCTGCGGTTCTGCGAGCGCACCCAGGTCGACGTCGTCCTCCTGGACTTCTACCTGCCCGACACGCACGGCCTCACCGTGTGCCGCGCGCTGCGCGCCGGGGGACGGGACGTGGACGTCATCGCCGTGACCTCCGCGCGGGACCTCGCCGTGATCCGCACCGCCGTGGCGGTGGGCATCGTCCAGTACCTGCTGAAGCCGTTCACGTTCGCGTCGCTGCGCGACAAGCTCGTCCGGTACGCGCGGTTCCGGGAGCAGGCGGTCGGCTCGGGGGAGGTCAGCGGGCAGGCCGACGTGGACGGGATGCTCGCCACCCTGCGCACGCCCGATCACCATGCGCTGCCCAAGGGGATGAGCGGGGAGACGCTCCGGGCCGTGACGGACGTGCTGGCCTCCGCCGCGGACGGCCTGTCCGCCGCCGCTGCCGCCGATCTCACCGGCGTGTCCCGGGTCACCGCCCGCCGCTACCTGGAGTACCTGGCGGAGAGCGGGCTGGCCGACCGCCGTCCCCACTACGGTCAGGTCGGCCGTCCTGAGGTGCGCTTCTATCCCCTGTAGACGGGGTATCAATGAGAGGACAGTTGGAACGACATCGGGGGAGTTGTCGTGAACGACAAGCCTGGCAAGCCCGGTAAGCCCACAGGCAAGGCGGAGACCGAACCGGAGCGCGAGAAGAGGCCGCGCCGCGCCGAGGAGGCCACCACGGGCAAGGGGCCGAAGCGCAAACCGGGCGACGCCGCGCGCAAGATGCGGGAGATGTACAAGGGGTAGCGAGTCGGTACAAGGCTGGCAAGTTGATGCACGGCCGGCGCGAGGGCACGGCCGGCGAGAGTGCACGGCTGGCGAGTTGGTGCAGGGCTGCGAAGGCGTTCAGGGGCCTGGCGGAACGCACGGCCGGTGAGAGGTGCAGGGCCGGTGAGGCGTACGCGGGCCGGGTGGTCGCGTCCGGGGCGGCGGGCCCGATGCTTGACGACACCTTGAGGTCCCATTTGGGGGCTATGTCGGCTTGCTGGGCTAACGTCCGAAGTGAACGTGACGTCGAGGAGACCGAGGAGGCGCGTTTGTCCGAACGACGGTACTCGGGCGGCTCCGGTGAGGGGCTCTTCGACGCATGGAGGGAACAGACGGACCACGGCATGGGCCCCTCCCGCTGAGCGGCCCGATGGCCCGGAGGTCGCGGCACGCCGCGACCTCCGGGTTCTTCTCTGCTTAGTTGTGTAATCCAACTCAGTGTAATCCAGCTCACTTGCGCAGTGGATTGTGTTCTCCAACTCGCTCCGCCGATACTGGCCGAGTTAGTTGGAAAACACAACGGAGGTGGGATCCATGCGGGACGCGGTGATCGTGGAGGCCGTGCGCACTCCGCTGGGCAAGGGCAAGGCGAACGGGGCCCTGCACGCCGACCACCCGGCCGACCTGCTGGCGCGGACGCTGGCCTCCCTCGTCGAGCGGGCGGGCATCGATCCGGCGGCCGTGGACGATGTGATCGGCGGCGTCGTCACCCAGGCCGGCGACCAGGCGCTCAACATCACCCGCACGGCCGTCCTCGCCGCGGGGTTCCCCGAGAGCGTCCCCGCCATGACGGTCGACCGGCAGTGCGGCTCGTCCCAGCAGGCCCTGCACATCGCGGCGCAGGGCGTGCAGAGCGGCGCCTACGACATCGCCGTCGCGTGCGGGGTCGAGTCGATGTCGCGGGTGCCGATGGGGTCGAGCGTCCTGCCCGGAAGCGACCCGTTCGGGACGGGGCTCCGCGACCGCTACCCCGGCGGCCTCGTCGGCCAGGGCATCAGCGCCGAGCTGATCGCCGCCCGCTGGGACCTGTCGCGGGAGGAGCTCGACGCCTACGCCTACGAGTCCCACCGCCGTGCCGCCGAGGCGTGGAAGAACGGCGAGTTCGACCGGGAGGTCGCCTGGCCGGGCCAGCGGGACGAGACGGTCAGGCCGGGGACGTCGCCGGAGGTCCTCGCCGGCCTGAAGCCCGCCTACCACGACGAGCGCATGGCCGAGCGGTTCCCCGAGATAGCCTGGAAGATCACCGCGGGCAACGCCTCGCCGGTCAACGACGGCGCCGCCGCCGTCCTGGTCATGGGCGCGGAGGTCGCCGAGCGGCTCGGCCTGCGCCCGCGGGCCCGCTTCCACTCGTTCGCCGTGACCGGCGACGACCCCCTGCTGATGCTCACCGCGATCATTCCGGCGACCGCGAAGGTGCTGGAGCGCGGCGGCCTCACCCTGGACGACATCGACCTGTTCGAGGTGAACGAGGCCTTCGCCCCGGTCGTGCTCGCGTGGGCGCGCGAGACCGGCGCCGACCTCGCGCGCGTCAACGTGCGCGGCGGCGCGATCGCGATCGGCCACCCGCTCGGCGCGAGCGGCGCCCGCCTCATGACGACGCTGCTGCACGCCCTGGAGGACCGCGGTGGCCGGTTCGGACTCCAGACCATGTGCGAGGCGGGCGGCCTTGCCAACGCCACCGTCGTCGAGCGGCTCTGACCGGGCGGGCCGGCCGGGCCCGGCGGCTAGGCTTCCCGGTATGCCGAAGGACGCCGACCCGCGCGAGTGCTCCATCGCCGACACCCTGGACCTGGTCGGCGAGCGCTGGAGCCTGCTGGCGATCCGGGAGCTGAGCTACGGGGTGCGGCGGTTCGACCAGATCGTCCACAACACCGGCGCGTCCCGCGACATCCTCACCTCCCGCCTCCGCAAGCTGGAGGCGAACGGCATCATCCGCCGCGAGCGCTACAGCGACCACCCGGTGCGGCACGAGTACCACCTCACGCCCGCCGGCGTGGAGCTGTGCGACGTCCTGCTCGTGCTGATGGCCTGGGGCGACCGGCACCTGCACCCGGACGACCCGCCCGTGCGCTGGCGCCACTCGTGCGGTGAGGCGGTCAGCCCCATGGTCGTCTGCGGCCACTGCGGAAACGAGGCCCGCCGAGGCGCCCACTCGCCCACCGGCCGAGGCGCCCGCACCTGACCCGTCCCGCCTGTCCGGACGGGGACGTCAGCGTTCCGCGGCCAGGCGGACGCCGAGGCCGATGAACAGGGTTCCCACCGTGGCGTTGAGCCTGCGGCGGGCGGTGTGCCTGCGGCGCAGCCAGTCTCCGATGCGGCCCGCGAGGACGCCGACCGTGCCGTCCACGAGGAACTCCAGGGCGATCAGGACGGCGCCCAGGATCGCGAACTGCACCCACACGTGCCCGAGGGCGGGATCGATGAACTGGGGCAGGAACGCGATGGTGAAGGTGACCATCTTCGGGTTCAGCAGATTGGTCAGCAGCCCGTTGAGGTAGGCCCGCCGTCCCGAGACCCCGGCCGGTTCCACGTCCACGTCCCTGCGGTGCCGCAGGGTCTGGACGCCCAGATAGATCAGGTAGGCGGCCCCGACGATCCGGACCACCGTGAACGCGACCGGCACCGCCGCGAAGAGCGCGGCGAGCCCCGCCGCTGCCACGGCGACGTGCACGGCCTCGCTCGTCGCGACCCCGGCCGTGGCGAGGAGCCCCGCGCGGGGCCCGCCCCGCATGCCGCATCCGAGGATGAACAGCATGTCGGGCCCGGGGATCACCATCGCGATGATCGAGGTCACGAGGAACACCGCGAGCAGATGAGAGTCGACCGGCATGCCGCGATCATCACACGGTTCCCGGCGCGGTGCCATCGAATAAGCCTGGTGCGGCGTTCGCGAGGCGCGCGGGTCAGCGGGCGGGGCCCGGGCGCCGCTCGGCCGCCCGGGCCAGGGCCCCGGCGAGGCGGTCGCGGGCCTCGGTCTGGGCGGCGATGCGCGCGTCGAGGACGGCGAGGCGGTCCAGGGCGATCCGGAGCCCCCTCTCGGACGGGGGCGAGGCCGCGACGTCGCCGTCCAGGCAGACCGAGAACGCGCGCACGTCGTCGAGGGTGAGGCCGACGGCGAGCAGCTCGCGGATGTTGCGGACCCGCACGGCCGCGCCCTCCTCGTAGATCCGGTACCCGTTGCCCGCCCGGCGGGAAGCGATCAGCCCCGCCTCCTCGTAGTGCCGCAGCGCGCGCGGCGTCGTCCCGGTGATCCGCGCCAGCTCGCCGATCCGCACCCGCCACCACCTCCGCCCCCAGTCCTACCAGGCGCCGCGCAGCCCACCGTGCCCGCTCCCCGTGTCCGCTCGCCGTGCCCGCCCACCGTGCGGCATGGTCAGGCGATCACCGCGCCGCCGTCCACCGGGAGTACGGCGCCGGTGACGAACGAGGCGGCCGGGGAGGCCAGACGTGTGATCGCCCATGCGACCTCCTCGGGGCGGCCGACGCGGCCGAGCGGGGTGTGCTCGATCTGCCACTGCCGGAGCGCCGCCAGGCGTTCGGGGGACAGGCCCTGGTGCTCGCCCATCGGGGTGGCGACCGCTCCGGGAGCCACGGCCACCACGCGGACGCCGCGGGGTGCGAGCTCCAGGGCCCAGCTGCGGGTGAGCGTCTCCAGCGCCGTCTTCGTGGCGGCGTAGAACGCGTTGCCCGGCCAGCCCCGCTGCCCCACGGACGTGCTGACGTTGACGACGACCCCGCCGCCGTCCAGCGCGGGCAGCGCCGCCCGGGTCAGCAGGACGGGCGCCACCAGGTTCGTCGCGAGCTGCGGCGCGAGCGTCTCCGGGGTGAGGGCCTCCAGCGTCCCGCTCTGGACGATCGCCGCGTTGTTGACCAGCACGTCCAGCCGTCCATGGGAGTCCGTGACCCTGTGCACGATCTCGGTGGCGGCACCGTCGGCGGTGATGTCGGCGGCGAGCGGCTCGATGCCGGGGTGCCCGCTCGCGGTCTCGGCGAGCGGTCCGGGCCGGCGGCCGACGGCCACCACGCGGGCGCCCTCGGCGGCGAACATGCGCGCCGTGGCGCGTCCGATCCCGGTTCCCGCGCCGGTCACCAGGACGATCCTGTCTTCCGAGTTCGTCTTCATGGCCCTGAGCCTGGAACCCTGCCGCCAACGGCAAGGTCAAGCTCGGCGGGGCTCCGGAGCCGGGCCGGTCAGGAGGTTCTGTCCAGGAGAAGGCGGGCGCCCGCCTGGGCGCGGGCGGCGGCGGTGGGGTCGCCGTGGACGCCCGCGACCACCATGGCGCCCTCGGCCAGCAGGTAGACGGCTTCGGCGGCGGACGCGTCGACGGGGGAGACCAGCTCGACGACCTGCTCGTGGAACGCCTGCTTGTGGGCCCTGGCCGCCTCGGTGATCGCGGCGGACGTCGAGCCGAGCTCCCCGTGGACGTTGACCCAGGCGCAACCGCGGTAGCCGGGCTCGGTGAACCACTGCGCGAGCCAGTCGAACAGGGCGAGGACGCGCTCCCGGGGGTCCGGCACCGCGTCCAGGTGGGCGGCCAGGCTGGCCCGCCAGCGGCGGTCGCGGCGGTCCAGCATCGCGACGACGAGGGCCTCCTTCGTCGGGAAGAGCCCGTAGATGCGCTTGAGGGGCAGACCGGCGGCCGTCCGCAGCTCGTCCATGCCCACCGCCTGGACGCCCTGCCGGTAGAAGAGGCGCTCGGCGACGTCCAGCAGTGCCTGCCGATCGCGGTACTGCTGCTCCTCGGTGATCGCGGCCGGCATCGGCACTCCTGACTTGACGTGGAGAACGTACGTTCCCTACTTTAGCCGCAACGATGGAGAACGACCGTTCTCAACCTGAGGAGGCCCAGTGCAACAGGAATCGGCGGTGCCGCAGGACCGTCCGCCCCTCCCGCCGTTCACCCTGGAGACCGCGAAGCTGAAGGTCCAGGCGGCCGAGGACGCATGGAACACCCGGGACCCGCGGCGGGTGGCCCTGGCCTACACGCCCGATTCGGTATGGCGCAACCGGGATCGGTTCGTCGCGGGACGGGAGGAGATCATCGCCTTCCTGACGGCGAAGTGGGAGCGCGAGCTCGACTACGCGCTGCGCAAGAGCCTGTGGGGATTCCGCGAGAACCGGATGGCCGTCCGGTTCCAGTACGAGTGGCACGACGCGGGCGGGCAGTCGTGGCGCAGCTACGGCAACGAGCTGTGGGAGTTCGACGAGCGCGGCCTCATGCGGCGCCGCGAGGCGAGCATCAACGACGTCCCGATCGCCGAGGCCGACCGGCGCATCCGCGGCCCCCGCCCCACAAGCGAGCACGGCCTCGACATCCCAGTGCGCTAGCAACGCGCGGGGCTCGGGTGCGCGGGGCTCGGGGGGTCAGCATTCGATGACGTTGACGGCGAGGCCGCCGCGCGAGGTCTCCTTGTACTTGTCGAGCATGTCGCGGCCGGTGTCGCGCATCGTCTTGATGGCCTTGTCGAGGGAGACGAAGTGGCGGCCGTCGCCGCGCAGGGAGATGCGGGCGGCGCTGATGGCCTTGATGGCGCCGACCGCGTTGCGCTCGATGCAGGGCACCTGGACCAGGCCGCCGACGGGGTCGCAGGTCAGGCCGAGGTTGTGCTCGATGCCGATCTCGGCGGCGTTCTCCACCTGCTCGGGCGTGCCGCCGAGGACCTCGGTGAGCCCGGCGGCGGCCATCGAGCAGGCCGAGCCGACCTCGCCCTGGCAGCCGACCTCGGCGCCGGAGATGGAGGCGTTCTGCTTGAACAGCACGCCCATCGCCCCCGCGGTCAGCAGGAACCGCACGACGCCCTCGTCGTCGCACCCCGGGACGAACCGGTCGCAGTAGTGCAGGACGGCCGGGATGATGCCCGCGGCGCCGTTGGTGGGGGCGGTGACGATGCGGCCGCCCGCCGCGTTCTCCTCGTTGACGGCGAGGGCGAAGAGGGTGACCCAGTCCATCGCGTGGAGCGGGTCGGACGCCTCCTCGACGGAGAGCTGGCGGTGCAGCTGGGGGGCGCGGCGGCGCACCTTCAGGCCGCCCGGCAGCAGGCCCTCGCGGGTGCAGCCCCGGGCGACGCACGCGCGCATCACCTGCCAGAGCTCCAGCAGGCCGTCGTGGATCTCGGCGGCGGTGCGGCCGAACGCCTTCTCGTTCTCCAGCATCAGCCCCGAGATCGACAGGCCCGTCTCCCGGCAGAGTTCCAGCAGCTCGGCGGCGGTGTCGAAGGGGTAGGGCAGGACGGTGTCGTCGGGCTTGATGCGGTCGGCTCCGGTGGCGCTCTCGTCCAGGATGAAGCCGCCGCCCACCGAGTAGTACACCTTGGCGCGCAGTTCCCCGCCCGCGTCGTCCAGGGCCGTGAAGCGCATCCCGTTGGGGTGGCCGGGCAGCGACTCCTTGCGCTCGAGGACCAGGTGCTCGTTCACCGCGAACGGGATGTCGTGGTCGCCGAACAGGCGCAGGGCCCCGCGTTCGCGGATCGCCGCGAGCCGCTCGTCCACCCGGTCGACGTCGACCAGTTCGGGCTTGTCGCCCTCGAGGCCGAGGATGACGGCCTTGTCGGAGCCGTGGCCCTTGCCGGTGAGCCCGAGCGACCCGTAGAGGGTGACGGCGACGGACGCGGTCTTCTCCAGCAGCCCGTCGCGGTGCAGGCCGCGGGCGAACCGGTGCGCGGCCGCCATCGGGCCGCCCGTGTGGGACGACGACGGGCCGATACCGATCTTGAACAGGTCGAAAACGCTGATGGCCATTCCACAACCGCCTAGCTACCTCGTTGTAGCCGCGCCCCCTCCCCGCCGGGGGAGGGGGCGCCGGAACGTCACAGGTTCGGATACAGGGGGTGCCCGGCGGCCAGCGCCTTCACCCGCTCCGCGAGCCGGTCCCGGTCGAAGGACGGCTGCAGGGCCAGCGCGATCACGTCCGCGACCTCCGCGAAGTCCTCGGCGGTGAAGCCGCGGGTCGCGAGCGCGGGCGTGCCGATCCGCAGGCCGGAGGTGACCATCGGCGGGCGCGGGTCGTTCGGCACCGCGTTGCGGTTGACCGTGATGCCGATGTCGTGCAGGCGGTCCTCGGCGTCCCGCCCGGTGAGCTCGGAGTCCACCAGGTCGACCAGCACGAGGTGGACGTCCGTCCCGCCGGTCAGGACCTTGACGCCGGCCTTGGCGGAATCCTCGGCGAGCAGGCGCTCGGCCAGCAGCTTCGCGCCCTCCACGGTGACCGCCTGCCGGGCCCGGAACTCCTCCGACCCCGCGATCTTGAGGGCGACGGCCTTGGCGGCGATCACGTGCTCCAGCGGGCCGCCCTGCATGCCGGGGAACACCGCGGAGTTGATCTTCTTGCCGTACTCCTCGCGGGCGAGGATCAGCCCGCCGCGCGGACCGCCGAGCGTCTTGTGCGTCGTGGTCGTCACGATGTCGGCGTGCGGGACGGGCGAGGGGTGCAGCCCCGCCGCGACCAGCCCCGCGAAGTGCGCCATGTCGACCATGAGCAGCGCCCCGACCGAGTCGGCGACCTCGCGGAACGCGGCGAAGTCGAGCTGCCGCGGATACGCCGACCAGCCCGCCACGATCATCTTGGGGCGGTGCTCGGCCGCGAGGGCGGCCACCTCCTCCATGTCGACCAGGCCGTCCTCGGCGCGGACGTGGTAGGGCACCACGTTCAGCACCTTGCCGGAGTAGTTCAGGCGCATCCCGTGCGTGAGGTGCCCGCCGTGCGCGAGGTCCAGGCCGAGGATCGTGTCGCCCGGCTGGAGCAGCGCGAAGTAGACCGCCGTGTTGGCCTGCGCCCCGCTGTGCGGCTGGACGTTCGCGTGCTCGGCGCCGAACAGCGCCTTGGCCCGGTCGATCGCGAGCTGCTCGGTGATGTCGACGAACTCGCAGCCGCCGTAGTAGCGGCGGCCCGGGTACCCCTCGGCGTACTTGTTGGTCAGGACCGAACCCTGCGCCTCCAGCACCGAGACGGGCGCGAAGTTCTCCGACGCGATCATCTCGAGGGTGTCCTGCTGGCGCCGCAGCTCCGCCGTGACGGCCTCGGCGACCTCAGGATCGGCCGTCCCCAGGGAGTCGTACAAGCTCATTCCGTGCTCCCCGCGTGCTTCCGGGCGCTCATGCTTCCTCGATCAGCTTGTCGTAGGCGGCGGAGTCGAGCAGATCGCCCGGCTCCTCCGAGATCCGCACCTTGAAGATCCAGCCCTCGCCGTACGGGTCGTCGTTGATGACCTTCGGCTCGTCCACCACCGCGCTGTTGATCGCGGTGATCTCGCCGCTGACCGGGGAGTAGACGTCGCTGACCGACTTGGTCGACTCCACCTCGCCGCACGGCTCGCCCGCCTCGACGGTGTCGCCCTCCGACGGCCGCAGCTCGATGTAGACGATCTCACCGAGGGCGTCGGCGGCGTGCGCGGTGATGCCGACCGTGACGATGCCGTCCTCGCCACCGAGGCCCGACACCCACTCGTGCTCCTCGCTGTAGCGGAGCTCCTCCGGAACGCTCACGATCACTTCTCTCTTTCCACTGTGGGGGCGAGCCCCGCACCGCCGGACAACTTCTTCGGGAACGCTTGCAGATCAGGAACGCTTGTAGAACGGCAGGGCCACCACGTCCACCGGCTCCTGCCGGCCGCGGACGTCCACGGCGAGGCCCGTCTCCTCGACGCCGCTGTCGAGGTACGCCATGGCGATCGGCGTGCCCAGTGTGGGCGACGGGGCTCCGCTCGTCACGACCCCGCACGGCGCGCCGCCGGACGTGACGACCTGGTACCCCTTCCGGGGCGCGCGACGCCCCCGCGCGACCAGTCCCACGAGCCTACGGCCCGGCGGGGTCTGCGCCTGCGCCGCCAGGGCGCCCTTCCCCACGAAATCGCCGGGCTTGTCCAGCATCACCACCCGGCCGAGGCCCGCCTCGAACGGCGTCGTCTCGGCGGTCAGCTCGTTGCCGTACAGCGGCATCCCCGCCTCGAGGCGCAGCGTGTCGCGGGCCGACAGCCCCGCGGGGACGACGCCCTCCACCGCCGCGAGCGCCTTCCAGAGCGCGACGGCGTCCGCCGCGTCGACGAACAGCTCGAACCCGTCCTCGCCCGTGTATCCGGTGCGGGCGACCAGCGCGTCGACGCCCGCGACCCGCCCGGCGAGGATCGCGTAGTACTTCAGGCCCTCCAGCGGCGCGTCGGTGAATCCCTCGAGAATTCCCTGGGAACGCGGCCCCTGGAGGGCGATCAGCGCGTAGGAGTCGGAGCGGTCGTCCACCGCGGCCTCGAAGCCCGCGGCGCGCTCGGTCAGCGCGTCCCGCACGACGGCGGCGTTCGCGGCGTTCGCGACCACCATCCACGTCTCGTCCGCGAGCCGGTAGACGATCAGGTCGTCCAGGACGCCGCCGTCCTGCCCGCAGATCATCGTGTAGCGGGCCTTGCCCACCGGCATCGGCGACAGGTTGCCGACCAGCGCGAAGTCGAGCGCGGCGCCCGCGCCCGGCCCGGAGAGGAAGATCTCCCCCATGTGCGACAGGTCGAACAGCCCGGCACCGGTCCGGACGGCCTGGTGCTCGGCGGTCTCGCTCGCGTAGCGGAGCGGCATCAGATAGCCGGCGAAGTCGACGAGATTCGCGCCGAGGTCCTCGTGGACGTCGTGCAGCGGCGTCTTCTTCGCGGTCGGTTCGGCGGACATGGGTTCGGCTCCTTCGTCACGGGCGCGCGTGGTCCATCGTCCCACTCGCGCACCGGGCGTATCGGTGCCTCCCCCTCTGTCATCGGCGCCTGAGAGCTTCACCCGCCGCGCGGCGGGCTTTCACCTTCGGCGGGGGACCGGGGTCCCCGCTTTCCAGAGGTCGCCTGGCCCGTGCGGTCCGTGGGCCTGAGAGGTTCCGGGGAGGATTTGCTCCTTCGGCGTCCCCCACCGGCTGCGAGGGACTCTCCCGCACGGGATAGTCGGCTGTGTGACTTTAGCATTTCCCTCCTCCTTCGGGCCTGGCGGCCCTCCATCGTCGGGAAACGCGGCGATCGCTGGCATCGCTCCGGCTCGCCTTGCGGCTCGCTGCGCGATCAGATTCTTGCTCCGCTCGAATCTGCCTTCGGACGCGATCGCGACTCCCCGGGTCGCCGCGGGGCTGAGGTGGCGGCTCAGGTCGGTGCGATAGACGGTTGCGGTCGTTGCGCCCGTCCAGGTCTTCACTGCCCTCTTGCGCGGGGTTCGTCAGTTGGGGGCCGTGCTGGGCTGGGGTGACATTGATTTCACGCAGGTTTGGAGGGCGGCCCTGATTTTTTGCAGTTCGTCGGGGGCGGGGGTCCGCGTGGGGTTGGGGGTCGGCATCTGGACGCCGTGTTCGCGCATGCAGTCGTTGAAGGCTTTGACCGCCTTCGACTGCGCCGGCGGGAGGGGCGTGGCCTCGGTGCCCGTTCCCGGCTTGGGGGTGGAGGGTGCCGGGGACGCGGCGGTCGGGGCGGGGGACTGCGAGGTGTCCGCCGCGCTGCCGCCGCCGTCGTCGGAACCGCCGCAGCCTGCCAGGGGCAGGGTCAGGGCCAGCGCAAGTACCGCTACATGACCGCGCTTCAAGGTGGGAACCTCCATGGGCCGGGGTGGGCTCGCTCATGATGCGGGGTCGGCGGTGCTCGCGGATACGCATCCCCATGCCAATACCGTGCGGACGGGTTAGCACCGTGACGCAAAGGGGCTGCGGGGGCGCCGGTTCTTCGTTCGCTTAAACCGGATCGGGGGCCGTAACGTACTCTGAATTGGTTGTCGGAGATCAACCCCGGGCGCGGGGTGGACCGGACCCGGAGGGGCACGCCGCATGGTCTACTACCTGGCTGGAGCCTTGATCCTTTTCTTCGGGCTGCTGGTCTCCATCGCGCTGCACGAGCTCGGGCACTTCTCGTTCGCCAAGCTGTTCCGGGTGCGGACCACCCAGTTCATGGTGGGGTTCGGGCCCACGATGTGGTCCAGGCACAAGGGCGAGACCGAGTACGGCGTCAAGTGGATCCCGCTCGGCGGCTACATCCGCATGATCGGCATGCTCCCGCCGCGCAAGGGCGACGCCCCCGGGCAGGTCCGCAGGATCAGCACCGGGCCGTGGCAGGGACTGATCGAGTCCGCGCGCGGCGCCGCGCTCGAGGAGGTCGGGCCCGGCGACGAGGACCGCGTGTTCTACGCCAAGAAGTGGTGGCAGAAGCTGCTCATCATGTTCGGCGGGCCCGCGATGAACCTGCTCCTCTCGGTGCTGTTCTTCGCGATCCTGCTGATGGGCATCGGCACCAACCAGCCGCAGCCGGTGATCAAGGAGGTCGCCGAGTGCATGGTGCCGGCCAGCGCCGGCGTCACCGAGTGCCCGGCGAACGCGGCGCCGACGCCCGCGCGGCAGGTCGGGCTCCGGCCCGGCGACCGGATCGTGGCGTTCGACGGCAGGAAGGTCGACGACTACGCCGAGCTCCAGCGGATGATCCGCGGGGACGGCGGCAAGACCGTCCCGATCACCGTCAGGCGCGACGGCGGGGAGGTGCGGCTGAACGTCCCGATCACCCGCAACCAGATGTACGACCTCGAGGACGAGAACAAGGTCGTCAACGTCGGGTTCCTCGGCATCACGCCGACCAGCGCGATCGAGCGGCAGGGGCCCGGCGCGGTCGCGAGCACGATGACCGACCTGACCGCGCGCACCGTCGGCGCGCTGGTGCGGATGCCGCAGAAGATGGTCGGCGTGTGGAACGCGGCCTTCAGCGGCGACAAGCGCGACCCGAACGGCCCGATCGGCGTCGTCGGCGTCAGCCGGATCGGCGGCGAGGTCGCCGCGTCCGACGACTTCACCGGTACGCAGAAGGTCTCCTTCTTCGTGATGCTGCTCGGCTCGCTGAACCTCGCGGTCGGGCTCTTCAACCTCATCCCGCTGCTGCCGCTGGACGGCGGGCACATCGCCGGCGCCCTGCTGGAGGCGATCAAGAAGGCGTTCGCCCGGATCTTCCGCAGGCCCGACCCGGGCTACGTGGACGTCGCCAAGGCGCTCCCGGTGACGTACGTGATGGCGGCCGTCCTGATCATCATGGGCGGCCTGCTCATCTACGCCGACCTGTTCAACCCCATACGAGTCACGGGCTGACGCGCGCCGGCCAGGCGACGTCCGGGACGGCGCTGGTCGGCGTGAGCCCGGGTTTCGGGAGCACAGGGCCGGGTTTCGGGAGCGCGGTGCCGGTCTTCAGGAGCGCGGTGGCGGTCTTCAGGTCATCGTGCCGGTCTTCAGGAAGGCGTCCAGGGCGGCGCGGTAGGGGGCGATGTCCAGGCCCCGCTCCTCCAGCCACGCGTCCGACCCGTAGGTGCCCGCGTAGCGCTCGCCGCCGTCGCAGATGAGCGTGACGACGCTGCCGCGCTCCCCGCGCGCCCGCATCTGCGCGATCAGTTCCGCCGCGCCCCACATGTTCGTGCCGGTCGAGCCGCCGACGCTGCGGCCGCTGACCTCGCTCGTCCAGCGCATCGCCGCGATGGACGCCGCGTCCGGTACCCGGATCATCCGGTCGATCACGGTGGGCAGGAACGACGGCTCGACGCGCGGGCGGCCGATGCCCTCGATCCGCGAGCCCGCCGCCGTCCGGTCGGGGTCCCCGTCGCAGAACGAGCCGTAGAACGCCGACCCCTCCGGGTCCACGACCGCGAGCCGCGTCTGGAACATCCGGTACCGGGCGTACCGGCCGATCGTCGCGGACGTCCCGCCGGTCCCCGCGCCCACCACGATCCAGGACGGCTCGGGGAACCGCTCCAGCCGCATCTGCTCGAAGATCGACTCGGCGATGTTGTTGTTGCCGCGCCAGTCCGTGGCCCGCTCGGCGAAGGTGAACTGGTCCATGAAGTGGCCGCCGCACTCGGCCGCGAGCCGCCGCGACTCCTCGTAGATCGCCGACGGGTCGTCCACCAGGTGGCAGCGGCCGCCGTGGAACTCGATGAGCTGGATCTTCTCCGGGCTGGTGGTCGCCGGCATGACCGCGACGAACGGCAGGCCGAGCAGCCGCGCGAAGTACGCCTCCGACACCGCCGTCGACCCGCTGGACGCCTCGATGATCGTCGTGTCCCGGCGGATCCAGCCGTTCGCCAGCGCGTACAGGAACAGCGACCGCGCGAGCCGGTGCTTCAGTGAACCCGTCGGGTGGACGGACTCGTCCTTCAGGTAGAGGTCGATGCCCCACTCCGGCGGCAGCGGGAAGACGTGCAGGTGCGTGTCGGCGCTGCGGTTGGCGTCGGCCTCCACCAGCCGGATCGCCTCGGCGATCCACGCCCGGTACCCGGGATCGCAGCGGTCCACGATACGGCTCACGGCGGTGCTCTCCTTGATCGTCGGCAGGGTCCCACGATATCCGCGCATGTCAGGGTGCATCATTGAGATGGCGGGGGGCAGATGATCGAGATGTTCGACGAACGCATCGTGGCGACCGGGCGGCTACCGCTGTTCGGTTTCTTCGTCGCGTTCATGGTCACTTTCGTGCTGACGCGGGTGAACGTCCGGCTGATCCGCGCCAACGTGCGCTGGTGGTTCCGGAACGTGGCGGTCGGCGACGTGCACATCCACCACGTCGTGTTCGGCGTCGTGCTGATGCTGCTGGGCGGGGTGGCGAGCCTCGCCATACCGGACGCCTACGTCGGCCTCGACCTCGCGGCGGCGGTGGTCTTCGGGATGGGCTCCGCTCTCGTCCTGGACGAGTTCGCGCTGATCCTGCACCTCAGCGACGTCTACTGGACGGAGAAGGGCCGGGCGTCCGTCGACGCCGTGTTCGTCGCCATGGCGGTGACCGGGCTGCTCCTGCTCGGCATCCGCCCCCTCGGCTACGAGGGCATCGCGCCCGACCCGGGCACCGGGCTGATCACCCGCGTCTACGTCGCCTCCCTCGCCGTCAACCTCGTCCTCGCCGTGATCACGCTGCTCAAGGGCAAGATCTGGACGGGCCTGCTCGGGCTGTTCCTGCCCGCACTGCTGATCTTCGGGGCGATCCGGGTGGCGCGGCCCGGCTCGCCCTGGTCGCGCTGGCGCTACGACCCGGACTCGCGCCGGTACCAGCGGGCCGTCCGGCGCGAGAAGAGGCTCAGGCGGCCGCTGATCCAGGCCAAGATCTGGGTGCAGGAGTTCATCGCCGGCCGGCACGACCTCATCCCGCCCGAACTGCTGCAGCGCCGCGCCGACGCCGCCGAGCGGGCCCGCCGCCGCAGGCTGGCCCGCGCCGCCGCCCGCGCCGAGCGCCGGGCGGAGCGCCGGGCCGAACGCGGCAGGGCGCGCCGGGCCGAGCGCCGGGCGGCGCGCCGCGCGGCCGTCCGGGCCGAGCGGGCCGAGCGGGAGGCCGCGGCCCGAGCCGGGCGCGGCGAGCGGGAGGCCGCCGCCCGCGCGGAGCGGGGCGCCGTGGTCCGCGCCCGGCGGGAGGCCGCGGCCAGGGCGCGCCGCCGAGCGCTGCCGCGCGTGCGGGGACGGGCCGGGTCGCGGATCCGTGACCGCGCCGCGTCCGCCCGGCGGGCCGGCGGCCGCGCACGCGGGGAGGAGCAGCCGCCCGGGGGAACCCCGTCGAGGGAGGCGCCGTCGCGGAGTGCGTCGCCCGGCGAGGCGCCGCCCGCGGAGACGACCGAGCTCCGCCCCTGACGCCCCCGTTCATTTCCTGATGGGACGCTCCGTCTCCGACCGGACTGCTCAGTCCATGACGGGGGCGACGGCGCGGACGGTTTCGATCGTGTCGGCCTCGCCGGCCGACTTGTCGGGGCGGTAGCGCAGGACGCGGGCGAACCGCAGGGCGATGCCGCCGGGGTAGCGGGGGCTGTGCTGGACGCCGTCGAACGCGATCTCCACGACCAGCTCGGGCCGGACGTGCACGGTCCACGAGTCCTCGCGCACGGCCAGTTCGCGGAGCTTCTCGGTCTGCCAGGCGAGCAGTTCGTCGGTGAGCCCCTTGAACGTCTTGCCGAGCATGACGAAACCGCCGGTCTCGGGGTCGCGGGCGCCCAGGTGCAGGTTGGACAGCAGGCCCTGCCTGCGGCCGTGCCCCCACTCGACGGCGAGGACGACGAGGTCGAGGGTGTGCCGGGGCTTGACCTTGATCCACCCGGCGCCGCGCCGCCCGGCCGTGTACGGGGTGTCGAGGGCCTTGACCACGACGCCCTCGTGGCCCCGCGCGACCGCCTCGTCGAAGACCTCCTTGGCCCGCCCCGGGTCGCCGGTGACCACCCGGGGCATCCGCAGCTCCTCGGGGACGACCCGCGCGAGAGCCTCGTACCGCTCGGCGCCGGGCGCGTCGAGCAGGTCCTCGCCGGGCGTGCCCGCCTCGTCCTCCACGAGGTGCAGCACGTCGAACAGGAAGACGGCCAGCGGCACGGGCTCGGTGTCCTTCGCCGTGCGGGTCGCGGTGCGGGCGGAGGTGACCTGGAACGGGTGGGGGCGGCCGTCCGGACGCAGGGCGATCAGCTCCCCGTCGAACACCGCCGCGCGGACGGGCAGCCCCCGTACCGCCTCCACCACCTCGGGCAGCCGGGAGGTGATCTCGTCCAGCGTCCGGGTGAACACCCGGACCTCGCCGCCGGACACGTGCACCTGCGCGCGGATGCCGTCGAGCTTCCACTCGACGGCCGCCTCGGCCTTGAGCTTGGCGAACGCCTCGTCGACCGACGGCGCGGCGGCGGCCAGCATCGGCTTGACCGGGCGCCCGACCTCCAGCGTGAACCCGCGCAGCCCGTCGACGCCCTCGGCGAGGGCGGTCGTCGCGACCGGGCCGAGCGATCCGCGCAGCATGAACGCGCGCCGGACCTCGGCGGAGGGCACCCCGGCCGCCGACGCGATCGCCTCGGCCATCACGCCGTCCAGCGCGCCCTGCCGCAGCTCGCCCGCCAGCAGCCGGACGAGGAAGTCCTGCTCGGCGGCGGTGGCGCGGCCGAACAGGGCCGCGAGCAGCTCGCGCCGCCGCGCGACCGAGCCGGGCCCGGACACGGCGCCGATCTCGCCGAACGCCGCGTCCACCTCGGGGACGGTCAGGACCGGCCCGGCGGCGGGCGGCGGCAGGTCGCGCAGTGCGGCGTAGCCCACCCCGATCTGGCGTTGCGGCAGCTCACCGGACAGGTAGGCGACCACGGTCGCGGCCTCGCCCGGATCGGCCGCGCGCAGGCACTCCGCGAGCGCGGATACCTTGGCCTTGCGGCCCGAGGTGCCCGCGACCGCCTCCGAGGTCCGCGCGATGTCCCCTATCAGCATCCCCTCATTGTGACCACCGGGCCTGACAGTCGGCACCGCCCGGGGGCCTGGTCAGGTGCCGCGCCCCCGGATTACGTTGGCGGGGCGGGTCGATCGACGAGACGGAGTGAGGAGCGCGGCGTGGGCCTTCAGCGTCCGGTCGAACCGTTCCACCGGCCGTACTCCGGGCCGGAGCCGCCGGCCCCGGCGCGCCGGCCGCGGAGGCTGATCGCGCTGCTGGCGGCGGTCGTGGCGCTCGCGGCCGCGGCGGTCGCGGTCGTCCTGGTCCTGTCCGGGCAGCGTGAGGACCAGGCGGCCCCCCGCCGGACGCCGCAGGGTACGACGCCGCCGCAGGGCCGGTCGCAGCCGCCCGCGAGCGGCCCCTCCGCCTCGCCCGCCCCCGCACAGCAGGTGATCACCGTGCTCCCGGCGCCCTGCGGGACGGTCGCGGCGGGCACGGTCGAGCGGGCCGTCCCGAAGGCGACGCGGCGGCAGAGCGCGAACTCGACGCTCACCACGTGCACGTACTCCTCGACCGGATCGGCGTTCCGCTGGCTGCGCGTGGAGGCGCACCTGTACGCGCCGGGCGACACCGCGACGCCCGTGCAGGACGCCGAGGGCTACTACGACGCCCAGTGGGCCCAGGCGCACGACGCCCCGCTCGTGCGGACCGTCACGCTGGAGCGCCAGCGGGGCATCGGCGACGAGGCCTACCGCTGGTTCAAGACCGACGAGGGGCAGCCGACCGTGGTCGGGCAGGTCACGGCCCGCGTCCGCAACGCGGTCTTCACGGTGAGCTACAGCGAGCAGGCGCCGCGCGGCGGGCGGCCGGACGCGCGGGAGCGGCCCTGCCTCGACACCGCCGCCGCCGTCGCCCGCGAAGTGCTGGCCGCACTAAATCATTTCTGACCTGAATCGGCCGATCATGGCATCACCTCTGTCAATACCTTCTAGGGTGAAGCGTTAAAGGGGAGGGGTGCGCCGATCGAGCTCCCGCGCCAGTCGTAGATCGGTGCACCGTATTACTGGGGGGAGGGAGGCAGACGACGTGACCATGCCATCGCTGGGAGTGTCCTGGGTGCGGTGAAACCCAGGGCCAACAGCCCGTATCCGCAGACGGGCCGCGGAGTGGTCCCCGCTCCGCGGCCCTTTCTTGTGCCCGATACAGGACCACTGGAACGCTATTCGCGAACCATTTTCTAATAACCGGTTCGGTTGCTGGGACGAATGGCCGCCCGGTGGTGCGTTCATGCCTCCAGCAGGCCTGCCCGCAGCCAGACTTCGCGCGCCCGGCCGTCCAGGAAACCGACCTCGTCCAAGAACGCGGTGCATTTACGGAACGCCCACGCCATCGTCGCGCGCCGGTGCGGGCTGCGCGCCGCCACCCGCCGCGCCAGCCTCGGGTCGAGCCCGACCGCCGTGTAGCAGGACGGGTGGACGACCTGCGTGGTCATCAGCCGCGTCGCCTGCGCCATCCCGTAGGCCGCCATCCGCCGCCGGACCGCCGGGACCTGCGCGACCAGGCGCTTCAGCTCCTCCCGCGCGTACCTGATGTGCCGGGCCTCCTCGACCACGTGGATCCGGGTGACCTGCCGGATCACCGGCTGGATCTCCTCGTCGGGGAACGTCAGCCGCTGGAACGCGTCGGTGAACTCCTCCACGATCAGCGTCCCGGCGAACATCGGCATCGGGTCGTACACGGCCCCGTACAGCTTGGCGAGGTGGAACTCCAGCGCCCGCGGCCGGTGCGTGCGCAGCCCGCACGTGCGCACCATCCGGCCGAACATCTTCGAGTGGCGGCACTCGTCGGCGATCTCTGTCAGCGCGTACGCCACGTGGTCGCTGTCGTAGCGGTGCCGGTAGGCGTGCATCACCAGCGACTGCATCAGCAGCATCTCCGACCAGATGCCGAACGAGGCGATGCTGCACATCTCCCGCTTGGTCAGCTCCACCCGCTGCCGGTGCGTCAGCCCGTCCCAGAGCGGCGTCTCGTAGAGCGAGGCGAGCTGCGGCGGGAGGTAGAACATGTCGGGGTCCTGCGGGGCGTCCCAGTCGACGTCGGTGTCCGGGTCGAAGGAGTGCCTGCGGGACGCGCGCAGCAGCCGCTCGGCGATCACCTCCCGATGGGTCAGCTCCAGCGTGTGGTCGCCGTCTCCGCAGCGGATCCGGGCCGTCCAGTTCCGCGGACGGCCGTCGCTCACGAGGGCATCGGGGGGCATCGATCCTTCTCCTCTCACCGCGGGGAGAGTCGGGGGCCGCGCCCGGCGGGCGGGCGCTAACGGGCGGGGATCCTGGCCAGCAGGCGCAGGGAGGCGGGGGAGATCCTGGACAGGGCGTGCAGGAGGTGCCCCTCGGCGTTGACGGGTACGACGGCCTTGTTCTTGACGATGGCGTGGACGACCCGCTCGGCGACCTTCTCCGGCGGGTAGTTGCGCAGCCTGATGGCCCGCTGGCCGCGGCTGCGCAGGCGCGCGCGGGCCTCGTCGTCGCCCTCCAGGTGGATCGCGTTGTCGACGATGCTGGTGCTGACGAAGCCGGGGCAGACGGCCGTCACGCCGATGCGCGAGCCGGCGAGCTCGGCGCGCAGGCACTCGCTGAGCATGAGGACGGCGGCCTTGGTCGTGCAGTAGGCGGGCATCGCGCGCCACGGCGAGAACGCGGCCGCGGACGCGATGTTGACGATGTGCCCGCCGAAGTTCGGCTTGTCGGGCTTGTTGGGCAGCGCGTTCACGCGGTCGCGCATCTGGCGGCCGAACAGGCGGCAGCCGTGGACGACGCCCCAGAGGTTCACGCCGAGGATGCGCTCCCAGTCCTCGACGCCTGTGTCGAGGAAGGAGCCGGTGACCGCGATGCCGGCGTTGTTGACGACGATGTCGGGGACGCGGTGGGTCTCCTTCACCCGCGCGGCGAACTCCTCCATCGCGTCGGCGTCCGCCACGTCCACCCGGTAGGCGCTGCCTCCCGCGCCGAGCGTCTTGGCGAGGGAGACCGTGCGCTCGGCGGAGGGCAGGTCGATGTCCGCCGCGACGACGGTGGCGCCGTTCTCGGCCAGTGCGAGGGCGACGGCCCGGCCGATGCCGCTGCCGGCTCCGGTGACGACGGCGAGCGCTCCGTCGAAGTGCGCGAGGGGCATCCAGACCTCCGAGGTGTGCGGCGGATCGAATGATCTGAACTTACTCAGCCCGCCGCCGCGTCGGCGATGACCCCGTCCACCTCGGCCCTGCGGGCGGCCTCCTCGGCGGCGAACCGCTCGGCGTCGACCGCCTCGGCGATCTCCTCGTCCTGGTGCATGAGGGCGTCGAGGTCGGCCTTGGACATGTCCAGGACGCCCATGTCGTCATAGGCGCGCCGGATGCGGTCGCTCCACAGCCCGATGTCCTTCACGCACGGCACGATGCGGCTGAACAGCAGGCTCTGGAACATCCGCATGTACGGCGAGTTCTCGACCATCTCGTCGACCTCCCGCGCGTCTATGCCGAAGTTCGTCCAGATCTCCCGGCCGCGGATGCGGTCGCGCATCAGGTAGCAGCCCTCGATGACGAACTCCTCGCGCTCGCGGAGCTCGGCGGTCGAGAGCTGCTTGTAGTAGTCGCGCAGCGCCAGCCGCCCGAACGCGACGTGGCGCGCCTCGTCCTGCATGACGTAGGCGAGGATCTGCTTGGGCAGCGGCTTGGTGGTGATGTCGCGGATGACGCCGAACGCCGCGAGCGCGAGGCCCTCGATGAGCACCTGCATGCCGAGGTAGGGCATGTCCCAGCGGGAGTCGGTGAGGGTCTCGTTCAGCAGGTCCTGCAGCTTGGTGTTGATCGGGTAGACCATCCCGACCTTCTCGTGCAGGAACCGCGCGAACAGCTCGACGTGGCGGGCCTCGTCCATCGTCTGGGTGGCGGAGTAGAACTTGGAGTCCAGGTCGGGGACGGACTCCACGATCCGGGCGGCGGTGACCATCGCGCCCTGCTCGCCGTGCATGAACTGGGAGAACTGCCATGACGTGGAGTGCCGCCGCAGCTCGCCGCGCTCCTTCTCCGACAGCCTGTCCCAGTACTTCGTCCCGTAGATGGCGAGGGACTGGTCGGGGACGCCGAGCACGTTGTGCGGGTCGACCTCCAGGTCCCAGTCGATGCGCTTGACCGAGTCCCACTGCTTGTCCTTGCCCTTCTGGTAGAGGGCCAGGAGGCGGTCGCGCCCGTCGTCGTACTCCCAGGTGAACCTGGCGTCGCCGGCCATCGGCACGGACCAGGTCTCGGACGGGACGGGAGCGGTGTAGAGGTCGTGGGTCGACATGGGCGTCCTCCCCGAGCGCGGGCACGAACCGCGCGGTGACACGTGCGGGCACGTACGGCATACGTACGCTGTACGTCGTACGTACAGTGTACGTACCGTGTCATGGGACACTTATCGGTGTCAACGGCGAGGAGGCGCGAGCGATGGCGACGCGTGTGGCGTCCGACACCCCGCGGCCGGGTCTGACCCGCGCGCGCATCGTGGAGGCGGCGGTCGAGCTGATCGAGCGGGAGGGCGCCGACGCGCTGTCGATGCGACGGGTCGCCGCCGAACTGGACGTCGCCGTGATGTCGCTCTACAACCACGTCCCGAACAAGGGCGCGCTGCTGGAGGGCGTGGCCGAACACGTGGTCGCGGGCCTGGAACTGCCCGACGACCCGTCCGAGCCGTGGCAGCAGCGCGCGCGTGCGCTCATCCGCGCGTTCCGGAAGGTCGCCCACGACAAACCGCGCTGCATGTCGATCGTCCTCACCCACAAGGTCGACACCCCGGTCGGGCTGCGGCCGGCCGAGCGCGCCCTCGCGCTCGCCGACGCGGCCGGGTTCGACGGCGAGACGGCCGTGCGCATCATGCGGGCGCTCATCGCCTACGCGCTCGGTGCCCAGATGCGCGAGATCGGCATGGCGAAGATGCTGGGGCACCTCGCCGAGAACGGCGCCGAGTCGTGGACCCGTCTCGACCCGGAGGAGTTCCCGCACGTGCTCGCCTACGGCCCCGCACTCGCCGACGTCGACCCCGAGACCGACTTCGAGTTCGGCCTCGACCTGCTCATCGGGGCGCTGGACGCGCTTCCCCGGCGGGGGCGGGATCGCGAGCAGGAGAGGGGGCGGGATCGGGGACAGGGGCGAGGTAAGGGCTGAGGCCCTTCCAGCAGAAGTCGGTCATGTAGCGGGCCGCGTCCTCCGCCGACACGTCGGGGCGGCTCGTCTGCCACAGCGCCATCCGCTCGCTCGCCCCCATGATGATCTGCGTGTACGCCTCGATCGCCCCGTCCGGGGCCGAGGGGGCGAACGTGCCCAGCACCCCGGCGATCAGCGAGCTCTGCTGCAGGCGCGTCTCGTCGATGGCCTGCACGGCCTCCGGGGTGGCTGCCATCGGCTCGCGCAGCAGCATCGCGAACGACCTGCTGTGCTCGTCGATGAACCGGAAGTAGGCGACCATCCCTCGCCAGAGGATGTCCTCGGGGGTGGTGGCGCCCGCCATCGCCTTCTGGGTGGCGTCGAACAGCTCGGCCTTGGACCGGCTCACGCACGCCACGAGCAGGCCGTCCTTGGAGCCGAAGTACTCGTAGAGCATCGGCTTGGAGACTCCGCAGCGCTCGGCGATCTCGGCCATGGAGGCGGCCTGGTAGCCGCGCTCGCCTAACACCCGCTCCGCCACGTCCAGCATCTGCCGCTCGCGCTCGGCGCGCGACATGCGGCGACGGCGGGGCGGGGGTGTGGCGCCACTCACAGGAGAATCCCCTCTGTTGGACCTACCGTCAGTAACCTACTGCCGGTAACTTACCGGGAGTAGGTTATCCGAGAGGAGAGGTCATGAGCGAGCGCGCCCCGGCGATCGTCATCATCGGCTCAGGGTTCGCCGGCCTCGGCATGGCGATCCGGCTCAAGCAGTCCGGCTTCCACGACTTCGTCGTGCTGGAGAAGAGCGAGGCGCTGGGCGGGACGTGGCACGACAACACCTACCCGGGCTGCGCCTGCGACGTCCCGTCGCACATGTACTCCTTCTCCTTCGAGCTCAACCCGCGCTGGAGCCGGATGTTCGCGCCGCAGCCGGAGATCCGCGCGTACATGGAGCGCACAGCCGACAAGTACCGGGTGCGCGAGCACATCCGCTTCGGCGCGGCGGTCGACTCCATGGAGTACGACGACGACGCCCGCCGCTGGAAGGTGGCGCTCGCCGACGGGACGGTCCTGACCCCGAAGGCCGTCGTGTCCGGCATCGGCGCGCTGCACGTCCCGTCCTACCCCGACCTGCCGGGCGTCGAGCGCTTCCAGGGGACGGCGTTCCACTCCGCCGAGTGGGACCACTCCTACGACCTCACCGGCAAGCGCGTCGCCGTCATCGGCACGGGCGCGTCCGCGATCCAGTTCGTGCCCAAGGTCGCGAAGCGGGCGGACGAGCTCGTCGTCTTCCAGCGGACGCCGCCGTGGATCCAGCCGAAGCCGGACGTGCCGATCCCCGCGCCCGTCCGCGCGCTGTTCGGGAAGGTGCCGGGCGCCGCCCGCGCGTTCCGCGGCGGCATCTACTGGGCGCTGGAGGCCCGCGCGGTCGGCTTCACGATCGACCCGCGGCTGTCGACCCCGCAGGAGAAGATCGCCCGCAGGCACATCGCCAAGCAGGTCCCCGACCCGGAGCTGCGGGCGAAGGTGACGCCGGACTACACGATCGGCTGCAAGCGGATCCTGCTGTCCAACGACTACTATCCGGCGCTCTCGCGTCCCAACGTGGAGGTGGAGACCTCCGGGATCACCGAGGTGCGCGAGAACTCGGTCGTCACCGCCGACGGCCGCGAGTACGGGGTCGACTGCATCATCTACGGCACCGGCTTCAAGGTGACCGACGCCCTCACCGACCTGCGCGTCACCGGCCGGGACGGCGTCAAGCTCCAGGAGATCTGGGCGGACGGCATCGAGGCGCACCGCGGCACCACGATCCCCGGCCTGCCGAACTTCTTCATGCTGCTCGGCCCCAACACCGGACTCGGCCACAACTCCGTCGTCTTCATGATCGAGGTGCAGATCCAGCACGTGCTGGACTGCCTGCGTCTGATGCAGGAGGCGGGCGCCGACGCCATCGAGCCGAAGCCGGCGGCCGCGCGCCGCTTCAACGACCGGCTGCAGCGGCGGTTGCGCCGCGCCGTCTGGAACGAGGGCGGCTGCAACAGCTGGTACCTGGACGACCAGGGCGTGAACCGCACCCTCTGGCCCGGCCACACGTTCGAGTTCTGGGCCGGCTCGCGCAAGGCGAAGCCGGAGGAGTTCATCCTCACCCGGTGAACACGACGCCGGGGCATGCTATTCAAAGGGCCGTGCTATTCAGGGGGGCATGGTGAAACCGCTGATGCCGAGATCGGTCGCCCGGTTCAACAAGGTCGTCACGAACCGCGTGCAGGGCGTCTACGCCCCCTACCTCCCGCCCTTCGCGATGATCGTGCACCGCGGGCGCAGGTCGGGCCGCGAGTACCGGACCCCGGTGACGGCGTTCCGCACCGGCGACCGGCTCATCGTCGGGCTGCCGTACGGGCGGGACGCCGACTGGGTCCGCAACCTGCTCGCCGAGGGTCGCGGCGGCGTGGAGCGGCTCGGCCGCATCCGCCGGCTCGCCGACCCGCGCGTGCTGACGGCCGCCGAGGCCGCCGAGCTCCCGCCCCCCGCCCGCATGGCCGCCCGCCACATGGACCTGCTGGTGGCGGAGCTGCAGGACTGACGGGCACCGCAGCGAAGCGAGGATGTCCGTCAGTCCCGTACGGGGGTCTGGGGGTCGCCCCCAGGGGTGGTGCTGACGGGCACCGCAGCGAAGCGAGGATGTCCGTCAGTCCCGTACGGGGGTCTGGGGGTCGCCCCCAGGGGTGGTGCTGACGGGCACCGCAGCGAAGCGAGGATGTGCGTCAGTCCCCCACGCGGGGTCTGGGGCGGGGCTCAGGTCACTTCGGGGCGAAGATCGGGCGGAAGCCCGCGACGAGCTGGCGGATGACCTGGCGCTGCTCGTCCGGGGCGCGGCCGCGCAGGCCGTGGATCGGGTCGAGGCCGTCGTAGTAGGGGGCCAGCGCGAGGAACGGCAGGATCATCATCAGCCAGGTGGCGAGGACCTCCAGGTCGGCGTCCTCGCGGATGGCCCCCTGCGCCTTCCACAGCTCCAGCGTCGGGTGGATGACCAGCAGGTAGTGCTGGTTGGCCGTGTCGCGGACGACCGAGCGGACGCTGTTGTCGAGCTCGAAGTTGGTGGCCGCGGTGACGCCGCGCTCCAGCGGGTGGTCGGACATGTACTCGGTCCAGTCGCACAGGACGTCGACCAGCCACTCGTCGAAGGGCTGGTCGAAGTCGATCCGCTCGATGCGGCGCTCCATCTCCTCGCGGATGCGGCGCGACGTCTCGTCGCACACGAAGGCGAAGAACTCGAGCTTGTCGCTGAAGTACTGGAACAGCGAGCCCTTGGCGATGCCCGCCTCGCGCGCGATCGTGTTGAGGCTGCCGGTCGAGTACCCGTGTTCCCCGAACTCGCGCATCGCCACTTCGAGGACGCGTTCGCGCTTGGCGACGTTGAGGCGGAACCAGGTCGACGTCGGCATGGACCCCTTCGACTTTCCGTCAGGAACCGGTAACCAGGAGGTCAGGATAACGGTCCGCCGCACCCCCTGTGACCCGAACGTCACCCATGTCCCGTCGATCCCTCCAGATGCCGCAGCGTGAACTGGGCGGATGCGAAGTCGCCGCCCTGCGGAACACCGTCGCCGACGAACGTGTCCGGGACTCCGTAGGAGGCGGCGTCGTCGTGCGGGGTGTAGCCGAGCCGGTCGTCGAGCTCCCAGAAGCGGCGCGCGTTGGCCGACACCGCGTAGGCGGCGAGGAACCCCGGCGACGGGACGGTCAGCGCCGCGAGGACGAACCCCGCGCAGTCGCGGTGGCTCAGCCAGGTGGCGAGGTGGCGCGGCTCCGTCGGGTGCAGTTCGAGGCTGCCGATGCGCAGGCACACCACGTCCATGCCGAACTTGTCGGCGTAGAGGCGTCCGAGCGCCTCGACCGCGACCTTGCTGACCCCGTACAGGCCGTCGGGGCGCGGGGGCACGGCGGGCGAGACGGTCTCGGTGGACGGGTAGCAGCCGGTCAGCCGGTTGCTGCTGGCGAGGACGACGCGCGGCACCCCGGCGACGCGCGCGGCCTCCAGGACGCGGTGGGTACCGAGGATGTTGCCCTCGACCAGGTCGGGGAACGGCGCCTCGTCCGGGACGCCGGCCAGGTGGACGACCGCGTCCGCGCCCTCGACGATCCGCGCCGCGTCCGACAGGTCGGTCCGGTGCACGACCTCGTTCGGCGCCTCCACGTGCATCGGCGCGAGATCGGCCAGCACCAGCCGCTCCGCCTCGTCGCGCAGCGGCGCCCGCAGCGCGGTGCCGACCCGTCCGGCGGCGCCCGTCAGCACGATCGTCCCAAGAGTCATGCGCACATTCTCCCGCTTCGCGGCCCGGCGGCCGGGAGGGCGGGGGTCAGCGGGCGAGGCGGATCAGGATGCGGCACACCTCGTCGATGATCTCGGCGGCCTCCGCCTCGCTCTCGGCGGTGGCGATCTCCCGTCCGGCCTCGCCGATCACCGTCGTGAGCACGAGGCTGAGGACCTGCTCGGGGCGTCCGGCGGGGGCGTCGCCGGACGGGCCGCGCAGCAGCTTGGTGTTCTGCGCGATCCAGTGCTGGGCGCGGCTGCGGCGCATCAGCGACGACCCGGACGGACCCTCGCCCGCGAGGAACAGCCGGGCCGCCTCGCGGCGCTCCCAGCACACCCGCAGGTAGGCGCGGGCGCCCGCGATGAACAGCGCGATGGGGTCGGACTCGCCGTCCCTGCGGGCGGCGGACACCGCCTGCGCGGCGCTGGCCTCCTGCTCGGCGGTGAGCTCCTCCCACAGGGCCACGTACAGCCCGGCCTTGCCGCCGTAGTGGTGGTAGAGGCTGCCGACGCTGATCCCGGACCGCTCGACGATCTCGGCGATGCCCGCGTCGGCGTAGCCGCGGTCGGCGAAGACCCGCAGCGCCGCGGTCAGCAGCGCCTGGCGGGTCGCGTCGGCCCGGGCCCACTGGCGGCCCCCGCCGCCCTCGCCTCCGGCGCTCTCACCCGTGCCGTTCGCCCGCTCGTCGCCGGCCCGGCGCGCCCTGCTCGTCCGCATCCCTCCATGGTGCCAGTTCGGGCCCGCCCGCCCACCGCATTGGGCCCAGCGGCCACCACCTCGGGCCCAGCGGGCATCACGTCGGGCTCAGCGGGCGCGGCCCAGGGCTCAGCGGGTGTCGCGTCGGGGCAGGGGAGGCTGTGTCGAGGCAGGGGACACGGCCTCGGGGGAGCAGGCGCAGCCCTCGGGTGGCCGTGGCCATCGCGTCGGGCGGTGGGCGCCGTCTCAGGCTCGCCGGACGCCGTCCCGGGGGGTCAGTACCAGTTGTGCGCCTGCCACCAGGCCCACGCGCCGCACGGGTCCTTGTAGCGCGCCTTGATGTAGCCGAGCCCCCAGGCGATCTGGGTGGGGGAGCTGGTGCGCCAGTCGGCGCCCGCGCTCGCCAGCTTGGAACCGGGCAGCGCCTGCGGGATGCCGTAGGCGCCGCTGGACGGGTTCTCGGCCCGCTCGTTCCAGCCGCTCTCGTGGTTCCACAGCGTCAGCAGGGACGGCCAGCAGCGGCCCCACCCCTTGATCTCGTTCATCTTCTTGCCGTACGCCTTGTTCTGCCCGGCGCTCGGGTTCGACTTGGCGAGCCGCTCGCGCTCCTGCTCGGCCTTCAGCTTCGCCCGCGCCGCCGCGTCCCGCTTGGCCTTCTCCTTGAGCCGCTTCAGCTCCCGCTGGTGCTCCTCGTAAGCGCGCTTCTTGGCGACGGCGACCGCGTCGGCGGCGACCTTGTCCATGTCGGACGCCGAGGTGAGCTTCGCGAGCATGTCGTTGGTCGACAGGTCCGCGGAGGCGGCCTTCGGCGGCTTGGTCGCGTCGTCGACGAAGCTGCCGAGGTCGACCATCGTCAGCGCGGCGCCGAGCGCGCCGATCGCCACGACGGTGATGGTGACGTTGCTGGTGAGCACCCGCCGCACGCGCCCTCCGCCTTCGGGCGCGTCACCGGGCGCCTCAGGCTCGCCGTACGGGTCGCGGGGCTCGTCCGGACCGAACGGAGCGAGCTCCCGGTGGTCGGCCGCGGCGTCGCGGTCGGGGGCCGTGCGCGGCTCCGGGACGCGGCCGGCGCGCCGGGTGCCGGGCTTCCTGGAGGAGCGGCGGCCCCTCCCGCTCCCCGGAGTTCCGGCTTCCTCGGCGGGACGTCTGCGGGTGCCGTGACTCTGTGGCATTGGAGAAGACCGCCTTATCGCCCGGGTGTCGTGTCGTCGGAGAGCACGTACATGTCCGTTACGAGCAGGTACATGCCGTCGACGAGCAAGTACGCAGGCCGGACGATACCCGGTTCACCCGGCCCGGCGCCCCCGGCCGCGTTCCCCGCCGGGGTTCAGCAGTTCCACGTCGCCGGCGGCGAGGCGCGCGGGCTGCAGCGCCTCGAACAGCTCGCGGTGCATCCCGTCGAACGCCGCGAGGGCGCCTCCGGGGGCCTCCAGCGCCAGGTTCACCTCGTTGGCACGGTCCCGTCCCGCCTCGGTGACCTCGACGAGCGTGGCGCGCCGGTCGCGGGGATGCGGGGTGCGGCGGACGAGCCCGACCGCCTCCAGCTGGTCCACGGTGAGCTTCACCGTCGTCGGGTGCATCATCAGGATCCGGCCGAGCGTGCTCAGCCGTGCCCGCCCGTGGACGGTGAGGGCGAGCGTGGTCAGCAGGTAGTAGCCGGTCTGGGTGAGATCCAGCCGCTTCAACTCGACGTCCAGCGCCTTCTTGAGCAGCTGGTTGAGCCGCCCCACGGAACAGATCGCAAGGAACGGCCACGGATCACCGAGCAGCCCTTGGCCCTGCCAGCGGTCGCGTACGCCCATGACCAGGGGGTCCACGCCGTCGTCCATCTCTTGTTCTACGCCTCGTCGCGCCTCGGTCTGCACCGGCTGATCGTAGCTTCGGACAAAACCAGATGTAAGTACTCGCTTCTTAGACCTTCTTCCAATAGAGTGCCTCAAATCACAGGCGGTGCCCGTGTGCTCTCAACGGTGCGCGGATCCGCGTGTGGTAACCGGTCTCGGCCGAGACCGCTGTGGCGCGCACGAGCAGTACGACGAGGGCGCCGCCGTGGCAACGGCAGGATCCGGTGTTTCGGATGGGCGCCGACGTCCGAGCACAAAGGAGGCTGGAGTGACCCTTCTTCACATCCCCGCCCCGGGGGAGGGCACCGGCTGATGGCCCTGAGCCTTAACAAGGCCCCGGACCTGGCACGCAGACGCGTCGGGAGAGCTCTCGACGAGACCGGACTGCTGTGCGTGACCCTTCTCGAAGGGCTGCGCCGCACCTGGGACCTGCGCCAGTGGTGGGGCGAGTTCGTCGAGCAGTGCTGGTTCCTCGCACGCGTCACCAGCGTTCCGGTGATGCTCATCGCGGTCCCGCTCGGCGCGACGATCTCCTTGCAGGTGGGCGATATCGCCCGGCAGCTCGGCGCGCAGTCGGGCACCGGGGCGCTGCTCACCGCGGCGATGATCCAGCAGGTGGCGCCGCTGGCGGCCGCACTGCTGGTCTCCGGGGTGGGCGGGTCCGCCATCACCGCCGACATGGGGGCCCGCAACATCCGCGACGAACTCGCGGCGATGGAGGTCATGGGCATCAACCCCATCCACCGCCTGGTCACCCCCAGGCTGTGGGCGGCGAGCATGGTGTCCGGGCTGCTGTGCTCGGTGGTGATCCTGGCGGGCATCGTCGGCGGCTACTACTTCAACGTCATCCAGCAGGGCGTCAGCCCCGGCGCGTTCTTCGACGGCGCCACGACCCTGCTGCAGTTCTCGGACCTGATGATCACCCTGTTCAAGGCGTGGGTGTTCGGGTTCATCGCCGCCGCCGTCGCCTGCTACATGGGCATGAACTGCGACTTCGGGCCCGTCGGTGTGGGTCGCGCGGTCAACCGGGCGGTGGTCGTCACCTCGATCGTGGTGTTCGCGACGAACTACATCCTCACCATGATCTACCAGGTCCTGTTCCCCCCGAGGTTCTGATGGTCGCCATATCCCCCGTCCGCAAGCTGGGCCGCGCCGTCAGGGGCCGCACCGCGGGCCTGGCCGCGTCGGCGGACCTGCCGGTCTTCCTCGGCCGGGTCCTGTACCACCTGTTCTTCGACATCATCATCCGCCGCAAGTACGGCAAGACCCTCGCCAAGCAGGTCAGCGACATCACCGTCGGCGTGGGCGCGCTCGTCATCGGCGGCGGCATGATCTTCGTGATCGCGACGATGTCGCTCGCCACCGGCGCGATGGTCGGCCTGCAGGGCTACCCGGGGCTGGAGCGCATCGGCGCCGAGGCCTTCACCGGGCTGGTCGCGAGCTACTCCAACGTCCGCGAGGTCACCCCGATCATCGCGGGCGTCGCGCTGGTCGCGCAGGTCGGCACCGGGTTCACCGCCGAGATCGGCGCGATGCGGATCTCCGAGGAGATCGACGCGCTGGAGGTCATGGGCATCAACTCGCTGGCCTACCTGGTGTGCACCAGGGTCGCCGCCGGAGTGATCGCGCTGGTGCCGCTGTACCTGGTCTCGCTGTTCATGGCCTTCTTCGCCACGCGGTTCATCACGATCCAGTACTTCGGCCTGTCGCCCGGCATCTACGACTACTACTTCCACCTCTACCTGCCGCCGATCGACGTGTTCTACAGCGTCATCAAGGTCGCGGTGTTCGCCTTCATCATCATGTTCATCCACTGCTACCGCGGCTACTACGCGGCGGGCGGCCCGGTAGGCGTCGGCGTCGCCGCCGGCCGCGCCATCCGGGAGTCGACCATCCTGATGATCCTGATGAACCTGGTCCTGTCGTACATCTTCTGGGGCCACGGCAGCACGGTGAGGCTGACCGGATGAGCGACGAATCACTGTCCAGCCGCTCCCGGACCGTCTTCGGGCTGGTCGGCGCCGGCGTCATCGCGGCGGCCGCGGCGTTCGTCGCGATCGGCTCCACCCCGTCCCACGCGGGCTCCACGTACTACGACGCGACGTTCAGCCGCGCGGGGCAGGGGCTCGACCCGGGCAAGTCCGACGTGAAGGTCCGCGGGATCGCGGTCGGCACCGTCGAGCGCATCAGGCTCGACGGCAACGGAAGGGTCACCGTCCGGCTCCGGGTCGACAAGGGCGTGAAGGTCGCCGACACGGCGGTCGCGACCGTCGAGCCGGTCTCGGTGTTCGGCCCGAAGGACCTCGCCCTCGACCTCGGCGCGCACGAGCTGACCGGCCCCTACCTGAAGGACGGCGGGCGGATCGCGAAGACCAACGACCCGCAGGAGCTGTCGGACACGGCCTGGCCCACCTACCGCCTGACCCGGGCGATCAACCCCGACGACGTGGCGACGATCCTGCACACGTTCGGCGCCGGGCTCTCCGGCCAGGGGCCCGCGCTCCGCCGGACGATCGACAACGGCGCGATCGTCGTCGACGCGACCTACAAGGACCGGGCCGCGATCCAGTCGCTGCTGAACGACATCAACGGCCTGTCCGGGACGTTCGAGTCGCGCGGCGGCACGATCGCCGGGTTCGCCGGGGACTTCAACCGGCTGGCCCAGGTCATCAACGAGCGCCCCGACAAGGTCACGCAGCTGCTGGAGCAGTCGGCCAGGCTCGGCCAGACGGTCGGCACGAACCTGGAGCAGCACGGCCGCAACCTGGGCAAGATCATCGACTCGGGCGGCGACGTCGTGCACGTGTTCAACGGGCAGCGCCGCAACGTCCCGGTGCTGATCGACAGCCTGACCGGGTTCTTCGGCCTGCTGGCGCAGATCATCCGCATCCCCGGCCCGGAGGGCACGCTGATCGCCCAGGCGCGCGACGACCTCCCGCTGGACATCTGCCAGATCCTCATCGACGTCTGCCCGGCCACGCCGAAGGCGACGGCCTTCGACGTGCCGCTTCCCGCGGGGACGCGGCGGTGAGCCCGCGGACGCGCGGCAAGGCCGCGCGCGGGCCCGAGTACTCCACGATCCTGAAGTTCGGGGTGTTCGTGGCGCTGACCTTGCTGCTCACCTTCTACATCGGCCAGCAGATCCTCGGCACGAGCTTCAAGTCCCGCTACACCTTGTCCGCCACGTTCGACGACGTCACCGGCCTCCTCGAGGGCGACGACGTGAAGATCGCGGGCACGCCGGTCGGCCAGGTCGAGGGCATCAAGGTGGTGCGCGGCAAGGCCGTGGTGAAGATGGCGGTCGACAAGGAGGTCAGGATCCCCTCCGACTCCACGGCGGCCATCCGCTGGCGCAACGTGATGGGCCAGCGGGTCGTCTACCTGGAGCCCGGGTCGAGCCAGACCAAGCTCGGGAGCGGCGACCGCGTCCCGCACACCAGGTCGGTGGTGGACCTCGGCGACATCGTCAACAGCCTCGGCCCGCTCACCCGCAACCTGGACCCGAACCAGCTCAACAAGATCCTGTTCGCGTTCTCCCAGGCGCTGGACGGCAACGAGCAGAGCATCTCGCTGCTGACCCAGAACCTGGACCTGCTGCTCCAGACGTTCGCGGCCCGGAAGCAAACGATCAAGGGGATGATCGACGACTACGAGACGGTGAGCGACGCGATCGCCACCCGGGACCGGCAGATCGCCGCAAGCGTCGACAACCTGGAGTCGCTGACCAGGGTCTTCGCCAACAACCGGCGGCTGCTGGAGAACGCGGTCGTGGAGATATCCGGCGTCACCACCAACCTCAACGCGGTGCTGGGCGGCAACGACGCGCAGCTCGCCCGCATCATCGCCAACCTCGGCAGGTTCAGCGAGACGTTCCGGCTGAACGTGAACCAGCTGGAGAAGATGGTGCAGCAGCTCCCGCTGACCCTCCGGCAGCTGTTCGCGTCCGCGAACGGCGGCCACTTCCTGCGCACCAACGCGCTCTGCCTGAACGTCGTGCAGGGCCCCTGCCCGTTCCCGATGGAGCTGCCGAGGTCCCCCGGCGCGGGACAGCCGAGCAAGGACGACCTCACCAAGCTCAAGACGATGCTGATGGGGGGTGGCGGCTGATGGCGCTGAAGTCGCTCCGCGACGTCAACCACAAGATCGTCGCGATCGTCACCCTGGCCGCGCTCGGCGCGGGCTGCGTGTTCGCGTTCGCCATCGGCCAGCTGCACCTGCTCGACCGCGGCTACACGATGAGCGGGGAGTTCAGCGACACCGCCGGGCTGAAGAAGGGCCAGGACGTGCGGGTCGCCGGGGTGAAGTCCGGCCGGATCACCTCCGTGGAGCCCGACTTCCGCCACGGCAGGGTCATCGTCTCCTGGCACGTGAACGCGGGCATCGACCTCGGCCCGAAGACGCGGGCCGAGATCCAGACGACGACGCTGCTCGGCGGCCGGTACCTGCGGCTGTCCGGCCCCGTCTCCAAGCCCTACATGGCGGACGTGCCGGAGTCGCGGCGGCGGATCCCGCTGTCGCACACCAGCGTCCCGTTCACCGTGCCGGAGGCGCTGGAGGGCGCGCAGAACATCGTCGGCAAGCTCGACCAGCGCAGCGTCGACAAGCTGCTCACCGAGGTCAACAAGATCAAGTCGCCGGGGGCGGTGAAGCTGCGCCGCATCCTGGTCAACATCCAGGAGGTGTCCCGGATGCTGAACGACTCCTATCCGGAGATCCAGCGGCTGATCGAGAACAGCAAGACCATCACGGGCACGCTGGCGAGCAAGGACCAGGAGCTGCGGCAGATCATCGATGCGAGCCAGGTGCTGCTCCAGTCGCTCGTCCGCCGGCGCAACGAGCTGGCGGCCGCGATCGGGCAGGGCAACCAGACCGTGCGGACGCTGTCCAACGTGATCTCCAGGAACCAGAAGCAGCTCGACGGCCTGCTCGCCAACCTGCACCTGCTGACCACCCGGCTCGCGCCCAACATGGACGCGCTGAACACCGACTTCTCGCTGCTCGGCCCGACGTTCCAGCAGGTCGCCAACCTCAAGGGCAACGGCCAGTACATCGAGGGCGTGCTCACCGGACTGGGCCCGCTGCAGCCGCCCGGTCCGATCTCGTCGCGGCGACCGCCGGGAGGCAACTGATGAGCGGCGTCGCAACGGGAGGACGACACCCCGTGGGCTCGGACGGCGGCCGGGGCGGCCCCGGGAGAGGCCGGGTGAGAGGCGTGGCCGTCGCGCTCGGCCTCGCCATGACCGCCTCGCTCGGCGGCTGCTCGCTCGCCCCGTCCGCGAGCGGCGAGCGCACCATGGTGGTCTACGTCCCGAAGGCCCGCTCCTTCTACAAGGAGTCGAAGGTCAAGGTGATGGGCGCCGACGTGGGGCTCGTCGACAAGGTCGAGAACCAGGGCGACCGCGTCAAGGTCACGTTCCATCTCCGGCGGAACGTCCCGCTGCCGCAGGGCGTTCAGGCTTCGATCGTCCCGCTGAACCTGATCGGCGAGCGCAACCTCGTCCTGCATCCGGCCTGGCGGCCGGGGCAGCCGAAGGAGACCTCCGACGTCATCCCGATCGAACGCACCCACGTGCCGGTCGAGGTGGACGACGCGCTCAGCTCCTTCACCAACCTGGCGAACGCGCTCGACCCGACCAAGATGCAGAACGCGCTCGGCACGGCGGCCGACACGGTGAAGGGCAACGGCGGCGAGTTCAACGCCACCCTGGAGCAGAGCGCCCGCCTCGTCGAGAACGTCGCCGGGCAGGACAAGGAGCTCATCGAGGTCGCGCAGAACCTCGACCGGCTGGCCGGGGTGGTGCGCGGCCGCGAGCAGATCCTCGGCACGATGATCCGCGACTTCGGCACCGCGAGCCAGGTCCTGAGCTCCGAGCGCGGCGAGCTGCAGCAGCTGATCGGCGGGATCCTGGAGCTGGCGAAGAACGGCGACAAGCTCCTGCAGAAGTACAAGGGCAACCTGCCGTACGACCTGGCGGTCCTCACCCGGACGGCCCTGATCCTCAAGGGCAACGCCAAGCAGCTGGCCCAGCTCATCCGCGTGCTGCCCGGCATCAGCGACGCGATCATCGGCGGCTACAACCCGAAGAACAAGTCGCTCCAGATCCGGTTCGCCACGGACGCGTTCCTGCGGACCTGGCTCAAGGGGCTGATGAACTCCGACGAGGTCGGATGCCCGCTGCCCGCACCCAACTCCAACTGTCCCTGGCAGAACGGAGGCAACTGATGGGCAGGCCCGTCACCACCGCGCGGCGCGCGTCGATCGGCACCGCGCGGCGCGCGTCGACCGACACTGCGCGGCGCGCGTCCGCCGGCGGCAGGCTGCTGCTGGTGCTCGTCGTGGCCGCGGCCCTCGCCGTCTCCGGCTGCTCCTACAAGACGGCCGGGGCGCCGAAGGGCGGCCTGAAGCTGACCGCCACGTTCGACGACGCGCAGGGCCTCGTCGCGGGGCACAGCGTGAAGATGTCCGACATCACGATCGGCACCGTCACGAAGGTCGAGCTCGCCGGCTACCGGGCGAAGGCGACGCTGGCCATCGAGGACGACGTCAAGATCCCGCAGGGCACCCGCGCGGAGATCAAGGTGACCTCGCTGCTCGGCGAGAACTACGTCGACCTCCAGATGCCGCCCGGCGCGAGCATGGACCGCGGCCCGTACCTGGCCACCGGCGCGGTGATCACCGACACCAGCGTCCAGCCGGCGTTCGAGCAGGTCGTCGGGCAGGCCGGGCCGCTCATCCAGGCCCTCGCCGGCGACGACGTCGCGACGGTCGTGAACGCGGGCGCCACCGCCCTGGACGGCAACGGGCAGAAGCTGAACAAGACGATCGCGCAGGCGAGCGAGCTGCTGCGGTTGTTCGCCGAGCAGCGCCGCGAGCTCGGCGAGTCGGTGGACCGGTTCGCCCGGCTCGGCCGGTCCCTCGCCAAGGGCAGCGACGCCCTCGGCGAGACCCCCGAGCAGCTCGAACGCACCACCCGACTGCTGAACCGGGACAAGAACAAGATCATCGACATGGTCGACAAGCTCACCACGATGGCCCGCGAGCTGAACGACAAGGTGCTGGAGGGCCGCATCCAGCGGTTCCGCGCGCTGCTGCGCGACCTCGACCCCGTCCTCGAGCAGCTCGGCAGCAACCGCAAGCGGCTCACGGCGCTGGTGAACGGCCTGGTCGAGTTCAGCTACAAGCTCCCGAAGGCGACATACGACGGCCAGTTGCTGCTGTACCCGCTCTTGCGGATCGTCTGGCCCGACGGCAGGCCGATCTTCCCAGGGCTGAGCGAGAGCCCGAAGAAGCAGAAATCCGCCCGCACGCCCGAGATCCCGAAGCAGCTCCAGGGCGCCCTGCCGGACCTCGACAAGATACTGGAGCCGCGCGGATGAACAGACGGCTGACGATCAACCTGGCGGCGTTCGGGGTGCTCGCCGCGCTGATGGTCCTGTGGGCGTTCAACAACGTCGTCCGGTTCGACTTCATCGACCGGCCGTACCACATCACCGTGGAGTTCGAGTCCTCGCCGGGACTGCACCCGAACTTCGAGGTCGACTACCTCGGCCTGCGGGTCGGCAAGATCGACTCGGTGCGGCTGGCGAAGGACAAGGTCGTCGTCCGGCTGGACATGGAGCGCGGCGTCAAGATCCCGCAGGGGGTCACCGCCGCCGCGGCCCGCAAGTCCGCGGTGGGCGAGCCGGTGGTCGAGCTGACCCCGGGGCCCGGCAGGGCCGACGCACCGCCGATGAGGCCCGGCACCGTGATCCCGGTGTCGCAGACGAAGGTCCCGCCGAAGTACGGCGACCTGTTCGGCGCGGTCATCGACACCCTGAAGGCGATCAACCCCGACGACGCCAAGGTGCTCACCCAGGAGCTCGCCGCCGGCTGGGCCGGACGCGAGGACTCGCTCCGCCAGATCATCAACGGCAGCGACGACCTCACCCAGACGTTCGCGCAGAACACCGAGCTGCTGGACGGTCTCACCAACGACCTCGGCCGCATCACCCACGTACTGAACGAGAACCGCGGTTCGCTCGGCGCCGGCATCGACAACCTCGCCGCGCTCACCGCGGCGCTCAGCCAGGTCCGCGGTCAGATCGCCGAGCTGCGCGACCGGGGGCCCGGGCTGCTCACCACCGTCAACGACCTGCTCGACACCACCGAGCCCGACTTCGGCTGCGCCGTCGACATGATCGGCAACCTGGGCATCGGCACCTACGATCCCAATTACCTGAACGATCTGCGTAAGACGCTCGCGGTGGCGGGACCGCTCAAGGTCGTCCTGGACAACGTGATCGGGATCGACCAGGGCAAGCCCGTCCTGAACGTCGTCTTCCAGGTGACGGTGAACAGGCCCGCCACCCTGGAGTACAAGTACCCGCTCGCGCAGCCGCGGGTGAACCAGGTGCCGACCTGCCCCGGCGGCCGCACCCCCGCGGTGACCAAGCAGAAGCCCTACAAGGCCAAGGACCCGGGCCAGACGATCCCCACCCACGATCCCAAGCTCGACGAGAAGAACGTGCTGGCGAAGAAGGCCGCGAACAACAGCGACTCCTCCGGCGGACCGCCGATCTGGCTGGTGTACGTTCCCCCGATCATCGCCCTCCTGGTGCTGATGAAGGTCATGATGGGCTCTGTGCCCGTGGTGTCCCGCCTTTCCCGACTACGTCGGCGCAAGGACTGATTCCGACCCCGAGGAGTATCCGAAGTGACAGCCAAGACCACAAAAGGCGAGGCCGACGAGGTCGAGGCGGTCCCGGCCGAGGAGACGCGCGAAGAGACCGAGACCGGTATGACCGAGACGGGCGAGACCGCGTCGGGCGGGACCGGGGCCGCGGAGCCGGCGGCCAAGCCCGCCGCCAGGCGCAAGCGCCGGGTGCGGGTCATCGAGGTCATCGACGACGAGGACCTCGACGAGGTGCTGGAGGCGCTCGACGCCGAAGACGAGGAGGCGCGGCAGGAGGCGGAGGAGGCCCCGGCCCGTCCCGCCCGTCCGGCCAAGGCGGCGGCCGAGCCCGCCCCCGCTGCCCCCGCCGAGCCCAAGCCGCGTCCGAGCCGCCTCGAACCCCCGGAGGACGAGGCGGAGGAGGAGGCGCCGAAGAAGGCCGCGGCCCGCCCTCGCGCCGCGGCCCCGGCCGGCGACCGGCCGGGGATCTTCGGTCTCAGCATGGTGCAGGCGGTCGTGGTGGTCGTCCTGGTCGCGCTGCTGGCGAGCCTGGCGATCTGGCAGTGGACGAGCGCGAGTTCCCTGTCGTCCGAGCAGGACGAGCGGGAGGCCGTGAGCAAGGTCGCCTCCGACTACGGCGACGTCGCCTACAACTACAACGCCTCGAACTACCAGGCGGTGACCGCCAAGGCGCAGAAGCTCCTCGCCGGCGACCTGCTGGAGGAGTACAAGAAGAACACGGTGCCGACCGTGGCGGGGGCGTTCCAGGCCGACCCCACCGTGATGCTGACCTCCAAGACCAACCAGGTCTTCGTGGGGAGCGTCGACGAGCGGTTCGCCAGCGCGGTGATCATGATGGACGTCTCCCTGAAGACCAAGGACGGCGCCGTCAACCAGCCCGCGACGCTGCTCCGGCTGGCCCTCGCCAAGATCGACGGGCAGTGGAAGATCACCCGGCAGTACCCGTCGGGCGTCAACGACGAGAACAAGAACCAGCAGCAGAACCAGCAACTGCCGACCGTCCCGGGCGGTGGCGCGTCGAAGTCGCCGAAGGCGGAGAAGAGCGACAAGCCGAAGAACTGAACCCGCACAGCAACGCCCAGGGCGCCCCGCACGAAAGCCGTGCGGGGCGCCTGCGCGTTCGCACCCGCCTAGGACCTGTCCCGAAGTGACCTCGGCCACGCGCGCGAACGCGTGACCTGGCCGGTGCGGCGAAGCCGGAGGCGAGCGGCACCGGGCGGATCGCGAAGCGATGCCGCGTTCGCCCAGGCACGGTCACGTAGCGAGCCGCAAGGCGAGCGAAGTGGGCCGGGACTGCCAGAAACACAGCCGCGGGTCGTCGCGCCGGGGGACCTCGGCGGGGGCCGCACTAGCGGGAGTAGTACTCGACGACGAGTTGCTCGTCGCAGATGACGGGGATCTCGGCGCGCTCGGGCAGGCGGACGAGCCGGGCGGCGAGCGCGTCGTGCCGGACCTCCAGGTAGGGCGGAACCTCGGCGGCGTGCCCGCCGGCCGCCGCGACCTGGAAGGGGACCATCTCGCGGCTCCGGTCGGCGACCGTGATGACGTCGCCGGGCCGCAGCCGGTAGGAGGGGCGGTCCACGCGGCCGCCGTTCACCAGCACGTGGCGGTGCACGACGAACTGGCGGGCCTGGTAGATCGTCCGAGCGAAACCGGCGCGCAGGACGAGCGCGTCCAGCCGGCGTTCGAGGTCGACGAGCAGGGCCTCGCCGGTCTTGCCGCCCGTCCGGGCCGCCTTGTCGAAGGCGTTGCGGAGCTGCGCCTCGCGGACGTCGTACTGCGCGCGCAGCCGCTGCTTCTCGCGGAGCCGGACCTTGTAGTCGCTCTCCTGCTTGCGGGCGCGGCCGTGCACGCCGGGCGGGTAGGGGCGGGCCTCGAAGTACTTCACGCTCTTCGGCGTCAGCGGGATGCCGAGAGCCCGCGAGAGCCGCACCTTGGGACGGGGGTTGTTCATCACGCTCCTTGGTGGTTAGGTAAGCCTAAGTTAGGCAAGCCTAACCTTCTACGTCAAGGAGTCACGGTGCCGCGAGCGGAGTCCACCCAGAGCACGCAGACAGCGCGGAAGGCCAGGCGACGGCGGCGGGAACCCACGGCGGCGGAGCGCGCGCGGACCCTCGCCTACGGCATCGCGGACGGCGTGCTCGTCGTGCCCGGCGTCCCCCACGCGTCCGTCCCGGCGCACACGACCGACCGGGACGGCAGGCCGCTGCTGCTCGTCAGGGCGGACGCGCCGATCGTCATGGCCCTGGCGGACGAGGACGACGTGCCCGCCACCCTGCGGATCTCCGACGTCGCACCGGTTCCGCTGCCGGACCGCGTCCGGGGGCGGGCCTGGCTGCACGGCTGGCTGTCCGAGGTGCCGGACGGCGGACTGCGCGCCGCCGCGCTGCGCCTCTCGCACGCCCACCCGCGCCCCGAACTGCTCGACCTCGCCGCCGACGGGGGCGGCCGGCGCGAGTGGACGATCCTCACCCTGGAGGTCGCCCAGGCCGAGGTCGACGACGCCTGGGGGAGCGCCATCCTGGAGCCCGAGGAGTACGCGGCCGCCGCGCCGGACCCGTTCGTCGCCGTGGAGGCGGGCATACTGACGCACCTGGACTCCGCCCACCGGGACGAGCTGCCGCGGCTGCTTCCGGAGTCGGTCCCGTCCGGGCCGGTCCGGCCGCTCGGGCTCGACCGGTACGGCATGTGGCTGCGCCGCTCCGCGCATCCGGGAGCGCACCCGCCGGTCGACGTGCGGGTCGAGTTCGCCGAGCCTGTCAGTGATCTCCACGGTCTGCGGCGGATGTACAGGCGGCTGTTCGCCCGGGCCACCCCGTAGTACGCGGCCCGCGGGTACGGGGTTCGCCCGCCGAAATGCCGGTGGTCCCACGGATGGCGGGGGAGGCCCCCGCCGAGCGATGATCGAGTCACCGGCCGAGGGACGCCGAACCTCCCCCGACCGGGACGACCTCGACCACCGGTCCGCCCTCGCGGGGTGGGCGGGCCGGTGGCGAGACCGTACCGGCCGGCAAGGGACGCACCCTTCGGCCGGCCGTTCGTTCCGGTGCCGTCCGGGCCACTGGTCGCGATTGGCCGTTTCCGCCGCGCCGATCCCGGCGCAGGCTGGAGGACATGACCGGACATCACCCGCAGACCCGAGCCGTCCACCCGCCCGTGATCGTCCCCGAGGGCAGCCGTCCGCTCGGCGTGCCGATCTACCAGGGCCACCTGTTCTCCTTCGACGCCTCCGACGAGCTGGCCGCCGCGTTCCAGGGCCCCGACGAGGCGTTCTTCTACGCCCGGATGGCCAACCCGACCGTCCGCGCCCTGGAACGGGCGCTCACCGAACTGGAAGGCGGATCGGGGACGCTCGCCACCGCCTCGGGCATGGGCGCGGTCAACGCCGTGCTGACAGGGCTGCTGCGGAGCGGCGACCACGTCATCGCGCAGGCCGCCCTCTACGGCGGCACCCACGCGCTGCTCCAGGACCTCGCCGCGCGGTGGGGCGTCGAGGTCACGTTCGTCTCCGGCGACGACCCGGCCGAGGTGCGGGACGCGCTGCGCGACACCACGCGGCTCCTCTACCTGGAGACGGTCGCCAACCCGACCACCCACGTGACGGACCTGCCCGCGTTCACCGAGGCCGTCCGCGGGACGGGCGTGCTGACCGTCGTCGACAACACCTTCGTCCCGCTCCTGTGCAGGCCCATCGAGCACGGCGTGGACATCGTCGTCCACTCGACGACGAAGTACCTCGGCGGCCACGGCGACACCATCGGCGGCGCCGCGGTCTTCGCCGACAGGTCCGTCCACCAGCGTGTCTGGGAGCACGCCATCGAACTGGGCTCCACTCCGGACCCGTTCGGCTCCTGGCTGACCGTCCGGGGGCTCGCCACGATGCCGCTGCGCGTCGCCAGGCAGAGCGAGTCCGCGCTCGACCTGGCCCGCCGCCTGACCGGCCACCCGGCCGTCGCGCGCGTGCACTACCCGGGGCTGGAGGACCACCCGCAGCACGAGATCGCCCGGCGGCTCCTGCCGGACGGCGCCGGCGGCGTCCTGTCGTTCGAGCTGCACGGCGGCCGGGACGCGGGCCGGATCTTCTCCGAGGCCGTCGAGCTCGTCTCGCTCGGCCCGTCGCTCGGCGACATCGCGACCCTGACCATGCACCCGGCCAGCACGTCGCACCGGCAGTTGGACGCCGAGTCCCTCGCCGCAGCGGGCATCGGTGAGGGACTCGTGCGCCTGTCGGTCGGGCTCGAACACCCGGACGACCTCTGGGCCGACATCGACCAGGCCCTCCGCAAGGCGGCCTAGCGCGGGAGCCGGCGCGGACGGCGGTTCAGAGGTAGAAGCCCGTGTCGGTGGTGGGAGCGTCCTGGCCCTCGGGGCGCTTCTCGCCCTTGCGGAGCGCCGCGAGTTCGGCGAGGGTCGCGCCCTCGGCGCCGATCTCCGCGGCGGCGACGTCCGAGCCCTCCAGCCAGGAGAGCGACTCCGCGCGGGTGAGCCGCCCCACCTCGATCTGGGCGAGGCAGCGGCCGGGACGGACCACCGCCGGGTGCAGCATGGCGAGGTCCTCGTTGGTGGTGATGGCCACCAGCACGTCCCGGCCCTGGCCGAGCATGCCGTCGGTGAGGTTCAGCAGCCTCGACAGGCCCTGGCCCGTCGACTGCTTGGCCTCGCCGCGGATCAGCTCGTCGCAGTCCTCCAGGATGAGCAGCCGCCAGCGGCGGTTCTCGTCCTCGTCGTCGCCGACCGCGACCTCCATCAGGTAGCTGGGCGTGCCGAACAGCGCCTCCGGGTCGAGGACGCAGTCGGACTGGCACCAGCCGTTCCAGGCGCGGGCGAGTGCGCGCAGCGCGGTGGTCTTGCCGGTGCCGGGCGGGCCGTGCAGGAGCAGCAGCCGTCCGGAGACCTCCTCGCCGGTGAGCTTCATCACCTCGTCGAGCGCCCCGGCGACCGGTGCGGTGTAGTTGCCGCGGATGTCGTCCCAGGAGTCGGCGGTGATGGCCCGCTCGCTGCGCACGGGGCCGTGCGTCCCCATGTGCCAGAAGCCCATCTCGACGCTGGTCTCGTCCACCTTGGGCGGCTCGGTCGCGTCCTTCACCGACTCCGCGAGGACCGCCTCGGCCAGCTCGTCGGTCACGGCGGACACCGCGACGTAGGCGACGCCGCTCTTCCAGCGGTTGGACAGCAGCGTCCAGCCCTCACCCTCGGCGAGCACCGACTCCTTGCCCTTCTCGTGCGCGACCCGCACGAGCCTCGCCTCGTCCGGGCGCAGCGGCGCCTCCGCCCGGACGTTCTCCAGCCGCGTCGAACGCGACCACGGCTGCTCCCCGGACGCGAACGGGCGCAGCGACAGCACGTCCATCACGTCGGCGGGGGAGTTGTTGTCCGACAGGTTGAAGACCACGGGCAGCGCGGGCTCCGGCGCTTCGGCGCCCTCCAGCGGCTCGATCAGATGCAGGACCTCCTGCGGCCTCTCCTGCGACATGGTCATGACATCGATGATCACGCCCGCCGGCGTGCCGCGTCCACCCAATTAGTCGGGCGCGCCGCGCGTCGGGTCTGGAGATCGGTCGGACACGGCGGTGGGCCGGACACGGCGGGTCAGGCGCCGCCCTCCCCTGCTTCGCGTTCGGCGCGGGCGGCCTTGCGCGCCTCGGCCTCCTCGAGGTCGAGCTTCTCGGCCTCCTCCGGCGTGGGGGCCGTGCCGCCGAGGTAGGCGGGCTGCCACCACGTCTCGTCCGAGCTCGGGACCTCGGGGTACTCGCGCTGAGCGCGCTCCAGCAGCTCCGCCATCCGGGCTTGCAGGTCCCGGGTGACCTGCTCGTAGTCGTCGCCGCGCTTGGGGTACATCGGCTCGCCGACGAGGATCGTCACCGGCACGTTGCGCTGGAGGAGCCGGCGCTTGCGGCCCTTCGTCCACATCCGCTGCGGACCCCAGAGCGCGACCGGGATGAGCGGCGTCTTGGACGCCACCGCCATGCGCACCGCGCCGCTCTTGATCTCCTTCACCGTGAAGGAGCGGCTGATCGTCGCCTCGGCGAAGACCCCGACGATCTCCCCGCTCCGCAGCGCCTTCAGCGCCGCCGCGTAGGAGGAGGCGCCCGCGTTGCGGTCCACCGGGATGTGGTGCATGCCCCGCATCAGCGGCCCGCCGACCCGGTTGTCGAAGATCTCCTTCTTCGCCATGAACCGCACCAGCCGGCCCGCGGGGTGGGCGGCGAGGCCGGCGAAGATGAAGTCGAGGTAGCTGACGTGGTTGCTGACGAGCACCGCCCCACCGGTGCTGGGGATCTGGTCGGTCCCCTCCAGACGGATTCTGATGTTCAGGGCCTTGAACACGCCGAGAGCCGTCTTGATCACCGGTGGGTAAACGAGTTCGCGCATGTAGGCACCGTACTTGAGCAACTCCTGATCAGCGAGTGCGAGGCGGGGATCGCGATGCATCGCACAACCGGGCCCAACTCTGAGAAGGTGGTGTACGACGTGATCCGCCGAAGGCTGAGGGAGGATGAGCCCCATGGAACCGTTGGACGCGGCGGCGGACGTGCACGCGCTCATCCGCGACGTGCTGCCCGCCCTGGCGCCCAGCGCCTGGTTCGATCCCGGCACCTCCGAAGTGGTGCTGCCCGTGGGCCGGTCGGAGGCGCGGGCCTCCAGCTGGACGGTGCTGGAGCGCTGCGCCCGCGAGCCGCGCTCGGCATGGCCGAAGGTCGTGGACGAGTGGGTCCGCGAGGTCGGCGACCGCGCGTTCCTCGCCGTCGGTGAGATGGAGCTGTTCGGCGACGTGCGCGAGCTGCTGCGCCTGCGCATCGTGCCGAAGCTCGACCCCCGCGACCGCGAGGGCCTCGTCGTCGTCCCCGCCGGCGACCACTTCGACGCCATGGTGATGATCGAGCACCCCCGCTACGGCGGCCCCCTCACCAAGGCCCGCGCGGGCCTGCTCGGCCTGCACAAGCTCGGCTACGTGATGACGAACACCCACGACCGCGAGCTGGCCGACGTCTCCGTGCACGACCAGCCGCTCCTGCCCGGCCGCAACGTCCGCGTCGTCTGCAAGCCCGGCAGCCGCTACGTGTCGGCGCTGCTGAGCGAGGTCCACCAGTTCCTGCCGTGGCCGAACGAGCACGGCGCCCTGGTCGGCGTCCCGTGCCACAGCACGCTGCTGCTCTACCCGATCACCTCCAGGGCCGTCCGCGAGGTGCTGCCCGTCTTCGCCGACGTGGTCCGGGAGATGCACGCCGCCGCCGACGACCCCTGCGCCCCCGGCGTCTACTGGAGCCACGGCGAGCGCCGCCTGACCCCCCTCTCCCCGGACGCGGCAGGCGAAGGCGCCGGCGAATTCGCCCTCTTCCTCCGCAAACTCCCCGAAGAATGAGTTAGGGCAACTTCCAGTCGACCGGAGTCGCGCCTTGCTGCTCCAGGAGCTGGTTGGCGCGGGAGAAGGGGCGGGAGCCGAAGAAGCCGCGGTCGGCCGACATGGGGCTCGGGTGCGGGGACTCGATGCAGGGGACGTTGCCGAGGAGCGGCTTGAGGTTGCGGGCGTCGCGGCCCCACAGGATGGCGACGAGGGGGCGGTTCCGGGCGGCGAGGGCGCGGATGGCCTGCTCGGTGACCTCCTCCCATCCCTTGTTGCGGTGCGAGCCGGGCTTGCCCGGCATGACGGTCAGCGACCTGTTGAGCAGGCAGACGCCCTGCTCCGTCCAGGGGGAGAGGTCACCGTTGGACGGCTCGGGGTGGCCGAGGTCGTCGCAGTACTCGCGGAAGATGTTGATCAGGCTGCCGGGCAGCGGCCGGACGTCCGGGGCCACCGAGAAGCTGAGACCCACCGGGTGGCCGGGCGTCGGGTAGGGGTCCTGGCCCATGATGAGGACGCGCACGTCGTCGAACGGCTGGGTGAAGGCGCGCAGGATGTGGCTCCCCGCGGGCAGGTAGCGCCGCCCGGCGGCGACCTCGGCGCGCAGCCAGTCGCCGGCGGCGGCGATCGTCCCGGCGACGGGGGCCAGCGCGCTCGCCCATCCCGCTTCGACGATCTCCGAGAGTGGTCGTGCCGTCATGGCCCACCACCCTAGTGCGATGATCTTGGGTCCGTCGGAAGATTGCCTGCTTGATCGGCATCGTGAAGTTTTCTGACCGCATCAGGTCGCGTCCCGGGCAAATGTTTTCCAGTGCATCCAAAAGTGGCCGATGAACTGGGTGAAACGCCCCGTTAAGTCACTGTTACTTCCTGACGGCTCTCATTGACCTACGGACTTCGAGCGCATAACTCCTAGAGAGGTAAGGACGGGCGCAGGACGAGCGGACGGACGAGAGCATGACCCAGCTGACCACCGTGGACGCCACCTTCCTCCATGCCGAGAACGCCACCACGCACGCCCACATCGCGGGGCTCGGCATCGTCGACCCCGGGACGTGCCCCGGCGGCCGCCTCACCGTCCCGCTCGTCGCCGAGATGGTCCGCAGCCGCGCGCACCTCGCGGCCCGGCCGCTGCGGCAGCGGCTCGTCCAGGTGCCGTTCGGCCTGGACCACCCGTACTGGGAGGACGATCCCGACTTCGAGCCCGAGCGGCACATCTCCGAGTTCGGACTGCCGGAGCCCGGCTCCGAGCGGCAGCTCGCCAACCTGGTCGCGATGCTGCACGAGCAGCCGCTCGACCGGTCCCGCCCGCTCTGGGAGATGGTCCTCATCCAGGGTCTCGCGGGCGGCCGGACGGCCGTCTACGTGAAGGTGCACCACGCGGCCATCGACGGCGTGATGGCCGCCGAGACGCTCGCCGCGCTGCTCGACCTGACGCCCGAGCCGCGCGACCTGCCCGCCGACGACGCCGCGCCGACCCGCGCGCCCGGGATGGCGAGCATGCTCGGCACCGGGCTGCTGAGGACCGCGCTGCACCCGGTGCGCTCGGCGATGTCGGCGGCGCGGACCGTCCCCCACCTGGACGACGTCCCGGGCCTGTCCTCCATCCCTGGTGTCGGGCTCATGGCGTCGGCGGTACAGGGCGCGCTGCGCCGTCCGGAGCGGCCGAAGGCGCCGCGGGTGAGCGCGCCGCCGACGCCGTTCAACCACCCGATCGGGCGGCGCCGCGCCGTCGCCTGCGGGGAGCTGCCGCTCGCCGACATCAAGGAGATCCGGCGCGCCCTCGGCGGCAGCGTCAACGACGTGGTCATGGCGCTGTGCGCGACGGCGCTGCGGCAGTGGCTCGACAAGCGCGGCGAGCTGCCCGAGCGCCCGCTGGTCGCGGCGGTCCCGGTGTCGCTGCGGCGCGGCGCGGTCGCGGCCGCGCAGCCCGGCAACCAGGTCTCGATCATGACGGCGCCGCTCGCCACGCACGTCCCCGACCCCGCCGACCGCTACACCTCCGTCCGGCGCGACATGGACGTCGCGAAGCGGCGGTTCACCGGGACGACGAGCAACTGGGTGCAGGAGATGAGCGGGCTGCTCCCGGCGCCCTTCGCCGCGGCGGTCACGCGGCTGGCGATGCAGGCCGCGCCGGCGGTGTCGCTGCGCCCCGTCAACCTGGTCATCTCGAACGTCCCCGGCCCGCAGTTCCCGCTGTACCTGTGCGGGGCGAAGGTCCTCGGCTACTACCCGATCTCGGTCATCACCGACGTCAGCGGCGGCCTGAACATCACGGTGTTCTCCTACGACGGGAAGGTGGACGTCGGCATCGTCGCCTGCCGCGACCTCATCCCCGACCCGTCGGAGATCATCGACCACCTCGTGGACGCGCTGGACGAGCTGCGCTCGCTCAGCCGCGAGTGAACCCGAGCGCCGGTCACAGGCCGAGCGCCGTGCGGTGCCGCCGCGCCAGGCCCAGCGCGGCGGCACCGGCCGGCTGCATCGGCCGCGGGACCGCCCCGTCGAACGGCGCCATCGACACCTCGCCCTCGTCGTTGACCGCGACGAGGCCGCCGAACAGCTCGCCGAACAGCCCGTCGTCGATGACGACGACGGTCAGCAGGTCGAGCGCGAGCGTCAGGGGGTCGACGCCGAGCCCCAGGAAGTGCGCCCGGATGCGCCCCTCCTTCCGTGCGCCGGTCATCGCCTGGTGGAAGGGCCACTCATCTTGGACGAAGTCCTCGCCGTAGTCCTCGTCCGCTCCGAGGAACTCCTCGGCGTACTCGCGGACCATGCACTTCCAGAGGTCGGGGGGCTCGTCGCCGAGCGGCTGGAACACCCCGACCGGCATCACCTGGTGGAGCCCGCCGGCGTGCGCGACCTTCGCGGGGTCGCGCCGATGCAGGACGTACCGCCCGGACGTCGTCACGGTGACCGTGGTGACGGCGGGCAGCGCGGGCCGGCGCGCCAAGTCGCACGGGTCGCCGATCCGGTCGCGCAGCGGCGACCCGGTTTCCCCCGGCTCCCGGGCCGCCAGCTCGTGCGCCACGGACTCGCCCACGTCGACGCCGTCGAAGTAGCGGGCGGGGCCGAGCCGCAGCACCGGTGGATCGGCCGCGATCAGGCGGTAGCTCGGGCGATCCTCGAAGACGTTCGGCGGGGCGAGGGCGGCGACGGCCTCGGCGTACGTCCGGTACCCGTCCGGCAGCCCGTGGGCCGGGGCCTGGATCGCGGGCGTCGCGGGACGGGGCTCCCACTCCAACCGGATCTCCTCCAGCGGGATCGGGGCGCCGGGGATCCAGGTGTCCCGGCAGAGCAGCGGCGTCCCCGCGACGCGCGGTAGGTCCGGATACAGTCCGTCCGCGATCTCGCCGAGCCGTCCGCGCGCGGAGTTCAGTGCCGCCCGCTCCCGCCGCCACCTCTCCTCGTCCACCACACGCCGAGCTTAGGCGCGTTCAGCTGCGGCGCGTTGCCCTCATCAGTGCCGCCAGGGCAACGCGCCGCGGGTCGACGGGACGTCGTACTAGGCGGCGAGGCCGCGGGCGACCTCCTCCTCGACCAGGTCGGCGTTGATCATCGCGGCCGCCATCGCCCCGGCCGCCGCCGCCATGACGACCTGGCCGAACGGCACGACGACGTTGCCCGCCGCCCACACGCCGGGCACGCTGGTCCGCCCGGTCGGGTCGACCTTGACGAGGCCGTCGTCGCCGGTCTCGCAGCCGAGGTCGGTCAGGGGGCCGGCCTTGGGCACCCAGGTCGGCGCGAGGAACACGGCGTCGCAGCCGAGCACCGAGCCGTCCGCCAGCTCCAGGCCGGTCAGCCGGTCGTCCTCGGCGACGACGCGCCGCACCCCGCTCGGCGCGACGGAGACGCCTCGCGCGGCCAGGCGCGCCGCGTCCTCGCCGGCCGGGGGAGCGTCCGCGACGAACGTCACGTCCGGCGACCACTGGCGCAGCAGCAGCGCCTGGTGGACCGAGTTCGGGGACGTCCCCAGCACGGCGATCCTGCTGTCGCGGACCTCCCAGCCGTGGCAGTAGGGGCACATCTGCGCCTCGCGGCCCCACCTCTCCTGGAGGCCGGGCACGTCCGGCAGGACGTCGGTCACGCCCGTGGTGACGAGCAGGCGGCGTCCACGCAACCTGGTGCCGTCCGCGAGCGTGAGCACGAAGCCCTCCCCGGGACGGCCCGCCTCGGTGCGGGTGACCGTCCCCTCGACGATCTCGCCGCCGTAGCCGCGCACCTCCGTGCGGCCGGTCTCCCGCAGGCGCGCGGGCGGCATCCCGTCCCGGGTGAGGAAGCCGTGCATGTGGTCGACCCCGGCGTTGCGCGGCTCGCCCGCGTCGACGACGGTGACGGAGCGGCGGGCGCGGGCGAGCACGAGGGCGCCGCTCAGCCCGGCCGGGCCGCCGCCGATGATCAGTACGTCTCGTTCGGTCATGGCACGAGCGTGCGCGGCGTCTTCCGGATTTGACAAACTTCTTTGCCGATCCTGCAATGAGGGCATGGAGACGACCGAGGAGGTCCTGGCCGGTGTCGGGCCGAGGCTCAGGAGGCTGCGGCAGGAGAGGAACATCACGCTGACCGCGCTCGCGGAGGCCACCGGCATCTCGGTGAGCACGCTGTCGCGGCTGGAGTCGGGCAAGCGGCGGCCGAGCCTGGAACTGCTGCTCCCGCTCGCCCAGGCCCACCAGGTCCCGCTGGACGAACTGGTCGACGCCCCGGCCGTGGGCGACCCGCGGATCAGACCGCGGCCGATCCGGACGCACGACATGACCGTCCTGCCGCTGACCAGGCGTCCCGGCGGTGTCCAGGCGTTCAAGATGTTCGTGCCCGAGCGGGTCCCGCTGCCCGAGCCGCGGACCCACGAGGGCTACGACTGGCTGTACGTGCTGAACGGACGCCTGCGCCTGCACCTCGCCGGCCGCGAGATGGTGCTGGAGCCGGGGGAGGCGGCCGAGTTCGACACCCGGCTGCCGCACTCGTTCGGCGGCGAGGGCGGCCCGGTCGAGTTGCTCAGCCTGTTCGGCCCCCAGGGTGAACGCATGCACCTGCGTGCGAGACCCCGCAAGTCATGACCCCACAAGTCGTGACATAAATTTGTTATCCGTGCAGACCGCCCAAACCCCCCAGAAAGCCCCTGCCCGCCAGAAGCCCGCCCCCGTCGCGTGGGTCCTGTGGAGCGTCGGCGTCCTCGCCTACGCCGTGGCGGTCCTGCACCGCACATCGTTCGGCGTCGCCGGGCTGGACGCCGTGCACCGGTTCGACGCGTCCGCCGGGATCCTCGCGTCCTTCGCCGTCCTGCAACTGCTCGTCTACGCGGGGCTGCAGATCCCCGTCGGGCTGCTGCTCGACCGCGTCGGCCCGCGCTGGATGGTCGCGGGCGGCGCGCTGCTCATGGCCGGCGGCCAGGGGCTCATGGCGGTCTCCACCGGCGTCGGGACGGCCGTCGCCGCCCGCGTGATGGTCGGCGCGGGCGACGCCATGACGTTCATCAGCGTCCTCGGCATCGTCGCCGCCTGGTTCCCCGGACGCTACGTCCCGGTCGTGACGCAGCTCACCGGCCAGCTCGGACAGCTCGGCCAGGTGCTCAGCGCGATCCCCCTGGTCGCCCTGCTGCACGGTCCCGGCTGGGGCACCGCGTTCGGGTCCGCCGCCGCGCTCGGCGTCCTCATGGCGGTGCTCGCCGTCGCCGTGCTGCGGGACGGACCGGGCCGCGCGAACGTCCCGTCCCTGCGCGAGACGGGCACCAACCTGGCCGAGGCGTTCCGGCACCCCGGCACGCGCCTCGGGCTCTGGTCGCACTTCGTCACGCAGTTCTCGTCCAACACCTTCGCGCTGATGTGGGGCTACCCGTACCTGGTGTCCGGGCAGGGCGTGCGGCCCGCGACCGCCTCGACGCTGCTGACGCTGTTCGTGCTGGTCAACGTCGTGTCCGGGCCGTTCATCGGACGGCTCGTCGCGCGCTACCCGCTGCGCCGCTCGTGGCTCGTCCTCGGCATCGTGGCGCTCAACGCGTCGGCGTGGGCGGCCGTGCTCGCCGTGCCGCCGCCCGCCCCGTCCTGGCTGCTGGTCGTCCTCGTGCTGTGCGTCGCGCCCGGCGGTCCCGGCTCGATGATCGGCTTCGACTACGCCCGGACGTTCAACCCGCCCGGACGGCAGGGCACCGCGACCGGCATCGTCAACGTCGGCGGCTTCGTCGCCTCGCTCGTCACGATCCTGCTGATCGGCCTCGTCCTGGACGCCCTGTCGCCCGGGGGCGAGTTCACGCCTGGAGCGTTCCGGGCGGCCTGGACCGTCCAGATCGGCATCTGGGCGATCGGTGTGGCGGGCGTCCTGCGCACCCGCGCCCTGGCCCGCCGCCACCTCGCCCTCGCTCCGCCCGCCGGCTGAGCAAGGGCGGGGCGCCCCCGGCGAGCAGCGGCTGGTCAGGCAGTGAGGTCGAGTACGGCCTTGCCTGGAACGCGACGTCCCAGAAGAGCATCGACCGCCTCGCCCACGCGCTCCCAGGGGCCGCGCCAGCCGATCTGCGGGTCGAGTCCGCCCCGGTCGAGGAGTTGGAGCAGGTAGCCGATACCGGGACCGAAGGGGGCGGCCACGGCGAAGGGCTCAAGGCTTCTGACGCCGCCCTTCATGCGCATCTCCTCGAAGTCGATGACGGTCGGTTCGCGGGACGCCCATCCGATCGACAGGACGAGACCGCCGTCCTCCAGCCGCTCGAAGCATTCGGCGAGCAGCGCCCCGCCGACGTTGTCGAGCACACCGAACACGGGGGCGCCCGGCCTCTGCGACCCGACCAGGATCTCGGCGGCTCCGAGCGCGCTCAGCCCCTCGGCCCGCTCGGGGCGCCCGACCGCGGCGACCACATGCGCGCCGGCCCGTGCCAGCAGTTGCACGGCGAAGCGCCCCACCCCTCCCGACGCGCCGGTCACCAGCACCCTGCGGCCGAGTACCGGCCCCAGCCGGCGCACGGCCTGCAGGGCGGTGACTCCCGCCGCGGGCAGGGCACTGGCCGCGCCGAGGTCGACGCCGTCCGGGACGACCGCCAGGTCGGTGGTGTCGACGGCGCGCAGGGCGGCCCATCCTCCCGTCCCGGCGCAGGAGGTGACGCGCGTCCCCGCAGGCGGTCCCGAGCCGTCGGCCGCGGCCTGCACCACGACCCCCGCGGCGTCCTTGCCGAACACGGCGCCCGGACGCAGCTGCCGCGCGGCGAAGGCGATCTCGCCGAAGTTCAGGGCGGCCGCCTCCGCACGCGAGTTGTTCTACGCCGAGGGCCACAGCGTCTCGATCGACGCCGTCACCGAACGCGCCGGCGTCGCCAAGCCGACCGTGTACGCGCACTTCAGGTCCAAGGACGACCTCGTCGACGCCGTGCTGGTCGCGGCGTGCGACGAGTGGTTCGCGGAGCTGGAGACCGAACTCGACTTGCGCGCCGGCGACCCGCTGTCCCGGCTGCTGGCACCGTTCGACCTGCTGACGGCGGGCCTGCCCGACCCGGCCTACCACGGCTGCATCCTGGTGAACAGCGCAGCTGCGTTCCTCTCCGCCGGGCACCCCTCCCACCGTGCACTGGCCACGCACGACGAGCGCATGCTCACGCTGTTCGAGCGCTTGGCCGCCGAGGCGGGCGCGCGGCACCCGGACGCTCTGGCCCGGCAGCTCCTCGTGCTGTACGACGGCGTCAAGGCCCGCGGCCTGGTCGACGACTCCGGTGCCGCGGGGCAGGACGCGCGCACGGCGGCGACCGCCCTCCTGGAATCCGCGACCGGCCACGGGCGGTGAGCCGGGTCGCCTACCAGGGCGGGCTCCGGGGCCCGTTCAGCTTGTTGCGGGCCGTCAGAGAGTTATGGTGCCGCGGATGTGGCTGGTGGCGGCGCCGCCCACCCACACAGTGCCGTTCGCATCGGCGGTGATGTGGAGGGTTCCGTCCCGGTCCAGGCGCGTGCCCTGGTGGACCCGGTAGGCGGAGGGCGCGATGCCGGTGGCGATGAGCCACTGCCCGACCGAGGCGTTCATGCTCCCGCACACGGGGTCCTCGGCGACACCGGCTCCGGGGGCGAAGGTGCGCATCTCGAAGGCGTGCTCGGATCCTTCGGGGCACGCCCCGATCGCGCCGACCATCGCGTCCGGGATGAGAGACAGCTCGGGGTCGAGGGCGAGGACCTCCTCCGCCGTGGGCAGTTGGACCACGGCCCACCCGGGGCCGTTGTCCACCCACTGGTGCGCGAGGACTCGGTCGCGCCCGATGCCGAACGCGGCGATGATCCGGTCGAGGTACTCGTCGTCGAGCGCGCCGCCGCGGACGACCGGCGGGGCGGCGAAGGACAGGACGCCGTCGCCGATGCGTACGGTGACCAGGCCGGCGGCGCATTCCTGCACGAGGTGGTCGGCGTGCCGCGGCCTGCCGCCGGTGTCCAGCCACGCGCGGGCGGAGCCGAGGGTGGGGTGGCCGGCGAACGGGAGTTCGCCTCCAGGGGTGAAGATCCGCAGCCGGTAGTCCGCCTCCGGGTCGGCGGGCGGCAGGACGAACGTGGTCTCGGACAGGTTCGTCCAGCGCGCCAGGCGCCGCATCTCCTCGTCGGTCAGATCCGTGCCGTCGAGGACGACGGCGACCGGGTTGCCGAGGTAGGGGCTTGCGGAGAACACGTCGGCCTGGATGAACGAGCGTGCGCGCGACATGGTGGTGTCAGGGCCCTTCGTCGTGGTGGACTGGATTCTCCGGTGCCCTCAGCCCAAGGCCAGATCCACGGCGTGCTCGACATGGATCCTGGTGGAGTCGAAGACCGGAATGGGGCTGTCATCGGCGCCGATCAGCAGGGTGATCTCGGTGCAGCCGAGGATGACGGCCTCGGCGCCCCGCTCGGCGAGGTCGGCGATGATCCTCTGGTACTGCCTGCGCGAAGAGTCCTCGATACGACTCTGGGTCAGTTCCTGATAGATGACGTCGTGCACCAGCGCGCGATCGGGTTCCTCCGGGACGACGAGCCGAACGCCGTGCTGCCGCATCCGGGAGCGGTAGAAGTCCATCTCCATGGTGAAGCGCGTGGCGAGCAGTCCCACGGTCCTGTGGCCGGCCTCGACGATCCGCGCCGCGGTCGCGTCGACGATATGGACGAACGGGACGCCGATATCGGCTTCGATGACATCCGCGACCTTGTGCATGGTGTTGGTGCAGAGCAGCACCATCTGCGCGCCCCCGGTCTCGAGGGTCCTGGCCGCCCGGGCCAGCCGCCGTCCGGCGCCCGCCCAGTCACCGGCACGCTGCATGGCCTCGATCTCGGCGAAATCCACGGTCAGCAGCAGGCTCGGCGCGCAGTGGTGGCCGCCGAGGCGCCGGCGGACCTCCTCGTTGAGGAGCCGGTAGTACTCGGCGGAGGACTCCCAGCTCATGCCGCCGATCAGCCCGATGGTTCGTGTCACCCGGCCATCGTGGCGCGGCGCGACCGGTCATAGGTAGACCTGGCTTACTTGGAGAACCCCCAAGCAGTACTTTGAGGTGTGGACGTCCAGCGCCTCCTCATCCTGCGTCAGATCGCGCGTGCGGGGTCGATCGCGGGTGCCGCCCGGGAGCTCGGGTGGACCCAGCCGGCGGTCAGCCAGCACCTACGCCGGCTGGAGCGTCAGGCCGGCATGGCGCTCGTCGTCCGCCGCCCGCGCGGGATCCAGCTGACCGAGGCGGGTGAGGTGCTGCTGCGCCATGCCGACGCCATCGCCGCGCGGCTCCAGGCCGCCACCGAGGACCTCCATGCCCTTTCGCACCTGCACCAGGGGTCGGTCCGGCTGGCCGCCTTCCCCTCCGCCAGCGCCACCCTCGTCCCGGCCGCGATGAGCCTGCTGAGCCGGCGGCACCCGGGCATCGACATACGGCTTCGCGGGGCCGAGCCCCCCGAGGCCATCGACCTGATCGGTGCCGGCGAGATCGATCTGGCCGTGACGTTCACCCACGGCGGGGAGCCGCCGTCCGACCACCCTGGGCTCGTCCACGTGCCGGTCGGTGAGGACGCGGTCCATCTGGTCCTGCCGCGCGGCCATCCGCTCGCCCTTTCGCCGGACGAGCCCGTGGACCTGCGCCTGCTCGCCGACGACCGGTGGATCGCGGGCTGTGCGCGCTGCACCGCGAACCTGCGGCGGACATGCCAGGACGCCGGTTTCGTTCCAGGGATATGGCACGGGACCGACGACTACGTGGTCACCCAGGCTTTGATCGCGCGCGGCCTGGGCATCGGCCTGCTGCCGCGGCTCGCGCTCGACGCCTACCAGGACTCCGGTGTCGCCGTCTGCACGGCGACACGGCTGCGACCCCGCACCCTGTATCTCGTCCACCACCGCGAAGCCGAGCAGATCCCCGCGATACGCAGCGCCATCGGCGCCATCCAGGACAGCTGGGCTTCCGCTGAAGCGCGGTGACCGGCCCCGTACCAGGGCTCAGGAGCGGAGCTCCAGCGTGCAGCACTTCGGTCCGCCGCCCGCCTTGCGCAGCTCGGACAGGTCGACCGGGAGCGGCTCGTACCCGTGGCCCCGCAGCGTGCCGATCAGCTCGACCGCCTCGGCGTTGATGACGACGTTGTGCCCGTCGCACACGGCGTTGAGCCCGAGCACCGCCGCGTCCGCCTCGCTCGCGAGGACGGCGTCCGGGAACAGCCGCTCCAGGACGGCCCGGCTGCCGGGGGAGAACGCGCCGGGGTAGTAGGCCACGTTGTCGCCGCCGAGGGGGAACAGCGCGGTGTCCAGGTGGTAGAAGCGCGGGTCGACGAGGCGGAGCGTCACCACCGGGCGGCCGAGGAACTCCTGCGCCTCCTGGTGCGCGGCGATGTCCGTCCGGAACCCCGTCCCGGCCAGGATGACGTGGTCCAGCGTGAGGAAGTCGCCCTCGCCCTCGTTGGTGTGCTCCGGCTCGAGCAGGTCGGAGAAGCCGTTCTCCAGCATCCACTTCGCGTACGCGGGCCCCTCGGCGTACCGCTCCGGGTGCGTGAACTTCGCCCCGTAGACCCGTCCGCCGACCACCAGCGCGCCGTTGGCCGCGAACACCATGTCGGGCAGCCCCTCGATGGGGTCGATGAGGCTCACCTCGTGCCCGAGCGCGAGGTACGCCGCCCGCAGCTCCTCCCACTGCGCCACGGCCTTCGCCGCCTCGGCGCCGGCCGCCGGGTCCATCCACGGGTTGATCGCGTACGTGACGGCGAAGTGCTCCGGACGGCACATCAGGTAGTGCCGCCGCAGCGCGGTGCGGACGGCGGTCGGCTCCATCGCCGGCATCACGGTCATGGGTGTTCTCCAGGGACATCCGAAGGGATCGACTAGCGAAAGCCTAAGAACGAAACGCGCGCAATCCAATGCGCGAGCCTTGCTCCGACCTGGCGTTTCGTTGCGTCTTGAGCCCTCGAACACGCGATTCGTTGCGCGTTGGCGACCGGTGCCGGGCGTTCACGCCGGGGTGGTGAGCGCGGGGTCGTCGGTGCGCGGGGCGGTGCGGGCACGGGGCAGGGCCAGACAGGTCCTGTGCCACGGCTCCCGCTGACCCACGGGTTATTCGAGGGTGGTCAGTTGGAGGCGGAGGGCTAGGCGCCTCTGGGGGGTTGAGAGGTCTACGGGGGTTGTCTCCGCCATGCGGCGTAGGCGGTGGCGGAGGGTGTTGGGGTGGACGTCCAGGGACTGGGCCGTTCCCTTGGGGTCGCCGTAGTGGTCCAGCCAGGCGGCGAGGGTCTGGAGGTAGGAGGTCCCGTGCTTCTCGTCGTGGGCGCGGAGGGCCGGTAGGGGGCCGCCCAGGAGGTCGGCGCCCACGGCCTTTCTGGCTCGTTCGACCACTACGGCGTCCCAGACGTCCTCCAAGAGGGTCGTTCCAGGGGCGAGGTGGCCGGATGCGACCAGTGCGGCGAGTTCGGCGGCCTCGGAGCGGGAGCGGGGGAGGCCGGTGGGGGAGTCGGCTGGGCCGCCCGCCGCCGCGTAGAGGGTGCGGTCGTGTGCGCGGGCGCGGGTGAGGACGTCGCGCAGCCACGGCATCGTGCCGGATTCGGTGGTGTCGCGGCCCGGGTCCGTCACCACCGCGAAGACCGTGCCGGCCAGGTCGGTGAGCAGCGGGCGGTGCCAGCCGTAGCGGCGGGTCATGGCGTCCCAGAGGTCGAGGCGCTGGCGGACGTCCTCGGGTTCGGCCCGGTTTCCGAGGGCGACGACGCGCCAGGGCGGGGGCGCCGGGACGGGCTGGGAGCCGTCCTGGAGCGCGGCGCGCAGCTGGTCGGCCGAGACGCGGCGCGCGACTCCGGCCTCGGCCCGGAGGCGGAGCAGGTGCAGGGCCAGGACGGACGCCAGGTCGGCCAGGCGCAGGACGCGGTCCGGCGGGATCGGTGTGCGCGCCACCACCCAGATCGAGCCGAGCCATTCGCCGCCGGCGCGGACCGGGATGACGAGGCGGGGCAGCATGCCGTCCGGTCCCCCGGGGACGAGGACCGGGTCGCTCGACCTGGCCAGCTTGCGGAACACGCCGGAGGCCCGCAGGTGCGCGATGACCTGCGGCGGGACGCGCCGGCCGACGATCGTGGAGACGCGGGCCGGGTCGGTGCTGTCCTGGCGGCCCGAGTAGGCGAGGACGCGGGAGCGCGCGTCCTCCAGCGTCACCGGGGCGTCGGCGATCTCCGCCGCCGTGTCGGCCAGGGCGAACAGGTCGTCCCGCGGTCCGGACGGGCCGGGGAACGGCGCGGCCGCGCGGTCGATGGCGCCGCGCGCCAGCCAGACGACGTGCGTCCAGGACGCGTCCCGCTGGAGTTCGACGAGCGCCGGGGCCAGGCGGCGCGCGGCGGCGGTCACGGCGGCGGCCCCGCCGACAGGCGATTTCAGCACGACGCCGCTCGCCCCGGCCGCGTCGGCGCGTTCCAGGAGCGCGACGGCGCCGGCGGGATCGGTCACGCCCGCGCCGAGGACGATCTCGCCCGGCCGTCCGGCCGCCTCGCCCGGTTCGGCCAGGACGACGTCGTGCACCTGCGCGTCCCGGCCGGGCGCGACGACGCGCAGCAGACCCGGGCCCAGCGCGTCGACCAGGCCGGTCACGCTGATCATCCGCTCTCCTTCCCTTCCGTTCATTGTGCGCTTCGCATCACGGTGCTCGTTCGGATTGGCCGAATGCGACAGGGGTCTCGCCTCGCGGACGTATCACCATCGAAGTGACGTGTTTCACGAGGAGAGGAGAGGCCATGGCTCTCGACGCAGCGCCGCGCCGAGTCGCCGTCGTGGGCGCCGGCATGGTCGGGCTGTCCGCCGCATGGTTCCTGCAGGAGCGCGGTGCCGACGTCACCGTGTTCGACAAGCGGGACGTCGCGGCTGGGGCGTCCTGGGGCAATGCCGGGTGGCTGACCCCCGGCCTGGCGACGCCGCTCCCCGAACCGGCCGTCCTCTCCTACGGCGTCCGGGCGGTGCTCAGCCCGTCGTCGCCGGTCTACGTCCCGCCGAGCGCGAACCCGCGCCTGCTGCGGTTCCTCGCAGGGTTCGCCCGCAACAGCACGGCGGCCCGGTGGCGGCGCGCGATGGAGGCGCTGGTGCCGATCAACGGCAGGGCGCTGCCGAGCTTCGACGCCCTGCTGGACGGCGGCGTCCGCGCGCGGACGGACGAGGCCGGGTCCTTCCTCGCGGCCTACCGGACGGAGGGCGAGCGCCGCGTCCTGCTGGAGGAGATCGAGCACATCCGCGCGGCCGGGCAGGAGCTGGAGTACGAGGTCCTGACCGGCGACGAGGCGCGCCGGGTGGAGCCCGCGCTGTCCGGCGAGATCGGCGCCGCGATCCTGCTGCGCGGCCAGCGCTTCATCAACCCCGGCGTGTTCGTGCACGCCCTCGCCGACTCCGTCCGCGACCGCGGCGGCAAGATCCGCGCGGGTGCGGAGGTCACCGACATCCGCGACGAGCCGGGCGGCGTGGCCGTGCGGACGGGCGGCAGCGACTTCGAGGCGTTCGACGCGGTGGTCCTGGCGAGCGGCGTGTGGCTCGGCGACCTCGCGCGGCGGTTCGGCGTCGGCGCGCTCGTCCAGGCGGGCCGCGGCTACAGCTTCAGCGTGCCGGTGGAGCGCGTCCCGGACGGCCCGGTGTACTTCCCCGCGCAGCGGGTCGCCTGCACGCCGCTCGGCGACCGGCTCCGCGTCGCGGGGATGATGGAGTTCCGCCGTCCCGAGGCGCCGCTCGACCCGCGCCGGATCAGGGCGATCGTCGAGGCCGCCCGCCCGCTGCTGCACGGCGCCGATCTCGACGCCAGGCGGGACGAGTGGGTCGGGTCGCGCCCCTGCACCCGCGACGGCCTCCCGCTGATCGGCGCCACCCGCTCGCCGCGGGTCTTCGCCGCGGGCGGCCACGGCATGTGGGGCATCACGCTCGGCCCGGCGACCGGGAGCCTGCTCGCGGAGATGATCGCGACCGGCCGCCGTCCCGCCGAGCTGGACCCGTTCGACCCGCTCCGCTGACCCGCCCGCGGGCGACCTGCCCGCCCACACGTCCTGCCCACGCCCACGTCCTGGGCGGTCACCTTTCCTCCGGCCGCTCCGTCATCGCGGTGAAGGAGGAACGATGAGCGAACACGACTGGACCCTGATGTACGCCATGCACGACGCGCTGAGGAGGGAACTGGAGCACCTCGCCAAGGTCACCGCGCGCGAGGACGACGACCCCCGCCGGCTCCTGGCCGCGGCGGCGGGCTGGGATCTGTTCAAGACGTCCCTGCACGCCCACCACACCGCCGAGGACGAGGCACTCTGGCCCGTCGTCCGCGAGGCCCTCGCCGGCCGCGCCGACGACCTGGCCCTCCTGGACGCGATGGAGGCCGAGCACGCCGCGGTCGACCCCCTCATCGAGGCCATCGACACCGGCGCCGAACCCGTCGGCGAACTCGTCGACGCCCTCGCGACCGCCTTGAACGCGCATCTCGCGCACGAGGAGAAGGAGGCGCTGCCGCTGCTCGACGCCACCCTGACACTGGAGCAGTACCAGAACTTCGGTCAGGTCCACGGCCGCCAGGTGGGCCCCGACGGGCCGCGCGTCCTTCCCTGGCTCCTCGACGGAGCGGACGACGCGACCGTCGCGGCCACGCTGGCCGCCCTGCCCGAACCCGCGCGCGCCGCGTTCGAGACGCAGTGGCAGCCCGCCTACAGGGCTCTGACGCGCTGGCCGGTCGCCTGACCCCGGGAAAGCGGCGAGGCCGCCGCCACGGACGAACCGTGGCGGCGGCCTCGTGCCCACTCCCGCGCAGCGGCCGCCGCGCGGCGCGCGTCAGAGGTTGATCATGTGCCCGGCCAGGCCGTGCACGGCCTCCTTCATGGCCTCGCCCAGGGACGGGTGGGCGTGGACGTTGCGGGCGACCTCGTTGACGGTGAGGTCCCACTGCTGGGCCAGGGTCAGCTCCGGCAGCAGCTCGGTCACCTCGGGGCCGATCATGTGCGCGCCGAGGATCTCCCCGTACTTCGCGTCGCTGATCACCTTCACGAAGCCCTCGCCCTCGCCGAGGCCGAGCGCCTTGCCGTTGGCGCTGAACGGGAACTTCGCGGTCCTGACGTCGAAGCCCTGCTCCTTCGCCTGCGCCTCCGTCCAGCCGAACGAGGCGACCTGCGGCTGGCAGTAGGTGGCGCGCGGGATCATCACGTAGTCGAGCTCCATCGTCTCGGCGTCGGCGATGGTCTCCGCGGCGACGATGCCCATCGCCTCGGCCGCGTGCGCGAGCATCAGCTTCGCGGTGACGTCGCCGATGGCGTAGATGTGCGGGACGGACGTGCGGCAGCGGCCGTCCACGTCGATCGCGCCGCGCTCGGTCAGCGCGACGCCGGTCTTCTCCAGCCCGTAGCCCTCGACGTTCGGCTGGAACCCGATCGCCTGGAGCACCTTGTCGGCCTCCAGGACCTGCTGCGCGCCGTCCTTGCCGGTGACGGTGACCTTGACCTTCTCGCCCGAGTCGTCGATCGCGTCCACCCGGGTCGAGGTGAGGACGTCGACACCGAGCTTGCGGTACCGCTTCGCCAGCTCCTTCGACACCTCGGCGTCCTCGTTCGGGACCATCCGGTCGAGGAACTCGACGATCGTGACCTTCACCCCGTAGTTGTGCAGCACGTAGGCGAACTCCACGCCGATCGCGCCCGCGCCCGCGATGATGATGCTGCCGGGCAGCTCGGAGCTCAGGATCTGCTCCTCGTAGGTCACGACCCGCTCCGACAGCGACGTGCCGGGCAGCAGCTTGGTGTGCGCGCCGGCCGCGATGATGCAGCTGTCGAACGTCACCGTCTCGCTCGACCCGTCCTGCCGGGCCACCTGCAGGGTGTTCGGGTCGGTGAACGTGCCGCGCCCGTCATAGGACGTGATCTTGTTCTTCTTCATCAGGAACTGGACGCCCTTGACGAGCTTGTCCGACACCTGGCGGCTGCGCTGGTAGGCGACGCCGTAGTCGAAGGACACGCTCCCCTCGACGTTGATCCCGAACGTCTTGCGCTCCTGGGTGAAGATGTGCGCCAGCTCGGCATTGCGCAGCAGCGCCTTCGAGGGGATGCAGCCGACGTTGAGGCACACCCCGCCCCAGTACCTCTCCTCGATGATCGCCGTCTTCAGCCCGAGCTGTGCCGACCGGATCGCGGCGACATATCCACCCGGGCCCGCGCCCAGGACCACGACGTCAAAGTGTTCGCTCATATCAAAGGACGATATTCGCCGGGACCATGTGCTCGCATCCCGGCGGGCGCACCGGAGGCGGGGCGCCGCGCGGCGTGGTACGCCGTACCGTTCGCGCCGCGGCACGCGGGACCGGTCCACGGGCGACGCGCGGGGGCGGCGGGTCGGATGCGGCCGTCACATCCTGTTAGGGTTTCGGCAAGGTCTCCCTCCGGTCACGATCCGTGGGAGCCCGTCGATCGACAGGGCGGCGCGCAAAGGGCGCGAGCCCGGAGCCGTCCCGGCCGCGGAGCCCGGCGGCGTCCCCTGGAACGGCGGAGCCGCGGCGCTGGAACACCGCGCCCGGGCCCGGTCGTTGCCCCGTTCCTAGCCGAGTGGAGGAGAAGGCGAGTGAGGATCCCCAAGCGCGTCAACGCCGTCCTGGACTGGGTGGAGCAGCACCTGCTCGCGCTCGCGGTGGTCGTCGCGCTGGTCGTCGTCGCGCTGGTCGCCACGCTCGCGCCGCCGGCCGTCGGCCTGCCGGTCGCCGGGTTCGTCCTCGGCGCCGCCGCCGGCGGCCTGGTCGTGCACGTCCGGATGAGCCGCCGCCTCGCCCGCGCCCGCTCCGACAACGACAACCTGCTCCGCGAGAACGGCGCGCTGCGGCACCGCAACACCGTCCTCGCCAGCGGAGTGATCACGCGGGAGGCGCAGGAGACCCAGGCGTTCGTCGCCATCCCCGAGGACGACCTGATCGACGAGCCGGCCGACCCGCAGGTCACCGCCACCCTCGACGAACTGCTCGACGGCGACCCGCAGCGCACCGACGAGCTGCCGCCGGACGATCCGCAGCGCACCGTCGAGCCGCCCGCCAGCGGTGAGGCCTCCCGGCGGTCCGGCGACGCGCGGGACGGCGGCGCGCGGGACGGCGGCGCACGCGCCGGCGACGCGCGGGACGGTGCCCCGGGTACCGGCGATCCGCTGGGCGGCGATCCGCAGCGCACGACCGTCCTGCCCCCGGTGCCGGCCGACCTCCTCGGCGGCGCTGGAGACGGCGCCGGAGACGGCGCCGGGAACGGGACCGCCGAGGACGGCGACGGGGACGACGACGAGGACACCGCCCGCACCCCGCGCAAGTCGCGGAAGGCTTGACCAGGGCCTTCTGTCGCACCGTCAGCGGAGTCTCACTCCGGCGTTACTTCCGCTGATCTTCGGGCAGAAGGCCAGCCGTGGACGACTCGACTAACGCGCGGCAGGGAGCGGATCCGGGACGCGGAGGCGAGGGCAACGGCCCGCCGAAGGGCGCCGAGCCCGACGAGGGCACCGTCCGCAAGGCGGTGATCGCCTCGGCGATGGGCAACTGCATCGAGTGGTTCGACTTCGGTGTGTTCAGCGCCGGGGTGATGACCGCGATCATCGGCACGGTGTTCTTCCCCGAGGACGCGAGCGGCAGCGCCACGCTGCGCTCGTTCGCGCTCGTCGCGGCCGCGTTCCTCGCCCGCCCGTTCGGCGGCATGTTCTTCGGGCCCCTGGGCGACAGGCTCGGGCGCAAGCGGGTGCTGGCCGCCACCATCATCCTGATGTCGGGCTCGACGTTCGTGATCGGCGTCCTGCCCGGCTACTCCACGATCGGGGTCGCCGCGCCGCTGCTGCTGCTCGCGGTCCGGCTCGTCCAGGGCTTCTCGACGGGCGGCGAGTACGGCGGCGCCGCCACGATGATCGCCGAGTACGCGCCCACGCACCGGCGCGGGTTCTACGGCGCGTTCCTGGAGTTCGGCACCCTCGGCGGCTACATCCTCGGCGCCGGGCTCGTGCTGGGGATCGACCTCGCGCTCAGCGAGAGCGCGATGAACGGCTGGGGATGGCGCATCCCGTTCCTGATCGCGCTGCCGCTCGGCGCCGTCGGGCTCTACGTCCGGACGCGGATCGAGGACACCCCGGCCTTCCAGCACATGGAGGCCGAGGGCAAGAAGGCCCAGTCGCCGCTCAAGGAGACGGTGGAGCACCACTGGCCCGCCATCCTGAGGCTCATCGGGATCGTCGTCCTGCTGAACGTCGCCGTCTACACGCTGCTGACGTTCATGCCGTCCTACCTCGTCGACTTCCTGGACATGAACGACACCACGTCGCAGCTCACCACCATCGGCGTGGAGGCGGCGATGATGGCGGTGATCCTGCCGCTCGGCGCGCTGTCGGACCGGGTCGGCCGCAAGCCGCTGCTGATCGCCGCGGCGGTCGGCTTCCTCGTGCTCTCCTGGCCGGCGTTCGCGCTGATGCAGACGCACAACGCGGCCGGCGTCGTGGTCGGATACGCGGTCATCGGCGGGCTGCTGGTGCTGATGCTGGCGGTGATCGGCGCGACGTTCCCGGCGATGTTCCCGACCAAGGTGCGCTACGGGGCCTTCGCGATCGGCTACAACATCTCGACGTCGCTGTTCGGCGGGACGGCCGCCGTGCTCGTGGGCTCGCTGATCGACGCCACGGGCTCCAACTCCGTCCCGGCCTACTACCTGATGATCGTCGCGCTGGTCGCGCTGCTGCCGATCATCAGGATCCCGGAGACGGCCGGTGTGCCGATCGACCGGGCCGGAGAGGAGAACGCCCCGGAACCGGTGGGCGCCGGCGCGCGCGGGACCTGAGACCTCCGCAGAGGGGGAAAGCGCCTGCTCATCGCTCCGCGGGGCGCAGGCGCGCGTGCACCGCGTCCATGACGGTCCAGCCGTCGACCTCGACGCGGGACCCGAAGTCCTCGCCGCGCTCCAGCACCATGACGTCGATCAGGGCGCGGACGACCCGCGGCCGGTTGAGGTTGAGCGCGGACTCGTCCTCCGCGCGCCACACGCTTCCGGTGTGGGTGTAGGGGCCGCCGTCCAGGACGATCCGGCCGGGCCCTCCACGGAAGACGACGTGGATGCCGCCCGGTCGGCCCTCCTTGCGGAGAAGGACGACCTCGCGGCAACCGGAGAGGCCCTGCTCGTCCCTCTCATGGCGGTGCCCCACCGACCAGCGGTAGGTGTCGGCGCCCACCAAGAGCCTGCGGTAACGACGGCGTCCCATGTCACTCCGCCGCGTCGAGGTGCTCTTCGAGGGCGTCCAGGCGCGATGCCCAGGCGCGCCTGTAGGGGGCCAGCCATGCGTCCACCTCGGTGAGGGGTTCCAAGCGGACCTCGTAGACGCGGCGCTGCGCGTCCTGGCGCGCCTGGACGAGGCCCGCGTCCCGCAGTACGCGCAGGTGCTTGGACGTTCCCGGCTGCGTGAGCCCCAGTCGCTCGACGAGCTCGCCCACCGGGCGCGGACGTTCCAGAAGCAGATCCAGGATCTGGCGGCGGGCCGGCTCGGCGAGTACGGCGAACGCGGATGTCATCCCCACATCATAACCAGCTGCGCATATGCCTGAGAAAGCATATTACCGGGGAGGTTGCGCACGGGTGCGACTTGTGTGGCCTGAGAGCAAAACAGACGTGGAGTCAATGCCTCCTTGCAACCGTCTCATTACCGTCTGTAGCGTCACCGGTGGCCAAAGGCCGCCATCCCCGCAGACCCACGACGAATCGGTGGTGTGTGACGTGACGGAACAGCAGCTCCAGGAACAGCAGCAACAGGACGATCGGCTCAGTCTCGGCACCGAGGCCGCGCGGAACCTGGCGACCACGACCAAGTCCGTCCCGCAGATGCAGGGCATCACGTCGCGGTGGCTGCTGAAGCTGCTGCCCTGGGTGCAGGCCTCCGGCGGCACCTACCGCGTCAACCGGCGGCTCACCTACACCCTCGGCGACGGCCGGGTCACGTTCGTCACCACCGGCGCCGACATCCGCGTCATCCCGCGCGAGCTCGGCGAGCTGGCCCCGCTGCGCGGCTACGACGACGAGGTGACCCTGAACGCCGTCGCGGGGCGCTTCACCCAGCAGGAGTACGCGCCAGGGGACGTCGTCGTCGAGCAGGGGCGCCCCGTCGACCGCGTCGTCCTCGTCGCGCACGGCAAGCTCAGCAAGATCGGTGCCGGCGAGTACGGTGCCGACGCGGTCCTCGGGACGCTCGCCGACGGCGACTTCTTCGGCGAGCAGGCCCTCCTCGGGACACCGGCGGGCGAGGAGCCCCCCACCTGGGAGCACACGGTCAAGGCCGTCACCACCTGCACCGTCCTCAGCATGAGCCGGGCCGACTTCCAGGAGACGCTCGGCCAGTCCGCCTCCCTCCAGGCGCACCTGGACGAGTACCGGTCGAGCCCCCCGCGCGCCCACAACGCGCACGGCGAGGCGGAGATCGAGGTGGCGTCCGGGCACGACGGCGAGCCCGTCCTGCCCAGCACGTTCGTCGACTACGAGGCCGCGCCCCGCGAGTACGAGCTGAGCGTCGCGCAGACCGTGCTGCGCGTCCACACCCGCGTCGCCGACCTCTACAACCAGCCGATGGACCAGATCGAGCAGCAGCTCAGGCTGACCATCGAGGCGCTGCGCGAGCGGCAGGAGCAGGAGATCGTCAACAACCGCGACTTCGGGCTGCTGCACAACACCGACCTCTCGCAGCGCGTCCACACCCGTTCGGGCCCGCCCACCCCCGACGACATGGACGAGCTGCTCACCCTCGTCTGGAAGGACCCGGCGTTCTTCCTCGCCCACCCGAAGGCGATCGCCGCGTTCGGCCGCGAGTGCAGCGCCCGCGGCGTCTACCCCGACAGCGTCGACGTGGGCGGCCACAAGGTCCCGGGCTGGCGCGGCGTGCCCATCTTCCCCTGCAACAAGATCCCGATCAGCCGGACGCTGACCAGCTCGATCCTGCTGATGCGTACCGGCGAGGCGGCGCAGGGCGTCATCGGCCTGCACCAGGTCGGCCTGCCGGACGAGTACCAGCCGGGCCTGTCGGTCCGGTACATGGGCATCGACGACAAGGCGCTCCTCAACTACCTGGTCAGCGCGTACTACTCGGCGGCCGTCCTGGTGCCCGACGCGCTCGGCATGCTGGAGTCGGTCGAGATCGCGCACGGCGGTGCCGGCGCGTGACGCGGGAACGGCCGGCCCTGTCCACCGGGGCCGCACGCAACCTCGCCACGACCACCAAGTCCGTCCCGCAGACGCAGGGCACGACCCCGCGGTGGCTGCTGTCGCAGCTGCCGTGGGTGGAGGCCGCCGGCGGCGCCTACCGGGTGAACCGCCGGCTCACCTACCGGCTCGGCGACGGGCTCGTCACGTTCGTCAACGACGGCGCGGCGGTCCGCGTCGTCGCGCCCGAACTGGCCGAGCTGCCGCCGCTGCGCGGCCTGCCCGACCCCGCGGTCCTGGACGGTCTCGCCGCCCGGTTCGAGCAGCGCGAGTACCGGCCCGGCGAGGTGATCGCGGAGGCGGGCGGGCCCCTCGACGCGGTGCACCTCGTCGCGCACGGCAAGGTCGAGGAGAGCGCCCCCGGCGCCTACGACGCCGGCGGCCGCGTCGGCGTCCTCGCCGGCGGCCGGTTCTTCGGCGCCGACGCGCTGCTCGGCGAGCCGGGGGAGTGGGCGCACACGTTCCGCGCGCTCACCCCGGTGATCGTCCTGTCGCTGCCGCGCGCGGCGGTCGCCGAGCTGACCGGCCGGTCCGCGCCGCTGCGCGCGCACCTGGAGGAGTACCGGGCCGCGCCCGTCCCGCCGCAGACCAGGCACGGCGAGGCGGCGATCGAGGTGGCGTCCGGGCACGACGGCGAGCCCGTCCTGCCCGGCACGTTCGTCGACTACGAGGCCGCGCCCCGCGAGTACGAGCTGGCCGTCACCCAGACGGTCCTGCGCGTGCACTCCCGGGTCGCCGACCTCTACAGCGAGCCGATGGACCAGGTCGACCAGCAGCTCAGGCTGACCATCGAGGAGATCAGGGAGCGCCAGGAGCACGAACTGATCAACAACCCCGACTTCGGCCTGCTGCACAACGCCGACCTGCGCCAGCGCATCCAGACCCTCGGCGGCCCCCCGACCCCCGCCGACATGGACGAGCTGCTCGCGCGGCGCCGCAAGACCCGGTTCTTCCTCGCCCATCCGAAGACGATCGCCGCGATCGGCCGGGAGTGCACCCGCAGGGGCGTGTACCCCGCGCCGGCCGAGGTGGAGGGACGCCGCGTGCACGCCTGGCGCGGCGTCCCGATCCTCCCGTCCGACAAGATCCCCATCTCCCCGACCGGGACCAGTTCGATCCTCGCGCTGCGCACCGGCGAGGACGACGAGGGCGTCATCGGCCTGCGACGCACCGGGCTGGAGGGCGAGGTCCGGCCGGGCCTCACGGTCCGGTTCACCGGCGTCGACGACAGGGCGCTGCTGACCTACCTGGTCAGCGCCTACCACTCGGCCGCCGTGCTGGTCCCCGACGCCCTCGGCGTCCTGGAGAACGTCGAGATCGCCCGCTGAGGAGAGAGGGGACACCGACCATGCCCGCCTGGAGAGACGACCCGGCCGTGATCGGCTGCGAACACCGGCCCGGGACGCGGCAGCGACCCCGGTCCGCGGCGGAGGTGCTCGCCTGGGGCCGCCGCCTGCTCGACCCCGCGCTGCGGCACGTGGTCGAGGCCATGCCGGAGGCGTCGCGCTCCACCGCGGGCTTCCACTTCGGCTGGCGCGACGAGCGCGGCCGCCCGGCCGCCGGGGCGGGCGGCAAGGCGATCCGGCCCGTGCTCACGCTGCTGGCCGCGGAGGCGGCCGGCGGGACGGTCCAGGCCGCCCTGCCGGCCGCCGTGGCGGTCGAGCTCGCGCACAACTTCTCCCTCATGCACGACGACGTGATGGACGGCGACCTCACCCGTCGCCACCGCCCGACCGCCTGGGCCGTGTTCGGCGCCAACGCCGCGATCCTCACCGGGGACGCCCTCCTCGCCGCCGCCTACGAGATCCTCGCCGAGGAGCCCTCGGCGGTGGTCGCGCGCGGCGTCCGAGTCCTCTCCCGGGCGGTCCTCGACCTTGTCGAGGGCCAGCGCGCCGACCTGGCGTTCGAGGAGCGCGCCGACGTCACGCTCGACGAGTGCCTGGCCATGGCCGCGGGCAAGACCGGCGCGCTGCTCGGCGCCTCGTGCGCGCTCGGCGCGGTGTACGGCGGCGGCACCGCCGGGCAGGTCTCCCGGCTGCGCGCCTTCGGCGAGCGCGTCGGGCTCGCCTTCCAGCTCGCCGACGACATGCTCGGCATCTGGGGCGAACCGACGGTCACCGGCAAGCCCGTCCATGCCGACCTGCACCGCCGAAAGAAGTCGCTGCCCCTCGTCGCCGCCCTCACCTCGGGCAGCGCCGCGGGCGACGAGCTCGCCGCGCTCTACCTGCGCGACACTCCGCTCACCGACGACGAGGTGGTGCGCGCCGCCGGTCTCGTCGAGGCGGCGGGCGGACGCGCCTGGGCCGCCGCCCACGCCGAGGAACTGCTCACCGAGGCCCTCGCCGACCTCGACGCCGCCGACCCCGCCCCCTGCGCCGCCGCCGAACCGCGCGCCCTCGCCCACCTCGCCACCACCCGCGACCACTGACCGGCGCCGGGGTCTTTGGGGGAGAGGGTCCGCTTTTGGTCGATCATTTGTTCGAGTAGGGTGTCGAGCCGTGCAGGCTCCCGAACACGTCCCGTTCCTGTGCCCCGCCGGGCACAGGCTCGCTCCGGGGCGGGTCATCGTCGGCTGGTCGCCGTGCGTCTGCCCGCCCTGCGACAGGCGGGGCCGCGGGCTGCGCGGCCACCGCACCTACCTGTGCCTCGACTGCAAGGACGAGCACGTCACGACGAAGTGCTACCTGCCCCACCACGTCCCGTCCGAGGGCGCGGAGTACCGCTGGCCCTGACGTCCGCCCCCCGGGGCGCGGCCCGCCCCTGAGGGACCCGGGTCAGCCCTTGATCTGCGTCCAGGCCTGGGCCCAGCGGGAGTAGTCCACGCACTTGGCGCCGCGGTCGTCGCCGCAGTTCTTCACCGGCGTCTTCCAGAACGCCAGGCGCCTGTAGAACTCCGGGTCGCCGACGTGGTAGGTCGAGCAGAAGCCCTTGGCGGTGTACTTGCAGGCGCCGGGGTTGGCGGGCGCCTCGCCGAACCACTGGGCGACCTCCGCCTGCACCCTCGGCGTCGTGATCCAGTTCATCCACTTGTACATGCACGTCGGATGCTGGGCCTTCGAGGAGATCATCCAGGTGTCGGACCAGCCGGTCGCGCCCTCGCTGGGGATCGTCGTGGCGACCGGCGCCTTGTCCGTCATGGCCAAGTTCGCGGTCACCTGCCACGCCGTCCCGGCGTAGTTGTAACCGCTCTTGAACGACTGGAGCTCGTCCAGGTAGTTCGCCCAGTACTGGTTGACGTTCGGGCGCTGCTGCTTCAGCAGGTCGACCGCCGCGTCGAACTGCTTCTCGTCCAGCTCGTACACGTCGGTGATCTTCAGGTCGGGGCGGTGCGTCTTGAGGTAGAGCGCCGCGTCCGCGATGTAGATGGGGGAGTCGTAGGCGACGACGTGCCCGGCCGCGGGGGACTCCTTGTCCCACACCACGCTCCACGACGTCGGACGTTGCGTGATCTTGTCCGTCCGGTACATCAGCATGTTGGCGCCGTAGCCGTGCGGGATGCCGTACATCTGCCCACGGACGGAGTTGTACGGCTGGTTCTTCAGGTACTTGGCGACGTCCTCCCAGGTCGAGACCAGGCCGGTGTTGACCGGCGCGACCGTCCCGCCGTAGATGAGCCGCAGGCTCGCGTCGCCGGACGCCGACACGCCGTCGTACCGCCCGGTCTTCATGAGCGCGACCATCGAGTCGGAGGTGTCGGCCACCTTGGTGTACACCTTGCAGCCGGTCGCCTTCGTGAACGGCGTGACCCAGTCGACCTTCGGGTCGTTCGTGCCGTTCTCGGCGTACCCCGCCCACGCGACGAGGTCGAGCCGGCCCTCCGGGGTGCCGAGCTCCTGCAGCATCGGGACGTCGGGCGGCGCGGCGGTCCCGCCGGAGTCGTCGCTGCAGGCGCCGGTGAACGCCACCGCGAGCAGCGCCGCCGCGGCGAGCAGGGCCCGGCGGGAACGGGCCGGAGAGCGCACGGTCGTCGTCGCTTCTGGGGTACGAGCCATCACGCTGAGGCATCGTAGGGGTATTTTGGGCCATCTGTCGCCACAAAACGTGATGATCTGGAAACTGTCGACACATGACGCCAGACCGTCCTAGGCTCTCCTGCGTTCGTGTGAGCCGCTCAGCGCGGTCGACGCCCGCCCGACGCCCTGTCCGCCGCCCGTCCGATGACTCCCCGCACCCGCCCGACACCCCCGCCCCCTGATCGCCCCGTCAGCCCGAGTGAAGGTTCAGCCGCAGTGCCAAATCGAGGCCGCACCACGGACTCGTCCGCCGGTCACCGGCGGGCTCCCAAGGCCGCGCGTTTCCGGTCCATCCGCTTCAAGGTCGTCCTGATGGTCACCGTGTCGGTGGTCGCCCTCGGCGTGCTGTGGGCGTTCGCCGCGAGCATCGCGCTCGGCGAGGGGCTCAACCTCCGCCACGTCAAGACCGTCCAGGACCACTACGGCTACCCGTCGGGCGCGCTCGGCAGCGCCCTGCAGGCCGAGCGGCGGCTGTCGATGGTCTACCTCGGCGGGCGCGCGGAGGGCGACCGGGCCGCCATGGAGTCCGGCCGCCTGGTCACCGACCGGCAGGCCGACCTGTTCCGCAGGCTGGCCGAGGCCGAGTCCGTCCAGGGCGCCGCCCCGAAGGACGCCCGGCGCATCGCCGGCAAGATCCTCACCGAGCTGGACGGCCTGGACGACCGGCGCCGCGCCATCGACGCCGGCCGCCTGGACCGGGCGCGCGCGTTCGCCGACTACACGGCCCTGCTCGGCGACGTCGGCGCGCTCCAGGGCTCGCTCGCCACGCTGGACAACTCCGAGGTCGCCAAGGACGCCCGCAACGAGGCGTCGCTGACCCGGGCCCGCGAGGTCCTCGCGCAGGAGGACGCGCTGCTGGCGGGCGCGCTCGCCGCCGGCCGGATCACCCCCGACGAGCACGCCCAGTACGTCAAGCTCGTCGGCACGCAGCGCACCCTCTACACCTACACGTCGGCCGAGCTGCGCTCCCCCGACCAGTCCTACTACCAGCGCATCGTCGGGATGCCCGAGTACGGCCGGCTCCGCACCCTGGAGGACCGCTTCGTCGCCTCGCCCCGGCTGGTCAACGCCACCGGCACCGCGGGCGCGCTGTGGAAGACCACCGCGGACTCCAACCTCACCCGGCTGCGCGGCCTCGAGCTGGCGGTGTCGGCGGGCGCCGAGAAGCGCGCCCAGCCGATCTCCGAGGGCATCATCACCCGCGTCGTCCTCGCGGGTGCGCTCGGGCTGGTCGCGGTCGTCGCCACCCTCGTCCTCGCGATCTGGGTCGCCCGGTCGGTCATCCGCGAGCTGGCCCGGCTGCGCCGGGAGGCGATCGACCTGGCCGACGTCCGGCTGCCCGGCGTGATCCGGCGGCTGCGCCGCGGCGACGAGGTCGACGTGGCCTCCGAGGCGCCGCCGCTGGCGTTCGGCACCCGCGAGATCGACCAGGTGGGCGAGGCGTTCAACGCCGCCCGCCGCACCGCGATCCAGAGCGCGGTCGAGGAGGCGGCGCTCCGCCGCAACGTCAGCGACGTGTTCGTCAACCTCGCCCGCCGCAGCCAGACGCTGCTGCACCGCCAGCTCAAACTGCTGGACTCGATGGAGCGGCGCATCGAGACCCCCGACGACCTCGAGGACCTGTTCCGGGTCGACCACCTCGCCACCCGCATGCGGCGGCACGCCGAGGGCCTGATCATCCTGTCCGGGCAGGCGCCCGGCCGCGGCTGGCGCAGCCCCGTCGCGATCGTGGACGTCGCCCGCGCCGCCGCCTCCGAGGTCGAGGACTACACCCGGGTCAACGTCGCCCCGATGACCCGTGCTGCCATCGTCGGCCCCGCCGTCGCGGACGTCATCCACCTGCTCGCCGAGCTGATCGAGAACGCCGCGACGTTCTCGCCGCCGCACACCACCGTCCAGGTGCAGGGGCAGGCCGTCTCGCACGGCTTCACGCTGGAGGTCGAGGACCGCGGCCTCAGCATGGACGAGCCCAGCCTCGCCGCCGCCAACGAGCGGCTCGCCACCGCCGCCGAGTTCGACCTGTCCGACAGCGCGCAGCTCGGCCTGTTCGTCGTCGGCCGGCTGGCCCGCCGGCACGGCATCAAGGTCACGCTGCGGACGTCCCCCTACGGCGGCATGACCGCGATCGTGCTGCTGCCCGAGGAGCTCGTCGTCCCCGACGAGGGCGACACGGCGAGCGGCGCGCCCGCCCTCACCACCCGCCGCGCCGAGGACGCGCTCGTCCCCGTCGGGACGGTCGTGGGCGGCACGGGCGGCCGCGGCGGCCCGCAGCCCGCGCTGGACCACGGCCACGGCGAGGGCGGCTCCGTGCTGCACCTGCCGGCCGGACGGCACGCGGCGCAGGCCCCGCCGCCCCCGCCGCAGGAGCCGCTCGCCCAGCCGGCCCGCCCGTTCATCCCGCCGGCCGCCTCCGAGCCCCCGCCCTCGCCGCACTCCCCGATGCCGTCCGCGGTGCCGTCCCCGAGGCAGTCACCGGCGCAGTCACCGGCGCAGTCGCCCGTGCAGGCGTCGATGCGGTCCTCGACGCCGCCCGAGGAACCGGACGCGCTGACCGGGCCCCTCCCGGTGTTCGAGGAGCCGATGCAGGGCCCGGCGCCGACGCCCCGGCCGGCCCCGTCGCCGTGGGGCGACCCGCCGCCCGAGGCCGCGCCGGCGCCCCCGCCGCCGCCGAGCGTGCCGCGCTCGCCCCGCGAGGTGCGGCGCCGCCCGCCGGGCGCGTCGTCCGGCGGCGACAAGCCGTCGCTGCCGAAGCGGGTCCGGCAGGAGAACATGGCCTCCCAGCTGCGCGAGGAGCGCTCCGCGCCCCCAGGCCCGGCGCCCGCCGCGCGCGCCGACCGGACGCCCGAGCAACTGCGGTCGATGATGTCGTCCATCCAGCAGGGCACCCGGCGCGGCCGCGCCGAGTCCTTCGACACCGAGGAATCGTGACGGACCATGACCGGTCCTGGCAGCGAATGGCTCGATGACGAGGCCGGCCCGATCGTGCGGTCGTACGCGCTCACGCGCGGCCGGGCCAGGCCCGCGACCGGTGAGGCCTTCGACATGATCACGATAGTCTCGACCGCGGCGCGGCCCCGGTCGGGATCGCCCGGCATCGGACCCGAGCACCTGGACATCCTGGAGATGTGCCTGCAACCTCAGCCGGTGGCGGAGATCGCGGCGCGGATGCGGCTGCCGCTGGTCGTCGTCCGGGTGCTGCTCGGCGACCTGCTCCACCACCGGCTCATCACCGCCACCCGTCCCCAACAGGAGAGCTCGCTCTCCAAGGAACGTCTGCTGAGGGAAGTGCTCCATGGTCTCCAAGCCCTCTGAGAACGCCGGCGCGTCCGCCGGGGGGAGCGCGGGACCGTCCCCCCACGAAGGGCCCGCACCGGCGACCCCGGTCGCGGTGAAGATCCTCGTCGCCGGGGGCTTCGGCGTCGGCAAGACCACGCTCGTCGGCTCGGTCAGCGAGATCCGCCCGCTGCAGACCGAGGAGCTGCTCACCGACCGCGGCGTCGGCGTCGACGACACCGAGGGCGTCGAGCAGAAGACGACCACCACGGTCGCGATGGACTTCGGCCGCATCACGATCCGCGACGGCCTCGTGCTGTACCTGTTCGGCACGCCCGGGCAGGACCGGTTCTGGTTCATGTGGGACGAGCTGTCGTTCGGGGCGCTCGGCGCCGTCGTGCTCGCCGACACCCGCCGCCTCGCGGACTGCTTCCCCGCCGTCGACTACTTCGAGAACCGGGGCCTGCCGTTCGTCGTCGCGGTGAACCGCTTCGACGACGGCTACGACTACACGCCCGCGGAGATCCGGGAGGCGCTCGACCTCGGCGACGGGACCCCCGTCGTGCTGTGCGACGTCCGGGAGCGCACGTCCGGCAAGGAGGTGCTGACGACGCTGGTCAGGTACCTGCTGTCGGTGCACGAGGAGGAGACCCGGGCGAACGTCCCCGCGCTGTAGGCTGCCGGTCGAGATGAACCGGACAAAGGCACGGCTCTCGGACGGCCGCGAGATCGTCTACTACGACGAGGCCCCCGGCCGCGTCCCCGCCGCCGACCAGCGCGGCCTCGCGCCCGTCGAGCCGGTGTGCGAGACCCGCCGCGACCCGCTGACCGGCGACCGCGTCACCATCACCGCGCACCGCAACACGCGGACGTTCCTGCCGCCCGCCGACCAGTGCCCGCTGTGCCCCGGCGGCCCGGCCTCGGAGATCCCGGACCCGTCCTACGACGTCGCCGTGTTCGAGAACCGCTTCCCGTCCTTCGACGTCCGCACCCCGCCGGTGCCGCCCTCGATCGACGGCGTGGAACGGGCCCGCGGCGCCGGGCGCTGCGAGGTCGTGTGCTTCACCGACGACCACTCCGCCTCGATGGCGCTGCTGCCCCTCTCCCGCGTCCGGACGGTCATCGACGCCTGGGCCGACCGCACCGCCGAGCTGTCGGCGATCCCCGGCGTCGCGCAGGTCTACGTCTTCGAGAACCGCGGCGTCGAGATCGGCGTGACCCTGCACCACCCGCACGGCCAGATCTACGCCTACCCCTTCACCACCCCCCGCACCGAGCGGATGCTGGCGTCCGCCGCCGCGAACCCGGACCTGTTCGCCGGCGTCCTGAAGGCCGAGCGCGCGGGCGGCCGCACCGTGCTGGCCGGCGAGCACTGGACGGCCTACGTCCCCGCCGCCGCCCGCTGGCCCGTCGAGGTGCACCTGACACCGCACCGCCACGTTCCCGACCTCGCCGCCCTCGACCCGGGGGAGCGCGACGAGCTGGCCGTCCTCTACCGCGACCTCCTGCGCCGCTGCGACGCCCTCTACGGCGCCCCGCTCCCGTACGTCGCGGGCTGGCACCAGGCGCCGGTCGGCGAGGGCCGCGACCTGCTCCGCCTGCACCTGGAGCTGTTCTCGATCCGCCGCGCCCCCGACAAGATCAAGTATCTGGCGGGCTCGGAGTCGGGCATGGCCGCCTGGATCAACGACGTCCCCCCGGAGGACATCGCCGCGCGGCTGCGCGCGGCCGGCGGATGACAGGAGCCGAGAGCCGGCGGTGACCGGTGGTTGACAAGAGCCTGACCCGACCGATTTCACGACTGTCCGGAACGATCTGCGCCGCGTGGCCTACGCTCCCACGCATGCCGGAAAGCGTGCTGGCGGGCCCGTTGGCGCGAGGGTCCTTCGACGGCGTCGCCGCCACCGCGGAGCGCCCGCCGCTGGCCTTCACCTCCCGCGTCGGACAGGGCGTGAACACCGGCCAGGCGTGGGACCTGGCGGCCGGGGCGGCGCTCGGCCCGCCGATCCCCGACTTCCCCGCCGACCGGGCCGACTGGGCGTTCGGCCTCCCCGCCGGGTCGCCCACCGTCGCCTGGACGCACCGCGACCGCCTCCACGTCCACGACCTCCGCACCGGCCGCGAGCTCACCCTGGACGCCCACCCCGACCTGCTCGGCCTCACCGTCCACGACGGCCACGCCGCCGCCGTCGCGGTCTTCGGCCCGGCCAGCGACGCCGAGGTCGTCGTCTGGGACGTCCTCACCGGCGACCGCCTCGCCGACTTCCACCTCTGGCTCGGCCACGGCAGCGCCATCGACCACCGGATCCTCCACTCGACCCCCTCGACGGGCCCTCTCGTCGGGCTGGCCGGGGAGTCGGCGGTCACGTTCCTCGACCTGGAGCGCGCCGAGGAGATCGGCACCGCGCCCACCCCCTCCGCGGCGCTCGTCCCGTCCCCGGACGGCCTGGTCCTCCTCTGCCCGACCCCCGAGGACCTCGGCGTGCACGGCCTGGACGGCACCCGCCTCGCGACCCTCTCCACGCCCGCCCCCTGCGACCAGGCGACCGGAGCCCTGGTCGACGGTCACCTGCTGGTGGCCGCCGCCCTCCAGGACGCCCCGGACACCGTCTTCGCCTGGAACGCGGCCGGCGCGGCGCCGTCCCACCGCATCAAGCTCCCAGCCCCCGCCAACGCTTTGGCCCTCTCCCCGGACGGCACCCTCCTCGCCGCCACCGACACCGCCCTGCACACCGCCCGCCTACGAACGTGAAACCCCCTGGACACGCGAGCAGGGCCGGGTCGCGACCCGGCTCCGCGGCAAGTGAGGCGAGCCCGCCGGCGCCCGTCGGGCGCCGGCGGGCCGGGGATCACTTCTTGGCGAACCTGTACTGGATCGCCGCCTCCTTCGGGGTGAGGGGGCGGTCGAGGAACATCAGGCCGTCCATGCGGCAGTTGCAGGGGTTCTTCTCCGCGGTGTTCTGCGGGAAGCTGCCGCCGATCTTGATGCCGCGGGGGTCCGTGGCGGACGTGACGTCGGGTTCGGGGGCGCCTTCGAGGTCCCAGGGGTCACCGGCCGTGGTGTAGAAGCCGTCCAGCGGCCGGCCGTCCTTGTAGAGCGCCATCTCGCCGGTGTCGTAGTCGAACGTCGCGGCGAGGTGCACCCAGGTGTTCTGGGGGAGGATGCTGCGCCAGTCCTCGCTCGCCGCGAACGTCTGCGACTTCGAGCCGTCCACGCGACGCCCCAGCGCGACGACGTGCAGGGTGCCGGAGACCTCGATGATCTCCAGCAGCGCGCGCACGGCGTGGCCGTCGGAGTCGCCGGTCAGAAGGCCGGACAGGCCGACCGCGTTGTAGACGTCGCCCGGGTTGGACGTCTCGGTGTTGGGGCTCGGGTTCGTGCCGGTCATCTTGAACCAGCCCGCGAGGGTCGCGCCCTTGGCGGCGTTGAACGCGCGCAGGGACGGGACGCCGGTCGCCGAGTAGACACCGGCCTTCCAGTCGTCGTTGCCCTTCGCGGACGGGTTCACCTGGCCGAGCTGGATGGCGTGCCGCCGCGCGCCGTCGCGGACGCGCATGGCCGCGCCGCCGTTGATGAGGTTGATCGTGGTGCCGGACCGTCCGCTGTCCGCCTCGCGGGACGGGTCGCCCGGGACCGGGTGCTCGAAGTCGTAGTAGGAGACGAGGTTCTTCCTCAGGGGAGGGAAGACGCCGCCGGTCGAGGCGCCGGCCGGAGTCGCGGCGACGCAGAGCGAGGCGCCCAGCAGCGCGGTGGTGAGTGCGGCGGTGCCGCGGCGAATCATCATGTCGAGCTCCTTGGAGTCCTCCGGGCGGGCGCCACGAGCCGGCGCCCGCCCGGAGGAGGCCGTTACTTCGTTGTAGTTCGCCTTGCTTCTACTTCGCCGGGGTCCCGCGGACCGTCAGGTCGCGGAGCCGGCCGATGTTGTCGAACGAGCCGAAGCCCACCCGGCCGGAGCCGAGGGTCCTGTCGACGGCCGTGAAGACCGGCTTGGACGACCCGTCCACGTAGACGGCGACCTCACCGGTGTCCGCCTGGCGGTCCACCCGGACCTTGTGCCACGCCTCGTCGGTGATGGCCGGCGGGGCGCCGTGCGACCGGTTGGCGTTCCACTGCTGGTCGATCCGCAGCCGGTCGGCGCCGTTCACCAGGAAGATCCCGTTGTGGGGGTAGATGGTGTTGTCGCTGGACAGGTGCGCGTAGTAGAAGTGCGTGTCGTCCCGGTAGCCGAAGATGACGATCACGTCCCGGTTGCTGATCGACACCGGCGTGTCGAGCCGCACCTTCGCCTCGATCCGCGCCGAGGCGAGCACCGGCCCCTTGTTCAGCACCGCGTACTCGAACGGGCGGCGCGGTCCGGGGCGCTCCTGGCCCTCCTCGGCGAGGACGACCTGGTCACCGGGGAACTCCCACTTGGACGGCGTGACGGGCGCCCAGTTCTTGGCGGCCATCGCGTGCTTGACCTGGACCGGGCCGGTCGCGCCGGACGCGACCCTCTTCGTCCCGACGACCTTCCAGATCTTGCCGTTGGCCTTGGCGAGGAGGTAGGGCTCGCCCTTGCCGTCCGACCCGTACCGCAGGTCGACGCGCTGGTCGCCGGCCAGCTCCCGCATCGTGACGGGCTTGCCGGAGGTGTCGTAGGCCGCCATCTCGTAGATCTGCGCCCGGTTCCTGCCCGTCGCGTCGTGCTTCATCTCCGACTCTTCGGTGTACATGAGCCGGCCGTCCACGATGTCGGTGAACAGGTACTTGCCGCGCAGCGCGGGCAGCTTCGCGCCCCGGTAGACGTAGCCGCCGGAGATGGCGTGGCCGACGTCGCTGCTGCAGTTCCAGTCGGCGGGCGGGTCGTGGTCGTAGGCCGCGAGCGGGTACTCGTAGTCGTACTTGTCGTCGTCGGCGGGCAGCGGGTACAGGTGGCAGCGGTCGTCCTTGCGGAACGTGAACGCGCCCTCGCGCTCGCTCCACCCGATGTTCGCGCCGGGGTAGAGCTCGTGGATCGACTCGATCTCGTGCTCGCCGATGTGCGCGAGGAACATCCGGTGCGTGCCGCCGGTGTCCCAGCTGAAGCGGTGCGGGTCGCGCATGCCGTAGGCGTAGATCTCGCCGACCTTGCCGGGCTGCCCGGCGTACGGGTTGTCGGCCGGGATGCCGTACTTGCCGTTCGCGCTGTTGTTCCCCGCCGGGTCGATCCGCAGGACCTTGCCCTGCGGGACGCCGAGGTTCTGCGGGTCGCCGCCGTTGTCGCCGACGTTGCCGTTGCCGCCGTCGCCGACCGACAGGTAGAGCTTGCCGTAGTCGGCGTCGCCCGGACGGGCGTTCGGGTTGAAGTCGATCTGCTGGAGGTTGTGGATGCGCCCGGCGAACCCGATGCGCAGCAGTTCGCGGCGCGTCCCCGAGAACGTGTCCGCCTTCGGGTCCGTCGCCGTCCACTCGTCGATGACGCCGTGGAAGGCGGTCTTCGGCTGCGGGGTGAGGTCGGGCGTCTTGGTCTTCAGCGCCTCGCCCGCCTCGACGTGCGCGGTGTAGAACTTCCCGTTCCTGCGGAAGTCGGGGTGGAACGCGACGAACCCGAAGCCCTGCCCGAGCCCGGCCTGGGAGAAGAAGTCCGGCGCGAACGTGGCGGCGACGTCCAGGTAGACGTGCGGGGTGCGGGTCTTCTTGTCGAGCAGGTACAGGTTGCCGTTCAGGTCGGGCACGTACAGGCGGCCCGAGTGGTCGGGGACCTCGCCCACGTAGTTGATGCGGTTCCACCGCAGCAGCCGCGGGTCGGTGGGGGTGCCCGTCGGCGTCGACTTCGGCAGTTGCGCGACCTCCTGGAGGACGAGGCCGAGGCCGGACGGGGCGGGGTCTTCGGGGATCGGGTCGAGGATCGGCGCGTCGTCGCGCGCCTGCGCCGCCGGCGGGACGGCGAGCAGCGGCAGCAGCAGCGCCGCGATCGCGAGGAGACACCAGCTGAGCTTTCTTCTCATTCCGGCCGTCCTAGGGTGGGGATCGGGGGCAGGAAAGCGCTTTCTGGAAGCGCTTTCCAGAACGTACGACCGGTCTCGCCCGCACGTCAAGGACGAATTTCGGGCCCGGATGCGGACAACGCGTCCCGCCGCGTCCTCCGGAACCACGCGTGCAGCAGCGTCGCGGCCGCGGATACGGCGAGACCGAGCGGGGCGGCCGCCGCATGGCCCGCCAGGGTCAGCGCCACGGCCACAACGGCCCCGGGCGCCCAGATCCACGTCGCCACGGGACGTCCCGCGCGCCCGCGCCGCCTCCGCGCGAACTCCGCCGCCATCGGCGGGACCAGCGCCGGCAGCGCCGCCGCCAGGACCGTCAGCCATTCGAGCAGCATCCGGTCGACCCGCAGCGCCGCGAGCACCGCCCCGGGGACGGCGATCGCCAGCACGGACACGACCCGCCACCCGTCCACCCGTGACCGGAACCGGCCGGAAGCCCGGCCGACGCCAGAGCCCCGCCCGAAGCCGGAGCGTCGTCCTGAGCCGGTGCCCGCCGGGGGCTGGTCGGGTGGGCGGGGAAGGAAGCGGGCGGTGGCGAGGGCGCCGGAGTGGACGGCGGCGAGGGTCGGGGCGATGACCGACGCCGCGACGAACAGGTTCGCGGCCGGCAGCCCGTCCGGGCCGGCAAGGACGGCGACCACGTCGGTGGACCCGCTGGCCGCCGCGACACCGGCGCCGACGACGGAGGCCGCGAGCGCGGGGACGACGAGGAGCGCGACGCAGGCCGCGAGGTCGCGGCGGCCGCGCAGGCCCACGGTGAAGTCGGGGGCCCGCACGGCGAACACCGACACGTATCCGATGTATCCGGCGAGGTCGGCGGCCAGGACGCCGGGCGGGCCGTCCCGGGCGAGCGACACCGGCGGCGTGGACGGCGCGAGCTTCACCGCCACGATGCCGATCAGCGCGATCGCGGTCAGGGTGGTGACGACCGCGACCGCGTTCCACCGCCCGCTCCCGGTGACCAGCACCGCGACCGTGAGGACGGTCAGCGCGGCGACGCCCACCGTGCCCGGGACGCCGCCGAACGTCGCGGCGGCCGTCCCGCCGAGGCCGACGTTGAAGCCGAACCAGCCGACCATCGAGATCGCGAGCAGCACGGTGAAGGCGCGCTCGGCGACCGGAGGCAGGTAGCGGGGAGCGAGGACGGCCATGCCGGCGTTCTCACCGGCCGGCTCCCGCAGGCCGAGCCGCCCCTGCGCGGCGAGCAGCGCCGCCATGAGGGCGCCGCCCGCCACCAGGACCAGGACCGGCAGCGCGCCGCCGTGCCGTGCGCCGACCTGAGCCCCGAGGACGAGCGTGCCCGGCGCCGTCCCGATGCCGAGCCACGCCCCGGACGCCGCCCGCCACGTCCGGCCGCCGCCGGATCCGGATGTGCGCGGACGGGCCGGAGCGGACGTCACGCGCGGCGTTCCTCGACTACGCGCTCATCGAGGACGTGCTCCCGGAAGCGGGCCATCGTGAGGGCGAGGGCCTCGGGGCCCGGCATCGCCCACAGCGCGTCGTTGAAGATCTCCACCTCGATCGGGCCGGTGTAGCCGGTGGCGTCCACCGCCTCGCGGAACCGGCGCAGCTCGATGATTCCGTCGCCGATCATACCCCGCCCGGTCAGGGCGCCCTCGGGCAGCGGCGTGACCCAGTCGGCGACCTGGAACAGCGAGATCCGGCCCTCGGCGCCCGCGCGGGCGATGCCGTCCCACGCGGCCGGGTCCCACCACAGGTGGTAGGTGTCGACCATGACGCCCACCTGGGCGGACGGGAAGGGCGCCGCCAGGTCGAGCGCCTGGCCGAGGGTCGAGACGACGCACCGGTCCGAGCAGAACATCGGGTGCAGCGGCTCGATCGCGAGCTGGACGCCGTGCTCGCCCGCGTACGGCGCGAGCTCGGCCAGGACGTCGGCGACGCGCGAGCGGGCGCCGTCCAGATCGCGGGAGCCCTCCGGCAGGCCGCCGCTGACCAGGCACAGGGCGGGCGCGCCCAGCTCGGCGGCCTCCTCGACGGCGCGGCGGTTGTTCTCCAGCGCGTCCGGCTCCTGGAAGAACCCGCCCCGGCACAGGGACGTGACCGCCAGCCCGTGGTCGCGCATGAGCTTGCCCGTGCGGGCAGGACCGTACTCGGCGACCGGCTCCCGCCACAGCCCGACGCCCGTCACCCCGGCGGCCGCGCAGCCGGCGGCGAGCTCCGGCAGGGCCCAGTACCGGGTCGTCCACTGGTTGAGGCTGAATCGCGTCACGATGCCCCCCTCCTCACGCGGCCCCTCATCACGCGGCCCCTTGGACGGTCAGCCAGGCGCGCATCCGGTGTGCCGCGAGGCCGGGGTCGGGGAAGAGTCCCGCGGCGTCGGCGAGCTGGAACAGGCGGACCATGTGCGGCACGGAACGCGCGGTCTCCAGCCCGCCGACCATCCGGAAGTGCCGCTGGTGGCCGGTGAGCCAGGCCAGGAACACCACACCCGTCTTGTAGTAGTAGGTAGGGGTCTCGAAGAGGTGCCGGGCGAGCGGCACCGTGGGGGCGAAGATCTCCTCGTAGGACGTGGTGTCGCCGTCGTCCAGCGCGTGCAGCGCCGCCGCCGCCGCGGGCGCGATGGGGTCGAATATGCCGAGCAGCGCGTCGCTGTGGCCCTCGGAGTCGCCCCGGATCAGCTCCGGATAGTTGAAGTCGTCCCCGGTGTAGAGGCGGACCCCGGAAGGCAGCCGGCGGCGCAGGTCGATCTCGCGCCCCGCGTCCAGCAGCGAGATCTTCACGCCGTCGACGCGGGACGCGTGCTCGCCGATCAGGGCGAGCAGCGCGCCGGCCGCGACGTCGAGGTCGGCCGAGCCCCAGTAGCCCTCCAGCGCCGGGTCGAACATCGGGCCCAGCCAGTGCAGCACGACCGGCCGTCTGACCTGCGCCAGCAGCCGCCCGTACACCGAGGCGTAGTCCTCCGGGCCGCTCGCCGCGGCGGCCAGGTGGCGGCTCGCCATCAGCACGGGCACCGCGCCGACGGACTCGATGACGGCGAGCTGCTCCTCGTAGGCGGCGGTGATCTCCTCCAGCGAGGCGGGCCCGGGCGGGAGCTGGTCGGTGCCCGCGCCGCAGACGATCCGGCCTCCCGCTGAAAGCGCTTCCTCACCGCTCCGCACGATGAGCTCGCGGGTCGTCGTCCAGTCCAGGCCCATGCCGCGCTGGGCGGTGTCCATCGCCTCGGCGACGCCCAGCCCGTGGGACCACAGGTGCCGCCGGAACGCGAGCGTGGTGTCCCAGTCCAGCGACTCGCCGCCCGCGACCCCGCCCGTCGTCCCGCCGCCCGCGACCCCGCCCGTCGTCCCGCCGCCCGCGACCCCGCCCATTGTCCCGCTGCGCGCGACGACGTGCGCGGCCGCGTACGCGACGCGGGACGCGGCGGGTCCGGCCGGCGGCTTGTAGGTGCGCGGCTCGCCCATCGCGTGGCCGGGCGCCCCGGGCAGATCGATCTTCATGGCGTCAGCTCCGGAACGTCCAGCCTGCGGCCTTCCCGCCATGCCCGGAGGCCGAGTTCGGCGAGCTGGACGCCGCGCGCCCCGGCGTAGAAGTCCCAGGGGAAGTGGCCGTCGCCCGCGACGTGCCGCAGGAACATCTCCCACTGGGCCTTGAAGCCGTTGTCGAACTCGGTGTTGTCGGGGATCTCCTGCCACTGGGAGCGGAAGTCCTCGGTGGCGGGCAGGTCGGGGTTCCACACCGGCTTCGGCGTCATCGAGCGGTGCTGGACGCGGCAGCGCCGCAGCCCCGCGACCGCCGAGCCCTCGGTGCCGTCGACCTGGAACTCCACCAGCTCGTCGCGGAACACCCGCGTCGTCCAGGAGGAGTTGATCTGCGCGACGATCCCGCCGTCCAGCTCGAAGATCCCGTAGGCGGCGTCGTCGGCGGTGGCCTCGTAGGGCTTGCCGTGCTCGTCCACCCGCTCGGGGACGTGGGTCGCCCCGAGGGCCTGCACCGACCGCACCGGCGCGATCACCCCGTCCAGCACGTAACGCCAGTGGCAGAACATGTCCAGAATGATGCCGCCGCCGTCCTCAGCCCGGTAGTTCCAGCTCGGCCGCTGCGCCTCCTGCCAGTCGCCCTCGAAGACCCAGTAGCCGAACTCGCCGCGCACCGACAGGATCCGCCCGAAGAACCCGCCGTCCACCAGCCGCTTGAGCTTGAGCAGCCCCGGCAGGAACAGCTTGTCCTGGACGACGCCGTGCTTGACCCCCGCCTCGTCCGCGATCCGGGCCAGCGCGAGCGCGGTCTCCAAATCCTCGGCGAGGGGCTTCTCTGTGTAGATGTGCTTGCCCGCCGCCACCGCCGCGCGGATCGCCTCGACCCGCGCGCCGGTGACCTGGGCGTCGAAGTAGACGTCGATGTCCGGACGCGCCAGCGCCTCGGCCAGGTCGGTCGTCCACGCCGTCAACCCGTGCCGTTCCGCCAGCTCGCGCAGCTTGGCCTCGCTGCGTCCGACCAGCACGGGCTCGGGCCACAGCACGGTGCCCTCGGCCGTGCGCACCCCGCCCTGCTCCCTGATCGCGAGGATCGAGCGGAGGAGATGCTGGCGGTACCCCATCCGGCCGGTGACGCCGTTCATGACGATCCCGATGGACCTGCGTGCCATCCCGTTCCTTCCTAGCCTGTCGTGTGTCGTGTGCTGTACGCCCTGTTCCGGCGCGCGCCGGGCCGGCCGCCGCCCGGTCGCGGGAGGCGGCGCCGGCGCGCCCGGATCAGTCGGCCGCGCCGCCCGCGCCGAGGAGCCCCCGGACGCGGCCCGTGACGCGGGCGAACTCCGGGCGGGCCATGGTGGCGGCGTAGTCGCGCTCCGGAGGCAGGTCCACGTCGATGATCTCGGCGATCGAACCCGGCCGGTCGGTCATCACCACGACGCGGTTCGCCAGGTAGGCGGCCTCCGCGATGGAGTGCGTGACCAGCAGGACGGTCGTGCCCGTCTCCCGCCAGATCCGGTTCATCTCGATGTTGAGCTGCTCGCGGGTGAGGGCGTCGAGGGCGCCGAACGGCTCGTCCATCAGCAGGACGGGCGGCTCGTGCAGCAGGGCCCGGCACAGCGCGACCCGCTGCTGCATGCCGCCGGACAGCTCGTGCGGCAGCGCGTCCTCGAAGCCCTTCAGGCCGGTCATCTCGATCAGCTGGTCGGTCCGCCTGCGCGCCTGCTCGGACGGCATCTTGCGCATCTCCGCCTGGAGCAGGATGTTCTTGCGGGCGCTGCGCCACTCCAGCAGCGCGGCCCGCTGGAACACGTAGCCGATGTCGTGGCGCGGGCCCGCGACCTTGTCGCCGCGCAGCCGCACGTCCCCGGTCGAGGGCTTCAGCAGCCCCGCGACCAGCTTCAGCATCGTGGACTTGCCGCAGCCGGACGGGCCGACGATCGCGACGAACTCCCCCATGGGGACGTCCAGCGAGACCTCGCGCAGGGCGGTGACGTCGCGCTTGCGGCTGCGGAACCGGACGGCGACCTCGTCGAGGCTGACGGCCGTCTCCCGATCCGTGCCCGGGCCCGGCTCCGCCGCGCCGGTCGATTGCTTGCTCATGATCCTCATCGCTCGTCCCGTCAGGTCTGCGGCGCGGCCGACGACTGCCAGTACTCCGACGGCGCCTGCGCCTTCCCGATGACCCCGGCCTGCTGGAAGGTGGAGATCGTCTGCTTCCAGTCGTCCTCGGAGTTCACGCCGGGCGCCTTGCCCTGCGTCGCGGGGGTGTGCAGCAGCGTCAGCGTGGTCTTGAACTGCTCGGTGAGCACCTTCTCGGGCGGGAGCTGCTCGGACGCGCCGGCCATGCTCGCGACGGCGCCCGCCTGGTCGCCCTCCGCGGCCGTCCACGACTCGCTCGTGGCCGCCACCATCTCCTTGACGAGCTTGGCGTCGCTCTTCAGCTTCCGCTCGCCCGCCAGCAGGCCGTTGGAGTAGAAGTTCAGCCCGAAGTCGGAGTACCGGAGGATGGACACCTCCTTGCCGGACTTGGCGGCCATCGTCGGGCCCTGGTCGTTCGCGAAGCCCATGAGCCCCGCGGTCTTCCCCGACAGCACCGCGGCCATCTTCCCGGCCGGGTCGGTGTTCTGGACGGGGACGTCGCTCGCGCTCATCCCGTTCTTCTGCAGGAACACCGGGAAGGTGCGCGCCAGCGCGTCCCCGGCCGTCCCGGCGATCTTCTTGCCCTTCAGGTCGGCGGGCTTCTTGATCCCGGCGGAGGTGAAGGACTGCACGGAGGCGGGCGTCGTCTGCAGGAAGACGCCGATGCTCTTGACCGGCATCCCCTTGTCGACGGCGGCGAGCAGCGCGGGCGTGTCGGCCCAGCCGAAGTCGGTCTGCCCGGCGCCGGTGGCCTGGACGGTCTTCTGCGAGCCCTGGCCCGCCTTGATCTCCAGGTCGATGCCGTGCTTCTCGAAGATCCCCTTCTTCTTGCCGTAGTAGAACGGCGCGTGCTCGCCGTAGGGGTACCAGTTCAGGGTCAGCGTGACCTTGGTCAGCTTCTTGCCCGAGGCGCTGGTGGTCTCGCCCGAGTCGCCGCCGCAGGCGGTGGCGGCGAGCGCCACGGCCGGAGCCAGGACGGCGATGGCGAGGTTGCGGAGTTTCATAGGACGGCCCTCCGTAGGGGGTGGGTTGTCTCGGCCGTTGGTGTCGGGACGTCCCGTCCGGTGGTTCCGGGCGGGCGGTTTCGGGTGGCGGGGGGCCCGTGGGTCCGCCGTCGGAGGACGGCGGGATCTCGGTGGGCGGTGGAGGCGGGCCGGCGTCAGTAGGTGGTGGTGACGGCCTCGCCGCGGCGGCTGGCGTGCCACGGCAGGAGCAGCTTCTCCGCGACCTCCACGACGACGAACAGCACGACGCCGATGGCCGACATGACCAGCAGCCCGGCGAACAGCATCGGGGTGTCGAGGTTGCCGTTGGCCTGGAGGATCACGTAGCCGAGCCCCTCGTTCGCGCCGACGAACTCGCCGACGACGGCGCCGGTGACGGCGAGGGTGACCGCGACCTTCAGGCCGGAGAACAGGTGCGGGAGCGAGGCCGGCAGCCGGATCTTGGTGAACGTGGCCAGCGGGCCCGCGCCCATCGTGGCCGACAGCTGCAGCATCTCCGGGTCCACCGCCTTCAGCCCGGCGACCATCGAGATCACCACCGGGAAGAAGGCGATCAGCACCGCCACGACGATCTTGGGGCCGATGCCGAAGCCGAGCCACACCACGAACAGCGGGGCGATCGCGATCTTCGGGATGACCTGTGCGAACAGCAGGATCGGGTAGAGCGTGCGCTCGACCGTCGCCGAGTACACCATGAGCACCGCGGCCGCGACGCCGATCAGCACCGCGAGCGCGAAGCCGATCAGGGTCTCGTACGTGGTGACCCACGTGTGGTGCCAGATGTAGCCCCACTTGTCGCCCATCAGCCGCAGCGTCGCGCCGGGCGAGGGGACGAGGTAGGCCTCCACCAGCTTGAAGGCGCTCACCGCCCACCACGCGGCGAAGCAGGCCACCAGCAGGGCGACCGGCCGCCACGACCGTTCCAGGCCGTCGCGGAGCCGTTCGCCGGCACCGGGCCTGGCTCGTTCCACGACGCCCGCCGCGTCCGCCGAGGGCGGTGCGGCCGTCGTACCCTGACTCACCATGGGTTCCTCCGGACGGGGTGGTTCGGAAAGCGCGTTCAGAAAGCGCTTTCTGATGTACCGTAAGAAGCGGCGCGCGCCGCGGTCAAGAGGGTCTTCGCCAGGAACCCGCCGCGAGGGCCCGTGCCGGCCTAGGGAGCGGTGATGACGGAAGCGGCCGAGGAGGAGCGCGCCGGCGACCGGGCGTACGTGACCCTGCAGGACGTCGCGCGGGATGCGGGCGTCTCGCTCGCCACTGCGTCCCGCGTCCTGAACGGGACCGCGCAGGTCCGTGCCGACCTGCGGGAACGCGTCCTCGCCGCGGCCGCCGAGCTGAGCTACACCCCGAACGCGCACGCGCAGGCCCTCGCCAGTTCGTCCAGCAAGTCCGTCGGGGTGGTCTGCCACGACGTGAGCGACCCCTACTTCGCCGCCGTGGCCCGGGGCGTCATGCGCACCGCCGCCGAGCACGGGATGCTGGTGATGCTCGCCAGCACGTTCCGCGACCCGGCCCGCGAGATCGAGTACGTGGCGATGCTGCGCGCCCAGCGGGCCCGCGCGATCCTGCTCATCGGCTCCGGCTTCGAGGACCGCGACTGGGAGCGCGCGATGGCCGCCGAACTCGATCCCTACCAGCGCACCGGCGGCCGCGTCGCCGTCCTCAGCCGGCACCGCAGCCTCAAGGTCGACGCCGTCCTGCCGCAGAACCGGGAGGGCGCCGCCGCCCTGGCCCGCGCCCTGCTCGACCTCGGCCACCGCCGCTTCGGCGTGCTGACCGGCCCGCGCGCCCTGACGACCGTCCACGACCGGCTCGGCGGGTTCACCGACGCGCTCGCCGACGCGGGCGTCCGGCTCGCGCCGGAGCACATCGTCGAGGCCCCCTTCACCCGCGACGGCGGCTACCAGGCGGCGACCGAGCTGCTGCGCCGCGAGAACCGTCCGACCTGCGTGTTCGCCGTCACCGACGTGATGGCGGTCGGCGCGCTCGCCGCCCTGCGCGACCACGGCGTGTTAGTGCCGGGGGAGATGTCGCTCGCCGGCTTCGACGACATCTCGATCGTCCGCGACCTGACCCCGGCGCTCACCACCGTCGCGCTGCCGCTGAACGCGATGGGGGAGCGCGTCATGGGCCTCGCCCTGCGCGAGCCCGCCGCCCGCCGCAGCCGCATCGAGCGCGTCGCGGGCGAGGTGGTGCTGCGCGCCAGCACGGCCCCGCCCGGCTGACAGGCCCGGGCCGGCGCCCCCGCCGGCCCGGGCCCGATGCGCCCGCCAGACCAGCGGCGCGCCCGCCGCCCCACCGTCCAGGGCGCCGCAGGGCGCGCCGCCCCCGCCTCCGGAGGCGTGAAATGAAGATCGAACGGATCGAGACGTTCTGCGTGGCACTGCCCACCCGGCGCTCGTTCGGGGTGTCGGGCGGCGCGGTCGCCGTCGCCGGACGGCCCAGCCTGCGCGTCCTGGTCAAGGTCAGCGCCGAGGGCGCGCACGGCTGGGGCGAGGCGACGCCCATCCCGGCCTGGACGTACGAGACCGCCGAGTCCATCGTCACCACCATCGACCGGTACCTCGCGCCCGCGATCACCGGCCGTCCCGCCTGGGATCTCGACGGTGTGACGGCCGCGTTCGACCGCGCCGTCAACCGGGGCTTCAGCATCGGCGCGCCGCTGGCCAAGTCGGCCGTGGACGTGGCGCTGCACGACCTCCTCGGCCGGGCCGCCGGCGTCCCGCTGGGCGTCATGTGGGGTCAGCGCCGCCGCGAGACGATCGACCTCGGCTGGATCGTGTCGGGCCGGTCCCCGCAGGAGGTGGCCGACAGCGTCGCCGAGGGCCGCGACCTGGGATATCGCGCCTTCAAGGTCAAGGTCGGCCTGGGCCCCGAGGACGCGGAGGTGGTGGAGGCCGTCCGCCTCCACGCGGGCGACGACGCGGCCCTGTGGGTGGACGCGAACCAGGGCTACACCGTCCGCTCGGCCCTCGCGATGGCGCGACGCCTGGAGGACCTCGGCGTCGACGCGTTCGAGCAGCCCCTCCCGGCCAACGACATCGCGGGCCTGCGCCGGCTCCGCGACACGTGCCCGATCCCGGTCGCCCTCGACGAGAGCCTGCGCCACCCGTCCGACCTGGCGACGTTCGTCCGGCTCGACGCGGTCGACGTCGCCATCGCGAAGGTCCAGCGGACCGGTGGCCTGACCCTGTCGCGCCGCCTGTGCTCCCTCGCCGAGGACTGCGGCGTCGCGCTGATGGGCTCCGGCCTGACCGACTCCGACCTCGGCCTCGCCGCGTCCCTGCACCTCTTCGCGGCCTACGGCGTCGACACACCGGTCGATCTGAACGGCCGCCAGTTCATCGAGTCCCCCTACGCGGGGGCGACGGTCGAGGTCAGCGACGGCACGGCCCGCGTCCCGGACGGGCCCGGCCTCGGCGTCGAGGTGGACGAGCGCACCGTCCGCGAACTCGCGGTGAACGTCCTCTAGACCGGGCCCGGCCGGAGCGGCGAGCGAGCCGCGCCACGACGGGTTCGCTCACACCACCTGGAAGACCTTGTAGGCGATGCCGTCCTGGACGAGGTAGCCCGACCCCGCGCAGACGATGTCGTTCAGCCACGCGTACCGCTCGGCTCCCGTCTCGAAGAGCGGGTTGGTGCGGAAGTAGTACCGCGACGGGTCGACCCGGTGTCTCGCGGCGGGGTCGGCCATCTCGGCGCGCAGTTCCGGCGGGAAGGTGTAGCGGCCGCCGTAGGTCATGTGCAGCAGGGCGCCGTCGTCGGTGCGGAGGGTGAGCCGGACGTCCAGGAGCATGGTTCCGTCGGGCCGGAACAGCGCCCAGTCCCCGCCGCCGGGCAGGACCTCCCCACGCAGCATCGGCCCCTCGAAAGTCCCGCCCGCGGCTCCGAACAGGACGCGCCGGCCGACCGGCCCTTGGCCGAAGTCCAGGCGCGGGTCCAGATCGACCACGATGTCGAAGAGGAACTCGGTCCGGAGTTCCCCGACGTCCTTCACTCGCGGATCTGTCAGCACTGGTCGTCGCCCCCCGTCGCCAGGGCCCGAGCGGCGGGGCCGAACAGCGTGCGGCGGACGGCGTCGGTGGAGACGCCGGACTGGGCGCACAGTTCCGACAGGTCGAGGAAGAACCCCTCGGCGGCGATCCGGTCGTCCTTGAAGCCGAACCGGATGTGCACCGGGAGTTCGGCGCGCCTGCCGTTGGGCGCCACGCCGAACCGGTCGCCGGTCATGGTCATGCGGACCGTCCCCCAGCACACCAGCGCGTGGTGGTTCGCGGCGTGGCCTTGCAGGGCGACGTCATAGTCGGGGAACGAGGAGAAGAACCGGCGCAGCGCCTTCTCGTTCTCGGCCGTGCCTCGGGCGTTCGTCCCGAAGGCCGGGCTTTCCAGGACCATCTCCGGGTGCAGCAGCCTCATCGCCGCGGGAACGTCCTGGCGGCTCTTGGCGGCGGCCAGGGCCTGCGCCAGTTCGACCATGCGGTCGCTGTCCATGATCGGCTCCCTCGTCGCGGTGGCGTCCGGACCGGTACCGGACGGCCGAACAAACAATACGGTCGACCGTACGTATTTACAACGCTGTGGAAGGATCGACGAGATGAGCGATCACGTCCCGTCCCCAGAGCCCGCGGTCACCGACGGGCGGCTCCTGCGCGGCGCCCGGACGCGGCGGACCGTCACCCGGCACGCCGTCGACGTCGCGTCGCTGGAGGGGCTCGAAGGGCTGAGCTTCGGCCGGTTGGCCACCGACCTGCGGGTGAGCAAGAGCGGCATCCAGACCCTGTTCAGGACCAAGCGGGACCTGCACCTGGCCACCGTCGAAACCGCCCGCGAACTGTTCGTCGACGCGGTCGTGCGACCCGCGAAGGCCGCGCCCGCCGGCGGCGCCCGGTTGCGTTCCCTGATCGAGCACTGGATCGACTACGCGGAGAAGCCCCTGTTCGCCGGGGGCTGCTTCTGGGCGGCGACCCTCCCCGAGTTCGACAGCCGCCCCGGCCCCGTCCGGGACGCGCTGGCTCGGCAGCGCCGCCAGTGGCTCTCCCTGCTCGCGGAGGAGGTGCGGCTCGCGTCGGACGCGGGCGAGATCGCTCCCCTGGACCCCGGCCTGGCCGCGTTCCAGACCGACGCGGTCCTGAACGCCACCAACACCGCCCTGCGCCTGGGCGAGCGGGGCGCGACCGTCAGAGCCCGCCGGGTGATCGACGGCATGCTCACCCGCCCCGCCTGAGATCCGGCGGTGCGGCCCCGCCGTCCACCGACCGGCAGGCCGCCGGCCCGCCGTCCACCGACCCGTCGTCCACCGACCGGCAGGCCACCGACCGGCAGGCCACCGGCCCGTGGCCGCCGACCCGCAGGCTGCCGACCCGTGGGGCTTGCCACCGGCCCGCGGGGCTTGCGGTCGCGGCCCCGGACGCGAAAGACCCCGGACGCGAAAGACCCGCCCGGTGGAACCGGACGGGTCCTCATCTATCGGCCGGATGGCCGTCAGTGCACGGCGAGCTCGTCCTCGATCGCATCGGCCTCCGCGGGACGCTCGGAGTCCGGTTCCGCGGGCCGCCATTCGGGCCACGCGTCGATCTTGGTGCGCCGGGGGTTCGCCAGGGCGTTGTCCATTGTTACCGCAGTCCTCCTGTTCAAGGCCGGGCCGGATCAATAGATGGTCCCGGCGAGATGCCGGGACCGCAAAATGGTCTAGACCGCGATCCCCACCCCGGACCGCGGCGAACATCCCAACAACGCCAATGGATCATCCATTCCCGGCGGGAAACCGGATGGACCGCGGCGGACGTCCCTGGCACCCTCTCACCCATGGACGTAGCGGAGCTGGCCCGCCTCCAGGAGCAGGGCGCGCGCCTGAAGTTCCTGTTCTTCTGGGGCCACCAGACCCCGGGCCGCGGCTATCTGAGCCAGTGGTGGCCTTCCCCCTTCACCCTCGGCGGTGTCACCTACGCGACCGCCGAGCACTACATGATGGCGGAAAAGGCCCGCCTCTTCGGCGACGAGGAAACGGCCGCGGCGATCGTCGCCGCGTCCCATCCCGGGCGCGCGAAAGAGCTCGGCCGCCGCGTCCACGACTTCGACGAGCGGGCTTGGCGCGACAATCGTGTGACCATTGTCACAAAGGCCAACGAGGCCAAGTTCGGGCAGAACGGAGAGCTCCGCGACTACCTTCTCGGCACCCGCGACCGCATCCTCGTGGAGGCGAGCCCGCTGGACCGCGTGTGGGGCATCGGACTGGCCGCCGACGACCCACGCGCCGAAGACCCGGCCGCCTGGCTCGGCGAGAACCTCCTCGGCTTCGCCCTGATGACCGTCCGCGACGCGCTCGCCTCCTGACACTCGCCCCTGTCTGCCCCCGTGCCTCCTGTGGTCTCGATCGTTCGGAGGTGTGGTTCCAGGTCAGGCCGGGTCGGCCCGGAGAGTTTCCAGGATGGCGGTTTCCTGGGCCGGGTCGCGCAGGAGGGGCGGTCCCGCCGTGAGCGGGCGGAGCGCGCCGCGGGCGGCGGCGCGCGGCTCGTGCCACAGCGCGGCCCTCAGCGCCTCCGTGAACCAGCCCAGCATGTGGGCGGCGCTCCGCTCGTCGTCGCTCATGTGATGGCGGGCGGCGGGATCGTTGAGCGATTGCCCTGCCTGGCGTGAGCGTGCCAGCCATGAGCGGACGTGCGTGCCGAGTTCGGACCCGGGGGACACCGTGACCGGCTCGCCGCGCTCGGCGGCGGCGACCGCCTCGGCGAGGTCCGGAGTGCCGTCGAGGTCCAGGACGGCGGCCAGCCGCATCGTCTCGCGGGCGGCGACGGAGCGGAGCAGGTGCGGCGGTGCGGCGCCGATGGCCTGGAGCATGGTGTCAGCGGCGGGGCCGACGGTGGGCGGGGGCGGGGCGGCGCTGAACCAAGGCTCGATCGCGGCGGTCAGGAGCCGTCCGTCGAGTGTGTCGGGGTGGGGGAGGGCGCCGGTGATGAGCCCTGCCAGCAGGAGGGCAGGCATGTAGGCGCCGGGGACGAAGTCGCCGTCGTCCTCGCCGTCGTCCTCGGCGTCGGGATCGAGGCCGGCCGCGCGCATCTTGCCGAGCAGGCGGTCGGGCTCGCTGCCCCACCGGTGCTCGGGCCAGGTGGGCTCGAACCCGGTGACCAGCATGCCGTCGACCGCGTAGCAGAACCCGTGGTCGGCGTAGTCGTGCCGCAGTACCGAAACGACCTCGGTGCCGCGCGACAGCGCCGTCAGCTGCTCGTTCATCGCCCCCTGGAAGCCCATGGGCTCGACGAGCACCGTCCAGGCCCCGAGATCGATCGCGGACGCGAAGTCGGTGTAGCCCGCCTCGTAGCAGTCGTAGACCTCTTGGGCCTCCTCCAGCGTGCGGTGGCGCAACGTGTCGGGGAGGGCGCCCAGACGCGAGAGCGCCTCGGTCTCATCGACGCCTTTGAGGAAGGTGAGACAGAAGATCTCACCGAGCGTCTCGGCCCACTCGATGTCCTCGTCCGTCACCTTGAGCATGGGTCCTCCGGGAGGCTGGCGGCATGGGTTCTAGATCATGACAGCGCCGCCCGACAAACGGGCTCCGTTGACGCACACCGGCGCGCGCCCATGGGTGGCCGGATGCGGCACCGTGGTCCGTATGACGCCGCCTTGAGCGCCGGGAGGTTCTGACCGCGCGGACGCCGATGGGGGTCGGTGCCTCCGTGTGGGTCGTTTTTTTTCGTTTCTTTCGCGCGTGGAGTGGACTGGGCCGGTGCAATCCCGGATTACGGGAGCCGCAGGATGCTGATCGGATCCTTGGGAATTTTCCGACGTGGCGCTTGCCTCGCGGGGGTGATGCTATGACGCCTGACCATGGACTCCAGGCCACGGAGTTTGTGTGTTCGTGCAATGGGCTTCGCTCAAGAGCGCTGGGCGGTGGAGGGGGGCGTGCGGAGAGGGGCAACGGATTCCTTCCGGTAGCGCAAGCCGCAAGTCCTGGTCCGGGGCGGGGCATCTGGCGGCGTTCTCTTCCTGTACACCGTCAGCCTTGAATGTGCATGACCGATGTGGGGTCGTGGTGTCCATTGGGGGGCCGGGTGGGGTGGCGCTGCGTACGGGGCCGCCCCTCCAAAGTCAAGGGCGCCTTCGGCGTCGCTTCGCGATGGGACTTCGTCCCACCCTTGACTTTGGAGCCTCTGCGGCCCCTGGGCCAGGTTTCGTCGGGCAGGCTCCGCCTGCCCCCGCCCGACGCGCCACCCCACTCCTCCAAGAGGGATCCCGTGAATAGAGGGGGACGGGTTCCTCTCGAAAGAGAAGGGCGCCTACCGAGGGGCAGGCATAAATGTGAACTGTTCGGAGGAGGGGGAAGGGAGCTCGGCCTTGGGTGAGTTTTTGCTTGCGAGCCATGGGCGATATGTGGGCCGATGGATATCATGCGAGATTTTGAATGGAAGTCGTTGCGATCTCGAATTTCATTCGGCCCCTTGGCGGCCCCGGGCTGCCCCTGCGGTGACAATGGTAAGACTCGGAGCTTTTCTTGGTCTATTCGTCCACGGGTTCGATATACTCTGAGTATGGGTTCGGTTACGGTTGATCTCGGTTCGGCGTCCACCATGGAATTGGTGAACGCCGCGTCGGTGATCGCGGCCGAACTCGCCACGCGGGCCGCGCCGGAATCGGCCGCCGCGTGCATGGAACTGGCCGAAACCCTCGCCGCCGCCACCGATATGCACGAGGCCGCCCTGGCCGGATTCATCGGTGTGGTCGACACCGGCCGCCAAGTGCAGCAGCGGGGCTTCCCCAGCACCCAGTCATGGCTGCGCAGCAGCCTGGGCATGCGCGATGCCCGCGCCACCGAACGCCTCACCTGCGCGCGCCAGCGGCACCGCCTCACCGAACTGACCTCCCGCTGGCAGGCCGGGACGATGTCCTTCGGGTACGCCGCCACCATCGCGGGCGCGGTCGCCCGGCTCGACGACCACGACTGCCAGACCGCCGAACAGATCCTTCTGGACATGGTCGACCAGTCCTTCTCGGCCGGGAAGGTCGCGGCGTTCGGCCGCCGCATCCGCGAGGTCATCGCCGAACGCGACGGCACCGAACCCTCACCCGACGCCGACACCCGCCGCGGCTACCAACGCTCCTGGATCGATGCGACCAGATCCCTGGACGGCGGCCGCTACATCAAGGGCTGGCTCCACGCCGAGGACGCCGCCATCTGGGACGGCACCCTGGCCCCACTGGCCAAGCCCGCCGGCACCGACGACCACCGCGACCTGTCCGAACGCACCGCCGCCGCGCTCACCTCCGTCCTGTCCGGCGGGCACAAGGCCACCAAGGTCACCGTCATCTGCGACCTGAACACCCTCACCGGCGACCCCACCCCCGCCCGCCTGACCGACGGAACCCCCATCCCCGCCGAACAAGCCCGCCGCATCGCCCTGACCGCCGGAGTCTCACCCCTCCTGCTGGGCACCGGCAACATCCCGCTCTACCTGGGCCGCACCCAACGCTTCGCCACCCCCGCCCAACGCCGCGTCCTGGAAACCCTCAACCCCACCTGCGCCGTCCAAGGCTGCGAAGTCCCCGGCACCCTGTGCGAGGTCGACCACGTCACCGGCTGGGCCCTCGGCGCCCCCACCGACATCGACCAACTCACCCTCACCTGCGGATGGCACAACCGCTGGAAAGCCACCAACCCCCACAAAACCCACATCACCCGCGGCCCCGACGGCCGCTACACCTACCGCCTCCACCCACCCGACACCCGCCACCCCCCAGGCACCCGCCCACCGCGAGCCCTCGCTGACAAGCCCCTCAACCCCTGGATCGTGGAACCCAAAACGATCTCCCCACCCCCCAAGACCGCCCCCACCATCCAGCAACCACCCCCACGACACCCACGCGCCCCCTAACCCCGCAAGCGCCGCCCCTTCCCCCCACCTCCCAGCCACTGGGCCAGTGCGCCCTGCCCTCCTGCCCCCAGGCCACTGGAGCCATCACCTATGCCAAGCCACCCCTTTCCGAGCCGGGCCTGACCGCCAACAGCCTTGCCAAGCCGCCGCCCCCGCAGGCTCACCCGCACCCTTGCCCGAGCCGGGCCTGACCGCCAACAGCCTGACCACGCCAAAGACCTCCAGGCTCAACCCGCCCAGGCTCAACCCGCCCAGGCTCAACCCGCCCAGGCTCAACCCGCCCAGGCTCAACCCGCCCAGGCTCAACCCGCCCAGGCTCAACCCGCCCAGGCTTAGGTCGACAGCCAGGAGATGCTGGTCCACCTGCGGCACATCGGTTCTTGTGCCGGAACGAGGGTTGGGGCAAGAAGCCCCTCGCCGAGCACGGCCCCGGCTGACTGTGCGCTATGACCGCAGGGAGTTGGAGGTCGTCAAGCGCGTTGCGTGCTTCTGCACCGCGCAGGTCCTGGACGCCGACGTTGCGGGTGACCAGCCCTGCATCGTCAACGAATACGTGGTCGGTAGCGGCCGGTGCGCCACACTGCGAGCGATCGAGCTGGCGTTGGCTGGCTAACCGGGTCCGCGACTTGCCGAACGGCTGGTCACGGGCGTGGGCGACTTCACCCCTGCGCGGCGGCCGGGTCCACGGCGCGATCCTGATCGGCATCACCACCGGCTGGCTCGTAGACGACTTGCCCGACCGGGGCACGGCCGGGGAAGACGACTGTCGGCGCGGCGGCTCGCTCTCCCGGCGTCAGGTCATGGACGGCCAGGGCCTCCCCGGTGCGGACGAGCAGCCGGGGCACGGGGCCCGCGCGATCGATCACGGCAGCTCCGCGATTGATGAGGGCGGCGCCGCTCAGGGTGTGCTCTGCCAAGAGGTGCGGACGGATCACTGTGTGACCTCCCTCGCGTGCCGCCGCGGCCTGGGACCAACACCCGCCCCACCGTCCCATGGCTCCTACCGGTGCACGGGCATACCGGCGTGCCAGCGGCTGGCGGCGAGTAGGCGCTGGCCGCCCCGTTCAGGACGCCGACTCGTGCCGGGGACGGGGTTTGGCGCGGACGTGCATGCGTTCCCCCTGGCGGCCGAAAAGGCTGAGGATCTCGACCGGGCCCTCGCCGGTGGTGCCGAACCAGTGCGGCAGCCGGGTGTCGAACTCGGCGACCTCGCCGGGGCCCAGCGACAGGTCGTGGTCGGCCAGGACCAGGCGCAGGCGTCCCGACAGCACGTAGAGCCACTCGTACCCCTCGTGAGTGCAGAGGTCGGGCACGTGCCGGGTCGCGGGGAGGACCATCTTGTACGACTGGATCGGGCCGGGCTGGCGGGTGAGGGGGAGGACGATGTTGCCCCTCACACGCCGGGCGGTCAGCCGGACGCGGGGGTCGCCGACTTCGGGCGCGCCCACCAGCTCGTCCAGCGGAACCTGGTGGGCGTGCGAGATGGGCAGCAGCAGCTCCAGGCTGGGACGGCGCTGGCCCGACTCCAGCCGCGACAGCGTGCTCTTGGAGATCCCGGTGGCCTCCGAGAGCTCGGCCAGCGTCACGTTGCGTTCGGCGCGCAGCCGCTTGAGGCGCGGACCGACTTCGGCGAGCGCGTCGGCGATCGCGGGAGCGTGGTGCATGCTCCCATTCCACTCCGGCCGTCCCGGAAATGGCAACAAAGTTTGCCGCTGGGGACGAGGTGGGGGCATCGTCCGCGGCGGAGGTGATCGCGATGAGCGATGTGACTCAGGGAGCGGACCACGACGTCGTGGTGGTCGGCGGGGGCGCTGCGGGGCTCAACGCCGCGCTGGTGCTGGCTCGGGCGCGCCGGCGGGTCGCGGTGGTGGACGCGGGCGAGCCCCGCAACGCTCCGGCCGCGCACACGCAGGGATTCCTGTCGCGGGACGGGATGCCGCCCCACGCTCTGCTGGAGGTGGGGCGGACCGAGGCCGCGGGATACGGGGCGGCGTTGATCAATGCTCGGGTGGACCACGTCGAACCCGGATTCACCGTGCACCTCGTCGGCGGCGCGGCGCTGGGCGCACGGCGGCTGGTGGTGGCCACCGGTCTGCGCGACGAACTGCCCGACATCCCCGGAGTGGCGGGACGTTGGGGCAAGGACGTGCTGCACTGCCCTTACTGCCACGGGCACGAGGTCCGCGACGAGCCCCTGGGCGTGCTGGGCACCTCGCCCGCCGCGGTGCATCAGGCGCTGCTGCTGCGGCAGTGGACTGACGACGTGGTGCTGTTCGCCCACACCCTGGAGCTGAGCGGCGAGGACCACGAACGTCTCATCGCCCGCGGCGTGCGCCTCGTCGACGGTGAGATCAAGCGCATGGTGGTCGAGAACGAACGGCTCAGCGGGGTCGAGCTGGCCGGGGGCCGGACGGTGCCGCGCCGCGCGGTCTTTTTGTCCCCGCGCATGGTTCCGAACGACGCTCTGCTGACCGAGCTGGGCTGTGCCACCCAGGACGGCCGAGTCATGACCGACCGGACGGGACGTACCACCGTGCCGGGCGTGTGGGCGATCGGCAACGTGGCCGACCCGCGCGCCCAGGTCGTCACCGCCGCCGGCGCGGGTTCCGCCGCCGCCATCGCCGTCAACACCGATCTCCTGGACGAGGACGTCACCCACGCCGTCGCCCACTACCGCGCCACCGACCAGTCCGGTGCCGCCAAGCAACCCCGCACCCCCGAGCAGCCCAACGTTGTTGGGGGGCCGGGTGCCGTCGGCCACCCTCGGGTCGACGAGGAGGCTCGGGGTGAGACCAGAGGGGGCGGGCGATGAGCGGGGAGGCCGTCGGGTGGCGGGCTCCACGGGGAGGCTGCCCTTCGGTGTCCATCTACTCGCGTTCAGCCTGTTCGCGATGGGCAGTGCGGAGTTCCTGCTGGCCGGGGTCCTGCCGGAGATCGCCGACGATCTCCGGATCGGCCTGTCCTCCGCCGGAGCGTTGATCTCGGCGTTCGCCGTCGGGGTCGTCATCGGCGGGCCTCCCTTCGCCGTCCTGACGCTGCGGTGGCCGCGCCGCACCACGCTGGTCGCCACCCAGGTCGTCTTCGCCGTCTCGGTGGCGGTCGGGCTCGCGACCGGCAGTTACGCGGTGCTGCTGGCCACCCGCTTCCTGTGCGGGCTGGCCTACGCGGGCTACTGGGCGGTCGCGGCGGTCACCGCGATCGGCCTCGTCACCCCGGACCGGGCCGCGCGCGCGTCCGGGGTGGTCGTCAGCGGGCTCGGCATGGCGATGATCGCGGGCGGTCCGGCGGGCGCGCTGCTCGGCCATTTCACCGGATGGCGGGGAGGGTTCTGGGGTGTGGTCGTCCTGACCGGCGCCGGTGCTGTCCTCTGCCTGCTCGCGGTGCCGTCGACGAGCGGGGACGCGGAGCCGAGCGTGCGGCGCGAGCTTCGTACCCTGTCGCGACCGCGGCTGTGGGGCGTCTACGCCGCCGATCTCGTTCAACCACCTCGCGGCGTTCCTGGTAAGGCTCCAGAGAGCAGTACGTATGTGGCAGCGGACCGCTCCGGTCGGGAGCGGTCCGCTGGCGCTTACGCGGTCGCCGTCGGGGTCGGGGAGGCCGGCGTTCCGGGCGGTGCGGACGCGGGCGGTTGGTTCCCCTCCTCCTCGGTGGGCTTGGGGCCCACGAAGAGGAGGACCTGGTTCTTGGCCCAAGGGGTCGCGTCGTGGACGTACCACGTCGGCGGGACCTGGCCCGGCTTCCGGCCCTCGCTGATGTTCCCCACCATGACCCTGTACTCAGGGACGGTGACGTGCCGCTTGCGCAGGGCGGCCAGAACTTCGCCCACGCGGTGCTTGCGGAAGGCCATCCCATGCATGGCCTCGCCCGGGGCGGTGGCCGGGGCGGCGCTGGCGTACTGCTCGCCCGGACGGGCTTCCCGCCCGAAGACGATGCCGGCGGTGCCCTTGTAGCCGATCCGGATCCGGACGCCGACGGGGCAGATGTCGCCCCCGCCGCCGGTCTGGCAGTCGCCCTTGGAGGTGATCGTCTTGAAGTCGCGCTCGTCGGTGTTCTCGCTGGTCTCCTCCATGACGACGGTTCCGACGATGGACGGGGAGGCCGGGACCATCGACAGCGTCACGTTGAGGCCGTGCGCGGCGAACTCCTCCTTGTAGCGCTTCGGGTCGGCCAGCGGGTCGCGGACCCGCACGTCGATGTACTCGCCCTTCCGGGTGAACGCCAGCGCCGCGGCCAGCTTGACGCGCGGGCTCGACGAGGTGACGCCCGGGGTTCCGCCGGAGCCGCCGTCGTGCGCCACCACGACGGCCGTGACCGCGGCGCAGGCGAGGCCCGCCGCGGCGAGCGGGGCGCCGACGAACACGAGGGGCGAGCGCCGCCGGCGCGGCGCGGCCGTGGGGACGGGGGTCGCGGTGATCCGGTCGGCGAGGGCGGTGGCGGCGTCCTCCGGCAGGAGGCCTGCGGCCTGCCGGTCGGTGACCGGGGCGAGCCCGCCGACCAGCGTTCCGATGTCGCGGTTCATGTGGGGTCTCCGTTCGGGATCCGCACCTTGGCAGGGAGGGACGTGGCGGGCGGGGAGGCTGCGGCGACGTCCGCGTCCGAGCGGGCCAGGGCGCGGGCGAAGCGGCGGCGGGCGCGGTGCAGGCGGATCCGCAGCGCGTTGCGGGAGCAGCCGAGGACGGTCGCGATCTCGCCGTGGTCGAGGCCCTCCCAGCCGACCAGGGACAGCAGTTCGCGGTCGGGCTCGGACAGGCTCCGGAACGCGGCGGCCACGCCGGTGAGGTCGCCGCCGGACGCGTCCTGGACGGGCAGTCCGTCGCGCAGCCGGGAGCCGAGGTCGGCGGTCAGCGCGGAGCGGCGGCGCTCACCGCGGTGGTGGTTGGCGAGGACGCGCCGTGCCACCCCGTACAGCCACAGCCGGGCCTCGTCGCCCTGCGGGACGTCGTCGAGCCGGCGCCAGGCCGTCAGGAACGTCTCCGCCAGGACGTCGGCGGCGTCCTGCGGGTCGTTGGTGCGGCGCAGCGCGTACCCGAGGATCCGGGCGCGGTTGGCCGCGTAGATGTCTTCGAACCGTCGCCGCCGGTCATCGGGCGGGTGCGACGACTGCAATGGGGATGGCAAGCCCTCTCCTCTCGTCGCGGCGTTCTGGCCGGACGCAGGGCACATGTCCACACATCGCACAGCATTTCGCTTCCACCCTCGGTCCGCCGCCCCGATTCAGCGGGGGGCGCGCGTGAACAGGTGGAAGGCTGACATCCCCAGCCCGGAGGGCTTGGGGAGGCGGAAGACGGGCTCGCGCTCGTCGTAGCGGTCGGTCTCGCGGTGCCACCTGAGGAGGCCCGCCATCCAGTCGCGCAATTCCTCGACGTACGAGGAAAGCGCGGCGCGGACGGCGTCCTCCAGGTCGAGCCGGTCGCACAGCGCGGGGAGCTCGTCCGCGGCGAGAAGCTCGAACTGGCGGCGGCGCGAGGTGATCAGGTCGTTGACGACCGGCAGTGCCTCGTCGCGTCCGATGCCGAAGAAGTTCTCGACGGCGAGGACGCCGTTGTTCAGCTCACCCTCGTACTCGATCTCCTTCTGGTAGGAGAAGCAGTCGTTCAGCAGGCAGGCGGCGTCCATGGCGGAGGCGGCGAGCTCGCGCAGTGTGCGGGTCTCGAAGACGTGCGCGGGGATCTCCTTCGCGCGCCAGAGCCGCGGCAGGCCCATCGTCAGCTCGGAGCCGAACGTGAGGCGCCGCATCTCGATGTAGTCGACCGGGTCGGGGATGCGCGACTGGAGGTGGTTGTTCAGCTCCCACAACCAGCTCTCGACCGTGCGCTCGACGATCGCGCGGAACGCGCGGCGGCCGGCGTCGTCCATGGGACCGGCGGTCCGGGGCCACAGGTCGGCCAGCGCCGCCTCGAACGGGTTCTCTGGGGACGGGGCGGCGCCGCAGTCCAGCGGCATGAACAGGGGGACGCGGGCGTTGAAGGCCTTCGCGCCCGCCATGTCGCGGTCCCGGTTGAAGACGGCGGGGAAGAAGTCGTCGCCGAAGGTGCCCCAGCCCACCCACTGGGCGGCGAGGTCGAGCGCCTCGGGCTCGGCGTCCGGTGCGAGGGACGCGGCGCAGACCTCCAGAGCCATCCCGGAGAGCCGGTCGGGGCTCCACACCGGGACGGGCGTCCGGGGATGCGGGGAGAACATGCCCATCTCCCGCGCCCAGGCGAGGAGGTTGCGGCCGGCGCGCTCGCGGTGCGGGTTCACGCGGGCCCGGTAGGGGATGTCGAACTCGGGCAGCGGCGTGGGCCCCACGCGCTGGAACGGGACGTGCGGAAGGCTGATCCGGGCCGACTTCAGCAGCGCGGGGATGCGGGCGGCGGACATGCCGAGCGATCTGTCGTTCATGTACCGGCTGGATCGCATGTGCCATTCGTGACCGCCGGACTGCCAGTCCTGGAGGGCCTTGACGTAGCCCGCGACGCTCGCCCGTTCCGCGGGGTCGAGGGCGTGGTCCTCGAAGATCTGCGGCAGCTCGGTGACCGCGGTGTTCTCGAACTGGCGCAGCCGGGAGGTGAGCAGGTCGTTGACGGTGTCGGCGGCGACCTGCGGCGCCACCGACAAGAAGCGCTCCATCACCAGCACGCAGTTGTTGACCTCGCCCTCGGACTCGGTCTCGCGCTGGTAGGAGAAGATGTCGTTGCGCAGGTGGACGGCGTCGGCGAACGTGTCCTTCAGGACGCGCAGCGGCCGCGTCGCCACCACGCGCTCGGGGAGTTCGACACCCGCGGCGTGCTCGGCGAGGTCGGCCGACCAGGGCGCCCCGCCGACCTTGCGCCGCATCTCGATGTACTCGACCGGGTTCGGGATCCGCCCGGTGCTGATGTTGGCCAGCTCCCACAGCGACTCGCGCAGCAGGTTCAGGGTGCTCAGGGAGAAGCGGCGGCGCCAGGCGTCCGACCTCGACGGGACGGTGCGCGCCCACAGGTCGGCGAGGCCGCGCTCGACGGCGTTCACCGGTGCGGGCGGGTCGAGCGACATGAACAGCGGCAGCCGGTCGAGGTAGCCGCGGGCGCCCTCCTGGTCCTGCGGCCTCTTGAAGACCTCGAGGAAGTGGTCGTCGAAGTAGAAGACCCAGACGTACCAGTCGGTGATGAGGTCGAGTTCGGGGGCCGTGCAGTCGGGATGCGTGTAGGCGCACAGGAGGGCGTAGTCCATCGATTCGAGTGCGCGCTCGTCCCAGATGTCCGGGGTGCCGGGGTCCCGGTGGTCGTCCAGCATCCTCATCTCGCGCGCCCACGCCATGGTGTGCCGGCGCGCGCCCTCCAGATGCGGGTTGAGGCGGGCGGGATACGGGACGTAGAAGTCGGGCAGCTCGAAGGGTTGCATGAACCGGCCTCTCTGTCGGGTCCGGCGGGGGGCCGTCGCGCTGGTTCGGCAACTTACAGCACCGGTCATGTCACCGAAAGTGACATATTGCTTGCCGGAATCTCCTCCCTTTATGCGGGTAAGCCGAGGTCATGTCGGAGTCGCGCAAACCCGCCGCGGCCAACGACCCGGTAGAGCAGAACCTCGTGCTCGCCAGGCGCGTGGTCGAGGCGGCACAGCAGGAAATGATCGAGAAGGCCAGGCAGCGCATCCCGGCGCTGCGCCTCGGGGCCGTGGCCGGGGCGTTCGGCGTCATGGCCACCGCCGCCACCTACCGGATGAACGTGCTGCTGCTGGAGAAGAAGCTGCCCCCCGAACTGGCGTCCTTCATCACCGCCGCCGTGTACGGGGGCGGTGCGGGCGCGGCCGCGATGGCGGCGTCCCGCAAGTGGAAGGGGCTGCCGGCGCCGCTGCCGACCGACACGGCGCGGCAGGTCGTGGAGATCCTCACCGACACCGACTGACGAGCGCCGGGAGACCTGGGGGGCGCGGGTGCGGATCAGTGAGCTGGCCGGTCTGCGGGCCGAGCGGCCGGAGGCGGTCGCGGAGGCGGCGGCCCGGCGCGGGCGCCGCGAGGGGCCGGCGGGGGCGGGCGGGCGCCTGCTGATCATCGCGGCGGACCATCCGGCGCGCGGCGCGCTCGGCGTCGGCGGCGACCCCCTCGCCATGGCCGACCGGGGCGACCTGCTCGACCGGCTGTGCGTCGCGCTCGACCGCCCCGGCGTCGACGGCGTGCTCGGCACCCCCGACGTCATCGAGGACCTGATGCTCCTCGGCGTCCTGGACGGCCGCCTCGCGATCGGCTCGATGAACCGCGGCGGCCTCGCCGGGACGTCCTTCGAGATCGACGACCGGTTCACCGCCTACGACGCCGGCGCGATGGCCGCCGCGGGCCTGGACGGCGGCAAGATGCTGCTGCGCGTCGACGACGCCGACCCCGCCACCGCCCGCACGCTGGAGGGCTGCGCACGGGCGGTGTCCGGGCTCGCGCGGCACCGGCTGATGGCCGTCGTGGAGCCGTTCGTCGCGCACCGCGTCGAGGGGCGCGTCCGGAACCTGCTGGCACCGGAGGCGATGATCCGCGCGGTGTCGGTCGCGTCCGGGCTGGGGACGACGTCGGCGTACACGTGGCTGAAGCTGCCGGTCGTGCCGGAGATGGAGCGGGTGATGGCGGCGACGACGCTGCCCGCGCTGCTCCTCGGCGGCGAGGTGACCGGCCAGGCGGCCGGCGAGGCCTCAGGTGAGGGCGGAGCGGTGCTGGACGGCTGGCGGCGCGCGCTGAGGATCCCCGGCGTGCGGGGAGTGGTCGCCGGGCGGTCGCTGCTGTATCCGCCCGACGGCGACGTCCAGGCCGCCGTGGACGCTGCCGCCGCGCTCCTGTGACCCACCGGTCTCTTATAACGGCCGACCTGCTGTGACCGACGGGAGATCCGGGGTAGGCAACCCCGCATGGACAGCGAAGCCACCCCGGTGCACGCCGGCATCACCCTGGTCGTGAACGGGACGGAGCACCGGCTCAACGTCGACACACGAGCGTCCCTCCTGGACGTCCTGCGCGAGGATCTCGGCCTGACGGGGTCGAAGAAGGGGTGCGACCACGGCCAGTGCGGAGCCTGCACGATCCTGCTCGACGGGCGCCGGGCGAACGGGTGCCTGGCCCTGGCCGTCGCCCACGACGGGGCGGAGGTCGTCACGGTGGAGGGGCTGGCGCGGGACGGAGAGCTCAGCCCCGTCCAGAAGGCGTTCATCGAGAACGACGCCTTCCAGTGCGGGTACTGCACATCCGGCCAGCTCTGCTCGGCCACGGGGATGCTGGACGAGGCCGAACGCGGCTGGCCCAGCTCGGTGACCGGGGATCTCGCGTCCGATCCCGTCCTGGACGACGACGAGATACGCGAGCGCATGAGCGGCAACCTGTGCCGGTGCGGCGCCTACACCGGCATAGTCGCCGCCCTCAAGCAGGCTTCCCAGCGCACGGAGGCGGCTGAAGCATGAGGCCCTTCACTTACGAGCGCGCCACCAGCGCGGAGGACGCCCTTCAGAAGCACGAGGACGGGGCCGTCTACCTGGGCGGCGGAACCAACCTCGTGGACCTGATGCGGCTCGGGGTGGAGGAGCCGACCAGGCTCGTCGACGTCGCGCACCTCCCCTATGACCGGATCGAACTGCGGCCGGACGGGAGCCTCGTCGTGGGCGCGGCGGTGACGAACAGCGCCATCGCCGCCGACCGGACCGTGCGCGAGGGGCATCCCGTCCTGGCGCAGGCCGTGCTCGCGGGGGCGTCCGGCCAGATCCGCAACCTCGCGACGGTCGGCGGCAACCTGCTCCAGCGGACCCGCTGCTCCTACTTCCAGGACGCCTCCAAGCCCTGCAGCAAGCGAGCCCCCGGCACCGGTTGCCCCGCCCGGGAGGGCGAGCACCACAACCTGGCGATCCTGGGCCACTCGGATGCCTGCGTCGCGACCCACCCGTCCGACATGGCCGTGGCCTTGGCCGCCCTGGACGCCTCCGTGCGCATCCAGGGGCGCGGCGGGGAGCGGACCATCCCCTTCGAAGACCTGCACAGGCTGCCCGGCGACGAGCCGCAGCGCGACACCACGCTCGAACCGGGCGACCTCATCACGGCCGTGGAGGTCCCCGCGCTTGGCGTGCCGTCCCGCTACCGCAAGGTCCGCGAGCGCGCGTCGTTCGCCTTCGCGCTGGTCTCCATCGCGGCGGCGCTGGAGATCGCCGACGGACGGGTGCGGGACGTCCGGCTGGCCCTCGGCGGCGTCGCCCACAAGCCTTGGCGGGCGCGCCGCGCCGAGGAGGCGCTCCGGGGCGCGGAGCCGACGCAGGAGTCCTTCCGGCGCGCCGCCGAGGCCGAACTGGAGGCCGCCGAGCCGCTGCGCGACAACGCCTACAAGGTGCCGCTGGCCCGCAACCTGATCGTCCGGACGCTGACCGAGCTGGGGGAGGACTCATGACCGACCGGCTGGAGAGCCGCGAGAAGGTCACCGGGACGGCGCGGTACGCGTTCGAGTACCCCGTGGAGAACGCCGCCTACGCCGCGGCCGTGCAGGCGAGCGTGGCCAAGGGCCGGATCGAGTCGGTCGGCGCGGAGGACGCGCTGAAGCTGCCCGGGGTGCTCGCCGTCCTCTCCTGCGTGAACGCGCCCGAGCTCAGCGACACCTCGGACGGCGAGCTGGCCCTGTTCCAGTCGCGGACGGTCTCCTACCGGGGCCAGTTCGTGGCCGCCGTCGTCGCGGAGACCCTGGAGACCGCCCGGGAGGCGGCGCGCCTCCTGCGCGTCGAGTACACCGAGGAGGCGCCGGACCTGCGGCTCCTCGCCGACCACCGGGGCCTCTACAAGCCGGACAAGGTGAACCCGGCGTTCCCGGCGGACACCGAGCAGGGCGAGCCCGAGGAGGCGTTCGGGAACTCGGCCGTGCGGGTCGACGCCGTCTACACGACGCCCGCGGAGCACAACAACCCGATGGAGCCGCACGCGACGATCGCCGAGTGGGGCGAGGACGGGACCCTCACCCTCTACGACTCGAACCAGGGGGCGTCGACCGTCCAGTCCACGCTCGCGAAGATCTTCGGCCTCGAACCGTCCCGGGTGCACGTGGTGTCGCCGCACGTCGGCGGCGGGTTCGGCTCGAAGGGGACGCCCAGGCCGAACGTCGTCCTCGCCGCGATGGCCGCCCGCGCCGCCGGGCGTCCCGTCAAGTTCGCCGTCCCGCGCCAGCAGATGTTCGCCACCACCGGCTACCGGACCCCGACCGTCCAGCGCCTGCGGCTCGGCGCGGGCGAGGACGGGCGGCTGAACGCGATCATCCACGACGTGGCCGAGCAGACCTCGACCGTCAAGGAGTTCGCCGAGCAGACCGCCACGCCCACCCGCATGATGTACCGGGCCCCGCACCGCCGGACGGCGCACCGCGTGGTGGCCCTGGACGTCCCCACGCCGTCCTGGATGCGCGCCCCGGGCGAGACACCCGGCATGTTCGCGCTCGAGACGGCGATGGACGAGCTGGCCGCCGCCGCGGGCATCGACCCGATCGAGCTCCGCGTGCGCAACGACACCGACCGCGAACCGGAGAGCGGGCTGCCGTTCAGCTCGCGCAACCTCGTCGCCTGCCTCCGGGAGGGAGCCGAGCGCTTCGGATGGGCCGAGCGCGACCCCCGGCCGCGTGCCCGGCGGGAGGGCCGCAAGCTCGTCGGCATGGGCGTCGCCTCGTCCACCTATCCCGCCTACCAGAGCCCCAACCGGGCCGTGGCGCGCGCCGAGCCCGACGGGACGTTCACCGTCAGGATCGCCGCCGCCGACATCGGCACCGGCGCCCGCACGGCCCTGGCCCTGATCGCCGCCGAGACGCTCAAGGAGGACCTCCGCAACGTCCGGGTCGAGATCGGCGACAGCTCGTTCCCCAGGGCGTCGGTGGCAGGCGGCTCGGGCGGGACGGCGGGCTGGGGCACGGCCGTCGTCCGCGCCTGCGAGGCCCTGCTCGGCGAGTTGGACGGCGCCGTCCCGCCCGAGGGCGTGGAGGCGTCGGCCGACACGCGCGAGGAGCTCAAGAACCGGGAGGAGTACGCCCGGCACGCCTTCGGCGCGCAGTTCGCCGAGGTGGAGGTGGACGTCGACACCGGCGAGGTACGGGTCCGCCGGATGCTCGGCGTGTTCGCGGCCGGCCGGATCATCAACCCCAAGACGGCCCGGTCCCAGTTCATCGGCGGGATGACCATGGGCATCGGCATGGCGCTGATGGAGCAGAGCGTCATGGACCAGGAGTTCGGCGACTACCTCAACCGCGACCTGGCCCAGTACCACGTTCCGGCCTGCGCCGACGTCCGCGACATCCAAGCGGAGTGGGTGGAGGAGTCCGATCCGCACCTGAACCCGATGGGCTCCAAGGGCATCGGCGAGATCGGCATCGTCGGCGCGGCTGCGGCCGTGGGCAACGCCGTCCACCACGCGACCGGCGTCCGCGTCCGCGACCTGCCCCTCACCCCGGGCCGGATCCTTCCGGAGCTCTGACGGGTCGAGGACGCCTGGCAGGTTGAGGGCGCCTGACGGGTTGAGAACGGGTCTGACCGGGTGAAAAGTTCACTATCAAGGTGATCTCCGTCATCGGGACGGGTAGGGAAGACGTACTCGGGGGCGACCGCCAACCCGCGAGGTGATCGCCGTGTACCAGCAGGTCCTCGATCCCGTCGCCGACTCGCTCGGCTGGAGCTCCCTGGTCGCCGCACTGCCGCTGGCCGTGCTGTTCGTCCTGCTCGGCGGCGTCCGCATGCGCGCCTGGCTCGCGTCCCTCATAGCGCTGGCCGTCGCGCTCGCGATCGCCGTCTGGACGTACGGCATGCCCGCCGACCAGGCGCTCCTCGCCGGCTCCGAAGGCGCCGCGTTCGGCTTCTACCCGATCCTGTGGATCGTCATCAACGCTCTGTGGGTCTACAACATCACCGTCACCACCGGCCACTTCGACGTCCTGCGCCGGTCGTTCGCGCAGGTCAGCGACGACAGCAGGCTCCAGGCGGTGCTGATCGCGTTCTCGTTCGGCGCGCTGCTGGAGGCCCTGGCGGGCTTCGGCACGCCGGTCGCGGTCACCTCCGTCATGCTGATCGCGCTCGGCTTCGAGCCGCTCAAGGCCGCCGTCCTCGCCCTCACCGCCAACACCGCGCCCGTCGCGTTCGGCGCGATGGCGACGCCGATCCTCACGCTCGGCAAGGTCACCGGCGAGTCCAGCGACACGCTCGGCGCCATGGTCGGGCGGCAGACCCCGATCCTCGCCCTGTTCGTCCCGCTCGTCCTCGTCGCCATCGTGGACGGGCGGCGCGGCCTGCGCGAGACCTGGCCCGTCGCCCTGCTGTGCGGCGCCGCGTTCGGTGCCGCACAGTACGTCACCGCCAACTTCGTCTCGGTGCCGCTCGCCGACGTCGTGGCCTCGCTGGTCTCGGCCGCCGCCGTGGTCCTGGCCGTCCGGCTGCGCCCGTCCGCCGCGCCGGCCGAGCCCGCCCCGGTCGCCGGCGGCGCCGCGGACGAGCCGACGCCCGAGTTCGCCGCCCGCGTCGAAGGCCGAGGGGGAAGCGCCAGGGGCCGGGCGGGCGACGGTGGCGACTCGCGCGCCGAGGTCGCCCGCGCCTACGCCCCGTACGCGATCATCATCGCGGTCTTCGTCGTCTGCCAGATCGGGCCGGTCAAGGACCTGCTGGACAAGGCGACGCGGACGTTCTCCTGGCCGGGCCTGCACCTCACCGGCCCGTCCGGCAAGCCGCTGACCCTGCCGACCTTCAACTTCAACTACCTGACCACGCCCGGCACGCAGATGCTCGTCGCGGGCCTGATCACCATGGCCGTCCTCGGGGTCGGCCTCGGCACGGCCCTGCGCGCCTACTGGACGACCCTCGTCCAGCTCCGGTGGGCGATCATCACCGTCATGGCGGTCCTCGCCCTGGCGTTCGTGATGAACGCCTCCGGGCAGACGGTGACGCTCGGGACGTGGATGGCCGGTGCGGGCGGCGCCTTCGCCCTGCTGTCGCCGATCCTCGGCTGGCTCGGTACCGCGGTCACCGGATCGGACACCTCGTCCAACTCGCTTTTCGGCGCGCTGCAGGTCACCGCCGCGAACAAGGCCGACCTCTCGACGGTCCTCATGGCGGCGACCAACAGCTCCGGCGGTGTCCTCGGCAAGATGGTGTCGCCGCAGAACCTCGCCATCGCCGCCGCGGCGGTCGGCCTGGACGGGCGCGAGGGCGACATCTTCCGCCGCGTCGTGCTGTGGAGCCTGCTGTTCCTCGCCGGGATGTGCCTGCTGTCCGGCCTCCAGTCGACCGCGATGCTCGACTGGATGGTCCCCTGACGCGGCCGCGGAGGGAGGCGTGGAGTGCTGCGGGGGCTACTGCTGGTAGCCCTCCACCTCGCCGGCGGGACGGAGCGCGGCGTCGTCCGGGTTCTGCCCCGCCGCGAGGCGGGCGCGCCGCTGCCGCAGCAGGTCCCAGCACTGGTCGAGGGCCACCTCCAGGTCCCGCAGCCGCCCCTGGGCGTCGGCGTTGGAGGTCTCGGCCCGCTCGTGGGCCTGCCGGAGGGCGTGCTCCTCCTCGATGAAGTCGTTGATACGTTCCAGGATCGCCTTCTCGTCCATGAAATGGCTTCCGATCGTGGTTTTCCGCTCTGGTGGGGTCCAGATGGTCCCGACAGGTGAGAGCCTTGCATATACGGGGCCGTGCACGGTAGCGGCGGCGCCCCGGTGAGGGTGAGGAGCGGATGACGGTCTGGCGGATCACCGGCGGCGAGGGCGGCCCCGATCCCGGCGCGCGGGAGGGTCCCCGCTACGACGTCGTGGAGCACGACTCCGCGCTGCTGCGCATCACGGCCGCGTCGGCCCTGCCCCGCGTGCTGATCGCGGGCGAGGTCGACGTCTCCAACACCGCCGCCGTCGCGCGCGCCCTGCGCGCCGCCCAAGAGCGCGTGCCCGGCGATGGCCGGCAGGCGGGCGATGCCCATGGCCGACCCGTCGGCGATGCCCATGGCCGACCCGTCGGCGATGTCCAAGGCCGCCCCGTCGGCGATGCCCATGGCCGCCCCGTCGGCGATGTCCACGCCGACCTGTCGGCCGTGGAGTTCATGGACGTGGCGGGCCTGCGCGCCTTCACCGAGGCCGCCGACGCCCTGCACGGCCGAGGCGGCCTGCTCGTGCTGCACGGGGTCCCGCCGCACATCGAGCGGCTCTTCACGCTGATCGGCTGGCACTCCTCCCCGGGCCTGGAGATCCACTGCCCGCCCCGCCGCTGACCCGTCGAACCCCGCGCCGAGCCACCGGACGACCATGCCCGCGTCACCGCACGGCAAAGGACATTCGACACAAACGCGAACCTATTCAGGAAACGGTCATATGCCGTTTGACCTGCTAGAACACGGTTAGGAGGGATTTACAGCTCTCCGATTCAGAGGGGGATCTCATGGCAAGGCGTAGAGGGCATGAATCCGCGCCGACGCCCAGCGAACACACCGGATCGGCGATGCCCGCGGAGGGCGCGGCCGCACCGGGGTACGGCACGGCCGAACCGGGATACGGCGGGGCCGAGCCGGCGCGCGGCGCGGCGATGGCACCCCGCAGGGGTGCCGACCAGCCCGGTGAGCACGCGCTCTGGGAGGACCGCACGCGCGTCTTCCTGCAGCCCATCGCGGCCCCGTCGATCCTCGGCCTGTTCGGGCTCGCCGCCGCGGCCATGATGGTGGGCGCCTGGCAGGCCGGCTGGTACGGCGGCGTCGGAACGCCGCTCATCCTGTGGCCGCTGGTGCTGACCTTCGGCGGCATCGCGCAGCTGCTGGCCGGCCTGTGGGGCTACCGGGCGCGCGACGGCATCGCCACGGCGATGCACGGCATGTGGGGCGCGTTCTTCATCGGCTGGAGCCTGCTGTTCCTGCTGGTGAGCATCGGAGCGGCGCCACTGGCGCTGGCGCCCGTCCTCGGCACCGCCTATGCGGGCTTCGCGTTCTGGTTCGTCCCGCTCGCGGTGATCAGCGGCCTGGGCGCGCTGGCCGCGCTCGGCGAGAACCTGGTGATCGCCCTGGTGTGGGCCTGCATGTCGGTCGCCGCGGGGTTCACCGCCGCGGGCTTCTGGGCGGGCTCGACGTGGCCGCTGGACGTCGGCGGCTGGCTGTTCGTCGCGGCCGCGGTGGTCGCCCTGTTCGGGGCCGCCGCGCTGATGTTCGAGAACAGCTTCGGGCGCACGATCCTGCCCACCGGCAAGATCCGCAAGGGCGCCAACATGCCCGGTGGCCGGGGCGTCCGGCCCCTGGAGTACCGGCAGGGCGAACCGGGCGTGAAGATCGGGCAGTGATGCCCGGCGTTTCGCCTTGACATTCCCGTTACCCTATGCTGAGCCGAAGAGTACCGACCGGCTCGGAGGGGGAGCGGGAATGTCAACGGCGGTCCGGCGGACGTGGCGGCGCCTCGTCCAGTCCTACAACCAGCTGTGCGCGCGCGAGGACGCGGTGACGCGAGGCTTCACCGTGCCCAGCGGCGTCTGGGCCTGCGACCGCTGCCACGAGCCGCACCTCGAGCTGGCGACGCTCAAGCACCACCTCCGCACCGAGCACGCCTGACGCCCCCGCCCGGATCCCCGGGTTCCGGGCGGGCCTCACAGGAACCGGGCGATGGCCTGCTCCAGGCGGTGGACGGAGAGGGAGTCCCCGGCCAGCCCCTTGACGACGTCGACGAGCTCCTTCAGCCCGCCCGGGTAGTCCAGGCAGGTCGTGAGGATCGCGAAGCAGTCCATCCGCGCGCCCGCCTGCCGGGTGACCGCCGCCGCGACGTCCCGGCGCAGGGCCGAGACGACCTGGTCGCGGCCCTGCGGGGACGCCAGCACAGGCACCTCCAGCATCCGGTCGACCAGCTCGAAGATCACCGGCCGGTCAGGCCCGCTGGTCGGTGGCCCGGCGGCCTGGGGAACACCGGCCTGGGGAACACCGGCCTGGGGCGGGCCCGCCGCGAGGTCCCGGGAGGCCTCCGGGCGGCCGGTCGCGCCCGGCACCCTGATCCACGCGGGCCCGGCGGTCTCCTTCACCGCCACCTCGATCCGCCGGTAGTCCTCCGGGATGATCCGCCCCCGCGCGTGCCGGACGACGTCGTCGTGGACCCGCTCGGAGACGACCACCCCGAACCACGCGCCGGACGCGCCGAGCGCCTCCTTGAACGCGGGGGCGTCGAGGATGCGGAAGGCGTGGTTCACGGCCGTCCCCACCAGCCCGTGGCCGTCGAACAAGGCCTCGCCGGTGTGCACCGACACGCGCAGCCGGATCCGGGCGATCTGAGAGGCGACCCGGTTGTACCGGCCCAGCTCCGCCCTCAGCATGTCGGCGACGTCGACCAGAACGGGCTCCACCTCCACGTGGGGCCGCAGGGCGATCAGCGCGCCGTCGCCTCGGTCCTCCCAGTAGCAGTCGGCCAGAGAGACGCCCGCGGCGGTGAAACTCGCGCCCAGGTGCCGGTAGAGCGCGTCGCGCATGTGGCGCCGCACGTCGTCGGTCCGCTCCGCGTCGCCGAACCCGGCGATGTCGCACCCGACGATGACGCAGTGCCCTGACGGGCGCCAGAGAGGACCGGTGGTGTCGAATTCGGGAAGCATGGGTCCGCTGGCCCTCCTCATGTCGGCGCGCCGCACTCCCGCTCCCACCCTGGCCTCAGAGCGGGGTCGGCGCTATGTCGCAGTCGAGTAGGCGTCCCTCCGCCGCCCGGAGCACGTCCGGATGCCCGTCCCCGAGCGCGCTCGCCAGGGCCTCGGCGGGGCCGCCGCCGGGGCCGTCCAGACCGAGGGCGTCGCAGATCACCTGGTGGTTGTGGGCGCACGCCAGCGTGTAGACGTGGCCGGCCCCGTACCGGTCGCCGAACCGCTCCCAGGTCTCGTTGGACCGGATGCGGGCCGCCTCCAGCCTGCCCATGTGGAACAGGTCGTGGACGAGGCCGACCGAGCAGCACAGCGAGAAGTAGTGGTCGGCGCCCAGCGCGGCGCGCAGCTCGCGCACGGAGGTGTCGTCGAGGACGCGCGCCGACTCGTGATCGCCCAGGCTCCGCAGCGCCATCGCCAGGTCGGCGGCGCAGGCGTGGGAGAACGGATGGCCCATTCCCATGACCTGGCGGTGCCCGGTCAGGGCGGCCTCGCCCAGCCTGCGCGCCCTCTCGGCGTCCCCGGTCGCGAGGCAGGCCAGCGCCAGCACGCGCTGCGCCGCCAGGGTGTCGGGATGCCGCTCGCCGTAGCGCTGCGTGTGGAGCCGCAGCGTGTCCTCCGCGAGCCTCTGCGCCTCGGCGAGCGCGCCGAGCTTGCGCAGGGTCGCGGCGTGGCTCATCTCCGTGTGCAGGACGAACGCGTGGTCGGACACGGGCGTCCCCCGCGTGATCGTCAAAACCTCCCGCTGCAGCGCGGCGGCTTCGCGGTACGCGCCCAGCCCGTGCAGGTCGCGGGCGAGCTGGCTCATGGCGAACAGGGTGACGCGGTTGTGCGGTCCGACGCTCGCGCGGAACTGGGCGAGGGAGTCCGCGTCGAGCGAGCGGGCCCGTTCGAACTCGCCCAGCAGGCGCAGGTTGATGCCCACGTTGTTGGCGACGCGGAGGGTCTCGAGGTGGCCGTTGCCGAACAGCCGGGCCGTGCGGCGCAGCGTGTCCTGGTCGAGGTCGAGGGCGGCTTGGAAGTCGCCCCGCAGCCGCCGGTCGGCGGCCACGGTGCCCGCGGCGCGCATGGTGATCGAGTGGCCGGGCCCGAAGCGCTCGATCGTCCGCCGGTAGATCTCGGCGTTGTGCCTGTTCGCCCCGGCCACGTCCCCGAGAGCGCGCATCACGGTGCCGAGTTCGCGGCCCGCGATGAGGACCGACTCGTCGTAGGGCCCGAGCTCGCGCTGCCAGTGCTCCAGCGCGAGCTCGGCGAGGACCCGGCTGCCCTCGAAGTCGCCGAGCAGGTACAGGTAGCGCATCTGGTCGAGCGCCACCCCGCGGATCTCGGTGGTCGCACCGCCGATCACGCCCGAGGGCACCACGTGCGGGGCGATCTCCGCCCGGATCGGCCAGGTGGTCTCGTCGTCCGGCGGGGCCTTCGGCGTGGCGGCGGCGAGGATGCGGTGCACCCGGCCCCGGACGGCACGGTGGTCGTCGTCGGAGAGCCTGGTCTGCAGCATCGTCCGGATCAGCCGGTGGACCTGGAGGCTGCACCGGTCCGGGTCGAACCGGCCGAGGGCGTAGCGGTCGATGTCGGCCATCGCCTCCCGGAGCAGCCCGGCGTCCGCCAGCGTCTCCGTCAGGTCGGGCGGAAGGCCGTCCCCGGCGCCCGCGGCCAGCAGGTCGCGGGTGACCGGCTCGGGCCCGAAGAAGGCCCACAGCTCCAGCAGCCGCCCCGCCGCGGGGTCGTCCTCCCGCAGCCGCTCGAACGCCAGGGTCAGGGTCCCGGCCAGCTCCGCCGGGTAGTCGAGCGGCAGGCTCGCGCCGGGCTCGGCCCGGAGCCGGCGGTCGAGGAGCCGCAGGTACTCCCCGGCCGCGCGGCCGGTGACGGCGAGCCATGCCGCCGCCTGCTCCACCGCGAGGGGCAGGTCGCCGATCCGCTCGGCGATCCGGTCGGCGTCGGCGGCCGTGAGGCCGGGCACCCGGCGGCACAGCAGCGCGACGCTCTCCGCGCGCTCGAAGACGCCGACGTCCTCGGCGGCGGTGCGCCCGGCCCAGCGGCGGTCCCGGGACGTGATCAGCACGTGGCCGCCCGGTACGGCCGTCGTCAGCGGCCCCCCCGGCTCCCCGGCCCGGACGGGCAGCAGCGGGACGAGCTCGTCGGGGTCGGCGGCGTTGTCGTAGATGAGCAGCCAGCGCCGGTGGGCCGGGCTCGTCCGCAGCGCGTCCAGCAGGCGCTCGACGGTCCGGTTGACCTCGTCGCTCAGCGGGGTGTCGAGGCGCCGGGCCAGCTCGACGAGCGACGACCTGGCGAGCGTGGTCCGCTCGGCGGGCACCCACCAGATCACGTCGTAGTCGCCGGCGTACCGGTGGGCGTACTCGACGGCGAGCTGCGACTTGCCCTGCCCGCCGAGGCGCCTCGGGGCGGCGGGCAGTAGGCAGGTCACCGCGCCGGACAGATCGGCCCTGATGTCGCGGAGCAGCGCGTCGCGTCCGGTGAAGTCGGGGTTGCGCGCGGGGAGCCCGCCGCCCCGCAGCGGCGCGTCGCGCTCCTCGGGTCCCTTCCGCGTGAGTCCTTCGCCGACCGGGGCGCCCGTCGGATCTGGTGGGGGGTCATCTGGCGGGGCGTCGTCCGGCGGGGTGTCGTCGTGGGCGGCGGGTCCGGGACCGTCCGCGGCGGCGCGCGCGAGCCGTTCGGCGATCTGCGCGTAGCGGCCGCCGAGCCGGGCGAGCACGCGCGCCGCGACCTGCGCGAACGGCGGGTCCTGCCGCAGGTCCTCGGTGCCCTGCTGGACGGCCCGCAGCAGGGCGGGGAAGTCCTGGGTGGATCCCCACCGGCCCCGCACGACGTTCCAGACGTTGCGCAGGACGCTCATCGCCTCCGCTCGGCCGATTCCGCCGAGCAGGACGTCCCGCACCCCGTCGTGGAACTCGTACTCGACGCCCTCGGGGTCGGAGGTCCGGCGCGCTCGGCGCATCAGGCCGCCGAGGAACACCTCCGCCAGGTGCGCGGACGTCGCGTCCGGCAGCATGGCCTTCTGGACCAGCGCCATGACCTCCAGCCGCAGCGGGGCCGCCGCGAGGTAGGCCGCCAGCCGGAACGCCGTCGGCGAGGAGGCCGCCCGGAAGCGCTTCACCCGCTCGGCGGGCGACGGGTCGTCTCCATCCGGGCGCGCGCCGCCGCCCTCGCCCGCACCGTCGTCCACGGGCGGTTCCCGGGTCGGCACGCCGGTGAACACGGCCATCGCCGCGATCCGCTCCGCCCCGCCGCCGACCAGTTCGGCCCACGGGCGCAGCCACCGGGGCTCCAGCTCCAGCACGGGAACGGCGACGCCGTGCGGCACGGTCGGCTCCTCGCGCGGGCGCACCGTGAGCCTGTCGTTCGGCACCCCGGCCTCCCGCGCCCCGAGCCACACAGGCTCGGCCGCCATCGCGCACCGCCGCCACAGCCGCTGGGGGAGCGGCTGGAGGATCGCGACGGGGCCGGACCGCGCCCAGCGTTCGAGGACGGCGGCGGCGCGGCCGTCGCCCCAGGCGGGCCCGATGCAGTCGGTGAGGACGAGGACCACGCGGCGGCGCGTCGGGTCGATCAGCTCGTCCGGGCTGCGCCCCGGCCCGGCCGTCGCCGTCCCGCTGTGCAGGACGAGGGCGTCGTCGGTGTCCAGCCGCCACACGCGCACGTCGCGGAAGGCGCCCAGCCGCTCCATCAGCGTCCGCAGCTCGGCGGCGAGCCGCGTCCAGACGACCATGGAGGCGCCGCCGTCCACGACGAGCGCGAGGTCGAGCCACCGTTCCGGCGCGGGCTCCATGACCGGTTCCCAGATGCCGGTCTCCGCGATCCGCTGGGCCGTCGCCTCCTCGACGAGGTTCTCGACCGTGCGGGACGAGAACCTGCCGCGCAGCGGCCGCAGCGCGCGGGCGAGGCTCAGCGCGTGCGGGATCGCGGGCGTCGCCGGGGCCCGGACGGCATCGCCCGCCGCGGGGGCCGGCTCCCCGAGATACAGCCCGGCCTGCGCGGCGGGAGCCGCGGGACGGGCCGGACGGCGCTGCGGGGCCGGTTCGGCGGGCGCCGGCTCGGGCGCGACGGGCGCCGGGGCCGGGCCGGGCTCGGGCCCGGGGCCGGGCGGCGGCGCGGGCGTCCCGCCGGGCGCGGCGGTATCCGGCAGGGACCGCGCCAGCCACAGGGCGTCGGCGACCTCCTGCGCGGTGAGCGGGGGATCGAGGGCCTCCAGCGCCTCGATCAGCCGGCGGATCATCCCGGGCCGGCGGCGCCCAGCGGGCGCAGGATCGCCCTGACCATGTCCTGGAGCGTGGCCTCGGCCGGACGCGAGCCGGTCGTGCTCAGGTAGACCGCGTTGAGGAGCTGGTCGGTGGCCAGGTCGCCCTGCTCGCGGCGCTCCAGGAACTCCCGGATGAGGTCCGCGCTCGCGGCCCGCGCCGCCCCGCCGAGATGCGCCTCGACGATCTCGGCGAGCTCGTCGGGGGTCGGCGGTTCGACCACCAGCCGGACGCAGCGGCGCAGGAACGCCGGGGGGAACTCCCGTTCGCCGTTGCTGGTGATGACGACGAGCGGGAACGCGGCGCACTGGACCCGGCCGCGGGTCACCGGTACCCGGTCGGGCCCCTTGACCGGCATGACGTGCACGACCGGCTGGTCCTCGGGGAGGCGTTCGAGCTCCGGGATCGTGTAGCCGCCCTCCTCGAACACGTTGAGCAGGTCGTTGGGCAGGTCGATGTCGCTCTTGTCCAGCTCGTCGATGAGCAGCACCCGGGGCCGCGGCCCCGGCAGCAGCGCCGTCCCGAGCGGCCCGAGCCGGATGTAGCGGCCGATGTCGGGGGCCTCGGTGCCCGCCCCGGGGGCGACGGCCTGGCGCAGGCTCGTCTCGTGCAGGCGGCCGATGGCGTCGTAGCGGTACAGCCCTTCCTGCAGCGTCGCCCGGCTGGTGATCGGCCAGTCCAGCACGGGGCCGAGGCCCAGCTCGTGCGCCACGTTGTAGGCGAGCGTCGACTTGCCCGTGCCCGGCTTGCCGGTGACCAGCAGGGGCCGCCGCAGGCGGAGCGCGACGTTCACCATGGTGACGACGTTCGGCCCCGGACGGTACGACAGGGCGCGCTCCAGACCGCCGCCGGGCGGCGGCGCCGCGCCGTCCTCGGTGTCGAAGCGCCGCCAGGGCGGCGGATCGGGCAGCCGCGCGAGGCCGTCGTGCGGCGTGCCGTCGCCCCGGTAGATCTCCCAATCCCCGGAGCCCGCGTCCGGAGGCGTGTCCGTCGTCGCCACAGGTACCTCCCAGGAGAGCTCAGGCGGGGGCGCTCAGCCGCACGTAGGGTTCGGGCAGCCGGTCCGCGTCGTCGAAGACGAGGGTCAGGTCGAGGCCGAGATGGTCGCCGCCGCCGTCCCCGTCGAGTGCGCGCAGCGCCTCCCGGCGCAGCCTCAGTACGGTGTCGGGCAGGTCCATGGCGCCCTCGTCGAGCAGAGCCTGGAACTCCTGGGCGAAGCGCTCGGGGTCGCGTCCGCTCCGGCACCAGGTGACGATCGGCGCCCCCGCCTGGAGGGCGGCGCGCAGCTCGGCGGAGTCCGGTCCGTCCGTGCGCGGTGGGAAGGCCATGGCCATGCACACCGACGACGGCTCGGACAGCAGCATGCTGTAGAGGTTTTCACCGCCGTACTGGCCGGACTGTGTCACCCAGCACACCTTCGCGCCGTGGGGGTTCTCGCGCAGCCAGCGCCACTTGCGGCGCCACTGGTGGTGGTAGGCCGGCCTGCGCATCCGGTCGAGGCTGCGGACGATCACCGGGTGCTCGATGCCGAGCCGCCGCTCCAGCCCGTCCACGGTGATCCGCAGCTGGTCGACCGGCGTGCCGAGCATGTCCACCGGCAGCACGAACTCCAGCGTCAGCTCCGGCGCCGGCCGGTTGACGACCCGCTGGTCCTCGCTCAGCAGCTCCTTGACGAGGCCGGGCAGCCGCTCGAACGGGACGGGCTCGTCGTCGCAGCGGAGCATCAGCCCGTGCTCGCCCTCCGCCTGGAGCCACGCGGAGGCCAGGTAGCGGTCCGGGACGGCCCCGTCCCGGCGGAGCTCGATGACCAGGTAGCTGCGCGCTCCCGCCGACCCCGGCGCGGGCTCGCTCCGCGGCGCCGCCACCTCGCGGGGCCGCGCCGCAGGGAGCCGGCGCTCCAGCCCGAGCCGGCGGGCGAGGGCGTCGACCCAGGCCCGCAGACCGGCGGCCGCGGGGCCGGCCGCGTGCGCGGCGAGCTCCTCGACGAAGGCCAGCAGCGGCGGGACGCCGTCGACGCCGACGGTGAGGTCCTCCAGTCGGGCCAGGACGCCCCGCAGGTCGCCCGGGTCGGTGTCGAGGGCGGGACCGGAGGGGGCGGTGACCTCCCAGTAGAGCGCGCGGATCGCGTCCGGCCCGACCACCCCGGGGGCCCGGTCGCCGAGGCCCCGCAGGAGGGCGTCGAGCTCGCGGCGCTCCTTCGGGCGCAGCAGCGGTTCGGGGAGCAGCTCGTCGACGAGCTCGCGGACCGCCTCCATCGGAATGCTTCCGCGGTGGAACTCCTCGACGATCGCGATCAGCGCGTGGAACGCCCCGGGATAGGACAGGCAGGCGTCCACGAGATGCCAGACGTCGGTGATGTCCTTGTCGTCGCGGGTGGCGGGGAGGGGATGGCCGAGCTGCCGTTCCAGAAGGGAGACGCAGAGGTCACGGGAGGTGCGCTTGCGTATCGTTTCCAGCTCCCACAGGGCCCGCACGAGGCGGGACTGGTCATCGAAAGGCAGCGACCATCGCACGTCCGACACTCAACCCCTCCGAACGAAACCGCACCGGGACCCCCATCGGTGGGGCATATCGTACGCGTTCAGCGAGGACCTATCGCGGGCGCTATTTCCGGTTGTGCGGAATTCTCATAAAGGTCTGCGTCGGATTCGGGGCCCGCCGGGCGAAGCGCGGACCGGACCCGCGCCCAGAGCGCCCGTGCGGCCGCGGAGTGCCGCCGAAGCCCCGGCCCCACCGCCTCGGCCATCGCGCTCCTGAGCGTCTGCTGGGAACCGATGCGCCGTTTCCTCAGTGACCACAGGTGGCAACTGCTGAGAACGGCGACGCCCAGGGTCACCGCCGTGACGGCCCCGGTCGCGATCCGGGTGCTCGGCACCAGCGAGAGCAGGTAGCCGGAGAACAGCGATCCGAGCGGGACGGCGCTCTGGGTGACGAAGTTGTTGATGCTGGCGACCCTGGCCAGCATCTCGTTGGGTACCCAGGTCGCCTGGTAGACGGTCAGCGCCACGTTGATGTGCGCCCCGACGAAGCTGATCCCGCCCCATGCCGCCAGGCCGGAGACCGGACCGTTGCCGATCGTCACGATGGAGGTCATGGCGAACCAGCCCCACACGCAGAAGAAGAGGACGCGAATCGGCCTGGTGCCGTGGGCGAGCCGGTACCGCCGGAACAGGCGCGGGGCGACGACGGCCCCCAGCGTTCCGCCCAGCCCGGACGCCGCGAACAGGATGCCGATCATCGAGGTGGACTCGAATTCCCGGTCGGCCTGCACGACCAGCATGAGAAACACGGTCTGAAAGGCGAAATTCGTTACCGCGCAGATGATGAGCACCATGCGCAGGAAGGTGTCGTGGCGCAGAAAGGCCAGGCACTTGCGGAAATCCGCGATCGTCGTGTCGTCCCGTTCCCGGGCGCTGAATTCCTTGTTCCTCATGAAGTGCAGGGTCAGTGCGGAGAAAAGCGAGGAGAGCGCGTCGGCCGTGAAGGGGAGTGCTCTGTTGATGCCGTAGAGAAAGCCGCCGAGAGGCCGGCCGAGCAGCAGGGCTATGTGGCTGCGCGCCTCGTTCCGGGCCATGGCCTCGGGGAGGGCTTCGTGGGGGACGACCCGGCGCACGACGGCGACCTCGGCCAGGTTGTACAGGGCGGCCAGGGCTCCGTCCGCCGCGGCCGCGGTGACCAGGAGGTAGCCGGGATGGAAGTGCAGCAGGAGGCCGAAGGCCAGCAGCACCGACACGGTGAACCGGGTGTACTGGCAGGTCAGCATGATGCGGCGCCGGTCGAACCGGTCGACGAGCATTCCGGCCGGCAGGTAGAGCAGCAGGCGGGGCCCCGTGCCCGCCGCGGCGACGCATCCCGCGAAGACGGTGGAGCGGGTGAGCGACAGCGCCAGCAGCGGAAGCGCGATGGCCGCGTTCATGCTGCCGAGTTGCGAGGCCGCCGATCCGCTCCACAGGTAGGTGAAATCCCGCGGCAGTGAAGGCCGCGTTCTCACGCGGACCCGCTTGCACCGTCCGGAGCGGCCACCCGCTGCATCCTCCTCGCGACTAATGGTGGCCGGTTTCGCCATGAGGAAACCCGGTCGCCGGCCAGGGGGCGGCAGAATGGGCGCCACCCTTGGGAGGTCCCCGGCTCAGCGACTCTGACGGCTTGGACAGATCACCCACAATGCTGCGAAAGGCGCGCTTTGTGCCGAGCGGAAACCCGCGGCACCGTAGCCATCGGGCCGCAGGCAGACTCTAGTGGAGATCGCGCAAGAAACGGGGTGATTGTCGAGAAAGGACCTGCACCCAGCGAGTCTCGTACGACTCTTGACCGGCGCGTGCCGTCCGCGAGGTGGGATGCGGGAGCGGGCTCTCTCCGGTCATGCCGGAGACCGCCCCGGTGAGGGAGGCGCCTGCGGGCCGCGGCCGGTCGGGCCCGGGGGCGTGAGGGCGCGAGGAAGGCGGCGCTCCGGCGGCTCAGAGCCCGGCGGACGCCGGGTCTTCGGCCAGATCGCTGCTGAAGCCGGCGGAGACGATGTCACCGCGGGTCGGGTCGAGCACCTCGCGGAGCGCCCGCGCGATGGCCGACTCCCCGAGCAGCTCGTCCAGCTCGCGAAGCGAGAGGTCGGACACGTCGATGAGGTCGTCGCGAAGAGTGATTTCCTGCTGCATGACGTCTCCCCAAGCGCGGCGGTGCCCGCGGGCCCCCGTCCCGTGCGCGGTCACGGCAGGCCCAACATTGCAAGCACGATATCAATGAAGTCTGAAAAATCCTAGTTTGGTGGTCACTCTCCCTTCCGTTGCCGACGTCCCAGCGTGGCGAATTTTGGAAGGGTATAAACGAGTGGGGGCGTAGGACCGAAAATCGGACGACCGGAATAACGGCGTGATCGCGAATCTGTGACGCCTGACCTATTCCGCCGCTACCGTCAATGGGATATTACGGTATCTGAGCGCCCATGACGGGTGAACCGTCCGGTCATGGATGAGCTGCGGAATGCGGAGGTGGGACGCATGACGCTCCCGATGGCGGCCCCGGCGGTCTGGGGGAGGATCCCGCCGCGGAACAAGAACTTCACCGGGCGGGAAGATCTGCTCAACAAGCTGAAGGCCGGCATCTCGGGGCAGGTCACCGCGGTGCTCCCGCACGCGCTGCACGGCCTCGCCGGCGTGGGCAAGACCCAGATGGCGGTGGAGTACGCGCACCGGTTCCGCTACGACTACGACCTCGTGTGGTGGGTTCCGGCCGACCAGCCGTCCCTCGTGCGGCCGACGCTGGCGGCCCTCGCGCCCTCGCTCGGGCTGCCGTCCGCCACGACGCTCGGCGTCGAGGAGGCCGCCAACGCCGTGCTCGACGCGCTGCGCCGGGGGGACCCGTACGCCCGCTGGCTGCTCGTCTTCGACAACGCCGACCAGCCCGAAGACCTCCAGGATCTGCTGCCCCAGGGCGGGCACGTCCTCGTCACCTCGCGCAATCCCCGCTGGGACGGGGTGGGCCACACCGTCCAGGTCGACGTGTTCAGCCGCGAGGAGAGCGTCGCCTTCCTCAACAAGCGGGTTCCGCGCGCGATCAGTGAGGAGGACGCCGACCGCCTCGCGCACGAGCTGGGAGACCTGCCGCTCGCCCTCGAACAGGCGGGAGCGCTCCAGGCCGAGACCGGCATGTCCGTCGCCGAGTACCTGCGCCTGCTGGCCGAGTGCACCAGCCAGCTGCTGGCCGAGGGGAAGCCGACCGAGTACCCGGTCTCGATGACGGCGGCGTGGCGGCTGTCGGTGAACAGCCTGGCCGAGAAGCTGCCCGAGGCCGTCGAGCTGCTGCGCTGCTGCGCCTTCTTCGGGCCCGAGCCGATCCCGCGCGAGGTGTTCTCCCGCACCCCGCCCGGCATGGGGCAGCCGCTGGCGGGGCTGCTGCGCAATCCGATCCGGCTGGCGCGGGCCTTCGGCGAGGTGGGCCGGTACGCGCTGGCGAAGATCGACGCGCCGAGCCGGACCGTCCAGGTGCACCGGCTGATCCAGGCGCTGCTGCGCGACGAGCTGAGCCCGGCCGAGCAGGCGCGGTTCCGCAGCGAGGTGCACATGCTCCTGGTGGCCGCGACGCCGACCGACGACGCGGAGTCCCCGGCGAGCTGGCGCCGCTACGGCGAGCTGATCGGCCATGTGGAGCCGGCCGCCGTCGCCGAGAGCACCGATCCCGAGGTCCGCAAGTTCGCGATCAACATCGTCCGGTACCTGCGGCTGTCCGGCGACTACGCGTTCGCGCAGCACCTGATCGAACGCCTCCTGGACCAGTGGACGGCCGACTCCGGGGAGAACGACCTCGATCTGCTCGAGGGCAAGCGGCAGTTCGGCAACATCCTGCGCGACCGCGGGGAGTACGGCGCGGCGTACGAGTCGAACCTCGAGGCCATGAAGCGGACGGAGGCGCTGGTCGGCCCCAAGCACCGGATGACGCTGCAACTCCTGAACTCCCTCGGCGCCGACCTGAGGGCCCGCGGGGACTTCACGGAGGCGCGCGACCACGACCAGCGGTCGTTGGAGCGGCACCGGGAGGCGTTCGGCGAGACCTCGGTCGACACGCTCCGGGTCATGCACAACCTGGCGCTGGACTACGGCCTGAACAGCGAGTACACGAAGTCGAGGGACCTTCACGAGGTCGTCTACCTGCGCTTCGGGGAGACGTACGAGGCCGCCACGCACATCATCAACGCGCTCGGCGGGCTGGCGCGCGCGGTACGCCTGTGCGGCGACTACGGGGAGGCGTGCGACCTCGGCGAGGAGGCGTACGCCAAGTCCGTGGACGAGCTGGGCGCCGAGCACCCGCTGACCCTGCGCGTGGGCAAGGACCTCGCCATCGCCCTGCGCCGGGCAGGCGAACTGGACAGGTCACTGGAGCTCGCGCAGGAGGTCAACGCGCGTTCCGTGCGGCTCTTCGGACTGGATCACCCCGACACCCTGGCCGCCGCGATGTCGCTGGCCAACAGCCTCCGGAGCACCGGAGAGCTCGATCTCGCCTTCGAGCTGGCGTCCGACACCGTCGTCCGGTACCCGAAGGCCTACGGCCCCGAGCACCCCTACAACCACGGGTGCGGGGGGAACCTGGCGCTGCTGCACCGGGTGTTCGGCGACGCCGCGTCCGCGCGGGAGCTCAACGAGAGGGCGCTCGCGGGGCTGGAGGCCAAGCTGGGACGCGACCACCACTACCCGCTCACCGTGGCCACCAACCTGGCGAGCGACCTGCTGACGCTCGGCGAGATCGAGTCGTCGCACCGGCTCGGCCGGGGGACGCTGAGGCGGCTGCGCGCGGTGATCGGGGAGGAGCACCCGATGACCCTCGCCTGCGCCTCCAACCTCGCGGTCTCGCTGCGGGAGTCCGGCGAGGCGGAAGAGGCGGACAGGCTGCACAAGGAGACGATGGACGTCTACGCCAGGACGCTCGGCCTGGACCACCCGGACGCCGTCGTCGCGGGGCAGTGGCGCAACCTCGACTGCGACTTCGACCCGCCGGCGATCTGAGCCGGAGGGCGGGGTCTGCGTGGGGTCGGTGTCAGGCGGCGCCGGAGGGGGCGGGGTGGCCCGCGTTGCGGTGGCGCCAGGCGGTCAGGTGCCGGCCGGCGGCGTCACGGCTGCGGCGCAGGGCCTCCGGGGGGACGGGCTCGTCCAGCCATGCGCGGACGGTCCGGGCCATCTCGCCGACGAAGACCTCGCCCGCGGGAGTGAGGCGCCCGCTGGAGGCGAGGGTGCGGATCACGAGGTCGGTGGCGGTGCGCCAGCGCGCGAAGTCGCTCTCGGCCTCCAGCGCGGCCGCGCCCGTCTCGTGCCGGCGCTGGGCCCGCCAGAACCTGGCGATGCCGAGGTGGGCGTAGGCGCCCTGAAGCAGCCCCGCGACGGGTCTCGGGTCGTCCCGCCAGGGCGCGTAGTAGGTGGCGCCGTCGTCGGGCTCGGTGAGGTGGACGACGTCGAGGAGCCCGGTGAGCTTGGTGTGCTGGACCTCGTGGGCCAGCGTGAGCGCGAGGAAGCGGGGGTCGGGCGGGCTGGAGAGGCCGATGCTGCCGAAGGCGTGCGCGGGCGTGGCGCTGGCCTGCCCCTTCTCCGGTGGGACGAGCGGGGTCAGGACCGAGATCAGGGAGGCGACGTCCTCCGCGACGCCCGGATGGTGCTCGGTCAGGATCCGCCAGGCGCCGTCCAGCGTCGACCGCCAGTGCTCCAGTTCGGTGTCCGCCAGGCGACGCCGGAGCCGTTCGGTGCCGGGCATGCGGTCGGGGTCGTGGTCGTCGAGGAGGAAGTCGGCGCGCGCGCCGCGATGCTCGGTGGTCAGCCTCCGCAGGGCCTCCCAGCCGGGCGCGTCCCGGTGGACGTCGGCGGGCAGGCCTGTCCGCAGGCCCCCGGCCACGACCTCCGCTCCGCCGGGTCCGGACCGGACGAGAGCGCTCGCCCGGCCGGGGACGAGCGCACGGCCCAGCCCGGGAAGGACGATCGCCCCCGAGCGTGCCGGTACCTCGATCTCGCAAGGAAGGCCGGCCCTGACCGCCGCGCCGGCGACGAGGGCGGTGAGGCCGCCCGGGTCGGCGCCGCCGTCCCCGCCGGCCAGGGCGACGAGGGTGCGCCTGGCCCATTCGCCGACGGTCGGATACCTCAGCACGGCCTCGACCGCCCGCGGGGCCTCCTGCTGGATGCGTCCGAGGACGCCGTAGGCCTCGGCGGCCCGGGCGCCGCCCGCGTCGCGCACGCCCCGGAGCAGGAGCAGGCGCTTGCTGTACTGGGCCCGGTGGAGGAGTGCGAGCGCGGCCGGGCCGCCGTGGCCCGCCGCGAGCTCCAGGAAGACCTTCTCGGGAACCTGGTGGACGCCCCGGCTCATCCGGCCCGCTCCTCGGCCGACGCCCTCCGCCGGTACGCCTCCACGTCCCGCTCGACCGCCTCGCGGACATGGGTGATCAGGCGGTAGAGGTCGCGGCAGTAGACCGACGGGTTCGCGAAGCCGGTGCCGGAGCGGTACCGGTGCGTGTAGAGGCCGCCGCCGCACACGCGGTGGACGGGGCAGGCCGCGCACTCGCCGGCGAGCGCCCGGCGGCCGATCTGGCGGGCGGCCATCGCGGGGAGCATCAGCGCCGCGTCGAACGGGTCCCGGCCGACGTGCAGCTCGGTGTGCGCCGCGCCCTCGTAGGCGGACTTCAGCGTGTCGACCTGCTCGATGCCGCCGTCGGTCTCCACCACGGCGACCGCGACCGGCGACAGCCCGATCGACTCGCTGTGCGAGGGCCGGCCGAGCAGCAGCCGGATGATCTCGGTGAACAGCCGGACGCGGGTCTCGCGCACCGGGGCCCCGTACCAGCGGTCGAATATCGCGATGAGCCAGTCGGCGTAGGGCGTCGCGTCCCCGCCGTCGCGGCCCGGTGGCGGGGTGTCCCAGTTGCCGTGCGGTAACAGGAAGTCGACCGCCGGGGGACGGTGGGCGAGGAGCGCCTCGTAGGTGGCGACGGGGTCGTTGCGCAGGTCGATCGTGCTCAGCAGCCCGCTGAAGAGCCGCCGGTAGGCGGGCGTCGTCAACCGGTGGAGCCCGGTCATGACGGCCCCGTGGCTTCCCGTGCCGTTGGCCCGGCGGCGGTGGAGGTCGTGCCCCTGCGCGTCGCCGTCCAGGCTGACGCTGACGAATATGTCGAGTTCGTCGAAGAGTTTCAGGAAGACCGAATCCAGGAGAACGCCATTGGTCTGCAAGTGGAAACTCACCGACGTCCGGGAATCGACCGCGGAATTCACTGCCTCCACCGCGTGGCGGATGCGTTCGGGACCGGCCAACAGGGGTTCTCCGCCGTGCAGGACGACGGCGATCCGCGACAGGTCATTGGAGCGGGCGTGCTCGGCGATGCGGGCGGCCGTCCGGTCTATAGTGGCGCGCGACATGCGGCGCGGCTGGCGGCGCCAGCTCTGGTCCGCCATCTCGTACATGTAGCAGTAGTCGCAGGCCAGATTGCATCTGCTGTGGATTTTCAGCACGAACTCGCGGAACGGAGTCGGCCGCCATCCCTGCTCCAGCAGCGCCTGGACGCTCAGCGTGGCGGGCCATTCGTCTTCGGTGGACGTCCGGGCCTCACCCACGGTCACACCGACCAACTCCCAGCGGGGTTCGAACACGGTAGATCACGTCATCTTCCCCATTTATATACGCATTTTCGTGATCACGGAATCATGGTCCGGGCTCATTTTCCGGGGGTGGACCAGCCCAGCGACCGGCGGGCGACGAGGGCGGCGTTCAGCAGCTGGAGGTCGCCGGGACGGGCCGGGTCCAGGCCGGTGAGGGCGCTGATGCGGCGGACGCGGTAGGCGACCGTGTTCGGGTGGACGTGCAGGGCCGCGCCGGTCGCCCGGCGGTCCAGGTCGAACGCCAGGTAGGACTCCAGGGTGCTCAGCAGGTCGGGCCTGCGCTCCAGCGGCGCCAGCAGCGCGGCTAGGGCGGCGAGGGCGCCGCTCGGGCGGCTCAGCTGGTAGTCCAGCAGCACGTCCGCGAGCCGGTAGAGACCGGGCGGCCGGCCCGCGCGGCGGACCAGGTCCATGATCTCGGCGGTCTGGGCGACGGCGGCCGGGACCCCGGCCGGGCCGGTGACCTCCGCGGCGGCCGTGATGTCGATGTCGGCCGCCTTCGCCGCGCCCGCGACCATGTCGTCCAGGGCCTCCCAGCCCGCGGAGAACGGGAGCAGGGCCGTCCCGCCGGAGGCGTCCAGGGCGGTGAGGGCGGGCTCGTCGGCGACGTCGTCCAGGGCCGTCCGGACGCGGCGGATCTTGCGGCGGGCGGCGATGCGGGCGCGCTGGCCGGAGCCGGACTCGTCCGGATGCGGGGAGAACAGCAGCGTCAGCACGGCGTACCGGGGCGCCGGGCGGTGGCCCGCGGTGTCCCCGGCGAGCAGCGCGGTCATCAGGGCGTGCCGGCCGCCGTGCTCCTGGCTGTCGAGGATCTGCCGCACCTCCAGGTAGGCGCCGCTGACGGCCGAGGTCAGCAGCCGCTGGAAGTCCATGAACAGGGCGAGCGCCTCCTGGAAGGCGGGCAGGTCGGCGGGCTCGGCCCCCGCGGTCAGGTCCTCCCACGCCATCGCCGCGCCGATCTGGTACGCGGCCAGGATCGCGTCCAGCGGCACGCCCTCCTCGGCCCGCAGCGCCGCGGAGTCGCGCTGCCGGGCGAAGTCGGCGGCGCGGGCGGGGCGGCGCCGCTCCAGGACGTCCGCGAACTGCCGCAGGCTGTGCTGGACGATTCCGGCCACGTCCCCGGCGACCTCCTCCTGCGGCAGCTCGGCGTAGACCGGCAGCTCGGCGAGCAGGCGCGCCACGACGCGGCGGGTCAGCAGCGGCGCGCGGGCCCGCAGATGGGCCGCCGCGGGGCGGCCCGCCACCCGCAGTGCCGGCGTCTTGTCCCGCGTCACAACGGCTCCCGAAAGAGTCTGTTTTCACGCCAATTGAACGGTGTGTCCAGATTCTGGACGATCACGGCGACATCGTCCATGGCGCCGGGAGTCAGCTCATGAAGCCTCTGTTCAGCGGCCGTCCGTTCACCCGCCGGATCGTCAGGAGCCGGGTCGTCAAGAGCAGGGTGGTGAGGGGCGCCGTCGGCGCGCTCGTCCTGGCGGGGGCGACCCTCGGCGGGACGGCCGTGCCCGCCTCGGCGGCCGCGGTGGAGTACGTCGCCCTCGGCGACTCCATGGCCTCCGGCCCGCTCATCCCCGACATCACCGGTCCGGTCGGCTGCGGGCGCTCCACCCACAACTACCCGCACGAGCTGGCGTCCAAGCTCGGTGCGAGCCTCCGCGACGTCACCTGCAGCGGCGCCAAGAGCACGCACATGACCCAGTCGCAGAGCACCAGCGTCGGCGGCGTCGACACCGGGACGGTCCCGCCGCAGCTCGACGCCCTCAGGGCGTCCACCACGCTGGTGACCCTCACCATCGGCGGCAACGACGTCGGCCTCGTCGGCATCGCGCAGGACTGCGCCACCCTCGACCCCACCGCCACCCCGTGCAAGGGCGAGTTCGAGGAGCAGGTCGCCCAGCGCACCCGCGACTTCGGCCCCAAGCTCTCCGCCGTCCTGGACGGCATCCGTGCCCGCTCCCCGCAGGCCCGCATCGTCGTGACCGGCTACGGCCTCTACATCAAGCAGAACGGCTGCTGGCCCGTGCAGCCGGTGCTGCCCACGGACGCCAACTTCCTGCAGGGCTCCGTGAACGCCCTGAACGACGTGATCCGCCAGCAGACGACCGCGCACGGCGGCACCTACATCGACCTGGTCACGCCCAGCGCCGGCCATGACGCCTGCCAGTCGTCGTCCAAGCGCTGGGTCGAGGGCTACGTCCCCGTCCACGCCGCCGCGCCCCTCCACCCGAACGCGCAGGGAGAGGCCGCCTACGCCGGCGTCATCGGCGCCGCCCTCGGCGCCTGAACCGCCCGAAGACCCGTCCCGGCGAGGCCTCTCCGCCGGGACGGGTCGTAAGCTTCGTGGCGCCGCCGACGGAGGGGCTGACAATGAACGAGCAGATGCGCGCCAACACCGCCGCCTACGAGCAGACGATCCGCTCGACGCTCGCGCTGGCCGGGACGCTGCGGGACGCCGACTGGGGCCGGCCGACCGACTGCCCCGGCTGGACGGTCAAGGACCAGCTCGCCCATATCGTCGGGGTGGAGCGCGATCTGCTCGGCGATCCCGCCACGCCCGTCGAGCTGCCCGAGTTCGACCACGTACGCAACGACTTCGCCCGCTACCTGGAGGCCGCCGTGCACGCGCGGCGCCCCGTCCCCGGCCCGCGGGTGGCCGCGGAGCTGGCCGACGCGCTCGAACGCCGCCTCGCGCAGATCGCCGGTGAGGACCCCGACCGCGTCCTGATGTGCCCGGACGGCAAGGAGGGCCCCTACACGCGGTTCATCAAGTTCCGCGCCATGGACTGCTGGACCCACGAGCAGGACATCCGCCGCGCCGTCGGCCGTCCCGGCAACCTCGACGCCCCCGCGGCGATGTGCTTCTGGGACCTGCTGAGCCGCGCCCTGCCCCGCATCGTCTCCCGCGCGGCGGAGGGCGTCCCCGGCCGGAGCGCCGCCTTCACGATCTCCGGGCCGCCCGACTTCGAGGTGGCCGTCACGGTCGGCGAGGACGGCCGCGGCGCGTGGTCGGACGTCCCGGCGTCCCCGTCGGCGCGGATCTCCATGGAGTGGGAGACCTACGCCCGGCTGACGGCGGGCCGGTCCACCGCCGCCGACGTCACCGTCCGCGCCGACGGCGACCACGAGCTGGCGGCCAGGATCGTCGCCACCATGGGCATCACCCCCTGACGCCCGCCCGGATCAGCCGAGGAGCCCGAGATACTGCGCGAGCCGCCCCTGGACCTGGGTCAGCAACTCCTCGTCCAGAACACCCGCACGATCTTCCAGGACGTCCTTCATGAGCGGCTGGACGGCGGGGACGCGGATCCAGCACTTCTTGGTGGCGCCGCCCTGGCCCTTGGAGAGCTGCACGTCGAAACGGGTGCGGCGCCTGGTCGAGCCGGAGATGGGGCAGATGAGCACGAAGGGCCAGTCGGCGTCCCCGTTGGTCTCGCCGCCGGTGATCACCACCACGGGGCGGCGCTCGTCATGGATCTCCCTGCTCTCCTCGGGGATGAGGCGCAGCGTCTTGTCGGGGACGAGGTAGATGCCGCCGGCCAGGTAAGGGCCGGGCATCACTCCTCCATGAGCCGCCGCGTGGCGTCGGCGCGGTCCTCGGCGAGGTAGTCCAGTTCCTCGGCGAGGTCGTCGACGCCGCCCGGCTCGTCCGCGGGAAGGGGGTTGCGCGCGGCCCAGTCGCGCAGGTGGGCGAGCCCGGGGCCGAGGTCCGGGTAGGGCGCCCCGCCGGAGAGGTCGAGCCGCACCTCGCGCCTGCCGTGCCTGACGGCCTCCTGCATGGGGGGCGTCTGGTAGGTGAGGTCGCGGAGCTGGCTCGCGGACCAGTCGCCGAAATCGTCGAGGACGCTGTCCACGATTCTGGTGAACGCGGCGTCGACGACGGTCTGCGGCGCGTCCGTCAGGTGGATCGTGTACTCGCAGTTGCCGGTGAAGGGATCGACGGTGCCCTCGACCTCCACGTGCCCGGCGTCCCGCAGGTCGCGCTCGACCTCCTTGAGGCGGAGGCTGTGCGGCCCGTAGTACCGCCATCTCCACTCCACGCCGGAGCCCGGCGGGAGGCCGTGCTCGACGGCTCGCAGGTCGGCCAGGTAGAGGAGCTTGGTGAGCTTGGTGCGGTTCACGCGCATGCCGTTGGCTCGGGCGGACGCCAGAAGGTAGGCGATGGCCGCCGCCGGACCGCGAAGGGGCGCAGGAGCCGTCACGCTGCCCAGTGTATGTCCGCAGCTCAAGCCCACCACCCTTTCGGCTCTGTCGAAAGTATGTTCGATCCGGTTCGGGTACAGCCCGGGTGTCGCTTCGGAATCGTTGCCCTAAGTGATCGACATACTACTGCATGATGTCATCGCGGGACGGGTAAAGCGGCTTCCCTCGGGGGCGGTCAGCGGTGGCGGACGGCGCCCGGGAAGTGGGACGCCAGGAGGTCGGGGGACTCCTCGCGGCCGTCGAGGACGCGGTTGGTGCGCTCGACCGCGCGCCAGCCGTCCCCGGTGCGGCGCAGGCGCCAGCGGTTGGCGGTGGCGCGGCGCAGGACGAAGCCGTCCCGGTTGACGATCATCAGGGTGTAGCCGACGGCGGTGGCCTCGTCGCCGTCGACGGTGACGTGCGGCGGCCCGGCGAAGTGCGCGCAGCCGCCGGAGATCCAGCGCTGGTGGCCGCCGGAGCGGACCATCGCCTCGATCTCGTCCCGCCCGGTCATGAGGATCTCGTCGACGTCGTAGACGCCGCCGGGCTCCCAGAGCGCGGCGACCTCGGACGCGCAGCCGCCGTCGACCAGCGGACCGTAGGACAGGACCAGCCGGGTGATCTCCCGCTCGTCCTCCAGGGCGCGCAGCCGCTCCTCCAGGGCGGCCAGGCGGGCTTCGACGCTCACGTCTCCTCCTCGAACTCCAGGCCGTGGCCGCCGGGCAGCTCCCGCAGGGCGGCGAGTTGCTCGCAGTAGTGCCGCGCCGATCCGGCCTCCATGCGGACGCCGGCGATCGTCGCGCCCGCCTCGCGCAGCCGGGCGAGGGCCGCGGCGGACTCCTCCGGCGCGCCGATCGGGTCCAGCGGGCGCGGCGGCGCGAGCACCACGTCGAAGCCGGGCGGCAGGTCGGCGCCGGCGAGCATCGCGGCGACGGCGCTCATCGGCAGGCCGAACGGGACCCAGCCGTCGGCGGTCAGCGCGCGGCGCAGCGAGCGGCCGGAGCGGCCGCCGATCCACAGCGGGACGCGCTCCTGGACGGCGTGCGGCTCCACCACCAGCCCCGAGTAGGCGTAGTGCTCGCCGCGGTACTCCGGCGTGCGCCGCGACAGGGACGCCCGGAGCGCGGCCAGGGCGTCGTCGGCGCGCGCCCCGCGGCCGGCGAACGGCGCGCCCAGCAGGTCGAACTCCTCCTCCAGGCTGCCGACGCCGAGGCCGAGCGTGAGTCGCCCTCCGCTGATCCGGTCGAGCGTCCCGTAGCGCTTCGCGATGGCGAGCGGATGGTGGTAGCCGAGCACGAGCACCTGCGTGGCGAGCCGGATCCGGGAAGTGCGGGCGGCGAGGTAACCGAACGTCGCGAGCGGGTCCCAGTAGACGCCGCCGCGCGTTCCCGCCGCCTCGGCGGGCACGGCGACGTGCTCGCTGCACGTCACGTGGTGGTACCCGAGCCGGTCGGCGGTCTCGGCGACCAGGGCCATCTCCTCGATGCCCGCGTCCGGCTCCCACGCGCCGCGGCCGGGCGGCTGGGCCGCCACCGGCGTGACGATCCCGACACGCATCGCTGCTCCCCTCGTCGGCAGAAACACGTTCTATCACGGCGCCCGGTCCGACCTGGGCCGCGGTCCCGCTCCCGCATGCTCGGGCTGACCTGCCCTTACTGCCCCTCTTCCGCTATGAGCAAGCGGTTGCTACATTCCAGGTAACAAGAATTCATTTCAGTCATGTTCTGGAGGTGCGATGACCGAGGCCATGACGCCGGAGGCAGCGACGCCGGGGGCCGTGACGCTGCCGGAGGCCATGACGCTGCCGGAGGCCATGACGCCGGAGGCCGTGAGCCGGCGGGGAGCGACGATGCGGACAGAGCCCATGACCCACGCGGACGCCATGACGCAGAGGGCGGACGCGCGCCGGGAGTCGCCGCCGTCGATGATCGAGCGGATGACGCTGATCCTCGACGCGTTCAACGGGCCGACGGCCCGGCTGACCCTGGAGGACGTCGCCCGCCGCACGCGGTTGCCGCGCTCGACCGCGCACCGGATCCTGGACCAGCTCGTCAAGCAGCGCTGGCTCGCGCACCACTCGTTCGGCTACGGGCTCGGCCAGCGCGCCCTCGGCCTCGGCGGGCAGGACGGCGGGCACGGCAAGATCCGCGAGGCCGCCGCGCCGCTGCTGCACGAGTTGCAGGTCACCACCGGGCTCGTCGCGCACCTGGCCGTCCTGGACGGCGCCGAGGTCTTCTACCTGGACAAGCTCGGCGGGCGCCTGGCCACCTCCGTCCCGTCCCGGGTCGGCGGCCGCGCCCCCGCGCACTGCACCGCGCTCGGCAAGGCGATGCTGGCGTGGCTGGAGCCCGAGCAGGTGGACGCGCTGCTCGGCTCGGGCATCAGCCGGTTCACCAGCCGCACGATCGGCGAGCTGGGCATCCTCCATCAGGAGCTGCACCGCATCCGGCAGCGCCGGGGCCTGGCGTTCGAGCGCGGCGAGTCCTACCCGGGCATCGCCTGCGTCGCCGCGGCGATCCGCGGCGCCGAGGGGCCGGTCGCGGGCATCTCGCTGGTCGGCGACATCCGGGCGCCGCTGGAGAACGTCGCGCCGCTGGTCGTCACCGCCGCCCGCGAGGCGTCGCAGGTGCTGTTCCCCGGCTGGGCGCCGGGCGCCCGCGCGGGACGCCCCGGCGGCCGCACCCGGCGCGCGGTCCGGACCGGCGAGGAGACCAGCTGGTCACCGGAGACCATGAACCGGCTGCTCGCGGTCGACGGGCGCGGCGACTGGATGTGACGGGCGGAGCGGTCGTGGCGGGCGGAGCGGGTGCGGCGGGCGCTTCACATGCGGCGGGCGGGCCGGACGCGATCTCAGCCCCAGCCCCACCGGTCGCCGATGCCCCACGGGTCGGGGGCGATCGGGGCGTCGGGCTCCCCGACGCCGAACCGGCTGCGGAAGAACACCATCGGGCGCCGCCACACGCCGTCGACCACCTCGTGCCGGTCCACCGCGAGGACCCGCCCGATCACCACCTCGTGGTCGCCGGCCTCGTGGATGTCGTGCACGACGCAGTGGACCGCGAGCAGGACGTCCGGCAGCACGGGGGCGCCCCACCGCGACTCCTCCCAGTCCAGCTCCTCGAACTTGGTGCCCCGGCTCGACCCGAAGCGCTCGCACAGCTCGCGCTGCTCCTCGGCGAGCACGTTCACGCAGAACCGCCCGGCCGAGCGGATCCGCGGCCACGAGCGGCCGCGCTTGTCGGCGCAGAAGAGGATCAGCGGCGGGTCGAGCGAGACCGACGCGAACGACTGGCAGGCGAAGCCGACCGGTTCGCCGCCGTCGATGGCGGTGATCACGGTGACGCCCGTCGCGAACTCCGCCATGGCCTGGCGGAAGTCCGCCGGCACCGGCGCGGCCGCGGCGTCCGCCGTGGCGTCGTGCAGGGGCGTGAACGCTGGCTCGGCTGGCATCTTCTCACCTCGGGGCTGCGAGCTTGCGGTCGGTCGGGTCCACTATGCGGCATTCCCACTAAGCGGTACCTACCCGGCACCGGTCAAGCGGCGACCGGTGCACCCGAACGTAGGCACGCCCCGCCGCGGCCACGCGCCCCGATCCCGATGAGTGGAAGCGGGCGCCCCGGCGGCCCGGCGGAGCCGCCCCGGGACCAGGGTCCCGCTGATCGGGATCCGGGCCGTGACCTCGCCGCCCCGCCGATTACGTTCCGGACAAGCCACCGTCGAAGGACTGGGAGATCATGCCTGCGGAGCTGACCTACGAGTCGACGTTGCGCGAGCTCGCCACCGACCAGGGCGTCCTGCGCTACCACGAGGCCGGGGAGGGCCCGCCGCTGCTGATGCTGCACGGCTCCGGTCCCGGCGTCACGGGCTGGCGCAACTACCGCGGCAACCTCGCCCGGTTCGCCGAGCACTTCCGGTGCCTGGTGCTGGAGTTCCCCGGGTTCGGGGTCAGCGACCCGACCGACGAGCACCCGATGATGGCCGCCGGCGGCGCCGTGGTCCGGTTCCTGGACGGCCTCGGCCTCGGCCAGGTCGACGTGATCGGCAACTCCATGGGCGGCATCGTCGCGGCGCAGGTGGCCCTGCGGCACCCCGACCGCGTCCGGCGGCTGGTCACCATCGGCGGGATCGGGAGCAACGTCTTCAGCCCCGCGCCCGGCGAGGGGATCAGGCTCCTGGCGGAGTTCACCGACGACCCGACCCGCGAGGGCCTCGTCCGCTGGCTGAACTCGATGGTGTACGACCCGCGGATCGTCACCGAGGAGATGATCGAGGAGCGCTGGCGGCAGGCCACCGATCCGGACACGCTCGCGAGCGCCCGACGCATGTACGGGTCGAAGGCGATGGCCGCCCGCGCCAAGGCGATGGCGGCCTCGAACGAGCCGCCGTACTGGGCGATGCTCCACAAGCTCAAGGCCAAGACCCTGATCACCTGGGGCCGCGACGACCGGGTCAGCCCCGTCGACATGGTGCTCGTGCCGATGCGCACGATCCCCGACGTCCAGGTGAACATCTTCCCCAACTGCGGGCACTGGGTGATGATCGAGCAGAAGTCCGCCTGGGAGAGCGCCGTGCTGGCGTTCCTGACCCGGAAGGACGAGGAATGAGCGGCGGCGAGGACCGCGGGAGCGGCTGGGACCACGAGTACGACCTCGTCATCGTGGGCAGTGGCGGCGGCGGTATGACCGCGGCGCTGACCGCGGCGGGCGCCGGGCTCTCGGCGCTGATCGTGGAGAAGGGCAAGAAGTTCGGCGGCTCCACCGCGATCTCCGGCGGCGGCATCTGGATCCCGAACAACCCGACGCTGAAGGCGCGGGGCCACGACGACAGCCGCGAGTCGATCCGCGCCTACCTGGACCGGCTCACCGAGGGGCGCGTCCCGGCGGCGCGGCTGGACGCGTTCGTCGACCACGGGCCCGCCGCGATGGAGCTGCTCTGCAAGAGCAGGTGGATGAAGTTCTTCTGGACGAAGGGCTACGCCGACTACCACCCCGAGTACGAGGGCGGGCGGCCGCTCGGCCGGTCCATCGAGGCCAAGCCGTTCGACACCCGCAAGCTCGGCGACGACGAGCGCTTCCAGCGGCCGAACAGCATGAAGGGCCCGCTCGGCCTGTGGATCACCGCGAAGGACTACCACGACCTCGCGATGGCCAAGCGCACCTGGACGGGCCGGCGCGCGTCGCTGGTCGCGGCTTGGCGCGTGTCGTCCAACATGGTCCGCCGCCGCCACATGGCGACCGGCGGCAGGGCGCTCGCCGCGCGGCTGCGGATGGCGCTGAAGGACGCCGGCGTCCCGCTCTGGCTGAAGACCGCCATGACCGAGCTGGTCGTCGAGGACGGGCGCGTCACGGGCGTCGTCGTCAAGCGGGACGGCGAGACGCTGCGCATCCGCGGGCGCAAGGGCGTCCTGCTCGCGACGGGCGGCTTCGACCACGACCAGGCGATGCGCGACAAGTATCTGCCGAAGGGCGGCCAGGAGGACTTCGCGATGGGCGCCCGCGAGAACACCGGCGACGGCATCCGCGCCGGTGAGAGCGTCGGCGCGGCGCTGGACCTGATGGACGACGCCTGGTGGATGCCCGCCGTCCGGCACCCGGCGGGGGCGGTGATCCCGCTGCTGTCCGAGCGGTGCATCCCGAGGTCGGTCATCGTCGGGCAGGACGGCAAGCGGTTCACCAACGAGTCGGCCCCGTACGTCAACTTCGTCCACGACCAGCTGGAGGGCGGGCACGTCCCCTGCTGGTTCGTGATGGACGCCAAGGCCAGGGCGCGCTACCCGTTCGCGCAGATCCTGCCGGGCGCGCCGATCCCGAAGGCGTTCTACGAGGCCGGCATCGCGTTCAAGGCCGACACCCTCGCCGAGCTGGCCGGCCAGATCGGCGTGCCGGCGGACGCGCTGGCCGAGACCGTGGAGACGTTCAACGAGTACGCGCGCCAGGGCAAGGACCCCGAGTTCGGCCGCGGCGACTCCGCCTACGACCGCTACTACGGCGACCCGAACCTGGAGAACCCCAACCTCGACGTGATCGAGGGCGGGCCGTACCACGCGTTCCGGATGGAGGTCGGCGACCTCGGCACCAAGGGCGGCCTCGTCTCCGACGAGCACGCCCGCGTCCTGCGCGAGGACGGGACGGCCATCGAGGGCCTGTACGTGACGGGCAACTCGTCGGCGTCGGTGATGGGCAACGAGTACGCGGGCCCGGGCGCCACGATCGGCCCTGCCATCGTGTTCGGCTACATCGCCGCCCTGCACGCCGCGGGCACGCCCGCCGGGAAGGCCGCGGAAAGCTCATGACGGCACTGAAGGCGCGGGTGGTGGAGGTCGTCCACGAGACGGCCGACGCCCACTCGCTCGTCCTCGAACCCGTCGAGGGCGACCGGGGCCGGTTCACCTACCGTCCCGGGCAGTTCCTCACCGTCCGGGTGCCGGCCGAGGGGGGCTGGGCCGCGCGCTGCTACTCGCTGTGCAGCTCACCGCTCACCGACGACCGGCTGAAGGTGACGGTGAAGCGGGTCGCGGGCGGCCTCGGGTCCAACTGGATCTGCGACAACGTCACGGCGGGCGACGTCCTGGAGGTGCTGCGCCCGGCGGGCACCTTCACGCCGCCCTCCCTGGACGAGGACCTGCTGCTCGTCGCGGGCGGCAGCGGCATCACCCCCGTCATGTCGATCCTGAAGTCGTGCCTGGCGGGCGGCACCGGGAAGGTGGCGCTGCTCTACGCCAACCGCGACGAGCGGTCGGTCATCTTCGCCGACGAGTTGAGGGAGCTGACCGAGCGCCACCCGGAGCGGCTCACCGTCGTCCACCTGCTGGAGTCGGTGCAGGGGCTCCCGACGGCCGCCGCCGTCCGGTCCCTGGCGGGGCCCTACGCCGGGCGCCCCGTGTACGTGTGCGGGCCCGAGATCTTCATGGACCTGGTCACCGGGACGCTCACCGGCCTCGGCGCGCGCGTGCACGTCGAACGGTTCTTCTCACTGGAGGGCGACCCTTTCGAGGGCCCCGAGGCGCCGCAGGAGCAGGCGGAGGGCGGCGAGGACGGCGACGCCGGCGAGATCGAGGTCGAGATGGACGGCGAGACCCGCACGGTGCCGTGGCCCAAGTCCGAGCGGCTCCTCGACGCGCTGCTGCGCGCCGGGGTGGACGCCCCGTTCTCCTGCCGGGAGGGCTCCTGCTCGGCCTGCGCCTGCGTGGCGCTGGAGGGCGAGGTCACCCTCGACGCCAACACGGTCCTCGACGAGCAGGATCTCGCCGACGGCCTCATCCTCGCCTGCCAGGCGAGGCCGGTCACCGACCGGCTGAAGATCACCTACGACGGCTGACGACACATACGGGAGACGGCGATGGCCAACCGCGTGCTTGACACGATCATGGAGAGGGCGGAGCAGATCCGCGAGCTCGGCCCCGCCAACGAGGCGCTCGGCAGGCTCGACGACAAGGCGGCGCGGATCCTGCGCGACGCGGGCGTCATCCGGCTGCTCCAGCCGGAGGCGCACGGCGGCCTGGAGGTCCACCCCCGCGAGTTCGCCGAGACGGTCATGGGCATCGCCTCCCTGGACGGCTCCACCGGCTGGATCGCGGGCATCGTCGGCGTCCACCCGTGGGAGATGGCCTACGCCGACCCGAAGGTGCGCGAGGAGATCTGGGGCGAGGACCCCGACACCTGGATCGCGTCCCCGTACGCGCCCATGGGCATCGCCCGGCCGGTGGACGGCGGCTACGTCTTCAACGGACGCTGGCAGTTCTCCTCAGGCACCGACCACTGCGACTGGATCTTCCTCGGCGCGATGCTGGGCGACGACGAGGGCAAGATGGCGCTGCCGCCGCGGTCGCTGCACATGATCCTGCCCCGCTCGGACTACCAGATCGTCGAGGACTCCTGGGACGTCGCCGGGCTGAAGGGCACCGGCAGCAAGGACATCATCGTCAAGGACGCGTTCGTGCCGTCCTACCGGACGCTGGAGTACTCCAAGGTCGTGGACGGCTCGGCGCCGCGCGAGGCGGGGCTGACCAACCCGTCCTACCTGATGCCGTTCTCCTGCGTGTTCCCGCTCGGCATCTCCGCCGCGGTCATCGGCATCGCCGAGGGGGCGCTGCACCACCACCTGGCCTACCAGCGCAACCGCGTCCAGATCACCGGCACGAAGATCAAGGACGACCCGTACGTGCTGTACGCGATCAGCGAGGCCGCCGAGGACATCAAGGCGTCCCGGACGGCGCTGCTCGACAACTGCTCGCGGATGTACGACATGGTCGCCGCCGGGCACGAGCCGACGTTCGCCGAGCGCGCCGCCGGCCGCCGCACGCAGGTCCGCGCGGCGTGGCGGGCGGTGCAGGCGATGAACGAGATCGTCGTCCGGTCCGGCGGCAACGCGATGCGCAGCGACAACCCGATCCAGCGGTTCTGGCGGGACGCGCACGTCGGCCTCGCCCACGCCATCCACGTCCCGGGCTCGGTCTACCACGTCTCCGCGCTCACGGACCTGGACGTCGAGCCGCCCCAGGGCCCGATGCGCTCGATGATCTGACCCCGCCGACTCGCGGCGTGCCGGGAGAGTGGGCGCCTCCACCGCCCGGCACGCCGCGCCCCAGACCGCACGCCCGCCGCGCGGGCCGCCATCCAGAAGGGACCGAGGACAGTGACGCAGATCCGAGGGCTGGGATACCTGAAGGTCCAGACCCGCCACATCGACCGCTGGCGTGAGTTCGCCCTGGACGGGCTCGGGTTCGCCGAGGGGAGCGGGCCCGACCCGGACGGGCTCTACCTGCGCATGGACGAGCGCCGGTCGCGCCTGCGGTTGCTGCCCGGCGACAGCGACCGGGTGCTGGCCGTCGGCTGGGAGGTCCGCGACCAGTACGCGCTGGCCGCCGTCCGCGAGGCCGTCGAGAAGTCCGGGACGGCCGTGACGGAGCTGTCGCCGAAGGAGGCGGCGGAGCGCGACGCCGAGGGGGCCATCGCGTTCACCGACCCGGGCGGCACGCCCGTCGAGGTGTTCTGGGGGCCGGTGCTCGACCACAGCCCGGTGCGCACGGGCTTCGCGCAGAAGTTCGTCACCGGCGGGATGGGCATGGGCCACGTCGTGCTGCCCACGCCGAAGTTCGCCGAGACCACCGCGTTCTACGCCGAGGTCCTCGGGTTCCTGCCCCGCGGCTCGATGAAGGTCGGCGGCGGGGGCGTGAAGGTCAGGTTCATGGGCGTCAACCAGCGCCACCACAGCCTCGCGATCTGCCCGGCGCCGTTCGACGGCGACCCGGGCCTGGTCCACCTGATGGTGGAGGTCGACACGCTGGACGCCGTCGGCATCGCGCTCGACACCGTGACCAGGCGGGGCTTCTCGATCTCCTCCACGCTGGGCCGCCACACCAACGACAAGATGGTGTCGTTCTACGTCCGCGCCCCCGGCGGCTGGGACGTCGAGTACGGCTGCGAGGGCCTGCTCGTGGACGAGGCGCACTACACCGCCGAGGAGATCACCAAGGACAGCTACTGGGGCCACGACTGGTCGGGGTCCGAGCCGCTGGCCGCCTTCACCCCGCCGAAGAAGGGCTGACGCCGGTGGCGAAACCCTCGGTCGAGCCGCTGCGCGCCGCGGAGGTGGAGTTCGACCACGAGTGCGACGTGCTGGTGGTCGGCTTCGGAGCGGCCGGTGCCGCCGCGGCGCATGAGGCCGCGGCGGCGGGCGCGGACGTGCTGGTCCTGGAGCGGTCGAGCGGCCCCGGCGGGACGTCCGCCCAGTCGGGCGGGGAGCTGTACCTCGGCGGCGGCACGCGGGTGCAGAAGGCCTGCGGCTTCGACGACACGCCCGACGAGATGTTCGCGTTCCTCAAGGCGGCGCTCGGCCCGCACGCGAACGAGGAGAAGCTGCGGCTGTACTGCGACGGGAGCGTGGAGCACTTCGAGTGGTTCCGCGCGCGGGGCGTCCCGTTCAAGGAGAGCCTGTTCGACGCGCCGGGCTGGATGCCGTACACCGAGGACGGCCTGATGTGGCTCGGCGAGAACGCCTGGCCGTACAACACGATCGCCCGGCCCGTCCCGCGCGGCCACCGGCCGGAGGCGCCGATGTTCGCCGGCGGCATCCTCATGGAGAAGCTGATCGCGGCCGCCGCCGAGGCGGGCGCCGCCTGCCACCAGGACACCTACGCCACGAACCTCGTCGTGGACGACGGCGGCCGCGTCACCGGCGTCGCCGCGCGCAGGTTCGCGGACCGGGTGGCCTACCGGGCGCGCAGGGGCGTCGTCCTGGCCTCCGGCGGGTTCGTCGACAACGAGGAGATGCTCGCCGACCACGCCCCGGTGCTGCTCGGGCACGACAAGGTCAGCGACGGCACCAGCGACGGGTCCGGCATCCGGATGGCGACCGCGCTCGGCGCCGCGACGCGCCGCATGGCGGCGGTGGAGATCGCCCTCACCGCCAATCCCGCCGTCATCTGCCGGGGCATGCTCGTGGACGGCCTCGGCCGCCGGTTCATCAACGAGGACGTCTACCCCGGCCTGTTCAGCCACCGGGCCGTCCAGCACCAGCCCGGCCCCTACTGGGCGATCATCGACGAGGCCGGGCACGACGAGATCGCCGAGTCCGACATGTGGGGCGTCCGGCCCAAGCACGCGGCGGAGACGGTCGCGGAGCTGGAGGAGTCCCTCGGCCTGCCGCCCGGTTCGCTGGAGGCGACCGTCGAGACCTACAACCGGTTCGCGGAGAGGGGCGAGGACCCCTACTTCCACAAGGACCCCAGGTGGCTGCGTCCCCTGAAGGGCCCGTTCGCGGCGATCGACCCCGCCGACGGGTTCTTCGGCGCGGGCAGGCAGGGCGCCGGGACGGGCGCCGGCGGCTTCACCCTCGGCGGCCTGGACACCACCGTCGACGGCGAGGTCCGCAACAACTCCGGCGAGCCGATCCCCGGCCTGTACGCCGCCGGGCGCACGGCCTCCGGCATCCACGGCGAGGGCTACGTCAGCGGGACGTCCCTCGGCGACGGCACGTTCTTCGGCCGCCGCGCCGGACGCGCCGCCGCCCGGGACTGAGGCGGGGAGAGGCATGCAGGAGGAGAGGACCGCCGTTCTCGGCGACGACCGCCCGGCGCGCGAGGCCGCGTTCGCGGAGCTGGTGGCGGCGCGCGGCGGCGACGACCGGACCGGCCTGTGCTTCGAGGACCGCTCCTGGACGTGGCGCGAGGTCGTCGCGGAGTCCCTGCGGCGGGCCTCGCTCGTCCGCGACCTGCCCGGCCACGTCGGGCTGTTCCTGGAGAACGGCCCCGAGCACCTGTTCTGGCTGCTGGGCGCGGCGCTCGCGGGCGTCCCCGTAGTGGAGCTCAACCCGACGCGGCGGGGCGCCGAGCTGGCCCGCGACATCACCCACACCGACTGCGCGCTGCTGGTCACCGAGACGTCCCGGGCGCCGCTGCTCGACGGGCTGGTGGACGTCCCGTCCCTGGCGGTCGACACGGCCGCGCACGCCGAGCGCCTGGCCTCCGCCCGCCTGACGGCCCCCGCCCCGGTGGACCCCGACACGATCTTCTCGCTGGTGTTCACGTCCGGGACGACGTCCGCGCCCAAGGCGGTGATATGCACGCAGCGCAGGCTGGGCCGGATCGCCGTCCAGCAGCGCGACCGGCGCGGCCTCACCCGCGACGACGTGTTCTACGTGGTCATGCCGATGTTCCACTCGAACGCCCTCATGGCGGGGATGGCGCCCGCCGTGGCCGCCGGCGGCCGCATCGTCCTGCGCCGCAGGTTCTCGGCCTCGGGATTCCTCCCGGACGTGCGGCGCTACGGCGTCACGTTCTTCAACTACGTCGGCAAGCCGCTCAGCTACATCCTGGCCGTCCCCGAGAAGCCGGACGACGCCGACAACACGCTCCGCATCGCGTTCGGCAACGAGGCGGCGCAGCGCGACATCGACGCGTTCGCCCGCCGCTTCGGCTGCACCGTCATCGACTCCTACGGGTCGAGCGAGGGGGAGATCCGCCTGAACCGCGTCCCGGGCACGCCGCCCGGCTCGCTGGGCGTCGCCGAGGCGGGCACCGTCGTGATGGACCCGGAGACGCTGCGGGAGTGCCCGCCCGCCGAGTTCGACGCGAACGGCGTGCTCCTCAACGCCGACGAGGCCATCGGCGAGATCGTCGACACGATGGGCGCCGCCAAGTTCGAGGGCTACTACAACAACCCCGACGCGACGGCGAAGCGCGTCCGCAACGGCTGGACCTGGTCGGGGGACCTCGCCTACCGCGACGCCGACGGCTACTGGTACTTCGCCGGACGCGACGACGAGTGGCTGCGCGTGGACGGCGAGAACTTCGCCGCGGCCCCCGTCGAGCGCCTCCTGGCCCGCTTCGAGCCCTTCACCGACGTCGCCGTCTACGCCGTCCCGGACGACCGCGTGGGCGACCAGGTGATGGCGGCCGTCACCCTGGCCCCGGGCCAGGCCTTCGACCCGTGCGCCTTCACGGCCTTCCTGGCCGCCCAGCCGGACCTCGGCACGAAGTGGGCGCCCCGCTACGTCCGCGTGGTCGAGGCGCTGCCCCGCACCCCGACCAACAAGGTCGTCAAACGCGTCCTCCGCGCTGAGGGCCGCGACGCTCCGGGCCCCGTCTACGAGCACCGCGACGGGACCTACGTCCTCCGGGGTTCAGCCTGAGGTCGCCTCGGCGAAGGACCGGATGCGGGCCCAGACCTGGTCGGGCTGCTCCTCCTGGGAGAAATGGCCCGCGTCGCGGATGGTCGCGGTGGTCAGGTTCTCGACGCCCGCCTTGCGGAGGCCCTCGGCGTAGGTGGTGATGTCGCCGCCTTCGCCGTCGCCTCGCAGGTAGAGGACGGGTGTGCCGACCGTGCCCGTCGGGGCGGCGTTGTCGTCGGCGTCCTGCGAGAAGGCTCGGTAGAGGTCGAAGCCGGCGGTCAGGGCCTCCTCGGTGCCGTAGGCGGCCACGTGGGCGGCCCGGGCGTCGGGCGTGATCCTGGACGGGTCCACCGAGAGCACGTCGTAGAAGTGGTCGAAGTACTCGGCCTGGCGTCCGCGGACGAGGGTCTCCGGCAGGCGGGGGACGGCGTGCAGCCCGAAATGCCAGATGGCGGAACTGGCGACGACCGCGTCCCAGGGGGCGACGCCCGGGATCGCCGTGTTCATGATGACCACGCGCGCCGCCTCGTACCGGCGCAGGTAGGCGTAGGCGACCATCCCGCCGGCGTCGTGCCCGACCAGGGTGAGGTCGTCCAGGCCCAGGTGCCGGACGAGGTCGTGTATGACCGATGCCAGGTCGCGCTTGGACCCGCATGTCGCCCCCGCCGACTCGCCGATTCCGGGCAGGTCGACGGCGATGACGCGGGCCTCGGGCGGCGCGGCGGCCATCACGTCCCGCCACGTCCGCCACGACTCGGGCCAGCCGTGCAGGAACAGGTACGGGCGGCCGGAGGGGTCTCCCGACTCCGCGACGTGCAGCGAGTGCCCGGCGGCGACCGGGACGCGGGCATGGTGAACGGAGGCATGGTGAACGGACATGCTCCATCCCTACCGGACGCCGGCTCCGGAGAGTGTCAGGACGGCTCCGGAAGCAGGCGCCTCATCGCCGCGTGCGCCCCGGCGACGAGCGTCTCCCGGGGGAAACCGGCGCGTTTGCGGGCCATGTCGTAGTTGCCGCCCGCGACCCAGACGGGGCCGTCCCCCAGGTGTTCGAGGCCCTCGCGGGCGACGTCGTCGGGCTCGGCGACGTTCAGGCCCGGAATGTCCATGTCGAGGCCCGCGCGCTCCATCGCGGGGGTGCGGGTCACGCCGAGCACCAGTTCCAGGACGTCCACCCCGTGCTCGCGCATCTCCAGCCAGAGCCCCTCGGCGAACACGCGCCCGAACGCCTTCACCGCAGCGTAGACGCTGATCTGCGCCTGGCCCATGTACCCGGCGAGGGACCCGACCAGCAGGATGCCGCCGCGCCCCCGCTCCTTCATCAGCGCGCCGAAGTGGTGCGTCAGCGCGAGCTGGGCGGTGACATTGAGGTCGATGACGCCCTGGAAGCGCTCCAGGTCGCCGGTGACGAACTCGTGCCCGTAGCTGTTCGCGCCCGCGTTGAACACCAGCAGCCCGACCTCCAGGCCGTCGGTCGTCTCGCGGACCGCCTTGACCGGGTCCGGAGCGACGAGGTCCAGTTCGAGGGTGCGCACCTCGACGCCCTTCGCGCGGACGGCCTCGGCCGTCTCCGCCAGCGGCCCCGGCTTGCGCGCGATGAGCACGAGGTTCAGCCCCGCGTCGGCGAGGCGGTGCGCGAACGCCGCCCCGACGCCCTCCGAGCCGCCGGCGATCACGGCCCACGGGCCGTATCGGTCGATCATCGTCCCCCGTCCAGGTCCGGCGTCCGGGCGCCGCTTCCCCTCACTCGGCCTCGACCACCGTGATCGCGCCGTTCAGCGCGGCCTCCTGGATCGCCGAGCGGAGCGCCGGGCAGGTCGCGTGCGGGTCGTCGAGCCCCGTGCACGCCTCCCTGGCCTCGGCGTTCCACTGGATGCTCGTCTGCTCCCAGCTCGACTTGCGCACCAGCACCTCGGCGGCGCAGCGGCGGCAGCGGACCGGCAGCAGCGGACCGTCCAGGAGGCGCTCGTCCTGGCGGGTCGTCACGCCGACGCCCCCTCCGACTCCCGGCGGGCCATGTTCGCGTCGACCTCCTTCTGCCAGGACTCCACCGGACGGGTCGTGTCGATCTCGTACTCGAACCGGTCCGTCATCTCCGGCGTCACGTCGGCGACGTCCACGTAGAACTGCTCGTACCAGCGGCGCAGCTGGTAGACGGGGCCGTCCTCCTCGCACAGCAGCGGGTTGTCGATGCGGGCCTTGTTCCGCCAGATCTCGATGTCCTGCTCGAAGCCGAGCAGGATGAACTCCGACAGCTTCTGCGCGGTCGCCTCGGCCGCCTCGGGCGGCAGCGCGTCGCTGTGCTGGACGATGATCCCCGAGTGCAGCGAGAACGAGTTCTCGTCGATCGGGTAGTGGCAGTTGATCAGGACGGAGTGCAGGTCGTACCCCTCGTAGTGGTACGTCAGCTCGTCGATCATGAAGGAGGGGCCGTGGTAGGACGCGACGGAGGTGTTGCCGAGCATCCGCGGCCCGCCGCCGCCCCCGCCCTCCCGGCGCGCGTCCTCGCGCGTCCGGCCCTTCATGATCTGCGTGGCCACATGGCCCTCGAAGATGTTCTTGAAGTACGTCGGGAACGACTTGTGGATGTAGAAGAAGTGCGCCATGTCGACGACGTTGTCGATGACCTCGCGGGCGTTGGTGTGGACGACCGTCTCCGTCCAGCGCCAGTCGGTCCAGTCGTCGCGCGTGGCGCCCTCGACCACGGGGATCGTGACGTCCTCCGGCGGCTTCTTGCCCTCAGGGTCGTTCCAGACGAACAGGAGCTTGTCCTGCTCCATCGTCGGCCACGCGGCCGTGCGGGCCCGCAGCGGGACGCGGCGCGCGTAGGGGATCTGCTTGCAGCGGCCGTCGCCGCCCCAGCGCCAGTCGTGGAACGGGCACGCGATCTCGTTCCCCTTGACGGTGCCCTGGGACAGGTCCCCGCCCATGTGCCGGCAGTAGCCGTCCAGGACGTTGGTCTTGCCGTCCTCTCCGGTGAAGACCACGAGCTTCTGCCCGAACGCGTTGACCGTGTGGGGCTTGCCATCCCGGAACTTCTCGGCCAGCCCGAGGCAGTGCCACCCCCGGGCGAAGCGGCGTTGGATCGCCCCGGCCTCGATGGCGCGGACGGCGTCCGACTCGGTTGCGGTCACGTGGATCATCCCTTCGGCGATGGACGGGTGATTCGAACGTTAGGTCGCAGGTCACCGTCGGGGCCGCCGAGTCCCGGTGGCCGGGACGCGCGTCCCCGCGCCGGCGCGCGACCATGGTCTCCTGCAAATGCCGTACGAGGGAAGGAGCGGGGATGAGCAACGAGGTCCTGGAGGCCGTGCGCGGACTGCTGCCCGGCATCGCCGAGCGGGCCCGGTCCGTGGACGAGAAGGGACGCATCCCCACCGAGACGATCCGGGAGCTGACGGCCGCCGGGGTGTTCCGGATGCTCCAGCCCACCCGGTACGGCGGCGCCGAGGACGACCCCGTCGCCTTCTACGAGGTGATCCGCGCGATCTCCGGCGCCTGCGGCTCGACCGGCTGGGTCGCCGCGGTGCTCGGCGTGCACTCCTGGCACCTCGGCCTGTTCGCCGACGAGGCGCAGCGCGAGGTGTGGGGCGCCGGCCCGGACACCCTCATCGCCTCCTCCTACGCGCCGATCGGCCGCCTCACCCCCGTCGACGGCGGCTACGAGATGACCGGGCGCTGGTCGTTCTCCTCCGGCTGCGAGTTCGCCTCCTGGGCCCTGCTCGGCGCGCTCGTCGTCGGCGCCGAGGGCCGCCCGGTCGACTTCATGACCGTCCTCGTCCCGCGCCGCGACTACGAGATCGCCGAGGTCTGGGACTCGATGGGCCTGCGCGGCACCGCCAGCGACGACATCGTCGTGGAGAAGGCGTTCGTCCCGTCCCACCGCGCGATGCGCAACTTCGAGCAGGCCCAGCTGCGCAACCCCGGCCGCAAGGTCAACACGGGCCCGCTCTACCGCATGCCGTTCGGGACGATCTTCACCAGCACCGTCGCCGCCAGCGTCATCGGCATGGCGGCGGGCTGCCACGACCTGTACGTGACCCGCATGCGCGACCGGATCCGGCTCAGCCTCGGCGGCGGCCGCTTCGTCGAGGACCAGTTCGCCCAGGTCGCCGTCGCCCGCGCCGCCTCGGAGATCGACGCCGCGATCCTGCAGACCGACCGCAACGTCCGCGAGATCCACGAGTACGCCGTCCGCAACGAGAAGATCCCGATGGAGCTGCGCCTGCGCGCCCGCCGCGACCAGGTCCGCGGCACCGAGCGCGCCATCGAGGCCATCGACATCCTCTTCAAGACCGCCGGCGGCAACTCCCTGCACCGCGGCAACGTCATCGAGCGCGCCTGGCGCGACGCCCACGCGGGCAGCGTCCACGTCGCCAACGACGTGGAGCACGCCCTCTCCATGTACGGCCGCGGCGAGTTCGGCCTGAAAGTAGAGGACAACCTGGTCTGACCGGCGGGACCATCAGGGAGAGTCCGTCACCGGCGACGGGTCGGGGCGCGGTCGCCGGTCCGGCGAACGCACCCAGGCGGCGAACGCCTCGACCGTGTCCACGACCGCCTCGAAGCGCAGCGAATGGAACAGGTCGAACGAGTGCTGCGCCCACGGCAGCTCCGCGTAGACGACCGGCCCGGCGCTGACCTCCCGCCACCGCGCGGCGAACTTCCGCGCGCCGTCCACCGGGACGATCGTGTCCCGGTCGCCGTGCACCAGCAGGAGCGGCGGCGCGTCCGGCCGCAGGTGGGCCGCCGGCGCCGAGCCGTCGCCCTGACCGTAGTAGGCGCCGTAGTAGCCGTTGAAGACGATGACCGCGGTGACCGAGGTGTCCGCGTCCTCGAATCCCGGCTGGAAGGCCGCGTCGCCGGGAGTGAGGCCGGCGAGCAGGGCCATGTGCCCGCCCGCCGAGCTGCCCGATACGAACAGTGCCGCCGGGTCGGCGCCGTACTCCCGCCCGTGCCGGCGCACCCACGCGATCACCTTCTTCAGGTCGATCAGGTGGTCGGGGTGGGACGCGGCCGGGCGCAGCCGGTAGTCGGCGCTGACGACGACCCAGCCCTGGCGCGCGAGCCGGTGGACGAGCGGCATGGACTGCGTGCTCTTCCTTCCCCGCCGGTAACCGCCCCCGTGCAGGTGGATCAGGACCGGAGCGCCGCAGGGGCGGGAGCGGTGATGGTAGACGTCGAGCAGGTTGCGCCGTCCGGCCTCGCCGTAGCCGATGTCGCGCACCCTCGCCACCGCGCGGGGGCGCGACCGGAACGGCATGGCCAGCATCCGCATGTACGGCCGGTGCTTGCGGAGTGCCGCGGCCGGGCCGGGGGCGAGGGCGGCTCGCCAGCCGTCTCCGAGGCCGTCGTCCAAGGCCCGCCGAAGGGTCCGCGCGGAGCGGTGGCCGCGCACGGCGATGACGACGCAGCCGGTCGCGACCAGCGCCGCCGCCGTCCAGCCGAACGCGTCCAGATCCCCCTCCAGGGCCGTCAGCGCCGTGGCCGCCGCCAGCGGCAGCAAGGCGAGCTGGGGGACCTCGCTGATCCCCAGGCTCAGAAGGAAGGCCGGCTCGGCGAGCCTGGCCGGGCGACGGACCGGCCACAGGGCCAGCAGGACCGGCACTCCGACGAGGACCAACGTGATCTGGTATCCGATGGGCACCGGCACCTCGGCTTCCGATTCTCCGTGCCGCGTGCCGGTTCTCCGGCGCGGTCCGCCCGACGACTGTCGCGCCGGGCCGGCGGTCCGCGCATCCGCCGCGAGGCCGCGCCGTCTCCGACTTTGGTAGGTACCGACCGCCGGAAGGTGTGACCCCGGCGCGCGCCGTGGGGCGTGCGCCGGGGTGGTGTCAGGTGTCGTTGCGGGTCGCGTGGTCGTGGTCGTGGTCGAGGCCGTGGAGCGCGCGCTTGAACGCGCGGGCGTGGGCGGCCTCGTCACCGGCGATCTCCGTGAAGAGGGCCGCGGCGCGGAAGGCGTGCTCCTCCCGGGCGGTGCGGGCGAAGCCCGGGTACATCGTCGTGGCCTCGTAGGTCTCGCCCGCGATGCTCTTGCGCAGGTTCTCCCTGGTCCGGTGGACGTACCCGGCGAGGTTCGCCAGCTCGGCGAAGTGCTCGGTCAGCTCGACCGCGGCGGTGCGCTCGAACAGCCGGGCGAGCTTCGGGTACCGGACCCTGGCGTGCTCGCCGTAGACCGTGTACCTGGCGTTCGCGAACGACTCGCCGCGCAGGGCGGTCTCCAGGTTGCGGAGCGTCCTCGGCGAGCGCACCTTCGGCTTGCCCGCGACGACCCTGACGGGCTCGACGGTCGGGCCCTCGGGGATCTCCCCGCGGTGGCGCGTGATGGCCATGAGCGCCTCGGTGAAGTTGCGGGCGTGCGTCCTCTCGTCGCCGGCCAGCTCGGTGAACAGGCGGGCGGCGTTGTAGTCCTTGTCCTCGCGCGCCTCCTCGGCGAAGCGGGGGTAGGTGCGAGTCGCCTCCTCCACCTCGCCCTTGATGCTCTCGCGCAGGTTGGCGGGGTCGTCGCGGACGAAGTGGATGAGGCGCGCCTCCTGCGTGAAGTGGTCGTGGAGCTCGGTCTCCCCGGTCTTCGCGAACAGGACGCGCACCTGGGGCAGATGCTCGTACCCGGCCTGCTCGCCGTAGAAGTGGTAGCTCGCATGCGCCATGGCCTCACCGTGCATCGCGGTGAGGGTGTTCTCGATGGTCCTGGGCCATTCGGTGGCCGAGGCGGCCTGTGCGGGGACCAAGGTTCCGATCAGCATCGCCGCCCCCACGAGGCCGGCGCGGGTCCGGGTGAGCCCTGACGTGGTCATCTTCTTCCTCTCGGACGATCGTTCACCATATGTAGTCGAACAAGTACTACATGTAGTGATCGACGGTCATGGGCACCACCCGCACAGGGCCCATAGAGGGTCAAGGTGGCACAGCGCGCGGCTCAGCCGCCGTTCCTTCTGATGTCCTGGACGGCGCGGTAGGCGAAGGCCATCGCCGACCCGATCGGCACGCCGGGACCCGGGTAGACGGGGCCCGTGAACGAGGCGCTGGTGTTGCCTGCGGCGTAGAGGCCGGCGATGGGGCGGCCCGAGCCGTCCAGGACGCGGGCGTCGGCGTCGGTGCGCAGCCCGCCCTTCGTCCCGAGGTCGCTCAGGACGACCCGCGCCGCGAGGTACGGCGGCCGGTCGAGGGGCACGACGCACGGCCCGCCGCCGGAGAAGTACAGGTCGTAGGCGTCCTCGCCGCGGTGGAAGTCCTCGTCGACGCCCCCGGCGGCGAAGCCGTTGAACCGCTCGACGGTGCCGGCGAGCGCGTCCGCCGGGACTCCGATCATCCCGGCCAGCTCGTCCAGGGCGCCCGCCCGGACCCAGGCGCCGGAGGCGAGCTGCTCCTGCGCCCGCAGCGGCGGTACGGAGACCGCGGGCAGGCCGTCCGACCGCGAGTCCCAGACCAGGTGGAACGGTCCCTCGGCCGCGGCCATCAGGCGTCCCATCCGGTCGTAGGGGAGGGACTCGTTGGCGAACCGGCGGCCGGAGGCGTCCACGATCAGCCCGCCGCGGAACCCGAGCGTGAACGCGGGCCGCCCGCCCGGCGTGACGAGACCGGGGCAGAACCACGCCTGGTCCAGCAGGCCGGTGGACGCGCCGATCCGGACCGCGGCCTCGATCGCGTCGCCGGTGTTCGCGCAGTCGGGCGCCATCGTCCAGCCCGCGCCGCCCGGCACGCCGTGCTCGGCCCGCAGCGCGTCGGACGCCTCGAACCCGCCCGCCGCCAGCAGGACGCCGCGCCCGGCCCGCAGCCGCACCGGGCCCTCGGCGGTCACCGCCGCGACCCCGGCCACCCTGCCGTCCTCCACGACCAGGTCGGTCAGCGCGGTCCCGGTGCGGACCTCGCCGGCGCCGGTCGCGGTGATCGCCAGCAGCAGCCGCCCGATCAGCGCCCGGCCCTGCGCCAGCGGCCTGGACGCCGAGTGCCCCCGTCCCGCCCTGTCCCGGTCGACCGGCGGCCGGACCAGCGCGGCCAGGTCGCCGAGCCGCTCGGCGGGCAGCTCCACCGGGACGAACGAGCGCCCCATGTCCAGGCGTCCGGGCGCGTCGAAGTAGTCGGGGAACGCCTGGAAACGGAACTCGACCGCCGGGTCCTTCTCCAGGAAGTCCACCAGTTCGGGGGCCGTTTCGAGGAACGCCTCGCGGCGCTCCTCCTCGGCGTCGCCCAGCAGCGCCCGCAGGTACTCGCGCGCGCCCTCGGTCGAGTCGCCGAGCCCGGCGCGCTCCTGCACCCGCGTCCCCGGCAGCCAGATCGCCGCGCCCGAGTACGCGGACGTCCCGCCGAGCAGGCGGGTCTTCTCCAGGACGGCGGTGCGCAGCCCGCCCGACGCCGCGGCGAGCGCGCCCGCCATCGCCCCGGCCCCGGAGCCGGCCACCACCACGTCGTACTCCTCGTCCCACCCGGCTCGTCCCATGTGCCCTCCGACCTCGGGATCTCGGCGCGCGCACACCGTAGAGCGAGGCCCGCGCGGGGAGGGCCGGACGGTCCCACTGACCGGTACGGACGTTCGCGGGTACGCCCCTGAGCACGGATATTGTTCCCTGGCAGGACGGGAACCGGCAGCGCGGGAACGGGTCGGGAGACGAAGGGACCTGGGGAGGACCGTGGCGAGGATCGCAGCGGGCAGGCTGTCCGCCGAGCCGAGCTCGCCGGAGCAGCACGACCGGCGCGAGCGGATCCTGCGCGCCGCGTCGCGCATCGGTGCCGAGAAGTCCCTCGAACGCGTCCAGATGCACGAGGTCGCCAAGGCCGCCGGGGTCGCGATCGGCACCCTGTACCGGTACTTCCCGTCCAAGGTCCACCTGTTCACCGCGGTCATGGCCAAGCAGGTCGACCGGCTCCGCGACCAGGTCACCGAGCCCGCGCCCGGCACGAGCCCCGAGGACGCGGTCGCCGACATGCTGGTGCAGGCCAGCCGCCACCTCATGGCGCAGCCCGTCCTGTCGACGTCGATGCTGCACGCGTCCAACACCGCGCACGCCGCGACCGTCGCCGACACCGTCCACATCGACGCCACGTTCCGGGAGATCCTCCTGCGGGCCGTGGGGATCGAGGTGCCGACCGCGCAGGACGTCACGCTCGTCCGGCTGCTGATGCAGTGCTGGTACGGCGTCCTCCAGTCGAGCCTGAACGGCCGCGCGTCCATGGCCGACGTCGAGAGCGACATCCGCCTCGCCTGCCGGCTGCTGCTCGCACCCCGCTCGAACGCCCCGGGCGACGGCGGCGCCCACACCTGAGAGGGGACACCCCACCATGGCACGCACCATCGCCGTCAGCGGGACGGCGTCCGGCATCGGCAGGACGCTCGCCGGGCTGCTGCGCGACCAGGGCGACACGGTCGTCGGCGTCGACCTGCGCGACGCCGACGTGTGCGCCGACCTCGGCGGCGCCGAGGGCCGGGCGCGGGCGGTCGCCGAAGTGCTGGAGGCCTGCGGCGGCACCCTGGACGGCGCCGTCGCCTGCGCCGGCGTCTCCGACTTCACCGACCTGCCCGTCAAGGTCAACTACTTCGGCGCCGTCGCCCTCATGGAGGGCCTGCGCCCCGCGCTGGCCCGCGCGGAGGCCCCGCGAGCCGCCGTCGTGGGATCGATCGCCGGCACCCACCCCGTGGACGACGCCGTCGTGCGGGCGTGCCTGGCCGGCGACGAGCCCGCCGCGCTGGAGGCGGCGGCGAAGGTCGTGGCGGCCGGCGGGGGCTACCAGACGTACCCGTCGTCGAAGGCGGCGCTGGCCCGGTGGCTGCGCCGCGAGTGCGTCACCCCGGAGTGGGCGGGCGCGGGCATCCCGCTCAACGCGATCGCGCCGGGCGTCGTCAAGACGCCGATGACCGTCCCGCTGTTCGAGGACGAGGCGATGCTCCAGGTGATGAACGAGGCCGTCCCGATGCCGCTGAACGGCTACGCCGACCCCGAGGTGATCGCGGAGGCCCTGCGCTGGCTGCTCTCGCCCGCCAACACCCACATGACCGGCCAGGTCGTCTACGTGGACGGCGGCGCCGAAGCCACCCTCCGCGGCCCGGACGTCTTCTGAGCGGACGCCGGTCCGAGCGAGCCGAGGTTCTGCGCGAGAAACGGCCGCTCCCCGCGCGGCGGGGAGCGGCCGTCCTGCGTGCGTCAGTGCTTGCTCGTGCCGGTGTCGTCGAGTGCGGCGACGCTGTAGGCGGCGTAGGTCCTGTGCGCGTCCCGTCCCTCGAAGTACGGGGTGATCTGCTCGCCGAGTTCCTCGACGGAGAAGACGCCCTCCGCGGCGGTGAACTTGTGCTCCACGGTCGGCGCGGCCATCAGCGCGACCATGTCGCCGTACACGACGAACACCTGGCCGCTGATCTTCTCGGCCGCCGGGGACGCGAGGTAGCCGACGAACGTCCCGACCCGCTCGGGCGCCATGGAGTCGAGCCCGCCGGGGGAGGTGCCCTCGGCGAACGTCGCCTCGGTCATCGCCGTCCGGGCGCGGGGGCAGATCGCGTTGGCGCGCACCCCGTACCGGCCGAGGCCCGCCGCCGTCGACAGCGTGAGCGCGACGATGCCGGCCTTCGCCGCCGAGTAGTTCGGCTGGCCCGCCGACCCGAACAGGAACGCCTCCGACGCCGTGTTGACGACCCGGCCGTAGACCGGCCCGCCCGCGGCCTTGCTGGCGGCCCGCCAGTGCACGGCGGCCGCCCGCGACACCGACGCGTGGCCCTTCAGGTGGACGTGGATGACGTCGTCCCAGTCCGACTCCGACAGGTTGAACAGCATCTTGTCGCGCAGCACGCCCGCGTTGTTCACCAGGACGTCCAGCGAACCGAAGGTGTCGACGGCCGCCGACACGAGCGTGTCGCCCATCGACCAGTCGCCGACGTCCCCGGTCACCGCGACTGCCTGACCCCCGGCCTGCTTGATCTCGGCGACGACCTCCTCGGCGGCGGGCCCCATGTCGTTGACGACGACGTTGGCGCCCCGCGCGGCCAGGGCAAGGGCCTCGCAGCGGCCCAGCCCCGCGCCCGCGCCGGTGACGACGGCGGTACTGCCCGCCAGGGAGAGGTCAGCGTTCATAGGGGCCTCCGGGTCGGTCTTCGAGAACGTCCGCCGGGAGGCTAGTACGCGTTCCAGCCCACCCGCCCGCCCCATCCCGCTGAGCGGATGCCCGCAGGTCGTGTGAACGCAGGGCGGCTCACCAGGTGGACGGGAACATGCGGTGCTTGAGGAGCAGGTCGATCCGCTCGGCCGCCGCCTCGGCGTCTGCGCAGGGCATCAGGTAGCCGAACCGTCCGCGCTGGGCCCGGTGGTATGCCCAGCCGCCCGGAACGGCCCGCACACTCACCACGACCCCGACGTCCTCGGCGACCCCGCTCGCATAGATCCAGAGCAGCGGCACCGGCAGTGGAAACTCCTCGGGCTCGTAGAGTCGGACGCACCGCCACCCTCGCGCCCTGGCCGCCCGGGCGAGCATTTCCAGGAGCCGGACCGCCGTCCTCTGCCCTCGGCGGGTACGCCACCTCAGCAGAAGCCGCCGCATTAGAAGGCCACCCTCGCCCACACCCACTTCCCGTAGGGATCGGTCTTGGTGACCCCGCACTCTGCGGCCAGCGCCTGCACGATCGGCAGCCCCCGGCCCCGCGTCCCGTCCTCGTGTCCTGGTTGGAGTGCTCGCGCGTCCGGGACGATGTCCTCCAGGGACAGTTCGGTGATCGGACGCAGTACGGGCATGGCATCGGACGAGTCCCATACCGCGAGCAGGACGGTTCGCACCTCTCGTGTGAACCTGACCCGAATCTCCTGATAAAGGGTGGCCTCCACTGCATTGGCGACCAATTCCCCAGCCACCTGGTAAACGTCCCCGGCGATCCCGGTATGCCCCCATTCGCGAAGCCGAGCCCCCGCCATCGTCCGCACCAGCCCCGCCGTAGACCGCGCCGCAAGACAACGAATGTCTAGCTCGCCCGAATTAGCGGTACTCATGCCCATATCTGCCCCCTTTTTTTCTGTCTGTTCCAGGGGCAGAGTTACGCGGTCCTGTTTAAAGTGTGGGGTATTCGTGGACGCCGTGTACTTCGGGAGGCTGGTCATGGCACCCATGCCGGGAATTGATCCTGAGGAGTCGCTCTGGTCTTGGTTGGCCTTCGACCTGCGCTTCTATCGGGAAGGCAGGGGATTGACACAAGCCGAGGTAGGCAAGATCCTTGGTGTCACAAAGCAGCAGGTACACAACCTCGAAAGTGGCATCCGAAAGCCCAACAAGATGCAGGCCCAAACTCTGGACGCGGCGTGGGGCACGGGCGGGCACTTCGCTCGGCTGCGCAAGTTCGCTGAGGAGGGGCATGATCGAAACTGGTTCAGGACCTTCGTCCTCTACGAGGCCAGGGCGCGCGTGATCAAGGCCTACACCTCATCGATCATTCATGGGTTGCTGCAAACCCCGGACTACGCGCGAGCGCTGCTCGTTGCCGGCCACATAGGCGATGTGGAGACCGCGCTCGCCGCCCGCATGTCACGGCAAGAAGTGCTGAGGGGAGAGCGCCCCACGGAGATGTGGGTCCTTGTCAACGAGAGCGCTCTGGAGCAGCCGGTCGGAGGTCCATCGGTGATGCGAGGCCAGTTGGCTCATCTCTTGGCCGTTAGTTGCTGGCCTAATGTCGTTTTGCGGGCAGTCCCGCGACGGGTTGGTGCGCACATGGGCTTGGACGGATCTTTCACACTCATCTCGACCAAGAGCGAGAGGGTCGCCTATCTCGAAGCGTTCGGCGGTGGGAGGTTGGCACAGGAGTCCGCAGAGGTGGCCGACTTCGCGTTACGGTTCGACCGCATCGGGGCGGACGCGTTGTCCCGAACTGACAGCAGAATGCTGATCGAGCGAAAATTGGAGGGCGCAGTATGAGTCAGTTGTGGCGAAAGGCGAGCCGGAGCAACACCCAAGGAAATGAATGCGTGGAGGTCGCCGATCTCGGTGGTGGCGTCGGAATGCGGGATAGCAAAGCGCCAGAGGCCGGTCACCTCGTCCTCACACCGGAGGCGTTCGGGCTGCTGGTGGACCGCTTGAAGCGAGGCGATCAGGTTTCTTGACCGCCATTCGACGGTGAGCCTCGGCCGTGGCCGGGGCGCAGCCGGGCAGGGCGGGGGACCGTTTCGGGGGTGACTTTCGTGGGGGCGCGGTTGTTCTTGGGGTCGGCTGGGTTGGGGGCCTTGCGTGGCTGGTTGGGGGCGCTGCCGGTGGCGGTGCGGCGGGCGGTGCTCGTACCCACGGCGGCGAATCCGCTGCCGTCCGCCCCTTTCGTCCGTGCCGCCGCCGACCTGCTCAAGGCCGAGGGGCTGGCGGTGGACCTCCTCGATCTCGAACGCGCCGCTGGTGACGACGTCCGGCGCGTGCTGGACGGGGTTCAGGTCGTCTTCATCACTGGTGGATACCCCGTGTTCCTGCTGGAGCATGTCCGTCGCAGCGGGTTCGATCGTGTAGCCGCGCCCGCTGTCGCCAGCGGGTCGTTGGCCTACGTGGGGATCTCCGCCGGAGCGGCTCTTGCCGGGCCGAACATGCGGCCGCTGCAAGGCGCCGACGACCCCGGAACCGTCGACTCCACCACCGGGCTCGGCCTGGTTCCGTTCGTCGTGCTGCCCCATCGGAACCGGGGGAGAGCCGCGCGGCACGACCGTCTGGCCGGCGACCCCGCCCAGACATGGCCCGTGATCTCGATCAGCGATGACCAGGCCGTCACCGTGACCGGCGACGCCGTCATGATCCTTGATTCGGGCTGAACCGTCCGGGGGTGGGGACCTTACTCGGGCCAGCCGTCGGGGTTCATGCAGCTTTCGCGGGAGATGCCCGAGCCGGTGTCGGGGAACGTTCCGAAGCGTTCGTGGTGGACGTGGGCGAAGAAGTAGCACATCGATTCGCAGTCGGCGTCCAGGATGGCGACGCGGGGGTCCGCGGCGACGGCCGTGTAGAAGTCGCGGCCCATGGCGACGATGAAGCCGCGCGCGTAGAGGAAGCCGTCGTCGGAGCCGTCCGTCACCTCGTGGACGTCGGCGCGGTCGATGTCGTGGAGGAGACGCTCGCACACCCGGTCGAGGTCGATCAGCTCGTCGGCGGGCAGGTCGCGGGCGGCGGCTTCGAGGTTGCCGAGGAACGCGTCCAGGGCCTTCTCGACCACGGAGTTCTCGGGCATCTCCCAGGCGTCCGCTGACGGGTCCCGGGTGGTGAGGGCCCGCCGTGCCGCACCGACCTCGGCGCCCAGCGGCGCCCACGCGGTTTCGATCAGATCCCAGAATCGCTCTTCGGTCATGGCGGTACCCAACCAGGAGCCGCCGACAGTCCACCGGGGGCGGCTATCTTGGTAGCCTCGATCTATGTAGATAGAATCTACATAGATTCGTGCTACATGGCTTGGGGGTGCGGTGTTCATCGGTAGGAGGGCCGAGCTGGCGCTGCTGGGCAAGCGTTTGGAGCGGGTCGCGGCTGCGGGGGCCGGGGTGGCGGTGGCCTTGCGCGGGCGGCGTCAGGTCGGCAAGTCGCGGCTCGTGCAGGAGTTCTGCGACCGCGCCGGGGTGCCTTATCTGTTCTCCGCCGCCACCAAGGGGGCGTCGCCTGTCGAGGCGGTGGCCGCGTTCACGCGTGACCTCAGGGAATCGTCGCTGCCGAGCGAGCCCGACCTCGTCCCTCGGCTGGACGGCGGCAACTGGCCCGACGCGTTCAGGGTCCTGGCGTCGGCGCTGCCGGAGACACCGTCCATCGTCGTGCTGGACGAACTGCCGTGGCTCGCCGAGCAGGACCCCGTGTTCGACGGTGCGCTCCAGACGGCGTGGGATCGGCTGCTGTCGTCCAAACCCGTCCTGCTCCTGCTCCTGGGCAGCGACCTTCACATGATGGAGCGCCTCACCGCGTACGACCGCCCGTTCTACGGGCGGGCCGACAACCTGGTGCTCGGTCCGCTGAACCCGGCCGACGTGGGCCGGGCGCTCGGACTCGGCGCCGCCGACGCCATCGACGCGCACCTGGTCTCCGGAGGGTTGCCGGGCATCGTCCGGACCTGGCCCCATGCCGTGCCCGCGCTGGAGTTCATGCGGGACGAGTGCGCGGACCCGGCGGCCGCCCTGTTCAGCGTCCCGGAGGCGTCCCTCCTGGCGGAGTTCCCCAACCCCGACACGGCGCGGCGCGTGCTGGAGGCCATCGGCTCCGGCGACCGGACGCACGCCAACATCGCCGCGGCGGCCGGGGGGCGAGGCGGGGCGCTCCCCTCCGGGACCCTGTCGCCCCTCCTGCGCCGGTTGACGGCGGAGAAGCACGTCCTCGCCGAGGAGCACCCCCTCTCCACGCGACCGGGCAAGCCCGCCCTGTACCGGATCGCCGACAGCAACCTGCGCCTCTACCTGGCGGTGCTCCGGGCGGCCCACGAGCAGGCCCGCAGGGGACGGCCGGAAGCGGGTTTCCGCCTGATCGAACGCCGCTGGACGTCCTGGCGGGGCCGGGCCGTCGAACCGCTCGTCCGGCAGGCGCTCGAGCTGTCGGACCTGCCCTGGCCGGACGTCGGCGCGGTCGGCGGCTGGTGGAACCGCCGGTTCGATCCGGAGGTCGACCTCGTCGGCGCCGACCGCGCGCCCGTGGCGGGCCGGATCCACTTCGCCGGCTCGATCAAGTGGCTCAACGGTCCGTTCGACGACCGAGACCTGGCGAGCCTCCGCCGGGGCGCCGCCGAGGTGCCCGGCCTGGACCCGGCGACCGGGGGTCTCGTCGTGGTGTCCCTCTCCGGCACGGATATCACCGGCGACGTCTCTCTGAGCTGGGGCCCGGACGAGGTGCTGGGAGCCTGGAGCCGGTAGGCGCGAGGCGCGCCGATGTCACTTTTTCCGAGCCTGGGCAGTCGTGAGGGGCAACTACACGGCGGAGTCGCTTGGAGGAGTCATGGCATCGGTCATCCTGGTCACCGGCGGGACGGGCACGCTCGGGCGGCAGGTCGTGCCGCGGTTGCGGGACGCCGGGCGGGGCGTGCGGGTGCTCAGCAGGAGCGCGCGCGAGCCCGCCGGCGGCGTCGAGTACGTGACGGGCGACCTGCTCAAGGACGAGGGGGTCGACGCCGCGATGGACGGCGTCGAGACCGTCATGCACCTCGCGGGCGCCAGCAAGGGCGATGACGTGGTCGCGCGGAACCTGGTGCGCGCCGCGACGCGGGCCGGGGTGCGGCACATCGTGCTCATCTCGGTCATCGGGGCCGACAGCGTGCCGCTGGCCTGGCTCAAGACCCAGCTGGAGACGGAGTGTGCCGTGGCCGAGTCGGGCGTTCCGTACACGATCCTGCGGGCCGCGCAGTTCCACGACCTGGTGTTCAAGGTGGTGCAGGGGATGGCGAAGTCCCCGGTGGTCCCGGTCCCGGGCGGGCTGCGCTTCCAGCCGGTGGACGCGCGGGACGTCGCGCAGCGCCTCGTGGAACTCGCTCTCGGCGAGCCCGCCGGCCGAGTCCCTGACCTGGCCGGTCCCGCGGTCCACCCGATCGGCGCGCTCATCCGCGGTTACCTGAAGGCGACCGGCAAGCGCCGCGCGACGATGCCCGTCCGCATCCCCGGGAAGGCCGGGCGCGCCTACCGAGCGGGCGACAACCTCTCCATCGAGGGCGCCGAGCGGGGCGCGCGCACCTGGGAGGACTTCCTTGACGAGCGGCTCGGACGCCCCGCTCACCTCGGGGCCGCGGCCGGCTGAGCGCCCTACGACCGCTCGCGCAGGTCGGCAGCGGTTCCGGCACGGCCGGGCGGGCGATCAGGACGGGCGCGCGGTGGGCCGTCGCCCCGGTTTCGGGTGCGCCCCCCGGGCGGGGGCGTCGCCGCTGCTCTTCCGCCGCGACCGCCCCCGGGTCACAGCATGACGGCTCCCGCGACGGCCGCCGACGCGATGGTGAGGAGGGCCGCGACGTTGACCACGATGTCCGTCCTCAAGGAGCGCTGGTCGGCCGCGTGGTCCAGGGTGAGGACGGCAGGGTCCGCCGGTGCGTAGTGGACCGTGAGCTCCCGGCCGCGCGCGCCGGCCGAGTCCGGCATTCGACGGGTGACCAGGGCGGTGACGGCGGTGCCCTCCCGGGTGGTGAACGCGATGACCGGAGTGAGGGTGGTGGAGGTGCTGCCTTCCCCGTCGGTGCCGACGTCCTTGAGCACCGCGACGACCCGGCCCCGGACGGCGACCATTGAGGCCAGCGTCTCGCTCCGGCGGCGCTTGTCGCGGATGTTCCCGGGCAGGTGGAAGGCGCCGTAGACGGCCCAGGGTCCGCAGAGGCCGATCAGCGCCCAGGGCCAGCCCCGGTCGATCGCGGCGGCGACCACGATCCCGACGTAGATCAGGAAGAGCGCGGAGTTCGGCACCCCCAGCCCGCGGCCGTTCTCCCGGGGACGGTCGGTGAACCGGAAGGCGTGCGGCCGTCCACGCGGGTAGTGGACTCCGATCTCGCGGCCCGTCCACGCGGCGGTGATCATCTCGCCTCGGTCACCGTCGTTGGTCACGATGACCTCCTGCCCGCCGGACGGACCGCGGTAGGAGACGACCACCGGCACTCCGCCCTTCCCGGAGCCGCCGTGCCGGGGCTCGCGCACCCGCTCGATCCGCCCCGTGAGCCGGACCGTCCGCTGCGCCCGGGTCATCCCGGCCAGTGACAGCCCGTAGCCGAGCAGCGCGACCGTCCCCAGCACCGCGCACCCCAGCGCGAGGTAGCCGTGCCAGCCCAGATGCCCTGCCCCTGCCCCTTCGTGCAGGGGACGCCCGGCGCCGCCCTGGTCGAACATCTCGGCTCGGAAGAGCAGGACCACGGCGGCGGCCCCGAGCAGCAAGCCGAGGAACGCGGCGAAACCGGCGGCACCGCCCCCTGGGGGGTCGCTCGCGAGAGCAGGCCCGGGTGCGGAGTCGATGCGGGCCTCGGCCGCCCGCTCCTCCCACTCGGGGGTGGGCCGCTTGACGATCCTCACCTGCCACGGCCGGTCCGGTGGGTACTCGACCACCAGGACGACGTTCGGCCGGTAGGCGCCGAGGTCGACGCGGTCGATCTCCTGCCTGGTCTCGACGCGGTACGCGGGCGCCCCGTCCGGCGCCACGGTGAGGTCGAAGCGCACCGGGACGCCACCGTCCTCACTTTCGAGGACCTCCAGGCTCTCGACCGCGGCCAGGGCCGTGCGGGGCGCGACGGCGGCCTCCCGGCGACGTCGCGGCACACCGGCGAGGAAGACGAGCAGGCCGTGGACCACGGGCAGCCCCACACCCGCGACGATCAGCGGCGCCCTCCCGATGCCGAGGCCGACGACGAAGGCGGCCACCCCCGTCCCCCACACTCCGCCCGTCAGGAACCCCCGGGCGAGGTCGACGGCAGGCCGGCGCGCGGGCGGCGCCGTCGTCGTGGTGATCGCCATACGGCGATTGTGTCGGCCCCGGGGCGACGACCGACAGACCCTTCGGCGAACTTCGTCCGCGGCGACCGCGACCGGCTGGACGTCCTACGGCTGCCCGCCTTCGGCCAGGCGCCGGAGGCGGGCGTCGTACTCGGCCATCGGCGTCAGCCCGACCTCGGCGCGGCGCTCGTCGAGGCGGTCCGGGTCCTCGATCGGCCGCGGCCCGTAGCCGGCCTCGGTCATGTCGTACTGCGTCCCGTACAGCTGGGGGAGCCCGGCGTTCACCCGGACGCGGTCCTCCAGGTAGGCGAGGTCCTTGCGGTCGGCGTCCCCGGCCTCGACCGCCTCGCGCATCGCCTCGAGGAACCCGCGCTGGAGGCCCGGCCGCCGGTCGGCGTGCTGGGCGAGCAGCCAGGCCGCGTGCGCCGCCTCCGGGCCGACCGCCGCGACGCCGGGCCATCCGTGCCGGCGGACGGCACGGGCCAGCCACGCGGTGTTGCGCAGGTCGGTCCAGAGGAAGCGCAGCCCCTGCACGATCGTCAGCCGTCCATTGGGCGTGGCCGCCTCCCGGACCCGCTGGTCCCGCTCGGCGCGCCGTAACAGTTCGTCCCGCAGCATGCCTCCACTATCGCCAGAAGGAGAGCCCGGGTCAGAGGACCTCGGCCTCGACCTGCCTGCGCAGCACCTTCCCGGTCGCGTTGCGGGGGAGCGGGTCGGTGGTGATCTGCCAGCGGGACGGGACCTTGAAGTAGGCGAGCCGCTCCCGCGCGAAGGCCGCCAGATCCTCGGCGGCGGGCGGGGCGTCGGCGAAGACGGCGACCGCGGCGACCTCCTGGCCGAGGTCGGGGTGCGGGACGCCGATGACGATGCTCTCGCGCAGCCCCGGGAACTCGGCGAGGACGTTCTCGACCTCCGCCGGGTAGACGTTCTCCCCGCCGCGGATGATCAGGTCGGAGCGGCGGGTGGTGAGCCGCAGCCGGCCCCGCTCGACCATGCCGATGTCGCCGGTGTGCAGCCACCGGTCGGCGTCGAACGCGCGGGCGGTGGCCTCGGGGTCGCGCCAGTAGCCGACCATGTTGTAGGCGCTGCGGACGCAGACCTCGCCCTCGACCCCCTCGGGCAGCGGCTCGTTGTCCGGCCCGCGGATCTCCAGCTGCACCCCGATCGACGGGCGGCCGAGCGTCCCCGGCGCCTCCGCCAGGTCGGCGGGGGTGGCGGTGGACACGCCGGTGCACGACTCGGTGAGCCCGTAGCTGTCGACCAGGCCGCCCTTCGCGGGCGGGAACACCGCGCGCAGCCGCTCCTTGAACGCCGGCGAGGACGGCGCGGTGGCCAGCGAGAACGCCGTGAGCGAGGAGACGTCGTACTTCGACAGGTCGCCATGCTCGATCATCCGGTTCGCCATGGTGGGGACGGCGCCCCAGTTCGTCACGCGCTCCCGCTCGATGAGGCCGAGCACCCTGTCCACGTCGAAGCCGCCCTCGTGCATGATCACGGCGGAGCCGGTGGCGAGCCGGGGCACGGCGAGGTTGTGCAGGCAGGCGATGTGGAACAGCGGCAGCGCCAGCAGGTAGCGGCGGGACGCGGGGTCCACCGGGTCGCCGAAGGCGCGCATCAGGGCGTCGTTGAACCGGTGGTACTCGATCACCGAGGTCAGGTTCCGGTGCGAGTGGACGGCCCCCTTCGGACGTCCCGACGTGCCGCTCGTGTAGAGGATGATCGCCGGGTCGTCCTCGGCGACCTCCGGCGGCTCCAGGACGGCGCCGGGATAGCGGCGCGTGAGCGAGGGGACGTCCCGCTCGACGGTCAGCACGTCCTCGGAGATCAGCGCGGCCCGCTTCTCGTCGGCGATGACGACCTTCGGGTCGGTGTGGCCCAGGGCGTACTCGATCTCGCGGGGCGCCCACCAGGCGTTGTAGCCGACCGCGACGGCGCCGGCGGCGATCGCCGCCCAGAACGAGATGATCCACTCGGGGCTGTTCGCCGCGTCGATCGCGATGCGGTCCCCCGGCCGCACGCCGAGGTCGTCCCGCAGCGCCTTCGCCATGGAGGCGACGGCGGCGGCGTGGTCGGCGAAGCTCAGCCGCCGGTCGGCGGTGACGATGTAGTCGCGGTCGCCGTGGGACGCGGAGCCGGCGAGCACCTCGCCGAGGCTGCGGGCGCGGTTCGCGAACACCGGGATCCGGACGCCGAACACCTCCTCCTCCCGGAGTTCGAACTCGCCGCCGGGACCGGTCAGCTTCTGGACGATCTCCATCGGACCCCCTCCTCCTCGCCGGACGCGCTCATTGTCGGCCGCCCCACCACGGGCTTCACCAGGGGATTCCGCTCAGCGGGACGGCCGCGGCACCTCCTTTCGAGGGGGTTTCCGGGAAGGCCGCCCCTCCCCGGCCACCGTCCGGGCGCGGTCCGGTGATCGGGGAGGGGCAGGGCCCTAGTAGGTGATGCACGCCCTGGGCGGGCGGTACCTGTCGGTGGTCGGGTGGAACACCGTGGCGATCACCGGCATCGGGGTCGCGGCGCACCACTTCTGCCTGCCCTTCCGGTTGGGCTTGTAGAGCACGACGTCGCACCAGCTGGCCCTGGCGCACATGCGCTGCTTGCCGCCGAGCGACCCGCCGTTCTTCGTGCCGCTGACATAGACGGTCATCGTGGTCCGCCGAGTGCACTCGACGTAGGCGCGGAGCCTGATCTTCGACCCCGAGTTGACGCTGGCGTAGGTCCGGCACTTCGTCTTCGGCATCATGGTGTTGTTGAGCCGGAACCACGCGCTCCACGCCTGGTTGCTGGCCTTGATGGTCACGCCGTCGCCCTGGGACGAGGCGTGGGCCAGGGCGGATCTCGCCGGCACGCCGGCCGGTGCGTCGGCCGACGCGGCGGGTGCGATCGCGACTGAAGCGGCCGCGGCGAGCGACGCCATGGCCAGTTTTCGGACGGTAGACGGCAACGAACTGCTCCTTTCAACGAGCGATGAAAGGAAGCCAAACAGCGGTGCGTCTCCGCCGGGTCCGCGCGCCGTCTCCCGGGTGCCTCCGGGGCGTCTCCGTCACAGGGGTGCCGGCGCACTTTCCGAAAAGGAGGGGGCCACCGGGGAGTACCGCCGACCGGGACGGCCTCGGGGCCTTTCACCCCAGTGGCTCCCGGTGAGCGGGATCGGGCCCTTCGTACCGTCCCCGTCACACGACCATGAGCTCCCACCAGGACTGAGCCGGAGGCGCCTCCCAACGGAGGCGCCGGCTGATCCAGCCTGGGGCGCGGCGGCCGGGGTGGGCGCGGAGCAGGACTGAGCGGAGTGGAGCGCATGGGAAGCCTCAGCGGCAAGGTCGCCATCGTCACCGGGGCCGGACAGGGCGTCGGGCAGGGCATCGCGCTCGCCCTGGCGTCGGAGGGCGCCGCGATAGCCGCGCTCGGCCGGACGCGGGCCAAGCTCGACGCGACGTGCGAGATGGTCCGGGAGCGGGGAGCCGAGGCCGGCGCGTTCGTCTGCGACGTCGCCGAGACCGATGAGATCCCCGCGGTGGTCGAAAGGGTCGCGGAGGCGTTCGGCGGCATCGACATCCTCGTCAACAACGCCTACTCCGGCGCCTACGGCCCGCTGCTGGAGCTGAGCGACCGCGCGTTCCGGAAGGGGTTCACGACCGGCCCGTTCGCCGCGTTCGCGTTCATGAAGGCATGCCATCCGCACATGAAGGCGCGTGGCGGCGGCAGCATCGTCAACCTCGTCACCTCCGCCATGGTCCGCTGGGACCCGGCGACCTTCGGCGCCTACGCCGCCGCCAAGCAGGCGCTCCGCTCGCTGACCCGCACGGCCGCCGCCGAGTGGGGCCCGGACGGGATCCGCGCCAACAACATCGCCCCGCACGCCCTGTCGCCGGGGCTGAAGTGGTGGGCGGAGACGAACCCCGAGGCGGCCGAGGAGTTCCGCAGGACGATCCCGCTCGGCTACATCGGCGACTGCGAGGACGACATCGGCAGGGCGGTGGTGACGCTCGTCCAGCCCGCCATGCGCTACCTCACCGGCGCGACGATCCCGCTCGACGGCGGCCAGGCCTACTTCGGCTGATCCGGCACCCGCGGCCCGCCCCGGCTTCCGGCCGCCCGGTCGCCTCCGGCCGGACCGGCGGCGACACGTCCCCCCGCCTGGCGCGTTCGGCGGCTCGATGCTCCCGGTCAGCGGGATGTCCGGAGTGCCCGGACATCCCGCTGATTAACGTCTAGTCCGGATGGAGGACTCCGAATGAACGACCCGACCCGCCCGCAGGCCGGCTCCCCGGACCGCCCTGGGCCCGACGTGTTCGCGCCCGCCACGCTGGGGCCGGTCACGCTGCGGAACCGCACGATCAAGGCGGCGACGTACGAGGGGCTGACCAGGGACGGCCAGGTCACCGACGCGCTGATCGACTTCCATGTCCGGCACGCGCGCGGCGGCGTCGCGATGACCACCGTCGCGTACTGCGCGGTCGCGCCGGAGGGCCGCACCGACCGCCGGCAGATCCACTGGCGGGACGAGGCGATGCCCGGCCTGCGCAGGCTGACCGACGCCGTGCACGCGGAGGGAGCGGCCGTCCAGGCGCAGATCGGGCACGCCGGCCCGGTCGCCAACGCCAGGAGCAACGGGCTCCCCGCGCTGGCGCCCAGCCGCCATTTCCACCTGACCACGCAGACCGTGGCGAAGGCCGCCACGCACGCGGACCTGGAGCGCATCGTCGAGGCGCACGGCCGCGCGGGCGGGATGGCGGTCGAGGCGGGGTTCGACTCCGTCGAGATCCACATGGGGCACAACTACCTGACGAGCTCGTTCCTCAGCCCCAAGCTCAACCACCGCGGGGACGAGTACGGCGGGTCGCTGGAGAACCGCGCCCGGCTCGCGCGCGACATCGGCCGCGCCGTCCGCGACGCCGTGGGCGACCGCATCGCGATCACCGCGAAGCTCAACATGGACGACGGCGTCCCCGGCGGCTTCTGGATCGACGAGGCCATCCAGGTGGCGCGGTGGCTGGAGGCGGACGGCACGGTCGACGCCCTCCAGATGACCGCCGGAAGCTCCCTGCTCAACCCCATGTACCTGTTCAAGGGCGACGCGCCGCTGCACGAGTTCGCCGCCGTCATGAAACAGCCGACCAGGCTCGGGATCAAGCTGATCGGCAGGCGCTTCCTGAAGTCCTACCCCTACGAGGACCTCTACCTGCTCAGGGACGCCCGGCAGATCCGCGCCGCGGTGAGGCTGCCGATGATCCTGCTGGGCGGCGTCACCGACAGGGCGGGCATGGACACCGCGATGGCCGAGGGCTTCCAGTTCGTCGCGATGGCCCGCGCCCTGCTGCGCGAGCCCGACCTGATCAACCGGATCGAGGAGGAGCCCGCGACCGGGTCGCTGTGCATCCACTGCAACAAGTGCATGACCGCGATCTACGGCGGCACCCACTGCGTCCTGTCCACCGAGCCCGCCTGGGGCGCCGCGAGTGCGTGACGAGACGATCGCGGCGATGCTGCTCGCCAGGCTGGGGGACGACCGCCCCGGCCTGCGCAGCCGCGAGCGGACCTGGTCGTGGGACGAGGTGGTCCGCGAGAGCGCCGCCCGCGCGTCCCTGGCCCGCGAACTACGCCGTGACGGGACTGTCTCTGGTGGGGGGCCGACCCCCCACGCCCCCCGGAACAGCCCGTTCCATATCGGTGTGCTCCTGGAGAACGTCCCCGAGTACGTCCTGTGGCTCGGCGCGGCGGCGCTGGGCGGCGCGACGATCGTCGGCATCAACTCCACCCGGACCGGCGCCTACCTGGAGCAGGAGGTCCGGCACACCGACCTCCGGCTCGTCGTCACCGACCGGGCGGGGCTGAAGCTGCTGGACGGCCTCGACATCGGCGTCCCGCGCGACCGCTTCCTCCTGGTCGACGACGACGGCTACCCGGAGCTGGTCGCCTCCCACGCCTGCGAGCCGGAAGCGGACGAGTCGGTCACCCCGGAGACGCAGATGCTCCTGCTGTTCACCTCCGGGACGACCGGCGCCTCGAAGGCGGCGCGCTGCTCGCAGGGGAGGCTCGCCGAGCTCGGCCGCGACAACAGCGCCAAGTACGACGTCAGGCGCGAGGACGTCAGCTACTGCTCGATGCCGCTGTTCCACGGCAACGCGCTGATGGCGCTGTGGGCGCCCTCGCTGGCGGTCGGCGCGACCGTGGTCCTGGGGAGGAGGTTCTCCGCGTCCGGGTTCCTGCCGGACGTCCGCCACTACGGCGCGACGTTCTTCACCTACGTCGGCAAGGCCATCGGCTACGTCCTCGCCACGCCCGAGCAGCCGGACGACGCCGACAACACGCTCACCCACGGGTTCGGGACGGAGGCGTCCCCGGAGGACAAGGCCGAGTTCCTGCGCCGCTTCGGCGCGCGGCTGGTCGAGGGCTACGGGTCCAGCGAGAGCGCCGGAATGATCAAGCAGGATCCGCAGGCGCCGCCGACCGCGCTCGGGCGGCCCGCCCGCGACGGCGTGCGCGTCGTCAACCCCGAGACGCGCGAGACCTGCGCGCCCGCCGTCCTGGACGAGCACGGCCGCGTCACCAACGCCGAGGCCGCCGTCGGCGAGATCGTCGACGTGGACGGCGCGGCCAGGTTCGAGGGCTACTACAACGATCCGGAGGCCGACGCCGAGCGGGTCAGGCACGGCTGGTACTGGACGGGCGACCTCGGCTACGTCGACGGCGACGGCTTCCTGTACTTCGGCGGGCGGTCCGGCGACTGGATCCGGGTGGACTCGGAGAACATCTCCGCCCTGCACACCCAGAACGTCGTCCGCCGCCACCCGAGGATCGTGGACGCGGTCGCGTTCGGCGTCCCCGACCCGCGCTCCGGCGACCAGGTGATGGCGGCGATAGAGATCCCCGAGGGCGTCGAGTTCGACGACCTTGACCTGCCCGGCTTCCTGGCCCGCCAGGACGACCTCGGCACCAAGGGCGCGCCGCGCTTCGTGCGCGTCTCGCACGCGCTGCCGACGACCGGCTCGGGAAAGCTCAAGAAGAAGGAGCTCCAGCTCGACGGCTGGCGCACCGCCGACCCCGTGTTCCGGTGGGCGGGCCGGGGCTCGCCGCAGTACGTCCGGATGACCGAGGCGGACAAGGCCGCGCTGCGCGAGGAGTTCGCCGCAGCGGGCCGCGGGCGCTTCCTCCCCTGACCGACCGTCCCCTGACCGACCGTCCCCTGACCGAGAAAGGGCCTGTATGGATCTGCGTGAGTCCGACGCGCATCGCGAGTTGCGCGCGGAACTGAGGGCGTACTTCGCGGGCCTGCTGCCCGAGGACGTGCGTCGCCGCGCCGGCGAGCAGGGCGTGGGCGGCGAGCGGTTCCGCGAGATCGTCAAGATGCTCGGCAACGACGGGTGGCTCGGCTACGGCTGGCCGGAGGAGTACGGCGGGCAGGGCAGGTCGATCGCCGAGCAGTACGTGTTCTTCGACGAGGTGCAGCGCGCCGGGCTGCCGTTCCCGTTCGTCACGGTGAACACGGTCGGGCCGACCCTGATGCGGTTCGGCACCGAGGAGCAGAAGCGCAGGTACCTGCCCGGGATCCTGTCGGGCGACATCGTGTTCGCGATCGGCTACACCGAGCCCGACGCCGGAACCGACCTCGCGTCGCTGCGCACCCGGGCCGTGCGGGACGGCGACCGGTTCGTCATCGACGGCAGCAAGGTCTTCACCAGCGGCGCCAACACCGCCGACCACATCTGGCTCGCGGCCAGGACGAACCCGGACGCGCCCAAGCACAAGGGCATCTCGATCCTGATCGTCCCGACCGACGCCGACGGGTTCTCCTGGAGCCCGATCCCGACGGTCGGCGGGATGGTCGTGACGGCGACCTACTACAACGGCGTCGCGGTGCCCGCCTCGGCGGTCGTCGGCGACGTCGACGGCGGCTGGAACCTGATCACCACGCAGCTCAACCACGAGCGCGTCGGGCTCGCCGCGCTCGGCGGCCGGATGATCCGGCTCTGGGAGGACGTCCGCGACTGGGCGCGCGACAACGGCGTGATCGACCTGCCCTGGGTGCGGGCCGACCTCGCCCGCACCCACGCCAAGCTGGAGGCGATGCGGCTGATGAACTGGAAGATGACGATGGCGGTGGAGGCCGGGACGCTGACCGGCGCGCAGGCCGGCGCCGCCAAGTCCTACGGGACCGAGACGCACATCGACGTCCAGCGGACGCTGACGGGGGTCCTCGGCGCGGCCGGGCGGATCCGCCCCGAGTCGCCGGGCGCCGTGCTCCACGGGCAGATCGAGCAGCTGTCGCGGCAGGGCATCGTCAACACCTTCGGCGGCGGCGTCAACGAGGTGCTGCGCGACATGGTCGCCGTCCAGGGGCTGGGCCTGCCGAGGTCGAGGCGGTCATGAGCGGCGACGGCGAGGAGTACGAGGCGCGCCTCCAGGCGTGGGCCGGGCGGCCCTACGGCGAGCGCCGGGTCGGGCAGGACGCGGTGAACGTCCCCATGATCCGGCACTGGGTCGAGGCGATGGAGGACGGCAACCCCGTCTACCTGGACGAGGACGCCGCGAAGGCGACCGGCCGCGAAGGCGTCGTGGCGCCCGCGTCGATGATGCAGGCGTGGACGATGCGCGGGTACGCGGCGTCCGTCCGCGACGACCCCGCGGGGCCGGACGAGCTGACCGAGCTGCTGGCCGAGGGCGGCTACACCTCCGTCGTCGCGACCGACTCGGAGTTCGAGTTCCACCGGGAGCTCGTGCCGGGCGACCGCGTCGCCGTCGAGGAGACCGTCGAGTCGATCTCCCCGGAGAAGAAGACCGCGCTCGGTGCGGGGCGCTTCGTCAGCACGGTCAAGACGTACCGGGACGAGGCGGGCGAGGTCGTCGCCACGCAGCGGTGGCGCCTCCTGCGGTTCCGCCCGCCCGGGAAGACGGCGGAGAAGCCCGCCGGGAAGGCGGCCGGGAAGGCCGAGCCGAAGGCGCTGCGCCCGCGTCCGGCGATCAACCTGGACAACGCGTTCTGGTTCGAGGCGGCCAGGGAGCACCGGCTCGTCATCCAGCGCTGCGCCGACTGCAAGTCGCTGCGGCACCCGCCCGGCCCGTGCTGCCCGCAGTGCGGCTCGTTCGAGTGGGACACCGTCCAGGCGTCGGGCGACGGCCACGTCTACAGCTACGTCGTCAACCACCACCCGCGCCACCCCGCGTTCGAGTACCCGCTGGTCGTGGCGGTGGTCGAGCTGGCCGAGGGGACGCGGCTGATCGCGAACATGACCGGGGTCGCGCCGGAGGACGTCGAGATCGGCATGCCCGTCGTCCTCGACTGGATCGACCCGGACCCCGACCTGTCCCTGCCGGCGTTCCGCCCGGCCGGACCGCCGCACGATCTCAGGGAGCGCTGATGGACTTCACGCTTGGCGAGGAGCTGGAGGCGGTCAGGGACCTGGCCCGGCAGCTCTTCACCGACCGCGCGACGCAGGCGCGGATCAAGGACGCCGAAGGGTCCGAGCACGGCTACGACGAGGGCCTGTGGGCCGAGCTGGGCGAGACGGGCCTGCTCGGCGTCGCGCTGCCCGAGCCGGCGGGCGGCGCGGGACTCGGCGCCGGCGGCCTGGCCGTCCTGCTGGAGGAGCAGGGCCGCACCGTCGCCCCCGTCCCGGTCTGGCCCGCCGTGGTCGCCGCGCTGACGCTCGCCTCGCACGGCGAGGACGTCCCCGCCGGTTTCGTGGACGGGGCGTCGCGCCCGACCGTCGCCCTGGAGGAGTTCGGGCCCGCCGACCCCGCCTCGCCGAGGTGCACCGCCGCCCGCGACGGAGGGCATTGGCTGCTGACCGGCACGAAGGCCGCCGTTCCGACGCCGTTCGGGGCGAGCCACGTCCTCGTCTCGGCCGCGTCGCCGGAGGGACCCGGCCTGTTCCTGCTGGAGACCTCGGCCGCCGGGGTGTCCTGGGAGCGCGCCGAGACCACCAGCCGGGACGCCGCCGGGCACCTCACCCTCGACGGCGCCCCGGCGCGGGCCCTGCCGGACGGCGCGCTGGCCACGGCGCTGCGGCTCGCCCGGGTGTCGCTGGCCGCCGTCCAGGTCGGCGTCGCGGACGGCGCGCTGCGCATGGCCGCCGACTACCTGTCGGGCCGCGAGCAGTTCGGCCGCCCGCTCGCCACCTTCCAGGCCGCGCAGCACCAGCTCGCCGACTGCTTCATCGAGATCGACGCCCTCCGCGTCTGCCTCTGGCACGCGGTCTCGCTGGTCGACGCCGGGGAGGACGCCGAGACGGCCGTGCTCGTCGCCAAGTGGTGGTCGGACGAGGGCGGGCTGAACGTCGTCCACCGCGTCCAGCACCTGCACGGCGGCATCGGCGTGGACGTCGACTACCCGGTGCACCGCCACTTCCTGTGGGGCAAGCAGATCTCCGGGACGCTCGGCGGCGCGTCCTTCGACCTGGAGCTGCTGGGGGCGGCCCTGTGAGCGGAGGCGCTGTGAGCGGAGTCGGCGTGACCGGGGACCTCGTGAGCCGGAACTACGAGGACGTCGCGGTGGGGGAGGAGCTCCCCGAGCTGAGCATCCCGCTGACCCGCACGATGATCGTCGCGACCGCGCTGGCGAGCCGCGACTACCAGGACGTCCACCACGACCCGTCGCTCGCGGTCGAGCGTGGCTCCAAGGACGTCTTCATGAACATCCTGACGACCAACGGGCTCGTCGACCGGTACGTGACGGGCTGGGCCGGGCCGGCCGCCATCGTGAAGGCCATCAAGATCAGGCTGGGCGCGCCCAACTACCCGGGCGACACGATGGTCCTCACCGGCACCGTCCAGGCCAAGGACGACTCCGGCCGCCGCGTGGAGATCGCCGTGCGCGGCGTCAACGCGATCGGCCCGCACGTCACCGGCACCGTCGTGGTCGAGCTGCCCGCCGAAGCACAGGGGAGCGGCGCATGAGCGTCCTGCCAGGGGCGGCCGCGGTCGCCGGGATCGGCGCCACCGAGTTCTCCAAGGAGTCCGGCCGCAGCGAGCTGCGGCTGGCCTGCGAGGCGGTGCTCGCCGCGATCGTGGACGCGGGGCTCCAGCCGTCCGACGTGGACGGCATGGTGACCTTCACCGCCGACACCAGCTCCGAGATCCACATCGCGCGCAACCTCGGCATCGGCGAGCTGAAGTTCTTCTCGCGCGTCGGGCACGGCGGCGGTGCGGCCTGCGGCACCGTCCAGCAGGCCGCGATGGCCGTCGCGACCGGCGTCGCCGACGTCGTCGTGTGCTACCGCGCGTTCAACGAGCGGTCCGGGACCCGCTACGGCCTCGGGCAGGCCGACCGCCCGATGGACGTCAGCGCCGACAGCGCCGCCTACGCGTGGATGAACCCGTTCGGGCTCTCGACCCCCGCCCAGTGGGTCGCGATGTTCGCCCGCCGCTACATGCACGAGTACGGCGCGACCAGCGAGGACTTCGGCCGCGTCGCGGTCGTCGACCGCCGCCACGCCGCCGCGAACCCGGCCGCCTGGTTCCACGGGCGGCCGATCACCTTGGAGGACCACCAGGCGTCCCGATGGATCGCCGAGCCGCTCCGGCTCCTCGACTGCTGCCAGGAGAGCGACGGCGGCCAGGCCCTCGTCGTCGTCTCCGCCGAGCGCGCCCGCGACCTCCCGCACCGGCCCGCCGTGATCTGGGGCGCCGCGCAGGGCTCCGGCAACGACCAGCACATGATGACCAGCTACTACCGCTCCGAGATCACCGGCATCCCCGAGATGGGCCTCGTCGGGCGGCAGCTCTACGCCCAGTCGCGCCTCACCCCGGCCGACGTCCAGGCCGCGATCCTCTACGACCACTTCACGCCGCTCGTCCTCCCGCAGCTGGAGGAGCTGGGCTTCTGCGCGAAGGGCGAGGGCAAGGACTTCGTGGCCGACGGCAATCTGGAGCTCGGCGGGCGGCTCCCGGTCAACACCCACGGCGGCCAGCTCGGCGAGGCCTACATCCACGGGATGAACGGCATCGCGGAGGGCGTCCGCCTCGTCCGCGGCACCTCGGTGAACCAGCCGGGCGACGTCCACAACGTCCTCGTCACCGCCGGCACCGGCGTCCCGACGAGCGGCCTCATCCTTGGAGCGGACGAATGAAGGGCACGCACGAGTGGGACGGGCGTTCGCTGGGAGCCCGGACGGTGACCTACGACGAGACGCGGCCCATCCTCTACGCGCTCGCGGTCGGCGCGGGCGCCTCGGACCTGGACCTGGTCTTCGAGGAGAGGCTCCGGGTCCTGCCCACCTTCGGGCTGACCCTCGCCCAGTGGGCGCCGGACGTCCTCGGCTCGGCGGGCGCCTTCGACGTGCGGACGGCCGTCCACGGGACGCAGCGGCTCCGCGTCCTGAAGCCGCTGCCGCGTTCCGGCGCGGTGGAGATGAGCGCACGCGTCACCGACGTGTGGGACAAGGGGTCCGCGGCCGTCTTCGACGTCGCGGTGGAGAGCGAGTACTTCGAGGCGACGTGGTCGCTGTTCGCACCCGGAGGCGGCGGTTTCGGCGGCGGGCGCGGCCCGTCGTCCCGACGCCGTCCGGAGGCCGACCCCGACGGCGCGGTGACCGTTCCCACGGCCCCCGACCAGGCGGCCCTCTACCGGCTGCTCGGCGACCGCCACCACCTGCACATCGACCCGGAGGCGGCGAAGGCGGCCGGGATGCCGCGCCCGATCATGCACGGGCTGTGCACGCTCGCGGCGGTCACGCTCCCCCTCGCCGAGTCCCTCGGCGCGCACCCGGCCGACCTGGCCGAACTCGAAGGCCGCTTCGCCGCGCCCGTCTTCCCCGGCGACGCCCTCCAGGTGAGCACCTGGAGGGACGGCGCCGGTGCGGACGGCGGGGTGCTCTTCGAAGCGGCCGTGGACGGGACGACGGTCATCTCCGGCGGCCGCGCACGCTTCGGCGCGGCGGGCTAGGCGGAGGCGCCGTGGCCGAGCCGTCGAGCGTCGTCGTGACCGGCGGCAACCGGGGCGTGGGACGCGCGGTCGCCGCCGAGGCCGTCCGGCGCGGGCACCGGGTGACGATCGTGGCGCGGCGGCCGGACGCGGGCGCCGCCGCGGCCCGGGACACCGGTGCGGAGCTGGTGGTGGGCGACCTGTCGTCCGTCCGGACGGTCCGGGAACTGGCCGGGGCCATCGCCGCGGCCGTCCCCGCGCCGACCGTCCTCGTCCACAACGCGGCGCTCTGGCCGAGCAGCCGCGAGGTCAACGAGGACGGCTTCGAGCAGGCGTTCTTCACCAACCACCTGGCGCCGTTCCTGCTGAACCGCCTGCTGGAGGAGCGGCTGCGCCGGGTCGTGCAGGTCAGCGCGGCCCTCTACGCCACGGGCCGGGTCGACCCCGACCGGACCCCCGAGGGCCGCGACTTCCATCCCGTGCGCACCTACGCCGACACGAAGCTGGCGAACCTGCTCACGGTCCCGCTGTTCGCCGAGCGGTGGAAGGACGCCGGGGTGACGATCGACGCGGTGCACCCGGGCGTCCTGCGGACGGACCTCACCACTCGGGGCGGGGCGTTCGGCCTGATCATGAGGGCGGTCAAGCCCGCGCTGAAGCCCGTCGCCCGGGCCGCCCCGCCCGTCGTGGACCTGGTGGACTCCGGCGGCACCGGCCGGTACTTCCACCTCGCCAAGGAAAGGCCGCTGAAGCCCAGGGCCCGCGACGGCGCTCTCGCCCGCCGCCTCTGGGAGGACGCCGAAAGCGTCCTCGCGACCGTGTAGCGGCAGGACTTCATCTTGTGTCGGGCCGGGCTCCGCCTCGCGCCTGCCGGGGGTTCAGGAATTCTTCATCCGCCGTCACGGGAACGGCATCGGCGGTGTCGCCGCAGCTCAGCGGCCTCCGCACGGCGATATACGTCACCTTCCGACCAAGGACGGAGCCGCGCCTGGGCAAAGCGTGACATTTATTCGTATTTGCCGAAAATGTCACCGTCGCAGTGCCGTCGTTCCCGCTCCCCCTCGGGGCCCCCGCCCTGGCCGGGAACGGCCGCGGAAAGGCCCCGCCATGCGACGACTCCTCCTGCTCGCACTCCCCGCCGCACTGAGCGCGGCGCTGGTCGGCGCCATGGGCGCGCCCGCGTCCGCGACCCCGCCCAACATCCCGTCCGCCTCGACCGCCGCGAGCCGCCTGGCCGCCCTGACCGTCGGCGCCGAATCGCACGGGAGCACCTACGACCGCGACCTGTTCCCGCACTGGATCACGATCTCGGGGACGTGCAACACCCGCGAGACCGTCCTGAAGCGGGACGGCACGAACGTCACCACCGACTCCGCCTGCGCCGCGACGTCCGGCAAGTGGTACTCGCCCTACGACGGCGCCACCTGGACGCTGGCGTCCGACCTGGACATCGACCACATGGTCCCGCTCGCCGAGGCGTGGGCGTCCGGTGCCTGGTCCTGGACGACCTCCCGCCGCCAGTCGTTCGCCAACGACCTCGGCGGCCCCCAGCTGTGGGCGGTCACCGACAACGTCAACCAGGCGAAGAGCGACAAGGACCCGGCCGAGTGGCAGCCCTCGGTCACCTCCTTCCGCTGCACCTACGCCCGCGCCTGGATCCAGGTGAAGTGGTACTGGGGCCTGAGCGTGGACAGCGCGGAGAAGAGCGCCCTCAACACGATGCTCGGCACCTGCTGACACCACCGCACCGCCCGCTCCGGTGCCCGCGGGACTCGCGCGGGCGCCGGAGCGGCGTCTTCGAGCCGCCCGTCCCGGATGCCGGGGTGCCAGGATGGCGGGCATGGCTCTCTCGGAACCCCCGGTAACGGCGGCCTGGCAGCATCGCGGGGCCCGCGCCGGCTTCGAAGTCCTCGAGATCGCGCGGTCGGGCGCCGGGTGGCGCCTGCACGGCACGACGGCCGCCGTGGAGGACGGCGTCCCCTGGACCGTCGACTACGTGATCGAGGTCGACGAGCGCTGGCACACCCGCGGCGCGCGGGTCGCGCACCTGCTCGGCGGAGGGCCGGGCGAGGTGACCGTACAGCGGACCGGCGAGGGCCGCTGGACGGTCGACGACCGGTACGTTCCCGAACTGGACGGGTGCCTCGACGTCGACCTGGAGTCGTCGGCGATGACCAACGCGCTTCCCGTGCACCGGCTCGGCCTGCCCGTCGGCCGGACCGCGGACGTCCCGGCGGTCTACGTCCGGGCCGCCGACCTGACCGTCGACCGGCTGGAACAGACCTACACGCGTGCGGGCGACACCGCCTACGACTACGCGGCCCCCGCGTTCGACTTCACCGCACGGCTCCTCTACGACGACTCCGGCTTCGTCCTGGAGTACCCGGGCCTCGCGACCCGCCACGCCTGACCTGTGTGTCAAAGTCGCCGGCGACATCGGCGACAAGGTGACGGCCGGCCCGAGCGGGCCGGCCGTCACGTTCACCTCGAGGGTTGTTCACGCTCGAGGTAGACCGCCCAGCAGAGGAGGGCGGTGATGACCGCCACACCAATGGCTGTGGGCAGCGATATCGGCTGGCCCAAACGGTCTGCCGATAACGCCATGACCGTCGGCGGCGCGCAGAGCGCCACCCCGAACTGCTGTGCCGACAGGAGGCGCGTGGCGAGAATGCTGCACGCCAGCGGCACAACAAATCCCGTGGCCGCCGCCTCGACGACGACGACCGGAGAGGCCCCGGCACTGTTCCCCAAGAGGGCGAGTACGGCGCCCCCGAGAGCGAAGGCCACCGCCAAGGGGAGCGCCGGGTTGGCGTCCCGGCGTTCGCAGTAGGCGATGAACGCCCACAGGGCCGGCTGGTACACGGCGTTCGCCGCGACCACCCACACCAGTGCCTCCGGCCCGGTGGTGGTGAACACCACCGCGCCGGCCACGATCGCAGTCAGGATGTTCACTGGAATCGTGACTGCTCGGCCGGTGAACAGCGCGAGGACCGCGAGGACCAGCGTGGCCGCCGTCGCGTTCCCGATCACGGTCTGGCCCGTGCCCGCCTGGGACAGGGCCAGAGTGAACAGGGTCAGCGCCAGTGCCAGCCCGCCTGTGGCGAGCCACACGCCGCCGCCCAGCGCCACCGCGTGTCGGCGCCCTGCCGGGTGCATCAGCACGCAGGCCACGAAGACCGCGATGGCGATCGCCGCGGCGGCCGCCGCGATCGGTGCTACTTCTGGATGCTGTCCCAGGATCCAGAAGTAGACGGCCAGGGCCGTCGGGCTGACAAGCATCAGCCCATAGCCCGCGCCTAACTTCACGCCTGATTTCATTTGCCCTCCTTCCCGGCCTCGGACTGAGTCCGAGGACGGCTTTTCGTTGTCGCGCGTCCGGATCGGACGGCGGGAGCTGGGAAGGCTCCATCAGTGACCGTCATCACAAAGGGGAAATCGGCCAGGCCGATTTCATATGTGTTGCGTCACATTTGTGTCGGGTCGGTTGCGCGGCGCTGAACGTGCCTGCCGGCGGCCCGGTCTCAGGGGATGAATGCTCGGAACGCCGATGGCCGGGATGCCGCCCGCGCCGACGGCATCCCGGCCATCGGCCGGTGGAACCCGGGACTCGCCTGTCCGACGAGCCCCGGGGGTTCAGGCGGGTTCGGCGTGGGTCGGTACGGGGTCGTCGGTTCTGATGCACCAGGCGGTGTGGTCCGCGGAGAACGTCACCGGTTCGAACGGGGTGGCACACGCGTCCACCGCGATGGGGCAGCGGGTGCGGAAGACGCAGCCGGAGGGGGGAGCGAGCGGGCTCGGCGGATCCCCGCTCAGCAGGATCCGCTCGCGGTCGCGCTCGACGGTCGGGTCGGCGTCGGGGATCGCGGACATGAGCGCCCGCGTGTACGGGTGGGCGGGCCGCGCGTAGAGCTCCTCCCTGCCGCCGACCTCCATGAGCCGCCCGAGGTACATCACCACGACGCGGTGGCTCATGTGCTCGACCGCGGCGAGGTCGTGGGAGATGAACAGGTAGGTGAGGCCGAGCTCGTCCTGCAGCCGCCGCAGCAGGTTCATGATCTGGGCCTGGACCGACACGTCCAGCGAGGCCGTGGACTCGTCGAGGACGATCAGGTCGGGCTCTGCCGCCAGCGCGCGGGCGATGCTCACCCGCTGCCGCTGGCCGCCGGACAGCTCGTGCGGACGCCGCGCCGCGATGCCGCCGGCGAGCCCGACGAGGTCGAGGAGTTCGGCGACCCTTTTGCCGCGGGCCGCGCGGCCGGAGTGCATCCGGTGCACGTCCATCGGCTCGCGGACCGTCGCACCGATGGTCCGCCTCGGGTCGAGCGAGGCGTACGGGTCCTGGAAGACCATGGCGACGCGCCGCCGCAGCTCGCGCGCCGCGGCGCCGCGCGCGGCGAGCACGTCCTCGCCGGCGAGGCGCACCGTGCCGGACGTGGGCCGGACCAGGCCGGTCAGCGCGTTGCCGATCGTGGACTTGCCCGACCCCGACTCGCCGACCAGCCCGAGCGTGCGGCCGCGTTCGATGTCGAAGGAGACGTCCTCGACGGCGTGGACCTGCATCCGGTGGCGGCCCTCGCGCGGCCCGGGGAACCGCACGCGAAGCCCCCGCACCTCCAGCAGCGGCTCCGGCCGCGCCGTCACGTCCGCGTCGGTCTTCATGGGGTCTCCAGGCAGAAGGTGCGGGCGCGGTGTCCGGGACGGACCTCGGCGAGCGGCGGGACCTCGGTCGCGCAGCGCGGGTCGGCCCTCTTCGGGCAGCGGTCGTGGAAGACGCAGCCGGGCGGCACGGCCCGCGGGTCGGGCGGCGATCCGGGGATCGCGACGAGCCGGTCGCGGACCTCGCCGAGGACGGGACGCGCGCCGAGGAGCCCGACGGTGTAGGGGTGCGTGGGCGAGCGGTGCAGCGCCTCGGTCGAGGCGTGCTCGACCACCTGCCCCCCGTACATCACCGCGACCTCGTCGGCGAGGCCGCCGACCACGCCGAGGTCGTGGCTGATCCAGACCACGGCCATGCCGATCCGGTTCTGCAGTTCGCGGACGACCTCGAGGATCTGGGCCTGTGTGGTGACGTCGAGCGCCGTCGTCGGCTCGTCGGCCACGAGGACCTCCGGCTCGCAGGCCAGCGCGATCGCGATCATGACGCGCTGGCGCATCCCGCCCGACATCTGGTGCGGGTAGGCGTTCAGGCGCCGGGCGGGATCGGGGATGCCGACCATCTCGAGCAGCTCGCGGGCCCGGTCGCGGGCGGCGCGCCTGGTGCGGCCGAGATGCTCCTCGATGCCCTCGGTGATCTGCCGTTCCACCGTGAGCAGCGGGTTGAGGGAGGTCATCGGGTCCTGGAAGACGAAACCCAGCCGCCGGCCCCGGGTGCGCTCGAGTTCGCGCCGGGACAGCGCCAGCAGGTCGGTCCCGCCGAGCAGGGCCCGGCCGGTGACGGTCGCCGACGACGGGACGAGGCCGGTCGAGGCGAGCACGGACATGGACTTGCCCGAACCGGACTCCCCGACGATGCCGAGGGTCCCGCCGGCCGGGACGGCCCAGGAGACGCCCCGCACCACGCGTGCGGCGCGCGGCCCGCGGCCGAACGTGACCTCGAGGTCCCGCACCTCGAAACCGGATGCGCTCATCGGCCCCTCCTGGACTCGATGACGGAACGTTGCCGGGGGTCCAGGGCGTCGCGCAGCCCGTCGCCCACCAGATTGAACGCCAGCACCGTGGCGAAGATCGCGAGCCCGGGGAAGACGCTCATCCACCACGCGTCCGTGAAGGACTTGCCGTCGAAGAGCATCCGGCCCCACGACGGCTGCGGCGGCTGGACCCCGAGCCCGAGGAACGACAGCGCGGCCTCCGACAGCATCGCGAAGGCGAGGCTGAGCGAGGTCTGCACGATGATCGGTGCCATGACGTTGGGCAGCACGTGCGTGCGGATGATGCGCAGCGGCCGGGCCCCGATGGTGACCGCCGCCCGCACGTAGGGCTCCTCCCGGACGACGAGGCTGCTCGCGCGGGTGACCCGCGCGAAGACCGGTACGTACACCACGCCGATGGCGATCATCGCGGTGGTCAGTCCCGGGCCGAGCACGGCGACGATCGCGATGGCCAGCAGGATGATGGGGAAGGCGAACAGCACGTCGACGAACCGCATGACGATGGCGTCGACCCATCCGCGGAAGTAGCCGGCGGCCAGGCCGAGCGCCACTCCGGCGACCAGCGCGATACCGACGCTGATCACGCTGACCTCCGCCGACACCCGGGCGGCCAGGATCACCCGGCTCAGCACGTCCCGTCCCAGTTCGTCGGTGCCGAACCAGTGCGCGGCGCTCGGCGGTTGCAGCCGGCTCGGCCCGACCTCGTTGGGGCCGGACGGTGCCAAGAGCGGGCCCAGCACCGCCAGGACGAACATCAGCGCGATGATGGCCAGCCCCGCCGCGGACACCGGGCGGCGCAGCAGGTGGGCCCAGGCGGAGCGCTCTCGTGTGCTCATCGGACGGAGATCCTCGGGTCGATCAGGCCGTACAGGACGTCCACCACGAAGCTCACCAGCAGGAACATGGACGCCACCAGCAGCACCGCCCCCTGGACCACCGGATAGTCGCGGGCCTCGACGGCGTCGAAGGTGAGGCGGCCGAGGCCGGGCCAGGCGAACACGACCTCGACGACGATGATCCCTCCCAGCAGGACCGCGGCCTGGATTCCGATCACGGTGATGACGGGCACCATCGCGTTGCGCACCACGTGCCGGACGAGCACGATCCGGCGCCGCAGGCCCTTGGCCCGCGCGGTGCGCACGTGGTCGGAGCCGAGCGACTCCAGCACCGCGCTGCGGACGAACCGGGTGATGATCGCACCGGAGACCAGCCCGACCGCGGTCGCCGGCATGGCCACCCGGCTCAGCCAGCCGACCGGGTCCTCGGTGACCGCCACGTAGCCCGACGGCGGCAGCCATCCGAGGGTGCTGGAGAACAGGAGGATGAGCAGGATGCCGAGCCAGAAGTCCGGGACCGACACCCCGAACTGGCTCACCACGCGGACCACGGTGTCGACCGCGCCGCCCTGCCGTGTCGCCGCGAAGACGCCGAGCGGGAACGCGATCAGCAGTGCGATGACCAGCGCGGCGGCCGCCAGCGACAGGGTCGCGGGGAGCCGTTCCAGCAGCACCGTGGTCACCGGGTCACCGGACCTGAAGCTCACTCCCAGGTTGCCGGTGACCGCGTTGCCCACGTAGTGCAGGTACTGGCTGGGCAGGGACCGGTCGAGCCCCGAGGCCTCGCGGAGCGCCTGGTATGACTCCGGCGTGTACCTGGTGCCCAGGGCGACCCTTACCGGGTCGCCGGGCACCAGGTGCACGAGGGTGAACACCGCCACGGTCACGCCCATCAGGACGACCGCCGCGTGGCCCGCCCGCATCAGGGTGAAGCGGAGCATCAGCCGCCCAGCTTCGCGCCGCGGAACCGGATCGCGCCGTCGCTGCGGGCCGTGTAGCCCTTGAGCCGCGGGCTCCACGCCTGGATGACGTTGGGGTTGTACAGGTAGATGTAGCTCGCGTCGTCGGCGATCATGCGTGCCGCGTCCGCGTAGTTCTGCTTGCGCTTGGCCTCGTCGGTCTCCACCCGCCCGGCGTCGAGCAGCGAGTCGACCTTCTTGTTCGAGTACTTCTGGAAGTTGAACTTGCCCCCGGTGCGGTGCTGGGCGTAGTAGAAGTCGTCCGGGTCGAGGTTTCCGAGCCAGCCGAGCATGAGCAGGTCGTACTTGCCCTTGCCCTGCTCGTCCAGCCAGGTGGCCCAGTCGACCTGCCTGGGCTTGACCGTGACGCCGATCTTCGCGAGCTGCGCGGCGATCAGCTGGCCCGCGGTGATGGTCTCCGGGTACTGCTTGGTGACCAGCATGTCGATCTTCAGGTCGCGCACGCCCGCCTCGGCGAGCAGCCTGGTCGCGCGGGCCGTGTCGTGGGAGTAGCCGGTGTACTCGGTGTACCAGGGGTTGGTCTTCGGGATCGCGAGCTGGTTCACCGTCGCGTTGCCGTACATCGTGGTCTGCGCGATCGCCTCGCGGTCGATCGCGTACGCGAGCGCCTGGCGGACCCGGGCGTCGTCGAACGGCTTGCGCGCCTCATTGGGCGACAGGTACCAGTAGTCGTTGCTCACCAGCGACTTGAGCGCGACGTCCTTGTTCCGGGACAGCTGCTCGACCTGCTGCGGCGGCACGTTGCTGGTCCAGTCGACCTCGCCGGCCTTGAGGTCCTCCATGGCGGTGGTGGGCTCGGGCACGAAACGGAACGTCACCGCGGGGATCTGCGGCTTGCCTCCCCACCAGCCGTTGTTGGCGGTGAGCCGGATGGAGTCGCCGGACTTGTAGGAGGCCACGGAGAAGGGGCCGGTGCCGAGGGGGCGCTTGGCGATCTCACCGCTCTCGACGTTCCGCTTGTTGACGATCGCCAGCCCCTTGTACCCGCCGATGTTGGTGAGCAGGTTGGGCATCGGCTTGTCGAGCTTGATCACGACCGTGGAGTCGTCCGGGGCGGTGATGTCCTCGACGCCCGCGAAGCGGTAGGCCGAGCTGAGCTCCTTGTCGATGATGCGCTTGTAGGAGTAGACGACGTCGCTCGCGGCGAACTTCGACCCGTCCTGCCAGGTGACGCCCTTGCGCAGGGTGAACGTCCAGGTTTTCTGGTCCGCGCTGGTCTTCCAGCTCTCCGCCAGCGCCGGCTTCATCTTCAGGTCCTGGTCCGGCTCGACGAGCGTGTCGAAGACGTTCTCCAGCACCTGGAAGGAGAAGTACGACGACGTCTTGTGCGGGTCGAGCTGGTCGGGCTCGCCGCCGATCGCGGCCACGACGCCCGAGCCCCCCTTGCCGCCGGTGTCGACTCCCTTGCCCGCGGAACACGCGGCGAGCAGGCCTACCGCGATCACCGTCCCGATCAGTCGGTTGGCTCGTCTCATGGTGGGTCCTTCCTCGGCTCCGGAGAGTTGCCCCGCTAACCACTTGCCATCATTATGATGAAGGCTCGTCATTATCTCGAAGCTTGAACGGAGGCTAGAGAGCCTCGGCGCCCGGGTCAAGGGAGATCCCGGATTCTGTTACACATCGTTCACACCACCGGCGTGCAGGGCGAACGCGGAGGAAGCAGTGACCTACTCACTTGTGGCACGCGACGAGGACGGGACCTTCGGCGTGGTCACCGCGTCCAGGTCCCTCGCGGTGGGAGCCACAGTGCCGGCCGTGGCCCCCGGCGCCGGCGCGCTGGTGACCCAGGCCTACACCAACACCACGTTCGCCGCACGCGGGGTCGATCTGCTGCGCCGCGGGCTCGGCGCGGCCGAGATCCTCGATCTCCTCCTGCGCTCCGACCCGGAGGGCTCCCGGCGCCAGGTGGCGGTCCTCGGACTGGACGGCGAGGCCGCGGCGTGGACCGGGCCGGACTGCACGCCACCGGCGGGCCACCTCCTCGGGCCCGGTTGCGTCGCCGCCGGCAACTGCCTCGGCGGGGCGCCGGTCCTCGGCGCGCTGCGCGACACCTTCATGGCCTCGACCGGCACCCTGGCCCACCGCCTCGCCCTCGCGCTCACCGCCGGTCAGGAGGCCGGCGGCGACGGCCGCGGCAGGCAGAGCTCCGCACTGGTCGTCCGCGGCCCGGGCGACGACGGCGGCCTCCGCAACGCCGGCCGGGTCGACCTGAGGGTGGACGACCACGCCGACCCCGTCGGCGAGCTGTGCCGGCTGCTGGAACTGCGTCATGCCGACGTGGAAGGACCGGATCGCGCGACGGCGCTCCGGCTGACCGGCGACATCGCGCGCGAGGTCGACACCTGGCTGGCGGCCACGGGACGGGGCGGGGGAGAGCGACTCGAGAAGCGCCTCTCGGACTGGGCCCGCGACGAGAACCTCGAGCACCGGCTGCTCCACGGCCGCATCGACCTCACCCTGCTGGAGCGGCTGAGAAGCCGCGGCCGCTCGGTCAGAAGGTCAGAGGGGTGACCGCTCCGAGCACCACCGTGGTCTCCTGCCCGGGATTGGACCACCAGTGGGCGACGGTGCAGTCGTAGGTGATCGCGTCGCCGGGGGAGAGCTCGGTGACCGTCTGGCCGACGTTCACCCGCAGGAGCCCGGACAGCACGACGACGCACTCCTGTCCCAGGTGGCGGTAGAAGCGCCCCTCGTTGCTGAAACCGGGCGGGACCTCGCTGCGGATCACCTGCAGCCGCCCCCCGGAGGGGGTGAGGAGTTCGCGGAGCACCTCCGCCTCGTGGGGATCCTCGCTCGACGAGGGCAGCCGCAGCCGCTGGCCGGCGCGGACGACGAGGTGACCGGGGGGTGTGGTCTGCTGGAGGAGCCGCGCGAGCGGTAGTCCGAGCGCTCCCGCGAGGCGCTGCAGCGTCTGCAGGGACGGGTTCCCCTGGCCGCGCTCCAGCTGGCTCACCGCGCCGGTGCTCACGCCCGCGCGTGCGGCCAGCGCTTCGACGGTCAGCCCGAGCAGCCGCCGCGTCGACCGCACCGTCTCGCCGAGGGCGAGCGGGAGATCCGGGTCGAGTGCGTCACCGGGGACGGGGGAGCGCTCGGCGGGCCGGTCGCCGGAGTCCCGCGTCCGCCCGGCGGGTGGTCGTGTCATCCGTCGTCCCTTCGGCCGGTGCCCGATCTGAACGGCGCGGGCGCGGCCCGCTGGGAAGAGCGGCGCGGCCCGCCGCAGGGCAGGGCCGAGAACGCTGCACGGACACCACCGTACTGGCTGGGGGCGATGCGGACGGTCACGCTGGAAGGGCCGGCTCCCTCGGTTGCTCCACGCCCCCGGGGCCCTCGTCCTGTCGGACCGGGGAGGCGCGCCGGCGCCTGCGGGAACCTCCCGCAGGCGCCGGCGCCTCGTGAGGCGGCCCACCCAGGTTCCGCCCCGACGTCAGGACGGGGCGGTCTCGGCGGCCCGCCACATGCGCAGGTAGGTCTCCGCGCCGTTCGCCATGTCGTCGATGAGCTCCTGGCCTCCGATGGCCCGCATGTCGGCGATCCAGTCGGGGACGAGGCCGTAGTTCGCGACGCCGTCGGTGTTGAGGTCCCAGGTCCGCTGTCCCTCGCTGAGCCGGTCGAGCTTCACCGAGGGGTCGATCGGCGACGTGAAGGGGTACTGCAGCGGGCCCGCGCCGCCGCCCGTGCGGGGCTCGGGCAGCGCGCCCATGCCGTTGGCGTCGAGCCCGTAGCCGTAGCCGAACGGGCGGGACGGGTCGCGCTGGGCCTTGTTGCGCCGCCACTCGGAGGTGAAGCGGTCGGCCGCGTTGCCGTAGCCGGTCACCATGCCGCCGAGCCGGTAGAGGCGGGGCAGGTAGGTGGCGTCCATCCAGCTGTGGGACGAGATGACGCCCGGGTACCGCGCCTCCTCCAGGATGCCGAGGGTCTGCCCGGCGGCCTTGGCGCTCATGTGGTCGATCTCGACGATCATGTGCCGCTTCATCATCCCGCGCAGCGTGTACTCGCCGAGATCGCTGAGACCCCGGACGTTGCAGTGCGGCGCGCTCGGATAGATCGGCAGTGTGATCCCCGCCAGTCCGAGCAGCTTCAGGATCGGTGCCAGGGCGTCGCCGACCTCGCCCGCCGGCGCGATGGTGTTGTCGTGCGCGGGGCCGGTGCACGTCTCGGCCTGCCAGAAGCGGCCGGTGCCGAGGAAGTTGGCGATGTTGACGAACGCCCCCGCCACGCCGCCGTCGAACCGCACGCCGCAGAGCGCGTTGTCGTACTTGTGGCACACGAACATCGACGCCACGCCGAGGCTGCGGGCCTCGTCCAGGCCCCGGTCGATGTCGGCGCGGGTGCAGGCGGGGCTGCCGTTGACGAGCCGGCAGCCGAACGGCTCGGAGGTCTCGATGCCGAGCACGACGGCGAGCTTGCCGTCCTGGATGACCCGCCGGGCCTCCGCCGAGTCGCGCACGATCCGGAACCAGCCCTTGCCGGGGCCGCCGCTCCGCCCGTCGATGAAGCTCTCCATCTCGTGCATCCGCTGCGCCTGGAGCCGGATCGTCGCCGTCTCGTCGCACGGGTTGCCCTTGAGCGGGTAGATGTCGCAGAGCTGGCGGTTCGCGACCAGGTGGTTGACCAGGATGCGCTGCCCGGCACGCCAGGACCGTTCGAGCCAGGTGTAGTACACCTGCTGGTGGGTGCGGGAGTCGTAGGCGGGCCAGTCCTTGAACGTCGGCCAGCCGGTCGGGTCGTGGGTGCCGAACGGGGTGCCGTACCGGGTGAAGTTCTCCCACCAGGCGAGCACGCCGTTGCCGGCATGGTCGGGGCAGTCGCGCAGCGCCTCCTGGATGCCGCGCGGGTCGAACGGCTTGCCGCACATGAGCTTGCCGCCGAACGCCTCGTACGCCATCAGGTGGCTGTGGGCGTCGACGTAGCCGCGCACCGGGGGCGGCTGGTCCCCGGCTTGCGAGCGGGGGACGGGGAGGAGGGCGAGCAGCAGGGCTAGGAGGATCGGAACGCAGGTGGCACGTCGGACGGGCATGGGGCACCTCGGCCGGGGGTGAGACGTCCAGTGGCTCTCAGCCGAGTGAAACACCGATCCGGACAAATGTGAATAGTCTTCACATCGTCCCCGGTCAGCCCGGGTGCGCGGCCGGGCACGGCGCGCCGGACCGCCACCTGGCGAGCCGCGCGGCGCCTAGTAGCACACCCTCTTCTGGATCTTGCCGTCCTTCTCGTAGATCTTGCATCGGCGGCCGCCGCTCGGCTGCCCGGGGGAGGGCGCGGCGCCGGTGGCCGTCGGCGCGGGCGCCGCCGAGGGCAGGATGGTGATCACCGGCAGCGTCCCCTCCGCGTAGGACCCCAGGGACTGCGGGGAGTAGTCGCGGCCCTTGATCTTCAACGAGGTGATCGCCGGTGGCGAGTACGGGGTCACCAGATAGCGACCCGGCCGCAGCTCGGTGCTCGGCGGAATGGTGAAGGTGTGGGTGCCGGTGACCGTCTGGATCGACCAGCCCTTGGGGCCCGGGTGCTCCTGCCCCCGGCCCCATTTGGTCCGGCCGCGGGCCGTCAACGGCGCACGGCCGGTCGGCAGGGTCCCCTCGGCGCCCGGCGCCACGGGGTAGAAGAAGAACGCCCCGCCCTTCCGGCCGGCGCCGACCCGCCCGCTCTGATCTATCTCGATGTTGCGGCTGTCGATCTTCTCGATGAGGGTGATCCGCGTTCCCGGGGTCGCCCTGGCGGGCGAGAGCGCGAAGTCGTAGGCGAAGCTCGGCCCCTCCGAGGTCCCGTAGGGACGGCCGTCCCGGATCCCGAGCCGGAGCCGGCCGGTGGCCTTGCCGCCCACGGTCGTTGGGGTCGGGGTCGCGCTCCCGGCGTCCGCGCTCGGTCTCGCACCGGTCCTCGTCTCGTCGCCCGTCCTCTGCCCGTGCAGGACGAGCCCTCCGGCGACGACCACGGCGGCGGTCGCGGCGGCGGCTCCGGCGACGGCGAGCTTGCTCCTGCTCGCGTGCCGGAGGAGACCCTTGCTGTGCCGCGCCGCGTCCGCGCCCCGGGTCGCCACGGTCTGCTGCAGGGAGGCCGTGCCCGGCGCCGCTCCCGCTTCCGACCCCGCGAAGGAGCCCAGCATCGCCAGAGGGGCGGCGGACGCGAGCGCCGCGACCGCCACGGCCAGCGCGCGGACGCCGCGCCGCTCCCAGTCCGGGCCGTAGGCCGCCACGGCGGTCCGCTCCAGTTCGGCCACGAACTCGCCGGCGTCCCACAGGCGCTCCCCGGGGTTCTTGGCCAGGCCGCGCGCCAGCATGGGACGCACCGGCTCCGGCACGCTCTCCAGCGGGACCGGCGCGTTGAGGTGCTGCGCCATCAGCTGGGCCGTGCTCGCGCCCCGGTAGGGCTTCGCGCCGGTGAGGCACTCGAAGAAGACGCAGCTCGCCGCGTAGAGGTCGGTCGCCGAGGAGGCGGGGTGGCCCTGCCACTGCTCGGGCGCCATGTAGGCGGGCGTGCCCGCGCGGGAACTCTGCCCCGTCAGGACGGCGATCCCGAAGTCGATGAGCTTGCTCGTGCCCTCCGGCTGGACGACCACGTTCGCCGGTTTGTAGTCGCGGTGCACCACCCCGACGGCGTGGGCCGCCGCCAGCCCGAGCAGCGACCCCTTCAGCACGGCGAGCGCGGCCTCCGGGGCGAGACCGCCATCCTCGTGCTGGTCCAGCACGGCGCGCAGGGACGTCCCCGCGACGGCCTCCATCACGATGGCGGCGCCCTCCGGCCCCTCCACGTACCGGTACAGGCGCGCCACATGCGGGTCGGCCACCCTGGAGAGCGTCTCCGCCTCCTGCCGGAAGACCGCCAGGCCCGTCTCGTCCGTCAGCAGCGCGGGCGCCAGGTACTTGATCGCCACCTGCGCGCCGCCGCCCCGCGGCGCGGCGAGCACGACCCGTCCCTGCGCACCGGCCCCCAGCTCTCTGATCTCGTCGAACCCGTCGACCTGCCATTCGTTCACTGGAGCCTCCGTCCCCCGCGCCGCACCCTGGCGACGGATTCGCAATCCACGGAAAGGTAGTGGGCGACCACCAGTTGATCTAGACGCGCCTACACCCTCGTTTGTTGGGACGAGACGGATGTACCGGTCACCGGGACGCCGTAGACCGGGCCGGGACGGGGCCGGGATGATGAGGGTTCATGAACGAGCTGACGATTCCGCAGTTGGTGGCGCGGGCGGCGAACGAGTACCCGGAGACCGAGGCGGTCGTGGACGGGGACGTCCGGGTCACCTACGCCGAGCTCCGCGAGCAGGTCCGCCAGGCGACGGGGGCGTTCGTCGGGGCCGGTGTGGAGCCGGGGGACCGCATCGCCGTCTGGGCGCCGAACGGCCTGCGCTGGATCGTCACCGTGCTCGGCGCGCTCGGCGCGGGCGCGACGCTCGTCCCGCTGAACACCCGCTTCAAGGGCGACGAGGCCCGCTGGCCGCTCTCCAGGTCCGAGGCGAAGATCCTGTTCGTGGAGGACGGGTTCCTCGACATCGACTATCCCGCCATGCTCGGCGTGGGCGAAGCCGGCGTCCCCGGGCTGCCCGCGCTGCGGACGGTCGTCACCTTCAACGGTCCCGCCCGCCCGGGTGTGACCACCTGGGACGACTTCGCCGCCAAGGCCGCCTCCGCGGAGGAGGCGGACGCGAGGGCGGGCGCCGTCCGCCCGGAGACCGTCGCCGACATCCTGTTCACGTCCGGGACGACCGGGAGGCCGAAGGGCGCCGTGGTCTCCCACGAGCAGAACGTCCTCACCTACCGGGCGTGGACGGACCGCACCGGCGTGCGGGCCGGCGACCGCTACCTCATCGTCAACCCGATGTTCCACTCGTTCGGCTACAAGGCGGGCGTGCTGGCATGCGTGATGCGGGGCGCCACGATGGTGCTCCAGCGCACCTTCGACGTCCCGGAGACGCTGCGGCTGATCGAGCAGGAGAGGATCACCGTCCTGCCGGGGCCGCCGACCATCTACACCGCGCTCCTGCACGCCCCCGGCCGGGAGGAGCACGACCTGTCGAGCCTCCGGCTGGCCGTGACCGGCGCGGGGGACGTGCCCGTCGCGCTGGTGCGGCGCATCAAGGCCGAGCTGTTCCCGCAGGTCGTGACCGCGTACGGGCTGACCGAGTCGTCCGGGACGGTCACGGCCTGCTCGGTGGACGACGATGACGAGACCATCGCCACCACCTCCGGCCGGGCCATCCCCGACGTCGAGGTCGCGATCGTCGACGAGAAGGGCGAGCGGGTTCCGGCCGGGACCGACGGCAGGATCCTCGTCCGCGGCTACAACGTCATGAGGGGCTACCTGGACGACCCGGAGGCGACCGCCGAGGCGGTCCGCGACGGCTGGCTCGACACCGGCGACCGCGGGCGCCTGGACGAGCGCGGCAACCTCACCATCACCGGGCGCACCAAGGAGATGTTCGTCGTCGGCGGCTTCAACGTGTACCCGGCCGAGGTCGAGAACGTCCTCGCCCGCCACGACGCCGTCGCCGAGTCGGGCGTCGTCGGCGTCCCGGACGAGCGGATGGGCGAGGTGGGGCGCGCCTACGTCAGGCTCCGCCCCGGCGCCGCGGCGACCGAGGACGAGCTGGTCGCGCACTGCCGGGAGCGGCTCGCGAACTTCAAGGTCCCCCGGGAGGTCGTCTTCGTGGACGACCTCCCGAAGACCGCGTCCGGCAAGATCTGGCGCGTGAAGCTCAAGGAGCGGCCCTAGAGCGCGGCGATGACCCGCGCCCTGTGCTCGGCCACCGTGCCCCACGCCGAGTACAGGGCCCGCGCCTTGCGGATCCACAGCGACGGGTCGTACTCGTCGGTGTAGCCGATCGCGCCGTGCACCTGGAGCGCGGTCTTGGCCATCCCGTAGGACGCCTCGGACGCGGCGACCTTCGCGGCGGACACGTCCCGCGCGAAGTCCGGCGTCCCGTACGACAGCGCCGCCCCGAACACCAGCGGCCGGGCGAACTCCAGCTCGACCATCGCGCTCGCCAGATGGTGCTTGACCGCCTGGTACTCGCCGATCGGTCGCCCGAACTGCTGCCGCGTCCTGGCGTACTCGACCGACACCTCCAGCAGCGCCTGCCCGAGCCCCACCTGCTGCGCCGCGCACAGCAGCGCGCCGAGGTCGGTGAACCCCGCGCCCTCGGGAACGCGGAACAGCCGCCGCGCCGGGTCGAGCGACCGGGCGGCCTCGCCGGTCGCCTTCCGCTCGACACCGTCTGCGGTGAGCACCAGGTCGGCGACGTCGGCGTCCAGCGCGTAGGGGACGGCGAGCGTCACGACCGCCTCGCCCTCGGCGACGCGCGGCAGCCACGGCGACCCGGCCAGCAGCTCGGCGGCGGCGAGCGTCTCCACGTAGGGGCCGGGCGCGGCGGCCCGCCCGAGCTCCTCCGCGGCGACGGCGAGCTCGACCGGCAGCAGCCCGGCGCCGCCGGCCTCCTCCGGGACGGCCACCGCGAACGCCCCGGCCTCGGCGACCGCCGACCACAGCGCGCGCCCCGGCCCGGAGTCCCCGGCCGCCCACGCGCGTGCCGCGGCGCCGGCGCCGCCCAGCACCTTGCGCAGCGTCTCGCCGAACATCCGCTGCTCGGCGGAGAGAACGAACTTCACCGCGACCCCCTCGGCAGGCCGAGCAGCCGCTCGGCGATCACGTTGCGCTGGATCTCGTTCGTGCCCGCGTAGATGGGGCCGGCCAGCGAGAACACGTAGTTCTCCAGCCACTCCGACTCCAGCTCGCCGTCCGGGCCGAGAAGGTCCAGCGCGGTCTCGTGCAGCGCCACGTCCAGCTCCGACCAGAACACCTTGTTCAGGCTCGACTCCGCGCCGATGTCGTCGTCCCGCGAGACCGTCTCGAACCCCTTGAGCCGGTAGGCCCGCGCCCTGATCCAGGCGTCCGCGACCCGGTCGCGCAGCGCGTCGCCCGAGGCGTCCGCGCGCTCCTTCCACAGCTCGACGAGCCGCTCGGCCGCCGCGGTGAACCGTCCGGGGCTGCGCAGCGTGAGGCCGCGCTCGTTGCCCGCCGTGGCCATCGCGACCCGCCAGCCGTCCCCGGGCGCGCCGATGACGTCCTCGTCGGGGACGAAGACCCGGTCGAGGAACAGCTCGGCGAACGCGGGCTTGCCGTCCAGCCGCCCGATCGGGCGGACCGTCACGCCCTCGGCGTCCAGCGGGAACATCAGGTAGGTGAGCCCCTTGTGGCGGGACGACTCGGGATCAGAACGGAACAGCCCGAAACCCCGGTCGGCGAACGCGGCCCGCGAGCTCCACGTCTTCTGCCCGTCCAGCAGCCAGCCGCCGTCGGTGCGGGTCGCCGTCGAGCGGAGGGCGGCCAGGTCGCTGCCCGCGCCCGGCTCCGACCACGCCTGCGCCCAGATCACCTCGCCGGCCGCCATCGGGGGCAGGATCCGCGCGAGCTGCTCGGGCGTGCCGTGCTTGAGCAGCGTCGGCGCCAGCAGGTTGATGCCGTTCTGGCTGACCCGCCCCGGCGCGGCCGCCGCGTAGTACTCCTCCTCGAAGACCAGCCATCGCAGGACCGAGACGCCGCGCCCGCCGTACTCCTCCGGCCAGGACACCACGCCCAGCCGCGCCGCGCCGAGCGTCCGCTCCCACTCCCGGTGCGCCGCGAACCCCTCCGCGGTCTCCAGCGACGGCAGCGGCTCGGCCGGGACGTGCGTGCGCAGCCAGTCCCGCACCTCGGCGCGGAACTCCTCGTCCGCCGCCCCGAACTCAAGATCCATGCGTCCCTCTTTCTAACAACTGTTTGGTAGAGTAGCCCTCCTCGTGCGCTCCCGCGCCCCCCTCCCGCCCAGTGAGATCCGCGCCGGACCGACCCTTCCGGAACGGCCCGCGCCGACTTAGGATCGCGCCCTAGAATCGCGTTCGGAATCCGCGGAGGGCCCATGGCGAGGATCGTCGACCACGGCACCTGGAAGCTGGGGCCCTCGGACGAGGGGCTGCACGAGCCCGGCCCCGAGCCGCTGTGGAACGAGTCCTACTACTTCGACTTCGCCGCCCTCGACGGCTCTCTCGCGGGCTACGTCCGCCTCGGCCTGTACCCCAACTGGGACCGCGCCTGGTACTGGGCCGCCCTGGTGCGTCCCGGCCGTCCGCTCGTCCTCCTCCGCGACAACGACGCGCCGCTGCCCGAGCCGGGAACGGCCGACGTCCGGACCGCGGACTACACCGCGACCCAGCTGATCAGCGACCCCTTCGGCCCGGTCCGGGTCACCCTGGACGGGACCGCGTCCGTCCTGCCGGATCCGGCCATGGCCTACGGCGACCTCACCACCGCCGAGACCACGGACCTCTCCTTCGACCTGCGCTGGGACACCGCCGGCGGCGTCTACCCGTACAAGGACATCCCGCGCTACGAGATCCCGTGCACCGTCTCAGGCCTGGTCAGCGTGGGCGGCGAGAAGATCGCCGTCGACGCGCACGGGGAGCGCGACCACAGCTGGGGCGAGCGCGACTGGTGGAAGGTCTCCTGGCTCTGGACGTCCGGCCGCCTCGGCGACGGCACCTTCGTCCACGGGATGCAGGCCAACATCGGCGTCCCGCTCCCGTGGCCGTGCTTCGCCGTCCCGCCGGGCGGTGAGATCGAGCACCGCGACGGCTTCTCCGCCCGGACGGCCTTCGACGGCGGCCTCCCCGCCCGCTCGGACCTCCGGTTCCCGGGCGCCCCCATGACCGTGACCCCGCTGGCCTTCGCCCCCGTCGCCGTCACCTCTCCGGACGGCCGCGAGGCCCGCTTCCCCCGCGCCCTGTGCCGCTTCGAGACCGAGGACGGACGAACCGGCCACGGCTGGACCGAATGGCACCAGCCGCCCGGCTGGGAGGACCACGGCTGGACCCACCTCGCCGGGGAGCCCGCGTGACCGGCCCGCTCTCCGGCGCCGCCGCGCTGACCGCGACGTGGCTGACCGGCGCGCTCGGAACCGAGGTGGCCGCCGTCCGGACCGAACCGGTCGGCACCGGCCAGGTCTCCGACAGCCTCCGCCTGCACCTCGCCTACGCCGGCGACACGGCCCTCCCGCCCACCATGGTCGCCAAGGTCCCGGCGGCCGACCCGTCCAGCCGCGCCGCCGCCCGCGCCATCCGCACCTACGAGGTCGAGGCGAGCTTCTACGCCGAGATCGCGGACCGCCTCGACGCCGGCATCCCCGCCTGCTACCTCTCCGCCTACGATCCCGAACTCGACGAGTACGCCGTCCTCCTGGCCGACCTCGCGCCCGCCCGTCCCGGCGACCAGCTCGCCGGGATCACCCCCGAGGAGGCCGCCGCGGCGATCAGCGAGATGGCCGCCTTCCACGCCGCCGGCTGGGGCGACCCGGCCCTGGCCGCCCTGCCCTGGCTCAACCGGTACGACGCCGACTCGGCCGCCTTCACCGCCGCGATGGTCGCCGGCCTCTACCCCGGCTTCAAGGACCGCTACGCCGACGATCTGGAGCCCGAGGTCATCGCCCTCATCGAGGACTTCATGCCGTCCATCGGCGCCTACCTGGCCGCCCGCGAAGGCCCGCTGACCCTCACCCACGGAGACTTCCGCGCCGACAACCTCCTCTTCGGCGGCCCGCGCACCGCCGTCCTGGACTGGCAGACCTGCGCCTACGGCCCCGGCCCGGCCGACCTGTCGTACTTCCTCGGCTCCAGCCTCCCCATCGAGACCCGCCGCGCCCACGAGAAGGACCTCGTCCACCGCTACCACCAGGCCCTGACCGCCCACGGCATCAGCCTCACCTGGGACGACTGCTGGACCGCCTACCGCCTCCACGCATTCCACGGCATCGTCATGGCCATAGGCGCCTCCATGCTCGTCGAACGCACCCCGCGCGGCGACGAGATGTTCCGCACCATGACGACCCGCCACGCCCACCACGCCCAAGACCTGGCCGCCCTGACCCTCACCCGCTGAGAGCGCGGGTCGTGGGGGGCTAAGCCGACTTGTGGGCCATCCCGCCCCACAGGGCGGCGGGGGCGGATCCTTCGAGGTCGGAACGAGGGCGCCACCGCGGGACCTGGACGACGCCGGGCTCGACGAGGTCCAGCCCGCGGAAGAACCCGGTGACCTGCTCGCGGTCGCGCAGCGTCACCTTCTCCGCCGAGTCCTTGTTCATGGCCCGCGCGAACGCGGCCATCTCCTCGGGGAAGATGTCGCTCGCGGTGTGGGACACCACCAGGTGACTGCCCGGCGGCACGGCGGCCATCAGCGTGTCCGTGATCCCGTACGGGTCCGCATCGTCCGGAACGAAGTGGAGTACGGCGATGAGCATGACCGCCACCGGCCGGCTGAGATCCAGCGTGCGGGAGGCCTCCCGCAGAATCCTGCCGGGCTCGCGCAGGTCGGCGTCGATGTAGTCGGTCGCGCCCGAGTCGGTGCTCCGCAGGAGCGCCTCGGCGTGGGCCAGCACGATCGGATCGTTGTCGACGTAGGCGATCCGGCTCTCGGGCGCGATCGCCTGAGCCACCTCATGGGTGTTGTTGGCCGACGGCAGCCCGGTACCGATGTCCAGGAACTGGCGGATCCCGGCCTCGGCGACCAGGTACTCCACCGTCCGCGCCAGGAACGCGCGGTTGGCCCGCACGGACTTGACCGTGCTCGGGAACGCCTTCAGGCCGGCCTCGGCGGCCGCCCGGTCGGCGGCGAAGTTGTCCTTGCCGCCCAGCCAGACGTCGTACACCCTGGCGGGATGCGGAACGCTCGCATTGAACCGGGAGAGCCTCTCTTCACCGGATGACTCTCCGGCCTGATCCGACGCCACGAACGTCTCCTCGTTCACCGCCATTGAAATTGCTCGAACCACCCTATATCTGCCATACCTCCCAAGTACTCCAGTCATGTCGTCGCGACGTGGCTCTCTGGCAGGGCCGTGGCGCAGGCTCTCGCTTGCGGGTCGGCCTACGCGGAAGCTTAATCAGAACACGATCTGATAACCTGACGGTATGAGCGGCACGCCCCATCCAGACTCGGTCACGTTCTCTGACCTGTCCCGCAATCCACGGGCCGTCGCGGAGCGGGCCTCCAGGCTGGGACGAGTGCGCGTCACGCATCGTGATGCGCATGACTTCTACCTGACGGCCGCCGATCGCGAAGAGCGACGTGATGAGACGCTGGCCACCGCTTCTAAGATCTTCATCGCCCTCATGAAGCACGACCCGGGCGCACGCGAGTTGCTGCTCGCCATGCCCGACGTGTTCCCCTGGGTGCGCCACCTCAGCACCGAAGAGGTTCGCGCGTTCACTCTGGAGTTGGTCGAGGCGCTCTCGGACGCCGCGGAACTCGATCTTGATGCGCCCATCAGCGAGGTGATCGCCGGTTGGCGGGCGACCGCCCGTATCAAGGCCGATCCTCAGCAGCGTGAAGAAGCGGTGCGGGCTACGAGCGGCGACTTCGGTCGGGTGGAAGTCCACCCATGAGTCCCAAACCGGGGGGACCGGGTCACGGTTCCGCCTCCGGACGGCCAGTGGGATGTGCGGTTCGGCACGAGCGAGGCAGTACGTGGCTGGGACGAGTTGTGTCGGCTTGCCTTGGCCAACACCCAGCGATGCTTCGAGATGCTCCGTTCCGAGCCGCGCTCCCGCGCCAACCACGGACGCCAGCACCGGCTTCGCGGAGAGCTTGCGACTCACAGGCACAATGGCCGTGACCTGGAACAGTGGGAGTACGAGGTCACCAGCGGCGGTCGCGTGCGCTATGTGATCGACGACGAGAAGCGCACAGTGTGGCTCGTCTATGCGTCGCCTCGTCATCCGAAGGACACCGAGAGTTGAACCAGTGACCTGTTGACATGGTCAGGTGCGGTCTGTGCCCTTGAGAAACTCTCGGACTCGCTCGGGGATGTCGGCGGGCTCGATCCCCAGTTCGGCCGTGCGCTGCCGTCCGTAGGCATGAAGGTCGCGCAACTGCTCGGCAAGCATGACCGACCTCATGACGCGGTAGGTCGCGCGCAAGTAGGCGGACCGGTTTCCATCGCCGAAGTAGCGGGTGAGTTCATTGAGGACGGGCCGGTCTTCGGCCTGGACGGAGAACCCGAGTGTCCGCGCCTTGTCGTGATGGCTCGGGGCCTTGCTCATTGGCATCTGGGCAGTGCCCGTTAGGCCGGGTGTCGGCTTCGCGTCCTGGGTAGTAGTCCGGCTCATCGCGGGGTGGGGGAGTAGGCCGGGGCGGATGCGGTGTCGAGGTGGCGGACGAGGAGTTCGGTGGTCTCCTGGAGGTCGATGAGGGGGCGTCGGACGTAGCGGTGCGGGGTGGACCACCAGCAGAAGGTTCGGCGGTGGACCCACACGTTGAGGTCGGTGAGCATGAGGACGGACATGCCGTCTTCGGAGGTGTTGCGCGTCCCGGTGAAGCCGCGGCGGGTGAGGTTGAGGAGCAGGTGTTGTGCGGCCGTCCCCGGGTGGACCCTGTAGTGGAGGCCGGGCCAATCGCGGGGCAGGGGTAGCGCGAACCAGACCGCCTTGCCGCGGGCGGAAGCGGGGTTGACGCGGGATCGTGTCGGTGCGCTGCCCCAGTCGGCGGTGACCTCGCGGACGAGTTGCAGACCCTTGCCGTGCTCGTCCAGTAAACCGGCCCTGGAGGTATGCGGTGTGGATGTCCGCGCGCCGTCGAAGACGGAGACGATGAGCTGAGGGGCCGGGACGGTCCGCGCCCAGATCCACAGTTCCGGCGGGGTCGGCGGCCGGTCGCTTCGCGCGGTCCCGGCGTGCCGCAGCGCGTTGGTCGCGGTCTCGGACACCGCGAGCCTCCCGTCCTCGATCACGTCCCGGTCGAGCTTCAGCTCGGACATCGTCTGGTCGACGAGGCGCCGCGCCGCCGCCGGCCCGCTCTCGTCCTCGGGCAGCCGCCACGCGCACAGCCCCCCGGTCACCAGCCCCCACGCCCCCTTGACCTCCATCGCACTTCCCCCCGTCAGTCCGTTTCGTCACCAGCCGTAGCGATTCAGGGCAGGCGGGAACCTCTTGCGCTTGATCGCTTTCGGTGACCTCATGCTCGCTGATAGTGTTGCTGGCAACAGATTGATGTGCAACGTTTCACTTCAAGACGTTTCAAGATTCTTTCGGGATGGTCTCGAACGGCCACGGGAGGTTCCGCTCATGACGGAAAGAATGGAGACATTCCGCGGCAGGCAACTTCGCCGGGAACTGCTACGTCTGCGAGAGGTGGCCGGCTTGTCTATGGAGGACGTCGCGCAGCGACTCGACTGGTCCAAGGCCAAGATCTCCCGCATCGAGACCGGGCGGTCCCGAGTCACGCCGAGCGACGTGCGTCTCCTGGTGGAGGAGTACGGCTTGCCGGACGGGCAGGAGCGCCAAGCGCTGATGGACCTGGCCCGGAAGGCGCGCAAGCAAGGGTGGTGGCACAACTACTCGGACGTCATCGCAAGCCCGTACGTCAGCTTCGAGGCCGAGGCCTCAGAAGTGAGGACCTACCAAAGCCAGTTGGTGCCCGGACTGCTCCAGACTGAGGGCTACGTTCGGGCGCTCCTGTCCGCGGTTCGTCCGGCCCTCCCGCAGAACGAGATCGACCGACGGGTCGAGGCCCGCGCGACCAGGCAAGAGAGACTCGGTGAGCAGGACGCACCCCACCTGTGGGCCATCCTGGACGAGGCGGTGTTCCATCGGCTCGTCGGCGGCCCCGACATCATGGCTGGTCAGCTCGACCGGCTCCGCGAGGTGGCTGGCCTCCCCAACGTGACGCTCCAAGTTCTGCCGTTCAGCGCCGGATCACACTCGGCGATGGGCGTCCCCTTCGTGATACTGGACTTCGATGGCCCAGCCCCGGTAAGCGCGATCTACCTGGAACACCTCACGGGTGAGTTGTATCTTGACGAAGCGGCGGACCTGTCCCGCTACGGGTTGGTTTTCGACTACCTCCGAGCCAAGGCGACCGACCCGGAGGAGGTCGTCCCCATGATCGATGTCGTCGCATCCCGGTTGTGATCTAGAGAGGGCTCAGGTGAAGAGCGCAGACATGGGACGCGTTGCGTGGCGTAAGAGTTCCTACAGCCAGCCCACCCAGTCGGATTGCGTTGAAGTCGCGCGGGTGGGGGCGGCGAAGGCCGTACGGGACTCCAAGAACCCGGACGGTGGCGTCCTGGCCTTGGAGTGCGACGTGTGGGCGGCGCTGGTGGGGCAGATCAAGCGAGGCGCATACGACCTCTGATCCGACTTGGTAGCACGCGGTACCCCAGGCCGAGGTGCGGAGTGAACCGGCGCGGATTCCTTTGGCGTCCGCGGTTCAGCGGGCGGTGGGGGAGCCGCAGCATTTCTTGTACTTGCGGCCTGAGTCGCACCAGCAGGGGGCGTTGCGTTCCGGAGGCCAGTCGAGGGTGGGGGCGCCTTCGGTGATGCGGTCCATGAGGTGGTCGGCGCGGGTCTCCTGGTCCTTCGGGTCGCGGTCGTGGTCACTGGCGTACTTGAGAAGGTCGTCCACGGTCGTGGGGAGGATGCGAAGTCTGGACCCGCCGATCTGGTCGCTGGAGGTGCGCCAGCCGCGCTCGACGTCGCGGAAGTAGGCGGACGTGTCGGTGAGGGCCATGCCCTGGACGAGGCCCTCGGCGAAGGCGCGTTCGACGTCCGATCGGACGAAGAACGAGCCCGCGCTCGGTCGGGAGGGGGCCGCGGCTCTTTCCAGGAGCTCGGTCATCTCGGCCTGCTCGTCCTCGGTGTGGAGGTCGAGGGCATCGGGCGGGAGGCCCATCGCTTGCCGCACACGCTGACGTCCCCGTAGCTCCGGCCTGTAGAACAGTTTGGCCTCGCCGAGTTCCCCGTCGTCCGTCATGAGGTCCCTGCACGCGATGTTGAACCAGGTGAGAGCCTCTTCGAGGCGTCCCTGCTCTTCGAGGAACTCCGCGATCAGCTGGGCCGGCCCCGGGTGTACATGGGCGCGGCCGAGCCGGATGATCTCCGCTTCCGCCTCATCGGTACGGCCGAGGTCGGTGAGCAGAGAGATCTTCTCCGCGGCGGCGAACTCGGCGTCCTCGCCCTCCTCCGAGGCGATGACGCCGTCGTAGATCCGCAGTGCCCGGTCGGGCTCGCCGGCTCGGGACCACTGCCCGGCCGCCTCGATCAGGATCTCCGCCCTCTCCTCGGGGTACTTCGCGGCGTCGTGTTCGAGCCTCTCGGCGAGATGCCGCGCTGGCTGCCTGGAGTCGGTCACCGGGGCACCGTATAGCGCCAGGCGGCCAGATCGGTGGGGAAGTCGGTGAGAGGGCGTGTTCCCGGGTGTTGCCGTGGGCGCGCGTCTCCGACCCGATGGGGTCGCGGTTGGATAATGGGGCTGGGCCCTCTCGGTGTGGGTCAAGCGCGCTGCACGCGACGTGTGGCAAAGTGACCTGGCTCAGGGGAGTGGCTCGGGATTCGTGGGAGGGGCGTGTGGTCAGCGAGAACACTGACAGGCTGGCGGTGCTCATCGACGCCGACAACGCCCAGCCCGCGAACGTCGAGGCGTTGCTCGCCGAGGTCGCGAAGTACGGCACCGCGCACGTCAAGCGCGCCTACGGCGACTGGACCGGGTCCAGCCTGCGGGGCTGGAAGGAGCACCTGCTCGACCAGTCGATCCAGCCGGTCCAGCAGTTCGCCTACACCAGGGGCAAGAACGCCACCGACGCGGCGATGGTGATCGACGCGATGGACCTGCTGTACTCCGACCGCTTCGACGGTTTCTGCATCGTCTCCAGCGACAGCGACTTCACCCGCCTGGCCGCGCGCATCCGCGAGTCCGGCCTGACCGTGTACGGGTTCGGCGAACGCAAGACGCCCAAGCCCTTCGTGGCGGCGTGCGACAAGTTCATCTACATCGAGAACCTGCTGTACGACCAGAGCCCCATCACCCCGACCGCCGCGACGCTCAAGCCGGCGCCTCCCACCTCGGCCGCCAAACTGAAGCAGGACACCGCGCTCGTCAACCTGCTCCGCAACGCCGTGGAGGCGGCGTCCGACGAGGACGGCTGGGCCGCCCTGGGGCCCGTCGGCCAGATCATCACCAAGCAGCGTCCCGAGTTCGACTCGCGCAACTACGGCTACACCAAGCTCAGCGAGCTGATCGCCGCGACGACGCTGTTCGTCCTGGACCGGCGTGGTCCCGGCGAGGCGAACACCATCTATGTCCGCGACAAGCGCAACCAGGACAAGAAGGCGGGCTCCTAGCCCCTCAGACGCGGATGAAGTCGTAGGTGAGCGTGTTCGTCTTGGCGTCGTGGCCTATCGCGACCCAGTCGTCCCCGAGCCCTTGCAGCCATCCTGGGAACCGGCCGAGGCGCCGGCCTGTGGCGGCGTCGTAGACGAGGACGAACGGGTGGTCGTCCTCTGCTCCGCTGACGGCGATGCGCCGCCGCGTGACGGCGGTCTGCCAGCTGGCGGAATCCGTCGACAGGCCGGTGTCGGGTGCCTTCCACAGGACGCGTCCGGTGGCGAAGTCCAGCAGGGAGAGCGCGCCGGTGTCGGCGTGCTCGCGGACCAGGAGCGTGTGCTCGTCACCGTCGATCGGGACGCCCGGGGCGCCGCCGCGCCAGACCGTCCGTCCCGAGGCGAGATCGAAGACCTGCGGCCTGCCGGCCTCGGTGGACGCCGCGATCCGGCGCCCGTCGCCGATCAGGTCGAGGCCGGTGCTGGACGGGGCGAGCCGCTTCTCGCACCCGCCGTCGGCCCGCCGCCCCGCGTAGACCTTCCGGGTCCACTCGCGGTGGGCGGCCCCAGCCTTGGCCGCGGTGACGGTGACGGTGCAGTTCTCGTCACCGGACGGGGGGTCGTGGTCGGTGGTGATCAGGCTCCGCCCGACCACCACCGTGTACCAGCCGCTCCCCTCCCTCCGGGGAGGCGGCGGGGGACGGTCGTCGCCCCGGCGGGAGGGGAAGACCCGGTCGGTGTCCGGGACGAGGGGCCGGCGCACTCCGACGGCCGTGTCCGCCAGCCACACCTCGTCGCCCTGGAGCTTCCACCGGACCCTCCCGGTGCGCAGATCCCTCCGCGTGATCTCGCAGTCGGCCCCCGAGTCGCAGACGGTGGTGAGGACGGCGTCCCGGGTGACCCGTGCCTCCCGGACCGGGCCGCCCTGCCAGAGCGTCCGCCCGTTCGCCGGATCGACGACGGCGAACCGGACCATGTCCACCTCGCCTGCGGAGGTCTTCCGCCGGTGCACGATCAGGGTGCCCGCCACGTCGACCTCGTCGTCCTCGCCGGACGGCACCCGCCACAGCTCCCGGCCGGACCCGGCGTCGACGCCGAGGACCGCCCGGTCGTTGGCGATGACCGCGACCCGCCCGACGACGGACGTGGTGTTCTCGCCGGTCGGCGCGGAGAGCGTCCAGGCCGGGGGCGGGCCCGCGCGGGCCGGGAGCTTCGGCGACGCGACGGAGGTGCAGGCCCACGCCGCGCCCATCAGGAGCACGACGGTGACGACGATCGCGCTGGTGCGGGGGTAGACCATCCGGACATTGTCCAGACCCGTCCTCCATGTCCGCAATCGGCCCCGCGCCGAGGGGCGGGCTCTGATGACCCGCTCCCCAGGCGGCCGGGATGGCCGTCAGGGAGCTCTCAGGGGCGGGAGGCGGTCGCGAAGGCGCCGATCCCGTTGGCGACCGCGCGTTCCGTTCCGTCCGAAGGAGTGTTGCGGACGGTCACCGAGGTCTCGCCCGGGGACCGCGCGACGAACGTCGACGAGCCGCCGCCGTCGAGGTTCACGGCGTCGTCGGCGCCCGCCTCGTCCAGGAGGGACGCCAGTTCGGGGATGGTCACCCCGCCGCTGCGCTCCGACCTGCCGTCCACCACCACGAGGTAGACGTGCCGACCGTCGTGGCTCACCCCCGCAGCGGTGCGCGGTGCCGGGCCGGCGGTGCCCAGGCCGTCCAGCGGCCTGCCGTCCCGCAGGATCGGGAACCCGCCCACCGCGAACCGGAAGCCGACCGGACCGGCGAAGCGGTAGGAGACCTGGACCCGGTCGCCGACCTTGAGCCGGCGCAGCGCGTCGGCGCCCTCCTCCCGACCCACGAGCACGGTCGTGCCGGACGGGATCGCGCCGCCGCCCACCGCGCCCGAGACCCCCGTCACCACCCCCTTCCGCACGGTCGCCTCGGCGGTGTTCGTGCTGCACGGGTCGCTCCGCACCAGGTCGGTCCCGCACACCGCGCGCTGCCGCGACACCTCGCCCCATTCGGGGCCGAACGCCCCGACGCCGCCGACCGGGAGCGCGTACTGGTTGAGACCGCGCAGCGCGATGGACGTCCCCCCGGAGCGGACGGTCCCGGTCAGGCGCAGGCGCGCCACATGCCCGCGCCTGTCGTCGCCCACCCCGATGACGTCCTCGGTGGACGTGCCGGGCGGCAGCGCGGGACCGAACCGCTGCCCGTCCGGCACGGCCCCCTTGAGCGGACGCCCGCCGTCGACCTCCGGCCCGGACGACGACCCGGTGGGCGCCACCCCGGGATGGGTCTCGCTGATGTTGAAGAAGTCGCCGTTCACCCCGGCCACGGCGTGCCGCGCGTCCGCCATCGCCGAGACGGTGCGCCGCGCGGCGACCACGGGAGGCCGCAGGAGCCCGACCTCCGCCTTGCGAAGGTCGACGTCCAGCAGATCCCCGGCGACCGGCCCACCGGCCCCGGAAGTCTCGAACGTCCGGAACGTCACCCCGGACGCGAGCTGCTCAGGGGAGCCGAACCGCACCTCCCCGATCCCGGCCGAAGACGCGCTCCGCACCCGCCCGTCGGGCCGCTCGCCCGACCCGGCCCCGTCGACCCCGGGCGGCGGCCCCACCCCGGCCCGCGCGGAAACCCCGCCGAACCCGACCACCACGACCACCACCGCCCAACCGGCCACCCACCCGCGCACCATCCACCCGCCCTTCCACCCGGCTCCCCTGCTTTTCGATCATGACTCGCGCGCGGCGAAAGGCAAGGAGCCGGAGGTGGACACCCGTGGAAGATCGCGCGACGCGCACCGGAACCGGACGGTCAGCCGAAGGTGGGGAGGCCGTAGCGGTCCTGGTCGGAGGGACGGGGGGCCTCGGGGCCGTCGCGGCCGAGGCGGAGCATCCGGCAGACGCGGACGGTGCGGAAGTCGCGGCCCCGGACGGTGAAGTGGTGGCCCGGCGTCGCCCTGATGCCGTCGGCTATCGCGGCCCACTCGGCGAGTTCGGCGGGCGACGGGGGGTCGCCCTGGAACTCGCGGAGCCTCGGCATGAGGTCGGTGAAGTGGCGGGCGAGCCGGTCGCGGGCCTCCTCCGGGTCGTCGCCGCCGGTGAGCGGGGCCCAGGCCTCGCCGTCGACCTCCACGGCGATGAAGGCGGGCGGGAGCAGCACGACCCCGGGATGCGTCTGGATCGCGTGCCGCGCCTCCGTGCGGACCATGTCGGGGACGGTGCCGGGCACCGGCAGCCGCCCGACGAGGTTCAGCCGGAGCTGCGCCTCCCACTGGCCGCACGGCGCCGACGGGTCGATCAGGTGGTCGCGGAGCAGGCCGTTCGCGGCGAGGTCGGCGTCGGTGGACCGGGGCGGCTCCATCACCCGGTCGCCGAGCAGGATGAACTTCTCCACCCGGACGACGCGGTAGCGGCGGTCGCCGATCTCCCACTCGTCCTTGGCGAGCTGCTCGCCCTCCTCGGGGTCGAGCCGGCCGGCCGCCGAGAGCATCGCCTGGACGGTTGCGGCGTCGGCCTCCTTCGCGGCGGCGGTGCGCAGGTCCATCGCGAGGCTGTAGCGGGCGGTGGCCGGGCCGTCCGCGCCCAGCGACGCGATTCGCCATTCTTTCGTGAATTGCACCGCATAGCCGAATTCGGGGGATCCGGCGGGGAAGATCTTCGGGTACCGCAGCATCCGCTCACCGAGTTCCCGGTCGCGGACGTCCGCGACCGGGTCGAGCCGCGCCGCCACGTTGATGTGGTCGTACCCGTGCATCAGCGGGAACGTCATGCCCGCATACTGGCCGGATGCGGCATCGCCCGCACGGCTTTTCCCGTATTCGAACGCCGGAAAGATTGAGGATTGTTGGTATTTGAGGTATTTATTCGACGGGTTATTCGGTGAGGGTGACGACGACTTTCACATCGTCCGGATGGGGGGTGAAGGCCTCGGCGAAGCGCTCCAGCGGGACGCGGCGCGAGATCAGCCGGCCGAGCCAGTCCAGGTCGGCACGGGCGAGGGCGTCCGCGGCGGCGGCGTAGTGCCGCAGGTTGGCGTTGACCGACCCGATCACCGCGTCGTTCTCCAGCACGATCTGCCGGTTCAGGTCCCCCGCGTCCACCTCCAGGGGCCGCCCGGCCGAGGACACGCCGGTCAGGCACACGATGCCGTACGAGGCGTTGTGCGCCATCGCGCCGAACACCATGCGGGACGCGCCGGTCGCCTCGATCACCACGTCCGGCTCCGCGCCGGCGACGGCCTCCTCGATGCCGCCCCGGTGGTAGGTCGCGCCGAGGTCGGCGACGAGCCGCGGCTTCGGCCCGTCCGCCACGCGGTCGAGGACGTGGACCTCCAGCCCCCGCTGCACGCCGAGCATCGCCGCGAGCAGCCCGATCGGGCCCGCGCCGGTCACCAGGACCCGGCGCGGCTCGAACCACGCCCGGGCGCCGACCTTCTCGACCTGCTCCCACGCCTTCGCGACGACCGTGGTCGGCTCCATCAGCACGCCCACCTCGGCGAGCCGCGGGTCCAGCCGGACCGCGTAGTCGGCCTCGACCCGCCACGCCTGGCTCGCGTACCCGTCGATCTCCTTGATGCCGCGTTCGGTGTACCGGCCGTTGCGGCACATGTCGAACTCGCCGTGCGCGCAGGCCCCGCAGGGCTCCGGGTCGGGCCGCCGCACGACGCCGACGACGAGGTCGCCGGGGGAGAAGCCGCTGCCGGACGGGGCGCGCCGCACCCGGCCGAGCGACTCGTGCCCGATGACGAGGCGGTCGCGTCCCGGCGGGGCCCAGCCGTAGTCCCCGGCCGCGATCTCCTTGTCGGTGCCGCACACCCCCACGGCGAGCCCGTCGACCAGGAGGTCGCCCTCCCCGGGCTCCGGGTCGGGGACGTCCGTCACCGCCAGCGAGCCGTGCTTCTCCGGCAGGACGGTCAAGGCGCGCATGGCGCTTCTCCTTCCATGACATCCACGGCATCCGCTGGGGTCCGCGGAGCCCACCTTCGTCCTCGCTCCTCCGGCTTCCTCCTCTACCCGCGCTGGGGGATGTATGTACGGGGCGCGGGTATTCGTGGCGAGTCGTCAGGCCGTGTCCGGCACGGCGGCATGGAGCCGCCAGGCCGGAGGAAGGGGGCGGGTCGGCGCGAGCGGGTCAGGGGCTGCCGCAGGAGATGGCCGGGTCCGCCAGGTTCCCGTTGGAGGCGTTGACGCTGAACCCGAACGACGCGGACGCGCCGGGCGCGAGATTGCCGTTCCACGCGACCGGCCTCACCGTGACGACGTTGCCGGTCGTGGTCGCGTTGCCGTTCCAGAGAGTGGTGATCTGCTGGCCCGACCCCATCGTCATGACGACCGTCCACGAGCCGATCGCGGTGGCGCCGGCCGTGATGGTCACCTGGCCGTTGAAGCCCGTGTTCCACTGCGCGGTCCGGGTGTAGGTGCAAGTGACGGTGCCGGGGTCGCCCGGATCGCCCGGGTCGCCTGGGTCCTGGCCGCCGAGGGCTTGGAGGGACGCGTCGTACGCGGGCTTCTTGGCGTAGTTGTTGTCGAACAGGAGCGCGGCGCCTTCACCGGGGAACACATCCGGGATCCAGGAGTACTTGTCGGTGATGCCCCAGACGGTGATGACCGTGCAGCGCGACACGGCGAGGCAGGCGGAGACGACTTTCTTGTAGTCGTTCGCCTGGGTGGCGAGCTTGGAGGCGTCCGCCGGGGTGGACATGCGGATGTCCAGTTCGGTGATGTGGACGTCCACGCCCAACGCGGCGAAGCGCTGCATGTTGGCCTGCATGTCGGCCGGGACGTTCCCCAGCGTCAGGTGCGCCTGGAGGCCGACGCAGTCGATCGGGACGCCGCGCGCCTTGAAGTCCTTGACCATGGTGTAGACGGCATTGCTCTTCGCGTTCTGGCCGTCGATGTTGTAGTCGTTGTAGCAGAGCTTGGCGGTGGGGTCGGCGGCGCGCGCCGCACGGAACGCCTCCTCGATGTAGCCGTCGCCGATGACCCGCTGGAACACCGAGTCTCGCCGGGCGCCCGAACCGCCGTCCTGGAACGCCTCGTTCACCACGTCCCAGTAGGCGACCTTGCCCGCGAAGTGGCCCGCCTCCTTCGCGATGTGGTTCCGCATGGCGCTCAGCAGGTCGTCGCGGGACGAGATGCCGCCGGCCCAGCCCGGCAGCTGCTGGTGCCAGACGAGCGTGTGCCCGCGGATCTTCATGCCCTGCGCCTGCGCGTGGCTCACGAGCTGGTCGGCGGGGCCGAAGTTGAACGAGTTCCTTGACGGCTCCGTGGTGTCCCACTTCATCTCGTTCTCGGGCGTGAGCTGGTTGAACTCGCGGTCGAGCGTGGAGACGTACGCCGACTCGCCCATGTGGGCCTGGGCGGCGGCGGCGCCGAAGACCCGGCCCGTGGCCGCGGCGGCCTCCTTGAGCGTGCCCGGCGCGGCCGACGCGGGAAGCGCGACGGTCACCAGCATCGCCAGGAGCAGCGCGCCGGCGCCGAGCACCGCGGTCAGTGCTCTCCTCATGGTGTCATTCCTCCTTGTCCAGGTCCGTGTGGATCTGTCCATTCGGCCGCCTTTCCGGCGGGGAGCAGGTGCCGAAAAGTTTCGATACCTTTTCGGGGACCGCCAGGAAACTAACTCCGGAGGATCCGCGCGTCAACCGTCTGTTCCAGCTTTCAAAGGTCAGCGCAGGTGATCGGCGAGCGGAAGCCGGGCTCACCCTGCGAAAGTTTTCGAGCCGTAGGGGTCTCCTGTCCGCCGACCCGGGTCCGGCCGGCCCGCCGGCGATCGCGATGGACCTCGCCGCCGCCGCTTTTATCGATCGCCGAGAACATGCGGAAAAATTGCGCGCCCAGAACATTGAAATAAAGATCGAGAGGGCATCTTCCAGGAGAGAGGCGAACGGATCGCATTCGCCGGTCAGCCGTTTTCCATTCCGGCCGGAAAACGGCCCGCGCCGCCGTCCGGCGCCGCGGGGGAAGGGAATCGATGGACTCTTCGGCTCAGCCGCGCGCCGACCTCGTGCTGGAGGGCGGCGGCGTGAAGGGCATCGCGCTGGTCGGCGCGATCGCCGAGACGCAGGCGCGCGGATACCGGCTCGGCGCGCCGGCCCGCGTCGCCGGAACCTCCGCCGGCGCGCTCATCGGGTCGCTGCTGGCGGCCGGGATGCCGGTCCCGGAGATGGTCGAGCTCATGCGCGGGGTCGACTACCGGTCGTTCCAGGACGGTTCGCGCTTCGCCGCCGTCCGCGGCCTTTCCCTGCTCACCACGCTCGGCCTCTACAGGGGCGACGCCCTCCACAAGTGGATCGCGGCACACCTGAGGGAATGCGGGGTCGAGACGTTCGGGCAGTTGAAACTGCACGACCCCGGCTCGGCGCTGCCGCCGCGGCACGCCTACAAGCTCGTCGTCGTGGTCTCCGACATCAGCAGCGGGCGGATGGTCCGCCTGCCGTGGGACTACGACCGCTACGGCCTGGACCCCGACGAGCAGTCCGTCGCGGACGCCGTGCGCGCCTCGGCGTCGATTCCGGTGTTCTTCCGGCCGCGCCGCCTCTGCCGGGGCGACGGCCGCAGGTGCGTCCAGGTCGACGGCGGGATGCTCTCCAACTACCCGATCACCATCTTCGACCGGGACGACCGCGAACCCCGCTGGCCGACCTTCGGCGTGAAGCTGTCGCCCCGTCCCCTCTCCGGGGGCGTGTACCCGGAGTGGCGCACCGTCCGCGGCCCCCTCGGCTACGGGCGCGCGCTCGTCTCGACGATGGCGGAGGCGCACGACCGGGTGCAGATGGACGAGCCCGCCATCGTGGCCCGCACCATGTTCGCCCGCACCGGCGGCGTGCTCGCGACCGACTTCCACCTCGACGCGGCGACCCGCGAGCGCCTCTACCAGGCGGGCCGGGAGGCGGCCGCGCGCTTCCTGGACGGCTGGGACCACCGCGCCTACCTGGCGCGGCACCGCGGCCTGGTGACCCGCGCCTCCGACTGACCAGCGCCCCGCGCCGCCCGAGCCGCGCCTCCCGCCGAGCGGCCCGATTTGTCAAGTCTACGTAATTACGTAATAGTGGAGAGGTGACCGAGGAGACGCTGGCGGAGCGCGTCGCGCGGCTGGAGGAGCGCGTGGCCGCGCTCGAAGAGGCCGCCCCCGAAGCCGGGCCCCCGGAGCCGGCCGACACGTTCTGGGCGCTGGACGCCCTGAAGGAGCGGGCGGCCGGCCCCGGCGCGGTGCTGTTCACGGGCTCGGTCACGCTCCCGTCCGGCGAGCACTACGAATGGCAGCAGGGGCACCCGGCCGGCGACCTGCTGGCCGACGACTGGTCGCAGTCCGCGGAGGCGCTCTCGGCCCTCGCGCACCCCGTGCGGCTGCTGCTGCTCCGGGAGATCATGCACGGCGCCCGCACCGCCGCCGAGCTCGCCGGCCTGGAGAGCCTCGGCACGACCGGCCAGCTCTACCACCACCTGCGCCAGCTCGTCGCGGCCGGCTGGCTGCGCACCACGGGTCGCGGGCGCTACTCCGTCCCCGGCGAACGGGTGGTGCCGATCCTCACCGTGCTCGCGGCTACCCGCCGCTGACCCGACACCGACAGCCCATGGAGGGGCGATGTTCAGGACACTCGCACGATTCCGGACGCTGTTCATCCTGCTGGGCCTGGCCCTTTCCTTCAGCACGTCCCTGCACGGCGTGGACATGGTGGGAGGCCTCGGGATGGCCCTCATCGTGGCGGGGCTCGTGCTGTTCTTCGTGCCCGGCGGCGCGCCGGGCCGGGGGCCGGTCGTCCTGCGCAGCCCGGTCGAGGGACGCTGGGTCCCCGTCAACAGCCCCGCCGACAAGGTGCCCAGCCACGGAACCCACGAGCTCGGCCAGTCCTACGCGATCGACCTGGTCCACGTCCCGGAGGGCGAGTGGCGCGCCACGCGGCGCTGGCCGCTCGCCGCCCGGCCCGACACCTTCCCGTCCTTCGGACGCGACATCCTCGCACCGGCCGACGGCGTCGTCGTCCAGGCGAGCGGCTGGCAGCGCGACCACTGGAGCCGCAACTCCTTGCCGGGGGTCGCCTACCTGCTGGTCGAGGGGGTGGTGTTCCGCCAGCTGCTGTCGCTGCTGACGCTGTCGGCGGGCAGGTTCATCGTCGGCAACTCCGTCGTCCTGGACCTCGGCGACGGCGTGTACGCGGTCTTCGCCCACCTGCGCCGCGGGTCTCTGCGCGTCTCCAAGGGCGACCGGGTCCGGGCGGGGGACGTCCTCGGCGAGGTCGGCAACTCCGGCAACTCCTCCGAGCCGCACCTGCACTTCCACCTGATGGACCGCCCGCGCCCGCTGGCCGCCGCCGGACTGCCGTTCGCCCTGCCCTACGAGAGCGGCGGCGAGGCCCGCACCGGCGTCCCCGGCGGCCTGCGCCCCTGCACCCTCGCCGTTCCCGCCCGGGCCCGCTGACCCCGCCGGCCGGCGACCGGTGTCCGCGCTCGCGGCCGTCCCCTGTGACGGTCGGCGCGCGGGCGGGGCGGCCCGTCAGAGGACGGCGGCCAGCTCGTCGAGTGCGGTGGTCAGTACGTCGACGCCCTTCAGGAACTCGGCGATCTCGATGTGCTCCTCGTCGGAGTGGTCCAGCGAGCTGTCGCCCGGCCCGTACGTCGCCATGGGCACGTCCCAGTGCGGCGCGACGGTGTTCATGTCGGAGGTGCCCGTCTTGAGGGTGGGCCGCGGGGTCCCCCCGTGGCGCCGGATGGCGGCCGTCACCGCCCGCACCACCGGGTCGGACCGTCCGCTCCGCACCGCCGGGACGTGCCGGACGACGGTGACCTCGCCGCCGTTCGCGCATGCGCGCAGCCGAGCCTCGAAGGCCTCCGCGTCGTACCCGACCGGGACGCGGCAGTCGACGTCGAGCCGCGCCTCGGTGAGGTCGCCGCGGACGCCGCGCAGCGTGGCGGCGGGCAGGCCGAACGCGGCGTGGTCGCGCTCGGGGCCGAGCGCCTCCAGCAGGTCGTGCCAGAACGCCACCGCGACCTCGGTGGCCTTGGCCTCGGGGTTGGTGGAGTGCGTCGCGGGACGGGCGACCCGGTACTCGACGTCGATCTTGCCCTTGTAGCCGAGCACCACCCGCGACCAGCCGCTCGGCTCCCCGACGAGCAGCGCGTCCGGCGCGGGGACGGTGCGCGCCAGGTGCTCGCCGCCCCGCGACAGCCGCTCCTCCTCGACCGCGCCCACGACCCGCAGCGTGCCGGGGAACGAGGGCCGGGCCGCCGCCGCGCTGATCATCGCGGCGAGCGGGCCCTTGGCGTCCGCGGCGCCCCGGCCCACCAGGCGGCCGCCCTCGCGCCGCGCCGGCAGCGGCCGGTCGACGGTGTCGAGGTGGCTCAGCAGCATCACCACCGGTCCCCGCCCGGTGCCGATGTCGCCGATCACGTTGCCGGCCTCGTCGCGGCGCGCGGCCATGCCGAGGTCGTTCATGGCCTTCTCCAGGTAGCGCGCCAGATCGTCCTCCCGGCCGGACGGCGACGGGATCGACAGCATGGCGTGCAGCAGTTCGACGGGGGCGCTCACATGATCTCCAGTGTCGTGCCGGCGCCGCCCAGGGCCGCGGTGACCGGACGGGGGACCCGCCCGTCCGCCACCGAGACCCGGGGGACGCCGGCGAGCAGGGCCTCACGGGAGGCGATGAGCTTGCGGTGCATGCCGCCGCTCGCCGCGTGCGGGACGGGTCCCTCGCGGGGGAGCGGGCAGCGGTCGAGCAGGGTGCCCTCGTCGGCGGCGTCGCGCAGCACGCCCGGCGCCGTGGTCAGCAGGATCAGCCGCTCGGCGCGCAGCGCGCCCGCGACCGCCGCCGCGACCCGGTCGGCGTCCACGTTCACCGGCGCGCCGTCCTCGCCCAGCGCGGGCGGCGACACCACCGGGACGAACCCGGCTCCGACCAGCACGTTCAGCACCCGGGGCCGGACGCCGGTGAGCCGCCCGCTGTGGTCGTCGCGGACGATGACGGTCCGGCCGTCGCGCACGGTGCGCTGCGCGGGCTTGCGCCGCGCCCGCAGCAGGCCGCCGTCCAGCCCCGTCAGCCCCACGGCCGGGACGCCGCTCGCCGCCAGGGCGCGCAGCAGCCGCGGCTTGACCCGTCCGGCGAGCGCCAGCGTGAGCACCTCCAGCATGGCCGGGTCGGTGTGCCTGCTGGTCACGCCGCTCGGTGAGACGAGGGTGCGGGCGGGGACGCCGAGGTCACCGGCGAGCCGGTCGACGTCGGCGGCGCCGCCGTGCACGAGGACCGCCCGTCCCGCGAGCCCGGCGAGGTCGGCGCACACCGTCCCGGCGGGCACCGCGCCGCCGCACTTCACCACCACGATTCCCGTCGAACGAGGGCCCATCGGTCCGGTGCCCATCAGATCGGGTGCAGGCCGGGGAACCCCAGGCCCAGGGTCTCGGGCTGGCCGGTGCGGATGTTCAGGCACTGGACCGCCGCGCCCGCCCCGCCCTTCACCAGGTTGTCGAGCGCGGCGATCGCGGTGATCCGGTCGCCGTCCACGGCGAAGCCGACGTCGCAGTAGTTGGACCCGGAGAGCAGCTTCGGGTCGGGGAGCCGGTGCGTGCCCGTCCGGTGCGCGATGATCCGGACGAACGGCTCGCCGGCGTAGCGCTCGCGGTAGGCGCGGCGGAGGGCCTTCTCGTCGACCGGACCGGTGGCGGTGGCGTGGCAGACGACCTGCACTCCGCGCACGGCCTCGACCCCGGTGGCGGTCATCCTGGCGTCCAGCCCGGTCAGCCGGGTCACCTCCGCCTCGTGGCGGTGCCCCACCGGCGCGAAAACCCGCAGCGCGCCGCTCCGCTCGGCGTGCAGGTTGGCGTCCCCGGCGAGGGCGCCGGACCCGCTCGACCCGGTGCGCGCGTCGATCTGCACGTCCGGGCCGACCAGGCCGGCCAGCGGGTGCAGCGCGAGGATCGCCGCCGTGGCCATGCAGCCGGGCACGCTGATGAGGTCGGCCTCCGCCAGCTCCGCGCGGAACAGCTCGGGGACGCCCGGCACGAACGCGCCGAGCAGCTCGGGCGCGGCGTGCGGGACGCCGTAGTACCGCTCGTAGACGGCGGGGTCGGGGTCGCGGAAGTCCCCTGACAGGTCGATGACCGTCTTGGCCCGGGTCCGCATGTCGGGCAGCAGGTTCATGGTGGTCCTGTGCGGGGTCGCCATCAGCAGCACGTCGCAGGCGTCCAGGTCGTCCGGCGAGCCGAACAGCAGGTCGGTCTGGGCCCGCAGGTTGGGGTGGACGGAGTCCACGCGGCGGCCGGGGAACCGGGTCGAGACCGCGTGGGCGAGCTCGGTTCCCGGGTGGCCGATGAGCAGGCGCAGCAGTTCGCCGCCGAGGTACCCGGCGGCGCCCATGACGCCGACCCGGATCACGCCGCCTCCAGCACGTGGGAGACGATCGCGTCCGCGACGTCCACGCCCTCGCCGTGCGCGTCCTGGAAGCCGCGGAACTCAACGTTGTGGTTGACCTCCAGCACGAGCGGCCCCTCGGGTCCCTCGATAAGGTCGACGCCCAGCACCCCGCCGCCCACGGCCCGCGCGGCGAGCATCGCCGGCTCGACCAGCTCGGGCGTGAGCGGGCACGGCTCGGAGCGCGCGCCCCGCGCGGCGTTGGTGCGCCAGCCGCCCGAGTAGCGGTACGTCGCGCCCACCACCTTGTCCCCGGCCACGATCACACAGATGTCGCGGCCCGGCTTGTCGACGAGTTCCTGCAGGTAGACGATGTGCTGGAGCGGCGAGGGGAGTGCGGCCCGGTGCTCCAGGACGGTCTGCGCCGCCTCGCGGTCGCGCACCGCCGCCGCGAGCCGTCCCCACGACCCCGTCAGCGGCTTGACCACCACGGGGAAGCCGAGCCGCTCGGCGGCCTCGACGCCCTCCTCCGGGGTGAGCGCGACCGCCGTGCGCGGGACGGGGACGCCCGCGCGCTCCAACTCCAGCGAGGTGCGCAGCTTGTCGCCGCAGACGGCGATCACCTCCGACCGGTTGACCGCGGGCACGCCGCGCGCCTCCAGGAGCATCGAGGCGTAGAGAGCGCGGCTGTGGGAGATCTCCCGGTTCAGCGCCGCCGCGTACCGCGGCCCCGTGTTCGCCGCTTGACCGCCCAGCTCGGCGCTGAACCGGCGGGTGTCCACGTGCGCGTACGGCACCCCGCGCCGCTCCAGAGCGGCGAAGACGCGCTTCTCCTCGTACCGCACCCGGGAGGCCAGCACGGCCACCGGCCTCACTCGCCCCAGTCCTCCTCGATCTCGGGGGCGAGCGCGAGCGTCACCGGCTCCAGGCCGACCACCTCCAGCTCGCTGGAGCAGTCGGCGCACTGCGCGATCTCGCTCAGCCGGACCGGCTCGGCGAGCTGCACCGGGCCCTCACACTCGGGACAGGTCTGGGTCATGCGTTCCACCTCCATGGGTTCCGCTGGTCAGGTCCAGCGCCGCGGCGACGACCGCGTCCGCCGTGATGCCGTACCGGTCGAGCAGGTCCTCCTGGCCGCCCGCCCGCTCGGCGAACGTGTCGGGCATGCCGACGCGCGCCACCCGGGCCGGCGCGTGCTCGGCGAGGGTCTCGGCGACGGCGCCGCCGAGGCCGCCGGAGCGCCAGTGCTCCTCGACGGTGACGACGCCCGCGGTGCCCTCGGCCGCCGCGACGACCGCCGCGGTGTCGAGCGGGCGCAGCGTGTGCAGGTTGAGGACGGTCGCCCGGATGCCCCGCTCCGCGAGCCGGTCGGCGGCGCGCACCGCCGCCAGTACGGGATGCGGCCCGCACGCGACGAGCGCCACGTCCCCGCCGCGCCGCAGCCACTGCGCCCGCCCGATCTCGAACGGCCCGCCCCCGGGGGCCGCCGCGTCCAGGGCGGGGGTGGCCGAGCGGCCGAGCCGGACGTAGGCGGGGCCGGCCAGTGCCGCGCACTGCCGGACGGCCTCGCCCGCCTGCGCCGCGTCGCCCGGCACCACCACGGTGAAGCCGGGCAGCGCCCGCATGACGGCCAGGTCCTCGAGCGAGTGGTGGGTCGGGCCGAGATGCCCCGCGGCCAGGCCGGCGTGGGTGGCCACGATCCGCACCGGCAGCGCGTTGTAGGCGATGTCGATCTTGATGGCCTCCAGCGCGCGGGTCGCGGCGAAGGTCGCCATCGTGGTCACGAACGGGACCTTCCCGCTGGCGGCCAGGCCCGCGGCCGTGCCCATCAGGTTGTGCTCGGCGATGCCGAGGTTGAGGTAGCGGCCGGGGAGGTCCGCGAAGGAGTCCGCGTCGAACAGCCCGGTGTCGCTGTCCAGGCAGTACAGCCGCTCGTCGGCGCGCATCAGCTCGGGCAGCAGGTCCCGGTACACCTCCCGCGCGGACCGCGCCCGCTCCGCGCCTTCGGCGGTCATGAGGTCGCCCGCTTGCGCCGGGCGCGCAGCACCGCGAGTGAGCGGTCGGCCTGGCGGCCGCTCAGTTTCGCGTAGTGGCTGCGCGTCTTCGCCTCCAGCGACGGCAGGCCGCGGCCCTTGACGGTGCGCGCGATGACCGCGACGGGAGGCCCGCTCCCGGTCCGCTCCGGAACGAGCGCCTCGCGCAGCGCGCCGAAGTCGTGGCCGTCCGCCTCGCGCACCGTCCAGCCGAAGCTGCGCCAGCGGTCGGCGAGCGGCTCCAGCCCGATCGCCTCCTCGGTGGGGCCGGTGATCTGGAGGCTGTTGCGGTCGACGACGGCCGTCAGGTTGCCGAGGCCGAGCGCGGCGGAGGCCATGGCCGCCTCCCAGACCGAGCCCTCCTGCAGCTCGCCGTCCCCGAGGACGGCGAAGCAGCGGCGCCCCGGGTCGGCGACGGCGAAGCCGTTGGCGAGCGCGAGGCCGTGCCCGAGCGATCCGGTGGGCATCTCCACCCCCGGCACGGCGCGCACCGGATGCCCCATGAGCCTGCTGCCCGGCCGGGAGTACTCCGCCAGCTCCTCGACGGGGAAGAAGCCCCGCTCGGCCAGCACCGCGTAGAGGCAGATCGCGCCGTGGCCCTTGCTGAGGATGAAGATGTCACGGTCCATCGCCGCGGGACGCCGCGGATCGACGCGCATCACCTCGAAGTACAGGAGGGTGAGGATCTCCACCAGCGACATCGACCCGCCGAGGTGGCCGCCCTCCGGTCCGGCGCACATCTCCACGATGTGCTCGCGCACCCGGTGCGCGACGGACGCCAGGTCCGCCGCGGGGGAGCGGGTCGGTGCGGGCCCGCCCATCAGCGTCCGCCGGGGAGCGGGGTGAGCACGAAATGGCCGGGCAGGTGCACGGCGAGGCCCTCGCGGATCTCGGCCACGAGCGCGCCGCCGTCCAGCCGGATCGTGGACGAGCGCCGGTCCAGCAGCGTCGCGGCGGCGGTGAAGTCGCCGACCAGGGCCGTGCCCGCGGGCACCATGCGGGTCCTGCTGACCTTGACGCCCTGGACGGCGAGCCGTTCCAGGAACGCGCCCTCCGCGACGAGCGGCCACCAGTCGTCGGGGTGCATGACGATGCCGTCCGCCGAGCCGCCGTACCACTCGCACAGCGCGGCCGTCGCCAGCAGCGTCCGGGCCGCCGACCCCTCGTCCGCCGGGTCGGCGGGGCGCCGGCGCAGTCCCGGGTGGCGCAGCAGGCCCTGGATGGGCCCCGTGCCGTTGAGCAGGACGTCGTTCTCCGCCGTGCCGAGCCGCACGAGCAGGCGGTAGTCGACGAACGCGGCGAGCGCGGCGGGGTCGGCGAGGACCTCCTTGGCCACGGGGACCGAGGCCCGGACGACCTGGGTCCGGACGGTCTCGGCGCCCACGTCGAACTCCCACTCGGGGGCGGCGTCGTCCGGCGAGGTGTTCTCGGCCCGCTCGGTGAAGACGGTGACCTCGTCGGCGTCCACGACGGCCTTGCGGAGCAGGTGCCGGACGGTGAGCCGGGGGCGGCGCTTGGCCGGCGGGAACAGGTCGCTGATGGAGGCGCGCAGCTCGACCGCCGCGTCCGGGCCGTGCCGGGCGTGGGCGAGCGCGAACTCCTCGCCGGGGCTGCGCCGGGTCAGCTCCGGGTCGTCCAGCATCATGCGGACGTCGGTCGCGGGCAGGCCGGATGCAGACAGGTCGGACATACTCAGACCCCCAGGGAGCGGCCGCCGTCGACGACCTGGACGGTGCCGGTGACGAAGCTCGCGCGGGCGCTCAGCAGGAACACCCCGGCGGCGGCGACCTCCTCGGGGCGGGCGACCCGGCCGAGCGGGATGCCCGCCTCCCGCGCGACGCGGGCGGTCTCCGCCTCGGGCTCGCCGGTGATCCCGGACAGCAGCGCGTCCGTCGCGGTGTAGCCGGGCGCGAGGACGTTGACGGTGATGTCCCTCGGCCCCAGCTCGTGGACCAGGGTCTTGGCGTAGCCGACGAGGCCGGTCCGCACGATCCCCGACAGCGCGAACGCGGGGATGAGGTCGCGGACCGTCTCGCTGGTGACCATCAGGACGCGGCCCCAGCCGGCCTCCCGCATGTGGGGGAGCGCGGCCTGCACGAGCCCGATGTGGGAGACCATCCCGAGGTCGAGGGCGGCGCGGTAGTCGTCCGGGCCGAACGACCCGGTCGGCCCGGCGGGCGGCCCTCCCGCGTTGGTGACCATGATGTGGACGGCGCCGTGCTCGGCCGCGGCCCCGTCCGCCCAGGAGCGCGCCGCCTCGGTGTCGCGCACGTCCAGCGGGCGCGTCCCGACCTCCGCGCCGAGGTCCGCTCGGATCTCGTCGCGGGCCTTGGCGAGGCGCGCGGCGTCGCGGCCCGCGATCGACACCGTCGCGCCCTCGCGCACCAGGTCGCGGGCGATCGCGAGCCCGATGCCCGCCGATCCGCCCGCGACGAGGGCCACCTTCCCGTTCAGTCCGAGGTCCACGTCACACCCTCTTCTCGTAGCCGTAGCGGTGCAGCAGGGGGAGCGCCATGAGCGTGGTCGCGGAGCGCTGGGAGCGCGGGAGCGCGGCGTGCCACCTGCGGTCCTCCTCGATGCGGGTCCGGCCGCGGCCGAACCGGTTCGGGTTGCCGGTGACGGTGTGGTTGCCGCCGAGCTCCACCGTCCCGTCGGCGGCGACGGGGTTGCGGCCCTCGATCCCGAGCAGGTCCAGGACGGCGTCGACGGCGGCGCGCGGGCTGCGCGCCAGCGCCTCGTAGCGCAGGTGGAGCGAGCGGTCACGGTGCGCGCGGCCGACCGCCTCGGCCGCCAGGTTGAAGCCGGTCCAGTGCCAGGTGCTGTTCAGCGCGGAGCGGCGGCCCGTGTAGTCCTTCGGCCGCAGCCACGACCACGCGACCGCGCGGGGATCGCGGATCAGGTGGACGTAGCGGCCCTCGACGCCCGGGAGGGACGCCAGCAGCGCGGCGTCCGAGGCGAACTTGGAGCTGTCGACGATGACCCGCGCGCCGGAGACCCGGGCGACGGCGCGGTAGGTCGCGGCGAGCACGTCCGGCCAGCCGTTGCCCGCCGGCCCGCGCGCGGGGTCGCGCAGGACCCGCCATGTGTGCCGCGTCCGGTAGGCGTCCTGCCAGGCGACGACCTCGGCGGCGTGCCGTTCGAGGGACGTCCCGGACGGCCGGACGTCCCCTAATATTTCCGACCAGAATGGGCATTCGAGGTGCCCGGAACCGCAGCCGCAACGGCCGTTGCTGCCCGTTCCGAGGATCCCGTTCAACCAGAGGAATCGCAGTTCACCGACGTGCACCACGCCCGGGACCTCGGCGAGCACGTTGCCGAGCATGGTGCTGCCGCTGCGGCACCAACCGGTGATGTAAAGCACCTTCACTGGCAAACTCGGCTCCTCCGGGTGGACCGGTGCAACCTAGGTCGTAAAACATAAAAACATGATCTTGCGCAAAGCGGAACCATCACGATAAGAACAAGATTGATTCGTCTTTTGTGACGTCGTGACATAACAGACGGAGGCCGTGATGGCGGGGCCGACCAACGCACCGCACTATCGCCGGGCGGGCTGGTGGCGGGACGAGACCTTCCTCGACGACCTGCGCGGGCACACCCGGGCGCACCCCGGCAAGACCGCGGTCGTCGCCCGCCGGGTCGGCGGCGAGACCCGCGAGCTGACCTACGCCGACCTGGCCCGGCTCGCCGACCGGTGCGCCGGTGCGCTGGCCGGGCTCGGCGTGCGGCCGGGCGACACCGTCGCCGTCCAGCTCACCAACGGCTGGGAGATCACCGCCCTCGCGCTCGGCTGCCTGCGGGCGGGCGCCCGCATCTGCCCGCTGCTGCCCATCTACCGGCGGCGGGAACTGGAGGTCATGCTCGGCCTCACCGAGGCGCGGGTCCTGATCACCGAGGCCGTGCACGGCGACGAGGAGCTCGGCGAGCTCGGCGTGCGGCTGGCGGGCGAGTTGCCGTCGCTGGAGCACGTCGCGGTGTCGGGCGGACCGAAGCCCGCGGGCGCCCTCGACCTGCACGCCCACTTCTTCGACACGCCCTGGGAGCGGACCCGCGCGGACGACCTCGGCGGCCGGGAGCGCGACGCGGACGAGCCGTTCCTGGTGCTGTTCACCTCCGGCACGACCGGCGAGCCCAAAGGCGTCCTGCACAGCCAGAACACCCTCTACGCGGCGATGCGCGGCGAGGCCGAGGTGTTCGGGCTCGACGGCTCGGACGTCATCACCATGGTCGCCTGGAACACCCACTACACGGGCTTCGTCCGCGGCATGCTCATGCCGCTGTCGTTCGGCGGCACCTCCGTCTTCCAGGACTCCCAGGACGGCCCGGCCACCCTCGAACTGCTCGCCTCCAACGGCGTCACCTACGTCTACGCCCCGCCGCACTACCTGCGCTCGCTGGTGGACGCGCAGCGGGAGGCGCCGCGCGACCTCGGCATGCTGCGCGCGGTCGTCAGCGGCTCCGCGCCGATCCCGCCGAAGCTCGTCGAGGAGGTCAAGGAGGTGCTCGGGCTGCGGCTGCACTCCCTGTGGGGAATGTCGGAGAACGGCGCGGTCACCGTCAGCCGCCCCGACGACCCCGAGGACTGGGCCGCCCACAGCGACGGCAGCCCGATGGCCGACATGGAGCTGCGCATCGACCCGATCGAGGGCCAGCGCGACGGGTCGGGCGTCCTGTGGGTGCGCGGCCCCACCCAGTGCCTCGGCTACGTCCGGCGCCCGGAGACCTACCAGGCGCTGCTGGACGAGGACGGCTGGTTCAACACCGACGACCTCGCCCGCGACGACGGCCGCGGCGGCATCCGCATCACCGGGCGGGCCAAGGACACCGTGCTGCGCAACGGCCTGCTCGTGCCCGACACCGAGCTGGAGGCGGCCATCGGCCGGCATCCGGGCGTCGCCGAGGCCAGCGTGATCGGAATCCCGGTCAGGGAGGGCGCCGACCAGGTCATCTGCGCGGTCGTCGTGCCCGCCGCCGGGGCGCCGCCGGTCACCCTGGAGGAGATCCGGGCGACGCTGAAGGAGGCGGAGATGACCCCGATCTACTGGCCCGAACGGCTGGAGCTGGTGGACGAGCTGCCCACGACCGTCACCGGGAAGGTGCAGAAGACGGCACTCCGCGAACGCCTGACCTGAACGCGCGAGCCGTGCGGGTCGGGCGTCCCGTGCGGGTCAGGCGTCCCAGGCGGGGCGGGCGGTGATCTCGACGACGGCGCACGTCCAGGCGAACCCGGCGCCGATCCCGACCAGCATCACCCGGTCGCCCGGCCCGACCTGCCCGGTCTCGACCAGCCAGGTCAGGCCGGTGAGCTGGTCGGCGGCGCCGACGTGCCCGGTGCGGCGGCCCCAGTCCCACGTGGTGCGTTCCACCTCCAGGCCGAACGGCTCGGCGTACCGGGTGCGGAGCACGTGCAGGCCGACGTTCGGGAAGGCGAACCGGGAGATGTCGCCGATTTCCAGCCCGGCCTCGTCCAGCGTCCGGCCGACGGCCTCGGCCAGGCCGGAGGCGATCCGGTCGGGCAGGCTCCCCGCCAGGTGCCGGGCGTGCGCGGAGAACGCGGCGCGGCGGGCGCGCACGTCCACCCGGCGGCCGGGCACGGCGGCGAACGGCTCGTCCCCCCGGTACATGCCCTCCAGCCCGGTGTCGGCGACCGTCGAGACGGCCAGCAGCCGGGCGAAGCCGTCGCGCGCGAGGACCGCGGCGGCCGCGCCGTCCCCGTAGACGATGCCGCGCACGTCCCCGCGCCAACGGTCGAAGCCGGGATCGGCGAACCGGTCCGCGGTCGTGACCAGGGCGGACCCGCGGGAGGCGTCGGCGGCCAGGTAGGACGCGGCCAGTTCCAGGGCGCCCAGCGCGCCCGCGCACATCTGCTGGACGTCCATCGCGGGCGCGTGCCGGCCGTCCTCACCGAGGACCTCGCGGTGCACGTACGAGGCGGCCCCCCAGTAGTCGACGCCCTGGAACCAGGCCGACGCGTGCAGGACGATCGCGACGCCGGACCGCGGAAGCCCCGCCCGGGCCAGCGCGCGGCGCGCCGCGACGACGGCCATCTCGGGCGGCGCCTCCCCGGCGGAGACCGTGACGGAGGCGTAGTCGTCGGCCTTCCGGTCGCCCGATTCGTAACGGCCGTCCTCCACCGCGCCGTCGACGTCCACGGTCTCGGGGAGCCGGTGGGCGAGCCCGGCGAGGAACAGACCGTCGCAGCGCATTTGCGGACCTCCGGGATGGTGACGGCGAACAAATCAACACATTATGGTGATCATCGTCCCGGGGCGAGAGCCGTTTCGCTGGCGGAGGGAGTTCGCGGTGGTCGACACGGGGCACTCGGTGCCACTACCAGGAACGCCGTGGTCGGTTTGGCGGGATGTGCTGATCCGCTCGACCGGATTTCCCGCGGACGGCCTCGCCCTTTTCGCGGGACCGGAATGCGCCCGAATCGCCGACGCGTTTCTCGACGGGGACGCGAGCGAGACCGAATTCGCGCAGGCCGTGGACGCCGCATTGGCCGCCGCGGGCCGCGCCGTCGCGAAGATCGCCGCGGACCCGCTCTTCCGCGAAGCGGTGACATGGCAGAATCCCGGCGCCGCGCGGCATCTGGCACGTCTCGCCGACGATCCGGCCGCCCGGCCGGGCAGGAACCCGAGGCGTGAACGCCAGAAGCGGCGGGCGCGCGAGAACACCCTCGTCCGCTACTGGCAGCGCTACTGCGGCAAGAACGACACCGCGGGCTTCTTCGGCCCCGTCGCCTGGGGCCTGCTCGACCCCGAAGCGGCGGAGGCGGTGAAGGTGCGGCCCGGCGGGGGGTTGGTGCGTTCCCGGCAGGTCGACTTCGAGTTCTGGGCGTTGGAGGCCTACGTCGCCGCGCTCCTGGACGACCCGGAGGTGGCCCCATGGCTGCCCGCCGGCCTCCACCCGCACCTGTCCGTCGACGGGGACCGCGTCCTGCGCCCGGAGGGCCCGCGCTCCCTGACCGGCGCCGAGGCCGAAGTGCTCGCCCGATGCGACGGCACCCGAGCCGCGGCGGAGATCGCCCCCGAACCGCACCTGGCCGCGGCGCTGGACCGCCTGGTCGAGGACGGGATCGTCTGGCGCGGTGTGAACATGCCGTACCACCCGCAAGCGGAACACGTCCTGCGCGAGGCGCTCGAAGCGATCCCCGAGCCGCGGGCACGGGAGCGGGCGCTGGCCGGGCTCGCCCGGCTCGACCGGGCGCGCGCCGCCGTCGCCGCCGCGGCGGGCGACGCCGACGCCCTGGCCGCCGCGCTGAGCGTGCTGGACGCCGAGTTCACCGCCGTCACCGGAGCGGAGCCGGAGCGGCGGAGCGGGCAGATGTACGCGGGACGGCGGCTCTGCTACGAGGAGACCGTCCGCGACCTGGACCTCACGTTAGGCCGCCCGCTCCTTGAGGCGCTGTCGGGCCCGTTCGGGTCGGTCCTCCTGCCCGCCTCGCGCTGGCTGTCGGCGGTCCTGGCGGACGCGTACGACGCCGCCTTCCGCGACCTCCTCGAACCCGGCGCGACCGTCGCGATGCCGGAGTTCTGGGACGCCGCCCAACCCCTCCTGACCGGGAAGGACCGGCCGGCGGACGCGGTCGCCGCCGAGTTCGGCCGCCGCTGGACCGCGCTGTTCGACCTGGGTTCCGCGCCACACGAACACCGCCGGAGCTTCACCTCCGAAGGCCTCCGCGCTGAGGCCGCCCGGCTGTTCGCCGCCGAACGCCCGGGCTGGGCAGGCGCCCGAATCCACAGCCCCGACCTGTGTGTCCGCGCCACCAGCGTGGAGGCGATGGCGGCGGGGGAGTTCACCCTGGTCCTCGGCGAGATGCACACCGCGTGGCCGACCCTCGACTGCGCCCTGTTCACCGAGCGCCACCCCGACCCCGAACGGCTGCGCGCCGCGGCGGCCGAGGACATCGGCCCCCAGTTCCGTCCGCTGTACCCGACCTGGTGGCCCCGGTACACCGCGCGCATCGCGCCGGTCCTCGGCGTCACCGACCACCAGCTGGCGTTCACGGCCGCACCCGGCGCGGACCCCGCCCGCGTCCTCCCGCTGGCCGCGCTCACCGTGTCCGAGCGGGACGGAACCCTGGAGGTCACCGGGCCCGAAGGGTTCCGGCGTCCGCTCCGCGAGGTGTTCGCCCTGCTGTTCGGCTGGCTGGGCACCGAGGCGTTCAAGCTCGCGGGCGCGGGCCCGCACCAGCCGCGGCTCACGCTGGACCGGCTCGTCGTCGCCCGCGAGACCTGGCGCACCACGGTCGGCGGGACGGGCATCGCTCCCGCGCACGGCCACCACGAGTACCTCGCCGCCCGCCGCCTGCGCCGCGCCCTCGGGATGCCCGAGCGCGTGTTCGCGAAGGTGGGCACGGAGGTCAAGCCCGTGTACGTCGACTTCACCGGCCCCCGGTACGTCTCGTCGTTCGCGACGCTGCTCCGCACGGCGCGCGAGGCGTCCGGCGACGACGTACCCGTCGTTTTCACCGAACTTCTCCCGGACCTGGACGAATCGTGGCTCCCCGACGCGGAGGGGCGCCGCTACGGCTGCGAGCTGCGGCTCCAGCTCTGCGATCCGGAACGTCCCTGAACATCGCACCGGACCCTTCGAATTCGCAGCAGTAGACTTCGGCCATGCCCGACCCGTCGCCGTCGCTCGACCCCGCGCAGCTCGGCGCGTACTTCGCGCTCATCGAGGTGACCAGCCTGCTCCGGCACGCGGTCGAGCAGCAGCTCCGCGAGGCCGGCGACCTCAGCTACGTGCAGTTCCAGCTGCTGGCCCGCCTCGGAGACTCGCCGACGGGCAGCCACCGCATGACCGACCTGGCGGACGGCGTCGTCTACAGCCGCAGCGGCCTGACCTACCAGGCGGGCCTGCTGGAGAAGGCGGGCCTCGTCGTGCGCGCCCCCGCCTCGGACGACGAGCGGGGCATCGCCGTCACCATCACCGACGCCGGCCGCGCGCTGCTCGCCAAGGTGCTGCCCGGCCACATCGAGGTCGTGAGCGGCCTGCTCTTCGAGCCGCTGTCGCGCGACGACGTCAGGGCCCTCGCCGACCTGCTCGTGCCGGTACGGGACCACATGCGCGCCGCGCCGCCCCGCTCGGCGGCACCCCGCCGCCGCAAGCGCGGAACGTGACGGCTCCGGGCCGCCGTCCCGTAGCTCGACGCGGCGGCCCACCCGGGTAGTCCGCCCGCGCCACATCCGTGACCTCGCCGGTCGCGTGTCCGCCCTGCCCTCCCCGCATCCTCGCCGGACCCGCGGGGCCGGGACGTTTCCCGACCCCGGCCCGGGTAGGGCCGGGGTGTCGGACGCCACTTGCTTCGAATTTGAATCAGCAGTACTTTGAGTGCAGGCGCTTCGAATTTGAAGCAACTAGGACCAGTGAAGGCGAGACCCCGATGAAGGCAGTGCGTTTCCACGAGTACGGCGAGCCCGACGTCCTGCGCTACGAGGACGTGGAGCAGCCCGCCCCCGGCGCCGGCGAGGTCCGGATCCGCGTCGCCGCGACCTCGTTCAACCCCATCGACGCCGGCATTCGCGGGGGCGGCATGCGCGGTCCCATCCCGGTGAAGCTGCCGCACACCCCCGGCTTCGACGTCGCCGGCACCGTCGACGCGCTGGGCGAGGGTGTCGCCGGCGTCGAGGTGGGTGACCAGGTCGTCGGCTTCCTGCCCATGGCGGGGGCGGGCGCGGCCGCGGAGTACGTCCTCGCGCCGGCCGAGGTTCTCACGCCCGCGCCCAAGAACGTCCCGCTGGCCGACGCCGCCGCGTTGCCGGCGGTGGGCCTCACCGCGTGGCAGGCGCTCTTCGACCACGCCAAGCTGGCGGACGGGCAGCGCGTGCTGGTCAACGGCGCGGGCGGAGCGGTCGGCGGCTACGCCGTGCAGCTCGCCAAGAGGGCCGGTGCCAACGTGATCGCCACGGCCGGCCCCCGCAGCGGCGCCCGCGCCCGGGCGGCGGGCGCCGACGAGGTCGTCGACCACACCACCACGGTGCTGTCCTCGGCGGTGACCGAACCGGTCGACGTCGTGTTCAACCTCGCGCCGGTCGCCCCGGACGAGCTGGCCGCGATGACCGACCTGGTCCGTCCGGGCGGCGTCATCGTGAACACGACGGTGTGGATGCCCGCGCCCTCCGACGAGGAGCGCGGGGTGCGCGGCGTCGACCTCTTCGTCCGCAGCGACGCCGGCCAGCTGGCGCAGCTCGTGGCCCTGGTCGACAGCGGCGAGCTGCGCATCGACGTCGCCGAGCGGGTGCCGCTGGCCGAGCTGCCGGCGCTCCACGCCAGGGCCGCCGCGGGCGAGGTGTCCGGCAAGGTCGTCGTCCTCGCACCCGGCGCCTGACGGCGCCGCCCACCGGCACCTTGACCGCCTGGCCGCCCCTGCCCGGTGAAGCCGCCGAGCGCGCCCGCCCGCCTCCCGGGAGGCGGGCGGACGCGTGTGCCGTCCGGCGGAACGGCGTCATGGCCGCGAACCGCGCCTTCGTCCCTCCGCCCCGGAACGCCCCTGACCGCGGAAGGCCGCCAGCGCCAGGAGCATGCAGACGGTGAACCCGACCCCCGCCGTGAACGCGTCCCGCATGCCGTCCACCTCGGAGGAACCGGCGTGGTCGACGGTGACCAGTACGGCCACCCCCAGCGAACCGCCGATCTGCTGCATGCTCTGGAGCAGCGCCGAGGCGGCCCCGGACTCCCCGGCCGGCACCGACGCCATCGCCACGAACGTCGCCGCCACCGCCACCAGCCCCGTCCCGGCGCCGAACAGCAGTACCGGCCCGAGGATCACCCCGGCGTACGAACTGTCCCGGGTCACCTGCGTCAGCCACACCATCCCGGCCACGCACAGCACGGCCCCCGCCGCCATGATCGGCCGCGGCCCGTACCGGGGCAGCAGCCACGGCACCGCCCGGCTCGCCGCGATCAGCGCGACCGTCGTCGGGAGGAACCCGAACCCGGTCTCCAGCGGCCCGTACCCGAGGACGCCCTGGACGTAGAGCGTCAGGAAGAACAGCATCCCGCTCATGGCCGCCGTCAGCAGGAACCGCATGAGGAAGGCGCCCACCCGGTCCCGGTCGGCGAACAGCCCCAGCGGCACGATCGGCTGCCGCGCCCGCGCCTCGACCACCGGGAACAGCGCCAGCAGCACGCCCGCCCCGCAGAAGGCGGCGATCGTGAGCCCCCCGGACCACCCCCGCTCGGCCGCCCGGATGAACCCGTACACCAGCAGCGTCGAACCGACCGTGCACATGAGCGCCCCGCCCGCGTCGAACCGTCCCTCCCGCCTGGCCGACTCCTGGACGACCCGCGGCACGAGCAGGACGATCGCCGCCCCCACCGGCACGTTGACGAACAGGACCGCCCGCCACGAGGCCCACGCCGTCAGGACGCCGCCGAGCACCAGCCCGACCACCATCCCCGCGCTCGCGACGACGGAGAACACGGCCAGCGCCCGGCTCCTGCGCTCCGCGTCCTGGAACGTGGTCGCGAGGAGCGCCAGCGCGCCCGGCCCGGCCAGCGCGGCGCCGACCCCTTGCATCGCCCTGGCCGCCAGCAGCCACCCCGGCGTGACGGCGAGCCCCCCGACCAGCGACGCGACGGTGAACACCCCGACCCCCGCCGCGAACACCCGCCGGTGCCCTAACAGGTCGCCGGCCCGTCCGCCGAGCAGCAGCAACCCGCCGAACGCGAGCGTGTAGGCGTTGACCACCCACGAAAGCCCGGCGTCGCCGAACCCGAGGCCGCGCTGGATGCTGGGCAGCGCGATGTTCACGATCGAGGCGTCGACCACCAGCGTGAGCTGGGCGCCGCACAGCAGTGCCAGCGCCAGGCCCCCGCCGGCCCGGGGCACGCGGGTCCGGCGGGACGCCTTCTCAGGGAGCATGGGGGTCCTAACACCGGCGGCGAGGTAGCCCGAAAGCTAACCAACACCCCCGAACCCCACAAGGTCATCGGCGGGCGTAATGAGCGATGATCACGCCCTTGGTGGTGGTGACGCTCCCGGTGAGCTCGAACTCGGTCATGGGCGCGGTCCCGTCGAAGAGGCGCCTGCCGCCGCCGAGCGTCAGCGGGTGGATCAGCAGCGTGTACCGGTCGATCAGCCCGGCCGCGTGCAGGCTCCGGACCAGCGACGCGCTGCCGTTGATCGCCAGATCGGGCCCCGGCCGAGCCTTCAGCTCCGCGACCGTCTCGACGGCCTCGCCGCGCAGCAGCACCGAGTTCTCCCAGGCGTCCGCGTCTTCCAGGGTCCTGGACGCGACGTACTTCCTGGCCGCGTTCATGTGCGTGGTGAACGGATTGCCGTCGGTGGCCCGCCCCCACGCGGTGAAGAAGTCCTCCCACGTGCGGCGTCCGAAGAGCATGTCCCCGGAGTTGGCCATGCCCTTGGCCATCTCGCGCCCCATGACCTCGTCGTTGTACTGAGGCCCCCAACCGCTGTGAGCGAACCCGTCCCGGGTGTCCTCGTCCGGACGTCCGAGCCCCTGCACGACTCCGTCGAGCGTGACGAACATCGTGACCATGACCGACCGCATGAGCCGACCCCTTCCGTGCCAAGGGGGCCGCGCTCGCCGCGACCCCGTCACCCCCTACACGAACGTCCACCCCTCAGATCGACACGGCCGGCACCTCCGACGAGTTGGGCGACCGCAGGCCGACCCGGGGAGCGGGCGCGCGACGCGGCGTTCGGCTTACGGGCCGCAGGTAAATGGGGGTTAAATTATCCGACTACCGACTGTGACGAGCGATCGCAACAAGGAGGCGACGAACTCCCGCAAGTGACTCATGGCGATTGTTCATTCGCGGAGAGTGTTGTTTGTGTGCGAGATGCCGAATGCTACGTTCGCCGCTACCTCCGGAGGTGATCATGTGAAGGACCGGCGCAAACTGCGGGTCGGCGCCGTGAGCGTCGCCCTGCCCGCCATGGTGGCCGGTGGCGTCTACGCCCTCCCCGCGACATCGGACGGCTCCATCTCCCCGCTCCCCGCCGCGGCCCCCGGCAAGGCCGACTTCGTGATCAAGAAGGGCGCGAGCAGGACGAAGACCGTCGACGCCCTCGACAAGAAGCTGAAGAAGAGCGGCGTCCAGGCGCTGCTCAACGCCAAGGGCAACCGCAAGCTCCGCGCGGAGGGCTCGAAGGGATGCCCCCCGAAGGGCGCCAGTGTTCCGGGCAAGGCGCTCGCGTACTGCTGGGCGGCCGGCGAGGACTCCTCGAAGCAGAGATGGATCCCGCAGGGCGTCTCGAGCGTCTCCGACGCCAAGGACAACGAGAAGTGGGGCAAGGCCGGGTACACCATGGTGGTCACCTGGTACGCGCCGAAGGCCAAGAACATCCGCGTCACGTTCGTCAACCTCAGGAAGCGCACATACCGGCACGTGCTGCTGGTCATGCCCGGCATGACGAAGGGCAAGAAGGCCAGCTACAGGGACATCAAGAGCCACGCGGGCGGCGTCACCTGGTACGGCAACCACCTCTACGTCGCCGAGACCCAGCTCGGCCTGCGCGTGTTCGACATGCGCCGGATCTTCGACCTCGGCAAGAGCAAGAACGGCACCACCAAGAAGAAGGGCCGGGTCGGCCTGCACGGCAAGACCTACTACGGCCACGGCTACCGGTACGTGATGCCGCAGGTGGGCAGCTGGCTGAACGCCAAGGGCAAGGGGCCGCTGAAGAACTGCAAGGCGAGCGGCCCGCCGAAGTGGTCGTGGGTGTCGGTCGACCGCAGCGGGGTGGACTCCCTGGTCACCGGCGAGTACTGCCCCGAGCCGAAGGACCCGGGCCAGAAGGCGCCGAACGGCCGGATGGCCACCTGGCCGCTGAGGAACGGCAAGCCGCGCACCGGCGGCGACGGGTACGCCCGCGCGCTCGCGGTCTCCCCACTGCCGGTCAAGCGCGTCCAGGGCGGCGTGACCGCGTATCTCAACGGCGGCGAAGAGCACGCCTGGTTCGGTCACAACGCCAAGGGAGCGGGCGCCCGTCCGGGAGTCCTCCTGCACTCGGTGTGGAACCGGAGCAAGGGCCGCTGGGAGAAGAAGGGCACGCAGAGCCTCGCCAAGGGCCCCGAGGACCTGAGCTGCTACCGCGGCCAGGGCCGCATCTGGACGGTCGCCGAACACGCAAAAGCACGCGCCCTCTACGGCGTCCCCGTGAACAAGTGCGGCTGATCCCCTGGGTCGATCACACCAAGGGCAGAAGGGAATAGGGCGAAGGTGGGTGCACTCGCTGTCGACGTCAGGTGCTGGAGGGGTGGTGATGATCCGCACCCGCTAGCCCCGAACACCTGCCCCCACCGCCCTGCCCCTGGATCTTCGAAGGGTGCGTCTTGCCGACCTGCCTGCCCCCGATGCGTCCCCGAGGGGGGCCGGAGACGGTGACGTCGGTCACCGGTCATTCCTGCTGGATGTATGCGGGATAACTGATCTTCTTGGCCCGTACGACCACACGGCGGAACGCCCCGGGCTGAAGACCGCCCAGTTGGGTTTCGATGACGTCGTTGTAGAGCGAATCCGAGACGATCAGAGCGAGGTTGGTATCAGTGCGCCTGGCGAGTTCCCTGCGCAGCGATCCCGAGTCGAGAAGGCGGGAGACGATGATGGGCGCCCGACCGACCGGACCGAGGCAGCCGGAGGCGAGCGTTCCGTGATGGATCGCCACCCGCACCCTGATCCGCGGTTCGGGATGGCGAGCGGCGTTGACATGGGCGAGGACGTCGGCGAGTCGCTCCGGAAATACAGCGACCAGGCGGACGGGATCGGTCTCGGCAGGCAGGACGGAGAGCTCTCCGTCTCCGCCCACCTGGCGTAACCAGGCGCTTCGGTCGAGTCCCGCCAGCGTCGCGGCGTCGTCGAGTGCTCCGTGGAGAGCGGCTTGGACGGCTCGTTGGTCCTTTGTGCTCAGCGCGCTGAAGCCCTCAAGATCGACGGCGACCAGGAACCGGTAGTCCAGTCGCTGCGCGTCGTCATCGGCCAATGCCAGTTCGGTCATGGGTCATCGCACCATCTGTCCGGTGCCGCAGGTGCGTTCCCCCGTGCCAGCTCTCACTGCCACCGCTCCCTTTGGCGGCTGTACTTGCATCCCTGTTCCAGGATGCTTGATCCACTCCAATCATGCAAGCTTTCATGTAACCTGGTGCATGAAGCATCTTGACAGCTTTCATGATGCTCTGTTCCGGCAAGACAGCAGGCATGACGCCAGATGGCGTCGAAACCGAGGAGGCAGCCATGGTCCGTGAGCGGCGTGTCCCCTCCGTGCGCGGGCGTCAGCTCGCGAGAGAGCTCCGGGAACTCCGTGCGGCCCACGGCATGACGGGAGAGCAGATCGCGGACGAGCTGGGCTGGTCCAGCGCCAAGGTCTCGCGTATCGAGAACGCGCGCACGACCCTCACTCTCTCGGACCTGCGCAAGCTGCTCAACCTGTACTCGGTGCCCGAGGCCACGGCCGAACGGCTGCTCAACCTCGCTCGCACAGCGAATGAACGCGGCTGGTGGCAGGTCTACGCCGACACCATGACCCAGAATTTCGCAACGCTTATCGGCCTTGAAGACGAGGCCAGGGTCATGCATAGCTACCATCTGACCTTGGTGCCGGGACTCCTGCAGACGGAGAACTACCACCGCGCCATCATCGAGGCCAACGGTCCGCATCCGCATGGTGTGGTCGAGCGCCGGGTCCAGATTCGCCTCAACCGCCAGAGGCGCCTTCACGAGACGGAGCCGCTCGAGGTGTGGGCCGTGCTCGACGAGGCCGTGCTCCGGCGAGCCATCGGAGGCGCGGAAGTCATGCACGAGCAACTAATGCACCTGCTCCGGCTCGCCGAGAAGCCGAACATCACGCTCCAAGTCCTGCCCTATGATGCGGGCGCGCACTCCGGAGTCGCGGGTACGTTCACCACCTTGGGATTCAGTCACCCTGATGATCCCAATATCACTACCCTGGAGACACTCGTAGGAACGCTCATCATCGAGGACCCAGTCCAGGTCTTCACTTATGATCGAGCCTTCGACGAACTTCGATCCAGGGCGCTCGAGGCCGCGGACGCGAACGACATGATCTCACTGGTAGCGGCAGAATACAAGCAAGGAAAATGAGGCATGGAGATGGTTCGATGGCTGCCGATCACACTCCCGAACCCGCGTTGAGCTGGCGCAAGAGCAGGCACAGCACCGAAGGAGACTGCGTGGAGGTCGCCGCCCGGAGTTCTTTTCCGGATCGCGATACGGCAGTGATTTTCGTGCGCGATTCCAAGCATGCAATCGGAGGCAACATCTGTATTGAGGGCGACGCGTGGAATCTCTTCGTGGCGCAGGTAAAAGAAGGCGCGTTCGACCTGTAGGGACCGGGCGACAAAGAGCGGTGGCGAGATCTGGATCAGAGATCCAGTTGTCCCTGCTTTATTCGCGTGACCAACTCGGCCCATTCTGAGCCGCCCATGGAGAGAGCGGCGCCTTGGACGTCCTTGGAATCGCGGACCAGTATGCTTGTTTCGGCGCCTGCGACTTCGACGCATTGGGCGTTGTCGAACGAATTGCTACGGCTACTTTTGCGCCAGATGAGGGCGTGGCTCTCAGCGACGCCCGTGTGAGATCTGATCACGTCTGTCACTCCTCACCGGCCGAGCCTGGTGGACGGACGCTCGAGGGGCCCAGCCGGTCCACCAGGTCGACATCGGATATCTTCTATCGCTTTGCTCGGTGAGTAAAGAGCTTCTTTACGTGGGTCGTCAATGCCGTAGGTATCGGACCCCGGCCACCCTGTGCGACCTGCTGGTATCCCCCTCCCGAGTCCGCCGCCGTAGGTCGGCCGGCGGCGCCGGTCCGGCGGGGCGGTCCGCCACCCCGGAGGCCTCCGAGCACCTTCGAGTCAGTCATCAGCCTCTGCCTTATGAGCGTCCTGGCCATCGAACGCGGAGATCCGGTGCATGACCCCCGCAGCCACAGATCCTCACCTCGGTGTCGCCGGCTCATCCCCTGGCTCAGCGAACACAGAAATGATCCAGGGCGCCGAGTTCACTCGGCCTGGGCTCGCTCCCCAACCGATCGACGCCGTTCGCGCAGCCTGCCCGCTCACGTGCTCTCCTGGGACAGCGATCGCGACGCCGGCCATTCGTAGGCGAGCGTCTGATCTCCCCGCGGCCGAGTCTTGAACGTGTTCACTTCTTTGCGTTAGGCTCGTTCCACCGTGAAGGGGAGTGGGCCTGATGAGGATTGTGATACCTGGGGGGACCGGTCAGATCGGTGCGATCCTGTACCGCGCGCTGACCGCCGCCGGACATGACGTCGTGGTCCTGACCAGGCGCCCGGAACGCGGGCACGAGATCGGTTGGGACGGCGAGACGCTGGGCCCCTGGGCGGAGGCGATCGACGGCAGCGATGCCGTGATCAACCTGGCCGGACGCAGCGTGAGCTGCCGGTACACCCCGGCTAACCTGCAGGCCATGATGGATTCGCGGGTGCGCTCGACCCAGGTCGTCGGTACGGCGATCGCGGACGCCGCGAAGCCTCCTCGGGTCTGGCTCCAGATGAGCACCGCCACCATCTACTCCCACCGCTTCGACGCGCCCAACGACGAGGCGTCCGGCGTGATCGGCGGCACCGAGCCCGGAGTGCCCGCCTACTGGGCCTACAGCGTGAAGATCGCCAAGAACTGGGAGCGGGCGCAGGAACAGGCTGACACCCCCTCCACCCGCAAGGTCGCCCTGCGCTCCGCCATGGTGATGAGCCCCGACCGAGCCGGGGTCTTCGACTACCTGCTCTGGCTGGCCCGGCTGGGCCTCGGCGGCCCGGTCGCGGGCGGCGCGCAGTACGTGTCCTGGATCCACGACCAGGATTTCGTCCGCGCGGTGGAGTTCCTGATCGACCGGGACGACATCGCCGGTCCGGTGAACCTCGCGGCTCCCGACCCGGTATCGAACCGCTCCTTGATGCGGACACTGCGTAAGGCTTGGGGCGTCCCGGTGGGCCTGCCCGCGACGAAATGGATGGCCGAGCTCGGAGCGCTGGCACTGCGCTCGGACACTGAACTCCTCTTGAAAAGCCGTCGAGTCGTCCCCGGACGTCTACTCGAGGCAGGCTTCACCTTCCACCACCCCCGGTGGCAAGAGGCCGCCGAAGACCTGGTCCACCGCGTGCGCAGCTCGCGATAGCGGTGGACGCAGCGCATGGGCGGCGGAGGTGGGCACCGCCCTGCCGCCTGTCGGTCAGCTGTCCGCGCGGGAGCCCCGGCGGTGGACACTGACGGCGTAGCCGCCGCCGCGGTAGTCGTCGCCGTCCCAGGTGGCGAAGCGCTGGTGGAAGCTCAGCCCGGCGGCGGCGCACCAGGCGTCGTAGCTCGCCAGATCCACGCTCGGCGGCACCGGAAGGTGAGCGGCGTCGAGGCCGAACCCCGCCACGAGAAGTCCGCCCGGACGCAGGAGCTCGGCCATCGCCCGGATCGCCGCCGGCTCGGTGCCTTGAGCCAGCAGCGGGATGACATTGCCCGCGGCCACGACGAGATCGAAGGGATCGGCGTCCGGCAGCTCGAGAGCGGCCAGGTCGGCCCTGATCCAGGTCATCTCGGGGGCCGTCCGGCGGGCCTCGGCCAGCATGGAGGCGTCCAGGTCCACTCCGACGCAGGCGTAGCCGAGTTCGGCGAGCCGGATCGCGACACGTCCGGTACCGGTGCCGGCGTCCAGTACTCGTGAACCCGGGGGAACCAGCGCCGCGCACAGCCGCGCCTCCCCGTGCACGTCCGCCCCGGAGGCGGCGAGGTCGGCGAACCGAGCGGCGTAGTCCGCCCCGGAACTCCCACCGGTCAGATCGGACCAGCGGCTCATCGACGCCCCCTTCGCAGCGGCCGGGTACGCCAGGGTAGCCGAGCACATCCGCATCGGCGCGGTCACCGACTCGATCAAGAGCCCCGCCCGAACTACGCCAGCGAGGAATGGCTGTAGATCGTGACCACCGATCACGGCCACACCGACGCGGGCGGCCACGGCGGCAACATCGCGTCCGGATCCGGCGTCCCGGCGTCGTCGCCGTCTTGGACTACCTCGGCGTGCCCAAGCCCTCGCACCTCGACGGCAAGTCGATCTTCACGGCGAGCACCGACCCGTTCGACGCCACGTGGTCGTCGCTGGCGTCCCGCCAGGACGAGACCGGCATCCCCGCGTCCACACTCGGCTGGACGCTCACCGACGACGAGTTCTGGACGGCCACCCAGACCGGCCAGAACCGGGAGAACAACGTCCGGGCGCGCGGCGTCTTCGCCGTCGCCGAGAGCGACGAATGGGCCGACAAGACCTACTTCGGTACGTACAACACCACACTCATCTCCCCGAACGTCCCCGTCGGGGGCCGCACCACCCTGCCCATCTCGCACTACCTGCTGGAGGGCCACCAGCGCGCGACCGTTCTGGTCTCCTACGACGGTGGCGCCGACCAGCAGCTCCTGCAGTACAGCGCCGACGCCAAGTCCCGCGTCGTGGACCTGACCGCGGCCGTCCCGTCCGGCGCGCAGAACGCGTAGATCAAGTTCCGGCTGTCCAACGCGAACAACAGCCGGTACTGGGTCGTCGACAACCCCCGGTTCGGCTGACCCCTCCTGGTCAAGGGCCCCGGCTGCGGCCGGGCCCTTCTCCAACCGCACTCCCGGCTCACCGCCCGGCCCCGTGGTCGCTCCGGTGAGGGGGCGGCCGTCCGAACCAAGCCCACCGCGGTTCGAAGTCGGCAGGCCGGGACAGGCCGTGGAAGCCCGGCCGGTGGCAGGCCACGCAGGACACCGGAACGCCGCCGATGGCCCAATCGGCAGGTGGCCGGCGGGCGTTACCGCAGCGCAATGCCGCTGGACGTTTCCGCTCGCGCTCCTGAGAAAGATCTCCGCGTGTTTCGTCGCTTCGGGTGAGGGAGGACGGTCGGTATCCCGCCGACGTCCTCGGACTCGTCGGAAGGGCACCGGACGAGGAGGACTTGATGGACAAGCGGTTCAGCTGGGGCCGGATGGGCAGGCGTCGCCGGCTGCGCCGGGTGGCCAGGGACGTGTTCGGCTGGCCGGACCTGCGTCCGGGCCAGGGCGAGGCGATGGAACACCTGCTGCAGGGTCGTGACGTGCTGCTGGTCATGCCGACCGGCGGCGGCAAGTCAGCCGTCTACCAGGTCCCCGCACAGTTGCTTCCCGGGCCGACCGTGGTGATCTCGCCCCTGATCGCTCTGCAGCGCGACCAGATGGCCGCGCTCGCCGATCGCGACGCCGGCGGTGCCGTGATGGTCAACTCCGCCCAGTCCGGCGGAGCGAGCGAGGACGCCATGGACCAGATCCGGGCGGGCGGAGCGGAGTACCTCTTCCTCTCGCCCGAGCAACTGGCCAAGCCGTCGGTCGTGGAGCGGCTCGCCGCCGCGCGCCCCTCGCTGATCGCCGTGGACGAGGCGCACTGCGTCTCCTCGTGGGGCCACGACTTCCGGCCGGACTACCAGCGGCTCGGCCGGGTGATCGAGCAACTCGGCCATCCGCCGGTCATCGCGCTGACCGCGACCGCCTCGCCGCCGGTGCGCGAGGACATCCTCACGTCGCTCGGCCTTCACGACGCCCGGCAACTCGTCCGCGGTTTCGACCGCCCCAACCTGTCCCTGGAGGTACGTCGCTTCCACGAGGACGCGGACAAGAGGAAGGCGTTGGTCGAGGACGCCGCCGGACGCGAGGGACTGGGCCTCGTCTACGTCGCCACCCGGCGCGACGCCGAGACCTATGGCTGGGACCTGGCCGCGACGGGCCTGCGTGCCGCCGCGTACCACGCCGGGATGAAGGCGGCGGACCGCCACCGGGTCCACGAGGCGTTCCAGAACGACGAACTGGATGTCGTGGTGGCCACCTCGGCGTTCGGCATGGGGATCGACAAGCCCGACGTCCGCTACGTCCTGCACGCCGCTCCGCCGGAGTCCCCGGAGTCGTACTACCAGGAGATCGGCCGTGCCGGACGTGACGGGAAGCCCGCGGCCGCCGTCCTGTTCTACCGCTCTCAGGACCTGGGACTGCGCCGCTTCTTCGCCGCGGGCAAGCCCGACGAGGAGAAGCTGCTCCAGACCGCGACGCTCCTCCACTCCCATGGCGGCTCGGTTCCGGCGAGCGAGATGCGGAGTACTTTGAGCGTCGGCGCGTCCAAGCTCACCAGCCTGGTGAACCTGCTGGAACAGGCCGGAGCCGTGGAGACGACCGGCAGGGGAGAATTGCGATACGCCGAGGAAGGGCCGCCCCCCGAGGAGGCCGTGGCACGCGCCACGAAACTTGACGAGAACCGCCGCCGCGTCGACGACTCGCGCATCGACATGATGCGCGCCTACGCGGAGACCACGGATTGCCGCCGCCGCTTCCTGCTGGAGTACCTGGGCGAGCCCTACCAGGGCCCATGCGGAAACTGCGACGCATGCGAGACCGGAACAACCACCACCCCGGCCCGCGCCGACGAAGCCCCCGCCCAGCCGGACGACGACGCGCCGTTCCCCCTGCACTCCGAGGTGCAACACGCCGCCTGGGGAACCGGAACGGTCATGCGCCTGGAACCCGACCGCATCACCGTCCTCTTCGAGGAAGCCGGCTACCGCACCCTGTCCCTAGAGGCGATCCAACGCGACGAAGACCTCCTGACCCTCCGCTCCGACGCCCCCTCCACCGACTCCCGCCCCTCGGGCCGCCGCGGAAGGACACGCACCCGGAAATCCCGCACAAGCCGAGACAAGGCCACCGCAGCTAGCAAAAACTCCCCCACCGGCGTCTCCTGACCCCAGGCGCCCAGCGCCCGTTCTCGTGGCCTTCTCTCGCCTCTTCGGGGCAGAGGGATGTCACCAATGAGGTCGTCCTGGGCGGAGCAGCAGCGAGCCGGCCTGGGAGGACGGTCAGCGGGCGCAATCCTGCTTGATCTGCTTGATCAGGCCGGCGAACTGGGCGGGGGAGAGAGCAAGGCGGCCTCCGTCAGGGTCCTTGCTGTCGCGGACTCCGATCTCGGTACCTGGCGCAAGTCGTCCCAGCTCAACGCAAACATCATCGTTCGCTGAGCCACTGTATGAACTTTTGCGCCACTGAATCATCATGCGTAGTTCTCCAAGTACCTCTTGAACAGCTTGCGCGAGGCGTCCTGAGAGTCCGCCTTTGCGCCGATACGCTCAAAACTATCAATGACGTTCTTGATCTCGTCAGGCATCTCGATCAAGCGCCCGCCCCCATGGGCTCCCGCATAGGCGATGTCCCGATCGTGGAGGCCGATGAGTTGGCAGAACCCATCTGCCCCTTCGTGCTCTCCTGCCGAGAACGGAACGATGCGGAGGATCACGTTCCATCGCTCGCTCATTTCGAGGAGATGTTCGAGCTGTGGCTTCATGACCTCGGCTCCCCCCACCTGGCGTGCGAGAACGGCCTCGTCCAGGAGGGCCCGGATGTAGGGCGGATCGTCTCGCTCCAGGGTGGCTCGCTTCCGAGCGATTCGGGCGCCGAGCACTGCTTCGCGATCTTTCGATGTGCTCAGCCGGCCGTACCTGCGCGTGTAGTCGTCGGTCTGGAAAAGCAGGGGGATCAGTTGGCCGTGGAACACCTTGATCTCCGCTGCCTGCCGCTCGTGCTGACTGTACTGCTTGAACCAGTTTGGGTCGTGAGCCATCCGGGCGTACCAGAGCAGCAGCTCGAACAGTCCACCGGTTTCGAGCTTCACGTCCAGCCGCCTGGCGTAGTCGACCTGGAGCTTCGCTCGCCCGGCCTCGATGTTCGAAGCACTTGATCGCGCCATTCCAATGATCTTGCCTACTGGGTGAGCGACATTCCTTCCTTCTCCCTTGTGAACCGGAGGCAGTAGGCAAGAAAGTGCCACATAGAGATCGTGGGGTCGAGTGAGTCCCGGACGATCGCCATGGCTACTCCCTGTTTTTGGTTTCTCTCGATACAGGCAAAGCTGGAGTGTGCCGCTGATTCTTTTCCCATGAATTCGGAATCTCGGCCAAGGGCTGGACGATGGTGATGACGGCGCGCGGGGATCTCCTTATTTCCCTTATGGGCACAGCGTCCGCAGTGGGACTGGCTCGTACCCTTGTGGACGCACGAATCCGCAACTGGAACTATTTCGGCATTCTCGACAACGCGCTTCTCGTCGTCTCCGAGCTCGTCACGAACGCGAGCCGCCAGACGCCGCACCAGGAGATCCGCCTCCAGCTCAGCCGGGACGGGCACGGCATCGTCATCGCCGTCTGGGACGCCGACTACGCCCTCCCTCAGACCAAGCCGATGAAGGAACTCACCTTCGAAGACCTCGACCTCTCCGAGGAGGCGTTCGACGACAACGGCGGCTCGGGTCTTCACATCGTCCAAGCGCTCTCGACCAAGTGCGGTGTGACCGGCGACCCCGCCGGCGGCAAGGGGATCTGGTCACGCATCCAACCGTGACCGTCGCGCCGAGTGCCAACTGTTCGCGGCATCCGTCGCCACCGCCACCTGAATAAATGCGCATGGCATGTCCAATTAACGGCCCACCGATTAACGGCATTCAAACTGTCGTCAACGAATGGGCGGATATCTGGCGCCGGCACTTGCCATCCCAAACCGGCGTGGACGGTCTATCCCAACTGTGGCGAAGTCACGGTCGGGAGAACAAAGGAGAGAACATGGCAACCGACGAGGAAGACCTGGCGAGGGTCAGAGAGAACCCCCTTCAGCTGGCCCGGATGAACTGGGTCACGGAACTGCGGAAGCGGGCTGGAGGGGGCTCAGAGGACCCCGCAGCGGAGCCCGAAGGAAGGGCCGGGACGGGCGAGGGCACGTCCCCGCCTGACACGCGCACCAGCTAGTTCCCCTGCGGTCCGGTAACACGGCCCCATCGGGTTCGTAGCAGCAAGTAGGCGGGCCGGGCTCATTGAGCCCGGCCCGTCGTCCCCTTCGGATGGACAGCGCGGCGGGCGGGCCCCCATGCATGACATCCACTGGTAGGGGTCATGCTGATCAGCAAGGGGTGCGCGGCCCAAGATTCGAGGCGGTTCGACGTCCAACACCGTAAGACCGAATCGGGGGAGCGTCTGAGGTCTCTCCACAGGGGCAACTGCCGCGGTGGTGGCTGCGAACACGAACAGGGCGCACACCGATCATTGATGTACGCCCTGGGGTGCGGGTGCGCCGTCAGGGACTTGAACCCCGAACCCGCGGATTAAGAGTCCGCTGCTCTGCCAATTGAGCTAACGGCGCCTGTCGTACGGGCCTCGGCGGCGGGCCGGGGTCCCTCGCGACAGGAAGAACAGTATCAGGCCCTGCGGACCAGTGCGAACCGGTTTAGCCCCGGGCCGGAAGGACGCTCATCATGCCGCGCCACAGGGCGATCGCGGTGGCCCGGGAGCCCACGCCGAGCTTGGCGTAGATGCGGTTGACGTGGTTCTTTACCGTCTTCTCGCTGAGGAAGAGCTGGCGGGCGATCTCGCCGTTGGAGCGCCCGGTGGCGATCAGATCCATGACCTCGGCTTCGCGGGCGGACAGGCCCAGGGTGGTGCGGGACGCGTGGCGGACACCGCGGACGAGATCGTGGGCGGTGAAGGAGCCGGGAACGAGGGTGCCGCAGGCGCCGGCGCGGAGAGCGGCCTCGACGGCGGGCTGGTCGTCAGAGGCGAGGACGAAGACACGGGAGGACGTACTGAGGGGCAGCGCGTGATCCGCGGCGGCCGCGTCCAGCAGGACGATGTCGGGCCGCAGGCGCTCGGCCAGCGGGCCCGCCGCGGCCGGGTCGGGTGTGTCGGCAACGACCTGGAACTCGTCGCTGCCATCAAGCACGGAGATCACATCAGCCCTGCCCCGAGCGTCCCCGTCCACCACGAGTACCCGCAGCGGAGCCGTCTCATCGACACTCATCCGTCGCCCTTGGCGTGTCGTTGACATTTCTAGGGTCGGAGCATAACCGCATGATCTTCGAAGGTCGATGAACCGGCGCCTACGGACGCCTTATCGAGACCGGAACGACGTCGGGGCCCGATTGTCGGTGGACGGCCAGGCGCTGAGAGCTGGAGTGAGCGGAGGGGTTTCGACCTCCAACGTCCGGCCCATATCAGGGCACGTCAAGGCAATATGCCCGATGCCTGCCCCCTAGGGGCTGTCTCGAAGTCTGGTGTGTGACGGTGTGTCGTGATCCTTAAACAGCGAGGTCTCCGGTAGAGGGTTCATCGACCAAGAAGAACCAGAAACACCGGAGACCTCGTGGCCACCCTAGCGGTGACGCGGCGGTTCGACCTGACCGATGGGCAGTGGGCGGCGCTGGAGCCGCTGCTGCCGGCGCCCAAGGGGCCGGGTCGGCCGTCAAAGTGGACGAAACGGCAGCTCATCGACGGGATCCGGTGGCGGGTGTGGGTCGGTGCGCCCTGGCGGGATGTCCCGTGGTGTTACGGCTCCTGGCAGGCGGTGTACTCGCTGTTTCGCCGCTGGCAGCGGGCGGGGGTGTGGGCGCGGGTCGTGGCCGGGCTGCAAGGCCGGGCGGACGCGGTCGGACTGATCACCTGGGAGGTGGGTGTGGATTCCACGATCGCTCGGGCCCATCAGCACGCCGCTGGTGCCCGCACCCGGCCTGATGAGCAGGCCGAGCCCCCGGATGAGGCTGGCGGCGAGCCTGCCGATCACGCGCTGGGACGATCGCGTGGCGGGCTGACCACCAAGATCCACCTGTCGTGCGAGCAGGGACAGAAGGTGTTGTCGCTGCTGGTCACCGCCGGTCAGCGGGGAGACTCGCCGCAGTTCCGGGCCGTCCTGGAGCGGATCGCGGTGCCGCGGGTGGGGCCGGGCCGTCCGCGGAAACGACCGGAGCGCGTCCGGGCCGACAAGGCCTACAGTTCCTACGCCAACCGCGCTTACCTGCGCAGACGCGGGATCGGCTGCACGATCCCGGTCAAGGCCGACCAGGCCCGCAACCGCGCAAAGCGGGGCAGCCGGGGTGGGCGCCCGCCGGTGTTCTGCGCGCTGGACTACCGGCAGCGGCACGCCATCGAATGCGCCATCAACCGCCTCAAACGTCATCGAGCCGTGGCCACCCGCTATGACAAGCTCGCCGTCCGCTACGAAGCCACCCTCCACATCGCCGTCATCAACGACTGGCTGATCTGCCTTTGAGACACGCCCTAGTACAGGTCGCCGGAAACAAGCGCCCCCGAACTTTCAGCCTTGGTTGCTCGTCTCGCGGGGTCTCCCAACCCAATAGTGAGTCTGGGGGCCGAACGGGCGCGGGGGCGCCCGGAGAAGGGGCTTCGATGCCCGTCACGTGAAGCGCCAGCGGGTGGGCATGAAGTTCGCTGTTGACGGCAGGGCGAACACCTTGCTCGGCCTGATCTGATAGACGCGGTATGGCGGTCCGCCAGAGGTCGGCGCGCCGTAGTCGGCGTCGAGTTCGGCGTCGGCGATGGTGGTCGGCCAACCGTAGACCCGCTCGAACGCGCCGGAGGCGCGTGTGAGCGTCTCCTCATCCAGGACCCGACTCGCCTCGCCCTCGACGATCAGATGCGCCCCTTCGACGTCGGTGGACAGGACGCAGCGTCCCTCCGCGTCAAGGTTGCGGCTCTTACGCGCGGTGCCCTTGGAAGCGATGAACAAGACCGACTCCGACCACACACCGAAAACCGGCATGACGTGCGGTGCCCCGTCCGGGTGCACCGTCGCCAGCCATCGCCAACCGTCCCGGGCGAAGCGGCGCTCCACCTCGGACCAATCCAGGACATGGGCCCCCGGTGTCACGTCGGTGCCCTTGCCGGTAGGTGTGAGCGCCTCTGCCGCCGGTACTCGCTGTGCCATGCTGCCTCCCCGTCCAACGACTGCTTACCTTTCGACATCAGTTGAGCCTAGGGTAGAGTGCTTTAGAAAAGCAACCAGTGTGATAAGGAAGCAGGGATGGCAGCCACGAACCGCTCCGAGTGTCCGGTCAACCTGGCCGTCGAGGTGCTCGGGGACCGCTGGTCACTGCTGGTGCTCCGCGACATCATGTTCGCCGGCAAGCGGCACTACCGAGAGCTGCTCGCCTCGGACGAAGGCATCTCGACGAAGGTCCTCGCCGAACGCCTTCACAGGCTCACCGACACGGGGTTGCTCACTAGAAGCGAGGACCCCACCCACAAGCAGAAGGCGATCTACAGCCTCACCGAGCGCTCCATCGCCCTGGTTCCCGTGCTCGTCCAGCTAGGTGTCTGGGGGCATCGCGAGCTGGGCGCCGACGATCGGCTCAGTCGCTACGCCGAGACGCTCGACCAGGGCGGGCGACCTCTATGGGAGGCTTTCATGGACGACCTCAGGGAGGCCCACCTCGGTGCGCGGATGCGCCACCGCCCTCGGAGTGCCGCCGGACGGAACTCCTTCGGACCGACGGCCCTCTGATCAGCCACAAGACCGGCACCTCGGAATGCCCCCGGCACTGGCAGCCGCCGGCCGAAGACGTCCCACTTGCGTGCTGGCTGCCGCTCCGAAAGGGCCTGACGACGCAGGCGCTCAGCCAGCGGGCCCGCCGCGGCCGGGTCGGGTGTGTCGGCAACGCCTGGAACTCGTCGCTGCCGTTCAGTACGGAGATCACGTCAGCCCTGCCCAGGGCGTCCCCGTCCACTACGAGTGCCCGCAGCGGAGCCGTCTCATCGACACTCATCCTCGCCCTTGGCATGTCGTTGACATTTCTAGGGTCGGAGCGTAACTGCATGATCTTCGAAGCTCGATGAGCCGCGCGTAGCCTCTTGGTTTATCCCACGGCGCCTAGCGGCGTGACCTAGCTGCCTGCTGTCCAGCATGCTTGCTATGTCCTATTTTTCCCCCTAAAATCGGCCTAAATTTTTGGGGGTAAAGCATGGGCTGGTCACTCAAGCCTGGGGACGTGGTCGTTCGTCGCGATCTGCACGGGCAGTACGGGGGACGGCAGTACGGCGGTATCGGCCCCTCGCGGACGACCCCGAACGTGCTGCTCTTCACTAATCCTGAGAAGGGGCATCGGCACGGCTACTACGACGGCTGGGGCGATGACGGTTGCTTTCACTACTGCGGTGAGGGCCAGGTCGGTGATCAGAGGATGGTCCAGGGCAACCTGGCGATCTTGAACCATCGTGTAAATGGTCGGGCTTTGAGGCTGTTCCGTGCTGTGCCGGGGAACCGGGTGCAGTACGTGGGGGAGTTTGAGCTAGATGAGACGCAGCAGTACTACCTGACCGACGCTCCTGAGACCGGCAACGGGCCCGTGCGCAGCGTCATCATGTTCCGGCTGCGGCCACGTGGTGAGGTGAGGCACGAGGGAGCCCACATCCCCAAGACTCCCGGTGCGGAGCCCAGCATCACTGCGATAGAGCCTGAGGAGCAGCGCACGGAGCGCACCCTTGTGGATCCCGCTCGTGAGCCGTACGAAGCCGAGCGTCGGGAGAGCTTTCTTCTGCGGACCTATATCGACTACATCGTCTCGCTAGGCCACAAGGTCACACGCCATCAGATCAGCCCTGCTGGTGAAGCGAAGCCGCTCTACACCGACCTGTACGACCAGACCACGGACGAACTCATTGAAGCCAAGGGCACAGTGACGCGAGAAGGCGTCCGCATGGCTATCGGCCAGATCTTGGACTACAGCCGCTACCTCAAGCCAAAACGCGTCGCGGTCCTGCTCCCGATCGAGCCCCGCCGTGACCTCGTCGCCCTATGCCAAACCCTGGCTATCGACATCATCTGGCCAGACCAGGAAGTCTGGGTGCGTCTCTCCGAGCGGGAGGCTGACGACCCAAAGAAGGGCCAGCAGCCGTGGGCTGGCCCGCTCTCCTTCCAGTAGCCAGCGGCCTCGTCACTAGAGGTTGCGCTCCCCACCTGCCAGACCATGATGACTCGGGGAGGGGCGAACCATACGGTGACGACCGACGGTCGTCCTTGCCGCTGAGTTGGGGCTGGTGCGTGCGAGATCATCGGGGGATGGAGCAGTGGGAGGCGGTTTCGTCTAATCAGTGGTTCGTGTTGATTGAGGAGAAGGTCACCAAGGGGCAGTCCGTCCAATGGGCCCTGACCGCGAGGCAGCCGGCCGGGGGCGACGCTGAGCAGGCTCGTCGTCTGGCCGCCGAGGTCGCGTTGGCGCATCAGCCGCAGCAGGCGAAGCGGATCAAGGGGCGGCAGGTCTTCCAGACCGGTCCCGACAACTGGCTGGTCGTCGTCGCGGGCGTGAAGGGGGAGTTCCACTTCCGCGTCTCCGTCGGTCTCCTAACCGCCGTCACGACGTCCTGAACCGCGCCGGGTCTGATGGAGGCTCGATTCCTTGAGAGGATCGAGTCATGGCACGTCCGTCCCCCTACCCCCCTGAGCTTCGTGAGCGTGCGGTGCGCATGGTCACCGAGGTGCGTCCGAACTACCCGAATGAGTGGTCGGCGATGAAGGCCGTAGCGGCGAAGTTGGGGATCAAGACGCCGGAGACGGTCCGCACGTGGGTGCGGAAGGCGGAGATCGAAGCCGGTCAGCGGCCGGGCGTCACCACGGCGGAGGCCGAGGAGATCAAGCGGCTGAAGGCCGAGAACGCCGAGCTGCGCCGAGCGAATGAGATCTTGAAGGCGGCGTCGGCTTTTTTCGCGGCCGAGCTCGACCGGCCGTCGCGACGCTCGTAGCGTTCATCGAGCAGTTCAAGCAGGTGTTCGGGGTCGAGCCGATCTGCCGTGTGCTCTCCCAGCACGGGGTGAAGATCGCAACCAGCACCTACTACGCCGCCAAGAGGCGGCGGCCCAGTGCCCGGGCCCTGCGGGACGAGGCGATCAAAGCCGAGATCAGCCGGGTTCATGCCGACAACTACGGCGTCTACGGAGTCCGGAAGGTGTGGCGCCAACTGCATCGCGAAGGGTTCACGGAGGCCCGCTGCCCCGTCGCCCGGCTGATGCGCGACCTCGGCCTTCAAGGCGTTCGCCGCGGCACGCAGATCCGCACCACGATCCGGGACGACGGTCACCAGCGTGCCGCTGATCTGCTGGAGCGGGACTTCACCGCAGCCCGCCCCGACCAGCGGTGGGTCGCGGATTTCACCTACGTGATGACCTGGGCCGGGGTCGTCTACGTCGCGTTCGTGGTGGACGTCTACTCCCGCGCCATCGTCGGCTGGTCAGCGGCCACGAACAGGCGCGCCAAGCTCGTCCTGGACGCCCTGGACATGGGGCTGTGGCGGCGGGACCGGGCCGGGACGCCGGCCGGGCCGGGCCTGGTGCATCATTCGGACGCCGGGTCGCAATACACCTCGTTCGCGTTCACCGCCCGGCTCATCGAGGCCGGCCTGGACGCATCGATCGGAACCGTCGGCGACGCCCTGGACAACGCCCTCATGGAGTCCCAGATCGGCCTGTTCAAGACAGAGTTGATCAAACCAAGACGGCCTTGCAAGGGCCTCGCGGACGTCGAACTCGCCACCGCCGAATGGGTCGACTGGTTCAACCACCAGCGCCTCCACAGCGCGATCGGCGACATCCCACCCGCCGAACACGAAGCCGACTACTACCCTCAACACCAGCCCCAACCAGCGGCTGGAGTCATTCCATAGAGCCTCCACCGAACCCGGCGCGGTTCAATACGAGCCGCTGGGAAGCCTCGCCATATTGAGGGAGGGGTCGCGCATACGTCATCGCCGTTACCTTGAATAGCAAGCCTGAGAACAACCAACAGCACGTGGTCAATATCTCCTCGGCCGACGGCTTTTTAGAATGATGTCGACGATCGACCCAAGCCACGGATCACTCAGGTGCTTCCTTGCCCATTTAAGAGCATTGAATCCCTCGGCCGTAAGATCAAAATTGCCACTCACTCGAAATTCGCCGGAGTCAAGATGCATCACTATGCCGGGCGGCATTTCGTTCTTGCCGTCATCGCCGCCGGGCCGTATTATCTGACGCCTTCTTTGTGAGGCATTGAACGAAGCCAAAAGTTCTGGCTTCTTAATCCGATGAGCTACTATCGCCATCTTAAGGAAGAGGTCAATTGGCCCTAGCAATTCAAAATCAGGCCCCTGCTCACGCTCTACTATCTGATGCAAAATGCCAACGATCCTTTGGTTGTCGACGATCTGTACGATCTCCGTCAAGAGATCCAGTTGGCCAGGATTGAGAAAGGTTTCCGGTATCCTATCTTTGTTAGAGCGATCGAGAGCTTCTTCTAGGTCAGAGTCGACAGCTCTGGAGAATCCGCGCTTTATCTCGGCTCTATCTTTTGGGGGCAGAACTCCAACGTTCAACGCCTTCGGGAGGAGTCTCAGATAAGCGAGAGGTAGATGAGATACACGCCACCTATTAGTCTGCAACCCATGGAGAGCTACGTGCAGCGTTGTTTGACATAGGCCTGCAGCGCCATAAGTGGCGGCAAGGTGCGCCAAGGCTGCAGCTGTTTCTAGGTCATGGACCTCATAGAGGAAGCGGTCTAGTGACTCGGAAGCCTCTATACGTCCAACAGCTTGAGCAACACTGCTGTTCATAATGCGTTTTGCGGCAGCGCGAAATAGCGGTGCACCGGCGGGAGAGGAGATGAATCTCTCAGGTGCCTCTGCGGAAAAGAATAGATGGGGAAGCCATCGCGGCTCCATGCGATCTTTTACTTCGATAGAGAGTTCGGCCTCGTAACGCGACATCCGAACTAGCTGTTCAACTCTGCCCGGTTCCACCGGTAGGCTCGCGGTTAGAGCAACAGATGGACCGGTCCGTCCCAGCACTTCTAGGAGAGTCGGACCAAAAGGCTCAGAAAGAGGCCCTCGGAGATATGAGTGGGCATCACGTATAAACCTATCCGAGTGCACCGAATCCCATCTCGACCGGAGGGCATACCAATGAGCAGTGAGATCAATGTCGTCGGACGCGAGCCGGTGAATCGCCTCTGAAATAATCTCAGCTTCTTGACGAGACCCAGAGTGCGTGCTTAGTCCAGCTAGACCAGCAAGCACATCGTCTCCGAGTGCGTCGGCGACGATGAATAGTTCATGCAGACGAGAATTGCTGTTTCTGGTGGCAAAAGAAGTCTTAGGAAGGACGACTACCTTTTTGTCGTCCCGGGATGCAGTGATGACCGCAGCAACGCCGAGCAAGCTTTCCAGGGGCAACCAGGACCGCCAGAGTTGCACGAGCCGATCCCAAGGTCTGCAACCATTGTTCATGGCGCCAAGAACCGACTCATCGAACTCAAAAGATGGAGTAGAAAGCATCGTGCGGAGCACAATAAGGTTCAGACTGTAAGTGGCTAGGTGCCCTAGGAGGGGCAGGGGCCGATAAGGGGTGTCCGCTCGACGCTTTGAAATTGGTTCAGGAGGATTGTCGAAAAGAATGTTTCCAAGTTGGCGAAGAACGATGGTGTCCAGATTCCGCATAACGTCGGAGCTGTTTTTGCCGTTATCGCTGATCCTGTGCGTAAACCATTCTCTGAGCATCGCAAGGATCACAGGCCTGGTATGGAGCGGAGTGTAGATCAGGCATGTGAACCAGTGGTCCTCCAATACTTCAAGTCGTTGTTCAAGAGCTGAAAGGAAAGTGGTGTCAGTTCGAAGTTTTCCAATAACGGTGGTTTGCTTAATGACTTGGCGGAGTATGAAGTCGGCAGTTAGAAATTCCCCAAAGGTGTTGTGCAAGAACTCGAACGCGGTCGGCTGGCTCAGCGCATTGAGATCAGGTTCTGAGGAGCTGCTTTTGGACTCATGGATAAAGAAGAAGCTCCCGAGTAGCAGTTCTGCTTGGCTTAGCTGCCGGCCACCTGCTCGGTTGGGAAAATCACGAGCAAGTTCGAAGTACCTGATGTCTGCATCTAGTTCATCGCGCTGAATGTGCAGGGCCTGTCGGTTAAACATCCCTATTGCTGCTACGCCTAGCCGTTCGAGATCGCTCTCGATAGCTCGCTGCTGATCAGCCTCCGGCAGACTGGCGAACTCGTGACCTGTATCGCCTTTTAGTCGTTCCCGTTCGATGAAGCGCACCAACAAGCTGTGATAGAGCAACGTCTGGTCGAGATTCGGATGGCGACTTAGCTGATTGGCGGCGGAGTCGTACACCGCAAGCATGAGTAGCAGAAGCGGCTGCTCGGCCAATTGCAAAACTTTCGGGTTGTCCGGGATAGCGAGAGGGGCCACACCTGAAGTTGTGAAATATCTATGATTAAAACTATTCCATTGTTTCACCCATAGAGATCGACGTGGCTCGTCGAACTCAAGCAGCCTTAGCACTGTTGTGCCGGTCGGGATTGCTGCCTTGTCAATCAGCGTGATGCGGCTAGTGACAATTATCCGAACTGGTCGGCCGAGAACTCTTTCCCGTCGCTGAAATTTGGCGACGTCTAGAAGGTAGTGACTAAAAGCCTTACCGCTCGCCTGCAACAGTTCGTCTAGGCCGTCCAGTACGATCAGGGGAGGTGTCGATTTGAAGGCTGCCGCGAACTGCGGCCAGCTGATTTCGTGGCCGGTATAACGCCTAATCTGCTGCTCAATCTGTGACTGAAGATCCGTCTCTGCGTCGATGTCTCGCAGTTCCACTCGGATCGTGGCAAAGCCTGGAGCTAGCCGTGCCGCGAGCATCTCAGTAAACAGGGACTTCCCAGACCCAGGGTGCCCAAGGACTAGCAGTGATTCGTCGGCTCCGTAGGCCGACTCCAGGTGTTGAACAATAAAGGCACCGAGATCGTTTCGTGAGTGAGCTTCTCCCCATAGTCGCTCATCTTCGAGATGTTGGCTGGCTTTCTGATAGCGTAGGACCTTAAAAGCCTGGGGGATAAAGGCGTCGCTTTTACTTGGGTAGTCAAGCTGGGCCTGCTGATCCGTCGCCTCAGTAAATCTGTCCTCAATAACGGGCTTGCCGATGTCGTGCAGGTAGGTGAGTCGTAGTCCTTCGAGTACCTCACTATAAGAGTGAGGCATTCTGTCGGCAACAAGACCTGACTTCATTGCGGCGTCGAGCATGCTCAAACTCTGATCGATGGCGTCAGCCATCTTAGCCACCAAAGCTGCTTGCTTCTCAACGTCATCGGCGAGCCTATAGGTCGCTTCTCTGCTTTTGATGTGTTCGTGCAAATTTGCCCAAACCGAGAAGTTGGGGTAATCGATAGCCAGAGAAAGATATTGATCTAGATAGGTTCTTGCTGCAATCTGTGGCAGCTCTTCTAGGATCGAGGTTACGTTGCGTCTGTATTCTTGGCTGGCAGATTCCCAAATTTCTAGCCCCGACATGAAATGTAGAAATCCATCGGCCAATTCCTTGTATAGGCCAATTCTTCCGTGTTCTTCTTCGGACAAGTTGCTGGTGGGATGTGGGAGCGATATTGGAAGGTCAATAATCAGACTTGGCTTCTTCCCGAGGCGCCCTTCCTGACCCTCCATGAGTTGGCTGAAACGTCTTCCTGCCTGTATGGCAAGTGTTAGTTGTTCACTGGAGCTCAGCGACACTGCCTGGTTCAATTCCGGAAGCTCTTGGCTGAGCGCATCGAAGAATGAAGTGAACGTGATGAGGCAATGCGCTGCTGCCATGCGCTCTGATCTGCCCAGGTAGTCGTTCTCCGAAGTCACCAAGGTCTTCAGTATACGTTTTCCAAACTTCATCATTTCGTTTTTGACGCCAATAAGTGGCAGAAGTGCAATCCCCGTTGGTCCAAGCACTACTGGGGAGATCGCAATAATTGCCCCAAGAATGGCATCAATAGAGTCCAAAGTCTCGTCGGTGTTTGGCTCATCTTGTACAAGCTCTCGTACTTGGCTAAAGCTCATCGCAGTTATCGAGGTAGAACGCACTGAGGCCCCTCCGGGGTTTGAAACGTCGGACAGATCCGTGCCCACTCAGCGTGGTATTTGCTTGTATGTGGTGATGCGGCAGCATCCGGTTCGAGTGCTGCAATCGCCTCTTACCTCTGTATTACAGGATAAAAGTGCGGGATGCCTGAAGTATGCCTGAAGTGGCCGGATTGGGCCACCCTGATCCAGGCTGCTGCCGTAGTGCAGGAGTGGGTCTCCTAGGGGACGCTTCTAGACCGAGTTGAGTGGGTACGGGTCCCATGGGGCGTTTGCCTGATTGTCGCGGTTGGGCCGATCGGCGCACCCCGGCGATGCCGAGGTGAGGCTGTTCGTGCATTGAAGCCGAAGTCCGCGAAGCGGGGAGGCTGCCAGAACGCCAGCATCTTTTCGGGCCCGAGCGCTTGCATCCGACTTGCTCGTGCGGGGCCCCGAGTGCCTTGTCGGAGAGTGGTCTCAGGCAGGCTTGGGGACTAGGCGTCGAACTATTTACCTGGTCGGTGCCCTAATAGGCGGGGACCAGAACAAACGGTCTGCTGTTCGTCAGGGCCACGCTGCTGCGGTCGTCGGCGATGCTGAGGCGCAGCGGGACCTCGACGGCTTGGACGGGCTGCCGCGGCGATTGTTGCGAGTCGTGCGAGGTTATGCTGGCTCTGGCGTGGACTCTCCACACCAATTTCCAGCACCAACTCTAGCCCATGATCGGTCCTGTCGGGCGAGCCGAGCCTGGACTTAACAGTCAGGTCGCACAGTCGTCCAGTTTTGAACATCGACGACTATTACTGTGACGTTGTCCGGTCCGCCGTGGTCGATGGCCGGGTTGATGAGGCTGTCGGGTGTGTCGCCTGGGTCCGTGGGCAACGCTAGCCTCGATCTTTCGTGAGGTCGGTTGGGTCGCGGAGCGACCCAACCGACTCTTCGTTTTCGGTGGCGGGTCGTTCGTCGGGCCCGACTGTCGCGTCGGGTGGGCGGGGTTCCACGGGCCCGGGGTTCTCCTTCCTGGTGTTGATGGGACGGCTTGTTGCTGGTCAGGGTGCGGGCAGCATCTGCAGCCGGGTGATCGCGGTGGTGATGAGGTCGGTCCAGGGCCAGCGGTTGCTCAGCCGGAGTCTGAGCCGCCTGCCGCCGCGGACCAGGCGTCCGGCGGCGGAGAAGATCCGCAGCCGCAGTCGTTTGGGTTCCCAGGTGCGGGCGGGGTGGCCGGTCAGGGCGAGCATCTGGGTCCAGGCGGTCAGGTCGGCGGCCAGCGCGACGAGTTCGAGCCAGATCTGGTTGGCGGCGGCGTCGTGCAGAGGCAGGTTGCGCAGGCCGGTGTCCTTGGCGCAGCGGATGCGGTCCTCGCAGCGGGCGCGGCGGCGGTGGCGCAGTTCAAGATCGGCGAGCTGCCCGTGCCGGGTGCCGGTGACGAAGCACGTGAAGCGGTGCCCGTCGATGTCGGTGAACCGCAGTTGCGCGCCGGGGTGGGGGCGTTCGCGGCGGACGATGACCCGCATGCCCTTGGGCCAGCCCGTCAGGTCCAGCATGCCGGTCAGCTCGGCGACCCACGCCCCGGGGCGGGGCCGGCGGTCGGCGTCGTAGGCGCACTGCCACACGTGTTCGGGCAGGGCGAGGATGGCGGCGCAGATGTCGTCGGTGAGGTTGAAGCCGATCGAGTACTTGACGCGGCGGGCGGTGACCCAGTCCAGGAACTCGTGGGTGCCGCCACCTGAATCGGTTCGGATGATGACTTGTTTGTGCAGCCGGGTGGGGATCTGGTTGAGGGCCAGGCGGCCTGCGGTGATGTGGTCGGCGGCGGTGTTGGAGCCGGCGTTGCCGGGGCGCAGCACCAGGGCGGCGGCCTCACCGGTCCCGCCGGGACCGTGGTCGATGAACGCGGTCATCGGGTGGTGGCCGAAGGTGCGCTTCCAGGTCGGGGCGGCCTGGTCCTTGTCGGAATGCGCGATCACGATGGTCGCGTCCAAATCCACCGGGATCAGGTCGCCGTCGGCGCCCGGAGCACGATCACCGGCCAGGGCCCAGGCCCGCCGGCGTGCGTGGGCTCGCGCTTTGCGGATCGCCCGCAACGCCGCCGGCCCGGCCCCGGCCAGGGTCTTGACCAGCCGCGACACTGTCGGGTCGGAGGCCACCGGCCCGAACAACTCCGGTGAGGACCGCAGCACCGCCACGTCGGCCAGGCAGTCCCCGCCCAGCGCCAGCGTCACCCCCAGATCCGTCACGATCTTCCCCGGATCATGCACCGCCCGCGACGCCCGCCATCGCGCCAGCGCCCGCGACAGGCCCTGGTCAAGGCCCGTCACCCGCAGCGCCTCGATCAGCAGCAGGCCGCCCGCCTGGGAGGCGATCCCCGCACCGTCCCCGGACACCACGATCTTGGCCTTGCGGCCGGTAGTCTTCACTTGGAAAGTGCTCCAGAACTCGGCGCGGACAGGACCTTCAGCAAGCCCTATCCTCCCAGTTCAGGAGCACTTTTCTCATGTCAACGACCAACCGGAATCAACCCGCCATGAAAGCGCGAGGCTAGGTGGGCCTGTATGAGCTCGTTGGGCACGACCGGGCTTAGAGGTCATAACAAAATGTGCATGTGATGCGACATGGCGTGATGTCCGGGTGTGGTGTGGGCGGGTGCGTAAGGGCGAGCAACCTCCATGGATCGTGGCCGACAGCCTGTGGGAGCGGATCGAGCCGCTGCTGCCGAAGGTCGAGCGCCGCAAGCGCCACCCTGGTCGTAGGCGGTTGGACGACCGCAAGGTGCTGTGCGGGATTTTGTTCGTGCTGCACACCGGGATCCGGTGGGAGTTCCTGCCCCAGGAGCTGGGGTTCGGTTCGGGTATGACGTGCTGGCGCCGCCTGGCCGAGTGGCACCAGGCCGGGGTGTGGGAGCGGCTGCACCGGCTGCTGCTGGAGGAGCTGCACGCCGCCGGGCAGCTGGACTGGTCCAGAGCGGTGATCGACAGCTCGCACGTCCGCGCGCTCAAGGGCGGCCCAACCCGGGCCGAGCCCGGTCGACCGCGGCCGGCCGGGCTCCAAGCACCACGTGCTGACCGACGGGCACGGCACCCCGCTCGCCCTGTCGCTGACCGGCGGAAACCGCAACGACGTCACCCAGCTGATGCCGCTGCTGGACAGAGTGCCGCCCGTGCGAGGCCGGGTCGGACACCCACGCCGCCGGCCCGAGCAGCTGCTGGCCGACCGCGGTTACGACCACGACAAGTACCGGCGCCTGGTGTGGGCCAAGGGCATCAAACCGGTCATCGCCCGCCGTGGCGACCCCCACGGATCAGGGCTGGGCGTCCACCGCTACGTCGTCGAGCGCACCATCGCCCTGCTGCACTGGTTCCGCCGCTTACGCATCCGCTGGGAGACCCGCGACGACATCCATGAAGCGTTCATGACCCTGGCCGCCGCCATCATCTGCTGGCGCCGCCTCGTCCGCTGATTCTGTTACGACCTCTTAGTCCGTCTGAGCACAGTAGGAACCGATCACCAGCATGAAGGTTTCTTGTGTTCAGATCAGGTGATCGGCCATCAGGACGGCCGTCGAGGAAGCGGGCTAGGCGCTCGGGCAAGTGCGGCACGTTGGCAGCGTCGGACATGAGGTTGCCGTAGATGTGATCCTCGTGATCGGGGTCATCTGTGGGGCGCTGGTAGGGTGCAGGAGGTAGCCGCGAGAGTCGCCCACGTTTGCCAGTACGAATTTCGACCCGGACCACAGCATCGCTACCAGGGTGGTGCCCATTCCCGCCAGTTGTGGCTCAGCCTTGATCTTGTTGCGCAGAGCTGTATTAGCTGCGCTGACTGCCTGTCCGGCAACACTTACAAGGTCTGCCTCGGCGACAGGGCGGTCATAGCGGCGCAGAGCCTCGATCGCTGTGGCGCTGGCCGTATCGCCGGCCACGTGGCCGCCGAGGCCGTCGGCGACTGTGAACAGTGATTGGCCGGCATAGACCGAGTCTTCATTGCGACGGCGCACGAGACCGACGTGCGTGCGGGCGGCCGCTTCGACCGTAAGGCTCATGCCCGCTCACCTGTCCGTCTGTGTGTCGTCGGAATCCGTAGATTCCTCCGGCCACGGGTCCTGCGCCGACTCATCGCGATGCAGGACGTGGACGGTCCCGACTCGATCGCTGGCCACGATGTACTCCGTCACCTCTATGGGCTTGTGGTCTCCTCCCGACGTGCCCACCCGCACGATCTCCAGCACCGGCAAGCTGAGCGGGATCTCCAGCAGTCGTGCTTCGTCTTTGGTGGGCATGCGGGCACGGTGGAGTGCTGTTCCGCGCTACATCCAAGCCAACCCGGCGGCCCGCCGCCGGGGCAAAGGCCGCAAGGGACAACGGCGCATCGCCGAAGCAGAGCGCAACCAGAAAGCATGGGCGACCCCGCTGCAAGCTCTGTTGCTCGCTGAACGGTGCGCGCTGCTCACCGGATCGGATACCGATTTCGTGATGGTCGTCACCGCAGCGTTCACCGGCGCCCGCTGGGGTGAACTGCTGGGTCTACCGCCCGAACGTGACCGCCCCGGCGAAGTCGATATCAACTGGAAGCTGTACGAGCTGAATGGCAGGTTCTACCGGGGCCGCCCGAAGGACGGATCCATGCGAACCCTGGATATCCCGCCGTTCCTGGACGACTTGTTGGCCCGCCAGCTCGCGACGCCTCGCAGCTGCACATGCCAGGGCACGGAAGATCCTTGGTGCCGTGGCGGCCGGTACGTCTTCCTCGGCCCGGACCGCACCCACTTCCGCCGTTCCAACTACAGCGATCGGGTGTTCCGCCCTGCCGCCGACGCTTGGTATCCGAAACGCTCGCCCAAGACAGCGATGCCGGTACTCGTGGACGCGGGGGAGCACTGGCCAGGCAAACCCGTACCGCCCTGGCCGCCAGCCGTGCCCGGAGAACCGTTCGCCCCGCCGACCGGTCGCGGATTCACGCGCCTGGTCAGCGGACAGGGGCGCGGCCGGTGCTCGGAGTGCCGGCGGACGCAGCTCCTCCGAATTGACGGCACTCTGATCAGCCACAAAACCGGCACCTCTGAATGTCCCGGGTCGGGCAAGCCGCCGGCCGAAGACGTCCCGCTCGCGTGCTGGCTGCCGCTCCGGCCGGGCTTGACACCTCACGGGCTTCGGCACGGTCATCAACCTTGGATGGATAACGCGGGCATCCCGTACGTCCTGCAATCCGAGCGGATGGGCCACGAAGTTCCCGGCATGCGCGGTACCTATGCCCACCCCACTCCGGAGATGCGCACCGCGCTCCTCAAATCCCTCCAGCGTCTTTGGGAGACGCCCTTGAGCAGCGTGCGAGGCTGGCAGCCCGATCGGCGGTGCCAGCCCTTGACAGCCTTCTCATAGAAGGGAAGGACCCAGCAAAACGAGATCGATTCCCGGATGCGGTCACTGTCTGATCATCTAGGACGGTGGCCACAGACGAGCATGGCAGGAGGGGCCGGGCTTCCAGCAGGACGCGCGGGCCCTCCTGTGCCAGGGCCAAGTGAGGACTCACGGTGAGTCTTGTTGCCGGTTCGCAATGTCGTTGCGCAAGGATCGACCTGTTCGGTGAGGCGGCCGTAGCCGCGGCGAGGCAGAGGGGGTGCGACATGCCTACAACCCAGGTGCGTGAGAGCCAGATCCGAGCAAGCCTGCTGTCGGCTCTGCATGACCGTCACGGTACCGACCCGAACGCGCTAATCCGTCAGGAACTCGGGCTGTGCGCTGGGGCTCGTCGGGTCGATCTGGCGCTGATCAACGGAGAGACCCTCTGTGTCAGGCTCAGGTGGGACAAGAGGGATGAAGTTCCCTAACTGATGTGGACAGGGCGAGAACGGGTACTGAGCAGAGTGACGATGACCAGCCACGATCTTCCTTCCGGTGACGGGCCGCGGACCGGCCGGCCCAAGCGGCGGACCTTCAGTGCCGCCTACAAGTTGCGGATGGTCGAGGAGTACGACGCGGCCGAGCATGGCGACAAGGGCGCGCTGCTGCGCCGTGAGGGACTTTATGAGTCCAGCGTTCAACTGTGGCGCCGGCAGCGCGACGCCGGTGAACTGACCGCTGCGGGGACGAGGCCCCCGGCCGCCAAGAAGGAGAAGACGCCGGAGCAGGCCGAGTTGGAGCAGTTGCGCAAGGAGAAGGCGCGGCTGGAGCGGCAGAACGCCGCCATGGCCAGGAAACTCAAGCAGACCGAGGCCGCCCTGGACATCATGGGAAAAGGTATCGCGCTCTTGGAAACGATGTCCGAGAGCGCGGACACCGAGAATTCGTGACCCGCTGCCGCCACGAAACCCTTTCCCTGCTGGTCGAGCATCTGCCGATTCGCTTCTCGTGCGCATTGTCGGGTGTGCCGCGCAGCAGTTTCTACCGACGGCGGAACCCTGCGCCGGGAAACAGTGAGCCAGCGGAGCGGCCGGCGCCGCCGAACGCGCTGAGCGAGAGCGAACGGGCCGAACTGGTCGAGATGCTCAACAGCGACCGGTTCGCCGACAAGGCACCCCGGCAGGTGTGGGCTGCGCTGCTGGACGAGGGGGTGTACCTGGCGTCGGTGTCGACGATGTACCGGGAACTACGCAGGCGTGACCAGGTCCGGGAGCGGCGCGCCCAGGCCCGGCACCAGGCGCGCACCAAACCGTATCTGGCCGCGTACGCCCCCAACCAGATATGGAGTTGGGATATCACGAAACTGCCGGGTCCGGGGCCACGCCAGTTCTATGACCTGTATGTGATGCTCGACATCTTCTCCCGCTTCGTCGTGCACTGGGAGATCCACCTGCGCGAGTCAGGTGAGCTGGCCGAGCAGTTCATGCGGAACTCGTTCGCCGCCAACGGCGGGATCGTGCCCGGCACCATCCATTCCGACAACGGGACCTCGATGACCTCCAAGCCGGTGACGGCACTGCTGGCAGACCTGGACATCATCAAGTCCCACTCCCGCCCGAAGGTGAGCAACGACAACCCCTACAGCGAGGCGCAGTTCAAAACCTTGAAGTACTGCCCGGTGTTCCCTGTCAGGTTCGCCTCGCTCGACGAGGCCGAGACGTTCTGCCACCATTTCTTCGACTACTACAATTACCGGCATTACCACGCCGGGATCGGGCTCCACACGCCGTTCACCATGCATATCGGCACCGCACAGGCGATCCAGCACAACCGAGCCGCCACGATCGCAGCGTTCCGCGCGGCCAACCCGCGACGGTTCACCCAGCCGCCCACGCTGCCCAAGATCCCCACAGTCGCGCAGATCAACCGACCCGACGAAGACCCCACCGATCCGAGCAGCTCTGACCAGGAGAAACAGGCCGCCTAACGATCACTGGCCCCTGTCTCGTTTGACTTGACACCTACCGTTGCGACAGATGATGCAGAACCGCTCGTTTCCGATTTCCTGTGGTGTGCGCTGGCGCCAAATCTGCCACTCGGTCTCTGTGGCATACCGCAGGTTGGGCATCGGTGCGCGGCTAGCGCCGCCGGGTGCTGGGTGGGCGATGGCGTAGTCGCCGAAGTCGGGCAGCCGCGCTGATTGCCGCTCTTGGAGTTGGCGCCAGAGAGCCGCGTCCCGACGCGGCAACGGCGAAACAGCGTCGCCGGGCAGGTGGCTAATCGAAGCGGGGAATGCGCCACTGGCTACCGTCACTGACTGCCAGGGGCGCTGGTCGGTCCACTTCAGCAGCTCCTCGGCTGTGGCGAGGGCGCGCTGGAGGTCTCGGTCGTCCTCGATGGCCCAAAGATCGATGACGACGCTGATCTGTTCTGGGGCCAGTTCGAGTTGATTCAGCACCTGCCCCAGTAGCTCCGCTGCCTGACGCGCATCGGCATCGCGGTCAGGGGAACCGAGCCGCAGACACGCGCCTGCACTGAACTCGGCAATAACGCCACGTACCCAGGCAAGACGCTCCGGTGGGTCAGTCAGACGGAATACTGGTCGGATTGGGGTCGGCTCCAGTCGCTCGGTCAGTGTGGCGGCGAGGCTCTCCCATGCGTGGCGGGCGATCGGAAGACCGTCGATATAGGCAGTGTCGATGGAGCAGATGGTGCCAGCGGGCAGGTCATCACGGATCGCTAGTGCGAGCTTCCGCAGCTGTCGAGTCAGCCTGCGGGTTTCGCCGCCTCCGTTAGCTGGTTCAGCCGGCCCCTGCCCGGTGTCGCTGGCGCTGGCGTCGTCCAGTTCCTCGGCCTCTTCCAAGTCGCCCGACTGCTGGCGACTCCTGGGCGGCATCAGTTCGAGCAGCGGCCTGAGTGGCGTGGGCGGAGCCTCCAGGTGCTGCAGCGCTTCCAGTTCGCCAGCCTTGGCCTTCAGGATCGGGACATAGGCCGGCAAGGTCCTCACCTCATCTACCGCGTGAGCCAGTTGCTTAATGACGACGATCTAGACAAAAGCGTCAATCTGCTACCTGCCCGGTCGACTGCGGTGCGTAATCAGCCTGCGGCGGGCCGTACCTGGCCACTCGTCCGCCCTTGCCTATCGGACTCGCATGTGTTGTAGCAGCGCCGCTTCATCGACTCTCATCAGAGTTGCTGAACGCTCTCCGCTGTGGCGCGCAAGCTCTGGCGGGGGGCAACGGACAAGATCACTCCCGGATTGCTCCCAGAATCGGACATCCGAGGACGGGAGTCGGGCGCCGGACGCAGAGAAGCCCTGGTCATCTTCGTGATGACCAGGGCTTTTCGCTGGGGTGAGTGAGGGGACTTGAACCCCCGACATCTTGGACCACAACCAAGTGCTCTGCCAGCTGAGCTACACCCACCATGGCCGGGAACTGGCCCGGCTTCCAGTAGTGTAGCGGCTTCTTCGGGGTGGGTCAGCCGGAGGCGACCTGGGCGGCGATGGAGCGGGCCGTGTCGGAGTCGGGGCCGGGCTGCTGGACGAAGACGGCGGCGCGGTAGTAGCGCAGTTCCTGGATGCTCTCGGTGATGTCGGCCAGGGCGCGGTGGCCGCCCTTCTTCTCCGGGCTGGCGAAGTAGACGCGCGGGTACCAGCGCCGGGCCAGTTCCTTGATCGAGGAGACGTCGACCATGCGGTAGTGGAGGTGGGAGTCCAGGGACGGCATGTCGCGGGCGAGGAAGGAGCGGTCGGTCGCGATGGAGTTGCCGCACAGGGGGGCCTTCTTGGCGTCCTTGACGTGGCCCTTGATGTACTTGAGGACGGTGTCCTCGGCCTCGGCGAGGGTGACGCCGCCGGGGAGCGCTTTCAGCAGGCCGGACGTGGTGTGCATGTCGCGGACGACCTTGGTCATCTGGGTGACCGACTCGGGCGGGGGTTTGATCACTACGTCGACGCCCTCGTCCAGGATGTTGAGCTCGCTGTCGGTGACCAGTGCGGCTATCTCGATGAGCGCGTCGTTGCGCAGGTCAAGTCCCGTCATCTCGCAGTCGATCCAGACCAGCCGCTCGTTCATGCACTAACCCTACGGCCATGAACGACTGCGCGGGGCATCGCGGGCGTTCGATTTAGGAGGTCACGCGCCGGGTGATATGTCCGGGGACGGGGATGCCCGGACGGAGCAGGGGATCGGGGGCGGGCGCGCCGAACGCCTGGCGGACGGGCACGACGCCGGCCCAGACGTCGAGGGCGTAGTCCTCGTCCTCGTCTCCTGGCGGGCCCTGCCGCACCTTCACGGAGGCCTCGTCAAGGGAGAGCGCCAAGACGGCGACGGCGGCCAGTTCCTTGCGGTTGGGGTGGCGGGCCACGTCCCATTGGCCGGGGGTCAGTTGCTCGGTGATGACGCGGAGGCCGGTCAGCTTCTCCTCGGGGTCGTCGACGAGGCGGGGCGTCCCGTAGACGACGGCGCTGCGGTAGTTGATCGAGTGGTGGAACAGGGACCGGGCCAGGACGAGCCCGTCCAGATGGGTGACCGTCACGCAGATGTCCTGGGAGGGGCCGGCTCTGAGGCTGCTCGCTCCGGTGGAGCCGTGTAGGTAGAGGGTGTCGTCCAGGCGGCCGTAGCCGGTGGGGATGACGCGGGGCGAGCCGTCCACGATGAGGCCGAGATGGCAGATCATGCCCTCGTCGAGGATCTCGTGGAGGACGGCGCGGTCGGTGCCGGCGCGTTCCGGTAGGCGGCCCAGGCGGGTGCGGGCGGTCGCGGAGAGCGGGTTCATGTCCGTTTACGCTAGGAGGCAAGTGGCCTGGCAGGTATGGCCACTTGGCGCGTATAGCGGGTGACCACTTTGTCGATCGATCTACCTCTCTCCGTGGAGCGGGACGCACAGGAGCCGATGAGCGCGCAGCTCGTCGCGCAGTTGCGTGCCGCCATGGGGGAGGGACGTCTTGCCGCGGGTGAGCGGCTTCCGTCCAGTAGGGCGCTGGCAGTTCTGCTGGGTGTCAGCCGGACGGTCGTGACCGAGGCCTATGAGCAGCTCTACGCGGAAGGGTGGCTCGAAGGGCGGCACGGGTCCGGTACGTATGTGACCGAGGGAGTCACCGCTCCTATGCCGGCGCCCCAGGTAGTGGAGATGAGACCGGTGAGGAGGGCGGCGGCCCTACACGAGATCGACCTGAGGCCCGGTCTCGCCTGGATCGGGGCGCTGGACACACCCGCGTGGCGCAGGGCATGGCGGCTCGCTTCGGGGATGCCGCCGCAGCAGCGTCAGGACCCGCACGGTCTGCCTGGCCTAAGGCAGGCGCTCGCCGAGTACATCAGGCGTAGCCGGGGCGTGACGTGTCCTGTGGACGGGCTGCTGGTCACGCGTGGAGCGACGAACGGGCTCGATCTGCTTGCCGCGACCGTAGTTCGCCCTGGAGACCGGGTCGGTGTGGAGGAACCCGGCTACAGCAGAGCACGCGCGGTCCTAAGCGGACGTGGCGCGGAGCTCGTTCCCTGCCCGGTGGACGAGCACGGCCTCGTTGTGGACGGGCTGCCCGATGACCTGCGCCTCGTCTATACGACGCCCTCGCACCAGTTCCCCATGGGCGGTGTGCTGCCCGTCCCGCGCAGGCAGGCCCTGCTGGCGTGGGCGCGGCGCAACGGGGCGCTCATCGCCGAGGACGACTACGACGGGGAGTTCCGCTACGACGTTGCGCCCCTGCCCGCGCTCTACGGCCTCGACCCGGAGGTCGTCGTCTACCTGGGCACGACCGCCAAGATCCTCACCGCGGACATGGGGGTCGGCTGGCTGGTCGGCCGTCCCGACCTGGTGGCGGAGGTGGCGCTCCGGAGGGAGGCGTTGAACGACCGCACCGCCGTCGTCCCGCAGGACGCGTTGAGACTCCTCCTGGAACGGGGCGACCTGGACCGGTACGTCCGCCGGATGCGCGCGGAGTACGCCCGGCGCCGCGAGGTGGTCGTCCAGGCGCTGGACGGCCTTCCCCTGCGCGGCGACACGGCCGGCCTGCACCTGGTGGTCGACGTCGCGGAGCCGGTGGCCGCGCGCGCCGCGCGGGAGGCGGCGCGGCGCGGCGTCCTGGTGGAGACGCTGGACCGCCACCACATGGGGCCGGTGAGCGCCTCCGGCCTGGTGATCGGCTACGGCTCCGCCGCCACCCTCGCCGAGCTGCGCGAGGGTTGCGAGATCGTCCGGACGCTCGCCCTGTAGCGGTCAGTTCGACAGGGCGCTCGGTCCGACCGGGACGGGCTCCGCCGCGGGGTGCAGCGGCCCCGGGCGCGAGGCCGGGGCGTCGGCCGACGCCGTACGGACGGGCTCGGAAGCGCGCACGGACTCCGACGTACGGACGGGTTCCTGCGTGCGCGGCCGCGGCGGTACCAGCCTGGGTCCGGCGGGGACGCCGGGCAGGCGGGGCTTCGGGAAGGGGGCGACCGGGGTGTCGGGTCCGGTGATGCGCCGGACGTCGATCCCGCCCGGGTCGGGACGGTCCAGGAGCGGTACCTGGGACGCGCCGTAGTGCCCGCCGCGCGCCCAGTCCCTGCGGCCGCGCTGCGCGTGGTACGACTGCGGCGACGGCAGCGGGGGACCGGCGGGCCAGCGCCGCGTCACCCCCCACGCCTCCAGCCACTGGACGATCGCGTCGACCCCGGTGAGCGGCGATCCGGTGAACGGCGACCGCGACTGGGCCACCACCATGATCTGCGCGCAGACGCGGCCCTCCCGCCCGACGGCGCCGCCGAGCAGCCGGGCCGCGCGGGTGATGGGCAGGAGCTGGATGATCTCACCGGTGCCCGGGTGCCAGACGAGGTGGGCGGGGCGGTCCTCCTTCAGCAGGTCGGCGGCCACCGAGCGCGCGGAGACGGTGTGCGGGTCGTGCTCCCCGGCGCACCAGACCGCGCGCGGGGCACCCCCTCGCAACGTTCCGCCGTCGTTATGCGCCGGCATGCGGCCGGCTCTTGGCAGCCATGCGTCTGCCACGGTGCGTCCCCCCAATCGGGCGGTCGGGCCCCGAGTGGTCTCAGTTACTTCTCTTAGTCCAGCGAGGACCTGTAAGTCCAGCCCGCCGCCTCCTGGGCGGGATGACGGCTGCCGACCTTCTCGCCGGATTAGAGCCGGTTCGATCGGGTAGTGCAGCCGGGCACCCCGCGTGTCCGAGCATTCCACCTTGTGTCACCTTTTTCCTCCCGGGTGTTCGGTCGAATTGCTCACCCTGGGCGGAAGACGGCCTGAGGGTCCCCGCGTTCGCGCAGGTCATCGCCGAGTCTGAAGAACGGATGACAGGCGGCTGGAAGTCGGCCGGAAGTGGCCGGGCGTCACGCACCGCACGGGCGGTACCCGGGTGGGGTTCACACTCGCGACCGAGCCGCGTTCTAATAGTGCGTCATGACCGTTGACGCAGAACTGCCCGCCGGGGTGCCCGGTATCGACGTCCCCCGGCTGGCGGCCTGGCTGGCCCGTGAGCTGCCCGGATCTGGACGGATCAGCGCGATCGACCTGATCGCGGGCGGGCGTTCGAACCTCACGTACGGCATCACCCTGGCCGGCGGCCGCCGCGTCGTGCTGCGCAGGCCGCCGCTCGGGCACGTGCTGCCGACGGCGCACGACATGGGCCGCGAGTACCGCGTGCTGTCGGCCCTCGGCCGCGGAACGGCGGTCCCGGTGCCGACGACGCTGGCGTTCTGCGACGACGACGAGGTCATCGGCGCCCGCTTCTACCTCATGGACTTCGTCGAGGGGCGCGTCCTGCGCACACGGGAGGACGCCGCCGACATCACCCCCGAGCAGGCGCGGGGCCTCAGCGACGCGCTCGCCGAGGCGCTCGCCGCGATCCACACCGTCGACGTGGAGGCCGTCGGGCTGGGCGACTTCGGACGTCCGAGCGGTTACATGGAGCGCCAGCTCAAGCGGTGGGGCAAGCAGTGGGACAGCTCGCAGGAGGCCGTCCGCGCGACGGGCCACACCCGCGACCTGCCCGAATACGACCGGCTGGTCGCGCGGCTGGCCGAGCGGCTGCCGGCGGACGCGCCGGCGCGGCTCGTCCACGGCGACTTCCGGCTCGACAACGCGCTCGCCCGGCTGGAGCCGCGCCCGGAGATCGCGGCCGTCGTCGACTGGGAGATGTCGACGCTCGGCGACCCGCTGTCCGACCTCGGGCTGACGCTCGTCTACTGGGCCGAGGCGGCCGACGCCGAGCAGCTCCCGGTCGGCGCCACCATCACCTCCGCGCCCGGCTTCCTCACCCGCCGCGAATTCGCCGGACGGTACGCCGAGCTGACCGGCTTCGACCTCGCCGACCTCGACTTCTACGTCGCGTTCGCGTGTTTCAAGCTCGCGGTCATCCTGGAGGGCATCCACGCCCGCTACCTGCAGAAGGCCACGGTCGGCGAGGGCTTCGACCAGATCGGCGGCGGCGTCCCGGTCCTGCTGGAGCGCGCCCACCGCACCCTCGACGCGGGCTCCGTCTGGTAGCGGAGTCTGGTAGCGGCGCCCGGCGCGCCCCGGCTCAGCAGCGGTAGGTGACCGTCGCCGAGGCGCCGGACGAGAAGTACACGGTTCCGGTCTGCTGGCCGAAGCAGAAGCCGGAGGCCCGCGACACCCGCACCCCGCCGCTCTCGCCCGCGTCGAGGTGACCGGAGCCGCCCGCCCTGACCGGCCCGGACGTGCCGGTGACCCGCCAGTCCACGAAGCCTCCCGAGGCGCTGACCCTGACGGTGCAGGAGCCGCTCCTGCCCATGTCGCAGCCGCTCACCGACAGCGTGCCCGGCTGCGGCGGCTTCGGCGCGCTGGTCGTGGGAGGCGCCGGCGGCCTGCTCGTCGTCGCCGGCGGCTTCGAGGCCGTCTTGGACGCCGTGGGGGACGGCGACTTCGACGGTGACTTCGACTCGGTCGGGGACGGGCTCGGCGACGTGGGGGACGTCGGGTCGGTCGGGACCGGCTCCGGCACGGTCGACCCCCCGGGCGGGGTGCTGCCGCCGGGCGACACGGGACCGGTCGCGGACGCGTTCCTGCTGTCGTCCCCGCCGCCGAGCCACGCCATCGCGCCGCCGAACAGCACCAGGACACCGACGCCCACCGCGGCGACCGCGAGCAGCGGCCCGCGCCGCCGCGCGGGCGCGCGGTCCCGGGCGCGCGGCGCGGTCTGCTGGTAGGGGAGCGGCCAGCCGTACTCGTCGAACGGCTCGGTCCAGGCGGCGATGGCGCGGCGGTTGCCGGCCCGGTCCTCGGCGGTCGCGGCGGTCAGCACGTCCAGCCGCAGGTCGGCGGGGATCGCCGCGATCGGCAGCACCGACAGCAGCCGGTCCGGCGGCACCGGCGGTGTCTCGCGCGCCCCGCAGACCGGGCAGTTGTCGACGTGCCGGACGAGCGCCGCCGACGTCTGCGGGGACAGCGGCCACGACTCGGTCAGCGCCGCGACGCTCGGGCAGTCCTTCCAGTGGTTCTGCGCGATGACGGACGCGCGCAGCGCGGCGGCGAGGTCCTCGCGGGCCTTCTCCGCCAGGGCGAGGGTCTCCTCCAGCGGCATGCCGAAGATGCCGGACAGGTCCACCTCGTCCAGCTCGTGGCGGACCGACAGGTCGATCGCCTCGCGCTGCCGCCCGTTCAGCGCGGCGAGCGCGCTGTGCGCGAGCAGGCGGCGCTCCTCGCGGCGGGCGAGCTGCTCGGAGGTCAGCTCGTCCTCGGCCTCCGGCGCCTCCTGCCCGGTGTGCCGGTTCGGGCTGTCGCGGCGCCGCATGCACTCCTTGCGGGCGATCGCGTAGAGCCAGCCGCGCAGCCGCTCCGGCTCGGTGAGCCGGTCCACGTGCTCGCGGGCGGAGATGACGGTGTTGCGCAGGGCCCCGGCCGCCTCGACGCGGTCGCGCAGCAGGCCGTGGCAGTAGTCGAAGAGGAACGGCGCGTAGGTGTCGTAGACCTCGGTCAGCGCGATGACGTCCCCGGCTCGCAGCGAGTCCGCCAGCCTGAGGTCGTCATTCTGCGCGGCCCCTGGCTCACCGGCCACGGGAACCCTCCAGACGAGTTCGGTGTTGTGATCTGCCCCCGGACGAGTCCCGGCGCGTGCCGGCCGACTCGGTTGCCTGATCTTGCCACCAAGTTGCTGGAATTTCTCCCTTATGGGTGGATATCAGTGACGGATCACGTACGCGCCGTGTCCGTATCGCCTTGTGAGACGGCCCTTGCGCACTCCGACGTGATCTGGATCACTCTTGCGTCAGCGGCGCCCCTGGCCGTTCCCGCCACCGCTTCCGTCGTCCGGCGGGCATGACAGCGTCACGGTGCGCGCCTCCCCGTTGGAGAACGCGACCGTTCCGGAACCCCCGGGCGGGTTGCAGACCCCGCTGACCCGGGCGTAGCCGACCTCGCCGTTGCGCAGCGTGCCGCCGCCGCTGGCGCTCAGACCGCCGGACGCGCCCGCGACCGACCAGGTCGCCGTCCCGCCGACGGCCCGCACCGCGATGTTGCAGCTGCCCGGGCCCGCGCCCTCGATCGTGCAGGAGCCGATGGACAGCCGGCCGGCCTTCGGCTGGGTCCGGGTCGCGGTCGGGCTGGGCGAGCGCGGCCGCTCCCGCGTCCTCGTCGGGGTCGGCGTCGGCGAGGTCGTCGTCGGCGTCGGGGTCGCCGACCGCGTGGGCGTCGGGGTGTCGGACGGCTCCTCGGACTCGGTCGGGGAGGACGGCTCGACGACGGACGCCGACGCCCCGCCCGAGGGACCCTCCGCGGCCGTCCGCTCGCCGGACGAGCCGGACATCAGGTAGTACGCCGCGGCGACGACCACGATCACGGCGGCGGCCGCGGCCAGCGCCGCCCACACCCCGCGCGGACCGCTGCCGCCCTCGGAGGCGGCGGCGCGCACGGGCTCCTGCTCGACCATGCCGGGCCAGCCCCAGGCGTCGAACGGCTCGGCCGCGCGCGCGATGGCGGCGAGGTCGGAGGCGAGCGCCGGGTCGGTCGCGGTCGCCATCACGTGCCCGCGCAGGTCGTTCGGCATCATCGCGACCGGGAGCACCTGGAGCAGGCGCGCCGCGGAGACGGTGCGGTCGCGCCGCGGCCCGCAGATCCCGCACGCCCCGATGTGCTGGACGAGCCTGCGGACGACCGGCGGCGGCAGCGGCCACCCGGCGTCGTCGGCGATCGCGGCGACCTCGGGGCAGGCGTCGCGTCCCGTGCGGGCGATGTAGGCGGCGGCGAGCGACTCGTCCAGGCGGGCGCGGGCCTCGGCGGTCAGCCCCGCCGCCTGGTCCGCGTCCATGCCGAGGACCCCGCCGACCTCGTCGGCGTCCAGGCCGTGCCGCAGCATGAGGTCGAGCGACTCGCGCTCGCGCCCGCGCAGGCCGGACAGCGCGGCGTGGACGAGCCGCCGGGCCTCCTGCCGCCGCGCCTGCTCCGCCTCGTCGAGGAAGCCGTCCTCGACCTCGGGCGCCTCGTGCCGCTGCGCGGGACGGCCCGGGTCGCGCAGCCGCCGCATGCACTCGTTGCGGACGAGCGCGTACAGCCAGCCGCGGAAGCGGTCGGGCTCGCCCAGCCCGGACACGTGCGCGTAGGCGGCGATGAGCGCGTCGTGGAGCGCGCCGGCCGCCTGGTCCTGGTCGCGCAGCAGCGCGTGGCAGTAGTCGTAGAGGCGGGCCGCGTAGCGGTCCATGACCTGGATGAGGGCGCTCGGATCACCCGCCGCCAGCGTCCGCGCCAGGCGCTCGTCGTCGGTGCGGTCGAGACTGGGCCAACCGGACACGAAGTCCTCCCGCGGGCTGTGCTCGGAATCCTCGTCCGGGCGTCCGGGACGCCGGGGACGGGCTGGAAGATCTCAGAGGGAGCGGTTCGCCTCCCCCGCCCCGGTCGGTCGTCCGACCGGCGGCCGCCTCCCCGTCACGGGCCAGGGAGGGAAGTAGGTCGGAGGCCCGACGGCCCCGCTCCCCGTCGGGCCTCCACATAGATTGACGATCGATCCCCGCGTCCGGTTGACACCGAACGCGGGGAAAAATCAAGAACTACCTGGCGCATCCGGAAGATCACCGAATGGTGATCACTGGATCCGGCGGGACAGCATCCTCAGGAAGATCCTGGAGATCTCGCCGGGCGTCATGGCGATCTGCACGTTCCCGTTCGTCGCCGCGGCGATCTGCTCGAGCTCGTTCTTGTCCACGCCCTTGCCGAACCCGATCATGTTCACCTGGATCGGCTTGTTCGGGTCCTGCATGTCCTTGAGCTGCTTCAGCGTGTCCTTCAGCGACGGGCCGTCCGGGTCGTCGTTCTTGCCGTCGGTGAGCAGCAGGATCGAGTTGCCGAACTCCGGCTTGTAGGAGTCGTTCATCGACTTGTACGCGGCCAGCATCGTCCGGTACAGGCCGGTGTCGCCGTTCGGCTTCGGCTGCATCTGGTTGAGCGTCGACAGGACGAGGCCGCGCCTCGTGTTGGACCCGATCCGCTCGCCGAGCGGTCCGACCGACACCGTCTCCTTGTACGGCTGCTTGCCGTTCATGTTCGTCGAGAACAGCCACTGGCCGAGCTCGGTGTCGTTGGACATCATGCTGAGCCCGCCCTGCGACACCTGCGCGATCGCCTGGAGCCGGTTGACGTTCGGCCCGACCTTCTCGGCCATCGACCCGGACACGTCGATCAGCGTCAGCATGCGCAGGCCGAGCGACAGCTTCGACCACGCCTGCATGACCTTCGCGACGTCCTCGCTCTTCGGCGCGGGAAGCTGCCGCGGCCGGGCCGGGCTGACCCCGGTCGCCTGCCCGAACCCGGACGGCGCCTTGCCGTCGGCCGCCCGGAACCCCGCGTCGAGGACGTCCTTGCGGGTCGCCTCGGTCCGCATCGCCTGCTCCAGCAGGCGGGCGCCCTTGGCCTGCGCGCCGTCCTTGGCGGTGACGGTGAACGGGTAGTCCATCGACAGCGTGCCCTCGATCGGGTACAGCGCCACCGCGGGCTCGGCCGGCTTGGTCCGGTTGTAGGCGTAGAGCGCCTGCTCCGACGACAGCGAGATCGGCTGCTTGCCGGTGCGGTCCTTGCGGAAGTGCTCGAACTCCGCCTTGGTGTCGGTGACGGTGCTCTCCCGGACGGTCCGCACGATGCCGGTGAAGATCGAGTCCCGGTTCGGGTCGTTCGCCAGCAGCGTGCTCGTGACCATCAGCGAGCCCATGCCCGCGGCGTTGCGCATCGGGTCGGGCACGACCAGGCGCACCGTCCCCGCCGGGATCATCTGGTTCTTGGTCACCGCGCCGCCCGCGACGCCGCCGGCGGCCTTCAGCAGGTTGTCCCACGACGGGCTGGCCGTGATGCCCTGCTTCTTCAGCTCCACCGCGAGCGTCCGCGGCAGCCCCACCACGATCGGGCTGCTCGCCAGCGAGGTCTTGGTGGACACGACGCCGCTCTTGTCGCCGTTCTCACCCTCGGTCTGCGCCAGCGAGATCCACAGGGACGAGTCGGGGATCCACACGTCCGGCCGGTCGTTCGCCACGGCCTGCCCGGACAGCAGCGTCGTCACCGCCGCCGGCTCGACCCTCTTCACGGTCGCCTTGACGCACTTGCCGTCGACCTTGTGCTTGCCGTCGTTGAACCGTCCGGCGGCCTTCTCCACGACGGGCGCGATGTCGGGCGCCGCCGCGACGGACAGGTTCATCGCGCCGTCGCCGGAGCAGCCGCCGCCACTCTCGGCGAACGCGTAGACGCCGACGCCGAGCAGCAGCGCCAGGCCCACGGCCCCGGCCATCGGCCCGATCAGCGCGGTCGCGCTGCGCTTGCGCTTGCGGCGCCCGTACTCGTAGCCGCCGGACCCACTGCCATGACCACCGGAACCGCCCGAGCCCCCGGACCCGCCGGAGTCGCCCGGCCCGCCGAAGTACCCCCCGGACTGGCCGCCGTCCGACCTGCTGATGGCGTCGTACTCGCTGTAGCCCGTCCCGGCCAGCGGCGAGGACCCCGGGGGAGGCCCCTGCGGGGACCCGGACCTCGGCTCCTCGCCGTACCGTCCCTGCCCGTAGCCGCCCGTACCGGACGCGGCCCCGTACGCGCCGGAGCCGTAGACCGGCTCCTCGGACGACTGCCGGGGCGTGAACCAATGGGGAGTCTCGCCGGACGCGCCCGGCGCCATGCCGGGCGGGGCCCCCTGCGGGCCGGCCTGGGGCTGGGCGAGCGGCTGGCCCTGGCTGTCCCGCGACCCGAACCAGTCGGACGACCCGTCGTTGGCCGGGCCGAAAACGGGCCGGGACGGGTCGTACCCGCCCTCAGCCCCCTCTGGGAAGTCATTGCGATGACGTCCGCTCACGGCTGCCCTCGATTCACCTGAAACCCGCCGATGTTCCCCGGCACTGTAGTAGTACGCCCCAGAGGTTACAAAGGACTCAAAACCGATAATGACGCAGGTCATGAGTGTTGAGCCCGACGACCCTGGCAACGTACACGACCGTCACGCCAGCGATCGATGCGGTACGAGGGGATGTGGAGTATGCCGCAGGATGGGACATATGGACCCGCCCACGGCCGGATCCGGCCGCGACGCGACCGGGCCACTGGGTGACCCGGCCGGGCGCACGCGGCCGGGCCACCGCGCGCCCGGCGGCAGACTTGGGGGATGGCCAGCCTGATCCCCGTCTCCGACCCCGCCGACCCGCGCCTGGCGGACTACGTCCGGCTCCGCGACGTCAACCTCCGCAAGAGTCTGGAGGCCGAGCACGGCCTGTTCATCGCCGAGGGCGAGAAGGTGATCCGCCGCGCCGTCGCGTCCGGCCACCCCGTCCGCTCCCTGCTGACGACGCGCCGCTGGACCGAGCAACTGGCCGACCTACTGGACGCCCTCGACGCCCCCGCCTACCTGGTAGACGACGCCACGATGGAAACCATCACCGGCTTCCAGGTCCACCGAGGCGCCCTGGCGTCTGTGGAACGCCTGCCCCTACCGCCCGTCGAAAAGGTCCTCACCGGGGTCCGCAGCGCCGGCCACTACGAGGAGGTTGCCGACCACCCCAACGTCGGGATGTCTGCGCAGTCCACGCCTTTCCCTCGCCGGATCCTGGTCTTGGAGGACCTTGTCGATCACGGGAACGTGGGCGCCATATACAGATGCGCCGCGGCCTTGGGAATCGACGCCATCATCCTCTCTCCTCGCTGCGCGGACCCCCTTTACCGCCGGTCTGTCAAGGTCTCCATGGGCGCTGTCTTCGCCATTCCCTACGCCCGCATGACCAACTGGCACGACGACCTGGGCAAGTTGCGCGCGGCGGGATTCACACTGCTGGCCCTGACCCCCGACCAGACGGCCACACCAATAGACAAGGCATCGATAGGGGATCGCGTGGCCCTGATGCTCGGCTCGGAGGGCGACGGTCTGTCCTCTCACTGGTTGGACGAGGCAGACGAGTCGGTGTGCATCCCCATGAGCGGAGGCGCCATGTCCGCCGGCGTCGACTCTCTCAACGTCACCGCAGCCGCGGCCATCGCCTGCCACAGCCTCATGCGTCAGCAGAAGCGTCTGTAGATCAGCCCGCTTCGCCGCCCTGCCATGAGCACGTACCGCGACCAGTCGAGCGGGACCATGGGAGACTGAGCGGAAGGCCGCGCCCGACGAACGTGGGGGCGTGAACAGAGAGCTCCAGAGTGCGCCGTAACTTTGACCGCACATTCTGTTCCCAAGCGATTGAGCGCATCCGACCGACTTCTGGGAATGGTCGTCGGCTATCGGCTCCAGGCGAGCATGCGGATCGGGTCCTCGAGCATGTCTCCGACGTCGCGCAGGACGCGGGAGCCGAGTTCGCCGTCCACGATGCGGTGGTCGAACGAGAGCGCCAGGGTGGTCACCTTGCGGATCGCGAGTTCGCCTTCGTGCACCCATGGCATGTCCCTGACCTGGCCGAACGCCAGGATCGCGGACTCGCCCGGGGTGAGGATCGGGGTCCCGGTGTCCACCCCGAACACCCCGACGTTGGTGATCGTGATCGTCCCGTCGGACAGGTCGGCGGGGGACGCCTTGCCCGCGCGCGCTTTGGCCGCCAGCTCGTTGAGGGCGCGCGCGAGGCCCGGCAGGTCGAGGTCCTGCGCGTCCTTCACCTTGGGAACGATCAGGCCGCGCTCGGTGGCCGCCGCGATCCCCAGGTTCACGTAGCGCTTGACGACGATCTCGGCGCCGTTCGGGCCGTCCACCCACGTGGAGTTCACCATCGGGTTGCGCGCCACGGCGGTGAGCAGCGCGCGCGCCACCAGCAGGAGCGGCGACACCTTCACGTCCGCGAACTCGGGAAGCTCGCGGAGCCGCTTGACGGTCTGCATGGTCCGCGTCACGTCCACCTGGAGGAACTCGGTGACGTGCGGGGCGGTGAACGCCGAACCGGACGTCGCCGCCGCGGTCGCTTTGCGGACGCCCTTGACCGGGATCCGCTCCTCGCGCGGGCCCGCCTGGACGGGAGCCGCGGCGGGAGCCTCAGCCCCGGCCTGCGCGGCGAGGACGTCCTCGCGGGTGATGGAGCCCTGCGGGCCGGACCCCGTGATGGACGTGAGGTCCACCCCCAGGTCCTTGGCCAGCTTCCGGACGGGCGGCTTGGCCAGCGGCAGTCCGTTCCCCGAAGGACTCGGGTGCGGCACAGGCGGCGCTTGCGGGGCGGGCGCTGGTGCCGGGGCCGGGGCCGGGGCCGCCGGGGCTGCGGACGCCGGGGGCGCCGTGCCGTTGGCGGACTTGCGGGGACGGCGCTTGGTCGTCGCTTCCTTCACGCCGTAGCCCACCAGGACGGGCGTGCGCTTGGGCGGCGCCTCAGGCGACACCATGCCCGGCTCGTTGACCGTGGGGACGCCCTCCTCGCCGAGCGCGGCCGCCTGGGCCGGGGGCTCGGACACCGGCGTCGCGACGCCGCCCTCGCCGCCGGCGTCCACGGCGATGATCGGGACCCCGACGTCCACGGTCTGCCCCTCGGTGACCATCAGCTCGGTCACCACGCCCTCGTAGGGGCAGGGCAGCTCCACGATCGCCTTCGCCGTCTCGATCTCGACGATGGTCTGGTTCACCTCGACGGTGTCGCCGGGCTGGACGTGCCACTTGACGATCTCGGCCTCGGTCAGGCCCTCGCCCACGTCCGGCAGTTTGAACAGTCTGGGCTGGCTCACCGGCGTCACCACGCGAAGGTCCGGTCGACCGCGTCCAGGATGCGGTCGAGGTCGGGCAGGTAATGGTCCTCGATGCGCGACGGCGGGTACGGGGTGGAGAACCCGCCGACGCGCAGCACCGGCGACTCCAGCCGGTAGAAGCACTTCTCGGTGATCCGGGCGGCGAGCTCGGCGCCGTACCCGTTGAACACCGGCGCCTCGTGGACGACGACGCAGCGCCCCGTCCGGTTCACCGACTCGGTCACCGCGCCGATGTCGAGCGGGTTCAGCGAGCGCAGGTCGATGACCTCCAGGGACCGCCCCTCCTCCGCGGCGGCCGCGGCGGCCTCCAGGCACGTCTTCACCGAGGGCCCGTAGGCCAGCAGCGTCACGTGCTCGCCCGGCCGGACGACCCTCGCGCGGTGCAGCGGCGTCCAGTCGGTGGTGTCGGTGTCGACCTCCGCCTTGTCCCAGTACCGGCGCTTGGGCTCGAAGAAGATCACCGGGTCGGGGGAGGCGATGGACTGCTGGATCATCGAGTAGGCGTCCACCGGGTTCGAGCACGCGACCACGCGCAGCCCGCCGGTGTGGGTGAAGTACGCCTCGGGCGACTCCGAATGGTGCTCCACCGCGCCGATGCCGCCGCCGCACGGGATCCGGATGACGACCGGCAGTTCCAGCGCGCCCAGCGAGCGCATCCGCATCTTCGCCAGCTGGGTGATGATCTGGTCGGCGGCGGGGAACACGAACCCGTCGAACTGGATCTCCACCACCGGCCGGTAGCCGCGCAGCGCCAGCCCGATCGCGGTGCCGACGATGCCGGACTCCGCCAGCGGGGTGTCGATGACCCGCTCCTCCCCGAAGTCCTTCTGGAGGCCGTCGGTGATGCGGAAGACGCCGCCGAGCTTGCCGACGTCCTCGCCCATGACCAGGACCTTCGGGTCGTTCTCCATGGCCTTGCGCAGGCCCACGTTGAGGGCCTTGCCGAGTGTCAGGGTGCTCACTTCGACTCCTCCTCCAACGACGCGAGGTAGGCGGCGAACTGCTCCTGCTCCTCGGTCATCAGCGGGTGCTCGCCGGCGTACACGTTGTCGAACATCGACAGCGGCCCCGGGTCCGGCAGCGCCAGGCACGCCTCACGCAGTTCCTTGGTGATCTGCTTGGCCTCGGCCTCCACCCGCTCGAAGAACCCCGCGTCGGCCATGTCGCCCCGCACCAGGTACGCCTTGACGCGCTCGATCGGGTCCTTGAGCTTCCACGCCTCCTCCTCGGCCTTCAGCCGGTAGCGCGTGGGGTCGTCGGTCGTGGTGTGGGCGCCCATCCGGTACGTGTACGCCTCGACCAGGGTGGGGCCCTGGCCAGTCCGAGCGTTCTCCAGGGCCTTCCTGGTGACGGCGAGGCAGGCGAACACGTCGTTGCCGTCCACGCGTACACCCGGGAAGCCGAAACCCTGGGCCCGCTTGTAGAGCGGGATCCTCGACTGCCGCTCCAGGGGCTCGGAGATGGCCCACTGGTTGTTCTGGCAGAAGAACACGATCGGCGCGTTGAACACCGAGGCGAACACGAAGGACTCGTTCACGTCGCCCTGGGACGTGGCCCCGTCCCCGAAGTAGGCGATCGTGGCGCCCGCGGACGGGGTGCCGAGCACTCCGTCGCGCTGGATGCCCATCGCGTACCCGGTCGCGTGCAGCGTCTGGCTGCCGATCACGACGGTGTACAGGTGGAAGCCGTGCTCCTTCGGGTCCCAGCCGCCGTGGTTGATGCCGCGGAACATGCCGAGCAGCTTCAGCGGCTCAACCTCCCGGCACCACGCCACGCCGTGCTCCCGGTACGTCGGGAACACCATGTCGTTGGCCGACGCCGCCCGCCCGGAGCCGATCTGCGCCGCCTCCTGCCCCAGCAACGGCGTCCAGAGGCCGAGCTCGCCCTGCCGCGCCAACGCCACGGCCTCCACATCAATACGCCGCACGATCACCAGATCGCGGTACAGGCCGCGCACGTCCTCGGCACTGAGGTCCAGGGGGTAGTCCGGGTGCTCCACACGCACGCCCTCCGGCGTGAGCAACTGAACAGAATCAGGCCCACCAGCAGTCTCCCAACCATCGCGCACGGAATCGACCATCTCAACTAAACCTCAGAAGGGGGCGGGCGGGCAGCAGATCATCAAAGTCGCTAATGCGCGAGAAAGATTCGACTCCGGGACGCTGGGATTGTCTGGAGCGGTCGTGTGAACTCCAATAAGTTATCAATTTTGCGGCATCAATGAACCTCGTCGGTCACGGAACGATAATCTGCGTGGGAATCATTGAACGCTCCACCCTTTTCTGCTTCAAAGGGGGCGGGAGAGAGTATCACCTGGCCGGCGTAAGCCAGTCCGCCACCGAAGCCGAATAGGAGCACGGGTGCTCTCGGCGGGATTCGGTCCTGTTCGACGAGCTTTGACAGTGCCAGGGGGATGCTGGCCGCAGAGGTGTTGCCCGATTCCTGGATGTCAGTGGCAAGGATCGCGTTCACCGCGCCGAGTTGGGCTGCGAGCTTTTCGATGATCCTCAGGTTCGCCTGATGAAAGACCACGGCGGCCAGATCGGCCGGAGGGATGCCGGCCAGGTCGCAGGCGGCCCGCGCGTGCCGGGCCACTTCGGTCACGGCCCAGCGGAAGACCGTCGTTCCGTCCTGGGTGAAGCGTGGAGGGGTTCCCTCGATGAGGATCGCCCGTGCCTTCTCCGGAGCCGAGCCCCACACCACCGGGCCGATGCCCTGGGTCGCCGTCCGGCCCACGACCGCGGCTCCGGCACCGTCGCCGACCAGGACGCTGACCGATCGGTCGTCCCAGTCGGTGACGTCGCTGAGCTTGTCGGCCCCGATGACCAGTGCGTGTTCGGCGGCCCCGGAGCGAATGCTGTGATCAGCGATCGCGAGTGCGTGAGTGAAGCCTGAACAGGCCGTGTTCACGTCGATGACCGCGCAGTTGCGCAGATGCAGGTCCGCGGCCACCCGGGAGGCCATGTTCGGAGTTCGATCGATGGCCGTGCAGGTTGCGACCACGACCATTTCTACCGAGTCCAGTGGCAGCCGACTCCTGTCCAGAGCGTCCGCGCCTGCGCGGACAGCCATCTGGTCCACGGTCTCACTGGTCGAGGCAATGCGTCTACGTCGGATTCCCACCCGGCGGGTAATCCATTCATCGCTGGTGTCGATTCGAGCGGCGAGCTCGTCATTTGTCAAGACTCCATCGGGTTGATAGTGGCCCAGAGCGAGAACGCTCGATCCGTTCACGTTGATGATTCCCCTCTTGAATGGCCCTTCTGCGGGGCCAACCGCCGGTTGGTGCGTGACCGTCACTAGCTGCGATGATCAAAAGCTCGTCTTGTTCCCGCCCTTTTTGCGGCGGCAATTGCCTGAAATCCATGAAGTCCTGGTATTTCGATGATGAGCCTGCTGTCCAGCTGTGCTCGTCGTTCGCGCGCCTGGGAGTGCCTCCTGAGCAGCTCGGTGAACTCAGAAGCGAGCTTCTGTCGACCTTGGATGACACCTCTTCGCCACATGGCGTCGCGGGCGGGCAAGGTCAAGCCGCGGGCCTGAAGCGACCGAAAGTTGGTTTCCGGGGTCACCTCGAACCGGACGACCCCGCCGAACGGCATGCGTCGCGAATCACGGTGCCGCCGGCCCGGTTCGCTATGTCGCCGATTCTGCGCCAGCCTCGGATTGAGCAGTGGAAGCGGAGGCAGGCGTCCGTCATTGAACAGACTCGGCTGATTGTCTATGTGGCCGCCATCGGCGAGAAAGATCAGCTGCAGAGTCGCGGGGTCCTGGAAAACGGTGGGCAGGCAGGCGGGCCACTGGCTCATGGACACTCGGGCCCAGAAGGCCGGGCTGTGGTCGTCGATCTCATTCTTCAGCCACGGTAGATGCTCCCCTATAGTGTCGGGCACCCACACCTGCCGGAATCTACGCCAGGGAAACTGCCGACTGAAGAAGGCCCATCGGAAGGCGTGGTGGATGAACTCCGGATCGCGCAGCTGGGAACTCGTGCATCGCGTTGGAAAAGGTCTGTCCGTCCGCCACATCGATACGCAGATTCCGGCACGATGGGAAACGCCTGCGGGGGCTTGGCCGTCGTCGTACCGCAGGTCGCGAAAGGTTTGCACTCCCGCCCAGGCCAACCAGGCGGCCAGCCATTCTTCTACGGCAGCGATATCAAAGACACCGGCGAGGTCGAGGTTCTTGCGCTCGAACCATCGAAGTCCCTGCGCCGGCTTGAGGATCTTGTGAGTCGGTGCCCCGGCGTTCGCGATGCGACGCCAGTACCTGTTCAGCCCCACTGCAGCCGCGAGTCCGGGGATGGTGCCGCCCGAAGCCAGATCCCAGCGGACCGGCTCGCCGATCTCCTCCAGCACATGGGCCAGTCCGGCCTGCCAGCTGGCGCGAAACCCGCTCGACCCCAGAACCGCGATGAACGGGGCCCGGCCCGCAGGATGCTTCTCTCGCACATGTGCTCTATCCGAAGATGGGGGCTCCCAGAGGCTTCCAAGCGAGTCGGTGCCCGGATATTCCAGTTCTTTTTGCAAGAGGTCTTCGTGGATCATCGATCTCGCTTGTTGTTGTCTGGCATACGCCAAATCAGACGGCCGAAGATTTCAGGTGAGCTCGATCAGGCGACGGTGGTCACTCCGTGCGGGCATGCGGCAATCGCGGCCACGCGGGTTCGAATAGAGCTTTTCGGGCTCCTGGGGTTGCTCCTGCTGCCTGCTGGTCAAGCTTTGTGGAAGCTCGAGACTCGCTCCCGCCGTACTGAGCGTGTGAAGTCTCTTCGATCATTCACCGCTCACCAGAAATGTCGTCATGGCGCTCGCAGCGTGTGACGCATGCAGTCGTGTGTGATGGCGGGAAGTGAGCCCGCGTCGAGACGATGTGACGCCGGCGGCATCGTTGGTCCACCTCGATGACTCCGTAACGTACTTGAACGGGTTAGTACGTTACGACACCAACATCCTGGCCGCAACAGGCTTCTCCGTATCAGTGCGTTACGCTTCGGAGGTCCGGTGCGGGCGAGGCGATGTCATCCGCATCGTTGATCGATTTGGTCCGCGCCGGTGCCGTGGTGGTGCGGGGAGGGCGCCCATCAACCACGGGCCGAGCATGATGAGGCGGGTGCGCGGGCAGGTCGGGCAGTCCATGCCCATCGGTGGGAGCAAAACTGCGACGGGCTGGCCGAGTGACCGTGACCGGCGACGTCGGCGACCTCATGACGTGCTATTTCGGCCCAGTACGTTATGACATTCCACGCTCGATCGCAACGGACATGTCAATGTCAGTGCGTTACCATGCGGGCATGGCAGTGACAGTCGAGGTGATGCCGCTAGCGTCGTTGGTCGACCTGGTCAACGAGTTCGGCACCGTGCCTCGTGAGGTCGCCGGAGAGCAGGACCATGCCTTCCCGCCGGCCGACGGGTTGCGGCTCGGAATCCCCGATGAACTCACCCGTGACCTTCAGGACGGGTCGCTCCAACGCGTCGCCGACGAGGTGTACCCGGTCTTCTCCGCCACTGCCCCGTACGAGTGCGCGCGGCAGGTCACCAAGCTCCTCGCCGCCTCCAGGGTCTCCCCGTTGATGACCCTCGTCGACGACCAACTGACGGCCACCTGGTCGACCGACGCACCTGATCAGGCCGTGGTCGCCGCCGCGGCCCTGGCGTTCCGGGACCACCTCGGGAAGAACGGCTTCGGACGCCTCGGCGTCTGCACCGCCCCCAACTGCGCTGACGTCTTCATCGACGCCTCACCCACACGTGACCGCCGGTACTGCTCGGTTACCTGCCAGAGCCGGGTCAGAGCCGCCGCATTCCGGAGCCGTCGCGCCCGCACGGCCTGAGCTCCGCACGTCAAGGTCTGGCGCTCTGAGGGGCACGGGCGTTGGGGGGCCGGCTAGGCGAGGGCGGTTTCGTCGCCTCGTTCGGGGAGGAGGGTGGTCAGGTGCTCGCGCTCCATGAAGGCCCAGTCTTCCGGGTCGTCCTCCCAGTCGATGCGGTCGTCGGTGTCGAGGGCGGCCAGGAAGTCCTCGTGGAGGCCGTCCGGGTTCTGGCGGACCGGGTCGGAGAACTGCCACACCTCTACGGCGGCCCTCAGGTCGCCGCGGTCGGCCAGCAGTTCGGCCAGCCGCCTGGTCGTCGGGGAGGCGTCGCCGTAGGCGCGGGCCCACACGTGCAGCGCGGCCTCCGGGTCGCCGTGCTTGGCCAGTAGTTCGCCCAGGCGTCCCGCGGCGTTGCGGTCGCCGGCCTCGGCCTGGGCGCGCAGCTTCGCGATCTCGTCCTGGTCCGGCATACCGCCGTCTGTCCGAATTTCCATTACCGGTCACCTCTTCCGGGGGCAGCAAGGGCGCTGGCAAGGAACAGCCGCTCCGGAAAAGTAACCAATTCAGAGAGCCTCAAACCGCTTCCTTCCAGCGAGTCGGCCGGGGTGTTCGGCGGAATCCGGGGTGGCGCCCGCCCGGTCCCCGCCGTTTCGCCGGGCATACCGGACGCCCGCCGATAATCGTCAAGACGCCCCGCGCGGCCCCGGGCATTCGCTCGCTTTGGAACGGGCCCGCCGATACCGCACCGTTCGAGGGAGGGCAGGAGGATCGGCGTGCATCACCAGCGGTCCGGGGCGTCCCAAGAGGGGCACATTGGTTGAACGCCGCCGTCGGGTCGAAATATTTCCGGTCCCGCTCCCCGATTCCCCCAGAGGCCTCTTTTGAGATTCTCTCGCGGGGTTCGGCCGTTTCCGGAGACATACCTGAGGCGGCACCGGGCTGAGGGGTGACCGCGACAGGCATACCTCTAAGGAACGCGCGCTGATCGTCGCGGGCGTGACCGGCGCGTGGCCTGCGCTGATCGACCAGGTGAAGGACGCGGCCGTTCGCGGAATCAGCGGCCGAACATGCCGCCCCGAGGCCGCCGGTGCGTCCCCCTCGGCCGCCTCGGCGCCCCGGCGGGGACCCGGCGGCGGCCCAGGCGCAGCTGGGTCAGCAGGAGCGAGAACGCCACCAGCAGCGCCGCGAGCCACGCGATCTGCGTGCTGGCCATCCGCTCGAACGTCAGGTCCTGCGCGACGGGCGCCTTGTTGCCCTGGAGCCGGCTCTGCGGCGTGCCCGACCCGGCGACGGGGCTCGGCGCGACGGACGGGTTGGGCGCCTGGATGGACGGCAGCGCCACCTGGGGGTTCGGCGCGTCGAACGAGGAGTTGGGCGACGTCTGCACCGACCCGTTCGTGTTCACGCCGCCCCCGGAACCCGTCCCGGACGACCCGCTTCCTCCGCCGGACCCGCCGTTCGACGTCCCCGAAGAGGAGGACTGCGAAGCCGTGGGCGACGGCGTCGTGGGCTTGCGCGACGTGGGCGTCTTGGACGGCGTGGGCTTCGGTGTGGGCGTCTTCGTGGGCGGCGGCTTGGACGGGACGACGTACTTGAACGTCGTCGCGCCGGAGACGGGGGAGAGGCCGGCCGCGTCGACGGTCACGGTGATCGTGTACGTCGCCGTCTTCTTCGGGCCCTTCTCGGGGACCGTCACGTGCGACCTGACGGGGGCACCGATCTTCCCCTCGGCGAGGTCGCCGACGGCGCACTCCTCCGACTCGAACGGCGCTCCGCAGTCGCCGGTCACCGTCGCGCCCTCGAGGGACACCGTGACGTTGGTGACCTTGACGTTGGCCACGGCGCCGCCGATGGCCTTCACGGTCGTCGTGATGTCGAGCGAGTCGCCGGGGTCCAGCTTGGCCACCGACGAGGCGACACCTACGTCGAGCTTGCCCGGGGCGGGGGACGCGGGATCCGATCCCGTGGGGGAGGGCGTGACGTCAGCCACCGCTGATGCGCCTCCGGCGGCGAGGACGGCCGCCGTGCCGAGCCCAACAAAGATCGGTTTGACCGCCGATCGGCAGATCACTGCCGCCGCACCTCCGTCGCGTCGCCGTTGAACGCCTCGCTCTGAGGGATCGCCTCGGGAGACATGCGAACACGGATCCCAGGGCCAAATCAAGCCCATCCGGGGTCAGATGAACTCTTCCTGGACGTCCTCTATCTCCGACCCGGGCGCCCACGCCTGCCAGATGCCCTGGTCGACGCGTTCGAGCCCCAGGCTTTCGGCGACCGGGGCCACCCCGCCCGCGTACTCGACACGCACCCACGTCTCGTGCTCGCCGACGATGACGAACCGCTCCCCGCGCCACCGGCACGTCGTCCGGACGTAGCGGAGGTCCTCGATCTCCGACGCCGGGACGATGCGGCGGAAGCGCCCCGGCCGCAACTCCTCGAAGCCGTCCGTCGGACCCGGCGCGTAGAGCCTGATCTCCCCGTCGGCGCCGGGCGCGGCCTCGAAGTCGCGGCCGAGCCACCGCGCGACGTACCCGTCCCGGATCACTGCGCGGCCTCCGTCCGTCCGTCCCACGCGTCGGCTCCCGCGTCCGGCCGCAGCCAGGCGAGCCGGTCGGGATCGTACATCGCGATGAACCGCTCGGAGCGGTCCCTGGCGAGGTAGTACATCTCCGCCCCGTACGGCAGCCGGACGCTGGCCGCCTTGTACTCGCGGATGGACCCGGCGCTCCCCGGCGCGAAGCCGCTCCCGAGGAACGGGGGCCGCTCGACGACCCAGCCGGCCTCGCCCCAGGACGCCATCTCCTCTGCGTCCCGTCCGCCGAACGGGACGCGGTACAGGTCGGGGCAGTACGCGGGCCACCGGATGACGTACACGCCCTCGTCGTCGAGGGAGAACGGCGAGTCGGCGTACAGCAGCCCCAGCGCCTCGTAGAGCTGGACGGGCGTCTGCAGCTCGGCCACGTCGTTCGTCGAGTGGACGAAGCCGCCGACCCGGTCGTAGCCCTGCTCCAGGTACCAGGAGACGTGGCCGTGCGGGACGACCTTCTGCATGATCGTCGGTGAGGTGACGCGGTCCTCCGGGTCGGCCGCCGGCTGCGGGACCGCCTCGCGCCGCGGCGGCGGCAGCGGGACCTCCGGCCGCGCCGGGACGAGCCCGACCCGCACCGCCCACTCGCTGAGCGAGCGCACCTGGTCCCCGTGCAGCGACGCCCCGATGTGCGTCCCCGGGTTGAGCACCATGGCCCAGTCCTCCCGGGGCCACGCGCCGATCAGCTCGCGGAAGTCGGCGTACACGAACCGGGACTTCGGCAGCACCTCGCGCAGCCGGACCAGCGACGTGAACACCTGCACGGACACCGCGTCCCGCAGCGCCGCGTCCCACCGGAACTCCCGCTGCACCGGCGTCATCTCCAGCGGCGCGTCGTCGGGGATCGGCACGAGCACGTTCGCGTTCAGCAGCACGCGCAGGAACGCGTCGGAGTCGCCGGCCGAGGCCGCCTCGTAGAGCTCCTGGTCGATCCGGTTGCCCGGCTCGAACTCGGGCTCGGGCTCCTCGACGGCGCGCAGCGCCCGAGCCGGATCGGGCTCCCCGCCCGGTGCGCCGCTCCCGCCGTCCTCGACCGGGCCGGTGCCGGCGGGGTCCTGGATGTCAGACGGCACGGCATCCCGCGGCGCGGCGCCGGCAGGCGGGACGGCTGCGAGGCCGCCCGGCTCACCGCCGCCCACGGCAGGGGAGGTGCTCTCCGTGCCTGGCACCGCCTCGCCGGGAGCCGCGGGGGCGGCACTGTCGAACCAGTCGCTCTGACCACTGTCCACCGCGGGTGGCGTCCCAGGCGTGCCGCTCGATAGTTCGCCGCCCTGCGGACCGGCGCCGGTTTCCGGCAGAGCGCCGCCGGTCGCGGACGGCGCACCGTGGTGGGTCGCGTCCTGTCCGGGAGGAGCCGCCTCGCGGGGCACGCTGGGGCCCGCCACGCGACGGTCGGCGGGGTCCGGCACGCCGGGTGCGATCCCGCCGGCCGGTGGCGCGGCGGCGGCGCCGGTCTCACCCAGACCCGCACCGCCGGGGGAGGCGGGGTCCCGTCCGGCCATGTGGCCCGGGTCGGCGGACGCGTCGACCGGCGCGCCGGGCGGCGCCGCGTAGGGACGGCCCGCGTCTTCCGGCACGCTCGGCGCGGCCCCCCGGGGCTCGAAGTCCTGAGGTGCGCCTCCGGAAGCGGCGGCGCTGTACGGGGTGTCAGACAGAGGGTGGTCAACGTCTCCGGGCGCGCCAGGCCCGGGCGCGGAGCCGGGCTCCAGAGGGCCGCTCGAAGGAGCGGGCACCTCGGGAGCGGCCGCGTCGGCCGGAATGCCGGGTGTCCCGCTGAGGTGGCGGCCAGCCTCGCCGGGTGCGCCCGGTGCGATGCCGGGAGGCTCGTTGCCCTGCGGTGCGGTTCCGGGGAGGCCGGGCTCGACGCCCCCGCCCGACTGGTCGGTGAGGCCGGGAACGGCCGGGTCGGGCGCTTCCGCGGGACGGCGGCCGGGCGCCTCGACGTCCCGAGGTGCGGCCCCGGGAAGACCGGGCTCCGCGACGCCGCCCGGCCGGTCGGTCGTGCCGGGAACCGCCCCTGCGGCCAGCGCCGCGATGTGGGCCGGGTCGACGGCCGTGCTGGACGGGTCCGAGTGGCGTGTCGTATCTCCCGGCATGCCCGGCGCGGGGCTCGACGGCTCGTTCGCCGGACCGCCGGCGGCGTCCCGAGTGGCAGCCGCATCGGCCGGTGGGGTCTGCGGGGGTATGCCGGGTGCGCCGGGCTCGGGCATGCCGGTTCCGGCGGGGTCGGCTCCGACGGCCGGGGCGGCGTGAGGCACGGCGGGTCCCGCCGTGTGGTGGCGGCCCGCTTCTCCGGCCGGGCCGGGGGCGGCGCCCATCTCACCGAAGTGGGCCGGGGCCTGGGGCGCGATCCCGGGACGGCCCGGTTCGGCGCCGCCGCTCGCCGGGTCGGGCGCACCGGGCGGAACCGGCTCGCGTCCGGCCATCGGGTCAGGGCCACCGGCAGGGCCGGGCGCTCCCGCGTGGTGGCGGCCCGCCTCCGCGGGTGCTCCAGGCGCGGGAACGCCAGGGTCGGACACGCCGGGCGCGGCCACTCCAGGACCAGGCGCTCCAGGAGCGGGGGCACCGGGCGCGGGTGCTCCGGGAGCAGCCGCTCCAGGGGCGGGGGCACCGGGCGCGGGCACGCCGGGTTCGTCGGTCGGCGCAGCGCTCGCGTGGCGGCCCGGCGCGGCGGCACCCGTGATCGGGGCGGGCGACGCGGCGGGGGCGCCGGCGTGGTGGCGGCCCGTCTCGCCGGCGTGCGGCGGGTCGGCCGGGACGGCGGGGGCCACCGGAACCGCGGGCGCGGCGGGAGGCGGCGGCGCCGCGGCGGACGGCGGAGCGGGCGGCCCGCTGAGGGTCCGCACCTTGTCGCCCGGCATGGACGCGTCGATGGGGGTGCCCGGATTGAGGACGAGCGTCCAGGACGCGTCCGGCCACGCGGTGACCATCTCCAGGAGGCTCGGCATGATGAAGCGCGACGACCCGATCGCCTCGTTCATCCACTTCAGCGACGTGAAGAGCTGGATCGACGTCCGGCCGTGCACGGGGACGGGGCGCCACGGGAACTCGGCGTCGCCGGGCACGATGCCCCACGGCGTGTCGGCGTCCACCGGGACGAGCACCTGAGCGCCGAGGAGGATCTTGAAGAAGGCGTCGGTGTCGCCGCGGCGGGCGGTGTCGAAGAGGCGCTGCTCGATGTCGTTCTGGGGCTCGAAGCGCTCCGTCATGCGCTGGGCGGCGCGCTGGTCGGCCCAGGTGGCGAGGCCGGGGAGCTGCTGCGCGAGGACGGTGCCGCCCGCGGGGGAGCCGGAGTTGATGGCGAGGAGCCAGTCGTGGTCCGGCCAGTACCGCAGCACGACGGTGAACGGCAGCGTGATGTGCTCGGTGCCGGGCCCGGACGCCTCGGCCAGGCGCTCCGGCGAGGTGAAGACCGGGACGACGGTGGAGCCGTCGACCTCGCGGGTCTGCCAGGGGAAGCCGGGGCGCCCCGGACGCAGCGAGTAGTCGAGGTCGCCAGGGACGGGCAGCAGCACCTCGGTGGCGGCCAGCGTCTGCAGGAACAGGTCGTGGTCGTTGTTCGCCGCGGCCCGCAGCAGCTCGCGCTCCACGTCGTTGGCCGGCTGGAACTCCGCGCGCGGCGTCTCGCGCGGCAGGTCGCGGTGCTGGTCGCGCAGCTCCTCCCACGGCGGGGACGCCCGGCCGACCTGCGGCGGGCGCCCGTCGCCGTCCGCGACCTGCCGGACGAACCACGACGGCAGCCGCGCCTCGATGGGAAGGGCGGCGGGGACGCCGCGCGCGGGCGCGTCGACGGCGAGCCACCAGCGCTCGTCCGGCCAGCCCTCGGCGATGTCGCCGAACCGGACGGTCAGGAAGTGCTCGTAGGACGGGCCGAGGCAGGCCCGCATCGCCGCCGCCGAGGTGTAAACCAGGACGTGGACCCGGCCGTCCTCCTCCTGGGTGGGCCACGACGGCTGCGCCTCCCCCGCGAGGACGCCGTCCACCAGGTCGGGCGGAACCGGGATGACGAGCTCGCTGTCCGCGAGGAGGCGGAAGTAGCTCTCCTGGTCGCCGGCCCGTACGGTCTCCTGCAGTCGGTGCTCTAGTTCCGACGTGGGTCGCCACGCGTCGGCCACGGTCGCCACCCCCTGTTTCTAGCGTGCTCGTCCCCGCGCGACTGCCTACGCTACATGGGCGAACAGGATTAAAGAGCACAATCGTCTGACCGCGCGCGGGAGTTCGCAGGTCAGTGCGCTGTCAGCTCCGCGAGGGCGGTGAGGAGCCGGTCGATGTGCTCCTCGACCGTCCCGATGCCGATGCTCGCGCGGACGGCGCTCCCGTCCTCGCCCAGCAGGTGCCGGACGAAGGGGTGGGCGCAGAACTTCCCGTCGCGCACGCCGATGCCGTGCTCGTTGGACAGCGTAAGCGCCACGTCCCGCGCGTTCCAGCCGTCCACGGTGAACGACACGATCCCGACGCGCGGAGCACGGTCGCCCCACAGCGTCAGCTCCCTGACGTGCGGGAGGGCGGCCAGCCCCGACCGCAGCCGCGCCACCAGCGCCTCCTCGCGGGCGGCGAGCGCGTCCCAGAACGGAGGCAGCGTCTCGCACGCGGCGGCCAGCGCGACGGCGCCGAGGACGTTCGGGGAGCCCGCCTCGTGCCGCTGCTCGGCGGAGGGCGCCCACCGGGTCGTCGCCCCGACCGAGGCGCTGGCGCCGCCGCCCTTGAGGTAGGGCTCGGCGGCGCGCAGCCAGTCGGCGCGTCCGGCGAGCACGCCCGTGCCGAACGGCGCGTACAGCTTGTGCCCCGAGAACGCGACGTAGTCGAGGCCGAGGGCGGTCATGTCGAGGGGGCGGTGCGGGACGAGCTGCGCCGCGTCGACCGCGATGCGGGCGCCGTTGCGGTGCGCGACCTCCGCCAGCTCCCCGATCGGCCACAGCTCGCCGGTCACGTTGGAGGCGGCGGTGACGACGAGCAGCCGCGGCCCGACCGGGCACGAGCGCAGCGCGCGGTCGGCGGCGGAGAGGGCCTCGGCCGGGGTGGCGGGCGCGGGCAGCCGCACGGCGCGCCTCCACGGCAGCAGCGACGCGTGGTGCTCGCTCTCGAAGACGACGACGCTCGTCCCGGCGGGGACGGCGTGCGCGAGCAGGTTCATCGCGTCGGTGGTGTTGCGCGTGAACACCACGGCTGAGCGCCGCCAAGCGCCGAGGAACGAACGGACGGTCTCCCGCGCGTCCTCATAGGCGGACGTCGTGACCTGGGACGCGTACCCCGCGCCGCGGTGGACGCTGCTGTAGTACGGCAGCGCGCGGGTGACGGCCTCCTGGACCGCCTCCAAGCAGGGCGCGCTGGCGGCGTAGTCGAAGTTGGCGTAGGGGACGCGGCCGCCGCGCACCGGGACGGGGGCGTCGGCGCCGACGACCCGGGGAAGCGGGCGAACCCGGACCCCCTCGGGACGCGTCACAGCAGTCGTGATGGGGGAGCGGGCGAGCAGCGTGGGCATGCCTGGACCTTCCAGGGTCAGGGACCCCGGGGCGGCGCTGGTGGCCAGGTGCACGATCGGGGTCCGCGCTTGCCGGGACGCGGTCTCGCGTCCGGCCAGGTCTTCACCCGGGGCACCCCATCGCGGACGAAGGGTTGCCGACCAGCAAGCCGGGGCTTCGCGCTGGCGCTCATGACCTCATGCGGAAGTATAAGCGGAGCCGATCGGAGATCAAGGGGAGGGTGCGATGCGGTACCGGATGGTCACGACGCTGGCCGGCGGAGCGCTGGTGCTCGGCGCCCTCGGCGGGTGCGGGGGGCTGGGCGGCAACTCCGGCCAGGTGTGCACCGACACGAAGAAGGCGTTCCAGCAGTACGTCGCCCAGGTGCGGAGCGTTCCGGCGGCCGAGCCCGCGCGGTGGCGGGAGGCGACCGAGCAGCTCGCCGGGCGCGTCGACGGGCTGGCGAAGCAGGCCGACGACGCCGACCTGAGCAAGGCGCTGAAGGCGGAGGCGGACAGGCTCCGCGCCGCCGCCCCCGGGGTCGGCGCCGGCGACGTCTCCCAGCTCGACACCGTGATCAGGGAGACGCCGGCGACGATCGGCAAGGCCTGCGACTGAGCAGGCCCCGCGCCGGGCGGGTCGTGCCCGGGCGGGTCGTGCCCGGGCGGACTACCCGCCGCCGGTTGCGCCGCCTCCGCCGTTGCCGCCTCCGCCGGTTCCCCCGCCGTCGCCCGTACCGCCTCCGTCGCCCGTTCCTCCACCGTTTCCACCGTCTCCGCCGCCGTCACCGGGCGGCTGCGGCGGGATGATGGTCGGCAGGTCGGTCGGGGGCGACGGGACGTCGGGCCGGTCCGTGGGGGGCGGCGGCTCGACCGGCCCGCCCGTGTCGGGCGGCTGCGTCCCGCCTGGGGGAGTGTCCTGGGTCGGGCCGCCGAAGCCGCTGCCCGGCGTCTCCGAGGGCGATCCGAACGACTCGGGCTCGTAGCCCTTGATGTTCACCGCGTCCGACATGTACGAGCGCCACATCTGCGCGGGCAGCTGCCCGCCGTACGCGCCGTAGCCGGGGATGTTCAGCGGCTTGCCGTCGCTGCGGAACATCGCGACCGTCGTCGCCATCTGCGGGATGAACCCGTTGAACCAGATCGCGCGGCCCTTGTCGGTGGTGCCGGTCTTGCCGGCGACGTCGCGGCCGTCGGGCAGCTGCGCGCCGGTGCCGGTGCCGCCCTGCACGACCTTCTGCATGGCGTAGGTGGCGTCGCGGGCGACCTGCTGGCTGAACGCCCGCTCGCCCTTCTCGGTGAACTTGCGCTTGTGGTTCTCGTTGTCGGTGACGGACTTCACCACGAACGGCGTCCGGTGCACGCCCTCGGAGGCGAACGTCGAGTACACGCTGGCCTGCTCGACCGGGTGCAGCGACACGATGCCGAGGGGGAACGTGGCGGCGTCGCGCTGCTCGGCGTTCATCCGCGCCGCGGGGATGCCCATCTTCTCGGCCATCGCGGCGATCTTCTTGTTGCCGACGTCCTGGCCGAGGTTGACGTAGGCCGTGTTGATCGAGTGCTCGGTGGCGGTGACGAGGTTGACCGTCCCGAAGCTCTCGTTGCTGTCGTTGCGGATGGACGCGCCGCGGAAGTACTGCGGGGAGCTGCCGTCATAGCTGGTGGACAGCGTCTTGCCGTCGTCCAGCGCGGCCGCCAGCGCGATCGGCTTGAACCCCGACCCGGCCTGCGCCCAGTCGCCGAAGGCGCTGCTCAGCGCCTCCTCCAGGTAGCCGCGCCCGCCGTAGAAGGCGAGCACCTGCCCGGTGGACGGGTCGACCGACACCGCGCCGGTGCGGATCTTCTTGCTCATCCCGTTCGGGGCGTTGTTCTCGACGGCCTGCTTCATCGAGTCCATCAGCCGCTTGTCGAACGTCGTGGTGATCTTCAGTCCGCTGCGGTTGATCTCGTCCTCGCTGTAGCCGCGGCGCTCGGTGAGCTCCTTCTTGGCCACGTTCACCATGTAGCCGCGCTGGCCCTTGAGGACGTCGATGATCTTCTCCTTGCCGGGGGCCGGGAAGGTCAGCGAGGCCGCCTCGGACGAGGTGAGCGCCCCGTCCCGGACCATGTTGCCGACGATCGCGCGCCAGCGCTGCTCGGCGTAGGCGCGGCGGGGGCCGGTCGGGTCGGCGAAGTTGCTCGGCTGCTGGATCGCGGCGGCGAGGTAGGCGCCCTCCGCGGGCGTCAGCTTCGAGACGTCCTTGTCGTAGTAGGCGTGCGCGGCGGCCTGCACCCCGTAGGCGTCGCGGCCGAAGTAGATGGTGTTGAGGTACTGCTCGAGGATCCAGTCCTTGTCCTTCTCCCGGCCCACCTTCAGGGAGACCATGATCTCCTTGAGCTTCCGGGTGACCGAGCGGTCCTTGCCGATGCCGCCGTAGTAGTTGCGGACCATCTGCTGCGTGATCGTCGAGCCGCCCTGGAGCTGCTTGCCGGTCGCGGTGGACCACAGCGCCCGCGTGGTGCCCTGGACCGACACCCCGGGGTCGCTGTAGAAGCTGCGGTTCTCCGCGGCGATCACCGCGGCCCGGGTGCTCTCGGGGATCTTGTCGAGCTTGACGGCCTCCCGGTTCATCCCGGTCTTGGCGATCTGGGTCTTGCCGTCGGAGTAGTAGAACGTCGGCCCCTGCGCGATCGCCTGCTCCTGCGCCGACGGCACCGGCGTGAACAGGTAGGCCATGCCGAACGCGGCGATGCAGAACCCGATGAAGCCGAGGATCAGGAACAGCACCCGGCGGAAGAACCGCGACCTGCGGCTGCGCGGCGGCTTGCCGGGCCCCTTGCCGCCCCCGCCCCCGCCGCCGCGCCCTGGTCCGGAACCGGGCGGCGGCCCTCCGGCATCGGGGTCGCGCAGGGACGGGTCGCTCCCTGAGGCGGCGGGCTTGGAGGCGGCGGGCATGGTCTTGGTATCTCCGGTCGCCGCCCCGTAAACACCATCCGCCCCGGCGACACCTTCGGACCCCGCCGCACCCTCCGCCTCGGAGGTCTCCGTGGCGCCTTCGGGAGCGGTGGCCTGTCCGGAGGAGGCCGGATCTTCGGGCGTCGCGGTGTTATCGGCGGCGGGCGATTCGCCGTCGTCACCGGTGCCCAGGGCCTCTCCGTCGCTCTTGTCGTCGTTTCGAGATATGTCGCCGTCGTCGGCGAATTCGGCGTCTGGGGCGGATTCTCCGGGGACGGGTTCGGAATCCGCGGTCAGCGTGGCGGTCGCGGGACCCTCCGTGCCGGCCGGCGCCCCGGCCTCGGTGTCGTGCCGGTCCGCCTGGCCCGTCCCGGAGCGCACCTCGCCCTCCGAGATCTTCTCGCTGTCGCTCACAAGCCCCCCGTGATTAATGCGTTACAGACGATACCCGAGGGGATCCGTGCGCCAGCCGCCCAATGCGCATCCACGGCATCCCATAGGAGGACGGGCAATCCGTCTCCCCGGTTGTCGTGGCGGATGTCGCAATCGGCGGACTTTCGGAGAAATGCCGAGCGGCGGGGACCCGGGTGGGGTGCCCCGCCGCTCCGGCGCACGGCCGCGCCTCGGTCAGCTCACTTGTAGACCTTCGCGAGGACGTCCACCACGAACACCAGGGTGTCGTCACCCTTGATCTTGGGCGGGCTGCCCTTCTTGCCGTAGCCCTCGTCCGGCGGCAGGACGAGCAGCACGCGGCTGCCGACCTTCGCGCCGGTGAGCCCCTTGTCGAAGCCGGGGATGGTCTGCCCGAGGCCGATCGGGAACGTCGCGGGCTGCTTGTTGTCCCAGCTGGAGTCGAACTTGTCGCCGGACTTCCAGATCTTGCCGGTGTAGTTGACGACCGCCTCGTCGCCCTTGGCCAGCGCGGGGCCGTTGCCCGCGACCAGGGTCTTCGCCTCGAGCTTCTTGGGCGCGTCCTTGTCGGGGACCGTCACCTTGGGCTCCTTGCCGGCGCCCTTGTCCTCGACCTTGGGCAGCGACTTGTCGTCCAGCTTCTGCGCGGTGCCCTGCGGCTGCTGGCTCTTCGGGACGACCGCCTGGACGTCCATGACGAACAGGATCGCGTCCTTGGCGGAGATCTGCTGCGGGCTCAGCTGGGTGAGCTCCTTGGACGGCGGGAGCTGCATCACGACCCGGCTGCCGGCGGACTTGCCGACGAGGCTCTTGTCGATGTCCTTGAGCCCGCTCTTGCCGACGACGAGCTTCATGGGGCCGCCGCCGCCCTGCTGCTGGTTCTCCTCGTAGGACGAGCGGACCTTCTCGCTGGAGCTCTTCACCCGCGAGTTGTCCTCGTCCTTGGCGTTCGACCACTTGTAGGTGGCGAACTGGACGAAGACGGTGTCGCCCTCGGCGGCGACGGGGCCGCCGCCCTTGATCGGCGTGCTCACCCTGAGCGTCTTGGTCGGCTCCAGCTTGTTCGGGATCTCGACCTTGGGCTCGGTGGCGAACTTGCCGGTCACCTCGACCTTCGGCCCGGGGCGGCTGGCCCACCAGTACACCCCGCCGGAGATCGCGAGCGCGGCGACCACGATGCCGGCGATCATCATCAGCCGGCGCTTCTTGGCCTCCTTGGCGGTCAGCCCGGACGGCCGGTTCAGCCCGCTGCCGCGGCCCGCGCTGATCCCGTGCGGGGTGAACTCGGGGCTGCGGATGCTCTGGGCGTTCGGGATCTTCGCCTTCGCCTTGACCGCCGGCTTGCCCCGGGGCTTGTCATCCTCGGACATGTTTCCTCACTTGCTCCGGGTTCGACGACACCACGAACGTGACCACCCTTCCAGGGCCGGGCTAAGCACAGTGTGAAATCCGGGTGAAGGAGGCCGACCCGCAATCTACCGGCCGCACGCAAGGAGCGGTGTCATCTGGCAGGGGACAGGGGAAGCGGCCAGGATATCCCCGCCGGCGGCGTGACACACGCAATCACGCGTCCGGGGATGGCAGGCTTGGGGGATGCGCCTCGCGACGTGGAATGTCAACTCCGTGAAGGCACGCCTCCCGCGCCTTCTCGCCTGGCTGGACGAGACGAAGCCGGACGTGGTCTGCCTCCAGGAGACCAAGTGCCGCGCCGATCTCTTCCCGGCAGCGGAGGTAAAGGAACTCGGGTACGCGACGGCAGCGCACGGCGACGGGCGGTGGAACGGCGTGGCCGTCCTTTCCAGGGGCGGCATCGAGGACGTCTCGCTCGGTTTTCCGGACGAGCCCTCCTACGGGGGCGAGGAAGGGAACGAGGAGGGCCAGATGGAGTTGGGCGAGCCCGTCCTCCTGGCCCCCGAGGCCCGCGCGATCGGCGCCACGTGCGCCGGCGTCCGGGTCTGGTCGCTGTACGCGCCGAACGGCCGCACCCCCGAATCGGCTCACTACGCCTACAAACTGGCTTGGTTCGCGGCCCTGCGCGACGCGCTGGCGGCCGAACTGGCAGAGGGGGCCTCGCTGGTCGCCTGCGGCGACTACAACGTCGCCCCCACCGACGACGACGTCTGGGACCCGGCCGTCTTCGCGGGCTCCACGCACGTCACGCCTCCCGAGCGGCAGGCGCTCGCCGACCTGCGGGCCCTCGGCCTCCACGACGTCGTCCCGAAGCCCATGAAGGGCCCCCGCCCCTACACGTACTGGGACCACAAGGTACCTTGATGCACCTTTAAGCCACAAGACGAAAGCCCCCGATGGCTCAGGGGCTTTGACGTCCTGTTCGTCCTGGACTCAAGCCGCGTACGTGTCGAGTACCTCGTGTACCTCGGAGATGTCTCGATGCTGCTCTAGCTTCGTCAGGACGATGCGGCCTCGCCGGGCCGTCCGGTCGCTCGCGAAGTCGGACGAAAGATCAAGCATCCGTCGCGCCGCCGTGGCGGCCTCCTCCGGCTCGTTGGCATCGACGAGGGCGACGGCTAGCCATGAGAGGTAGAGAGCCAACTCGCGAGTGTGCGTCGAGTCGTACCGGCCGAGCACCTCTTGCAGGAGGGGCACGGCGCGCAGCGGCTTGCGAAGCTCCGTGTAGACGCGGGCGTCCATCACGTCGAGTTCCTCGGGTGAGACCCAATACGCCCACTCGGGCGACTCCTGCGAGTCCTCGCTAGCCATCGCCTCGTGGGCCTCCACGAGAGCGCGCATCGCTGGTTGGGCGTCACCTGCCTTGGCATGTGCCCATGCGACGCGGTCAAGGTAGAGCGCGCGGGCCTTGGCGGGTGCGTCCGGCCCTGCCTCCTCCAGCGCGGCATGGGCGAGACTGACGCCGTCGTCTTCGTGGTCGGTGTTGGAGAGTTGATAGGCCAGACTCCCGGCGAGGTTGCCCACAAGGGCAAGGTCTCCGGCCTCTCGGGCGGCCGAGACTCCGAGCCTGTAGGCGCGTGCGGCCTGGTCGTGCTCGCCTGCGTCGCTGGCGATCCATCCCGTGATCTGGGCTATCTCTCCGATGCTGCTGAGAAGCGAGCGGCCGGTGTCCTCGGAATGCGTGGTCTCGCGGTAGAGCCGGACGGCTCCGTCCAACTCTCTGAGCGCGGGGGCGAGTAGGTCACCACCGGCTATGACGTCGTCGGCGAGGCGTAGGCCGTGCGCACGGTCGGCGAGAGCGGCGGCTGTGGTGGCACCGACCCGGCGGCCTGCGCTGCTCTCCAAGGGCCCAAGGTCGACACTGTCGGGCAGGAAGTAAGCGAGTGCCTCGGCCGGACTACGCATCTCGGTGCCGATGTCCTCACCTCGCGCGTGGGCTGCTGCTCGTCCAAGGGTGTCGTGCGGCACGCTGAGGGCCGTCGCCAGGGCGGGGAGCCACACATCGGGGACGCGCTCGCCTCGCTCCCATCGACTGATCTCGTGGCGCGTCACTGAGGCGGTGCCAGAGATACGGCAAAGCGCCTCCGCTAACTGCCGCTGGCTCTTGCCCGCGTCTCGGCGCAACCGTGCGAGGTACGCCCCGAACCGCTTGCGTTTCGCATCGCCCACGCTGGCCCCCTCTCTCCCTCAAGTCTGGCCCCTCCCTGGCCCCCTGTCTGGTGCCTCTAGGAGATCCAGCGCGAAAGACAAGCTCAGAGCCATGGAAACGCGGCGTGCGGCGCCGGTCAACCGAGATCGGCATTCGCTGCCGCCGCTCCGGTCCATCCCCCGGCGCTTGTTGAAAGGACGGTCCATGGCAACGGAGGCAACTGAGGTGACGGAGGCGCGGCGGCTGCGTGTCTGGGCGCTGGCGCAGGCGCTGAAGTCGCACGGGTACGCGGTGGAGGTGGCCGAGTCTCTCCCTCTGCTGGCGGTCCCGGCTGCCTTCGGGGAACCGGTGGCGGTGCGCTGTGATCAGCGGGCGGTATGCGGTGGTGAGTTGTGGTTCGTCTTCGGTGGCGGGGGTGCGATCGCTCCGGCCGATGACGCGCACCTGGCCGATGTGGTGGTGGCGGTCAAGGGCAAGCTCGCCGCGCAGGCCGATGGGTAGGCGCTCGTCGGCCGGAGTGGTCGCCTGGTACGGGCGGGCCACGGGGGCATGGTGGGCCATGGTCCCCTCGTCGGACGGTCCACGGCTGGTGGAAGCGGCCAACCCTCGTGAACTTCGGGAGGCGATCGAGAATCCGTCGACCTGGCCATGGCCCCAACGCAAGTTCTCGGCTCGTCCGTCCGGCCGGTGACGGCGTGAGGGCCGCGGCTTCCCTTGCGTGCTGGCAGGGTCGGGGCCGGTCGATGGCCGTAGGCCACCCCGTAGGGGCGACCGGAGGGAGTCAGCCGGCGCCGTTGCGGCAATTCCTCCTCAAGGGTCGTCCGGCCTGGAAGCCGCTGCCCGGCACCTCGTGCGGTGAGCCTTCGCGCGGGGCCTGGCTCGGCTTGCGCGGTGCGGTACGGGCGGGCCGTCCACGGTGGGGCGGGGCGGTGGTCGGGGCCGCGCCGCGAACGGCCCCCAAGGCCGCACGCGCAAGGCGCGGCGGCCGTCCACGGTCCCGCCCTGCGGTGGACGGGCCCAACCCCGCACCCGGCCCCGCGCCACCCCTGACGAGATCAGTCCCTGAGCGTCGGCTGTGCCGCGCGTTGAAGCTGGACGGTTCCGGACTTGCGCGGGGGCGGGGCCTCGTAGCCTCGACCGGCGGACGGGCAGCACCTGCCTGCCCGCAATGGCCCGTCGCGAGGCCCCGCGCGGGGTCCCCGCGCAAGTACGGAACCGGCCAGCGGCACCAGATTCGACCTTCTCTAACCATGATCAGAATTGGTCGAGCGTTCCCACAAGGAGCCAGTACAGCGGGCCTTCACAGGAAGGTGCACGTCTCGAAAAGATCATCCGGTTCAACTGTCTGTTTGCTACTTCAAATCAACTATTCGCCCGAATTTCAAGATCACTGCATCGCTCTCCGGGAACATTACGGATGACCTTTCGAGCGAACTTAGTGCGACCCAAAGTCGGGATCGCGAGAATCAAGACATTCGCCTTCAGCTTGGTGGCGTCTTTGGTCATTCCTCGATATATTGGATGGCGATCGAGCATCGAAGGCGGGGCTGTGAACTTTCCAAGCACCTTTCTAGGGCGTCCATGGTGGCAAGGAGTCAGTGCTCTGCTCGCCATAGTGGGCTTAGGGCTCACCATCATCGTCGCCAGCTGCGACGACCAAAAAGAGAACCGCACCCCTAAGCCAACCATTCAGAACAACGGAAACAATAATCAGAATGGCGACAACAACACTCTAAACATTCAATCTTATGCGCCTAAGATCGGGGCGATTGAATTTCCGCGCCCACGGCCGCTGGCGTACTACGTTTACCTCGATTCCATAGAGAGCCTCGGCTCCCCGCCAGAAGTCGATGCTACCCACGCGAGAGACAGTTGCAGCCTATGGGAGCAGTGGCTAGGAGCCAATCCAAAGATGTTCGCACTCGCTCCCTATAGCAATGTGGAATTGGTTGCAGGGAGTGAAGATGTAGTGGCAATTAAAAATATCCTACCGACAATCTACGGCGAAGCATCGATCCCTCCTGGATCCACGATAATAACCTGTCGCTATGGCGGCGCCCCTGCAGGTGATGGATTCACAGGTTACATAGATACTCGCACGAATCGAACCGAGGTCCGTGCTGGAGAGGGTGAACAGAAGACAATATGGATTCCCGACCGCTCTTTGAGTTTGTCTGAAAAAGGTTTCAGTTATGGTGCCTTTAAATTCAGATCGGACTCCGATCACGCCTACACGGGCACTCTCGCCATCGAAGAAAGCGTTAATGGTGAGAAGAGAACGCAGTCGGTCGGCGACAAAGCACGTCCTCTTCGCTGGGTGTCGAGCATAGGGCGAGAACTTCCCAAATATGGATGGGATCCTCAGAGGAAGAAATGGATCCACAACTACGTTCCACCTAACGCCAACAACTTGCCTGCAGATTAGGTGCCTTAAATAACTACAGCAGCCCCTCTCCGCCATGGTGACTCATAGCCGGGAGGATCGTCAGCGTCCGCGTAGCGGACGCCTTGACCCTGTAGTGAAACTCCTCGACGTCGGGCGGTCTGAGCTAGCTCGCCTTGGGCTCGCCGTCACGCTCGGTTAGCCCACGGCGGATGGCTCTTGCCTGCTGGATGCGGTTGCGGGCTTGTTCGGCCCAGAAGTGCTCGCCGTGCATGAGGCCGCTTCCGAGGTACTTCCATTGCCCAGTGGTCACGGTGGCGCGGTTGGGGTCGGGTTCGGGTCGGCCTTCGGCTTGGCGGGCTGTCTGGGTGGCGTGGTCGGCTCGGGCCTGGCGTAGCTCGGTGAGGGTGACCGAGTAGCGGCGGGACTTGGAGGAGAAGTGCCCGCCGTACCCCAGCATGTGAGCCCAGTTGCGTAGCCGTAGTTTCTGGTGCTCGGGCAGGTCAGCCAGGGCGAAGCACGTCCAGATCATGCGGCGCGCGTGCTCGGACACCTGCAACGAACTGATCTGGGTGGCGTAGCGGATGGGGCGGTCTACGGTGCCGGAGTCCTCGGCGCCTTTGGTGGCGTACTTGGCGATGTAGCGGGCTACGTGCTTGTCGGCGATGCCGTCCAGTGCGGCGGCTACCTGGATGGCCTGGGTGTCGAGTTGGCGGCCCCACCGCAGGACGAGCGGCGGGCTTGTCCCCTCCCGGTGCGGGGCCGGTACCTCGACCTGTGCGGCTGCGGCGCGGAGCGTGCGCTCAAGGAGTTCGGTGGTGGCCCATGGGGGCGGGGGCTGGTCGGGGCCGTCGGGTCCGTCCAATCGGACGACGGCGTGGAAGTGGATCAGGCCGCGCCGCTGGTACTCGATGACGCGGGCGTAGGAAAGGCGGGCCTGTTCGCGGAGGGCCTTGTGGGTGATGCCCAGCTCGGCCGTGATGAGCCGGGGGACGGTGAGGGTGAGGCGTCGCCACAGCTCGGGGGCGTGGGCGTTCCACAGCACGGCGGCGGGGTAGTCGTAGCAGTCGACGCAGATCGGTTGCCCTACCTGCGGATCGTCGGCCTGGTGCCGCGCACGGCACCCTTCGGGGCGGCCGTGCGAACACACGGGGTCGTCTCGGCGGGGTCGGCACAGCTGGGACTTCCCGGCCCTCTCCCGGTGGGCGTGGACGGCGCCGAACGAGGGGGCGGTGAGGGTGAGGAACACGCGCGGGTGGTCGCTGACCTCCTCGGGGACGCCCTTGCCTCCGGTCAGTCCGGAGATGATCAGGTGGTAGGTGTCGTCCCGGTACACCTCGGCGCACGCGGCGCAGCGGGACGCGCGCCGGTTCCCGCACGCGGTGATCAGGAACCCGGTCGGCTCGTCGGCGGTCGAGTAGGACTCGATCAACTCGCCGGTCTCGCCGTCCAGGGTGATCCGCTCGCCGCGTAGGCGTACGGGCTGTTCGCATCCGCCGGCGGACCGGATCATCTGGTGCCAGCGGTCGAAGTCAGGCATCGCCGCGCGCTGGACGGCGGCCGCCAGCTCGGGCGGTAGGTCGGGCATCTGCGGGCCGCTCATGCCGCGTCCCGCAACGGCTCGGCGTCCTCTCGGGGCTTCTGCTCGGTCTCGTCGTGGGCGAGCAGCTTCACGCCGAAGATGGTTTCGATCTTGCTCCACTTGGCGTCTGACCAGTGCGGCGATTTGCTGGCCTGGCGCTTTCCCCATGCGACAGCTTCCGGGCTGGGCTTCAACCCGTGACTCCTCTCCCTGGCTACGGCTAGGGAGCACGCGACGATCTCCGGGACTGAAGACACAACGACCTGCGGGCAGGCTGACGCCTGCTCGTTCCGGTCCGTGCTTCGCGCGAGTGGCCTTCTTCATGTGCCGTGTTAGCCAGGGCTGTTCGTTTTAGGTAGCTATTCGCGGGACGAGTCCCGCCCGGGCGCGCACCCGGTCTTGCGTGCCAAGAGCCCACCTTGGCGATCTGTGTATTTAGTGTGTTTTGCGGCTTTCTGCGTTGTTCGAGGTCACCTCACGGGACCCCCGCGACGGGAGCCGACCCCGTCCGCCACTCGCCCGTCTCGGAGTCGCTGGATGCGGCTCCGGTCTCAACTGTGCCACGCGCAACCGAAGATCAAACCTGCGAAACCCTCCTGCCCGTAGGGGTTTCGGGTGTGTGTGGTCGTTCGCTGGTGACCGTTGGCGTCCGCTGGCGTCCGTTGGCGTCTGGTCGCACGTGCCAGTAAGTGGCGCAGATCACATAGCAGAGGCCCCGGCTGGTCTTCGCCTCCGGGGCCTTGTGCTGGGGACGGTCAGTCCTCGCGCCATACCGGCTCAAGCAAGTCGGGGTTGAACGGGCGTCGCCCCTTTCCTGCTGGGTGGACGATCACGGCATGAAGGGCCTCGCGGATGTAGGTCCGCTTCTGGGACACGTCCAACCGGTCGTCGTCCGTGTCGGAGTACCAGCGGCGGCGGATGTCGGTCACGTCCTGGACGGCGCGTTGGGCGGCAAGGGAGTGCTGTTCGCGTTCGGCCCGTAGCCGGTGGATCTCGGGCTCAAGCCGTTCGACCTCGCCGAAGAAGAGGCTGTTGGAGATCTTGTGCGCGGCGAACCGCTGGCGAAGCTCCTTCATCTGCTCAAGCTTCTGCTCCAACTCGTGTTCTCCTAGCCACGGGCCCATGCCCGGCGAACGGACGTTCCGCTCCTCCAACTTGGCGAGAACGGCCTCCGAGATGAACTCGTCAGCGAGGTCGCCTCGCCGCGTGAGGCGTCCGCATCCCCCAAGGGATGGCGAGATGCAGGCGTACCTGTGCCAACCTGCTGACTTGACGAAGCCTGCGCGGAGGCCCTTGCCGCACATCGTGCCGTCCGCCAAGATCACCCCGCATCGCAGGATGCCGCTGAGGAGATACGAGTGTTCGCGGTGGTCCTGGGGGAGGGCGCCTAGGACCGTGCCGTCCTGGCGCACCTCCTTGCCCCGCCTGTTGGCGAAGAGGGCGTGAATCGCTCGCCACTGGTCGGGCGTGATGATCGGCTCCCACTGACCCGCTACCGGTTCGCCGCGCTCGTCGGTGATCAACTCGCCCCTGATCATGCGGAAGCCGCATAGGCGCGGGTTGACCAGTGCGCGAGACAGCGATCGATGAACCCAGACGTTCCCGCGCGGGGTCTTGATGCCCTTGCGGTTCCACTCGGTGCAGATCCCGCTGACCGATCCTCCTGCCAAGACTCGCTCGACGGCCTGACGCATCAGGGGCGCTTCGATCGGGTGGAGGGTCTTCCGGTCGTCCTGCCAACCGAACGGGCGGCCTCCCGACGTGAGAGCTCCCTCGTTGGCGCGGGCCCGATGCCAGTCGCGTACTCGGCGGCGGGTCTTCTTGACCTCCATCCGGGAGATCACCGCGCCCATGAGTCCCATGCTCTCGACGTCTTCGCTGTAGAGGTCCTTGAAGCCTCGCTTGTCGGCGTAGACCCTGCCCTCCTCGTAGGTGAGGGCGTCAACGAAGCGCTCGTAGTCTCCGGGCCTGCGGATGAGACGGTCGTCGGCGGTGACGATGCAGCCCATGACCGGCGTCCCGTCCGGGAGCCTGCCCTCGCGGATGACGCGAAGCATGGCCTCGAACTCCTCGCGCACGACCCCGTCCTTCATCGCGGACTTGTCGTTGTCCGAGAACCTGCCAACGATCTTGCAGCCGAGCCGGGCGGCCGTCTGCTCGTTGGCCTTCTTCTGGTCGTTGACGGTGTGCTCGTCCTTCGTCTTGTCGGCGCTGGCACGGGCGTAGTCCACTACGGGAATCAGGTCACTCTCGGTCATCGCCACAGGAGCCTCTCTAAAGGTGCATGAGGATACCTACTGGGATTACCGGGCGGGGGCGTTCCACAAGGACATGGGCATGCGCATCGACCTGTTCTACGCGAGCCAGGACGTCGCCGGGCGGGTCGGCTCCGCCTACGTCGACCGCGAGGCCCGCAAGGGCAAGGGCCCGTCCGATCACGCGCCGGTCGTCGTCGACATCGACTGATCGTCGCGGCGGGCGAGGAAGCGGCGCTTGCCGGCGTCGTCGGACTGGTCGAGGACGGTGAAGCCGTCCGGCAGCAGGGAGGCGGGCTCACCGGGCCGCAGGCACCATTCGGAGGGCAGGCGCGGGCGGTCGCGCCGGGCGGCCTCGGTGAACGCCTCCCAGGCCAGCAGGCCGCCGGGCAGGACGGCCCCGGCCGCGCGCTCGAAGACGGTGCGGTCCCAGAAGCCGGTGCACAGGACGAGCGCGTAGCGGGCCGCTCCGGGCCGCCATGCGCCGAGGTCGGCCTGGACGAGCGTGACCAGCGGTCCGAGCCCGCGGCGCCGCGCCTCCGCGCCGAGCCGGCCGAGGGCGATCTCGGAGATGTCCACGGCCGTGACGGCGCGGCCCGTCCAGGCGGCCAGCAGGGCGCTGCCGGACGGCCCGGACGCGAGGTCGAGCACCCCGCCGTCGGGCATCCCGAGCGACAGCGCGCGCTCCGCCAGCGGGTGGGCCCGCGAGGGCCCGGACGCGTCCGCGTACTTCTCGTTCCACCGGATCCTGTCCGGATGCTCCGCTAACCCCGCAGGCACGTCCTCCATGGGGACGACTCTAACGGCGCTCCGCGATCAAGAGCATGAACATGGCGGTCGGGAAGCCCTTGCGCCACCAGGGGTCGTCGCGGAGCTGCTCCTCCGTCGGATGCGGCTCGCGCAGGTCGGCGATGACGAAACCGGCGTCTCGGAGCGTTCCAGCGTAGTACTCCAGCGGCCGGAGCCAGCTTGTGATCATCGAAGGGGATTCCAGGCCGTCCACCATGAACCGCTGGTCGATCCCGCGCGCGGCGAAGTACCGCGACGCCGGGACGCTGTTCGCCGCGCCCTGCTCGGCGTTCTCCACGTAGAAGCAGGGGTGCAGGGTCAGCAGGACCAGCCGCCCGCCGCTCTTCAGGACGCGCGAGAACTCGCCGATGGCGCGGGTCGGGTCCTGGAGGTGGCTGAACAGGTGGTTGCACAGGACGAGGTCGAAGAGGTCGTCCTCCAGCGGCAGGTCCTCGACGCTGGCGCGGGTGAACGTGGTGCCCCCGTCGGACGCCGGGTGCGAGGAGGCCGCGTCGATCAGGCCCTGCGCCGCGTCGACCCCCGTGACCTCGGCCCCCATGGAGGCGAGCTTGCGGGACAGGTAGCCCTCGCCGCAGCCCGCGTCCAGGACGCGGCGGCCCGCGCAGTCGCCGACGGCCTCCAGGACGGCGGCGTCGGTCAGCTCGGTCCGGTAGCGGTCGCGGCGCTCCCTGATGATCCTGACCCAGTAGTCCGCGTTCGCCTCCCAGCGCGCACGCGTCAGTTTCGCGATGGCTTGCGCCGTGTCCTCCACCGGCTCCCCATTCTTCAAGGCCTGGTTCAGGCGAGGCCCTTGAGCCGCCGTACCAGCATGTTGCAGGTCTGTCTGATCCTTCTGTCCGCGCAGTCGACCACGCGCAGTTCCAGCGCCTGGACCAACTCGGGGATCTTGCCGCCGAACGCAGGGTCGCGCCGCAGCGCCAGCGGAATGTACGTCGACACCAGGTAGTAGAGGTAGGCGTCGTTGTAGACCGCGATCTCGCGGAGCACCTCGACGGCCGTGTTCCGCAGCGACAGGGAGCTCGGGAGGGCGAAATCGCTGCTGATCCGGCCGTCCCTGGTGTAGGTGGGGAACGACCATTCCTCGAGGGCCGCGTAGACGGGCGTCGCGTCGAGTTCCTTGCGGTAGCGCTCGGCGAGGTCGAAGTCGTTGGAGCTGATCAGGGAGCCCATCACCACGCCGCGCATCATGAAGGCGGCCTGGCGGCCGGGCACCTCGAAGCCGAGGTCGGCCTCCAGTTCCCCTGTCACCTTGCTGACCTGGTGCGTGAGGATGTTGAGCGCGAGGATCGAGTGGAACGAGTAGGTCTTGCGGTTCAGTCTGGGCGCCAGGTCGACGGACGAGTCGTAGAGCTTCTGGGGGTCGTCCAGAAGGCCCTCGTCGGGCGTGGTGGAGTAGAGCGCCTCCAGCGCGGTGTCCTGCTCGCGCCCCCAGAAGCGGGCGATGAACGAGGACGTCTTCTGCGTCGCCTGGCCGCGCATGATGTGCAGGCCGGCCTCCAGCGCGTTCAGCAGGTGCGGCTGCGCGACGGACGACTTCTCCAGGGCCCGCAGGTTCACGGTGAGGCCTTCGCCGTGCAGGTCGGCCACGAGTTCGTCGCGCCTTTTGCGGAGGGCGTGCGCCATGGAGTACTCGGCGATTCCCGGCACGGACGACATGAGGCTCTGCAGCGACCGCCCGCTGATCCGGTCGAGCCATTCGACGTTGTCCCACAACCGGAAGATCGTGCTCTCGTCGAGCCCGGAGAAGGCCGCCACGTCGGACATGTTGAGGCCCATGTCCTTGGTGATGTCGGAGAGGGACTTCGGCTCGCCGCCCGCTGTCATCATTCGCCTTAGATGTGGCAGTTGCTGGCGCTTCGATCGTAGCGAAGCGCCGCGCGGCCGGGACGGGTGATCGACAGATATGTCCGTCCTGCCGCAGGTGCCGGCGGGTGCCCCACCTCTGGTGGGCACCGCTTTTCTCGTGCGGACCGCGGAGCGCATTCGGCAGGTCACCCCGGGACGCGCCCGACGCAGCCGATGAGCGGCAGGGGGCGCGGGTCGCGCCGGGGGGCCGGCGCCGGAAGCCGGGCCGGGTAGGGGTCGAGCATCCGCAGGCTCGCGCCGATGCGGGCGATCTCGTCCATGCTCCGCGGCCGGAACGCCGCGTCGACCCCCTCGCACGGGCCGGAGACGGCGTCCAGCTCCGGCGAGCGCTCGGCATGGCTGATCACCACGTGGCTGCCGGGGGCGAGGCCGGAGACCAGCGCGGCGACGATGCCCGCCGGGTCGTCCTCGTCGGCGACGAAGTCCAGGACGCCGAGCAGGAACACCCCGACGGGCTCGGAGAAGTCGATCAGGCGGCCCAGCGCGGGGTCGGCGAGCAGCGCGCGCGGGGCGCGGACGTCCCCGGCGAAGGCGCCGGTGCCGTCGTCCACGGCGAGCAGGGCCCGCGCGTGCGTGAGCACCATCGCGTCGTTGTCGACGTAGGCGACCCGGCAGGCGGGGTCGGTCCTGCGGACGAGGTCGCCGAGGTTCTCGGCGGCGGGCAGCCCGCAGCCGATGTCGATGAACTGCCGGAGCCCGGCCTCCCTGGCGAGCAGTGCCGCGGCCTGGTCCAGGAAGCCCCTGTTCGCCTGGACGAGCCGCAGCACCACCGGGCAGCTGCGCAGCGCACGCTCGGCGGACTCGCGGTCAGCGGCGTAGTTGTCCTTGCCGCCGAGGAGGTAGTTGCACATGCGGGCGACGCTGGCGGACGACGTGCTGAGCGGGAGCCCGCCCCCCGGAGGGGACGGCTCGGCCCAGAGGGTCGGTCGCAGCGCCGCCCCGGGGGTCACGGCAGCCGCCATCCGTCCCGGATGCCGATCCCGAACCAGAAGGTGGAGGCCCCGTTCCTGCCCCGGGAGGTGCCGTAGTCGGTCGCGAGCGCCTTGATCAGGGACATCCCGCGGCCGCTCGTGGGCAGCGCGTCGTCCGGCTGCCGGGGCTGCGCCGGGGAGGCGGCACCGCCGTCGGTGACCTCGACCCGGACGTACCGGTCGACGTGCAGCACCGTCAGCGTGATCGTCCCGTCCCGGCGCGGCCGCGCGTGCAGCACCGAGTTGGTCATGGCCTCGCTGGTCAGCAGTTCCAGGTCGCCGAGCTCGGACCGGTCGGCGCCGAAGTGCTGGCCGACCAGCTCGCGGACGTAGGAGCGGCCGAGTCGCACGGCGGGCGGCGTGGCGGCGAGGTCGATCTCGCCGATCAGGCGCCCGGAGGACTTGCCGTTGCTGTTCCAGGCGGTCGGGATCCCGACTTCCAGCGATGGAGCGGGAGCGGGCACGAGCACGGGCCCTGACCATGTGTCTGATGCGTTCATGGCGGCGGTGGCTTCACGTCTCCGTGTCGGGCTGTAAGCGAACATGTGCTTCTCGGCCAAGTCAGTCGCGGACGTGGAAGTGAGACAACACACACTCTTACGCAGCCCCCGGGGGCCGGTCACCAACGCTTGCGCGCGTGCAAGGGCCCTGCCGCACCCTGGGACGTGTCACGCGCCGTCCATGATCCGCCACATGGCGGCGCCTTACGGGCCGTGTCAGGGAGGCGGCGGCGCCCGGAAAACCCGGATCAACCGCCCGGCCTGCGCCCCCAGGCGGAGATCAGCGGACCCGTGGTGAGGTCGAACGGCCCCTCGGGCGGGTCGTCGCGCACTTTCGGGGACTCCCCGTCCTCAGGTGATCAGTTCCGGCAGGAGGGTGTCGCGGAGGCTCGCGAGGGCCGCGCTCTCCGACGCGGCGGCCTCCGCCCGTGCGGCCAGCGCGCCGGTGAGGCGGCCGAACGCGCGGGCGGGGCCGTCGCCGGGCCAGGGGACCGTGAAGGCGGCGATGTCCTGCCACCGGGCGCGCGGCATCCTCGTGCCGTCGCCGACGGCGCAGGCGTGTGCCACGACCTCGTCGCTGGCCAGGGCGGCGAGGAGCCAGCCCCGGCAGGCGTCGTCCTTGGGGCGGACCACGAGGATGTCGGTCGAGGCGACGCCGTCCACGAAGGCGAGCCCCACCTTGTGGAAGACGGGGCGGAGCTTGCCGAACAGGACGTCCCCGGCCTCGAAGCGCCGTTTCGCGCTGGTCACGCCGGAAGCGTCGGACCAGGTCGAGAGCCACATGTGCCGTTTCGGCATGTGCTCCAGCGCGATGTAGTTCTCGTCCCGCCCGATCCGGTGCGGCGGCGCGTGGCGGCGCACCAGCTCCCCGAGCTCGCCGATCGGCAGGACGGACGGGGCCGCGGCCGCCGACTCGTCGTATCGGGCGCGGACCAGCGCGTCCCCGCAGGCCGCGATGCGCCCGTTCACCTCGATCTTGTCGTCGAGGGCGCCGAGGACGGACGCCGCCGCGTCCTGCTCCGCCCGGCTCGGCCGCCGGACGGTGAGGCCGTTCAGGATCGCGTGGGTGAGCAGCGGCTGCCCCGAGCCGATCCGGTACCGGTTCAGGCCGAGCCGCCGGAGCAGGTAGTAGACGTAGCGGGGGTTCACCCCGTCCCTCGCCGTGGCGATGATCGCGTTGTCGGTGACCCAGCACCGGTCGGGGCTGTAATGGACGGCCCCGCAGTAGGTGCCCACGCGCCCGACGACGGCGGAGCCCGGCCCGGCGTTGAACTGCCCGGAGGTCCCGATGACCCCGTTGGCGCCGAACGTCCGGTACCGGGTGCCCGGGGCGGGGCGCGACCGGCCGTTGGCGAACGAGACGAGTTCCCCCAGTGCCACCTCTTCCCCCGGTGCCACGTCAGCCATCGGCGCGGCGGTCGTCGAGGCGGCGGTCGTCGAGGCGGCGCAGCTCGTCCCGGACGGCGCGGTCGAGGCGCGCCGACTCCTCGAGGTGCGTGAGGAGCTCCTTGGTGAGCCGCTCGACGCGGTCGGCCGCGGGCTCGTCGCCGCGGTCCGCCTCGGCGGCCCCGACGTAGCGTCCCGGCGTGAGGACGTGGCCGTGGGCCCTGATCTCGTCCAGCCCCGCCGCGTGGCAGAAGCCGGGGACGTCCGCGTGGTCGTGGCCGCGCCATGCCCGGTACGCGCCCGCGATCCGGGTGATGTCGGCGGCGGTGAGGACCCGCTCGGTGCGGTCGACGAGCGTCCCCATGTCCCGGGCGTCGACGAACAGCACCTCGCCGGGCGTGCTCTTGCGCCTGTCGAGGAACCAGAGGCAGGCCGGGATCTGGGTGCTGCGGAAGAGCCGGTCCGGCAGCGCGACGACGCACGAGACCAGGTCGGCCTCCACCAGCGCCGCGCGGATCTCGCCCTCGCCCGACTGCCGGGACGACATCGACCCGTTCGCCATCACGACGCCCGCGCGGCCGGCGGGCCCGAGCTTGGCCACGATGTGCTGGATCCACGCGAAGTTGGCGTTGCCGGCCGGGGGGACGCCGTAGCGCCAGCGCGCGTCGCCGGTGTCGCGGTACCAGTCCGACATGTTGAACGGCGGATTGGCGAGCACGTGGTCGGCGGCCAGCCCGGGATGGGCGTCCTCGTAGAACGTGTCGGCGCACCGGACGTCGCCCGAGATCTCGTGGATCGCCAGGTTCATCCGGGCCAGCCGCCACGTCCGCTCGTTCGCCTCCTGCCCGTGGACGGCGATGTCGTCCAGCCGTCCCCGGTGGCTCAGGACGAACCTCTCCGCCTGGACGAACATGCCGCCGGAGCCGCAGCACGGGTCGTAGACCCGTCCCCGGAACGGTTCCAGGACCTCCACCAGCAGCCTGACCACGCCGGCCGGGGTGTAGAACTCGCCGCCGCGCTTGCCCTCGGCCCGCGCGAACCTCTCCAGGAAGTACTCGTAGACCTCGCCGAGCACGTCCCGCGCGGGCCGCCCCTCGAACCGCACCTGGCCGATCAGGCCGACCAGTTCGCCGAGGCGCCGCTGGTCGACCCGCGCGAAGATCTGCGGGAGCACGCCGTCCAATGACGGGTTGGCCCGCATGAGGGCGCTCATCGCGGCGTCGATCCGCTCGCCGATCCGCCCGGAGGCGGGGGAGAGGTCCGCCCAGCCCGCCCCGGCCGGTACCCGGAAGGCCCCGTCGCCGGACGAGTCGGACACGTACTTGAGGAAGACGAGCCCGAGGACGAAGTCCTTGTACTGCGCCGCGTCGACGGATCCGCGCAGCTTGCCGGCGGCCTTCCACAGGACGTCGTCCATCCGCGTGACTCTAGCGCCCGGTCCGGCACGCCGCCGGGACGCGGCTGGTGGACGGCCGGGCGGCGCGGTGCGAGGCTGCGGAACGTGATGGTCGTGGACGCCCTGGCGTTGGCGGCGCTGGGCGGATGGCTGTACCTGGCGCTCGCGCACGGCGGCTTCTGGCGGACGGGCCCGGGCCTGCCCGACGCGCGCGAGCCGGACGAGTGGCCCGAGGTCGTGGCCGTGGTGCCGGCGCGCGACGAGGCCGCCGTCCTTCCGGAGACCCTGCCGACGCTGCTCGGCCAGCGGTATCCGGGCGCGTTCCGCGTGGTGCTGGTCGACGACGGGAGCACCGACGGCACCGCGGAGACCGCCGCGTCCTTGGCGGGCGGCGATCCCGCCCTGGCGATCGTGCCCGCGACGGAGCGGCCGCCGGGCTGGGCGGGCAAGGTCTGGGCGATGTCCGAGGGCGTCCGGGCGGCGGGCCATCCCGACTTCATCCTGTTCACCGACGCCGACATCGCCTACGCCCCCGGCACCGTGGAGCGGCTCGTCCGGGCCGCCGTGGCCGGCCGCCGCGACCTGCTGTCGCAGATGGCGACGCTCAGCACCCGGACGGGCTGGGAACGGGTGATCGTCCCCGCCTTCGTGTACTTCTTCGCCCAGCTCTACCCGTTCCGCCGCGTCGGCCGCGACGGGGCGCGCACGGCCGCCGCCGCGGGCGGCTGCATGCTCGTCCGCCGCGCCGTCCTGGAGCGGGCGGGCGGCCTCGCCCGGATCCGCGGAGCGCTGATCGACGACGTGGCGCTCGGACGGCTCCTCAAGCGCGCGGGCGGGCGCTGCCGCCTCGACCTCGGCCGCGACGTCGCCAGCCGCCGCCCCTACCCCCGGCTCGCCGACCTCTGGACGATGATCGCCCGCAGCGCCTACCACCAGCTGCGCTACTCGCCCGTCCTGCTCGCCGGGACCGTCGCCGGCCTGCTGCTCCTGTACGCGGTGCCGCCCGCCGCGACGGTCGCGGGCCTGGCCGCCGGACCGTCGGGCCCGGGCGCGCCCGCCCTCGGGGCGGGTGCCCTCGCCTGGGCGGTCATGGCTGCCACCTACGTGCCGATGCTGCGCTTCTACGGCCTGTCGCCCGCGCGCGCCCCGGCGCTGCCGCTCGTGGCCCTGCTGTACGCGGCGATGACGCTCGACTCCGCGCGCCGGCACCGCGCCGGACGGGGCGGCGCGTGGAAGGGCCGCACTTTGTCAGCCCCGGACGAGACTTTGTCAGCCCCGAACAAATCCGGCGCCGCGGATGCTCCGCCGGCGACATTGGAGTAAGTGTCTAATTACGTTACTGTCAGGTAGCCGTCGCGCCGACGGCAGGGGCGAAGCTCCGCCGCCACGTTGGAGGGTTACCCGCCATGTCCATCACCGCTCGCCGGGTCGTGCGCGCCGCCGTGGCGTCGTGCGTCGGCCTCGCCATGACGGCGGCCGCCCTGCAGGGCACCGCCGCCGCGGCGCCGCAGGCTCCCATGTCCCCGGCCGAGGACCCCTTCTACCAGCCGCCCTCCCCGCTCCCGGCGGGCGCGCCCGGCGACGTCATCCGGTCGCGGTCCGCGGTGTTCACCGTGGACCCGGTCAGCCGCTCGCCGTACGGGGGCGTCAAGTCCTGGCAGGTGCTCTACCGGTCGCAGACCGCGGACGGGCAGCCGAACGCCGTGTCGGGCATGGTCCTCGTTCCCACCAAGGAGTGGACGGGCGAGGGCAAGCGGCCGCTCGTCTCCTACGGAGTCGGGACGCGAGGGCTAGGCGACGCCTGCGCCCCGTCCTACACCCTCACCCAGGGCCTGGACTACGAGGAGCTGTTCATCGCCGACGCGCTCAGCCGCGGCTGGGCCGTCGCCGTCACCGACATGGAGGGCCTCGGCACGCCCGGCCAGCACACCTACGAGGTGGGGAACTCCCAGGGCCGGGCCCTGCTGGACGTCACCCGCGCCGCGCAGCGCCTCCCGGACGCGGGCCTCGGCGGCTCGCCGGTCGGCCTCTGGGGCTACTCGCAGGGCGGCACCACAGCGGGCTGGGCGGCGGAGCTGGCGAAGACCTACGCCCCCGAGCTGGCGGTCAAGGGCGTGTTCGCGGGCGGCGTCCCCGCGGACCTCCAGGCCGTCGCCAAGGGCCTGGACGGCTCCCCGTTCATCGCGCTGATGTTCATGGCCGCCGTCGGCTACGACGCCGCCTACCCCGAGCTCGACCTGGAGAAGTACCTCAACGACGAGGGCCGCGCGCTGTTCGCCAAGGCCAAGGACATGTGCCTGGTCAGCTTCGACGGGCCCCTCACGGTCGTCCAGACGGCGTTCAAGCACATCAGCGACTTCACGACCAGCGACCCGCTGGCCACCCCCGAGTGGCAGCGGCGCCTGGACGCCAACAGGCTCGGCTCCACCGCCCCGAGCGCGCCGGTGCTCCAGACGCAGGCCGTCTACGACGAGATCATCCCGGCCGGGCAGGCCGACACCCTCCACAAGGCGTGGTGCGCCAAGGGCGCCAACGTCACCTGGAAGACCTACACCTACGCCGAGCACGCCACCGGCATGCTCTGGAGCGAGCCGGACGCGATGGCGTTCCTGTCCGACCGCTTCGCCGGCAAGCCGGTCACCGGCAACTGCGCCGCCTGATCCCGCATCCGTAGCCGTCCTGTAAGGGCCGTCCCATAGGGCCATCCGCTCCGCAGGGGGCAGGATGGCCCTATGGATTTGGTGGAGTTCCTCCGCGCCCGGCTGGACAGGGACGAGCAGATCGCCCGCGCCTGCTCCGAGTCCCCCTGGAAGGCGTCCCCCTCCGGGACGGTCAGCACCGACACGGTCGGTACGGGTACGGACGGTCCCGCCTACGTCGCGACGGCGGAGAACGACGCGTACGCCGAGCACATCGCCCGCCACGACCCGCCCCGCGCGCTCGCCGAGGTGGCCGCCAAGCGCCGGATCGTCGACGACTACGAGAAGCAGGCCTGGATCCTCGGCCAGGGCCACCGCACCCCCGAGCTCGACGCGGCCCAGTCCGTCCGCGAGACCGTCCTGCGCCTCCTGGTGCTGACCTATGCCCACCACCCCGCCTACCAGGAGGAATGGCGGCCCTAGGCGGTTCCGGTCAGCCTGCGTCCGTGATCAGCGCCGGGCGGGCGGGGTCGTCCATCTTCAGGACGACGTCGGCGGTCCGCACCGGCTCGACCTCGGCGTCGTAGCGCGCGTAGGCGGGGAGCGTCCACGCCTCGTCCGCGGCCGTGCGGCGGGCCAGCGCACCGCGCGACAGCGTCAGGTGGACGGTCAGCTCGAACGGCAGCCCCCGGCCGAGCAGCAGCGAACCGTCCAGCAGCAGGACCCCGCCGGGCTGGAGGGACACGTAGCCGGCCCTCGTCGCCCGGTCGAGCGCCGCGTCCCACAGGCTCGGCAGGACCCGCCCCGTGCCGGACGGCTCCAGCGGCCCCAGCACCTCCCGGACGAGCCCGCCCACGTCGAGCCACTCGTCGTAGAAGACGTCCGGGTCGTCGCGCCCGTGCTCGTAGCGCAGCGACGCCGGGCGGAGGAAGTCGCGCGCCGACACCCGGACGACGTCCCGCCCCAGGGCGCGCAGCGGGGAGACGAGCGCGTCGGCCAGGTCCGAAGGCGCCGCGGGCGGCGCTCCGTCGACCACCACCCGCGACCAGGAACCGGACCCCGAAGCGGCGATCCGGTCGGCCAGCTCCTCGACCGCCAGGGACGGCGAGATCGGTCGTGCGCGCATCACCTCATCCTGCCCGCAACCCCGGGCGCGCCTGACACATCGGCCCCTCGGAATGTAACCTCGGTACCGGGCCGAGAGGCGCTGCAACGGGCGAGAGCCCGCCACGCTCGACCCGAGACACCTGATTCCGCAAGGGCGCCTCCCAGATCCCATGGGAGGTGCTCGAAAACATGACTCAGACTCCATTGCGCGAACTTCTTGAGCAGCGGATCGCGGTGCTGGACGGCGCGTGGGGCACGATGCTCCAGGGCGCGGGCCTGACCCCCGCCGACTACCGCGGCGACCTCATCGGCGACGACCACTCCAAGGACGTCACCGGCGACCCCGACCTGCTGAACCTGACCCGGCCCGACGTGATCCTCGACGTCCACCGCCAGTACCTGCGGGCGGGCGCCGACATCACGACCACCAACACGTTCACCGCGACCAGCGTCGGGCAGGCCGACTACGGCCTCGAAGGCCTGGTCCGGGAGATGAACGTGCAGGGCGCGCGGCTGGCACGGCAGGCCGCCGACGAGTTCGGCGGGCGCTACGTCGCCGGCTCCATCGGCCCGCTGAACGTCACGCTCTCGCTGTCCCCGCGGGTCGACGACCCGGCCTACCGCGCCGTCACGTTCGACCAGGTCAAGGACGCCTACGCCGAGCAGATCGGCGCGCTCGCCGAGGGCGGCGTCGACCTGCTGCTGATCGAGACGATCTTCGACACGCTGAACGCGAAGGCCGCGATCGCCGCCGCCCGCGAGGTCGCCCCGCACCTGCCGCTGTGGATCTCGGTGACCATCGTCGACCTGTCCGGCCGGACGCTGTCCGGGCAGACGGTGGAGGCGTTCTGGCGGTCGATCGAGCACGCCGAGCCGCTGGTCGTGGGCGTGAACTGCTCCCTCGGCGCCGACGAGATGCGCCCGCACGTGGAGGAGCTCGCCCGCCTCGCCGGCACCTACACCGCCAGCCACCCGAACGCGGGCCTGCCGAACGCCTTCGGCGGCTACGACGAGACCCCGGAGGAGACGGCCGGAAAGGTCGGCGAGTTCGCCGCGTCCGGCATGGTCAACGTCGTCGGCGGCTGCTGCGGGACGGGCCCGGGCCACATCGCCAAGATCGCCGAGGCGGTCCGGGGCGTGGCTCCCCGCGAGGTCCCCCGGGGCGGCGCGGCGAGCCGGTTCAGCGGCCTGGAGCCGTTCGAGATCGGCGCCGACACCGGCTTCGTCATGATCGGTGAGCGCACCAACGTCACCGGCTCCAAGAAGTTCCGCAACCTCATCGAGGCGGGCGACCACCAGGCCGCCGTGGACGTGGCGCTCGACCAGGTGCGCGGCGGCGCGAACCTGCTCGACGTCAACATGGACGCCGACCTGCTCGACAGCGAGCGGGAGATGACGACGTTCCTCAACCTCATCGCCACCGAGCCCGAGGTCGCCCGCATCCCGATCATGGTCGACAGCTCGCGGTGGAGCGTGCTGGAGGCGGGGCTGAAGACCGTCCAGGGCAAGGGCGTCGTCAACTCCATCAGCCTCAAGGAGGGCGAGGGCCCGTTCCTGGAGCAGGCCCGCCGCATCCGCGACTTCGGCGCCGGCGTCGTCGTCATGGCCTTCGACGAGCAGGGCCAGGCCGACACCACCGAGCGCAAGGTGGAGATCTGCGCCCGCGCCTACGACCTGCTCACGCGGGAGGTCGGGTTCCCGGCCGAGGACATCATCTTCGACCCGAACGTCCTCGCCGTCGCCACCGGCATCGAGGAGCACAACGGCTACGCCAAGGCGTTCATCGACGCGCTGCCCCTCATCAAGGAGCGCTGCCCGGGCGCCCGCACCAGCGGCGGCATCTCCAACCTGTCGTTCTCGTTCCGGGGCAACGACGTCGTCCGCGAGGCGATGCACTCGGCGTTCCTGTTCCACGCCGTCCGGGCCGGCCTCGACATGGGCATCGTCAACGCCGGGCAGCTCGCCGTCTACGAGGACATCCCCGCCGACCTGCTCGAGATGGTCGAGGACGTGCTGTTCGACCGCCGTCCCGACGCCACCGACCGGCTCGTGTCGTTCGCCGAGAACGTCAAGGGCGAGCGCACCAGGCGCGAGGTCGACCTGTCCTGGCGGAACGCGCCGGTCGCCGACCGCCTCTCCCACGCCCTCGTGCACGGCATCATCGACTACATCGAGGACGACACCGAGGAGGCCCGGCGGCAGGCCGCCCGTCCCCTCGACGTCATCGAGGGCCCGCTGATGGACGGCATGAAGGTCGTCGGCGACCTGTTCGGGTCCGGCAAGATGTTCCTGCCCCAGGTCGTCAAGAGCGCCCGCGTGATGAAGCGGTCGGTCGCCTACCTGGAGCCCTTCATGGAGAAGGAGAAGCAGGAGGCGCTGGCCGCCGGGCGCGTCACGAGCGACCGCGGCCAGGGCAAGATCGTCCTCGCGACGGTCAAGGGGGACGTGCACGACATCGGCAAGAACATCGTCGGCGTCGTCCTCGGCTGCAACAACTACGACGTCGTCGACCTCGGCGTCATGGTCCCCGCGGCCAAGATCCTCGAGATCGCCGTGCGGGAGAACGCCGACGCCATCGGACTTTCCGGGCTCATCACCCCGTCCCTGGACGAGATGGTCTCCGTCGCCGCGGAGATGGAGCGCCGCGGCATGCGGCTGCCGCTGCTGATCGGCGGCGCCACCACGTCCCGGCAGCACACCGCCGTGAAGATCGCCCCCGCCTACGACGCGACGACCGTCCACGTCCTGGACGCCTCCCGCGTCGTCGGCGTCGTCTCCGACCTGCTCGACGACGGGCGCGCCGCGACGCTGGACGCCGCCAACCGCGAGGAGCAGGCCCGGCTCCGCGAGCAGCACGAGAACAAGCAGCGCCGCCCGCTGCTCACCATCGAGCGGGCCCGCGAGAACCGCGAGCGGGTCGACTTCGGCGACCTGCCGACGCCCGACTTCACCGGGGTGCGGATCGTCCGGCCCGAGATCGCCGCGATCCGCGAGATGATCGACTGGCAGTTCTTCTTCCTGGCCTGGGAGCTGAAGGGCAAGTACCCGGCGATCCTCGACCAGCCCGTCGCGCGCGAGCTGTTCGACGAGGGCAACGAGCTGCTCGACCAGATCATCGCCGACGGCGCGTTCGAGGCGCACGGCGCCTACGGCTTCTGGCCCGCGCACTCCGAGGGCGACGACATCATCCTGCCGGGCGCCGCGCGGTTCCCGATGCTGCGCCAGCAGACGTCCAAGCCGGAGGGCCGCCCCAACCGGTGCCTGGCGGACTACATCGCCCCGTCCGGCGACCACCTCGGCGGCTTCGCCGTGACGATCCTCGGCGCCGAGGACCTCGCCGCGAAGTACGAGCAGGAGAACGACGACTACAAGTCGATCATGGTGAAGGCGCTCGCGGACCGGCTCGCCGAGGCGTTCGCCGAGTACGTCCACCTCGAGGCCCGCCGCGCCTGGTTCGAGCCGGACGCCGACCCCGCCCTGGAGGACCTGCACGCCGAGCGGTTCCGCGGCATCCGCCCCGCCCTCGGCTACCCGGCGAGCCCCGACCACAGCCTCAAGCAGGCCCTGTTCGACCTGCTGGACGCGGGCCGGCTCGGCATGAAGCTCACCGAGTCCTACGCGATGGCCCCGGCCGCCAGCGTCAGCGGGCTGATCTTCGCTCACCCGGCCTCGCGCTACTTCACGGTCGGGCGCGTCGGCAAGGACCAGATCGAGGACTACGCCCGCCGCTGCGAGCTGCCGGTCGCGGAGGTCGAGCGGTGGCTGGCCCCCAACCTGGCCTACGACCCCTCCTGATGGTTTTCACCGCTCCGCTTGTATAAAATGGCGGAATGGGTGAACGCGAGCTGGTGGACGGCGAGCCGGGCGCGCGGCTCGGCGCCAGCCGGTCCGCCGTCCTGGAGGTGCTGCGCGCGTTCGGCCCTCTCGGTGTCCGGGAGGCCGCCGAACGCACCGGGCTGCACCCGAACACCGTCCGCCTGCACCTCGACGGCCTGGCCGAGGCCGGCCTCGCCGAGCGCGCCGCCGAGCGGCCCGCCGAGGGCGGGCGGCCGGGCCGTCCGCGCGCCCTCTACCGGGCGGTGCGCGGCGACGAGGGCGAGGGCGTGCGCAGCTACCGCCTGCTCGCCCAGATCCTCACCAGCCTGGTCGCCGGGACCATGGACGACCCGTCCGGGGCCGCGACCGAGGCCGGGCGCGCCTGGGGGCGCTACCTCGCCGAGCCGCCCGAGCCGTTCCAGCGGGTCGGGCCCGGCGAGGCGCTCGACCGGCTGACCGCCTTCCTGAACGGCATCGGCTTCGACTCGCGGGCCGGGGACGACCTCGTGGTCCGGCTCGTCCACTGCCCCTTCCGCGAGATCGCCGAGAGCGACCGGAAGGTCGTCTGCCCGCTGCACCTCGGCCTGATCCAGGGAGCGCTCGCCGAGATGCGGGCGCCGCTCGCCGCCGACCGCCTCGAACCGTTCGTCGAGCCGCACCTGTGCCTGGCCCACCTCAGCCGCACCGAGACCGAGGCTCCGAGCCCCTGACGCCGGGAGCGCCTGACGGCCGGGAGCGCCCGGCGGCCGCCGCGCCGCGGCCGCCAGGCGGGCTTCGCCGGGTCAGGGGCGGCCGATGCGGACCCGCCACACCTCGGGCCCGGCCTCCTCGTACTCCCAGGTGAACTCGCCGGGGTGCTCGGCGGCGAACTGGTAGTACAGCGGCTTCGGGTCGTGGTCGTTGACGAGGACGAACGCCGTCCCCGCCGCCAGCGCGCCGAACGCGTCGAAGATCTGCGCGTGCCGCCGCGCGGGGACGAGGGTCCGCACGTCCAGTTCCCCGCCGGCCATCTCGGCGGTCGCGCCGGGCGTGCCGGGGTCGTCGTGCCCGCCGCAGGTGCAGGCCGCGCCGCCGTCCCCGGGACCGCCGTCTCCGGGGCCGCCGAGGACCTCCCGCATTCCGGCGAGGAGCCTGGCGAGGTCGACGCCCGCGTCCACGAGCGCGGGCAGCAGCAGGTCGTTCTCCTTGGCCAGGTGAGCCTGGAACAACGCGTCGAGCACGGCCGCCGCGCCGACCGCCTCGCCGGGCGTCCGCGCCGCCTTCAGCTCGGCGACCCGCTCCCGCAGGACGGCGTGCTCCGCCAGCATCGCGCGCAGGAGCAGCCGCGCCTCGGGGAGATCCTCCGCGGCCCGGTACAGGGTCCCCTCCTCGGCGTCGGCGTGGGGGAGGACCTCCTCCTCGCAGAACGCGGCGAGCGCGTCGCGCCGGTCATGGGGAGAGGCCAGCTGGTCGGCGGCGCGGGCGATGGTGAGGGCGTGGTCGGCCATGGTCCGGCCGAGCCGCTCGTGGTGGTCGCGGATCGCCCGCACGGTGTCCTGCTGCGCGGCGGTGGCCGATGTGGTCATGAGCACTCCTCCTGCGACTAGTTTTCACAACACTATATGTATTTATACTTCTGCCATGGAGAAACGAGCGGGCGGGGTGGCCGGGACGCGGCGGCGCGGACCCGCGCCGCCGCGCCGGGCCGGGACTCGCGGGATCGCGGTGCGCCGCCTCCCGCTGCTGGCCGGTGCACTGGTCTCCCTCGCCGCCGCGCTATGGGGCGCCCTGGGGCTGCTGGGCCTCGACGTCCCGCTCCCGCGAGCCGGGTTCGCCGCCGGCCACGGGCCCCTGATGGCGCTCGGCTTCCTCGGCACGCTGATCTCCCTGGAACGCGCCGTCGCCCTCGCGCGCCCCTGGGCGTATGCCGCCCCGGCACTCGCCGGCCTCGGCGCCCTCGCCACCGCCGCCGGGCTCGACCGGCCCGGGCGGCTCCTGCTCACCGCCGCGGGCGGCTGGCTCGTCGCCGTCTACGTCACGGTCCTGACCGGCCGCCGCACCGGACCCGACCTGCTCGTCCAGACGGCGGGCGCCGCCGCCTGGTACGCCGGCGGCCTGCTGTGGATCGCCGGCCGGACGGTCGCCGAGATCGTCCCGTGGCTCGCTTCGTTCCTGGTCCTCACGATCGCGGGAGAGCGGCTCGAACTCGCCCGCCTCGAGTTCTCCGGCCGCCGCGCCACCGCCGGGCCGGTCCTCGCGGCGGCCGGAATCCTCGCGGGTGCCGCCGCCTCCGTCCCGTGGCCGGGCGCGGGATGGCGCCTCACCGGCCTCGGCATGGCCGCGCTCGCCGTCCTGCTCGCCGCCCGCGACGTCGCCCGCCGGACCGTCCGCATGTCCGGCCTGCCCCGCTACGCCGCCGTCTGCCTCCTCGCGGGATACGCCTGGCTGGCCGTGGCCGGAACGATCTGGCTCGCCGCCGGACGGCCCGCCGGCGGCGGACCCTACGACGCGGCCCTGCACGCCGTCTTCCTCGGCTTCGTGATGTCGATGGTCTTCGGGCACGCCCCGGTGATCCTGCCCGCCGTGCTCCGGGTTCGCCTGCCGTTCCACCCCGTCCTGTACGCGCCCCTGGTGCTGCTCCACGCGTCCCTGCTCGTCCGGCTCGCGGGCGACCTCGCGGGCGTCTCGGCCCTGCGGACGGCCGGGGGCGTCCTCGGCGAGGCGTCGCTCCTGCTCTTCGGCGGCTGCGCCGTGGCCGCGGCCCGCCTGCTGCGAAGGGAAACGCCATGACGTCCACCGATGCGCGGCCGAGGCCGGCGCCGCCCCGTCCCGCCCGCGCCACCGGACACGCCGTCGCGAACGGCGCCGTCCTCGCGTGGCTCGCCCTGACCGCGGCGGCGGCCCTGCTCCACCGCGAGCTGCCCGCACCGCACTGGCTGCTGATCCACGTGTTCCTGCTCGGCGCCGTCACCAACGCGATCGTCACGTGGACGGAGCATTTCGCCGCCGCTCTCCTGCGGACCCCGCCGCCCGCGCGCTGGTGGCCGTTCACCCGCCTGGCGGCCCTGAACGCGGGGATCGTCGCCGTCCTCTGCGGGGTCACCGGCGGAGTCCCGGCGGTCGCCGCCGGCGGGGCGGCGGCCGTCGTGGGCGTCGTGGCGGCGCACGTCACGATGCTGGCGCTGCGCGGGCGGCGCGCACTGACCGGGCGGTTCGCGCACGTCGTCGCCTGGTACGTGTGGGCGGGCGCCGCGCTGGTCGCCGGGGGCACGCTGGGCGGGCTGATGGCGTCCGGGCACGCCGCCTCCGCGCGGGATGCCCATGCCCACGTGAACCTGCTCGGCTGGGTCGGCCTGACGGTTCTCGGGACGCTGTTCACGCTGTGGCCTACCGTCCTGCGCACGCGGATCCAGGACGGCACGGAACGGATCGCCCGCTGGTCTCTGCGCGCCGCCGTCCCGGGTCTGGCCGCCGCTGTGACCGGTCTCCTTCTCCAGTCGCGCCGGCTCACCGCGGCCGGTCTCGTCCTCTACGCTCTCGCCGCCGGGCTCTCCCTCGTTCCCTTTGTGCGGACCCTGCGGCGGCGGCGCCCTCACAACGCCGCGTCCTGGACGCTCGCGGCCGGGACGGCGTGGTTCGTCGTGTTCCTGATCGCGGACGCGTCCCGGCAGAGCCTGGACGGACTGCTGCCCCTCGTCCTGGTGGGCTTCGTCGGCCAGACGCTCCTGGGCGCCCTCACCTTCCTGCTCCCGGTGGTGCTGGGAGGAGGTCCCGCCGCACTCAAGGCCAACGCCGCTCTGATCGAACGCGCCTGGACGGTCCGCGTGGCGGCGGTGAACGCGGCGGTTCCGCTGCTCGTCCTCCCGGTCCCCGCGTGGGCGGCCCGCACCGCCTGGGGGGCCGTCATCGCCGCGCTTCTCGCCTTCGTCGCGCTGGCCGCCGCGACCGTCCTGCGCTCGCACCGCCCGTCCCCGGCCGTCGCGGGGATCGCTGCGGGTGTCCTGCTCACGGCCCTGGCAGTCGGTGTCACAGCGCACGGCGGCTCCACCGCGCACGGCCCCGCCTCGGAGACGGTCGCCGCGTCCGGTGCCCGAGTCGTGGACGTGACGCTCGCCGACATGCGCATCCGGCCCGGGTCGATCGACGCCGCGCCCGGCACCCGGCTCGTCCTGCGCGTCACGAACAAGGACGCCCAGCCGCACGACCTGCGTCTGGCCTCCGGGCAGGCCACCCCCATGCTCGCGGCGGGCCGGACCGCGACCCTGACCCTGCCCCCGCTGAAGAGCGCCGTCGACGGCTGGTGCACCGTCGCGGGCCACCGCGCCGCCGGCATGACCATGCGGATCAACGTGACGGACGGCGCTCACGGGACGAGCGGTCGGCACGGCACGAGCGGCCCTCACACGATGACATCCGGACCGCTCGACCTTTCGGCCCCTATGTCGCCGCACTGGCGCCCCTACGACGCCGCCCTCGCCCCGGCCCCGGGAGGCAAGGAACACCGTGTCGAACTGCACGCCACCGAACAGGAACTAGAGGTCGCGCCAGGCGTGCGCCAGCGCATGTGGACGTTCGGCAACACCGTCCCTGGCCCGGTCCTGCGAGGCAAGGTGGGCGACGTCTTCACCGTCACGCTCGTCAACGACGCCGCTATGGGCCATGGCATCGACTTCCATGCCGGATCGCTCGCGCCGGACGTCCCCATGCGCACCATCCAGCCGGGCGAACGCCTCACCTACCGTTTCCGCGGCGAACACGCCGGGGCCTGGCTCTACCACTGCTCGACCATGCCGATGCTCCAGCACATGGGGAACGGCATGTACGGCGCCGTCATCATCGACCCACCGGGCCTGCCCCGCGCAGACCGCGAGTACGCCCTCGTCCAAGGCGAGTTGTACCTCGGTCTCCCCGGTTCCACCGAGCAGGTCGCCAAGATGCAGCAGGGCCGTCCTGACGCCTGGATGTTCAACGGCACCGCCGCCGGCTACGACCACGCCCCGCTGACGGCCCGCACCGGTGACCGCGTCCGGGTCTGGGTGGTGGACGCGGGCCCCTCGTCCGGCACCGCCTTCCACATCGTCGGAGCCCAGTTCGACACCGTCTACAAGGAAGGCGCCTATCTGCTGCGCAAGGGGGACTCAGGTGGTGCCCAGGTGCTCGACCTGGCGCCCGGCCAAGGCGGCTTCGTGGAGACCGTCGTCCCCGAGGCCGGCCACTACCCCTTCGTCGACCACGACATGCGGCACGGTGAAGCCGGCGCCCACGGGATCGTGAATGTCACCGGGTAGTGCCATCATCCCCGCGTGGAGACAGAGGCACTGATCGACCAGTTGGCCGGGCCCGACCGGAAGGCGGCGGGCGATGCCCTCGTGGCCATCGGCGCACCCGCCGTCCGGCCCGTCCTGGCCGTCCTCTGCGACGAGGAGTCCCCGGTCGACTGGGCCGCCGGCGCCACCGTCCTGCGGCGCATCGGCCGTCCCGCCCTGGACCCTCTGATCGAGGCCATGGCGACCGCGCCCACCGGCGAGGTCGCCCGCCGCTGCGGCTGGGCCCACAGCGGCCTGGAGATCGCCGACCTGGCGGCCTTCGTCCCGGGCCTGAGCCACCCGAGCCCGAAGGTCCGCGCGAACACCGCCTACGTCCTGCAGAACAGGGGCGAGGCGGCCCTCCCGCACGCCCCCGCCTTGCTCGCCCTCTTGGACGACCCAGACCCCGACGTCCGGCAACGCGTCATCTGGGCGCTCGAGGAGATCGGGCCCGGCGTCGTCCCGCTCCTCCGCCGGATCCGGCGCTCCCGCACCCCCGCCCGGCGCCGGGCGCTTGAGGCCCTCGCCGCGGTCGGCGGCCCGTCCGCGCTGGACGACCGCGACCAGGCCCTCGTCCGTCGGCTGATCCGCGTCAAGGCGGCGACGGAGACGCCCGAGCCCATGCACCTGTGCGGCACCTGGTACGCCGTCCCCACCGGCGACCGGGCCGCCGTCCTCGACGCCTTCGGCCTCTCCGAACCCGAACCCGTCACGATGCGGCTCGGCGCGTCGGCCTGGAACCACGACCACCACGTCTGGCGCGGCGAGCACCGCTCCTGCCGCCGCGTCTACGTCACCCCGAGCCTGGACGGCTGGACGCTCCTGTTCGGCGCCCCCTTCCCCACCCACGAGGACCTTGACCCCGCCGACGTCCAGGAGCACTGCCGCGAGCTGAGCCGCCGCTTCGGCGCGGCCCACTGGTACGGCGCGAGCTGCGGCGACGAGTGGACGTCCTGGTGCGTCGCCGAAGACGGCGACATCGTCCGCTACTACGACGTCTTCGACCCGGACGACCAGATCGGCTCCCACCCCGCCGAGGACGGCTACGTCCTCCCGCACACCGACCCCTTCCCCGACGACGCCTTCGACGGCATCGACCTCCACGACAGCGCCGCCTTCCAGGCCCGCTACCTCCAGGTCAAGGGGGACCTCGGCATCCCCGACGAGTGCCACGCCACCAGCTTCGCGGCCCGCGCGTCGGTCGACCCGTCCGCTCTGGGCCCGCAGACGTCCGTCCAAGGCCATGCCGTCCTGGCGCTGACCTCCTGCGGGCGCCGTCACGGCCATCCCCCCGGCGCGCTGGAGATCTGACCCGCCGCGAGGGAGGTGGGCGTCGGTAGGATCGCCAGCCCATGGACAAGAGCGCCGGAATCGAGATGATCGCCGTCCCGGCGGGGACGGTGACGCTCTCCGACCGGCGGACGCGGTGCAGATGGACGGTCGACCTCTCGCCCTATCGGCTGGCGGCGGTGCCCGTCACCCAGTCGCAGTACGAGCAGGTCACCGGCGAGCGGCCGAGCACCGCGCGAGGAGAACGGCTGCCCGTCGAGTGCGTCTCCTGGGTGGACGCGGTCCGGTTCTGTAACGCCCTGTCCCGGTATGAGGGCTTGTCCCCGGTGTACCGCCTCGGCGGCACCGGCGAGGGCGCCGACTGGGACGTCCACGCCGACGGGTACCGGCTGCCGACCGAGGCCGAATGGGAGCACGCCTGCCGCGCGGGCACGGCGGGCCCGCGGTACGGGCCGCTCGACGAGATCGCCTGGTACCGCGGCAACGCCCAGGACCGCGTGCACGACGTGGGCGGCAAGCGGCCCAACGCGTGGGGCCTGCACGACATGCTGGGCGACGTCTGGGAATGGTGCTGGGACCTCTATGACCCCGAGGTCTACGGCGCCTACCGGGTGCTCCGAGGCGGCGGATGGTCCGACGAGCACTGGAGCTGCCGGGCCTCCGTGCGGCGCCGCAGCCACCCGACGTTCCGGATCGACGACGTGGGCTTGCGCGTGGCGCGCTCCTCCACCCGCTGACCACGGACCCGGGCCGGCTGAAAGGGCCTGCCTTCCGTCCGCAAACAGATGGCAAATCCTTCGTTTTTGCTGGCCAGTGGTGCTTTTGCCGTTTTGGTCCCGATTCCCCGGGCTATGCCGACAGGGTCGGGGAAATCGGCAAGGAAGCGAAGGCTGATCATGACGGAAGCGGGCGCGGGGGACCGCGGGAACGCGCAGGATCTCCCCATCGAGCAGCTCAAGGAGGTCGGCCGCGAGTTCGCCCAGGCGCTCCTGGCGCGGGCGCTGGCGAAGGCGACCGGACAGATCGAGGGCCTGACCGAGCGCGTCAACTCCGCCGCGGACGGCGGGGGAGTCGCCGAGAAGGCGGCGGCCACCGGCGCGAAGAAGCTCGCCGAGGGCGAGTCGCCGCTCAAGGCGGGCCTCAGCGCGGGCGCGACCGGCGCGAAGGAAGTGGTGAAGGACAAGGTGAAGGGCGCCTTCGGCGGCGGCGGGGGCAAGGACGGCAAGGGCGGCGGCCAGGGCAAGATGAAGGTCACCAACATCATGGAGGAGTTCGACGTCGGACTGCCCCGGCGCGTGGCCTACGACCAGTGGACGCAGTTCGCCGACTACCCGAGCTTCACCAAGAAGGTCGAGAGCGTCGAGCAGGAGTCCGACGAGAAGATCAACTGGCGGGCCCAGGTCTTCCTGTCCCACCGCACCTGGGAATCGACGATCATCGAGCAGGTCCCCGACGAGCGGATCGTCTGGAAGTCCAAGGGGCCCAAGGGCTACGTCGACGGCGCCGTGACGTTCCACGAGCTCGCGCCGTCCATGACGCGCGTCCTCCTGGTGGCCGAGTACCACCCGGACGGCTTCTTCGAGAAGACCGCGAACCTCTGGCGCGCCCAGGGGCGCCGCCTCCGCCTGGACTTCAAGCACATCAAGCGCCACATGATGACCAAGACCCTCCTGGACCAGGAGGAGACCGAAGGCTGGCGCGGCGAGATCCGGGACGGCGAGGTGGTCAAGACCCACGAGGACGCGCTCAAGGAGGAAGAGGAGCAGCAGTCCGAGGAGGGCAACGGCGAGGAGAAGCCCGAGGCCGAGGCCCAGGAGGAGAAGGGCGAGGCCCAGGAGGAGGAGGAGGAGAAGGGCGACGGGCAGCGGAAGCCCGAAGCACAGGAGGAGGAGAAGGAAGGGGAGAAGGAGAAGGAGAAGGAGAAGGAGAAGGCGGGGAGCGCCCGTGACTGACATCCGCGCTGGTGGGGACCGGTGCTGAGGGGGCATGTAAACCCGGGGGACCATGATCGAGCATCGGGGGGAACGATGAGCGACGGCGCGTCCGACAAGGCCGAGCCCGAACGGGAGCGGAACGAGTCCCGCGAGGAGTCGGAGGGCCTGACCGGCAGGACCATCCAGCCGGACAGGCGGGCGCAGCCCGCCGAGGGCCCCGACGTCCATCTCGACGTCCCGGAACTCAAGGTGGAGGAGATCTCCTTGGAGGTCGAGAACCTGGAGGCGCACGTCTCGCTCGTCGCCGAGGTGCTCGACCTGCTCAAGCTGAACGTCGGCGCGGACGTGTACCTCGGCAAGGTCAAGCTGGAGATCAAGGGGGTCGCGGCGGAGGCCGAACTCCAGGTCCGGCTGGACAACGTCGCCATCATCGTCGACCGCGTCCTGACGACCCTCGACCGCAACCCGGAGATCCTCCAGCACATCGGACGCGGCCTGGAGTCGGCGGTCAGCGACATCGGTTCCGGAACCGGTTCCGCCGTGGGTGAGGTCGGCAAGGGCGCCAGGGGCGCCGTCGAGGACGTGGGCCGCGGAGCCGGCGGCGCGGTCGAGAGCGTCGGCGAGGGCGCGGGCGGCGCGGTCAAGGACGTGGGCGAAGGCGCGGGCGGCGCCGTCAAGGACGTCGGCAAGGGCGCGGGCGAGGGCGTCAGCGAGGTGGGCCGAGGCGCCGGGCGCGCGGCCGAAGAGGTAGGCGAAGGCGCGGGCGAGGGTGTCAGCGAGGTGGGCAAGGGCACCGGCCGCGCGGCCGAACAGGTGGGCGAGGGCGCCGGCGAAGGCGTCAGCGAGGCAGGCAAGGGCGCGGGCCGCGCCGCGGAAGGCGCAGGCGAAGGCGTCCGAGACGTAGGCAAGGGAGCAGGCGGCGCAGCCGAAGCCGCGGGCGAGGGCGCGGGCGGCGCGGCGGAGGCCGCGGGCAAGGGTGCAGGCGGCGCGGCCGAAAACGTCGGGAAGGGCGCGGGCAGCGCGGCTGAGAACGCAGGGGAAAGCGCCGGACAGGCCGCCGAGTCCACAGGCGGGGATGTCGCGGACACCGCGAGCGAGACAGCCGAAAACGCCAAAGGGGCCACCGACACGGCGACTGAGAACTCCACAGCCCCGGACGGAGAGAAGGCAGAGCCCGAGAAGCCGTCCGACCAGGGCGAAGAGGGAGCAGAACGCGAGGGTTCCTCAGAGCAGGACGGCCAGGAGCCGGAAGCCGAGAACGCTACCGACCAGGACGAGAAGCGAGCGAAGCCAGAGGAGTCTTCCGGCGACGAGGACGACGAACCGGAGGGCAAGCAGAAGAACGCGAACGGCGCGGAGCACTCCGACGGAGAACACGAGATTACGGAACTCCAGGGCGCCCTCCGCGAGACCGAGGAATCCGTCCGCGAGCTGGGCAAGGCCCTCATGCGGATGGTCTCTCCAGGAGGAGGCAAGCGCTCGTGAACCCCGGTGACCACCCCGAGGCCGAACTCCGGCGCAAGGCGGACATCCTCTTCACCGCCAAGGTGAAAGCCGACGAACTCCGCTTCGAGACCGTCCCCGACGTCTCAGTCGAGTTCACCGAGGGCTCCTCCGAGGAGTCGACCTCGGGAAGCGTCCGAACCAACCTTCCGGACAAGGTCAAAAAGGAAACCACCTACCGAGACATCCAGATCGACTACGCCATAGCCGCCAAACTCCCCGACCTCGACTAACCCAAGCCCCGGCTTCGTCCAGCTCGTTGAACTGCCCAATCCTCTAGGGCGAAACTCCGGTGCCAGTTTCGCCCCCTGTCGCGGTGGGGTGCGCGGACGGGCCGCGCGTGTGACCATTGGTGGGTGAGCGAGTGTGTTTTCTGCGGGATTGTTGCGGGGCGGCTGGCGTCTTATCGGGTGCTTGAGGACGAGTACGCCGTTGCGTTTCTTGACATCGCTCCGGCTGCGCCGGGGCACACGCTGGTCGTCCCGCGTGAACATGCCGCCGATATCTGGTCCATTTCCGAGACTGTCCACGCGCATGTCGCCCGGATGGTGCATCGAGTCGCCGCCCTGGTGAAGGCGGCGCTGGCTCCTGACGGGGTCAACGTCGTCCACTCCACTGGCGAAGCAGCCGGGCAGGAGGTCTTCCACTTCCATACGCACGTGGTGCCGCGTCGCCATGGTGATGACCTGCGCCCGATGTGGAGCTCCCAACCGGCCTCGGGGCACGAACTCGAACGGACCTTGGCGCGGATCGCTGCGGCCCGCTGATGCGGCCGCGCGGTGCGGTCGTCCGGCCCGGTCCGGGCGCCGATGCGTTGTCCCTGTTCGAGTGGACCCTTCGGGAGCGTTGACGGCTGTTATGGGCTGGGGTCGCTGGGTGCGTGGTGGAGTCAGCGCAACAGAGTGTTGGCCAAGGTGATGCCGTGCAGGAGGCGTAGCCTGCGCAACTCGTAGTAGGCGAGCGCGGAGACAGTCACCGGCGCCCCGAGCAGCAGCGCCAGGGCCAGGACGTGTGGAACTCCCTTGTAGGAGTCGTCGAAGAGGTTGACCACGGCCACCACCCAGGACGCCGCCACGCTCACCAGGGGCGGCACCACTTCGTGGATGTCGGCCGTCCGGAACACGTTGGTCAGTGAGAGGACGATGCCGTAGAGGGCGAAGGGAAGCATCCAGAGGAAAAGGACCACACCCATGGGGATCATCACCACCGGCCCTGCCGCGTCGCGCGCACCCTCCAGATCGGGTACGGCCGCGAGCACGAACGTGAACATGGAGCCGAACATCGCCGCGACCGCTATCAACGGGTAGCGGAGCCGGCGGGCGAACGCGCCACGGTTCGGCGGGCGGGCGACCACGACGAAGGCGCCCACGACCAGTGGCAGGACGCAGGTGAGGATCAGGACGTTGATCCAGGCGTCGCCGAACCGCTCGCTCGCCAGCTCCTTGGGGGCGGTGACCCGGTAGACCGCGGCCACGGCGAGAGTCACCACGATGCCCGCCCAGGCGCGGGCGACCTGCAGCTTCCGGACCCGCACGTCGACGATCAGATCCGGCCGTGAAGGCCGGAACACCGCCCGCGCGGCGAGGAACGGGTTCAGCCTCCGGAGGATCCGCCTCGCCCGCGACGGCGGACGTGGGGGCGGCGGAGGTCCGGGCGGCCGGTACGGCGGGTGCGGGGGCGGATAGGGAGGCTGGGGCGGATACCGCGGTGGGTGCGGAGGCGGGCCCTGCCACCAGGGCGGTGGTGCTCCGTATCCGGGTGGGGGCGGCGGGTACTGCGGCGGAACGGGCGGCGGCCTGTGCCCGCCCTGTCCCCATGGTGGACCAGCAGGACCTGTCACCGAGGGCTCCTCCAAGCGCTACCGCGGACGTCCCGAACACCTGGCCCGGAACCGGCTCGCGACAGATTGTGCATGATCTGTTCGGTTCCGTGGGACGGAAACGTCCCATTCCCAGGCGGCCGCGGCGTTCTTGCGGCGCCATCCGTTCCGGCCCAACGGAGGTTTCGGACTCGCGGGGGTCATGCTTCGACCAGATGTTCGAGAACCGGGGACCTGTCACCGCTCCGGGCTCTAGGGTCGCGTCGTGGCGAACTCCGAAGCTGCCGAGCCCTGCCGGGGGTTCTGGGCCGATTCCGCCCGGATCCGGACCGGCTACCTGGCGGAAGTGCCGACGCACCTGCTGGTGATGAAGATCGCCGAAGAGGTCGGCGAGGTCGTCGAGGCCTACCTCGGGATGACCGGCGGGAATCCCCGCAAGGGCGTCCACAGGACGGCCGCGGACGTCCTGGACGAGTTGGCCGACGTGATTCTGACGGCCGCCGTCCCCATGGTCGACCTGGCAGGCGGCCCTGACCAGGCCGCACAGCACCTGGCCGGACGGCTCGGCACCGTCTCCGCCCGCGAGGGCGCTGCGGGGGGCGCGAACGGCTGGCACGGATCCTTCATCGCGCCCCACGTGCTGCTGCGCCGGCCGGACGGCGCGGTGCTGATGCTGCGCCGCCACAACACCGGCTACCGCGACGGCTGGCTGGCCCCTCCCGCGGGACGGATCGAGCCCGGCGAGGACGTCCTGGCGGCGGCGATCCGCGAGGCCAGGGAGGAGACCGGCGTGACGCTGAACCGCCACGATGCCGTGTTCAGCCATGTCATGCACCGCACGGCCGCGACGTTGCCCGGCCCCTGCCACGCGATCAGCGACTACTGGTTCACCTTCCGCCGCTGGGCGGGCGAACCGCACGCGGCCGAACCCGACAGGGCTTCGGAGGCGCTGTGGATCGATCCGGCGGCTCCCCCGGCCGATCTGATCCCCTACTGCGCGCAGGCCCTCGCCGCGATCGGTCGCGAGGAGGCGTTCAGCGTCCGCGGCTGGACGCCGGGCTCCTGACCGGCGCACGGAACTCGACTCGCCGGTGACGGCGACCGCGCTGAGGGATCGGGCACGGGTGGAGGCGTCGCGGCGTGCCGTCGTCAGGACCCCCCCATGACGGGCGACACGCCGCGACATTCGGTCTTCGGTGTGAGGACCGTGATCGGATGCCCGGCCTGACCCGATCTGTGCCACCAGCAGCGGGGGACTGGTCCGTTCGCGGGCTCGCAGGCCAGGCCGACGGGGACCTACTTTGCCGATTTGAGCTTCTTTTGCTGGTTGGCAGTGAAGCGTGCCTTCTTCTGGCGATTCCCGCAGGTGTTCATCTCGCACCATCTGCGGGTGCGGCTCTGGCTCGTGTCGAAGAAGGCGGCCCGGCAGGTCGGCGATGCGCACAAGGCCAGCCTTCCGTCCCGTTCGCCGGCGAGGATGCTGATCGCGTCGGCGGCGATCACGCTCAGGGCGTCCTCCACGCGGGAGGCCGGGCCGAGCAGCCATCGCCGGGTGTTCTCGGGCGTCAGGACGGCCGCGGCCCGACCCTGAACACTGCAGTCATTGATGACTTGCACCGTGGCCGCGGGAAGAGCCTCCTGGCGCGCGGCGGCCGTCGCGGCGGCGTGGATCGACTCCCTCAGTTCCCGGGCGCGTTCGAGTTGGGCGCTGGTGCAGGACTCCACGGCGAGGCCGTAGACCGCCAGCCAGTCGAGAAGTCGCCGCGGCGTGGGAATGCGCTCCACGGGGTCGCCGCGACGCTCCGTCAGGGTCCCCGTGAAGCTGGTCGCGAGCACCTTGCCGAGACGGAATTCAGGGAGTCCAGCGGGCATGGAACCACCTTAGCCGGTTGCCGCTCGCGTCCGGGCGTGTTAGAACCGTCTTAGATGGTTCTCGGCAGTTCCAGGCGAGACTCCACGACGACCGGGAGGTCTCATGACCCCGCACAGGTCCGCCACCGACGCCGCCCCCGCCGTCGATCGCGGCGCTGTCGCTCCGACCGGCGACGTGCGGGCGTTCGAAGCCCGCGCGACCGACGCCGACCTCGACGATCTGCGCGCGCGACTGGCCGCCGCGCGGCTGCCGGAGGCCGAGACGGTCTCTCCCGCGGCGCCCGGCCCTCGCCGCTGGGACCAGGGCGTTCCTCTCGCCGACCTCGTCGACCTCGTGGACTACTGGCGCACCGGGTACGACTGGCGGTCGTTCGAAGAGCGCCTCGACCGGATCGGCCAGTTCCGCACGACCATCGACGGACTGGGCATCCACTTCCTGCACCGCCGATCCGCGCGCGCGGACGCCACTCCTCTGATCCTGACGCACGGCTGGCCGGGCAGCATCGCCGAGTTCGCCGACGTGGTGGACGGGCTGGCAGACCCGAAGGACCCGGACGCGCCGGCGTTCCACGTCGTGGCCCCGTCGTTGCCGGGTTTCGGCTACAGCGACCGGCCGGCCGCCACCGGGTGGGGGATCGAAAGGATCGCGGCCGCCTGGGTGGAACTGATGGGAAGGCTCGGGTACGGCCGGTTCCTGGCCCACGGCGGCGACTGGGGAGGCGTGATCACCGCGGTTCTCGGCGGCCGGTTCCCGGCGCACGTGCTCGGCGTCCACACGACGCTCGCGCAGGCACCGCCCGGGTTGACGACGGACGGGCTGACGGCGACCGAGCGCGCATGGACCGAGGAGACGCGCGATTTCTGGCTCCACCGCGCGGCGTACGCGAAGCAGCAGGCGACCCGGCCGCAGACCATCGGCTACTCGCTCGTCGACTCGCCGGTCGGGCTTCTCGCCTGGATCCTCGACAAGTTCGCCGAGTGGACGGACACCGAGGACAGCCCGTTCGAGAGGATTTCCAGGGACCGCATCCTCGACGACGTCACCCTGTACTGGCTGACGCGGACGGGCGCGTCATCGGCCCGCATCTACTACGAAAGCCATGCTTCGCTCGACCCGGACCTTCGGGTCGATGTCCCTTCGGCGATCAGCATCTATCCCCGCGACATCGAGAAGTGCCCGCGCCCCTGGGCGCAGGAGCGGTACCGGCAGATCGTCCGGTGGAGGTCGCCCGAAGCCGGGGGCCACTTCCCGTCGCTGGAGGTCCCCGAGTTCTTCGTCAGGGATCTGCAGGAAGGCCTCGCGGCCGTTCTGGCCGCCCAACGGTGAACCGCAGCCCCACGGGCTGTGATGCGAGATCTCCCTTGGGGGTCGCTGTGGACAGAAACGTAACCTACAGGTTACGCTTTCGGTCGTGGACGACGTGGTGAAGGCGATCGCGGACCCGGTGCGCCGGGAGATCCTGGTCATGCTGCGCGGCGGGCGGCTCACGGCAGGGCAGATCGCCGGCCGCTTCGAGATCAGCCGGCCGGCCGTGAGCCGCCACCTGCGGGTGCTCCGGGAGAGCGGGCTGGTACGAGACGAACTCGTCGGCAGGGAACGGCTCTATGAGATCGACCCGGGGCAGTTCACCCACCTTGCCGCCTGGCTCGCCCAGTTCGTCCAGCCGCTCGGCTGGGAGCACCGCTTCGACGCGCTGGAGACAGAGGTCCATCGGACTCGCCGCCAACGCCGTGCCCACGGCACCACCGACGAAGCGAAGGAGAACACCGCATGAACCGTCGACCCACCGGCAGGCTGGTCCGCACCGCCGCCGGAAGTGATCTCGTCCTGACCCGGACGTTCCGGGCGTCCGCCGAGGACGTGTGGGCCAGCGTCACCGAGCCCGAGCGTACGGCCCGCTGGTACGGCCCGTGGAAGGGCGACGCCGCACCGGGCCGGACCATCCAGGTGCAGATGGCGTTCGAGGAAGAGGCGCCATGGACCGCCATGCACATCGACGCATGCGACCCCCCACGGCGGCTGGCCCTGTCGGCGACGGACGAATCCGGTACCTGGCGCTTGGAGCTGCTGCTGTCGGAAACCGATGGCTCGACCGAGCTGCGATTCGTGCAGCACCTCGACACCGAGGAGCAGATCGGCGAGATAGGTCCGGGCTGGGAGTACTACCTGGACATGCTCGTGGCGGCCCGCGACGGCTCACCCCAGCCGGACTTCGACGCCTACTATCCCGCCATGAAGGCGTACTTCGTCGAGCTGGCCGCCGGAGACTGACAGGAAAACCAGGGCGTGGCCCCATGAGGTGCGGCGTGCTGTCGTCATCGCCCCTCCCCACGACGGCAGCACGCCGCGTGCCCGGTATTCGGTCGGGCGGTCACGTTCGGATGCGTGACCAGACCCACTTGCCGCCGGCCGGGTCGCCGGTGACGCCGCACTTGCTCGACAAGGCCTGGACGATGTGCAGGCCATAGCCGCCGTTGTCGTCGAAAGCCTCGGCGGAGAGGTCGAGGTCTTCGAGGGTGAGTTCCTTCGTCGGCTTGGTCTGGGGGAGGGCGTAGTCGGCGTCCCAGACGGCGATGACGATGCCGTGCCCGTCCCGGCTGAGCTGGAGGCGGATCTCCTGGTGCGGTGTCTGCCGGACCGCGTTCGTGACGAGCTCGGACGCGACGAGAAGCGCATTGTCGATGATGTCGAAATAGTTCCAGTTGCGGATTCGTGCCTCCACCAGGGTTCGCGCCAGTCCCACTGCGGACGGTGTTCCAATAAGGGGCATAAGTAGATCCCCACGCGCCGTCATCCCCATCGCCCCGCCCTTGTCCGAGGTTCCGATTTCCTGTGACAAGGATCACCAGGAGTCTTAGGGTTGACCTGTACAAACAACATTGCAAAACAGGAGTACTCGTGCCCCTCGTTCGCGATCCCCTGGATCCACAGATCTCCATGTACCACTTCCTGGCCTTCTACCTGCGATTCCTTCGAGAGAAGGCAGGGCTCTCGCTCACTCAGGTCGGAAAGATCATCGGAGTTACCAGGTCTTCTGTTTGCAACATCGAGGCGGGAAGGCAGCGACCCCAAGAAGATCACCTGGTGAAGCTGGACGAGAAATATGGCACCGGCAGGCTATTGCAGCTATTGCTCTGGTTTGCCCGAATGATGCACGATCCGGACTGGGGGAGGCAGCTCGACAAGTATGAGGAGGAGGCAATTTCGATCAAGACCTATCACGGTCAGGCCGTGCCCCTGGCGCTCCAGACGGACGACTACACCTGGGCCTGCGTTGAGGCGAGCAGATTCAAGGATCTGGATGCGACCATGGCGCGTCGGGTCGCGCGGAAGCGGGCGTACTGGGAGAAGGGAGGCTCGCTCCTGACCTGGGCGGTGATTGACGAGGGTGTGTTGGCTCGCATGGTCGGTGGCCCAGACGTCATGAAAAAGCAGTTCGAGCACCTGCTCGCCCTCACCGAACTTCCGCACGTGAGCCTGCGCATCATCCCCTTCTCGTCGGGTGCACACATGGGTTTCGAGGGGTCGGTGCAGATACTTGGCCTGGAAGATCGTGACGTCGCGTACTCCGGTGCCCAACATGGCGGACGCCTGATCGAAACGCCTGGCGAGGTTCGGGAGTTGTCCGTTATGTTCGATCGCATCGGCGTAAAGGCTGCCCCCGAGGAAGCCTCTCGCGAGATCATCAAGCAGTATGCGGAGCGACTCACATGATGCAGCAGTGGCGGAAGAGTTCGTACAGTGGCGGCGTGAATGATGAGCATTGCGTTGAGCTGGCCCGTCTTGCTCCCGGCGTCGGGATTGGGCTGAGGGACAGCAAGGACCTGGGCGCGGGACATCTCACGCTCTCCGTCGCGCAGTTCGTCGACGTGATCGAGCAGATCAAGCAGACCGCGGACCGCTGACCGTCCTCCCGTCTGGCTCGTCCGCCGGACTCCGGCCGGTCCCCCCTTCTCGCGGCGGGCCTCATGGCTTCCCGGAGAGGGCAGGGCCACCCTGTCCGTCCCGGCGCCGGGCACACCACGCTGAAGTCCGGGCTTGAACCAATGGCCGCCGCCCGGCAGGAGCGCTGGTCTGGGCTTCGGAACAGGGCCCCTTCGTCCATGCGGGCGGTGTTCCGGCCGGTATCGGGCCTGAGCGGCGCCCTTACGGGGATGTGCCGAGCTCACGAGGAGAAATGTCATGGCGAGCGGCGCCGATTCTCCTAACAGGAAGCGGCCAACGGCATCTCAAAGCCGATAGTGATCTGCCGCGAACCATCTCGATGGCCGTTATCTGGGCTTTCGTGTTGGACGGACGCGTCCGGGGGTGATCTTGAGGTCCCCGTCAAGGCCCCGTAGGGCCCTAAGGCCCTAGGGTGCTTTCTCCCTGGATTCATACGCTCTTCCCACCGGATCGGAAATGCGTAGCCACGCAGGGAGAATTCATGAAGAGCGTGAAGACGAAGTCGGCCCGCCTCGCCGTGATCGGCGCCGGAGCGGCCGCTGTGGTCGCCGTCCCGACCATCGCACTCGCGAGCCCGGGATCGGGCTCCTCCGCCGCCGGGCAGGTGGCGGCGCACGGCAAGACCGTCCAGGCCGCGGGCCCGCACTGCGACGCCGGCTGGGCCGTCAAGGTCCAGCGCAAGACCAAGTACCGCAAGCCCACGGGCGAACGAGACGTTCTGATCAACAAGTCGAAGCGGTCGGTGAAGCGGACCTACACCCTCACCAAGCACGCGACGACGAAGTGGAACGTCAGCGCCGAGGCCTCCGGGTCCTTCAAGGCCTGGATCTTCGCCGAGGTGAACGTGAAGATCGGCGGCGGCTTGGAGAAGTCGTACAGCATCACCGCCACGGAGAGCCACGAGACCTCGGTCCCGCCGAAGACGACGCTCGTGGTCACCCGCGGCTTCCAGATGCGCCGGGTCTACGGGAACACGTACTACACGTGGAGCAACTGCAAGACCGGGAAGTTCAAGAGCTTCCAGCTGACCGCGCCTTACGGCCGGTACACCGCGTTCGATTAGATCGGCGTTCGGCAAGCCGACAGCAGGTGCGGAAGTGGCGGCCTTTACGGGGAGCGCGAGGCTCCGCGTAAAGGCCGTCTCGCATTGCCGCCACGTCCCGCCGGAGGGTTCGCACCACAGACCCCGCATCGCGTCGGCTCGTCCCGTCAGCCTCGGCGGACGCCCTTGCCGGCCCACCCGCCTACGCTGTACTGCGACCGGTGCTGGTCGACTCGGCATCACGCTCGGGACGGCAGATCTCGGCCCACACCTCGTCGAGGGAGAGGCCGAGGACCTCGGCGATCGCCGCGATGGTCGAGAAGGCGGGGGTGGCCACGCGGCCCGTCTCGATCTTCCGGAGGGTCTCCGGGGAGACGCACGCGTCGAGCGCGGTGTCGAGGATCGAGCGCTCGCCCCTGGCCCGGCGCAGGAGGGCGCCGAGGCGCTGCCCGCGTTCGAGCTCCGCGGGGGTGAGCGGCAACCTGACCATGACCCGATTCTAGTACCGGTATAGTATGACCGGTATAGTTATTGGTGACGTTGAGATGGGCGCAGCATGATCGAGATCCTGAACCCCAGCGAACTGGCCCGAGCCAAGGACACGGGCGCCCTGGTCGCCGACATCCTGCAGACGCTGAGGAGCCGCACCTCGGTCGGCACGAACCTCCTGGACATCGACCGGTGGACCAAGGAGATGATCGTCGAGGCGGGAGCGGAGTCCTGCTACGTCGACTACGCGCCGTCCTTCGGGCGCGGTCCGTTCGGGCACTACATCTGCACCGCCGTCAACGACGCCGTCCTCCACGGGCTGCCCCACGACTACACGCTCGCCGACGGGGACCTGCTGTCGCTCGACCTCGCCGTCTCCCTGGAGGGAGTCGCCGCGGACTCGGCCATCAGCTTCATCGTGGGCGAATCGAAGCCCCCGGAGAGCGTCGCGCTGATCAACGCGACCGAGCGCGCGCTGCGGGCGGGGATCGCCGCCGCCGGGCCAGGGGCCCGCACCGGCGACATATCCCACGCCATCGGCTCGGTCCTGCGCGAGGCGGGGTACTCGATCAACACCGAGTTCGGCGGTCACGGCATCGGATCGACGATGCACCAGGACCCGCACGTCTCCAACACCGGACGCCCCGGCCGCGGGTACAAGCTGCGCCCCGGGCTGATGCTCGCCCTGGAGCCGTGGGTCATGGCTGACACCGCCGAACTCGTCACCGACGCCGACGGCTGGACGCTCCGCAGCGCGACGGGCTGCCGCACGGCCCACAGCGAGCACACGATCGCCATCACCGACGACGGCGCCGAAATCCTCACCCTCCCGTCGCACGCGCGCCCGTAAGGTCAAGCCGCCCCAGCGCTCCAGCCTTCCTCTTGCTCGGTCGATGCCTGCGTGTCCGGGGCGCGCCGTTCCGCGCGCTCCGCTTCGCGCCCCTCCCGCTGTCCGTGCGGGTCGCCTGCCTCTGTGTCGCCATCACGCGCCGCGGAAATCCTGCTCCGGCGCGCCGTTCGCGTCCTGCTCCCGGGCCGCACCCGCTCGATCACCCTGGTTGTGATAGCGGCAATTGGGACACAACATACTTCCAAGTGGTCGCGCCGTGCGAGTGGACCTAAAATGGGACGGTGAAAGATTTCATGGCTTCTATGAAGAGCAGCATCCGCTCGGTGACACTGAGGTGGCCCGACTGCTCGGTGGCGTTGAAATGAAGCCCGTCCCCGCCGTGCTTGCTGAGCTCGGCTGGAAGTCCTAGCTAGGCAGATCGTGGTGGAGGCGTATTCGGAGTTGGATGCCGCCGCCATTGCTGCACTGGTGGCAAGAAGGGATGTCTCGGTGGTCGAGGTTGTGCGAGCGGCGCTCGCACAGAAGCGGGCCACTGAACCGACGCTGCGGGCGTTCCGCAAAGATTTCACCGCGCAGGCGCTTGCGGAAGCGAAAGAGATTGACCGTGCGGTGGCCGAGGGGGCACGGCTGCGGTTGGCCGGAGTGCCCATCGGAGTCAAGGCATGGGGCGGGCTGGATGATTTCCAGACGGTTCGGCTGAGGCGGGAAGGGTGTGTCGTCATCGGCCTCACTTCCGTGCCGAAATCGACCACCGGGTGGCAGACCTGGGGGTATACAGAGCGCGGCCCGACGGTCAACCCGTGGTGTTCGGACCGGACGCCGGGCGGTTCATCGGCGGGTTCCGCTGCGGCGGTGATGGCGGGGGTCGTCCCGCTTGCCACTGCCAGTGACGGTGCCGGATCCACTCGTATTCCTGCCGCATGGTGCGGTGCCATCGGGCTCAAGCCCACCAACGGGCGACTCCCGGCCCGCGATTCTGCGGGACTCAACGTTCCCGGTGCGATCGTCCGCTCGGCCAGGGACGCCGCGCTGCACATGTCCGTCCTCCTGGATGAGGCAGCGATCGGAGCCGCCAAGGACAAGGGTCTCGCAGCCACCTGGTCCGCGAATCTGGGGTATGCCGATGTCGACTCCGAGCAGGCGGAGATCGCTTGGGCGGCTGTTGGTCGCCTGGTCGGCGCGGGCCATGTGAGATGGCATCGGGCCAGAGCCGATCTGCTCGACCCCGAACCCGCCTGGATCGCGATTCGCGGCGGCGGCGATGGCCTCGTCGCTGCCGAAACCGTCCGGCGAGTCAACAACGCGAGGCTGCAACAGCTCTTCAACGATGTCGATGTGCTGTTCACGCCTACGACACCGGGGCCTCCGCATGGGCACCAAGGTCCTGGCAGCACAATGTCGGTCAGTCTGACCTGGGCGTTCAACATCAGTGGACACCCCGCCATCAGCATCCCTGCCGGCCAGGCCGCCGACGGCACTCCGGTGGGGCTGCAGGCCGTCGTACGACACGGCGAAGAGGGTGTTCTCCTGCGGTTGGCCGCCGACCTTGAACGCCTGAATCCCTGGCCGAAACGGGCACAGCCGACCGGGCCGGACGGTCAGCCCAGTGCGAGACTCCGCCCCTGACCACTGGCTCCGGGAGGTCGAGGTGGCCGGTCTTCGCGGTGGCGAGGAAAGCGGTTCAGACATCCGGCCCGAAGCCGGAGCGCACCCCGGCCGGGACCGGCGGGCCGTAACCTCACCGCCGATCAGCTCTCAGAGGAAGACCGCGCGGATGTCGCCGCCGAAGTAGCCGCTGCCCGCGTGGGCCCATGAGACCTCGGGAGCGTTGACGACGGGTCCGCCGATGGTGGTGCAGTGTCCCGGGCCGCAGGCCGTGCCGACGACGTAGTAGCGTCCCGCGTCGCAGCCGACGCCGATGCGCTTGCCGTCCGAGGACCGGTACGTCGAGCAGACGATCCTCTTGCCGGCCTGCCCGGTGGATCGGACGGTCGGGGCCGCGTGGGCGGGAAGGGCGGTCAGGCCCGCGGTGGAGACCGCGGCCGCGACCGCGGCCACGGCGAATCGTGCGTTCGCGATCACGGCATGTCCTTCGTCGAGTCAGTCGTATTGGGGCTCGGGCCGCGACCAGGTCACCGAGGTACCCGGCGGACAGGCCACGAGCGAGAAGTACACGGAGGTGTAGCGCTCATAGTTGCCGTGCTTGTAGGAGCCGTCGCTGCATCTGGCCTGGGTCTGGTAGACGTGTGCGTCGGGTGGTCCCGCCCAGCAGTGGTAGCTCGCGGTGCGGTCGTAACTGTGGTCCTCGCAGGTCTGCCCTTTGTAGACGAAGGAGCGTGCGGGCTCCCGCGCGCTCGCGGCGACGGAGGACAGGGGTGCGAGCGCGACCGCGGCGACGGCCGTCGCGGCGATCTTGCAGGGGGCGAAGCGGCCCATTCCGACCCTCCCAGGATTCTTACTCTTGGTCATTCCTCAAGTGCATAAAGTAATCGCTGCGGGGTGGGCCGGGCAAGCGGGTAAACGCGTACAAGCCTGGGAGTCGACTACGCTGTCCCCGGCCGGATGGATCTTTGTCCAGAGTTCGGAGTCAAGGCCCAGGCCTGGCGCGCTTGTCCGAACACAGGAGGTTTGTATGGCCAAGGGCTACTGGGTCAGTGTCTACCGCACCATTTCCGACCCCGAGAAGCTGGCCGCCTACAACAAGCTGGCCGCTCGGGCGGTCCAGGCCGGGGGCGGGCGGGTGCTCGTCCGCGGCGGTCGGGTCGTCGCCTACGACGCCGGCATCGCCGAGCGCACCATCCTGGTCGAGTTCGACTCCTATGAACAGGCGGTCGCGGCACGCGAGAGCGAGGCGTACCAGGAGGCGCTGGCCGTCCTTTCCGACGCCGTCGAGCGCGACTTCCGCATCGTCGAAGGCGTCGACTGACCGGCGCCCTGATCGCGAAGCCGACGCGCTCCTCTAAGCGGCGTAGCGCCAGAAGTCGCGCATCCAGGGGAGCGAGCCGGGGCCGCTGAGGCCGACCTGAGTGAGCAGGACGGTCACGGTGCCCGTCGACGGGACGATGTGGGCCGCGGTGCCGGTACCGCCGACCCAGCCGTAGCGGCCAGGGACGTTCCATGGGTCGGCACGGGTGATGTCCACCGCCCCGCCGAACCCCCAGCCCTGGCCCTCCAGGAACAGCGCGCCGAATTCGCGCTGGGCCGGCGTCGTGTGGTCGGTGGTCATCAGGCGTATCGAGTCGTCCGACAGCAGGCGGCGGCCATCGGGGGCGCGACCGTCGTTCAGGAGCATGCGGCCGAAGGCGAGCCAGTCGTCAGCGGTTCCCACCAGGCCTGCGTTGCCCAGGGGGAAGAGGGGCGGGCTGCTCCACTGGCCGTCCGGTGCGTCGGCCAGTTCCAGGCCGTCTTCGCGGGAGGGCATATAGAAACTCGTGAACCGCTCCCGCCTGTTCTCCGGGACGTGGAATGCGGTGTCGGTCATCCCCAAGGGGACGAAGAGTCTCTCAGCCAGGAAGTCGGGCAGCGGCAGGCCGGTGACGCGCGTGACCAGCATGCCCTGGAGAGTGGAGCAGGTGTCGTAGAGCCACGCTCGGCCCGGCTGGCAGAGCATAGGGATCTCGGCCAGTTCGGCGATCCAGGCATCCGGCCCGGGAAAGCCCCGCGGCTCGCGGGGATCCTTCTGCACGGGGAAGAGCGCCTGGATCGCCGGCAGCGTGAAGTCGGAGGCGAATCCGTACCCGGCCTGGAAGCCGAGGAGATCGAACACCGTGATCGGGCGGGCGGCGGGCACGACGTCGTCCACGGGGCTCGCGGGGGTGCGGACGACCTTCGGCGCCGCGAGTTCCGGCATCCACCGGCTGATCGGATCCTCCAGCGCGACCCGGCCGTCCTCGATCAGCATCATGACGGCCGCGGCCGTGATGGGCTTGGTGAGCGAGGCGAAGCGGAAGAGGGAGTCCCCGGCCATCGGCGGGCCGCCGAGGCTGGACGCTCCCGCAGCCGCCGCCTCCGTCCGGTCCCCGCGAGCCACCAGGCCCACGGCCCCCGGAACCGCGCCGTCCGAGACGAGGGAGTTCAGCAGGTCGGTCAGGTCGGTCACCGGCCCATCATCTCGCGCGAACGACCGGCCGGCTGGACCGCCGACGCCGCCGCGACGAGCCGAACCGCCTGAGCCCGAGACCGTTCCGCGGGGATCGGCCACCGCAACCGCGTGTCAGACCCTTACCAGGACCAGGTGCTTGTCCGAGGACGCCGGAGGGCCCGGGTCCGGCGTCAACGCGATGAGCGCTGTCAGTGCGTCGGACAGGTGGTCCGCCAGTTCCCTGTCCGATCCACCTTCCCTGGTGACGACGATCGCCGCCAGGAGCGAGGTGACGGCCAGGACCATGTCGCCCTCCCTGACGGGGCGGCTCGGGTCCCACAGTGGTGCGGCCAGCCGCCTCGCGTGCTCGATCAGATCCTTGACGTCTTCCCTGTCGATCGCGCCGGCGCGGTCAAGGGCGGCTCCCAGCACCGCCCTCGGGTCGTGGGCCGGTGACGGGCTCAGGGCGGTGTGCAGAGCTTCATCAAGGCACGCCTCCACCGTCGACGCCTTCAACCGGAAGCCTGGAGGACGCCGGGTGTACAGCCCCGTGCCTCCGAGGAACGCGCGCTCCAAGCGAATGCATGCCCAGGCCGCGCCGACCACGGCGTCCATGTCCAGCCTTCCCAGTTCGCCGGTGAAGACGAGGCGCGCCAGGTCCAAGGCCCATGCGGTGCTCATCCTTGTGGTACTGGGCGGATCGGCTTTGGCCAGGGCAAGGGCGAACGCGTGGGGCCGGGCGACGTGCAACAAGATGCGGAGGTCACGGCTTAGGCGGGCCGCCTCCTCATCGGCGCCCGAGGCGGCAGTGTCGAGCAGGTCGGCGTGTCGGACGAGGAGGCCGAGCGTTCGGTCGACTTCGAGGGCGCCATCAATGCCCAGGTTGCGGAGGAGGCCGGCGTACACGGAGGGGCCGACGCGTCGGGAGCCGGTACCGGAGCCGAGGCCGAGAGCCGTGTCGAGGCGCCTGATGATCGTTTGTGCGATCACGGAGGAGGGGCGGTCGCCGCCCCGGTTCGCCAGAGCGACTGCGAGGTGGCGCGCGTCGCTCAGATCACGTTCGAGCCCGTCGCTGAGCGCCCGGTCGAGGCCTCCCAGAAGCTCATCGCGTTCGGCGCCGTTGATGCGCGGCTGAGGACGGTCGAGGGCTTTCGCCATCGGGGCTTCGCGATCGATGCCGCCGGACTGGTGGACCACGTCGAACAGAACCTCGGCCGGATCCCCGGGGCCGAGATCTCGGCCCAGTTCCCGGCCGACCGCTTCGGCGTGGCGCAGGGCCTGGTCGCGGAGGCGGTCGAGGCCCTGGTCGTCCTCCAGGTCGGGGAGACCCGCGAAGCCGAGATCGGCGGCATACTCCAGGGCGCGTTCGCGCAGGGGAGCGAGCGGCGCTTCACGGACGGTCTCGAGCTGGAAGACGAGGTCCAGAGCGTGCAGCAGGCGGTCCTCGGCCCGATCGAGGTCGCGGGGTCTTCCGAAGACCAGCAGATCGGTGAAGGTGGTCGGCGGCTCGAACGCGCGAAGCCGGAAGAGGACATGGGTGTACCGGAGGATGCGGGACGCGTAGTGGTCGAGCTGTCGCGCAGAGGGCCGGTGCGGCGAGGCGGCCGGCGAGGACGGAACGAGGCGCACCTGGCCGTGGCCGTCGGTCCAGTCCTGGCCCGCGGCGTAAAGGATCACCTCGGCGCCGTTTCCGGTTCTTCTGGTGAACAGCTCCCGGTCGAGGATCTGGCGTGCCTCGGCCGGCGTGGGCAGGCGGTAGTCGGCGCCGTCGCCGAGCAGGGTGTTGAGCCAGGCGAGGAAGAACTTGATGTCCGTGGTCCACAGATCGCCGGAGACGGTGGTCGGCAGGCGGAGGCTGTTGTGACGACCGAGGAAACGCGTCCAGAGATCGTTCGAGACGGGGTCGGTGCAGACGCGGGTTCCGTCGTCCAAGGTGAAGGTGTCCTGGAGGGTGCGAGCGGCGACGACCTCGCTCAGCAGCCGCATCTCGTCGGCGTCGCCGGGTGCGGTCATCAGGAGCCGGTCGAGTCGAGCGCGCAGATCGGGATCCAGCTCTCGGGCCTCGTCCGCGCAGGCGTAGGCGAGCTTGAGCGACGTGACCGTCCGATCGGCCAGGCAGGCCTCGACGACGGGACTGGCGTCGGCGCGGGCGGCCCAGAGAAGCGTGACCTCGCGCCACCAGGGGTTGTCGACGTTGTCCACAAGGAGTTGGCGCCGGGACGCGTGCGCGGGCACCAGCATGGAGGCCAGGTACTCCTGCAAGGTGAGGTGTGCGAAGCCGTACCGGCCGTGCTGGTGCTCCAGCAGCAGACCGCTGCGCTTGACGTGGAGGAGGAAGGCCGCGGGGGTGATGTCCGGCGCGGTCCGCTCCAGCACGGCGCGGATGGCGCGCTCCGCTTCCTCGGCCGGGATGTCGCGCAGTTCGCGCCGCATCATGTACCAGGCCAGTTCCTGGACGACGCGCTCCTTCTTCTCCCCGCTCAGGCGGTCCACGTCGGTGTCGCGGAGGTTCTTGGCCTCCTGGCGGCGGTGGAGGAGGACCTGGCACACCTCCTCGTAGAGCGCGACCCGGCTGCCCGGCAGGCTGCCCCGGTAGCGGTGCACGTTCGCGATCATGGTGAGCAGCAGCGGGTTCGCGGCCAGGTCGGAGAGCGTGGAGCCGCCGCTGATCCGCCGGAACAGGTCGTCGGCGGCCCGCGCGGCGATCCGGCCGATCTCCCTGGGGTCGCCCTCCCGGGAGCGCTGCTCGATGGCCCGGTACCAGGCGTGCAGGAAGTCGCGGATCTGCCGGCCGGTGAACCGCTGCACCTGGAGGACGTCGGCGCGGGACAGCCGGTTGGCGTCGTATCCGACCGGGCGGGACGTCACCACGAACGCGTTGGCCGGGTAGCGGCTGATCTGGTCCTCCACCCAACGGACCACGCGGCTGCGGTCCCCCGAGTCGGCCACCTCGTCCAGGCCGTCCAGCAGGACCACGCACTGGCCCCGCCTCAGACGCTCCTCCAGCCACTCGGCCGAGACCGCACCGCTGAGCCAAGGCGCGGTCACCGCGATCCGGGCCAGCCCCTCGGGCTCCCCGGCGGCGATCTCCTCCGCATGGTCCCGCAGGTACAGCAGCACCGGGAGCTGCCTCCGGCGCCCCCACCCCCGCCGCCGCTCCGCGATCTCCAGGGCCGTGTGCCGTGCCAGCGTCGTCTTCCCGGAGCCCGCGGCGCCCAGGACCGCCAGTACCCGCCCCGGTGCCAGGAAGGACGCCAGCGACGCGCGCCGCCCGGCCTCCGCGGAGGACACCGTGCCGATGCCGGTGTCGGTGACGACCTCGGTCACCGGCCGCGGCCGCAGCTTCACATCGACGTAGACCTGCCGGGTCCGCAGGACGTACTCGGCCTGGGTGACCAGCCCGATCGTCTCCATCTGGTCGACGGCCGTGCGCACCCGCCTCAGATAGCCGCGCCGCGATCCCTTGCGCAGCCCTCTCGCCGGGGGAGGGGGCGGTGCCGTTTCGGCGACGGGCGCGGCGGCCTGCGGAGCGGCCTGCACCAGCGCGCCCAGAACGGTGGCCACCAGCGCCAGGTACCCCCAGCTCCAGCTCAGCTTCCCGTTGGCGTAGATCTGGTTGATCGCCACCCCCGCGGCGACCACCAGCGATGCCCCGGCAAGGGCGCGCCCCACGAACTTCAGCACCCGCACGACAGCCTCGGTAGCTTGACGACATGACCAGCAAATCCACTTAACCGTGTCGTTGTGCCTCGCACGCGAGAGTCGCCGATCCGATACCGGCCACGGGTGACCAGCGGAGGGTCATGTCGGGCAGGTTCTCCATGTTGCGTTCGCCGTCGTTGGTGTCGACGACGACGAAACCGTGATGCACGTAGAACGCCCGAGCCTCGGCGTTCCGCTGGAAGACGCGCAAGGACACCCCGCCAGGGCTGTGCCGCTTGACCTCGTCGAGCAGGAGCGTTCCGAGGCCCTGCCGGCGCATGTCCGGGCGCAGGTAGAGGTGTTCGAGCATGTCGCCGTCGAGGGCCGCGTAGCCGTTGATCCGCGTACCGCCCACCGCGACCCAGACGCGGCATCGCCTGAGCACGATCTCCCGGATCCACCGGACCACCTGCTCACGGCTGTGCTCCGGCGGAGGCAGGTACGGCATGGCCGCCGACCTGGAGGTCAGGTGGACGTCCGCGATCTCGGCCGCATCCGCCTCCTCCGCGAACCGGACCCGAACTCGGCGGTCAGCGTTCACGACGAGAACCCGCACACCGGGCATCTGTGCACACCGAGAACCAGCACTCCGCGATCGTACAAGGGCGAAAAGGACCGATCGTGCGACCGATCCCCGGTGAACGGCGCCGGGCACGGCTCCGGAGTGGTGTCCGTGAACACCATCCGGGGCCGACGGTGCCGATCCCTTGCGTTGACTTGCGGCTTGCTGCGCCTATCCGGCTTACATAAGGGCAACGAGCCGCAAGCCGACGCACCCGGACACCGCGCTAAGCGAGCAGTTCCTCGGGGCTGGTCATGGTCGGGAAGCCGGAACTGGCGCCCCACATCTCCGCGAAGCGGCCGTCCTCGAAGCGGAAGATCTCGACCAGTTCGGGCTGCGCGTCGCCGTCCGGCACCGCGACGCCCTCGACGGACGAGCGGACGGCGGCCCTGTCGCCGTCGACCAGGATGTCCCGGGCGACGACCCGGATGCCGGGGAACCGGGCGACGAGCGCGGTCCAGGCAGCCTTGCCCGCCTCGAACCCGGCGGCGCCGAGCGGGTGGCTGAAGAAGTCGGGCGTGTGCAGGGCGGCGGCCTCGTCGAAGCGCCGGCTGTTGAAGCACTCATGCATCCGTCGCACCAGGGCGGTCGCGTCCTCGCGTGTGGTCATCAGCGCAGTCTCCTGTCCGTGGTGAGCGGCGCCGACATAAACGGTGCGCCGCCCCGCTTATGCGCCAGGCTATACGGTGCGCCGCCCCGGTTATGCTGGTACCGACATGTCCAGCCGGTCACCTGATCCCGAGCCGCCTGTGGCTCCCCGGCGCGACCGGGAGCTTCGGGCCGACGCGCGCCGCAATCGCGAGCGGGTCCTGCGGACCGCTCAGCGGCTGTTCGCGACGGAGGGCCTCGGCGTCTCGCTCGACGAGATCGCCCGCCGCGCCGGCGTCGGTCCCGGTACCGTCCACCGGCACTTCCCGACCAAGGAAGAGCTGTATCTCGCCGTCGCGATCGACATGCTCGACGGGTTGGTGGGGGAGGCGGAGGCCCTCGCCGCCACCGGCGATCCGGAGGCCGTGTTCACGCTGCTGGCCAGGATGATGGCCTCCGGGGCCGAGAACGTGGCCGTGAAGAGTGCGCTCGAGGCCGCCGAGTTCGACCTGCGCACCGCCGCCCCGGACGTCGCGGAAGACCTCACCCGACATGTCGCGGACCTGCTCGACCGCGCAAGGACGGCGGGCGCGGTGCGCGAGGACCTCACCGCCGACGAGGTGATGGCCCTCGTCGCCGGAGCTTTCGCCGCGATCCGCCACGCGGGCGCGGAGGCCAGCCCCGAACGGTCGGCCCGCATCGCCCGGCTCATCCTGGACGGCCTGCGCCCCCCGATGACCACGGGCCCTGGCCGACGGCGGAGCAGGCGCCCCCACGCGTGATCCGATACCGGCCCCTGCCGGTGCCCGTCGTCACGCTCGCTCTCAACAGAACGGCGGCGGCGACGGGAGGCAAATGATCGTGGTGCGGTCGGGGGATCTCCTTCAGGACCCCTATTGATGCCATTGATTGACGATAGTGATCAACATGGGTTATTGTCCTCTCCGCAAGTACAGTGGTCGTTTCGTCCACTGAAACGGAAATGAAATCATCCCTGCCCGGGATCCTATTCGAGTCGCGGGCGGGGGTTGATTCCCGTGTCCCGTTCGATGCACTCCCGGTGCAGAATGAATAGGAGTGGGAATCATGCAGGAATCTTGTGGAAGTTGCACGGGCGGGAAGATCCCGGCCGTGACGGACGGGGACGGCAATGTGATCGTTCCCGAGCAGTCCTGCACTGCCTGCGGCGGGACGGGGACGGTCACCATCCCGGAGGTCCCCGACCCCAGCGGGAAGAAGTAAGTCCTTGAGGCCCCGGGGGCGCGCTCTGCGCGTCTCCGGGGCTTCACCTGCTTGCATGGCATGGCGGCTCGCGTGTCAATTCCGCTGTTCCGCGTTTCCGCTCGTACGGGGTGCGCGACCTGATCGCCGCGCGCGGCTGGGACGTCGAACTCGTCTTCAGGAGCTACACGGAGGCGCGCGCCACCCACCAGGAGGCGATCGAGGCCAAGGGCCTCGCCCGCTACGACGAGCTCCGCAAGGCGGGCGCCAGCCACGCCGAGGCGCTCAACCTCCACGCGCAGAGGCAGAGGGCCGGTCCGGTCGGCGGCGGTGCCCTGTACCGCCCGTGCGGCTTTGACCTGGCCCCCGCATCCGCGCTCTGCGGGCGAACGCGCCGCACGTAGGGGTCAGCCGGGTTCGGTCGTCGTGTGGGGGAGGGCTACCAGCGACATCACGTGCTGGGCGGGGCTGCCCTGCGGGGCGTAGAGGAGGAACGGGCGGCCGGGGGCGTCGGTGCGGGTCTCGGCCTCGTAGAGGACGGCGACGCCGGCGCTGGACAGGTGGGTGACGCCGGTCAGGTCGACGGTGAGGGGGGTGGTGCCGCCGCGGGTGCGCACGACGAGCTCCTCGCGCAGCTGCTCGGCGGTGGCGGCGTCGACCGGGCCGTCCAGCCGGATCCGCTGCGGACCCTCCGAGGGCTGGTCCAGGATCAGGAGCAGTTCCGGGTAGTCGTCCGGGGCGGACGACGGTGCGAGCTCGCCGGCGGTGAGCAGACGGGCGGGGCGGGTCAGGCGGTGCCGGACGGTCGCGGTGGTCCCGCGCGGGCCCGTCTCGACGCGCAGCTCGTCGGCGAAGTCGCTCGCCATGGCGAGGCCGCGGCCGCGGTCCTCGGTGGGCTGCCAGGGCTCGCGCCAGTGGCCGTCGTCGGCGACCTCGATCTCCACCACGCCGCGCCCGGTGCACTCCGCCCGCACCCGGACGGCGCCGGGCGTGCCGTCGTAGGCGTGCTCGACGCCGTTGGTGACCAGCTCGCCGATCGCATGCCGCAGCAGGATCACGTCCTCGGAGCGGGCCCCGAGGTCGTAAAGCCACTCGTCGAGCGCCTTGCGGGCGGCGGGGATCGCCTCCGACTTCGCCGGCAGGTCCAGCAGCAGCGGCGCGGTCGGGGCGGTGCGCTGCGCGGCCAGCAGCGCGATGTCGTCGTCATGCCCGGACGTCCTGACCAGCAGCTCCAGCGTCTGGGTCGTGAGGCGGTCGACCGCCGCGAGCCAGTCCTCGCGCAGCCCGCGGCCGGCGGCGACGTCGGCGGCGACCCGCGCCAGCTCGGCGGTGCCGGCCACGACCTCCTCGCCCGACCGGCGCACGATGCCGTCGCTGTAGAGGAGGAGCTGGTCGCCCACGGCCAGGCGGTCCTCGGCGAGCGGGAAGCCGGTCCCGGTGCCGAGCGGGCCGCCGCCGGACGGGCGAAGGAAGCGCGCGGGGCCGGCGGTCGGGATCAGCAGCGGCGGCGGATGCCCGGCCGTGCAGTACGCCAGCCGCCCGTCCGAGGGGTCCACGGCGGCGACGCACAGGGTCGCCGCCCGCGCGGCCGGAAGCCGCGACGCCAGCCGGTCGGCGGCGGCGAGCGCCTCGGCGATGTCGCCGCCGTGGTCGAGCCGGTCCTCCAGGACGGAGCGGATCCGTCCCATCGCCGCGGACGCCTCGACGCCGCGCCCGGCCACGTCCCCGACGACGAGCGCCGTCCGGCCGTCCGGCAGGGGGACGGCGTCGAACCAGTCGCCGCCCGCGGCGGTCCCGCCGCCCGCGGGCAGGTAGCTGCCGCCCAGCTGGAGTCCTGGCAGGATCGGCAGGCCCGCTGGGAGCAGTTGCCGCTGCAGCACGCCGACGAGATCGGCGGGCTCGGCCGCGCCCTGCTCGGCCTCGGCCGCCCGCCGCTGCGCCGCCTGCCGGTCCCGCACCCGTTCGGTGACGTCCTGCGCGAACGCCACGAGCCGGACGACCTCCCCGGTCGCGGACTTCTGCGGGACGATGGTGAAGTCGAAGTAGACGTCCTCGTCCGGACCGCTCGCGCGGGGCAGCTGGATCCGCCACTCCCGCGCCGTGACCGTCTCGCCCGTGCGGAACGGGCGGTCGAGCAGTCCGAACAGCTGCTTGGCGACGAGCTCGGGGAACAGCTCGGAGGCGGAGCGGCCGACGACCTCGTCCCGCGCCACCAGCGCGCGGTAGGCGGCGTTCACCGCCACCAGGCGGTAGTCGCCGCCTCTCTCCACCGCCGCGACCGCGGCGGGGATCGCCTCGAACACCTCGCGGACGATGCGGGCATCGCCGGTGATCCTGTCCATGTCCTCATCGCCTGGGGAGTCCAGCATCAACCCTCCGGATGGTCACCCTCCGTGCGTCCCTTTGTTTCCGACACATCCGGGTTAACACCTTGTGACGCACTCGCTGCGCAAGCAGCGGTACCCGCTTGCGCCGAGGAGATTCATCTCACAGCGGGGCGGTTTCGCGCCAGTCCCGGACGGACCTGCGGGCACCCCCCGGCCCGCGCTCGACTAGTGATGATCTTGTTGGGCGATCCTTTCACGCCGTCCGGTCGCGCCGCGCCCGGGCCGACCAAGATCGCTTGCGGGCGGCGCCGGGCGGATCGCGAAGCGATGCCGCGTTCGCCCAGGCGCGGTCACGTAGCGAGCCTCAAGGCGAGCGAAGTGGGCCGGGTCTTTGACACGCGACCTAGGTCGAACGGACGTCGGTGACCGGGACCGCCGACCGACGCGGTGCGACCGCCCGGCGCACCAGCATGGACGCATGACAGCAGCAGACCTCACCGCCAAGGCGACGGAGCGGCCGGCCAGGGCGACGACCCCGGGGTGGGCCGCGCTGCTCGCCGCGTCGATCGGCCAGTTCCTCGTCGTCCTCGACATCTCCGTCGTCAACGTCGCCCTGCCGCACATCCGCGAGGGCCTCGGACTCGGCGCCACCGGCCTGCAGTGGGTGGTCAACGCCTACATGCTGGCCTTCGCCGGGTTCCTCCTCCTCGGCGGGCGCGCCGCCGACCTCTACGGCCGCAAGCGCGTCTTCCTCACCGGCCTCGGCCTGTTCACCCTCGCCAGCCTCGCCGGCGGGTTCGCGCAGGACGGCGCCATGCTGATCAGCGCCCGCGCGTTCCAGGGCCTCGGCGCGGCGATCCTCGCGCCCGTCACGCTGTCGCTCATCACCGCGACCTTCCCCGAGGGCCCCGCCCGGACGAAGGCGATCGCGATGTGGACGGCCGTCGGCACCGCGGGCGGCGCGACCGGCGGCCTCGTCGGCGGGCTGCTGACCGACCTGCTGAGCTGGCGCTGGGTGCTGCTGATCAACGTCCCGGTCGGCGCGGTCCTCGCCGTGATCGCCGTCTGCTGGCTGCGCCCCGAGGGCGACTCGGCCGGGCGCCGCCGCCTCGACCTGCCCGGCGCCGTGCTCGTCACCGCGGGGGTGGGTCTGCTCACGTTCGGCATCGGCGAGATCGGGGACCACGGGTGGAGGCGGACGGGTCCGCTCGCCGCCGGGCTCGCCCTCCTCGCCCTGTTCGCCGCCGTCGAGGCGCGTTCCCCCGCGCCGCTGGTCCAGTTGCGGCTGTTCCGGCTCCGCAGCGTCGCGGTCGGCAACCTCGCGACGCTCGTCGCGACGATGGCGGGCTTCGCGCTCTGGTACTTCCTGTCGCTCTACATGCAGAACGTCCTGCAGTACAGCGCGGTCCGCACCGGCCTCTCGTTCCTCCCGCACACGGCGGGGATCATCATCGGCTCGCGGCTCGCGCCGCCGCTGATGGCGCGGATCGGCGTCCGGCGCCTCGCCGGCATCGGCGGGCTGACGGCCGCCGCCGGGTTCGCCTGGCAGAGCCTCGTGCTGGACGCGGACGGAACGTTCCTCACCGCGATCCTCGGTCCGGGCGCGACCATGGCCCTCGGCTTCGGCCTCCTGATGACACCGCTGGTGGAGGCCTCGACCAGCGGGGTGGAGTCCGCCGAGGCGGGCGCGGTCGCGGGCATCGTCAACACCTCCCGCACGATCGGCGGCGCGATCGGCCTCACCGTGCTCGGTACCACCGCCGCGCACACCGGACCGGACCTCGTGGACGGCTACTCGGCCGCGTTCGTGGTCGCGGCGGCCATCACCACCGCCGGCACGGCCATCGTCCCGCTCCTGCCCCGCCCCCGCCGGGCTCCCCGGGGCGAGGCGGAGGCGACCGCGTGACGCGAGGTCCTGCCGCCGGTCAGCTCGACGCGGGAGAGGGCCCGTTCCCGGCCTCCGTTCCGGCGAACCGGCGCAGGAAGGCAAGGGCGGTGTCGGCGACGTCCCGCCAGCCGTTGTCGATGGTGAGGGCGTGACCGCGGCCGGGGATCTCGGCGAACTCGGTGACGCCGGGGTTGCGGGCCTGCCGCTTGTAGGCGGCGTGCGCCATGGCGCGCGGGACGGTGTGGTCCTTCTCCCCGGAGATGATCAAAAGCGGGCCCCGGTCGGGGTTCGCGGTGTCGACCTTGACCTCGGTCCAGGGGTTGAGGTTGGCGGCGGCGGCCTGGAAGATCGGCGCGCCGGGGGCGGGGACGGCGTAGGTCTCGAACAGGTCCTTGGCCTCCTCCTCGGTCACGGCGTTGGCGAAGGCGTAGCGGAACTGCTCGTAGGTCAGCGGGATGGCGCGGTTCCGGTTGGCGGGATTGCCCAGCACCGGCTGCGAGGAGCGCAGCGCGGAGATCGGCAGGGGCAGGACGCCCCGGAAGGGCGCGGGGTCGATGGCGACCGAGGCGCGGGCCAGACCGCGTCCGGCGAGGATCTGGGTGAGCAGGCCGCCGAAGGAGTGGCCGACGATCGCGGGCCTGCGGGTCAGCTCGCCCAGGAGCCCCGCGAGGTGGTCGGCGACCTGGCCGACCGCCTTGCCCGCGAAGACCTCGGGGCGGGCGTTCGCCTCCTCGACGGTCGCGGGGTCGTCGGGCCAGGTGAGCGCGACCGGCGCCAGGCCGGCCGCCTTGAAATGCTCGGCCCACCGGTCCCAGCTGCTCGGCAGCAGCCAGAGCCCGTGGACGAAGACCACCGGGGTCAGCCCGGAGGCGTTGGCGGCGCGGATCTGCTGTTCGTCATATGTGGCCATGGGGCCCAAGCTAGCTCGCTGACCTGCTGCGACAATAGGTTCAGATGTCCTGTCAAGGCCAGGATGAGATCGGCCCGGGCCCCGGCCCCGCGCGGCGGCGAGCCGGTCGTGGAATGACAGAACGGGCGCGCCGGAAGGGCGCGCCCGTTTCTGTCCAAGCGAGGAAAGCGAAAGGGCTGGTTACATCCGAAGTGTGAGAAGGAAGCCCTCTTCATGGCCTCGCGCGTTGACTTTAGCAGTCACGCCGGGACCAGGTCACCCAGGTTTTCCGGCGTGTAGACGGTGGAATCACCGTGCAGGCCGTCGGGGCGTTCCATGCCGATGAACGTGACCGGTCCGCCGGGCGCCGTGCCGTCCCAGACAGTGGTCTTCTCGGCGTCGAGGAGGTCCATCAGGTAGCGGACGGTCAGGAAGCGGCGCTCGACGATCCCGCGCAGCAGCATCGAGGTCGTGACGCGGTTGTCCTCCACCCGGTTGAAGTTCGCCCCGCCCTTCAGGTGCAGGTGCAGCCACTTGGCGCGCCACCGGCCGTCGTCCCCGCGCAGGAACACCACCGGGAGCGCGACCCGGCCGGGGCCGCGCAGTTCCGACTTCATCCGGACGGTCCGCGCCTCGAACGGGCGGCCCTTCTGCTCCCCGTCGCGCAGCATGAATCCGAAGAACGACTCCTCGACCTCCTCGAACCCCTCCCCGGAGAAGATGTTCACCTGCGGGACGATGAACCGGGCCTCGACCTTGGCCAGGGTCAGGTTGATGAATTCCGAGGCGCCTTCCGGGGCGTCGGTGATGTCGCCGGAATGCTGGCCCGCCACGGTCCTGAGGTTGGTGTAGGACAGCCATTCCGGGTTGGCGTAGTCCTCGTCGAGCATGAGCGCGGAAAGGTCGAAGTCCGTCCGCTTCTCGCGCTGCCGCCAGTAGACGAAGAACCGCAGCAGCCTGCCGTCGACGGGCGACACCGAGCCGCGCGGCAGGACGCCGAGCCCCTTTCCGGCGGCCTTGCCGCTCAGCGGCAGCACGACGTCGAGCACGTCCGGGTCGACGACCAGGTGCCCGACGGACGGGAGGCGACCCCGGATCTCCTCGTCCAGCATCGCCGCGAGCCCCTCCACCACCTGGGGGTCCAGGGGCGGGCGGGAGTCGGGCACGGTCACGCCGCGGCCGAGCCGGTTGGCGAACAGCCGCGTCCGGCCGGTCTCGGCGCCGCGGTTGAGCAGGTGCTCCCGCAGCGAGAGCAGCACCCGTCCCGAGACCCCGCCGACCGCCCACCCGGCCGTCTCGAGCACGGCGTCCTGGGCGTCCGGCGCGAGGCGCAGCAGCCGGTCCAGGGACCGGAAGAGCAGTCCGGGCGCGCCCGCCGCCACGCGCGCCGCGCCCGCGACGTCGCCGGTCGCCAGGCGGGCCTCGACGCGCGCCGCGAACGACGGAGCCTTCTTCTCGCCGCGCGCGACCGCGAACACGTCCGCCGCCCCAGCCCACTTCGGGTACTCGTGCGGGTGGAGCCGCTCGCCGAGCCGCTTCCACCGCTCGCTCCAGGCCGCGACGTCGCCGAGCTTGCCCGGGTCGTCGCGCACCACGCCGTGGAGCGCGGCGAGCAGCGCCCGGCGTGTGGGACGCGGCATCGACGCGAACCGCGTGGGCTCCTGGAGCGTCACGTCGCCGTCGGACAGCGCGCACGCCAGGCGCAGCACGTCGGTGACCGTGTCGACGAGAAGATCGGCGCCGAGCGACAGCCGGACGCGGTTGATGACGGCCCGGTTCTCCCGGACGGGGATCCGCTCCGGATGCGGGCCGGAGGCGTGGTGCGCGGCCAGCTCCGCGAGCGTGCCGAGGTCCTCCTCGCCCAGCGGGGTGGTGCTCTGCGCGAGCCTCAGGTAGAGCTCCGCGGCCTCCTTGGCGAGGCCGCGTCCGAGGTGGAGGACGGTCACCCGGTCGCTCGCGGCGGTGACCAGCGCGTCCTGCGCCTCCAGCATCTCCTCGAAGGTGTGCTGGTAGCGGCCGTAGCCCTTGAGGGCGAGCAGGTCGAGGGCGCCGGCGCGCAGCGTCTCGCGCGCCGCGGGCGCGAGCCGGGGGTCCTGGAGCGTCTCGTGGAGCAGCCCGAGCCAGAAGTCCAGGGTGTCGGGCACGTTGCGGGGGAAGTCCCGGAAGTAGGTGTTGTGCCGGACGTGGTCGCCCGCCATCTCGCGCACCGTCGCGAGCGTGCGCACCGCGAAGCTCCGGACGGTCTGCTCCGACAGCCCCGAAAGCGCGCGCAGCACGTCCCCCGACAGCTTGAAACCGGCCGACATCAGCGCGATGTCGAGCTGCCGCGCCACCGCCGCCCCTTCTCCGGGCGGGCCGGAGGGCGCGGGAATGCGATGCGTGTCCCGGACGACCAATGCCTCAAGCGAGATGTTCACCCGGTTATGGTGACAGAGCGCCATAAATCGCTGCACTCCATTAACCGGGCAATCGGCCTTTCCCGATCAGGAGGCGAGGGCGTGCGGCTCCAGCCGCGCGTCCGGTGCGGGCGGGCGGGCGAGGCGTCTCCCGAGCCGCTGCGCGGGCGCCTCGATCCAGCGCTGCGTGGCCCAGCTCGACACGATCAGCACGATCAGGAAGGCGCCGAGGCCGGCGAGGTCCTGGCGCCCGGACGCGCCGAGGAACTGCGCCGCCACCATCAGCCACAGCGGATGCAGCAGGTACACCGAGAAGCTGATGGTGCCGAGGCCGGTCGCCCAGGCGGGAAAGCGCCGGTGCCGCAGCCGCCACCCCGCCGCGAACGTCAGGGCCGCCGCCAGCACCGCGCCGCACCAGACGATCTGGGCGTTCCGGCCGTAGGGGGCCGCGTTCCACGTCCCGGCGGCGAGGGCCCCCGTCAGGACCGCGGCGCCGGTCGCCCCGGCCGCGCGCCGCGTCATCTGGCCGTGCTCGGCGCGGTGCACCGCCGTGCCCGTGAACATGGCGGCCAGCATGAGCAGGCCCTCCCACGCGCCGACACGGCCGTTGACCGCGACCAGCACGAGGGCCAGCAGCCCGCCGAGCAGCCCGCCGGCGATCCGCGGCGCGGGGCGCCGGGACGACGCCGCCGGGATCGCCACCGCCAGGGCGGCCACCGTCACCGCGACCACCGGGCCCGTTCCCGCGGTGCGCGACAGCAGCGCGGCGGGGGCGTAGGCGCCCGCCAGCAGCCCGGTCGCCGTCAGCGCGACCGCCACCAGCGCGACGGTCGTGAGGACGACGGCGGCCGGAGCGGAGCGGCGGTGCCCGCCGACCACGAACAGCGCGACGACCAGCAGGTAGAACGCCATCTCGTAGGAGAGCGTCCACAGCACGTTCATCGCGTTCGGGACGTTCAGGAGGTCCTGCATCATCGTCATGTGCGCCAGGACGGCCGTCGCGGGGGAGTACTGCTCCAGGCCAGCCCTGAGCCCGAGGACGCCCAGCATGAACGGCAGGACGGCGAGGAGGCACGTCACCGCCAGCAGAGGGTAGATGCGGAAGAACCGGCCGACCCAGAACCCGCGCACGCAGCCGCGCCGCTCCAGCGAGGCGGGCACGATGTACCCGCTGACCAGGAAGAACACCAGCACGCCGAACAGTCCGGGATCGAACCACTCCTTGATCCACGGCCGCAGGCCGGGCAGGTAGACGTAGCTCGCGTGGTGCAGCGCCACCGCCAGGGCCGCGGCCCCCCGCAGCGCATCGAGCCACCCAAGTCTGGACGATCCGGAAGAAACACCCGAGGCGGGAAGCATTCCGACAGAGTAGTAGCTCTCACCTCATGCCTACCATCGAACTCAGGCCTTCCCTCTATCGCATATCTGCCGCGAAATGGACGGGAAAGGTTTCCTGTGCGCCGCCGCCAAAGCGGCGGTTTGGAGGGCCGAATGCCGACGATCACGCATCGCTCGACCAGAGAATCCGTGATCAAGTCGCGTTTCCTTTCGCACGGCACGCTCAAAATCACCGATGCGGCGGCGGCCAGCACGGGGTCGGGGCGACCTCACCGGCCGCACCGCCCTCACTCCGCAGGAGGCGAGGGGGGTCTTCCTGAACCCGGTCTTCGAGACCGTCTGACCGCGCCGCCAGACCACGCCGGCCCCAGGGCGACCGTGGCGGCCCCGCGGCGGGTAAGCGTGGGGCGCCTGGGGACGATGGGGGCATGACGACCGACGAGACCGGCACGACGCTGCCGCTGAGCCCGGACGAGCTGCTGACCACGACGCGCACCGTGCGCAAGCGCCTCGACCTCGACCGTCCCGTCCCCGTGGAGCTGATTCGCGAGTGCCTGGAGATCGCCGTCCAGGCGCCGAGCGGCAGCAACCGGCAGGGCTGGCAGTGGATCGTCGTCACCGAGCCCGGAACGCGTGCGGCGATCGGCGAGCACTACCGGCGCGCGTTCGCCGCCTACGCGCAGGCGGGCGGCGCCGGCGGCGGGCAGTACCAGGACGACCCGGAGCGCGCCGAGGTCCAGCGCCGCGTGGGGGAGAGCGCCGCCTACCTGGGCGAGCGCATGGGCGATGTGCCGGTCCTGGTGATCCCGTGCCTGCGCGTGCCGGGCGGGCGGCTGCCGGAGGGCAACCAGGCGGGCCTGTGGGGCTCGCTGCTGCCCGCCGTCTGGAACTACGCGCTCGCGGCCCGCGCCCGCGGGCTCGGCACCGCGTGGACGTCCCTGCACCTGATGTACGAGCGGGAGGTCGCCGACCTGCTCGGCCTGCCCGAGGACGTCCGCCAGGGCGCGCTCATCCCCACCGCCTACTACACCGGCGACACCTTCCGCCCCGCTCCACGGGTCCCGCTGGAGGAGATCCTCCACCTCGACCGCTGGTGAGCGCGGGCTGAGGAGCCGGGCCCGGGAGGAGCCCGGCCCGGCAGGTGCCCGAGAAGGCCGCGTCCCATGCGGGGCGCGGCCTTCTCGCGCGGACTTATTGGCGCATCGCCAATAAGCTATTGCCGCAGCGCCAATAAGGCTCTAGGGTTCGGTGTGCCCCCGGGGACACGGAGGCGGGCCGGCCGCTCCGGCTCCGGTTCCCCACGGCGTCCGTCCCCCGCCGGGAGACCCCGGCGGCCCCGCGTGACCCCCGTCTTCGCGCCAGACGCACGCGGGACCGCCGGTCCCCGTCCGAACCCTGAGCAGGAGGTGCCGGCCCCATGTTCGTCGTCTCCCTCCCGCGCCGGGTGCACGGCCTGCTGGGCGAGGTCGGCGAGCTGTTCGTCATCGCCCTGGAGGCCGCCCGCCGGACCTGGGACGTGCGGACCTGGGCATGGGAGTTCGCCGAGCAGGCGTGGTTCCTCGCCCGGGTCACGAGCCTTCCGGTGATCCTCGTGTCGCTGCCGCTCGGCGCCACCGTCGCGCTCCAGGTCGGGCAGCTCGCGGCCCAGCTCGGCGCGCAGTCCGCGACCGGCGGCGCCGTCGTGGTCGGGCTGGTGCGCGAGGTCGCGCCGATCGCCGCCGCACTGATCATCGCGGGGGCCGGCGGCTCGGCGATGACCGCCGACATGGGCGCCCGCCGGATCCGGGACGAGCTGGCGGCCATGGAGGCGATGGCCGTCAACCCGGTGCACCGGCTCGTCACGCCGCGGCTGTGGGCGGCGAGCCTGGTCTCGACGCTGCTGGCCTCGCTGGTCATCGTCGCGGGCGCGGCCGGCGGGTTCGTGTTCAACGTGCTGCTCCAGGACGTCACGCCGGGCGCCTACTTCGACGGGGCGGTCTCCCTGCTCCAGACGTCGGACCTGGTGGTGACGCTGCTGAAGGCATGGCTGTTCGGCGTCGTCGCCGCCGTCGTCGCCTGCCACATGGGGATGAGCTGCGCGGCGAGCCCGGTCGGGGTCGGGCGCGCCGTCAACCGCGCGATCGTGGTCGCGTTCATGCTGGTGTTCGCCCTCAACTACGTGATCACGACGGTGTACTTCGTCGCGTTCCCGCCCCGGATCTGATGGCCGGCCTGCCCGCGCTGGACGGGATCGCGCCGCGCGCCGCCCGGGCCGGGACGGCCGCGCTCGAGCGGTCCGGCGACCTCGCCCGCTGGCCGGTGTTCGTCTACCGGATCCTGCTGTACTCGGTGCGCGACCTGCTCCTGCGCCGCAAGTACACCAGGACCGTGGCCCGGCACGTCAGCGACGTGGTGGTGGGGGTCGGCGCCAGCGTCGTCGGCGGCGGCATGATCTTCGTGATCTTCACGATGGCGTTCTTCGTCGGGACCGAGGTCGGCCTGCAGGGCTACACCGGGCTCCAGTCGATCGGCGCCCAGTCGTTCATGGGGCTCGTCGGGTCGTTCGCCAACGTCCGGGAGATCACCCCGGTGATCGCCGCGACGGCGCTCGCGGCGCAGTGCGGTTCGGCGTTCACCGCCGAGCTGGGCGCGATGCGCATCTCCGAGGAGATCGACGCCCTGGAGGTCATGGGCATCGGCTCGTTCGCCTACCTGGTGTGCACCCGGGTCGTGGCGGCGCTGATCGCGCTCGTGCCGCTGTACCTGATCGCGCTGTTCGCCAGCTTCTTCGCGACCCGGCTGATCAGCACCGGCTTCTTCGACCTGGCGCCCGGCGTCTACGACTACTACTTCCGGCTCTACCTGCCGACGATCGACCTCGTCTACAGCGCGGTCAAGGTCGCGGTGTTCGCCTTCGCGGTGATCACCATCCACTGCTACTACGGCTACCACGCCTCCGGCGGCCCCGCCGGGGTGGGACGCGCGGCGGGCCGCGCGATCCGGCTGTCCATCATCGTGATCGTCACCCTGAACCTGCTGCTGTCCTACGTGTTCTGGGGCGGCGGCGCGACCGTGAGGCTCACCGGATGACCGACGAGATGCCGCTGCGGCGCCGGCTGCTCATCAGCGCGCTGACGCTCGCCGTGGCCGCCGCCGTCCTCTACGTGCTGGTGGCCCGGCCCGGCCGCGAGCCGGGGACCGTCCTGACCGCGGAGTTCGGCCGCGCCGGGCAGGGCCTCGGCTCCGGCGCCCCCGTCAAGGTCCACGGCGTGACCGTCGGGTCGGTGTCGGCGGTGGAGCTGACCGGCGCCGGCCGGGCCCGGCTCAGCCTGCGCCTGGACGCCGGGACCCGCGTCCCCGACACCGTCACCGCGTCCATCGAGCCCGCCTCGGCCTTCGGCCCCAAGTTCGTCGACCTCGCGCCGGGCGCCCACGCCGTCACCGGCCCCTACCTGGCCTCCGGCGCGCGGATCGCCCGCACGTCCGACCCGCGCGACCTGTCGGACCTGCTCGCCCGCGCCGACGCCGGACTCGGCGCCGTCGACGCGCGGGAGGTCGGCACGATCGTGCACACCGTCGCCACCGGACTGGACGGGCAGGGCACGCGGCTGCGGGAGACCATCGACCAGACCGGCGTCCTGCTCGACGTCGCCTACCGCAACCGGAAGAACGCCCGGCGGTTCGTCGGCGACGCCGCCGACCTGTCCGGCGCGCTGTCCGGCCGTGGGGACGAGCTGGTGGCGATCTCCGGGGACGCGAGCACGCTGATCGGGACGGCGGCGCGGGGCCGCGGCAGGCTCGCCGGGTTCGCGGACGGCCTGTCGGAGGTGTCGCTGCTGGTCGCCCACGGGTTCGACAGGCGCGGCGGGCAGCTCGGCGAGGCGTTCCGCTCCTCCGAGCGCACGGCACGCATCATCTACGCGCAGCTCGGGCTCGTCGGCGACGCCGTCCGGACCGGGAATCGGCTGCTGCCCCTCTACGGCGAGCTGACCTCGCTGAAGGGGCCCGGCGGAAAGAACTACCTGCGCTCCCAGGGCCTCCTGCCCACCGATCCGTGCGAGCTGATCCTCGGGCTGTGCGGGCCCTACGGCGGCGCGACCGGAGGGCGGTGACATGTCGTCCACGCTGTCCAAGAGCGCCCGCGTGGGGCTCGTCGTCCGGCTGGCGCTGTTCGTGACGGTCACCGGCGTTCTCACCGGGGTCATCGGCATGCAGATCGCGCGCGTGGACACCTCCGGCGGCTGGCATCTCACCGCCACGTTCGACGACGCCAGCGGCCTGGCGAAGGGCGACGACGTGAAGATCGCCGGAGCGCCCGTCGGCCGCGTGGACGAGGTGAGGGTGGTGGACGGCAGGGCCCGCGTGAGCCTCACCGTCCGCGACACGGTGCAGATCCCCGCCGACAGCGAGGCCGCGATCCGCTGGCGCGACGCCATGGGCCGCCGCGTCGTCTACCTCGTCCCCGGCAGGAGCGCCGCGCGGATGCGGCACGGCGCCCACATCACCCGGACCCGTTCGGCGGTGGACGGCAGCGCCCTGCTCGACCAGCTCGGCCCCCTCGTCCGGAGCCTGGACCCGAAGCAGGTCAACACCGTCCTGGTGTCGCTGTCGGAGGCGCTCGACGGAAACGCCGGGAGCGTCGACCGGCTGATCGCCGACATCGACACGCTGGCGGCGACGATCGCGCGGCGGCGGGCCGTGCTGCGCCAGATGCTCGCCGACTACGCGACCGTCACCGGCGTCATCGCCCGGCGCGACAAGCAGATCGGCGCCGCGGTGGACGACCTGGTAAGCCTGGGCGACGCGTTCGCCCGCAACCGGAGGCTGATCGACGACACCCTCGTCCAGCTCGCGGCGCTGGCGCGGACGTCGGACTCGCTCCTCGCGGGCAACGAGCGCGAGCTCTCGCAGGTCGTGGACAGGCTGTCGGCGTTCGCCTCCGGAGTGGGCCGCAACCGCGGATCCGTCCTCCAGGTGCTGCGCTCGGTGACGCCGAAGCTCCGGCACATCTTCGCCGCCGTCGACAACGGAGGCTACGTGGAGGCCGCCATCCCCTGCCTGACGCTCGCCGCGCCGCCGTGCCCGTACCCGACGCGCCTGCCAGGCCCCCGCGAGGGCCGCGTCGACACACCGAAGGAGCTGGAGAACCTCATGGTCGGGGGGACGCGATGGCACTGAGGTCGTTCCGCGACCGGAACCGGGTCGTGGTCGGGCTGGTCTCGGCGGGCACGCTCGCCGCGCTGGTCGCCTCGGTCTACCTGGTCGGCACGCGCGGGCTGCTCCAGGACCGCTACGCCGTCACCGGGGTCTTCGCCGCGACCGGCGGGCTGCGCGCCGGGGACGAGGTCCGGGTGGCCGGGGTCCGGGTGGGCGAGGTCGGCTCCGTCCGGCCCGACCACCGGCACGGGTACGTGGTGGTCGCCTGGAAGGTGGACGGCGAGGTCGACCTCGGCCCGGCGACCCGCGCGGAGATCAAGGTCGCCAACGTGCTCGGCGGGCGCTACCTGCGCCTTTCCGGCCCGGTCGCCTCCCCGCACCTGGCCGACCTGCCCGCGGAGCGGCGCCGCATCCCCCTCGACCGCACGCAGGTCCCGACGACGGCCTCCGACGTGCTCGACGCCTCCACGCGCACGATCTCCAGGCTCGACACCGGGGCGATCAACAAGCTCGTGGGCGAGCTGAACGGCATCGGCGAGAACGACCGGGGCCGGCTCGGGCGCGCCCTGACGAACCTCGCGGACCTGGCCGAGACCGTGCACGAGGCCGACCCGCAGATCAAGAAGCTGCTCGACGGCGGCGACCGACTGCTCAGGCTCGCGCACGCCAAGGACGCCGAGCTGTCGCGGCTGCTGACCAACGTCCAGGCCATGCTGGACGAGCTCCGCACGCGCCGCACCGAGCTCGCGGCGTTCCTCGGCGGGAGCGACCGGACGGTCGAGAGCCTCACCCGGCTCATCGACGACCGGCAGGAGAAGCTGATGTCCCTCGTCGCCGACCTGCGCGGCACCCTCGGCACGCTCCGCCCCGCGACCGGCGACTTCAACTCCCTGCTCGCCTGGGCCGGGCCCACCCTCTCCGGCCTCGCCGGCACCGGCGGGCGGGGGCCGTGGCTGGAGGTCGTCGCCACCGGCCTCGGCCCGTTGTCGCCGAAGGACCTCGCCGAACTCGCCCGCGTCGCACCGAAGGAGGCACGCCGGTGAGGGCGGGGAGGGGGGAGCTCACGGGGCCGCGCCGTCCGGTCGCGGCGGCGGCCGCGCTCGCGCTGACCGCGGCGCTCGGCGGCTGCGGCGTCGGCTCCGAGCCCACCTACCGGATGACGGTGTACTTCGCGAAGGCGCCCTCGCTGTACGAGCAGTCGCGGGTGAAGGTGATGGGCGCCGACGCCGGGACGATCACGTCGATCAGGGCGGAGCGGAACCGGGTCCGCGTGGAGATCGAGGTCAGGCGCTCGGTCCCCGTCCCAGCCGGGGTGCACGCCGCGATCGACTCCTCCGACGTCCTCGGGGAGCGGTTCGTGACGCTCCACCCGGTGTGGAGGCCCGGCATGCCGAAGGCCCCGCCCGGCGCCGTCGTCCCGCAGGAGCGCACCGAGCTGCCGGTGGAGATCGACGACGCGCTCGCCGCGTTCGCGAGGCTGAACGAGTCGATCGACGGCTCCGCGCTCGGGCCAGCCGTGCACCGCGCCGCGGGGGCCGTGCGCGGCCGGGGCGGGGGCATCAACGACGCGCTGCACGACACGTCCGGCCTCACCCGCGACCTGGCGGCGCAGGACAAGAAGATCACGTCGCTGGCGCGGGGGCTGCACGACCTTGCCGCCTCGCTCAACGGGCGTGACCGGCAGTTGTCGGACCTGCTCGACTCGTTCTCCACTACGAGCCGGACGCTGTCGGAGGAGCGCACCAGGCTCCGCGACTTCGTGGCGGGTCTCGCCGCCGCGATCCGCAAGAGCGACGTGCTGATCACGGCCTACCGGGAGACGCTGCCGGACACGGTCGCGGACCTGTCCGACATCGTGCTGAGCCTCAAGGGGAACGCCGCCGCGCTCACCCAGGCCATCGACGGCCTCGGCCGGTTCGCCGACGTCGCCGTCCAGGCGTGGGACCGGCGCAACCACGTCGCCACGATCCGCGTCGTCGTCCACGCCACCGTCCGGGCCTGGCTCCAGCCGCTGTTCACCGCGATGGGCTGGGGGACCGTCCCGTGCGCCGAGGACGCCCCGGCGCTCGCCGACTGCCGCCCCGCGCCGGGAGGACCGCGATGAAAGCCCAGTTGGGACGGGTCGTGGCGGGCGCGCTCGTGGCCGTCCTCGCGGCCGGCTGCTCGCTGCGGACGGCGGGCGCCCCGCGCGGCGACACGACCCTGCACGCCACGTTCGACGACGTGCAGAGCCTCGTCGTCGGGCACAGCGTCCAGGTCGCCGACATCCGCGTGGGGACGGTCACCGGCATCCGGCTGGCGGGCTTCCGCGCCCGCGTCACGATGTCGCTGCGGCGGCGCGTCCCGGCCGGCACCACGGCGACGATCGCCAAGTCGTCCCTGCTGGGGGAGAACTACGTCCGGCTCGACCTGCCTCCGGGGCGCCGCCTGGACGCCGGGCCTTTCCTGGCGTCCGGGGCCGCGCTCGGCGGGACGTCCGTCCAGCCCGACCTGGAGCAGATCAGCGAGAAGGTCGGGCCGCTGCTCGCCGCCCTCGCCGGCCAGGACGTCGCCACGATCAGCGCCGAGTCCGCGACCGCACTCGGCGGCAAGGGGCGCAGGCTGAACACCCTCATCGCCCGCGCCGCCGACGTCGGCGACGAGTACGCCGCCGCCAGCGCCGACCTCGGCCGGGCCCTGGACTCCCTCGCACGCCTCGGACGGTCGCTCGGGGAGGGCTCCGGCAGGCTCGACCGGCTGCCCGGCGACGTCGCGCTCGCCACCCGGCGCCTCCAGGACGACCGGGACGAGCTGAAACGCGCCGTCCAGGCCCTGCTCAAGCTCGCGACCTCGGTCAACGCCAAGGTGCAGCAGCGGCACGCCGCCCGGCTCGCCGTCCTGCTCAAGCACGCCGACGACCTGCTGGCGGCCGCGCTGCGCGGGCGCGACGAGCTGAAGACCCTCGCCGGGACGGTGCTGGGCTTCCTCAACGGGCCCTCGGTGTCCTCCAGCGGGCAGGCCCTCCTCTTCCTGTGGATCAAGGGGTTCCTGCCGCATCCGAACGCGGCCGCGTCCGCCCCGCGAAAGCCGGACCTCGACGGGCTGCTGAGCCCCCGCACCCGAGGAACACGTCCATGAGGCACCTGCCCGTGATATATCCCCGCGTGGCCGTCAACCTCGTCTTCTTCGCCGCGCTCGGCGCCGTCCTCGCGGTGTGGGCGGTCCGCAGCGTGATCCACATCGACGCGCTCGAACGGCCCTTCGCCGTCACCGCCGACTTCGCCTCCTCGCCCGGCCTGCACGGCGACCTGGAGGTCACCCACCTCGGCGTCCGGGTCGGCGAGGTCGGGGCCGTCCGGCTGCGCGGCGACCACGTCGCCGTCACCCTCGACCTCGACCGGGGCGCGCGGATCCCCGCCGACGTCGGCGCCCGCGTCCAGCGCAAGTCCGCGATCGGCGAGCCGTACATCGAGCTGACGCCGTCACCGTCCCCGGCGGGCGGGGGCAGGACGCTGCGGGCCGGCGACCACATCCCGCTCGCCCGCACCGCCGGGACGACCGACTACAGGCGGCTGTTCGAGGGACTCGGCCGCACGCTCGACGCCGTCGATCCGCGCGACACCCGGACGCTCGTCCACGAACTCGCCACCGGCCTCGACGGGCGCGGCACCGACCTGCACGACATGATCTCCGACACGCACCGGCTGACCGGCACCCTCGCCGCCGACGCCGGCACGCTGGACGCGCTGTCCCGCGAACTCACGCGCCTCACCGCGACGCTCACCGCCCACCGCGGCGACATCGCCTCCGGAGTCGACGACCTCGCGCTGCTCACCGCGTCCCTGCGGCAGTCGGCCCGGGACCTCGACGGCGTCCTCGCCTCAGGCCCGGGCACCCTCGCGAACCTGCACGGGCTGCTCCAGGACGCCCGCCCCGGCCTGGACTGCCTGCTCACCGCCGCCGCCACGCCGACCGCGCCGCTGCTCACCCCCGCGAACGAGCAGAAGATCCGCCACGTGCTGCGGCTCGTCCCGACCCTGCGGGCGCTCGTCGCGGACGTCACCGCGACCGACGCGACGGGGAAGTACATGCGCGTCACCCCCGTCATCACGATCACGGGCCCGGCGAAGGCGCCGCCCGAGTACACCCGTCCGGTCGCGCCGCCCACGGTGCCCCGCCTCACCCTGTGCGGCTCCGGCGGCTCGAAGGACGGGCGGGTGGCGAAGACCGGGACCGGGCAGGCGTCCGGCACCGGATCGCGCACCGGCGCCGAACGACCCGCCGGCACCGAGCCGAACGGCGCCATGCGCCCGGTGGACGCCGGAGGGAAGGACCCGTCCCCCGACTGGCCGTTCCTGCTGCCGCCCGTCCTCGGCGCCCTCGTCATCGCCGCCGCCCTCCTCAACGCCCTGCGCGCCGTCCTGCGCCGCCGTTCCCGCTGACCCCACTGGAGGATCCGTGAGCAAGACCGAAAGCCCCGTGAAGGACGGCGCCGAGGACGAGCGCGAGCCGGCCGGCGCGGAGGAGAAGAAGAAGGCCGAAGACGTCCAGCCGGAGCCGGACCGGGAGAAGACCGAGGGCGGGCTCCGGGCTCGGCGCCGGGTTCCCGACAAGGCGGGGCTGGTCAGGGCGACGGTCGCCGTGGCGCTCGCCGGGTCCGTCGCCACGGCCGGGTTGCAGTGGCACCAAGCCCACCAGGCGGCGCAGCGGGACGAGGAGCGGCGGCAGGTCAGGGCCAGTGCCGCGGAGTTCGGCCGGGCGCTGCTCAGCTACGACCACACCAAGCTGCGGGACGCGCGGAACCGCGTCCTCGCGCTGGCCTCCGACGACTTCGCCAAGACCTACGACGAGGCGTTCGTCGGCGGGCTGGAGGGCGTCATCGCCAAGCTGAAGGCGGACGCGACGGCGACCGTCCGGACCGTGTACCTGGGGGAGATCGAGTCGGGGACGGCCAAGGCGGTCGTGGTCATGGACTCCGAGGTGCACAGCACCGCGGGCACCCGCCGCGTCCTCGGCTCCTACCTCGACATGCGGCTCGCCCGCCGGGGCGGCGAGTGGAAGGTCACCGACGTCACCTCGGTCGGCTCGGCGGACGAGAGCATGACCGACCCGGAGGGCAGGACCCAGACCACCCCCGAGATCCCGGCGCCCGCGAAGACCCCCTGATCCGCATCGGCAACTCTCGACGGACCGGGCGGCGATCGACGGCGAACATCGCCAGGTGACCGGCCGCCGCCACCGCTCTACGCTCGGGAGTCCCTCCTCCGGGCCGGCCAGGGTAAAGAGCTGACCTTCCCCTGAACATGGTTCATTCAATATCTTGACTGATTCCAGAAAATGAGCCAGTGTGGGGGCGTGGCCAGCTCCTTGGACTTCCACGAGATGCTGCGTGCGGCCGCCTTGCGCGTGACCCGCCCGCGGCTGGCGGTGCTGAGCGCCGTCCACGCGCACCCGCACACCGACACCGACTCGGTGATCGGCGCCGTGCGCGAGGAACTTCCGAAGGTGTCCCACCAGGCCGTCTACGACTCGCTGCGCGCGCTGACGGCGGCGGGCCTGCTGCGGCGCATCCAGCCGTCCGGTTCCGTGGCCCGCTACGAGTCGCGGATCGGCGACAACCACCACCACGTCGTGTGCCGCTCGTGCGGGTCCATCGCCGACGTCGACTGCGCGGTGGGCGAGGCGCCCTGCCTGACGGCATCCGACGACCGCGGCTACCTGATCGACGAGGCCGAGGTCGTCTACTGGGGCCTGTGCCCCGACTGCTCCACCGCCCACAGTTCCTGATTCACCCACGGTCGTCCTGGAAGGAATCACATGTCTGAGAAGAACGACTCCGCCGGCGGTTGCCCGGTCGCGCACGAGCGCGCTCCCTACCCGGCCCAGGGCGGCGGCAACAACCGCTGGTGGCCGGAACGGCTCAACCTGAAGCTGCTGGCCAAGAACCCGGTCATCACCAACCCGCTGGGCGAGGACTTCAACTACGCCGAGGCGTTCGAGAGCCTCGACCTCCCCGCCGTGAAGCAGGACATCGCGCACGTGCTCACGGACTCGCAGGACTGGTGGCCCGCCGACTTCGGCAACTACGGGCCGCTGATCATCCGCATGGCGTGGCACAGCGCGGGCACCTACCGCGTCAGCGACGGCCGCGGCGGCGCCGGCGCGGGCCAGCAGCGCTTCGCGCCCCTCAACAGCTGGCCCGACAACGCGAGCCTGGACAAGGCCCGCCGCGTGCTGTGGCCGGTCAAGAAGAAGTACGGCCGCAAGATCTCGTGGGCCGACCTGATGATCCTGGCCGGCAACGTCGCCCTGGAGACGATGGGCCTGAAGACCTTCGGCTTCGCGGGCGGGCGCCGGGACGCATGGGAGGCCGAGGAGGACGTCTTCTGGGGCCCCGAGAGCGCCTGGCTCGACGACGAGCGCTACAGCGGCGAGCGCGAGCTGGAGAAGCCGCTGGCCGCGGTGCAGATGGGCCTCATCTACGTCAACCCGGAGGGCCCGAACGGCAACCCGGACCCGGTCGCCGCGGCGCGCGACATCCGCGAGACGTTCGGCCGCATGGCGATGAACGACGAGGAGACCGTCGCGCTGATCGCGGGCGGCCACACCTTCGGCAAGACGCACGGCGCGGCGCCCTCCGACAGCATCGGCGTCGAGCCCGAGGCCGCCCCGCTGGAGGACATGGGCCTCGGCTGGAAGGGCACGCACGGCTCCGGCAAGGGCCGCGACTCCTACACCAGCGGCCTCGAGGTCACCTGGACGCCCACCCCGACCAAGTGGGACAACACCTTCTTCGAGGTGCTGTTCGGCTACGAGTGGGAGCTGACCGAGAGCCCCGCCGGGGCGAACCAGTGGCGGCCGAAGGACGGCGCCGGGGAGAACACCGTCCCCGACCCCGAGGACGGCACGCTGAACCGCCAGCCGATGATGCTGACGACCGACCTCTCGCTGCGCTTCGACCCGATCTACGAGCCGATCTCGCGGCGCTTCAAGGACAACCCCGACGAGTTCGCCGACGCCTTCGCCCGCGCGTGGTTCAAGCTGACCCACCGCGACATGGGCCCGGTCACGCGCTACCTCGGCCCGGAGATCCCGTCCGAGACGCTGATCTGGCAGGACCCGGTCCCGGCGGTGGACCACGAGCTCGTCGACGCCGAGGACGTGGCGGCCCTCAAGCGCCGCCTGCTGGACTCCGGGCTGTCGGTCTCCCAGCTCGTCAGCACCGCGTGGGCCGCGGCCGCCTCGTTCCGCGGCACCGACAAGCGCGGCGGCGCCAACGGCGCCCGCATCCGGCTGGAGCCGCAGCGCAGCTGGGAGGTCAACAACCCCGACCAGCTGCGGAACGTGCTGCGCACCCTGGAGCAGGTCCAGGAGGCGTTCAACGGCGAGCAGACCGGCGGCAAGCGCGTCTCCCTCGCCGACCTGATCGTCCTCGGCGGGTGCGCCGGGGTCGAGCAGGCCGCCAAGGCCGCCGGGTACGACGTCGAGGTGCCGTTCACGCCGGGGCGCACCGACGCCTCCCAGGAGGAGACCGACGTCGAGTCCTTCGAGGTGATGGAGCCGACGCACGACGGCTTCCGCAACTTCCTCCAGAAGGGCAACGTCCTGCCGGGCGAGTTCCTGCTGATCGACAGGGCGAACCTGCTCACGCTGACCGCGCCCGAGATGACGGTCCTCGTCGGCGGACTGCGCGTCATCGGCGCGAACTACGACGGGTCGTCGCTCGGCGTCCTCACCGACACCCCCGGGTCGCTGACCACGGACTTCTTCGTGAACCTGCTCGACATGGGCACGGTCTGGAAGGCGACGGGCGAGGACTCCAAGACCTCCGAGACGTTCGAGGGGCGCGACGCCTCGGGCGAGCTCCGGTGGACCGGGAGCCGCGCCGACCTCGTCTTCGGCGCGAACTCCGAGCTGCGCGCCGTCGCGGAGGTCTACGCGAGCGACGACGCGGGCGAGAAGTTCGTCCAGGACTTCGTCGCCGCCTGGGACAAGGTCATGAACCTCGACCGGTACGACCTCACCTGATCGAGAACGTCCGGGACGTCCGGGCCGGTCGCCGCGGCGGCCGGCCCGGTCGCCTTTCCGGGACCGGCGGGTTCGCTCGTGCGGGGGAGTGGGCGGGACCGGGTCAGCCGGCGTCCGGCCGGCACGCCGGGCACAGGCCCCAGAAGGTGACGTCGGCCTCGTCGACCAGGTAGCCGGCGTCGTCGACCGGGTCGAGGCAGGGCGGGTGCCCCACGGCGCAGTCGACGTCCTTGATCGTGCCGCAGGCGCGGCACACCAGGTGGTGGTGGTTGTCGCCGACGCGTCCCTCGAACCGGGCCGGGCTCCCGGCCGGTTCGATCCGGCGGACGAGCCCCGCCGCGGTGAGCGCGTGGAGCGCCTCGTACACCGCCTGCAGGGAGATGTGGCCCACGCGTTCGCGCACGCCCGAGGCGAGGGCCTCGACGCCGAGGTGGTCGCCCGCCCGTACGGTCTCCAGCAGGGCCACGCGGGCGGCCGTCACCCGCAGGCCGGCACCGCGCAGCGCCTCGGCGGTGGACGGGGTCTGGGACGCGGTCATGGCGCCGAACCTTCCCTCACAAACGCGAATCACTTAAGTCAACAAATGAGGCAAGTCTAGCTGCCCAAGTCCCGGTGCGGCCTGACGGACGGCGGTGGGCACTGGCATGATCGTCGCATCTCGACACAAGACAGGACGATACGTCGATGCCTTCCAGAATGATCTCCGGCGCGGCCGCGCTGGCCGTCGCCGCCGGCGTGCTCGCCGGCGGCGCCACGACCGCCGAGGCCGTGTCACTGCAGTTCCGCGTCGAGGTGCCGAAGCACCTCTCCGTCGGCAAGGGGGACTACAACAGCTCCTGCGGCATGGACGTGTGGGTGTGGGGCACCGAGGGCGCCTCGGTCGCCTATTCCAGGGCCTACCTGATCGACCCCGACGGGCGCGTCCCCGCGGGCCGGGTCTACAAGCGCGTCCTGCCGAGGGAGCAGGTCGGCTGGTCCGTCGGCTGCCCCGGCCACCTGGAGGACCTCGGGAAATGGCGCGTCCGGGTCGTCGCCTACAACGCGAGCGGCAAGGCCCTGGGGAGCCGTGAGGACTACTGGTACGAGAAGTTCGACACGGCGATCCAGAGCTACAACGCCGCGCCCGAGCCCGTGCGGCAGGGCCGCCCGATCACCGTGTCCGGCCGCCTGAAGCGGCTCAATGACATCGCCACCGGATACACCGTGTACCCGGGCAAGACGATCCGCGTCTACTTCCGTCCCAAGGGCTCGGCGTCCTGGGCGTACATGGGAGCGACGAAGACCGCCGGCGACGGCCGCTTCCGCAAGGCGTTCACGGCCAAGCGGGACGGCTACTGGCGCGCCTACTTCCCCGGCACGAGCAACTTCGACCGCCAGAAGTCCCTCGACGACTTCGTCGACGTGCGCTGACCCGGTCGGATCATGAGAACGCCCCGCCCGAACGGCGGGGCGTTCTCCGTACCACCCAAGCGGCGCGCCGGGCCTGCCGCCTCAGAAGCACTCGTCGGCGGTGACGATCTCGGCGCGCATGTTCGACTCCATCATGCGCAGCGCGGCGGCGCCGAGGTCGGCGTCGATGTGCGCGACCGCGTCCCGGACCACCTTGAGCTGGAAGTGCCGGACGTAGGCGTCCAGCGCGCTGTACAGGATGCACTGCTCGGTGACCTGGCCGGTGAGGACGACCCGCTCCACCTTCTCCCGGGACAGCAGGTACTCCAGCGCGGTGCCGTAGAAGGCGCTGTGCCTGACCTTGGACATGAACCCGCAGGTGGGCAGCGGGAGGATGGGCTCGACGAGGTCGGGACGCCGCCCCTTCCGCGCCCGGTCGACCAGGTCCTTCCGGTCGGCCGAGAAGTCGCCGTAGTTGTCGTTGACGTACAGGACGCGCACGTCGTCGCGCCGTCTGGCCTCGTCCAGCAGGCTCCGCAGCGGGTCCACCACCTCTTCCACGCTCTCGATCAGCGCGTCCGCGTCCGCGTGCTCGAACGGGTTCAGCATGTCGATGACGATCAGTGCGCTCGTGCTCACGGACCTGCCCTGCCCGGTGAGCGCGACCGCAACCATGGCCCGCGCCGCGGCCGGGCGCGTCCGCGGTCAGCCGCGGATGTAGCCGACGACGAGGTCGGCGAGCTCGTCCACCATCCGCTCGTGCGGGATGGGCGGCCGGTCCAGGACGTACTTGATGGACAGCAGGCCCACGGTCTCGGTGATGATCCACAACGTGGCGTCGATGTCGAGGTCCTCCCGGAACTCCGCGCGGTTGATCAGGAGGTAGACGCGGACCAGGTCGGTGAGCCGCCGCTGGAGCGCCGCGAGCTTGTCGAACGGCCCGAGCCGCGGGACCTGCTCGACGATGATGCGCAGCAGGTCGGCGTTCTCCTCGAACAGCCGGATCTGGGCGTCGAGCAGCGCGCGCCCGGCCTCCTGCCACGGCAGCCGCATCGTGGCCTCGATCTCCTCGCCGAGCCGGTCGGCGATGCGGTCGGCGAAGCGGTCCAGCACCGCGATGACGATCGCGTCCTTGTTGGGGAAGTACTGGTACAGCGATCCGTTGCTGACGCCGGCCGCACGGGCGATCCGGTTGGTGGAGGCGCCGTCGTAGCCGCGCTCGGACAGAACGCGAGTGGCGGCCTCCAGGATCCGCTCGACGGTGCGGCGCGAGCGGTCCTGGGCGGGGGTCCTGCGGGGCGAGAGCCCAGGTGAGCGCGCCACCGGCCGCTCCTTTCGGAACGCGACTTGTAAGCGACTACTTATTCGCGTTTAGCTTACAGGAGTCGCTCCGCCTGCGGCCGTATCGTGTGTCGGCGGCAAGAGCCGTCCGCCCGCGGCATGTGCCGTCCACCGATGGCGGGAGCCGCTTCGTCAGGAGGCCGCGCAGATGACGGTGACCGATGGGACGCCCGCGAGCCCGCCGGCAGGGCGGGAGGGCCCTGCGGGCTCCCGCGCGGGCGAGCCGACGCCGTTCGGGCCCGGTTCGCTGCTGTGGGAGCAGATGGGGCTCTACACGTCGGCGATCGCGGGCAACAGCGTGTTCATCCTCCAGGTGATGCACCCGGCGATCGGGACCGTGGTCGACCGGCTGTCGAGCTTCCGCACCGACCCGCTCGGCCGCGCCGCGCGCAGCTTCGCCTCCGTGCAGACCTGGGTCTACGGCGGGCCCGCCGCCATCGAGGAGGGCAGGCGGCTGCGCGAGATGCACAAGCCGCTCAGCGCCGTCGACGAGGAGGGGCGGCGCCACCACGCGCTGTCCGCCGAGCCGTGGGCGTGGGTCCACCTCACCGGCTTCTACGCCGCCGTCACCGCGGCCGAGTACTTCGCGCCCGCCCCCTTGACCCCGGAGGAGGAACAGCAGATCTTTGAGGAGTTCCTCCAACTCGGCAGGATCCTGCGCGTGCCGGAGCGGATGCTGCCGAAGAGCATCCCCGACTACTGGGCCTATTTCGACGACATGGTGGCCGACACTCTCGTTCCTCACAAGGTCGCGCACGAGGTGCTGGCGCAGATGGACCAGGTGCCGCCGGGCGTCCCGGGACCGCTGCGTCCGGCGGTCGCCCCGCTGAGCGCGGCCGTCGGACGGCTCGGACGGCTGATCACCGTCGGGACCCTCCCGGCGCGGGCGCGCGAGAAGCTCGGCCTGCGGTGGAGCGCGGCGGACGAGCGCAGGCTGCGCCTGGCCGCGCAGGCCATCGGGCGGACCACGCCGCTGCTGCCCGAACGCGTCCGCTACATGCCGATCGCCTACCGCGCCCGGCAGGCGGCCCGTGCCCAGGAGAGGCTGGAGCGCGCCCTGGCGCACCGGCCCATGTGAAGCCCCCACCAGGAGGTCGACGACCATGCCCGCAGAGGACCCGCTGACCCTGATGGCCGCCGCCGACCCCGCGAGGACCGCGGTCGTCGAGGACGATCGGCGCCTGACCTACGCCGAGTTCAACGCCCTGGTGAACCGGTACGCCAACCTGCTGGTCGAGCACGGCGTCCGGGCCGGCACGAAGGTCGTGTGGTGCGGCCGCAACAGCACCGAGGTCGTCGCGCTGATCTCGGCCCTGCGCAAGTGCGGGGCCGTCGGCGTCCCGCTCAACTACCGCCTCACGCCCGAGGAGACCGCCTACGTCGTCGAGAACGCCGACGCCGCGCTGGTGGTGTTCGACGCCGAGCAGGCACCCCAGCTTGAGGCGGCGCACGACGGCGCGGCCGGTGTCCGCGCATGGCTCGCGTGGGGCTCGGAGCCGCCCGGCTGGGCCGCCTCACTCGACGTACTGGCCGGGCGGAGCCCGGACACCGAGCCCGTCGCCCGCGGCGCCGACCCGGCGGCCGGCACCTCGATGTTCTACACGTCCGGGACGACCGGCAAGCCGAAGGGCGTCGTGCGCGGCGAGCCCGACCCGGCCCTGGTGCTCGGGCTGGTCGGCGAGATCGGCTTCGAGCCGGGCGACGTCTACCTCACGACCGGCCCGCTCTACCATTCCGGCCCGCTGAGCTTCATGCTCATCGTCCAGCTCATGGGCGGGAGCGTGGTCGTGATGCGCGACTTCGACCCCGAACGCTGGCTGGACCTCGTCGAGCGGCACCGGGTGACCACGACCTTCTCCGCGCCGACCCCGATCCGCCGGGTGGTGGACCTGCCGGAGGAGACGATCCGCCGCAGGGACCTCTCCTCGCTGCGGCGCATGATCGCCAACGCCGCCCCCTGGCCCTTCGAGCTCAAGCGCCGCTACGTCGACAGGATCGGCGAGGACTCCTTGTTCGAGGTCTACGGCTCCACCGAGCTCGGCGTGGACACCGTGCTGCGCCCCGAGGACCAGATGCGCAAGCCCGGCAGCTGCGGCCGCGCCGCGCCCGGCGTCGAGATCGCGCTCTTCGGCGAGGACGGCGGCCTCATCGAGGAGCCGCGCGTGCCCGGCGACCTCTACGTGCGCGGCACCGGCACCTTCAACGCCTACTACAAGGCCGAGGGCAAGTTCCGGGACGCCGGCCGCGGCGAGTGGCTGACCGTGGGCGACATCGCCTACCGCGACGAGGAGGGCTTCTACTACGTCTGCGACCGCCGCACCGACATGATCATCTCGGGCGGCATGAACATCTACCCGGCCGAGATCGAGGCCGTCCTCACCGCCCATCCGGCGGTCGCCGACGCGGCCGTGTTCGGCGTCCCGTCCGACGAGTGGGGCGAATCCGTGCACGCAGCGATCGTGGTGCCGGGGGACGCCGCCGTCACCGACGACCAGCTCCGCGACTTCTGCCGGGAGCACCTGGCCGCCTACAAGACCCCCAGGGGCTTCGACCGGCTCGACGAGATCCCGCGCAACCCTTCGGGCAAGACCCTGAAGCGCCAACTCCGCGCCCCCTACTGGGAGTCCCGCTCCTCCAACCTCACCTGACGGCGGGGAGCGGGCGTTCGGCCCGGCCCTCACGGGTGGGCGCGTTCGGTGAGGCGGTGGTCGGCTCTGCCTTCGGGCTCCTGAGGGCGGGCCCATGGAGAGCGCTGCGGCGCGTTCCGATGGCGGGCCTTGACCGCGGCGGCCTTGCGACCGAGCGCGGCGCCCGCCCTCGGCGGCCGCTGGGTCAGGAGCTCCTCCGGGACGTCGGCGTCCCGGGACGGCGAGCGCGGAGTGGTACCGCGGTCGGCGATCCGCGCCGAGGTGATCGTGAGCTCGTAGTGCGCCCACACCATGGCGGCGTGGTCCAGCCGCCGGGCCGCGGCGTGGACGAGGTAGACCTCGGACACCGCGGTCACGATCAGCAGGACGGACGGGTCGCGGTCCAGGTCGGACGCCGTGGGGTCGGAGGGCCAGACGGCCACGCGCAGGTGCCGTTCGCCGACGACGCGCAGCTCCCCCCAGTCGGGCACGCAGACCCGGGGCCGCCCGTCGGGCGAACAAGTGATCATGATGACCGGGTGCTGCCGGGCGGGCGCGCCGGCGATCGCTCTGACGGCGGCTGGGAGCACCTCGGGGGAGAACGCCATCGGCATGTCCGCCTTTACGTCGAAGGTCCTGCCGGCCCGGTGCCCGTGCCGGTCCCTGCTCGAAGAAGTTCTCGCTCAGTCGATCATATGTTCGATACTAGGGTCGGGCGAGCGATATTTCCACGGGCGAGGGCACCTGGATCATTCCCGTCTCCGGGGGGTCGCCATGCGAGAACCTGTCGTGCGGGAGACATGGATGGCTCGTCGGGGATGTGTCGATTTGGACGGCATGCGCGCGATGAGCCGCCGACCGTAATGGTCTCGGCGGCTCATCGTCGACCGGGCATGGGGAGGGGGCCACGGGGGGTCCCTCAGGCTCCTGTCAGGAGAACCTCTCGGCCGGAGCCGCATGCGCGGGGGCCCGCCGGTGGGCCCGCCGGGCCAGCGCGTAGTACAGCCCGCCGGCGACCAGGCCGCCCGAAAGCCACGAGAAGTCGGTGTTCCCCAGGGTCCGTGCGATCGGCCCCTGCAGCGCGGGCACCGTGCCGTACTGCCAAGCCCAAGCCGCGAGCAGCCCCAGGGCCAGGCTGGCCAGGGCGCGGACGTTCGCTCCGCCGTCCCGGTAGAGGGCGGCCACGTCGATCCGGCCGCGCCGCAGGACGAAGAAGTCGACCAGGACGACGGCCGCCCACGGGCTGATCCACACCAGGATGGACGCCATCCAGTGGTCGAAGGCCTGGGCGAAGCTGTCGGCCTGCAGGAACACCACCAGCACCAGGGAGGCCACCGCGCCGGCCACCAGCGTCACCTTCCACCGGGCGGCGCGGATGCCGACCGACAGCGCGGCGAGCGAGCACGAGTACAGGTTGAGGATGTTCGTCGCCACGGGGCCGTGCATGATCAGCAGCAGCACGGGCACGGCCATCACCCCGAACGCCCCGGTCACCAGGCTGGAGGGGTCGCCGCCGTCGCCCGCGCTGGCCAGGCAGGCGCCGAGGGCGGCCAGCCACACGGTGGGGACGTACATCCCGAGCGCGGTCGACCAGAACACCGACCGGTCCGAGGCCTTCGGGCGCACGAAGCGGCTGTAGTCGGCCGAGTAGGGCAGCCAGCTGATGCCCCAGCCGATGCCGATGGCGGTGAGCAACTGGGTCACGGCGGTGAACTTGTCGCCCGCCGTCGTGGCGGTGGCGGTCGTCCAGTGGATGTCGGCCTGCCCGAGGGCCAGCCCCGTCATGACCACCATGACCAGCACCGTGGCCGGGACGGTGTACTTCTCGAACGTGCGGATCGCGTAGAAGCCGTAGAGGGCCAGGAGGAGCTGGGCGGCCATGATCAGGCCCGCCACCGCGTACCGCAGCCCGGTGCCGCCGTGCACCCCCGCCTGGGCGAGGATCTCGATCACCAGGTCGAGCACCACCCAGGTGTTGACGCCGACCCACCCCATGGTGAGCAGCCCCTGCACCAGGCCGGGGACGTCGGCGCCGCGCCGGCCGAAGGGCCCGCGCCCGAGGACCATCTGGTTGACGCCGGTGCGGTGGCCGATGACGTTGAACAGCCCGAAGACCGCGCAGCCGACCAGGTTGCCGAGCGTGACGACGAGCAGGGTCTCCACCAGGCTCAGCCCGAGCGTGACGCCCAGCGCGCCGAGCACCCAGTTGATCGGCGCGATGTTGGCCCCGCACCAGATCCAGAACTGCTGCCAGGGCGTGGAGTCGCGGGCGGAGGCCGGGATGGGGTCGATGCCGTGTTCGTCGAAGCGAACCGCTTCCTCCAAGCGAACCGGTTCAGGGGATAGGGCCGGGTGTGCGGATTCGTTGCTGGACATGGGTTCCTCCGTCCGTGACGTACAGCACACCAAAGCACCGCGCCGTCCGGTCCAGAAGTAGAGAAACCTCTAGCATTGACCTTGTTGGCTGGATAGGTTCACAGGGTGTTCACCTTGGCGTCCCTGCTGGAGGACGAGTCGCTGGGCCTCAGGGTCCTCGTCCAGGGCCCGCCGGGGGCCCTGGAGGAACCGGTCGCGTGGATCCACAACACCGAGCTGCCCGACCCGTCGGGCTACGTGCGGCGGCGCGAGCTGGTGCTGACCAACGGCCTGTGGGACGACCGGATCGCCGCCTCCGGGTTCGTCGCCAACGTCCAGCGGGCGCGGGCGGCGGGCATCGTGTTCGGCCTGCGGCCGGAGCGTCCCAGCACGCCGGGGGAGCTGGTCACCGCCTGCCGCGCGGCCGGCGTGCCCCTGCTGGAGATCGCGGCGGAGGTTCCGTTCACCGCGATCTCCGAGGCGGTCGCCGCCCGCTACAGCGAGGAGCGCCAGGGCGCGCTCGTCGGCATGGTGCGCCGGGGGGAGGCGCTGGCCACGGCGATCTCCCGGGGCGCGGGCGCGTCGGGCGTCCTGCAGGTGCTGCGCCGCGACCACGAGCTCCCGCTCGCGGTCATCGACCGGATGGGACGCCTGCTCGGCTCGGCCGGCGCCGAACTGGACGCCGCCCAGCTCCGCACGGTCGCCGCGGGCCTGACCCGGCGGCCGCCGCCGCTGGAGCTGGACCTGGGCGCCGCCGGACGGGCCGCGCTGTACCTGGTCGGGGCGGTCGGCGACGTCGACGCGGCGCTGATCTGCCTGCGCCCGGTGAGCGAGCTGACCCGCGTCGAGCAGGACGCGCTGGACCAGGCGGCGCGCTTCCTCAGCCTGGAGGTCGCCAAGCAGCAGGCGGTGCAGGCGATCGAGCTGCGGTTCGCCAGCGAGCTGCTGGAGATGGTGCTGTCGGGCGGCAGCCGCGACGCCGAAGTACCCGGCCGGCTGCGCGCGTTCGGGGTGGACCCCGAGGGCCCGCTCGCGGTGTGGACGACGGCGTTCGCGGGTCCGGAGGCCACCCTGCCCGGGCTGGCGGAGGTGATCGGCGAGTTCTTCGTCTCCACCGGCGTGCCGGTGGTGGTGGCGGCCGGATCGCAGGACGTGGTGGCGGTCCTGTCGTGGCGGCACGACGAGCGGGACGCGGCGCCCCTCGCCGAGCGCCTCGCCGCCGCGGTGGGGGAGCGGTTCCCCGGCCGCCGCGCCGTCGTCGGGCTCGGCGGGACCGTCCGGGGGCCCGCGGCGCTGCGCGAACCGCTCATCAGGGCGCGCGAGGTCTGCCGGACCCTGCGGCGCGGCGGCGCGGGCCCCGCCGTCCGGACCTTCGCCGAGCTCGGCCCCCACCGGCTCCTGCTCGGGACGCAGAACGCCGCCGCGCTGCGGACCCTCGCCGACGGCGTGCTCGGACCGGTCCGCGAGCACGACGCCAGGCGGGGCGGCGAGCTGGAGGCCACGCTGCGCGCCTTCCTCGACCACGACGGGCACTGGCAGGCCACCGCCGCCGCCCTGCGGGTGCACGTCAACACGCTGCGGAACCGGCTCGCCAAGATCGCCGAGCTGACCGGGCGCGACACCTCCCGCACCGCCGACCGCGTCGACCTCTTCCTGGCACTGCAAGCCGCCGACATGGCCTGACCGGCCGGAGCGGTCGGGCCATGCCGGCGGCGCCCCCGGGCGGGCGGGTCAGTGCGGGTGGACGTCCGGGTCCACCCGCGGCGGGCGGTGCGGGCGCGGCCGGACGTCCGGGTCGGCGAACGCCGCCTCGGCGACGTCCCGGCACCGCGCGAACGCCACGTCGCCGCACTCCCGCGCGTACTCGATGAACTGGCGCAGGGCGAGAGCCCGGCCCGGGCGCCCGGACAGGAACGGGTGCACGCAGAGGTTGAACAGGCACCGGTACCGCCGCATGCCGTCCAGCTCCGCGCGCCACAGCTCCAGTACCTTGCGCGGCGACTCGATCACCGACCCGACGTGCGGCTCCGGCAGGTAGGCGTACTGCTCCCAGTCGTCCAGCGACCAGTGCACCGGCAGCTCGACGATCTCGCCCGCCCCGGTCGGCACGCGGTAGGGACGGTCGTCGCCCATCAGGGACGAGTCGTAGCGCAGCCCGTGCTCGGCGACCAGTTCGGCCGTCGTCCAGGACGCCTCCCACAGCGCCGCCCGGTGCCCTGTGACCTCGATGCCCTGCCGGGCGAAGACCTCCAGGGCGCGGACGAAGTCCGCGCGCTCCTCCTGCGGGGACATCGACGTGGGCGGGCGATGGGAGTAGGAGTGGTGCGCCACCTCGTGGCCGCGCTCGACGACGGAGGCGGCGAGCCCCGGGCGCCGCTCGGCGACCCAGCCCGGTACGAAGAACGTCGCCGGGACCTCCATCTCGTCCAGCAGGTCCAGGATGCGCGGCAGCCCCACGTCCGGGCCGTAGGCCTGGTGCGACATGGTGCTCGCGTGCGCCGCGTACCGGCCGCCCTGGGCGAGGACCGGCGTCTCGGCGTCCACGTCGAATCCCAGTGCCACCACCGCGGCGGCCCCGCCGTGCCAGCCTCCGCTCATGACGCCGCCCCTCTCGCCGCCCCTGCCGGATCAGGCGTCCGCACCGGCCGCCAGCCGCCAGCGCCGGACGTTGTCCAGGGTGACCATCGGCGACAGCATCGCATGCTCGAAGCGCTCCGGCGCCCGCCCCTCGGCCAGGCGGTTCGGCAGGTCGGGGTGCACCAGGGCGCCCCTGGCGATCGAGACCAGGTCGGCGTGGCCGTCCGCCAGGACCTGCGCCGACAGCTCCGGCTCGTGCATACCGCCGTTGGCGATCACCGGCAGGCCGCTCACCCGGCGGGCCAGGCCGGTGACGGTGAGGCCCCGCTCCAGCCGTGCGGAGTCGAGCCAGTTCCGCCCCTCGCTCGCGACGTGCAGGTAGGTCGCGCCCGCCTCGGTCAGCGCCGTGAAGATCACCTCGGCGTCGTGGGCGCCACCGGGCCAGCGGTACCGGAAGTCGTTCACCTTGGTCTGTGAGAGCCGGACCCCGACGCACCAGTCCGGCCCCACCTCCGCGCGGATCGCCGCGACGACCTCCGCCGTCAGGCGCACCCGGTCGGCCACCGTCCCGCCGTAGGAGTCCTCGCGCAGGTTGGTGTAGTCGGTGAGGAACTGGTCCAGCAGGTAGCCGTTGGCCCCGTGGACCTCCACGCCGTCGAACCCGGCGCGCCTGGCGTTCACGGCGGAGGCGACGAAACCGTCCACGGCCTCCCTGATATCGGCCGTGCTCATCTCCTTCGGCGCCGGCCAGGGGCCGTGCCCGCCGTACTCGGGCATCCTGACACCCTGCGGCACCACCGCGGACGGCCCGGCGGTGCCGTCGCGGTAGGGGTTCCCCTGCGACAGCGCGCCCGCGTGCATCAGCTGGGCGACGATGGTTCCCCCCGCCTCGTGCACCTCGGTGGTGGCCTCGCGCCAAGCGGTCACGTGCCGTTCCGACACCAGGCCCGGCTGGTTGAGGTAGCCCTGGCTGTAGGCGGCGTCGGTGTAGACCCCCTCGGTGATGATCAGACCGAAGCCGCCGCGGGCGAACTCCGCGTAGTACTCGGCCATCTCGCGCGTCGGCGTGCCGTCCGGCGCGGCCGACACCCGCGTCATCGGGGCCACCGCCATCCGGTTGGACGTCCGCAGCTCGCCCACGCGGCCCGGCTCGAGCGCCGGATGCACGGTTGTGACGGTCATCTCCGTTTTCCTCTCGTTCAGGTCGTGCACGGTCCGGTCGCGGCCCGGGTCCGGGCCGGTCCGGTTCACAGGACGTCGATGGCCAGCGGGGTCGGGCCGTCGCCGTTGATGCCGTTCAGGTCCTGCGGGCACGCCGAAACGACGACCACGCAGTCCATGAGCGCCTCGAAGGTGACCGCGTCCCCCGCCCGGCTCTCGGCGGCCATCCACCGCAGCCGTCCGTCCTCCTCGACCGGGATCCGCATGAACACGTTGACCGGCTGCGGGGTGGCGGCGACGGCCGGCCTCGCCGCGGCCGGCCCCAGCCCCGCGAGCGCCGATTCCAGGTTCCGCGCGCACGAGGCGTGCCCGGGGACCCCGAGCGCCTCGTACCGCGCCGGGTCGCAGGCGGCGATCAGCATGTCGTGCGACCCCGGCGAGGTGTCGTCCACCAGGGCCAGGATCGGCCTCCGGCGGTCGGTGACGAACGCCTCGCCCACCAGGGGGAAGAGCCGGCTCGTCACGCTCCGGGTGTGCGCGGCGCTCAGATGCTCGTGCGGATCGAGCGCGGAGAACGCGAACAGGTCGCCGACCTGCCCGCCCTCCACGTCCACCACCCGCACGCGCCGCCCGGCGCCCACCCGTACCGCCCGGCCTTCTCCCGCGGGCACCATCGTCCGTCCCATCGTCACCATGCCGGCAAGCACACCATCGGCCGGAGCGTCCGAGCCATGGAGCTTCATCTAGGCTTGAGGAGAGAGAGTGGCTTTTCATCCATCATCTGTCGCGCGGAGCAGGCCCGAGTGCAGCCCTCGCGGCCGAGGGCCCGGCGACCGCACGGGCCGGATGGGCCACGACGCCGTGTGCACGCTCCGTCACCGCCGAAAGTCCGGCGAACCGGGGTTACTGGTGAGTCGGCTCCTGGTACGCGATCCGCCCGCCGGGCGCCGCCACCGGCCGGAGCCATTTCGGGCCGACCGCCGATGATCATGGTGGTAAGTCCGTTTCTCTCTGCTATGGGCGGTACTCTTCCCGCAGCGCACTTGCGTGCTGAAGAGGCCCGGCGGTCAGAGAGGGAGCACGGCTTTTGAGCAAGGGAACAGGCGATGCGCATCTTCCGGAGCTGCTGCGCTCCCGGCGGGATGTCGTCCTTGACCGGTGGGTCGGGCTGGCCGTCGCGGGCGTGCGCGGCCGGATCACGGAGAGTGAGCTCAGGACCGAGCTCTCCGAGCTGTACGGGCTGATCGAGAGGTCGGCCGGCGGCGAGGGCGAGGCGGCCGGCGAGCTCCGGGCCGTGCTCACGGAGATCTCGCGCAGCCGGGCCCGGCAGGGGTTCAGCCCCACCGAGACCGCGGTGAGCGTGTTCGCGCTCAAGCAGGCGGTCCTGGAGCAGGTCGGCGCAGTCGGCGACGTGGCCGCCTACAGCGAGTTCGCGGCGTTCTCGTCGGAGATCGACGATCTGGGCCTGGTGACCTTCGAGACCTACGCCGCCGCGCGCGAGCAGGTCATCGCCGACCAGATGGAGCAGCTGCTGGAGCTGTCCACCCCGGTCGTGAAGCTGTGGGAGGGCATCCTCGGCGTGCCCCTGGTGGGCACGCTCGACTCGGCGCGCACCCAGGTGGTCATGGAGACCCTGCTCGAGCGCCTGGTGGAGACCGGCTCGCAGTTCGCGGTGATCGACATCACCGGGGTTCCGGCGGTGGACACCGAGGTGGCCCAGCACCTGCTGAAGACGGTCATGGCCGCCCGGCTGATGGGCACCGAATGCGTGATCTCCGGCATCAGACCGCAGATCGCCCAGACCATCGTGGCGCTCGGGATCGAGTTCGGCGACATCCCGACGAAGGCGTCGCTGGCCGACGCCCTGGCGTGGGCGCTGGAGCGCAGCGGGGCCCGGGTCGTCGACGGGGCGGGTGCCTGATGGAGCGGGTGCCGATTCTCAAGATCGGTGACGTCCTGCTGGTGTCGATCCAGATCGACCTGCAGGACCAGAGCGTCCTGACGCTCCAGGAGGACCTGGCGGACCGCATCGTCAAGACGGGCGCCCGCGGAGTGATCATCGACATCACCGCGGTGGACATCGTCGACTCCTTCATCGGCAGGATGTTCGCCACCATCGCCTCGATGTCGCGGCTGATGGACGCGGAGACGGTCGTGGTGGGCATGCGGCCCGCCGTGGCGATCACCCTGGTCGAGCTGGGGCAGTCGCTCGGCGGCGTGCGCACCGCCCTGGACCTGGAGAAGGGCATGCGGCTGCTCGGTGCGCCGCTGCCGTCCGTCGGCTCGGGCACCGTGGGCAGCCCGTGACCAGTCCGGCGGGCGATTCGCTTCCCATCGCCTCCAACGACGACGTGGTCCGGGTGCGGCAGCTGGTGCGGGCCGCCGCCGCGTCGGCCGGGATGTCGCTGGTCGACCAGACCAAGATCGTCACGGCGGCGAGCGAGCTGGCCCGCAACACCTTCGTGCACGGCGGAGGCGGCATGGCGCGTGTGGAGTCCGTCGTCAACGCGCGGGGCCGCGCGGGCGTCCGGCTGGTGTTCAGCGACGAGGGCGGAGGAATTCCCGACATCGCGCAGGCGCTGACAGAGGGATGGACGAGTGGGGGCGGCCTCGGCCTGGGGCTGCCGGGCGCGCGGCGCCTGGCCGACGAGTTCGAGCTGGAGACCGAGGTAGGGAAGGGCACCACGGTGACGGTGACCAAGTGGATCCGCTGACCGGCACCGGATGGATGACCAGCCCGCCATCCGATGACGCGGTGTGGCTGCGCGCCGAGGAGCCCAGTGCGGCGGCCGGCGCGCGGCGCCAGGCCGTCCGCATGGCCGAACGGCTCGGCTTCGCCGGGGAGCGCCTCGGCCAGATCCAGCTCGCGGTGACCGAGGCGGCCACCAACCTCTCCAAGCACGCGGTGCGGGGAGAGATCCTGGTGCGAATCGTCCGGACGGGCGAGGAGGCCGTGCTGGAGGTCGTGTGCGTGGACCACGGGCCCGGCATGACCGACGTCCGCGCGTCCCGGCTGGACGGCCACTCCACGTCCGGCACGCTCGGCCTGGGGCTCGGCTCGATCGAGCGGCTCGCCGACCGTACCGGCATGCACTCGCGACCGGGCGCCGGGACCGTGCTGTACGCCGGGTTCTCGCGGTCAGGCGACCGGGGCGCCGTCCCGGTGCCGGGACCGCCGTTCGCCGGCCTTAACCGGCCGATCGACGGCGAGGAGGAGTGCGGCGACGCCTACGCCGCGCGGGTGGACGGCGGGACCGTCTACGCGATGGTCTGCGACGGCCTTGGGCACGGGCCGATGGCGGCGCGCGCCGCCCAGGAGGCCGTCCGTGCGATCCGCGAGGCCGTGCTGCCGGCGCGCCCCATCGACCTGCTGCGGCAGGTGCACCAGCGCCTCGGCGCGACCCGCGGCGGCGCGGTCGCGGTGGCGTCGGTGGACCGGGCGGCGGACACGGTGCGGTACGCGGGCCTCGGCAACGTCGCCGGATGGATCGTCGGCCCGGAACGCCGGCACGGCATGATCTCGGTGCCGGGCATCGCCGGCGCGAAGACCAGGACGCTGCGCGAGCACTCCTACACCCTGCCGCCGGACGCGGCGGTGGTGATGCACTCCGACGGGCTGACCGACAAGTGGGACGCCGCAGCCCTGCCCGCGCCCTCCCGCGGCCCGCTGCTGATCGCCGCGGACCTGCTGCGGTCCGCCGGGGTGCGGCACGACGACCGCTGCGTCCTCGCCGTGACGGCCCCCGGGCGGAGGTGAGCCTATGGCGGAGGAACTGCTGCGTTTGCGGGTGGCCGACGACGAGGGCGTCTTCGCCCTCCGGCAGGCAGGCCGGCAGGTCGCCGCGGCGGTCCGGCTGGACTTCCAGGACCAGGTCCGGGTCGCCACCGCGCTCAGCGAGATCGGCCGGGAGCTCGTGACCCACTCGGGCACGGTCTCGGTCGTCTTCTGCCTGGACCGGCGGCCGGTGCCGCGGCTGCTGATCGAGATCGAGTACGCGCCCGCTCCCGGGGCCGTCCGTCCCAAGGAGGGCGACGCCGCGGCCGCGCGCCTCCTGGACCTGGTGGAGGAGTCGGGGACGGGGACGCGGCGGGTCGTCCGGCTCGCCAAGGGCCTGCCCGCGGACGCCTCCGCGGTGTCCGGCCCGACGCTGGCCGACCTCCGGGCGCGGCTGGGCCGCCTGCAACCCGCCACCGCCCTGGAAGAGCTCCGGACCCAGAACGCCGAACTGCTGCGGGCACTTGAGGACGTGCGGCGGCAGAGCGAGGAACTCCGTTCGCTCAACAGCGAGCTGGAGGAGACGAACCAGGGCGTGATGGCCCTCTACAACGAGCTGTCCACCGAGCTTGAGGAGACCAACCGGGGTGTGGTGGCCCTGTACGCCGAGCTGGAGGAGAAGTCCGAGCAGCTCCGCGACGCGGGCGAGGCCAAGAACCGCTTCTGGGCCAACATCAGCCACGAGCTGCGCACCCCCGTCAACGGGGTCATCGGCCTCACCCGGCTGCTCCTCGACCCCGCCGCCGAGCCCCTCACCGAGGAGCAGCGGCACCAGGTCTCGCTGATCGCCGGTGCGAGCGAGACCCTGCTTTCGCTGGTGAGCGAGCTGCTGGACATGGCCAAGGCCGAGCAGGGCAGGCTCGCGCCGCGCCGCAGCTTCGTCGAGGTGTCCTCGGTGCTGCGGCAGCTGGCCGACCTGATGACGCCCATGGCCGCCCAGGCCGGGGTGCGGCTCGAGGTGGACGCCGCCGAGGCCGGGGCCCTCACCATGGTCACCGACGAGGTCATGCTGACCCGCATCCTGCGCAACCTGGTGGCCAACGGGCTCAAGTTCACCGACGAGGGCGAGGTGCGCCTGACGACGCGGCGCGCCCCCGAGCACCTGGAGTTCGTCGTCGCCGACACCGGCGTGGGGATCCCGCCCGGCGAGCAGGAGCGCGTCTTCGAGGAGTTCTATCAGGTGCCCGGCGGCAAGCCCGGCGGGACGGGCCTCGGGCTGACCTACTCCCGCCGGCTCGCCCAGGCGCTCGGCGGCGACCTGACGCTGGAGAGCGAGGTGGGCGCGGGCACGACGGTGACCCTGCGCCTCCCCCCGTACCAGAGCCTGGCCGAACTCGGCCTCTCCCACGTCCTGATCGCCGACGGGGACGACGCCACGCGCCAGGTGCTGCGCGACATGCTGGGCGGCACCGCCGACCGCGTCAGCGAGGCCGCCGACCCGGGGGCCGTCCGCGACCTGGCCGCCTCCCCCGAGCCGCCCGACCTGATCGTGCTCGGCCCCGACATCTCCAGCGCCGACGCGGTCGGCGGGCAGGCCGAGCCGCCCCCCGCGACGGCCGTCGTGCTGGTCGCCTCCTCGGACGCGGCCTTCTCGGACGCGGCGCGGCCCGCGCGCGTCGACGCCGTCCTCGACCAGGCCCAGCTCGCCCCGGTCATGCTCGCCGACGCGGTGGCGCGGGCCCGAACCCGACGAACGGCCCGAACGCCATGACCGACGCGATACCGACCGCGACCACCCTGGTCGTCGACGACAACGAGACCAAGCGCTACATCATCGGCAGCTGGCTGCGCCGGGCCGGCCACACCGTCGTGGAGGCCGCGTCCGCCGCCCAGTGCTGGGAACGGCTGGCCGAGCACGAGGTCGACCTGGTCGTCCTGGACGTCCGGCTGCCCGACGCCAACGGCATGGAGGTCTGCGAGCAGATCAAGGCCGCCCCCGCCACGGCCTCGCTGCCCGTCGTGCACATCTCCGCCACGGCCGTCGACACCAACGACCGCACCAGCGGGCTGCGGCGCGGCGCCGACGCCTACATGACCGACCCCATCGACCCGGGCGAGTTCATCGCCACGGCCGAGGCCGTCCTGCGCTACTACCAGGCCCGGCGCCGCGCCGAGCGGATCGCCGAGCGGATGGCGGCCTTCACCCGCACCTCGCTGGCCATCAACGCCGCCCAGAGCTTCGACGGGCTCGCGTCGGTGGCGGTGCGCGGCGCCTTCGACATCTTCGGGGTGCCCGCGGCCGTGTTCGTCCACCCTCCGGACGGCCAGGTGAGGAGGAGCGTCCACCTGGGCGGCGACTCGTGGAACCGGCCCTGCCCTCCCGAGGTGCCGGCACGGCTCGCCGCGCTGGCCGGCCTCGGCGACGACACCGGCACCCGCATCGTCAGCGTGCCGGAGGAGCAGTGGCGGGAGATGCTGCCCGACAGCGCCTCCACGGGCGACGTCCTCCTCGTCACCTCGCGGGTCAAGCGCGACCGCCCTCCGATCGGGGTGGCGATCGAGGCCCGCGGCGCGGCCGACGAGGACTCCGTCCAGCTCCTGCGGCAGCTGGGGCAGGCGGTGGTCCTCGCGATGGAGGCGCTGCGCTCCTACACCGAGGAGCACCTGATCTCGCTGACGCTCCAGCGCAGCCTGCTGCCCGCCGTCCACCCGGCCATGCCGGGCTGGGCGTTCAGCGTCCGCTACGAGCCGGCCAGCGACCAGGCCGAGGTCGGCGGTGACTTCTACGAGGTCATCCACCGGGACGAGGACGTCCTGGTCGCGATCGGCGACGTCCAGGGGCACTCCCTGCACGCCGCGACCGTCATGGCCGAACTGCGGCACGCGATGCGCGCCTTCGCCGCGGAGGGCCATGGCATCACCGACATCCTGCGGCTGCTCAACAACGTGATGCAGCGCTACCACGACGACCAGACGGCCACCATGTGCCTGATGTCGCTGGACCCGCGGACGGGACGGCTCCAGGTCGCCAACGCGGGACACCTCCCGCCCCTCCACATCGCCGGCGGGCAGGCCGAGTACGGATCCCGGGGCGGACTGCTGCTCGGCTTCCCCGCCGAGCGGCTCGGCCTGGAGGAGACGAGCGTCCCCCCGGGCGGGACCGTCGTCCTCATCACCGACGGGCTCATCGAGGACCGCAACGTCGCCCTGGCCGCCAACCTCGAACGACTCAAGGCCATCGCCACGGACGTGGACGACGACCTGGAGGCCTACAGCGACCGCATCATCGCCGAGTTCGGGCACCGCGAGGACGACGTCGCCCTCATCATCCTGCGCCGCGACCCCTGATCAGGGCAGCGCGTCCTTGTAGATCCGGCCGTCCTTGACGATGACCTTCAGGTTGGCGGGATCGGCGAGCAGGCTCAGGTCCCGGGTGGGGTCGCCGTCGACGAGCAGCAGATCGGCCCAGGCCCCCTCTGCGATGACGCCCAGGTGGGCGACGTGCGGCCCGTTCCCGTACGCGGCGACGTCGGCGGGCGCCGGGTTCTGGTAAGGGTCGCGCGCCCCGGACTTGCGGAACAGCTCGGCGTTGTCGGACGTGGCGATCTTCAACGCCGCCATGGGGCCGCCCGCGAGACCGGCCATCCGGGCGAGCATCTCGCTCTGCCTGGCACTGCGGGCCGGGTCCAGCATCAGGTCGGTGCCGAACGCCACCCGCACGCCGTGCTCCAGAGCCCACCCGAAGACGCGCTCGACCCCCTCGCACACCCGGCGGTTCTTCTCGGCCGACGACGGGTCCGCGAAGGAGTGGTCGCTCTCCGCGAACGGCTGCCCGCACAGCCAGACGCCGTGTTCGGCCATGAAGGCGATGTCGTCCTCTCCGGCCAGGTGCCCGTGCTCGATCACCCGCACCCCGGCCCGGACCGCACGGCGGATCCCGGCGCCGGTGTAGACGTGCACCGCGACATAGGTGCCCCAGTCGGCCGCCGCCTGCACTCCGGCGCGCAGCTCCTCGGCGGTGTACTGCAGGACGTCCAGGTGGTCGTAGGCGGACGCGACCCCGCCCCCGGCCATCATCTTGATCTGCGAGGCCCCCTTCTTCAGCTGCTCGCGCACGCCCGCGAGCACCTGGGCCGTGCCGTCGGCGACCCGCATGAGCCCGAGCCGCTCGGCGTGCGAGGCGGCCCCGCCGAGGGCGGTCGGCACGTCGTACACCATGCCGAAGTCCCCGTGCCCGCCGGTCTGGGACAGGCCCGCCTGGCTGGGGTAGATCCGCGGGCCGGGCAGCGCGCCCGCGTCGATCAGGCGCTTGAGGTCGCCGGTGTCGCCGGCCATGTCGCGCACGGTCGTGAACCCGCGCATCAGCATCGCGCGGGCCTCCGCCGCGCCCCTGAGGTGCCCGACGCCCGCGCCGCCGAGCATCAGCTCGGCCTGCGTGGCTCCGGCCAGGAGCAGATGGACGTGGGCGTCGCTGAGCCCGGGGACGAGCGTCGCCCCGCGCCCGTCGATGACCGTTCCCGGCGCGTCCCCCTCCGCCGCGCCGGGCGGGGGCGGATCCCCTTCGCCCACGGCCCTGATCTTGGCTCCCTCGGTCACCACGTACCCGGTCCGCACCCGGTCGCTCAACCCGTCGAAGATCCGCACATCGCGGATCAGGATCGTCCCGGCGGGGCGCTGCTCGCTCACGACGGGGGTCCTGCCCGCCCGGCGGCCGGAGACAGGCCGATCGCCAAGGGATTGCGAAGCCTTGCCGAACCCGTGGCACCGCCGGCCCGCGCCGCCGGTTGACCCAAAACGTGCACTTCCTTGGGCTAGTTGATCGGGCCTTCGGGAACCAGACCGGACGCAGGAAGTCCCGTCCGTCGATCACGCATGCCCGTTCAAGGAGTCGGCCATTGTCCTCGGCACCCACTCCGCCGGACCCGTCCGAACCGCCCGAGCCGGCGGAAACGGCGGCGAATCCGGAGCGACGCCGAGGCCTTGACCGTCTGCTCACGATTCCGCGGGGCGTCGCCCAGGTCGATTTCCAGCCGAACTACTGGACCGGCCTGGTCTTCATCGTCGCGCTGTTCGTGGGCGGGTGGCAGTTCGGCGTCTTCGGGCTGCTGGGAACGGTGGCCGCCACGCTCACCGCCCATCTGCTGGGAGTCTCCTGGCGGGACCGGATCTCGCTGGGGCTGGAGGGCTTCTGCGGCACGCTGATCGGCGTCAGCCTCGTCCTCTACCTGGACATCCGGTGGATGACGGCCCTGCTCGTGGTCGGCGGCGCGATCGCCGGCAGCGTGCTCACCGCGGCGCTGAGGGTCTTCCTGGCCCCGTACGACCTGCCCACCTTCACCGCTCCCTTCTGCGTGGTCACGTCCGTGATGGTGATCGGCGGGCCGTCCTTCGGCCGGATCTGGGCGGAGCACGCGGGCTCGGCCCCGCCGTCCGCGTCCGCTCCCGGGACGGCGATGACCTGGAACTACTTCTGGAAGGGCACCTTCAGCGGCGTCGGCCAGGTGTTCTTCCAGAACCAGTGGTACGTCGGACTGATTTTCCTGGCCGGGCTGGTCCTCGCCGGCTGGGTGACCGGGCTGGTGGCTCTGGCCTCCAGCCTCATCGGCCTGCTGACCGGCTGGGTCCTGGGCGCGCAGGCCGCGGACCTGGGAGCGGGCCTGTACGGCTACAACTCCGTGCTGACCGGCCTCGCGCTGTTCGGCACCTTCGTCGCGATCAGCCCGGTGAGCGCCGTGTACGCCGTGGTCGGCACGGTGGCGGCGGCCGGCCTGACGGCCGGCATCGGCACCCTGTTCGAGGTGGTCGGAGGCCACACCCTCACCTGGCCGTTCGTGCTGGTCAGCTGGGTGTTCCTCGCCGCCGTCCCGATGCTCAAGAAGATCGAGCGCACCGGTTGACCGTCGGTGGAGCCGGGCGCGGAAAGGAGCACTGAATGAACCTCACCCCGCGGGAGATGGACAAGCTGGTCATCTTCACCGCCGCGCAGATGGCGCAGCAGCGCCGGGACAGGGGCCTGAAGCTCAACTACGCCGAGACGGTGGCGCTGATCAGCTCGGCGATCGTGGAGGCCGCCCGGGACGGCCGGACCGTCGCGGAGTGCATGGAGCTCGGCAAGCGGGTCGTCGGGCCGGGCGACGTGCTGCCCGGCGTGCGCGCGATGCTGAAGCTGATCCAGATCGAGGCCGCCTTCGACGACGGCACCAAGCTGGTCTCCTGCCACGACCCGGTCGGCGGCAAGTAGTGCCCGGCGGCCGGAAGGTCATCCTGGTCGGCGGGCATGAGAGCCGGCAGGGCCGGTGCCTTCCGGCCCTGGTCGGGCTCGCCGGCCCGGACGTCCGCGCGCCGGGACGGGACCTTCACGCGGCGCTGCGGGGCGGCGACCGGATCGTGGCGGTGCCGATGACGCTCGGGCGCGACCCGGACCTGCCGGTCGTCACCGCGCAGACGCTGAGGTGGGCGGCCCGTGGCCGCGCGCCGGGGGATCTGCTGCTGGCCGGTCCGCTGGGCACCGCCGAGCACCTGGTCAGCTGGATCAGGGGCGCGGTGAACCGGGCGCTGGGCGACGGACCGGGAGAGCGCGCGGTGCTGCTGGCGGCGCCCGCCGCCGGGCCCGAGCCGGACGCCGACCTGTTCAGGGTGGCGCGGCTGGTGTGGCAGTACACGCCCGTCCGCTGGGTCGAGGTCGCGCTGGAGGGGGGCGAACCGGACGTGGACGAGGGGCTCGAACGCTGCCGCCGGCTGGGGGCGGGCGACGTCGTCCTGGTTCCCGCCTCCTTCGTTCCGGTGCCGCAGCGGCCCGGCGCCCGGACCGCGGGCCCGCTCCTGGGGAGGGCCTCTCTCGCCGCGCTGATCCGCGAACGGGTGGCCGAGGCGGAGCAACGGTGGAGCCGGCACGGCGACGACGGGCTGGCGCAGGCCGCCCACGGGCACGGCCACGGCCACGGGCACGGGCACGGCCATGAGGACGAGCAGAGTCACGCAGAGGAGCAGAGTCACGGGGACGAGCAGGGCCGCGGTCATGGGGACGAGCGCGGGCCGGGCCATGAGCAGGGCCACGGGCGAGTCCCGGAAATTCCACGCCGGGTGATGGCGGACTTCAAAGGGGAGGGGTCCCATGTCGGATGACGTTTACATGTACGGCGAGGGCGATATCGAGCTGAACGCCGGTCAGCCCAGGGAGACCATCTTTGTGCAGAACACGGGGGACCGCGCCGTCCAGGTCGGGTCGCACTTCCATTTCTTCGAGACCAACCGGGCGCTGAAGTTCGATCGCGACAGGGCGTTCGGAAAGCGCCTGGACATCCCCTCGGGAACGGCGGTCCGGTTCGAACCCGGGGACACCAAGGAGGTGACCCTGGTCGAGTACGGCGGAGGGCTGCGGCTGGTGGGGTTCGGCGGCCTGCTCAACGGCAGCGTCCGGTCGAGCGAGGCGCACCGCACGGCGCTGCGGAGGCTGCACAAGCGCGGCTATCTCGACGAGCCGGTGGAAGCGCCGAAGAAGGCGTCCAGGAGGACGAAGTCCGCACGTTCGGGAAAGACCGCACGCTCCGGAAAGAAGGGCTGAGCCGCCATGACCACGATGAGCCGTCAGCAGTACGCGTCCATGTACGGCCCGACGGTCGGCGACCGGCTCCGCCTCGGGGACACCAACCTCGTCGTCGAGGTGGAGAAGGACCACACCGAGGGGCACTACGGGGACGAGGCCCAGTACGGGGGCGGCAAGACGGCCCGCGACGGCATGTCGGCCGACCCGGCGTCGGGGCGGTCGACCGCCCTGGACGTCGTGATCACGAACGCGCTGATCCTCGACCCGGTGCTGGGCGTCGTCAAGGGCGACATCGGCATCAAGGACGGGAGGATCGCCGGGATCGGCAAGTCGGGCAACCCGCACACCCAGAACGGCGTCGACCGGCGCCTCATCATCAGCGCCACGACCGAGGTGGTCTCCGGCGAGAACTTCATCGCCACGCCGGGGGCGATCGACACCCACGTCCACTTCATCTCGCCCCAGCAGGCCCAGCACGCGCTGAGCAACGGGATCACCACCCTGGTCGGCGGCGGCACCGGCCCGGCGGACGGCAGCCGCGGCTGCACCACCACACCCGGCCCGTGGAACATCGCCCGCATCCTCCAGGCCTACGAGGACATCCCGATCAACATCGCGGTCTACGGCAAGGGCAACAGCAGCCTGCCGGGCCCGCTGGAGGAGCAGATCGCCGCCGGCGCCGCCGGGCTGAAGGTGCACGAGGACTGGGGCTCCACCCCGGCCGTCATCGACTGCGCGCTGTCGGTCGCCGACGAGATGGACATCCAGATCAACATCCACACCGACACCCTGAACGAGGCCGGCTTCGTCGAGGACACCATCAACGCGATCAACGGCCGCGCGATCCACACCTACCACTCCGAGGGCGCGGGCGGCGGGCACGCCCCCGACATCCTGCGGGTGACCGGCGAGCCGAACGTGCTCCCGGCCTCCACGAACCCGACGCTGCCCTACACCGCCAACTCGGTGGACGAGTTGCTGGACATGACGATGGTCTGCCACCACCTCAGCTACGACGTCCCCGAGGACGTGGCGTTCGCCGACAGCCGCGTGCGCGCCGAGACCATCTCGGCCGAGACGGTGCTGCACGACCTCGGCGTCATCAGCATCATCGGCTCGGACTCCCAGGCGATGGGCCGGGTGGGCGAGTCGTTCACCCGCGCCTTCCAGGTGGCCCACCACAACAAGGACAAGAGGGGCGCGCTGCCCGAGGACTCGTCCCGCAACGACAACTTCCGGGTGCTGCGCTACCTGGCCAAGCTGACGATCAACCCCGCCCGCGTCTCCGGGATGGCGGACACGATCGGCTCGCTGGAGGACGGCAAGCTCGCCGACATCGTGCTGTGGCCGGTCCACTCCTTCGGCGCCAAGCCCTACATGGTCATCAAGGGCGGCCTGGTGAGCTGGGTGCAGATGGGCGACCCGAACGCGTCCCTGCCGACGCCGCAGCCCGTCTACTACCGGCCCATGTACGGGGCCTTCGGCCGGGCGCTGTCGAGCACCTGCGTGACCTTCATGTCCGGCGCCGCGATCGAGGCGGGCGTGCCCGAGCGGCTCGAACTGAAGCGGCTGGTCCGGCCGGTGCGCCAGTGCCGGACCGTCGACAAGCGCCACATGCTCCGCAACTCGACGCTCGCCGAGATCAAGGTCGATCCGGAGACGTACCGGGTGACCGTCGACGGGGAGCCCGCGCACATCGAGCCGGCCACGAAGCTGCCCCTTAACCGGCTGTTCTTCTTGGCATGAGCGCGCGTCCGGGCACCGCGGACCTGGACCCGCTGCTGGCCCAGCTCCAGCTCACCGACTCCGGCTTCCCGAGCGGGATGTACACGCTGTCGCACGGGCTGGAGGGCTACGTCCAGCTGCGGATCACCGGGCCCGAGAACCTGCGGGAGCTGCTGGCCGACCTGCTGTACAACGCGGTGGGCCCCGCGGACGCGACGGCGCTGGCGCTGGCGCACCGAGCGGCCCGCGAGGCGGACTGGGACGGGCTGGTCCGCGTCGACCGGCGACTGCACGCGATCAAGCTCAACCGCGAGCAGCGGGGCGCCTCGACCCGGACCGGGCGGCAGGTGCTCGCCACGGCGGCCTTCGCCTTCCCCGTGCCCGAGGCCGCCCGGCTGGCGGACCTGGTGGCGGAGAAGGCCACGCCGGGCAACCACGCGGTCGTGGTGGGCGCGCTCTACGCGGGCCTCGGCGTGCCGGCGGCGCACGCGGTCGCGGCCGACCTGTACGCGTTCGCCGCGAGCTGGACTGCGGCGGCGGTGCGGCTCGCCCGCACCGATTTCCGGCGAGCCCAGGGGCTGCTGCGGGAGATCCGCCCGGACCTCGCCCGGGTCGCGCGGGCCGCGCTCGCCGCCCGCGACCCGCGGGAGATGCACGGCTCGGTGCCCGTCGCCGACGTCGTCTCGGCCGCGCACGAGCGGGCCGCGGCCCGCCTGTTCGTCACCTGACCCGTTGACACGAAGGAGACGTGATGGAGCTGGAGAAGGTCTTCAAGGTGGGCGTCGGCGGCCCGGTCGGATCCGGCAAGACGGCGCTGATCGAGGCCCTGGTCCCGCGGCTGCAGGGCCTCGGCCACCAGGTCGGCGTGATCACCAATGACATCTACACCCAGGAGGACGCCGAGCACGTCCGCCGCACCCTGGCCGGGACGCTCGACCCCGAGCGGATCGTGGGGGTCGAGACGGGCGCGTGCCCGCACACCGCCGTCCGCGACGACCCGACGATGAACCTGGCGGCGGCGGCCGAGATGCTCGACCGCTTCCCCGAGCTCGACCTGCTGCTGTTCGAGAGCGGCGGAGACAACCTCACGCTCACCTTCAGCCCGGCGCTGGCCGACGTGTACATCTTCGTCCTGGACACCGCCGAGGGCGAGAAGATGCCGCGCAAGCGCGGCCCCGGCACCACGGACTCCGACCTCCTGGTCATCAACAAGATCGACATCGCCCCGTACGTCCGCACCGACCTCGCGGTCATGGAGCGGGACGCGCGGGCGGTGCGCGGCGAGGGCCCGGTCGCGCTCACCGACTGCCTCGTCGGTACCGGCGTCGCCGAGGTCGTGGACTTCATCGAGGCGCGGGCGGGGGCGGCGTGTACCTCGCCGGTGTAGGGACGGTGAGCGGCTCCGGGGGGACCGACCGCCTCTCGCCCGAGCGGTACCTTCCCCGCTGGGTGCCGGACGCGGTGCGGCGGCACGCCTCGGCCGTGGACATGCTCCCGGTCGGCAGCCCCGGCAAGGTCGGGCTCCTCGACCTGGAGTTCGAGCGCGTCGGCGGCAGGACGGAGCTGACCGGCCGCTACCAGAAGGCGCCGCTGCACATCATCCGGCCGCTCTACCCCGACCCGGCGGTACCGGACCTGCCGTACGTCATGCTCATGTCGTCCGGAGGCGGGGTCCTCCAGGGCGACCGCTACCGCGTGGACGTCTCCTGCGGCGAGGGTGCGTCCGTGCACGTCACCACCCAGGGCGCCACCCGGCTCTACCGGATGGAGCAGGACTACGCCACGCAGATCGTCGGGCTCACGGTGGGCCCCGGCGGCTACCTGGAATACCTGCCGGACACGACCATCCCCTTCGGCGGGACCCGCTTCTACCAGCACGTCGCCATCACCGCCCACCCGGACTCGACCGTCGTGGTGGGCGAGACGATGCTGGCGGGCCGGCTCGCCCGCGGGGAACGGCACGCGTACACGGCGCTTTGCAGCGACGTGGAGGTGCACGACACCACGGGGCGGCTGCTGTTCGCCGACCCGCTCCACCTTGTGCCGGAAGAACGGGCGGTGACCGGCCCCGCGGTGATGGACGACTTCGGTGTTCTGGCGTCCCTGTACGTCGTCACCACGGCCAGTCCCGCGCAGGACGTGGCCGACGCGATGCACGAGGCGCTCGCCGGCACCGGGCTGCGGGCCGGGGCCAGCGTCCTGCCCGGGGACCGGGGCGCCTGGGCGCGCGTCCTGGGGGAGTGGTCGCCCGAGGTCGAGACCGCCTTCATGGGGGCCTGGGACGCCGTCCGCCGCCTGCTGCTCGGAGTGCCCGCACCTGACCGGCGCAGGTGGTGACCCCGGCCATGGGGGACCCTGGAAGGGCGGAAGGACGCCTGCTCCACCGCGAGGCGGCCGAGACCTCCGTCCTGGACCGGGGGAGGAAAGGGCCGCTCCGGCACCCGGGGATAGCGCCGCGAGCGCTCCTCGACGTCGCCATCGGGGGCGCGGTCGGGGCCCTGGCTCGTGATCTGATCATCAAGGCGATGCCCGGAGCGCGGCACGGCTTCCCCTGGGGGACCCTCCTGGTCAACATGCTCGGCTGCCTCTTCATCGGGATCCTGACGACGTACCTGCTCAAGGGGAGGCCGCACCCCGTCGCCCGGCCGCTGCTGGTGACCGGCTACCTCGGCGGGTTCACCACGTTCTCCCACCTCATCGACGGGGTGCACGCCCTCGGCCGCGCCGGGGTCTGGGACCAGAGCGCCGTCTACGCGGTGGTCAGCGTGGTGGGCGGCTGGATCGCGGTCGCCGTCGGCCTCTGGGGCGGCGGGCTCCTGCCCTACCGCGCGGCGGGGTCCGAGGACGGCGCGCCGCCATGATCTACGTGCTGGTGCTCGTCGGAGGCGCGTTCGGCGCCATGCTGCGCTTCGTCCTCGACACGCTGGTCAAGCGGCGGTTCGGCAAGGCGTTCCCCTGGGGGACGCTGACGGTCAACCTCCTCGGCACGGGGATCCTAGGAGCGCTGCACGGCGCGAGCGTCAGCGCGGGCCCGGAGGGCCTGGTCGGTACGGGCTTCTGCGGGGCGCTGACCACGTTCAGCACGTTCGAGCTGGACACCGTTCACCTCTTCCAGGACGGGAAGTACGCCAGGGGCGCGGCGAACGTGCTCCTCTCCCTGGGCCTCGGCATCGGCGTCTTCACGCTCCTGTACGCCGCGTTCCAAGCGGTCTGACGCGCGGGTGCGCGGATGGGCGCCACACGGGTCGACGCCGGGAACTGGCTGAGCCGCGCGCTCGCGCTGTCCAAGGAGCCCGTGCACTGGCTCGACGCGGCCCGGACGGCGGTCGCGTTCGGCGCGGTGGTCGCGGTGGCGCTCGCCCTGGGCGAGGCCCGCGGCGGGTTGTTCGCCGCCTCCGGGATGGTGCTCGCGTCGATGCGGCCCACCACCGGCCCGTACCGGTCGAGGGCGCTCGGCCTGCTCGTCCCGCAACTGGCGGGTGCTGCGGGCCTGGTCATCGGCCAGCTCGCCGACAACGGCGGCTGGCGGACGGTGCTGATGACCACGGCGGTGGCCCTGCTGTCCGGGCTGCTCAGCTCGATCGGCAAGGTCATGTCGGGGGCCGCGCTGGCACTGCTGTTCCTGAACGTGATCGGCACCGGGCTGCCCGACGTCGGGTCGTGGTGGTTCCCGCCGCTCTGCCAGCTCGCGGGCGGTGCCTTCTTCGTCATCCTGGCGCTGCTGGTCTGGCGGCCGTGGAGGCTGGGCCCGGGGCCCGAGCACCGGGCGGTCGCCGAGGTCTACGACAGGGCGGCCGATCTGATCGACGCCGCCCCCCGCCCGGCCGACGCCCGGCTCGCGCTCAGCATGGCCATGGACGCCGCTCAGGACGCCCTGATGCGTCATCACCTCCGGAGGCCCGAGCACTGGGACGGGGAGACGCGGTGGCTGGTCGGCCTGCTCAACGCGGCACTGCCCCTGCTGGAGGCGCTCACGCCGCTCGTCCGGTCCGCGCGGCCCGCGCCGCCGGGGCTGCCCGAGGCCGTGCGGCGGATCGCCGGCGCCGTCCGGGGAGGGAACAGGCACGCGGAGATCCCGCCCTTCCAGGGGGACCCGCAGTTCGCGCGGCCCTACGAGTTCATCCGGCGGCGGATCCCGGAGGCACGCCCCGGGGATCCCGACTGGCTCGGCCTGCCGAAACCACTGGCGACCCGGGCCCACCGGGCCGCCCTGATGGCCGTCACGTCCCCGGAGGCCTGGCGGTACGGGCTCCGGCTGGCCCTGTGCATGGCGATCGCCTCGGCGATCGTCGAGTTCCCGGACGTGCTCCACGGCCTGGGACTCTCCACGGTGCATTCGCTCTGGCTCCCCCTGACGGTCGCCGTGGTGCTGAAGCCCGACTTCGGCTCGGTCTTCGTCCGCTCGCTGCTGCGGGCGCTCGGGACCATCGTCGCGACCGTCCCGACCCTGCTGGTGCTGGTGGCCGTCCCGCGCGGCTGGGCCGCGGTCCCCCTCGCGGCGTTCTTCGGCGGTCTGATCCCGGTGCTGAAGGACAAGTCCTACGCCCTGCGGACGGTGGCGATCACCCCGCTGATGCTCTTCCTGTTCGACATGATCTCGCCGACCCCCGCCGACGAACTCGTGCTCGCCCGCCTGGCCGACACCCTCCTCGGCTGCCTGATCGTGCTGGTGTTCGGCTACGCCGTATGGCCGGGAGGCCGCCGGGTCTGGATCGGCGAGCGGTTCTCCACCGGGTTCCGGGCGCTCGCCGACTACCTCGACGAGGCCTTCACCGGTTCGCGGGACGTGCGGGAGAGGGACCGGCGGGCGCTGCACCGCAGCCTCAACGCCGCCCGGGTCGATCTGCGCCGGGCGCAGGCCGAGCCCCCGCCGGCCGGCCGCACGGCCGCCGCCTGGTTGCCGGTCCTGGGCGCGCTCGACGCGCTCGTGGACACCGTCACCGCCGCGTCCGTCGAGGTCGGCGGCGGCGCCGAGCCCCCGCCGGAGCAGGAGGCCGGCGCCATCTCGTCGTATCTTCGCGAGATGGCGGCGGCGGTACGGGAGGAACGGTCGCCGCGGACTTGGGACCTGCCCGATCCGCCCTCCGGCGACGTCCTCGGCGACGCCGTCGTCCAGATCCGGCGCCTGCGCAGGGCACTTCCGCTGTGATCGCCGGGTCCTCGCCGGGAGTTCAGCCGGGCGCGCTCATCCGATGCGCAGTTCGGTGTCGAGGCCCGCGGCCTCCTCCTCGGCGCTCGGACGGAAGGCCATGAGCACGTCCACCGCCTTGCCGATGGCGTAGGTGAACAGGAAGCTGTAGCAGCCGACGGCGAGGACGGCGACGATCTGCTTGCCCAGCAGGGTGATCGAGCCGCCGTACGCGAGGCCCGCGATGGGGCTGCCGTACTTGCCGGTGGCGAAGAACCCGAGGAGCACCACGCCCACGATGCCGCCGGCGCCGTGGATGCCCACCACGTCCAGGGTGTCGTCGTACCCGACGGACGTCTTGACCTCGACGGCGTAGGTGCAGACGACCGCGACGACGATTCCGATGACCGTCGCGCCGAGCAGGTTGACGTACCCGCAGGCCGGGGTGATGGCCACCAGGCCGGCGAGCGCGCCCGTCGTGCCCCCCAGCCTGGAGAACCGGCCGAAGCGGGCCCGTTCGAGCAGCATCCAGACCAGCATCGCGACGCATCCGCACATCATCGTGTTGGCCACGGCGTTCGCCGCCAGGGCGCCGTCCGTGAGCGCCGATCCGCCGTTGAACCCGAACCAGCCGAACCACAGCAGCCCCATGCCGGCCATCACCAGGGGGATGTTCTTCGGCTCGGGAGGACCCTCCCTGCGGAAGCGCAGGCCCGGCCCGAGCACCAGCGCCAGCGCCAGGCCCGCGATCCCGGAGTTGAGCTCGACGACCAGGCCGCCGGCGAAGTCCAGCACGCCCCACCGGTTGATCCAGCCTCCCTTGGAGAACACCCAGTGGGCGACCGGGAGGTAGACGAGGGTCACCCACACCACGCCGAAGACCATCCAGGGCCCGAGCCTGACGCGGTTGGCGACCGAACCGCTGATCAGCGCGAGGGTGATGATCGCGAAGACGAGCTGGAACAGCGAGAACACGTACTCCGGGATGACGCCCCGCAGGACCGAGGGGGTGGTCTTCAGGAACTGCCACTTGCCCCAGCCGATGAGCCCGGACCCTCCCGCGTCGTTGCCGAACGCCAGGCCGTACCCGTAGAGGAACCAGATGACGGTCACGACGGCGATCGACACGAAGCTCATGTACAGGACGCTGACGAGGTTCTTCGACCGGACCATGCCGCCGTAGAAGAGGGCCAGGCCCGGCGTCATGAGCAGCACCATGGCGAAGCTGACGAGCACCCATGCCGAATCGCCGGTATTCAACCCAAATGACATGCCCAACTCCTGGCTTCAGGCAACACCATTGAGGTATGGGCATGGGGTGAGCACGTGAAACGCGCGGGCGGCGTGCACCGGACAAAATTCCGGTCATCGGACTTTGCCGTCGGTCGGCCCGGCCGGACGATCCGTTTCCTTTCGAATGTTCGGGCGTGCCGGGTTCAGAATTCACTTGCCGGAGAGCGTCCTCGGCGAAGGGACAAAAGACGTCCGGGCCGCGCCGGACGGTATTCGTCGGGACGCGCGGGGGCGTCGCCCGCTGCCGGGCCCCGGTCAGCGGGTGGGGTCTCCGGGGCCGAGGGCCGGGCCGTGGTCGAAGGTGAAGCGCGGCCCGGGCAGCCCGCTCGGCCTGGCTCGCGACGCCTCCGCGGCGCCCCGCCCGCCCAGGCGGTAGGCGAACAGGCGGTAGGCGACCTGGTCGCGGAGCCGCGGCAGCAGCGCGTACAGGGCGTCGCCGGGGCAGGAGGTGCCGTTGTAGTCGCGGTGCCCGACGATCGCCGCGTGCGGATCGAGATCGTAGACGTCGCAAAGCCACGCGCAGGTCGCGACGAGCCTTCGCCACAGCGCTGCGGTGGGCTCCGCGGTCATGTAGGTGCCCTCGTTCTCGATCCCGATCGTGTGGTCGTTCTGGCCGAGGGTGTGCGCACCGACGACGTGCCTCCTGGTGCAGACGGCCTCGAGGGTGCGGTTACGGCCCTCCATGAGGTGGCCGCCGCGGCTGATGGTGAGCTGCTCGCCGATGTCGTCCCAGCCGTTGGCGTCCATGTGGAAGTCCTGGATCGCCCGGGACAGGGCGAGGGCGTGGTCCGGCGAGTAGTCGGTGGAGTTCGCCGAGGCCGTGTGGTGGACCACGATGTGGTCGGGGGCCCGGTCCAGCACGGTCGCCGGCACCTTGGGAGGCCGCGCCTTCCAATCGGCGCGGGTGCGCAGGCGGGGCGTCGCCTGCGCCGAGGCCGCGGCGGGCGACCCGGCGACGGGGCCCAGCAGCGCGCCGCCCACGAGGGCGGCGGTGCCGCTGAGCAGGCCGCGGCGGGGGAGATGCAGATGTGCGGGCATGAGCGTTCCCTCCGGTCGTCGATCAGCCGACGGCGCGGTGTCCCGGGAGGACGACCGCGATGGCGGGCCGCCCGCCGGCCGGGCCGATGACCACGATCTTGCCCGGGAGCGCGATCGGCGAATCGGAGACTAGCGCCGCGGCGGCAGCCACAGACGCGCCTTGGCCTTGGGGGCCTGCTTGCAGTCGACGCTCACGGGAGCGTAGGCGTCCGGGTCGAGGGCCCCTTCCGCGGCCGCGGCGCGGTAGAGGTGGTCGGACACGACCATGCCGAGGTCGGCGTCCCGTGCGTCGGCCATGGCCAGCTTGAACGCGGGGGCGTCCAGCAGCCGGAAGAGGTGCGTGACGTCCTGGCCGAGCACGCCGTGCGCGTCATGGTGGACCTCGCCGCAGTGCACGGCCATCCGCAGCCGGAGGCGGGTGATGTCGTTGGCGAGCCGGTTGCTGCGGCGCAGCAGCGCCGTCAGGTGGTGGGCCAGGGGATCCAGTGCGGCGTAGGGGGCCACGGTCGGCGGCGCGACGATCAGCGCACCGTCGCCGCGGTCCTCGCGGTGGCAGTCCCGCCAGGGCAGCCGCGTCATGGCGAAGGACTCCTCCAGTTGCGCGTACATCGTGGCGCGGAGGAGGCGCTGGACGTCGTGGGTACGGCGCGGGTCGCCGAAGTTGGGAATGTCCAGTGCGATCAGGGTGGTGTTCATATTCGGAGCGGGCTCACTTGCCTGGGGCCGAAGGAAACGCGGATTCGTCTGAGATCAGGTGATCTGCCCAGAATTCTTCGAGTTCCTCTGCACTGAGCTCGTTCACGGGGACGGCCGGCAAAGGACGACCGGTGTGTATCGCCCATACCGTCATAAGTACCAGTGCCATGTACGCGTCCTCGCCGGCCGGTTCGCCGGCGGTGCGAGGGACGTCGCAGGCGCAACTCTGGTGGTGCATCCCTGTCCTTCCCCGAAGTTTCGTACGGACGGGGTCAACCTTGGCGCTTCGGCGCCGCAAGTGAGACGAGAACGCCGAACCCCGGATGACTCGGACGAGGCGGGGTTACCATCCAGTACATCCGGAATTCATCCGGGATGGTCCGGAGGTATCCCGGTTGCTGGCTGATGTTCCTTCAACGAGGCACTTGGTGTTTCCTGTAACCACCGCTACGAAATGTGTCATGTGACCGGACCGTCCCTGTCGGAACTGGCAGCATGTCCCTGCTGTAGACCCACAGAGGCTCTATCGTGGACGGAGTCGATCATGGCGGACGGGGTTTCCGGCAGCAGCTTCGCGCCGGTGGTCGCCCTTCTGGAGCACAACCGGCGCGCCGCGGGCGCGCCCAGTTATCAGGAGATCGAGGATATCTCGGCCGATTTGGCGAAAATCGGGCGCCCGGTTCATGGCATTTTCGTGTGCCGTGTTCCGCACTCGACTGCGCATGACCTCTTCAGGAAGTCCAGCCGGCGGATCCCGCGATGGGAGCTGCTGGAGTCCCTTTGGGCGACGTTGTATCGCTATGCCGAGATCAGGGGGCGCGAGACGGACCTGATGTTCTCCTGGGCCGATCTGGAGCGCAGCTACAAGGAGGCGCAGAACGCTCCCGACGATCCCGTCGAGAGGGCGCACCGCCGCGCGGCGCCCGTCCCCGCCCCCGAGGACGGCCCCGATGCCGGGCCGGGCGACGTGGAGCTCCGCGGTCCGATGGACTGGCACTCCTGCCTCGCCGGTTCGCCGTCGCCGGGCGGGGGTGTCGCCGGGAGCGACGGGCCTGCCGAGACCCGCCTCCGGGAGGTGGACGAGGAGTTCGTCGCCGAACTCCAGAAGCGCGGAGGCCGGACCCTGGTGCAGGCCTACCGGGACGTGATCCCGGACTGGTTCGAGCTCTACGTGCTGGCGGAACCGGAACTGGCCGAGATCAGGGCGTACGCGCCGCTCCGGGTGCCGGGCCTGCTGCAGACCGGCGAGTACGCCCGCCTGGTCATCGCGCATGACCTTCGCGGCATCCCCGAACCGGAACTGCGGCGCAGAGTGGATCTCCGGCTGAGCCGGCAGGACGTCCTGTACCGCCCCGGCGGCCCGAGGGTATGGGTGATCATGCATGAGCGCGCCCTGCGCGATGATCTGGGGAGCCCGGCGGTGCTGCGGGCGCAGATCCGGCATCTGATCGGGCTCGCGGGTTATGCGGACATCACGCTCCAGGTCATTCCCGCCCGGGAGACGGGCCGGCCCTTCGTAGACGGCCCGCTGACGGTGATGCGGTTCCCCGAAGCCCACATCAACGACATGATCTTCCTTGAGTTCCCCGGATACGGGCTATATCTGCGCCACCGGCGGGACACCCTTTTCTTCTGCGAGCATTTCGCGACTTTCATGATCGGTGCCCTGTCCCCGGACGAGAGCATTCGCTTCCTGCACGGCCTCCTGTGACCGCCTCCAGCCATCGGAATCGGACCTGGTGCTTTCATCCCCGATCTCTGGTCTCATGGTGGAGGAAGCGATCAGTCCCCGAAGGCTTCTGGAGGATCACGATGTCGAGCGGTCCCGAAGGGATCCAGGGCAGAGCCGACAAGGACCTCATGCGCGGGATCGACACCAGCGTCCCCCACTCGTCGCGTATCTGGAACTACTGGCTCGGCGGCAAGGACAACTTCGCCGTCGACCAGGAGGCCGGCGACCAGTACGCCCGCCTCTTCCCCGGAATCTTCGACCTGGCGAAAGCCGAGCGGGCCTTTCTCGGCCGCGTGATCCGCTACCTGGTCGGCGAGGCGGGCGTCCAGCAGTTCCTGGACGTCGGCACCGGCCTGCCCACCGAGGACAACACCCACCAGGTCGCCCAGTCCCTGGCACCCGAATGCCGCGTCATCTACGTCGACAGCGACCCTCTCGTCCTGGCCCACGCCCAGGCCCTGCTGGTGAGCAGCCCGGAGGGCGCCACCGCCTACATCGACGCCGACATGCGGGATCCCTACCGGATTCTCGACCAGACCATGTCCCTGCTGGACTTCGACCGGCCCATCGGCCTGCTCTTCATGGGCGTCCTGGGGCACATCACCGACGACGACGAGGCCCGGGGCATCATCTCGGCGCTGCTGGAGGCGCTCCCCTCCGGCAGTTACCTCGCCGTCAACGACGGCACCGACACCGACGCCGAATTCAACCGGGCGCAGCAGAGCTACGACGACACCGGTGCCGTTCCGTACCGGCTGCGCAGCCCCGAGGGCATCCGGCGCTTCTTCGAGGGCCTGGAGGTGGTCGACCCGGGCGTCGTTCCCCTGCCGCTGTGGCGTCCTGATCTCGGTGACCCGCGGACGCCCCGGTCGATGAACGCGGTCGGCGGCGTCGCCAGAAAGCCGTAGTCCGGCGGCCTCCGGTCGGCGGCCTCAACCCGCCCGGATTCTGAAGAATGATGCGGACGCCGGAAATGAAAGGGTTCTCGCTGATCAAACGTAATCCCCGGCGAAGCGGATATCGATTCGAGCTTGAGGGAGGACGCGGACGCTGTTAGCTTCACCCGGTGGACGACATGCGTGCACAGGCGGACGCGGTCGCGGGGTTCGCGGCGGCTCTGCGGGAACTGCGCGAATCGGTGGGCAATCCGCCTTTCCGGGAGATGTCCGGACGGTCGGGAGCGATCTCGCACACCACGCTGCATGAGGCCACGAAGGGCAACCGGCTTCCGAGCTGGGCGACCACCGCCGAGTTCGTCAAGGCGTGCGGCGAAGACCCGGCGGCGTACCGCGAACGCTGGGAGAGGGCGAACCTGGCGGTCAGGTCGGCGGGCGCCGAGCCGCAGACGCCCGGGACGGTCGAGGAGACGGCCGCGTCCGTGCCCGCTCCGCGGCCGGTCCCCGAGACGGCGGGGGAGACCCGGCCGCCCTCGCCCGTCCCGGACCGGCGAGGGCGCTCGCGGCCGGCCCGCCTGGCGAAGATCGCGCTCGTGACCGCGGTCATCGGGGCCGCGACGGGGGCCGCGGTCGTGTTCGCGGTCGACCGGGGCTCCGGGTCGGGCAAGGACGGCTCCGGCCCGTCCGAGCGGGCCAAGGCCGCGCTCTCCCCGGCGGACTGCCCGGTGCACGCGACCAACCCGGCGCCGGCTCCGCCCACCCACAAGGGCGATGCCGCCAGGTTCGTCGCGGACATCACGCTCCCCGACTGCACGCGGGTCGGCGCCGGGAAGACCGTGACCAAGGTATGGCGGCTCAAGAACACCGGGACGGTCCCGTGGGAGGGCTACTCGCTGCGCCGCCTCGACCTCCCGCAGAGGGCCGGCGACTGCCAGACCATCTCCGAGGTGCCGATCGCCGACACGGCGCCGGGCCGGGTGGTCGACATCCGGACCGACATCACCACGCCCAAGAAGCCGGCCCTGTGCTACGTGCGGTTCAAGATGGTGGACGGCGCGGGGCGGGTCGCCTTCCCCGGGAGCCGGCCCGTCAACTTCCAGGTCATCGTCGAAGGACCCTGATCCCCCGCCGCGGAGGGGCGCGGCGGGGAACCAGGGTCCGGGGAGCGGCGGGATCAGGAGAGGGTGATCCCGCTGTAGTAGGCCTTGAGGATGGTGGAGTAGCTCTGCCCCGCGTTGGCCTTGTCACGGGAGCCGTACTGCGACATCCAGTCCCCGGTGACCCAGCCGCCGCACGCCGTCGTCGTGGAGCAGTAGTGGGCCTCGAGGATCTTTCCGCCCCGGGTCATGCGGGTGCCCCACGTCGCGTCCACCGCGGAGCTCGTCGACGCCTTGGCGGAGCCGGGCTTGTACACCTGGCTCGACGTGGTGTCGTAGACGTCGAAGCACTGGCCGCCCGGCGTCTTGCGCGTCGAGTGCAGCGCCCAGTACCAGCCGTGGCTCTTGACGGCCATCGCCCCGGCCTTCAGGGACTCGGTGGGCCAGCTCGACACCCACTCGTTGGGCAGGACGTTCTTGACGTAGGTCTTGAACGTCACCCGGTCCACCCGATTGAGGGACACCCGGTACACCAGGATCGACGAGGGGAGCTTGCTGTCGGTCCCGTCCGTCTTGCATCCGGTCGGCGGCTCGGTTGAGCTCAGGAACTTGTGCGAGGCGTTCTGGTTCTTCAGGCTGGAGTTCAGGTTGCCCTTGGCCCCGGCCTTGAAGTCCTGGTACGTGCCGCCGTAGTTGCTGTTGTAGTAGACGCGGACGGTCTTTGTGCTGCGGTTCCAGACCGAGGCGGCCTGGTTCTTGACGCACTTCCCCTGCCCGTTGCCCGCTCCCTTGAAGTCGTAGCAGGAGGGCTGGGCGGTGCCGTAGTCGGCGACCGATCCGGTGAAGTCCGAGACCGACCCTTCGTTGCCGCTGTTGAAGTAGTAGCAGAACTCGCCGCCGTCGCAGACGCCGTCGCGGCCCGCCGCCGAGGCGGGCGCGGACGCCGAGACGAGGGCCGCTCCGCCGAGCGCCATCGCGGCGGTCGTCGCGGTGAGACGCGAGACGAGCCGCACGGTTCGTGTCGACACAGTCGTCTTCCTCTCCTGGAGGATGCTCACGGCGCTCTACTTGACGTTGTAGCCCTGGGAGTTCCAGAACGAGGTCGGGTTCGGGTTGTCGAGGACCGGGTCGTTGACGCTCTTGGACGCGTGGGTCTGCTGCCCGGGACGCATCTCGACGTGGGTGTGCGCGCCCGAGCTGGACGACACGCCGTGCCACGACTCGTCGGCGATGATCTGGCCGCGGCTGATCGACTGGCCCACGGCCAGCGAGGAGCGCGGAGCGGTGTGCAGGTAGATGACCGTCTTGTTCGCCGCGGAGTTGTAGACGGCGATCGTGGACAGCCCCGAACCGCCGGTGGCCCCCCGCGCGACGTAGGTGATCTTACCGGCGACCAGGGCGTGGACGTCGGATCCGACGCCGCGGGCGATGTCGATGCCCTCGTGCCGGCCGGGGGTGCTGGTGTAGCCGTCGAAGCCGCAGGTGATCCGGCCGCCGCTCGCCTTGTACAGCGCGTAGGACATGTTCGTGCGCGACGAGGGCGAGAACTGGTGCGAGGCGTTCTGGTTCTTCAGGCTGGAGTTCAGGTTGCCCTTGGCCCCGGCCTTGAAGTCCTGGTACGTGCCGCCGTAGTTGCTGTTGTAGTAGACGCGGACGGTCTTTGTGCTGCGGTTCCAGACCGAGGCGGCCTCGTTCTTGATGCACTTGCCCTTGCCGTTGCCCGCTCCCTTGAAGTCGTAGCAGGAGGGCTGGGTGGTGCCGTAGTCGGCGACCGATCCGGTGAAGTCCGAGATCGACCCCTGGTTGTCGCTGTTGTAGTAGTAGCAGAACTCGCCGCTGTCGCAGACGCCGTCGCGGCTCGCCGCCGAGGCGGGGGACATGGCGAGGGCCGCCGTCCCGCCGAGCGCGACGGCGGCGCTCGCCGTCGCGGTGAAGACCTTGTTGAGCGTGTTCATGCTGTTCTCCCTGTGTATGCGTAACATCGTTTTCCGGCCGATCAGCGGCGCTGGTACTCCTCCCAGGTGCGGATGGTCACTTTCGGGCCGTCGTCCGGGCCGCGTCCGGAGAGCCCGTTCTGCCCCAGGTAGTAGTCACCGGTCTGGTGCTGGGCCTGGCTGGACAGGTCGGTGTCGTTGATGGCGACGGCGTGGATGTGCCACGGCCAGTCGCCCTGGTCGGGACTGCGGACCCAGGCGGCGAAGCCGACCTGCCGCAGCGAGCGGGCGACGCAGGTGCGGGTGGCGGAGGTCATCCCCTTCACCGAGATGTCGACGACGCCGCCGCCGTCATGGGTGCCCGCTGACGTGGGGTCGCCGCCGGGGTTGTAGGAGCCCTGGTCCAGGACGAGGGGCCGGCCGAGCAGCCGCTTCGCCTCGGCCAGCATGCTCTGCGTCCGCGTGTTGATCACGACGCCGCCGCTGGAGACCCGGGCGCCCGGCTCGATGACGTCGGCGACCGTGAATCGGCCGGCTCCGAGCCTGGCGAGCGAGGTCCTGCCCGGCAGCCCGTTGGCCCCGAGACCGCTGTAGCCGAGGGACTTCTGGTACTTGGCGTAGGCGGCGACCGTCGTTGTGCCGAAGTAGCCGTCCACCCACTTCGCGTCGAGCAGGTCCCGGTCGCGCAGCGCCCGCTCGACGAGGAGCACGCTCGCCTTCGCGCCGGGGGTCAGCGTGTCGTCGGCCCGCCGCGGGTCGATCTGGGCCGCCTTGACGGTGGCCTCCATGTTCACGCTCGGCAGGGCCGTGGTCCCGCCCGTCTGGGCCGCCGACGTCACGGCCGTTCCGGTGAGCGGGGTGAGCAGGGTCGCCGCCACCAGCGTGGCGGCGTACGAAGGCAGCTTCATCGGGTCTCCTGGTGGGGGTGCTTGGGGGCGAAGCCCGCGGCGGGACCACCGTCACCCGGCTGCTCACGTGTTCACAAGCGGATCGGTGTTGTCAGCCTGTTCGCCAGGCATTTCCGTACAGCGGGACACAGGATCTGACAGTCGAGACAACGGCGGACAACACGCCCAGACGCCCACATCGGGCGGTGTTCGGCGTGCCTGACACGGCCGGTCCGGTGAGGGGCGGAGCGGGCCGGGCAGAATGCGGTACATGACTCGGACTGTGAGCCTGCCCGGCGGCGCCGCGCTGCCGCTGATCGGTTTCGGGACCTGGCAACTGCGGCCCAAGAAGGCGTACGAGGCGGTGCGCGCGGCACTCGAGATCGGGTACCGGCACATCGACACCGCGACCCTCTACGGCAACGAGGCGGACGTCGGCCGGGCGGTGAAGGACAGCGGCGTGGACCGGGAGCAGGTCTTCGTCACCACCAAGCTGCGCCCGCAGGACGCGCGGCACGCCCGCCGCACGCTGGAGTCGAGCCTCCGCCTGCTCGGCACCGGGCACGTGGACCTCTGGCTGATCCACTGGCCGACCGGCCGGGACGACCTCGTCCCGACATGGCGGGACCTGCTGTCCGCCCAGGACGCGGGGCTCGCCCGCGACGTGGGGGTGAGCAACTTCAGCCCCGCGCAGATCGACCTGCTGACCGAGGCCACCGGCCGGCAGCCGGCGGTCAACCAGATCCCGTGGAGCCCGGGGCAGCACGACCCGGAGCTGCTGGACGAGCACCGCCGCCGGGGGATCGTCGTGGAGGGCTACAGCGGCCTCAAGAACACCGACCTGGGCGACCCGGTCCTCACCGAGATCGCCCGGCGGCACGGCGCCACGCCGGCCCAGGTCGTCCTCCGCTGGCACCTGGAACACGACATCGTGATCCTCCCGAGGTCCTCGCGCCGAGAGCACATCGCCGCCAACTTCGACCTCGAAGGCATCACGCTCACGCCCGAGGACGTCGCCGCCGTCGACGCCCTCGCCCGATCCACCTGACCGGGGGAGCCGGGCGCCCGCGTCCTACACGGGAGTGCGAGGCGGGGGCGGCCAGGCGATGTCGTCGATCGCGAGCCAGGGCGCGGCGGCCACACCCGCGGGAGTGAGCCCGGTGAACGTCCTGACCTCGCGGTGGAGGTGCGACTGGTCGGCGTAGCCGCTCTCGGCGGCGACGCCGGCCGGGGCCCGCCCCGCCGCGAGGAGGTGGGCGGCGTGGTCGAAGCGCACGAGGCGGGCGGCGCGCTTGGGCGTGAGGCCGACCTGGGCCCGGAAGCGCGCCCACAGGCGCTTGCGGCTCCAGCCGACCTCGTCCGCCAGGCCCTCCACCCGCACCCGCCCCCGGCCGGTGAGCGTCCGCCGCCAGATGTGGGCCACTTCCGGATCGACCGGCGGCCCGGACCCCAGCCGGCGGCCGAGGACTTCCGCAGCGATCGCGAACCGCTCGTCCCACGTCGCGGCGGCGCGCAGCCGGTCCTCGACACCGGCGGCGTCGCGGCCCCACACGTCCTCGAAGGGGGCCACCGAGCCGGTGAGCTCGGCCGGCGCGCCGAGCACGGCGGCCGCCGCGACCGGGCCCAGGCGGATCTGGAGGCACTCTCCCACCCGGCCGCCCGTCCGGAGGTCGCCGGGAAGGAGCCCGGCGACGAAGCTGCCGCGCCTGCTCCGGCCGCGGGTGCCGTAGGCGATGCCCTCGCCGTCGCTCAGGTCGAGCAGGAGGGTGACGGACGGGTGCGCGACCATGGCGATGTCCACGTGCGCGGGGAGGCGCTGGCGGAACCCCGCCATGGCGACCCCCGGCAGCCGGAGCGCCGGGCGCGGGACGGCGATGTCCACCGCCGCCCAGTCGGGGGGCGTCCCGGTCGGCAGCACGTGACCAGTCTAAGTCGGGGGTCCGCGCGGCGGCGGGTCAGCGGCCCGCGGCCGTGAAGGCCAGCAGCAGCTCGCAGGTCGCCTCGGGCGCTTCGAGGACGGGGAGGTGCCCGACGTCCGGCAGCATCTCGACCCGCGCGTGCGGCACCGCCTCGTACCGGCGCGCCGATGACGGATCCCAGCGGGGGTCGGCGGCACCGAAGATCACCAGGACGGGCGCCTCCAGGGCGGCGAGGCGCTCGGGGACGCTGCGCTCGGCGACGTAGTCGGTGTTCCGGCGCAGGACCGTCCTCATCGAGCGGTAGGTGATGGCCTGGACGCCGGCGACCAGGTCGTCCGGGACGTCCACCGGGCTCGCGGCCGTGGCGGCGATCCCGCGGCGGATCATCGCGTCCGAACGCATCGCCCACAGGAGCGGGCCGAGCGGCGGGGACAGCAGGACGCGGAGCAGGAGCGGCTGCCGCAGGAGCGCGTCGAGACTCGGGCCGCTGCTGATCAGCACCAGCGGGCCCACGAGGTCGGGGCGCCGCTCGGCGAGCGCGGTGGCGACGTAGCCGCCGCTGGAGTGCCCGGCCACGGCGGCGTGCCGCAGCCCGAGGTCGTCCAGCAGTCCGGCCACGCGGTCCGCCTGGTCGGGCACGCCGTACGACGGCGCGGGCGGGGACTGCCCGCAGCCGGGGAGGTCGACCCGGATGACGTGGTGGCGGGCGGCGAGCGTCGGGATCATGGGGTTCCAGGTGCCGCCCGAGGCCCCCGACCCGTGGATGAGCACCAGCGGCGGCGCCTGCCGCGGTCCGTCGTGGACCACGTGCATCCCGTGCGAGCGCTCGACATCGGCTTCCGTCATGCGGCGACCATGCCGGGCCCGGCGCCCACCGGTCTTGAACGAATGTTCCCGCCGTCCCCGTTCACCCCTGCCCCGGCGGCGGCCGAACACCTCCGTGCTCGGCCGCCGCTCGGCTGAACCTATCCCGATCGGGACGCCGCGCAGCGGGCCGTCCGGCAGCCCCCGGGCCGCCTCGTCGCTCTCTCCTCATCCGCGGGGCCGGGGACGGGGGGCGCGGCGGTCCCGCCGCTGCCGGAGTTCCTCGTCGCCCACCAGCGTGAGCATCGGCTGACCTGGGACGCACATCATCACGGCGACGAAGCGGCTCCAGCCGTCCGCGAGGTTGTTGCCCGCCTGGTAGTGGATGACGTCGCCGCCGGGTTCCCAGAACGTCTCCCCTACGTGGACCACCCGCTCGGGCTCGCCTTCGAGCTCGAAGACCATCTCTCCCTGGAGCATGTAGCCGAACACCGGGCCCGCGTGGCGGTGCGGCGGGGTGCCCGGATCGCCCGGCGGTAGTTCGATGAGGACCGTCGTCGCGCAGGCCCCGTCGGGGATCGACGGATGCTGCTCGGCGAGCACCGTCAGGACGGTGCCCGACCCTTGTGTTCGTTCCATGCACGGCACGCTAGGCCGGGACCGGCCCCATCCGATGGGCCGTTCACCGTTCGGATCATTGGGCCGCTCGCTCGCCGGCGCGGCCGGCCGCCCACGCCGGTCAGGCGGCTCCGAGTTCGCGCAGCCGGCCGACGAGGGCGTCGATCGCGGGCCGGTAGCCGCGCGCCGGCGGGGTGCCGTAGCCGACGACCAGCGACGGGGGCCGCCGCTCGTGGTCGAGGGGAGCGCGCAGGTAGGCGCCGAGCGCGTGCACGTCGACCGACGCGGATCGGAGGGCCGCCAGCACCGCCGCCTCGTCCGGGACGCCGGACGGCAGCCGCAGGATGGCGTGCAGGCCCGCCTCGATGCCGAGGACCCGGGTGCGCGGCAGCCGGGAGCGCACCGCCTCCGCGAGCAGGTCCCGGCGCCGGCGGTAGGCGCGGCGGACCCCGCGCAGGTGGCGGTCGTAGCCGCCGGAGTCGATCAGGCGGGCGAGCGCGAGCTGTTCGAGCGGGCTCGTCGGCTGCGCCCGGCGCTTGGCCTCGACCAGCGGTTCGAGCAGCGCCGGCGGGCAGGCGATCCAGCCGAGCCGCACCGCCGGGCCGAGGCTCTTGCTGGCCGAACCGGCGTACACCACGCGGGACGGCCGGCGGGCCTGCAATGCCCCGACCGGCTTGCGGTCGTAGCGGAACTCCCCGTCGTAGTCGTCCTCGACGATCCAGCCGAGGTTCTCCTCCGCCCACGCCAGCAGGCCGGCGCGGCGCGCGGGCGCCATGCTCATCCCGAGCGGGAACTGGTGCGCCGGCGTGCACACCGCGACCCCGGCCCCGGACGCGGCCAGCTCGGCGCAGGACATGCCCTCGGCGTCCACGGCGATGTCGGCCACGTCCAGCCGGGAGGCGACGACGCGGACGTGGTTGCCGACCGCCGGGTTCTCCATCGCGGCCCGGCCCACCCCGAGCTCCGCGAAGACCTCGGTGAGCAGGCCGAGCGCCTGCGTGAACCCGGAGCAGACGAGTACGTGGGACGGGTCGACGCGGACTCCGCGCACGCGGCCCAGATAGGCGGCGAGCGTCGTGCGCAGCTCCAGGCGCCCCCGGGCGTCGCCGCGGCCGAAGGCGTCGGCCGGTGCCTCCCGCAGGACGTGCCGCATGGCGCGGGCCCAGGCGTCCCGGGGGAAGGCGCCGCCGTCGGTTCGGCCGGGGCGCAGGTCATGGCTCGGCGCGGCGGACGGGGCCGCGCGCACCGGCGCGGCCGCGGGCGGGCTGGAGGCCCCCGCCGCGACGCGCGTGCCGGATCCGGAACGGGACGTGAGCCAGCCCTCGGCGACCAGCTGCTCGTAGGCGGCAGCCACGGTCCCGCGTGCCAGCCCCAGCTGGGAGGCCAGCTCCCGGCTGGAGGGCAGCCGCGTTCCGGCCCTGAGGCGTCCGCCGCGGATCGCGACCCGCAGCGCCTCCTCGACCGCCTGCCGCCGCCCGCCCCTGGGCGGGACCTGGAGCAGCAGTTCAGGGCCGAAGCCCGGTCCCAGGGGAGGCGCGAAGCTGTCCAATCTTTCGTCCATGCAATGGCCCAGTGTAATGGGCTGTTCCGGTCATACCTTGGCGGTGCCCGGGAGGCCGGAGCCGTTCGGTGCCCCGTGGGGCCCGGCTCCCGGGCTTCCACCGGACGACCGCAGAGAAAGGAGCCCGTCGTGCGCGTCTTCGTCGCCGGCGCCACCGGCGCCGTGGGCCGGATCCTGGTGCCGCTTCTCCTCGACGCCGGACACCAGGTCACCGGCACCGCCCGGAGCCGGACAGGGCTGGACCGGCTGCGCGCTCAGGGAGCGACCCCCGTCCAGGCCGACGTGTTCGACGCCGAGGGCCTGGCCGGGGCGGTCGCGGCCGCCTCCCCCGACACCGTGATCCACCAGCTCACCGCGCTGGCGAAGGGCACGCCAGCCGACAACGGGCGGATCCGCAGGGAGGGCACGCGCAACCTCGTCGACGCCGCGGTGCGCGCCGGCGTCACCCGCGTCATCGCGCAGTCGGTCGCCTGGGCCTACGAGCCCGGTGACACCCCGGCCGCGGAGGACACGCCCCTCGACGTCACGGCCCCGCCACCCCGGGCGAACATGGTCGGCGGCATCAGGGTCCTGGAGGAGACGGCCGCCGAGCTGGACGAGCATGTCATCCTGCGCTACGGCACCTTCTACGGACCGGGGACCTGGTACTCGCCGGAGGGTCTCGTCGCCGACCTGCTCCGCGGGGAAGGGGCGGCCCAGCGTGCCGCCGCGTTCGTCGGGCCGCTGCGGGCCGACGACGCCGTCTCCTCGTTCGTCCACGTCGAGGACGCCGCCAGGGCCGCCGTCGCCGCCCTCGACTGGCCGAGCGGCCAGGTCAACGTCGTCGACGACGAGCCGGCGGCCGCCCGTGACTGGCTGCCCGTCCTGGCCCGCGCGCTCGGCGCCCCGCCGCCGCCCCCGGCCACCGGCCGGGCCGGCTGGGAGCGCGGCGCGAGCAACGCCCGCGCGAGATCGCTCGGCTGGCTGCCGCGCCGTTCCAGCTGGCGGACCGGCTTCACCGCGATGAGCCCGGCCGGCGCCGCCGGACCGGCCTCATCCAGGTGAGGTCGCGGGGAGCATGGCGGCCAGGTACTCGCGGACGGTGAGGCGGAGGTCGTCCAGGCCGGGTACGCGTCCCGCGCCCGCGACGGCGTCGAACATCACGCCTTCCATGAAGGCGACGAGGGCGTGCCCGTGCCGGTCGGGGTCGGTCGAGCCGGCCGCGGCCATGACCGAGACGGTCGCACGGCGGATGTCGCGTCCGATCGCGTCGTAGATCGCGCGCAGCTCCGGGCGGCGGGTGGCCTCGAGCGCCAGCTCGTACCTGGCCAGCGTGCGCTGCCGGTCCTCGTGCAGGGCGCCGTGCAGGAACCGCGCCAGCGCCTCGGCGAGGTCGCCGCCGTCCCGGCCGAGGCCGGCGATGGTGCGCCTCTCCAGCTCGGTGAGGCGGGCGAGGGCGAGTTCGAGGAGCGCGGCGCGGCTCCGGGCGACGTTGGACGTGGAGCCGGGAGGGAGCCCGGCCGCCTCGTCGACGGCGCGGTGGGTGAGCCCGCGCATGCCGCGCTCGGCGAGCAGGGTGATGGCGGCTTCGGCGACGAGCGTCGCCCGGGTCGAGGGCACCAGGTCAGACTACTCATGTAGTGAAACTATTGATGTAGTGCCACTATGGATGTAGTGACGCGGGTAAGGGCGCGATGGCAGCGGCGGGGAGGGATGGCGATGGCGAACGCGATCGTGATCGGCGGCGGGATCGGCGGCCTGACGGTTGCGGCGGCCCTGAGCCGCGACGGGTGGACGGTGACCCTGCACGAGCGGGCCTCCTCGCTGGAGCCGATCGGGTCCGGTCTCGCGCTCGGCCCCAACGCCCTGCGCGCGCTCGACACCATCGGCGCGGGTGACGCGGTGCGGGAGCTCGCGGTGATGCAGGGCGACGGCGGCCTGCGCACGTCGGGTGGCACTTGGCTGAGTCGCACCAGCGCGGAGGCCGTGGCGGCGCGCTACGGCGACCCGACGGTGGTGCTCATGCGCAGCGCGCTCGTCGATCTGCTGGCGGAGCGGCTGCCCGAAGGCGCCCTCAAGCTCGGGTCCACGGTGACGTCGGTGTCGCCGGAGGACGGCATCGTGGTCACGGGGGAGGGCGAGGAGCGGGCGGACCTGGTCGTCGCGGCGGACGGCGTCCACTCGGCCGTCCGGTCGGCGCTGTTTCCCGGGCCGTCCCCCGTCCGGTACACGGGGCTGACCGCGTGGCGTGCCGTCACCCCCGAGTCCGTGGGGGACGTCGCTGGAAGTGAGGCTTGGGGACGCGGCCGCGTGTTCGGCATGACCCGGTTGGCGGGCGGGCTCGCCTACCTCTACGCCACGGCCGAGGCTCCGGAGGGCGCCCGCGCCCGGGACGAGCGCGCCGAGCTGCTCAGGCTGTTCGGGGACTGGCACGACCCGATCCCGGTGCTGCTGAGGTCGCTGTCGCCGGACCGCCTGATCCGCAACGATCTCTACGCGATGGAGCGCCCGCTGCCGTCCTTCCACCGCGGCAAGGTCGCCCTGCTGGGCGACGCCGCCCACCCGATGACCCCGAACCTCGGGCAGGGCGCCTGCCAGGCCGTCGAGGACGCGGTCGTGCTGGCCCACGAAGTGTCGTCGGGCGGGGGAGGGCTGCCCGCCTACACCGCGGCGAGGCTTCCCCGCACCACCGCCGTCATGCGCCGCTCCCTCCAGATCGCCCGTCTCACCGCGCTCTCGGGCGCCGTGCCGGTCGCGGCGCGCAACGCGATGGTGTGGCTGGGCGGCCGGCTCGGTCCCACCGCGGTGATGCGCCAGGCGGAGCAGCTCTACCGCTGGTCACCGCCGGAGGCCGCGTCCCGTTGACCCCGCCGGGGCCACCCGCTGCGCGGCGGCGGGACGCCCGGGTGCAGGATCGGGTCCCATGACGTCGCCATTGCTCGACAGATTCCTGGAGCGCGCCGGCCTGGCCCCCGACGCCCGCCTCGAAGACGTGGTCGGGGCCGTCCAGGGCATCCCTTACGGCCGTCCTCGCGACCGCTCGCCGGAGGGTGTCCTGACCGACTGGACCGGGACCTGCTCCACCAAGCACGCCCTGCTGGCGAGGCTGATCCGTGAGCGCTGGCCGGAGCGGGACCCCCGCCTCGTCCATCGGGTCTACCGCGTCGATCGCGAGACGGCACGCGACCGGTACGGCGCCGGGCCGGCCGCCGCGGTGCCCGACGAGGGGCTGACCGACGTCCACCGCTACCTGCTCCTTCGCTGCGACGGCCGGGACGTGGCCATCGACGTCACCTTCCCCGGCGACGCCCCCTGGGACGGACGGACCGACATGCCGCTGGCGTGCGGGCCCGGCCGGGACCATCCCGCCGGGCTCGATCCGGACGCCGAGAAGGCCATCCTGGAAGCTGCCCACTGCGACCCCGAGGTGCGGGAACCCTTCATCGCGGCGCTTTCCCACGTCTCCTGAACCGCCGCAAGCACCTCCGGTATGCGCCGTACATGATCTTGACAAAGGATCACTCGCAATTCTCCACCTTCCGGTAAATGGTCGTTTCGAGTGAAATTTGCTGCTGATACAGCAGCTATGGACAGGTTGAGAACCGCTCGAAAGCCGCCGGCCGGAAAACGGCCCACCGGAGCCGCGCGCGCGACGAGTGCCCTGCTGGCCGGAGCGCTCGCGCTCGCCGTACTGCCGGGGTGCGACAGTGATGAGCACCGTTCCGCGAGCCTGCAACGAGCGACCCCGTCAGAACGTCCTAGAACAGAACAATTCACCGTTGCGGCGACGGGTGACTTCCTGCTGCACCGGATCTTGATGGACCAGGCGGCCGCCGACGCGCGCGGCGGGAGGCGGGGCGGATTCGACTTCATGCCGATGCTCGCCCGGCTCGACCCTGTGATCGGCCAGGCGGACCTGGGCGTCTGCCACGTCGAGACGCCTCTGGCGCCGCGCTCGGGGCCCTTCCTCGGCTACCCGGCGTTCAGCTCGCCTCCGCAGATCGTGGACGCGATCCGGCGGCTCGGCTACGACACCTGCTCCACCGCCTCCAACCACGCCATCGACCAGGGAGAGGCGGGTGTGCGCCGCACGCTCGCCGCCCTGGACAGGGCGGGCGTCAGGCATGCCGGAACGGCCCGCAACGCGGCAGAGGCGGCCAAGACGAACATCCTGGACGTCAAGGGCGTCAAGGTCGCGCATCTCTCCTACACGTACGGCACCAACGGCATACCCAAGCCCGAAGGCGAACCCTGGATCGTGAACGCCGGGCTGGACTCCGGCAGAATCCTCGCGGACGCGGCGCGCGCCAAGAGGTCGGGCGCCGACGTCGTCCTGGTCAGCCTCCACTGGGGCGAGGAATACCAGCACGAGGCCACCCCTGAGCAGCGGCGGCTGGCGGCGGCGCTGCTGCGTTCTCGCGATGTCGACCTCATCCTCGGCGACCACGCGCACGTCGTTCAGCCTTTCGAGCGGATCAACGGCAAGTGGGTCGTGTACGGGATGGGCAACCAGGTCGCCAATCCGAGCGCGAACATCCAGGCGACCCACGAAGGCCTCGTGGCCATGTTCACCTTCACATGGGATCCCCGCGTTCGGCGCTGGGGGGCGCGGCCCTCCTTCGTCCCCACCCTCGTCGCGGCCGGACCGCCCATCAGGCTCCGGACCCTGGTCCGCGGCGACTCGGGCGACCAGGCGTCCATCGACGCCACGACACGGGTCGTCCGCAGCCTCGGATTCAAGGTCCCCGACGCCTCGGACCAGGTCACCGCGGTGAAGGTCCAACGGCCCGGGGGCCACTGAGCCCTTCCGGCGGCCGCCGGGTCAGGCGGAGGTGATCTGCGGGTGCGCGCCCTGGCCGTTGGTGACGACGTAGGTGCCGCCGAGCGAGGCCGGGTGTCCGGTGGAGACGAAGCCGAGGCAGCCGGCGGTCACGTTGTGGAACCTCAGGTTGGTGCTCCCGGTCAACGCCAGCTCGCCGGTCGCGTTGTCATAGCCGACTTCGCTCTGACCGGTGCTGGAGCCCGCGCCGCCGGGTCCGTCGAGGTCCGCTTGGCACAGGCCGCCGGCGGCCGAGGCGTGCATGGAGACGCCGGTGAGGACGCCCGGCGTCCGCCCGCCCGAGGTGAGCCCGGTGACCTTGATCTTCCAACGGGCGAGGTTGGAGATCTTCGGGGTCAGGGCGAAGTTGAACCCGCTCCCGGCGCAGAGCGAGAAGCGGATGGCGCCGATCGAGCCCACCTCGGCCAGCGCGGTGCCGTTCGGGACGTCGCCGGAGCCGGTGGAGGTCGGGCAGGTGATCGTCCTGCCGTTGACCGGGTCGGTGACGACGATGCCGGTGGAGGCGGCGAGGGTGACGGGCCCGCCGCCGGTGACGACGACGGTCGAGGCGTGGGCGGTCGCGCTGAGGAGAAGGCCGACGGCCGCGGTGCTCCCGGCGGTCGCGGCCGCTGCGGCGATCTTGCGCATGGCGGAATGCCTTTCGGGGGCACGGGGTTCCCGAGCGGGCCGGCTTCCGGCTCACTTCCGAGTCGGCGCCGACACGGTAGGCAGACGGCTCGTCCGCGGACAAGAGAGGACGGGCCGCCGGACGGCCGCGCGCGGCAACTCTGTCACCGGGTGAGCGCGGCCGCCGCGTCGTAGTGTGAATCCCTGACAGCCGTCCAGGTGCTCGCGGACCGCCCGACGCCGATCAGGCGAGGCTCATGAAGAGCTTCTCCAGCTGGGCGCGGTCCAGCTGGGCCTGCTCGGGATCCGTGCCCTCCTGGACGCACTTCTCCAGGCCCGTCGCGATGATCTTGAATCCGGCGCGGTCCAGGGCCCGCGAGACCGCCGCGAGCTGCGTGATCACGTCCTTGCAGTCCCGCTCGTTCTCGATCATCTGGATGACGCCGCCGAGCTGCCCCTGCGCACGCCGCAGGCGCACGAGGACATCGGCCAGCGAGTCCGCCTCGAATTTCACGTCCCCCTCCTCATACCGGCCAGGGTATAGGGTGCGCGCCGCGGCCAGGCGGACCGGAGGGCGAAGATCGAGGGGCGGCAGGAAGCCGTCCGGGATCGTCCGGCGGACGACGCGACCCGTCACGCCGTCTCAGGCTCCTGCGCGGTCCCGGGGGCGGTTTCCGCGATGAGACGCGCGGGGCGGAAGCCCTTGGTGACGAGCCAGATTCCCAAAGACGCCTCCCAGACGATCTCTGGCGCCGTGAACAGGAAGTTCACCGGGGACTCCTGCTCGTAGGCGCCGAAGAGGACGGCGGTGGCGGTGGCGCAGGCGATCGGGCCTCCGATGAGCCCGATGAGCGCCATGGGGCGTGGCACCAGGCCCGACCGGTACATCAGATATCCCAGGAGCAGCCCGTTGCCGAAGCCCGCGCAGAAGGCCGGGCCGAGCAGGAACGTCTGATCCTTGAACGCCACCAGTGCCCGGCCGAGCAGGACGGCGTCGGCGCCGCCCTCGCCCGCCCCGTCCTGCCGCAGCGCCACGACGGCGAGCACGCTGACGACCCCCACCACGATGATGGTCGATTCGAGGACCCGCAGGCCGACGTAACCGAGGGCGACGCTCTCGCTCTGCCGTTTCAGGACCGGGAACAGCACGACCCCGGTGGCGATGTTCGCGACGGCGGTCAGGATCTCCAGGAGGGCTCCGATCCGCACCTGCGTGTCCGCGCCCGATCCGAGGATGTAGTTCGCGTCATTGAGGACCGGGTCGTACAGCAGCACGGCAGGGATCGAGAAGACGAAGGTGAGGATGAACCAGACACCGGCGGTCCTGGCGGTCCGCTGAACGGCTTCCACCGAGGTTCTCGGCATCTGGGACCCAATGGTGCTCACACGATTCTCCAAGGCTTGTCGGCCTTCACCCGATTGTCGGGACAGTCGTAGAGAACCACGTCGAAGGGACGCTGTCCCTACGCTCCGGTGGCCGGTTCAAGCCGCGGGGAGGACCTTCACCGGCCGGCACTCTGACTCGGCGGGCGAGCTCGGCCGGAACGCGGCGCGTGGCATGGCGGGTTGTCGCGACGCCGGCCCGGCGCGGTGAAAGGATGATCGGCATGGGACAAGTCGTGGTGAACGCAGAGAGAACGCTGAAAGCGAGCCCGGCCCAGGTGCTCGGGGCGCTCGGCGACTACACGGGGGTGCGATCCCGGATGCTCACCGAGCACTTCAGCGAGTACGAGGTGCGGGAAGGCGGCCAGGGGGAGGGCACGGTGGTGCACTGGAAGCTGGCGGCGACCAGCAAGCGGGTGCGCGACTGCCTGTTCACCGTGAGCGCCCCGGCCGGTGACCGCCTGGTGGAACGGGACGCCAACTCCTCCATGGTCACCACGTGGACGGTGACCCCGGCCGCCGAGGGCTCGCGCGTCCACGTCACCACCACCTGGGACGGAGCGGGCGGAATCGGGGGCTTCTTCGAACGGACCTTCGCCCCCAAGGGGCTGCAGCGCATCTACGACGCCCAGCTGGCCAAGCTGGACTCCGCGCTGGGCACGTGACCAGCGCGCCGGCCGACGAGGTCTACCGGCGGCGCACCGCCCGCGTGCTGCTGGTGGACGACGCAGACCGCGTCCTGCTGTTCCGCTGGCCGAGGGACGCCCGCAGGCCGGAGGCGGGCCACTGCTGGATCACTCCGGGCGGAGGCGTCGAGCAGGGGGAGACCCTGCGCGTCGCCGCGGCCCGCGAACTGCGTGAGGAGACCGGCCTGATCGTCTCCCCCGACGACCTCGGCCCCCAGGTCGCCCTGTCCTCCGGCCACGCGGACCTCGGCTGGGCCAACGGCCTGTTCCGGGACGACTTCTTCATGCTCCGCACGCCCGCCTACGACATCGACACAGCGGGCTTCACCGCGATCGAACGCGAGCACGTGGGCGCCCACCGCTGGTGGTCGCTCGAGGAACTGACGAACGCGCGAGAACCGGTCTACCCGCTCATGCTCGCCGAACTCCTCACCAGCCTCCTCGCCGGTCACGCCCCCTCCGACCCGATCCGCCTCCCCTGGCACCACTGACGCGGGGGAGGGGGCCGCCCAACGCCGTGCGGCGGCGGCCTGCCGCTGCTCGGCACCCGGGAGATCGTCCGATCCCGGCGCGCCGCCCGCCCGTCCATCCGGATGATCTCCCCGCCGGCCTCGGGCCCCGGACGCTCGGCCGTCGCTCAGGGCCGGGCGGGGCCGCGGTAGGGCAGCGTCTGGCTGTAGACGACGCTGGTGCTCGTGGTGCCGAAGCCGCACAACTCGTCCACGAGCTGCTCCAGGTGCGCCATGGAGGTCGCGCCCACCTTCAGCGTGTAGCAGTCGTCTCCGGTGGTGCGCAGGCACTCGAGGATCTCCCGGCGCTCGACGAGCAGCCGGCGCAACGGCTGGTGATGGTTGCCGCGGTACTTCAACCGGACCAGGGCCAGGACGGGGTAGCCGATCTTGTCCAGGTCGACGGTCGCCTGGTAACCGGTGATGACGCCCTGCGCCTCGAGTTGCCGCACCCGTTCGGTGGTGGCCGACGCGCTGAGGTTCACGCGCCGTCCCAGCTCGCTCAGGGAGATCCGCGCCTCCTGCTGCAGCTGGTCGATGATCGCCCAATCGACGGCATCGAGATTCGCGGTCATCTCGCGACTTTACCGGCAGATCCACGAAAAATCGCAGCTACAGCCGGTAACAGTTGGTTCCCTGCCGCTTACAGGGCGATATAGCCTCACGTCATGCAACTCGGCGTCAACGTACCGAACTTCGGACCTGGAACCGATCCCGGCATGCTGCGCGAGTGGGCCGGGGTCGTGGAGGGGCTCGGATTCGACCTCCTCATGATGTCGGACCACGTGGCCATCACGCCGGACGTGGCCGAGCAGTACCCGGAGCCGTTCTACGAGCCGTTCACCACCCTGTCCTGGATGGCCGGCATCACCACCAGGGTGCGGCTGGGCACGACCGTGCTCATCCTGCCCTACCGGCATCCGCGTCTGGTGGCGCGCATGGCCGGCAACCTCCACCAGTTGAGCGGCGGCCGGCTCGTGCTCGGCGTGGGCGTCGGCTGGGCGCGCCAGGAGTTCGAGGCGCTCGACGTCCCGTTCGCCGAGCGCGGCAAGCTGATGGACGAGTACCTGGCGGTCCTGAACGACACCTGGTCCGCCGACGGCGGGGACGCCGACTCAGTGCCCATCTGGATCGGCGGGAACAGCGACGTGGCGATCCGGCGTGCCATCCGCTTCGGCCTCCCCTGGCATCCCCTGCGGAAGACCATGCCCTGGCTCCGCTCCGCCTTGGCCGAACACTCGCCGCCCGCGTTCGTGCCCCGCATCGTCCTGCGACTGACCACCGAGCCCGTCGAAGACGATGAGCGGCCCGCCGGCGTCGGCACCATCGACCAGATCCTGGACGATCTCGACCAGCTCCGCTCGCTGGGCGCCGAGACCGTCGTGCTCGACCCCTTCAGCGGTGATCCGGAAGAGACGCGCAGGCCCGAAGAGGCATGGAAGGCGCTCACCGCCGTGGCCACACACTGGAGAACACAATCATGATCACCGCTTCCGACGAGGAGTTCCTGCGGCGTGCGATCGCCATCGCGGCCCACGCCGTCACCCTGGGCGACGCGCCGTACGGCTCCCTCCTGGTGGGCCCGGACGGGACGATCCTCATAGAGGCCCACAACACGGTCCAACGCGACAACGACATCAGCGCCCACCCGGAACTGAAGCTGGCCCGCTGGGCGGCCCGCGAACTCGACCCGCGCACCGCCGCGGGCACCACCATGTACACCAGCTGCCAGCCCTGCGGCATGTGCACCGGCGGCATCGCCCGCTCGGGACTGGGCCGTGTCGTCTACGCCCTCGCCACCGAGCAGCTCGTCGAACTCAACCCGTCAGGAACCTGGCCGACGGTCCCGCAGGACGGGCCGGCCCTGTTCGACCAGGCACGCGTCCCCATCGACGACTTCTACAAGCCCGGCTCCGCCGGCGCCTGACAGGCGGCGGATCTACAGAAAGGAGGGTGGGGCCACGGGATTCCCTCTACTCCGGGACGTATCCGGGAGTGGATCCATACCCACCCCCGCCGTCAGGCCCGGCGAGCCCGCTCAGAGCACTCCGAATTGCAATAGCGACCGTCCGGCCGGACGTGGCCGGTTTGTTCTGAGAACGGTTGATCGTCGCTTGTGAGCCGCGCAGTGGTCCCGACACCCACAGCAGCGTCCCGTCCGGGACGGCGATGACCTGCAGGTTCATGTCGTGACGGCGATGCTTTTACTCGGGGCCGGTCGGCGGTGACCCGTTCGATCGAGATCAGGGTGCCGTCCAGCACCAGCTAAAGGCAGCCCGTCCCCGGCCGCTTTGGCAAGCGCCGCGCCGAGCTTGGGTGATCGGGCTGCCAGTAGGTCGACGGTCTCGGTGACGTAGCGCCGCGCGGTGGTGGGAGGCGGCGAATCCGGTGGCCAGTTCGGCGTAGGCCTCGCCCTTGCGCAGGGAGACCAGGGGCATCAGGGCCTGCATGCCCGGGGGCAGGTACCGTCCACCCGTCCGCGATCATGCTGTGATCGGCGGCCCCGAACCTGCCGCTGAAAGGGCTCACTGTTCAGGCCGTCGAAGTGGGCTCGCTGCAGGCCTTGCTCGACGCCCTCTGGCCGCGGCGGCCGCCTTTCGGCATCGGTTACCGCGACCTTCTCCAGGAGCTTCGGAATGCGTTCGGCCTCCAGCCGGGAGGCGGACGTGGAGGAGGGCCTAGACTGTCGCTCATGACATTCTTCTTCCACCTGCGTTAGCACGCCGTCGGCGAAGCGAGGATCACCCGTCGTCGGCGAGGCGGGGCGGCGGAGCGCTGCCCCGGGTGCTGACGTGGGAGAAGAACGATCATCATGCGCATTCCGCGCACCTGCCTGGTCGCCCGCTGCGTGCGCGGCCTGGAGTCCGAAGTCGCCGCCGAGGTCCTGGAGTCGGGGCTCGGCTCCGTCACTCGCCTCGGTCATCGCGAGGTCCACTTCCGTCTCCGCTCGTCGAGACCGAAGCCGATCCCGGCGCTGCGCACAGCCGACGACCTGTTCCTGGCGGCCGCGCGCCGGCCCGACATCGGGACGACGAAGCATGACCTGCCCGCCCTCGCCGAGCTCGCCGCCCTGGCCGACCCCGAGCTGCTGGTGCGCCTGCGCCGCGCGCTGACGCGGGCGCCGGCCGAGGTGCCGGGTATCGATGTCTCCGCCTCCTTCCTCGGGCGGCGCACCTTCAGCCGGTACGACGCCGAGGATGCCGTGGGCACGGCTTTGGCCGGGCGGCTCGACGTCCCCTACCACTCGCGGCGCACGGGCGCCGCGCCCCCGCCGGGGTCCTGGGGGTGGCGGTTGACCATGGACGGGGCGCACGCCGCGCTCATGATGAGGGTCGGCGACCGACCGCTGCACCGCCGCGACTACAAGCAGCGGATGATCAAGGGCACCCTGCACCCGCCGCTGGCCGCGGCCATGGCGGTGCTGGCCGGCATCCGCCCGGACCACACCGTCCTGGACCCGTGCTGCGGCGCGGGAACCCTGCTGATCGAGGCCGCGCTCGCCCGGCCCGGCGCCCGCCTGTACGGCTTCGACCTTTCGCCCGATGCCGTCGCGGCGGCACGGGCGAACGCCGCCGCCGTGCCCGTCCGCGTGGACCGCGGCGACGCCGGCCGCCTCCCACTCCCCGACGCCAGTGTCGACCGCGTCCTGTGCAACCCGCCCTGGGGCGTCCAGGTCCACCCCCGCGGGCTGCTCGCCGACTCCCCGTCCCGCTGGTGGACGGAGCTTCGCCGAGTACTGGTTCCGGACGGCAAGGCCGTGCTCCTCCTGCCTACCTCCGAGACCCTGACCGACGCCATCCGGCACGGCCTCGTCCCGGTCCACGTCCAGGGCGTCCGTATCTCCGGCGCTCAATCCTTCATCGTCGGCCTACGCGCGGCGGCGTCCACCAAAGCCCAAAGACGCACGCCGAGCCGGACGGAACGAAAGTCAAAATGAGGTAACGAGCGGAGCGGAGTTGAAGGTGGGGCAGGACACGCCGGGTCATTCCAGCAGGGGAACAGCTACGAACCCGGTGACAGCGCGATCGGCACAGGTCTTGTCGGCGCTGTCGTAGGAACCGTGGTGGGAGCAGCGCTTGACGCAGTGCGCCGCGCCAGGGATCGCGATGGCTCCGATCCCTGATGGGACGGGTAGGGGCCGGTGACCGTCGGCGCGACCGGTTGACGGGTCGGAGGCGTCGCGATGTACGGCTCGGCGCACATGTTGCCTGTTTACGCTGAGTGGATAGACAGGCCACTTGACGTCGCCGCCAGTGCGTCGAGGACGCGTTGGTGTGATCGCAATCGACGTGGAGGTATTCCGGAGCCCCTCTTCGCGTCTTGGCTGACCTGCGGAAACGTGGGCCCTTCAGGCCGCGTCTACTACGGGAACAGTGTCGCGTGGCTGCGTTCCAAGGCATCTGGCGCGCAGGCGGAACGATAAACTGGATCGTGGTGGATTCAGCAATTATCTCCTTCTTGATAAACACGACAAGATCTTCTATCGTCAGAATCCGCGCTTGATCCGAGGAAGTGCAAGGGATGTCTGCGGTATGAGGCCAAGAAGCAGGGGAGGTGTTGATGTTTAACGCGCCATTGTCTGATGAGAGTCGCGGTTCCTACTGCCCGCAGATGCATTCTCTTGCTGAGTGCATCCTTCGGCAGGCAGGGCGGGATGCGACTCTCGGGGAGATTATTGAGCTTTTTGAGTGGGCCTCGTATGGGACTTTTCCTGCACCGCTCGTGTTCGAGGTCAAGTTGGCGGGGGGCGGGCGTTACGATCGGCAATCGGACTCGTGTGTGGCGGAGTTCGGTGATTCAGTCTTTGCGAACGCCGGCGACCTCGTAGCTCAGATCGCGGCGACAGCAGGCGAAGAACTCCGCCCATCGGATCTGGCGTCCACTCTTCTGGTGCTCCTCAAGCAGTGCCAGGTCCCCGTGGCGGACATCGACCCTGCGAAAATTCTGCGAATAATCCCCAGACCCTCGAAGGGTGCAAGGCCTGAGCCTGGCGACGTTCTGGCTCTTCCCGTCAGCGGAGAGAAATTTGGTCTGGCCGTCGTGCTGACACGGAATCGTTTCGGCACGGCTCTCGGGCTTCTGAGGGGAGCGCTCCTGTCGCCTAGGCCGAGGAAAGGTCAGTATGCGCCAACCCCCTGTGTGCCGATATACACTGACGAGCGCTTGCTGGCAGACGGCACATGGAGGAAGATAGATCACGACGAGCAGTTGCTGGCCCACTTTCCGGAAGATCCGGAGATCTATCATTCGCCGGATCTGCAATGGCCAGGAGTTGAACTTGGAGAGTTCGGCGCGGCAGAAAATTCTGCGGGCAGGCTCCGGTTCATTGACGCGACGGAGGCACGCACTGTCGGGATTCTAGACGGATCTTACCGTCAGGCGCGGACCGGGGAGGAGGTCCAGGATCTCCTGAGCGAACTCCAGCCGCCAAAATGATGTCCTCGACTGAACGTCTTCTGCGGTTGGCCGTGTGCACACCTGCCAGCCGATCTGAACGCCCGTCGGCACGGGACTGCAGAACGGGCCCCTGCGGGACCGTCTTGCCAGGGCCAACGGGTGCTGGGTTGACCAAGTAGCCGCCGAGGCCGGCTCCCACCCTTGTGCGGCGTTGCCGGACGGGGCCGCTGCCACGTTCGTGACCTGGCCGGCGGTTGGAAGGCCGACAACCGCTTGCGCGGCGGCGTTCCAGGTACCGCCTGGTTGATGGGGCCCGAGCGGCGGCTGGACGGGCGATCGCAACGATTCGCAGGGGTGGAGGCGACAGGTCCGCGACAGCCGAGCGAATGCGGAGACGTATCGGGACGGAAATCTGGATCTCGGCAGCGGCAAGACCGCAGGTCAGGATGTTGCGCGCCCGGCAGGACTCGAACCCGCGACCGTCGGATCAGAAGTCCGAGGTTCTCCGACGACCCCGTACCCCGGCCCACCTGGGCACACTCCTCAGCAGCCCGTCACCGCCCACAAGATCATTCCGCACATACTCCGGATCTTGCTCGTGGCCCTGCGGGGGAGTCCCGTCCCCGTCTGCGGCACACGGGTAGATTGACATCATGACCGGTCAGCCCGAGGAACCGGCCGCATCGCGGGATCCTGGAGAGGATCCGGCTGCGATCTTCGATGCGCTCCCGCCGTCGCATCGCGATCAGTTCCGGGCCGAGTATGACGAGGCGCTCGACGCCGCGCACGACCTGGCGCGCTTCAAGCAGGTTCAGACGCTGCTACGCCGCTGGCGCCTGCGGGCAATCGCCTACGCCCGTCCCGGCTACGAAGAGGCTGTGCAAGACGCCCTGCAAGGCCGGGAAGACACCTTCGTCCGCTACACCCCGCCTGGCTGGGAAGGCCAGGTGTGACGTACCGCTTCGACGGCTTCCACGGCCGTGCGCTGTACGAGTTGAACGGACTCCCCGAGGAGGTCCGCAACGGGCCGCTCCTCGAACGCCTCCTCCAGCTCCTCGAAGCTCCATGGGACGCGGTACCGGAACGGGCAGATCAGACAGCGGTCCGGCACGCCTTCTTCGGTGCCGGCGGCGAAGGCATGCTCACGCTCCTGGTGGACGAGAAGACAGAGACGCTGCGCATCCTCGACATTCTCTGGCTGGGGTAGCGGCGCAGCCGCTGTTCTTCCCCCACCTTCCTTCCCCGACCCGCCGCTATCCTGACTACCCCGGGTCGGGGGAGCCCTGTGCCATTCCAGGCCAAGTAACAGCGTCCTTAATGCCGGCGAAGTCTTCCAGCCCGGACGGATGGCCTCCAGCCTTGGGCGGCAGCGCGCCCCCGCGACCGCCGGCGGCTGACGGACGGGGCGGCGGTGGCACGGTCGCGGCCCGGCCGTCCGGTGACCGGCACCCACGCCGCACGCTCCGGGCGGCCAGGCGCGGGGGGCCGCGCGACGGCCTGAGCGCCGCCGCCCTTTTGATCGGGTGAAGTGGCGTCCGCCGAAGCAGAACGGGGCCGTTGACCGGCGCGTCGTCGTGAACTTGGCTCAAGCTCGGGAGCTTCTGACGGCGGTGTCCTATGTCGGCCGGTCGCGTGGGCCTCGGCTGCGGGCGATGTTCGCGTGCATGTACTTCGCCGGCCTTCGTCCGGCTGAGGCGGCGGGACTTCGGCGGCAGGACTGCGAACTTCCGGCAACCGGCTGGGGGCTGATCACGCTCAAGAAGACCCGGCCCCAGACCAACAAGCGCTACACCGACTCGGGGGAGACCTTCGATGATCGGGGCCTCAAGCATCGGGAGGACGACATCGTCCGGCCGGTCCCGATTCCTCCTGAGCTGGTGGTGATCCTCCGGGAACACCTCGACGCCTTCGGGATGGCCGAGGATGGGCGGCTCTTCGTCACAAGCGGCGGACAGGCGTTCTCCGGCTCGGCCTACTCGCAGGTGTGGAAGCGGGCTCGCGCCCTGGCGCTGACTCCCGATCAGGTCGAATCGCCGTTGGCGGCCCGGCCGTATGACCTGCGGCATGCGGCGGTGTCGCTGTGGCTGAATGCGGGTGCCCATGCGCCCGAAGGGGCCGAACGTGCTGGGCACGGGGGCGACGTGATGTTGTGTTTACGCTAAGTGCATAGATGGGCAACAGGACGTCGCAAACCAGCGCATCGAGGACGCGTTGGCATGATCGGCAACCATCGTGGAGAGTCTCCGGAGCGTTCCGGGGGCCTCTCCACGCGTTTGGGCTGAGCTGCGGAAACGTGGTCCGAGTCATTCCGCGTATGTTCCGGGAGCAGTGCCGTGCGGCTGCGTTCGGTGGCATCTGGCTGCATCCGGCGTGACGGCGGCGAGAAACGTTCTCGCAGGTCAGCGCGTAGATGGCCTGGTTGTGATGGCGCGCCCGGCAGGATTCGAACCCGCGACCGTCGGATTAGAAGTCCGATGCTCTGTCCAGCTGAGCTACGGGCGCTCGGCGCCCGGCGGGACGCCGGGACACAGTGTAAGGGTGCACGTCGTCCGGCTCCACCTCCATAACGGCGTTACCGCTGTGGCGGGGGTTCTATCTTGGGGTGCTGTGGCGGTGAACATCGAGGTGCCGCTCTCCGGTGGGGCCGTGTCGGAGGGTGTGGTTCGGGTCGGGGAGACGGTGCGGCGGCCGCTTCGGGCGCATGCGCCGGCGGTCCACGGGTTGCTGCGGCATCTGGAGGCCGTGGGGTTCGAGGGGGCGCCGCGGGTGCTGGGGATCGATGAGCTGGGGCGCGAGGTGCTCAGCTGGGTGCCGGGGGAGGTGCCGCAGCGGCCGCTGCCTCCGTGGGTGGTGTCGGAGGACGTGCTGCGGGGCGTCGGGCGGCTGCTCAGGCGCTACCACGAGGCCGTCGCGTCGTACGAGGCGCCGGTCGGGGCGCCGTGGGACGCGGAGACGTCCAACCTGGACGGGGAGCCCGAGGTCATCGGGCATTGCGATGTGACTCCGGAGAACGTGGTCTTCCGTGGTGGGAAGCCGGTCGCGTTGATCGATTTCGACCTGGCGCGGCCTACCACGCGGTTGTTCGACGTGGTCACGGCGCTGCGGCACTGGGGGCCCATCGAGGATCCCGCCGATCGCGACGCCGTGCTCTACGGGGCGGACGTGGGGCGCAGGCTGCGGATCTTCTGTGACGCCTACGGGCTGGACCAGGAGCGGCGGCGGGAGGTGCTGCCGGCGGCGCGGGTGCGGTTCGAGCGGTCCTACCGGGCGATGCGGGAGCGGGCTGAGCGCGGTGGGGGATGGGCGCGGATCTGGCAGGCGGGCGCCGGGCCCCGGATACGGCGTGCCCAGGACTGGCTGGAGTGGCACTGGGATGAGCTCGATGCGCGTCTCTGGTGAGGGGCTGGTTCTCGGGGTCGCGCTTGACGCTGTTCTCGGGGACCCGAAGCGGTGGCATCCCGTGGCCGGGTTCGGCCGGGTGGCGTCCGGGGTGGAGGGCCGGGTCTATGGGGATTCGCGGTGGAGGGGTGTTCTCTACGCCGGGGTCCTGGTGGGGGGTGCCGGGCTCGCGGGGGTCGCGATCGAGCGGGTGAGCCGGCGGCCTCTCGTGCATTGCCTTGTCACTGCGGGCGTCACCTGGGCCGTGCTCGGCGGGACGTCTTTGGGCCGTGAAGGGCTCTACATGGCGCGGGTGCTGGAGCGGGGGGATGTGGAGGCGGCGAGGGAGCGGCTTTCCCACCTGTGCGCGCGGGATCCCCGGGGCTTGGACGCGCGTGATCTGAGCCGCGCGGTGGTGGAGTCGGTGGCCGAGAACACGTCGGACGCGTCCATCGCGCCTTTGGTGTGGGGCGCGGTGGCGGGCATTCCGGGGTTGCTCATGTACCGCGCCGTGAACACGCTGGACGCCATGGTGGGATATCGGAGTCCGAGATACGAGCGGTTCGGGTGGGCGGCGGCGAAGCTCGATGATGTCGCCAACTGGGTTCCGGCGAGGGTCACCGGGGGATTGGTCGCTCTCTGTTCGGGACGGGAGGCCTGGCGCGTTCTGAGGAGGGACGGGGCGAAGCATCCGAGTCCCAATGCCGGACGGTGCGAGGCCGCTTTCGCCGGGGCGCTCGGAGTGCGGCTCGGCGGGGTCAACGCCTATGGCGGAAGGGTCGAGCGGAGGCCGGAGATGGGGGACGGCCGGGCGCCCGAGGTCAGGGACATCCGCAGGGCCGTACGGCTTTCGGCGGCGGTGACGTTCGCGGCGGCGGCCGTGGTCTGGAGCGTGCGATGAGCGGGCTGCTGGTCGCCGGGACCACGTCGGACGCGGGGAAGAGCGTCGTCACGGCGGGGCTGTGCCGGTGGCTGGCCCGCCAGGGCGTGAAGGTCGCGCCGTTCAAGGCCCAGAACATGTCGCTGAACTCGATGGTGACGAGCGACGGGGCGGAGATCGGGCGGGCTCAGTACATGCAGGCGCAGGCCGCGGGAGTGGAGCCCGCGGCGCTGATGAATCCGGTGCTGCTCAAGCCGGGAAGCGACCGCAGAAGCCAGGTCGTGGTGCTGGGAAGGCCGGTGGCGGAGGTCGACGCCCTCCAGTACGGGGCGCACAAGGAACGGCTCAAGGGGGTCGTGCTGGAGAGCCTCGACGAGCTGCGGGCCAAGTACGACGTGGTCGTGTGCGAGGGGGCCGGGAGTCCCGCGGAGATCAATCTGCGGGGCGGCGACATCGTGAACATGGGGCTGGCGCGGGCCGCGAACCTGCCGGTGGTGGTGGTCGGCGACATCGACCGCGGCGGCGTCTTCGCGTCGCTCTACGGCACGGTCGCCCTGCTGGAGCCGGCGGACCAGGCGCTGATCGCGGGGTTCGTCATCAACAAGTTCCGGGGGGCGGAGGAGCTTCTGGCGCCGGGGCTGGAGCAGCTCGCGATGCTCACCGGGCGGCCGACGCTTGGTGTGCTGCCCTGGAAACTCGGCTTGTACCTCGATTCCGAGGACACCCTGGCCCTGGACGCTCCGAGGCCCGACGCGAAAGGGCCGTACGGGAAGCAGACGCTGCGCATCGCCGTCGTCCGGTTTCCGCGCATCTCCAATTTCACCGACATGGACGCGCTGGCCTGCGAGCCCGGTGTCGTCGTCCGGTACGCGGCGAGCGCCGGCGACCTCGCGGAGGCCGATCTGGTGGTGCTGCCGGGCACCCGGGCCACGGTCTCCGATCTGGCGTGGCTCCGCGAGCGGGGAATGGCGGACGAGGTCCGGAGAAGGGCCGAAGAGGGACGGCCGGTGCTCGGTATCTGCGGTGGCTACCAGATGCTCGCCGAAGAGATCGTGGACGACGTCGAGTCCAAGCGGGGGAGGACGAGGGGGCTCGGCCTCCTTCCCGCGAGCGTCGAATTCCAGAAGGAGAAGACCCTAGGGAGGCCGACGGGAAGCGCGTACGGGGAGCCCGTGCACGCTTACGAAATCCACCACGGCATCGTGACCGCGCAAGGGGAGCCTTTCCTCGACGGCTGCCGGAAAGGCGCCGTCTGGGGAACGACTTGGCACGGCGCGATGGAGAACGACGGTTTCAGGAGGGCGTTCCTCGCCGATGTCGCCCGGACGGCGGAGCGTGAGTTCGTCCCGGCCCCGGACGTGTCGTTCGACGCGCTGCGGGAGGCGACCCTCGACGCGCTCGGCGACCTCGTCGAGGAGCACATGGACACGGACGCGTTGTGGCGGGTCATCGAGCACGGCGCGCCCGTCGGCCTGCCCGTCGTCCCGCCCGGGGGAGCCCCGGAACCGCCCGCCGCGGCGGTAGTGTGATCCACTCACCGGCGCACAGCACCAGGAGGAACGCCCCGTGACCGACCCGCGGTCCAAGCTGATCGTCCCGCTGATGAAGGCGCGGGTCCCGGCCGAGGTCCAGCTGGAGTTCCCGCTCCCGGCGGACGAGGAGCCGATCCGCGACCCGTTCGCCGCCGACCTCTACGTCACCTACGCGCTGGAGATCGCCGACGAGGGCGCCCCGGGCGGCCGCCGCTACGAGCACGTGGCGCGCCGGCACTGCGCCGACCTCGGCGTCGCGCCGGACGAGCTTCGCCGCCACGCGGTGATCAACCTGCGCGACCTGCGCCCCGAGCTGAGCCTCAGCTGGTACCCGGACGCGCGCGCGGTGACGGTGTCGCTCGGCGGCACCGCGCGCGGCGGGACGCTGGAGTCGGGCCTGCTGCTCGACGAGGGCTTCCTCGAGAAGCTGGCGCAGGACGTGGACGGCGACCTCGTCGTCGCGGCACCCGCCCGGGACGTGTTCGTCGCGTCCGGGACCGGGCATCCGGACGGTGTCGACAAGCTCCGCTGGGCGGTCTCGCAGGTCTGGGCCGAGGACCGCGGAGACGACGCCCCCGATCCGGTGTGGGACGTCCCCGCCGGGAGCCTTCTCACGCACAACCTGCTGGTCCGCCGCGCCGGCGCCTGGGACGTCCTCGCGGTCTGAGCCCCCGCGTCCGCCCCCGGAAAATTGGGTGGGACGACCTGACCGGAATGCGTACCGTGCCGTGCATGGTGTCCATTCATCAGCTTCTGGCGTTCTCCGCGATGGCGCTGGTCATCGTCCTGATCCCGGGGCCGTCGGTCCTCTTCGTCGTCGGCCGGGCGCTGGCGCACGGCCGCCGCACCGCCCTCGCCGGGGTGCTCGGCGGGGTGCTCGCCGCCCTGGTCCTGACCTCGGCGGTCGCGGTCGGCATCGGGTCGATCGTGGAACGCTCCGTCGTCGTGTTCACCGTGCTGAAGATCGTCGGCGCGGTCTACATCGTCTACCTCGGGGTGCAGGCGATCCGGCACCGGCGCTCGCTCCAGGAGGCGATCGCCGGGAACGAGGCGGAGCGCGGCGGCGGCCGGGCGCTGCTGCAGGGCTTCATCGTGGGCATGACCAACCCGAAGACCACCGTGTTCTTCGCGGCCGTCCTGCCGCAGTTCGTGGTGCGCGAGAACGGGCACGTCGCGCTCCAGATGATGGTCTTCGGCGCGATCTTCGCGCTGATCGCGCTGTGCTGCGACAGCGTGTGGGGCGTCGCGGCGGGGACGGCCCGCGACTGGTTCGCCCGGTCGCCGCGGCGCCTGGCGGCGATCGGCGGCACCGGCGGCCTGATGATGATCGGCCTCGGCGTCACCGTCGCGGCGACCGGCCGCAAGGACTGAGGGCCCCGCCGGGTCAGACCTCGCAGAGCGCGAAGTCGTCGAAGAGCGCCCGGGCCAGCCCGGTGGAGCCTTCGGAGCGGACGGCCAGCAGGCCGCTCCAGCCGGGCGCGCCGGGCGGCGGGGTGGCGGTGGACGACGCGACCGGGTCGCCGTTCACCCACATCGCGAGGTCGATGCCGCCGTCGCCCCGCTTGACGCAGGCGGCCTGGAGCCGGTACTCGTCGCGCACCTTCCGGACCCTTCCGGACGCCAGGGTCTGCGCCTGCCCGGACGCCAGCCTGGCGATGCGGGCGCGCCCGTCCGCGCGCAGGAGGAACGCGTATCCGGAGCTTCCGCGGCAGAAGACGCCCGCCTCGCCGTTGGGGTCCGCCGGGAAGACCTTCGCCCCCATGAGCTGGGACTCGGGGATCCTGCTCACCGGTGCGCCGACCGTCGTGCTCGCGGTGTTCGGGAGGACGCGGACCTCGTACTCCTTGTCCTGGTAGGACGCGTCCCAGTCCGGCGTGGCGGCCGTCTTCCAGCCGGAGTCCTCGTGGCTGAACCCGTCGTCGAAGATCTTGTCCTTGACCTCCGGCGGTTCGTCGCCGAGGCCGGTCGCGCCGGACCCGGAGGCGTTCGAGGAGCCGTCGCCGTCCGGGACGCCGAGGGCTCCGATCATCGCGGCGGCGGCGACCACGCCGGCCGCGACGGCCAGCAGGCCGTGCTTGCGGTGCCGGGCCGGCCTCTTGGCCCGAGGCGCCGGAACGGAGATGCCGGCCGGGCTCGTCGGAGGCACGGCGTCCGCGCCCATCGCGGCCGCGACCGCGGGCTCCGGCGCGGGGACGGATCCCTGCTCGGTGGCAGGTATCGGCGGAACGGGCTCCTGCTCGGCGGCGGGCGGCGGAGGAGTCGCGGACTCCAGCTGGGCCGCGCTCTCCGGTGGAGGCGCGGACTTCGGCTGGGCCGCGGGCTCTGGCGAAGGTGCGGGCCGCTGCTCGGCCTCGGTCTCCGGTGACGGCGCGGGCTGTTGTCCGGCGGCAGGCGTCGGTGCGGGTGCGGGCCCCGGGGGCGGCATCAGGGGCGGCCCTGGGGCCGGCGCCGGGGCCGGCGGCGGCAGTTCGACCGTGGGCGGTGTCGCGGGCGGCTCGTCCTCACCGGTCAGGGCCTGGATCAGCTGCTTCACCGTGGGACGCTTCGCGGGGTCCTTCGCCAGCGACCGGGCGACCACGTCGTGGACGGCCGGGTCGAGGCCCTCCAGGTCGGGGTCGGCGGTCATCACCCGGTTGATGACCTCATGGAGCCGCCCGCCGCCGAACGGGGCGCGCCCGGTTCCCGCGTAGGCGACGACGCAGCCCCAGGAGAACACGTCGGCGGCCGGCGTGATCTCCTCGCCCTGCATGAGTTCGGGCGCGATGTAGGCGGGCGTGCCGACGAACTGGCCGGTCCTGGTCGGGCCCTCGGTGGCGTCCAGCGCCCGGGCGATGCCGAAGTCGATCACGCGCGGCCCGGTCGCGGACAGCAGCACGTTGGACGGCTTGAGGTCGCGGTGCACGATCCCCGCGCCGTGGATGGCGAGAAGCGCCGTCGCGATGTTGACCGCGAGGGCCTCCAGGTCGCCGCCGCGCAGCGGCCCGTTCGCCTTGACGGCCTCCTCGACGGACGGCCCGTTCACGTACTCGGTCACCACGTAGAGCGGGTCGCCGTCGAGGCGGGCGTCCAGGACGGCGGCCGTGCAGAACCGGCTGACCTGCCGCGCGGCCGTCACCTCCCGGCGGAACCGGTCGTGGAAGGCCTCGTCGTCGGTCAGTTCGGCGTTGATGACCTTGACCGCGACCTGCCGCCCCGCGTCGTCCTCGCCGAGGAAGACGGTGCCCATGCCGCCCCGGCCGAGCCGAGCGGTGAGCACGTAGGGGCCGAGGAGACGCGGGTCTCGATCACGAAGGGACGTCCGCATGGCTCGGCTCCCGGGGGTGTGCTGATATTCAGTATGTCCTGCGGTCAGAATCTTTGACGTCCGGCCGCGGGGCAATGGTTCGCGGACCGCGGGAGGAAAATTGGACGTGACGGCGGACGTGCTCGGTGCCGGGTACGAGGCGATCGAGCTGCCGATGGGCCGCGACGCCGAGGGCGAGGTCGTGGCGACGCTCGTGCGGCGGCGCGGCGGCGGCGACCCGTCCCGGCGGGCGGTGCTGTACCTGCACGGGTTCGTCGACTACTTCTTCCAGCGGCACCTCGCCGACTTCTACGTCGAGCTCGGCTTCGACTTCTACGCGCTCGACCTGCGCAAGTACGGCCGCTCGCTGCGCCCGCACCAGACCCCGAACTACGTCGAGAGCCTGTCGGACTACTTCCCCGAGATCGACGAGGCGGTGCGGATCGTCCGGGACGTGGACGGGCACGACACCCTCCTGCTGAACGGCCATTCGACCGGCGGCCTCGTCGCCGCCCTGTGGGCCGACCGGGCGAAGGGCAAGGGCCTGGTCGACGGCATGTTCCTCAACAGCCCGTTCCTGGACATCGCCGAGCCGCTGGTGATGCGCAAGGTCGGCGCGGGCCTGGCGCGGGCGCTGCGGCCCCGTTTCCCGAAGGCGAAGCTGCCCGCCGGCGTGTCCGACCGGTACCCGCGCAGCATCCACCGCGACCACGAGGGCGAGTGGGACTTCGACCTCGCCTGGAAGCCGATCACCGGGTTCCCCGTGCGGGCGGCGTGGCTGGCGGCGGTCCGCCGGGGGCAGCTGCGCCTGCACCGCGGCCTGGACGTCGACGTCCCGGTGCTGGTGATGGCGTCGACGCGCAGCGTCCGCCCGACCCGCAAGGTGCTGGACGTGACGGGCGCCGACGCCGTCCTGGACGTCGAGCACATGGCGAGGTGGGCGCCGCGGATCGGGCGGCACGTCACGCTCGTGCGGATCGACGGGGGCCTGCACGACCTGGTGCTGTCCGCGGAACCGGCCCGCACGCGGGTCTTCGAGGAGCTGACCCGCTGGACGAACGGCTACCTGCCGCCCCGGCCGGGGCCGGGGCGCGGCCCCGACCCGGCTAGCTGAGGATCTTCGACAGGTCGAAGTCGTCGAAGTCGACGATGATCTGCTGCGCGGCGTTGCCGCCCCGCTGGACCTGGAGTCCGGCCTTGCCGTTGCCGAGCGGCTGGTCGGAGTCCGTCACGTCGATGGCCTGGTCGCCGTTCACCCAGAGCCGCAGCCGGACCTGCTTGCCGTCGTCGCCGCTCTCGCACGCGATCTGGAGCTTGTTGGCCCCGCCCTCGGAGAAGCCCGGGACGGAGTCGGGGTTGGCCAGCTCCTTGGTGCCGACGTCCTTGGCGGCCTTGCGCAGCACCGCGCCCTTGCCGTCGTTGCGGACCAGGAACATGTACCAGCTGTTGTCGGCCGAGCGGCAGTAGAGGCCGAACACGCCGTCGGGGGGCCCTTCGGCGACCTTGGCGGTGACCGTGGCGAGCATCGGGTCAGGGGCGAACTCGTCCTTGGGCACGTCCCGCCCCACCGTGGCGGTGCTGCCCTCCGTCTGCAGCCGGTAGCCGCCGTTGGTGTAGCTGTACTGGTTCGGGTAGTTGCCCCAGTTGGAGCCGTCGCTGGAGAACTCGTCGCTGAACCACGTGGCCAGGTTTTCGGGCGGGCCGCCCGGGCGCAGCGCGAGGAACGCCACGACGGCGAGCACGGCGAGGGCCGCCACGACGGAACCCCCGATGATCAGCGGGCGCCGGGGGAGCCCGCCGCCGCCCGGCCCCAGCGCGGGGCGCGCGTCCTGGCGAGTGGCGCCGGGTGCCGCGGGCGGAGCGGTCGGCTGCTGGAAGGCGGATTGAGCGGTCGGGGCCTGGGCGGCCGGAGCCTGGACGGTCGGCTCGCCCGGGGCCGCGTGCCAGCTCGCCTGGACGGTCTCGGCGAGCTTCGCCGGATCGGCCTTGCCGTTGCCGACGAGTCGGCCGAGCAGGTCCTGGACGGTCGGCCGCCGCCGCGGGTCCTTGTCGAGCGCGGCGGCGACGACGTCGCGCAGGCCGGGGTCGAGCCCGTCGAGCCTCGGCTCCTCGTGCACGACGCGGTAGAAGATCTCCGGGACGGTGGTGCCCAGGAACGGGGGGCGCCCCGTCCCGGCGTAGGCGACGACGCAGCCCCAGGAGAACACATCGGAGGCGGGCGTGACCTGCTCGCCGCGCAGCAGTTCGGGCGGCAGGTAGTTCGGCGTGCCGACGAACTGGCCGGTGCGGGTGGGGCCGTCGGCGGCGTCGAGGGCGCGGGCGATGCCGAAGTCGATGACGCGGGGTCCGGTGGAGGACAGCAGGACGTTGGCGGGCTTGAGGTCGCGGTGCACGATCCCGGCGCCGTGGATCGCGGCGAGGGCGGTGGCGACGCCGACCGCGAGGCCCTCCAGGTCGGAGCCGGGCAGCGGGCCGCGCTCGGCGACGGCGCGCTCCAGGCTCGGCCCCTCGATGTACTCGGTGACGACGTACAGGGGGTCGGTGTCCAGCTCGGCGTCCATCACCGGCGCGGTGCAGAACCGGCGGACCTGCCGCGCGGCGGTGACCTCCCGGCGGAACCGCTCGCGGAACGTGCCCTCTCCGGCGAGCTCCCGGTTGATCATCTTCACGGCGACGCGGCGTCCGGCGCGGTCCTCGCCGAGGTAGACCGTCCCCATGCCGCCCCGGCCGAGGCGCCCGACCAGCGTGTAAGGTCCGAGCCCTGCGGGGTCGTCGGGGCGCAGGGCCTCCCCGTTCTCTCCTGCGTGCGTGGTCATCACGTTCCTGAGGGCGAATCGGGAGTCTTTGCGTAGAACCCTAGCGGTCCATGGTTACTCGGACGCGCCAACGCGTCAGCGCGTTCGGCGGCCCGGGGGAAGAGTGCGGAACGGCGGCAGTTTCTCGCCGGTGAGCCCGAACGCGTACGCCACGACCCGGCTGGACCACCGCTGGCATCCGACGACCAGCGCGTACAGGGCGCGCGGGTACCGGCCGGTGAACGGGATGACCAGCCAGCTCAGCAGCATCACGAGCACCAGGGCCGCGTACATGAGCAGCATCACGGCCAGGTGCGGGATCACCAGCAGGCCCCTGAGCAGGGTGAACCAGCGCCGGGGGCCGCGCCACGCGGCCGGGAACGGCAGGTCGACGAGCACCGTCTCCTCGCCTCCGCCGGGCTCGCGCTCGGCCGGACCGGTCGCGACCCGGGCCTCGGCGGCGGGCCTCGGCGCCGGGACCTCGGCGCCCGCCGGCCGCCCGCCCTCCGGAGCGGGGACGGCGGGCGGCTCCGCGGCCGGATCCGGCCCCCGCCACGTCTCCGAGATCGTCTCCACGGCCTGGGTGAGGTCGGCCTTCTCCTGCCCGACGAGCAGGGTGAGCAGCCGCCGCGCCGACGGCCGCTCGCGCGGGTCCTTGCCGAGCGCGGCGGCGACCACGTCGCGCAGCCGCGGGTCCAGGCCGGCGAGGTCGGGCTCCTCGTGCTCGATGCGGCGGAACGTCTCGGCGACGGTGCCGCCCTGGAACGGGGGGCGCCCCGTCCCGGCGTAGGCGACGACGCACCCCCACGAGAACACGTCCGACGCCTGCTCGACCGGTTCACCGCGCAGCACCTCGGGCGCGATGTAGGACGGCGTGCCGACGAACTGGCCGGTGCGGGTGGGGCCGTCGGCGGCGTCGAGGGCGCGGGCGATGCCGAAGTCGATGACGCGGGGTCCGGTGGAGGACAGCAGGACGTTGGCGGGCTTGAGGTCGCGGTGCACGATCCCGGCGCCGTGGATCGCGGCGAGGGCGGTGGCGACGCCGACCGCGAGGCCCTCCAGGTCGGAGCCGGGCAGGGGCCCCTTGTCCCGGACGGCCTTCTCCAGGCTCGGCCCGTCGATGTACTCGGTGACGATGTACGGCGGGTCCTGGTCGAGCTCGGCGTCGATCACGGGCGCGGTGCAGAACCGGTGGACGCGCCGCGCGGCCGTCACCTCCCGGCGGAACCGGGCGAGGAACGCCGGCTCCCCGGCCAGCTCGCGGTTGACGACCTTCACCGCGACCCGCCGCCCGTCCGGCTCGGCGCCCAGATAGACGGTGCCCATGCCGCCGCGGCCGAGCCGCCCGAGCAGGCGGTACGGGCCGAGGACGCGGGGCTCGTCCTTGTCCAGCGGTCCGGCGTACGTCGTCATGGGGGGCGGCGCTCCTCGAAAGATCGTCTGTCCGGGCCAGCCTAGGGGAGGCGGCGGCGCCGGGCGGGCGGTCAGGGGATCAGCAGGAGCTTGCCGGTGCTGCGCCTCGCCTCCAGGTCGGCGTGCGCGCCGGCGGCCTCGGCGAGGTCGTAGCGGCGGCCGACGTGGACCTTCACGGCGCCCGACTCCACCCACGCGTAGACGTCGGCGGCGCGCTCCAGCAGCTCCCCGCGCTCCTCGACGTAGTGGCCGAGGGACGGCCGGGTCAGGAACACCGAGCCGGCCCGGTTGAGGCGCTGCGGGTCGAACGGCGGGACGGGGCCGCCCGCCGCCCCGTACAGGGCCAGGGTGCCGCGCCGCCGGAGGCTCTCCAGGCTCCCGTCGAACGTGGGCGCCCCGACGCCGTCGTACACCACGGCGACGCCCTCGCCGCCGGTCAGCTCCCGCACCCGCGCGGCGAAACCGTCATAGCCCATCGTGACGTCCGCGCCCGCGTCCTTCGCCAGCTTCTCCTTCTCCGGGGTGGACGCCGTCGCGAGCACCCTGGCGCCGAGGGCCTTGGCCGCCTGCGTGAGCAGCAGCCCCATCCCGCCCGCCGCCGCGTGCACGAGGACGGTGTCGCCCTCCCGGACCGGATAGGTCGCCCTGGTCAGGTAGTGCGCGGTCATGCCCTGGAGCAGCGACGCGGCCGCGTCCTCCAGGCCGACGCCCTCCGGCACGGGGACGACCTTGTCCGCCGGGACGACGGCCTTCTCGGCATAGCCGCCCTGCACGTTCGCCCAGGCGACGCGGTCGCCCACCGAGAACTCGCCGACGCCCTCGCCGACCGCCGCGACCGTCCCGGCCGCCTCGACGCCCGGCGTGTACGGGGTCTCCTGCGGGTACGCGCCCGTCCGGAAGTACACGTCGATGAAGTTGACCCCGGCGGCGGCGACGTCGATCAGCACCTCGCCCGGCCCGGGCTCCGGGGCGGGGCGCTCGGACGCCTCCAGCACCTCCGGGCCGCCGTTGCGGGTGATGACGATCGCGCGCATGTGGTCCTCCTGACGGTCGGTTCGCGTTGACGCTCCCGGAAACCCGGTGCGCCCAGGGGCTATTCCGCCTGCCGTGGCGCCCGAACCCGGCGCCGGGGATGTTCGTACGCCGGGGCGCTCGCACACCCGCCGCCCGGGTGCTCGCACACCTGCCGCCCGGGGGTGCTCACACACCTGCCGCCCGGGTGCTCACACCCAGTCGCGCATGGTCCGGCTGACCTGGGCCACGGCCTCCTCCACGCGGGCCGCGACCGTTCCGGCGTCCCAGATGTCCCGGCGGGCGCAGTCCTCGAAGGCGACCTTGGTCGTGGCCAGGTAGAACGACACGACGACCCGCGGCCGCAGGTCCTGCTCCATGTCGACGCCCTCGCGGCGCGCGATCTCGGCGGCGAGCGCCTCCGCCGACGCCGAGTACCTGGCCATCTGCGCCGCCATCAGCGCCGGCGTCGCCTCGATCACCTGCCGGACGCGGCGGAACCGGGCGCCGTGGGCCGGGTCGCTCTCGGCGATCGTCCGCAGCACGACGCGCAGCGACTCGAACAGCGCGGTGAACGGCCGCTCCCCGGGCGGGCGGGCCGCGAGCGCCTCCTCCAGCACCTGGTCGTGCTCGCTGAGGAAGCTCGTGACCACGTCCTCCTTGGTGCCGAAGTAGCGGAAGAAGGTGCGCTGCGACACCTCCACCGCCGCGACGATCTCGTCGATCGTCGTCGCCTCGTACCCCTTGGCGAGGAACAGCTCCAGGGCCGCGTCGATGAGGGCGAGGCGGGTCCGCTGCTTCTTGCGCTCGCGGAGCCCGGCGAGGGCGCGGCCCTGCTCCGGGCCGTGCCCGTGGACGCCGTGGTCGGTGTGGCCTGACGGGTCGCCGGCGGGGACGGCGCTCATCGGCTCGCTCCTTCTATTGGGCTGACGCGGGCGATGCCCGCCTCACAGAGGCTTCTATCACGGACGGGGCCTCCCCATACGGGCCGGGTTCCGGCGACCGGAAGGCCGCCGCGCGGCGATTGGCGCATATCGCGCCGGTCCGTTCCGCCGCCTCCCCGGACCATCCCCTTACGGCCGGGGTACACCCGTCCCCACTCTCGGGATTCTCCCTCCACGGCCCTCGGAATCGGGTCATGCTGATTACCGGTCACCAACCGTCGCCGGGTGATCGCACAAGGTCATCGCGGCGGCTCGGACCTGCTGAGGCGGCTGATGTGTCTGTAGTCGGTGGGCGGGAGATCGACGAGGTGCGCCGGCGCCACCTCGTGGCGCTCGCGTGCGAGGTCGAGGCCCGGGGCCTGGCCTGGCGGTTCGCCGGGCCGGGGGAGTCCCTGCTCGCCGTCTCCATGCCGGGGACGGGGCGGCACCTGATCGTCCTCGCCACCCCCTCCGGCGACGGCTGGTACTACCTGTGGCCCGCGGGCGGCATGGCCGACGTGGCCCGGCTCACCGAGGTCGCCGACCGCATCCGCACCCTTCTCCGCTGACCCCGCCTTGCTCCCCGGGCCCGGGGTTCCCTAGACTCGGGTGCGAACGTCTGTTCGAAGTTCCGCATGTCCTTCCCCCGTGCGGTGAGCGCGAGGGGGAGGCAGATGACGCGCGTTTTCGGCGATCCGGTCGACGTCTGGGTGAATGATGGGCGTCCGGTCCGGTTCGTCTGGCGTGGCCGGCTCTACAGCGTCCGGCGGGTGCTGGAGCACTGGGTCACGACCCGCGACTGGTGGCGGGAGCGGCAGCCCGACGGCGAGGCCACCGGCGAGCGGGAGTTCTGGCGGGTCGAGGCGACCCCGGACCGGGAGATCGGCGTCTACGAGCTGCGTTATGACGTGGCCGCCGACAGCTGGCTGCTATCCCGGGTATGGGACTGACGTGCATATTCATGTCGCTTCGTCCTATTCGCTCCGGTTCGGCGTGGCGCCGCCCGCGGCGCTGGCGGAGCGCGCGGCGGTCCTCGGCATGCAGACTCTGGCGCTGACCGACCGCGACGGCCTCTACGGGGCCGTCCGGCACGTGCGGGCATGCGCGGACGCGGGGATCGGCGCCGTCGTCGGCGCCGACCTCAGGGTCGCCTCCACCGGGGAGGAGCGCGTCGTGGTCCTCGCCGAGGGGCGCGCGGGGTGGCGGTCGCTGTGCCGGCTGGTGACGGCGGCGCACGCGGCGGGCGAGCGCGGCCGCCCGCTGGTGACCAGGGAGATGGTCGCCGCGCACGCCGAGGGTCTCGTCGTCCTGCTCGGCCCGGCCTCCGACGTCGGACGGGCCCTCACCGGGCGGCGCCCGGACGTGGCGGCGGACCGGCTCGCCGCGTGGCGGGCCGCCGCCGAGACCGTGATCGAGATCGTCGACCACCGGGACAAGGGCGACGGGCCGCGGGCGGCGCGGATGCTCGCGCTCGCCCGCGAGGCCGGGGTCCCCGCCGTGCTGGGCAACGCCGTCCGCTACCTGGACCCCTCCGACCACCCGGTCGCGCAGGTCCTGGACGTGACGCGCCGCCTCGTCCCGCTGGACCGGCGGCACCTGGACGACCGCACCGGCCAGGCCTACCTGAAGTCGGTCCCCGAGATGCGCCGGGTCGCGGAGGCGAGCTGCGGCCCGGACGAGGCGGACGCGCTGCTCGCGGCCACCCGGCGGCTGTCGGAGCGCTGCGTCCTCGATCCCGGCCGCGACCTCGGCATGGACGAGGTCCACCTGCCGGCCGTCGAGGGCGATCCGCACGCCAGGCTCGCCGCCATGTGCGAGGAGGGGATGGCGCGGCGCGGGCTCGGCGGGTCGCGCGAGGCCGCGGCCCGGCTCGACCAGGAGCTCGGCGTGATCGGCCGCAAGGGCCTGGCGCCGTACTTCCTCACCGTCGCGGACGCCGCCGCGCTGATCAGGGCCCGCGGCATCCGCTGCGCGATCCGCGGCTCGGGCGCGGGCAGCCTGGTCAACCACCTGATCGGCATCAGCGACCTGGACCCGCTGCGGCACGACCTCGTGATGGAGCGGTTCCTCGCCGACAGCCGCGAGGGCCTGCCCGACATCGACCTGGACGTGGAGTCCGCCCGCCGGCTGGAGGCCTACCAGGCGCTGTTCGACCGGTTCGGAGCGGACGCCACGGCGTGCGTGTCGATGATGGAGACCTACCGGGCGCGCAGCGCGCTGCGCGACGTCGGCAACGCCGTCGGGCTCCCGCCGCACGAGATCGACGCGATCGCCAAGGCGTTCCCGCGGATCCGGGCGAGCCAGATCCGCACGGCCCTGGAGGACCTCCCCGAGCTGCGGCAGAGCAACCTCGCGGCCGGGCGCCTGGAGGTGCTGTTCCGGATCGCCGAGCGCCTGGACGGGCTGCCCCGCCACATCGCCATGCACCCGTGCGGCGTCCTGCTGTCCAACCCGACGCTGCGGGACAGGACGCCGGTCGAGCGCGCCGCCGTCGGGTTCCCGATGAGCCAGTTCGACAAGGACGACGTCGAGGCGATGGGGCTGCTCAAACTCGACGTGCTCGGCGTCCGGATGCAGTCGGCGATGGCGCACGCGGTCGGGGAGGCCGCCCGGATCACGGGGGAGACGGTCTCGCTGGAGGACGTCCCGCGCGACGACCCCGCGACGTACGAGCTGGTGCGCACGTCGCGCACGCTCGGCTGCTTCCAGATCGAGTCGCCCGGCCAGCGGGAGCTGATCGGCCGGCTCCAGCCCCGCGACCTGGACGACCTCGTCATCGACATCTCGCTGTTCCGCCCCGGCCCGGTCAACTCCGACATGGTGACGCCGTTCCTGGAGGCCCGCGCGGGGAGGCGGGAGCCCGCCTACCCGCATCCCGACCTCGAACCCGCGCTCCGGGAGAGCCTCGGCGTGGTCGTGTTCCACGAGCAGGTGCTCCGGGTCATCGACGTGATGACCGGATGCGGCCTGTCCAAGGCCGAGGCGGCGCGGCGGAGCCTGAACCACGAGCGGGGACAGGCCGTGGTCGGCGCATGGTTCCGGGAACGGGCCCTGGCGCGCGGCTATGACGAGGCGACCGTCGAACGCGTCTGGCGGATGCTGACCGCGTTCGGCGCGTTCGGCTTCTGCAAGGCCCACGCCGCGTCGTTCGCGCTGCCCACCTACCAGTCGGCCTGGCTGAAACGGCACCACACGGCCGCCTTCTACGCGGGCGTCCTCACCCACGACCCGGGCATGTACCCCAAGCGGGTCATCCTCGACGACGCCCGGCACTTCGGCGTGCCGATCCTGCCGCTGGACGTCGACCGCTCGGACGCGCAGTGGCGCGCCGAACCCGTCCAGGGGGGCGGCCCGGCCGGGATCCGGGTCGCGCTGAGCGAGGTCAAGGGCATCTCCGACGCCGAGATCGGCAGGATCACCGCGGCGCGGCCGTACCGGTCGCTGACCGATTTCTGGCGGCGCGCCCGGGTGTCGCGGCCGATCGCCGAGCGGCTCGTCCTGGCGGGCGCGTTCGACGCCCTCCACGACGGCGTCCCGCGCCGCGACCTGCTGTGCCGCGTCGGCGCCCTCGACCGCGTCACCGTCCGCCCGGCGCGGATCCCCGAGGGGCAGCTTCCCCTCGGCGGCGAGGACGGAGACGGCGTCCTCACCGGCGCGGAGGCCGACCCGGCGGAGGAGATCCCGGCGGGCGGGCTGCCGCTGATGACGCCCGCGGAGGTGGTCGAGGCGGAGCTGGACATCCTGGGCATGGACGTGAGCCGGCACATCATGAGCTTCTACGCCGGGCTGACCGCCGGGCTCGGCGTCGTCCGCGCCGCCGACCTGCCGGGACGTCCGGACAAGAGCGAGGTCCTGGTCGCCGGGGTCAAGGTCGCGACGCAGACCCCGGCGGTCAGGTCGGGGCAGCGCGTCATCTTCGCCACCCTGGACGACGCGACCGGCCCGGTCGACCTCACGTTCTTCGAGTCGGTGCAGGACCGGTGCGCCGCCACCGTGTTCGGCTCCTGGCTGCTCGTCGCCCGGGGGCGGCTCCGCCGCGCGGGGGACCGCGCCGTGTCGATCACCGCGAACGCCTGCTGGGACCTGAACGCGTTGCACGAGGAGTGGCGCCGCGGCGGCCCGGACGCGGTCCGCGCGGCCATGGCGGGCCCGCCGGCCCGGGGGCGGCCGGTGGGGCGCCGGATCGTCCAGCCCACGGGCTTCGCGATGTCGCCGTACTCCGACATCGGCCATGCGGGCCCGGCCGTCAAGCGCCCCCCGCGCGCCTCCCTCTGGCACACCAGCCAGGGCAGCTCCGGCCCCGCCCCGGGCTGACCCGCGCCGCCCGCCCGGGCCGGTTCAGCGGGTTATCTGGATCCGGGTGATCTGGAAGACGGTGGCCATGCAGAGGGCGGCGGCGAGGGCCTGGAAGGCGGCCGCGGCGACGCCGACGTGCACGTCGAGGCGGGCGTCGGCGAGGGTCTCGACGCTGCCGTGGGCGAAGACGTGGCCGAGGAGGAGGCCGAGCAGGGCGCAGGCCCACCAGCCCGCGACGACGAGCCCGGCGGCCTGCCGCTCGGCCGTCCGGTACCGGCCGCTGTTCACCCACACCTCGTAGACCACCCGGGGCGGCATCCACAGGTTGACGACCGGGAGGAACCACCCGACCAGGACCCAGGCGCGGTGGTGCCGGTGCGGGCCGGGGGACTGGTGGAACGCCCGCCACAGCCAGGTGAGGTACAGCAGCCCGGTGACCGCCGCCATGATCGTGCCGATCGTGAACACGTCCGCGTAGGGGGCGAGGGCCCTGCCGGTGGCGGCGGCGTCATAGCTGTCGTGCGTCGCGCCGTGCAGCGGCCGCGCCAGCCTGAGCAGGCTGATCCCCGAGCCGAGGGCCACGAACGCGTTGAAGCCGAGCAGCATGAACACCGCCACGCCGACGGCCCGGAAGTCGCGGCGCCGCGCCCACGCGCCGCAGGCCGGGCACCGGTCGACCTCCGTCGGGATGATGTCGCCGCACAGCGCACACGGCATGATCCACCTCCCCAGGGCCTTTGCCATCGGCTGTTCTGGATACTACGTACGTTTGACCGGCGCGGCCCAACGCGGGTTCGGGCCCTTACCGGATCGTCACATGTGCAGGACGAGACGTGTCGCAGCCCACGTCGCGGCGGCGGTGACGGCCGCCCAGGCGGCGAGGCGTCCGAGGCCACCTGTGGACAGCAGCCGTTCGGGCCGGAGCCCGGTCACCGCCAGCAGCGCCCACCACTCGGCGGTCAGCGCGATCGTGGCGGGCAGTGCCCCGAACCCGATCAGGGAGAAGAGCAGGACGACGCCCGCCGGGGTGAGGGTGTGGGCGAACAGGGCCGGCCCCCGGGAAGGCCCTCGCAGGCCGCGCCGCAGGCCCGCGAGGACGGCCCCCCAGCCCGCGGCGCACAGCACCCATACGACCAGCACGGTCACGGGCAGTCCGTTCATCGACTCCGGTGTCAGTGCCGCGCCTCCCCCGTCTCCCCGTGTTCTCCCGTGTGCTTCCCCTGCCCGGGCCGTCAGGTCATGAGGCCCGACTCCCAGGCCCAGGCCGCCGTCGCGACCCGGTTCCGCGTGCTCAGCTTGCGGTTGACGCTGCCGAGGTGCGTCTTGACCGTCGAGAGCGACACGTACAGCTCCGCGGCGATCTCCTCGTTCGTCAGGCCGCGCGCGACGAGCCTGACCACGTCCAGTTCCCGCTCGGTGAGCGGCTCGCGCGGCGGGACGGGCCGCGCGGCCGGCTTCGCCAGCCGCTCCAGCAGCCTGACGGTGATCGACGGCGACACCAGCGAACCGCCGTTCGCGGCCGCGCGGACGGCCTCCACCAGCAGCGCGGGCCCGCTGTCCTTCAGCAGGAACCCGACGGCGCCGCCGCGCAGCGCCCCGTAGACGTACTCGTCCATGTCGAACGTCGTGACGATCACGATGCGCGGCGGGTCGGGGACGCCCGGGCCCGCGAGCGCGCGGGTCGCCTCCAGGCCGTCCATCCGCGGCATCCGGATGTCGAACAGGCACACGTCGGGACGCAGCCGCCGGGCGAGCGCGACGGCCTCGGCGCCGTCGGCGGCCTCCCCGACCACCTCCATGTCGGGCTGCGAATCGACGATCATCCGGAACCCGGTCCGGACCATCTCCTGGTCGTCGGCGATCAGTACGCGGATGGTCACCTTGCCGATTGTGTCAGCATCCCCGGGTATCCGTCCGATACGGTCGTCCGCCGCCACCGCCATCTGCCGGTACGGTCACCCCTCCGCCACGGGCAGCCGGGCGACGACCTCCCACCCGCCCTCCGGACGCGGGCCGGCGTGCAGCCGCCCGCCGAGCGCGCCGACCCGCTCGGCCAGCCCGGTGAGCCCGAACCCGCCGGACGGCAGCCGCCGACCGCCCCGCCCGCGCCCGTCGTCGCGCACCGCGACCTCGACGTCGCCCCCGACCCGCGCGAGCGAGACCCGCACGCTCCCGGCGTCGGCGGCGTGCTTGCGGACGTTGGTCAGCGCCTCCTGGACGACGCGGTGCGCCGACGCCGCGACCTCGGGCGGCAGCGGGCCGAGGCCGGGCGCCAGCGTGAGCGCGGCGGGCGGGTGGGCGAACCCGTCGACGAGGTCCCTGAGCTGCGCGAGGTCTCCGACCGGGCGGGTCCCGGCGCCGCCCGCGGGCAGGGCCTCCCCGTCCGGCGCGTTCACGTGCTGGGCGTCGCGCAGCAGCCCGACCATGCGCCGCATCGAGGTGAGCGCCTCGGTGCCGGCCTTCTCGATCTCGCCGAGCATCCGGTCGAGCTGCTCCTGCGTCTGCGCCGTGCCCGACTGGGCCGTGAACCTCGCCGCCTGCGCCTGGACGACGATGCCGGTCACGTGGTGGGCGACGAAGTCGTGCAGGTCGCGGGCCAGCTCGAGCCGCTCGTCCCGCCGCGCCGACGCCAGCGACCTGGCCCGCCGCGCGTCCAGGGCCCGCAGGTAGACGCCCACGCCGAGCGCGACCGCCACCGTGATGCCGAGCGGGGCCGTGAACAGCACCGCCGCGATCAGCGACCAGCGCAGCGGCGTCGCCAGGACCGCCGCGGCCAGCAGCACCGCGATCGGGACGAGCCGGTCGCGGCGGGCCTTCCACACCACCCGCGCGAGGACGATCAGCAGGCCGCCGATCTCGGCGAACAGGCTCGGGGCGCCGATCTCCGGCCGGGCCACCGTCCCGAAGTACACGGTGGCGAGCGCCGACAGCCCGCCGGCCCCGGCCGCCCACGCCAGGAAGCCGCGCCCGGAGACCGCCGCGGCGTTGGCCACCGCCGCGACGAACACCATCCACAGGGTGTGGGCGTCCCGGAGCCCTGCCGCCGTGCACCCCAGTAGGAACAGCGCCGCGAAACCGGCGTACGCCGCGCGCACCAGGCAGCCGCCCACCGAGTGGATGCGGTCCAGCCGTGCCCCTACGTCGCTCACGTTCAAGCAGCGTACGACCCAGTGCGGACCGCCGGATCGACCGTTCGGACGATCCCGGGCCCCAGGTACCGGCTTCGCGTCCGATGCGGGCGGGCTGCGGCGACGCGCACGCTTGGGCCATGTACCTGATCTACCTCCCCCTCGCCGCCCTGTTCGCCGCCTTCGTGGTCTACGGCGGCGTCGTGATGCCCGCCATGGAGATCGCCGAGTCGATCCGGAACCGCCGCCGGACCCGTCCGCCCGACAACGTCGTGGACCTGCGCCCCGCGAGCGAGCCGGGCCCGTCGAGTGCGGGGGAGGCGGCGTGAGCGAGACCGTCCTGTCCGGCCGCGGGCTGGTGAAGCGGTTCGGCCCGGCCGTCGCCCTGGACGGCGTCGACCTGGCCGTGGGCCGCGCCGAGGCCGTCGCGATCATGGGTCCGTCCGGGTCGGGCAAGTCGACGCTGCTGCACTGCCTCGCCGGGATCATGAAGCCGGACGCGGGGGAGGTGCACCTGCTCGGCCGGCGGATCGACACGCTCGGCGAGCGCCGCCGGAGCGCGCTGCGCCGGGGCCGGTTCGGGTTCGTGTTCCAGTTCGGGCAGCTGCTCCCCGAGCTGCCCGCCGTGGAGAACGTCGCGCTGCCGCTGATGCTGAACGGCACCTCCAGGCGGGAGGCGGCGCAGGCGGCGCGGTCCTGGTTCGGGCCTCTCGGGCTGGACGGCCTGGAGCACCGGCGTCCGGGCGAGCTGTCGGGCGGGCAGGCGCAGCGCGTCGCGATCGCCCGCGCCCTCGCGCCCCTCCCGGCCGTCGTGTTCGCGGACGAGCCCACGGGCGCGCTCGACCAGGCGACCGGCCACGACACCATGCGGCTGCTCGTGGACGCCGCCGAGCACAACGGCGCGTCCCTGGTCGTCGTGACTCACGACCCTTCGGTGGCGGGCTGGTGCGACCGCGTCCTGGAGGTCCGCGACGGGCGCATCCAAGTCCCCATGCAGAGGACGGCCTGATGCGCACGGCGGTGGAACTCTCCTGGCGCCTGCTGCGCGGCGGGGGCAGGAACACCATGCTGGGCTCGCTCCTGACCCTCGCCGCCGTCGCCGTCTCGACCGGTCTTCTGCTGTTCGCGGTGGGTGCCGACCACGCGTTCCTCCAGCGCGCCCACGCCGACGCCTGGCGGCATCCAGGGAAGCCGGTCGCGGACCCCTCCGCGATGGAGGCGCTGTCGACCGACTACGTCCAGGGCAAGCCGATCACGGTCGTGGAGCTGGCCGCGCTGAAGGGCGACGCCCCGGTGCCGCCCGGCATGACCCGCTTCCCGAAGCCCGGCGAGGTCTGGACGTCCCCCGCCTTGGCCCGCCTGATGAGGGAGCTGCCCGCCGACCGGCTCGCGAAGCGGTTCCCCCGTGCGGCGGGAACGCTCGGACGCGGCGCGCTCGTCCATCCCGGAGAGCTCGTGGCCGTGGTCGGACGCGCCGCCGGCGACCCCGCCATGACCGCCGACCGGGACGCCGTCGAGCATCTCGGCACGACCGGCGGCCCGGCGCGCATCGACCGGTTCGCGACCGGCGCGTCCTGGGCCGCGGGCGTCTACCTGCTGCTCGCGGGCCTGGCCTCGGCGCTGATGGTCGTCCCGTTGCTGGTCTTCGGCGGCGCCGCGGCCCGGCTCACCGTGGCCCGCCGCGACGGCAGGCTCGCGGCGCTGCGGCTGGTCGGCGCCACCCCCGGGCAGGTCGTGGCGATCACCGCGACCGAGGCGGTGCTGACGGCGGCCGCGGGCGCGGTGGCCGGGCTCGTGCTGTACGCGGCGGCGGTACCGCTGCTCACCCGGATCGAGATCGCGGGCGGCGGCTGGTTCGCCGGCGACCTGTGGCCCGGGCCCGCGCTCCTCGCGGGCGTGCTCGCCGCGGTCCCCGTGCTCGTCGGCGCCAGCGCCGTCGTCGGCCTGCGCCGCGTGGTCGTCAGCCCGCTCGGCGTCGCGCGCCGCGAGACCCCGCCCGGCATGCGGGCGGTCCGGATCCTCGCGCTGCTCGCCGTCGTGGCGGCGTTCGGCATGGTGGGCGGCGGCCTGATCGACATGGGCCGCGCGGGCATGGTCGTCCTGATGGTCTTCCTCGTGCTCGCCTTCCTCGCGATCAACTTCGCGGGCCCCTGGGTGGTGGCGGTCATCGGCCACCTGACGGTCGCCACGGCGCGCGGCCCCGCCCGGCTGCTCGCCGGGCGCCGCCTCGTGGACGACCCGCGCTCGGCCTGGCGGACGGTCGCCGGCGTCGCGCTCACCGGCTTCGTCGCCGGGTTCTTCGCCCTGCTGAACGCCCCCGCGTCCGCCGGCGAGCCGCGGGACGAGCTGCGGCTGGCCGTCCCCTACGAGCGGTCCGCCGCCGTCGCCGAGCAGGCGAGGGGCAGACTGGCCGGTCTCGATGCGGGGGTCTCGGTGCGCAGGACCGAGGCCGCGCAAGGCCCGCCGCCCGCCGCCGGGCCCGCGGCCCCGACCGGCGTCGTGACGGTCGAGATCTCCGGCGGAGCCGCCGCCGTCGACCGCGCCCGGACGGTGCTCGCCGGCCTCGTCCCGGGAAAGGTCGCCACCACCCCGGCCGACGACGAGGTGACCGGTGACCGGCTGCTGGCCGACCTGCGCACCGGAGCGCTGACCGTCCTCGCCGTCTCGTTCCTGCTCGCCGTCGCGAGCGCGGGCATCACCGGGGCGTCCGCCGTCCTCGACCGCAGGCAGGCGTACGCGATGCTGCGCCTGGCCGGGACGCCCCTGTCCGTGCTCGACCGGGCGCGCCGCCAGGAGACCCTGATCCCGCTGGCCGTCATGGGCGGCGGCTCCCTGCTGGCGGGACTGTTCTTCAGTCTGCCGTTCGCTCAGGGGTTCGGGCTCTCCGGCCTAGCCGGGCTCGCGGGGTTCGTCGTCCTCGGCTTCGGCGGCATCCTCGGCGCGAGCGCGCTGAGCCGCCCGCTGTTGCGCTCCGTAACGGCTGAACCGGCGCCGCGCCCGGACTGGAGCGGAGGAGGGGGCGAGAATGTCAGACCCTCTGCGTAGCGTTGACCTTGTGATTTGGGAGACACCGGGAACAGGTGTCGAACCAAGTTGCTTTCAACTACGTACCTAGGGGTATGTGACAGACGGTGGCGTTCGCACAGGCGCGGCTCCACCGGTCCAAGGAAGGGGCGTTGGCAGTGAGCGCAGCGACCGGCACGTTCCATCTCACCCACCCGCGGCTTGACGGGCCCGCCGAGCGGACCGTCGTCGAGCCGTGGCTCACCGAACTCCCCCATGCGACGCTGAACGCCTACGCCGAGACCGCGCCCCCGCTCGCCGCGGTCGAGGCCCTGCCGGTGCGTCCGCAGCGCCTGCCCGCCCGCCGCCGCGTCGCCGTGGCGGCCTGACGAGCCCACCCCGCGAAGGGACCCCGCGAAGGGATCGAGGCCTGGTGCCTCGATCCCTTTCCTTGTGCCCGAGCGTCTCGCATTCTGATACGGACTTCTCAAATTATGAGAAACCATCGTACGGTGGGGACACCTGGACACAGAGAGGTGATCCCGATGCCCGCGAAGGCGACCTACACCCACGGCCACCACCAGAGCGTGCTGAGCTCGCACCAGTGGCGCACGGCCGAGAACTCCGCCGCGTACCTGCTCGGGCACCTGCGTCCGGGCCTTTCGGTGCTGGACGTCGGATGCGGGCCGGGCACCATCACCGCCGGGCTCGCCGAGCGCGTCGCGCCGGGCCGTGTCGTCGCCGCCGACGCCGCCGAGAACGTCCTGGACGAGGCCCGCAGGAACACCGCCTCGCTGGAGAACGTCGAGTTCGAGGTCGCCGACGTCCATGCCCTGGACCATCCCGACGGCACGTTCGACGTCGTCCACGCCCACCAGGTTTTGCAACACGTGGGCGACCCCGTCGGGGCGCTGCGCGAGATGCGCCGCGTGGCCAGGCCCGGAGGGATCGTCGCCGTACGCGAGGCCGACTTCGGCGCCATGGCCTGGTACCCGAACCCGCCCGGCATGGACTCCTGGATGCCGATCTACTACGAGGTCGCGCGAACCAACGGCGGCGAGCCCGACGCCGGCCGCCGCCTGGTCTCCTGGGCCCGCGCCGCCGGGTTCACCGACGTGACCGCGTCGGCCTCCGCCTGGTGCTACGCCACCCCTGAGGAGCGGGAGTGGTGGAGCGAGTCCTGGGGCGGCCGCCTGGTCAGGTCGTCGGTGGCCGACCACGCCGTCGCGGGCGGCCACGCCACCAGGGAGGAACTCCAGCGCGTCTACGAGGGCTGGAAGGCGTGGGCCGCCGCCGAGGACGGCTGGTACTCCGTCACCCACGGCGAGATCCTCTGCCGCGTGTGACGGGCTTCGCCGCGGCCCCTTCTCGGAAGGGGCCGGTTCTCAGAAGGGGCCGGTGAGGTCGCCGAGCTTGTCGGTCAGCTGCAGGTTGTGGGAGTAGTCGACCGGGACGGCGATGACCGAGACCGCGTCGTCGTCGAGGGCCTTGCGGAGGGTGGGGAGCAGCTCGGCGGCCGACTCGACGCGGTAGCCGCGGGCGCCGAAGCTCTCGGCGTACCGGACGAAGTCGGGGTTGCCGAACCTGGTGTTCGAGCTGCGCCCGAGGTCGAGGTCCATCTTCCACTCGATCAGGCCGTAGGCGGAGTCGTCCCAGATCAGCACGGTGATCGGGATGTTCTCGCGGACGGCCGTCTCCAGCTCCTGCGAGTTCATCAGGAACGCGCCGTCCCCCGTCGCGGCGAGGACCCTGCGTTCGGGGCGGGCGAGCTTGGCGGCGATCGCGCCGGGGACCGAGAAGCCCATCGACGACAGCCCGTTGGAGACCAGCAGCGTGTTCGGCTCGTAGGTCGGGTACATGCGGGCCATCCACATCTTCACCGCGCCGGTGTCGGCGAGGACGATGTCGCCGCGGCCCATGGCCGCGCGGATGTCGGCGACGATGCGGCGCGGGGAGAGCGGGTAGCCGTCCTCGGTCGCCCCCTCGGCCATCTCCTCCTGGAGCATCTCCCTGATCTTCTGGCCTGTCGAGCGGAGCTCGTCCGTTGGATGGTGGTGGGCGGGGGCTGGAGGATGGTCTGTCCCGTTCACGTCGAAGCGGCGGTGGACCGAGTCGGCGAGGGCGCGCAGCGAGCGGGAGATGTCGCCCTGGATGCCGACCTCGACCGGGTAGTGGTCGTCGACCTCGGCGGGCGACTGGTGGATATGGATGATCTTCTTGTCCGCGTTCGGGTTGATCTTGACCGGGTCGAACTCCTGGAGCTCGTAGCCGACGGCGATCAGCACGTCCGCCTCGTCGAAGCCGTGGTTGACGTAGTCGTGGCGCATGAAGCCGAACGCGCCGAGGGCGTTGCGGTGGTCGTCGGGGAAGACGCCCTTGCCGTTGAACGTGGTGGCGACCGGGAGACCGAGGTGTTCGGAGAAGTACACGAGGGCGTCACTCGCGCGGGCGCGGGTGGCGCCGTGGCCGGCCAGGACGATCGGCCGCCGCGCGAGGGCGAGCACGTCGGCGGCGCGGGCGATCTGGGACGCGGAGGGCTCCTGCGGCCGCACGATGTTGACCGGCAGCGGCCCGAGATCGGCGGGGACGTCGGCGGACTCCACGTCCTCCGGGATCGCCAGGTAGACGGCGCCGGGCCGTTCGGTCTGCGCCGTCTTGAACGCCTTGCGGACCATCTCGGGCAGCGCCTCCGCCCGGGGCGCGAGCTCCGACCACTTGGTGATCGGGCGGAACAGCGACACCAGGTCGACGATCTGGTGCGACTCCTTGTAGATGCGGTCCAGGCCGACCTGGGCGGAGATCGCCACGACGGGCGTGCTGTTGGTGGTGGCGTCCGCGACGCCGAGCTGGAGGTTGATCGCGCCGGGGCCGAGCGTCGCGGAGGCCACCCCGGCCCTGCCGGTGAGGCGGCCGTAGATCTCCGCCATGAACGCGGCGCCCTGCTCGTGCCGGACGAGGACGTACCGGATGGACGAGTCGTTCAGCGCGTCGACGAAATGGATGTTCTCCTCGCCGGGGATCCCGAAGACGAACTCCACGCCTTCCGCCTCGAGGATCCTGACGAGCAGCCGGGCGGCGCCCTCCTGCGTGGACATCGCGTGTCCCATCTCCAGTCTGCGTTTCTCCTGGGTGCCTTAGGTGCAGCACCCAGGTCCCTACCTCCATTCCGCGCGATGATGTGTTCTCGATCTCCCGGGAGCCCCGATCCCCTCAGGAGTCGGCCATCTCCTTGATGGCGCGAAGGGTCGGCTCGTCCTTCACCCCGGCGATCAGGAGGGTGCTCACCGGGCTGTCGCGCCACAGCTGGAGCCTCTCCTTGATCCGCCCGAGCGGGCCGAGGAGGGAGATCGCGTCGGCCAGCCCGTCCGGGACGGCCTTGATCGCCTCGGCGCGGCGGCCGCTCAGGAACAGCTCCTGGACGCGCCCCGCCTCCTCCGCGTAGCCGAGCCGGCCGATCAGGTCCAGGTGGAAGTTGCGGTCCTTTGCGCCCATCCCGCCGATGTAGAAGGCGAGCGGGATCTTGGCGAACTCCAGGGCGGAGTCCAGGTCGTCGGTGACGATCGTGGTGACGGTCGCGGCGATCTCGAAGTCGTCCGGGCGGCCGGCCAGCGAGGCGCCGAACACCGGCTCGATCTGCTCGGGGTCGACGAACAGCGGCAGCCAGCCCTGGGTGATCTCGGCGGACAGCGCGACGTTCTTCGGCCCCTCCGCGCCCAGGTAGACGGGGATCTCCGGGCGGACGGGGTGGGCGATCGACTTCAGCGGCTTGCCGAGGCCCGACCCGCCGGGGTAGGGCAGCGGGTAGTGCGGGCCCTCGCTGGTGACCGGGGCCTCGCGGCGCCACACCTGCCGCACGATGTCGAGGTACTCGCGGGTGCGGGCGAGCGGCTTCGGGAACGGCTGCCCGTACCAGCCCTCCACGACCTGCGGGCCTGACGCGCCGAGCCCGAGGATGACGCGCCCGCCCGACAGGGCGTCCAGCGTGAGCGCGTGCATCGCGGTGGCCGCGGGGGTCCGCGCCGACATCTGGACGACGGCCGTGCCCAGCTTGATGCGGGACGTGCGGGCGCCGTACCAGGCGAGCGTGGTGAACGCGTCCGAGCCGTACGCCTCGGCGGTGAACACCGAGTCGTAGCCGCAGCGCTCGGCGGCCAGGACCGTCTCGGTCTGGTCGTCGGGGTCGCGCTGCCAGTAGCCGACGTTGATGCCGAGCTTGAGTTCCGCGGTCACGTTGCACCCTCCGGTAGTCGACGCACGGGCGATACTAGAACACGTTCTAGTTTCCCGGAAGGGGGCCTCCCCGGGCGAGCGGCGGGGGACGGGCACGGCACGGGGCCGCGGCGTCGTCCGCCGCGGCCCCGCCACCGGTCGCTAGCTCTCCTTGATCGTGTCCAGCAGGCTCCGCCAGGCGGCCGGCGTCAGCACCAGGGCCGGGCCGGCGGGGTCCTTGGAGTCGCGCACGGCGCGAAGGTCGCTGGACAGGGCGGCCATCTCGACGCACTGGTCTCCGCTTCCGCTGCGGGACGACTTGCGCCAGACGGCCTGGGTGAGTTCGCGCTGGAGGTGGGTCACGGGCTGCTCCTTGCTGCCTCGACGATGAGGTGCGCGGACTCCTCGGGGGACAGGGCCGCGTCCACGATCCGTTGGAAGCGGTCCCTATGTTTTGCTATTGCCTCAGCGCTCTCAAGGTAAACGTCGCCCATGGTCCCCTCGACGTAGGCGATATCAGGGTCTGCGGGGTCCGGATACGACAATATGGTGAAACGTCCGTCCAGGCCCGCATGCTCCGCTGCTGTAAACGGAAGTACCTGGATCGTCACGGATGGGCGGGTTTTCGTGGCGGTGGCGAGGGCCTCCAGCTGAGCCCGCATCACCTCGTGGCCGCCGATCGGGCGGTGCAGCACCGACTCGTCGAAGATGACTTCCAGCCGCGGCGCGTCGGCCCGGTCCAGCAGCGCCTGGCGGATCTTGCGGGCGGCGATGCGGCGCTCGATCTCCTCCTCCGAGGGCAGCAGCCGGCCCGCCCTGATCACGGCGTTGGAGTACGGCTCGGTCTGGAGCAGGCCGTGCACGAGCTGCGGATCCCAGGTGCGGATGTGGGAGGCCTCGTCCTCGAGCGCGACGTAGCTGCCCGCGAAGACGTCCTGGTAGGCGGTCCACCAGCCGCGCTGACCGGCCTGCCGGGCCAGGGTGATGAGCGCGTCGCGGTCCGGGCTCGGCACGCCGTAGAGGTCGAGGATGTCGGCGATGTCGCCGGGTTTGGGGCGGGTCTGGCTGGTTTCCAGGCGGGAGACGGTGGCTCTCGACCAGTCGAGCCGGTCCGCCACCTCCTGGAGCGTGAGGCCCTGCTCCTCGCGCAGCTTGCGGAGCTCCCGGGCGAGACGGCGGCCACGGACGGTGGGGCGGTAGGTCATGGGAGTGGAGTCTTTATCACTCCCGGCGCCCGTCACAACGCGATTGACGAACCCGGCAGGAAGGTCAGAGCAATTCCATGAAGGGTGTTGCGGTTGTGAGAATCTCAGGAGACGCTTGAATGCGTGATCGGACGCGGACCGACAGTGACGACGGTTCGCGGCCGCACCCCCTTCCCCACGCCCACGATTCCTCGGGAGGAACCGTGAAGAGCATCCCAGCCGACCTGACGGCCGAGACGATGGCCGACGCCATGGCGGGCCGCGACCCCGTCCGCGGCGACGGCGTGCCCGGGTGGGTGTGGGCCCTGCCGGGCGGCCCGGGAGGAGCGGGCTACGCCCGCGGCGTCCTTCGCGACGCCCTCGCCTCCCTCGGCGTGCCGCCGGACGGGATCTCCGACGCCCGTCTCATGGTGAGCGAGCTGGCCACGAACGCCCACCAGCACGCCGGCGAGCACGGTCCGCACGAGCTGTGGGTCTACACCGGGGACGGGACGGCGGGCGCGGTGCGCTGCGCCGTCTTCGACACCTACGCCGACGCCGGCCTGCCCGGCTACTCGTGGACATCCGGCGACTGCGGGCGCGGGCTCAGCATCGTCCGGGAGCTGTCGGCCGGGCGCTGGGGCCTGCGGCGCACCCTCTCCCGGCTCGGCCCGCCCGTCCGCGGGAAGGCCGTCTGGTTCGCCGTCCCCGGGACCGTCGGCACGGCGCTCCGCTTACCCCGCCGCTAGCCCGCGTCAGCCTCCCCGGGCTTCTCCAGCGCGGGGCCGATGTCGCTGACCAGCGCGAGCAGCGACCGGGTGAGCAGCGTGCGCACCTGGTCACGGTCGAGCGTCTTCTCCTGGAGCCATTGGCGCGTGGCCGCGTCGGCCAGCCCGGAGTAGACGCGGAGCACGGCCCGCAGCGTCTCGGTCGGCTCGGGCACGCCCAGCACGGCGAGCATGTGCTCGACCGTCTCGTCCCGGAAGCGGTTGACGATGCGCAGGAGCTCGGGGTCCTGCCCGAAGCCCTCGGCGTCCAGCGCCGCGAACCACGTCGTCGCGTTGCGCTCGGCCGTGTCGAGGAACAGGTCGACGCACAGCTCGACCGCCGCCGGCAGCGTCAGCCGCTCGTCCGGCGGCGGGGCCTGCATCGCGGCCGACGCCGTCAGCCCCTGCACGACCTTGAGGAACAGCTCGCGCTTGGTTCCGAAGTAGTAGTGGATCAGACCGCGCTGCACGCCGGTCTCCCGCGCGATCGCCGCCGTGGACACCTCGGCGTACGGCAGCTCGGTGAACATCCGCCGCGCGACGGCCAGGATCTGGGCGCGCCGCTCGTCCGGGGACAGGCGCTGGTAGCTCACCGCGACAGCCTATTCTGTGGGGCGGCCGGCGCAGTACGGTCGGCGGTGCGCGGCGGGCGAGGCGAGGAGAGCGCGCCGCGGCCGATCCGCCCCTCGTCGGCGTGCCAGCGCGCGGCTCCGGCGGCGCCTCCGGGAAGCTCGTGGCCGACGACCAGGAGGGACGGCACAGGTGACCGCTGCGGACAGGACGCTCGTGATGTACGGAGAGGGCGCGCGGGAGGCCGCGCGCCGGATGCTGCCGAACCTGCCGGACGCGTGCTTCGTCCCGGTCTCGGCGGAGCGGCTGCGGGAGGCGGTCAAGGACGGGACCGGGCAGGTCGTCATGGTCGCCGGCATCGCGGAGCAGGCCGCCTTCCTCGGCGGCGCCGCCGGTCTGCTGGAATCGATCACGCTGGACATGGACGGCGGGCCCGCACTGGCCGGCCGGGTGGCGCAGGCCGAGACCGTCCAGGACGTCTACGGGCTGTGGGACGCCGCGGGCAGGCTCGGTCCGTGCGGGCGCGAGCTGTGCCGCAGGACGGCGGAGGGCCTCGAACGCCTCGCCGCCGAGGAGGCGGGCACGACGGCCAGCCCGGTCGCCGCCCAGGTGGTGCTCCTGGACGCGGCAGGAGACCGCATGGTCGGCATGTACGGGCGAATGGCCAGGTAGCGATGCTGACGGTCATCGGCCGCGACGGGTCGCCGCTCCCGGACGGGGTCAGGGCGGCATTGGACAGCGCCACGCTGGTGGTGGGCGCCGCCGCGCACCTGGACGGGCTGTCCTTGGCGCCGGGTGCCCGCACGGTCGCCACCACGGACTTCATGGCGGCGCTCGAAGGCGTCGATGTCACCGCAGAGGACGTCGTCCTCGTCGTCGACGGCGACCCCGGGTACTTCGGCGTCGTCCGCGAGCTGCTAGAAAACGGCCACGGCCCAGAGACCTTTCCTGGGACGCCCCTGGTGGCGCGGGCCTTCGCCCAAGCGGGGCTGCCCTGGGACGACGCTCTCGTCGTCTCCGCCAAGGGCGGGCATCTGAGGCAGGCCGTCAACGCATGCCGGGCCCATCCGAAGGTGGCCGTCCTCACCGAGCCGGGCGCGGGGCCCGCCGAACTGGCGCGCGCGCTGTTCCCTGTCACGCCGCGCTCCTTCATCGTCTGCGAGGACTTGGGCGGGCCCAAGGAACGGGTCGTCTACGTCCGTCCCGCAGAGGCGACCACTCGTCCGTGGAACGACCCCGAGGTCGTCCTCGTCCTGGACAACCGCCACGCGCTGGGAGAAGCGCGCTGGATCGGCGGGGCGGCGCTCGGCCCCGCCGGGTGGGCGCTGCCGGAGGCCGCGTTCGGCGGCGGCCCGGGCCCGCGCCCGGACGTGCGCGCCTTCGTCCTCGCCAAGCTCGGCCCCAAGGTCGGCGACATGGTGTGGGACGTGGAGTCCGGCGACGGCTCGGTGGGCATCGAGTGCGCCCGCTTCGGCGCGGCCGTGATCGCCGTCGACCGCGACCACTCCGCGTCCGCGCGGGTGCGGGAGAACGTCCGCCTGCACGGCGTCAAGGTCGCGATGGCGTCCGGCGACGTCCGGTCCAGCGCCGAGCACCTCCCCGTGCCCGACGCCGTCTTCCTCGGCCGCGGCGGGCCCGAGGCCGTCCAGGTCTGCGCGGCCCTGCGCCCGTCCCGGATCGTCGTCCTGGCCACGGCCGGCGAGGCTCAGGCCATACTGGACGAACTGGGCGGGCAGGGCTTCGCCGCCGACGCCGTCCGGCTCCAGGCCGCCCCGCTGGACCCGCCGGACGCGGCGGGGGAGCCCGTGATCGTCGTGTGGGGGGAGCGGGACGCCCGGACCCCGGACCGGCGGCCCTCCCAGACGAGCCGCCCCATCGAGACCATCTCCGCGTTGCCCGGAGTTGTGGAGGAGCGCAGTTGACCGTCCGCCGTCCCCACCCGATCGAGGTCCGCTCCTATGAGGTCCTCCGGTCCCGTGTCGACCTCTCCCCGATGCCTCCGCTCTGGCGGGCGGTGGCCGAGCGGGTGATCCACGCCACCGCCGACCTGGAGTACGCGGTGGACCTGGTGACCGCGGAGGAGTCCCTCGCCCGGGGCTGGGCCGCGCTGCGCGCCGGTGCGCCGATCGTCACCGACGAGGGCATGGCCGCCGCCGGGATCACCGCCCGTGAGGCGGTCTGCCACGCCGCCGACCCGGCCGCCGCCCGGATGGCGCGCGCGGCCGGCATCACCCGCTCGGCCGCGGCCGTCCGGCTGTCGTACTCGGAGGTGGGCCCGGGCGCGGTCTGGGTGGTCGGCTCCGCCCCCGAGGCGATCTTCGAGATCATCGCGCGCCGGGTGGACCCCGCCCTGGTTATCGGGCTGCCGGTGGGCTTCGTAGGCGCCTGCGAGGCCAAGGAGGCCCTGCGCGCGAGCGGGCTGCCGCAGCTCAGCAACGTCTCGGAGAAGGGCGGGTCCGCGGTCGCGGCCGCCGCCGTCAACGCGCTGCTCTACCACGGGGCGGACCGGCCGTGACCGGGCCCGCCGCGGTGGACCTGCGCCACCACGGGGACGCCGAGGTCGGCGACGGCCTCGCCGACTTCGCCGTCAACGTCCGCACCGGGACGCCCCCCGAATGGCTGGCCGAGCGGATCCGCGCGTCCGTCGCGGACCTCGCCGCCTACCCCGACCCCCGCCCGGCCCGCAAGGCGGTCGCCGGGCGGCACGGCAGGTCCGCGGAGGAGGTGCTGCTCACCGCCGGTGCCGCGGAGGCGTTCGTGCTGCTCGCGCGCGTGCTGGCCCCGCGCCGGGCGGTGGTGGTGCACCCGCAGTTCACCGAGCCGGAGGCCGCGCTGCGCGCCGCCGGGCACGAGGTGGAGCGGCTGGTCCTCGGCGGGGACTTCACCCTCGACCCCGGGGCCGTCCCGGAAGCGGCGGACCTCGTCGTGATCGGCAACCCGACCAACCCGACGTCCGTGCTGCACCCGGCCGAGGCGCTCGTCTCGCTGGCCGCGCCCGGCCGGACCGTCGTGGTCGACGAGGCGTTCATGGACTGCGTCCCCGGCGAGCCGGAGAGCCTCGCCGACCGGCTCCCCCCGGGCGTCGTGGTCATCCGCTCCCTGACCAAGACGTGGGGCCTCGCCGGGCTGCGCGCCGGGTACGTCCTGGCCGACCCCTCCCTGGTCGGGCGGCTGGCGGAGGCGCAGCCGCTCTGGGCCGTGTCCACCCCGGCGCTCACCGCCATCGAGGCCTGCTCCGGACCCGGGGCCGTCGCCGAAGGCGAGGCGTGGGCCGTCGAACTCGCCGCCGAACGCGAACGGCTGGCCGCGGAACTGACCGCAAGGGGCCTGCACGTCGTGCCCGGAGCGCGTGCGTCGTTCCTGTGCCTGCGCCTGCCCGATGCCCTGGGTGTCAGGGCACTGCTAAGGCAGCGCGGCTACGCCGTCCGGCGAGGGGACACCTTCCCGGGGCTCGGCTCAGACTGGCTGCGGATCGCCGTGCGCGACCGTCCGTCCAACGACCGGCTACTGGAGGTGCTCGGTGAACTGGGCATCTGACATCGGAAAGGACGCCATGGACCTGATCGAGGAGACCGTCGCCTCCGTCGTCCCCCTGGACGAGGCGGCCATGCGGGACGCCCGCGACCTCCAGGCCCGGCTCACCAAGCCCCCCGGGTCCCTCGGCGTCCTGGAGGAGGTGTCGGTCCGGCTCGCCGGGCTCGCCGGGCAGTGCCCGCCGCCGCTGCCGGAGCCCGCCGCCGTCGCCGTGTTCGCCGCCGACCACGGCGTCCACGCCCAGGGCGTAACGCCGTGGCCGCAGGAGGTCACGGCGCAGATGGTGGCCAACTTCCTGGCCGGCGGCGCCGTCGTCAACGCGTTCGCGGCCCAGGTCGGCGCGGACGTCACGGTGGTCGACATCGGCGTCGCCGCCGAACTCGACGAGGCCCCCGGCCTGCTCCTCCGCAAGATCGCTCCCGGGACGGCCGACATGACGGCGGGGCCCGCGATGACCGCCGAGCAGGCCCGCCGCGCCGTGCAGGCGGGCATCGAGGTCGCCCGCGACCTCCGTGCGCAGGGCGCGCGGTGCCTGATCACCGGGGACATGGGGATCGCCAACACCACCGCGTCCGCCGCGCTGATCGCGGCCTTCACCGGACTGCCGCCCGAGCGGGTCACCGGCCGGGGGACCGGCATCGACGACGCCACCCACGCGCACAAGGTCGAGGTCGTCCGCGCCGCACTGGCGCGGCACGGACTCCTCGGAGAGCACGGCAGGGCCCCGATGGAGGTCCTCGCGGCGGTCGGCGGGCTGGAGCACGCCGCCATCGCCGGGTTCGTCCTCGGTGCGGCGGCCATGCGCGTCCCGGTCGTCCTGGACGGCGTCATCGCCGGCGCCGCGGCCCTGGCGGCCGCCGCGCTGTGCCCGGACGCCCTCGGCGCCTGCGTCGCGGGGCACCGCTCGGCCGAGCCCGGCCATTCCGCCGCCGTCGAGCACCTCGGCCTGCGGCCCCTGGTCGACCTGGAGCTCCGCCTGGGCGAGGGGACCGGCGCCCTGCTCGCGTTGCCGCTGGTCCAGGGCGCGGCCCGGGTCCTGCGCGAGGTCGCCACGTTCGACTCCGCCGGGGTGAGCGAGAAGGACGCCGGGCGGCCGTAACAACGTGATCACGGAATGAGTCACGCTCGGCTATCGAACGGGCGGAGCCCCTCTCCACCGACTCCCCGAGCCGAGTACCTTTGTTCCACAAAGCCACTGTCCGCCACCCCGTCCGAGAGAACCACCGTGCCCCCGTACCTGCTTGGCCTGCGACTCGGCGGGCGACGCGTCCTCGTCGTCGGCGGGGGCCGGGTCGCCCAGCGCCGCGTGCCCGCCCTGCTGGACGCGGGCGCCGAGGTGGTCCTCGTGTCCCCCTCGGTCACCGCCACCCTCGAGGGCCTCGCGGAACGCGGCCGGATCACCTGGCACCGGCGGCGCTACGAGCCCGGCGACTGCGCGGGCGCCTGGCTGGTGCAGGCCGTCACCGACGACGCCAAGGTGAACGGCGACGTGGTGGCGGAGGCCGACGACGCGCGGATCTGGTCCGTCCGGGCCGACGACGCCGAGTCGTCCCCGGCCTGGACGCCCGCGAGCGGCCACGCGGGCGACGCGACCGTGGGGGTGCTGCTCGGCGGCGACCCGCGCCGCGCCGCCGGCATCCGCGACGCGGTGGTGAAGGGCCTGCGCGACGGCGCCCTCGAATCCCGGCACTCCCGGCGCAAGCCCGCGGGCGTCGCGCTCGTCGGCGGCGGGCCCGGCGACCCGGGCCTGATCACCGTGCGCGGGCGCCAGCTGCTCGCCATGGCCGACGTCGTCGTCACCGACCGGCTCGCCCCCGGCGGGCTGCTGGACGAGCTGGCCGCCGACGTCGAGGTGATCGACGCAGCCAAGATCCCCTACGGCCGGACGGTCACCCAGGACCGCATCAACGAGTACCTGGTCGAGCACGCGCGGCAGGGCCGCTTCGTCGTCCGGCTCAAGGGCGGGGACCCGTTCGTGTTCGGGCGCGGCGGCGAGGAGGCGCTGTACTGCGCGCGCCACGGCGTGCCCGTCACGGTCGTCCCCGGCATCACCAGCGCGGTCGCCGTGCCGTCCGCCGCGGGCATCCCGGTCACCCACCGGGGCGTCGCGCAGGAGTTCCACGTCGTCTCCGCGCACGTCCCGCCCGGGCACCCCGACTCGACCGTCGACTGGGAGGCGCTGGCCCGCGCGAACGGCACCCTCGTCCTGCTCATGGCGGTGGAGCGGATGGGGCTCATCGCCGCCGCCCTCATGCGCTATGGTCGGTCGTCCGGCACGCCGGTGGCCGTGGTGCAGGACGGCACCCTTCCCGGCCAGCGGGCGCTGACGGCGACGCTGGGCACGGTGGCCGACGAGATGGCCGCCGGAGAGGTCCGGCCCCCGGCGATCGTGGTCGTGGGCGACGTGGTCAACGTGGCACGAGAGATCGACATGATTCGAGCGGACATGGGACGGGATCCGTGACACCCCCCGCAGAGCAGAGCACGGTCCACGACGAGGAGGCCGGCGCCGGCCCGGGCCGCGGGGTCGAGGAGCCCGCCCCCGGCGAGGCCGCGGCGTCCGAGGAGACCACGGCGTCCAGGGAGTCCGGGGCGTCCGGTGAGACCGCCACGTCCGATGAGTCCGCGGCGTCCGGTGAGGCCGCGGCGTCCGGTGAGGCCGCGCCCGCGAAGGGCCGGCGGGTCAGGGGCAGGGGAGGCCGCGCCACGGCACGCAAGAAGGAGACCTCGAAGCGGGATTCGGCGGCCGGCGAGGCCGTGCCCGAGAACGAGGCCGAGGACGTCCAGCCCCCCGCCGCCGAGACCTCCGGGAGCGCGGCCGAGCCTTCCGCGACCAACGAGGCTTCCGACGACGCCGAGCAGAAGGCCGACTCCAGGCCCAGGCGCGGCCGTCGCCGCGCCCCCAGGGCCGGGGCCACGGTCAACCGGGGCGAGCTGGTGCGCGCCCTGACCGCCCTGCGCGAGCAGCTCGGCGCGTTCGACTTCCTCCTCGACGTCCCCGGCGTCGAGGAGGCCCGCGAGGCCCGCGACGAGCTGCGCGCCCAGCTCGTCGACTACGTCCTGCCGCGCGTCCAGGCCGCGGGCGCCCCCATGCTCGTGGTGCTCGGCGGCTCCACGGGCGCGGGCAAGTCCACCCTGGTCAACACGCTCGTCGGCGCCCGCGTCAGCGCGACCGGCGTGCTGCGCCCCACCACCAGCAGCCCGATCCTCGTCTGCCACCCCGACCACGTCCAGTGGTTCATGGAGGGGCCGCTCCTGCCGGGCATGGGACGGGTCCGCGGCCCGGCGCCCGACGCCATCGCGGGCGACCAGCTGGTCATCATCGCCAGCGACGTCCTGCCGCCCGGGCTCGCCCTGCTCGACAGCCCCGACTTCGACTCCGTCTTCGAAGACCACTACGAGTTCGCGACCAAGCTGATGGCCGCCGCCGACCTGTGGCTGTGCGTCACCACCGCCGCCCGGTACGCCGACGCCCAGGTCTGGCAGATGCTCCAGCGCGCCAAGGAGAACGGCGCCACGATCGGCGTCGTGCTGTCGCGCGTCCCGCAGGGCGCCGGCGCGGGCGGCGGCGAGATCGTCGACCACTTCGCCGAGATGCTGGACGAGCACGAGGTCGGCGACGCGCGGCGCTTCACCATTCCGGAGACCCGGATCGAGGACAGCCGCCTCCCCGAGGAGGCCGTCGAGGACATCCGCTCCTGGCTGACCGGCGTCGCCGAGGACGCCGACGACCGCGAGATCGTCGTCAGCGACACCCTCGCCGCCGTCCTGGACAGCTTCCGCACCCGCGTCCCCGAGGTCGCCCGGCAGGTCGAGGCCCAGGTCGAGCGGCGCACCGAGCTGGCCAGGGAGATCGAGGCCGGGTACGGCACCGCCCTCGCCGAACTGGACGAGGCCACCCGCAACGGCTCGCTGCTGCGCGGCGAGGTGCTGGCCCGCTGGCAGGACTTCGCCGGCACCGGCGACCTGCTGCGCGCCCTGCACGTCCAGCGGCCCCGGCGCGGCCGCGGCGCGAACCGGCGCAACCGCAGCCCGGCCCGCGTGCGCGCCCTCAAGGCGGCGCTGCGCAGCGGCCTCGAATCGCTGATCATGGCCTCCGCCGAGCACGGCGCCGAGCAGGTCATGGCCCGCTGGCGCGAGCACCCGGCGGGCCCCCAGGTGCTCGCCCGGGCCGATCCCGCCCTCGCCCACGTCTCCCCGGAGCTGTCGCGGCGCGTCACCCGGGCCGTCAGCGCCTGGCAGGACCACGTCCAGGAGCTGATCCGCACGCAGGGCGTCACCAAGCGCTCGGTCGCGAAGCTGGTCTCGTTCGACACCGAGGCGGTCTCGCTCGTCCTGATGGTCGGCCTGCTCGGGTACGGGACGTCCGACGTGGCCGTGGAGGGCGGCAACAGCGCCGTCCCGCAGCGGCTCCTGAAGGCCCTGTTCGGCGCCGAGTCCCTGCGCGGCATGGGCGCCAAGGCCCGCGCCGACCTGCGCAGCCGCATCGGGATGCTGTTCGACGAGGAGGCCATCCGGTTCGGGCAGGTGCTCGACTCCGCCGGCATCCCCGACGAGACCGTCCCCGTCCAGCTGTACCAGGCCACCTACAACCTCGAGGTTGCCCGATGACCACCTCGGCCATCCCCGCCAACTCCCCGGCGGGAACCGGCGAGACCCTGATCCCCGGCGTGCCCGGCCCCGGCGCCCCCGAGCCCGCCGGCCCGCCCGCGCTGGTCGACCGGCTCAACGGCCTCGACCGGCTCGTCCAGGCGGGCCTCGGACGGCTCGACCAGCCCGTCCTGGACGGCGCCGACGCGCTGCTGCGGCGTGCCGGGCAGCGGCTGCGGCTGTCGGGGGACCACACCGTCGTCACCCTCGCCGGCGGTACCGGCAGCGGCAAGTCGTCGCTGTTCAACGCCATCTGCGGGCTCGAGCTCTCGCCGACCGGCATGCGCCGCCCGATGACGTCGCAGGCCCACGCGTGCGTCTGGGGGCTGGACGGCGCGGGCCCCCTGCTCGACTGGCTCGACGTCGACAAGCGCCACCGCTACGCCCGCGCCAGCGCCCTCGACGAGCGGGCCGACGCCTCCCTGCAGGGCCTCGTCCTGATCGACCTGCCCGACCACGACTCCATCCAGGCGATGCACCGCGCCGAGGTCGACCGGTTCGTCACCATCGCCGACCTGCTGGTCTGGGTGGTCGACCCGCAGAAGTACGCCGACGCCGCCCTGCACCGCAACTACATCGTCCCGTTCGCCCGGCACACCGGCGTCACCCTGATCGTCCTCAACCAGGTCGACCGGCTCGCCCCGCACGAGATCGACGACTGCGTCGCCGACCTGCGCCGCCTCCTGGAGGCCGAGGGTCTCGCCGACCCGCGGATCGTCACCACCTCCGCGGTCGCCGAGGACGGCGTGCACGGCTTCCGCGACACCCTCGTCGACGCCGTCGCCGCCCGCCGCGCCCGCACCGAGCGGCTGTCGGCCGACGTCGACCGGGCCGCCGAGAGCTTCACCGGCTACCGCTTCGACACCGAGCCGCCCGTCACGGTCGACGACGGGCGCAAGGCCGACCTCATCCAGGCCTTCACCGACGCCGCCGGCGCGCCCGCCGTCGCCGAGGCCATGGAGAGCGCCTACGAGCTGCGCGCCGCCGACTTCATCGGCTGGCCCGTCGCCGCCATGATCACCAGGCTCCGCTCGGACCCGCTGCGCCGGATGCGGCTCACCGAGCTGCGCGAGGAGCTGCGCAACGCCTTCACCGGCCCGATCGGCGCCCAGCAGGGCGACGTGGACAACGCGCTCCAGGCCGTCACCGAGGGCGTGGCCGCCGAGCTCCCGCCGCACTGGGGCCGCTCGGTCCGCGCGGCGGCCCGCTCCCACGCCCCCGAGATCCCGGAGGCGCTCGGCGAGTCGCTCAAGGAGGCCCTGCCGACGTTCAACGTGGTGCCGCGCTGGTGGTGGCTGGTGAAGACCTGGCAGTACTTCCTGATCCTGGTCGCCGCCCTCAGCGTCGTGTGGATCGGCCTGCTCGTCGCCTACGGCCTGCTCGACCTCGGCGGCGAGGACCCCGACAGCCTCATCGGCCAGGCGGGACTGATCCCCTACGTCGCCATCCTGGCGGTGTGCACGCTCGGGATGGGCTGGCTCACCGCGTCCGCGTGCCGGAACATGGTCGCGCTGTCGTCCGCCAAACACGGCGAGAAGATGGAGCACCACATGCGCCAGGGGATCGAGCGCGTCGCCCGCGAGAAGGTGATCGTCCCGATCGAGGACGACCTGGAGGTCTACGCCCGCTTCCGCCGGGACGTCGACGTCGCCCTCGGCCGCGGCTGAGTTATCCACAATTCGGCGACCCCCGGCCCGCTCCACCGCCGCTGCGCCACCGTTGTCCTCGTACGCGAGACAACGGAGGACGCGATGAACGAGGCGCACGTCACCATCACCGGCTGGGTAGCGGCCGAGCCCCGCTACGCCGTGACGGCCAACGGCCACCCCTTCCTGTCGCTGCGGGTGGGCTGCACGCCCCGCCGCTACGACCGGCAGACCGGCCAATGGCAGGACGACGAATCCCTGTACGTCACGGTGAACTGCTGGCGCGGCCTCGCCGACAACGTCAACGCGTCCGACCTCCAGCGCGGCACCCCGGTCCTGGTCACCGGCCGCCTGCGCATACGCCAGTACGAGCGCGACGACCAGTGGCGCTTCTCCGCCGAGGTCGAGGCCACCACCCTGGGCCCCGACCTGACCCGAGGCACGGTCGACTACCGCCCCGCCCAGCGCAGCGGCCCCCTGACGGACGAAGACCGCCAACTGGCCCGAGAAACCGCGGACCAATGGGCCCTGACCACCCCTACGGAAGAAGAGGAAGAACCCAAAGCCGCCTAATCCGCATCCCCCCACCGCCCCTGCCCCTCAATCCCGGCCGCCAACGGCCCACCCACCCGGCCCCAGACCGACCTGCCAGACGCGCCCTGCGAGCCCGACCACCAGATCCAGCCACCGGCCCGGCCCCCAGCGCCCGGCCACCAGGTCCCGGGGCGACCTGCCAGGCGCGCGCCCTGCAGGCCCGACCGACCGCCAGGTCCAGCCACCAGCTCGGCCACAAGCTCGAATTCTCAGGTCCGGTCGCTAGGCCCCGTGGCCGAGCCGGGCCACCGGACGGGGTAGCCGGGCCGACCTGCCAGGCGCGCGCCCTGCGGACCTGACCGCCAGGTTCAGTCGCCAGCTCGGGCCATAGGGCCCGATCACCAGGTTCGGTCGCCAGGTTCGGTCGGCGAGTCGGGCCACCGGGTGTAACTGCCAGGTTCGGTGCCAGGCCGAAGGCCAGGTTCGGTCGGCAGGTCGGGTGTCGCATCGTGGGCCGGGGGCGGCGGTCAGGCCGGGTGTGGCATCGAGGGGCCAGGTTCGGCCGTCAGGTCGGGTGCCAGGGCCACGGGCCGGGTTCGGCCGTCAGTCTGGGTGGTGAGCACAGCGGCCAGGTTCGGCCGTTGGTTCGGTCGACGAGGTCGGTCGGCGGGTTCGGCTGCCATGAGGTCGCCGGGCCTGCCCGGCCACGGAAGAGGTCCGTGGCCGGGCAGGGGGCGGCCTTGAGATGCCTGGGGGGAGTGGTGGGGGCGTGGAGTGGTGAGTCTGGGCGCCCCCGTGTCGTCGGTGCCTTATGGCAGGTCAGATCCAGGAAACGCCGCGCATGGTGGTCCCCCTCAGGAAGTGCCGGGCCTCGTGAGAAATCGGGCCCGGGCGCCGGTGATCAGAACGGTCACCCGCATGGGCGTTCCCGAACGTACCTGTTTCACGCCCGTTCCGCACACGTTGCAACTATCGTATTACACAACGTGATGGGCGTAAGGGGGAAGGATGACGGCAGTGCAGTCGTCCGCCGAGGACCGTGGTGGGGAGCTGGCCCGCAGGCCGAGGCGCAGGGCGCGACCTGGGCGTCCGTCCCTGCTCGTTGTCTACGTACCGGTGGTCGTCGCCGTCCATCTGGGGCTGACCGTCGCGGGGCTGTTTGAGACCCCGTTCCGGGGCGACGATCTGATGACCTTCGCGGCCCTGCTGGCGTGCGGCGCCGTGTGCATCGAGGCGACGCGCAGGCTGGGCATGCCGGCGGGCGTCGCGCGCGACCTGCTGTCGGCCTGGTGGCTGCCGGTCGCGCTACTACTGCCGCCGGTGTACGCGCTGCTGATACCGGTGCCGCTGCAGGCGCTCCTGCAGTTCCGCGTCCGCCGGACGCTGATCTACAGGCGTGCGCTCGTGGCCGCGGCACACGGGATCGCCGGGGCGTGCGCGTCGGTGGTGTTCCACCTCGTGGTGGCCGATCCGCTGCAGGGAGCGCCGCAATGGGTCGTAGACGCCTACCCGGGCATCCCGGCGGCCGTCGGCTGCGCGGCGCTGTTCACGGTGGTGAACACGGCGATCGTCGCGGTCGCCGCGCACGCCGCCGACCCCGAGAGCCGCTGGCGGGACGTCCTGTGGACGCGTGAGAGCCTCCTGCTCGACGTGGTGGAGCTCTGCGTCGGCATCCTCGTGGCGATCACGAGCGCGCTTTCGCTGGGCCTGCTGCTGCTCGCCCTGCCGCCGGTGATGCTCCTGCAGCGCAGCCTGATGCACCAGCAGCTCCAGGCCGCCGCGCGCACCGACGCCAAGACGGGCCTGCTGAACGCCGCCGCGTGGCAGCGCGAGGCCGACACCGAACTGTCCAGGGCCCTGCGCACCCACGACGCCGTCGCGCTCCTGCTGATCGACATCGACCACTTCAAGCGGGTCAACGACACTCACGGCCACCTGGTCGGAGACCAGGTACTGGTAGGCGTCGCCAGCACCCTGTGCCACCAGCTCCGCGACTACGACGTGGTGGGCCGGTTCGGCGGCGAGGAGTTCGTCGTCCTGCTGCCGGGCGCCGACACCGTGGAGGCCTGCCGCGTGGCCGAACGCCTCCGCGGACGGGTGCGCCGCCTGGCCGTCCCCGCCGAGGAGGGGACCGTCACGGTCACGGTCTCCGTGGGCGTTTCGCTGTTCCGCACCCACGGCCAGGACCTCCTGGAACTGCTGGCGGCGGCCGACCTGGCCCTCTACCGAGCCAAGTCCTCGGGCCGCGACCGCGTATGCCTCCCCGCTCTGGAGGGCCCCAAGCCCTCCGACAATTGACCGCGCCGGCAGCCCCTCCCCGGGGGTGCTGCGCACAGGACGACCGAGCGGTCCGCCGGCCAAGGCCGCGCCAACGCTCCCAGGTGGCCGTGCGGCGCACGGGGCGTCCCGAGCGGGTCATGGAGTTTTGACGGGTCGCGAAGCCGGGCTGGCCCTCGCTGGCGGGGTGGTGTGGGCGGAGGTGATCCGAGCGGCGCGCCGGTCTGGGCTGTGTCGGGGCAACCCTGGTGGTTGTGCGGCGCTCTGGGCGTCCTGAGCGGGTCGAGGGGTGTTGCCGGGTCGAAGCCGGGGGCGGGCGGGCCTCGCTGGTGAGGTGATCCGAGCGGTCCGCTGGCCAAGGCTGTGTCAGGGCTCCCTGGTGGCTGTGCGGCGCTCTGGGCGTCCTGAGCGGGTCGGGGGGTGTTGCCGGGTCGAAGCCGGGGCCGAACCTCGCTGGTGGGGTGCTGTGGACGGGACGCCCCGAGCGGCTCGCTGGCCAAGGGTTCTCTGGTGGCTGGAGGTGCGCGGGGGCGGCTTGAGCCGGTCGGGAGGGCCTTGAGGGGGCGTGATGCCGAGGCCGGATCTTGCTGGCCGGATTTTGTTGGTGGGGTGTTACGGGTGGGGTGATTTGAGTCGGGCTCGGGGGTGGGCTGTGGTGCGGGGACGTGGGGGTGGGCGGCCTACGGGGTTGGGTCTCGGGGGCTTGGGCGTCCAACCGGTTGATGGCTGGGTGGGTAGGGCGGGGTTGGTGGTCCGGCGGCGGGGGGCGGGGCGCGGAGGTGGTTGGTGGTGGGGGTGTTGTGGGGGGCTCGGAGGCGTGTGGGGTGCGGGGTGAGGTGTGTTGGGGGGTGAGTGGGGGCGCGGCGCGATAAAGAGGTTCCAGGACCCCCTAGTCTTGACGGCATGGCCGAGTACATCTACACGATGCAGCGTGTGCGCAAGGCACATGGCGACAAGGTCGTCCTCGACGACGTCACCCTGCATTTCCTTCCGGGCGCGAAGATCGGCGTCCTGGGGCCCAACGGCACCGGTAAGTCGACGCTGCTGCGGATGATGGCCGGTCTGGAACAGCCCTCGAACGGCGACGCGCGCCTCATGCCCGGGTTCTCCGTCGGCATGTTGCAGCAGGAGCCTCCGCTGAACGAGGAGAAGGACGTCCTCGGGAACGTCCAGGAGGGCGTCGCCGAGACCAAGGCGATGCTCGACCGGTTCAACGAGATCGCCGAGAAGATGGCGACGGACTACTCCGACGAGCTGATGGAGGAGATGGGCAAGCTGCAGGAGCAGCTCGACCATCGCAACGCTTGGGACCTCGACAGCCAGCTCGACCAGGCGATGGACGCGCTGCGCTGCCCGCCCGGCGACGCCGAGGTGTCGAAGCTGTCGGGTGGTGAGCGCCGGCGCGTCGCGCTGTGCAAGCTGCTGCTGGAGGCGCCCGACCTGCTGCTGCTGGACGAGCCCACCAACCACCTGGACGCCGAGAGCGTCCAGTGGCTGGAGCAGTTCCTCGCCAAGTACGAGGGCACCGTCCTGGCCGTCACCCACGACCGGTACTTCCTCGACAACGTGGCCACCTGGATCCTGGAGCTGGACCGGGGCCGCTGCTACCCCTACGAGGGCAACTACTCCGTCTACCTGGAGAAGAAGGCCGACCGGCTCAAGGTCGAGGGCAACAAGGACGCCAAGCGCAAGAAGCGCCTCCAGGACGAGCTGGAGTGGGTCCGGTCGAACCCCAAGGCCCGGCAGACCAAGAGCAAGGCGCGCCTCGAGCGGTACGAGGAGATGGCCGCCGAGGCCGCCAAGCACCGCAAGCTGGACTTCGAGGAGATCCAGATCCCGCCGGGCCCCCGGCTCGGGCAGACGGTGATCGTCGCCGACAAGCTGACCAAGGGCTTCGACGACCGGCTGCTGATGGACGACCTGACGTTCAACCTGCCGCCGAACGGCATCGTCGGCGTCATCGGCCCGAACGGCGTCGGCAAGACCACGCTGTTCCGGATGATCGTCGGGGAGGAGCAGCCGGACGCGGGCGACCTGCGGGTCGGCGAGACCGTCAAGATCGCCTACGTCGACCAGGGCCGCGGCGGCATCGACCCGAAGAAGACGGTGTGGGAGGTCGTCTCGGACGGCCTGGACCACATCAACGTCGGCCAGGTCGAGATGCCGTCCCGCGCGTACGTCGCTGCGTTCGGGTTCAAGGGCCCCGACCAGCAGAAGCCCGCCGGCGTCCTGTCCGGCGGCGAGCGCAACCGCCTCAACCTGGCGCTGACCCTCAAGCAGGGCGGCAACGTCCTGCTGCTGGACGAGCCGACCAACGACCTGGACACCGAGACCCTGTCCAGCCTGGAGAACGCCCTCCTGGAGTTCCCCGGGTGCGCCGTGATCACCTCGCACGACCGGTGGTTCCTCGACCGCATCGCCACGCACATCCTCGCGTGGGAAGAGGGCTCGAACTGGTTCTGGTTCGAGGGCAACTTCGCCGACTACGAGAAGAACAAGATCGAGCGGCTGGGCGCCGACGCCGCCCGCCCGCACCGGGTCACGCACCGCAAGCTGACCCGCGACTGACCCCGTCGCCACCGGACGGCCGCGCGATCACGATCGCGCGGCCGTCCGCGTTATCGATACTCGTGACGCATCGAACGATGCGCTTTTCGTGTTGGACAGGTATCGATCGCGTCTCCTATCGTCCGGGTTCAGGCACTCCGCCGGACCTGGGAGGACGGGATCTTGGCGCGGCTCACCGGGCAGATGCTGATCGGATCCGAGCACGTCACGGGCACGGGGGAGGCGATCACCGCCGTCGATCCCCGCACCGGTGAGCGGCTCGCACCGGAGTACCGCTACGGCGGCGACGCCGAGGTGGACCGGGCCTGCGCCCTCGCGGAAGAGGCGTTCGACGCCTACCGCGCCACGGGGCCGCGGGAGCGGGCTGCGCTCCTCGAATCGGTCGCCGGGCGGCTCGACGACCAGGCGGGCGAGCTGGTCCAGCGCGCCGCGTCCGAGACGGGGCTTCCCGCCGCGCGGCTGACCGGGGAGGTCGCGCGCACCTCGGGGCAGTTGCGCCTGTTCGCGTCCGACCTGCGCGCTGCGCCGTCCGGCGCCACCGCCCGCTACGGCGCGAATCCGCCGGAGGGCGCCGGCCTCGCGGGCGGTACGGCCGTGAGCGTCGACCCGGCGGGCGAGGGCGTGCCGGAGATCCGGCAGGGGCGGGTGCCGCTCGGACCCGTCGCGGTGTTCGGGGCGAGCAACTTCCCGCTGGCGTTCTCGGTGGCGGGCGGCGACACCGCCGCGGCGCTCGCGGCGGGCTGCCCCGTGATCGTGAAGGCGCACGACGCCCACCCCGGCACGTGCGAGCTCGCCGGACGGGCCGTGGCGGAGGCCGTCCGGGAGGCCGGGCTGCCCGGGGGAGTGTTCTCGATGCTCTACGGGGACGGGCCCACGCTCGGCATCGCGCTCGTCACCGACCCGCGGGTCCAGGCCGTCGGGTTCACCGGGTCCCGGAAGGCGGGGCTGGCGATCGCGGGCGCGGCGGCGGCGCGGCCGCGGCCGATCCCCGTCTACACGGAGATGAGCAGCGTCAACCCCGTCTTCCTGCTGCCGGACGCGCTGGCCGAGCGTCCCGCCGGACTGGCGGAGGAGTACGTCGGCTCGGTGACGCTCGGGGCCGGGCAGTTCTGCACCAATCCGGGGCTCGTCTTCGCGGTCGGCGGGCCCGGCCTCGACGCCTTCCTCGACGCGGCGGCGTCGGCGATCGAGGCCGACCCGGGAGCCCCCATGCTCACGCCGGGCATCGCCCGCGCCTACGCCGAAGGCGTCGAGCGGCTCGAACGGCGTCCCGGCGTGGAGATCCTGGCGCGCGGCCGGGCCCCCGAGGCGGCGGCCGGGTGCCGGGCCGCCCTCGCGGCCGTGGACGCCGGGGACTTCGGGCCCGACCTCCAGGAGGAGGTCTTCGGCGCCTGCTCGCTCGTCGTCCGCTGCGGCGACCTCGACGAGGCCATCGGCCTGGCCCGCGGGCTGGAGGGCCAGCTGACCGCGACGATCCACGGCGGGGGCGAGGCGGCGGAGCGGCTGCTGCCCGTCCTGGAGCGGCTCGCCGGACGGATCCTGTGGGGCGGATGGCCCACCGGCGTCCGGGTAGGGCACGCGATGGTCCACGGCGGACCGTACCCGGCGACGTCCGACGCGCGGACGACGTCCGTCGGGAGCCTCGCCGTGGAGCGGTTCCAGCGGCCGATCGCCTACCAGGGGGTACCGAGGTGAGCACACCGGTCGTGACCGGGATGCGGGTCGTGCCGGTCGCCGGGCGCGACAGCATGCTGCTCAACCTGGGCGGCGCCCACGGCCCGTTCTTCACGCGGAACCTGGTGCTGCTCACCGACTCCTCCGGAGCCACGGGCGTCGGGGAGGTGCCGGGCGGCGAGGGCATCCGGTGGACGCTGGAGGACGCCCGCGAGCTGGTGGTGGGCAGGCCCATCGGACGGTCCGACGAGATCCTGGGCGGGATCCGCGCGGCGTTCGGCCATCTGGACGCGGGCGGGCGCGGCTCCCTCACCCACGACACCAGGATCGCCGTCCACGCGCTGAGCGCGATCGAGTCGGCGCTGCTCGACCTGATGGGCCGGTTCCTCGACGTGCCGGTGGCGGCGCTGCTCGGCGACGGCGTCCAGCGCCGGACGGTCCCGGTGCTCGGCTACCTGTTCTACGTCGGCGACCGGAACAAGGCAGACCTTCCGTACGAAGCACCACCGGACGGGGCGGACGGCTGGCTGCGGGTGCGGCGCGAGGAGGCGCTGACGCCGGAGGCGATCGTCCGGCAGGCGGAGGCGGCGCAGGAGCGGTACGGCTTCGCCGACTTCAAGCTCAAGGGCGGCGTCCTGCGGGGCGAGGAGGAGGCGCAGGCGGTGCGGGCGCTCGCCGAGAGGTTCCCCGAGGCGCGCATCAACCTGGACCCGAACGGCGCCTGGTCCTTGGAGGAGGCCGTCCGGCTCGGCACCGAGCTGAGGGACGTCCTCGCCTACGCCGAGGACCCGTGCGGCGCGGAGCGCGGCTACTCGGGCCGCGAGACGATGGCGGAGTTCCGCCGCGCCACCGGCCTGCGCACCGCCACCAACATGATCGCGGTCGACTGGCGGCAGCTCGGCCACGCGATCCGGCTGGACGCCGTGGACATCCCCCTCGCCGACCCGCACTTCTGGACGCTGCGCGGCTCGGTGCGGGTGGCGCAGCTCTGCCAGGCATGGGGCCTGACCTGGGGCTCTCACTCCAACAACCACTTCGACGTGTCGCTGGCGATGTTCACCCACGCCGCCGCGGCCGCGCCCGGGGAGATCACCGCGATCGACACCCACTGGATCTGGCAGGACGGCCAGCGCCTGACGAAGGAGCCGCCCCGGATCTCCGGCGGTGAGATCGCGCTGCCCGACGGCCCGGGGCTCGGCGTCGAGGTCGACGAGGAGCGGATCGAGGAGGCGCACGACCTCTACGTCCGGTACGGGCTGGGCGACCGCGACGACGCCGCCGCGATGGAGTACCTCGTCCCCGGCTGGCGGTTCGACCCGAAGCGCCCCTGCCTCGTCAGGGAGTTCACCTGGTCCGGGTAGCATCGGGCCGACCCCGGTTCCCCTTCACCCAGGCGAGGACATGCAGCAGCTGCCCACGACCGAGTACCGGCACGTCTACGAATTCAAGATCCGGTTCGGCGACATCGACTCCCAGGGACACGTGAACAACGTCAAGTTCCTCGGCTACCTCGAGGACGCGCGGCTGGAGATGTTCCACGGCGACCCGGTGCGCAAGGGGGAGCAGCCCGTCCGCGGCATGGTGATCTCGCGGCACGAGATCGACTACCGGCACCCGCTGCTGCCGACCGTCTACCCGATCCGGGTGGAGACGTGGGTGACCGAGGCCCGCGCCGCGTCGTTCAAGCTGGCCTACGAGGTGCGCGACGACGACCACCTGTACGCCGAGGCGACCTCGACCCTCGTCGCGTTCGACGTGGAGGCGAACCGGCTGCGGCGCTTCACCCCGCAGGAGCGTGAGTTCATCGGGCGGTACGTGGCGCCCGAATCATGACGGCGCTGGCCGGCCCCCCGCCCGCGCCGACCGCCCGCCGGCTCGGGGTGCGCCTGCGCGCCGTCCGGATGGGCGACGCGGAGCCGCTCGCGGCACTGTACCGGGAGAACCGCGACTACCTGCGCCCCTGGGAACCGGAGCGGGGCGAGGCGTACTTCAGCGTCGGCGGCCAGCGCGACAACCTGCGCGAGCTGGTCGAGGCGCACGCGGCGGGGGAGATGTGGCCGGCCGTCGTCCTCGTCGGCGGCGAGATCGCCGGGCGCGTCACGCTCAACAACATCCTGCGCGGACCGCTCCAGAGCTGCTTCGTCGGCTACTGGGTGGCGCGCGCGCACACCGGCAGGGGCGTCGCCACCGAGGCGGTCCGGCAGGCACTGGACGTGGCGTTCGGCGACCTGCGCCTGCACCGCGTCGAGGCGTTCACGCGGGTGGACAACGTCGCGTCCCAGCGCGTGCTCGAACGCAACGGCTTCACCCCCGTGGGGACGGCCCGCCGCCACATCCACCTGGACGGGCGCTGGCACGACGAGCGGTTCTTCGAGCGCCTGGCCCCCTGGGACGACGGCTTCGCCCTCGTCCCCCCGTCCTGACCCCCGCTCCACCCTCTCGCTTCTCCGGCCCCGCCCAGGTTCACCGGACGCGGGTTCGCGGACGCCGAGGCGACCGGGCTGATCTCCGCCGCGCGATGCCGCCGTTCCGGACGTGATCGAGGTTCGGCCGGGCGGCCGGCGTTCCTCCAGCGTGGACGCCATTGCCTGCCTGATCACTGTTTCGCCCCTTCTGAGGTTGTCTTCCGGTCTGATCGTGTGACAACCGAGCCGTCACGGATAGGTAACAAGCCCAACAGCAATCCGTTTTCGCCGTGCTTCTCCCTCTAGGGTCGCGTCGCGAATGTGGAGAACCCACGTGAAAGGGGCACAATGCGGCGCGTCTCACGAGGAGCCATGGCACTGCTGCTCGCCGCGGGCATGACCGGGGCGGGCGCCACCGCGGCGCAGGCCGCGGCCACGGCTCAGGCGGGCACGGCGAAGGCCGGCGCCGCCCAGGCGGGCGACATCCTCGCCCAGCTGAAGGCGATCCCCGGAATGCAGGTGACGGAGAAGCCGTCCACCCTGCCGGGCTACCGCTGGTTCTGGCTCGAGTACCGGCAGCCGGTCGACCACCGCAACCCGCGGGGGCAGTGGTTCGAGCAGCGCATCATGTTGCAGCACAAGGCGGCGGACCGTCCCATGGTGCTCTACACCAGCGGGTACAACACGCCGGAGACGATGTTCACCTCCGAGCCGACGGCGCTGGTCGACGGCAACCAGATCTCGGTCGAGTACCGGTACTTCACCCCGTCCCGTCCCGAGCCGACGGACTGGAAGAAGGACACGATCTGGCAGGCCGCCACCGACGAGCACCGGCTGATCGGCGCGCTCAAGACCATCTACAAGGGCAAGTGGATCTCGACGGGGGCCAGCAAGGGCGGCATGACGGCCGTCTACCACAAGCGCTTCTACCCCCGTGACGTCGACGGCAGCGTCGTGTACGTGGCGCCGAACGACGTCAACAACAACGACGACCGCGCCTACGACAAGTTCTTCCAGACGGTCGGCTCCGACCCCGAGTGCCGGGCGAACGTCAAGGCGCTCGCGCGCAAGTTCCTCGAGCGCCGCCCCGAGATGCTCAAGCGCTTCAAGGCCGCCGCCGACGAGAACGGCTGGACGTTCGAGATCCTGCGCACGCAGGACCGCGCGTTCGAGAACTCGGTGATGGACTACGAGTGGGGCTTCTGGCAGTACAGCCTGCAGTCCGCCTGCGCGTCGCTGCCCAAGGCGGGCACGGCCACGGACGACCAGCTCTACGAGACGCTCGACAACATCTCCGGCCTGTCGTTCTACAGCGACCAAGGCCTCTCCCCGTACATCCCGTACTACTACCAGGCGGGCACGCAGCTCGGCTGGCCGACGCCGAAGTTCAAGCACCTGCGGCCGCTGCTGCGGTACGAGGACAGCTACCAGCCGCGCACCTACGTCCCGCGTGACATCCCCATGCGGTTCGACAACGGACGTGCCATGCGCGACATCGACAAGTGGGTGCGCGGCAACGCCAACCACATGCTGTTCCTGTACGGCGCCAACGACCCGTGGGGTTCCGAGCCGTTCCGCCTCGGTCGCGGCAGCCGCGACTCGGCCGTCTACGTCGCCCCGGGCATGAACCACAGCGGCCGGCTCATCGCCAAGCTGCCCGCCGACCAGCAGTCCAAGGCGGTCGCCGACGTCAAGCGCTGGGCCGGTGTCGGGACCGGCATGCAGACCCTCAAGTCGGGTCTGGTCGCCGACGACCCGCTCCAGCTCCAGCGCCCGCCGCTGTAGCCGGAGGCGCTGATCGGGTGCTGTAGCCCAAGGCGTCTTCCAGCGGAGTCCCGCGGTGTGCCGGTTCGTGCGTTGACCCCTCGCACGGACCGGCGCACCGCGTCGCGCGTTCAGGGGGCGGACAGCCAGGCGGCGGTGTTGCCGGGGAGCAGGTCGCCGTAGAGGGGCGTGCTCGTCAGCAGCGGCTCCCCGGCGGGGAGCCGCACCGGGTTGTCGCCGCAGTTGAGCGCGCAGACGAGCGGACCCCGGCGGAAGAACAGGGCCGTCTCGGGGGAGTCGATCCACTCCAGCTCGTCCGGGAGGCCGTCCTGGAGGCGGTGGCGCAGGGCGAGCGCCTCGCGGTACCAGCTCAGCATGGAGAACGGGTCGGACGCCTGTGCCTCGGCGGTCAGCGACGCCCACTCCTGCGGCATCGGCAGCCACGGCCGGGCGCCGCCCGAGGAGAAGCCGTAGGGCTCGGCGCGGCCCGACCACGGCAGCGGTACCCGGCAGCCGTCGCGTCCGGCGGTCTGCCCGTTCGTGCGCTTGAAGATGGGGTCCTGCCGGGCCTCGTCAGGCAGATCGGTCACCTCCGGCAGGCCCAGCTCCTCGCCCTGGTACAGGTAGGCAGACCCCGGAAGCGCCAAGAGCAGCAGCAGCGCCGCCTTGGCTCTCACATGCCCGATGCCGGGGAAGCCGCGCGGCTCCTCGTAGCGGGTGACGTGGCGGACCGAGTCGTGGCTCGACAGCACCCACGTCGGGGCGGCGCCCATGGGGGCGACGGCCTTCAGCGCGGCGTCGATCACCTCGCGGAACGCCATGGCCGACCACGGGGCCAGCTGCAGGTCGAACTGGAAGACCTGGTGCAGTTCGTCTGGGCGCAGATAGAGCGCGAGGTCTTGCGGGCCGTCCGTCCACACCTCGCCTATGGCCATGCGGTCGTCGTACCCGTCGAGGATCTGCCGCCATCTCCGGTACACGTCGTGGACCTCGGGACGGCTGTACATCGGGCCGTTCAGCATGCGCCTGTCCTGGCCGTGGAGGTCGCGGAACGACTCGTCCTTGAACAGGCCCGCGGCGACGTCGATGCGGAAGCCGTCCACACCCCGGTCGAGCCAGAAGCGCAGGATGTCCTCGAACTCGTGCCGCACCTCCGGGTTGCGCCAGTTGAAGTCGGGCTGCTCGGGCGCGTACAGGTGCAGGTACCACTCGCCGTCGTCAAGCCGCGTCCAGGCGGAACCCCCGAACGCGGACGGCCAGTCGTTCGGCGGGTCCTCCTCGCCGGGACGTTCCCCTGGCTTGCCGGACCGGAAGATGTAGCGGGAGCGTGCGGGTGACCCGGGCGGCGCGGCGAGCGCCTCCCGGAACCAGCGGTGCCGGTCCGAGGAGTGGTTCGGGACGATGTCGACGATCAGCCGCAGCCCGTGGTCGTGCGCGTCCGACACGAGGGCGTCGAAGTCGTCCAGCGTGCCGAACCGGGGGTCGACGTCGCGGTAGTCGGCCACGTCGTAGCCGCCGTCCGCCAGGGGCGAGGTGTAGAAGGGGGTGAGCCACAGCGCGTCGATGCCGAGGTCGCGCAGGTGGCCGAGCCGGGACCGGATCCCCTGGAGGTCGCCTTCGCCGTTCCCGTCGGCGTCGGCGAAGCTGCGGACGTAGACCTCGTACACGACGGCGTTGCGCCACCACGGGATTCGCGTCATACGGGGCGATCTACCCCTCAGGTAGGGGCGTTCACCATGCTCTGGGCGGCCATCGTGAAGTAGGCCCAGAGCTGCTTCTCCAGATCCTCCGGAAGCCCGAGCTCGTCGACGGCCACCCGCATGTGCCGCAGCCACGCGTCCCGCTCGGCCGAGCCGATGACGAACGGCACGTGGCGCATGCGGAGCCTCGGATGCCCACGCTGCATGCTGTAGGTGTTGGGGCCGCCCCAGTACTGGATGAGGAACAGCCGGAGCCTCTCCTCGGCCGGGCCGAGGTCCTCCTCGGGGTAGAGGGCGCGGAGTTCGGGGTCTTCCGCGACGCCCTGGTAGAAGCGGTGGACGAGCCGGTGGAAGGTCTCCTCGCCGCCGACAGCCTCGTAGAAGGTCACCTGTTCAGCCATAGCGGTCCCACCCTATGTGAGGGGCGTCCCTTTCCTCACCTTGATCCATCCGGAGGCCGGCTAGGGCGCCGGGGTGGCGACCGTGACGCCCGCCTCGTCGAACGCCCGCTTGACGCGTTCGCGCAGCTCGCGGGCGACGTCCCCCTGCTTGCCCGGTGCCGTCTTCAGTACGACGCGGATCACGATGGCGTCTCCGGCGAGGGCCTGCACGCCCCACACCGAGGGCTGCTCAAGCACGATGTCGCTCCACGGGGCGTCCGCGGCCATCTCGTCGGCGGTGGCCTGCAGGATCTCCTTGACCTTCTCGGTGTCCTCGTTGATGTCGACCGGGATGTCGAGGACGGCGCGGCCCCAGTTCTGCGACTCGTTCCCGACCTTCTTGATCTCGCCGTTCGGGACGTACCAGACGACGCCGTTCACGTCCCGCATGCGGGTGACCCGCAGCGTGACGGCCTCGACCGTCCCCTTGGCGCTGCCCACGTCGATGACGTCGCCGACGCCGTACTGGTCCTCCAGCAGCATGAACAGCCCGGCGAGGAGGTCCTTGACGATGTTCTGCGCGCCGAAGCCGACCGCGACGCCGATGACGCTGGCGCTGGCCAGTATGGGGGCGAGGTTGAGGCCGAGCGAGCCGAGGATGCTGAACGCGGCCGTCCCCATGATGATGACGGACGCGATGGAGCGCAGCACCGAGCCGAGCGTCTGGGCCCGCTGGGCGCGCCGCCTGTTGAGCAGGGCCGGGCTGCCCTCGAAGACCGTCCGGGACCGCTCCCGGACCTTCTCCGACATCGTGCCCTCGGCCATCCGCAGCGTGACCTTGGTGATCATCCGGTGCGCGATGTTCTTCACGATCAGCGCGACCACGAAGGTCACGATGATCCACAGCAGGGTGGTGAGCGGCGTGTCCAGCCAGGTGGCCCAGAAGCGCGTGAAGTCGGTGTTCTTCGAGATGTTCCAGACCAGCCGGCACGAGATGCTGGGGTCGGTGTTCTTGCAGGCCGCCTCCGGGGTGCCGTTCTCGGCCCAGGGCAGGAACGGCTTGGCGGCCGGCGACACGGCGAGCTGCGCGGCGAGCGGCACGCTGATCGACGCGACTAGAGACATGGTGTGGCAGACCCTCCCCGGCCTTTTGTGGTGCCTCGACACCTCGCCGTGGACCCGCGGCGGGTACGAGCCCGATCGTAGGGGACTGTTCCGACCGGTTCGTACGAACGCCGAACGGGGTGTCGAGGCCGGCCGGGGAGGGGGCCCGCCGGGCGAACGTGTCCCGCGAGGTCCGCGGCTGCCGCGCCCTTCTCGCCGCGGCCTCGCGGGACACGCCCGGTCTTGCCGGGCGCCCGGTCGGGGCGCCCGAGTCTGTGGTGGAGATCGGGCCGGGGCCCGGGTGCTCAGGAGCGGCCGTTCACCTCGCGGCGAGCGGCTGGAGGACGTGCGCCAGCTTGAGGGCGGCGCCGCCCACGTCGTCGACGCGGTGCATGCGCTCACCCCACGACCACCAGAAGTAGTGGTCCTTGGTCTCGGGGGCCGGCGCGCAGGTGACGTCCTCCGCGAGGCTCGCGGCCGCCGGGTTGACGACCCTCAGGAAGGCCGGACCCGAGCGGGTCCTGACCACGCGGGCGACGAGGCCCCGCGTGTCGAGTTCGTGCTCCAGCTCTTCGAGGTAGCCGACGCGTCTGTCGCTGACCACCTTCGCACCCCCTCCATAGGCGGGCCTCTCGCCCGCGGGCACGGCGCCCGGTCGATCGGGTCGATCGACTCTCCGGATTCGTTCGATCACACCAAGCGAGAATCGCAACTCTCACACTGACCGGTCAAGGGGGTGGTCGGGGGGCGGAGAACCGGATTTCCCCACCTCAGGGGAAGTCTCTCCTCCTGCGGAGGAAAATCCTCTACCCACGGGGTGCGAGGCACCTCCCGGCCCTCACCACTTCCCTGGAATCGCTTGGCGGGGACTGTGGCGGGGATTACGCTGCGTGCGCAAGAGATTATCTGTTGTGGCCATTTCGACCGGTCGTCGGGGCAAGGACGACCGCCCACCCCCCGAGTGGACGGCGTTCCGGGCCCGGCGTTGAGGAGGCCGGATGTCGGACCCCCCTCGGAAGGAAACGGACGTGGCTCGCCGGATCCGCGCGCACGCCCTGGCCCGGGGGCGGGGGCCCGTCGAGATCGCACAGGAAATCCACGAGCAGTGCGGGCCGCTGTTCGGTACCAGCCGGATCAAGGCGCACCGGCTGGCGCACGGCGTCGCGCTGTCCGACATCGTGGCGCAGGTCAAGGCGCTCTACGAGGTCGAGGGCAAGCCGACGCCGCGCTTAGGGGAGACGCTTCTGTCCGCCTATGAGAGCGGATACAAGCGTCCAGGCCCCGAGTACCTGCACTACCTCTGCGCCGTCTACCGGGTGGAGCCCGACGCCCTCGACTACCAGAGCCCCTGCATCTGCGGGCGTGGCCACGCGGCTCGCGCGGGCGCCGCGACCGTCCCCCAGCCGCGCACGCCGGACCGGCGCCCGGTACCCGACCCCGACGCGATCGTCGGGGCCATCGTGCCCAGGAGCGAGGAGCGCCCCTGGGCGACCGTCAACGAACTGCGGGGCCACGACCGCGCCGAGGGCCCCCTGACCATTGATGTTGGAGAGGAGGACATCGTGCTTCGTAGGACCCTTCTGCAGTTGCTGGCCGGAGCGGGCGTGGCGCTCGACGGTCAGTTCCTTGGGGCCGTCGACAACCTGCGCCGCAAGATGGACGACACGCTCGTCGGCGCGACGGTCTCGCCGACCATGCTCGACCAGTGGGAGGAGACCACCTACGGCTACGGCCGGCAGTACCAGGCGACCCCTTCGCTTCGGATGCTGTGCGACGTGCTGCTCGACTTCAGCGAGGTGCGGCGCATGTGCGACAAGCGCCAGCCCGTCGAGCTGCAGGAGCGGCTGTGCCGGATCGCCGCCCAGTTGTCCGGGCTGTCGGGGCTCATCATGATCAACCTGGGGGACCACCGGCTGGCCCGCTCGTTCTTCCGGACCGCCCGTACCGCCGCCGACGAGACCGGCGACCGCCAGCTCCGCGCCTGGGTGACCGTCCGCGAGTCGCTGGTGCCGATGTACTACGGCGACCCGCGCGAGGCGCTGCACCTGGCCCGCAAGGCGCAGGACCTCGCCGGCCGGACGCCCGGCGTCGCCGCCGCCATGGCCCCCGCCGTGGAGGCGCGCGCCCTCGGCATGCTGGCGATGCGCGGCCGCGGCGACGCCGCCCCCAGCGCCCGCCGCGCGCTGGTGCGCGGGCGCTCGGTGTTCGAGCAGTTGTCCAAGACCGACACCTCGGACCTGGTGTTCGGGTTCACCGACCGGCAGATGGCCTTCTACGAGGGCGACACGTTCACCAACCTCGGCGACCACAGGCAGGGCGACGAGGCGCTCAGCCACGCGCTGACCCTCTACTCGCCCACCGACCGCGTCGACCTGACGCTGGTGAGGCTCGACCGGGCGATGTGCAAGCTGCACGGGGGCGAGCCCGACGCCGCGCTGGCGGCCGGCCAGGAGGCCATCTTCGACCTGCCGGCCGACCACCGGTCCGACATCCTCGTCCACCGGGCCAGGCAGATCGGCGCCGCGGTCGCCGCCAAGTGCGGCCAGATACCGGAACTGAAGGACTTCTACGAGGCCCTCTCCGGGCCGTCGGTGAAGAGCCCCACCCAGGAGCCCCCCGCCGCGGTCCGCCCGGGGGAGCAGGTCTGACCGGAATGAGCACGCCCGACAGCGCCTCCTGGCAAGGCCACCCCACCCTCGTCCGGCTGAAGGACGAGCCCCCCGAATGGCAGTACGGCGACCTGCGGATCCGCCGCTACCGCGCCCAAGACCACGGCGTGGTCCTGGCCCTGCACCGCGAGGGCCTGGCCCAGGTGGGCCTGCGCCCCGGCGACGGCGTCTACTACGACCACGACTTCTTCCAGATGGAGGCCCTCTATCTCCGCAACGACGGCGAGTTCCTCGTCGGCGAACTCGGCCACCGGATAGTCGCGATGGGCGGCCTGCGCCGCGCCGACCTGATCCCAGGCGGCCACGCCCGCGCCTACGGCGGCTACACCCTCGGCAACCCTGCCCTGGACGCGGTGGAGATGGTGCGCCTGCGCGTCCGACCCGCCGTCCAGCGCCGGGGCTACGGCACCGCGATAGTACAGGCCCTGGAAGAACGCGCGGTCGAGTACGGCTACCGAATCCTGCGCGCCGACACCACAGAACTCCAGACCCCGGCCCTGGCCCTCTACCGCAGGTTCGGCTGGACGGAGACCCGCCGCGAGACCATAGGCGGCATAGTCAACATCTACATCGAGAAAAAGCTCCGCTGACCCTAGGCCGCGCCGCGCTCACCGCCACCCCTCCACCCCCCAACGAAGAGCGCAACAGCATGCCGTAACGACCACGCCCACGAGCCTGAGCCACGACCTCGCACCACAACACCGGCCACGAGCCACAGCCACTACGGCCCAGTCACCACAACAACCTCAGACCACCAAAGCACCACGCAACACCCTCAACGGTTGCGATCACACGTCCGAAGGCAGGTTCGAGCGGAGCGAGAATCTGATCGCGCAGCGAGCCGCAAGGCGAGCCGGAGCGATGCCAGCGATCGCCCGCGGTGCCCGACGATGGAGGGCCGCCAGGCCCAAAGGAGGAGGGCAGTGCCATAAGTACGGCCGTCTCTGTAACCAGGCAACAACCTGAATGGTTGCGATCGCGTCCGAAGGCAGATTCGAGCGAAGCAAGAATCTGATCGCGCAGCGAGCCGCAAGGCGAGCCGGAGCGATGCCAGCGATCGCCCGCAGTGCCCGACGATGGAGGGCCGCCAGGCCCGAAGGAGGAGAGCACTGCCATAAGCACAGCCCACCCCCCTCCTGGAGGCTTCCCAACCCCAGGAGGGGGCGATCGTGGGCACGGTTGGCCGTGCGTGTTCCTTCGGGAGCGTAGCGCGATCTTCGGACGAGTCCTAGCGCCTGGCCGAAGACGCTCGGCCACGCGCGCGAACGCGTGACCTGGCCGGTGCGGCGAAGCCGGAGGCGAGCGGCGCCGGGCAGATCGCGAAGCGATGCCGCGTTCGCCCAGGCACGGTCACGTAGCGAGCCGCTAGGCGAGCGGAGTGGGCCGGGACTGTGTAAACACAGTTCCCCCGACGAGCTGCATGAGCGGGTAGCGGTGCCGGCGGACGGCGGTGTAGCCGCGCTCGGTGAGGGCGCGGGTGATCTCGCCGTCGCCGAAGGCGGTGAAGCCGGTGGCGCGGCGCAGGAGTTCGGCGCCGAGCCGCGGGGTAGTGAGCGGGCGGCGGGAGGTGAGGATGATCAGCTTTCCGCCGGGGGCGAGGATGCGGGTCATCTCGTCCAGCGCCGCCCAGGGGTCGTCGAAGAGGTAGAGGGCGCCGAAGCAGCACACGGCGTCGAACGCGCCGTCGCGGAACGGCAGGTCGACGGCGTCGCCGCGGACGTAGGCCACGGGGTCGTCGGGGGAGGTGTCGGCGACGGCGCGGGCCAGCATGGTCTCGGACGCGTCGAGGCCGACGACCAGGCCGCCCGGTCCGACGCCGGCGGCCAGGGCGCGGGTGACGTTGCCGGGGCCGCAGGCCACGTCCAGCACGGTCGCGGGCGGACGGGCGGCGTAGCCGGGGTGCGATAGACCGAGCCAGTCGCGCGCCATGGCGTGCTCTTCGGCCGTGTCCGGCCCGAACGGCCAGCCTTTCGCGAGGTTGAAGCCGACGGGCCGCCACACCTTCTCGTAGATCCGCGGAAGGAACGTCGACTCCATCACCGTCTGGGCGAGGGAGAGCGAACGCCGCGAGGCGGCCTGAGCAGATCGAGAATTCTCGCCACAACCTCAGCCGCCACAGGACCACGCAACAACCTCAATGGTGCGATCGCGTCCGAAGGCAGATTCGAGCGGAGTAAGAATCTGATCGCGCAGCGAGCCGTCAAGGCGAGTCGGAGCGATGCCAGCGATCGCCCGCAGTGTCCGACGATGGAGGGCCCCCAGGGCCCGAGGGAGGGGGGCACTGCCATAGGCACGCCGCCAGGAAGGTGAGGGTGTCGGCCATGAGGTCGGCGGAGCGGGTCACCGAGCGGGCGGAGTGGCCCACCTCGGCCTCGTCGCGCAGGAGGACCGGGGCGTCCGAGGCGGTCGCGTGCTGGAGGGCGGCGCACATCTTGCGGGCGTGCAGCGGGTCCACGCGGGTGTCGCTGCCGAACGTGGTGAACAGGACGGCCGGGTAGGCGGTGCCGGGGTGGACGTGGTGGTACGGCGAGTAGCCGATGAGCCAGCCGAACTCCTCGGGGTCGTCGGCCGTCCCGTACTCGTCGTTCCAGGTCTGGCCGAGGCCGAACCGCTCGTAGCGGACCATGTCCAGGAGCGGCGCCGAGCACACCACCGCCCGGTACAGGTCGGGGCGCTGGGTCAGGGCCGCGCCGACGAGGAGGCCGCCGTTGGAGCCGCCGGAGATCGCGAGCTGGGACGGCGTGGTGAGCCCGTCGGCGACCAGCTTCTCGGCGGCGGCGTGGAAGTCGTCGAAGACGTTCTGCTTGCGGTCCCGCATCCCGGCGCGGTGCCACTCCTCGCCCTCCTCGGAGCCGCCCCGCAGGTTCGCGACCGCGTAGACGCCGCCCGCCTCGACCCACGCGAGGATGCTCGCCGAGTACGACGGCGTGAGCGAGATGTTGAAACCGCCGTACCCGTAGAGGATCGCGGGGCGCGGCCCGGTCAGGCCCGGGCGGGACGCCACGAGCATCCGCACCTCGGCCCCGTCCCGCGAGGTGTAGGCGACCTGGCGCGTCTCGATCTCGGGGACGTCGACCGTGCCCGGCGCGGACGCCCACAGTGTCGTCTCACCGGTGCGGGCGTCGTAGCGCATGACCGAGGACGGGGTGACGTTGTCGGTGTAGCCGAACCAGGCCTCGTGCCCGCCCTCGGGGCGCTCGATGATGCCGCCGATGGAGCCGAGGCCGGGGGTCGGGACGGTGCCGATCGGCTCCCCGGACGCGAGGTCGTGCACGGTGATCTCGCTGATCGCGTGGCGCGTCCACCCGGCGAGCAGGACCGGGCGGTCGAGGTCGTCGAGGATCGCGAAGTCGGTGAGCACGGCCTCGGGGTCCTGGGGGATCAGGTCCCGCCAGCTCTCGTAGGAGAGGTCGGACGGGTCGGCGACGCACAGCCGGGACCGGGGCGCCTCGCGGTCGGTGAAGACGTAGGCGTGGCCGTCGCGGCCCACGTGGACGCCGGTGGAGGCGTCGACGCCCTTCTGCACGGCCCGCAGCGCGGGCGCCTCGGGGGAGGACGCGGTCAGGTCGGCGATCCACAGGTCGTTGCGCGGTGCCGTGCCCTGCGAGGCGGAGACCGTGAGCCAGCGGCCGTCGCGGCTGACGCCGACCCCGTAGTAGTTGGTCTTGTCCAGGCCCTCGCCGAAGATCAGCACGTCGTCGGAGTCGGGTTCGGTGCCGACCCGGTGCAGGTAGACGCGCCGGTGGTACTGCTCCTCACCCTCCGGGACGTCCCGCGCGGGCAGCCGCCGCGCGTAGTAGTAAGCCTCGCCGCCCGGCAGCCAGGCCACCGAGGAGTAGCGGGCCCGGTCGATCGGCCCCTCGACCCGCTCGCCCGTCGCGGCGTCGATGACGTAGAGCAGCGACTCCTCGTCGCCGCCGGTGGACACCTTGTACGCCAGGAGGCGGCCCTCCTTGTCGGGCTGCCAGCCGTCCAGCGTCGTCGTCCCGTCCGGGTCGAGGGCCATGGGGTCGACGAGGACGCGCTCGGTCCCGTCCGGGTCCGCGGTGTAGAGCACCGGGTGCTCCTGGCCGGCGTCGCGGCGGGTGAAGAAGCGCCGCTCGCCCCGCCACACCGGCGACCCGACGCTCCCCGCGCCGAGCAGCTCGAGGAGCCGCGCCCGCAGCGCCTCCCGGCCCGGCAGCCCGTCCATGGTCTCGTGGAAGAGGCGGTCCTGGGCGGCGCGCCACTCGGCGGTCTCGGCGCTGTCCGCGTCCTCCAGCCAGCGGTAGGGATCGGCGACCCGGTGGCCGTGGATGTCCTCGACGATGTCCTGGCGCTGCGCGGGCGGATACGGCGTCATGGGGGAACTTTATTGGCCGTTGAGCGCTGTCCGTCCCGGTACTCCCTGCGGGTCGGGGGTTCGAGCCGGTGCGCGGCGGGGGATTATTGGGGTAGCGGACGACCTCCCTCAGACGCCACACTGATTCTGGTCGGTTCGCCCCTGGGGAGGTCCTCATGGCGAGTGCGCAGGTGCCGGAAACGATAACCGGGCCTCGGTGGGAGGCGCGCTGCGCCGCGCCCACCGGGGCGATCAAGCAGTGCGGCGGCCCGGCGGAGGGCGTCTGATGCGACAGGTCCTCCTCCTGAACGCGACGTACGAACCCCTCACCACGCTGCCTCTCCGGCGGGCGGTCTGCCTCGTGCTTCGCGAGAAGGCGGAGATCGTCCACCATGACGTCTCGGGCGCGGTGCTCCACTCGGCCGCGATGACGATCGAGGTCCCGTCGGTCATCCGGCTCCGCCGCTACGTCCGCATCCCGTTCCGGACCCGTGTACCGCTCACCCGCGCGGCCCTCATGCGCCGCGACAACTTCCGCTGCGTCTACTGCGGCCGCCGCGCCGAGACGATCGACCACGTCCATCCGCGCAGCCGCGGCGGCAAGCACGTCTGGGAGAACTGCGTGGCCTCCTGCATGACGTGCAACCACAGCAAGGCCGACCGCCTGCTCTCCGAACTGGGCTGGACCCTCAGCGTCACGCCGGCGGTCCCCAGGGGCGCGCACTGGCGGCTCATCGGCCTCGTCCACGACGGCGATCCCCAGTGGGCCGCGTACGTCACCGAGCCCGCCGCCTGACGCGCACACCCCGGAGCCGTATCCTGGGGTCGTGCCTCGTTATGACTACCGCTGCCGCGCGTGCGGATCGACCTTCGAGGTCTCCCGCCCGATGATCAACGCGTCCGACCCGGCCCCGTGCCCGGCCGGCCACGACGACACGGTCAAGCTCCTGTCCACGGTCGCCGTCACCGGCACCTCCCGCGGCGGGGCGCCCCAGCCCCCGCCGAGCGCGGGCGGGGGCTGCTGCGGCGGGGGCTGCTGCTCCTGAGCGGTCGCCCGGCCGTGACCGCTCAGCCGTTCTGGGCGGCCCGCAGCGCCCGGCCGGTCGCCGCGACGTCGTAGTTCGGCGGGACGCCCTCGAGCAGCACGGCCGTGCCCGGAATGTGGTCGGTGCGCATCGGCAGGATCGCCTGGTAGGCGTCCGAGGCGTACCAGCCGCGCGCCTTGTCCATGTCGGGGAACTCGATCAGCACGTACATGCCCTCGAACGGACCCTCGGCCACCTCGGGCTGGGAGCCGTGCACGAGGAACCGGCCGCCGAACGGGTCCATCGTCTCCTGGATGCGCTCCATGTAGACGAAGACGTCGTCGTGCAGCGGCGGCTGGGGGTTCATGTAGGCGAGGGCGTAGGCGGTCATCGCGAGCTCCCTGTCAGCGGTGGGGCCGGGCCGGTCTGCCCGACACCCACCACTTTGCCCCGCTCGGGGAATGGGGGCGATTACCCGCCGGGTAATGCTCAGCCGTTGAGTCGCTCGAGCTGGGAGACGTCGCGCGCGGCGCCGGTGGAGGCGGACGTGGCCATCGCCGCGTAGGCGCGCAGGGCGGCGCTGACCGGGCGGTGGCGGTCGCGGGGCCGGTAGCCGCCGAGGTCGGCGAGCAGCTTCTCGCGGCGGATCTCCAGCTCGTCGGCCGGGACGTCCAGCTCCAGCGTGCGGTTCGGGATGTCGATCACGACGCGGTCGCCGTCCTCGACCAGGGCGATGATGCCGCCGCCCGCCGCCTCGGGGGAGGCGTGCCCGATGGACAGCCCGGACGTGCCGCCGGAGAACCGCCCGTCGGTGATCAGCGCGCACGCCTTGCCGAGCCCGCGGCCCTTGAGGAAGCTCGTCGGGTAGAGCATCTCCTGCATGCCGGGGCCGCCCTTCGGGCCCTCGTAGCGGATCACGACGACGTCGCCGGCCTTGACCTTCCCGCCGAGGATGCCCTCGACGGCCTGGTCCTGCGACTCGAAGACGACGGCGGGGCCGGTGAAGGTCCACAACTCCTCGTCCACCCCGGCGGTCTTGACGATCGCGCCGTCGGGGGCGATGTTGCCGCGCAGGACGGCCAGGCCGCCGTCGGCGGTGTAGGCGTGCTCGGCGGAGCGGATGCAGCCGTTCTCGCGGTCGAGGTCGAGCGACTCCCACCGGGCGCTCTGCGAGAACGCCGAGGTGCTGCGGACGCCGCCGGGCGCCGCGTGGAAGAGGTCGACGGCCTCCGGCAGGACGCTCGGGGAGAGGACGTCCCACTTGGCGACGAACTCCCCGATGGACGCGGAGTGGATCGAGTGCGCCGACGCGTTCAGCAGCCCGGCGCGGTGCAGCTCGCCCAGCAGGGCCGGGATGCCGCCCGCGCGGTGGCAGTCCTCGACGTGGTACTTGCCGGTGGCGGGGGCCAGCTTGCAGACGCACGGGACGCGGCGCGACACCGCGTCGATGTCGGAGAGCCCGAAGTCGACGCCGGCCTCGGTGGCGGCGGCGAGCAGGTGCAGGATCGTGTTGGTCGACCCGCCCATCGCGACGTCGAGGACCATGGCGTTCTCGAACGCCTCGCTGGTGGCGATGCTCAGCGGCAGGACGGAGGAGTCGTCGCCCTCGTAGTACCGCTTGGCGACCTCGACCACGGTGCGCCCGGCGTCCTCGTAGAGGCGGCGGCGGGCGGTGTGGGTGGCGAGGACGGTGCCGTTGCCGGGCAGCGCGAGCCCGATCGCCTCGGTGAGGCAGTTCATCGAGTTGGCGGTGAACATCCCCGAGCAGGACCCGCAGGTCGGGCAGGCGCTCTCCTCCATCTCGAGCAGTTTCTCCTCCGGCAGGGAGGAGTCGGCGGAGGCGATGATCGGGTCGATCAGGTCGAGCTTGTTGCCGCCCATGACGCCCTCGACGGGCTTGCCGGCCTCCATCGGGCCGCCGGAGACGAACACGGTCGGGATGTTGAGGCGCAGCGCGGCCAGCAGCATCCCCGGGGTGATCTTGTCGCAGTTGGAGACGCAGACCAGCGCGTCGGCGCAGTGCGCGTTGACCATGTACTCGATCGCGTCGGCGATCACCTCGCGGGACGGCAGCGAGTACAGCATGCCGTCGTGCCCCATCGCGATGCCGTCGTCGACGGCGATGGTGTTGAACTCGCGGGGCACGCCGCCTGCCTCCCGGACGGCGCCGGCGACGACCTTGCCGACCTCGTCGAGGTGGACGTGGCCCGGCACGAACTGCGTGAAGCTGTTGGCCACCGCGACGATCGGCTTGCCGAAGTCCTCGCGTTCCACGCCGCTGGCCCGCATGAGCGCGCGGGCGCCCGCCATGTTCCTGCCATGGGTGACCGTGCGTGACCTGAGCGGTGGCATCGTGACCTCTCCAAACCTGTGGCGTGCGGGACGACGGGCCGCGCATGGTTCGGCGTGGGCGGGCGGGTCGCCTGGTGGTGGTACGCGCAGCGGCGGATCGCGGCGCTGCCGCCGGCTCAGCGGAGGTCGCGCCCGGGCCGGCCCGTGGTATCCGATGCTACCAACCGCCGGAGGGCGTGAAAAAAGCCGGGACGGCGGTGTCCCGGCTTTGCGGCGGGCGGCCCGGGGAAGGGGCCGCCCTCGGTCTCAGTCGGGGTACTTCGGCGGCAGCGCGTCCTCCGCCGCCTGGAAGATGCGCTGGACGTCGCTCTCGGTGAGGATCTTCGGGCGGCGGCGCAGGTACGAGCGCGCCCGGTTGCCGGCGTAGACGTCCACGTCCCGGACCCGCATGACCTTCCACGGGATGGACGGGCCGTAGATCGCCACGGACGGCTGCACCGGCACGTCGAAGCCGACCTTCTCGGCGAGGATGATGCTCGCCATCTGGGCCTCCCAGCGCGCCTCGTCCAGCCGGTCCTTCTTGTTGAAGGGGCCGTGGAAGAGCTTGAGGTGGGACATGGTGCGCACGGGGAGGCGCTTGTCCCACTTCTCCGAGTCGATGGCGTAGACGCCGCTCGGCCCGATGACCAGGTGGTCGATCCGCCCGTCGCTGACGCCCTCGTCGTCGCGGGGGACGGCCCGTGCGTGCAGCACGAGGTATCCGTTGCGCCGCAGGGACTTCAGCTGCTTCTCGGTGCGGCGTTCCGCCGCCGAGGACTTCTGCCAGGCGGCCACCGTGGAACTCCTGCGGGAGAGCCGCACGTAGTCGCCGATGACGACGAGCACCGCGACGGTCAGCCCGAGCCGCCAGCTGGTCAGGACCGTGACCACGGCGCAGGCGACGACGGCCGCGCCGATCCGGTACGCCCAGCGGCGGATCTTGGGGTCGTCGAGCATCGCCGCGGCCGCGCTCGCCTCCAGCCGCTCCTTCACCGGTGTCCGGTCATCGTGTTCACGCGCCTCCTCGGACTCGGGTCGCGCCCTGGCATTCTGCGTGTTGCCCCGCTCCATGGTCGCCATGGTGACGCTCCGTATTCCTTTCCCATCGGGGGCATGATCCTCCGTGCGCAGAGTAATCATCGGGAGGGTGGGCGACCAGTCATGCCGGGTTAATAGTTTTGTCGCCCCACGTCTGTGATTCTCTTACGTCACGGACGGGTAGGCCAGTACTAATCTCCTTCCGTCGATGCGTCCTGTGTGCCCCCTTTGATGCCCGCGCACACGGCGTCTAGCGTGCCGGTGTGACACAAACCCATGACCTCAGCGCCACCGAGATGGCCGCGGCCGTCCGCACGCGGGCGATATCCCCGGTCGAGCTCGCCGACCATTACCTGGCCCGCATCGAACGGCTGGACGAGCAGGTGGGCGCCTACGTGACGGTCACCGCGGAGCGTGCCCGCGAGGAGGCGCGCCGCGCCGAGAAGGCGGTGCTGGAGGCGGGGGACCCGGCGGAGCTGCCGCCGCTGCTCGGCGTCCCGGTGCCGGTCAAGGACCTGAACATGGTCGACGGCGTGCGGATGACGTTCGGCTCGGCGGTCTACACCGAGCTGACGGGGTTCGCCGACGACCACGTGGCGGCCAAGCTGGCCGCCGCCGGGACGGTGCTCCTCGGCAAGACCTCGACCCCCGAGTTCGGGCTGCCCTGCTACACCGAGGGCGCGGTGACGCCCCCGGCCAGGACGCCGTGGGACCCGTCGCGGTCGGCGGGCGGTTCGAGCGGCGGCGCCGCGGCGGCGGTCGCGTCCGGGCTGGCGCCGGTCGCGCAGGGCAGCGACGGCGGCGGATCGATCCGGATCCCGAGCAGCGTGTGCGGGCTCTTCGGGATCAAGCCGACCCGCGGCCGGATCTCCCAGGGGCCGGTCATCCCCGACCTGTTCGGGCTCTCCACGAACGGGCCGATCGCCCGGACCGTCCGCGACGCCGCCCTCCTGCTCGACGTCATGTCGGGCCCGATGCCGGGCGACCTCTACCGGGCGCCTGAGGCGGACGGGCCGTTCCTCGCCCGCGCGGACCGCGAGCCCGGACGGCTGCGGATCGCGCGCAGCCTCCAGCCGCCGGTGCCGGACGTGGAGGTCCACCCCGACTGCGTCGCCGCCTACGAGGACGCGTCGGCGCTCCTTGAGGAACTGGGCCACGAGGTCGTGGAGCTGCCGCAGGTGCTCGGCTCCGACCTCGTCCCCCACTTCGCGACGCTGTGGGGCGTGATGGCGACGATGACGCCGGTCCCGGAGGGGGGCGAGGACCTGCTCCAGCCGCTGACCCGCTGGCTGCGCGGGTACGGCGAGCAGACGACGGCGCCCCAGCTGTTCCAGGCCCACGCGGCGCTCCAGGGGGCGCTGCGCGCGGCGTTCCCGGTGATGGACGAGTTCGACGCGATCCTGCACCCCACGCTGGCCATGCCGCCCGTGCCGGTCGGGTACTTCCACGACCAGGAGCCGGCGGAGAACTTCCGGCGGCAGACGCACTTCACCCCCTTCTGCGCGATGTACAACATCTCGGGGCAGCCCGCGGTCAACGTCCCGCTGCACTGGAACGGCGACGGCCTGCCCATCGGGATCATGCTCGCCGGGCGGCTCGGCGGGGAGGGCACGCTGATCTCGCTGTCGGCCCAGCTGGAGGAGGCCCGCCCCTGGATCGGCCGCAAGCCGCCCGTCTGGACGGCGTGACGCGCCCCGCAAAGGGCATGGTGCAGGCGTGGGCGACGACGAACTGATCAGACTGGCCGGGCACCACGGTGTCGCGACGCGCTACGAGGACTGGCGGGGGAGGGAGACGGCGGTCTCGCGCGACACGCTCGTCGCCGTCCTCGCGGCCCTAGGGGTGGACGCCTCCACCCCCTCCGCCGTCCGGGCTGAGCTCGACCGCCACCGGGAGCGGGCGCTCGGGCTGCCGCCGACCCTCGTCGTCCGCCGGGCGGGCGGCGGCACGGCCGGCCGGATCCGCGCCGCCCTCGCCGGGTACCTCGGCGGCGGCGCCGAGGTGGAGATCGAGACCGCCGCCGACGAGGTGCTGGCTCCGCCGCGCGCCGAGACGTCCCCCGCCGAGCGCTCCTTCGAGCCGCTGGACGGGCTGGCGGACGTCCCGCCCGGCTGGCGCGGCCTCCGCGTCCGGGAGGGGGCGCGCACGCAGTACACCCGGCTGCTGGTGGCCCCTGACGCGCTGGCGCCGCCGACCCGGATGTGGGGGTTCACGGCGCAGCTGTACTCGGTGCGGTCCGCCGCGTCGTGGGGCCTCGGCGACCTCGGCGACCTGGCCGACCTCGCGCGGTGGAGCGGCCGGGAACTCGGCGCGGGCTTCGTCCTGGTCAACCCGCTGCACGCGACCGAGCCGGTCCCGCCGGTCGGGGCGTCGCCGTACTCGCCGATGAGCCGCCGCTTCCCCTCGCCGATCTACCTGCGGATCGAGGACATGCCCGAGTACGCGGAGCTGCCCGCCGGGGACCGGGAGCGGTTCCAGGCCCTCGCCGCCGGGCTCCGCGGGAAGCAGGGGCTGCTGGACAGGGACGCCGTCTGGGCGGCCAAGCTGGAGGCGCTTGAGGCCATGCACCGCCACCGCCGGTGGCCCGACCCGGAGTTCGAGGAGTTCCGGCGGCGGGAGGGCGCCGCGCTGGAGAGCTTCGCCACGTGGTGCGCCATCAGCGAGGAGCAGGGCGCGACGGACTGGCGGCGCTGGCCGTCCACGCTGGGGGACGCCCGCGCCCACGGCGTGCTGGACGCTCCCCGCTACCGCGAGCGCGCCGACTTCCACGCGTGGCTCCAATGGCGGCTGGACGGGCAGCTCGCGGCGGCGCAGCGCGCGGCCCGCGACGCCGGGATGCCCGTCGGGGTCGTCCACGACCTGGCGGTCGGGGTGCCGCACGGCAGCGCCGACGCCTGGATCTACCGCGACTCCTGCGCGCCCGGGATGAGCGTCGGGGCGCCCCCGGACGAGTTCAACCAGCGCGGCCAGGACTGGGGACAGCAGCCGTGGCGGCCCGGCGCGCTCGCCGACTTCGGCTACCGGCCGTTCCGCGAGATGGCCGCCGCCGCGCTGCGGCACGCCGGCGGGATCCGCCTGGACCACGCCATGCAGGTGTCGCGCCTGTGGTGGGTGCCGGAGGGGGCGTCCGCCGCCGACGGCACCTATGTCCGCTACGACCGGGACGCCCTGCTCGCCTCCCTGGCCTGGGAGGCCGAGCGGTTCGGCGCCGTGGTCGTCGGCGAGGATCTCGGCACCGTCGAGCCGGAGGTCCGCGAGGCGCTGGCCGACAGCGGCGTCCTCGGCACGTCCCTGCTGTGGTTCGAACGGGACGGCGAGGGCCGCCCCAAGCCGCCGGACCGGTGGCGGGAGCTCTCCCTCGCGACCGTCGGCACCCACGACATGCCGCCGATCACCGGGTTCGTCCACGGCGACCACATCGAGCTGCGCGACCGCCTCGGGCTGCTCACCCGTCCCCGCGCCGAGGAGGAGGCGGACCACCGGCGTCAGCTGGGCGACTGGCTCGCCGTGCTGCACGCCGAGAAGCTGCTGTCCGCCCCGCCGGCGGAGGTGGCGCGGGCCCTGGCGGAGGGCTCCGACGCCTACGACGAGGAGATCGTCACCGCCCTCCAGGAGTTCCTGACCCGCACCCCGGCCCGCCTGATCGGCATCTCCCTGGCCGACGCCGTGGGCGAGCGCCGCACCCAGAACCAGCCGGGCACCGTCGACGAGTACCCGAACTGGCGGGTCCCGCTGGGGGACGCGGAGGGCCGTCCCGTCTTCCTGGACGACCTCAAGTCCCGCGACTCGCTCCGGCTCTTCAGGCGAGAGTCGATGTGATGCGCTTGGTGACGTCGTGGAGGAGCGTGTCGGGGCGCAGGTCGGTCGCGGCGACCGCCGAGAAGAGGGCAGGCAGCCCCGGCAGCGGGTAGGAGCCGCCGTCGTCGGCCATCGCGGCCTTGCCCAGCGGGTGGCGGGAGAGGGACTTGCGGGCGCGGGCCCAGGCCGCCTGGACCTCCTCCGGCGAGGGGACCCCGAATCCGTGCCCGACCGGAGCCGCGTGCCTGAGCTTCACCAGCGCGCCGTCGGCGAAGTCGACGGCGAGCCTGCACCGGTCGCCGAGGTCGTTGCGGACGAGGCCGTCCATGCGGGTCATGACCGTGCAGGGCGTGCGGCAGCGGGCGGCGCAGTCGCCGAGCGCGGACGCGACCTGGCTGTGGTGGCGGTCGAGGTAGGCGCGCCAGCCGGGCGGCGGCTCCTTGGCGACCCGCAGGACGCGCTCGCAGGCGGAGCGCTCCGGCCGGGTGTGGTCGCACATGCGGGCCGAGCCCGGCTCGATCGGGACGCCGAAGCGGCTGCCCTCGCCGCCCACGGCGGCCCCGATCAGCGCGGGATCGCCCGCGTGGCCGAGGACGGGCTCCCAGGCCAGCATCGGGAGGTACTCGCCGGCGATGTGGACGGCGGCGACGAGCGCGGCCATGTCGCGGCGGTGCCAGCGGATCGCGATGACCTCGAGCAGGAGGCGGTACGCGGGGCGGAGGCTGGCGAGCGCCCCGCGGGGCCGCTCCCGGGGCGCCTGCGGCATGCGGCTGGCGCGGGCGCGGTCGAGGAGGTCGCGGGGGACCTCGCCGGCCTCCTCCGGCATGCCGAAGTCCTCGGCGTCGAGGTCGAGGACGCGCTGCCCGAACGCGCACAGCGCCGCGACCTGCGCCGAGCGTCCGTCGGCGGCCAGGGTGCCCTCGCCGATCAGCGCCTCCAGGTCGCCGAAGGCATAGCGCCGCGCCAGCGCCGCCAGAACGTCCCGAGCCGTCTCCACCGCGTCCCCTCCCCGTGACCATGCAACGATCGCATGGCCACGGGGCCCGCGGAACAGCTCAGGAGGAGGCGGCGTCCTTCGCGCGGGCGCGCAGGGCGCGCGCGACGCCGTCGCGCCCCTCCGACAGCAGCCGGCGCAGCGCCGCCGGCGGGTCGCTCTCGGCGATGTAGGCGTCGGTGCGGTCGACCGTGGACTGCTCGATCACCAGGAACGGGTAGGCGACCTCGGCGAACGTCTGGGACATGTCGCTCGTCCACTCCTTCCACACGCGCCCGACCTCGGCGAAGTACCTGTCCACGTAGGGGACGAGCAGCGCGGCCTGGTCGGGCTCGACGAAGCCGCCGAGCGTCGCCCGGTAGACGGCGTTCGGCAGGTCGCCCGCGATGATCCGCTCCCACGCGGCCGCCTTCGCCTCGCCGGTCGGGATCGCGGCCCTGCAGGCGGCGGCGTGCCGCTCGCCCGCGGCGGTGCGGTCCCGCTCGTGCTCGGCGTCGATCTCGGCCTCGCCCGCCTTGCCGGTGACGACGAGGCGGCGCAGCAGCGCCCAGCGCAGGTCGGTGTCGACGGTGAGGCCGTCGAGGACCTGCGAGCCGTCCAGCAGGCCCTGGACGAACGCCAGGTGCTCACCGGTGACGGCGGACGCCGCGAACGCCTGCGTGTAGGCGAGCTGGAGGTCCGAGCCGGGCTCGGCCTCGCGGGCCAGCCCCGACAGCGTGTCCGCCATGAGGGCGAGGCCCTCCTCGCGCCACCCCGGGTCCGCGTACTGCTGGACGGCGGTGCGCGCCTGCCGCAGCAGCGTCTGGGTGACCGAGATGTCGGTGACGCCGCGGATCCCCTTCACGACGAGGCGGACGTAGTCGCGCGTCGCCATCTCGGCGTCGCGCGTCATGTCCCACGCCGCCGACCAGCACAGGGCGCGCGCCAGGCTCTCCTTGATCTCGCCGATGTCCTCGATCAGCGTCTTCAGGGAGTGCTCGTCGAGCCGCACCTTCGCGTAGGTGAGGTCGTCGTCGTTGACCAGGACGAGGTCGGGCCGCTTCTTGCCGACGAGCTGCGGGACCTCGGTGCGGGCGCCGACCACGTCCAGCTCGACCCGGTCGCGCCGGACGAGGCCGTCGGAGGTCCTGTCGTACAGGCCGATGGCGAGGCGGTGCGCGCGCAGCGTCGGGTAGTCGGACTTGGCCTCCTGCAGGACGGCGAACGAGGAGAAGTTCCCGTCGGCGTCGACCTCGTACTCCGGCCGCATCGTGTTGACGCCGGCGGTCTCCAGCCATTCCTTGGACCAGGACGCCAGGTCGCGGCCGGACGTCTCCTCCAGCGCCCCCAGCAGGTCGGTGAGGACGGTGTTGCCCCACGCGTGCCGGTCGAAGTAGCGCCGCACGCCCTCCAGGAAGTTGTCGAGGCCGACATAGGCCACGAGCTGCTTCAGCACGGACGCGCCCTTGGCGTAGGTGATCCCGTCGAAGTTCACCTCCACCGCGCGGATGTCGGGGATGTCGGCGGAGATCGGGTGCGTGGACGGCAGCTGGTCCTGCCGGTAGGCCCACGCCTTCTCCAGGTTCGCGAACGTCGTCCACGAGCCCTTCCACTTGGTGGCCTCCGCCTGGCACAGGACGCTCATGTAGGTGGCGAACGACTCGTTCAGCCACAGGTCGTCCCACCACCGCATGGTGACGAGGTCGCCGAACCACATGTGCGCCATCTCGTGCAGGATCGTCTCGGCGCGCCGCTCGTAGGCCGCGTCGGTCACCCGGGACCGGAAGACGTAGTCCTCCAGGAACGTGACGCAGCCCGCGTTCTCCATGGCGCCCGCGTTGAACTCGGGCACGAAGAGCTGGTCGTACTTCGAGAACGGGTACGGGCGGCCGAAGACCTTCTCGAAGTAGCCGAAGCCCTGGCGGGTCACGTCCACGATCGCGCCGGCGTCGAGGTGCTCGGCCAGCGAGGCGCGGCAGTACACGCCGAGCGGGATGACGGTGCCGTCCTCGCGGCGGTACTCGTCCCGGACGACGTGGTACGGCCCGGCGACGAGCGCGGTGATGTAGGTGGAGATCTGCGGGGTCGGGAGGAAGTGCCACGTCCCGCCCTCGGCCGTCTCGGCGGCCTCGTTGGTGACGACCTCCCAGTCCTGCGGCGCCTTCACGGTCAGCTCGAAGGTGGCCTTCAGGTCGGGCTGGTCGAAGCAGGTGAACATGCGGTGCGCGTCGGCCGTCTCGAACTGCGAGTACAGGTACACGCTGTCGTCGACCGGGTCCACGAACCGGTGCAGGCCCTCGCCCGACCGGGAGTACGCGCAGTCGGCCACGACCCGGAGCTCGTTGTCGGCCGCCAGGCCGGGCAGCGGGATGCGGCCCTTCTCGGCGTCGTACGAGCCGGGGTCCAGGGCGTCGCCGTTCAGCGTCACCTCCCGTACGACGGCGCCGTGCAGGTCGATGAAGGTCGACGCGCCGGGCTCGGCGCTCCCGAACCTGACCACGGTGGTGGAACCGAACCGCTCCTCACCCGTCGTGAGGTCCAGGTCGACCGTGTACGACGCGACGCTGAGCAGCCGGGCCCGTTCCCGCGCCTCGTCGCGCGTGAGGTTGCCTGCCACATGAACTCCTTGGTCGGCTTAAAGGCTTGGTGCCCCCATGTCTACCAACCGGCGGACCGATCGGCCCGTCCGCCACGGCCTTCGGCGACCTCGCGCCCTCGGGAATCGGGACGAATACCACTGGGTTGTGCCATGGGAGACATGCACGATTTCTAGGAGGCGACGTTGTCCGAGGACGCTCCGACCCCGGTGGATTTCTGGTTCGACCCCCTTTGCCCCTGGGCGTGGATCACCTCCCGCTGGATCCTGGAGGTGCAGGAGCAGCGGCCGATCGACGTCCGATGGCACGTGATGAGCCTGGCCGTCCTGAACGAGGACAAGGACATCCCCGAGGAGTACCGGCGGGGGCTCGCCGACGCGTGGAAGCCCGTGCGCGTGTGCGTCGCCGCCGAGCAGAAGTACGGCCCCGAGGTGCTCGGCCGCCTCTACACCGAGTTGGGGACCCGCAGGCACCACGAGCGCCAGAAGTTCGACCGCGCGTTCTTCGAGGCCTCGCTGACCGCGGCCGGGCTCGACCCGGACCTCGCGGACGCCGCCGAGTCCACGGAGTACGACGAGGCCGTGCGCGCGTCCCACAAGGACGGGATCGACCGCGTCGGCCAGGAGGTCGGCACGCCGGTGATCGAGGTCGAGGGCCACGCCTTCTTCGGCCCGGTGGTCACGCCCATCCCGCGCGGCGAGGCCGCCGTCAAGCTCTTCGACGGCGTCCTGGCGGTCGCGGGCACCCCCGGTTTCTTCGAGCTGAAGCGCACGAGGACCGAGGACCCCAGCTTCGACTGAACGCGGACCGGGCACCGGCCGCGGCCGCCCCGCGCGGCCGTCTCCGCCCTTCCGTCCGCGCGTGCGGGCGGAGGGGCGGTCGTGCGGGGCCGCGCCCCTCCGTTCGGCATGCTTCCCAGCGAGCCACACATGGCTTGCTATTGCGACGATGTTGCAACTACTAGGCGACTGCCGACAAACTGGTCCTGCTGACGACGAACAAGTAGGGGTGGTCGAGTCGTGCACGTACCGGACGGATTCATCGACGCGCCGGTCTCGATCGCGGCGGGCGCCGTCGCGGTCGCCGGGGTCGGCGTCGCGCTGCGCGGGGCGCGGCGCGAACTGGACGACCGCACCGCGCCGCTCGCCGGGCTGACGGCCGCGTTCGTGTTCGCGGCGCAGATGCTCAACTTCCCGGTCGCCTCGGGGACGAGCGGGCACCTGCTCGGCGGCGCGCTCGCCGCGATCCTCGTCGGGCCCTATACGGGCGTCCTGTGCGTGTCCGTCGTCCTGCTCATGCAGGCGCTGCTGTTCGCGGACGGCGGCCTGACCGCGCTGGGCGTCAACATCACCACGATGGCCCTGGTCACCGTGCTCACGGGCTACGGGCTGTTCCGGCTCCTGCTGCGCGTGCTGCCCAAGACGCGCGCGTCGGTGTCCGGGGCGTCGTTCGCCGCGGCCGTCGTCTCGGTGCCCGCCGCGGCCGTCGCCTTCACGCTGATCTACGCGGCCGGCGGGACGGCCGACGTCTCGATCGGCAAGGTCGCCGCCGCGATGATCGGCGTCCACGTGCTGATCGGCATCGGCGAGGCCCTGATCACCGCCGTGACCGTGTCGAGCGTGCTCGCCGTCCGGCCCGACCTCGTCTACGGGGCGCGCGGGCTGATGAAGCCGCTCGAGCTGCGCACGGGCGGCCGGGGCGCCGCCGAACCGAAGCCGTCGCGGGCCTGAGGGAGGACACGATGACCACGAAGCGCTTCTTCGCCGGGTTCCTGCTCGTCTCGCTCGTCCTGGCCGGGATCGTCAGCTACTACGCCAGCGCCAGCCCTGACGGCCTGGAGAAGGTCGCCGAGGACAAGGGCATCAGCGCCAAGGAGAAGGACCACTCGTTCAAGGACTCCCCGCTCGGCGACTACGGCGTCAAGGGCGTGGACGACGCTCGGCTGTCCGGCGGGCTGTCCGGCGTGATCGGCGTCGGCGCCGTGCTGCTGGTGGGCGGCGGGCTGTTCTGGGGCGTCCGGCGGCGCGGTTCCGCCGGCGCCGGGACGGCAACGGAGCGGGACGGGACGCGGCGGGACGGGACGCGGCGGGACGAGGCGGCGCCGTCCGGGCCGCCCCGGAAGGGCTGATGGGCGCGGGCCACGCGCACCGGCTCTACGTGCCGGGCGCCTCACCGGTGCACCGGCTCCCGCCGCAGTGCAAGCTCGTCGCCGTGCTGGCGTTCGTGCTGCTGGTCGTCGCCACCCCGCGCGAGCGGATCTGGGCGTTCGGGGTGTACGCGCTGCTGCTCGCCGCCGTCACCGCGGCGGCCCGGATCCCGTTCGCGACGGTCGCGCGGCGGATCGTCATCGAGGTGCCGTTCGTCGCGTTCGCCTTCCTCATGCCTTTCGTGGCGGAGGGGGAGAAGGTCGCCGTCCTCGGGCTGCGGCTGAGCGAGAGCGGGCTCTGGGGCGCCTGGAACATCCTCGCCAAGGGCACCCTCGGCGTCGTCGCCTCGATCCTGCTGGCCGCGACGACCGAGCCGCGGCTGCTGCTGCTCGGCATCGAGCGGCTGCGGATGCCGCAGCTCATCACGCAGATCGCCACGTTCATGCTGCGGTACGGCGACGTCGTCGCGGCCGAGCTCGCACGGATGAGGGTCGCGCGCGCCTCCCGCGGCTTCGAGGCGCGCGACATCCGCGCGACCGGCGTGCTCGCCAGGTCCGTGGGCGCCCTGTTCCTGCGCTCCTACGAGCGCGGCGAACGCGTCCACCTGGCCATGGTGAGCCGCGGCTACGACGGCCGCATGCCCGTCATCGACGACGTGGGCGCGTCCGCCCGGCAATGGACGGCCGCCGCCGCGCTGCCCTTGGCCGCCGCCCTCGTCACGCTGGCTGCTTGGATGGCCCCATGACCCCGTCGCTTGAGGTGAAGGGCCTCGCCTACGCGTATCCCGACGGCACGCAGGCGCTGTTCGGCGTCGACCTGACGGTCGGGCGCGGCGAGCGCGTCGCGCTGCTCGGGCCGAACGGCGCCGGGAAGACCACGCTCGTCCTCCACCTGAACGGCATCCTGCACGGCGGGCTGGGCGAGGTCCGGGTGGGCGGCCTCGCCGTCGACCCGAAGGACAGGAAGGCCCTGCGGGAGATCCGCCGCCGCGTCGGCATCGTCTTCCAGGACCCCGACGACCAGCTGTTCATGCCGACCGTCCGGGAGGACGTCGCCTTCGGCCCCGCCAACCTCGGCGTGCGCGGCGCCGACCTCGAGCGCCGGGTGCGGGACGCGCTGGCCCGCGTCGGCATGCTCGACGCCGCCGACCGCCCGCCGCAGCACCTCAGCTTCGGGCAGCGGCGCCGCGTCGCGGTCGCCACCGTCCTGGCGATGGAGCCGGAGATCCTCGTGCTGGACGAGCCGTCCTCCAACCTGGACCCGGCGAGCCGCCGCGAGCTCGCCGAGATCCTGCTGGGCCTGGACGTGACGGTCCTGATGGTCACGCACGACCTCCCGTACGCGGCGGAGCTGTGCCCGCGCTCGGTGATCCTCGACGGCGGCGTCATCGCGGCCGACCGCCCCACCCGCGACCTGCTCACCGACGGTGAGCTGCTCAAGGCGCACCGCCTGGAGCTGCCCTTCGGGTTCGACCCGGCGGCCGCCCTGCGCTGATCGGCGCCCTGGGCCACTTTTTCGTGCTGCGGCGGACCACCACGGTCGATTCGGCCGTTCCGCTTGCCTGCCCGGTCACGCTGCGCCAGACTCGATGTCCCACTGTGGAAACGGTTTTCATATCCAGTATGGGAGCATTCGTGAAGGTTGCGTTCGTCGGCAAGGGCGGCAGCGGCAAGACGACCCTGTCGGCGCTGTTCGTCCGGCATCTGGCCGGGCGGCGGCTCCCCGTGGTCGCGATCGACGCCGACATCAACCAGCATCTCGGCGTCGCGCTCGGGCTGGACGAGGGCCGCGCCGCCAAGATTCCCGCGCTGGGCGACCGGCTCACCGGGCTCAAGGAGTACCTGCGCGGCGACAACCCGCGCATCTCCTCGGCGTCCGCGATGGTCAAGACCACCCCGCCCGGCACCGGGTCGCGGCTGCTGCGGTTCCGCGGCGGCGACCCCTTCCACGAGGCGGGCCAGGAGGTGGACGGCGTCACCCTGCTCGCCACCGGCCCGTTCAACGACGACGACCTCGGGGTGGCCTGCTACCACTCCAAGACCGGTGCGGTGGAGCTGTACCTCAACCACCTCGTGGACGGGCCCGGCGAGTACGTCGTCGTCGACATGACCGCCGGCGCCGACACGTTCGCCTCCGGGCTGTTCACGCGGTTCGACCTGATGTTCCTGGTCGCCGAGCCCACCCGCAAGGGCGTCGGCGTGTACCGGCAGTACACCGAGTACGCCCGCGACTACGAGGTCGCCATCCGCGTCGTCGGCAACAAGGTGCAGTCCGAGGACGACCTCGCCTACCTGCGCGAGCACGTCGGCGACGACCTGCTGACGTGGCTCGGCCAGTCCGCCGCCGTCCGGGCGATGGAGCAGGGCAGGCACGGCGTCGCGCTGGAGGAGGGCAACATCGCCGCCCTCGACCGCATGCGCGCCGAAGTGGACGGCCGTGTCAAGGACTGGGACGAGTTCCAGCGGCAGGCCGTGGAGTTCCACGTCAAGAACGCGCGGAGCTGGGCGAGCCGGGCCGTGGGGGAGGACCTCGAAGCGCAGGTCGACCCCGGTTTCCGCTTCCCGTCCACGCCCCCCGCCGCCTACTGCGGGTAGTCCGGGCCCTACCGGCGGAGATGAAACGGCATTACCCTGCCCGCCATGACAATGCGGCGGATGCTCGCGATGACGGGCGGCGCGGTGGTCCCGATGGCCCTCCTCGCACTGATCTTCGGCAACCAGTGGGTCGTCGAGGAGATCGACAAGAGCCACATCAGGTTCGACGCGGGGATCGGGCCGGTGGTGACGTGGCTGCTCACGCTCGCCTGGCGGATCACGCCGTCCGGCGGGCTGGGCGTGAAGCAGGTGGTGCTGGACGACCTCAGCCTGCTGGTCTTCTTCGGCGTGCTGGTGGCTCTGGTGGTGGCGGGCGCCCGGCTGGCCGATCCGGAGCGCGGCCCGTTCGGCGCGCTGATCATCGGCTGGTGGGCGGCGGTCGTCGCGGGCGGCGTGTCCGGCGTCGTGGCCGCGCCGCTCACCCGCTGGGCCTTCGAGTTCCAGCAGACGCCGTTCGGCAGCACGTTCAGCAGCACGGTCGGCCAGGGCGCCTCCTTCGGCTTCGCGTTCGGGTGGCTGGCCGGTGTCGGCGCCCTCGGCGGGTTCCTCCTCACCCGCCCCCGCCTGGCCGGGGCCATTCCTGGGGCGCCGTACGCTCCGGGCGGGCCCTACCCGGCCCAGCAGGGCATGCCGATGGGGCAGCAGCCCTACCCGCAGCAGATGCAGCCGCATCCTTCGGCCGTCCCTTACGTCCCGCCCCAGGGGCAGCCGCAGCAGCCCGTCTGGGGCGCCGCGCCCGGCCCCCAGCAGCCCCCGCCGCCGGGGCAGGCGCCGCCACCGGGGCAGCCCCAGCAGCCGGGCGCGTTCGGCGTGCCGCCCGTGCCGCCGCAGCCCTCCGCGCCTCCGCAGGAGCAGGAGGCCCCGGCCGCGGGTGAGGATCCGGAAGGGCAGGAGGAGAAGCCGGAGGAGGCGCCCGAAGAGCAGGTGGAGCCGCCCAAGGAGCCGGAGGAGCCGAAGGAGCCGGAGGACGGCGCGGCGGACGCCCGGGAGGACGCCCCCGAGGAGGACGACCTCGACCTCGCAGACCGGACGGTGATCGACCGCAGACGGGACGACGAGACCTGACCCCCGCGCGCGGGCACGTCGCGGGCCTGCGACAATCGGGCGCATGCGCGTGTTTCTTGGATCCGACCATGCCGGCTTCGAGCTGAAGGAGCACCTGGTCTCCCGGCTGAAGCAGAACGGGCATGAGGCCGTCGACTGCGGCGCGTTCGTGTACGACGCCGTCGACGACTACCCGCCGTTCGTCCTCCGGGCGGCCGAGCGAACGGTGGCGGAGCCGGGGACCCTCGGCGTCGTGATCGGCGGTTCCGGCAACGGCGAGGCCATCGCGGCGAACAAGGTCAAGGGGGCCCGCGCGGCCCTGGTCTGGAACGACGACACCGCGGTGCTCGCCCGCGAGCACAACGACGCGAACATCATCGCGCTCGGTGCCCGGCAGCACGACCTGGACACCGCGACCCGGTTCGTGGAGCTGTTCCTCGGGACGCACTACTCCAAGGAGCCCCGCCACACCCGGCGGATCAGGATGCTCGCCGCCTACGAGCACACCGGCGAGCTGCCGCCGCTGCCGCGCGAGGGCTGAACCGGGCCCGCTAGAGCCCGTTCTCGGGGGGCCTGCGGGGGCCGCGCTTGTCCATGCGGCGCCGCTCGTTCTTCGCGGCCCTGGTCCGCCTGGCGCCGTCGCCGGGCTTGGCCTGGGTGCCGGAGGCGGCCGCGGTCCCCGGGTCGGCGGCGGGCGGCTCCTCGCCCGCGGGGCGCGGGCGCGAGACGTCGCGGGCCCGCATTGCCGCGTCCACCGTGATCCGCATGCCCGGCTGGACCATGTGCCGCTCCCCTCGGAGGTAGTCGCAAGGCCACATCTACCCCGATTCCGCGTAGCGTGATCGTTACAGTGGGTCACCGGTGCCTCCGGATACTGACCGACCGGGCTCATTGCTCGGTACAGTGCCGGAGTCATGCTTCAACGTCTGGTGCAGCTGCTCCCGCCGCGCGTGCGTGCCGTGCTGCGCAAGATCCCGTTCCTGGTCGTGCTCTACCGGTGGCTGAGGCGGGGCTCGCTGACCAGGGACCGGTACGTCTTCGCGGCGCTGGCGCTCCTCGCGGTCGCGATCGGCCTCGCCACGTCCGGCGACTCGCGCGGCCTGGCCCCGTCCGGCGCCCTGGTGCTGATCGTGGTGGTCGGCGGGCTGCTGCTGAAGGTGCGGAGCCTGGTCGCCCTCCTCGGCGTCGTGGTCGCGATGGCCGCCTACAACGCCTGGAAGGACGTCGCCGCGATCGGGCCCGGCATGATCGCGACCCTGGCCATCACCGCGGTGCTCGCGCTCACCCTGGCCCGGACGCGCCAGCAGCTCGGCGTGCAGGGCCTGCGCGGCGACTCGATGCTGCTGGAGCTGCGCGACCGGCTGCGGCGGCACGGCGAGATGCCCGAACTGCCGGACGGCTGGAACTCCCAGGTCGTGATGCTCCAGGCCGGGGGCTCGTCGTTCGGCGGGGACTTCGTGGTGTCGGCCTCCGACGGCGACACGCTGGAGGTCGCGCTCGTCGACGTGTCGGGGAAGGGCACCGACGCCGGAACGAGGGCGCTGATGCTGTCGGGCGCCTTCGGGGGCCTGCTTGGATCGGTCCAGCCGGGGAGTTTCCTGCCCGCCTGCAACACCTATCTGCAGCGCCAGCGGTGGGACGAGGGCTTCGTGACGGCCGTGCACGTCGTGGTCGACCTGCGCACGGGGGAGTACACGGTCGAGTCGGCGGGACACCCGCCGGCCGTCCAGTTCGACGCGGGCAGCGGCGCCTGGCGGGTCAGCTCGGCCAAGGGCGTCGTGCTGGGGGTGGTCCCCGACCTGAACTGCGTTCCCGAGCGGGGTCAGCTGCGGCCGGGCGACGCCCTGCTGCTCTACACCGACGGGCTGGTCGAGTCGCCGGGCAGCGACCTCGACGCCGGGATCGACCGGCTGCTCGGCGAGGCGGAGCGGCTCGTCCCGCAGGGGTTCGGCCGCGGCGCGCGGGAGCTGGTGGAGACCATGGCCGCGGCACGCGACGACGACTGCGCGCTCGTCCTGGTCTGGCGCACCTGACGGACCCGCGCCGGCGGCACGGGTTCATCGCTCGTACCGGTTAGGTGCCCGGCCGGATCAGCGCTTGTGCTTGCCCTTCGCTTTGCCGGGCTTCGCGGCGTGCTTCGGCTTGTGCTTCTTCTCCTGGGGCTTCTGCTGCGGCCTCAGCTGGGGTTTCTGCTTCCGCTTCTGGCCGTCGGTCTTCACCGGGACCCGCTTGGAGGATCCGACCCGCATGGCGTTCGGCTTCTTCGCGGGCGCGGCGGAGGCCGCCGGCGCGGACGGGGCCGGGGCGCCGGGCGAGGACGGGGGAGCGGCCTTGGCCTGGGTGACGCCCAGCACGATCGCGCCCAGCAGGAGCGTGCCCGCCGCTGCGCCGGCGCCCGCGAGCAGCCGCGTGCGGGTGGACGTCGTGGCCCCGGCCACGCCGAGCGGCGTGAACGCCTGAGTGTCGGTGTCCTCGTTGCCGGAGCCCTGGGACCGGAACGGGGTCGGCGGACCCGGAACGGACCGCCGCCGGCCGGGGAGCGGCGCGGGGGAGCGGCGCGGCGCGGCGGGCGCTGAAGCGGCGTGCGGTGCGGCGCCGCCCGCCGCGAGGCGGCCCGCGGCCTGCGGCTGCGGCTGCTCCACGAGGGCGAGCAGGAGGTCGGTCGCGGTGGGGCGGTCCGCCGGGTCCTCCGCGAGCGCCCACCGGACGGCCGGGACCAGCGAGTCCGGCAGGCCGGACAGGTCGGCGTCCCCGGCGGCGGTGCGCAGGGTCGCGGGGTCGCCGCCGATCGGCATCTGCCCCGTCCCGGCATGGGCGATGAGGCAGCCCCAGGCGAAGATGTCGGCCGCCTGGGAGGCGGGCCCCCCGACGAGGACCTCGGGAGCGATCCATCCCGGGGTGCCGAACACCTGGCCGGTCGTGGCGGTCTCCTCGACCGCGTCCTGGCGGCCCGCGATGCCGAAGTCGATGACGCGGCAGCCGGACAGGGTGAGCATCACGTTGGCGGGCTTGATGTCGCGGTGCACGAGCCCCGCCGCGTGGATCGCGGCGAGCGCCGAGGCGACGCCGACGGCGATCCCGTGCAGGTCGGCGGGCGGGAGCGGGCCGCCGGTGGCGAGCCTGTCGTGCAGGGACAGGCCCCCTACGTAGTCGGTGACGAGGTACGGGAGCCCGTCGTCCTCGCCCTGCGCGAGGACCCGCGCGGTGCAGAACGAGGCGACCCTCCCCGCGAGGTTCGCCTCGTCGCGGAAGCGCCGCCGGTAGGACGGGTCGTCGGCGAGGTGCGGATGGATCGTCTTGACCGCGACGCGTCCACCGGACGCCGGGTCTGCTCCGAGGTAGACCGTTCCCATGCCGCCGGATCCGAGCCTGCCCAGCAGCCGGTGGCCGCCGACCTCTCGGGGGTCGGCGGGTTCGAGTGGCCTGAAGTCAGTGTCCATACGGTGCTCCAGCACCCCCCTTCCGTCTCTCCCGCCCACCCATCCCCTTTCGTCGGCGGATTATGGCGGGTTTTGCGGAGGAAAGGTCGAAACGTGATCGTCACGTCGATGTAGCACCCCGTGCACGGGGGGCGTGCACAGTGAATGAAGCGGTGCCCGCGCGGGCGGCTCCCCAGGGGTGGGAGGCGCCGCCCGCGCGGGCACCGGCCCTTCACCGGGGCGCCGCCGCCTCCCGCGCGGCCGCGGCGATGTTTCGCGGGGCGAGGGGCCGGAAAGAACCCGTTCTGCGTCCCCCCGGCGCTTCGACGCGGCGCGGCGCCGGCCGCCGCGTGCGAGCCGGAGAGGGGGAGGGGCGCCGGGTGCGGATACTCGGGGACCTGCTGACGCCGGCGTGCTGGTCGGTGCGAACGCGCGTGACCCTGGCCGCGACCCTGATCGTGGCCGCTCTTCTCGTCGCCGGCGTCACGCTCTTCTACCAGGTCCTCCGCGGCACCATCTACCGCGGGCTGCACGACCGCGGCACGCTGGTCGCGACCGGCCTCGCCACCCTCGTCCGCCAGACCGACGTGCGGGGGACGATCCGCGTCGACGATCCCGGCTTCCCGCTCCTCCAGGTCCAGGACGGCCGCGGGCACGTGCTCGCGGCCAGCGAGCCCCTGCACGGCCACCGCCCGGTGGAGGTGCCGGTTCCCCGGGCGGCGGGGCGTCCCGAGTTCCACACCCGGGGCTGGCGGGGGCCGACCGAGGTCTACTTCGTCTCCGAGCGGGTGGACACGCGGTTCGGCGAGCGGGTCGTCTACGCCGGCGCGCCGATCACGACGTTCACCCGCTACCGGGGCGTCTTCATCGGCCTGCTCGCCGTGACGGTGCTGGTCGCGACCTCCGCGGTGGGCTGGATCGTCTCGCTGTCGGTGCGCCGGGCGCTGCGACCGGTGCGGGTGATGAGGACCGAGCTGGCTGAGATCACCGGCGGCGCCGACCGCCGGGTGACCGTGCCGGGGCCGAACGACGAGGTGTCCGACCTGGCCGAGTCGGTGAACGTCACGCTGGACCGGCTGGAGGACGTCCTCACGCGGCAGCGCGCGTTCGTCGCGGACGTCTCGCACGAGCTGCGCAGCCCGCTGACCGGCCTGTGCGCCGAGCTGGAGACGGCGCTGGCGCACCCGGAGGGCGAGGACTGGCCGGAGGTCGCGCGGGCGGCCCTGGCCGACGCCGACCGGCTGCAGGCCATCGTCAGCGACCTGCTCATCCTGGCGAGGCTGGGCGCGGGCGTGCAGGTACCCCGGTCGCGGGTCGACCTCGGCGAGCTGGCCCGGGCGGAGGTGAGCCGGCGGGCCCGCAGGGTCCCGGTCGAGGTGGCGGCGGAGGAGGGCGTCGTGGTCCACGCCACCGAGGCCCACCTGGTCAGGCTCCTGACGAACCTGCTGGCCAACGCCGAGCGGCACACCGAGTCGCGGATCTGGGTGAGCGTGGCCGCGGACGGCCCGGACGCGGTGCTGGAGGTGCGCGACGACGGCGCCGGGATCGCCCCGGAGGACCGCGAGCGGATCTTCTGGCGGTTCCACCGGCTGGCCGAGGGCCGCGAACGCGACCGCGGCGGCACCGGCCTCGGGCTGACGATCTCCCGCGACATCGCCCGCGCGCACGGCGGCTCGCTCGTCGCCGCCGACAGCGAGCGGGGCGCCCGGTTCGTCCTGCGCATCCCCCGCGAGGAGCCCTGACGGCCCTGGCGCCGGCGCCCTAGGGGCGGGCCAGGGGCGGGCGCCGGAGGCCGTGCCCGGTCGCCCGCTCGAACGCCCGGCCGATCCGCAGGACGGCGAGGTCGGCGTGGTGGGGGCCGACGATCTGCAGCCCGACCGGCAGCCCGTCCGAGGTGAAACCGGCGGGCACCGACAGCGCGGGGCACCCGGTCGCCGAGACGAGGTAGCACGACCGCATCCATTCCAGGTAGTCGCGCATCGGCCGGCCGGCGACCTGCTCCGGGTACTCGGATCCGGCGTCGAAGGGCGGGACCTGGCTGACCGGCATGAGCAGCGCGTCGTAGCGCTCGAAGAACTCCCGGACGCGGTGGAACAGCGCCGTGTGGAGCGTCTCGGCGCGGCCGAGGTCGGCGCCGGTGAGGGAGCGGCCGGCGTCGATGTTCGCGGCGAGGGAGGGCTTGAAGTCGGCGCGCCGCTCGTCCAGCAGGGGGCGCAGGGTGATGTCCCAGTGCCAGGCCCGCAGGGTCCGGAACACCTCGTCGGCGCCGGCCAGGTCGGGCGAGGCCTCCTCGACCGCGCAGCCCAGCTCCTCGAACGCCTTGGCGGCGGGTTCGAGGACGGCGGTGACGGCCGGGTCGACGGGGATCGTCCCGCCGAGGTCGGGGGACCAGGCGAGGCGCAGCCCGGCGAGGTCGCGCTCGAGCGGCGCGGCGAACGCCGAGCCGGGCGTCTCCAGCGCGATCGGGCTGCGCGGGTCGGGGCCGGCGAGCACCGACAGCAGCAGCGCGACGTCGGCGACGTCCCGGGCCATCGGGCCCTGCACGCCCATCGTCGACCAGCCCGCGAGCACCGGCCAGGACGGCACCCGGCCGGGCGACGGGCGGAACCCGACGACGTTGCAGAACGACGCGGGGTTGCGCAGCGAGCCGCCCATGTCGCTGCCGTCCGCGAGCGCCTGCATCCCGCACGCGAGGGCCGCCGCGGCGCCGCCGCTGCTGCCGCCCGCCGACCGGGACGGGTCGTAGGGGTTGCGGGTGAGGCCGAACACCGGGTTGAACGTGTGGGAGCCGGCGGCGAACTCCGGCGTGTTCGTCTTGCCGAGGGTGACGGCGCCCGCGGCGCGGATCCGCTCGACGACCAGCTCGTCGCGGTCCGGGACGTGGTCGGCGAAGATCGGCGAGCCGGAGGTGGTGCGGATCCCGGCGGTGGCGTGGGTGTCCTTGTGCGCCACGGGCAGGCCGTGCAGCGGGCCCGGCCGCTCCCCGGCGGCCAGCCGCTCGTCGGCCTCGCGCGCCTGCCGGGCCGCCCGCTCCGCGACCAGCGTGACGATGGCGTTGACCTGCGGGTTCGTCCGCTCGATCTGGTCGAGATGCGCTTGCAGGACCTCACGCGCCGACAGCTCGCGGGCGGCGATCCGGCGCGCCAGCTCGCGGGCGGACGCGAAACAGATCTCCTCGGACACGTGCCCTCCTTCCGCGGGGGTCCCCACCAGTGTCCACCCCGCATACCGGGTGATCACAGGGTGAGGCCATCATGCAGGAGAGATCGGCGGAAGGGGTGTCGTGACGGAACGTGTCGGGGCGCGCGGGCTGCTGCGCCGCGTGCTGGACGGCGGCACCTGGACGTCCTGGGACGTCCCGCCCGCCGGGGGGCCGCCGCCCGGCTCCGCGTACGCCGAGGACCTCGCCGCCGCCCGCGAGCGCAGCGGCTGCGACGAGGCCGTCCTGACCGGCGAGGGCCTCCTGCGCGGGCGCCGGGTCGCGTTCGTCGTGTCGGAGTTCCGGTTCCTCGCGGGCTCGATCGGCCTCGCCACCGCCGACCGGATCGTCGCGGCCGTCGAGCGCGCCACCGCCGAGGGCCTGCCGCTGCTCGCCGCGCCGTCCTCCGGCGGCACCCGCATGCAGGAGGGGACGGCCGCGTTCGTGCAGATGGCGCGCATCACCGCCGCCGTCATGGCGCACCGCGCCGCGGGCCTGCCCTACCTCGTCCACCTGAGGCACCCCACGACCGGCGGGGTGTTCGCCTCGTGGGGCTCCCTCGGGCACGTGACGGCCGCCGAGCCCGGCGCGCTGATCGGGTTCCTCGGGCCGCGGGTCTACGAGGGACTGCACGGGGAGCCGTTCCCGCCGGGGGTGCAGGTCGCCGAGAATCTGGCCGCCAAGGGCCTGCTGGACGCCGTGGTGGGCATCGACGATCTCGCCGGGGTCGCCTCCACCGCCCTGGACGTCCTGTGCGGGAGGCCGCCCTCGACCCCCTCGCCCCTGCCCGCAGGCGCTCCTCCGGAGGGGACGGCGTGGGACTCGATCGAGAGGTCGCGCCGCCCGGACCGCCCGGGCGTCCGCGAGCTGCTGCGCCACGGCGCCGCCGACGTGACGCCCCTCTCAGGGACCGGCCAGGGGGAGGCGGAGCCCGGCCTGCTGCTCGCCCTGGCCCGCTTCGGCGCGGCGCCGTGCGTCCTGGTCGGGCAGGACCGGCGCGGCCAGCGCGGCGGCCATCCGCTCGGGCCGGCCGGGCTGCGGGTCGCCCGGCGCGGCATGCGGTTGGCGGCCGAGCTGGGCCTGCCGCTGGTCACCGTGGTCGACACGCCCGGCGCCGTCCTGTCGGCCGAGGCGGAGGAGGGCGGGCTCGCGGGCGAGATCGCCCGCTGCCTGGCCGACCTGATCACCCTTTCGGCGCCGACGCTCTGCCTGCTGCTCGGCGAGGGCACGGGCGGCGCGGCGCTGGCGCTCCTGCCCGCCGACCGCGTCCTCGCCGCCCGGCACGCCTGGCTCTCCCCGCTGCCGCCCGAGGGCGCCTCGCTGATCGTCCACCGGACCCCGGAGCGCGCGGGCGAGATGGCCGAGGCGCAGGGCGTCGGGTCGGCCGACCTGCTGCGCGGCGGGCTCGTGGACGCGCTCGTCGACGAGCACCCGGACGCCGCCGACGAGCCGGAGGCGTTCTGCCGCCGCGCCGCGGCGGCGGTGGAGCGGGGGCTGTCGGGACTCGCGCCCACGGGCCCGGCCGCGCGCCAGGCCCGGTACCGTCTCCGATCATGACCGGTACCGTGCCGCAGGCCTATGACGCCGTCGCCGACCTCTACGCCGACCTCTTCCGCGACGCGCTCGACGAGCTCCCGCTGGACCGGGCGATGATCACCGCGTTCGCGGCGATGGTCCCGCCCGGTCCGGTCGCCGACCTCGGCTGCGGCCCCGGCCGCGCGACGGCGCTGCTGCACGGCCTCGGCCTGGACGCCTTCGGCCTCGACCTGTCGTCCGGCATGATCGCCCGAGCGCGCGCCGACCACCCGCACCTGCGCTTCGACGAGGGCGACATCACGGCGCTGGACCTCCCGGACGGCGGCCTTGCGGGCGTCCTGTCGAACTACTCGACCATCCACCTCGGACCGGCGGAGCTCCGGCGGGCGTTCGCCGAGTTCCACCGGGTGCTGGCCCCCGGCGGCCTGGTCCTCCTCGGGTTCCAGTCGACCGACGAGGGCGAGGCGGAGGCGTTCGACCACAAGGTCGCCCTCGCCTACCGCAGGCCCGTCGACGACATCGCGGAGCTGGCCGTCCGGACCGGGCTGGTCGAGGTGGCGCGGCTCCTGCGCCGGCCTGCGGACAAGGAGCGCCCCATCCCCGCCGGCTACTTCCTGGCACGCAAGCCCTGAGGGCGCGCCGGGGTCGCCGCCGGGGGCAGGCGGGAGGCGACGGGCAGGGGGTCAGCCGCGCGAGCGGCGGCCCGAGCGCCGGGGCGGCGGCGGCGACTGCTCCCGCAGCGCGGCCCGCCGCTCGTCGCCCTTCTCGTCCAGGTGCTCGACCACCGACCGCAGCGTCTCGGCGAGCGCGCGGTTCTCCTCGCCGCTCAGCCGCTCCACCACGAACGCCTCCTCGGCGTTGAACGCCGGGAACAGCTTGCGCATCAGCTCCCGTCCCTCGCCGGTCAGCCGCAGCAGGACCAGGCGCCCGTCCGTCGCGTGCGAGCCGCGCTCGACCAGGCCGCGCCCCTCCAGCGTCTTCACGACACCGGTGAGCGTGCCCTTGGAGATGCCGGCCTCCTCGGCCACGTGGCGCGTCTCCATCTCGTCCCAGATCCACACCACCCACAGGACGACGAACGACGTCCAGGTCAGCTCGGCGCCGCGCAGGACCGAACTCTCGAAGTGCTGCCGGACCGCCGCGGCGGCGCGGTAGATGGTGGACACCGCCATCATCGCGTCGTGCCGCAGTGGCACGTCGCCGAGGCGGCGCTGGACGGCCTGCTCGGTCTCTTGCAGGGTGTGGTGCCCCGTCACGTGCGTTTCCTCCTGTAGGGCGCGGCGCGGACTCTCTTGCGGACCGAAGGTGAATCTACTCTTCTCCGCGGTCGTTTCGTGGCGTTCCGTGTTCATTCGGGATCAAACGACCGATTGGGTGGCGCTCGTCTCGGGGTCGCATGGCGATCCCCCGTGCGGGGGAGGCGTCTGGCGCCCGCGGGTGATCAGCGCCGGAGCGGCACCTGCGACGGTGAGGAGCATGACCCTTGTGAGCGCGCCATCGGCTCCGTTCGCACGGCTCCGCGCGGGCTGGAACGCCGCGCACGAGCCGGTCGCGGGCGTCCCGCGCTGGGCGCGGATCGCGGCGCTGGCCGTCCCGTTGACCGTCCTGCCGTCCGGATTGTGGCGGATCGCCGCCTTCACCTTCCATCTGCCCATCCTCAGCGGCGGCGCCCTCGACGCGGGGGAGGGGTCAGACGGCCTTCCCAGCTGGTTGCCGGGCGAGGTGTACGTGGTGCTGCTGTCGGCCCTGTCCGAGGTGGCGGCGTTCACCGCGATCGGCCTGATCGCCGCCTGGGGCGAGGTGTTCCCGCGATGGATCCCGGGCCTGCGGGGCCGGCGCGTGCCGATCCCGGCCGCCGTCATCCCGGGCCTGGTGGGCGCCGCGATCCTGACCCCGATGTGGACGGTCGTCGTCGTGAACTGCCTGGTCTTCCAGGAGACCATCCAGGGGCGCCCGCTGCCGGAGGGCTTCCCCATCCACTTCCACGACTGGCAGGGCGTGCTCGGTGCCGTCGCCTACGCGCCGCTAGTGGCGTGGGGCCCGCTGCTCGCCGCGGTGACCATCGCCTACTACCGCCGCCGAACCCACACCTCCTGACCCGCCCGGCCCTGCCCCTCGCTCGCCGATCAGGCGTAGGGGTCGGGGGACGCCAGGGCGAGGACGCGGAGGCCGTCGAGGGTGACGTCGGTGTAGTCGGCGGGCAGTTCGATGCCGAGCGTCCGGAAGACGCCGCGGATCTCCTCGGGGCTCGGCTCGCGGCTGAGCTGCGTGCTGCGCAGCGCGTGCAGTGGCAGCCGCCTGGCCTGTTGGAAGCTGACGTGCAGCTCCGTCTCCCAGGACAGGTACGTCGGCGTGCCGCTGTTGATCACCAGGGCGGGGAAGTCGGGGCCCCGCTGGGTGAAGATGAGGCAGCTCGTCGACAGCTCGTAGCGCAGCAGCGAGTAGGCCGACGAGAGCCGGACGTCGATGTCGAGCAGCTCGTAGCGCTGCTGGTGCCAGGCCGCCGCGAGGATCGTCGCGAACAGCTCCAGGCGGGTCTCCTCCACCGTCCACGCCTGCTCGGGGCTGTCGGAGTCGGTCGCGAGCCGCTGGTGCAGCCGGACGTACTCGCGGCACAGATCCGCGTCCATGGGGTCGAGGATCTCCAGCCGGAAGTCCAGCCTGCGCCGCAGCGGCCTGGCCGCCGACACGCACTCGGGCAGCGTGACCGCGCGGATGTAGGCGCCCGTCCCGCCCCGGAAGACCCAACGGTCGGTGGTGCGGCGCGCCTCGGTCAGCACCCGGTTGCACTCGGTCCCGCTGATGACGCGCACGTCGAGCTGCTTCTGCAGCGCCTCCACCGACTTCTGCACCTCGATGCCCCGGTTGTCGCTGCGGGCGCGGTCGCGCAGGAGCACGATGGAGACCACGGCCAGCGTCGCCATGGTCGCGCTCTGCACGACCTTGGTCGAGGCGATTCCGGCGATGTCCAGGCCGAGGATGATGAACGCCAGGACGAACGCGACGGCGACGTCGACATAGGCCGTCAGCATCTTCCAGATCCGCTGCATCCACCGCTCCAGTCACGCACCGCCACAGGGCCGCGACGATCCTAGCCATTCGCGCCCCGATCGCCAGAGCCCTTTGCGCGCCTGGCTTCCGGCGGCTCCGCCAGGGCGCGCGCCCCACCGGGACGGGGGCTGGGCCCCGGGGGCTACTGGGGAGTACGGTGTGCGGGACCGAGGAGGGCCGTATGTCGTCTTTGACCGAGAAGGTGCCGCCGGGAGTGACGGGGGCCGTGCTCCGCGCGGTGTTCGCGCTGCCGGAGCCGGTGAAGCGGGTCATCGCCGGGGCGCCCGTGCGCAGGGACGGGCAGCTGCTGGCGCTGGACGCGCAGCTGCTGCTGACGATGATGCGGCTGGAGGGCGAGCGGAGGCTGGCCGGAGCCACGGTCGAGGAGGCGCGGCGGGGGATCGCCCGGGGGCAGGCGTACCTGCCCGGGGTCCCGGTGCGGCCGGTCGGCACCCGGAAGGTGGACGCGGGCGGCGTGCCGGCGCGGCTCTACACGCCGAAGGGCCTCGCGGAGGGCTCGCCGCTGCTCGTCTTCTACCACGGCGGCGGCTGGGTCATCGGGGACCTCGACACGCACGACACGGTGTGCCGCTACCTCGCCGTGCACGCGGAGGTGCGGGTGCTCTCGGTGGACTACCGGCTCGCGCCCGAGCACCCGTACCCGGCGGCGACCGAGGACGCGCTCGCGGCCTACGAGTACGCGGTGGCCCGCGCCGGGGACCTCGGCGCCGATCCGGGGGCGCTCGCCGTCGGCGGCGACAGCGCCGGCGGCAACCTCGCGGCGGTCGTGGCGGTGCTGGCGCCGCGCAGGCCGGACTTCGCGCTGCTGTACTACCCCGCGACCGACATGTCCGAGCGGCGGCGGTCGCGGGAGCTGTTCGCGGACGGGTTCTACCTGACCGACGACGACATGACGTGGTTCAGCGACCACTACTGCCCGCCGGAGCGGCGCGCCGAGACGGCGGCCTCGCCGCTGCTGGCCGGCGACCTCGCCGGCTTCCCGCCCACCTACCTCGTCACCGCCGGGTTCGACCCGCTGCGGGACGAGGGGGAGGCGTTCGCGGCGCGGCTGCGGGAGGCCGGCGTGCCGGTCGCGCTGAGGCGGCAGGAGGACCTCATCCACGGGTTCGCGAACATGTGGTCCCTGGGCGGCCGGTTCCAGGAGGCGGCGTCCGAGGCGGCCGGGGCCCTGCGCACCGGCCTGTACGCGGGGCCCCGGCTCCGGGAGGACGGCCGCGGCTAGAGCGGCAGCCCCGTGAGGATCATGACCTTCTCCTCGGTGTAGTCGGCGATCGCCGACCGCAGCCCCTCGCGGCCCACGCCGGAGTCCTTCACGCCGCCGTAGGGCATCTGGTCGGCGCGGTAGGACGGGACGTCGCCGATGACGACGCCGCCCACGTCCAGCTCGCGGTGGGCGCGGAACGCGATGTCCAGGTTCCGGGTGAAGACGCCCGCCTGGAGGCCGAACTTGGAGTCGTTGACGAGCGCGAACGCCTCGTCGACGCCGTCCACGGGCTGGACGAACATGACCGGCCCGAAGACCTCCTCGCGGGCGATCCTGGAGTCCGCCGGGACGTCGGCGAGGACGGTCGGCGCGTAGGCGGCGCCCTCGCGGGTGCCGCCGGTGAGGACCTTCGCGCCCCCGGCGACGGCCTCGTCCACCCAGGCCTCCACGCGCTCGGCGGCCTCCTCGTTGACGAGCGGGCCGACCTGCGTCTTGTCGTCCCACGGGTCGCCGGTGACGAGGGAGGAGACCGTGTCGACCAGCTTCGGCAGGAACTCGTCGAGGACGGACCGGTCGACGTACACGCGCTGGACGGCGATGCAGCTCTGCCCCGCCTGGTAGTTGGAGAACAGCCCGATCCGCTTGGCGGCCCAGTCGAGGTCGGCGTCCGGCAGCACCACCGCGGCGCCGTTGCCGCCGAGTTCGAGGGTGACGTGCTTGCGCGGCGCCCGGTCGTTGATCGCCCAGCCGACGGGCACGGACCCGGTGAACGACACGATCGGCAGCCGCGGGTCGTCGACCAGGGCGGAGGCCCGGTCGTTGGGCACCGGGAGGATCGAGAACATCCCGGCGGGCAGGTCGGTCTCGGCGAGCAGCTCGCCGAGCAGCAGCGCCGACAGCGGCGTGGCGGGGGCGGGCTTGAGGACGATCGGCGCGCCGGCGGCGATCGCCGGCGCGATCTTGTGGGCGGCGAGGTTCAGCGGGAAGTTGAAGGGAGAGATGCCCAGCACCGGGCCCTTCGGCACCCGCGTGACGTAGGCGAGCCGGCCCTCGGCGGCCGGGTCGGTGTCGAGCCGCTGCGTCGTCGCGGCGATGCGGCGGGCCTCCTCGCCGGCGAACCGGAACGTGGAGATCGCGCGGGCCACCTCGCCGCGCGCCCACAGCAGCGGCTTGCCGTTCTCCCCGGTGATCAGCCGGGCGACCTCCTCGGCGCGCTCGGCGAGCCGCGCGGACACGTGCGCGAGCGCCTCGGCCCGCACGTGCAGCGGCAGCGCCGCGGCCTCCCGGCGGACCGCGTCGGCCGCGGCTACCGCCTCCTCCACCTGCGCGGGCGTCGGCACGGCCGCCGTTCCGACCACGCGGCCGTCGTAGGGATGCGTAACGGTCAGCTCACCGTCACCGGTCTCGGGCCGGCCGGCCAGCCAGAATGGGGTCACGTTCATGCTTTTCACGGTAGCCACGGCGGGGCCGATTGGGAGTCGCCATCCTGTCCAATCCCGTCCGGCGCGTTGGACGTGATGGCGAGCGCGATCCACAGCTCGGCGCGGGCGGCCGGATCGTCCGGGTCGCGCCCGAGGAGTTCGGCCGCCTTACGCATCCGCGACCGGAGCGTGTGCCGGTGGACGCCGAGCGCCCGCGCCGCCGCCTCCCCCTGCCCGTTGGCCGCGACGTAGGCCCGGACGGTCTCGACCAGGCCCTCGTCCCGCAGGGGGGCGAGGAGCGCGTCGGCGAAGGCGCGGGCGGCGCCGGGGTCCATCAGGCCGAGCACGCCCTGCCCGGGGAGCCGGGAGTAGTGCAGGACGTCCCGGCCCGCCCGCGCGGCCGCCGCGAGCGCCTCCTCGGCCTGCCGCAGCGCGGGGCGCAGGTCGCCGGAGGCGGGGTCGCTGACGCCGATCGGCCCGCTTCCCGCGAGGAGCCGCTCGACCGTCCCGAGCGCCCCGTCCGGCACGATCACGGCGACGTGCCCGCCGAGCGGCAGCGCCGGGCACCGCGCCCCGGCGGCGTCGGACTCCAGCGCGTCCAGGACTGCGCGGCCCCCCGCGCAGGCCAGCACCCGGACGGGCCCGCGCGGGATCGCCGGCCCCTCGCCCGGACGCCCGAGCAGCAGCGCCGCCAGCGAGGCCCGGAGCTCGCGCTCGGTGCGCGGCGTCTCGGACTGGAGCGTCAGCAGGGCCACGGCGGCGCCCACGATCGTGTGCGCGGTGGGCGGCAGGGGCGCGTCGGCGCCCACCGCGAGGAAGCCGCGCGGCCGCCCGCCGAGCCCGATGCGCTGCACGACGATGTGGCCGTCGGGAACGGCCAGCGCCACGCTCGCGGCCGGGCTCCCCCGTTTCGGACGGTGCCGCAGCCGGGCCAGCTCGGGCGCGAGGACCTCGGCGCGGTCGCGGGCGCCGCCCGGTTCGGCGTGCCGGGCCTCGCCGGAGGCGTCCAGCAGCAGCGCCCACCCGCCGAGCAGCCGGGCCAGCCGGGCGACCAGCGCGCCGGGGCCGGTGAGCGCGGCGCGGGTCAGCTCGCGCTGGGCCTGGAACGCGCGGGTCACGTCCTCGTACCACTCGGCGGCGAGCACTCGCGAGACCGCCTTGCCGATCGCGATGAACGGCGTCGGGCGCGGCACCTCCAGCAGCACGAGCCCCTGGCCGCGCGCCGCGGCCAGCAGTTCGGGCGGGACGGACTCGTGGATGACGCCGACAGCGAAGCCGAGCCCGGCGACGCCCCGCGCGACCAGCCGGGACACATAGCCCTCGGCGTTCGCGGGGGTGAGCCGCATGCCCGTGGTCAGGACCAGCTCGCCGCCCTCCAGGAACGGGGTCGGGTCCTCCAGTTCGCTGACGGCGACCCAGACGACGGGCGTCGCCGGGAGCGGCCCGGTGAGCGACCGCAGGCCGAGCTGCGGGAGGGCCGCTACGGCGGCCAGCGTGGGCGGCATGTCAATCCCTGTGCAAAGTGTCTACCTCGCCGGACGGATTTCGCCGTCCCGTACTGTTCATCGTAGGCGCCGCCCGGCTTACGTTCAGTTCATGACCAGCCAGGACAGCACCCCCGGCGTGAGCGGTTCCCGCCTGCCGCAGGAACGCCGCGTCGTGACCGAGATCCCCGGCCCGCGCTCCCGCGCGCTGCACGCCCGGCGCCTCGCGGCGGTGCCGCCCGGTGTCGGCAGCGTCCTGCCGGTGTACGTGACGGACGCGGACGGCGGCGTGGTCGTCGACGCCGACGGCAACTCCCTGATCGACTTCGGCTCCGGCATCGCCGTCACGAACGTCGGCAACGCCAACCCCCGCGTCGCGGCGGCGGTGAAGGCGCAGGCCGACCGGTTCACCCACACCTGCTTCATGGTCGCGCCGTACGAGTCGTACGTCGCGGTGTGCGAGAACCTCAACCGGATCACGCCCGGCGACCACGAGAAGCGCTCCCTGCTGGTCAACAGCGGTGCCGAGGCGGTGGAGAACGCCGTCAAGATCGCCCGGTACGCGACCGGGCGGCAGGCGGTCGTGGCCTTCGACCACGGCTACCACGGCCGGACGCTGCTGACGATGACGCTGACCGCGAAGAACATGCCCTACAAGCAGGGGTTCGGCCCGTACGCGCCCGAGGTCTACCGGATGCCTCTGGCCTACCCCTACCGCTGGCCCACCGGTCCGGACAACTGCGGACCCGAGGCCGCCGCGCAGGCGATCGACCAGATCACCAAGCAGATCGGCGCGACGAACGTCGCGGCGCTGCTGATCGAGCCGATCCAGGGCGAGGGCGGGTTCATCGAGCCCGCGCCCGGGTTCCTGCCCGCGCTCGCCGAGTTCTGCCGCGCGAACGGGATCCTGTTCGTCGCCGACGAGGTGCAGACGGGCTTCGCGCGGACCGGCGACCTGTTCGCCTGCGAGCACGAGGGGATCGTCCCCGACCTCGTCGCGACGGCCAAGGGCATCGCCGGCGGGCTGCCGCTGGCCGCCGTCACCGGGCGCGCCGACATCATGGACAAGGTCCACGGCGGCGGGCTCGGCGGCACCTACGGCGGCAACCCGCTCGCCTGCGAGGCGGCCCTCGCCGTCCTGGAGGAGATCGAGGACGGCAAGCTCACCCAGCGCGCCCGCCGGATCGGGGAGGTCATGCTGCCCCGGCTGCGCGACCTCGCCGAGCGGCACCCGGCGATCGGGGACGTCCGCGGGCGCGGCGCGATGATCGCCATCGAGCTGGTGCGGGAGGGGACGAAGGAGCCCGACCCCGAGCTGACCGCGAGGCTCGCCCGCCGCTGCCACGAGAACGGGCTGCTCGTCCTGACGACCGGGACCTACGGGAACGTGATGCGCTTCCTGCCCCCGCTCGTCATCTCCGAGGACCTGCTGACCGAGGGACTGGACGTCCTGGAGGCGGCCTTCGCGGAATGACCCGCGCCGGCCTCCGCCCGGAGGCACCGCCGGACCGGGGACGGTCGGGGGCCCGCGTCACGCGGCGGTGAGGCTCTCCGGGTAGAGGCCGGCGAGGATGTCGTAGGAGCGCAGCCGGTCGGCGTGGTCGAAGACCTGCGTCGTCACCATGACCTCGTCCACGCCCGTCCGGCCGACCAGCTCGTCGAGCTGCTTGCGGACGGCGTCGGGGCCGCCCACCACCTGGTCGGCCAGCCGCGCGTCGATCATCTGTCGCTCCAGCGGCGTGTACGGGTAGGCCGCCGCCTCCTCCGGCGTCGGCAGCAGCCCGGGCCGCCCCTGCCGCAGCCGCAGGAACGACAGCGCCTGGGGCGCGGCCAGCTCGCGCGCCCGCTCGTCGTCCCCGGCGGCCGTCACCGAGACCCCGATCATCGAGTACGGCTCGTCCAGCGCCCCCGGGCGGAACGACTGCCGGTACAACTCCAGCGCGGGAACGGTGTTCTCGGCGCTGAAGTGGTGCGCGAACGCGAACGGCAGGCCGAGGAGCCCGGCGAGCCGCGCGCTGTACCCGCTGGACCCGAGCAGCCACACCGGCGGCTCGTTCCCCGCGGCCGGGGTCACCTTGCTGTCGGCGGCGAAATAGCCCCGCAGCTCCACGACCTGCTCGGGGAAGTCGTCGACCGACAGCGCGTCCGGGGACCGGCGCAGCGCCCGCGCGGTCGCCTGGTCGGTGCCGGGCGCGCGGCCGAGGCCGAGGTCGATGCGTCCCGGGTGGAGCGCCTCCAGCGTCCCGAACTGCTCGGCGACGACCATCGGCGCGTGGTTCGGCAGCATGACCCCGCCCGACCCGACCCGCATCCGGGAGGTCGCGGCCGCGACCTGCCCGATCAGCACGGCGGTCGCCGAACTGGCGATGCCCGGCATGGCGTGGTGCTCGGCGAGCCAGTAGCGGTGGAAGCCGAGCCGCTCGGTGTGCCGGGCCAGGTCGAGCGTGTTGCGCAGGGCCTGGCCCGAGGTGGAGCCGGTGACGACGGGGGCGAGATCGAGGACGGAGAAGCGCACGGTCATACCGTGGGCAACCCGCCCCGGGCCGGTCCTCTTCCCGCTACCCCTTCAGCGCCGCGACGGCCACGCCCGCGGCGACCGCGACGAGGACGGGGACCGTGATGCTGAGCCACGACCAGTTCACCAGCGCGCGGGCACGCGCGGGATCCTCCCCGAACCGGGTCTCGGCCCGGGTGTACAGCAGGGCGGCCACCACGACCAGCGGCAGGAAGGCGAACGTCGTGAGCAGGCCGAGGACGAAGGCGAGGACCTGCCCGAACCGGGTGTAGGTCCCGTCCGGCCCGATGCCGAGCGCGAGGCGGGGAGCGGACGCCGAGGCGGGCACGGCACCGGACACGGCTTCGGTCATGTGTGTTCCTCCGTGTATGCCCCGGCCTTTGGGCCGGGGAGGAAACGGGCTTTTGTGGCGTGGATCGGGGGAGCCGGGGTGTTTCGGCGTCCGCTGGGTCGGCTCGCGTCGAGGCTGTTAGAACGTGGGGTATGGCGCGGCAGGTCAGGCGGGCGTTCAAGTACCGCTTTTACCCCACCGAGAAGCAGGCGGCTGAGTTGTCGCGCACGTTCGGCTGCGTGCGGCTGGTGTACAACAGGGCGCTGGAGGAGCGCACCCGGGCCTGGCGGAGGGAGCGGCGCCGCATCTCCTACACGCAGTCGTCGGCAGCGCTGACGCGGTGGAAGCAGACCCCTGAACTGGCCTTCCTGGCCGAGGTCTCGTGCGTCCCGCTCCAGCAGGCGCTGCGGCATCTGCAGGCAGCGTTCTCCAACTTCCTCGCCAAGCGCGCTGCCTATCCGCGGTTCAAGTCGCGCAAGCGGTCGCGTTGCTCGGCCGAGTACACCCGCAGCGCTTTCACCTGGCGCGATGGGCGTCTCACGCTGGCCAAGATGGCCGAGCCCCTCGACGTCCGCTGGTCGCGCCGGTTGCCTGAGGGCGCGGAGCCGAGCACAGTGACGGTGTCGCGAGACAGTGCGGGCCGCTGGTTCGTGTCCCTGCTGTGCCAGGACACGATCGCGGCGGCTCCGGCCACGAACGCGGTGGTCGGGCTGGACGCCGGGATCACGTCGCTGGTGGTCCTGTCCACCGGGGAGAAGGTCGCCAATCCCCGGCATGAGCGCCGTGACCGCGCGCGCCTGGCCAGAGCGCAGCGGGAGCTGTCGCGCAAGGCGCCGGGTTCGGCGAACCGCGATAAGACCCGCCGCAGGGCGGCCCGGGTGCATGCGCGGATCGCCGACCGGCGCCGAGACTTCCTGCACAAGCTGTCGACTCGCCTCGTCCGTGAGAACCAAACGGTCGTGATCGAGGACCTCACCGTCGGCCACATGCTCAAGAACCGCAAGCTCGCGCGCGCCATCTCCGATGCGGCGTGGCGGGAACTGCGCTCGATGCTGGAGTACAAGTGCGCCTGGTATGGGCGCGACCTGGTCGTGGTCGACCGCTGGTTCCCCTCCTCCAAGCTGTGCGGAACCTGCGGCGCGGTCCGCGAAAGGCTGCCGCTGGACGTCCGCGAGTGGACGTGCGGCTGCGGTGCGGTGCATGACCGCGACGTGAACGCGGCGCGCAACATCCTGGCCGCCGGGCTGGCGGTGACCGCCTGTGGAGACGGTGTAAGACCTCAACGGGACACCTCCCGGACGGGGCGGTCGTCGGCGAAGCAGGAACCCCAGCGGGCGACCGCTGGAATCCTCTGCCTTCAGGCGGAGGAGTGAGTCAAGAGCGCACCGATCTCTAATGTGACCTGGATCATACGCTCGGGGGCCGTGGCGCGCGAGGGGCCGGCCGCCGCTTGTGCGGCGGCCGGCCCCGGGGCTCAGCGGAGGTCGAGGCCGAGCAGGACGGGGTCGTGGTCGGACGAGCGGAACGCGTCCGGCCGGTAGAACGCGGGCGGGTTGTACTCGGTGTTGTAGTCGAGGAACACCGGCTCGTCACTGTTGATGTGCCAGATCGTCGCGCCCGTCACGCGGCGCGACAGCGCCCTGCCCGCGAGCGCGTGGTCCAGCTCGCCCGACTGCCCGTCGAACACGTAGCTGTAGCGCTGGGACGGCGGGACGAACCGCTGCGTCTGCCCGACGAGCCCGGCGGCGGTGAGCGTCTTCACCGGGTCCTCGGCGGTGTAGGCGTTGAGGTCGCCGACCACGAGGGGGTTCGGCACGCCGGCGGCGAGCGCGGCGACCGCCCTGGCCTGGGAGACGCGGCGGGCGTTGTAGCAGCCCTGGCCGTCGCCCTGGTCCTGGTCGGGGCCGGTGGCGTCGCCGCAGCCCTTCGACTTGAAGTGGTTGACGATCATGGTGAAGGCCGTGCCGCCCCTGCGGGGGCGGAACGTCTGCACCAGCGGCGGGCGGTCGAACACCGGGTCCTGCGACGAGCGCGCCTCGCCGACCGGCGTGACCTCGGACGGCCGGTAGATGAGCGCGACGTGGATCTCGTCAGTCCCCGGGTAGGGGTGCCGGACCCACGCGTACGTCCCGGCGCCCGCCGCCTGGTTCAGCCGGTCGACGATGGTCCCGACGGCGGTGTCGCCGTTGTTCTCGACCTCCATCAGCCCGACGACGTCGGCGTCGAGGCCCCGCAGCGCCGCGGTCAGCTTCGTGAGCTGCCGCTCCTGCTCCTCGGCCGTGTCGGCACCGCGCTTGTCGAGCGTCGTGAACCAGTTCAGCGTGTTGAAGCTGGCGACGCGCACGTCACCCCCGACGTTCCGCGGCCGCTTGGGCCTCGGGTTCTCGTTGTCGAAGCGCGCCGGCCTGGTCGGCTGGAGGGCGTAGTCGCCGAACTGGTAGGTGAGCACGCCGGTCAGCCCGGTGGTGGCGTCCCCGATCCGCACGACGCGGGGGTCGGTGTAGGGGATCGTCGCCGGGTTCTGCACGTTCGAACCGTCGTCGACGAGGAGCCGCCGCGCGTCGTTGCCCGCCTGGGTGGAGCCGTGCCCGTCGGTCGGCTGGAAGAGCCGGCCGCCGGCGGACACGGTGATCTGCCCGTACCGTCCGAGCTGGTAGGTCTCGGTGGTGGTGAGCCGCTGGCCGAACCGCAGCAGCACGCCCTCGTACCGCTCCATGCCGGCGCCGCCCTTGAGCGGCAGCCGGACCGCCGCGGGCGCGACCCTGCCCGTGCCGCACACGTCCACCGCCGAGACCGGCGACAGCTCGGTGAGCCCGTTGTACTCGACGGCCTTGCCGGTGACCAGGACCCTGTCGCCGACCGCGACCTCCGTGGTCGAGTAGACGAACACCCCGTCGGAGGTCGCCGGGTCGGAGTCGGGCGTCGGGTCCTGGACGAAGAAGCCCTTGAGCTGGTCGGAACGCTGGAAGTCCGCGGTCACGACGCCCTCGACCCGGACGGTCCGCCCGGCGAGAGGGGACGCGCTTCCGCTGCCCTGGACCTCGGCTATCCGGTGGTCGGCGGGGGTGCCGCAGGTGGACGCCGGCGGCGAGGCCGGCGGTCAGGACGGTCGCGAGTGCTGCTGCTGTTCGGCGCATGGCGGGAGCGTAGAGGGCCATCGCCGCTGATCAGCGAACCGTTAATGAAGACTCCACCAATTCGCAACGGACCCCCGCTACCCGGCGGGGCGCTCCAGCAGGGTGATCAGGCGGGCGAGGCCGTCCTCGCCGTGGCCCTCCGCCACCGCGCGGTCGAGCAGGGCCCGCAGCGGGAGCAGGTATCCGGGGTCCACGCCCTGGTCGCGGCTCGTCTCGATGAGGCCGGGGAAGGCGACCTGGCTGGTCGCGATGCTCGAGACGCTGGTGGCGAAGTCGCCCGCCTCTACGGCGCGGGCCTGCTGGGGGAGCGTGCCCATCATCGCGGTCAGCCACGCGGTGGCCATCGGGGCGAACTCCGTGGCCGCGACCTTCTCCGACCGGACGAGCGCGAGGGCGTGCTGGAAGCCGGCGATCATCCCGTACATGGCGTCGAGCAGGGCCAGCTCGACCAGCGGCGCGAGCCCGGGGTCGGAGCCGAGGAAGCGCGCGCCGCCGAGCGCCGCGAGCGTCTCGCGGTGCTCCTCGAACGCCTCCTCGTCGCCGCTGTAGAGGATCAGTGCCTCCGGCCGCCCGATCATCGGCGGGACGGCCATGATCCCGCCGTCCACGTACCGGGCGCCGAGCCCGGCGACGTGCCCGGCCATGGCGCGGGCCTGCCGGGGCGTCCCGTTGGTGAGCTGGACGATCGTGCGCCCCGCGGCCGCGCCGCCGAGGACCTCCTCGGCGTTGGCGTACACGGACAGGCACACGATCACCAGCGGGCTCGCCGAGACCGCGGCCTCGGCGCTCTCGGCCTCCACCGCGCCCTTGGCCACGAGCGGCTCGGCCTTGCCGCGCGAGCGGTTCCAGACGGTCACCGTCCGCCCGTCCTTCAGCAGCGCCTCGGCGAGCGCGCTGCCCATCAGCCCCAGTCCGAGCACGGTCACGGAAGTCGTCATATCGGTTTCCTTTCGTTCACAGGGCTTCAGCCTGCGTCGGGAGGGTTCGGGAAACGTTCGGGCCGCACTACGGTGGAACGCATGCGCTTCGGGGTCCTCGGTCCGCTGGAGGTGCGGACCGAGGGCGGCCGCCTCGTCCCGGTCCCGGACCGCAAGGTGCGGGCGCTGCTGGCCGATCTCCTCGCGCACGCCGGGCGCGCCGTCCCGGCCGACCGCCTCATCGACGACCTGTGGGGCGACGCGCTGCCCGCCGATCCCGTCGCGACGCTGCGGGCCCGCGTCTCCCAGCTGCGCCGGACGCTGGAGGACGCCGAACCAGGCGCCCGCGCGCTGGTCGAGACCCGGCCGCCCGGCTACCGGCTGGCCGCCCGCACCGACGCGCTCGACTTCGCGGACCTCGCCGGGCTCGCGATGGACGAGCCCGGCCCGGCCGCCCGCGCCGCGCGGTTCGCCGAGGCGCTGGCACTCTGGCGCGGCCCCGCGTTCGCAGACTTCGCCGACGCGCCCTTCGCCGCCCCCGAGATCGCCCGCCTGGACGAACTGCGCCTCGCGGTCCTGGAGGGCCACGCCGAGGCCCGCCTCGGCCTCGGCGAGGACGCGGCACTGGCGGCCGAACTGCGCGCCCTGGTGGACGGCCACCCGTACCGGGAGCGGTTGCGCGCGGTCCACATGCGCGCCCTGTACCGCGCGGGACGTCCCGCGGAGGCCCTCGCCGCCTACGACGACCTGCGCGTCCGCCTGCGCGACGACCTGGGCCTCGACCCCTCGCCCGAGCTGGCGGCCCTGCACGCGTCGATGCTCCGCCGTGACCCGGAGGCGGGCGGGGCGCGGGGCAACCTGCCGGCCGACGCGTCCTCCCTCATCGGCCGGGACGCGGCCGTCCGGGAGCTGACCGCGCTGCTGGAGACGGCGCGGCTCGTCACGCTGCACGGGATGGGCGGCGTGGGCAAGACCCGGCTCGCGGTGGCGGTCGCGCGCGCCCTGCGCGACCGGGACGAGGCGTGGCTGGTGCGGCTGGACGAGGGGCTGGAGGCGGGCGCGTCGGCCGACGACGCGGCCTCGTTCGTCGCCGGTGTGCTCGGGCTGCGCGACGACGCGGGCACCGGCGGCGGGCCCGCCGCGCGGCTCGCCGGGGCGCTGGACGGCAGGCGGGCGCTGCTGGTCCTCGACAACTGCGAGCACGTGGCCGAACCGGTGGCGCGGCTGGCGGTGGCGCTGCTGCGGGACGTCGCGGACCTGCGGATCCTCGCCACGAGCCGGGAGCCGCTGGCGATCTCGGGGGAGCGGCTCTGGACCGTCCCGCCGCTGGACGCCGGGGCCGCCGCCGCGCTGCTCGCCGACCGGGCCGGCCTCGCGCCGGGCCCCCGGGACGCCGGCGCGGTCGCGGCGATCTGCGGGCGGCTCGACGGCGTCCCGCTGGCCCTGGAGCTGGCCGCGACGCGGGTACGGGCGCTCGGTCTCGCGGGCCTGGCCGAACGGCTGGACGACCGCTTCCGGCTGCTGTCGGCCGGTACCCGGGACGCCCCGCCCCGCCAGCGGACGCTCCGCGCACTGGTCGACTGGAGCTGGGAGCCCCTCGGCGAGCGCGAGCGGGCGGTGCTGCGGCGGCTGGCGGTCCACGCGGGCGGCTGCACCCTCGACGCGGCCGAGGCGGTCTGCGGCGCCGACGTCGAGACGCTCGCGGGCCTCGTCGACCGGTCGCTCGTCGTCGCGGGGGAGGGGCCGCGGTACCGGCTGCTGGAGACGGTCGCCGCGTACGGCGCCGAGCGGCTCCGGGAGGCGGGCGAGGAGGAGCGGGTGCGCCGCCGCCACGCCGAGTACTACATCCGCCTGGCCGAGCGCGCCGACCTGCGCGGTCCGGGCCGGCGCGACGCCCTGCGGGGCCTGCGCGCGGAGGCCGGCAACCTGCGGGCCGCCCTCGACGGCGCCGTCCGGGCCGGGGACGCCGGGCTCGCGCTGCGGCTGGTCAACGCTATGGGCTGGGCCTGGTTCCTGTGGGGCCGCGCGGCGGAGGCGCGCCGGGCGTTCGAGCGGGCGCTCGCCGTGCCGGGCGCGGCGGACCAGGCCTCCGCGGCCCGGGCGCGGACCTGGCACACCGGGTTCGCCATGCTCGACGGCGACGGCCGGGACCGCGACGAGCGCGTGCGCGCCGCCCTCACCGCCGACGGCGACCCGTGGGCGCAGTGGTTCCTCGGGTTCGTCCGGTCCGGGTTCGGGGACCTGGAGCCGATCGGCGGGCTCGCGGCCGGCGCGCTCGACGGGTTCCGCGCCCGCGGCGACACCTGGGGCGAGGCGGCCGCGCTCGCCCTGCGGGCCGGGCAGGCCCTGTCGGCCGGCGACCTCGCCCTGGCCCGGCGGGACGGCGAGCGGGCCCTGCGGCTGTTCCACGCCGCGGGCGACCGGTGGGGACGGCTCCAGGCCACCGAGACGCTCGGCCTGCTCGCGGAGGTGACGGGCGACTACGCTCGCGCGCGGGACCTCCACGAGAGCGGCCTGCGCGACGCCGAGGAGCTCGGCCTCGGGGCGGAGGCGTCCGGCCGGCTGACCCGCCTCGGCCGCATCGCGCTGCTCGAAGGCGACCTCGACGGAGCCGACGCGCTGCACGAGCGCGGCAGGCGGCTGGCCGTCCGCGAGTCGCACCGCCGGATGGAGCACTTCGCCGAGATCGGCCTCGCGCTCGCGGCGCGCAGGCGCGGGCGCCTGGACGAGGCCGAGGCGATCCTGCGCCGCTGGCTCGGCTGGTGCCGCGACATCGACGGCGCCCCCGGCCTCGCCTTCCTCCTGGCCGAACTGGGGTTCGTCGCCGAACTGCGCGGGGACGCGGGCCGGGCGCTCGACCTGCACACCGAGGGCCTGGCGGCGGCCCGCGCCACCGGGCACCCCCGCGCCGTCGCCCTCGCGAAGGAGGGCCTGGCCGGCGCGCTCTCCCTCGCGGGCCGCCGCGCGGAGGCGGCGCGGGCGCTGGCCGCCGCGTCGCGGGCCCGGGAGGACGCCGGCGCGCCGCTGCCCGAGGCGGAGCGCGCCGACGTCGACCGCATCGCCGCCCGCCTCCGCTAGGCGCGGCGGGAGAACGCCAGGGGGAGGGCCAGCAGGATCACGGCGGCCGTCAGGCCGAACGCCACCGGGTAGCCGGTCGCGGCGGCGGCGAGGCCGAACGCGGCGCCGCCGACGCCCATCCCCCCGTCGTAGCCGACGTTCCACAGCGCGCTGACCGTCCCGTAGCCGGACGCGGGCGCGCGCTCGAACATCATCGCCATGCTCGCGTTCTGCGTGACGCCGAAGCCGGCGCCGAACACCACCATGGCGGCGAGGACGGCGACCGTGTTCGGCACCAGGGCCAGCAGCGCGATCCCGGCCGCGGCGACGGCCACGGCGGGCATGAGCAGCCGTCCGGCGCCGTACCGGTCCCCGACACGTCCCGCCCACCAGCGCGAGAGCGTCGCCGCCGCGGGCTGGACGAACAGCGCCGCCGCCGCGATCCCCGCGGGGACGGCGTCGGGCAGGAAGGTGACCAGGATGCCCGCCGCCATCGCGGTCGAGGCGAAGGCGAGGGCCGGGCGCAGCAGCGCCGGCGAGCGCAGTCCCGCCGCGATGCCGAACGGCCGGTCGGGCGCGGGCGAGGAGGAGGCCGGGCCGGTGACCGTGCGCGGCAGGCCGGGCAGCGCGGCGAGCGCGGCCAGCGAGGCCACCGAGCCCGCCACGAACACCGGCGTGTAGCCGACCCGGCCCGCGAGCCAGACCCCGAGCGGCAGCGCGAGCAGCGACGGCACCCCGGCCACGACCCCGAACAGCCCGATCCCCTCGCCGCGCCGCTCCGCCGGGACGAGCGCCGCGAGCAGCGCGCCCGTGACCACCACCGCCACCGCGAAGCCGAGACCGCGCACCAGGCTCACCGCGGTGATCGTCGCCATGGACGAGGAGAACGGCAGCGCGAGCGAGGGCGCCCCGAGCAGCGCGATCCCCGCCGCGAGCACCCGCCGGTGCCCGAACCGGTCGAGCAGCCGGGGCAGTGAGAGCTCGGCGAGCACCGTGGTCAGCATCAGCGCGCCCGTCGTGGCCCCGGCGCCGACGCCCCCCGCGCCGCCCTCCACCGCGTACATCGGCACGACCGAGAACAGCAGGAAGAACCCCGTCAGCGTTCCGAAGGCGGCCGCGAACACCAGCGCCAGATGCCGCCCGACCAGCCGCGGCCGGGCGGCGCCGGCGGTGCCCGGATGCGGCAGCGTCTCCTGTGTCTCGCTCATGGGCACGAACGTAGGCGACCATCCGGCCTGCTATATGGTCCAATCTCATGGCAATCGAGTGGGCCGGTTCGACTCCGGAGCTGCTGCTGGCCCTGGACCGGGCCGCGACCGGGACGCTGCGCGCGCAGCTGGAGGACGCGCTGCGCGACGCGATCTGCACCGGACGGCTGAAGGCGGGCGAGCGGCTGCCGTCGTCGCGCGAGCTGGCCCGGCAGCTCGGCGTCTCCCGCGGCCTCGTCCAGGAGTGCTACGGCCGGCTCAACGCCGAGGGGTTCCTTTGCGCGCGTACGGGGTCGGCCACACGGGTGGCGCCCGTCCGCGTCGCCCGGGACGAACCGGCACCCGCGCCGCGGCCGGCCGCGTCCCGGCTGCGCGTCGACTTCGCCGCGGGAGTGCCCGACCTGGCGTCCTTCCCGCGCGGCGACTGGTCGTGGGCCCAGCGGGAGGTCGCCCGCACGGTGCCGAACGAGGCCCTCGGCTACGGCGACCCGCGCGGCTGCGAGGACCTGCGGGACGTGCTCGCCGGGCACCTCCGGCGGGTGCGCGCGGCCCTCGCCGAACCCGAGGACGTCGTCGTCTGCGGCGGCTTCGCGCAGGGGCTGGCCATCGTTCTGCACGTCCTCGCCCGCCGCGGCGTCCGGCGCGTGGCCTTCGAGGACCCCGGCTACGGCGACGGCGCGACCATGGCCGCCGCCGCGCGCGCCGGGATCGAGGCGGTGCCCGTCCCGGTCGACGGCCTCGGGCTGGACGTGGACGCGCTCGACGCGAGCGGCGCCCGCGCCGTCGTCGTCACCCCGGCGCACCAGTGGCCGACCGGCGTCGTGCTCGCCCCCGAGCGGCGCCGCGCCCTCGCCGACTGGGCGTGCGAGCGGGACGGCGTCGTCGTCGAGGACGACTACGACGCCGAGTTCCGCTACGACCGGGAGCCCGTCGGGTCGGTGCAGGGGCTCGCGCCCGGCCGCGTCATCGCCCTCGGGACGGTCAGCAAGTCGCTGGCCCCGGCCGTCCGGCTCGGCTGGATCCTGTGCCCGCCCGCGCTGACCCGGGCGGTCGCGGAGGAGAAGCGGCTCGCCGACCGCGGCTCGCCCGTCCTGGACCAGCTCGCGCTCGCCGCGCTCATCGAGTCCGGACGCTACGGGCGGCACCTGCGCCGGATGCGGCCCGTCTACGCGGCGCGCCGCGCGGCCCTCGTGGCGGCCCTCGCCGAGCACGCGCCCTCCGTGCGGCTGACCGGGCTGGCCGCGGGCTTCCACGCCGTCGCCCACCTGCCCGCCGGGACCGCCGAGCGGCGCGTCGTCGCCGGGGCGCGCCGGCGGTCGGTCGGCCTGTACGGGATGAGCACCTACCGGGCGTCCGGCGCGGCCGAGCCGCCGTGCCTCGTCCTCGGCTTCGGCGATCTCACCGAGACCGCCGTCCGCGACGGGATCCGGGACGTGGGCGACCTCCTCGAATCTTGAGTTGAGTGCTAACAACGACGCTCCACCATGTGAGATGACTTCATTCCGCGCACCGCACCGGCCGGGGGACAGTCGTCAGCATTCGGTTTCCAGTCCACCCCTGGAGCGAGAATGCGCTATCGCAGCCTGCTCACCACCGCGGCGCTCGGCGCGGCCCTCGCCGTGCCCGCCGCCGTGCCCCCCGCCGCCGCGTCCCCCGCGCCCTCCGGCTGCGACGCCACCGACGCGCAGATCTACGCGGCGCCGCCGGCCGAGGTCACGGGCGGCCCGGGCGACCTGCTCGCCTGCCGCCCGGCGAAGCTGACGAACATCCCCGGCGACGTCCCGATGAAGGCGTGGAAGGTCCGGTACGTCTCGACCGACGCCAAGGGCGCCAGGAACGTGGTGACCGGGACGGTCGCCGTCCCGGACGCGGCGTGGACGAAGGGCGGCTCCCGCCCCACGGTCGCGTTCAACCCCGGCACGCTCGGCTCCGGCCCGCAGTGCGCGTTCTCCAAGCAGCTCGCGGGCGAGTACGTCGACATGTACGAGGGCGCCAACCTGACGCTGTTCCTGAAGGCGGGCTTCGCGGTCGCCGCCACCGACGGCGCGGGGTACCTCGACGGGCAGGTCCACACCTACATGGTCGGCGCGAACGCCGGCCACGCGCTGCTGGACGCCGTCCGGGCGTCGCGCCGCATCCCCGGCGGAAGCCTCACCGAGGACGGCAAGGTCGGCATCTCCGGTTACTCCGAGGGCGGCGCCGCCGCGCTGTGGGGCGCGCAGCTCGCCTCGTCCTACGCGCCGGAGCTGGACGTCGCCGGCGCGGCGGCGGGCGGCGTGCCCGGCGACCTGAAGCTCACGGCGAAGCAGCTGAACGGCAGCCTGTTCGCGGGCTTCCTCGCCGACGCGCTCGTGGGCCTGAACGCCGCCTACCCGGAGATGCCGTTCGACGAGCTGATGAGCGACCGTGGCGCACAGGCGATCAAGGACGTGAGGTCGAACTGCCTGTACGGGACGCTCGCCGTCTTCCTCGGGGCGAGGGTCGAGAACTTCTCCAAGGACGGCCTCTCGCTGGAGCAGATCTACGCGCTCAAGGGGCCCGGCGGCGCGACCTGGGGCGACATCGTCGACCGGCAGAAGCTCGGCGCCGGCATCGGCACTCCCTCGTCCGGCGCCCGGTACGAGATCGGCTTCCCGGTCTTCCAGTACCGCGGATGGCTCGAGGAGATCATCCCGCACGAGACCGAGGACGCCACCCGCCAGGCCTACTGCGAGGCCGGCATCACCACGACGTGGAAGAACACCTACCCGGCCGAGCACCTGTCCACCGACTGGGGCGCCGCCGGGGACGTGACGGACTTCCTCGCCGACCGCTTCGAGGGCAAGCCCGCGCGGGGCAACTGCTGACCGCCGGACCAACGACAGAGGGAGTGAACATGACAGCGGGCGTCGCCGACGTCGGCAGCCACACCCCGCAGCCGGACATCTCCGGTACCGTCCCGTTCCCCGAGCGCGTCGCGGTCGTGGTGTTCGTGGTCGGGCCCGTCATCGGGCTGCTGGGCGCCGTCCCCTTCCTGTGGGGCTGGGGGATCGGCTGGACCGACGTCGCCATCTTCGCGTTCCTGTATCCGCTGAACGCGATCGGCATCACCGTCGGCTACCACCGGCACTTCACGCACGGCGGCTTCAAGGCCAAGCGGTGGCTGCGGATCGCCCTCGCGATCCTCGGCGGGCAGGCCATGCACGGCTCGGTGGTCCGCTGGGTCGCCGACCACCGCCGCCACCACAAGTACGCCGACCAGGAGGGCGACCCGCACTCGCCGTGGGCGTACGGGCCCGGCGTGTGGGGCCTGACCAAGGGCCTCTACCACGCGCACATGGGCTGGCTCTTCGGCAGGGAGCGCACGTCCCGCAGCAAGTACGCGCCCGACCTGCTGAAGGACAGGGACATCCGGTTCCTGTCGCTCGACCCCGTCTACGCCGTGATCGTCCTGTCGACGTTCCTCGTCCCGATGGGCCTCGGCGCGCTGCTCACCTGGTCGTGGCACGGCGCCGTCACCGCCCTGTTCTGGGGCGGGGTGATGCGCGTGTTCGTCGGCGACCACATCACGTTCTCCATCAACTCGATCTGCCACGTCTTCGGCAAGGAGGACTTCAGGACGCGCGACCGGGCCCGCAACGTGTGGTGGCTGGCGATCCCGTCGTTCGGCGAGTCCTGGCACAACCTGCACCACGCCGACCCGACCTGCGCGCGGCACGGCGTCCTCAAGGGGCAGATCGACATCAGCGCCCGCGTCATCTGGATCTTCGAGAGGCTCGGCTGGGTCTGGGACGTCCGCTGGCCCGACCACGAGCGCCTCGCCGCCCGCCGCGTCACCGCCCCCAGCACCGGAGAGCGACCATGACCGACCTTCCCGCGCTCGACCGCACGCCGCTGATCGAGCGGCTCGCCCGGTTCGCCAAGGACTTCCCGGGCGACCGCGCCTACACGTTCATGGACTACATGACGGACCCGGACGGCGTCGCCACCCATGTCACCTGGGGGGAACTGGACCGGCGCGCCCGCGGCATCGCCGCCGCCATCCGCCGGGCCACCGGGCCCGGGCGTCGGGTCGCGCTGCTCGCACCGCAGGACCTGCACTACGTCACGGGGTTCCTCGGCGCCATGTACGCGCGGGTCGTCGGCGTCCCGCTGTTCTCCCCGGACCTGCCCGGCCACGGAGACCGGCTCCTCGCCGTCTACCGGGACGCCGATCCCGACGTCTTGATCACCACGAGCGCGTCGCTGCCGCACGTCCGCTCGTTCCTCGGGGGCGGGGACGTGCGGCGGCCCGCCGAGGTGATCGTCGCGGACGAGGTCGACGCCGCGCTCGACTGGACCCCCGAGCCGATCGACCCGGACGACGTCGCCTACCTGCAGTACACCTCCGGCTCGACCCGCACCCCCGCGGGTGTGATCATCACGCACGGGAACTTCGCCACGAACGCCGAGCAGCTCTGGCGGACGTTCGAGGGCGTCCCGCGCGTGTCGTCCGGCGTGAACTGGCTGCCCGTCTTCCACGACATGGGCCTGGTCACGACCGTCGCGCTGCCGCTGGTCTACGGCAACCCGGGCGTGATCATGGATCCGGTGGCGTTCGTCATGCGCCCGGTCCGCTGGCTGGAGCTGCTCAGCGATCAGTCCCACGCGTTCACCGGCGGGCCCAACTTCGCCTACGAGTACCTCACCGCGCAGGTCACCGAGGAGGAGAAGGCGAAGCTCGACCTGAGCGGCGTGCAGGTGTTCATGAACGGCGCGGAGCCGATCCGCGAGAGCACGCTCACCGGGTTCTACGAGGCGTTCAAGGACTGCGGGCTGCGGCCCGAGGCGCAGGTGTGCGCCTACGGGCTGGCCGAGGCGACCGTGTACGTGTCGGCGTCGTCCCGGTTCCGCGAGCCGACCCGCGTCGCGTTCGACCACGAGGCGCTGCGCCGGGGGACCGCCGAACCGTGCGACCCCGGCGCGCCCGGCGCGATCCAGCTCATCGCCTGCGGCACGTCCTACGGCCAGCACGTCGCCATCGCCGATCCCGACTCCGGCGTCCGGCTCGCGGACGGCGCCGTCGGGGAGATCTGGGTGCATGGCCCCAACGTCGCGGCCGGCTACTGGGGACGTCCCGAGGCCACCAGGGAGACGTTCGAGGCGGAGCTCGCCGGACACGGGGACCTGCCGCGCTCCCCGTGGCTGCGCACCGGGGACCTCGGCGTCCTGCACGGCGGGGAGCTGTTCGTCACCGGCCGGATCAAGGACCTGGTCATCGTGGACGGGCGCAACCACTACCCGCAGGACATCGAGTTCACCGTCTCCGGCGCGCACAAGGCGATCCGCCGCGAGTACACGTGCGCGGTGGCCGTCGACACCGGCGACACCGAGGGCCTCGTCGTGGTCGCCGAGCGGAACCGCCGGGTGCCGATCGCGCTGCTGGACGCCGAAGACGCGGCGCGGGCGGTGCGGGCGGCGGTGAAGCAGCAGCACGACCTGCGCGTGCACGACTTCGTGCTCATCGAGCCGGGCGGCCTGCCGCGCACCAGCAGCGGGAAGATCGCCCGGTCCGCGTGCCGGTCGGCCTACCTCGAGGGGACGCTGCCGGTCGTGGAGGCGGCCCCCAGGACCGGGTGAGCCGGAAGGGCGCCCCTCACGCGCGCTCCCCGTCGGCTCCGCCGCGCAGCCAGACGGGGAGCAGCAGCATCAGCTCCAGCCGGACCGCCGGGTCCTCGATGTCGTAGTCGAAGATCTCGTGCAGCTGCGCCAGCCGGTACCGGACGGTCTGCGGGTGCACGCACAGCGCCTCCGCGGCGTCCGTCGCGTTGAAGCCGTGCTTGAGGCACTCCAGCAGCGTCGCCGCCAGCCGGTCGCCGCGGTGCCGGCCGAGCGCGGTGAGCGGGGCCAGCCGGCGGCGCGCGGCCGCCTCGGCGAGCGTCCAGCCCTCCTGGAGCAGCAGGTCGGGCACGTACCGGTCGGCGTGGACGAGCGTGCCGGGCCCCTGCCGGTGCAGGTGCCCGGCCGCCATCGAGTCGAGGGTCCGGTGGGCCCAGTGCAGCGAGACCCCGGCCCGGTCCAGCGGCACCGAGGGCCCGACCGCGCCCGCCCAGCCGCCGAGGGTGGAGGTCAGCCGGTCGGGGCCGCCGGGACGGTCCGGGTCGGGCATCACCAGGCACGGCCGCCCGCGGTCGAGGCCGCTCAGCAGGGACGGGGGCAGCCCGGCGGGCCCCTCCCCGCCGGTGCCGGGCCGCGGCTCCAGCACGATCACGGCCAGCCGCTCGGGCAGCGGCCAGCCGGCCAGGACGGCCTGCTCGGCGACGACGTCCCGCGGCGCCGGGGGGTCGGACAGCAGCAGGCTCATCAGCCGGCCGCGGCGCTGCTCCCGCTCGCCCGCGGCCTTCTCCCGGGCCCGGGCGTAGCCCTGGGCGGCGGCGGACGCCAGCAGGTCCAGGTAGGCGAGGTTCGCCTCGGTGAGCGCGATCGCCAGGTCGCGGGGCTTCATCAGCCGGTCGGCCTCCCGCGACAGGTACCGCCACGCGGTCCTGGAGGCGACCCGCATCGCGTTCTGCAGGTGCTCCAGCCCGCGCCCCTCCATCGCCTCCCCGTACCCGATGTCGAAGTAGACCTGGTGCACCTCCTGCCAGGAGGTGTCGGGGTCGGCGATCATCTGCACGAAGTGGCCCATGCCCCGCGCCGTCGCGAGCCGCATCACGTCGATGTAGACGGGGTCGTCCGGCCGCGCGTACTCGGGGACGTGCCGCAGCACCCCCTCCACCATGGAGTCGACCAGCGCCGGAAGGTGCGGGCGCATCCACTGCGCCTCTTCTCGCGGTACGTCGCGCCAGGGCTCCCCCGACAGATCGTCGATCGGGGCGGGCCTCTCGTGCAGCTCCGTCAAAGCGGTCACCTCCGTCAGCGGACACGCTGGGGCCGCCAGGCTAGGTAACGTGCGTCACACAGGACACTCACATCGGTGACAAGGCCGCCCGATTCCTTGTCACGCGCGGCGGATGCGCCTGGCCGCGACGGACAAGGAGTGGTCCCTCAGGCCGCGGCCAGGGTCAGCAGGACGACGGCCGCCCCCGCCCCCGCCAGCCCCGCGGCCTGCGTCCTCGACAGGCGCTCGCGCAGCGCCGTGACGCCGAGCAGCACCGGCACCACCGGGTACAGCGAGGACAGCACGACCGCGATGACGACGATCTGCTGCCGGGTCGCGAGGAGGTAGCAGACGAGCGCCGCCGCCGCGAGGCCTCCGTTCAGCGCCGACCAGGGCCCCAGCGCCCCGCTCGGCATGCGCCGGCCGGGCGCGCACATCATCGGCGCGATCGCGAGGACGGCCGTCACCCGTCCCGCCGCGACGGGCCAGAGCCCGGAGTCCTCGCCGGCCTGCGCCAGGGCCAGGTACTGGACGCCGATCCCGGCGCCCGCGGCGAGGCCGTTCACCAGCGCCGCGCGGACCCGGCCCCCCTCGTCCGAGCGCGACCGGGACACCAGCCACAACGCGGGCACCACCACGGCGATCCCCAGCCAGGCCGCCGGCGTGGGCCGGTCGCCGAGGAACGCGACGCCGGCGACGACCGGCAGCGCCACCCCGCCGACCGCGCTGACCGGGACGACGATGCTCAGCTTCCCCTTGCTGACGCCCCGGTAGAGGAAGACCATCGCCAGGCCCGTCCCGGCACCGGAGAGCGCCCCCCAGGCCAGGTCGCCAGCGGTCATCGCAGGGGCGGGCACGGCCGGCGCGGCGGCGGCCGCGCACACGAGCCCGCCGATCTGGCCGAGCAGCGCGACGGCGGTGAAGTCGGCGCGCCGCGCCAGCAGCCCGCCCCAGACGTCGGCGACGCCGTAGAGCACCGCCGAGGCGAGGGCCAGGAGGACGCCCGTCACGCGCGCCCCGCGTCCCGCTCGGCCTGGCCGACCGGGCAGACCTCGCCGCTCGTGCAGCATCCCCGGTCGCAGAGCCGGCAGATGACGTCCGAGTCGCCGATCTCCTCGTAGAGGCGGGCCAGGAGCTTGGCCAGCAGCCCGGTCAGCGCTTCGCGCTCCCCGTCGTCCAGGACGGCCAGCACACCGGCGAGCGGCGCTTCCCGGGCGGAGAGCATCCGGCGCACCGCCTCCTCGCCCTCCGGTGTCAGCAGCACCTGGACGGCGCGCCCCCGGCCGGGACGGCGCCGGGCCAGGCCCGCGGCCTCAAGGCCGTCCACCATGCGGGCGGCGGCGGACTGGGTCAGCCCGACCCGCCGCCCCAGTTCGGTGACGCCGAGGCCCGGCGCGTGCGACAGCACCACCAGCGCCCCCGCGCCGCTCGCGCTCACCCGTCCCGCGCCCGTCGCCCCGGCCAGCACGAGGTCGGTCACCGCCAGCGAGGCGGCGCCCAGCAGATTCGCCACTCTGTCATGCATGAGGCATGCATGTTAGCAGGGCGCGGGCGCGCCCCCGGCGGGGACGGCGCCGTTTGCGTGCCATGCTGGCCGGGTAGCGCTGCATGTCGGAGGTCGCCTGATGGATCGCGGAGCCGTGCCCGGCGCGGGGGAGGACGGCCGGCGGCGGATCGCCCGCACGGACGTGCTGCTCGCCGACCCCCGCCTCGCGCGTGCGGCGCAGCGGCTCGGGCGAGGGGTGGTGAAGGCGGCGGTCGTCGCGGCCCAGCGCCGGGCCCGCGCCGGCGAGATCGCGCCGGAGGCGGTGGCCGACACCGCTGCCGCGTCGCTGCCGCCGAGCGCCTCCGGGCTGCGGCCGGTGATCAACGCGACCGGCGTCCTGCTGCATACCAACCTCGGGCGGGCGCCGCTGTCGGAGGCCGCCCGCGAGGCCGTGGCCGTGGCGTCCGGCGCCACCGACGTGGAACTCGACCTGGAGACCGGGCGCCGCGCCAGGCGCGGGCGGTCGGTGCTCGCGGCGCTGCTGGAGCGGGTGCCGGAGGCGGAGGCCGCGCACGTGGTCAACAACGGCGCGGCGGCGCTCGTGCTGGCCGCGGCCGTCCTCGCGCCCGGCCGGGAGATCGTCATCAGCCGCGGCGAGATGGTGGAGATCGGCGACGGGTTCCGCATCCCCGAACTGCTCGCCTCGACCGGCGCCCGGCTGCGCGAGGTCGGCACCACGAACCGGACCGCGCCGGACGACTACGCGGCGGCCGTCGGCGAGGAGACCGGGTTCATCCTCAAGGTGCACCCCTCGAACTTCCGCATGACCGGCTTCACGCGGGGCGCGGACGTCGCGGAGCTGACCGGGCTCGGGGTGCCGGTCGTCGCCGACATCGGGTCCGGCCTGCTCGCCCCCGACCCGCTCCTGCCGGACGAGCCCGACGCCGCGTCCATGCTCAAGGCGGGCGCCGACCTCGTCACCGCCAGCGGCGACAAGCTGCTCGGCGGGCCGCAGTGCGGGCTCGTCCTCGGACGGGGCGAGCCGGTGCGCCGGCTCGCCCGCCATCCGCTCGCGCGGGCGTTGCGGGTCGACAAGCTGACCCTCGCCGCCCTGGAGGCCACCCTTCGGGGGCCGCGCACCCCGACCGCCGAGGCGCTGCACGCCCCCGCGGAGGCGGTGCGCGAACGCGCCGAGCGGCTCGCCGCCCTGCTGCGGGACGCGGGCGTGGAGGCGGCGGCCGTCGGCAGCGAGGCGGCGGTCGGCGGCGGCGGCGCGCCGGGCGTCGTCCTGCCGAGCGCGGCCGTGGCGGTGCCCGAGCCGTACGCGGCGCGCCTGCGCCGGGGGACGCCCGCCGTGATGGGCCGGGTCGAGGACGGGCGGTGCCTGCTCGACCTGCGCTCGGTCCCGCCGGACCAGGACGGCGTCCTGGCGGAGGCCGTCCGGGCGGCGGTCCGATGACGCACGTCGTCGCGACCGCCGGGCACGTCGACCACGGGAAGTCCACGCTGGTCCGCGCCCTCACCGGGATGGAGCCCGACCGGCTTGAGGAGGAGCGGCGCCGCGGCCTCACCATCGAGCTCGGCTTCGCCTGGACGACCCTGCCGGGCGGCGACCGGATCGCCTTCGTGGACGTCCCCGGCCACGAGCGGCTCGTCACCACGATGCTCGCCGGTGTCGGACCCGTCCCGGCCGTCATGTTCGTCGTGGCGGCCGACCAGGGCTGGCAGCGCCAGTCCGAGGAGCACCTCGCGGTCCTGGACGCGCTCGGCGTCCGGCACGGCCTCCTCGTCGTCACGCGCGGCGACCTCGCCGACGGGGAGGCGGCGGCCCGGGTGCGCGAGGAGGCGCTCGCCCGCATCGCGGCCACCTCGCTCGGCCGCGTGGAATCGGTGACGGTCAGCGGCGCCACCGGCGCCGGCATCGGCGGGCTGCGCGCGGCGCTGGAGCGCCTCACCGGTTCCCTCCCGGACCCCGACCTGGACGCCGACGTCCGGCTCTGGATCGATCGCGTCTTCACAGTCCGCGGCAGGGGCACGATCGTGACCGGCACCCTCGGCGCGGGGGCGATCAAGGTCGGCGACCGCCTGGCCGCCGGCGACGCCCGCCTGCGCGTGCGGGGGCTGCAGAGCCTCAAGGAGGACCACCGGCGGATCGGCGCCGTCGCGCGCGTCGCCGTCAACCTGCACGGGGACGCGGGGGAGATCGGCCGGGGCGACGCCCTGCTCACCCCCGGGCGCTGGCTCACCACCGAGGTCGTCGACGTCCGGCTGCGCGGCGACCCCGCGTCCGACCTGCCGCGCGAGCTGACGCTCCACGCGGGCTCGGCGGCGGTGCCGGTCCACGTCCGACCCCTCGGCGACGACACCGCGCGGCTGTCGCTGCGCCGCCCCCTGCCGCTCCGCGTCGGGGACGTCGCCCTGCTGCGCGACCCCGGGCGGCACCGCGTCCCGGCCGGGGTGACGGTGCTGGACGTCCGGCCCGAGCCGTTCGCGCGGCGCGGTGCGGCGGCGGCGCGGGCCCGCGTGCTCGCCGGGATGACCGGACGCCCGGACGGCGCCGAGGAGGTCCGCCGCCGCGGCCTGATCAGGCGGTCGGACCTGGTGGCGATGGGGGTCCCCGTCCCGTTCGAGCCGGTCGCGGGGGAGTGGCTCGCCGATCCCGCCCTCTGGAGGGACCTGCGCGAGCGGCTCGCGGCGGCCGTCGAGGAGCACGCCGAGGCCCACCCGACCGACCCCGGCCTCCCGGCCGACGCCGCCCGCCGCGCCCTCGGCCTCCCCGACCGCGCCCTCGTCGACGTTCTCGCCGAGGGCCTGCGGCGGCGCGACGGCAGGCTCTACGGCCGGGCGACCGCGCCCGAACTGCCGCCGCCCGTGCGCGAGGCCGTCGACGCCGTCCGCCGCGACCTGGCCGCGAACCCGTTCCAGGCGCCGGACGCGAACCGGCTCGCCGAGCTCGGCCTCACCCCGAAGATGCTCGCCGTGGCCGCCGCGGCCGGCGAGCTCCTCAAGGTGGCCGACGGCGTCGTCCTGCTCCCCGGCGACGACGCCCGCGCCGCCGGCCTGCTCGCCGGGCTCGGCGGTCCCTTCACGTTGAGCGAGGCGCGCCGCGCGCTCGGCACCACCCGCCGCGTCGCCGTCCCCCTCATGGAGTACCTGGACGACCAGGGCTACACCGTCCGGGTGGACGACCTCCGCCGCCGCTGCACAGAGAGGAACGCATGCGCGAACCGCAGAGGAAACGGCTGACCCAGTACGCGCACGGCGGCGGCTGCGCCTGCAAGATCCCGCCGGGCGAGCTGGAGGAGGTCGTCGCCGGCCTCGGCGCCGCGCCCGCCTCGCCCAACGCCGACCTGCTCGTCGGCCTGGAGACCGGCGACGACGCGGCCGTGGTCCGGCTCCAGGACGGCCTCGCCGCCGTCGCCACCGCCGACTTCTTCACCCCCGTCGTCGACGACCCCTACGACTGGGGGCGCATCGCCGCCGCGAACGCCCTCTCCGACGTCTACGCGATCGGCGGCCGTCCCGTCGTCGCGGTGAACCTGCTCGCCTGGCCGCGCGAGGTCCTGCCGTTCGAGCTGGCGCGCGAGGTCCTGCGCGGCGGCCTCGACGTCGCCGCCGAGGCGGGCTGCCATGTCGGCGGCGGCCACAGCGTGGACGACCCCGAGCCGAAGTACGGCATGGCCGTCACCGGGGTCGCCGACCCCGCGCGCCTCCTGCGCAACGACACGGGGAAGCCGGGCACGGCGCTCAGCCTCACCAAGCCGCTCGGCCTCGGCGTCCTGAACAACCGGCACAAGGCGACGGGCGAGGTCTTCGCGCACGCCGTCGCGACCATGGCCGAGCTGAACCGCGACGCCTCCGCCGCCGCGCTGGCGGCCGGGATCGGCTGCGCCACCGACGTGACCGGCTTCGGGCTCCTCGGCCACCTCTACAAGATGGCCCGCGCGTCCGGGGTGACCGCCGTGGTCGACGCGGCCGCCGTCCCCTACCTCGACGGCGCCCGCGCGTCCCTCCGGGACGGGTACGTCTCCGGCGGGACGCGCCGCAACCTCGACTGGGTCGCCCCGCACACCGACTTCGGGGCCACCGGCGAGGACGACCGGCTCCTGCTCGCCGACGCCCAGACCTCCGGCGGCCTCCTGCTCGCGGGCGAGATCCCCGGCGCCCCCGTCATCGGCGAACTCGTCCCCGCCGGCGAACACCCGCTGGTCGTCCGCTAGATCTCGGTTCCGGTCCGGTCCGTGACGCCTGCTCTGCGCTGGTACTCGCGGACCAGGGCGCCTGCCGCAGGGCCGCGCGGGCGGCGGCCCGGGCGGATGTCGACCGACACCGCCTTCGCCTCCTGGATGTGCGTGTTCGGGTCCAGGGCCAGGTGCAGCAGCTCGTTCGCGGCGTCGCCGCGGCTGTAGCCGTTCGGGCCCCAGTGGTAGGGCAGGCCGACCTGGTGCAGCTTCCGGCCGTCCACGGTCAGCGGCGCCATGCGCTCGGTCACCAGCACCCGCGCCTCCACGACGCCGCGCGGGCTGACGATCGTCGCCCAGCCGCCGTGCTCCAGGCGCCGCTCGGCCGCCAGCTCCGGCGAGACCTCGCAGAAGAACTCCGGCTGGAGCTCGGCCAGGTACGGCTGCCAGCGCGACATGCCGCCCGCCGTGTGGTGCTCGGTGAGCCGGTACGTCGTCGCCACGTACGGGTAGACGCCGGTTCCCGGGTCGGCGCCGCTCGGCGCGTACCGGTTGTCCGGATGGGGCGGCAGCAGGTGCCGGACGGGGTTGCGCTGCTGCTCGTAGAGCGGGTTCTGGAACGGCGACTCCTGCGGTTCGTAGTGCGTCGGCAGCGGCCCGTCGGTCAGGCCGGCCGGCACGTACAGCCACGCCTTGCCGTCCGCCTGCATGATGAACGGGTCGTCGCCCGCGAGCGCGTCGGGCCCGGTGGCGTCGCTCGGGGGCTTGTAGCCCGGCGGGCGGTCGGCCACGAAGTCGGGCACGTCGTGGCCCGTCCACCTGCCTTTCTCGGCGTCCCACCAGACCAGCGCCTTGCGGTCGCTCCACGGCTTGCCGTCCGGGTCGGCGGACGCCCGGTTGTACAGGACGCGGCGGTTCATCGGCCACGCCCAGCCCCACTCGGGCGCCACCCAGCTCTGGTCCTTGCCGGGCTTGCGGCGCGCGGTCTGGTTGACGCCGTCCGCGTAGCAGCCGCAGTAGATCCAGCAGCCGCACGAGGTGGACCCGTCGTCCTTCAGCTGCGTGTAGGACGACAGCGGGTTCCCGTCGGCGTCCCGGCCGTTGATCTCGGCGAGCACGGCCTCGGCGTCGGGCTCGGCGATCTCGCCGTGCGTCGGGTAGTCCCACGTCAGGTCCAGGACGGGCCGGTCCATCTCGTCGGTGGAGCCGGCGAGCTTGTCCCGGATGATCCGGCCGAGGTGGTACATGAACCACAGGTCGCTGCGCGCGTCCCCGGCGGGTTCGACGGCCTTGTGGTGCCACTGCAGCATCCGCTGGGTGTTGGTGAAGCTGCCGTCCTTCTCGGTGTGCGCGGCGGCGGGCAGGAAGAACACCTCGGTGCCGATGTCCTCGGTGCGCATCTCGCCCGACTCGATCTCGGGGCCGTCCTTCCACCACGTCGCCGACTCGATCAGCGAGAAGTCGCGGACCACGAGCCAGTCGAGGTTCGCCATCCCGAGCCGCTGGATCTTGGCGTTGGCCGACCCGACGGCCGGGTTCTCGCCCATGAGGAAGTAGCCCTTGCACACCCCGTCGATCTGCGCCATGGACGTCTCGTAGGTGCTGTGCGAGCCGGTCAGCCGCGGCAGGTAGTCGAAGCGGTAGTCGTTGTCGGCCGTCGCCGCGTCGCCCCAGTACGCCTTCAGCAAGCTGACCATGTAGGAGCGCATGTCGCCCCAGAAGCCCTTGCGCGCCGCCTCCGCCTGGATGAAGGTGTCCAGGTCCTGGTTGCCGTGGGCGTGCGGCATCGGGATGTAGCCGGGCAGCAGGTTGAACAGCGTCGGGATGTCGGTCGAGCCCTGGATGGACGCGTGGCCGCGCAGCGCCAGGATGCCGCCGCCGGGGCGGCCGATGTTGCCGAGCAGCGACTGCAGGACCGACGCCGCCCGGATGTACTGGACGCCGACCGTGTGCTGGGTCCAGCCCACCGCGTACGCGAACGCCGTCGTCCGGTCGCGGCCGGAGTTCTCCGTGACCATCTCGCAGACCTTGAGGAACTGCTCCCGGGGGACGCCGCAGATCCGCTCGACCATCTCCGGCGTGTACCGCGCGTAGTGCCGCTTGAGGACCTGGAACACGCACCGCGGATGCTCCAGCGTCGGGTCGCGCTCCGGCTCGCCCACTCCGATGCCCGCGCCGCCCGAGCCGTGCGCCTCGCCGCGCCCCGACTCCTCGACGGCCCCGACCCGCTCCTCGTAGGACATGTCCCGCTGGCCGGACGCCGCCTGGACCTCCATGCCCTCGTACTGCCACGTCCTGTGGTCGTAGCTGCGCTTGTCCGGGTCCAGGCCGGAGAACACGCCGTCCAGTTCCTCGGTGTCGCGGAAGTCCTCGGTGAGGATCATCGGCGCGTTGGTGTAGGCCACGACGTAGTCGCGGAAGTACTTCTCGTTCCGCAGGACGTAGTTGATGATCCCGCCGAGGAACGCGACGTCACTTCCCGCGCGCAGCGGGACGTGGGCGTCGGCGAGCGCGCTCGTCCGCGTGAACCGAGGGTCCACGTGGATCAGCTTCGCCCCGCGGGCCTTCGCCTCCATCACCCACTGGAACCCGACCGGATGGCACTCGGCCATGTTCGAGCCCTGGACGATGATGCAGTCGGCGTGCTGGAGGTCCTGCTGGAAGGTGGTCGCGCCGCCGCGTCCGAACGAGGTTCCCAGACCGGGAACGGTGGAGGAGTGTCAAACGCGGGCCTGATTCTCGATCTGCACCGCGCCGAGCGCGGTGAACAGCTTCTTGATCAGGTAGTTCTCCTCGTTGTCGAGCGTGGCGCCGCCGAGGCTCGCGAAGCCCAGCGTCCGCCGTACCCGCACGTCGTCCTGCTCCCACTGCCAGCCGTGCCGGCGCGCCTCGACCACCCGGTCGGCGATCATGTCCATTGCCGTGCCGAGGTCGAGCGGCTCCCACTCGGTGCCGTGCGGGCGCCGGTACAGCACCTTCCGCTCGCGGGCCGGCCCGGTCGTCAGCTGGAGGGACGCCGAGCCCTTCGGGCAGAGCCGCCCGCGGCTGACCGGCGAGTCGGGATCGCCCTCGATCTGGGTGACCCTGCCGTCCTTGACGTACACGTCCTGGCCGCACCCGACGGCGCAGTAAGGGCAGATCGACTTCACGACCCGGTCGGCGGTGCTCACCCGCGGCGTGATCCGCTCGGTGCCGGCGCTCCTGGCCGCGGCGCCCCGGCCGAGGGGGTCGCCGCCGGTGAACTGGCGGTAGACGGGCCACGACTCGATCCACGTCCGAACGCCCACGTCGCACCGCCCCTCTCGACTCGATCCGCCGCCTACCCGGCGACCGCTCCGCGAAACACGGGCCGCGCGCGGCGGCGGGCGGGCTCGCGTCAGCGGGCGGCGAACGCGGCGAGGTTCGTGGAGACCGGTTCGGGGCGCCCGTCGTTCTGGACGGCGGACGCGGTCAGCACGTCGATGTGCTGGTAGCCGGGAGCGACGACGTCTCCGGGCTGCGGGTCGCCGCCGAGGCCGCCCTCCGCCTCCAGGTTGAGCGTCGGGTTGGCCGTGATGCCGTCCCCGTGGACGGCGTCGTCGGCGATCCCCGGGGCCGCGGCCAGCGCGATGTCGGTGACCATCCGCGTCGGGAAGTAGTGCTCGGTGAAGTCGAGCGGGTGCTCCGAGAGGCTGCGGGCCAGTTCGGCGATGTCGGTGACCTCCTTGCCCGCGGACGTGAACGGCGTCCCGTCCTTGGACTTGTACACGGGATCGTCCGGGGCGCCGACGCGGTCGAAGTTCCGCCATGTGAACAGCGGGCCGCGCGGCTCGTCGGGGATCGCCTTCCGCTCCGTCCCGAGCAGCCGGGACAGGCCGCCGAGCCCGACCGCGCCGAGGTCGTTCGGCGCGGGGAACTCCTTGTCGACGATCCTCCCGCCGTCCCAGAAGCCGAGGCTGGCCTGCATGAACGCGAGCGGCTGCGAGTTGTCGTCCAGCAGCCCCCCGAGCGCGGCGGCGTTGGTGAACCGGAAGTCCTTCACCGTGGGGGAGCCCGCGAGGAACGTCGGGTAGTCCTTGGAGAACAGGATCCGGTAGGTGGAGTCGGTGTTGAACGACGGCGGGACGTAGGTCGCGAGGTCGGAGACGCCGCCCGGGTCGAGGCGCGCCGCCAGGCCCGCGATGCCGAGCAGGTTCATCGTCTCGGTGTTGACCACCGCGGGGGCGGACAGGGCCCGCGGGATCACGCCGCCGTCCAGCCCCGCCTGGACGGCGCCCGCGCCGAACTTCAGGAGCGGGATCCAGTCCTCGGGGAAGTCCCCGCCGAACCCGGGTAGCGCCGTCGAGATCCGGGTGTCGAGCGCGAAGTAGCCCGAGCACTGCTCGTACCCGGCGTCGCCGGTGGTCGCGTGGTCGCCGTCGAAGTCCCACTCGGCGAAGAAGGCCGTCAGGACTCCGCCCAGCGAGTGGCCCCCGCACATCATCTTGCGCTTGCGCGTCGCCTGGTCGGGCAGCTCAGCGACCATCAGGTCGTACTGGTCGCGGACGGTCTGCTCCAGCCCGACGTTCTGGAGCCACCTCACCTGGTCGTTGGTCTGGTACCCGGCGAACTTCCGGCCGTCGACCTCTTTCTGCCTGTAGTAGTAGTCGATGGCGAGGTGGGCGTCCTTCGCCTCGAGCCCCGCCTGGATGCCGGTGCGGTCCTCCAGGCAGTTGGAACGCCGGTCCAGCGCCCAGAACTCGATGTGCCTCCCGCTCTTCGCCGCGGCCGCGACGGTGTTGCGGGCGACGCTGTCGAACGCGCCCGCGCCCTCCAGGATGCCGGGCTGCGCGACCAGGATCCGGTCGGCGTCCGCCGACGCGGCGGGACCGTCCTTGTGCCGGAACCGCAGGTAGGACAGCCAGTCGCAGGTCTCCGGGCGCGGACCGGCCGACGCGGGGAGCGGCACCCTGACCCGCACCACCGACTCGGCGACGTCGGTGACCGGAGAGCTGGAGGCGACCGGCGTCTCGGTCCGGCCGGCCTCGCGCGCGCTCACCGGCACGGCCGCGGTGGTGACGGCCAGCAGGGACGCCGCCACGACATGAGCGAAGCGGACCGGGGGGCGTGGGGGGTCGCCCCCCACACGAAACACGCTGGCCAGGACCGCGAACGTGCGCAGGGGGAGAGAGGACCGTCCCATCACCGGCTCCTTCCGAGCGTGATCGGTTCAGATCCGACAATGGACCTCTCGCCCCCGCGGCGACAGTCCCCGGCTTGCGCAATCTCCGGCCGCCTCTTGTCCGTCGGCGACAAGTCCGGGCCCGTCCGCTCCGCCGAACCGCTCAGCGGAGGACGGCCGCGCCCACCGCGCCCATCCGCTCGGCGAACTCGGCGCGCTCGGTCGGGGACAGCGCACGTTCGTAGACGGCGGCCGAGAGCCGGTCGGTGATCTCTTCCGCCTCCACGCGCCGCGGCCTGAGCGCGGCGCAGTCGGGGAGGCCGCCCTGCCAGCCGAAGAAGCGCGCGATGTCCGGGCCGTCCTGGGTCAGGATCGCCTCCAGCGGGGAGAGCCCGACGGCGGTCGTCGCGACGAGGTGCAGCCCGCCGCGCAGCTCGCGCAGCACCTGCACCAGCTGCATCAGCCGGGCCCGGGCGCCGTCCGGCAGCGGCTCGGCGCGCCAGCCGCAGAACAGCGGCAGGCCCGACCCCTCGGCCGCGCGCACGACGCGCTCGGCCAGCTCGCACAGGCGCGGGTCCTCCGGCAGGTGGGCCTCGCCCCAGACCGCGCACCCGAGGGTGTAGCGCCGCGTCGCCTCGCGCGCCCCGGCGACCGCGACCCCCTCGTCCCACTGGGCGCGGACGAAGGACGGCTCGAACCAGCCGAGCGCCGCCGAGACCACGTCGGCGTCGACGTCGCCCATCACCCCGCCGCGCCCGGCGAAGTAGTACGCGAACGGATTATCGTACCCCTGCCGCTTGCCGTGCTCCGCCGTCCCGCGCGACAGCATCCACCGGGATCCGACATCGTGGATGATCTTGTCTGCGGCACGGACGGTCTCGGCGGCGCTCAGCTCGCCCATCGGCGCTCTCCCGCTTCCTCGCTGACCAAGTAAGCGAAAGGTTACTGCCCGGTCGCGGCGGCCCCGCAAGGGGCCCCGCGCCCCGAACGCGGCAGGGCCGCCCTCGGGAGGACGGCCCTGCCGGGTGCTGCCGCGCCGGATCAGATCGCGACGGGTTCGGTGAGATCGCTGTCCTGCCGGGCGGACTTCTCCGTGGGGCCGCCGCGCAGCGGCGTCTCGCGGATGAACCAGGCGGCGACGATGCCCAGCAGCGTGAACACGGACGCCCACAGGAAGACGCCGTGGACGCCGGAGGCGACCGCGTGCTCCACGGCGTCCCGCACCCCGGACGGCATCTGCTTGAGCAGCGCCGGGGTGAGCCGGCCTCCGCTCCCGGAGATCGACTCGCCGGCCTTCTCTCCCAGCCGGTCGTTCAGCCCGCCGGTCAGGCGGTCGGTGTAGATCGCGCCCAGCACCGACACGCCGAGCGAGCCGCCGATCGTCCGGAACAGGGTGGCCGCGCCGCTGGCCGCGCCGATGTCCTTCATCTCCACGCTGTTCTGCGCGATGAGCATCGTGTTCTGCATCAGGAAGCCCATGCCGGCGCCGAGCACGAGCATGAACAGCGCGGTGGTGAGCTGGGTGGAGTCCACGGTGAGCCGGGACAGCAGCAGCATGCCCGCGGTCATGACGACCCCGCCCACGATCGGGTAGACGCGGTAGCGCCCGGTGCGGGTCACCAGCTGCCCGACGGTCATGGTGGTGACGAGCATGCCCATCATCAGCGGAAGCAGGAGCAGGCCGCTGTTGGTGGCCGAGGCGCCCTGCACCAGTTGCTGGAACTGCGGCAGGAAGGTCACCGCGCCGAACATCGCGAAACCGACCAGGAAGCCCAGCACCGAGGCCAGCGTGAAGTTGCGGCTGCGGAACAGGCTCATCGGCAGGATCGGGGACTCCGCTCGCAGTTCCCACAGGACGAACAGGACCAGCAGGACGGCGGCGCCGGCGCCCAGGCCGATGATCGTGGCGGAGCCCCAGGCGTACTCCGTGCCGCCCCAGCTGGTCACCAGCGAGAGGCAGACGATGCCGGCGCTCAGCAGGACCGCGCCGATGTAGTCGATGCGGGACGTGCTGCGGGGACGCTTGGGCAGGTGCATGGTCAGCGCGGTGACCACCAGGGCGAGGGCGCCCAGCGGAAGGTTGACGTAGAAGGCCCACCGCCAGTTGAGGTGGTCGGTGACCAGGCCGCCCAGCAGCGGGCCGCCGATGAAGGCCAGCGGCATGACCGCGGCCATCAGCCCCTGGTAGCGGCCGCGCTCGCGGGGCGGCACCAGGTCGCCGATGATGGCCATGGCGCCGACCATGAGGCCGCCCGCGCCGAGGCCCTGGACGCCGCGGAATGCGATCAGCTGCCCCATGCTGTGCGCCATGCCGGCCAGCGCCGAGCCGGCCAGGAACAGCACGACGGCGGCCATGAACATGCCCTTGCGGCCGTACATGTCGCCGAGCTTGCCCCAGATCGGCGTCGCCGCGGCGGTGGCCAGCGTGTAGGCGGTGACCACCCAGGACAGGTGCGCCACCCCGCCCAGCTCGCCGACGATCGTGGGCATCGCGGTGCCGACCACCAGGTTGTCCAGCATGGCGAGCAGCATGCCGATCATCAGCCCGCTCATCACGACGTACACCTGTCGCTTGCTCTGGGGCGGCTCCACCGTGCCGCTCGCCGCTCTTGCCGTACTCATCCCTGTCCCCGCTCCGTCCGACTTACCTGCCGCCCGGCTAGTTCTTACCCGCCGTACGGTAGACTCGTAACTAGCCGGGCGTCAAGTAAGTTTGAGGGGGAGGGCGCGATGACCCGCCGTCGGAGCGACACCCGCGAGCGGATCCGCAGTGTCGCGCTGGAGCTGTTCGCCGAGCAGGGCTACGAGAAGACCTCGCTGCGCGAGATCGCGGAGCGCCTCGACGTGACGAAGGCGGCGCTGTACTACCACTTCAAGACCAAAGAGGACATCGTCGGCAGCCTCTTCGAGGACTTCTACGCCGAGGCCGAGGAGCTCCTGGAGTGGGCGCGCGGGCAGGAGCCCGCCCCGGCGTCGCGACGGGAGTTCGTGCGCCGCTACGCGGAGATCATCCAGGGTCCCGGCAGGGAGCTGCTCCGCTTCATGCAGCAGAACGAACCGGCCGTCCGAGACCTGAAGACCGCCTCGGAGCTGCGCCAGCGCATGAAGTCCTTCTCCGACTTCATGGTCGACGAGAAGGCGGGCCTGCCCGACCAGATACGCGCCCGCCTGTCCATCCTCACGCTGCACATGACCCACTTCGCCATGCGCGAGACCACCTTCAGTGAAGACGAGGTGCACGCCGCCGCCCTCGAGGTGGCCCTCGACCTCGTCCCCGACGATCCGCCGAGCCCGCCGGCCGAGTGAGCGGAGGCCGCCGCCGGCCGGGAACCGCCCGCGGGCGGCCCCCGTCAGATCGCGGACTCGCCGTGCAGGGTCCGGGCGGGCGGGACCGGGGTGGCGCCGCCGGACGAGCTGTGCCAGTCGAAGCACACCACGACGGCGTCGTCGGCGAGGTCGGTCCCCTCGTGGAACTCGATGAGCTCGTCGATGACGGTCAGCGGGACCTCGGCCGCGGGCTGCAGGCGGCTGCGCCGGGTGGCCTGCTCCAGCAGGTGCGTCCCGTACTCGCCGCTCCTGGCCTTCGCGCCGAAGACCCCGTCGCTGACGATGACCAGCCGGTCGCCGGGCTCCAGCGCGAACCGCTGGGGGCGGTACTCGGTGTCGGGGAACATGCCGAGCGGGAGCTGCTGCTCCAGCGGCACCCGCGTCACCTCGGAGCCGCGCATCAGCAGGAGCCGCGGGGAACCCGCGTCGATGACGTGCACGGTCCCCTCGATCAGGTCGATCCGCATGACGAGGGTCTCGGTGAACTCCCGGCCGCCGTAGCGCACGTGCACCATGTCGTTCGCCAGGCTCGCCTGCTCGCCGAGGTCGGCGCCCGAACGGCGCGCGTTGCGCAGCGCGCCGACGGTCAGCGACGTCAGCAGCGCCGCCTTGATGCCGGTGCCCGCGCCGTTGGTGACGGTCAGCGCCAGGTGGTCGTGCTCGACGGACCAGTCGAAGTTGTCGCCGCCGATCGAGTAGGCCGGCTCCAGGTGCCCCGCGAGGCTGAACGAGGTGTCCGCGTGCGCGTGGCCGGGAAGCAGCTGCCACTGGAGCTCGGCGGCGAGCGTGAGGCGGTGGCGCCGCCTGGCCCGCTCGTACCGGTCGGTCCGGCTCCACGCGACCTTCAGCGCGCTGCCGAGCAGCTCGCCGATCTCGGCCAGCTCGGCCATCTCGCCCGCGCTCCAGGGGCCGGACGAGCCGACCTGGAGGATGCCGAGCCGCTCGCCCCGCGCGCTGACCGGTATGTAGGTCCCGGTCTCGCCGGATCCGTCGCCGTCCTCCGCGGGGGAGACCATGACGCGACCCGCGGCGAACGAGCGCCCGGCCCGGCTCTGCCGGATCCCGATCGGCTCGGCGGCCTCCTCCTCGGCGACCTCCTCGGCGGCCTCGATAGCGGCCGAGGCCCTGCCGTCCGGGACCGGCGGACCGTCGAGCCGGGGCGTGGCCAGGAGGGGCGCGACCGGCATCAGGGCGCGCGAGTGGTAGTCGCAGACCAGGAGCCGGGTGGTGGAGACGCCGGGGTACTCGTGCGCGAGCGTCGCGGCCAGCACCTCGGGCAGCGCGTACGCGGGCGCGGCGCGCAGCGCCCGTTCGATCCTGGCCGGTCGTCCCCGCCCGGCCCCGGCCGGTCGGCCCTGCCCGCCTCCGGCCGTGCGGCCGTCCTGATCCCCGGCCGGGCGGCCCTGCGTGCTCATCGAGACCCCATCTCATCACTGCCTGCCGGCACGGCGGGCGCTGCCGCGTCCCGGTGCGGCCGCTCCTGCGGTACGGCGGCCGGACCGCAGGAGCGGCCGGCCCCCCTCGACCGCCCGTCCGACCGCGGGAACGCGGCTGTTTACTCGGGTCCGCCCCGTCTCTGACGCAGGACCGCACGGGAAGACTGCCAAAGAGTTTGCCATATGGCAAATACTTGATATCGAGCCGCGAAGGACGCGCCTGCGAACGGGCCGGAAGCGGGCGCCGATCAGGCCGTCCGGGACCCGAGGACCCCCTTGCCGCGCTCCCGCCTCTCGCCCGCCTGACCGAACTCCGTGAGCGCGTCGAGCAGCCGGCCCCGGGACGCGGGGGACATCTGCGCCAGCACGTCGCGCACCGCCGCGCGCCGCCGCCGGACCAGCTCGGCGTGCAGCCGCTCGCCCTGGTCGCTCAGCCGCAGCACGATCTCGCGCCGGTCGGTGCGGGCGGTCTCCCGCACGATGAGCCCGGCCGCCTCCAGCCGGTCGCACAGCCGGCTCGTGGAGGAGGGGATCGCGCCGAGCTCCTCGGCGAGCCCGCCGAGGTTCAGCCGGCCGAACCTCGCGATCACCTCCACGGCGCGCAGCTGGATCGGCGAGATGGCGGGTTCGAGGCCCTGGTCCGCGCGGTTCCAGAGCAGCGTGGTAGCGCTCAGCACGCGTTCCACGGCGGCCGCGACGTCGTCCGGAACGGCGCCGGCCGACTCGCCCGCCTGCTCTTCGCCTGACGGCCGCGGTCGTCGCTGACTCACACCCCAGCCTTTCGCACGGAGTCCCCTCTGGCGGCCCCTCACCCCGGCCCTCGGCGGCCCCCCGCCGCGCCGCCCCCGGTCGGGGACCGGGCGGTGCGGTCGCGGGCGATACCACGATAGGGGTTCGGACCGTCGCGACGCGACGGCCGGGCCCGAGCGTACACGGCGCCCCGCTCACCGGCCCCGCCCCGCCGCCGGAGGCGGGCGGCCGCGGGGCGCGCCGTCGAAATGATCGGCGCGCCGCGATGACCGGCGCCCGTCCGAACCCCGCGGGCCTGGCGCGCGTACGAGGTGAGGGGGCCCGCGGGACCCGGACGGCGACGGCGTGAATGGACAGGGATCGTGAAGCCTGCGCGAGGTGACCGTAGTGGGTGACCGGGCGGCGAGCGCCGGACTGGTGGCGCGGCTCCTGGACGCGCTGGAGGACGACTGCGCGCAGTGCGGGGGCTCGGGCACCACGCCGAACGAGCAGTGGCTCGCCTGGCACCGGCGGGCCGGCGAGCTCATCGCGGTCGCCCAGGCCGCCCGCCGCGCCCACGAGTGGCGCCCCGCCCAGGCCGCCACGCCGGCGGCCCCGCCCGTCGCCGCGCCCGAACGGCCCGCCGCCCCCGAGCCCGCCATCGTCACCGCCGTGGAACGCGCCATCGACGACCACATGAACGCCCGCCCGTCCGAGCCGGAGAAGGAGCGCTGCGCCGCGTGCCGCGGGCTCGGCAGGGAGCTCACCCCGGCCGGACGGCAGCTCGCCGAGATGCTGGCGCGCCACGGCTTCGTCCGCCGGGAGTGACCGCGCGCCGGGGACGGGCCTACGGAGCGAGGAGGATCTCCAGCGTGCGCTCCTGCGGGTCGGACTCGGACTCGGGGACGAGATAGCCGCCCGCCCAGACGCGCAGCATCAGCCGCGCCCGCAGGCGCGCCTCCCGCGCGTCGAACCCGAGGTCCTCCAGGCAGGCGACGATGTGCCCGAGCAGCGCCCGGTCGGCGTGCCGCACCGCATCCTCCGCCGCCGGCTCGTGCTGGGCCCACAGCCGCATCGCCCGGTCGATCGGCGCGACCTCGCGGCCGAGCGCCTGGATGCGGCGCAGCCGCTCGCGCGGGTCGGCGGTGCTGCCGAGCGCGAGGCCCAGCATCTCGTCGGTCCGCTCGTGCGCCCACCGGTCCAGCAGGGCCCGCATCAGCTCGGGGCGGTCGCGGAAGTGCCAGTAGAAGCTGCCCTTGGTGACGCCGAGCCGGGCCGCCAGCGCGGTGATCGCCACCCCGCGCTCGCCGGCGCGGGCCAGCTCCCCGTAGGCCGCCTCGATCCAGTCGCGCCGCGCCACCCTGGGCCGGCCCGTCTTCCCGCCGCCCGTTCTCGTGCCGGCCGTCATCGCCCCCCGCCCTCGCCGCCGTGCCGCCGTCACACCAGGGCCACCGGGCCGGGGTCCAGGCCCAGTTCGATCCTGCCGTAGAGGGCGTACGCCGCGTCCGGTTCGAACACCACGTGCCCGGTGATCGTATTCACGTCCCGCTGCGCCCGCTGGAAGGGCGAGTCGGTGAACTGCGCGCTCGCCCCGGCCGCCGAGCACAGGTCGTTGACGACCCGCCGGGCGGTCCCGGCGACGTGCGCCGCCACCAGCCGGGCCCTGGCGCGGCGCCGCAGGTCGCAGCCTCCGTCCGCCACGGCGCGGACGACGCCGCGCAGCGCGTCCTCCAGCAGCAGCCGGGCCGCGGCCAGGTCCGCGGTCGCCGCCGCGAGCCGGACCTGCGCGCCCGCCGTCTCGCGCTGCCGCTCGCCGGAGTAGGCCATCACCCGGCCCCGCGTCCGCTCGGCGAACCGTGCCAGCACGCCCTCGGCCGCGCCGAGCACGGGCGCGGCGCCGGTCAGCGCGAACACGGGCACGAGCGGCGTCCGGTAGAGCGCGCCGGAGTGGACGAGGGAGCCGGGCGAGCGCCCCTCCGCCAGGTCCGCCAGCGGCACCGACCGGTGCGCGGGGACGAACACGTCCGGCACCTCGATGTCGTTGCTTCCGGTGCCCCGCATCCCGCTGGTGTGCCAGACGTCGTGGACCGCGACCTCCTCGCGCGGCAGCAGGAACAGCCGCGGCTCGATCGCGTCGCCCTCGGCGACCAGCGCCATCACCATCACGTGTCCGGCGTGCATCACCCCGCTGCCCCACGACCAGCGCCCGGTGACCCGGTGCCCGCCCTCCGCCGGCGCCGCCGTCCCGCCCGGTGACAGGACGCAGGGGATCAGCGCGTACGGCCGGTCGGCCCAGACCTCGGCCTGCGCCTGCTCGGGGAACAGCGCGACCATCCAGTTGTGGAGCGAGTAGATGACCGACAGCCAGCCCGTCGAGGCGCAGCCGGCGCCCGCCTCGCGGCACGCCGCGGCCATCTCCTCGAACCCGAGCTCGGCGCCGCCGAAACGCTTCGGCACCAGCATGTCGAACAGGCCGGTCCCGGCCAGGTCGGCGATGGTCTCGTCGGGCAGCCGCCGCGCCCGCTCGGCGTCCGGCGCGCGCTCGGCGAGCGTCGGCGCGAGGTCCCGGACGCGGCGCGCGATCCCGTCTCCATACTCCATGGTGCGGAACCATACTCCTAGGTATGGTACGCCGCCCAGCCCCCCGCCTTTGTTTAGGTCCGGTCCCAGTGGCCAACGGAAGGTTGACGCCGAAGAAGGGGGAGCCGATGCGTTCGCGGGGCGCTGTCGAGGTCGACGGCCTCGGTGTGCACGCCTTCGAGGTGCCCACCGACGGCCCCGGCGGCGGCGAGGAGGACGGCACGCTGCGCTGGGATTCGACGACCATCGTCATCGTCGAGGCGCACGCCGCCGGGCAGACCGGGATCGGTTACACCTACGGGGACGTCTCGGTCGCCGCGTTCGTGGAGTCCGCGCTGGCGTCCGCGGTCCGGGGCGCCGACGCGCTCGCACCGCCCGCCGCGTGGGAGCGGATGTCCGCCGCGATCCGCAACGCCGGACGGTCCGGAGTGGGGGCGATGGCGGTGTCCGCCGTCGACGTCGCGCTCTGGGACCTCAAGGCGAGGCTGCTCGGACTCCCGCTGTTCAGGGTGCTGCCGGCCTTCCACGACCGGGTCCCCGTCTACGGCAGCGGCGGTTTCACGAACTACCCCCTGGACCGGCTGGCCGGCCAGCTCGCCGGCTGGGTCGAGCAGGGCGTCCCGCGGGTCAAGCTGAAGGTGTCGCGGCGCCCGGAGGAGGACCCGCGGCGGCTCGCGGCCGTCCGGGACGCGATCGGGGACGGCCCCGAGCTGTTCGCCGACGCCAACGGGGCCCTCACGCGCAAGGACGCCCTGTACTGGGCGCGCCGCTTCGCCGAGGTGTGGGACGTCCGCTGGTTCGAGGAGCCCGTGAGCTCCGACGACGTCGAGGGCCTGCGCCTCGTGCGCGACCAGGGGCCGGGACGGCTGGAGGTCGCGGCGGGGGAGTACGGGTTCGTCCTGAAGGACTTCGCCGGCCTCCTGGACGGGCCGGCCGTGGACTGCCTCCAAGCCGACGTCACCCGCTGCGGCGGCATCACGGGCCTCCTCCAGGTCGCGGGGCTGTCCGCGGCGCGGCAGACCGACCTGTCGGCCCACTGCGCCCCCGCGGTCTCCGCGCACGCGTTCTGCGCGGTCGGCCGCCTGCGCCACCTCGAGTACTTCCACGACCACGTCCGCGTCGAACGGCTGCTCTTCGACGGGACGCTCACCCCGGAGGACGGCGCCCTCGTCCCGGCGCCCGACCGCCCCGGCCATGGCCTGGACGTCAAGTGGAGCGACGCCGAGCCCTACCGAACGCACGGCAGCCGCTGAATCCGCCCATCCACGCATTGGAGAGAGATGACCGCGACCGTTCGAGAAGGCCGCGCGGACCTGACGCCGGTGGACCTGCGACTGCCGGGGATCGTCCTCGGGGTCGGTCTGGGCGGGTTCGTCGACGGCATTCTGCTGCACCAGCTGCTCCAGTGGCACCACATGCTGACCAGCACGAACACCGACAACATCGGGGTGAAGTACTACTCGCCGCACACCGTGTCTGGGCTGGAGATGAACACGGTGTGGGACGGCGTCTTCCACGTGGTGTGCTGGCTGTCGGTCCTGACCGGCCTCGCCGTCCTGTACTCGCGGGTCACGCACCAGCGCCGCCGGGTGTGGACCTCGGCGGCGCTGTGGGGCTGGATCCTGGTCGGCTGGGGGCTGTTCAACGTCGTCGAAGGAATCGTCGACCACCAGATACTGGGCATCCACCACGTCCACGGCGGCCCTCACCAGATCTGGTGGGACATCGGGTTCCTTCTGCTCGGCGTGGTCCTGGTCGCCGTCGGCTACGTCGTCCAGCGCACCGCCAAGCCGCTGTCGCCGTCCGGCGCACCTGACGGACCCGCGCCCACCCCGGGACGGGACGCATGACGCCCGCAACGCAGCTCCTCCAAGCGGCGGCCCACCCGATGCACGAACACGGCGGGGGCACTCCGCTGGACACGGTTGTGCCTCTCGCTCTCGTGGGGCTGGTCGCGTCGACCTACATGGCGCTGTGGTGGCGTGGCCGACGCCGGAACCCGGCACGGGGCCCGGGATGGATGCGCGCGGTGACGTTCCTGACCGGTTGCGCGCTTCTCGCGCTCGCGCTGTCGGCGCCCTTGGACGCGTTCGCCGACCGCGACTTCCGGGGGCACATGCTCCAGCACCTGCTCATCGGCATGTACGCGCCGCCGGCACTGGTTCTGGGCGCCCCGATAACGGTGCTGCTGCGCGCTGTTCCCGCCGCCCGCGCCAGGACGCTGACCCGCGTCCTGCGCAGCGTCCCCCTGCGGATCCTGGCCCATCCGGTTCCCGCCCTGGTGCTCAGCGCGGGCACTCTTCCCCTGGTCTACTTCACCCCGCTGTACAACGCGACCATGGAGCATTCGGCTCTGCACATGGCGCTGCACATCCATTTCCTGCTGTCCGGCTGCCTGTTCGCCTGGGTCATCGCGGGGCCGGATCCCGCGCCCTCCCGTCCCGGCGTCCTGGCCCGGCTGGTGGCCCTCGGCGTGGCCGTCGCCGTCCACGCGACCGTCTCCCAGCTCATCTACGGCGGGTTCCTCATCGACATCCACGCACCCATCGCCCAGGTACGCGGCGGCGCCGAACTCATGTACTACGGCGGCGACATCGCCGAACTCCTGCTGGCCTTCGCGCTGGTGGCCACCTGGCGCCCGGCCCGCCACCCGGCCAGGCCCGCGGCCCGTCCGCGCCGGACCACCACCGCCTAGGCCCCGAACGCCTTCACCGCCCTGGCGGGGGTGCAAGCAGGGTCGACCGAGGAAGGTCAACTGGACTGACCCTCGTGTTAACAAACCATCCGAACGTGTTACCTTGTGTGCCGCCCGGCCCCTCGCCGACACCCGGTCGCGCGCGCCGGCCGGTGGGAGGTTCCGGCATGGGCAGGGAGAGCGGGGACGCGCGTGCTGGAGCGGCCGGGCCCGAGCGACGCAGGCAGGACATCGCCGACATCGTGCTCTCCGCGGGGTCGGTCTCCGCCGCCGGGCTCGCCGAGCGCTTCGGCGTCAGCCTCATGACGATCCACCGCGACCTCGACGAGCTGGAGCGGCAGGGCGTCGTCCGCAAGCACCGCGGCGGGGTGACCGCGCAGCCGTCCGGGGTGTTCGAGAGCAACGTCGCCTACCGGATGAAGTCGATGCGGCCCGCCAAGGACGCCATCGCCGCGAAGGCCGCCGAGATGGTCGAGCCGGGAATGGCGGTCATGCTCGACGACTCCACCACGGCGCTCGCGCTGGCCCGGCGGCTGGCGGGGATGGCCCCGCTGACGGTGGTGACCAACTTCCTGCAGGCCATCAACCTGCTGTCGGGCGAGCGCGACATCCGGCTGATGGCGCTCGGCGGCGACTACGACCCGCTGCACGACTCGTTCCTCGGGGTCTCGTGCGTGGACGCGATCGAGGCGCTCAACGTCGACCTGTGCTTCGTGTCGACGTCCGCGGTCTCCGGCGGGTTCGCCTACCACCAGGAGCAGCGCATCGTCTCGGTGAAGCGCGCCATGCTCGGCGCGGCGGCCCGCGGCGTGCTGCTGATCGACCACTCCAAGCTCAGCCGGGTGGCGCTCCACCGGGTCGCGCCGCTGTCGGCCTTCGACCGGATCATCGTCGACGACGGAGCCGAGGCCGACGTGCTGCGAGGGCTCGACGAGCAGAAGGTGGCGTACGAGCTGGCGGCGACCTGACGGGGACCGCCCGCGACGGGTCCCCGTGGAGGCGGACCGGGTGCGCCGCCGGTGTTGCTCGCGCCCTCTGCCGCGCGCTTCGCGGCGCCTCGGTGTCGGAGCGCGGAGACCGGGAGATTCAGGCCTTGCGGAGGACGCCCCCGTACTCGCAGAAGTCCCGGCCCATCTTGGAGGCCCCGACGAAGGGGGTGAGCTCGTCCGGGACGGGAGGCAGGGGCGGCTGGTCGGGGTCGGGCCGCCACTGCATCAGGTTGACCAGGCCGGGCTCGACCGGCTCCAGGCCGTCGCGCAGGAGCGCGTCGACCTCGTCGCGGGTGCGGTTCTGCCACGGGATGCCCGCCGCGCGCATCCGGGCGTCCAGGTCCGCGGCGCGGTCGGGGTCGGAGCAGACGATCTGGGAGAACGCGAGGTGGCTGCCGGGCGCGGCCCGGTCCAGGATCGTGCGGACGATCCGGCCCGGGTCGTCGGCGTCGGTGAGGTGGTGGCCGACCGACAGGAACAGCACCGCCAGCGGCTCGTCGAAGTCGATCAGGCGCTCGACCTCGGGCGCGGCGAGGATGGTCTCGGTGTCGCGGAAGTCGGCGGTGATCACGACGGTGGACCCGTCGCCTGCCAGCAGCGCGCGGGCGTGCGCGAGCACGATGGGGTCGTGGTCGACGTAGACGACGCGGGCGTCCGGCGCGAACCGCTGGGCGACCTGGTGGACGTTGTTGTCGGTCGGCAGCCCGCACCCCATGTCCAGGAACTGGCGGATCCCGGCCTCGGCCGCGAGATATCGCACGGCCCTGTAGAGGAACAGCCGGTTCTGCCGGGTGATGTCGATGGACTCGGGGAACGCCGGCGCCGTCTTCAACGCGAAGTCGCGGTCGACCTGGTAGTTGTCCTTGCCGCCCAGTGCCCACCCGTACACCCGGGCGGACGCCGGGACGTCGTCGCGGATCCGGACGACGGAGTCGTGCTCGTTGCCTGCCACCCTGTGCTCCCGCTCTCGCAGACGTAGTCCGCTCACCGTAGCCGTACGCCGGAGCCGCCGAAGCAACGCTTGGGATCTTCGACCGCGGGCCACCGCCCGGCACCCGGGTGCCCGGCCGCGCGATCCGGCACCCGGCTGGCGCGGCGCGGAAGAACTGCTGGTGAGGCCATAACACTCTTTCTGATCGACTCAGGATGAACGTCCGACCTGGCCGCAAACTAGGAGTAACGGAAGGTGTCACAACCATCACCGTCAGCAGTGACAGTGACCCCCGCGAAGCGGGAAATGCCCGAATGTCCAGGAGGCAGCATGAACCAGGAGCTAGAGCACATGGACGAGGTGGACGTCCACCCCGCCGTCCACAACCCCACGGAGCCCGACGAGCAGGAGGTTCTCGAAAGCCTCTTCGGCGCCCCGGACCGCGACGGTTTCTTCCGCGGCCCACCCCTCGGCGAGGAGGCGAAGGAGCGATGACCGCGGCGCAGATGGTCGCCGAGGCCCGCAGCACGATCGGCATCTCCGGGCGGCCGAACGTCATCACCCGGGAGTACGCGTCCAGGCACGGCGACGAGTACCTCCTCGCGGGCTGGTGCGACATGGCCGTCACCTACTGGGCGCGGCACAGCGGCAACGCCGGGGCCGTCCTCCCGGCCGGGGACCGCGCCTACACCGTGACGCACGCCCAGGACTTCCAGAGGATCGGCCGCTGGCACAGCGGAACCGCCGCGAACGTGAACGCCGCCAAGCCGGGCGACATCGTGTTCTACGACTGGGGCGGCACGGACAACATCGGTGCGATCGACCACGTCGGCGTGGTCGAGTTCTCGCTCGGCGGCGGGCGGCTGCAAGCGATCGAGGGAAACACCAGCGACGCGGTGCGCCGCCGCATCCGCGCCGCCGCCGACATCGCCGGTTACGGACGACCCGCGTACGACGACGACTGGACGGAGAAGATGGTGAAGAACCTTCCAATGCTCGGCAGGGGCGATACCGGCGAGGACGTGGAGACCGTGCAAGGGCTGCTACTGGCACGCAGCCACCCCGAGGTCTCCATCAACGGCACGTTCGACGCCAAGACCGAGGCGGCCGTGAAGGCGGTGCAGCGGTGGGGCCACGTCGACGACGACGGGATCGTCGGCCCCATGACCTGGCCGGTCCTGCTGCGCGTGCAAGACCCCCCCTTGGAGCCCTCAGCCGTGTGAACCGGTACGGACGCCGGCCGCCTCGCGACCCGAGCGGGTCGCGGGGCGGCCCGGCCGCCGCGATGTGCTCACCCGGAGGTGCCCTCCCGGAGGCCGTCGCGCGGGCCGAGCCCGGCGGCGTAGGCCTCGAGGCGGTCCGCCAGCTCGCGGGGCCGGCTCAGCGCGGGCGTGTGCCCGCCGTCGATCTCGTCGGGGACGATGCCGAGGCGCTCGCGGGCGACCCGGCGGAGGTAGCGGGCGGGGAACAGGCGGTCGTCGCGGCACACCAGGACCCTCGTGGGGACGTCGGGCCAGGCCCGCATCGGCGTCGGCTCGCCCATCCGGGCCTCGGACTGGCCCCGCGACCGCCGCAGCGCCTCGTCCGCCAGATCGGCCGGGACGTCCTGGTAGAACAGGGCGACGGTGCCGTCGTGGCTCTCCCGCTCCTCTTCCTCGTACCGCGTATTGCCCCAGTAGGCGGCGGGCGACTCTCCCGGCGCCGGGATCATGGGCGCGACCAGGACGAGCATGTCCACGGCCGCCCGCTCGCAGACGAGCGGTGCGGTGAAGCCGCCGAACGACTGCGCGACGACGATCAGGCCGGTCCGGTCGTCGGCGGCGGCGGCCGCGGTGTCGGCGTACTCGGGCAGGCCGGCCGAGTCGTCGTCGCAGGGGAGGTCCGGCGAGACGGCCTCGTGGCCGCGCGCACGGAGCTCGGCCTCCACGAGATGCCAGTACCAGCCGACGTCACCGGCGCCGTGGATGAGGACGAATGCGGCCACGCTGCCTCCCGCTGCTCGGTTCCCGAGAGGCTAGGCGACCGCACCGACATTCCGGCCCGCGGCCCGTCCCCTCACCGGGATGCGCCGCGTCCCCGCGCGGCCGCGGCGAGGCCGGCCCTGCGGCCGAAGAACGAGCCCTCGCCGAGCTGGGTCCCCGAGCAGTAGCCCGCACCGTCCTGCGCGATGTTGGACGCGCAGGCCCCGGCCGCGTAGAGCCCGCCGATGACCGACCCGTCCTCCCGCCGCACCTCGCCGTCGACCGTCGTGGCCATGCCGCCGAGCGTGAATCCGGCGTAGAGGGCGGTGCCCAGGGTGAGGTCGTAGACGCCCCACGGGCCGTTCGTCTGCGGCGCCAGCCAGTCGGGGTGCTTGTGGAAGTCGGGGTCCTCGCCCCGCGCGGCGTACTCGTTGTAGCGCGCCATCGTCGCGGCGAGCGAGCCCGGGGGAAGCCCCAGGCCGCCCTCCATCTCCTCGATCGTCTCGTAGCCGTCCTTCAGCACCACGAGGGGCATCCGCTGCTCCTCCATGTGGTCGCTGTCGGCGATCAGGTAGGCGGCGGCGCCGGGCTGCCTGAGGACGAAGTACGACGTGCGCGCGTGGTAGCTGTCCTCGGCCACGAACCGCTCGCCGCGCCTGTTGACGATCAGCCCCTTCACCAGCGAGGACGGCGGGTAGAACGGCGCGGTGACGAAGGGCTCGTCCATGTGCTCCAGCGCGGCCCCGGCCGACCGCCCGAGCCGGATCCCGAGCCCGTCGTCGTAGGTGCCGCCGAGCGTGAACAGCTTCCCGCCGAGCGCCGGCGTGTGGGCCGCGACCATGTCCGGGTTCATCACGAAGCCGCCGGCCGCGATCACCACCGCGGCGCACGCGAGGACGCCGGTCCGGTCGTAGTTCCTCCAGGCGACGCCGGTGACCGCGCCGCCGGCGTCGACCACCAGGTTGGTCGCGCCCGTCTCGTAGCGGACCTCGACCCCCGCCTCCTCGACCCGGTCGCGCAGCAGGTCCATGACCAGCTTCGTGCCGTCGGTGTCCCCGGGCACCGGCACCTTGTGCCCCCGGGGCGCCGGCCGGACCTCCTCGCGGAACGGCCACACCTTCTCGTTGCCGGTGAACATCAGGCCCTCGGTGCCGGGCTGGATCACGGCCTTGCCGGGGAAGTAGGACCGCTCGAACTCGAACCCGAGCGCCTCCAGCCACTCGAAGTGGGCGACCGAGCCCTCGCAGTAGGCCCGGATCTTCCGCTCGTCGGGGTCCTTGGAGGTCGCCGTCAGGTAGCGCGCCATCGCCTCGACCGAGTCCTCCTGCCCGGTGGCGCGCTGGACCGCGGTGCCCCCGCCGAGGTAGAAGTGGCCGCCGGACATGCTCGACGTGCCGCCGTGGACGGCGGCCCGCTCCAGCAGCAGCACCCGGGCGCCCGAGCGCGCGGCCTCCAGCGCGGCGCAGCCGCCGGCGATCCCGAAGCCCACCACCACGACGTCGAACCGCTCGGCGTCGCCGGGGAGGTCCGCGGCGGGGATCACCTGGGGGATGGCCGTTCCGGGGGAGGTCTGTGGGTTCATCGGTCCGTCTCTGCTCATCGGTCGCCGGTGGCGCCCGTTCTCGGTTCGGTCGGACGGCGGGGGAGCGGCCGGCCGCGCGTCAGCTCCTGTGCGGGATCTGCTGGACGGTCCCCCCGTCGACGACGAACTCCGATCCGGTCGCGAAGGACGACTCGTCGCTGGCGAGGAAGACGACGAAGGACGCGACGTCCTCGGGCAGGCCGGGGCGTCCGAGCGGGATCGGGACCATGTCGTCGGGGATGCCCTCGGTGAGCGGCGTCCGGATCAGGCCGGGGTGCAGCGAGTTGACCCGGACGCCGTGCGGGGCGAGCTCCACGGCGACCGACTTGGTGAGGCCGCGCAGCCCCCACTTCGAGGCCACGTAGCCGTGCGCCCAGGAGGTGCCGCGAAGGCCCTCGATGGAGGAGTTGTTGATGATCGACCCGCCCCCGGCGGCGATCAGCGCGTCGGCGGCCGCGCGGATGCCGAGGAACGGGCCGGTCAGGTTGACGTCGATGATCTGCTGCCACTTCTCCGGGCTGAACCGCTGGATCGCCGCGCCGTTGGCGATCCCCGCGTTGTTGAACAGCACGTGGAGCGCGCCGAACTCGCGGACGGCGGTCTCGACGGCGGCCGCCCAGTCCTCGGCGCTGGTCACGTCGAGGTGGACGTAGCGGCAGGCGTCGCCCAGCTCGCCCGCGACGGCCTCGCCCTCCTCGTCGAGGATGTCGCCGATCACGATCCGGGCGCCCTCGGCGGCCAGGGCGCGGGCACTGGCCGCGCCGATACCGCGGGCGCCGCCGCTGATCAGGGCGGTCTTGCCGTCCACACGTCCCATTGCTCGTGCCCTTTCCGTCGGGGGTCCTAGTCGGCCAGCGCGGTCGCGAAGACGCCGCGGGCGGTGCCGAAGGGCAGGTCGAGCGGCGTCCGCAGCCCCGGCGGCGCCGCCATCACCTCGGGGATCGAGTTGACGATGCGCCCGGCGCCCGCGGCGATGGCGGCGTAGTTGTGGTCGCCCTTGGCGCTGGTCGGGCAGACGTCGACGCGGTAGGACGGCTCACCGACGATCTCCAGCCGGTAGGAGCCGCCGTCCTGCGCGGGCTGCGGCCAGTCGGGGCGCAGGTCGCCGCGGAGCCTGGTCGTGTGGTCGACGACGAGGACCTCCCTGCCGCGGGCGACGCCCCGGATCTGGAACCGCACGGCCGCCATCCCGCCCGCGGGGATGTGGCCCGCGGCCACGTCGAACGCCTTCGGCGCCGGCTCCCGCTCGAACCACTCGGTAATCTCGTCGAGCTCGAAGCCGAACCCGCGGGCCAGCATCCGGAGGCTGACGCCCCACGACGCGGCCAGCATCCCCGGCTGGAGAATCCTCGGCAGGTCCTCCAGGGGCCGCCCGAAGCCCATGAAGTCGAACAGGACCGGGCCGCCGTCGTAGGTCGCGTAGTCGGCGATCTCCGAGCAGACGACCTTCTCCACCCGCTGGCAGGTACTGGCGATCGCGAAGGGCAGCAGGTCGTTGACCCATCCGGGGTCCACCCCGGTGACGAAGACGCTCGTCCCGCCCGCCCGGCAGGCGTCCTCGATGGGACCGATCATGCGGTCCGGCAGCAGCCCCCAGGGGTAGATCAGCGGCACCGGCGAGGAGGCCACGACGTCGCTGCCCGCGGCGAGGATCTTCGCTATGTCCGCGAGGGCGTCCCGCAGCCGGGTCTCGCCGATCGCGCAGTAGACGGCGCAGTCCGGCCGGGCGGCGAGCGCCGCGTCCAGGTCGGCGGTGGCCGCGACGCCCGTGACCACGTCGAGCCCGGCGAGCTCGCCCGCGTCCCGTCCGACCTTCGCGGGATTCGACACGACCAGCCCGGCCAGCTCGAAGCGGGGGTCCTCGATCAACTGCCCCAGGGCGATGCGGCCGACGTTGCCGGTGGCCACGTGCAGGACGCGGATGGCCGTGGGGCCGGTCACTTCGCCGCCTCGGGGGAGCCTCCCGGCTCCTGGGTGACGTAGTCGCCCCGCTCGACCGGCGGCGGCCACAGCGTCGAGGTGAGCTCGTCGTAGTGGTAGTGGCCGGGGACGTCGTGCCCGGCCACCTTCATCCGCCGCAGCAGGGTCTCGGGCGCCTTGCCGGACTGGAGGATCTCCATGAACGTGTGGGCGGTCGAGGGCATGTCGAACCAGTCGCGCTGCCAGGCGATCTTGATCTGGCCGGCGTCCGGGCCCTTCGCCTGCCGCGCCACGCCGAACCAGGAGCCGCCGATCCCGAGGACCTCGTACTCCCGGCCCGTCTCCTCGTTCACGATCCCCGAGCGCTGCTTCCAGAAGCCGACGATCATCGCCTTCCGCTCGTCGACCACGGTCGCCTGGTAGTCGTAGTGCCAGCCGTCGAGGCCGTCCATCTCGATGCCGATCGCCCAGTCCCGGATCTGGTCGCGGCCGACGGCCATGAAGTGCTCGTCGGGGCTGTACATCCAGCCGTAGGTCGCGTCCTCGGCGTAGGACTCGGCCAGCACGCGCCAGTCGCCGGTCCGCTCGGCCTCGCGGTTGGCCGCCAGCCAGGAGTCCCAGAACTCGTCGATCTCGGCGCGGGTCAGGTCGCTGGAGTCGCTCACGTCGTTTCCTCAATCCTCTTCGAGAGAGAGCGCGAAGGCGGGGCAGTACTTCACGGCCGCGGCCACGTCCTTGCGGCGCGACTCGTCCGGACGTTCGACGAGGACCTCGACCACGTCCTCGCCGGCGTCGAAACCGAACACGTCGGGGGCCTCCAGCTGGCAGAGCTGGTGCCCCTGGCAGACGCTCGTGTCCGCGACGACTCGCATCGGCCTCACCTTCCCGCGCGCCTGCGGTACCTGACCCGGCACGGCTGCTGTAGCTGGATCACCATCTTGGAGGTGTCGTCCCGGTAGGAGTCCAGGGGTTCGACGGGCTCGAACGCGAAGTCGCGCAGGATGACGGAGAAGATCGCCTTCATCTGCATCATCGCGAACGCGTTGCCGACGCAGCGGTGCCTTCCGGCGCCGAACGGGATCCAGCTCCAGCGGTTCTGCAGATCCTCCTGCCGGGGATCGATGTAGCGGCCCGGGTCGAAGTCCCCGGCCTTGGGGAAGTCGGCCTCGATCCGGTTGGAGACCCGAGGGGACGCCGCGATCAGCGTCCCGGCGGGGACGGTGCTGCCGAGCACGTCGAACTCCTCGCGGACCAGCCGCATCAGGATGATCAGGGGCGGGTGCAGGCGCAGGGTCTCCTTCAGCGCCGACTCCAGCACGGGGATCGACCTCAGCGCCTGGAAGGACACCTCGGTCCCGTCGGCGTAGAGCGCGTCGAGCTCCGCGACCACCTCGGCGAGGATCTCCGGATGGCGCAGGAGCTCGATCACGGCCCACGATGCGGTGCCGCTGGTGGTGTGGTGACCGGCGAACATCATCGAGATGAAGATGCCGGTGATGTAGTCGGCGCTCATGTCCAGGGAGATGAGGACGTCGAGCAGGTCGCGCTGGTCCCGCGGCACCTTGCCCCGCCGCCTGCGGCGCTCGATGATCCCCCCGACCAGGGCGACCAGCTCCCTGCGGGCCTCGTCCCGCCGCCGGAAGCTGTCGATCTCGGCGTACGCGTCGACGTAGGCGATGGCGTCGGTGCCGCGTTCGAGCTCGTGGTAGTGGTGGGCGAACGAGCCGTCGAGCTCGTCGCGGAACGGCTTGCCGATCAGGCACGCCGACGTGGTGTAGATCGTCAGCTCGGCGAAGAAGTCGAGGAGGTCGATCTCTCCCTCGTCGCCCCAGTCCGCGACCATGCGGCGGATCTCCGCCTCGATGGTCCGGGCGTGGCCGCGCATCATGTCCCCGCGCAGCGCCTGGTTCTTCAGCATCTGCTGGCGCTCCTCGGGGGACGCGTCGAACACGACGCCCTTGCCGAAGATCGGCGTCATGAACGGGTACGCGGCGGCCTGGTCGAGCTGGCCGTCGGGCGCCCGGAAGAACACCTCGTTCGCCTCGGCGCCGCTGACCAGCACGACGTCCCTGTCCGCGAGCCGGAAGCGCCCGATGTCGCCGCACTCCTCGCGGACGCGGTGGAACAGCCCGATCGGGTCGACCCGCATCTCCGGCAGGTGCCCGGTGCCCCGGATGATCTCCGGGACCTCGGGACTCCGGTCGTCCAGGGCCATGCTCACCTCGGGGATCGCGGCGAGCCGCCCGGTCTCGGCAGCAGTCATGTCTTCTCTCCACGGGAGTTCTCGCTTGCGCGCGAGGGCCGCGCGGCCCTCGCGCACAGGGAATAGAACGCGTTACCGAAAGCCGGTGCGTCCGCACGCCGGGCGGCCGTCCTGCTCGTCATCGCCCCGTGCCCGGCCGGGCACGACTCCCGCGCTCCGGCGGCCGACAGGTTCTCCGCCGCCTGGCCCCGCCGAGCATCGGCTCTTTGGGGCCGCACCGGACTGGTCACCTGACTGGACATGTGTCCACATTAGTCCCGGACCGCGCGGCGCGGCAAGGGCCGGCGCCCCCCGGGCGATCGATCGGACACCTGTCCAGTCACTCTTCCAGTTCCGCTGGAACGCGTTCTACTATGACGCCATGCGCAACGGAGTCGTGCTCTTCACCTCGGACCGCGGCATCAGGCCGGCAGCCCTCGCGAAGGCCGCGGAGGAGCGCGGCTTCGACACCTTCTACGTCCCCGAGCACACCCACATCCCGGTGCGCCGCGACGCGCTGCACCCCACCGGCGGCGAGGACCTGCCCGACGACCGCTACCTGCGCACCCTCGACCCGTGGGTCTGCCTGGCGACCGCCGCCGCGGTGACCGAGCGGATCGGACTGGCCACCGCGGTCTCGCTGCCGGTGGAGTCCGACCCGATCACCCTCGCCAAGACGCTCGCGACCCTCGACCACCTGTCCGGCGGACGGCTGACGATCGGCGCCGGCTTCGGGTGGAACACCGACGAGCTGGCCGACCACCACGTCCCCGCGGAGAGGCGGCGCACCGTCCTCAAGGAGTACCTGGAGGCGATGCGCGCCCTGTGGACGGAGGAGGAGGCGTCCTGCGACGGCGAGTTCGTGTCGTTCGGCCCGAGCTGGGCCTACCCGAAGCCGCCGCAGGGCCGCATCCCGGTGATCATCGGTGCCGGCGGCGGCCCGAAGACCATGAAGTGGATCGCCCGCAACGCCGACGGCTGGATGACCACCCCGATCGAGACCGGCGTCGCCGCGAAGGCCGACCTCCTGCGCAAGGAGTGGGCCGAGGCCGACCGGGCGGGCGAGCCCGACGTGCGGATCCTGGTCGCCAGGAGGCCCGCGCCCGAGGACCTCGCCGAATGGGAGGCCGCCGGGGCGTCCGAGCTGATCTGGGGCGTACCGGACGCCGACGAGGCCGCGGTGCTCAAGTACCTGGACAGGACGGCCGAACGGCTGGGCCTGGCCTAGCGACCGGTAGCGCGTGGGACACGGTCCCGTCCCACCGGACGCCGTCCGGCGCCGCCGTCCGGCGCCGCCGTCCGGCGCCGCCTTCCGGCAACCCCCACCGCAGACCAAGGAGACACGCAGATGGCCCACCCGCCGGCCACACCTCCGGGCCGGTACGCCGGCCTGACCCGCGAGGAGCTCGCGCTCGCCGTCCCCGAGCTGCTCCTGATCGGGCAGCTCATCGACCGCTCCGGGATGGCGTGGTGCATCTCCGCGTTCGGAAGGGAGAAGATGGCGCGGATCGCGATCGAGGAGTGGGCGGCGTCGAGCCCGATCTACACCCGGCGGATGCAGCGGGCCCTCGGCTACGCCCCCGACGTGCCCGGCGAGGGCGACGTCCCGACCATCTTCAAGGGCCTCCAGCTCGACATCGGTGCCCCGCCCCAGTTCATGGACTTCCGCTACACGGTGCACGACCGCCGGCACGGCGAGTTCCACCTCGACCACTGCGGCGCCCTGATGGACGTGGAGCCGATGGGCGAGGACTACGTGCGCTCCATGTGCCACGACATCGAGGACCCCACCTTCGACGCCACCGCGGTCGCGACCAACCCGAAGGCCCAGGTGCGACCGCTCCACCGCCCGCCCCGCAGCCCCGCCGACCGGCACCCCCACTGCGCGTGGACGGTGATCATCGACGAGTCGTACCCGCCCGCGCAGGGCATCCCGCTCCTCGCCGACAACGAGCGCTCCCGCGCCGCGACCCTCGAACTCGCCCCGATCGACCCGGCCGACGACGGCCTCGCCGACTACTCCGGCCCCCTGCTCTCCGACCTCGACTTCGCCGCCTTCTCCCGCTCCGCCCTGGCCCGGATCGCCGACGAGGTCTGCCTGCAGATGCACCTCCTCAACCGGGCCTTCACCCTCTCCGTGGCCAAGCGCGCCACCGACGCCGCCGAACTGCTCCGCATCCGCCGCAAGCAACTCGTCGGCATCGCCGGCGTCGCCGCGGAGCGCCTCGTCCAAGCCCTGGACCTGCCGCGCGACACCGAGGGCGCGACCCGCCTCCTCGCGCTGCACCCCCTCCTCAACCCCGCCGCCTACGTCGCCGCCGAGGTCGACGCCCCGTCCATCACCGTCCGCCCGTCCCCGGCACACGAGGACGGCGCATGGATCTCCCTCTGCGGCCCGGAGTGGACGACCGCGCTGAAGGCGATCGTCCGCGCCGCGGACCCCCACCTCGACGTAGAGGCCACCGCTCTCGGCGCCGACGAGTGGCGGTCGACGGTCGTCCGCCGCGACCACCCGACGCCGGAGCCGGACGAGGTGGCCGTCGTCCGCTTCAGCACCGGTACCGCCTTCACCTTCCAGCCTCGCCGTTCCCTCCCGATCACGCCCGTCTGACGGCTCGTCCTCTCCGCCGGGCTCGCGGGTCAGTCGAAGTCCTGACCGTCCAGCACCCAGGTCAGTCCGCTGAGCGGGTCCTCGATGGCCAGGTGCATGAACCAGATGTCGTCGTCGGGCCGACGCCAGGTCACGCAGCGCAGGCGGGCGACGACGTCCGCCATGGCCGCCGCGTCGACGGGCTCGGCGAGGCCGCCGATCCGGGCCAGAAGCCGCCAGATCCCGATGCGCCCGCGCGCCTCCGACCACTGTCCGTAGGCCGCGCCGCCCCCGGCCATGCCGACCAGATCCGGATAGGCGGCGGCGAACTCGGCCGGCGCGCCGTACGGCTCAGCGGGCGGCTCCGGCCAGGTGGACATCGCGAACGCCGCCCCCTCCCAGGCCGTACCACGCACCGTGATCGGAGATTCCAGCCAGTAGGCGTCGGGGACGGGCTCGGTCTGAAGGCCCGTGTGATCCGTGCCGGCGATCGGCACGGTCAGCTCCAGGCCGTCCGGAGGGAAGGACGGCTTCGGGAAGCCGATGGCACCCTGCCCGGAGAAGTGGCGGATGGACCACTCGAAATCCCAGCACACGCGTTCCCACGGCTGGAGCACGAACGGGACCCCGGCGAACACCGCGGTGTCGAGGGTCGACACGCCGGTCAGGTCCTCACCGCGCAGGACCCGCGAATGCGCGACCAGATGCCGCAGCTCGCGATGGGCCAGGTGCTCGGCGAGCTCCGCCCAGGGCCTCATGGCCAGTGCCTCGTGGAGTTCCGCCGCCTCCCAGGGGTCGACCTCGTACTCCCGGGTCACGATGTGCGCGGCGTGCCGAGCGGGCGCGCGCCCGGCCATGATGCGGGCGATCCACGCCAGACCCAGTTCGTGCTCCCCTCGGACCCTCCTCTCCGGAGGGGAGGGCGTCGACCGGGGACTCTCACCATCGAGCCGGTCGTACAGGGCCCGAAGGTCGTCCCAGCGCTGTTCATCGGCAAGCCGGCGGACGAGCTCGGTCAGTCCCTCGCTGTCCATGTCCCCAGACTCTCCGATCAGCACCCGGACGCGGAAGAGGCCGCGGGCTCCGGTCCGGAGTGACCGCCACCGCAGAAGGACCTTCGACCCTCCCGAACGCCGACCTTCGCCGCTGCCGATCACCCTTCGCCGGGAGCACCGTGGAGGCGTCCCACCGGAAGGCACGAGCCGAACCGCGCGAGCAGCGACACGGCCGGCCCTGGGAAGGAGTGGGCCGCGATGATGTACGGCGATCACATGAACGGCTGGGGCTACGGCTTCATGACCGTCGGCATGCTGCTGTTCTGGGCCCTGCTGATCTTCACGATCATCCTCGTGGTCCGCTACCTCCCCGGCAGGGACCACCGACCGCCCCCGCCGCCGCCCCCGAAGCCGCCGGCCGAGGGCGCCGAGCAGATCCTGGCCGAGCGCTTCGCCCGCGGCGAGATCGACGAGAAGGAGTACCGCCACCGCCTGGCCGTCCTCCGGAACGAGACCACCCCGACCCCCTGACGAGCACCCCCCTGCCAGCGGTGAAATGCCGCCTTGCCCAACAGCATCTCGCCCGGCCCGGGGCCGTGCCCGGGACCCTCAGGCCGGCAGCGGGTTGATGACGCCGTAGAGGCCTTCGGCCAGCCCGGGGCGGTCGTGGAGCACGTCCTCCAGGACCGCCCGCCTGTACCCAGCGGCCGGTGGAGCGGGACGGGGCCGCCGCCGTGCCGGTACCGCGCCCGGACGATGCCGTCGACGAGGCCGGTCGACCGGCGGTCCGCGTTGACCTCGGTGAGGCGCGCCGTCCGGACTCCGCCGCAACAAGGCGCAGGCCTCCTGACGTCACTCCCGCGGGTGGAGGCGCCTGACGGCGACGGTGTGCCGGGTCAGCGCGTCCGGCCGGGGATCGATGCCGATGCCCGGCCCGTCGGGCACGCGCATGAGATCGTGGTGCAGGACGAACGGCTCGGTGAGGTCCTCGGCGAAATAGCGGTCCGAGGCCGACAGATCGCCGGGGAGGGTGAAGCCGGGCAGAGCGGCCAGCGCCAGGTTGGCGGCGCGGCCTATGCCGGTTTCGAGGTTGCCGCCGCACCAGACGGGAACCCCGTGCGCGCTGGCGAGGTCGTGGATCCGCCGGGCCTCCAGGTATCCGCCGACACGGGCCGGCTTGACGTTGATGGCCCGGCACGCGTCGAGCGCGATGGCGGTGGCGGCGTCGCGCGCCGTGTGGATGGACTCGTCCAGGCATATCGGGGTCGTCAGTCGCCGCTGCAACTGCGCGTGGGCGTACAGGTCGTCTTCCTGCAGCGGCTCCTCGATGAGCAGCAGGTCGTACTCGTCCAGGCGGCGCAGGTGCCCGGCATCGCCAAGGGTGTAGGCGGTATTGGCGTCCACCTGTAGCCGCAGGCCGTTCCCGAACAGTTCCCGGACCGCGCGCACGGGTTCGAGGTCCCAGCCAGGGGCGATCTTCAGTTTGATGCGGGCGTAGCCTTCGGCCAGATACCGTTCCACCACATCGAGCAGCTCGCCGACCGAGTCTTGCATGCCGACGGACACGCCGACTGGAACGGCCTCCCGCGACGCCCCGAGGAAGGTGCCGAGCGACATTCCGTAGGAGCGCAGCTCGGCATCCAGCAGCGCCGTCTCGAGTGCCGCCTTGGCCAGGCGGTTGCCCTTGACCGCCGCGAAGACCGGGGCGAGCTCGGCGACCCGCGGCTCTGGCAGCGCGAGGACGCCGGGCAGCAGGAAGTCGCGGATGACGATCTCGGCGGCGCCGGCGAACTCCGGGTAGTAGCCCGGGTCGGGGTCCCCGGCGAATTCGGCCCAGCCCTCGGCGGTGTCGGTCACCACGTGCAGCAGGAACGTCTCCCTGGCCGTCATGGTCCCGGTCGAGTATCGGAAGGGGCTCACGAGCGGCAGCGCGACCTCGATCAGGTCGACGTGCTCAATCCTCATCGCCGGCCATCGCTGGGCCGTCCATCGGCGCCTCTTCTCCGATGCGCAGGCCGAGGGGGGACCGGTCCGCCTCTTTCGGCCTGCACCTGAAATGGGAAGTCCGGATTGATAACTTAGCTCCATGGGTCAGCGTGGACCACGGGCCGTAGAGATCGCTTTGTCGGGCCGAGATCGTGCCGGGTCGGTGCGCTCTGCCGGGTCGGCGCATAGGCGGCAGGCCGAGCGGTCCCGGATCGTCCCGGCGTGTGCTGAGGGGATCTCGAATACCGCGGTGGCGGCCGAGTCGGGGCTGACCGCGACGACGATGGGTGAAAGGCGGGGCCGGTTCGCCGCGCGGGGTTTCGCCGGCCGGGCGGACGGTGAGCGCGGTCGGCGGCCGGAGATCACGCTGGTGCTGCCCCGGCCGTGGGTCGGCGGCGGGCGCGCTTCATCGTCAAGAGACTCCACGGGCTGGACGACGAGCCGCGTCCGGGTCGGCCACCGTCGGCCATGCGCCACCATGACACGGCCGCCGGTGCCTCCCCGCCGCGATCCCCGGATCCCGGCCACAAGCGGCAATGGCCTCCCGCCCCGGATCGCTGAAATCCGCCGTCGACCAGGTTCTGTGGAAGTGTGATTTCAGATACGCATACCGGTGAATTTTTCAAGCTCTCCGCCCAGCCATTGTTCACAGCCGAGGCGGTCGGCTGCACGCTGTCGCAGCGCCACCGGGTCCAAAGTATTTGCGAACCAATTCCCACGCGAGCGTTCCGCCTTCTTCGGCAGGGCATCGGGCATTCGAATGCGCAGACCGTGCCCAATGCGATGCCGCCCGCCTCCGTCCCTCCACACCGGCATCAAAAGGCGACATAACCGACAAAACGCCATCTAGGGCGGTGAGTGCTCTCCCCGCTGGGGTGAGATCGTTCGACGTGCTCCCGGCGGCGCTTGTCGGCCACCTCACGACATCATCCTGTCAGCACCCAAAAACAGTGAACCAACTTAGACTCACCATTTAGGCGCAGGATGCCGGTCAAAGCGGCTTGGTGGGTATCGTGGTGAAACCGGCAACCTACTCTTACTTCGCTCCGGAGAGCGGCCGGTGATATAACTTCCTTTCGGGATGCTCTAGCGATGGCCCACTTTTGGTTGATTCGCTCGGCGCCGCTCTCTGCCTTGGGTGCGGGCAGGTGGGCGACGCTTCGGAATCAGCTCGACGATGGGCACCGAGCCGAGGTACCCGCCGTCCCAAGAAGACCTCGGTGTCGAAGGAGTTGTGATGGCCCCTACCCACCACGATGTGATCATCGTCGGCGGAGGCATCATCGGAGGTGGGATCGCCGAACACCTGCGATGCGGGTCGCGCCTGCGGGTCAGCGTGGTGGACGGGGAGTTCGGCGCCTGCGTCAAGACCAGCGCCTCGCAGGCGGCGGCCGGTGGGATCAACCCGCATCTCTACGACGAAGCACACGGCGCCCTCGGCCCCATGGCCCAACGCAGCCGTGACCTTTACCCAGGCTGGATCGAGCGGCTCTCCGCCGCCTGGGGCCGCCCGATCGAACTCCGCCCCTCCGGGCTTCTCTGCGTGGCGCTCGAGGAAAAGGAGCACGGTCGGCTGGTCGACGACGTGCTTCCGCTGCTCCGCGAGCGCGGCGTGGCCGCCGAGGAACTCGGCGCCGACGAGGTGCGCAGGCACGAGCCGCTGCTGGGGCCCGCCGTCAGGGGAGGGCTATGGCTGCCAGATGACCTGGCGGTCGAGCCCGTGCGTGTGATGGCCGCGCTGGAGGCGGTCCTCAAGGCCGACGACGGCATCACCTGCGTCCAGGACAGCGCCGAGTCCATTCGCGTGGACGGGGACGGCGTACGGGTCACGCTGAGATCCGGGCGCGTCCTGCGGTCCGATCGGGTGGTGGTCGCGGCGGGGCACCTGAGCCATGAGCTGGTCAAGGACTTCATCGACTGGCGGGACGACAGCTTCAGCCCCATCAAGGGGCAGATACTCGAGGTCGCGGCTCCGCCGGGCGGCGGGCTGCGCACCCAGTGCGACGCGCTGCTGCCCGACGACGAGGAGACGCACATCGTCCGTGCGTCCCCCTACGCCGAGGGCCGGGTGGCCGTGGGCGTGACCCATGACCGGGGCGACGCGACACCGGGGACGTCTTCGCGGGCCACAGAGGACATCCTGCGGAACCTGCGGCGCATCCTGCCGGCCGTCGCCGACTGGGAGGTCATCGGCGCCCGCGCCGGGATCCGGCCGGGGACGTCGGACGGGCTGCCGGTCCTCGGCTACGTCGATCCGTCCCACCGCGTTCTGGCGGCCACCGGGCACAACGGACTGGGGATCACGCTGGCGCCGCGCACGGCGCAGCTCGCCGCCAAGCTGCTGCTCGACATGCCGCTGACCGAGGAGGACCGCGCCGACCTGCACGTGGGCAGGCCGGAGCGCCTCGCGTCGAGCCGCTCGCGCTAGCTCAGCCCATGCCCGACCACTCGCTCTCCGTCCGCAGCACCAGGCGCAGGCTGTTGAGCGCCACATGGTCGCGGATCCGGTGGGTGGCCAGGTCCCACTGCCGGGTCAGGCCTTGGAACCGGTCGAAGGCGTCCCACAACCCGTAGAGGCCGGGCTGGACCCGGGCCTTGGGCATCCAGTGGTGAAGCAGGTGGTCGATGACGGGTCCGATGTGCTGGAGCGTCCGGTCCAGATCCCCGGAGCCGGGCCGCGCCCGCTCGATCTGGCGGTTGACGACGTCGAGCAGCCAGTCGTGCAACGCCAGGTCCTCGACCAGGTCGAGCAGGTCGGACACGTTGGGCCAGACGACCGAGAGCCGGATCAGGCGGGTGCCCTCGGGGAGGACGGTGAAGCGGTAGAGGCCGGGGCCGCCGCTCTCCCGCACGGGCTGCAGCGCCCACCGCCACCGTCCCAGCGGAGCGTGCAGCGGCTGCCTGCCGTCGAGCAGCCGCGACCGCTGGAGGTTGAAGATCGTGGATTCGGCGGTGCGCCCCATCTCGATGTTCAGGTGCCCGTGCTCGGACTGGGCGAACCCCGCGGCCGCGTCTTCCAGGCGCAACCGGCCGAGGTATTCGGCCACGCCGGGACTGGCCAGGTAGTGCGACCACGCCTGCCGGTACTGCCGGGACGACGGCACGAGCGTCGTGTACGAGCAGGACTGCACGATCAGGCCGCCTGTCAGGGTGGCCCGTGTCGCGAACGTGCCGACGCCCCGGACACGACGTCCCGAATGCGAAGGCATGAAGCAGTCGATGCCGGTCAGCCGCTGGGGCGAGACGGCGTAGGCGCGAGGACGCGCGGCATGCCGCACCTGCTCCCCGGGCACCAGGCCGAGCAGCCTGACCGTCTCCGCCACGGACAGTTGCGAGGAGTGCGCGAGGAGGCCGGTCCGGATCTCTCCGATGGAGAGGGCGCTCTCAGAAGCCTGCGCCGAAGACATGGGAGATCCTGCCGACGACGTCACCGGGCAGATCGACCTTCTGGGCCGCCGCCTGGGCGGCGGTCTGCTCGGTGACGGCCGGATCGACGAACACCTGGTCGAGGATGGTCCGCACGGCGGCCTCCACGTCGGCGAACCGGGCCTGGAGCAACGACATCGTCCGGAACGCGGCGAACGGCTGGGCGCCGTCGGCGAGCTGGACCAGCGGCGGAAGGTCCTCCCAGCGCTCCGGGTACTCGGCCGTCCACCGCGTGGGCGAGACCACGGGCTTGCCCTGATGGCGGAGAAGCCCCAACCGGAGCAGCTGCCAGACGGCCGAGAGCATCGCACAGGACCACCGCCGCCGGCCGTCCCGTTCGTCCCAGATCTGGACCTCCATGCAGATGCCGTGAGTCCGGGCGCCGTTCTGCTCGGGAGGGTGCCAGGGCCGGGTGGCGAGCGCCTCGTCCAGGCCGTCGGGCCGGAGCCTGTCCCTGCTGTTGGAGACCCAACCGGTGAGGTGGACCGGCGGACGGAGGCCGTTGCTGCCCTGCGGGGGGTCGGAGACGATACGGCCGAGGACCAGCTCCGCCGGAGACACCTCGCCGGCGGATGCGCACGCGGACTCCCGCACCAGGTAGTCGATGCCGAACCCGGCGTCGTGCGCCGCGTCGAGCAGTTCGGGCACGAGCTTCTTGGGCGAGGTCAGCTGGCTGAAGTAGTCGTCGACCAGGAAGCAGGTGCTGATCCGCAGGGGAGCGGGGTATCGGGCGCGGACGAAGTCCGCCCATGGGCCGATCCGTCCGAAGTGGCGGCGCAGGGTCTCCGGACCGTCCAGCAGATCCTCCATGTACAGGTGGCCGAGCTCGAGCGACAGGTGCGAGCGCGGCACCAGCTCCACGCGGGGCTGGCTCGTGAGGACGTCGACCTCCAACTCGGGTTCCGTCATATCCGGCTCCATGCCGCCGGATCGTCCAGGTTCGCGGCGAGCTTGGTGAACGCTTCGACGGTGCCGTCATTGGCGATCTCGGCGTAGACGTCCTCGTCGGTGATGAGCTGCTCCCGCCACTGGAGCACCGGGTCGACGGGCACCGTCGCGATGACGGAGGTACGGCCCAGCCCCGCGATGTTGGCCTGCTCGTTGAGGCCCTTGTCGACCTGGCGCAACCACGCCTCCTGCTCGGCGCGCAGCCCCAGCACGCCCTGGTCGCTCTTCGGGTCGATCACCGCCGTCCGCACGAAGCGGATGCGCCGCCGCAGCTCGTCGCGGTCGTGGCCGAACAGGTTGCCGAACTCCAGCAGCCCCCGGTCCTCGAAGACCAGGTCCGCCGCGGCCGAGATGTGCTGCCTGGTCCAGCGGTGGAAGACCAGCCAGCGGGTGTCGGAGATCCGCTCCTCCCGCGCGGTGACGGTGAGGATCATCTCCGCCGCGTGGGACCGCCCGGCGCTCAGGTCGATGAAGACCACCGAGAACTGGCTCTGCAACTGCAGCAGCAGGTCGGCGCAGCGCTCGATGACCTCGGGCTTGGCGGTGAACTCGCCGCCGCCGAGGTCACCGGGGTACAGGACGAGGTTCCCTGCACCCGTCGGCCGGGGACCGGTGCCCGGAGGCCGGCGGCTCTCCGACCAGATGTCGACATGGCTGGGCGTCACCGTCTTGCCCTGTAAATACCGGTGGAGCCCGTCCTCGCCCTTGGTCCCATGGGCCATCCGCTCGATGCCGAAGATCGCCCCCGCGGTCGGCGAGCCGAAGTCGAAGTCCAGGTAGCAGACGTCATCGCCCTGGACCGCGCGCCGGTAGGCGACGTTGCACGTGGTGACCGAGCGTCCGGTGCCGCCTTTGTCGGAGGTGGCGATGACGAGCACGTCAACCGGTCCCTTCCGCGGCGTTCTGCCGGGCCACACCGACCTTCTCCAGCATGCGCAGGATCTCCATCGCGATCCCGACGGCGGTGGCCGGCCGCAGGGACGCGATCTCGTGCGCGTGGTTGAGGTTGAGCCGGGCCTCCTCCAGCTGGGCGCGCAGCGCTCCCCGGTCGACCACGTTGGCCTCGAGTAGCTCCAGATCGAAGAGGTTGTCGGTCTCGCTGAGGATGCCGCGGGCGTAGGCGTGGATGCTGCTGCTGCGGGGGAGCGGATCCCGGATCAGGTTGATCGCCATGACGATGCACTCGACTATCCGCTCGGTGTAGTACCAGGACGGGCGGTCGTTGTGCTTCTTGAGGGCCTCGAAGACGTTCGCCGCGTCGTCCCAGAGCCCCGCGTTGATCGAGTGCTGGATCCGGCGCCGGAAGATGTGGTCCCAGATCTCGTCCGCGGCCTGCACGAGGTCTTCCCGCAGATCGGCGTCCCTGGACAGCTTGGCCAGCCGTAGGACGTCCTTCAGCAGCAGCGGGGAGAAGTCGTTGAGCCGCCAGATCAGGTCGGGCCCGTCGCCCCCGCTGCCGCCGAGCTGGATCTCCGTGCCCGGCGTGTGGTAGCGGACGGCGGCGTCGTCCCGGGTGGCCCGGCTGGTCACGCGGCCGCGCTCTCCCAGCTTCATGAGGATCTCCGCCAGCCGCGGGAGTTCCATGGTGCTCGTGCCGCGGACCTCCTGGTCCTGGAGGACGAGGGAGATGATCAGGAGGCTGAAGTGGTCGGACTCCCGGTCGTCGGTGGTGCGCCACGGCAGGTCCTCCAGCGGCCACCTGCGTGAGTCGCCGAAGGTCGCGATCGTGCCCCAGTACCGCTGGGTGAGTTCCCACCGCAGCTTGAGCGCGCCGGCGAGGCGTTGCTGCTCCTCGTTGAGGAGTCCGAGGACGGTCGTGCGCCCGGAGAACAGGTCGGCGATGCCGTCCAGGGCGTTCACCGTGAAGTACAGGAAGGGCGCGCTCTCCGCGACGCCGCTGCGCTGGTTCGTCACCGAGGGGGCGATCTCCACCTCCGGGGCGTCCTCGGCGATGCCCCAGGTCCAACCGATCTCGAACAGCCGGTTGCGGTTCTCGATCAGTTCGGTGGCCCGCTGCTGGCGGAAACCGAAGGTCACGTCCCCGAGGGAGGCGCGGATCTCCTGCAGCGACGAGCGCAGTTCCTCGGCGACCTGGCGGTTCGAGCGGTTGGTCCGGTTCACCGTGCCGAGCAGGGCCTGGCCCTCGTTGGAGTCAGGTGTGAAGACGTTGATGACGAAGCTGCGCAGCAGGCCCACCATCGCGGCGGTCAGCCGGACGTTCGCGATCCGCTCGAGGTGGCGCAGACGGCGTTCGACCTCGGGGTTCATGACCGTGTTGCCGACACCGCGGACGAGCGACAGCGTGCTCAGCATCAGCGAGACCGCCATCGAGAACGAGTCGACGACGTCGACCTGCATCTGCTCCGGGGTGGGGTCGGCGCCGTCCGTGGCGCCCTTGAAGTAGCTGCCTCCGGCGAAGGAGGGGCCGTCGCTGTCGGTGTAGTACTCGATGTGCTCGATGAGCAACTCGATCAGGCGCTGGGGGATGTCCAGCTCGTCGCCGAGCGGCCGTAAGACCTCGAGGATGTCGTCGGCGGTCTCGTCGGGCTGGTCGAGGCGGAAGTACGGGAGGACCGTCGCCGGATAGATGATGCACAGGAGCTGCTCGGCATCGCTGATCGAGTTGCGTTCGTACCGGCCGCCCCATTGCCACTTGTCTCCATCGAGCGAGACCTTCACGACGGAGCGCCAGAGGTTGAGGAGTTCTTCGCGTGGTTGAATCCTCATCGTGCTCAGCTTTCAGTTGATCTTTTGATGCCGCATGCCAAGATCATCCCAGTATAACCCGGGCGGATCGGCTTTTCCTCCGCGCTCAGCCGCTTCACGTGGTGCAGTTGTGTGCAAAAAGGCATGGATGCCACGACATCCTCGATGGATATCGCCACGGCCGGAAAGTCCTGATCGCCGACCCGCCAGCCTTCGGAGTTCTCCATGAACGCGACGGCGAACGGGGCGCCCGGCCGGAGTGCCATGACGAACCGCGCGAGCGCCGCTTCGAACTCCTCCCTGTCCCCGGATATGGACTCGGCGACGAAGAACATCGTGCCGACGTCCCACTGCTCGCCGGGCAGGTCGAAGACCGACGCCTGCTTGATCTCGATCCGGGTGCGGGCCCTGATGGCCTCGTGCAACGGGCCGGCGGCCGCGTACGCGGGGATCTTGGCGAACTCGTCCCAGAAGGGGGTCCAGGCGGCCAGCGAACCGCCCAGCTCGCGCGTGAGCCAGTTGATGCTGGAGGGGGACATATCGATCAGCGTCAGCGCGGAGCAAAAGGGGAGCATGGAGAAGGCGGGATAGAGATTGGCTCCGGTGCCGACATCGACGCCTCGGAGGTCGGTTCTACCCTGAAGGTGGTCGACCATGAAGGAACCGACCATTGCGACGAAGCTCAGATCGTCTCCGTGCGGCTCCTGGTAGTTGGATCTCCAGTAGGCCGGCAAGTCCATCTGGTTCCACGAAACGTCACGGTTGAAACTTGAATTCGCTGACCGTTCCTGGCCAAGATCAGTTTCGTGATGCCTGGGCAATAGTCCTCCCGAAACGCTTCGCATACATTGTAGAAATGTATACGTGATCGCGCATCTTGGATCAAGAGCATCGACCCCAGGCAGGTGGGCATGTCCGCTTTTGTAATCCGGGAACTGCGGGAGCTCGATGAGCTGGCCGCGGCCTGCGAGTTGTTCGACCGGATCTGGGGGTTCGAGGACGGCGCACTCTCGATCCTCCGGGAGATCATGCGCGGATACGCGTATGAGGGGAACTACGTCGCCGGAGCGTTCCTCGACGGCGCGCTGGTCGGGGCATCGGTCGGTCACTTCGGCCCACCGCACGGACGGGCGCTCCTGTCGTACGTGACCGGCGCGGTCAAGCCGCACGCCGGCCTGGAACTCAAGCTGCACCAGCGCCGCTGGGCGATGGACCACGGCATCGAGCGGATCATCTGGACCTTCGATCCGCTGGTGCGCCGCAACGCGCACTTCAACCTCGCCAAACTCGGCGCGCGAGCCGAGGCCTACCTCGAGAACCACTACGGACAGATGCCCGACGCCATCAACGGGCATGACCAGTCCGACCGCATCAGGGTCGTCTGGCACATCACGGAGCCCGAGGTGAGAGGGGCGATCGACCGGGGCCGGCCGATGCCGATCAAGGTTCCGGCCGACGCGCAGCGGCTGCTCGTCGTCGGGCCGGACGGGGGACCGGAGGTCCGCGTGACGGATTCCGAGACGGTCCTGCTCGAGGTGCCCCCGGACATCGAGGGCATCCGCATGGCCGGCTCCGACCTGGCCGCCCGCTGGCGCAGAGCGGTGCGGGACACGCTGGGCCGGCTCGTCGCGGACGGCGGAACCGTCGTCGGATTCCATGACAAGGCCAGCTACGTGCTCCAGCAGAAGTGATCAGGCCGTGCGAAGCCTCAGGGCAGAAAGTGGTTGAGCGTGTCGAGAGAACCCTTACCGTCGATCAGCACCGGAGGCGTGATCAGAAGGGTCGCGGTCGCCACGGCCGCCGGGGCCTTCGCCTTCATCATCACGAACTTCGTCGCCGACCAGGACGTCGCCCAGTCGCTCACCCTGTCGGTCCTGATCGGCGGCGTGATCATGTTGGTGCAGCTGCTGATCGACTTCGACGGCCGGGTCGAGGGGATCGAACGGTGGATGCGCGCGACCGACCTGGCCATCGAGTCCGCCAAGTGGCAGCAGGCCCTGGGCGACTCGGCCCTGGACCGCGAGGCCTTCACCCGGTTCCGCGAGGCCGTGGTGAACTTCGGCCAGGACTGCCCGCCGCTGATCAGGCGCTTCACCGAGATCCTGGTGAAGGGCGACACCGATCTGATCGACAGGCTCAGCCGCGGTGAGGGCGAGGTGACCTGCGACGGCGAGGACCACAACTGGATCCTCCAGCTCACCACCGCCACCATGAAGACCCTCGACGCGACGAGCACCACCACGGTCGACGGCAGGGGGGACAACTTCAGCGGGGGCTTCTGGACCAGCGAGCACGGCCGGCGCTACCTCAAGGCCCAGGTCGAGGCGAAGAACCGGGGAGTGGTCATCCGCCGCCTGTTCATCATGGAGGGCGACCCCGACTTCAACGACGAGGACTTCCGGTCGATCACCCAGGAGCAGCGCGGTGCCGGGATCGAGGTCAGGGCGCTTCGCTACAACCAGATTCCGGCCATCCTCGACAGTCCGACCGACTTCATCCTCTTCGACGAGGAGGTCGCGTACGAAGTCGTCCCGGCCTCCAACCGCCAGCTCGGCTTCTTCATGACCCGCCTCCGAACCCGCACCGACTACACCCGCGAGTGCAAGGAACGCTTCGAACTCCTCTGGCAACTGGCCGAGGAGAGCGCCCCAGGCCGCCCGGGCCCCTGACACGCCCCGTCGCCCCGAGAGGCGGCTCGGCAGGCTGACCGGGGCGGTGAACGCGTCGGCAGGCAGACCGTGGACGAGCAGTGGCGGGTGCCGTGCTTGCGTTTGAGCGCGCTCGAACTCCTAGCGTCGCCGGCATGACATCTCAACCAGACATTCAGCGGACATGGATCATCACTGGCGCGTCGGCGGGCTTTGGCCGTGCCATCGCCGAGTGCGCGGTCGGGCGGGGCGACAACGTGGTGCTGGCCGTGCGGCGGCCCCGGTCGGTGGCCGACCTCGCGGACGCCCACCGCGACCAGGTGCTGGTCGCCGAGCTGGACGTGCGTGACACCGGACGCGCCGGGGACGTCGTACGGGCGGCGCTCGATCGGTTCGGTCGGGTGGACGTGCTGGTGAACAACGCCGGCCGCGGGGTCGTCGGCGCGGCGGAGGAGGTCGGCGAGGAGGAGCTTCGTGCGTCTTTGGAACTGCACGTGCTGGGTCCGGCGGCGCTCGTGCGGGCCGTCCTGCCGTACTTTCGCGAGCAGGGGTCGGGCACGATCGTGCAGATGAGCAGCCAGGGCGGGCGGATCTCCTTCCCCGGTGTGGGCGCGTACTCGGCCGGCAAGTTCGCGCTCGAAGGCTGGTCAGAGGCGCTGGCCGGGGAGGTCGCGCCGTTCGGGGTCCGGGTGATGATCGTCGAGCCGAGCCGGTTCCGGACCTCGTTCAACGCGCCCGACGTGCTCGGGGTCGCAGACGCCAGCGCCGCGTACACCGGGTTGCTGGGGGCGGTCCGCAACGACATGGCGAGCGCCGACGGGGTTCAGGAGGGCGATCCAGCACGGGCCGCGGAGATAATCGCGGACTTGGTCGCCGGTGACGAGCTGCCGCTGCGCCTTCCGCTCGGGCGTGAGGCGGTCGAGCGCATCGGAAGGTCCTACCGGCACAACCTGGAGGAGCTCGAACGCTGGGCCCCGACCGCGCGTTCCGCCGACTTCCCCGGCGCCCCCGCATCCGCCCGGCCGATCTAGAGTGACGTCATGGCCACCGACGATCTGATGTCGAGGGCGCTCGTCGCCCTCGACGAGGTCGACGGCCCGATGTCGGTCGAGGTGATTCACCGCCTCGTCGACGTCAGCGCCGCCACCAACCCCATGACCATCACCGAAGTCGCCGACCTGCTCGACATGTCGCCGCACACGCTGCGCTACTACGAGCGGATCGGCCTGGTCGAGGTGGCCCGCGACGCCAGCGGCCACCGCAGCTACGACGCGGCGGCGGTACGGCGACTGGTGTTCCTGACCCGCATGCGCCTGTCCGGGATGGCCATGCGCGACCTTCAGCACTACATGCGGCTGGCCGACGAGGGCGAGGCCACCGTCCCCGAGCGCCTTGACCTGCTGCTCGAACACCGCGACACGATCCGCCGGCAGCTCAAGGAACTGACCCTGTCCCTGGCGGCGACTGAATACAAGATCGCCACCTACGGCGGCCACACCGGACCGTCATCAGCGGAGAACGCCTGACCCGTCGGCACCGAACCGCGCTGAACAGGTCCACCGCGCCCAGTCGGCACGGTCCCCCTCGCCCGGGCGAAGACAACGGCTCGACGCGGACGTCACGATCGGCGCCGACGGCATCCACTCGCGGACCCGGCAGATCATCGATCCGGACGTACCGAGGGTTCAGCTATCAGGCGGCTGGGCGCACGTCCGGGAACGGAGGGGCCGCCTTGAGGACGCGAGATCAGCCGCCGTGCTGATCTCCGCCAGGGACGGCCAGACCATGATCACGAACGCCCACAGTTGAACCAGGATGCCGCTCAGACGTGCCAGATCCCAGTGACAAATGGGTGACAAATGATCTTCAGAAGGGCGGCCAAGATCGCCCCATAGGGCTCTGACCTGGGGAAATATGAGAGCGGGCGACGGGAATCGAACCCGCGTAGCCAGTTTGGAAGACTGGGGCTCTACCATTGAGCTACGCCCGCGAGTGCTTGGGGCCGGGTGGGGCCCTTCGCCAACCCGTAGCGTACAGGGTTCTCGGGGCGGGTGTGCCGGGGCGGAGCGGGCGAGGGGCGATCGGGACTACACTTCTCGCGTCATCGCGTTCCGCGGTGGTGTGCGGGCTGTAGCGCAGTTTGGTAGCGCACTGGCTTTGGGTGCCAGGGGTCGTGGGTTCAAATCCCGCCAGCCCGACCAATGTGATGTCTCAGGACATCGGAAACCCTCCGAACCTATGGTTCGGAGGGTTTCTTGCGTTGGGGCTGGTAGTCGCGGGTGGTGTCGATGGTGAGCTCGCGGAGGAGTTCTGTGGTGGCGTCGACGACGCGGACGTGCAGGTCGTTGATGAGCATGATGATGTGGGTTCGGGCGTGGGGTCGCCCGATGCCGATGTGGTGGAGCCGTCCGTGGACGCGGAGGGTGACCACGCCGGTGTCGTCGATGCGGTCGTGGCGGATGCGGGTGTGGGCGTCGTGGTCGCGGCTGGTGGCGGGCAGGTCTTTGGGCAGTGCGGTGTAGATGGCGGCCGGTGTGGCCCGGTGGGGCAGGGACCGGTGCGGGCGCTGGTGGTTGTAGATCTGGGTGAAGCGGTCGATCAGTTCCTGCAGTGCGAGGATGTCGGCGGGCTGGTCGGGCTGGGTGTGCAGCCAGTTCTTCATGGTCTGCTGGAAGCGTTCGACCTTGCCGCAGGTGGTGGGGTGGCCGGGGGTGGAGTTCTTCTGCCTGATGTGCAGGCGGCGCAGTTCGGCTTCCAGGGCGTTGCGGCCGCCGCGGCCGCCGGCCAGGCGGGTGGTGAACACCATGCCGTTGTCGGTGAGTGTGGAGGCGGGGACGCCGTGGGCGGCGGCGGTCTGCCGGAAGGTGTCACGGACGATCGGGCCGGTGACGCGGGGCCATGCGGTGACGTGCAGGGCGTAGCGGGAGCAGTCGTCGAGCCAGGTCAGGATCTCGGTGTCGGTTTCGTCGACGAGGCGGTAGTGGGTGAAGTCGGCCTGCCAGGTCTGGTTGGGCAGTTCGGCCTGGAACCGGATGTAGGACGAGCGGGGCCGCTTGTTCGGCTGCGGGGTGACCAGGCCGCGGGCGGTCAGGTACCGGGCGATGGTGGCCCGCGACACGGTGACCTGGTGGTGGTGTTCCAGGTGCCAGGCGATGGTGTCGGGCCCGGCGTCCAGGCCCTGCTCGGACAGTTCCTTGCGCAGCCGGACGATCAGCTCGACCGTCTCGGGGGCCGTCGCGCGGGGTGAGGTCTTCGGGCGGCGAGACCGGGCCTCGAACGCGGTCTCGCCCTCGGCCCGGTAACGGGCCACAAGCTTGGACACCCACCCTTTGGACACCCCGTAGGTGCGGGCGACCTCGCCTTGGGAGCGGCCCTCGACCACCACCGCTGTGATCACAAGTCTGGCTCTGGACACCGCCAGACCCTCCGGCACCCCTCAGATCCGGCTTCCAGAGTTTCCTATGTCTTGAGACATGCGTTTCCTATGTCCTGAGCGAACACACCGCCAGCCCGACCAATGGGCGTCCGCACGGGGCGCGGGTGACCCCGTGCGGACGTCGACTACGACTTCGTCGCCAGGAGGGCGCGGGCTTCGGTTGCCGCGGTCGTGAGCGCCCTTGGGAGGTTCTCTGGGTGGCGGCCGCCTGCGTTTGCGAGGGAGCCCTTGCCTCCGGCGCCGCCGCCTACCTCGCGGGCCGCGGAGGTCAGCAAGTCGCGGGCTTGGAGGCCGGTGGACGTGCCCGCGGCTGCGACGAGTACCGCCTTGCCGTCCGATTCGGTGCCGAGGACGATGACGCCGCGCTGGTCGCGGCGGGTGAGGACGCCGGTCGCGATCGTGCGGAGGTCCGCGCCGGTCAGGCCGGGGACGGAGCGGGCCACCAGCCAGCCGCCCGGCACGGGTTCGGCGAGGGACGCCAGGTGGTCGGCGTGGCGGTCGAGTTCGGCCTTGTGCATGGTCTCCAGGCGGCGCTGGGTCTCCGCGAGTGTTTCCAGGCGTTGGCGGAGGCGGTCCGGGGCCTGGTCGGGACGGACGTTCAGCAGCGCCGCCAGCTCCTTCAGGAGCGATGCGGTGTGGTCGTGGTGGCGGAGGGCGTCGGCGCCGGTGAGGGCCTCGATCCGGCGCAGGCCGGTGCCGATGGACGACTCGCCGACGATGTGGACGGGGCCCGACTGCGAGCCGTGGCCGACGTGGGTGCCGCCGCAGAGTTCGCGGGAGGCGTCCCCGATGTCCACGATGCGGACGGCCTCGCCGTACTTCTCGCCGAACAGCGCGATCGCGCCCGCGCGTTCCGCCTCCGACCGGGTCGCCTCCCAGACCCGCACCTCGGGGTCGTCGAGGAGGTAGTCGTTGACGAGGGTCTGGACGAGGCCGGTGTCGACGGGGGAGAAGTGCGCGAAGTCGAAGCGCAGGCGTCCGGGCTCCACGCGGGAGCCCTGCTGCGCCGCGTGGTCGCCCAGGGTGCGGCGCAGCATCGCGTGCAGGACGTGGGTGGCGCTGTGGGAGCGCGCTGTGGCCGCGCGGCGGTCGGCGTCCACGACCGCCTCGGCCTCGTCGCCGGGGCGGACCTCGCCGTCCACGATGCGGACGGTGTGGACGTGCAGCCCGTCCAGTCCGAGTCGGGTGTCCACCACCTTCAGGGTCGCGCCGGATGTCTGGATCGTGCCGGTGTCGCCGACCTGGCCACCTGATTCGGCGTAGAACGGGCTGCGGGTCAGGATCACCTCGATCTCCTCCCCGCCGACCGCGGTGGGCGCCTCGCCTCCCGGGCCGAGCAGGGCGGCTATCCGTGTTTCGGCTGTTTCGATGGAGTGCCCGACGAAGTCGGTGAGGCCGTGGGTCGCCGCGGCGTGCCGGTAGAGGTCCTGCCGCGCGACCGCGCCGTCCTTGCGGCTCTGGCCGGCGCGGTGCGCCTGGCGGCGCTGCGCCTCGAGGAGCTCGGCGAAGGCGTCCTCGTCGACGGTGAGGCCGGCCGACCGCGCCGCGTCGACGGTCAGGTCGATCGGGAAGCCGTAGGTGTCGTGCAGTTCGAACGCCGTCCGTCCGGAGATGGTGGTCGTGGCGCCGCCGATCGCCGCGTCGAGGATCTGGGAGCCCTGGCGCAGCGTCCGCTCGAACGCCTCCTCTTCGGCCGTGACGACCTGCTCGATCAGCTCGGACCGCCGCGCCAGCTCCGGCCAGGTGTCACCGAGGGTGCCGACGACGCTGGAGGTCAGTGCGGGCAGGGCCGGGCCTTTGATGCCGAGCCTTCGCGCGTGCCGGATCGCGCGGCGCATCAGGCGGCGCAGGACGTAGCCGCGGCCGTCGCGGGCGGGCATGACGCCGTCCGCGACCAGGAACGCGATCGAGCGGGAGTGCTCGGTGACGACGCGGAAGGACGTCGAGTCGTCGCTGCCGTCGCGACCCGGGTAGCCGCGGCCCGCCATCTCCTGGACGAGCCTGAACGTCGGCGCGAGCGTGTCCGTCTCACACGCGGTGTCGACGTCCTGCAGGACCGCTGCGAGACGGTCGAGACCGAGCCCCGTGTCGATGTTCCGTGAGGGCAGCTCGCCGAGGATGGGATATCCGTCCTTCCCGGAGCCCTCTCCGCGGAGGTTCTGCATGAAGACGAGGTTCCACAGCTCCAGGTAGCGCTCGCCGTCCACCGCGGGCCCGCCCTCTCGCCCGAAGGACGGCCCCCTGTCGTAGTGCAGTTCGGAGGACGGTCCGCAGGGGCCGGGGATGCCCATCGACCAGTAGTTGTCCTCCATGCCGAGCCGCTGGATCCGCTCGGAGGGGACACCGACGCGCCGCCAGAGCCGGACGGCCTCGTCGTCGTCCAGGTACACGGTGACCCAGAGGCGGCGGGTGTCGAGGTTGTAGTGGCGGGTGAGGAGCTCCCACGCCCAGGGGATCACCTCCGCCTTGAAGTAGTCGCCGAAGGAGAAGTTGCCGAGCATCTCGAAGAACGTGGTGTGCCGCGCGGTGCGGCCCACGTTCTCGATGTCGGACGTGCGCGCGCACTTCTGCACGGACACCGCGCGGGGGTGTTCGGGCGTGGTCTCGCCAAGGAAGTACGGCTTGAACTGGTTCATGCCCGCGTTCGCCAGCAGGAGCGTGGGATCGGAGGGGATCAGCGGGCTGGACGGCACGACGCGGTGGTCGCGCTCCTGGAAAAAGCCCAGGAAGGTGGAACGGATGTCAGTCGAGCGCATGGGACGGCCTCACGAGGTCGATGGGATGGCAGAGCACACCGCCGAGCCGGGCCGGGCACGTCTGCGCGTTCCCCGGCTCGGCGCGGCTAGCTCGCCGTCCCACCTCGTGAATGACCATCGCCGTCCACGTTAGCGGCGGCCGTCCTCGTCCCGCACGTCGTTTTGGCGGGCGTCGTAGTCGGTGCGGGCAGCGTCGATCTCTTCGAGGTGTCGCTCGGCCCAGACGACGAGGGTGGAGGCAGCGTCCATGAGAGTCGCGCCCATGGGGGTGAGGGAGTACTCCACCCGGGGAGGCACCACGGGGTAGACGGTCCGGGTGGCGATGCCGTCGCGTTCCAGGCCGCGCAGCGTGACGGTGAGCATCCGCTGGCTGATGCCGTCGATCTCGCGCTTCAGTTCGGTGAACCGCTTGGTGCGCTCGCCGAGTACGGCGATGACCTGCAGCGACCACTTGTCGCCGATCCGGTCGAGGATCTCGCGGGCGCGGCAGCCCGCGACGGTGTGCTCCATTGGTTCTCTCCAGGTGACCAGGGCAGAAAAAAGTGCCTTCTTGTGCCGGTTGGTGGGGGGTCCGCACCATGGAGGCGGTTCCCGATCGGAACCGCCTTACCTTCCATAACCGTAGGAGACACGATGACGACCCAGCTTGTCGAGATCCCCGGCTACGTCGCCGGAACCTGGACCATCGACCCCCTGCACACCGGGATCGGCTTCACCGTCCGGCATCTGATGGTCAGCCGGGTCCGCGGTCGCTTCGGGACGTTCGACGGGATGATCGTGACCGGCGCCGATCCGCTCGAATCGTCGGTGACCGCGACGATCGACCTGGCGTCGGTCGACACCGGGAACGCGCAGCGCGACGAGCACCTCAGGTCCGCCGAGTACCTGGACGTCGCGAAGCACCCCGCCATGACCTACCGCTCCACCGGCGTGCGCCCCGACGGCGAGGACTTCGTGCTGGACGGCGAGTTGACGCTGCGCGGGCTGACCAGGGAGGTCCCGCTGCGGCTGGAGGTCGGAGGCTTCGGCCCCGACCCGTTCCGGCAGGACGACCCGTCCAAGGGCGCCCGCGCCGGGTTCACGGCGACGGGTGAGATCAGCCGGCTGGAGTTCGGTGTGGGCGCGGCGACGACCCTCGCGGGCGGCGGGCTGGCGCTGAGCGACAGGATCCAGATCGTCCTGGAGATCGAGGCGGTCCTCCAGACCGGCTGAACCGGCCGAGCGCCACAGGTGCGCGCCGCCGCCGCGGAGGCGGTGCCCACCGCCCGCGGGAGAGTCAGTCCGCCAGCAGCGGCGGGAGGGCGGCCAACGTGGTGATGCGCGGGACGTCCAGCGCGGAGGGTTCCGGGCCGCCGGAGCGGTCGAGCCACACGCCGGTGAGGCCGGCGGCGGCGGCGCCCCGAGCGTCGGTGACGAGCCGGTCCCCGACGTAGGCGGCCGCGTGCGGCTCCGTGCCGAGGGCCTCGCAGGCCGCCAGGAAGATCCCGGCGGCGGGCTTGGCGGAGCCGGCCTCGCTGGAGGCCACGACGACGGGGAGCCGGTCGGCGAACCCGATCCCTTCGATCTTCGAGTGCTGCTGGGCGGCGTCGCCGTTGGTGACCACCCCGAGGCGCAGGCCGCGCGCCGCGAGGGCGTCGAGCGCCGGTTCCGCGTCCGGGAACGGACGCCAGCCGGCCTTGTAGCGCGCGACGTACCCGGCGAGCCGCGCGTCGGCGCGGGCGTCGTCCCAGTCGCCGAGGCCGAGTTCCCGGGCGAGCGCGACCATCCGGAAGCGGCGCTGCTCGACGAAGCCCAGCTCGCCCGCCAGGTACCGCTCGACCGCCTCGTCGGTCAGTTGCGCCCAGCGCGGGACGAGCCACGCCGGGTCGGTGTCGGGGAACGTCGCGGCGATCGCCTCGCCCGAGGCCGTCTCGTGGTCGAGGAGCGTCCCGTCCAGGTCGAACAGCACCGCCGTGATCATGAGAGGAAGGCGGTGAGCGCGGCGGTCAGCTCGGCGGGTGCGTCCTCCTGCACCAGGTGCCCCGCGCCTTCGATCGGACGGAGGCGCGAACCCGGGATGAGGCCGGCCAGCTCGCGCCCCTTCTCGATCGGTATCCATGTGTCCTCGGCGCCCCAGCAGATCAGGACGGGCAGATCCAGCTCGTCGTAGCGCGCTTGGATTTCGTCGGTGAAATGCTGGTCGGCCTGCGCGATCTGCCGGTAGAACGCGGGCTGCCCGGCTTCTCCCAGCCACGGATCCACGAGCGCGTCGAGGACGGCCGGGTGCAGGCCGCGGTGACTCGCCGATGCCACGTACTCCCGGACGAGGGCGCCGTGCAGTGCGGGCGGCAGCTGCTCGAACACCTCCGCGTGGGCCCCGACAAGCCGGAAGAACGGCGAACCCCACGGAGCGAGCGCGACCGGATCGACCAGGACGAGGTCGCGATAGCGCGCACCGTGCAGGAGGTGCGCGCGCAGGGCCACGGCGCCGCCGAAGTCGTGCGCCACGACGGACGGCTCGTCCAGGCCCCAATGCGTCAGCAGTTCGGCGAAGACGCCTCCTTGCGCCGCCAGCGAGACGTCCTGCCCGTCGCTCATCTCTGACGTCCCGTAGCCGGGCATGTCCCAGACGTACACCCGATGGGTCATCGCCAAAGCGCGCGCGACACCTCGCCACACATACGAGGAGAACGGTGTGCCGTGCAGGAGGACGACGGGGGCCGCGCCTTCTTCCCCAAGCACCTCCCACCGGACCTCTCCCGCATCGCTCCGGTACGTCCTGCCCAGCGTCCAGCCGTGCAAAAGAGCTCCTCACGTCGTGTGCCCCGCGGAAGGGCCGGCGGCACTCTGGCCGTTCCCATGATCTACGACCGCACGCCTCTGCCGGTCGGCCGGCTCGGTGGGTCCGGCCTCCGAGAGGAGTTCGCCTGATTCGGTGAAAGGGGCGGGCCCCTGACCGGCGTCCGGTTGGTCAGGGGCCCGAAAGTCTCGGCCTGCCGAGGGGCTGGGAGTCCCCTCCTGCGAACGGCTCAGCCGAGACCGCTCTTGATCGCGGTGATCAGCTCACCGCCCGCCGTGTCGCCGCTGAGCTCCCAGAAGAAGGCGCCGCCGAGACCCTGGTTCTTGGCGAAGCCCGTCTTCCCGCCGATGGTGGACGGGGTGTCGTAGCTCCACCACTCGCTGCCGCACTTGGCATAGGCGGTCCCGGCGACCGTCCCCGTCGCGGGGCACTTGCCCTTGAGGACCTTGTAGTCCTCGATGCCGGCCTCGTAGGTGCCGGGTGCGGCGCCCGTGGCGGGGCCGCCCGGCTCGGACTGGGTGACGCCCGTCCAGCCGCGGCCGTAGAAGCCGATCCCGAGCAGCAGCTTGGCCGCCGGCACGCCCTTGGCGCGGAGCTTGGAGATGGTGTCGGTGGTGTTGAAGCCCTGCTGCGGGATGCCCGGGTAGGACGTGAGCGGCGAGTGCGGCGCCGTCGGCCCCTTGGCGTCCCAGGCGCCGAAGTAGTCGTAGGTCATGGGGTTGTACCAGTCGACGTACTGGGCGGCGCCCGCGTAGTCGGTGGCGTCGATCTTGCCGCCGCCGCTCGCGTCCGCGGTGATCGCGGCCGTCACGAGGTTGCCGGACCCGAACCTGGCCCGCACCGCCGCCATCAGCTTCCCGAACGCGTCCGGCCCGCTGGTGTCGCACGTCAGGCCGCAGGCGTTCGGGTACTCCCAGTCCAGGTCGATGCCGTCGAAGACGTCGGCCCAGCGCGGGTCCTCGACCAGCTTGTAGCAGGACTCGGCGAACGCGGCCGGGTTCTGGGCGGCCTGGCCGAAGCCGCCGGACCAGGTCCAGCCGCCGAACGACCACAGCACCTTCAGATCGGGATGCAGCTTCTTCAGCTTGCGCAGCTGGTTGAAGTTGCCGCGCAGGGGCTGGTCCCAGGTGTCGGCGACGCCGTCGACGCTCTGGTCGGCGGTGTAGGCCTTGTCGTAGTCGGCGTAGGAGTCGCCGATCGCGCACTGGCCGCCCGTCACGTTGCCGAACGCGTAGTTGATGTGGGTGAGCTTGGCGGCCGAGCCGCTCGTCTCGATGTTCTTGACGTGGTAGTTGCGCTGGTAGACGCCCCAGTTGGTGAAGTACCCGACGACCTTGCCGCCGCCGCCGGGATTGCCGCCGCCCTCGTCGGTGGTGACCGACACCGGGGCCGACGCGGGGGAGGCGTTCCCGGCGGCGTCCCTGGCCTTGACGGTGAAGGTGTAGGCGGTCTTGGCCGACAGCCCGCCGACGGTGGTGCTGGTCCCGGTCACCGACGCGGCCTTGGCGGAGCCGTTGTAGACGTCGTAGCCGGTGACGCCGACGTTGTCGGTCGAGGCGCTCCAGGCCAGCGACACGCTGGTGGAGGTCTTGCCGGTGGAGCGCAGGCCGGACGGGGCCGAGGGGGCCTCGGTGTCGTCGCCGGGGGGAGTGGAGCCGTCGCAGGTCCCGCCGTTGATCGTGCATCCGGTGAACCAGCCGGAGCCGGTGCCGCCGAACCCGAAGCTCGCGGAGGCGCCGGCCGCGATCGCGCCGTTCCAGCCGGCGTTGGTGAAGGTGTAGTGGTTGCCGGAGACGGTCTTGGTCGCCTCCCAGACGCTGCCGACCGACGTCCCGGACGGCAGGTCCGCCTCCAGCTTCCAGCTGCTGATCGCCGCGCCGCCGCCATTGGTGATGGTGCACTTGCCCTCGAAACCGGTGCCCCAGTCGGAGGTCTTCGTGCAGGCGGCGGTGACGGCCCCGGCCGACGACGCCGGGGGCGCCGTGAGCAGGGCGGCGGCCGCCGCCAGTGTCGCTGCGCCGGCGAGCGCGATGGCCCGCCGTCCGCCCGGTCGTGACATGGTTCTCCGTTCGGTTCGGCCCCCGAAGCAAACAGGAATCCCCGCCATCTCTTAGGAAAGTTTCCTAAGAATTGCGCCGATCGTAACCGCGCCGAACGGCGCCGACAAGGGCCCGCCGGGGACCCGTGCGCGCCGGTCCGAGTGGTCTAAGCGGCTGCCTGGACCCGTACGGTCACGGGCGGCGGAAAAACTCAGGGCGCGCCGAACCACCCCGGCATGTCGAGGCGCCACAGGTCCGCGGGCGTCATCCGCCGGAGGTCGCTCTCCAGGGCGCGCATGCGCTCCGCGCCGAGCGCCCGGATCCAGTCGTGCCGGATGCGCTCGAAGATGCGCTCGGACAGGACGAGCGAGTCCACCGCCCGCGCGGTCAGCCGGACGATCTTGCGGCGCGCGTCCCGGGGGTCGGCGCCGCGCTCCAGGTAGCCCGCCCGCTCCAGCGACTCGACCATCTTGCCGGCGGCCTGCTTGGACACCCCGAGGCGGCGGCCGAGCTCCACCGCCGTCGTGCCGTCCGGGCCGATGGCCTGGAAGACGAAGCCGTGCATCGGGCGCAGGTCCGCGTGCCCCCGCTCGGCCAGTTCGGAGTGCAGCTCGTCGATGATCGCGCGGAACGCGAGGAAGAGCCGCAGGGGCAGCTCGAAACCGGGCGCGTCGGGCGGCCCGCCGTCACTTGACATGAAAGACAACCTCGTTGACTATATGGACAACCGCATTGTCTAACTTAGGGGACGGGAAGCCATGACGCTCATCCGCAGCGCCGAGAGCCGCCGGACCGAGACTCCGAACGCCGTGATGACCACGGCCGCGACGCCGACCCAGGGCGGCACCGAGGGGATCGCCGTCTGGCGCGTGGAGTGGAGGCCGGGCAGGACCGGCCCGCTGCACGCGTTCGACACCGAGCAGGTGTGGACGTTCCTCGACGGCGCCGCCGTCGTGGACCTCGACGGCCGCAAGCTGGAGGCGGGCGCCGGCGACACCGTCGTCCTGCCCGCCGGCGCGCCCCGCCAGATGGCGACGGGGGACACCGGTTTCACCGCCGTCGTCGCGGCCCGCGCGGGCTGCCTCGTCTACGACCCGGAGGCCCTGGTGGACGAGACCCGCTGCGCGATCGCGCCCCAGGGGGACGAGCGGATCGTCCCGCCCTGGGCCGTGTGAGGCGCCCCGCCGGTCAGCCGCCCAGGTAGGCGAGGACGGCCAGGACGCGGCGGTTGTCGTCCTCGGACGGCGGCAGCCCGAGCTTGCCGAAGATGCTGTTGGTGTGCTTGCTGATCGCCTTCTCGGTGACGAACAGCTTCGCGGCGATCGCGGCGTTCGTGCGGCCCTCGGCCATCAGCCCGAGCACCTCCCGCTCGCGAGGGGTGAGCTGCTGCAGCGGCTCCTCGCGGGTGTGCCGGGTGAGCAGCTGGGCGACCACGTCGGGGTCGAGGGCGGTGCCGCCGGCGGCGACCCGGCGCACAGCCTCCACGAAGACCTTGACGTCCGACACGCGGTCCTTCAGCAGGTAGCCGATGCCGCCCGTGCTGTCCGACAGCAGTTCCCGCGCGTAGAGCTGCTCCACGTGCTGCGACAGCACGAGGACCGGCAGGCCCGGGATCTCCTTGCGCGCCTCCAGTGCGGCCTTCAGCCCCTCGTCGGTGAAGGTCGGGGGGAGCCGGACGTCCACCACCGCCACGTCGGGGCGGTGCGTGGTCAGCGCCCGGAGCAGGGAGGGCCCGTTGTCGACCGCCTCGACGACCTCGAAGCCGAACGCGCCCAGCAGGCGGATCAGCCCGTCCCGGAGGAGGGCGAGGTCTTCGGCGATGACAACGCGCACGGCAGCTCCATGGTCACGATGGTCGGCCCGCCCACCGGGCTCGTCACCGCCATCGTCCCATCGAACGCGGCGAGCCTGCGTTCGATACCGCGCATCCCGCTCCCCGCCGCCGGGTCCGCGCCGCCCGTCCCGTCGTCTCCGATGATCATGATCAGCCGGTCGCCGGTGTGCTCGATCTGCACCCAGGCGCGCCGCGCGGCCGAGTGCTTGACGACGTTGGCGAGCATCTCCGCCACCGCGAAGTACGCCGCCGACTCCACCGGCGCGTCGCCGCGTCCGGGCAGGTCGATCCGGACGTCCACGGGCAGCGGCAGGGTGAGCGCGAGGGCGCGCACCGCCCCGTCGAGCCCCCGCTCGGCCAGCACCGGCGGATGGATGCCCCTGACCAGGTCGCGCAGCTCGGTCAGCGCCGTGCCGCTCGCCTCGCGGGCCTCGGCCAGGAGCTTGCTCGCCGTCTCGGGGTCGTGCTTCATCAGCTCCTCGGCCAGGCCGATGTTCATGCTCAGCGCGACCAGCCTGGCCTGGGCGCCGTCGTGCAGGTCCCGCTCGATGCGGCGCAGCTCGGCCGCCGAGGCGTCCACCGCGTCCGACCGCGTCTCGGTGAGCCGCTGGACGCGCTCGGCCAGCGCGCCCCGGGTCGGCGCCAGCAGCGACTGGCAGAACGTCGCGTGCGCCTTCAGGAACGACGGCCCGAGCCGGACCCCCGCCGCGGTCAGCGCCGCGCCCAGCACGACGGTCCCGACGAAGCCGACCGCGCCCCACTCGTCCAGCGTCCAAAAGGGGCCCCACCCGTAGTCGGTCAGCAGCGCGACCCACGGCGCCACGAGCACGCCCTCCAGCCCGTAGAGCGTCAGGCCCCCCGCGAGGATGCCGAGGACGAGCGCGACCGGGACGTTCAGGATCGCCCACAGCAGGTCGCGCCACGAGGCCGGATCGGTGAGGATCCACTTCAGCCGGCCGAAGGGGCCGGCCCCGGCGGGCTCCGGCCGGTACGGGACGGGGATCCGCACCCCCGACCACTCCGCCGCCCAGGCGCGCTGCTGGTTGGCGACCGTCCGGATCGCCTGGAACATCACCGGCGCCAGCACGACCCCGACCCCCAGCGGGATGAACGCGACCGACAGCACGGTCAGGATGAACACCGGCAGGTTCACCGCGAACGCCAGCACGATCTGGACGACGGCCCGGACGAAGGCGGTGAGGGCGCGCCGCCCGTACCCGCGCAGTAGCTCGCTCACCGTTCCTCCAAGGGGTTCGCCGTAGGACCTCCACCATTGTCATCGTTCGCGGCCTGGGGCTCGGTGGTGCTAGACCCCCTCTTCGTCACCATGGCGGTGGGGTTAGGCCTACCGTCATTCGAGCGTGACAAGACAACAGGCCCCGTTCCCTGGACAATGCACGGCGACACCCAGGGGAGAAAGCGAATCCAAGCTGTGACAGCGACCATCAGCCAGACGTCCGACGGCCAGGGCCAAAGGCCCGCCCTCCGGCCCATCACCGAGCGCATCGCCGAGGAGATCGGCGTCCGCGAGGGGCAGGTGCGGGTCGCGGTGGACCTGCTCGACGGCGGGGCGACCGTCCCGTTCATCGCCCGCTACCGCAAGGAGGCGACCGGCGCGCTCGACGACGCCCAGCTCCGCGCGCTGGAGGAGCGGCTGCGCTACCTGCGCGAGCTGGACGAGCGCCGCGCCGCGATCCTGGAGTCGGTCGAGTCGCAGGGCAAGCTGACCGGCGAGCTGCGGGCCCAGATCATGGCGGCCGAGTCCAAGGCGCGGCTGGAGGACATCTACCTCCCGTACAAGCCGAAGCGGCGCACCAAGGCACAGATCGCCCGCGAGGCCGGACTCGAACCGCTCGCCGAGATGCTGCTCGGCGACCCGTCCCGCGACCCGCAGGCCGAGGCCGCCGCCTTCGTGGACGAGGAGAAGGGCGTCGCCGACGCGGCCGCCGCGCTGGAGGGCGCCCGCGCCATCCTGGTCGAGCGCTTCGCCGAGGACGCCGACCTCATCGGCGCCCTGCGCGAGCGCATGTGGAACCGGGGCCGCATGGTCTCGCGCGTCCGGGACGGCAAGCAGGAGTCGGGCGCCAAGTTCTCCGACTACTTCGAGTTCGCCGAGCCGTTCGCGAAGCTGCCCTCGCACCGCGTCCTCGCGCTGTTCCGCGGGGAGAAGGAGGAGGTCCTCGACCTCGACCTGGAGCCCGAGGAGGCGGGGGACGAGCCCGCCGCGCGCAGCTCCTACGAGGTGGAGATCGCCCGCCGGTTCCAGATCACCGACCAGGGCCGTCCGGCCGACAGGTGGCTGTCGGACGCGGTCCGGTGGGCCTGGCGCACCCGGATCCTCGTCCACCTCGGCATCGACCTGCGCACCCGGCTGCGGCAGGAGGCCGAGGACGAGGCGGTCCGCGTGTTCGCCGCCAACCTGCGCGACCTCCTGCTCGCCGCGCCCGCGGGCACCCGCACGACCATGGGCCTGGACCCGGGCCTGCGCACCGGCGTCAAGGTCGCGGTCGTCGACGCGACCGGCAAGGTCGTCGCGACCGACACCATCTACCCGCACGAGCCCCGCCGCAGGTGGGACGAGTCGATCGAGACGCTCGCCCGGCTGGCCCGCGAGCACCGGGTCGACCTCGTCTCCATCGGCAACGGCACCGCCTCGCGCGAGACCGACAAGCTCGCCGCCGACCTGATCGCCCGGCACCCCGACCTCAAGCTGACCAAGGTCATGGTGTCGGAGGCGGGCGCGTCGGTGTACTCGGCGTCGGAGTACGCGGGCCGCGAGCTGCCCGGCATGGACGTCTCGCTGCGCGGCGCCGTGTCCATCGCCCGCCGCCTGCAGGACCCGCTCGCCGAGCTGGTCAAGATCGACCCCAAGTCGATCGGCGTCGGCCAGTACCAGCACGACGTCTCCGAGGTGAAGCTGTCGCGCTCCCTCGACGCCGTCGTCGAGGACTGCGTGAACGCCGTCGGCGTCGACGTCAACACCGCCTCGGCGCCGCTGCTCACCCGCGTGTCGGGCATCGGCGAGGGCCTCGCGGAGAACATCGTCGCGCACCGCGACGCCAACGGCCCGTTCCGCAGCCGCACCGGGCTGAAGGGCGTCCCGCGGCTCGGCCCGAAGGCGTTCGAGCAGTGCGCCGGCTTCCTGCGCATCCCCGGCGGCGACGACCCTCTCGACGCCTCCAGCGTGCACCCCGAGTCCTACCCGGTCGTCCACCGGATCCTGGACGCCGCCGGCACCGACATCAAGGCGCTCGTCGGGAACACCGCCGTCCTGCGCTCGCTCACGCCGGCGGAGTTCGTCGACGAGACCTTCGGGCTGCCGACCGTCACCGACATCCTCGCCGAGCTGGAGAAGCCCGGCCGCGACCCGCGCCCGGCGTTCCGGACCGCCACGTTCAAGGAGGGCGTCGACAAGCTCGCCGACCTCGAACCCGGCATGCTCCTGGAGGGCGTCGTCACCAACGTCGCCGCCTTCGGGGCGTTCGTGGACGTCGGCGTCCACCAGGACGGGCTTGTGCACATTTCCGCCATGTCGGACAAGTTCGTCTCCGATCCGCGCGAGGTCGCCAAGCCCGGCGACATCGTCCGGGTGAAGGTGCTGGACGTCGACCTGCAGCGCAAGCGCATCTCGCTGACCCTGCGCCTGGACGACGAGCCGGGCCGCGACCAGCAGGGCGGCGGCCGGCGCGGCGAGCAGCGCGACCGGGGCGCACGTCCGGCCCGCGGCGGCCAGGAACGGCGCGGCCAGGGCCAGGGCGGCCGAACCCAGCGCGGGCAGAACCAGGGCGGGCAGAACCAGGGCGGACAGAACCAGGGCGGACAGAACCAGGGCGGACAGAACCAGGGCGGACAGAACCAGGGCGGACAGAACCAGGGCGGGCAGGCCCAGCGCGGCCAGGAGCGGCGCGGGCAGGACCAGCGGGGTCAGGACCAGCGCGGCCGGAACCAGCGGGGCGGGCAGCGCCGCGGCGGGCAGGGCGGCGGCGGGCAGGGCGGCGGCGACTTCTCCGGCGGCGGCGCCATGGCCGACGCCCTCAGGCGCGCCGGCCTGGACAAGGGCCTGCCCGGCAAGGACAAGGGCCGCTCCGGCAAGGGCCGCTGAGACCGGGCGACGCCGAACGGGCGGCGTCCCGAGCTCAGGCCGGGACGCCGTTCAGCCGTCGCCGAAACCGCGCCAGCGCCCGTCCGAGCCGGTCTCGGTCGGGCGCTGCGGACGGACGGGACGGCGCGGCTGCGGAGGCGCGGCCTCCGGAGGCGGGCCCTCGGGCCGGTCGTAGGGGCCCCTGCCGAGCGGGTCGGTCGCGTACGGGGAGCGCTGCGGCGGCACCGGGGGCGCCTGCTGATGCCCTGGCCCGAGGAGCGGGGCGCCCAGCACGGGCCCCCCGACGGCCGTACTGCCGAACGGGTCCGCGTCGGCGGCCTCCGCGCGGGCGGGGTCGTCGGGCGCGTCCGGAATCGGCCGGTGCCGGGGGAACTGGAGGACGGCGATCGCGCCCAGCGCCAGCGCTCCCAGCCGCATCGCCGAGCGCCCCACGTCCTGCGGCCACGGCTCCGCGTAGAGGAAGGTGCCCATGGTCAGCAGGTAGGTCTTCGCGCTCACCGTCATCACGGTGGCCACGATCGACACCCGGCAGCGCTGGAACGCCATGACCATGATCCCGAACCCGACCGCGGCCGCCAGCACCGTCAGGTAGGGCCACGGCGTCGCGGTGATCCGCAGGCTGGTGGCGTGCGCGTCGTCGCTCCACCCCTTGATCGCCAGCTCGGCGGTGCCGACCGGGAAGCCCGAGCTCAGCCCGTAGGCGATGCCGGTCACCGGGCGCGCGTGCCGGCCGTCCGGCCGGTGGTCGCCGAGGATGAGGATCAGCAGCGGCACGATCACCGCGGGGGCGACCACCGCGGCGACCTTCCACAGCGGCGCGTCGGCGGAGCCGATGGGCTCGTCCCCGCGCAGCGACCCGGTCAGCAGCAGGATCGCCGCGCCGATCAGCACCAGGCTGAGCCACTCGCGCGCGGTCAGCCGCTCGCCGAAGAACACCAGCGCGATCAGCAGCAGCGGCACGATGCCGGACATGAAGATCGGTACCGCGGTGGACAGGGGCAGGTTGCGCAGCGCGAGGATCTGCAGGCTGAGCCCGCCGAGCACGATCCCGAGCGCGATGAGGAAGACCCAGTTGCTCACGACCGTCCACACCAGGTGCGGGATGCGGTTGCCCCGGACAGGGGGCATCCGGTCCGCCGCCAGCTTGAACACGGCGAACCCGAGGTAGTAGAGACCGGTCGCACTGAAGGCCGCGGCTATCCCGTTCATCCCGGACGAGTATGGGGGTTCCGGTGTCCCATGTCACTGCCCGTGCGGCATCGTTGACGCGGTTTCGCCGGGGTCGCGGGCCTCCGATGTCCGCAGACGGCGCTGCGACCCCATAGACTTGGCCGCGCGAAAGGCGCGGAGCCGTACTCGGCGTGCCCGCGCCGCTGAGAGACTGACCGGCCGAGCACCACGGTCGAGCACCACGGTGCACCGCTGCGTGGAGGCCGAGGGCTCGCAGGCAAAGAGGAACAGCACGCGTCGAACGCCGCGGCCGAGACAGCGCCCGATCAAGGAGACCGACCCCAGTGAAGACCGATGTCGAGGAGCTGACCCCCACGCGGGTCAAGCTCACCGTCGAGGTTCCGTTCGACGAGCTCAAGCCGAACCTCGACAAGGCGTACAAGGAGATCTCGCAGCAGGTGCGGATCAAGGGCTTCCGGCCCGGCAAGGTTCCCGCCCCGCTGATCGACAAGTACGTCGGCCGGGGTGCGGTCCTCCAGGAGGCGGTCAACGACGCGCTTCCCGAGCTGTACGGCCGCGCCGTCGAGGAGTCCGAGATCTTCGTGCTCGGGCAGCCCGACGTCGAGGTGACCGAGCTGGAGGACGGCACCCAGTTCGCCTTCACCGCCGAGGTCGACATCCGGCCGAAGTTCGAGGTGCCCGACTACGACGGCCTGGAGGTCGTCGTCGAGGACGCCGAGGTCACCGACGAGCAGGTCGAGGAGACCATCGGCAACCTCCGCGAGCGCTTCGCCTCCCTCACCGGCGCCGAGCGCGCGGCCGAGGAGGGCGACTTCGCCACCATCGACCTCGTCGCGCGCATCGACGGCGAGGAGATCGAGGACGCCTCGACCAGCGGCTACTCCTACGAGGTCGGCAGCAACTCCGCCATCGAGGGCCTGGACGAGGCCATCACCGGCCTCGCCGCGGGCGAGGACAAGACCTTCACCGGCACCCTGGTCGGCGGCGAGCACGCCGGCGAGGAGGCCGAGATCACCGTCACGGTGCAGAGCGTCAAGGTGAAGAACCTGCCCGACCTGGACGACGAGTTCGCCCAGCTCGCCAGCGAGTTCGACACCATCGAAGAGCTGCGCGCGGACGTGCGCGACCGGCTCGGCCGGCAGGTGAGGCTGCAGCAGCTGTCCGAGGCCCGCGACAAGGCCCTCGAGGCGCTCCTGGAGAAGGTCGACATCCCGCTCCCCGAGAAGGTCGTGGAAGAGGAGATCGGCCGCCGCAACCAGCAGCTGGAGCAGCAGCTCCAGATGGCGGGCATGTCCAAGGACGACTACCTCGAGGAAGAGGAGAAGACCGCCGAGGAGTTCGACACCGAGGTCGCCGACGCGGCCCGCCTCGCGGTCAAGGGCGGCTTCGTGCTCGACCAGCTCGCCGTCCAGGAGGAGCTCGGCGTCGAGAACGAGGAGCTCAGCGAGTACGTCGTCACGCAGGCGATGCAGATGGGCGTGCAGCCCCAGCAGCTCGCCGAGTACCTGACGCAGAACAACCAGCTGCCCGCGATCGTCTCCGAGGTGCTGCGCAGCAAGGCGCTGAACCTGGTCGTCGAGCACGTCACGGTCAAGGACGAGTCCGGCAACGAGATCGACGTCGACGCCGTCCAGCGCGAGCTGAACGGCGAGACCGCCCCGGCCGAGGACGGCGAGGGCGGCGAGGACGCCTCCGCCGACGCCGGTGAGGGCGCCGCCGAGGCCGCGAAGGACGAGACCCCCGAGGCGACGGCTGAGGCCGCCGCTGAGGAGTCCCCGGCCGCCGAGGCGGCCGACGAGCAGGACGGCAAGAGCAAGGACGCCTAGAGCCTTCTGGACGTCCTCGAAGCACCGGGCGCGCCCCGCATCCGTACGACGGGTGCGGGGCGCGCGCGTAGGGGCGTCCCGCCGGGCCTGCGGCGGTGAAGATCGTCCCCAACGCGTGAGTCGCCGGGGCCGCCCCGGGTACGCCCCTGGCGAAAAGCCGGGCCCCCGGGCGTGAGTGGGCCCGTGAGCGCGTTAATGTCCAAGCATCCGAACCGATTAAAAGGACCGGAGGAACACCCGGTGAGCATGCCTCCGACTTTCGACGAGTCGTCGCGGATCCAGGCGCGGGTCGCCGAGGCGCCCCTGTTGCCTCTGGGCGACCAGCTGTTCCAGCGGCTGCTGCGCGAGCGCATCGTCTTCCTCGGCCAGCAGGTCGACGACGACATCGCCAACCGCATCTGCGCCGAGCTCCTGCTGCTGTCGGCCGAGGACGGCCGCCGCGACATCACGCTCTACATCAACTCGCCAGGCGGCTCCGTCACCGCCGGCATGGCGATCTACGACATCATGCAGTACGTCCCGAACGACGTCGTCACGGTCGGCATGGGCCTGGCCGCCTCGATGGGGCAGTTCCTGCTGTGCGCGGGCGCCAGGGGCAAGCGGTACGCCCTGCCGCACGCGCGGATCATGATGCACCAGCCGTCCGGCGGCATCGGCGGCACCGCCTCCGACATCAAGATCCAGGCCGAGCAGATGCTCTACGTGAAGAAGACGCTCGCCGAGAAGATCGCCGAGCACACCGGCCAGGAACTCGACCAGATCGAGCGCGACTCCGACCGGGACCGCTGGTTCACCGCCGACGAGGCCAAGGACTACGGGTTCGTCGACCACGTGGTGCTCAGCGCCAACCAGGTGCCCTCCGAGGGCCCCGTCTCCTGACGACCTCACAACGATTCGGAGGCACACAGTGAGCGACCTCATCCGACCCGGTTTCAGCGATACGGTCCGCCCCGCCGCGTACGCGGGCGGCGCTCCGAAGCCGGTCGACGACCGCTACATCATTCCGTCGTTCGTCGAGCGCACCACGTACGGGGTCAAGGAGATGAACCCGTACAACAAGCTCTTCGAGGAGCGGATCATCTTCCTCGGCGTGCAGATCGACGACGCGTCCGCCAACGACGTGATGGCGCAGCTGATCACGCTGGAGTCGATCGACCCCGACCGCGACATCAGCATCTACATCAACTCGCCCGGCGGCTCCTTCACGGCCATGACGGCGATCTACGACACGATGCAGTTCGTCAAGCCCGACATCCAGACCGTGTGCATCGGCCAGGCCGCGTCCGCCGCGGCGGTCCTGCTCGCGGCCGGGACGCCGGGCAAGCGGGCGGCGCTGCCCAACTCGCGGATCCTGATCCACCAGCCCGCGACCGAGGGCACCTACGGGCAGTCCAGCGACATCGAGATCCAGGCGCGCGAGATCATGCGGATCCGCGACCTGCTCGAGACGATCCTCGCCGAGCACAGCGGCAAGGGCATCGACGAGGTCCGCCGCGACATCGAGCGCGACAAGATCCTCACGGCGGCCGAGGCCAAGGACTACGGCCTCATCGACGACGTCTTCGCCAGCAGGAAGCGGAAGGCCGAGGTAGTGTCGTCCTGAGACGGCACGAGGACGAGGGAGTCCCCCAGCCCGGTCGTCACACTTCCGGGCGAGGGGCTTTCCAAGTCCGCTGGAGGCGGTAACGTCGATTGCGACGTCGTGAGCCTCCGGGACGCAGACCAGCTGCGCCGCATCCTCCAAGGCTGGCGGCCCCACGAAAAGGAGACGGTTGGGTGGCACGCATCGGCGACGGCGGTGACCTGCTCAAGTGCTCGTTCTGCGGGAAGAGCCAGAAGCAGGTCAAGAAGCTCATCGCGGGTCCGGGCGTGTACATCTGCGACGAGTGCATCGATCTCTGCAACGAGATCATCGAGGAGGAGCTCTCCGAGACCTCCGACCTCAAGTGGGACAACCTGCCCAAGCCGCGGGAGATCTACGAGTTCCTCGACTCCTACGTCATCGGGCAGGAGACGGCGAAGAAGGCGCTCTCCGTAGCCGTCTACAACCACTACAAGCGGATCCAGTCGGGTGACACCGGCCGCGACGACCTGGTCGAGCTGGGCAAGTCCAACATCCTGCTCCTCGGCCCCACAGGATCCGGCAAGACGCTGCTCGCGCAGACGCTCGCCAAGCTGCTCAACGTCCCGTTCGCCATCGCGGACGCCACGGCGCTGACGGAGGCGGGCTACGTCGGGGAAGACGTGGAGAACATCCTCCTCAAACTGATCCAGGCGGCCGACTACGACGTCAAGAAGGCCGAGACCGGGATCATTTACATCGACGAGGTCGACAAGATCGCCCGCAAGAGCGAGAACCCGTCGATCACCCGGGACGTGTCGGGGGAGGGCGTCCAGCAGGCCCTGCTGAAGATCCTGGAGGGCACCACCGCGAGCGTCCCGCCGCAGGGCGGCCGCAAGCACCCGCACCAGGAGTTCATCCAGATCGACACCACCAACGTGCTGTTCATCTGCGGCGGCGCGTTCGCCGGCCTGGAGAAGATCGTCGAGTCCAGGGTCGGCAAGCAGGGCATGGGCTTCGGCGCGCAGATCCGCTCCAAGTCCGACTTCGAGGTGTCGTCGGCCGTGCTCGGCGACGTCATGCCCGAGGACCTGCTGAAGTTCGGCATGATCCCCGAGTTCATCGGCCGGCTCCCGGTGATCACCTCCGTCCACAACCTGGACCGCGAGGCCCTGATCAACATCCTCACCGAGCCGAAGAACGCGCTGGTCCGCCAGTACCACCGCCTCTTCGAGCTCGACGGGGTCGACCTGGAGTTCACCGACGACGCCCTGGAGGCCATCGCCGACCAGGCGATCCTGCGCGGCACCGGTGCCCGCGGCCTCCGCGCGATCATGGAGGAGGTGCTCCTGTCGGTGATGTACGAGGTGCCGAGCCGCCAGGACGTCGCCCGCGTCGTCATCACCCGCGAGGCCGTGCTGGAGCACGTCAACCCGACCCTCGTTCCGCGCGACCGCCCGAAGCGCGAGCCGCGCGAGAAGTCGGCCTGACACCGCACGAACGGCCTGACACCGCACGAACAGCCCGACACCGCACCAACGGCCCGACACGCACGAACCGGTCCGATCTCGCAGAAGAGCAGCGGAGGCCCCCGAGGCCCCGCTGCTCTTCGCTTTCCCCGGCCCGAGAACCCCTACCAGGACCCGCCGGCCTTGATGATGCGCGGCGTGTCGCGCTCATCAGCGCCTTCATAAGGGCAACACGCCGCAGGGCCAGGGGGCTATGCCTGGACGGCGTTCGCGGTCGGCGCGCTAGGGGTGCGGCCCGCCCCCCGAGGGGCTGCGGGACGGGTGGTTCCTGAGGGCGAAGTCGACCGTGTCCAGCGCCCACGACCAGGACGCGTCGGCCTCGCGGGGGGTGTGGCCGAAGGCGCCCGCCAGTTCCAGGCTCACGTAGCCGTGGAACACGCTCCCGAGGAACCGCACGGCGTCGGTCTGGTCGGGCTCGGGGAGGTCGTATCCGCGCAGGATCGCCCTCGTCATCTCCGCGTGCCGGGGCCCCGCGCTCGCCGCGGCGGTCCGCGGATCCAGCTCGAAGCGGGCGGCGGCGTACCGCCCGGGATGCTCCGCGGCGTAGGCGCGGTAGGCGCCCGCGCACGCGACGAGGGCGTCCCTGCCCGCGCGCCCCGCCACCGCGCCCGCGACCCTGTCGGCCAGCTCCTCCAGTGCCAGCAGCGCGACCCGCACCTTCAGCTCCCGCGCGTTCTCGATGTGCGCGTACAGGCTCGGGTCCTTGACGCCGAGCCTGCGCGCCACCGCCGAGACGGTCAGCCGGTCGAAGCCGATCTCGTCGGCCAGCTCCGCCGCCGTCCGGGCGAGGCGTTCGGCGGTGATGCCCGCGCGCGCCATGGAACCTCCGCACCTAGATTAATATCGTGTTTGCCTAAATATATTAGGTAGATTAGCCTCGCCACCGCAATCCCCGCCGGCCGGCGGGGCGTCCGCGGCAGGGAGGCCGGAATGTCCGAGTGGACCACCACGCCCATCGACGCGCGCATCCTGCGCGGCGCGCTCGAACTGGAGCGCACCGGCCGCGGAGTGCTGCCGCACCGGCTGCCCCTCGCGGCCCGCGTCCAGTTCCCCGACGAGTACCTGGCGAGGACGGAGGAGCAGCCCTCCGGCGTGCGCCTGGCCTTCCGCACCCGGGCCACCGCCGTGGAGCTGGACGCCCTGCCCACCAAGCGGGCCTACCAGGGCATGCCGCCGCAGCCGGACGGCGTCTACGACCTCGTGGTCGACGGGCGTCCCGCAGGGCAGGGCACGGTGCCCGGCGGAAACCTGGCCGTCATCGACATGGCGACCCAGAACGCGGTCACTCGGCCGGGCGAGCCCGGCACGCTCCGGTTCGCGGGCCTGGCCGCCGAGACCAAGGACGTGGAGATCTGGCTGCCCCAGGTCGAGACCACCGAGCTGATCGCGCTGCGCACCGACGCGCCCGTCGAGCCCGTCCCGGACGGGGGCCGTCCGGTGTGGCTGCACCACGGCAGCTCGATCAGCCACGGCTCCACCGCCGCGAGCCCCACCTCCACCTGGCCCGCGGTGGCCGCGGCCAGGGGCGGGGTGAACCTGGTCAACCTCGGCTTCGGCGGCAACGCGCTGCTCGACCCGTTCACCGCGCGGGCCCTCCGCGACACCCCCGCCGACCTGATCAGCATCAAGATCGGCATCAACGTCGCGAACGCCGACGCCATGCGCCTGCGCGCGTTCGTCCCCGCCGTGCACGGCTTCCTCGACACCGTCCGCGAGGGTCACCCGGAGACGCCGCTGCTGCTGGTCTCACCGATCCTGTGCCCCATCCAGGAGGACACCCCCGGCCCCCTCGCCCCCGACCCCGGGTCCTCGCGCCTGCGGTTCAGGGCCACGGGCGACCCTGCGGAGGTCGCGAGCGGCCGCCTGACGCTCACCGTCATCAGGGACGCGCTGGCCGGCATCGCCGCGCGGCGCGCCGAGGACGACCCCCACCTGCACTACCTGGACGGCCGCGCCCTCTACGGCGAGGCCGACTACGCCGAGCTGCCCCTGCCGGACGAGGTGCACCCGGCCCCCGAGAGCCACCGGCTCATCGGCGAGCGCTTCGCCGCCCTGGCCTTCGAGGACGGGCACGGAGCCTTCGCGCGCCGTTGAGCCGGGGCCCGCATGCCCGCCTCGGGTACCGCTAGGACGCCGGGACGGCAGAGATGTCGCCGACCAGCGCCGCGACCTCGTCCACGAGGGCCTTCTGGTGCGCTTGCAGGTCCTGGCCCGCCATCCCGGAGACCACCGGCAGGAACGGATCATCGAAAGGCTCGGCGCCGGCCAGGGCCTCGACGACGGCCAGACCGCAGAACGGGACGTACACCGGGTTGTAGCCGCCCTCGTGCGACATCGCGATCCTGCCGGCGCACAGGTCGTCGGCGATCTCCATGAGCCGGCGCGTCATGGTCCGGTAGCCCGTGGAGGTGAGCAGTTGGCGGGCCAGCGGGTCCATGGCGCTGCCGTCGAAGCCCGAGGCCACGAGGATGAGATCCGGCCGGAACCGCTGCAGGGCCGGTGCCACGACCTGGTCCATGGCGTAGAGGTAGCCTCCGTCGCCCGTTCCGGGCGGCAGCGGGACGTTCAGCGCGTACCCGAAGCCGGCCCCGTCACCGCGTTCGGTGAACGCGCCGCTCTCCGGTGGGAAGCAGTTGTCCTGGTGCAACGAGATCGTGAGCACGTCCGGGTCGTCGTAGAAGAAGGACTGCGTGCCGTTGCCGTGGTGGACGTCCCAGTCGACGACCGCGATGCGCCCCACGCCGAGGACGTCGCGGGCGTGCCGGGCCGCGATGGCGAGGTTGCCGAAGACGCAGAACCCCATTCCGCTGCCCGCCACGGCATGGTGACCGGGCGGACGGACCAGGGCGTACCCGTTGGCGACGTCGCCGTTGACGACCGCCTCGACCATCGTGATGACGCCGCCGGCCGCCAGGGCGGCGATCTCGTAGCCGCCCTTTCCGAACGGGCTGAAGCCGTCTCCGGCGTCGCCTCCCTTCGGCCACCGGCTCTCGGTCTTGATCCGCTCCAGGTGATCCCGGGTGTGGACCTTCAGGATCTCCTCTTCCGACGCGGGCCGGGGCCGGACACGTTCCAGCCGGTCGATGAGCCCGGACACGACGATCAGTTCGTGGAGGCGCCGCTTGGTCTCGGCGTTCTCCATGTGCATGAAGGGTTGCAGCCCGGCCGCCGGATCCGCCCCGAACAGGCCGGTGTTCGATCCGGTGTCATGCCAGCCGAAGATCTCGTGGTACAGGTAGCCCGTGGCCATCGCTGGTTCCTCTTCCGGTGACGAGGGGCGTTTTGCCCAGTGCGGACACCGGCCGCCGCAGGTCCGCCTGCGGGCCGGTCGCGTCATGGGACCGCGGGCCGGGCGTCCGGGGCATCCGTAGAACTGCGGAGTCGCCCGCCCTGCTCGACGACGTCCCCCACCCGGACTGCGCCGGGCGTATCGCGGTTCCGAAATGGGACGAGGGTAGATCTTGTCCAGGTACCCGCCTGCGCCTTAGATTCGGAGCCATCATCGAGCTTGCCGCTCGAAACGCGCGTGGCCAGGAGGCGTCATGCCCACACATCGGCATGTGGCGCTCGCGGCCGAGATCGGGATGCTGGTCCGCGAACCCGACGTGGTCCAGGCCCGCCGGGAGATGCTGCGCCTGCTGACCGAGATCCTGGACGGTGACGCCGGGTCCCTGATCGCCGTCGACCCGTTCGCCGGGGAGCACCGCCAGGTCGCCGGGTCGGGCTACGCCGCCGGAACGGCGCGCTCGCTGGCCGTCGACTTCGCCCGTACCCACTGGTTCGACTACGTCCTCGACTCCGATCTCCCTCCGTCCATCTCCGAGGAGCCGAGCCAGAGCTTCCGCCGCGGCTGGTTCTACGAGGAGCACGTGGAGCCCGCGGGATTCCGGGACGGGATGACCGGCGCCCTGCGGCGGGGCGGGCGGTACGTGGGCCTCGTGCACCTGTCCAGCGGACGGCACGGGGCGTTCGACACCCGGGCGCGGCGGCTTCTCGCCTCCGTCATGCCGGCGCTGGCCGCGGTGGCGGACGTGACCGGATGGGCCGTCCACGCCGGCGGCGTGCCGCCCTCGGACCGGGCCGCCCTCGTGTCCGGCGACCGGATCGTGCCGGTGCCGGAGCGGAACCGGCCGCAGGTGCTGGAGGACGGCGCCTTCCGGAAGGTCGTCGCGGAGTTCCGGGAGTCGGGCGGACGGCGGCTCCGCGTCCTGTGGCCCCTCGACCGGACGTGGCACCGCGTCGGGCTGCTCTCACCCGGGCTACCCGGCTGCCCGCCGGGGGCGGTGCTCGTCCACTCGCGGCCCGCCGAGGTGCCCTACGGGCTGACCGGTCGCGAAGTCGAGGTCCTGACGCGCCTGGCGATGGGGATGACCAACGACGTCATCGCCCAGCAGTTCTTCCTGTCGCCGCGCACGATCCACAAGCACGTGGAGCATGTGCTGCAGAAGACCCGGACTTCGAGCCGGGCCGAGGCCGCGGCGCTCGCCGTGCGCGAGGGCATCCTGTGGCCCGTGCCCGGGCTGCCTCGACGCGCCGGGGTGCGGGCCTTCCTGACCCGGACGGGCGGGTGACGCGCCGTCCGCGGGAGGGCCTCGCCGATCCGTGCCCCCGAGGGGGCCGGGTGTCAGCCGCGGGACTCGCCGAGGCCGGCCTCGCGGGCCAGGACGATCGCCTGGGCGCGGTCGGCGACGTGCAGCTTCATGAAGATGTTCGAGACGTGGTTGCGGACGGTCTTCTGGCTGAGGAAGAGCGTCCCGGCGATCTCGGTGTTGCTGCGGCCCTGCGCGATCAGTTCGAGGACCTCCCGCTCCCGCTCGGTGAGCTGCGGGAACGCGGCCTGCCTCGGGTCGGGCATGTCGGTGAAGTAGGTGAGCACGCGGCGCGCGATCTCCGGGCCGTAGATGGCCTCGCCCGCCGCGACCGCCTTCACGGCGCGGGCGATCTCCTCGGCGCCCGACTCCTTCAGCAGGTAGCCGCGGGCGCCGGCGCGCATCGCCGCGAAGACCGAGTCGTCGTCGCGGAACATCGTCAGCACCAGCACGCCGATGCGCGGGCTGGTGCGGGTGATGGTCCGGGTCGCCTCGATGCCGTTGCCGCCGGGCATGTGCAGGTCCATGACGACGACGTCCGGCTGGAGTTCCGCCGCCAGCCGCACCGCGTCGGGCCCGTTCTCGGCCTCGCCGACGACCTCCACCCCGAGCGCCTGCAGCAGGCCCTTCAGCCCCTGCCGGAACACCGGGTGGTCGTCGGTGATGAGGACCCGGATGGTCTCGGTCATCTCCGCCCGTCCCTTCCGGTCGAGGGACGATGGTACCCGGCGGCGGTCTCCGCGGCGGCGAGCGGGAGCCGGACGGTCACGACGGTCCCGCCGCCGTTCCGGGACATGATCGCGCAGCTGCCGCCGACCTCGGCGGCCCACTCCTTCATCGCGGCCAGCCCGCGGCGCGGCCTCGGCTGCCCCCCGTTGCGGGCGGGGTCGCTCAGGCCCGGCCCGGTGTCGGCGACCATCAGGTGCAGGTCGGCGTCCCTGGTCAGCCTGACCGTCGCGGTGCTCTCCGGGGCGTGCAGCCGGACGTTCGTCAGCGCCTCCTGCGCGATCCGGTACGCGGCGACCTCCACCGCCGCCGGCAGGCCCGCGGGCTCGCCGTCGAACCGGACGTCCACCCGCTCGCAGCAGCCGTCGGCGAACGACTCGATGGCCGCGACGAGGCCGAGGTCGTCCAGCGCGGGGGGCCGCAGCCCGTGCGCCAGGTCCCGGATCTCCCCGACGGCCGTCGCCAGCCGGTCCCGGACCTCGGCGAGCAGCGGGTCCATCCGCTCCGGCTCGCCGGCGAGGGTGATGCGCGCCGCGTCCAGGGACATCGCGAGGCTCGCGAGCGTCGGCCCGAGGCCGTCGTGCAGGTCGTTTCGCAGCTGCCTGCGCTCCTCCTCGCGGCTGGCGAGGATGCGCTCCCGGGAGCGCTGCAGGTCGGTGGTGAGGCGGCGGAGGTGAGGGATGGTCGCGGCACGCGCCGCCACGGCCCCCGCTGTGAACGCGCCGGCCAGCACGGCGGCGCGTGCCAGTACCGCTCGCATCCCGTCCCTCTCCCTCCGCCCGCTCTCGCGGGACTTCGCGGCCAGCCTTTCCGGGGAGGCGACCCGGTGTCAGGTGACCAGTGTCCCGAACGCGGCGGGAAAACGCTCTCTGGCCCGGTTCGCCGCGCCGTTGCGGACGTTGCGCGGCCGTCCCACCCCCGGCGTCCCCGTAGAATCGTCAGCCGTGACACAGCCCAGCACTGAGCGCGGCCAGGGCGCCGCCGCGGACGTCGACCTTCCCACCCAGTACCGGCCGGCCGAGGTAGAGGGCCGGCTCTACGAGCGGTGGGTATCGGCGGGGCTGTTCACCGCCGACCCCGAGCGCGCGCCCGGGCGGCCCGCCTTCTCCGTCGTGATCCCGCCGCCCAACGTGACGGGCTCGCTGCACATGGGCCACGCCCTCGACCACTCCATCCAGGACACCCTCGTCCGTCGCCGCCGCATGCAGGGGCACGAGACCGTGTGGGTGCCCGGCATGGACCACGCCGGCATCGCCACGCAGAACGTGGTGGAGCGCGAGCTCGCCAAGGAGGGCCTGTCCAGGCACGACCTCGGGCGCCCCGACTTCGTCGAGCGGGTCTGGCAGTGGAAGGCCGAGTCCGGCGGGCGCATCCTCGGCCAGATGCGCCGCCTCGGCGACAGCGTCGACTGGACGCGCGAGGCGTTCACGATGGACGACGACCGCGCCCGGGCCGTCCGGACGATCTTCAAGCGGCTGTTCGACGACGGGCTCATCTACCGCGCCGAGCGCATCATCAACTGGTGCCCGCGCTGCCTGACCGCGCTGTCGGACATCGAGGTCGAGCACGAGGAGGTCGACGGCGAGCTGGTCTCGCTGCGGTACGGGTCGGGCGAGGACGAGATCGTCGTCGCGACCACCCGGGCCGAGACGATGCTCGGCGACACCGCCGTCGCCGTCCACCCCGAGGACGCCCGGTACGCGCACATGGTCGGCCGGGAGATCGAGCTCCCGCTGACCGGCCGGCGCATCCCGGTCGTCGCCGACGAGCACGTCGACCCCGCGTTCGGCACCGGCGCCGTCAAGGTGACCCCGGCGCACGACCCGAACGACTTCGAGATCGGCCGGCGGCACTCGCTGGCGTCCCTGTCGGTCATGGACGAGCGGGGCGTCGTCACCGCGCCCGGCCCCTTCGAGGGGCTCGACCGGTTCGAGGCGCGCCCGGCGGTCGTGGCCGCACTGCGCGAGCAGGGCCGGATCGTCAAGGAGGTCCGCCCCTACAAGCACTCGGTCGGGCACTGCCAGCGCTGCTCCACGGTCGTCGAGCCGCGCGTGTCGCTCCAGTGGTTCGTGAAGGTCGAGTCGCTCGCGGGGGCCGCGGGCGACGCCGTCCGCGACGGCCGCGTGAAGATCCACCCGCCGGAGATGGCGGCCCGCTACTTCGAGTGGGTCGACAACATGCACGACTGGTGCATCAGCCGGCAGCTGTGGTGGGGCCACCGCATCCCCGTCTGGTACGGGCCGGACGGCGAGATCGTCTGCCCGGGCCCAGACGAGGAGCCCCCCGCCGGCTGGACGCAGGACTCCGACGTCCTCGACACGTGGTTCTCCTCGGCACTCTGGCCGTTCTCCACGCTCGGCTGGCCGGACGAGACCCCCGACCTGAAGCGGTTCTACCCCACGTCCGTCCTGGTCACGGGGTACGACATCCTGTTCTTCTGGGTCGCCCGCATGATGATGTTCGGGCTGTACGCGATGGACGGCGTCCAGCCGTTCGACACCATCGCCCTGCACGGGATGGTCCGCGACCAGTTCGGCAAGAAGATGTCCAAGTCGTTCGGGAACGTCATCGACCCGCTCGACTGGATCGACGCCTACGGCGCCGACGCGACCCGCTTCACGCTGCTGCGCGGCGCGAACCCGGGCGGCGACGTGCCGGTGGCCGAGGAGTGGGCGCAGGGCTCGCGCAACTTCTGCAACAAGCTGTGGAACGCGACCCGGTTCGCGCTCATCAACGGCGCGCACACCCGCGGCGACATGCCGGCCGAGCCCTCCACGGTCGATGCCTGGATCCTGTCCCGGCTGCACGCGGTGATCGCGGAGGTCGACGCGCACCTGGAGGGCTTCGACTTCGCCAAGGCGTGCGAGGCGCTCTACCACTTCGCGTGGGACGAGGTCTGCGACTGGTACGTGGAGCTGGCCAAGGTGCAGCTCGCCGACGGGCGCGCCGAGGCGACCCGCCGCGTGCTCGGCGAGGTCTTCGACAACCTGCTGCGGCTGCTGCACCCGGTCGTCCCGTTCGTCACCGAGGAGCTGTGGACGTCCCTCACCGGTGAGGAGACGGTCGTCACCGCGCCGTGGCCGTCCGCCGACCCGGCGCGGCGCGACGTCGGCGCCGAGGAACTGGTCGCCTCGCTCCAGCGGATGGTGACCGAGGTCCGCCGGTTCCGCGCCGACCAGGGCCTCAAGCCCGGCCAGCGCGTCGCCGCGCGGATCGAGTGGAACGGCTCGGCCCTGCACCGCCACGAGGACGGCATCCGCTCGCTGCTGCGCCTCACCGACCCCGAGGACGGCTTCTCCTCGACGGCGTCCCTGCCGGTCGAGGACGTGAAGGTTCACCTCGACACCGCCGGCGTGATCGACGTCGCCGCCGAGCGCAAGCGGCTGGAGAAGGACCTGGCCGCCGCCCGCAAGGAGGTCGACCAGGCGCGGCGCAAGCTGGGCAACGAGGCGTTCATGGCCAAGGCGCCCGAGGCGGTCGTCGCGAAGAACCGCGACCGGCTCGCCCAGGCGGAGACCGACATCGGCAGGCTGGAAGCGCAGCTGGCCGCGCTTCCGGCGGGCTGATCCTGACACCGGCGGGCGGATCCTGACACCGGGGGCTGACACGGCGATCCTTCGGCGCGGCGGCGCCCCCGCCGTTACGATCCGGTAAGGCCTGTGGGGCCCTTGCGGCATTTGAAGCATCGGGAGTGCAATGGCCGATTCACCACCCCGGTCCGGCACGCCGGACTCCCCGTCCGGCGACGACCTGGACCCGGCGCGGGCCGCCGAGGACGCCTCCGGGCAGGAGTCCGCTCCCGCGCCCTTCGGCGGCACGCGCCCCTGGTGGTCCGTCGACATGGGCGACGGGACCGGCCCGCACGCCATGGTGAACGGCACCGGCCCGCAGGCCCTGCCGAGGAACGGCACCGGCCCCCACCCGATGCCGGGCGCGGTGAACGGGTCGGGGGCGCATCCGATCGTGGGCGGTACGGGCCCGCACACCGCCCTGCGCGACGGTTCCGGCGCGCATCCGGTGGTCCGCAACGGCACCGGACCGCTCCCGCCGGTGACCGGGGCTCCCGCCGGGCCCCGCCGGCTGCCGCCGAAGCCGCTGCTCGTCGCGGTCGCGGCCGGAGTCGCCGGGATCATGCTCGTCGCGGGCGTGCTGGCGCTGCGCGGCGGGGGCGTCCGCGAGGCCGCGGAGAACGCGGTCGGCCCGGCGTCGTCCAAGAAGGTGATCGACGCGGGCGCGGCGGCCGGGGGGCTGCGCAAGGACCCGCTCACGGCGCCGCAGGCGAGCGCCGCCTACCCGTTCGTCGCGGGAGCGGTCGAGGCGGGCGGCGTGCCGGTGGCGAAGACCGGCCTGGCCGTCTACACCGAGGAGCCGGTGCGCAAGGTCAACCTGCTGTTCGTGGGCGGGACGGGACGGGTCGGAGATCCGGCCGACTTCCTGCAGAAGACGCAGCCCACGACGTTCATCGCCGGGCAGGACGCCGACCCGGGCCGCAAGGGCGGCAAGGCGGTCTGCGGCACGTTCGCCGTCCTCGCCGAGACCCACACCTACTGCGCGTGGGCGACCCGCGACTCGTTCGGCGTCGTCGCGTCCAACAGGCCCTCGGTGAACCCGCAGTTCCCGCTCATGGCCGACCTGATGCACCGCCTCCGGAGGGACGTCGAGAAGCCGAAGTGACGTAGAGGCACTCGGTGTCGGCGTCCACCGCGTCCAGGACGAGCCCGGTGAAGTAGACCGTGCCGAGGACGACCACGCGGTGGCCGAGCGTCGCCAGCGACTCGGGTGTGACGGCGCCGGCCTCGACGACGTCCCAGCGGGGCGGCAGGGCGCGGGTGAAGCGCAGGTGCGGCAGCGGCAGCCGGACGAACGTCACGGGCAGCGCCCCCAGTTCGGCGATGGCGCCGTCCAGGTCCTTGTGGTCGGGGAGGCAGACGACGGCGTGGTCGACCGTCCCCCACGCCTCCCGCGCGGCGGCGAGGGCCGCGGCGATCCCGGTCCGGTCGACCGCGGAGTCGACGAGCAGCCGCGTGGCCGACCCGGGCACGCCGTGCCAGGACAGGCGGCCGGGCAGGACGATCGAGGACAGCACGTCCCGCAGCGCGCCCGCCGGGGGTTCGCTCACCCCGGGGAGGCGGCGGGCGGCGGCCGTGCCGAGTTCGGCGGCGGCGCGTCCGAGACCGGCGGGGAGCAGGTCCGGGGGGAGCCCGCCGCCGGGCCGCACGAACTCCACGCCGCCGAGCACCCGCGCGACCTCGGCCGACTGCGGCGCCGACAGCACGCGCGTGCGCGGCCCGGCGACGCCGAGCTTCTCCTCGGCGATCTCCGCCGCGGTGTCGCCGAGGACCCCGGCGTGCTCGCGGAAGACCGGCGTGATCGCGACGACGTCCGGCGGGAACAGGGCGACCTCGTCCGACCGCCCGCCCATCCCGGCCTCCAGGACGAGCACGTCCGCGCCGGCGCGGCGCGCGTGCAGGACGCCCGCGATCGTGAAGAGCCCCGACGGCGACAGGTAGCCGCCCGACGGCGGCGGGAGCGCGGCGGCCGCCTCGTCCAGGACGTCCGCCAGGGACGCGAGCTCGTCGGCGGAGACGGCCCGCCCGTCCACCCTGATCCGGTCCCGATCGCTGCGCAGCCCGGGACTCGTGACCGTGCAGACGCGGAGCCCGGCGGCGCTCAGGAACGCCGACGCGTACGTCGCCGCCGTCCCCTTCCCCTTGGAGCCGACGACGGTCAGGACGGGAACGCCGGGCGCGAGGAGGCCCAGCGCGTCCGCCAGGGCGCGGGCCCGCCCGACGTCGCGGGCCTCGCCCGGAGCGTGCCGCTCCCACTCGCGGTAGAAGACCTCCATGCTCCCAGTGTGGCCGCCTCCAGCGCGGGCCCGGACGGAGGCGTGCCGACCGCCGAGTAGGCTCTGTGACCGTGAGTCAGGTATCCGAGCCGTCCGATTACAGGGCCACCGTCGGCGCGATCATGGGGCGCGGGGTCGAGTGGGAGATCGACCCCACCCTCGACCGGATCGCCGACCTGGTCGACGTCCTGGGCGCGCCGCACCGCGCGTACCCGGTGATCCACATCGCCGGGACGAACGGCAAGTCCAGCACGGCCCGGCTCGTCGAGGCGCTGCTGCGCGAGCGAGGCCTGCGCACCGGGCTCTACACCAGCCCCGAGCTGACGACGCTGCGCGAGCGCATCGCGATCGACGGGGAGCCGATCAGCGAGGAGCGGTTCGTCGAGGCGTTCGACGACGTGCTGCCCTTCCTCCAGCTCGTCGACGACAAGCACGAGGCCCGGCTCTCGTTCTTCGAGGTGCTCACCGCGATGGCCTTCGCGGCGTTCGCGGACGCGCCGGTCGACGTGGCGGTGGTCGAGGCCGGCATGGGCGGCGCCTGGGACGCCACCAACGTCGCCGACGGCACCGTCGCGGTGATCACGCCGATCGGCCTCGACCACACCCGCTACCTCGGCGACACGCTGGAGCAGATCGCCGGGGAGAAGGCGGGGATCATCAAGCCGGGCGCGGTCGCGGTGCTGGCGCAGCAGCCGGTCGAGGCCGCCGAGGTGCTGCTGCGGCGGGTCGCCGAGACCGGCGCGGCGGCGGCGCGCGAGGGCATCGAGTACGGCGTGCTCAGCCGGGACGTCGCCGTCGGCGGCCAGCAGATCTCGCTGCGGGGCCTGCACGGCGTCTACGACGAGATCTTCCTGCCGCTGTTCGGCGAGCACCAGGCGAGCAACGCCGCGACGGCCCTGGCGGCCGTGGAGGCGTTCGCCAGCGGCGCCCCGACCCGTGGCGAGCCCAACCTGGAGGCCGCCACCCGGGTCGCGCCCGGCGAGTCCTTCCTCGGCGGCGAGGAGGGGCAGCTCGACCCGGCGCTGGTCCGCAGCGGCTTCGCCAAGTCGGCCTCGCCGGGCCGGCTGGAGGTCGCCCGGACGGGCCCGACCGTCCTGCTCGACGCGGCGCACAACCCGGCGGGGATGGCCGCGACCGTCGCCACGGTCACCGAGTCGTTCGGCTTCACCCGGCTCGCCGGGGTCCTCGCCATCGCCGCCGACAAGGACGTCCCCGGGGTCCTCGACCAGCTCGAACCCGTGCTGGCCGAGCTCGTGGTGACCCGCAACTCCTCGCCGCGCTCGATGCCGCCCGAGGAGCTGGCCGAGATCGCCGAGGGGATCTTCGGCCCCGAGCGCGTCCATGTCGCCGAGCGGCTGGACGACGCCATCGACCGGGCGATCGGGCTCGCCGAGGAGACCGGCGAGTACCGGGGCGCCGGCGTGCTGATCACCGGTTCGGTGATCACCGCGGGCGACGCCCGCACCCTGCTGCGCGTCGAGGAAGGCCGGTGACGGCAATGAGCACGCGGACGTCCGCGAACCCGGCACGGAGGCTGTTCGCCACGGTGCTGGCGTGCGAGGCCATCGTGATCGCGCTGGCGATCCCGGTGGCGGTGACGGTACTGGACGTGGACGGAGCGACCGCCGGCGGCGTGTGCGGCGGGCTGGCCGTCGTCTGCGTGGTGCTGGCGGGCCTGCTGCGGTTCCCCTGGGCGGTCCCCGCGGGCACGGTCCTCCAGGTGCTGATCATCGCGACCGGGTTCATGGTTCCGGCCATGTTCTTCCTCGGGGTCGTTTTCGGGGCGCTTTGGGGCACGGCCATTTGGCTCGGACGCAAGGTGGGGAACGCTCAGCCGCGCTAGGTTCGCGGGGACGGCACCATTGCGTCCGCCGATTCTCGCCATTCCCGATTATTAGTCCTATTTGGACATTTCTCCTTTATGGGAATGCGCGGGCGGCGGACGACGACGTCCTAAGGAGCGGTCCGTGTCCTCCCACGCACGCGAACACCCGCCCGGCGGCCTCGCCGGGGTGCGGCCCGCCGGGCCCCCGGCGCGCCTGCGCGAAGGCGCCGCCCGGCGGCGCCTCGCGACGCTCGGCGTGCTGCTGCTGACCTTCACCGCGGTGCCCGCCGCCGTCCTGGTGGTGCCCGACGCGTCCGGCGACGTCGTCCCGGCCGCCGCGAGCGCCCTCGCGCTCGGCGACGCCGAGATCCCCGGGCTGCTGCGCGCCACCGGGCTGTCCCTGCCCGTCCTGCTGGTCACGGTCCCGCTCGGCGCCGTCGCCGCCCGCAGGATCCCCGCGTGGTTCGTGCTCATGGCCGGGCTCGCGATGCTGCTCGCGGGCATCGGCGCCGCCCGCCTCGCCGACTCGGTGCCCCTCGTGGGGGCGGTGCGGGCCGTCCAGGGCGCGGGCGCGGGGATCGTCCTGCCGGCTTCCCTCGTCCTGGTGTGGGAGCGGCGGAACCGCGCCCTGGCCGCCGCCTGGGCGGGAGCCCTCGCAGGCACGCTCATACTGGCGATGCCGCTGGCGCTGAAGGCCGTCCCCCTGCCCGCCGACGGCACCGCCGTCCCGGACTGGCGCGTCGCGCTCGCGCCCTACCCGCTGCTCGCCGTGGCCGCCGCCGCGGCCGCGCTCGCCCACCCGCTCCTGCGCGGACGCCCCCACCGGCGGCCGCCCGCGTTCCGGCGCACCGAGCGCGCGCAGCTGCTCCTCGTGCTCGTCCCCGCGGGCGGCTTCGCGTTCCTCGCCGTCGTCGCCGCGCACGCCTGGTCGCCCGGCGCCCGCCTCCTCCTCGCCGGGCTCGCGCTGCCCGCCCTGGCCGGCCTCGCCCTCACCGGCGGCCGTGACGCGACGGCGGGCAGCCCGTTCGGCTGCGCGGTCGTCATGATCGCCACCGGCCTGCTCTGCCACCCGGTCGCGGGCCCCCTGGCCGGGCTTGCCGCCGCCGGGACGGGCGAGGGCACCGCGGGCCCGCCGCTGCTCCCGTTCGCCGTCGCGGCCGCCGCCGCGCTCGCCGGAGCGCTCGCGGCCACCCGCGCCGGGGCGCGCGGGGCCGTCCGCACCGGCTACCTCCTCATGATCGTCGCCGTGCCGTTCGGCCTCGCGGGCGGCGCCCTCGGCCGCTGGACGCTGCTCGCGCCCCTCGTCCCCCTCGGCGCCGGCGCGGGGCTGGCCCTCGCCGCCTCGCTGCGGAACGCGAAGGTGGGCGCCGCGCTGTTCGGGCTGTCGCTGTGCTTCCCCGCGGTGCTGGCCGGGCAGCTGCTCGTCCTGTCGGCGCAGGCCGCGCGGTTGCAGCGGTCGCGTCCGGTGACGGGCGCCCAGCACCTGCACGCCCTGCTGGACGGTTACCGGCTCTGGCTGGTCATCGCCCTGGCGGCCGCCGTCCTGCTCGCCGGGGCCACCGCCCGCCTGTGCGCCGGACGCGCCGGCGACCCGGGATCCCGCGCCGCGCGGCTCCCCGGCGATGCCGCCGCGGACCCGAGAGCCGGGTAGTATTCGCGCGCTCACCGAATCCGAAATCCTCGAGGAGAAACACCCGTGTCCGAGCGCACTCTTGTCCTGGTCAAGCCCGACGGCGTTCGCCGCGGCGTCGTCGGCGAGGTCATCTCCCGGATCGAGCGCAAGGGCCTGACGCTCGTCGCCCTGGAACTGCGGACCCTCGCCCGCGAGACCGCCGAGGCGCACTACGAGGAGCACGCCAGCAAGCCGTTCTTCGGCGAGCTGGTCGAGTTCATCACCGGCGGCCCGCTCGTCGCCATGGTCGTGGAGGGCCCGCGCGCCATCGAGGCGTTCCGCGCCCTCGCCGGCGCCACCGACCCGGTCAGCGCCACCCCCGGCACCATCCGCGGCGACTTCGCCCTGGAGATCGGCGAGAACATCGTGCACGGCTCCGACTCCACCTACTCCGCGGAGCGGGAGATCAAGCTGTTCTTCCCTGAGGTGTAAGTGTCAGCCCAGGGGGCTGTGTTTACCCAGGGGGGCGACCCCCTGGAACCCCCGTCACGAGCCGGGCGATCCTCACGCCACGGTGCGGGTGTGTTGTGCCCGTGCAGGTTGGTGTCGTGTCGCTGCGGTCGCCCGGCTCGACGGGCATGCGCGTTGCGCTCGCTGCGCTCGCTCCACGCGCCTGCCCGTGCGGGGGCTGAGGTCCGGTCCAAGAGGGGCCGGGGGGTTCTCAGCCAAAAGTCGGCCCGTGGACGAGGCATGCGGGGTGCGGTCCACGAGGGCTGGCGGTTTCTCGGCTGAGAGTCGGTTCCGTGTGAACGGGCGACGTGAGTCTTGGGGCCGGTGGATGTCCGGCGTTTTACATTCCAGGAGTGGGGCGCGGGGCGGTAACGCCGGGCTCTGGAGGGCCGTGCGCCTCATCATGAGGTGGTAGATCCTCGTTCGAGGGTTGGGCTTTTCTGCGGCGGGCGGGGCGGGTTCGCGGCGCCGATTCGTTCGTGTCGGGGCCGGGGGGTGTGTGCGGGCGGGGGCGACCCCCTAAGATCCTCGTTTACCCGGTGGCGTCGGGTGTCCCTGGGTGCCGTGCGCACTCCGGGACGTCGTGCCGCGGGGCGGTTGGAGATCAGGCCGCCGGGTTCTCTTTATGGAAAACCGGGCTGGTCAGGACGCGTTTTTTTCGCGACGCGCGGCGCGGGGGTGACTGCCCGGGCAGGTGCGCGCACGTTACGATGGACGCGCCGCTATACACGCCCGTCAATCATGAAGGGCTCCCTTTCTTCATGGGTAACAAGCTGTCGTTTCTTGGCCGTGACATGGCGGTCGATCTTGGTACCGCCAACACCCTGGTGTACGTGCGCGGGCGTGGCATCGTCCTCAACGAACCCTCCGTGGTGGCGATCAATACCAATACCGGGAAGATCGTCGCGGTGGGCATCGAGGCGAAGCGGATGATCGGCCGCACACCGGGCAACATCGTCGCGGTCCGTCCGCTGAAGGACGGCGTCATCGCCGACTTCGACGTCACCGAACGGATGCTGCGCTACTTCATCCAGAAGGTGCACAAGCGCCGGCACTTCGCCAAGCCGCGGATCGTCGTGGCCGTGCCGAGCGGGATCACCGGGGTGGAGCAGCGCGCGGTGAAGGAGGCCGGCTACCAGGCCGGCGCCCGCCGCGTCTACATCATCGAGGAGCCCATGGCCGCCGCGATCGGCGCCGGGCTGCCCGTCTACGAACCCACCGGCAACATGGTCGTCGACATCGGCGGCGGCACCACCGAGGTCGCGATCATCTCCCTCGGCGGGATCGTCACCAGCCAGTCGGTCCGCGTCGGCGGCGACGAACTCGACCAGGCCGTGATCTCTTTCTCCAAGAAGGAGTACTCCCTGATGCTCGGGGAACGCACCGCGGAGGAGATCAAGATGGCGATCGGTTCGGCCTATCCCGGCGGCGACGAGGAGCCGCACGCCGAGATCCGGGGCCGCGACCTCGTCAGCGGGCTGCCGAAGACCGTCGTGATCTCCGCCGAGGAGGTCAGGCGGGCGATCGAGGAACCGGTCAACGCCGTGGTGGACGCGGTGAAGACCACCCTCGACAAGTGCCCGCCCGAACTGTCCGGCGACATCATGGACCGCGGGATCGCGCTCACCGGCGGCGGTGCGCTGCTGAAGAACCTCGACGAACGGCTCCGCGAGGAGACCGGGATGCCCATCCACCTGGTGGACAACCCGCTCGACTCGGTGGTGCTCGGCACGGGCAAGTGCGTCGAGGACTTCGAGTCGCTCCGGCAGGTCCTCGTGCCGGAACCGCGGCACTGATTCGGACATGGCTCGCAGGAGGGCGTGAGGGGCCGTCCCTCCGGCGAGCCGATTCGGACACGGTCCGCCGAGGGGGACGTGGGGGCGTTCCACCTCGTGAGGCACTGGGCTCCCGGCGGACCAGGGAACGGGAGGTCGGTGCGTGAAGGACACCCGTCGCACCCGCGTGGTACTCGGCGCGCTGCTGGTCGCGGCGCTCGCGATGATCACCATCGACTACCGCGGTGGGCAGGACTCGCCGCTCAGCGGCCTGCGCGGCCTCGGCGCGACGGTGTTCGGCCCGGTGGAGCGGGCGTCGGCGTCCGTCGTGCGGCCGGTGGGCAACACCTTCGACGCGATCACCGACGCGCCGGGCGAGCGGCGCCGCGCCGACGGCCTCGAGCGGCAGAACCAGCGGCTGCGCGAGCAGCTGCGCTCCAGCCGCCTCGACCAGGACCGGTCCGCGCAGCTGCGCAGGCTGCTCGGCACCGCCGGGATGGGCGGCTACCGCATCCACGCCGCGCAGGTGATCTCCGCCGGGCAGGGCTTCGAGGACACCGTCACCATCGACGTCGGCAGCAGCAGCGGCATCAAGCCCGACATGACCGTGATGAGCGCCGAGGGTCTCGTCGGCCGCATCACCCGCGTCGGGCCCGCGACGTCCACGGTGCTGCTCGCCACCGACCAGACCTCCTCCATCGGCTCCCGCCTCGAGGAGTCCAAGGAGATCGGCATCACCCAGGGCCGGGGGCGCCGCGGCCTCGGCCGGGGCGGCGCCACGCCGCTGCGGTTCCAACTGCTGGACGCCGCCGCGCCGATCCGGGTGGGCCAGCGGATCGTCACGCTCGGATCGCAGGGCCAGCGGCCCTACGTCCCCGGCGTCCCGATCGGCGAGGTGGAGCGGATCGAGAAGTCCACCAGCGGGCTGACCCGCACCGCCTACGTCCGCCCGTTCGTCCGGTTCACCAGCCTGGACGTCGTCGCCGTCGTGGTCGCCCCGCCGAAGACCGACCCTCGCGACGCCGTCCTGCCGCCCAAGCCCCCGCCGCCCCCGAGCCCGACGCCGACCGCGACGCCGTCGGCGAGCAAGAGCCCCAAGGCCAAGCCGCGCCGCTCGAAGAGCCCGTCCACGAATCCGACCCGGGGGGACTGACGTGCTGAACCCGCCCGAGGCCTCGCCGGCCGGCCGCGCCGCGGTGACCGCCGTGGTGATCGTCGCGGCCCTGATCCTTCAGGTGTCGGTGGCGAACCGGCTCCCGCTGCCCGGCGGCGTCCAGCCCGACCTGGTGCTGCTGGCCGTGGTCGCGCTCGCGCTCGTCGCGGGCTCGACGACCGGGATGGTCGCGGGCTTCCTCGCGGGCCTCGCCGCCGACATCATCCCGCCCGCCGACCACACCATCGGCCGGTACGCGCTCGTCTACTGCCTCATCGGGTACCTGTGCGGCGCCGCTTCCGCCGAGATGGACCGCCAGTCCGCCGTACCGTTCCTGGCCGTCGCCGCCGGGGCGCTCGCCGGGACCGTGCTCTACGCGGGCACCGGCATGATGCTCGGCGACCCGCGCGCCGGGTGGGCGACCGTGTCGAGCATGGTGCCGCTGCAGGTGCTCTACGACGTCATCGCGAGCCCGTTCGTCGTGTGGGCGGTCCTGCGCGCCACCCGCCGGTACGAACGCGGCGAGCGCGCCCGGGGCGACCGCCTGGCGGTGCCCGCCGCCCGCTACCGCGCGATGACGGGGCGGAGCGGGAACCTGTGAATCCGAGGACCCACTTCCGCCTGGTCGTCCTGTACGTGCTCGTAGCCGCCCTGCTGCTCGTCCTGATCGGGCGCATGTGGGCGCTCCAGGTCCTGGAGGGCGCGCACTACAGGGCGATCGCCGCCGAGAACCGCACCCGCGACATCGTCGTCCCCGCCACCCGCGGCATGATCCTGGACGACCGCGGCAGGCCCCTCGTGCGCAACCGCAGCGCGCTCGTCGTGTCGGTCGACCGCACGACCCTGTCGCGGCAGAAGGACGGCGGCAAGACCGTCCTGCGGCGGCTCGCGGGCGTGCTCGACGTGACCCCCGACGAGATCACCAAGCGGATCCGGCTGTGCGGGCCCGGCATCAAGCGCCCCTGCTGGCCCGGCTCCCCGTACCAGCCGATCCCGGTCGAGGACCACGTCGATCCCAAGCGCGCTCTGCAGATCATGGAGCGGCAGGAGGACTTTCCCGGGATCACCGCGCAGGTCCAGGCCGTCCGCGACTACCCCGAGCCGGAGGGCGCCAAGCCCGCGCAGATGCTCGGCTACCTCCAGCCGATCACGCAGGAGGAACTCGACAAGCGCAAGGGCCTGAAGGTCACCGGCTACAGCGGCGTCGACCTGGTCGGGCGCGACGGCCTGGAGGCGCAGTACGACACGCACCTGAGCGGCGAGCCCGGGTTCCGCAAGGTCCTGGTCGACAGCCAGGGCCGCGTCACCGGCACCGCCGAGGAGAAGGCGCCGACGGCCGGAAACAACCTCGTCACCAGCATCGACGCCGGCGTGCAGGGCGCGGCGGAGAAGGCCCTCCAGCACGCGATCGACGGCGCCCGCAAGCAGGGCCGCCCCGCCGACGCCGGTGCCGCGGTCGTGATGGACGTGCGCACCGGCCGGATGATCGCGATGGCGAGCTACCCGACCTACGACCCGGGCATCTGGACCGGCGGCATCTCCCAGGGCGAGTACGACGCGCTGCTCGGCAAGAAGCAGGGCGAGCCGCTGATCTCCCGGGTCACGCAGGGGCAGTTCGCCCCCGGCTCCACCTTCAAGATCTCCTCGGTGTCCGCCGCGGTGGAGGACGGCAACAGCCTGACCGGCACCTACGACTGCCCCGGCTCCCTGAACGTCGGCAACCGCGCGTTCCGCAACTTCGAGGGCGAGGAACTCGGGGCGATGTCGCTGCACACGGCGCTCGTCAAGTCCTGCGACACGATCTTCTACCGGTTCGCCTACCAGGAGTGGCAGCGCGACGGCGGGATGAAGCCGAAGAAGAACCCCTCCGACCCCATGGTGAAGATGGCCCGCAGCTTCGGGTTCGGGGCGCGCACCGGCATCGACCTGCCCAGCGAGAGCGAGGGCCGCATCCCCGACCGCGGGTGGAAGAAGAACTTCTGGAACATCACCAAGGCCGCCAACTGCAAGGGCGCCAAGGAGGGCTACCCCGAGCTCGCCAAGACCGACCCGGCGCGCGCCGCCTACCTGAAGGCGGTGGCGACGGAGAACTGCACCGAGGGCTACGTCTGGCGGCCCGGCGACGCGGCGAACTTCTCGGTCGGGCAGGGCGACGTGCTGGTGACGCCGCTGCAACTCGTCCGCGCCTACGCGGCGGTCGCGAACGGCGGCAAGCTGGTGGTCCCTCGGCTCGGCGTCGCGCTCGTGCGTCCCGACGGGACGGTCGTCCGCCGGATCGACGCGCCCCCGGCGCGCAAGCTGCCGGTGGAGGGGAAGGTCCTGAAGTACATCCGCACGTCGCTCGCGGACGTGACGAAGAGCGGCACCGCGTCCGGCGCGTTCTCCGGCTTCGACTTCAAGCGCGTCGACGTCGGCGGCAAGACCGGCACCGCGGAGGTCTACGGCAAGCAGGACACGTCCTGGTTCGCCTCGTTCGGCCCGGTCGACGAGCCGCGCTTCGCGGTGGTCGCGATGGTCTCCCAGGGCGGGCAGGGCGCGCAGACGTCCGCGCCGGCCGTGCGGGAGATCTGGGAGGCCATGTACGGCACGAAGGACCGCAAGGCCATCCTCCAGGACGGCAAGCTCCCCTCGGAGCTGCCGCGGATGCCCGTCGAGGGGGCCGCCCCGTGATCACAGGCTCCGGGGTCGGCAGCGTCGACGCCTACGCCTCGCGCCGCACGTGGACCAGCCGGGTCGCCGAGCTGCGCCGCCTCGACCTGCCGATGCTGCTGGCCGTGCTGGCGCTGTCGGCGGTGGGCGCGCTGCTGGTGCGCTCGGCCACCTTCCACCTGCTGACCGAGCAGGGCAAGGACCCCGAGGGCTTCCTCAAGCGGCACGTCCTGAACCTCATCATCGGGTTCCTGCTCGGCGGCCTGGTCACCGTGCTCGACTACCGGCTCCTGCGCGCCTACGTCCCCATCCTGTACGGGCTGGCGTGCGTGGGGCTGCTGGCCGTGCTGACCCCGCTCGGCTCGACGATCAACGGGTCGCACTCGTGGATCGTGCTCGGCGGCGGGTTCCAGGTGCAGCCGTCGGAGTTCGCGAAGGTCGGGCTCGTGGTGCTGCTGGCGATGATCCTCGGCGAGCCGCGCGACGGGGAGATCGGCCCCGGCCGGCGGGACGTGCTGCTCGCGCTCGTGCTCGCCGGGGTGCCCGGCCTGCTGATCATGCTGCAGCCCGACCTCGGCACCACACTGGTGTTCATCGCGGTGGTGCTCGGCATGCTGGCGATCTCCGGGGCGCAGAAGCGGTGGCTGGTCGGACTGCTCGGCGGCGGGGTCGCCGCGGGCGCCGCCGTGTACTTCCTCGGCTTGCTGAAGGCCTACCAGATCGCCCGGTTCACCGCGTTCCTGAACCCCGAGGCCGACCCGCGCGGCGCCGGCTACAACGCCCAGCAGGCCCGGATCGCGATCGGTTCGGGCGGGGCGTTCGGCAAGGGCCTGTTCAACGGGGAGCAGACCGGCGGCCACTTCGTCCCCGAGCAGCAGACCGACTTCATCTTCACGGTGGCGGGGGAGGAGCTCGGCTTCGTCGGCGCCGCGGTGATCATCGCGCTGCTCGGCGTGGTGCTGTGGCGCGGGCTGCGCATCGCCACCCAGGCCGCCGACCTGTTCGGCACGCTCGTCGCCACCGGGGTCGTGTGCTGGCTCGGGTTCCAGACGTTCGAGAACGTCGGCATGACCATCGGCATCATGCCGATCACCGGGCTGCCGCTGCCGTTCGTGTCCTACGGCGGGTCCGCGACGTTCGCGAACATGATCGCCTTCGGCCTGCTGCAGGCCGTCCACGTGCGCCGCCGCCCGTTCGATTAGCGACCGGTGACCGCGTAGGCTGGACGTTCATCCCACGTCCCCTGCACGGAGGGTTCCGTCATGCCGGTCGAGTCGCTCTTCCCGCGCCTGGAGCCGCTGCTCCCGAGCGTGCAGAAGCCGATTCAGTACGTTGGCGGCGAGCTGAACTCCCAGCTCAAGGACTGGGACGAGACCGCGGTCCGGTGGGCGCTGATGTACCCGGACGCCTACGAGGTGGGGCTGCCGAACCAGGGCGTCCAGATCCTCTACGAGATCCTCAACGAGCGCGAGGGCGTGCTCGCGGAGCGGACGTACTCGGTGTGGCCCGACATGGAGGCCGTCATGCGGGAGCACGGCATCCCGCAGTTCACCGTCGACGCGCACCGGCCGGTCGCCGCGTTCGACGTGTTCGGCGTGTCGTTCTCCACCGAGCTCGGCTACACCAACCTGCTGACCGCGCTCGACCTCGCCGGCATCCCGCTGGAGGCCGCCGACCGCACCGCCGACCACCCGATCGTGGTCGCGGGCGGGCACGCCGCGTTCAACCCCGAGCCGATCGCCGACTTCGTCGACGCCGCGGTGCTCGGCGACGGCGAGGAGATCGCCCTCGCCATCACCGAGGTCGTCCGCGAGTGGAAGGCCGAGGGCGAGCCCGGCGGGCGGGACGGCCTGCTCATGCGCCTCGCCGCGTCCGGGGGGGTGTACGTCCCGCGCTTCTACGACGTGACCTACCTGCCCGACGGCCGCATCCAGCGGGTCGCGCCGAACCGTCCGGGCGTCCCGTGGCGGATCGAGAAGCACACCGTCATGGACCTCGACCAGTGGCCCTACCCGAAGAAGCCCCTGGTCCCGCTCGCCGAGACCGTGCACGAGCGGTTCAGCGTGGAGATCTTCCGCGGCTGCACCCGCGGCTGCCGGTTCTGCCAGGCCGGGATGATCACCCGTCCGGTGCGGGAGCGCTCGATCACCACGATCGGCGACATGGTGGAGCAGGGGCTCAAGGAGTCCGGCTTCCAGGAGGTCGGGCTGCTCAGCCTCTCCAGCGCCGACCACAGCGAGATCGGCGACGTCGCCAAGGGCCTCGCCGACCGCTACGAGGGCACCAACACCTCGCTCTCGCTGCCGTCCACGCGGGTCGACGCCTTCAACATCACGCTCGCCAACGAGTTCTCCCGCGGCGGCCGGCGCTCCGGCCTGACGTTCGCGCCGGAGGGCGGCTCCGAGCGGATGCGCAAGGTCATCAACAAGATGGTCTCCGAGGACGACCTGATCCGCACCGTCACCACCGCCTACGAGAACGGCTGGCGGCAGGTCAAGCTCTACTTCATGTGCGGCCTGCCCACCGAGGAGGACGAGGACGTCCTCGCCATCGCCGACATGGCCAAGCGGGTCATCAAGGCGGGCCGGGACGCCACGGGCCGCAAGGACATCCGCTGCACCGTGTCCATCGGCGGGTTCGTGCCCAAGCCGCACACCCCGTTCCAGTGGGCCGCGCAGTGCGACCACGAGACCGTCGACCGCCGCCTGCGCGCCCTCAAGGACGCCCTGCGCGGCGACAAGGAGTACGGGCGCGCCATCGGCCTGCGCTACCACGACGGCCAGCCGTCGATCGTCGAGGGCCTGCTGTCGCGCGGCGACCGGCGCGTCGGCAAGGTCATCCGCGCCGTCTGGGAGGACGGCGGCCGCTTCGACGGCTGGAGCGAGCACTTCTCCTACGAGCGCTGGACGGCCTGCGCCGAGAAGGCCCTGGCCGGCGAGCCCGTCGACCTCGCCTGGTACACCGTCCGCGAGCGCGACGAGGTCGAGGTGCTGCCCTGGGACCACCTCGACGCCGGGCTCGACCGCGAGTGGCTCTGGCAGGACTGGCAGGACGCCGTCGACGAGACCGAGGTCGAGGACTGCCGCTGGACGCCCTGCTACGACTGCGGCGTCTGCCCCACGATGGGCACCGAGATCCAGATCGGCCCCACCGGCAGGAAGCTTCTCCCGCTCAACGTGGTGTAACCGGATTCGTCCGTGGAAACCCCTGAACCGTAAGGGTTCCAGGCGTACGGGGCCGGTGCCTGGCGGAACCGGGTCCGGCGCCCCGTACTCTATAGGGAGACCTTTATTTCGACTCGACACGAGTAGGAAGGACCAGAACCCTGCCACCCATGCCGGAGGGTCCGGCGCCGGCCCCCGTGACCCAGCGACTGCGCGTCCGCTACGCCAAGCGGGGCAGGCTGCGGTTCACGAGCCATCGCGACATTTCCCGGGCCGTGGAACGCGCCGTAAGGCGCGCCGGGATCCCTGTCGCGTTCAGTGCCGGATTCACCCCCCACCCGAAGATCTCGTACGCGGGTGCGGCGGCGACAGGGGTGGCCAGTGAGGCCGAATACCTCGAACTCGGGTTGACCGAGACCCGCGACCCTGCGCGGGTGCGAGCCGATCTCGACGCGGCCCTGCCTCCCGGACTCGACGTCCTCGACGTCGTGCCGGTACGGGCGGGACGCGGCGACGCCCCGGTGAAGCCGGGCGCGTTCACCGATCGGCTCGAGGCGTCCGAATGGCGGATCCGGCTGGACGGTGTCGCCGAGGGCGACGCCGCCGACGCCGTGGCCGTCTTCATGGGCGCCGAGAGCATCGAGGTGGAACGTCTCACGAAGAAGGGACGGCGCCGTTTCGACGTGCGCGCCGCCGTGTCCGCCTGCGAGCTGGACCGGCGCGCCGCCGAGGCGGCGGATGCCCCTTGTGCGATACTTCGAATGGTTGTTCGGCATTCCACACCCGCCGTTCGACCCGACGACATCCTCACCGGACTGCGCCAGGTCGCCGACCTCGCGCCGCCGTCACCGCCGCTGGTGACCAGGCTGGCGCAGGGGCCCCTCGACGCGGGCACCGGTGGCATCGCGGATCCCCTGGATCCCGACCGGGAGACCGCCCTGCCGTCCGGCGACGACGCCGAGACGGCTCGCGGCCATGACCGGCCGCGGCCCGGGGACCCCGCGAGCGCGGATGTCGTCAGCGCCTGACCGTGGGACCGAAGCCGTGGAGGCACGGAACCGGTCCCGCAGGGTACGGAAGGCGCGCCCCCGACGACTTCGTCGTCATGGCCGGACCACCGTCCGGCGGTGACGGCACCGACTGACGAGGTGCTCCCGCGCGGCGCACCGCGACGTCCCGCCCTGGCGGGGCGGGCGGACGCGCCCGGGAGCCTGACGGGAGATTGCCCGGATGCTTGAGAACGAAGCCGACGCGGCCCCGGCCGAAGACGCCGACGACGGGACCGTTGAGAACGAGAACGCGGAGACCGCGCGGACCGAGGGCGCGCAGGTCGAGAACGCCGAGAGCGGCGGCGCGGGCGTGACCTCGCGTCCGCGCCGTGCGAGCCGGCCCGCCGGCCCGCCGCCCGACGTGGACGACACCGCCGCCGCGGCCCCCGCCGCGCCGCCGGAGCCCGCCTCCGCCGACGAGCCCGCCTCCGCCGAGGAGCCCGCCTCCGCGGGGGAGGCCGCCTCCGCTGCGGAGCCCGCCGAGGCGCCCAAGCGGACCCGCACCCGCGCCCGCAGGACCACGAAGGCCGCCGCCGAGACGGCCGAGCCCGTCCCGATGACGGGCGCCGAGACCTCGCCGGAGGCCCCCGAGGCCTCCGCCGAGCAGGCCTCCGAGGCCCCCGCCGAGCAGCCCGCCGAAGAGGCGGCGCAGGCCCCCCGCACCCGCACCCGGCGCCGCACCGCCAAGGCCGCCGCCGAGGTCCCCGCCGTGCCGCAGGTTCCGGCCGTCCCGGTCGCCGGCGAGCAGCCGACCCCCGAGCAGGTGTCGGAGATCGAGCCCGCGAGCGGCGTCGGCGTCCCCGGCGTGACGTTCCAGCCCCCGATGGTCGTCTTCCAGCCGCCGCAGCCCAAGACCGAGGCGCCCGCCCGGCCGAAGGCCGCCGAGCCCGAGCCCGCCGAGGCCGCCGCCGGCGAGGAGGACCTCGACCACGGGCCCGCGGACGAGGACGACTCCGATGACCGCCCGTCCCGCCGTCGCCGCCGCCGCGGCGGCCGCGGCCGGGGCCGGGGAGGCAAGGAGGGCGCCGAGGACGACGGGCAGGCCGAGGACGCCGAGGCCGAGGCCGAGGAGCCCAAGGAAGAGCAGCCCGCCAAGCCCGCCAAGTCCGCCAAGGGCAAGGCGGCCAAGGGCGGCAAGTCGTCCAAGGCCAAGGAGCAGGACAGGGAGCCCAAGGCCGAGGAGCCCGAGCAGGGCGCCGCCGAGGGCGAGGGCGAGGACGACTCCGAGGGCGGCACGAGCCGCCGCCGTCGCCGCCGCAGGCGCAGGACCGGGGCCGACGCCGAGACCGGCACCGGCTCCGACGACCCGCCGAACACCGTCGTCCACGTGCGCACGGCCCGCGAGGAGCGCGCCGACGCCGAGGCCGAGGTCCAGTCCGTGCGGGGCTCGACCCGCCTGGAGGCCAAGAAGCAGCGCCGCCGCGAGGGCCGCGAGCAGGGCCGCCGCCGCCCGCCGGTGATCACCGAGGCGGAGTTCCTGGCGCGCCGCGAGGCCGTCGAGCGCGTCATGGTGGTCCGGCAGGAGGGCGAGCGCACCCAGATCGCCGTCCTGGAGGACGACGTGCTCGTCGAGCACTACGTCAACCGGGCGACGCACCAGTCGTACGTCGGCAACGTCTACCTCGGCAAGGTCCAGAACGTCCTGCCGTCGATGGAGGCCGCGTTCGTCGACATCGGCAAGGGCCGCAACGCCGTGCTGTACGCGGGCGAGGTGAACTGGGACGCCTCCGGGCTGGAGGGCCAGCCCCGCCGCATCGAGTCGGCGCTGAAGTCGGGCCAGTCGGTGCTCGTCCAGGTCACCAAGGACCCCCTCGGACACAAGGGCGCCCGGCTGACCAGCCAGGTCTCGCTGCCCGGCCGCTACCTGGTGTACGTGCCGGACGGCTCGATGACCGGCATCAGCCGCAAGCTGCCCGACAAGGAGCGCAGCCGCCTCAAGTCGATCCTGAAGAAGGTCATGCCGGAGAACGCCGGCGTGATCGTCCGGACCGCGGCCGAGGGGGCGACCGAGGCGGAGCTCGCCCGCGACGTCTCGCGCCTCGCCGCCCAGTGGGACAGCATCCAGAAGAAGGTCAAGACGGCCTCGGCGCCGTCCCTGCTCTACGGTGAGCCCGACCTGACGATCCGGGTCATCCGCGACATCTTCAACGAGGACTTCTCCAAGCTCGTCGTGTCCGGCGACGAGGCCTGGGACACGGTCTCCGAGTACGTCCAGTACGTCGCCCCGCATCTGGCCGACCGCGTCGAGCGCTGGACCGGTGACCAGGACGCCCTGTCGGCGTTCCGCATCGACGAGCAGATCGCCAAGGCGATGGACCGCAAGGTCTGGCTGCCGTCCGGCGGCTCGCTGGTGATCGACCGCACCGAGGCGATGACGGTCATCGACGTCAACACCGGCAAGTTCACCGGGCAGGGCGGCAACCTCGAGGAGACCGTCACCCGCAACAACCTGGAGGCGGCCGAGGAGATCGTCCGCCAGCTGCGGCTCCGCGACATCGGCGGCATCATCGTGGTCGACTTCATCGACATGGTGCTGGAGAGCAACCGGGACCTGGTCCTGCGCCGCCTCGTCGAGTGCCTCTCGCGGGACCGTACCAAGCACCAGGTCGCCGAGGTCACCTCGCTCGGCCTGGTGCAGATGACCCGCAAGCGGGTCGGCCAGGGCCTGCTGGAGGCGTTCTCGGAGACCTGCGAGTCCTGCAACGGCCGCGGCATCCACGTCCACCTGACGCCGGTCGAGCCGAAGGCCGAGAAGGCCGCGGGCAAGGAGTCCGGACGCCGCCGCAAGCGCAAGGGCGAGGTCGAGAAGGCCGTCGAGGAGAAGCTCTCCCGGCACGAGGCCAAGCCGAAGGAGCCCGCGGAGGAGCCCTCGCCGGAGCCCTCGCCGGAGCCCGCGAAGGTGTCCGCGAGGGAGTCGGCGAAGGCGCCCGCCGCCGAGCCCGCGCCCGCCGCGGAGGCCAAGGCCGAGCCGGTCCGTTCGCGGCCGAAGAAGTCCGGGCCCGCCAAGCGCCCGGCCGGCCCGCCGCCCGAGATCGACGAGGCCCCGGCGCAGGCGGCCGTGGAGGCGGCCGAGGCCGCCGAGGAGACCGCGGACACCGCCCCGGGCGCGCTCGACTCCGCCGAGCCGGTGCCGGTCGGGCCGAACGGCGCCGAACCGGACGCCGGCGAGCCCGCGCCAGGCGAGCCGGTCGCCGGGCAGGCCGCGGACGCCGAGCTGAACGGGGCCGGGGTGACCGCCGGCGCGCCCGCCGCCGAGTCCAACGGCTCCGCTCCCGCCGGCGACCAGGACGCCGCCGAGCCCGCCCCCCGGCGCCGCACCCGCCGCCCCCGCGCGGCGGCGGCGCAGGCCGCCGACGGCGGCGAGTCCTCGGACTGACGAGGCCGCGAGCCCTGGCCGGACGCGTTCGCGTTCCGGTCAGGGCATCCGGTACCCTTGGACTTCGGCGCGCCGTGGGCGCGTCGCCCGAACCCGCACCGCGAGCCCCGTCCGGGGATCGATCGGTGCTCACCTCGCCGATCCGGTGAGGGCAAGCAGAGAGCGCCAGGGTCTCCCTGGTGTGCCGCCCTCGGCCCGGTGCCGGGGGTAGGCCCCCGTCCGGGGGCTGGTTAGCCACGCGTGGGGCCGGTTCACTCCGGAAGCGCGCGCAGACGAAGGGTTTCCGCGGTGTACGCGATTGTCCGCGCAGGCGGCAGGCAGGAAAAGGTCGCCGTCGACGACGTGCTGACCGTCGACAAGCTGGCCGGTGACGTCGGGTCGACCATCAAGCTCCAGCCCCTGCTGGTCGTTGACGGCGACGACGTCGTGAGCGCCACGGCCGACCTCGCCCGCTACGAGGTGACCGCCGAGATCCTCGGCGCGGTCAAGGGCCCCAAGATCAACATCATGCACTACCGGAACAAGACCGGTTACAAGCGGCGGATGGGTCACCGCCAGCCCTACACCGAGGTCAAGATCACCGGTATCAAGACCGGCAAGAAGTAAGGGAGAGCGGTCTCATGGCACACAAGAAGGGCGCATCGTCCAGCCGTAACGGTCGCGACTCCAATGCCCAGCGCCTCGGTGTGAAGCGCTTCGGCGGCCAGGTCGTCAACGCCGGCGAGATCATCGTCCGCCAGCGCGGCACCCACTTCCACCCCGGCCCGGGCGTCGGCCGCGGTGGTGACGACACCCTGTTCGCGCTCGTCGCCGGTGCGGTGCAGTTCCGCCGCTACCGCGGGCGCAACGCGGTGAGCGTCGTCCCGCCGGCGGAATAGTCCGCCGGGGACAGCGACTTTTTCGAAGGGGCGGACCGTTTCCGGTCCGCCCCTTCGCCGTTCTTACCGAGGTTCCTGAGGAGAGTCACCGTGGCCGCTGGAGCGGGATCGGGCGCGCAGTTCGTCGACCGGGTGGTGCTGCACGTCGCGGCGGGCAACGGGGGCAACGGCTGCGCCTCGATCCACCGGGAGAAGTTCAAGCCGCTCGGCGGCCCGGACGGCGCCAACGGCGGCCGCGGCGGCGACGTCGTCCTCGTCGTCGACTCCAACGCCGCGAGCCTCCTCGAGTACCACCGGCGCCCGCACCGCAAGGCGGGCAACGGCAGGCCGGGCCAGGGCAGCCTCAGGACGGGCGCCGACGGCGACGACGTGATCCTGGCCGTCCCCGACGGCACCGTCGTGAAGTCGGGCGACACCGTCCTCGCGGACCTGGTCGGCGAGGGCACCCGGTTCGTGATCGCCAAGGGCGGCAGCGGCGGTCTCGGGAACGCGGCGCTGGCGACGGCCAAGCGCAAGGCGCCCGGGTTCGCGCTGCTCGGCGAGCCGGGGGAGGAGCGCGACGTCGTCCTCGAACTGAAGAGCGTCGCCGACGTCGCGCTCGTCGGTTTCCCCAGCGCGGGCAAGTCGTCGCTGATCGCCGCGCTGTCGGCCGCCAAGCCGAAGATCGCCGACTACCCGTTCACGACGCTGATCCCGAACCTCGGGGTGGTGAGCGCGGGTGACACGACGTTCACGGTCGCGGACGTGCCGGGCCTGATCGAGGGCGCCAGCGAGGGCCGCGGCCTCGGCCTGGACTTCCTGCGCCACATCGAGCGCTCCTCCACCCTCGCGCACGTCCTCGACTGCGCGACGATGGAGCCGGGCCGCGACCCGGTCAGCGACTTCGAGGTCATCGAGCGCGAACTCAAGGCCTACGACCGCGTGCTGGGCGACCGCCCGCTGTCGGACCGCCCCCGCATCGTCGTCCTGAACAAGGTGGACGTGCCGGACGGCCGCGACCTCGCCGAGATGGTGCGGCCCGAGTTCGAGGCCCGCGGCCTGCGCGTGTTCGAGGTGTCGGCGGCGTCGCACGAGGGGCTGCGGGAGCTGTCGTTCGCGATGGCGGCGATGGTGACGCAGTACCGCGCGTCGCTGCCCGCGGCGGAGCCCACCCGCATCGTCATCCGGCCCGAGCCGGCCGGCGGCGACACCGACTTCGAGGTCAAGACCCTCGGCGACAACACCTACCTGATCACCGGGACGAAGCCGGTCCGCTGGCTGCGCCAGACCGACTTCGCCAACGAGGAGGCCGTCGGCTACCTCGCCGACCGCCTCGCCCGGCTCGGCGTGGAGGACGCCCTCGTCCAGGCGGGCGCCACCGGCGGCGCCACCGTCCTGATCGGGACGCCCGACGACTCGATCGTCTTCGACTGGGAGCCGGAGGTGGCGGCGGGCGAGGGCACGAGGGGCCCGCGCGGCACCGACCGCCGTCTGGACGGCTGGTCCTAAAAAGAGCGGAGCGATCCGGGGGGGGTGTGGGGGGTCGTCCCCCCACAGGGGCAGGGTAGAGCGGAGCGATCCGGGGGGTGTGGGGGGTCGTCCCCCCACAAGGAGCAGGACATGCGAGGAGCAGGGGCATGAGTGGGCGTGAGGGGGTCGCGAAGGCGCGGCGGATCGTGGTGAAGGCGGGGTCGTCCTCGCTGACCACGCCGCAGGGCACGATCGACGCGAACCGCATCGACGCGCTGGTGGACGTGCTCGCCGCGCGCCGCGCCGAGGGCACCGAGATCGTGTTCGTGTCGTCCGGCGCGATCGCGGCGGGGCTCGGCCCGCTGGGGCTGACCCGCCGCCCGCCCGACCTCGCGACCCAGCAGGCGGCGGCGAGCGTGGGGCAGGGCCTGCTGTTCGCCCGCTACACCTCCTCGTTCGCCCGGTACGCGCTGACGGTGGGGCAGGTGCTGCTCACCGCCGACGACATGATGCGCCGCTCGCACCACCGCAACGCGCAGCGCACCCTCGCGCAGCTGCTCGCCATGGGCGTGCTGCCGATCGTGAACGAGAACGACACGGTCGCCACCGACGAGATCCGGTTCGGCGACAACGACCGGCTGGCCGCGCTCGTCGCGCACCTGATCCGCGCGGACGCGCTGGTCCTGCTGTCGGACGTCGACGCCCTCTACACCGGGGACCCGCGCCGCCCGGGGACCCGCCGCGTCGACGAGGTGCGCGGCCCGGACGACCTCGGCGGCGTCGAGCTCGGCGGGTCCGGGCGGGTCGGCACCGGCGGAATGGTCACCAAGGTCGAGGCGGCCCGGATCGCGGGCATCCCCGTGGTCCTGACGAACGCCGCGTCCGCGGCGCACGCGCTCGCGGGCGACCAGGTCGGGACGCTGTTCCATCCGGCCGCGGGGCGCCGCATGTCGACCCGCGACCTGTGGCTGGCGCACGCGACGACGGGCCAGGGCCGTGTCATGCTGGACGCGGGCGCCGTGGAGGCGGTCGTGCGGCGCCGCAAGTCCCTGCTCCCGGCGGGGGTGACCGGCGTGGACGGCGACTTCGCCGCGGGCGACCCGGTCGACCTGTGCGACGCGGGCGGCGCGGTCGTCGCCCGCGGCCTGGTGAACTACGACGCGTCCGAGATCCCCGAGCTGATGGGGCGCTCGACGCGCTGGCTGGCCCGGGAGCTGGGCGCCGAGTACGAACGCGAGATAATCCACCGCGACCATCTGGTGATTCTGTGATGACAGGGAGTGCCTGCTGATGAGCGACGAGCGCGAGGAGTTCCTGCGGGTGGCGCGGCGCGCCGGGGATGCCGCCGCCGGGCTGGCTCCGCTGCCGCGGTCGGCGAAGGACGCGGCGCTGCACCGGATCGCCGAGGCGCTGGTCGCCGCCGCCCCGGAGATCGTCAAGGCGAACGAGGGCGATGTCGCGCGGGCCCGCGCGAACGGCACCTCCGAGTACATGATCGACCGGCTGAGCCTGTCGGAGGCGCGGATCGCCGCGATCGCCGACGCGGTCCGCGAGGTCGCCGCGCTGCCGGACCCGGTGGGGGAGACGGTGCGCGGGAACGTCCTGCCGAACGGCCTGGAGCTGCGGCAGGTGCGGGTGCCGCTCGGCGTCGTCGGGATCATCTACGAGGGCCGCCCGAACGTCACCGTCGACGCCGCCGCGCTGTGCCTGAAGAGCGGGAACGTGGCGATGCTGCGCGGCTCGTCCTCGGCGTACGACTCCAACTCGGTGCTGGTCGAGGTGATGCAGGGCGCGCTCACCGGGACCGAGGTCCCGCCGGACGCGGTGCAGCTGGTCCCGGGCACGTCCCGGGAGTCGGTGAAGCACCTGATGCGGGCGCGCGGCCTGGTGGACGTGCTGATCCCGCGCGGCGGCGCCTCGCTGATCAACTCGGTGGTGGAGGAGTCGACCGTCCCGGTGATCGAGACGGGCGTCGGCAACTGCGCGGTGTACGTCGACGCCGCCGCGGACGTCGACATGGCCCTGGACATCCTCCTGAACGCCAAGACGCAGCGTCCCTCGGTGTGCAACGCCGCCGAGACGTTCCTGGTGCACGCCGACATCGCCGACACGTTCGTCCCGCGCGCGCTTGAGGCGCTGAAGGGCGCCGGTGTGACGGTGCACGGCGACGACCGCGTCCGCTCCTACAGTGGTGACGTCGTGGAGGCGACGGAGGACGACTGGTACGCCGAGTACCTGTCGCTCGACATCGCCGCCCGCGTGGTGGACTCGCTCGAAGAGGCCGTGGCGCACATCCGCCGGTACGGATCGGGCCACACCGAGGCGATCGTCACGACGTCCCAGCCGGCCGCGAAGCGGTTCGTCGCGCTGGTCGACTCGGCGGCCGTGATGGTGAACGCCTCGACGCGCTTCACCGACGGCGAGGAGTTCGGCTTCGGCGCGGAGATCGGCATCTCGACGCAGAAGCTGCACGCGCGCGGCCCGATGGGGCTGCCGGAGCTGACGTCCACCAAGTACGTGGTGACCGGGGAGGGACACGTGCGCGGCTGAGGTCCGGATTTGTGACATTTTTGCCATTGATGTCACGTGTACGGGTGTGGTCTGATTCACGATTGTGACTCGTCAGTACAGCCGCCGCCGCGTCCTGCAGGGCGCCGCCCTCGGCGCGGGGATCGCCACCACCGGACTGGCCGCCTTCCCCGCGCGCCCCGCCGCCGCGGCGGCGCCCGCGCTGCGCGGTCCAACTGCGGGCACCACCATCGACCGGACGTACCTGCTCGGCGCCGCCGGCGCCGGCGGGTACCGCAAGGTGACCACCGGGCCGGGGGAGCCGCACCTGCTGCGCCGCGACCTCGGCGGCGCGGCGTCCGCGCGCCGCGCGGTCACCCGCCGCGGCGTCCTGGCGTTCGGCCACCTCACCGACGTGCACGTCATCGACGCGCAGTCCCCGGCCCGCGTCGAGTTCGTCGACCGGCTGAAGGACGGCCTGTCCGTCCTGCCGGTCGAGGGCGCGTACCGGCCGCAGGAGATCCTTTCCACGCAGGTCGCCGAGGCCATGGTCCAGGCGATGAACAGCGTCGGGCGCGGGCCTGCGACCGGGCTCGGCCTCGCCTTCACCATCAACACCGGCGACGCCGCCGACAACGTCCAGTACAACGAGATCCGCTGGATCATCGACCTGCTGGACGGCGGGCGCATCCGCCCCGACTCCGGCGACCCGAACCGGTACGAGGGCGTCATGGACTGGGCGTCCTACGACCGGTCGTTCTGGCACCCCGAGGGCGCGCCGCCCGGCGCCGAGGCCGACCTGCCGAGCACCCGGTACGGCTTCCCGCGCGTGCACGGCCTGATCGACGCCGCGCGCCGGCCGTTCCAGGCGACCGGTCTCGACGCGCCGTGGCTGGCCGCGTTCGGCAACCACGACGGGCTCGTCCAGGGCAACCTGCCGACGAACCCGCTGGTCACCGGCCTCGCCACCGGCGGCATCAAGATCGGCGCCCCGGCGGACGCGGGCCAGGCCGAGCGCCTCGCCCGCATGATGAGCGGGGGCGACGCGGCCGAGCTCGTCCGGCTCAGCCGCGAGCAGGGCGGCGCCGGCGGCCTGTTCAGGCCGGTGACCCCCGACGCGAACCGCCGGATGCTGTCGCGCGCCGAGGTCGTCGCCGAGCACTTCAAGACCTCCGCGTCCCTGCGCGGCCACGGCTTCACCCCCGCCAACCTGCGCGACAGGACCGCCTACTACGCCTTCGACAAGGGCGTCGTGCGCGGGCTCGTCCTCGACACCGTCAACCCCAACGGCTACTCCGAGGGCTCGCTCGACCGGAAGCAGTTCGCGTGGCTGGAGGCGCAGCTCAAGGCCGGCAGCAGCCGCTACATCGCCCCGGACGGCTCGGTCGTGAAGCACGCGGCGAAGGACAGGCTGTTCGTCCTGTTCAGCCACCACCCCATCGGCTCGCTGGAGAACCCGCTGGGCGGCGACCGCGTCCTCGGGGACGAGGTCGAGGCGCTCCTGTTGCGCTACCCGAACGTCGTCCTGTGGGTGAACGGCCACACGCACCGCAACCAGGTCATCCCGCACGCGCGCAAGGGCGGCGGGGGGTTCTGGGAGGTCAACACGGCCGCGCACATCGACTTCCCGCAGCAGAGCCGCATCGTCGAGCTCGCCGACAACGGCGACGGCACCCTGTCGGTCTTCGCGACGATCATCGACTCCGCGGGCCCGGCCTCCTACGGCGGCCGGCTCACCGACCCGGTCAGGCTGGCGTCGCTGTCGCGCGAGCTGGCGGGCAACGACTGGCAGGACCGCGAGGAGAACCGCCGCGGCGAGGCCGCCGACCGCAACGTGGAGCTCCTCCTCCCCGCCCCGTTCTGACGGAGAAGGCGAAGGGCCGCCGCGTCCGTGTCGCGGCGGCCCTGGTCCGGTGCCCGGTCAGTTGCCGGTGGTGGGCCCGTTGTCGCGCCGGGTGAACCGGTCGAACAGCCCGCCCGCCGCCCCGGCGGCCGCGTCGGCCATGTCGCGGACCTTGCCCACGAACGGGTCGGCCGTCCGCTCCCACGACTCGCGGTACGACTGCGCGGCCTCCTTGATGCCGTCGCGGACCGACGCGTTGCCGTCGTCCTCGCGGCGCGCGTAGTCCCCGGCGAGGATGCGCTCGTACTCGCCGCTGCGCGCCCAGCGGTCGATCTCGGCGAACCGGATCACCGCGTACGGGTGCGACTGCCCGAGCAGGTTCATGAACTTCAGCAGCCCGTCCCGCACGTCGCCGGCCGCGTCGTACTCGCGCGCCTGCTGCAGGAACGCCTCGCTGCTCATCTCGCCGAGCCGCGTCCCGCCGGCGAGCTTCATGTTGACCCGCTTGGCGGCGTCGAGGTCCTGCCCGGTGAGCAGCCCGGCCCGGTCCGAGGACAGCTCCGCCTTGCGGAACCACTCGCGCAGCCCGATGATGATCGCCGCGATGCCGACGTTGCCGAGCGGCAGCCACGCCAGCCGCGCCCCGAGCTGCAGCAGGACCTGCATCATCGTCTGGTACACCGCGTGCCCGGACAGGATGTGCCCGACCTCGTGCCCGACGACGAACCGCAGCTCCTCCTCGTCCAGCAGGTCGATCAGGCCGGTGTTCAGCACGATGAACGGGTGGTCGGAGCCGAGCGCCATCGCGTTCGGCGTCGGGTCCTGCCGGACGTAAAGCTCCGGTACCTCCGGCATGTCCAGGATGTAGGAGGCGTCGCGGACCATGTCGTAGATGTGGCGGAACTGGTCCTCGCCTACGCGCACCGTCCCGCCGAGGAACATCAGCCGCAGGGCCCGCTCGTTGACCAGCCCCGACAGCTTGCGCAGCACGACGTCGAACCCGGAGAGCGAGCGCAGCGCCACCAGCGCCGAACGGTCCGCCGGGTGTTCGTAGGCCCGGGAACTGATCCCCGGGAACCGAGTACGTGCTCGATCCGGTGTGTTCTCCGTCATATCTGGCATGGTAGTTCCGACGATCAACCGTGCCGCAGGGTTCCCCGACGCGGGGGCCCGTCCGGCTCTGGCCGCGCCCGGGAGGCAGGCATGTTCGACCCCAAGGCCGAGGCGATGTCCCTCGACGAGCGCGCCGCGCTCCAGCGGCACCGGGTGTGGGGGCTGGTCGACCGGCTGCTCGCGGCCGGCGGCGTCCAGGGGCGGCGGCTCAAGGAGGCCGGGGTCGGGCGCGGCGCCGACGTGAAGCTCGCGGGGCTCCGCGACCTCCCGTTCACCACCAAGCAGGACCTGTGGGACCACTACCCGTTCGAGATGCTCGCCGTGCCGCGCGACCAGGTCGCCGCCGTGCACGGGTCCAGCGGGACGCGGGGCCGCCCGACGCTCGTCGCCTACACCAAGGCCGACCTCGACCTGTGGGCGGCGATGTGCGCGCGCTCGCTGTCGTGCGCCGGGGCGTCGCCGGGCAGCATCGTGCACAACGCCTACGGGTACGGGCTGTTCACGGGCGGGATCGGCATCCACCAGGGGGCCGTGGCGCTCGGCGCGACCGTGGTGCCGATGTCGGGCGGGATGACCGACCGGCAGGTGCGCATGCTCGCCGACCTCCGCCCGGACATCCTCACCTGCACCCCCGCGTACGCGCTGCGGCTGGGGGAGGCGGTCGCCGAGGCCGGGGTGGACCCGGGCTTCCTCAAGGCCGGGCTGTTCGGCGCCGAGCCCTGGTCGGAGGAGCTGCGCACGGCCATCGAGGACGTCCTGCCGATCAAGGCGATGGACATCTACGGGCTCTCGGAGATCATCGGGCCCGGGGTGGCCACCGAGTGCCTGGAGCAGGACGGCCTGCACGTCAACGAGGACCACTTCATCGTCGAGGCCGTCGACCCCGCCACCGGGGAGCCCGTCGAGGACGGGACGCCCGGCGAGCTCGTCTTCACCACCCCGACCAAGCAGGCGCTGCCGCTGCTGCGCTACCGGACGGGCGACATCGCGTCCCTCACCCGCGGCGAGTGCGCCTGCGGGCGGACCCTGGTCCGGATGAGCAAGGTCCTCGGCCGCGCGGACGACATGATCGTCGTGCGGGGCGTGAACGTGTACCCGAGCGAGGTCGAGCGGGTCCTGCTCGGCTCCGGGCTCGTCCGGCCGCACTACCAGCTCGTCGTGGACCGGCGCAGCCCCGCGGCGCGGCTCGTGGTCGCCTGCGAGGCCGTCTCCGGCGACCCGAAGGCCGAGCTCGTCCACGCCCTCTACGAGACGCTGGGCCTCACCGCCGAGGTCGCGGTGCTGCCCGAGGGCACCGTGCCGAGGGTCGAGGTGGGCAAGGCCGTCCGGGTCGTGACCTGGGGGGACGGCGAGCCGCCGCTGCCGGGCCTCGGCTGAGGGGCCGGGGTCGGAGGTTCCGGCCGGTGCCCGGCTGGCTATTGTCGTCGCTATGACGCAAAAGCGGCGCCTCGGGATCATGGGCGGCACGTTCGACCCGATCCACCACGGGCACCTCGTGGCCGCCAGCGAGGTCGCGCACTTCTTCTCCCTGGACGAGGTCGTGTTCGTGCCCACCGGCGTCTCGGCCCACAAGGAGATGGGCAAGGTCGCCGCGGCCGAGGACCGCTACCTCATGGCCGTCATCGCCACCGCGTCCAACCCGCGCTTCTCCGTCAGCCGCATCGACATCGACCGGCCCGGAGCCACCTACACCGTCGACACGCTCCGCGACATGCGCGACATCCAGGGCCCCGACGCCGACCTGTTCTTCATCACGGGGGCGGACGCGCTGGAGAAGATGCTCACCTGGCACGACACCGACGAGCTTTTCGAACTCGCCCACTTCATCGGCGTCACGCGTCCCGGCCACCGGCTCGCCGACCCCGGGCTGCCCGACGGGCGCGTCTCCCTCATGGAGGTGCCGGCCCTGTCGATCTCCTCCACCGAGTGCCGCGAGCGGGTCAACTCGGGCGAGCCGATCTGGTATCTCGTCCCGGACGGGATCGTCCAGTACATCAACAAGCGGGGCCTCTACCGCACCGCCGCCTGACGGGACGCCGCGGCCACATATTCTGGATGGGGTACGGGGCCGCATCCGCCATTGCGGTCGAACAACGACAAAGAGGTCGATCGTCCGCCACACGTGAGAAGGTGGAGCGGAGACGACCCCTACAGGGAGGATCGCGAGCGCATCGTGACCGCATCCGAGAGGGCGGCGCAGCTCGTCCGGATCGCCGCCGAGGCGGCGGGCGACAAGCTGGCCGACGACATTCTTGCCTACGACGTGAGCGAGCAGCTCGTCATCACCGACGCGTTCCTGCTCTGCTCGGCCCCGAGCGACCGGCAGGTCCGCGCCATCGTGGACGAGGTCGAAAAGCGCCTGCGCGAGGAGGCCGAGGCCAAGCCCGTCCGCCGTGAGGGCGAACGCGAGGGCCGCTGGGTCCTGCTGGACTACGCGGACGTCATCGTGCACATCCAGCACGAGGAGGACCGCATGTTCTACGCCCTCGAACGGCTCTGGAAAGACTGCCCCCTCATCGACCTGCCGGACAGCGTCACCGCGCACCAGGCCCAGCGCGCCCGCGCCGTCGGGAGCCCGAGTGAGTGAAGCCCGCCCGGCCCGCGAACCGGGCAGACGCCGGCTCGTCCTCTGGCGGCACGGCCAGACGTCATGGAACGTGGAGCGCCGCTTCCAGGGCAAGACCGACATCCCTCTCGATGAGACCGGTATCGCCCAGGCGCAGCGCGCCGCGAGCCTCCTCGCCGGGCTCCGCCCCACCGCGCTGCTGTCCTCGCCGCTGCGGCGCGCCGCCGACACCGCCCAGGCCCTCGCCGACCTCACCGGGCTGCCCGTCCGCTACGACCAGGACCTCATCGAGCGCGACGGCGGCGACTGGGAGGGCCTCACCTCCCGCGAGATCCGCGAACGCTACCCCGCCGAGCACGCCGCCTGGCAGCCGCCCGGCGGCGAGACCAGCGCCCAGGTCGCCAAGCGGGTCGGGGCCGCGCTCGAACGCGCCCTCGACGACCTGGAGCCCACCGGGCAGCTCGTCGTCGCCTCCCACGGCGCCGCGCTCCGCCTCGGCATGTCCCAGCTCCTCGGCCTCCCCGAGGAGACCTGGGAACGCCTCGGCGGCCTGTCCAACTGCTGCTGGTCCGTCATCACCGAGATGCGCGACGGCGGCTGGCGCCTGGCCGAGCACAACGCCGGAACCCTCCCCGAACCCGTCCTCGGCGACGACCGCCCCGACATCGGCGTCTGACGCCCAAACGATTCGAGACCGGACCCGCCCGTCCTATACACTGGCGGGGCGCCGCAGGATGAACGTCCATGCGGCGGCGGGGCTATGGCGCAGTTGGTAGCGCGCCTCCATGGCATGGAGGAGGTCTGGGGTTCGAATCCCCATAGCTCCACGAATGGAGCTGGGAGTCCTGTACCCACGGAAAGCGTGGGTGGGGCTCCCTTCTTCATGTCTGCCTGGGGGGCGACCCCCAGACCCCCGATGTGGGGGCTCCGCCCCCACGCCCCCTCCTGGCTCAGGTTCTCGCTGTTCTGCGGGTCGTTGCGGGGCTGCTGTGGGCGTTTTTGGGGTTTCACCCCTTGCCCCCTCCCGGCTCAGGTCCTCGCTGTTCTGCGGGTTGTCGCGGGGCTGCTGTGGGCGTTTTTGGGGTTTCACCCCTTGCCCCCTCCTGGCTCAGGTTCTCGCTGTTCTGCCCGTCGTCGCGGGGCTGCGGTGAGTGTTTGGGGCTTCGCCCCTTGCTCCCTTCCGGCTCGGGTCCTGGTGTCTCTTGGCCCCTTGGCGAGGGGGTTGGGCCGTTGGGCGTTTGGGGGGTGCTCGGCGGCTGAGGTGCGGGTGGCGGGATGGTTTCATGCGGGGTATGGGAAGACACCGCAGGGGGGCGAAGCGCGAGGTCACCGTGGCCGACCTGATCGACGAGCTGCGCCGGTTCGATCCTGGTGCCGAGGTGCGGCTGGCGATCCAGCCGCGGATGCCGCAGGAGCACGCCGTGGGGGCCGTCGCCGAGGCCGACGGCATCGTGTGGATCGGTGACGGCGGTGCCTGCGGTTACGCGCCCGACGAGGTCGGCGAGCGGCTCGGGTGGGTCTGAGCGCAAAGCCTTCACCATGGCGGCGGCTACCTTTCCTCCGCCCGCGCTTCGCCAGGTTGATCATGAGGGAAGGCCCACCCGTGGCGATGCTTGATCGAGATGAGGGTTGACCCCATGAGAAGCCGGTTCACCGGGAAGAGGCTGCTGCTGGCCGCGGCGGTCGCCGGGGCGTCCGTCACGGCGATGACCGTCACCGCGCAGGCCGCTCCGCCGCCCGCCCCGGAGGCGCAGAAGGTCGACGACTGCGCCACCGCGCTCGATGTGCTGTCCGACCTCAAGCTGCTCCCGCGCGGGGCCGAACCCGGCCGGATGGTGTGCGTCGTCCACACGGAGACGGTCCAGGAGTCGTACACCAGCGTGATCCACACCGAGCACACCGACGAGAGCGGCAAGACGGTGGAGAGCGACAAGGTCCTCAGCGCGGCCGAGTGGCTGAGGGGCCTCATCGTCCGGGTCCCGACGGTCGACGACATCGTGTACCTCTACACCGCCAAGCAGTCCTGACGCTCCGCGGCCGCGGAGGCGCACCCTCCGCGGCCGCGCGTCCCAACCGCTCCCAACGTGCACTAAGCTTTTCTCGACCGAGGGGCTATGGCGCAGTTGGTAGCGCGCCTCCATGGCATGGAGGAGGTCTGGGGTTCGAATCCCCATAGCTCCACAGACGGGTAAGGGGCGGTGGTCCGCGTAGAACGCGGGCCACCGCCCCTTTTTCGTGCGTTCAGGCCGTGTAGCGCAGGACGGCGCCCACGTGCTCGTCCGGGACCGGGCCCTCGGACGGCAGGACGACCAGTTCGCCGTCGGTCGCGGCGGCCGCCCTCACCAGGGCGGCGTCGGCGCGGACCTCGCGGGGTTCGGGCACGCCGAACTCCTCGCGCAGCTCCTCGGCGGACGTGGCGACCTCGGACGGGTCTGGCCCCACCCACAGCCGGGCCCGCGAGTCCGGGGCGTCGACCAGCAGGAGCGTCTCCACGCGAGCCTGGCGCACGGCCTCCGTCGTCGCGTCCAGCCCGGAGACGGCGCGCTGGCCGTTCGCGAGCTCCCGGTCGAAGCGCTCCGCCACCGTCATGACGCGCTCGGTGGACTTCAATTGGAGGAGGCGGCGCAGTTCGGCGTCGAGGTCGGGATCGTCGACGGTGGTGTTCTTGTCGGCCTCGACGGTGTGCTCCAGGACGTGCTCCGAGACCTCCTCCAGCACGGCCGTCCGGGCGCGGGTGTCGCCGGCGATCACGACGGCCTCGGCGCCGCAGCGCTCCGCCGCCCTGTCGATCTCGTGGGCGACCTTCTTGGCGTTGACCTTCCAGACGTTCTCCGAGGAGCGCTGGAACCGGGACTGGTTCCAGTCGCCCGCCTTGACCTTGCGGATGGGGTAGTCCTCGTCCCCGTCCACGTCGATGCGCTCGTGCCTCCCGTCGGCGGTGACGCAGTCGATCGCGCCGCCGCGCCGGTCGACGACCGCGAGCAGGTGCGGGAACCTCTCGCCGCGCTCGGCGAGGTAGGGCAGGACGTCGGGGAGCGGGGCGAGGGTGGCGCGCGTGCCGCGCGGCGGGCCCGGGAGGCGGTCGCCGTAGACCACCTCGCCGTCGGCCGCGAAGATCACGATGCCTTCGGAGCGGCGCAGCGCCATGTCGTCCTCGATGGTCTGCTCGATCGCGCGGAGCGTGGCCTCGGGCGTGTTCTGGGCTTCCAGTTCCGAGCGCAGCGCCCGCCACCGCAGTTCGGCGGCCTTGGACGCGTCCTCGGTGGTCCGGGTGAGGTCGGCGTACACCGACGCGTACGGTCCCGGGCGTTGGTACAGCGTTTTGAGGAATGCCAGATCCATGGGTTGGCCGTACCCCTCGTCTCTATGGCAAACGTGCGGAGGATCGTGTGCGGCGTCAGCCTTCGGCCGACTGCTGGAGCCGCGCGTAGGCGAGCTGCAGCCAGTCCGAGCCGGCGACGGCCGTCATCGTGGCACCGGCGAGGCGGGTGGCGTCCGGGGCGAACACCAGGCCCGCCGCGTAGGCCGTCGCGACCCACTGGGAGGTGCAGAACGGGCAGGTGATCAGCTCGCCGACGGCGTGCCGGACGCCCTTGCCGCGCACCTCCTCCGACAGCTCTGCCGGGCCGGCCGTCCCCGAGTAGCGGGTGAACGGGGCGCGCAGCGGGCTCGTCACCGGGTCCTTGGTGATGAGGCGGGACGCCTTGTGGGTGGTGATCGTCATCAGCGCCAGGTCGGCGAGGCCGATCGCCGGGGTCCGGTCGCGGAGGCGGCGGCCGAGCAGGGCCAGCGCCCCCGTGGTGAGCGCGTAGACGGCGAGGGTGCCGAGGTAGGAGCCGAGCGGGCGGTCCTCCCCGGCGGCGTACTCCTCCTTCTGCCTGCGCGCGGTGTCGACGACCCCGTTCATGGGTTCTCCTTATGTCGCGGGACGGTCGGGCAGAAGCCGACCGGGCCCGCCGGGCGAGGGGCTTGTCGGGCCGGGGCGGAAGACGGTTCGGGCTAGTGGTCGCGCAGCGCCTTGACCAGTTCCGACTTGTTCATCGAGGAGCGGCCCTCGATGCCGATCTCGCGTGCGCGCTTGAGCAGCTCGTCCTTCGTCCACTCGTCGTAGGCGGGGCTCTTGCCGCCCTTGCGGCCGACCTTCTTCTCTCCCTGGGCCGCGGAGGCGTTGGCGATCCGCGCCGCCTTCTCCTTGCTCTCACCCTTCTCGCGGAGCTTCTGGTACTTCTTCTCGTCCTTGATCTGTGCTCTGGGCATAGGGAACCCGTACCCGGCTCGCGCGATCCACACATCGGGGACAATGACATCCGGGAAGGGGGCAAGCTTGCGCATCGGCATCCTGGGGCCGCTCGACGTGCGGGACGAGGCCGCCCGGCCCGTCGAAGTCGCGGGCCGCAGGCTGCGCGCCCTCCTCGTGCGGCTGGCGGCCGAGGCGGGGCGCCCGGTCTCGGCCGAGCGGCTGCTTGACGACCTGTGGGAGGGCGCGCCTCCCGGCGGGAACGCCCTGCAGGCGCTCGTGTCCCGGCTGCGCGGTGTCGCCGGACGGGACATGGTCGAGCACGGCCCGGCGGGTTACCGCCTCGGCATCGACCCGGGCGAGATCGACGCGGTCGCGTTCGAGCGCGGCGTCGCCGCCGCCCGTGCCGAGCGCGACCCGCGCGCGCGGGCGGACGGCCTGCGCGCGGCGCTCGCGCTGTGGCGCGGGCCCGCCCTGGCCGACGTCGCCGGCGCCGACTTCGCGTACCCGGCCGTCGCGCACCTGGAGGAGCTGCGGCTCGCCGCCGTCGAGGACCGGGTCGACGCCGAGATCGCGGCCGGGCTCCCCGTGCCACCGGTCGCGGAACTGGAGCCGCTCGCGGCGGCGAACCCGCTGCGCGAGCGCCTGCGCGGCCAGCTGATGCGCGCCCTGTACGCGGCGGGACGGCAGGCCGAGGCGCTGGAGGTGTACGAGGACACGCGGCGCGCCCTGGCCGACCGGCTCGGCGTCGACCCGTCCCCGGAACTGGCCGCCGTCCACATGTCGATCCTGCGGCGCGAGACGGCCGTCCGGGCACCGGAGCAGAAGCCGCCGCCCCCGGCCGTCCCGCGGCCCGCGCGCACCAACCTGACCGCGCAGCTCACCAGCTTCGTCGGACGGGAGGAGGAGTCGAAGCGCGTCGGCAAGCTGCTCCGCGAGACCCGGCTCGTCACCCTCACCGGCCCCGGCGGCGCGGGCAAGACGCGGCTCGCCGGGGAGAGCGCCGCCGCGCTCCTCGAGGAGATGCCGGACGGCGTGTGGTTCGTCCCGCTGGCGCCCGTCAGCGACCCGGGCGACGTCGTGCAGGCGGTGCTGTCGGCGCTCGGCGTCCCCGAGAGCGTCCGCCCCGCCGAGACCCGCGCGGTGGTGCGGCCCCTCGACCGGCTCACCGACTTCCTGGCCGCCAAGCGGCTGGTCCTCGTCCTCGACAACTGCGAGCACCTCATCGACGCCCTCGCGCGGCTCGTCGACCACGTCGTCGCCCACGCCGACGGCGTCCGCGTCCTCGCGACGAGCCGCGAACCCCTCGGCATCACCGGCGAGTCGCTGTGCCCGGTCCCGTCCCTTCCGCTGCCGGAGGAGGACACCGCCGACCCCGCCGACGCCCTCGGGTACGCCTCGGTGCGGCTGTTCGCCGACCGTGCCGCCGCCGTCCGCCCCGGCTTCGCCGTCGACGAGGGCAGCGTCGCCGACGTCGTCGCGATCTGCCGCGCGCTCGACGGCATCCCGCTCGCCATCGAACTGGCCGCCGCGCGGCTGCGCTCCCTCACCCCCGGCCAGGTCGCGGCCCGCCTCGGCGACCGCTTCCGGCTGCTGACCGGCGGCAGCCGCACCGCCCTGCCCCGCCACCGGACCCTGCGCGCCGTCGTCGACTGGAGCTGGGACCTGCTGGACGCGGGGGAGCGCGCCGTCCTGCGCCGCCTCGCGGTGTTCGCCGGCGGCGCCACGCCCGACGCCGCCGTCCGCGTGTGCGGCCTCGACGCGCCGGACGCGCCCCACCCCCACGACGTCATCGACGTGATCGCCGCGCTCATCGACAAGTCGCTGGTGATGGCCGACGGCGACACCGACGTCCGCTACCGGCTGCTGGAGACCGTCCGCGCCTACGCGGGAGAGCGGCTGGAGGAGGCCGGCGAGGTCCGCCGCGTCCGCGACGCGCACGCCGCCTTCCTCGTCGAGTCAGCCGAGCGCGCCGAGCCCGAACTGCGCCGCCGCGACCAGCTGCTCTGGTCGTCCCGGCTGGCCGCCGAACGCGAGAACTTCACCGTCGCCTTCCGCCACGTCACCGAGATCGGAGACGTCCGGACGGCGCTGCGGCTCGTCGCCGGGCTGGTCTGGTTCTGGATCCTGCGCGACATGGAACGCGAAGCGGGCACCTGGGCCGTCACGGTCCGCGACCTGGCGGGCGGCGTTCCGCCGCCGGGGCTGGAAGAGGAGTACGCGATCTGCGTCGTCTCCGCCACGCTCGTGACCGAGATGACCAAGGAGGAAGGGCCGACGCAGGAGTCGCTGCGCCGGGCCATGAGCGACGCGGCAGCCGTGGTTCCCTCCTCGCCCTCGCACCCCGTGCTCGCGCTCGCCGAAACGGCGTCCAACATGCTCGGCGGTGACATGGACCAGGTCCGGCAGGGCCTCGGCCGCATCCGCGACCACGACGATCCGTGGGTGCGCGCCGTCGTGCGCGTCATCCTCGGGCACATGGGGATCAACTACGGCGAGATCGACGACGCCGGCGAGCAGGCGGCCGACGGCTACGCGCGCTTCCGCGAGCTGGGCGACCGGTTCGGGATGATCGTCGCGCTGAGCGGGATGATGCAGATCGCCGTGGCGCGCGGCGACCTGTCCGAGGCCGTCCGGCTCGGCGAGGAGGCCTACGGTTACGCGACGGGCGGCGTCAGTCCCGAGCAGGGCTCCCAGCTGCTCGCGCATCTCGCGTGGATCCGGGCCCAGCAGGGCGACACCGCGCTCGCTCGCGCCGACCTCCACCGTTCCATGGCGCAGGCCGAGCGCATCGGTGACTTCGCCGACGCCGCGGGGTCGTCCCTCCTGCTGTGCGAGATCGCGCTGCTGGAAGGCGACCGCGAGGCCGCCCGCATCCACGCCGACCGCGCGTGCGGGTGGGTCGAGTCCCGAAGGCGCCGCCCCGACTTCGCTCAGGTCGCCCGCAGGACGTTCAGCCGCCTCGGCTGCCTCGCGGAGGAGGACGGCGACCTGGAGACCGCCGAGAGCCGGCACCGCCAGGCGCTGGGAGATCTGCGGAACGACGCGCTGATGGGCAACCCGACCGTGGCGGCCCTCGTCGGGGGCCTCGCCGCCTACGCCGCCGCGCGGGGCAGGCACGTGCGCGCCGCCGAGCTGCTGGGCACGGCCCACGGCCTGCTCGGCTACCGCGACAAGGCGAGCTACGAGGTCCGCCGGACGCTGCCGCTCGTCAGCGGCGTCCTCGGCGAGGAGGAGTTCACCGCCGCGTACGAGCGCGGCCGCCAGGCCACCCGGGAAGAAGTGTTCAGCCGGGCGGAGGAGCTGATCGCCTCCATCTGAGCGGGCATCCGTGCCCTGGCCGCCCGGGCGTGGGGCACGCGAAGGCGCACCGCTCCCGAACGGCTCGTCGGGGCGGCGCGCCTTCGTGGCGGACCGGCTGTCAGGCCCTCCGCGAGTACATGCGCATGGCCAGCGGGAACGTGACGAGGACGATGCCCGCCGCCCAGGCGAGCGTGTACCAGGCGTGGTTCCCGATCGGGCCGCCGACGGTCAGCGACCGCACCGACTCCGCCAGGTGCGTGACCGGGTTGACCTTCGTCCACGCCTCCAGCCAGCCCGGCATGGTGGACGTGTCCGGCACGAGGATGCTGCTGCCGAACGTCAGCGGCATCACCCAGATGAACGCGAGCCCCTGCACCGTTTCCGGCGTCGGCGCGATCAGCCCCACGAGCACGGAGATCCAGCAGACGGCCAGGTAGAACACGTACGCGAGGCCGAACGCGGCCAGCACCGACAGCGGATCGGTGTGGAAGCGGAATCCGAGGGCGGAGCCGAAACCCACGAGGACCGTCATGACCGTGATGAATCGGACGGTGTCCCCGAGGACCGTCCCGAGCAGCGGTGCCGACCTCGCGATCGGAAGGCTCCGGAACCGGTCGAACACCCCCTTGTGGATGTCCTCGTTCAGCGCCGTGCCCAGGCCCATCGTGGCGAACATCGCCATCTGCGCGACGAGCCCCGGGAGCAGTTGCTGCAGGTAGGAATGCGTGTCACCGGACACCGCGCCGCCGAACACGTACAGGAACAGCAGCAGGAACACGATCGGCATCAGCGTCGTGTCCAGCAGCTTCTCCGGTGAATGCTTCAACTGGGAGACGTTGCGCCACGCCAGCGTGAGACCGTGCCGCAGCGTCCGCCGCAGGCTGATGCGCGCGGGCGGCTCCCCGGCGGACGGACGGCCCTCGACGGTGATGGCGGTCATACCGCGCTCCCCTCGGAAACGAGTTCGGACTTGGGTTCTTCGGCGGGGTGGCCTGTGAGGGTGAGGAAGACCTCGTCGAGGCTCGGCAACCGCAACGCCAGTTCCGCCGCAACGATGGAGGCCTCGTCCAGCCGGCGCACCAGGGCCGAAAGAAGCCGCGGGTCGTGCACCGGTGCCGTCACAAGGCCCGTGGCTCCCTGAACCTCCGGACGCTCTCCGGTCAGCTCCGCGACGATCGCGGTGAGCTGCGCGGCGCGGAACGGCTCGGCCGCCCGGACCAGCAGCGTCTGCCGCCCGATCTGTGACTTCAGGTCGTCGGAGGTGCCCTCGGCTATGACCCGTCCGTGGTCGAACACCGCGATGCGGTCGGCGAGCGCGTCGGCCTCCTCCAGGTACTGCGTGGTCAGCAGGACCGTCGCGCCCTCGGCGACGACGTCCCGGACCGTGTCCCAGACCTCGTTGCGGGCCCGCGGGTCCAGCCCGGTCGTCGGCTCGTCCAGGTAGATGATCTCCGGGTGGTTGATCAGGCTCGCCGCCAGGTCCAGCCGGCGGCGCATCCCGCCCGAGTACGTCTTCACCGCTCGGCCCCCCGCCTCGGCCAGCCGGAACCGGTCGAGCAGTTGCCGCGCCCGCGCCTTCGCCTCCGCGCGGCCGAAGTCCAGCAACCGAGCGATCATCACGAGGTTCTCGAAGCCGGTCAGCTCCTCGTCGACCGACGCGTACTGTCCGGTCAGCCCGATCTTCGCCCGGACGCGCACCGCGTCCTTGACGACGTCGTACCCGCCCACCTCGGCACGTCCGGCGTCCGGCTTGAGCAGCGTCGCCAGCACGCGCACGGCGGTGGTCTTGCCGGCTCCGTTCGGTCCGAGGACCCCGAGCACCGTGCCCCGGCGAGCCGTGATGTCCACACCGTCCAGGGCCTTGGTCTCCCCGAACCGTTTGCGCAGCCCTTCCGCGCGGATCACTTCGTCCATCTGGATGCCTTCCCTGAGCCATTCGCTGTGACGGTCACCACCGTGGGGGAGGGCGCTGACGGGACGCGGACACCGGTGGGCCGGCGCTGACGCGGCACTGACGGGGGACTAACGCCACCGATTTGAACGGCACATGACCTGCGGGTTTCACGGGATTGACGAGCAGGAGGGCCGAAACCGATTTGACGGGCCTTCCGGGGCTGCCTAATCTCTGTGGTGCCCCAAGGGGATGCGGGACGCCGACAGGCGGACGGCCCCGGGGGACACCGACAGAGGAAATGGTTCGCAGCGAGCTGCGGGCCGGGGTACTCTTGAAGGACAAGCCCGGATGGGATGCAGGACGCCGCAAGGTGGCCGGCCCGCAGGGCGCCTCCTACGAAGCGATCTTTTCCAGGTCTTCGGCCTGGGGCTGTGTCGTCGCGTGGGGGACGGGCACACCTCCGACTCGTCGAAAAGATCTTCCGAGATCCGCTTGACAACAGAGATGCGCCTGGTAAGTTAAGAGGGTTGCCCCGGAGCCGGGGCCTGCGGAAGCGGGGTTCGGCGCGGTGGGTGTCCGTTTCTTGAGAACTCAACAGCGTGTTAAAAGCCAGTGCCTTTATCGGCTCGGCCAGTTTTCTGGTCGGGTCGCCCCGTGCCGCTCCATTCGTGGGGTGGTGGGGATTTCTTTGAGGCAATGTCATCCTTTCGGGGATGGCGATGCCGGGATTGTTTCCAAGGTTTGGCGGGTCGGGGTTCGCCCCCTGGTCTGTCGTTTGGACCTTAATGGAGAGTTTGATCCTGGCTCAGGACGAACGCTGGCGGCGTGCTTAACACATGCAAGTCGAGCGGAAAGGCCCCTTCGGGGGTACTCGAGCGGCGAACGGGTGAGTAACACGTGAGCAACCTGCCCCTGACTCTGGGATAAGCCCGGGAAACTGGGTCTAATACCGGATATGACCACTGGTCGCATGGCGTGGTGGTGGAAAGTTTTTCGGTTGGGGATGGGCTCGCGGCCTATCAGCTTGTTGGTGGGGTGATGGCCTACCAAGGCGACGACGGGTAACCGGCCTGAGAGGGCGACCGGTCACACTGGGACTGAGACACGGCCCAGACTCCTACGGGAGGCAGCAGTGGGGAATATTGCGCAATGGGCGGAAGCCTGACGCAGCGACGCCGCGTGAGGGATGACGGCCTTCGGGTTGTAAACCTCTTTCAGCAGGGACGAAGCTAACGTGACGGTACCTGCAGAAGAAGCGCCGGCTAACTACGTGCCAGCAGCCGCGGTAATACGTAGGGCGCAAGCGTTGTCCGGAATTATTGGGCGTAAAGAGCTCGTAGGCGGTTTGTCGCGTCTGTCGTGAAAGCCCACGGCTTAACCGTGGGTCTGCGGTGGATACGGGCAGACTAGAGGCAGGTAGGGGAGAATGGAATTCCCGGTGTAGCGGTGAAATGCGCAGATATCGGGAGGAACACCGGTGGCGAAGGCGGTTCTCTGGGCCTGTACTGACGCTGAGGAGCGAAAGCGTGGGGAGCGAACAGGATTAGATACCCTGGTAGTCCACGCCGTAAACGTTGGGCGCTAGGTGTGGGGTCCTTCCACGGATTCCGCGCCGCAGCTAACGCATTAAGCGCCCCGCCTGGGGAGTACGGCCGCAAGGCTAAAACTCAAAGGAATTGACGGGGGCCCGCACAAGCGGCGGAGCATGTTGCTTAATTCGACGCAACGCGAAGAACCTTACCAAGGCTTGACATCGCCGGAAAACCATCAGAGATGGTGGGTCCTTTTTGGGCCGGTGACAGGTGGTGCATGGCTGTCGTCAGCTCGTGTCGTGAGATGTTGGGTTAAGTCCCGCAACGAGCGCAACCCTCGTTCCATGTTGCCAGCACTTCGGGTGGGGACTCATGGGAGACCGCCGGGGTCAACTCGGAGGAAGGTGGGGATGACGTCAAGTCATCATGCCCCTTATGTCTTGGGCTGCAAACATGCTACAATGGCCGGTACAGAGGGCTGCGATACCGTGAGGTGGAGCGAATCCCTTAAAGCCGGTCTCAGTTCGGATCGAAGTCTGCAACTCGACTTCGTGAAGTCGGAGTCGCTAGTAATCGCAGATCAGCAACGCTGCGGTGAATACGTTCCCGGGCCTTGTACACACCGCCCGTCACGTCACGAAAGTCGGCAACACCCGAAGCCCGTGGCCCAACCACCTTGTGTGGGGGGAGCGGTCGAAGGTGGGGCCGGCGATTGGGACGAAGTCGTAACAAGGTAGCCGTACCGGAAGGTGCGGCTGGATCACCTCCTTTCTAAGGAGCACCAACTGGCCAGGTCGCCTCTCCGTGAGGGATCTGGTCGGTGGCCACCAGTGACGGCGCATGTTCGTCAGGTGGCTGCTCATAGATGTGGAGCACTGGCTACTCACCAGGCCGTTCATGCGGCTCGGCAAGTACCGCCCCAGGGGTGACCTCGGGGAGTGGGAACGACGAGCTCGGGTGGTCGGACTGGTGGACACGCTGTTGAGTCCTGAGGGAACGGGCGCAAGCCCAGGTGACCTCGGACTGCGGGACCAGGACCGCATCACCGCAATGGTGGTGTGGTTTTGGTGGGCCCGGTTGTTTTTTGAGAACTGCACAGTGGACGCGAGCATCTCTGGTAGATGACGGACTCGCATGTTGGCCTTGGGTTCTTCGGTTCCTGGGGTTTTTTGTGGGTTTGTTGTTTATCTGCGATTTGTTTTGATCGTTTTGTGTGTTCAAGTTTTTAAGGGCATACGGTGGATGCCTTGGCATCAGGAGCCGATGAAGGACGTGGGAGCCTGCGATATGCCTCGGGGAGTCGGCAACCAGACTTTGATCCGGGGATTTCCGAATGGGGAAACCTGGCACTCGTCATGGGGTGTCGCCGCCTGCTGAATGTATAGGCAGGTTGGTGGGAACGCGGGGAAGTGAAACATCTCAGTACCCGCAGGAAGAGAAAACAATAGTGATTCCGTGAGTAGTGGTGAGCGAAAGCGGAGGAGCCTAAACCGTGCGCGTGTGATAGCCGGCAGGCGTTGCGTGTGCGGGGTTGTGGGATCACCCGGTCGTCTCTGCCGAGACGGCGAGGAGTTATAAACCGCTGGGATAGTCGAATGGTTTGGGATGGCCGACCGTAGACGGTGAGAGTCCGGTAGACGAAATTTCAGTGGCTTCTGGGTGTGTTCCCGAGTAGCACGGGGCCCGTGAAATCCCGTGTGAATCTGCCACGACCACGTGGTAAGGCTGAATACTTCCTGATGACCGATAGCGGACCAGTACCGTGAGGGAAAGGTGAAAAGTGCCCCGGTGAGGGGTCGTGAAATAGTACCTGAAACCGTGTGCCTACAAGCCGTCAGAGCCTCCTCAGCAAGGGACTTGTTCTTTGTTGTTGGTGATGGCGTGCCTTTTGAAGAATGAGCCTGCGAGTTATGGTGTGTGGCGAGGTTAACCGGTGGCGGGTAGCCGTAGCGAAAGCGAGTCTGAATAGGGCGTTTTTAGTCGCATGCTGTAGACCCGAAGCGGAGTGATCTAGCCATGGGCAGGGTGAAGCGCCGGTAAGACGGTGTGGAGGCCCGAACCCACCAGGGTTGAAAACCTGGGGGATGACCTGTGGTTAGGGGTGAAAGGCCAATCAAACTCCGTGATAGCTGGTTCTCCCCGAAATGCATTTAGGTGCAGCGTCGCGTGTTTCTTGCCGGAGGTAGAGCTACTGGATGGCTGATGGGCCCTACCAGGTTACTGACGTCAGCCAAACTCCGAATGCCGGTAAGTGAGAGCGTGGCAGTGAGACTGCGGGGGATAAGCTTCGTAGTCGAGAGGGAAACAGCCCAGATCATCGGCTAAGGCCCCTAAGCGTGTGCTAAGTGGGAAAGGATGTGGAGTTGCTGTGACAACCAGGAGGTTGGCTTAGAAGCAGCCACCCTTGAAAGAGTGCGTAATAGCTCACTGGTCAAGTGATTCCGCGCCGACAATGTAGCGGGGCTCAAGCACACCGCCGAAGCCGTGGCATTGACACTGCAAGGTGTTGATGGGTAGGGGAGCGTCCTGTAACCGGTGAAGCCTTCGAGTGATCGTGGGGTGGAGGTTGCGGGAGTGAGAATGCAGGCATGAGTAGCGAATCACACGTGAGAAACGTGTGCGCCGGATGACCAAGGGTTCCTGGGGCAGGCTAATCCGCCCAGGGTAAGTCGGGACCTAAGGCGAGGCCGACAGGCGTAGTCGATGGACAACGGGTTGATATTCCCGTACCCGCTGGTATGCGCCAACGCTGAACCCTCTGATGCTAACCACCCGAACCGTGGTTCGGGCCTTCGGGCCTGTTTCACGGGGAGCGTGGGGCCCGAGGGGGTAGTAGGTGAGTGATGGGGTGACGCAGGAGGGTAGCTCAGCCCGGGCGGTGGTTGTCCCGGGGTAAGGCTGTAGGGAGAGAGATAGGTAAATCCGTCTCTCACGTATCCTGAGAGCTGATGCCGAGCCGTTTTAGGTGAAGTGAGTGATCCCATGCTGCCGAGAAAAGCCTCTAGCGAGTGTACCGGCGGCCCGTACCCCAAACCGACTCAGGTGGTCAGGTAGAGAATACCAAGGCGATCGGGTGAACTGTGGTTAAGGAACTCGGCAAATTGCCCCCGTAACTTTGGGAGAAGGGGGACCTTGCCTGGTGATGGCATTTTCTGTCTGAGCTGGGTGGGGTCGCAGAGGCCAGGGGGAAGCGACTGTTTACTAAAAACACAGGTCCGTGCGAAGTCGTAAGACGCTGTATACGGACTGACGCCTGCCCGGTGCCGGAACGTTAAGAGGACCGGTTAGAGGGACTTGTTCCTTCGAAGCTGAGAATCTAAGCGCCGGTAAACGGCGGTGGTAACTATAACCATCCTAAGGTAGCGAAATTCCTTGTCGGGTAAGTTCCGACCTGCACGAATGGCGTAACGACTTCCCCGCTGTCTCAACCACAGGCCCGGCGAAATTGCAGTACGAGTAAAGATGCTCGTTTCGCGCAGCAGGACGGAAAGACCCCGGGACCTTCACTACAGCTTGGCATTGGCGCTTGGAGCGTCTTGTGTAGGATAGGTGGGAGACTGTGAAGCTCAGACGCCAGTTTGGGTGGAGTCATTGGTGAAATACCACTCTGGTCGTTTTGAGCGTCTAACCCGCACCCGTGTATCCGGGTGGGGGACAGTGCCTGGTGGGTAGTTTAACTGGGGCGGTTGCCTCCCAAAATGTAACGGAGGCGCCCAAAGGTTCCCTCAGCCTGGTTGGCAATCAGGTGGCGAGTGCAAGGGCACAAGGGAGCTTGACTGTGAGACGGACGTGTCGAGCAGGTGCGAAAGCAGGGCCTAGTGATCCGGCACCTACGTGTGGAAGTGGTGTCGCTCAACGGCTAAAAGGTACCCCGGGGATAACAGGCTGATCTTCCCCAAGAGTCCATATCGACGGGATGGTTTGGCACCTCGATGTCGGCTCGTCGCATCCTGGGGCTGGAGTAGGTCCCAAGGGTTGGGCTGTTCGCCCATTAAAGCGGCACGCGAGCTGGGTTTAGAACGTCGCGAGACAGTTCGGTCCCTATCCGCTGTGCGCGTAGGAGAATTGTGAGGGTCTGTCCCTAGTACGAGAGGACCGGGACGGACGAACCTCTGGTGTGCCAGTTGTCCCGCCAGGGGCACGGCTGGTTGGCTACGTTCGGTCGGGATAACCGCTGAAAGCATCTAAGCGGGAAGCCTTCCTCGAGATGAGTTCTCCCACCCCTTTGTGGGTGTAAGGCTCCCGGTAGACGACCGGGTTGATAGGCCGGAGATGGAAGCGCGGTAACGTGTGGAGTCGACCGGTACTAATAGGCCGAGTGGCTTGAACACACTGAACGTTCAAAGCATGTCGCTGCGAGAGATGGTTCGCGTCCCTGTGTGGTTCCCAGAAAACAACCTGGGCACCGCAGTCACTTGATAACTGCATATACCGAGTCGAAGGCTCGGACGTTGATTTGCCCGCCCCATGTCGGGGTGGTGCGTTGAGACGTTCGGTGGTTTTGGCGAAGGGGAAACACCCGGTCCCATCCCGAACCCGGAAGTTAAGCCCTTCAGCGCCGATGGTACTGCATGGGGGACCGTGTGGGAGAGTAGGACGCCGCCGGACACATATTGGGAAAGGCCCCGCCGTAACCGGCGGGGCCTTTTTCGTTTCTGGAAGCAGGGCAACTCACGCGGAGCCAGGTTCAGCAGCCGCTATGGCCGTTTTTCGATCTTGATTCAGCCATCGCCTGAGCGATTCAGCTGCCCTTTTCGGCGATCCGGGCGATCGCGGAAGCGTGGCTCTTCTGGCGTCCGCAGGGCTATGACCCGGCCTTCAGCCCGCTGGCCTTCAGCCCCGGCCTACGGCTCGCCCGGCATGTGGCCCCGCCCGGCACGGCCGGCCCCTGCCCGGCACCGGGACCAGCCCGGCAAAGAGAGTGCGGTCCGGCATGTGGTCCGACCCGGTAAGGGAAGCGGCCCGAGATGTGGTCCGGCGGGTCCGCGGCGCACCCTGGTACTGGGCTCTGCCGGGTACAAAGGTGCGGTCCGGCGGGTAGCGCGGTCCGGCAAGGGGCCTGGCGCGGTCTGCGGTCGGGCGGGTGTGTGGCGCAGTTTGGTGCTGGAGCTCAGCCTGCGAAGGTGCGGTCCGGCATGTGGCCCGCCCGGTAAGGGGCCAGGCGCGCGGTCTGCGGTTCGGCGGGTTTGCGGCGCAGCTTAGTTCTGGAGCTCAGCCTGGCAAGTAGTGCGGTCCGGCAGGGAGCGCGTCCGGCAAGGGGTGTGGTCCGCGGGTGTCGGCGTGCTCGACCATGTCATCCTGCGCCTCCGTTGCGAACGCGGGCCGGAGTACCTCCGGCCTCCCGCCCTGGACGTCACCGCGCGGGGCGCGGGGTGACCACATCCGGAACGTCCCTCAAAGAGCCGGGCGAGGCGGGTAGAGAGCTTCGTACGCGTGAGGGAGGTCCGATGAGGCGTGCGGTTCGTGATCGCGTTGCGTGGCGCAAGAGCTCCCGGAGCAACGGGTCGGGCAACTGCGTCGAGGTCGCGGGCCTACGGTCCGCCGTCGGGATCAGGGACAGCAAGGCGCCGGCCGGCCCCGTACTGGTCGTCCGCCCCGATCAGTGGACGGCGCTCGTCGAGGCACTGAAGGCGGCCGAGCACACCCGAGCCGAGGGCTGACGAGGCGGCCCCCTGGCCGGCGTACTGCTCTGGATCGCAACGTGATCCACCGGACACGGCCGGGAAATCGATCGCTTCACCGAGGCCGGCGTGCGACGGTTGCCGCATGCCTCAACCGATCTTGCGCACCGAGCGTCTGCTGCTGGTACCGCTGGCCGATCGGCATCTCGACCTGGAGGTCCACCTCGACTCCGACCTCGAGGTGCTGCGCTATCTCGACGCGAGGACGCCGAGCAGGGACGAGGTGGTCGCAACCCATCGGCGGCGGATGGACGCGGCGGGCAGGGTGGACGGGCTGGGCTTCTGGATGGCCCACCTCTCCGGAGGAGGAGAGGAAGGTGAGTTCGTCGGGCTCATGATGCTGCCGCCCGCGCACGGTCCCGATCAGCCGGACGATCCCACCATCTGCGATCTGGGGTACCGGCTCGTCCGCCGGTATTGGCGGCAGGGCCTGGCCAGTGAAGCGTCCCGCGCCCTCCTGCGGCACGCCTTCGACACGGTCGGGCAGAGCCGTGTGATCGCGCAGACCATGGCCGCCAACGCCGGATCCATAGCGGTGATGCGGGCCATCGGCATGCGGTACGTGCGCACGTACTACCCGCAGTTCGACGATCCGCTTCCGGACACGCACCTCGGCGAGGTCGAGTACGAGATGACCCGCGCCATGTGGCAGGAGATGCGCCGAGACTGACCTCGGGACGACGGGATGGCATGGGGCCGCGGACCGCCGCCCGCATCACCTGGATGCCGGTCAGCCCGCCTCCACGTCTTAAGTCGGCGCCCGTCGCAGGCCCGCGGTCAGGGATGCCCGGGGGCCCGTCTGGGGTCTCCTGAGCCACCGCTCGACGATCGGTTCCAGCGGGCGGGTGTTGATGTAGTGGAACTTGTACCGGCCCTCGCGGGTGGTCACGACGAGTCCGGCGGCCTCGAGGACGTCGAGGTGATGCGAGATCGCCTGCCGTGACGAGCCGAGGTCGTACTTGCTCGTCAGGCGGGAGCAGATCTCGAAGAGCGTCTGGCCGTTCCGGTCGGTCAGCTCGTCGAGGATCGTGCGCCGCGTGGGGTCGGCCAGGGCCTTGAATACGTCTCCCACATACCCGACGTTAGGCAAGCCGCCGCTTGCTGGTCAAATCGGGTCAGGAGCAGGTATTACAGGCATTCCGCGGTGCCGCTTCACGGCCCCGCATCCTCTTCGATCCTCGGCCTTACCGGGCCGCGTGCTCTGCCCCTGGCCCGCTGGCTCGAGCCGTCCGGCGGGGCCGTTCGCAGAAGGAGTACGGGGAGCGCGGCGGTGACGAGGCAGATGAGGCCGGCCGTGAGGGTGGCCGCATGCAGACCGTCGAGTAGCGCGTGGCCTGGATCCGTCGAGGAGGCCTGCACATCGGTACGGACCGTCACGATGGCGGCCAGGCCGGCCGTGCCGATGCCCCCGAGGAACTGTGGCAGTTGCGACAGGACGGCCACGGTGCCCTGTTCCTGCTCGCGGACTCCGGAAGTCATGGTGGTGAGGAACGAGACGACTGCCAAGACGTGACCGAAGCCCATGGCGCCGGACGTGACGAGCAGGAGCATGCGGCCGTCGTGCGCGGGCAGGAGGACCATCGCGCCGGTGGCGAGGCCCTGCACGGCCAGGCCGAGGCTCATGGTGCGCACCCTGCCGAGCGCTGTGATGAGCCGGGCGGCCAGCACTCCCGCGACGAGGGCCGCGATGCCCTCTGCCAGGAAGCCGGCGCCGGTGGCCAGCGCCGAGTAGCCGAGGACGTCCTGCATGTAGAGGCCGAGGAGAACCGTTGTGCCGCCGCACATGCCGAGGGTGACGAATCCGACGAGGCCGCTGCATTTCACTGTCGGCCTGTTCAGCAGGTCCAGCGGGATCAGGGGAGTCGGATGCCGCCGCTCCGTCCGGAGGAACGCGGCGAGGGAGAGCGCGGCCACCAGGAGGGAGCCCAGCGTCGGCGGACTCTCCCACCCCGCGCCGGCACCCGTCGAGATGCCGTAGACCAGAGCGAAGAGGCCGATGCCCGCCAGTACCGCGCCGGGGACGTCCAGCCGGGCCGGCGTCCGGGGCCCGGTTCCGCGCGGCACAGTGGTCGTGCCGAGCAGCACCAGGGCGCTGATGGCGGCCAGGAGCAGCATGGTCCAGCGCCAGTTCAGGCCGCTGGTGATGACGCCGCCGCCCAGGGTGCCGACCACGAATCCCAGCGAGAGCACCGCGCCGTTGACGCCCAGCGCCTTCGTCCGGCGTGGCCCTTCGGGGAACGCGGCCGTCAGCAGCGCGATGGCGGTCGGGGTGATCATCGCGGCGGACGCGCCCTGGCCCGCGCGGGCGGCGATCAGCAGCGCGGGGCCGGTGGCCAGCGCCGCCGTCAGGGACCAGGCCCCGAACAGGGCGACCCCCACGCGGAACAGCCGCCGGCGGCCGACCATGTCGGAGACGCGTCCGAACAGGGGGAGCAGGCTCGCCGTCGGCAGCAGGCAGGCGGTCGCGACCCACTGCAGCGAACTGGGGCTCGCGAAGCCCAGGTCGCGTCCTATCTCCGGCAGGGCCACGGTCACGACGGAATAGTCCAGTCCCGTCATGAAGGTGGCGCCGCAAAGGGTGATCAGGATCAGCCGGCCGCGGCGGCCGAGTGCGCTGGGGTCCGCGTGCCGGATCGGGTCGTCCGTCATGTTCGCCTCCGCGTTGTGTCCGTGCCGGGGAGATGACGGTGTCCCGGCACGGACCACCCTGCGGTGGACCGCGAGGCTCACCCAGCCCCCCGCTGAGGACACCCCTGCGGTGCCTATACCTGTCAGGTGCAGGCAACGAAGGGTTGTGACGGGCATGCTGGGTGCCATGGAGCGGCAGCGGTCCGAACTCGGCGAGTTCCTGCGCACGCGCCGCGCGCGGCTGCGGCCCGAAGACCTCGGCCTGCCCGACTACGGCGGGCGGCGGCGCGTGCCAGGGTTGCGCCGCGAGGAACTGGCGCAGCTCGCGGGGGTGAGCGCCGGGTATTACACGCGGCTGGAGCAGGGGCAGAGCTCCAATGCCTCGGAGGCCGTCCTCGACGCGATCGCCCGCGTGCTGCGGCTGGACGAGACGGAGCACGCCCACCTGCGGAGCCTCGCCCGGCTCAGGACGGGAACGCCCCGGCGGCCGCGACCGGAGCGGCTGCGGCCCGCCGTCCGGGTCATGCTCGACGCGTTCGGCGACACCCCCGCAGTGGTCATGGGCTGCCGCTACGACGTGCTCGCCTGGAACCGCGCCGCCCATGCGCTGCTGGCCGGGCACCTGCCGTTCGAGGCGCCCGAGCAGCCCGGTGGGCGCCCCAACATCGCCCGCCTCGTCTTCCTGGACCCGCACACGCGCGAGCTGTACGCCGACTGGCGGACCAAGGCCCGGGACACGGTCGCGGACGTGCGAATGGCCGCCGTCAGACGTCCCCACGACGCGGTCCTGACCGGCCTCATCGGTGAGCTCACCGTGCACAGTCCCGAGTTCGCGGCCCTGTGGGCGGCGCATCCGGTCCAGGACTGCGCCGTCCGGTTCACGCGCGAGTTCCGGCATCCGCTGGTCGGGGCCATGACGCTGAACAACGAGATCATGGAGCTCTCCAACGACGAGGGCCAGCGCATGGCCGTGTTCACCGCGTCCCCGGGCACCCCTTCGGCCGCGGCACTGCGCCTGCTCGCGGGACTCGCCGGAGAGGATGAGCCTGAGCTCACGCCAAGGCGTTGAAGACCGCTTCGGGACGGTCGCGCCCGGTGTAGAGGGCCCAGGCGGTGTCGGCGATGGTGTCGGGGTCGAGGGTGCCTACGGTGAGGCCACCCGTGCCGTCCTGCTGGGACGTCAGCATCCGGTGGATGTCGCCCCGCTCGACGAGGCCGCCGATCGTCAGCGTGCCGGCGTAGATCCCCTTGTCGGCCAGGGCCGCGTTGAGCGTCAGCGCGTAGTTGCGCAGGGCGGCCGACGAGATCGCGAGACTGCCGAGGACGGGCATCGGGACGACCGAGCTGAGACCGCCCGCGAACAGCAGCCCGCCGCCGCCGCGCTCCAGCATGCCGGGAAGGACGGCGCCCACCACCTCGATCGCGGAGTACACCCAGCCCATGGCGTCCTGCGCGGCTGGCACGTCGGTGGCGGTGATGGGCGCGGGCCGGGAGTCGAGGTCCGCGGCTCCAGGGCCGTAGTAGACGACGTCGATGCCGCCGATCGCGTCCAGCGCGGCGAGCAGCGCGTCGCGGTCGCGGACGTCCACCGCGTGCGCGGTCGCCTCGACCCCCGCGGCCTCCAGCGCCGCGACGTAGCCGGGGTGGCGCGTCCGGTTCCTGGAGATGAGCACGATCTTGTGGCCTTCGCGGCCGAAGCGGTGCGCGACGGACATGCCGAGCCCCGGCCCGGCCCCGACGACGACGGTGGTGGGGGACATGCGGACCTCCAATAAGTTGAGAGTGCCCTCAAGTTAGCATGAAACTTGAGGCCATCCTCAACTTCGTACGATGGTGGCATGGCCGGGAAGAACAGGCCGCCTCGGGCGGACGCCGCGCGCAACCGCGACAGACTGGTGGCCGCCGGCGCGGCCGTGTTCGGCGCGCGCGGGCTCGACGCGCCGCTGGAGGAGGTGGCGCGGCGCGCGGGAGTGAGCATCGGCACGCTCTACAACCACTTCCCGGCGCGCGAGAACCTCGTCGACGCCATCTTCCCCGCCCGCCTGGCGGCCCTTGACGAGATCGTCGAGCGCTCCCTCGCCGACCCCGATCCCTGGAAGGGGTTCGTCGGCTTCATCGAGGGGCTGTTCGCCTTGCAGGCCGAGGACCGCGGGCTCAATGACGCGCTCGCCCGGCGCTTCCCGCACGCCCCCGAGCTGAATGCCGCCTGCCGGCGGGGGTTCGCGCAGCTGGGCACGATCACGGACCGCGCCAAGGAGTCCGGCGACCTGCGCGCCGACTTCGATCCGCAGGACGTCGTGCCGCTGATGTGGGCGATGTCGCAGGTCATCCGGGAGTCCGCGGACGTCGCACCCGACGCCTGGCGGCGCTGCCTCGGGTTCTTCCTCGACGGGCTGCGCGCCGACGCCGCGCGGCCGCTGCCCGTCCCGGCCCTGACCCAGGAGCAGGTCGCCCGTTTCATGGCCTGAGGCAGAGGGCGTCGCCGGCGCTCAGGGCTCCAGTTCGGTCAGGCGGGCCCGCAGCGCGTCCAGTTCGTCCTCGCTGAAGACCTGGATGCCGGAGCGGCGCAGGAGCGCGGTCGTCACGCCCGAGCCGGGGACCGGCGTGCCGCTGAACGTGCCGTCGTAGACGCGGTGGCCGCCGCACGACGGGCTGCCCTCCTTGAGCAGCGCGAGCCGGGCACTGGAGCGCCGCGCGGCCTCCAGGGCCAGGCGGGCGCCGCGGAGGAACTCCCCGGTGACGTCGGCGCCGCCGCCGGTGAGGATGCGGGCGGTGCCGTCGAGGACGTCGCCGCCGTCGCCGCCGACGATCTCGGCGGGCGGGCGCGGCACGGGCAGACCGCCCGACACCTCCGGGCAGAAGGGGACAAGGCGGCCCTCGGCGCGCCAGCGTTCGAAGAGGCCGCCCGCCACAGGTTTGGCCGCGCCGTCGTAGCGGACGGGCCGCCCGGCGAGGCACGAACTGACCAGGATGCGCTCCACGCCGCCCAGCCTATGCGCGCCGCGCCGGGGGACCCGTCCTACTTGGAGGCGCGGATGCGGTTGACGGCGATCTGGGCGACGCGGACGGCGCCTCCCGGGCTGAGGCGGACGCCGCGCCAGGCGAGGCGGCCGTGCGTGGGGGCGACGATGAGGGCCTGGTTCTTGGCGACGCCGCGCATGATGTCGCGGGCGAGCTTCTCGGCCGTGTAGAGGCGCGGGGACGCCTTGGCGATGTCGCCGGTGGCGTCGCCGCTCAGCGGGGTCTCCGGCAGGTCCGGGTTGACGTTGTGCAGCAGCGGGGTGTCCACGAAGCTCGGGCAGACCACGCTGACCTTGACCCCGCGCCCGGCGGCCTCGGCGCGCAGGCCGAGGGAGAGGCCGACGACGGCGTGCTTGGTCGCGGTGTAGGGGATGCCGATCGGCATCGGGACGAGCCCGGCGAGCGAGGCGGTGTTGACGATGTGGCCGCCGCCCTGCTCCAGCATGATCGGGTAGGCGGCGTGGACCCCGTGCACGACGCCCTTGAGGTTGATGTCGATGGCGCGGTTCCAGTGGTCGAGGGTGAGCTCCTCGGCCAGCCCGCCGACCGCGATGCCCGCGTTGTTGAACACCAGGTCGAGCCGTCCGTGGTCGGCCTTGACGCCCTGGTAGAGGTCGGCGACGGCGTCGGCGTCGGTGACGTCGAGGGCCGCGGAGAGCGCCTTGCCCTTGCCGAGGGTGTTCAGCTTGTCGGCGACCTGTGCGGCGCCCTCGGCGTTGATGTCGGTGACCACGACGGTGTCGCCGCGCGCCACCAGGGACGTGGCGATCGCACGGCCGATGCCGGACGCTCCTCCGGTCACGATCGCGATGCTCATTGCGCGCTCCGCTCGATGAACGGCGGACCCGGGCCCGGGAGAGCCCGGATCCCTCCGGTTAATTGGATTTCGTGTTTAATTGCGAGGATTCTAGGCGGTGGCGCGGGGCACCGGTACTCAGCCGGGCGACAAACTCGAGGCCGCGGACTCGTCCCGGAGCCCGATCCGGAGGCCGCCCGGACCGCCGGCGGCGCTCAGGCGGCCCTGGCCGGCGCGACGGCGCGGCGCTGCTTGGGCTCGTCCCAGATGCCGAAGGCCTTCCAGACCCGCTTGTTCACCGGGGTGATCACGCCGAGCTCGGCCATCAGGTCGCGGATCTTGCCGACCGAGTTGGACATCTCCGCCTGCGCGGCCTCGTTCTTGTAGGCCGCGCGGACGACGTCCTTCGGGATGCCGAAGTGCCGCACCATCGGACCGGGCGGGGACAGCATGATCCGCGCCATCACGCCGAGGACGACGGGCGTCGCCAGGCCGAGGATCCGGCGGCGCGCCTTGGGCATGTTCGGGACCCGGTGCTTCAGGTAGTGCCGGGCGAACGAGATGTGCCGGGCCTCCTCCGCGATGTGGATCTTCATGATGGTCTCCTCCAGGGGGTGCTTGATGTGCCCGCCCTTGAGGGATTTGCGCTGGACGTAGTCGATCGGGTCCTCGCCGCCGAGCACGAAGACGAAGAACATCTCGGTGCTGACCAGCGGGATCCACGGGGCCGCCTGCGCGATGAGGCTGAGCGAGCGCGGCATGCCGCGGATCGGCATCTTCGTCCGGTTGACGAACTCCTGGAACATCATCCCGTGGTGACATTCCTCGGTCGTCTCGTGGTAGACGTACCGGAACTCCGGCCGGCCGTTCGGCAGCCGGTAGGCGTAGTTGAGCAGCCCGCGCTTGAGCAGGTTCTCGAACTGGAGCCCGATCTTCATCGCGGTCGCGACCCGCCACAGGCCGATCTGCGACTTGATCTCCGGCGGCTGCGACTGGTACCAGGCCGTCTCCCCGAGCCGGTCGAACGGCGGCAGCACCCAGCGCGGGTCGTTCTCGTCGACGAGGAACTCGGGGTCGTCCCAGGGGATGTCGGCGTAGGCCTCCCAGTGCTTGTCGACCGAGGCCTTGTTCAGGCGGTCGATGACGCCGAGGTACGACTTCTTGTCCTGGACCTGCTCGCGGACCTCGTCGGCGAGTTCGGTGGGGGCTTTCGGCATTGGGGACGCTCCCTCGGGGCGGTGCGGCCGGCCGGGGCCGGTGTGGGACGGGTCGGGGCTAGGGGCCGGTGCGGGACCGGGCCTCCGCCGTGCCCCGCTCGGGGACGATCAGCTGCGCGACGTCCTTGACCTGGCGCAGCACCGCGGCCTGGTGGCCCTCGGCGTCGTCGTCCAGCGCGTTCTGGATCGACAGCCCGACGAACATGGCGAACAGCGTGCGCAGCGTCGTCGAGACGAAGTCGGGGGAAAGGGTGTTGTCGGGGAAGAGCCGCTCGAACGTCTCCGTGATCACCTGGAGGATCCGCTCGTTCAGGTCGCGGCACAGCGGCCGGAGCTCGTCGTCGGTGCGAGCCGCCACCGCCAGCTCCATGAGGGCCTTGGCCGGACGGCCGCGGAACACCTCCCAGAGCAGGTCGAGCGCGCCCGAGACGTTCCGCCGCTCGGCCGGCAGCACCGCGAAGGCCGTCTCGTAGGCCAGGCGCTGCGCCTCCAGCAGGTGCTCCAGCGCCGCTGCGACGAGGACCATCTTGGTCGGGTAGTGGTGCTGCTGAGCCCCGCGCGAGACGCCGGCGCGGCGCGCCACCTCCGTGGTGGACGTCCCGGACCAGCCGAGGTCGACCAGGCACTCCGTGGTGGCCTCCAGGAGCCTGGCCTGCGTGCGCGACCGGCGCTCCTCCTGCGTCCGGCGACCGGAGGACCCGTGCCGGTGACGTCTGCGGCTGCTTACTGACACGCCTCAGAAGGTACGAGCGCGACATACATGCAATCAAGCCTGCATGTATGTTGCCCGCATCACAATTGGACGTCGAGTCTTATTGATCACCGCGTACCGTGTGGGTTCTCCGGCGGACCGGGAGGTTGTCCCCGGCCCGCCATCGGACCGTGCGGGCAGGAGTCAGGGGTGTACCTACGGGATGTCGAACTCGGCGACGTCGATGCCTATGTGGGGATGCGGTGCGATCCGGTCATGATGGCCGAACTCGGCGGCCCGCAGCCTCGCGAGGGGATCGAGGAGAAGGTCCGCGGCGACGTCCGGGACGCCGCGTCGGGAGCCGCCTGGATCAAGATGATCGTCCCCGGCGAGGACATGCCCGGTGAGGTGGCCGGAACCGTGTCGCTGTGGAGGCACGAGGTGGACGGTGAGCAGCTGTCGGAGATCGGCTGGATGGTGCTGACCGGGTTCCAGGGGCGCGGCCTCGGCAGACGTGCGGTCGGGACGCTGCTGGACATGGCCCGCGAGGACGGCCGCTGGGGGCTGGTGCACGCGTTCCCCGGCGTGACGAACGCCCCCTCGAACGGGATCTGCCGCTCGCTCGGCTTCAGGTTCGCCGAGGAGCGGGAGATCGTCTTCGCGGGGCGGGCCCTGCGGACGAACCACTGGGTCATCGACACGCTCGCGACCTGACCGCAGGCCGGATCTCTTGGTGCGGCGGCACGAGAACTCCCGCCGCGTACCGCGCCTGACGTAGCCGGGCGTTCCCGCGGCCTCCTCTGGGAGCATGCGCAGTGCCTCTTCTGGCCCGACGACGTGCCCCATGGCGCGGGGCCACGATCCCGGACATGGGAAACGCAGCGGAAGCAAGACGATCGATGGACGAGGGCACCGCCGCGGGCGGCGCCCGCACGGTCGGCCTCACCAAGGTGTACGGGTCCGGTGCCATGGCGGTGCGGGCACTCGACGACGTCAGCGTGGAGTTCCCCGAGCGGCGCTTCACCGCGATCATGGGGCCGTCCGGGGCCGGGAAGTCCACCCTCATGCACTGCGTCGCGGGACTGGAGGACGCGACGTCCGGCAAGGTCTACGTCGGCGACCAGGAACTCGGCGCGCTGTCGGACCGCCGCCTGACCCGGCTCAGGCGGGAGCGGATCGGGTTCGTGTTCCAGGCGTTCAACCTGCTCCCCACACTCACGGCGCGCGACAACATCCTCCTGCCGCTGACCCTCGCGGGGGCGGGCCCGGACCGGGAGTGGCTGGACACGGTCGTGCGCGTGCTGAAGCTCGGGGACCGGCTTTCACACCGTCCGTCCGAGATGTCGGGCGGGCAGCAGCAGCGGGTGGCGCTGGCGCGCGCCCTGGTCACGCGCCCCCAGATCGTGTTCGCGGACGAGCCGACCGGCAACCTCGACTCGCGCACCGGCGCCGAGGTGCTGGGGCTCCTCCGCGACGCCGTGGACCACCTCGGCCAGACCGTGGCGATGGTCACCCACGACCCGGTCGCCGCCGGGCACGCCGACGCGGTGGTGTTCCTCGCCGACGGCCGGGTCGTCGACGTCATGGACGCGCCCACGCCCGACCGGGTGCTGGACCGCATGCGAGGGCTGGGGGACCCCCGATGATCGGGCTCGTGTTCAAGGAGCTGTGGGGACGCAAGCGCCGCATGGCGGGCTCCCTGGTGGCGGTCTTCCTCGGCGTCACGTTCCTGACCGGGACGCTCGTCCTCGGCGACACGCTCGCGGCGAGCATCGACGGGTACGTCTCCAGCGCCTACGGCGACACGGACGTGGTGGTCCGGAACGCGACCAGGGTGAGCGACGCGCCGTGGGGCGCGCGCGGGCAGATCGACGCCTCCGTCCTGGAGAAAGTGAGTCAGGTCAAGGGGGTCGCCAACGCCGAGCCGACCATCGAGGGGTCGGGACAGCTGCTCGCCAAGGACGGCACGGTGATCCAGTCGCGCGGCCCTCGGATGGCGGGCAACTGGAAGACCGACCCGAAGCTCAACCCCTACCGGCTCGCCGAAGGGCGGGCGCCCCGCGCGCCCGACGAGGTCGTCATCGACAAGATGTTCGCCGACCAGGGCCGCCTGAGGGTCGGCGACCGGACGGCGGTCCTCACGCCGGAGAAGGTCCCCGTGACCGTCGTCGGCATCAGCATGTTCGGCGACGAGGAGGCCTTCGGCGAGACGTCCGTTCACGGCGTTCTCCCTCGAGGGCGCCCGCCTGCACGTCGCGAAGGGCGCCGACCGCATCAGCGGCGTCTCGATCCGCGCGCGCGGCGGCGTCGACCAGGGCGAGCTGGCGTCCCGGGTGCGGGCGGTGCTTCCCGCCGGGGTGCAGGCCCTGTCGAAGAAGGCGCAGGTCGAGGAGGGCATGAGCCTCGTCGAGAACGGCTTCCTGCGCGTGTTCCGGACCGTCCTGGCCGCGTTCGGCGGGGTGGCGCTGCTGGTCGCCGCGTTCAGCATCCACAACACGTTCGCGATCACGATGGCGCAGCGGACCCGCGAGTCGGCCCTGCTGCGCGCGCTCGGCGCCGGGCGCCGCCAGGTCGTCACGATCGTCGGCTTCGAGGCGCTGGTGGTCGGCGGCGCCGCGACCCTGGCCGGGCTCGCCGGCGGGATCGGGTTCGCCGCCCTGCTCCGGGAGCTGTTCGCGCGGTTCCGCATCGGGATCGAGATGGAGGGACTCACCGTCGCCGCCACCTCGGTCATGATCGCGGTACCGGTCGGGCTTCTGGTCACCCTGGTCGCCGCGCTCGGCCCGGCGCTGAAGGCGTCGCGGGTGCCGCCGCTGGCCGCGCTGCGCGAGGTCGCCGCCGAGTCCTCGCGCCCGACGGAGACCCGCCTGATCGTCGGCGCCGTGTTCGCGGCGGTGGCGGCCGGCACCGTCGTTTTCGGCGCGGTCACCGAGCAGATGGCGATGGCCGGCGCGGGCGCGGTGGTGACCGTGGTGTCGATGGTCGTGCTCGGCCCCGTCGCGGCCCGTCCGGTCGCGGCGCTGGTCGGCGGGCCCGCGGCCCGGCTGCGCGGCGTGCCCGGGACGCTCGCCCGCGACAACGCCTCCCGCAGCCCGGCCCGCACGGCCGGGGCGGCGACCGCGCTGATGATCGGCGTCGGGGTCGTCACGCTCATGACGGTCTTCCTCGGGTCGCTGCGCGCGTCCCTGGAGGACGGTGTAGCCGGGTCGTTCAAGGGCCCGATCGTCGTGGACGCCGGAACCAACGAGACCGGAGGGTTCGCCACCTCGCTCGTGCAGGAGGCCGCGAAGCTGCCGCAGGTGAGCGACGTCGCGGGAATGGGCACGGGCAGCATGCGGGTGAACGGCAAGCCGTCCACCGTCAGCGTGGCCGACCCGTCCAGTCTGCGGCGCGTCCTCGACCTGGACGTCGCGCAAGGCGGCCTCAACGACGCCGGTACGTTCGCCGTCTCGAAGAAGGCCGCGGACGACAACGGCTGGCGCGTTGGTAACGCGGTGGGCGTGACGTTCGCGGACGGTGCGTCGCAGAAGCTCACCGTGGGGGCCGTCTATGGGAACACCGACCTGACGGGGGACTACCTCGTGCCGCGGTCGGTGTGGAACGCGCACACCAGGCAGCCGCTCGACACCAGGGCGTTCGTCGAGCTCAGGCCCGGCGCGTCGGTCGCGTCCGCCCGGCAGGCCCTCGCGGCCCTGGCCAAGCCCTACGGGGCGCCCGAGGTGGAGTCGCGGGACGAGTTCGTCGCCGCGCAGACCGAGGACATGGCCAGCTTCATCGGCGTCGTCTACGGGATGCTCATCCTGGCCATCGTCATCGCGCTGCTCGGCATCGCCAACACGCTGTCGCTCGCCGTCCACGAGCGGACCCGCGAGCTCGGCCTGCTGCGCGCGGTCGGCGCGACACGCCCGCAGATCCGGTCGATGGTGCGCTGGGAGTCGGTCATCGTCGCGCTGTTCGGCACCGGCGGCGGCGTCGGGCTCGGGGTGTTCCTCGGCTGGGGCCTCGGCACCGCCCTCGGCAACCCGTTCGCGCCGCCGCCCGTGCAGATCGCGGTCATCGCCGTGGTCGGCGCGGTCGCCGGGGCCCTCGCCTCGATCCGCCCCGCCCGGCGCGCGGCGCGGCTGCCCGTCCTGGCGGCGGTGTCAGCGGCGTGACCGGCCCGTTCCCGTCCCCGGCCCCGCGGCCGGGGGCGGGGCTTTCGGGCCGGTCGCGGGGTGGGCCGCGCGTCGCCGGCGGGGCGCGGTTATGGTGACTCCATGCAGGTCAACCAGTCGGGCAAGCTGACCAACGTCTGTTACGACATCCGGGGGCCGGTCCTCAAGCGCGCCAAGCAGCTGGAGAACGAGGGGAACAAGATCCTCAAGCTGCACATCGGCAACCCGGCCCCGTTCGGGTTCGAGGCCCCGCCCGAACTCCTCCAGGACATGATCCGCAACCTGCCGGAGGCGCACGGCTACAGCGACTCCAAGGGCATCCTGCCCGCACGCCGCGCCATCGTGCAGGCCTTCGAGGACAACGGGGTCGCCGGCGTCGACGTCGAGGACGTCTACCTCGGCAACGGCGTCTCCGAGCTCATCGTCATGACGCTGCAGGCGCTGCTCAACGACGGCGACGAGGTGCTCATCCCGGCGCCCGACTACCCGCTGTGGACGGCGTCGGTGTCGCTGTGCGGCGGCACGCCCGTCCACTACCTGTGCGACGAGGACGACGGGTGGCAGCCGAGCCTGGACGACATCGAGTCCAAGATCGGCGACCGCACCCGGGCGCTGGTGATCATCAATCCGAACAACCCGACCGGGGCCGTCTACTCGCGCGAGGTGCTGTCGCGCATCGTGGAGGTCGCCCGCCGCCGGAACCTGATCATCTTCGCGGACGAGATCTACGACCGGATCCTCTACGACGACGCCGAGCACGTCCCGATCGCGTCCCTGGCCCCCGACCTGCTGTGCCTCACCTTCGGTGGCCTGTCCAAGAACTACCGCGTCGCCGGGTTCCGCTCGGGATGGGTGGTGCTGTCCGGACCGAAGGAGCACGCCGAGTCCTACATCGAGGGCCTCGACATCCTCGCCAACATGCGGCTCTGCCCGAACGTCCCGGGGCAGCACGCCATCCAGGCCGCGCTCGGCGGCTACCAGAGCATCGACGACCTCGTCCTGCCGACCGGCCGCCTCGGCGAGCAGCGCGACCGCGCCTGGAAACTGCTGAACGACCTGCCGGGGGTCAGCTGCGTCAAGCCGCAGGGCGCCCTGTACGTCTTCCCGCGCCTGGACCCGGAGACGTACCCGATCGAGGACGACATGCGCTTCGCCCTCGACCTGCTGGAGCAGCAGAAGCTCCTGGTCGTCCAGGGGACGGGCTTCAACTGGCCGACCACCGACCACCTCCGCATCGTCACCCTCCAGTACGCCGACGACCTGGAGGACGCCGTGAGCCGAATCGGCGAATTCCTCTCCTCCTACCACCCCTGACCCAACCCGCGCGGTCAGGACTGCGTCGTGTCTTCGGGGCTGGTCGCGGCGGCGTCGAGACGGCGGAGGGCGCCGCGGACGACGGCCGGATCGGTGGTCGCCCAGAACGGCGGCAGCGAGTTCTTGAGGAAGCCGCCGTAGCGGGCGGTGGCGAGCCTCGGGTCGAGGACGGCGACCACGCCGCGGTCGTCCATCGACCGCAGCAGCCGGCCCGCGCCCTGCGCGAGCAGCAGCGCCGCGTGCGTCGCCGCCACCGCCATGAACCCGTTGCCGCCGCGCGCCGCGACGGCCCGGGACCGCGCCGACGAGACCGGGTCGTCCGGACGTGGGAACGGGATGCGGTCCATGATGACGAGCTGCAGCGAAGGCCCGGGGACGTCCACGCCCTGCCACAGGGACAGGGTGCCGAACAGGCAGGTCCGCTCGTCCTCGGCGAACTGCTTCACCAGCAGGGAGGTGGAGTCCTCGCCCTGGCACAGCAGCGGGTGGGACAGGTGGTCCTTCAGCTCGTCGGCGGCCTGGCGCGCGGCGCGCATCGAGGAGAACAGGCCGAGCGTCCGCCCGCCCGCCGCCTCGATCAGCTCGGTGATCTCGGTCAGGTAGGCGTCGGCGAGACCGTCCCGCCCCGGCTGCGGCAGGTGCCGCGCGACGTAGAGGATGCCCGCCTTCGGGTGGTCGAACGGCGAGCCGACGTCGAGCCCCGACCAGACGACCTCGGTCTCCTCGCCCTTCTCCGTCGCGGTCCGCGCGAGGCCCTCGGCGGCGGTCTTGGCGTCCCGCGAGCCGCCCTCGTCGAGCGGCGGCAGGCCCCACTGGCGGGCGAGCGGCTCGAACGACCCGCCCAGCGTGAGCGTCGCCGACGTCAGGACCGCGGTGCGCTGCTCGAACAGCGTCGTGCGCAGCAGCCCTCCGACCCCGATCGGCGCCACGTGCAGCGCCGGCGGCCGTTTCGGGCGCCCCTCCTGGACGAACGGCTTCTCCAGCCACACCACGTCGAAGCGCTGGGCTATCTCGGGCTGGAACGCCTCCAGAAGCCGCACGGCCGTGTCGTGCAGATCCTCAAGCGAGGACCGCGCCGCCTTGCGCGCGGCCATGTCGCCGGGGTCGGAGTCCTTCTTCTCTGGCCCGAGCGCGGTGATGCAGGCGTGAGCGGCGTCCCGTACCGACGCGAGGGTGTTGCCCAGGGCGGGCGACAGGACGTCCATACGGCCCGCGGGCATTTCCTCCAGCAGGAGGCCGAGACCTTCGGCGGCTTCCTTGAGCCGGTCGGCGAGGTGCTCCTCGGTGAGGCGGCCGCAACGCCGCGCGGCCATCTCCACACTGGCCGCGCTCAAGTCGCCGGTCGCGACCGAAGTGACGCGGTCGACGAGCTCGTGTGCCTCGTCCACGATCACCACGTCGTGCTCGGGCAGGACCTGGAACTCCTCCAGAGCGTCGATGGCCAGCAGCGCGTGGTTGGTGACGACGATGTGGGCCTCTCCGGCCTCCGCCCGCGCCAGCTCGGCGAAGCACTCGCTGCCGTGCGGGCACCGCTGCGCGCCCAGACACTCCTTCGCCGTCACGGCGACCTGCCGCCACGCCTGCTCGCTCACCCCCGGCACCAGCTCGTCGCGGTCGCCGGCCTTGGTCTCCTCGGCCCACTCGTTCAGCCGCTTCACCTGCCGCCCGAGCGAGGACAGCTGCTGCGGGTCGAACAGGCTCGGCCCGCCGTCCTCCTCCTCGGGCGCGCCCGTCTGCACCCGGTGCAGGCACAGGTAGTTGCGGCGCCCCTTGAGGATCGCGAACTTCAGCTCGGTTCCGAGGAGCGGCCCGAGCGCCTCCGCGAGCCGAGGCAGGTCGCGGTCGACGAGCTGCCGCTGCAACGCGATCGTCGCCGTGGACACGACCACGGTGGTCTTCTTCTCGACGGCGTGGCGGATCGCGGGGACGAGATAGGCGAGCGACTTGCCCGTGCCCGTGCCCGCCTGCGCGGCGACGTGCTCCCCGGACTCGATCGCCTTCTCCACCGCTTGGGCCATCGCCACCTGCCCGGGGCGCTCGGCGCCCCCGACGGACGTGACGGCCGCGGCGAGGAGGGTCGCCATGTCCGGAATCTGGGTCTCGCTGCCGGTCAGCAGATCAGGGGCGGGCACGTCGCCCAACGCTACCGCCCGCGGCCGACACCCGCGTCCCGTCCCGCACGACCGCCTCGAACGGACCGGAGTTATCCACAGTTCTCGAAGCCGTCGCGGCGCCTCCACCGCCCCTGCGAGCCTCGGTGCATGACATCCCTGGTGATCCGCAGCCCCCTGGACGCCATCGCGGCCGTCCCCTACCTCCTCGGCTTCCACCCGGCCCGCAGCCTCGTAGTGATCGGCTTCGAGGGCCGATCCCGAGGCACATGCGCGATCCGCCTCGACTTACCGTCCCCCAGCCCCGCCGCCCCCGCGGCCCCCGCCTCTGCCGCCACCGACACCCTGGCGCCCGACCGCGCCCCCGCCACTCGTCCGACCCCCGACGACGCCCCGTCCGCCACTGATGGCCGCAACACTCCGGCGGTCGACCACAAGGCCACCGCTCGCCCGAGAACCATCCGTCCGGCGACCGACCGCCCGCCAGTCGCCCGCGAGCCCGCCGCTCATTCAGCGACCGGCCACGTAGCGGCTGCCCCTGATACCGCCGCCCGTCCGCCGTCCGACCACGTGGCCGCCGACCAATTGGCGGCCGACCAATTGGCGGCCGACCGCGTGGCGGCTGCCCCTAACGCCGCCGACCGTGCACCGTCCCACCGTGTGGCCACCGGCCCTTCGGCAACGGACCGTGCACCGTCCGACCGCCTGGCCGCCGACTCGTGGGCCGCCGACCGTACGGCGGACGACCGCCCGGCGACCGGACGCGCGGCGGACGCCTCGGACGCTGACGATTGCCTGGTGGTCGACTACCTCACCACCGACCGTCCGGCGGCCGAACCGGGTGCGGCCGATCGTCTGGTAGCCGCCCAGGTGGCGGCCGATCGCTTGGCGGCCGAGCGCGTGGCGGTCGTCCTGGCCGGCAATGGGTTCACCCGCTCGCTCCTCCTCGGCTACGGCCCCGCTGACGAGGTGAAGCAGGCAGCCGAATCCATGCGCGCGGCCCTGTCTTCCGCGGGCGTCCCCGTCGCCGAGGCCGTCCGTGTCGCGGACGGGCGCTGGTGGTCGCTCACCTGCGCCGAACCCTGCTGCCCGCCCGAAGGCACCCCGTACGACATCTCCGCCAGCACCGTCGCCGCCGAGGCCACCTACGCCGGCCACGTGGCCCTGGCCGACCGTGCCGAGTTGGTCGCCTCCGTCCAGCCCATCGACGGCCCTGCCCGCGCCGCCATGACCCGCGCCACCGAACGCGCCGAGACCCGTTACCTCACCCGCCCGTCCTCGCCCCCTGAAGACGACCTTGCCTTCGTCCTCGCCCTGCTTGCCCGTGCTCGCTCCGGCACCCGCCCCACCGATGACGAGGTCGCCTGGCTCGGCCTCCTCCTCGCCGACCTGCGCCTCCGCGACGAGACCTGGCTCCGCCTCGACGAGGACGCCCTGGCCGCAGACATCGCCTTCTGGCGCGACATCGTCCGCCGCGTCGACCCCGCCCTCGTCCCGGCGCCCGCGTCCCTGCTGGCCTTCGCCGCCTACTCGGCCGGCGACGGCGGTCTGGCCAACGTCGCCCTGGAACGCGCCCTGGACACCGACCCCGCCTACTCCATGGCCGTCATCCTCCGCGAGGTGATCAACGCGGGCATCCCGCCTTCCAGACTGCGCATGCGCATGCCCCCCGCACCCCCTGTCCACCGCCGAAAAGCCTGCTAGCCGTACCTGGTCATGGACTCGGTCGCGGTCGGCCGACCGTCGAACGGCCTCCGGGGACGCCCGGCGACACCCGTGCCGGAGTGGCCCCGGGGGGCAGGGGCGGCGGTGCAAACATCGTCGGTTCGTGACTGCGCCGGACGCCCTACGCGAGCCGCTTCCAGGGCCGTTGCCCTACTTTCGGGTCGCGGTCGTCCTTGGATGTTGGGGTCGGGCTCGCGCTTCACGTCCGCGTCGCGGTCGCGCGATGCGTGCGGGGTTCGGGGTCGGTGGCCTACTTTCAGGTCGCGGTTGGCGTATGCGTCTTGGCGCAGGGCCAGTGCCCGACTTTCGGGGCGCGGTCGTCCTATGGGTGTTGGCGTCGGGCCCGTGCTTTCCCTCCGATTCGCGGTCGCGCGATGCGTGCTGGGTTCGGGGGACGGTGGACCCACTTTCAGGTCGCGGTTGGTGTATGCGTGTTGGCGTTGGGCTGGTGTCCTACTTCGAGGTCGCGGTCGCGCTTTACGTCTCGGTGTCGGGGGCCGTGTCCTACTCCCAGGTCGTGGTGTCGGGGTCGATGCCGTGGGCGCGGGCGTCGGCGTCGATGATTCGACGGAACCATGTGGCAAGCCCGGCGCGGATGCCGTCGTAATGGGCGGCGAATTCCGGATCCGCCTCGAACATGCGGCCGAGACAGACCTGCATCTGCCTGGTGAGGGGGAAGTACGAAGCGAAGACTTCGCGGTGCCGCTCGACGAGTTGGTCCGCTTCCGGGCTACCGGGTGTGACGCCGGCATCCATCGCATCCCCGAGGGCGCATTCGAGGCCGGTCACGGCGTGGGCGATGGCCTGCCATTCCGCCGGGCCGCGAGCGGCCGAGCGTTCGGCGTACTGCAGCCATTGCCTCGTGCCTCCGTAGCGCCGGCGGGCCTGGGCGGGCCAGTCCGGGTTCCAGCGGGGGCCGAAGATCGCGGCTTGTTGCTCGACGCTCAGCAGCAGCAAGGCCGTGACCGCGTCCCCTCACCTGGCTGCTGGCCGAGATGACATGGCCATGGTCGGGGTCGGGAGGGTGAAAAGGCCCGCCAGGCGGGTCAGGGGTTCGCGGATCGCGCGGTAGTAGACCCACGTGCCGCGCCGCTCACCGTCGATCAGGCCCGCCTGGCGCAGCACCTTCAGATGATGGGAGATGGTCGGCGCGGTCAGCTCGAAGGAGCCGGTCAGGTCGCACACGCACGCCTCGCCGCCCTCGGCGGAAGCGATCATGTTCAGCAGCCGCAGCCGGACCGGGTCCGAGAGCGCCTTGAAGACGCCGGCCAGCTCGACCGACTCTGCCTCGCTGAGGGCGGGTTCGCTCAGCGGCGCGCAGCATCCCGGGTTCGAGGGGTCGCCCAGGCCCCAGAGATTAGACATGCATCTAATTTGACATCCATCTACGCAGAGACGCAAACTGGCACTGCTTAGAAGGGCATCTAAACAACGAGGGTAGAGCGTATGAGCGAGAGTGCGGAGCAGTCCGCCGGGGCGGGTTGCTGCGGCGTCAGCAGGTGTTGCGGCGTCGAGCGGTCCGAGGGGCCGGAGGTCAGCCAGGCCCAGGCCCAGGCCGGCTGCGGCTGCCTTGACGACCGCCCTGACGTCGGCGACCTTCCGGTGGCGGTCATCGGAGCGGGACCGGTCGGCTTGGCCGCCGCGGCGCACCTGGCCGAGCGTGGCCTGGACTTCGTCGTCCTCGAGGCCGGTGACACCATCGGCGCGGCGATGTCCGAGTGGGGGCACGTCCGGCTGTTCTCGCCTTGGCGGTACGACACCGACGCCGCCGCCCGCCGCCTGCTGGAGCCCACCGGTTGGGCCCTGCCCGCCCCGGACGCCCTGCCGACCGGCGCCGAACTCGTCCGGGACTACCTCCTCCCGCTGGCAGGAGTGCCCCAGTTCGCGGGGCGGATCCGCACCGGCACCCGCGTGGTCGCGGTCGCCCGGAGCGGCGTGGACGTCACCCGCACCGTCGGCCGTAACGAGCATCCGCTGCTCATCCGGACCGTCGGCCCGGACGGCGCCGTCACCGACCTGCACGCTCGCGCCGTCATCGACGCGTCGGGCACGTGGGGGCACGGCAACCCGCTCGGCCACTCCGGGCTGCCCGCCCCCGGCGAGGATCGGGCTGCCCCCTACCTGGCCGGGCCGCTGCCCGATGTGCTTGGCCGCGATCGCGACCGCTTCGCCGGACGCGCCACCCTGGTCGTCGGCATGGGCCACTCGGCCGCCAACACCCTGCTCTCCCTGGCGGAACTCGCCAGGACGGCGCCCGGCACCCGCATCACCTGGGCGGTGCGCGGTTCCTCGGTCGCCCGCCTCTACGGGGGTGGCGACGCGGACGGCCTCCCGGCGCGCGGTGCGCTCGGCACCCGCCTCAAGGCCGCCGTCGAGGGCGGGGAGATCGAACTGGTGCGGACCTTCACCATCACGGGCTTCGACGTCCCCGACGGGGGCCCCGCCGCCGGCCCCGTCCGAGTGCTCGGCGACACGCCGGACGGCGACCGCGTCATTGAGGCCGAGACCGTGGTCGCGGCCACCGGGTTCCGGCCCGACCTCGACATGCTCCGCGAGGTGCGCCTCGAGCTCGATCCCGCCACCGAGGCGCCCGTCCGGCTCGCCCCGATGATCGACCCCAACTTCCACTCCTGCGGCACCGTGCCGCCGCACGGCGAACGCGACCTCGCCCACCCCGAGCCCGGCTTCTATCTGGTCGGTATGAAGAGCTATGGCCGGGCCCCGACCTTTCTGATGGCCACCGGATACGAGCAGGTCCGCTCCGTCGTGGCCGCGCTGGCGGGAGACCGCGCCGCCGCCGACGCCGTCGAACTCGACCTGCCCGAGACCGGCGTCTGCTCCACCACGCTGGTCACCGAGGACCAGCTCCCCGGCGCCGCTGAGGGGGATGGTGGTGCCTCCTGTGGCGCCGGGCCCGTCCGGGTTGGTGTTCCGGAGGGTTCCGATGGGGAGAGAGGCGGCTCCTGTTGTGGCAGCCCGGAGCCTCAGCCGGTCACCATCGGCATCGGTGCTCCCGGGGGGCTGGGGTTCGCGACCGGGCGGGCGCACGGTCGCTCCGGTGACGACGAACGAGCCGGCGGCTGAACGTGATGAGGTCTGTGGTGATGCCGTTGGTGGTTCGCGGCGCCGACCGGCTGGAGCTGCGCTGCCTTTCGGACCGTCGCCTGCCTGCCGGGCGTCGCCGCGAGCCGGACGGGCGTTCGCGACGTCGTAGGAGTCTTTCGGTGGCCAGGGACGCTGGGGCCGTCGCGTCCGAGCTGTGCACGACTTCCGATCTGCGAGGTAAACGATGACCGGCAAGCCCAGCGTGTTGTTCGTCTGCGTCCATAACGCCGGCCGCTCCCAGATGGCCGCCGCCTACCTGACCCACCTCGCGGGTGACCGCGTCGAGGTCCGCTCTGCCGGGTCCGAGCCCGCCGACCGGGTCAACCCCGCCGTCGTCCAGGCCATGGCAGAAGAAGGCATCGACATCTCCGCCGAGATGCCCAAGGTCCTCACCGTCGACGCCGTCCATGCCTCCGACGTCGTCATCACCATGGGGTGCGGCGACACCTGCCCCGTCTTCCCCGGCAAGCGCTACCTCGACTGGCGGCTCGACGACCCCGCCGGGCAGGGCGTCGAAGCCGTCCGCCCCATCCGCGACGAGATCCGCATCCGCGTCGAGCGCCTCGCCGCCGAACTCACGGTCTGAGAGCTTCAGGGGTTCCCGGTCCCGGGCGGAGCGCGTTCGAGTCGGAGCGCTAGGCGCCCAACTCACAGTTCGGGACCTCTCGGGGCGGCGCCTCCGTCTGCTCTGGGACGGGAGCGCGGTCGTGCCGGGGCGCTTGCCGCCGAGTTCATGGTGTGGGGTCTTGAGAGCCTTCGTCTGGTTTGGGCAGGGAGTGCGTTGGCGTCGGGCGCTCGCCGCCTGTCTCGACGTGGCCTCGGCCATGCGCGCGAACGCGTGACCTGGTGTCTGCGTGGGAGTGCTTGCGCGGGTCGGTGAGGTCGGGCGTCTCGTCCCGCGGCCGGTCGGGGGTCAGGAGGAGACGGCCTGGCCGGGGGTGCCGGGGTCTATGCGGCGGTCGCGGTTGCGGTCGTTCCAGGCGCGCATGCGGGGCGGGTAGCCGACGATCTGCACGTCGTAGATGGGCAGGCCGAGGTCTCGGGCGACCTTGCCGATCACCTTGGGGGAGCCGACGCGGCGGCGCGTCCACTCGCCGTCGTGGGCGACCGCGACGGCCGTCGTGTCGGTGGCGTACGTCTCGGGCTCGACGAAGAACTCGACGCCGCGGCGCTCGCGGGCGAAGGCGATCAGCGCCTCGATGTCGGAGTCCGTCGCCTCCCTGTCCAGCTTCGTCACCGTGGACCCGCGGTGCCTGCGGATCCCGAACCGATCCCGGAACCTCATGCTCACCCTGTCGTCTGGTCCCGCCATAGTGCGGGGTTGCGGTGTACGACGATAACGAGGCCGGCGGTGCGCGGGTTCCCGACACAGCGGCGGCGGACCCCGGTGACCAGGGTCCCCGCGTCCTAGACTGGCGCCCTTCGGGGGGATCATCAGCGGGGGTGCGATGGACGGGCCGAACCTTGTCCGGCGGGTGGCGGCGGCCGTGCTCGCGGTCGCGGTGTTCGGGGCCCTGAGCACGCTCACCCCGGCCCGGGGGCAGGTGAAGCCCGTGGCGCGGGCCGAGCCCGCCGCGCCGAAGCCGAAGCCGAAGCCGGTGCCGCCTCCCAAGCCACCGCCGCCCGACTGCGCCCGGCTCAGATGCGTGGCGCTGACGTTCGACGACGGGCCCGCCGCGAGCACCGCGGAACTGCTGGACACGCTCGCCGCCCGCAAGGTCAGGGCGACGTTCTTCATCGTGGGGGAGAACGCCGCGAAGCATCCGGATCTGGTGCGGCGCGAGCATGAGGGCGGGCACGAGATCGCCGACCACAGCTACACGCACGCCGACCTGGGGAGGGCGTCCGAGAAGAAGATCACGGACGAGCTGACGCGGACGCAGGAGGCGATCCGGCGGGCGTCAGGGGTCGTGCCCGTGCTGCTCAGGCCGCCGTACGGGTCGACGTCCGAGCGGCTGAAGAAGATCACGCGGCGGATGGGGCTGGCGCAGGTGCTGTGGACGGTCGACCCCCTCGACTGGGAGCACCGCGACACCGCCTACGTCGAGCGGCGGGTGCTGAAGGCGGTGAGGCCGGGGTACATCGTCCTGATGCACGACATCCACCCGACGAGCGTGAAGGCCGTCCCGAAGATCATCGACCGGCTGGCCGCCGAGGGCTACGTGTTCGTCACGGTGTCGGAGCTGTTCGGCGGGCGACCGGCCCCTGGGGAGGAGTACGTCCAGCGGAATTCAGGGGATCCTCAGGGTCTTCCCTGATGGCCGCCGGGCGGTGCCGCGCGGAGCATGGACGGTATGGACAGCAGCTACGCGGTGGGGGATCTGCGGGTCTCGGACGCCGAGCGGGAACCGGTCATCCAGCGGCTTCAGGACGCCTACGCCGAGGGGCGGCTCGACGAGGACGAGTTCGACCTGCGCGTGCACCTGGCGATGACGGGCAGGACGCGCAAGGACCTCGCCGCGGTCCTGCACGATCTGGTGCCGGCCGCGCCCGCGCGGCCTCTCGCGGTGGAGGCCGAGGCGGTGTCGGGTGAGGACCGGATGCTGGCCGCCGCGGCGCACGCCGTCGCCGTCCCGACGCTGTTCGTCGGCCCGCTCGTGCTGATGCTGCTGAGCGGCAAGCGCTCGCCCTACGTCCGGCGGCAGGCGGCGGAGGCCGTGAACTTCCAGCTCACGCTGCTGCTCGTCACGATCGCCACGCTCGGCGTCGGCGGGGTCCTGTACGCGGTGGCATGGGTGCTGTCGATGGTCGCGGCCGTCTTCGCGGTGAGCGGCCAGACGTTCCGCTACCCGTGGATCCTGCGCCTGGTGAGTTGAGGCGAATCCGCCGCTGAACGCGCCTCGGGTTTGTCGGAGGACGCCTCCGGGGAGGGTTGACGTGGCCGCTTTCCATGCGGCCGGCCGCCTCCAGGAGATGAAACGACGCCTATGTCTACGCCCGTGGTTTTATTCCCCTCCCTACCTGTGACTCCCGCAACGTCCGGGTTATGTGGACCATGCATGGGATGATCGATTAACTATGCGAGGGAGGGGTAGATGACGGAGCTTGCGATCAAGGGCGATCACCAGCGGGCGGTGGAGGCGCTCAGGAGGTCCTACGAGGCCATCCCGGCGGGCACGCCGGTGCGGCTGGCCAAGAAGACCTCGAACCTGTTCCGGTGGCGCGACCCCTCGGCGGCGCCCGGCCTGGACGTGTCCGGGTTCGACAAGGTGCTCGGCGTCGACCCGGACGAGCGGACCGCGCAGGTCCAGGGCATGACGACCTACGAGGACCTGGTCGACGCGACGCTGCCGCACGGCCTGATGCCGACGGTCGTCCCGCAGCTGAAGACGATCACGCTCGGCGGCGCGGTGACCGGGCTCGGCATCGAGTCGTCCTCGTTCCGCGACGGGCTGCCGCACGAGGGCGTCCTCGAACTGGAGGTCCTCACCGGCGACGGGCAGATCGTCACGGCCACGCGCGACAACGAGCACAAGGACCTGTTCTACGGCTTCCCGAACTCCTACGGGACGCTCGGCTACAGCCTCCGGTTGAAGATCGAGCTGCGGCCCGTCCGGCCCTACGTCCGGCTGCGGCACCTGCGGTTCACCGACGCGGCGGAGCTCGCCCGCGTCATGGGGGAGATCACCGAGTCCGGGACGTTCGAGGACGAGTCCGTCGACTTCATGGACGGCACCGTCTTCAGCGCGGACGAGCAGTACATCACGCTCGGCTTCTTCGCCGACTCGGCGCCCTACACCTCCGACTACACCGGCCAGCAGATCTACTACAGGTCGATCCAGCAGCGGTCGGTCGACTTCCTGACGGTCCGCGACTACATCTGGCGCTGGGACACCGACTGGTTCTGGTGCTCGGGCGCGTTCGGCGTGCAGAACCCGGCGGTCCGGCGGCTGTGGCCCGACAAGTACAAGCGCTCGGACGTGTACCGCAAGCTGGTCGCCTACGACCGCCGGTATCACGTCGTCGCGCGAGCGGAGCGGTGGCGCGGGCTGCGGCCGCGCGAGGACGTCATCCAGGACATCGAGGTGCCGGTCGAGCGGCTGCCGGAGTTCCTGGATTTCTTCCACGACAAGGTGGGCATGAGCCCGATCTGGCTCTGCCCGCTGCGGGCCAAGGAGCGGTGGCCGCTGTACCCGCTGGACGTGGGCCGCCCCTATGTGAACGCCGGTTTCTGGGGGACGGTGCGTATCCCGCCCGGCCAGATCCCCGAGTACCACAACAGGCTCATCGAACGTAAGGTCGCCGCCCTCGACGGCCACAAGTCCCTCTACTCGACGGCCTTCTATGGCCGGGACGAGTTCTGGCGGTACTACGACGGGGAGACCTACCGGCGGCTCAAGGGGTCCTACGACCCCGACGGGAGGTTGCTCGACCTCTACGACAAGTGCGTGCGCGGACGCTGACCAGGCGCCCGCTTCGGGGGAGCCCCGCGCGGGGGGCGGCCGACCGCCGCCGCCCGTGCCGGGGCGGAGAGACAGGAGGAACCAAGATGACGCTGGCCAGGGTCTTCGAGCAGCTCGCCGGGGCTGAGGCGCCAGTGGAGTTCACGGCGTACGACGGATCTCGTGCAGGGGTGCCCGGGGCCGACATCCGTTTCGACGTGCGCTCGCCGTACGCGGTCTCGTACCTGCTGCACTCGCCGGGCGCGCTGGGCCTCGCCCGCGCCTACGTCACCGGCATGATCGACGTGAACGGCGACATGATCACGGCGCTGACCACGATGCAGCAGGTGCTCAGCGAGGTGTCGCCCCGCGACAAGGCGAAGATCACCGGCGCGGTGATGCGCGACCCGCTGCTGCGGGCCGCGGCGTCGCGGCGGCTTGACCCGCCGCCGCAGGAGGCGCCGTTCAGCCGGATCCCGTCGTGGCTGCGGCACTCCAAGCGGCGGGACGCGCGGGCCATCTCCCACCACTACGACGTGTCCAACACCTTCTACGAGTGGGTGCTCGGCCCCTCCATGGCCTACACCTGCGCGTGCTACCCGCATGAGGGCGCGACGCTGGAGGAGGCGCAGTTCAACAAGCACGACCTGGTGGCCAAGAAGATCGGCCTGAAGCCGGGGATGCGGCTGCTGGACGTCGGCTGCGGCTGGGGCGGCATGGTGATGCACGCCGCCAAGGAGTACGGCGTCAAGGCGCTCGGCGTCACGCTGTCCAAGCAGCAGGCCGAGTGGGCGCAGAAGGCCATCGCCGACCGCGGCCTGTCCGACCTCGCGGAGGTCCGCCACATGGACTACCGCGACGTGGCCGAGACCGGCTTCGACGCGATCAGCTCCATCGGCCTCACCGAGCACATCGGGAAGAAGAACCTGCCGGCCTACTTCTCCTTCCTCCACGGGAAGCTGAAGAAGGGCGGCCGGATGCTGAACCACACCATCACGCGTCCCGACAACACGCAGCCGTCCCGCAAGGAGAACGGGTTCATCAACCGGTACGTCTTCCCGGACGGCGAGCTGGAGGGCCCCGGCCACGTCCAGTGCCAGATGAACGACGCGGGGTTCGAGATCCGGCACCAGGAGAACCTGCGCGAGCACTACGCGCGGACCCTCACCGGCTGGTGCGAGAACCTCGACGCGCACTGGGACGAGGCCGTCGCCGAGGTCGGCGAGGGCACCGCCCGCGTGTGGCGCGTCTACATGGCCGGCTGCGTGCTCGGCTTCAACCAGAACTGGATCCAGCTGCACCAGACGCTCGGTGTGAAGCCTGAGGACGACGGCACGAGCCACATGCCGCTGCGCCCCGACTGGGGGTCGTGACGGCAGGGCACCCTCACCGCCGACGAGCCGACCGGACGTTCCGGTCGGCTCGTCGGCGTTCCGAGGCCGGTCAGGCGCGCGCCTTCTCCCAGGCCTCGCTGGTGAGGAAGTAGGTGTCGTAGAGCTCCTGCACCTCCAGGAGGCTCTCGGGCGGGACCTTCCCGTGGACGATGCGCCCCAGGTGGCGGAAGTACTCGAACCGCTCGACGCCCGGGGTGATGACGATGAGGATGTCGGCGTCGTGCCCGGGGGCGGCGGCGAAGGCGTGCGGCAGGCCGGGCGGGACGACGACGAAATCGCCCCGTTCGGCGGTCACGACCTGCTCGCCCGAGAGCAGCTGGGCCGCCCCGTCCAGCATGTAGAACATCTCGGCGGATCCGTCGTGCCGGTGCGGCCTCGCGCCGTTGGCTCCGCCGCTCAGCGTGACCCGGTGGCTGGACAGGGCGCCGCCGGTCGAGCTGCTGTCGGCCAGCAGGCGGGTGACGCTGGGGGAGAGGTCGATGACCTCCGCCTCGTCGGCGCGGACGATCACGGATTCGTCGAAGTCCGGTGAGATCAGCGACATGCGGTGGGCTCCTTTTCCTGGACGGCGGGGTCAGACGGCGAAGAGGAGGGCGGCGCTCACGAGCACGGCCACGGCGGTGGCGAAGTGGACGCCGAACGCGGTGGCCTTCGGGCCGCCGTGGCGCAGCACGATGAGGGTGTCGCCGAGCGGCGCGATGGCCACGACCAGCATGTACCAGCCGGCGGCGTGCGCGCCCGCGAAAGCGATCAAGGCGAGGCCGAGGACGCCGAACGTCAGGTCGCGCAATCCCTTGATCTCCAGGTAGGCGGCGTCACCGTCCGGCTTGGCGGGGACGCCGTAGCCGGCCGCCGACGCCACGGGGGCCGTGAGGAAGCGCAGGCCGATGAAGACGCAGAACAGGGTGAGCACGACGGCGAGGCCGTAGGCGATGGGGGTGAGCATTGGGGTCTCCTCATTTCTAGCGTTGCTAGGAACGAGATCGACGCTAGCAGAGCATGGACAGAATATCTAGCAGTGCTAGAGTCGCGGTCATGTCGATCCAGGGCCGCAAGGAGCGCGAGCGCGCGGAACGCGAGAAGCTGATCATCACGGCGGCGCGGGAGCTCGCCGAGAGCGAGGGGTGGGACGCGGTGACGACGCGGCGGCTCGCCGCGGTGATCGAGTACAGCCAGCCCGTCCTCTACAGCCACTTCAAGGGCAAGGGCGCCATCATGGCGGCGGTCGCGGTCGAGGGGTGCGCGGAACTGGCGGACGAGCTGCGGCGGGCGCGGACCGGTGCCCCCGGGCCCGCCGGGGCGCTCGCGGACGTCGCCGCCGCCTACACCGACTTCGCGGAGCGCAGGCCCGCCCTCTACGACGCGATGTTCGTCCACACCGTCGACCTGCCGTGGGCGACCCCCGAGGCGCCGCCCGCGCTCCAGGAGGCCTTCGGCGAGCTGCGCGAGACCGTCCGGCCGTTCGCGGACGAGGACGACGTCGACGTGCTCACCGAGACGTTCTGGAGCTGCCTGCACGGCCTCCTCACCCTGATGCGCAGCGGGCGCATGCGCCGCGAGGGCCACGACCTGCGCCTGGCCGTCCTGCTCCGCCGCTTCACCGGCTGACCCCGGCTTCCCGGACCTTGCCCGAGGCCGCCGGGCTCCGGCTGAACGCGCCTGACTCCGCCGGGCCCGGCTGAGGCCCTGTCTTCCGGTCAGAGGCGGATTCTCCGCCCGGCCTCAGGCCGCCATCGGCGGGATCACTCGGCGGAGGCGCGGGCCGAACTGGCGGCCTTGATGAGACCGTCCGGGGTGAAGGCGACCGTCACCTGGCCGCCCTGCGGCGCGGTGCCCTCGATGACCTCCGCGGACTCCCTGATCCGGCACCCGTGGTGGGCGAGGAAGCCGCGGACGACGCGGCGCTGCTCGGTGGGGAAGATCTCGGCCGCGGCCGTCATCAGGCGCGTCGCTGAGAGCGGGTCGAACCCGGCGGCCGGGAGCGCGGGGTCGTCGAGGTGGAAGTAGAACGAGCCCTTCCCGTCGTTCACGCGGCAGCTCTGGACGCCGTCGCCGCCGAGCAGCGCGGCGGCGGCGATGGCCATGGTGGTCGCGGCCTGGTGCGGGTCGGGGAAGCCGGACAGGTCGAGGCGGCCCGCCGCCAGCTCCGGGACGGCGTGCCGCTCGCCGTACTCGCGGACGGCGGCCAACGGGACGATGGCGGGCACGTCGTCCCCGTAGTGCGGGTTGGCCCAAGCCCACAGCCACGTGTCGCTCACGTGAGAGAAGCTGCCGAGGAACGTCATCCCGTGGAAGGTGCGCCCGCCCGAGGTGAGGGTCCGCTCGTCGACGTCGAAGGCGATGTGGCCGTCCCCCACGGCGGCGTTGAGGAGGTCCTGCCGCTGGATCGCCGCGGCCGAGCCCGCGGCGGCGAACGCCTCGAACTCCGGGCTGTAGCCGCTGAGCCCGCTCAGGAACTCCGTCCAGAACCGCGCGCTGCGCCCGTCGCCCCTGCGCCGGTAGATGTCGCCTAGCCTGCGGGCGGCCTGCTCGACCCCGGCCTCCAGCACCGACCTGCGGAACCAGCCGATGGCGGCGTCCTCGTCCCCCGCCTTCTCGGACTGCGCGCCGAGGCCGAAGGCGGCCTTGGGATGGCCGAGGTCGGCGGCGCGCCGCCACGCCTCGTCCCGCCCGGCGGGATCACCCCGGTCCTGCCGCACGAACCCCAGGTTGAACGCGGCGCCGCCGTTGCCCCGCTCGGCGGCACGGGTGTACCAGGTCTCCGCCGCCTCGAGGTCGCCCTTCCCGTCGTCGTCGTGGAGCCTGCCGAGGTTGAACGCGGCCTTGTCCGACCCGAGCTCCCAGGCCCGGCGGTAGAAGGCCATGGCCTCCGCGGCCTCGCCCCGGTTCTCCAGGATGATGCCCAGGTTCAGGGTGCCGCTCGTGTGGCCGCCCTCGGCCGCCTGCCGGTACCAGCGCTCGGCGGCCTCCATGTCGCCGCTCCGCTCCGCCGCGTAGCCGACCTCGAAGGCGCTCTCGGGGAGGCCCGCCTCGGCTGCCCGCCGCCACCACGCCACCGCCTCGCGGTCGTCGCCGCGATCCGCCGCGATGGAGCCGAGCTCGTGGGCGCCCCCGGGATGCCCCGATTCGAACGCCCGCCGCAGCAGCTCCTCGGCCCCCGCGAGGTCGCCGCCGCGCCGGGCCGCCAGGCCTCGCTCGTACGGTTCGACCGATCCGGCCGGGTACTCGGACATTTCGCGCCCCCACTCTCCCCACGGCTACACGGGATCGACGCCGGAGCTCCGGGCCGGGTTCCATCGGCGCGGCCGGTCCGGAATCGGGTCGCACGCATGGACTGGAGGGCTTTGTGGTGGTAAGTCCAGGGGAAGAGCGGGCCGTGCCGCGGCCCGTGGAGAGCGGGAGCCCTCATGGAACACGACTACGTCATCGTCGGCGCCGGGTCCGCGGGCTGCGCGCTGGCCGCGCGGCTGTCGGAGGACCCCTCCGTCACGGTCGCGCTGCTGGAGGCGGGCGGTCCGGACGACAAGGGCGAGATCCACATCCCGGCCGCGTTCCCGAAGCTCTTCAAGACCGAGTACGACTGGGACTACAGCACCGCCAAGCAGCCCGAGCTGGACGGGCGAGAGCTGTACTGGCCGCGGGGCAGGATGCTCGGCGGGTCGTCCTCGCTGAACGCGATGATGTGGGTGCGCGGCCACTACGACGACTACGACGACTGGGACGTCCCCGGCTGGTCGTACGAGGACGTCGTCCCGTACTTCAAGCGGGTCGAGGGCCGCGTCGGCAGCAACAAGGGGGACGTGTACGGGACGTCCGGCCCCGTCACGATCTCCGAGCAGCGCAGCCCGAACGTGGCGACGCGGGCGTTCCTGGAGGCGTGCGCCGCCGCCGGCCTGACCAGGCTGCCCGAGCTGAACGGCCCGTCCAACGAGGGGTACGCGCTCACGCCGGTCAGCCAGCGGCGCGGCAGGCGGTGCAGCGCGGCCGACGCCTACCTGCGGCCCGCCCGCAAGCGCCCGAACCTGACCGTCATGACCGGCGCGCAGGTGTCGAGGGTCCTCATCGAGGACGGCCGCGCCACCGGCGTCGAGTACGGCGGCGGGCGCGTCACGGCGCGCCGCGAGGTCATCCTGGCCGCGGGCGCGGTCGGGTCGCCGCACCTGCTGATGCTGTCCGGCGTCGGCGATCCCGACCACCTGCGCGGCGCCGGCGTGGAGCCGGTCGTGGAGTCTCCGGAAGTGGGCCGCCACCTCCAGGACCACCTGTCGGTCGGCGTCGTGCGGCACTGCCCCAGGAAGGTCACGCTCGCGGGCGCGGAGTCGGTGCCGAACATCGCCCGCTACCTGCTCGCGCGGCGCGGGCCGTTCACCTCCAACGTGGGCGAGGCGGTCGTCTTCACCAAGAGCGCCCCGTCCCTGCACGCCCCCGACCTCGAACTGATCTTCGCGCCCGCCCCGTACATCGCGCACGGGCTCACCCCGCCGACCGAGCACGGCGTGACGGTCGGCGTCGTGCTGCTCCAGCCCGAGTCGTCCGGCCGCGTCACCCTCGCCTCCGCCGATCCGGCCGCGCCGCCAGTGATCGACCCCGCCTACCTCACGAAGGAGAGCGACCTGCGCCGCCTGATGCACGGCATCCGCTACGCGGAGGAGCTGATGGCGGCCGACGCGCTGAAGCCGTTCGTCGGCGAGATCATGGAGCCCTACGCGGGGGCGGACGACGACGAGGCGCTGGCCGCCTACGTCCGGGGCCACTCCGAGACGCTCTACCATCCGACCGGCACGTGCCGGATGGGCACCGGACAGGACTCCGTCGTCGACCCGGACCTGCGCGTCCGCGGCGTCGAGGGCCTGCGCGTCGCGGACGTGTCGGTGCTGCCGCAGATCACCCGGGGCCACACCAACGCCCCCGCGATCATGATCGGGGAGAAGGCCGCCGACCTGGTCAGGGAGCGGACTCCAGCCAGCTGAGGACGCGCTCGTTCACCTCGGCGGGACGGTCGAGCTGGAGGAAGTGGCCGGCGCCGGGGATCCGCTCCGCCCGCGACCCCGGCGGGAGGGCCGCGAGGACGGCGTCGAGGTCGACCGCTTCCGCGCCGAGGCAGCCGTCCTCGGCGCCGTGCAGGTAGAGCACGGGGCGCTCGCCGGTGGCGGTCGTCGCCTCCTGCTCGGCGGCGTACCGCTCGACGTGCCGGGACGGGTCGAGCATCGCCCGGTAGTAGCCGATCGCCGCCGCGGCGTTGGCGGGCGCGCCGAGGCACTCCATGACCCGGTCGACGTCCCCTGACCGGTCGCGGCCGTCGTCCGGCGACCAGTCGCGCCACAGCCCCTCGACGAACGCGCGGCCGAACGCGAGCTCGGCCAGCGGCGTCTGGAAGACGAAGATGTAGAACGATCGCTTGAGCTGCTCGTAGTCGAAGAACGAGGCCGTCATCACCGAGACGGGCGGGACGGACATGGCGACCGTCCTGCGCCACCGCTCGGGCGCGGCGTTCGCCGCGCCGTAGGTCGCGAAGGCGCCCCAGTCGTGGCCGACGAGCACGGCGTCGGAGCCGCCGCCGAGCGCCTCGTGCAGGGCGGCGGCGTCGGCGGCGAGGGCGCCGCTCTGGTACGCGCCGTCCTCGGGGACGGACGTGGGGGCGTAGCCGCGCATGAAGGGGGCCACGGCGCGGTATCCGGCGTCGGCCAGTTCCGGCATGAGGTGCCGCCAGGTGTGCGGGGAGTCGGGGAAGCCGTGCAGCAGCAGCGCCAGGGGCCCGTCCTGCGGCCCGGCGGTGAGGTATCCGAAGTCGAGCCCGTTCGCGCTGACAGATCCGGTCGTGATGTCGCCCATGTCCGCCTCCTCGGTTCGCGGCGAACGGTACCCGCGCCTTCGCGAGCGACGGTCAGTGGGGCCCTCTCTCTACGGATATCGAGGTATCACCATGTATTTACAGCGGATTCCGTAGTCATCTAGCATCTGTGCAACTGGATCGATCGCACTGGGGATGACGTGATGACGGAGCCGGACGTGACCAGCCAGCAGCACGACGCGATGCAGAGGGCGGCCCGCGACCATCTGTGGATGCACTTCTCGCGGCACTCGGCGTCCCAGGGCGGCGGCGAGATCCCGGTGATCGTCCGGGGCGACGGCGCCCACGTCTACGACTCGGCGGGCCGCCGCTACCTGGACGGGCTCTCCGGGCTGTTCACCGTCCAGGCCGGGCACGGGCGCGAGGAGCTGGCCCAGGCCGCCGCCAAGCAGGCCGCCGAGCTGGCCTACTTCCCGATCTGGTCCTACGCGCACCCGAAGGCCGTCGAGCTGGCCGAGCGGCTCGCCTCCCTCGCGCCCGCCGGCCTGGACCGCGTGTTCTTCACCACCGGGGGCGGCGACGCCGTCGAGAGCGCCTGGAAGCTCGCCAAGCACTACTTCAAGCTCACCGGGAAGCCGGCCAAGCACAAGGTGATCAGCCGCGCGGTCGCCTACCACGGCACCCCGCACGGCGCGCTGTCGATCACGGGCCTGCCGGGCCTGAAGGCGCCCTACGAGCCGCTCGTGCCGAGCGGCTTCCGGGTGCCGAACACCAACATCTACCGGGCCGCCGAGCACCGCGACGACCCGGAGGCGTTCGGCCGGTGGGCCGCCGACCGGATCGATGAGGCCATCGAGTTCGAGGGCGCCGACACCGTCGCCGCCGTGTTCCTGGAGCCGGTGCAGAACGCCGGCGGCTGCTTCCCGCCGCCGCCCGGCTACTTCGAGCGCGTCCGCGAGATCTGCGACCGGCACGACGTCCTGCTGGTGTCGGACGAGGTGATCTGCGCGTTCGGCCGGCTCGGCACGATGTTCGGCGCGCAGCGCTTCGGCTACACGCCCGACATCATCACCTTCGCCAAGGGCGTGACCTCCGGCTACGCGCCGCTCGGCGGGATGCTCGTCACCGACCGCCTGTTCGAGCCGTTCAAGGGCGGGACGGAGATGTTCGCGCACGGGTACACCTTCGGCGGGCACCCGGTGTCGGCGGCGGTCGCGCTGGCCAACCTCGACCTGTTCGAGCGCGAGGACCTGACCGGGCACGTCATGCGCAACCGCGACGCGTTCCGGGGCGCGCTGGAGCGGCTCCGCGACCTGCCGATCGTCGGGGACGTCCGCGGCGACGGCTACTTCTACGGCATCGAGCTCGTGAAGGACCGCGACACCCGCGAGACGTTCGACGACGAGGAGTCCGAGCGGCTGCTGCGCGGCTTCCTCGACAAGGCCCTGTACGAGGCGGGCCTGTACTGCCGCGCCGACGACCGCGGCGACCCCGTCGTCCAGCTCGCCCCGCCGCTGATCTGCGACCAGGCGCACTTCGACGAGATCGAGCAGATCCTGCGCTCGGTCCTCCAGGAGGCGTGGGCGCGGCTGTGACCGCATGCCGGGCCCGTGCGGGGGGCCGGGCCCGGCAGGCTAATGTGAGGCGCGTCACCCGCCCGATCAGTGTGCGCTTTCCTCTTTACTTTGAGAGGGTACGTGTAAACCGAATCGGGTTCGGACGTGACGAGGTGGTGGGCGCGTGCTCAAAGTCGAGGACATCAACCTGACGGACTGGGAGTTCTGGCGGCAGCCGCACGAGTACCGCCACGAGGCGTTCAAGGCCCTGCGGTGGCACCCCGGGCTCCTCCGCTTCGAGGAACCCGACATCCTGATCGCCCCGCAGGGCCCCGGGTACTACCCGCTGACCCGGCACGCCGACGTCGTCGAGGCGTCCCGCCGCCCGCAGGACTTCTGCTCCGGCAGGGGCGCGATCAGCATCCCGGACATGCCGGGCGACATGCACGAGTACTTCGGCTCGCTGATCAGCATGGACGACCCCCGGCACGCCAAGATCAGGAGGATCGTGTCCCGGGCGTTCTCGCCCCGCATGATCCAGCGGTTCGAGGACCGGGTCGAGGCGGTCGCCGGCCAGATCGTCGAGAACGTGGCCTCGGGCGGCGGGACCGGCGACTTCGTGGCGGACGTCGCCGCGCGGCTCCCCCTGAAGATCATCTGCGACATGATGGGCATCGCGGAGGACCAGTACAAGACGGTCCTCGACGCCACCAACGTCATCCTCGCGGGCAACGACGCCGAGTTCATCCCCTCCGACGACCCCGAGCAGATGGCGATGGCGCTGCTCGGCGCCGGCGAGACCCTGCGCGGCCTGGTCGAGGACCTCGGGCGGCAGCGCCGCGCCGACCCCACCGACGACCTCACCTCCGCGCTGGTGAACGCCAACCTCGACGGCGAGTCGCTGACCGACCAGGAGCTCGGCTCGTTCTTCATCCTGCTCGTCGTCGCCGGCAACGAGACCACCCGCAACGCGATCGCGCACGGCCTCGACCTGTTCACCCGCAACCCCGACCAGCGGGCCCTGCTGGTCGAGGACTTCGAGGCCCGCATGCCCGGCGCCGTCGAGGAGATCGTCCGGTACGTCTCGCCGGTCATCTGGATGCGCAGGACCGCCACCCGCGACACCACGCTGAACGAGCACGAGATCAAGGAGGGCGACAAGCTCGTCCTCTACTACTGGTCGGCCAACCGGGACGAGACGGTCTTCACCGACCCGGAGCGGTTCGACATACTGCGCGACAGCAAGCAGCACGTCGGGTTCGGCGGGCCGGGGCCGCACTTCTGCCTCGGCGCGCACCTGGCCAGGCGCGAGATCACCGTGATGTTCCGCGAGCTGCTGCGCCGGGCGCCGGACATCCGCGCCTCGGGCGAGCCCGACCGGCTGGAGTCCAACTTCATCAACGGGATCAAGCGCCTGCCCTACGCGATCTGACCGCCGCGCAGGCCCGTCCCGGCAGGCTCCTGCCGGGACGGGCCTGGTCAGCGCGTGCCTACCAGGGGTTCCGGCCGTCCTCGGTGAGGTAGGCGCCCGTGGGGCCGTCGTCGTCCAGGAGCGCCACGCTCGCGATCACCGCGGCGCCCTGCGCGGGCGTGCGGTGGCCGGTGTGCCCGTTGAGGTCGGTGGCGCAGAACCCGGGCGCCACCGAGTTCACCTTGACCGGTGTGCCGGCCAGTTCCCTGGCGTAGGCGACGGTCAGCGCGTTCAGCGCCGTCTTGGACGCGTTGTAGGGCAGCAGGTTCGGCAGCGACGCCGGGAGGGACGGAGCGCTCAGCGCCGTCAGCGACCCGAGGTTGCTGGAGACGTTGACGATCCGGCCGGCGGGGGAGCGGCGCAGCAGCGGCAGCATCGCGTTGGTGACCGCGACCACCCCGACCACGTTGGTCTCGAGGGCGGCCCGCACCAGCTCCGGCGCGACCCGGCTCGGCGGGGGAGAGGACGCCGGGTCCGCCGCGTCCGTGGTGGTGATCGCGGCGTTGTTGACCAGGATGTCGAGGCGCCCGAACTCGGCGCCGATCCACGCGGCCGCGTCCTGCACGCCGCGCGCGTCCGTCACGTCGAGCGGGACGAACCGGGCGTCGACGCCCTCGCCGCACAGGACGGCGGCGGCCTTCTCCCCGAGATCGGCCGATCGGGCCCCGACCAGGACGGTCGCCCCGCCCCGGCCGAGGATCCGCGCCGTCTCGAAGCCGATGCCCTTGTTGGCTCCCGTGATGAGAGCGATCCGTGTCGTCATGCCCCGCAGGCTGCTCCGCGCGGGCGGGGATGAGGAGAGACCGCCCGAGGCTGGGATCGGCGGTACCACCCTGCGCGTGGCGGTGGCCGCGCCTAGTCGGACATCCTGGAAGGCATGGACAGGCAGGAGTTGGCCGCGTTCCTGCGCTCGCGCCGGGCGCGCATCCGGCCCGCGGACGTCGGCCTCCCGGCCGGGGCGCGGCGCCGCACGCCCGGCCTGCGGCGCGAGGAGATCGCGCAGCTGGCCGGGATGTCGGTGGACTACTACATCCGCCTGGAGCAGGGCCGCGGGCCCCGTCCGTCCAGGCAGATCCTGGCCGCGCTGGCGCGCGCCCTGAGGCTGAGCGGCGACGAGCGCGGCCACCTCTTCCACCTGGCCGGCGAGGCCCCGGAGCCGCCCGCCGCGCCGTCGCAGGACGTCCCGCCGGGCATCCTGCACCTGCTCGAACGGCTGGACGACACGCCCGCCTACGTCCTGAACGCCCGCCACGACATCCTCGCCTGGAACGCCCTGGCCGCCGCGCTCATGACCGACTTCGCCGCCATGGAGCCGCGCGATCGCAACGTCGTCCGGTGGCTGTTCACCGGCCCGGCCATCGCGCGGTTCGGCAGCGACGGGTACGTGGAGCAGCTCGCCCGCGAGTCGGTGGCGGACCTGAGGGCCGCGGCCGGCCGCTACCCCGGCGACCCCGGCATCGCCGCACTGGTCGCGGAGGTCTCCGCCCGCAGCCCCCTGTTCGCGCGGCTCTGGGACGAGGGCGAGGTAGGGATCAGGCGCGGCAGCCGCAAGCTGATGACGCATCCCGTGGTCGGCGAGCTGGACATGCACTGCGACGTCCTCTACGTGCCGGAACGCGACCAGCGGGTCGTGCTGTACACGGTCACGCCCGGCACGCCGTCGGCCGAGGCGATGAAGCTGCTGCGGGTCGTCGGGGCCCGGGGGCTCGGCGTGAGCTGAGCCCCCGTGCCCGGAGGGCTCGCGGCTAGCGCAGCTCGCGCTTGAGGATCTTGCCGGTGGCGGTCATCGGCAGCTCGTCGCGGAACTCGACGATCCGCGGGTACTTGTAGTTGGCGAACTGCTCCTTGCCCCACGCGACCAGCTCGTCCTCGGTGACGGACGCGCCGGGCGTGCGGATGACGTACGCCTTGACCTCCTCGCCGTGCGAGGGGTGCGGGACGCCCACGACCGCGGCCAGCGAGACCTCCGGGTGGGCCATCAGGACCTCTTCCAGCTCCCGCGGGTACACGTTGAACCCGCCCCGGATGATCATGTCCTTGGAGCGGTCGATGATGTAGTAGTAGCCGTCCTCGTCGCGGCGGGCCACGTCGCCGGTGCGGAACCAGCCGTCCCGGATCGCGGCCTCGGTCGCCTCGGGCCGCCCGTGGTAGCCCTTCATGATGTTGTGGCCCCGGACGGCGATCTCGCCGGGCCCCTCGCCCTCGATCTCCTTCCAGTCGTCGTCGATCAGCTTCATCTCGACGCCCCACACGGGCAGGCCGATCGAGCCGGGCTTGGTCGGACGGTCCGGGCGGTTGAACGAGGCGACCGGCGAGGTCTCCGACAGGCCGTAGCCCTCCAGGACGTCCACGCCGAACTTCGCCTTGAAGCCCTTGAGGACCTCCATGGGCAGCGCCGACCCGCCCGAGACCGCGACCCGCAGGTTCTCCCGGAGCGTCTCGATCTCCTCGTCGGAGGTCTCGTCGGTCAGCAGCCCCCAGTACATCGTCGGGACGCCCGCGAAGATGTTCACCTTCTCCCTGACCATCAGCTCGACGGCCTGCCGGGCGTCGAACCGCGCCTGCATGACGAGCGTCGCGCGCCGGTACAGGCCGACGTTCATCACGCACGTCTGCCCGAAGATGTGGAACAGCGGCAGCGTCACCAGGGACGTGTCGTGCAGCGTCCGGTAGAAGAGCGTGTCGTCCACCATGGCGTTCATCAGGAGGTTGCCGTGCGTGAGCTCGGCGCCCTTCGGCTGCCCGGTCGTCCCGCTGGTGTAGATGATCACGGCGGTGTCGTCCGGCCCGGTCAGCGCCGACTCGAACGTGCCGGGCCTGCCCGCGAGCGCGGCCCAGAACAGCTCGGCCCCCTCGATCGGGGACTCGGCGGCCGACGGGTCGGCGGGCAGCAGGAAGAAGTGCTCGCAGGCCTCCGCCTGCTCGAACCCCGCGCGGCCCATCTCGCCGAGCGGCAGCTCCGGCGTCCCCTCGAAGCAGAAGAACGCCCTGGCCCCCGAGTCGGCGAGGTGGTAGGCGATCTCCCGAGGCTTGAGCAGCACGTTCAGCGGGACGACCACCGCGCCCGCCTTGAGCGCCCCGAAGTACACCATCGGGAAGTAGGGGAGGTTCGGGCTGGAGAGCGCCACCTTGTCGCCCGGCCCGATGCCGCGCTCGCGCAGCAGGTTCGCGACCTGGTTCGCGACCTGGTCGAGGAAGGAGTAGGACAGCCGGAGATCGCCGAACACGACCGCGTCGCGGTCGGGCGTCTCCCTGGCGGCGTCCTCCAGCAGCACGGACAGGTTGAGCATGGGCACTCCTCGCGCGGAAAGGTGACCGGTCGGTTAGTTACCGACGAGTGTATGAACCGTTTCGCACATCCTGCTGCACGGGGCTTGTCCGGCGCCATAATTCGCAGCCTTTGACGTGCGGTTTTCGTCGTTGCGACGGTGGTCCGCGCGGGGGAGGGGAGGGGGCGGGAGCGCGGCTCCGTCCGCGCTCGTTACCAATTGGGCGGTCTTGCGGCGTTAACATGTGCCGCCTCACCGAGAGAGGGTGCGCGATCTTGATCATCTTCGGCTGGCGCGTGGTGTTCTTCACCCTGACCAGGGGGACCTTCCACTGCCCCGACTGCGGCGGCGACCGCGAGTACCGCCGCCGCCAGGGGCGCAACTTCTTCACGCTGTTCTTCATCCCGGTCATCCCGCTGAACAAGGCCGGCGGCGAGTTCGTCGAGTGCGACACCTGCCACGGCCGCTGGAACCCCGGCGTGCTGAACGTGCCGACCACCGCGCAGCTCGCGCAGATGCCCGCGATGCTGCTGCGCATGGCCATCGCCCAGGTCCTGCGCTCAGGCGACTACACCAACGAGGCCGCCCGCTCCCGCGCGGTCTCCGTCGTCCGGCAGGCCGGCGAGCCCGGGTACGACGACGCGGCCCTGAACGCCGACCTCGGCCGTCCCTTCGACGAGGTCCGCGTCGAGATGGGGCGCGCCGCCTCGGCCCTCGCCCCCGAGGCGCGGGAGAGCATCCTGCGCGCCGCCGCCGAGATCGCGCTGGTCGACGGCCCGCTGACCGTCTCCGAGGAGGAGACCCTCTCGGCCGTCGGCGCCGACCTCGAGCTGACCCGCGTCCAGGTGACCGGCGTCGTGTCCATGGCCCGCCAGGAGTCGGGGCATTAAGTCGCGGCGGCCGGGGTTGCGACTGCGCTACTCTTGAGGTATGTCAGCCAGGCTGCTCCTCGAAGGACCACGTTGACGCACTGACGTCAGCGTGGTGGCCCCTCCTGTGCGAGGGGCCGTTTCATGTCGGCGGACGGCCACGACCCAGCAGCAGGAACCGGAGTCAGAAGCGTGAGCAGCGACGTTCCCTACCGTGCGACGCCGGGGGGTACAGGGGGGGCGTCCCCCCTGAACGAGGGATACGACCCACGGGCGGTTCAGGACAAGTGGCAGGCCCGCTGGGAGGAGCTCGACCCGTTCGAGGCGGACGAGAAGGGCACCGCCGAGGAGCGCCGCTACGCCCTGGACATGTTCCCCTACCCCAGCGGCGACCTGCACATGGGCCACGCGGAGGCGTTCGCCATCGGCGACGTCGTCGCGCGCTACTGGTTCCAGCGCGGCTTCAACGTCCTGCACCCGATCGGCTGGGACTCCTTCGGCCTGCCCGCCGAGAACGCCGCCATCAAGCGCGACTCGCACCCCGCCGAGTGGACGTACGCCAACATCGAGACGCAGGCGGCCTCCTTCCACCGCTACGCCCCGTCCTTCGACTGGACGCGGCGCCTGCACACCTCCGACCCCGAGTACTACAAGTGGACGCAGTGGCTGTTCCTGCGCTTCTACGAGCGGGGCCTGGCCTACCGCAAGGGCGGCCACGTCAACTGGTGCCCGAAGGACCAGACCGTCCTGGCCAACGAGCAGGTCGTCGGCGGGCACTGCGAGCGCTGCGGCGCGCTGGTCGAAAAGCGCGTGCTGACCCAGTGGTACTTCAAGATCACTGAGTACGCGGACCGGCTGCTGGACGACATGGCGCAGCTGGAGGGCAAGTGGCCCGAGCGCGTCCTGCTGATGCAGCGCAACTGGATCGGCCGCTCCACCGGCGCCGACGTCGACTTCGTGATCGAGGGGCGCGACGAGCCCGTCACCGTCTACACCACGCGCCCCGACACCCTGTACGGCGCCACCTTCATGGTCGTCGCCGCCGACGCCGCGCTGGCCGAGGAGGTCTGCCACCCCGACCACCGCGCCGCGTTCGAGGCCTACCGCGACGAGGTCTCCCGCGAGAGCGAGATCGAGCGGCTGTCCACCGAGCGCGAGAAGACCGGCGTGTTCCTGGGCCGCTACGCGATCAACCCGGTCAACGGCGAGCGGCTGCCCGTCTGGGCGTCCGACTACGTCCTGGCCGAGTACGGGCACGGCGCGATCATGGCGGTGCCGGCGCACGACCAGCGCGACCTGGACTTCGCGCTGAAGTTCGGCCTGCCCGTCCGCGTCGTCGTGGAGACCGGCCTGGCCGACCCCGCCGAGACGGGCGTGGCCACCCCCGGCGACGGCGCCATCGTCAACTCGGGCCCCATCGACGGGCTGACCAAGGCCGACGGCATCGCCCGCATCACCGAGATCCTGGAGGAGCGCGGCACCGGCCGCGCGTCGGTGAACTTCCGGTTGCGCGACTGGCTGGTCTCCCGGCAGCGGTTCTGGGGCTGCCCGATCCCGATCGTGCACTGCGAGGCGTGCGGCGAGGTCCCCGTCCCCGACGACCAGCTGCCCGTGACCCTGCCCGAGGGCCTGCGCGGCGCCGACCTGGCCCCCAAGGGCACCTCGCCCCTGGCCGCCGCGTCCGACTGGGTGAACACCGAGTGCCCCAAGTGCGGCGGCGCGGCCACCCGCGACACCGACACCATGGACACCTTCGTCGACTCGTCCTGGTACTACTTCCGCTACTGCTCGCCGGGCTACGAGGGCGGCCCGTTCGACGTCGAGCAGGTCCGCAGGTGGATGCCGGTCGACCAGTACACCGGCGGTGTCGAGCACGCCATCCTGCACCTGCTGTACAGCCGGTTCTTCACCAAGGTCCTGCACGACATGGGCATGGTCGACTTCACCGAGCCGTTCACCCGGCTGCTGAACCAGGGCCAGGTGATCAACCAGGGCAAGGCGATGTCGAAGTCGCTGGGCAACGGCGTCGACCTGGGCGAGCAGATCGGCGAGTTCGGCGTCGACGTCGTCCGGCTGGCGATCCTGTTCTCCGGCCCGCCCGAGGACGACATCGACTGGGCCGACGTCTCCCCGCACGGCATGTCGAAGTTCCTGTCCCGCGTGCACCGCATCGCCTCCGAGGTCTCCTCCGACCCCGGCGCGGACGCCGCCTCCGGCGACACCGCCCTGCGGCGCGTCACGGCCCGCACGGTCGACGAGGCCACCACCCTGGTCGAGACGCAGCGGTTCAACGTCGCCATCGCGCGGATCATGGAGCTGGTCACCGCGACCCGCAAGGCCATCGACTCCGGCCCCGGCGCCGCCGACCCGGCCGTCCGCGAGGCCGCCGAGGCGATCGCGGTGCTGCTGTCGTTGTTCGCGCCCTACACCGCCGACGAGGTGTGGGAGCGGCTGGGCCGCACCGCGCCGGTGATCCGCGCCGGCTGGCCGTCCGCCGACCCCGAGCTGCTGGTGGAGGAGTCGGTCACCTGCGTCGTCCAGGTCGCCGGCAAGGTGCGCGACCGCCTGGAGGTCCCGCCCGGGATCGCCGGGGAGGAGCTGGAGCGCCGCGCGCTGGCCTCGGCCAGGATCCAGGACGCCCTGGGCGGCGCCGACATCGCCAAGATCATCGTCCGCGCCCCCAAGATCGTCAACATCGTCCCCAAGCGCTGACCCCGCCCCGCCGCGCCGCTCACCCCCGACCGGCGCGGCGGCGCTCACCGGCAGGACGAAACCAAGAGCCGCCGACCGGCCCCGCCAGGGGCCGTAGCTCCCTGTCCCCGCCGCGCTGCCCGAGCCGAGCGGCGCAGCGGGGAGCCGGTGAGCGACGCGCGGGTGAGGGCCGGGCATGCGTCAGCGGCCGCCGGACGGGTCCGGCGGCCGCTGAGGGGTGGCGTCACATCTTGCGGAGGACCGCCACGACCCGGCCGAGCACCGAGGCCTCGTCGCCGGGGATCGGCTCGTAGGCGGGGTTCTGGGGCATCAGCCAGATGTGGCCGTCGTCGCGGCGCTTGAACGTCTTGACCGTGGCCTCGCCGTCGATCATGGCGGCCACGATGTCGCCCTGCTCGGCCACCGGCTGCTGCCGCACGACCACCCAGTCGCCGTCCGCGATCGCGGCGTCGATCATCGAGTCGCCGGTGACCTTCAGCAGGAAGTGGGTGCCCTCGCCGACGAGCTGCTTCGGCAGCGTGAACACGTCCTCGACGGCCTCCTCGGCCAGGATCGGGCCACCGGCCGCGATGCGCCCGACGAGCGGCACGTACGCGGGCGCGGGCTGCGCCGAGCCCGACTCGAAGGCCTCCTCGTGCGTGCGCACCGGCGTCGCCCCCGGCACCCGCACCTCGACCGCGCGCGGGCGGTTGGGGTCGCGCCGCAGGAAGCCCTTGCGCTGCAGGGCCCGGAGCTGGTGCGACACGCTGGAGGTGCTGGTCAGCCCCACGGCCTCGCCGATCTCGCGCATCGAGGGCGGGTACCCCCGGCGCTGGACCGAGTCACGGATCACCTCCAGCACCATGCGCTGTCGCTGGGTCAGGCCCGTCTCGTCCATCGGCCCGTCGGGCAGCTCCCGGACCTTGCTCATCGCTCGTCGCCTCCCGGGCGCCTCGATCCGTCACTCCTTGTCATGAACGCTATCGCGTCCAGGCCCGATGATCAAACAATTGTTCGAAGATGTGCTCGCTTTTTGCGGACCTCCCCTGGTAGAACATCGTACAGGCGTTCGATCGAAAATGCATTCGAAGTCGAGGAGGGGAGAGATGCCGGGTTCACCCCGTAGTGACCGCCCCCCGATCCGCCTGACCCGCCGCGGCCGCGCCGTCCTGGTCGCCTTCGCCGCCACCGTGACGCTCATACTGCTCTGGCTCACCGTGGGCCCGGGCGCCTTCGCCGGTTCCCGGGAAGGCCCCGCCGGCCCGACCCGGCACGCCGGGACGGTCGTGGTGGAGCCCGGTGAGACGCTCTGGGAGATCGCCTCCTCGGCCGACCCGGGTGGCGACCCCCGCGTGGTCGTGCAGCGCATCATCGACCTCAACGGTCTCGGTGGCGACCCCACCGTCCATCCCGGTCAAGAACTCCGCGTCCCCGCGAGTTGACCCCGGCCGCGGCGCCGCGTCGCCGTCGCGGCTCACGCTAGATGACGGCAGCGACCGGCTGTCGGTGGCCCCTGACGCTCCCCGAGAGGCGCGGCGGCGTATGGCCGCCGGCCGCGACGGGCCGTGGAGAGGGGGCCCGGCGAGGCGGTCACCGAGCGCGACCGGCCGGGCCGCGCAGGCGGCGGCAGATGTGCGTCGAGGGCGCCTGCCTGGGGCTTTGCGCCGTGGACGGTCACCGGGAGGGGTCCGCCGGGGGCGGTGGGTGACGACACGCCCGGAGGGAAAATCCGAGCGTCGGAGATGACCTGCGTGGACGTGGCGGATGTGACGGACGGGGCCCTCGGGCAGGTTGCGAACGGGTCCGGCGAGCCGTACGGTTGACCACAACATCTAGTAGTCACATCGATGTAGTTCCCTATATATGGCGCTGTCATCGGTGTAACTCGTTTACGTCAGGGGAGGAGAGCAAACGTGCACTGCCCGTTCTGCCGCAACCCTGACACCAAAGTGATCGACAGCCGTTCGACCGATGACGGGGGCGCCATTCGGCGCCGCCGCTCGTGCTCGGAATGCGGCAAGCGATTCACGACGCAGGAGAATGTGCTCGTGATGGTGGCCAAGCGCAGCGGGGTCACCGAGCCGTTCTCCCGGGAAAAGATCATCGCCGGGGTGCGCAGGGCCTGCCAGGGCCGCCCGGTCGACGAGGATGCGCTCGCGAAGCTGGGGCAGCGGGTCGAAGAGGCGATCAGGTCGTCCGGGTCCGCGGAAATCCCCTCGCACGAGATCGGCCTCGCGATCCTGGGGCCGCTCGGCGAACTCGACGAGGTCGCCTATCTGCGATTCGCCTCGGTCTACCGGAGCTTCGAGTCGCTGGACGACTTCGCCAAGGAGATCGAAGCACTGCGGAAGGCCGGTTCCTCGGGGGAGCCCGGCCCGTCCCGGTAGGGACGGTTCCGGAAACACATCAGCACAAGTAAAGGCGTCTCCGCGCGGGCATGGCCCGGGCGGCGGCGGGGTTGTTCCTGAGCAGGGCCCGGCGGGAGGGTCCGAGAGGGGGAAGGTCATGACGGAGACGGTGAGCGGCTCGGCGGCGCGGCGCGGCAAGGGGGGCCGCAAAGGGCTGAAGATGGAGCGCATCTTCACCACGCCCGGCGTGCACCCGTACGACGAGATGCGCTGGGAACGTCGTGACGTCGTCATGACCAACTGGCGCGACGGCTCGGTGAACTTCGAGCAGCGCGGCGTCGAGTTCCCCGACTTCTGGTCGCTGAACGCCGTCAACATCGTCACGTCCAAGTACTTCCGCGGGGCGGTCGGCACGCCGCAGCGGGAATGGAGCCTGAAGCAGCTCGTCGACCGCGTCGTCCGGATGTACGTGGACACCGGGCTCAGGGAGGGCTACTTCGCCTCCGAGCAGGACGCCGAGATCTTCGACCACGAGCTGAAGTACGCGCTGGTGCACCAGCTGTTCAGCTTCAACTCCCCCGTCTGGTTCAACGTCGGCACCAGGTCCCCGCAGCAGGTCTCGGCGTGCTTCATCCTGTCCGTGGACGACACGATGGAGTCGATCCTCGACTGGTACAAGGAAGAGGGCGTCATCTTCAAGGGCGGCTCGGGCGCCGGCCTGAACCTCTCCCGCATCCGCTCCAGCCGGGAGCTGCTGTCCTCGGGCGGGACGGCCAGCGGCCCGGTGTCGTTCATGCGCGGCGCCGACGCGTCCGCCGGGACGATCAAGTCGGGCGGCGCGACCCGCCGCGCCGCCAAGATGGTCGTGCTGGACGTCGACCACCCCGACATCGGGGAGTTCATCGAGACCAAGGCGCGCGAGGAGGACAAGATCCGCGCGCTGCGGGACGCCGGGTTCGACATGGACCTCGGCGGCAAGGACATCGGCAGCGTCCAGTACCAGAACGCCAACAACTCGGTCCGCGTCTCCGACGAGTTCATGCACGCCGTGGAGTCGGACGGCCGGTTCGGGCTGCGCGCGCGGATGACCGGCGAGGTCATCGAGACGATCAAGGCCAAGGACCTGTTCCGCGCGATGGCCAAGGCGGCGTGGGAGTGCGCCGACCCCGGCATCCAGTACGACGACACGATCAACGACTGGCACACCAACCCCGAGACCGGCCGGATCACCGCGTCCAACCCGTGCTCGGAGTACATGAGCCTGGACAACTCGTCCTGCAACCTCGCGAGCATCAACCTGCTGAAGTTCCTCACCCCCGAGGACGCCTTCGACGTCGCGCGGTTCGTCAAGCTCACCGAGCTGATCATCACGGCGATGGACATCTCCATCACCTTCGCCGACTTCCCCACCGAGAAGATCGCCGAGACCACCCGCGACTACCGGCAGCTCGGCATCGGCTACGCCAACCTCGGCGCGCTGCTGATGGCGACCGGGCACGCCTACGACTCCGAGGGCGGCCGGTCGCTCGCCGCGGCGATCACGTCGCTGATGACGGGCGTCGCCTACCGCCGCTCCGCCGAGATCGCGGGCGTCGTCGGCCCGTACGCCGGATACGCGCGCAACGCCGAGGGCCACAAGCGCGTCATGCGCAAGCACGCCGCCGCCAACGACGACGTCCGCACGCTCGACGCGATGGGCAAGGCGATCCACGCCGCCGCGGCCAAGCAGTGGTCCGACTGCCTCAAGGCCGGCGAGAAGAACGGGTACCGCAACGCGCAGGCCAGCCTGCTCGCCCCGACCGGGACGATCGGCCTGATGATGGACTGCGACACCACCGGCATCGAGCCGGACCTCGCGCTGATGAAGTTCAAGAAGCTCGTCGGCGGCGGGTCCATGCAGATCGTCAACCACACGGTGCCGCGCGCCCTGAAGCAGCTCGGCTACCAGCAGGAGCAGATCGAGGCGATCGTCGAGTACATCTCCGAGCACGGCCACGTCGTGGACGCGCCGGGCCTGCGCCCCGAGCACTACGAGGTGTTCGACTGCGCGATGGGCGAGCGGGCGATCAGCCCGATGGGGCACGTCCGGATGATGGCGGCCGTCCAGCCGTTCCTGTCCGGCGCGATCTCCAAGACCGTCAACATGCCGGAGCAGGCCACCATCGAGGACATCGAGAAGGTGTACTTCGAGGGCTGGCGGCTCGGGCTGAAGGCCCTGGCGATCTACCGCGACAACTGCAAGGTCGGCCAGCCGCTGTCGGCGGCGGGCAAGAAGGAGGAGCCGAAGGCGGCCGCGCCCGCGCCCGCGGAGACGGCGCCGCGCCCGGTCCGCAGGCGGCTGCCGAAGCAGCGGCCCGCGACCGTGACCCGCTTCTCCGTGGCGGGCGCCGAGGGCTACATGACCGCCTCCTCCTACCCGGACGACGGCGTCGGCGAGGTCTTCCTCAAGCTCGGCAAGCAGGGCTCCACGCTCGCCGGCGTGATGGACGCCTTCTCCATGGCGATCTCCATCAGCCTCCAGTACGGCGTCCCGCTGGAGACGTGGGTGGAGAAGTTCACCAACATGCGGTTCGAGCCGGCGGGCATGACCGACGACCCCGACATCCGCATGGCGACCTCGGTGATGGACTACATCTTCCGCCGCCTGGCGCTCGACCACCTCCCGTTCGAGGAGCGCGCCGGCCTCGGCATCTTCACCGCCGAGGAGCGCGCGATGCAGGCCAACGGCGAGGACCCCGCCGCCCTGCACGTCGAGGAGGAGGTCGACCGCGAGTCGCTGGCGCAGTCCGCCGAGATCGCCCGGCCCGCGGCGCCCGCCCAGGCACGCGGCGACGAGGCGGGCTCGTCCATCGAGGTGATCGAGAGCCGCCAGGGCCGCACGGCCGACGCGCCGCTCTGCCTCACCTGCGGGACGAAGATGCGCCCGGCGGGCAGCTGCTACGTCTGCGAGGGCTGCGGCTCCACCAGCGGCTGCAGCTGAACGGCGGGCGCACTTTCAGAGAAGCGATGGCCAGGCCGAGGGGAGACCGCTCGGACTGGTGGAGACGGAGGCAGGGCCGGAATCGATTCCGGCCCTGCCTCCGGGCTTTTCCCGGGTGCCGGTCATTCCGGGGTGCGCGCCGCCCGGACTATTCCAGGTCGAGAGTGGAGCGTTCGTGGGCGTCGCGTGCTTCCCACACCTGCGTCTGGTGCGCGTCAGACCAGGCACAACACGCGGCCATCGGCTCACGGAGCGTACGACCGAGCGAGGTCAGCTCGTACTCGACGCGCGGCGGCATCTCCCTGTGGACGGTACGTTCGACCAACCCGTCGCGCTCCATCGCCCGAAGCGTCTCGGTCAGCACCTTCGGTGTTATGCCGCGCAGCGGTTCCCGCAGTTCGGAGAAGCGCCGGGGCCCGGATTCCAGGCACCGGACTATCCGCCCGGTCCACTTGTCGCCTATCCGGATCAACGGGCTTTCCGCGGCGCGGCATTCCGAGAACATGTCGGGATCCAGTGGCTGTTTCATGGGGCGGAGCCTACGTAGCTACCGTTGCGGTAACCAAGGGGGCGGCCCGTAGCGTCCGAGGCGGTGGCCGTCGACCGGACGGCCCTGGCGAACGGACTGCCGCATGAGCAAGATCGTTTCTTTCGGTGCGGGCGGGGGTGCGCGCAGGCGCCCCGTCGCCGGGGTGGTGACCCGCGACCACCGGATCACGGCCGTCATGCGAGACCCGGCCGCACCCCGGCGCCCGGACGGGGCCTGAATGCGCATCGGCACGAACGTCGGTATCGGGATCGACCGTCCACGGACGATCGCCGAGATCGTCGAGGAGGCGCGGCGCGCCGCCGGACTCGGGCTGGCCGGGGCGTGGTTGGCGGAGCGGCATACCGCCGACGCGCTCACCGCCGCCACCGTCGCGGGACTCGCGGTACCGGGCTCCGGCTCGGAACGGCCGTCGTCACGACCTACCCGCGCCACCCCTTGGCGCTGGCCGGCCAGGCCCTCACGGTTCAGGCGGCCACCGGCAACCGGCTCACCCTCGGCATCGGCCCGGGGCACAAGCACCAGGTCGAGACCGCGCTCGGGATGAGCTACGAGCGCCCGGCCCGGCACACCCGCGAGTATCTGAGCGCGCTGATGCCCCTGCTCCGCGGCGAGCCGGTGCGGTTCGACGGCGAGATCCACCACGTCGCCGGACATATCCGTACGCCGGGGGCGCGGCCGCCGTCGGTGCTCCTGGCCGCGCTGGGGCCCGTGATGCTCCGCACCGCGGGCGAACTCGCCGACGGGACCGTCACCGTCTGGACCGGTGTCCGCACCGTCGCGACGCACATCGCTCCGCTGGTCACCGCGGCGGCCGATGCCGCCGGGCGACCCGCGCCGCGGGTCGTCGTCAACCTGCCGATCGCGGTCACCGATGATCCGGGCGGTGCGCGTGCCTGGATCGCGGAGCACTTCGGGGGGTCCCGCCAGGTGCCGAGCTACCGGGCGTTGTTCGAACGGGAAGGCGTCAGCGGAGCCGGGGACGTCGTGATCGCCGGCGACGAACGCCATGTCAGCGGCGAGCTCCGCCGATTCGCGGATGCCGGCGCCACGGAGTTCATCGCCGTGCCGTTCGGGCCACCGGAGCAGATCGCGAGGACCCTCACCGTCCTCGGAGGTCTCAACGAGCCCGGCTGACCCGGGCGCTGCCGTGCCCGGCGCGGCGGTCGCCTGCGGGGTGTCAGCGGATGGGAGCGGGCTCCATGGCGCCGCGCTCGTCGAAGTCGCGGCGGGCCGCGAGGATCTGGCGCGCGTGGTCGATCGACCAGTCCGCGATCGCGCCGGTCAGGTGGCCCGCCTTGACGCCGAGCGGGGTCAGGTCGTACTCCACGCGGGGCGGGACCGTCGGGTAGACGGTGCGCCGGACGAGACCGTCGCGTTCCAGGGCGCGCAGTGTCTGGGTCAGCATCTTCTGGGTGATGCCGTCCAGGACCCGCCGCAACTCGTTGAACCGCATCGGCCGCTCATTGCGGCGCAGGACGGCCAGGACGAACAGCGCCCACTTGTTGGCGAGCACTTCGATCACCGTGCGGGACGGGCAGTCGCGGCTGTAGCGCGCCATCTCGTCCGGGCCGCCCGCGCACTTCTCGGTCTCCATGAGGTACCTAGATATCAATCAGGTGCCTACTTCACAAGAGAAACCATGTCCCTCGAAGATGGTCGGAAGTGAATCGGCCCTCGTCGAAGGAGCGGACAGGCATGCGCATGCGCGCGATCAGCCAGCGGGAGTTCGGCGGCCCGGAGGTACTCGAAGTCGTCGAGATCGACCTGCCGGTGCCCGGACCCGGCGAGGTACTGGTGCGGGTCCAGGCCGCCGGGGTCAACCCGGCCGACTGGAAGCGGCGCTCCGGGCTCCTGCGCCGGCTGGGCGAACCGCCGTTCACTCTCGGCCTGGACCTGGCCGGGACCGTGGCGGCGGCCGGTGACGGGGCCGGGCGGTTCCGGGAGGACGACGCGGTCTACGGGGCCATGCTGCCCCCGCGTGGTTCGTACGCTCAGTTCGTGGCCGTGCCGGAGGAAGCCCTGGCACCCGCCCCGCAGGGCCTGGACCCCGTGCTCGCGGCGGCGCTGCCCACTGCGGGGCTCACCGCCTGGCAGGCGCTCGTGCGGGTGGCCGGGGTCCGGGCGGGGCACCGGGTGCTCGTCCACGCGGCGGCCGGCGGCGTCGGCCACCTCGCCGTGCAGATCGCCAAGGCCCGCGGCGCGCATGTCATCGGCACGGCCCGCGAGGAGAAGCACGGCTTCCTGAAAGGGCTGGGCGCCGATGAGCTCATCGACTACACCGCCACCGACTTCGCCGCCGTGGTGCGCGACGTCGACATCGTCCTGGACCCGATCAGCGGCGACTACGCACCGCGATCGCTGGAGACGCTGGCCCCGGACGGGGTGCTGCTGGACGTGCGCGGCACCGGACCCGACCGGACCGCCGTCCGCGAGCGGTCCCGCGAACGCGGCCTTCGCTACGTGGAGTTCGGATTCACCCCCTCCGGCGCCGATCTGGGCGAGCTCGCGGCCCTGGTCGAACGGGGTCAGGTGCGAGGCGCGGTGGAGCATGTCCTGCCGTTGGAAGAGGCGGCCGAGGCCCACCGGTTGAGCGAGACGGGACGCGTGAAGGGCAAGATCGTCCTGACCGCGGCATAGCCCGCGCCGCCGGTGCCGGAACCGCGGAGCGATCGCGGCGGTGGTCGGGGGACAGGGAGGTGATCCGGGTCCTTGACGGTGGGGCGCCGTTTTCAGGGTGGTTTCAGGGATCTCCCCGATGGCCCCGGACGACGGCCGGGCTCAGGCTTGAGGTCATGAGCACTTCAGAGCCGGCAGGCCGGATTCCCGACGGTGTGGTGCGCAAGTTCCGCGATGGGCTCGTCATGGACGAGGTGGACCTCGTCTCACCGATGTTCCGGGTCAGCATCGACCAGGCCGCCATGATGGCGCGGCTCGAGACGCCCGACGGGGAGGTCGCTGAGTGGTGGGAAGCACCGAACGAGGCCGGTGGGACCTTCGTCTACCTGCGGCAGATCACTGCCGATGGCGGCGACGAGACCGGAAGCACCCAGGGAGACAGCGCCGAGGGGCGCCCGTCCGGTGTGCTCCCCATGGTCCTCATGGTCGAGGAGACGTTGCGGCGTGGTCGCTGGTTCGTGGCAGGGCACGTCTACCGACCGGAGGCGGCGGCGGTCCGTTTCGCCTTCGAGGACGGGCGGAGCCACGAGGTCGCCGTGCAGCCCAACGGCTACTTTCTGGACCTGCTGCCCTGGCCCTCGGAGGCGCAGCCGTCGCAGTTCGAGACCACGGTCCTCGACCGTCATGGTGCGGTCATCGAAAACGACCGGTCCGCGCTGGCAGCGGCACTCTCCGAGGAAGACGAACCGGCATGAGCGTGTCACGTTTGGAACGCCGCGTTTCCTGAACCGGTGCTCCGGTCGGCCGCCCTGCCGTCAGGTCTGAGTGTCGGCGTCGTCGTCGGCGGTGGGACGCTTGGTCGGCTGGGTGGTCGAGCCGCGGCGGCGCTGGGGCTGCTTGCGGCGTCCGGCCACCAGCACGTCGTCGGTCGTCTCGGCGGGCTTGGCCGGCGCGTCGGACGGGTCCGGGGCGGGGATCGCGGGCGTCGCGGGCGGCTTCGGGGAGCGGCGGGGCTTCTTCGCCGGCTTCAGTTCGGCCTGGCGGAGCGACTCCACGAAGCTCGCCGCGTCGTCCTCGTCCTCCTCGCCGTCGCCGGGGCGGTGGAAGCGCTTCGCGAGGATCCACTGGTCGAGGGTCAGGCGCCCGCCGCCGCCCGCGGCGAACAGCAGGCTGGCCATGCCGAGCGCGACGACGAGTTCGTAGCCGTTCTGGATGCTCTTGCCGTCGACCAGGAACAGGCCGTGCTCGGCGTGGACGAAGATGAACGCCCCCGCCATGTCGACGAAGAGCAGGACCCCGGTGATCGGGAGGCCGAGCCCGACGATCAGCGCGGCTCCGCCCAGGAGCTCGACGAACGCGGAGTAGACGGCGGCGGCGGTCGGCAGCGGCACGCCCAGGGCGTCGAACGAGCGGCCGGTCGCGGTGACGCCCGCCTCGATCTTCTGCCAGCCGTGCGCCATGAAGACGACGCCCACGCCGAGCCGCGCCAGCACGGCGGCGACGTCGTACAGCGGCCGAGTGCGCATGCCGGCGGCTCCTTCATCACGGGGGACGAGCCCTGGTTCGACGGAGAGTATGACGGCCCCGGCGCGGATCTCGCGAACATCGCAGGTGAGCGGGACGTTCAGGTTTCGATGGAGGCGCGGGCGAGGGCCGTGGCGACGGTTTTGCAGGCGTGCTCGACGGCCTCGACTCCGTCCCGCAGGGTGGCGCCGCGTTCGGAGAGGACCGCGAGGAGATAGGTGCGGCTCCCGGCGCGGACGATGCCGATGCTGTTGACCGTCCAGGCGCCGCCGTGCCGCTCGCGGGGGAGCCAGCCGTTCTTCAGCTCGGCGCCGGTTCCGGCGGCGCTGACGCCCCATGCCTGTTCCTGCGTCACGTCCCCCATCAGCCGGCGGAGGTAGCGGCGGTTCGCGGAGGCGAGCGGACTGTCGGCGGACGTCAGGGCGGTCAGCAGGCGGATCTGGTCGGCGGCGCTCGTCGTCGTCGAGCCCCAGGAGCCGCCGGTGCCCGGCTCGGTGTCGCGCAGTCCCAGCTTCCCGTTGGCGGACGCCAGGCCGTCCGCGCCGCCGATGGCATGCCACAGGGCGCTGGCGGCGTCGTTGTCGCTGACCTCGATGGCGCGTTCGGCGAGCGCCTTCTCGGTGGACGTGAGGGCGCGTCCCTCGTGCTGCGCCTGGAGGAGCAGTGCCATCACGATGTCGACCTTGACGATGCTGGCCGTCGCCGTCCGCAGGCCGCCGCCGTAGGAATAGGAGAGGCCGGTGGACAGGTCGCGCACCGAGATCGCCAGGTCGCCGGCCCTGCCGCCCAGGTACCGGCGGAGCGCGCGGGTGAGGTCGTCGCGCTGGGATCGGGTGAAGGTGGGCGTCGTCGGTTGCCGCCTCGGAGCCGGGGGCGTCGCGGTCATCGTGGGGACGGCGGGGGGCTCGTAGACGAACGCCGTGGAACCGGCCACCAGTATCGCGGTCGCGGCGAGCGTCGCGCCGGCGAGGAGCGCCGCCCGTCCCATCGACGCCGTCCTGCGTCGGAATCCCATGATCGGGAGTGTTGTGCGCCGGCCGTTACCCCGCTGTTAACCCCTCGCGCGGCGTGGAGCGACCGGCCGTAAGAGTTTCGCCACATCGCCAACTTTCTGGTGAGAGGATCGCGGCATGATCGGTTCTCGGCAGCTGGAGTACTTCAGGGCGGTGGCGCGCGAGCTGCACTTCACGCGTGCGGCGGAGGCGCTGCAGATCGCGCAGCCGGCGCTCTCCCAGCAGATCCGCAAGCTGGAGCGGCAGCTCGGCGTCACGCTGTTCGAGCGCAACAACCACCGGGTGGAGTTGACGCCGGCCGGGACGGCGCTGCTCGAGCACGCCGAGCGGATCCTGTCCGACATCGCGGCGGTCGAGGACGAGATGCGCGGCTGGGCGGAGGGGACGCGGGGCCGCATCCGCCTCGGCGGAGCGCGCGGCCTGACGACCCGGCTCGCGCGCCTGCTGGCGGAGTTCGCGAAGGAGTTCCCGGCGGTCGAGGTGGAGCTGCGCGAGATGAACACCGAGGAGATGGTCGCGGGCCTCGCCGGAGGCCGCCTCGACGCCGCGACCCTCGTCCGGCTGCCGCCGCAGCGGGAGGGGCGGCGGCTCGACTCCCTCCCGCTCGGCGAGGAGCCGCTCGTCCTCATCACCTCGGCCTCCGCGCCGCTCGCGCGCAGGTACCGGGTTCCCGTCGCCGCCCTCGACGGCGTCGACCTGGTCTGCTACTCCCCGGGGTCGGTGATCCGCGAGATCGTCCTGTCCGCCCTGGCCGCCGCCGGGGCGTCCGCGCGCATCCGGTACGAGACGCGGGAGTACAGCACCGCCCGGGCGATGGCCAGTGTGGGCCTGGCCGCGGCCGTCGTCCCCCGGTCGGTGGCGGAGGAGCCGGGGCGGCCGGTGGGCATCGTCCGCCTCGAACCCGAGCCGACGTGGGCGCCGTCCCTCGCCTGGCCCGCCGGCCGCCGCCCGGGCCCCGCGCTGGCCGCGTTCATCGACTTCGTCGCCCGCCGCCCGGACCTCATCTCGGTCGGCCCGTGACCCCGGCCGCGCCTCCTCGGCGGCTCCTCGGGCCGACTTCCGGAATTTGCGGCCTCCACAACGCCAGCACGGACGCCTCGCCGACCGGCAGGAGGAAGTGGCCCGCCTCGCTAGGTATCCGGTTCAGTCGGGCCATTCTGATTCCCTGTAGTGGTGATAGGGGATAGATATGACCACTAGCTTTATCAGGTCTTGGACGTCTTACGAATGAGGCAACGACGATGGGGGTGTTCCACAGAACGCGGACTATCTCTCAGAGGAGCACGACATGGACCGTGGTGAGCGCGGGCGCCGCGAGTACGAGGCATTGATGGGGAGCCGGCCCGAGGAGGCGCTCGGTGATGTGCTCCGGAAGTCACCGCAGATGTTCGAAGCGGTGGTGGACGGCGCGTTCGGCGGTGCCCTGGCGCGTCCCGAACTGAGCCGCCGAGCGCGCGAGCTGGCCTCCGTGGCCATCATCGCTGCCGCGGGAGGGGCCGAGCGCCGGCTGGCGAGCCATGTGCGGGGAGCCCTGCGGCAGGGCGTCGAGCCGTCCGAACTGCTGGCCCTTTGCGAGCACGTCTCGGTCTACGCGGGCTTCCCGCGCGCCCTGGACGCGCTCGCCGTCGTCAGCGAGGTGCTGGAGGAGCAGGGCGTTCCGAAGCCGCCGCGGATGCACCGGGTCGCGCTGGCCGGCCACGAGACCATCGTCGCGCAGAAGGGCGACCGCGGACCGGCCGTGATCCTCTCGCATTCGCTGGGCGTGGACTGGCGCATGTGGGAGCCCGTCATGGAGCGGCTGGCTCAGGGCAGGCGGGTCTTCGCCTACGACTTCCGCGGACACGGCGGAGCCGCCGGGGCGCCCCGCCCGTTCGGCATGGACGACCTCGCCGGGGACCTGCTCGGCGTCCTCGACGCGGTCGGCGTCGACCGGGCGCACGTCGTCGGCCTGTCGATGGGCGGGGGGATCGCCCAGACCGCCGCCGTCCGCGTGCCCGGACGCGTCGCCTCGCTGGCCCTGCTCGCCACCACCGACCACGCCTTCGACGCCTTCGAGGACCGCGCCCGCTCCGGTGAGGCCGACGGCATGGAGGCGCAGATCGTCCCCACCCTGACGCGCTGGTTCACGCCCGCCGCGCTCGCCGCCGACCCCTGGGGCGTCCGGTACGCGCGGGAGCGCATCCGGCGCTTCGACTCGGCCGACTGGGCCGCGGCCTGGCGCGCCTTCAGGGGTGTGGACGTTCAGGGCCGCCTCGCCGGGCAGGATTTCCCCACCCTGGTGCTCGCGGGCGAGCTGGACGCCTCGACGACCCCTGAGATCATGTCCGGGATCGCCGAGCGCATCCCGGGCTCCACCTACCGGGAGCTCCCCGGCACTCCGCATATGCAGACTCTCGAACGTCCCGATCTGGTCGCCGCGGCCCTCGACGAGTTCCTCCCGGCCGACCGCTAGCACCTTCTCCGCCGGGAGGGGGAGGCGGACCGCCCGCATGGGGGAGTCGGCCCCCAGGTGGCGCACGGCAGGCTCCGACCATGATCGGAACGCCTGACGCCGCCGGATCGATCGGCGCGAGGTGGGACGCGGCGCGCCGTCTCGGCGGGTACGGGGCCGCCACGTCACTCTCGCTGTACCTGGCGGTCAAGATCGTGTGGATAGCGGCCGCGGCGCTGGGCCGTGTCCCGGCGGACTTCGGCGGCGCGGACTGGATCGCGCTCAACGCGGTGACCGTCGGCATGTCCGCGACCGGGATCATGCTGGGGCTCGTCCTGGCCCGGGGCGCGAAGTGGCGGATTCCGGCCGCGCCCCTGGTCTTCTGCACCTGGGTGGGCAGCGGCTTCCTGATCCCGCTCATGCCCTACATGCTGGTCAGTGCCGTCCTAGGCGGCGGTGACGAGGACACCGGCGGCGACGCGGCACCGTCGTGGGAACTGACCCTCATCGGCATCGGGTTCGCCGGCATGGCCATCGGCCTCGCCGTCGCCCTTCCCGTCTACATGCGGGAAAGGTGGCCGGCCGCCTTCCTGGGACGCCTCACCGACCGTGGCGGGGGCGCCGTCCGGCGTGCACGCGCGGCGGCCGCCGCCACCGCCGCCCCGATCGCCTTCTGGACCATATGGGCCGCGGGCGGGGAACTGGGCCTCGACCCCGCGCATCGCGACCTCCTCGACCTGAACTCCCGCCTCCTCCTGGGCGATTCCGCGGTCTGGGCGCTCCTCGGCGTCTGGAGCGCCCTGGCCGTCGGCTCCGCGCGCCGGAACCTGCCCGCCTGGCTTCCGACGGCTCTGGGCTTCACCGCGTCGGGCTCGCTCTTCGCCTGGGGCGGCTGGAAGCTGGCGGTGGCGGTCCTGCGTCCCGGCGGCTATGCGACCGCCGAATACCCGGCCGTCGCGATCGCCCTCAACGCGCTCGCCGTCACGGGCGGCGCGCTGATGCTGAGCACCCTCCTGAGCTCCCTCCGCCCTCCGGGCGCGCCGCACCGTCAACACCGGTGAGGCCGCTCAGCGCGTCCGGCCCCGCGGCTTCAGGGGCGTCGCGGGCATGGCGGGCGCCGGGACGGGGGCGCCGTCGTAGCCGCGCACGGTGCCGAAACGGTCGCCGCCCATCCAGTCCTCCCGGGCCTGGGCGATCTCCTCCCCGGTCCGGGCGACGAAGTTCCACCACATGACGAGCTTCTCCTCGAACGGCTCGCCGCCCAGCAGCACCAGACCGCTCGCGCCGTCGGCCCTGAGCGGCAGTTCGCGGCGGCCGGACCCGAGGTACAGCATCGACCCGGGCTCCACGGGCATCCCGTCGATCTCCGTCACGCCGGACATCGTGAGCGCGGCGTACTCGAAGTCCGGTTCGACCGGCAGGCGCACGTCGGCCCCGTCGGCCAGGGCGACGTCCGCTCCGACGATGGGCGTGAAGACCGTGCCGGGCGACGCGGCCCCGTCCAGTTCCCCGAGGATGACGGTGGCGCTGAACCCGGGGCCGTCCACGACGGGCAGCTCGGCGTGATGCTCGAACGCCGGGTCGGTGTACCTGTCCGAATCGGGCAGCGCCACCCAGAGCTGGGCCCCGTGCAAGACGGGACCGTGCCCGCGCGGCGACTCCTCCGAATGCGCGATGGCCCGTCCGGACGTCATCAACCCGAGTTCCTTCGGCCGGACGGTCTGCAGGCTGCCCAGGCTGTCGCGGTGCAGCACCTCGCCGCCGTGCAGCCAGCTCACCGTCTGCAGCCCGATGTGCGGGTGCGGCGGCACCTGCATGCCGGGCTCGTCGGTGATGTCGTCCGGCCCGTAGTGGTCGACGAAGCACCAGGCACCGACCATCCGCCGCCCCAGGCTGGGCAGCAGCCGCCGGACGACCGTGCTCTCCCCGAGCGGCACCCGCCGGGGCGGCAGCAACTCATGGACCGGCCCGCCCGGAACCTGCTCCCGCCCCCCACACTCGACCGGCTTCGGCTTGACATCCAGATTGCTCACCCCAGCCCCCTCCTGCAACGCACCCCTACACGATGCCACTTCCACCCCCGCCCCTGACCGGCCCGCCCCGCCTGACAGCGCCCGCCCCGCCTCACGTACGCGCCGTTGCCACACGCCCCGGCGCACCACCCCGCCGCGCCGTGCGTGCCCTCTTGCCCCTACTCTGTCCGCCCGGCCCCGAGTGCCGTTCAACTCCACGTGCCCACTTGCCCAGCCGTGCCCCCCGCCCCGCAGCGCCCGCCCAGCCCGCCTCGCGCGTCGTGCCACCCGGCCCACGGCGCCCGTGCAGTTCGTCGTGTCCGACCGACCAGCCGGGCCCGCCTCGGCCGCGTCCGCCTTATCCGTCTGGCCTGCTGTTTCCACCCGGCCCGCAGTGCCGCTTGGCCCGCTGTCCCTGCCCGACCCGTCGCGCCCGTCCGGCTCGCGCTGCCTCCCGGGCGGGCCGTGTCCGCTTGGCCTGGCGTGTCCGCCCGGCCCCTGGTGTCCGTCCGGCTCGTCGGGCTCGTTGTGCGCCTGGCTCGCGGTGCTTGCTGGCCCTGCTGCGTCCACGGCCACCCGGCCCGCTGTGCGCCCGGCTCGCGGAGTCCGTCCAGTCCGTCGTGCCCGCCGTGCCTCTCGGTACCCGCTCAGCTCGCGGTGTCCGTTCAGCCTGTCGGGTCCGCCCGGGCACGCCATGTCCGCTTGGTCTGCTGTGTCCACCCGGCCTGCGGTGCCGGTGGTTCGCCGTCCCTGCCCGACCCGTCGTGTCCAGTCTTGGCCTGGGCGTGCCTGGTCGGGACCGGGCGTGTGTGGTCGGGACGGCGTAGGTGGGGGACGGGCTTACGTGGTTGGGACCGGGCGTGTCCGCTGGCTCGTCGCCGCCGTCAGGTGGGGAAGGCGGGGGCCCAGGGCTCGTTGGCGATCTCCAGTGAGTTGATCAGCTGGCTGATGGCGCGGTACCAGCCGGCGAGCACCAGAAGTTCGAGCAGTTGCGGCTCGTCGTAGTGCTCGGCGAGAGCGTCCCATGTCCGGGGGGATACGCGGGCCGAGTCGTGGAGTTCGTCGACGGCGCTCAGTAGCAGGCGCTCCTTCGGCGGCCAGGGGGCGCCGTCGCCGGACACGGTCGCGCGGATCTGCTCCGGGTCGAGCCCCGCGGTCTCGCCGAACGCCGCGGCGTGGACGCCCCACTCGTACTCGCAGCCGGCGCGGGCGCAGGTCCGGTCGATGACGATCTCGCGGTCCCGGACGGGGAGGCGGCCGTGGGCGAGCAGTCCGGCACCGAGCACACGCATGCGGGACGCCAGTTCGGGGTTTCGGTGCAGGATGCGGAACAGGACCAGCGGGTCGTGTGCGGCGCCCGGCGGCATCCACTTGGCGAGGGCGGTCGCGATGTCGGGGGCGTACGGGGGATCGAGCGGGGCGATGCGTGGCATGGCGGCCTCCAGCATGCTTCGATTTTAGAAGCAGTGTGATGCTTCTAAAACCGAAGCGCAAGGAGGGATGTGTCAGCCGCTGGTCTCGTCGAGCGCCGCCGCCCAGCGATCGGACCACTGCGACAGCGGGCGGAGCGCCTCGCGGGCGTCACGGCCCAGCCCGGTCAGGGCGTACAGGTTCTCGGGCGTCTGGTGGACGAGGCCCGCGTCGATCAGTTCTAGGAGCCGCTGCCGCAGGACGCTGGACGACATGTCGTCGCAGCGCTGCTGGAGGGTGCGGAAGCCGAGGGGCGCGTCCTGCAACTCCCAGACGATGCGCAGCGTCCAGCGGCGACCGAAGAGGTCGAGGGCGGCCATCAGCGGGCGGCCGCCGGTCGAGCCGCGCACAGGCCTTCCCGGTCTCGGCATGCCCCCTCCACTGGTCGGTCCCCGGAACACTAACGCCAGCGACAACCCCCCGCCGCCCCACCCGCCGCACAACCGCTGCGGCCGAGCACGCCCGATCCCCCTGCCTCACCGCCCACCAGGCGCCCGCCACCCCACCCGCAGCCGCCCCCCACCGGTGGCCCCCACCCGCGGTCGCCCAGCCCGCCGCCGCATCGCCCGCCGCCGCGCTACCGGCGTCCGCTTGCGGGTTGGCGGCGGGCCCGTTTCCGCATCGCCCGCAGTCCTGGTGTCCGCAGTCCCGGTGCCCGCCGCCTCACCGGCGCCTGCGGGTGCCCGGTCTGCCGTTCGCCGTCGTGTTGCCGGCCGCTGCACCGTTCGTTACATCCCTGGTGCCGGCCGCTCGCCGCCGTGCCGCCCGCAGCTTCGGGCCCGCAGCTTCGGGGGCCGCCGGGCCGCTGGCGGCCGTGGTAGCCCCGTCTGTTGTTCACCGGCAGGGTGCCTGCCGGTGAACCGTTCGTCGCGTGCCGCAGCACCGCCCTCCCTGCGCCGCCTGGTGATGTACCGGTTCCGTCACCCGTGCCTGCCGCGGACGTGCTGACTGCCCCACCAGGGGCGCCTGCGGCCGTAGCGGTTGTTGCTGCACGGGCGCGCGCCTTTGCGTCGGTCGTTGTTGTGCTGTTTGTCGCGGGTCTGGTGGTTGCCGTGCTGGCCGGGGGGCTGTGTGTCCGGGGGTGGTGGAATCGGGGGCGGGGGGGTGGGGTTCAGTTCTACGTGATGCACGGTGAGTACAAGGTGCCCGGTGGCAAGTTGGTCGTCGCCGATGTCGAGGTCGTGGACGGGCTGCTGCGGGGGCCGCGGGTCAGTGGTGACTTCTTCCTGGAACCGGACGGTGCCCTCGAGGCGATCAACGCCGCGCTGGACGGGCTGCCGGCCGGGCTGGATGCCAAGGCGATCGGCGCGCGTGTGCAGGCGGGGCTGCCGCGGGACACGGTGATGCTCGGCATCACCGCCGAGGCCGTGGGGATCGCGGTGCGGCGGGCCGTCGCGCGCGCGTCCGACTGGCGCGAGCACGACTGGCGGCTGATCCACGAGCCGCCGCAGGAGCCGGCCCTGCACATGGCCCTCGACCAGGTCCTCGCCGAGGAGGTGGGCGCGGGACGGCGCCCGCCCACGCTGCGGGTGTGGGAGTGGGCGTCGCCGGCGGTGGTCATCGGCAGCTTCCAGTCGCTGCGCAACGAGGTCGACGCCGGTGAGGCCGAGCGGCACGGCGTGGAGGTGGTCCGCCGGATCAGCGGCGGCGGCGCGATGTTCATCGAGCCCGGCAACACCATCACCTACTCGCTCTACGCGCCGGAGAGCCTGGTGGCGGGGATGTCCTTCGCGGAGAGCTACGCGTTCCTCGACGACTGGGTGCTGGGCGCGCTGGGCGAACTCGGGGTCAGGGCCTGGTACCAGCCGCTGAACGACATCACCTCCGACCACGGCAAGATCGCCGGCGCCGCCCAGAAGAGGCTCGCCGCGGGCGCCGTGCTGCACCACGTGACCATGGCGTACGACATCGACGCGGACAAGATGCTGAAGGTGCTGCGCATAGGCCGGGAGAAGATCTCCGACAAGGGCATCGCCAGTGCCGTCAAGCGCGTGGACCCGCTCCGCCGCCAGACGGGCCTGCCCCGCGAACAGGTCATCGACCGCATGATCGCCCACTTCCGCAACCGCTACGGCCTGTCCGACGACCGGGTCACCGATGACGAGCGGCGCCTCGCTCTCAAGTACGTGGCCGACAAGTTCTCCACCACCGCCTGGACGGCTCGAGTCCCCTGATTCCGTCGCGGTCCGCTCGGGTTCCTTCTTCGACATGCCGCGTTCTCCCTGGGCTAGGTGTGTGGCGGTTTGTTCTGCTTTCGCGTGGACGTCTCCGCCGGGATGGTTGTGCCGGTCGCGTTCTGCGCCTGCCTTCGCGGTGGTCGGATCCTCAGGCGGTCTGGGGGTGGGAGCAGGGGGGGGCCGGTTCCGGGACGGCGCGGCGTTCTCGCCCTCCGGTTCGCTCGGGACGGGCGATGAGGCGCCAGGCGGCCAGTGCGGCGGCGAGATAGGCGGCGCCGACCAGGGAGAACGACACTGCGGCGCCGGTCGTCCAGTCGGTGGACGCGCCGAGGACGGCGCCGACGGCCGCGATGCCGATGAGGGTGCCCGTCTGGCGGCCGGTGTTGAGGACGGAGCCGGCCACGCCGCCGTTGCCGGGGCCCGCCGCGTCGACCATGACGGCCGTCATGGCGGGGGACGTGATGCCGCCCGCGATGCCGGTCGCCGCGAGGGCGGCCGCGGTCGTCCAGTAGGGGCTGGCCGGGCCGATCGTGGTCAGGGCGAAGGAGGACGCCGCGGCCAGCGTCAGGGAGGCGATCAGCAGGCGGCCGGTCGGGACGCGTGCGGAGAGGTGCGCGAAGGCCAGGTTGCTGAGCGGGAGGAAGACGGTCAGCGGGAGGACCATCAGGCCCGCCCTGAGCGGACCGGCGCCCTCGCCGTGCTGGAAGTACAGGCCGACCAGGAACAGCGTCCCGAAGAAGGCGGCGTTGAACAGGAAGCCCACGGTGTTGGCGCCGGTGAAGCGCGGGCCCCGGAACAGCCGCCACGGCATCACGGTGGTCCGGGCGCGGCGCTCCCGGAGGGGCAGCAGGACGGCGGTGACCAGCACCATGGCGATCGCGGCGAGGACCGGGTGGGAGGTCCAGCCGCGGTGCGGCCCCTCGATCAGGGCGAAGCTGAGCGCGCCGAGCCCGGCGACCAGCGCGGCGTGGCCCGGGACGGCGAGCGGGGCGGGGCGGCCGGGGACGGGGGCGATGTAGCGGCGGGCCAGCGCCATGCCCGCGACCGCGAGCGGCACGTTGATCAGGAAGATGGCGCGCCAGCCGAGCGCGCCGACCACGACGCCGCCGGCGGTCGGCCCGAGTGCGATGGACGACGACACGGTCGCCGACCAGAGGCCCAGCACGCGGGCCCGGCGCCGCGGGTCGGGGAACGCCTCGACCAGCAGTGCCAGCGAACTCGGCATGAACAGCGCGGCGCCGGCGCCCTGGACGAGCCGGGCCGCGATGAGGACCTCGATCGTCGGGGCGAGCGCAGCGGCCAGCGAGGCGGCGAGGAACACCGCCATGCCCCACAGGTAGACGCGCCGGGCCCCGAGCCGCCCCGCGAGCCCGCCCGCGAGCATCAGCAGGGCCGCGAAAGTCAGCACGTAGCCGTCGACGGCCCAGGTGAGGCGGCTCAGCGGGGCGTGCAGGCGGTCCTGGACGGTCGCCCCGGCGATCTGCATGACCGTGGCGTCCACACTCGCCAGCACGAAGCCCGCGGCGAGCGCGGTGATCTTCATGGCGGGGGAGCCTCCGTGTCCGGATGCCATGATCGGTCCCTTCGTCAAGCGGACCGGTCGCGTCCGCTTCGGTGAAGCTAGCGCAAGCGGACGCCGGTTGTCCATTTAAATCGGACGAGAGTCGTCCGGTTGTGGCTAGAATCCGGTTCATGAGCGGTACCAGGAGCGCCGTCGACCGGCTGCTGGACGACGGCACGGGCCGCCGCCCGCGGGCCGACGCCCGGCGCAACGTGGAGCGTCTCGTCGCGGCGGCGCGCGAGGCGGCCGTCGAGGTCGGCGGGGAGGTCACCGCCCACGACATCGCGCGCCGGGCGGGGGTGGGCGTCGGGACGTTCTACCGCCGCGTCAGCACGCTGGAGACGCTGCTCGAAGCGGTCCTGGCGGAGGTGCTCGGCGAGATCGCCGCCAAGGGCGACGAGGGGCTCGCCGCCCCCGATCCCTGGGAGGGCTTCTGCGACTTCGCGGCCTCCTACACGCGGCTGCGCAACGAACTCTGCGACATCAACCACACGCTGGGCGGGGGAGTCGACCACGCGCGCGCGGAGTTGCGCGAACGCATCCGCCTCCTCGTGGAGCGGGCCCAGGGCGCCGGTGCCATGCGCGCGGACGTCACATGGCAGGACGTCGCGTTCCTGCTCGTCTCGGTCTCCACAGGCGAGCACACGGTGGGCCTGCAGGCGGGTGAGCAGCAGTGGGACCGCAACCTCCGGATCGTCCTGGACGGCCTTCGCACCCCCGAACCCGTGCCGCTTCCAGGCGCGCCGCCCACCGACTCGTCCGGGTGAGGCCGCGCCGCCCGGGAGCGGAACTCCGCGGTGCCGCCGTGCGTCCTCCTCTCGTGGCAGTCGCGGGGCCGGGCGACTGCCTCTAGGTTGGTGGCAACGGTCGATGACGAGGAGCGTTATGTCGATGCAGAAGGGCGCCAACACGGCGGTTCCGGTTCCCTCGGTGCGGGTCGAGCTCGGGTGGCAGAGCGGGCCCGGCGTGCCCGACGCGGACGCCTCGGCGCTCCTGGTGGCGGAGACGGGCCGGGTGCGGTCGGACGACGACTTCGTCTTCTACAACCAGCCGGTGCACGGGTCGGGCGCGGTCAGGCACGAGGGCAAGCGGCAGGGGCCCACCGTCCTCGACGTCCTGGCGGTCGACCTGAACCGGGTCGAGCCCGCCATCGACAAGATCGTCATCGCGGCGTCCTCGGACGGCGGGACGTTCTCCCAGTTCCAGGGGCTGTACGTGCGGGTCGTGGACGCCGCGGCCGGGACGGAGGTCGCCCGCTTCGAGAGCCAGGGCGCCACCACCGAGACGGCGTTCGTGCTCGGTGAGCTCTACCGCAGGCAGGGCGCGTGGAAGTTCCGCGCGATCGGCCAGGGCTACGACACCGGGCTCGCCGGGCTGGCCACCGACTTCGGTATCAGCGTCGACGAGCCCGGCCAGGCCACGCCGCCGCCCGCGCCGCCGCAGCCGCAGGCCCCGCCCCCGCCGGCGCCGCCCGCCCCGCAGGAGCAGTACACGCCTCCGCCTCCGCCCGGGCAGTACACGCCCCCGCCGCCCCCCGGCCAGTACGCGCCGCCGCCCCCTGTGGGCGGGCAGTACACCCCGCAGCCCGGCCAGTATCCGCCTCCGCCCGGGCAGTACACGCCTCCGCCCCCGCCCGGGCAGTACACGCCCCCGCCGCCGCCCGGCCAGTACGCCCCGCCTCCAGGCCAGTACGCGCCCCAGCCCGGCCAGTACGCGCCGCAGCCCGGGCAGTACGCGCCGCCGCCTCCCCAGGGGGCCGCGCCGCCGCAGCAGCAGGGCGGCAAGATCTCCCTGACGAAGAACGCGCCGTCGGTGTCGCTCACCAAGCACGGCGCACGGGGCGGCCACATGCGCGTCAACCTCAACTGGACGGCGCGCGAGGGTGCCGCGAAGGGACGTCTGGGCAAGCGCCGCCGCGGCGTCGACCTCGACCTCGACCTGTGCTGCCTGTGGGAGCTGAAGGACGGCCGCAAGGGCATCATCCACGCGCTCGGCGACATGGGCGCCCTCGACCGCCCGCCCTACATCCAACTCGACAAGGACGACCGCACCGGCGCGATCGAGTCGGGGGAGAACCTCCACATCAACCTCGACCACACGGCCGATTTCAAGCGGATCCTGGTGTTCGCCGAGATCTACGAGGGCGCGGACGACTTCCGCGGCCTGGACGCGGTCGCCACGCTGTTCCCGGTGGGCGCGCCGCCGATCGACATGCGGATGGACGACTGCATGGACGCCTCCCGCGACGCGGTCCTGGCGCTCATCGAGAACGTCAACGGGGAACTGGTCGTCCGCCGCGAGGGCCGGTTCATCCTGCCGCCGCCCGGCCGTCCGCGCTGGGGCAAGATGTCGGTCGACCAGGCGTACGGCTGGAACCTGGAGTGGGTCGCCGCGCGCGGCAAGGACTGAGCGACCCGGAACGTGAGGTGTCCTGAGCGGGCCCGGAGACTCGGCTGATTCCTGCCGCCCGTCCCGGGCCCGCCACAGGTCGTACGAACGACCGTGTGATCACCCAGCCGCGCCGCCCGGTGACGCTTACGCGGCCTTCAGGTGCTCGGCGAGCTTCTTGTCCCGGGCCACCCTGACCAGGGCCGCGCTGAGCCGCGCCATGTCCTTCTCCGGCACCTCGGAGGCGAGCTTCTCGGGGTCGGTGGGCAGGCCGAGCCGCTCGGCGCCCTTCCTCACCTGGCCGTCGACGTAAGGGCGGAGCCACGGCCAGATGGCCTGCGCCTCCCGGCAGAAGATGTCCACCCCGGTCGGGCCGATGCCGGGGAACTCCCGCAGCAACTCCGCCGCCTTGCGGGGGTCGCGCCCGGCCTCGATGGCGAGGCGCCGCAGGTCGCCCTTGTACTTGTCCTCGACCATTTCCGCCGTGTCGCCCAGGCGTGACGCGGTGCTCTCGTCGTAGCGGACGTAGTGGCCCCGGCCGAGCGCGTCGACGCGTTCCTGCCAGGTCAGCCTGCCCATGCCGCGCGACGTGCCGCCCCCGGCCCCGAACAGCTCGCGGGCGGCGGCGACGGCGATGTCGGAGGAGATCCGGGCGCTCAGCAGGTTGGCCAGTACGAGCAGCTTGAACAGTGCCGCGGGCTGGTCCTTCAGGGTTATGCCGGCCTCCTCGGCGAACGTCCCGCCGGACTCCCGCAGCAGCTTCTTGACGACGGCATCCATGGCATCCACCTCCCGTGTCCGCCGCTGTACCCGAGCCGCCGGAGATGACTCCTGCACCGGCTCACAGGAGGCTGAGCTGTCCTTCCCCGGCGGCCGGGTCGCGGTGCTTCTTCATGTGGCGCCAGCGTGGGAGGTCGTCCAGGTAAGACCACGACAACCGGTGGTGCGGCGTGGGCCCGTGCTCCTCCAGGGCCTCCTGATGGACGGGTGAGGGGTACCCGGCGCTGTCGGCGAACCCGTAACCGGGGAACTCGCCGTCCAACTCCGCCATGAGCCGGTCGCGGTGGACCTTCGCCAACACGGACGCGGCCGCGACGGTGACCGACCTCTGGTCCGCCTTGACCTCGCACCGGACGCGCCAGGGGCGGCTGAGGAAATCGTGCTTGCCGTCGAGGATGACCACATCGGGCCGGACGGGAAGCGCGTCCAACGCGCGGATGGCGGCGCGCCTCAGCGCGGCGGTCATGCCGAGTTCGTCGATCTCCTCAGGACTGGACGCGCCTATGGCGTGCCCCGAGAGCCACCCCGGAAGGATCGCGGCGAACGACTCGCGATGGGCCTCCGTGAGGAGCTTGGAGTCGGTCAGCGCGATCGTCCTCTTCCCGCGCCCGGGCAGGACCGGAGGCGGGCTCAGGTCGGTGACCGCCGCGCACACCACCACGGGGCCCGCCCATGCGCCGCGCCCCACCTCGTCCACCCCCGCGATCACGACCGGACGGCCGCTTCCGGACGGCGCCGCCAGCAGCTCCTCCTCGATCTCGTAGCAGGCGGCACGAGCGGCGCCCGTGGCGGCGGCAGGGGAGGGGACCAGGCCCGGGAGGGCACCGGTGGAGTCGGTCAAAGGGGTCTCCTTAGACGGCGGACGACCTGCGTCACCGATCGTAGAGCCGCGCCACTCCCCGTGCCCGGAGACCGGGGGAGCGGAGCCGCGGCAGAGTGAGACTTCCACTTCTGGACAGGACAATTGTCCGACTCCCATTTGCGGCCCGGGCACCGCGACGCAGCAGGCAGGCTCGATGCGAGACAACGAACAAGGCACGGGGAGTCCCGTTCCGGGCGGTCCTGCGCTTTACTCGCTTTGATGGCTTTGTTCGGCAGGTCGCGCTCCCGCCCGGCGAAGAACGCCGCGGCGCGGGATCTTTTCGAGCGCCTGAGGTGGCGCTACTTCCAGATCACTCCGGGGCTGAGGTTCCTGGGGGCCGTGCTGCTCGTCGCGCTCGTGCTGGTGGCCACGGTCTTCCTGGACGGGCCGATCCTCGGCGCGGCGGCGTTTACGGTGATCCTGCTGCTCGTCGTCCACCTGACGCTCCGCTCGCCCACGGGCATGGCCGTCGGCGCGGTCATCCTGGCCTGGCTCGCCCTATCGGTGCCTCTGGGCGGGCTCTACCCGGACGAAGGAAATCCGCCGTACCTGAGCCCGATGCTGCTGCTCGGCCTGCTCGCCGTCCCCGTCGCGTTCGTCGCCTTCCGCCTGCGCGGGTACGCGCCGTGGCGCACGACGCTCCTCGGGCTCGCCGCCGCGGGCGTGGCGACGGCGGCGTGCGCCCACCCGCTGCCGGAGGCGAGCGTCACGCCGGGCTGGCTGGCGGCCCTGGCCGTCCTCGCATATCGCTGGGACCGGGCGAGACGCACCGTTCCCGCGGAGGCCTACGAGACGGGCTGGGTCCAGGAGCAGGCGAGCCTGAAGGGGGACGCCATGGCGCCGCGCAAGAACCCCTCCGGCCCGGAGAAGCGTGAACGCCCTGACAAGCAGAGCAGGCCCGACCGGCGCGGCTCCGGCGAGGACGCCGCCGCCACCGCCGCGCAGGGGCTCCAGCACCAGCGCGCCGCGGCGCAGGCCGCCGAGTCCGGTGCCGTCCCCGATCGCCAGGCGCCTCCCGAGCGCCGCACGGACCGCCCCGACATCTCCGTGGCGGACGCGCTCGCCGAACTGGAGAACATGATCGGGCTGGAGCCGGTCAAGCGGCAGGTCCGGTCCATCGCCGCGTCCATCGAGGCCGCGCACATGCGCGCCGCGGCGGGGGTCCCCACCGAGAAGCCGATGCGGCACTTCGTCTTCGTCGGACCGTCCGGCACGGGCAAGACCACCGTCGCCCGGGTGCTGGCCAAGATCTTCTACGCGTTCGGGCTCCTGCCCGAACCCGCCCTGGTCGAGGCCCACCGCGCGGACCTCGTCGGTGAGTTCCTCGGCGCGACGGCCCTCAAGACCAACCGGCTCGTCGACTCGGCCCTGGGCGGGGTGCTGTTCATCGACGAGGCGTACAGCCTGGTCAACTCAGCCGAAGGGCAGCCCGACCGGTTCGGCGACGAGGCGGTCCAGACCTTGCTCAAGCGCGCCGAGGACGACCGCGACAACCTCGTCATCATCCTGGCGGGGTACGAGACCCAGATGGAGGAGTTCCTCGACTCCAATCCTGGGCTGGCCTCCAGGTTCGGCACGCGGGTCCACTTCCCGTCCTACCGACCCTCCGAACTGCTGCAGATCGCCGACTACCACACAGTCCTGCGCGAAGACCGGCTCGACGCGGAGGCCCGCGGACGGCTCGCCGCCCGGTTCGAGGAGGTCGAGCGGCGCGGCATCATCGACGCCCTGGGCAACGGCAGGTTCGTCCGGTCGCTGGCCGAGGCGGCGGCGCGCGCGCGGGACGTGCGCGTGGTCGAGGCCGTCTCGTCGTCGGGTGAACCGGCCCGCCCCACCGCCGACGACCTGGTCACCGTGCGCGCCGAGGACGTGGAGGCCGCCTTCGCGGAGGTCACCGAGCGGTTCCGCGGCTACGCCGAGACCCCGACGCTGGACGAGGCGCTCGGCTCCCTCGACGCGATGATCGGGCTGGAACCGGTGAAGCGGCAGGTCCGCGAGATCGCCGCCCAGTTGCAGGTGGCCCGGATGCGGCAGGAGCAGGGCCTGGTCACCCGCCCCCCGACCCGCCACTTCGTCTTCACGGGCCCGCCGGGCACCGGCAAGACCACGGTCGCGCGGGTCCTCGGCCGCATCTTCGCCGCGTTCGGGCTGCTCGCCCGCCCGGAGGTGGTCGAGGCCCAGCGCGCCGACCTGGTCGGCGAGCACCTCGGCGCGACCGCGCTGAAGACGAACAAGGTCATCGACTCGGCCCTCGGGGGCGTCCTGTTCGTCGACGAGGCGTACTCGCTGAGCAACCCGGGGTACTCGGGCGGCGACGCGTTCGGCGCCGAGGCCGTGCAGACCCTGCTCAAGCGGGCCGAGGACGACCGCGACCGGCTTGTCGTCATCCTGGCCGGATACGACGCCGACATGACCCGGTTCCTGGCCTCCAACCCCGGGCTCGCCTCCCGCTTCGACCTGCGCGTGGACTTCCCCTCCTACGGACCGGACGAACTGCTCCGCATAGCCCAGCTCATGGCCGAGCAAGGCGGTGACGAGTGGGAGGAGCGCGCCCTGGACGACCTGGCCCTCGTGTTCCAGCGCGCATGTGGCACGGGCCGGATCGACGAGCTCGGCAACGGACGCTTCGCCCGCTCCATGTACGAGAAGGCGTGCGCGTGCAGGGCGCTCCGGGCGGCGCGCCTCGGCTCCGCGGCGACCGCCGCCGACCTGACGCTCCTCACCACCGACGACGTCCGGGACGCTTTCAGCGAGCTGACCCACCGTCTCGCCTGACCGGCCGCACCCTCTGCCCGGCGCGGTGTCGGTGGGCCGCGCTTTAATCGGGGCATGGCCTCGGTGACGTGGGAGCAGGTCCTCGCCTGGCGCATGCGGCGGCAGTTCGTCGAACGGGCGGAGGACGCGTCCGCGGTGGAGGTCGCCCGGCGGCTGGCGGGCGTGCAGGCACAGGTGGCGTCCGCCGCCGAGTTGGCCATCGCCGTCCGTCAGCGGATGCCCGTCGCCGGCGAGGTGCCGCGGGCCCTTCTGGAGGAGCGGACGCTCGTCAAGACGTGGGCGGCGCGCGGCACCCTCCACCTCCTGCCGGCGGACGAGGCCGGCGCCCATCTGAAGCTGTGCTCGTCCATCCGCAACTGGGAGAAGGGGGCCTGGCAGCGGACCTTCGGCACCACGCCGGCCGACCTGGAGGCGATCGCCGCGGCCGCCGCCGACGCCCTGTCGGGTGGGGCGGCGCTCACCCGCGAGGAACTCACGCGCGCCGTCGTCGACGAGACGGGTTCGCGGCACCTCGCGGAGGTGCTCGGCTCCGGCTGGGGCACGCTGCTCAAGCCGCTGGCGTGGTGGGGGGTGCTCTGCTACGGACCGCCCCAGGGCACCAAGGTGACGTTCACGTCTCCGGCGCGATGGCTGCCAGGCTGGGCGGGCCTGCCTTCCATGGACGACGCCGCCCGTAGCGTGATCCACGCCTACCTGGGCGCCCACGGGCCCGCGACCCCTGACATGTTCGACAACTGGCTGATGCGCAAGCAGAGCCGGAAGAAGGACGTCAGGGCGTGGTTCGCCGCCGCCGAGGAGGGGTTGGCCACCGTCGAGGTCGAGGGCGCCCCCATGCACGTCTTGGGCGAGCACGTGGACGAACTCCTCGACACCGAGCCCAGCACGTCCGTCCGGCTGCTCGGCGGGTTCGACCAGTACATCCTGGGCGCGGGCACGGGCGCGACCTACCTGGTACCGGCCGAACACAGGGGCAGGGTGAGCCGGGCGGCAGGGTGGATCTCCCCGGTCGTCCTGTATGGGGGACGCGTCGCCGGAGTCTGGGACCCGGCGGGTGGCGAGGTGGCCGTGACCCCGTTCGAGGACATCCCCGCCACGCCCCTCAAGGAGGAGGTGAACCGCGTGGCCCCGCTGCTGGGCTGACCCACGCCTCGCCTGGGGCGCGATGACCGCACCCCACTAATAGCTGTATGAATCGGTCGTCTAGGGTGCCCAGCGTGGACGAGCGGGATGAGCCGGCGGAGTATCGGCAGACGCCGTACAGGGCGCCGGACGGCGCCACCGAACTGCTGCTGGTCAGGCACGGCGCCTCCGCGCCCGCGCGCCCGGACCGGCCGTTCCCCCTCCTGGACGGCCACGGCGACCCCGAGCTCGCGCCAGAGGGACGGCAGCAGGCCGAACGGGTGGGCGAGCGGCTCGCCGGGGAGCGCCTGGACGCCATCTACGTGACGCCTCTGCGCCGCACTTCGCAGACGGCGGCGCCGCTCGCCCGTCGGCTCGGGCTGGAGCCGCGGGTCGAGCGCGACCTGCGCGAGGTCCACCTCGGCGAGTGGGAGGGCGGGCTGTTCCGCAGGATGGTCGCCGAGAACGATCCGGTGGCACAGCGGATGTTCGCCGAAGAGCGATGGGACGTCATCCCGGGGGCGGAGGGGAACGAGGTGTTCGCGGCGCGCGTCGAGGAGGGCCTCGCCCGGCTCGCGGCGGCGCACGCGGGAGGCCGGATCGCCGTGTTCACCCACGGCGGGGTGATCGCGCAGGCTCTCGCGGCCGCCACCGGCGCGCGGCCGTTCGCGTTCCTCGGCGCGGACAACGGCTCGATCTCACGCCTGGTCAGGCTCGGAGGCATGGCGTCGGTCCGCGGCTTCAACGACATCTCCCACCTGGACCGCCCCGCCCCCGCGCCGCTGACCTAGCGCGGCGCTCCGCCGGGCCGGCGTTTCGTTGACTTGGGCAGTGCTGCCCTTCTCAACCGCCCCATGAGGGCGACATGCCGCGGTGTCAACGCGTTGGTCGCAACCGGAACCGGAGCTTCTGGCCCGGACGGAGCTGCGCGGCCCCGGACACCGCGGAGGCGGCGAGGACGGCCACCACGGGATAGCCGCCGGTGGTCGGATGGTCGGCGAGGAAGATGATGGGCAGCCCGCTGGGCGGCACCTGGAGGGAGCCGATGACCATGCCCTCACTGCCGAGTTCGCCGTCGCGCGCCCGTTCCAACCGTGGGCCGTCCAAGCGCACGCCCACGCGGTTGCTGTCCGGCGACACCTCGTAGTGCGTGGACGTGAGCGTGGCCAGTGCTGTGGGAGTGAACCAGTCGGCGCGGGGCCCCGGCAGGATCTGCAGGATCGGTGCCTCTAGCAGAGGCGCCTCAGGCACGACGTCCACGTTGATGTGGCGCAGTTCCTTGGCGGACCCGGTCGGCAGGCAGTCGCCCGGCGCGAGCGGGGCCGGCCCGAGGCCGGACAGGAGGTCGGTCGACCGGCTTCCTAGAACCTCCTCCACGGCGACACCGCCACGCACGGCGACGTAGCTGCGGAGCCCCGCAGTGGGTGTGCCGAGCTCCAGCAGGGCCCCGGCCGCGACGTAGCAGGGCGCATTCGTTCCGTGAGCGCGGCCGTCGATCCGCAACGGCGCCGGGGCGCCGGTCACCGCGATCCAGGCGCGCTCATGGAAGCGCAGGGCCGCCCCACCGAAGGTGAACTCGAGGCCGGCCGCGCCTTCGGGGTTGCCCACCAGCCGGTTGGCGAGCCTGAACGCTCGCTGGTCCGCGGCACCGGATCGTGGGACGCCGAGATGCGCGCGCCCGGGCCTGCCGAGATCCTGGACGGTCGCCAGCGGCCCGGGCCGCACGACCTCGATCAAGAACGCTCCTCGGGGACGAACCGGACCCGCGTCCCCGGCTGGAGCAGGGACGGCGGATCGCGCGACACGTCCCACAGCGGCAGGCGGCTGCGCCCGAGCAACCGCCAGCCGCCCGGCGACCGTGACGGATACACCGCCGCGTACGGGCCCGCCACCGCGACCGATCCGGCCGGGACGGACTTGCGCGGCGACTCGCGCCGCGCCACGTGCAGCGCCGGATCCAGCCCCGACAGGTAGCCGAAGCCGGGGGAGAAGCCGAGGTAGGCGACCGTGTACGAGCTCGCGGAATGGCGCCGGACGACCTCCTCGCGCGAGAGCCCGGTGAGGGAGGCGACCTCGTCGAGGTCCTCCCCGTCGTAGACGACCGGGATCTCGACCGGCCGGGCGTCGCCCGCCGCGCCGTCGCCCAGGCGCAGTCGCGGCAGGAGCGCGGCCAGGCGCCCGAGGTCGGCGGAGTGGTCCGCCATCACCAGGACGGTCCGCTCGCCAGGGACGACGTCGACGACACCGGGTGGGGGCGCGTCCCTCAGGGCGGCGTGCAGGCGGTGGGCGGTCGCGAGGTCGCCCGTCTCCACGAGCAAGGCGGTCTCTCCGGCCCGCCGCACGTTCACGCGAACGACTCCAGGATGACGCCCGCGTCGGACAGCGCGGAACGGACGGCCTTGGCGAGTTCCACCGCGCCCGGGGTGTCGCCGTGCACGCAGATGGAGCGCGCCTTCAGGGGGACCTCGGTGCCGTCCACGGCGACGACGGTGCCGCCCACCGCCATCTGCACCGCCCGCTCCACGACCGTGTGCGGGTCATGGACGACCGCCCCCGGCTCCCGGCGGGACACGAGCGCACCGGACGGCGTGTAGGCGCGGTCGGCGAAGCATTCGGCGACGACGGTGAGCCCGTCCGCGACGTCATGCACGGCGGAGCCCGGAAGCGTGAGGAGGGGGAGGGACGGGTCGTACGCCCGCACCGCGTCGGCCACCGCGCGCGCTTGGACGGGGTCACGCGCGACCCTGTTGTACAGGGCTCCGTGCGGTTTCACGTAGGCAACACGTCCGCCCTCCGCACGCGCGATACCGTCCAGCGCCGCGAGCTGGTAGAGGACCTCGGCGGTCAGTTCGGGCGCGGCCACGTCCATCTCCCGGCGGCCGAACCCGGCAAGGTCCCAGTAGGAGACCTGCGCGCCGATCGTCACCCCGCGCTCGACCGCCGCCGCGCACACCCGGCGCATGATCAGCGGATCGCCCGCGTGGAACCCGCACGCCACGTTCGCGCTCGTGATGACGTCGAGCAGCGCCGAGTCGTCGCCCAAGCGCCAGACGCCGAACCCCTCGCCGAGGTCGGCGTTGACGTCGATGACCGTCATGCCCCACCACCGATCCCCGTGCTCAGACGGTCTCCTCGCGCATGTCCTCGACCTCGTGCATGGACGCCCACGCCTGGTACACGCCGCGGTCGAACGGCTCCAGGCCGAGCCGTTCCGCGACCGGCGCCTTGCCGCCGCTGTACTCCACGCGCAGCCAGCCCTCGTGCTCGCCGAGCACCACGAACGGCTCGCCGCGCCACGTGCAGTGGGTGGTGACGTACTGGAGGCGGTCGACGTCCGCCAGGGGCACCACCTTGACGTACCGGTCCGGGGTGACCTGCAGGAAGCCCTCCACCAGCCGTGCGGCGTAGAGGCGCACCTGGTCGCCGTCCGGGCTCGCCTCGTACTCGGCGCCGCGCCAGCCCGCGTAGTAGCCGTGCCGGATGCTCATCCGCGGCCTCCCGGCAGTTTGACGAGCCACCTGCGCAGGTCGGCGTCGTACCCCGCTACGAGGGTCTCCCTGCCCTGCGCGTCGAGCCGGTACATCTCGGCCCCGTGCGGCAGGCGCTGGCTCTCGATCTTGAACTCGGGGATCGCGGGGCCGTCGCCCGGCGCGTACCCCGACCCCGGGAACGGCGCCTTCTCGATCACCCATCCGCCCGGAATGATCCCCATGCTCCACTCGTCGATCCCGCCCAGCGGGCGGCGGAACAGGGCGGGCCTCACGGCCGGCCACCGGATCACGAAGATCTGCTCGTCGGCGGGGGCGAACGGCGACCCCTCATAGACCAGTCCCAGGGCCCGGATCAGCGCGGCGGGGCTCTTCAGCTCCTGGACGTCCTGGAACCGGTGCACGTAACCGGCGACGAGGTCGTAGCCGCCTTCCAGGTAGTGCTGCACGTGCTCGGGCCGCACGGCCTTCTGCATCACCACGACCTGGGAGGAGCCGTCTGCGGACATGTCCTCTCGGGGAGCCCTGCCGGCCTCCGATGGGGACCTCGACCCGCGTTCGACGATGGTGGGCGTTCGCTCCGCACGGGTCTGCGTTTCGGCATGCGGGGCCTGTGCGGCGGCCGGGACGTTCTGCCGCCTCGTGTCGGCCCGTGCCCGCTCGCGCTGACCGTAGAGCGGCGCCGCCGGCAGCCCGTGAGGGTCGCTCGGCGTCTCGCGGGACGGATTCTGCGGGACGGCGGGCTTCGGCTGGGCGGCGGGCTTCGGCGGGGCGGCCGGGCTCGGCGGGACGCCCGGGTCTCGGGCGGGGAGGCCGCGCGGGTCCACGGGGGTCTCCCGGGTCACCGGCACCTCCCTGGGCGCCGGGGTCTCCCTCGCGACGGGCGCTTCCCTCGCGACCGGCGTCTCCCTGGTCACCGGGGCCTGCCTCGCGGCCGGCGCCTCGGGACGCCGCGGCGGCGGGGGAGCCGGAGGAGCCGGGGCGGGGGCCGGCCGCCGCTGCGCGGGTGCGCGGACCCCGGGCGCGGGCGGGCCGCCCGGCGGGGCTGTGCCCGCCCGTGAGGGCGCGGAGGCGGGGGAGGGCGTCTCGGTTCGGGGCCGCGCCGGTTCCGGGCGCTGAGGCGGTTTGGGGGCCTGCCGGGGCGCGGCGGGGGCGGCGGCCGGGGCGCCGCGGGCTCCGGCGCGGGGCGAGGCGCCGCGCGACGCGGCCCGGCGCGACGGGCCGGCCACGTGGACGTCGGTCGGGACCGGCGGAGTGGGCGCGGCGGGCTCCTCGGGCTCGAGGAGGGCGTTGGCGTCCAGGTAGCACGCGCTCGGCAGGCCGGGGTTCACGGCGAGCTGCCACTCCGGGTGCGGCCAGCGCCGAGACAGCTCCGCCAGCGAGGCCCGGCGGTGGTGGACCGCCTGCCCTTGGAGGGAGCGGTCCATCGCCTCCGGGGAGGTGAACGCGAGGACGAACGTGCCGTCGCCGAACTGCGCCGTCGCGAACTGGTGCTCGGCGGCCCCCGGGTCGCCGGGCGCGGGCAGGTACAGGACCGCGCGCGCGAGCAGCTCCAGGTAGCCCTGCTGGTCGCCGCGCTCGCGCGCCTCGGCCAGGGCGGCCTCCAGAGTCGACCCGGAGGGGCGCGCCTGGCGCGCCGAGGTCTGGGCGGCGCGCTCGTCCTCCGGCACCGCGAGCGGGATGCCGAGCCCCGGCAGGGCGAGGGGCCCGCCGTCGGGGCCGGACCTGCTCGCCTGGTAGACGAGTTCGAGCGGTGACTCGATGCCGTAGACGTCGCGGAACGCGCCCATCATCTGGCCGGCGAGCAGCGCGCACGCCTCGAGCAGCTCCGAGGAGGCGCGGCCGCCGCGCTCGCGGAAGGTGAGGCGGTCCCACCAGTTCTTGCGGTCCTCCTCGTCCGGCGGTTCCCAGCCGAGCGCCCTGAGCCGCCGCTCCTGCCGCGACGCGAGCGGGCGGGGCAGGAACGCGCTGCCGACGGCCTCGGCGTCGAGCGTCCCCTCGGAGCGCATCGCCTGGACGTAGGGGAGGCCGCTCGGGCCTTGCACGATGAGGAACGACGTGACCGGCAGCCGTGAAAGCTCCAGTGTCAGCCGTTTGGCGAAGTCGTTCCAGTCCACTGGGGATCCACTTTCACGTGCGGGGCGGGAGTCCGTACTCGACGGTAGCCGAAGGGCGCGTCACTCGCTCCAGGGAGAGGGAACCGCGTCGGCCCGCACCGGTGCCCAGACGCCCCCGATGGCGTCGTAGACGGCGACCGGAGCGTGCTCGCCGTCGCCCGCCGCGCGCCAGAGGCGCGTCCCGTGCGGGGGCCGCAGCGGAACGCCGCCGGGCCGCCTTTCGGGCACGGAGGCTTGCGGTGCGGGCAGTTGCGGTGCGGGTGCCTGAGGTGTGGCCGTCTGCGGTGTGGCCGTCTGCGGTGCGGACGCTTGGGGGGCGGACGCCTGGGGTGTAGGCGTCTGGGGTGCGGACGCTTGAGGTGTCGGCGTCTGGGGTGCGGGAGCCTGAGGTGCGGGCCGGGCGGGCGGGTCGCCGGTCGGGGCGCCGAGGGGCGACGCCGGTTCCGGCTCCGGTGCCCTCGGCGGAGCGCCCGCCTCGAGCGCCGCCCGGAGGTCGGCCGCGGAGTACGGGTCGACCGCCGTAAGGGAGTCGTCGTGCGGGGCGTCCGCCGCCGGGGCGCCCTCTCCAGGTGCCACGCCACCCGGGATCGGCTCCCCTGGTCCTGGGGTGCCTGGCACGGGAGCGCCGTGCCCCGAGCCGTTGACCGATGGGACCGCCCCGCCTGCCACGGGGTTGGGCCCGGCGAGCGCGTTGGGGTCGACCGTTCCGTACGGGTTGGGCTCGTCCTGCACGGGCATGGGCGCCTCGCCCATGCCGCCCTGCAACCGGCCGATGACGGAGGAGTCCAGCAGGACCTCGCTGGGCAGGCCCCAGTTGATGGCCAGGCGCCACGCCGGATCGGGCCACCCCGCGGCCAGCCGGGCGAACGAGGTGCGCCGGTACAGGCCGGGGTGCCGCTCGCCGGTGCGGGCCAGGGCCCCGGGCGAGGTGAACACCGTGACGTAGGTACCGCTGCCGATGGTGACGGTGGGGAACTCGGCGCGGTCGGGGTCCTCCACGGCGGAGGCGGTCGCGGGGAGGACCAGGTCGGCGTTCTCCAGGAGCCGGAAGTAGGCGGCGTTGTCGCCGTTGGCCTTGGCCTCGGCCAGGCGCGGTTCGAGCAGCTCGGCGTCCATGCCGGGCAGCGCGTGCTCCGGGAGCGGCAGCCGCGTCCCCGCAGGGGGAGGGCCGGCGGGCGGCGGCCCGGCGGGCAGGGGGCCGGTTCCGGAGGGGACGCCCCCGTCCGAGGACGCGCGGCGCTTGCTCACCCGCGACGGGTCGGCGACCTCGATACCGAAGTCGAGCAGCTCGATGAGGCCGGACCCGTGCCGGTGGAACGACTCGTAGACGAGGTCGGACGGGCGGCGGACGCCCTGGACGTCGCGCAGCGCGGTGACCATCACGTCGGCGAGGCGCGAGAAGTCGCCGTCGGTCACGCTCGGCATCCCGCCGGGCGCGCCCGCCTCCGGCAGCTCGGTCCACCAGTTGCGCGGCGCGGGGTCGGCGGGCGGGCGCCAGCCCGCCTCGCTCATGACCTCTTCGTCGGCCAGGGTGAGCAGGAGGGGGCCTTCGAGGAAGTTGTTGCTGACGGCCTCGGCGTAGAGCCGGTCGGGCTCGCGCATGGCCTGGACGTAGTGACGGCTCTCGTCGCGTTCGCGCACGATCAGGATCGTGTCCCGTTCGAGGCCCGCCAGCTCCCGTCCCAGCCGCCGGGCGAACTCGGACCACTCCAACAAGATCACTCCCTACGACCAGGGGCCGGTGCCGACCCCCGCGAGACCGCGCCCGGGACCCGATGATTGTCGCCGGGAGCGCGACGCGCAAACCGGGAGTTCAGTCCGGCGGCGGTTCGTGACGAAGCACACGCAGGGCCTCCCGCAGGGCCTCCGGGTCGTCCCCGCAGCGGTCGAGGACGTCGATGAGCCTGTGCAGGATCTCATGGCGTTCGTAGCCGACGTCCAGCAGGGACTGGGCGGTGTCCCACAGGCCCGGCGGTTCTCCGTCCCACAGCATCGCCGCGAGGCGCACGTGCGCGTCGAGGTGCTCCTCACCGCCGCCCGGGTGCTCGAACTCCAGCAGGACGCGGCGGTCGCCTGGGTCGGCGGGGTCGAGTTCCGACAGGTCGACGAAGCCGTGCCGCCCCGTCCGCCTGTGCGTTCCCGACAGGAAGGGGAGGGCGAACGCGCGGCGGGGGAGGGCCTCCAGGTCGCCGTCGGGCAGGAGCCGGGCGACCAGCTCGCGGTCGAGGCCGAAAGCGGCCGGATCCCGGTAGGCCGCGGAGAACTGCGCGGTGGCGTCCCACAGGGCGTCAAGGGTCGCTCTGATGCCCTCCTCCGGCAGCCCCGTCCGCCGCCCGGCCCAGCGGACCCACGCGGCCAGCACGTGGGGGACGGCCTCCTGTTCCGACGGGGACAGCAGGACCTTGCGCGGCAGCCAGTCGAGCAGGAACATCTCGCACTTGATCGGGCTGACCCGCAGCGGCCGCCCGAAGTCGTGCGTGCAGCCGTACTCGATGATCCGGTCGACGCACCGGATCGCCGAGGCGAGGTCGGACAGCTCCCCGGCCTCGTCCGAGGCGAGGAACCGTGTGGCGATCGTGGCGCGCCTGTCGCGCCCGTAAACCGGAGGCTGGGGCAGGCGGCCTCCCGGCGGGAGGATGTCCACACGCGCGCGCACGAAGGCGTGGTAGGAGCCGAAGTTCTCGTTCACCGGCGGCTCGTTGGTCGCGTTGGTGAGATCCAGGGCGCTCCGCAGCAACGCCTTGGTGTCCCGTGGGTCGAGCTCCTCGAACCGCATCAGGGGGTTGTCGCGGGCCTCGCGGCGGCACTGCTCCAGAAGCCTGTCGACCCGGGAGGAGACCCACGCGTCCCGGACCATCCCGCTCGCCGGCGGCTCGCCCGCGCGCGCGGGCGTCGCGAACGGGCCGCCGCGCGGCTGGACGGCCCCGGCCCGGTTGCGGTCGACCAGGATCACCAGGGCGTGCCTCTCGGCGCCCCCGTAGGTGTAGGTGCAGATGACGGAGTCCTGGTCGCCGTAGACGTCCCTGGACGCGAAGCACGCCTCGGGCTCGACCATCCCCACGCGGTCGGCCCAGCCCGGTCTGGCGACGCCGTCGCTCATCAGCTGCAGCGCCGCCCGTTCCGCCTTGGCGGCCTGGCGCGGGGTGCCCATGTAGGCGATCCCCGTGAGCAGCGCCAGCGCGGCCGGCGTCGCCGCCGCCGCGGCGTAGCCCACCAGGGCCTCGCCGATGACCTCCTCCACGTCGCCGTCCGGGACGCGCTGCCCCCACCAGGAGCCGAGGATCTCGCTGACGATGAGTTCGGCGTCGAGGGGGCTGCGCACCGCCAGCAGCTCGCGGGCGTGCCGGAGCATGCCGTCGAAGATCGCTGAGACCTCGTCCGGGGGTTTCGGGCCGTCCCAGGCAGGGTCCCCGGAAGATCGGTCACGGCTGCGGGGACTCACCCCCCTAGCCTCTCAGATCCGGGGCGGGCGGTGGCCGGGACGCGGCCGAAGGCCGGAATGGGTCGCCGCGCGCGGAGGGCCGGCCGCTCAGCCGTCCACACCGCCGGCGGCCGCACGCCCCGAGGGCGGCTGCGACTTCAGGATGCCGGTGAGCTGCTCCCGGGCCATCCGCTCGACTCTGGCCGGCGTGGCCTCCAGGCCCAGATGGGCCATGCATGCCTGGACGTCGGCCACGCACCGGTGCACCGCGTCCGAGGGGAAGGTCGCGAACTCGTCGCACAGCCTTCGTGCGAGCGCGTCGCGGGTCTCGTTCCGGTGATCGGCCAGTGCAGGCATCAGCGCACACCTCCGCGCACGGGGCAACCGACGGGCGGGGACGCCGTCGGCGAGACGGAGCGCGCGTCGGACCGGCCCTGGCGCGGGAGCTCCGGCGACGACCCGCCTCGATGCCACACTCCAGCGCGCGTGCGGGTGGAGTCAAGAGCTCCCCGGAGGTCGTTTCGCAAATTCCGGACCCCGTTCACCGGGCGTTCCTTCCGGAGCGTCCGTCACCTCGCCCACCTGCGGACTCGGCCCTCCGGAGGACGTTCGCGCACCGGCGTTCCCGGACCCGCGGACGGCGTCGGCCCAGGCCACGTGGTGCCGGGCGGCCCACTCCGGATCCACCCGCCCGGTCAGCATCCCGGTCAGGGCCTGGCGGTCCCGCAGCGCCTCCCACAGGTGTCCGGCGGTGACCACGAGGACGACCAGGAACAGCCAGTCGTGGACGAAGGTGGCGCCCGTACGCCACCGGTCGCCCCAAGGTCCGGGGAAGGTCATGATCTCGCCGGTGCCGAGCATGACGAGGATCGCGCCCGCCGTGAACGCAGCGTTCAGCTTCTGGCCCGCGTTGAACTTGCCTACGGGCAGGATCCCGCGCCCGGCCCGCACGCCCCTGCGGTCGCCGCGCCTGAGCCACTGCCAGTCCGCGGGCACGAACCTGTTCAGCCGGCGGAGGTCGGCCCTGAACGCCCGGGACAGCAGACCCAGCACGATCGGCACGGGCAAGGCGAACCCGCACCAGACGTGCACGGTCTTGACCATCTCCCTGCGGCCCACCAGCGTCGACAGAAACGGAAGGTAGAGCAGGGCCGCGGTCAGCAGGCAGACCAGCATCAGCAGCGCGGTGACATGGTGGATCGACCGTTCTGCCCGGGTGAACCGGACGAGCCATCCCGAGGACGGCTCAGGTCGATGCGTCGCTTCAGGTCGGTGCATCGCTGCGTCCGTTCGACCGTCCGACCCATGCGTCCACGTCGTACCCGAGCTCCTCCCAGTAGCCGGGCTTCACCCGGTCGGTCAGTTCGATGCCGCCCAGCCACTTCAGTGACTTGTAGCCGTACATGGGTGCCACGTACAGCCGCGTGGGGCCACCGTGGTCGTGGGTGACGGGCTTGCCGTCCATCTGGGTCGCGACCAGGACGTCCCGGCGGCGCGCCTGGTCCAGCGTCAGCGACTCGGTATAGACGCCGTCGAACGACGTGAACCGCACGGCCCGCGCCTCGGGGGACACCCCGACCGCCTCCAGCAGGTCGGGCAGCGCCACGCCGACCCACCGCACGTCCGGTACCCGCCAGCCCGTCACGCACTGGAAGTCCCTGTCGAGCACCGTCTGCGGCAACCGCGCCAGATCGGCCATCCCGAACGATTGCGGCTTGTCCACAAGCCCCGAAACGGTCACTCGATGCGTCGCCGCACTCTGGCGCTTCACGCCGGACGTGACCGAGTAGTAGCGGAACCCGCCGGCGGCCGGCAGGACGTCCCCGATCGGCCCGACCGGCGCCAGCGTCCGGCTCACCTTGTCCTGAACGGATGCCCCCACGGCGACCCCCGCGACGCCGAGGCCGAGCATCCCCAGGACGACTCTCCGTCCTACCGGACTGCCTTCCGTCCGTTCCTCCTCGCTCACCACCCCATTCGAGCACCGACGGCCAGGGCCCGCCAGTGCGCGGCGAACCTCGTAAGACTTCTGACAGATTCGGGCTCCATCCCTGAACGAGGATGTAGCACGCCCCTGAACGGACACGGTGTCCCCCTATATAGATGTCGCCCTAAACGACGCGGCGTCGCCCTAAGCTGGGCTCATGGCCACGAAGGTTCACCTCGCACAGCGTCCGGAGGCCGACGAGCTACTGGGGCGCAGCCCGCTGGCCGCGCTGGTGGGCATGCTGCTCGACCAGCAGATCCCGATGGAGTGGGCGTTCTCCGGTCCGTACACCATCGCGCAGCGGCTCGGCACGGACGACCTGGACGCCCACGAGATCGCCGCCCAGGACCCGGAGCGGTTCGCGGCGCTCCTGGCGGAGAAGCCGGCCGTCCATCGCTACCCGGGCTCGATGGCCAAGCGCATCCAGCAGCTTTGCCAGTACCTCGTGGACGACTACGAGGGGGACGCCGAGAAGGTGTGGAAGGGCGTCGACAGTGGCAAGGAGCTGTTCAAGCGCCTGAACGGCCTGCCCGGTTTCGGCAAGCAGAAGGCGCAGATCTTCCTGGCCCTTCTGGGCAAGCAGTACAGGATCCGACCGGACGGCTGGCGTGAGGCCGCCGGCGCGTACGGCGAGGAGGGCTCGCGCCGGTCCGTCGCCGACATCACAGGGCCCGAGTCCCTCGCCCAGGTGCGGGCCTTCAAGCAGGAGATGAAGGCCGCCGCCAAGGCCGCCGAGTAGGGGCGCGGACGGGCGGAACTCGCCGAACGGGGCGAGATGACGCCCTGTCACGCGCGCACGCCGTAACATCTGCTACTCGCCGTCCGGAAACAGGCCGCCGCGCGCGCCACTTCCAGGACGGTGTCCGAAACCGACGAGTTCGTCCGGGGCCGAAGGGACAAGGATGTTCATCAGGGGTTCCGTACGCGGCGAACCATCGGGATGATGAGTACCTGACTCCGACCGGTGTTGTGATGGAGGCGGGAGCGTTAACCTGCTCCCATTCACTCATAGTGATGAATAATTGCCGCGCGGTACGGGACCCTCTGGGGCGGAGGTGTTGTCCTTGAGCACCGAGACGTCCGTCCCGCATCCCCGCGTGTCAGGGGTGGAGGGGCAGCCCATGGATGCGTCCGACGCCGCGCTGTACGCGACCTTGCTGAAGGAAGGCCCCGAAGGCCTGGCCTTCTTCGACCGTGAGCTGCGATGCCGCCGGGCGAACGACGCCCTCGCGGCCTTGCTGGGCGTGCGCGTGCGCGACCTCCAGCAGCGCCGGCCCTCGGAGGTGATGCCCGAGGCCCTGGCGGCGGCGTTCGAGACGGCGCTCCGGAAGGTGATCGCCGAGGACCGCCCGGTGAGCGGCCTCGAGGTCGTCGTCCCGGCGCGGACGCAGGAGGCCTCCGGTGAGGCGTCCGGCGTCGCCACCGCCGTCGAGGAGCGCATCCTGGCGTGCACGTGGCTGCCCGCCAAGGACGGCGGCGACGAGCGGCCGGGCGTCGTCCTGACCGCCCTGGACGTGACCGAGCGGCGCAGGGCCGAGGAGGTCATCCGCCGCAAGGAGCAGCGCTACCGCTCCCTCGTGGAGGCCAGCGCCCAGGTGGTGTGGGTCGCCGCTCCGGCCGGCGGCGTGATCGACGACGCGCCCGAGTGGCGCGCGATCACCGGCCAGACGCCCGACGACTACGCGGTCGGCGGCTGGCTGTCGGTCGTCCACCCGGAGGACCGCCCGCGCATCGAGGCGCACTGGCGCGACTGCGTGGAGGAGAACCGCGTCTTCGAGACCAACTACCGGATCCGCACCAAGAGCGGCACCTACCGGCACTTCGACGTCAGGGCCGTGCCCATCTGGCAGGGCGACGCGGTGATCGAGTGGGTCGGCGCCAACACCGACGTCACGGGGCAGCGCGAGGCCGAGGAGATGCGCGGCCGGCTGACCGAGCAGCTGTCGGCGGCGGCGCTGCGCACGGCGCGCCTCCAGCAGGCCACCTCCATGCTCGCCGAGGCCCTGACCGTCTCCCAGGTCGTCCAGGTCATCACCGAGGTCGGCCGGTCCGCGATCGGCGCCGACTACTCCGCCGTCGCGCTGCTGGACGACGACAAGCTGCGGCTCAGCATCGTGGCCCCGTCCCAGCCGGGGTCCGAGGGCGAGACGCAGCCGCCGTCCCGCGACGGGATCAAGGTCAGCGACCAGACCGTGATGTCGGTGGCGGTGCGCGAGAGCCGGCCGTTCCTGGCCGAGCATCCCGACAGCCTGCGCCTGCAACTGGGCCACGGCGAGCGCGACCTGTTCGCCCAGCACACCGAGGAGCGCGCGTGGGTGGGCCTGCCGCTGCTCGCGGCCGGTGCCCCGATCGGCGCGCTCCGCTTCTCGTTCACCCGCCCCAGGGAGATCACCGAGGAGGAGAGGGTCTTCCTGGAGGCGCTCGCGGGCCAGTGCGCGCTGGCCGTGGAGCGGGCCCTGCTGTTCGAGCGCGAGCACCGGACCGCCGAGGAGCTCCAGCGCAGCCTCCTGCCGAGCGGCCTGCCGCAGTTGCCGGGAATGGTGCTGGCCGCCCGCTACAACCCCGCGACGCGCCACGTGCAGGTGGGCGGCGACTGGTACGACGTCTTCCGCCTCGCCGACAACCGGCTCGCCGTGGCGTGCGGCGACGTCATGGGCAAGGGCGTCCTCGCCGCGGCCGGAATGGGCCGCGTCCGCAACGCCCTGCGCGCCCTCGCGCTGAACGACCCGCGTCCCGCCGCCGTCCTGGCCGGGCTCGACCGGCTGTTCAGCGCCACCGAGGACGAGGAGCAGTTCACCACCGTCGTCTACGCGGTGATCGATCCCGAGACCGGGCAGGGGGAGCTCAGCAACGCGGGCCATCCCCCGGCCCTCCTGATCTCGCCCGACACGCCCGCGCGCGTGAGCACGCGGGAGCCGGGGACGCCCCTCGGCTGGCCGAGCCAACGACAGCAGACAAGTTTTTCCATCGAGACCGGCAACACTGTGGTCTTCTATTCCGATGGACTTGTGGAGAACCGTAGGCGTGGGGTGGACGCCGGGCTGGAGGAGCTTGTCGCCGTGGCGGCGGACGCCCCACCTGAAGTGGTAGGAGATCCCGAGAGACTCGTCGACTTCCTGGTCGATCGGATGCTTGCCGGGTATGAGCAGGTAGACGATGTGACCGTGCTTGCCCTGCACGTCCCGCCCAAATCCGAGTGAACCCCGCCGAAGTCGGCGCCGAGACGGTCCCGCACGTTCGAAGGACCGCCCCACGCCCTCTAAGGTGGAGTGTTACCGGGTAGGACTCCAAGGCGGAATGCGCAGCAGTGCCAGAATGCTTGACCCAGAGAGAGCGGGTACGCTGCGGTCCCGCACCGGGAGGTCCGCTCCGTGTGTGGTCCCACCCAGTGTGAGGCCGAGCCCGTCAGGGCACTTGGGTCAACCAAGCCACACGTTCGTTCGAGAGGTATTTGTGTCGCCTGCTAGCTCGACCTCGAAAGCGTCAGATCTGCACGATCACGTCATCGCGCAACTGATCGAGCGTGGACGGTCCCAGGGTTACCTCGAAGCCGACGACGTACGACGTACGTTCGAGGAGGCCGACATCCCCGTGTCGAAGGCCTCCAGCATTCTGCGGAGCCTCAGCAAGGAGGGTGTGACCGTCATGGTGAGCGCTGCCGACTCAGCGGCGCCCAAGCGTCCGCGCAAGCGCGCGACGCCGCCGGCACGCAGGCCCAAGACCGCCGCCGCCGCCAAGGAGCAGCCCGACACGGTGACCGCCGTCGTCGGCGACGACGCGCCTGAGGAGGCCGTCGCCGAGCAGCGTCCGGCGGCTCCCAAGCCCGCCCCGCCGAAGAAGGCGGCGCAGGCCAAGGGCGCCAAGGCGAAGAAGGGCGCGCCTGCGAAGAAGGCCGCGCAGCCCGTCAAGGCCGCCCCGTCCGACAAGGCCGACAAGGGCGAGGACCCCGAGGTCGACGACGAGGTGGACGTCGATCTCGACGCCGACCTGACCGACCTCGAGGTCGAGCTCGAGGACGACACCGACGACACCGCCGACACCGCCGAGGCCGAGGAGCCCGAGGCCGAGGAGGAGCCCGCCCCGGTCGCCGTGCCCGCGGCGAAGGCCGTCCCGGCCGGCAAGGGCGACACCCCGACCTCGGAGGAGGAGGGGTTCACCCTCGGCGACGACGACGAGGACGCGCCCGCGCAGCAGATCGCGGCCGCCGGCGCCACCGCCGACCCCGTCAAGGACTACCTCAAGCAGATCGGCAAGGTCCCGCTGCTGAACGCCGAGCAGGAGGTCGAGCTCGCCAAGCGGATCGAGGCCGGCCTGTTCGCCGAGGAGCGCCTCGCCGCGTCCGGCCCCTCGATGTCCGAGGAGGACCTCGAGGACTTCGAGTGGATCGCCGAGGACGGCCGCCGCGCCAAGAACCATCTCCTGGAGGCCAACCTCCGCCTGGTGGTCTCGCTGGCGAAGCGCTACACCGGCCGCGGCATGCTGTTCCTGGACCTCATCCAGGAGGGCAACCTCGGTCTGATCCGCGCGGTCGAGAAGTTCGACTACACCAAGGGCTACAAGTTCTCCACGTACGCCACCTGGTGGATCCGGCAGGCGATCACCCGCGCGATGGCCGACCAGGCCCGCACCATCCGCATCCCGGTGCACATGGTCGAGGTCATCAACAAGCTGGCGCGCGTGCAGCGGCAGATGCTCCAGGACCTGGGCCGCGAGCCCACCCCGGAGGAGCTGGCCAAGGAGCTCGACATGACCCCTGAGAAGGTCGTCGAGGTCCAGAAGTACGGCCGCGAGCCCATCTCGCTGCACACGCCGCTCGGTGAGGACGGCGACAGCGAGTTCGGCGACCTCATCGAGGACTCCGAGGCCATCGTCCCGGCGGACGCGGTCAGCTTCACCCTGCTCCAGGAGCAGCTCCACTCGGTCCTGGACACGCTCAGCGAGCGCGAGGCGGGCGTGGTGTCGATGCGGTTCGGCCTCACCGACGGCCAGCCGAAGACCCTGGACGAGATCGGCAAGGTCTACGGGGTCACCCGGGAGCGCATCCGGCAGATCGAGTCCAAGACCATGTCGAAGCTGCGCCACCCGTCCCGTTCCCAGGTCCTGCGCGACTACCTGGACTGACCGGCCGCACCACCGCCCGACGCGAGGGCCCCGGCAAAGCCGGGGCCCTGCCGCGTGGCGCGAGCATGCGGGGAGCGTGTCACTTGCCGCGAGCCTGCCGCGCCTCGGAATCCTGCCGCGAGCGTGTCGGGTCGTGAGAGGCCGGCGCTGGCCGAGGGGCGTGCGGGTCAGTCGTGGAGGATGACGTCGAGGTTCGTGCCGTTCAACTCGACGGTGTGGCCGAGGTCGGCCACGGCCTTCAGGAGGCCCTCGGGAGTGCGCGGCGCGGCGCCCGCCTTGATGAGGTCGTGGGCGATGCGTCCGCGCGTGGCCTTGGCCATGTGGCTGACGACGGTCCGCTTGGCGACGCCGTCCGCGAGCCGCTCCCTGAACACCCGCACGGCGACCGCGGGCGCGGGCGCCTTCCACACCGAGGCGTACGGTCCGGACCTCATGTCGACGACCAGGTCGTCGTCCAGGAGGAGCGCCTTGCGCATCGCCGGGCGCCACGAGGCCCCCAGCCCTCCTCCGGGAGGCAGCGACACGCCCATGGCCAGCCGGTAGGGCGGGACGCGGTCGGTGAGCCTCAGCGCGCCCCACAGCCCCGAGAACACGATGATCTGCCGGGCCGCGGCCTCGGCGTCCAGATCGGCGAGGTCGAGGTTGTCGTAGAGGACGCCGGTGTAGAGCCGTGCCGCGGGCATGGTCGGTGCCTTGCGCACGGCCCTGTTGCGGGCGATGGCCTCGTCGGCCTGGCCGGGCGGCAGTCCGAGCACCTCGGCCGCGTCGGCGCGCCGGCAGGCCTTCGCCAGGGCCGAGAGAACGCGCTTGCGCGCCGGGTTCAGCCCGGGAAAGCTCAGCGAGGCGAGATCGAGGGGAGGCCCGTCCCCCTCGGCGGCCTTCTTCTCCGACGGCGGCAGCAGGATGTGCACGATTCTCCCGAAAGCGGTGACAGATGGCGCGGTCCCTCGAGAGCCGGTTGGGCGAGCTGGTCGCCGAAGCGTGGCCCGCGCCATCCGCACAGGATATGGGCGGCTGGCTGCTGCGCCACGCCGGCGGCGTGACGAAGCGCGCCAACTCCGTCCTGCCTCTGAGTGATCCAGGAGACCTGGACAAGGCCATCGAGCGGACCGAGGGCTTCTACGCCGGGTTGGGGCTCCCGACGGTGTTCCTGATGGACGCCCAGGCGCGGCCCGAAGGGCTCGACCGGGTCCTTGAAGGCCGCGCGTACGGCGTGGTCGAACCGACGATCGCGATGGCGACCGAGCTAAGCGGCCCCTACGGGCGGGAGGGCGTGGAGGTCGCTGACTCCCCGTCCCGGGAGTGGCTCGACCTCTGGTGGTCGGTGGACGGCCGCTACGACCACCAGCTGCCGATGGCGGAGAAGATCCTCACCGGTGTGGGCGCCGGTTACGCCTGGGCGGACGGTGCCGCCGTGGGGCGCGGCGTCCCGCAGGGCGAGTGGCTCGGAATCTACGCCATGGCCGTCGCACCGGACGCGCGGAGGCGGGGGCTGGGCAGGCGCGTCCTGCGTGCCCTTCTCGGCTGGGGGCGCGAGCAGGGATGCGAACGGGCGTACCTGGTCGTGGTCGAGCGGAACGCTCCCGCCAGGGCGCTGTACGAGGCGGAGGGGTTCGAGCGGGCGGCGGCCTATCACTACCGGGTGAAGAACGTCACCACTCGGTGAGAAGGACGAGACGCGGCACGCCACCACTCCGATTCGGCTACGATGCGCAATCATTCGCATACTCTTCGCAATTGTCGCCGCATTGTGCTCGGCGATGCGCCTAACGGGTGGAATGCGAACGGCGGCCCCCGTCTCCGGTGGCCGCCGTCCTTGGGTTCGCTCTATTGGAGGTCTACCGGTCCTCGTCCGAAGCGACGGCCGGGGTTTCGGTGAGGCGGTCGGTCTCGTCCTGAATGTCGGCCCCGTTGGAGCGGAGGGCCTCTGCGTACTTGCGCCCGTGGTGGGCGCAGAACAGAAGGTCGCCGCCGCCTACAAGGACCGCACGGACGTAGGCCTGAGCGCCGCAGCGGTCGCATCGGTCGGCGACGGTCAGCGGCTTGGTTGGGGCAAGGGCTCCAGTCACGGCACCTTCCTCATGCTCGGGGTCGGTACTTAGGACAACATCTAACCCGACGCTGGCGTTCCCAACCTGGTTCTTCGTACGCCCACAGCAGAATGGCCCAATAAGTGACCGAGGTCACATTAGGCGGCGTCCCACCGGAACACGCGCATGGCGATCAGCGCCCCGACGACCGCGACGCCCAGCAGAACGGCGATCTGGGGCAGCGCGGAGGCCGGCCCGAGCCCCCGGCCCATCACATTGAGCATGCCCTCGTTGAGATAGCGCAGCGGGAAGATGTAGGACAGCGTCCTCATCCAGGTGGGGGAGGCGTCCAGCGGGAAGAACGAGCCGCCGAGGAACGCCATCGGCAGCACGATCAGCTGGGTCACCGCCTGCGCGGTCTCCTGCGTCTTGGCCCACGCGCCGATCAGCATCCCGATCGACAGGAACGCGAGCACGCCCGCGATCACCATCGGGATCGCCATCCACCAGGCGCCGCTGAGCTTCAGGCCGAACATCGGCAGCTGCGCCACCACCACGAACAGCACGAACTGGACGAGGGCCACGGCGAGGCTGACCGCCACCCGCGCGGCGAACACGGTGGGGATCGGCGCGGGGGAGAGCTGGAGGCGGCGCAGGATGCCCTTGGTCCGCCATGTGACGAGCGTCTGGGACGCCCCGAAGACGCCCGCCGACGCCAGGGCCCAGCCCAGCAGGCTCGGGGTGAAGAACTGGATGGCCTTGAGCGAGTCGTCCTCCACCTGCTGGTCGGTCACCCGGTAGGCGGGCGGCTTGCCGGAGGCGGCGAGGTTCGCCGACTGGACGATCGAGTTCATCAGCCCCCGCACCGTCCCGGACTTGACCTGGTCGGCCGCCGAGTAGTGGACGACCAGCTCGCCCCCGCGCTGCTCCACGACCGCGTCGGCGTCCCCCTTCTCGACCTTGCGGAGGGCCGCGGCGCGGTCCGGGGCCTTCTCGACCTTCAGGACCTTGCCGAGCTCGTCGGCCCCCTGCGTCACCGCCTGGTCGATGACCGGCGCCTTCCCCACCTCCAGGACCTTCACCTTGGAGGTCGACTGGTGGCCGAAGATCCCAGCGAAGAGCACCAGGAACATCAGGGGGAACAACACGGTGAAGAACAGCGCCGTGTAGTCGCGCTGGAAACCCAGGAACATCGCCCTGGACAGGCTCTTGAAACTCTCGAACGTGCTCACGCCCTGTACTCCCGTCCGGTGAGCTCCAGAAAGACGTCCTCAAGCGTGGCGCCGCGGATCTGGACGCCGGTGAGGGCGTCCTTGGCGGCCATGGCGGCGACCACCGCAGAGGGATCTCGGGTGGAAATGGTCAGCGAGACGCCGTCGTCGTCGGCCCCGTCGGCGCCTGGCAGGAGCCGCGCGTCCTCGACGGCCAGGACGCCGCTGGCCACGCTGATCCTTGCGGGGGCGTCCAGTCCGCGCACCAGGACCGCCGGGGCGCCGAGCTTGAGGATCCTGCCCGAGTCCATGATGGCGACGCGGTCGCAGAGGCTCTCCGCCTCGTCCATGTGGTGCGTGGTCAGGACGATGGTGCGGCCCTCGGTGTTGATCGAGCGGAGCACGTCCCACAGGTTGCGGCGCGCCTGCGGGTCCAGCGCGGCGGTGGGCTCGTCGAGGAACAGCAGCTCAGGGTCGTGCACGAGCGCGCACGCGATGGACAGGCGCTGCGCCTGGCCGCCCGAGAGCTTCTCGACGCGGGTGTCGGCCTTGTCGTCCAGGCCGACCAGTTCGAGCATCGCGTCGGCCTTCTTCGCCGGGACGCCGTAGAGGGAGCCGAACGTCCGCAGCTGCTCCCGCGCGGTCAGCCGCTCGAAGAACGACGACGCCTGCAACTGGACGCCGATCCTGGGGAGCAGCTTGGAGTTGCGAGGCCACGGGGGGAGGCCGAGCACGGTGAGGTCGCCCTCGTCCGCCTGCCGCAGCCCCTCGATGATCTCCAGTGTGGTGGTCTTGCCGGCCCCGTTCGGCCCGAGGATGCCGAAGAACTCGCCCTCCTCGACGGAGAACGTCACCCCGTCCACGGCCCGGACGTCCCCGTATCGCTTGCGGAGGCCCGAGACCTCGATCGTTTGCGCCATGCGAGGACAGTAAGGAGAAACCGGGCCTGGCACACCCACCCATAGGTGGACGTTCGGGTCTGATAGTCGAAGTAGGGGTAGCCTGGCGGACCGTACGGGCCCCACCGCGACGGCGTGCGCGACGTCGGCGGCGGCGAGCCTTTCGGTGGATTGTCGGCGTCCGGGGGTACCCTTCTGCCGACCGTCCTACCCCCGAGGAGCACACGCACGTTGACCGCCGCGACCGCCGAAGCGACAACCGAAGACCCGCACGGCTACTCCGCCCGGCACCTGTCGGTGCTGGAGGGGCTGGAGGCCGTGCGCAAGCGACCCGGCATGTACGTCGGGTCGACCGACAGCCGTGGCCTCGCGCACTGCCTGTGGGAGATCGTCGACAACTGCGTCGACGAGGCCCTCGCCGGCTACTGCACGCACATCAGCGTGACGATGCGCGCCGACGGCTCCTTCGAGGTGGGCGACAACGGCCGCGGCATCCCCGTCGACCTGGAGCCCAAGACGGGCCTGCCCGGGATCGAGCTGGTCATGACGCGGCTCCACGCGGGCGGCAAGTTCGGCGGCGTGTCCTACACGGCCTCCGGCGGCCTGCACGGCGTCGGCGCCTCCGTGGTCAACGCCCTGTCCTCGCGGCTCGACGTGGAGGTCGACCGCGACGGCCACACCCATGCGATCAGCTTCCGGCGCGGCCTGCCCGGCGAGTTCGCCGACGAGGGCCGCCCGAACGCCCGCTTCAAGAAGAAGTCGGGCCTGCGCCAGATCCGCAAGGTCGCCAAGAAGACGACCGGTACCCGTGTCCGCTTCTGGCCCGATCTGCAGATCTTCCTGAAGGACGCGACGGTCGAGCAGTCCCTCGTCCTCGACCGGATGCGGCAGACCGCGTTCCTCATCCCGGGCCTGACCATCGACGTCCGCGACGAGCGCGGCGAGGAGGTCGTCGACGAGACGTTCCGGTTCGACGGCGGCATCGGCGAGTACTGCTCCTACCTCGCCAAGGACGCCCCGCTCGTCGACGTGCTGCGGCTCCAGGGGCGCGGCCACTTCACCGAGACCGTCCCCGTCCTCGACGACCAGGGCCACCTCACGCCCACCGACGTGGAGCGCGACCTCGAGGTCGACATCGCGTTGCGCTGGGGCAGCGGCTACGACACGATCACCAAGTCGTTCGTCAACGTGATCGCCACCCCGAAGGGCGGCACGCACGTGCGCGGCTTCGACCGCGCGGTGCTCAAGGTCCTCAACGAGCAGCTCCGCGCCACCAAGCTGCTGAAGAACGGCGACGAGGACGTCATCAAGGAGGACGTCCTGGAGGGCCTCACCGCCGTGGTGACGGTCCGCCTGCCCGAGCCGCAGTTCGAGGGCCAGACCAAGGAGGTCCTCGGCACCTCCGCGGCGACGCGCATCGTCTCCCAGGTCGTGCAGCGCGAGCTTCGCGCGATCTTCGAGAACCCGCCGCGCGGTCAGAAGCAGCCGCTGCGCGCCGTCCTGGAGAAGGTCGCCGGCGCCGCCAAGACCCGCATCGCCGCCCGCACCCAGCGCGACAACCAGCGCCGCAAGAACGCCCTGGAGAACTCCGCCCTCCCGGCCAAGCTCGTCGACTGCCGCACCGCCGACGACCGCAGCGAGCTGTTCATCGTCGAGGGCGACTCGGCCCTCGGCACCGCCAAGCTGGCCCGCAACTCCGAGTTCCAGGCGCTGCTGCCGATCCGCGGCAAGATCCTGAACGTGCAGAAGGCGTCCGTCGCCGACATGCTGAAGAACGCCGAGTGCGCCGCGATCATCCAGGTGCTCGGCGCCGGGTCGGGGCGGACGTTCGACGTCGACGCCGCCCGCTACGGCCGCGTGGTGATCCTCGCCGACGCCGACGTCGACGGCGCCCACATCCGCACGCTGCTGCTCACCCTCTTCTACCGCTACATGCGGCCGATGCTGGAGGCCGGGCGGATCTTCTCCGCCGTCCCGCCGCTGCACCGCATCGAGCTGATCAAGCCCAGGAAGGGGCAGGACAAGTACATCTACACCTACTCCGACGCCGAGCTGCGCAAGCGGCTCGTCGAGCTGGAGCGCAAGGGCCAGCGCTGGAAGGAGCCGATCCAGCGCTACAAGGGCCTCGGTGAGATGGACGCCGACCAGCTGGCCGAGACGACGCTCGACCCGCGCCACCGGGTGCTGCGGCGCGTCCGCATCGAGGACGCCGAAGAGGCGGGCAAGGTGTTCGACCTGCTGATGGGCAGCGAGGTCGCCCCGCGCCGCGCGTTCATCACCGCCGGAGCCACCGAGCTGGACGCCGAGCGCATCGACACCTGAGCGTGGGTCTCCACCCCGCGGTGGAGACCGGGAAGTCCAGCCTGGCGCCGATCCTGCCGGGCGCCCGCGCCGCATACCTTCGAAGGCATGCACTCCCTCGACCGCACCGTCCCCGCCCCGGTGGCGATCGCCCAGGGTCCCGTTCCGGGCCCGCGGGCGGGGAGCGCGGACGGCGCCGCACCGGTTAGCGTCGTCCCGTGAAGACCACCGGGGAGCGGGTGACCCGCTTTCTCGTCATCGGCAACCTGCTGGCCTGGGGGCTGGCCGCCTACGTCCGCGGCCTGCTCAGGGCCGACCCCGCCCCCGCGCTGCACGGCGCGGGCCTGGCATTCGTCGTGCTCAACGTGGTCATGTTCCTCCTGCTCGGTGCGGGTCTGTGGTTCGGGCGCAGGAACGAGGGGCCGCACCGGCGCCTCGGGATCGGCCTCCTGCTCGGGTCCATCGCGGCGGCGATGGCGCTGTACGCGCTCGCCCCCCATCCCGGGGACGGCCTGCTGTTCTCCATGATCGGTCTCTGGGTGCTGCTGACGCGCCTGCCGATCCCCTGGGGCATCGCGGTCAGCGCCCTGACGATCGCCTCGATCGCCGGGGTGGGGGAGGGGTTCGGCTCCGGCGGCGCGGATCTCGGCCTGATGGCGGCGTTCGCGGGGCTCACGCTCGGCGCGCTGGCGAGCCGCCACGGCAAGGCCGCGCAGGAGGCGACCCGCCGCGCGGAGGCGGCCAACGCCGTCCTCGCCGAACGGTCGCACATCGCACGGGAGATCCACGACATCCTGGCCCACTCGCTGTCGGCGCAGATCGTCCATCTGGAGGGTGCGCGGCTGCTGCTCGCGCGGGACGGCGACCGCGTCCAGGCACTGGACCGGGTGGAGCGCGCGCGGAACCTCGCCCGCTCCGGCCTGGAGGAGACCAGGCGGGCCCTGGCGACGCTGCGCGGGGAGACACCGCAGCCCAAAGAGGTCATCCAGGAGCTCGCCGAGGAGTTCTACGCCAGCACCGGGCGCCCCTGCGACGTGCACGTGACCGGCGAACCGCGCGAACTGTCGCCGCAGGCCGGGCTCGCGGTCGTACGGACCGCGCAGGAGGCGCTCACCAACGTCCGCAAGCACGCTCCCGGCGCGCGCGCCCAGGTCGCCCTGCGCTACCTCACCGGCAAGGTGGAGCTCGAAGTGACCGACACCGGCGGTACGGAGACCGTCGAGGAGCTGGGCGGCGGCGGGTACGGCCTCGTGGGGATGCGGGAGCGTGCGGAGTTGATCGATGGCACGCTGGTCACCGGACCGGACGGCAAGGGATTCCGCGTGTCCCTCAGCGTGCCGGCCTGACGGGAGGCGGGAGCGGTGAACGACACGGCGAGGATCCTGGTCGTCGACGACCAGACCGTGGTGCGGGAGGGCCTTGTCCTGCTGCTGGAACTGCTGCCCGGCATCGAGGTCGCCGGGGCGTGCGGCGACGGCGAGCAGGCCGTGGCGATGGTCGCCGACCTGGAGCCCGACGTCGTCCTGATGGACCTGCGCATGCCGCGGATGGACGGCGTGGAGGCGACCCGCCGCATCAAGGAGGCGCACCCGCAGGTCGGGATCGTCGTGCTCACCACCTACGCCGACGACGAGTCGATCTTCGCCGCGCTGCGCGCCGGGGCCCGCGGCTACCTCACCAAGGACGCCGACGCCGACGAGATCGCCCGCGCCGTGGCCGCCGTCCGAGGGGGAGCGTCCCAGCTCGACCCGGCCGTCCAGCGCCGCCTGGTCGAGGCCGTGGCGGTCGGCGAGCGCCCCCGCCGCGGCGGGGGCGGCACGCTGCCGGACGGCCTGACCCGGCGCGAGGCGGAGGTGCTCACCCTCATCGCCCAGGGACGCTCCAACGCCGAGATCGCCGGCGACCTGTTCATCTCCGAGGCGACCGTGAAGACGCACATCAACAACCTGTTCGCCAAGGCGAACCTCCGGGACCGGGCCCAGGCGGTCACCTACGCCTTCCGGCACGGCCTCAGCGGCTGATCTTCGGTCAGCATCCGGCAAGGGCTGGGTCAAGGCAGGCCCCCGCGCCCGCGGGCGGCCCCAGCATGAGACGGTGCTCAGAACCTGCATGATCGCGGAGTACCTGCGCCCGTACGCGCAGTGGCGCATCAACCGGCCAGATCCCTGCGACGGCGGCCGCAACGCCCGCGCCGCGATCGGCCTCATCGACGCGGCCGCCTACGTGGCCCAGCTGGACGACAGCGAACGCGTCATCGTCCGCATGGCCGTCGCCGGCTGCTTCACCCTCGGCCGCTTCAACCCGGGCGCGGAGGGCGAGAGGCTCATCCGGTTCTGGCACTACGACGACGCCTCGAAGGGGCCGGCCGACCTCCTCGAAGCCCTGGCCGACTGCGCCGAACGCGGCCTGCGGTCCCCGAGGCCGCGTCCCCGCGAGGACCGAACCACGGTGGCGTAACTCGCCCGATGTGATTCAGGCGGTGTGATTCAAAGGGTGTGATTCGAGCGGTGTGATTCGAGCGCCGCGATCAGACGTCCCGTGATCACACCGGCTCGTTGCCGGGCCTCCACTTGATGCCGCAGCCGAGGCTCGGCGTGTGCGGCTCGGGGACCTCCTTTCCGGCCAGGACGTGATCCAGCGCGGCCCTGAGCGAGGCCCCGTCCGGCTCGACGTCGTTGCGCGGCCTCGCCCCGTCGAACTCGCCCCGGTAGGCGAGCGTGCGCTCCCGGCCGTAGAGGAAGAAGTCGGGCGTGCAGGCGGCCTTGAACGCCTTGGCGGTCTCCTGCGACTCGTCCACCAGGTAGGGGAACCGGAACCCGGCCCTTTCCGCCTGTTCCCGCAGGTGCTCGGCGCCGTCGTCGGGGTAGTTCGCGACGTCGTTGCTGCACACGGCGACCGTGGCCAGGCCCTTGTCCGCGTACTCGGCGGTGAGCGCGCCTATCCCGTTCTCGATCCGCCGGACGTAGGGGCAGTGGTTGGACAGGAACACCACCAGGAGGGCCGCCGCGTCCGGGAAGTCGCCGTCCGAGACGGCCACGCCCTCGACGGACGGGAGCCGGAACGCGGGAACGGGGGAGCCGAGCGGAACCATGAACGATGCGATAGCCATGCCCCCATCATGTCCCGCCGGTGACCAAGCGATCGCTTGCTAGGCTTCGGTCATGCCCTCCCAGGACCACATGAAGCAGGCACTCCAGACCTACGTCGACGCCTTCAACGCCGCCGACGCCGCGACCGTCTGCGGCCTCTACGCCGACGACGCCGTCATCGAGGACCCGGTCGGCCACCCGCCGATGACCGGGCGCGCCGCCATCGAGGAGTTCTACGCCAACGCCATCGCCGGCGGCGCCAAGCTCACCCTCGACGCGCCCATCCGCGGCTCCCACGGCGACCGCGCCGCCATGGCCTTCACCGTCGACGTCCCCGGTATGCGCGTCCACGCCATCGACGTCATGACCTTCGACTCCGAGGGCAAGATCATCCGCATGGAGGCCCACTGGGGTCCCGACGACGTGGAGGTCTGACCGCCGGGAGGAGTCCCCGGGAGGCGCGGCGTAGCTGGCCGCATCCGGACAGGCGCTGTCCGTAATGAAGCGACTACCGCTGGTGAGAGCCGCGCGGCCCAGGCAGACTCCCTCCGCAATGGCGGTTGTGCACTCTCCGTAATCGACTGAGGTGGGCGAGGCTCTGGAAGCCCAGCGTGACTTGCTGAACACTGGGCGTGTTCAATCCTCACTGGTCACCCCCCGCCACCCGCGTCCCCGGCACCCCCCTGCGTCTCCGGGGACGCGCGGATCCCGGCGGTGCGGGGACCACCGTCGAAGGAGAGCACATGCCGTCGATCAAGACGACCGCCCTGGCCCTGGCCGCGACCGCCGCGGTGACCGGCCTGGCCACCGCCGGGGCGGCCAGCGCCCAGTCCCCCTCCAGGCCGGCCGCGCACCGGGCCGCCGCCCTTCCGCCCGGCTACCAGCTCGTGACCCTGCCGAACGCCAACGTCCCCAACTTCCAGCGCCGGACCCTCCTCTGCCCCGGTGGCAAGCGCGTCCTCGGCGGCGGTGGGGAGGCGCGGGGCAACGGCGCCATCCTCGTCGGCTCGTTCCCGACCGACGACGCCCGCGGCTGGATCGTGCTCGGCCGCCAGACCGGCTTCAGCGACGTCGGCATCAGCGTCTTCGCGATCTGCGCCGACTGAGGCGTCCCTCCCTTCCGCCGGTCCCTTCCGCCCTCGCGGCGGACGGCGGAACGCAGAGGCCCCGGGCGACCGCCCGGGGCCTCTCGCGTCAGTCGTCGGGGGTGTCCTCCTCCGGAGGCGGCGGGCCCAGGGGGCCGCTGATCGCGGTCAGCGGCTTGTCAAGCCTCTCGCCGGAGCCGTCCCGGCGGCCCAGGGTGACGTTGAGCATCGCCGGCCTGCCGCCCGCGGCCGCCGCGCGGAGCGGTGTCGGGGCCGCCCACGCCTGGAGAAGGACGTCCTCGCCCTTGAGGAACCGGTGGGCGCGGACGCCGCCGGTCGCGCGGCCCTTGGCCGGGAAGTCGGCGAAGTCGGCCAGCTTGATCGCTCCGGTCTGGGTGCCGGGCAGCGCGGAGGACGAACCGGAGACCGTGATGACGCGGGCCTCGCGGGCCGGGTCGAGGGCGCCGAACCACAGGACGCCCGCGCCGGAGCCGAGCTTGATGCCCGCCATGCCTCCGGCGGCCCGGCCCTGGGGACGGACGAGGGACGCGGCGAAGTGCAGGAGCTGCGCGTCGGTGGTGATGAAGACGAGGTGCTGCTCCTCGGACAGGAGCTGGACGGCGCCGACCACGCGGTCGCCCTCCTTGAGCCCGATGACCTCGAACTCGTCGCGGTTGGCGGGGAAGTCGGGGACCACCCGTTTGACCACGCCCTGGGCGGTGCCCAGCGCCAGGCCGCCGCCCTCCTCGCCGACGGAGGCGATGCCCACGACCGTCTCGTCCGGCTCCAGGTCGACGTACTCGGTGATCGGGGCCCCGCCCGCCAGGGACGGGGGCGTCGCGGACGGCGGCAGCGTCGGCAGGTCGAGGACGTCGACGCGGATCATGCGGCCCAGGGACGTCACCGCGCCGATCTGGCCGCGGGCCGTGGCGGGCACGACCGAGGTCAGCACGTCGTGCGCGGCGCGGGGCCCGCTGTCGGGCAGCGGCGACGCGTCGTGCGTCCGGGCCAGGAGGCCGGTCGTGGAGAGCAGCACCGTGCACGGGTCGTCGGCCACCTCCAGGGGCACGGCCTCCGCGGCGGTGTGGCCGGAGGACTCCAGCAGGACGGTCCGGCGCGGGGTGGAGAACTCCTTGACGACCTCGCCCATCTCCTTGGACACGAGGGCGCGCAGCTTCTTCTCCGACTCGAGGATCGCGGTCAGCTTGGCGATCTCCTTGGCGAGCTGCTCCTTCTCCTTCTCCAGCTCCAGGCGGTCGTAGCGGGTGAGGCGGCGCAGCGGGGTGTCGAGGATGTACTGCGCCTGGATCTCCGACAGCTCGAAGATCTGCATGAGGCGCTGCTTGGCCTGGGCGGCGTCGTCGCTCTGCCGGATGACCTGGATGACCTCGTCGATGTTCAGCAGCGCGACGAGCAGGCCGTCGACGAGGTGGAGGCGGTCCTCGCGCTTCTTGCGCCGGAAGAGCGAGCGCCTGCGGACGACGTCGATGCGGTGGTCGATGTAGACCTGGAGCAGGTCGCGCAGGCCGAGCGTGCGGGGCTGGCCGTCGACCAGGGCGACGTTGTTGATGCCGAACGTCTCCTCCATCGGCGTCAGCCGGTAGAGGTCGGCGAGGACGGCCTCGGGGTTGAAGCCGTTCTTGATCTCGATGACCAGGCGGAGGCCGACGGTGCGGTCGGTGAGGTCCTTCAGGTCGGAGATCCCCTGGATCTTCTTGGCGTTGACCAGTTCCTTGATCTTGGCCTTCACGCGCTCGGGGCCGACGGCGTAGGGCAGCTCGCTGACGATGATGCCCTTGCGGCGGGGCGTGACGCTCTCGATGGAGACCGTGGCGCGGGTGCGGAAAGTCCCCCGGCCGCGCTCGTAGGCGTCGCGGATGCCCTCCAGGCCGACGATCCTGCCCCCGGTGGGCAGGTCGGGGCCGGGCACGAAGCGCATCAGCTCCTCGAGCGTGGCGTCCGGGTGGTCGATCAGGTGCCGGGCCGCGGCGACGACCTCGCCGAGGTTGTGCGGCGCCATGTTCGTCGCCATCCCGACCGCGATGCCGGACGCGCCGTTGACCAGCAGGTTCGGGAACGCGGCGGGCAGCACCTCCGGCTCCTGCTCCTGCCCGTCGTAGTTCGGGCGGAAGTCGACGGTGTCCTCGTCGATGGAGGTGACCATCAGCATCGCCTCGCGGGACATCCGCGCCTCGGTGTACCGCATGGCGGCGGGCAGGTCGTCGCCGCCGAGCGAGCCGAAGTTGCCGTGCCCGTCGACCAGCGGCATCCGCATCGCCCAGGGCTGCGCCATCCGCACCATCGCGTCGTAGATGGCGCTGTCGCCGTGCGGGTGCAGCTTGCCCATGACCTCGCCGACGACGCGGGCGCACTTGACGTGCCCGCGGTCAGGGCGCAGCCCCATCTCGCTCATCGAGTACAGGATCCGGCGCTGGACGGGCTTCATGCCGTCGCGCGCGTCGGGAAGCGCCCGCTGGTAGATGACCGAGTAGGCGTACTCGAGGAAGCTGCCGCGCATCTCGTCGGAGACGTCGACGTCGACGATGTTCTCCTCGAAGTCCGGCGGCGGGGGAGGGGCTTGGGATCCGCGTCGTGCCATGCCCCACATTGTGGCCGGTCCCGGGGACATCTTTCGCCCGCCCCACCGGGTGTTCCGGTCAAGACGGTGGATCGATCCCGTTTCGTCACCTCCGCGGACCTGGCAGATTGAGCACGGACCGTTTCGGTCTCCCGCTCCGGATTCTCGTCGCCGGGGGCGGGGGTTCCGTCGAGCAGGTGGAGGTTTCGTTGAGCGGGCTGGCCGACTTCCAGAACTCGATCTATCTGCAGGGACTCGGGGACGTCCTGCCGGCGCTGCCCACGGATCTGACGAAGCTGGAGGGGCTCGCCGAGCGGTCGCTGTCGGCGCGGGCGTTCGGCTACGTGGCCGGGTCGGCGGGCAGCGAGGCGACCGCGCGGGCCAACCGCGCCGCGTTCGAGCGGTGGCGGATCGTCCCGCGCATGCTGCGAGACGTCGCCGAGCGCGACCTGTCGGCGACCGTGCTCGGCACGCCGATGCCGTCGCCGGTCCTGCTCGGCCCCATCGGCGTGCAGTCGATCTTCCACCCGGACGGCGAGCTCGCCGTGGCGCGGGCCGCGGCGGCCGAGGGCCTGACGATGGTGCTGAGCACCGCGGCCTCGTTCGCCATCGAGGAGGTGGCGGAGGCCAACGGGGACGGGCCGCGCTGGTACCAGCTGTACTGGCCGAAGGACAGGGACCTCGCCGTCAGCTTCCTGGAGCGCGCGAAGGCGGCCGGGTACACCGCCCTCGTCGTCACGCTCGACACCTTCACGCTGGCGTGGCGCCCGCGCGACCTCGACCAGGCCTACCTGCCCTTCCTGCGCGGGATCGGCGTCGCGAACTACTTCAGCGACCCGGTGTTCCAGAAGGCCGTCGGCGGGCCGGTGACGGACGCCAACCGCGACATGGCGATCCTGCACTGGGTCGCCAACTTCGGGAACCCGTCCCTGACCTGGGACGATCTGGTCTTCCTGCGCGAGCACTGGGACGGGCCCATCGCGCTGAAAGGCATCCAGCATCCCGACGACGCCCGCCAGGCCGTGGACGCGGGCATGGACGGCGTCATCGTCTCCAATCACGGCGGCCGCCAGGTGGACGGCGCGGTCGCCTCGCTGGACGCGCTCCCCGGCGTGGTCGAGGCCGTCGGCGACCGGGCGGCCGTCCTCTTCGACAGCGGGATCCGGACGGGGGCGGACATCGCCAAGGCGCTCGCCCTCGGTGCCGAGGCCGTCCTGGTCGCGCGCCCGTACGCCTACGGGCTGGCGCTCGGAGGCCAGGCCGGCGTCCAGCACGTGCTGCGCTGCCTCCAGGCCGAACTGGAGCTGACCATGGCGCTCTCCGGCATCAGGCGTCCGGAAGAGCTGACCCCGGAGATCCTTGTGCGCGCGTAGCCGGGGAGAGCACCGCGCGGATCCCGGCCACCGCGGAATCGATCTCCTCGACGGCGGCGCGGCCCCCGTTCTCGTGTTCGTCGGCGGGTTCCCCGGCCAGGACGCGGAGGTGGCCGCGGATGTCGCGCAGATGGTCGACCACGTCGGCGTGGTGCGGGCGCCGCCGCGTGACGGCCCGGTGCGCCCTCAGCGGCGGGTAGAGCCTGTCCAGTTCCGCGACGGCGCGCTCGAACCGGGTCAGCGCCCCGGGCTCGCCGCCGAGGGCCCGGGGCAGGACGGCCAGCGCCGCGGCCGCTCGGCGCCGCAGCACGTCCCGGGTCCGGAACGGCAGCACGAACCAGGCCGCCGCTACTCCGACGACCCCTCCGGCGAGGATGGCCTCCAGCCGGGACCAGAGCAGGGGCATCGCGGACTGCCCGAAGTAGCCGTACAGCAGGGACAGGGCAGCGGTGATTCCTCCGGCCCAGTAGGCGTAGTTCCTGGGGCGCAGCCAGAGAGCGACGCCGAGCACCACGAAGATGAGCGCGACGGAGCCCCAGGCCCCTGGAGCGAACACCCCGGCCATGAGGGCGGCCAGAAGGGTGCCGGCGGCGGCGCCGAGCGCGCGCAGGAGGCCCTTGTACAAGGCGTCTCCTTGCCCAAGGGCACCATTGCACACGATGAACGCGGTGAGGACGACCCAAGACCAGTGGTCGGGAAAGAAGAGATGTCCTGCGGCGAAGGCGGCGGCCAGGGCGACCGCCATCTGCGCGGCCATCCGTCCAACGGCGGGGCTTCGCCTCGTCCCCTTCGCAGACTCCTTCGGCTTCGCAGACTCCTTCGGCGGGGCGTGGCCGTCTCTGGTCAGGCGGTCGGCGAGCAGTTGGAACGCCGCCACCCAGGCCCACGCGAGGAGCGCCATCACCGGCGTCCACACGAGGTGCCCCGGTGCTCGCGTATGCGGGATGACGAGGAGGGCGATCGCGGGAAGCGTCATCAGCGTGCCCGCCCGGCCGAACCGGCGCCCGAACCGGCGGATCCAGACCGCGGAGGTGACGAGGAGCACGAACGCGGCGTCACCCGCGACCGGATGGCCCGACATCAGCGTCCCCAGCCCGGCCGCCGCGAGGGCGACGAGGGGCAGGACGAGGCACGCGGTGAGCCGGTCGGCCGGGGACGCGCCCCGCTGGGCTCCGGCGAGCGTGACGGACAGGACGACCGCCTGCATGACGGCGTCGGCTCCGAGGGGGGCGAGCCGGCCCAGGAGGAGCGCCGAACCGAAGGCCGCGAGGACGGCCGCCATGGTGACGGCGGCCGGCGGCACCGACCGGGGCCGCACTCCGGCGAGAGTCATGATCGCCTCCTCGAAATTAGTAAGTGATATCTTAATACTGTGGAGAGCGTCCCGACAGAGGCCGTGACGGAGATCCGGCACGGGATCATGCGCATGTTGCGCCGGATGCGCGCGGCGAGGTCGCCCGAGGCGCTGAGCGCGAACAAGCTCACCGTGCTCGGCCACCTCTACCGCGGCGGCCCCGGCACGGCGGGCGAGGTGGCCGAGGCGGAAGGCCAGCGCCCGCAGTCCCTCACGCGCGTGTTCGCCGAGCTGGAGGCCGAGGGTCTGATCTCCCGCTCGCGCGCCGACCGGGACAGGCGGCGGGTCGTGCTGGCGATCACCGAGCGGGGCGCCGAGGCGCTGCGGCGCGACATCGCCCAGCGCGACGCCTGGCTGGCCGAGGCGCTCGACGGGCTCTCCGAGACCGAGCTCGACGTGCTGCGGGTCGCCGCCAGGCTCATGGAGCGCCTCGCCCGATAGTTCGCGGTTACGTAATGGTTTTCCGGGTAAGGAGACGCGCATGCGCTGGCCCGATCACGTCATCTGGTGGCACGCCTACCCCCTCGGCTTCGTCGGCGCCGAACGCGCGGCCGCCACCGCCCCGGCACCGCGGCTCGGACGGTTCGACGTCTGGCTCGACCATCTCGTGGGCCTCGGCTGCAACGGGCTCGCCCTCGGCCCGGTGTTCGCGTCCGAGACGCATGGCTACGACACCGTCGACCACTACCGGGTCGATCCCCGGCTCGGCGGTGAGGACGACCTGCGGCGCCTGATCGACGAAGCGTCCCAGAAGGGGGTGCGCGTGCTGCTCGACGGCGTCTTCAACCACGTGGGACGCGGGTTCGGGCCCTTCGCCGACGTCGCCGCCAATGGCGACGCCTCCCCGTACCGGAAGTGGTTCCACGCCGACCTGCGCACGTTCGAGGGGCACGACCACCTCGTGACCCTGAACCATGCCGAACCCGAAGTCGCCGACTACGTCACCGACGTCATGGCCCACTGGCTGGAGCGCGGCATAGACGGGTGGCGCCTCGACGCCGCCTACGCCGTCCCCTCGGACTTCTGGCGGACGGTCACAGAGCGCGTCCGCGCGCGCTTCCCCGACGCCTGGTTCGTCGGAGAGGTCATCCATGGCGACTACGCCAGCCTCGTGCAGCAGACCGGATTCGACTCCGTCACCCAGTACGAGCTGTGGAAGGCCATCTGGAGCTCACTGAACGACCGGAACTTCTTCGAACTGGCCTACGCGCTCGGGCGCCACAACGGGATGCTGGCCACGTTCGCCCCGCAGACCTTCCTCGGCAACCACGACGTGACCCGCATCGCCACCCGGCTGACCGACCGGCGCGCCCTGGCCCACGCGCTGGTGGTCCTGATGACGGTCGGCGGCGTCCCGTCCGTCTACGCGGGGGACGAGTTCGCCCTCGAAGGACTCAAGGAGGAGCGCGAGGGCGGGGACGACGCCGTCCGGCCGGAGTTCCCGCCGGTTCCCGGTGACGTTCCCGGCCACGGCGCGCCCCACCACCGCCTCTACCAGGACCTGATCGGCGTCAGACGGCGCCATCCCTGGCTCGTCCGGGCGCAGACCACGGCGGCCACCTTGACGAACACGGCCTTCTCCTACACGGTGGGGGACGGCCAAGAGCGGCTGGGAGTCGTCCTGAACCTGGCTGAGGAGCCCGCCAAGGTCGACCTGCCCGCCGCCGGCTGGACGCGCGTGGCCGGTGACGCCGACTTCACCGGGGACGGCGCCGTCGTCCCGCCCGCAGGGTGGGCGATCGCCGAACCCTGAAGGAACCGCCGTGGCCGGGCCGACCCATGACATTCGTCATGGGTCACCCCTGAGATCCTCATGATCGTTTCCTGACGTCCGTGACTGCACGCCCGCGCCGCCGCCGGACAGCATGGATGTCATGAAGGCACCTGTGATCGAGGTACGCGACCTGGACCTGAACGAGGCCGTCCGCAACGTCTCGTTCACCGTGGCGCGGGGGGAGGTCTACGCGCTGCTGGGCCGCTACGGCTCCGGCAAGACGGCCCTCCTGGAGATCCTCGCCGGGCTGCGGCGCCCCACCGGCGGCGCCGTCCGGATCCGCGGCGTCGACCCCTACGCCGACCGCAACGCCGCGCGCGCCGGGGCCGTCTGGCGCGACGGCGGCCTTTTCCCCGGCCTGACCGTCGCCGAGGTCGTCGACACCTGGCGGCGCTGGACCCTGGACCCGCTCACCCGCGACCGGGCACTGCGGCTGGCCCGCCTCACCCGCCTCGCCGACGTGCCGTTCGAGCGGCTCACCATCGGGCAGCGGCGCCTGCTCGACCTGGCGCTGGCCCTGGTCGGACGGTCGGACGTGCTCGTCCTCGACGAGCCCACCGCCGGGCTCGACACCGCCGCGGCGCGCGAGGTGTGGTCGGTCCTGCGGGCGCTGGCCGCGGACGGCGTCGCGGTGGTGGTCACGACCCGCGACCCGGACGAGGCCTGCCGCGCGGACCGGGTCGGCGTCCTGGACGAGGGCCGCCTGGTCACGGGACGGGACGCCGCCCGCCTCCGCGCCGTCCGCCCCCGGGCCGCCTGAGCCCCCGCATCCCCCCTTGACGGCCGCATACGCTGGGCGCGTGCAGCCCAGGATCCCGCGCCCCACCGTCATCGCCGCGATCATCGTGGGGATGACGGTGCTGACGCTGGCCGGGTTCCTGCTGCCGGCGCTCTGGTACGAGATCGTCGACCGGCGCGACGCCGGGCGGCTGGTCCTCGCCCTCCTCGGGGCCGGCGCCGCGTTCGCCCTCTACGCCCGCCTCCTCTGGCAGAACCTGATGCGCCGCACCGCCCCGGCGCACGGGCTCGGGCTCGCCGCGATCGCGGCGATCTGCTGGGCGCTGCCGCCGCTGCTCGGCACCGGCCAGGGCTGGGGCAACGCGCTCCTCGTCCCCGCCGGGCTGATCGCCGTCGTCCTCCCGGTGCGCGAGGCGATCGCCGTGACGGCGGCGGCGACCGTCCTGACCCCCGTCTACGGCGTGCTCCTCGGGCTTCCCGCGCTGACCGTCATGTACGAGGTCACGGGCGTGCCGCTCGGCGCCTTCTCCGGCTACGTCACGGTCTGGCTGTTCCACGTGGTCCAGGAGCTCCGGGAGGCGCGCGCGGAACTGGCCCGGTCCGCGGTGGGGGAGGAGCGCCTCCGATTCGCCCGCGACCTGCACGACGTCCTCGGCCACAGCCTCCAGGCCGTCGCGCTGCGCGCCGAGGTCGCCGAGCGGTTCCTCGAACGCGACGACGGCCGCGTCCGCAAGGAGCTGACCGAGATCCAGACCATGGCGCGGGACGCGGTGCGCGACGTGCGCGAGGTCGTCCGCGGCTACCGCGCCACGTCCCTGCGCACCGAGCTGGACGGCATGTCCGCCGTCCTGCGCGCCGCCGGGATCCGCTGCGAGCGCCCCGAGGTGTCGCCGGACCTGCCCGCCCACGTCCATGAGCCCCTCGGCTGGGTCGCCCGCGAGGCCGCGACCAACGTCCTGCGGCACTCCAGCGCCACCTGGTGCGAGATCACCGTCCGGTCCGGCCGCGGCGAGGTCCGGCTGGAGATCGTCAACGACGGCGCCGCGCGCCGCGCCGCCGGGGACGCGGGCAGCGGCCTCGCCGGGCTCGCCGAACGGATCACCGCCGCCGGCGGCGCCTTCCAGGCGGGCCCCGCGGGCGACGGGACGTTCCGGGTGGCGGCCGCCGTCCCCGCGAAGGGAGTCGCATGATCCGCGTCCTGCTCGCCGACGACCACCTCCTGATCAGGGAGGCGCTCGTCCTGCTCCTGGAGACCGAGGACGGTATCGAGGTCGCCGCCGACGTCGGACGAGGAGACGAGGCCGTCGAGCGCGCCCTCGCGCTGAAGCCCGACGTCGCCGTCCTCGACATCGACATGCCGGGGCTGGACGGCCTCGCCGCCGCCGAGCGCCTGTCCCGCGAGCTGCCCGCCTGCCGCCTGGTGATCGTGACCGCGCACGGCCGCCCCGGCAACCTGCGCCGCGCGATGGCCGCCGGCGTCCGCGGCTTCCTCGGCAAGGACACCCCGGGCCGCCGGCTCGCCCAGGTCATCCGTCAGGTCGCCGCGGGCGCCCGCTACATCGACCCCCAGCTGGCCGCCGACGCCCTCGCCGCCGAGGAGTGCCCCCTCACCCCGCGCGAACTCGACACCCTCCGCGCCGCCGCCGACGGCGCCCCCGTCTCCCGCATCGCCCGCACCCTCGGCCTGTCCGAGGGCACCGTCCGCAACTACCTGTCCGCCGCCGTCACCAAACTGGGCGCCGACAACCGCCACACCGCCGCCCGCACCGCCAAAGACCTCGGATGGCTCTAGCTCATTGCAGTGCCCTCCTCCTTCGGGCCTGGCGGCCCTCCATCGTCGGGCACCGCGGGCGATCGCTGGCATCGCTCCGGCTCGCCTTGGCGGCTCGCTGCGCGATCAGATTCTCGCTTCGCTCGAATCTGCCTTCGGACGCGATCGCAACCATTGAGGTTGTTGCCGGGTTGCGGTGGTGGCCGGGCCTAGAAGACTGCTGAAGATCTTGTGAGGGGCTGTCCGGCCGTGGGCCGGACAGCCCCTGTGTGGTCATGCTTCGGCCGTGGACAGGTGCCAGGTGCCGTTGGTTCGGGTGAGTCCGAGGTTGATGAGTCGGCGGAGGTTGAGGACGGCGGCTCGGGTGTGGAGCCAGGCGTCGGCTTTGATGGTGCCGCGGTGGCGGAGGCGGCGGTTGCCGTGGTGGACGAGCCAGGCGACGGCGCGTTCGACCGGTGGTCTCCAGCGGCGGTAGTCGGCTTGCCAGGCCGGGTCGTGGGCCGATTGGCGGCGGGCGGCGGCTTGGAGGTCGTGGTGGGGGCGGATGGTCAGGATCCGGCCTGCCTTGGCGTTGGTGCACCGCTCGCGCAGGGGGCATCCGGTGCACCGGTTCCCGAACACGGCTTTGCGCTGGTGGTGGCGTCCGCCGGGGTCCGATAAGGGGGCGGTGTGCCCGGCGGGGCAGGTCACGGTGCCGTTGGTGGTGTCGATGGCGAAGTCGTCGAGGGTGAAGCCGCCGGGGACGGCGGGCCGCAGCGGGGCGGGCTTGATGAACAGCCGGTGCCCGGCGGCGGTGAGGGCGTGGCGGGCCTGGCCGGTGGAGTAGGCGGTGTCGCCGAACACCTGCACCGGGGTGTCCTCGCCGGCGAGCAGGTCCAGGCCGACGACGGCCTCGTGGTGGGCGGCCCCGGCGCCGGGCCGCAGGGCCACCGCGGTGAACAGGCCGGTTTCGGGCTCGACGGCCAGGTGGGCTTTGAAGCCGTCCTGGCGGTGGCTGCGGGTCTTGTGGACGTGCCGGGCTTGGGGGTCGACGGTCGAGATCACCCGGTCCGGGGCGGTGCCGTCGGTGATGCGCCAGCGCCCGTCGCGGCCGTCGGACCCTTCGGCCGGTTCGACGTCCTGCCCGGCGACCAGGGCCAGCAGGCCCACCGCGTTCGCGGCCCGCTCGCCCAGTTCCTGCTCGGGCAGGTGCCCCAGCAACCTGAGCGCGTCGGTGACCAGGGCGTCCACCAGCTCGGCGCGGGCCTGCTCGTCGTTCCAGGCGATGCGCGGTTTGCCCGGGTCGGTGTAGTCGTGGGCGGTGCACGCCGCCGCGGCCACCTCGGCCGCCCCGGGGACATGGCGGATCACTGAGCGGACGGCGGCGATCAACTGGGTGACGGTGTCCTGGGTGGCGACCGCATCGTCCAGCACCGTGGAGTCCAGCGCACGGCGATGCCTGCCGGTGAGCACCCCGGTCGCCCGCACCACCTCCCGCACGGCCTCGAAGATCCGGTCGGGCCGGGCCGAGCGTGCCAGCCGACGGCGGAAGTAGGCCAGCAGCGACGCATCGAACGCGGTGTCGTGCAGGCCCAGCCCGCACGCGGCCTTCCAGCGCAGGTCACACCGCAACTCCTGCACCGTCTCAGAATCCGACAGCCCGTGCAGGGCCTGCAAAGTGATCGCCGCGGCCAGGATCTGCGGCGGCATCGACGGCCGCCCGTTCGCCGACGGATACATGTCCGCGAACATCACCGCCGGGAACAACGCGCCACGGTGCTCGGCCAGGAACGCGAACACGCTCCCCGCTGGGATCAGCTCCCGGCACGTCTCCCACACATCCGGACCGACCGTCTCCCCGGCCCACTCACCCATCACCACACCACAACACACTGGCCCCGCCGCATCCGCGGCGGGACCAAAACCCCAAGATCTTCAGCAGTCTTCTAGAGCCTGTTTCGAAGTGGCCTCGGCCACGCGCGCGAACGCGTGACCTGGCCGGTGCCGCGAAGCCGGAGGCGAGCGGCGCCGGGCGGATCGCGAAGCGATGCCGCGTTCGCCCAGGCACGGTCACGTAGCGAGCCGCTAGGCGAGCGAAGTGGGCCGGGACTGTAGTAAACACAGCCGCCAGGCGAGCGAAGTGGGCCGGGACTGTAGAAAACACAGCCTCGTCAGCGGCGGGCCAGGACTAGGGAGCCTCGTTTTGTGACCGGGAGCGGGGTGCGGAGGTGGGCGGCGGCCTCGGCTGCCTTGGGGCGGGGGACCTGGCGGGCTATCAGGTAGTCGCGGACGGCGTTCTGGTCGGGCAGGGTGATCAGCGGGGCGTCCCAGCGCTCCACCTCGACCTCGCCGAAGACCTCGCCGACGCGGGCCGGGGCGTCCTCGGCGTCGAACGGGGTCGGCTCGGGGCGCCACACCGGCGACAGCTCGGGGCTGTCGGTGCGGCAGATCGCGGTGACCAGGAGGAGGCCGCCCGGGGCGAGGACGCGGCGGGCCTCGCGGAGCGCGCGGTCCGGGTCGTCCAGCAGGGGGAGCAGGTTCACGGCCACGGCGGCGTCGAACGCCGCGTCCCGGAACGGCAGACGCAGCGCGTCGGCCCGCAGGCGCGGCGCCGGGTGGGCGGCCAGGAGCTCGGCGGACACGTCAAGCCCCACGAGCCCGAACGGCGGCGGGTCGGGGAGGGCGTCGCTGAGGGCGCCCTCCCCGCAGCCGATGTCCAGGACGCGCGACGCGCCGGAGCCCAGCAGCTTGGAGGCGATGTGGTCGTGCAGGCTCCGCGCCCCGATCAGGTACTTCCTGGTGACCCTGGCGGCGAGGCGGAAGCGTTCAGGGCCGGAGTCTTGACCGGGTGAGAGGGCCATGCAGTGAGCATGCCCGGTGAGCCGCCCGGAAAGCGTCGTCAGGCGGTGACGCCCCCGTCCACGACCAGGTCGTGCCCGACCACGTGGGACGAGGCGTCCGACGCCAGCCACAGGATGCTCTCGGCCACCTCGGCGGTGTCGGCCACGCGGCCGGACGGCGTGGCGCGCATCCGCTCCGCGCGCCCGGCGGGCGTCTCGCCGGGCAGGAGCGACATCGGTGTGTCGGAGGCGCCCGGGCTGACGGCGTTGACGCGGACGCCGTCGCCGATGTGGTCGAGGGCGGCGGTGCGGGTGAGGACGCTGACCGCGGCCTTGGAGGCCGCGTACGCGGCGAGGCCGGGGCGGCGCCCGTGCGCGCCGATGTTGGAGGAGACGTTGACGATCGCTCCGCCGCCGTGGGCGCGCATGTGGGCGATCTCGTGCTTCATCGACAGGAACACGCCGGTCAGGTTCACCGCGAGGACGCCGTTCCAGGCGGCGGCGTCGATGTCGGCGACGGGCCCTGCGGCGCCGAGGATCCCGGCGTTGTTGACGGCGACGTGCAGGCCGCCGTGGCGGCCCGCGGCCGTCTCGACCATGCCGACGGCCGAGGCCGGGTCCGTGACGTCGGCCACGACGTGGTCGGCCCGGTCCGAGCCGATCTCCTTCACCGCCTCGGCCAGCGCCGCCGCGTCGCGGCCGGCCAGGACCACGGTCGCGCCCTCGCGGGCGAAGGCGTGCGCGGTGGCGCGGCCGATGCCGCCCGCGCCGCCGGTGATGAGGACGATCTTGCCGTCGAATCGCATCTCGAACTCCAAATATTAGATCGATCGGTCTTGAATAAGGGCCTAAGGAAGCCCCGCCGGAGTGGCGGGGCGGTACCGGTCCGCGCCGGTCGGTCGGAGGGTCAGGTGAGGAGCGCCGCGGCCTGGCGGGTCGCGTCGCGCAGGCGGTGGTCGTCGGGGGCGGCCCGGCCGAGGACGCGCATGCCCTGGAACAGGACGAGCAGCAGGCGGGCCAGCGCGCGGGGGTCCTTGTCCGCGGCCAGTTCCCCCTGGGCCCGCGCTCGGGTCAGGGCCGTGGTGAGCGAGGCCTCCAGGAAGTTCCAGCTCGCCTCCACCAGCCGCGCGGCCTCGGGATCGCGCGGGGCCAGCTCGACCGCGGTGTTCACCACCAGGCAGCCGCGCCGGGGCCGGCCGCGCGCCGACTCCTCGGCGTAGCGCTCGATCAGCGCGCGGACCGCGGGCAGCACGGGTCCGGGCTGCGACAGCGCCTCGGCGACCTTCGGGTCGGTGTCGCGGAGGTAGCGTTCGAGGGCCTTCAGGAACAGCTCGCGCTTGCCGCCGAAGGTCGCGTAGAGGCTGGCCCGGGCGATGCCGAGACGGGCCACGAGGTCGGCCATGGACGTCGCCTCGTACCCGCGCTCCCAGAACAGTTCCAGCGCGCGCTCCAGCGCGGCGTCCGGATCGAACTCCTTCGCCCGTGCCATGGCGACGACGATAGGGAATTCAAGAACGAGTGGTCAAGTATCAGGCCTGTGCGGGCGCGGGAAGGGACGGGCGGTCGAGGTCCATGACGTCCAGCACCGAGCCGTCGGCGGCGAGCGCCTCCACGACCGGTCCGCGGCGGGCGCCCCAGACCACGACGACGTGCCCGTGCTCGGGGACGTCCAGGATCCGCTTGCCGACCCGCACCCGCGCGACCTCGGCCGAGGCCCGCAGCCGCGCCTCGTTGACCCACTTGGCGCCCCAGGGCAGCAGCCGGTTCGCGTTGCGCACCGTCCGGGCCGACCCGTACTTGAGCAGGTGGCGTCCCATCTCGCCGGACGAGCGGCGCGCCAGCGGCTCGGCGGGGGCCGAGCCGCCCGCGCCGCCGAGCTCCATCCACTCGCCGTCGCGGCGATGGAACGTCCAGCCCTCGATGAACGCGGACGCCGGGTCCGCCCACTGGTAAAGGAACGTGACAACGGCGACGTCGCCGTCCTTGTCGAGCCCGAGCGGAAGGTAGTCCCGCCCCTCGGTGAAGCGGGCGGGAGCGGGGACGGGGAGCCCGTCCCGGAGGAGCCGCAGGCACTCCTCGTGCACCTCGTGGTCGTTCATGATGGGGGACCTCTGATCGTGCAGGCAGGGCAAAGGGCCCTCCCGCGAGAGGGCCCCACGTGGCACTCACTCTAGAGGTCCGGCTCGTCTGGTTTCACCCGTCTGGTGTACTCCCGACGACCCTTTGCCATCCGTCCTTCATCTCGTGGTCGTCCAAGGGCGCGCGGGAGGGGAGCGTCCGCGCGGCGAGGACCGCGCACAGGGCCGCCAGCGGCAGCTCCACTCCCGCCGCCAAGGCGATCGCCACCGCCCGCTCCGCGCCGGGCGTGGCGGTCATCACGTCGAACCACGCGTCGACGGCCAGGAGCGCCCCCGCGGCGGCGGCGCACAGCCCGTGGCGCGGATCGCGGCGGACGAGCAGCACACCGGTGCCGAGCAGCGCGGCGGCCTCCATCGCGTCCAGCCCCACCCAGGCAGCCGACCAGTTCGACACCACGGCCGTGGACGGCATCGTGGCGGCGAGCATCCACATCCAGGGAACCAGTGCGGCGGCGCTCCCGACGAACGCCCAGCCGAGCCGTCGGCTCCCCGCCGTCCGCTGGGCGGCGGGGGCGGGCGGCCCGCTGCGTCCGGAGCGCGGACGGCGCCGGGGGGCGATCCCGAGGCGGGACGGCGGGGGAGCGAGGCGGGTGACGGCGGTGACCATGGGGACTCCTGGGGACGGGTGCGCATCCGCTTCCCGGATGCCGGTCAAAGCCTCGCCGGAATCCGCCTCAAGATCAGTAACGCGGCCTCCCGATCCGGGGTGGCACTGGCTTCACCCCCGGCCCTGCACCCTGGTTCATGGCGGCGCTCGAAGTGGGGCAATACGGTTGCCCCATGTCATCCCTCTCCGCGGTCCGGCACGTCCGCGTGCGCGCTCCGTGGTCGGCGGCGGCATGGCGCGACACGGTGTTCGTCGCCTCCGGGGTGCCGCTGCACCTCACCGGCTGGCTGATCCTGTGCTCCCTCTGGGCGGTCTGGACGCCCGAGAAGGCGGCCCCGATCCTCCTGCTCCTCGGAGCGTCGGCCGTCCTGCTGCTGCTCGCGCTTCGCCCGCTGACCTCCTGGCAGCGGGAGCGGTGCTGGGCGATGCTCGGCCTCGACATCCCGCGGATGCCCGGCTTCGACGCCGGGCGCCCCTGGGACGCGCTCGGCCACCTCCGCTCGCCCGAGCTGTGGCGGGTCCTCCAGTACCACCTGCTGGCCGGGCCGTTCCTCGCCGCCGGCGGGGCGATCGTGATCGGGGCGTGGGCGGCCGGCCTCGCCCTCGCCGCGTCCGCGACCTACGCGTGGGCGGTGCACCCCGGCGATCCGCTGGCCGGCCATCCCCAGCGCGTCGCCGCCCTCACCGCGGTCGGCGTGCTGCTCGTGGCGGCGGCGCCGTGGGCGGCGGCGGGCGTCCGGTACCTGGACGCCCGCGCCGCCGCCCTGCTGCTCGGCCCCGACCGCGCGATGGAGCTGGAGCGGCGCGTCGAGGACCTGGCCGAGAAGCGCGCCAGCGTGGTGGACGCCGCCGACATCGAGCGCCGCCGCATCGAGCGCGACCTGCACGACGGCGCCCAGCAGCGGCTCGTCTCCCTCGCGCTCAACCTCGGGCTGGCGCGCGAGACGCTCACCGGCGTCCCGGACGACGCCCTGCGCGTGATCGTGGAGGCGCACGAGGAGGCCAAGGCGGCGCTGACCGAGCTGCGCGACCTGATCCGCGGCCTGCACCCGGCCGTGCTGGAGGACCGCGGACTGGACGCCGCCCTGTCCGGCGTCGCCGCGCGGGTGCCGCTGCCGGTCCGGCTCAGCGTCGACATCGAGCCGCGCGCCTCCTCGACCGTCGAGGCCGTCGCCTACTTCGTCGTCTCCGAGGCGCTCACCAACGTGGTCAAGCACGCGCGCGCCGGCGAGGTGGACGTCCGCGTGGCCCGCAGCGGCGACGTGCTGCGGGTGACCGTCCGCGACGACGGCGTGGGCGGCGCCGACCCGTCCGCCGGGACCGGGCTGACCGGGCTCGCCCGCCGCGTCCGGTCCGTGGACGGTACCTTCCGGATCACCAGTCCGGCGGGAGGCCCGACGACCGTCACCGTGGAGCTGCCGTGCGCATTGTGATCGCCGAGGACTCGGTCCTGCTCCGGGCCGGGCTGATCAAGGTCCTGGAGACCTCCGGGTTCGAGGTCGCGGCGGCCGTCGGCGACGCCGAGGGGCTGCTCGCCGCCGTGCGCGAGCACCGGCCGGACGCGGCGATCGTGGACGTCCGCATGCCGCCCGGCTTCACCGACGAGGGCGTGCGCGCGGCGCTGGTGATGCGGCGGGAGACGCCGGGGACCGCCGTGCTGCTGCTGTCGCAGTACGTCGAGGAGCGTTACGCGGCGGACCTGCTGTCGACCAGCACCAGCGGGGTCGGCTACCTGCTCAAGGACCGCGTCGCGGACGTCTCGGTGTTCCTGGACGCGCTGCGCCGGGTCGCGTCCGGCGGTACCGCCCTGGACCCGGAGGTCGTCTCCCAGTTGCTGCTGCGCCGGCACCGCGACCCGCTGGACCGGCTCACCCCGCGCGAGAAGGAGGTCCTCGCCGTCATGGCCGAGGGCCGCTCCAACGCGGGCATCGCGGCGGCGCTCGTGGTGAGCGAGAGCGCGGTCGCGAAGCACATCAACAGCATCTTCGCCAAGCTCGACCTCCCGCACGCCGAGGGCGACCACCGCCGCGTCCTCGCCGTGCTGCGCTTCCTGGACGGCGAGGCGTGACGGCTCCGCCCGCCGAGGTCCCGCCCGCCCCTCCGGACCGGCCGAGGCGGCGCGGCGTCTGGATCGCGCTGGCGATCGCGACAGCGCTGGTCGTGGTCGCGCCGGCCGGGGCCGGCCTCACCGGGTTCTTCCGGGCCGTCAAGGGGACGTCGACGTCGACGTCGATGACCCCCTACCGGCAGCCGGTGCGGGAGGTGCGGCTGGACGTGGACGACGCCGAGGTCTCGGTCTGGCCGGGCTCGGACGGCGGGGCGCGCGTCTACAGGGACCTCCGCTGGGGGCTGAGCAGGCCCGAGTTCAGCGAGTCGCTGGTGGACGACGTGCTGTTCGTCACGTTCCGCTGCCCGGGACCCGAGCGGCTGGGCGCGGGGTGCGAGGCGGACATCGACGTCCAGGTCCCGGCCGGGGCGCGCGTGTCGGCGGTCGCCGGCTCCGGCCGGATCGACGTGCGGGGGATCACCGGCGACCTCGACCTGCGCACCGGGTCCGGGGAGATCGCCGTCGCCGGCACGCGTGGCCGGCTGCGGCTGCTGGCGAGGTCCGGCACGATCACCGGCCGCGCGCTCGCCTCGCCGAAGACGCGGGCCGACGTGTCGTCCGGCGCCCTCGACCTCCGCTACGCCGAGCCCCCGGACTCGGTCGACGCCTCCGCCCGCTCCGGGACCGTGAAGATCATCGTCCCGGCGGGCTCGCGCTACCGGATCGCCGGGTGGACGAGCGCCGGCAACGCCCACCTCAACCCGGTCCTCTCCGATGACCGCTCGCCCCGCTGGATCTCCGTCCGCAGCGGCGCGGGCGGCACCTACCTCGACTACCGCGACGACTAGGCCGCTGACCAGGGCGCTGACTAGGGCGAATGCCGTGACCCGAAGCGACGGGCGTCACACCGGGCGGAGTTGCGTCATCGGTGTGGAGCCGGTTAACTGCTGACATGCCTTCCGTACGCCCGTGCCGTGAGCACCGCCCGCCGATGCCGCGGGCCCTTCGGCGTGCGTGCTGCCGGCGAATGTGTGACCGCTGAGGGCCCCCGCCTGAGACTCGCGCCCCGAAGCGAGCGAACTCCGACCCCCCGAGTCGCACAATGTGTTTCGAACGCCACCTGCTGAGCCACACGCCGTACCCGCCCGGTCTTTCCTGACCGCGCGCCCCGGCATGTCCCGACGCCGCGCTCCCTGACGCCGGAATGTCCTGACCGCCGCAGTGTCGTGCTCACCGGCGTGTCCTGATCTCTGCTCCGTCCTGGACGCCGTCCCGGCCTGAGCATCGTTCCGCCCTGAACGCCGCCGCCCGCACGGCGGCCCCGTCCGCATCGGTGATTTCCTGTGATTCAGATCGAAAAACTCAGAAAGGTCTATCGCGGCCGCGGCCGCGAGGTGACCGCCGTCGACGGCGTCGACCTGACCGTCGCCGAGGGCGAGGTCTACGGCGTCCTCGGCCGCAGCGGTGCGGGCAAGAGCACCCTGCTGCGCTGCGTCAACCTGCTGGAGCGGCCGGACGAGGGCCGCGTCGTGGTCGACGGCCGGGACCTGCTCGGGCTGCGCGGGGGAGCGCTGCGCCGGGCGCGCCAGGGCATCGGCATGATCCACCAGCATTTCGGCCTGCTCGGCAGCAGGACGGTCGCCGGGAACGTCGCGTTCCCGCTGGAGGTCATGGGCGTGCCGCGCGCCGAGCGGGCGAGGCGCGTCGCCGAGCTGCTCGACCTGGTCGGGCTCACCGAGCACGCGAAGGCCTACCCCGCGCGGATCTCCGGCGGCCAGAAGCAGCGCGTCGGCATCGCCCGGGCGCTCGCGGGGCGGCCGAAGGTGCTGCTGTCGGACGAGGCGACCTCCGCGCTCGACCCGGAGACGACCGCCTCGATCCTGGAGCTGCTGCGCGACCTCAACCGCCGGCTCGGCCTCACGATCCTGCTGATCACCCACGAGATGGAGGTGGTCAAGCGCATCTGCGACTCGGCGGCGGTGATGCGCGAGGGACGGCTCACCGAGTCGGGGCCGGTGCCCGAGCTGCTCGCCCGCCCGGGCTCGGAGCTGGCCCGCGGCCTGTTCCCGCTGCCGCCCGCCGATCCCCGCGACGGCACGACGCTGGTCGAGGTCACCTTCACCGGCGGCGCCACCGACGAGCCGTTCGTTTCGGCGCTGGCCCGCAAGTACGCGATGGACGTCAACATCCTCGGCGGCGCCGTGGAGACGGTCGGCGGCGAGCGCGTCGGCCGCCTCCAGCTCGAACTGCCCGGCGACCCGGACCGCAACGCCGCGCAGCTGGCGTTCCTGCGCGAGTCCGGACTGGCCGTGCAGGTCAGGAACCCGGAGCGGGCCGGAAGCCGGGGACGGCCCGGCGACCCCGGGCAGGCCGGATACCCCGTACAGGAGGACGCGCGATGAGCTGGGACGAGGTCATGCCGCTGCTGTGGCCCGCGACCCGCGAGACCCTCTACATGACCGGTGTCGCGACGCTGTTCACCGCCGTCCTCGGGCTGCTGCTCGGCGTCCTGCTGGTGACCACCGAGCGGGGCGGCCTGCTGCCCGCGCCGCCGCTGAACACCGTGCTCGGCGTCGTTATCAACATCGGCCGGTCGCTGCCGTTCCTGATCCTGATGGTGGCGATCATCCCGTTCACCCGGGCGGTCGTCGGCACCAGCATCGGCAACGCCGCCGCGATCGTCCCGCTGACCGTCGGCGCCATCCCCTTCTACGCGCGGCTCGTCGAGATCGCGCTGCGCGAGGTGGACCCGGGCGTCGTCGCCGCGGCCGACGCGATGGGCGCCACCCGCCGCGAGATCGTCGGCAAGGTCCTGCTGCGCGAGGCGCGGCCGGGCCTGGTGTCCGGGCTGACCGTCACCGTCATCGCGCTCATCGGCTACACGGCCATGGCCGGGACGGTCGGCGGCGGCGGGCTCGGCAACCTCGCCGTCGTCTACGGCTACGAGCGCTTCGAGACCAAGGTCATGGTCTCCACCGTCGCGCTGCTGGTCGTCCTGGTCCTGGCCATCCAGGCGGCGGGGGACATCGTCGCCCGCCGGCTGACCCGCAGATGACGCATCTCCCCTTGTAACGCGGATCCCCCTGGTAACGCAGATCCCTTGGAAACGCAGAGAAAGGCACTGCCCGTGCTCCGCAAGTTCACCACCGCCCTGGCCTCCGTCGCCCTCCTCGCGGGCCTCACCGCCTGCGGCTCGTCGTCGGCGTCCGACGACCCGGACGCCCCGCTGAAGGTCGCGGTCAACCCCGTCCCGCACGGCGACATCCTCAAGTACGTGAAGGACGACCTGGCGGGCAAGGCCGGGCTCAGGCTCGAGATCGTCACGTTCAGCGACTACCAGCAGCCGAACACCGCGCTGAAGGAGAAGCAGGTCACGGCGAACTACTTCCAGCACGTGCCGTTCATGGAGGAGTTCGAGAAGAAGTCCGGGACGAAACTGGCGTTCGTCGCGCCCGTGCACCTCGAGCCGCTCGGCGTGTACTCCAAGAAGGTCAAGAGCCTGCAGGCCGTCCCGCAGGGCGCGACCGTCGCCGTCCCGAACGACCCGGCCAACGAGGGGCGCTCGCTGAAGCTGCTCGCCGACAACGGCCTGATCACGCTGAAGCCGGGCGCCCCGGCGAGCGCCACCGAGCGGGACGTCGCGAGCAACCCCAGGGGCCTGAAGTTCAAGCCGCTCAAGGCCGCGCAGCTGCCCCGCTCGCTCGAGGACGTCGACCTCTCGGTGATCAACGGCAACTACGCCATCGAGGCCGGCCTCGCTCCGAACAGGGACGCGCTCGCCGCGGAGAAGGCGGAGGGCAACCCCTACGCCAACGGCATCGTCACGCTGCCGGAGGACAAGGACGACCCCCGCGTGAAGAAGCTCGTCCAGCTGCTCCAGGGCCCCGAGGTGAAGAAGTACGTCGAGGACAAGTACAAGGGGTCGGTGCTGATCGCCTCCTGATCCCCGTCCGGTCCCCGAACGCCGCAAATCGTCGCGGTTTGTCCGCTCGTCCTGATAGGACATGTCCGGACGATCATGCGAAGGGGACCCCCATGGCCATTTACGAGCACCTTGAGGAGTACGTCGGCCTGCCGGTGGCCACGTTCAACGAGGACACCGGCACCGACGAGGAAGAGGACGACGGCCGCGGTGCGGGCGCCGACCCCGTCACGGGGGCGGACTTCCCGCCCGCGGGCGAGGCCGCCTGGTTCGTCGGGACCTCCTTCGACGAGGAGCCGTTCGACGCGGTCTTCCGGCGCTTCACGGAGACGATCGACACCACCGAGGTGACGGCGCTCATCATCGGCTACTGGGGCGCGTCCTACGAGTCCGACGACTTCCCCGACCCGGTCGCGCTGCTGACCGGGGCCGCCGCGTCGTTCCCGCGCCTGCGGTCGCTGTTCCTCGGCGACATCACCGGCGAGGAGGCGGAGATCTCCTGGATCGAGCACTCCGACATCACGCCCCTGTTCGCCGCGTTCCCGGACCTGGAGCGCTTCGATGTGCGCGGCGCGCAGGGGCTGGTCCTCGACCCGATCAGGAGCGAGAGGCTGAAGGTGCTGCGGTTCGAGTCGGGCGGGCTCCCGGCGCGGATCGTCCGGGCGGTCGGGGCGAGCGACCTGCCCAACCTGGAGCACCTCGACCTGTGGCTCGGCGAGGAGAACTACGGGGGCGACACCACCGTCGCCGACCTCGCCCCGTTCCTGTCCGGGGAGCGGCTGCCGAACCTGCGCCACCTCGGCCTGGAGGACAGCGAGATCCAGGACGAGATCGCGGCGGCGGCCGCCGGCGCGCCGGTCGTCGCGCGGCTCGAGTCGCTCAGCCTCGCGATGGGCATCCTGACCGACCAGGGAGCCGAGGCGCTGCTGGCCGGCCAGCCGCTCACCCACCTGCGCAAGCTGGACCTGCACCACCACTTCCTGTCGGACGCGATGGTCGAGCGGGTGCGGGCGGCGCTGCCCGGCGTCGAGGTCGACCTCGACGACCAGGAGAAGCCCGACGGCGAGTGGCATTACATCGCGGTGTCCGAATGATCCAGGAACGCCTCGACGAGTTCGCGGGGCTGCCCGTCCACACCTTCGACGGCGAGCCGGACGGCCCGCTGCCTGCGCCGGACGAGGTCGCCTGGGGCGTCTACCAGCACGTCCACGAGAACGGCGCGTGGGGGGCGGAGGTCCCGGAGAACCTCGACCTCCTCCTGAAGAAGGTCGACACCGCCCAGGTCACCCACCTCGTCATCGGCTTCTGGGGGTTCGGCACCGACGAGTTCGCCCCGGTCGAGTGGCTGGTGGACAACGCCGAGCGGTTCCCGCGACTGCGGGCGGTGTTCCTCGGCGACATCCTCGACTGGGAATGCCACATCTCCTGGATCCATCACGGAGACATCTCGCCGCTGTTCGCCGCCTACCCGGAGCTGGAGCACTTCGAGATCCGCGGCGCGTACGACCTGCGGTTCGAGCCGTTGCACCTCGAGCGGCTGAGGGCGCTGCGGATCGAGTCGGGCGGGCTGCCGGCGGAGGTCGTGCGCGCGGTCGCGGGCAGTGCGCTGCCCGCCCTGGAGCACCTGGACCTCTGGATCGGCTCGGACATGCACGGCGGGACGTCCTCGGCCGAGGACTTCGCGCCCATCCTCACCGGCGAGCGGCTCCCGTCGCTGAAGCACCTCGGCCTGGAGAACGGCCCTTTCCAGGACGAGCTCGCCGAGGCCCTGGCGAGCGCCCCGGTCGTCGCCCGGCTGGAGTCGCTCAGCCTGGCCATGGGGATGCTGTCCGACCGGGGGGCGGAGGCGCTGCTGTCCGGGCAGCCCCTCACCCACCTGCGCGGCCTCGATCTGCACCACGCGTACCTGAGCGAGCCGATGGCGGAGCGGATCGAGGCGGCGCTGCCCGGCGTCGAGGTCGATCTGGAGGACGCGCTCGGAGAGGCGTCCTGGGTGGGCGAGCAGTGGACCCACAGCGACAACTACGTCGCGGTGGCGGAGTGACGGCGGTGGCGCGGTGAAGAGGATGGCGCGGTGACGCTCGCGGTGGTCGGCACGCCCGGCGACCGGCGTCCCGCGCTGCTCGCCGCGGCGTGCCGGTCCGCCGGGCTGCCCGAGCCGCGGCTCGTCCCCTGGACCGGTGTGCTGCGCGGGGCCCCGCTCTCCTTCGAGGCGGGCGAGACGGTCCGCGTCGACTCGCCCGGAGAGGACCCCGAGGCCGACGCGCTGCTGCGCGGCCCCGGCGCGCCCGCGCGCGTGGGCGGCGGCGCGCGCTGGCACCGGACGTTCACGGCGGCGCTGCGGCGGGTGTCGGCGGCGGCCTCGGCGTCCGGCGCCCGTCTCCTCGGGGACGTCGAGGAGATCGCGGTCATGTTCGACAAGCGGTTCACCCATGCCCGCCTGCTCCGCGCGGGAGTACCCGTCCCGCCCGCCCTGCCTGAGGTCGACGGGTACGCGGCGCTCCGTTCGAGGATGGAGGAGGCGGGCGAGCGGCGCGTGTTCGTGAAGCCGGCGCACGGCTCGTCCGCCTCCGGGGTGGTCGCTCTCCAGACCGCACCGGGCCGCGTGCGCGCCGTGACGTCGGCGGCCCTGGACGGCGACCGGCTGGTCAACTCGCTGCGCGTCCGCTCGTACGAGACGGAGGAGGAGGTCGCGGCGCTGATCGACCGGCTCGCCCCGGACGGCCTGCACGTGGAGCGATGGCTGCCCAAGGCGGCGCTCGGCGGGCGCGTGTTCGACCTGCGCGTCGTCGTCATCGGCGGCGAACCCACGCACGCGGTCGTCCGGACCAGCCGGACCCCGATGACGAACCTGCACCTGGGCGGTGCCAGGGGAGACCTGGGGGCGGTGCAGCGCGCGCTTGGGGACGACGGCTGGAGACGGGCCATGGACGTGTGTGCGCGGGCCGCCGCCTGCTTCCCGGGCAGCCCCATGGTCGGCGTCGACCTGCTCGTGGGATTCGGGTTGAAGCGGTTCGCGGTCTGCGAGGTGAACGCCTTCGGCGACCTGCTGCCGGGGCTGACCGGGCTCCCCGGGAGTTCCGCCGAGGGCCTGGACACCTACGCCGCCCAGGTCCGGGCCATGCTGAGCGCATGCACGACATGAACGAGGTCATCGGCAGCCACGACGTGCTGCTGGTGACCCTCGACACGCTCCGGTACGACGTGGCCGCCGAACTGGCCGCGGCGGGGGAGACCCCTACCCTCGCCGAGCTGCTCCCGGGAGGCCGCTGGGAACGCCGCCACACGCCCGGCAGTTTCACCTACGCCGCGCACGCCGCGATGCTGGCCGGATACCTGCCCACGCCCGCGGCGCCCGGCCCGCATCCACGCCTGTTCGCCGGGGCCTTCCCCGGCAGCGAGACCACCGCCGCCGGCACGTGGACGTTCGACGCCGCCGACCTTCCGGCGGGCCTCGCCGCCGCGGGCTACCACACGGTCTGCGTGGGCGGCGTCGGCTTCTTCAACAAGCTGACGCCGCTCGGGTCGGCGCTGCCGTCGCTCTTCGCCGAGAGCCACTGGGAGCGCGGGTTCGGCGTGACCGACCCGGAGTCCCTGCCCAACCAGATCGACCGGATCGCCGAGGTCATGGCCCGGCTGCCCGCCGAACGCCGCCTGTTCCTGCTGCTGAACGTCGCGTCCCTGCACCAGCCCAACTGGTTCTACAAGGACGGCGCCACGCCCGCGGACGGGGACACGCGGGCGAGCCACGCCGCCGCGCTCCGGCACGTGGACGCCCACATCGGCAGGTTGTTCGGCCTGATGCGCCGGCCGTGCTTCGTCATCGTCTGCTCCGACCACGGAACGGCGTACGGCGAGGACGGCCACTCGGGCCACCGCATCGGCCACGAGGTCGTCTGGACCGTTCCGTACGGGGAGTTCGTTCTGCCGTGAACCCGACCACTGTGAACCCGACCACTGTGAACCCGACCACCGAAAACCCGACCACCGGGAACCCTTACCAGGCGTACGTGTACGCCTATCCGCACAAGACCGCCTACCGTCCGCTGAGCCCCGCGCCCCCGCTGCGGGGCGTTTGGGCGGACGAGCCGCTGGACGCGCTCTTCCTGTACCTGCACGTGCCCTTCTGCGAGATGCGGTGCGGCTTCTGCAACCTCTTCACCCGCACCGGCGCGCCGGAGGAGCTGACCGCGGCCTACCTGGACGCGCTCGACCGGCAGGCCACCGCCGTCCTGGACGCCCTGGACGGCCCCGCCTTCGCCACCGCGGCGTTCGGCGGAGGGACGCCGACCTACTTCACGGCGTCCGAGCTGGAGCGGCTCTGCGACATCGCCGGACGGTTCCCCGGCTTCGGGTCGGTCCCGCTGGGCGTGGAGACGTCCCCGGCGACCGCCACCACCGACCGGTTGACCGTCCTCGCCGAACGCGGAACCACCCGCGTCTCCATCGGCGTGCAGAGCTTCCTGGACGAGGAGGCCCGCGCGGCCGTCCGCCCTCAGAAGCGCGCCGAAGTGGAGGCCGCGCTGGACCGCATCCGCGCGGTGGGGTTCCCGATCCTCAACATCGACCTCATCTACGGCATCGACGGCCAGACCCCCGCGACGTGGACGCACTCCTTGGACGCCGCACTCGCGTGGCGTCCGGAGGAGGTCTACCTGTACCCGCTCTACGTCCGCCCGCTGACCGGCCTCGGGCGCCGCGCCCAGGACTGGGACGACCAGCGCCTCACCCTCTACAGGATCGGCCGCGACCACCTGCTCGGCGAAGGGTACGAGCAGGTGTCGATGCGGATGTTCCGCCTGCCATCGACAGGCGCGGGCGGCACGGAGTACTGCTGCCAGACCGACGGCATGGTCGGCCTCGGCTGCGGGGCGCGCTCCTACACCTCCCGCCTCCACTACTCGTTCGAGTACGCGGTCGGAGCCGGGCAGGTGCGCTCCATCATCGACGACTACGTGCGCGAGCCCGACTTCGGCACCGCCCGCGTCGGCTTCGAGCTGGACGGCGACGAACGCCGCAGGCGCCATCTCGTCCAGTCCCTCCTGCAAGCGGACGGCGTCGACCTGGGCACGTACCGCGCGCGCTTCGGGAGCGACCCAGTGGACGACTTCCCCGCCGACCTGAAGTCGTTCGCCGACCGCGGATGGCTGGAGGCCTCGAAGGACACCTTCCGGCTGACCCCCGAAGGGCTCGCCCACTCCGACGCCATCGGCCCGGCGCTGTTCTCGTCGCAAGTGCGAGCCCTCATGGACTCCTACGAGGCACGGTGATGGACCATCTGACCGTCCTCTACCGGGGGCCGCTCGCCAGCTGCGACTACGACTGCCCGTACTGCCCGTTCGCCAAGCGCCGCGACACCCCGGAGCAGCTCCGCGCCGACCGCGCCGCGCTGGAACGCTTCACCGAGTGGGCGACCCACTGCGGCCACCGCGTGTCGGTCCTCTTCACCCCCTGGGGCGAAGGGCTGGTGCGCTCCTGGTACCGGCGCGCCCTGACCGAGCTCAGCCACCTCCCGCACGTGGAGCGGGTCGCGATCCAGACCAACCTCAGCCACCGCGTCTCGTGGACGGCCGAGGCCGACCTCACCCGGCTGGCCCTGTGGGCGACCTACCACCCCGGACAGGTGCCCTACGACCGGTTCCTCGGCAAATGCCTGGACCTCGCCTCGCGCGGGGTCCGCTTCAGCGTCGGGATCGTGGGCCAGCCGGAGCACCTCGAAGCGGCCCGCCGCCTCCGCGCGGACCTGCCCGGCGGTACCTATCTGTGGGTCAACGCCGCCGAGGGGCGCGTCTACGACGACGCCGAGGCGGCCTCCTGGACCGACCTCGACCCGCTGTTCCCCCTGAGCCGCCACCCGCACGCGAGCCGCGGCCGCCCCTGCCGGACGGGCGACACGGTCGTGTCGGTGGACGGCGACGGAACCGTCCGCCGCTGCCACTTCGTCCCGTCCGTGCTGGGCAACCTCTACGACGGTTCGTTCCGGGACGCCCTGGCGCCGCGCGCTTGCCCCCTCGACACGTGCGACTGCCACATCGGCTACGTCCACCTGGAACCGCTCGGCCTCTACGACACGTTCGCGGGAGGCGTCCTGGAACGGATCCCCGCCCTGCTGGACCAGCCCTGACCGCTCTCACTCCGGCCCCGTCCCGCTCTGGCCATCTGTGTCGCCGGTGTAGCGGCCGGCGAGTTCGCCGCCGATGCGGGCCAGTTCGCGCTGGACGCTCCGCGGCTCGATGACGTCGAGCAGGGCGCCCCAGCCGGCCAGGTGGCGGGCGATGTCCAGCGGGGTCGGGGCGGCGAGGCGGACCCGGACCCGCCCGTCGCCGGCCGCGCCGTCGGTGTGGCAGTGCCGCCCGAACTGGTCGCGCAGGACCGGCACGAACCGCTCCTCGACGAGCACCGTCGCCCACGTGCGCGAGCGTCGCCCTTCGATCTCGTCGACGACCTCCTGCCAGGCGGTGGCGAGGGTGAAGTCGTCGGGGCGTCCGGCGGGAAGGTCGGTCGGCTCGGCCCGGATGATCCGGTCGACGCGGAAGGTCCGCCGTCCCCGCTCGGTCTCCGCCAGCAGATACCAGACGTCGTCCTTGTCGATCAGGCCCCACGGATCGACCAGCCGCTCCGTCGCTTCCCGGGTGCGGCCGGCGTAGGTCAGGCGGACCCTGCGGCGGCGGATCACGGCCGTCTGCAGCAGGTCGACCACCGCCGGCCGCTGGCGGTCCCGCTCGCCCCACCGGACGGGGTCCACGATCGTCGCGTCCATCGCGGCCTCGGCGTCGGTGCGGAAGGTCCGCGGCAGGGCCCCCATGAGCTTGCGCAGCGCCGCCCTGGCCTCGGGCGATGCGGCGGCGGGACCGGCGAGCAGGAACAGGGCCCGCGCCTCGGCCGCCGTCAGACCGCTGAGGTCGGTGCGGGCGCCGCCGACCAGCTGCCAGCCGCCCCCGCGGCCCGGCTGCGGATAGACAGGGACGCCCGCCGACGCGAGCGCCTCCAGGTCACGGCGGGCGGTGGCCACCGACACCTGGAGCTCGGCCGCCACCTCGGCGGCGGTCACTCGGCCGCGGACCTGCATCAGCATCAGGACGGCGACGAGGCGGTCAGCGCGCATGGCATCAGGTTCCCAAACAAAGTGCTCAGAAGATGAGCACTTTACCGGGAAGCATGGGAGTCGTCGCTCACCGAGAAGGGAACCATCCGATGCCGCGAGGCCTCTCCGCCGTCAGCCCCTCCGCCGACGCCGCCGCCCGCCGCCACACCGAGCACCTGGAGGTCGTGGACCGATGATGCACTTCGCGAACGCCGCCGAGTGGGAGGCATGGCTGGCCGAGCACCACGAGAGCGGGGACGGCGCCCGGCTGAAGATCGCCAAGAAGGGGTCCGGAGTCGGCTCCGTCACCATCACGGAGGCCCTGGAGATCGCGCTGTGCTACGGCTGGATCGACAGCCACCGCAGGTCCTGTGACGAGCGCTTCTACCTCCAGCGGTACTCGCGTCGCCGCAAGGGCGGCTCCTGGTCGCGGAAGAACGTCGAGCGCGTGGAGGCGCTGACCGCCGCCGGGCGGATGCGGCCGCCCGGCCTGGCCGAGGTCGCCGCCGCCCAGGCCGACGGGCGCTGGGCCGCCGCCTACGCGCCCCAGCACGACGCCACCGTCCCTCCCGACCTGGAAGCCGCGCTCGCGGCCAGCCCGCGCGCCGCCGCCCGCTTCGAGGCGCTCGACAGGACCGCCCGCTACCTCATGATCCTTCCGCTCCTCAAGGCCCGAACCCCGGCCGGCCGCACCGCCCGCCTGCAAAAGACACTCTCCGCCCTGCTGGACGACGAGACCCGGTGACCAAGACCGAGAGCGCCCCCCTGATCGAGCAAGCCCCCGCTCAGAGACCACACCCCCGCCCCCGGGCCGCGGCTTGATCGGGGACGTGGCCTGGTCGGGCAGCACGTCCCGACCAGAGACCACAACCCCGATCGCGGGGGCGGCCTGATGGGAAGCACGGCCCGGCCAGGAAGCACGCCCCCGATCGCGGGGCGCGGCTTGATCGGGGAGCGCGGGCCCGGTGAGGGGGCGCGGCCCTAATCAGCGGGGGCGGCGTGCTCTGGGCGGGACGGCTCTCCTTGGGTCAGGTCTGCTTCTCGGGGTGGTAGTCGGCCTCGTCTACGCCGAACGTCCATGCGACGCCCGCGCGTGCCGTGCGGGTGTCGGGCGGGACGCGCAGGTAGTAGGTGCGGTGCGTGCCGTCGGGTTCGGGAGTGGAGTTCACCACCTCCACCATGACGACCGGTTCGTCGCCCGGCAGGTCGATCGACCACAGGACGCCCGTCTCGTCGCGGTGCAGCGGGCGCGCGCCGGTCTCGGCCAGGTACCGGTCGTATCCGAAGATCTCCAGCATCACGCGGCGCAGCTCGGCGTTCTGCTCGGAGGAGATGCGGTCGGGCGTCAGGTCGGTGAGCGACTCCACGAAACCGGGCGGGATCGGCATGCCGCGCCAGGCGTGGAGGGCGAACCCGTCAGGGTAGGCGAGGGCGGGGCCGTCGCCGCGGTGCAGCCGCCCGGGCTCGTCGCGATGCAACTCGCCGGGGCGTTCGGAGAGGATCACCAGCCGCTCGTAGGGCCACCACCAGCCGGCCGAGCGGGCCACCTCGGCCAGCCCGGCAAGGGGGCCGTCGATCCTTCCGAGCGCCTCGAACGAGGCCAGCCAGGGCGCGTCGTGCTGGCCCAGGACGGCGTCGAGCGTCGCCGCCCGCAGCAGCGACTCGGCGGCGTCCTCCTCCGGGGTGGACCGCTCGTCCCCCGCCGTGATCGTCCTGCGGTGGGCCTGCTCGCCGACCGCCCCGCGCACCCGCGTCACCAGCGCCTGCACCTGGCCCCACAGCAGGCCGCCCGTCTCGGCCCACGTGCGCGGCCACTGCTCCGGCCCCTGTTCGGAGCAGGCCGCCGCACGCTCGGCCTCCCACGGGCGGGTGCGCACCTCGGTCAGGACGCCCCGCCCCGCCGCACCGGTGCCGAGGTCGTCGCGGGCCTGCCGCACCAGGTCGCCGAGCCCGGCCTTCTCCAGGGCCTCGCCGTGCCCGGCGATGACGGCCGCCGCGACGGCGCCTCGCGCTGGGGAGGGCACCCACAGGTACCGCTCGGGGGCCGCCAGCCCGGCGGAGGCGTAGGCGGCGGCCACGCCCGCCTCGGCGCGGGCGCGGTCGGCGGGGCCGGTGGCGAACGCCGCGGCCTGCCAGTCGCCGACCACGAAGTGGGTCTCGCGTACCGTTCCGGTGAGCATCGCCGCCCCCTCAGTCGGCCACGACGCGGACGGCGCCGGGCACGTACTCGCGCTGGCGGATCACCCGGTACCAGCCCTTGGGCAGCGTGATCGCCGCGTGCTCCTCGTGCACCAGCCGCCCGCCGGACGGCAGGTGCAGGTGGTCGGGCGCGAGCGGGTCGGGGGTGCGCAGCAGCGAGCCGGGCGCGGCCAGGGCGTGCGCGTGCCCGGTGGCCTCGCCGAGCGCGAGCACCATGCGGCCCCGGCCGTCGCGCGGGGACGGCGGCGTCTCGCGGACGGCCCGCGGAACCGATTCCTCTGGCACGGGCAGGATCAGGACGTCTCCCTGTCGGTACATGCCGCGAACGTAGCGCCCGCCACCGACAGAACCGCCCGGCCGCTCCCGGCGTCAGAAGCCGCGGGTGCGGCGGGCCGCCGGGCGCGCCCAGCGGCCCGAGGCGCTCAGGCCGACGTGCTGGAACGCCCGGACGAGTTCGCCGCCGAGGTTCACCCCGGCGCCGAGCGCGAGCGCCACCGACACCGCTCCGATCAGGCTCAGCACGCCCGCCTGCGGCGAACCGGTGTTGAGCTCGACCATGCCCCGGTACAGGGCCGTCCCCGGCAGCAGCGGGCCGATGGCCGGGACCACGAACGGCATGACGGGCGCACGGTGCCTGCGGGCGAGCCAGCTCGCCATGGTCCCGACGAGGGTGGCGGCGACGGCCGCCGCCAGGACGGGTGGAACGTGCCATCCGCGGGCCAGGACGTACAGCACCCAGATCATCGCGCCGCCCAGGGCGACGGTGGTCAGCACGTCGCGGGGGGCGGCGAGGGACACCGCGAACGTCAGGGAGATGGCGGCGGCGGCCATGACGGCGACGGGCTCCAGGGTCGCCGCGGGGGTGGGCAGGTGGCTGACGTCGATCGGCACGCCCACCTTCACCCCGATGTAGACCACGGCGCCCAGCCCGGCGACGATCGCCGCGATCATGAAGAAGACCTCCAGCATCCGCGCTCCGGCACTGACCAGGTCGCCGGTGATGCCGTCCTCGATGCTCGCCACCAGCGGGCGTCCCGGGAGCAGCGCCAGGATCGAGCCGGTGACGACCGCGGCGGCCTGGCCCGGGTTGCCCAGCGCGACCACGACCACGGCCGCCGCCGCGCCGATCGCGGCGGCCACCGACAGCTGGAAGAACTCCGCGACTCCGCGGCGGGCCAGCGCGGCGGCCGTGCGGTCGCCCAGCATCGTCGCGACGAACGCCGTGGTCGCCACCAGCGGCCCGCCACCGGACAGCACGCTGCCCGACGCGGCGATGAGCCCGAACGACACCACCAGCAGCCAGGCAGGATACGGGGGCCGGCCCCTCTTGATCTCCGCGAGCCGCCTGTGGGCCTCCTCCAGTTCGAGCATGCCGATGGACGCGTCCTGGACGAGCTTGTGCAGCGCGGTGAGCCGCCAGTAGGCCGGGGTCCGGCGCCGGATGGCGCGCGTCCCGGTCATCGGCGCCGCGCCCCCTCCGGGGTGCGCCGAGACGAGGATGCTCGTCAGCGTGACCTGCACCTCGCAGCGGGGGAGTTCGTAGGCCACGGCCAGGCCGAGCATCGCCTCGTTCACGCGCTCCGTGGTCTCGCCGCTGGCCAGGAGGAGTTCGCCCACCCGCAGTACGAGGTCTATGACGCGCGCGTCGACGATCTCGCTCGGCTCGTCCTCCGGCGGTTCGGGGGGCACCGTGTCCATCAGGACCTGCCATGTCCGCCGCAAGCGATCAGACGCGCCCATTAACCCCCGATGTCCCTTCCCGCCCATGAACTGATCTTGACTGGCAGGCTACCCACCTGCGCGGCGTCCCCAATCGTGGGCTGCGTCCCACCTTTGTCCACAGGCCGCGATTGTGGTGCGGGCCCGTCCGCGGCACTGGTACCAAGGACGCATGAGCTCTTCGGACGGCCTGCGGGACGAGGCCGAGCGGTGCCTGCGCGCCCTCGCCGGTGACCACGCGCGCCTGCGCGACGACCAGTGGACGGCGATCAGCGCGCTGGTCGTCGAGCGGCGGCGCGCCCTCGTCGTCCAGCGGACGGGCTGGGGCAAGTCCGCCGTCTACTTCGTGGCGACCCGCCTGCTGCGCGAGCGCGGCGCCGGCCCGACCGTGATCGTCTCGCCGCTGCTGGCGCTGATGCGCAACCAGATCGAGGCCGCCGAGCGGGCGGGCATCCGCGCCCGCACGATCAACTCCTCCAACACCGGCGACTGGGACCAGGTCTTCGCCGAGGTCGAGGAGGGCGAGGTCGACGTCCTGCTGGTGAGCCCCGAGCGGCTCAACAACCCCGACTTCCGCGATCTCGTGCTGCCCAAGCTCGCCGCGGGGGCGGGGCTGGTCGTGGTCGACGAGGCGCACTGCATCTCCGACTGGGGCCACGACTTCCGCCCCGACTACCGGCGGCTGCGCACCCTGCTGGCCGAGCTGCCGCCCGGCATCCCGGTGCTCGCCACCACCGCGACCGCCAACGCCCGCGTCACGGGCGACGTCGCCGAGCAGCTCGCCGGTGACGACGCCCTGGTCCTGCGCGGCCCCCTCGAACGCGACTCGCTGCACCTCGCCGTGGTGAACGTCCCCTCCGCCGAGCAGCGCATCGCCTGGCTGGGCGAGCACCTCGGCGACCTCCCGGGCTCCGGCATCATCTACACCCTCACCGTCGCGGCGGCCCACGAGATCACCGGCTGGCTCCGCGACCGCGGGTACGAGGTGGCCGCCTACTCCGGCCAGACCGAGCAGGCCGAGCGCCTCCAGGCCGAGCGCGACCTCCACGACAACAAGCTCAAGGCCCTCGTCGCCACCAGCGCCCTCGGCATGGGCTTCGACAAGCCCGACCTCGGCTTCATCGTCCACGTGGGCGCCCCGCAGTCGCCGGTGGCCTACTACCAGCAGATCGGGCGGGCCGGCCGCGGCGTCGACCGCGCCGAGGTGATCCTGCTGCCCGGCCGCGAGGACCGCGACATCTGGGCCTACTTCGCGAGCCTGGCGTTCCCTCCGGAGCACGTCGTCCGCAGCACGCTCGACGTCCTCGACATGGCCGACCGCCCGCTCTCCACCACGGCCCTGGAGCCGATGGTCGACCTCAACAGGGCCCGCCTGGAGATGATGCTCAAGGTCCTCGACGTGGACGGCGCGGCCCGCCGCGTCAAGGGCGGCTGGACGTCCACGGGCGAACCCTGGTCCTACGACCGCGAGCGCTACGAGCGCGTCACCGCCGAGCGCCGCCGCGAGCAGCAGGCGATGCTCGACTACATCGCGACCCAGGGCTGCCGCGAGGAGTTCCTGCGCCGCCAGCTCGACGACCCCGCCGCCGCCCCCTGCGGCAGGTGCGACAACTGCACCGGCCGCCACTGGCCCACCGACGTCACGCAGGAGAGCACGACCCAGGCGCGCGACCGCCTGCACCGCCCCGGCGTCGACATCGCCCCCCGCCGCATGTGGCCCACGGGCGTGAAGGGCGACCTCGGCGTCTCCGGCCGCATCAAGTCCGAGCTCCAGGCCGAGACGGGCCGGGCCCTCGGCCGCCTCACCGACATCGGCTGGGGCAACCGCCTGCGCGAGCTGTTCGCCGCGGGCGACACCGACGTCCCCGCCGACCTGGTCGACGCCGTCGTGAAGGTCCTCGCCGCCTGGGACTGGCCGACCCGCCCCACCGGCGTCGTCACGATCGGCTCCCGCTCCCGCCCCCGCCTGGTCACGACGTTCGGGCGGCGCATCGCCGAGATCGGGCGCCTGCCCTACCTGGGCGAGCTGACCCCCGTCGGCGACCCCGTCCCGCGCCGCCACAACAGCGCCCAGCGCCTCGCCTCCGTCTGGAACGCCCTGGCCGTCCCGCAAGGCCTGGCCGAAGCCCTCTCCGACAACCCCGGCCACATCCTCCTGGTCGACGACCGCATCGAGACCGGCTGGACGATGACCGTCGCCACCCGCCTCCTGAAGGAGGCCGGTGCCCACTCGACCCTCCCCCTGGCCCTGGCCACCCCCACCTAATGGGAAGTGCCGGGGTTGCCGTTCAGGCAGACTCGGTGCCTGGTAGCCGCTGGTGAGTGAGCACTTCCGCCACCTGGACTTCGAGTCCTGGGGTCAGAGCGTGCCCTCACCGGTGGTCAGGGGCTGTTGATCGCTGATGGGATGTCGTGCCCCCCGAACGTTGGGGTGAGCACTGGTCCATTAGGTCGCCGACGCGCTCCTGCGGGCTGCTGTGTCCCGTTGTCGATGTTGGAGGTCTGGGTGCTGTTGGTCGGGGATGACTGGGCTGAGGACCACCACGACATCGAGGCCCAGGACGAGACGGGCCGGGTGTTGAAGCGGGCTCGGCTGGCCGAGGGGATGGCCGGGATCGCCCGGTTCCACGACCTCCTCGGTCGGTTCGTCGCTGACGACGCTGAGGCGTCGGAGGTGCTGGTGTGTATCGAGGTCGATCGGGGGCCGTGGGTGCGGGCGCTGGTCGCGGCCGGGTACCGGGTGTTCGGCGTCGACCCCAAGCAGGCGGCCCGGCACCGGGAGATCCTCGGCAGCTCGGGGGCCAAGAGCGACAAGGGTGGCGCCCACGCCCTGGCCGACATGATCCGCACCCGCCGCCACCAGTTGCGCGAGGTCGCCGGGGACTCCGGGATCGCCGAGGCGGTCAAGGTCGTCACCAGGGCGCATCAGACACTGATCTGGGAACGGACCCGCCACATGCTCCGCCTTCGGGTGGCGTTGCGGGAGTACTTCCCCGCCGCCCTGGCCGCCTACAAGTCCCTGGACCTCACCAGCGACGCGGTGCTGAGGCTGCTGGTCAAGGCGCCCACGCCCGAGGCCGCGGCGAAGCTGACGATCTCTCAGATCACGGCCTGTCTGAAGGGCCGCCGCGGCATCCCGGACAAAGCCGCAGCGATCCAGGACGTCCTGCGCGCTGAGCACCTCGGGCAAGCGCCGTTGGTCACGACCGCCTACGCGGCCACGGTGAAGTCACTGGTCGCGATCATCACCGTCCTCAACAGCGAGATCAAGACCCTCCAAGGCGAGGTCGAGGCCCATTTTGGCCGACACCCGGACGCTGAGATCATCCTCTCCCAGCCGGGACTGGGTGTGATCCTCGGCGCCCGGGTGCTCGCCGAGTTCGGAGACGCCCCCGGCCGCTACGCCTCGGCGAAGGCACGCAAGAACTACGCCGGCACCTCCCCGATCACCCGCCAGTCCGGCAAGACCAAGACCGTCCAGGCCCGGTTCGTCCACAACGACCGGCTCATCGACGCCCTCCACAATCAAGCCTCGTGCGCGATCCTCCACGACCCGCACGTCCGCGCCTACTACGACCAGCTCAAAGCCCGCGACATCAGCCACAACGCCGCCCTCCGCCAGGTCGGCAACCGCCTCGTCGGCATCCTCCACGGCTGCCTCAAAACCGGCAGCATCTACGACCAAGCAACCGCCTGGTCACACCACGACCACGACCTCGCCGCTTGACATCCAACCTCCAGGGATGTCTGACCCTTCCCGCCATCCGGGGTTCCGGGTGCCTTCCGTCCCCGTCGCGCGTGACGCCCGCCTGCGCCATGTCCCGGGGCGCGACCCCGCCACGGGCAGGTCGCGAAGGAACGCATCAAAGTCGCCCGTGATGTGGAAAAGCCTTTGAGCTACTGACCGCGGATCATGATGATGAGGTTCGCCGAACGATTCATTGCTCCACGGAAACCACTCGGGCGGGCTGTATGGGCACCCCTGACGACGAACCACGCTGGCCTGTGGAGAAGCTGAACGCTTTGCGCCTCGGCCAGCGGCTGGCGGTCGAGGTCCCCGCCGGCGGCCCTGGCCGACGAGCCTTCGTCACCATTCACCCGGTGACCACGCCGGCCGACGACCTCGCGCGCCGAGAAGGCTGGAAACGTACCGACCGCGCGCGCGAATACCTTCTGACGCACCGGGACTACGACGCCGAGGTCCTCGACGGCTTCGACTACGACCTCGGGGCCGTTGTCGTCCAACGGGCGGCAGCCACGGGCGAAGAAGAACTGACCGCCATCCTCCAGGCGTGGAATCTGCGCCCCGACCGGTTCCTCTACCCCTGGCAGACCGACGACCCCACCTGACCTCGGCCGATCCGAAGCGACCTCTCCTCCATCACCGCTGGTGCAGGACGACTCGGACATGCCGCCACAGCTGCGTGGGACGTCCGCCGGACGTCCACGGCGCGCCAGAGGACGTCTCAGCACGTCCCGGGGACGTCTGCAGCACTTCCTGGGGACGTCTCAGCACGTCCCTCCGGTAGGACCGCGAACGACCGACCCGGTTCGCTGCCGAGCGGACTCAGGTGTCTCCCGGCCCCTTCCGGCCACGGAGGCCGTTCTTGTGAAGGCGGATCGAGCGGGCGGGCAATAACGGGCGTCAGGGGAGTGACACTGGTGTGGACCATGGCCGTGACCCGCACCGAGGACGTCACGGCAGTGCAGGTCGGCTTGTACCAGGTGCGCGGCCCGGTGAACCCCTGCAATCCGGTCCCGTACGACGAACTGTGGCACCGCCCCGGTGCCTGAACCCGCCCCGGCCGGCGACCTGAACCCGGCCCGGCCTGACGCCTGAACCCGCCCGGCCTGACGCCTGAACCCGGCCCGGCCTGACGCCTGAACCCGGCCCGGCCCCGCCCGAGCCGGGTTCGGCCCGGCGCCTGAACCCGGGGGGCCCTGCCTGCGTCCGGTCCAGCCCTGCCTGCGTCCGGTCCAGCCCTGCCTGCGTCCGGTCTGTCCCTGCCTGCGCCTGGCCCCGCCTGCGTCCGCCCCCGGCTGCGTCCGGTTCGGCCTTGCTCGCCGGGGGTGGCGTCTTCGGGGGCGCGGGCCCGTGGGCCGGGGAAGGTGGGCCGCCCGCGCGCCCCTGTAGGCGCGGGCGGAGTTTTCGGGCCGGCCCGTGCGCGCGGCCCCGCGCACGGGCCGGCGTCCGGTCCCGGCGCCGCGGCGGAGAAGAGCCGCGGCGAACGGGAGTCCAGGGCGCCGGGCGGCGGCCCCGGCGGCCGGCACCGCCGGGGCACGCCCGGGAGCGCCGCCGTCCTGAAAGGGACGGGTGACGGCGGCGAGGAGTGGGCCTGCTCGAAGGAAAGTGTTCTAGAGGTTAGAAAACTCTGTCCAGTTGTTTAGGAGAACATCTTGAGATAAGTTCAGGCGGAAATGTCATCATTTCCCGCTTGGTTGGCCGCTCGGCCATTTCCGCGGCCCGCCGGATGAGGTGTTAATGTCCCTGGCCATGTCCCCGTCCCTCGACTCGCTGCTGGAGTGTCCGCCGGGCCTGCTCGACATGACGTTCGACCAGCTCCGGACCCTGCTGGTGGTGCACGAGACAGGGTCGGCGCTGAGGGCGGCCCGGGTGCTCGGCCGCGAGCAGTCGAGCGTCCAGAAGCAGCTCGACACGCTGAACCGCAACAGCCAGGTGCTGTGCGGCGAGGTCCTGACCGTCCGGCAGGGGCGCGGGAAGGACTACCTGTTCACCCCCACCGGGGAGACGACGGTCGAACTGGCGCGCACGACCTTCGAGAAATGGCTGGAGTCCATTCACTGGAGCCGGCGCCGCCTCGGCCGCATGCTGACGGTCGGGACGACCGAGTTCACCCTGCCGATCGTCTCCCGGGCGTGGGACCGGGTCTCGGAGGAGTTCCGGCAGCGCGAGGTCGAGTTCAAGGTCGCCCACGTCCGCACCAAGGACCTGTGGTCCCGGCTGGAGACCCGCCAGGTCGACCTGATCTGCGGCAGCATCGTCAGCACCCCGGAGGGCGACCTCCGCCTGAAGGAGTACGAGGTCATCGAGTACGCCCGGGGGCAGGCGCTGCTGCTGACCAACCTGCCGGAGGGCGAGCTGCCCGACACGCCCGTGCAGACGAGCAGCCTCCGCCGGATCCCGCTGGTGGTGCCGCCCGCCGGGCTCGTCGCCGACCTGCTCGCCACCTGGTACGGGACGAACTTCCGCGAGCGGCTGAGCGTCGTCGCCGACATCGACGACCTGCACTACGGGCTGTCGCTGCTGAGGTCCGGGTTCGTGCGCGGCTGCATGATCGTCACGGGTTCGATCGGGCGGGGGATGGCGGCGCAGGAGGACCCCGACGCCGTCCCGCTCCGCGCGATCAGGCTGCACGACGACCTGGAGCCCAAGGCCGAGCTCATGACGGGCGCCTTCGTCCGCCGCGCCGACCTCGAACGCTACGACGCGGGGCATCCCCTCAACCGCCTCTGGGACGCGGTCAAGGAGGACGTCCGCACCTACACCCCGCTCGCCTGACGGGCGCGGGCCCGCCGGGCGAGCGCCGCCGGGCGGGCCGGGATGCGCCTACTTGATCTGGTTGTCGACCACGTCGAGGGTGGGCCGGGCGCCCAGGTGCTGCATGGCGCGGGCGGCGAGGCGGCAGCCCGCGGTGAGCGCGTCGGCCGGCTGCTTGCCGTCCAGCCAGGGCGGCAGGAGGCCGGCGACGAACGCGTCGCCCGCGCCCGTGCCGTCGATGATCTTCTCGACGGGCTCCGCCGCGACGGTCACCGGCTCGGGGCGGCCGTTGGTGTACCAGAGGGCGCCGTCAGGGCCGCTCTTGATGACGACCTGGGGGTACCAGGCGGTCAGCACCTTGGCGGCCTGCTCGGGGGTGTCGCGGCCGGTGAGGATCTCGGCCTCTTTGGCGTTGACGACCAGCAGGCGGGCGCCCTGCGTCCACTCGAGGAAGGGCTCGGCGCCCATCCGCTTGAGCGGGGAGGACGAGCCGCCGTCCACCGAGACCGACATCTGCACCTTGCGGGCGATGTCCAGGGTGTGGATGGCCGCCTTGCGGGAGCCCTCGTTGATCAGGGAGTACCCCGACAGATGCAGGTGGGTGCCCTGGGTGAACAGGTCCTTGCAGCGCTCGATGTCCTCAGGGAGGAGGGCGGCGTTGGCGCCGGGGTCCGACAGCATCGTCCGGTCGCCCTTGTGGGTGACCATGACCACACAGGTACCGGTGGGCCGCTCCTGGTCCATGACGAGGCGGGCGTCGACGCCGTAGCCCATCAGTTCCATGTCCCGGTTACGGCCTGCGATGTCGGAGCCGCGGCGTCCGACGAAGGCGGCGTCGGTCCCCTCGACGGCGAGCCATGCGGCCACGTTGGCACCGGAGCCGCCACCGTGGGTCGTCACGGCCGCGGGCGTGTCGCTCCCCTTTGCCAAGGGAAACGCGGCACGCGCCACGGTGTCTGTCATAAGATCGCCGACCACGACCACGCGCGTCATGGAGTCATCACCTCGATCAACACGGCCCGCGCGAGCGGCAATTCTTGGGCGTGTGCTCGACCGTAACAGCTCTCGAGCCCCGATTAGGTCTCGAACGCGCAGCGAAACCGAGGAAGCCGGTTTTTCTTCCCGGAGGCCGTGACGCATACGTGCCTTACCCTCGGGTACGTGACCGAGCGTTACCCGGACCAGTGGGAGGCCGACGTCGTCCTCAGCGACGGCGGGACGGCCCATCTGCGTCCCATCCGGCCCGAGGACGCCGACCTCCTGCGCACCTTCCACGCGCGGCTGTCCCCGGAGTCGATCTACTACCGGTTCTTCTCGCCGCGCCCCCACCTGTCGGACCGCGAGATCGAGCACTTCACGACCGTCGACTACGACCGGCGTGTCGCACTGATCGCCACGATCGCGGGGGAGATGGTGGCGGTCGTCCGCTATGACAGCCTGGCGGACCGCCCCGAGACGGCGGAGGTGGCGTTCCTGGTGGAGGACGCGCACCAGGGCCGCGGGCTCGGCGCCGTCCTTCTGGAGCACATCGCGGCGGCGGCGCGGGAGCGGGGGGTGCGCCGGTTCGTGGCGAGCGTCCTGCCCGACAACCGCAGGATGACCCGGGTGTTCCGGGAGGCGGGGTACCGGGCGGAGCAGCGCTTCGAGGAGGGCGTGATCGAGCTCGTCCTCGACCTGGAGCCGACCGACACCTCGCTGGAGGTGATGAGCGCGCGCGAGCACCGGGCCGAGTCGCGGTCGATCCAGCGGCTGCTGTTCCCGCGGTCGGTGGCGGTGGTCGGGGCGAGCCGCGCCGAGCACAGCGTGGGCCAGACCGTCCTGCGGAACCTGCTCGCGGGAGACTTCAGCGGGCCGGTGTACCCGGTGCACCCGTCGGCGGTCGCGGTGGCCGGCGTCCGCGCGTACGCGTCCGTCCTGGAGATCCCGGACGACGTGGACCTCGCGGTCGTGGCCGTGCGCGCCGACGCCGTCCACGAGGTCGTGGAGGAGTGCGCGGGCAAGGGCGTGCGGGGGCTGGTCGTCGTGTCGTCCGGCTTCGGCGAGGTCGGGGAGGAGGGACGCGCCGCCCAGGAGCAGCTGGTGCGGCTCGCGCGCGCCTACGGGATGCGGGTCGTCGGCCCCAACTGCCTCGGCATCGCCAACACCGACACCGACGTGCGGCTGAACGCGACGCTGGCGCCGACCATGCCGGGACGCGGCCCGGTGGGGTTCTTCTCCCAGTCCGGCGCGCTCGGCATCGCCATCCTGCAGCGGACGGCCGAGCGCGGCCTCGGGCTGTCCACGTTCGTCTCGGCGGGCAACCGCGCGGACGTCTCCGGCAACGACCTGATGCAGTACTGGGAGGAGGACCCGGCGACCAGGGCCGTCCTGCTCTACCTGGAGTCGCTGGGCAACCCCCGCAAGTTCACGCGGCTGGCGCGCAGGCTCGGCCGCCGCAAGCCGATCGTGGCGGTGAAGAGCGGTCGCAGCACCCAGGGCGTCCCGATCGGGCACGCGGCGAGGGCGCTCACCCTGCCCGACCACGCGGTCAGCGCGCTGTTCGAGCAGGCCGGCGTCATCCGGGTGGAGGACCTCGCCGAGCTGTTCGACGTGGCGCAGGTGCTGGCCTACCAGCCGCTCCCCGCCGGCGACCGCATCGCGATCATCGACAACTCCAACTCGCTGGGCCTGCTGGCGCAGGACGAGGCTGTCGCGCTCGGCCTGGAGGTCCGGCCCCGCATCGACCTCGGCCCCCGCGCCGACGCCGACGACTACGAGGCCGCGCTCGCCGGGGCGCTGGACGACGACACGGTCGACGCGGTCGTGGCGCTGTTCACGCCCCCGACGATCGGCGGCTTCGACGTCCGCGTCCCCGAGAAGATCCTCCGGCTGGCCGCCGAGGGCAGGAAGCCGATCGTGGCGACCTACCTCGGCACCGAGGGCATGCCCGCCGAGCTGCGCGTCACCGGCCCGGACGGCATGGCCGCGGAAGGCTCCGTGCCGTCCTACACCTCGCCGGAGGACGCGGTCAGGGCGCTCGCCTACGTGATCCGGTACGCGCAGTGGAGGCAGCGCCCGCCCGGCCGCATGCCGGTGTTCGAGGACGTGGACCGCGCCAAGGCGCGGGAGCTGGTCGCCGCCTGGCTGGGCGACGGCGGCCCCGCCGAGGTCGCGCCGGAGCAGGCGGCGGAGCTGCTGGCCTGCTACGGCATCGCGCTCGCCGGCGGCACGGAGGGGGTCGCGACCCGCGTCGTGGTCAGGGAGGACCCCTCGTTCGGCGCGCTGGTCTCCTTCGGCATCGCCGACGAGACCGCCGAGCTGCTGGAGGACCGCGCCTACCGCCTGTCCCCGCTCGCGGACGCGGAGGCGGCGGAGATGATCCGCGCGATCCGCACCGCCCCGCTGCTTCTCGGGCACCGCGGCGCCGACCCCGTGAACCTCGGGGCCCTGGAGGAACTGCTGCTGCGCGCCTCCCGCCTCGGCTACGACCTTCCAGAGGTGGCGCGGCTGGAGCTCGACCCCGTGATGGTCGGGGCGTCCGGCGTCGCGGTGCGCGCGGTGGGACTCACGCTGGAACGCCCCTTGGGGCCGCGTCCCGAACTGGAGCCGCGCCACCTCTGAGCCCTTCCTGGGGAAGGGCTAGCGCCTTACCCCGGGGGAAGGGGAGGGCTGGGCTGCGGCGTCGGCGGGACGGGGTCGGGCTCGGGCCCCGGCGGGATCGGGTCGGGAGGCGGCGCGGGCGGCGTCGGCTCCGGTGCGGGGCCGGGCGGGGTCGGCTCCGGCGGCGGTCCGGGCGGGACGGGCTCGGGCGAAGGACCCGGCGGGATGGGGCCGGGGGGCTGCGGCGCGGGCCCCGGCGCGGGGCCGGGCGGGGGCTCGGGCGGCACCGGGGGCTGCGGGGGCGGGGCCGGGTCCGGCGTGGGCGGGGGCACCGGCGGCGGGGTCGGCAGGGGATGCTCGTCCATGCCCACCCCCTACCCCGCACGGGCACATATGACCGTGTGCCGTGCCGGTCATGTGCGCGCCCGGCCCCGGACAGGGCAGGATGGGGCCATGAGGGAAACCCGAGCGACCGTCAGTGGTCTGCGCACGGCGATCGAGCGCAGCGGTTACTACCCCGCCCTGGTCGCGGACGCGGTCGAGTCGGCGGTAGGGGACGAGCGAGTCACCGCCTACGTCGTCCACCACGAGGCGACCTTCGACCCCGCGATGGAGGTCCGGCGGCACGTCACCGTGCTCGTGCTGTCGGCGAGCCGGCTGCTGGTGTGCCACACCGACGAGCACCCGCCCGGCGAGGGCATGACCCGCCCGCACGCGTCCACCACGACCGAGGCCGTCAAGCTGGAGCGCGTCCAGTCGGTGGCGGTGACGCGCGTCGTCCCCGACCCGGCCTCCTACGTGCCCGGCGTGCCGCCCACCGAGGTGGTGCTGACCATCGGCTGGGGCGCCATCGCCCACATCGACCTCGAACCCGCGACGTGCGGCGACGAGAACTGCGAGGCCGACCACGGCTACACCGGCAGCGTCACGGCCGACGACCTGTCGCTGCGGGTCAGCGAGGCCGCGGACGGCGCGGACGCGGTGAGCCAGGTGCTGGCGTTCGCCGAGGAACTGTCCGCCGCGACCGCCCGGTGAGCGGGGCGGCCGCCGAGGACCGCGGCGAGGCCCGCCCGGGGGAGCGCGCGCCCGCCGCCGGGCCGCCCGTCCCGCGGTACGGGGACGCCGCGCTGGCCGACCTTCCGACCTCCGCGCTGGCGGCGCTGGGCGTCCCAGGCGTGGCGAACGTGCTCGGCCTGCCCGCCGTTCCGCGCGTCTGCGTCCTGCTGGTCGACGGCCTCGGCTGGGAGCAGTTGAAGGCCCACCCCGCCGAGGCGCCGTTCCTGAACGCGATGGACGGCGGCCCGATCACCGCCGGGTTCCCGGCGACGACCGTCAGCAGCCTCGGCTCGCTGGCGACCGGCGCCCCGCCCGGCGAGCACGGCCTGCTCGGCGTGCAGGTCGCCGTCCCCGGCACCGGCCGGCTGCTGAACCTCCTGCGCTGGCAGGACGACGCCGTCGACCCCGAGGAGTTCCAGCCGGTCCCGACCGTCTACGGGCGGGCGGCGGCAGCGGGCGTCGAGGTGGCGTACGTCTCGAACCCCCTGTACCGGAAGTCGAGCCTCAGCCGCGCCACCGCGCGCGGCGCCGACTACGTGGGCGCCGCCGGCCTCGGCCAGCTCGTCGGCCGCGCCGAGCTGGCCCTGCGCCGCGGCGACCGGTCCTACGTCACCGTGTACCACGCCGACCTCGACGCCACCGGCCACCGGTTCGGCGTCGGCTCGGCAGACTGGCGGTACCAGCTGCGGTTCGTCGACCTCCTCGCGCAGCAGATCGCGGCCGTCCTGCCGCCGGGTTCGTCCCTGCACGTGACCGCCGACCACGGCATGGTCGACCCTGCGGAGCGGATCGACGCCGACACCGTCCCCGGCCTGGCCGACGGCGTCGCCCTGCTCGGCGGGGACGCGCGCGCCCGCTACGTCTACAGCGAGCCCGGCGCCCACGACGACGTGCTCGCCGCCTGGACGGCCGTGCTGGGCGACCGCGCCTGGGTCGTCAGCCGCGAGGCCGCCGCCGAGAACGGGTGGTTCGGCCGGATCGGTCCCGGGATGCTGGAACGCGTCGGCGACGTGATCGCCGTCCCGCACGCCGATCTCGCGATCACCGCGTCCGAGCGGGAGCCCTGGCTCGACCGGATGGTCGGCATGCACGGCTCCCTAGTCCCGGCCGAGCAGCTGGTTCCGCTGCTCACCGCGTCCCGTCCCTGAGAACCCGTGCGGGAGTTGAGATGAACCCGGATTCGCCCCTCCCTAATCGGGGCAACGGCGGCCAAACTGGCGATGTGCACCCTCTCATCGAAGTGCCCGCGCTGGACCGGCTGCTCCGACGACAGGCGAACGTGGTCCTGCTGGACGTCCGATGGCATCTGGCGGGACCGCCGGGGATCGAGTCCTACCGCAGGGGGCACCTGCCCGGCGCCGTGTTCGTCGACCTCGACCGCGACGTGGCCGGGCCGCCGGGTCCCGGCGGCCGCCACCCCCTCCCGGACTCCGCCGCCTTCGAGGCGGCGATGCGCCGCGCGGGAGTCTCGGCCGACAGCCTGGTCGTGGTCTATGACGACGCCGACTCCACGTCGGCGGCCCGGGTCTGGTGGACGCTGCGCTACTTCGGGCACGACCGGGTCCGCGTCCTGGACGGCGGCTACCGCGCCTGGAGCGAGACCGGCCACGCGGTGAGCACCGCCGAGCCCGAGGTCAAACCGGGCGACTTCACCGCCTACCCCGGCCGCCTGCCCGTGCTCGACGCCGAGGGCGCCGGGGAGCTGGCCCGGGCGGGCGTGCTGCTGGACGCCCGCGCCGCCGAGCGCTACCGCGGCGAGCAGGAGCCCGTCGACCCCGTGGCCGGGCACATCCCGGGCGCCCGGAACGCTCCCACCTCAGGAAACGTCGGCGTCGACGGCCGGTTCCTGCCGCCGGAGCTGCTGCGCGAGCGCTTCGCCCAGCTCGGCGCCACCGACGCGCTCGACGTCGGCGCCTACTGCGGCTCGGGCGTCACCGCCGCGCACGAGATCCTCGCCCTGCACCTCGCGGGCATCCCGGCCGCCCTCTACGTGGGGTCCTGGTCGAACTGGGTGACCGACCCCGCCAACCCGATCGCCACCGGCGACGGCTGAACCGCGCCCCGGTGTGATCCGTCGCCCACGGACGACGGATCACACCGGGGCCGCCGGACCACCGGTCAACGGTGCCGATGGGCCGCGGTACGGCGGCGCCCACGGGCTCCGGCTTTCTCTCCATGGGTCAGCCGGAGCCCATGGCGAGGAAGCCGGTCGTGGCCGGGGTCCGGGGGATGGCGGCCAGGGCCCGGGAGGGGGCCAGGCCGTTCGCGAGTGCCGCGTGGAAGGCGGTCATGAAGGCCGGGGTCGCGTCGTCCCGCACGGGCAGGACGCTGGCGATGACGGTGGCGGTGCCGAGGGCGAGGAGGGCGCCGGCCATGCCGAGGACGGCGTCGCCCTCGTCGGCGCGGCCGATGTCGCACGCCGACAGGACGATCAGGTGCGGCGGGTCGGTCAGCTCGTCCAGGTCGTGGACCATGAGCGGGCCGTCCGCGAGGCGCAGGCGGGAGAACAGGGCGTTGCCCTGCTGGAACTCGCCGTGGGCGGCGATGTGGGCGAGCGCGGCCCCTTCCAGCGCGTCGCGGACGGGTTCGGCGCGGGCGTCCGGGCCGTCCAGGACGACGGCGTCCGGGTAGAGGGGCCGGAGGGCGGTGACCTCGCGGTCGGCGTGCAGGAGGTCGGGACCCGACACGAGGACGGCGTGTCCGCCCGAGGGGGCGCGCGTGCGGGCGTGGAGCCAGGCCCCGGCGGAGGGGACGATCGTGAACGGGCGTCCGTCCAGGGACGGGAGCGCCGCCCAGGGCAGGCCGTGCAGCACGCCGGTCGGAGCGATCACCAGTTCGCGGTCGCCCAGGACGGGGCGGAGCGGGCCGAGCAGGAGGCGGTCGAGGCGTTCGGCCGCGCAGGCGGGGGCGGACGGCTCCGGCGGGGCGCCGTCCTCGGCGAGGCGGCGGGCGGCGAACCGGAGCAGGACGGTCTCGCGCAGCGCCTCCTCCTGCGCGCCGAGGCGGTGGCGGCGGGCGCGGCCGCCCGCGACGGTGACGGCGTGCAGCTCGCCGCCGATCGCGATCAGCTCGACCAGGGCGCGGTCGCCGAGCGCGGCGGCGACCGCGCCGGCCGCGGCCGGGCGCCCGGGGGAGGCGCCGGACGGGCGGCGGCGCGTCCGTTCGCGGATCCTGCCCTCCAGCTCGGCCAGGTCGGCCGGGGCGGTCGGGGCTCCGCCGCGCGCGGTGTCGGCCGTGCGGTCGACGCTGAGGGCGCGCAGCGCCGCCAGCGCCGCGGCGCGCTCGGGGTCCCTCGGCGGGCGGACGCGGACCGGCCGTGCGATGGCCCGCCGCCGCTCCTCCACGGCGAGCAGCTCCCGCGCCGACACCGAGAGCCGGAGGCCGAGCTCGGCCAGCTCGGCGGCGAGGCCCGCCGCGCGGGCGCGCAGGTCCAGCGCGTCGAGGACCTCCGCGTGCTCCTCGGTGACCTCCAGCCCGGCGCGCACCGCCGCCACCGCGCCCCGGCGGGCGTCCCGGGAGGAGCGTTCGAGGGCTATCGCGTGCCAGGCGGCGATCCGGGCCGAGGCGGGGCCGCCCGTCCGCCGGATGGAGGCGAGGAGATGGCCCGCCGGGCGGCCCAGCGACAGCGCCACGCGCGCGGCGATGATGCGGGCCTCGTCGGCGGCGTCCGCCCAGCCGGCCCTCTCCAGCCGCTCCGCCGCGGCCGTGGCCGAGCGGAGCAGGACGGCGGAGCGCTCGCCGGACGCCCACCGGGCCTTGAGCAGGACGTGCTCGGCCAACATCGCCCATCCGGTGCGGTTCTGCTGGGCGAACGTCGTGCGGGCCCGCTCGGCCGCCACGGTGGCCTGCTCAGGATTCCCGTCGGCCAGTTCGGCGTGGGCGAGGAGCAGGTAGCCGTCCGCGATGTCGCATCCGTATCCGTTCGTTGTGGCGGCCTCCAGGGCGGCAGTGAGGACGGGACGAGCCTCCCCTGGCAGCCCGGCCATGATGAGGGTCTCCGCTTGGTCGAAACGGCACTGCGCCAGGCGCTCGCCGGTCAGCCCCGGTTCGGCCTCTGCGAAGAGGCGGAGCGCGCGCGGGACGTCCCCACGCCGCGACACCGTGAAGGCCAGGTTCCCCTTCGCCATGGCCGTCTGGTGGCGCAACCCGGCGGCTTCCCCCACGGCGACGGCCTCGGCCAAGGCCTCCTCAGCGCCGTCGTAGTCACCGCGGAACACCCGCGCCAGCCCGATGTTGGTGAGCAGGCCGTTGAGCGCTGCGGGGTCCTGCCCCTCACGCAACCGGGGCAGGGCCCGCACGGCGACGTCGTGCGCCTCCTCCAGCCGCCCGGCCCGCGCGAGGGCGCCCGCGGTGTTCGCGGCCAGGCGGTCGGCGTCGGGCCCGTGCAGGACGGTCGCGGCCCGCCGCGCGTGGGCGAGCGCCTCGGTGATGTCGCCGCGCGCCGTGAGCAGGCCGACGAGGTTCATCCGCACCTGCGCCGCCGCATAGGGGTCGGACCCGGACGCCAGTTCCAGGGCGCGCCGGAGGAACGCGACCCCCTCGTCCAGCCGTCCCAGCTCCTTGGCGGCCAGACCCGCCACGCGCAGCGGAAGGACCCCGCCGCCGTCCTCCAGCAGCGCGAGGGCGCGGGTGAAGGCGGTCGTGGGGTCCTTGGCCGCCATCAGCAGCAGGGCGCGCTCGTCGCGCCCGGTCACAGGCGGATCCAGCTCGTGACGATCGACGTCCCGTCGTCCAGCCGCAGGATCAGGCTCACCAGCCCGGCCGGGACGCGCGGCAGCCAGAACATGCCCGCCGGGTCGGTGCGCGCCGTGATCCCGCCCGGCGGCAGGTCGCGGTGGCGGACCTCGACGAGCGCCGCCGCGGACGGGTCCAGCCGCCCGTGGATCTCCCGGTACCGGCCCTCCGGCGACACCTCGATCTCGACGGTCGCGTCCGGGCAGGTGAACGTCAGGGTCCGGGGCCGGCCGCCGCGCACCCCGGCGGCGTGCCCGTCGCGGTCGTGCGCCAGCTCCGCCAGCCGCGCGGACGGCGCCCGCCACGCGATCGACGCGCGGGCCGCCGCGAGGACGGCCGCCGGCACGGGATCGAGGGTCTCGAACGTCTCGCGTATCCCCGCCACCAGCTCGTCGTCGTTCACGGGACGAGCCTCCGCAGCGACTCCAGGCAGCGCGCCCGCGTGGGGCCGACGCTGCCGACGGGGATCCCGAGGGCGGCGGCCAGCTCGGCGTGGCTCGGGGCGAGTGCGAACAGGCGCAGCAGAGTGCGGCAGCGCGGGGGCAGCCTCTCCAGCGCCGCGCCGACCCGGCCGAGCCGATCACGCGCCGCGACCACCCGGTCGGGGCCGGGCTCGGCCGCGCGCGGCGCCGGGACCGGCGGGAGCGAGCGGCCGCGCCGCCGGGCCAGCCGCAGGCTCTCGTTCCGCGCCGTCGTGGCCAGCCAGCACGCCGCCGCCGCGGGCTCGCGCAGCTCGCCGATCCGCTCCACCAGCCGCAGCCACGTGGTCTGCACCGCGTCGCCCGCGTCGGCGTCGTTCAACCCGTACGAGCGGGCGATCGACCACAGCAGCCCGCTGTGCCGTTCGACCAGCCGGGCCCACGCGTCCCCGTCGCCGTCGCGTGCCCGGACCACCAGCTCGTCCGTATCGTCCCGATGGGCCACCGAAGTCTCCTATCGAGGCCCCCTGCTCCTCCTTCACCCTAGGGCATCGAGCGATGACACAGTGTGGACTTCGGTGCCGAGACCCGGAAGAACCGGGTGCCGCGCGGGATCGAGGACCCGGTCGGCCGCCTCGGCCGCGCCGACGCCCTCCTCCGCCGCGACGGCGGCGATCCGCCCGGCCACGACCGGCGTCGCGAAGGACGTCCCGCTCCATGTCGCATAGCCGTCGAACCGGTCGGGATCGGATCCGTTCGCCGCGGTGCGGGGGCCGTCGAAACGGACGAAGGAACTGGCCACGCCGACGCCCTGCGCGCACGCGTCCACCCACCATCCGTGGTTGGAGAACCAGGCGCGGTCGTCGCCGTCCAGGGCCCCGACCCCGATGACCGGCTTCATGGCGGCGGGCCAGAACGGGCGGTCCGTCGCCGCGTTCCCCGCGCACGCCGCGACGACCGTACGGCGCCCGAGCGCGGCGACCGCCTGGGACAGCACCTGCGAGGGCCGGTCGTCGTAGGTGTGGCAGCCGAGCGAGATGTTGACGACGTCGGCGCGGCCCCAGGCGGCGAGCCACTCCAGCGCCCGGATCACCTCCAGCTCGTCGCCGACCCCGTCGCCGCCGATGACGCGGCGGGCGCGCAGCACGGCCGACGGCGCCTGCGACAGGACGACGCCCGCGACGAACGTCCCGTGACCGGCCTGCGCGTCCAGCATGAAGTCGAGATCGGCGTCGAGGACCTCCGCCACTTCCTCGCGCTGCTCGCGGTACCACTCCTCGCCCTCGTACCAGGGATGCGGCGCCAGACCGGTGTCCAGGACCGCGACCGTCACGTCCCGCCGGACGGGGACGCGCCTCGGCGGGGGCAGGGGAGCGGCCGGGCGGGGCAGGTCGGCGGGCCCGCTCCACCACATGGGCTGGCCGAGGACGAGGTGGTTCGGCGACACGCTCAGCCCGCGGTGCCGCCGGTCCGCGCCGCCGAGCACGGCCGCCAGCTCGCACACGTCGACCTTCGAGGGGGCGCGCAGCCGCAGCCGCGCGACGCCGCCCTCGTCGTGGCGCGAGTCGTACCAGCGCCGGACCAGCGACTCGGCCGCGCCGGCGTCCCGCCCGGCGACCAGGATCTCGTCCCGGCGGACCAGCGCGGGCCGCCCCGGCAGCGGTTCCACCACGACCGCGTCGGGATGCCGGGCCAGCACCCTGTCCAGGCGCGCCTGTTGATCGAACATCGATCCTCGCTCTCCCCGAACCGACCCCTTCGCCCATCGTGCCCGCCTCATGACTCAGCGTGTCCAGTCGAGGGCCGAAGGTGGCCGGACGCGCCCCGGTGAGGAGACTCACCCCCGAGCGCGGGCACGCCGCCGATCCGTCCGCAATAGTGGATCTTGCCGGAAGTGCCGGGTGAACGATGTGCATCGTGTGTTCAAGCGTTCAACAAACTGCTAACACCCGGTGGTGCGAGTCGGGCCGATGATGCACAATGAGGGACGCGGACGCCGACTTGGGACGTACGAGGCCGTAGGGGAAGACGAGCCTCGGTACAGATCCAGGAGGTCCGGTGACCGCACGTGGCGTTTTTTACGTCCACTCCGCGCCACCTGCGCTGAGCCCGCACATCGAGTGGGCCGCCGCAGGTGTTCTCGGGGTGCCCGTTTCCCTTGAGTGGGCAGATCAGCCGGCCGCGCCCGGAACCCTGCGCGCCGAGCTGCATTGGGAGGGCAGGCCCGGTACCGCCGCGGGCATCACCTCCGCGCTGCGCAACTGGAAACTGGTGCGGTTCGAGGCCACCGAGGATCCGACGCCCGGCACCGACGGCGTCCGCTTCAGCTTCACCCCGACCCTCGGGGTGTTCACCGGGGTCATCGGCGCCAACGGCGACATCATGATCCCCGAGGACCGGCTCCGCGCGGTGATGGCGAACGCCGCCGTCGGCAAGACCGCCCTGGAGCAGGAGCTCGACCGGCTGCTCGGCACGCCGTGGGACAACGAGCTGGAGCCCTTCCGCAGGGCCGGCGACGGCGCGCCCGTCCGCTGGCTGCACGCCGCCGTCTGACCCGCCGGGCCGCCTGGGCGGCCCGGCGGACGCCCCGGGCGCCGCCGGTGCGGAGCGTACCCGTCCCGCAACGCGCACGCCCCGCGCGATACACCCGACGGTCGTGGCGCGCTTCGCGATCGCCGGAGGTGTGGGATCCGGATATACCGGGCATGGGCGGAAAATGAGCGTGTTGACCCGCAACAACGTCCGCGACCTGGGGCGACGCTCTGGGCAGCCCATGCTCTTCGCGCACGGGTTCGGCTGCGACCAGACGATGTGGCGGCTCACGGCACCGGCCTTCGAGGCCGACCATCGGGTCGTCCTGTTCGACCACGTCGGGATGGGGCACTCGGATCTGGCGGCCTACTCGGCGGAGCGGTACAGCGCCCTGGACGCCTACGCCGAGGACGTACTGGACATCATCCATGAACTCGACCTGAATGACGTGGTCTTCGTGGGGCACTCCGTCAGCACGATGATCGGTGTGCTGGCGGCGAACCTGGAACCGCACCGTTTCGCCGGGCTCGTGCTGGTCGGCCCCTCTCCCCGCTACATCGACGACGCGGGTTACGTCGGCGGGTTCAGCGAAGCCGACATCACCGAGCTCCTGGAGTCGCTGGAGAGCAACTATCTCGGCTGGTCCAGCCGGATGGCGCCGCTGATCATGGGCAATCCGGACCGGCCCGAGCTCGGGCGGGAGCTCACCAACTCCTTCTGCCAGACCGACCCCGACATCGCGCGGCAGTTCGCTCGCCTGACCTTCCTGTCCGACAACCGCGCCGACCTGCCGAAGGTGAGGGTGCCCGCACTGCTCCTGCAGTGCTCTGAGGACATCATCGCTCCGGAGGCGGTGGGGGAGTACGTGCAGCGTGCCATCCCCGGGAGCGAGCTGGTGAGGCTGCGGGCGACCGGGCACTGCCCCAATCTGAGCGCGCCCGAGGAGACGGTCGCGGCGATGAAGGATTTTCTCGCGAAGGTCCCGGGTGGCCGCGGTGTCCTCCACCGTTGACGATTCCGCTCGCTTCCGCAGCCTTTATGAGCATGCTCCGTGCGGCTACCTGTCACTCCGGCCCACCGGCGCCATCACCAGGGTCAACCGGACGTTCCTCGACTGGACGGGTTACAGCGCCGATGAGCTGCTGGACGGCAGGCGCTTCCAGGACCTGCTCCCCATCGGTGACCGCATCTACTACGAGACGCACTTCGCGCCGCTGCTGACCATGCAGGGCGAGATCCGCGAGATCGCGGTCGACGTGAGGTCCGCGGACGGTAGAAAGCGGCCCGTACTGGTCAATATGACTCTGCGTCCGGAGGAGCCGGGCGGGTCCGCCGCCGTCCTGGTGTGCGTCTTCCCCGCCCCTGACCGCAGGGAGTACGAGCGCGAACTGCTCCATGCCCGCCGGCGCGCGCGCGAGTCGGAGGGGCGCGCCCGGCGGCTCGCCGAGACCCTGCAGAGCAGCTTCATCCCGCCCGCGCTGCCGCCCGTGCCCGGCCTGGAGGTGGGCGACGCCTACCGCCCCGCCGGGGCCGGCGACGAGGTTGGAGGAGACTTCTACGACCTGTTCGAGGTCTCCCCCGACCGCTGGGGCCTGGTGCTGGGGGACGTGTGCGGCAAGGGGGTCGAGGCCGCGGTGGTGACGAGCCTGGCGCGGTACACGGTGCGGGCGGTCGCTACGGAGGCCGAGTCGCCCGCCGACGTCCTGCGGAGGCTGAACTCGTCCCTGCTGGACCACGGCACGGAAAGGTTCTGCACCGCCCTCTACGCCGGGATCGAGCGGGGTCCGGACGGGGGTCCGTTCCTGACCGTCGCGCTCGGCGGGCATCCCGCGCCGCTTCTGGCCACCCCCGACGGCAAGGTGCGGCCCATCGGCCGTCCCGGCGACCTGCTCGGCGTGTTCGACGAGGTGGACGTGTCTGACGCATCAGTGGAACTGCGGTCCGGCGACGCCGTCCTCTTCTTCACCGACGGCGTCACCGAGGCGCGCCGCGACCAGGAGGAGCTCCTGGGCGAGGAGCGGCTCGCCGACCTGCTGTCCGGCGTGCGGACCCTGCGCGCCGCCGAGATCACCGGGCGCATCGTCAACGCCGTCCTCGACTTCCAGCAGTGCGTGCCCCGCGACGACACCGCGCTGGTCGCCCTCAAGGTCCCATGACGGACGGCTGCCGAACGGACCGGGACGGACGTGCGAACGGCCCGGCGGGTGTGCACCCGCCGGGCCGTTCCACGAGGTGGGTCAGAGAGCGCGCTGGAAGGCGACCGACACGTTGTGGCCGCCGAACCCGAACGAGTTGTTGAGCGCCGCCGCCGGACCGCCCGGGAGCTTGCGCGGCTCGTCGCGCGCGATGTCGAGGTCGACCTCGTCGTCGATGTCCTCCAGGTTCGCCACGGCGGGGACGAGCCCCTCCTTGAGCGCCAGCACCGTGAAGATCGACTCGAGCGCGCCGGCGCCGCCGAGCAGGTGCCCGGTCATCGACTTGGTCGCGGTGATGACGACCTGGCGGGCGGCCTCCTCGCCGAGCCCCGCCTTGATGGAGGCGAGCTCCGCGACGTCGCCGGCGGGGGTGGAGGTCGCGTGCGCGTTGATGTGCACGAGGTCGGTGGGCTCCAGGCCCGCGTCCTTGAGGGCCCGCTGCATCGCCTTGGCCTGCCCGGAGCCGGACGGGTCGGGCAGCACGATGTCGTAGGCGTCGCCGGAGTAGCCGCAGCCGGCCGCGAAGCCGTGGATGTTCGCGCCGCGGGCGCGGGCGTGCTCCTCGGACTCCAGGATCATCACTGCGGCGCCCTCGCCGAGCACGAACCCGTCGCGGTTCTTGTCGTAGGGCCGGGACGCGCGCTCCGGCTCCTCGTTGCGGGTCGACATCGCGCGCATCGCCCCGAACGAGGCCATCTGCAGCGGGTGGATGCACGACTCGGTGCCGCCGCAGATCACCACGTCGGCGCGGCCCGCGCGGATCATGTCGATGGCGTAGCCGACGGCCTCGCCGCTGGACGCGCAGGCGCTGACCAGGGCGTGCGAGCCGGCCATCGCGCCGAACTCGATGCCGACGTGCCCGGAGGCGCCGTTCGGCATCAGCATCGGGACGGTGAAGGGCGAGACCCGCGACCAGCCCTTCTCCCGGAAGACGTCATAGCTGTTCAGGGCCGTGTGCAGGCCGCCGATGCCGCTGGACAGCACCACGCCGAGGCGCTCGCCGTCCACGGTGAAGCCGCCGTCGACGCCGGGGCGGTCCATGCCCTTCTGCGGCTTGCCGCCGGTCGGCGCGGCGAACCCGGCGCTCGTCCAGGCCTCGCGCGCGGCGATCAGGGCGATCGCCTGGTTGCGGTCGAGCCGGCGCAGGTTCTGCTTCGGCATCACCTCGGACGGGTCGACCTTCAGCGTCGCGGCGAACCGGACCGGCAGGTCCTCGACGCCCTCCCAGTCCAGCTTGCGGATACCGGACTCGCCGGCGAGCAGGGCGGACCAGGTCGACGGCATGTCGCCGCCGAGTGGGGTCGTTGCACCGAGACCGGTCACGACGACCCTGGTCTGGCTCTTGCTCATAGTGGGTGCTCCTTGCGGACTGTGAGGGGAGGAGGGCAGGGCGCGCCGCCTCCAGGGTGGCGGCGCGCCCTCCCGCGGCTCAGCTCTGCAGGTTCTGGACGAAGTTGATGACGTCCTTGACCGTCTTCAGGTTGCGCAGCTCGTCGTCGGGGATCTCGACGCCGAACTTGTCCTGGGCGGCCACCGCGATCTCGACCATCGACAGCGAGTCGATGTCGAGGTCGTCGATGAAGTTCTTCTCCGGGGTGACCTCGGACTTGTCGATGCCGACGATCTCATCGATGATCTCGGCGAGGCCGTCCAGGATCTGCTGTTCGGTGGCGACTGCCATGGTTCCGCTTTCTCCTTCGGTGGGTTGGTCCAGAGCCTGCGAGCAGGCGTGACGGCCTACGGGATCTGGATGACTTGGGCAGCGTAGGACAGTCCGGCGCCGAACCCGACCAGCAGGGCCGGGGCACCGGACGGCACGTCGCCGCGTTCGATCATTCGGGACAGGGCGAGCGGGATCGAGGCGCCCGAGGTGTTGCCGGACTGCACGATGTCGTCGGCCACGATGGCGTTGGACGCCTTCACCTTGCGGGCGATGGCCTCGATGATCCGCAGGTTGGCCTGGTGCGGGACGACGGCGGCGAGCTCCTCCGGCCGCACCCCGGCCCGCTCGCACGCCTGGAGGGCGACGGGCGCGATGGCGCTGGTGGCCCAGCGGAACACCGCCTGGCCCTCCTGCCGGATGAACGAGTTGCGGTCGTCAATGATGATCTTGTCGTACTTGTCGCCGGCGCTGCCCCACACCACCGGGCCGATGCCGGGGGTCTCGCTGGCCGTGACGACCGCCGCGCCCGCCCCGTCGGCGAAGATGATGCAGGTGGAGCGGTCGGTCCAGTCGACCCACTGGGACATCTTCTCCGAACCGATCACCAGCACGTTGCGGGCGCTGCCGGCCCGGACGGCGGCGCTGGCGGTGCCGAGCGCGTAGCAGAAGCCCGCGCACGCGGCGTTGAGGTCGAAGGCGCCGGGCGCCTCGATGCCGAGGCGGTGCGCGACCTGGGCGGCGTGGCCCGGCATCGGCGTCTCCGCCGAGCAGGTCGCGAGGATCACGAGGTCGATGTCGGAGGGGGCGAGGCCGCTGTTCGCGAGGGCCTTGCCCGCCGCGTGCACGCCGAGCTCGACGATGCCCTCGTCGTCTCCGGCGATGCGCCGCTCGGCGATGCCGACGCGGCTGCGGATCCACTCGTCGTTGGTGTCGACCGTCTCGGCCAGCTCGTCGTTGGTGACGATGCGGGCGGGGCGGTAGTCGCCGAACGCCAGGATGCGGGCGCCGGGCGCCGCGTCGGGGATGGTGATCGCGGAGGTCATGACGCGTCCGCCTTTATCAGCTCGCGGGCCTTGTCCAGGTCCGCCGGGGATTTGAGGGCGACCAGCTCGACGCCCTTCAGCTCGCGCCGGGCGAGCCCGGTGAGCGTGCCGGCGGGCGGCAGCTCGATGATCCCGGTGACGCCGAGCTCGCGCATGGTCGCCATGCACGAGTCCCAGCGGACGGGGGCGCTGACCTGGTCGACGAGCCGGGCGACGAACTCGCGCCCGTCCTCGACGACGGCGCCGTCGCGGTTCTGGAGCAGCTTGACCCGCGGATCGTCGACGGGGACGCCGGGTGCGAGCCGCCGGAGCGCGCCGACGGCGGGCTCCATGTGCTCGGTGTGGAACGCGCCCGCGACCGACAGCGACCGGAGCCGCGCCTTGGCGGGCGGCTCCTCGGCGAACCCGGCGAGCCGCTCGGTCGTCCCGGCGGCGACTACCTGGCCGGCGCCGTTGACGTTGGCGGGGGTGAGCCCGTGCTTCTCGATCGCGGCGAGGACCTCCTCGGATTCGCCGCCGAGCACGGCCGTCATGCCGGTCTCGGTGACGGCGGCGGCCTCGGCCATCGCCCGGCCCCGCTCCCGGACGAGGACCAGCGCGGCCTCGGGGGTCAGCACCCCGGCGATCGCGGCGGCGGCCAGTTCGCCCACGCTGTGCCCGGCGACGGCGTCCGGCCCGGACCTGCCGGCCGGGGCGTCCTCGTAGAGCACCTCGCAGGCGGCCATCGCGGCGGCGACGAGCAGCGGCTGCGCGACGGCGGTGTCACGGATCTCCTCGGCGTCCGCGACCGTCCCGTAGCGGACCAGGTCGAGCCCCGTGACCGCCGACCACCAGGCGAGCCGGTCGGCGACTCCGGGTATCTCTAGCCATGGCTGCAGGAAGCCGGGGGTTTGGGCGCCCTGGCCGGGCGATGCGAGGAGTATCACAGCGTCCAGCCTGCCGTCATGTGGTCGCGCCCACGATGCCGATCACGACGAACTTTGGGATCGGCGCTTTGTACGACCCCTACAAGGAACCCTGGTGGGGGCCTGTAACTCCCGGCCAAGGCGCCGGTGCGACCCTGGTCACTGCCCGGGGCCCCTCGGGGCTCGGGAGTGGAACCTGCCGAGGACGAGCGCGATGCGGAGGGTGAAGGCGTTGCGGCCGTCGGTGGGAGCGAGGCCGGTCAGTTCGCTGACGCGCCGCAGCCGGTAGCGGACGGTGTTGGGGTGGACGAACAGCAGCCGTGCGGTGGCCTCCAGGGAGGAGCCCTGCTCGAGGTAGGTGGTGAGCGTGTCGAGCAGCGGGGCCCCGGCGGCGAGCATCGGGTTGTAGACGCTCTCCACCAGGTAGCGGCGGGCCTCGTCGTCGCCGTCGAGGGCGCGCTCGGGCAGCAGCTCGGACGCGAGGACGGGGCGGGGCGCGTCCGGCCACCCGGCGGCGGCGCGGAGCCCGGCGACCGCGGCGCGGGCGGAGGCCGTGGACTCGTAGAGGTCGGCGACCTGCGGGCCGACGACGACCGGGCCCGGCCCGCACTTGGCGGCGATCGGGCGGGCGGCGTCCATGGGGTCGGTGTCGCCGCCGACGATGACGACGACGCGGTGCCCCTGGACGCCGGCGAGCACGTCGGCGCGGGCGCGGCGCGCGGCCAGCTGCATCTGGTCGATGGTGACCTCGGGCTCCTCGTCCTCCGGGGTGAATCCCGCGATGACGGTGACGGGCTTGGACGTCCAGCCGAGGGCGGCGGCCCAGGAGTGCATGCCGTCGTCGACCTCGTCGCGCAGCACCGCGTTGACGACGAGGGCCTCCAGGCGGGCGTCCCAGGCGGCGCGGGTCTCGGCGGCGCGGGCGTAGACCTGGGCGGCGCCGAACGCCACGTCGCGCGTGTAGCGTAGGATGGCCTCGCGCAGCTGGGCCTCGCCGCCGGGCGCGGCCAGCTCGGCCAGCCGGGTCTCCACCACGTCGATGATGACGCGGATCATGTCGATGGTGTGCTGGAGCTTGATGGAGCGCAGCAGCTCGCGCGGCGCGGTGCCGAACACCTCCCCGGCGATGGCCGGGCGGCTCCGCTCGTTGCTCTTGAACCACTCCACGAACGCGGCGATTCCGGCCTGCGCGACGAGCCCGATCCAGGAGCGCTGGTCGGCCGGCATGCGCCGGAACCAGGGGAGCTGCTCCTCCATGCTGCTCAGCGCCGCGGTGCCGAAGGTCCCCATCGCCTTCTCCAGGCGCTGGGTGGTCTGCTCGCGGATCTCGGCCTCGTTCGCGGTGTTCACCACCCCAGAGTGCCACCACACCTGCGGTGTCTTAGCCGGAAGTGAGCAAACGCGTCAGCCGCGGGTCACCTCGGAGGCGTGTCCGAGCGCGATGCCCGTGAGGTTGCGCAGCGGCGCCGAGCCGGGGGCGAGGTAGTCGCTGTGGCCGCCGTGCCCGGCGTCGAAGACCCGCGCGCCGAACCCGCGCGAGACCGGGTCGGGGCCGAGCCCGAGCCCGAAGATCCGCACGTGCGGGACGTCCTCCATCCAGTCGGTCGCGCCCCGCCCGGCCCAGATGCGGGCCGTCCCGCCGAACCTGGACGCCGACCAGGCGGTCGTTCCGGGGCTGCCGTAGAGGGCGATGTCGGTGACCTGCTTCCAGGCGGCGCTGTTGGAGCCGTCCAATGCGGCCCGACCGCAGACCACGGAACCGTAGCTGTGGCAGAGCAGGCTCACGCTCGCGCCGGGGTTGACCTGGTGGACGCCCTTCATGAACTTGCGGAGCTGGACGGCTCCCTGGGCGGCCCGGTCGCTGGTGAGGACGTCGCCGCTCAGGGTCTTGGGGGCCGCGTAGCCGAGCCAGGCGACGACCGCCAGCCCGGGCTTCGGGGACTGCGCGCGGGCCTGCGCGTAGACGGCGCGGGCGCCTCCGCCGGGCGTTGACCACGGCTTGCCGCCCCGCTTGTCGAACGAGGCGAGCGTGGTGTCGGCGCCCGGGACGAGCACCGCGATGCGCTGCGCCCGGGTGAGGTCGCCGACCACCTCGATGGCTTGGCCCCGGCCGCGCGGGTCGAAGTAAAGGAAGTGGCGTCCGGGCTGGAGGAACCCTCCGAGCGCCTTCTGCCGGGGGGCGTCGCCGACCTTCTGCGCCGTCTTGAGGGCCTTCTCGATGGAGCCGCGCTCGGCCGCGTACGTGACGTCCAGCGTGGAGGGGGCCATCTTGGGGACCGCGACGGGCGGCGCATAGGGGTCGGCGTGGCCCGTGCCCGCGGTCGTCAGCAGCACCACTCCGATGGACGCGGCGGCGGCCGTGGCCCGCCGGATCCGGCGGGCGTGTCGTCGCCCAGGGCGCGGCGAGGTCGTCGTGAGGTGCGGCGGCATCGTCGCCTTTCTACCATCGAAGATCGTTCAGCGTGGGTTCGGCTCACCCCCTGGCGGGTCGGGAGACGCCTCTGGAGATGTACGGCCCGGGGGCCGGGTTGGTTCCCGGGGCGGTACCGCCCGCGCGGACGCGGCCTCCGGCGGCCGGCGGCCGCCGCCTGCGCGGCGGCGAGCGCGCCACCGAAGGCGACGAGCCACGCGAGGCGCCAGAGGACCCATTCCGGCTGGTCGGGCACGAAGTGCAGTCCATTCAGCCTACCGAACGCGAGCAGCGCCGCCACGGCCACGAAGATCATCGCGGACTGGTGCCAGAAGATCCATTTAGGCTACTTCTAGGAGGCTCCAGTGACGGCTACCGACAGTGACCTGATTCCCGTCGTCGACTACGCCCGTGCCAGTGTCGACAAGGCGAAGGACGCCCACACGGTCGCGGACCAGCAGGCCATCAACGAGAAGACCGCCGCCCTTCTCGGCTGCCGGATCGTCGCCAGGTTCTCGGACAACGACAAGTCGGCTTCCAAGGAAGGGGTACGCCGCCACGACTTCGAGGCCATGCTCCGAGTCTTGCGTAAGGGCAAGCTGGCGGATGGGACCCCGGTCATGGGGTGCGTCGTCGTGGCCGACGACCGTCTTGTCCGCCGCGCCGGAGACTACGAGCGCTTCGTGGACGCGATCACGTACGACGACGGCCGGGTGTTCGCCGACAAGCGAGGCTTCAAGGACCTCTAGAGCGAAGACGTCGAGAGCATGGGCCTCATGGGTGCCGTGTTCTCCCGCATGGAGGTCAAGAAGATCCGTCGCCGGGTCAGGACGTGGCACCGGGGACGGGCTGAGAGAGGAGCAGCCCCCCGAGGGCACCGGGCGTTCGGCTGGACAGATGACGGCATCATCGCCGACGGCCGCGAGAAGGCTCTGATCATCAAGGCGGTTGAGGACCTACTCGCGGGCAAGTCCCAGGGAACCGTCCTGCGTGAATGGCTGGAGAAGGGGGTCAAGACCCCGCAGGGCAACGACTGGTCCCGTGCGAGTCTCCGGAAGATGCTCATGAACCCCCGCCTGTGCGGTTGGCGGATGATCAAGGGTGAGATCATCGAGGTGGACGGCAAGCCTGTGGTCGGCGAGTGGGAGCCGATCATCACGCCGGAGCAGTCGCAGGCCATCCGTGCCCTCTATGAGGCCCGTCTGGGCAAGGCGGTCACCAGCGCTGGCGTGGTGGGCACTCTGGCTCGTGACCACAGGGAGCACAAGCACCTGCTCTCGGGCATTCTCCGATGCGGACGCATCCTCCCCGACGGCACCATGTGCGGTGCCAGGCTGCGGGTCGTCAACAACCGTAAGCAGGGCACCTACCGCTACTACTGCAAGGACAAGACCCAGGGAGGATGCGGCCGGTTGTCGCGCCGGGGCGAGAAGCTGGACGAATTCATCTCGGAAGCGGTCCTAGCGAAGCTGGAGGAACGGTCCGTTCGTCGGCGCAAGAAGGTCCAGCCGTGGCCAGGGCAGCAGGAGTTGGAGCAGTGGGAAGAGGCCATGCAGGAACTACGCGACCGCTTCCGCAAGCGCCGGATCAGCAACAGCTTCTACTTCGACGAGGTAGAGAGGCTTGAGACCGACATCAACCGACTTCGCACCGAACGTCAGCGGTACCTGCTGACAGCAGAGCAAGCCGCCACAGATCTGAGCGACATTCGGCGCCGCTGGTACTCCGAGACCGACGAAGACCGTCTGGACCTGGCGCAGAAGCGCACCTACATCCGTGAGTGCTTCAGCGCGGTCATCGTGCACCCCGCAGGCAAGGGGCACGGTAGTCGGGGGACGTTCGACCCCGACTTGATCGAGCCCGTATGGCGCGAGGGCTGAGCGCGGCAAGGCAAGAACGCCCCGGGAGCTGGACTCTCGGGGCATTTGTGTGATCTGTGCCACTTTAGAGCGCTAGGCAGCCGTACGTCAGCAGTCACCACCGGACACCAGCGGACGCCAGCGGTCACTCCCGGACAACCCCACACAGTCCGGAACGCCCGCAGGCCCGGGTTTGTGGAGGTTTGGTCGGCGCCTGGACGTGGCAATCTTGATCACGGAGTCGCGCGAGCGTCTTCGTGGCAGGCGAGTGGCACGCCGGGTCGGCACCGGCACCGAGACCTCGTGAGGGGACCTCAGACAAACAGGCAGCCGTACAACACAACATCACTTACGCACGGGCAGTTGCCGCCGGGGTGGGCTCCCGGCACCGGAGATAGGCGCCAGGCGGAAGGCGTTCCGCTGAACAAGCCTCACACACAGATCGCCCTTACCAACTTCTCTCAGATACGCCACTCGCTGAAGCATCTGACCACCGGGTTGGCGTCAGCATGCCTTCTATCAGGTGCCCAAGGTCGCGGAGCACACCGCGCACTCCTTCCACCGAGAGAAGGAGCGACCAGGGTTGGAACCCAGTCCGGAAGCCATCGCATGGGGCAAGCGCCAGGCCGAGCGTTCCCCGCGCTGGACAGACGCCAAATGGCGTCAGGTCGGGACGATCTTCGGGGTTGCGCTGTCCCCCGAGAGTGTCCCCGCCGAGCAGGACCAGGCCGCCATCGGCCAGGACAACGAGACCATGCGGGAAGCTGCATGAGCGGCCCGCAGATGCCCGACCTACCGCCCGAGCTGGCGGCCGCCGTCCAGCGCGCAGCCATGCCCGACTTCGACCGCTGGCACCAGATGATCCGCTCCACCGGAGGGTGCGAGCAGCCCGTACGCCTGCGCGGTGAGCGGATCACGCTGGACGGCGAGACCGGCGAGTTGATCGAGTCCTACTCCACTGACGACGAGCCGACCGGGTTCCTGATCATCGCGTGCGGGAACCGCCGCGCGTCCAGGTGCGCCGCGTGCGCCGAGGTGTACCGGGACGACACCTACCACCTGATCATCTCCGGACTGACCGGAGGCAAGGGCGTCCCCGAGGAGGTCAGCGGACACCCGCGCGTGTTCCTCACCCTCACCGCCCCCTCGTTCGGCGCCGTGCACGCCCACCGGGCCAAGGCCGGAAAGACCCAGCCTTGCCGACCCCGACGAGACGACCCCGTGTGTGCGCACGGCCGCCCCGAGGGGTGCCGGGCGCGGCACCAGGCCGACGACCCGCAGGTAGGGCAACCGATCTGCGTCGACTGCTACGACTACCCCGCCGCCGTGCTGTGGAACGCCCACGCCCCCGAGCTGTGGCGCCGCCTCACCCTCACCGTCCCCAGGCTGATCACGGCCGAGCTGGGCATCACCCACAAGGCCCTACGCGAGCAGGCCCGCCTGTCGTATGCCCGCGTGATCGAGTACCAGCGGCGCGGCCTGATCCACTTCCACGCCGTGGTGCGCCTGGACGGACCCGACGGCCCCGACCAGCCCCCGCCCCCATGGGCCACCACCGAACTCCTAGAACGCACCCTGCGCACCGCCGCCGCACAGGTCGAGGTACCGGCCCCACACCCGGACGAGGCGAGTCCGCCGCTCGTCCTGCGGTGGGGCCGCCAACTCGACACCCAGGCCATCCAGGTAGCCGCCGAGCTGGACGGCATCGCCGACAAGCACGTAGCCCGCTACATCGCCAAGTACGCCACCAAGGGCGCCGAGGACTCCGGCACCGTAGACCGGCCCATCCGCTACGTCACCCAGATCAGTTCGCTGAAGGTGTCCGAGCACGCGCGCCGCATGATCTGGACGTGCTTCACGCTGGCCGACATGCCCGAGTACCACGACCTACGGCTACGCAACTGGGCTCACATGCTCGGGTACGGCGGGCACTTCTCTTCCACGTCCCGCCGCTACTCGGTCACCCTCACCGAACTACGCCAGGCCCGAACCGACCACGCCACCCAGGCAGCCCGCCAAGCCGAAGGCCAACCCGAGCCCGACCCCAACCGCACCACCGTGACCACCGGGCAATGGAAGTACCTCGGAATCGGCCTCATGCACGGCGAACACTTCTGGGCCGAACAAGCCCGCAACCGCATCCAGCAAGCCCGAGCCATCCGCCGAGGGCTCACCGAGCGTGACGAGGAGCGCAAGGCGAGCTAGCTCAGACCATCCGACGTCGAGGAGTTTCATTACAAGGTCAAGGCGCCCGCTGCGCGGTCGCATGCACGAGGGGGCTGGGTGTGGCCCTTCACCCCTGACTCTGCTGCATCCAGTACACATAAATCAATCTGGCCATCTAAAGACCGGAGATGTCTTGCGTCTCACGGGTAGCCTTGATCGTTTTGATGATCTTCTTTCTATCCGCGTAGAGCGCTGCTGTTTGCTTGTCGGTGTGACGACAAGTGCTTACCATCTTGATGGAGCCCTAAGGTCACCGACATGGTGTGGGTGGCAAGGGCTAGGGGTGGTCATGAAGAACCTCATCGAAGCGTTCGCTTCGTTCGGACTCCTCTTCCTGCTCGTCTCGGCCGTTGCGGGAGGTGGCGAAAAGGACGGCACCTATCGGTGGGTCGCCGAACCTGGGTGCTACAAATGCGGAGGCAGCGGAATCGTCAAGGTCTACACCTCTACCCACACCTCCGAGTACAAGTGCACTTGCCGAAAGAAGTATCCGATTAGTCTTCCCCCTGCTGAAAGTGGGCTCGCTAGCAAGTACACGCAACACGAGTCGTATGGGGGGCAGTCCCAGGGGGTTCAGCCCTACGAGTCGTATGGGGGGCAGTCCCAGGGGGTTCAGCCCTACGACTCGTATGGGGGGCAGTCCCAAGGGGCTCAGCCCTGGGACTCGAACGGCGGCGGCTTCCGTTAATAGGTCCGCCTAGCGCCGCTGGCCGGTTCCGTACTTGCTCGGGGGCCCCTTGCGGGGGCCGCCGTCGGGCCATTGCGGGCAGGCCAAGAGCCAGCCCGTTCGCCGGTTAGGCTAGCGGCCCCCGCCCCCGCGCAAGTCCGGAACCGTCCAGCTTTAATCTGCGGCGGTCCGATGCTCAGGGGCGATCTCGTCAGGGGTGGCGCGGGGCCGGGTGCGGGGTTGGGCCCGTCCACCGCAGGGCGGGACCGTGGACGGCCGCCGCGCCTTGCGCGTGCGGCCTTGGGGGCCGTTCGCGGCGCGGCCCCGACCACCGCCCCGCCCCACCGTGGACGGCCCGCCCGTGCCGCACCGCGCAAGCCGAGGCAGGCCCCGCGCGAAGGCTCGCCGCATGAAGTGCCGGGCAGCGGCTTCCAGGCCGGGCGACGCTTGAGGCGGAATTGCCGCAACGGCGCCGGCTGACTCCCTCCGGTCGCCCCTGCGGGGTGGCCTGCGGCCATCGACCGGCCCCGACCCTGTCAGCGCGCGAGGGAAGCCGCGGCCCTCACGTCGTCACCGGCCGGACGGACGAGCCGAGAACTTGCGTTGGGGCCATGGCCAGGTCGACGGATTCTCGATCGCTTCCCGCAGTTCACGAGGGTTGGCCGCTTCCACCAGCCGTGGACCGTCCGACGAGGGGACCATGGCCCACCATGCCCCCGTGGCCCGCCCGTACCAGGCGACCACTCCGGCCGACGAGTGCCTACCCATCGACTTGTGCGGCGAGCTTGCCCTTGACCGCCACCACCACATCGGCCAGGTGCGCGTCGTCGGCCGGAGCGATCGCACCCCCGCCACCGAAGACGAACCACAACTCACCACCGCATACCGCCCGCTGATCACAGCGCACCGCCACCGGTTCCCCGAAGGCGGCCGGGACCGCCAGCAGAGGGAGAGACTCGGCCACCTCCACCGCGTACCCGTGCGACTTCAGCGCCTGCGCCAGCGCCCAGACCCGCAAACGCCGCGCCTCCGTTACCTCCGAAGTCCCCATTGCCACGGCGAACCTCCTTCCATCGGCTGTCAATGCACGTCAAGGCTTCGGTAGGACGCGGGGACGCCGGAACTTCGCAGAAGGGCACCCTGGGGACGTCTTGGTGACATATAAACGTCCCTATGGCCGTCAACGAGCGACTACGCACCGCGCTGGCACGCGCCGGACTGAACTACGCCCAGTTCGCCGAAGCCATAGGAGTGGACCCCAAGACCGCCGAGCGCTGGGTCAGCACCGGCAGAACCCCCCACCGGACAACCGCCTACAAGGCCGCCCGCGCGCTCCGCGAAGACATGGCGTACCTATGGCCGTCCTTAGAGCAGGGACGGCGAAGGCGGGGGCTCCATCCCGAGTTGATCGCCCTCCATGACACCCGTGCAGACGCTCCGTTCGACCTCTGGCGGTCCCTTTTCGCCAAGGCACACGAACGGATCGAGATCCTCGTCTACGCGGGTGTCTTCCTCCACGAGCAGTGGCCCGACCTCAACGACCTTTTTCGGGAGAAGGCCGCCGCCGGGTGCCGCGTGCGCATCCTCCTGGGGGACGCCGAAGCGCCAGCTGTCAGCGAGCGGGGCGAGGAGGAGACCTACGGGCACGGCATCGAGTCCCGGTGCCGCGTGGCGCTTCTGCACTACGCCCCGCTGATCGGCACGCCGGGCGTCGAGGTGCACCAGCACGGGACCACGCTCTACAACTCGATCTATCGCGGTGACGATCAGATGCTCGTCAACGCGCACCTGTTCGGGATGAGTGCCTACGGCACGCCCGTCTGGCACCTGCGCCGAGAGTCGGAGGGAGGCGTGTTCGACCGCTACGCCGAGAGCTTTGAAGCGGTATGGGCACTCTCCCGCCAGGCCGTCAAGGAGTGAACAGTGGCGCGTACCGAGTACTACGACGACCCAGACGCACCGGCCCCGAACTCCATGGTCGTGGCCGCTTCCGCAGTCGTCATCAACGAGCACGGCGAAGTGCTCATGCAGCGACGAGCCGACTCCGGTCTCTGGGCACTGCCCGGTGGAGGCATGAACCTAGACGAGTCGCTTCCAGGCACGGCAGTCCGGGAGGTCAAAGAGGAGACCGGGTACGACGTGGAGGTCACCGGGCTCGTCGGTACCTACACAGACCCGCGCCACATCATCGCCTACTCAGACGGTGAGGTACGCCGACAGTTCAACGTCTGCTTCAAGGCCCGCCTACTCGGTGGCGACCTCCAGGTGAGCGACGAGTCCCTAGAGGTGCGTTGGGTGCCAGCCGACGAGTTGGACGCCTTGCCCATGCACCACACCCAGCGGTTGAGACTGCGCCACTACCGCGCTGGGCGAGATACCCCCTTTCTCGGCTAGACCGGCAGGCCGCAGGGGTGGCAGTAGAAGTAGCCTGTGGATATCCTCTGGTGCCAGAGGTAGATCCGCATCGCGGAGCGGTTGGCCGCGGCGATCACCGTCCGGGCCCCGGCGCGCCGCGTCCAGCGGGTCAGGGGCCCGTGCAGCAGGACCGCGAGGCCCGTCTGGGCGAGGCCGAAGGCGACCGCGGCGAGGGTCGGCGGGCTGAGGTTGGAGACCGCGGCGCCTGGGACGCCGACCATGCTCGCCGGGTACCCCGCGAGAAGGACGAGGAGCACGGCCGCCGCGGTGCCCCCGGCCAGCAGGGCGAGCCCGGCCCGGCGGGACCGCAGCGCCCCGTCCGCCCAGCCGATCCCGAGGTAGAACGGCAGGAGCCAGGCGGTGAGGACGGTGGCCCAGCCCGTCCAGCCGGGCGCGCCGAGGGTGAACCGGCCGAGGTCGATCCCGGCGGTCGCGGCGACGGGGACCGCCGCGCCCGCGATCCCGAACCGGTGCCAGGCGGCGGCGACGAGCGGGGTGAGGGCGGTCAGCACCACGTAGACGCACAGGAACCACAGGGGGCTCAGCACCAGTTCGATCAGCACGCGGATGCCGCCTCCTGGGAACCCGGCCCACGACAGGGCCGCGGCGACGGGGATCCAGACGATCACCAGCGCCGGGAGGGGCCGGGCGAAGCGCGCCAGCCGCCGCAGCAGGCGGCGGCTCCAGGGCTCGCCGGGACGCAGGCTCTTCGCCGCCGAGTAGCCCCCGACGAAGAAGAAGACGGCGAGCGTTTGCAGGACCCAAGAGATCGGTGTCAGTTCGGGCATCGTCTTGAGAGGGCTGGTGACGTGCAACCGGTGGCTGGGGCCGTCCACGACGAGGGCGGTGACGAGCCAGTGGCCGAGCACGACACCGAGGATCGCGAAGGCGCGCAGGGCGTCCACCGCCCCGTCGCGGTCGTTGTCGGCGTCGCGGTCGGCGTCCCTGTCGTCGTCCTTTACACGGGTGCCTTCTGAGCCGGGAGGCTGGTCTTCAGGCACGGGTGACCTCCGCGTCGCGGCCGAGGGCGATCAGGGCGAGGTTGCACAGCGCGAGGGACCCGGGCTTCAGGTAGCCGCTGTGGGGGCCCGTCCCGGCGTCGAAGCGCAGGGCGCCGAAGCCGGGGGCGGCGGGATCGGCGCCGAACCCGACCCCGGTGAAGCGGACGTGGGGCACGTACTGGATCCAGTCGCCCTTGGCCCGGCCTGCCCATACGCGGGCGGGCGTCCCGAGGTCGGACGCGTGGCGCACGGTGGTGCCGGGGCTGCCGAACAGGGCGACCTCGTCCACCGGCAGGGGCGCGAACCGCGGGACGGCCTTGCCGCAGACCACCGAGCCGTAGCTGTGGCAGAGAAGGGCGAAGCGGGCCTTCCCGTTCACGCGGTGCAGGCCGGCGAGGAGTCCTTCGAGACCGCGCGCCCCCTTCTCGGCGTGCCCGGCCGTCAGGGCGCCGGTGCTCAGGGTCGAGGGCGAGTCGTAGCCGAGCCAGGCGATGACGGCGATCCGCGCGCCGGGCGCGGAGGCGCGGGCCTGCCGGTAGAGCGCCCGGCTGCCGCCGCCGACGAACTTGGGCGAGTCGTAGTTGCCGAGCGAGTTGTCCGCACCGGGCACCACGACCGCCACCCGGTCGGCGTGCTCAAGGTCGCCCAGGACCTCCACGGCGATCCCGTCGCCTCGCGGGTCGAAGGACAGGAACCGGCGGCCGGGCGCCAGGAAGGAGGCCAGGGCCCGCGCCCGTCCCTCGTCGTGGACGCGCCTCGCGGTGGCCAGGGCGCGGGCGATGTCCCGGCCGGTCGTCTCGTAGCGGGCGCCGAGGGCCGGAGCCGACAGAGCGGGCGCCGCGGCCGGGGGCGCGTACACCTCGGCATGTCCCGCGGCGGTCACCGCACCGGTGGCGGCCAGTACAGACACGGCGACGACGCTCCTGCGAGCGGCGACGCTCCTGCGAGCGGCGAGGGTCCTGCGAGCGCTGGGCATCCCGCGCGTCCTTCCTGGTCAGCGGGTGGGGCACTGATCAGGAAGGTAGAAATCGGACGGATAAGAGCACATCGGCCCGCGGTGCCGTTCCGTGCCATTGGACCCCGGTACGACGGGATGCACCCCGGGTACTACGGGGAAGGCCCGGTATCAGTCGCCGGGCCGCATCAGCCCCACCTCGTAGGCGTAGACGATCGCCTGCGGGCGGTCCCGCAGCCCGAGCTTCATCAGGATCCGCCCGAAGTGGGTCTTGACGGTCTGCTCGGCGACGACGAGCCGCCCCGCGATCTCGCCGTTGGACAGCCCGCGCGCCACCAGCGCGAGGACCTCGGTCTCCCGCTGGGTCAGCTGCTCCAGCCGCTTGCGCGACGGCGCGCGCGGCCCCCCGAGCCGGGAGAACTCGGCGATGAGCCGCCGCGTGACCGACGGGGACAGCAGCGCGTCGCCCGCCGCCACCACCCGCACCGCCTCGGCCAGCTCGGTCGCGGAGGCGTCCTTCAGCAGGAACCCGCTGGCGCCCGCCCGCAGGGCCTCGTAGACGTAGTCGTCCAGGTCGAACGTCGTCAGCATGAGGACCTTCGGGGCGCCGTCCCCGGCGTCCGCGAGGAGGCGGCGGGTCGCCTCCAGGCCGTCCATCACCGGCATCCGCACGTCCATCAGGACCACGTCGGGACGCAGCTCGGCGATGCGGCGCAGGCCCTCCGCGCCGTCGGCGGCCTCGCCCGCGACCTCGATGTCGGGCTGGGCGTTCAGCAGCACGCCGAAGCCGGTGCGCACCATGCCCTGGTCGTCGACGATCACGACCCGGATCGTCACGTCGCGTCCCGCGCCTTCACCGGCAGCGATACGGTCACGGCGAACCCTCCCTCGGACGTGGGGCAGGCGGTCAGCTCGCCGCCCAGCGCGGCCGCCCGCTCGCGCATCCCGACCAGCCCGTGTCCGCCGCCCGGAAGCGGCGGAACCGACCCCGGGCCGCCGGCGGGCGGGCCGTTGACGACGCCGAGCCACACTATGCCGCGATCACCGGACGCGCCGCCATCGCGGGAGACGCCGCCATCACAGGTAACGACGACCTCGACGCGGGAGCCGGGCGCGTGCCGCATGGCGTTGCTCAGCGCCTCCTGGAGGATCCGGTACGCGGTGAGCCCGACGCCGGGGGGAAGCGCGCCGAGGTCGCCGCTCACCTTCGTGTGGACGCGCAGGCCGGCGCCGCGCGCGTTGCCGACCAGCTCGTCCAGGCGCTCCAGGCTGGGCTGCGGAGCGGTCTCGGCGCCGTCCTCCGCGCGCAGGACGCCGAGGACGCGGCGCAGCTCCGTCAGCGCGTCCAGCGCGGTCGCGCGGATCTCGGCGAGGTCGCGGCGCGTCTCGTCCGGGAGGGTCTCCACCTTGTAGGGCGCCGCCTCCGCCTGGATCGCGATCATCGACATGTGGTGCGCGACGACGTCGTGCAGCTCCCGCGCGATCCGCTGCCGCTCGGTCAGCACCGCCTCGGCGTCCTGGTGCCGCTTCTCCTGCTCGGCCAGCTCGCGGCGGGACGTCTGCCGGACGCGGACGGCGTACCCCACCGCGAGCGGCAGCAGGAGCAGCACCGACGCCCCGGGCCCGGTCTCCGGGTCCTTGATCCACAGCCCGGCGAACGAGATGATCCCGACGCCCAGCGTGATGTCGCGCGAGCAGCGGACCGCGACGGTGTACACGGTCACGACCGCCGCGAACGAGCCCGCCGGGACGTACGGGACGGTCAGCCAGCCGTCGACGTCGATCAGCGCCATCGCGAGGAAGCTCAGCCGCCAGGCGCCGAGCGGATGCCGGTCGCGCAGCGCGAGCGGCGCCGTCACCGCCACCGCGATGAAGAGCTTCGTCCCGTCGGAGACGTAGATCCCGCGCCGCAGCGTCTCGGTGGACAGCAGCGACACCGTCCCGGCGACGAGCCCGACGGTTAGGGCCAGCCCGAACAGGTTCGCCACGACCCCGTACGGCAGCCGCCCGACGCCGATGTACCGCGTCCAGCGCAGCAGCAGGGGCCACGGCCGGTTCAGCGGGGCGGGATCGGCCCTGCCGGTCACGGCGGCGGCGAGCAGCACGTCCTTCAGGGCGCCGCGCAGTGTGAGGTTCTCCCCGGCCATGGGGACCAGGCTAGGGAGCCCGGGTCTCACTCGGATGACACCGTGGTGGGACGTGCCGGGTGATACCTGGGTACGGTGCGAGGCGTGGAGCCCGTCGAAGCGCTGCGCCGCATCGCGTTCCTGCTGGAGCGCGCCCATGAGCCGACCTACCGCGTACGGGCGTTCCGCACGGCCGCCGACCGCGTGGAGGAGACGGCGCCGGACGAGCTCGCGGACCGCGCCCGCGACGGGACGCTCACCGCGCTGCCCGGCATCGGCAAGGTCACCGCCCTGGTCATCGAGGAGGCGCTGCGCGGCGAGACCCCCGTCTACCTGCGGCGGCTCGAGGCCACCGAGGGCGAGCCGCTGGACGAGGCCACGGCCGCCCTCCGCTCCGCGCTGAAGGGCGACCTGCACACCCACAGCGACTGGTCGGACGGCGGGTCCCCGATCCTGGAGATGGCCGAGACGGCCCGCTCCCTGGGCCACGAGTACCTGGCCCTCACCGACCACTCGCCGCGCCTGAAGGTGGCCAACGGCCTGTCCGCCGACCGCCTGCGCCGCCAGCTCGACGTCGTGGCCGAGCTGAACGAGTCCCTGGCGCCGTTCCGCATCCTGACCGGCATCGAGGTCGACATCCTGGACGACGGCGCCCTCGACCAGGACCCCGACCTGCTCGACCGCCTGGACGTAGTCGTCGCCAGCGTCCACTCCAAGCTCCGCATGGACCGCGTCGCGATGACCAAGCGGATGGTCGCCGCGGTCGCGAACCCGCGCGTGAACGTCCTCGGCCACTGCACCGGCCGCATCGTGAAGGCCGGCGGGAAGCGCGGCGGCCTGCGCCCGGAGTCGGAGTTCGACGCCGCGCTCGTCTTCGACGCCTGCGCCGCCTACGACGTCGCCGTCGAGATCAACTCGCGCCCGGAGCGCCTCGACCCGCCCAAGCGGCTGCTGCGCCTGGCGGTCGAGGCGGGCTGCCGGTTCTCCGTCGACTCCGACGCCCACGCGCCCGGGCAGCTCGACTGGCAGCCCTTCGGCTGCGAGCGAGCCGCCCGCTGCGGCGTCCCCGCGTCCCAGATCGTCAACACCCTCCCCGCCGACGACCTGCTCACCTGGACGCGCGACAAGCGGTAACCCTCAACCGCCGAGGGAGTGGACCATCCGCATGATCGTCTCGATTTGCTTGCCGCTCTTCAGGCAGGAGGCTGTGTCGCCCGCGTAGCCTCACCGGTTCCAGCATCCCTGCGGATTGCCCCGGCCGGCCGGCCGGGGGTGGCCGGCGAATACAACACGATCATGTCGTTGGTCTCGGTGTCTCCTCTGGTGATCGACCAAGCGCATTGATGTTTTGTCGCCTGGTTGCTGGCTTGGGCGGTCTCATTGGTCGGCCTCCTGTTCCCCTGGAAGAAACCGGCGGTTCCAGTGGAAGGAGGGAGTGATGAGCAAGGGAAAGACACTGCCGGAGCCAGACGCACCGCCGGCCAGGCGCAGGCACCGCGTGTTCCCGTGGATCTTCTTGGCCGTCCAGATCGGCTTTCTGATCTGGGTGATCCTCGGGGCCATGGCGAACGACTGCAGCGGTGACGAGGCGTGTGAGGCGGGCACCACGATCGGGGTGGGGCTGATCATCGCGCTCTGGGTGGCGGCCGATGTCATCCTCGGCATCACCTACATGGTGTTCAGGATTTTCAGGAGGTGAGGGAGCAGGTGTTCACGGGGTCGCCCGTTGTGGGGTTGGGGAGGGTGGCGCTCTTGGGCGGGGTGGTTCCGTGCTGGGTCCAGGACTCCATGGCCGTGAAGGCCGTGCGCATGCAGGGCAGGAGCGGGCGCAGGCGGTCGGGGAAGGAGTCGTAGAGGCCGTCGACGTGGTTGGCGGCTTCCAGGCGGTAGTAGCGGTAGGGCGCCTTCCCCTTGGCGCGGACGAGCTTGGCGTAGACGTCGGAGTCGGTGGTGATGGGCAGGAGCGTGTCGTAGGTGCCGTGGAGAGTGATCAGGGGCTTGCGGATCCGGCCCGTGAGCGCCACGCGGGCGACGGCGCGGCGGACCTCCTTCGGGCGTGCGGCGTAGTTGTAGGCGGCCTCCTCTCCCGTGTAGGCCGGGTCGAACTCCGCGCGGTAGATGCGCTGGGTGAGCTCCCAGTAGACCTGGTTGTGGAACGGCCAGAGGAACTCCGAGCCCGGTGCGAGGCCCGCGTCCAGGAGCGCCTTGTGCGCGGACGGGTCGCCGGTGGCCGCGTAGGACGGGTAGGCGCGCAGGATCTTCGGCAGGTAGGTGAACAGGTTCGGGCCGTCGGCGCGCCAGAGCGTGCCCTCGGCGTCGATCCCGCCGTCGTACAGCTCCGGGCGGTTCTCCAGCTGCCAGCGGACGAGGTAGCCGCCGTTGGAGATGCCCGCCGCGTAGGTGCGCCGGGGCGTGCGGCCGTACCGCTTGGCGACGACCTTCTTGGCGGCCCGCGTCAGCTGCGTCACCCGGTCGTTCCACTCCACGACGGCGTCGCCGGGGCGGCGGCCGTCCTTGTAGAACTCCGTGCCGCTGTTGCCCTTGTCCGTCGCCGCGTAGGCGTAGCCCTTCGCGAGCGCCCAGTCGGAGATGGTGAAGTCGTTGGCGTACTGCCGCCGGTTGCCGGGCGAGCCCGCGACGACGAGCCCGCCGTTCCAGCGCTCGGGCAGGCGGATGACGAACTGGGCGTCGTGGTTCCAGCCGTTGTTGGTGTTGAACGTCGAGGTGTCCGGGAAGTAGCCGTCCAGCTGGATGCCCGGGACCCCGGACGGGTTGCGCGTGCCCGCGGCGTGCAGCCCGGCCCAGTCGGCGGGGACCGTGTGGCCCGAGCCGACCGTCCCCGCGGTCGTGAGGTCGTCGAGGCAGGCGGCCACCTGCTTCTCCGCGCCCGGCACCGCGAGCCCGGGCGCGCAGGCGGGGTCCGGCCGCGCGCCGGCGTGCGCGGCCGGGCCCAGGGGAAAGGCCAGGGCCGCGGTGAGGGCGCCGGCCGCGGTGCCGGCGGTAAGGGCAGTCCTGGCGGTAAGGGCAGTCCTGGCGGCAAGGGCGGGGCCGGCGGTAAGGGCGGGGCGGACGATCGGCATTCCGGCTCCTCGGGACGGATGTCAGGTGCCCGCCATGGTGGGCGCAGCCTGTGACCGCTGCCACGTGGATCACCCACATATCCGCCGAAGTCGCGATGTGCCCGTGGTCGTGACCTGCGCGTGATGTGTCTCACACCCGTATCCGGGCGTCCGAATGTGGGGTCGGCTCACATGGTCCGGTCCACGGGTCCCACCTAGCGTTCCCGGTCACGGCGGCCCGAGTGTGGTTCGGGCCGTCCACGACGAGCGCGAGGAGGGCGCATGGGCGACCCGGACCGAGAGGCCCCGGTGCTGGCGGCACGCGGCCTGGTCAGGGAGTTCCGCGGCTTCAGGGCCGTGGACGGCGTGGACCTCGACATCGCCGAAGGGTCCGTCCACGCGCTGGTGGGGCCGAACGGCGCGGGCAAGACCACGCTGTTCAACCTGCTCACCGGATTCCTGAAGCCGACCGAGGGCAGCGTGCGCCTCGGCGCGCACGAGCTGGCCGGGCGGCGCCCCGAGCTGATCGCGAGGCTGGGCCTCGCGAGGTCCTTCCAGATCACGAGCCTGTTCGCCGAGCTCACCCCGCGCCAGCACGTCGAGCTCGCACTCGCCGGGCGGACGGGCCTCGGGTGGCGGTTCTGGCGGTCGGACAAGGCGCTGCACCGCCACTCCGACCGCGCCGCCGAGCTGCTCGGGCAGGTCGGGCTGGAGGGGCACACCGACGTCCCGGCGGGAGCCCTGGCCTACGGCCGCAAGCGCGCCCTCGAACTGGCGCTGGCCCTCGCGCTGGACCCGAAGGTGCTGCTCCTGGACGAGCCGACCGCCGGCATGGGCGTCGAGGACGTCGGCCGCACCGTCGAGCTCATCAAGAAGGTGCGGGCCGGGCGGACCGTGGTGATGGTCGAGCACAACATGAGCGTCGTCTCCAGCCTCGCCGACCGGGTCACCGTCCTGCAGCACGGCCAGGTGCTCGTGGAGGGCCCCTACGCCGAGATCCGCCACGACCCCCGCGTCGTCACCGCCTACCTCGGAGACTCCAATGCTGCGCATTGACGGACTGTCCGCCTGGTACGGCGAGGCGCAGGCCCTGCGCGAGGTGTCGCTGCACGTCGACCAAGGGGAGATCGTCACCCTCGTCGGGCGCAACGGCGCCGGCAAGACCACCCTCCTGCGCTCCCTGATGGGGCTGCACAAGGGCGCGTCCGGAACGGTCCGGTTCCTGGACGAGGACATCTCCGCGATGAGCCCCCACAAGCGCGCCCGGCGAGGCCTCGGCTACGTCCCCGACGACCGCGGCATCTTCGCGACGCTCTCGGTTGAGGAGAACCTCACCCTGCCGCCCGTGATGGGACCGGACCCCTGGTCGCTGGAGCGGGTGTACGAGACCTTCCCGCGGCTGCGCGAGCGGCGTCGCTTCCCCGGGACGAAGCTGTCGGGCGGGGAGCAGCAGATGCTCGCGCTCGCCCGGGTGCTGCGGACCGGCGCCCGCCTGCTCCTGTGCGACGAGCCCACCGAGGGCCTGTCGCCGCTGATCGTCCAGCAGATCGGCGAGATCCTCCGCGAGGTCAAGGCGGCCGGGGTGACCGTCCTGCTCATCGAGCAGAACGTCCACTTCGCCGCGACCGTCGCCGACCGCCACCACCTGCTCGCCGAGGGCCGGATCGTCGAGTCCATGGACAACGACGAGGTCCGCGCCCGCGAGAGCGAACTCCTCCAGTACCTCGGAATATAGGGAGACCCCGATGAGAGATCTCGGACGCTGCGCCGCGCTCGCGACCGCCGGAGCGCTGCTGGCCGGCTGCGCGGGCGGACCCGGCGGGGGCGGGGGCAAGATCAGCGACGACAAGATCGTGCTGTCGGTGCTGACCGACCAGTCCGGCGTGTACGCCGACCTGTCGGGCAAGAACGCCGTCGAGGCGGTGAAGATGGCCGTCGCCGACTTCAAGGCCAAGTACGGCGACAAGGCCGTGACCGACAAGATCGAGGTCATCTCGGCCGACCACCAGAACAAGCCCGAGGTCGCCAACTCCAAGGCCCAGGAGCTCTACGACCGCAAGCAGGCCGACCTGATCCTGGACGTGCCGACCTCGTCCGCCGCGCTCGCCGTCGCGACCGTCGCCAAGAACAAGAAGAAGCTGTTCATCGACGTCGGCGCCGCGACCACCGAGCTGGAAGGCAAGCAGTGCAACAAGTACACCTTCCACTACGGCTACAACAGCTACATGCTGGCCCACGGCACGGGCACCGGCGTCACCAAGGACGGCGGTAAGAACTGGTACATCGTCTACCCGGACTACGCGTTCGGGCAGGACATGCAGAAGACGTTCACGACGGCCATCAAGGGCGCCGGGGGCAGCGTCGTGAAGAGCGACCCCACGCCGTTCCCGAACGACAACTTCTCCACGTTCCTGCTGAAGGCGCCGGGCCTGAAGCCCAAGCCCCAGGTGCTCGGCGCCATGCAGGCCGGCGGTGACCTGGTCAACCTGGTCAAGCAGTACAACGAGTACAAGCTGCGCGACAAGGGCGTGAAGCTCGCCGCGGGCCTGATGTTCATCACCGACATCCACTCGCTCGGCTCCGACGCCCTCGCCGGGACGCGCTTCACCGACTTCTGGTACTGGAACGCCAACCAGAGCAACCGCGCCTGGGCCGACAAGTTCAAGGCCAAGACCGGCGCCCGCCCGACGGCCGTGCAGGCGGCCGACTACTCGGCGGCCCTCCAGTACCTGGAGGCCGTGCAGCGCGGCGGCACCGACAAGTCCGACGACGTCGTGAAGCAGCTCGAGGGCGCCAAGGTCAACGACGCCTTCACCTCCACCGGCACGATCCGCGCCGAGGACCACCTGCTCACCCACGACGCCTACGTCGCCGAGGTCAAGCCCTCGAGCGAGGTCAAGGAGCCGTGGGACTACGAGAAGATCCTCAGCACGATCCCGGCGGCGGAGGCGTTCCAGCAGCCCGACCCGTCCTGCTCCCTCTAGGCGGGCCGCGACGTGCTGCAACAGGCGTTCAACGGGCTGGTGGGCGGGGCGTTCTACGCCCTGCTCGCCCTCGGCCTGGCCGTCATCTTCGGGATGCTGGGCGTGGTCAACTTCGCGCACGGCGCGTTCTACATGCTCGGCGCGTTCGGCTCCTTCGTGCTGCTCGACTCCTTCGGCGTGAACTTCTGGCTCGCGCTGCTGATCGTGCCCCTCGTCCTCGGCATCGCGGGCGTGGTGGTCGAGCGGCTGTTCATCCACCGGCTCGCGCCGCTGGACCCGCTCTACAACTTCCTGTTCACCTTCGGGCTCGCGCTGATCCTCCAGGACCTGGTGAAGCGCAAGTACGGGGTCCAGTCGCAGCCCTACCCGCGCCCGTCCGCGCTGGACGGGTCGATCGACCTCGGCCTGTTCACCTACCCGACCTACCAGGTGTTCGTGCTGGCGGTGTCGGTGCTGGTGTGCGGCGCCGTGTGGGTGGTGCTGACCCGGACCCGCGTCGGCATGATCGTGCGGGCGGCGACCGAGCGGCCCGAGCTGTCGCGCGCGCTCGGCATCGACGTCGCCCGGTGGGTGACGCCGGTGTTCGGGTTCGGCATCGCGCTCGCCGGGTTCGCGGGCGTGCTCGCCGCGCCGATGCGGGCGGTCAACCCGCTGATGGGCTCCGACCTGATCATCACGGTGTTCGCGGTGGTCGTGATCGGCGGCCTCGGCTCGGTGTTCGGCTCGGTCGCCGCCGGGTTCGCGGTCGGGCTCGTCTCGGCCCTCGGCAACTACTACGTCCCGTCGCTGTCGCAGACGCTGGTGTTCATCCTGATGGCCGCCGTGCTGCTGTGGCGCCCCGCCGGCCTGTTCGGACGCGAGGAGGCGCTATGACCGCCCGAGACCCCGTGCGGGCCCGAGAGCCCGTGACCGCGCGAGACCCTGTGACCGCCCGAGAGCCCGTGACCGCCCGAGACCCCGTGATTGCCCGAGAGCCCGTGACCGCCGAGGAGGTCTCGTGATCCTCTCCAAGCTGGCCGGACGGCCGGTCCTGCTGGCCGCGGGGCTCGTGGTGGCGCTCGTCCTGCCCTGGTTCATCTACCCGCCGGTCGCGCTCGACATCGTCTGCTGGGCGCTGTTCGCGGCCGCCGTCGACCTGCTGCTCGGCTTCACCGGGCTCCTGTCGTTCGGGCACGCGGCGTTCTGGGGCGGCTCGGCCTACGCCACGGGCCTGATCGCGCTGCACTCCGGGCTGCCGTTCCCCGTGGCCGTGCTGGGCGGCGCCGCCTTCGCGGCGGCGCTCGCGGTCCCGATCGGCTTCCTGTCGGTCCGGCTGCGCGGCATCTACTTCGCGATGGTCACGCTGGCCTTCGCGCAGATGGTGTACTTCATCGCCAACCAGTGGAGGGACGCGACGGGCGGCGAGAACGGCCTCCAGGGCATCCCCAGGGAGCTGTTCGGGCTCGACCTGTCCGACCCGTTCTTCTTCTACTACGCGGCGCTGCCGTTCGTCCTGGTCGGGCTGTTCATCGCCTGGCGCATCGTCCGGTCGCCCTTCGGCCGGGTCCTGATGTCCATCCGCGACAACCCGAACCGGGCGCGGGCGCTCGGCTACAGCATCGACCGCTACAAGCTGCTGGCGTTCGTCCTGTCGGCGGCCCTGTCGGGCCTCGCGGGCGGGCTGTTCACCGTCGGGCACGGCTTCGCGTCCCTCCAGGGCGTCTACTGGACGACCTCGGGGCAGGCCGTGATGATGGTCGTCCTCGGCGGCATCGGCACGTTGTGGGGCGGCGCGATCGGTGCCGCGCTGATCGTGGAGCTGAACGACTACCTGGCCACCGCCGGGTTCGAGGAGACCGGGATCATCACCGGCGCGATCTTCATCGTGGTGGTGCTGCTGTTCCGCCGGGGCGTCTGGGGCACCGCCCGCGACGTCCTGGCGGCACGCTCGTCCCGCTCCCGTCCGGAACCCGAGAAGAACGACGCCAAGGTGGAGGCCTCCGTCTGACACCTGACCGAGCGCGGCGCGCCGTCCCGAAAGGGCGGCGCGCCGCTTCGGCATGCGGGCGTTCCAGCGGGAGGGGCGGTTCTGCGGGAGGGGCGGTTCTCCGGGAGGGGCGGTTCTGAGGGAGAGGCGTACTAGCGGGAGAGGCGGTGCAGGCGCAGGGCGAGCTGGAGTTCGAGTGCCCGCTCGGGCGTCTGCCAGTCGTCGCCGAGGAGGCGGGCGATGCGGTCGAGGCGCTGGCTCACGGTGTTGACGTGGATGTGCATGCGCTCGGCCGTCCGCGACAGGCTGCCGCCCGTCCCGAAGTAGGCCTCCAAGGTCTGGACGAGGGCCGTGCCGCGCCGCTCGTCGTAGTCGAGGACGGGTCCGAGCGCGCTCCCGAGGAAGCCCCTCACGTCGCGGTCGTCCCCGATGAGCAGGCCGACGAAGCCGAGTTCGGACGCGCCGGCGCCGTCGCCGCGGCGGCCGAGGGCCAGCAGCGCGTCTGCGCAGCGCTGCGCCTCCCGGTGGGCGGCGGCGACCCCGCCCGGGTCGAGCACCGGCCCCGCCGCGCCGACCGTGGCGGGGCCGCCCAGGGAGGCGCCGAGCTCCTTGGCGACCCGGCGCGCCGCGTCGCCCGGCCGGTCGCCCGGCAGCAGCAGGACGATCTCCTCCGCGCGCGAGGCGGCCAGGCCGTGCTCCACGGCCGCGAACGACGACGCCCAGAAGGCGGCGCGGGGCCGGTGCTCGCGGGAGTCGTACTTGGCGCACAGCACCACGTGCGGGGCGCCCAGGTCGACGCCGACGCGCCGGGCCCGGGCCGTCAGCGCCTCGGCGCCCGTCCGGCGGCCGGACAGCAGGTCGTCCAGCAGCTCGCCGCGCACCCGGCCCTCGGCCTCGGTGGCGCTCCGCTGGAACAGCAGCAGCAGGGCGGTGACGAGGGCCGCGCGCTCCAGGATCCGCTGGTCGGCGTCGTCCACCTCTTCGGCGGTCCGCAGGACCAGCGTGCCGAGCATCTCGTCGCCGGTGGAGACCGAGGCGATCCACAGGTCGCCGCGCCTGACCGTGCGGCCCTGGGCGCGGGCGGAGTGCGCCGAGGCGGAGACCCCGCCCAGATCCTCGTCGGTGAGGGGCTGCGAAGCGGCGCCGGTCGTGGCGAGCCTGCGGCCGTCGGCGTCCAGGACGTGGAGGGTGCCGCCCAGCAGCTCGGTCACGACGGCGCCGACGTCCTCCACGCCGCCGCCCCGGACCACCACGGCGGTCATCCGGTCGTGCGCGCGCGCCGCCCGCTCCACGGCCGCGCTGCGCGCCTTGACCTCCTCGTTGGCGGTGCTGAGCTCGGCCAGAGCGGTGCGGGTCTCCTCCAGGAGGCGCGCGTTGTCGATGGCGATGGCGGCGTGCGCGGCGAGCGAGCCGAGCAGCGCCACCTCCTCCTGGTCGAACGGGCGCTCGCTGCGGTTCGCGGCGGTGAGCACGCCGATGACCCGGCTGCCCAGCCGCATCGGCACGCCGAGGATCGCGACCAGGCCCTCCTCGGCCACCGCGTCGTCGATGAACCCCCGGTGCTCGAACTGCGCGTCGCCGAGGTAGTGGGCGCTGTTGTAGGGCATCGCGGTCTGCGCGACCAGGCCGACGAGCCCGGTGCCCATCGGCAGCCTCAGCTGCCGGAACGCCGCCGACACCGCCCCGTCGGTCACCCGCATGTAGGTGTCGCCGCGCTCGTCGTCGTTCAGCGTCAGGTAGGCGATGTCGGCGCTCAGCAGCCGCCGGGCGCGGCGGGTGATCGCCTCCAGCACCGAGTCGAGGTCGCGCAGCCCGGCGAGGTCGCCCGCCGTCTCGAACAGCGCCGCCAGCTCGGTCTCCCGGCGGGCGTGCCGCCGCATGATCATCCGGACCCGCAGCGCGGCCAGCTTGGCCGCCTCCAGCTCCTCCAGGACGGCCGGGGACGCGCCCTCCGCCCGCGCCTGGACGAGGGGACCCTCGAACTCGACGGGGGAGGCCTCGCGGGCCAGCAGTTCGAGGAAGACGCCGCAGGTCATACGGCTCATTCTTAGTGCGCCGTCCAGCCGCCGTCGAGTGCCAGGGACGTGCCGGTCACCATCGAGGCGGGCGGCGAGCACAGGTAGGCGACGAGCTCGGCCACCTCGTCCGGCTCGATCAGCCGCTTCACGGCGGCGTGGTCGAGCATGATCCGCTCGACCACGTCGTCCTCGGAGATGCCGTGCGTGCGGGCCTGGTCGGCGATCTGGTTCTCCACCAGCGGCGTCCGGACGTAGGCGGGGTTGACGCAGTTGGACGTCACGCCGTGCGGGGCGCCCTCCAGCGCGATCACCTTGGACAGCCCCTCCAAGCCGTGCTTCGCCGTCACGTAGGCCGACTTGTACGGCGAGGCCCGCAGGCCGTGCACGGACGAGATGTTGACGACGCGGCCCCAGCCGCGCTCGTACATGCCGGGCAGCGCGTCCCGCACGAGCCGGAACGGCGCCTCCAGCATCAGCCGCAGGATCCGCGAGAACATCTCCGGCGGGAAGTCCTGGACGGGCGCCACATGCTGGATCCCGGCGTTGTTGACCAGGATGTCCACACCGGACGCCAACCCGTCGAGGGCGTCCATGTCGGACAGATCGGCCGGCAGCGGGACGCCGCCGAACTCGGCCGCCGCCCGTTCCGCCGCGGCCCCGTCTATGTCGGCGACCACCACCTCGGCGCCCGCCGCCGCGAGCCGCCGGGCGCAGGCGCGCCCGATCCCGCTCGCGCCGCCGGTGACCAGGGCGCGCCTGCCCGCCAGATCCAGCGTCCCCGAAGTCCCCGCGGCAGACCGCGGTGTCACGCTCGTCATGCGCAGAACCTATGGAGCGCGGCCCCGCCCTCCCATGTGGCCCGCGCACACAATCCACCACCGGACGGTATGGGCCCGCCGGATTCAGCCGTTTCCTCCTCCTGCGTCCCCTGTGCCGACCCGGGGGGCTACCGTTGGGCCCGCACGGGCCGCCCATGCCGCGAGGGGTATGAATGCACGAGATCACGCACCGCTTCGTCCGCTCGGAGAGCGGTCTGCGCATGCACGTCGCCGAGGCGGGCGAAGGGCCGCTCGTGCTCCTCCTGCACGGCTTCCCCGAGTGCTGGTACTCCTGGCGGCACCAGCTCACCGCGCTCGCCGAGGCCGGGTTCCACGCCGTCGCGCCCGACCAGCGCGGCTACGCCCGGACGGGCGGCCCCGCGGAAGCGAACCAGTACTCGATCCTGCACCTGGCCGGGGATGCGGTCGGGCTCATCGACCGGCTCGGTGCGGACCGCGCCGTCGTCGTCGGCCACGACTGGGGCGCCCCCGTCGCCTGGGCCGCCGCGCAGATGCGCTCCGACAAGGTGCGCGGCGTGGTCGGCCTGTCGGTGCCGCACCGCCCGCGCAGCAGCAGGCCTCCCGTGGAGTCCATGCGCCGGATGTTCGGCGACGGCTTCTACATGGTGCACTTCCAGCAGCCGGACGTCCCGGAGGCCGAGCTCGACCGCGACCGGGCCGCGACGTTCCGGCGGATGCTGTACGGGGTGTCGGGCGACGGCCCGTGCCCGCCGCTGATCGCCCCGGAGGGCGGCGGCTTCCTCGACGGCCTCCCCGACCCCGAGAAGCTGCCCGGCTGGCTCACCGAGGAGGACATCGCCGCCTACGTCGAGGAGTACGCGGAGAGCGGCTTCACCGGCCCCGTCAACTGGTACCGCAACCTCGACCGCAACTGGGAGCTCACCGCCGCCTGGCACCGCGCCCCCATCGGCCCGCCCGCCCTCTACGTCGCGGGCGACCGCGACCTCGTCGCGGTCGGCGCCCGGGACGCGATCGACTCGATGCGCGACTTCGTGCCGAACCTGCGCGAGACCGTTTGGCTGTCCGGATGCGGCCACTGGACGCAGCAGGAGCGCCCCGCCGAGGTCAACGAAGCCCTGATCGGCTTCCTCCGCGCCCTCTGACGGCGCTGCACCTGTCCCCTTTGACGGCGCTGCATCTGTCCCTCTGACGGTGCCGCACCTGTCCCTCTGAGAGCACCGTGCCCGTTGCTCTCTAAGCGTGCGGTGCTCTCGGACGTGCGGTGCTCTCGGACGTGCGGTGCTCTCGGACGTGCGGTGCTCTCGGACGTGCGGTGCTCTCGGACGTGCGGTGCTCTCGGACGTGCCCCGTTCCTTGACGTGCCCTGTCCTCCGAGGTGCCGGGCCCCCGGACGTGCCGGGTTCGCTGGCTCCCCGGTCGGGTGCCGATTGTCGGACCCCGCGCGTACGGTCGGCGCGTGAACCGCACCGACCGCTTGTACGCACTGGTGGAGGAGCTGCGCGCGTGCGCCCCGCGCCGGGTCAGCGCGCGGGAGCTGGCCGCGCGGTACGAGGTGAGCGTCCGCACGATCGAGCGCGACATCGGCGCGCTCCAGCAGGCCGGAGTGCCGATCTTCGCGGACGTGGGCCGGGGCGGCGGTTACAGCATCGACAAGAGCCGCACGCTGCCGCCGCTGAACTTCACCCCCGCCGAGGCCGTCGCACTCGCGATCACCCTGTCCCGGGCCGGCGGCTCCCCGTACTCCCGGGCGGCCCGCACCGCCCTGCACAAGATCGTCGCGGCGATGTCGGCCGCCGACAGCGCCTCGGCCCGCGAGCTCGCCCAGCGCGTCCGCTTCCTGACGCCCGCCGAAGGCGGCGGCCCGGCCTCCGTGCCGACCGTCCTGGAGGAGGCCATCCGCACCCGCCGGGTCGTCCGCCTCACCTACGTCGACCGGAGCGGCACCGAGACCGAACGCGACGTCGAGCCCGTCACGTTCACCGCGTCCGGCGAAGGCTGGTACCTGACGGCCTGGTGCCGCATGCGAGGCGAGCGCCGCGTGTTCCGCACCGACCGCGTCCGCCGCGCCGCCCTCCTGGAGGAGACCGCCCCCGACCGCCCGGTCGAGGCCATGCACGACGACATCCCGCCCGACTACACCTTCCGGCCTCTCGAATTCGTCTGAGCATCCGTGGCCGCGGCGTGGTCGCCGATGAATTCGCGGCCCGTCGTGTAATCCGCCGCGGCCTTCTCCGACTTCTCGGCGTACCGGCCCCGAGAAGAGAGGAGGTGGCGTGGACGAGCAAGAGGCCCGATTCACCCGCCTCTACGAGACGTACTACCGCAACGTCTTCGGCTATGTCGTGCTGCGGGCCGCCCCTCAGGCCGCCGAAGACCTGACGGGCGAGGTGTTCACCGTCGCGTGGCGCAAGATCGACGAGATCCCCGACCAGCCGCTCCCGTGGCTGCTGGGCGTGGCCAGGAACCTGGTCCGCCAGTCGCACGGCGCGGCGGGCCGGGCGCGCGGACTGGTCGACCGGCTGGCCGGCCTCACCACCGAGACCGACCTGCACGCCTGGGACGTCGCCGACCACCTCATAGCCCGCGACCAGGCGGTGGCCGCCCTGCGCTCCCTTCCCGCCAAGGAGGCCGAAGCGGTCACCCTGACCGCCTGGCACGGTCTCGCCCCGGCGGAGGCGGCCCGTGCCGCGGGCTGCTCCCGCACCGCCTTCATCGTCCGGCTGCACCGGGGACGCCGCCGGCTGGCCAGGGCGATCGAGGCGTCCCAGGAAAGCACCGCGCGAGCGCACGGACGCGCCCCGCGCCCGCGAGTCATCCAGGAGAAATGATGAAGCAGGACGAACTCGACGACCTGATCGTCGCCCTGAAGCCCGCGGCGGTCGCCGAACTCGCCGACGACGCCTTCGCGCGGCGCCCCGGCACGGCGCAGGTCCGGGCGCGCGCCGTCGCCTCGACCGCGCACCGGCGCGCGGTCCCGACGCGGCGGCCGGGCCGGCGGCTGGCCCTCGCCGCCGGGGTGACCGCGGTGGCGGCGGCTGCGGCGACGGCGCTGGCCGTCGGCCTACCGTCGGACGGCCCCGGCCCCGGCCCCGGCCCCGGCCCCGGCCCCGGCCCCGGCCCCGGCGCCGGACACGACGAGACGCTCGACACCCGCTCGTTCCTGCTGGCCAGCGCGACGACGGCCGCCAAGCAGCCCGCCACCCACGGGGCCTGCTGGTACAAGCGGACCCGCACGTGGCAGGACATCCTGCCCTACAAGCCCGGTCCGGGCGGAGCGAGGCCCGCGCGCAAGACCCAGAACTTCCAGGCGCGGACCGCGGCCAGCTACGAGGACTGGGCGTGCGCTCAGTCCGGGACCGGCATGCGGTTCCGTACTCACGGCCCGCTCGACATCAAGCTCACCTTCCCCACGAAGAAGGACGAGGCGGCCTGGAAGGCGGCGGGCTCGCCGCCGCTCGACGTCAACGGCGGCACGACCGCCTCGAAGCCGGACACGGTCACCTACCGCAAGGGCTCGCACCTGGTGAACCCCTCCATCGGATCCCACGAGATCGAGTGGAAGCAGGTCCCGAAGCTGCCGGCGACCGAGAGCGGTCTGGAGAAATACCTTCGCGGGCTGTGGCGGCAGGACCTCCGGGGCGGCGCGCACGGCTACACCGCCCCGGCCGATTTCGGCCAGTACGTGTTCGTCAGCGCCTGGGACCTGTTCATGGCCCCGACCACTCCCGGCACCCGGGCGGCCCTCTACCGGATCCTGGCGCACACCCCGACCGTCCGCGTGACCGGACAGGTCAAGGACCGGATGGGCAGGCCCGGCGTGGCCATCACCGCGCAGGGCACGGACGTGCGGCTCGTCGTGGACCGCACGAGCGCCCAACTCCTCGACTACGAGGAGCGGTACACCGCCGTCCCCGGCAAGGTGGAGGGCAGTGAGTACCTGGCCTTCGAGCACCAGGGCTGGGTGAAGGGGATCGGAGCCGTCCCCGCGTCCTGACGAGACGGCGGCGAGGCCCGCACGCCGGGAGACGTGCGGGCCCGCGGTCATGGTCAGCCGGTGTAGTTGGGCGTCTTGGGGATGGCCTTGCCGGGGGGCATGGCCCTCGGCGGCTCGCTGGGCGCCGGGGCGCCGGGGCGCTGGGGCGGGGCGCTGGGACGCGCGGACGGGACCGGAGCGCCGGGGCGCTGGGGCGGGGTCGAAGCGCCGGGGCGCTGGGGTGGGGTCGTGACGCCGGGTGTGGCGGTCGGGCGGGGGGTGGCGGTGGCGGCCTCGGCGGTGGCGATGCCGGTGCCGGCCAGGCCGACGCCCAGCGCGACGGCCGCGATGAGGGACTTCAGACGCATTGATGTTCCTTCCGGTGTCGTTTCATTCCGCTGTCGATTCATTCCTTGACGACGACGGGCGTGCCGATCGCCAGGTTCTTGGCCATCCAGGTGATGTCGTCGTTGCCGACCCGCACGCAGCCGTGGCTGGCCTTGCCGCCCAGCGCCGACGCCTGGTTCGTGCCGTGGACGGCGAGCTGGCCGGGGCCGCCGGCGAACGTCTTCAGCGTCGGCGAGAAGCCGCTCAGCCCGAACGCGTACGCGCCGTAGGCCCCGCCCGGGTCCGGCGGCCTGACCAGCTCGGTGAAGTAGAAGCGGCCGGCCGGGGTCGGGGTGCCGCCCTCGCCGGTGGCGACCTTCCCGGTGCGCAGCACCTTGTCGCCGTCGTAGACGGTGAACGTGAACGCCTTCGGGTCGATCTCCACGCGGTGGGACGTCGACGACAGCTTGACGTCGGACGCCCTGACCCAGCCGGTGCTGCCGTTGGGCCGGACCGGCAGCAGCACCTTCAGCCAGTCGCCGTCCTTGGCGTCGACGAGGAAGACCCTGGTGGCGCCCATCTCGTTGGGGCTGGACAGCGTCTTCCAGACCGCGCTGTCGCCCTTCTGCCTGTGCACGGCGATCCGGCGGCCGCGCACGGTCGCTATCTCGGCACCGCCCTGCTTCGACGGCTGCGGTTCGGCGGCGGCCGCCGGCCGGCCCGTGTCGGGCGGGCCGTCCCCTGATCTGCCGTCGTCCGACGAGCCGCAGCCCGCCAGCCCGGCGATCAGGCCGGCGGCGAGCAGGGCGCCGGTATGGATCTTGACTTGGCGCATGCCGCGAGATGCTGGCCGAGGACTGTGAAGAACCTGTGAGCCCGATGTGATGATCCCGTGGTGCCGGTCACGGGTTGGCTACGCTCACGAGCCATGTGCGCGAACGTCCTGGTCGCCGAGGACGACACCAAACAGGCGGAGCTGCTGCGCCGCTACCTCCAGCGCGAGGGGCACACCGTGGTCGTCGTCCACGACGGGCGGGCCGCGCTCGACGAGGCCCGCGCGCGCCGCCCCGACCTCGTCCTGCTCGACGTGATGATGCCGGTGGTCGACGGCCTCGACGTGTGCCGCGGGCTGCGCGCCGAGTCCGACGTCCCGGTGCTCATGCTGACCGCCCGCTCGACCGAGGACGACCTGCTGCGCGGCCTCGACCTCGGCGCCGACGACTACGTCACCAAGCCGTACAGCCCGCGCGAGCTGATGGCGCGGGTGCGCACGCTGCTGCGGCGGACGGGAGGGGGGAGCGGCGAGCCGGTGTACCGGGTCGGCGGCATCACGGTGGACCCCGGACGGCACGCGGTCCTCGCGGACGGGCGCGAGGTCGAGTGCACGCCCGCCGAGTTCCGCATCCTGGAAGCGCTCGCCGCGCGGCCGGGCCGGGTCCTCTCTCGGGCGCAGCTCCTGGAGCACCTGCACGGCTTCGACCGCTTCATCACCGAGCGCACGGTCGACGTCCACGTGAAGAACCTGCGCAAGAAGATCGAGCCGCAGCCGCGGCGGCCGGTCCGGCTGTGCACCGTGTACGGCGTCGGGTACAAGCTGGTCGGCGACCGTCCGCCCCCACCTGACCGTGCGTCCCGATCCGACCGTGCGCCGGAGCCCGAACGTGCGCCCCGATCCGACCGTGCGCCGGAGCCCGAACGTGCGCCATAGCCTGCTCGTGCGGCTGGTCGCCAGCTCGGTGCTGATCGCGGTGTGCTCGATCGTGGCGACCGCGTGGCTGGCGGCGCGCAGCACGTCCGGCGAGATCCGGCAGCGGCAGGGCCGGACGCTCGCCCGCGACGCCCGGATCAACGACGCGCTGCTCGGCTACGCGGCGAGCCACCCGCGCTGGGGCGGCGTCGAGGAGACCGTGCGCGGGCTGGCCCGCCAGAGCGACCAGCGGGTCGCGCTGGCGACCGAGGGCGGCGCCCGGATCGCGGACTCGGCGGCCGGGCGCCCGCCGCTTCCGGCGCGTCCCTCGGCGGTCGTCGACCCGCTCGCCGTCGACGTCTCGCTGGGGCCGGGTGCGGCCACCGACCGGATCGACGCGCGCGCGGTCGGGCCGTTCCGGCTCCCGGAGCCCGAGCGGGTGCGGCTGCGCCGGGAGGTCGGCGCGCAGGCGGCGTGCCTGCGCCGCGAGGGACAGCGCGCCACGGTCGTCGTCGGGCCCGGCGGCCGCCCCTACCTCCGCCGTGAGGGCGGTCCGACCAGCCCGGCTCCGGGCGCGCCCGCCGGCGCTTCCGGGCTGGCCCCCTCCCCACCGCGAGCGGCGCCTGCGCGATCGTCCGGTGGCGGAACGGTCCGGCTCGCGGCCGCCGCCGTGACGGCGCCGGGTGCGTCCTCGCCGACGCCGAGACCTTCCCCGCCGCCCGAAACGACGGAGCCGCCGCAGCGGCCGGGGGCCACGGCCGGTGCGCCGACCCGTGCGCCGCCCAGCACGGTGCCCGGCGCGCCCGGCGGGAATCCGGCGGACCGGCCCGCCACGCCCGAACCCTCGATGCCGCCCGTGGCGTGCTCGCCGGCCGCGCCCGGGCCCACCACCACCGAGAAGCGCGCGCTCAACCAGCTCGCCGCCCTCGTCCGGCAGTGCCGCGGACGCCAGGTCGACGTGTGGCTGGACGAGGCGGGCACGCCGGCCGCTCCGGCGTCGGCCGCCGAGTGCCTGGCCACCGCGCGCCGCGCCCAGCTGAAGTCGTACGTCGCACCGGCCGCGCTGCTCTACATCGGCTCGTCGGACGAGCGCGCACCCGGCATCGACCCGTACCGCATCGCCGGGGTCACGGCGGTGATCCTCGTCCTGGCGGTCGGGGTCAGCGTCCTCGTCGCCACCCGGCTGGCGCGGCCGGTGCGGGCGGTCACCGCGGCGGCCCGGCGGATGCGGGCCGGTGACGGTTCGGCGCGGGTCATGGTGCGCGCCAAGGGCGAGGTCGGCGAGCTCGGCACCGCGTTCAACGAGATGTCCGAGCACCTGGACCGCATGGAGCGGCAGCGCAAGGCGATGGTCAGCGACGTGTCGCACGAGCTGCGCACGCCGCTGAGCAACATCCGGGGCTGGCTGGAGGCCGCCCAGGACGGCGTGGCCGACCTGGGCCCGGCGCTGACCGCCTCGCTGGTCGAGGAGGCCACGCTGCTCCAGCACATCGTCGACGACCTCCAGCAGCTCGCGCTCGCCGATGTGGGCAAGCTGCGGCTGCACCCCGAGCCGGTCGACGTGGCCGACCTGGTCGAGCAGATCGCGACCGTCTACCGGGCCGCGGCCGAGGCCGCCGAGCTGACGCTGACCGCCGAGGTGAACGGCCGCCCGCACCTGGACGCCGATCCGGTGCGGCTGCGGCAGGCGGTCGGCAACCTGCTCGCCAACGCGGTCCGCTACACCCCGGCCGGCGGGCGGGTGAGCCTGCGCGCCCGCGCCGACGGCGACGACGTGCTGATCGAGGTCGCCGACACCGGCCCGGGCATCGCGCCCGAGCACCTGCCGCACGTGTTCGACCGGTTCTGGCGGGCCGAGAAGTCGCGCAGCCGGCAGACCGGCGGCAGCGGACTGGGCCTGGCCATCGTGCGGCAGCTGGCCGAGGCGCACGGCGGGTCCGCGGCGGTGCGCAGCGAACCGGGCCGAGGCGCGACGTTCGTCCTGCGCCTGCCGGGTTCACCGGACCGCGCGTGACCCGGTGCCCGCCAAGGCCCGGCCCGCGACGGCGCTCCGCGAAACGCCCCCGCCCGGGGCGGGGGCGTTTCAGTCCTCCTGGACGGATACGGTCATGTCGCCCGTCCCGGGCGTGCCCTCGGCGAGGCCGTAGCGCAGGTGGACGGTGCCGTTCGGGCTTGCCGCCGGCGGTTCGAGGAGCGTGACGTTCGTGGGCACCTCGCCGCCGTCGAACACTTTCTTCCCGACGCCGAGCACGATCGGGTGGATCCAGAGGTCGAGACGGTCGAAGAGCTTCTCGCGCAGAAGGCTCTGCACGAGGTTCAGGCTCCCGACGACCTTCACGTGCTCGTGCCGGTCACGGATCTCGCGCACCGCGGCGGCCAGGTCCGGTCCGAGCTGCTCGGACCCGTCCCACGGCAGGTCGGGCTTGCCCCGAGAGGCCACGTACTTCGGAATCCTGTTGAACAGATCGGCGATGTCGCCGTCCTGGTGCGGCCAGTAGCCGGCGAAGATGTCGTACGTCCGCCGGCCGAGCAGGAGGGCGTCGGTGCCCTCGTACGCGGCGAGCACCTGTTCTCCGGTGACCTCGTTCATCAGCGGCGCCTGCCAGCCGCCGAACGGGAACCCCTCCGGGTCCTCCTCGGGGCCGCCGGGCGCCTGCCCGACCAGGTCGAGGGTCGCGAACATCTCGATGTGGATGAGGCCCATTTCCTACTCCCGATGGATGGTCCGTATCTGCCGCGAAGCACGTATCTGCCGTGAAGCACGTATCTGCCGTGAAGCACGTATCTGCCGGAAGGCAGACCCGCGGGGCCCGGCAGACTCATCGCCGCGGCGCCACCCGGATCCCTACCCCCGCAATCACTCGGAGTGCAGGACCGCCGCGGTCCTGATCCGGGACGCGCGGCCCGCCGGGATCAGGGCGCCGAGCAGCGCGATCGCGACGCCCGCCAGCACGGACACCAGCATCAGCGGCCAGGGGAAGGTCTCCATCAGGCCGTAGGGGAGGGTGAGGCCGCCGGTCCCGGCCATGGCCGGCAGCACCACATGGTGGGCGGCCAGGCCCAGCGGCAGGCCGATGAGTCCGCCGACCAGGCCGAGCACGGCCATGGAGGCGAGCACGAGCGTCAGGACCTGCCCCGGTGTCGCGCCCAGCGATTTCAGGACGCCGAAGTCGCGCGCCCGGTCATGGGTGTTGAGGACCACCGTGTTGAACACCCCGAGCCCGGCGACCGTGGTCAGCCCCAGGGTCAGCAGGGTGAGGAGCCCGAGAAGGATCACCTGGCCGGACTCGATGCCCTCGGCGGCCGCGTCGGCCGGGATTCCGTCCGCCCTGAGCGCGGCGACGTACTCCTTCACGGAGGTGCCGGGGGTGAGGGTCACCTCGGCTAGCGAGGTCACCATGCCGGTGTGGGGGCCGGACGACGCCTTGGGCGGCGCGGGCTTCTCGCGGTCGGCGAGCGACGTGAGGGACGCCCAGTCCGTGAGGACGGTATCGCCGCCGTCCACGAGCGCCGTCCCGACGATCCGCAAAGAGGCCTTCCTGCCGTCCGCGGTCACGACGACGGTGTCGCCGATCTTCTTTCCGCCGGTCTTCAGGAACGGGTCGCCCACGACGGCCTCGCCCGGCCCGCGGAGCCAGCGGCCGTGCACCATCCGGTAGCCGTGCCGGTCGGTGACGGTCCCCTGGTAGGCCTTGAACTGCACCGGCCGGTCGAACCCCGGCACGTGGACCTGCTTGAAGCGCGTGACCGCGACCTTGGCGGTGCCGGGCCGGCCGTCCAGCGAGACCTGCCGGCCGCCCTCCAGGGGGACGATGACCTGGACGGTCTCGGTGAGTTCCGCGTCGGCGAGGTAGGCGCTGACGGAGCGGTTGAGGCCGTAGGCGAACGTCACCGCCGCCACCCCGAACGCGACGGCCGTGACGGTCAGCGCCGTACGGCCCGGCCGGGCGAACGGCAGGCCCAGGCCCAGGCTGACCGGGCGCGGCAGCCGCGTCCGGCCCAGCGCCCGCTGCACCCGCAGAGCCCGGCCCCGCCGCGTCGCGGCGCCCGCGCTGACCGCGATCGCCGTCGGGATCCGGCCCGCCCGGACGGCCGGGACCAGCGCGGTGACGACGACGACCGCGAGCACGCCCGTGAAGGCCAGGACGTCCACCGAGGGCGAGACGCCGCTGGCGGTCGGCAGGTCGAACGAGTCGCCCAGCGTCGTGGTGACCGTCCCGGCCAGGACGTTGCCCGCGGCGATCCCGACCAGGCTCCCCAGCACCCCGGGTATCGCGATCATCACCAGGTAGACGCCGGTGACCTGGGCGGGGGTGAAGCCGATGGACTTCAGGACGCCGATGTGCCGGAATCCCGACACGACCGCACCGCTGACCACGTTGCCGATGATGAGCACCGCGACGATCAGCCCGGCGACCCCGAACGCGATCAGGAACGGGATGATGGTCGTCCCGGCCTCGGTCGCCTGCTGCCGCGAGACGAGATAGCTCTGGCTCGCGGTCGCCGGCAGGCCCGCGGTGACCGTGCCCGCCGGGGCGGCCGGGTCGGCGAGCCGGTAGAGCATCTGCAGGCCGTCCGGAGCGGTCAGCTGCCCGGGCGCCACCCACGCCTGGGACGACCGGGTGATCGACCGGCCGATCCCGACGACGGTGAAGGTCCGCCCGTCGGCGAAGCTGACCTTCTTCCCAACCGGATCGAACGGGAACCTCGCGAAGGTGCCCAGCACGATCTCACCGGGGCCGGTGGCCCAGCGCCCGCTCCTGAGCGCCAGGCGGTCGACCGGGTCGCCGGCGCGGCCGGTCCGCTCGGTGACCGCGAGAGGGCCGGGCGGAAGCAGCCCCGGCCGCGCCGCGTCGGTCTCCTCTGGGACGTCCATGACCTGCGAGCGGTAGGGGCCGCCCGCCGCCGTCACGCCCGGACGCGACGCCGACGCCGCGACCTGCGCGGCCGTCGCCTTCGCGGGGTCGTAGGAGACCATCAGATGCGCGCCGCGCTGCCGCGCGAACGCCTTGTCGTAGGGGCCGTCCACGGTGGCGAGCAGGCCGAGCGCGAGCACGACCGTCCCGGTCGAGACCAGCAGCACCAGCGTGATGAGGGACGTCTGGAGCTTGCGCCGCCGCACCGCGAACCGCGCGGCCTGCCACACGGCCCTCACCGGGTCACCTCGGCGGCCACGCGGCCGTCCTCGAACGCGACGACCCGGTCGGCGACCCGGGTGGCGAGCCGCTCGTCGTGGGTGACGATGAGCAGGGTCTGGCCGATCTGGTTGAGGTCCAGCAGCAGGTCCATGACCTGCTCGCCGGCCCGCGAGTCCAGCGCGCCGGTCGGCTCGTCGGCCAGCAGCAGGGCGGGCCGGTTCATCAGCGCGCGGGCGACGCCCACCCGCTGCCGCTCCCCGCCCGACAGCACCACCGGGTAGGCGTTGCGGCGGTCGGCGATGCCCAGCTCGTCGAGCAACTCCAGCGCCCTCGCCTGCGCCTGCTTGCGCGCGGTGCCGAGCAGCTGGGCGGCCAGCATCACGTTCTCCAGCACCGGCAGGTCGTCCAGGAGGTTGAAGAACTGGAAGACCATGCCGATGCGGCGGCGCCGGTACCGGGCCAGCTCGGCCTCGCCCATCGCCGTGATGTCCTCGCCGCGCACCACCACCGTGCCCGACGTGGGCCGGTCCAGCCCGGCGATCATGTTGAGGAGGGTCGACTTGCCCGACCCCGAGGGGCCCATCACCGCGACGGCCTGACCGGCCTGGATGTCGAGGCTCACCCCGGCGAGCGCGGCGGTCTCGCCGTACTCCTTGCGCACGTCCATCAGCTGGACCATCGGTTCCATGGCCGTGACGGTACGAGCCGCGCCACCGCCCGCGCGTCGGGTCCTGGGTGTAAGTCCGGGTCCGGGTCATCCGAGGGATGTACGGTCGTGAACCGCCAGAGTGATGCGTTCCGTCCCGGTCTGGCGGCAGGATGGGCGGATGCTGCCCGCGTGGCTCGTGCCCCTCCTCGCCGCGATCCCGTGCACATGGGCCCTGTGGGAGCGGCGCAGGCGCCGCGCGGAACTCGGGGCGCGCACCTGGCTGCTGGAACGCGAACGCGAGGGCGCCGCGCGCCGGGCCGTCGAGGAGGAGCGGGCCCGCGTGGCCCGCGACCTGCACGACATCGTCAGCCACAGCGTCAGCGTCATGGTCGTCCAGGCCGGCGCGGCCCGGCACGGCGTCGACGGCGAGGCCGAGGACGCGCTGCTGGCCGTCGAGCGGACCGGCCGGGAGGCGATGACCGAGCTGCGGAACCTGCTCGGCGTGCTCGCGCCCGCCCCGGACGGCGACGGCGAGGCGTTCGCCCCGCAGCCGTCGCTGGCGCACCTAGGAACCCTGGTCGACCGGATCGCGTTCGCGGGCCTGCCCGTCGACGTGCGGGTGACCGGCGAACCGTGCCCGCTGCCCGCCGGGATCGACGCGACCGGATACCGCGTCGTCCAGGAGGCGCTCACCAACGCGCTGAAGCACGGCACTCCCGGCGCGACGGCGGAGGTGACGGTGACCTACGGAAGACGGAACCTGCGCCTGGAAGTGCTCAACACCGGCCCGAGCGTCCTGACCGGAACCGGCCCCGCCCCGCCCGAGGGCAGCGGCGGCCGGGGCCTGGCCGGGCTGCGCGAACGGGTCGCGGTGTACGGCGGCGACCTCGACGCGCGGCGGCGGCTGGGCGGCGGCTACCGCGTCCGGGCGCGCATCCCCCTGGAGCGGCCGTGACCCGGGTCCTGATCGCCGACGACCAGACGCTGGTGCGCGGCGGCTTCCGCATGATCCTCAGCCGGTCCGGTATCGAGGTGGTCGGTGAGGCCGCCGACGGCCTGGAGGCGGTCACCGCCGCACGCCGCCTCCGACCGGACGTGGTCCTCATGGACATCCGAATGCCCGGAATGGACGGCCTGGAGGCCACCCGCCGAATCCTGGCCGACGACCCCACATGCCGGGTCCTGATCCTGACGACGTTCGACCTCGACCAGTACGTGTACTCCGCCCTGGCCGCCGGCGCCAGCGGCTTCCTGCTGAAGGACGTCACCCCCGAACACCTGGTGGCGTCGGTGAAGCTCATCGAGACCGGAGACGCGCTGCTGGCGCCCTCCATAACCCGCCGCCTGGTCGAGCGCTTCGCCCGCCCGTCCCCGGCACCCCAGGGCCTGGACGTCCTGACCCCACGCGAGAAAGAGGTACTACGCCTGGTAGGCGGCGGCCTCTCCAACACCGAACTGGCCGCCCACCTCCACCTGAGCGAGGCCACGGTCAAAACCCACATAGCCCGCATCTTCGCCAAACTAGGCCTACGCGACCGAGCCCAAGCAGTAGTGGTCGCCTACGAATCAGGCCTGGTAGTCCCCGGCAGCCCGGAGTGACCGAACACGCGCAGCCTGATCTTGGCCAGGTGCTGGTGGGCGTGACGTGGCCTGGACTTCGGCGGCGGTGCGGCCAGGACCGCCGGTCCTGGCGCACCGTCCGTCCGGAGGCCCCCATGGATGGCAAACGCATTCCGGGGAGGTTCGCGGGCTACTCCTGCTGCCCCTTGCGCGAACAGCGCACTGCCCGCGGGCGGCCCGGCGAAGCCGGGCATGCGGGTCTGGGCGCCGCGCAGGCGGGAGTCGGCGCGCTCCAGGAGTGCGGGGTCGCGCCTCTCAGCTCACGGCTTGCTTGACCAGTGCGGTGATCGCTTGCTCGGCCTGCGCGGTCAGCCGGGTGACGGCGTAGGAGGTGGGCCACAGGCCGTCGCTGTCATCGAGGCCGGCTTCAGGGGTGAAGCCGAAGGTCGAGTAGCGCTCCTTGTCCACGTGCCCGCTGCGGAAGAAGCAGAGCACTTTCCCCTTCCTGGCGTAGGCCGGCTGTCCGTACCACAGCTTCGGCTTCAGCTCGGGGGCGTTGGCGGTGACGATGGCGTGGATGCGCTCGGCCGCCGCGCGGTCGGGAGCCTCCATCTCCGCGATCTTGGATAGCACGTCGAGCTCCTCGGCGGCTGCCTTGTTGCCACGCCCGCGCTCGGTCTCCTTCTTCAGTTCCGCCGCACGCTGTCTCATGGCGACGCGCTCCTGCTCGGAGAAGCCGCTGGTGCTCTGGTCGCCGGTGTTGCCGCTGCTCACTGTCATTCTCCAGGTCAGATCGGTGCGTTGCGCCTCCGAGCTTGCCGTGCCCGGTGACCTGGCGCTTCTCGAATCGTGATCGTTCGCGCGGGCAGGTCCCGTCAGCTGTCTCGAACGAGCCGCCACCGACCCCGGGGAGGCTGCCGGGCTCTTCCTACGATCAGGCGGGAAGATCGCCACGGCACCTGGAACAGGGGCTTGAACTGGGACGATAGTGTGAAGGCGCGGCGGGGCGGGTCCGATCGGCCGGCTCGGTCGCCAACGCAGAATGCCCGCACCGACCTCTCGAAAGGGTCGATGACCTTGCAGGACGAAGCGACCGCTCACCCGCCGGGCGGTACCGCGAATCCGTGCCCGGTGTGCGGTGCGGTGCCACCCATCCGGCGCACCGGCCGGCCCGCGATCTGGTGCTCGAGCTCGTGCCGGCAGGCCGCCTATCGCGCCCGCCGGGGCGCGGCGCGGGCCCTGCGGGCCGCCGCCGACCTCCGTGACCGTGTCACCGGTGACGGCTACCGCGAGGTCCAGGCCGCCGAGCGCGCTCTGGCGGAGGCGGTGTCGTCGGCCCGCGAGCACTACGCCGCGCCGATGAGTCAGGGCCATCACTGGGACGACGAGCTGGCCGGCACGGCCCGGGCACTGGCCCGTGCCGCCGTCCAGATGGGCGAACTGGCCGATCGGCATGCTCGCGCCGCCGCCGACTACCGCGCCGCCCGCGCCGCCTTTCGTCATCCGGACGCAGGCCTGGTCGGCTGCGACGAAACCGGTGAGCACGACCTTGCCGCCACCCCGGCCCCGGCCGCGCGCGAGCACGACCCGGCAGGACAAGGCCGTACCCCAGGGACCGAAGCCCTGGGGACGAGCGGTGGCCGCGACACGGGCGGTGGCCGCGACACGGGCGGTGGCCACGACACGGGCGGTGGCCGCGACACGAGCGGTGGCCACGACACGGGCGGTGGGGCGCGGCGCGGACAAGCGCGGCCGCATGCGGGTTCCAGGCGCTTGGAAGCGCAGTCTCTGCGGGACGTCGCCGCGATGCGCCGCGTCCGTGACCGGATCGACCGCGAGTACGCCAGACCGCTGAACGTGGAGGCGCTGGCCCGCGGGGCGCACATGTCGGTCGGGCACCTGAGCCGGGAGTTCCGCCGCGTCTACGGCGAGTCTCCTTACTCGTACCTGATGACCCGGCGCATCGAGCGCGCGATGATGCTGCTGCGCCGCGGGGACCTCAGCGTCACCGACATCTGCTTCGCGGTCGGCTACGGGTCGCTGGGCACCTTCAGCACGAGGTTCACCGAGCTGGTCGGCGTACCGCCCAGTGCCTACCGGCGTGACCATTCCCAGGCCGGGGCCGGGATCCCGCCATGCCTGGCCAAGCAGGTGACCAGACCGGTCAAGAATCAAGAAGCCCGCGACCGGTAGCGCTGCGTAACGTGACCGGACATGGAGATCACCGTTCACCATGCCTTCCTTCCGCACACCGATCCCGAGGCCGCACTGGGCTTCTACCGCGACATGCTGGGCCTGGAGGTCCGTAAGGACGTCGGGTACGAGGACATGCGGTGGATCACCGTCGGCCCGCCCGGCCGGCCCGGCACCTCCATCGTGCTGCACCCCCCGGCCGCGGACCCGGGCATCACCGACGAGGAGCGCGGCACCATCCTGGAGCTGATCGCCAAGGGCGTCTACACCGCCATCACGCTGGCCACCGACGACCTCGACGGGCTCTTCGACCGCGTCCAGGCCGCAGGCGCCGAGGTCGTCCAGGAACCCATCGACCAGGACTACGGCATCCGCGACTGCGCCTTCCGTGACCCCGCCGGCAACCTCATCCGCATCAACCAGCTCACCTGAGCCCGGTCGTTCGCAGTACCCCGCTTCCCGACCGACCGATGACGGCACGAAAGATCAATCCAATGGCACTCTCGATCGACATCATCACGCTCGGCGTTCCGCGGGTGGAGGCCGCCCGCGGCTTCTACACCTCCGCGTTCTCCTGCCCGGCCACCGACGACGGCCGCACCTCCGTCCTGAACCTGCACGGCACCGGCCGGCTCGCCCTCGACCCCCTCGACGCCCTGGCCGGCGACGGGGGCGCCGACCCGGCCACCTCGGGTTTCCGCGGCTACGTCCTGTCGACCATCGTCCAGCGGCCCGCTGAGGTCCGGGCCCTTCTGGACACCGCCACGGCTCAGGGCGCGACGGTCGTCAAGCCCGCCAAGAAAGCGCTGTTCGGCGAGTTCACCGCCGCCTACCAGGCCCCCGATGGAGCCGTGTGGAAGCTGGCCGCCGCCACCAAGAAGGACACCGCTCCGGTGCCCGATCCCCCCGAGCCGACCGAGACCGCCGTCTACCTCGCCGTCGCCAGGCCCAAGACGTCCAAGGTGTTCTACGAGAAGCTGGGCATGAAGACCGAACACGACTACGGCGACAAGTTCATCGACTTCACCCGCGCCGGCGGCGCGTGCCGGTTGGGTCTGCTGACCCCTGAGGACCTGGCCGGAGATGTCGGCGTCGACCGGCACGGCGACGGGTTCTCGGCACTCGTGCTCACCCACACCGTCACCTCCCACGTCGAGGTCGACGAACTTCTCGCCGCCGCCCGCTCGGCGGGCGGCCAGGTCACCGCCCCCGCCGCCCCGACCGGCCAGGGCGAGTACGCCGGGCACTTCACCGACCCAGACGGCCACGTCTGGAAGATCACCACACGCCCGTGACCTCGCCCGGCGATCTCGCGCCGAAGGGCTCAGGCATCCTCATCCAGGAGCTGCGCGGAGGCCTTTGATTCCATGATGTTGAACCAGGCTCGTTCGGGGCCGACGGGACGCCAGGTAGGTCGTCAGCGCTAGTCATGCGGCCCAGTCGAGACCTGTGGGCAGGTAGGCAGTGCGCGGGTCGGTGGTCGGGGGGTGGGCTGTTGGTGTGTCGGAGGGTGGATGGAGCAGATAGAGGTATCGGCCGGTGGTGGGGTCTTGGCGGGTGTGGATGTGCTGGGGGTTGGTGTGTTTGTAGCGGTTGTGCCATCCGCAGCACAGGGCGAGTTTGTCGATGTCGGTGGGGCTCTTGCCGAGGGCCCATCCGTTGACGTGGTCGACTTCGCACAGGATGCCGGGGACTTCGCAGCCTTGGACGGCGCAGGTGGGATAGAGGGTTTCCAGGACTTGGCGCTGGGCTGCGGTGGCGAACCGGACCTTGTGCCCCAGGTACAGGGGCGTGTTGCCGGTGCCGAGCAGGAGGGGTGAGACTCCGGCGGCCAGGGCGACGCGACGCGCCTGGGCTGCCGGGATCGGTGTGCCGTCGGTGAGGCGGGCGGGTGCCTGGCCGCCGGTGAGGGTGTCCAGGTCGCAGATGAGGGTGACCTTGGTTGCTTTGTGCCCACCGGCCAGGACGCTGCTCAGTGCGGCAGCCGTCCGCTCGGCCAGGTCCCGGTGGTCATCAGGCCCGGCCGGTTTCGTCAGCGGGCCCAGAGTGCCGTCCCAGATGGCGGCGTCCTCGGCGTTCAGCCAGCCGTTGATGTAGCGGCCGCCGTCGAGGGAGCGGGTACTGGTGATCCAGGACCCCTCATACCCGCGCTGGACATCATCGGGGGCTGTCTCCTGCCCGTCGCGCTCGGCGATGACCTCGCGGATCCGCCGGCCGAACGCGGCCACCTTCCCCGCCGAGAACCCCTGCTCGACCATCTCCAACAGCAGCGTCTCGGCCTCCGCGCAGTCGTCATCGTTCAATCGGCTGACGGCGTCGGCCACCGTTGAGGCGTACCCGTAGGACAACTCACCGCTTAAAAGCAGGGCGGTCACGGTGGGAAGCCGGTGGAGTTGGCGGGCCAGGTTGACGCGTTCTTTCGCGCGCGCATCGCGCATGCCCAGCCGGGACCGCAGCCACGTCTGCGTGGACGGAAACCCCCACCGGTGCGTCTCACCGGTTGCGTCGACCCGGGCGATGAACCCTGCCAACGCCGCCTCGTGGGCGTCTGACGCTGCGGCTAGCGTTTCGGCGAGCTTCATGCACGCCGCAGCGGAGTCGGGGGCGGAACGTTGGGCGAGTTCGGCGGCGATCGCGGCAGCGGCGTCCACCAGTTCCTGGGTGGACGCCTCACCGAGATCCATATCCGTGACCGAACACATGCACAGAGTGTATCGAGCAGGTGCACGAATAGAGGCGAGATTGCAGACTGATTATTGTTACCGCAGGGATAGATGAGACCTGGAGAAGAGGGAATGAGATTCCCGTACTTGCAGTAGTCGGGCATTTCCCTCAATGTAGCCGTCACTACAAAAACGGCCATAGGTACTTAATCTGGCAGTCTGACTGACGGCGTACGGGGCTCACTTCGGGTGGCCTGGTGGGGATCTGTAGGCGTGTCCGTTCACCGAGGCGGACATGGGCGACGGGCTGGCCCGGTGCTGGTGGCGCGTCTTGGCCTGGAGTTCGGCGGCGGTGCGGGCCCGCGCCGGTCCGGTGCCGCAGGGCGGAATGGCGGGGCTGGTATGGGTTCGGGCCGCCGCCGTGCTGGTCGAGTTCACGGGTGGGCGGTCTTGTACGGTATTCGCCGCAGCATCCGCTTGCGCAGTGCGTGTGCGTCATCGGTGAACAGCTCGTCCAGGCGGACGCGGGGGATTGGCGGTCGCCCCGGTGGGCGGGTTCTCCACCGGTCTTTCGGTGGCTTTGTCGCGTCTACCGGCAACGTTCTCGATGACTTCCGCCAACGGCCGCACCCACGCCCGTTCCGTGTCGATGAGATTGGGTGACACCGGAGGATCTCGCAGCCGAGAGCCGTGGCCCTCCCCGTAGATCGCTGTCGTCGTCCTGCACCCCATGGCGACGGCGTGAGGGGCGGAAGCGTTCCTAGCGCCAAGCCCGGACCCAGGCGATGATGGTCTCGTGCGGTTTGAGGACGATCTGCTCTGGGAGGCCGTCCACCAGAACGGCTGGGCCCTGCGGTGGCTCCGGCACGTCGTGGCAGCGGCAGCCCTCGCCGGCTTCGGTGGCCTGCTCTGGCTGGGCGGCGAGACGTTCGTCTTCGTCGCGCTGTTTTGCGGAGCGTCCCTCTACGCGGTCTGGGGCACCGCCTACTGGCTGCGGGACCGGCGGCGCCTGGTCCGGGTGACCGTGGTCGATGACGGCCTGCGTCGCATCCGCGTGCACCACGTCAACGGGCGGACCACCGACCACGACGCCCGCATGGTGAACGCAGTGCACATCACCCACCGAGAGCACGACTACGACCCCGACCACCCGTCGATGCTCGGCCCGGGAGCGGGAATCGCGACACTGCGGCTGCGGATCGCGGGCCGGAAGTTCACCAGTCGTTGGGCCGGGCTCAACTCCGAAGAGCTCCATCGGGTGGAGCAGTCCTGGCGCACCGTCTGTCCTGACGCCGCCATGGATGGCAAACGCATACCGGGGAGGTTCGCGGGCTACTCCAACTGACCCTCGGTCGCCCAGATCGGTCTCTGCCTAGGAGCCGAAGCCGAGCTGCGGCGTACGTCTTCGCCACCGGGCGTCAACAGACGCGATGCGTTACAGGCCGGATGCGGGCGTTGCCGCTGAGTGGGGCATCGTGAACGGCGGGTGCAGTGACCGCGTCTGAGCGTTGTGGGCGAGGTGGCGCCGAGCGGCGCGCATGGGCGTATGAGGCGGGGGCTGGAGCCGATACGGCGGTGCTGGGTACAGGCACGAGCTCGGCGTGAGGGCAGGCCGTTGCAGGTGCGGCCATTGGCGGCGGGGTTCTGGATGCTGGCGGCCGCCGGGGCGGCGGCGTTGGCGATCTGGCTGACCACCGCCTGGTTGCTGGACGTCGCCGATGACGCCCCACCCGGCACCGACCGAGCCAAGATCCGGGTGGACGCCGTCCGCACCGGCCTGGCCGCCGGCGGCGGTGCGGGCGCGGCGGTCGGGCTGATGCTGGCGTTCCGGCGCCAACGGCACGCCGAATTGGCGACCGCGCTGGAGCAGCTGGACGCGGCCGAGCGGCGGATCACCGAGCTGTATAACGCGGCCGCCGAGCAACTCGCCTCCGACAAGGCACCGGTCCGCCTGACCGCCCTGTACACCCTGGAACGGCTGGCCAACGACAATGTTCGGCACCAGCAGACCATCGTCAACATCATCTGCGCCTACCTGCGCATGCCCTACACCCCGCCCCCGGCCAACCGCCCCGACCCCGAGGAAGAACACCGGGAACGGGCCCGCCGCAACGCCGCCCGCTACCGTGCCGCCCGCGAACTGCGCCACACCCCAACCGAACCCCAAACCCAGAGTCCCGACCCGCACGAAGAACACCAGGTACGCCTCACCGCCCAACGCCTCCTGTCCACCCACCTCCAGCCCACCGCCGAACACCACTGGGCCGACATCTCCCTGGACCTGACCGGCGCCACCCTCACCAACTTCACCCTGAGCAACTGCACCCTCCACCACGCCGACTTCTCCAACGCGACCTTCTCCGGGGTCAGCACCTTCGACGGGGCGACCTTTTCCGAAGACGCCGAGTTCGACGGGGCGACCTTTTCCGAGGACACCTGGTTCGTCCGGGCGACCTTCTCCGGGGTCGCCAGGTTCGACCAGGTGACCTTCTCGGGGTTCGCCGCGTTCGACGAGGTGACCTTCTCCGGGGTCGCCGTGTTCGGCCAGGTGACCTTCTCCAGGGACGCCGCGTTCGCCCAGGTGACCTTCTCCAGGGACGCCTGGTTCGTCCGGCCGACCTTCTCCGGGGACGCCCTGTTCGCCCAGGCGGCCTTTTCAGGGGTCGCCTGGTTCGGTGAGGCGACCTTCTCCGGGTCCGCCAGGTTCGGCGAGGTGACCTTCTCCGGGGCCGCCAAGTTCGGCGAGGCGACCTTCTCCGGGGTCGTTGAATTGGGAGAGGCGGCCTTCTCGTCTGAGGGGGTCGACCTGGAAGCGGCGATGGTGACGGATACCGGGCTGGGACACCAGGTTCCAGACGGCTGGCGAATCGGGCCAACGGAGGGAACCCAGGGCCGCTTCGTGCGCTGTTAGCTCGGCGTCACGCGTGAGGGCCTGGTATCGATCAGGTGTCCATGTTGATCCCGCCGAGTCGTTCGATGTACTCGGCTGGGATCTCTGTCAGGAGGGAGACGCTGGAGGCGGCCGACCCGTCGAGTTTGCGGAGCTTGTCGGGGATGGCCTGACGCACCTCCTCGCGGTCGGATGCCAGATGGGCCAGGAGGCTGGTGAAGCGTTGGCGGGTGAGGGTGAGGTGCCCGGCGGCGGGATTGTTGCTGTCGCGGATGCCGATGTGGTCGTTGAGGACGGCGATCTCGACGCAATTGCCTTCGTCGCCGCCGCTGTGGCTGCTTTTGCGCCAAGCGGACCGAGGCGGTTCGGGGGTGCTCATGATTGCGACGCTATCTCGTTGATGAGTTCCAGCGAAGCGACTCTGTTCAGTGCTGCCGAGCGCAACAGTTCGAACGTCTCCTCATGTGCCGCGACCTGTTCCTCGTCCTCCACGAAGATGCTCTGGGCGAACTGATCGACCACGGACACGGTGAGTCGTCCGGGCGGACGCAGGGAGATGAGAAGGTGCGGGCTGCCAAACCACAGGTATTGGCTAGAAGTGCGGGGGAGCACGCGCAGGTCCACGTGATCAAGCCGGGCGACTTCGGCTAGCCGTTGAAGCTGGGCCCGCATGATCGCGGGATCATAGCCGGCCTGGTTGTGGAGAACCGCCTCCGCGAGGATGGGTATATAGCAAGGCGGGTCTGAACGGCTCAGTACCCGCTGGCGGGACAGCCGGAAATCGACCAGCGTCTTGGCTTTGCGCGAATGCTTGGCAGGACCGACGGCGATGAGTTCCCGCATGTACTCGGGGATCTGGAGGAGCCCTGGGACCATGCTGGGCTCGAAGGTGCGGATCTCGGCGGCGTCCTCTTCCAGGCTGGCGAGGTCCAGAGCGGCGGCGGAGATGCGGCCCTGGCGTTCCCGCACCCAGGTGCCGGGTTTGTGGGTGGCGAGGTGGAGGAGGGATTCGCGGAGGGGGCCGTCCTCGATTCCGTAGAAGTCGAGTAAGACGTCATCTCATTTGGATTGGTGGCAGTAGCCTACGGTCGTGGAGATGGTCGAGCGGCTGGTGCCAGAGGAGTTGTGGGAGCTGTTCCAGCGGGTGGTGCCGCCCGCTCCGACGCGGCCGCAGGGCGGTGGCAGGCGTCGGCACGGAGATCGTGAGGTGCTGGCGGCAATCATCTTTGTGGCGACCACCGGTTGTACATGGCAGCAGTTGCCGCCGGTGTTCGGGCCGTCGGGCCCGACCGCGCACCGGCGCTTCACCGAGTGGACGGCCGCGCGGGTGTGGGCCAAGCTGCACCGCCTGGTGCTGGACGAGCTGGGTGCGCGCGGCGAGCTCGACTGGTCGCGGTGCGCGATCGACTCCGTCAGCGTCCGCGCGAGCAAAGGGGGGAGCTGACGGGCCCGAATCCTGTCGACCGCGGCAAACGTGGGTCGAAGATCCATCTGCTGGTCGATCGTGCCGGACTGCCGCTGTCTGTCGGGATCTCGGCGGCCAACACCCACGACAAGCTCGCTCTGGAGCCGCTGGTGCGGGGCATCGCGCCGATCCGCTCCCGGCGCGGGCCGCGCCGGCGCCGCCCGGCAAAACTGCACGGCGACAAAGGCTACGACTACACCGACCTGCGGCGCTGGCTACGCGGGCGAGGCATCACCCCGCGCATCGCGCGCCGCGGCATCGAGTCCTCCGACCGGCTCGGACGGCACCGCTGGGTGGTGGAACGGACGGTGTCCTGGCTGAGCGGCTGCCGCCGCCTGCACCGCCGCTACGAACGCAAGCCCGAACACTTCCTGGCCTTCGTCGGCATCGCCGCCACACTCATCTGCCACCGCCGACTAGCCAAATGAGATGACGCCTAAGTCGCTGAGTTCCTCGGGGGCGACGAACTGGAGGCCGTTCTCGACCATGCTCACCCAGCCCTGGGAGCGGCCGAAGCGGCGGGCCACGGTGGCGACGGTCAGGTTGTGGCGGTCGCGGGCTTTGCGGAGTGCCGAGCCGATCCGGCGCTGGCGAACGGTGGGGGCGTTCCCGGAAGGCATCCTCCAAGAATGTCACCGAGGGTGGTGGCTCGTGCACGGAAAGGCGGGCGGCTGAACGTTCAGTCAGGGAACGTTCAGGCCCCAGGACACGAGGACTTCGGGCGGTGAGTGTGGCGGGCGACTCCGAACCGAAGGGAGGCGCACGATGGGAGCGCCCGAGACGAAGAGGATCCCGCCGAGATGGGAGGCGCCGCACTCGGCGGCCCGGCCTGGCGTGTCGTGGGTGGCGGGGTGATGAGCGGCGACCTGGCCGTGGTCGGCGCGATCACGTTGCCGGGGGTTCGCCAGTCCGTCGGGAACGCGCGGCGGTTCCTGCGGGACGTGCTGCCCTTGGGCCATCCCGGGCTGGACGACCTGATGACGGTCGGCAGCGAGACCGTCTGCAACGCCATCCTCCACACGGCCTCGGGTGACGGCGGCTGGGTGACGGTCAGCCTCTTGGCTGGAGAGGGCGTCCACCGCCTGGAGGTCGCCGACGACGGGGCGGACGGCGGGCGCCCCTGCGTCAAGGCGGAGGGCGGCGCCGAGAGCGGGCGCGGGATGCGGATCGTCGAAGCCCTCTCGGACCGCTGGGGGTACCGGACGGACGGGGACCGCACGATCGTGTGGGCGGAATTCCGGTTCGCGAACTCGTTCGGAAACCCCGACATGGGGCTGTCGCGGGGCTCTTCCACGCTGCTGGCAACAGCCTTCCAAGGAGGAGACCAATGACTGTTCCCGCGTTCAACACCGTCACGTGGTTCCAGGTCGGCACCGACGCGCCGGAGGAGGCCCGCCGCTTCTACGGGGACATGTTCGGCTGGCAGTTCGCGATCGACCCCGACAGCGACGGCTACGACCTGGTCAGCTACCCGGGCGCCGAAGCGCCGGCCGGCGGCATCTCCCACGAGCCGGACGCGTCCCGCAACCACGCGATGTTCCTGGTCCTCGTGGAGGACGTCGACGCCGTCTGCGACCAGACCGTGAAGTCCGGCGGCAAGGTCGCCATGCCGCCGCTGACCACCGCCAACGGCCTCAAGTTCGCCTACCTCCAGGACCCGTCCGGCAATACCTTCGGCGTGTTCACCCCGGCCGCGTCCTAGAGGCGGACATGGTGAGGGCCCCGAGGCGAACCTCGGGGCCCTCACCGGGTGGTGATCGCGGCCTACACCTCCGCGATCCCCGCCCGGCTCGTAACGGGGGTTCCAGGGGGTCGCCCCCCTGGGCTAGCACAGCTCAGGCGTCGCCGCCCGTGTTGCTTTCCGCGCTGCCCACGCCGCCCGCGAAGACGTCGCTGACGGTGGAGTCCAGCTTGTAGCGCCGGATCGCCTCGGCGAGGGTCTCCGGCTTGACCTCGCCGTGGCGGGCGAGGCGGGTGAGCACCGCGAGGACGATCGACGCGGCGTCCACGTTGAAGTACCGGCGGGCGGCGGCGCGGGTGTCGGAGAAGCCGAACCCGTCTGTGCCGAGCGAGGTGTAGTCCCCGTGGACCCACGGCGCGATCTGGTCGGGCACGGCGCGCATGTAGTCCGACACCGCGACGATCGGCCCGGCGACGTTGTCGAGGACCCGGCTGACGTACGGGACGCGCTGCTCGGCGTCGGGGTTCAGCAGGTTCCAGTCGTCGCAGTCGCGGGCCTCGCGGGCCAGCTCGTTCCACGAGGTGGCCGACCAGACGTCCGCGGCGACGCCCCAGTCCTCGGCGAGGAGCCGCTGCGCCTCGATGGCCCACCGGCCGCCGACGCCGGACGCGAGGATCTGCGCCCGCGGGGCCTCGCCGTTCCCGGAGGCGACCTCCGGGGCGGCCTTGTGCCGGTACAGGCCCTTGAGGAGCCCGTCGACGTCGAGGTCCTCGGGCTCGGCGGGCTGCTGGTAGGGCTCGTTGTAGACGGTGAGGTAGTAGAAGACGTCCTCGCCGTTCGGGTGCTCCTCGGACGACCCGTACATGCGGCGCAGCGCGTCCTTCACGATGTGGGCCAGCTCGAACGCCCACGTCGGGTCGTAGTGGACGCACGCCGGGTTGGACGCCGCGAGCAGCGGGGAGTGGCCGTCGGCGTGCTGGAGGCCCTCACCGGTGAGCGTGGTGCGGCCGGCGGTGGCGCCGAGCAGGAACCCGCGGCCCATCTGGTCGCCGAGCGCCCACATCTGGTCGCCGGTCCGCTGGAACCCGAACATCGAGTAGAAGATGTAGACCGGGATCATGTGCTCGCCGTGCGTGGCGTACGCGGTGCCCGCCGCGATGGTGGACGCCATAGAGCCCGCCTCGCTGATGCCCTCGTGGAGCATCTGGCCGCTTTCGGCCTCCTTGTACGACAGCAGCAGTTTGCGGTCCACCGCGTCGTAGGTCTGCCCGTGCGGCGAGTAGATCTTGGACGTGGGGAACAGCGAGTCCATGCCGAACGTGCGGTACTCGTCCGGGGCGATCGGTACGAACCGGGCGCCGATGTTCTCGTCCTTGATCAGGTCCTTGAGCAGCCGGACGAACGCCATGGTCGTCGCGATGTTCTGCTTGCCGGACCCCTTCTTCAGCTCGCTGTAGACGGGGTCGCCGGGCAGCTTGAGCGGCTTGGCCCGCACGACCCGCTTCGGCAGGAACCCGCCGAGGGCCGCGCGGCGCTCGCGCATGTACTGGATCTCTTCGGAGTCCTCGCCCGGGTGGTAGTAGGGCGGGAGCGGCGCCTCCAGCGCCGAGTCGGGGATGTCCAGGTAGAGGCGGTCCCGGAACTCCTTCAGCTCGGCCTTGGTGAGCTTCTTCATCTGGTGGGTGGCGTTGCGGGCCTCGAAGTCCGAGCCGAGCGTCCAGCCCTTGATGGTGTGCGCGAGGATCACGGTCGGCTGCCCGACGTGCTCGCGGGCCGACTTGAACGCCGCGTAGACCTTGCGGTAGTCGTGCCCGCCGCGCGACAGCTTGCGCAGCTCGTCGTCCGACAGGTGCTGGACGATCTTGCGCAGCCGCGGGTCGTCGCCGAAGAACTTCTCCCGGATGTACTCGCCGGACTCGACGGTGAAGGTCTGGAACTGGCCGTCGGGCGTCGTGTTCATCTGGTTGACCAGGACGCCGTCGACGTCCTGCGCGAGCAGCGGGTCCCAGTCGCGGCCCCAGATGACCTTGATGACGTTCCACCCGGCGCCGCGGAAGTACGACTCCAGCTCCTGGATGATCTTCCCGTTGCCGCGCACCGGGCCGTCGAGCTGCTGGAGGTTGCAGTTGACGACGAAGGTGAGGTTGTCGAGCTCCTCGCGGGCGGCCAAGCCGATCGCGCCGAGCGACTCCGGCTCGCCCATCTCGCCGTCGCCGAGGAACGCCCACACGTGCGAGCGGGACGTGTCCTTGATCTTGCGGTTGTACAGGTACCGGTTGAACCGGGCCTGGTAGACCGAGTCGATCGCGGTCAGTCCCATGGAGACCGTGGGGAACTCCCAGAAGTCCGGCATGAGCCGCGGGTGCGGGTAGGACGACAGGCCGCCGCCGGGGTGCGAGTGCTCCTGCCGGAACCCGTCGAGCTTCTCCTCGGGGAGCCGTCCCTCGAGGAACGCGCGCGCGTAGATGCCGGGGGCCGCGTGGCCCTGGATGAACACCTGGTCGCCGGACTCGCCGTGGTCCTTGCCGCGGAAGAAGTGGTTGAAGCCCACCTCGTAGAGCGAGGCGGCGGAGGCGTAGGTGGCGATGTGGCCGCCGACGCCCAGCTCGGGGCGGTTCGCCCGCGACACCATGATCGCGGCGTTCCAGCGGATGTAGGCGCGGATGCGCCGCTCCACGTGCTCGTCGCCGGGGAACCAGGGCTCGGACTCCGGCGGGATCGTGTTGATGAAGTCGGTGCTGCGCAGGCCGGGCACCCCGACCTGGAGCTCGCGCGCCCTCTCCAGGAGCCGCAGCATCACGTAGCGCGCCCTGCCGCGGCCCTCGGTCTTGATGACCGTGTCCAGCGACTCCAGCCACTCCCGGGTCTCGTCCGGGTTGATGTCGGGCAGCTGGCTCGGCAGCCCGTCGCTGATGATCGAAAAGCGTTGACGTCCGGAAGCCACGGGGTCCCCTCTGTCCTTACCGTCTGTGCTGGTCAGACCTGGGCCGCCGCACGGGAGGCCACCGGTCCCGGCAGACTGTTCGTCGCCTGGGTTTGTGATCCATCGTCGCCGCTAATGACGGCTAACGCATCTCTACCAACCAGTAACCATTGTCCCCGGTCAGCGCGGGGGCCGACCCGGTGCGACCACCTTTTTCACGGTGCCGGGAGATTCCCCCTGACCGGGTCCGGGGAACGTATGAGGCTGGGTGCGGGTGGGGCCGCTGCGACGAGCGCCCGCCCGGCAGGGCCCGCCCGGAGGCGGACGAGCGAGCTTGGGGGAAGCATGAACGGAAAGATCGGGGACCGGCTGCACGTCCACGGCAACGTGGTGGGGCAGCCCGACCGCATGGGCGAGATCATCGAGGTGCGGGGCGGCGACGGCGGCCCGCCGTACCTGGTCCGCTTCGACGACGGCCACGAGGCCCTCGTCTACCCGGGGCCGGACGCGGTCATCGAACCCCGCACGAAGGCGTCCCGCTAGCCGCGCGGGCGGGTGCGGATCCGTCGGGGCGCGGATGCGTCCGGTGCCGCGGATGGGGTAGACACGGGATCATGGAGAGCACCGTGGTCCGGGTGGCCACCGGTACGGGCGAGGCCGTCCACGACATCACGGCGGAGTGCGAGCGGTTCGCCGCGTCGGCGGGCGGGGACGGGCTGCTGCACGTCTTCGTCCCGCACGCGACCGCCGGTGTGGCGATCATCGAGCTGGGCTCCGGCAGCGACGACGACCTGCTGGCGGCCCTGGGCGACCTGCTGCCTGCGGACGACCGCTGGCGGCACGCGCACGGGTCGCGGGGGCACGGGCGGTCGCACGTCATGCCCGCCCTCGTGCCGCCGTTCGCGACGCTGCCGGTCGTCGGCGGGCGGCTCGAGCTGGGGACCTGGCAGTCGGTGGCCCTGGTCGACCTCAACGTCGACAATCCCGATCGGCAGGTTCGGCTGTCGTTCCTCAAAGGATGATGAGCGAAGCGAACCGGGCGCGGAGGGTCCCTCCACGTGGTGCGGGGACGCGCGTGGGAGCGGGCTTTCCGCTCGGTGCGGGGTTGAGCTGGGTGAACCGCCGGGTGCGGGACGCCGCCTCCCTGCCGGGTACACACTTGGGGGAGCGGTTGTCACGGTGGGTGGGCGTGCAGTGACGGGGATCTTCGTAATCGGGCCAATGGGGTCACCAAAAGCCGGGAAGACACTTGCGCAAGGGGCCCTCACTTGTGTGGACTGTCCGGCAAACACCGCACGGGTGCGGGCAGGCCGTCCCCTTCGGGGGGCCGAGAGCCGCAAGGGCCCGGACCATGCGGACTGACGACAATGGGAGGACTTTCGTGAGCGCGACCGCGGGTCAGGCGCAGTCTGAGCGCAGCCTGGCCGAACGGCTCGGCCTGAAGGCGGGCCAGGTGGTGCAGGAGATCGGCTACGACGACGACGTCGACGAGGAGCTCCGCCGCTCCGTCGAGGAGCTCACGGGCAACGAGCTGGTCGACGAGGACTACGAGGACGTGGTCGACATCGTGCTGCTGTGGTGGCGCGAGGAGGACGGCGACCTGTTCGAGGGCCTGACCGACGCCATGATCCCGCTCACCGGCGGCGGCAACATCTGGCTGCTGACGCCCAAGGCGGGCCGGGACGGGCACGTCGAGCCGAGCGACATCGGCGAGGCCGCGCAGACGGCCGGCCTGTCGCAGACCAGCAGCGTCAGCGCCGCCAGGGAGTGGTCCGGCACGCGGCTGGTCGCTCCCAAGGTCCGCAAGTAGCGCCGGGGCGGGGGCATCTTGGCGGTCAACGCAGGCGACGCCGCACCGGACTTCGAGCTGAAGGACCAGCACGGCGCCCCGGTGAGGCTGTCGGACTTCAGGGGCGGCAAGAACGTCGTCCTGGTCTTCTATCCGCTGGCGTTCAGCGGTGTGTGCACGGGCGAGCTGTGCGCGCTGCGCGACGATCTGTCCGGCCTCGTCGCCGGGGCGGGCGCCGACGTGCAGGTGCTCGCGGTCTCGGTCGACTCCATGTTCGCGCTGCGGGCCTGGTCCGACCAGGAGGGCTTCGGCTTCCCGCTGCTGGCCGACTTCTGGCCGCACGGCGCGACGGCCCAGCTCTACGGCGTGTTCGACGAGGCCAGGGGCGTGGCGTTGCGCGGCACCTTCATCATCGACACCGAGGGCGTGGTCCGCTGGAAGGTCGTGAACGCGATCCCGGACGCACGCGACATCGACGAGTACCGCAAGGCGCTCGCCGGGCTCTGAGCGAACCGGACCGGTTCCGGCGGCCATCCGGACCGGATGGCCGGAACCGGCCCCCGCACCCCTGGAGGTGTGATGCCCTGCTTCCGCTGCGGGGCGCGGCAGACCGACCCCGTGCGCGGGGCGAGCCCGTGGAAGCGCGGGGTCCGGGCGGACCACCAGGTCCTGATCTGCCCCCGGTGCCAGACCGCCCACGACTGGGCGGACGCTCTGGACCGCTGCTCGGAGTGCGCCTCGGCCGCGCTGGTGTGCCGGCTCGGCGAGGTGGAGTGCCGTGACTGCGGTCACACCCGCGACGCCGTCCGGGAGGAGCCGGGCGAGGCCGACCTGGTGCACTCGGGTGCCCAGCCGCCCGCCGACGGGGGCCTGTCCGAGGAGGTCGCGGCGGCGCTGTCGCGCGTCCTGAAACGGGGTCCCGCCCTCTGAGGAGCCGTCCCGCCCCTCGGAAAGGCCCGGCCGGATCCGGACACGGCCCCGCGCCGGATCCGGAGACGGCCCCGCGCCGGATCCGGAGACGGCCCCGCGCCGGATCCGGAGACGGCGCCTGCCCGGACCGACCTGCTACAACTCCGGTCATTTCAGGCTTGACGCGGCATTTTGCCTGCTGGGACGCTTCGCGGATGCCGATCGTGCTGATGCGCCTGGTGCACCGGATCACCGGGCGGACGTGGCGCGTGCCCGCGCTCGTCCTCCTCACCGCCTTCGTGGCGGGCTGGCTGCTCATCGCGGTGTTCGAGGAGCCGGGCGCCGACATCAAGAAGCCCCACCAGTACATCTGGTACTTCCTGGTCAGCGGCACGACCACCGGCTACGGCGATCTGGCCCCGAGCACGGTCGGCGGCCGGATCGGCGGCGTGCTCGTCATGATCGCGGGGCTCACCGCGGGGCTGGTGATGTTCGCCGAGCTGACGCTCTGGATGGGGAAGGGACGGACCATGAGGGCCAACGGCCAGGCGCGGCTGCACAGGCGACGGCACATCGTGATCGTCGGTTACGACCGCGACGGGCTGGTCGCCATCATCCGCCAGCTGCGCGCCGACCGGCAGTTCGCGAAGACGCAGGTGGTGACCGTCTTCTGGCCGGGGGAACTGGCGGGGGAGAACCCCGACCCGCAGCTGTACGACGTGGTCGTGTTCGACGACACCGCCTTCGAGCGGGCCTGCCTGGAGCACGCCCGGACCGTCCTCGTGGTCGGCCGCAACGACGACGAGACCGTGCGGGTGATGCTGACAGTCGAGGCCTACCTGCGGCGCAACGGCGACCCGCCGGTCCACCTGCTGGCCGGGGTGCGCGACGGCGGGCGGCGCGCCGAGATCACCGAGGCCCTCCGGCTGGTCGGCGAGAACATCGAGCCGGTCGACATCGACGACCCCGCGGTGACCGCGGCCGCGATCCGCGACCCGGGCATCGCCGCGATCTACCACGACCTGGCCAGCACGCTCGACAGCGACGGCACCCTCTACCGCGTGGACGTCCCCGAGGGCGCCGGCGAGTGGACCCGCCTCGACGTCGCGGTCTTCCTCCTCCGCCGGGGCAACACCCTCCTCGCGGTGGGCGAGTCGCACCGCCCCGACGCCCGCTTCCGGCTGACGTCCGCCCCCGACGAGAGGATCCGGGGCGGCCAGTCGCTCGCGGTCGTCGCCACCGACCGCCCCGAGATCCCCTGGCAGGAGCTGTAAGGAGCCGGGAGGGCGCCCCTCGCGCCCGCTGAGGGCACCCTCCCGGCGGCCGCGGACGTGCGGCCCGGGGCACAGGTCCAAGGCCCCGGGGCCTCCCCGCACGCACGCGGAGTCTCAACCGTGTCTCCTACGGGGGCGGCCACCCGCCCCTTCCGGTTCGCCGGCGCTCATGCGTGATTCTTGGGGGCGGCCCCCACACCCCCCGTTCGCTCGCGCTCATGCGTGTTTCTTGTGGGGGGCGACCCCCCACGCCCCCCGGTTCGCTGGCGCTCATGCGTGTTTGTTGTGGGGGGACGCCCCCCGCACCTTCCGGTTCGCTGGCGCTCATGCGTGTTTGTTGTGGGCGGGCGAACCCCCACGCCCCCCGTTCGCCGGCGCTCATGCGGCTTGGCGGTGGTCGGCGTCGAGCAGGTGGTAGAGCAGCAGCAGCTGGGTGATGGCGAGCGGGTCGCTGGTGCCGGTGTCGCTGATGCGGCCGAGGGCGTCCGGGTCGGGCAGGGCGGCGCCGGCGCGGGGGCCGAGGCGCTCCCAGATGGCCTTCTTGACGACCTGCGACTCGTCCGGCGAGACGTACCCGTGGACGTGCAGGGCGTCCACGGGACGGCCGTCGGTGTCGCGGTGGAGGCGCAGGTGCATGGCGGTCTCGGCGTCGCTCGGGCCGCTCTCCAGGACGTCGGCCAGCTCCGGATGGTCGATCGTCGGGCGCAGCAGCAGCTCGGCCGACAGCGGCGTGCCGGGCGGGTCGAGGCGTCCGGCGACGGGCGCGAACCGCACCACGATGTCGGCGTGCTTGCGCTGCGGCCGGATGTAGGCGGCGCTCTCGGGCTCGCGCCGGTCCAGCTCCGCCATCACCTGCTCGGGGCTGTAGCCGCGCTTCTCGCAGTCGCGCCTGACCTTCCATGAGTGCCGCAGCGGCTCCGGCGGGTCCAGGTAGACGGTGATGTCGAAGCACGCCCGCGCCAGCCGGGTGTGCAGCGGGAGCAGCCCCTCGACGATCACGAAGTCGCGGGGCTCGACCAGCTCCGGCCGGACGAGCTCGCCGGTCGCGTGGTCGTAGACGGGCTTCAGGATCGGCTCGCCCATCGACAGCAGCTGGAGGTGCTGCTCCATGATGTCGATGTGGTTGCAGTCGGGGTGCAGCGCCGTGAACGGCTTCCCGGCCCGCTCCGCGCGGTCGTAGCGGTGGTAGTCGTCCACGCAGACCGCGGTCATCCGGTCCGCCCCCAGGCACCGCACAAGCCCCCTGGTCAAGGTGGTCTTGCCCGCCGCGCTGTCCCCCGCGATGGCGAGCATGACGGGGCGGCGGCCCGACCCGCGCGCCCGGAGCATATGCACGATCCGATGGGGCACTGGCTCCTCCGTCCTGCGGAATTCAGTTTTCGCTGTGCAGCCTAGGCGGGTTCGCGCGGCGGCTCGTCCCCCAATCAGGTGAGACCGGGGGTGAAACCTCGGGAGGCCTTTCCCGGGCGCGGCTACTGGTGAGTAGCTTCCGGTTGTTATCGTGCCGGAATGGGTGTCCCCGTACGCGTCGTCCTGGTCGACGACCACGAGATGATCCTCGCCGGGCTGACGGCGATGCTGGCCGGTTTCTCCGGTCGGGTCCGCGTCGTCGGGCAGGCGGGGACGGGGGACGAGGCGACCCGGCTGGTCACCACGCTGCGCCCGGACGTCGTCCTGCTGGACGTCCGGCTCGGCCCCGAGAGCGGCCTCGACCTGTGCCGCCTCATCACCGGCCGCGTCCCGGAGGCCCGGGTGGTGTTCCTGTCGGTGTACGACGACGAGCAGTACGTCTTCGAGGCGCTGCGCGCGGGGGCCGGCGGCTACCTGCTCAAGCGGGTGGACGGCCCGGAGCTCGTCCGGCGGCTGGAGGAGGTCGCGCAGGGCGAGACGGTCATCGACCCGACGCTCGCCGGGCGGATGGCGGTCACCGCGGCCCGGCTCACCCGCGGCGAGTTCTGGCCCGGCGCCAACCGCGGCCTCACCCAGCGCGAGAGCGAGGTGCTGTCGCTGCTGGTGGGAGGCCTGTCGAACAAGGCGATCGCCGCCCGGCTCGTGCTCAGCGAGGAGACCGTCAAGAGCCACCTGCGCGCCCTGTACCGCAAGCTGGAGGTGGCCGACCGGTCGGCCGCGATCGCCGTCGCGCTCCGCGAGGGGCTGTTCCGGTGACCGGTGTCCGCCCGCTGGAACTCCTCGCCGGGCGCGGGGCCGACCTGCTCGTCCGCGTCGCGGGCGTGGCCTGCTCCGACCGCGAGCTGCCGCGGATGGCCGAGAAGCTGGCCGAACTGGTCGTGCGGTCCGCGCGGACGCTGACCTTCTGCGACGTGTACGTCCTGGACGACGAGGAGCGCGTCCTCGAATGGCGGGGCGCGCCCGTCGCGCTGGGGGAGGGCGAGGTCGGCTGGGTCGCGGCGCACGGCCGCGCCCGCACCCACCCGGACGGCCGGGGCGCCGCGATCCCCGTGCACGGCGACGGGATCGTGATCGCCGTCGTGGACGTCCGGTCCGCCGGCCCGTGCCCGCCCGACGACGTCGCGCTCGTCACCGCGCTCGCCGGGCTGTTCGCGCCCGTGCTGTCCTCGTGCCGCCGGCTGCGCACGGCCCGCGAGCGCGAGCACGCGGCCGAGCGGTTCGCCGAGCGGGCCGTCGAGGCGCAGGAGGCCGAGCGGTCCCGGCTCAGCCGGGAGATCCACGACGGCATCGCCCAGCGGCTCGCCAGCCTCGGCTTCCACCTGTCGGCGGCCGAGCGGGCGCTGCCCGAGCACCATCCCGAGGGGCTGGCGCAGATCATGATGGCGCGGCGGCTGTGCGAGCTGGCCGCGGCCGAGACCCGCGCGGCGATCGGGGGGCTGCGCCCGCCCGTCCTGGACGACCTCGGCCTGTCGGCGGCGCTCGCCACCCTCGCCCGGGAGGCCGGGGACGACCCCGGGCCGCTCGACGTGACGGTGACCGTCGAGGGCGAGCTGGAGGACGAACTGCCCGACCACGTCCAGACCGCCCTGTACCGGATCGCGCAGGAGGCGGTCGGCAACAGCCTGCGGCACGCGTCGGCGAACCGCGTCGACCTGCTGCTGGAGCACTCCAGCGACCGTGTCCGGCTCAAAGTGGCGGACGACGGGGTCGGCTTCTCGATGGGGGACGTCCTGGCGCGGGGCGGTCGGGGCCGCCGGCCCGACTCCTACGGGCTGCGCGGCATGCGGGAGCGAGCCGAACTGCTCGGCGGCCGGGTCGCCGTGACGAGCCGCCCCGGCGGGGGCACCACCGTGGAGGCCGTGATCCCCATCCCCGGCCGCCGCCCCTGAAGCCGGGTCCTAGGGACGCTCGAGAAGTGGCCTCGGCCACGCGCGCGAACGCGTGACCTGGCCGGTGGAGCGAAGCCGGAGGCGAGCGGAGCCGGGCGGATCGCGAAGCGATGCCGCGTTCGCCCAGGCACGGTCACGTAGCGAGCCGCTAGGCGAGCGAAGTGGGCCGGGACTGTAGTAAACACAGCCGCCAGGCGAGCGAAGTGGGCCGGGGCTGAGTAAACACAGCTCAGCCGGCGTCGAGGACGCGGAAGGTGATCCCGGCCTTGACGAGTCGCTCGATCAGCGCGTCGCCCATCGCGGCGGCCGTCGTGACCTGCCCGGACGTCTTGGGCAGGTCGTCGTGGGCGAGGCACAGCGCCGACTCGGCGAGCATCTTCGCCGTCTCGGTGTAGCCGGGGTCGCCGCCCGCGACCTCGGTCACGACGCGCCTGCCGCCGCCCTCTCCGACGAACTTCACGCTGAACCAGTTGCGGGCGCGGCGCTCCTCCGACGGGCCCTCGCCGGGCGTCCGGAGCCGCAGGAGGAGGTTCCGGGTCGGGGGCAGGGCCGCGAGGGCGAGCAGGGCGCCCGAGCCCGCCGCCATCCCCGCCGCCGTGGCGAACCGCTTGACCGCGACGTAGTGGCCGTAGGAGAAGTCGGGCCCGTACCGGTCGAGGGCCGCGGCCGACCGGACCACGATCTGCGGGTCGATGGTGGGCAGCGGGAGCGTCCACCCGCCCCCGACGCGGGCCTTCGGCGCGGGGCGGCGCGAGATCCGCACGGTGCGCCCGGCGGGCCCCTGCTCCACCTTGCGGCGCTCGCGCTCGGCGCGCATCATGCCGGCGGCGTCCCCGAAGATGCCGACGGCCGAGTGCAAGGTGCCGCCCGAGGCGTCCCCGCGCACCCGCAGGAAGCCCTCGACGTGCAGGGGGACGCCCTCGGGGAGCTGCTTGACCGTGAAGTAGGCGCCGAGGTCGTGCGGGATCGAGTCGAACCCGCAGGCGTGCACGATCCGGGCCCCGCTGCGCACGGCGGCCTCGTGGTACTTCACGTACATCCGGTCCACGAACGTGGGTTCGCCGGTGAGGTCGACGTAGTCGGTCCCGGCGCGCGCGCACGCCGCCACCAGGGGCTCGCCGTACTTGACGTAGGGGCCGACCGTCGTGATGACGACCCGCGCCGACTGTGCGATCTCCTCGATCGACGCCGTGTCGGTGGTGTCGGCGTGCAGTAGCGGGAGGTCGGCGTATGCCCCGTCCAGTTCCGCCAGCCTGTCGCGCACGGCCGCGAGCTTCGCCTGGTTGCGCCCCGCCAGCGCCCAGCGAGTGCCGGGACCGGCGTGCCGGGCGAGGTACTCGGCGGTGAGGGCGCCGGTGAAACCGGTGGCGCCGAACAGGACGACGTCGTACGGGCGGTCGGCGGTCATGGGGCCCCCTTTCACGAGTCCGAACACGATTCTGTCGTGTTCGGGGCCGTTCATGCGCACCGGCCCGCCGATGTGAGGGACCGCACTCCTCTAGGGTTGCTCCGATGACGCGAATGGTGTGGGTATGACCTGGCTCGCCGTGATGATGGACGTGGTCGCCGCGGGCTTCCTCGTGAGCTTCGCGGTCCTGCTGGCCCGGCGGAGCGCCACCCCGGCCGCCGAGGGCGGGCGGTCCGCCGCCATGGTCCTGATCGCCGTCAGCCTGGGCCTGCTGTCGGTGTCCCTGTGGAGCCTGCCGTAGGTGCTGTGCCTGCCGTAGGCGCGGTGCCCGCCTTAGGCGCTGTGCCTGCCGCAGGTGCTGTGCCTGCCGTAGGTGCTGTGCCTGCCGTAGGCGCTGTGCCTGCCGTAGGCGCCGGGCCTGCCGTGGCGGGGTGCCAGCCGGGGGCCTCCAGCAGGTGCCTGACGAACAGCAGCGTCGTCGCGGTCGGCGCGGCGCCCGCGACCGCGTGCCAGGGCCGGTCCAGCGGCATCCCCGGCGCGTCGACCACGACGAGCCGCCCGGCGTCCAGTTCCGCGCCGACGGCGTCCCGCGAGACCAGCGCGACGCCGAGCCCCGCCGCCGCGCCCGCGATCACCGCGCCGTTCGAGCCGAGCACGAGCCGCGGCGGCGCCGCCTCCCGCTCGGCCAGGTAGGCGTCCGCGCTGGCCCGCGTCCCCGACCCGGGCTCGCGCATCACCCACGGCGTGCGGGCGAGGGCGAACCCGGACGCGAGGTCGGGCGCGCCCACCACGACCAGCTCGTTCGACCGCCTGGCCAGCACGGTCGCCGCGACATCGGCGGGCGGCCGGCCCGCCAGCACGAGGTCGGCCTCGTGCGCGGCGAGGCTGCTCCACACCTGGCGGCGCGGCCCCACCTCCAGGGCCAGCTCCACGTCCGGCCAGCGCGCCCGGAACGGGGCCAGCAGCTCGGGGAGGATCTGGTCGGCGGCCGTCGTCACCGCCGCCAGCCGCAGCGGCCCCCGCCCCGGGTCGGCCGCGCCGCGCGCCGCCGCCCGCCCCTCCTCCAGCAGCCCGAGCACCCGCCGCGCGTACCCGGCGTAGACCGCGCCCGCGCCGGTCAGCCGCACGCCGCGCCCCTCCCGCCGGACGAGCGGGACGCCGAGCTCGCGGGTCAGCGCCGCGACCGCCGCCGACACGGCCGACTCCGTCACGTACAGCCGCCGCGCCGCCGCCCGCACCGACCCGGTGTCGGCGACCGCGACGAGCGCCCGCAACCGCGCCTCCGTCACGTCCCGCCTCCTCGTTCAACTGAATGCTCAACGGTCACCGTAGAACACTTGATGGACACCGCAAGTGTCGGGAGGTGAAGCTCGGACGCGTCACGGTTCCACGTGGCCGGGACGCGGCGCTCCACCCCATCCCCTGGGACATGCCGTCCTCCACCGGGGCGGCGCGCCGCGGCCCGCCCATTCCAGGCTTCGGCTGAAGGAGAGCGGCGATGAGCGCGGGCAGATGGTCGGCGGGCGTGATCCCCTACGCGGAGATGGGCTACTGGCGTCCGGACTACGAGCCGAAGGACAGCGACATCCTCGCCGCCTTCCGCATCACCCCCCAGCAGGGCGTGCCGCCGGAGGAGGCCGGCGCGGCCGTCGCGGGCGAGTCGTCCACCGCGACCTGGACGGTCGTGTGGACCGACCGGCTGACCTCCTACGAGAACTACCAGGGCAAGTGCTACAAGGTGGAGCCCGTCCCAGGGCAGGGCGACCAGTTCATCGCCTACATCGCCTACGACCTCGACCTGTTCGAGGAGGGCTCGATCGCGAACCTGACGTCGTCCATCATCGGGAACGTCTTCGGGTTCAAGGCGCTGAAGGCCCTGCGCCTGGAGGACATGCGGATCCCGACCCACTACGTGAAGACGTTCCAGGGCCCGGCGCACGGCATCGTCATGGAGCGCGAGTACCTCGGCAAGTTCGGCCGCCCGCTGCTGGGCGCGACCGTCAAGCCGAAGCTCGGCCTGTCGGCCCGCAACTACGGGCGCGTCGTCTACGAGGCCCTCCGCGGCGGCCTGGACTTCACCAAGGACGACGAGAACATCAACTCCCAGCCGTTCATGCGCTGGCGCGACCGCTTCCTGTACTGCATGGAGGGCGTCAACCGGGCGCAGGCCGCGACGGGCGAGGTCAAGGGCCACTACCTCAACGTCACCGCCGCGACGATGGAGGACATGTACGAGCGCGCCGAGTTCGCCAAGGAGCTCGGCAGCGTCATCGTGATGATCGACCTCACCATCGGCTACACGGCGATCCAGTCGATGGCCAAGTGGGCGCGCAGGAACGGCGTCATCCTGCACCTGCACCGCGCGGGCCACTCCACCTACACGCGGCAGAAGACCCACGGCGTGAACTTCCGCGTCATCGCCAAGTGGATGCGCCTCGCGGGCGTCGACCACATCCACGCCGGGACGGTCGTCGGCAAGCTCGAAGGCGACCCGAACAGCGTCCGCGGCTACTACGACACCCTCCGCCTGGACCGCGCGGAGGCCGACCCGGTGAAGGGCCTGTACTTCGACCAGGAGTGGGCATCGATGCCGGGCACGATGCCCGTCGCGTCCGGCGGCATCCACGCCGGGCAGATGCACCAGCTCCTGCACTACCTCGGCGAGGACTCGATCCTCCAGTTCGGCGGCGGGACGATCGGCCACCCGATGGGCATCGCCGCCGGCGCCGCCGCCAACCGCGTCGCGCTGGAGGCGATGATCAAGGCGCGCAACGAGGGCCGCGACTACCTCGCCGAGGGCCCCGACGTCCTGCGCGCCGCCGCCAAGCACAGCCGCGAGCTCGACATCGCCCTGTCCACCTGGGGCGACATCACCTTCACCTACGAGTCCACCGACACCCCCGACGCCGCCCCGACCCCCGTGAGCGTGTGACATGCGGATCACCCAAGGCACCTTCTCCTACCTGCCCGACCTCACCGACGAGGACATCACCAAGCAGATCGCCTACGCGCTGGACCAGGGCTGGCCCTGCTCGGTCGAGTTCACCGACGACCCCCACCCGCGCAACTCCTACTGGGAGATGTGGGGCCTGCCGATGTTCGACCTCACCGACCCGGCGGGCGTCCTGTACGAGGTCAACGAGTGCCGCAAGGCCTATCCCGGCCACTACGTCCGGCTGAACGCCTACGACGCCCGCTACGGGCGGCAGACGACGGCGCTGTCGTTCATCGTCCAGCGCCCGGCCGAGGAGCCCGGCTTCCGGCTCGACCGCGCGGAGACCTCCGACCGGCGCGTCCGCTACACGATGCACCCCTACGCCCTAGACCGTCCCGAGGGCGACCGCTACGGGGCGGGACGTTGAGCGAGAGCTCCGGCGGACCCGGGACGCGGCAGGGTTTCGGGATGCTGCGGAACGGCTCCACGGTGGACGTCCAGGAGGCGCCCGCCGCGGAGCCGCCTCCCGCCGAGCCGCTCCCCGCGGGCGCCCGCGTCGACCTGGCCAAGGAACGCGCCGACTCCCAGGTCGACTCCGTCCTCGAGGCCCTCGATGCCGAGCTGGTCGGCCTGGCGCCGGTCAAGACCCGCATCCGGGAGATCGCCGCGCTGCTGCTCGTCGACCGCGTCCGGGCCCGGTTCGGCATCGACTCGGGACGCCCCAACCTGCACATGTGCTTCACCGGCAGCCCCGGGACGGGCAAGACGTCCGTGGCGGTCCGGCTCGCCGAGCTCCTGCACCGCCTCGGTTACATCCGCCGCGGCCACCTGGTCTCGGTCACCCGCGACGACCTCGTGGGCCAGTACGTCGGCCACACCGCGCCCAAGACCAAGGAGGTCCTGAAACGCGCCATGGGCGGCGTCCTGTTCATCGACGAGGCGTACTACCTGTACCGGGCCGAGAACGAGCGGGACTACGGCCAGGAGGCCATCGAGATCCTCCTCCAGGTCATGGAGAACCAGCGCGACGATCTCGTGGTCGTCCTCGCCGGCTACAAGGACCGCATGGACTCCTTCTTCGCGTCCAACCCCGGCATGAGCTCCCGGATCGCCCACCACATCGACTTCCCCGACTACGAGCCCGGCGAGCTGGAGGCCATCGGCCGTCTCATGATGGACCGCGAGGGCTACACCCTCGCCCTTGAGACCGAGCCGGTCTTCCGCGAGTACCTGGAACGACGCCGGGCCCGGCCCCGGTTCGCCAACGCCCGCTCCGTCCGCAACGCGATAGAGCGCGCCCGCCTGCGCCATGCCAACCGCCTCTTGGCCCACCCGGGCGAGGTGGACCGGGAGGCCCTGACCACTCTCCATCCCGACGACTTCCTGACCAGCCGAGTCTTCACGGAAGCCACCTGAGCCGACCGCCGGCCCCGCCTTCCCCACCGCGGCGGGACGGGTGCCGGAGGCCCTGAGGCCCCGGCGCCCGTCCCACCCCAATGGATACTCTTGGGCTGAGGACAGTAGAGGTGGGGGAGAAGTTGCTTAACCCTGAGGATCTGTACGAGCTCGACTCCGACGTGCCGGAGATGACGGGTCCGGTGCTGCTGCACAGCCTGGACGGCTTCGTCGACGCGGGGTCCACCGGGCAGCTCGTGCGGGAGCACCTCCTGGAGACACTGGAGAACCGGGTCATCGCCCGCTTCGACGTCGACTCGCTGATCGACTACCGGGCGCGCCGGCCGCCGATGACGTTCGACCGCGACCACTGGGCCACCTACGAGGCGCCCGAGCTGGTCGTCCGGCTGCTGCACGACGAGGTGGGCAGCCCGTTCCTGCTGCTGTCGGGCCCGGAGCCCGACCGGCTGTGGGAGGGCTTCACCGCGTCCGTCCTGCACCTGGTGAAGCGGCTCGGCGTCGGGGTGGTCGTCGGCTTCCACGGCATCCCGATGGGCGTCCCGCACACCCGCCCGGTCGGCACCACCTCGCACGCCACCCGGCCCGAGCTGATCACCCGCAACTCCTGGTTCGACAAGGTGCAGGTGCCGGGCAGTGCCGCGGGGCTGCTGGAGCTGCGGCTCGGCGAGGCGGGCCACGACGCCATCGGGTTCGCCGTGCACGTCCCGCACTACCTGGCGCAGTCCGCCTACCCGGCCGCGGCGGTCGCGGCGATGGAGGCCGTCACCAACGCGACGGGCCTGGTCCTGCCGGTCGACCGGCTGCGCGAGGCGGCCGCCGCCACCGACGCCGACATCGCCGAGCAGGTCGAGGGCAACGACGAGGTCGAGAAGGTCGTCCGGGCGCTGGAGCAGCAGTACGACGCCTTCGCCGGCGCCGCCGAGCGCGACAACCTCCTCGCCGAGTCGCAGGACATGCCGACCGCCGAGGAGCTCGGCGCGCAGTTCGAGCGGTTCCTCGCCGAGCGGGAGGGCCCCGACTCGCCCTAGACACATATCCCGCCCGCCACCGGGTACGCGAGCCCCCGAGGGAGCCGGGGGAGGAGGTCTCGCATGGCCCTGAAGGTGAACGAAGTCATGACGCCCGCGCCCGTGGTCGTCGCTCCGGACACGAACCTGGTCGAGGTCGGGGACCTCATGCGCCGGCACGGAATCGGCGACGTCCTGGTCGTCCACGAGGGACGCCTGCGCGGCCTGGTCACCGACCGCGACATCGTCGTCCGCGCCGTGGCCGAGCACCGCGACATGTCCGGCACGGCCGTCGCCGACATCTGCAGCACCAAGCTCATCACGATCTCGCCCGGCGCGGACGCCGACGAGGCCGTGCGGCTGATGCGGGCCCATGCCGTCCGCAGGCTCCCCGTCGTGGACGGCGACCGCCCGATCGGCATGCTGTCCATCGGTGACCTCGCCGTCCAGCGCGACGACCGCTCGGCCCTCGCCGACATCAGCGCCGAGCCGCCGAACATATGATCACGCTGAGGCTCCCGGACGCCGAGCTGGCGGGCGACCTGGTCATACCGGACGGGGCGCGGGGGGTCGTCCTCTTCGCGCACGGCAGCGGCAGTTCGCGGCACAGCCCCCGCAACCGCGCGGTCGCCGAGGGCCTCAACGCGGCCGGGATCGGGACGCTGCTCATCGACCTGCTCACCGTGCCGGAGGAGGAGGCCGATCGGGTCACCGCCGCCCTGCGCTTCGACATCGACCTGCTCACCCGGCGCCTGACCGGCGCGATAGACGACCTCGTCGAGGGGCTCGAATCCGCCCCGCACACGGCGGGCCTCCCCATCGGCCTGTTCGGCGCGAGCACCGGCGCGGCCGCCGCGCTGGGCGCCGCCGCGGCCCGTCCCAGGATCGCCGCGGTCGTGTCCCGCGGCGGGCGCCCCGACCTGGCGGGCCCGTCCCTCCCCTACGTCCGCGCCCCCGTCCTGCTGATCGTCGGCGGGCACGACACCGAGGTGCTGGAGCTGAACGAGCAGGCGCACCGCAGCCTGCCCACGTCCGAGGTCCACGTGATCCCCGGCGCGACCCACCTGTTCGAGGAGCCCGGAGCCCTCGAACAGGTCACCGCGCAGGCGGCCGACTGGTTCAACCGGTACCTGTGATGCACGACGTCATCGTGGTGGGCGCGGGACCGGCGGGCTCGTCCGCCGCCACCCACCTGGCCCGCTCCGGCCTGGACGTCCTGGTGCTGGAGAAGTCCACGTTCCCCCGCGAGAAGGTGTGCGGCGACGGCCTGACGCCGAGGGCCGTACAGGAGCTGAAGTCCCTGGGCGTGAACACGAGCGACGGGGGCTGGTTCCCGACCAAGGGCGTCCGCCTGGTGGGCGCGGGCCGTCGCCTGGAACTCCCCTGGCCGGACGGCGCCCTCGGCCTCACCCGCACCCGCTCCGACCTGGACGACCTCCTGGCCCGCCAAGCGATCCGCGCCGGAGCGACCCTCCGCGAGAACACCAAGGTGACAGCCCCACTAACGGCGAACGGCCGCGTCCAAGGCGTCCGGACCTCCACCGGAACCCACTCCGCGCGCCTGGTCATCGCAGCGGACGGCGCCTCGTCCCGCCTCTCGGTCGCCCTCGGCCTGCGGCCCAACCGAAACCGCCCCATCGGCATCGCCGGCCGCCGCTACTACCGCAGCCCCCGCCACGACGACGGGCACCTGGAAATCTGGCTGGACCTGGCACCCGCCGGGTACGGCTGGATCTTCGGCATGGGCGACGGCACCTGCAACGTCGGTGTCGCGTTACTGCGCACCGAGCACCCCGACTACCACCGCTTGTGCTCCCGCTGGCTGGCCTCCCTACCGCCGTCCTGGGGCTTCACAGAAGACAACACCACCGGCCCCCTCCGCGGCGCGGCCCTGCCCATGGGCTTCAGCCGCCGCCCCCACTACCTGCCCGGCGTCCTCCTGGCCGGCGACTCCGGCGGCATGGTCAACCCGACCAGCGGCGAGGGAATCTCCTACGCCCTGGAGGCAGGCCGCCTGGCCGCCGAAGTGATCACATCGGCCTTCCGCTCCCCGTTCCCCGAACACGTCCTGAGGAAGTACCCGGCCGCGGTCACCCGCGCCAACAACGCGCCCTTCACCCTAGGCCGAGCCTTCACCCGAGCCCTGGAAAACCCCCAGGTCATGCGCCTGGCAACCCACCAGGGCCTGTCCCACCCACCCCTGATGCGCGCCGCCCTGCGCCTCCTGGGCGGCCTCCCCACCTGAGACCCTGGCTATGAACGCCTCTGTGGGACGCTGAGCCGGGGCTCCTCGACACCGGAAGGGCAGGACAAATGAGCGAGGCATACGACATCGTCAAGGCCCATTACGAGGCCTCGGCCCGCGGCGACCTGGACGGCATGGTCGAGAACTTCGCCGAGAACCTGGCGTGGACCGAGATGGCCGGCTTCCCCTACGCGGGCACCTACGTCGGGACGGACGCCATCAAGGCAGGCGTGTTCGGCCGCCTGGTCGCCGACTGGAAGGGCTTCCGCGCCGAACCCGACGAACTGGTCGACGGCGGCGACGGGACCGTGGTCGCGATCGGCCACTACTCGGGCACCTACCGCGCGACGGGCAAGGGGATGCGCGTCCGCTTCGTCCACGTCTGGCGGGTCCAGGACGGTGCGATCACCGACTTCGAGCAGTTCACCGACACCCACCTCGTCCACGAGGCCATGACCTGACCCGGTGGCCCTGACCACTTCGCGATCGCCCCCAAGAACCAGGTACGCTTTCCCGGCAACGCGGGCGCGTAGCTCAGGGGTAGAGCACTCGCCTTACAAGCGAGTGGCCGCAGGTTCGAAACCTGCCGCGCCCACCAGCAGAAAGACCCCGTTTCCAAGCCCGGAAACGGGGTCTCGTGCCATCCGCGTGCCACTAGCCCACAATCGCGAGCACCCCGGACGCCCCATCGTCGTCACCTGGGTGCCGCCGTTGGTCTTGTCGTCCATCGCCGGGACGTTCGCCCGCCGCCCAGTGCTGGGAGATCAACGCGGCCCGGCCGCTGTCATGGTCCATCCGCTCCACGAAGTCGCGCAGCGTCGCGCCGGACTCGGAGATCGTGAAAGTGCAGGTGGGGAACGCCCCAATCGGCCACCGTCTCACCCCACTTGGACGCGCGCCGGAAGTTCGCCCGCCGCAGGACGTGACAGACGCCGCCTCGCTTGCCGGTGAAGATAAAGCGCTTCGGGTTCGGGGCCCGTGAGGTTGCCGAGATAACGCCGCAGTTCCGGGGTGATCGCTCGGGGGAGTGCCCCCGTCCGTAGACCCGCCCGCGATCTGGCGGCCCGATGACCAGTTCACCCCCGTCCAACCCGACTTGCGCTCGCCGGGCGGTGACCGTCCCGGCGTTGACGTCAAAGGGCGGCGGCGCTCAGGCCGCCGCGCGGTCCCTCGCCTGGCCGCCCCGGAGCGTGCGGGCGTGATCATGCCGCGTCCCCGCGCCGTCAGCGTGCCGTTGGGGCTGTGAACGCAGAGCATGCGCCGATCGCCGAGGAGTTGGGGACCGAGCACTTCGGGCGTTGCTCGCCTTCGTAATGAGACAGGTCAAGGGAAAGCCGAGATCTATCGGCATCAGCGTGGTCAGGTTTGGCTTGCCGCCGATGTCGCCCCAGCTGCTGCCGCGGCCATCCTGAGCGCGGTTATCCGGGCCAGCGGCAAAGGGGAGTTGGCTGGGTTGCTGCGCCGCTTTACGGCTTGCCAGATGTGGACGCAGGACGGTTGCGGATCGTGTTTTTGTCGTGTTGATCAGTGACAATCGTTCTAGATTGGGCCGGTAGGTCGGTGATCCGCTGGACGGGGAGATGGGTGTGGTGGATGTGACCGCGGTGTCGGAGGCGGTGGCTTTGATCGCCGCCACGGGGGCGGTGTCCGGGCTGGGGGAGAGCGCGGCGCTGGGGGTGGTGGAGCGGATTCGGCAGCGGATCGGAGCGGTGTTCGGGTCGGATACGCGGTCGGTCGATGCGTTGGAGCAGGCGGTCCAGGAGCCTGCCGATGAGGGGCGGATGCGGGAGTTGGCGGCGGCGTTGGCCTGGTATGCCCGGCGGGATGAGGCGTTCGCTCAGGAGTTGGCCGGGTGGGCCGAGCAGTACGCGCCGGCCGGGTCGGTCGTGCAGAACGTGCGGGCGGGGCGGGACGCCTATGCCGCGGGTCGTGACATGAACATCAACCAGCGCCCTGACACAGCGGAGTAGCCGCCCGATGGCAGCCGCGTCTGAACCCGATGGGCTGGAGGGCCGGGAGGTGAACCAGTCCTCGGCTGCTGGCCGTGATGCGTTCGCCGCCGGCCGGGACCTGCACATCCACGGTGCCGCCTTGGAGAAGTCGGCGCCGCTGCCGAGCGGGCATGGGGTGTGGTGGCCACCCTTGGGGCGGCTGCCGGAGCGGGTTCGGGGCCGGGATCGGTTGCTGGATCAGTTGACCGAACTGCTGGCGGCGCCGGATGGACGCGCGCACGTGCTGTCGGGATTAGGGGGTACGGGAAAGTCCACTGTGGCGTTGCAGCTCGCTGAGGTGGCGGTGCAGCAGCGGCGGCGGGTGTGGTGGATCTCGGCGGTCGATGCGGCCTCATTGACGGCGGGCATGTTGGGCCTGGCGGAGATGCTGGGCGCTGAGGCGCGGCATGTGCAGGCGGCTCGCTCGGGTCAGGTGCCGGCATGTGATGTGCTGTGGCCGCTCCTGGAGGCCGCTCCGGGATGGTTACTGGTCATTGACAACGCCGATGATCTGGATTTGTTGGCGGTTACTGGCCGCGTCATGCGGGATGGGAACGGGTGGGTGCGTGGTTCCCGGTCGGGTCTGCTTGTGGTGACCAGCCGCGACAGCGATCCCGCGCACTGGGGCCGGAAGGTAGATCTGCATCCGGTGGGATGGCTGTCTGACGCTGATGGCGGTCAGGTTCTGCGTGACCTAGCGCCACACGCGGGAACGGCGGCTGAGGCCGAGGCTCTGTCGGCGCGGTTGGGTGGTCTTGCGTTGGCGTTGCATCATGCCGGGTCCCATCTGGGGCTTCCGTTCTCCCAGCTGCGGACGTTTGCGGCGTATCTGCGGGCGTGGGAGGAGGGCTTTGCTGCGTCCTCAGGGTCGGATCGTGATGTGGTGGCCGGGACCTGGGAGCTGTCGCTCGCCCATCTGGACCGCTCGGGCACTCCCCAGGCCCGGGGGCTGCTAGAGGTGCTGGCTTGGTTCGCCGCGCCGGTTCCGATCCCCGCAGCTGGCCTGGATCATGAGGTTCTTGGCCGAGTATCCAGCGAGGCTGGCGCGTCGGGAGTGGCTCTCGGGTTGCAAGCCCTGCTGTCCACCGGGCTGATTTCCACCCGGACTCACGCTCAGCGATCAGAGATTGCTGGTGTAGGGCGCAGCGGCATCGTGGTCCACCCTTTGGTCGCCGAAACGCTTCGCGAACGTGAATTGGCCCGGCACCCGATGTCTGCCTCAGCCGCGACCGCCATCACCGTTCTCCAATCCGCCACGGCCAAGCTCGACCCTACGAAGTCCACGAATTGGATCACCTGGCTCACGTGGCTACCCCACCTGGAAGAACTGCTGATCAATGCCACTGCCCATGTGCGGGCCGATGATCTCGCCCGGCTGGCTCAAATCGCGGTAGATGGCTCAAGGGCCTTGCTGTGGGCAGGGCTGTTCTCCACATCTTTAGGAATTGCCGAAATGGCAATCCGGCACTGCCAACGCCTTGGATCTGAACACCCTCAACAACTCGATCTCAACGACCGGCTGGCAGGCGCTCACTTCTTTCTGGGCAATTCGGGTGAGGCCGAACGCCTCTACCGTGAACTCCTGTCCATTCAAGAACGCGTCCTTGGTCCGGAACACCCCAACGCCCTGACCACGCGCTACGAGATCGCCCGGACGGTGGGTGAGCAGGGAAATCCGGGTGAGGCTGAACACCTCTCCCGTGAACTCCTGCCCATTCGAGAGCGTGTCCTTGGCCCTGAACACCCCGGCACCCTGAGCGTGCGCGCCCAGATCGCCTGGATGGTGGGTGAGCAGGGCAATCCGGGTGAGGCTGAACGCCTCTCCCGTGAACTCCTGCCCATTCGAGAGCGTGTCCTTGGCCCTGAACACCCCGACAGCCTGAGCGTGCGCGCCCAGATCGCCTGGATGGTGGGTGAGCAGGGCAATCCGGGTGAGGCTGAACGCCTCTCCCGTGAACTCCTGCCCATTCAAGAGCGTGTCCTTGGCCCTGAACACCCCAACGCTCTGAGCGTGCGCGCCCAGATCGCCTGGATGGTGGGTGAGCAGGGCAATCCGGGTGAGGCTGAACGCCTCTACCGTGAACTCCTGCCCATTCAAGAACGCGTCCTTGGCCCCGAACACCCCCGCACGCTGGCCACCCGACGAGCAATGCAGAAAGCGATCGAGTTTAGAAAGGCTGGCCGATCGAACCGATAGGGGTCGGCCGACCTGAGCGGGACTGCCCGCGGGGGCCGCATGTCCGGGCCGCGGGGCGGGTTAGTGGAGTTGGTGGAAGAAACTGCGGATGTCGGTTAGTAGTAGGTCCGGGGTTTCCATTGCGGCGAAGTGGCCGCCTTTGGGGAACTCTGACCAGTGGGTTACGTTGTGGTCGCGTTCGGCTATTCGGCGTATGCCGGCGTCGCCTGGGAAGACGGCTACGCCGGTGGGGACGTTGGATTTTTCGGTTGGTTTGCCCCAGTGGGCTGCGCCTTCCTTGTAGAGGCGGGCGGAGGAGCCTGCGGTGCCCGTCAGCCAGTAGATGGTGATGTTGGTCAGCATCTGGTCGCGGTCTACGGCCTGGTGGGGGAGGTCGTGGGCGGGGTCGGTCCATTCCTTGAACTTCTCCGCGATCCAGGCCATCTGGCCGGCGGGGGAGTCGTGCAGGCCGAAGGCCAGGGTGTGGGGGCGGGTGGACTGGATCATGGCGTAGCCCGCGCGGTCCTGGTCGGTGTAGATGGCCAGGCGGGCCTGCTCCGCTTCTGTGAGGCCCTCCGCTTCTTCGGGGGTGAAGGTCGGGAAGCCCAGGGCGCCGTTGACGTGGACGCCGATCACGTTGTCGGGGGCTACGCGGCCTAGTTCGGGGGAGACCAGTGAGCCTGTGTCGCCGCCCTGGGCGCCGTAGCGGTCGTAGCCGAGGCGGGTCATCAGCTCGGCCCAGGTGCGGGCTACGCGTCGCAGGGTCCAGCCCGTCTCGCGGGTGGGGCCGGAGAACGCGAAGCCGGGGAGGGACGGTGCGACCACGTGGAAGGCGTCGGACGGGTCGCCGCCGTGGGCTCGGGGGTCGGTGAGGGGGCCGAGGATCTTCATGAACTCGGCGATCGAGCCTGGCCAGCCGTGGGTGAGGATCAGGGGGAGCGCGTCCGGCTCGGGGGAGCGGACGTGCAGGAAGTGGATGTTCTGGCCGTCGATCTCGGTGGTGAACTGCGGGTACTCGTTGAGGGCCGCCTCGTGCCGCCGCCAGTCGTAGCCGGTGCGCCAGTACTCGGCCAGTTCCCTCGCGTAGGAGGACGGGACGCCGTACGACCAGCCGGTGCCGGGAAGGTCTTCGGGCCAGCGGGTGCGGGCCAGGCGGTCGTGGAGGTCGTCCAGGTCGGCTTGGGGGATCTCGATGCGGAACGGGTTGATCTTCGCCATGGGACGACGTTAGGAGCCGCCTAGGACGGGTTCGGTCCTAGGTTGGCCCAGGATTGAGGGCATGGCGGAGACCTCGGCGCGACTTCTCAGGCTGCTGTCCCTTTTGCAGACACGCCGGGAGTGGTCTGGTGCGGAGCTGTCGGAGCGGCTCGGTGTCACGACGCGGACCGTGCGGCGGGATGTGGAGCGGTTGCGGGAACTGGGTTATCCGGTGGACGCCACGGCCGGTGCGCCGGGTTACCGGTTGGGCGCCGGGTCCGCTCTGCCGCCCTTGTTGCTCGATGACGACGAGGCGGTCGCGGTCGCGGTGGGGCTGAGTACGGCCGCCGCGGGCACGGTCGCCGGGATCGAGGAGACGTCCGCCCGGGCGCTCGCGAAGCTCGAACGGGTGCTGCCCTCGCGGCTGCGGCATCGCGTCCACGCGTTGCAGTCGATGACCGTGCCCATGAAGGGTGCGGCGTCGCCGGTGGACGCCGGGGTCCTGACCGCCGTCGCCGCGGCCTGCCGGGACCACGAGGTGCTCAGGTTCGACTACCGGTCGCACGAGGGGCGGGAGAGCAGCCGCTCGGCCGAGCCGCACCGGCTCGTGCACTCGGGGCGCTGGTGGTATCTCGTGGGCTGGGACGCCGGCAAGGAGGACTGGCGGACGTATCGGGTCGACCGGATGAGCCTGAGGACGCCGAACGGGCCGCGCTTCGTCCCCCGCGACCCGCCCGACGAGGACCTCGCCGCCTACCTGTCCCGGGCGGTGTCCAGTGCGCCGTACCGGTACCAGGCGCGCTTGACGATGCACGCCTCTGCGGAGGTCGTGGCGGGGCACATGCCGCCGACGATGGGGACGGTGAAGTCCGTTGACGAGGAGACCTGCGTCCTGCTGTGCGGCGCTAACAACCTGGATGAGATCGTCATCTGGGTTGGCCTGATGGACGTCGGGTTCGTGGTGCACGAGCCGCCTGAGCTGGTCGAGCGGATCGGCGTCGTGGCCGACCGGCTCCAGGCGTCGCGGGCCACGACTCGCTAGAAGATCTCCTTGACGACGGCGTTGCCCGCGGCGGCGGCGCGGGCGTAGAAGCCGCGGACGTCGTCGAAGACCCTTCCGAGGACGCCCATCTCCACCATGTCCCCGTCCTCGCCGTTCGGCAGCCGTCCCCAGCTCTCGAACGAGTAGGGCCGGACCTCTTTCAGAAACGCGTGGCGCTCACGGATCAGCGCGTCCCGGTCCAGGGTGCTTAGGAAAGCGTCCACCGCTCGCACCTGGTCGGGGCGCAGGAGACGCGGTACGCGGAAAAGGGAGCCTTCCCCGGTCCCGTTCATGACGAGGCCGCCCATCACGACATCGCAGGCGGGCGGGTCTCCGGAGGCCTGCTCGTAGTCCTCGTTCGGCTGGCCGGTCACCAGGACGTGCAGGGCGTCCCAGGCCCTGTGGGTGTCCACCGCCTCAAGCTTTCTCAAGGAGCCGGACGGGTCGTATCCGAGGCCGACGGGCAGGTCCTCCCAGACGTTGGACAGCCGCTCGAGGCCCGCGTGCAACCCGTGCGGATGATCGAGCAGAGCCGCGACCTCGGCACCGTCGTACCTGGTCGACCACATCCAGAAGCCCATGTCCCTCCGGCGAACATGTCGCGCCCCTCGCCCTCAGAGGCCGGAGGGTCGGTATCCCTGCGGCTGGACGTCCTGAACGGCGGTGATGACCGTCCGGGGAGCGCCGCCGTACTCACTGTCGACGCTGCTCCGGGGGGCACAGATGAGGACGCGATTGCCCAGCGGGACGCTCAGGTGGACGACGACCTCGCGTTGCTCCGAGTAGGTCAACCGAACATGGTCGGGACCATCCAGATCCACTTCGACCGGATCGATCAGGACCGCTGTTTCCGTTTCGTACACCTCAGCGTGCGGATACGCCGCGTATTCCGCGGGGGTGCCTGTGAACCGGTAGGTCAGCGTCCGGCCGTCCGCCGCGAGGGACGACTCCTCGGTGGGGCTCCAGTCGGCGAGGTTCTCCGGCCGCCACGTCATCTGCCGCCGGAACTCGGGATCGAGCCCGATGAACGGCCACCTCCGGTCGCGGGGATGCATCATCCAGGCGGGGAGCTCCCGCAGACCCCGATCAGTGGCGAACGGCCCGGGCGCTCGGATGATGGCAGGCAACGGCTGTGCCTCGCCCCGGTAGTAGTGGAGCGCCGCCGCGCGGAGTTCGGGTGGGAGTTCCGCTTCGGGCACTCCCGGAACGTCGAACAGGGAGCGCCACGCGGTGTCGCGCTTGAGCCTCTCCAGCTCCGCAACGCTCATCTGGGTCAGGACGATAGGCCTCGGCTCCCGCTCGACCGGGAAGCCGGCCCATTTCTCCAGCGCTTGGTGAACATCTCTCACATCCAAGGCCATGCGAACGAGGCTATAGTCGGCCGCGGCACCGGACACCTCATTATCTGGCGGCCCGGTGCCGTCCTCACGTCCGTTCTTCAACTATGGAGGCGGGTCGGCCTTCGTTCGACGCCGCCTTCCCCGCAGGCCCGTGAGAGTGGTCGACTCAGTGACCGTGAGCGGTCACACGCGGCCGGACACCGCCCACGGGGGTCAGGTGTCCTGGCCGTAGTGGGCGGCTATCTCCTCGGAGCCGGGCCAGCGGCTGTAGGTGGGGGACTGGGGCCAGCCCTCGGGGACGTCCTGCCACTCCTCCTGGCGGCCGTAGGGGAGCAGGTCGATCAGGGGGAACGTGTGGCTGAGCTGCTCGGTGCCCCGGCCGGTGGTGTGCCAGGTGCGGTAGACGGTGTCGCCGTCGCGCAGGAAGACGTTGACGGCGAAGCCGCCTCCGGGAGGTGCGCCCACGTCGGTGCCGAAGGAGCTGTTCGCCGTGGAGTACCAGGTCATCTTGTTGCCGACGCGGCGCTTGTAGGCGAGGGCCTCGTCGATCGGCCCCTGGGTGACGATGACGAACCTGGCGTCGTGGGCGTCCAGGAACTCCAGCCGCGTGAACTGGGACGTGAAGCCCGTGCAGCCCGGGCACTGCCACTTCTCGCCGGGGAACCACATGTGGTTGTAGACGATCAGCTGGGACCTGCCTTCGAAGACCTCGGCCAGGCTGACCGGTCCCTTCTCGCCTTCCAGGGTGTAGGCGGGCATCTCGACCATCGGCAGCCGGCGGCGCTGGGCGGCGATCGCGTCGAGTTCGCGGGTCGCGGCCTTCTCGCGGACGCGCAGCTCGTCCAGGGAGTTCTGCCAGGTCTTGGCGTCCACGATGGGTGGCAGGGCCTTGGCGGTCATGAAGTCCTCCAGGTTCTCGCAGGGTCTCCACAGGTGGACTCGGCCCGGCCGCCGAACTCATCGCCGGACGCCCGCAAAGCCGTGGTCCGCCCCCACGGACCACGGCCTTCACGGGTGGAACCGGTCACGGACGCAGGTAGCGGCCCGGGTGGTGGTAGGTGAAGGACGGGGTCGCGGGGTACATGCCGGGCTCGGGGTCCGTGTCGAACACCGTCTGGTAGTCGGGGGCGAGCGTCCCGGCGGAGCGGTTGAGGGCCGCCGGCCGGGTGTCCGGCCAGCGGCCGGTGTCCATGCGGGTGAGGAGCGCCCGCACCGTCGCGATCTCCTCGGAGGCGGTGAAGGAGCAGTGGTAGCCGCGGTCGACGTAGAGCTGCCGCAGGTTCGCCGGGTCGCGCACCTTCGCGGCGTAGGACCGCTGGTTCTCCGGCGGGACGTTGCCGTCGCCCGTCGAGTGCAGGGTGACGACCGGCGCGGGCGTCCGGCCGGTGGGGGTGCCGTACCGGTCGAGGTAGCGGACGGCGGCGGGGTCGGCCTTGACGCGCGGTGCCGCGTTCAGGCGTGCGAGGTCGTCGCGCAGGCTCAGGCCGGCCTCGCGGTAGGCGCGCTTCACCAGGTCCTTCTGGCTGGAGCGGGCGAGGAGCGTCCGGTAGTCCACGCCGGTGTTCCAGGACGGGTTGCCCCCGGCGAGCTTCTCGATGTCGGCGCGGTTGGAGCCCCAGAAGGCCCCCCGGTCGTAGGCGGCGTAGTAGACCTGCTGCTCCACCCGGCCGGCGACCGTGTCCGGTGCCGGTGCCCGGGCCGTGTAGCGGCCGGGGATGTCCGCGAGGGCGGCGGCGAGGGCGAGGCGGGCGCGGCCGCCCGCGTCGCCGAGCGCGGTTCCGAGCGCGCGGCGCGCGCCCGAGGTGTTGGCCTGCGGGTCCTTGACGCGCACCAGGTCCAGGTCGGGCGCGAGGAGCGTCTTGACCGCGAAGTTCGTGTCGAGGGCGCTGTTGAAGTGGCCCGTCGTCCCGCCGAGGACTCCGCAGAGGGAGGCGACACCGGCGAAGCGGCCGGGGTTGCGCTCCGCCAGGAGCACCGACGTCAGCCCGCCCGCGGACGAGCCCGCCGAAACGGTGCGCCGGGGCTTGCCGACGTTCGCGGTGAACCAGTCGAGCAGGTCGATCTGGTCCTTCAGTCCGGACTCGACCACCCCCCAGCCGCGCGAGACGCGCAGTTGCGAGGCCGCGAGCGCGTAGCCGTGGTCGAGCAGCCACCGCTCGGTGGCCGGATGGTTCGTCAGCGAGACCTGAGACGGCGCCGGGAACTCCAGGCTGTACGCGCCGTGGCTCCACAGCAGCAGCGTCCCGTTCCAGCGGGCGGGGACCTCGACGCGGTAGGGGACCCCGTCGAGCTCGCCCTCGCGGACGCTCGTGCCGTCGTCGGCGCGAGCGGGGAGGGCGACCGCGGCCACGGCGGCGAAAACCATCAGCGGAACGGTGCGGCACAACAGGCGGAGTCGGTTCATGCCCGCACCTTCCAGCACGTTCCCCGCCCGGTGCAATGATTTCAGAAATAGGTTAAATGTCGTATTCTCCGACCCATGCTCCGGCTCTGGCTCGACTACGAGGACCTCACCCGGATTCGCATCACTCCCGGCCTCTCGCCGCTCGCCCAGACCGTTCTCGGGGCCCAGGCCCTGCGCGCTTGCGGGCCCGAGCCGATTCCCGGCGCATGGCGGGCGCGGACGCGCGCCAGGCTCACCGGCCCGTCCCGCCTGCTGCTCGAACTGGTGCCGCCCGGACGCTGGTTCCCCGACTTCCTGACCCCCTACACGCGAGTGCCCGGAATCGAGTCGGAGCTCGACGCCGTCGCGTCCACGCCCGCCCGGCGGATCCGCGCCGAACTGGAGCGGTCGCACGGCTCGCGGCCCCCCGCCTCGTGGCTGCCGCGCCTCGCCGGCGGGGACGGGGAGACCATGCGGACGCTGGTCCGCGGGCTGCGCGACTTCCACCGCGCCGCGCTAGCGGACTCGTGGCAGGACCTCGGCGACCACCTGTGCGCCGAGGCGTCCCGCCATGCCCGGACGATGGCCCGTGACGGCATCGGCGGCCTGCTCGGGAGCCTGCACCCCGCCATCCGCTGGACGTCCCCGGTCCTGGAGGTCGAGACGTTGTACGACGGCGACGTCCGCCTGGGCGGGCGCGGGCTCCTCCTCATGCCCTCGGTGTTCGTCACCGGACCGCGCGTCCTGGGCTCGGGCGCCGGTCCGGCGGTCGTGGTGGTCCCCTCGTCCCGGCCCATCAGCGGAACGGGCGACACCCTGCCGCGGGTGTTCGGCCGGACCCGCGCCGCCGTGATCCGGCTGGTGGGCGCGGACGGAGAGCTCACGACCGGGACGCTCGCGGCCCGGCTCGGGGTCAGCGCGGCGTCCGCCTCCCAGCACGCCACCGCCCTGCGCGGAGCGGGCCTGCTCACCAGCGAGCGCCGGGGCAAGACGGTGCACCACGCGCTGACGCCGCTCGGGGAGCGGTTCCTACGCGGCGGTCCGCCGGAGTGAGAGGACCCCGCTCCCGGACGCGGGAGCGGGGTCCTTCTGCCGGCGTCCCCGTTCAGTGGTGCTCTGAGCAGAGGCCGTCCGGGTCCGAGGTCCGGCACAGGTTGCGGCGGAAGCGGTTGGTCCCGCTGCCGCTCTTGTCGACGATGTCGTAGGGCTCGTTCCTCAGCGCGACGTTGGCCGCGATCAGGTTGTGGCGCGCGGGCCTGGCGTGGCCGCTCTCCGGGGCCACGCCCGGGAAGAGGACGATGCCGCCCGAGTAGGGCAGTTCCCCCTTGTTGAACTTCACGATGTTCTTGGCGACGATGTTGCCCTCGCCGCCGAAGAGCAGCACGCCCGTGCCGCCGAGCGCCGGGACGGGGTCGTGCTCCTCGCAGGTCCGGTTGTTCTTGAAGATCTTGTTCTTCACGACCTTGTTGTGGCCCTGACCGCCCGGCTGCCCGTCGTCCACCAGGGCGACGCCGACGCAGTTGCCGGCGATCTCGTTGCCGTAGACCTCGACGTGGTGGGCGTGCCGGACGAGGACGCCGAGGGTGTTGCCGAAGCTGTGGTTCTCGGCCACGACGGTCCCGCGGGCGTGGTCGCCCCCGCGGGCGCCCCCCGGGCCGCGCGCGTCGGCGGTGTCGCCGACGTAGAGCCCGGCGTCCTCGCTGTTGTCGAGGGTCCAGTTCCACTGGAACCGGCCGCGCGTGGAGCGGTACTCGGCGATGCCGTACTCGCCGTTCTGCTTGGCCAGGACGGCCAGGACGCTGAGGCGGTCGGTGTAGATGCCGTGGACGCCGGTCTCCTCGAAGCCCCGCACGGTCAGGTTCCGGATCGTCACCCCCCTGACCGGGTGCCTCGGGCTGCCGACCACGCAGATCCCCATGCCGGGCGCCTTGGCCCTCGCGCAGTGGTCGCGGTGGCCCGGACGCAGGACGGTCCTGTTGCCCTCGCCGCGGATGGTGAGGCGCTTGCGGACGAGGACGCCTCCCGCGTAGTGGCCCGCCTTGAGCAGGATGGTGTCGCCGGGCCGGGCGCGGTCGACCGCCCGCTGGATCGAATGGCCGGGCCTCACCACGTGGACCCGTCCCCGCGTGCCGCCGCCGTCGGCCGCCTGGCTCGCCGGCGCCGTGGAAGCGAGCCCCGTCAGCGCGACGGCGGTGGCCGCCGAAGCCGCGAATATCTGCTTCATCCCTTTCCCCCGTTCTTCGGCTCCATGATCGGAGCCTGTGAAAAGAATCTTCACTCATCCCGGGCAGTGGTGATCGTTCGGTCGGTGTGGAGGAGTTAAAGAAACATGCGAGGGTTCGACCTGGCCAGGGGATCGCGTTTATTAAATGGCTGGACTTCGTTTTATTGACGGGTTTCCGGCGATTTCGGGTGGCTGGATGGCGCGCAGGGCGGGGCCGGACGCGCCGGGGCGGCGCGCGGGCGCGGCAGGCGGACGGGGTGCGCGGCGGGCCTGTGAGCAACGTCTCAGCGGGCCGCGTCGCGCGTTACATGCCGTTCACAAAAGGGCAACAGGTGTGAAATGCCAGGTTGGCACGTTCTGTGAGGCCGAACCCGCAAGGCCCGGCAGACACGAAGGGACCCACGTTGAGCTACAAGGCCGAGTACATCTGGATCGACGGCACCGAGCCGACCGCCCGGCTGCGGTCGAAGACGAGGATCCTCGCCGACGGGGCCGACCTGCCGGACTGGGGGTTCGACGGGTCCAGCACGAACCAGGCGCCCGGCGACCACTCGGACTGCGTGCTGAAGCCGGTCTTCTCCTGTCCGGACCCGATCCGGGGCGGCGACCACAAGCTCGTGCTGTGCGAGGTCTACCTCGTCGACGGCACGCCCCACGAGACCAACACCAGGGCCAAGCTGCGGCCCGTCGCCGAGCAGTACGAGTCGCAGGACTCCTGGTACGGCATCGAGCAGGAGTACACGTTCTACAAGGACGGCCGCCCGCTCGGCTTCCCCGAGCGCGGCTACCCGGCCCCGCAGGGCTTCTACTACTGCGGCGTGGGCTCGGACGAGGTGTTCGGCCGCGACATCGTCGAGGAGCACCTGGACGCCTGCCTGGCCGCGGGCCTGAAGATCTCCGGCATCAACGCCGAGGTCATGCCCGGCCAGTGGGAGTTCCAGATCGGCCCGGCGGGCACGATCGAGGTCGGCGACCACCTGTGGATCGCCCGGTGGCTGCTCTACCGCATCGCCGAGAACCACGACGTGTCCGCGACGCTCGACCCGAAGCCGGTCGAGGGCGACTGGAACGGCGCCGGCGCGCACACCAACTTCTCGACCAAGGCCATGCGCGAGGGCTACGACGCGATCATCGCGGCGTGCGAGGCGCTCGCCGAGAAGGCGCAGGAGCACGTCACCGGGTACGGCGCCGACATCGAGCGGCGGCTGACCGGCATGCACGAGACGGCCCCGTGGAGCGAGTTCAGCTACGGCGTGTCGAACCGCGGCGCCTCGGTGCGGATCCCGTGGCAGGTCGAGGTGGAGAAGAAGGGCTACATCGAGGACCGCCGCCCGAACGCCAACGTCGACCCGTACGTGGTGGCCCGCCTGATCACGGGCACCTGCTGCGCGGCGCTGGAGAAGGCCGGCCTGGTCTGACAGCCCGGCCGAGCGGGTTCGAGGCCCCGGGGAGCGCGGCGCTCCCCGGGGCTCCGCCGTGTTCTGCCATTCGGGAGAACGCGGCCAAACATCTGCAAAATGGTGAGGTTGGGCGAGTTCCTCCCTACGGGCCCGGGTAGCACTCCTACGTTCGCACCGGGGGAGGCAACATGCCCGACTCATCCTTCGGGCGGAACTCCGGTGGCCTGCCGGGCAGGCACGCCGGCCGCCCAGCGCCGCGTCCGTGGGAGCGCTCGTTCCGCTGCCCCTCCGCGGCGCGGCGGCGCCCGACGGAAGCGCCGCCCAAACGGTACGAGGACTTCATCGCGTTCCACGAGGAGGTCTCCAGGGAGGAGTCCGGCCCGCCGCTGCGCCCGCTGTGGTGGACGGGGGTGTCCGCCGCCCTGGTCGGCGGGGGCCTGGCGTTCGCCGTGGTGATGGGGCTGCGGGCGGCGTTCGGTGTCGAGGTGCCGGTGTTCGCGGGCGGGCACGCCTCCGCGGCGCCCGCCGCGACGAGCTACGCGCTGTGCGCCTCGGCGGCGACGATCCAGGCCACCGCGCTCATGCACCTGCTGCTGTCGTCGGCGGCGCACCCGATCCGCGCGTTCGCGTGGATCGGCGGGATCGCGGTGCTGCTGCTGACGATCCTGCCGCTGACCATCCACGGCAGGCTCGACGCGGCGCTCGCGACGTCCGGGATCAACCTGGCCGGCGGGTCGGCCGTGGTGGCGCTGCTGTGCGCCGTGGTCGCGGCGTCCTCCCGGCAGTTCCCGTGGGACGGCCCGTTCAGACGCGCCCGACCCTGATCGTCAGCGGGCCGGGCGCCGCCGAGGAGACGACTCGGACGTGCCGCAGCCGCCGCCGCACCTGCACGTCCACCGGCTCGTCCGGCGCCAGCAGCCGCAGCTCGCGGTGCATCCCGGAGAAGCCGAGGCACAGCGAGACGTCCCAGGTCCCGCGGGGCAGCGGGTCGTCGATGAACGCCCGCGTCGCCGGCACCGCGGCCCTGAAGCAGAGCCGGTCCGGACGCTCCTCCAGCGCGGCGATGACCTCGTAGACGTGCCGCGTGCGCCGCTCGGTCATCAGCAGCGTCCCGGAGACCGGCATGCCGGTGCGCCGCAGCTCCAGGTGCCCGGCGACGACGACCTCCTCGCGCTCGGCGTTCCAGCTCAGCGCGTCGGCGGCGAGGGACCCGGCGACGTGCGGGCGGCCGCCGACGTCGATCGCCAGGGCGCCCTCGGCGCCGAAGTAGGCGACCACCGTGCAGGAGCCCGGCAGGAACCGCCGCAGGGGCGAGGCGTCCACGTCGGGCGCGCGGTCCCGGCCGAGCGGGACGACGGAGGTCTCCATCGGCGCCTCGACCGAGAGGCTCACGTCCCACAGCCCGCCCGGCAGCGGATGCCCGCCGACGACGGAGGCGACGTCGACCTCCGCCTCGAACGCGGCGCGCCCGCCCCGCCTCTCGACCGAGGCGGGCACGCGCAGCAGGCCGTCGCCGTCGCGCTCGCGCAGCAGCAGTTCGATCTCCGAGACGGCGCCGTCGGGCTTGAGGGTCCCGGCGAGCCGCAGCGCGGACCCCTCCCAGCCGATCTCCGTCAGAAGAGGGTCTGGCATCGCCGCCTCCGCCCGTCCGTCCCGGCCCTGGCCGCCGGGGCCCTGGCCGTCGCGGCCTCGTCCTTCTCCGTCACTGCCCCGCCCTTCCCCCAAAGGCGCGGCCGAACCGGGCGCGCTCAGGGCACGACGGTCACCGGCCACCGCCCCGCCTTGACCAGCCGCACGGCGACGGACCCGATCAACCGGTGCCCGGCCTGCGCCGACGCGCCGACGACCACGGCGTCCGCGCGGGACTCGTCGGCGACGCGGGCGAGCACGGTGTAGGGGTCGCCCATCTCGGCGACGAAGTCGTAGCGGACCTGCTCGCGCCCGGCGGCGGCCTCCAGTTCGCGCTGGATCTCCGCGGAGATCTCGTCGGCGGTCTCGCGCAGCGCGGCGGCACCGCCCGGGGTGAGGGTGCCGACCGAGGCGACCTGCGCGACGTGCACGACGACGAGCCGGGCGCCGCCGCGGCGCGCGAGCCCCCACGCGTACGCGCCGGCGCGCAGCGACGTCTCGGAGCCGTCCACCCCCGCCACGATCACCTTCGGGCCGTCGACGCCGTACTCGAACGGCTTCATGTGATCATCACGGCACCAGCGTAATCGGCGGCTCAGGGCCGGGTGAAGCGGGCCAGCAGGTCGTCGAGGGAGAGGGCGCCGGTGCCGAGCGCCCCGTACATCGCGTCGACGTCGGAGTAGCCGAGGTCGCGGGCGACGGCGAGCGAGTCGCCGCGCGCCTCGGCGGCGAGCAGGTCCAGGCCCCGCCCCGCCAGCGCCATGACGAGGCGGCGCCGGCCGGCGTCGGCGTCCTCCTCGGCGCGGCGCAGCGCGAGCCGCTGCTGGATGTGGACGCGGGCGGGCACCGTCGCGGCGAAGCCGAGCCAGTCCTCGGACGGGGCGCCCGCCGGGTCGGTGAGGATCTGCACGACGTTGCCGCTGCGGATCTGCACCGACATGGGCGCGAGCCGCCCGTTGACGACGGCGCCGATGCAGCGGTCGCCGGTGCCGGGGCCGAGCGCGTAGGCGAAGTCGAGCGCGGTCGCGCCCGCGGGCAGCGGCACGATGTCGCCCCGGGTGGTGAACGCGGCGACGTTGCCGGCGGCGAGGTCGGCGCGGAGCCGGTCAAGGAACTCGGCGGACGGAGCACCCGACTGCCACGCCAGCAGCCGGCTCAGCCACACGAGGTCGCGGCGCTCGGCGACGGTGGGGCCGGTGTCGCCGCCCGCGTCCCTGATGTGGGCGACGATGCCGTACTCGGCGACCGGGTGCATCGCCTCGCTGCGGATGATCACCTCGAACGGGTCTCCGTCCGGGCTGATCACGCGGGTGTGCAGCGAGCGGTAGAGGTTGTCCTTCGGCGTGGCGATGAAGTCGCGGACCTGGCCTGCCACCGGGTGCAGCGCGGCGTGGACGGCGCCGAGCGCGATGTAGCAGTCGCCGGCGGGGCCGTCGACCAGCAGGAGGAGCCGCGCCGCCTCGCACGGCCGCAGCCCGGCCAGGCCGGCGCCGAACGACTGGTGCACCGCGTACAGGTGGGAGGGCCTGACCTCGACCCGCGCCCTGACGCCGTGCTCGGCGAGCGAGGACCGCAGCAGCGCCGTCGCGGGCCCGAACGTCGGGCCCGCCCGGCTCAGCGCCGCCCGGACGGCCCGCCGCGTCGCCTCGTGCGCCTCCGGGAGCCGGGCGGCGAAGGCGAGGTCGTCCATCTCCCGCTTGAGGACGTGGATGCCGAGCCGCTCCGCGAACGGGACCAGCAGCTCGTGGGACGCCTGGGCGTAGCGGGCGCGCTTGTGCTCGGGCTGGTGGCGCAGCGTCCGCAGGTTGTGCAGCCGGTCCGCCAGCTTGATGACCAGGACGCGCAGGTCGGCCGCCGCGGCCAGCACGATCTTGCGGAACGTCTCGGCCTCGGCGCGGTCGCCCCAGCGCCTGCCGTCCAGCTTGGTGACGCCGTCGACCAGCACCGCGATCTCGTCGCCGAAGTCGGCGCGGAGCTCCCCGAGCGTGTACGGGGTGTCCTCGACGGTGTCGTGCAGGAGCGCGGCCACCAGGGTGGTGGTGTCCAGGCCCATGCCGGCGAGGATCAGCGCGACGGCCAGCGGATGCGTGATGTACGGGGCGCCGGACTTGCGGAGCTGGCCGCGGTGCATGCGTTCGGCCACCGCGTACCCGCGCAGCAGCTCGGCCTCGGCGGTCCGCGGGGGCGTGTCGCCCGGCCCGGCGGTGCGGTGGCCTGTGCGGTGGCTCGTGCGGTGGCCTGTGGGGTGGCTCATGCGGTGGGCGGCGAGCAGGGGCGCGAGGGCGGCCCGCACGGGGTCCGGGCCGCCGCCCGCCGCCGCTCGTCGCCGCGCCGGGAGGCGGAACCGTCCCGTCGCCGGATTCAGCGTCGCCATCGCGCCCCCGCCTGGCCCGTCCACGGCACACCGCCACGGACTGTGATCGCCATTATGCGCGATGTGGTGGTCCGGAGGCGAGAGCCCCGCAGGGCCACCTCCGGCCCATGCCGTGCCAAGGGAGGTTCGAATCTCCTTTGCCGTGCCGCCATACAACCCGCATCCGGGTGTGTCGTCCCCGTGTTCGGGGCGTCGCCGAACGTAGTCTGTCGGACCGTTGTTTGCGAGCCGCGCCGGTCACGCGCCGTGCCGCGCGGGACGTCGGGGGGCAGTGCATGTCGGACAGGGCCGGACAGAACGGCGGCCGCGGCGAGCGGGCCGGGACCGAGATCATCGGGGTCACCCCGTTCGGCAGGCCCGCGCCCCGTCTCGCCGTCGCCGTGGGCCGCGCGGGCGGCACGGGCGTGCTGGACCTCGGCGCCGAGCGGGCGCCCGCCCTCGCCGCCCTCACCGAGGTCACCCGCTGGTGGAGGGGACCGTTCGGCGTCCGCGTGCCCGCCGGGTGCCGGATCCGGCCGGACGAGCTCCCCGAGGCGGTCGGCACCGTCCTGGTCGACGGGCCCCTGCTGTGGACGGACGGCGCGCCGGACATCGCCGGATTCGCCCGCGGGCGCCGCCTCCTGGTCGAGGTCATGAGCCCCGAGGAGGCCGCCGCCGCGGTCGCCGTCGCCCAGGACCTCGCCCACGACGCGGGGCTCGTCGCGCGGGGCTGCGACGCGGGCGGGCGCGTCGGCGACCTGACCACGTTCGTCCTGCTCCAGCGCCTTCTGGCGGAGGCCGGGGTCCCGGTGTACGCGGCGGGCGGGATCGGACCGCACTCCGCCGCGGCCGCCGTGGCCGGGGGCGCGGCCGGGGTGGTCCTGGACGTCCAGCTCGCGCTGGTCCGGGAGGCGGAGCCGCCCGCCGGGACCGCGGCCGGCCCGGCGGCGCTGGACGGCACCGCGGCCGCGCTCGTCGACGGGCATCGGGCCCTGCGCGGGCCGGGCGCGGCGGAGACCGGGCGGCTGCCGCTGCCCGCCGGGCAGGACGCGCCGCTCGCCACCGCGCTCGCCGGGCGGTACAGGACCGCCGGGGGAGTGGTGCGGGCCGTCCGGGAGCAGATCGAGGCGCACCTGCGGGCCGCCGTCCGGGCCGAGCCGCTCGCGCCGCGCGGCGGACCGGTCGTCATGCAGGGGCCCATGCCGCAGGTCGGTGACAGTCCCGCGTTCGCCGGAGCGGTCGCGCAGGACGGCGGCCTGCCGTTCCTCGCGCTGGGCCTGGCCGATCCCGGCCGGGTGCGGGCGCTGCTGCGCGATGCCGCGGACCGGCTCGGCGGCCGCCCCTGGGGCGCCGCCGTCCTCGGGATCGCGCCGCCGGAGCTGTGGGAGGCCCACCTCGCCGCCATCCGCGAGGCCGCCCCGCCCTACGCGCTGATCGCGGGCGGCGGCCCGGCGGAGGCCGCGCCGCTGGAGGCAGCCGGGATCGGCACGTACCTGCACGTCCCGTCCCCGGAACTGCTGGACCGGTTCCTGGCGGAGGGCGCGCGCAAGTTCGTGTTCGAGGGCGGGGAGTGCGGCGGCCGCGTCGCGGCGCGCGCGAGCTTCCCGCTGTGGGACGCGCAGGTCGAGCGGCTGATGGCCTTCGACGGCGACCCGCGCGAGCTGTCGGTGGTGTTCGCGGGGGGCGTCCACGACGAGCGGTCCGCCGCCATGGTCGCGGCGCTCGCCGGTCCGCTGGCCGAGCGCGGCGCCGACGTCCGCGTCCTGATGGGCACCGCGTACCTGTTCACCGCCGAGGCGGTCGGCGCGGGCGCGATACAGCCGGGCTTCCAGGACGTCGCGCTCGGCTGCGGCGGGACGGTGCTGCTGGAGTCGGCGCCCGGCCACGCGACCCGCTGCGCCCGCACCCCCTACGTCCAGGCGTTCGAGGAGACCCGCCGCGAGCTGGAGCATGCCGGGACGCCGCCGCAGGAGGTGTGGCGCCGCCTGGAGAAGCTGAACCACGCCCGCGTGCGCGTCGCGAGCAAGGGCGTGCGCCGAGGCGCCCCGGTGGACGCGGACGTCCAGCGCTCCGAGGGCCTCTACCCGATGGGGCAGGTCGCCGCGCTGCGGTCGGCCGCGACCCGGATCGCCGTCCTGCACGAGCAGGTCACTTCGGGCGCGACCGCGTTCCTGGCCGCCCGCGCGGCGGAGCTGGGCTTCGCCGGGCCCGTGAGGGCGGCGTGCCCGGTCGACATCGCGGTCATCGGGATGGCCTGCGTCTTCCCGGGCGCCGGTGACGCCGCGCGCTACTGGGCCAACATCGTCGGCGGAGTCGACTCGGTGAGCAACGGCGGCGGGGTCGACTCGGTGAGCAACGGCGGCGGGGTCGACCCGGCGGCCGATGCCGTCTGCTGGGACGGCTCGCCGTCCGGGGAGGTGAGGGCGCCGTCGACGCGGGGCGGGTTCATTCCCGACGTGCCGTTCAACGCGCTCGCCCACGGGATCCCGCCCGGAGCGCTCGGCGGCGTCGACCCGATCCAGCTCCTCTCGCTGGAGGTCGCGTCCCGGGCGCTGGCGGACGCGGGATACGCCGACCGGCCGTTCGACCGGTCCCGGACGTCGGTGGTCTTCGGTGCGGGAGCGGGCGGAGACCTCGGCGTGGCCTACGGGATGCGCGCGACGCTCCCGTCCTACTACGGCGAGGTGCCCCCGGGGCTGGACGAGCGGCTTCCGCGTCCGACCCCGGACTCCCTCCCGGGCGTCCTCACCCACGTGATCGCGGGACGGATCGCGAACCGGCTCGACCTCGGCGGTGCGGCCCACACCGTGGACGCGGGCGGCGCCGCGTCGCTGGCCGCGCTCGACGCCGCCTGCAAGGAGCTCGTCTCCGGGTCCGGCGACATGGTGCTGTGCGGCGGAGCCGACCTGCGCGGCGGCCTCCACGACTACCTGCTGCAAGCCTCGGCGGGCGCGCTGTCCCCGGCGGGGCGCTGCGCCGCGTTCGACTCGTCCGCCGACGGGATCGCGCTCGGCGAGGGCGTCGCGTGCGTGGTCCTCAAGCGCCTCGCGGACGCCGAACGCGACGGCGACCGGATCTACGCGGTGGTCAGGTCGGTCGCAGGTGCGAGCGACGGCCGTTCCCTCAGCCTCACCGCGCCGCGTCCGGAAGGGCGGCGCCGAGCTCTGGAGCGCGCCTACGAGCGCGCGGGCGTCTCACCCGCCGCCGTGGGGCTCGTCGAGGCGGACGGCACCGGCACCGAGGCGGGCGACAGGGCGGAGCTGGCGGCCCTGGCCGCGGTGTTCCGCACGGCCGCGCCGGGGAGCGTCACGCTCGGGTCGGTCAAGTCGCAGATCGGCCACACCGGGTGCGCCGCGGGCCTCGCCGGGCTGGTCAAGACCGCGTACGCGCTCCACACGGGCGCGCTGCCGGGCACGCTGCACCTCGCCCGCCCGAACCCGGAGTGGTCGCCGGAGGGCCCGTTCGCGTTCGGCGGCGGCGCCCGGCCGTGGACCGCCGGACCGGGGGAGCGGTACGCGGGGCTGAGCGGCTCCGGAATCGGCGGCGCGAGCTTCCACGCCGTCCTGTCCGGTTACGGCGGCGCCCCCGAGCCGCTGTCCGGGCTCGCCGAGTGGCCGGCCGAGCTCTTCCTGATCCGTGGGGCCGACCGCTCCGCCGCCCGCGCCGCGATGGACCGGCTGTCGGGCCTGCTGTCCGGCGGGCCCCGGCTGCGCGACCTCGCCAGGACCGCCGCGTCCCTCGACGGGCCGGTGCAGGTGGCGCTCGTGGCCTCGGACCTGGACGACCTCCGGCGCAAGCTCGCGCACGCGGCCGGGTTCCGCGCGGCGCCTGGCGTCTTCGTGGCGTCCGGCGAGCAGGGCGCCTCCGCGGATCCGGGGCAGGTCGCGTTCCTGTTCCCCGGCCAGGGCAGCCGGCGGCCCGGAATGCTCGCCGACCTCTTCGTCGCCTTTCCCCGCCTCCAGCGGCTCCTGCGGCACGCGGGCGAGCGGTACGCGGCCGCGATGTTCCCGCCCAGGGCGTTCACCCGGTCGGACGCCCGCCGCCACCGGGCCGAGCTCGCCGACACGCGGATCGCGCAGCCCGCCCTCGGCATCGCCGGGCTGGCCGTGCACCGGCTGCTCACGGCGGTCGGCGTGCACCCGGACCTCGCCGCCGGGCACGGTTGCGGCGAACTCGTCGCGCTGTGCGCCGCCGGCGTCTTCGACGACGCCGACCTGATCGGCCTGAGCGCCGTGCGGGGGGAGGCGACCCTGGCGGCTGCCGGGCCGGACGCGGGCGCGATGGCGGCGGTGAGCGCGACGCCCGCCGAGGTGCGCGAGGCGCTGGCCGACGTGGGCGGCGTGGTCGTCGCCCAGCACAACGCGCCCCGCCAGGTCGTGGTCTCCGGAACCTCAGCGGGCGTGGAGCGGGCGCTGGGCGTCCTGGCGGACGCGGGCCTGCACGCCGAGCGGCTCCCGGTCGCGTGCGCGTTCCACAGCCCGCTCGTCGCCGCCGCATCGGCGGGCCTGCACGCCGAGCTGCTCGGCCGCGACCTGCGCTCGCCCGCGTTCCCCGTCTGGTCGAACGCGACGGCGGCGCCGTACGAGACCGAACCGTCCGAGCTGGCCGGCACCCTCGCGGCGCAGCTCGCCGCGCCCGTCCGCTTCGTCGAGCAGATCGAGGCGATGTACGCCGCGGGGGCCCGCACGTTCGTCGAGGCGGGGCCCGGACGGGTCCTCACGGGCCTTGTCGGCAGGATCCTCGTCGACCGGCCGCACACCACCGTGAGCTGCGACGCGCCCGGCGAGAACGGCCTCGCGGCGCTGCTGCGCGCGCTCGCCGGGCTGGCCGCCGCCGGCGTCCCGGTCGACCCGCTGCCCCTGTTCGCCGGACGCGACGCCCGCCCGCTGTCCGGGGAGCCCGTCCCGGCGCCGGGATGGACCCTCAACGGCCGCCTCGTCCGCACCGCCGACGGCGGGTACCCGGCGGGCGCGCTCCGTCCCGCCGAGCGCATCGAGGGCCCCGCCCCGGGCGGCTCGGAGGCCGCCGTCCTGGAGTACCTGCGCGCGAGCCGCGAGGTGATCGCGGCGCAGCGCGAGGTCGTCCTGCGGCACCTGGCGGCCCCGGCGGGACGGGACGCGGCACCGCGGTCGGTCCCCGCGCCGCGTCCCGTCCTGCCTGGTGAGATGCTGCCGACGCGGCCGGACGGGGAGGAGCCTTCGGAGCGGCCGGGCAGCGGGGAGCGGGCAACCGGGGCAGCGCGGGACGTGCACGCCGCCGCCCGCGCCGTGGTCAGCGCCCGGACCGGCGCCGACCACCAGGACGCGCCGGCGGAGCCCCCGCGCCCGGTGGTCCCCAAGCCCGCAGTTCGTGAGCCCGCAGTTCGTGAGCCCGTCGTGCGTGAGCCCGCGGTCCGTGAGCCGGTTGCTCGGGAGCCTGCCGTCCGTGAGCCCATGGTTCGCGAGCCTGTGGTTCGGGAGCCTGTGGTTCGGGAGCCTGTGGTTCGGGAGCCTGTGGTTCGGGAGCCTGTGGTTCGGGAGGCTGTGGTTCGGGAGGCCGCCGTCTGTGAGCCCGCCCTCCAGGAACCCGTGGTGCGGGAGGCCGTCGTTCCGCGGCCCGCGCGGGGCGAGGCCCGGGTCAGGACCCCGGAGCTGCCCGGGGTCCGGCCCGTGCCGCGGATGGTGCGGCAGGTCCCGCGGGTCGTGCAGCTGGACGCGCTGCCGGTGCCGCCCGACTCGGGGACGGCGTTCGAGGGCAGGACCTTCCTGGTCGTGGACGACGGGTGCGGCGTCGCGCTCGAACTGGCCGGGCTGCTGGAGCGGCACGGCGCGCGGGCACGCCCCGCCCGGGACGTCGACGGGCCCTGCGACGGGCTCGTCCACCTCGGGGCGCTGCGACCGGGAGCCGCGGGCGTGCTGCCGCAGGCGTTCGAGGGCGTCCGGCAGGCGCTGGACGGCGGGTTGCGGTGGCTGGTGCTCGCGAGCGGGGCTGGCGGCACGTTCGGGCACCGGTTCGGCGGCGGCGCCATCGGGGACCCGGTGCCGGGGGCGGGCCTTCGGGGGCTGGCCAGGACCGTCGCGCTGGAGTATCCGGAGACGCTGGTCCGCGCGCTGGACGTCGACACCAGGGAGACCCCGCGCGCGATCGCGCAGCGGATCCTCGCCGAGCTGCTGGCCGCCGAGGCCCCGGTCGTGGTCGGGCACGAGGGCGGCCTGCGCAACGGGCTGGAGATGGTCCCCGCCGAGCCGCCCGCTGGAGACCCGGCCGGCGCGCTGCGCCTCGGGCCGGACGGCGTCGTCCTGCTGACCGGCGGCGCGCGGGGCATCACCGCGCGGGTTGCCCTGGAGTTCGCCCGGACGAGCGGCTGCCACGTCGAGCTGGTGGGCCGCACCCCGGAGCCGGCGGGCGCCCCGGAGTTCCCCTGCGCCGAGGACGAGGCCGCGCTGCGCCGGGCGCTCGTCGCGCAGGGCGAGGAGCGTCCCGCCGAGATCGAGGCGACGGTCCGCAGGATCCTCGCCGAACGCGGGATACGCCGCACGCTGGCCGCGCTGCGCGAGCACGCCGCCTCCGTCCGGTACCACGCGGCGGACGTGCGGGACCCGGCCGCGGTACGGGCCGTGGTGGACGACGTCTACCGCCGGCACCGCCGGCTGGACGGGGTCGTCCACGGCGCCGGTCTCGTGGAGGACCGGCTGATCCGCGACAAGACGCCCGAGTCGTTCGCGCGGGTGTACCGGACGAAGGTGGACGGCGCCGCCGCGCTCGCCCAGGCCGTCCGCCCCGAACTCGGGTTCTTCGTCGTCTTCGGCGGCATCGCCGGCGTGCACGGCCGCGCCGGGCAGGCCGACCGAGCCGCGGCGGGCGACGCGTGCGGCACGCTGGCGCACGCGTGGCGCACGCGGCTGCGCGGCCGGGTGCTCGTCGTCGACTGGGGACCGTGGGCGGGCGCCAGCATGGGCCCCGCCACGGGCCCCGGCGTGGGCGGCGTCGTGGGCAGCAGGGCGTCGACCGAGCGGGCGCGCGAGTACGCGCGGCGCGGCATCGGGCCGATCGACCCGGACACCGGGGCCGCCGCCCTGCTCAGGGAGATCGCCCTCGGGGACGAGACACGGGTCGTGCTCACCGGGGCCGTCCGGTGAGCGAGGCGGGGGAGCCGATCGCCATCGTCGGGGCGGGGGCGGTGTTCCCGGGCGCGGGGTCGGCGGCCGAGCTGTGGCGCAACGTCCTCGACGGGTTCGACGCGATCGGCGACGTGCCGCCCGGCCGCTGGGACCCCGCGCTCTACTACGACCCGGACGCCTACGGCCGGGAGCCGGAGAGCGACAGGTTCTACTGCCGGCGCGGCGGGTTCGTCGACGAGCTGGCCGTCGTCGACCCGGCCAGGTTCGGCATCGCGCCCGCGGCGGTGCGGGGCATGGAGCCCGACCACCTGCTGGCGCTGCGCGCGGCCGGGGACGCGATCGCGGACGCGGGCGGCGCCGACCGGCTGCCCGACCGGTCGCGGATCGGCGTGGTCATCGGGCGCGGCGGCTACATCACGCCGGGACTGGCGCGGTCCGACCAGCGGGTCAGGACCTCCCACCAGGTCGCCGGCATCATCGGCGAGCTGGTGCCCGAACTCGGGCCCCGGCGGCTGGCGGAGATCCGCCGGGCGTTCTGCGAGCGGCTCGGCCCGGACGCACCGGACACCGCCGGGCAGCTGCCGGGCTTCGCCGCCTCCCTCGTCGCCGAGCGGTTCGACCTGCGCGGCCCCGCCTACACCCTGGACGCGGCGTGCGCGTCGTCGCTGCTCGCGGTCGAGCACGCCGTCCGGGCGCTGCGCGGCGGGCAGACCGACGCGATGCTGGCCGGGGCCGTCCACCACGCCCACCACGCCACGGTGTGGAGCGTCTTCAACCGGCTCCGGGCGCTGAGCCCGAGCGAGACGATCCGGCCGTTCGACCGGTCCGCCGACGGGACGCTCCTGGCCGAGGGGACGGGCGTCGTCCTGCTGAAGCGGCTGTCCGACGCCGAGCGCGCCGGGGACCGTGTCCACGCGGTGATCCTCGGCGCGGGCTCCTCCAGCGACGGCCGCGCCGCGAGCGTCACGAGCCCGCCGGTGGACGGGCAGGTCCTCGCGGTCGAGCGGGCGTGGCGGGACGCGGGCCTCGTCCCGTCCGCCCCCGGCGCGGTGGGGCTGATCGAGGGGCACGGCACCGCGACCCCGGCGGGCGACGAGGCCGAGCTGGCGACGCTGCGCCGGGTCTTCGGGACCGCCGGCCCGCCAATCGGTCTCGGCACGGTCAAGTCGATGATCGGGCACGCGATGCCGGCCGCCGGGATCGCCGGGCTGATCAAGGCCGCGTTCGCGCTGCGCGACGGAGTCCTGCCGCCGACGCTGCACGCCGACGACCCGCATCCGGCACTGGAGGGCGGCCGGCTGCGGCTCGTCCGGGAGGCCGCGGAGTGGGAGCGGGGCGGCGGCCCCCGCCGGGCGGCGGTCAACGCGTTCGGGTTCGGCGGCGCCAACGCCCACGTGGTCCTCGAGGAGCCGCCCGCCGCCCGCAGGCCCCGGCGGCGCCGGCTCGACGCGCCGCGGTCGGACGAGGGCGTCCTTCGGCTGGCCGCGCGCACGACCGAGGAACTGGCCGAGGTCCTGTCCGCCCCCGACGAGGAGCTCCTCGCCGGCGTCCGCGACGACGCCCCCGACCTTCCGTACCGCCTCGCCATCGTCGGCCCCACCCCGCGCAGGCTCGACCTGGCGCGCGCGGTCGTCCAGCGCGGCACCGCCTGGCGCGGCCGCAGCGACGTGTGGTTCTCGCCCCGCCCCCTGCTCGCGGACGGCGGGCGGCTGGCGTTCCTCTACCCCGGGTTCGAACCCGCCTTCGACCCGCGCGTGGCCAACGTCGCCGCGCACTTCGGCATGCCCGAGCCGGAGCTGACCGGCCGCACGGACGTCGCCGGGCACGCGGCCGACGTGGTCCGCGTCGGCCGGCTGCTGACCGCCGCGCTCGCGGAGCTCGGCGTCGAGCCGGACGTGGCGGCGGGCCACAGCCTCGGCGAATGGACGGCGATGGCCGCGGCCGGGGTCTGCGACGCGGACGCGGTCGAGGCGCTCCTCGGCGCCCTCGACGGCGAGCCCCTGGACGTTCCGGACGCCGCGTACGCGGCGCTCGGCTGCGGCGCGGACCGGGCGCGCGAGGCCGCGGGCGGGCACTCCGGCGTCGTCGTCAGCCACGACGACTGCCCGCACCAGTCGGTGGTCTGCGGCCCGTCGGCGGAGGTCCGCGAGATCCTGCGGCGGCTCGCCTCCGAAGGGGTGCTCGGGCAGGAGCTGCCGTTCCGGTCGGGGCTCCACACCCCGCTCGCCGGGGCGTGCGAGAAGCGGGTGCGGCGCTCGCTGGAGTCGCTGGAGATCCGCGAGCCGCGCGTCCCGCTGTGGTCGGCGACGACGGTCGCGCCGTTCCCGCGCCGCCCGGCCGAGGTGCGCGAGCTGGTCGGGCGGCACCTGCTCGAACCCGTCCGGTTCAGCGAGCTGGTCGAGGAGCTCTACGGCGCGGCGCACGTGCGGGTGTTCGTCCAGGTGGGGCCGGGCGGGCTCCCCGGCTTCGTCGCCGACCGCCTCGGCGGCCGCGAGCACCTCGCGATGGCCGTCAACGTGCCGAAGCGCGACGGGATGGCCCAGCTCCGCCGCGTCGTCGCCGCGCTTTGGGCCGAGGGCTACGGCGCGTCGCCGCCGCCTCCGCCGGCCGCCACGGGCATGCGCCTGGACCTCGGGACGCCGATGATCAGGCTGGGCGGGGCCGTGGAGCCGCTCCGGCTCGCCCGGAGGGTGCCGCCGCTGCCCGCCGACGATCCGGTGATGGCCGAGCTGGAGGCCCTGCTCGACGACGCGGCGAGCGGGGCGGAGTCGGTCCTGGAGGCGCTCGGCGGCGGGCCCGCGGCCCAGTCCGCGCCGGGTGAGAACGCGCCCGGGGAGAGCGCGCCCGGCGAGGACGTGTCGCCGGTCGCCGCGGAGCTGAACGTCTCCCGCGCCTTCTCGGTCGAGGCGATGCCGTGGCTGAGCGACCACTGCCTCGTCCCGCAGCCCCCCGACTGGCCCGACATGTCGGACAGGTTCCCGATCGTTCCGCTGGCCGGGCTGCTGGAGGTCATGGCCGCGGCGGCGCGCGAGCTGCTGCCCGACCTGGTCGTGGTCGGGTTCGAGAACGTCCGCGCGGTCCGCTGGCTCGTCGCGGCACCGCCGACCGCCGCCGAGATCCGCGCCTACCTCATCGACGCGGCGGGACGTCCGCGCAAGGTGAAGGTCGTCGTCCACGGCCACGCGGACGGGACGGTCCTGCTCGCCGAGCGCCACCCCGCGCCGCCCCGGCCGGACCGCACGCCGCTGACCATCGAAGGGCCGCCCATCGTCACCGCCGAACGGCTCTACGAGGAGCGCTGGATGTTCCAGGGGCCGCTCTTCCGCGGAGTCACCGAGATCACGGCCCTCGCGGAGGACGGCGTGCGGGCCGTCCTGACCTCCTTGCCCACGCCAGGCGCGCTCCTGGACAGCGCAGGCCAGCTCTGCGCCCACTGGCTCCAGGTGTACGGCGACACCAACCAGACCGTGTTCCCCGTAGGGATCGAAAGGGTCGCCCTCTACGGACCCACACCGCCCCCAGGGGAGCACCTCGACACGACCATCTGGAACCAGTCCCTGACCGACACGACCATGCGCTGCTCGGTGGAGATGGCCACGGACGACGGAACCGTCTGGGCGCGCATCGACGGATGGACCGCCCACCGCTTCTACACCGACGAGGCGCTCTGGCGAATGAAGTTCACCCCGGAGGTCTCCGGGACGGGGGAGCCGCAACCCGGCGGCTGGTGCCTGGCCCGCAAGCGGTGGGACGGCACCGCCTCCCGCGACCTGCTGATGCGCCAGTACCTGTGCGCCGTCGAACGCGCCGAGTACGAGGCCCTCCCGCCGACCGAGCAGGGGCCGTGGCTGCTCGGACGGATCGCGGCCAAGGACGCCGTCCGCCACCACCTCTGGCGCGAGGGCCACGGGCCGCTCTTCCCGGCCGAACTCACCGTCCGGGACGGACCCCTCGCCACGGGTCCGTTCGATGAGCCGCTCACCCTCTCGATCGCCTCGGACGCCGACCTGGGCGTGGCGCTGGCCAGGGCCGGCCGCGAGCCCGCCGGCATCGGGCTCGCCCGGGAAGGGGAGGACGCGCGGATACGCGCGGCCAAGCAGGCGGTGTTGCAGGCCCTCCTACCGGGCATGGGCAGCGGCGCGGAGCGGCCCGAACTCGTCGTGACCGTCGCCGACGCCGAACGGCTCCTGATCGCGGCGGGCGGCACGGTCACCACGGTGGAGACCCGCGAACTCGAAGGACACGTCGTGGCCTGGACGGCCGCGTCAGGCGCGGCCGACATGGAGGAGACCCGAGCATGAACGACGCCGACCACACCGGCACCCGGACACGGGCCGGAGCAGCACAGGCCGGAGCAGCACGGTGAACGCCCGCCGCGTCCGCGTCCCGTCCCTGCTCGGCGATCCGGGGGTCGCGCGGGCGTGCGCGCCGTCCCGCCGCTTCCTGTTCGCGGTCCCGCCGCCGGGGCCGGGCGGCGCCGGGCGCGTCACTGAGGCCGCCGCGGTCGCCGCCGAGCTCGCCCGGCGCGGCCACAAGATCGCCTGGACGGGCCACCGCGCGTCCCTCGAACCGCTGCTGCGCCCGGGCGCGCGGATCTTCAGCGCCGGCGACGACGCGGCGGCACGGCCGGACGGTGACGGCCCGCGACCGGACGGCCCCGCCTTCCTGCGCTCCCTGTGGGAGGAGTTCGCCGTCCCGCTCGGCCACGCGATGCTGCCCGGCGTCGAGACCGCGATCGACCGGTTCCGCCCGGACGCGGTCGTCGGCGACCAGCTCGCCCTCGCCGCGCCCCTCGCGGCCCGGCGCCGGGAGATCCCCTGGGCCACGCTCGCGGCGACGCCGGTGGAGCTCACCCGGCCGCTCGCCGACCGCCCGGACGACGAGCGGCGGGTGCGCGAGGGGATCGGCGGGTTCCAGCTCGACAACGGCATCGACGACCTGCTCGACCTGCGCTTCTCCGACCACCTCGTCCTGGTCTTCGCCACCGGCGCGCTGCTCGGCGACACCTCCGTCTTCCCCGACCACTTCGCCTTCGTGGGGCCCGTCCTCGGGCGCCCCACCCCCAGCGCCTTCCCATGGGAGCGGTTGGACGGCCGCCCCGCCGTCCTGGTCACGGGGGGCGCGGTCGACGACCCGTCCGGGGAGCGGTTCGTCCGGGCCGCGGCCGAGGCCGTCCGCGACCTGGACGTCCAGGCGGTCATCGAGGCGTCGCCCGCGGCGGTGGGCGAGGTGCCGCCGGACGTCGTCGTCCGCAGGCACCTCCCGCGCCGCAAGCTGCTCGAACGGATGTCGGCGGTCGTCTGCGACGGTGGCTACGCCACCGTGTGCGAGCCCCTGTCCCGGGGCCTGCCGCTGGTGGTCGCGCCGACGGGGGACGACCAGCCGGTCATCGCGGGTCTGGTGGAGGCCGCCGGGGCGGGGATCGCCGTCCCGCCCGACCGCGTCCGGCCGGAGGAGCTGCGGGCCGCCCTCACGGCCGTCCTGGCGGACGGCCCGCACCGCGCCGCCGCGGGGCGCGTCCAGGAGTCCTTCGCCGCGGCGGGCGGCGCCGCCGAAGCCGCCGACCGTCTGGAGAAGCTGGCGTGATCGCTTCCGCCACCGAAGGGCGCGCGAACCCGGGCACAACTCGGTAGCGTGCCGCCATGACGGACATCTTCGACGACCTGGACGCGGAGTACCGGAGGCTGGACGCGGTGCTGGCGTCCCTGACGGACGAGCAGTGGGACCGGCCTTCCGGCGCCGAGGGGTGGAGCGTCGCCGACGTCGTCCTGCACCTCGCCCAGACCGAGGAGATGATCAGCGGGCCGTCCGAGGGGCGGGAGGCCTTCCTGCCCTCCGCCGAGACCACCGTGGACGGGATGGCGGCGGACATGGTCGCCGCGGAGCGCGGCGCCCCGGCCGCCGACCTGCTGGCGCGCTGGCGCGCGGCCGCCCTCGCCACCCCGGACGCGCTGCGCGACCAGCCGCCGGGCACGCGCCTGCCGTGGGTGCGGATGTCGCTGTCCCCGCGCACCCTCGCGACGACCCGGCTCGCCGAGCACTGGGCGCACGCGCTGGACATCACCGTCCCGCTGGGCGTCCCCTACCCCGACACCGAGCGGCTCCGCCACATCGCCTGGCTGGCCCACCGCACGCTGCCCTACGCCTTCTCCGTCGAGGGCCTGCCCGACGCCCCCGTCTTCTGCGACCTCACCGCCCCGGACGGATCGCGGTGGACGCTCGGCGACCCCGCCGCCCCGTCCCGGATCAGCGGCCCGGCCTCGGACTTCTGCCGGCTCGGCGCACGCCGCCTCACCCCCGCGCAGACCGGCCTCACCGCCGAGGGCCCGCACGGCGCCGACGCCCTGCGCGTCCTCCGCAACTACGCGGCCTGACCCCGCGAGCACTCCAGGGGCCCGGGGGCCTCATAATCTCGACCATGACGGAACGACGCGCGATCCTCAGCGGCTCGACGTTCGAGGAGCAGATCGGATACGCCCGCGCCGTGGTGGACGGCGACCGGGTGTACGTCTCGGGCACGACCGGGTTCGACTACACCACGATGACGATCTCCGACGACGTGGTGGAGCAGGCCGAGCAGTGCCTCCGCAACATCGAGGCCGCCCTTGCGGAGGCGGGCTGCGCGTTCGCCGACGTCGTGCGCGTCCGGTACCTGCTGCCCGACCGCGCGGACTTCGAGCCGTGCTGGCCGGCGCTGCGGCGCGCCTTCGGCGAGGTGCGGCCCGCCGCGACGATGCTGGTGTGCGGGCTCGCCGACCCCCGCATGAAGATCGAGATCGAGGTCGACGCGCGGAGGGCGAAGGGCGGGGGCGAGGTCATTCGGTCGCGGTGAAGGAGTCGAGCAGGCCGCCGAGGTAGCCGAGGCCGGACGCCGCGTCGCGGAGCCGGTCGGACCAGTCGGGGTCGGTGCGCAGGGCGCCCACCGCCGTCTCCAGCGTCCGGCCGGAGCCCCAGACCGCGAGGTCGCGGGCGCCGATGTCGCGCTGGCCGCGCTCCCACCAGGCGTTGACGGCGTCGAACTGCTCGGTGAGCGTGCCGCCCGGGATGGCGCGCCCGTGAAGGGCCTCCCATTCCGCGCTCAGCGGATGGCGTCCCGCGTCGGGGGCCGCCTTACGGGCCTCGCCGAGCAGCTCCAGGACGAGGCACCACCGGTAGGGGGCGGCGAAGAAGCCGGTCTCGTCGCCCGCGCACGCCTCGCCCCCCAGCATCGCGACCAGGTGGTCGGCCAGGCCGGCGGGCGCGGCACGGGACGCGACGGCCGCGTCCACCGCGTGGGAGACGGCGCAGTCCCGGAGCCGGGGCGGCAGCCCCTTCAGCGAGGAGGACGGTGGGCGCGGGGCGCCCCATCCGGTCAGGTGGGCGGCGGCGGCGAGCTCCGCCCACACCACGAACTCCGGCCGGTCGGCCAGGGCGCGCTGGGCGGTGCGCATGTCCCGCAGCGTGCAGGGCGATTCGCGGCAGTCGGCCCCGCACGTGCCGCTGCGCGGGGTCACGAGCACGCGGGGCGAGGCCGTGGGCGGCGCGGACTCCTCCAGGTGCGAGCCGTCCGGCATCCGGACCAGGAGCGGGTAGTCCATGCCGTCGGTGAACACCGCGCCCTCGCCCGGCGTGAGCGTGACGAGGAACTGCGACTGGGCCTCGGTGATGTTCATGGTGGCGCCGACCGCGTCCCGGTCGTCCTTCGCGGGCAGCCGGTGGACGATCTTGACGGCGGTGTTCTTGATGACGTCCGGGACGAGCTTGGAGGGGATCTGCTCCGCCACGATCAGGCCCTCGCCGTACGCGCGGATCTCCGCCAGCAGGCTCGCGAACGTCTCCACGGCGTGCGAGGCGGGCCCCGCCTGCTCGCTGCGGCGCAGCAGCCGGTGCGCCTCCTCGAACACGCTGAGGTGCCGCAGCCCGCCCGGGCCGCCCCGGCGCTGCCGGAGCCGCAGGTGCTCCACCAGCCTGACCAGGACCGTGCCCATCAGGAACGCCTTGTCGCGGTCGTCCCCGACGTCCTCGATCTCCAGGACGACGTTGCGGGCGAGCAGCGCGTCGAAGTCGATCGGGTGGCCGCCCTCGAAGAACCGCCCGGTCGTCCCGAGCCGCAGGCTGGACAGCCGGACCCGGATGAAGCCGCGCACGTTGTCGGTGATCTCCTGCCCGTAGCCGATCTCGTCGACGACCTGCTCGGCGGTGGCCTGGAGGTCGGCGAGCGCCGGGTAGCGGGGCGAGGTGCCCGGGACGGTCGGCTCGCCGAGCGCGAGGTCCCAGCCGAGGCGCTCGTAGCAGCGGGTCAGCGCCGCCGCTAGCACCTGCGGGAACGGCTCGTCGGCCTCGAACGCGGCGAGGAACAGGGCCCGGACGAGGTCGGCGTGCGTCTGGAGCGGGAACGGCCTCCCGTCGGGGCCGATCGAGGGTTCGAGCGGGTTGATCCCGGCCGCGATCGCCTCGGCGTCGCCCGGGCGGATCGTGACGACCTCCGCGTCCGGGAGGCGCGCCGCCATCAGCCGGTACTCGGCCTTCGCCGGCTCGACCACCAGCCACGGCAGGCCCGCCGCCGACGCGGACGCCAGCAGCGACCGGACGGTCTGCGACTTGCCCGCGCCGGTCGCGCCGCACACGAACGTGTGCCGGTTCAGGCTGGACAGCGGCACCGAGATCGGGCCCACGTCGCGGCGGTTGCGGTCCAGGACCCGCCCCAGGCGGACCCCGGTGTCCGGCGACTCGGGCGTGACGTCGAACTCCGGCCGCATCACGAACCGGACCCCGGCGACCTCCCGGACGGGCGGGCGGGCGAGCGCCGCGACGAGCTGCGTGCCCGCCTCGAACGGCCCCGCCGCCCCCGGGACCAGCGCGTACGGGAGGTGGCCGAGATCGGCGGACGCGCACAGCAGCGCCGCGACCCGCGCGGCGGCCCGGGGCGTGGCGGCCCCCGCCGCCAGGTGCACCCGCCAGAGGCCGGACGTGGCGGCCTGGCGCAGCTCGCGGTGCCGCTTCTCCAGCCGGAGGGCCGCGACCGAGTCCTCGGGCGACATCTCGGCCATCGCCCGGGCGCGCTGCTGCCGGTCCGCGAGGTCGTCGGCGAGGTGCCGCGCCTCGTCCGGGTCGACGGGCTCGGCGACCAGCATCCACGCGAACGGCTGCATCCACACCGAGAGCAGGCCGTCCTCGAGGGAGGGCCTCGCGGGCTCCTCCGGCGGCGGGTCCTCCACGAGCAGGCCGTCGGCGATGCCGCCGATGCTCACCCAGTGCGGCATCGAGTCCTCGGCGACGCCCCCGGTCAGCAGCGTCCCGCGTCCGCCCGCGGGGAGGCTGAGGGTCGCGGAGTCGCCGTCGCGGTCGGCGACCAGCCCGTCCCCGCCGACGAAGACCTCCGTGGGGCCGAACGCCTCCGCCCGCCGCCAGCCGACGAGGACCGGGTCCTTGCCCGCGTGGTAGGCCGACACCAGCGCCGCGAGCCGCTGGTCGCGCCACTCGTCGCGCCCGTGCGTCTCGTCCGGGCGGGGGACCTCCGCCAGCCGGCACACCGGCAGGCCGCGCACCACGTCCCACATGGTCAGCGGCCCCGGCGGGACTGCCGGCCGGCCTCTTGCGCGATTCCGCCTCGCTCCAGGGTCATGGCCAGTCAGGCTATTGAGCAAGGTCACCTTTGTGAAGGTCGATTCCTCACGTTGGGCCTGACAAGTTCCGTGTCAATCTGCTTGGGTTGTTTGCGGCATCGCGAGCAGTGCGGGACGGGCGTGGCGAGCGCGCCGGCAACCGGGGCAGGACGGGGGTTTCAGATCGTGATGGGCGGTCCGGTCGACCACGGGGGATTGCTGTCGCGCCGCGAGAGGCTCTTCACCCCCGACCCCCGCCTCGGCTGGGTGTTCCGCGACCGCTGGTGGTTCCGGCGCCCCTTCCCCGAGGCCCCGCCCCAGCAGCAGGCCCTTCCCGAGTACCTCGCGCGCCGGGTCGCGATGACCGAGCGGCTGGCGCAGCGCCGGCTGGGCCGGACGCTCCCGGTGAGCGCGGGGATCGCGGTGGTCCTCGTGCTGTTCGGCGCCTGCTCGGCCAGCGGTTCCGCGACGCTGCGCTCGCCCCTCTCGATCGGCTCGCTCCTGCTGGCGCTCGTCGTGCTGGCCCCCGGCGCGGTGCTGACGTGGTGGGCCGTCCGGCAGCGGCAGAGCGCCCGGCAGGCCCACGAGCTGGCCCAGCAGCAGATCATCGGCGGCTACCAGCACCGGGCGCGGCAGTGGCACGCGCGCAAGCAGGCACACGACGCCGGGGAGCGCGCACGGCTGGACGACCTGCCCGAGTGGGGCGCGGCGCCCCGCCCCGGCCGCCGCCTGGACGTGTTCGGCGGGACGCTGTGGGCGTGGGAGGCGCTGCTCACCACCTACGGGACGTCCACCCTCGCCGTCCAGCCGCTGCTGGTGCTCGACCTGTCGCGCGAGGTCGTCAGCCGCGAACTCGTGGAGCTGGCCCAGGCGGCGTGGATGGGCGTCGACGCGCAGCTGCTGCCCAGCCGCCAGGCCTCCTCCAGCCTGCTGGCCGACCTGCCGCCCCGCGACCTGGTGGACGCGATCGTCGAGTCCATGCACGGCGGGACGCCCGACGCCGCGCGGGCCGACCGCAGCATGGACGACCGGATCCTGACCAGGGTGTGCGGCGCGCTCGGCGATGACGTCACGCTCGGCCGGATCGCGGCGGCCCTGCGCGCGCTCATGGGCGAGCCCGACGACGGCGGCGCGCTGGCCCGCGAGGAGCGGCGGCACATCGCGAACGAGCTGTTCACCGTGGAGTACCGGCGGCAGGTCCACGCGAACCTGTCGCGGATCGAGTCCTACGTCCACCCGCTGGAGGACCTCGGGACCACGCCGGCCGTGAAGGACGGCGCCGGCTACCTGACCTGCGTCGCGCTCGACAGCCAGGCCCGCAACGTCCGATCCGAGCTGCTCACCGACCTCATCGTCCAGTGGGTGACGCACCGCATCACCGCGTCGTGGGACTCCACCCCCGCCCTGGTCGTCGCCGGCGCGGACGAGCTGGCCCGCCGCCACCTGGAGCGGCTGTCGGACGCCTGCGAGCGGCGCGGCGTCCCGCTGACCCTGCTGTTCCGGCGGCTGCGGGAGACCTCCGCGGAGATGATCGGCGGCGGCGCCGTCGCGTTCATGCGGCTCGGCAACCACGAGGACGCCTCCCGCGCCGCCGACTTCATCGGACGCGACCACCGGTTCGTCCTGTCGCAGATCACCAAGAACGTCGGCGGGAACGAGTCCCACACGAACACCGAGACCGAGGGCACCGGCGACTCCGAGACCCAGAGCACCAGCCGCACGACGGGGACGTCCCGCAGCTGGGGGACGAGCCGCTCGTCCGGCACCACCTACTCCGGCGGCGAGATGTTCGGTCTGTTCCCCGACCGCTCCACGTCCTACCAGCGCGGCAGCAACCGGGGCGGCTCCACCAGCCGGAGCGACACCGTGGGCACCTCCACCTCCACGTCGCGGAACTGGTCGGCCGCCTACTCCTACGCGGAGGGGACCAACTGGAGCGACGCCGACACCACGCAGCGCGTGTACGAGTACGTCGTCGAACCCGTCACCCTCCAGCACCTGCCCGACCACGCCCTGCTGCTCGTCGAGTCGGCGCCCGGCGGCGGCCGCACCATCACGCCCGTCGAATGCGACCCGGCCATCATCACCCTGGACCGCGTCACCAACGGCCCCCTCCCTGACCCGCCCGCACCGCAGGCGCTGCCCGCCCCCGGCCCGGCCCTGACCGCGCCGGGCCCGCTGACCCAGGCCCCGCCCCAGCAATGGGGGACGCCGTCCGCCCCGCAGTGGGCCGCCCCGCCCGTACTGCCGCCGCCGCGGGCGCCGCTTTCGTCCCAGCCGGGCCCGCCGCCCGGCCAGCAGACCGGCCCGCGCCCGCCGGGCGACCCCCGGCAGGGGCCGCCGCCGCTGTTCGGCGGGAGGAGCTGACGGCTCAGCCGAGCCGGCGGCGCAGCGCCTGCGCCCGCCGTACCAGGGGGAGCGGAAGGCCGTCCGGCTGGTGCTCGATGCGGTGCTCCACGGCCGCGACCAGCTCCGCGCCGAAGCCCATGCGCGCCGCGGCTTCGTCCGCCCGCGCCTCGCCCCCGGCGCTCAGCAGGCCCGCCCCCAGCGAGGCGGCGTAGGCGAGCGCGGCCGGGACCGCGGCGAGGACCGTCACCACCGAGGCGACCGCGGCCAGGAGGAACACCACCAGGAAGCCGATCGGCCGGTGCCACTCGACGGCCCGCTTCCACATCGGGCCGATCGGGGACCACACCGTGCGCAGTGCCCACCGCAGCACGCGGTGCGGAAGCGTCACCTGCGCGTGGACGAACGCCGGCACCGCATGCCACCCCTGGAGATGCCCGAGCTCGTGGGCGAGGACGGCGGCGAGGCGTTCGGGCGGCAGCGAGCGCGCCGAGTGCGAGGTGACCGCCACCGTGCGCACCGACGGCCTGCACGCGTTCAACGCGTCCGACTCGACGATGACGAGCCGGTAGCCGCTGACGCCGGCGTGCTGCTGCACGTTGCGCCACGCGTGGTCCACCCGGGCGCGCTCGGCGTCGTCCGGCTCCCGGTAGGCGTACGAGCGCCGTGCCGTCAGAGGCGCCAGCAGCAGGGCCGCCCAGAACGCGGCCAGCACGACCGAGCCCCAGGGCGGCCAGACGGAGCGCAGGGCGAACGCGACGGCGGCGACCGCGACACCCTCGACCGCCACGACCAGCGCGATCGCGACACCGGCCCGTCCGGACGGCGTGCCGTGCGGCTGCCCCGGCGGGAGGTAGCGCTGGACCGGCTCACCCGCCGGCGCCTGGCCGGAAGCGGCCTCACGCGGCACCTGCGCCGCCCGGTCCTCCATCGAAGGCGGCCGGCGCGCCGGCGCGGGGCGCGGCGCCGAGGGCTGCGGGGCGCGGGGCTTGCGAAGATCCGGCGGCGCCGGCGTCTCCATCCGGGCCTCTTCCAGGGGCGGCGTCTGCACGGGGAGCGGCGGAGCCGGCGCGGGAGACCACGGCGCGCGAGGCCGTCCGAGCCTCGGCGGCGGAGGCGCGGGCGACTCGAACCGCGCTTCTTCCAAGGGAGGCGGAGACGACGGCGCGCCCGTCGACTGCGGCGGCACAGGCTGCGGTGGGCCCTGTTGCGGTGGGCCCTGTTGCGGTGGGCCCGGCCGCGGCCTGGCCGGAGGGCGCGATGCCCGGGATGCGCCGAGGCTCGGCGGGGGAGTCGCCGGTGTCCCCGGCCGAGATTCCGCCGGGGGCGGCGGCTGGGAAGGAGTGGGCGGCTCGACCGCTGACGCGGGCCGGGGCGGAGGTGGCGCCGGCGGCCGTGCTGCGGACGGGTTGCCAAGGCTCGGCGGCGGAGACGCGGCCGATCCGAGCCGAGGCTCCTGCGAGGGCGGCCGGGTAGCAGGCGGCGTCTGGACCGCCGGTGGTGGCGGAGGCGCCGCACGGTGGGGTGACTCGGGCCCGGAGCGCGGCGGCTGGGGAGCCGGTGGGGCCTCGGCCGCAGGTGGCCGGGTGGGCGGTGGCGTGCGGTGGGGTGACTCGGGTCCGGAGCGCGGCTGCTGGGGAGCCGGTGGCGTCTCGGGCGCGGGTGGCGGGGTGGGCGGTGATGGAGGCGTCGCCGCACGGTGAGGTGACTCAGGCCCGGAGCGAAGCGGCTGGGGGAAGGGCGGGGGCTTTGGTGGCGCCGGGGTGGGGGGCGAGGCCGGCCCGCTCGGGGGCGGCGGCGTCTGCGGTGGCTCGGAAGGGCGCGGCTGTGGTGGCGCCGTGGGTGTTCGCGGCGCCGGGGTGTGCGCGGGTGGAGGTGTCGCCGTGGGGGGAGGTGACTCCTGCCTTTGCGGCGGCTGCGGTGAGGCGGCCGGCGGTTGCGGAGCCGGGGGGCGCGGGGGCGCGGGGCGCGGTGGGGCGGCCTCGGGGGGCGGGTCGGCGCTCAGGGAGGCGCGGCGGCGGGCGCGGGAGTCGAAGCGGCGCGACCGCCCGGTCCAGGTCTGGCCGTCCCAGTAGCGTTCGCGGCCCATCAACTCCGGGTCTGGGTACCACCCAGGTGGTGCGCTCACCGGAACCCCGCCTCCCGTAAGGAACAGATCAAGGCTTGCGCACGCCACGACACAGCGTCAACACGCCGGTCACAGCTTGGGGGTGAAGGGGCGTCGATGGGTGGGATCGTCCGGCTCGGCGAGGCCGCGCAGGGCCGTCTCGACGAGTTCGATCGCCTGGAGGAGCGCGACGAGGCGGGCGCCCTCGCGGCGGTAGGCGTCCAGGACGGACTCGATGCCGTGCGGGGGGACGACGGCCCCGAGATCGACGCGGGCCGTGCGGAAGCCCTCCCGGGCCGCCTCCACGGACGCGTCGACGTGGTGGCGGGCCATCCGGGCGAGGGCGAGTGGGTAGCGGCGCAGGACGCCGTAGCGCCGGTACTCGGGCGGGACGAGCTCGAGCAGCCAGGCGAGGGCGGTGTCCTCGAAACGGTCGGTGCCCGGTGGATGCACCTGCGAGGGCCAGCCGGGCGGAACGTAGGTGCTCACGAGGGCAGGATAACCCGGACTCGAACCTATGTTCGAGAACGATCCGGAGCGGTCACACGGGCGGCGGGTTGCGCCGGATCCGGATCCTGCCGGAGTCCAGGTCGTCGCGGACGTTGCCGGATCCGGTCTGCTCGTGGTCGTCCTGGCGCAGCACCTTCTGCCGCTCCTGCTCCTCCTGCTTGACCTTCTTGGAGCCCTCGAAGGCGGAGGCGAGGTCCTCGAACATGCCGCCGCCGAAACCGGCGCCGGTCTCGCCGTCGCCCCGGATGGCCCCCATCAGGGACGACTTTCCCGTCCCCTCGCGGGGCCACTCGATGGCCTCCGGCTCGGCCGCGTCCGGGCGGTGGCCCATCGGACGGCCCTTGACGCGCTTGCGGCGGCGAAAGGGTGACTTCACACACTCTCCAACGCGATGAGTCTCCAGAATGATCCCAGCGGACATTCAGGTTACGAACGACCACCGGGTGGGAGAACCAGTGAAATCTCCCTGGCGGAGCCCGAACACCGACTGTGGCCGCACCGCGACGGTGGCGTTCACCTCCGGGTCCAGGAAATCGACACGATAGCGCGTGGCGTACTTGGAGTTGACCAGGTCGATGAACCGCTGTAGATCGCGCGGTTCGGTCAGGATCTCGGCGCGCCCCTCGATGACCACGGGGTTCTCGGCCTCCTCCGTGGTGACCACGACCTGCGGGTTCGCCCGCAGGTTCACCATCTTGCGGGACGGGGCCGCGCTGCTGAACAGCAGCGCCTCCCCGGACCAGGCGCCCCACACCGGCATCGAGTGCGGGCGCCCGTCCGGCCGGACCGTGGACACCCAGAAGTTGCGGGCGGCCCGCAGCCGCTCCACGGCCCAGGACCACGGCAGCAGGCCGCTCCCCTCGTGCGGCCCCTGGATGCCGTAACCCGGCATGTACGGACGTTCCGCCTTAGGTTCGACGGGTCGGATGGGCTGGATGGGCTCCGGTTCCGCGGCGGCGCCGGCGGCCGACATGGCGTTCCTCCCTCGGTCGTGCACTGTCCCGTCCCATATCGTTACAGACCTTGGCATCCCAGGGTGACGCTCGGTGGCTCGTTGGGAGCGCCGAGGCGCGGTAGCCTGCGGGACGTGCGCCTATCCCATGTCATCTCCGCCCTGGAGGATCTCTATCCACCCGCATGGGCGGAGTCCTGGGACGCCGTGGGCCTCGTCTGCGGCGATCCCGCCCAGGAGGTGCGGCGGGTGCTGTTCGCGGTCGACCCCGTCGCCACCGTGGTCGACGAGGCGCTGGAGTGGGAGGCCGACCTGGTGGTCACGCACCATCCGCTGCTGCTGCGCGGGGTGCACTCGGTCGCCGCCACCACGCCCAAGGGCCGGCTCGTCCACCGCATGATCACCAATGGGATCGCGCTGCACACCGCGCACACCAACGCCGACCGGGCCGCCCCCGGGGTGTCGGACGCGCTGGCGCGGGCGGCCGGCCTCACCGGCGACCTGCGCCCGATGGTCCCCGCCGACGACGACCCGGCCCGCGGCCTCGGCCGCATCGGGGAACTGGACGAACCGGTCCCGCTGCGGGAGTTCACCCGCCGCGCCGCCGCGGGGCTGCCGTCCACCGCCTGGGGGGTGCGGGCGTCCGGCGACCCGGACCGCACCGTCCGCACGGTCGCCGTCTGCGGCGGCGCCGGCGACTCCCTGCTCGGCACCGCGCGGGCCGCCGGTGTCGATGCCTACCTCACCGCCGACCTGCGCCACCACCCCGCGTCGGAGTTCGCCGAGCACGGCGGCCCCGCCCTGGTGGACGCCGCGCACTGGGCGACCGAGTGGCCCTGGCTCGCCGACGCCGAGCGGCTCCTGGCCGAGTCGTCCCCGGAAGCGGGCAAGTTGGAGACCCGGGTGTCCACGCTCGTCACCGACGCGTGGACCCTTCACGACGAAGGAGCCAAGTGAAAGCCGCACCGCAAGCCCAGCTTCGCCTGATCGACCTGCAGGACCTCGACAGCTCCCTCGACCGGCTGGCGCACCGCCGCCGCACCCTGCCGGAGCTGGCGGAGATCGAGCGGTTCGAGGGCCGCCTGACCGAGCTGCGCGACGCGATCGTGGCGGCCGAGACGGAGGTCGGCGACCTGCGGCGGGAGCAGAAGAAGGCCGAGCAGGACGTCGACCAGGTCCGCACCCGCTCCGACCGGGACCGGGGGCGCCTCGACTCGGGGCAGGTGACCTCCGCCAAGGACCTCAGCAGCCTGCAGGCCGAGATCGAGTCGCTGCAGCGCCGCCAGTCCGACCTGGAGGAGGTCGTGCTGGAGATCATGGAGCGGACCGAGGAGGCGGAGGGCCGGGTCTCGGCGCTGCAGTCCGAGCGGACCGCCGCGGAGCAGGAGCTGGCCGCGCTCGCCGAGCGCCGCGACGCCGCCCAGCGGGAGATCGACGACGAGGCCGGGGCGTCGAGCGCCGCGCGCACCGCCGTCGCCAAGGACGTCCCCGACGACCTGCTCGGCCTCTACGAGAAGCTGCGCGGCCAGTTCGGCGGCGTCGGCGCGGCCAAGCTGTTCCGGGGCGCCTGCCAGGGCTGCCACCTCGCGCTGAACACCGTCGACCTGAACCGCATCCGGGCCGCCGCCGAGGACGAGGTCATCCGCTGCGAGGAGTGCCGCCGCATCCTCGTCCGGACGCCCGAGTCGGGTCTGTGAGCGCCGGCCGCAAGCTGGTCGTCGAGGCCGACGGGGGCTCGCGCGGCAACCCCGGCCCCGCCGGGTACGGCGCGCTCGTCCGCGACGCGCTGACCGGCGAGGTGCTCGCGGAGGTCGCCGAGTCGATCGGCCACGCCACCAACAACGTCGCCGAGTACCGCGGCCTGATCGCCGGGCTCGCCGCGGCCGCGGGGATCGACCCGTCCGCCCGCGTCGAGGTCCGGATGGACTCCAAGCTCGTCGTGGAGCAGATGTCGGGCCGCTGGAAGATCAAGCACCCGGACATGGTGCCGCTGGCGCTGGAGGCCCGCGAGCTGGCCGCCGCGCTGGGCTCGGTGTCCTACGGCTGGATCCCCCGCAACCGCAACGCGCACGCCGACCGGCTCGCCAACGAGGCCATGGACGCCGCCGCCCGCGGCGAGCACTGGACCCGCAAGGTCGAGGAGACGCCGGGCGAGCCCGAGCCGCCGCCCAGGCCCGCCTCGTCCACCCCCACGACCACGCTCCTGCTGCGCCACGGCGAGACACCGCTGTCGATCGAGAAGCGCTTCGCCGGGATCGGCGACGTCCCGCTCACCGCGCACGGCCTCGCCCAGGCACGCGCCGCCGCGCTCGCGCTCAAGGACCGCGGGATCGACGCGATCGTCACCTCGCCCCTGTCCCGGTGCCGCGACACCGCCGCCGAGGTCGCCGCCGTCACCGGCCTGGACGTCCGGGTCGAGGACGGCTTCCGCGAGACCGACTTCGGCGACTGGGAGGGCCTCACGTTCGGCGAGGCGGGCAAGGGCTGGCCAGGCGAGCTGAAGGCGTGGCTCGCCGACCCCGAGGCCGCGCCGCCGGGCGGGGAGAGCTTCGCCCAGGTGTCCCGGCGCGTCCGCACGGCCCTGGACAAGCTGAAGGTCCGCTACCGCGAGCAGACGGTCCTGGTCGTCTCGCACGTCACCCCGATAAAGCTCCTGGTGAAGGACGCTCTGGGCGCGCCCATGGCGTCCCTCTACCGGATGCACCTCGACGTGGCGGCGCTGACGTCCATCGACTGGTACGCCGACGGTCCCGCCACTCTTCGTGTCTTCAACGACACGCATCACCTCCCCGCCTGACCTCTGGCCTTCCGGTTTCCGGGCCCCTAGCCTGCGACCCGGGAGGCCACTGTGAACACGAAGATCCTGCTGGACGAGTCGAAGCTGCCGCGACGCTGGTACAACGTCGTTCCCGACCTGCCCGCCCCGCCGCCCCCGCCGCTGCACCCGGCGACGCGCGAGCCGGTCGGGCCGGACGACCTCGCGCCGCTGTTCCCCATGGAGCTCATCGCCCAGGAGGTCAGCGGGGAGCGCTACATCGAGATCCCCGAGGAGGTCCGCGAGGTCTACCGGCTGTGGCGCCCGACCCCGCTCATCCGGGCCCACCGCCTCGAACGCGCCCTCGGCACCCCCGCCCGCATCTACGTCAAGTACGAGGGCGTCTCACCCGTCGGGTCGCACAAGCCGAACACGGCCGTCCCGCAGGCCTACTACAACGCGCGCCAGGGCGTCCGCCGCCTGACGACCGAGACCGGCGCGGGCCAGTGGGGGAGCGCCCTCGCGTTCGCCTGCGCCCAGTTCGCCCTGGACTGCGAGATCTGGATGGTGCGCGCCTCCTACGACCAGAAGCCGTACCGCCGCTCGATGATGGAGCTGTTCGGCGCCCAGGTGCACGCCAGCCCGTCGCCGCTCACCTCGTCCGGCGCGAAGATCCTCGCGGACGACCCGGACTCGCCCGGCTCCCTCGGCATGGCGATCAGCGAGGCCGTGGAGTCCGCCGCGCCCGAGGACACCCGCTATGCGCTGGGGAGCGTCCTCAACCACGTCCTCCTGCACCAGACCGTCATCGGCGAGGAGGCCCTCGAACAGCTCGCCCTCGTCGGCGACACCCCCGACCTGATCGTCGGCTGCACCGGCGGCGGGTCCAACTTCGCGGGCCTGTTCTTCCCGTTCCTCCGCGAGAAGCTCCAGGGCCGCATGGATCCGGTCATCCGCGCCGTGGAGCCCGCCGCGTGCCCGTCCTTCACCCGCGGCCGCTACGCCTACGACTTCGGCGACACCGCCGGCTTTACGCCCCTGCTGAAGATGCACACGCTCGGGCATGACTTCGTCCCGGACCCGATCCACGCGGGCGGCCTCCGCTACCACGGCATGGCCCCGCTGCTGTCCCACATGTACGACCTGGGCATCTTCGACGCCACCGCCAAGCACCAGCGCGAGTGCTTCGAGGCAGGCGTCCTGTTCGCCCGCACGGAGGGCATCGTCCCGGCCCCGGAGCCCACCCACGCCCTGGCCGCCGCCGTCGAAGAGGCCCGCCGCTGCGCCGAGACCGGCGAACCCAAGGTGATCCTGACCGCCCTGTGCGGCCACGGCCACCTCGACATGGCCGCCTACGACCGCTTCCTCTCCGGAAGCATGGAAGACCACACCCTCCCGGAGACCCGCCTGGACGAGGCCCTGAGCACCCTCCCGTAGGTCCGCGAGTTAACTTGCGGACCTTGATCAAGCGGCCGCGCAAGTCACTCGCGCACCCGCTAACCTTGATGGACGGCGGACGAGCCGGCCGGACGGCCGCGTCGGGGAGCGATCCCCGTCGAGGAAAGTCCGGGCTCCACAGGGCAGGGTGGTCGGTAACGCCGACCCGGGGTGACCCGCGGGACAGTGCCACAGAAAGCAGACCGCCACCGGTCCGCCGGTGGTAAGGGTGAAACGGTGAGGTAAGAGCTCACCAGCGCCCACGGTGACGTGGGCGGCTAGGTAAACCCCACCCGGAGCAAGGTCAAGAAGGGGCCCCCGCAAGAGGCCCCGCGCAGGTGCCTGAGGGCGGCCCGCCCGAGCCTGCGGGTAGACCGCTGGAGACCGCCGGCAACGGCGGCCCGAGATGGATGGCCGTCACCCGCCGCCCCGCAAGGGACGGCGGGCACAGAACCCGGCTTACAGGCCGACTCGTCCGCCGCTTCTCCCGTCTGCGGCCCGCTTTGGAGCGCATGCCCATGGGCGGCGGGAGGATAGTGGCCCCATGCGACAGTTGCGTTGGGCGCATCCAGGCCACGCGGAAGACCGCTCGGCTCACGACGCCGGCGCGTTGCAGGTCGTCGACCTCGACGGCCGGATCTTCTTGACCGGGATGTACTGCGACAGCGACGGTCATAACCGTGTGGATCTGCGTGACGCCGCCTCCGGCGAGGTCATCGACGCGCATTACCACTACAAGCAGTGGTGGAATGCTCCCGCGGACCACTTCACCGGTTTCAGCGGCCCGGACGGCACCTACATCCTCTACAAGAGACCCCGAGGCAGCGGGTACTGCGTCAAACGGGTGACCCCGAATGGCTTCGAGTTCATCGAGGACGCCGTCCCCGAGGACGACGGCGCGTTCTTCGAGGTGGGCCCTGCGGTCCTGGACGGCCGCCTGACCATTCTGACCTGCGATGAACGCACCGCGAGGTTCCGCGAATGGCGCAACGGGGACCACGTGCTCCGCATCTGGACCGCACCTGAGGGATGGGCGGATCCCAGTCCGATGTCCATCGGCGGACGGCCCTGTCTCTGGCTCAGCCATGACGGCCCCGAACACATCACCAGATTGTGGGATCCGACTTCTGACAAACCGGTAGGCCCGCCATTTCTGGTCCGTGGGTACCGATGGGGGCCCTGGATGCTGAACCTGCGTCCCGTGGCCCTGTTCAAGGTCGACTGGCGCGACTTCCAACTCTGGGACCTGGGACGCCGGGAACCCTGCGGACCGGGGCTGGGCGACCTCGAACTGAAGAACCCGTCCGTCGGGCTCATCCACGGCCGCCCCGCCCTGGCGGGCACAGTGGGCAGGGCGCTACAGCTCTGGGACATCCCCACAGGCCGTCTGATCAACGCCACCGCCCTCCCGGACACCCCCATAGCCACCGCGATCGGCTCGACGAGCACCGCCTGGGCCGTCACCACCACCGGCCACATCGGCAAACTCACCATCAAACCCGCCGAAATCCACCCCGCCGCCCGCGGCCACGGAGCCAATTCGCCGCCGATCACGGGTGAAACGGTGAGTTGAGAGCGCTTCGCTCGACCGGTGCGCTGGCGGGTGCTCGTTGCGGGGATGCAGACGAGGTCTGGCAAATGTGAGACTTGTTCATGTATTTTGGCGCTCCCCGGCGCTAGGAGATCGCATGGGTTCGCGGCGGCTCGTGCCGACGGTCGTGGGTGCGGTCCTGGTGCTCGTCCTCGGCGGGGCACTGATCGACCCGGTCGGGTACTTCGCGCTGCTGGGGGCGCCCGGCCGCTGGATGCCGGCCGCCCGGTGGCAGGCCGCGCCTCTGGCGGTCTACGTTCCCTTGCTGCTGCTGGGCACGGGGCTGGTCGCCGCGGCCTTCGGGCATCTGGGACGGCGAGCGCGGTTCGCGACGGTCTGGGCGGGGTTCGTGCTGGCCGCCGTGGTCGCGAAGGCCGTCATGGCGGAGGCGGCGACCGCACCCGAGGCGAACGTCGCCGATCTGCTGTGGGCGACGAGCTTCACCGTTCCGAAAGCGGCCCTGTACGGGCTGGTGCCCGCAGCGATGACCCTGCCCTGGCGCGCCGGCGAGCGCGGCGGCGAGGAGCCCGCGCACGGGGCGCACTGGCCGTTCGCGGCCGTCAGCGTGGCGGTGGTCGCCGTGACCGGGCCCTGGGTCGCGTCGCACTGGTCGCGTGACCTGCCGTCCGGGCTGCCGTCCGCGTCCCCGCAGGGCGGAGCGGCCGGATTCGCCGCGGGCCTGCTCGTCCTCCTTCTCGCGCTCGCCCGCACCCAGCGGACCTTCGCTCGCCGCTCCCGCGGGGCCACCGGCGCCTTCCTCGGCGGGTGGCTGGCCGGGATGTGGGCGGGCCTCGCGCTCGGCGCCGTCCAGGTCGCCGGGCTCGTGGTCCTGGACGGGCCCGGCACTCCGCTGCAGACGCCGGCCGCGTCGTGGGTCAGGCTCGCCGAGGGCGCGTCGTTCGGCATCGCCTTCGGCTGGCTGCCCGGCCTGCTCGCCCTCCTCGCCGCCCGCGGCGCTCTCCGATGGCCGGTGAAGCGGACCGTCCCGGTGCTCGCGCTCCTCACCGCGGCCGTCCTCGCCGCGACCACGGGAGCGGTGGCCTTCGCGCGGCCGGAACCGGTACCCGCCGCCCGCGAGCCGGCCGCCGCCGGGTCCGCGGTCGTCGCCCGCGGGACGGAGCCTTCGCCGCTTCGAGCCGTCCGGGGAGAGCGCCCCCGCATCGTCGACGCCGAGGGACGGCAGGTTCTCCTGCGCGGGGTGAACGTCAACCAGCTGGTCGACTTCTACGCGCCGCGCCCGGACGTCCCGGTCGCGCTGCCCCTCAGCGAGGACGACTTCGCGCAGATGGCCGCGCTCGGCCTGAACGTGGTGCGCCTCGGGGTCTCGTGGTCGCGGATCGAACCGCGCCCCGCCCGGTACGACGAGGGCTACCTGCGGCAGATCGACCAGGCCGTGGCCTGGGCGAAGCGGCACGGTATGTACACGGTGATCGACATGCACCAGGACGGCTGGAGCAAGGCTCCCACCCCCGCCGGAACCTCCTGCCCCCTCGGCACGTCCAGGATGGACGGCTACGACGGCGCGCCCGCCTGGGCGACCAAGACCGACGGTGCGCCCCGCTGCCAGTTCACCGGGCGCGACATCTCGCCCGCGGGCAACCGGGCGTTCACCAACTTCTACTACGACCGCGACGGCGTGCAGAGCCGCCTGGTGAAGGCGTGGGGCATGCTCGCCGCACGCTTCGGCGCCGATCCCGCGGTCGCCGGGTTCGATCCGCTCAACGAGCCGGGCTTCGGCGAGCAGGCGCCGCTGACCTCGACGCTGCTGCTCGGCCGGTTCTACGACCGCGTCCTGCGGGCGATCCGCGCCGCCGAGGCCCGGCCCCACCCGCTGTTCGTCGAGCCGAGCATCTTCTGGTCCGGCACCGGGTTCGACCCGCTCCCGCGCGGCTCGTTCGCCTCCGATCCCGACATCGTCTTCGCACCCCATCTGTACGCCGAGTCGATCACCATGGACGCCTCGCTCGGCCTGCCCGTCATGACCTCGGTCGAGCACGGCTTCGTCCTCGCCCGGCGGGCCGCCCGCGACCTGCCGGTGTGGAGCGGCGAATGGGGCTTCTGGGGAGACGCGGACGCGGTGGCCGGGAAGCTGCGCCGCTACGCCCGCAAGGAGGACGGCCACCGGATCGGCGGCGCGTTCTGGGTGTGGAAGCAGGCGTGCGGCGACCCGCAGAACGGCGTCGAGCCGACCGGTGACGGGCTCAACAACCTCGACTGCGCGACGGGCCGGTTCCTGCCCCGCGACGCGGTGGCCGTCCAGGAGCTCTCGCGCGCCTACCCGCGCGCGGCGCCCGGCGTCCTCACGTCCCTGCGTTCCGTGCCCGGCGGCAGGCCGGGGGAGAAGGCCGCGGGGCCCCGGGAGTTCGCCCTGGCCGGGAGGGCGTCGGGCGGCGGCTGCGGCCTGGACGTCTGGGTGCCGGGGGAGGACCGGCCCGCCCCCGCGGGCTCCGGTGTCGACCGCGTCGAGACCCGGCGGGTCGAGGGCGGCTGGCGGGTCACCGGCTGTGCCCGCGGCTCGTACCGCCTGACGATCGGCTGAGGCCGCGGGCGGGAGCCGAGCGGAAGTCCTGCGAGCGGTCGGGCGGGCGCGGAGCCCGTCTTCCCAGGGGACGGGCGGCCGGGTGTGTAATTTCCCGTGGGTGTGGGGTGGGGACAGAGACTCTCTTGAAACGGGTCACAGGACACAGAGGGTTTCATACGGGGCGCATACCGTTCAGGTACGAGCTGATCGCCCTGATCGGTGAGGGCGGCGGGGCCGGGGTGCTGAGTCCCGTGGGAAAGGAGCGATGATGATCGTCATCGTGTTCGTGGCCATCGTGGTCGCCGGGATGCTGGGGAGCCTGGTGTACCTGTGGGACTTCTCGCGCGCCAGCCGGCGCGACGCGCTGTTCCTTCCGGCGTCGGACCGGCGTTCGCGCCGGGCGCGCCGCGTGACGGGGATGTACGTGCGGGACTACGGGCGCAGCGACGAGGAGCTCGTCGGGCGCTGGTAGGAGCTTGGAGCGCGGGCCGTCCTGCCGGGGGACGGCCCGCGCCCTCATGTCAGGGTCCGGGGCTGCGGGGCATCGTCCGCGACGGGGGCGAAGGTGCCGCCGGACTGGTCGAAGACCTCGACGGTGGCGGTCCCGAGGTCCAGGTAGAGGCCCACGAGCTGGATGTCGCCGGAGTCGACCCGCTCCTGGAGCCACGGGTAGGTCAGCAGGTTGTCGAGCTGCTGCATCACATTGATCTTGCAGAGGCGGGCGAGGGGCTGCTCGTCGCCGGAGGGGTCCTCGGCGAGGAAGCGGGCGAGGCTGTGGTTGCCGTGCTTCAGCCAGCGCGACAGGCCCTCCAGGTGCTCGACCTCGGTGCCGCCGGCGAGCAGCGCGGCCATCGCGCCGCAGTTGGAGTGGCCGCAGACCGTGATCGTCTTGATGTCCAGGACGTTGACGGCGTACTCGACGGTCGCGGCGACGGAGTCGTCGGGCGTCCGGGAGCCGTGCCGGGGCACGAGGGCGCCGACGTTGCGGTTGATGAACAGGTCGCCGGGGCCGCTCGCGGTGATGATGTTGGGCACGATGCGCGAGTCGACGCAGGTGATGAACAGATGCTGGGGTTTCTGCTCCATCGCCAGCTCGGCCATGATCGGCCGGACGAGCGGGGCCGTGCGCCCGTGGTACTCGCGCACGCCGTTCAGCAGGACGTCCGCCGGGGACATCTCGGGTGCGTCGAGCTCGGTCTCGGAGCGCCGCCGCCGATTCGACCACGGCGCCCACCAGCGGGCGGGAGGCGGGGTCTTGGCCGGTTGGGACATATCGCCTGTCACAGCTCTTTCATACCAAGCCTCATGAACCTCGTCGATGTCGACCCTCCCCCCTTGGCGTTCGTGTGCCAGCCGCCACCGGTGGACGGCGTCGAACGCGGCGTGGTCCATGAAGTCGACGTTGAGGTCCAGATCGACGCTGCAGTCCGCCGGGATCTGCTGGAGCGCGCGGGCCACGCGGGGGACGCCGAGGAAGGTGAACGTGCCCTCGACGACCACGTGCCAGCGCGGCGCGGAGGGGACGTCGTCGGGGGAGAGGACGAGTTGCTCCGTCCGGACCGAGAGCCGGGTCAGCCGGCGCAGGGCAAGCACCGCCACGACCCCGATGCCGAGCAGGACGCCCTCGCCGAGCCCGAACAGCACGACGCCGCCGAGGGTGACGAAGTAGGCGGGCGCCTCCCGGTGGTGGCGCAGATCGCGGACCCGTGACAGGTCGGCCAGGCGGACGCCGAGCACGACCAGCAGCGCGGCGAGCGCCGCCAGCGGGACCTGCTCGATGAGCGGCCCGCAGGCCAGGGCCAGGACCAGGACCCAGACGCCGTGCAGGATCGGGGACAGCCGGGTACGGCCCCCCGCCTCGACGTTGGCGGTGCTGCGGACGATCACGCCGGTGACCGGCAGGCCGCCCAGCACGCCGGAGACGGCGTTCGCGGCGCCCTGGCCGAGCAGGTCGCGGTCGAGGTCGGCGGGCGGGACGCCGGCCGGGCGGGCGCGGTCGACCGCGACGCTGCACAGCAGGGACTCGACGGCGGCCACGAGCGCCACGGAGAGGATCGCGCCGGTGATGCCGAACAGCGTCCCCTGCGGCATGACGGGAGGGCCCCAGTCGCTCAGCAGCGAGGACGGCAGGTCGACGCGCGGTACCCGCCAGTCGAGGGCCCAGGCGAGGACGGTGGCCAGGACCACGGCGGGCAGCGGGCCCGGAATGAGGCGGAGCGCCCCGATCCGCGGCAGGCGGGACCAGCCCAGCACCACGAGGACGGTCAGCCCGGCCACGAGCGCCGACCGCGTGTGCGGCTGCGCGAGCTGCCCCGGCAGCTCCAGCAGGTTCGCGACGGCCGACTGCTGGGGGCTGCCACCGAGGACCACGTGCACCTGGGCGAGGACGATCAGGATGCCGACGCCGGCCAGCATCCCGTGCACGACGGCGGGGGAGACGACGAGGGCGGCCCGCGCGACCCGGCTCACGCCGAGCACGATCTGCACCAGCCCGGCGAGCATGGTGATCGTGCAGGTGGCGCGCCAGCCGTAGGTCTGCACGAGCCCGGCGACGAGGACGGTGAGCCCGGCGGCGGGCCCGCTGACCTGGAGCGGCGAGCCGCCGATCAGGCCCGCGACGATGCCGCCGGCGACCGCGGCGATCAGCCCGGCGGCGACGGGCGCGCCGGAGGCGACAGCGATGCCGAGCGAGAGCGGGATCGCGACCAGGAAGACGACGAACGAGGCGAGCAGGTCGCGCCGGATGGTGGACACACTCGGTGTCTTGATAGTCACACACTGTATTCAACCAGAGCCGGCGGTGCCTCGACCCGGACATGACGAGGGCCGCCGGACGGATCCGGCGGCCCTCGGCCCAACGCGCTTCAGTGTGCGGAGGTCAGCGGCGGTAGTTCTCCCAGTCGTCGGCCGGCTGGCGCGAGTTGTACGGGGGGTTGTCGTCCCGCTGGCCGCCCTGCGGGTAGCCGCCTTGCTGCTGTTGCGGCTGCGACGTCCCGCCGTAGTAACCCGATCCGTACGCCTGCGTGGAGTTCGGGTCGTTGTAGCCGCCGGTGCCCTGGTCGTGGGGCGCGGCCAGCGGGTCGCCGCCGTTGTAGCTGCTGCCGCTGAAGTCGCCGTAGGCCCCGGCGCCTCCGGAGCCGCCCTCGGCGCCGCCGCCGAACCCGCCGAACGACTCGCGGCCGCCGCCGAGCGGGTCGTCGTAGCGCTGCGAGTCGCCGTAGGCGGGGGCGGTCGGGTAGCCGTCGCTCTGCTGGCCCTGCCCGTACCCGGACGGAGCGCCCATCCCGGGGTCGTAGCCCTGGCCGGATCCGGTTCCCGCGTCGTAGCCGCCCTGGCCGCCGGTCGGCGCCGGCCACGGGCCGCTGTTGCCGGTGCCCTGGCCGCCGGGCGGGGTCGTCCCGTAGGAGCCGGTGCCGAGCGGGTCGCTCAGCGGGTCGTTCAGGGAGCCGCCGTAGGAACCGCCCGTGTCGGACGACGGAGCCGACCGCTGCCGGTCGGACTGGATGCGCTGGAGCAGCTCGTCGACGGTCGGGAGCTTGTGGCCGTCGGTGTCGGAACCGCCGCCGGGGCCGCCGTGCGCCGCCGGAGCGGCGGGCGCGGAGGGGGCGGGCGGTGCGGGCGGCGCGGGCGGCTCCTCGGGACGGCCGAGGGGCAGGCCGAGCGGGTCCCCGCCGAGGGCCCCGCCAGGGCCGGACGAGCCGAGCGGCATGTCGAAGTCCTGGCGGCCTCCGGGCGGGGGACCGGCGGCGGGGCGGCCGCCGAGCGGGTCGGAGTTGTAGTCGCCGTAGGACGGCTCCGGGGTGCCGTACTGGGGCTGCTCGGGGACGCCGTACTGCGGCTGGTCCGCGCCGTACTGGTCCTGGCCGCCGCCGTACTGGTCACCGGGGTACTGGTCACCGCCGTACTGGTCCTGGCCGCCGTAGGACGGGTCGCCGGGGCCGTAGTCCGCGGCGCCGTAGGCGGGCTGCGGCTCCTGGCCCCCGTAGACCGGCTGGTCGGGCGCGCCGGGGCCGCCGAAGGGGCTCTGCGGTCCGGGGCCGCCCGGCCCGGCGAGGTCGGCCGGGATGGGGTCGAGCGACGTCGCGCTCGGGTCGCCCGCCGGGAACGGGGAGCCGCCCTGGAAGCCGCCGGGGCCCGGAGGCGTCTGCTGCGGGCCGGTCCCGCCGCCGAGGCCGTTGAGGACGTTGCCGTCGGGGCCGAAGGAGACCGGCTGGGTGAGGCCGGGCTGCTCGACGGGCGGCTGCTCGGGCGGGGGAGCCTGCGGCGCGTTCAGCGGGTCGGCGGCCGGGCCGGCGTCGGGACGCGCGCCGCCCTCGTCGTGCTGCCAGGGGAACTTGGGCTTGTCGAAGGTGATCGTCGCCCAGTAGTCGTCGTCCTCCATCTCGTCCGACGCCTGGCCCGGAGGCGGGGGCGGCGGGGCGGACGGGGCCGGAGCGGAGGTGGGAGCGGCGAGCGGGCCGCCGCCACCGCCGGCGACGCGGCGGTCGGGAGCGGCGGGCTCGGGAGCGCGGTCGTAGCCGCCCTCGTACCCGCCGTCGTAGCCGTCGTCGTAGCCGGGGCCGTAGTCCTCCTGGCCGCCCATCTGCTCCTGCGGCGGGGGGATGGCCCTGCGGCCGCGCGGCTGCTTCTGCGGCTCGTCGTCCATCCAGTCGTCGTCGTCATCACCCCCAGCCCTGCTGGCCCGCAGGCCGAGGGCCACGAGGACGACCACGAGGACGACGACCACAATGAGGCCGAAGACCACGATGTAAGAAGTCATGCCACCACCCAATGCCTTGGCCCGGCGAGAGTCGCCAGCGCGGACCGCGGGTCCGTCCCGTTTGTCGCCAGCGTCCGGATAGTCACGGGTTTCCGCCGCCTTGGCTTAACCCGATTCTCTCCGACCGCTATGACCGTTGTCACACCCTTCGCGCACATTTACCCTCACACGGCGCGTGCCGATCGGCCAACTTCGCCGACCCGCACACCCCTGACGACTCCGGCCCCCGGTGGGGTCCGCCCTGACCCTGTGCTCTCAGGCTCCACGGTCAACGCGCCCGCTCGCCGCCGAAGTTCCCGGTGATGCGCCCGCGTCCCACCGTGTGCTTGGCGATGGCGGGGAGCGAGTCCTTCAAGGCCGCGCCGTTCTGGAACGGTGCCGGGTCGTCCAGCGCGTAGATGGTGAACCGGTACCGATGCTTGTCTCCCTTGGGCGGGCACGGGGGCGAGTAGCCCGCCTTCTTGCCTGTGGTCAACCCTTCGACGGTCCGGTCCAGCCGGGCGCCTTCGACCAGCTCGTTGACGGTTCCGTCGATGCCCGCGATCACCCAGTGGACCCTGGCGCCGCCGGAGGCGTCCGGGTCGTCCATCACGATCGCGAACGACCTGGTTCCGGCCGGCGTGCCCGACCACCGGAGCGGCGGGGTCTTGCCCTGCCCGCCAGGGTACGTCGTGCAGCCGTACCTCGGGGGCAACTCCCGCCCATCCCGGAAGACGGGGCTGGTCACGGTGAACCACTCCGACAGCTCGGCGCTCTTGTTCTGGGGCTGGCCGATCAGCCCGCAGCCGCCCAGCGCCCCGGCGAGTGCGAGGGCGCCCACCGCGGCCATGACCGAACGCCGGTCTCTGCTCATCATCGATACGCTCCAGGGCGAGATGCTACGCCGCGCGCCGCCGGGGCGCCTGTCGTCCCGGCCCCCGCTCTCGGCCGCGCGCGTCCCGCCGCCGGCGCCCCCTTCCTCGTCCGCCCCAACCATAGGGCTTTCTCGGGGGTGGGACGGGCGGTTCGGCGCGCCTCGGGGAACCGCCGCCCCGCCGGGTCTCCTGTGACGTTGGTCATGCGCGCATTGCCCCACCTCATGGTGATTTTGGGGAAGTAGTGGCGGGTTTCACACCCGATACGGGCCCTTCGTTTACCTGTACGGGAAGTTCACCGGTTCTTTCCTGGTTCCTGGTTGGTGAAGGGCACGTTCCATCCGCTAGTTTGTGAATGTCTTCACAAGCCGACCGTGACATTGGAGGGCCGCAATGGCCAGGACCGCCGAGGGGACCCCTGGCGCTCCCCACATCCTCATCGTGGGTGGCGGCTATGTGGGCATGTACACCGCTCTGCGCCTGCAGAAGAAGCTGAAGCGGGAGCTGAGGAGGGGCGAGGTCAGGGTCACCGTCGTCGACCCCAACTCGTACATGACGTACCAGCCGTTCCTGCCCGAGGCCGCCGCCGGGAACATCTCCCCGCGGCACGTCGTCGTCCCGCTGCGCCGGGTGCTGCCCAAGTGCACCGTCCGCAAGGCGCGCGTCACCGAGCTGAACCACGACGAGCGATGGGCCATCGTCCAGCCGCTGGCCGGGCCGCCCGAGCGGATCTCCTACGACTACCTGGTCATGGCGGCCGGCGCGGTGCCGCGGCTGCTGCCGATCCCCGGGCTCGCCGAGAACGGCATCAGCCTGAAGACCGTCGGGGAGGCCATCCACCTGCGCAACCACATCCTGGAGCAGCTGGAGATCGCCGAGTCGACCGACGACGTCGAGCTGCGCCGCAAGGCGCTGACCTTCGTGTTCGTCGGCGGCGGGTTCGCCGGCGTCGAGGCGGTCGCCGAGCTCGAGGACATGACCCGCGACGCGACCAAGTACATGCGCAAGGTCACCCCGCAGGACCTGCGGTTCATCCTGGTCGAGGCGACCGACCGCATCCTGCCCGAGGTCGGCCCGGACATGGGCAAGTGGACCGCCGAGCAGCTGCGCGGCCGCGGCATCGCCGTGAAGATGAAGACGTTCCTGCAGTCCGCGGTGGACGGGCAGATCGAGCTGTCGGACGGCAGCAGCTTCCCGGCCGGCACCCTCGTGTGGAACGCGGGCGTCAAGCCGTCGCCGGTCGTGCGGAACGGAGACCTGCCGGTGGACGAGCGCGGCCGCGTGAAGGGCACCGAGTACCTCACCATCGAGGGCCTGGTCCGCGCGTTCACCGCGGGCGACAACGCCGCGATCCCCGACCTCACCGAGGACGGGCAGTTCTGCCCGCCGAACGCCCAGCACGCGGTGCGCCAGGCCAAGCTGCTCGGCGACAACATCGTCCGCTCGCTGCGCGGCAAGACCCTCAAGCCCTACGTGCACGGCAACCTCGGCGCCGTCGCGGGCCTCGGCCTGCACAAGGGCGTGGCCAACCCCCTCGGCATCAAGCTCAAGGGCTGGCCCGCGTGGTTCTTCCACCGCAGCTACCACGGCGCGATGGTCCCGACCTTCAACCGCAAGATCCGCGTCATCGCCGACTGGACGCTCGCGCTGTTCCTCAAGCGCGAGACCGTCTCGCTCGCGACCATCGAGCAGCCGCGCGCCGACTTCCAGCTCGCGGCCCTCGACGACGCCAAGGCGAAGGCCAAGGCGCCCGAGAACGCGGCCTGACCGGCAGTCCTGAACCGGTGGAACGTGCCTGAACCGGTCAGCTCCGGACGCCCCGGCGGTCACCCGACCGCCGGGGCGTCCCCCGTTCCAGGGAGAACCGGGCCGTGCCGTGTTCAGGGCCGTGCCGTGTTCAGGGCCGTGCCGTGTTCAGGGCCGTGCCGTGTTCAGGGCCGCCGTGGTTCGTCTCCGCTGGTCAGGCGCGCTTTTTGAAGGCGCGCAGGGACAGGGGGGCGAAGACCAGTGAGATGCCCACGCCCCACGCGAGCGCGATCCAGGCGTGCTCCAGGACGGGCCCGCCGACCAGGAGGCCGCGCATGGCCTCCACGAGCTGGGTCACCGGGCTGTTGTCCATGCAGAACGCCAGCCAGCTGGGGATGCCCTTCGTGGACGGGATGAACGCGGTGCTGAGGAAGCTCAGCGGGAAGATCACCACGAAGCCGAAGATCTGCACCTTCTCCGGCTCGTTGACCTTCATCGCGATGAAGACCGACGTCCAGGAGAACAGGATCGCGAAGCCGAGCAGCAGCAGGAACGCCGCGCCCACCGCCAGGACGTTCGTCTCGACCCGGAAGCCGATGGCGAAGCCGACCAGCAGCAGGATCGCCATCGACCACGCCTGCTTGACGGTGTCGGCGATGATCCGCCCGGCGAGCGGGGCGCTGCGCGCGATCGGCAGGCTCCGGAACCGGTCGAAGACGCCCTTGGTGATGTCGGTGTTCAGCCCGAACCCGGTGCTCATCCCGGCGAACAGGGCGTTCTGGGCGATGATGCCGGGGATCACGATCGGCAGGTACGCCTCGACGCTGCCCGCCATCGGCGGGCCGAACACGTAGGCGAACAGCAGCACGAACATGATGGGCTGGATCGACAGGTCGAGCAGTTCCATCGGGTTGTGCTTGATCTGGACCAGGTTGCGCCAGGCCAGCGTGACCGTGTTGCGCACGGCCGTGCCCGGCGCGATCCGCCTGGACAGCTCCTGCGGCGCGAGCGTCGCGGTGGTCATGCTGAGGCACCTTCCTTGTCGGCCTGCTTCTCCAGCTCGCCGGCCTCGGCGTCGATGTCGTCGGTGTGGTGGCCTGTGAGGGCGAAGAACACCTCGTCCAGGCTGGACTTGCGCAGTGACAGCTCGCCGACGGCGACGCCCGCCTCGTCGAGACGGCGGACCACGGCCGGCATGAGCTGCGGGTCGGTGATCGGCGCGCTGACCAGGTCGTCGCGGACCTCCGGGACGGCCTCGGCCAGCTCCCCGACGATCCGCTCCACCGCCGCCACGTTCGCCGCGTCGACCGGCCTGACCTCCAGCACCTGCCCGCCGACCTGGGCCTTCAGCATGTCGGACGTGCCGTGCGCGATGGCCTGGCCGCGGTCGATGACGATGATGTCGTCGGCCAGCTGGTCGGCCTCCTCCAGGTACTGCGTGGTGAGCAGCACGGTGACGCCGTCGTCGGTCAGGCCGCGGACGATGTCCCAGAGCCCGTTGCGGCTGCGCGGGTCGAGGCCCGTGGTCGGCTCGTCCAGGAACAGGATCTGCGGGCGCCCGACGAGGCTCGCCGCCAGGTCGAGGCGGCGACGCATCCCGCCCGAGTAGGTCTTGGCCGCGCGCTCGGCGGCCTCGGTCAGCTGGAAGCGCTCCAGCAGCTCGGCGGCGCGCGACCTGGACTCGCGGCGCGGCAGCCCGAGCAGCCGCCCGATCAGGACGAGGTTCTCGGTGCCGGTCAGCATCTCGTCGACCCCGGCGTACTGGCCGGTCAGCCCGATCAGCTGGCGCACCTTGTGCGCCTCCTTCACCACGTCGTACCCGCCGACCTGGGCGGTGCCGCCGCTCGGCTCGATCAGCGTGGCGAGGATCCGGGTCATGGTCGTCTTGCCGGCGCCGTTCGGCCCGAGCACGCCGAGGACCGTCCCGGCTTCGGCGGTGAGGGAGACGCCGTCCAGCGCCCTGGTCTCACCGAACCGCTTCTCCAGGCCGTCGGCCTGGATCGCGTAGGTCATGGGATCTCCTAGGACTCGGTTGCCGGACGCCGGGGCCCCGCGGCCGGGGACCAGCAAGGTAGGCGGAGTCCGGGTCAAGTGCATCCGATTTTTCCCGCCGCCCCAGGCAGGGCTCTGTCGGCAGCGTGAACCACGCCACAAACCTTGCATGCCCCACTGACAATCTCGCGCGCGGCGGATCACGTGTGAGGTACCGAGAATCTCGCACGCGCTACTGACAGAAACGACGCCGCGCCGGGAATCGTGCCGCCGCTTCACCGGTCTTTCCGCGGCCTCGGGACGGCGGAAGGGCGCTTCGGGCGTTCTAGACTCGCGGTGTGACGTCGGTGCGGCGCGGTCGCCGGAGGGACGGCGGGGGGCCGCACCCGCCGCGGCTGCGGCCGCCCGAGCACCGGGTCTCGCCCCGCGCGATCGCGCACTGGGCCATCGAGTACCTGCTGCTGTGGGGGCTCGCGTTCGGCCTCGCCCTCGGCGTGGCCGCCTGGGCCGGCGACGCGGGCTGGGACGCGCTCCCCGGCTGGCTGACCGGTCGGATCGGCTGGCTGCCCTACCTCGTCGGCGCCGCGGGGCTGCTCATGGTCACGGTCGCGCCCGTCTGGCGGTACCGCGTCCACCGCTGGGAGGTCAGCGCCGACGTCGTCTACACCCGGACGGGCTGGTTCAGCCGCGAGTGGCTGCTGGTGCCCGTGGGGCGCATCCAGACCGTCGACAGCAAGCAGGGCCTGATCGAGCGGATGCTCGGCCTCGCCACCATCGAGGTGAGCACCGCCTCCCATGCCGGCTCCTCGGAGGTCTCGGGCCTGCCCGTCGACGTGGCGACGCGGCTCGCCGAAGACCTCGCGCACCGCGCGCACGACCTCCGCGACGACGCGACGTGACCGCACGCCTGCATCCGCTCACCTTCGTGGTCGGCGCCGTCCGCGAGCTCGTCGCCCTCCTGGCCGCCGGCGCGACGGGCCTGCTCGTGGGCGGGCTGTCCACGGCGTTCTACTTCACGCTCGTGGGGCTGGGCTTCGGGCTGCTCTTCCACGTCGCCAACTGGGTGACGTTCACCTACGGCCTGCACGACGACCGGATCGAGTTCCGGCGCGCCCTCATCGGCCGGTCGGTCAAGAGCATCCCGCGCGACCGGATCCGGGGCGTGGACATCAGCGCCTCGCTCCCGCACCGGCTGCTCGGGCTGGCGGTCGTGCAGATCGACGCCGGGGCGGACGGCGGGGAGGGGGAGTTGAACGCGGTCTCCCGCGCGGAGGCCGAGCGGCTGCGCGGCGTCCTGCTCGCCCGCGACGCCCCCGTCCCGCCGAGGCGCGTCCTCGGGCGCATGCGGCGGCGCTGGTACCTGTACGCCCCGCTCAGCGGCGCCTACCTGCTGACGCCGTTCGCGCTGGCCGGCAGCCTCCTCGGCACCGTCTACAACCTCGGCGACGACCTCGGCCTCATCACGCGGGAGCGGGTGGAGAGCCTCGGCCACGACGTGGTGGGGCTGCCGACGGCCCTGGTCCTCGTGCTGATCATCCTGACGCTGGTCGCCATGCCCGTCATGTCGGTGATCGCCTTCACCCTGTTCAACTGGGACTTCACCGTCCACGAGCGGGACGGCTCCCTCGTCGCCGAGCGCGGGCTCGTCACCCGCCGCAGCGTCTCCCTCGAACGGCGCCGGCTGCGGGGCGTCGAGCTCGCCGACAACCCGTTCGAGCGCGCGGCGGGCGTGACCCGCCTCGGCGCCCTCGTCACCGGGCTCGGGGACGCCGCCCAGCGGGGGCGCCTGCTGCCCGCCGCTCCCCGGGCGGCCGCCGAGGCCCTCGCCGCCCGCGTCGTCGGGAACGTCCCGGGCCCGCTGGCCGCGCACCCGCCGGCCGCGCGGAGCCGCCGGGTCGTGCGCGCCGTGGCGGTCCCGGCCGGCGTCGCGGTCCTCGCCGTCCTCGCGGGGCAGCCCTGGGTCGCCGGCGCGTGCGCCGTGACCGCCGTCCTCGCGGTGCCGCTGGGCCTGGACCGCTACCGCCAGCTCGGCCACGCCACCGACGGGGAGCGCCTCACCGTCCGGTCGGGCTCGCTGCGCCGCCGGCAGGTCGTCGTCGAGCACTCGGCGGTCATCGGCTGGCGGGTCCGCCAGACGCTCTTCCAGCGCAGGCTGGGCCTCGCCACCCTCTTCGCCGCCGTGGGCGCGGGGGACGGGGGCTGCTCGGCGACGGACATGTCCGAGGAGGACGCCGTGGCCCTCGCCGCCGCCATCACCCCCGCCTGGCTGACCCCGTTCCTGGACCGGCCGCCCGGTGCCGGCACCGAGCCTATTCGGGCCGGCGGGCACCGAACATGATCTCGTCCCAGGAGGGGACGGAGGCGCGCTTGCCCTTCGCCTTGCGGCGCCGGGCCGGACGCTGCGGAGCCGAGGACTCGGCGGCCGCAGCGGCGGCGGCGGGCGAGCCGGTGGCCGGCTTGTCCTGAGCGGCGGGCATGGTGGGCCGGGCCGCGGGCTTCTTCTTGGCGGGCGGCCGCGCGGGCTGCCGCTGCGGCGCGGGCTTGCTCTCGGCGGCGGGCTCGCGGGACGGCGCGGGCCTGCGGACCGGCGCGGCCTCCCGCTCGCCCTCGGGGACACGCGGCGCGTCGGCCTCGACGCGGGGCCGGGCGGCCGCCGGCGCCTCGGCGGGCCCGGCGGGCTCGCTGCGCTCCGGGGAGGGGGCGGCCTGGGACGCCGCGACCGCCGGCGCCTCGTCCGCCTGGGGCGTTTCGTCCACCTCGGGTGCTTCGTCGGCCTCGAGCTCGCCGGCCGCCTCGGACGCCTCCTCCGGAAGAGCCGCCTCCGCCGCTTCGCCGGACGCGTGCTCCTCCTGCCGGACCTCTTCGGGCGCTTCGGCCTCGCCGCTCTCGGACGCCGCTTCGGTTTCTTCGAGGACGGGGGCCTCGTCCTCCTGCTTCTGGACGTCCTCGGCGGACGCCGCCTCCTCTTGCGCGGTGCTCTCGGCGACCGCCTCGGCCTCGCCGCTCTCGGACGCCGCTTCGGTCGCGGCCTCGCCATGCCTCTCGACGGCCTCGGCCGGCTCCGCGGGCTCGAACCCGGCGGCGTCGCGCGGCTCGTCGCTCTGGCCGGGCGCCACGGCCTCGTCCGCGCGCACCTCGGCAGGGGGCGCGGTCTGTGCCGCCTCCTCGGCCGGCGGGCCGGGAGGGGGCGCCTCACGGCCCTGTGCGGGCGGGCGGGGGAGCGCGGCCTCGCGCAGCGAGGGCGTTTCGGGCGCCTCGCGGAACGCGGGACGGGGATCGAGCATGCGGCCGCGTTCGACGATGTAGGTGCGGGGCTCCGCGGCGCGCAGCGGCTCCGGCGTTCCGGGCTGCTCGGACTCGGCGGGCAGGCCGCGGGCGGTGAACTCGCGCCCTCCGGGGGCGATGCCACGCTCCTGGGAGGCGACGTCGCGGGGGTGCGGGGCGACGTCGCGGCCGTAGGGCGCGAGGTCGCGCGGCGCGCTTTCGCGGTCGCTGGAGACGACCTTCATCGCGGGACGGCGCGGGACGAGGGGCGTCACGGTGTCGGAGAGCGCGTCGTCGTCCCACTCGACGGAGGTGAGCCGGGCGGCGACCTCGTCCAGCGGGGTGACGTGGCGGCGGCGCGGGTCGAACGTCCACTCGGCGGCGTGCGGGCGGCCGCCCTCGAAGAAGGACAGCCGGACGCGCCAGGTGCCGTCCTCGCACTTCCAGGAGTCCCACTCGACCTCTTCGAGGTCGACGCCGCCGCGGCCGAGGCGCTCCTCGACGGTCTCGCCGAGCGGCGGGCCGGGGGTGGACTCGCCCGGGCGGCGGACGGTGACGCGCTGCGCCTGCTGGGCCATGTATTCGCGTTCCTGCAGGACCGGACCCTCGAACCAGCGGACGCGTTCGACGGGGATGCCCGCCGACTCGGCGATCTCCTCCGCGGTCTCCCCGGACCGGATGCGGGCCTGGATCTCCTTGGGGCGCAAGGGACTCTCCACTTCGATCTCGAACTGGCCGAGGCGGGAGAAGTGCCCACGGACCGCGGCGCGGAGCCGGTCGTCGACGGGCAGGGTGAACCGGGTGCCTCGGCCCGCGGTGGCCAGGACGAGGTACGTACCGTCCTCGCTGACCGCGACGAGGCGCAGCTCCTGCATGCGTGTCCTTCCTGCCCTGTCCAGACGGCACGGAGGACGCCGGACCGCGGCCGTGCTCTCACCGGCCGGCCGTCCGATGCCCACCGAGGGCGCATGCGTGCCCTTCCCCCGGGTTCCCGAGTCTCTCTTTCGGACACACCTGCTGCCAGCACCGTACCCGGCATGTCCGAACATCGCCGCTCTCGAAGCCCCCTTCACGAGGTAGAAGAGGGCACCTGACCAAGCTTGCCGGTGTCGCGACCGGCGAGGGGGCGCTCTGCGCGATTCTTGTCCATCCTTTTCCACACCGTTCCCGACGGCGCCCGCCGGCGGCGCCGCGAACCTCCCGCCGATTCGACGTTGCGAGCGTCACGTCGTGGGCAGGAACACGCGCGTGCTCCCGATCAGTTCCTCTTCGGGGTGTCCATGGCGAGAGGCAAGGGGTGATTTCAGGCGATGCCGCGCAAGCTGCCGGATCTGAGCACGACGCAGCTCATCGCCAGCGCGACGGCGACGGCGGTCGCCGCCCTGGGCGCGTCCTACCTGGGCGTGTACGGGACGATCATCGGCGCGGCGCTGATGAGCGTGATCTCGACGGCGGGGTCGGCGGTCGGCAAGCACTACCTCGACCAGGGCCGGGCGCAGATCAAGGAGCTGACGCACCTGCAGTCGGCGGTCCGCCGCCGGGACGCGGCCGAGGGCGCCGCGGACGAGGCGAGGAGCGCCGACCCGACCCGGACCGCGGTGTGGTCCGGCGACCCGAACGCGACCCGGTTCGACCCGCTGCCCGGCGGGGGAGACCCGAACGCCACGCGGCTCGACCCGGGCGGCGATCCGGGCGCCACGCGCCTGGACCCGACGCAGACGGTCGCCGCCGCGCTCGCCGAGGAGGCCGGTGAGGACGCGGTGCGCCAGGTCGTTCGCCGCTCGGCCTGGCAGAGCACGGTCGAGTGGGCCAAGGCGCACTGGGTGAAGCTCGTCGTCTCCTCGGCGGCGGTGTTCGCCGTCGTCATCGCCGGGATCACGGTCTACGAGGCGGGCACCGGCAAGCCCGTCGGCGGTGCGAGCGGCAAGGGCCTGACCGTCACCAAGGTCGTCGGCGGCGGGGGCGATGAGCGCCCCGCCGACACGCCTTCGCAGAATCCCTCCGGCGGCACCGGCGAGCAGCCCGGCACCTCGCCGAGCGGCACGCCCACGGGCGAGAGCCCCTCCGGCGGCCCGAGCTCTCCGGCGCCTGGGACGTCGGAGCCGGCCGAGCAGCCGACCCAGGCGCCCACGACCGCCCCGCCGACCACGGCGCCGACGACACCGGAGCCCCCGGCGACCACCGGAGGCCCGCAGGACGGCGGCCAGGGCGGCGCCGACCCGCAGACCCGCACCACCCCCGGCGGCTAGTCGCCGAAGACCTGCCTCGTGTAGGGGTTGGCGAAGCGGCGGTCAGGGTCCAGTTCGTTGCGCAGGGCGCGGAAGTCGCCGAACCTGGGGTACGCCTTCTCGAGGTAGGCGGCGTCGCGGGTGTGGAGCTTGCCCCAGTGGGGGCGCCCGTCGAGCCCGGTCAGCAGGTCCTCGACGCCGCGGAAGTAGTCCTCGTGCGGGTCGCGGTGGTAGACGTGCACGGCGATGAACGCGCTCCTGCGCCCGTGCGCCATCGACAGCCAGGCGTCCTCGGCGGGGAGCAGCCGGACCTCGATGGGGAAGCTGATCCGCCAGTCCCGCTTGGCGAACAGGGAGCGCAGTCCGCGCAGCGCGGGGACGAGCGCCTCGCGCGGGATCCCGTACTCCTGCTCCTTGAAGCGGACCGTGCGGGGGCTGGTGAAGACCTTGTACGAGGTGTCGCTGTAGGTGCGGGCCCCCAGGGCCTTGGCGGAGATGCCGTTCACGAACGGCACCGTGGCGGGCGCCCGGTGGGTGACCCTGTTGACGCCCCCGAAGACGGTGTTCGACAGGAACTGGTCGTCCATCCAGTGCTTGAACCTGGAAAGCGGCTGCGCGGGGCCCTCGACGCGGTTGTTGCGCTTGGTCAGGCAGCCCTCGGTGTGGGGGAACCAGTAGAACTCGAAGTGCTCGTTGGCGGCGTCGAACTCGTCCACGCGCGCGAGCACCTCGTCCCACTTCATCGGCGCCTCCTGCGCGCGCAGCAGGAACGCCGGGACGGTCCGCCAGGTGATGGCGGTGACGACGCCGAGCGCGCCGAGTCCGGCGAGGGCCGCGGCGAACAGGTCGGGGCGCTCCTCGCGCGAGCAGGTCGTGAGGGTGCCGTCGGCCAGGACGAGTTCCAGGGCCTCGACCTGGGAGGCGAGCCCGGCGGCGTCGCGTCCGGTCCCGTGCGTGGCGGTCTGCAGCGCGCCCGAGACGGTCTGCTCCTGGATGTCGCCCATGTTGGCCAGCGCGAGGCCGTGCTCCTCCAGAAGGCGGTTGAGCGCGTGCAGCGGCAGGCCCGCCTCGACCGTGACGAGGCCGGTGGCGGTGTCGACGGAGCGGACGGCGGTGAGCGCGGTGGGGCGGAGCAGGACGCCCTCGGCGACGGCCGCGCCGGTGAAGGAGTGCCCTGTGCCGGTCATGCGGACCGTGAGGCCGTCGCCGGCGGCCGACCGGACGGCGGCGGCCACCTCGTCGGCGCTGCGCGGTGTGGTCGCGCGCAGCGGTGCGGCCTGCTGGTTTCCCGCCCAGTTCTGCCACTTCGGGTTGGTCGCTGGGGACATGCGGTGACTCTACTCAGGAATCGATCGTGAGGAAAGTTCACATTTTTCGGGAGCCCGAACGGGGGCACAGAGTCGGCGATACCGTACGATCCGGTAACCACGGCAGGTCAACCGTCCGTAGCGACACTCGTGGGGAAATGTTGTGGCTCCTCCTTCAGCTCCGCGCACCGGCGCGACCGGCGGCGGCGAGGCGCCCGCCGCCCGCGCGCCGAGGCCGCGGCCCGAGAAGAAGAAGCGGCCCGAGAAGAAGAAGCGGGACCCGCGGGGCAAGGGCGCACCGCCGCCACCGCCGCCGCGGGGCGGCCGGGCGCTGCCGCTCCTCATCGGCGCCATAGCGGTCCTCGCCGTCGCCAGCACCTCCGGCGGCGTCTACGCGGCGCTGACCACGCAGAAGGCCGAGCCGGCCGGGGGCGACCCGCCGCAGGAGGCGCCGCCGAGCGTGCGGCCCGGCGACCCGGTGAACGTGGCCACCGGCGGCCAGGTCGCGCCGCTGCGGCGCGTCGTGCCGCCCGACGTGCTTGCCGTCGGCACCGGCTCGATCCCCGCCGCCAAGATCAGCCGGATCGCGAAGCTCGGCAGGGTCCGCGACGTGGCGGCGGTCGCGGGCGGCGCCGTCCAGCTCCAGGGCCGCCAGGTGAACGCGCTCGCCGTGGACCCCTCGGCGTTCCGCTCCTGGACGCCGCCCGCGACGGCGAAGAAGACCGACCTCTGGGGGGCCCTGGCCGGCGACCAGTTCGTGGTGTCGCCCGCCGCCGCCCAGCAGCTCCAGCTCAACCGCGGCTACCAGTACCCGGTGGTGGGGCGGACGATGCCGAAGCTGACCATGGGCGGCTCCGGGCCGCTCGGTCTGCCCGGCATCGACATGCTCGTGAGCAGGAGGTCCGGCGAGGAGATGGGGCTCGTCCCGAACGTGGCGGTCCTGGTCAACGCGCCCGGGGTGAGCCCCGGCAAGGTCGTCAAGGCCGTCAGCACGATCCTCGGACCCGGCACCAGCGTCCTGAACCTGCACGACGGCAAGTACCAGACGCCCGCGGACGGCGGGCGCCCCGGCAGCTACCTGGACCTCTACAAGCAGGCGGCCAAGAGCTGCCCCGGCCTGTCCTGGACGGTCCTCGCCGCGATCGGCCAGGTCGAGAGCGACCACGGCCGCAACGCCGGCCGCTCCAGCGCGGGCGCGCTCGGCCCGATGCAGTTCCTGCCCTCCACCTGGAAGGGGTACGGGGTGGACGGCGACGGCGACGGCAAGGCCGACATCATGAACCCCTACGACGCCATCCCGGGCGCGGCCAAGTACCTGTGCGCCAACGGGGCGGGCCGGGGCGGGAAGCAGCTCTACCGGGCCGTCTGGCAGTACAACCACGCGGACTGGTACGTCCAGAAGGTCCTCAACCTGGCGAAGGCGTACTCGGCGCGCTACGAGTGAGACCACCCCTGACGAGGGGCGGCGGCCGGGGCTGGTTGGATGGACGCATGACGTCGTATGACGCGTTGCTTCTGCTGTCCTTCGGGGGGCCGGAGGGGCCCGAGGACGTGCTCCCCTTCCTCGAGAACGTCACCAGGGGGCGCAACATCCCCAAGGAGCGCCTTGTGGAGGTGGGCGAGCACTACTTCCTGTTCGGCGGGGTCAGCCCGATCAACCAGCAGTGCCGCGACCTCAAGGCCGCCATCGAAGCCGACTTCGCCGCCCACGGCGTGGACCTGCCGGTGTACTGGGGCAACCGGAACTGGTCCCCTTACCTCGCCGACACCGTCCGCCAGATGAAGGAGGACGGGATCCGGCACGCCGCCGCGTTCGTGACGTCCGCCTACAGCGGCTACTCGACCAACGACCAGTACCTCGACGACATCGCGCGCGCCCGGGAGGAGGTCCCGGGCGCCCCCGAGATCGACAAGCTCCCCGTCTACGCGGACAGGCCCGGTTTCGTCGAGCCGTTCGTGGACGCGGCCAAGGACGCGCTGAGCCGCCTGCCCGAGGGCGCGCGGCTGGTCTTCACCGCCCACAGCGTGCCCCTGTCCCAGCCCAACCAGGAGCTGTACACCGCGGAGTTGCACACGGTCGCGCAGACGGTCGCGCAGCGCGTCGCCCCCGGGGCCCCCTGGGACCTCGTCTACCAGAGCCGAAGCGGGCCCCCGAGCCAGCCGTGGCTGGAGCCGCAGATCACCGACCACCTGGAGGAGCTCCACGGCCAGGGCGTCCGCGCCGTCGCCGTGGTGCCGATCGGGTTCGTCTCCGACCACATGGAGGTCAAGTACGACCTCGACGTCGAGGCCGCGGAGCGGGCCTCCGAGCTCGGGCTCGACTTCGTGCGCGCCGCCACGCCCGGCAGCGACCCGCGCTTCGCCGCCCTGCCCCGCCTCCTTCTCGAAGAGGTCTCATGAGCCTGGCCGACGAGCTGCTGGAGCTCGCCGTCGCCACCGCCCGCGAGGCGGGCCGGATGCTGGTCGACGAGCGTCCCGCGGGCGGTCCGGACGTCGTCCAGACCAAGTCGTCGCCCACCGACGTCGTCACCCAGATGGACCGGGCCGCCGAACGGCTGATCATCGAGCGGATCAGGGCGGTGCGCCCGGGCGACGGCTTCCTCGGCGAGGAGGGCGGCACCCAGGCCGGCGGGAGCGGCGTGCGCTGGGTGGTCGACCCGATCGACGGGACGGTGAACTACCTCTACGACCTGCCCGACTGGGCGGTGAGCATCGCCGCCGAGGTCGACGGGGAGGCCGTTGCCGGGGTGGTGGAGATCCCTCTACGCGGCGAGACCTATACGGCGGTGCGCGGCGGCGGCGCCTTGCAGCACACCGAGTCGGGCGAGCGCGAGCTCCGAGTGAACGCGCACGTGCCGCTCGGCAGGGCGCTCGTGTCCACCGGTTTCGGCTACGACGCGGGACGGCGGGCACGGCAGGCGGAGGTCCTCACCGGGGTGCTGCCGAACATCCGCGACATCCGCCGGGGCGGGTCGTGCTGCGTCGACCTGTGCTCGCTCGCCGCCGGGCGGGCCGACGCCTACTACGAGCGCGGCGTCCAGGCGTGGGACATCGCGGCCGGCGGGCTGATCGTCCGCGAGGCGGGCGGGCGCGTCGAGGGCCTGCACGGCGCGGCCCCGGGCTCGGAGCTCACCATCGCCGCCGGGCCGGGGACCTTCGAGGCCCTGCACGACGTGCTGGCCCCCCTCGACCCGACCAGGGACTGAGGCGGGACGGGCCCGGCACGGGAACCGGGGCCGCTCGGGAACCGGAACGGGGAGCGCGGGACCGGGTCCCGGGCTCCCCGTCTCGGACAGCGCCTTGCGACGGCGGGTCAGTCGCAGCGGGGCGGTTCGACGCCGATGTCGTTGTTCGCTGCGATCCGGCGCAGGTCTTCGATCTCCTCCTGGCGAATGTCCGCCAGGTAGGTGTCACCATCCGCGTGGGCGCTCCGCAGCGACGCGTACGCGTCGTCGAGCCGCTGCTGGATCATGCGTGACAACTCGCCCATGGGCCTCCTCCCGGATCGTGCCCATGCCTACCCAGGCCTAGGCTGAAGTCAAACCTGTCCGCCGATGCAATTTTCGCGGATTCTTGCGTCGGTGAGATCACGATCTGGCGTACCAGAAGAGGAACACCTGCTTACGGGCGTCTTACGGCTTCCATGGCATATCTGAAGCGGGCACGGCGGACGCGGTGGACCGGGCATGCGCGAAGCGCGGGCATGCTCGGAGCACGGCGTGTTCGAAGCCGGGGCCGGCCGTGCCCCGACCGGGAGGGGGACCCTTGCGTGTTCTAGTCGTCGAGGACGAGCGCGTGCTCGCCGACGCGATCGCCACCGGCCTGCGCCGCGAGACGCTGGCCGTGGACGTGGCCTACGACGGGGCGGGCGCGCTGGAGCGCGCGGGGGTCAACGAGTACGACGTGATCGTGCTGGACCGCGACCTGCCCAAGGTGCACGGCGACGACGTCTGCAAGCAGCTGGTCTCGCAGCGCTACCCGGCCCGGATCATCATGCTGACGGCGGCGGGGGAGCTGGACGACCGGGTCGAGGGGCTGTCCATCGGCGCCGACGACTACCTGGCCAAGCCGTTCGCGTTCGCCGAGCTGATCGCCCGGGTGCGGGCCCTCGGCCGGCGCGCGGCGGCGCCGCTCCCGCCCGTGCTGGAGCGCGCCGGGATCACCCTCGACCCCGCCCGCCGCGAGGTCTCGCGCGACGGCCGCCCCGTGGAGCTCACCCGCAAGGAGTTCGCGGTGCTGGAGGTGCTGCTGAGCGCCGAGGGCGCCGTCGTCAGCTCCGAGCACCTGCTGGAGAAGGCATGGGACGAGCACATCGACCCGTTCACCAACGTCGTCCGGGTCACGATGATGACCCTGCGCAAGAAGCTCGGCGACCCACCGGTGATCGAGACCGTGCCAGGGGTGGGATACCGGCTGTGACCGAGGAGACCGCACCCCAGAACCGTCCCGGCGGCCCGGCCGGGAACGGAGCCCGCCCGAACCCGCCCGGGGAGGGCGACGCTCGCGCCACCCAGCCGACCGCCGTCGCAGGCGACGCCGGGGACGCCGGGTCGCGGCGCGGCGGCCGCTGGCGGCGGCCCGGCCCGCAGCAGGTCCCCCAGCCGTACCCGGCCCCGAAGGGCATGTGGCGCGGCGAGGGCGGCGGGCCGCTCGGCCAGGTGTCCGCCCTGCCCGGCCGGATGAGCGTGCGGCTGCGCCTCACCCTCCTCTACGGGCTGCTGTTCTTCATGGCGGGCGCGCTGCTGCTGTTCGTGATGTCGGTCCTGATGGCCAACATCCTCGGCAACGTCAAGGTGATCGGCCTCGGCATCTCCGCCGAGGAGTCGGCCGAGCTCCAGCGCCAGTTCGTCGAGCAGACGATGAGGCAGCTCGTCGGGCGGTCGCTGCTCGCGCTCGGCGGGGTGGGCGTGATCACGCTGGTGCTCGGCTGGTTCGTCGCCGACCGCGCCCTCAGCCCCCTCCAGCGGGTCACCACCACCGCGCGCCGGCTGTCGGAGAGCACGCTGCACGAGCGGATCGCCCTGGAGGGCCCGGACGACGAGATCAAGGAGCTGGCCGACACCTTCGACGCGATGCTGGAGCGGCTCGGGCAGGCGTTCGACACCCAGCGCCGGTTCGTCGCCAACGCCTCGCACGAGCTGCGCACCCCGCTCGCGATCAACCGGACGCTGCTGGAGGTGGCGCTCGGCGATCCGGAGGTCTCCGACGACCTGCGCGCCGTCGGCCGGACGCTGCTGGCGACCAACGCCCGGCACGAGCGCCTCATCGAGGGGCTGCTGCTGCTCGCCCGCAGCGAGCGGGAGCTGACCGCGCGCACGCCGGTCGACCTGGCCGAGGTGGCGGCGACGGTGCTGGAGCAGTCGGCGCGCCGGGACCACGACAACGACGTCGCCGTCCACCCCGAGCTGACGTCGGGGACGGCCCTCGGCGACCCCGTGCTGCTGGAGCACCTGGTCTCCAACCTCGTCGAGAACGCGATCAAGCACAACGTCGAGGAGGGCGGCGAGCTCTGGGTGCGCACCGGCATGCTGGAGGGCTACGCGACCGTCCAGGTGGAGAACACCGGGCCCGTCGTGCCCGCCTACGAGGTGGAGCGGCTGTTCGAGCCGTTCCGGCGGCTGAACGCCGACCGCGTCGAGTCGGCCAAGGGCGCGGGCCTCGGCCTGTCGATCGTCCGGTCGGTGGTGCTGGCGCACCGCGGCGCCGTCTACGCGGTCCCGCGGCCCGGCGGCGGGCTGATCGTCACCGTCCGGCTCCCGCCGGGCCAGCCGGCCGTGTGAGCCCGGCGCCGTCCTGACCCGCACAGGAGCGGCGGCGCCACGGCTACTTGAGCGCGGCTGCCGCCACGGCTACTTGAGCGCGGCTGCCGCCACGGTCGGGTCGCCGTCGTAGTCCAGCCCGAGCCCGACGTACTTGCCCGGCCGGACCACGGCGACCCGGGCGTCGTTCAGGAGCGGGATGAGCGCCATGTCGTCCAGCGCGGTCTTCTCGGCCTGCCCGAACAGCCGGGTCCGCTCGGCGGGCGCCGGGGTCCTGAGCGCTTGGGAGATCGTCCCGTCGAAGGCGGCGTTCCTCCACTTGCCGAGGTTGTAGAAGTCCGCGCCGGTGCTCTTGGCGCCGCCCAGAAGCGGCCACAGCATCGTGTAGGCGCCCGGGTAGTCAGGGCCGTAGGGCAGGAAGGCCAGCCCTGAGGCGTCCTTGGACGCGACATCGTCGCGGTACTTCGTGAACTCGGCCAAGGGGTAGGACTTCATCTCGACCCGGAGGCCTAGCACCGACTTGAGCTGCGTGCTGACGACCTGGGCGAGGCGCTGGTCGACGGGCGACTCGCGGTAGTAGAGCCGGATGGCGGACCCCGTCCTCAACCCGGCCGACGCGGCCTGCGCCTTGGCCTTCACCGGGTCCGTCGCGTCGCAGGACGGGCAGACGCCGGGCTTGCCGAATCCGGGGACGGCCACCGGGACGATGCCGTGCGCGACCTTCGGGAAGCCGCCGAGCGCCTGGCCGAGCCTGCCGCGGTCGAGGGCGTAGGAGACGGCCTGCCGGGCCTCCTTCGACGCCATCGGGCCCCGCGCGGTGATCGGGACGAGCATCCGCGTGTACGGCAGGGGACCGGAGACGAGCCCCGTTCTCGGGACCGTGGCCAGGTCCTCGGTCCCGACCGTGTACCAGTCCGACTGCCCGGCCGTGTAGATGACGTGGTTCTTGGCCGCGTCGCCGCTCAGCGTCACGGTCACGCCGTCCAGCTTGGTCCTGCCGAACGCCCAGGAGTCGTTGCGGACGAGCGAGACCGACGCCCCGGTGCGGTAGTCCTGCACCTTGAACGGGCCGTTGCCGACGGGACGGGTGTTGAAAGCGGCGTTGTCGGGCCTGCCCGCCGCCTGCGGCGCGGGCATGAACGCCGGTTCGGACAGCCGGCCCCCGAAGTCGCAGTTGGGAGCGGTGAGCGTGACCGACAGCGCGGTCGGCGAGACCACCTTGACCCCCGACAGCCCCTCGCTCCCGCCGCCCTCCACCGAGGAGTACCCCTCGATGTCGTTCATCAGGTAGGCCGCGGCGCCGGTCTTCTCCGCCGCGCTGCGCGCCCAGCCGCGGGCGAACGCCTGCGCGTCGACCGGCTCGCCGTCGCTGAAGGTCGTCCCGCCCTTGATCGTGATGTCCCATGTCCGGCACTGCGCGTCCGGCTTGAGCGCCGCCGCGAGCCGGTTGCGCGCGACGCCGTCGGCGCCGACCTCGGTCAGGCCCGTGAACAGCTGCTTGGCGAGGAAGCGCTCGGTGCCGGCGACGGCGTGGGACGGGTCGATCTCGCCGTTCGCGGTGCCCGGCGTCCCCATCGCGACCGGCAGCGTCCCGCCGACCCGTCCGCCCGTGGCCGTCGTGCCGCGGTCGTCGCCGTCACCGCGGAACTGGACCCAGGCCAAGGCCGCGGCGAGCGTCAGCACGGCCAGCGCGGCGCCGCCGACACTCGCGAGGACGCCGATGCCGGGCCGCTTGCCGGTTCCGGACGGCTTGGTGAAGTCGACGCCCGGAGCGGAGACGGACGGCCACGTGTTGGGCGTGCTCCCGTCGTGGGGCGGGACGGGGGAGGGCCAGGCCGGGCCGGGCATGGGCGGCGGCGTCTGCGGCACCGGCGGTCCGACCTGAAAGGGCGCTGCCGCCTGCGGTGGCGTCCGGGCCCGCAGCCGCGCCGACTCCGCGGCCGCCGTCCGTACCCCCTGGGTGAGCATCACGGCGTCCGCGCCGTCGCGCGGGCCGCCGGGCTGGGGCAGGCTCCCCGCCAGCGCCAGCAGGTGCGCCAGGACCTGCTGGGAGGCGGGGCGCAGCGCCGGGTCCTTGCTGAGGCAGTTCGCCACGATGCCGCGCAGCGGCTCGGGAAGCTCGCCGAAGTCGGGCGCCATGTTCAGGATGCGGTGCATCACCGCGGGAATCGAGTCCTGCCCGAACGCCGGCCGCCCGCTCGCCGCGAACACCATCGTGGCGCCCCACGCGAAGACGTCGGCGGGCGGGCCGACCCGCGCCCCGGAGATCTGCTCCGGGGCCATGTAGGCGGGCGTGCCGACCGCCGTGCTCGACATGGTCCCGGTGGCGTCCAGCGCCCGCGCGATACCGAAGTCGATCACCCGCGGGCCGTCCGGCGCGAGCAGTACGTTCGCGGGCTTGAAGTCGCGGTGCACGACCCCCGCCTGGTGGATCGCCGCGAGCGCCGTCATCGTGCCGATCGCCAGCCGGTCCAGGTCGGCGCCGCGCCGCGGGCCGTCCTGCGCCAGCACCCGCGACAGCGCCGGACCGTCGATGTACTCGCTGACGATGTACGGGCGGTCGCCCTCGACGTCGGAGTCCAGGACGCGGGCCGTGCAGAACGCCGACACGCGCTTGGCGACCGCGACCTCGGCCGCGAACCGCGAGCGGGCCTTCGGGTCGCCGCTGAAGCGCGCGTGCAGCAGCTTCACGGCGACCCGGTGGCCCGGTTCGTCCTCCCCGAGGTAGACGGCGCCCTGACCGCCCTCCCCGAGGAGGCCGGTCAGCCGGTACGCGCCGAGCCGTTCGGGATCGCCCTTGCGGAGAGGGGCGACCTCGGTCATGCCCTGGAGGTCTCGGTCATGACTTGGACACGGTCCCGTACGCGGTCGGGGTCGTCTCGGACTGGAGCTGGCGCCACTCCCACCGCAGCGTGGTGCTGGACGACGGGATGAACGTGACGTACCCGGACGCGCACTCCGACGGGTTCATCCCCGCCATCGGCGTCTCCCGGTACTCGACCTTCGAGCTGCTCTCGTCGCCGGAGATCAGCGACAGCCGGGTGTAGCAGTTGTCCTGCGCGCCGGAGGGGTAGCTGTAGGTCGCGACGCCGCTGGAGTAGAGCAGCGAGAACTTCGCGTTGAACCGGGTGTGGCCCGCCTTGGCGGCCGGCTGGTTGCCGTCGCCGGTGAAGTTCCCGAGCAGCCCGCCCGTGGTGCTCGTGGTCGGCGTCTCGCTCGGCGTGTAGGTGTTCGGCGGGGAGTAGGTGGGCGTCACGGGCGGGTCGTCGTCGCTGTTGGCGCCGATGATGGCGAGCACCACGACCACCAGGATCACGATCAGCGCCAGCGCGCCGCAGCCGATCGCGATGATCGGCCCGGCCGAGCTGGACTGCTTCGGCGGCGGCCCGTACTGCGGGCCGGGCGGCATCTGCATCGGCGGCGGCGTGTGCGGCTGGGGCGGCATCGCCCCGCCCTGGTACATGGCCATGGGCGGCGGGGTGATCGGCTGCGGTGGCGGCGTGGACGGGCCGCCCATCCCGCCCATCCCGCCCATGCCGCCCTGGTGCAGCGGCATCGGCGGCGGGGTGATCGGCTGGTGCGGCTGCTGGTGCGGCTGGGGCCGCGGGGCGGGCGGCACCGGGGGCGGCGGCGGAAGCTGCGAGGCGATCCGCGTGCCCTGGTTGAGCAGTTCCTCCTGCCCGGCGCCCTGGTTGGCGGGCGCGGCGCCGACGTGGCCGAGCAGGTTCAGCAGCAGCTGCGCCGCCGGGGGCCGCAGGCCGGCGTCCTTGGACAGGCAGCGCCCGACCAGGTCGCGCAGCGGCCCCGGGGGCAGCGCCGAGAGGTCGGGGTCCTCGTTGAGGATCCGGTTGATGATGACCGGCAGCGTGTCGGCCTCGAACGGCGACTGGCCGGTGGCGGCGAACACCATGGTCGCGCCCCAGGCGAAGATGTCGACCGCGGGGGTGAGGGGCGCGCCGGTGAGCTGCTCGGGCGCGAGGTAGCCGGGCGTGCCCACCACCATGCCCGTCGCGGTGACGGCGCTCTCCTGCGAGTTGACCGTCCGCGCGATGCCGAAGTCGACGACGCGCGGGCCGTCGGAGGCCAGCATGACGTTGTTCGGCTTGAAGTCGCGGTGCACGATCCCGGCCTCGTGGATGGCCGCGAGCGCGGTCACCGTGCCGATCGCGAGCCGCTCCAGCTCCGCCGCGCCGCGCGGGCCGTCGTGCGCGACCACGTCGTGCAGTGAGGGCCCGTCGATGAACTCGCTGACGACATAGGGCTGGTCGCCCTGGACGTCGGCCTCCAGTACCCGCGCCGTGCAGAAGGGCTCGACCTTCTGCGCGGCCGCCACCTCCCGGGTGAAGCGGGCACGCGCGGCCGGGTCGTTCGCCATCTGCGCGTGCAGCAGTTTGACGGCGACGTACTCGCCGTTGGGCGCCTTGCCCAGGAACACGGCGCCCTGGCCTCCGGCGCCCAGCCGTCCGATGACCTCGTACCGTCCGAGTGCCCTAGGATCGCCCGGCTCCAGCGGAGCGGCATCCGGCATCTGACCCTCCATTGACCCGCAGTGATGTCCGCGACATTGTGCGCTGGACCCGCTCGCGGGGGTCCCGTGCCGGCGATCGCCGGGCCCGCCCCCGCAGGGGGTCCGCCCCCAACCTCAGGCGGGCACGATATCGCGTTAGTTCAGACGTTTCACTGATGCGTCCGGTTCGCTATTCCGGCTGCCGGATCGAACCGTCCCGCCGCGCCCGGCCGGTCGGTGCGCACAACCCTCCCAGGACCGATATGATCCCCGCCGCCGCGGGATCCCCGGCAGGTGCCCCGGCCCCGGACCGGACCGTGACACCCGCCGGGTGTGTGACCGAAGACACAGTGCGAGGAAAGAGCCGGGTGACGGGAGTCACTCGTGGGAACGGTCGCGCCTCGTGTGTCGCAGGTCACCAACCGTGACAGAATTTCCCGCCCGGATCGGGCACAAGAACGGTCCCCCGAGCGTTAGATCCGCGCGACGGGGCGCATAAAGCACTGAGGGGGATGGAGATAGAAGATGGCGACCGACTACGACAGCCCACGCAAGACAGATGACGACCTGAGCGAGGACAGCCTCCAGGAGCTCCAGGCCCGGCGGGCCGACAAGGCCGCCAGCATCATCGACGAGGACCTGGACGCCGGCGAGGTCGCCGAGCTTCCGGGCGCCGACCTGTCCAACGAGGAGCTCACCTTCCGGGTGGTCCCCCGGCAGGCCGACGAGTTCACCTGCACGCGCTGCTTCCTGGTCCACCACCGCAGCCAGCTGGCGACCGAGAAGAACGGCCAGCCGGTCTGCCGCGAGTGCGCCGCCTGACCGGCGGCCGCGAGGTGACCGGGAGTGGCCGTCGGGTGACGGGAGAGGCCGGGTGACGGGAGACTACGAGCCGCGTCACGGCGAAGTGGAGCCGGCGCGCGGCGACGGCTCCGCGGAGCTGGGTGAGCTGATCGGCAGGCTCACCTCGGACGAGGACATGGACCGCGAGACCCGCGGTCGCCTGCTCGGGCGACTGGCCGGACTGCTCGGCCAGAGCGCCCGCAGGGTGGGGGCCGCGGGCGTCGCGCGGGGCAGGTGGCTCGCCGACCTGCTCGTCGCGGCGGCACCGCACATCCCCATCCGCGATCTGGAGACGCTCCAGGCCCACCACCACGGGGTGATGGGCGAGGAGCTCGCCGACCGGGTCGTCAAGGCGGCGGGCAACGCCACGACCGCCGTCGGCGCCGCCGGCGGCGCGCTGGCCGCGGTGGAGTTCGCCGCCCCGCCGCTGCTGCTGACGGCGCCGGCCCAGCTCGCGGCCGAGACGCTCGTCGTCGCCGCGATCGAGGTCAAGATGATCGCCGAGCTGCACGAGGTGTACGGCGTCAGCGTCCAGGGCAGCGGCACCGCGCGCGGCGCCGCGTTCGTCACGTCCTGGGCGCGGCAGCGCGGCGTCAACCCCCTGGAGGGCGGCTCCCTGACCAGCGCCCTCGGCACGGCCGCCAAGAGCGCGCTGCGCAAGCGCATGCTCCGCGTCTTCGGCCGGAGCCTTTCCACCATGGGCCCCCTGCTCACCGGCGCCGCGGCCGGTGCGGCCCTCAACCGATCCGCGACCAAGGCGCTGGCCCTGAAGGTGCGCGCCGACCTCCGGGAGATCGCCGGCAGCCTGCCCCCGCTCACCGGCGACCAGCCCCGTCGCCTGAACCCCTAGCGCGCCGCCCACCCCCTGGCGGCACGCCCGAGAGCCGAGGGCGCGGACCCGAGACGCGCGGCGAGCCCGCGCGCGATGCCCGGACGAGAACGCGCCGCGGCCGGTCCCTTCGATCACCGAAGGGACCGGCCGCGGCGCGTTCGGCGTTCGGACGGGGGCCGGGCCCCCGCTCCGGGTCGCCTCAGACGTCGGCCTTGAGGTGCGACGGGCTCTGGCCGGTGCTCTTGGCCCACTGGTGGGCGGCGGCGCGGGTGGCGAGCAGCCGCGCGACCTCCATGCCGACCCCCATCACCACGGCCCACCCGATCGCCTCGGACAGCGCGACCTCGGGGGACTCGGGATTGGTCGGCGGCTCCTTGCCGGTGCTCTTCTTCCAGGCCAGCGTGATCACTTTCTTCGCGACGAAGCCGCCCGCGAATGCGGCCGCCCCGGCCATCACCCGCCAGCCGATGTCGCCCTTGTCCGCCATGTTGGTCCCTTCTCGTCCTGTCGTCTCCGACGCTACCGGAACGGCCCGCCGCCGGCGGTGGAGGTGATCACCGCGTCGGCGCCGGTAATCGGCCTGCGCTCCGGGCCGATGTCAATACGATTGGCCTCATGACAGAGCAGCCGCGTACTCCGAACGTCCCTCCGAAGCCCTCCTTGGACGGCCTGGAGGACAAGTGGGTACGCGCCTGGGAGGACGGCGGCGTCTACCGCTTCGACCGCACCAGGCCGCGCGGCGAGGTGTACTCGATCGACACCCCGCCGCCCACCGTGAGCGGATCCCTCCACGTCGGACACGTCTTCTCCTACACCCAGACCGACACCGTCGCCCGGTACCACCGCATGCGCGGTAGGGCGGTCTTCTACCCGATGGGCTGGGACGATAACGGGCTCCCGACCGAACGCCGCGTGCAGAACCACTTCGGCGTCCGGTGCGACCCGTCCCTTCCCTACGATCCGGACTTCGAGCCCCCGGCCAAGCCCGACGCGAAACGCCAGCAGCCGATCTCGCGGCGCAATTTCATCGAGCTGTGCGAGCGGCTCACCGAGGTCGACGAGAAGGCGTTCGAGGAGGTGTGGCGCCGCGTCGGCCTGTCGGTCGACTGGGGCCACCTCTACACCACCATCGGGCACGCCGCGCGGACGGCGTCCCAGCGCGCGTTCCTGCGCAACCTGGCGCGCGGTGAGGCCTACGTCTCCGAGGCGCCCACCCTGTGGGACGTCACGTTCCGCACCGCCGTGGCGCAGGCCGAGCTGGAGGACCGCGAGCACCCCGGCGCGTTCTACCGGATCCGGTTCCACGGCGACGAGCGCCCGGTCTACATCGAGACGACGCGGCCGGAGCTGCTGCCCGCCTGCGTCGCGCTGGTCGCGCACCCCGACGACGAGCGGTACCAGGAGCTGTTCGGGACGACCGTGCGCACGCCGCTGTTCGGCGTGGACGTCCCGGTCCTCGCCCACCGGCTCGCCGAGCCGGACAAGGGCTCCGGCATCGCGATGATCTGCACGTTCGGCGACGTCACGGACGTCACCTGGTGGCGCGAGCTCGACCTGCCGACCCGCGCGATCATCGACTGGGACGGGCGGCTCGCCGCCGACCCGCCGCAGGGCGTCCCCGACGAGCCGTACCGGGAGCTGGCTGGCAAGACGGTCTTCTCGGCCAAGGAGCGCATCGCCGAGATGCTGCGCGAGTCCGGCGACCTGGACGGCGAGCCCCGCAAGATCAGCCGCCCGGTGAAGTTCTACGAGAAGGGCAACAAGCCCCTGGAGGTCGTCACCACCCGGCAGTGGTACATCCGCAACGGCGGCCGCGACGAGGGCGTCCGCGCGGAGATGCTCGCGCGCGGCAGGGAGCTTGAGTGGCACCCCGGCTACATGCGGGCCCGCTACGAGAACTGGGTCGAGGGCCTCAACGGCGACTGGCTGATCTCGCGGCAGCGTTTCTTCGGCGTCCCTATCCCCGTCTGGTACCGGCTTGACGACTCCGGTGAGCCGGTCCACACCGACCCGATCGTGCCGGCCGAGGACGCGCTGCCGGTCGACCCGTCGTCCGACGTCCCGCCCGGCTTCACCGAGGGGCAGCGCGGCAGGCCCGGCGGCTTCACCGGAGACCCCGACGTGATGGACACCTGGGCGACCTCGTCGCTGACCCCGCAGATCGCGGGCGGGTGGGAGCGCGACACCGACCTGTTCGGCCGGGTCTTCCCCTTCGACCTGCGCCCCCAGGGGCACGACATCATCCGGACGTGGCTGTTCTCCACGGTGGTCCGCTCGCACCTGGAGCACGGCTCGCTGCCGTGGAAGGCCACCGCCCTGTCCGGGTGGATCCTCGACCCGGACCGCAAGAAGATGTCGAAGTCCAAGGGGAACGTGGTCACGCCCATCGACCTGCTCCGCGAGTACGGCTCCGACGCCATCCGGTACTGGGCGGCGAGCGGCCGGCCCGGCACCGACACCGCGTTCGACACCGGCCAGATCAAGGTGGGCCGCCGCCTCTCCATCAAGATCCTCAACGCCTCGAAGTTCGTGCTCGGGCTCGGGGAGGCGGGCCCGGACGCGGCGGTCACCGAGCCGCTGGACAAGGCGATGCTGGCGGCGCTGGCCGGGGTCGTCCAGGAGGCGACGGACGCGTTCGACGGCTACGACTACGCGCGCGCCCTGGAGCGCACGGAGCGGTTCTTCTGGGAGTTCTGCGACGACTACCTGGAGCTGGTCAAGGCGCGCGCCTACGGGGAGGGGCCCGAGGCGCTGTCGGCGCGGGCCGCGCTGCGTGCGGCGCTGTCGGTCCTGCTGCGGCTGTTCGCGCCCGTGCTGCCGTTCGTGACCGAGGAGGTCTGGTCGTGGTGGCGGCGCGGATCGGTGCACACGGCCGGCTGGCCGTCCGCCGCCGAGCTGCCGCCGGGCGGCGACCCCGCCGTCCTCGCGGCCACCGGCGAGGCGCTCCGGCAGGTCCGCAAGGCCAAGTCGGAGGCCAGGGCCTCGATGCGCGCCGACGTGTCCCGCGCGGTCGTGCGGGGCTCGGAGGTGACGCGGATCGCGCGGCCCGACCTGGCCGCGGCCGGGCGGATCGCCGAGCTGACCCTGGAGGCCGCCCCCGCCGCGCTCACCGTCGACGTCGTGCTCGCCCCCGCGACGTAGATCACCCCGGCCGGGGCTTGACGCGGATCCGGCGCGCTCCACATATTGGATCGTTGGTCTAATTGGGGTGCGCCGGGCCCGCGCCGCGCGGCGGCGGCCCCGGGCGCGGCGTGCGAGGGAGACGGGATGAGCGAGATCGACGAGCGGCATCCCGTGATCGCGCCGCGCAGGGTGAGGTTCGACTGGGCGGACACCCCGCTGCACTGGATCCCGGGCGAGCCGGTCGCCACGCACTTCATCAACGTCCTGCACCTGCTGCTGCCCGCCGGGGAGCGGTGGTTCGTGCACGTCTACAAGGAGGCGCTCCCGCTCGTGCGGGACGACGAGCGCCTCTACCGCGAGGTCAAGGGGTTCATGGGCCAGGAGGCCGTGCACGCCTACTCCCACCAGGGCGTCCTCGACCGGCAGATGCGCGAGCAGGGCCTCGACCCGCGCCCGCTGACCGACCGGATCGAGTGGGTGTTCCGGCGGATCCTCGGCGACCGGTGCTGGATCCCGCTGCTGCCCCGCAAGCGCTGGCTCTTCGTCCGGGTCGGCGTCATCGCCGGGATCGAGCACTACACGGCGGTCCTCGGGCAGTGGATCCTGGACGCCCGCGAGCTGGACGAGGCCGGCGCCGACCCGACGATGATGGACCTCCTGCGCTGGCACGGCGCCGAGGAGGTCGAGCACCGCTCCGTCGCGTTCGACGTCTACCAGCACGTGGCCGGGCGGTACTGGATGCGCTTCATCGCGTTCTTCCTCGGCATCCTCGCGCTGCCCCTGATGGTCTACGCCGGAGCGGTGTTCCTGTGCCGCGCCGACCCGACGCTCAGGGGCGTCCGCCCGCGGATCCGCGACTACCGGCGGGCGGTGCGGCGCGGGCTGTTCCCCGGCAACCGCTTCATGATCTCCGCCGGGCGCGCGTACCTGCGGCGCGACTACCACCCGTCGCGCGAGTGCTCGACGCAGCGGGCGCTGGACTACCTCGCGGTGTCGCCGGCCGCGCGGGCCGCGGGGCGCGGGGCGTCCTGAACCGCGGCCCGCGCGCCGGCGGGCGCGGGCCGCCGCTCAGAGCGTGCAGGGCAGGTGCTTGATGCCGTTGATGAAGTTGGAGTAGAGCATCTGCGGCTCGCCGCTCGCCCGGATGTGCGGGACCCGCGTGAACAGCTCCCGGAACATCACCGTGATCTCCCGCCGGGCCAGGTTCGCGCCCAGGCAGAAGTGCGGGCCGGGGCCGCCGAACCCGACGTGCGGGTTGGGGGAGCGGGTGATGTCGAACGCGTCGGGATCGCCGAACACCTCGGCGTCGCGGTTCGCGGAGTTGTAGAACAGCAGGACCTTGTCGCCCGCCCTGTACTGCTGGCCGTTCATCTCGTGGTCGCGGGTCACGGTCCGCCGGAACTGGATGACCGGCGTCGCCATCCGCACGATCTCCTCCACCGCGCCGGGGATGCGGGCGTCGAAGTCCTCCATCAGCAGCGCCCGCTGCTCGGGGTTGTCGGTGAACAGTTTCAGCCCGTGCGTCATCGCGTTGCGGGTCGTCTCGTTGCCCGCCACGACGAGCAGGATGAAGAACGAGCCGATCTCCTGGTCGGTCAGCGACTCCCCGTCCACGTTGGCCGAGACCAGCCTGGACACGAGGTCGTCGCCGGGGTGCCGGCGGCGCCTGCGGGCGAGCTTCATCGCCAGGTGGTTCAGCTCGTAGCCCGCCGACATCGCCATCAGCAGCCCGTACAGGACGCCGATCCGGGTGATCCCCCCGCGGAGCACGTCCCTTCCGCCGGTGTACTCGGGGTCGCCGAGCCCCAGGATGATGTTCGTCCGGTCGTACACCATCGGGCGCAGGTGTTCGGGGATGCCCATCATGTCGCAGATGACCTGTACGGGCAGCCGCGCCGCGACGTCGGTGACGAAGTCGGCCGAGCCCTTGCGCTCCAGGTCGTCCACGATCCGCGTCGCGGTCGCCTGGAGGTCGGTCTCCAGCTTGGACAGCACGCGCGGGGTGAACGCCCGCGACACGATCCGGCGGATCTTGGCGTGCCGCGGGTCGTCCATGTTGATCATCGAGCCGAAGTAGCGGGCCATGTACCGGGGCAGGTCCGCGATGCTGTTCGAGCACGGCTCGCTGCTGAAGACCTCCGGCGTCCGGCTGGCCTCCACGACGTCCGCGTGCCGGGTGAGCGCGTAGTAGCCGGGCCCGGTCCGGATGAACGGCAGCTTGAGCTCCGGGAAGAACGCCGGATGCCCGCGTTCGCGCAGCCGCGCGAACGCCGCCAGGCGCCGCTCCGGGGGCAGCGACCAGAAGGCCAGGTCCGACAGGTTGTCCTCCGGTGGGCCGCCCAGGGTGCCCGCCCGCGCCGTCGTCGTCACCGCACACCGCCCTCGTAAGTCAGAACGCCGTTCGGTTGCCATCGAACCCAGCCTTCCGGACATCCGTCAAGGCCGCTCAGATCGCCGCGGCGGCCCGGCGGTGCAGCACGGCGCGCTCAGCGGCGGTCCACGCCCCGGACGTGAGCAGGTACAACCCCGCCGCCAGGGGCACGAACGCCGCCACGGCGATCGTCCCGAAAGGCATCGCCCGTGCGAGCACGCCGGCCGCCGGGCCGAGGGCGTCGGCCAGCCCGCCCACGAGGGCGGCGGCGATCGAGACGGGAACGTCGGACATGGCAGGGACCTTTCGGAGGCGGTGGGATCGATGGCGTCTCGGCCGCGCTCAGGCGGCCGCGATCCCCGTTCCGGGTGCGCGCGGGCGGGGCCGTCCGGCCGCGTCCGGGTCGCGCTGCGGGAGGAAGGCGGCTCAGTTTGCCACGGGTCACAGGAGCAGGAGGGCGAGGGCGGACAGGGAGGCGAGCGCCGTCGCGGTCTTCACGGGCGGCATCCGGACGGCCATCGCGGCGTCCCGGTGCCCGTCGCGGGCCAGGTAGGTGAGGAGGGCGCTCAGGGCGCGCCCGGCGCCGAAGGCCGTCCCGGCCAGGACGGTGGTGAGCAGGTCCTCGTGTGCGAGGAGCAGGCCCAGGGCCAGGACGTAGGGCGCCGTGGCGGAGACGTAGGTGCGGACGCCCGTGCCGAGTTCGAAGCCGAACTGGAGGGCGCCCCGGCGGAGGTGGGTCTGCAGGACCTCCTGGGGGATCTGGCGCGCGTTCTGGGGGAGGGGGATGCGTACGAGCCCGGCCTCGCGGGCGGCCCCCAGCCCGGCGAGGGCCAGGATCGCGGCGGCGCGGACCGGTGACGGGAGCGGGGCGGAGAGGCCGGACAGCAGCCAGACCACCGCCGCGCTGAGCGTGCCTCCGAGCAGGAGCCCGAGAGTGAAGACGGCCAGGACCTCGCCCTGCCGTACGGGGGCCCGCCAACCTGGCGAGAACAGCACGGATTCGCTGTTGCGCGTTCAAACGCTGCCCGACAGGGAGAACCCGGCGAGCGCGCCGATCGACCCCCAGCACAGGACGGCGGCGTCCAGGGCGGCGGCCGACACCGCCAGGAGCGCGAGGGCGGCCACGGGGAGGAGCGGGTCGGACGCGCCCCGCCGCAGCCGCCCCGCGGTCAGTTCTTGCACGCCATCGCCTTCCGGCAGATGGTCTTGTACCAGTTGCCCTTCTTGGACTTCTTCCAGCCGTCGTGGCAGCGCCAGGTGACGCCCTTCTTGCAGCTGCCGCAGCTCTTGGCGTAGGCCCAGAGCCAGCCGTCGTAGCCGCCGCCGTAGCACTGGTTGGGGCGCAGCTTGTAGCGCCCCGGATCCGACACGCCCGACTTGTGGAAGCCCTTGTACTTCCCGCTCGTCCGGCAGCACACGCTGCACACGAGGCTGGGCCCGCAGCCGGGGGAGCAGTTGTGGTTGGACGCGTACGAGGGGCAGCGCGGATAGATGTCGTAGTAGCCGACCAGCTGGAAGCCCGACGCGAGCGCCTCCCGCGCGGGCGGGAAGACGCCGAGGGCCTTCAGCCCGGCGGTGGCGCCCGCCGCGGCGAGTCCGGTGAGGACGCTGCGGCGTACCGGCCGCAGCCGCGGCTCGTCCGCGGGCGCCGGGCGACGCCGGACGCGCTGCGCCCCCTCCGGGCGCGGGCCGCGCAGCGGCGGGACGTCTTCGAGTTCGATCATCGTGCCGCCTCCAGGGTGAGTGCGCGGAGGGCTTCGGGGGAGCCGACGGGCTCGGCGGCCCGCACGCGCCCGTCCGCGCCGACCAGCACGGCGAACGGGGTGGCGGGGACGCCGTAGTCGGCGAACAGGCCGTCCTGCTCGCCGGTCAGGACCGTCACGCCCGGACGGGACGCCTCCTCGGGCGGCGGCCCCGCGAAGACCGCGTGCAGCGGCCGGTCGGCCGGGACGGCGGCGAGGACGTCGGCGCACACGCCGCAGTCGCGGTCCAGGAAGAGCAGCAGGCCGGGCCCGAGCCGGTCGAAGGCGGGCGCGGGCGCGCCCACCGCGGGGCCGAGCGCGGCGGGCCGGGAGGCCCCCTGCCCGAGCGCGTGGACCTGCCGGACGAGACCGGCGACCACCAGGGCGAGCAGCAGGATCGCCACCCATGACAGCAGGAGCGCGCTGTTCTGGAAGCTCATCCGGCCGTCCTCCTCTCCACGGTCGTGTTCTTGACGGTCGTGTTCTTGACGGTCGTGCTCGTGACGGTCGTGCTCGTGACGGTCATGGCCTGCGGGAGCGTCCAGAGGAGCACGGCGAACGCCAGCCCCGCCGCGACCTGGACCGAGGACTCGTACGCGGTGGACCAGGCCGGCGGCCCGTACAGGGCGCCGGCGAGGGCGAGCGCGCAGAGCGCGGCCGCCCGGCCCGCGACCCAGCCGGTCATCGGGGTGCCGTCGCCTCCGCACCCGCAGGGGACGCCGCGCCGGGTGCGGGCCACGTGCGCGCCGTAGAGCGCGTACAGGGCCAGCAGGACGGCCGCCGCCCCGCCGGCGGCACGCGCCGGCCCGTCCAGCCGGAGGAGCAGCGCCGCCGCGCCGGCGGCGCCGATCAGCGCCTCCGCCGCGATCACGGCCGCCGCGACCGTGCCGGCGAGGGCGGCCGGGAGCACCCGGTGCTCCCGCACCGCGGCGGCCAGCGCCGCCGGGCGCCTGACCTGCCCTGCCAGCGACGCGAGCAGGACGAGCGGGACCGCGACCGCCGCGATGCCGGCGAGGAGTCCGGTCACCGGACCGCCTCGACCGCCAGCCCCGCGAGGCGCCGCGGGACGTCCCGCACCCGGTCCTCCTCGGGCAGCACGGTGACCAGCAGCGACCTGAGCGCGAGCAGGAAGTAGGGGCCCTGCCCCTCCACGGTGTCGCGGAAGAGCTCGCCGCCCGCGACCGGGGCGCCGCGCCACGGCGGCAGGCGCCTGCGGGTCACCGAGGTCAGCGCGGTGATCTCCAGCAGGCCGATCCCCGGTACCTCCTTGACCGTCTCGGCCGGCTCGGGCCGCCGGGCCCGGCCGCGCGGGACGGCGGTGATCCCGTCCTCGTGCTCGGTCAGGCGCACCATGTCGAAGAACGCCACCGCGTCCGCCGGGCGCCCGTGGTAGAGGTGCGTGAACACCGCGTGGCGGCGGCCCTCCCACACGGCCGCGAGGACGGGGTCGCTCAGCCCCGTCTCGGCGTCGCGGGTCGCCGTCCGGCCGACCCGAAGCCGCCCTCCCTGGATGCGGAACTCCTGCTCGAAGCGGCCGACCCCGATGTCGGACGCCCAGGCCTCGGCGTCCTCGCGGGTGCCGCTGGAGATCTCGTGCAGCCGCCCGCCGGAGGCGATCCGCGCCACCGACGTGCACGGCCGCCGCAGGTCGTGGTCTCCCGTGAGCCGGATCCGCACGCCGTCCAGCGACCGGTGGGTGACGCCGCGTTCGCGTGTGCCCATGCCGTCCCCTTCCTGTGGGTACGCACTCCCACAGAAGCACCGCGGGTAACAATGGTGACGCTACGCGTCATACCTCGTTTCGGGGTCAAACCTTCCGGAAGTGGTCATGGTCGGGGACCGGGTAGGGTCAACTGCCGGACTCGCGCGGCGGCGGCGTTTCGGCGGCGGCCGCCGCCCGCCCGCTGGGTAGGGTCGTGAGGTTCTCCGGCAGGTACGCGTGAGGTGGAGCCCGTGAGCAAGGTCGATGTGCTGGTCCGGCGGCTGGACCCGGAGCTGCCCCTGCCCCAGTACGCCCACGCGGGCGACGCGGGCGCCGACCTGGTCGCGGCGGTCGACGTGGAACTGCCGCCGGGGGAGCGCGCCGTCGTCCCCACCGGGATGGCGATCGCCCTGCCGGACGGCTACGCCGCTTTCATTCACCCCCGGTCCGGATTGGGCGCTAAGTTGGGGGTGACCATCGTCAACGCACCCGGTACGGTCGACGCCGGCTATCGGGGTGAGATCAAGGTGACACTCCTGAACACCGATCCCCGCGCCACGGTGAGACTGCGGCGCGGAGACCGCATCGCGCAGATGGTCGTCCAGCGGGTCGAGCACGCGGTGTTCCACGAGGTCACCGAGCTTCCCGGATCGGCGCGCGGGACCGGCGGGTTCGGCTCCACCGGCGGATTCGGCAATGCCCCGCGATCCGGGGACAATGAGCACAGTCGAGAAGGAGTGTGAGTCGTGGCTTTTGGACGTCGCCGGCAGGCCGAGGAGCCCGCGGAGGGTCCCGAGGTGACCGAGGAGCAGGCGGAGAACGCCGAGGACGCTCCCGCCGAGGCGGGGTCGGCCAAGGCGGGAGCGGCGGGCGGCGGCCCGTGGGACTCCGAGGACTCCTTCCCCGAGATGCAGCGGCTGGACTTCGGGTCCCTCCAGGTGCCGATCGCGCCGGGGCTGGGCTTCCAGGTGAACTTCGAGGCGACCCAGGTCGACGAGGAGGGCAACCCGCTCGACGGGCGGCCCGTCGCCGTGCTCGTGCAGTACGAGGAGAGCGCCATGCAGCTCCAGGTGTTCGCCGCGCCCAAGCGCAGCGGCATCTGGGACGACGTGCGCCGTGAGACCGCCAAGGACATCCAGGAGGAGGCCCAGGGCCAGACCCAGGAGGGCGAGGGCCCGTTCGGTCCCGAGCTGCTGGCGATGGTCCCCGCGGCGCTGACCGAGGAGGTCCTCGCCGAGATGCCGGAGGAGGTCCGCGAGCAGATCCCGGCGGAGTTCGTCGAGCAGGGCTGGGCGCCGCAGATCATCCGCTTCCTCGGCGTCGACGGCCCCCGCTGGTTCCTCCAGGCCGTGGTGCAGGGCGCCGCGATCGAGGACGAGGAGCAGTGGCAGGTCCTGGAGGACGTGCTGAGCGGCGTGGTCGTGAACCGCGGCGACGCCCCGATGCCGCCCCGCGAGCTCCTGGAGCTGCAGATCCCCAAGGAGTTCAGCGAGGCCGGCGAGGACGACCAGGACGGGGCCGTGGAGACCTTCGACCCGTTCGAGCGCGGCCCGGAGATCACCGAGGTCCGCTGACCCCGCGAGCACCCGGCCCGCCCGCCCGCACGCCTTTTCGGACGTGCGGGCGGGCGGGTTCGTGCTTGCGGCGCCCGGCCGATCGCTTGTCTTGGACCGGCCTACGGGCGGTCAATCGGGACATGTCGAAGAAGACGCGCAAGCGCCGGGCCCGCAAGCGGAGCAAGCACAACAAGGGCAGGCGGCCCAACGCCCGCCACTAGGACCCGATCATCTCGAACGTCATCGCGTGCTCGACCCCCGCGGCCTTCCCGCCCTCCTCGGCCACGCCGGTGAGGAACGCCTCGGCGTCGAACCCGTCGCCGAGGCCCGCGAAGTACACGCGGTGCGCGAGCAGCGAGTCGATGCCGGCCCGCAGGTGGCCGGTGACGTCCACGTAGTGGGTGGGTTCCGGCGACCCGCCGAACAGCGCGAACCGGACGCCCTGCCACGGTTCGAGCCCGAGGTCGCGGAACACCCACCGGTTCGCCGCGTCCCTGATCGCGTCCGCGACCGCGAGGCCGAGCACCCGGTGGTCGGCCATGTTGAAGCCGCCGCCGGGGAACCTCTCGCGGAAGTTCACCGACAGCACCACCTCGGGCCGGTGCCGCCGGATCGCCGCGGCGAGCGTCCGCCGCAGCGGCAGCCCGTACTCCAGCGTGCCGTCCGGAAGGTCGAGGAACTCGACCGTGCCCACACCGACGATCCGCGCCGCCTCGACCTGCTCGGCGCTGCGGACCCGCCGCACCTCGTCCGGATCCATCGAGTCGATGCCGGCCTCCCCGCGGGTGGCCAGCACCTCCGTCACCGTCTTTCCCTGGCCCGTCCACTTGGCGACCGCCGCCGACGTCCCGTACTCCAGGTCGTCCGGGTGCGCCACGATCGCGAGCGCGCGTTCCCAGTCCTCAGGCACCTCGTCCATCCCCCCATCCTCGCGGATCGGGACGGCGGTCACAGGTAACGGAGCCAGAGATAGGGGGTCGACAGGGCGATCGTCACGAAGGTGACGACGAGCCCGTAGCGGGTGAAGTACCAGAAGCTGATCGGCGTGCCGTTGCGGGCGGCGATGCCGAGCACGACCACGTTTGCGCTGGCCCCGATGGCGGTGGCGTTGCCGCCGAGGTCGGCGCCGAGGGCGAGGGCCCACCACAGCACGTGCCCCTCGGTGCCGGGGTACTGGTGGACGAGGTCGGCGACGATGGGGCTCATCGTCGCGACGTAGGGGATGTTGTCCACGATCGCCGACAGCCCGGCGGACGCCCACAGCAGCAGCATCGAGGCGACGCCGAGGCGGCCCTGCGTGGCGTCCGCCGCGGCCCTGGAGACCTCTCCGATGACCCCGGTCTCGACCAGGCCGCCGACCATCACGAACAGGCCGGCGAAGAACACCAGCGTGGGCCACTCGACCTCGGCGAGGGCCTCCTCGGTGGTCACCCTGGTCGCGGCGACGAGCAGCCCGGCGCCGAGCAGCGCGACCACGGACGGCTCGTAGTGCAGGACGGGGTGCAGCACGAACGCCGCGATCACGACGGCGAGGACGGCGAGCCCCTGCGCGAGGAGCCGCCGGTCGGTGATCGCCTCCCGCTCCTCCAGCTCCATGACCTCGGCGGCGAGGTCCGGGTCGTAGCGGAACGACGAGCGGAACAGCCACCGGCACAGCAGGCAGAACACGACCAGCAGCACCACGACCAGCGGCGCCAGGTTGACCAGGAAGTCGTTGAACGACAGGCCGCCCCGGCTGGCGATGATGATGTTGGGCGGGTCCCCGACCAGGGTCGCGGTGCCGCCGATGTTGGACGCCATGACCTCGGCGACCAGGTACGGCTCGGGCCGCAGCGCGAGCCGCTCGCAGACGAGGAACGTGACCGGCGCGATCAGCAGGACGGTGGTGACGTTGTCCAGCAGCGCGGACGCCACCGCGGTGAGCACGATCAGCATCACCATGAGCCGGTAGGGGCGCCCCCGCGCGCGCTTGGCGGCCCAGATCGCCACGTACTCGAACAGGCCCGTCCGGCGCAGCACCGAGACGATCACCATCATGCCCAGCAGCAGGAAGATGACGTTCCAGTCGATCCCGGACTCGGGGGAGAAGAACGCGGCCTCGGCGTCGGTGACGTGCAGCAGGAGCATCAGGCCCGCGCCGCCGAGCGCGACCGCCGTCCGCGGCACCTTCTCCGACGCGATCAGCACGTACGCGCAGACGAAGATGACGACCGCGGCGGTGGCCTGCACAGAACCTCCTGGACGGCATACGGATGACGGGACCTGCCGACCAGACTTCCCGGCGCGCCACGGGCGACTCTAACGGTCCCGGCACGCCGCGGACGAGACCGGGCCCGGCGATGGTGGGGTTTTGCCTACCCCGATCGGAGTGCTGGACCCATCCCCGGCGGCCCCGGCCGTCCGTAGCTTCGTGTTCGGAAGGCGTCCCAGGCGGGGGCGCCGGGCGGAGAGGTGAGGACGATGTTCGGACGCAGGGGACCGGAGCCGGCGCGCGAGGCGCCGGGTGAGGCGCTCCGTTTGGAGAACGTGCGCAGGGTGTTCGGCGCCGAGGGCAACCGGGTGGTCGCGCTGGACGGGGTCTCGCTGTCGTTGCCGACCGGGTCGTTCACCGCGGTCATGGGCCCGTCCGGGTCGGGCAAGAGCACGCTGCTGCAGTGCGCGGCGGGCCTGGACCTTCCCACCGACGGCCGCGTCTTCGTCGAGGGCGCGGAGCTCGCGGGCGAAGGGGAGACGGCGCTGACGAAGTTCCGGCGGGAGCGGATCGGGTTCGTCTTCCAGCAGTTCAACCTGCTGCCGACGCTGTCGGTCATGCAGAACGTGGTGCTCCCCCTGAAGCTCGCGGGCCGCAAGGTGGACAAGAAGGCGGCGCGGGCCGTCCTGGAGAGGGTGGGCCTCGGCGACCGGCTCGGCCACGTGCCCGCGGAGCTGTCCGGCGGGCAGCAGCAGCGGGTGGCGATCGCGCGGGCGCTGGTCACCCGGCCGCGCGTGCTGTTCGCCGACGAGCCGACCGGCGCACTCGACACCCGCAGCGCCCGCGACGTGCTCGGCCTGCTGCGCGAGTCGGTGGAGGCGTTCGGGCAGACGGTGGTGATGGTGACCCACGACCCGGTCGCCGCGTCCTACGCCGACGCCGTGCTGTACCTGGCCGACGGCCGGATCGTGGGCCACCAGGTCGCGCCCACCGCCGAGAGCGTCGCCGCGCGGATGACGCACCTGGCCGACGAGGTCGAGCGCCAGCGCGCGATGGCGGAGGCGCGGTCATGATCGAGCTGGCACTGCGCTCGCTGCGCCGCCGCGCGAGCGCGTTCACGGCGAGCTTCCTCGCGATGTTCCTCGGCTCGGCGATCATCATGGCGTTCGGCTCGATGCTCGACACGGCGGCCGCGGGCGGCGCCACGGGGGAGGCCAAGGAGACGCTGGTCACCATCGCCAACGTCGTCGGGGGCTGGGGACTGCTGCTGGTGGTGTTCGCGGTCACCTCGACGCTGACGCTGTCGGTCCGGCAGCGGGCGTCGGAGATCGCGCTGCTGAAGAGCGTCGGCGCGACGCCGGCGCAGCTCTCCCGGATGATCGTCGGCGAGGCGGCGGGCCTGGCCGTGGTGGCGGCGCTGCTCGGCGCCGTCCCCGCCTACCCCGCCGGCCGGGCCCTGCTCGGGCTGCTGCACGGGACCGGCCAGGTCCCCGAGGACATCGGCTACCACTTCGGCCCCGTCGCGATGTCGATGGGGATCGGCGTGACGGTCGTGTCCGCGGTGATCGCAGCGCTGATCACCGCGCGCCGCGCCACGCGCGTCCGGGTGACGGAGTCGATGACCGCGGCCGCGACGGGGGACACGGGTCTCAGCCGGAAGCGGGTCGTCTTCGCGGTGCTGTTCCTGCTGGTCGCCGTGTCCGAGGTGGTCACCACGCTCACGGTGATGGACGGCAAGGGCACCGAGGCCATGGCGACCTCCGGACAGGCCGACATCTTCGCCGGGATCGGGCTGGCCCTGCTGGCACCGGCGATCATGCGCGGGGCGACGGCGCTGGCGGCCCCGCTGCTGCGGGCGCTCGGCGGCGCGGCCGGGGACCTCGCGGTGTCCACGATGCGCCGCCGGGCGGGCGCGCTGGCCTCCGCGGTCACGCCGGTCATCCTGTTCGTCGGGACCGCCGTGGGCACGCTGTACGCCCAGGCCATCGAGAACGAGGCGATGGACGCGGCCGGTCTGACCAAGGACGCCGAGCAGAAGAGCATCGAGACGCTCAACTTCGTCGTCATCGGCATGGTGGTGCTGTTCACGGCGATCATGCTGGTCAACACGCTGATCGCGGCGACCGCGCACCGGCGCCGCGAGTTCGGCCAGACCCGGCTCGCCGGCGCGACCCCGCGCCAGGTGCTCACCGCGGTCGCGCTGGAGTCGGCGGTGCTGACGGTCACCGGCGTCGTCTGCGGGACGGTCGCCTCGGCCTTCACGATCGTGGCGTTCGGCCTCGCCCGCCGCGACTCCGCCCTCCCGGTCGGGAACGCGTGGACCTTCCTCGCGGTCGTCGCCCTGGCCGCCGTCCTGACCGGCGCGACGAGCTGGGCGGCGACCCGGCGCGCGATCCGCGTCCCCGCCGTGGAGGCCGCACTCCGCTGACCGCCCGGCTTGTCTTCGCGTGGGTGCTCACTCATACTGGGTGAGCACTCACTCATTTCAGGGAGCGGACATGGCGGGACCGGTGGAGGCTTCGCGCGGCGGGTTCCCTGTGGCGGCCGCCGTCCAGGGCCTGGGGGCGTACTGGACGGGCGGCCGCCGCGTCGAGCGCGCCGCCTACGCGGTCGGTGCCGCGCTGGTGGCCTCCGGCCTGCTGCACCTGGTCGTGTTCGCGGTGGACGGCGGCCCGTGGACGGGGCCGGTGTCGTGGCGCAAACCCGTCACCTTCGGGCTCTCGTTCGGGCTGACGCTGCTCACGATCGCCTGGGTGAGCGCGTCCGTCCGGCTCGGCGACCGCGTGCGGACCGCCGTCCTCGGCGTGTTCGCGGCCGACTGCGTCGTGGAGGTCGCCCTCATCACCCTCCAGGCGTGGCGCAAGGTGCCGTCCCACTTCAACGAGGAGACGGCGTTCGACACCGCCGTCACCCGGGCGCTCGCGGCGGGCGGCGGCGTCCTGATCGTCACGCTGGTGGCGCTCGCGGTCGCGTCCTTCCGCCGGAACGAGGAGGTCGCGCCGAGCATGCGGCTGGCCGTCCGGTCGGGTTTCGCCGCGCTGGTGCTCGCGCTGGCCTCGGGCGCGGCGATGATCGCCCGCGGCGTCCGGGCGGTGCGGTCCGGCGACCAGCAGGCCGCCTACCACGTGGTCGCCGCGCTGAAGCCGGCGCACTTCGTGACGATGCACGCGATCCTCGTCCTGCCCCTGCTGGCCTGGCTGCTCACGTTCACCGCCCTGCCCGAGAGCCGCCGCGTCCGGGTGGTCGCCCTCGCCTCGGGCGCCTACTGGGCGGTGGCGGCGGCGGTCATCGCGATCTCCGCCGTCCGGTTCGCGACCGCCTGAGCACCCCGAGGGGCGCTCGGCGGAGACGCGAACGCCCTGGCCCGCCGTCCCTCGCGGACGGCGGGCCAGGGCGGGCGGAGGATCAGTGCGCGCGGGCGCCTCGGGGGAGCAGGAAGGCGATCAGGAACGCGGCGGCGGTGAGCCCGGCGGTCAGGGCGGTGACCTGCTCCGCGGCCTCCAGCGCGGCCGGCGCCGGGAAGCGCCCGGCCACGGGGGCGCCGATCACCCCGAAGAAGACCGTGCCGAGGACCGCGATGCCGAGGGACGCGCCGAGCTGCTGGACCGACTCCAGCGCGGCCGAGCCGGAGCCCACCTCGTGGTCGGCGATGCCCGCGACGATGACGTCGAACAGCGGGACGAAGATCATGCCCATGCCGGCGCCGAACAGCAGCAGCGGCGCGGCCAGGTGCCAGCCGCCGACGCCCGTCCCGACCGCCTCGAACACCGCGTACAGGGCGGTCAGGCCCGCGGCCATCAGCGCCAGGCCGAGGTGCAGGATCCTGCGGCCGAGCCTGGCCATGGTCATGCCGCTGAACGCCGACCCGGCGAACGCTCCTACCGCCCAGGACGACATGGCGAGGCTCGCGGCCAGCGGCGTGTAGCCGAGGCCGAGCTGGAGGAAGAGGCCGGTGGCGAGCGAGAACCCGGCGATCGCGCCGAAGAAGACGACGACGAACAGGACCCCGGAGGCGTAGGCCCGGTCGGCGAACACGCTCAGCCGGACCAGCGGCGTCCGGCCCCGGCGGGTGCGGCGCAGCTGGTGCCGGGCGAACAGGGCGAGGACGGGGACCGAGCCGGCCAGCAGTGCGAGCGACCAGGCGGGCCAGCCGAGCTCGCGGCCCTGGACGAGCGGGTACACCAGCATGCTCATGCCGAGGCCGCCGAGCAGCATCCCGGCGCCGTCCAGGCCGCCCGACCGGTCCGCGGCCGCCGGGGCGGGCAGCGCCCGGGCGCCCACGGCCAGCGCGTAGGCGCCGACCGGCACGTTCACCAGGAAGATCGCGCGCCAGCCGGTGCCGAAGAGGTCGGCGTCGATCAGCAGGCCCGCGACCACCGGACCGAGGATGGTGGCCAGCCCGATCACCGGCCCGAACAGCGCGAACGCCTTCCCGGTGTCCCGGCCGAACAGGTCCCGGATCAGCCCGAAGCCCTGCGGGACCATCACCGCGGCGCACAGCCCCTGCGCGACCCGCGCGGCGATCAGGCTCTCCGGCGACCAGGCGAGCGCGCACGCCACCGACATCGCCATGAACCCGGCCGCCCCCGCGAGCAGGACGGGCCGCCGCCCGAACATGTCGCCGAGCCGGCCGCCGGTCAGCAGCGCCACCGCGAGGGCGAGCGTGTAGCCGGCGACCGTCCACTGCAGCGCGGAGTACGACCCGCCGAGGTCGGCGCGGATCGCGGGCGCGGCCACGTTCACCACGGTGGAGTCGAGCAGGTTCAACAGGGTGGCGGCCAGGATCGCCGAGAGGCCGAGCCAGCGGCGCGGGGTCGGCGCGGCGCCGTCGCCGGGGCGGGTCCCGGTCCCGGCGGCCGGGGTTTCGAGGGTGGCGGTCATGGTCCGTCCCTTCTACTTGGAGCGGAATGCTCTGTTCCGATAGTAGCAGAACGGAATGCTCCATTCCACAGTTGGACGGGCTCCGATCCGGCGGTGGGGCATGGGGTCCGCTTCGTCCGGGGATGCCATACGCTTCGAGGTATGGACGAGGTTTCGGCCGGCACGTCTCCCGGGGCGGAGCCCGGCGGGCGGGAGCACGGCAAGGGCGGGCTGCGGCGCTTCCTGCGGCGCATGGCGTCCAGCAAGGCCGAACTCGAGGCCGAGGAACTGCAGAAGACCGCCGGCGACGAGGGCGCGACGCCGATCACCGACTGCGCCGCGCGCAAGCGCCACTGCGTGGCGGGTACGCTACGTACCGTGACCCTCCGTCCCCGGGGCGGCGCCCCCGCCCTGGAGGCCGAGCTCTACGACGGCACCGACGTGATCAACCTGGTCTGGCTCGGCCGCCGCAAGATCGCCGGGATCGACCCGGGGCGGCGGCTGCGGGCCGAGGGCCTGGTGAGCGAGCAGGACGGGCGCAAGGTCATGTTCAATCCGCGATACGAGTTGCGCGGCGGCGCGTGAGGCCGCGGCGATCCGCCGGGAGAGCGACGTGAGCGAAGTGGAAACGGGCACCGCGCGGGAGGCCGCCGCGCACGACACCGTGGAGGCGGCCGTCCGCGCCCAGCTCAACAAGGCGCTCGGCGGCGTGCGCGGCATGGCCGAGGCGGCGGTCCCGACGATCGCCTTCACCGGCACCTACATCGCCGTCGAGGACATCAAGCTCGCCGTCGGCGCCGGGGTCGGCGCCGCGGTGCTGCTGCTCCTGGTCCGGCTCGCGCAGCGCTCCAGCCCCCAGTTCGTCCTCAACAGCCTGGTCGGCATCGCGATCGCCGCGTTCTTCGCGCTGCGCTCGGGCAAGGCCGAGGACGCCTTCCTGCCCGGCATCCTGCTCAACGCCGGCTACGGCGCCGCCATGATCTTCTCGATCGTCGTGCGCTGGCCGATCGTCGGCTTCATCATCGGATCGGTCACCGGCGACCCGACCGCCTGGCGGTCCGACCCCGGGATCGTCAAGCTGTGCTCCCGGCTCACCTGGCTGCTCGTGCTGCCCTGCGTCGTGCGCGTCGCCGTCCAGTACCCGATCTACCTCGCCGACGGCGACCAGAGCGGCCTGCTCGGCACCGCCAAGATAGCGATGGGCTGGCCGCTCCAGGTCGCCGCGCTGGCCGCCATGGTCTGGCTCCTCGCCCGCGGCCGCACCCCCCTCGGGCCTAGCACTCCCAAAGAAACCGAAGAACCCGCCTGACCTCGACTTCTGCGCCTGACTCGGCCCCCGCCGCACCACGCGGCAACCTCAATGGTCGCGATCGCGTCCGAAGGCAGGTTCGAGCGTGCGAGAACCTGATCGCGCAGTGAGCCGCCAGGCGAGTCGGAGCGATGCCGGCGATCGCCCGTGTTTCTCGACGATGGAGGGCCGCCAGGCCCGAAGGAGGAGAGAAATGCCAGTCATCTGCCGCCTAGGAGTTCGGCGAGTTCGTCCTCCACGTCCTGGCTGGCCACGAACATCAGCTCGTCGCCGGGCTCCAGGGTGTCGTCGGACGTGGGGACCAGCACCCGGCCCTCGCGCAGGATCGCCACCAGGGCGGTGTCGCGCGGCCAGGGCACCGATCCGACGCGCTCGCCGCCGAGGGGAGCGTCCTCGGGCAGCGTCAGCTCCACCAGGTTCGCCTCGCCCTGGCGGAACGTCATCAGCCGGACGAGGTCGCCGACGCTGACGGCCTCCTCGACCAGCGCCGACAGCAGCCGCGGGGTGGAGACCGCGACGTCCACGCCCCACGACTCGTTGAACAGCCACTCGTTGTTCGGGTGGTTGATCCGCGCCACCACGCGCGGAACCCCGTACTCGGTCTTGGCCAGCAGCGACACCACGAGGTTGACCTTGTCGTCGCCGGAGGAGGCGACCACCACCTGGCAGCGCTCCAGCGCCGCGTCGTCCAGCGCGGCGATCTCGCACGCGTCGGCCAGCAGCCACTCCGCGCGGGGCACCATCTCCACCTTGATGGCCTTCGGGCTCTTGTCGATCAGGAGCACCTCGTGGCCGTTCTCCAGCAGCTCCTGGGCGATGGAGCGGCCCACCGCGCCGGCCCCAGCGATCGCGACCCGCATCAGGCGTCCTCCCCGTTCCGCGCCGCGACGGCGGCGTTGACACGCTCCAGATCGTCGGCCCCGGCCATGATGTGCACGATGTCGCCGTCCTGGATCACCGTGTCCCGCTCGGGGACGAGCGCCTCGCCCATGCGGGACAGGAACGCCACACGGGTCCGCGCGTGCTCCTCGAGCGCGCCGACCTTCTCGCCGACCCACAGGTGGCCGGAGTCGAGCTCGGCGAGGACGACCTCGCCGGTCGGGTCGCGCCACAGCGGCTCGGCGCCCTCGGGGAGCAGGCGGCGCAGGATCTGGTCGGCCGTCCACCGCACGGTCGCGACCGTGGGGATGCCGAGGCGCTGGTAGACCTCCGCCCGCCGCGGGTCGTAGATCCGGGCCACGACGTTGTCGACCCCGAACGTCTCGCGCGCCACCCGCGCGGAGATGATGTTGGAGTTGTCGCCGCTGCTGACGGCCACGAACGCCGACGCGCGCTCGATGCCCGCCTCGGCGATCACCTCCCGGTCGAACCCGAAGCCCGTGATGCGGCGGCCCCGGAACCCGCTGCGCAGCCGGCGGAACGCCTCCGGGCTCTGGTCGATGATGGCCACCGAGTGACCCTTGTCCTCCAGGATGTGGGCGAGCGTCGAGCCGACCCGCCCGCATCCCATGATCACGATATGCACGGCCGTTCCCTCTTCCGTCCAGGGGACGTTCCCCCTGTCCCCCCCGCGCCGGGCACGGCACTCGCCGCCGTCACCGTGCCGCGCCCGAGGACCGTTTCCTGTGAATGATCCCTGCCGGCCTGCAAACCTACACATCCGCCCAGGCGAGTACTACCCAACCAGCTATCCGCCGGGGCGGCGAGGCCGCCGGGAAGCCCGGCCGCCACCCGGCGATCCGGCCCGCCCGGCAGCGGCTAGAGTCTCGTTGCGTGTCAAAGGTTCCCGACCTCGCGAAGCGGCTCCTCCTCGGCCGCGCGCTGAGCAGCTCCCAGCAGCACGAGCAGCTGCTGAAGAAGCGCATCGCGCTGCCCGTCTTCGCGAGCGACGCGCTCTCGTCGGTCGCCTACGCCCCGCAGGAGATCCTCCTCGCGCTCGGCGCGGGCGGCCTGGTGATGTACCACTACACACCGTGGCTCGCCGCTGCCGTCGTGGTCATCCTGCTGACCGTGGTCGCCTCCTACCGGCAGAACGTCCGGGCCTACCAGAGCGGCGGCGGCGACTTCGAGGTCGCCACCACCAACCTCGGCGACAACTGGGGCGTCGTCGTGGCCAGCGCGCTGCTGGTCGACTACGTCCTCACCGTGGCGGTGTCGGTGTCGTCCGGCGTGGAGAACCTCGGCGCGCTGCTGAAGTTCATGCAGCCGCACGAGGTCGTCGTCGCGATCGCCATCGTCGTCCTGCTCACCCTCGGGAACCTGCGGGGCCTCAAGGAGGCCGGGGTCGCCTTCGCGGTCCCCACCTACCTGTTCATGTTCGCGGTCTTCAGCATGCTGGCGTGGGGCATCGTCCGGCTGCTGTCGGGCACCCACCTGGAGGCCGAGACGGCGCACTACGAGGTCCGCGGCGACGAGATGGGCCTCGCCGGGTTCGCCCTCGTGTTCCTGCTGCTGCGGGCCTTCTCCTCCGGCTGCGCCGCGCTGACCGGGGTGGAGGCGATCAGCAACGGCGTGCCCGCGTTCCGCAAGCCCAAGGGCGAGAACGCCGCCACGACCCTGCTGATGCTCGGCCTCGTCGCGATGACGCTGTTCGGCGGCGTGACCGCGTTCGCCTACATCACCGACGCCAAGTTCGCCGAGCCCGACCAGGGCAGCCACCTGATCGATCCGTCCACCGGCAAGCCCGTCACCGACGCCGACCCGGTGATCGCCCAGGTGGCGCACACCGTGTTCAGCAACTTCACCCCCGGGTTCGCGCTGGTCACCGCCATGACCGCGCTGATCCTGTTCCTCGCCGCCAACACCGCGTTCAACGGGTTCCCGGTGCTCGGCTCGGTGCTCGCGCGCAACCGCTACCTGCCGCGCCAGCTGCACACCCGCGGCGACCGGCTCGCCTACAGCAACGGCATCATCATCCTCGCCACCATGGCCGGGCTGCTGATCTACGCCTACGACGCGTCCGTCAGCCGGCTGATCCCGCTCTACACCGTCGGCGTCTTCGTGTCGTTCACCGTCAGCCAGGTCGGGATGGTGCGGCACTGGAACCGGCTCCTGGCCGCCGAGGGCGACCCGGCGCAGCGCCGCCGGATGCGCACCTCCCGCGGGATCAACGCCTTCGGCGCCACGCTCACCGGCATCGTCCTGGTCGTCGTGCTGATCACCAAGTTCGCGCTGGGCGCCTACATCGTCTGCATCGCGATGCCGGTGCTGTTCATGCTGATGAAGGCGATCCGGCGGCACTACGACCGGGTCGCCGCCGAGCTGGTGCCCTCCGGCGAGGACGTCGCGCTGCCCGCCCGCAACCACGGCATCGTGCTCGTATCCAAGATCCACAAGCCGACGCTGCGGGCCCTGGCCTACGCCCGGGCCACCCGCCCCTCCACGCTGGAGGCGGTGACCGTGGCCGTGGACGCCGAGGAGTCGCAGCGGCTCCAGGAGGAGTGGGACGCCCTCGACATCCCCGTCCCGCTGAAGATCCTCGACTCGCCGTACCGGGAGATCACGCGCCCCGTCCTGTCCTACGTCAAGGGCGTCCGGCGCAAGAGCCCCCGCGACGTCGTCACCGTGTTCATCCCGGAATACGTCGTCGGCCACTGGTGGGAGCACCTCCTGCACAACCAGAGCGCGCTGCGGCTGAAGGGCCGGCTGCTGTTCCAGCCCGGCGTGATGGTCACGAGCGTCGCGTGGCAGCTCCAGTCCTCCGACCGCCTCAAGGGACGCAAGGAGCCGCCGGGTCCGGGCTCGTCGCGGCGCCCGCCGCGGACCGGGGCACCCCCCGGTGCCGGTAGTGTTTCGGACCGTGACTGAACTCGAACCCGACGTCCTCGAACTGGAGGTCGGCAACGTCGCCAACGGCGGTTTCTGCGTCGCCCGGCACGAGGGGCGCGTGGTCTTCGTCCGGCACGCCCTGCCCGGCGAACGGGTGAGAGCCCGCGTCACCGACCGCACGAAGAACTTCCTCCGCGCCGACGCCGTGGAGATCATCGAGGCCTCTCCGGACCGGGTGCGGCCGCCCTGCCCGTTCGCCGGCCCCGGCCGCTGCGGCGGCTGCGACTGGCAGCACGCCTCCCTGCCCGCCCAGCGCGCGCTCAAGGCCGCGGTCGTGCAGGAGCAGCTGGAGCGCCTCGCGGGCATCACCCGCACGGTCGTCGTCGAGGAGGTCCCGTACCCGGTCGACAGCGAGGTGACGCCCCCGCCGGGCCTCGGCTGGCGCACCCGCGTCCAGTTCTCGGTCTCCTCCGGCGTCGTCGGCCTGCGCAAGCACCGCTCGCACGACATCGAGCCCGTGGATGAGTGCCTGATCGCCCACCCCGGCGTGGAGCTGATGGGCATCGAGCGCAAGCGCTGGCCGGGCGCGTCCGGCGTCGAGGGCGTGGTCTCGGCGACCACGGGCGACCGCCTGGTCGTCCTGCGCGGCCGCGACCGCCGCAAGATCCGGGTCCCGCGCCTGGACGTCCCGGTCCGCCTCGTGCGCGGCAAGCCCGAACCGGGCGCCGGCCTGCCCTACGTCCGCGAAGAGGTGTCCGGCCGGCTCTACCAGGTCAGCGGCAGCGGCTTCTGGCAGGTCCACCCCGGCGCCGCGCAACTGCTCGCCGACGCCGTCCTGGACGCCCTCGAACCGAAGCCCGGCGATATCGCCCTCGACCTGTACTGCGGCGTCGGGCTGTTCGCCGGCGTCCTCGCCGACCGCGTCGGCGCCGACGGCCTCGTCGTCGGCGTCGAGTCCGACGGCCAGGCCGTCCGCGACGCCCGCTTCAACCTGCGCGACCTGACGAACGTCTCGATCGAGCGCGGCCCGGTGGAGGAGGTCGTCGCCGACCTGGAGTTCGGCCGCGCGTCATCGAGCTCGCGCACGCAGAACAAGCGCGGCACCGGCCACCAGGGCGGCGCCCGCGTCCGCAAGGCCGACCTCGTCGTCCTCGACCCGCCCCGCACCGGCGCGGGCCGCGAGGTGGTCGACCACATCACCCGGATCGCCGACCGCAAGATCGCCTACGTCTCCTGCGACCCGGCGACCCTGGCCCGCGACCTCGCCTACTTCAGCGAACGAGGCTGGACCCTGGAGTCCTTCCGAGCCTTCGACGCCTTCCCCATGACCCACCACGTGGAGTGCCTCGCCACCCTGATCAAGGGCTGACCGCCGCCCGCCTGTCGACCGTCCGGCCGTCGGGCGGGCGGCCCCCCGCCCGGCGGACGGTGCGCGTTACCCATCGCGTTCTGGATCAGGAACCGCGTACGCATCAGAACTCGTCGAGGCCGCCGACCTGGCCGATGGTGAAGATGTGCCGCGTCGCCGAGCAGATCGTTTCCAGCGTGTGGATCGGCGTCCCCTCGGTGGAGTAGGAGGCGCGCAGCACCTGCACGACCCATTCGCCGGGGTCGAGCTTGAGCGTGTCGGCCTCGAACCGCGTGGCCGGCCGGGCGGTGAGCGTCTCCTCCGCATGTCCGAACGCGTAGCCGAGTGCGACGATCGCGGCTTGCAGTGACGGCTTGACGAACTCCGGCTCGGCGATGCGCGTCCCGGCGAACAGATCGGCACGGAAATAGCTCGTCGCGATGCGAACGGGCACGTCGTCGGCCGTCATCATCTTGCGGCGGGCCAAGACGTCCTCGCCAGGCTCGACGCGCAGGCAGGCGGCCACGTGCTCGCTGGCGGGCTCGGTGCCGATGTAGAGCATTCGGCGGCCGGGCTTGATGCCCTGGCGCTCGGCCTCGGTGAGGAAGAGCGACGCCGACCCGCGGGTTGCCGGGTCGGTAGGGAGGGCACGTTGCACGATGACCGGCGGTCCCTGGCTGACCGGCGCGGCGGGTGCCTTGGCGACCGGCCCCTTGCGCATCTGCGAGACGCGGCCGGGTGTCACGCCGAGTGCCTTGGCGATGTCCTCCAGGTTGTGGCCGGCCTCGCGCGCCTCTGCGATGGCGCCGCGGCGAATTCGGGCCGCCTCCTCGGTGAGCCCTTGCTGCTCGGTCATGGCGCGGCTGACCGCCCGCGCTCGCTCGATCGGGTCAGCTATAGCGGAGATGTCCCGCAATGTCCTCAGGTCCACGTGATCGATTCTCCGGTCCTTGCCTGGCGAACTTTAGGGCCCCTATTGCGCGCAGGCCCGAGGTGACTTAATCTCACCTCGAAGCCGATTTTAGCCCCCCTAAAGGTGGCTACGTCGAGGAGTGTGATCATGTGTACAGCCACGTCCGGTCACGCGGACCAGTCTCCTACAGAGCGGATGAAAGCCGAACCGCCGCCCCGCGCCGACGAGCTCGAAGCTCGCCTTGCGGAGTTAAGGGCAGAATTCCCAGGGTGGAGGATCGAGGGAAGTGACATGCCGTCCCTCCCGTACCGCGCCGTTCGGGAAGGCGGTGACGAGAAGGCGATCAACCTGGGTGCCGGTTCCGCCGACGCGCTGTGGAACCTGCTGTCCCATCAGGACGCCGCCGATTGCGGGCGCGCCCTCCTTGCGCTGAGCAAGGTGCTTGCGGAGCGCGACGCGACGGTTATCGAGCAAGGTGTCGGCATCGTCACCAGGATGCGGACCGGGATCGCCCGGTCGGTCGGCGCGTCCCGGGGTCGGTTCATCTGGGACTCCGGCAACGACCTCGGCGGCTTCGACGCCGTGGACGAGGTCGCCCTGAAGATCGTGCGGCTGCTCGGGCTGGAGCTCCACCCTCAGCTTCAGGCGCTCGCCCGCCGCATGGGGGTGCGCGGCTACAAGGTGGACATCGGCGCTCCCGAGATCACCGTGGCGACCACCGATGGCGGAACCCCGCGCGCTGTGCGCATCACGTGCGAGCCGCGGCCGACGGACGCCGACCGCGACTGGTTCTGGACGCACTGGGGCGACCCGATCCGCGAGGCGTCCGACATCACAGGAGCGGAGGTCGAAATCGTCGGGCTACTGGCTCGGTCATGAGCCGGGGGCGGGCGATGCTCCGCTCAGGCCCCGGTCATCCCGGTCTGCGCCCCCGGTTGCGCGGCGGCCGGGGAGCCTGCGCGGACGGCCCGGGGCCGTGGCCGCCAACCGGTAGCGTGTGAGCCGCGTGAGAGCGATGCGACGACAGGAGACGAGATGCGACTGCCCCGATGGGCTCCATGGGTGGCCGGCGTCCTACAGGGCTCCCCGGCCGTCACCGGCGTGCAGACCTTCGCCGAGGCGGGGATCGCCGATCCTCGGTATGGGCACGTCATCACGCTGCGTACCGGTGCGACGATCGGCCTGCAGTGGGTTCGGACGTCCCCGCCGACGGGGGATGACCAGGAAGAGGTACCGGTCACCGGAGAGCCGCCCACGCCACTGACGCTACCGGAACTTCCCAGCTCAGGGCGGACGCCGTTGAGGCTGATCGAGCAGCACCTCGCCGCGTTGATCGCCAACGGGGAGAACCCGGAGATCCGGGCGGTAGAGCAGAAGTCCGCCCGCGGGGACACCGGGCCTCGGCCATGCGGGGTAATCGTGCGTATGCACAGCGGCGCTGACATCTTCGGCGTCTTCCGAAGCATGGCGTCCGCGGGCGCGAGCCTGAGCTCGGGGGGTGAGTTCCAGCAAAGAGAGGAGGTGTGAATGGCAGATGGCGAATTGCCCTAGCTGCGGACAGAGCACGTCCGCCGGGGCGGGTAAGTCAACGCCGGCGCATCAGCCGCCCGGCAGCCGGGTGACGTGCCCCGGCAGCGGCAAGCCCGCCACGTGAGGTAGCGGCCCCGCCCAGTCGAAGTGGGCGGGGCCGTCCAATAGGACGATAGCGACTTCATGGACAGAAGGGCCATCCCGCCGTCCGGGAGGCCAGCAGGACGGGAGATCTCCGACCTGCACGTGTGGGCGCTCTGCGGGCATGGGTCGGGGCCTCGGCCATTTGGTACTCCGGACCATCCACCCAGTGAGGCGCCTCGCCGCCCGCGTACCGGGCTGACCTTGGAAAATCGGTTGCGGGGCGGCTTAGCGTGGAAGTGTGATTCAGATCAGGGACGTGCCCGAGGCCGAGGCCGGGGACATGGTCGACTTCGCGGGGATGGTGTTTCACGTCTCCGTGGACGAGGGCGACCCCGATCGGGACGGGTGGCCGCTCACTCGTGCCGAGCGGATCGGGGCCTATGACGATGATGTGCGGGTCGGGCAGTTGGCCGCCCTGCCCATGCGGCTCGCGGTCCCGGGAGCGGTGGTCGGCTGCTCGGCGGTCACGTTCGTCGGGGTGCTGCCCACGCATCGGCGCCGGGGGATCCTGACGTCCATGATGGACCGGATGGACGCCGACGCCATCGCGGCGGGGCGTCCGGTGGCCGCGCTCTGGGCTTCGCAAGGCGCCATCTACGGGCGGTACGGGTTCGGGCTGGCCACGCGGGCGATCGACCTGGAGGTGGACACGTCGCGGCCGCTGGAGTTCCGCACGGCCATTGACGACCGGCCGCTGCGGCTCGTCGAGGCCGCGTCCGCGCCCGCGGTGCTCGATCCGATCCACCGGCGGTCGCTGCGGCCGGGAGGGCTCGTGCGCGATCCCGACTGGTGGGCGCGGGCCATCCTGCGGCCGGTCGACCGGGACTCACCCGGGTACACCGCGCCGCGCGTCGTCGTCCACCCGGCGGGCTACGTGGCCTACCGGGTCCGTGAGGGGACGGTCAGGGTGGTCGACCTCGTCGCCGACACCCCGCAGGTGGAGGCCGCGCTCTGGGAGTTCCTGGCGTCGATCGACCTGACGTCCCGCATCGAGGCGCTGGGCCGTCCGGTGGACGACCTGCTGCCGCACATGGTCGCCGACCCCGACCGGGTCACCGTCAAGAAGGAGTTCGGCGCCCTCTGGCTGCGGCTGATCGATGTGCCGGCCGCTCTCCGCGCCCGGTCCTGGGCCACCGGGGACGCCTTCGTCCTGGAGGTGGAGGATTCGCGGATTCCGGCGAACGCGGGGCGCTGGCTCCTCAAGACCGGCGCGGCGCCTGTGTGCGAGCCGAGCTCAGAGGCTCCGGACCTCAGCCTCGGCGCGGCGGATCTCGCGGCGGCCTACCTGGGCGGCCAGAGCCCGGTCACGCTGGCCCGGATCGGTGCCGTCACTGAGCACACGCCCGGTGCGGCCGCCCGGTTGGAGGCCGCCCTGGCCGTCCCCCTGGCGCCCTACATCAACGACGACTTCTGAGTCACCGCCAGAAGAAGACCTTGGCGCTGGCCTTGGAGACCGTCGCGGCGGCGGCGCCCTGGTGGAGCAGCTGGAAGCGGACGCGCTTGCCCGCCTCGACGGTGTCCGCGGCCAGGCCGTAGACGAGGTTGGTGACGTCCCCGACGGAGATGTAGTCCTGGACGGGGCCGATCTGGTAGTCGGAGGCGTCGCCGTCCGCCACCTCGACCACCCTGGCCTGGATCAGCGTGCCCGCGGGGACGCCGCTCAGCGCCGCGCTCACCGACAGGCTGTAGCGGGCCGATCCCCTCAGCAGGCTGGGGCCGCCCGGGTCGTTGTGCTGGTGCTCCTTGTCGGAGTACTCCTTGTTCCAGGTGACCTCGGTCCACTTGCCGGGAGGCAGCTCCTGGTGGGCGCCATCGGTGCCGACGGACACGTAGTCGGGCATGTCGTCCTCTCCCTCGGGCGAGACGCCGACGCGCCACTGCCCGTAGTCGCTCTTGACGGCGCGGTCGTAGTCGACGCCCACGCCGTTGATCGTGTGGTCGTTGGAGTACTGCTGGAGCTGGGCCCGGGCGTCCCACTTGCCGCCCGACCACGCGTAGGTCTGCCAGCCGAAAGTGATCTTCTTGGCGTCGAAGGCGCGCTTGACGGGGCCGTATCCGCCGTAGAGGCCGACCCTGCCGCGGCCGATGACGCTCGCCGCGCCGTCCAGGTAGGCGTTGATCTCGTCCTGCTCGCCGGACGCGGCGTCCCAGTCGGCGGCGAAGTAGATGGGACGGTCGTCCGGCATGCCGAGCGCCCTGGCCTGGGCGGCGGCGTCACGGGCGTCGGTCGCGCCCGCGGAAAGCCCGGCGAGCGGCCGCTTGGCCGCCGACTCCCAGACGACCACCAGCCAGATGCCCGCGGCGGACAGCTCGTCGGCCTCCTCGCGGGTCAGGTTCTTGCCGGTGGTGTCGTGCGACAGGTAGCGGCACGCGAACTTCGCCCCGGCGCGTTTCAGCGCGGACGCGCCGGGGCGGCCCCACGCGTAGTCGACGCCGAAGACAGCCATGTCAGCTCCATGTGTCGGGGGTTGTCGGGTTCTTGGCGATTTAACAGGCTTTGTTCTTGGGGCGCAGGAAATCGCGCAGTTTGACCGTCCGTAATCGCCGATCGGGGCCGCCCCATCGCGCGGCCCCGGCCGGATCCGTACGAGGATGGGGGGATGCGACTTCGAATCTTCACCGAGCCCCAGCAGGGGGCGACCTACGAGACCCAGCTGGCCGTCGCCAAGGCGGCCGAGGACCTCGGCTTCGACGCGTTCTTCCGCTCGGACCACTACGTCAAGATGGGCGACGTGAGCGGTGACCCCGGTCCGACCGACTCCTGGATCACGCTGGGCGCGCTGGCCAGGGAGACCAGCCGGATCAGGCTCGGCACGCTGGTGACCGCCGGGACGTTCCGGTACCCGGGGCCGCTGGCGATCTCGGTCGCGCAGGTCGACCAGATGAGCGGCGGACGGGTCGACCTCGGCCTCGGGACGGGGTGGTTCGAGGAGGAGCACACCGCCTACGGGATCCCGTTCCCCAGCCTGGGCGAGCGGTTCGAGCGGCTTGAGGAGCAGTTGCAGATCCTCAAGGGCCTGTGGGGGACGCCGGCCGGCGAGACCTACTCCTTCAGCGGCGAGCACTACACCCTGACCGACTCGCCCGCGCTGCCCAAGCCCGCGCGGCCGGGCGGCCCGCCGATCATCATCGGCGGGTTCGGGGCGAAGCGGACGCCGCGCCTCGCCGCCGCGCACGCCGACGAGTACAACGTGCCGTTCCACAAGGTCGAGCAGACCGGTGGCGCGTTCGACCGGGTCCGTGCGGCATGCGCCGAGGCGGGCCGGACCGAGCCGATCGTGTACTCGGCCGCGCAGGTCGTCTGCTGCGGACGGGACGAGGCGGAGGTGCGGCGGCGCGCCGAGGCCATCGGGCGCGAGGTGCCCGAGCTGCGCGAGAACGGCCTCGCCGGCACGCCGCAGGAGCTGGTCGACAAGATCGGGAAGTTCGGCGAGCTGGGTGCGGAGTGCCTCTACCTCCAGGTCCTCGACATGCGCGACCTGGAGCACCTGGAGCTGCTGGCCTCGGAGGTCCAGGGCAAGGTCTGACGGCGGCGCGCGCCATCGGACGGCGGAGGGCCCGCGCCGGGGGAGTCCCGGCGCGGGCCCTCGCGCTCCGGTCAGGCGGTCTCTTCCTCCGGCCGCGCGTGCATCGGGAGCAGGAACGTGGCCAGGAAGGTCAGGCCGAGGAGCCCGACCTCGACCCACAGCGTGATCTTCATGGCGTCGCCGAACCCGGTCCTGGCCGCGTCCCCGGCGGCCCCTGCGACCGCCTTCTGGACGGCGGGCGCCGACTGCGGGGCGGCGGCGACGGCGGCCTTCACCCCCTCTTCGAGCCGGTGGCAGGACGCGGGCACCGCGGCGGCGTCCTTGGCCGTCGCGCGGTCGCGGCCGCAGTCGCGCAGGGCGTCCACGACGCGGTCCCGCTGCGCCGCCGGGACGGACGCGGCGGCGAGGTCGCGGCGCAGGCCGGCGGCGCCGTCGTCCGCGGCCGACGCCACGTGCCCGCCGAGCAGCCCGAAGAACACCGTGCCGAGGACGGCGGCGCCGAGCGCGGCGCCGAGCTGCTGGACGGCGGTGAGCGTGCCGCCCGCCGAGCCCGTCTCCTCCGGCTCGACTCCCGCCAGCACGGTGTCGAAGAACGGGCCCATCAGCAGGCCCATGCCGATCCCGGTGACGGTCAGGGCGGGGACGAGCTGCCAGGGGGTGACGCCGGTCCCGGCGTACCGCAGCGTGAGGTAGAGCCCGGCGATCCCGGCGGCCATGATGACGGCGCCCGAGTGGATCACCTTGCGCCCGAACCGCTGCACGGCCTGCATGACGCCGAACCCGATGACGATGCCGACCGACCAGGGGATCTGCGCGAGGCCCGCCTTCAGCGGGGAGTAGCCGAGCCCGAGCTGGAAGAACAGCGACAGCACCAGGCCGAGGCCCGCGACGCCGGAGAAGAACACCAGGCCGACGACGAGGCCGCCGGTGAAGCCGCGCTTGCGGAACAGGCTCGGCACGATCAGCGGGTCGCCGCCGGAGCGCTGCTTGCGGACCTCGTACCAGGCGAACACGCCCCACACGGCGAGGGAGGCGGCCATCATGGCGAACGTCCAGGGGGCCCAGTCGTGCTCCCGGCCCTGGACGAGCGGGTAGATCAGCAGCCCGGCGCCGAGGGAGGCCAGCGCCGCGCCGGTGAGGTCGAGGCGGGAGGCGTGCTCGGCGCGTCCCGCGGGCAGGAACTTCAGCCCGGCCAGCACGGCGGCGGCGCCCAGCGGCAGGTTGATCAGGAAGATCATCCGCCAGCCGGTGCCGAACAGGTCGGCGTCGATCAGCCAGCCGGCCAGCACCGGGCCGCCGACCGACGACAGCCCCATCACCGGCCCGAACATGGCGAACGCCGCGCCCATCTCCTTCGCCGAGAACATCTGCTTGATCATCCCGATGCCCTGCGGCAGCATCAGCGCGCCGAACAGGCCCTGCATGCCGCGGGCGGCGACCAGCATCCCGGGGGAGACGGCGACGCCGCACAGCAGCGAGCCGACCGTGAAGCCGGCCGCGCCGATCACGAACATCCGCTTGCGGCCGTAGAGGTCGCCGAGGCGCCCGCCGGTGATGAGCCCGACGGCCATGGCCAGGGTGTAGCCGGCGGCGAGCCACTGGATGGTGGCGGCCGACCCGCCGAGCTCGGCGCGGATCGTGGGGGCGGCGATGTTGGTGATCAGGGCGTCCAGCATGTCCATGATCTCGCCCGCGAGGATCACGAACAGGGCGACCCAGCGCCAGCGGTAGCCGGCGTCCGCGGTGCCCCGGGAGGGGGAGGTGAGTGTGTCGGTCATCGGTCACTCCGGGGGGAACAGTGTTCGTTACTTACGAACAACGTTCTATAAGCGAACGATGTTCGTGTCAAGTACGATGTTCGTGTTCGAGGAATCCTCTCTGCAATAGAGAAGATATATCGCGATTCGCGATAGTCAAGATGTATCGCGAGATCTGGAGGTCCTGAGGTGGCTGGATCCGGCCCCGGCGCACGCCCGGACATGCCGACGCCCCCCGGACGCCGGCCGCGCAGGGCCGCGCCGGCCCGGCAGCCGCTCACCCAGGAGCTCATCGTCGACACGGCGATCCGCGTCCTGGACGCCGAGGGGCTGGACGCGGTGACCATGCGCCGCGTCGCCCAGGAGCTCGGCACCGGTCCGGCGTCCCTCTACGCCCACGTCTCGGGCAAGGAGGAGCTGCGCGAGCTGATGCTCGACCGGGTCGCCGCCGAGATCCGGCTGCCCGTCCCCGATCCCGCGCGCTGGCAGGACCAGCTCAAGGAGCTGGCGTTCGAGATCCGCCGGGTCTACACCTCGCACCGCGACATCGCGATGGTCTCGATGGGCCTCATCCCCACCGGCCCCCACCTGCTGGACGTCGCCGAGGCGCAGCTCGCCCTCATGCGCGCCGGGGGCGTCCCGAGGCGGATCGCCGCGATGGCCGTGGACACGCTCGGCATGTTCCTCGACGCCGACGCCATCGAGGACACGGTGTACCAGGCCAAGGCCCCCGCCGGGGAGGACCCGTGGGCGCACTTCCACGAGTACATCGCGCAGGTCCGGGACTACTTCGCCGCCCTGCCGAAGGACCGCTACCCCACGATCTCCGACATGGGGAACGAGCTCACCTCGGAGGACGGCGACGAGCGCTTCGAGTTCGGCCTCGACCTCCTCGTCCGGGGGATCGCCTCCTACGTCGAGGAGCCGTCCCGCCCGGAGAAGGGCGCGTAGGCGAGCGGGCCGGTCAGGCGAAGACGCGCTGGAAGGCCGAGTGCCTCGGGGCGCCCGCGGAGGTGTCCCAGACGGCGAAGACGACGTGCTCGAACCGGTCGGCGAACTCCCCGCCCGGGCGCAGCGCCTCGGCGAACACCTCGGCGACCTCGGCCGGGTCGTTGCGGAACACGCCGCAGCCCCAGGCGCCGAGGACGAGCCGGGTGTGCCCGTGGGTCAGCGCCACTGCGAGGACCTTTCGAGCGCGCAGGCGCAGCACGGCGGGGATCCGCTCGGCCTTGGCGGGGTCCCGGATCGCGCCGCGGTTCGGGGCGGGCGACGTCAGGAACGCGACGCCGTAGGGCTCCTCCAGCAGCCGCCCGGAGTCGTCCCGGAACACCGGCACGTCCGGCGAGTAGATCATGTGGTCGCTGTAGAGGAGGTCCCCCTGCGCGCGGTGGAAGTCGTAGTACTCCCTGGCCGAGCGCAGCGACTCGTACAGGCCGGACGAGCGCGCCAGCCCCTCCTCCTGGGCGTGCGCCCCGTTCAGGAACCCGCCGCCGGGGTTCTTCGCGGAGGCGAAGTTGAGCGCGAACGGGGCCGTCCCCGCGCCGTGCAGTCGCCGCGCGGCGGCGAGCGTCGTCTCGTCCGTCACCTCGATCCGCGTACGCGTGCCGGGGCCGGCCGGAGGAAGCCTCTTCAGCAGCGCGTCCAGCTCGTCCGGCCGGTGGAGGACGGTGCGCCGGACGGCCTCGGCGAGGCGGTCCGCGACCTGGACGGTGCGGCCGGAGGGCGCCGTGTAGTCGCCGCGTTCGAGGATGGCCACGGTCTCCTGCGCGGTCATCCGGCGGGGGTGTCTGCTCATGTCCCTCCGGATTCTGCTGGCCCGGCGAATCCGGGCGCAAACCCTTAAGAACGGCGTTCCGGAAAAACCGATGGGGGTGTCCGGTGCGTTCGGCCACACTTGGGGCGTGCTTCTGACGATCACCACGACGATGAGCCAGGCGACCGACCTGGGGTTCCTCCTGCACAAGCATCCGGGCCGGGTGCAGCGCTTCGAGCAGTCCCACGGCACGGCGCACGTCTTCTACCCCGACGCGGAGGAGGGGCGCTGCACGGCGGCGCTGCTGCTGGACGTCGACCCGGTCGACCTCGTGCGCACACGCGGCAGGGGCACGCCCGACTTCTCACTCGGCCAGTTCGTGAACGACCGTCCCTACGCGGCGTCGTCCCTCCTGGCGTCGGCCATGGCGAACGTGTTCCGCACCGCCATGCGCGGCCGCTGCGACCTGCGCCCCGAACTGGCGGAGACGCCGATCCCGCTGGAGATCGTCCTGCCGGCCCTCCCGTGCAGGGGCGGCCCCGGCCAGGCCGAGCGCTTCTTCGCGCCGCTCGGCTGGGAGGTGTCGGCCGCGCCCGTCCCGCTCGACCCGGAGTTCCCCGACTGGGGCGACTCCCGGTACGTGACGCTCACGCTGACCGGGACGCTGCGGCTCGCCGACGCCCTCAACCAGCTGTACGTGCTGCTGCCCGTCCTGGACGACGCCAAGCACTACTGGATGGCGCCCGACGAGGTCGACAAGCTCATCCGGGCCGGGGAGGGCTGGCTGGGCGCGCACCCCGACCGCGGCGCCATCACCCGCCGGTACCTGGCGAACCGGCGCGCCCTCGTGCGGTCCGCGCTCGGACGCCTCGCCGACGCCGAGGACGCTCCCGACGAGGAGCTCGACCCAGTGGAGGTCGAGGAGGAGGCCCCCGCCGCCGAGGAGGGCCAGGAAGAGCCGGCGTCCCAGGAGGAGACGTCCGTCTCGCTCTCGGAACTGCGTGTCCGGTCGGTGGCGCAAGCGCTGCACGACGAGAACGCCCGCCGGGTCATCGACCTCGGCTGCGGCTCCGGGAAGCTGCTCGCACGGCTCGCCAAGGACGAGTTCTTCAGCGAGCTCTCCGGATCGGACGTGTCGTACCGCGCGCTCGGCCACGCCTCGCGCCGCCTCCGTCTGGACAAGCAGCCGCACCGCGAGAGCGCCCGCGTCCAGGAGGTCTTCCAGGGGGCGCTGACCTATGCGGACGAACGGTTCCGCGGCTATGAGGCGGCCGTGCTGATGGAGGTCATCGAGCACATCGACCCGCCGCGCCTCAGCGCCGTCGAGCGGGTCGTGTTCGGCCACGCCGCGCCCCGCGTGGTGGTCGTGACGACGCCGAACGCCGAGCACAACGTGCGCTACGAGGGCCTGGCGCCCGGTGCGATGCGCCATCCCGACCACCGTTTCGAATGGACGCGGGCGGAGTTCCGCGCCTGGGCGGACCGGGTCGCCGCCGACCACGGCTACCGCGTCCGCCACGTGCCCGTCGGCGACGACGACCCCGAGGTCGGCGCGCCGACGCAGATGGGAGTGTTCACGCGATGACCGAGATCAAGGTCCCCGAGATGGGGCTCGTCGTGCTGGTGGGCGTGTCCGGGTCGGGCAAGTCGTACTTCGCGCGCAAGCACTTCAAGCCGACGCAGGTGGTGTCCTCGGACTTCTGCCGCGGGGTCGTGTCGGACGACGAGAACGACCAGTCGGCCACGGGCGACGCGTTCGACCTGCTGCACTACATCGTGGGCAAGCGGCTGCGGCGCGGCCTGCTGACCGTGGTGGACGCGACCAACGTGCAGAGCAAGGCGCGCGAGTCGCTGCTCAAGCTGGCCAAGGACCACGACGTCCTGTCGGTCGCGATCGTGCTGGACGTCCCCGAGAGCCTCGCCGTCGAGCGCAACGCCGGGCGTCCCGACCGCGACCTCCCCCCGCACGTCATCCCGCGCCAGCGGCGCGAGCTGCGGCGCGGCATGCGGACGCTGGGCCGCGAGTTTCGCCGCGTCCACGTGCTCACCGGGCCCGAGGAGATCGACGCCGCGACGATCCGGTACGAGAAGGCGTGGAACGACCGGCGCGAGCTGACCGGCCCGTTCGACGTCATCGGCGACGTGCACGGTTGCCGCGCGGAGCTGGAGGACCTCCTCGCCGACCTCGGCTACGAGATCCTCCGGGACGCGCGGGGCCGCGCGGTGGGGGCGAACCACCCCGGCGGGCGCTCCGCCGTCTTCGTCGGCGACCTGGTCGACCGCGGCCCGGACACGCCGGGCGTGCTGCGCCTGGTGATGGGCATGGTGGCCGCCGGCGACGCCCTGTGCGTGTCGGGCAACCACGAGGCCAAGCTCGTTCGTGCCCTGCGCGGGCGCAAGGTGCGCCTCGCGCACGGGCTCGCCGAGTCGCTGGAGCAGCTCGCCGCCGAGGACGAGGGCTTCCGCGACGACGCGCTGCGGTTCATGGACGGCCTCATCGCCCACTACGTCCTGGACGAGGGCCGCCTGGTCGTGGCCCACGCCGGGCTCAAGGAGGACTACCACGGCCGCGCGTCCGGACGGGTCCGCTCGTTCGCGCTCTATGGCGACACGACAGGGGAGACCGACGAGTACGGCCTGCCCGTGCGGTACCCGTGGGCGCGCGACTACCGGGGCAAGGCGATGGTCGTGTACGGCCACACGCCCGTCCCGGAGGCGGAGTGGGTGAACAACACCATCTGCCTGGACACCGGTGCGGTGTTCGGCGGGAAGCTGACGGCGCTGCGGTATCCGGAGCGCGAGCTGGTGTCGGTCCCGGCCCGGCAGGTCTGGTACGAGCCGACGCGTCCGCTGGAGGCTCCGGCCGGGGGCGGCGCGGGCGGTCACCGGGAGAACGACGTCCTCAACATCACGGACGTCCTCGGGAACCAGGGCGTCGAGACCCGCCTGATGGGGCGCGTCTCCGTCCGGGAGGAGAACGCGCTGGCCGCGCTGGAGGTGATGAGCCGGTTCGCCGTGGACCCGCGTTGGCTCGTCTATCTGCCGCCCACCATGTCCCCTGCCGAGACGTCGTCCCTGCCCGGCTATCTGGAGCACCCCGCCGAGGCTCTCGCCGCGTACCGGGAGAAGGGCGTCCTGCGCGCGGTGTGCGAGGAGAAGCACATGGGCTCGCGCGCCGTGGCGGTCGTGTGCCGCGACGCCTCGGTGGCCGCGGCGCGCTTCGGCGTCGACGACGGGACGACCGGCGCCGTCTACACGCGCACGGGACGCTCCTTCTTCCGCGACCCGTCCCGCACGGCCGAGGTGCTCGACCGGCTCCGCGCCGCCATCGGCGCCGCGGGCCTGTGGGACGAGCTGGAGACCGGATGGCTCGTCCTCGACGGCGAGCTCCTGCCGTGGTCGGCGAAGGCGATGGACCTCATCCGCACGCAGTACGCGGCGACCGGTGCGGCGGCCCGCGCCGCCCTGCCGGTGGCGGCCGACGTGCTAGCGCGGGCGGACGGTCGAGGGCTCGACGTCGGCGGCCTCAAGGAGCGCATCGACCGGCGGGCCGCGAACGCGCTCCGGTTCCGTGAAGCCTACGCGCGCTACTGCTGGACGGTGGACGGGCTGACCGGCCTGCGCTTCGCGCCGTTCCAGGTCCTCGCGGGAGAGGGCCGCTCCTGGGCGGCCCTGCGCGACCATGAGTGGCACATGGCCGTGGCGGAGCGGCTCGCGGAGAACGACGAGAGCGGGCTCGTCCTGCGGACGGGGGCGATGACCGTCGACCTCGGGGCGCCGCAGTCGGAGGCCGCGGCCGTCGAGTGGTGGGAGAAGCTCACCGCCGCGGGCGGCGAGGGCATGGTCGTCAAGCCGCTGGGGCCGCTCCCGGAGGGCACCAAGGTCCAGCCCGGGATCAAGTGCCGCGGACCGGAGTACCTGCGGATCATCTACGGTCCCGACTACCGCGAGCCGAGGCACCTCGACCGGCTGCGCCGCAGGTCGCTCGGGCGCAAGCGGTCGCTGGCCATGCGCGAGCACGCGCTCGGCGCCGAGGCCCTCGACCGGCTCGCGGGCGGGGAGCCGCTGTGGCGCGTCCACCAGGCGGTCTTCGCCGTCCTGGCACTGGAGTCCGAGCCGGTGGACCCCCGCCTCTGACCGCTCGCACGCCGTCGCGGCCCGCCTCCTCGGGGGCGGGCCGCGGCCGCACGGTCAGGTGGAGAAGAGCATGTGGAACACGCCGCCGCCGTGGTGCGGGCGGTGGTGCCCGCCGTGGTGATGGTGGTGGACCGCCGGGCCGGGCGCTCCCCATCCGGGGGCCGAGGCGGGCGGAGGAGCCGCGCGGTACTGCGACTCCATCTGGGCCAGGGCCTCCAGCTCGCCGTAGTCGAGGAAGATGCCCCGGCAGCTGTCACATTGCTCGATGTGGACGCCGCTGCGGGTGTAGGTCCGCATCACGCCACGACATTTAGGGCAGTGCATCGCCTTGTCGTCCTTCCGGTCTGGATCCCCAGGTAGAGGCTAAATGTAGGACAGGTTCCGCGCCACGTCATGCCGCGTCCCCCGCCGCGGATATTCTCGCGCAGGCGTCGACCATCGCCTGCTCCGCACCGACGAGTGGCCGATCTTCCCTCCCGGCGGATATGACGCACGTGGCGGCGATCTGGATCGCAAGACTTCGGGCGGGGACGTCCAGGGCCGCCCAGGGGTCGCCCTGCGGCGGGACGGCGGGGCCGCCCGCCTCCCTGTACGCGCCCAGGAAGCGCTCCCATTCGTCCGGGGAGAGGACCCCGCCGGAATAGAGCGCCGCCGGACGCGCGAGGTCCCACGCGGGGTCGCCCCTGCCGAGGTCCTCGATGTCGATGAGCCGCCACCGGTCGCCCGGCGCGCGGACCATCTGGCCCAGGTGCCAGTCGCCGTGGATCAGGCACCGGCCGCGCCCCGGGGGCTCGTCCTCCTCGCCGCGTATCCAGGCGGGCAGGGTGGCGAACGCGCGGCGCACCGCGTCCTCGGCCGGGCCGTCCTCCAGGCGGGAGACCAGGCGGGCCACCCGTGCCGGACGTCCCCACGCCGGCGCGCCCGCAGGGACGGGCACCGAGTGCAGGCCCGCCAACAGCCGGGCGCCCTCCTCCCAGGGGAGCTCCCCGGCCGGGTCAACCGGCTCACCGAACACGGCGAGAGTGATGGTGCGGCCGTCCACGCTGAGCGGTGGGCCCAAGGGACCGAGGATCAGCTCCGGGAGCGTGCCCGCCAGCCGTGCCCGGTCGAGGAACGGGGCTCCGTAGTCCCGGTCGGCCTGGTGCGCCTTCACGACCACGTGGCCGACCCGGACGACGAGCACGCCGTGCCGGTCGTAGAGGACCTCCGGCTCACCGCCGCCGGCGGCCTGATCGCGGCCGATCTGAGCGAGCCGTGTGAAGAGCTCCGACTGGACGGTCCCGGTGTGCACCCGACCAGTCAACCACTCCGCGCGGGGCCCATCCGCTCCTTCGCCGAGGCGGCGAACTCGTCCCGCAACCGCTGCCGGACGACTTTGCCCAGCATGTTCCGGGGGAGCTCCGTCCGGGGGAGGAAGTCGGAGGGCACCTTGTAGTGCGACAGGAAGCGTTCGCAGTGCCGGCGCAGCTCGTCCGCCGAGAAGGGGTAGGCGGGGTGTTCGACCACGTGGGCGATGATGCGCTCGCCGCGCCGGGCGTCCGGGACGCCGACCACGGCGCAGTCGTGCACGGCGGGATGGCGGCGCAGCACCTTCTCGACCTCGGACGGGGAGACGGTGAAGCCGCTCACTTTGATCATGTCGCGCTGGCGGTCCACGATGGTGATGAAACCCTTCTCGTCCATCACCCCTATGTCACCCGTGCGGAGCCAGCCCTTCGACAGGGCCTGCGCCGTGGCGAGGGGCCGGTTCCAGTACCCCGCGAAGACCTGGGGCCCGCGCACGACGACCTCGCCCGTCACGCCCGGCGGCAGGACCTTGGTCGGCTCGTCCTGGTCGACGATGACGACGTCGGTCATGGGCAGCGGCAGCCCGACCGTGAGGTTGCGCGCCCCGCCCCCCAGCGGGTTCCCCGTGACGGCGGGGGAGGCCTCGGTGAGGCCGTAGCAGTTGATGAGGCCCCGGGCCCCGAGCCTGTCGAGCCGTTCGATGGTGCTCTGCTTCATCCCCATCGCACCGGAGATGAAGACGCGCAGCGACCGCACGTCGTCGGGCCCGAACCCCGGGCTGTCGAGCACCTGCTCGTAGAGGGTCGGCACGCCGGGGAAGATGGTCGGCCGGTACTTGCGGATCGCGCGGACCACGCGGTCGCCGTCGTAGCGGGGGAGCAGCACCACCGTCCCGGCCGTCATCACGGGCGCGACGAGGCAGCTCATCAGCCCGAACGAGTGGAACAGGGGCAGCACCGCGAGCGTCACGTCCTCGCCGGGGCGCCCGTCGAGGTCCCACGCGTGCTGCTGGCAGGCGTTCGCGACGAGGTTCCGGTGCGTCAGCATCGCGCCCTTGGGGCGCCCCTCCGTCCCGCCGGTGTACTGGATGGCCGCCAGGTGCCGCGACGGTTCCAGGGGCAGTTGCCTCACGCGCCGCCTGGGCGTCCTCTGCAACTCCTTGAACGGGATGACGCCGGGGTCGTGCGGCACGTCCGCGGTGATGGCCGCGCGCCGCCGCTGCGCCTGGACGAGGGGGAGCCGCAGGGCGATCCGCTTGCCGACCGGGAGGAAGTCGACCAGCGACGTCACGACGACGTGCTCAAGCCCCAGCCGGGACCGAGCGGCCTTCACCGTCTTGTAGGAACGATCCAGGACGACCGCGACGCGCGCACCGCAGTCCGCGAGCTGCCGTTGCATCTCCTCCTCGGTGTAGAGGGGGTTGTGCTGGACCGCGATCGCCCCCCTGCGCAGCACGCCGAAGAACGCGATGACCTGCTGCGGGCAGTTCGGCAGGATCAGCGCCACCCGGTCGCCGGGCTGCACTCCCAGCCGGTGCAGCCCGTCGGCGAACCGGTCCGCGGCCTCGCGCAGGTCGCGGTAGCTGATCCGCCGGCCGAAGAAGACCAGAGCGGGCTTGCGCGGGTACCGGTCCGCGGCATCGTCGAGCAGCCGGGTGACGGGGACGTCCGGGATGTCGAGCTTCCATGGGACGCCCGGCTGATACCACTGCCGCCAGGGCGAAGAGCGCAGTGACGAGTGCCACATAACGCCCGATTGAACCATCTTCGGGACCCGCGCGCGGCGCGAAGGCGGGTGAACACGCGGGGGCGAGCGGGTGCACGCGCTCAGCGGGTCCACCCCTCCGAGCGCGTCACCGTGCTGGTCTCGGGGGCGGGAGGCTCCACCGCGCGGCCCTCGTAGGCGGTCGACAGGACGATGTGCGAGTTCATCTCGCCGTGCTCGCCGAGGCGCTCCAGGAGCCCCTCCAGGTGCCGCATCGAGGCGACGCGCACCTTCAGCATCGAGCACCAGCTGCCGCTCAGCTTGTGGACCTCGGTCACCTCGGGCAGGTCCTCGGCGGCGGACGTCTTGAGCAGGCAGCGGCCGAGGGCGCACCGCATCTGCACGAAGGCCGTCAGCGGCTGGCCGACCCTGGCCGGGTCGACGCTCGCCCGGTACCCGGTGATCACGCCGGACTCCTCGAGGCGCCGCACCCGCTCGGCGACCGCCGGGGGCGACAGGTTCACCAGGGCCGCCAGCCGGTTGAACGACAGGCGGCCGTCCCGCTGCAGCTCGGCGAGGATGCGCCAGTCCGTCTGGTCCATGTCGAAGGTCCCTTCGCGAATGCGCCTTTCAAGTTATAAGCGAGAAGGGCGGAATGCCAGTGATCATCCATTCCATCCGGGGATCGGCGTTCCTAGCGTTAAGGCATGGAGAGACGATCCCGTCCCATGGCCGCCCTCTGCTCGGGGACGGCGCTGATGAACGCGGCCATGGCCGTGTCGAGCGCGACCGCCACGCTGGTCGCCGCGGACCGGCTCGGCACCGGGTGGGGAGGCGTCCCGGCCACGGCCGGCATCGTCGGCACGGGCGCCGGCGCGCTGGCGCTCACCCGGCTCGTGCGGACGAGCCGGCGCCGCGCCTTCGCCCTCGGCTACACCGCCGCCGCGGCGGGCGCCTGCCTGGCCGCCCTGGCGGTCGCGAACGGCGACGTCACGGGGCTGTGCCTCGGGATGCTCCTGCTCGGCCTCGGCAACGCGGGGGCCCAGCTCTCCCGGTACGCGGCGGCCGACCTGCACCCGGCGGCGCGGCGCGGCTTCGCCATCGGGCTCGTGGTGTGGTGCGCGGCGGCCGGGGCGGTCGGCGGCCCGCTGCTGCTGGACCCCTCCGGCACGGCCGCCGCGGGCGCCGGCCTCCCCGCGTTCACCGGACCGTTCCTGCTGGCCGTGCTGACCTGCGCGCTCGCCGCGGCGGCCGCGGCCGGCGGGCCGGGCGGCCGGCCGGGGGCGCAGGAGGCGCCGCCGCCGCTGCGCAGGCTGGCCCGGACGCCGGCCGCCCGCTCCGCCCTGGCGGTGATGGTCACCGCTCAGGTCGTGATGGTCGCCGTCATGACGGCCGCGCCGCTGGACATGCACATGCACGGCGACGGCCTCGGCGCGGTCGGCGTGACGCTGTCGGCGCACACGCTCGGGATGTTCGCCCTGTCACCCCTGACGGGGCGGATGGCCGACCGGTACGGCCCGCACCCGGTGATCCTCGCGGGCCTGCTCACCCTCGCGCTGTCGACGGCGCTCGCCGCGGTCGCCACCGGGTCCTCCGGGCGCGTCGCGGCGCTGTTCCTCCTCGGCTACGGGTGGAACCTCTGCTTCGTCAGCGGCAGCGCGCGGCTCGCCCGCGAGCTGCCGGAGCCGGAGCGCCCGCACACCGAGGGAGCCGTGGACGCGGCCGTCTGGACGGTCGCCGCCGCCGCGAGCCTACTGTCGACGGCCGTCCTGTCGGCGGGCGGTTACGCCGCCCTGGCCTGGGCGTCCTGCGCCGGGGCGCTCGCCGTCGCGCTCGGCCAAGCCCGCCGCCGCGCGCCCGGGAAGGCGCCGGCGCCCGTGGAGCAGGAGACCGGACGGCCGTGACCCCGGCCCACCGCGCGCGTCAGATGCGGCCCGTGCCTCGGCACACGTTGCACCGCTCATGGGTGGCGGTACTGGTGCCGGTGCCGTTGCAGCCGGGGCACGACCGCGTCGCCGGTTTGTTGTGCTTTCCCACGTCCACCACCCCCTGAGGGTCATCCTATGGGCTCGGCCGACCGCATGCCGGGCCCGCTTATGAGTTCGCTGGCAGGCCCCTCCAGGTTCACCGCGACGCCCGATGAGACCGCACTGTGACGGGAACCGTGCGGAAGGAGACGGGTACCGCGCCCGCGCGGCCGCATCCGGGATCCGGCGCGGCGCGGGGGACCGAGCCGCGTTCGCCTCGCCCCCCGACGCTTGTACGCTGTCCCTCACGCGCGCCGTCGTCCGGTCACGGTGCCCCGAGCAAGGAGATCGCGCAGGTTGGTGCCATTGCCGCTGACCACCGCGATCCGTCCCTACGACTGGGGGTCGCGGACCGCGCTGCCCGGACTGCTCGGAGTCGAGCCGACCGGGCGCCCGCAGGCCGAGCTGTGGGCGGGGGCGCACCCCGCCGCCCCGTCCCTCGTGGACGGGACGCCCCTCGGCGCCCTCATCGACCGCGACCCGATCGGGATGCTCGGCGCCGCGTGCGTGGACCGGTTCGGCCCGACCCTGCCGTACCTGCTCAAGGTGCTGGCCGTCGAGAGGCCGCTGTCGCTCCAGGTGCACCCGACCACGGAGCAGGCCAAGGCCGGGTTCGCCCGCGAGGAGGCGCAGGGCATCCCCGCCGACGATCCCACCCGCACCTACAAGGACCCCTTCCACAAGCCGGAGATGGTCTGCGCCCTCACCGAGTTCCACGGCCTCTGCGGCTTCCGCGACCCCGCCGAGACCGCGGGCCTGCTCGAAGGCCTCAAGGTCCCCGAACTCGACCCGTGGATCGCGACGCTGCGCACCGAGCCGCCCGCCGAGGCGCTCCGGGCCGTCCTCGCCGAGATGCTCGACGAGCGCTCCCGCCCCCTCCGGGACGCGGTCGAACCGGCCCTGACCGGCGTCTACGCCGACATCGCCCGCGCCCATCCCGGCGACCCCGGGGTCCTCGCCGCGCTCCTGCTCGACCACGTCCGGCTCGAGCCCGGCGAGGCGCTCTTCCTGGGCGCCGGAGTGCCCCACTCCTACCTCGGCGGCCTCGCGATCGAGGTGATGGCGAACTCCGACAACGTCGTGCGCTGCGGGCTCACCAGCAAGCACATCGACGTCCCCGAGCTGATGCGCGTCGTCGAGTTCGCACCGTCCAGGCCGCACCGCGTCGAGCCCGCTTCGGACCGCTGCTACCGCACCGCCGCCGAGGAGTTCACCCTCGTCCGCCACGACCTCGCGGAGACCCCCGAAGACCTGCCCGCCGGCCTTCCGCAGACGCTCCTGTGCCTGGACGGCGAGGCCCGCCTCACCGCGGAGCCGGCCCTGACCCTCACCCGGGGCGAGGCCGCCTTCCTCCCCGCCGGCGCCCCCGCCGCCCGCCTCACCGGACACGGCACGCTCTACCGCGTGCTCCCGGGGATCGGATCATGACCGTACTCGCCCTGGACATCGGCGGCACCAAGTTCGCCGTCGCCCGCGTCGACGCCGCCGGCACGCTCCTCGACCGCGCCGAGCACCCCGTCGGCCAGGCGCCCACCGCCACCCTCCGCGGCCTCGTCGCCGACTTCGCCGGACCGGGGCTGACCGGCGTCGGCATCGGTTCGGCGGGCCCGATCGACACCGCCGGCGGCACGGTCAGCCCGATCAACATCCCGCGCTGGCGCGGCTACCCGCTCGTCGCGGCCGTCCAGCGCCTCGTCCCCGGCGTCCCCGTCACGCTCGCGGGCGACGCCCAGTGCATGGCGCTCGGCGAGTGGTGGCGCGGCGGCCACGGCTGCGAGTCCCTGCTCGGCATGGTCGTGTCGACCGGCGTCGGCGGCGGCCTCGTCATCGACGGCCGGCCCTGGACGGGACGCACCGGCAACGCGGGCCACATCGGCCACGTCATCGTCGACCTCGCCGGGGAGCCCTGCGTCTGCGGCGCCCGCGGCTGCCTGGAGACGGTCGCGGGCGGCCCCAGCATGGTCCGCTGGGCGCTGGCCCAGGGCTGGACCCTCGCCCCCGCGACGGGCCGCCCCGACGCCCGGGCCCTGGCCGCCGCCGCCCGCGCGGGCGCCCCGATCCCGCTCGCGGCCTTCCACCGCGCCGCGGGCGCCCTCGCCACCGCGATCCTCAACACCGCCTCCGTCCTCGACATCCGCGACGTCGTCATCGGCGGCGGCGTGGCGGCCGCGGGCGACCTCCTCCTGGACCCGCTGCGCTCCGCGATCAGCGCCCGCGCGGGCATGCCGCACCTGGCCGACCTGCGCGTCTCCTCCACCACCCTGGACCGCGACGCCGGCCTCTACGGCGCCGCCGCCCTCGCCCTCCTCGCCTCCGGCGAACCCCTCGGCCCCTTCCCCTGAACGCGGCGCGGATGATTCGGCCCTCGGTCCGGCCGACGGGAGACGATTCGGCCCTCAGCCGGCCGACTCCAGCGCCGCGCCGGAGGCGAGCCCGGTGAGCAGGTCGGCGGTCCGTGCGCGGTCGCGCGCTCCGGGCCGTCCGGGGTCCGCAAGGTCGGCGATGATCCACTGCGTGTTCGTCCGCAGGCTCGCCTCGGCGATGGCGGCGGGCGCCGCCGGGACGTCCGGGCGTCCCGTCCCCGGCCGGTGGCACACGGCGTGGGTGACCGTCCGCCGCTCGTTGCCCGGGTCACCGAGGTAGGCCAGGGCGAGGTCGACGTGCGCCGGGGCGCTCATGTCCTGGACGTCGTGGTCCTCGCGGATGTTGACGACGAACACCTTGGCGGCCGCGCGGTTCGCGGCGATCCCCTCGGCCACGCCGGGCGTCAGGTAGCTCGGCAGCAGCGACGAGTGCGGGGTGCCCGGCCCGTACACGATGAGGTCGGCGTCCGCCAGCGCGTCCAGCGCCGCACTGTCGGGCGACACCGCCGCCCGGTGACGGGCCAGGACCCAGCGGATCCGCTGGACGGGCAGCGTCTCGAGCTCGTCCCGCTGCGCCGGTCCGAGCGGGCGGCGGAGCAGGAACAGGTCGGTGATGCGGGCCGCGTCCTGCGGCGCCGCGATGTCGGCCTCGTCGGCGAGCAGCCGCCCGTTCTCCTTGAGTGCGACGAGGTGGGCGTTCCCGCCGTCCGTCACGTTCAGGAGGCGGGCCGGGGTCGCGAACGTCCGCGCGCAGGACCGAACCGCCGCGTTGAAGTCCTCGCCCGTACGCAGGTAGGCTCCGGCGAACACGAGGTCCCCGAGCACGCAGGCGGCGAGGTCCAGCCCCTCCGGGTCCTCCTTCAGGCGATACAGGAAGGCCGTCAGATCCCGGGTGATCGCCGTGCGGGCGCGCCGCGGCAGCGCGGCGAACCCCGGCGGAGAGGTCTCCCGGGCCGCGAGCGCGCCGGTGAGTTCATCGAGGTCGCGCACTGCCGCCCCGGCGGGGAGCCGGTGCCCCAGGAGGGTCTGGAGCGCCGCCTGCTCCGGGTCCGCCGGGTCGAGGTGCGGCAGCAGGTTCCTCCGGAAGGCGGACGGGCCGAGCATCCCCGGCAGGAAGCGCCGCAGCGCGCCCGCGGACGGACCGTTGCCGTACCCGTTGACGAGCAGGGCCAGCCGGACGCCGGGGGTCCGCAGCAGGTGCCGCGCGATGCCCGCGCCGCCGCGCCCGCCGCCGAACATGGCGATCCGCGCCGGACCCGGCCGCCGCGCGGTCACCGCGCCCTCTCCGGCCGGACCGTGCTCTCCCGGACCCGCGGGGCGGTGCCGTCCGCCGCCCCGCGTCGGCTCCGCCCGCCTTCGGCCGCCTCCGGCGGTGAGGTCTCATCCCGAACCGTCATGGCTGCTTCGCGGACCTTCCTCGTCCTCGGCCGCTCGGGCCGAATCACAGGTCAACGATGTGGGAGCGCTCCCACCATCGACCGTTCCCAGCTGGAAAGGCGATTCTGGGAGCGCTCCCATAGTAGATTTGACGCCCATCGCCGTTGTCAAGGCATAACCGAAATCGGTATTCCCCGCGCGTGCCGCGGCCGCAGTCTCTCCCAGTGGTCGGCCGGACCCTGGCGCCGATCACCCGTTCCGGGACGGCGATCTCGGCGTCCATTCTGGTTTTCGCAGGTGAACGGTTCCCTTGGCGACCGTCCGAGGCCACGCCGGAGGAGAGCCGGATAAGTCCTCCTCAGCGCTTCCTTAAAGCCGCCATAAGGAGGGCGGCGCGGCGGGGGAACGGTGCCAAGTTCGTTGTGTGGCACTGCGAATGGGCAAAGACACCGGTTCGTTCGCCCTCGGTTCGCCGGGGGAGCGGATGCGCCCCGCGGTGGTCGCCCGGGCCTTCCAGGCGCTGCCGCCCGCGCACCGCGAGATCCTCACCGAGACGGTCTTCCGGGACCGCTCGGTCAACGAGGCCGCCGCCTCGCTGGGGGTGCCGGTCGACGTGGTCAAGGTCCGCGTCTACCAGGCGCTCCGGGCGCTCAGCGCGGCCGTGGAGGCGCCCCCGACGTTCGTCTGACGGCCGACCGGGAGAGGTCGCGGACGATCGCGGCGAACGCCTCCACGAGCGGCCCGCCGTCCGCCCAGGCGAGCGCGACGCGCAGCGGCTCCACGTCCGTGAGCGGCACCCAGGCCAGCCCGGGGCGCGCGTAGTACAGCGCCATGCTGGACGGGGCGAAGCAGATGGCCGTGCCCTCGGCGACCTGTTCGAGCATCTCCTCGACGTTGTCGTTGGTGGGGCCCCAGCGCGGGGCGGACCCGTCCGGCCGCGGGTTGACCGCCCACCAGTCCACCCATTCGCGCGGTGCGCGCTCGGTCCACATGAGGGGCTCGTCCTTGACGTCCATGATGGAGACGCCCTCGGCGGCGGCGAGCGGATGGTCCGCCGGGAGGCCCACGACGCGGTGCTCGGTGTGGACGATCTCCGAGTGCAGGCCCGACAGGTCGGCGGGCAGCCACGCGAACGCCACGTCCACCTGCCCGGCCTGGAGCGCGACGGCCTCGCCGCCCCAGTCGAAGCGCTTGGGCTCGACGCGGACGCCCGGGTGGGCGCGGGCGAACTCGGCGCGGGCCCGGGTCGTCAGCTCGCCCGCGCCGCTGGCCTCGAACCCCACGCGCAGGAGGCCGGTCTGCCCGCGCCGGTGGCGCTCCGCGGCGGCGGCGACCCGGTCGGCCTGCCGGACCGTGCGGCGCGCCTCGGCGATCACGTCGCGGCCCGCGGGGGTGGGGGTCACGCCGCCCGCGTGCCGGTCGAACAGCCGGACGCCGAGCTCGGCCTCGAGCTTGCGCAGCGCGTAGGAGAGCGCGGGCTGGCTGACGTACAGGGCCTCGGCGGCCCGGCCGAGGTTGCCCGCGTCGGCGATGGCGGCGAGGTAGCGCAGCTGGCGCAGCTCCATGCGGGGATCATAAACGCTCTTTATCGGGCGGAAGGATCTCTGTCTTGGACGGGGCGGCCGGTGGGCTGCGATAACTGCGGCCATGACGAACACTGATGCGAACGGACGGGTCTGGCTGATCACGGGCGCGAACTCGGGCTTCGGGAGGGCGATCGCGGAGGCGGCGCTGGCGGCCGGGGACACGGTGGTGGCGGCGGCGCGCCGCCCGGAGACCCTGGACGACCTCGTGGCGCGCCACCCGGGCCGGGTCAGCGCGGTGGAGCTGGACGTCACCGACCAGGCGAGGATCACGGACGTGGTGGCCGACGCGGTGCTGTGGCACGGGCGCGTCGACGTGCTGGTCAACAACGCCGGGCGCGGGGTCGTCGGCGCCGTGGAGGAGACCACCGACCGGGAGTTGCGCGAGCTGATGGACCTGCACCTGTTCGGCCCGGCGGCGCTGGTCCGGGCGGTGCTGCCGCACATGCGCCGGCAGGGGAGCGGCGCCGTCGTGCAGATGTCGAGCATGGGCGGCCGGTTCTCCTTCCCCGGCGTGGGCGCCTACTCCGCGACCAAGTTCGCGCTGGAGGGCCTGTCGGAGGCGCTGGCGCAGGAGGTCGCGCCGTTCGGGATCAAGGTGCTGGTGGTCGAGCCGGGCGCGTTCCGGACCTCGTTCGCCGGGGGCGGCCTGCACCAGACGGCCGCGATGCCGGAGTACGCGGGCAGCGTCGGCCCGGTCCGCGCGAACCTGCCGGGCAGCGACGGCGAGCAGCCCGGTGATCCGGCCAGGGCCGCCGTGGCGATCCTGGAGGCGCTGGAGGCCGACGACACGCCGCTCCGCCTGCCGCTGGGCAACGACGCCGCGGACGCCGTGGACGCCGCCCTCAGCGGGGCCCGGAAGGAGTTCGCGGCGTGGGAGTCCACGTCCCGTGGCACCGATTTCGAGGAATGACGCGATAAACGGGTTGCCGGGGCGGAACCGCCCCGGCACCATGGACGTCGTAGGGAGAACGAGGACGGGATCGGAAGGGGAGCGGAGATGCGACGCCATCGAATGCACAGCAGCCATTCCGGTCTCGGGAGCCGCCGAAGGACGTGACCGTACGTCCTGACGCCGACCGCCCGAAGACCACGGGCGGTCTTTTTCGTTTCCGGAGGGTTGGCCGAGCGGGAAGGCAGCGGCTTGCTAAGCCGTCGTCAGGGTCACCCCCTGCGCGAGTTCGAATCTCGCACCCTCCGCGCTGAGCAGGGACGCTGGTGCGTCCAGCGGTCTCATAAGCCGCGGCAGGCAGGTTCGATTCCTGCGCTCAGCACGCGAGGGAACAGGTCTCACGCAAGGAACAGGTCTCCGTGGCGCAGTGGAGAGCGCGCCGGGTTGCGGACCCGGAGGTCGCAGGTTCGATTCCTGCCGGAGATACGGCTTTCGTGGTGTAGTGGTCTGCACGCCAGGTTGTGGTCCTGGAGGTGTCGGTTCGATCCCGACCGATAGCCCTTTCGCATTGTTCCGGGGCGACCGGACAAATATTGCTCAGCCGCTGGTATCCGATTGCGTTGCGATTGATCGGCCCCGGAAAAACCTTCCGCATGTACCGCTCCGCCCTGCGGCTGTCGTCCCTCGGCCTCGTCCTCGGCGTGCTCGCCGCGCCGGCGCCCGCCGTCCACGGCGGTCCCGTCCGGGCGGCCCCGGGCCCCGGCTCCTACCTCGACTCCCGGCTGCCGGTCGAGGACCGCGTCGCCGATCTGCTCGCCCGGATGAGCCTCGACGACAAGCTCGGCCAGATGACCCAGCCGGAGCGCCGGTACGTGAGGCCGGAGGACGTCACCCGGTACCGGATCGGTTCGGTGCTGTCCAGCGGCGGATCGGCGCCCAGCCCCAACACGCCGCAGAGCTGGGCGGACATGTACGACGGCTTCCAGAGGGCCGCGCTCGCCGCGCCGCTGCGCGTCCCGATCATCTACGGGGCGGACGCGGTGCACGGCCACGGCAACGTGGCGGGCGCGACGCTCTTCCCGCACGACATCGGGCTCGGCGCGGCGCGCGACCCCGCGCTCGTCCGCGCCATCGGGGCCGCGACCGCGCAGGAGATGACCGGGACGGGCGTGGACTGGAACTTCGCGCCCTGCCTGTGCGTGGCCCGCGACGACCGCTGGGGCCGGACGTACGAGTCGTTCGGCGAGGTGCCCGAGCTTCCCGCCGCCATGACGACCCTCATCGAGGGCCTGCAAGGTGACCGGCTGGGCGGCCCCGCGTCCGTCCTCGCCACGGCGAAGCACTACCTCGGGGACGGCGGCACCGAGGGCGGCCGCGACCGCGGCGACACCAGGGCGGCGGAGCAGGAACTGCGCGCCGTCCATCTTCCACCGTTCCGCGAGGCCGTGAAGCGCGGCGTCGGCTCGGTGATGGTCTCCTACAGCTCGTGGAACGGGCTGAAGATGCACCGGAACGGATACCTGATCAGGGACGTCCTCAAGCGGGAACTCGGCTTCACCGGGTTCGTCGTCTCCGACTACAACGGGATCGACCGGTTGGACGGCGAGGAGGGGTTCACCAGGGACGAGGTCGCCGCCGCGGTGAACGCCGGGATCGACATGGCCATGGTCTCGTCCGACTGGCGCAGGTTCATCGGCTACCTGCGGGACGCGGTGCGGGACGGCACCGTCCCCATGTCCCGCGTCGACGACGCGAACCGCCGCATCCTGACCGAGAAGTTCCGGCTCGGCCTGTTCGAGCGGCCGATGGCCGACCGCGCGTACCTGCGGACGGTGGGGAGCCCGGCGCACCGCGCGCTCGCCCGGCGCGCCGTCGCCGAGTCGCAGGTGCTGCTGAAGAACGCGGGCGGCGTCCTGCCGCTGGACCGCCGCGACAGGGTCTTCGTCGCGGGCCGCGGCGCCGACGACATCGGCGTGCAGGCCGGCGGCTGGACGATCACCTGGCAGGGCGCTCCGGGACCGGTCACGAGGGGCACGACGATCCTCCAGGGCATCCGCGAGGCGGCGGGCCCGTCCGCGACCGTCGCCTACAGCAGGGACGGGACGGGCGTCGACCGCTCCTACGACGCGGCGGTCGCGGTCGTGGGGGAGCAGCCGTACGCCGAGTACCACGGCGACCTCACCGGTGGCATGGACCTCGACGCCGCCGACCTCGAAACGATCGGCCGGCTCCGCGCGTCCGGCGTCCCGGTGGTCGTGGTGATGGTGTCGGGACGTCCGCTGGACATCGCCTCGGAGCTGCCGAAGTGGGACGCGTTCGTCGAGGCGTGGCTGCCGGGCACCGAGGGGGCGGGCGTCGCCGACGTCCTGTACGGCGCCACCGCGCCCACCGGCAGGCTCCCCGTGACGTGGATGCGCGACGCCTCGCAGCAGCCGATCAACCAGGGCGACGGAAAGAAGCCGCTCTTCCCCCTCGGCTACGGCCTCACGTATGGCTGAGCGCCTACCGCTCCGCTAGTCGGCCAGCGCCGCCAGTGCCCTCTGGAGGTCTTCGGCCGCCCGGTCTGCCGGCTTCTTCCCGGTGAGGGCAGCGGTGACCTGCTCCTGGATGGCGGTGCTGACCTCGTTGTAGCGGACGACGACCGGGCGCGGCCTGGCCTTGTCCATGCCCTGCTTCAGCACCGGCAGGTACGGATACCGTTTGATCATTTCGGGGTCCGTGTAGAGGGCCGAGAGGGACAGCGGGAACGACTGGGCGCGGCCGTACTCCTTCTGGATCGCCGGGCCGACGATGTGGGCCACGAAGTCGCGGGCCGTCGCCTGGTGCTTGGAGAACGCCGACACGGCCAGGTTGTCGCCGCCGAGCGTGCCGGAGCCCGGCCCGCCCTCGCCGGGGATCGGCGCGACGCCGAACTTCCCGGCCACCTTCGAGCCGTCCTTCTCGGAGGCGAGCGCGTATACGTAGGCCCAGTTGCGGTGGAAGACGAGGCGGCCCTCCTGGAAGGCGCGGCGGCCCTCCTCCTCCTTGAACGTGACGGCCTTCCGAGGGATGGTGCCGCTCTTGAAGCCGTCCACGAGGAAGCGGAGCCCGGCCTTGGCCCGCGGGCTGTTCACCTGCGGCCTTCCCGACGAGTCGAAGACCTCGCCGCCCGCGGACTGGACGGCCTCGGAGTAGTTGACCGTGAGCCCCTCGTACTTGCCGTACTGGCCCGCGTAGCAGTCGACCCCCTTGCCCTCGGGCGTCCGGCGGACCTTCGCGCAGTCGTCGCGCAGCTCGGCCCACGTCTCGGGCGGGGCCTTCACGCCCGCCTCGGCGAGGAGGTCCTCGCGGTAGTACAGGACGCCGGTCCCCGTGAGCCACGGCGCCGCGTACAGCCGGCCGCGGTACCTGCCGGTCTCCAGGGCCGCCGGGACGAACGAGGAGGTGTCCACCAGCCCGTCCGGCAGCGGCAGGATCCAGCGGCGCGCGGCGAACTCCGCCGTCCACACCGCGTCCAGCCGGACGACGTCGTAGGCGTCCGACTCGATCCGCATGTTCTGGACGAGCTGCTGCCGCGCCTGGTCGCCGTCCTCGGGCAGCTCGACGAGCCGGACTTTCTCCTCGGGGTGGCCGAGGTTCCAGTCGGCGACGAGCCGCTGCACGGTCTGGGTGAGGTCCTTGCCGGTCGCGACGGTGATGGGCCCCCGGCCGTCGTTGCCCGCGGGCGACGACCCGCCGGACGAGCCACCGCAGCCGGCGGCCGCGAGCACCAGGGCCAGCGCCGCCGCGCCCCGCAGGGCTCCGATGTTCGTGCGCTCACGTCTGACGGTCATGGGCCTACCCTGCCTTTCGCCGGGGGTGACTGCGGGGCCGTCTCGACCACCGCGCCGTCCAGGCGCGCCCGTTCGGTGGCCCACACGACGCGGTGCGAGGCGAGGCTCTCCCGGGGGCCGGAGCTGAGCGGGGCGCGATCGCCTCCGGCGAGCGCGGCGGCGAAGGCGTCGGCCAGCGCGTCGTCGGCGTGGTCGTGGCGGCCGTCGAACGCGGGCGCGCCGGAGGCCGCGGGGCCGGGGGAGCCCGCGCCGGGGTCGACGATCTCGGCGGTGCCGGTCACGAAGTCGCGGACCGTGATGCGGACGCCGTCGCCCTCCAGGCAGCCGGACGTCCCGAAGACGCGCGTCTGGCGCGGGGCGGCCGGGGAGAACGCGGTCATGGTGAACACGCCGGTCGCGCCGGAGGGGAACTCCATGTTCACGACCTGGTGGTCGACGACGTCGTTGTCGCAGCCGTAGACGCAGCGCCCGTACGGGCCCTCGCGCAGCGCCCGCAGGACGCCCGCCTCCGTCCGCTCGTCGGTGACGGCGCCGAGCGGCCACGCCTCGCGGGCGGGATCGCCGAGGCACGACAGGTAGAGGCGGCGCGCGGAGTACGGGCAGCGCGCCTCCACGGCGCAGTCGACGCAGCGGGCGGCGGCGCCGGGCGGCCGGTGCTCCGGGCGGAAGTGCGACAGCCGCCCGAACGAGGACACTCGCGCGGGGACCTCGCCCATCACGTGGATCAGCCAGTCGATGTCGTGGCAGGACTTCGTCATCAGCATCGGCCCGGACTCGTCCGAGCGCCGCCAGTTGCCGCGCACGTAGGAATGGGCGTGATGCCACCAGCCGACCGGTTCGAGATGCTGGACGCTGACCGGCGTGCCGATCCGGCCGTCCGCGATCAGCCTCCTGAGGGCACGGGTGTACCCGGTGTAGCGCAGGACGTGGCAGACGGCGAGCATCACCCCGGCGCGCTCCACGGCGTCCACGATCCGCAGCGCGTCCTCCTCGGACGTCGCCATCGGCTTCTCCAGCAGGATGTGGCAGCCGAGACCGGCGAAGCGGATCGCGGGCTCGGCGTGCTCGGCGTCCTGCGTCGCGACGATCACGCCGTCGGCGGGGCGGCCCGCCGCGGCCATCTCGCGCCAGCCGGGGAAGGCCCGCTCCGGCGGGATGCCGTGCTCGGCAGCGAAGCGGGCGCGCCGCACCGGGTCGGGCTCGGCGACCGCGACGATCCGGGCGGCCCCGGTCGCCCGGATCCGCGCGGCGTAGCCGCGGCCGCGCAGCCCGGCCCCGGCCACGGCGATCGCGGGCCCCGTCTGCTGCATCCCGCGCCCTCCAGGCCTGGTCGTCCGCACCGCCGGTCTACTTATGTAAGAAGCTTTCATAAGTAGATTGGCAATAATGTCGTCCGTCCGACGATCCCTGTCAAGAGGTGCCCGTGCCGCAACACTCTCTCCACGGAGGCGACCCCTCGGTGCTCCGCCGGCTCAACTCGGCCGCGACCCTGCGGGCGCTGCGCGACGGTGGCGAGGCGACGCTGTCGGAGCTGGCCCGGCGCGTCGAGCTCTCCCGGCCCACCACCGAGGGCGTGCTGGGCGAGCTGATCGACCGCGGCCTGGCCGCCGAGGACGCGCCGCGGCCGGGCAGCGGGCTCGGCCGCCCCGCCCGCCGCTACCGCTTCCGGGCGGAGGCCGGCCACGCCCTCGGCATCGACGTCGACGCGCGCCGGGTCCGGCTGCTCGTCGCCGACCTGGCGGGCGAGGTCGTCGCGGGGCACCGCGCGTGCCTGGAGGCCGGCGCCCCGCCGGGCGAGCGGATCGCGGCGGTGCGCGCCGCGGTCAGGGAGTGCCTCGCGGAGGCGGGGATCGACCGGCGGTCGCTCCGGGCGGTCGCCGTCGGCACCCCCGGCGTCGTCGCCCCGGACGGGACGGTCACGTGCTGCACGGTCGTGCCCGGGTGGCAGGGCGTCCACCTGGCACGCGAGCTGGGCCGCTCGTTCCCCTGCCCCGTCCTCGTCGAGAACGACGCCAACCTCGCCGCGATGGCCGAGCGCTGGCGCGGCGCCGCCCGGGACGCCGACGACGTCGTGTGCGTCTACGCCGCCCTGCACACCGGCATGGGAGCGATCATCGGCGGACGGCTGCACCGGGGGCGCCGAGGGGCCGCGGGCGAGATCGGCATGCTCGACGAGCTGGGCCTGCGGGACACGACCGCCTCCCTGGTCCCGGACGCCGGCCCCGGCGCCGGATTCGAGGAGGCGGAGGGCGTCCTCGCCGCGGCCCGGCGCGGGTCCGCCGAGGCGAAGGAGCGCGTGGAGCGGCTCGCCGCCCGGATGGCGCGCGGCGTCGCGGCGATGGCCCTCGCCATCGACCCGGAGACGATCGTGGTCGGCGGCCCGCTGGCCGGGAACGGGTCCCCGCTGGTCACCGCGCTGCGGAGCCGGGTCGGGCCGCTGTGCCTGAGCCCCGTCCGGATCGAGGGATCAGAGCTCGGCGACGAGTCGGTGGGCCTCGGCGCCGTCCGCCTCGCCCTCGACCGGATCGACGAGGACCTCTTCCGTCTCGACCGCCCCGCCGAAGCGACCGCCCCGGCATGAGGCCGCCGGAGCGTCGCGTTGACCGCCGCGCATCGCGCACCTAGCGTCCCAGAGGGAGCCGATCGGGTTCCGGTGCCGGGGGCCTGCCCGCGAGGACGCGCCGCGGACCGCGAATGCCCCGCCGTTCTGTCGGCGGGGCTCGGTAGGGTCTCGGGTGCACGGTGAGGGGACCGCACCGGACGGACGGGAGCGACATGAGCGCACAACCGGTGGAGCCGTTCCTCCCGGGGCAGGTCCACCGGGTCCCGCGGACGGTCAGGGGCATCGCCGACTGGCTGACGGAGGAGAAGCGCGCCAGGTTCCTCACGGAGGTCATGGCCGCCACGGAGGAGGACGACTACCAGCGCGTCATGGACGACTGGTGGGCCGAGGCCCATCTGGCCCAGATCCCCGACCGCGCGGAGCGCCGCGCCAGGGCGCGCAGGGCGGACCGGAGCGACCTCGTCTCGCTGGAGGAGCTCAAACGCCGGTTCCTGTCGGAGGAAGACCCGGGGAGGTGACCGCCGGCCGCAGCGGCTGGACGGTCTTCTGCGAGAAGGAGGCCTCCGACGCCATCGAGGCCATGCCCCCCGCGCTGAAGGACTCGGTGATCCGGTTCTTCTGCCACTTCGCCGTGGCGGGCGGCCTGGCCGTCGACACCGGGGGCCGTCCGCCCGGAAGGCCGTTGGACGAGGCCGATCTGGAGTTCAGAATGGTGGTCGACGGCTCCTCGATGTTCTTCGACTACCTCGTCCTCGCCGACATCAAGGAGTTCCGCGTCACGAACATGATCTGGCTCGGGTGACCCGGGGCCGGGGGCTAGGGGGTCAGCGGGGCGCTGAAGCGCCAGCCGCCGGCGAGCAGGGCGTCGGTCGCCTCGACGGCGGCGGCCAGGCGGCGCTCGTGGGGGCCCGTCACGGTGATGTGCGCGAGGCCCTGCTTCTCCAGCTCCTCCCGGAAGCGGACCGACATCCACGACCTGATCAGCTCGCCGTCGCGCCAGCCGTCCTGCTCGAAGGGGACGCCCTCCGGATCGGTGAGGATCCACAGGTGGTGCGGGGTCCGCGCGTGGACGGCCTCGACCTCGGGGGCCGGGGCGCCGAGGTAGCGCTCGTGCCAGACGGCCGTCGCGAACGCGTCGGTGTCGCAGACCAGCAGCGGCGAGCCCGACCGCGCCGCCGCGTCCTCCATCGCCGCGTGGCGCTCGGCGATCTCGGTGAACTCCGCCGACTCCCAGACCAGGTCGTCCAGCCACAGGGACGGGTCGCCCGCCCGCCGGCGTGCGGCGGCGAGCTTCTCCTCGGTGAACGTCCGGCCGTACTCCGGCACCCACCGGGTCGCCTCCCACACGCCGCCCCGGGCGGCGTAGTGGGCCGCGAGCGCGCGGGCCAGCGTGGTCGTCCCGGTCGACTCGGCGCCGACCACCACGACCCGCCGGGCCAGGTACGCCCTGACCGGCGGCGACAGGAACTCCCAGTGCCCCACGGGGTCGTCCCGCACGGCGGTGCCGCTCACCGGGAAGCGCTCGCGCGGCGGGTCGACCGGGACGTGGACGGCCGAGAAGCGGGCCGCCAGTTCCGGCCCGTACGCCTCCGAGCTGAACACCGCGTCCACCGGCGGGACGGACGCGCCGAGCCCGGACCGCATCGCCAGGCCCGCGCGGAACGCCGCGACGTGCGCCGACCAGGCCTCGTCGGACCCGTAGTCGATCTCCGCGTCGTCCACCACCGGGACGATCTCCACGTGCGGCTGCCCGTGCGCCTCGCGCAGCCACGCCGTCCGCAGCGCGAGCGGGATGCTCTCCACGGTGGACGCCGCGACGACCACGCTCACCCGCGCGCAGGAGGCGGCGGCGGTGTCGATCAGGTGGTGGTGCCCGGCGTGCGGCGGGTAGAACTTGCCGATGACGAGGCCGTGCTCGTGTCTCATGCGGCCGCCGCGGAGGCGGGGGGCCGGGCGAGCAGGTCGCGGCGCCAGGCCAGCAGCCCGGACACGCACAGCGCCAGGAAGACGACGTAGAGGACGCCGGTGAGCTTCAGGTCCTTGTAGAAGTACAGCGGGATGTAGACGAGGTCGGCCGTGATCCACAGCCACCACGACTCCAGCAGTTTGCGCGACTGCCCGTAGGTCGCCATGAGGGAGAGCGCGGTGGTGAGGGCGTCCCAGAACGGCACGGTCGAGTCCGTCCAGGTGGACAGCACCCAGGTGAGGAGCGCGGTGCCCGCGGCGCCCGCGGCGATCAGGGCCGCCCACTCTGGGCCCCGCGTCCGCCGGACCGGGAGCCGGTCGCGGCCGTCCCCGCCGTACAGCCACACCCACCAGCCGTAGAGCTGGAGCACGACGTAGACGACCTGGAGCCCGGCGTCGGCGTACAGGCCGCCGTCCAGGAACACCAGGCCGAGCAGGATCACGTTGGCGATGCCGATCGGCCAGTTGAGGATGTTCTGCCGGACGACGAGCCACACGTTGACCGTGCCGGTCGCGAAGCCCAGCAGCTCCGCCCACGTGGTGGGGACCGACCCGAGGTGGAAGGCGGGGTCGAGCAGCGGACCGAGCGGGACGTTCACCGACATGCCCGCAATGATCACATATCGTCAATAAGACGACAAGGGGTTATGTGACGCTCAGCAGGACGAGCGGCTCCGTCGTCGGCCTCGGGGACCCGCCGGCGGGCTCCACGGTGACGCCGAGCTTGTCCCGCGGACTCCACGATCCGGCGACGACGGGGCGCCCCGGGTCGCGCAGCAGGCCCGCCGAGCGCGGGCCGTCCGCGCCGATCAGCCACAGCTGGTACGCCTTCGAGGACGGCAGCGCCCGCAGCCCGGACGAGGCCACGACCACCCCGCCGCGCGACGCGGACGCGACGATCGTCACCGTCCCGCCGCCGGCGGCGCGGCCCGTCGCCGAGCGCGCGTCCGGCGCCGACAGGACCGACGCCACGTCCCGGTAGGCCGTCTCCGCCCGCTCCACGCGCTGCCGCTCGTGGACCGCGGCCCCGACGGAGGCGGCCGTGACCAGGCACGCGGCGGCGGCCAGCCCGGCCGCGGCGGCGCGCCGCCACCGGCGCGGCCGCAGGGGCCGCACGTCGGCCGGCCGGCGGGGGGAGGCGGGCGGCAGCTGCCGGACGTTCCGGACGTCCGCCAGCACCCGGGCGCGCAGCCGCGGCGGCGGGGCCTCGGCGGCCGCCATGCCCAGCCGGGCCGTCGTCGCCCGGAACTCGCGCAGCTCGGTCGCGCACGTCTCGCACCCGGCGAGGTGCTCCTCGAACGAGCGCCGCTCCCGGGCGTCGTCGATCGCGTCCAGCGCGTACGCGCCGGCGAGGGCGTGCAGATCCTCCGTCACCGTTCCACCCCCAGGCAGTCGCGCAGCCGGATGATGCCGTCGCGCATCCGGGTCCGCACCGTGTTGGGCGGCGCGCCCACGAGCGCGGCGACCTCACGATAGGAGTGCCCGCCGTAGTAGGCGAGCGTCACCGACTCGCGCTGCAGGTGCGTGAGCGCCCCCAGGCAGCGCCGGACCCGCTCGTGCTCCAGCCGGGCCTCCACCCGCTCGCCGACCGGGTCGTGCGCGGCGCCCGCCCCGGGGTGGACGGTCCGCGCCTCGCGCTCGCCCGCGGCCTGCTCGCGGCGCACGCGGTCCACGGCCCGGCGGTGTGCGATCGTGAGGATCCACGCCATCGCGCCGCCGCGGTCCGGGTCGAACCGGGCGGCGGAGCGCCACACCTCGATCATCACCTCCTGCGTCACCTCCTCGGCCATCGCCGGATCGCGGACGACCCGCCGCACCAGCCCGTGCACGGGCGGCGCGGACACGTCGTACAGCAGCTCGAACGCGCGCTCGTCGCCGCGCGCCGTCCGGGCGAGCAGCGCGTCCGCGTCATACCCGGACACCGTGCCGCCGTCCGGCGGTCTCGTCTCTGCCGGCATGCCGCGCTCCCCTCCGTGGACCGTCCACCCGGCACTACGCATCCGCGGCCGCCCCGGGTCGGACGTCACAGGACGAGGCTCCGCAGCGTGAGCCCGAGCCCGAGGACGACGACCGTCGCGGACGTCCCTATCGGCATCATCGCGCCAGGAAGCCGCGGCCGCATGGCCGGAATGCGACGCGCCAGGGCGCGCGCCGAACCGGTGACGAGGAGGCCGACCGCCATGAGCGCGGCGGCGAGGCCGAGCCCGTAGGCCAGCACGAGGACGACCCCGAACCAGGCCCGTCCGATCGCCGCGCCGCCGACCAGCACCACCACCGCCGACGGGCTCGGCACCATGCCGCCGGCCAGCCCCATCAGCACGACCCCGCCGCGCCGTGAACGCACGTCCGGGTGCCCATGCCCGTGTCCGTGTCCATGCCCGTGCCCATGCCCGTGTCCGTGTCCATGTCCGTGGGTGTGGTGGCGGTTGCGCAGGGCGCGCCGCAGAAGCAGCGCCCCCGCCGCCGTCACGAGGACGCCGCCCGCCGCGCCGAGCCACGGGAACAGCGCCTCGGGCGCCAGCAGCGTCCCGGTCGTCACGAGCAGGCCGAGGGCCAGCACGCCCGCCGTGTGGGTGAGCGTGACCGTCGCGCCCAGCGCGAGGACGTCCCGCGTCCTGCGCCGCCCGTCCCCGATCGCGTGCGCGGCCATGATCGTCTTGCCGTGGCCGGGCGCGAGCGCGTGCAGGGCGCCGAGCAGCAGCGCGATCAGGAACGCCAGGGCGGCGAACCCGGGGGTGAGGTCGTGCCGCGCGACCAGGGAGGTGAACCGCCCCGTCAGCCCGTCGGCCCCGCGCGGCAGCAGCCGGCCGGGCCCGCCGCCGGGCGCGGCCGCGAGCGGCGGCCCGCCCGCGCGCACGTCGAGCGCCGCCGACCGCTGGTCGAGCGGGGAGGCGAGCATGTCCCGCGGGTAGGCGGTGAGCCGCCGGCTGCGCGAGGACCCCGGCACGTCGGACGCGGCGAGCGTCGTCCGGTCGCCCCGCGCGGTGACCTCCCGCCAGCCGATCCGCCCGTCGGCGCCGCCCGCGCGGAAGACGATCCTCCCCGGCCCGGCGGGCGCGGTGATCCGGCATTCGAGCCGCAGCGTCGGCAGCCCCGCCTGCCCGTCCGGCGCCGACGCGGCGGCGGAGGCGACCCTCGCGGCGACGGCGCGCCCGTCCACGGTGACGCGCATGGACGAGGCCGCCCGCGCGCAGGCCCCGCCCGCCCAGGAGGACAGCTCGCCGCTCGACGGGTGCCCGTCGCGGTCGGTGTCGACCGCCGGCATCGCCTGCGCGGCGGGGATCTCGGCGAGGTCCTCGACGTGGTCGATCCGCAGCTCGTGCGGCGCCGCGACCAGGCCGTCGTAGTGGTTGACGGTGAAGTTGCCCAGGGGATGCGCTGCGAGCAGCCCCGCGGCGAGCGCGAGAACGATCACGACGCCCCCTCCAGATCGTCCAGGGCCGCCCTGGCGCGCGGCGCCCACAGCGGCGAGAAGCGCGGGTTGCGGCGCAGCGCCTCGGCCAGGTCGCGCCGCGCGGCGCCGCGCTCGCCGGCGGCCTTCTCGATGACGCCGAGATGGAACCGGAACGAGGCGCGGCGGTACCCGGTGGCCGTCGCCTGGCGGGCGTAGCGGAGGGCTTCGCCGTCCCGCCCGTTGACGTGCAGCGCCCAGGCGAGCGCGTCGGCCGCGTGCACGCTGCACTGCTTCGCGTCCGGGTCCGGGCAGCGCCGCCGGTACTCGGCCCGCGCCGCCCGCAGCGCGTCCCCGGCGTCGCCGTGGTCGCTCCCGGACAGCGCGGTCTCCAGGTCGGCGTCCACGCCGTTGGCCTCGGCGATCCGCGCCCACGCCGTCGCGACCGCGTACTGCCGCCGGGCCTCGTCGCGGCGTCCGGCCGACTCCAGCAGCTCCCCGTACTCGGTGAGGTACTGCGGCAGCGGGAGCCGCCGGACGATCTCGGCCCGTTCGGCGAGCGCCCCGGCCGTGTCCCCCTGCGCGGCCCTGACGCGGGCCTCGCCGTCCATGGCGGGCAGGTCGCCGGGGGAGAGGCGCAGCGCCTCGGTGTACTCGCGCCGCGCGCGGCCGAGGTCGCCGTCGTTCCAGGCCAGTTCCCCGAACTGGACCGCGATGTAGGCCAGGTCGCCGCGGTCGGTCGCGGAGGCCCGCGCGAGCCCCAGCACCCGGCGCGCCTCCGCGACCTCCCCGCGCAGCTCCCGCACGTACGCGAGCCGGGTGAAGACCGGGATCCCCGGCCGGACGGCGTCCGCCCGCCGCGCGGCGGCCAGGGCGTCGTCGTAGCGGCCGAGCTCCACCAGCGCGTCCACCCGGACGGCGGCGGCCCGCTGCCCGTAGGCGTTCGCTTTGAGCGACCCGTCCGCGTATTCCAGCGCGCCGTGGAAGTCGTGGCGCGCCGCCGCGAGCGCGCCGAGCCCGGCCAGAGCGCCGTCGTTGCCGGGGGCCTCGCGGAGGGAGCGGCGCAGCACCTCGTCGGCCTTCGGGTAGTACGTCGGGTCGGCGGTCACCCGGGCCTGCTCCACGTACGCGAGGCCGAGGGCCGCCCAGCCCGCGGCGTCGCGCGGCTGCTCGCGCAGCCGCTTCTGAAGGCCGGCGATGCCCGGGGCCGGGGCCCCGGCGGGGGCGGCCGCGGCGCGCTCCCCGGACGGGCGGCCGAACGCGACCGCCGATCCGAGGGTGAGCGCCGCGACGAGCCCCGCCACCGAGGCCCCGGTGAGAAGGGGACGCATCAGCTCTCGTGCCGCCCCGCCGCGGGGCGGCGGCGCCGCAGCAGCCACAGCGCCCCGCCGGTCAGCACGAACGCGCCCGCGCCGGCCGCCGCCGCCGCCGGCAGCAGCGAGACCGTCCCGTCCTCCTCGCCCGCGGTGCTCTCGGACGCACCCGCGTTGAGGAAGTTCACGGGCCCGCCGTCGCCCTTCTTCCCCGCGCCCGCCGCCTTCGTCCCGGGCTTGCGCGCGCCGCGCACGTCCGAGCCCGAGTGCGGCTGCGCGACGTACGGGAAGCTCTTGCCGAAGGCGGCGTCGTTGGCGTCGACCGCGTCGCCGAGGTCGTTCTTCTTGCCGAGCAGCTCGCCCTCGACGGCCTGGAGCGAGATGTCGATCACGTCGTCGGTGAGCCGCCGCCCGTTGGGGAAGCCCGCCTTGTCGCCGCCGAGCACGCCGAGGCGGTCCGGCTTCGCGGCCGGCTTGACCGAGGTGTTCAGCCGCAGCAGCTCCGCCGGCCGCACGTGCGCCGGCTGGTTCAGCCCCGGCACGCCGGTGAGGAACGCCTGGACGAGGTCGTTGCGCGGCCCGGGCGGCGCCGGGATCTTGTAGATCTTCTCGATGAGCTTCGGCAGCTCGGGATCGGTGACGAACCCGGCGAACTGCGCGTCCTGCCACGGGGTGGACGCGTTGAAGGTGTCCTTCTTGCCGCGCGGGATGACCACCTCGTTCACCAGCGGGCTCCCGAGCCGCGACACCTGCGCGTACTCGCCGGACGCGGAGAGCCGCGACACGGTCGAGTTCACCCCGATCACCGGGTCCTGGCCCTTCACGAGGTGCCGCGTCGGGATCTGCAGCGCGACCGTGTTGACGTTGTAGCCGCTCAGCGTGTCGTTCCCGACCTCCTTCAGGTTCGCGCCGTAGAGCAGGTCGAACACCCGCAGGTCGAGGAAGAACGAGTCGTCGGCCTGCCCGGCGAAGGTCGCCGCCCCGTCCGCGAGCGGCTTGACCGCCTGGCCGCGCAGCTTCGCGTAGTCGGGCATGGAAGCCTTGCCCACGTTGGACGGCGCGACGGGGGCGTTCTCGGCGAGCGTGTGCGCGCTGCGCACCCGGCCGCCCGCCCGCCGGAGCAGCGTCAGGTCGTAGGTCTGCGTGAAGTTGAGATCGGGATCGTCCAGGCTCGTCACCGGCCCGGTGTTGTAGAGGAAGGTGTTCCCGTTCTTCAGCCGGTCGTGGAAGCGGAACCGGTAGGTGAGGTCGGGCAGCGAGTCGCCGTCGTTGTCGACGTTCAGGTCGTACCTGGCGTCCCGCGCGAACTTGTAGAAGTTCGGTCCGCCCGCCGGATCCTGGAACGGGATGAAGTTCGCGATCAGTGTGGTGGTGTCCGGCTTGTCCGGACTGACGAACGCGTAGACGTCGGTGTTGTCGTACTGCGGCTGCCCGGAGATGAGCGGCGCCTCGCGGTGGCTGGACGCGGTGCCCCGCTTCGGCGCGAGCCCGGCGAACCCGCCCGCGACCAGCATGCCTCCGGCGGCCACCATCGCGACGACCCGCGCCATTGACGTTCCCCCGGCTGGATGGAGTGTCGGCATCGTGAACCCTCGCCGGTCTCCGGGTGCCCGCCGCGGCGGCGCCTTTCCGAGGCGCTGGGCCACATTGCCGCGACGCCGGATCGACCGGTCTCTTCGCCATGCCCGCGGATACTTCGCACCCCCCGCCGGATCTGATTGGTCCGTCCCGCCTCCTGGCCGGATACGGCCACCGCTGAACCACCGTCGCGGGCGGCGGGTGAGCGGTCGTCCGGACTCCGACCGCCCGAACGCGGAAGGCCCCGCCGAGGCCGGCGGGGCCTTCGTGCTGCGTCAGGTGCTACGCGACGATGAGCAGCGGGTTCTGGAGGAGTTCGGCGAGGCGGGCCAGGAACCTCGCGGCCGTCGCGCCGTCGGTGGCGCGGTGGTCGACCGAGAGGGTGACCGCCATGCGCTTGCCGGGCACGACCTGGCCGTCGCGGACGACGGGCTCGTCGCGCACCGCGCCCACGGCGAGGATGGCGGCCTCCGGCGGGTTGATCACCGCGGAGAACGAGTCCACCCCGAACATCCCGAGGTTGCTGACGCTGAACGTGCCGCCGCTCATCTCCCGGGCGGACAGCTTGCCGTCGCGCGCCTTCCCCGCGAGCTCGCGCGTCTCCCGGCCGATCTCCGAGACGCTCTTGTGGTCGGCGTCCCGGACGACCGGGACGACCAGGCCGTCCTCGACCGCGACGGCCACGCCTACGTGCACCCGCTTGTGGAAGAGCAGGTTCTCCTCGGTGTAGGAGACGTTCACCGCCGGGTGCTCGCGCAGCGCGGTCGCCACCGCCTTCACGACCAGGTCGTTCACGCTGACCTTCGCCGGGGCGAGCGCCTCGTTGAGGGTCGCGCGGAACGCCAGCAGGGCGTCGGCGTCCACCTCGCGGTTCAGGTAGAAGTGCGGCGCCTCGCGCTTGCTCTCGGTCAGCCGCCGCGCCGCCACCTTGCGGAAGCGGTTCAGCGGGACGGCCTCCACGTCCGGGTCGTCGGCCTGGGCCTGGACGGCGGGCGCCGACGGTGCGGGCGCGGGAGCCTGAGCGGCGGCCGGTGCCGGTGCGGCCGGAGCCTGCGCGGCCGGGGCGCCGGCGCGGACGGCGGCCTCGATGTCGGCGCGGACGATGCGCCCGCCGGGGCCGGAGCCGCTCAGCGCGGACAGGTCGATGCCGTGGTCGCGGGCCAGCCGGCGCGCCAGCGGCGACGACGGCGGGCGGGAGCCGCCAGGGCGTCCGGTGGCCCGCTCCGGGGCGGCCGTGGCGACCGGCGCCGGTTCGGGGGCGGCCTCCGGAGCGGGCGCGGGCACGGCCTCGGCGGCGGGAGCCGGCGCCGGCTCGGCGGCGGGCTCCGCCGCGGGCGCGGGCTCGGGGCGGGCGCCGCCCGCGGGGGCGATCACCGCGATCGGGGCCCCGATCGCGGCGGACTCGCCCTCGCCGACCAGGATCTTCTCCAGCACGCCGGCCTCGTAGGCCTCGTACTCCATGACCGCCTTGTCGGTCTCGATGTCGACGATGACGTCGCCGACCGCGACCTCGTCACCCGGCTGCTTCTGCCAGGAGCTGATGACGCCCTCCTCCATCGTGTCGGAGAGGCGGGGCATGAGGATCTCGGTCATCGCACGGGCTCCAGAGCGGGTCGCGGGGACGTGGCGTCCGCCCCCGGCGCGGTGCGGCCGGTCGCGCGGAGCGTGGCGCGCACGGCGGTCAGCAGGGACTCGGCGGACGGCAGCGCCGCCGACTCCAGGGACTTGGCGTAGGGGAGGGGCACCTCGGCCATCGCGACGCGCCGGACGGGGGCGTCGAGCCAGTCGAACGCGCCCTCCTGGATCGTCGCGGCGATCTCGGCGCCGATGCCGTAGGTGAGCCAGTCGTCCTCGGCCACGACGGCGCAGCCGGTCCTGCGGACGGAGTCCACGACCGTCTGCCGGTCGAGCGGGCGCAGGCTGCGCAGGTCGACCACCTCGGCGGACACGCCCTCGGCGGCGAGGGTCTCGGCGACCTCCGAGGCGACGCGGGCCATCCGGGAGTAGCCGATGATCGTGATGTCGGTGCCCGGACGGGTCACGGCGGCGCGGCCGATCTCGGCGGGCTCGATGTCCTCGATCGCGGCGGGCAGCTCGCCCTTGGTGTTGTAGAGGGCGAGGTTCTCCAGGAACAGCACCGGGTCGTCGTCCCGGATCGCGGCCTTCAGCATGGCCGACGCCTCGGCGGGCGTGCTCGGCGCGACCACCTTCAGGCCGGGGATGAAGGAGTAGAACAGCTCGACGTTCTGCGAGTGGGTGGCGCCGAGCTGCTGCCCGCCGCCGCCCGGCGTGCGGATCACCATCGGCACGCTGGCCTGCCCGCCGAACATGCCGTAGATCTTCGCGGCGTGGTTGACGATCTGGTCCAGCGCCAGCAGCGAGAAGTTGATCGTCATGATCTCCACGACGGGGCGCAGGCCGAGCATCGCGGCGCCGATCGCGGCGCCGACGAAGCCCTCCTCGGCGATCGGGGTGTCGCGGACGCGGCGCGGCCCGAACTCCTTCAGCAGCCCTTCGGTGATCTTGTAGGAGCCCTCGAAGAGCCCGATCTCCTCACCCATCAGGAAGACGTTCTCGTCGCGGAGCATCTCGGCGCGGAGCGTGTCCCGGAGGGCCTGGCGGTAGGTCGCGGTTGCCATGGATGCCTCTCAGGAACCGAATACGGGGTCGGCGGGGAGCCGGCGAAGCTCGCCCGGGACCGGGGTGGCGTAGGTGTAGTCGAACAGCGTGGACACCTCGGGGGCGGGGCTCTCGTCGGCGAACGCGGCGGCGGCGTCGACCTCGGCGGTCACCTCGGCGTCGAGCCGGTCGCGGTCGTCGGCGGACAGGACCCCGGCCTCCTCGAGCTCCAGCGCCATCCGGGCCAGGGGGTCGGCGGCCTTCAGGGCCTCCTTCTCCTCCTTGGACCGGTAGCGGGCCGGGTCGACGACCGAGTGGCCCTTCAGCCGGGGGCTGACGGTCTCCAGCAGGTAGGGCCTGCTCTCGGCGCGGGCGCGCTCGACGGCGGTGCGCGCGGCGTCGCGCACCGCGAGCACGTCGGTGCCGTCCACCCGCAGGCTCTCCATCCGGTACGCGGCGCCGCGCCGGTACAGCTCCGGCTCGGCCGCGGAGTTCTCGACGGTGGTGCCCATGCCGAGGCCGTTGTTGATCACGACGAAGACGACGGGGAGGTTCCAGAGGGAGGCGATGTTCAGCGACTCGTGGAACGCCCCGATCGCGGTCGTCCCGTCGCCCATGTGGCACATCACGACCTCGTCGCCGCCCTTGTAGGAGACGGCGAGCGCCGCGCCGGCCGCGAGGGGCACCTGCCCGCCGACGATCCCGTACCCGCCGAGCAGCCGGGCCTCGGCGTCGAACAGGTGCATCGACCCGCCCCAGCCCTTGGACACGCCCGTCGACCGCCCGTACAGCTCGGCCATGACGCGCTCCGCGCCGATGCCCTTGGATAGGGCATAGCCGTGTTCGCGGTAGTTCGTGAACAGGTAGTCGGTGGGTCGCAGCGCGGCCATCAGCCCGACGACGGTGGCCTCCTCGCCGAGGTTCAGATGGCAGTACCCGCCGATCTTGGCCTCGGTGTAGGCGCGGGCGGCCCGCTCCTCGAAGCGCCTGATCAGCAGCATCTGCCGGTAGTAGCCGACGAGCGTGGCGGCGTCGGCGTCCGGGGGCGCCGCCTCCGGCGCCGCGCCGGTCCGCGGCCGGGGGGCCTTCGTGCCGCGCGTCCGACGGCTCCGCGCCGGGGCCGCTCTGTCAACCGACTGGACGGTCTCAGCCATCGGCGACCTTCCCTCTGTCCGGGGCAGCGCCGTAGGATCACCACGGCGCTCCCGATCATCATTGATCTATGATCGATCATATTCTACCCGCCGGAACCCACCCCCCTGTCAAGAGGCACTTACCGGCCGTGGCGCTACCATCCAGTTTCGTGAAGACCTCCGCCCAGCTGCTCCGCACCGGGCTCGCCGACCAGATCCGCGAGTTCATCGTGGAGGGCATCAGCTCCGGCCGGTGGGAGCCCGGTGAGCGCATCGTCGAGCGCCGCATCGCCACAGAGCTGGGCGTGAGCCAGGGGCCCGTCCGGGAGGCGCTCCGCCAGCTGGAGGCGCAGCGGCTGATCGAGACGCTGCCGAACCGCGGCGCCCGGGTCCGCGACTTCACCGAGCAGGACCTGGCCGAGATCTTCCCCGTCCGCGCCGGCCTGGAGCGGACCGCCGTGGAGCTGGCGCTGCCCCGGCTCGCCGGCTGCCTGGACGCGCTGGAGGAGCACAACCGCCGGCTCGGCGAGGCCGCGCGGGAGGGCGACCTGCACGAGCAGATGCGGCTCAGCATCGCCTTCCACCGTGAGATCGTCGAGACGGCCGGGAACCGGCTGCTCGTCTCGGTGTGGGAGGGCCTCGGCATCGAGCTGTGGACGACGCTGTCCCTGCGCCTGCACCACACGGAGATCTACTCCAAGTCGGCCGAGCACGCCGAGCTGATCGAGGCGTTCCGCCGCGCCGACCCGGCCGCGCCGCAGCTCCTGCACGACCACGTCATGAACTACGCCCCCTAGAACGCGCGGAAGGCCCCCTGGGGAGAGCGCGCCCCTAGCGCGGCTTCTCGCGGTAGGCGCGCGTGAGCTGGGCCTCCGCGTCGTCGAGGTAGGAGCGCAGCTCCAGCTCGGCCGCGGCGAAGTCGCCCCGCGCCATCAGGTCGTGGATCCGCCGGTTGCGGGCGAGATAGGGCTCGTGGAACTCGCGCGGTGAGCCCATCTCGTGGAAGACCAGCCGCATCTCGGCCAGCAGGTGCCGGATCATCTCGTCCACCCGCGGGCTGCCCACCAGCGCGGCGATGGCCTTGTGGAAGCGGATGTCGGCGGTGCCGACGTCCGGCCAGCTCCCGGCGGCGGCGGCGCGCTCGCCGTCCAGGACCGCCGCCTCCACCAGGTCGAACGCCTCGGGCGGGGCCTGCGGCGCGCACCGCACGCCCTCGCACTCAAGGATCCGCCGCACCCGGTAGAGGTCGGCGAGGCCGTCGGCGGTGACCCGGCCCACGAACACGCCCCGGTTGAACTCGTGGACGAGCAGCCGCTCCTTGACCAGCAGCCGGAACGCCTCGCGCACGGTGTTGCGCGAGACCTTCAGGGCCTCGGCCAGCTCCTCCTCGCGGACGCGCTCGCCGGGGGCGAGCCGCCCCTCGGTGATCTGCTCGCGCAGCAGGTCGGCGATCCGCGCGGCGGTGCTGGTCCGGTCGAGATCGTGCCGGGCGGCCGCGATGTCGGTCAGCCACGAACCCTGCGCCGGCACGGGCATCGACCACCTTCCGGGGGGCGGGCGCGGGATGCCGCGCGAAGATCCGGGGAGGCCAGCCTATCCTCGGCGACCGGAAAATGCATCAACAGGTCTCTTGATGGATTGTTGAACAATCCCTACGCTTGCGGAAAGTCGAACCCCCTGGAAGGGCCCCGCCCATGACGGACCCAGCGACCCTCGACACGACTCCCGAACAGGCCGTCCGCTCCCGCCGCGCCGCGCTCGCCGGCGCCATGTTCCTGATGGCCACCAGCGCCATCGGACCCGGCTTCATCACCCAGACCACCGTCTTCACCGCCGAGCTCGGCGCCGCGTTCGCGTTCGCGATCCTCGTGTCCGTGCTGGTGGACATCGCGATCCAGCTGAACGTGTGGCGCGTCGTCGGCGTCTCCGGGATGCGCGCCCAGGAACTCGGCAACCGCGTCCTGCCCGGCGCCGGGTACGGCCTCGCCGCGCTCGACGTGTTCGGCGGCCTCGTCTTCAACATCGGCAACATCGCCGGCACCGCGCTCGGCCTGAACGCGCTGCTCGGTATGGACGTCAAGATCGGCGGCGCGGTCTCCGCGCTGGCCGCCATCGCGATCTTCCTGGTCCGGCGGGCCGGCGTCGCGATGGACCGGATCGTCGTCGTGCTCGGCGGCGTGATGATCCTGCTGACCCTGTACGTGGCCTTCGTGTCCGAGCCGCCCCTCGGGGAGGCGCTCCGGCAGACCGTCGCGCCCGAGACCGTCGACTTCCTGGTCATCACCACGCTGATCGGCGGGACGGTCGGCGGCTACATCACCTACGCGGGCGCCCACCGCATGATCGAGTCCGGGCTCACCGGGCCGGAGAACGTCCGGGAGATCAACCGCAGCGCCGTCACCGGCGTCCTCGTCACCGCCCTGATGCGCGTGCTGCTGTTCCTCGCCGTCCTCGGCGTCGTCGCGGGCGGGGTGACCCTCGCCAAGGAGAACGCCCCCGCCTCGGCCTTCGAGCACGCGGCGGGCGAGGCGGGGCTGCGCGTCTTCGGCCTGATCATGTGGTCGGCGGCGATCACCTCGGTGATCGGCGCCTCCTACACCTCGGTGTCGTTCCTCGTGTCGTTCTCCTCGTTCGTCGAGCGGCACCGCAACCGGCTGGTGGTCGCGTTCATCCTCGTCTCCGCCGCCATCTACCTCGCGGTCGGCACCACCCCGGCGAAGCTGCTCGTCCTCGCGGGCGCGCTGAACGGGCTGATCCTGCCGTTCGGGCTCGCCGTGCTGCTCTGGGCGGCCGCCCGCCGCCGCGACCTGCTCGGCGGCCACCGGTACCCGGTCTGGCTCCTCGCCATCGGCGTGGCGGCCTGGCTGCTGTCGCTCTACCTGGGCTGGAACAGCCTTTCCGGGCTCGACGACCTGTGGAGGTGAGGGCGGGGTGCGGATCCTCCCGAGCGGCGACGCGGCGCTGCTGGTCGAACTGCCGGACCTGCCGGCGATGCTCGGCCTGTACGCGGCGCTCGCGGCGTCCCCGCCTCCCGGCGTCGCCGACCTCGTCCCGGCGGCCCGCACCCTGACCCTGCTGCTCGACCCCTCCGCCGACCCGGCCGCGGTGGCCGCCGCGGTGCGCGCCACCCGGCCGGGCACGGCGGACGGCGCCGCCGGCGACGTGGAGATCCCCGTCGTCTACGACGGCGAGGACCTCGGCGAGGTCGCCCGCCTCACCGGGCTCGCCCCGGACGAGGTCGCCGCCGCGCACACCGGGACTCCGTGGCGGGTCGCGTTCACCGGGTTCGCGCCCGGATTCGGCTACCTGGAGGGCGGCGACCCGCGGCTGGACGTCCCGCGCCGCGCGACGCCCCGCGTCCGCGTCCCGGCGGGCGCGGTCGGCCTCGCCGGGCGCTTCAGCGGCGTCTACCCGGTCGAGTCCCCGGGCGGCTGGCTGCTCATCGGACGCACGGAGGCCGTCCTATGGGATCTCGAACGCGACCCGCCCGCCCTCCTGCGCCCGGGAACGCGGGTCCGCTTCGTCCGGCGGGAACCATGAAGCGGGCGCTGGACGTTCTCCGCACAGGGCTCCTGGCCACTGTCCAGGACCTCGGCCGCTCGGGTCACGCGGCGCTCGGCGTGGGGGTGTCGGGCGCCGCGGACCCGGGCTCCCTCCGGCTCGCCAACCGGCTGCTCGGCAACCCCGAGGGGGAGGCCGCGATCGAGGTCGTCTTCGGCGGCCTGCACGTACGCTGCCGGGGCGGAGTGTTCGCCGCGGTGACCGGCGCGCCCGCCCCGCTGCTGGTGGACGGCCGCGCCGAGGCCCCCTACTCGGTCGTGCACGTGCCGGACGGCGCCGAGCTCCGGATGGGCGCCCCGCCCGCGGGCCTGCGCAGCTACCTGGCCGTCCGCGGAGGCGTCGCCGTCCCGCCCGTCCTCGGATCCCGCTCCACCGACACGCTCTCCGGCATCGGCCCCGCCCCGCTCAAGCCCGGTGACCTGCTCCCCGTCGGCGAGCCGCCCGCCGCCCCGCCGCTGCTGGACGCCGCCCCCGTCCGCCCGCCGCACGGCGGGGAACTGGAACTGCGCGCGATGCCCGGCCCCCGCCACGACTGGTTCGCCCCCGGCGCGCTGGACGCCCTCTTCTCCGCCGCCTACACGGTGACCAGTGAGGCCGACCGGGTCGGCATGCGCCTGGACGGCCCCCGCCTGGAGCACGCCGGGCGCGGCGAGCTGCCCAGCGAGGGGACGGTCACCGGGGCGCTGCAGGTCCCGCCGTCCGGGCGGCCGGTGCTGTTCCTCGCCGACCACCCGCTCACCGGCGGCTACCCCGTGATCGCGGTGGTCGCCTCCGCGGACATCGGACGCGCCGCCCAGGCCCGCCCCGGGCAGCGGCTCCGGTTCCGCCCGCACCCCGCACCGAACCTCCGGGAGGACAGACGATGACCCGACCCCTCGACCCGGGCGCGCTGACGCCGGACCAGGCCAGGGCCCTGTTCCGGGCCGGGCTGCGCGTCCCCACGTCCGGCTGGTGCGCGGGCTGGACGCAGGCGAACCTCATCGCCGTGCCGCGCGAGTACGCCTACGACCTGCTCCTGTTCGCGCAGCGCAACCCCAAGCCGTGCCCTGTCCTGGACGTGACCGAGCCGGGCGAGACCTCGGCCCGCCTGTTCGCCGGGGACCTGCGCACCGACCTGCCCGGCTACGTCGTCTACGAGCACGGGGAGCCGGTCGCGGAGGTGTCCGACGTGACCGCCCACTGGCGCGACGACCTCGTGTCGTTCCTCATCGGGTGCAGCTTCACGTTCGAGGACGCGCTCCGCGAGGCCGGCGTCCCCGTCCGGCACATCGAGCAGAACCGCAACGTCCCGATGTACCGGACGAACCGGATGTGCCGCCGCGCGGGCGAGTTCGGCGGCCCGCTCGTCGTCTCGATGCGCCCCGTCCCGGCCGCGCAGGTGGCCGACGCCGTGCGCGTGACGGCCCGGTACCCCTCGGTGCACGGCGCGCCCGTGCACGTCGGCGACCCCGTCGAGCTCGGCATCGAGGACCTGGCCGCACCGGACTTCGGCGACCCGGTCGAGATCCGCGTCGACGAGATCCCCGTCTTCTGGGCCTGCGGCGTGACCCCGCAGGCGGCGGTGATGGCCTCCCGCCCGAAGCTCGCCATCGGCCACGCGCCCGGCCACATGGCGATCACGGACGTCCGCGACACCACCTACCTCGTGCCCTGAGTCCGGCATAGGCTTCCTCCCATGCCCGAGATCATCGCCGCGGGCGAACGCCTCGGCGGGCGCTACCTCATCGAGCGGCCCATCGGCGCCGGCGGCATGGCGACCGTCTGGCGCGCGGTCGACACCGTCCTCGACCGCGCCGTCGCGGTCAAGGTCCCCAAGGAGGGCGGGCCCGAGGAGTTCACGCGGCGGCTCCGCCAGGAGGCGCAGGCCGCCGCCGCCCTCACCCACCCGAGCATCACCGGCGTGTACGACTACGGCGAGCACCGGATCGGCGCGGACGGGGCCCGGTGGCGCGAGAGCACCCCGGTCCCGTACGTGGTCATGGAGCTGCTGGACGGCGAGAGCCTCGCCGTCCGCCTGTCGCGCGGCCCGCTGCCGTGGCGGGAGGCGGCCGTCATCTGCGCCCGGGTCGCCGACGCGCTGGCCGCCGCCCACGAGGCCGGCATCGTGCACCGCGACATCAAGCCCGGGAACGTGTTCCTCACCCCGCTCGAGGTGAAGGTCCTCGACTTCGGCATCGCCTTCACCGGCACGCTCGGCGGGCCGGTGGTGGGCACGCCGGCCTACATCGCGCCCGAACTGCTGTCCGGCACGCCCCCGACTCCGGCCGCCGACATCTACTCCCTGGGCGTCGTCCTGCACGAGTGCCTGACCGGCTCCCCGCCCACGCCCTCCTCCTCCTTCCGGAAGGGCACCCCGGAGGAGGTCTCCACCCTCTGCCGCGACTGCCTCTCACCGGACCCCGGCGCACGCCCGACCGCCGCCGACGCGGCCCGCGTGCTGGCCGGCGCCGCCGGCATCCGGCTCCACGTGCCGGGCGGCGCCGTCGCGTCCGCCGGGACCGCGCCCGCCGACCGGCCCCGGGAGGCGACCCGCGTCCTGGACGACCCCGCCCCGGCCGGGCGCGGGCCCGGGCCCGGGCGGCGGCCACTGCTGATCGCCGGGGTCGCGGGCGGGGCGCTGTGCGCGGTGGCCGCGCTCCTGGCGGCGCTCGCGCCCGACTCCTCCGACCGGGCCGGCGCGAAACCGCCGGCCGCCTCCCCGCCCGCCTCCCCGCCCGCGTCGCCGGGCCGGACGTCGGCCGCGGCGACCGCGTGCTCGGTGTCGTACCGGGTCGACGGGACGTGGCCGCGCGGCTTCCAGGCGACCGTCCGGATCACCAACCTCGGCGGCGGCGCGATCGACGGCTGGACGCTGGCCTTCGCGTTCCCGGACGGCCAGGCGATCACGCAGCTGTGGAACGGCAGCCGGTCGCAGGACGGGGCGTCCGTCACGGTGACGGCGGCCGAGTGGAACCGCTCGATCCCGCCGCACGGGACGGCCGAGTTCGGGTTCCTCGGGAGCCAGGACGGTTCGAACGGGGCGCCCTCGCGGTTCACGCTGAACGGCGCGGAGTGCCGCGGCTGACGCCGCTTCTGGGAGCGCTCCCAATCGATCGTCGCAGGTCAGCCCGGTCCGAAATGAATTGATGCAGTTCGCCCTATTGTGTCGCGGCTGATCGAAGGCTTAACATCCCGGCAATCGAAGCGCTTCGACAGGCGCTCGGTCCCACCCCGGAGGAAGACCCATGATCAAGGCAGGCAGGAGTGCGGCGCTGCTCGCCGCCCTTGCCGCGGCGGCGCTGTCGCTCACGGCGTGCGGCGACGGCGACGGCGGCGGCTCCGGCGGCAAGGAGCTGAAGCTCTGGCACTACGAGGCCCCCGACAGCGCCATGGGCAAGGCGTGGGCCGAGGCGATCAAGGAGTTCGAGTCCACGCATCCAGGCGTGAAGGTGAAGTTCGAGGAGAAGGGCTTCGAGCAGATCCAGAAGACCGCGCCCATGGTGCTGAACTCCAAGGACGCACCCGACGTCATGGAGTACAACAAGGGCAACGCGACCGCGGGCATGCTCTCCAGGCAGGGCCTGCTCACCGATCTCACCCCCGAGGTCACCAAGCGCGGCTGGGACAAGCTGATCAAGCCGAACGTCCAGGTCACCGCCAAGTACGACGCCAAGGGCACCATGGGCGGTGACAAATGGTACGGCGTCCCTGACTATGCGGAGTACGTGCAGGTCTACTACAACAAGGACCTGTTCAAGAAGAACGGCGTCGAGATCCCGACGACGTTCGCCGAGCTGACCGCGGCGATGGACAAGTTCGTCGCGAAGGGCGTCACGCCGCTGACCAACGCGGGCGCCGAGTACATGGCGCACCAGTTCGTCTACCAGCTCGCCCTCGACAAGGCCGACCGCCCCTGGGTGGACGCCTTCCAGCGCTACACCGGCAAGGCCGACTTCAACGACGCCGCCTGGACCTACGGGGCGACCACCTTCGCCGACTGGGTGAAGAAGGGCTACATCGCCAAGAAGTCCGTCAGCCTCAAGGCGGAGGACGCCGGGGTCGCCTTCATGAGCGGCAAGTACCCGATGATGTTCTCCGGGAGCTGGTGGTTCGGCCGGGTCGCCGCGGAGGCGAAGTTCGACTGGGAGACCGCCGTCTGGCCCGGCGCGAAGATGACGCTCGGCTCGGGCGGGAACCTGTGGGTGGTCCCGAAGGGCTCGAAGAACAAGCAGCTCGCCTACGACTTCATCGACATCACGATGAAGAAGCAGGCGCAGAACACGCTCGCCAACGCGGGCGGCGTCCCGGTCGCGGCGGACCCGTCCGCCATCACCGACGCCAAGGCCAAGAAGCTCATCGCCGACTTCGACCGGCTGTCGGCTTCGGACGGCCTCGCCTACTACCCGGACTGGCCGGTCGCCGGCTTCTACGACGCCTGGGTGGCGCAGACGCAGAAGCTGATGAACGGCACCGCGCCGGGCGAGGTCCTGAGCGGCATCCAGAAGACCTACGACGGCGGCCTGCCGAAGTGACGGTACCGGGCCGCGGCCGGCCGCGGGAGCAGTGGGGCTACCTGCCCTACCTGCTCCCCGGCCTGCTCCTCTTCACCGCCGTCATCGGCGTGCCGTTCCTGATGAACATCGGGACGAGCCTCACCGAGTGGTCGGGCGTCGGGTCCCCGAAGTGGATCGGGCTCGCCAACTACCGCGAGCTCGTGGAGGACGGGGAGTTCTGGGCCTCGTTCCGGCACAACGTCCTGATCATCGTCGGGATGGCGATCGTCCCGACGGTGATCGGGCTGGTGCTGGCCTCGGCCCTGACCGACCTGGTCGGCCGGCACTTCGGGCCGCGCACCGCGAGCGTCCTGCGCGCCTGCATCTACCTGCCGCAGGTGCTGCCGGTCGTCATCGCGGGCGTGGTGTGGAGCTGGCTGCTGGCCCCGGAGAACGGCGCGGTCAACGCGCTCCTGGACGCGGTGGGCCTCGGCTCGCTCGCGCACGACTGGCTCGGCGACCCGGCCACCGCGCTGTGGAGCGTCGTCGGCGTCATGGTCTGGATGCAGATCGGCTTCCCGCTGGTGATCTTCATGTCGGGCCTCCAGCGGGTGGACCCGTCGCTGTACGAGGCGGCCGAGATCGACGGCGCCGCCTGGGGCCGCCGCTTCTGGCACATCACCGTCCCGCAGATCCGGCCGGAGATCTTCGTCGTGCTGCTCTGGACCACGATCGCCGCGCTGAAGGCGTTCCCGCAGATCTTCGTGCTCACCAAGGGCGGCCCGGGCGGGGCGACGAACGTGCCGTCCTACTACTCCTGGGTCAACTTCTTCGAGAAGTCCGACGTCGGCTACGGCTCGGCGATCGCGACCGTGCTGACGCTGATCATCGTGGCGCTGACCGTCGTCTTCCTGCGCATGCAGGGACGCGAGCTCGGGGAGGAGCGATGACCGCCACGCTCGCGAGGAAGACCGGCGCGCCTCCGCGCGACCGCAGGGGCACGGCCGGGCGGGCCCGCCGCCGCGGTCCGTCCGCGTACGCGGTGCTGGTGGCGCTGGTCGCGCTCGCCGGCGTGATGCTGATCCCGTTCGTCGTGGTGGTCTCCAACGCGCTGAAGACGCCCGAGGAGTACTCCTCGGCGGGTCCGCTGTCGCCGCCGGACGGCATCTCGCTGGACGGCGTCCGGCAGTTCTGGGAGCGCGTCGACTTCGGGCACGTCCTGCTGAACAGCGTGTTCATCAGCGGCTCGGTCGCCGTCCTCGCCGTGCTGCTGTCGGTGCTGAACGCCTACGCGCTCGGCATCGGCCGGATCAGGGGGCGGATGTGGGTGCTCGCCCTGCTGCTGCTGGCGAACACGCTGCCGCAGGAGGCGCTCGTCTACCCGCTGTACTACATGTCGAAGAAGATCGGCCTGTACGACACCAGGCTCAGCGTGATCATCGTGTTCACGGTGATCCAGAGCGCGTTCGGCACCTACCTGCTGGCGTCGGTGATGTCGGCGTTCCCGCGCCCGCTGCTGGAGGCCGCGCGGATCGACGGCGCCGGCCGGTGGCAGGTGCTGTGGCGGGTCGTCGTCCCGGTCGTCCGGCCGACGATGTCGGTGCTGCTCGTCTTCTTCTTCGTGTGGACCTGGAACGAGTTCCTGATCCCCATGGTCTTCCTCATCTCCAACGAGAACCAGACGGTCTCGGTCGCGCTGGGCGTGCTTCAGGGCCAGCGCCTCATGGACGCCACGATGTCCAGCGCCGCGTCGCTCCTCGGCCTTCTCCCGACCGTCGCGTTCTTCCTCATCTTCCAGCGAACTCTTTCGCGCGGACTCACTGCGGGGGCCATCAAGTGAAGTTCAGTGACGGCTACTGGATGCTGCGCGAGGGTGTGCGCGCCTCGCATCCGGTGGAGGTCCTCGACGTGGACACCGGACCCGGGACGTTCACGGTGCACGCGCCGGTGCAGCGGATCCGGCACCGGGGCGACCTGCTCAAGGGGCCGGTGGTGACGGTGACGTGCGAGTCGCCGATGCCGGACGTCGTCGGCGTCACCCTCACCCACTTCGCGGGTGGGCGGCGCCGCGGACCCGATTTCGAGCTGGCCGCCGACCCGACCGGGGAGGTGTCGGTCGACGACGAGGCGGCGACGCTGACCTCGGGCGCCCTGTCGGTCCGGGTCGGGCGCGGCGAGCAGTGGGGCGTCGACTTCCTCGCCGGGGGGCGCCGCCTGACCGGCAGCGCGCCCAAGGCGCAGGCGATCATCGACACCGACGACGGCCGCCACTACGTGCGCGAGCAGCTCGACCTCGGCGTCGACCACTTCGTCTACGGGCTCGGTGAGCGCTTCGGACCGCTGGTGAAGAACGGCCAGGCCGTGGACGTCTGGAACGCCGACGGCGGGACGGCCAGCGAGCAGGCGTACAAGAACGTGCCGTTCTACCTGACCAACGCGGGCTACGGCGTCTTCGTCGACCACCCCGGGCGGGTCTCGTTCGAGGTGGCGTCGGAGGCCGTCGCCAGGACGCAGTTCAGCGTCGAGGGCCAGTCGATGCGGTACTTCCTCATCTACGGGCCTTCGCCGAAGGAGATCCTCCGCAAGTACACGGCCCTCACCGGACGGCCCGCGCGGCTGCCCGACTGGTCGTTCGGGCTCTGGCTGTCCACCTCGTTCACGACGTCCTACGACGAGGAGACCGTCACCTCCTTCATCGAGGGGATGGCGTCGCGCGACCTGCCGCTCAGCGTCTTCCACTTCGACTGCTTCTGGATGCGCGAGTTCCAGTGGTGCGACTTCGAATGGGACCCGCGGGTGTTCCCCGACCCGGAGGGGATGCTGCGCCGGCTGCGCGACCGCGGCCTGCGGATCTGCGTCTGGATCAACCCCTACATCGGGCAGCGCTCGCCGCTGTTCGAGGAGGGGCGCTCGCGCGGCTACCTGCTGACCCGGCCGGACGGCGACGTGTGGCAGTGGGACAAGTGGCAGCCCGGCCTGGCCGTCGTCGACTTCACCAACCCCGAGGCGCGGGAATGGTACGCCGGCAAGCTCGAAGCGCTGATCGACATGGGCGTGGACTGCTTCAAGACCGACTTCGGCGAGCGCATCCCCACCGACGTCGTCTACCACGACGGCTCCGACCCGGAGCGGGCGCACAACTACTACACCTACCTCTACAACCAGACCGTCTTCGACCTGCTGCGCAAGAAGCGCGGTGAGGGGGAGGCAGTGGTGTTCGCGAGGTCCGCCACGACCGGAGCCCAGCGCTTCCCCGTGCACTGGGGCGGCGACTGCGAATCGACCTTCGAGGCGATGGGGGAGAACCTGCGCGGCGGCCTGTCGCTCGGGATGTCGGGGTTCGGCTACTGGAGCCACGACATCGGCGGCTTCGAGGGGACGCCCGACCCGGCGCTGTTCAAGAGGTGGATCGCGTTCGGGCTGCTGTCCTCGCACAGCCGCCTGCACGGCAGCCACTCCTACCGGGTGCCCTGGCTGTTCGACGAGGAGTCGGTGGACGTCCTGCGGCACTTCACCCGCCTGAAGATGCGGCTCATGCCCTACCTGGCCGGCGCCGCCCGCCAGGCCTACGGGGAGGGGCTGCCGATGATGCGCGCGATGGTGGTCGAGTTCCCGGACGACCCCGCCTGCACGCACCTGGAACGCCAGTACATGCTCGGCGACGACCTGCTCGTCGCGCCGGTGTTCTCGTCCGACGGGCAGGTGGCCTACTACGTGCCCGAAGGCGTGTGGACGCACTACCTCACCGGCGAGCGCGTCGAGGGCGGCCGCTGGGTCCGCGAACGGCACGGGTTCGGCAGCGTGCCGCTGCTGGTCAGGCCGGGTGCGGTCGTTCCCGAGGGCGCCGTGGACGACCGTCCCGACTACGACCACGCGGACGGCGTCACCCTGCGCGTGTACGAGCCCGCAGACGGGGCCACCGTCGTCACCCGGGTGGGCGACACCGCTTTCACGACGGTGAGAAACGGTGAAAACGTGCGCGTGACAGGTGAGGGAGCCTGGAACGTTCTTCTCGTCAACGCGCGCGTGGCAGGGGTCGAGGGGGGTGAACCCTCAGAGCATCCGCACGGCGTTCTCATCAAGGCGGCCGGTGGCGAACTGGTCATCACCCTGAAAGAGGAGAGCTGATGGGGTTCCCGGAAGGGTTCCTGTGGGGGGCGGCCACCGCCGCCTACCAGATCGAAGGCGCGGCCCGGGAGGACGGGCGGGCGCCGTCCATCTGGGACACGTTCAGCCACACCCCCGGCAAGGTCCTGAACGGCGACACCGGCGACGTCGCCACGGACCACTACCACCGCTGGGAGGAGGACGTCGCGACGATGGCCGAGCTCGGCATCGGCGCGTACCGGTTCTCCATCTCCTGGTCGCGGGTCCTGCCGGACGGGACGCCGAGTCCCCAGGGGATGGACTTCTACTCCCGCCTGGTCGACGGGCTGCTGGAGCACGGCATCGCCCCGGTCGCGACCCTCTACCACTGGGACCTGCCGCAGGCCCTGGAGGACGCCGGCGGCTGGCCGGACCGTGACACGCCCCGCCGGTTCGCCGACTACGCCGAGCGCGTCGGGCGCGTCCTCGGCGACCGCGTCCACACCTGGACGACGCTGAACGAGCCGTGGTGCTCGGCGTTCCTCGGCTACGCGTCCGGCGTGCACGCGCCCGGCCGCACCGACCCGGCGGACTCGCTCGCCGCCGCGCACCACCTGAACCTGGCGCACGGCCTGGCGGTCCGGGCGCTGCGCGGCGTGGTGTCGCCGCACGCGCGGCACTCGGTCACGCTCAACCTGCACCACCTGCGCGGCGACGCGGAGGCGGTCCGGCGCGTGGACGCCGTCTCCAACCGCGTGTTCCTCGACCCGATCCTCGGCAGGGGATACCCCGCCGACCTGCTGGAGGACACGGCGTCCCTGACCGACTGGGGCTTCCTGCGCGACGGGGACGGGGACATCATCGCCGCGCCGCTCGACGTCCTCGGCGTCAACTACTACTCGCCCACCCTCGTCAAGGACTGGGACGGCGCCGCGCCGCGCGCCCACGCGGACGGCCACCGCAGGGGCGCGGCCACCCCGTTCGTCGGCTGCGACGCCGTCGAGTTCGCCGAGCAGCCCGGCCCCTTCACCGCGATGGGGTGGCCGATCGACGCGACCGGCATGGAGGAGCTCCTCCTGCGGCTGCACCGCGAGTACCCGGGCACGCCGTTGATGGTCACCGAGAACGGCGCCGCGTTCGACGACGTGGTGGACGTCGACGGCCGCGTGCGCGACCACCGCCGCATCGCCTACCTGCGCGACCACATCGCCGCGGTGGAGCGGGCGTGCGCGGCCGGAGCCGACGTCCGCGGGTACTTCGCCTGGTCGCTGCTGGACAACTTCGAATGGGCCTACGGCTATTCCAAGCGATTCGGCCTCGTCCACGTCGACTACGCCACCGGCCACCGCACCTGGAAGGACAGCGCCTCCTGGTACCGCGACGCCGTCGCCCGCGGCCCCTCATGAACTCCGGGCGCGCGGTGTGCTCCCGGCGCGCGGGCGCGGCGGTGGCGGCGCTGGCCCTGGCGGCCTTCGCCTTCGCCACGACCGAGAACCTGCCGATCGGGCTGCTCACGGTCATCGCGGACGACCTGGAGGTCTCCACGTCCGCGGTCGGGCTGCTCGTCACCGGCTACGGGGTGGTGGTCGCGGTCGTGTCCGTCCCGCTCGTCCGGCTCACGGTCCGGGTGGGGCGCCGCCCGCTGCTGACCGGCGTCATGGCGGTCTTCCTGGTCATGACGCTCGCGTCGGCGGCCGCTCCCGGTTACAGGTTCCTGTTCGCCGCGCGCCTGGTGACCGCGCTCGCGCAGGCGGTGTTCTGGCCGGTCGCCGTCGTCGCCGCGGCCGGGCTGCTGCCGCCCGCGGCGCGGGGCCGGGCCGCCGCCTACGTGTTCGGCGGCGGGTCCCTGGCCATCGTCCTCGGCGTCCCCGCCGGCGCCTGGCTCGGACGGGCCGCCGGATGGCGGATGTCCTTCGCGGCGCTCGCCGTCCTCTGCCTGGTGTCCTTCGCCGCGCTCGCCGCCCTGCTGCCCCGGGGGGAGGCGGGCGGCCGCGACCCCGTCCCCGCGTCCGCGCCGGACGCGCGGCGCTTCCGGCTGCTGGTCGTCACGATCATGCTGGTGGTCGGCGGCGTCTTCACCGCCTTCACCTACGTCACCGAGTTCCTGACCCGCGTCAGCGGCTTCCCGGACTCGGCCGTCAGCCCCCTCCTGCTCGCGAACGGCGCCGCCGACATCGCGGGAGTGGTCGTCGCCGGCATCGTGGTGGACCGTGGCCCGCGCGCCCTGCTCGCCGGGTCCGCCGCGGTGCTGGCGGCCGCCCTGCTCGGACTCTTCGCCTTCGGCACGGCGGCCGTGCCCGCGGTCCTCATGCTCGTCCTGCTGGGGATCGGGCTGCCGTGCGCCGCGACCGCCTTCCAGGCCCGGGTGATGGAGTCGGCGCCGGGCGACACCGACGTGGCCTCGGCCTGGACGTCGGCCGCGTTCAACGTCGGCATCGCCGGCGGCGCCCTGTTCGGCGGCGTCCTGCTGCCGGTGACCGGCGTTCGCGGCACGGCCCTCGCGGGCGCCGCGGTCGCCGGGACGGCGCTCGCTGTGATCGCGGCCGACCGGCCCGCGCGCGTCCGCGCTCCGACCGGTTCGGGCGGGGTTACCATCATTCGCACTCTGAACCGCTACGAGGACGACGGGACGGTCCGTGGTCAAGATCACTGACGTGGCGCGGCACGCGGGAGTGTCGCCGAGCACGGTCTCCTACGTGCTGAGCGGGAAGCGCTCGATCTCCGAGGAGACCCGGCGGCGCGTCCGCGAGAGCATCCGCGAGCTCGGCTACCGGCCGCACGCGGGTGCCCGCGCGCTCGCCAGCAGCCGCTCCAACGTGCTGGCGCTGATGATCCCGCTTCGCTCCGGCATCGCCGTGCCCGTCGTCATGCAGTTCGCCGTCTCGGTCGTCACCGCCGCGCGCCGCCACGACCACGACGTCCTGCTGCTCACCCAGCAGGAGGGCGAGGACGGCCTGCGCCGCGTCGCCGACAGCGCCCTGGTCGACGCGCTGATCGTCATGGACGTCCAGATGGAGGACCCGCGGCTGCCGCTGCTGCGCTCCCTGGACCGGCCGAGCGTGCTGATCGGCTTCCCCGCCGACGCGGGCGACCTCACCTGCATCGACCTCGACTTCCACGCCGCCGGCGCGGTCTGCGTCGAGCACCTCGCGGAGCTCGGCCACCGCGAGATCGCGCTGATCGGCTCGCCGCCCGAGGTGTACGCGCGGCAGACCGGCTACGCCCAGCGGGTCGCCGACGGGTTCGCCGCCGCGGTCCGCGAGCACGGGCTGGCCGGGGAGGTCCACCCGTGCGAGTCGACCGCCGACGCGGCCCGCGAGCTCGTCGCCCGGCTGCTCGCCGAGCGGCCCGGCCTCACCGGCGTCCTCGTCCACAACGAGCCGGTCGTCGGGCCGGTCGTGCGGGCGCTGCGCGCGGCGGGCCGGCGCGTCCCCGAGGACGTCTCCGTCGTCGCGCTGTGCCCGGACGAGCTGGCCGAGCACGCCGAGCCGCCGCTGTCGTCGGTGGCGATCCCCGCCGAGGAGGTCGGCGGGCGCGCCGTGGAACTGCTGATGTCCAAGCTCGACGGCGCGCACGTGCCCGCCGCGACCCTGCTCCCGCCCACCCTGACCAGGCGCGCCAGCAGCGCGCCCGCGCCCCGCTGACAGCGGGCGCGTCCGCGACCGGCAAAGGAGGGAAGGGGCCTTTCCCGGCCCGTTTTCGAAGCGCTTCGACTCGCCATTGCTCGGGGGACTTTCCAGAAGGAGAACCGGTGCACAGAACCCATCGAGAACCCCGTTCCCCAGGCCGGCGGAGCCGGTCGCTGACCCTGGTCCTTGCCGCCGCGCTGGCCGCCCCCCTCGCGTGGGCGGCGCCCGCCGCGGCCCGCGAGACCTACCCCTTCCGCGACCCGCGGCTGTCCGTCCAGGCCCGGGTGGACGACCTGGTCGGACGGCTCACGCTCGACGAGAAGATCTCCCTGCTGCACCAGTACCAGCCCGCGATCCCGCGGCTCGGGATCAACCGGTTCAAGACCGGCACCGAGGCGCTGCACGGGGTGGCGTGGTCGACCGACGTCCACAACAACGGCGCCGTCGTGACCGCCAAGGGCACCGTGTTCCCGCAGTCAGTCGGGCTCGGGGCGACTTGGGACCCGGCGCTGCTGAAGACGATCGGCTCGGCCGTCGGCGACGAGGCCCGCGGCTACAACAGCGAGAACCCCGACGTGTGGGGCCTGCAACTGTGGGCGCCGGTCGTGAACCTGCTCCGCGACCCCCGCTGGGGCCGCAACGAGGAGGGCTACTCCGAGGACCCGCTGCTCACCGGCCTGCTCGCCACCGCCTACGGCCGCGGCATGCAGGGCGACGACCCGGACCACCTCAAGGCGGCGCCGGTCCTCAAGCACTACATGGCCAACAACAACGAGGTCCGCCGCGACCAGACGTCCTCCAGCCTGCGGCCCCGGGTGCGCAAGGAGTACGACGAGGTCCCGTTCGAGATCCCGCTGATCCGCGACGCCGCGACCGGGATCATGACGGCCTACAACCTGGTCAACGGACGCCCCGCCACGGTCACCCCCGACGCCGCCGGGCTCGTGCGCTCCTGGTCGAAGCGGCCGCTGTTCAACGTCACCGACGCGGGCGCCCCGAACAACCTCGTCGGCTCGCAGAAGTACTACCCCGACCTTCCCTCCGGCGACGCGGCGATCCTCAAGGCCGGCGTGGACAGCTTCACCACCGACGACACCAACTCCTCCATCACCGTGAACGCGGTCAAGGAGGCGCTGTCGCGGGGGCTGCTCGCCGCGTCCGACATCGACCGGGCGGCCGGTCACATCCTGAGCGTCCGGGTGCGGCTCGGCGAGTTCGACCCGGGCGGCGGCCGCTACGGCAAGATCACCAAGGACGTGGTGGACGGCCCCGCCCACCGCGCCCTGGCCCGCACCGCCGCGACCGAGCAGATGGTGCTGCTGAAGAACCAGGGCAAGGCCCTGCCGCTGTCGTCGAAGAAGGTCGCGGTCGTGGGGCCGCTGTCCGACACGCTCTACACCGACTGGTACTCCGGCTCGCTGCCCTACAGGGTCACCCCGCTGGACGGCATCAGGAAGCGCGCCGGAGCGGTGGCCTCCAGCGAGGGCGTCGACCGCATCGCCCTCAAGGACGTCAGGACCGGCAAGTACATCGCCGGCGGGACGGGCTCCGGCGCGGTCCTGAAGACCGGGCCCGCCTCGTCCTCCGACGCCACGACCCAGTTCGACGTGTTCGACTGGGGCCAGGGCGTCGTGACCCTGCGCAGCGCCGCCAACGGCAAGACGGTCGGCCGCTACAACTGGGGCGACACCTTCGCCAACGACCAGGACCAGCCGAACGGCTGGTTCGTCCAGCAGATGTTCAAGCTGGAGAAGCAGGACGGCGGCGACTACCTGCTCCGCTACGCCGGCTACGAGAAGGCCTACGACTGGGCCGACCCGGCGAAGACCTACGTCAAGGCGCAGGACGACGGGACTCTCGTCCTCACGACCAAGGCCGAGGCGTCCGGCTTCGCCAAGGACGTCGTCAGCAGCGGCGTCGACTCGGCGGTCAAGGCCGTGCAGGGCGCGGGCGCCGCGGTCGTCGTGGTCGGCAGCATGCCGTTCATCAACGGCCGCGAGGACCACGACCGCACCACGATGGCGCTCGCCGAGGGGCAGTCGGAGCTCATCAGGGCCGTCCGCAAGGCGAACCCGAACACGGTCGTCGTGGTGGAGAACAGCTACCCGACGACGCTCGACTGGGAGCAGGCCAACGTCCCGGCGATCCTGTGGACGAGCCACGCCGGGGCCGAGACCGGGAACGCCCTGGCGTCCGTCCTGTTCGGCGACGAGAGCCCCTCGGGCAAGCTCCCGCAGACCTGGTACCGCTCCGACGGCGACCTGCCCGACATCCTCGACTACGACATCATCAAGTCGGACCGGACGTACCAGTACTTCAAGGGCAAGCCGCTCTACCCGTTCGGCTACGGCCTCTCCTACACGACCTTCCGGTACGGCAAGCCGCGCCTCAGCAGCCGCTCCATCGGCCGCGACGGCACGGTGACCGTCACGGTGCCGGTGACCAACACCGGCAAGAAGGCCGGGGACGAGGTCGTCCAGCTCTACACGCACCAGCAGCGGTCGCGGGTGAAGCAGCCGGTGAAGAGGCTGCGCGCGTTCGACAAGGTCCACGTGGCCCCTGGACGGACGGTGACGGCGAAGCTCCGGCTCAACGCGTCGGACCTCGCCGTCTGGGACGTCACCCGCAACAAGTGGACGGTCGAGAAGTCGGGGCACGACCTGCTCATCGGCTCCTCGTCCACCGACATCCGCGGTCGCGCCGTCCTGGACGTGCGCGGCGAGACGATCCCCGCCCGCGACCTCACCAAGCCGACCCGCGCGGCCGACTTCGACGACCAGAACGGCGCGCGCCTGGTCGACGAGACGAAGACGTCCGGTGACGCGGTCACGGGCCCGGCAGGCTCCTGGATCGCGTTCTCCGGCGCCGCCCTCGGCTCGTCCACCGGCAGGATCACCGCACGCGTCGCGGGCACGTCCGCGACCACCGTCGAGGTGCGCCTGGACCGCCCGGACGGCCCCCGCGCCGGCACCCTCAGCGTCCCCTCCACCGGCGGCGACTACACCTACAAGGAGATCACCGCCCCCCTGACCGGAGCCCGCGGAACCCGCGACGTCTACCTGCTCTTCAAGGGCGAGACCCGCCTGAGCACCTTCACCCTGACCCGCTGACCTCCTCTTCCGGACACTGAGGGGCGCGGCCCTGGAGGTTTGCGCTCCTCAGTGTTCGGAGGGCGTTGGAGGTGGGGGAGCCCGGGGCCGCGGTGTAGAAGACGGTCCACTGGTCGCGGGCCGGGTCGTGCAGGGCCTCGCACTGGAGGTCGAGCGGGCCCGCCACCGGGTGCCGGATGAGCTTGCGCGTCGAGCGGCGGAGGCGGACGTCGCCCTCGGCCCACAGCGTCCGGAACTCGGGGCTCGCGGCCAGCAGCCGCTCGATCAGGGAGCGGACGCCGGGGTCGCGCGGATAGCGGGCGGCCACCGCGCGCAGGTCGGCCACGGACTCCCGGGCGAACCGGTGCGCGTCGCCGGGGTCGAGCCCCTCCCTCGACCCCGGCCGGACGAAGAAGCGCCAGACGACGTTGCGCTCGTCCTCCGGGACGGTGGAGAAGTCCCCGAAGAGGGCGGCGGCCATGGGGTTCCAGGCGAGGACGTCGTGCTTGGCGTCGCAGACGAGCGCGGGAGTGCCGACGAGCCGCTCCAGCAGGTGCAGGAGGCCCGGCCGCACCTCGCGCACCGGCGCCGGGGGCGGCGCGGGCACCTCCCCGGCCAGGTAGTGGAGGTGGGAGCGCTCGTCGTCGGTCAGCCGCAGCGCCCGCCCGAGCGCGGCGAGCGTCTGCCTCGACGGCCGCGGTCCCCGGCCCTGCTCCAGCCGGACGTAGTAGTCCACCGACATCCCGGCGAGGCTCGCCACCTCCTGCCTGCGGAGGCCGGGCGTGCGGCGGCGCCCCCGCTCCAGGCCGACCTCGGACGGCTGCACCCGCGCCCGCCACCGCCGCAGGAAGGCGGCGAGCTCCGCCCGGTCCCCGTGCTGCATGGCTCCAGTGTGGCCGCCCCGCCGCGCCGCCACCATGGGACCGCCGGTACCAGCATCGGCGGTGCTCTCCCGCCGGGACGGCCGCGCGGCCAGAGTTCCGTCCCATGACAACGAAGCTGATCGTCCTCATCACGGGGGCCAACAAGGGCATCGGTCTCGCGACCGCGGGAGCGATGGCGCGGGCCGGGCACACGGTGCTGCTCGGCGCGAGGGACGAGGGCCGCGGGAAGGCCGCCGCCGCGGGCCTGGCCGAGCAGGGGCTGGACGTCCGGTTCGTCAGGCTGGACGTGACCGACCAGGCGACGATCACGGCCGCCGCCGAGCTGGTCGACGCCGAGCACGGGCGGCTCGACGTGCTGGTGAACAACGCGGCCATCCCCCAGGGCGGGCGGCGCCCGCCGGAGGAGATGCCCCTCGCCGATCTGCGGCGGGTCTACGAGACCAACGTGTTCGGCGCCGTCGCGGTGACCAACGCCATGCTGCCGCTGCTGCGCAGGTCGCCGTCCGGCCGCATCGGGAACGTCTCCAGCGGGCTCGGGACCTTCGCCTTCCTGAGCGATCCGGACGAGGGGTTCGCCCAGTACGCGACGATGCTGGGCTACAACTCGTCCAAGGCGGCGCTCAACGCCGTCACGCTCATCTACGCCACCGCCCTCCGCGACTCCGGCATCAGGGTGAACGCGCTGTCGCCCGGCTTCTGCGCCACCGATCTCAACGGACACACGGGCGTGCTGAGCGCGGACGAGGGCGGAGCCCACATCGCCAGGCAGCTCATGGAGGACGCGACCGGGGTCTTCCTCAACGAGAACGGCGGCACCTATCCCTGGTGACGCGCCGCGGGCGCGAATATCACAGCCGGCGGGCAATTCTCCGCCCATCGCCATTGCACATTCGGGCAGACTTGATTTAAGAGTGAACGGGTGGCCAGGTTGGGCCGGAGAATGGCCTTGTTCGGCGTAGTTTGTGGCACCTAATGTCTGGATGCGGCGGGGCATCCACCACAATTCGATGTCCCGCCGGCCATTGCCGCAGATCGCGGCGGGCAATCCAGGGAGGAAGACATGCACATGTCGCGTGCCCGATTCCGGTGGGCGGCCGTCCTGGCCGGGGTGGCGATGCTCGCCCCGGCGGTGCCGGCGCGGGCGGACGGACCGGCCGGCGCCTACCTGCTCTCGGTCGTGCCGCAGGACGGCCCCGCCACCACGCGGACCCTGTGGTGCGACCCCGACGGAGGGACGCTCGGCGCCGCCTCCCGGGCCTGTGACCAGCTCGAGGCCGCCGGCGGCGACGTCGGGCGCGTACCGGCGCGGCGAGAGCCGTGCACGCTGGAGTACGCGCCCGTCACGGTGGTCGCCAACGGCGTCTGGCGCGGCGTCCCGCGGTATTTCACCGCGACGTATCCGAACCGGTGCCTGGCGGTGCGCGCCACCGGTGGAATCCTTTTCGGCGAGTAACCCATGATCTGCGGGCCGCCGGAATGGGGAGCGGGGTGCTGCTGTCCGGCGGCCCGCGCCAGAAAAAGGAGATGCCCATGCTGGCTTTCACCGGGCCGGATGTGCTGGTCACCTACGAGCGTTCCGGGGGTTTCGCCGGAATTCACCGGAAGGTAAGCGTCGACATGTCGGGAACGGCGCTCGTCAATGACGAGAAGGTCGCGCTCGGCGCGGAGGAGATGCGCGGCCTGCGGGACGCGCTCGGCCGCGTCGTCACCACCGGGTCCTCGTCGCAGGGCTGCCAGGTGGCCGACCACTTCACCTACACGCTCGCCTACCGCGGGCACCGGGCGACCCGGTGCCTGCTGCCGTCCGACTGGCGTGCCGCCGTCGAGCGGCTGGAGGCGCTGACCGGGCGGTGAGCCCGCGAGTCGCCGCCCTCAGGCGCAGGCGCGCGCGTGCAGCTCGCGCACCGTCGCCTCGAGGGCGGCGACCGGGCCGTCCACCGGGACGCCCGGCGCCACGTCCTGGACCGGGATCGCGCTGACCGGCGCGGCCGGGGCGCCCAGCTCGGTGCGCAGGGCGACCAGCTGCCGGGACGACATGATGTAGACGATCCGGCCGAGCCCGACCCACCCGTGCGCTGCCGCGCGCTCGTCAGGGGTCGGTTCGTAGGCCATGCCACAGCTCCTTCGCCACGCAACGACCCAAATGATCATAGGTGCCGGAGCGGGGCCCGGACCCGCCGCTACGCGGAGTCGCGCAGCACCAGGTGGGGGCGCAGGATGACCACCGGGTCGGCGAGGGGCTCGCCGCTGATCCGCGAGATCAGCAGCCGGGCCATCTCCCGGCCCATGTCCTCCGGCGACTGGTGGACGGAGCTGAGCGGCGGGTCGGCCAGCGGCGCGGCGGAGGAGTCGTCGAAGCCGATCACGGCCACGTCGCCCGGGACGCGGCGCCCGCTGCGGTGCAGGACGCGCAGCGCGCCGAGGGCCATCGGGTCGTCGGCGGCGAACACCGCGTCCAGGGACGGCTCGGCCTCCAGCAGCCGCTCGGTCGCGGTGATGCCGCTGGCCTCGCCGAAGTCGCCGTACTCGACGTACTCGGGCAGCCCGGCCTCGGCGAGCGCCTCCCGGTAGCCGGCCAGGCGGTCGATGCCGACCCCCATGTCCTGGGGGCCGGCGATGGTCGCGATGCGCCGCCGGCCGCCCGCGATGAGGTGGCCGACGGCCTCGCGGGCGCCGCTGCGGTTGTCGACGTCGACGTAGCTGACCGGGTGCACACCGGGCGGGCGCCCGCCGAGGACGGTCGGCACGCCGTTGGCCTCCAGCTTGGCGGGCAGCGGGTCCTCGGCGTGCAGGGAGGTGAGGAGCACCCCGTCCACGTGCTGGGTGGTGAGGTACTCCTCCAGCCGGCCGTACTCGGCGGGGGAGCGGGCGAGGGCGAGCAGGAGCTGCAGGCCGGTGTCGCCGAGGCCGTTGCTGATGCCGCGGATGATCCCGGCGAAGTACGGCTCTCCGAACAGGCGCTGGTCCGACTCGGCGACGACGAGCGCCACGGTGTCGGTGCGGCGGGTGACGAGCGTGCGGGCCGCCCGGTTCGGCACGTACCCGAGCTCGTCGATCGCCTTCATCACCGCCTCGCGGGCCTGCGGGCTGACCCGCGGCGAGCCGTTGACCACCCGGGAGACCGTGCCGCGCCCCACGCCGGCCCGCGCCGCGACCTCCTCCAGGGTCGGGCGCGTGCTCCTGCCCGTCATCTGGCCCCCTTCGTCCGTACCGTCGCCCCCTCGGGTCAGCCCCGCTCGGGGAGCCCGCCCCGCCGGATCACCCCGGCGTACCACCGTGCGCTGTCCTTGGGCACCCGGCGCTGCGAGGCGTAATCGACGTGGACCAGCCCGAAGCGCTTGGAGTAGCCCCAAGCCCATTCGAAATTATCCAGCAGCGACCACGTGAAATAGCCCTGCAGCGGGACGCCCTCGGAGATGGCGTCGTGGCACGCCCGCAGGTGCGCGTCGAGGTAGGCGATGCGGCCCGCGTCTTGGACCGTGCCATTGCCGTCCGGGACCTCGTCGTAGCCGGCCCCGTTCTCGGTGATGTACAGCGGGACGGACGGGTACTCGCGGTGCAGCCGGGTCAGCACCTCGTGCAGGCCGCTCTCGTCGATCTCCCAGCCCATCCCGGTGACGGGGCGGCCGGCCGAGACGAACCGGACGTGGGCGCTGCCGGGCCAGGGGGAGTTCGTCGCGAACGGCGACGACGCGGTCTGCGCCGCCTCGCCGGGCGTGCCGGCGACGGTGTGCCGCGAGTAGTAGTTGATGCCGAGCTGGTCGATCGGCCGGCTGATGACCGCCAGGTCCGCGTCCGAGGGGGTGAACCCGTAGCGGGAGGTGTCGTTGAGGACGTCCTCGGGGTAGCGCCCCAGCAGCAGCGGGTCGAGGAACAGCCGGTTCTGCAGCCCGTCGATGCGGCGCGCCGCGTCCAGGTCGTCGGGGTCGTCGGTCGCGGGGGAGACCGCGTAGAGGTTGACGGCCGCGCCGAAGAGGTTGTCCGGGCGGCGGGCGCGCATCGCGTCGACGGCCAGGCCGTGGCCGAGCAGGAGGTGGTGCGCGGCCAGCAGGGACGCCGAGGGGTCGACGCGTCCGGGCGCGTGGTCGCCCGAGGCGTAGCCCAGGAAGGCCGCGCACCACGGCTCGTTCACCGTCATCCAGTGCGCGACGCGGTCGCCGAGCGCCGCGTGCACGTGGTCGGCGTACTCGGCGAACCGGTGGGCGGTCTCCCGCTCGGGCCACCCGCCCCCGTCCTCCAGCGGCTGCGGGAGGTCCCAGTGGTAGAGCGTCGGCCACGGCTCGATGCCCGCCTCCAGCAGCGTGTCGACCAGCCGCCGGTAGAAGTCGAGGCCCTCGGGGTTGAAGGCCCCCGCCCCGGCCGGCTGCACGCGGGGCCAGGAGATGGAGAACCGGTACGCGGTGAGGCCGAGGTCGGCCATGAGCGCCACGTCCTCGGGGAACCGGTGGTAGTGGTCCACCGCGACGTCGCCGGTGTCGCCGCCGAGGACCTTGCCCGGCGTGCGGGAGAAGGTGTCCCAGATGGACGGCCCGCGCCCGCCCTCGCCCGCCGCGCCCTCGATCTGGTAGGCCGCGGTGGCGGCCCCCCAGCGGAACCCGGTCGGGAAAGGTGCGGCGGGAGCCGCGCTGGTGTCGTCCTTGAGGGAGGTCACGCCTTCACAGCACCTTCCATGATCCCGCCGATGATCTGGCGGCCGAAAATGATGAACACGATGAGCAGCGGCAGGATCGCCACGCTGGTGCCGGCGAACATGAGCGTGTAGTCCTTGAAGTAGGCGTTCGCCAGGTTGTTGATGGACAACTGCACCGTCGGGTTGTCCGGGCTCAGCACCGCGAGCGGCCACATGAACTCGTTCCAGGTCTGCATGAACGTGAACAGGCCGAGAACGCCCGCGGCGGGGCGCAGCGCGGGGAGCACGACCCGCCAGTAGATGCCGAACGTGGTGCACCCGTCGACGCGGGCCGCCTCGATCAGCTCGTCCGGGACGGCCTGGTCGGCGTACTGCCGCATCATGAACACCCCGAACCCGGTGACCAGGAACGGGACGATGACCGCCTGCAGGTGGTTCTGCCAGCCCAGCTTCACCATGATCATGTAGAGCGGGATGATGCCCATCTGCACCGGGATCATCATCGTCGCGATGATGGTGAGCAGCAGGCCGTTCTTGCCGCGGAAGCGCAGCTTGGCGAACGCGAACCCGGCCAGCGAGGCGAAGAAGACCGTGGAGACCGTCACCGCGGCGGAGGCGATGGCCGAGTTCAGCAGGCCCTTGGCGAAGTAGGCCTCGGGGTTGTCGAACAGCCGGCCGACGTTGTCGCCGCCCTGGCCGCCCGGCAGCAGCGGCGGCGGGACGTCGGCGACCACGCTGTTCGTGCGGGTCGCCACGATGATCATCCAGTAGATCGGGAAGATCGACAGTGCCAGCGCCACGATCAGCGTGAGGTAGGTCAGCGGGCTGGCGTTCCACAGGCCGCGGTGGCGGCCGGGGTGCGCGGCGGCGCGACGGCCGCCCTGGGGCCGGCCGTCGGGGCCGGCGAGGAGCGTGGTCACTTGGTGCCTCCCGTGCGCCGCACGGCCAGGAAGTTGATCAGGGAGAACACGATGATCATCACGAACAGCGCCCAGGCGACGGTCGCGCCGTAGCCGTACCGGTCATGGCCGAACGCGTTGTCGTACATGTACATCGTGATCGTCTGGAACTGGTGGCTCGGGCCGCCGTCCATCTTGTTGGGCGTGCCGACGCTGAACAGGACGGGCTCGGTGAACAGCTGGAGCCCGCCGATCGTCGAGATGATCACTGTGAAGATGATGGTCGGGCGCAGCATCGGGACCGTGATCTGCCAGAACTGCCGGATCCGGGACGCCCCGTCGATCGCGGCGGCCTCGTAGAGGTCCTTCGGGATCGCCTGCATGGCGGCGAGGTAGATGAGCGCGTTGTAGCCGGTCCAGCGCCAGTCGACCATCATCGCGATGGCGGCCCAGGACCAGCCGCGGCTGCTCGACCAGCTGATCGGGTCGATGCCGACCAGCCCGATCGCCCAGTTGACCATGCCCCAGTCCCGGTCGAACATCTGGGTGAACACGATCGCGACGGCGGCGGTCGAGGTGACCAGCGGGGCGACCATCCCGATCCGGAACAGGGTCGGCAGCCGCATCCGCCGGTTCAGGGTGTTGGCGATGAGCAGCGCGATCAGCAGCTGCGGGATGGTCGACAGGACGAAGATGCCGAGAGTGTTGACCGTGGCGTGCCAGAAGTCGGCGTCGCCCAGCAGGTAGTCGTAGTTGTCGAGGCCGACGAACTTGCGCGTCCCGGACGCCAGCTCCCAGTCGTGCAGGGAGACCCAGAGCGTGTAGACGAGCGGGAAGGCGCCGAAGACCAGGAAGACGAGATAGAACGGCGAGATGAAGGCGTAGGGCGCCCCCTTCACGTCGAGCCGGGCCAGCCGGGCCCGCCAGGTGCTTGGCGGGCCCGGCCGCGCCGGGGCCGGTGAGGCCGGCGGCGGGCCGTTCCGGCTGGGGCGCAGTTCGGTGGTCATGCCGTGCGCCTCCTTTCCGAGGACGGACGGAGCGGGAAGTTGGGAACGGCGGCGGCGCCGGCGGGGAGGTGACGCCCGGCGCCGCCGCCGTGGTCGGGGACCGCCGGCTAGCGGGCGGCCTTCTTCGCCTCGTCGACGGACTTGGTCCAGGCCTGGTCGGGCTTCTGCCTGCCCTGGCCCACGGAGACCAGGACGTTCTCCACCGCGGCCCGGACGTCCTCGTGCTTCGGTCCGAGGTAGACCGGCTTCACCCCGGCCACGAGCTGGCCGAAGATCTGCCCGACGGGGGCGTCGTTGAAGTAGGCGCTCTTGGCGCCCGCGACCGCCGGGTCCTGCGCGGCCTGCGGCGAGGACGGGAACACGTTCGAGGCCTTGTACGCGCCGACCTGGCCCTCGGGGGAGGTCAGGAACTTGGCGAGCTCGGCCGCGGCCTTGCCGTGCTTGGTCTGCTTGGGCACCGCGAGCCACGACCCGCCCCAGTAGCCGGCGCCGCCGGGCGTGGTGGCCACGTCCCACTTGCCCTTACCCGCCTTGCCTGCGAACTCCTCGATGCCGCCGAGCATCCAGGAGGGGCACGGCAGGGTCGCGAAGGTGTCCCGCTTGAGGGCGGTCTGCCACGGCGGCGTGAAGATCGACATGTCCGAGGTGAGCTTGCTCTGCTCGAACTTCAGCGACGTGTCGAAGGCCTGCTTGACCGCCGGGTTGCTGTCGAAGACGAGGTTGTTGCTCTTGTCGAAGAAGCTGTAGCCAGGGCCCGCCCCGGCGTTCTGCAGGACGGTGGCGCGGAACACGGCGGTGGGGCCGTCCAGCCACTTGGTGCCGGGCACCTTCTCCTGGAACTTCTGTCCCGTGGACAGGAAGGCGTCCCACGTCGGCCAGAGCTTGCCGACCTCGGCGCGATCGGTGGGCAGGCCCGCCTTCTTGAACAGGTCCGAGCGGTAGCACATGGCGAGGGGGCCGACGTCGGTGCCGAGGCCGACGAGCTGCTTGCCGTCCGGGCTGAGGCCCATCTGCCACTTCCACGGCAGGAAGTTCTTCTCCAGGTCCTTGCCGCCGTAGTCGAACAGGTTGAGGAACTTGGCCTTCTGCTGCATGTAGAGCGGCAGGATGCCCTCCTCCAGCATGACGACGTCGCCGGCACCGCTGCCGGTCGCCATCCACTGCTGGATGCGCGGCTTGTACTCGTCCAGCGTGGAGACCTTGCGCTGCTTGATCTTCACGTTGGGGTGGGACTGCTCGTACTGCTTGTAGAGCGCGTCGTAGCCCGGCTCGCCGAAGACGTCGACGGTGAGTTCGACCGGCCCGCTGTCGGAGCCTCCCTTGTCGTCGTCGCCGTCGCCGCCGCACGCGACGGCGAGGCCGCCGACGAGCACGGCCGCCATCGCCGTACTCAGTCCGCGCCGCATGATGGCCCTCATGGCGGACCCCTCTCAGGTTGTCGTGGTGCAGGTGTCGTACATCGTGTGGGAGCGCTCCCACGGATGAAAGACCGTGACGCGGCTCACTGTCAATGTGTCGAAACACAACCGTTACAAGAAGCTGTCTCCCGCGGCACCCCGGTCAGGCCTGGTCCGACACCCGGTCAGGCCCCGGTCAGCCCTCCTTGACGGGGGACAGCCGGGCCGCCGCCGGGGCCGGCGCCGTGGACCGCCGGACGACCAGTTCCGGCCGGTAGAGCAGCTCCGTGCGGGGCGCGCGGGCCCCGCGGATCTCGTCCAGGACGGTGCTCACCGCGGCCATCGACATCTCCCGGACCGACTGCCGGACCGTGGTCAGCGGGGGGTCGAGGTAGGCCGTGAGGAGCGAGTCGTCCATGCCGGTCACCGACACGTCCTCGGGGACCTGGAGGCCGCGGGCGCGGGCGGCCCGGATCGCCCCGAGCGCCATGATGTCGTTGCCGCCGCAGATCGCCGTGCAGCCCGCGTCGAGCAGCCTGGCGGCCGCCGCCTGCCCGCCCTCGACCGTGTACATGGTGTTGACGACCAGCTCGTCGACCTCGTCCGCGGAGAGCCCGGTGTGCGCGGCCATGCCGCGCCGGAACCCCTCGGTCTTGCGCCGCGTCGGCACGTACACGTCCTGGCCGATCGCGAGGCCGATCCGGCGGTGGCCCATTGCGGCCAGATGCGCGACGACGGCCTCCATGGAGGCCACGTCGTCATTGGAGATGTACGGCGCGTCGATGTCGGGCCGGTAGCCGTTGATGAGGACGACCGGGAGGGCCTGCTCGATCAGCCGCGCGTACCGTGCGCGGTCGGAGTTGGCGTTGGCGTGCAGGCCGTTGACGAAGATGATCCCCGAGACGCCGCGCTCCAGCAGCATCTCGATGTAGTCGTCCTCGGCGACGCCGCCCGGCGCCTGCGAGCACAGCACCGCCATGTACCCGTGCCGGGCGAGCGCGCTCTCGATGACCTCGGCGAACGCCGGGAAGATCGGGTTGGTCAGCTCGGGGATGATCAGCCCGATCAGCCCGGCACGCTGCTGGCGCAGCCGGGCCGGGCGCTCGTAGCCGAGCACGTCCAGGGCGGTCAGCACCGCCTGGCGCGTGGTCGGGGACACGCCCGGCTTGCCGTTGAGCACTCGGCTCACCGTCGCCTCGCTCACCCCGGCGTGTGCCGCGATGTCCGCCAGGCGTGTCGTCATGGGTTTCAAGTTATCCCTCCTCGATTTCCCACCACAGCGCGGTGTCCGGGGGCAGGTCGACGACTCCGCCGCTCGCGGTGCCGCCGGTGTGGACCGGTCCGCTCGCGAGGAGCGGGGTGCCCCGCACACTGACGCGCTCGGTGGTGCCGCCCATGTTGACCGCGCATGCGAGCCGCCCGTCACCGCCCCCGGCGTCCCGCACGAACACCAGTGTGCCGGGTGGGCTCGCGATCCAGTACAAATCACCGTCGCCGAGCGCCGGATGCTCGCGGCGGATCCGCAGCGCCTCGCGGTAGAGCGCCAGCATGGAGCCGGGGTCGCCGTCCTGCGCCGCGACGCTCAGGTCGCGCCACCCGGTGGGCATCGGCAGCCAGGACGCGGCGCCCGCGCCGAAGCCGAACGGGGGCTCCTCGCCCTCCCAGGGCAGCGGGACGCGGCAGCCGTCGCGGCCGGCGCCCGCGCCGCGCAGCCGCTGCGGGTCCTGCTGGAACTCCTCCGGCAGGTCGAGCACCTCCGGCAGGCCCAGTTCCTCGCCCTGGTAGACGTAGGACGAGCCCGGCAGCGCGAGCGTCAGCAGCGCGGCGGCGCGGGCGCGCCGCAGGCCGGTCTCGCCGTCGCCGTAGCGGGTGACGTGCCGTTTCACGTCGTGGTTGGACAGCACCCAGGTCGCGGGCGCGCCGACCGCCCCGGCGGTGCGCAGCGACTCCTCGATCACCGCCCGCATCCCGTCGGCCTCCCAGGGCGCGGTCAGGTAGTGGAAGTTGAACGCCTGGTGCAGCTCGTCGGGACGGGTGTAGTCGGCGAGCCGCTGCGGCGTGGGAGCCCACGCCTCGGCGACGGCGATCCGCTCCCCGTCGTAGGAGTCGAGCAGGCGGCGCCACTCGCGGTGGATGTCGTGGACGGGGTCCTGGTCGAAGTACGGCAGGACGGCCGTGCCGAGCATCTCCACCTGGTTCGGGTGGCCCACGTCGGGGAGGCCGGGCGCCTTGGCCATGCCGTGCGCGACGTCCACCCGGAATCCGTCCACGCCGAGGTCGAGCCAGAACCGCAGGATGTCGGCGAACTCGGTGTGGACCTCGGGGTTCTCCCAGTCCAGGTCGGGCTGCTCGGGCGCGAACAGGTGCAGGTACCACTGGCCGTCCGGTACCCGGGTCCAGGCGGGGCCGCCGAACACCGACTCCCAGTCGTTCGGGGGCTCGGTGCCGCCGGGGCCCCGCCCGTCCCGGAACACGTAGCGGGCGCGCTCGGCCGAGCCGGGGGCCGCGGCGAGCGCCGCCCGGAACCAGGCGTGCCGGTCGGAGGTGTGGTTCGGCACCACGTCCACGATGATCCGCAGCCCGTGCGCGTGCGCGTCCGCGATCAGGTCGCGGGCGTCGGCGAGCGTGCCGAACAGCGGGTCGACGTCGCGGTAGTCCGCCACGTCGTAGCCGAAGTCGGCCATCGGGGAGACGTAGAACGGGGTCAGCCACAGCGCGTCGACGCCGAGGCCGGCCAGGTACGGCAGCCGGGAGCGGATGCCCGGCAGGTCGCCGACGCCGTCGCCGTCGGAGTCGGCGAAGCTGCGCACGTACACCTGGTAGATGACGGCGTCGCGCCACCAGCGGGCGCCTCCGCCGTCACCGGAGGCGGGGTCGCCGGAGGCGGGGACGAGCAGGGTGTCCTGGGTCATGAACATCCTTTTGTCGGGGAGCTTTCAGGTGCTACTTGACGCCGCCGGCGGTGAGCCCGGCGACGATCCGGCGCTGGAAGACCAGCACCACGGCGATGAGCGGGACGGTCACGATCACCCCGGCGGCCATCTGGGTGCCGAACGGCTGGTCGAACCCGGAGACGCCGGTGAACTTGGAGATCGCGACCGTGGCCGTCTGCATCTCCTTCTTGTTGACCATGGACAGCGCGATGAGGAACTCGTTCCACGCGGCGATGAAGGTGAGGATCGCCGTGGTGAACACCCCCGGCGCCGCGAGCGGAACGATGATCTTGCGGAACGCCTGGCCGCGGGTGCAGCCGTCCACCATCGCCGCCTGCTCCAGCTCGAACGGCAGCTGCCGGAAGAACGCGGTGAGCAGCCAGACCGACAGCGGCAGCGCGAACCCGAGGCTGGGCAGCACCATCGCCTGGTAGGTGTTGATCCACTTGATGTCGGTGAAGAGCTTCAGCAACGGGACCAGCTGCGAGATTCCCGGGAACATCGTGGTCGCCACGATCAGCCCGAGTACCGCGTTCTTGAACCGGAAGTCCAGCCGGGCCAGCGCGTAGGCGGTGAACGTGCCGATCAGCAGGGTGAGCACGGTGGTGGTGCCCGCCACGACGACGCTGTTCAGCAGGGCGCGGCCGAAGCCGTTGTCGCCGGAGAACACCGCGGAGAAGTTCTCCGACGACCACTGCGCCGGGAGGACCGAGTTGTCGAACTGGTCCTGCGGGCGGCGGAACGCCGAGACCACCATCCAGTAGAACGGCGCGAGGCAGTACACCGCCACGAGGGCGAAGCCGAGGTAGGACAGGGTGCGCTTCAGGGGTGAGCCGGTCATGCCGCCGCCTTCCTCGCGCCGCGGGCCGGCCGGACGGCGCGCGGGCGCCGGGTCTTCTGGCGGCCGGTCTTCTGGCGGGCCTCGCCGATGATGTCGGCCCCGAGCAGCTTCACGAACAGGTACGCGATCAGCGCGATGTACAGGAACAGGACGGTCGCGTACGCCGCCGCCGAGCCGTACCGCAGGTTGGACGCCTCGAACCAGGCGATCATCGTCAGCGTCTCCACCGACTTCTGGTTGACGCCGATCAGCACGGCGGGCAGGTCGAACATCCGCAGCACGTCCAGCATCCGGAAGAGCACGGCGACCAGCAGCGCCGGCTTGACCAGCGGCAGGGTGATGCGGAAGAACTGCTGGAACGCGCCGGCGCCGTCCACCCGGGCCGCCTCGTAGACGTCCCGGGGGATCATCTGGAGCCCGGCGAGGACCAGCAGCCCGATGAACGGGGAGGTCTTCCACACCTCGGCGATGACGACGGCCATCTTGGCGGGGAAGCCGTCGGCGGTCCACAGGATCTCCTGGCGCAGCACCGCGTTCGCGGCGCCGTCGGCCTGGAAGATCCACCGCCACAGCAGCCCGGAGATGGCGGTCGGGATCGCCCACGGGACGAGGATGCTCGCGCGCACCAGCGCCCGGCCGCGGAACGCCTGCTGCATGATCAGCGCCATCGCGACGCCGATCACCGTCTCCAGCACGACCGTGGTGAGGGTGAAGAACGTCGTGTTGGAGAAGGCGTTCCAGAACGCGTCGGCGCGGTCGCCCTGGAAGATGGCGGTGTAGTTGTCGAGGCCGACGAAGCGGTCGCCCTGCACGACGAACCCGTCCGCGTCCAGCCCTTCGCCGCGCGCGTACAGCGACTCGCGGAACCCGGCGAGGACCGGGTAGCCGATGACGAGCGCGAGCACGAGCAGGGTGGGCGACAGCAGCAGCGCCGCGAGGCGCCGCGTCCCCTGGACGTCGCCCTTCCCGCGGTCGCGGGGCGCGCCCGCCGCGGCGGTGCCGGCGGCGGGCGCGCTCTCGGTGGTGGTCACGCCGCTCACTGCGCGGTCAGCGGCTGGAGCTTGGACTGCAGGTCGGCCAGGGCCTGGTCGGCCGGCTTCTTCCCGGTCACCGCGTCGTACATCTCGCCCTGGACGGCGGCGGTCACGTCGCCGTACTTCACCGCGACCGGGCGCGGCTTGGCGTTCGCGATGGCCTGCTTGAGGACGGGCAGGTACGGGAACTTCTTCACCATCTCGGGGTCGTCGTACAGCGCCGCGACGGTGGGCGCCTGCGAGGTCGCGAGGAGGTTGGCGCGCTGGGCCTGCTCACCGGTCAGGTACCGGATGAAGTCGAGCGAGGTCGCCTTGTTCTTGGCGAACTCGGAGATCGCGAGGTTGTGGCCGCCGAGGTTGGCGACGCCGGGGCCGTTCGGTCCGGGCAGCGGCGCGACCGCGAACTTGCCCGCCACCTTGGACGAGCCGTCCTTGGAGTTCGCCAGCCCGTACTGGTACGGCCACTGGCGCTGGAAGACCAGCCTGCCGGACTGGAAGTAGCGGCGCCCGCCCTCGGTGTCGAGGGTGACGGCCTCCTTCGGCATGTGGTCCTTCTTGGCGCCGACGAGGAACTCGACGCCCTGCTTGGCCTGCGGGGTGCTCAGCGAGGGCTTGCCGTCCGGGCCGATGATCGAGCCGCCGGCGCTCTCGATCGCCTCGACCGCGCTGATCGTCATGCTCTCGGTCTTGTTGACCTCGGTGAAGAAGCAGTCGGCGTCCTTCGCCTCGGGCAGCTTCTTCACCTTGTCGCAGGCGGCCCACATCTCGGCGTAGGTCTTCGGCGGCTCGGAGACGCCCGCCTTCTCCAGCAGGTCCTTGCGGTAGTAGAGCATCCCGGCGTCGGACGTGGAGGGCACCGCGTACAGCTTGCCGCGGTACTGCCCGGTGGTGATGGTCGCAGGCAGCATCCTGGACAGGTCGATCTGGTCCTTGGGCAGCTGCGCCAGCCACCGGTTGGCGGCGAACTCGGCCGTCCACACCACGTCGAGGTTCAGCACCGAGTAGGCGTCGGACCTGGTCGTGGCGTTCTGGATCATCTGCTGCCGCTGGTCGTTCGGCTCGTCCGGCAGCTCGATGATGCGGACCTGCTCCTTCGGGTGCTCGGAGTTCCAGCCGTCGATCTGCTTCTGCAGGTAGCCCGAGCGGTCCTTGCCGGTAACGAAGGTGATCGGGCCGCGGCCCTGCAGGCTCGCCGCGCCCGCGCCGCCCTTCGAGCCGCCGTCGTCATCGCCGCCGCAGGCGCTGAGCGAGAGCGCGAGGGCGGCGCAGACGACGGTGCCGCCGATCAGGGGGGTGCGCCGCATGGTGTCCTCCTTCGCGGGACGTCCCTTCGCCGGGCCGCCGTCCCGCAGGTCAAGAGATGGGGGTGGCTGGGTCGGGACGTTAGCAACGCGTTTCAGTCGCGTAAAGCTCTTGCAGAAACTTTCAGCAAGTCCGTGGCCGATCTGTAACCGTCTTGCACAAACGAGACAAACCGGTCGACACGCCCGCGGGCCCTGCGCCACGCTGCCCGCGTGACGAAACCCGACCCCTCCGGCGCACTCGACCTCGTCCGGGAGCACACGATCCTGGCCGTCGTCGTCGGGTCGCGAGCCTACGGACTGGCGACGGACGCCAGCGACGTCGACCGGCGCGGTGTGTACGCGGCTCCGGCTCCCCTGTACTGGCGATTCACCAAGCCGCCCACGCATGTGGACGGCCCGCTGCCCGAGCAGTTCTCCTGGGAGCTGGAGCGCTTCTGCGGGCTGGCGCTCGACGCGAACCCGACCGTCCTGGAGTGCCTCTGGTCGCCGCTCGTCGAGCGCGTCACGCCGGTCGGGGAGGAGCTGCTGGCCGTGCGGTCGGCTTTCCTGTCGCGGCGCGCGCACCGCACGTTCCTCGGCTACTCCGAGGCCCAGTTCCGCAAACTGGAAGGCGACTTGCGCGACGGCGGCGTGCCGCGCTGGAAGCACGCCATGCACATGCTGCGGCTGCTGGAGAGCGGCACGCACCTCGTCCGGCACGGCGAGCTCAGGGTGGACGTCGGAGACCTGCGCGAGCGGCTCCTCGCCGTCCGCCGCGGCGAGGTCGGCTGGGAGGAGATCGGCGCGTGGCGCGCCGCCCTCACCGATTCGATGGAGACGGCCCTGGACCGCAGCCCGCTGCCGCCCGAACCCGACCGCGCCGCGGTCGAGGAGCTGCTCGTCTCCGTCCGGCGCAGGAGCGTGTGACCCCGGTGGATTTCCGCGAAGTCCCCGTGGACCGCCGAGCCCTTCAGGAGTCGGCGGTCCGGACGCGACTGGGCTGAACCCTCGGGCGCCTCCCCTGCGTGCCATCGGTTGTACGGACCGTTTTGGGACACAACCACCTCGTACGTTCGCCACGTATTCAGGGGTGGTTGTGTAGCCAGGGAAGGGGAGCGATGGACGAGGGCATCGACCAGAAGGACATCGCGGAGGCGGACCTCAGGACCCGGCGGGGCGTCTTCCGCGCCGTCGCGTTCCGGGACCCGGTCGACGGGCACGAGCACATGGCGCTGGTGCGGGGGGAGGTGCGGGACCGCGAGGACGTCCTCGTCCGGATGCACTCCGAGTGCATGACGGGCGACATCTTCGCCGCGACGCGCTGCGAGTGCGGGGACCAGCTCGGCGCCGCCCTGGACGCCATCGCCCGCGAGGGCGCCGGCGTCCTGGTCTACCTGCGCGGCCACGAGGGGCGCGGGATCGGGCTGGTGGCCAAGGTCCGCACCCACATCCTCCAGGACGACCAGGGCCTCGACACCGTCGACTCCGCCACCGCCATCGGCCTGCCGGTGGACGTGCGCGACTACGGCCCGGCCGCCCGGATCCTGCGGTATCTCGGTGTCCGGTCGGTGCGGTTGATGTCGAACAACCCGGTCAAGCTCAGCTCGCTGGAGTCCTACGGGGTCGCCGTCGCGGCGCGCGTGCCGCTGCTCGTCCCGGTCAGCGACGACAACGTCCGCTACCTCACCGCCAAGCGCGACCGGCTCGGCCACGACCTCCCGCAGCTCGACGGCTCCGCCGGGCCGCTCGGCGAGGCGCCGGTGAGCGAGGTCCGCCGATGACGCGGCCGATGACGCTGACGCGCCCGGCCCCGGTACGCCTCCCGGCACCGCGCGGGCCGCGGCTGACCAGGGGCCCGGAGCTGGCCGCCGCCGTCGCCGCCCAACTCGGACTGCTGGCGCTGCTCCGCCCCGGCCACGCGGGCCTGGCCGTGGGCATCGGGTACGCGCTGGCGTCGTGGGCGCTGCTGACCGCCGCGTTCCGCCGCCGCCGGGCGCTGGGGCCGGCCGATCACGTGACGCTGGCGCGCGTCGTGCTCACCGGGGGTGTCGCGGCGCTGGTCGCGGGGCATCTCACCGGTGACGGCCGCGCCTGGCCGCTCGTCGCGGCCGCCTCGGCGGCGCTCGTCCTGGACGGCGTGGACGGGCAGGTCGCCCGGCGCACCGGGACGGTGTCCCGGCTCGGGGCGCGGTTCGACATGGAGACCGACGCCGCCCTGGTGCTGGTGCTGAGCATCGAGGTCGCCTCGTCGGCGGGGGCGTGGGTCCTGGCGATCGGCGCGATGCGGTACGTGTTCGGCGCGGCGGCCTGGGCGGCGCCGTGGCTGCGCGCGGACCTGCCGCCGAGCGTCGCGCGCAAGGCCGTCGCCGTCGTGCAGGGCGTGGCGCTGGTCGTCGCGGCGTCGGGGGCCGTCCCGCATCCGGGGCTGCTCGCGGCGGCGGCGCTGGCGCTGCTGGTGTGGTCCTTCGGACGGGACGTGGTGTGGCTGGCGAAGCGGCGCCACGCGTCCCGAGTCGGGACACCGCGGATCCCGGAGCCGAAGGACGCGCGGGCCGTGCAGGACGCGCAGGTCGCGAAGGAGCTGCCAGGGCCGCAGGAGCCGCAGGCGACGCCGGGTACTCGGGGGAGGTGCACGGATGGAGCGCGACGCGCGCGCCTTCTGGATCCGATCGCCCGGTGAGGGGGAGATCCGCGATGTCGTCCTGCCGGAGCCGGGCGCGGGGGAGGTGCTCGTCCGCACGCTGTACTCGGGGGTGAGCCGCGGTACCGAGGCGATCGTCTTCCGCGGAGCCGTCCCGCCGAACCAGCACGCGATCATGCGGGCGCCGTTCCAGGACGGGGCGTTCCCCGGGCCGGTCAAGTACGGGTACCTGAACGTCGGCGTGGTCGAGCACGGACCCGCCGAGCTGGCCGGGCGCACGGTCTTCTGCCTCTACCCGCACCAGACCCGCTACGTCGTCCCCGCGAGCGCGGTCAGCGTGGTCCCGGACGAGGTGCCCCCGGAGCGGGCGATCCTCGCCGGGACGGTCGAGACGGCCGTGAACGCGCTGTGGGACGCGGCGCCGCTCGTCGGGGACCGCATCGCCGTGGTCGGCGCCGGGATGGTCGGCTGCTCGGTCGCGGGCGTCCTCGCGGGGTTCCCGGGGTGCCGCGTCCAGCTGGTCGACACCGACCCGTCCCGCGCGGACGTCGCGCGGGCGCTCGGCGTCGGCTTCGCCCATCCCGACCGGGCCGAGGGCGGCTGCGACCTGGTCGTCCACGCGAGCGCGACCGAGGCCGGGCTCGCGCGGTCGCTGGAGCTGCTCGCGCCCGACGGGCAGGTGGTCGAGCTGAGCTGGTACGGCGACCGCCGGGTCAGCGTCCCGCTGGGCGAGTTCTTCCACTCGCGGCGGCTGACCATCCGGGGCAGCCAGGTCGGCGCGATCCCGCCGGCCCGCCGGGCGAGCCGCGGCTTCGCCGACCGGATCTCGCTCGCGCTGCGGCTGCTCGCGAGCCCCGCCTTCGGCGAGCTGATCACCGGGGAGAGCCCGTTCGGCGAGCTGCCGCGGCTGATGCCGCGCCTCGCGGGCGGCGAGCTGCCCGCCCTGTGCCACCGGATCGCCTACTGAGCCGGGTCGCCCGCCGATCCGTACCGCCTACCGAGGAGGATTTCCGTTGTTCGCCATCACCGTCCGCGACCACGTCATGATCGCCCACAGCTTCAGCGGCGAGGTCTTCGGGCCCGCCCAGCGGCTGCACGGCGCCACCTACGTGGTCGACGCGACGTTCCGCCGGGCCGAGCTCGACCCGGACGGCATCGTCGTCGACATCGGCCTCGCCACCAGCGAGCTGGGCGAGGTCCTGGGCGGGCTGAACTACCGCAACCTGGACGAGGAGCCGGAGTTCGCCGGGGTCAACACCTCGACGGAGTTCCTCGCCAAGGTCATCGCCGACCGGCTCGCGGACCGGGTGCGCGCCGGGGCGCTCGGCGCGAACGCCGCCGGCCTCTCGGGCCTCACGGTGACGCTGCACGAGTCGCACGTCGCGTGGGCCAGCTACGAGCGTGACCTGTGACGTCCCTCGAGGTGTGCGTGGTCGTCCCGGGCGACATCGACGACGCCGGCGTCCCGAGCGGCGGGAACCGCTACGACCGGCGGCTCTGCGAGGAGCTCGCGGCGTCCGGGCGCACCGTCCGGGAGCTGCCGGTGCCCGGGTCGTGGCCGCGCCCCGGCGAGGCGGCGCGGGCCGAGCTCGGCCGCACCCTCGCCGCGCGGCCGGACGGCTCGGTCGTCCTGATCGACGGCCTGGTGGCATGCGGCGTGCCCGAGGTCGTCGTCCCGGAGGCGGGGCGGCTGCGGCTCGCCGTGCTCGTCCACCTCCCGCTGGCGGACGAACCCGGACAGGCCGATCTGAACGCGGGCGAACGCAAGGTGCTGGAGGCGGCCGGGGCCGTCATCGCGACCAGCCCGTGGGCGAGGGACCACCTGATCGCCCACCACGGCCTGGAGGCGTCCCGCGTCCACGCCGTCACCCCGGGCACCGACCCCGCGCCCCTCGCGTCAGGCGGCGACGGGTCGACCCGCCTGCTGTGCGTGGCGTCGGTGACCCCGCGCAAGGGGCACGACGTCCTCGTCGAGGCGCTCGCGACCGTCGCGCACCTGTCCTGGCGCTGCGAGTGCGCCGGGCCGCTGGGGCGCGACGCCCGCCACGTCGAGCGGCTGCGCGGCCTGATCGGCGAGCACGGCCTCCAAGGGCGGGTCGAGCTGGTCGGGCCGCTCACCGGCAAGCGCCTGGAGGACGCCTACGCCGGCGCCGACCTGCTCGTCCTGGCGTCCCGCGCGGAGACGTACGGGATGGTCGTGACCGAGGCGCTGGCGCGCGGCGTCCCGGTGCTCGCGACCTCGGTGGACGGGGTGCCCGACGCGCTCGGCTGGGACTCCTCCGGCGCCGTGCCCGGCATGCTCGTCCCGCCGGACGACCCGGCCGCGCTCGGGGCCGCGCTGCGGCGGTGGCTCGTCGAACCGGAGCTGCGCGACCGCCTGCGCGCCTCGGCGCGGCTGCGGCGCGGCGCGCTGCCCGGCTGGGACGACACGGCCCGCCGCATGGCCACCGTCCTGTCCCGGCTTCGGCGGGACCAGGCATTTCCGGCGGGCGCGGGGGCGCCCCCTCAAGGAGGCACGAATGACCGGGGCTGACGCACGCGATGCCGGAGGTCGGCCGCAGGACGGCCCGCCGCCGGACGACGCCGTGACGGGGTTCGACCCCTCCTGGCTGGAGCTGCGCGAGGGCGCGGACGCCACGGCGCGCGCCGCGGAGCTGCTCGACCCGCTCCGGGCCGCGCTCCCGCCCGACGGGCCGCTGGTCATCTGGGACCTCGGCTGCGGCACCGGTTCCCAGGGACGCTGGCTGGCGGGGCGGTTGCGGGGCCCCCAGCACTGGATCCTGCACGACGAGGACCCGCGCCTGCTCGACCGGGCACGCGCGAGCTCCTACACCACCGCCGACGGCACGCCCGCGACGGTCGAGACGCGCGCGGGCGGCATCGCCGAGCTCCGCGCGTCCGACCTGGTGGGCGCGTCGCTCGTCTCCGCGTCCGCGCTGCTGGACGTGCTCACCGCCGCCGAGGTCGAGGCGATCGCCGCCGCGGCCGCGTGCCCCGTGCTGCTCACGCTGTCGGTCGTCGGCCGCGTCCGGCTCTCCCCGTCCGAGCCGCTCGACGCCGGTTTCGCCGCCGCCTTCGACGCCCACCAGCGGCGCGGCGGGCTCCTCGGCCCGGACGCCGTCGCCGCCGCCACCGAGGCGTTCGGGCGGCGCGGCGCGTCCGTCCAGGCGCGCCCGAGCCCGTGGCGGCTCGGCCCCGGCCAGGCCGCGCTGACCGCCGAGTGGCTGCGCGGCTGGGTCGCCGCCGCCGTCGAGCACGACCCGGGCCTCGCCCCCTTCGCCGAGGACTACCTCGGCCGCCGCCTCGCCGAGTGCGCCGCCGGGCGCCTCACCGCCGAGGTCCACCACGTCGACCTCCTCGTCCTCCCCGGGAGCGCATCGTGACGAAGATCTGGCCCTGGCTGCGCCTGCTCGCCGGGCTCGGCATCCTCACCGCGCTGCTGTGGTGGCACAGCACCGACGCGTTCGTGGACGCGCTCCACGCCGTCGACGCGGGGGCCGTCGCCACCGCACTCGCCCTGGGCCTGCTGACGACCGTGCTCAGCGCCGCCCGCTGGCAGCTGGTCGCCCGGCGCCTCGGCCTGCACCTGCCCCTGGGCGGAGCCGTGGCGGACTACTACCGGGCCCAGTTCCTCAACGCGGTCCTCCCGGCGGGCGTGCTCGGGGACGTCCACCGCGCGGTGAGCCACGGGCACCGGTCGGGCGACGTGGCGCGCGGGGTGCGGGCCGTCTTCCTCGAACGCGTCGCGGGCCAGGGCGTCGCGATCGTCGCGGGCGTCGCCGCGCTGCTCGCGCATCCCGCGCTGGTGTCGGCGATGGCGCCCGCGCTGGTCCCGGCGGCCGGGGTCGTCGCGGTGGTGCTGGTCCTCGCCCGGTGGCGGCGCCGCGCGCTGGCCCCGGCGCTCGCGGACGTGCGCGCCGCCCTGCGCGCCTGGCCCGCGATCGCGGGGCTGTCGGTCGCGGCCCTGGCCGGGCACCTGGCCCTGTTCGTCGTCGCGGCCCGCCTCGTCGGCGCGACGGCGCCGCTGCGCACGCTCCTGCCGCTGCTCCTGCTGGCGCTGCTGGTGATGGTGCTGCCGGTGAACGTCGGCGGCTGGGGGCCGCGCGAAGCCGTCCTCGCGCTGGCGTTCGGCGCGGCGGGGCTCGGCTCAGCGCAGGGCCTGACCGTCTCCGTCGTGTACGGGGTGCTGACCTTCGTCGCGTCCCTGCCCGGCGCGGCCGCCCTGCTGCTGAAGCACCGCGAGGACGTCCCCGAACGCCGCGACGAGGCTCCGCAGCGTCTCCCGGCCCTTGTCGGCGCGGGCCAGTGACGGCCGCCCGACGACGCCGGACCCGGTGTAGGCGGCCATCCCGGTGGTCAGGAGGTGCCGCCGGTCGTCGGCGAGGTGGTCGGCGCCCTCGTAGCCGTCGCGCACCAGCTCCGGGTGGGCGTGCAGCAGGATGGACGTCTCCAGCTCCCCGGCGTGCATGTCGCTGACGGCGGGCGTCTCGGCGCCGGACGCCCTCTCCGCCGCCTCCCAGTGCTCCAGGGTGGGGAACAGCGCCATGTCGCCGTGCGCCTCCTGGACGACGTTGCCGAGCACGTAGTTGCCGCCGTGCCCGTTGACCAGGACGAGCTTCGGGACCCCCGCCCGGCGCAGGGACTCGGCGACGTCCCTCACCACCGCGTAGAGGGTCGTCGCCGAGATGCTCACCGTCCCGGGCCAGTCGGCGTGCTCATGCGAGCACGAGATCGTCACCGGCGGGAGCAGGCGCACCGGGTGCGCCTTCGCGATCTCCGCCGCGATCGTGCACGCGATCACCGTGTCCGTCGCGAGCGGCAGGTACGGGCCGTGCTGCTCGTGGCTCCCGATCGGCAGGACCGCGACCGGGACGTCCGGGACCTCGGAGCTCGTGTGCGTTGGAAGCATGTCCCCCAGCCTGCCGCATCCGCCCCGCCAGCGAAACCAGCGCCATGGCGCCCGCCAGCAGGAGCGCGGCGACGATCCCGTCGGTCCAGTAGTGGTTGGCCGTCACGACCACCACGAGGACCGTCAGCGGCGCGTGCAGCGCGACGACCCACCGCCACGGGCTCCGCGACACCCGCAGCACCGCGACGGCCACCAGGATCGCCCAGCCGATGTGGAGGGACGGCATGGCCGCGTACTGGTTGGCGATCCCGTCGGCCGCCGCCGGGTAGGCCGACGGCCCCACGGTCAGCATCGTGTCCACGGCCCCGATCCCCGCGAGCCGGGGCGGCGCCAGCGGGAACATCGTGTGCACCACGAGACCGGCCGCGGTCAGCGCCACCAGCTCGTTGCGCACCCGCGCGTAGGACTCCCTGTGCCGCACATAAAGCCAGATCAGCAGCAGTGCCGTTCCCGGGAAATGGACGCTCACGTAATAGACATTGGCGAGGAACGCCATGTGGTCCCAGCCGAGGGCCCAATGCTGGAATCCGACCTCGCTCGGCAGCCATTCCCGCTCGAACCGCCACAGCAGGTGCGCGTTCGCCATCGCCTGCCCCGGGCCCGCCTCGATCAGCGTCCGCCCCCACTTGTAGAAGGCGAACAGGACCGCCAGCAGCCCCACCTCGGTGAGCAGCGGCCGCATCCGGCTCCCCACCGCCCCGCCCACTGCCGCACCGCTCACCATCGTGCCCTCCCAGCCCCGGTCGTCCCCGTCCAATGACAACCCTTGCGTCTGACATTTCCGGAGACACTGGGTTCAGCTACCCGATCATGGGAGGTAAAACCCATCCCAGGTGGTGGGGTCAACTCCACCCCTGGCGTAGATTCCGGCTTATGACCACCGGCGAATGGCTCAACCCGCCCCCGTCCGCGACCCCCGACGGCCAGGCCCTCCTCGTCACCGCGGCCAAGGGCAGCGACTTCTGGCGGACGACCTCCTACGGCTACGACCGCGACAGCGGCCACGCCCTGCTGTCGCCCTTCGACCCCGAGGCCGCGATCGAGGTCTCCTTCGTCGCCGACTACGACCACCAGTTCGACCAGGCCGGCCTGCTCGTCCGCCTCTCCGAGTCCACCTGGATCAAGGCCGGCGCCGAGTACTGCGACGGTGCCCTCCAACTGGGCGCGGTCGTCACCCACGGAGCCTCGGACTGGTCCTCGGCCCCCGTCCCGTGGCACGGCCGCGAGGTGACCGTCCGCGCCAGCCGCTCGGGCGACGCGGTGACGATCCGCGCCCGCGCGGGCGAGGACCCGTGGCAGATGATCCGCCTGGCGCCCTTCCCGCCAGGCGTCACCGCCGCCGCGGGCCCCTACTGCTGCGCGCCCGAACGCGACGGCCTCACCGTCCGCTTCACCCGCGTCGCCGAGACCCCGCCCGACGCGGCCCTGCACCCCTGAGGGTCACTTGCAGCTGAACTCCTTGATGGCGCCGGTGCTCAGAAGGCAGTCCAGCGGCCACGCCTGCCCGGAGACCCCGTGGAAGGTGAGATTCCACTGGCCGCCCGTGTCGTTCAGGAGCGCGTAGCCGTGGACGCCCCGTGAGACCGAGTGCTGGACGGTCTCACCGTCCACGGTCTTGCCGACCACCTTCGAGTCGTCCGGCGGGGTGTCGAGCGTCGTCCCGGACGAGCCCACGGTCACCTGCGGGGGACGCGAACTGTTGAGGAAGTCGAGCATCTGATAGAGGTGCACGTGCCCCGACAGCACCAGGTCGATGTTGTCGGCCAGGGCCCCGTTGGCCGTCTGCTTGACCGCGCTCGCAAGGGTCGGGTTGATCCAGGTCACGGCCGTGGACGAGGCCTGCTTGACCATCCACAGCGGCTTGTGGGTGATGAGGAAGTAGTCGTGCGTCGGGTGGTTGGCGGCCAGGGCGTTCACTTCGTCGAACCATTTCGCGTACTGGGCGGCCTGCGACTTGTTCGGCTGGCTGCTCTCGCTCGCCGAACTGGAGTCGAACAGGATGAAATGCAGCCTTCCCGCATTGATCTGGACCGGTTCGACCTGGGCCTGCGGCAGGGAGAAGCATTCGTTGTTCTTCTGGGGCACCGTCGCGAAATAGCGGAACCACTCGGCGCCCCGTCCCACCTTCGGCGGCGTGCATACCTCGTGGTTGCCCCGCGCGAAGATGAAGGGCGCCTCGGCGAGCAGGGCCTGGGCCGGCCGGAGGAAGTCCTTGATGAGGCACCCCCAGTCGGCCGCCTGCCCCTGCGCGCCGCAGCCCGGGGTGGCGTCGTTCGCCCCTGCCGGCGCCTCCCGGTACACGTAGTCGCCGACATGGACGACGAGGTCCGGCCGGGACTGCGCGGCCGCGTGCGCGGAGAGCGGCTCCAGCGGCCACTCCTTCTGGCAGTCCTGGTTCTGCGGAGCGCCGACCGTGGGCGAGGTGACCTCGCACCCCGCGTCCCCGATGACGGCGACGCTCTTCGGACGCCCGTTCACCGGCCACTCCGGCAGCGGAAGCTGGAGGTTCCCCGGATACACGGTGGCCGCGTTGGTCGTGGTCGGCTCGATCAGCGCGTTCTTCGCCCCGTCGGGGACCGGAGCCAGGCAGAAGGTCGTCGGGAACTGCTGGAGCCCGCCACCGGTGATATAGGGGTCGCTGACCTTCCGCAGGACGGCCGTCTGCACCTTGCCCGCCAGGCTGTACTGCACGGTGGGACAGTGCCCGGCGGGTTTCTCGGTGCTGGCGAACCGGACCTCGGTCGTGTGGCTCGTACCGTTCACCAACTGCGTCCAGGCCCACGCCTCGCCGTTCTTCCCCACCCCCGGCGGCGAGGGCGGCGCGGACGGGCCCGGAGCAGACTGCGCGAACCCGGACAAAGCGACGACGAGCAGTCCCAACGCGGCCACCACCGCCCAAGTTATTCGCGGCATTAACCAGGTATCCCATCAGATCAAGAAAAATGGACTAATCAGACGCCCCGGAATCGGCCGCCCGACCCCGCTCGATCTGCCCTGGTCACGCGCCGCCATGTCGGATGCCGCGTGCGGTGTTGTTCAAGAATTGTCCGCCTGATTCCAATCCCTCCCGCCTAGGGGCGGGGGATGGCGACGGCGTTGTACGAGATGTCCGGTGTCGGGCCTGTGGCGAAGAACCGGATGTTGGGGAGGTACAACCGGGAGCCGAACGCGGCCACGGTCGTCGGCAGGGCGAACCGGGCATCCGTCACCCGCCGGACGACCCGGCCCTCGGTTCCCGCCGCGTTCAGCCGCAGGACGGCCACGGTGTCGAGCCGGTTCTGCACCGCGTACAGCGTCCGGCCTCGCAGCAGCAGGCCGTCGCCCTCCGGCAGCGACTCGCCGTGCAGGTCCACGCGGCGGGTCTCGCCGGACGCCGGGTCGACGCGGAACAGGCCGCCGGTGTTCGACTGGACGACGATCAGACCCCGTCCGTCCGGTGTCGGCGTGATGCCGTTGGCGTTGAACCCGCCGCTGCCGGGGCTGTCAGGACCGCCCTGGTAGACGAGATCGCCGGTGAGCGGCACCCGGACCGCCTCGGCGGGCAGCCTTCCGCCGGTGAGCGGCAGTTTGTAGAGCACCGGCTTGGTCGAGTCGGTGAACCACGCGGCGCCCTGCGTGAGGATGACGTCGTTGACGAAAGACGCCCCGGTGGCCAGCCGGTAGGTGGCCAGAACCCGCCCCGAACGGGCATCGAGGACGCGGGCGTCGCCGCCCGGGCCCCCGGCCACGAACAGCCGCCCGCGCGCGTCGCTCTTCAACCCGAGGGCGGGCGTGCCGGGCCCCCGGCTGAGGACCGCGCCGGCCCCGGTGCGCAGGTCGGCGCGATAGACCGACCCATCCGCCATGGAACCGACATAGGCGACCGGTCCGGGCCCGATCGCGATGCCCTCGGGCTGGAACCCGTTCGGCAGCCGGATCGTGCTCGGGTACACCGCGGCACCGCCGCCGTGCCCGGCAGCCTGCGCCGGCGCGCTCGTAGCGGCGGCCAGCCCGAACACCAGGACGAGGGAGAACGTTCGACGTCGCATGAGACCAACCTTTCAACGCTGAAATGTTCAACGCTGAAGACCGTAGATCTGCTGCTAGCTTGATGTCAAACAGTTCAACGTTGAGAGGTGCTCGTTGGAGCGTGACGCCGTAGACCTCGTCGTGGAGCAGTGGACCCGTGCCCGGCCCGACCTCGATCCGTCCCCCATGCGGATCCTCGGCCGCCTCTCCCGGCTGACGAGGATCGCCGAGCGCGAGCTCAAGGCGCTCTTCGCCGAGTTCGGGCTGGAACGGGGCGAGTTCGACGTCCTCGCGACCCTCCGCCGCGCCGACTCACCCGACGGCATCACCGCGGGCATGCTGGCCCGCTCGTCCATGGTGACCTCGGGCGCCGTCACCAACCGCCTCGACCGCCTGGTCGCCAAGGGCTACGTCACGCGCGACGTCGACCCCGCCAACCGCCGCGCCGTCCTCGTAGCCCTCACCCCCGCCGGCCGAGACCTCATCGACCGCGCCGTAACCGCCCACCTGGAAAACGAACGCCGCCTACTGGCCGCCCTGGACCACCCCCAACAGGACGCCCTGGCCACAACCCTCCGCACCCTCCTACTAAGCCTCGGCGACCACGCCACCACCCCCCACCCCCTGACCGACCCGCCCTGATTTTGCGGGGCCCGGCTACGGGCGCGGTAGCTGCCGGACCCTGGCCGCCTCGCGGGTGAGATGTTCGTGCTCCGGGAGGCTGGTGGCCGCGTGGGCCGCCTCGGCGTAGAGCTCGGCGGCTTGATCGAGGTCTCCGGCGCGTTCGAGGAGATAGGCGCGGACCGCGGCGAACCGGGGGAGATCGGGATCGACCTTGCTCAGCTCCGCCAGGCCGGCCTGCGGTCCGTCGGCCTCCCCGACCGCGACCGCGCGGTTGAGCCGGACCACCGGGTTGCCCGTGAGTTCCAGCAGTTCGTCGTACCACTCCACGATCTGCACCCAGTCGGTCTCGGCGGTGCTGGGGGCGTCCGCGTGCAAGGCGGCGATCGCGGCCTGCGCCTGGTACTCGCCCAGCCGGTCGTGAGCCAGCGCCGCCTGCAGGATCGCGACTCCTTCGGAGATGAGGCCGGTGTCCCAGCGGGACCGGTCCTGCCGGGCGAGCGGCACCAGCCGCCCGTCCACCAGGCGGGAGGCGCGCCGGGCGTGGTGCAGCAGCATGAGCGCCAGCAGGCCCGCGACCTCGGGATCGCCGGTGGAGGCGGCGAGCTGGCGGGTCAGGCGGATCGCCTCGGCCGCCAGATCGACGTCCCCGCCGTAGCCCTCGTTGAAGACGAGGTAGAGGACCCGCAGGACCGTCGCCAGATCCCCGGGCCGGTCGAGCGGCAGTCCCGCGATGCGCCGCTTGGCCCGGCTGATCCGCTGCGCCATGGTCGCCTCGGGGACGAGGTACGCCGTCGCGATCTGCCGCGTCGTCAGGCCGCCGACCGCGCGCAGCGTCAACGCGACGGCCGAACCGGGGGACAGGGACGGGTGCGCGCACAGGAAGTAGAGCCACAGCGAGTCGTCCGCGCCGGGCACCGGGCCCGCCGGCGGCTCGACCTCGACGGCCAGCTCCCTCCCCGACCGCGAGGCCTCGGCCCGGGCGGCGTCGAGGAACTTGCGCCACGCCGCCGCGACGAGCCAGGCCTTCGGGTCGCGCGGCGGGTCGTCCGGCCATGTCTGCAACGCGCGGATCAGCGCCTCCTGCACGGCGTCCTCGGCCGCCGCGAAGTCCGCGCCGCGGCGCACCATGACACCGATCACCGCGGGCACGAGCTCCCGCAGCAGCGCCTCGTTCATTCCGCCATCGTGGGCAGCGCGGCGAAGAACGGCCGCAGCTCCAGCCACTCCTGGATCGGCCTCCCGCCCGCGCCGGGCGCCGCGGACAGCTCGGCGGCCAGCTCGAGCGCGCGCTCGTAGGACTCGACGTCGATCACCATCCAGCCGGCGATCAGGTCCTTGGTCTCGGCGAACGGCCCGTCGGTGACCGGCGGGCGGCCCTCGCCGTCCGAGCGGACGAACGTCCCCTGCGACGAGAGCGCCTGATGCTCGACGAACTCGCCGGTGGCCTTGAGACGCTCGGCAAAGTCCTCCATGTACTGGATGTGGGCCGTGAACTCCTCCGGCGTCCACTGGTCCATCGGCACGTCGTTGACCGGCGCGGGCCCGCCCCGATAGTGCTTGAGCAGCAGATACTTGGCCATCATCTTCTCCCTGGACTGCTAGGCCCCATTCTGGCGCGCGGCTCTCAGACGTCCTGGCGCTCGGCCCGCTGCCGGACCAGTTCCTCGACGGCGGTGGGCAGCGTGGTCTCGAAGTCGATGAGCTTCACCCAGGTCGGGGTGACGACGATCCGGACCATGCCGTCGTACAGCGAGCGGACCTCGGCCTCCCACTCGACGCGCTGCTCGGCCGTCATCTCGTAACTGCCGTTCATCTGGAGGTACTCCTCCGGGATGCCGTCGACGACATCGAGTTCGGCGCGCCCCCGGATGAGCAGGATCTTCGGCGGATGCACCTCCGTGTCGATCGTCAGCGCCACCTCGGGACGCTGCCGCAGGTACCGCAGCTTCGGCGCGTTCTTGCTGGTGCACATGACGACCTCGGAGCCGTTCCAGGTGAACGCGATCGGCACGTTGCGCGGCGTCCCGTCCTCGGCGACGTAGGCCAGCCGGGTCAGATCCCGAGCCAGCAGCTCCCTGCTGTAAGGCCGGTCGAGGACCTCGTTGATCTCACGCTGTTCCATGCTCGACGCTCCCGTCTCCAGTAGCCGAGCGGCCGTTCTCGACCACCCGCACCCCTGGGACGGAGCCACCCCGACGTTCTCGACACCCGCGGCGACGGATTCTCAGAACCTTTCCCACTCCCGCGATCATCGGGAACGTCTTCGGCGATTCCCCTGCCGAGCGGACCGACGACGCGCGAGGACCCAGCGCAGGAGAGGGCCCATCGCCGCAACCCCCGCCACCGAGCCTCCAAGCACCACCCAGCGCCGCCGTGTCCGCCTCGGCTCGACCGGCGGAACGGGCGCCAGCCTGTACTCCTCGTCCAGAATCTCGTGGAAGCGTCGCCCCCGCTTGCTCCCGGCCGTGCCCATGCGAACCTGGCGCGCCTCTTCCCAGAATGCTCGCCCAGGACGCCCCGAGAACATCTCTCTCGAGACGGCGCGCAGCCGCTTCTCGGGAAGGGCCTTGGTCTCGAAGGACATCTGCCACTCGGAGATGATCATGTTGATGTACATGAGCTGCCGCCTGGCCCTGCGGTCCGCGTCCGCCGGCACCGGCCCCCACGCCTCGTCGAGGGCGGGGTCATCCATCGCCATCTTGAGCAGATCCGCGATCGCGATGCGCCTGGCCTCCTCGCGGGCGATCCTCGTGTCGTGCGCCTGGAAGATGAGGGTGGCCGCGATGCCGATCAGCGCGAGGGCGGCCAGGAGCGCCGACGCGGCGCCGTAGGTCTGACCGATGAAGCTCAGCCGCTCCCACCGGCCGGTCGGGCCGCCGAATGCGCGTAAGGCCCATGGCGAGGCGCCGATAAGGGCGATGACGACAAGCGTGATGAGGCAGAGGGAGAACGTTCTCACCCTGCCTCGGCGCAGGCGAGCGGACGGCATCTACGAAACGATAGATCAGACCGCCGGTGCTGGTAACCGGGCCACTTCCCGCTCGAAGAACCGAAGCAGGGGCTCGCCTTTGCGGTGCAGACGGCCGATCTCGGACGCGGCGGTGCGGATAACCTCCGGCGTTTCGATGCGCCGGGCGCCGCATGGAGTCCAATCCGGCTGATATCGGACTTCATAGAGGACGCGCGAGCCGACGACGACCACTTCGGGCAGTTGGCCCTGGTCCTCCAGCTCGGAGAGGTGTTCGGCGGGGAGAACGCTCAGTTCGAAGCCTTCCTCCGCCAGCATCCTGAGCGCGTGGAGTTCCCATTGGACGTACGGGCTCAGTGGACGCTCGACCACGCGAACACGCTTGATCTTCAGCCCTTGGCGCCGGTTGCCGTCGGCCTCCGCCCGGACGGCCTTGCGATCCTCCTCCAGTAGTTCGAGGGAGCGACGCCAGTCTCCGGAACTGAACGCCAGCCAACTGGGGTCGTCCAGCTCGCGGAACACCTGGGACCGTTCGAGTTTCCAGATGGTCCCGCGCAGGTCTTCGACCTGCCGGGCGAAGTCCCGGTGGTAGGCGGAGTGGTCGAGCAACTTCCCCTCGAAGCGGGCGATGCGCTCAAGCATCTCGGATGTCCGGTTTGGCGGCGGACAGCAGGCGACCGGAGATGATCACAAGGCGCTCGTCGGAACCGATGCTCACGCCCGGCGGCAGGCGGTCGCGGTAAGCGGCGGTGGCGTCACGGCCGATGACGGCGATGTCGCCGTTGTCCAGTTCCCAGATCTCGGGGCAGTCCTGCGTCGTACGGCTGTCGCCCACGTCTGCGGCCGTCTTGCCTAACCTTCGCTGGAACCCCGCGCCGTGGTCGGCTTCCCATGGCCTGGTCATGATGCCCACTCGCTTCCGGTAGCCGGTGATAGAACGAATTCTCTCACCGCTGCCCAGTCGCGCCAAGCATTGTCCAAATCGTCCATTCGGTGAGGACCAAAGAGCTTTGAGGGAAGAATCGGGTGGCGAGGCATCTGATGTCACGCGGTTGAGACCACCGCCCTGTGCTGGCACGACGGCCCGGACAACTTGGCTCTCGCCGGCCGTTGGTTTCGGCCGTTGTAGGAAGGTCTCTCCGCAATGTCCGTCCTCTTTCGGCCATTCGGGCCCGGAGTCAGGGCGGGGTGGGGTGCTGGGACGGCTCGGCCGGACCCGGGTCGTTGGTGGGCATGAGGGCCCAGACGACCTTGCCCTGGCCCGTGGGGGAGGGGCGGACGCCGGTGTCCTTGGCGTAGGCGGCGATGATCGCCATACCGCGGCCGCTCAGGGCGTCCAGGCCCGCTTCGCAGGCGCGGGGGAGTTCGGGCGACGGGTCCCAGCACTCCAGCAGCGGCGCCCCCTCGTGGACGGCGATCCGGATGCTGAGTTCGTGTCCTTTCGCCGCGTTGACGGCATTAGTGATGATCTCGCTCATGACGACGGCTGAATCGTCGACCAGAACGCGGCCGTAACTCCAATTAATCAGCGCGTAACGGACGAGTTCCCGGACGAGCCTGACCGAAGCCTCCTCTCCCTGGACGGTCATCTGGATTTCTCCCGGTTCGGGAATCTGCAGGACCGGTCTCTGGTCGTTCATACCCGCCACCTTGTCTTCCCTGGATTTGGCTACATGGTCGGCGGCGAAGGATTAACGTGTGATGGATTGGAATCCAGGAAATACACCGGAGGTCGACATGAGTGTTCGTGAGAGCATCGACCCGGACTCCTCACTGTGGTCCTGGCTGGCCTTCGACCTGTGGTTCTACCGGACCCGACGGAGTCTCTCGCTGGCGCAGACCGCCCAAATCGTCCGGGTGGCGCGCGGCACTGTCTCGAACTGGGAGGCGGGCCGACTTCGCCCAAGTGACCCGTATATGGCTATTTTGGACAAGGCGTGGGATACTGGAGGGCATTTTCAGCGGCTTTTGCATTATGCTCGCAGTGGACACGACCCTGACTGGTTTGCGCAGTACATTCAGTATGAATCGTCCGCGAAGGTTCTCAAGATCTACCATGGCAAATCGGTTCCGGTTCCTGTGCAGACGCCCGAGTATGGAAAGGCGCTACTGCTGTCGGGAGGACAAGCCCGAGAGAGTGACCGGGAAGTGGGAGTGCGTCAAAGGCGCCAGGAGATCCTGACGAAGCGCGACCCGCCCTATATTTGGATCATCCTCGATGAGGACGTGCTAGAGCGTCCGGTGGGAACGCGGTCGACCATGGAGGCGCAGCTAGGATATCTATTGCAGGTGGACGAGCTGCCGCATGTGTCCGTGCGGTGCATTCTGAGGTCGGCTGGGGCGCATCCAGGTTTGGATGGCGCCTTCCAGATCCTCGACTTGGGAGGGCGGCAGATCTCTTACGCCGGTGCACAACTCGCAGGACGCCTCATTGAGGCCGGTGACGAAGTTGCCTCTCTCGCGATACACTTCGACCAACTTGGGGCATTGGCCCTGTCTCGTGACGATTCGCGCAAGTTGATCGAGAAGGTGCGGGAGAGTTACCTGTGATCGAATGGCGCAAGAGCTCCCGGAGTGGTGGGGTCAACGACAACGCCTGCGTTGAGCTGGCCAGGCTCGCTGATCGGGTCGGCGTGCGGGATTCGAAGGATCCGGCAGGTCCGCGTCTCGACCTCAGTCCGCAGGACTTTGGCGGTTTGGTCGCCCGGATCCGGCGCGGGGAACTGGATCTTTAGCCCTGATCTTTCGTGGGGCCGGTTGGAGCGCGGTGCCGGTCAGGGGTCTGCGTACAGGGGCTTCGTAAGGCGCTGTCCGCGCGCTGGGGACGCGCTCACTGACGACGGGTGGGGTTCAGTCCCACCAGAACACCCATGCGTTGAGGTCGACGAGGTGCTCGGCGTATGAGGCGAGTGTGGCGGGGGTGGTGTTCTGCCAGATGTTGTCCGGGCAGAACGCGAAATGCTCGGCGGCGACTCGGAGCGCTTCCTCGTGGGTCGACGGTGGAGCCGCGACGCTCAGGTAGAGCTCCGAGAAGCCGGCGCCGACGACCCGGGCGCCGAAGCGATCCTCCCAGCTGCGGACTACCGACGCGATCTCTCCGGTGTCGTTGGTGTAGTTAAGCGGCCCGCTCCACCCCATGGAGACAAGCGCGTCCGAGCCACGCTCGGCGGCGGCCAGGCCGAGCCGCAGGGACGAAAGCCGGTCGAGCAGGTGCTCCGCGTACCCGGCGGCGAAGGAGTCCGGCTCTCCTTGGGACTCCATGCTCGGCGCCAGGCCGGGCCACTGCCGGCCGTATGGCGCGGTCACAGCGATCCGTTCCTCCTCGGACAGCACATCGTCGTCCGAGCTCGTCTCGGTGTAGTCCCGCCACCACTCTTTCAGCAGATTCTCGTGGTCATGACGGTCGGGAGAGCTGAATTTCCCGGGAAGAGCTCACCCGATTCCCAGGGCCGGAAGCCGCTGTCACGCGCGAGAGGTTCCAGCAGCAGCGGCCACAGCCCCGTTCGATCGCGGAGCCGGTAGAGGCTCGTCCACAGCTCCGCCGAGGGCGTGGTCGAGGACAGCCAGAGGCTCGCCTCCCCCTCACCCTCGTCGGCCTTGATCAGGCGGCCGGGCGGCAGCACGGTTTCGGGATCCACGACGCCGGTGGCTTGATCGGACAACATGGCCAGGCCTGACCGGATCGCAGTTTCCGCGCTCATCCGCCGAACGATATGGCATGACGGAGACATCCCTCTCAGGTCAGCCAGTGGCCTACGAGTTCTGCGTAGGTCTGGTTGCGGGTCAGGAGGGTTTCGTGGGTGCCCAGGGTGGGGACCGGGCCGTCCATCAGTAGGACCTGGTGGGCTCGTTCGGCGGACGTTATGCGGTGGGCTATGACGATCAGGGTGCCGCCGCGGGACGCCAGGGCCAGTTCGGCGCGGGCCTCCGTCGCCGGGTCCAGGTGGCTGGTCGCCTCGTCCAGGACGATGACCGACGCCGGGGACAGGTAGGCGCGGGCCAGGGTGATGAGCTGGCGTTCGCCCTGGGAGAGGCCCCCGCCGCCGGGCGGGATCTCGGCCTCGTAGCCGCCCAGGCGCTCGACCGTTTCGAGGAGGCCCACGGCCTTCACCGCCTCGTCCAGGGACGGGGTGGAGGCGTCGGGGCGCAGGTAGGTGAGGTTGTCGCGGAGGGTGCCTGCGAAGACGTAGCTCTCCTGCGGGATCAGCGTGATCTTTGAGCGCAGGTGTGCCGGGGCCAGGCGGGGGAGGGGGACCTTGCCCAGGGTGATCTTGCCCTTCTGGGGTTCCAGGAGGCCGGTGAGCAGGTTCGCCAGGGTGGACTTGCCGGTGCCGCTGGGGCCGACGACCGCCAGGTGGGTCCCCTCGGGGACGTGCAGTGAGAGGTCCTCCACGACGGGCGCCGCGTGCGGGGAGTAGGCGAAGGTCACGTGGTCGGCTTCGATCCCGGACGATTCGGACGTCGCCGTGCCCGGCGGGGGTGCCCCGGGGACGGCGCAGACCTCGGCGAGGCGGCCCAGGACCACCGCGAGGCTGAGCAGGAGGGTGCCGCCCGCGTCTACCAGGACGGTGATTCCCGGCTGGAGTCCCGTCACCAGGTATCCCGCGCCGCCTGCGATCTGCCCGGCGGTGAGCCCGTGGTGCGCGGTCAGGTAGGGCGACAGGACGAGCAGGGCGAGCAGCGGCAGGTGCACCCCGAGGGCCAGGACGGGAAGGCGGACCCAGCGGGTGCGGGCGTAGGCGCGCAGGGCCTCGGCCTGCGCGTCCACGACCTCGCCGACCGCGGTGGCGGCGCGGTCCTCGGCGGCGCAGGCGGCGACGTCCCGGACGCCGTGCACGACCGTGGCGGCGGCCTCGCCGATCCGCTCGGCCTGGCGGATGACCGCCCGGTACCGGCGGATTTGCACACCCACGAACGCCGCGTACACCGCCAGGGACAGCGCCACCGACAGGCAGATGACGAGGGCCAGCGGCGGGGACAGCAGAGCCAGGCCGACGAGCGCGGCGGCCCCCGCCGACAGCAGCTGGCGGACGTTGCGCAGCGCGGTCCCCATCAGCGCCCGGACGGCCTCGGCCTGCTCGGTGACCTGGGAGACCCCCGCGCCCGCCGCGTCCGGCGCCCGGTCGGACATCCGGCGGAGCGCGGCCGCGACGACCTCGGTGACCAGGGAGTCGCGCAGCGGCTCGACGGTCGCGGCGAGCCACGGGTAGACCCGCCCGGTCGCGAACGCGCCGACCGCGTACAGGGCCGCGAGGACGGCCAGCCAGCCGAGGCCGGTCAGGGTGCGCCCCGCGAGGAACCCCTGGTCGACGGCGCGGGCCAGGAGCAGGCCGGACGCGAACATCGGCAGGGACTCCACGGCCGACCAGGCGGCGAGGCGGCGCACCGCGGGCCACTGCCCCCGCAGGTGGCGGTGCAGGAGGCGCGCGGAGGGCGGGGCCGTCATGAAGCCGCCCGGGTGGAGAACACGGCGCGGTAGTCGGCGTCGGCCCACAACTCCGAGTGGGGGGCGAGGGCCCGCACGCGCCCCGCGTCCAGCCAGGCGACGAGGTCGGCGCGGGCGGCGGTCGCCGGGCGGCGCGCCACGACCAGGCTGGTCCGGCCGGCCAGGATCTGGCGGAGCGCCTGGGTCACCTTCATCTCCGTGGCGGTGTCGAGGCTGCTGGTGGCGTCGTCGAGGAGGACGATGCGGGCGTCGGCGAGCGCGGCGCGGGCCAGCCCGAGCCGCTGCAGCTCGCCGCCGGACATCGGGGCGCGGTCGAGCGGCGTGTCGTATCCGTCGGGCAGCGCCCGGATGAAGGCGTCGGCGACGGCGTCGCGCGCGGCGCGGTGCACCTCGGCGCGGGTCGCGGCGGGGCGGGCGTAGGCGATCGTGTCGCGGACGGTCGCGCCGAGCAGCGCGGGGCGTTCGAAGGCGTAGGCGACGGCGCGCCGCAGCTCCGCGAGCGGTACGGCGGTGACGGGGACGCCGTCGAGTTCGACGGCCCCCTCGTCCGGGTCGAGGAGCCGCCCGATGGTCGACATCAGCACGCTCTTGCCCGTCCCGGACGTGCCGACCACCGCGACGGTCGTCCCCGGCGGCACGTCGAGGTCGAGCCCGTCGAGGACGGCGCGGCCGCCCAGCCGGACGGTGACGCCGCGCAGCCGCAGCCGGCCGGGCCCGTCCGGCAGCCGCACCGGCCGTGCGGGCGCCCGCACGGCCGGGACGGCCGACAGGATCTCGTTGATCCGCCCGGCGCCGACCTGGCAGTTCAGCAGCGCGACGACCGTGTCGAACACCGACGCCGCCGCGACGGCCAGGGCCGCGTAGGACATGGCGCCCACGAGCTGCCCGGTGGTGATGTCGCCGGTGGCCAGGCGCACGCCCGCGACGCCGACCACCAGGACCTGGGTGAGCGGGGCCAGCAGCGCGAGCCGCCGGCCGACCGCGCCCTGCACCGTCCATGTCTCCCGGCCCGCACGGCCGAGGCCGGGAAGCGGCGCGAGGATCCGCCGCGCCTCGGCGGCGGCGGTGCCGCTCGCCCGGATGGTCCGGATGCCCTGCCGGGCGTCGAGCAGCCGCGTCGCGATCGCCGCCTGGCACGCCTGGTACCGGGCGAACGGCTCGGTGGCCCGGACGACGAACACGCGCAGCGCGACCAGCAGCGGCGGCACGCCGGCCGCGAACGCGGCGGCGAGCCACCAGTCGATCAGCGCGAGGCCGGCCAGCGCGCCCAGGGTGGTGGCGAGCGCGGCGGCGGCCGACAGCAGCAGGACGGGGAACGCCGCCGGTCCCGACGCGGACTCGGTGAGCCGGGACAGCACGTCCCCGGCGGGGAAGCGCCGCCGCCCCTGCGGCCCGAGCGCGAGCACGTGCCCGAGCAGCCGGTGCCGGAGCCAGGCGGTGATGTCGCTGCCGCAGTAGGAGCCGAGCACGTCCTCGCCGGTGGTGGCGACGGCCGCCGCCGCCAGGACGAGCGCGAGCCATGCCGTGGAGGTGCCGACGTCGTGCTGGGCGCGGGCCGCGTCGACCGCACGGGCCAGCATGACCGGGGTCGCCAGCGTCGCGGCGACGCGGACGATCACGAGGAGGGCCAGCCCGCCCATGGCGGGCCGGAAGCGGGCCATGGCGCCGCGCAGCAGCCGCCTGCCGCCGGCGCGCAGCACCGCGGAGTCGCCCGGTGCACCGGTGAGGACCACGTGCCACGACTCCGTTCACATTCGGGGGATGCCTTCTACACTCGTAAGTGGGTCCGGTCACGGACCGGCTCGTGGCCGGTCCGTGACCGGGGTTCTGCGGGCCGGGGTTCATTCAGGGGTCCCGGGTTCCGCATGGGCCTGCGCTGATCAGGCGCAGGAGATGCCGATGCAGATCGTGTTGAGCAGCGTCAGCAGGCCGACACACGCGCAGGTGCCGCCGAGCTGGATGCCGTCGATCTCCACGGGGTCGGTCTCGGGCAGCTCCTGCAGAGCGGCCACGAGGTCGCCGTCGAACGTGTTCATGCGATTCACCTCCCTTCCTTGTCGAGGGCCAAGGCCCGCCCCGCCGTGAGGCAGAAGCGGACCACCGCTTTGCGCAGGACCGGGGACCAGGCCTGGACGACCTCGTGATGGTCGCCGGCGGTCTCCAGGTAGTCGAAGTCGACTCCTTCGGTCCTGCCGAGTTCTAGGAGGCGGCGCCGCAGCGCCCTGGACTGCTCGACCGGGACGGCCTCGTCCCGGACGCCGTGCGCCACCAGCAGGGGCGCCGCCAGCGCGTCGCACACCCGCAGGGCGTCGCGCCGGGGGTCCTGCCCGTCGCGGGCGTCCAGGCGGCTGAGCCGCGACACGCGGTCCCGGACCGCGCCGTTCGCCGTGCGGTGCAGCCCGGCCGCCGAGGTGAAGGGCGCGAGCGCGACGCATCCGGACCACAGGTCGGGCCGGTGGCAGGCCGCGAGCAGGGCCAGGAAGGCGCCGTAGCTGCCGCCGAGCACGACGGGGCGCGGCAGCGCGGTGCCGCGGCTCTGCGTGATCGCGTCGGCGATGTGGACGACGTCGTCCAGGTCCGGGCCTCCCCAGTCGCCGATGACCGGCCGCAGGTGCGCGTCGCCGTACCCGGTGCTGCCCCGGTAGTTGGGGGCCACGACGGAGGCGCCGGCGGCGGCCAGGTACTGGAAGAGCGGTTCGAACTCGTACCGCCACGCCGACAGCGGACCGCCGTGCAGGGCGAGGACGAGCCGGGGCCGGGCGCGCCAGCCGGCGCCGCCGTAGACGATCGCCTCGATGGGCCCCGCCGGGCCGGCGAGCTCGACGAGTTCGGCGCGCCGCCAGGCCGACGCGCCGCCCGAGGGGTGCGCGGCCAGGTCCCAGCCGGTGCGCGCGGGAGGCCGCACCGTCGCGAGGGTCGGCGGCTGGTGCGGGGCCGCGAAGCGGACGTGGATCCGTCCGTCCCCGCCCCAGAGGGCGGGCGGCCAGAGCATGCCCTCCGGGCCGGGGACCCGGGTGATCCGGTCCTCCCCGGTGGCGTAGACGGCCAGGCGCGCGGCGGCGCCGGCGATCTCCCGGACGAGCAGCCGCTCGCCGGAGGCGTCGAAGGCCAGCGGGGTCCGGTGCGCGGCCGACCGGTTGAGGTTCTCGGGGAACCGGACGGGGCCGCCGCCGGGCAGGCGCAGCCCGATCTGCGGCGCGCCGCGCTGCTGGACGCCCGGCGAGGTGGTGGTCACCGCGAGGGCGCCCGAGCGCGGGCTGTAGGCCGCGATCCGGTCGCTGGTGGTGTCGGAGACCGACCAGAAGCGCTGCCAGCTGCGTTCCCGCAGGTCGACAAGGATCCCGTCGGTGCGGTGCCCGGCCTCGTCGTGGTCGAGGGCGAGGGTGCGGCCCTCGTCCACCCAGACGCCGCCCGACAGCACGCCGGGGATCCGCACGACCGGCTCCAGCGTGGCCGAGGAGGGGGACACCCGCCAGATGCGCGAGTGCCGTTCGTTCTCGACGGCCACGAGGACCACGGTCTGCGCCTGCCCCGGAGCGGCCAGCAGGAACCCGGCGAGCATCTCCGGCACCGGCCACGACCGGGCGGCCTTCAGCCCGGTGGGGGTCGGCTCGGCGGCGACGAGCGTCCCGTGGCCCGCCGGTCCGCCGTCCTCGCCGGCCGCCGGCCGGACGACCAGCACGCGGCCGTCGTTCAGTGGCAGCGCCCCGCTGCGCCGGTCGATGATCCGGTCCTCGGGCTCGCCCGGGAGGGCGCCGTCGAGCGTCCGCAGGGACGGCTGCGGCCACGTCAGGTCCCAGCGCTCCAGGACGACGCTGTCCTGCACGGACCGCAGGCAGGCGGCCCAGCGGCCGTCGGCCGAGAAGGCGAAGCCGAAGCGGCTCGGCACGGGCGGGAGGTCCGGAAGGGCGCCGGTCATGACGCGCTCCCGGCGGTCGTCGGCTCGGGGGCGGCGCCGTCGGTGGCCTCGTCGGCCGTCCACTGGCGCGGCGTGCCGTGCTGGAGGCGCACCAGGAAGCCGAGGACACCGCTGAGGCCGTCCCCCCAGGTGGCCGAGACGTTGCCCTGCTCGTCCGGGAAGACCATCCGCCCGCCGCGGTGCGCCCGGTTGGCGAGGATCATGTGAGCCAGGCGCCACGCGTCCGCCCGGAAGCGCTCGTCGCCGGTGAGGTCCGCCAGGTCGAGCAGGAAGTCGCCGTTGCCGGACAGGCCGTGGCACTGCCCGAGCGTCGCGCGCCAGCGGTTGTCCATCACCGCGCGGGCGGCCATCTCGGCGGCCCGCCGGAAGCGCCGCTCGCCGGTGGCGCGGCCGAGGCGCCCGAGGAAGCCGCCGATGCCGGCCGAGCCGTGGCACCAGTATGGCGCGGTGGCGATGTCGCCCGAGTTCGCCGGCCACATCGCCGACCGCCCCGTGTCGATCATCGTGTCTAGCAGCGTCTCCCCGACGCGGGTCGCGAGCGCCCGGTGGGCGTCGCCGCCGACCGACTCCGCGCAGGCGAGCAGGAACCCGCCGACGCCCGAGACGCCGTGCGCGAAGCCGTAGTAGCGCCGCCCGGCGAGCTTGGACTCGATCTCGGCGGGCGTGCTCCAGTCGACCCCGCCGTCCTCCTCCTCGACGGTCCCGGCGAGCGCGTCGGCGGCCGCGACGGCGCGCTCGGCGAACTCCGCGCGTCCCGTCCGGGCCCACAGGTGCAGGGCCGCGAAGCCGAGGCCGGCCGTCCCGTGCGTCACGTCCGGGCTGGGGACCGCCTCCGGGAGCCGCTCCGCGACGGCGAGCGCGCCGTCGACCAGCTCGCCGTCGTCCAGGGCCAGCCCGGCGTCCAGCACCGCCCACGCGGCGCCCGCCGTGCCGAAGTACAGCCCGGGAGGCCGGTCGCTCTCCCTGTCCAGCCGCCGCAGGATCCAGTGGCCCGCGTCGCTGACGGCCTCGGCCAGTCGCGGGTCGGCGTCGACCTCGTAGCACCGGGTCAGGGCGCCCAGGCCTCCCGCCGCGCCGTGCTGGAGGCTGCACGGGTCGGGGGCGCCGTGGACGCACGACGCGGGCCACAGCGTCTCGGCCGACTCCGGGGTCATGGTGGCGACGAGCTGGTCGACGATCCCGGCGACCGACAGCCCGAGCTGCCTTTGAAGCGCAGGGGTCCGGACAGTCCGCGGCGCGTCCCCGCGCCGGCCCGCCGCGGCGCCACCGGCCCTGTCGCCACCGGCTCCGCCAGTCTTGCCGCCACCGGCTCCGCGCCCCGGCCTCATCCGGGCCAGTTCCACCAGTGCCCTTCGCGGGGTCCAGCGGTGGCCCGGGTCGTCGGCCATCAGGCCGAGCAGCAGCGGGGTCAGCGACTCGGGCAGGTCGAGGTCCGGGGTGCGGGCGGCGAGCCACTCCGCAAGGCGCTCGCTCAGGGACCTGGCAGGCGGGCTCTCGTCCAGGAAGTAGGGGGGCCCGCCGGTGAGGACGTGGCACAGGGTCGCGCCGAGGGCGAAGTGGTCGGCCGTCCGGTCCGGTGCCGCACCGGCCATCTGCTCCGGCGCGCTGTATCCGGGGGTGCCCACCCGCATGCCCTCGGCCTCGGTGTCCTCCGCGGTGAGGGCCAGCTCCAGGTCGATCATCACCGGGCCGCCGTCCGGGCGGACCATGATGTTGCTCGGGTTGAAGTCGCGCACGATGAGCCCGGCCTCGTGCGCCTTCGCCATCAGCTCGGCCAGGCGCCGGCCCATCTCCAGGGCCGGGCCCACGTGCGGACCCCAGCCCGCGTCGCCGATCTGGTCGGCGATCCACTGCCGCAGCGAGGTGCCCGGGATCATCTCCTGCGCCAGGAAGAGGTGCCCGCTCTGGGTGAAGAGCTCGACGGGGCGCGGCGCGAACCCCAGGGTCTCGACCGCACCGAGCACGCGGGCCTCGGTCCGCAGCCGGTCGCGGGTGTCCCTGCCGCTCGCGTCGACGTCCACGTGCGGGCGCGCCTCCTTGATGACGATCGCCTCGCCGGTCCTGGTGTCCGTCGCCCGGTACACGCCGCCCTTGTTGGTGTGGCGGATCGCCTCGTGCACGGTGAACCGCGATCCGATCAGGACCCCTTTCCGGTTCTCCGCGCCATTCTGGGCGGGTGCGATCTTTTGCCCGTTTTCGGTCCCGCCCGAAGCGTCCGCGCCGTTCTCGGCCTCCGCCGGCGGGACGTCCTTGGGAAATGGGCAGACGGCCCAGGAAGGGGGCGTGTAAGTCGCGCCGCGGCGGTCTTCCACGGGATTGCCGTCGGGGTCGAGAATGACCCAGGCGTAGAACCCGTCGTTGGTGATCCGGCGCACCTCGACGAACGCCCCATAGCGGTAGTGCACGAGGCTGCCGGGCCCGTAGGGGCGGTCGGACAGGATGCGCGGGCCGGGGAGGCCGGCGGTCGCCACGTGCAGTTCCGCCGCGAGCCGGACGGCTTCGTCGTCGTTGACCGGATAGACGGTGATGAACTTCCCGGAATGGCCGCGCGAGGTGTTGCGCGCGTTCATCGCCGCGACGTGGTCGCGGGTGGCGGCGAACTTGAACAGGGAGCGGCCCGCCAGCAGCACCGGCAGCGAGCGGGCGAGCACCTGCTCGGCCGACGCCGGCGTGGCGGAGACGTGCAGCTTCCAGCCCTGCGCGGGGCACTCGCCGCCCTCCGGGCGCACCTGGGCCCACATGCCGCTGCGGGCCGTCGTCCAGCGGGCCGGGCCGTCCGCAGCGGTGAGCGCCCGGTCGAGGACGTCGAGCAGGCGGGTGTCGCCGCCGTCCGCGGCGACCGCCCCGGACAAGACACTGAAATGGAAGTCCGCCATCTCCGCTCGTCCTCTCCTTTTCCGCTCGACCGCCAAGGTCGCCGGCGCTTGGTATTGATCATTTTATCTTTTGGGTTCAAAAGTCAGGAAAGCGGCTGGGATGTCACTTTCGCTGAGCAAGGACACGGTAACCACGAATCATCCGGAAACGCTAGTCCGTGAGTTCTGTCCGGCATCCACCCTGTCGGTAGAAAAGACTTACCTGACAGGGGATATGTCTCGTGCCACGTGTGCAGAGAGTGACGATCTGGGGCGGCGACGTTTCCGCAATGGGGGGAAATGTCGAGTTTGTCATCACCGGGATTGATGATCGCGTTTTCCCATTGAGTTGCGGCCCGGTTCGCGACCGCATCATGGCCGATGACTGCCACCGCGGCCGGTGGCGACCCGCGGCGCGGTTGTGCTAACAGCGCATCGCGCGCGAAACGGCGGGCTTCCCGCGCCCACGGCTCCGGCTTCTCGGACCGCGGCTTCCCGAGCTGCGGCTTCTCAGCCGCCGGCTTTCGGACCGGGCCTTCTCAGGCCCGGGCTCTCAGGCGCCGGCTTTCAGGCGCCGGCGGCGGCCGCGTCGACGGCGCCGGGGGACAGGATGTTGTCCAGGACCATCGCGGCGCAGCCGGCCAGGCCCGCGCTCTCGCCGAGGCGGCTCGGCTCGATCCGCAGGTCGCGGGTCGCCAGCGCCGTGGAGCGCCGGTAGACGATCTCGCGCAGGCCGGCGATCAGCGGCTCGTCGGCGCCCGCGAGGTCGCCGCCGAGGACGACGACCGCGGGGTTGAGCAGGTTGACCGCGGTGGCCACGACCTCGCCGATGCGGCGGCCGGCGTCGCGCAGCAGGGCGACGGTCGCGGGGTCGCCGGCGCGGGCGAGGGCGGCGAGGGCGGGCAGGTCGTCCGCGGGGGAGCGGGCCAGCAGGGCCGTCCCGCCGGCGACGGCCTCGACGCAGTTCACGTTGCCGCAGCGGCAGGGCGCCTCGCCGGGGAAGGGGACGGGCACGTGCCCGATCTCCCCGGCCGCGCCGAGCGCGCCGCGCTGGATCCGGCCGCCCGCGATGATGCCCGCGCCGATCCCGGTCGAGACCTTGACGAACAGCAGGTCGCCGACGCCGGGGTGGGCCTGGTGCTCGCCGACCGCGGCGGCGTTGACCTCGTTGTCGAGGTGGGCGGGGACGCCGAAGCGCTCGGCGACCGGGCCGCCGATCTCGACCGCGTCCCAGCGCCCCGCGACGTGCTCGACGGCGTCGGGGACGCCGAGGCCGACGCCGCGGACGGTCGACGGGTCGGTGCCGGACACGTCGAGGAGGGACGCCCACTGGTCGAACAGGCGCGGCAGCGTCTTGCCCGGGCTCACCTCCGCCGGGGGGCCGTCGGCGCGCGCCAGCACCTTGCCGGCGAGGTCGCACACGGCGAGCTGCCCGCGGGACTGGCCGAGGTTCGCGACGAGGACGGCGCCGCCCGCGGCGTTGAACTCCAGCCTGGCCGGGGGGCGCCCGCCGGTGGACGGCCCGTCCGCGCGCTCGACCACCAGCCCGCGCGAGATCAGCGCCGCCAGGCGCGAGGCCACGGCGGGACGCGACAGCCCGGTGAGGCGGCCCAGCTCCGCGCGGGTGGCGACGCCCTCCTCGCGGATCAGGCGCAGCATGTCGCCGCCGGTGGCCGGACGGGTGACGGGGCGGGGCATCCGGCCAGTCAAGCAGCCGGGGCTTCGGTACGTCCAGTTGGAAGAACATCCAGACTTTTGTCATCCAAAGTTCATAAGGGGTGTTGAACGAATGACCAATGTCTCGGTAGCTTGTTGCCCTGGCGATACCCCTGGGCTTGGAGCGTCTGATGGCTGTGCATCCCGTGCTGGCGGCAGTGACCCGGCGCGTCGTCGAGCGGAGCGCCGCATCCCGCGGCGCCTACCTGGACCGGATCCGGGCGGCCCGGTCGCAGGGCCCGGCGCGCGGCGGGATGGGGTGCGCGAACCTCGCGCACGGCTTCGCCGCCTGCGGCGTCCAGGACAAGCTGTGGCTGCGCGGCGACGTGACGCCCAACATCGCGATCGTGTCGGCCTACAACGACATGCTGTCCGCGCACCAGCCGCTGCAGGACTACCCCGACATCCTGAAGGCCGCGATCCGCGCGGGGGGCGGGACGGCGCAGTTCGCCGGAGGCGTCCCCGCCATGTGCGACGGCATCACCCAGGGCCGCGCCGGCATGGAGCTCTCCCTGTTCAGCCGGGACGTGGTGGCGATGGCGACGGCCGTGGCGCTGTCGCACGACATGTTCGACGGCGCGCTGCTGCTCGGCGTGTGCGACAAGATCGTCCCCGGCCTGGTGATCGGGGCGCTGTCGTTCGGGCACCTGCCGGCGATCCTGGTGCCGGCCGGGCCGATGGCATCGGGGCTGCCCAACGGCGAGAAGGCGAAGGTCCGCAAGCGGTTCGCGGCGGGGGAGATCGGGCGCGAGCAGCTGCTCGCCGCCGAGGCCGCGTCCTACCACTCGCCCGGAACCTGCACCTTCTACGGGACGGCCAACTCCAACCAGCTGCTCATGGAGGTCATGGGGCTGCACCTGCCGGGGGCCAGCTTCGTCCCGCCCGGCACGAAGCTGCGCGACGGCCTCACAGAGGCGGCGGCCAGGCGCGTCCTGAAGCTCACGGACCTCGGTGACGGCTACACCCCGATCGGGGAGCTGCTCGACGAGCGCGCGTTCGTCAACGGGGTCGTGGCGCTGCTGGCGACCGGCGGCTCGACCAACCACACGCTGCACCTGGTGGCGATGGCCGCGGCGGCGGGCATCGAGCTGACCTGGGACGACTTCGACGAGCTGTCCAAGGCCACGCCGCTGCTCACCAGCCTCTACCCCAACGGGACCGCCGACGTGAACCACTTCCACGCGGCGGGCGGCACCGCGTTCCTCATCGGGGAGCTGATCGACGCCGGGCTCCTGCACGAGGACGCGCGGACGGTCGGCGGCGACACGCTCGCGGCGTACCGGAACGTTCCGGAGCTCGCCGGCGGCAAGGTCGAATGGCGCCCGGCGCCCGGCGAGTCCGGTGACACCGGGGTGCTGCGGCCGGTGGCCGAGCCGTTCGACTCGCACGGCGGCCTGCACACCGTGCGCGGCAACCTGGGCCGGGCGGTCGTCAAGGTGTCGGCGGTCCGGCCGGAGCACCGGACGATCGAGGCACCCGCCCGCGTCTTCGACTCGCAGGAGGGCCTCCAGGAGGCGTTCGCCGCCGGCGAGCTGGACCGGGACGTGGTGGCGGTCGTCCGCAACCAGGGGCCGCGCGCCAACGGGATGCCGGAACTGCACCGGCTCACCCCGCCGCTCTCGGTCCTCCAGGACCGGGGGCACCGCGTCGCGCTGGTGACCGACGGACGCATGTCGGGTGCCTCCGGCGCGGTGCCCGCCGCGATCCACGTGTCGCCGGAGGCCGCGGCGGGCGGGCCGCTCGCCCGTGTCCGCGACGGCGACCTCGTCCGGCTCGACGCCGACGCGGGCGTGCTGGAGGTCCTCGTCGACGGGGAGGAGTTCGCGGCCCGCGAGCCCGCCGAGGGGCCGCCTGACCAGGCGTACGGCACCGGACGGGAGCTGTTCCAGGTGTTCCGCCAGGCCGTGGGGCCGACTGAGCGTGGCGCAGGGGTGCTCACATGACGAGCGAAGCGAAGCGGGGGGAGTGGGGGGTCGTCCCCTCACAGGAAACAGAGAGCGAAGCGAAGCGGGGGGAGTGGGGGGTCGTCCCCTCACAGGAAACAGAGAGCGAAGCGAAGCGGGGGGAGTGGGGGGTCGTCCCCTCACAGGAAACAGAGAGCGAAGCGAAGCGGGGGGAGTGGGGGGTCGTCTCCCCACAGGAAACAGAGAGCGAAGCGAAGCGGGGGGAGTGGGGGGTCGTCTCCCCACAGGAAACAGAGAGCGAAGCGAAGCGGGGGGTGTGGCTGGTCGCGGACGTGGGCGGGACCAATGCGCGGTTCGCGCTGGTGGACGGTCCGAACGGCGTCCCGTCCGAGGTCAGGTCGCTGCCGACCCGCGAGTATCCGGGCCTGGCGGAGGCCGCGGCCGCCTACCTCGGCATGGTGGGCGCGCGCCCGGCGGCCGCGTGCCTCGCGGTGGCGGGGCCCGTCACGGACGGCACCTTCCACCTGACGAACGCGGGCTGGCCCAAGGGCACCCCGGAAGCGGTGCGCGACCATCTCGGCCTGGCGCACCTGGAGGTCCTCAACGACTTCGAGGCGCTCGCCCTGGCCCTGCCGCGCCTCGGCGACGACGACCTGGTCTCCGTCGGGGCGGGGCGCGCGGACCCCGGCGCCCCGCTGGCGGTGGTCGGGCCGGGCACGGGCCTCGGCGTCGCCGGACTCGTCGCGACGCCGTCGGGCTGGGTGCCGCTGCCGGGTGAGGGCGGTCAGGTCGACATCCCCGCCGCCACCGACCGGGAGGTCGAGGTGGCGCGGCTGCTGCGCGCCGAGACGGGCGCGGCCACCGCGGAGTTCCTGCTGTCGGGCGCGGGCCTCGCCCGCATCCGCCGCTACCTCGCCATGCTCGACGGCGGGCCCGCGCGGGACCTGACCCCCCGGCAGGTCTGCGAGGACCTGGGCGACCCCCTGTCCCGCGAGGCCGTGGAGATGTTCTGCGCGCTGCTCGGGTCGCTCGCGGGCAACGTCGCCCTCACGCTCGGCGCCCGCGGCGGCGTCTATCTCGGCGGGGGGATCCTGCCGCGGATAGTGGACGTGCTCCAGGGCAGCGCCTTCCGCGCCCGTTTCGAGCGGAAGCCCCCGGTCGAGGAGTACATGCGCGCCATCCCGACCGCCCTCATCGTCCACCCCGGCCCGGCCCTGGTCGGCGCCGCAGTCCGGCTCGCGCAGAGCCTGCCCCACCTGGAGCCCGCATGATCGCCGAAGACCTGTTCGACCTCGCGCCCGTCATCCCCGTCGTGGTGCTGGACGACGCCGAGGCCGCCGTCCCGCTGGCCCGCGCCCTGGTGGAGGGCGGCCTCCCGGTGATCGAGGTGACGCTGCGCACCCCGTCCGCGCTGGACGCGATCGAGCGGATCGCCGCCGAGGTCCCGGACGCGGTGGTGGGCGCGGGGACGGTCGTGCTTCCCGAGGACGCCGAGCGCTCGGCCGCGGCCGGGGCGAGGTTCCTGGTCAGCCCCGGCTGCACGTCCCGCCTCCGGGCGGCGATGGTCGCGACCGGGCTGCCGTTCCTGCCGGGCGTCGCGACCGCCTCCGAGGCGATCGCGCTGCTGGAGGCCGGGGTCACGGCGATGAAGTTCTTCCCGGCCGAGGCCGCGGGCGGCGCCGCGTACCTGAAGGCGCTCGGCGGGCCGCTGCCGCGGATCCGGTTCTGCCCGACGGGCGGGGTCACCCTGGGGAACGCCCCCGACTACCTCGCGCTCGGCAACGTCGGCTGCGTCGGCGGCACCTGGCTCACCCCGAAGGACGCCGTCCGGGACGGGGACTGGGACCGCGTCCGCAAGCTCGCCTCCGAGGCGGCGGCCCTCCGCTCGCGGTGACGCCGCCGGGCGCGATGTCACATCCCGGACCGGGTCTCACGTCTCCCGGGTATGGACACCACATCGACGCTCGAGAGCCTGAAGAAGCAGCGAACCGTCCAGCTGACGAGCTACCGCAAGGACGGGACGCCGGTCGGGACGCCCGTGAGCGTGGTCGTGCGAGGCGACCGCGCCTACTTCCGCACCTATGACAAGGCGTTCAAGGCGAAGCGGCTGGCGCGCAACCCCGAGGTGAGGATCGCGCCGAGCACCTTCCGGGGCGAGGCCACCGGGCCGGAGGCCCGCGGCCGCGTCCGGCTGCTCACCGAGGAGGAGGCGCGGCCCATCCGCAGGCTGCTGGCCCGCAAGTACCCGCTGCTCCAGGGGTTCGCGGTGCCGCTGGCCCACAAGCTGAAGCGGTACCGGACGCTGCACTACGAACTCACGCTCGACGGGGACTGACGGCGCGATGCGGGCACGGCCCGGCGGCGAGCCCCTGGCCGCCGCCGCTCGGGACGAGGTCCATCCGCAGCCGCCCGCAGGCGCAGCGCGTCCACGTGACGACTCCGTCGCTGGTGAGGTGCCGGGACACGAGAGTGGTGTGTTCGCTCATACCGGCAGTCTGCGACCGATCCAACGTTGCCGTCTATTTCAGATTTCCTCAGTGGATCGTGCAATATAGTTGCATGATCGACCTGCGCAGGCTGCACATGCTGAGGCTCGTCCACCAGTACGGGACGGTCACGGCCGCGGCGGAGGCGATGCACCTCACGCCGTCGGCGGTCTCCCACCACCTGCGCGAGCTGGCGCGGGAGCTGAGGGTCCCGCTGCTGGAGCCGCAGGGCCGCAAGGTGCGGCTCACCCCGGCGGCGCACCTGCTCATCGGGCACGCCGACGGCCTCCTCGCCCGCTGGGAGGAGGCCCTCGCCGACCTGGCGTCGCACCGCGCCGGAGAGGTCGGGCCGCTGCGCATGTGCGGGTTCACCACGGCGGTCTCCGGGCTCGTCGCGCCCGCCGCGGGCGCCCTGCTGCGCGATGACCCGGACCTCGCGATCGAGGTCCGCGAGTGCGACACCGACGAGGCGGTGGGGCTGCTCGCGGCGGGGGAGACCGACATCGCGGTGATCGAGCCGACGCCCGACGCGCCGCCGCCCGGCGATCCGCGCTTCGACCGGGAGCCGCTCCTCGAGGAGGCGCTCGACCTCATCGTCCCGGCGGGGCACCCGCTCGCGCTCCGCACCGGCGTCCAGATGGAGGACGCGGCGGGCGAGCCGTGGATCAGCGTCCACGGCTGCGCCCACCACCAGCAGGTCATGGCCTACTGCGGCGCCGCCGGCTTCACGCCGCGGATCGCCCACCACGCGACCACCTGGTCGGTCATCTGGGCGCTGGTCGCCAACGGGCTCGGGGTGTCCCTGGTGCCGCGGCTGGCCGGCGATCCGGCGGGCCAGCAGGTCGTGCGGGTGCCGCTGGGCGGGGACGGCATCCCGAAGCGGCGCGTGCTGACCTGCGTGCGGCGCGGCGGCCGCGCCCATCCTCTGATCGCACGCGGCCTGCGGGCCCTCCGCGAAGCCGTCCCCACCCCCTGCCTCCCGGCGGCCGCCTGACCCCGCCGGGGTCAGGCGCCGGGGGCGTGGCGGCGGGCGCGGCGGACGCCGAAGGCCAGCAGGACCGCGCGGACGATCCAGACGGCCAGCGCGAGCTGCAGGGCGACGAGGAGCCCCGTGCCGGGCCCGGCCGTGAAGGCGAGCACCATGAACACCGCGAACAGGACCGGGAACGCGGGGAAGAGCGGCCCGGGCCGGCGGCGGTGGGCCATGTGCCGGTGGTGGCGGGCCATGTGCCGCTGATGGCGGTGCCAGGCGGGGTGGCCCGGCCCGCCGAACATGACCGCCATACCGGGCCCCCACGCCTCGCCGAACGGGGCCTCGGGCCGGGCTTCCCTCGGGGGGTCGGGCAGCCCCGTCGGGGACGGCAGGTCCCGGACCAGGGCGCGCAGCTCCCCGCGGGTCTTGGAGCTCAGCACGGCCTCCAGCCGCTCGTCGAGCTCGGCGCGGTCCAGCCGGCCCTCGGCGAAGTGGTCGTGCAGGGCGACCATGACGGCGTCCCGCTCGGCGTCGCCGATGCGGATCTGGTCGTGCGGGGCCGTCCCCTCGTGGCGGGCCGTCTCGTCGTGCCGGGGCATGGTCACTCCTCGGTTTCGTCGGCCGTCGGCCCCGGGTCCCCGAGGTCGTCGGCCAGGATGCGGTACAGGCTGCGGCGGGCCTCCGACAGGACGTCCCCGGCTTGGGCGACCTGCTCCGGCGAGCCGGAATGGACGATCTGCATCACCGCGGCCCCCGTCTGCGCGGCCTGCCTGAACAGCTCCGGGACGCCCTCGCCGAACTCGGGCGCCATCTCCGCCCACGGCTCGGCCAGCCGGTCGGCGTTCTCCTCGACGTGGGCGCGGCCCTCGTCGGTGAGGTGGAAGGTGCGGCGGCCGCCCGCTTCGTCGCCGACGATCAGGCCCTCGTCCGCGAGCTGCTGGAGCGCCGGGTAGACGGCGCCGGGGCTCGGCTTCCAGGCCCCGTCGCTGCGCTCGTTGATCTCCTGGATGATCTGGTAGCCGTTGCGCGGCTCCTCGGCCAGCAGCACGAGGATCGCCGCCCGGACGTTCCCCTTGCGCGCCTTGGCGCCCCGGCCCCACGGCCCGCCGCGCCCCCGCGCCCACGGCGGGCGCGGCCCCGGCCCGTGGCCGAACCCGCCGGGCGGACCCCAGGGGCCGGGTCCGCCGAACAGCGCGCCGAGGTTCGGGAGGTCGCCGCGGCCCCAGGGACCGCGACCGTGCATGTGCCCCATGTTCTACACCACCTTCTGAGAGCTCTCTATGACCCCTCGCGATACGCCAACGATATATCGAAGACGTACGGATCGGCCAGATGGTTCCCCGCATCCGGAATCCGGGCGCGGACGGGGTCAGGGGATAAACCGGGCATCGTCTCCGAATGCGGTCAACGCCGTCTGATCGCGCGCCTCTGTGGGTACCACCGAGGCGAGGGGGACGATGGGCACACAGGAAGCGGTCGCCGCGCAGGACGCGGTCCTAGCCCCGGGCGCCACGGGCACCAGGCTCCGCGCCAGGAACGAGCTCGTGCTCGGCCTGGCGCTCTTCGCGGTGTACGCGGTGGTGGCGATGCTTCCCGAGCAGCCGAGGGCGGCGGCGGCGCACAGGCACGGAGAGTCGCTCTACGCGCTGGAGCGGGCCCTCCACCTCGATGTGGAGCCCGCTCTCAACGGCTGGCTGGCCGGCCAGCCGGTCCTGCGCGTCCTCGCGAACTACGAGTACGCCATCACCTACGTCGCCAGCGCCCTCGCCCTGCTGGTCTGGCTGTTCCTGCGCCACCCCGAGCGGTACCGCACGGCCCGCAACGCCTTCGTCATGCTCAACCTCGCCGGCCTGGCGTGCTTCGCGCTGTACCCCGTGATGCCGCCCAGGCTGATGCCCACCGAGCTCGGTTTCGTCGACACCGTCGCCAACGGCCGCACCTGGGGGTCGTGGGGGTCCCCGATGGTGAAGCACGCCGACGAGTTCGCGGCCGTCCCGTCCCTGCACATGGCCTGGACGCTGTGGGTCGGCGTCGAGCTCGCACGCGTGAACGCCAAACGCTGGGTGCAGGGCCTCAACACCGTGCACATCCTGGTCACCCTCTACGTCATCCTGGCGACCGCCAACCACTACCTCCTGGACGCCCTGGCCGCCGTCCCGTTCGTCGTCGTGCCCGTCTACCTCGCCGAGCGCCTCGCGGGCCCGCGCCCGCCGCGCGTCCAGGGGCCGGACGCGTTCTTCCTCGCGGTGGAGACCCCCGAGGCGCCGCAGCAGGCCGGCGGCGTCATCATGCTCGACACCTCGAAGACCGGTGTCGGCCGTGCCGACCTCGTCCGGGTGATCGGGGAGCGCCTCGACGGGCTTCCCCGCTTCCGGCAGCGGCTCGTCCGGCGGGGCCGCTGGCGCCGCCCCGTCTGGCACGACCAGGACCGCGTCGACTGGGAGTGGCACGTCGCGGAGAAGCAGGTCGACGGCATGGGCGGGCTGCGCGCCGAGGTGGCGCGGCTCCAGTCCGAGGGGCTGCCGCTCGACCGCCCGCCCTGGCGGATGGTCGTGCTGAAGGGCGCCGAGCCCGGCCGCACGGCGGTCGTCTACATGATGCATCACGTGGTCGCCGACGGCGTCGGCATCGTGGCGCAGGCCGTCCACCTCATGGAGCCGCCGCCCGAGCCGGTGCCCGCACCTCCCCGGGCGCCGTTCCGCAAGGCGCTCGCCACCGTGGTCGGGCTCGCCCAGCTCGCCACCGCCGTCGGCAGGCCGGAGCCGCTGCCCGCCTCCGGGACGCGCGAGCGCCGGTTCGGCACCATGGACCTGCCGCTCGCCACCGTGCGGGACGTGGCCCGCCGGCACGGCACCCGGGTCACCGACGTCGTGCTGTGCGCGGTCGCGGGCGCCCTGAACCGCACGGTCAGCGAGGAGGACGGCCGGCCCGGAACGTGCCGCGTCGCGGTCCCGCTGATGATGCGGCCGCCGGGCAGCGCGATGGTGGGCAACCACACCACCGCCGTGATGGTCGACCTGCCGATCGGGAAGATGACCGAGACCGAGCGGCTCGCCCTCATCGCCAAGCGCGGCCGGGTGCTGCGCTCCGGGACCCGCGCCCAGGCGGCGTGGTTCGTGATGTGGCAGGCCGGACGGCTGATGCCGCCCCCCCTGCACGCCCGCTTCGCGCGCATGTCCTACAGCGGCCGGTTCCTCCAGGGGACCGTGTCCAGCCTTCCCGGGCCGGACAGCCGGCTGCGGCTCTGCGGGGCTCCGCTCACCGCCGTGTACCCGATCGTCCCGCTCGCGCCCGGCACCGCCCTCGCGATCGCCGGGCTCGGCGTCCACACCGAGCTGTGCTTCGGCCTGTCGGTCGACCCCGGCCTCGCGGACGACGCCGACGCGCTGATGGACGCCGTCCACGACGTCATAGAGGAACTGCGAGAGGACGCCTGATCAGGCGTCCGCGTGATCCAAGGCCCGGTCGGTCACACGCTCCGCACGGCGCGCAGCGACTCCTTGAGCGAGCCCATCGTCGCGAACACGGCGGTCGGCTCGTAGCCGCAGTGCGCCATGCAGTTCGCGCACCGGTCGTCGCGCCCACGCCCGTAGGCGTCCCAGTCGGTGGTGTCGAGGAGCTCCTGGTAGGTCGCGGTGTAGCCGTCGTCCATCAGGTAGCAGGGCCGTTGCCAGCCCTTAAGCGAGTACGACGGGATGGCCCACGCCGTGCACGGGAAGTCGACCTTCCCTTCGAGGAAGTCCAGGAACAGCGGCGAGTGGTTGAACCGCCACCGCTTGCGCCGGCCGTCCGCGAACGCCTTGCGGAACAGGTTCCGGGTCTCCTGAACGCCGAGGAAGTGCTCCTGGTCGGGCGCCTTCTCGTAGGCGTACGCGGGCGAGATCATCATCTGGTCGACGCGCAGCTCGTCGTTGAGGTAGTCGAGCACCTCGATGACGGTCTGCGGGGTGTCGGTGTTGAACACCGTCGTGTTCGTGGTGACCCGGAACCCGCGCTCCTGGCACATTCTGATCGCGTCCACCGCCTGGTCGAACACGCCCTCCTTGCAGACCGACGCGTCGTGCCGCTCGCGGAGCCCGTCGACGTGCACCGCCCAGGCGAAGAAGCGGGACGGCTCGAACTGGTCGATCTTCTTCGGGATCAGCGCGGCGTTCGTGCACAGGAACACGTACCGCTTCATCCGGACCAGCTCGGCGACCAGTTCGCCGATCCGCGGGTGCATCAGCGGCTCGCCGCCCGCGATCGACACCATCGGCGCGCCGCACTCGCGGACCGCCGCGACCGCCTGCTCGACCGGCATCCGCTGCTTGAGCACGTCCGCCGGATGCTGGATCTTCCCGCATCCCGCGCACGCCAGGTTGCACGCGAACAGCGGCTCCAGCTCCATGATCAGGGGATACTTCGTCCGCCCCGCGAGCCGGTTGCGCAGCACGTAGCCGCCGACGCGCAGGCTCTGGCGCAGTGGCATCGCCATTTAGGAGATCTCCTTCAGGTACCGGCCGAGCGCCGAGAGCGGGAACACGATCCGGTACAGGTGGTAGTTGATGTAGAAGTCGCCCGGGAAGCCGGTGCCGGTGAAGTGGTCCTCGTCCCACGTCCCGTCCGGGCGCTGGTGCTCCACGAGCCAGCGGATCCCGCGCTCGACGGCCGGTCCGCGCTCCCCGGCGGCTAGCAGGGCGATCAGCGCCCACGCGGTCTGCGACGGCGTGGAGACGCCGTGCCCGATCCACGTCCGGTCCCGGTAGGAGCGCAGGTCCTCGCCCCAGCCGCCGTCGTCGCGCTGGTGGCGCTCCAGCCAGCCGACCGCGTCGCGGATCACCCGCTTGCCCGGCCGGACGCCCGCCGCGACGAGGGCGGGCACGACGCAGCCCGTCCCGTACACGTGGTTGGCGCCCCAGCGGCCGAACCACGACCCGTCCGGCTCCTGCGCCTTCAGCAGCCACACGACGGCCCGCTTGACCACCGGCGAGTCGGCCATGCCGCGGTGCGACATCGCCTCCACGACGTGCGCGGTGACGTCGGCGGACGGAGGGTCGATGACCTCGCCGAAGTCGCAGAACGGCAGCCTGCGGCACAGGTCGCGGGTGTTGTCGGCGTCGAACGCGCCGAACCCGCCGTCCCGCGAGGCCATCCCCGCCATCCAGCGCAGTCCCCGCTCGATCGCCGGCCCGGCCTCCAGGTGCCGGACGCGGCCGAGCGCGAGGATCACCTCGGCGGTGTCGTCGGTGTCGGGGTAGCAGTCGTTGTCGAACTCGAACGCCCAGCCGCCCGGGGGCAGGTCGGGACGCCGCACCGACCAGTCGCCGGGCCCCCTGACCTCCTCGCCGACCAGCCATTCGGCGGCCCGCTCCAGGGCCGGGTGCCCGGCGGGCAGCCCCGCGTCGGCCAGGGCGTTCATCGCGAGCGCGGTGTCCCAGACGGGGGACTGGCAGGCCTCCAGGCGCCGCCCCTCGCCGTCCCGGATCGTGAACCGCTCCAGCCCGTCCAGACCCCGCCGGACGATCGGGTGGTCGAGGCCGTAGCCCAGCAGGTGCAGCGCGAGCAGCGAGTACACCCAGGGCGGCTGGATCCCGCCCCAGGAGCCGTCCCGCTCCTGCCGCGCGATGATCCACTCGGCGGCGCGGCGCAGGGCGGCCCTCCGCAGCCCCTTCACCGGGCGCCGCTCGTACACGTGCAGGGCCCTGTCGAGCGCCCCGAAGGCCGCGTCCCACCCGGAGACGCCCCGCTCGCCGGCGGGGGAGACGTCGTAGTCGGGGTACAGCTCGTCCAGCGCGAACGGCAGCGGCCGGACGGGGCGCAGCGCCGCCACCACCGTCAGCGGGACGATCGTCTGCCGCGCCCAGCACGCCCAGTCGTAGACGTTCAGCGGGAACCAGTGCGGCAGGAGCACCATCTCCGGCGGGACCACCGGCAGCTTCTCCCACGGCCAGCGGCCGAACATCGCCAGCCAGAACCGCGTGAAGACGCGCGTCGCCGGGACACCGCCCCCGCTCCGTACGAAGGCGGCGGCGCGGACCATGTGGCCTTCCTCGGGCCGGTCTCCCGCGAGCCGGAGCGCGACGTAGGCCTCGACGGTCGTGGACAGGTCCGGCGGGCCGCCGTGGAAGTTCGCCCAGGTCCCGTCGGCGGCCTGCTGGGACCTGATCCAGCGGGCGGTCTCGCGGGTGTCCTCCTCGCCGCGGATGCCGAGGAACTCGCGCAGCAGCAGGTCCTCGGCGTCCATCGTCACGTTGGTCTGCAGCTCCCCCTTCCACCAGCCCTCCGGCGACTGGAGCAGGAGCAGGTGGTCGCGCGCGGCCGCGAGGGCCTCGGCGGCCGTCCTGATCCGGACCGGCCCGGTGACGGCGGCCTGCTCCGAGACGGGCGGCGGCTCGGGCGCGAGCGCGGGCTCCGCGGCGAGCGGCGGTTCCGTCGCGGCCACGGGCTCTGCGGCAAGCATCTCCTCGACGGCGGGCACCGGCTCGACGGCGGGCACCGCCTGGACGGCGGGCATCGCGTCCGCTGCGGGCGGGTTCTTCGCGGCGGGCACCGGTTCCGTGGTGGGCGCCGGTTCCGTGGTGGGTTCCGTGGTGGTCATCAGTGGTCCCGGCAGGTGACGAAGTCGGCGATGTGCAGGAACTCGGCGCGGACGGGCTCCGGCAGCCGCGCGGTGAGCAGGTGCTCGGCGGCGCGCTGGATGCGGCTCTCGGCCTCCATCTCGGCCCAGGCGCGCCCGCCCGACTCCTCCACCAGCGCCGCGGCCTCGGCCAGCTCCTCCTCGGCGGCCTCCTCCTCGGCGGGAAGGGGCCGCGCGTACAGCTCGGCGAGCCGCGACGCCTCCGGCGTCCCGGAGTTCAGCGCGGCGACGACCGGCAGCGACATCTTGCGGGACCGCAGGTCCGACAGGGCGGGCTTGCCGGTGGTCGCCGGGTCGCCCCAGATCCCCAGCAGGTCGTCCACGAGCTGGAACGCGAGGCCGAGGTCCTCGCCGAACGCCTCCAGCGCGGTGCACAGCCGCTCCGACGCCCCGTCCAGGACGGCCCCGATCGAGCAGGAGCACGCGAGCAGCGCGGCGGTCTTGCCGGACGCCATCGTCACGCACTCGTCCACGCTGATCTGCCTGCGCGTCTCGAAGTCCATGTCGAGGGACTGGCCGGCGACCAGGCGCCGGACGGCGGCCGCCAGCGAGCGGGCGGCGCGGGCCGAGCCCTGGCCCGGCGCCTCCAGCAGGATCTCGCCCGCGAGCGTGAGGAGCGCGTCGCCCGCGAGGATCGCGGACGGCTCCCCGAAGACGGTCCACGCCGCCGGGCGGTGCCTGCGCGTCCGGTCGCGGTCCATGATGTCGTCGTGCAGGAGCGAGAACGCGTGGGCCAGCTCGACGGCGACGGCGCCCGGCAGCCCGCTCTCGGCGGGGGCCAGGGCGGCCCGCGCGGACAGCAGCGCCAGCGCCGGGCGCAGCGCCTTGCCGGCCGGCGCCTTGCGCGGGCGGCCCTCCTCGTCCGTCCAGCCGAGGTGGTAGGCCGCGACCCGGTAGGTGCGCGGGTCGAGCCGCCCGACCGCGGCGCGCAGCGCCCCGTCGACCAGCTCACGGACATCGGTCAGCGAAACGGGCACGGCCGTCATCGGTCCTTCACCTTCTCCAGGTGGCGGCGGACCAGGCGGGCGGCGGTGAGACCGCTGCGCACTGCTCCCTCCATGGTGTCGGGCCAGCCCGTGTCGGTCCACGCGCCGGCCAGGTAGAGGCCCGGCGCGCGCGTCGCCGCGCCCGGGCGGGCGGCCCCGCTGCCGGGGCGCTGCCGGAACGTCGCGCGCCGCTCCCGCGTCACGAACACCTCGCGGACCTGCGCCCCCCACGCGGCCGGCAGCAGCCGCCGCAGCTCCGGGACGAACCGGGAGCGCAGCTCGGCGGTCGGCATGTCGATCCACCGGTCGGCGGCCGACAGCGAGACCGCGAGGTACTGGCCGCCGCGCAGCCCGCTGACCGCAGTCCGGTCGAACACCCACTGGACGGGCGAGCCGACGGCGGCGGCGAACGGCGCGTCCATGACCCTGCGGTCGTAGACGACGTGCACGTTCACGATCGGGCTGGCGTCCAGTTCGGGCCAGCGCAGCGGGTCGGGCAGCGCCTCGATCGGCAGCAGCCGCGCCGCCGCCTCGTGCGGCACCGCCATGATCACCGCGTCCGCGGCGATCGGCGCCCCGTCCACGACCACCTTCGGGTCGGCGGTGACGGCCTCCACCCGGGCCTTCAGCCGGACGGTCCCGCCCATCTCGGCGATGCGCCGCAGAGCCGGGCCGCCGTGCAGCTCCTCCAGCGGGACGAGCGGCAACCCGATGTCGGCCGCGTCGGGACGTCCGAACAGGGCCCGGCGGCACACCATCGCCGACAGGCCGAGCGCGGCGTCGTCCACCTCGGCGTTCAGAGCCGACGTGAGGAACAGCCCCCACAGCGCCTCGCGCGCCCACGGCCGCTGCCCGCGCAGCGCCAGCCACGCCCCGGCGGAGACCTGGTCGAGCGCCGGGTCGTCGGGGTCGAGGCGCCGCAGGCCGGCCGCGGCGCGCACGGCCCTCAGCCGGTCGGCGGCCGACAGCGGCGCGTACCGGGCCAGCGCCGGCAGCAGGTGCAGCGGGCTCGGCAGGCCCGATCTGCGCAGCCGCGCCGGCGGCGCGTCCGCGCGCAGGACGGGGACGTCGAACCGGTCCTGGACGTCGACGAGGTGGTCGGCGCGCAGCCGGTGCAGCAGCCCCTGGTAGGCGGTGCAGCACCGCAGGAAGACGTGCTGGCCGTTGTCGACGCTCAGCTCGCCCCGTCCGAACGAGTGGGTGGCGCCGCCGAGCCACGGCCGGGACTCCAGGAGCGTGACCGGAACGCCCGCCTCCTGGAGCGCGATCGCCGCGCTGATGCCCGCGAGCCCGCCGCCCACGACCACGACGCTCACCGCTCCACCCCCGACAGCGCGCGCGCCGCCACCACGGCCTTCTGCCAGGTCGGCAGCGACATCCGCGCGTTGAGCGCGATCTGCGGGCGCGCGGCGATGCTCTCCAGGAGGCGCCGGTAGATGCCGGCCATCGCCGCCGTGCACGCCGCGCTGCGCCGGTCCAGCAGCGGCAGCAGCCGCATCCCCTCGGCGTACCAGGCCCGCGCCCGCTCCGCCTGGAAGCCGATCAGCTCGCCCAGCCGCCACGGCGGGTCGACGAACGCGCCCGACTCGTCCAGCTTCAGCGTGCAGCCGAACTGGGCGAGGTCCTCGGCCGGGATGTAGATCCGCCCTGCGAGCCGGTCCTCGCGCAGGTCGCGCAGGATGTTGGTGAGCTGCAGCGCGACGCCGAGCGAGTCGGCGAGGCCCTCGGCCCGCTGCCGCCCGTCGGACCCGAACACCCCGAGCGACAGCCGCCCGACCGAGCCCGCGACCCGCTGGCAGTAGCGCAGCAGGTCGTCGAAGGTCTCGTAGTCGGCGCCGCGCACGTCGTCCTCGCAGCCGTCGATCAGCTCCTCGAACGCCTCCAGGGGGATCGGGAAGCGGCTCGCCGCGTCCGCCAGGGCGGTCAGCACCGGATGCCCCTCCAGCGCCCGGACGTCCACGCGGCCCCGCAGCACCTCCTGGACGGTCGTCAGCCGCTGCCGAGACCGGTCCAGCAGGTCGAGCCGGACGCACGCCGGCTCGGGGCCGTCGCCGATGTCGTCGATGCCGCGCGCGAACGCGTAGACCGCGCTCATCGCCCGCCGCTTCGGGGCCGGCATCAGCCGGATCCCGTAGGAGAAGTTGCGGGCCTCCTCGCGCACCACCCGCTCGCAGTGCCGGTACGCCTCGACAACCTGCTCGGAACGCTCGCACGCCTCCGAAACCGTCATCGCCCCCTCCTTCCAAGGGCGCGCGCCCAGCCGGCCGCCAGCACGGCCCGCCGTGGACGCAGCGCATGCGCGAGCACGTCGTACCGCCCGCGTTCCAGAGCCGACAGCGCCGCGCGCCCGCCGGCCACGTAGCCCGCCACGGCGATGCGCGACCATCCCGTCAGGCCCGCCATCAGCGGCGCCGTGCCGCCGTCCAGCAGTTCGCGGGCGCGGTCCGCCTGCAGTGCCACGACGCCGCGCAGCCGGGTCGGCGTCAACGGGCGGGCGAGGTCGTCCTCGGTGCAGCCGAACCGGCGCAGGTCCTCGCCGGGCAGGTAGATCCGGCCGGCGCGGAAGTCCTCCCCGGCGTCCTGGCAGTGCTCGATGACCTGCAGCGCCGCGCAGACGTCGTCGGACGCGGCGGCCAGGCGCGGCGTGTACGCGCCGAACAGGTGCAGGACGATCCGTCCCACCGGCGCGGCGGACAGGGCGCAGTACCCCTTCAGGTCGGCGAACGTCTCGTACCGGTGGACGGTCTGGTCCTGCCGGTTGGCCTGCACGAGGTCGCGGAACGGCTCCTCCGGGAGCCGGTGCGCGTGCACCGTCCGCGCCAGCCTCCGCAGTTGCGGCAGGGCCGGCGTCCGCCCGGCGAAGACGCGGTCCAGGTCGTCGTCCACGAGGCCGAGCAGCTTGGACCGCTGCTCGGGCGGCGCCTCGTCGCCGATGTCGTCGACGAGGCGCGCGAAGCCGTAGACGGCCCGCAGGGCGGCGCGGTGCCGCACGGGCAGGATCCGCGCCGCCACCGGGAAGTTCTCCCGGGCGGCGAGCCGATCCAGCGCGCGGTCGTGCTCCTCGGCGCTCCAGGGCGGTTCAGTGATCACCTACTGGAGATCGACAGGTCCGGCACGAGAGAAACTCCGGCCGAGGTATGGACTTATTTAAGCGCCGCGTGGCCGGGACAGAACGGTTCCGGGGGCATGGGCCATGGGCGGCGGGGCGGCGGGGCGGCGGGGTGGCGGGGCCGCGTGCGGGGTCGGGGGCTGCGTGCGGGGCGGCGGGCTGCGTGTGGGGCGGCGGGGTCTCGTGTTGGGCGGCGGGGCCGCGTGCGAGGTGGCGGGGTGGCGGGGCGGCTTGCGGGGCGGCGGGGTCGCGTGCGGGGCGCTGGATAGCCTCGGGGCATGCCGACCCGCGAGCGTGAGATCACCGAGCCCGTCGACCTGTGCACGCCGGACGGGCGCCTCGATCCCGCCGCGGTCGGCTGGACCCGCCGTCCCCTGCACCGCGCGAACCTGCGCGGCTGGGGGCGTGCCAAGCGCTGGGAGTACTGGGGCATCGTCACGCCCCGGCACATCGTCGGAGTGGTCGCGTCGTCCCTCGACTACGCCGCCGTCCATGGCGTGTACGTGCTGGACCGCGAGACCGGCGAGGAGACCTCCAGGGACGGCGTGGTCCCGTTCGCGCGCGGCGCGATGTTCCCCGACCGCAGCGGCACGGGGGAGGCGTCGGTGCACGGGGCCGGCTTCGCGGTCGGGGTCCGGCAGGACCCGTCCGGCTCGCGGGTGCGGGCGCTGGTCCCCGGTGAGGTGGACCTCGACGTCCGGATCCCGCTGCCGGACGGCCACGAGTCGCTCGGCGTGGTCGTCCCCTGGAGCGCCCGGCGGTTCCAGTACACGGTCAAGGACCTCGGGCGCCCCGTGCGGGGGCGGCTGCGGCTCCCGTCCGGCGACCACGAGATCGGGGAGGGCGCCTTCGCCGTCCTGGACCACGGGCGCGGCAAGTGGCCCTACCGGATGACGTGGAACTGGGCGGCGGCGTGCGGGCCCGGCCTCGCGCTGCAACTCGGCGGCAAATGGAGCGACGGCACCGGCATGACGGAGAACGCGGTGTTCGTGGACGGCCGTCTCCACAAGATCGGCGAGGAGCTGGAGTGGTCGTACGACCGTTCCGACTGGCTGCGCCCCTGGACGATCCGCGGCCCGCGCGTCCAGGCCGAGTTCCGCCCCTTCCACGAGAAGGTCGCGCGCACCGAGCTCGGCGTCGTCGGCACCGAGACCCATCAGTGCTTCGGGCACTTCAGCGGACGCGTCCAGACCGACGACGGCGCGTGGATCGACTTCGACGGCCTCACCGGCTGGGCGGAGGAGGCCCGCCAGCGCTGGTGAGCTGCCGGATGCGGACTGCATCGGGCTTCCGAGCCCGACGGCGGGCTTTGCCCCGCTTCCCGGCGGTGAAGTACCCGGAACCCAGGCTCGCGCTGGCCGCGTTGCGGACGGCCTCCAACGAACTGGTCTGACCCGACGTCCTGGACGGCCCCGCCGGCCGCCGAGCGCGCGCAGGCGGGGAGTTCTGTCAGAAGATGACCACGGGGCGTGCTGGCTGCCGGCAGGAAACCATGATCCGCAACGGGGTGCCTTGGACCTCTTGCAAGGAATGGATCTCGGCCGCATCTTGGACCTATCGCGCCGAAGATCATTTCGGGGCGCCCCAGAGGGAGGAGGACGCGTATGCGCCTTCGCAGGGCAGTGATCGGCGTCGGGATCGCCATAGCGGCGGTCTGCGGCATGAGTGTGCCCGCGCACGCCGCCGACTGGAAGGCCTACGGCCGCTACACCAGCAAGTCGAAGTGCATCGACGCCGGGCAGCAGTACGTGCGTGAGGGTTTCAACTCCTACAAGTGTACGGAGGACCTCGGCTACCCGCCGTGGATCCTTTGGCTCAAGTAGAGCAAAGCATCATGATGGCGGGTGCGGCCGGAGCCCATTCTGGCCGCACCCGTTTTGTTGCCGGGAACGGCTTTCCCGGTTGTGGCGGTCGGTGAGGCTGAGCCCGCGGGTTCGGTTCGGGTTCGTGGGCTCCCCGCGGGTTGGCTCACCAATCGAGGAGAAGGCCGTACCCTTGCGCGGCCGCCTCTTCCAACCACTGCAACGTTTCGTCCGGTGAGGTCTCCTCCAGGAAAGCTTCGAACGCAAGCGGCTGTGCGACGTGCACCTTCTGGTTGGCTGGCACGCGCCTGTTCCATTCGCGTGCCAGCTCGACGAAAGGCGACGGGTCGATAGGGCGTGCCGCCGGAGGCCTCGATGCCCGTGCCGGGGCGCTCCATCTCGGCGGCGGCCTGACGGCCGGTTCCGCCAGTGCCAGGATGCGCTCGCGGACGTCGACCAATGCTGGACGGACGGCCCAGGCGTTCGTACGTGTCCCGGCGTCCGCGGCTCGTCGCCGGAGTACGGCCCACGGCTCGGCGATCCGCTGGCTCACCGCATAGGCGTACCAGGCGTTCAGGTACGCCTGGTGGTCGCCGTCCCGCACCTCTTCGATGTGGGTCCGCCACCGCCGTACATGGCGGCCAAGCTCTCCCGGATGGAAGCTCCGGTACATGGCGAAGCGCCATTCGGCCGGCAGCAACGGTGTGAGGACCAGTGCGTTCACTCGATGCGAGTTGCCGGGTGGAGGGGCGACTTCGACCATCCTGATGATCTGCGCTCCGTGTTCGGGAGCCGTGGGGTGGGGGAGGTGGCCGAACTCGTCGGCGAACCAGTGGCCGGACGCCAGGAACGCAGCGGCCTGTGCGCGGATCGCCGCATCGAGGGATGTCGCTGAGATCCCTGGGCGTGGCCGCATCCGCACCCAGTCAACACCCATGTCTCACCTCGATCTCTGGAGACGACCACTTTGCCGGGTGGCGGCGCCGCGCGCGACGCTGGGTTTCACCCTGATCCTTCCTGTTCTTGATCGGCCCATCTTGGTTGGACTTGGTCTTGGTCAGTCAGGGCTTGTGGGTTTTGGTGTGGTGCGTCCTTTTCTCTCGGGCTCTCTGTGGCGTGGCCCTTCATGCTGGGCGCGTGGCTGAGGTCTCTTTTTCTATCGGTTCGGTGTGGTGCTGGTGGGTGGTCGGCTGAGGTGCCTTCCGGAGGCTGTCCCGTTTGTTTCTCTTGCTGCCGGTTGCTGTCATGTTGGTTGCGGTCGGTGGGTTGAGGTCGTGATTTTTGTGGCGGCTTGTGCATGGTTCTGTTCTTGCCGCGCTACGCGCGGCATGGACACTTGGTGCGGAGTTCTACTCTGGTTCGCGGTGCAGAATCTTCACCGTTGACTCGGTCGACGGCCGTGGACGCCGCCGTGGTCGCCGGCGCTGTCGGGTGCGGAATCGTTCTCTTTGGGGGTGACTGCGGCGCAGGTCATTGCTTAAAGAAAATCGAAGAAAAGATGTGACGATGGCGAGCCATGCCCGAGTTGCCGCAATCTATTGGCGTTGACTTGGCGTAAAATTGCTTTGGGATTGAGGGGGGGTGAGCTTCGTGTTGTCGTCCAGCGCAACGGTTGATCGTGAGTGGGAATGGGACGAGCGGGAGAGTTTCACTCCCGTCGTCCGGCTCTCCGGCCGGAAAGAGCGGCTGGCGGATCTCGCCGATGACGAGCTCCTCGAAGTCGCCAAGGCCGCTCGGCGCCATGCATCGTGGGCACAGGCGCGGGAACTGGCCGCCATCGCCGAACTCCACCGGCGCCGCACGGTAGCGGAAAATGGCGAGCCGCTTGACCAACGCTTCCTGTCCGCGCACGAGTCGGTCACCGAAGAAGTCGCCGTGGCGTTGATGGTCACTGGCAACGCCGCCGCCACCCTTGTGCACCTGGCAGAACGCCTCACTGGTCCCTTGGCCGCGACCGGGGCGGCACTTGAAGCCGGACGGATCGACCTGGCCAGAGCCCGCGTCATCTGCGACACCACCGACGGCCTTCCCGTTCAGGCCGCCGCGCTGGTCGAAGCCGCCGCGCTGGAGAAGGCGTCCGACCAGACCACCGGGCAGTTGCGCCGCCGCATCAAGCGCATCGCCCAACGCCTGGCTCCCGAGTCGATCGAGGAGCGCAAGCGAGAGGCAGTGCGCAGGCGACGGATGGAGCTGTGGGAGACCCCGTCCGGCACGGCCGATCTGGCACTGTGCGATCTCGCAGTCGAAGACGCCCACGCCGTCTACAACAAGATCACCGCTGCCGCCCACGGACTGAGGGCCGAGGGCGACACCCGCCCGGTCAGCACCATCCGCGCCGATCTGGCCCTCCAACTCCTTCACGGCACCGAACTCCCCGACGCCACCCGAGCCGTCCTATCTCAAGCCTGCACCGACTCCGGCCCCACCGTCTCCGGCCCCATGGCTTCGGTCCGCGCCGTCTCCGGCCCCACCGACTCTGGCCCCATGGCTTCGGTCCGCGCCGTCTCCGGTCCGGCCGCCTCCGGCCCCATGGCTTCGGTCCGCGCCGTCTCCGGCCCCACCGTCTCCGGCCGCACTGGTTCGGGGCGCATTGGTTCGGGGCGCATTGGTTCGGGGCGCATTGGCTCGGGGCGCATCGGCCACGAGTCCACCTGCTCAGGCCGCACCGACTCCGGCCGCACGGGCTCCGAGCTCACCGGCCCTGGCCGCATTGGCTCGGGAGGCATCGACCGCGAGTCCACCGGCTCAGGTCACACTGGCTCGGGCCCTACCGGTTTCGAGCCGCCCGGTATTGGGACGCCTGACCGTGAGGCGCCCGGCCGTGAGGCGCCCGGCCGTGAGGCGCCCGGCCGTGAGGCGCCCGGCCGTGAGGCGCCCGGCCGTGAGGCGCCCGGCCGTGAGGCGCCCGGTAGTGAGTCCACGGGCTCCCAATCCACGGGCCGCGGACCCACCGGCTCCGAGCTCGCCAGCTTCGAGCACGTTGGCGTTGAGGTCACGGGCGTCGCGCCCGCCGGTGCCGAGCCCGAGGGGGACGAGACAAGCGGCGTTGAGTTCAGCGGTTCTGAGGTCAGCGGGGCGGCGGTCGTCGGCGCCTGGCCAGGTTCTGGTCGCGGCGGTCGCGGCCTCGGCGCTCATCTAGATGACGGGGATGTCGACCCAGAGGTCGCGTCGCTGGCTGACGTTGTCGGTGGGCTTCTGGGTGATGCAAGTGAGCGTGCTCGGCCCGGGGACAGACACATCGCTGTCGGAAGGGCCGCACAACGCCTTCAGCAACGGCTGGCTGGGGCCCGGGACATGGCCTGCCAAGGGGAACAACCCACCCACGGACGGCCCGGTTACCGTCCGCCCGCCGGGATACGTCGAGAGGTCGAAGCCCGGCACGCGACCTGCGTGTTCCCCACCTGCAACCAGCCGTCGCACCGCTGCGACCTCGACCACACGGTGCCGTGGCGGCCCGGCATCACCTGCCGCTGCAACCTGGCCCCGCTCTGTAGACGCCACCACAGGCTCAAGCAGCGTCACGACTGGAAGCTGTTCCAGATCTGGCCCGGCTTGCTGATCTGGGTCACCCCCTCCGGCGCTTGGCGCATCGTCCGCCCCGATCGGCAGTAAGCCGCCGCGACCCAGCGATGAGACAGCTCCGGACCCGATTCAGGGGTGCGGTGCGCACGGCCCGCTGCTCACCCAACCGCCATCGTCCGGGCCGTCCTCGCCCTTCACCACCAGGCCAGACGAAGATGGGAAGGGCCAAGGTCGTGTGTCGGGGGCAACTGTTTGGATGCGGCCATGACCGCCGTTGATCTCGCCCAGCGTCTCCCGTCCATCGCGACCGTCCGGGCGCTGAGCCAGTCCTTCGCCGTCTTGGACGCGATTCTGAGCCCGGACGGCTACGCCACCTACACCTTCGACGGCCGGTGGGCCGAGAACCAGGAGCTCGCTGCGATGGACAACGGCAGCGGCGACGAGTACTCGATCGTCTTCACCCCCGCCGGCGCCTTCATCCGCGGGTTCGACCACGAGTCCCCGATGAGCCCGTACGCCGACGACGACTACGCGCTCTGGCCTGGCCTGGTCGAGTCGATCCCGGAGCAGTTCGCCGCCCAAGTCACCGAACCGGCTTTCTGCCATGAAGGGGGCGCAGGACCGTTTCTGACGGCGACCGTCTGCCTCTGGCGCCTGGACGGCGATCCGGCCTGGAGGACCGGCGACATCGAGTTCCCGCCACCGGAGCAGAGCCTGGACCCCGACGGATCGGACTGGCTTTTCGACCTCCTGGCCAAGGGCACTCCCGAGGCCTACCGCGCCTACGCCACCGACTACTTCGAGGTCTCCCTCGACCCCGCCGCCGTCAGGGAGATCTTCGAACACCGGCCTGTGACCGGCGACCTCGTCCGGCGACTCAACCCGCGAACCGATCTCACCTCCCTGACCGAAACGCTCGACACCATCGGCTACCCCTTCACCGCAGAGAACGCATAGCCAGCGCGGACAGCTGAGCTGAGGAGACCCGGAAGGCGCCCTCGAAGTCGAGCGCCCCCAGGAGTGCGCCGCCTGTGTCCACCGCCGCGCTTCCCTCCAGGAGCCCACACGTTCGTCCTCGATGCCCCACCGAGCGCGCGGGCGGGTGCCGGGGATCCGCAGCCCCCGCCCCAGCGGATCATGCTGGTCTTCCGCTCGACCACCAGGTACTCGGCGAACCCGCTGGGGAAGCGGCGGGGCTTCACGCCTCCGCGAACTGGTCCGGCGCCGGGACCTGGCCTGTCTCGGCGCCGGAGATCAGGGACACGGATCGCCGAGCGGCCCGCGGTCGACGCCGATCTCGGACGGGTGGAGTGTCGGCTAGCAGTTGACCCGGTCGGCGAGCTCGGCCTGCGGGAGTCCGGGACGGGTGCGGTCGGTGGGAGCTCCGGCCGCCACCGGCCCTGTCGCTGGGCACATGCCGACCTAACCGAGGCGCTCAGTGAGGTTGACGGTCACGGTGTCGCCCGCCTCTTTGTCGAGAGCCTTGAGGAGTTCCGCCTTCACGGCGAGTTTGTGGTTGCCGTCGCCCAGCGCCATGAAGGAGCCCCGGAACGGGTGCCCGTCGACGGTTCCCTTGACCTTCACCAGGCCGCGGGTGCCGAAGAAGTCCGCCGACTCCGGCCAGACGACGTAGGTCCAGCCGCCCTTGGCGGGGCTCTTCCGCAGGGTCTCGGTGAACTTCTTGTCGAGCGGTGTGCTCTTCGTCTGCGCGGTCATGGTGCGTCCTCTCCGGGCCTCGTATCACCCATGCTGACGGGTGGTGAATGAGACCGCGCGGAGCGGCGGAACTCATCGGCCGCGAACGACCGGCTCGCACCTGCCCGACCGGAAGGCTCGTCGAGCCCTGGCGCGCGGCGGGGTGCAAGTAGCTTGATGTCGAGATAAATTGAAGATAGCTTGACGTCGAGAGAAAAGTGGCAGAAGTTAGGCGCCCCTGATTGTGGGTCAGGAGTCCGACTAAGGCAGGATCAAGGGAGACGAAGCTCCCGTCCCGCCGCGCGCCGTCCCGCGTCGGCCTCGGGGACGGGCCTACTGAAGATCAACACCAGCGCCGCGCGCTCATGTCCCGGACCCGACGCGCGGTGGCGACGGAGGAGGAGTCCGTGTCCGCGAACAGCTTCGGCAGCCTTGACAAGCTGCAGGTTGGCGACAAGTCGTACGACATCTATCGGCTGGACGCCGTCGAGGGCGCGGCCCGTCTCCCGTACAGCCTGAAGGTGCTGCTGGAGAACCTGCTGCGCACCGAGGACGGCGCGAACGTCACCGCCGAGCACATCCGCGCGCTCGCGCAGTGGGACGCGAAGGCCAAGCCGAGCAAGGAGATCCAGTTCACACCCGCGCGGGTGATCATGCAGGACTTCACCGGTGTGCCGTGCGTGGTGGACCTCGCCACGATGCGCGAGGCGGTGCGCGACCTCGGCGGTGACCCGACCCGGATCAACCCGCTGGCGCCGGCCGAGATGGTGATCGACCACTCGGTGATCGTCGACTACTTCGGCTCGCCCGACGCGTTCGAGCGCAACGTGCAGCGCGAGTACGAGCGCAACAAGGAGCGCTACCAGTTCCTGCGGTGGGGGCAGACGGCGTTCGACGAGTTCAAGGTCGTCCCGCCCGGCACCGGCATCGTCCACCAGGTGAACATCGAGCACCTGGCCCGCGTGGTGTTCGACCGGAACGGCGTCGCCTACCCCGACACGTGCGTCGGCACCGACTCGCACACGACGATGGAGAACGGCATCGGCGTGCTCGGCTGGGGCGTCGGCGGCATCGAGGCGGAGGCCGCGATGCTCGGCCAGCCGATCTCGATGCTCATCCCGCGCGTCGTCGGCTTCAAGCTGACCGGTGAGCTGCCCGCCGGGACGACCGCGACCGACCTCGTGCTCACCATCACCGAGATGCTGCGCGAGCACGGCGTCGTCGGCAAGTTCGTGGAGTTCTACGGCGAGGGCGTGCACGCGCTGCCGCTGGCGAACCGCGCCACGATCGGCAACATGAGCCCCGAGTTCGGCTCCACCTGCGCCATCTTCCCGATCGACGACGAGACGCTGAAGTACCTGCGCCTCACCGGCCGGGACGAGGAGCAGATCGCGCTCGTCGAGGCCTACGCCAAGGAGCAGGGCCTCTGGCTCGACCCGTCGGTCGAGCCGGACTTCTCCGAGTACATGGAGCTCGACCTCGCGACGGTCGTCCCGTCGCTCGCCGGCCCGAAGCGTCCGCAGGACCGCATCTCCCTGGCCGACGCCAAGCCGACCTGGCGGCGCGACGTGCAGAACTACGTCGAGAGCATCCAGGGCGCGGCGGACGAGGCCTCCAGCGAGTCGTTCCCGGCGTCGGACGCTCCGGCGATCAGCCACGACTCCAACGGCGACAAGCCGCGCCGGCACGGCACCGACGGCTCCGGGCGCCCGAACAACCCCGTCCCGGTCACCCTGGAGGACGGGACGGAGTTCGAGCTCGACCACGGGCACGTCGCCGTCGCCGCGATCACCTCCTGCACCAACACGTCCAACCCGTACGTGATGATCGGCGCGGCGCTGCTGGCGAAGAACGCGGTGGAGAAGGGCCTGACCCGCAAGCCGTGGGTGAAGACCTCCCTCGCGCCGGGCTCCCAGGTCGTCACCGACTACCTCGAGCGCGCCGGCCTCACCCCCTACCTCGACAAGATCGGCTTCAACCTCGTCGGGTACGGCTGCACCACCTGCATCGGCAACACCGGCCCGCTCCAGCCGGAGATCTCCAAGGCCGTCAACGACAACGACCTCGCGGTCACCGCGGTGCTGTCCGGCAACCGCAACTTCGAGGGCCGCATCAGCCCCGACGTGAAGATGAACTACCTGGCCTCGCCGCCGCTGGTCATCGCCTACGCGCTCGCCGGGACGATGGACATCGACATCCTGAACGACCCGATCGCCGAGGGCGCGGACGGCCCGGTCCGCCTGGCCGACATCTGGCCCGCGCCGGAGGAGGTCGCCTCGATCGTCGAGTCGTCCATCGGGCAGGAGATGTTCACCGAGAGCTACGCGGACGTCTTCAAGGGCGACGACCGCTGGCGCGGCCTCGACATCCCGACCGGCGACCTGTTCGAGTGGGACGAGCAGTCCACCTACGTCCGCAAGGCGCCGTACTTCGACGGCATGGGCGCCGAGCCGGAGCCGGTCGCCGACATCCACGGCGCCCGCGTCCTCGCCAAGCTCGGCGACTCGGTCACCACCGACCACATCTCCCCGGCCGGGTCCATCAAGGCCGGCACGCCCGCCGCGCAGTACCTGCAGGACCACGGCGTCGCGGTCAAGGACTTCAACTCCTACGGCTCGCGCCGCGGCAACCACGAGGTCATGATCCGCGGGACGTTCGCCAACATCCGGCTGCGCAACCAGCTCCTGGACGGCGTCGAGGGCGGCTACACCCGCGACTTCACAGAGGACGGCGCGCCGCAGGCGTTCATCTACGACGCCGCGCAGAACTACGCCTCGCAGGGCACCCCGCTCGTGGTCATCGCGGGCAAGGAGTACGGCTCCGGCTCCTCGCGCGACTGGGCGGCCAAGGGCACCGCGCTGCTCGGCGTCCGCGCCGTCATCGCGCAGTCCTACGAGCGCATCCACCGCTCCAACCTGATCGGCCTCGGCGTCCTGCCGCTGCAGTTCAGGGAGGGCGAGTCCGCCGAGTCCCTCGGCCTCACCGGCACCGAGACGTTCGACATCACCGGCGTCACCGCCCTCAACGAGGGCGGCATCCCGGAGGAGGTCACCGTCAAGGCCGACGGCAAGGAGTTCTCCGCCGTCGTCCGCATCGACACCCCGGGCGAGGCCGACTACTACCGCAACGGCGGCATCCTCCAGTACGTCCTGCGCAACCTGCTGCGCAAGTAGGCAGCGCGCCGAAACGGGCCGCCTCCCCTCAGCGGGGGGCGGCCCGTTCCCGTTCGGTCAGCGGCCGGTGGGCAGGCTCAGGCCCCCGTTGCACTCCACGACGCTGCCGGTCATGAAGCCGTTCGTCGCGGTCAGCAGGATCGCCTGCGCCACGTCCTCGGGACGCCCGACGCGGCCGACCGGCAGGGCCGCGGCGTGCTCGGCGAACATGGCGGCGCGCTGCTCGCCGGGCATGCCGTCCCACCACGGCGTCTCGATGACGCCCGGGGACACGGCGTTCACCCGCAGCGGAGCCAGCTCCGTGGCCAGGGGCGGCACCACCGCCTCCAGCGCGCCGTTGATCGCCGCGAGGCCGGCCGTGCCGGGCAGGGCGGCCCGCGCCGAGGACGCGGTGACGAACGTGATCGAGCCGCCCTCCGCCAGCCGGGGGAGCGCGGCCTGGACGAGCCGCAGGTGGAGCCAGAACTTGGCCTCGAAACCGGAGCGCAGGTCGTCCAGGTCGAGGGTGGCGATGGGGCCCGCGCCCGCCCCGCCGCTCAGCGTGAGGACGAGGTGGTCGTAGACCGTGTCCTCGGCGAAGAACGCGGCGACCTCCTCCGCCGAGGCGGCGTCCAGCCGCCGTGCGGTGAGGCCGTCGGCGGCGGCCTTGGCGAGGCGCTCCGCGTCGCGTCCGGTGACGACGGTGTCGGCGCCCTGGCCGGCGAAGAGCCGGGCGGTGGCCGCGCCGATCCCGGAGGTGCCGCCGCAGACGAGGACCCGCTGCCCGTTGAGCGTCATGATGCGTGGCCTTTCGTTGTCGAGACTTGCCGTCTCGACAATTGTTTGCCGAGACGGGCGGTCTCGTCAAACGGATATGCTCGGCCCATGACCGGTGAGACCCGCCGACCGCACACGGGCCGGCGACGCAACGAGGCCGCGCGCCAGGCGATCCTGGACGTCGCCGTCGAGCTCCTCGGCGGGACGAGCGACACCCCCGTCACGATCGACACGATCGCCGCGGCGGCCGGTGTGGGGAAGCAGACGATCTACCGCTGGTGGCCGTCCAAGGGCGCCGTGCTGCTGGAGGCGGTGGCCGAGCGCGCCGGCGAGCACATCCCCGTCCCGGACACCGGCTCGCTGCACGGCGACCTCGAGGCCTTCCTGCGCGCGACGTTCCGGGCCGCCGGCCACGAGCGGACCGTGGCCGTCCTGCGGCTCGCGATGGCCGAGGCGCAGCGCGACCCGCACGCCCGCGAGCACATGCGCGCCTTCGTCGACGGGCGGCGCGGGGTGCTGCGCGGGCTGCTGGAGCGGGCCCGCGACCGCGGCGAGGTCTCACCCGGAACCGATCTCGACCTCGTCGTCGACCAGGCGTACGGGGTGCTCTGGTACCGCATCCTCAACGGGCACGCGCCGCTCTCCGGCGACACCGCGGAAGCGCTGGCCCGCGCGCTCGCCGGCCAGGCCCGCGGCTAGCGCTCGACGGCCAGCCGGACGCCGAAGCCGATGAACGCCAGCCCCGTGACCTGCTGGAGGCGGCGCTTCACCGCGGGACGGGTGAGGGCGCGGCGGGCGGCGCCGGCGGCGATGACGATGACGGCCAGCCACAGCAGGCCCTCGGCGGCGTGGATGGCGGCGAACAGCATGCTCGTCCAGAACACCGAGGCGCCGTCCGGGACGAACTGGGGGAGCAGGCTCATGTAGAAGACGCCGACCTTGGGGTTGAGCAGGTTCGTCGTGAGCCCGGTGCGGAAGGCCGTGCGGCCGGACGCGGGGGACGGCGGCGCCTCGTCGGGGGCGCTGGGCGTGCGGCGGCGCGCCGTCCAGAGGGCCCGGGCGCCGAGCCACAGCAGGTAGCAGGCGCCCGCGAGGCGCACCGCGTCGAACGCGACACGGGACGCCGCCAGCACCGCGGTCAGCCCGATCGCGCTCATCAGGGCCCAGCACAGCACGCCGGTCACCACCCCCGACGACGACAGCAGGCCCGTCCGGCGGCCCCCGGCCACCGTGTTGCGCACGACGAGCATCGTGTCCACGCCGGGCGTGATGGTCAGCAGGGCGGCCACGGCGGCAAATGCGAGACATGCGGCTAACACGGGGTAAATCATCCCCCGAAAACGGCATCACGAACTAGGAGAAAGCTGGATATCACCATGCACAAGATCGGTGAACTCGACGTCTTCCCGCTCTGCCTGGGCGGCAACGTCTTCGGCTGGACCGCGGACCGGGACCGCTCCTTCCAGATCCTGGACGCCTACGCCGCGGCGGGCGGCAACTTCCTCGACACCGCCGACTCCTACTCGGCCTGGGTGGAGGGCAACCGCGGCGGCGAGTCCGAGTCGATCATCGGGGAGTGGGCGGAGGCGCGCGGCAACCGCGACGACCTCGTGATCGCGACCAAGGGCGGCCGCCACCCCGAGCACCAGGGCCTGGCCGCCGCGACGATGAGGGCGGCCGTGGACGACTCGCTGCGGCGGCTGCGCACCGACCGCATCGACCTGTACTTCACCCACTTCGACGACCCCTCGGTGCCCGTCGAGGAGATCATGACGACGCTGGACGGGCTGGTCGCCTCCGGCAAGATCCGGCAGATCGGGGTGTCCAACATCGAACTCGACCGGCTCCAGGCGTCCCTGGAGTTCAGCGAGCGCGAGGGGACGGCCCGCTACGTGGCCGTCCAGCCGCAGTACAACCTCGTCTCCCGCGACTCCTACGAGGGCCCCCGCCGCGACCTCGCCGAACGGTACGGGCTGGCCGCCGTCCCCTACTACGGCCTCGCGGCCGGCTTCCTCACCGGCAAGTACCGTCCCGGCTCCACGGTGGACAGCGCGCGCGCCGGGAGCGCGGCGCGGCACCTGGAGAGCGAGCGCGGGCGCGCCGTCCTGGCCGCGCTCGACATCGTTGCAGAGGAGCAGGACGTGCCGGTCGCGACCGTCGCGCTCGCCTGGCTCGCCGCCCAGCCGACCGTCGCCGCGCCCATCGCGAGCGCCCGGACCCTCGCCCAGCTCCCACCCCTCGTGGAAGCGGCCCACACGCCCCTGACCCCCGATCAGCTCCGGCGCCTGGACGAAGCGTCGTCCTGAGCGGGCCTTAAGATCGCGTGTCGTGCCGCCTGTCGAGTTCGTCCTCATCGGGGGCCTGGCCGCGCTCGCCGGCGCGATCGTGCAGGGCAGCGTCGGCCTCGGCGTCGGGCTGGTCGCGACGCCGATCGTCACGATGCTGTTCCCGTCCCTGATGCCGGGAGCGATCCTCGTCATCGCGCTCGTCCTGCCCTTCGCGACACTCGCCCAGGAGCTGCGGCACGCCGACCTGCGCGGGCTCGGCTGGGCGTTCGTCGGCCGCCTCGCAGGCACGCCGATCGGCGTGTGGCTGGTGGCCGCCGCCCCGGACCGCGTCCTCGGCGTCGTGATCGGCGTGGTCGTCCTCGCCGCGCTCGCCGCGACGGTCTGGGCGGCGGACGTGCCGCGCAACCGCCGCACGCTCGCCACCGCCGGGGTCATCTCCGGCACGACCGGCACCGCGTCCGGCATCGGCGGCCCGCCGCTCGCGCTGCTCTACCAGCGCGAGAGCGGCCCCCGCGTCCGCGCGACCCTGGCGGTGTTCTTCATCGCCGGCGCCCTGCTGTCGCTGCTCACCCTCGCCGCCGCCGGGCGCCTCCCGGCCCGGCAGGTCGTCGCGGGCGCCGAGCTGGTCCCGTTCGTGTTCGCCGGTTTCCTCCTGGCGGGCCCGCTGCGCCGCTACCTTGACGGCGGGCGCCTGCGGGCCGCGCTCCTCGCCGTCGTCGGGACGTCCGCGGCGGTGCTGATCGTCCGCAGCCTGTTCTGACGCGCCCCACCAGGAAGCCCGGCTGGAAGCCGTCCGCGGTGGTGCTGATCGCCCCTAGCCTGTTCTGATGCGTCCCACCAAGGCCGATCTGGAGGCCGCTCGCGATCGCGTCATCCCCGACATCCTGCCCGAGGGCCCGGGGACGCTCCGCGTCCTGTTCTGCGGCATCAACCCGGGCCTGTACTCGGGCGCGACCGGCCGCCACTTCGCCCGTCCCGGCAACCGCTTCTGGCCCGCGCTGCACCTGTCCGGCTTCACCGACCGGAGGCTGCACCCGTCCGAGCAGGACCTGCTGCCCGGGTACGGCCTCGGCATCACCAACCTGGCGCCGCGCACCACCGCCCGCGCCGACGAGCTGACCGACGCCGAACTCCGCGAGGGCGGACGGCGCCTGGCCGCCCTCGTCGAACGCCACCGCCCCGCCTACCTGGCCGTCGCGGGCGTCACCGCCTACCGCACGGCCTTCGGCCGCCCCAAGACGCAGATCGGACCGCAGGACGAGGACTTCGGCCCCGCACGCCTCTGGGTCCTGCCGAACCCGAGCGGCCTCAACGCGAGCTGGCCCCTCGACCGCATCGCCGCCGAGTTCGCCCGCCTCCGCGAGGCCGCCGAAGCCCTCAGAACTCCGTGAGAACCCGCGGGTCGAACCGCACGGTGATGGTGGTGTCCGCCTCCACCGTCGCCTCCGCCAGGTTCCCCGCGCTGACCGTTCGGACTCGACGGTAGGTGGCAGCGACGTCGTCCAGAGCGAAGATCTGGATGCTGGGGCTGGGAGCGAACTCGGCGAGCCAGTACTGAGGAATACCGAGCGTCGCGTACTCCTTGAGCTTGCGCACGCGGTCGGTGCGTTCGCTGCCACTGCCCGGAGACACGACCTCGACGACGAGCAGGACCTCGATGCCCGGAATCACGACAGGGTTGCGGTCGACGATCGAGGCGCGGGCCACATTCCTCGGCACCACGAACACGTCGGGCTTGCGAATGCCCGCCGGAGTGCTGATCTCCCATTCGCCTCCACCGGCGATGAAGACGGAGGCCTTCACGTCCGTCGCCGCCTCTTGGAGGATGTCCTGGACTTGCCTCGCGGCCCAATTGTGAGGCGCGCTCGGGGACAACTCGACCAGCCACCCGTCTTCGAGTTCAAGGCCGCGGCCTTCGTCCTCTCGGGCGTGCAGATCCTCCGCCGTGTACGGGCCGAACCCGCCATGATCGTGCGCGACGCTCACGTTTCCGCTCCCGCTGGTGGCATGCCGAATCCATGCAGGCACTACGTTACCCCGCCCGACTGTCGCGACCTAGAGTAGTGAGTTCTTTACGCTCAGTTGGCGTTGTTGAGGGCGGCGGTGGCGAACATCGTCTCGACCTCTTTGACCAGGGTGGGGGTCGGCTGCCACAGGTCGGTGCGGCCCAGGGCGACGATGGGGCGGGGGAGGGCGCGGATGTCCGCAAGGCGCCAGTGGTGGGCGGCGGGGCCGGCCCAGGGGCCGCAGTCGCAGGCGGCGCCGCGGACGGCGGCCGAACAGACGTCGTCGAGTTCGGCGACCGCGATGACCGCGCCGATCGTGGCGAGCGGGTCGCGGGGGTCCCACCCGGCCGCCTGGATCAGCGGGGAGTCGCACGCCTTCAGGTCGACGCGCATCGAGGCGTGGATGAGCAGCGGACCGCGGTAGGCGGTCGGGAAGCTCTGGTTGGACACGGCCTTGCCACCACGCGCGATCGCGAACGCCCAGGGCTGCTGAACACTCATCGCCTGCACGCGGTCACCTCCAGTATTCGCCCGGTTCGTGCGCCCCCGGGTATCGGCGGGACGCCCGGCGGCGGGACGCCGGGGGTCGCGCGACGATGCCCGAGAGGCTAGGCGCATCCCGGAGGAATTGCCAACGTACGAGGCGAACGGGTCGTTGTCCGTCATGGGTTGTTCGAACCCATGAGGTGTTTGATCACACATGTGACGCCTGAGGGTGAAATGTGGTTGACGCGTCCGCGCGATTCTCAGCCCTTCAGCGCGCCCGCCATGAGGCCGCGCATGAAGAACCGTCCGAGCAGCAGGTAGACCAGCAATGTCGGCAGGGAGGCGAGCAGCGCCTCGGCCATCTGCTGGTTGTACTGGACGGCCACCGCGCCCGAACCGGCCGTGTTGTTCAGCATCACCGTGACCGGCCAGCTGTCGGGGGCGCCGAGGAACACCGCGAACAGGAAGTCGTTCCACATCGAGGTGAACTGCCAGATCAGCGTCACCGCGAACGCGGGCGCCGACACCGGCAGGACGACCGACCAGTAGGTGCGGAGCATCCCCGCGCCGTCGACCCGGGCCGCCTCGATCAGCTCGTCCGGGATCGTCACGTAGTAGTTCCGGAAGATCAGCGTGCAGATCGGGATGCCGTACACGACGTGGGCCAGGACGAGGCCGCGGATCGTCCCCACCAGCTCCATGTCGGTGAGCAGGCCGGCCAGCGGGATCATCACCGCCTGGTAGGGGATGAACATGCCGAACAGGAACAGCGTGAAGACCACGTCCGCGCCCGGGAACCGCCACTTGGACAGCACGTAGCCGTTCAGCGAGCCGAGCACCGCCGAGATCAGCGACCCGGAGACGGCGATCTTGACGCTGTTCTCCAGGCCGGGCCGCAGCGCGTCCCACGCCGAGCTCCAGCCGGACATGCTCCAGCTGGCCGGCAGGTTCCAGGCGCTGCTCGGGTCGGCCTCGTCCAGCGGCTTGAAGCTCGTGACCACCAGCACGTAGACGGGGATCAGGAAGAGCAGGACGAACGCCAGCAGGACGACCAGCTTGGCGGCCTGCCACGCGCGCGACGACCCGCCCGGCTCCACGTGCGTCATCGCGTCCGCTCCGAACGTACCGACCAGACCAGATAGGGGATCACCAGCAGGGCCACCGCGAACAGCAGGTAGGTGGCGATCGTGGCGCCGTTCGCCGGGTCGTGCCGGTCGAAGATCTCGACGTAGGTGGCGACGGCCGGGACATAGGTGATGATCTGCTTGCCCGCGATCGCCATGATCAGGTCGAACACCTTCAGCGAGATGTGCCCGAGGATGATCAGCGCGGACAGCGTGACCGGGCGGAGCTGGGGCAGGACCACGTACCGGTACACCTTCCACTCGGACGCGCCGTCCACCCGCGCCGCCTCGCGCAGCTCTCCGGGGACGCTGCGGAACCCCGCGAGGTACAGCGCCATCACGTAGCCGGACATCTGCCAGATCGCGGGCAGGGCCATGGCGGCCATGCCCCAGTCCGGGTCCTGCCACCAGCTGTTCGCCAGCGCGCCGAGGTGCAACTTGTCGAACAGCTGGTTGAAGCCGACCGCGCGCTCCGGCGGCGCCGGGTTCATCAGCCAGCGCCACACGACGCCGCTGGCGATGAACGACACCGCCATGGGGAACAGGTAGACGACGCGGAAGGACGCCTCGCCCCTGATGCCCTTGTCCATCAGGAACGCCAGGAACGCGCCGAGCACCAGGGCGCCGACGACGAAGACCGCGGTGAACAGCAGCGCGTGCTTCACCGCGCCGGGCCAGCTGGGCTGGTCCCAAAGGTCGACGAAGTTCCTGCCCTTGTCGAACCCGTACTCGGTGACCTCGTCGTGCTTGCCGCTCACCGCGACCCGCGTGTTCCAGAAGATGAGCCCGTAGACGAACAGGCCGATCGCCGCGATGGACGGCGAGACCAGCAGCAGTCCGGGCAGCCACCGGCGGCTACGGGCCCACCTGGAACCGGTGGAGCTCACTGGCCGCTGTTCTTGGCCGCGCTCACCAGCCCCTGCTGGAGTTTGGCGACGTCCTTGTTCTGCAGGAAGAGGCCCACCGCGGTGTCGATGTCGGTGTGCTGCTTCTTACTGGCGTTGACGCCGTGCCAGAACGAGCCCGCCAGCTTGACGCCGGGCTTGTTCCACTGCTCGAACGCGTACTGGAGGTAGCCCTTGTAGAGGCTCTTGTCGGCGTCCTTGCGGGCGGGGACGGATCCCTTCTTCGGGTTGAACAGGTCCTGCCCCTCCTTGCTGGACACCTCCTTCAGCCATGCGAGGGCGCCGCCGCGGTGGGGCGCTCCCTTGGGGAGGGTGAAGCTGTCCGACAGCCACAGGTAGGTGCCGTCCGTGCCGGGGGAGGCCGCGTACTTGAAGTCGGTGTCGAGCTTCTTGCCGAGGCCGTTCGGCGCGCTGCCGACGAAGTACCCGTACGCCCAGTCGCCCATGATGTTGAACGCGGCCTTGCCGTCCACGACGGCCTTGGCGGCGCCCTGCCAGTCGGTGGACGCGGCCTCCAGCGTCGTGTACTTCATGATCTCGGCGTAGTCGGTCAGCGCCTTGGTCACCGCCGGGCTGCTCCAGTCGGCGCCCGGCTTCCACAGCGCGTTGTAGGCGTCGGTGCCGAGGTCGCCCAGCAGGACGTTCTCCAGCAGGTGGTCGGCCGTCCACTGCGCTCCGAGCGACAGCGGGACCTTCTTCGTCCTGTCCTTGACGGCCTTCAGCGCGGTGATGAAATCGGCGATCGTCGCGGGCGGCCCGGAGATCCCGGCGTCCTTCAGGATGCCCGGGTTGTACCAGAGCATGTTCGACCGGTGGATGTTCACCGGAACCGAGTAGATCTTCCCCTTGTAGCTGATCTGGTCGAGGAGCTGCTGCGGGTAGGCCGCCTTCAGGTTGTTCTCCTCGTAGAAGGAGTCCAGCGGCTCGATCTGCCCGGCCTTGATGTAGTCGAGAAGCTCGGCGCCCGCGTGGCCCTGGAAGGAGTCCGGGGGCTTGCGGTTCTGGAGCCGGCTCGCCAGGACGGCCTGGGCCTGGGTGCCCGACCCGCCGGCGATGGCCGCGTTGACGAACTTGGTGCCGGGGTTCTTCTTCTCGAAGTCGGCCTGCATCGCGGCGAGCCCGTCCGCCTCACCGGGCCCGGTCCACCAGGAGAAGACCTCGACCTGGGATTTGTCGTCGGAGCCCTTGTCGTCGCTGCCGCCGCAGCCCGACACGGCGAGGGCGGCGGTCATCGTCACGGCGGCGACCGCCTTCAGGCGCCGCCCGGGAGCACGTACTCGCATCGTCCGTCCCTTCGGTTACCCCGAAAAACAAGCGTCTGCTTGGACGGACGGACGGTCAACACCGGACGCCGAATAGTGATCTTTCGGTGATGCGGCGGCCCGCGGCCGCGGCGGGCACGGGTGCGCGCGGCTACCAGCCGAGGGCGGGCGGCAGGCCGGCGAGGCCGGCGTCGGGCCAGTCGAGCGGCGCGCCGAGCGGTGCCAGCTCGGCCAGCTGGAGCCGGTACCAGAGCGAGGACTCGGGGCGCCGGGTCAGCTCCAGGCAGCGCTCCCACGTCCACCACTCCGCGTGCTCGACCTCCTCGGGGTTGACCCGGACGGCCGTGCCCGCCGGGACGACGGCGCGCACGACGGGGCAGCGCTCGTGCTCGACCGTCCCGTCGTCGGCGACGGCGCGGTACTGGAACCGGGGCAGAACGGACGTGAGCGTCGCCTCCCGGATGCCGAGCTCGTCCTGCAAGCGCCGGAGCACGGCGTCGCGGAGCTTCTCGCCGGGCCCCGGATGGCCGCAGCAGCTGCCCGTCCAGACGCCGGGGAACGTCCGCTTCCCGAGAGCGCGCTGAGTGATCAGCACGCGACCGTCCGTATCCGTGACATAGCAGGAAAAGGCCAGGTGGTACGGCGTGTCCCTATGGTGGCTGGTGCTCTTGGGCGCGGTTCCGACCGCCTCGTCGTCCGCGTTGAGCAGCACAATCTCTTCGACGCCCATGCTCACTTCCTACCTCATCCCCCCTCTCGGGGTCAGTCTTTTCACACCCCCCGGGCGGGTGGTCCGCGGCGCGTCGCGGGCGAACCGGGATTAAACTCGGAACGGCCCGAGCCAGGGGAGACCGGATCCCCGACGGAGGAGTTGAAACGAGTGAGCTTGCTGGAGTCGATCACAGGTCCCGACGACCTCAAACGACTGGACGCCGCTCAGATGTCTCGGCTCGCGGAGGAGATCCGCGAGTTCCTCGTCCAGGCGGTCTCCAAGACCGGCGGGCATCTGGGGCCCAACCTGGGCGCGGTCGAGCTGACGATCGCGCTGCACCGCGTCTTCGACTCGCCGCACGACAAGATCCTCTTCGACACCGGCCACCAGGCCTACGTGCACAAGCTGCTCACCGGCCGGCACGACTTCGAGCTGCTGCGCCGGCGCGGCGGCCTGTCCGGCTACCCGAGCCGCGCCGAGTCCGAGCACGACCTCATCGAGAACTCGCACGCCTCGACCGCCCTGTCCTACGCCGACGGGTTCGCCAAGGCCTTCCAGCTGCGCGGCGAGGACGACCGCGCCGTCGTCGCGGTCGTCGGTGACGGCGCGCTCACCGGAGGCATGTGCTGGGAGGCGCTGAACAACATCGCCGCGGGCGTCGACCGCCCCGTCATCATCGTCGTCAACGACAACGGCCGCTCCTACTCGCCGACCATCGGCGGGCTCGCCTCGCACCTGGCCGACCTGCGCGTCACCCAGGGCTACGAGAACGCGCTCGACCTGATCAAGAAGACGGTGCCGCGGGCGCCCGTGGTCGGCAACGTCGCCTACGAGGCCCTGCACGGCATCAAGAAGGGCCTCAAGGACGTCCTCCAGCCGCAGGCCATGTTCGAGGACCTCGGCATGAAGTACGTCGGGCCGATCGACGGCCACGACGAGGACGCCGTCGAGCGGGCGCTGCGCCGCGCCCGCGGGTTCGGCCGCCCGGTCATCGTGCACTGCATCACCACCAAGGGCCGCGGCTACGCCCCCGCCGAGAACGACACCGAGGACTGCATGCACGGCGGCGGCGCGTTCGACCCCGCCACCGGCAAGTTCGTCACCCGCAAGGGCGGCCCGGCCTGGACGAAGATCTTCGGCGAGGAGATGGTGGCGATCGGGCGCGAGCGCCGCGACGTCGTCGGCATCACCGCCGCGATGCTCTACCCGGTCGGGCTCGCGCCGTTCGCCGAGGCGTTCCCCGACCGCATCTTCGACGTCGGCATCGCCGAGCAGCACGCCGTCACCTCCGCCACCGGCCTGGCGATGGGCGGCCTGCACCCGGTCGTGGCGCTCTACGCCACGTTCCTGAACCGCGCCTTCGACCAGGTCCTGATGGACACGGCGTTGCACCGCCAGCCCGTCACCTTCGCCTTGGACCGCTCCGGCGTGACCGGCGACGACGGCGCCAGCCACAACGGCATGTGGGACATGTCGATCCTTCAGCTCGTGCCCGGCATGGGCATCGCGGTCCCGCGCGACGGGGCCCGGCTCCGCGAGCTGCTGCGCGAGTGCGTGGCCGTCTCCGACGGCCCGACCGCGATCCGCTACCCCAAGGGCCCGGCGGCCGCCGACATCGAGGCCGTCGGCAAGGCCGGCGGCATGGACGTGCTGGCCCGCCACGACGGGTCGGGCGGCGCCCGCGTCCTGCTGGTCGCGGTCGGCTCCATGGCGACGCCCGCGGTCGAGGCGGCCGAGCTGATCGCCGCGCAGGGCATCGGCGTCACCGTCGTCGACCCCCGGTGGGTGAAGCCGCTCGACCCGGCGCTGCTCGACCTCGCCCGCGAGCACACGCTCGTCGCCGTCGCCGAGGACAACGGCCGCACCGGCGCCGTGGGCGACGCAGTGGCGCGGCTGCTGCGCGACGCGGGCGTCGACGCGCCGATCCGCACCTTCGGCATCCCGCAGGAGTTCCTCGACCACGCGTCCCGGGGCGAGATCCTCGCCGACATCGGGCTCACGCCGCAGGCGCTGGCCCGCGACGTGACCGAGTCGGTGGCCCGCCTCACCGCCGACGCCGACGAGCCCGCCGCCTCGGAGGAGCGCTCCTAACCGCCCTCCGCGGACAGCAGCCGCCACGAGTGGGTGATGGACGCCGCGGACGTGCCGAGCTCACGTCCGGAGTACGTCCATCGCCCACGCAGGCACCAGGGCCGCCCCGCCCCGTCCTGGACGTAGACCTGGAGCGGGAAGCACGCGTCGTGCGCGCGGATGACGCCCGCCGGGTCGACGGCGGGCGCGAGGCTGGGCTCCCCCTCGCAGCGCACGCCCATGACGAACGTGTGCGGGTCCTGGCGCAGGAGACCCTGCGTCAGGTCGTACACGAGCACGGAGACGTAGTCGGGGCCGAGCCACCTGAGGTCGGGGACCGTCTCGGGTGGGGGGAACCCGTACAGTTCTGGACCGCCGGTCACACGCGCACCGTAGCGTCCGGCTCACCTCTGAGTCACTACTTTCCCGGCGGGGACTTCGCGGGGATTACGCGGACCCCCGGCACGCGGACCGCATGGCCTCCCAGCGGGCGAGCTTGACGCGCTCACCGCGGTCGAGGCTGCGGGCGAGGGCGATCTCGGCGGCGTCGAGGTTCAGCCAGTCCTCGTAGGTGACGACGGGCAGCCCCCGCGACTCCAGCAGCTCCTCGACGGTGCCCTCAGGTCCGGTCTTGGCGTCCGCGAGGTCCTCGAGGAGGTTGCGGACGGTCTCGGCGGCGTCGGACTTGTTGGTCCCGACGACGCCGGACGGGCCGCGCTTGATCCATCCGGCGACGTACTCGCGGGGCACGAAGGCGCCGTCCGGGCCGACGATGCGGCCGCCCTCGTTCGGGACGACGAAGGAGCGCTCGTCGAACGGGACGCCCTCCAGCGGGACGCTCTGGTAGCCGACGGACCGCAGCACCATGCCGACCGGCAGCGTCTCGAACTCGCCGGTGCCGGTGACGCGGCCCGACTCGTCCAGCCGGGTCCTCTCCAGGCGGAGGCCCTCGACCCGGTCGGTGCCGAGGATCTCGGCGGGGGCGCGCCAGAACCGCACGTCGATGTGGCGGGGGCGCCCGGCGGCGGGCTCGCCCGTCCAGGCGCTCAGCGCCTTGATGTTGCCGCGGACGTGCCGGTCGCTCTCGGCCAGCGCGGCGCTCGCCGGGTCGAGGTCCATGTCCTGCGGGCTGACGTGGATGCTCGCGTTGGGCAGCTCGCCCAGCTCGCGCGCCTCCTTCGTGGTGAACTTCGCCTGCGCGGGCCCGCGCCGCCCGACCATGTGGATGCGCTTCACCCGGCTCCGCGACAGCACCTCGATGACCTGCTCGGGCACGTCGGTCTCGCGCAGCTCGGCGGCCGTCTTGGCGAGGATCCGGACGACGTCGACGGCGACGTTGCCGACGCCGACCACCGCGACCTCCTCGACCGACAGGTCGAACTCGTGGTCGGCGGCGTCGGGGTGCCCGCAGTACCAGTTGACGAAGTCGGTCGCGGCGATGCTGCCGGGCAGGTCCTCGCCGGGGATCCGCATGTGCCGGTCGACCATCGCGCCGGTCGAGTAGACGACGGCGTCATAGCATCCGAGCAGGTCGTCGCGGGTGAGGTCGCGGCCCAGCTCGACGCACCCGAAGAACCGGACGGCCGGGTTCTCCAGCACCCGCTGCAGGTACCGGGCGATCGACTTGATGGAGGTGTGGTCGGGAGCGACGCCGTAGCGCACCAGCCCGTACGGCGTCGGCAGCCGGTCGAAGACGTCGACCCGTACGTCGTCGCCGCCCTGCTTCACCAGGGCCTCGGCGGTGTAGATCCCCGCCGGGCCCGACCCGATCACCGCGACGCGCGCTGGAGATGCCATGCGGGTCATTGTGCCCACCCGTCGGTCGAAAGGACACCGTGAGCCCCGTCACTGGAGTCGTTCAGGACTTGTAGGCGACGCGCTCGCCGCCTCCGCGGCGTCCCACCTTGCTGTGCCGGTACCCGTACAGAGCGTAGACGACGGCGCCGACCACCATCCAGACCAGGAACCGCACCCAGGTCTCCACCGGCAGGTTGATCATCACGAACAGGCAGGCGAGCACGGACAGGATCGGGATGACCGGCACCCACGGCGTGCGGAACGAGCGCGGCAGGTCGGGCCGGGTGCGGCGCAGCATCACCACGGCGACCGAGACGACGAGGAACGCGAACAGCGTGCCGATGTTGACCAGCTCGGCCAGCTCGGCGAGCGGGATGAACCCGGCGAGCACCGCGACGATCACGCCCATGATGATGGTCGCGCGGTAGGGGGTCCCGAAGCGCGGGTGGACGGCCGAGAGCCAGGGCGGCATCAGCCCGTCGCGGCCCATCGCGAAGAAGATGCGGCTCTGCCCGAGCAGCAGGATCAGCACGACGGTGGTGAGCCCGATCACCGCTCCGATGCTGATGATCGTGGCGAAGACGGGATGGCCGACGGCCTTGAACGCGTCCGCGAGCGGCGCGGCGACGCTCAGCTCGGTGTACTTCTGCATGCCGACGACGACCGTCGCCACGGCCGCGTACAGGATGGCGGTGATGACGAGGGAGCCGATGAGCCCGATCGGCAGGTCCCGCTGCGGGCGCCGCGCCTCCTCGGCCGCGGTCGCGACGATGTCGAAGCCGATGTAGGCGAAGAACACGATCGCGACGGCGGAGAAGATGCCGAGCCACCCGTAGCTGACCGGCGCGCTGCCGAAGAGGACCTGGATCAGCGGGGCCTTGAGGCCCTCCACGTTCGGCGTCGATTCGGCCGGCGGGATGAAGGGGTGGTAGTTGGAGCCCTTGACGAAGAACAGCCCGGCGAAGATCACCAGCAGCACGATGGCGACCTTGATGGACACGACCACCGCGTTCACCCGCGAGGAGATCTTGACGCCGAGGACGAGCAGCCCGGTCACCACCAGCACGAGGCAGATGGCGGGGATGTTCACCGTCCCGCCCTCGCCCGGCGGTGCGGCGAGCGCCGTCGGGATCGTGATCCCGATGTCGTCCAGCAGCGAGGCGAAGTACCCCGACCAGCCGACCGACACCACCGCCGCGCCGAGGGCCATCTCCAGGATGAGGTCCCAGCCGATGATCCAGGCGGGGAACTCCCCGATCGTGGCGTAGGAGAAGGTGTAGGCCGAGCCGGCGACCGGGACGGTGGAGGCGAACTCGGCGTAGCAGAGCGCCGCGAGGCCGCACACGACGGCGGCGAGCAGGAACGACAGGGCGACCGCCGGGCCGGCCTTGTCCTTGGCGACCTCGCCGGTGAGCACGAAGATGCCGGTTCCGATGATCACGCCGATCCCGAAGACGGTGAGGTCGAACGCCGACAGGTCACGGCGGAGCCGGTGCTCCGGCTCCTCGGTGTCGCTGATCGACTGCTCCACCGACTTCGTGCGCAGCACGTTCAATTTCTGTGCCCCTTCGCGTCCCGGTGTCCGGTTTCCGGCATATAGCCGACACCCGTATGCCCATATGTGCGCGGGTTATGATCCGCCGAAACACGTGCATGTCCGTGACGTGGGGAAACGTCGGAAAAGAGGCGTTCCGAATCGTGTTCGGAACGCCTCTCTCCGTGATGATCACCTGATCCGGCCGCGGCCGGTGGATCAGGTGGGCCGTGGCTCAGGAGTCAGGAGGGCAGGGAGGCGGCCCCCGGCTCCAGGAAGCGGCCGCCCGCGGCCCGCTCGGCGACGCCGGACCTGTCCAGGTACGGGGTGATGCCGCCGAGGTGGAACGGCCAGCCGGCGCCGAGGATCATGCACAGGTCGATGTCCTGCGCGGCCGCGACGACGCCCTCGTCCAGCATGATCCGGATCTCGTCGGCGAGCGCGGCGAGGGCCCGGTCGAGGACCTGCTCCTCGGTGGACGGGCTCGTCCCGCCGGAGAAGATCTCCACGACCTCGGGGTCGAGGGTGAAGTCGGGCAGGTACACGCCGCTCTTGCCGGCCGCGACCATCTTCGCCAGGTTGTCCGACAGCGGGAACCGGGCCGGGAAGGCCCCGTGCAGGGTCTCGTTGACGTGCAGCGCGATCGCCGGGCCGACCAGGCCCATCAGCACGAACGGCGGCATCGGCAGGCCGAGCGGGGCGGCGGCGCGCTCGGCGGTCTCGATCGGGGTGCCCTCGTCCACCGTCTTGACGATCTCGGCGAGCAGCCGCAGCAGGACGCGGTTGACGACGAAGGCCGGGGCGTCCTTGACCAGGACGCACGACTTCTTCAGCGCCTTGCCGGTGGCGAACGCCGTGGCGAGGGCCGCATCGTCGGTCCGCTCGCCCCGGACGATCTCCAGCAGCGGCAGCACCGCGACCGGGTTGAAGAAGTGGAACCCGACGACCCGCTCGGGATGCGCGAGCCCGGAGGCCATCTCGGTGACGGGCAGCGAGGAGGTGTTGGTCGCGAGGACGCACTCGGGCGAGACGTACTGCTCGACCTCGGCGAACACCTTCTGCTTGACCGACATCTCCTCGAAGACGGCCTCGATGACGAAGTCGGCGTCGGCGAAGGCGTCCTTGGAGAGCGAGCCGGTGATGAGCCCCTTGAGCCGGTTGGCCTTGTCGGGGGACAGGCGCCCCTTGCCGAGCAGCTTGTCGATCTCGCGGTGCGCGTAGCCGACGCCCTTGTCCAGGCGCTCCTGGTCGAGGTCGGTCAGCACGACCGGCACCTCCAGGCGCCGCGCGAACAGCAGGGCGAGCTGCGAGGCCATCAGGCCGGCGCCGACGACGCCGACCTTGGTGACCTTGCGGGCGAGCCCCTTGTCCGGCGCCCCGGCGGGCCGCTTCGCGCGCTTCTGGGTGAGGTCGAACGCGTACAGGCCGGCGCGCAGCTCGTCGCTCATGATGAGGTCGGCCAGGGCCTCGTCCTCGGCGGCGAAGCCCTCGTCGCGGGTGCGGTCCTTCGCGGCGGCGACCAGGTCCAGCGCCCGGGTGTAGGACGGGGCCGCGCCGTGGAGCTTTCCGTCCACGTTCCAGCGGGCCATCGCGACGGCGTCGTCCCACGCCTTGCCCTTGTCGACCTCGGGGCGGCGGACCGTGATCTCGCCGTTGAGCACCCGGGCCGTCCAGGCGAGGGACTCCTCCAGGAAGTCGGCCGAGTCGAAGATCGCGTCGGCGATGCCCAGCTCGTAGGCCTGCGCGCCCTTGAGCATCCGGTTCTGGGACATGGGGTTGTCGATGACGACCTTGAGCGCCTTCTCCGCGCCGATCAGGTTCGGCAGCAGGTGGGTACCGCCCCACCCGGGGACGAGGCCGAGGAACGCCTCGGGCAGCGCGAACGCCGGGACGCCGCGCGAGATCGTCCGGTAGGTGCAGTGCAGGCCGACCTCGACGCCGCCGCCCATGGCCGCGCCGTTGTAGTAGGCGAAGGACGGGACGTCCAGTTCGCCGAGGCGGCGGAACACGTCGTGGCCGAGCCTGCCGATGGCCGCCGCGTCCTCGCGCCGCCGGATCAGCGGGACGCCCTTGAGGTCGGCGCCGACCGCGAAGATGAACGGCTTGCCGGTGACGGCGACGGCCGCGATGTCGTCACGCCCGGCGACGGCGTCGAGGGCCGCGTTCAGCTCGGCGAGCCCGCCGGGGCCGAACGTGTTGGGCTTGGTGTGGTCGAAGCCGTTGTCGAGCGTGATGAGCGCGAGCGTGCCCGCGCCGTAGGGCAGCGTCACGTCGCGGACATGCGCGTGCGTGACGACCTCGTCCTTGAAGATGTCGGGGTTCACTTGGCGCCCTCCCAGTTCACGTTCTCCCAGAGGACGGTTCCGCCCATGCCCATGCCGACGCACATCGTGGTCAGCCCGAACCGGACGTCCGTGCGCTCCTCGAAAAGGCGGGACAGCTGGTTCATCAGCCGCACGCCGGACGAGGCGAGGGGGTGGCCGAGGGCGATGGCGCCGCCCCACGGGTTCACCCGCGCGTCGTCGTCGGCGATCTTGAAGTGCTCCAGGAACGCGAGCACCTGCACGGCGAACGCCTCGTTGATCTCGATGAGGCCGATGTCGTCCATGGTCAGCGAGTTGCGGGCGAGGAGCTTCTCGGTCGCGGGGACCGGCCCGACGCCCATCACCTCCGGCTCGACGCCGGCGAACGCGAAGTCGACGAGCCGCATGCGCGGGGTGAGGCCGAGTTCGAGCGCGGCGTCCTCGGCCGCGAGCAGGCACGCGGTGGCGCCGTCGTTGAGGCCCGCGGCGTTGCCCGCCGTGACGTTGCCGTGCACGCGGAACGGGGTCTTCAGCGAGGCCAGGCTCTCCATGGTCGTGCCGGGGCGCGGCGGCTCGTCCTCGGTGGCGAGCCCCCAGCCCCGCTCGGCGGAGCGGACCGCGGTGGGCACCAGGTCGGGCTGGATCCTCCCGGCGGCGTAGGCCTCGGCGACCTTGCGCTGGCTGCGCACGGAGTAGGCGTCGGCGCGCTCCTTGGTGATGCCGGGGAACCGGTCGTGCAGGTTCTCCGCCGTCGAGCCCATGACCAGGGCGGACGGGTCGACCAGCTTGTCGGCGAGGAACCGCGGGTTCGGGTCGACGCCCTCGCCCATCGGGTGCCGGCCCATGTGCTCGACGCCGCCCGCGATGGCGACGTCGTAGGAGCCGAACGAGATGCCGGCGCCGGTCGTGGTCACGGCGGTCATCGCGCCCGCGCACATCCGGTCGACGGCGAAGCCGGGGACGCTCTTCGGCAGCCCGGCCAGCACGGCGGCGGACCGCCCGATGGTCAGGCCCTGGTCCCCGGTCTGGGTGGTGGCGGCGATCGCGACCTCGTCCACCCGCTCGGGCGGGAGGGACGGGTTGCGGCGCATCAGCTCGCGGATCGCGCGGACGACCATGTCGTCCGCCCGGGTCTGCGCGTAAAGGCCCTTGGGGCCGGCCTTGCCGAACGGCGTGCGGACGCCGTCGACGAACACGACGTCGCGTGCGGTGCGAGGCACGGGTCGTCCTCCCTGGGATGGACTCTGGTGGAGGTGTCGAGCCTCGCGCCGCCCCTGCCGGCGGCACGAGTACCCGCGTCAGCGATGCTACTCGCTGGTAACCCTCAATGCTACTCGTCAGTAACCACTGACGCGCCGCTCAGCGCCCAGATGCCCGCCGGTATGGGCCCCGGTGCCCTTGTTCGGTTCCTGACTCATGGGTAGCGTGACCGGAAATCACCGGAGGAGGGCACGGTGACGCACGCGAGGCCCGCGTACCGGCCGGGGATGCGTCGGCGGATCGGGCATATCCGCGATCTCGCGGCGCTCCTGCTGCGCACCGGTCTGCTGTTCTCCGGCGGCCCGCGCCGGCTCGTCGCGCAGCTCGGGGCGCTGCGGCACTGGGGCACGACGCTCGCCGGGCTGGTCGCCTCCGCCGCGGTCCGCTCCCCGTCCCGCACCGCCCTGGTGGACGACGAGGGCGCGCTGACGTTCGCCGAGCTGGACGAGCGCTCCGCCCGCCTCGCCGCCGGGCTGCCCCTGCACGGTCCCCGCCCGCGCGTCGGCGTCCTGTGCCGCAACCACCGCGGCATGGCCCTGACCCTCGTCGCGTGCTCCCGGCGCGGCGCCGAGGTCGTGCTGCTCAACACCGGTTTCGGGACGGGTCAGATCCGCGCCGTGCTCGGCGAGCTGCGCCCCACCCTCCTCGTCGCGGACGCCGAGTTCGCCCCGCTGCTGGCGAACGTCCCGATCGCGCTGCGCCGGAACGTGGTGTGGGCCGACCGCCGCCCCGCGGCGGCGGATCCGCTCTCGGCCCCCGTCCCCGCCGCGACCCTGCCGCCGCCCCGCGCCGCGCAGGACGTCGCCCCCGTCCCCGCGGACCAGGGGCAGAGCATCGAGGAGATCATCCTCTCGGCGCCCGAGCCAGCCACCGCGCCGCCGCAGATCCAGAGCCGGACGATCATGCTGAGCTCGGGGACCACCGGACGCCCGAAGGGCGCCCGCCGCCCGCCCCGCCCCGGCCTCTGGCCGCTCGCCTCGATGACGTCCCGGATCCCGCTGCGCGCCCGGCAGACCATGATCGTCGAAGCCCCGCTGTTCCACACCTGGGGGTACGCCGCGCTGCAGATGGCCTGGGCCCTGCGGGCGCCGGTCGTCCTGCACCGCCGGTTCGACCCCGAGCAGACGCTCCGGGCGATCGCCTCCCACCGCGACGTCACGGTGTTCGCCGTCCCGGTCATGCTGCAGCGCGTCCTGGAACTGGCCCCCGAGGTCCGCGAAAGGTACGACGCGTCCTCCCTGCGGATCGCGGCGCTGAGCGGAGCCGCGCTGCCCGGCGACCTCGCCACCCGCTTCATGGACGCGTTCGGCGACCGCCTCTACAACGTCTACGGCTCGACCGAGGCGTCCTGGGTGTCCATCGCGACCCCGCGCGACCTGCGGCTCGACCCGCGCACCGCCGGGCGCCCGCCGCGCAACACCGCACTGGCCATCCTCGACGAGCAGGGCCGCCGCCTCGGCCGCTCCACCCGCGGGCACATCTTCGCCGCGAACGAGCTGCTGTTCGAGGGCTACACCGGCGGCGAGCCGATGGAGGTCCGCGACGGGCTGCTCGCCACCGGCGACCTCGGGCACATCGACCACCGCGGCCTGCTGTTCGTGGACGGCCGCAGTGACGGGATGGTCGTGTCCGGCGGCGAGAACATCGTCCCCCGCGACGTGGAGGACGCCCTGCTGCGGATGCCGGAGATCCACGAGGTCGCGGTCACGGGCGTGAGCGACCCCGACTGGGGGCAGCGCCTCGCCGCGTACGTCGTCCTGCGGCCCGGCGCCAGGCTCGACGCCGACGCCGTCCGCGCCTACGTGCACGCGCAGGTCGCCCGGTACGCGGTTCCCCGCGACGTGTACTTCATCCCCGAGCTGCCGCGCAACGCGACCGGCAAGGTCGTGCACCGCTGGCTGTCCGCCCGCCCCGACCGGTCCGAGCCGGAGGGGCGCGTCGAGTGGCCGCCGCCGCTGCGTTGATTCAGTCCCGGCCCACTTCGCTCGCCTGGCGGCTGTGTTCTTGCAGTCTCGGCCCACTTCGCTCGCCTAGCGGCTCGCTACGTGACCGTGACTGGGCGAACGCGGCATCGCTTCGCGATCTGCCCGGTTCCGCTCGCCTCCGGCTTCGCTCCACCGGCCAGGTCACGCGTTCGCGTGCGTGGCCGAGGCCGATTGAAGCAGGTCCTAGGCGGCGACGGCGGGCTCGGCCGCCGTCGGCAGCCGGACCGTGATCGACAGGCCGCCCTCCGGCCGCGGGACGGTGTCGATCGCGCCGCCGTGCGCCCCGACGACCGCCCGCACGATCGACAGCCCGAGACCCGCGCCGTCCCTGGACCCCGTCCGGTCGGCGCGCAGCCGCCGGAACGGCTCGAAGATCGTTCCCACCTCGTAGGACGGCACGGGCCGCCCGGTGTTCACCACCTGGAGGAACGCCTCACCGTCCCGGACGCCGGTGCGCACCCAGATCCGGCCGTCCCGCACGTTGTACTTCACGGCGTTCTCCAGCAGGTTCACGGCGCACCGCTCCAGCAGCACCGGATCGCCGGCGACCTCGGCCGGGCCGAGCCGCACCTCGACGTCCACGGCCGCCTCCTCCGCCTGCCCCTCGACCTGGTCGAGCGCGCTGCGCATGACGTCCTGCAGCGGCGTGCGGGCCCGGGTCCCGAGCTCCCGCTCGGACTTCGCGAGCAGCAGCAGCCCCTCGATGAGCCGCTCGTGCCGCGCGGTGTTGCCGAGCAGGACGTCCGCGAGCGCCCTGGTCTCCGGCGGGCTCCTGCGGGACGCCAGCGCGACCTCCAGCACCGTCCGGTTGATGGTCAGCGGCGTGCGCAGCTCGTGCGAGGCGTTCGCGACGAACCGCCGCTGGGCGTCGAACGCGCGGTTCAGCCGGTCCAGCATCCGGTCGAAGGTGTCGGCCAGGTCCTTGATCTCGTCCTGCGGGCCGTCCAGGGCGATCCGCTCGTACAGGTTGCTCTCCGACAGCCGCCGCGCGGTCGCGGTCACCGTGTGCAGCGGCCGGAGCATGCGTCCCGCCACGACGTACCCGATCACCACGGCCAGGACGCCGAGCACCAGCATCGTCACCAGGGAGCTCTGCAGCAGCTGCTCCAGCACGTCGTGCTTCTGCCGCACCAGCTCCCGGTCGGCCTCGGCCTTCAGCCTCGCCAGCGCGTCGAGGTCCCCGTTGACGGCCAGCGCGCGCAGCCGCGCGAGGGTCCCCGCGTCCACGTTCTGGCGCGAGGTGAACCGGTTGTCCATCGTCCGGACGGTCAGCAGGTACGTCACCGCGACCAGTGCCGCCGACGTGAGCAGGAACAGCGACCCGTACACCAGCGTGAGCCGCGTCCTGACGCTCAGCCTCTTCACCGTGCCTCCAACCGGTATCCGGATCCGGTGACCGTCTCGATCACCGGCGGCTGCCCGAGCTTGCGCCGCAGCGTCGCCATCGTGACCCGGACGATGTTGCTGAACGGGTCGATGTTCTCGTCCCACGCCCGCTCCAGCAGCCGCTCGGCGCTCACCACGCCGCCCTCCGCCCGCAGCAGCTCCTCCAGGACCGCGAACTCCTTGTTCGTCAGCCGCAGCTCCCGGCCGTCCCGCGCCGCCCTGCGCCGGTGCGGATCGAGCCGGATGCCGCGCCCCTCCAGGACGGGCGGCACCGGCGGCCCCGACCTGCGCGCCAGCGCCCGCACCCGCGCCACCAGCTCGCCGAACACGAACGGCTTCGGCAGGTAGTCGTCGGCGCCGAGCGACAGCCCGTCCACCCGCTCGTCGACGTCCCCCGCCGCGGTCAGCATGAGGATCCGCGCGGGACTGCGCCGCCCCACCAGCTCCCGGCACACGTCGTCCCCGTGCACGGTGGGCAGGTCCCGGTCGAGGACCACCACGTCGTACTCGTTGTAGGAGGCCCGCTCCAACGCGTCGTCGCCGTCGTACACCACGTCGACGGCCATGGCCTCGTCGCGCAGCCCCTCGGCGATCGTGTCCGCGAGCACCCGCTCGTCCTCGACGATCAGTACACGCATACCGCCGAGCATGACGCCCAGGAGGTTAAACCCCGATAAGCCCGACCGTCGAGGGCCTCAGACGCCGACGAGTCTCCACAGCCTGTCGACCGGGGCTTGCAGGAAGAGCAGCAGTAGCGCGAAGTAGGAAACGCCCGGGAGGACCGCGACCACGGCCAGACCCACGGCGAGCAGCGCCACGTTCGACAGCGCGCCTCGGACCGACTCGATGCTCGGCGGATCGGACTCCAGCGCGACGTCCGGGTCACGGTAGGAGATCGCCGTCAGCACGGTCTGGAGGACGCACGCGACGAGGATGTTCCCGATGTACAGCATCACGGTGAAGCGGTCGTCCCCCGGATAGGAGGCGGCCATCTCCGTGGGGAACGGCAGGACCACGATGGCCAGCAGCCACCCGGCGTTCACCAGCATCAGCGCCCGCGTGTAGCCGCCGACGTGCTCGAACACCCGGTGATGCACGAACCACAACCGGATGATCACCACGAAGCTGAGGACGAAGCTCCCGATCTGCGCCCAGTGCCCGCTGACGACCTCGACCGAACTCTGGTGCGCGCGCACCGCCTCCGGCACCACCTCGACCAGCGGCAGCACCAGCAGCGTCACGGCGATCGCCACGACCGCGTCAGTGAACAGGACAAGCCGGTCAGGATCCCGAGACACCGCCCGCGCCATACCTCGAAACCCTACAGCGGCGGCCTTCATCGTCCCAGCTCAGCACGCGTCTCCGCGTCAGCCGACCATCAGCACGAGCTTCCCGCGCACCTTCCCGCCCTCTCCGGCGCGGTGCGCTTCCGCGACGTCGGCGAGGGAGAAGGTCCGCACGACCGGCGGCGAGAAGCGTCCCGCCTCGATCAGCGGCCCGATCTCGCCGAGCACGTGGACCGCGCGGCCGGCGTCACCGCGGCTGAACCGCACCCCATGCTCCCTGGCGCCGCCGAAGTCGGCGACCGTGACGACGCGCTCCGCGCCGCCGGCGAGCCCGATCAGCTCGGGCAGCACCCCGCTCCCGGCGACGTCGAGCGCCAGGTCGACGCCGTCCGGCGCCAGCGCGCGCACCCGCTCGACCAGCCCCTCCCCGTACACGACCGGCTCGGCCCCCAAAGAACGCAGGTACTCCTGGTTCCCTGGACCGGCGGTGCCGATCACGCGCGCGCCGCGCACCGCGGCGAGCTGCACCGCGGCGCCGCCGACGCTCCCGGACGCGCCGTTGACGAGCAGTGTCGCGCCGTCCCCGACGCCGAGCTGGTCGAGCGCGCGCGTGGCGGTCTCGATGGCCGCAGGCAGCGCCGCGGCACCGGCGAAGTCGAGCGAGGGCGGGATCGGCGCGTAGTGGGACAGCACCGCCAGCTCGGCCTGGGCCGCCCCCTCGACGCAGAAGCCGAACACGCGATCGCCGACGGCCGCGTCCGCCACACCCTCGCCGATCTCGTCGACGACCCCCGCCGCCTCGTAGCCCAGGGTCTGGGGGAGCTCCTGGTCCATCTGCCCCCGGCGCTTCTTCCAGTCGCCGGCGCTCACCCCTGCCGCGCGCACCGCGACCCGGACCTGCCCGGGCCCCGGACGAGGATCGGGCAGGTCCACGAGCCCCAGCACCTCGGAACCTCCGAACCGGTCGAAACGAACGGCCTTCATCACGTGCTCCGTCCAGCCCCCGCGGGCGTACGTCGCCTCATCGGATCCCATCAACGACCTAGCCTCAAATCATGATCGAAGCCGTGCTTTGGGACGTCGACGACACGCTCTTCGATTTCACCGGCTCGGAGCGCACCGGGCTGCTGCGTCACTTCGAGGCGGAGGACCTGCCCGCCGACCAGGACGCCCTGGACCGGTGGCATCTGATCGCCGAGAGCGAACTCCGGCGCCTCGCGGCCGGTGAGCTGACCTACGAGCAGCAGCGCCGCACAAGAGTCCGCAGGTTCGTGGGCCGTCCGCTGAGCGACACCGAGGCGAACGCTTGGTACGACCGGTACGAGGCGCTGTTCGAAGCGTCGTGGACGGCGTTCCCGACGTATCGCAGGCCCTGGACGCGCTTTCTCACCGCCAGGGGATCCTGTCCAACTCGAGTACCGTCCACCAGGAGCGCAGAATGGCGGCACTGGGTCTACGCCACCATTTCGAGGTACTCCTCTGCTCCGACCGCCTCGGCTGCGCGAAACCGAGTCCCCAGGCTTTCCTAGCCGCCTGCGACGCGCTCAACCTGCCTCCCGCGCACGTCGCTTACGTAGGCGACAGGCTGGACGTGGACGCCGAAGGCGCCCGCAACGCAGGCCTCCACGCCATCTGGCTGGACCGAGCAAAAACGCCGACCCCGACCCCGGCCGGCATACACCGGATCTCAACCCTGCAGGCCCTACCCGCGACCCTCGCCGCCTCATGACCACCAACCCCGCACGCCAACCGTCTGCTCGTCGGAGCGCCCGACAGGCCAGGCCGGGCTAATGCGAAATGAGCAGAGGGACGGAATCCAGGTTCTCCACATCAGCCGGCGTCAATGATGCCGCAAGCAAGCTCCTATGGAACATGCGCTGCTGGCGGCGCGCCTCGGATTGCAGAGTCTCTAAGATCTTGGTGATCTCGGGATTGTTCCCATGCTCGGCCAGGGGACTTCCCGGTGCAATCCATGAGAGCATTATCCAGCGCCGATAATCGTCGTCAACTATTCCATAAAAACGGGCCGCAACCAGCGGATACCGCTGGGCCACTCTGCCGGCTATGCGATAGTATTCGTCGCTCAGGACCGCCGAGTTCAGGCCAAAACAGCGATCTCCGAGTCCATAGTGGTTGCGGGTGTCCATCTGGCGCCCGGATGCAACTCTTCGGATCTCCTTGTCGGTCGATGACATCTTGACCTCTGCGCAGCGGCATAGCATGAGGAGGTCGCCGGTGACGCTGTGTTCAGGTCTGTGCACCTGCCGCAGTCTATTGGCGAGCCTGGAGCAACCGTAAAAGACGATCAAGAACGATGCCAGGCCGTAAGCTGCGTTGGCGAAGTAGAGGATCAAATAAAGTCCTCATCGATTAATTCATCGTAACCGAGGGACTTGGCGGCCGCTGACAGTTGAGTTTTGAATTCTTCCCTCATGGCAACCAGTCTTGCGAGTTCTTCCGCACTCTCTTCGTCAGAGAGGCGGCGCCCACCCCTGCCTTCGATTCTGTCGCGGAATAGATCCGCAGCGGAGACGAAAGCGAAGTAGCCGGCTGAAATCTCGGGGAACCGTGCATCCAGGGCGCGCGCGATATTGGTGTCGTTGGAGCCGAAGATCACACCAGAGCCTTGCGTTTCCGTCGAGTTCCACAATCGGCGGTGCTTGCGTCCTGATGAGAGGGTCGAGAGATATTCTAATTCGCGCTTCGTGACCTTCTGCAGGGTTAGTAGACGTGAATGGGTCTGTGCGCGCTGCCTCTCATCTTCCTCCTGTTTCCTCGCCGCCGCCTCCCTCTTTTTCTGGTGTCTTCCATTTATTGAGGGAGCCGCAACGGCTGCCATTGCGCCAAGGCCACCTCCGCAAAGCCCTATAATCCATTGACTCGAGGACATCGAATAGTCACGCCTTTCAGGGGTTGTTGCGCTCCCCGCAAGGATGCTGCAGTTCATATGAATGATGTACTCTGGAAATCATCTCACAACCAGGCTGCCTTGTTAAGCTCTGCATGTTGCGCGCCGGTACTTGTGGCAGGGCGTTTTCGACCATGGATCTTGAACGCGCCATGATCTCCAATGATCTTCACCAGCACGCCGCCGGGCAAGGAGAGGCCGGCAGCGCGGATTGGGAGACGTTCAACGCGGTCGGTGCGGGTGACAGCGCCTGCGCAGGGCGCACCGGGGGCCTCTGGAGAACTCGGCTTTCAGGCCGACTCACTCACACCCGGGCGGCGGATCCTTTGGCACAAGATTGCTATCGGTGAGAGCCAGTAGATCCGGTCGACAAACCGCCCACCGGATGTCATCACTGCCTGCATCTGCCAGCTGGACGCTGGCTACAACGTCCCCGCCTGTGCAGACCTTGCCGTGCTGGCTGCACTCGCCCTGGGCGGCGAGACCGGGACGCCCCTCGTGTCAACTCGGGCAATACCGCCAAACGCCTACAATGCAGGAGTCCATGGTTCGACCATAAGGGCGTAACTCGTACGTGTCATCAACGCCTAGTCGTGAAGGCCATTTGTGGACCACATGGATACGTGACCGCAAACGGCTTGTTCCGCTGGCTGCTCCACTTCGCGAGGCTGTTCCGGTGCGGTGTGCTTCTCGTCCCGGACCACGTCCGACGTGCAGCACTGCGCGTGAGAGTCATCAGGAGTCGAAGCTGGCTACGAGAGCGAGTGCCGACCAGGCGCTGACCATTGTGCCGAGGGGACCAGTGAACGGGCGAGGCGTGCGGGTGGGGCGGACTCGCCGCGGGTGATGGCTCGATCGGCGGGCATCAGGGGGCGTGACCGCTGCGTTGCGGTCGAGCGGGCGCGGCCATGTGGTGACGTGCCAGCCGCGCACTCCGCGACTCCTCTGGAGGCCGTGCTGGTGAGAGCCTCCTTAGGTGACGTCTCCCGACTTGGTCCGATCTGCTGAGAGGCCGCACGGCTAATGCGGGTTTAACCCTCTGGGGGCTCTTATGGGCCGTGCTGGGGCGCGGTGCCCTGGGGAGGCGAGGGTTGGCATGAGGGTTTGGGGTTTGGGTGTTGCGGCGGTGCTCCTGGTGGCAGGGCTTGCCGGGTGCGGGGACGACGGGGGGAGCGGGGTCGCCAGTGTCGGGGGGACGGCTGCGGCTTCCGCTTCGCCCAGCAAGTCGGTCTCGGCGGAGGACGCCAGGCTCAAGTTCGCGCAGTGCATGCGGGAGAACGGGGTCGACATGCCCGATCCCGGCAGCGGGGACGGGCAGGCATGGCGGCTGGGGAAGGGCGGCGACCGCAAGAAGCTGCAGGCGGCGATGGAGAAGTGCCGGTCGTGGCTTCAGGCGGGCGGGGAGTTGCCCGATCTCAAGGACCCGAAGGTCCGCGACAAGTACGTGAAGTTCGCGCAGTGCATGCGCGAGCACGGGGTTGACATCCCGGACCCCGGGCCGGACGGGAAGATCCAGCTGCCCCGCAAGTGGGTCGACCGGGGGCAGGCGGAGAAGGCGCGCGAGGCGTGCAAGGCCAGCCTGCCGGGGGTCGGGAAGTGAGGCGGGTCGTGGTCGCGGGCGGGGTCGCCGTCGTCGTGGTGGTGGTCGGCGGGGCCCTTGTGTGGGACCGGGACGGCAGCGAGGCGCAGGGGGCGCAGGCGCCGCTGGCGTCGGCGGTGGTGAGCCGGGGTGATCTCGTGGACACCGAGAAGGTGGACGGGAAGCTCACCTACGACGGCATACGGGACGTGTGGACGGGCGCGTCCGGTGTCGTGACCTGGGCGCCGGAGGAGGGGGCGACCGTCGAGCGCGGTAAGACGCTGCTCTCCGTCGCTGGCAAGCCTGTGACCTTGATGTACGGCGGCCGTCCCATGTACCGGACGCTGCGCGAGGGGGTTTCCGGCAAGGACGTCCGGCAGCTGGAGGAGAATCTGCGGGCCCTCGGGTACGGGGGTTTGACCGTGGACGACGAGTTCACCGGGGCGACGGCGGACGCCGTCGAGGAGTGGCAGGACGACCGGGGGCTGGACCAGACCGGCGTGGTCGACGCCGCCCAGGTCGTCTTCCTGAGCGGGGCCGTGCGGGTGCGGGAGGTCAAGGCGCCCGAGGGGAAGCGGACCGTCCAGGGGCAGCCGGTCCTGAGGGTCGCCGGGACGAGGCGGGTCGTGCACGTCGACCTCGACGCCGACAAGCAGGATCTGGCGAAGAAGGGCGCCGGGGTGACGGTGGAGCTGCCCGGCGGGACGACCGTGAAGGGGAAGATCAGCAAGGTCGGCGACGTGGCGGAGACGACCGGGTCGGGGCAGGACCAGAAGACCACGGTCGGCGTCGACATCTCCCTTGGGAAGGCCAAGACGGGACGGCTGGACGAGGCGCCCGTCAGCGTCGAGCTGGAGAGCGAGCGGCGCGAGGGCGTGCTGTCGGTGCCGGTCGAGGCGCTGCTGGCGCTGCGCGAGGGCGGCTTCGGCGTCGAGCTCGCCGACGGCTCCGGGCGCCTGCTGCCCGTGGAGGTCGGGGCGTTCGGCGGTGGACGGGTCGAGGTCTCCGGGAGCGGGCTCCGCGAGGGCATGAAGGTCGGGGTGCCCGCCGAATGAAGGGCTTCGACGACAGGGGCGCGAACATCGTGGAGCTGGCCGGGGTGGCCAAGGAGTACCCGGGCGGCGTCGCGGCCCTCCGGGGCGTCGATCTGGTGATCGAGCCGGGGGAGCGGGTGGCGATCGCCGGGCCGTCCGGGTCGGGCAAGTCGACGATGCTGCACATGATCGGGACGCTCGATCGGCCGACCCGGGGCAGCGTGCGGGTCGCCGGGCACGAGGTCGCCGACCTCGCGGACCGGGAGCTGTCGGCGCTGCGGGCCCGGCACATCGGGTTCGTGTTCCAGCAGTTCCACCTGGCCGCGGGGGTGAGCGCCCTCGACAACGTCGCCGACGGCCTGCTCTACGCCGGCGTCGGGCTGCGTGAGCGGCGCGAGCGGGCGCGGGCGGCGCTCGAACGCGTCGGGCTGGGGGAGCGGGCGGGGCACCGGCCGCACCAGCTGTCGGGCGGCGAGCAGCAGCGGGTCGCGGTCGCGCGGGCGGTCGTGGGCGAACCCGACCTGCTGCTCGCGGACGAGCCGACCGGCAACCTCGACTCCGCGGCGGGCGCCGGGGTGCTCGCCCTGCTGGACGAGCTGAACCGCGCCGGGACCACCGTCGTGGTCATCACGCATGACGCGGAGGTGGCCGCCCACGCGCCCCGGCGGGTCCGGATCCGGGACGGCGAGGTCGTCGCGGACGAGCGGGCGGAGGTGGGGAGCCGATGAGGCCCGCGCGGCTCGGCGCGGGCGACGTCCTGCGCGTGGGGCTCGGCGGGCTCCGGGCCCGGCCGACGCGGGTCGTGCTGTCGGCCCTCGGGATCGCGATCGGGATCGCCACGATGGTCGCCGTCATCGGGATCTCCTCCTCCAGCAAGGAGGACCTCCTGCGGCGGATCGACAGGCTCGGCACCAACCTGCTGACGGCCAAGCCGGGCGACACCCTGTTCGGAGACAAGGCGGAGCTGCCGGAGACGGCGCCGGAGATGGTGCGCAGGATCGGGCCGGTCACGGCGGTCGGCGCGACCGGGTCGGTGGACGCCACCGTCCGCCGCACCGACCGGATCCCGGAGGAGGTCACGCAGGGCATCGCCGTGCAGGCCGCCACGGGCGGGCTGCTCGGCACCCTGGACGTGGCGCCGGCGAGCGGGCGCCGGCTCGACGCGGCCACCGAGGGCCGTCCGGTCGTGGTGCTCGGCTCGGAGGCGGCGCGGCGGCTCGGCCTGGACCGGGCGGGCGGCCAGGTGTGGATCGGCGGCCGGTGGTTCGTCGTCCTCGGCGTGCTCCGGCCGGCGGAGCTCGCGCCGGAGATCGACCGCTCCGCCCTCGTCGGCTGGGACGCCGCGCGCCGGTACCTCGGCTTCGACGGGCATCCCACGACGATCTACGAGCGCTCCGCCGACGCCTCGGTGGAGGGCGTCCGGGACGTCCTCGCCCGGACGGTCAATCCCGAGCGCCCCGAGGAGGTCGAGGTCAGCCGCCCCTCCGACGCTCTGGAGGCGCGGGCCGCGGCGTCCGGCGCGTTCACCGGGCTGCTGCTCGGGCTCGGCGCCGTCGCGCTGCTGGTCGGCGGGGTCGGGGTCGCCAACACGATGGTGATCTCGGTGCTGGAGCGGCGCCGCGAGATCGGGCTGCGCCGCTCGCTCGGCGCCACCAGCGGCCAGATCCGCCTCCAGTTCGTCACCGAGTCGCTGCTGCTGTCGGCGTTCGGCGGCGGGGCCGGGGTCGTGCTCGGGGCGGCGGTGACGACCGGGTTCGCGCTGTGGAAGGGGTGGCCGCCGGTCGTGCCGGCGTGGGCGCTCGGCGGCGCGCTCGCCGCGACCCTGCTGATCGGGACGGTCGCGGGCCTGTACCCGGCGATGCGGGCGTCGCGGCTGCCGCCGACCGCGGCGCTGGCGACGGCGTGAGACTGGTCACGATCCGGCGGATCAGTGCATGATTGGGGCGGCGACGTCGATCCCACCCCCGGGGAGGTGCCTGATCCGCCATGCCGGTGCCACGCCCGCTCCGCGAGCGCTGCAGGGAGTTCCTCGGGATCGACGGTGAGATCCGCTACATCTTCCCCGCGATGACCTACGGCGGCGGCGCGGGCTTCATCTTCGTCGTCACCGGGGACCAGGTCGCGGTGATCTCCACCGGCTCGCTGAGCCGCAGCACCCCGAAGAGCGTCTGGGGCAGCTACCCGCGCGGCACGAGGATCGGGCCGGTGGAGACGGGCGTCGGCGCGTCGTTCGAGTTCGCGGGCGCGGTGTTCGAGCTGGACGACGAGTACGTCCCGGTGGTCAACGCGGCCGACGCGGAGATCTTCGCCCGCGACAGCCTGCCCCGCGACCCGCTGCCCGATCTGTGAGCCGGCGTCAGGGCGTCGGCGCCGGCTCGGTGGTCTTGGCCGGGGCGGGCTTGGACGGCGACGGGCTGCGCAGGAACAGCACCATCACCGGCACCAGGTAGAGGGCCCACATGACCAGCTGAAGCCAGGTGATCTGCGGGGTGACGTTCAGGACGCCCTGGAAGACGGTCTGCATCCAGTCTCCCGCGTCGCCGAACTTGGCGAAGAAGGCGTGCGGCTCCAGCGCGACCGAGTGCAGGCCGGGGAACACCTCGGCCTCCTGGAGGTCGTGGAAGCCGTAGCCGAACACCCCGGCGGCGACGACGATGAGCGCGGCGCCCGTCCAGGTGAAGAACCGCTTGAGGTTGATCTTGAGGCCGCCGCGGTAGAGCAGGTAGCCGAGCGCGACGGCGACGGCCAGGCCGAGGAACGCGCCGACGATCGGCTGGGTGGACCCTCCGGAGGAGTTGGAGATGTTCGTCCACAGGAACAGGGCGGTCTCCAGCCCCTCTCGGCCGACCGCCAGGAACGCGACGGCGGCGAGGGCGAGCGGCCCGACGTCGAGCGCGCCCTCCAGCCTGCCCTCCAGCTCGGCCTTCATGAACCGGGCGGTCTTGCGCATCCAGAAGACCATCCAGGTGACCAGCCCGACCGCGAGGATCGACAGGACGCCGCCGAACAGCTCCTGCGTCTTGAACTGCATCTCCGACGACGCGGCGCTCAGCGCCACCCCGAACCCGCACGCCAGGAGGACGGCGGCGCCGATCCCCGCCCAGACGGGCAGCAGGGCCCGGCGGTTGCCGGTCTTCACCAGGTACGCGATGAGGATGCTCACGACCAGGGCGGCCTCGAGCCCCTCGCGCAGGCCGATGAGGAAGTTGCCCAGCAGCATCGACGCACTCCTCGGGGGATCACACGGGTGTTTTAGGCAAAGCTAACCTAAGCCAGTGTGTGCCTCGCGGGCGCCCCCGTGCAAGTTCTCCCTAAAGCTCGCCCTTGCTCTCGAGCCGGAGGAACGCCTTGGCGATCGGCCGGGCGGTGAGCTCGACCTGCCAGCCGCGGGCGCCGAGGCCGCGCAGGACCGCGCCGATAGCCGAGGCCGACGACTCCTCCGGGGGCGTCCAGGCCAGCCGGCGGACGTAGTCGGGCTGCACGAGGTTCTCCGAGGGCATCGAGTGCTCGTCGGCGAGCGCCGCGACGATGGCACGGGCGGCGGTGAGCCGCTTTGCGGCCTCGGGGTCGCGGTCGGCCCAGCGGTGCGCGGGCGGCGGGCCGTCTCCGGGCAGGTTGGACTCCGGCAGCGCGCGCTCGCCGAGCTCGCGGGCGCGGGCGACGGCGCGCAGCCACGCCGACTGGTGCCGGCGGGCGCCGCGGCCCCGCATGGTCGGCAGGGCCTGCAGCTCGGCCGGGGTCTTCGGGGCCTTCTGCGCCAGCTCGATGATCGCCGCGTCCTGGAGCACCCGGCCGGGGGACAGGTCCCGCTCCTGGGCGATCTTGTCGCGCGCCTCCCAGACCTCGCGGACGGTGGCGAGCGCCCGCCGGTTGCGCACCCGGTGGATGCCGGACGTGCGGCGCCACGGGTCGGGGCGCGGCGGCTTCGGCGGCGTGGACAGGATGGCGGCGAACTCCTCCATCGCCCACTCCAGCTTGCCCGTCGCCTCCAGCTCGGCCTGGAGTGCGTCGCGCAGCTCGACCAGGAGCTCGACGTCCAGGGCGGCGTAGCGCAGCCAGTCGTCGGGGAGGGGGCGGGTCGACCAGTCGGCCGCCGAGTAGCCCTTCTCCAGCACGAAGCCGAGCACGTTCTCGACCATCGAGCCGAGCCCGACCCGCGGGTAGCCGAGCAGGCGCCCGGCCAGCTCGGTGTCGAACAGCCGGCGCGGCACGAGGCCGACCTCGGCCAGGCACGGCAGGTCCTGGTTGGCGGCGTGCAGCACCATCTCGGTGTCGGCGAGAGCGGCGTCCAGCGCGGAGAGGTCGGGGAGCGCCACAGGGTCGATGAGCGCGGTGCCGGCGCCGGCGCGGCGCATCTGGATCAGGTAGGCGCGCTGCCCGTAGCGGTAGCCGGAGGCGCGCTCGGCGTCGACCGCGACCGGTCCGGTGCCCGCGGCGAACGCCGCGATGACGCGTTCCAGGTCGGCGTCGGTGGTGAGCACCGGCGGGACGCCCTCGCGCGGCTCCAGCAGCGGGACGGCGGGAGGACCGGTGTCGGCCTCCGAACCCGCCGTGCCGGGCTCGGGCCCGGCCGCGCCGGGAAGGCTCCCGGCAGGGGTCGCCGCCGTCTTCTCCGCACCGCCCCGCTCGGGGCCGGTCGCGCGCGTCTCGGACACTCCCACTTCTTCCGTGTTCTCCCCCGCCGCCTCGGTTTCGGACGCTGTGCTCACGCCCCCTACCGTACGTCGCTCAGCCGCCCCCGCCGCCCGGCCGGTCCGGCAGCGCGGCGACGCCGGTCGGCGGCAGGCCCGCCGTGGTGCACATCACCTCGCACCACGCCAGCACGTGACCGGCGAGATCCTCGCCCGTGGGCGACCACGAGGCGCGCAGCTCCAGCTCCGTGGTGGACGGCTCGTCGCGCTTGTCGCCGAAGCTCTCCGACACCGCGCGCGTGATCGTCCCGGACACCGCGGCGTAGCCGGCGGGCTCCAGGGCCTCGAGCAGCCAGTCCCACGCGACGGAGCCGATCAGCTCGTCGGCGGCGATCTCGGGCTCCAGGTCGGCGCGGATGTAGGCGACGACGCGGAAGCCGTTGGTCCAGCCGGGGCGGCCCTCGGGGTCGTAGAGCACGATGAGGCGGCCCGTGGCGATCTCGGTGTCGTCGTCGCGGTAGACGCTGCCGGACATGGCCGCCGCGTACGGCGCGAGGCTCTGCGGGGCGGGCATGTCCTCCAGGTCGAGCTCCGGCCGGAGCGTGGGCCCGTCGAGGATCTCGCGCAGCGTGTCGACGGCCCGCTGGAAGGCAGGTGGGTTCATGGGCAGACCGGCCTGATCGCGGGAGTGTGACGGGTCGCGGGGGGCGGGCTCGGTTCGGTACTGGTGGGACGGACCGCCGCGGGACGCGACGGGAGGGCGCGGAGGGGACACAGGCACGGCACAGGTGGTTTCGTCTCGGGGGCCGGGGCGGTCAGGCCACGGCCCGCGCGGTGGCGGCGCGGCCGCGCGCCGGGGCGGTCTCGGAGGCCCGGCCGGGGACCGGGGCGGCCACGGGCGGCGGGTCGACCAGGACGGCGGAGCCGCAGTCGACGCAGCCCCACTCGGGGCACTCCTCGCCGTGGCCGTCCTCACACGGCGGCTGCTCGAACTCGCGTTCATCACCGCAGGTGAAGCAGTACAAGGGGGAACCTCCCTCGGCTATGACACGCATCACGTTCGCATGCGCCGGTGACAGAATGCGGGACTTCGCTCGGCGTGTCCGGAAGTTCGTTCCACCTCACGTGCCACTCCAGTGCTCCCGCATCCGCTTTTCGTGGGACCATCGCAGCGTGACCGCTGACGCCGCCTATCCGAACGACCACCCCGCGCGCACGGCCGGCCACGGCGGCCTCGCCGAGAGCCCCTTCCTGCTGGCCTGCCGCCGGCGGCCCGTCCCGCACACGCCCGTGTGGTTCATGCGCCAGGCGGGACGCTCCCTGCCGGAGTACCTGCGGCTCCGCGAGGGCGTCCCGATGCTGGAGTCGTGCACCCGCCCGGAGATGGTCGTGGAGATCACGATGCAGCCGGTGCGCCGGTACACCGTGGACGCCGCGATCTTCTACAGCGACATCATGGTGCCGCTGCGGGCCGTCGGCGTCGACCTCGACATCAAGCCCGGCATCGGGCCGGTCATCGCCGATCCGATCCGGAGCGCGGCGGATCTGGACGTCCTGCGCCCTCTCGTTCCCGACGACGTCCCGTACGTGACCGAGGCCGTCGAGGGCCTGGTCGGCGAGCTGGGCGGCACGCCGCTGATCGGGTTCGCGGGGGGCCCGTTCACGCTCGCCTCGTACCTGATCGAGGGCGGGCCGTCCAAGAACCAGGAGCGCACCAAGGCGATCATGTACGGCGAGCCTGAGCTGTGGTCCCGGCTCATGGAGCGGCTGGCCGATCTCACGATCGCGTTCCTGAAGGTGCAGATCGCGGCCGGCGCGAGCGCCGTGCAGGTCTTCGACTCCTGGGTCGGCTCGGTCGCCGCGCAGGACTACCGCGAGTCCGTCCTGCCGCACGCCCGCCGCATCTTCGCCGAGATCGAGCCGCTCGGCGTCCCGCGCATCCACTTCGGCGTCGGGACGGGCGAGCTGCTCGGCCTGATGGGCGAGGCCGGGGCCGACGTCGTCGGCGTCGACTGGCGGGTGCCGCTCGACGAGGCCGTCGGCCGCGTCGAGCCGGGCAAGGCCCTGCAGGGCAACCTCGACCCGGCGGTCCTCTTCGCGCCGTGGGAGACCGTGGAGCGCCGGGCCCGCGACGTGCTGACCCGCGGCCGCACGGCCGAGGGGCACATCTTCAACCTGGGCCACGGGGTCCTGCCGTCCATCGACCCGGACGTGCTGGCCCGCCTCGCGGACCTCGTCCACGAGGCGAGCACCGAGGACCCGCGCTAGGCGGGCGGCCGCGGCCCCTGCGGGGGCTCCTTCGTGGATCCCTCGCCGGCGCAGACGGCGGCCTTGGCGTCCTGCGGCTCGGGCGCCTTCTCCTGCTCGGGCGCCTTCTCCTGCTCGGGCCCGGAACCGTCCGCGCCGTCCGCGGAGCGGGCGAGCCGCCGGCGCCGCAGGGCCAGCACCGGGAGCCCGATCACGGCGGCCGCCACGAGGAACGGCAGCAGCCAGCCCAGCACGGCGGCGACCCCGCCGACGAAGGCGGTGAACGCGTGCCAGCCGCTCCGCAGCCCGCCGACGAAACCGCCGCGCGAGTCGTCCTTCTTCACGGGCGGCGCGCCCTTGGTCACGAGGGTCACCGTCACGGTCGCGAACCGCGTGCGGTGGGAGAGCGACTTCTGGCGCGCCTGGAGCGCCTCCAGGTCGGCCTCCCGCTGGGAGATCTCCTGCTCGATGCTCATGATCTCGCCGACGGACTTCGCCCGGTCGAGCAGCTTGCGGAACGTCTCCAGCGCGGCCTTCGCGGACCGCACCCGCGAGTCGACGTCGGCGACCTCGCCGGTGACGTCCTCGGTCTGCTGGCTGAGCGAGAGCTTGGTGCCGAGCTCCGCGCCGAGCCGGCCCAGCACCTCGGCGTACCGCTCACTCGGGATCTTGAGTGAGACCTCCGAGCGGGCCGGGTCGCTCGACGTCGACTCCCGTTCGACGTAGCCGCCGGCCGCGGTGACCATCTGCTTGGCCTTGGCGGCGGCGGCCTCCACGTCCCCGGCTCTGACCCGCAGGTCGGCGGTGTAGACGACCTCGCGCCCGGTCGGCAGCGGCGCCTGCGTCCGCTCCCCGCCCCCGCCCTGCGGGGCGACCTCGGCGCCCTCCGCGCGCTTGGCGCCGGACGGGAGGGCCGGGGCCGTGGCCACGCCCCGCGCCGCGGAGTCCGACGCTCCGGAGGAGTGGTCACCGCCCCCGCAGGCGGCCACGATCCCGGCCATGGGCAGGACGACCAGCGCGCAGGTGATGCTCCTGACGATCCGCATGAGGCTTGGACGATGTGCCGGATATCACCGTTCCTCGGGACGGATCGCGATCCGGGCACGAAGCGGGCACGTCCCGATCACGGGCCGTCGGTGAGGACGACGGGCCCGCCGATGTCGACGGTCCCGAGCGTCCACAGGGCTCCGGTGCCGGGGACGACGGCGAGCGCGCCCGCGTAGAAGTTCCTCCTGTTCGGCACGGCGGTGGCCGGGACCCGCTCCCAGGCCCCGCCGCCGTAGCGGATCAGGCCCGGCCTCGCCGGGTCGTCGAGCGAGTGCCCGACCGCCCACAGCGTCCCGTCCCCGCCCCTCGCGATCCTGGTGAGCGCGTTGAGGCCGGGCGGCGGGGTGACGCCCGTCCAGGCCGTGCCGTCCCAGTGCATCAGGACGGGTGTCGCCGGCGAGGTGCTGTAGCTGATGCCGGTGGCCCAGGCGTCGGTGGGGGAGAGGGCGAGCATGTCGGTGAAGCCGGTCCCCGGCACGGGTTCGTGTACGGGGACGCTCTGCCAGGACCGCCCGTCCCAGTGCCGCGCTGCGAGCGTCTCGTCGGTCGAGGAGGCGGTACCGAGGACCCAGATGTCATCGTCCGCCCGGATGTAGGACGTCTGCCGGCGCATGCCGGGGAGAGCGGTGAGGAGCGTCCAGCCGCCGCCCGCTCGGCGGTAGAAGCCGGTGTCGGTGCCGACCCAGACGCCGTCGGCATTCGCCTGGAGACTCGCGCTGCGGGCGCCGGACGGCAGCGCCACCTGCTCGAACCGGGAGCCGGTGAAACGCGCCGCGTAGGGGACCGGCGCCGCGTCGTCCGAGCCGTACTTCGGGCCGCTGATCCACACGTCCTCGGGCCCGGCCGCGTCGACGTCGGTGATGGTGCCGCGGCTCGCCAGGCCCTGGAGGTCGTACTCGACCCAGCGCCCGCCCTTCCAGCGCCGCACGACGGGATTGCCGGGGACGATCCGCCCGGTCCCCGGGATCGGGCCGGGGACCACCAGTTCCCCCTGGTTCCCGGCGATCCAGACGCTGTCGGACGAGGCGGCGGCGACGTCGTAGAGGTTGTTGTTCGGCCAGAAGAACGGCAGCGGGACCGGCGTGAAGCCGCCGCGGTCCGCGGCCGAGGCGGGGGCCGCGTGCCCGCCGAGCGCGAGCGCGCCGGCCGCGAGGACCGCCGCGGCCCGGAGGGAGGTCGTCCGAGGGATCATGTCTGCCAGTATTCACTGGCGAGGTTCTGAGATCTTGTCATCTCCGCCACAAAAAGCCGGGCGGTGCGAGTGCCGAGGTTCACGTCGCCCCGGTGCGCGATCCGGCGGGGCGTCTGGGAGGCTGGAGGCATGACCACGTCCCATGCCGTTGTCGTCGGGGGCGGCATCGCGGGCCTCGCCGCCGCGCGCCTGCTCGCCCGGGAGGGCGTCCGGGTGACGGTCCTGGAGGGCTCCCCGCTGGTCGGCGGGAAGCTGCGGGTCAGCGAGATCGCCGGGATCCCGGTCGACGAGGGCGCCGAGTCGATGCTCGCCCGCCGCCCCGAGGGCCTGGACCTCGTGCGCGACCTCGGCCGCTCCGGCGACCTCGTGAACCCCGGGACCACCTCCTCGGGGATCCTCAGCCGCGGCGCGGTGCGGCCCATCCCGGCCGGCCAGGTGATGGGCGTGCCGTCCGACCTGAAGGCGCTGGCCGCCTCGCACGTGCTGTCGCCCGCCGGGCTGGCCCGCGTCCCGCTCGACCTCGTGCTGCCGGAGACCCCGCGGGGCGGGGACGTCTCCGTCGCCGACTACATCGGCGCCCGCCTCGGCGCCGAGGTCGTCGACCGGCTCGTCGAGCCGCTGCTCGGCGGGGTGTACGCGGGACGGGCCGACCGGCTGTCGCTGGACTCCACGCTGCCCGCCGTCGCCGCCGCCGCGCGCACCCACCGCTCGCTGATCCACGCGGTCCAGGGCATCCGGGACGCCGCGCCGAAGAACCCGGGCCCGGTGTTCGCCACGCTGCCGGACGGGCTCGGCACGCTCCCGCACCTGGTCGCCGCCGGCATCGCCGAGGCCGGCGGGACGATCAGGACCGGCGCCATGGTCCGCGAACTGCGCCGCCGCGAGGACGGCTGGCGGCTCACCGTGGGCCCGGCCCGCGCCCCCGAGCACCTCGACGCCGACGCGGTGGTGGTCGCGGTCCCCGGGGCCCCGGCGTCCCGGCTGCTGGAGCCGGACGTCCCCGCCGCCGCGCGGGAGCTGGCCGGCATCGAGTACGCCAGCATGGCGATCATCACGCTCGCCTACCGGGCCACGGCGTTCCCGCGGCTCCCGGAGGGCAGCGGCTACCTCGTCCCGAACGTGGAGTGCGACACCGCCCGGGGCGGGCGGGGCGTCAAGGCCGTCACGTTCAGCTCGCTGAAATGGCCGCACCTGCGCGACCGCGACCCGGGCGTCATCGCGGTGCGCTGCTCCATCGGGCGGTACGGCGAGGAGCACACGCTCCAGCGGACCGACGAGGAGCTCACGGCGACCGCCATGGCCGAGCTCGCCGCGACGTGCGGCGTCACCGAGCTGCCGGTCGAGAGCCGCGTGACCCGGTGGGGCGGCGGCCTCCCGCAGTACAACGTGGGCCACGCCGACCGCGTGGCCAAGGTCCGGGCCGCGGTCGCCGGAGCGCCGGGGCTGGCCGTCGCGGGCGCCGCCTACGACGGCCTCGGCATCCCCGCGTGCATCGCCTCCGCGCGCGCGGCGGCGATCCGGGTGCTGGACCATTTGCGCAGTCGAGAAGGAGTTGGACCATGACCGAGCAGGCGGGCAAGCCGAAGGCACGCGAACTCAACAACGTCATCCGCTACACCATGTGGTCGGTGTTCCGGGTGGCGAGCCCGGGGACCGCGGGCGAGCAGGAGGCCGCGGAGGTTCAGGACCTCCTCGACCAGGCGGCCCAGAAGGACGTCACCACGCGCGGCGCCTACGACGTCGCCGGTCTGCGCGCGGACGCCGACTACATGTTCTGGTGGCACGCGCCCACCTCCGACGACCTCCAGGAGGTCTACACCCGGTTCCGCCGGACGGCGCTGGGCCGCGCCAGCGAGCCGGTGTGGTCGCAGATGGCGCTGCACCGCCCGGCGGAGTTCAACAAGAGCCACATCCCCGCGTTCCTGGCCGACGAGGAGCCGCGCGCCTACGTGTGCGTGTACCCGTTCGTCCGCTCGTACGAGTGGTACCTGCTCCCGGACGAGGAGCGCCGGGCGATGCTCGCCGAGCACGGGAAGATGGCCCGCGACTACCCCGACGTCCGGGCCAACACGGTCTCGGCGTTCGCGCTCGGCGACTACGAGTGGATGCTGGCGTTCGAGGCCGACGAGCTGCACCGCATCGTCGACCTGATGCGGCACCTGCGGGGCGCGAGCGCGCGACTGCACACCCGCGAGGAAGTACCTTTCTACACAGGTCGCCGCAAGCCGGTCGCCGAGCTGGTCGCCGGTCTGGCCTAGCCGGGCTCATCACGCCGAATCACGCGTCGGGCGGGGGCGGCCGGCAGTAAAGTGCCGTCCGTGACCAAGTCTCCCGCCCGGCACGCCCGCGGACGGCACGCCCGGCCGCCGTCCGAGTTCACGGTCCGCGTGCACAGCCTGATCGCGTCCATGAGCGGCTCCCGCCGACGGCGGCTCACCGCCGCCGGCGCGCTCACCGCGACGGCCGCGGTCCTCACGGCCGCCCTGCTCGCACTGCCCGGAAGCTCCGGCCCCGCTCCCCGCGCCGCCGTCGCCGCCCGCACGGGCGCCGCCCCGTCCCCGCACGAGCGGGTCGCGGCCGCCGGCGACCCCGACGAGATCACCGATGCGGTGCCGTACTTCGAGACCAAGGACCCCGGCAAGAAGGTCGTCAAGCACGTCACCGACGTCCGCCGCAGCGGCAGCTTCGTGCGCGTCTACACCGACCTCGGGGAGTCCGACGAGAACTCCGACCCGGCCATCGACCTGTGCAAGTGGACGACCCAGTTCCTCAAGGACGGCGGCGACGACGAGCCCCGCGTCTTCGTCCACGGCAAGAGCGACGACAACGGCAGCGTCGTCCTCGCCAACAAGCAGAGCGACAAGGACGACTGCGGCGTCTCCGACACCCCCTAGTAGGGGCCGGGGCCGCTGCCCCAGGTGTCCCAGGCGTTCCAGGCGTAGCCCGAGAACTTCGTCTCGGACAGGTCCAGCTCGGGGCCGCGCCTGACTCCGTTCAGGGCCCAGTCGTAGGGCAGGTCGAGCGGCTTGGGGTTGTCCATCTCCATGACCTAGCGGAGCTTGGCGTCCTCGACCGCTGCGGTACCCAGCGCGGCGAGCCTGGTGACCGCGTCCGGCGCGGTGTCCTTCAGCGCGCCCAGCCCGGACGGGGCGCCGGACTCGGCGTCCGCCCGGAGCCTGCGCCGGGTCCGGCGCCCCTGCCGCGTGGCCCGGAGCCGGCCGCGGAACCCCCTGCGCAGGAGTCCCCTCTCCAGCAGCCCGCCCGCGACGGCGGCCACCTCATCGGATTCGGCGACGGCGTCGAGGACGTAGCCGAGCTGGAAGCCGGTGTCGGGGACCTCCTGGAGAAGCGCGGCCTGGATCTTGTCGTCAGCCTCCCGCTTGACGACGGTCACGCGGCGCGTGCCCCGCGAGACCCGTACGCGGCGCCCCTCGTAGAGGGTGAGGAGCGCGCACTGGGCGGCGCGCGTGGGCCCGCCGCACAGTAAGGCGATCTCGTAGGGGGTGAACTCGTCCACGGCGACTCCCCGGGGGTTGACCGTCACTGCTGTGATCGTCAATGTGACGCGTCAAGGCCCGGGGAGGTTGCGTCATTCGGCGGGTTCGAGGGTCAGGGAGATCGAGTTGATGCAGTAGCGGTCGTCGGTCGGGGTGTCGTAGCCCTCGCCATGGAAGACGTGGCCCAGGTGCGAGTCGCAGACGGCGCAGCGGACCTCGGTGCGGACCATGCCGAGCGAGCGGTCCTCGATCAGCGTGACCGCCTCGGAGTCGGACGGCGCGAAGAACGACGGCCAGCCGCAGTGGCTCTCGAACTTGGTCTCCGAGCGGAACAGCTCGGTGCCGCACGCGCGGCAGCGGTAGACGCCGACGGTCTTGGTGTCGGTGTACTCGCCGGTGAAGGGCTTCTCCGTGCCCGCCTCACGCAGCACGTGGAACTCCTCCGGGCTCAGCCGGGCCCGCCACTCGTCCTCGCTTTTGCGGATCTTCTCCATGCTTCGACCGTACCCGGCGGCGATGCCGCGGAGGACTGTCGTGGCCGTGGGTTAACGTGCGGTTATGGCCTCGCCCTTCATCGAGATCCCGGTCGGGGATCGGCTCGTCAAGGTGACCAATCCCGACAAGGTCTACTTCCCCGAGCACGGCTACACCAAGCGGCAGCTCGTCGAGTACTACCTGGCCGTGGGGGAGGGGATCCTGCGCGCCACCCGCGACCGCCCGACGACGCTGGAACGCTGGCCCGCCGGGGTCTTCGAGGGCGCCAAGATGGCCACCCGCGAGGACTACGCCCGCGGCCAGGCGGGCATGGGCGCCGGCAGGTCCGACGCGTTCTACCAGAAGCGCATCCCGAAGGGCGCGCCCGAGTGGGTGCGCACCGCCCGGATCGCCTTCCCCAGCGGGCGCTCGGCCGACGAGGTCTGCCCGGACGAGGTCGCAGTGATCGCCTGGGCGGCCAACCTCGGGACGCTGACCTTCCACCCGTGGCCCGTCCGCAAGGGCGACGTCGACCACCCCGACGAGCTGCGCATCGACCTCGACCCGCAGCCCGGCACCGACTTCTCCGACGCCGTCCGGGTGGCGCTCGGCCCGGCCCGCGACCTGCTGTCGGAGCTGGGCTACACGGGGTACGTCAAGACGTCCGGCAAGGGCGGGGTGCACATCTACGTCCGCATCGAGCCCCGCTGGACGTTCACCGAGGTCCGCAGGGCCGCGCTCGCCTTCGGCCGCGAGGTGGAGCGCCGCGCCCCCGCCGAGGTCACCACGAAGTGGTGGAAGGAGGAGCGGGGCGAGCAGATCTTCATCGACTTCAACCAGAACGCCCGCGACCGCACGATCGCCTCGGCCTACAGCGTCCGCCCGGCCCCGCACGCCCCGGTCTCGGCGCCCGTGACCTGGGAGGAGCTCCCGGGCGTCGACCCGCGCGACTTCACCATCGCCACGATGCCCGCGCGCTTCGCCGAGCTGGGCGATCTGCACGCCTCGATCGACGACGCGTCGTTCTCCCTCGAAGCCCTCCTCGACATGGCCGACCGCGACGAGAAGGACCACGGCCTCGGCGACATGCCGTACCCGCCGAACTACCCGAAGATGCCCGGCGAGCCCAAGCGCGTCCAGCCGAGCAAGGACACCGACAACCAGGGCTGAAGCGGTGCCCCCAGCGGACCGGCCCGCCGCCCCGGAAGGGACGGCGGGCCGGTCCGCCTTCGGCCGCGCGCGTCAGTCGCGCGTCAGTAGAGCTCGCGCTCCTGGACGGGCAGGTCGACCTTGACCGGGCCGCGCCAGGTCTCGGCGGGCTGCGGCGGGGCGACGAGGGTGGTCACGTCGTCCCCGGCCGCGACCACCGGGACGCTGACGGAGCTGCCGCGCAGGTCCACCGTCACCTTGGCGCCCGTCGGCGTCTCGGTGTTGTAGTCGGCGTCCGTCCCGGCGAGGACGAGGGCCAGCCGGTGGCCCTTCTTCAGCACGTACTCCTGGCTGAGCGTCTGCCAGCTGACGCCGTAGTAGCGGCCGGGCACGAGGGGCGACGGGCGGCTCAGCGACCGGTGGTTCTGGGCGTCGAGCCAGCCGCGGGCGACCACGTTCACCGGCGACGTCACGGTCGTGACCTCGGTCTGCCTGTAGCAGGCGTCGTCGGTGGGCGTGCTCTCACCGTGGCAGTCCTCGGTCTTCAGCGTCCGGATGCCGGAGCCGGCGCCGAGGTAGTCCACGCGGGTGTCGTCGCCGTAGTCGACCAGCAGCGCCGTGAGGTTCGCCGTGGGCTCGTCCAGCTTGATCTTCAGGCGTGCGGCGGGGGTACCGGACAGGCGTCCCGTCGCGGGAAGCGGGGCCGACACGAACGCGGTCCGGTAGGGCTTCGCCGCCGTCGGGTCGGAGACCATCGCGTCCTCGGGGTGGCCCGCGCCCTGCGGGCCGGCCTCGTCGGTGAACGAGGCGGTCGCGCCCGCCGGGGCCGGCTTCAGGCCGAGGGAGCCGTCCCGGCCCGGTCGCAGGACGACGTTCCGCGCGTCCCGCGACGGCCAGTCCCGCTGGGTGATCCACTGGTCCGGGCCGACCTCGATGTCGGCGCGGGGCTGCCGCATGACGTCGTTGGGGATCCGCTGCAGCTCGTGGTCGAACCACTTGTGCAGGGTCGCCACCCACGCGTCCCGCCGGGTGTCGAACGGGTCGACGTGGCCGCGCTGCGTCAGCCACACCTTGCGCTGCACCCCGCGCCGCGCGAGGGCGTTCCACCATTCGGCGAACTGGTCGTCCTTCACGTTCAGGTCGTTGACGCCGTGGGTGGCGAAGACGCTCGCGCGCACGCGGGACGCGCGGGCGACCGTCCCGTCCCGGTAGTCGGCGGTCTTCCAGTACGCGTTGTAGTTCCCGGTCGCGTCGTCCTCGCCCTCGTCGAGACCGGCGTTCACGGCGGCGCACTTCTCGGGCGGGTCGGTGTCGACGTAGTCCGCGAGCCCCGGCTGCTCGTCGGTCCAGTACTTCACGCCGTTCATCCGGCTGTAGTCGTACCAGCTGCTGATCGCCGAGATCGGGACGATCGTCTCCAGCCCCTCGACGCCGGTGGCCGCCACGCCGTTGGCGAGCGTCCCGTCGTAGGACTTGCCGATCATGCCGGTGCGGCCGGTCGTCCAGGTCGCCTTCACGGGACTGCCGTCGGGCCGGTACGCCCTCGCGCGCCCGTTGAGCCAGTCGACCACGGCCTTGCCGCCGAGGACGTCGGTCGGGCCGCCGCTGACCGGGCAGCCGTCGGAGCGGGTCGTCCCGACCATGTCCACGGCGAGGAAGGCGTACCCGCGCGGCACGAAGTAGTTGTCGTAGTACAGCGGGAACTTCACCGGGTTCCCGGCCGCGTCGTAGGTCTTGCGCTCGCTCTCGTTGCCGCGCCCCGCGTTGTCGTAGTAGGGGCTCTCGTCCATGATCACCGGCACCCGGAGACCGTGCTCGGTCTCCCTCGGCCGGATGATGTCCACGTTGACGCGGTCCTTCTTGCCGTCCCGGTCGCTGTCCACGCCGGACTCCACGTAGACGTGCTCGCGGATGGCGTCCTTGTAGGAGAAGACGGGCTGGGTGACCCCGTCCTTCACCACGATCTTGGGGGACGTCCCGGCCAGCGCCGTGGCGCCGCCGCCCGCGCCGGCGAGCGCCGCGCCGGTCAGCACGGCCACCGCCATGGTCCGCCGGGTCCGTCTCAGGGATCGCCTGGCCAACCCGCACCTCCGAGTATGAAAATGATCTCCGACGCGCCACAGGCTCCCCGTCCCGGGGCCGCGGGTAAAGGGCGGCACACGACGAAGTCGGTCCGGATTTGGTCACCTCCTGCCGTTGCCCCGATGTGATTGTCCGTATTGCCTTTTACGGATGTCCGGGAAAGGGCGGCGGGAATGCCCGGCGTGCTGCCGGGCAGCCCCGACGCATGGGTTGGAGCTATCGCAAGTCGATGAAGATGGGCCCGTTCCGCCTCAACTTCTCCAAGAAGGGCGTCGGGCACAGTGTCGGAGGGCGCGGCGCCCGCTACACGCGCGGTGCGGACGGGCGCCGCCACATGACGTTCCGCATCCCCGGAACCGGCCTGTCGTGGAGGCGGTCCCTGAAGTCGTCTAACCGCTCTTAGCGCGGTTGACGGCCGACAGGACGGCCTCCACCGAGGCGGTGAGCACGGAGGTGTCGCGTCCGGCGCCCCAGCGGGTCACGCCGTCCACGCGGCATTCGGCGTAGGCGACGGCCATGGCGTCCCGTCCGGCTCCGGCCGAGTGCTCGGCGTACTGCAGGACGTCCGCCTTGATCCCGGCGGACGCCAGCGCGCCGGTCAGGGCGTCCAGCGGGCCGTTGCCCGTGCCGGTGTGCTCGCGCTCGTCGCCGTCGACCCGGACGACGCCGGTGAAGTCGTGCCGCGCGGGGCCGGTGTGGGACGTCCGCCAGCCGGTCACCTGGACCGGGCCCCGCCGGTCCAGGTACTCGGCCCGGAACAGCTCCCACAGCTGCTCCGCCGTGACCTCCTCGCCGCTGCCGTCCGCCTCCCGCTGCACGACCTGGGAGAACTCGATCTGCAGGCGGCGCGGCAGGTCGAGCCCGTACTCCGTCCGCAGCAGGTAGGAGATGCCGCCCTTCCCGGACTGGCTGTTGACGCGGATGACCGCCTCGTAGCCGCGGCCGACGTCGGCAGGGTCGATCGGCAGGTACGGGACCTCCCAGGGCAGCCGCTCCGGCGGCACGCCCTGTTCGGCGGCGCGGCGCGCGTGGCGGGCCATGCCCTTGCCGATCGCGTCCTGGTGCGTCCCGGAGAACGCGGTGTACACGAGGTCGCCGCCGTACGGGTGGCGCTCGTGGACGGGGAGCCGGTTGCAGTGCTCGACCGTCCGCCGGATCTCGTCGATGTCGGAGAAGTCGATCCGGGGGTCGACGCCCTGCGCGTGCAGGTTCAGCGCCAGCGTGACCAGGTCGACGTTCCCCGTCCGCTCCCCGTTGCCGAACAGGCACCCCTCGACCCGCTGCGCGCCGGCCAGCACCGCCAGTTCCGCGCACGCGACGCCCGTCCCGCGGTCGTTGTGCGGGTGCACCGACAGGATGACCGCGTCGCGCCGGGCGAGGTTGCGGTGCATGTACTCGATCTGGTCGGCGTACACGTTCGGGGTGGCGATCTCGACGGTGGCGGGCAGGTTGAGGATCACCGGGCGGTCGGGTGAGGCGTCCCACAGCGCGGTGACCGCGTCGCACACCTCCAGCGCGTAGTCCGGCTCGGTGGCGTTGAACGTCTCGGGGGAGAACTCGAACCGCACGCCCGGCCCGGCCAGGCGCGCGACGTCGGCCGCCCCGTCCAGGATCAGCCGCCGCACCCCGTCGCGGTCCGACCCGAGTACGACGTCCCGCCACACCGGGCCCGTCGCCGTGTACAGGTGGACGACCGCTCTGGGCAGCCCCTGGATCGAGGTGAACGTCCGCTCGATCAGATCCGTGCGCGCGGGCGTGAACACCACGGGCGTCACGTCGTCCGGTACGCCAGCCTCGGCCAGGTGGCGGACGAAGTCGAAGTCGGTCTGGCTGGCCGAGGGGTAGCCGACCTCGATCTCCTTGAAGCCCATCGCCACGAGCAGGTCGAACATGCGGCGCTTGCGGGCGGTGTCCATGGGCTCGGCCAGCGCCTGGTTGCCGTCCCGGAGGTCGACGGGCACCCACAGGGGCGCGCTCTCGATGCGCCGGGACGGCCAGTCGCGCTCCACCGCCGGCACGGGCGAGGGCACGCGTTCGTGGGCGGACCGGTACCGGTGCGACGGCATGGCGCTGCCGCGCTGGGGGTTCCAGAAGGGCGCGCCGTCGGCCACCGGGCCGGACGGGGTGCGCAAGGTCGGGTATCGCGTGTCTGCGTTCATGGGCCTGTTCCGTTGGAATCGCCGGACGACCGGCAGCACCGGACCCCGCGACGGGGTGCCGGTCTGGATCAGGCCCCGCCGCGGCGACCGAGAAGAAGGCCCCACCACGACATGCCGCCCACTCAACCACACCTCAGCTCCTCAGACAAGCTGAGGTGGGTCTACGCTGGAGGCCCGCCGCCGTCCCGGAGGACCTCGATGCCGCTCGGCCCGCTCCGTCCCAGCCCGCTCGTCGAGCAGGCCGCCCAGCGTCTGCGCGACCAGATCGCTGCCGGAGAGTGGCCGGTCGGCACGCGGCTCCCCGGCGAGACGACGCTGGCCAAGGACCTGGGAGTGGGCCGCTCCACCGTCCGCGAGGCCCTGCGCGCCCTGGCCGGCGCCGGTCTCGTCCAGGCCCGCCAGGGTGCGGGCGTGTTCGTCGTCGCGACAGAGCCGGCCGAGGACTGGCCCGCCCGGCTCCGCCGCGCCTCGGTCGCCGACGTCTACGAGATCCGCGAGATGCTGGAGGTCCGCGCCGCGGAGCTGGCCGCCGAGCGCCGCACGGCGGACGATCTCGCGGCCCTCGACCGGGCCCTCGCGGCCCGCGACGAGGCCCGCGCGGACCCCGCGGTCGAGGCGTTCATCGACGCCGACATCGCCCTGCACGCCGCCGTGATCGCCGCCGCCCACAACCCGGTCCTCGCCGACCTGTTCGCCGGGTTCGTCCCCGTCCTGCGCGAGGGCCTGCTCGACCTCGCCGCCCTGGTCGACGTCCGCGCGTCCGACGCCGCCCACGGCCGGGCCGCCCACGCCGCCCTCGTCGAGGCGATCCGCGCCCGGGACCCGGCGGCGGCGAGCGACGTCGTCAGGGCCGAGCTCGACAAGACCCTGACCGGCCTACTCCAGCGCCGATAGCAGGGGCGGCAGCTCCCCGTCGTGGACGACGGTCAGCCGGCGGGTGGCCCTCGTCAGCGAGACGTAGAGGTCCTGGCCGCCCTTGGCCGACTCGGCGAGGATGCCGGACGGGTCGACCACGACGACCGAGTCGAACTCCAGGCCCTTGGCCTCCTCGGCGGTCAGGACGACGACGGGCGAGTCGAGGGCCTCGGGGGTGGCGCCGACGGCGGCGTCCGGCAGGGCCCGCAGGACCTCGCCGTGGCGGGCCGCCGAGGAGATGACGGCGAGGCGGCCCTCCTTGAAGGCGCCGCCGATGTTCTCCCCGCCGGTCACGAGGACCAGCTCGGAGCGGACGAGGGAGGGCAGCTCGGCGACCGGCAGCGCGAGCGCGGCCGGCGGCGGCCCGTCGTCGCGGACGGGTTCGGGCGGGGTCTGGTCCGGGGCGACGGCGGCCAGCACGTCGGCGGCGACCTTCATGATGGCGGCCGGGGTGCGGTAGTTGACCATGAGGCGCTGCTCGCGCCACCGGCCCGGGACGTAGCGGTCGAGCATCTGGCCCCACGACGCGGCGCCCGCCGCGCTGCCGGTCTGGGCGATGTCGCCGACGACCGTGAGGGAGCGGGTCGGGACGCGGCGCATCACGGTCCGCCAGGCCATCTCCGAGAGCTCCTGCGCCTCGTCCACGATGACGTGGCCGTAGGCCCACTCGCGGTCGGCCATGGCGCGCTGGGCGGTGGTGAGGCGCGGACCGCCCTCGTTGTGGCGCTCGGCCAGCTCGCTCGCGGAGATCAGATCGCTGGCCAGGATCATCTCGGTGCCGTCGGTCGTCTGCATGACCTCGCGGGCGTAGCGCTCCTCCTCGGCGAGCTCGGCCTGCGCCGCGCGCTCGCGGGCCTTGTCGGCGGAGTCGTCCTTGCCGAGGAGCTCGGCTGCCTCGTCCAGGAGGGGGACGTCGGAGACCGTCCACGGCGAGCCGGGCGGGCGGTGCAGGAGCGCCCACTCGTCGGGGGAGAGGCCCGCCTCGGCGCCCACGCGCGCGAGGGCCTCGGCGGAGGCGTAGAGATCGCTGAGGAGCCGCTCGGGGGTCAGGTCGGGCCAGAGTTCGTCCAGGGCGGACCTGACGGCCGGGTCCTGCCAGAGGGCCTCCTTGGCCAGACGGAGGTCGGTCTCGTCCAGGAGGGGTTCGTCCTCGGCCTCGTCGATGAGCTCTTGCAGCCAGCTGGGCAGCCCTCCGGAGCGGGCCATCTCCTCCAGAGGCTCGTCCATGATGCGGTCGAACTGCTCGGCCCGGTTGAGGGCGAGCGCCTCCAGCATGTCGTGGACGAAGCGGCGCCGCTGCACGTTGTGGGGAGCGCGCAGGGCCCGGGCCCGGTCGCGGACCTGTTCGCACTTGCCGGCATCCACGACCAGGGTGAGGTCGTCGGTCTCGACGCGCAGGCCGCCGGAGGGGACTCGCTCGCGGTCGTGGACGGCGGCCTTCACGAAGTCGGCCATGCGGAGCCCGCCCTTGACCACGGCCGCCTCGGGGGCCTCGCCGGCCGTCGCCTTGAGCCCCGGATACAGCTCGCCGACCGTGGCCAGGGCGACGTCCGTCTCGCCGAGGCCGGGCAGCACCTGCTCGATGTAGCGCAGGAACGTGGCGTTCGGGCCCACGATGAGCACGCCGCGCCGCTCTAGGACGTCGCGGTGCGTGTAGAGGAGGTAGGCGGCCCGGTGCAGGGCGGCGACCGTCTTGCCCGTGCCGGGGCCGCCCTGGACGACCAGCACCCCCTGCAGACCGGAGCGGATGACCTGGTCCTGCTCCTCCTGGATGGTCGCGACGACGTCGCTCATCCGGCCCGTCCGGCCGCGGCGGAGGGTGGCCAGCAGTGCGGCCTCGCCGACGATGCCGCCGCGCTCGGACTCCTCCAGGCCCTCCAGGTCGAACACCTCGTCGTCCAGCCGGACGACCTCGCGGTGGCGAAGGTGCAGGTGCCGGCGCCGTGCGAGCGTGCCGGGCGCCCCGGGAGTGGCGGTGTAGAACGGCCGCGCCGCGGCGGCGCGCCAGTCGATCAGGAGGGGCTCGTGGTCCTCGTCGCGCAGGCCGATGCGGCCGATGTAGAAGGTGTCGCCGGGCCCGCCCGCGTCGGCGCGGTGGTCGATGCGGCCGAAGCACAGGCCGTGCTCGACGGCGTTGAGCCGGACGAGCCGCCGGGCCGCCTCGTCGGTGGCGATGGCGCTCTCCACCCGCGCCTGGAAGGCGGCGCCGCCCCCCGCCGCCGGTCCCTCGCGCAGCGCGGCCGCGGCCTTGTCGCGCTCGGCGTCGAGGCGCTCGTACACGCCCGACACGTACTCCTGCTCGACGTGCACGGCGGCCCGCGTCGCTTTTTCTTCCCGTTCCGGGTTGACAGCGCCCGCTTGACGAAGTCCCATGCGTGGACTACACTCCTATTCATAGGGTGGAGTATCTCTATGCGCTTTTGCAGCTCCGGAGTCTATCACCCCTCGGCGCCCGGCGTGATCTTCTAGCCCGGCCAAAAAGATCGTCTTTGTTGTGGCGGGTGTCATCCGCGCGGTACCCCCTGGTCATCGATCTTCGTGAGGCTTTCCGGCGAGCACTGCCGGAACCCTCCGAAAGGTCACTCCTTCATGGCCGACTCCGCCCGCCCGCTGAACCGGCGCGCATTCCTCGCCACCAGCAGTCTCGCCACCAGCGGACTCATCACCGCCGCCGCCGTGACCGGCGCTCCCGGCACCGCCCACGCCGCCCCCCGGACCCGCGCCCTGCCCTCCGACCCGTTCACGCTGGGCGTCGCCTCCGGCGACCCCGAGCCCGACGGGTTCGTCCTCTGGACCCGCCTGGCCCTGGACCCGCACGCCGAGGACGGCCTCGGCGGCATGCCCGCCCGGACCGTCCCCGTCCGCTGGGAGGTCTCCTCCGACCCCCGGTTCCGCCGCATCGACCGGCGCGGGACCGCCGCCGCCCGCCCCGAGGGCGCCCACTCCGTCCACGTCGAGCTGGGCGGCCTGCGCCCCGGCCGCGAGTACTGGTACCGCTTCCGCGTGGACGGCCACGTCTCCCCGGTCGGGCTGACCCGCACCGCCCCCCACCCGTCCGTCTTCGGCCCGGCGCTCGCCATGGCCTTCGTGTCGTGCTCCCAGTTCGAGCACGGCTACTTCACGGCGTACCGCCGGCTGGCCGAAGAGCACCCCGACCTCGTCCTGCACCTGGGCGACTACCAGTACGAGTACAAGAAGGGCGTGTACACGATCCCGGGCGGCAACGTCCGCGACCACGAGGGCCCGGAGACGGTCACGCTGGCCGACTACCGGCTGCGGCACGCCCAGTACAAGTCCGACCGCGACCTGCAGGCCGCGCACCAGGCCGCGCCGTGGCTCGTCGTGTTCGACGACCACGAGGTCGAGAACAACTGGGCCGGCTACATCCCCGAGGAAGGCTCCGACACCCCCTCCTACGAGAGCTTCCGCGCCCGCCGCGCCGCCGCGTTCAAGGCCTACTACGAGAACATGCCGCTGCGCCGCAAGTCCGTCCCCGCGGGCCCCGACATGCAGCTCTACCGGCGGATCCGGTGGGGGCGGCTGGCCAGCTTCCACATGCTCGACACCCGGCAGTTCCGCGACGACCAGGGCTGCGGCGACGGCTACAAGGACTGCCCCGAGGCCACCGACCCGAAGCGCTCCATCACCGGCGACCGGCAGGAGAAGTGGCTGCTCGACGGCTTCCGCCGCTCGGGCGCCCGCTGGGACGTCCTCGGCCAGCAGGTGTTCTTCGCCCAGCGCGACAACACGGCCGGGCCCGTCAAGAAGACCTCGATGGACGCCTGGGACGGCTACGTCGCCTCCCGCGACCGGATCACCAAGGGCTGGCTGGACGCCGAGGTCCGCAACGCCGTCGTGCTCACCGGCGACGTCCACGCCCACTGGGCGAGCGACCTGAAGGCCGACTACGACGACCCCGGCTCCCGGACGGTCGGCTCGGAGCTGGTGTGCACCTCGATCACCAGCACCGGCGACGGCGCCGACTCCGACCCCGCCGCGCACCCCTACCTCAAGATCAACCCGCACCTGCGCTTCTACAACAACCAGCGCGGCTACGTGCTGACGAAGATCGGCAAGGAGGAGATGAAGGCCGACTTCAAGACGCTCCCGACCGTACGGACCCCGGGCGCCGCGGCCTCCACCAAGGCGACCTTCGTCATCGAGGACCGCGTCCCCGGCGTCAACCAGACCTACCTGCGGCCCTTCGTGTCGGCCAAGCTGGCCGCGCAGCCGGACCAGGAGGTCGTCAGGCAGACCGTCCGCAACGAGACCCAGCCCTGACGGCGGAAGACCGGGCCGCCGCCGCGGCGGCGGTCCGGTCGGGCCCGGTGCCGGACGCGGTTCGGCGCCGGGCCCGCCCCCCCTCAGCGGTCGACGCGCGGGCGCGTCGCGGGGCCGCCGAAGATGTCGTCGAGGTCGTAGGCCACCGGTACCTCGAGCTGCTCGTAGGTGCAGGAGGCGGGCGTCCGGTCGTGGCGCCAGTTCCGGAACCGGGCGGTGTGGCGGAACCGCGCGCCCTCCATCGCCTCGTAGGCCACCTCGACCACCAGCTCGGGACGCAGCGGCACCCAGCTGAGGTCCTTCTTGCCGGTCCAGCGCGAGATCGCGCCGGGCATGCGGTCGACGGTCGCCTCGTCCTGGTTCGCCCATCCAGCCCACGGATGCTGGGAGAGGTCCTCCAGCCGGTAGGGCTGCAACTCCTCGACCAGCTCGGCGCGGCGCTTCATCGTGAACGAGGCCGCGACGCCCACGTGCTGGAGGGCGCCCTCGGAGTTGTACAGGCCGAGCAGCAGCGACCCCACGATGGGCCCCGACTTGTGCCAGCGGAAGCCCGCGACCACGCAGTCGGCCGTGCGCTCGTGCTTGACCTTGAACAGGACGCGCTTGTCGGGCTCGTACGAGGCGTCGCGCGGCTTGGCGATGACGCCGTCGAGCCCGGCGCCCTCGAACTCGTCGAACCAGCGCAGCGCCAGCTCGTAGGAGTCGGAGGCGGGCGTGACGTAGATGGGCGCCTCGGCGCCGGCCAGGGCGTCGACGAGCCGCTGCCGCCGCTCGCCGAGCGGCACCTCCATCAGCGACTCGTCCCCGAGGGCGAGCAGGTCGAACGCCACGAACGACGCCGGGGTCTGCTCCGACAGGAGCTTGATCCGCGAGGCGGCGGGGTGGATGCGCTGCTGGAGCCCGTCGAAGTCGAGGCGCGTCCCCTTCGGCAGGACGATCTCGCCGTCCACCACGCACCGCTCGGGCAGCTCGCGCCGCACCGCCTCGACCAGCTCGGGGAAGTAGCGGGTGAGCGGCTTCTCGCCGCGGCTGGACAGCTCCACCTCGTCGCCGTCGCGGAAGACGATGCAGCGGAAGCCGTCCCACTTGGGCTCGTACAGCAGGTCGCCCTTGGGCATGGTCTTGACCGCCTTGGCCAGCATCGGCGGCAGCGGCGGGCTGATCGGCAGGTCCATGCACCCATCTTGCTCCCCGGCACCGACAAAGAGACATCCCGGGGGTCCGATAACGTGCAGGTCATGCGCCGTCTGCTGCCCGAACCCGCCGCCGGCGGCGTCGACGCCTACGAGGCGTACGGCGACCCGCCCCGCCTGCGGCTGGGCATGGTCATGAGCGCGGACGGCTCGGTCACCGACGCCGAGGGCTGGACCGACGGACTCGGCGGCGAAGCCGACTTCCGCGTCTTCCGCACCCTGCGCGCCCTGGCCGACGCGATCGTGGTGGGGGCGGGGACCGTCCGCACGGGACGGCTCGGCCCGGCGCGCCTCCGCGACGATCTGCGCGCGCGCCGCGGCGGCCCGCCCGCGCCCATCGTGGTGGTGAGCCGCTCCCTCGACCTCGACTGGACGCTCCCGCTGTTCACCGAGGCGGAGACGCCCACCGTCGTGGTGACGGCCCGCGACGCCCGCGCCAAGGCGCCGGCCCACCTCCGGGTGGTCGCCGAAGGCGATGACGACGTCGACCTCCCCGCGGCGGTCGACGTGCTCCGCGAGGAGTTCGGCTACGAGCACCTCCTCTGCGAGGGCGGCCCGTCGCTGGCGACCGCGCTCATCAAGGCGTCCCTGGTGGACGAGCTGTGCCTCAACATCGCCCCGACCCTCCTCGGGGGCTCGCGCCACACCCGCCTCCTGGAGGGACTGGACGCCGAGGTGCCGCTCGAACCGTCCGCCCTCTACCTGGACGAGGGCGTGCTGTTCGTCCGCTACCGGCTGCGGGTGTAGCGCAGGAACAGGAAGTCGTCGTCCTGCAAGGCATGGGCGAGCGCCATCTCCGGCGGGACGGGAAGGGGCGGCCCGTTCAGGATCCCCGCCGGATGCCCGGCGAGCAGGAGCGGGCTCAGCGTGAGGCACAGCTCGTCCAGCAGCCCGGCGGCCACGATCTGCGCCAGGAGGGCGGGGCCGCCCTCGCACAGGAGGCGCCGGTGGCCGCGGGCGGCGAGCTCCCGCACGGCGGCGGGGAAGTCGAGCGAGTCGTGCCCGGCGACGATGACGTCGGCGCGCTCCCGCGCGGTCTTCAGCCGGACGGGGTCGGCGGTCGCGGTCGTCAGCACGATCGTCGGGACCTGCGCCTCGGTGAAGACGGGCGCGTCGAAGTCCAGGTCGAGGGTCCGTGACGCGATGGCCAGCGGCGGCACGGGCGTGCGGCCCTCGCGGACGCCGTCCCAGCCCTCGCTCGGCCGGACGGGCCCGTACCCCTCGGCGCGCACCGTCCCGGCGCCGACGAGGACCGCGTCGGCGAGGCCGCGCAGGAGCAGGAAGAGGTGCCGGTCGGCCTCGTTGCCGAGACCGCCGCTGCGCTCGTCGCGCTGCGCCGCGCCGTCCAGGCTGGCGACCATGTTCGCCCGCAGCCAGGTGCCGTCGGCCGGGTAGGCGTAGCGCTCGGCGAGGTCGGTCTCGCCCGGCTCGGGAGAAAGGATCCGCATAGGGGTCTCAAGCTACACGGGCGGCGGGCGGCGGCCGTTCCACGGGCGTCTTGACCGGTGGAATTACGGGTTGTCCCCCAATCTGTACGAAATCTGTAATGCCGGAAGCGTCTGGGCGCGACACTGGGCGACGGGGGACGGGGCGGAACTCACGGAAGGAGCGGGGGGTGGAGTACGCCGCATTGGGCGCGTGGATCATCGCCGCCGTCGCGGGCGGGTACCTGCTGGTCGTCTGGCTGGTCAACGGGGGGCTCTCGACGAAGGTGACGCGGTTCCCGCTGCTGGTCGTGGCGGGGCATCCGCTCTCGGCCGTCGCGGGCCTGGCCGTGTGGGTCGCCTACGTCGCCACCGGGGAGGTCGTCTACGCCTGGGTCGCCTTCGCGGCCCTGCTCGTCATCATCCTCCAGGGGGTGCTGCTGTTCACCCGCTGGCTCGTCGGACGCGGCGGCCGCCACGCCAGGGGCGCCGAGCAGGCGTTCCCCGCCGCGGGGGTCGCCGTCCACGGCGCGGTGGCGGTCGCGACGTTCGTCCTGGTCTTCCTGACCGCGATGGAGGTCACCCGGGCGTGAGCCCGGCGGCTCACGCCCCGCGCCGCAGGACGATGAGCGCGCGGTCGACGAGGGTCACGACGTCGCGGCTCTTGAGGCGGGGGCGCTCGCCGACCGTGCCGGGCTCGGCGGTGTCGAGGGCGAACTCCCAGCGCTCGCCGTACTCGGCGCCGGGCAGCGTGAACTCGACCGGTTCCGAACCGGCGTTGACCAGCAGCAGGAACGAGTCGTCGCGCACCCGCCGGCCGCGCGGGTCGGGCTCGGAGATGGCCTCGCCGTTGAGGAACACGCCGAGGGACTTGGCGAAGCCGACGTTCCAGTCGTGATCGGTCATGCTCTCGCCCGCCGGGGTCAGCCAGGCGATGTCGGCGGCGGCGCCGCGGCCCGTCCCGGTGAAGAAGCGGCGGCGCCGGAACACGGGGTGGTCGTGCCGCAGCCGCGACAGGAGCCGGACGAACTCCATGTCGCCGGAGTCCTCCCAGTGGACCCAGGCGAGCTCGTCGTCCTGGCAGTAGGCGTTGTTGTTGCCCCGCTGCGTGCGGCCGAGCTCGTCGCCGTGGGAGAGCATCGGCACGCCCTGCGACAGGAACAGCGTCGCGAGGAAGTTGCGGCGCTGCCGGGCCCGCAGGTCGAGGACGGCGGGGTCGCGGGTGGGCCCCTCGACGCCGCAGTTCCAGGACCGGTTGTCGTCGGTGCCGTCGCGGTTGTCCTCGCCGTTGGCCTCGTTGTGCTTGTGGTCGTAGGAGACGAGGTCGGTGAGGGTGAACCCGTCGTGGCAGGTCACGAAGTTGATGGAGGCGAACGGGCGGCGCGCGCTGTTCTCGTAGAGGTCGGAGGAGCCGGTCAGCCGGGACGCGAACTCCGGCATCGTCGCGTACGAGCCGCGCCAGAAGTCGCGGACGGTGTCGCGGTACTTGCCGTTCCACTCCGTCCACAGCGGCGGGAAGTTGCCGACCTGGTAGCCGCCCTCGCCGACGTCCCACGGCTCGGCGATGAGCTTCACCTGGGAGACGACCGGGTCCTGCTGGACGAGGTCGAAGAACGCCGACAACCGGTCGACGTCGTGCAGCTCGCGGGCCAGCGCCGAGGCGAGGTCGAAGCGGAACCCGTCGACGTGCATCTCCAGGACCCAGTAGCGCAGCGAGTCCATGATGAGCTGGAGCGCGTGCGGGTGCCGGACGTTCAGCGAGTTGCCGCAGCCGGTGTAGTCGAGGTGGTAGCGCTTGTCGTCGTCGCGCAGCCGGTAGTAGGAGGCGTTGTCGATGCCCCGGAACGACAGCGTCGGGCCCAGGTGGTCGCCCTCCGCCGTGTGGTTGTAGACGACGTCCAGGATGACCTCGATGCCCGCCTCGTGCAGGGCGCGGACCATCGCCTTGAACTCCAGCACCTGCTCCCCGGACTGCCCGGACGAGCTGTAGGAGTTGTGCGGCGCGAAGAAGCCGATCGTGTTGTAGCCCCAGTAGTTGTCCAGGCCCCGCGCCACCAGCGCGTGCTCGGGGACCGACTGGTGCACCGGCATCAGCTCGACCGCCGTCACGCCGAGGTCGAGCAGATGGTCGATCATCACCGGGTGCGCGAGGCCCGCGTAGGTGCCGCGCTGCTCCTCCGGGATGGCGGGGTGCAGCTTCGTCAGGCCCTTCACGTGCGCCTCGTAGATGACGCTCTCGTGGTAGGGGACGCGCGGCGCCCGGTCGTCGCCCCAGTCGAAGAACGGGTTCACCACCACGTTCTTCGGCATGTAGGGGGCGCTGTCGTCCTCGTTCAGCGCGTCCGGGTCGGCGAACCGGTAGGAGAACAGCGACTCGTGCCAGCGGATCAGCTCGTGCGGGGTGACCCCCGCGACGGCCTTGCCGTACGGGTCGAGCAGCAGCTTGGACGGATTGCAGCGGTGCCCCTCGCGGGGGTCGAACGGCCCGTGCACCCGGTACCCGTAGCGCTGGCCGGGCCCGATCCCCGGCAGGTAGCCGTGCCAGACGAACCCGTCGACCTCGGGCAGGTCGCGCCGGGTCTCGCGGCCGTCGGCGTCGAACAGGCACAGCTCGACCCGCCGCGCCACCTCGGAGAACAGCGCGAAGTTGGTGCCCGTGCCGTCCCAGGTGGCGCCCAGCGGATAGGGGTCCCCGGGCCATACCTCCCGCATGATCCTCCACCCCTCGACCGGTTTCTCCTGGCGCGTCGATTGTGGCCTACCCGCTCGCGTCCCGCGCGCCACGGCCCGCCGCAAAGGGTTTCACGTCGGCGCGGCGCGGCGGGGGAGGCGCCAGACGGTCTCGCCGTCGCGGGTCTCCCCGGTGGGGCGCAGCCCGATCCTGGACGCGACGGTCGCGGAGGCGCGGTTGTCCGGGTGGACGGTCGCGACGACGTCGCGCAGCCCGTGCGCCGCGAGCCGGTCCAGCAGCGCGCGGGCGGCCTCGGTGGCGAACCCGAACCCCTGGTACGGCATGCCGATGACCCAGGCGACCGAGGCGACGAGCCGCGGGGGGCCCGGCGTGACCGTGGCCCCCGCCGAGGCGGACGCCACCGTGAACTCCGGCGCCGCCGGCGTGACCGTCGCCTGGACGTAGCCGACGGCCTGCCCGTCCCGGACGCGGCGGACGATCCAGTTAAGCCAGTACTCCTGGTGGAAGGGCGCCGGGCCCGCCGCCAGGTGCGCGTAGCGGGCGCGCAGCTCGTCCAGCGTGAGGGGCTCGCCGCCGATGTAGCGGTGCAGGCGCGGATCGTCCAGGACGGGGGCCATCTCCTCCGCGTGGTGGACCTCCAGGGGCTCCAGGACGAGCCGCTGGGTGCGGATGGTGTCGGCGATCGGCCCGTACACCCGCCGATCGTATGCTCTCGCGGCCCGGCGGACCCGTGTCGCGGCCGTCAGCGGCGCCAGTCGGCCCGCTTGTCCGACAGCCGCCGGGTCCACGCGCCGGCGGGATGCTGCCGGGGGTGCAGCCACAGCCACGGCTGGGAGTGCCGGAAGGGCAGGTCGGTGCCGGGCTGCCACGGGAACAGGCCCTCCCCGTTGGGCCAGACGACCTGGAGGATCGGCAGCGGCGGGCGCCGGTAGAACGCCACCGCGCCGCCGAACAGGCCGTCGAACCAGTGGGGGTCGGCGTCGCGGAAGGCCGCCTGCTGCCCCCGGACCACGCCGTCGCGGCGCTCGCCGTCCGCGGGCCCGCGCCCCTCGGTGGTCTCCCGGCCGAGCATGTTGAGGATCTCCTCCGTCTCGTACACGTCGCCGCCGAACATCGCGAGCTCGGGGGCGCGGTGGCTGTGCCACAGGCCGACCGTGTAGGCCCAGCCGGGCCCCTCCGCGTCCGGCTGGACGAGGACGACGCTCCACCCGTACTGGGTGACGTGCACGATCGTGCGGAGCTGGAAGTTGTCCAGGCGGTCGCGGTCGCCGTAGTCACGGCACATCACGCATGTGCATGAGGGGCGATCGCCGGACATGACCCTCAGTTTACGATCAATCGACCCTGGGCGAGCATGCCGGATCGTTCAAGATCACCAGAACACGCCGGTGTCGCGCGGCGGCGCCTCGTGCTCGTGCCGCGCGGGCGGGCCGAGCAGCCCCCGGACGGCCATGGCGACCAGCAGCATCGCCGCGGGCAGGCCCAGGGGGATGGCGGTGAGCGGTGCGACGGACGCCACGTCCAGGGCCGTCCCGTGGAGCAGCCCGGCGACGCCGAGGTCGGCTCCGCGCCGTCCCGCGCCCAGCGGCACGGCCAGGAGGGCGGCGGCGACGGCGAGCGCGGCCGCGGGCACCGCCAGCGCGCGGCGCCGGACGAAGAAGCCCAGCGCGACGCCCAGCGCGCCCAGCGCGGGAAGCGCCATCACGCCGTACCAGCGGGCCGGCTCGGGCCTCATGACGATGGCGACGACAGGGGCCGGGGCGCCTTTCCGCAGGTGCCAGAGGCGAAGCCCGGATTTGTCGGGACGCACGGTCGCCGGCACCGGCGGAAGCCGCAATTTCATCGCCGTGTCGTCGAAACCCCGCGCGGTCAGTTCGCGTACGGCTCCGGAAGTGTCGATTCGCAGGGAGGGACTCCGTCCCGTCCGATAGGCGCGGTCGATCTCGGCTCGGGCGAACGCCGTCCCGCGGCCTTTTCTCGTGCGGACGCGGAAAGTCTTCGCGCCCGGGAACATCGCCCCGGCGACCCGCCCGGCCAGGGCCCGCGCCTCGGCGTCCGATCGCAGCCGGCCCGCCGCGTAGAGGTCGACATGGGCGCCGCCGTCGACCAGGAGGGCGACCTCGACCCGGGCCCGCTGCTCCCTGGGCGGCGCTCCGCCGCCGCCGCAGCCGGCGAGCACGCCGAGCAGTATCAGGGTCACCGCGACCGCGGCAAGCCGCCCATAACGCACTCTGGGCCTCGCTTCGTCGGTCGGTGTCGCGGCTCCGGGGGAATGATCTATTTTATGCGCGACCACCGGTGGAGCACAGCAGGGAGAAGGCCATGGCCGACGATCCGGGCAGCGCGATCGACACCTCCGTTCCGCACTCCGCGCGGATATGGAACTACTGGCTCGGCGGAAAGGACAACTACCCGGTCGACCGCGAGGCCGGCGAGCAGTACGTCAGCATCTATCCGGGGATCGTGGACATCGCGCGGACCGGCCGGCACTTCCTGGCCCGCGCCGTCCGGTACCTGGCGGGGGAGGCGGGGATCCGCCAGTTCCTCGACGTCGGCACCGGGCTTCCCACCGTCGACAACACCCACGAGGTGGCGCAGCGCGTCGCGCCCGAGGCGCGCATCGTCTACGTCGACAACGACCCGCTCGTGCTCTCCCACGCGCACGCCCTGCTGACGAGCCGTCCCGAGGGGGAGACCAGCTACATTGAGTCCGACATGCGGGACCCCGAGCAGATCCTCCGGGTCGCCCGGGGCAAGCTCGACTTCGACCGTCCGATCGCCCTGATGCTGATGGGTGTCCTCGGGCACATCGACTCCTACGACGAGGTCCTGCACATCATCCGGACCCTGATGGCGGGCCTTCCCTCCGGCAGCCACCTGGCCCTCTACGACGACACCGACACCGACGAGGCCCACAACAAGGCGCAGCAGGAGTACGACGACACCGGCGCCGTCCCGTACCGGCTGCGCCGCCCGGAGCAGATCGCCGGGTACTTCGACGGCTTCGAACTGGTCGAGCCCGGCGTGGTGGCGTGCGAGAAGTGGCGCCCCGAGCCGAGCCCGTTCGGCGAGACGCCGAGCACCTCGACCCTCTGCGGGGTCGCCCGCAAGCCCTGATCCGGCCCCCTGATCCGACCCGGCCGTCGGCCGGACGAGGCCGACGGCCGGATCAGGCCAGTCCGGAGGCGGCCCGCCCGCCGCGTGCTCAGACCGCCACCAGCTCCACCGGGATGTTGCCGCGCGTGGCGTTGGAGTACGGGCACACCTGGTGGGTGGCCTCGATGAGCCGCTCCTTGGCCTCCGCGCCGAGCGCGTCGGGCAGCTTCACCCGCAGGACGGCGTCGAGCTGGAAGCCGCCCTCGCCGTTCGGGCCGAGGCCGACCTCCGCGGTGACCGACAGGCCGGAGACGTCGACCTTCTGCTTCCGCGCGACCAGCTGCATGGCGCTGGCGAAGCACGCGGCGTACCCGGCCGCGAACAGCTGCTCGGGGTTCGTGCCGTCGCCGCTCCCGCCGAGCTCCTTCTGCAGGGCCATCTGGAGGTCCAGCCGCCCGTCGGGGGTGTACGCGCGCCCGTCGCGCCCGGTCGCGGTGGCCGTGGCGGTGTACTGCCGCATGAGCTGTCCCTTCGTAAGTAGACAGACAGTTCTGTCTGTTACGGAGACTAGACCGGTCTGTCTGGTAGCGTCAAGGCGTGACCACGAGCTCGCCACCTCGCCGGAGCGCGGCCTGGAACCGCGTCTTCGACACCGCGACGCGCCTGTTCTACGCCGAGGGCGTGCACGCCGTGGGCGTGGACCGGATCATCGCCGAGGCCGGAGTGGCGAAGGCGACCTTCTACCACCACTTCCCGAGCAAGGACGACCTCGTCCTCGCCTACATCGCCGAGCAGAGCCGCAGGCAGCGCGGCCTGGCCGACCTGCCCGAGTCCGCGTCGCCCCGCGAGGCGATCGGCGGCGTGTTCGAGCGGATGTGCGAGGTCGGCGCGGATCCCGCCTACCGCGGCTGCCCGTTCATCAACGCCGCCGCCGAGTACCCGGACCCGGCCCACCCCGTGCGCCGCGCCATCGACGAGTTCCGGGAGTGGCTCCGGAGCCTGTTCCGCGAGCTGCTGACCGCCGGCGGCCACCCCCACCCCGACCGCACCGCCCAATCCCTGATGCTGCTCAGGGACGGCCTGGCCGTCGGCTTCGACCTGGACGACCCGGACCACGTCCGTGCCGCGGTCAGGGAAACGGTCACCCGCCTCCTGGGCCCCGCCCCCACCGATCCCGGCGAGACGAACGGGTGATCACCCGCGGCGGGAATACACCCGGTTCCCGCTAGTGTGCGCCCGTGACCGGAGTTCCACAGCGGCCGCTGCTCTTCCTCGACGTCGACGGACCGCTCATCCCCTTCGGGCCGGGCGATCACCCCGCCTACCGGCCGGCCCCGTCGCCGCACGCCGGGTCGAACCCCCTGCTGGCCCGGATCGACCCCGCGCACGGACCCAGGCTGAGGGCGCTGCCCTGCGAGCTGGTCTGGGCCACCACCTGGATGGACGACGCGAACGAGTGCGTCGCACCGATCCTGGGGCTGCCGCGCCTGCCGATGGTGAGCTGGCCGCACGATCCCGCCGCCGAAGAGCGGGACCAGCGGCACGGCCTGCACTGGAAGACCCGCGCCCTCGTCGCGTGGGCGGCGGGACGCCCCTTCGCCTGGGTCGACGACGAGATCACCGGCAGGGACCGCGCCTGGGTGGCCGCGCGGCACCCGGGACCGGCTCTCGCTCACCGGGTCGATCCGGGCAGGGGGATCACCAACGCCGACTACCGGGCGCTGGGGGAGTGGCTGCGCGCCGCCGTCGGATGAGCGGAGGCGGCCTTCCCGGTGGCTGCTCGCAGGTCAGCGGTGAAGGAGGGTCTCCTGAGTCATGCGGGAGAGCTTCTCGGGGTTGCGGACGGCGTAGAGGCCGGTGACGCGGCCGTCGTCTATGCGGGTCGCCACGACGGTGTCGATCTCGCCGCCGCGGCTGACGACGAGGGCCGGGTGGCCGTTGACCCGCGTCGGGTGCAGGGAGACCGCGCCGGAGAGCCTGCCCAGCAGGTCGGCGACCTTGCCCGCCCCGACGACGGGCGCCAAGGCGGCGCGGACGACCCCGCCGCCGTCGGTCAGCAGGACGACGTCGGGCGCGAGGACGTCGAGCAGGCCCTGCAGGTCGCCGGTCTCGACCGCCCGCTGGAAGGCGCGGAGCGCGGCCCGGGTGTCGGACGGGGAGGCGGTGTCGCGGGGCCGGCGCGCGGCGACGTGCTTGCGTGCCCGGTGGGCGATCTGGCGGACCGCGTCCGGGTTCTTGCCCACGGCCTGGGCGATCTCGCCGTACTCCAGGTCGAACACCTCGCGCAGCACGAACACCGCCCGCTCGGTCGGCGCGAGGGTCTCCAGCACCAGCAGCATCGCCATCGACAGGCTCTCGGCCAGCTCGACGTCCTCGGCCACGTCGGGCGCGGTCAGCAGCGGCTCGGGCAGCCAGGGCCCGACATAGGACTCCTTGCGCCGGCGCAGCGTGCGCAGCCGGGTGAGCGCCTGCCGGGTGGTGGTCCGCACCAGGTACGCGCGGGGCTCCCGTACCCCTTCGAGATCGACGCCCGTCCACCGCAGCCAGGTCTCCTGCAGGACGTCCTCGGCGTCCGCGGCCGAGCCGAGCATCTCGTAGGCGACGGTGAAGAGCAGGTTGCGGTGCGCGACGAACGCCTCGGTGGCGGCGTCCATACGGCCACCGGTCGCGTCCTTTGTTCGTCCGTCCATGGCCCTCTCCCGTAACGCGTCCCTTGACGTGCACTGGACGCCGGGCCCCGTCCGTCTGTGACACGCAGGGGCAGTGGCGCACGTCACAAGCGGGCGCTGTCACGGGAGCGGGGGCCGCCGTCATCTCGTGTCCGGAGCCGCGTGGAGAGCCGCGCAGGCCAGGAGAACGGGAGATCCACATGAACGAGGACGCCGGGCGCCGGACGGTCGCGATGGTCACCGGGGCGAACAAGGGGATCGGCCGGGCGGTCGCCGAGGAGCTCGCCGCCCGGGGCATGACGGTCCTGGCCGGTGCGCGGGACCGCCGGCGCGGGGAGGAGGCCGCCGCGGCGCTGCGCGCGGCGGGCGGCGACGTGCACGCGGTCGTCCTGGACGTCACCGACACGGCCACGCTCCAGGAGGCCGCGACGTGGGTCGAGGAGCGTTACGGGCGCCTCGACGTCCTGGTCAACAACGCGGGCATCACCGGTTCGGGCCAGGTGACGCCCCAGGACGCCGTGGACCAGATTCCGAGCACGGTCGACCTGGAGATGGTCCGGGCGGTGTTCGAGACCAACGTCTTCGGTGTGATCGCGGTGACCAACGCCATGCTGCCGCTGCTGCGGAGGTCGCCGGCGCCGCGCGTCGTCAACGTCAGCAGCCACGCCGGGTCGATGGCCCTCACCGGCGACCCGGACGGTCCCTTCTCCGCGCTGCTGCCGTCGGCCGCCTACACGCCCTCCAAGGCGGCGCTGAACGCGCTGACCGTCCAGTACGCCAACGAGCTGCGGAAGGACGGAGTGCTCGTCAACGCCGTCGCCCCCGGCTTCGTCGACACCGACAGCAACGCCCACACCGGGCATCTCACCCCCGCGCAGGGCGCCGCCGTCGTTGTGCGTCTGGCCACGCTCGGACCGGACGGGCCCACCGCCGGCTTCTTCGGCGAGGACGGCCCGCTCCCCTGGTAGGGCCCTCAGGCCGGGAGCATGCCGTGGCGCAGCTGGAGCAGGGACTTGCTGAGCAGGCGGGAGACGTGCATCTGCGAGATGCCGAACCGTTCGGCGATCTGCGTCTGCGTCTGGTTGCCGAAGAAGCGCAGCAGGACGATGGTGCGCTGCCGTTCGGGCAGCTCGCTCAGCAGGGACCAGAGGGTCTTCCGCTCGACCACGTGCTGGAGGTCGGGGTCCTCGGCGCCCAGGTGGTCGACGATGAGGCTGGTGTCGGTATCGGAGGCGCCTTCCGCCGGGGCGTCGAGGGAGAGCGGGTTGTAGGAGTCCCACGCGATGATGGCCTCGGTGACCTCGTCCAGGCCGAGGCCGAGCAACTCGGCCAGCTCGCTGGGCGTCGGGGAGCGGCCGTTGTCCTGCGAGAACCGCTGGGTGGCGTCCACCAGCCGCGGGCGCAGCTCCTGGATGCGGCGCGTGACCCGGATGCCCCACGTCCGGTCCCGGAAGTGGCGGCGCACCTCCCCGAGGATGACGGGGTAGGCGTAGGCGTGGAAGTTGTCGCCGCGCTCGGGGTCGAAGCGGTTGATGGCCAGCACCAGACCGAGGTAGGCGACCTGCCGGATGTCCTCCAGGGGCTCGCCGCGGTGCGCGTAGCGCCGCGCGATCGACTCGACCATGGGGGCCTGCGAGTCGACGAGCATGGCCCTCAGCCGGCTCCGCCGCCCGGGGGAGGTCTCCGGGTGGTTCATCTCGTCCAGCAGCAGCTCGGCGGGGGGCGGTTCGGACCGGCCGGGGACGGCGGGCCTGGTCTCGTCCCTCACCGGTGCCTTGGCATGTGTCACAGAGGCTCCATCCTGGCGTCGAAGAGCGGGTGCCGTGCGGGGGGCTCCGCGGACGCGGACGAGGGCCGGGGGAGGCGGGCTCTTCCGCGACGGCGAGGCGGCTCGCATCCGTGGGCGGCGCGGACGCGCGGCGGCGTCCCGGGCGGCAGGAGCTGCGAGAGGGTGAAGGTCGTGCGCATGGGACCACCTCACTCGGAACGTCGAAGTGAAGTGGAGCCGCGCTGTTGGACCCCGGAAGACCGGATCGGTCGTCTCGACTCATCTCCCCATCCGCGGTGGCCTCAAACCGGCGGGGAGGGCCGCGGGCCCTGTGGCGAGGGGCGTTCGGCCCGTTGGCGGGCACGCAATAACATGCGATTGCGGCGGTCCCCCGGGGGATGACCGCGCTCACGAGCCGCCAGGTGACACGTTGGAAGGAGAACTCGGTGAACGACCGGCTCGCAACCGGCTCCGACCGCTTCCCGGACTCCGCCGGCCACATGGTGGAGCTGACCCGCTCCCTGCTGGAGGCGGAGACGGTCGACGGTGTTCTGCGGCGCATCCTCCTGGCCGCCCAGATCCTGGTGCCGGGCGCCGACATGGCCAGCATCACACTGCGGGAGCGCAACGGCGACCTGCGCACGCCGTTCCACAGCGACCCGGCGGCGGTCGAACTCGACCGGCTCCAGTACCGGCTCGGGGAAGGGCCGTGCCTGACCGCCGCCGACCCCGCGGGCGCCGCCTTCGCGCGCAGCGGCGACCTGGCGGCCGACCCCGCGTGGCCGGAGTTCGGCCCCGCCGCCGCCTCCCACGGCTACGCGTCCGTCCTGGCCACCGCCCTGCTGCTGCCCACGGAGTCGGACGAGGCCGTCGGTGCGCTCAACATCTACTCGCGGGGGCGCGAGACGCTGGACGGCATCGCCTGCGACACCGCGCTGCTGCTGGCCACGCACGCCTCCCTCGCCCTGGCCGTCGTCCGGACGGCGGCCGACGGCGCCCGCACCCGGGCCGAGGCCGAGAACCAGATGGTGAACCTGCGCAGGGCGCTCGACACCCGGACCGTGATCGGCCAGGCCACCGGCATCCTGATGGCCCGCCGCGGCCTCGACCGCGACAAGGCGTTCGAGCTGCTGTCCCGCACCTCGCAGAACCTCAACGTCCGGCTCGGCAGCCTGGCCGAGGGCATCGTCTCCACCCCCGAGGCCGCCGACGAGCTCTGAGGCCCTTCGGGGGCGCTCGACGGCGGCGGTTCCTGCCCGAGCTTCGTCGGCTTCAGGAGGCGAGGACGAGCGGTGACGGTACGTGCACGAACACCTGTTGGCGCCGGCCGCAGACCACGACGCTGTAATGCGGGTGGTAGTCACTGGCGTCGATGCCACCGTACTCGTGCCTGACGATCCCCCAATAGATCTCGCTGGAAACTGCTAAGACCATGGGCGCCGGAACCGACCGTAAGACCGCCTTGAGTTTCGGGGAATCCAGCATGCGGCATGCGACGTCCACCGCTTCCCCGATGCAGCCCGTTTCGTCGCACAGGATGTCACCGGCGTGTATCGCCGCGCGCACCCGCAGTTCTCGCCGCATGCGTTCGACAGAGGACAGCCCGAGGTTGTAGTCGGTGAGCTGCCGGGTCAGTTCCGGCACGAGCCGGGACAGCAGAAAGGTCTTGGGCACATCGTCCACCGGGCGGATCGGCAGGAGGATCCCGTCGCCGCGGTCGTCGAGGCGATCGTGCCGCTCCTCGCCCACACCCGCGTACTCCATCGCCTTGTTCAGGAACCCGTAGAGCAGATCACGCAGCTCTTTCTTGATCGGGTTGGTACGCAGGGGGGCGGTCGAACTCTCGATATCGAGGGCGAGGATGCTCCTGTGCACCGGATGGCTGGTCACTGAGCCGCTCCCATTCACACCCCGTGTCCTCCCGGCAGAGGACGTCGATCCCAGTGTCCGTACAGAGGCCAGAGTGTGCAACATGCACGCCGTGGAAGGATCCATCCGGCAAGGCGCACCTATCGGCCGTGGCTGCTACTTCTGACACCCGTAGCCATAATCACGCCCGTGTAGTGCTGGTATGTCGAGCATTGTGCCCTTCGGCGGGGTTCTGAGATTCTCTAATCCGATTGTGCAACTTGCATTGCAATCACCGAAGCCGCCTACGAGGATTGGGGGAGTCGACAAGAGCGCATGCTACCTACTGGAGGGTGGAGGCATCGTGGCAGCGGCCCCGAGTGTCCGACGGCGTCGCCTGGGCGCCGAACTCCGACGGCTTCGCGCCCGGCGCGACCTCACCGCCGACCATGTCGCCGCCCTGCTGGACTGGTCCCCATCCAAAATCAGCAGAGTGGAGACGGCCAGGATCGGCATCAGCGTCTCCGACGTGCGCCTCCTGCTCGACCTCTACGAGGTCGCGGGACAGCACAAGAGCGAGCTCCTGGCGCTGGCGGACGCCGCCACCCGGCGCGGCTGGTGGGCGCGGTACGCGAAGGACCTGATCTTCGCGGAGTTCGCGGCCTATGTCGCCCTCGAGGACGAGGCCGACTCCGCGGCGAACCATGTCACCTACAACATCCCGGGGCTTTTGCAGATAGAGGAGTACGCCTATCACATCATCGAAGGTGGAAGGAGCGCGTTCCAAGGGATTTCCGCGGCCCAGGCCGACCGGTTGGTCGAAGTGCGGATGCGCCGCCAGCAGATTCTGTATCGTGAGCATCCGCTGGACTTCTCGAGCGTCCTCGACGAATCGGTGCTGATGCGCTCCATCGGAAACCGGGGCACGATGCGGCGCCAGTTGACGAAGTTGATCGAACTGGCGGAGATGCCCAACATCGAACTGCGCATACACCCGCTGAAGGCCGCACACGTTCCGGTCTTCAACGAATCTTTCACGATCCTCAACTTCCTGCCCGCCCATGACGTGAACTTCCCGGAAGTTCTCTTCATCGACAGCGTCCAGTCGGCGGAGGTGCTCGACACCGACATCACCCGGCACTACCGTCTCGCGTGGGAAAGCTTCAAGTCGAGTTCTCTGTCGCCCCAGAAGTCCAGGGACCGCATCGCCGAGGCCGTCAAGGAGCTTTGAGAGGGCCTCGGCGACGCGCGCGGACGAAACTACGCGGTTCGCGAAGGGACCTCGGTTTTCGCCTGCTTGAGCAGGGCGTCGAAGGCGGCCGCGGAGAAGGTCAGGATCGGCCCGCCGTCGCCTCGCTTGGTGTCCCGGACCGCGATGTTCCCGTCCGGCATGCGCGCCGCTTCCACGCAATTTCCATCACCAACACAGAAAGTACTTCTTCGCCACAAAAGGGCATGTGCTGCCTGCATTGGCTACCCACTCTCTATGGAAAGGGTCTTCTCGGACATTGCACGACAAGACCACCCAACTGCACATTGGGCTACATTATGGATTCAAGCGGACGCCGATGGTTGACGCGCTCGTCGCCTAAAATATCCTGCCTGCTGGTCTGGTGGTGCTCTCATCCCATCCAGAACTAGACCAAATTCGGGAACCGACCTTCCTGGAATTCGTCCAGGAGTTCTGCGAGGTGTCCAGTCTTGATCAACAGTGCTGGCAGAGGCCGACGACTGTGACGAAGGTTACGACGTTGCCGTTCTCGCTGGTTCTGGGCAGATCCCGATGAACATGACCGACCACACGGTCGGGCGCGGTAGGTATGTGTTGTTTCGGGGGATAAGGCCGCATGGGGACACGGGTTCGGCGCCGCAGGAACCGCGGACGGGAATCAGGACTTGCGGCCGAGACCGCCCGTCATGAAGCGCACGTCGATGGTGCTGGCGTCCAGGACGGGCTCGTCGGGGCGCCACAGCGGAAGCGGGACGAGGCCGGGCGGCAGGATCTCCAAGCCGTCGAAGAACGCGGCCAGCTCGGCGGGGGTGCGGACGCGCCCGGAGCCGAGCTGCTCCAGGAGCTGCTTCTCCAGCGCGACGGATTCGGGGGCGTCGCCCAGGCGGGTGAAGTTGGTGATGAAGAAGAAGGAGCCGCTGGGCACCGCGTCCCGGAGCACCTGGACGATCTGGCCGGGCTTCTCCTCGTCGGCGAGGTGGTGCAGGATGCCGACGAGCATCACGCAGACGGGCTTGTCGAAGTCGATGAGCGCGCGGACCTCCGGCAGGCCGAGGAGGTCGCCGGGTCGGCGGATGTCGGCGGTCACCACGGTGGTGTTCGCGTTGTCGGCCAGGATCGCCCGGCCGTGCGCGAGCACGATCGGGTCGATGTCGACGTACACCACGCGGGCCTCTGGGTTGGTCTCCTGGGCGACCTCGTGGGTGTTGCGGACGGTCGGCAGGCCCGATCCCAGGTCGAGGAACTGGGTGATCCCCTCCTCGGCGGCGAGGTAGCGGACGACGCGGTGCAGCATCGCGCGGTTGTGCAGGGCGATGTCCCGCAGCTCCGGCATGATCGCGAGGCTCGCCTCGGCCACCGCCCGGTCCACCTCGTAGTTGTCCTTGCCGCCGAGCATCACGTCGTAGACGCGTGCCGCGGTGGGGACGCCGGTGGGAATCTGCGGGGACGACTCGGTCATGTGCACCTCAACGCTCAGGAGATCTTGCCCCGAATCGTAGCTTCGCGAGGCTCGTCCAGACTGCGAAAACCCCTATGCCCAAGGGCTTTTCGTGAAATCTGACGCTGCGACCCCGACCTCCGGTCCCGGGTCGTACGCGTCCGGGGCCGCCCGGCGCCCGCTCGGCCGTCGAGCCGGGCTCGGCGGCGGCCGGCCTTGACCGGAGAGGTGCCGTGGGCGGGGCCTGGATCCTGCCGTCAGGCCGTGTGACGCTAGGGCGAATATGTCAGGTAGCCCGCGTCGCCGCCCTGGTAGTAGGTGGCCTCGTCGGCGACGGCCAGCGGGAGTCCGAGCCTCAGACTTTCGACCAGGTCGGGGTTGGCTGCGCCGAGCGAGACGAACTCCGACGCGGCGTTGGAGCGGATGGCCCAGGAGCGCGACCGGCTCCGCGCACATCACCGACCTCATACGCACGCGCGAAGCCTTGGACGGGCTGATGGCCACCGCCCGAGCCTCCAGACCAAGGAGGCGTACGCCGGATAAAGAGGCGGCATCGGGTACTCGGCGGCGAGTTGGTCGTGCTGCACCGGTGTGTCGTAGCCCGCCCCCCAAGCGGCCGGTTCGTGGCAGAGTGGCGGGATGCCTGGCGCGCGGTACGGGATGGATGCGCCCTACGGATTCGGCTTCGTGGGCTTGGTGGTGCTGGGGTTCTGGGTGACCGGGCTGGTGATGGTGGTCACCGCCGATCTGGCCGCCGCGCTGCCCGCGCTGGTCTCCGGCACCCTGCTGGCGGGATGCCTCGCCCTGAGCCTGCACGTCACGCTGCGCGGCAAGTTCCTGGTCTGGCGGGACGTGCTGGACGAACTGGACCTGCGCGGCGACGAACGGCTGCTCGACCTCGGCTGCGGACGCGGCGCCGTCCTGCTGGCCGCCGCGCGGCGCCTCCCTCAGGGCCGGGCCGTCGGCGTGGACCTGTGGCGCGGACGGGACCAGTCCGGCAACACCCCGGCGGCGACCCTGCGCAACGCCCGCGCCGAAGGCGTCGCCGACCGCGTCCACGTGCAGGGGGGTGACCTGCGCAGGCTCCCGTACGCGGAGGCGAGCTTCGACCTGGTCGTGTCCAGCCTCACGGTGCACACCATCTTCGGCGCGGACGCCCGCGCCCAAGCGATCACCGAGGCGTACCGGGTGCTGCGGCCGGGCGGCCGCCTGCTGATCGCCGACCTGGCCCGGACCCCCCGCGAGTACGCCGAGGTGCTGGCCCGGCTGGATGCCGAGGACATAGGCGTGCGCGGCCTCGGCTGGCGCGCGTGGTGGGGCAGTCCGTGGGTCCCGACCCGCCTGCTCACCGCCCGCAAACCCGCCACCCCCTGAACACACCTACCGGCAAGAACCCGGCGGATTCCCCGGCTCGGCGACCTTGAGTGAGGATTCAGCCGACCTTCGGGGTGGCGCGGTCGATGATGGGGGCGACGTCCAGGCCTGGCGGCAGGGTGCCGAAGGCGCCGCCCCAGTCGCCGGCCAGGCGGGTGGCGCAGAAGGCGTCGGCGACCGCCGGGTGACCGTGCCTGACCAGCAGCGATGCCTGGAGGACTAGCGCCAGGTTTTCGGCTACTCGGCGGGCGCGGTACTCGATGGTCGTGGTGTCGGCGAAGCTCTCCTTGGCGTCCTTGATGGCCGCGTCGAGGCGCTTGTCGGCTCCTCGGGAAAGCTCGACCTCCTCGAAGAACGCCTCCAAGGTCTGCGGCTCGCGGAGCACGGCCCGCAGAATGTCGAGCGCCGCTACGTTGCCGGAGCCCTCCCAGATCGAGTTCAGGGGGGACTCTCGGAAGAGGCGGGGCATTCCGGAGTCCTCCACGTAGCCGTTGCCGCCCAGGCATTCGAGGGACTCGGCGGCGTGGGCGGGCCAGCGCTTGCAGATCCAGTACTTGCTGATCGCGAGGGCCAGGCGCTTGAAGGCGGTCTCGGACTCGCTGCCGCGCACCGAGCGGTCGGTGGCGCCCGCGAGGCGCAGCATCGTGGTGGTGGCGGCCTCGGACTCGATCGCGAGGTCGGCCAGGACGTTGCGCATCAGCGGCTGGTCGATCAGCGCCTTGCCGAACGCCGAGCGGTGGGCCGCGTGGTGGGCGGCGGTGGTGACGCCGAGGCGCATCCCGGACGCGGCGCCGATCACGCAGTCGAGCCGGGTCATGTTGACCATCTCGATGATGGTGCGGACGCCGCGGCCCTCGTCGCCGACCCGCCAGGCGACCGCCTCGTCGTACTCGACCTCGGAGGACGCGTTGGACCTGTTGCCGAGCTTGTCCTTCAGGCGCATGAGGCGCAGCGGGTTGAGACCGCCGTCCGGCAGGACGCGGGGGACGAGGAAGCAGGTCAGGCCGCCGGGCGCCTGGGCGAGGGTGAGGAACACGTCGCACATCGGGGCGCTGGTGAACCACTTGTGGCCGACGAGCCGGTACGTCCCGTCGGGCTGGGGCGCGGCCGTGGTGGTGTTGGCCCGGACGTCCGAGCCGCCCTGCTTCTCGGTCATGGACATGCCGGCGAGGAGGGCGGTCTTGGTGAGCGGGGGCCGCAGCCCGAAGTCGTACTCGGGCCGGGCCAGGAGCGGCTCGTACCGCGCGGCCAGCTCCGGCGACTGCCGCAGCGCGGGGACGGCGGCGTAGGTCATCGAGATCGGGCAGCCGTGCCCGGCGTCGACGCGCCAGGTGTAGAACTTCGCGGCGCGGGCGACGTGGGCGCCCTCGCGGGGGTCGGTCCAGGCCGAGCCGTGCAGGCCGTGCGTCACCGCGACCGTCATCAGCTCGTGCCACGCCGGGTGGAACTCGACCTCGTCGATCCGGTGCCCGCAGCGGTCGTGGGTGCGCAGGACGGGCGGGTGCTCGTTGGCGAGGCGCCCCCACTCCTGGGCCCGCTCGGTTCCGGCGAGGAGGCCGAGCTCGCGCACCTGCGCCTCGGCCCATCCGGCGCCCTCGCGGTGCAGCCCGTCCAGCAGGGCCGCCTCGTCGGACACGTCGTGCCCGGCGAGCGGGGGGACCTGGTTGAACACCTCGTGCGTCACGTGCTCTCCCAACGTTCGTGCCGTCCACCCGCAGAATACAGAACGAGGTTCGGACAAGAACTTGATCATGCCTCTGGGGTGGCCGGACGTCCATCCTCCTCAGGTGGTGGGGCGATCTCGTCCGCGCGGCGGATTGTCCGGGGCCGCGGGGGGCATACCTTCGAAATCATGAGTCAGTCCAGTCCGCAGCCGGAGCGGCCCTGCCCGAGCCGCCCGCTGGAGCGGCGGCCGGACGCCGGATCCGTCCCCCGGCCGGTCGACGCGGCGAGCGCGCCCGACACGGTGCGGGCGTCCGACGCCGAGCGCGAGGCCGTGGTCGAGGAGCTGCGGATCGCGTCGGTGGAGGGAAGGCTCACCTTCGAGGAGCTGACCGAGCGCACCGAGGCCGCCTACGCGGCCGTCACCCGCGGCGACCTCGAACCCATCACCGCCGACCTGCCCGGCATGGGCGCGCCCGGCGCGAACCCGGCGCCCGTGCAGGTCAAGCGCAAGTTCACCGCCGTCATGGGCGACTGCAAGGAGCGCATCGTCGGCCGCATCGACGGCCCGCTCGAGGCCGTGTCGGTGATGGGCGACGTCGAGCTCGACCTGCGCGGCGCGCAGGTCCCCACCGGCGAGGTGCACATCTCCGCGACCGCCGTGATGGGCGACGTCAAGATCATCGTTCCGGACGGCGTCAGCATCGAGCTGTCGGGACACAACTTCCTCGGCGACCGGCGGGTCGCCGTCCGCGATCCGCACCCCGGCGCCCGCGTCCCCGTCGTCCGCATCACCGCGCACGCCGTGATGGGCGACATCAAGATCGTCGACGATGAGCACCACGCGCCGCTCCGCCGCGCCATCACCACCTGGTGGAACGACCGCAAATGAACCCGGGCGCCCGGGGCCGCGTTCCCGCCGGGTGGTCAGCGGGAGTCGTCGTGCGCTTCGGCCTCCTCGACGCCCGCCTCGTCCGGGGGCAGGCTGTCGGGGTGCTCGTAGCGCACGCCGGGGGTGCCGGTGCCGCTGGTCTCCTCGCCGTCCGGGACGGTGCGTCCGCGGGCGTCGGAACCCTCGTTCACCGGGGCGAAGCGGCGGTCGTCGGTCTTCTCGGGCTCGTGGCCGGGTTCCTCTCGCGTCATGGGACCCCGCATACCCGGCCGCGGGCGGGTCGAACGCCCGATCAGACGGCGGCCGCCGCGCGGGGGGCCTCCAGCGCCTCGGCGTAGCGGCGGACGATCAGGTCGGCGACCTCCGGCGCCGCGCCGAGGGCGGGGGAGACCGCGGCGGCGCCGGCCGCCACGGACTCCCGGCGGACCTTGTCGACGAAGTGGCCCGGGGCGAGGATGTACGACGCCACCGCGACGCGCGGCGCGCCCGCGTCGAGCAGGGCCCGCACCGCGTCGCCCGGCGAGGGACGGGCGGCCGTCGCGTACGCGGGCACCACGTCCCGCCAGCCGCGCGCACGCCACCGCCGCGCCAGCCCCGCCACCGTGGCGTTGGCGGACGCGTCGCTGGAGCCCGCCGAGGCGAGGACGACCGCCGTGCCGGGGTCTCCGGGCGCCACGCCCGCCTCGGCCAGGCGCCGCTCCAGGGCGTCCAGCAGCAGCGGGTGCGGGCCCAGCGTGTCCGCTGTGCGCAGGGCGAGCCGCGGGTGCCGACCCCGCACCCGGTTCAGGACGCCCGGGATGTCGGTCTTGCTGTGGTAGGCCGCGGTGAGGAGCAGGGGCAGCACGACCGCCTCGTCCGCCCCGCCCCGGGCCAGGCCGTCCAGCACCCGGTCGGGTGCGGGCGGCGCGTGGTCCAGGAACGACGCGTGCACGGGCACGTCCGGGCGGCGCGCCCGGACGGCGTCGAGCAGCGCGGCGACGGTCGCGGCGGCGCGGGGGTCCCGGCTGCCGTGCGCCACCGCGACCACGGGGGCGTTCACAGGTGGATGCCGCACTCGGTCTTGCCCATCCCGGCCCACCGGCCGCTGCGCGGATCCTCGCCCGGCGCCACCGGACGGGTGCACGGCGCGCAGCCGATCGAGGGGTAGCCGTCGTAGTGCAGCGGGTTGACGAGCACCCCGTTGTCCTCGATGTAGTTGTCCATCTCCTCCTGGGTCCAGTCGAGGATCGGGTTCACCTTGACCATGCCGCGCTTGCGGTCCCACTCGACGACCCGCCGGTCGCGGCGGCTCGCGGTCTCGTCCCGCCGGATGCCGCTGAACCAGGCCATGTAGCCCTCCAGCGCGCGGCCGAGCGGCTCCACCTTCCGCAGGTGGCAGCACAGGTCGGGGTTGCGGCCGTGCAGGCGCGGCCCGAGCGCCGCCTCCTGCTCCTCGACCGTGCGGGACGGGGTGACGTTGATGACGTTGACCGGGTAGACGGCCTCGACGGCGTCGCGCGTCCCGATCGTCTCGGCGAAGTGGTAGCCGGTGTCGACGAACAGCACGTCGATGCCCGGCTTCACCTTCGACACCAGGTGGATCAGAGCCGCGTCCGACATGGACGAGGTGAGGCAGATGCGGTCGCCGAACGTGGCGGCCGCCCACCGGATGACCTCGAGGGTGGGGGCGCCCTCCAGGGCGGCGGCGGCCGACTCGACGATGTCCTCAAGGTCGAGCGTGGGTCTGTCGGTCTCCAGCAGGGTCACCGGGGGACCTCCTTGCTCGCGGTGCGGGGGGCGCCGACACCGAGGAATTTCAGGCTGAAGGAACGGACGCAGTCGGGGCAGAACCACGTGCCGGGCGTCTCTCCGCCGGGCTCAAGGCTCTCCTCGCCGCAGTACGGGCAGTAGAAGGGCGTCATCCGCTCGCTCACGCGCGATCACCCCGGCTCACTTGAGGTCGGAGTCGTCGGCGCGGTGCACCCACTCGGCGAAGGTCTCGCCGCCGGCGCGCTGCTCGTCGAACCTGCGCACGACGCGCTCGACGTAGTCGGTGAGCCCGGCCGAGGTGGTCTTCAGCCCGCGGACCTTCTTGCCGAACGAGGCGCCGAGGCGCCCGCCGAGGTGGATCTGGAAGCCCTCGACCTGCTCGCCGTCGTCGTCCACGACGAGCTGGCCCTTCAGCCCGATGTCGGCGACCTGGATGCGGGCGCAGGCGTTCGGGCAGCCGTTGACGTTGATCGTCAGCGGCTGGTCGAAGTCGGGGAGCCGCTTCTCCAGGTCGTCGATCAGGTCCATCGCGCGCTGCTTGGTCTCGACGATCGCGAGCTTGCAGTACTCGATGCCCGTGCACGCCATCGTCTGGCGGCGGAAGGTGGACGGCCGGACCTGGAGGTCGTGCTCGGCCAGCGCGTCGGCGAGCGCCTCGGTGCTCTCCTCCGGGACGTCCAGGATGACCATCTTCTGCTCGTTGGTCGTGCGGACCCGGCCGGAGCCGTAGCGCTCGGCGAGGTCGCCGATGACGCCGAGCAGCTCGCCGTTCACGCGTCCGACGCGGGGCGCGAACCCGACGTAGTGGGCGCCGTCCTTCTGCGGGTGGATCCCGACGTGGTCGCGGCGGGCGAGCGGCGCGGCGGGCTCGGGGCCGTCCGGCAGCGCGTACCCGAGGTACTCCTTCTCCAGCACCTCGCGGAACTTCGCGACGCCCCAGTCCTTCACCAGGAACTTCAGCCGCGCGCGGCTGCGCAGCCGCCGGTAGCCGTAGTCGCGGAAGATCGAGGTGACGCCGTGCCACACCTCGCTCGCCTGCTCGGGCTTGACGAACACGCCGAGGCTCTGCGCGAACATCGGGTTGGTGGACAGCCCGCCGCCGACGAACACCTGGTAGCCGGTCTCGCCCGCGTCGTTCACCACGCCCGTGAACGCGATGTCGTTGATCTCGTGGACCGTGCAGTGCGACGTGCAGCCCGACATCGCCGTCTTGAACTTGCGCGGCAGGTTGGAGAACTCGGGCGAGCCGATGAAGCGGTCGTGGATCTCGCGCAGCTGCGGGGTCGCGTCGACGACCTCGTCCGCCGCGATCCCGGCCAGCGGACAGCCGATGATCACGCGCGGCACGTCGCCGCAGGCCTCCATCGTGTGCAGCCCGACCGCCTCCAGGGCCTCCCAGATCGCCGGGACGTCCTCGATCCGCACCCAGTGCAGCTGGACGTTCTGGCGGTCGGTGATGTCGGCGGTGCCCCGCGCGTACCGGGTGGAGACGTCCGCGATCGTGCGCAGCTGCGGGCCGCTCAGCTGACCGCCGTCGATGCGCACCCGCATCATGAAGTAGCGGTCCTCGAGCTCCTCGTCCTCCAGCGCGCCGGTCTTGCCGCCGTCGATGCCGGGCTTGCGCTGGGTGTACAGGCCCATCCAGCGGAACCGGCCGCGCAGGTCGGAGGGGTCGATCGAGTCGAAGCCGCTCTTGGAGTAGATGTCGATGATCCGGCGGCGGACGTTCAGGCCGTCGTCGTTCTTCTTGTTCTCTTCGTTCTTGTTGAGCGGTTCGCGGTAGCCGAGGGCCCACTGGCCCTCGCCCTTCTTGCGTTTGGTCGCGGGTGGCACGGCGCGCGTCCTCATCTGTGGTCGTGAGGGACGCGCGGCGCACCGGCGCTCTGAGGCAGCCGGCTCGACGCTGAGCAGGGTGAGGTCAAAGGTGACGCCGATGCGCCACGCGCCCGGCTGTACAGGGGCGTGGTCGGAGCGTCACCTACAGATCGCGCTGCGGACGCGGAGGAAGTCGACGTGCCGGCGCTTGGCCAGCAACGGGTCCGCGGCAGTCATACCTGAACTGTGACACGGCGTCTCGCGGACTGTCCAGTGACGTCCGGCATGCGGACGCGTGAGATGCGTCATCCCTGCCGCCTCCAGTTCACCTGGGGTTCGGCCTCGCCGGCGGCGGCGGAATCCGCGCCGGACGGGACCGCCGGACGCTCGGGGGAGGACGGCGCGGCGGGGGCGGGGTGGTGCTGGCAGTCGCACCAGGACCCGCCACGGCACTTCTCGTGGTGGCGCTCGCGGCACGACTGGCAGATCATGTCTTCTATTGTCACTCATGAAGGCAAATGCCCGGTTTCTCGTGGTCGGGCGCAGATGATCATGGTCTGGATGACGTTCCGTGCCGTCATAGCGGGTATGGGCCAAGGGATGTGCACGGATCGGGCGGCACGCCTGCGAGACGACCGGGCGGGGGAGGCGATCGCCACGCCACGCGCGAAGCGGACCAGTGAAGTGGGCGATGCGGCATGCTCCGGGCGCACAACCCTCTACGGTGGGGCGGTGTGACCACCGTCTCCGACGCAGCGGGCACCCCCCGGGCCGGGGACTCCCCTTCCGGACAGGACCCGGAAGGCCCGCGGCGGCGCCTGCGCGGCCGCCGCGACCGCATCGCCGCCCGCGTGCGCGCCGACGCCCGGACCGCGGCGGGGATCTCCTGGACGCTGACCAAGGGCACCGCGATCGGCGGGTTCCGCTACCGGGTCACCGGCCTCGCGGCGGAGGCCGCGTTCTTCGCCCTGGTCTCGCTGCCGCCCCTCGTCATCGGGCTCATCGGCACGATGGGCCACCTGCGCGGCCTGTTCGGCGAGCAGACGATCGCGGAGGTGCGCTCCTGGGTGATCGAGCAGGCCCAGACGGTGCTGACCGGCCCGACCGTCAAGACGGTCGTCATCCCGCTGATCGACGACGTGATCAAGGGCGGCAGCCCCGACATCGTGTCGGTCAGCTTCCTGATCTCCCTGTGGGCGGGGTCGCGGGCGACGAACGTCTACGTCGACACGATCACGATCGCCTACGGGCTCTCGGGCGTCCGCGGCGTGATCCGCACCCGGACGCGGGCGTTCGTGCTCTACCTCATCGGGCTGCTGACCCTGATCGTCGTGATCCCGATGCTGGTGGCCGGGCCCGCGCTGGTCCGGCAGGTGCTGCCGGAGAGCGCCGAGGCCGTCCAGGCCCTGTACTGGCCGGTCGTGGTGAGCCTGTCGATCGTCTTCCTCTCCCTGCTGTACCACATGAGCGTCCCGGTGCGGACGTCCTGGTGGCGCCAGACCCCCGGCGCCGCGCTGGCGCTGCTGATCTGGATCGTGGGCAGCTTCGTCCTGCGGATCTACCTGGCCGGCTCGCTCAGCGGGGTGTCGGTGTACGGGTCGCTGGCCGCCTCGATCGCGCTCCTCGCCTGGCTGTACGTGGCGGCGCTCGCGGTGCTGATCGGGGCCGCGCTGAACGCCGAGATCGACCGGCTCTGGCCCAGCGGGGACACCGCCCGGATCCGCGCCGAGCTGGAGGCGCAGGGCGACCAGGTGCCCCGGGACCAGGGCGCGACGGATAAAAACCACTCCGATTGAGGTCCTGAAAAGGGGAAACATGTCGTAGCCTCGCGTGACATGACCCCCCGTGAGGAGACCGGCCGGCTCCGGACCGTGACCGGCACGATCGCGACGTCCGACATCACCGGGCCTGTGCTCTCCCACGAGCACCTCCAGCTGGACCTGCGCTGGCCTGCGCGCCCCAAGCTGGCCGCCTCCGACCCGGGCCGCTGGCTGGACGAGGAGAAGGCCGTCCAGCGGGAGCTGAACACCCTGCGCAAGGAGCACGGCCTCGGCCTCGTCGTCGACCTCACCTGCTCGGGGATGGGGCGCAACGCCGCCGCGCTCGCCCGCATCAGCGCGGGCGCCCGGGTCGCCGTGGTGGCCGGGACGGGCGTGTTCACCGAGCCCTTCCACCCCCCGTTCGTCCGCGAGGTCCTCGCGCCCGGAACGACGGCCCCCTTCGAGAGGACGACCCCGCAGCCTCCCGAGACCCCTCGGTACGAGTCGCGCCATTCCGGAGAGTCGAGCCCCCAGTACGACTCGCGTCATTCTGCGGGGACGACCCCCGAGACCCCCCGGTTCGAGGCGCGTCATTCTGGGGGGACGACCCCTCAGACCCCCCGGTTCGAGTATGAGGGCCCCTCCGCGGTCGACCGGCTCGCCGAGCGGCTGCTCGCCGAGGTCGGATTCGGCATGGACGGCACGAACTCGCTGCCCGGCGTCATCGGCGAGATCGGCACCTGGGGCGAGGCGCCGACCGAGACCGAGGAGCTGTGCCTGCGCGCCGCCGCCCAGGCCGGCCGCTACTCCGGGCTGTCGGTGGCGACCTACGGGCGGGCGGGCCTCGCCCAGCTGGAGATCCTGACCTCCGCCGGGCTGGCCCCCGAGCGCGTCGCGGTGGGGCAGCAGGACCGGGTGGACGACCCCGCCCAGCACCGCAAGATCGCCGAGTCGGGCGGCTACGTCTCGTTCGGCACGCTCGGCCTCGCGGGGACCGACCCCGCCGCCGTGGGAGCGGGCGTCCGCCGCGTCCTGGACCTGCTGGAGGCCGGGCACGCCGACCGGGTGCTGCTGAGCACCGGCGTCTCCCGGATGGCCCAGGTCGCCCGCTACGGCGGCGCCGGGTTCGGATACCTCTTCGAGACGTTCCTGCCCGCGCTGCGCGCCGCGGGCGCCGACGAGGCGACCCTCAAGACGATCCTGCGCGACAACCCGCTGAGGTGGCTCACGGGTACGTGAGTGGGTAGGGGAGACCCCGGAAGGGGGTGCGCCGATGTCCTGGAGCGGATTCGCGGGCGGAGGCGGCGCGCGGGCGGGCACCGTCCGGCTCCCCTACACCGACCGCGCCGAGGCGGGCCGGGTGCTCGCGCTGCGGCTCGCCGCGATGGGCCTGGACGGGGCCGTGGTCCTGGCGCTGCCGCGCGGCGGCGTCCCCGTCGGCCACGAGATCGCGCGGAGCCTCGGGGCGCCGCTCGACGTGCTGGTGACCCGCAAGATCGGATATCCGCCGCAGCCGGAGCTCGGCGTCGGGGCCATCGCCGAGGGCGGCTCCCCGGTGTTCGACACCGGCCTGCTCGCCCGGCTCGGGCTGAGCGAGGAGGACCTGGCCCCCACCGTCGCCGCCGAGCGCGCCGAGCTGGACCGCCGGGTGGCGGCCTACCGGGGCGGCCGCCCGCTGCCGCGCGTCACCGGGCGCCCGGTGATCGTGGTGGACGACGGCCTGGCCACCGGCGGAACCGCCCGCGCCGCCGTGCGCGCAGTGCGCGAGAGGGGCCCCTCGCGGCTGGTCCTCGCGGTGCCGGTGGGCGCCGCCGAGACCGTCCGGAGCCTGGAGGCGGAGGTGGACGACCTCGTGGTGCCCGCCGCGCCCTGGGACTTCCGCGCCGTGGGGCAGTGGTACCGCGACTTCGAGCAGCTCACCGACGCCGACGTGACGGCCTGGCTGGAGCACGCCGCCCGCGCGGGCGGCGACGCCCCGGGCGGGGCGCCGGGGCCGGGCCGGGCGTGACCTTCCCGGGGCCGGAACCGGTGTGAGCCGCCGGGCGCGCGGTGTGAATGGCGTCCCATGGATTTCCGGGAAATGGCCACATCGGCGAGGCCGGTGCGGTAAAAGGCCGACCCGGCGGAATGTCGAGGGCCGATGTGACCGGGTCGTGACGCAGATGTGACGAAGAGCCCGGGCCCGGTCGGGAGGGACCGGGCCCGGGCAACGCAAACGGCCCCGCGGGGCGGGGCCGTGACGTTTTTCAGGTGGCGTGCCGGGGATCGCGATGGGAGCGTTCTGACCGCCTGTGCCTACTCGTTCAGGCTGCGTTGGCGCGACGCATGCGACGACGGCGCTCGGATGCGCGCTCGTCCTCGTTCAGGCCGCCCCAGGTGCCGTACTTCTCGGGCCGGGACACCGCGTAGTCCAGGCAGTCCGTACGGACCGGGCAGCCCATGCAGATCTGCTTGGCCTTGCGCTCGCGGATCTCGCGCTCGGGCTGGCGCTCGCCGTCGGGGCCGAAGAAGAGGACGAGGTCTTCCCCCCGGCACGCCGCGGCGTCCTGCCAGCCCCAGCTGGGACGAGGGAGGTTTGCCTGCCGACGTACCTGAGCCATGGAACACCCACCTTGATTGGTTTCGAACAAATTCGGGACATGGACGCTCGACGTACTTCGGATGACAAGAGTCAGAGAAGCGCCGAATGTTCCAACGTCTGGAGTTGCCGCTCTGTTCCCCGTCCGGTTGCTCCGGAAACCTGGGGACGTGCGACAGGGAGACCCTCGAATGGGGCCTCCGAGAGATTACACGAGGGCCGCCTCGTTGAGAAGGGTGAGTTCCCTAACAACGTAGGTTCTCTGGTTCTCCCCGCAGTCGCTCCCGCACGGGTCGGGCTGCTGGACGGCTTCGAGGATCACCCGGTAACGGCTCCGCCTCACATGAACGACGGCTTCGTACCGGCTTGTTCCGGGGATTCCAGTGACCGACACCACGGTCGCGTCGTCCACCCCTAGCCTCCCCGTGTGCGCGCGGGCGAAGTGCTCCGCGGCCTGCGCCGGCTCGGGCGTGCCGGCCCGTCCGCGCAGCCTGGGGAGGGAGACCTCGCCGCGCAGGTAGGCGTCCGCTGCCGCGTTCGCCTCCGTCTCGCCGAGGTCGCCGTACAAGAATCCGTGGGGAAGACATACCAAATTCGCCGCAAATCGGTCACCGCCGACATGGGTGGTTTCCCAGATCAGGCGCTCGAAACGCGTCGCGAGGGAACGGGCCAGCGGTGCGCCGGTGCGGGCGCAGCAGGCGTTGCGGCGCCCGTGCGTGCAGACCAGCAGGACCGGCTCCGCCACCCGCTCCCCGAGGCCGGGGGACCGGCCCGCGGCGAGCGCGGCCAGGTCGAGCGCCGCCAGCTCGGCCGGATCGGCCAGCTCGCGCCCCTCGATCCACACGTCGCCGCCCCGGGAGAAGCAGGCGTAGACCTGGAGCGGCGGGGTCGCGCGGCGGCGGCCCGTCCGCCGGATCAGCTGCGGCCGGACGCCCGCCCTCTTGGCGGCCCGGACGGCCCCGGCCACCGGGGCCGGGTCGGCGAGGTCCTCGACGCGCTCCGGCCAGGGGCCCGGGTGCTCGATGAGCAGCCAGGCGCCCGCCTTCGCGGTCGCCGTCGCCAGGCACGGCCGCTCCCCGGTGTGGCTCCCCGGGCAGTGTCCGCAGCTTCTGCCGCGCGTCACGCGTTCCCCCCGCCGATCCTCGTCATCGCCGGCGGCCTCGTCATCCCCGCCGGATTCCCCGTCGATCCGAAACGATTAGGTAAGGGTAACCTAAGGCGCGACGGGCAAACCCGGCGGGGTCGCCAGCAGCGCCTCGGCGGCGGGCAGCGCGGCCTCCCGGTCGGCCGCCACGAGGCCGATCCGGGTGCGCCGGTCCAGGAGGTCGCCCGCGTCGAGGGCGCCCTCGTGCAGCACGCCCCAGGCCAGCTCCGCGCCGGTCACCGGCAGTCCGGGGACGACCGGCTCCAGCAGCGCCGCGTCCCGCCTCCCCATGGCGGCCAGCAGCGGCGCCTCGGTGCCGTACCGCTGGACGAGCCGGGCCGGCGCGTCCAGGACGTCAAGCCGGGCGCGCGGAGCCGCGCCGACGAGGGGCAGCCGCGCGGTCCGGCTGGGCCCGGCGGTCAGGCCGCGGGCCCGCACGAGCGCGTCCACGGCGTCCTCGGCCATGCGCCGGTAGGTGGTCAGCTTGCCGCCGACGATCGTGACGACCCCGTCCGGAGACGTCAGGACGGCGTGCCGGCGGGAGATGTCGGCGGTGTCGCCGCCGCGCCCGAGGTCCAGCAGCGGCCGGAGCCCGGCGTAGGCGCCGATCACGTCGGCGCGCCGCACCGGGACGTCCACCGCCGAGTCGAGGACGTCGAGCAGGAACCCGATCTCGCCCTCGGTGGGCTCCGGCACGTCCGGGACGGGCCCGTCCGCCGGCTCGTCGGTGAGGCCGACGTAGACGCGGCCGTCGCCCTGCGGCAGCACCAGCAGGAACCGGTTGCTCTGGCCCGGGATCGGGACGTGCATCGCGGCGGTGAGCCCGCGCAGGGTCTCGGCCCGCAGCACCAGGTGCGTGCCGCGGGACGGGCGCAGCCGCACCCCGTCCACCAGGCCGCCCGCCCACACCCCGGCCGCGTTCAGCACGGCCCGCGCCCGCACGGTGAACTCCCGGCCGGTCGTCTCGTCGCGGACGAGCGCGCCGTCGCCCGCCAGCTCGACGGCGCGGCAGCGGGTGAGGATCCGGGCGCCGTGCCCCGCGGCGGTCCGGGCGAGCGCGGTGACGAGGCGGGCGTCGTCGGCGAGCTGGCCGTCCCACGACAGCAGCCCGCCGCGCAGCCCGTGCGGGCGCAGGGCGGGCGCGAGCCGGAGCGTCTCGACGGCCGACAGCCGGCGCGGCCCCGGCAGCACCGAGCGCGGGGTGCGCGCGGCGACCCGCAGCAGGTCCCCTGCGCGCATGCCGCCCGCGGACAGCAGCGCCTGCGAGCGGGACACCATCGGGGTCAGCGGCAGCACGAACGGGAGCGCCCGCACCAGGTGGGGGGCGGTGCGCGTCATCAGCGTGCCGCGCTCGACCGCGCTCTCGTGCGCGACGTCCACCTGCCCGGACGCCAGGTAGCGCAGCCCGCCGTGGATGAGCTTGGAGCTCCACCGCGAGGTGCCGAACGCCAGATCCCGGGCGTCGATCGCGGCGACCGACAGGCCGCGGGAGGCGGCCTCCAGCGCGGCGCCCGCCCCGGTGGCGCCGAGCCCGACGACCAGCACGTCCACCACCTCCCCGGGCAGTGCGGCGATCTCGCGCTCCCGGCGCGCGGCGTTGAGCGAGGTCCGGGGGTCCGGTCCGGCGGCGTTCATGGCGCGGGTCGTGTTCACGGCGCGAGGGTCCTTTCCAGGATGTGGCGGAGTTCGGCGTCGAACGCGTCGGCGTCGACCTCGGGGTCCTGTGCGTCGATCATGATCTGCGCCGACAGCCCGAACGACTGGACGACCAGCAGAAGCGCGCGGGCCTGCCGGGCGGGGTGGCCGGCCCGGATCGTGCCGTCGCGGTGGCCGGCGGAGACGGCCTCCTCGAACCACGCGAGGAAGGCGTGCTGGCTGGCGCCGCAGCGGTCGAGCAGGTAGGGCAGCAGCAGCTCCGGGTCGACCTCGATGATCTTGCGGAGCAGCGGGTGGTCGCGGAACGTCCGCACGCCGGTGACCAGGCCGTCCACCAGCCGGGGCCGGACGGGACGGCCGTCGTCGGGGGGCTGCAGCGCCTCGCCGATCCCGGTCCACTCGCGGGTCATCAGGTCGGCGACGATGGTGCGGACGTCCGGCCAGCGGCGGTAGAGGGTCATGCGGGAGACGCCGGCCCGGCGCGCGATGTCGGTCAGCGTCGTGCGGCGCACCCCGACCGCGAGCACGCAGTCGCGCGCGGCGTCCAGCACGGTGTCGTCGGCGGTCCGCGCCGCCGTCCTGTTGTGACGATTCGACGTCATGTGTCACAGTGTAAGCCACCAGGAAGCCGGGTCGTCGAGGGAGGCGGGCGTGGAGACGCGCGACATGCTGTGGAGCGGCTGGGGCGACCCGGCGAAGGCGGCGCCGCTGCCCGAGCCGACGGTCGGCCTGCTGCGCGACCTGCTCGGCGTGCGGCCCGCGGGGGCGCCGCCCGCCGACCTGAAGGGCGTGAAGGTCGCCGCGCCCCGCCTGTCGGGGAACGACCTGACCGCGCTCGCCGCCGTCGTGGGCGACGGGCACGTCCGCGCCGACACCGAGTCCCGGCTCCGGCACACCCGCGGGAAGTCCACGCCCGACCTGCTGCGCATCCGGGCGGGCGACGCCTCCGACGCCCCGGACGCGGTCGTCCTGCCCGGCGGCCACGGCGAGGTGCTCGCCGTGCTGGAGGCGTGCGCCGCGCGGCGGATCGCGGTCGTCCCGTTCGGCGGCGGAACCTCGGTCGTCGGCGGGCTCGCGCCGCGTGGCGTGGACGCCTTCGTCGCTCTCGACCTGCGGCGCATGGACCGGCTGATCGAGCTGGACGAGGTCTCCCGGACCGCCGTCCTGGAGCCGGGCCTGCGCGCCCCCGCGGCGGAGGCGCTGCTCAACGAGCGCGGCTTCACGCTCGGGCACTTCCCGCAGTCCTACGAGTGGGCGTCGGTCGGCGGATTCGCGGCGGCGCGCTCCAGCGGGCAGGCGTCGGCCGGGTACGGGCGGTTCGACGACATGGTCGTGGGCCTGACCGCGGCCACCCCCGAGGGGGAGCTCGACCTCGGGCGCGCGCCGAAGTCGGCCGCCGGGCCCGACCTGCGCCAGCTCGTCCTCGGCTCGGAGGGCGCGCTCGGCGTGATCACCTCCGTGCGGGTGCGGGTGCATCCCGTCCCGGAGGCCAGGGAGTACGAGGGCTGGCGTTTCGCGACCTTCGACCAGGGCGCCGCCGCGCTCCGGCGGCTCGCCCAGGACGGCCCCCTCCCGGCGGTCCTGCGCCTGTCGGACGAGACCGAGACCATGGTCGGGCTGGCCGATCCGGCGGCGATCGGCGGCGGGTCGGCCGCGGCCGGGGCCCTGGCCGTCCTCGGCTTCGAGGGCGCCCGCGACCCGGTCGCCGAACGGCGGGCCAAGGCCGCGGAGGTGCTGCGCGGCGCCGGAGGCGAGCCCCTCGGCGCCGGGCCGGGGGAGAAGTGGGAGCACGGCCGCTTCAGCGCCCCTTACCTGCGCGACTCCCTCCTGGACGTCGGCGCGTTCGCCGAGACGCTGGAGACAGCCGCGTTCTGGTCGGACATCCCCGCGCTGTACGAGGCCGTCCGGTCCGCGCTGACCGGGACGCTGTCGGGCGCCGGGACGCCGCCGCTGGTGATGTGCCACATCTCGCACGTGTATCCGGCGGGCGCGTCCCTGTACTTCACGGTCGTGTCCGCGCAGGGCGCGGACGCCGTCGGCCACTGGGCCGCCGCCAAGCGCGCGGCCTGCGACGCGATCCTCGCCGCGGGCGGGACGATCAGCCATCATCACGGGGTGGGGACCGACCACCGCGACTGGTACGCCCGGGAGATCGGGCCGCTCGGCGTCGCGGTGCTGCGCGCCGTCAAGGACCGGGTCGATCCCGCCGGGATCCTCAACCCCGGGGTCCTCGTCCCTCCGGCGGGAAGGGAGTGAGCGCCGTGCGCGCGTTCACCGCGATCGTCAACCCGGCGGCGGGCGGGTCCGCGTCCGCCTCGTGCCTGATGCCGCTCGCCCGGCGGCTGCGCGACGCGGGCGCCGAGGTCGACGTCGAGTACAGCCGGAGCATGGAGCACGCCGCGGACGTCGCCCGCGAGGCGGGGGAGGCCGGCCGGGTGGTGCTCGGGGTCGGCGGGGACGGCCTGGTCGGCTGCGTCGGCGGGGCCCTCGCCGGGACGGGCGCACTCTTCGGGATCGTCCCCGCGGGGCGGGGCAACGACTTCGCGCGGCAGCTCGGCGTCCCGTCCGACCCGGAACGGCTCGCCCCGCTGCTGCTGGAGGGCGAGCCCCGCGCCGTCGACGCGATCGACGCCAACGGGACGGCCGTGCTCGGCAGCGTCTACGCGGGCGTGGACGCCGTCGCCAACGACAACGCCAACCGCACGCGGCTGCTGCGCGGCTCGGCCGCCTACTACGTCGGGGCGCTGCGCGCGATCGCCTCGTGGCGGCACGCCGACTACCTGATCACCGTCGACGGCGAGAGGCACCGGCGGGAGGGCTACACCGTGGTCGCCGCCAACTCCGGCTACTACGGCTTCGGCAAGCACATCGCCCCCGACGCGCGCGTCGACGACGGGCTGCTGGACGTCGTGCTCATCCGCAAGGCGCCGAGGACGCTGTTCTTCTCGGTCATGCGGGAGCTGGAGTCCGGAACCCACGTCCGGCGGCCCGAGGTGGAGGTGCTGCGCGGCCGCGAGGTGCGCATCGAGCTCGCCTCCGGGACCGGCAGGACGCTCCCCTACGGCGCGGACGGCGAGCTTCCCGGGGTGCTCCCGGTCACCGCGCGGGTGCTGCCCGGCGCCCTCCGCGTCCTGGCCCCCTGACCGGCCGCCCGAGGTTTTGGATGCACATTTAGGGCGGTTTACGCGCCCATTACGGCTCTCCGGATAGCGTCGGTTACGTCCCGCTACGGGACCTTGGGGCTGTCTGTGGAGGCATCATGAGAAGGCGACTCTTCGCCGTTCTGGGGGGACTCATGATGACCGCAGGCCCCCTCGTCGTGGTGGCGCCGGCGTCTCTGGGGGTGGCGCCGGCGTCAACCACGCTCGGCTGACGAACTGTCGGCTTACTGGCGCCGTGTCGGCTTGACGCCGCACCTGCCTCCGGACAGGGTGTGAGGACCCCCTCACCCCCTGTCCGGAGGCATTCTGTGTCTGCCGAGGTCCCCCCCGGACCCGAGAACTCGCGCACCTCCGAGGAGGGAGCCGGCTGGGCCTGCGGCAGGCCGGGCCACTTCAACGAACTGCTCCCCGCGCGCGTCCCGGACTTCTCCTGGCGCCGCCCCTCGGTGCTGTGGCGCTCGCGCAACGACGTGCTCGCCCGGCTGTTCGGAGACCCGGCGAACGCGATCCGCCGCCGCTGCGTGACCGCCCTGCGCGAACGGGGCACGCCCGCGGCGTTCACCGTGCACCGCGCGGCCGCGGAGTTCTCCTTCGTGCTGGTCGGCGACACCGGCGAGGGCGACCGGTCGCAGTACGCGGTGGTGCCCCCGCTGCTGCACGCCGCCGCGGACACCGACTTCATGGTCATCGCCAGCGACGTCATCTACCCGACCGGCGACGCGGCCGACTACCCCGAGAAGTTCTTCCGCCCCTACAAGGACTACCCCGCCCCCATCTACGCCGTGCCCGGCAACCACGACTGGTACGACGGGCTGCGGGGCTTCCTGCACGTCTTCTGCGGCCTGGACGAGAACTGCTCGCCGCCGCCGTGGCGCGGCCCGCTCGCGTTCGTCCCGCGCACGCTCTGGCGCCACTCGGGGGAACTCGACGCGGAGGCGCTCGCGCAGGCCCGCCGGCTGTACCGGGGCGCGCCCGGCCAGCAGGCCGTCCAGCCCGGCCCGTACTGGGCGATCGACACCCCCTCGCTGCGCATCATCGGCATCGACACCGGGATCACCGGCGCGCTCGACCGCGACCAGGGCCGCTGGCTGCGGGAGGTGTCGGGCGGCCCGAAGCCCAAGCTGCTGGTGACCGGGAAGCCGCTGGTCGTGGACGACGACCACCGCCCCGGGCCGATCGAGGGCGGCGGGACGGTCGACGAGATCGTCCAGGACCCGGCGCACCACTACGTGGCCGCGATCGGCGGCGACATCCACAACTACCAGCGCTACCCGGTGCGGACCGGGGACGGCCGGACGATCCAGTACGTCGTCTCGGGCGGGGGCGGCGCCTTCATGCACGCCACGCACATCATCCCGCGGACCAGGGTGGTGGAGGAGGACGACTTCCGCTGCTACCCGCTGCGCGGCGACTCGCTGTCGCGCTACAGCAAGCTGTACGGCCGGTGGCTGCGGATGCCGGGGTTCTTCGAGCTCACTCCCGAGGAGGCCACCGCCGCCGTCCAGCACCGCCTCGGCATCAGGCCGGGGCGCGGGTACGACGGTCCCGCCCCCTCGCGCCGCGCGCGCTTCGTCGCCGCCCTCCTCGGAGTCCCGCGCGGCGGCCGCCCGCGCGCCCGGTTCCTGCGGCTGCCCGTCCGCAGGATGCCGCAGCGGTTCCGTTCGGAGCTGGCCGACTGGGACCGGCCGCCCTTCTTCAAGAACTTCCTGCGCCTGGACGTGACGGAGTCAGAGCTGCGCATCCGTTGCTTCGCCGCTACGGGGTGCGGGGACCATGAGACGTCTCCGCCGTGCGAGGACGAGGTGACGATTCCGCTGCGCTAGCCGGATCTCTTTGGAGGTTTCACCAGTAAGAGGCGAATGTGCGCGATCTTGCCTCACGGCGCGCCCCGATCCCGTTACAGTCGTGGCTCACCACACCGGTGAACGGTAACGGACGGTCGGCCGGAGAACGACCGCGTCCTTCAGGAGAGCTTCTCAAATGAGTTACCCCCAGCAGGGTCAGGGCCAGCAACAGCAGCAGGCGTACCAGGGCGGCTACACGCCCGCCCCGGCGCAGCAGCAGGCGCCCGCCGCCGTCGGCACCGGGCGCAACATGAAGCGCCGCAACCCGGTCGGCGCGTGGCTCGGCCTGCCGATCATCACCTTCGGAATCTACGGCCTCGTCTGGTTCTTCAAGGTCCACAACGAGCTGCACGAGTACGACCGCCGCATCGACAACGCCGCCACCAACGCGCTGCTGTCCATGCTGTTCGGCGGCATCACGCTCGGCATCTGGCCGCTCGTCATGTGGGTCAAGCTCGGCGGGCGCATCGCCGAGGCCCAGAAGGCGGCCGGCCTCCAGCCGAGCTGCAGCGGCGGCATGGGCTTCCTGCTCGGCATCTTCGGCTTCGGCGTCCTGTACTACCAGCTCCAGCTGAACAAGGTCACCGACCGCTACGGCGACACCCCGGCAGGCCAGCAGGTCTCGCTTGCTGCCTAGCATTTCTCTCCTCCTTCGGGCCTAGCGGCCCTCCATCGTCGAGAAATGCGGGCGATCGCTGGCATCGCTCCGGCTCGCCTTGCGGCTCGCTGCGCGATCAGATTCTCGCTTCGCTCGAATCTGCCTTCGGACGCGATCGCAACGGTGAGGTTGTTGCCGGCTGAGCTTCAAACGCTGTGAGAGCAGCGGGCCGCGGCCCTGGCCTGCTGGATCGATTCGCGCTGGACCCCTCCGTGATCATTCGCGGAGGGGTCTTCGTCATGTGCGGGGGCCTGTTTGTCGGTGGGTGGGGTCAGAATGGGCGGGTGAGGATCGCGGTCGCGGCCGGGCGTGGGCGTGGGGGAGCGCTGCGGGCGGTCGCCGAGGACGGGGCGCCCACGGGGCCCGTCCAGGAGGTCCCCGATCTGGTCTCGGCCGTCGCCGAGCGGGAGCGCGACTCCGCGCCGCGGTGGGTGTGGCCCTCGACGGCGCGACTCTACCCCCGGCTGCTGGAGGCGGGGGTGCGGGTGTCGCGCTGCCACGACCTCGAACTGGTCGAGAGCCTACTGCTCGGCCATGCCGGGCGGTACGGGGAGCCGCGCTCGGTGCGGGCCGCGTGGGCGCGGCTGCGCGGCGAGCCCGTCCCGGCCGACGCTCCGCCGCCCCGGGAGGACGCGGCGCAGCCGTCGCTGTTCGACGACGGCGCCGGCCGCGAGGAGGCCGCCGACGACATCGGGCAGGTCGTGGCGGTGCACGCCGAGCAGCAGCGCGCCGCCGCCGGGCTCGGCGGGTTCGCGCTGCTCGCGGCGGCGGAGTCGGCCGGATCCCTCGTGGCCGCCGAGATGGGGCACGACGGGCTGCCCTGGTCGGCCGCCGAGCACGACGCGCTGCTCACCGAGATGCTCGGGCCGCGCCCCACGGGCGGGCTGCGGCCCCGCCGGCTGCAGGACCTCGCCGACCGCATCAGCGCCGCGTTCGGGCCGCGCGTGCACGTCAACCCCGACTCCCCGGCGCAGATCCTGCGGGCGTTCGCCGCGGCGGGGCTGCCGGTCCCGTCCACCCGCGCGCACGTCCTCAGGCAGCTCGACCACCCCGCCGTCCCGCTGCTGCTGGAGTACAAGGAGCTGTCGCGGCTGCACGCCGCGCACGGCTGGACATGGCTCGACACGTGGGTGAGCGGCGGCCGTTTCCGCCCCGAGTACGTCGTCGGCGGCGTGGTGTCCGGGCGGTGGGCGACGAGCGGCGGCGGGGCCCTGCAGATCCCGCGCGTGCTGCGCAAGGCCGTCGTCGCCGACCCCGGCTGGTCCCTGGTCGTCGCCGACGCGGCGCAGCTCGAACCCCGGGTGCTGGCGGCGCTCGCCGGCGACCGCGCGTTCTCCGAGGCCGCCGCGCACGGCGACCTCTACGCGGCCCTGTCCGACGCGTTCCGCGACGACGCCGGCGGCGGGCGGACCGCGCGCGACAAGGCCAAGATCGCCCTGCTCTCCGCCATGTACGGGGGAGGGACGGCCGACGCGGTGCAGCTCCTCGCCGTCCTGAAGAGCCGGTTCCCGCAGGCGTTCGAGTACGTGGAGGCCGCCGCGAGGGAGGGGGAGCGCGGAGGGCTCGTCCGGTCCCGCCTCGGGCGCACGTGCCCGCCGCCGTCGGCCGGGTGGCGGGAGCTGACGGCGGCGGGCGACGACGACTCCCCGGGGCCCCGGCAGGGCACGGCGGCCCAGGCGCTGCGCGGCCGGGGCCGCTTCACCCGCAACTTCGTCGTCCAGGCCACCGCCGCCGACTGGGCGCTGGCGCTCCTGGCCTCCCTGCGCCGCCGCCTCACCGCGCTCGGGCCGCCCCGCCTGGTCTTCTTCCAGCACGACGAGGTCATCGTGCACAGCCCCGCCGAGCTGGCCGAGGAGGTCGCGGGCGCCGTGCGCGACGCCGCCCGGGAGGCGCGCCTGCTGCTGTTCGGCGACACCCCCGTCGTCTTCCCCATGGAGATCGCGGTCGTCGACCGCTACGCCGACGCCAAGTGAGCGGCCAGCGCCCGGATCGTGTTGGCGGCCGCGAACGCGTGCCCCCGCGCGTTCAGATGCAACTGGTCCCCGCAGTAGATGCCCGGATCGGCGGCCATGGGGTGCCCGTGAGGGTTGTCGACGTGGCAGGCGCCGTGCTCGGCCGCGACATCGGCGGTGAGCTCGGCCAGCAGCCGCGTCCGCGCCGAGATGACCTCGCGGTAGCGGGACGGCCCGAGCCCGGCCGCCGTGATGTCCAGCAGCCCGATCGTGACGACGTCGGCGCCGGCCGTGCGGAACGCCGAGACCATCGCGGTCAGCTCGCGGCGGACGCCGTCCGCGTCCAAGTCGGGACGGAGCATGTCGTTGCCCCCGGCGACCACGAACGCCAGGTCGGGCCGGAAGTCCAGAGCCGGCCGGAGCTGCTCGGCCGCCACCCGCGCGGCGACGAGGTCGCGGCGGCCGAGGTTGACCGCGCTGAACCCGGGGTTCACCGTGCCCAGCGCCTCCTCGACCCGGTCGGTCCAGGACAGGTCGCGGTACCCGGGCACGGGCTCGCGGACGCCCGCGGCGATGCTGTCGCCGATCGTCGCCATCCGGCGCCACGGGGCGCCGGCCAGCAGCGCCGCGGCGTCGGCGGCGGGCAGCACGGACGCGTCGGTCCATTCCGTCGGGGCCGTCTCGGTCATCGTCTCCTCCTTCAGGGCTTCGCCGGACGGCCGGCGAGGAGCAGGCCGGCGGCGCCCGTGCCCGCGGCGGTGATCGTGCAGAACAGGTAGACGGCGGTGTAGTCGCCGAGCGCCGTCCGCTCCGGGAGCAGCGCGGCGAGGACGGCGATGCCGAGCGCGCCGCCGAGCTGCCGCGCCGTGGTGTTGAGCCCGGTGGCGCCGGCGAACCGCAGCGGCCCGGCCGACAGCGCGGCGGCCGTGGCCGTGCCGGTGCTGAGCATCCCGATCCCCGCTCCGACCAGGAGGCCGACCGGGAGCCAGAACGCCAGGAAGCGGGGCTCGGCGGGCAGGGCGGCGATCGCCCAGACCCCGGAGGCGACCACGACCAGCGCGCCGCCCGCCACCGCGGGGCGGACGCCGGTGCGGGCGGTGAGCCGTCCCGTCGCGACCGCCGCCGCGGTCGCGGTGAATGCGCCGGGCGTCGAGGCGAGCCCCGCCTCGAGGATCGAGTAGTGCCACTGGCCCGTCAGGAAGAGCACACCGAGGAGCAGCCACGCGTACAGCGACGTCCCGTACAGGAACGACGCGGCGTTCGCGGCGGCGAACCGGCGGTCGCGCCACAGCGAGATCTCCAGCGCGGGCACCGGGTGCCGCGCCGAGCGCCACAGCGCCAGGGCGGCCAGGGCGGCGCCGCCGAGCAGGAGCGCGAGGGTCCCGGCGCCGGTCCAGCCCCAGTCCCGGCTCTGCGTCACGCCGAGCGCGACCCCGCCCACGCCGGCGCCGAGCAGCACCGTCCCGGCGAGGTCGGGCAGCCGGCCCGTGCCCGCCTCGGCCCGGGGGAGGCGCCGCCCGGCGAGCAGCATCGCCAGCCCTATCGGGACGTTGATGACGAACACCGACCGCCAGCCGGACGCCTCGACCAGCACCCCGCCGAGGCCCGGGCCGATCGCGGCGGCGAACGCGCCCGCCGCGCTCCACAGGCCGATGCTGCGGGCGCGCCGCTCGGGGGGCGTGTCGTGCAGCAGCAGCGCGAGGGACGCGGGGATCAGGGCCGCCGCCGCGGCGCCCTGCGCGGCGCGCGTCACCAGCAGGACGGGCAGGTTCGGGGCGATCGCGCACGCCAGCGACGCCAGCGTGAACAGCCCGGTGCCCCACAGGTACAGCGACCGCCGCCCGACCAGGTCGGCGACCCGGCCGGCGGGGGCGAGCAGCGCCGCGAACAGCACCGCGTACAGGGTGATCACCCAGGTCAGGCCGGACAGCGAGCTGCCCGGGAAGTCGGCGTGCAGGTCGGCGACGGCCAGGTTGGCGACGGTGGCGTCGAGCATGGCCAGGAACGTCGCCCCGGCGGCGAGCCAGGGGACGGCCCGCCGTGCGGCGGGTGCTCCCGGCGGTGCCGACGGCCGGGCGGTCTCGGTGGTCATGGACGGATTCCCTCCCAGAAAAATAAACGAACGGTCGTACAATCTTCTTGGAAGGGCACCCGCGTCAAGGGGTTCGCGGCATTGACTTTGAACGAACGGTCGTGCAGATTTAGGGACGTGAGCACCGACGGACGGCTTCTCAAGGGCGAGCAGACCCGCAGCACGATCCTGTGCCGCGCAGCCGACATCGCCTCCGCGGAGGGCCTGGAGGGCCTGTCGATCGGCCGCCTCGCCACCGAGCTGCGGATCAGCAAGAGCGGCGTGTTCACCCACTTCGGCTCCAAGGAGGAGCTCCAGCTCGCGACCGTCCGCAAGGCGGTCGAGGTGTTCCGGCGGAACGTCGTCGAGCCCGCGCGGGCCGCCCCCGAGGGGATCCGCCGCGTCCGCGCGCTCCTGGACGCCTGGCAGCGCTACCAGCGCGAGCCCGTCTTCCCCGGCGGGTGCTTCTTCCACTCCACGATGGCCGAGTTCGACGCCAGGCCCGGCCGCGTCCGCGACGCGATCGCGGCCTCGCAGCTCGACTGGCGGGCCTTCGTGGAGCGCTGCCTCCGCGAGGCCCGCGACCTCGGCGAGATCGGCGCGGCGACCGACGTCCCCCAGCTCGCCTTCGAGCTGGACGCCCTCTGCCGGACGGGCGCCGCGCAGGCGCTGCTCCACGACGACCCGTCCCTCTACGACCGCGCCGCCCGCGCCGTGGACGCGAGGCTGGCGGCCGTCACCGCCGCCTGACGGCCCTCACGGCGGGGAGGCCGGTCCCGCGACGCCGTAGGACGGGCGGGTGTTGAGGACCTCGACGTCGGTGAAGGACGTCTGGAGGTAGGCGCTGGAGATGGCGGTCAGCTCCTCGGGCGACAGGACGTCCTCGATGGAGGCGAAGCCCCGCGGCGCCCGCTCGGCGACGAGCCGCAGGACGCGCTCGGCGGGCATGTCCCGGCAGGCGAGGACGACGGCGTTGGCCGCCTCCCGGCGCTCCTTCTCGTAGCCGAGGAGGCCCTCCGGGGCGTTCGCGGCCGTGGCCAGCTCATGCGCCAGGACCCGGGCGTCGAGGACCGCCTGGGAGCCGCCGTTGGAGCCGATGGGGTACATCGGGTGGGCGGCGTCGCCGAGCAGGGTGACGCGGCCGAACGTCCAGCGGTCGACGGGCTCCCGGTCGACCATCGGGTACTCCAGGATCTCCTCCGCCCCGGCGAGCAGCGCCGGGACGTCGAGCCAGTCGAACCGCCAGTCGGCGAAGTGGGGGAGCAGGTCCTCCAGCCGGCCGGCCCGGTTCCAGTCCGCGGGGCCGCCCCGCAGGTCGCCCGGGACCCGGACCTCGGCGACCCAGTTGAGCAGCGCCTTCCCCCGCCGCTCGGCGCGCATGGAGATCGGGTAGACCACGATCTTCGCCGCGGCGTTGCTGCCCGCGACCGCCAGGGTCCGCCCGGACAGGATCGGCTCCGCCTCGGTGAGGCCGCGCCACATCCGGATGCCGTTCCACAGCGGCGCGCCCTCGTCCGGGTACAGCTGCGCCCGGACGGCGGAGTGCAGGCCGTCCGCGCCGACGAGCACGTCCGCCGAAACGGACGCGGCGGCCCCGGACGCGCGGTCCACGAGGCGGACCCGGACCCTGTCGCCGTCCTGCTCGAACCCGTCGAAGAGGGTCCCGGTGCGGACGGCGCCCTCACCGAGCCGCGCCAGCACCGTGTCGAGCAGCAGCATCTGCAACTCGCCGCGGTGGATCGAGTACTGGGGCCAGGCGTATCCCAGCGCCCGCCCGCGCGGATCCCCCCAGATCCGGCCGCCGAACCGGTCGAAGTGCACCATCTCGGCGGTGGGGATGGCGAGCTCGGCCAGCGCGTCGCCGAGGCTCAGCTCCGTGAGCTCGCGGACGGCGTGGGGGAGCAGGTTGATGCCGAGGCCGAGGGGCCGCAGCCGGGCGGCCGAATCGACGACGAGCGCCTCGATGCCCGCCTCGTGCAGGCTTAACGCGGTGGTGAGCCCGCCGATCCCGGCTCCGATGACGAGTACGCGCATTGCCTTCCCCCTACTTGTCCAGTGCCGTCCCCGACGCGGCGGGCGCCGCGCCCGGCACCTTGGCGCCGCCCCGGACGAGCCTTCCCACCTCGGCCCGGAGCCGCACGAACTCCGGAAGGCCCCGGGTCTCGATCTGGTCGCGGGTGGACGGCAGGTCCACCGGCAGGTCGGCGTGCACCCGGGCGGGGGACCGGTTGAGCACGACCACCCGGTCACCGACGTAGACGCTCTCGTCGATGTCGTGGGTGACCAGCAGGATCGTCATCTTCTGGGTCCGGTGGACCTGCAGGACGAGGTCCTCCAGGTCCTCGCGGGTCTGCGCGTCGACGGACCCGAACGGCTCGTCCATCAGCATCAGGGAGGGGCGGTAGGCGAGGGCCCGCGCGATCGACACGCGCTGCTGCATGCCGCCCGACAGCTGCCAGGGGTACTTGCGGCCCGCGTCCGGCAGCCCCACCGACTCCAGCGCCTCCTGCGCCGCCGCGCGCCGCTCCTGGCGCGACTTGCCGCGCCGCCGCAGCGGCAGCGCCACGTTGTCGCGGACGGTCAGCCAGGGGAACAGCGAGCGGCTGTAGTCCTGGAAGACCACGGCGAGGTCACCGGGCACCCCGTCGATCACCGACCCGTGCAGCTTCAGCGTCCCGTCGGTCGGGCGGATCAGCCCGGCGATGCACCGCAGCAGGGTGGACTTGCCGCAGCCGGACGGGCCCACGATGCTGACCAGCTCGCCGTCCGGGACGTGGAGGTCCAGGCCGTCGAGGGCCAGGTGCCCGTCGGCGTAGGAATGGGTGAGGCCGTTTATCTCGAGCATCGCGGCCGCCTTTTCTGTGTGTGCGTCATGAGAGCCGTCGGTGGGAGTCTCATCGGTCAGGGGTCGGGGACAGGGTCAGGTCCGGAGCCGCCGCGCGCCTGAGTGCCAGGCGAGCAGCCGCCTTTCCAGGAGCAGGAACAGGGTGTTGAACAGCAGGCCGAGGATGCCCAGCATCACGATGCCCGCCCACATCCGCGGCAGTTCGAAGGAGCGCTGCGCGCCGATCAGCTCCGAGCCGATGCCCGAGGTGCTGCCGAACAGCTCCGACAGCACCATCAGGATCAGCGCGAACGACAGCGCGACGCGCAGCCCCGCGAAGATCTTCGGCGCCGCCGCGGGCAGGACGACGGTCACCAGCCTGCGGGCGCGGCCCAGGCCGAACACCCGTGCCGTGTCGAGGTGCAGCGGGTCCACGGCGCGGACGCCGTCGCAGGTGTTGAGCAGCACCGGCCAGACGACGCCGAACGCGATCGTCACGATCTGCATCGTCGCGCCGAGCTGGAACACCATGATGAAGAACGGCACCAGAGTGGGCGGCGGCACCGCGCGCAGGAACTCCAGCACCGGGTTCAGCAGGTCGAACAGGGTCCGCGAGCGCCCGATCGCCGTCCCGAGCGCCACGCCGGCCGCGCCCGCGGCGGCCCATCCGGTGAACAGGTGGGCGAGGCTGGTGGAGAAGTCGTCGAGCGCCTTGCCGGTGAAGAACACGCGGCTCGCCGGGCCGGAGAACCACAGCTCGTGCAGTGCGGACGCGATCGTCGTGGGCGGCGGGAAGTAGGTCTCGTCCACCGCCCGGGTGACGAGCTCCCAGAGCACCGCGACGAGGGCGACCAGCCAGACCCGCTCGGCGACCCCGCGCACCGCGCCCGCGGCCCTGGGGCCCGCGCCCGCCCGCGCCGTGCGGGCGTCCACGTCCGCCGCCGGCCCCGGTTCGGTCTTCACGCGACCCCCTCGACCCGGGCGCCGTGCCAGCGGAACGCGAGGCGCTCCATCCCCCGCAGGCCGGTGTTGACCGCCAGGCCGAGCGCGCCCGCCCAGCAGGCCCCGGCCAGCAGCAGGTCGCTGTTGCCGCCGCCGGACTGGGTCTCGCTCAGGTAGATGCCGATGCCGTCGACCCCGCCGGCGAAGAGCTCGGTGCTGATCACGACGATGAGGGCGACGGACGCGGCGATCCGGACGCCGGTCGCGATGAACGGGGCGGCGCTCGGCAGCGACACCCGCCACAGCACCGACAGCGGCCCGAACCCGAAGCAGCGGAGGCTGTCCTTGGCCACCGGGTCGACGTCGCGGAGCGCGTAGAGGGTGTTGACGAGGATCGGCCACAGGCAGGCGTAGAAGACCAGCGACATCTCCACCCGCGTCGGCTCGGCGAACACGATGATGGCGAGCGGGATCAGCGCGACCGACGGGATGGGCCGCATCAGTTCGACCAGGCCGCGCGCGGCCGTGCCGAGGAACGGCACCGAGCCGAGCAGGACCCCGAGCGGGACCGCGGCCAGCACCGCCAGCACGAGCCCGCCCGCCCACGCCCTGAGGGTGGCCGCGACGTCCACGAGGAACTCCTGGTCGGCCGCCAGCCTCGCGGCCTCCCCGCCGATGGCCGACGCCGGGGGGAGCGCCGTCGCGTCGACGAGGCCGCCGCGGCTCAGGACCTCGACCGCGGCGGCCGTGCAGGCCGCCCCGGCGGCGCCGAGAAGGAGGCGGCGGTACCTCATGGGGCGGACGCGACGAACGCCGAGGCGTCGATCCTCTTGTCCACGTACTGGTAACGCTGCATGAGGTCGGCCACCCGCTGCAGCGCGGCGGGATCGACCGACGTCGGGTAGGTCCCGTAGCTCATGGAGGCGGCGACTCCGGCGTCGATTCCCTTGGCGTAGGTCGGCAGGATGCTCCGCACGAGCCCGCGGTCGCCCGCGGCCATCCCCTGCGCCTTCTGGAGCGCCCGCTGGAACGCGGCGACCGTCTTCGGGTTCTTCTTCACGAACTTCTCCGTGGCGGCGTAGCCGGCGATCGGCAGGCCGTCCGTCTCACCGGTGGACAGGTCGGCGACCATGCGGGCGCCCATCGACTCGCGCATCTGGGTGCCGAACGGCTCGATCGCCTGGACGGCGTCCACGCTCCCCGACTTCAGCGCCTGCTCCATGGCGGGCGGTGCGATCTCCACGAAGTTCCTGTCCTCGTCGAAGGTCACGCCCTGGGGCTGCCCGGCGGCGCGGACCAGCATCGTGCTCACGTTGCGCTTGGTGTTGACGCCGATCTTCTTCCCCGCCAGGTCCTTGATCGTCCGGTAGGGGGAGTCGCCGCGCACCATCAGGGTGTGGGTCTTGGACGCGCTGCGGAACCCGTCCGCGACGATCCTCGGCTTGAAGCCGGGGTCCTTGGTCCCGGCGGTGAGCAGGGAGACGTAGTTGCCGAAGCTGAGGTCGAGCCGGCCGCTCTTCAGCAGCGGGACGCCGGCCGCCCCGCCCTGGATGACCTGCGTCTTCACGGTGAGGCCCTCGGCCTTGAACAGTCCCTTGGAAAGGGCGATCTGGACGGGCGCGGTGTCGGCGACCGTCATGGTGCCGAGCGTCACCTCGGACTGCTCAAGGCCGTTGGCCGACTTCTCGCCATCGGAGCCGCCGCAGGCGGTGGCGGACGCGAGCGCGAGTGCGAGCACGCCCGCGAGGGCCGCTCGGGAGTGGGAAGCAGACATGAGTATGCTCCATGCGCGGGGGGATCCTTGAAGGCTTAACCTTTCACAGTTCCCCGCGCCCCGGAATGGGGCGCGGCCCCCACCCTCTCGCCCGTCCCGCCCGTCCCGCCCGTCCCGGCGGTCCCGTCCGCCGCGCCGTTCCCGGCGGCGCCGCGGACCAGCCGGCCCACCTCGGCGCGCAGCCGGACGAACTCGGGGTCGGACCGCGTGGCGATCTGGTCGCGGTCGGCGGGCAGCCCGACGGGCAGCTCGGCGCGGATCCGGCCCGGGTCCCGGGCGAGCACCACGACCCTGTCGCCGAGGTAGACGCTCTCGTCGATGTCGTGGGTGACGAGCAGGATCGTCACGCCCTGGCTCCGGTGGACCTGGAGGACGAGGTCCTCCAGGTCCTCGCGGGTCTGGGCGTCCACCGAGCCGAACGGCTCGTCCATCAGCATCAGCGACGGCCGGTACGCCAGCGCCCTGGCGATCGACACGCGCTGCTGCATCCCGCCCGACAGCTGCCACGGGAACTTGCCCGCCGCGTCCTTCAGGCCGACCGACTCCAGCGCCTCGGCGGCCCTGGCGCGCCGCTCCGACCTGCCGAGCCCGCGGCGCCGCAGCGGCAGGCCGACGTTGTCGCGCACGGTGAGCCACGGCATCAGCGAGCGGCTGTAGTCCTGGAACACCACGGCGAGATCGTCGGGGACGCCGTCGATGGGGGCGCCGTTCAGCACGACCTTCCCCTCGCTCGGCGCCATCAGCCCCGCGATGCACCGCAGCATCGTCGACTTCCCGCACCCGGACGGCCCGACGATGGTGACGAGCTTGCCCTCGCCGACCCGCAGGTCCATGCCCTGCAGGACGCGGTGGCCGCCGTAGGCGTGGCCGAGACCGGTGACCTCCAGCATGCCGCTCACCCCGCCTCGGGCGCGTAGGCGGCGGAGTCGTCGGGCGCGACCCGCACGTCGATGACGAACGGGCCGTCGTGCGCGAGCCCCTCGGTCATGGCGGCGTCCAGGTCCGCGGCGCGGGTGACGGTCCTGCCGCCGCAGCCGAGGCTCTGGCCGAGCGCCACGAAGTCGATGCCGTGGATGTCGGTGCCCGGGACGGTGTCCAGCTCGATCCGGCGGCCGAGCGCCTTGACGGCGCCGTACCCGTGGTTGTTGAGCACGAGGACGGTCATCGGGACCCGGTGCTGCGCGGCCGTCCAGAGGCTCTGCACCGAGTACATGGTCGAGCCGTCGCCGATGACGCAGACGACGCGCTCGCCCGACCCCGCGATGGCCCGCCCGACCGCGACGGGCAGGCCCCAGCCGAGCGCGCCGCTGCCGGTGGTCAGGAAGCCCCCGGCCCGGGTGATGGGCAGCCGCGCGTGGAACAGGTCCCGGTGGCTCGGGCACTCCTCGACGATGACGGCGTCCTCGGGCATCCGCTCGCGGAGCGTCTCGATGACCAGCGCGGGGTCGATCGGGTCGGTGGCCTGCGGCCTGGCGAGCCGCTCCAGCGGTTCGGGGCGCGGCCGGTCGGCCTTGCCGACGAGCTCCAGCAGCCCCGACACGCCCGCGTCGATCGTGGTGAGGACGCTGGTGCCGACCGGCGCCCACGCGGTGGTCGCCGGGTCGCAGTCGAAGTGGAACAGCCGCGCGCCCTCGGGGATGACCCGCCCCTCCGAGTGCACGTGGTAGGTGAAGACGGGCGCGCCCAGGACGAGGATGACGTCGTGCCCCTCCAGCCGCGCCGACAGCTGGGCGCGCACGGGCGGCAGGAAGCCCCGGAACAGCGCGTGGTCCTCGGGGAACCCCGAGCGGCCCGACAGCGGGCTGATCCAGACCGGCGCGCCGGTCCGCTCGGCGAGTTCGACCACGCCGGGCAGCGCGCCCTCGTCCTCCACCCCGGCGCCCACGACGATGACCGGGTTCGCGGCCTCGTCCAGCGCGGCGGCCACCTCCCGCAGGGCGGCGGGGGAGGCGGTGAAGTCGGTGCGGACCTCGCGGTGCGGGACGGGCTCGGACGGCCGGTCCCAGTCGTCCTCGGGCACCGACAGGAACACCGGGCCGCGCGGATGCGTCATGGCCACCCGGTACGCCTCGGCGAGCGCGGCGGGCACGTCCTCCGCCCGCTCGGGCTGCCTGCTCCACTTCACGTACGGGCGGGGGAACTGGGCGGGCTCGTCGGCGCCGAGGAACGGGTGGGCCGGCAGCATCGCGCGGGACTGCTGGCCCGCGATGATCACGACCGGGACGCGGTCGCGGTAGGCGTTGAAGACCGCGCCGAGGGAGTGCCCGACGCCTCCGGCGGAGTGCAGGCTGACCAGGGTCGCGGCGCCGGTGCCGAGCGCGTGCCCGGCGGCCGCCGCGACGGCGACGGTCTCCTGGAGCGCCAGGACGTACCGGAAGTCGTCCGGGAAGTCGCGGAACATGCGCAACTCGGTCGATCCGGGGTTGCCGAAGACGGTGGTCATCCCCACGCTCCGGCAGAAGTCGAAGAAGGCTTCCCGGACGGTGAGCTGGGTGGTCATTCGCTGGCCTTTCGGGCCCCGCGGTGGCGGGCGAGGACGCGCCGCTCCACCACGAGGAGGATCGAGTTGAACAGGTAGCCGAGGATGCCGAGGAGCACGATCACCGACCACAGGGTCATCAGGTCGGACTGGCTCTGGGCGTTGGTCAGCATGAAGCCGAGCCCGTCGGAGGTGCCGGGCAGCAGCTCGGAGAAGACCATGAGGATCAGCGACAGCGACAGCGCGAGCCGCAGCCCGGCGAAGATCTTCGGCAGCGCGGACGGCACGATGACGAACCGGATCCGGTCGAGCGCGGAGAGCCGGAACACCTGGGCCGTGTCCATCTGCACCGGGTCGACGCTGCGGGCGCCGTCCGCGGTGTTGAGCAGGATGGGCCAGATGGCGCTGAAGATGATCGACGCGACCTGCATCTGCGTGCCGAGGCTGAAGAGCACGATGAACACCGGCACCAGGGTCGGCGGCGGAATCACCCGGGCGAACTGCAGCAGCGGCTGCAGGTAGGCCAGGACCCGCTGGGAGCGGCCGAGCGCGATGCCGAGGACGACCCCGACCACGATCGACAGCGCCAGCGCCAGGAACATCCGGCCGAGGCTCGGCGCGATGGAGTCGCCCGCCTCGGAGGTGAAGTACAGGTGGTCGGCCGGGCCGGACCACCACAGCTCCCGCATCCGGCGGACGATCTGCGACGGCGGGGGGAAGAAGGTGCTGTCGGCGGCCCGCGTCGCCGTCTCCCAGACCGCGACGAGGACGGCCAGCGGGAGCAGCCGGTGCAGCAGGCCTCCGGCGATGCGGGCGGCCGCGCCGCGGCGGCGGGCGCGGGGCGCGCTGATGGTCGCCGCGGTCACGATGCACCACTCCTCTGGGCCTTGTGCCAGCGGAACACGCGGTCCTCGCCCCGTCCGAGCACGGTGTCGATGATGAGACCGAGGCATCCGGCCCACACCGTCCCCGCGAGGACGTCCGTCGTCCCGTCCGGGACGTTGCCGGCCTGGGCGATGAACATGCCGAGACCGTCGCCGAAACCGGAGAGGATCTCGGTGCCGACGGCCAGGATGAGCGCGATGGACGCGGCCAGCCGCACTCCGGTCGCGATGAACGGGGCGGCGCTCGGCAGGGAGACGCGCAGCAGCACCTGGAACCGGCTGAAGCCGAAGCTGCGCAGGGTCTCCTTGGCCGTGGGGTCGACGTCGTCCAGCCCGTAGACGGTGTTGAACAGGATGGGCCAGCTGGACGCGTAGACGATCAGCGGCACCTCCATCTCCAGGCCGGACCCGAGGACCAGCGCGGCGAGCGGGATGAGGGCCACCGACGGGATGGGGCGCAGGAACTCCACGATGGCGCGGACCGCGGTGTTCACCGCCGGGACGCTGCCGAACAGCAGCCCGAGCGGGATCGCGATCGCACACGCGATCAGCAGGCCGAGCCCCCACGCGGTGAGGGTCACGCGGACGTTGAACAGGAACTCGGTGTCGCCCGCGAGCTCGAACGCGCGGGCGGTGATGCTGGAGGCGGGGGGCAGAAAGGAACGGTCCACAATCCCCGCGCGGCCCAGCAGTTCGCTCGCCAGGAACAGGACCGCCACCCCGGCGGCCCCCCGCGCCCAGATTCCTGGGCGCGAGAGGCCGCGGGGCGGCGTGGGCTCGTGTGCCATGAGGTGATCAGTGTCCCCGGGTCACGACGTCGGGTGGAAGAGGATCGTCTTCAGGTCCGGCTTCTGCGTGAGCAGGCCCGAGGTCTGCATCAGCTCGGCGATCCGCTGCATGCGGGTGGTGCTCAGCGAGGTGGGGTAGGCCGGCAGCGTGATGACCGAGGCCACCTGCGGGTCGATCTTGGCGTAGGAGGGCAGGACCTCCTCGACCTTCTTGCGGTCCTGGGAGGCCATCTTCTGCGCCTTGATGATCGCCCGCTGGAAGGCGGCGGCCGTCTTCGGGTACTTCTGCGAGAACTCCTGCGTGGTCACGTAACCGCTGATGGGGAGGCTGGTCACCGGCTCGCTGCCGCCGTCCACGACGACCCGGGCGCCGAACTTCTTCTCGCTGTCGGACAGGAACGGCTCGACGGTGTGAATGGCGTCGACGTCCCCCTTCTGCAGGGCGGGCGCCATCGCCGGGAAGGGCACCTGGACGTACTGGACCTTCTTCGGGTCGACGTTGTTGGCCTTGAGAATGGCGTCCAGCGTGAGCGACTGGATGTTGTTCAGGATGTTGACCGCGACCTTCTTGCCCTCCAGGTCCTTGGCGGTCTTGATCTTGGAGTCGGGCATGACGAGCACGTTCATCATGTTCGAGGTGAGCTGGGCCCCCTCGGCCAGGATGCTGAGCTTGATCAGGCCCTTCTCGTTGGCCTGCATGAACGACACGTAGTTCGCCCCGGCGATGACGTCCACCTCGCCGGCCTTGAGGGCGGGCAGTGCCTTGATGCTCTGCTGGACCGGAACGATCTTGACGTCCAGGCCCTCCTCCTTGAACAGCTTCGCCTTCTGGGCGATGTGCAGGGCGGCGCCGTCCACGAGCGGCAGCGAGGCGACCTTGATGCTGCTCTTCTCCAGGCCCTTGCCTCCGCCGGAGGAGTCGTCTCCGCCGCAGCCCGTCATGAGCGAGGCGACCAGGGTGAGCGCGCTGACCAGCGCTGAAACACGTAGGGATTGCCGCATTGGGCACTCCTTAACTCGAAGGGGGAAGCTGCTTCGGCAGGGCATGGGCCGACCAAGGCATGCGAGCCAGGGGGACCGACTGTAGCCGCGACACCGCCGTGCCCGAAGATCACGTGCGCCGGGAGCGTATCGCGGACCGCCCGGCCGAAGACGATTCGGGCGGAATTGTGTGACTCTCTTGTGTCCTTGGGAGGACCACCGCCAATCGCCGCGAGCCCGCCGGGCCCTTCGGATAATGCGCCGGATAAAGGCTTCCCGCGGGTTCTGGTGACGATCCATGGCCAAGCCTATTCGTAGAGTGAGCATGCGGCCGCCCCTGTGGCGCGAGGGGCGGGACACCGGACGGGTCTTGGTGAAGGCGAGCAGGTGGCGTCACTTTTCGCGGTCGCATGATCACGAAGCGTCCCTGTGCGCAGCGTGACGCCGCGTGCTCACTGAACCGGACATATAGGCATAAAGTCATGATCGAGTCGTTGGAAGATATCGACTCGCCTATGGTCCTTTGCGGCCTATCCATGGATGTGCTGCAATGTCGTGCGCCGGAGGCGGAGACGATGTTGTATTAACCCTTCGCGGCGGCTACGTCACGGAGAGTGCGGCATTGTGAGGGAGAGGGTGTAAACGGCGGATGCAACCAAGCGACGAGGGTCGCGACCATCCTCGGCCTGGTGACGTCGAGGTGCGGTCGGACCATTCGAGACGGTCGGGCAGGCTGAGCCTGCGGAACTGGCGCGTGCCGCAGCGGCTCATCGTGCTGATCCTGGTCCCGACGGTCGCCGCCGTCGCGCTCTCCGGACTGCGAATCTCCGGCTCGGTCAGCGATGCGGAGACGTACGGGCGCGTCGAGCGGATGGCCGAGCTCGGGCAGGGGATCACCGAGTTCGTCCAGGAGTTCTCCGCGGAGCGCGACCAGGCGATCGAGTACATAGCGGCCGGACGGCCCGCGGCGCTCCAGCCGACCCTGGAGGCGCAGCAGCGCAGGACCGACGCCCTGGTCGCCAAGGTGCGGGCGCTGACCGTCGCCATCGACGGCTCCTACGGCACCGAGGCGGTGCGCGACGCCACCACGGTCCGGAGCCGCGTCGACGGTGTCAAGGCGCTGCGCTCCCTGGTGGTCGGGACGAAGGTCCCGGCCTTCATCGTGCTCCAGAAGTACACCGACTCGGCCCAGGAACTGACCGGCGTCCTGGACGGGATCTCGCAGAACGTGGCCGACGAGTCGCTCGCGGAGTCCAGCCGCGCGCTCGGCGCCCTCGCGCGCGCCAAGGAGGCGGTCTCCCGGCAGCGGGCCCTGCTCCTGATCGCCGCGCGCGAGCGCCGGCTCGACTCCCAGGAGCTGAACGCGCTCACCGCCGCGCGCTCCCAGGAGGACAGCGAGCTCGCCGCCTTCCGCGCCTCGGCCTCCCTGGAGCAGCTCCAGCGCTTCGAGGACACCGTCGTCGGCACCAAGATCGACCAGGCGCGGGACCTGCGGCAGCGGGTGATCCAGGCGGCCGCGGCGAGCGGCGGCCTGGTGCCCCGCGCGCTCGGCACCGCCGGGTCCGCCAAGGTGATCCGCACCGCGATGACCTCCATGATCGACCAGATGCGCTCGGTCGAGCAGTACATGGCCGGCCAGATCGAGGCGGAGAGCGACCAGAGCGGCGCGGACGCGCGGACCGCCGCGATCTTCAACGCCGTCGTCGTGGCGATCCTGCTGCTCATCGTCCTGCTGATCACGATCGTCATGGCCCGGTCGCTGGTGCGGCCGCTGCGCCGGCTGCAGACCGGCGCGCTCGACGTGGCCAACGCGCGGCTGCCCGGCCTGGTCGACCGGCTGCGCGATCCCGAGGCCGCCGCGGGCGGCATCGAGGTCAAGCCGATCGAGATCGACTCCACCGACGAGATCGGCCAGGTCGCGCGGGCCTTCGACGAGGTCCACCGGGAGGCGGTCCGGCTGGCGGCCGACGAGGCCGTCCTGCGAGGCAACATCAACGCGATGTTCGTCAACCTCTCCCGCCGCAGCCAGTCCCTGATCGAGCGGCAGCTGCGGCTGATCGAGGAGCTGGAGCAGAGCGAGCGCGACGAGGAGCAGCTCGGCAACCTGTTCCGGCTGGACCACCTCGCCACCCGCATGCGTCGCAACTGCGAGAACCTCCTCGTCCTCGGCGGCCAGGAGCAGGTGCGGCGCTGGAACCAGCCGGTCCCGCTGATCGACGTCGTCCGCGCGTCGCTGTCCGAGGTCGAGCAGTACGAGCGCGTCGCGCTGCGGGTTCAAGGCGACATGACGGTCGCCGGCCCGGTCGTCAACGACCTCGTCCACCTGCTGGCCGAGCTGGTCGAGAACGCCACCGTCTTCTCCTCCGAGAACACCAAGGTCACGGTGTCCGGGCAGATGCTGAGCGGCGGCGGATGCATGCTGCAGATCACCGACAACGGCGTGGGCATGTCGCCCGAGGAGCTGGAGCAGGCCAACTGGCGGCTGGCGAACCCGCCCGTCATCGACTTCTCGGCGGCGCGCCGCATGGGCCTGTTCGTGGTCGGCCGCCTGGCCGTCCGGCACGGGATCCGCGTCGAGCTGCGGGCCGCCCAGGGCGGCGGCCTCACCGCGTTCGTGGTGCTGCCGGACGCCGTCGTCACGCCGGGCGAGTCCGGTGGCATCGGCACCCGTCCGGGCCTCGCGCCGCGCGAGGCCGGCTCCCACGGCCAGCTCGCCGCGCTCACCACCACCGCCGCCGAGCCGCCCGGGGCCGGGTTCCGGCAGGACGACTACGGGCCCGCCGCCACCATGGGCGGCGGCACCGGGGCGCACTCCGTCGCGGGCGGCACCGGCGCCCACCCGATGGTCGGCGGCACGGGGCCGCTGCGGGCGGTCCGGGGCGCCACCGGGCCGCAGCCGAGCATCAACGAGACCGGGCCGATCCCGTCCCAGGGCGGGCACGACCCCTACACCACGGGCGCGCAGCCCGCGGTTCCGCCAGCCGAGCGGCGTCCCTCGCGGGACCGCCGCACCCCCTCCGCCGACCCCTACGGGACCGGCGAGCGGCAGCAGCCGCGCAGGCCGGGGGAGCTGCCGATCCGCGAGCCGGGCACCCATCTGCAGGGCCGCCCGTCCGACGGCGGCTCCTCGAACGGGCTGTTCCAGCCGCGCAACGAGCGCGCGCAGGAGGCCGCGGGCCCCGGCACCAACGGCGCCTACGGGCCGGCCGGGCGCACCGGGCCGCTGCCCGTGGTCCCGGAGGCGCAGCCGAGGGTGCCCGAGTCCGGCGGCGCACGGCAGATCCCGTGGGAGACCGGGCCGCTGGAGCAGGTCTCCGATCCCTACGCCGAGGACGTATCGTCCATGTCCGCTCCCAACGTGCCGGAGGGTCGCATCCCCGAGCCGCCACCCGTCCCCGAACCGGCCGTGCGGGCGGCGGCCGCGCAGCCGGAGCCGAAGGCCCCGCCGCGGCTGCCCGAGCGCTCGCCCATCTTCGACGCGATGCAGTCGGAGTGGTTCCAGCACAGGTCGGGCGACGCGGGCGGCGAGAACCCCTCGAGGGGCTGGGAGTCCCCGGCCGACGCGGGCTTCCGCGCGGCCGAGGCGGCCCGCGAGCCCGTTGCGGCGAGCCGCACCACCGTAGGACTGCCCAAGCGGGTGCCCGGCAAGAACCGCATCCCCGGGGCGGTCGGCCGCGGGGCGCAGGACGCGCCCCAGGCGCCGGCGGGTCCGCCCCAGGGCGGCCGGCAGCCGGCCCCCGGGCAGCAGGCGCAGGGCCTGCCGCCCGAGATCCCGCAGGGGCGGGCGCAGGGCCACGGCCAGTCGGCCGACGATGTACGCAACCGCTTCGCGAGCCTGCAGCGCGGAGTCCACCGCGGACGCCACGAGGCACGCGGCGCAGGCACGTCAGGTGAGGTTCCGTCACAGAGTGACGGTGAGACAGGAGGCACCCGGTGAGCGGGCAGGATCTCAACTGGTTGGTGACGAACTTCGCGGACCGTGTCGCGAAGGTCGCGCACGCCGTCGTGGTCTCCTCGGACGGACTGCCGATGGCGTACTCGGCGGGCTTCCCGCCGGAGCGGGCGGACCAGCTTTCGGCGATCGCCTCGGGACTGATGAGCCTCACGCAGGGCGCGGCGAAGATCTTCGACGCCGGCGGCGTGAACCAGACCGTCGTGGAGATGGACCGCGGACTGCTGTTCGTCATGTCCATCACGAACGGGTCGGTGTTCGCGGTGCTGGCCGCCCCGGACTGCGATCTCGGGCTGGTGGCCTACGAGATGACGCTGCTGGTGGAGCGGGTGGGACGGGTGCTGACTCCCGCCCTGCGCGCCCAGGACCAGCAGCCCCCGTACTCGGGGCCCTCGGTGACCGAGATGGGCGCTGGGCCCGCCCGCTATTGACCGTGACTGACTCTGACGGAGGTCGGCGACATGGATCGAGGCAGTCCCTTCGGGGGCGGTCCCGGAGGCGGCGGCCGCTGGCCGGGTGACCAGGGGCGCGTCCCCGTGCAGGGCCGCCCCCCCGAGCGGGAGGAGAGCGACGGCAGCTCGCTCGTGCGCCCGTACGCGGTCACCGGCGGGCGCACCCGGCCGCGCTACGACCTGGCCATCGAGGCGCTGGTCACCGCCGCGCCCTACCCGCCGCGGGACGTGGCCGTGCTGACCCCGGAGTACCGGGCGATCATGGATCTGTGCCGCTCGGCCCGCTCGGTGGCCGAGGTCTCCGCGCTGCTGCGCCTGCCGCTCGGGGTCGCGCGGGTCCTGGTGGCCGACATGGCCGTCGAGGGCCTGCTGCGGCTGCACCAGTCGCAGTCCCCCACCACCGCCGGCGGACAGCCGGACCTCCGCTTGCTAGAAAGGGTTCTCAGTGGCCTTCGGAAGCTCTGACCAGGTCCCGGGGCCGCACGGCGGGGAGGCCGAGCTGACCTCGGTCAAGATCGTCGTCGGTGGCGGCTTCGGTGTGGGCAAGACCACGTTCGTCGGCTCCGTCTCGGAGATCATGCCGCTCACCACCGAGGCCGTGATGACGGCGGCCAGCGCCGACGTGGACGACCTGTCGGCCGTCCCGGACAAGACGACCACCACGGTCGCGATGGACTTCGGCCGCGTGTCGCTGGACAGCGAGCTGATCCTCTACCTGTTCGGCACGCCGGGGCAGCACCGCTTCTGGTTCATGTGGGACGACCTGGTCCGCGGCGCGATCGGCGCCGTCGTGCTGGTCGACACCCGCCGGCTGGAGGACTGCTTCGCGGCGGTGGACTACTTCGAGGAGCTCGGCCTGCCGTTCGTGGTGGGCGTCAACGGGTTCCACGGCGAGTTCCAGTACGCGGTGGAGGACATCCGCGAGGCCCTGTCGATCAGCGCGCACGTGCCGATCGTGCAGTGCGACGCGCGCAGCCGCGAGTCCACCAAGCAGGTGCTGATCACGCTGGTCAGGCACGCGATGACGGTGCACGCCACCGGGGCGCACGCCCCCGCCCCCGCGCCGGGCTCGGCCGGCGGGCAGCTCGGCACCACGTCCCCGAGCTGGACCTAGAAGACTGCTGAAGATCTTGTGAGGGGCTGTCCGGCCGTGGGCCGGACAGCCCCTGTGTGGTCATGCTTCGGCCGTGGACAGGTGCCAGGTGCCGTTGGTTCGGGTGAGTCCGAGGTTGATGAGTCGGCGGAGGTTGAGGACGGCGGCTCGGGTGTGGAGCCAGGCGTCGGCTTTGATGGTGCCGCGGTGGCGGAGGCGGCGGTTGCCGTGGTGGACGAGCCAGGCGACGGCGCGTTCGACCGGTGGTCTCCAGCGGCGGTAGTCGGCTTGCCAGGCCGGGTCGTGGGCCGATTGGCGGCGGGCGGCGGCTTGGAGGTCGTGGTGGGGGCGGATGGTCAGGATCCGGCCTGCCTTGGCGTTGGTGCACCGCTCGCGCAGGGGGCATCCGGTGCACCGGTTCCCGAACACGGCTTTGCGCTGGTGGTGGCGTCCGCCGGGGTCCGATAAGGGGGCGGTGTGCCCGGCGGGGCAGGTCACGGTGCCGTTGGTGGTGTCGATGGCGAAGTCGTCGAGGGTGAAGCCGCCGGGGACGGCGGGCCGCAGCGGGGCGGGCTTGATGAACAGCCGGTGCCCGGCGGCGGTGAGGGCGTGGCGGGCCTGGCCGGTGGAGTAGGCGGTGTCGCCGAACACCTGCACCGGGGTGTCCTCGCCGGCGAGCAGGTCCAGGCCGACGAGGGCCTCGTGGTGGGCGGCCCCGGCGCCGGGCCGCAGGGCCACCGCGGTGAACAGGCCGGTTTCGGGCTCGACGGCCAGGTGGGCTTTGAAGCCGTCCTGGCGGTGGCTGCGGGTCTTGTGGACGTGCCGGGCTTGGGGGTCGACGGTCGAGATCACCCGGTCCGGGGCGGTGCCGTCGGTGATGCGCCAGCGCCCGTCGCGGCCGTCGGACCCTTCGGCCGGTTCGACGTCCTGCCCGGCGACCAGGGCCAGCAGGCCCACCGCGTTCGCGGCCCGCTCGCCCAGTTCCTGCTCGGGCAGGTGCCCCAGCAACCTGAGCGCGTCGGTGACCAGGGCGTCCACCAGCTCGGCGCGGGCCTGCTCGTCGTTCCAGGCGATGCGCGGTTTGCCCGGGTCGGTGTAGTCGTGGGCGGTGCACGCCGCCGCGGCCACCTCGGCCGCCCCGGGGACATGGCGGATCACTGAGCGGACGGCGGCGATCAACTGGGTGACGGTGTCCTGGGTGGCGACCGCATCGTCCAGCACCGTGGAGTCCAGCGCACGGCGATGCCTGCCGGTGAGCACCCCGGTCGCCCGCACCACCTCCCGCACGGCCTCGAAGATCCGGTCGGGCCGGGCCGAGCGTGCCAGCCGACGGCGGAAGTAGGCCAGCAGCGACGCATCGAACGCGGTGTCGTGCAGGCCCAGCCCGCACGCGGCCTTCCAGCGCAGGTCACACCGCAACTCCTGCACCGTCTCAGAATCCGACAGCCCGTGCAGGGCCTGCAAAGTGATCGCCGCGGCCAGGATCTGCGGCGGCATCGACGGCCGCCCGTTCGCCGACGGATACATGTCCGCGAACATCACCGCCGGGAACAACGCGCCACGGTGCTCGGCCAGGAACGCGAACACGCTCCCCGCTGGGATCAGCTCCCGGCACGTCTCCCACACATCCGGACCGACCGTCTCCCCGGCCCACTCACCCATCACCACACCACAACACACTGGCCCCGCCGCATCCGCGGCGGGACCAAAACCCCAAGATCTTCAGCAGTCTTCTAGGCTGTGTTGATTCAGTCCCGGCCCACTTCGCTCGCCTAGCGGCTCGCTGCGTGACCGTGCCTGGGCGAACGCGGCATCGCTTCGCGATCCGCCCGGTTCCGCTCGCCTCCGGCTTCGCTCCACCGGCCAGGTCACGCGTTCGCGCGCGTGGCCGAGGCCGGGTCGTGACAGGCTCCGGCCGCCGGGGGCGCGGCGCGGTCCGGCCACCGGCTACGGTCGCGTAGGTCGTGTGCACGATGCATGATTGTTCGTCGTGATCGACCGTGAATCCGCGTTGGGGGGTTGCGATGAGCGAACTTGGGCGGATCGGAACGTACGTGGCCCTCGGCGACAGCTTCACCGAGGGCCTCAATGATCCCTATCCCGGTCAGGACGACGTCTTCCGGGGCTGGGCCGACCGGCTCGCCGAGCACATCGCCGCGCTGAACCCGGGCCTGCGCTACGCCAACCTCGCCGTCCGCGGCAAGCTCGTGCGCCAGATCGTGGAGGACCAGGTGCCGATCGCCGTCGGCCTGTCGCCCGACCTGGTGACGCTCTGCGCCGGGGGCAACGACATGATCCGGCCCGGCGCGGATCCCGACGCGGCCGCGGTCGTGTTCGACGACGCGGTCCGGCGGCTGCGCGCCACCGGGTCGCGCGTCGTGGTGTTCACCGGGTTCGACCCGCGCGGGCTGCGCTCGGGCGGCCGCATCCGGGGCAAGGCCGCCACCTACAACATGCACCTGCGCGCGATCGCCGACCGCCGCGGCTGCCCGGTGGTGGACCTGTGGCCGCTGCGCGTCTTCCACGACCCGCGCGCCTGGTACGAGGACCGCCTGCACCTGTCGCCCGAGGGGCACCGGCGCATGGCGCTCTACGTCGCGGGGGTGGTGGGGATCCCGGTCGAGGGCGACTGGCGCGAGCCCTGGCCTCCGCTGGACCCGGCCGACTGGCTCACGATGAGGCGCGAGGACGTCCACTGGGCCCGGACCTACCTGCTGCCGTGGATCGGCCGCCGGGCCACGGGCCGCTCCTCGGGCGACGGCCGCGGCCCCAAGCGCCCCACCGCCCTCCCGCTCTGAGCGCGTTCCTGCCGCTCCCGGCCTCCGCCGGGCCCCGGCGGCTCAGGCGCGGTCGGGCTCGGCCGCCAGCGCCTCCTGCAGGGTCCTCTTCACGGGGATGCGCCGGTGCAGCCCCGTGATCTCCAGGGCGCGGCGGACGATGGGCCGGGGGCCGGCGAGGACGAGGCTGCCGCCCGCCGCGGTGGCGGCCTTGTAGCAGGCAACGATGACCGACAGGCCCCCCGAGTCCATGAACTCGAGGTCGGTGAGGTCCAGGACGAGGTGGTCGCCGTGCTCGCGGCGCGCCTCGTTCAGGTGGACGCGCAGCTCCTCCGAGCCGGCGACATCGAGTTCTCCGCACAGCCTGAGGACGGCGCGTCCGCCGTCCGGCCGTGTGGTCACTTCCAAAGGTGACACGGGGGGTTCCCCTCTTGTGTGCTGCTTTGGCCGGAATTCATCCGGCGAATAGTTTCCGTCCGACAACTATCCCGGACGCCGGGCCGCCTGCCAACCCGCCGCAACGGGGGTGTGCGTGATCGTGACGCGCCGTAAGGTGCTGTCGGATGTGATTGCCTCGATCCGCTGCGTAGGAGACGACCCCAGGTGAGTTCCCCCCGGCTGCCGGACCATCTCGAAGTGCTCCTCACCGAGGAGCCGGTCCTCGACGTGTACGCGTACGGCCCCTGGCGCGTGCCTGACGGCTTGTACGAGGAGATGCGCGAGCGCGCGGTCGCCTACAACACCGACCAGCGCGCCGTCGTGCTGACGCGTCAGCTCAGCGACTTCTACGGCAGGGACACCAGCGCGGCCGGCGCGGAGCAGTGGTCGTTGCTGACGTTCATGCTGGGCGCCTCGGCGGTGCGCGGCGGCTCGCGCGGCGATGTCGACTACGAGCTGCTCTCGGACTTCCTGGCGACGCCGGAGTCGGCCGTGCGCGACCCGGCCGCGTGGTTCACCCAGGGCGGGCGCTGGCGCCCGCCGGGCCTGTGGCTGCCCGAGCCGGCCGGCGACGACCGGGAGCGGCGCGCGGTGATGTTCGAGCTCGCGCGGGCCGGGCTGGAGGTCTTCGAGGGCCTGGAGCCGCTGGAGCGGCGGCGGCGGGCGCTGACGGGCCTGTTCGACCGGCGCGCCGCCGACCCGGCGCTGCGCGAGGCGGACATGACCGTCCCCAACCGGCGGCTGGAGGAGGCGTGGGTCTCCGGCCTGACCGACGAGGAGCTGGCCGTCCTGCCCGAGCTGGCCGGGCCGGTGGGCTACCTGGGCTGGGTGTGCGAGGGGCTGGACGCCGCGCACGAGCGGCTGGCAGGGGCCGTCGCGGACGGGCACGAGCCCGACGAGGCGCTGGCCCGGCTCCTGCTGGCGGCCGACGCCGCGGTCGTCCCGGCCGAACTGGCGGTCGTTCTCGGCGGCGCCCGCTACGAGAACGTCGAGGAGCGGTTCCGCGCGGCGCGCGAGGGCTTCGCCGCCGAGGCGTGGCAGTACGACGTCCGGGCGTGGCTGGCGCGCGGCCTGGTCGCGGGCGAGGCGGACGCGGCCCGCGCCTGGCTGGACATGGCGGTGCGGTTCACCGGCTCCGTCCAGGGACTGCCGGAGGCGCCGGTCAGCCCGCGCTGCCGGGTGCCGGTGCGCCCGTTCCAGGTCGACCTGCGGCGCCTGTTCACCGTCCGCCGGGTCTTCAACACACTGAAGTTCGGCGGCGGCGAGGGCGACGCGCAGAGGGCCGGGACCCCGGAGCCGGAGCCCGCGACCGAGAGCGGGTCGCGGCTGGTCGGGCAGCCGGAGCTGGAGCGGGCGCTGCGGGAGGCGGTGGCGGCCCGGGTCGCCGGGCAGCGGCCGGTCCGGCTCCTCATCGCGGGTCCGGAGGGCACCGGGAAGGGCACCGCGGCCGAGATCGCCGAGGAGATGCTCGCCGAGCGCGGCGCCGTCCGCGAGGCGCTGTGGATCTCCGACCAGGTCTTCGCCTCGCTCGGCGTGAGCGAGGCCGTGCTGTGGCTCCAGGCGCGCGTCCGCGAGTGCCTGGAGCACCGGATGCTCCTGGTCGTCGACGACCTGGAGAAGCTCGCCGCGCACGAGCGCTGCGGCGCCGCCGCGGCCGAGGAGCTGCGGCGGCTCATGGCGCGCTCGCCGGCGCTCAACGTCGTCGCGCTGTGCCGCCCCGGCGGCGACCGGCGGCTGTTCGACGCCAACCCCGCGCTGGTCCGGGCGTTCGAGGCCGCCCGCACCCGCGACTTCGCCGAGGACGACTTCGCCGAGCTGTTCGCCCTGGCCGTCGCGCGGCGCGGCGCGACGGCCGGAGAGCAGGTCGCCGAGGCCGCCGGCGCCATGCTCCGCCGCACCCCGCCGCTGCTGAACCTGCGCGGAGCCCGGCTCGTGGAGCACATGGCGGGCCAGGCCGTCGCCGCCGCGGACCGGCGCGTCCGGCAGGACGGCCCGGACGGATCGGGCGCCGGGCCGCTGGAGGTCACCGCCGCCGACCTCCCGCAGCGGCTCATCGCGGGCCGCCCCGCCGAGTCCGACCCGCTCGCCGAGCTGGCCGCCTGCGTCGGCATCGAGCCCGTCAAGCGGGAGGTCGAGGCGCTGGTCGCCGAGGCCAAGGCCGCGCGGCTGCGCCGCGAGGCGGGCATGACGGCCCGGACCCGGTTGCGGCACCTGGTCTTCACCGGGAACGCCGGCACCGGCAAGGGCAAGGTCGCGCGGATCCTCGGCCGGATCTACGCCGACATCGGCGTGCTGTCGTCCGGCCACACGGTCGAGGTGGAGCGCGCCGACCTGCTCGGCGAGTACGCCAGCGAGAGCGTGCTGCGCGTCCGCCGGGCGGTGGAGCAGGCCCACGGCGGCGTCCTGGTCGTCCGCGACGCGCACGCCCTGGTGTCGGCCGCGTCCGACGCGGCCCGGGGCCGCGAGGTGCTGGACGTCCTGCTGACGAGCGTGCAGGCGCACACCGAGGACCTCGTCGTCGTGCTCACCGGTCCCGAGGCGGAGATGAACGGGCTGCTGAAGGCGCACCCCGACCTCGCCGCCGCCTTCCCCCGCACGCTCCGCTTCCCCGACCTCACCGAGGAGGAGCTGGTGGAGGCGTTCACCGCCAAGGCCGCCGAGTCGGGGTTCGAGCTCGCCCCCGGCGTCCTGGAGAAGGTGCGCGCGCTGGTCGAGGCGGCACCGCGCGAGCGCGGGATCGGCAACGTCCGCATCATGACGAACCTGCTCGACCGGGCCGTCGCGATGCAGGGGCGCCGCGTCCTCGCCGACGGGATCGTCGACGAGGACGAGTCCCTCGACGTGATCCTGCCGGAGGACGTCCCCGACACCCTCACCCGCGGCCGCGACGACGTCCCCGGCGACCCCCTCGCGGAGGTCGAGCGGCTGATCGGCCTCGCCGACATCAAGCGCGAGGTGGCCGCGCTGGTCGCCGAGGTCCGCGCGGAGCAGCTGCGGCGCGACGCCAAGGTGTCCCCGGCGCCCCCGGCCCGGCACATGGTGTTCGCCGGCAACCCGGGCACGGCCAAGACGACGATCGCGCGCCTGATCGCCGCCGTGTTCGCCCGGCTCGGCCTGCTGTCGTCCGGCCACCTGGTGGAGGTCACCCGCGCCGACCTCGTCGCCGAGTTCATCGGGCAGACCGCGCCGCGGGTGCGGGACGCGGTCGCCCGCGCCCTCGGCGGCGTCCTGTTCGTGGACGAGGCGTACACGCTGGCCTCCGGCGGCGGCGACCGGCGCGACTTCGGCCACGAGGCGATCGCCGAGCTGCTGCGCCTGATGGAGGAGCACCGCGGCGACCTGGTGGTCATCGTCGCGGGCTACGACGCCGAGATGGAGCGGTTCCTCGACGCCAACCCGGGGCTGAAGTCGCGGTTCCCGAAGCGGCTGCGCTTCCCCGACTACACCGACGACGAGCTCGTCACGATCTTCGAGTTCATGGCGGCGGAGGACGGGTTCGCGCTCGCCCCCGGGATCCTGGACGCGCTGCGCCGCCTCGTCGCGGCCCACCCGCGCGGCTCCTCGTTCGGCAACGCCCGGCTCGTCCGCAACCTGCTGGAGGCGGCGGTCTCCCGGCAGGCCCAGCGCATCACCGCCAAGGAGGACGCGGCCCCCGGCGAGATCGACCCCGCCGAGGTCGCGCTGCTGCGCCCCGAGGACCTGCCCGAGGCCCCGCCCCGCGAGGAGGAGGCGGGCTTCGGCCCCTACATCTAGTCCGTCCCTCCGTCAGCCGGCGCCCGCGGCCAGGCCGTCCGCCGCGGGCCGGTCGGCGCCGGCCCGCGGCCCGGCCGCCCCGCCTGCCGCGTAGGCGGAGGCCTGGAGGGAGTACAGGTCGGCGTAGAGGCCGTCCCGGGCCATCAGCGCGGCGTGGTCGCCCTCCTCGATCACCTCGCCGCGCTCCAGGACGTAGATGCGGTCGGCGTAGCGGACGCTGGCGAGCCGGTGGGTGATGAGCAGGACGGTCCGGCCGTCGGCGTGCGTGCGGATCCGCTCGAACAGCTGGTGCTCGGCGCGGGCGTCCAGGGCGGCGGTGGGCTCGTCGCAGATCAGCAGCGGCGCGTCCCGGTAGAAGCCGCGGGCCACCGCGAGCCGCTGCCACTGCCCGCCCGACAGGTCGGCGCCGCCCTTGAACCGGCGGTCCAGCAGCGTGCCGTACCCGAGGGCGAGCTCCTGGACGACCTCGTCGGCGCCGGAGGCGCGGGCGGCGCCGAGCATCGCCGGGTCCTCGTCCTCGCCGTCCGCGGGCTCGCGGCCGCGGCCCATCGTGATGTTCTGCCGCGCGGTCATCGGCCAGTGCGTGTACTCCTGCGCGATGACGGCGATGCGCTCCCACACCTCGGACGGCTCCACCTCCGCCAGCGGCACGCCGTCCCAGCGCACCTCGCCGGCGTCCGGGTCGTACAGGCCCGCCATGATCTTGGCGAGGGTGGTCTTGCCGGAGCCGTTCTCGCCGACGAGAGCGACCACCTCGCCCTTGCGCAGGTCCAGTGAGACGCCCCTGAGGGACGGGGTCTCGGCGCCCGGGTAGGTGAACACCGCGTCCCGGACGGTGATCTGCTCGAAGTCGTCCGGGAGCCGCGCGCGCCGCTCCGCCGCGGCGGCGGGCAGCGCGCGGTGCGGGATCCGCTGCTCGGCCGCGTCGCAGAACGCCAGGTAGTCGCCGAAGTACAGCCCCTCCTCGTAGCAACGGTTGACCGCGAACACGAGGTTGACCAGGGACGACTGGCCCGAGCGGATCGCGAGGACAGCCGTGCCCGCGACCGCCAGCGGCACCGCGCCCTTCCACAGCATGACGCCGAGCGCGACGTAGACCAGCGCCGTCGCCGCGCCCTTGCCCGCGTCGCCGGTGACCTTCACGACGGTCTGCCGGCGCGCCACGTCCAGCTCGACCCGCCGCTGGTGGGACGCGGACCGGTCGTACTGCTCCAGCAGGAACCGCCGCATCGTGAACGAGCGCACCTCGGCGGCGTGCCGCCGCTCCACCATCAGGTCGGACAGGATCCACTTGCGGCGCGTCACCCCGATCAGCGACAGCATCATCATGTACCGCATCCGCGCGCTGCGGACCGACGCCCAGCCCTCCGGCACGGCGGTGAGGAGCAGCAGCGGCAGCAGGACCGGATGCAGCACGCCGAGCGTCCCCGCGGCCGCGACCAGGCCGATGAGGCCCGTCAGGACGTCCACGGCGTGCCGGACCACCTGGGGCGCCGACATCATGCCCCGCCCCTCCGCGCGCTTCAGGTCGTCCAGGAAGTCCGAGTCGTCCAGCGCGGTCAGGTCCACCGCGGTGGTCGCCTCGTACAGCCGCAGCTCGACCAGCCGCTCGACCTGCGGTTCGAGGCGGGCCTGCGCCCAGCCCGCGCCGGACTGCAGCCCGGCCCGCAGCGCCACCGCCCCCGCGACCAGCGCCAGCGACGGCAGGGCGTCGCGGACCCGCGAGGGGGTCGGCGCGGCGCTGAACAGCGCGGTCAGCACGCCGGTCGTGGCCAGCAGCCAGAACGCGGTGAAGAACCCGGCGGCGATGTTGAGCGAGACGGTCGCGAGCGCGTCGGCGCGGCTCGCCCGCCAGGCCAGCCCCGCCGCCTGGACGATCATCGAGGGGAGCCGCCGCGCGATCGTCGCCATGCCCGTCTCGGTGAGTTCCTTGTCCTTGGCGTGCCAGGACAGGATCACCTCGGGAAACCCCGGATCGGGAGCCGCCTCCCGGCGCCGCCGGCGGCGCCGTAACGTCCGGGGACCCCCCGACCGCCTGGGGAAAAGCCGTCGTGCACCCATGCGCCGCCCTCCGCGCGTACTACCGGCCAGGGGCAGTGTGCGCCCTTAGGGGGACGATGTCCGCTTCATTTCTCACAGAGGACGGTGATTTGTGGGTGTGGACAATCATGCGCCGGACGGACGCGGCGCACGCCCGGGTTGTCTAGGGTCTACGCCATGACCGACGGCTGGCCGGAAGGCCGGACACGCAAGGAGGGCGGCCGCGTGGCGCGCAGCAGGGACCACTCCGCACGCGCGGAGCACCACCACGCCGCCTACGGGCGGGACACCTACGGCGACCCCCACGACGACCCGTACGCCGGCGACCAGCTCGCCGGGGGCCGGGTCGAGCAGGGCGGGCCGTACGGCGGGGCGCCCCACCGGCGGCGGCACCGGCGGCGGTGGCCGCGGGTGCTCGGCGCCCTCCTGGCCGTGCTCCTGGTCGTCGTCGTGGGCGGCTACTTCTACCTCGACTCCCGGCTGAAGCGCGAGTCGGTCCTCGTGGACTACCCGGGCCGGGTCGCCGACACCCCGGGGACGAACTGGCTGATCGTCGGGTCCGACAGCCGCGAGGGCCTGTCGAAGGACGACCAGAAGCGGCTCGCGACGGGCTTCGCCTCCGGGCGGCGCACCGACTCGATGATGCTGCTGCACTACGGCTCCGGCGGGACGTCCCTCATCAGCCTGCCGCGCGACTCCTACCTCCCGATCCCCGGGCACGGCTCGAACAAGCTGAACGCGGCCTTCGCCTTCGGCGGCCCCAAGCTGCTCGTCCAGACCGTGGAGAAGGCCACCGGGCTGCACATCGACCACTACGCCGAGATCGGCTTCGGCGGCTTCGTGGGCGTCGTGGACGCCGTCGGCGGCGTCGACATCTGCGTCAAGGAGAACATCAAGGACCGCAAGGCGGGGCTGAACCTCAAGGCCGGATGCCAGACGCTGGACGGCGGTCAGGCGCTCGGCTACGTCCGCACCCGCGCGTTCGCCCGCGCCGACCTCGAGCGCGTGGAGCACCAGCGGCAGTTCTTCGGCGCGCTGATGAAGAAGGCGACGAGCCCGGGCACGATGCTCAACCCGTTCCGCAGCGTCCCGCTGGCCATGAACGCCACCAGCAACTTCCTCGTGGACGACGGCGACCACCTGTACGACCTCGTGCGCATGATGTGGGCGATGAAGGGCGTCAGCGGCGGGAACGGCGTCACGACCACCGTCCCGATCGGGGGCTCCGGCAGCTCGGCCTCCGCCGGGTCCTACATCACCTGGGACAGGTCCAAGGCGACCACGCTCTTCGGCGCGCTGAAGCAGGACCAGGAGATCCCGTCGAACGTCATCACGAAGTGACGGGCCGGGCCGCCGCCCGGCGCGCGGTGACGGGTCGCGCGCTCGAATAGAGTCGGGGGATGTCGGAAGTGACGCCAGACGGCGGGAACCTGGACGAGTTGACGTCCAAGGAGCTGTACGAGCGGGCGATGGGTCTGGCCAAGGAGCGGCACGACGTCTCCTTCCTGTGGGACCTGCTGCGCGCGATCCCGGCCGCCGCGGCGGCCACGGGGGAGGTCGACCGCGCCGAGTTCGACCTCCTCCACGGCCTGTCGCTGCTGGAGGAGTTCACGCACGCCGGCGAGGGCGAGATGGCGGACGCGCTGCGTCCCTTCTACATCGACTACCTCGCCCGGCACGCAAAGGGGACCTGACCGGCCCTTTGTCCCTTCTTGATCTCTCTTCGGCCACCCTGGGGAATCACTGAGAGTGAGTGATCGACCGCAGAGGGTGGTTGCAGTGAACAAGAAGTGGATGAAGGTCGCCGCCGTCGCCTTCGTGGCGTGGTATGTCATCAGCCGCCCCCAGGGGGCGGCGCATCTCGTCAACAACGCCCTGAGCGGACTCGGCAACGCCGCCGAGTCGTTGTCGCAGTTCATGAGCGCGATCCCGAACTGACGGCCGCCCGCCGGGGCACGTACCCCGCCGGTTCGGGCGTTCTCAACCGGGCGCCACCAAGCGGTTGCCCGTACGTCACAGTAAAATCGCGCTTTGCGGGCAGCCGCGGCGGGGCACAATGGGATCGGGTCGATTGTGTCGCGCGCTACAACCAGGGACGGCGTTACGGATGAAGAAGAACCTCCGCTATGTGGCGATCGCCTTCGTCATCTTCTACTTGCTGAGCTCACCGACGGATGCGGCAGGAGTGGTCAACAACGCCTTCGACCAGCTGGGCAACGCTGGCAACCAGCTCGCCTCCTTCGTGAACGCCTTGGGCAAGTGACGGGCGCCCTGGGCGGATGAGCGCGGCCGGCGGCGCGGCCACCCCGGCCGCCGGCGGCACCGGCGGCGAGGACGGAGCCGATCCGGGGAGCGATCTCCTAGGATCGGCCACATGTCTGTCTTCGACGTAGAGATCGAGGCCCTGCGGGGCGGACCCGCGCACCTCGGGCAGTACCGGGGCAAGGCCGTGCTGATCGTCAATGTCGCCTCCAAGTGCGGCCTCACTCCGCAGTACTCCGGCCTGGAGAAGCTGCAGGAGACGTACGCCGGGCGCGGCTTCACCGTCCTCGGCGTCCCCTGCAACCAGTTCATGGGCCAGGAGCCCGGAAGTTCCGAGGAGATCGCCGAGTTCTGCTCGGCGACCTACGGGGTCACGTTCCCGATGACCGAGAAGGTCGAGGTCAACGGCGACGGCCGGCACCCGCTGTACCGGGAGCTCGTCGACGTCCCCGACGCCGAGGGCCACACCGGCGACATCCGCTGGAACTTCGAGAAGTTCCTCATCGCCCCGGACGGTGCCGTCGCCGCGCGCTTCGCGCCCCAGGCCGAGCCGGAGTCCGCCGAGGTCGTCACCGCCATCGAGAAGACCCTCCCCGCCTGACCACCCGCGCCCCGCGCACGGCCGAACCCCGTGCGCGGGCGTGGCTTGGTGCTCGTGACGGGGGGATGCGTCCGGTGTGAATCGCGCCACAGCGCGGAGGCGTTGCCTCCTATTGAGGGCACGTCTAACTTGTGGGTTCGCGATATTACGTGGAGGTGCCCCATGGGCGGATGGACGGCCGGCGACATCCCCGATCTGCGCGGGCGGCGGGTGGTCGTGACCGGGGCCAACAGCGGCATCGGCTACCACACCGCGCTCCAGCTCGCGCGGCACGGCGCTTCCGTGGTGCTCGCCTGCCGCAGCGCCGAGCGCGGTCAGGCCGCCCTGGAGCGGATGAGGACCGCCGCGCCGCAGGCGGAGATCGTCCTCGCCGCGCTGGACCTCGCCGACCTGGCGTCCGTCCGGGACTTCGCGTCCCGGCACGGCGAGTCCCCGCTCGACATCCTGGTCAACAACGCCGGGGTCATGGCGATCCCGCGCCGCTCCACCGCCGACGGCTTCGAGATGCAGTTCGGCACCAACCACCTCGGCCACTTCGCGCTGACCGGGCTCCTGCTGCCCGCGCTGCGCGCCGCCGCGTCCCCCCGCGTCGTCACCGTCACCTCGGCGTTCGCCTGGACGGGGAGCATCGCCTTCGACGACCTGCAGGGCGAGCGCCGTTACCGCAAGTGGAACGCCTACAGCCAGGCCAAGCTCGCCAACCTGGTCTTCGCCAAGGAACTGGACCGGCGCGTCCCGGAGGTGACCAGCGTCGCCGCCCACCCCGGCTACGCCGCGACGAACCTCCAGCAGACGGGTCCGCGCATGCAGGGCAGCACGCTCATGGAGAAGGCCACGGGGCTGGGCAACGCGGTGATGGCGCAGTCCGCCGCCGCGGGCGCCCTCCCGTCCCTCTACGCCGCGACGGCACCGGACGTGAGCGGCGGTGCCTGCTACGGCCCCCGCCTGCTCCAGTACCGCGGCTCCCCGACCAAGGTCGCCACGCCCCGGCAGGCGGACGATCCCGCCCTGGGCAAGCGTCTCTGGGAGGTCTCCGAGACCCTCACCGGCGTCACCTACGCCGGGGCCGCCACGTAGCGCGGCCGGTGTTCGCGGCCGGTGTTCGCGGCCGGCCTCACGGGCCGCGGGTGATGTCCCAGTCGAGGGTGGCGGGGATGGAACCCTCGAGAGTGAGGAGCCAGCGCTTGACCTCCACGCCGGAGCCGCCGCTGTAGCCACCGAGGCCGTTCGAGGCGACGACGCGGTGGCAGGGGACGATCAGCGGGATGGGGTTGCCGCCCATCACCTGCCCGATGACCTGCGCGTGGACGCCGGTCCCGCTGCGGTCTCCGAGCTCGCCGTAGGTCAGGACCCGCCCGTAGGGGACCGTCTCGTACAGCGTCGACAGCACCTGCCGCTGGACGTCCGACGTGAGGCGCCAGTCGATGGGCAGCTCGAAGTGCTTCAGGTCGCCGGCGAAGTAGTCGCGCAGGGCCGACAGGGCGGGGGCGAGGCGGTCGGGGGCGTCCACGACGGGAAGCCCGGTCGCCTTCGCCGTGCGGGCGCGCGCCGCCGGGGTGTCGCGGAAGTGCAGCGAGACCACCCCGGTCTCGGTCTCGGCGACGAGCAGGCGGCCGAGCACGGTGTCGACCGCGCCGAACGCCAGGGTCTCGGTCATCGTTGAGCGCTCCTTCCCACCAGACTCAGGGTCCCACACCGCCCCGACGAGACCCCGCTTCCGTTGACACCGGTGCTCCCGTCCACGGATCCTCCGTCAACACCGGTGCTCCTCCCGATGCGGGCGCTTCGTCAACACCGGAGCTCCTCCCAATGCGGGCGCTTCGTCAACACCGGTGCTCCGTTGGCACCAGTGCTCGTGCCAATGCGGGTGCTCCCGTCGACGCCTGTACTTCCCTTAACACCGTGGGGGGCCGTCACGTTGCGAGCGTCCGGTGCAGGCGGGCGGACTCCTTCACCAGGCGGCTGGAACCACCCCGCGCCGCCGTCTCCTGGACGGCCGGGATCGCGCCCCTGGCGCCGGTCGTCTCCGCCAGGCGGGTCGCCAGGGCGAGGAGGTCGGGTACCCCGGTCGCGGCCCGCTCGCCGGGAGCGGGGAGCGCGTGCGGGAGCGCCGAGGCGAGGGTCGTCCAGACGTCGGCGTGCGCTCCGCCGTCGGCGGCCGCCGTGAGGGCCTTCACGGCGCGAGGGAGGACGAGGCGCTTCAGCGCGGCGAGGCGTCCGAGGGCCGTTCCCGTCTCGGCCGCGGGCAGGCCGCCCCGGGCGCTGAGGACGAGGAGCGCCTCGACCGCGTCGGAGCGCTCGTTCTGGCTCCGGTGCGCGAGCGCGTAGGCGAGCAGCGTCCCGGTGGCGGAACCGGTGGGCCCGTCGGCCTCCGCCAAGCCGAGCATGATGGCGCCCTGGTGCAGGTCGAACTCGCCGGTGCCCGCCAGGTGGGGGACGAGATGCGCGGCGGCGACCTCGCGGTGGGACGGCAGGACGGACGGCCAGAGGGCCCTGTTCCTGATGTTGCCGGGCGTCCCGAAATCGGTCCAGCCCTCCTCGGGGAAGGCGCACAGGTGGGCGATGTCGGAGTCGCCGGGGACGTCCACCGTGGCCAGGACCCGGCTCGGCAGCCGCGCCGTCCGGCCGCGGACGCTCGCGAGCGGCTCGTCGAGGATCGTGCACTCGACGGCGGGGTCGGTGAGACCGCCGCCCGCCAGCCACTGCGCGAGCGTCCTCCCGGCCTTGGACTCCAGCCGTCTCGCGCGTGCGGCGGCGGCCGGGTCGATGTCGCGCGGCACGCGCAGCATCGCCTGCATGAGATCGGCCCGCCCGGGCTCGGTGCCCGCCTCCTCGATCCGCTCGAGCCGCGCGACCAGGACGCCAGGGTCGACGTGGCCGCTGCCCTCCGTCGGGGTCGCGAGAAGGACGGGCACCTCCCCGACCGTGGACGCGATCTCGTGCCTGCGCAGGGTCAGGAAGCGCTCGATCTGCGGTTCGAACACCGTCCCCTCCCTGCGGGACCACCCCTTCAGAAGGGAGGCCAGCGCCTCGACGAGGCCATGCGACCTCGCCGGACGCAGGAGGCTCTGCACGGGGAACATGATCCAGCTGGCCCGGACAAGGGAGCGCCAGTACTGCTGGCCGTCCACCTCCATGATCCAGGAGGCGTGGGCGTCGACGGGTCTCCGCAGCGCGGCGCTGGTCCCCTCAGGGTCGCGGTAGGCGAACTCGACGAGCGCGGCGAGGAAGCGTTCGGTCGTGCGCCAGTCCTTGCGGGCGCGCAGCAGGACCGTGAACTCCTCGGCCAGTTCGGCGAGGGAGCCGATCGGTGCGGGCGCCTCGCGCGGGGTGAACGGAGGCGGGCCCGGCGAGGGCTCGGGACCGTCCGCCGTCTCCACCGCGCCGAACGCGGCGGCGATCGGCTCGCGCAGGGCGGCCGGCAGGCCGCCGGCGGCGGCGCGGAGCTCCTCGCGGACGGCCCCGCTCGCGTGGTCCGCGTGCTTGGCCGCGATCGCCACGGCGCGTTCGCGCAGGTCGAGCGCGTCGGAGGTGAAGACGGCCGTGACGGCGCACAGCGTGGCGTCGACCCGGTCGCGCTTGCGGGCCGTGCGGTCGAGCCAGGTCAGCGCGGCCTGGACGAGCTTCTTCTCGGGGCGGAACAGCAGCGCCCCCGCGGCGTCCTCGAACAGCGCGGCGTCGAGGAGCCCTCGCTCGTCGACCCGGCGGACCTGGCGCAGGGCGAGGTCGGCGACGGTCGAGGGCGCGGACGGCAGCATGCGGACGTGGTCGCGCACGCGGGCGGCGGCCTCGTCCTCGGTGGGCTCCAGCGCGCTGTACAGCTGGACGAACCACCGAAGGTCGCGGAGGGTGCCGCCGCGCAGGAAGCGGCGGACGCAGCCGTCCAGCAGGAGGGTGCGGTCGAGCCGCCCGGCCGCGGCCATGGCGGCGAGGGCGCCGGCCCAGGTGCCCTCGCGCGTCCGGTCCCACCGCTGCCTCGCCTCGTCCTCGGCGAGGGAGCCGCCCACGCCCTCGACCTCGAACAGCCTCGGGACGAGCGCGTCGAGGAACGGGTCGTCGGCGCGGGGGAGGTGCCGCTCGCTCGTCCACCAGACCACGAACCCGTCCGACTCCGGTACGGTCCCGGCCGACTCAGCCAGGGCCGCCGCGATGTGCCACTGGGCCCGTTCGCCGCCGGAAAGGCGGATCCGGGCGGCGACGCGGTGCGCGACGTCGGCGCGCCATTCGTCCGGGCGCGCGGCCGTGACCTCGCACAGGGCCGCGCGGAAGGCGGCGAAGTCGTCACGGGTCCACCACTGCCGCAGCTCCCGGCGGCACAACCAGGCCGCCGCGGCCGTGGCGCCGCCGAACGTGCCCGCCCCGACGACCAGCAGGGGCCCGAACGCCGCGCGGTCGACCCAGCCGTACTCCGCTGCGGCGCGCATCGCCTTGAACCGGTCGGGCAGGTCCTTCGCGACGGCGCGGCGCTCCGCCTCGCCGAGCTCGCCGACCAGGCGCACGGCCTGCTCGAGGTCGCCGGCGTCGATCGCCTTCTGGAGGTCGTCCGGGGCCCTCATCGGACGGCCTCCGCGCTCGCCTCGCGGCGGACGATCCGGGCGGCGAGGACGTGCTTGCACGGGCCCCGCTCGCCCCGGTGGTCGTACCACCATGGGCAGGTGCAGGTGACCCGGTCGCCGTCGAAGCGGACCTCCCGCTCGCCTCCGTTGCCGAGGACGGTCGCCGCGTCGTCGGCGGTGAACCGCACGGCGCCCTCCGCGACCAGCGCGCGCGCCGCGCGCAGCCTCGGGTTGAGGTCGGCCACCCGCGCCGGGTCGTAGGGGAGCTCGCGGTGGAAGAACGCGGCCTCGGCGGTGTCGAAGCCGACGCGGCCGGACGTCCCGAGCTGGACCAGCGCCGCCTTCGTCCGCGCCGCCGAGAGCCCGGACCGCTCGGCGAGCAGGCCCGGCTCCACCCGCGGCTCGAACGACAGCAGCGCGCCGAGCAGGTCGGCGTCCCCGGCGGCCTCGTCGGTCGAGAGGGCGTCCAGGACCGCGCCCTCACCGGAGAAGCCGCGCGAGTTCTGCGGAGAGAACGTCAGCACGTACCGCATGCCGGGCAGCTCCAGTTCCCAGACGCTCGACACCGGCCCGCTGCCGCCGCCGAGGGACGGCCCGTAGACGCGCAGCGCCGTCGCGAACCGCAGCAGCGGCAGCATCGTGCGCAGCCTGTCGGGCCCGGCCAGGCACACCGCGCCGGGCGACGGGCGCGACGCGAGGCGCAGCGTCCGGCCCGCGGGGACCGCCCACATGGCCTCGCGCCCCCCGCGCGGGAGCGAGCGCAGGAACCGCACCGCGCCGGGCCCGTCCAGCTCCCCGCGCAGGTCGAACCCGGCCGTGATGACCTGGACCTCGGCGAAGCCGCGCAGCCACCGGTCGGGCAGCGGGACCTTCTTCTCCACGACCGCGCCGTCCATGGTGGTCACGGCCAGTTCCTCGGCGCCGACCGCCAGGTGCAGCGGATCGGACCCGCCCACCCGCGCGAGCGCCTCCCGCAGCGGCCCGTTCACGTCGACGTTCGTCGTGCCGCGCTCGTGGACCTCGCCGTCGAGCGCCGGCTCCAGGACGTCGAGCCGCGCGTAGACGCCGCCGCAGGCGGAGAACGACTCCATCCGGATCCGGTCGCCGGCGCACGTGACGACCGGATCCCGGAAGGAGGTGGGACGCGGCTGGTGGTACCGGGTCTGCGCGACGTCGGCCAGCGCGAGCAGGCCCGCGGCCGCGGGCGCCGCCTGCGTCAGCACGCCGCTGAAGAAGTGCGGGTTCGCCTGCGGCCCGCTGCTCGTCGTCCCGCCGGACGTGGAGAGGCCCAGGAGCCCCGCGTCCAGGCCGGACGGCCTCGTGTACCGGTACGACTGCGCGGCCCCTGCCGCCACCGTGCTGCTCGCCATGCCGGGAAACGTAGGGCCCGGCACCGACAAACCCGGACGGCTCCGCGATCAGGGGAGCTGCCCGGGGAAGAGCAGTGCGAGTTCGTTCGGGTACGTGGCGATGAGACGGAGTTCGTCGTCGGTCAGGGGACGGCCCGTCTGGGCGTTGCAGAGCTGGACGAGCTGGAAGGCGAGGTCCTCATCGGCGGGGTCGATTCCGAGGCCGTCCATCACGTGCCTGAAGCCCGCCTTGCCGCCGTACTCGCCGGTCAGCACGACGCGTCCGGGCCGGGCGTGCCAGTCCTCCGGGAAGGGGCCGAGGGTCGCCTCGTCGTACAGCTCGTAGTTGCCGTGGTCCTTCAGCGCGCCGTCCGCGTGGATGCCGGACTCGTGCGCGAACGCGTTCCGTCCGATGCCGACCTGGTTGTAGGGGAGCGGCTGGCCGAACGCGTAGCTCGCCCAGAGCGCGAACCGCCGCGCCCACGCCAGGTCGATCGGATCGCCGAACTCGGCACGCCCCTCAAGGCCGAAGCCGTGCCGGAACGCGAGGATCGTCGACAGCAGGTCCGCGTTGCCCGAACGCTCGCCGATGCCGTTGACGCACGTGTTGATCCAGGCGTCCTGGCCGGCCTCCAGGTCGCCGAGCGCGCCGCTGACGGAGTTGGCCACGGCCATGCCGAGGTCGTTGTGGCAGTGGGTCTCGACCGGCATCGCCACGGCGGAGGCGAGCCCGGCGAAGCGCTCCCTGATCCGCTCCGGCGTGTCGCCGCCGATCGTGTCGCAGTACCGGACGCGGTCGGCGCCGGCCTCCTTGGCGGCGAGCGCGAACTCGGTGAGGAAGCCGTCGTCGGTGCGCGAGCCGTCCTCGGCGTTGACCCCGACCGTCCGGGCGCCGGCCGCCCTGGCCGCGCGGACCGCCCCGGCCGTCTCCCGGATGATCGCGTCCCGGTCGAGCCGGCCCCGGAACTTGTTGGCGATCATGTAGTCGGACGTCGAGATGGACAGGTTGTAGTGCGCGAGACCGGCCTCCCCGGCGCGCACGCCCGCGGCCTTCTCCACGTCCGCCGCGACGCCCCGGCACCACCCCGACAGGCGCAGGTCCCCGAACGCGCCCGCCTCTCCCAGCGCGATCTGCGCCCGGACGTAGGGGGCCTCGTGGAACAGGAACGGGAAGCCGATCTCCGACTGCGCCACGCCCAGCCGTCCCAGGTAGAAGTTGACCATCGTCTTGCCGAACTTGGACAGGCCCGTCCGGGCCGTCTGGACGCCGTCGCGGTTGGTGACGTCCAGGAAGTGAATCTGTGGCATGCCCTCAGATTGACACCGGCAACAACATGTATCAATATTGACGAAAATCAATATCAGGAGATCGGGGATGGCGGACGAGGAGCAGTTCGGCGGGTGGATCGACGCCAGGGCCGCGGCGGAACGGCTCGGTGTGAAGCCCGCCACGCTGTACGCGTACGTGAGCCGGGGCGTCCTGCGGCGCAGGCACGCGCCGGACGGCCGCCGGAGCCTGTTCGACGCCGCGCAGGTGGAGGAGCTGGCCCGGCGGGGCAGGCCCCGCCGCCCGCCCGGCCCGGGCGAGCTGGCGATCGAGTCCGCGATCACCGCCCTCGGCGCCGACCGCCACTACTACCGGGGCCGCGACGCCCTGGAGATGGCGGGGGACCGGGCCTTCGAGGACGTCGCCGGCTGGCTGTGGACCGGCCGCGACGGGCGCGAGGAGCCCTGGCGGGCCCGGGAGGACGGCGTCGCCGCGGCCGTCGCGGCCCAGTCCGGCCTGCCGCCGGGCCTCCTCCCGCTCGACCGGCTCCACCTGATCGTCGCCGCCCTGGCCGCGACCGACCCGCTGCGCCACCACCTCGACCCCGAGGGCGTCACCGCGACCGGCCGGGCCCTGGTCGCCGGGCTGGTCGGCGCCCTGCCGCCCGCGAACGCCGCCGGGAACCGGGCCGACGGCGCCGGAGGCGTCGCCGAGCGGCTGTGGAACCGGCTCTGCCCGCGCCCGCCCGACGACGCCGGGCTGCTGCGCGCGTTCGAGGCCGCCATGATCCTGCTGGCCGACCACGAGCTGGCCGCCTCCACCGTCGCGGCGCGCGTCGCCGCCTCCGTGCGCGCCGACCCCTACGCGGTCGTCGCGTCCGGCCTCGGGGTCCTCAGCGGGCCGCTGCACGGCGGCGCCTCCTACGGCGCGGAACGCCTGATCGCCGAGGTCGCCGATCCGGCGGCGGCGTCCCGGGTGATCGGGGAGCGGCTGCGCGGCGGCGAGCGCGTGCCCGGGTTCGGCCACTCGGTCTACAGGTCCGGCGACGGCCGGGCCGTGCTGCTGATGGACCTCGTCCGCGCCGCGGCGCCCGGCCACGAACGGCTCGCCGCCGCGGAGGCCGTCCTGGACGAGGCCGCGCGGCGCCGCCTCCCGGCGCCCAACGTCGACTTCTCCCTCGCGACGCTCGGCGCGGTCGCCGGGCTCGTCCCGGGGGCGGGGGAGGCCGTCTTCGCCGTCGCCCGCACCGCCGGGTGGCTCGCGCACGCGCTGGAGGAGTACGGCCGGAGCGGCCCGCTGCGCCCCCGCGCGGTCTACGTGGGACCGGAGCCCTCCTGACCTCCGGCCCGCCGGGACGGGGTCGCGGACGCGCTCCGCGGGGGCAGCGGTAGGCTCGGTGACGTGCGACGGTTCCTCACCCCAGGCTGGCTCGGGCTGCACGCGCTCGCCCTCGTGCTGTGCGGCGCGTTCCTCGGCTTCGGCTGGTGGCAGTTCGACCGCGCCCAGGGCGGCAACGACCGCAGCTGGGCCTACACGTTCGAGTGGCCGGTCTTCGCGATCTTCGTGATCGTGATGTGGGTCAAGATGATCCGGGACGAGCGGGCCGGCGTCCGGCCCGCCCCGGCGAGCATCGAGGAGCCCGCGGAGGCCGAGGTGAAGCGGGAGATCATCCGGCAGCAGGAGGAAGAGGACCCCGACCTCGCGGCCTACAACCGCTACCTCGCGCGGCTGAACTCGCAGAGCCGCGGGGGCGGCTGACCCCGCGTCCCGCACGTCCCGCCCAGAGGGGCCCGCCCCGCCCAGAGGGGCCACCCAACGAAAGGTGCGTTTGCTGTGGAAGGCGCGGTGACCAGGTACCGGATCCTGGCGCTGGTGGTCGGCACCCTGCTGGTGCTGCTGGCCGTCGGAATGATCCTCAAGTACGGGCCCACCGACATGCCGGCGCTCGCGGGCGTCGTGGCGCCCGTCCACGGCTTCCTCTACATGGTCTACCTGGTGGCCGCCTTCGACCTGTGGCGGCGCACCGGCTGGCCGCTGAGCCGCATGGCGGTGATCGTCCTCGGCGGGATCGTGCCGCTGATGACCTTCTTCGTCGAGCGCCGGGTGGTCCGCGACGCGCGGGCGCTGCGGCCCGCGAAGGCGGAGGCGAACGCCTGACGCCCCCGTGGGTCTGGTGCGCCGACGCTCCATGCCCTAACGTTTGACTCAGTCAAACGTTAGGAGGGCGCGCATGCGGACGACCCGGGAGGACGTCGGCGCGGTCCGCGCGTTCAACCGCTTCTACACCGGCGTCATCGGGGTGCTCGGCGAGGGGATCGTCCGCTCGCCGTACTCGCTCACCGAGGCCCGGGTGATCTTCGAGCTGGCGCAGCACGAGGACAGCGAGGTGCTGGCCCTGCGCCGCGCCCTCGACCTCGACGCCGGCTACCTCAGCCGGATGCTGGCCCGCTTCGAGGCCGACGGGATCGTGGCGCGCGAGCGCGCCCCCGGGGACGCCCGGCGGCAGATCGTCCGGCTCACCCCGCGCGGCCGCGAGGTGTTCGCCATGCTGGACGAGCGGTCCGTCGCCGAGATCCGCGAACTGCTGGACGGGCTGGCCCCGGCCGACCGCGGCCGCCTGCTCGCGGCGATGCGCACCGTCCAGGAGGTCCTCGGGGAGCGCCCGCACCGGGACGGCTTCGTCCTGCGGTCGCTGCGGCCCGGCGACCTCGGCTGGGTGGTGGAGCGCAACGGCGCCCTCTACGACGTCGAGTGCGGCTGGGACCGCACCTACGAGGCCCTCGTCGCCTCCGTCGTCGCCGACTACGTGAGCGGGCACGAGCCGGAGCGGGAGAACGCCTGGATCGCCGAGTCGGGAGGGGAGCGGCTGGGCGCGGTGTTCTGCGTCCGGCGCGAGGACGACGTCGCGCAGCTGCGGCTGCTGCACGTCGAGCCCGAGGCCCGCGGAACGGGCGTCGGGGCGGCGCTGGTCGCCGAGTGCGTCGACTTCGCCGCCGCGGCGGGCTACGCCGAGATCATGCTGTGGACGACCGCGCTCCAGCGCCCCGCGCACCGCCTCTACGAGCGGGCGGGGTTCGTCCTGGAGGAACGGGAGCCGCCGGTGGAGCGCTTCGGGGACGTCGTCCGGGGCCAGGTCTGGCGGAAGAAGCTGTGAACCGGGCCCGTGGAGGGTGTCGCTCCTCCACGGGCCCTGCTCCGCAGCGATCCCTTACTGCGTGTGGCGGCCGGGACGGGGGTCGGACGGAGTTCCGGCCGCCTGAGCTCACCGGCGGAACGCCGGTTCGGATCTTGCCTGGTTCCCACCTCCCTTCGACGCCACGCCGGACGCGGGCGCTCGCCCGGCGCTCGGGGGAGGGCGCCTGCGAGGCGCCCGGAAGCCTGCGGCCGGACCGGCGGCGCGGCGCGCCGCGGCGGCCGGCCCGGCCTGTGGGGGCCCCGGTGCCGCGGGGGCGGGCGGCACCGTGCCCAGGGGAGGACGTCGGCGCTGGGCCGGTCCGGTACGGCCGAGGACCCGAGGTGTATCGCCGCGCCCCGCCTCCGCGGCCGCCGCTGGGGGGCGGTGCCGGCCGCGGGGCGGTTCGTCGCGAACGTTCTCGGCCGTACGGACCGGGCCGCGCGGGGAAGGGGGCGCGGGGGCGGTCCGGTGCGCGCACTCGCTGGTGTGCATCCGCCGCCTCCCGCCTTTCGACCTGGGGCTTTGCCGCCCCGATGACCTGTCGTTCACCCTGCGTCACGATCTCGTTGCGTTAGGTACCCCCACGTCATGCGCACGTAAACCGGCCCCGGGGCAAAGAATCAAGATCCCGAAATGGCCTTTGCCTCCGCGTTGCCCCGCAGGCCCGCGCGGACCGGGCGGTGCGCCAGGTGCCGGGCGAGCGCCAGGCAGGCCAGAAGGGCGACGAGCGCGCAGACGCCCGTCCAGCCGAACCGGGTGCAGGTCTGGGCGCCGAGCCACGATCCGGTGCTGCCGCCGAGGAACGCGCAGGTCATGTAGGCCGTGTTGATGCGGCTGCGGGCGTCCGGGCGCAGCGCGAAGATCCGCGCCTGGTTCGCGATCATGCCGGACTGCATCGCGACGTCCAGCAGCAGCGTCCCGGCGCCGAGCGCCACGAGCCCCGCCACGCCCCCGACGCCGCCGAGCGCCAGCACCCCGGCCGAGGCGATCGTCCCGAGGATCGCGACGAGGGTGACCGGGTCCGGGCCGCGCCGGTCGACCCGCCGTCCCGCGGAGGTCGTGGCGGTCATGGTGGCCGCGCTGACCAGCGCGAGGACGCCGACCGCCTGGACGCCGAACCCGTACGCCGGCCCCGTCAGGTACAGCGCGACGCCCGTCCACACGGCCTGGAAGGCGCCGAAGACCGTCGCCTGGTAGAAGCACGTCCTCCGCAGGTCGGGTTCCTCGCGCAGCAGGCGCAGCGGCGCGGCCAGCAGCGCCGGATACGACTGCCGCGACGGCGGGACGGTCGCGGGCAGCGCGGTCGTCAGCGCCGCCGCGATCGCCAGCGTCGCGGCCGCGGCGATCAGGTACGGGGCCCGCCAGCCGAGCCACTCGGCGGCGAACCCGCCGAACGTCCGGGCCAGCAGGATGCCGCCGATCGACCCGGCCAGCAGCGTTCCCATGACCGCGCCGCGCCGGTCCTCGGGCACGAGCCCGGCCGCCATCGGCGCGATGACCTGGGCGACCACGGTCGTGACCCCGGCCACGGCGCTCGCGGCGACCAGCACCGCGAGCCCGGGCGCGGCCGCCGCCGCGAGCAGCGCCATGCCCGTGGCGGCGAGCATCGCCACGATCAGCCGGCGGTGCGGGAACCGGTCACCGAGCGGCACCAGCAGGAAGTTCCCGGCCGCGTACCCGAACTGCGTCGCGGTCACCACCAGCGCGGCCGAGCCCGGCGCCACGCCCAGGCCGGACGCCGCGAGAGGGCTGACCGCCTGCGGAAAGTAGATGTTCCCCACGGCGACGCCGCAGGTCAGAGCGAGAAGAAGGATGGTCCGGCGGCCGAGGGCGGCGTCCGCCGAGGGCAAGGAAGAAGACACGGATGCTCCACGTCGAGTCGACGCCTGCGCGTGATCCGGGCAGGCGGGAACCGCGGGGCCGACCCCCGCGCGGGAACCGTCTCGACGTCGTGGAGCGGCGCCGGCCTCAGGCCGGCACGGCCTCCGCCGCCGAGACGCCGGTAGTGGCCTTGCGGAGAGCGGTGAGCACGCGCGACCTCCCGAAGCGCATCCGAGATCTTCGCGCCGACCCTCGCACGCCCCCGCCCCGTCCGCAATCCGTTTTCCGGACTCGCGCGATCGCGGGGCGCGCGCTGGGTCGGAGGCGGCTCAGGGGGCGCCCATGGAGACGGGACGCCCCACCTCGAAACGGAGCGTGGTCTCCAGGTCGGCGGTGCGGTCGAGGATGTCGATCCCGCCCGCGGCGGCGAAGTCGAAGCGGGCGCGGAGGGTGGCGGTGATGTGGTCCGCGGTGGCCGGACCGAACTCGATGCGGGTGACGTCGACCGGGCAGTGGGCGGCGACGAGGTAGACGGAGCCGTCGATGTAGCCCTCCTCCGGGTTCGCCGGGAAGGCGAAGGCGCGCCGCTCCAGCGCCGCCAGGCCAGAGGCCGGAAGCACGATGTGGTCGAGGGAGATCGCCGTGGTGACGAGGTCGGGTCCGCCGGTGCCGGGCCGGAAGGTCGCGGGCTCGTACTCGTCGTCCGCGGAGAAGGGCTCGAGCGGGATCTCGATGCTCCAGGTCCCGGCGACCGGATGGTCGAGCTCGGCCGGCCAGTAGGTGATGGTCCCGGGCTTGAGCTTGAGGAACTCGTCGGTCAGTTCGATCACGGCAGAAGTGTGCCAGGCCCCTCCGACCGCGGGGCCGGTCAGCGGGGGACGGCGACCAGGGCGATCGGCAGGCCGTTTCGCCGGAAGTCGACCAGGGGCCGCAGCAACTGGAGACGGCCGTCGTGGACGGCCGTCTCGTACCGCCCGCAGAAGTCCCGCCGGTACGCGCCGGCCGACACCTTCTGGCAGGCGACCGGCCCGCCGTCCAGGTTCAGGGCGAGGCGCAGGTCGAGCCCCGACCGGGGGAGGAAGGCAGCGAGCGAGTGCAGGGAGAAGTAGGCGTCCCGGGTGGTGCCGACGATGATCCGCCCGGCGGCGTCCTGCCCGAGGAAGCTGCGGTTGGCCAGCCATCGCTCGTCCTGGCCGCCGGTCCGGGAGCGTCCGTCCGCTCCCAGCAGCATCGGGTAGGAGACCATGGCCTGGCTCGCGCCCTCGGTGGCCCGCCGCCAGTCCGTCCCGGCGAGGTCCGCCAGCCGGGCGCCGCCGGTGCCGCCGACCACGAACGCCCCGTGCGTCGCCCGGTACGACGTGGGGCCGAGCCGGCGGCCATCGCTGACGACGGGAGTGTCCGGGCTCCCGTCACGGGCGAAGTAGCTGCCGTTGACGACCATCGCCGCCCCGGTGGCCGACATCCAGTCGCCGACCTCCCGGTCTCCGGCGGGACGGCTCAGCACCCGGAACCGGTAGCGGGCCGGATCGATCCTGCTGAGCAGCAGGGCGTCCACGGGCCGCCCGCCCACCCGGACGGGCAGCTCGGCGACGTCGAACCCTCCGGCGACCTGCCGCCAGCGCACCGGCTCGGCCGCGTCAGGCGTGCGCCGCCCGGCCAGCGACAACCGGATCCCCGGGGACAGCCGGGAATCGTCCGGAGAGACGTCCACCCAGATACTGGCGCCCCGGCGCAGCAACACATTGACGCCGTACCACCCGTCGGCCGTCCAGTACGCGCCCCCCACCGCCGCCGCCGCAGCCAGCACGGGAGCCAGGGCCAGCGAGACCCCCCACCGCCACTTTCGCCCCCACCGCCACGGCCGCGTGATCGTGGTTTTGATCATGCGACTTATGACGCTCGCCCCCTTACGCCGGGTTCGCCGCCGCCCAGCCGCTTTCCCGCACCGGCGCCGGAGGAAGTGAGACCGGCCGGACCGGTGGCGAGACGAACCCGGTTACCGCGCCCATCCGACGGGAGCCTTTCGCGCTTGAATGCGGTCATGGAGAATCCGCTGTGGAACAGGCTGCCGGCAGAGGTGCGGGCTCAGGTCGACGCGCTTGTCCTCGACGACCAGAAGCTCGCTGCCGTCAAGGCGGTCCTCGATGCGTCCAGGGAGCCTCGGACCAGCCTGCATGAGTGTTCTCGGCTGGTCGCCGAACGGTGCGCGGCTCTCGGGCGGCGTTTCCGGCCCGCTCCGTCCGCTCCTCTGGATCTTGAGGATCTCGTCGCGGAGGTCCGGGCGCTGCCGCGGCCTCCGGCCGCGGTCGAGGCCCTCTGGGATGGCGATACCGAGGGCTGGTTCGTGGTGCTGGTCGGCGTGACGCTCGACCCGAAGACTGAACACCATCTCGCGACCGTCCGGCACGGGGGCGATATTCGTGCCTTCAACGGTGAGGTGCCTCCTTGGCCGGAGGCAGAGGAGGCGAGCAGGATCGGCGCGGCCCTGGCGGGACGATTGGACGTGCCGTTCCATTTCGCGAGTCCCGGCGAACCCGACGACACGGCTCCGCGCTGGTGGGACTCACCCTGACCGGGGCGAGGGCGCGGGACGCGGCCGCGTCGCCTGGGGAGATCGGCGCGGCCGGTCCGTGACGGTCGGCGGCCCCTCCGTCCGCGCGCCGGAGTGGATGATCACTCGTGTGGCGGGCGCCCTGCTGGGCGTGGTCATGTGGTCCTTGGGCGCGAGCTTCTGCCTCGCCGTCGTGATCAGAACGGATGACCGTGGTGCGGGCGCTGCGTCTCCGTGTCTGGACCACCCCGGTGAGCTTCTCGGCGCCCTCTTCGTCGTGTGTCTCGTGGCGGCCATGGGTGTCGGGTGTTCGCGTCGCGGGGGCGGCGGGGGCGGATCGGCCGACGGGACAGCAGGCGACGGGGGTCACTCCGCGCACTCCGGTCCGGTGCAGCGGCCGCTGTAGACGGCGACGGACCAGGTGGTCTTCACGGGCGGCTGTGCGGCCACCATTCTCTCGACCTCGACCGGGTCGGCCCCGTCGGGGAGCGAGCCCTTCTTCATGAGGGCCACCTCGAGGATGACGGGCTTCCCCGCCTTCAAAGGACCCGAAGTGCGGGTGGAGAGGGACTGCATGCCGAGGAGGGCGCCCTCGGGCGCACATCCGCCGCCGAAGGCGACGAGGAGTCCGTTGGACCACTGGGCGCTGGTGAAGCCGGCGGCGCAGCGAATGATGATCAGCGTGTCGTCGCCCGCCGGCGTGAACCGGATCCGGGCCTTCGCGGTCGTCGAGAAGCGCTTGGCCCCGATGCGCGGCATGCCCCATCGGGTGTTCGGCAGCTCCGGCACCGGGTCGGTGGCGCTCAGGGTGTACGTGGGGCCGCTCTGGCCGCTCGTGTCGTCGGAAGGAGGCATGGCGATGACCGCCCCTGCCGCGACCGCGGACATCGCGGCGGCGGACGCCGCGGCGAGGCGGACCCGGTTTCCGCGCCTTATCCGCCGGCGGACGTCGGAGGCACGGCGGGTGTTCTCCGGCAGGTGCGCGCTCGCGCTCTCCAGCGTTCCGCGCAGGTCGTCCAGCGTCGGGCTCATGTCAGTTCCTTTCCGCGGTGACGGACGCGGCGATCACCGGATCGATGCGCAGCTTCGCCAGGGCCTTGCTCGTCTGGCTCTTCACGGTGCCGGTGGAGCACCCCATGATCTCGGCGACCCGGCTTTCGGTGAGGTCCTCGAAGTACCTCAGCACGAGGACGGCGCGCTGGCGGGGCGGCAGCCTGCCCAAGGCGGCCCACAGCATCGCCCGGTTGTCCGCTGCGCTCGTGGCGTCGCCGGGTGCGGCTATCTCGGGGACGTCCCGCACGTCCTCGCCTCGCCAGCGGCGCCGTCTCCAGGTGGCGTTGGTGTTGACCAGGATCCGGTAGACGTACGGATCAGGGTCGCCCTCGATGCGGCGCCAGCAACGCCAGGCCTTGACGAGTGCGGTCTGCAGGAGGTCTTCCGCGAGGGCCTGGTCGCGGCACAACAGGTAGGCGGTGCGCAGCAGGCGCGGCGACCGTTCCGCCACGTACGCGCTGTAGTCAGGCCGGTCTCGCATGGGCGTGCGTTCCTTCCATCCTGTTCCTGCACATGACTACCTGCGAGACCCAGCGAAAGGTTGCCCCCGCGACCGAACAACTCTCGACGCGCCGAACGGCCCGTCCCGGACGATGCGGCCGCCCCCTCCGGGCGCCCCGGGGGAGCCGCCCGGCGGGTGATCGCTGAGAGCGAACGTTGCTGTGGAAACAAAATGGTGCTCCGGTTTATTGAGTGAGTGTGACTCAACCTTGTGGTCGGGTCGGTCTACACACTTGGAGCTGAGCATGAGCGAGACCCTGACGCTGCCGGTGCTGCCCCTCGAGGACGGGGTCGTTCTGCCCGGCATGGTGGTGCCCCTGGACCTGTCGGAGAGCGGTGAGGTCCGGGCCGCCGTCGAGGCCGCGCGGGCGGTGGCGCAGGCCAAGGGGCCGGGGATCCGGTCGGCGGCCAAGCCGCGGGTGCTGCTGGTCCCCAGGTTGAACGGGCAGTACGCCGGCATCGGCACGCTCGGTGTGATCGAGCAGGAGGGGCGGCTGCCCGGGGGCGAGCCGGGCGCGGTCGTCCGCGGCGTGCAGCGGGTGCGGATCGGCATCGGGACGACCGGGCCGGGCGCGGCGCTGTGGGTCGAGGGGACGCTGGTCGAGACGCCCCCGGCGACCGGGCGCGCGCAGGAGCTGGCGAAGGAGTACAAGGGGCTGGTCAGCGCGATCCTGCAGAACCGGGGCGCCTGGCAGGTCGTGGACGTCGTGCAGCAGATCGACGACCCGTCCACGCTGGCCGACAACGCCGGGTACGCGCCGTACCTCACCGACGAGCAGAAGATCGAGGTCCTGGAGACCGTCGATGTGGTGGAGCGGCTCAACCTGGTGATCGGGTGGACGCGCGACCACCTCGCCGAGCTGGACGTGGCGGAGACGATCCGCAAGGACGTCCAGGAGGGCATGGAGAAGACGCAGCGCGAGTTCCTGCTGCGCCAGCAGCAGGAGGCCATCCGCAAGGAGCTGGCCGAGCTGAACGGCGACCCGGCCGACGAGGAGGACGACTACCGCGCCCGGATCGAGGCCGCGAACCTTCCCGAGAAGGTGCGCGAGGCGGCGCTCAAGGAGGTCGACAAGCTCGAGCGGTCCTCCGACGCCTCGCCCGAGGGCGGCTGGATCCGCACCTGGCTGGACACCGTCCTCGACATCCCGTGGAACGAGCGGACCGAGGACGCCTACGACATCGCGGGCGCGCGGGAGATCCTGGACGCCGACCACGCCGGTCTCGACGACGTCAAGGAGCGCATCGTCGAGTACCTGGCGGTGCGCAAGCGGCGCGAGGAGCGCGGCCTGGGCGTCGTGGGCGGGCGCAGGAGCGGCGCGGTGCTGGCGCTGACCGGTCCTCCCGGCGTCGGCAAGACGTCGCTGGGCGAGTCGGTCGCGCGGGCCATGGGACGCGAGTTCGTGCGGGTCGCCTTGGGCGGCGTCCGTGACGAGGCCGAGATCCGGGGACACCGCCGCACGTACGTGGGCGCCCTCCCGGGACGCATCGTCCGCGCCATCCGCGAGGCGGGGACCATGAACCCCGTCGTCCTGCTGGACGAGGTCGACAAGGTCGGCGCCGACTACCGGGGCGACCCGACCGCGGCGCTGCTGGAGGTCCTCGACCCCGAGCAGAACCACACCTTCCGGGACCACTACCTGGAGGTGGAGCTCGACCTCAGCGACGTGCTGTTCCTCGCCACCGCGAACGTGGTGGAGGCGATCCCCGGGCCGCTGCTCGACCGGATGGAGCTGGTGGAGCTCGACGGCTACACCGAGCACGAGAAGGTCACGATCGCCCGCGACCACCTGCTGCCGCGCCAGCTCGACAAGGCGGGCCTCGAGGCGTCGGAGGTCTCCTTCGGCGACGACGCGCTGCGGCTGCTCGCGGCCGAGTACACCCGGGAGGCCGGGGTCCGGTCCCTGGACCGCTCGATCGCGCGGGTGCTGCGCAAGGTCGCGGCCAACGTCGCGCTGGAGAAGGCGACGCTGCCCGTCCGGATCGGCGCGGACGACCTGAAGGACTACCTCGGCCGGCCGCGCTTCACCCCGGAGGTCGAGCTGGGCAGGAACGAGCGCCGCACCGGCGTCCCGGGCGTGGCGACGGGCCTCGCGGTCACCGGCGCGGGCGGCGACGTCCTCTACATCGAGGCGTCGCTGGCCGACAAGGAGACCGGCGACACCGGCGTGACGCTCACCGGCCAGCTCGGCGACGTCATGAAGGAGTCGGCCCGGATCGCGCTCAGCTACCTGCGCTCGCGCGGCGCGGAGCTGGAGCTGCCGGTCGGCGACCTGAAGGACCGCGGCGTGCACGTCCACGTGCCCGCCGGCGCGATCCCGAAGGACGGCCCGAGCGCGGGCATCACGATGACGACGGCGCTCGCGTCGCTGCTGTCCGGCCGGCCCGTGCGCTCGGACGTGGCGATGACCGGCGAGGTGTCGCTGACCGGACGGGTGCTGCCGATCGGCGGCCTGAAGCAGAAGCTGCTGGCCGCGTCCCGGCTCGGCATCACCACCGCGATCGTTCCCAAGCGCAACGAGCCGGACCTCGAGGACGTCCCGGCCGAGGTGCTCGAGAAGATGACGGTGTTCGCCGTCAGCGACGTCCGCGAGGTGCTGGACCTGGCCCTGGAGCCCGCCACCACCCCGGTCGCCGCCTGATCGCGCCGGGCACGCCCGCGCCGGGTTCGTCCCGGCGCGGGCGTTTCGCCATTAATGGACTATTCGGTTATGCCGAAACTCCGGCGTATGCATGGACCGTCGCGAACGGGGCAGACCGCGCCGAGTGTTGGTCGAAATGTGGCAGCCCGCGGCAACGGGCGAGAGGGTCCCCTGGTACGTCGTCGCCCTGCGCGTGATGGTCGTGATCATCTCGCTGGGCTTTCTGGGAGTGTTCTTCTACTTCGCTTTCAAACTCACTTTGACCCCCGTGGATGACAACGGGCAGGCGGGCGGGAACACCGATCCCGGCCGGTCGCTCCGGTTCTACATGGACCAGCCCATCAAGGACGCGCTCCTCCAGGTGGGCGGCAACGTGATCCTCCTGGCGCCGCTCGGAGTGCTGCTGCCCCTGGTCTGGACGTCCCTCCGCGGCCCCCTGCGGCTGGCCCTGGTGAGCGCGATGCTCTCGCTGGCCATCGAGACGGTCCAGGGCACGCTCGTGATGGGACGGGCCTTCGACGTCGACGACGTCATCCTCAACGTCGCCGGTGTCGTCCTCGCCTACCTGCTCCTCGGCCGCCGGCTCTCCAGGACCCTCCGGGGCCGTTAACGGGGAGTCAGGCGGAAGATCCTGAGCTGCCGTTCCGTGCGCTCCACGTAACGGTCGTAGACGGGCCAGGCGGCGATGAGGCGCGGCCAGACCTCCTTGCGCTCGACGTCGTCCAGGAGGTGGGCGGTGACGGGGACGGAGCGTCCCTGGAAGCTGACCTGCGCCTCGGGGTTCTTCAGGAGGTTGCCCGACCAGGCGGGGTGCTTCTCGCGGCCGAAGTTGGAGCCGACGACGTACCAGCCGCCCTCCTGGTCGGGCAGGCAGGCGAGCGGCGTCTCCCGGGGGAGGCCGCTGACGGCGCCGGTCGTCGTCAGGACGAGGCTCGGCACGAGGAGCTGGCCGAGCAGCAGCCGCCCCCCGGTGAGCCTGTGCAGCGTCCGGTCCACGGGCGGCACGATCTTCGGTCCCACCCTGGAGAACCATTCGGCGCCCGAGACCCGGTGGAAGACCGGGCCGAAGGTGCGCTGGACGAGTGTCGGCATGGGGGCCTCCTTGGCGGCGAGCCGTCCGGCCCGGCGCGGGTTCAGATGGCCGCTCTCGGCCAGCCAGCGCAGGCCGTCGGCGACGGTTTCCTCGACGGGACGCAGCGTGAGGCCGAGCGCGTCCAGGACGGGACGGTCGTCGGTCGGCACCAGCGTGACCATGAACTCGGCGGCGTCCCGGGTGAGCGGGTAGTCGAAGTGGTGCACGCGCTTGGCCGCGTCCAGGACGGAGCCGAGCGCGAGCATGACGCGGCTGGGGACGCGTACACGGCGGCACCTCACGCCGGTGAGGCGGTCGCACAGGTCGGCGTACTGCGGCCAGGTCAGGTAGTGCCCGCCGAGCACCCAGCGGCTCGGCCCCTGCCGGGCCTCCACGGAACGTGCCAACGCCTCGCCCAGGTCGCGGACGTCGATGACCGAGACGCCTCCGCCCGGGAGCGGCCACACCTTGCCGAGCGCTGCGGCGAGGCCCTCCATCAGCGCGTCCAGGGTCGGCTGGTTCGGGCCGCACACACCGCCGGGGTAGACGATGGTGACCGGGGCGCCGTCCTCCTGGAGGCCGCGCACGTAGCGTTCGGCCGCGAGCTTGGACTTGCCGTAATCCGTCCGGGGGCTCGCCAGGGCGTCCCCAGCGGTGATGACCGGGCCGGACGGCGGCACGAAGACCCCGATGGTCGACACGTGGACCACCGGGGCGAGCCCCTGGGCCACGGCTTGGCCGACGACGTTGCGCGTGCCCTCGACGTTCACCTTCACCAGGTCGCCGGAGCCGCCGGTCACCCCGATCGCCGCGGCCGCGTGGACGGCGGCGTCGCAGCCGCGCAGCGCCGCGGCCACCGATCCGGCGTCGAGCATGTCGCCGGTGACGAGTTCCACGTCCGCGGGGTCGACGCCGACCGCGCGCAGCACCGTGGCCGCCCTGCCGGGGTCGCGGACCAGCGCGCGCGGCCGGTGCCCGGCGTCGAGCAGGGCGCGCACGGCATGGGACCCGACGAAGCCGGAGGCGCCGGTGACGAAGATCCGCATAAGGCAAAACTAGCGCTTGGTGAGCCGACCGGGACAGGCGGAGTCCCGAGTACCGGTGCCGTTTTCGGACACCTCGATACCGCGGAGGCGGACAGCGGGGGCGTTGACGCCTCTGGAACGCTCCATCAGACTCGGTGTCTCCACCTGACCGCCGACCGGGAGGGGTTCTATGAGGATCGGACTGGCCGGTGCGGGGCGCATCGGTGCGCGCCACGCCGCCGCGCTGCGGGAATTGCCCGAGATGGAGGCGGTGGTCGTCGCGGACGCCGACCCCGGCCGCGCCCGGGACCTCGCCGCGCGGCTCGGCGGGGGGCGGGCCCGGGTCACCGCCCTGGACGCCGTCGAGGGGCTCTTCTCGGCCGGACTGGACGGCCTGGTCGTCGCGGCGGCCACCGACGCGCACGCGGGCCTGGTGGAGCGGGCCGTGGCCGCGCGAACTCCCGTCTTCTGCGAGAAACCGCTCGCCTCGGATCTAAATGGAACGTTCCAAATCGTCCGTGCCGCCGCGGGCGCCGACGTGCCGGTGCAGGTCGGGTTCCAGCGCCGGTTCGACGCGGGGAACGCGGCGGCGCGCGAGGCCCTGGCCTCGGGGCGGCTCGGCTGGCTGCACACCGTCCGGTCGTGCAGCTTCGACCCGGCGCCCCCGCCCGCCGAGTACGTCCCCTCGTCCGGCGGGCTGTTCCGCGACTGCCTCATCCACGACCTGGACCTCATCCGGTTCGTCACGGGACGCGAGGTCGTCCGCGTGATGGCCGCGGGCGCCAACCGGGGCGACGACTTCTTCCGCGAGGCCGGCGACGTCGACACCGGGTCCGCGCTGCTCGTCATGGACGACGGGACGCTGGGCCAGGTGTCGGCCACCCGCTACAACGCCGCCGGGTACGACGCGCGCCTGGAGCTCTTCGGGTCCAAGGACAGCGTCATCACAGGCCTGGACGACCGGACCCCCGCGACCGCACTTCCGGACGGGGACCAGCCCAAGGCCCCCTACGGCGGTTTCATGGAGCGCTTCTCCGACGCCTACGACGCCGAGCTGCGGGCCTTCGCCGACCTCGTGGCGGGGCGCCGCGCCAACCCCTGCCCGCCGGAAGAGGCGCTGGAGGCGTTCTACCTCGCCGAGGCGTGCGAGCTGTCGATGCGGCAGGGGCGGATCGTCGGCGTCGAGGAGGTGCGGCGGTGAGGGTCGCCGGCGCGCCGATCTCGTGGGGCGTGTGCGAGGTGCCCGGCTGGGGCCATCAGATGGAGCCCGGCCGGGTGCTCGCCGAGATGCACGACCTCGGTCTCGCCGCAACGGAACTGGGGCCGGACGGCTTCCTCCCTAGAGCCGCGCAAGAGCGGAACGAGCTGCTGTCCTCTTTCGGGTTGGGCCTTGTAGGGGCCTTCGTACCCGTCGTACTGCACGACCCTGAGTTCGACCCACTGCCTGTGGTCGAGCAGGCCCTGGACGGTATCGACGGCGTTCTCGTCCTGGCGGCCGCGACCGGCTTCGACGGGTACGACGAACGTCCCGTCCTCGACACCAGGGCGTGGTCGGCGCTCCTCGCGAACCTCGACGCGATCGCCGTGCACGCCGCCGCCCGGGACAGGCTCGTCACCCTGCACCCCCACGTCGGGACGGTCGTGGAGCGGCGCGACGAGGTCGAACGCGTGCTGGGCGGATGCAGCATCCCGCTCTGCCTCGACACAGGGCACCTGCTGGTCGGCGGGACCGATCCGGTGTGGCTGGCCCGTTTCGCGGCGCCGCGCATAGCGCACGTCCATCTGAAAGACGTGGACGCGGAACTCGCTCAACGGGTCCTCAAGGGCGACACCACGTACACGAACGCGGTGCGGGACGGCTTGTACAGGCCCCTCGGAGAAGGCGACATCGACATCCCCGACATCATCCGCACTCTTGAGGCCGCAGGTTATGAAGGCTGGTGGGTGATGGAGCAGGACACCGTCCTGACCGACGAGCCCGCGCAGGGCACCGGACCGTACGGCGACGTCCGGCGCAGCCTCGACTACCTCGCCGGGGTGGCCCGATGACGTTCGACCTCATCACGATGGGCCGGGTCAGCGTCGACGTCTACCCGAACCAGGTGGGCACGCCTCTGGAGGACGTCGAGTCGTTCGGCAAGTACCTCGGTGGCAGCCCCACCAACGTCGCCGTCGCTGCGGCCAGGTACGGCCGCAGCGCCGCCGTCATCACGCGCACGGGAGAAGACCCGTTCGGCCGGTTCGTCCACAAGGCGCTCCAGGGCTACGGCGTGGACGACCGCTACGTCACCGCCGTCCCCGGCCTGCCGACACCTCTCGCCTTCTGCGAGATCTTCCCGCCGGACGACTTCCCGCTGTACTTCTACCGCTATCCCAAGGCCCCCGACCTGATGATCCACCGGGAGGAACTGGACCTCGACGCGATCCGCTCGGCCCGCATCGTCTGGGCCACGGTCACGGGCCTTTCGCAGGAGCCCAGCAGAGAGGCGACCCTGACCGCGCTGGGGGAGCACCCAGGCCGGACCGTCATCGACCTGGACTACCGGCCGATGCTGTGGGACGACCCCACAGCGGCGCCGCACTGGGCGGGGCTCGCCCTGGAGCGGGCAACGGTCGCCGTCGGGAACCTGGAGGAGTGCGAGGTCGCCGTGGGGGAGCGGGAGCCGCGCGCCGCCGCCCGCGCGATCCTGGCCCGTGGCCCCGAACTGGCCATCGTGAAGATGGGCCCGGAGGGCGTCCTGGCGGCGACGGCCGACGAGATGGTGGAGGTACCGCCGGTCAAGGTGGACGTCGTCAACGGGCTCGGCGCGGGGGACGCGTTCGGCGGCGCCGTCTGCCACGGGCTCCTCGCAGGGTGGGACCTGCGGAGGCTCATCGAGTTCGCGGGCGCCGCAGGGGCGATCGTCGCGTCCCGCATCGCCTGCTCCGACGCGATGCCCACCCAGGACGAGGTCGACGAACTGCTGAAGGAGCCGCGATGAAGCACCACCTGCCCGCTGGAACCGCTGCGGAGGCCCCCTACGGGCTCGTCGTGACCCCCGAGTCGGCGGGGTGGGCGTACTCGTCGCTGCGGGTGCTGGAGCTGCCGGAAGGCGGCTCGCACACGTTCGGGACCGGTGAGTTCGAGACGATCGTGCTGCCGCTGGCGGGATCGTGCGAGGTGGAGTGCGACGGCGAGCGGTTCGGGCTTCAGGGGCGCGACGACGTCTTCGCCCGGGTCAGCGACTTCGCCTACGTTCCGCGCGACGCGCGCGTGACGGTGCGGGGCCGGGGACGGTTCGCGCTCGCGGGCGCCCGCTGCGAGCGGCGGCTCGTGCCGCGCTACGGGCCCGCGGAGGCGGTTCCGGTGGAGCTGCGGGGCGCGGGGTCGGCGAGCCGGCAGGTCAACAACTTCGGGACGCCGGAGGGGTTCCCGTTCGCCGAGAAGCTGATCGCGTGCGAGGTGCTGACCCCGGCGGGCTGCTGGTCGTCGTTCCCGCCGCACAAGCACGACGAGCAGACCGCGGACGAGGCCGTCCTGGAGGAGATCTACTACTTCGAGGTCGCCCGGGACGGCATGGCCTACCAGCGCGTCTACGGGTCGCCGGGGCGCCCGATCGACGTCCTGGCGGAAGTCCGCAGCGGCGACGCCGTGCTGATTCCGCACGGCTGGCACGGGCCGTCGATGGCCCCGCCGGGGCATGACCTGTACTACCTGAACGTGATGGCGGGACCGTCGCCGGAGCGGGCGTGGCGCATCTGCGACGACCCGGCGCACGCGTGGATCCGCGACACCTGGAAGGGGCAGGCGGTCGACCCGCGGCTGCCGCTCACCTCGGCGGAGGGACGGTCATGAGGTTGACGGTGGCGCAGGCTCTGGTGCGTTTCCTGGCTGCGCAGTACAGCGTGCGGGATGGGGAGCGGCGGCGGTTCTTCGCCGGGTGTTTCGGGATTTTCGGGCACGGCAATGTGGCGGGGGTCGGTCAGGCGCTGCTGGAGCACGGTGATGAGTTGCCGTACTACATGGCGCGCAACGAGCAGGCGATGGTGCATTCGGCGGCCGGTTATGCGCGGATGAGTGATCGGTTGTCGACGTTGGCGTGCACGACCTCGATCGGGCCGGGCGCGACGAACTTGGTGACGGGTGCGGCGCTGGCCACCATCAACCGGTTGCCGGTGCTGCTGCTGCCCGGGGATGTGTTCGCCACGCGTCCGGCCAATCCGGTGCTGCAGGAGTTGGAGGATGCGCGGTCGTTCGATGTGTCGGTGAATGATTGTTTGCGGCCGGTGTCGAGGTACTGGGATCGGATCAATCGTCCTGAGCAGTTGCCGGGGGCGTTGCTGGCGGCGATGCGGGTGCTGACCGATCCGGCCGAGACCGGTGCGGTGACGTTGGCGCTGCCGCAGGACGTGCAGGCCGAGGCGTTCGAGTGGCCGCAGGAGTTGTTCGCCGAGCGGGTGTGGCGGGTCGCGCGTGCGGTGCCCGAGCCCGCCGCGCTGGAGGAGGCGGCGGCGATCGTGGGGGCGGCGGAGCGTCCGTTGATCGTGGCGGGGGGTGGGGTGATCTACTCCGGTGCGAGCGAGGCGCTGGGGGTGCTGGCCGAGCGGACCGGGGTGCCGGTGGCCGAGACCCAGGCGGGCAAGGGCGCGCTGGCGTGGGATCACCCGTGCTCGGTGGGCGCGATCGGGGCGACGGGGACCACGGCGGCCAACGCGTTGGCGCGCGAGGCCGATGTGGTGGTGGGGATCGGGACGCGTTACAGCGATTTCACCACCGCTTCCCACAGCCTGTTCGCCGACCCCGACGTCAGGTTCGTCAACATCAACGTCGCCAGATCTGATGCGGTCAAGCTCGGGGGAGTGTCGGTGGTGGCCGACGCCCGCGAAGCCATCCGCGCACTGGACACCGCGCTGGAGGGCTACACCGTCCCGCAGGCGCACACCGACCGCGCGCGGGCGTTGATGGCCGAGTGGAACGCCAAGGCCGACCAGGCCTGCCGCCCCCAGGACCAGGACCGCGACGGCGGGGGGTCGATGACCCAGGCCGAGGTGATCGGGGCGGTCAACCAGGTCAGCGGGCCGCGGGACGTGGTGGTGTGCGCGGCGGGGTCGATGCCCGGTGACCTGCACAAGCTGTGGCGGGCCCGCGACCCCAAGGGCTACCACGTCGAGTACGGCTACTCCTGCATGGGCTATGAGATCGCCGGGGGCCTGGGGGTGAAGATGGCCGCGCCCGACCGCGAGGTGTTCGTCATGGTCGGCGACGGCTCGTACCTGATGATGGCCCAGGAACTCACCACCGCCGCCGCCGAAGGCATCAAGCTCGTCGTCGTCCTGGTCCAGAACCACGGCTACGCCTCCATCGGCAACCTGTCCGAATCGGTCGGCGCCCAACGGTTCGGCACCCGCCACCGCCTCCGCACCCCCACCGGCCTGGACGGCGACCCCATCCCTCTCGACCTGGCCGCCAACGCCGCCAGCCTCGGCGCCGACGTCATCCGCGCCACCACCCCCGGCGACCTGCACGACGCCCTCCATCAGGCACGCAAGTCGCCCCGGACCACGGTTATCCACATTGAGACGAACCCCTTGGCAGGCACCCCCGACAGTGCGGCATGGTGGGACGTCCCGGTCGCAGAGGTGTCGGCGCTGGACTCCACCCGGGAGGCCCGCGCCCGATATGAGAGGGATAGGCGCACGCGCCGTCATCATCTGTGATCAACTCCTCAGACCGACCATTCGGGGAGAAACGGAGAACAGCCGATGAGAGGCGTTTTCGCGCGCGGGACGTCCAGGGGTCTCGCGGTACTGGCCGCCGCGGGGCTGCTGGCGCTGAGCGCCTGCAGCAGCTCGGGCGGCAAGAAGTCCGAGGAGACGCCGGAGGGCGCCGGCCCCCGGCTGAAGATCGCGATGATCACGCACTCCGGCGCGGGCGACACCTTCTGGGACATCGTCCAGAAGGGGGCGAAGGCCGCCGCCGCCAAGGACAACGTCGAGTTCCTCTACTCGGCCGACCCCGACGGCGGCAAGCAGGCCCAGCTCGTCCAGGCCGCGCTCGACAAGAAGGTCGACGGCATCATCGTCACCCTCGCCAAGCCGGACGCGATGAAGGACGTGCTGGCCCGCGCCGCGGCGGCGAAGGTCCCGGTCGTTTCGATCAACTCCGGCGCCGAGGACTCGGCGAAGCTCGGCGCGGTCGCGCACTTCGGGCAGGACGAGTCGATCGCCGGTGAGGCCGCGGGCACGGAGCTGGCGAAGATCGGCGCCAAGAAGGCGCTGTGCGTCGTCCACGAGCAGGGCAACGTCGGCCTGGAGGACCGCTGCGCCGGAGCCAAGAAGACGTTCGGCGGCGACCTGCAGAACCTGTTCGTGCAGGGCACCAACATGCCGGAGGTGAAGTCGTCCATCACCGCCAAGCTCCAGGCCGACAAGAGCATCGACGGCATCCTGACGCTCGGCGCCCCGTTCGCCGCCACCGCCGTCGACTCGGTCAAGGAGACCGGGAGCAAGGCGAAGGTGGGCACGTTCGACCTGAACAAGGACCTCATCGCCTCGATCAACTCCGGGGCGATCGAGTTCGCCGTCGACCAGCAGCCCTACCTGCAGGGCTACGAGGCCGTCGACGAGCTGTGGCTGCTGAAGAACAACGGCAACGTGCTCGGCGGCGGGCGCCCCGTGCTGACCGGGCCCGCGATCGTCACCAAGCAGAACGCCGGGCAGCTCGAGGCGTTCGCGAACCGGGGGACGCGGTGACCCAGGCGGTGGCCGAGCCGCCGGTGGCCCGCCCCGACGAGCGCCTGGCCCGGCGGTCGCCGCTGCGGCGGCTGCTGGGCCGCCCGGAGCTCGGCGCGCTGCTCGGCGCGGTGGCGCTGTTCGTGTTCTTCTCGGTGGTGGCGGACGCGTTCCTGCGCGCCGGGTCGTTCTCCACCGTGCTGTACGCGGCGTCGACGTTCGGCATCATGGCGGTCGGGGTGTCGCTGCTGATGATCGGCGGCGAGTTCGACCTGTCCGCCGGGGTGATGGTGACCTCCTCGGCGCTGGTCGCCGCGCTGACCGCCTACCAGTTCACGCTGAACGTGTGGGCGGGCGTGGCGATCTCGCTGGTGCTGACGCTGGTGCTCGGCATGGTGAACGGCGTCCTCTACGTCCGGACGCGGCTGCCGAGCTTCATCATCACGCTCGCCACGTTCTTCATGCTCGCGGGCCTGAACCTCGGCGTGACGAAGGCGCTCACCGGCAACGTCGCGAGCGACTCCGTCCGCGACATGGACGGCTTCGCCTCCGCCCGCGCGGTGTTCGCCTCCGACGTCGACGTCCTCGGCGTCAACGTCAAGGTCACGGTGTTCTGGTGGCTGGCGTTCACGGCGATCGCGACCTGGCTCCTGCTGCGCACCCGCGTCGGCAACTGGATCTTCGCGGTGGGCGGGGCGTCCGCCGCCGCCCGCGCGGTGGGCGTGCCCGTCGACCGCGTGAAGATCGGCCTGTTCATGGGCGTCGCGTTCTGCGCGTGGTTCTCCGGGATGCACCTGGTGTTCGCGTTCGCCACCGTCCAGTCGGGCGAGGGCATCGGCAACGAGTTCCTCTACATCATCTGCGCGGTCATCGGCGGGTGCCTGCTCACCGGCGGCTACGGGTCGGCGATCGGCGCGGCGATCGGCGCGTTCATCTTCGGCATGGCGAACAAGGGCATCGTGTACGCCGAGTGGAACCCCGACTGGTTCCGGTTCTTCCTCGGCGCGATGCTGCTGATCGCCACCGTGGTCAACCTGGTGGTGCGGCGCAGAGTGGAGCGGTCGCCATGACGGACGGCAAGGGCGCGCCGCTCATCCGGCTGAGCGGCGTCGGCAAGAACTACGGCAACGTCATCGCGCTGCGCGACGTCGACCTGGAGGCGTCCGCGGGCGAGGTCACGTGCGTCCTCGGCGACAACGGGGCGGGCAAGTCCACGCTCATCAAGGTCGTCGCCGGGCTGCACCGCCACGACACCGGCACCTACGAGGTGCGGGGGGAGGAGGTGGGCTTCGGCTCGCCCCGCGACGCGCTCGACCGGGGCATCGCGACCGTCTACCAGGACCTCGCGGTCGTCCCGCTCATGCCGGTCTGGCGCAACTTCTTCCTCGGCTCGGAGCTGCGGGGCCGTTTCGGTCGCATCGACGTCCGGTCCATGCGCGAGACCACCCATCGCGAGATGGCCGCGATGGGCATCGACCTGCGCGACGTCGACCAGCCCATCGGGACCCTGTCGGGCGGCGAGCGGCAGTGCGTGGCCATCGCCCGCGCCGTCCACTTCGGCGCGAAGGCCCTCGTGCTGGACGAGCCCACCGCCGCCCTCGGCGTCAAGCAGGCCGGGGTGGTGCTGCGCTACATCGTCCAGGCGCGGGAGCGGGGCCTCGCGGTCGTCTTCATCACCCACAACCCGCACCACGCCTACCCGGTCGGCGACCGCTTCCTGATCCTCAACCGGGGGCGCAGCATCGGCTACCACACCAAGGAGGAGATCACCCGCGAGGAGCTCACCGCCCTCATGGCGGGCGGCGGCGAACTGGAGGAACTCGCCCACGAACTGGACGCGGCCGGCTCGTCCGCCGCCGCCGCACGAGTGACGAAGGAGGCCCAAAGCCTGGGCCTCACCGACGGCTGACGACGCCCGGCCCGGACGCCGCTGACGACGCCCGGCCCGGACGCCGCGCCCCGGGCCGTTCCGTGCGGCTCGGGGCGGTCGTCGCGTTTCGGGCTGGTCACTGTGGCTCTGGAGGCGGCACGGCCTGGGACGGTGCCCACCGCGGGGGCGGCCACGGCTGCCCGGCTCGTCACCGCGGCTCGGGGGGCCGCCGGGGTTCGGGGGGCGTCGGGGCCGGGTCGGGGCGGGCGGTGGTGATGTGGGCGGCCAGTTTGCGGACGCGGGGTTCGTGCTCGTCGTAGCCGACGACGACCGGGGACTCGTTGTAGGGCATCGTGTCGGATGAGCGGCGCAGCTTCACGTACTGGCCGCACGCGTCGATCGCGTAGGGCTCCATGTCGTCCTGCAGGGCGCCGATCACGGTGATGCCGTGCGTCTCACCGATCTTGCGGAAGAGCGCGACGGCCTCCTTGCGGTGCTCCTTGCCGAGGTTGCGGCCGAGCTCGTCCAGCACCAGGCACAGGCGGCCACCGCCGGAGCTGGCGAGCGCCGCCGCGCACACCAGCTTGACGGCCTTCTCGTCCATGAGCGCGGTGTTGGCGCGGCGGTTGTAGGGGACGTACCGCTGCCCGTCCGAGCGGCGCCATTTCGGCGTGACGCGCCAGCGCCACTCCTGCTCGGGGTCGCCGGGCTGCTCCGGCGTGGGGAACTCCAGCGTCGCGCCGTAGCCCCCGTACGCCACGTCCAGCTTCTCGAACTCCTCCGACACCCGCTGGAGGCGCGCGCGGATCGCGGCCGTCAGCGCCGTGCGGTGCGCCTCGGCCGCGCCCGCCGCCTCGGTCGCGCCCTTCTGCGCCTTGTCCAGGTCGGCGCGCCGCCCCGACAGCTGCACCTCGATCTGCCGCCGCTGGTGCTTCTCGTAGTCCTCCTGCTGGCGCAGGTAGCTCTCCACCGCCTTCACCAGGCGGGGGAACGTGGCCTGCTCGCGGTCGGTGCGGCGGCCCTCGCCCTCGGCGCGCTCGCGGAGCAGGAACCGGATCTCCTCGGGCATGTCCTCGTCGGACGGGCCGTCCGGGAAGACCCGCCGCAGCGCCTCCGACAGGTGCTTCTCGGCGGTGTGCCACCACTCGGCGGGCGTCCAGGTGGCCTCGTCGTCGTCCAGGCCGGACAGCCACTCGGCGGCGCTCTCGCGGGAGCCGCCCCACGCCTTCTCCAGGTCGTCCAGCCCGAGCGCGGCGCGCCGGTCGGCCAGCTCGGACGCCGCGCGGCGGACCTTGTCGCGGTCGCGCTCGTGCGTCTCCTTGCGGCCGCGCAGCCGGTCGACCTCCAGTGCGCGCGTGTCGGCCTTGGCCTGGAGCCGCCGCAGCGCCTGCTCGGCCGCCCCGAGGCGCGGGCCGAGCCGGGACTCGCTGCCGCCCAGCTCCTCCAGGCCCTCGCGCAGCCCCGCCATCGCCGTGCGGACCTCCTCCAGCTCGGCCGCCGCCCGCGCCCCCGCGAGCCGCCGCCCCGCCAGCGCCACGTCGGCGGCGGCGTCGGCCGTGGCCTGCCGCGCGCGCTCCAGCGCCTCCTTCGCGGACTCCACCGAAGTCCTGGCCGCCTGGACGCGCGCCACGCGCCCCGTGACGGGCTCGGTGAACCCGCCGACGACCACGACACCGGTGCCCTCCGCCTCGAGCGCGGCGAAGAAGCCGCTCGGGGAGGGGGCGCAGCTCACGCCGTCCGGGAGCGGCCCGGCGCCGTCCGCGGGGACGATCATGGAGCCGGGCATGCCCTCCAGGGCGGCGACCGCCGCGTCGAGGTCGTCCGCCCCCACGACGACGGCCTCCCGGTAGGGCCACAGGGCCGCCTCCCAGCGCTCCCGGACGCCTTCGGCCAGCTCCACGGCGTCCAGCAGGCCGACCGCCGCGATGCCCTCGGCGGCGAGCGCCCGGATCTGCGCGGGCGCGCTGCCCTCGCCCGCCTCTGCCTCGGCCAGGGACCGTTCCGCGCGCGCGACGGCGCCCTTGGCCATCCCGTACTCCTGCTGGGCCTCGTCACGGCGGGACTCGGCGTCCGCCAGCTCGGCGCGGGCCGCGTCGCGGTCGCGCCCGTCGGCCTCCCGGCGGCGCTCCTCCAGCGCCGACACGCGCCGGCGCAGCTCGTCCAGCCGGTTGCGGGCGACGGCCTTGTCCGCGCCGAGCTTGTCGGCCTGGCCCTTCAGCTCGGCGAGCGCCGCGCCCGCCTCGTGGAGCCGCTCCTCCAGCGCGCCGCCGGTGAGCTGCTCGATCTCCTTCTCGGCGGCCCTCGCCGCGGCGGCGAGCTCCTCGCCCTCCCGGTGCAGCCGCTCCTGGTCGGCGGCGTGGGCGGCGTCGGCCTCGGCCGCGTCCGCCAGCAGCCGGGCCTGCCGCGTCCGCCAGTGCCGCACGGCCGCGGCCACCTCGTCGCGTGCCCGGTCGCGGCGGTCGAACGTCTTCAGCAGGCTCGCCGCCTCCCGCTCCCACTCGGTGAGCCGCTCCGCCGCCTCCGCGGCCTTGGCGCGCTCCCGGTGCTCCTCCGCGCGGGACTTGCGCTCGGCCTCCAGCTCCCGGTCCAGCCCGGTCAGCGCCGCGATCGCGCTGAAGATGCGCTCCGGGCTGATCTCGTTCAGCGGCTGCGACAGCAGGTTCGTGGCGACCTTGGACCGCACGGACGTCGACAGGAACGACACGCACCGGACCTGCCCCCCGTACAGGACGCGGGACAGGTCCTTCGCGACGAGGTCGCGCCGCCCGGCGCTGCGCGGCAGGCTCGCCCACAGCCGGTCGGCCAGCGACACCCGGTCGGCCTCGGACGGCGCGGACGCCAGGTACACCCCCCGCCGCCACCGGATCTCCAGATGCGGCGCGTCGACGTTCACCCGCAACCACACGGTCACGGCGCTTTCGGAGCCCTCCTCAGCGACGTCGTCGTTCCCGGCGGTGCTGTTCTCCCCGACGGTGCCGTTCTCCCCGACGGTGCCGTTCTCTCCGGCGGTGCCGTTCTCTCCGGCGGTGCTCTTCTCTCCGACGGTGCTGTTCTCTCCGACGGCGGCGTTCTCTCCGGCGGTGCTGTTCTCTCCGGCGGCGGCGTTCTCTCCGGACGCCTCGTCGGCGGTGGCGCCGTTCTCTCCGGTGGTGCCGTTCTTCCCGGCGGTGCCGTTCCTTCTGGAGGCACTGGCCTTTCCGGCGGGTGTGTCGTCCTCCGTGAGGGCGTCGGATTCGGGCGGGCCGGCGTGGTCGAAGACGCCGACGATGTAGCCGTGGTCGGCGCTGGCCCACTGGCTGTCGCCCTGCGCGGCCAGCTCCGCGTTGAACAGCAGCTCCGCCACCGCACGCGCGCCCGAGGCGAACCGCCACTGCTCGTCCCCCAGCAGCGCGGTGATGGCCGCGATGAACGAGGACTTGCCGGCGCCGTTGGAGTCCTTCGGCCCCTGCCCGGCGACCACGATGAGCGTCCCCGGGACGGTCGGCACCGGATGCGTCGACAGCCGCGAGATGTTCACCGCCTGCACCGCCACGAGGGTCCGGTCGCCGACGACGTTCTCGGCGTCGCGCGCGGTCACCATCGGTTCGAGGACGGCCGTCATGTGTGCTCCCCCTGCTCGCGTTCCCGCCCCCTGCGCCGCGCCCGGATCGCCGCCGCGAGCGGCGAGTCCGGCCCGGCGGCCAGGATCAGCTCCTCTTGCAGGCGCCTGCGCGCGGCGCCGGTCAGCCGGTGGAACTGCGGCCCCGGCACGAACCCTCCGGCGTCGTCCGCCCCCGCCTTCACCTGCGACACCAGCCCGGCCAGCCGCAGCCGCCGCAGCGACGCCTCCAGCTCCCCGACCGGCAGCTGCGTGCGGCGGCGCAGCTCGTCCAGCGGCGTCGGGTGGGGCGACAGCCACGAGTCGTCCTCCAGCAGCCCCGCCGCCCTCGGGATCGCCACCGAGTGGATCAGCACCAGCGCGAGCACGGCCCGCTCCCGCACCGGCGGGACGCACTCGGGGTCGGCGGCCAGCTCCGCCGCGACGTCGTCGCGGTAGCCGGAGGTCCAGCGCGTCTGCTCCGACCGGATCAGGGTCCGCCCGCCCAGCGCGAGCATCTCCTCCAGCGCCCTGCGCAGCGGCGGCTCCCGCAGCGCCGCGAACCGCACCTCCGAGACCGGCTCGGCGGCGTGCTCGACCGCCATGTAGGCCGCGACGAGCTCCGCCCGGCGCCGCTCGTCGTAGGGGCGCAGCACCGGTTCGAACATGTCACCCATCCGGTGCCTCCCCGGCGTCGGACCCGGTGCCGGGCTCGGGGAGGCGGCGCAGGAGGTCGCGCAGGGACGCCAGGGAGCCTTCCGGCCAGAGGGCGACCCGCGGGCCGGGGCGGACAGAGCCGGAGGCCTCGTCGAGCAGGAGCCAGCCGGTCTCCGACAGGCGGCGGAGCTCGCCGGTGGCCCAGCGGCGGGCCAGGTCGGTGTCGCCGCGCGTCATGCCCGCGTACACCTCCAGGACGTTCGCGACCGCGGACGGGGAGCCCGGCCAGGGAGCGTCGTCCAGGCGCGTCCAGCAGCAGCGCAGGGCGGCGGCGAGGACGCGGCGGGCCTGGCCCGCGCGGTCCAGGGGCATGGGGGCGGTGTCGTACTCCTCCAGCAGCGCGGGCGTCGCGCCGTCCGGCCACTCGGGCAGGAGCCAGACGCGGTCGCCGTCGGCCGCCGCGACCGTCCCCGGCGGCACGGGATCGGACGCCGGGCCGGACGGCCCGCCCAGCACGCGGGCGCGTGCGCGGGCCAGCACATGCGGGTCGACGGTCACCGGTCCGTCCTTTCGAGCCGCCCCGGGGAGATCCACGTCGGGGAGCCTTCGGGGCGCAGCGCCAGGCCGTCCGACCAGACGAGGCGGTAGGGGAGCCCGGGGTGCAGGTGGAGCGACGAGAGGTCGGCGAGCATGCGGCGCGCCGTGGGCCAGTCGTGGGCGAGGACGTCCTCGACCGCGACCGCGTCACGGCCGCGCAGGATCTGCTCGGCCAGGTCGCGCAGCCGCTCCGTCGCGGCCGTGTCCGAGCCGGTGTCGCCCGAGAGGCCCGGGTCGGGGACCGAGGGCCGGGGCGGCGCGGGACGCGGGGGGGTGGCGCGCGGGCCGTCCTCCACGGCGGTCACCACCGCGGACGGCTCGTGCCACGGCGCCGGCGCGTCGAAGACGAACCCGTCCAGCACGGCCGCGAGGTCCTCCCGGGACGCCGTGCGGGTGAAGGTGCGCCACGTCTCGGGCGGCAGGAGGGTGAGGTTGCGGGTCGTGCCCGCCGAGTCCGACAGCCGGGCGGCGGCGCGGCGGGAGGCGTCGCCGTAGGCGTAGATGGCGGCGCGCAGGTCGGTGCAGGTGCGGTCGAGCTGCGGCCAGCGGCGCAGGATCGCGCCGTGCAGCCGCTCGGCGCGCAGCAGGATCTCCTCGGTGCCCCAGAGCTTGGGGGCCTGCTCGCGGAGCTCCTCGATGGTGCCGTTGGTGAGGGTGACGAGCTCGACGCTCCACAGCCGGAACGCGCGGGCGAGGCCGTCCGCGCCGCCGCGCGCCTGCTCGGGCGTCATGCGCGGGTCGGCGACGTTGAGCTGCTCCAGCGCGAGGAGCCGGTGCATCTCGCTCTGGCCGCCGTCCAGCATCATCCGCCGGACGAACATCAGCCCGACGACGCTGGTGAACGACGCCCGGTAGCGCAGCTGGTTCGGCTTGGGGAACACCTCGCGGACGGCGCCGAGCCCCTTCAGCACCCGCAGCCGGTTCTCGAAGACCTCGGCGGGGTAGCGGCGGCACACATACCGCATCTGCTCGCGGCTCAGGCCGTCCTCGCCCGCGTCGGCGAACGCGGCGAGCAGCGTCTCGGCGACGTCCACGAGCTCCGGGTCGTCGACGACCGCGCCGCTGTCGCGGGCCAGCGCCGCGAACATCTGGCGGTAGACGCCCAGCACGGCCTCGCCGACGAGGACGTCGTCGAGGCTCGCGGCCGCGTTGTCGGAGGCAGGGGACACGGCGCACTACGGTACGGCCCCCGCGCCGCCAGGGTGGAATCGGCGCGGGGGAGCGCCCGGGATCAGGGCGTGGAACCGCCGGGCGGCGTCACCCGCGCCGCCCGGCCGTCACCGAGGGGTCAGCCCGCGGGGGCGGGGTGGGGGATGGACTTGTGCTCCAGGTAGGCGTGCAGGCCCTCGGGGCCGAGCTCGCGGCCGAGGCCGCTGTTCTTGTAGCCGCCGAACGGGGTGTTCGGGTCGAGGGTGTACATGTTGACGCCGCAGCTCCCGGTGCGGATGCGGCGGGCGACCTCGACGCCGTGGCCGACGTCGGAGGTCCAGACCGACCCGCCGAGGCCGTAGTCGCTGTCGTTGGCGATCTTGATGGCGTCGGCCTCGTCCTCGTAGGGGATGAGGACCAGGACCGGGCCGAAGATCTCCTCGCGGGCGATGCGCATGTCGTTGCCGACGTCGCCGAAGACGGTCGGGGCGACGTACCAGCCGCGGTCGTGCGGGCGGTTCAGGCCGCCGGTGATGATCTTGGCGCCCTCGTCCTGGCCGATCCGGATGTAGTTCTCCACGCGCTCCTGCTGCCGCCTGGCGACCAGCGGGCCGATCTCGCAGCCGTAGTCGGAGGGGTCGCCCACGCTGAGGCCGCTCACCATGCTCGCGAGCGCGTCGGCGACCTCGTCGTAGCGGCGGCGGGAGGCGAGGATGCGGGTCTGCGCCGCGCACGCCTCGCCGTTGTTCATCAGCGAGGCCAGCTTGAAGCCCTCGACGGTGGCGGCCAGGTCCGCGTCGTCCAGGATGATCGCGGCGGACTTGCCGCCGAGCTCGAGGGTGACCCGCTTGAGCTGCTCGCCGCAGACCGCGCCGATCTTGCGGCCGGCGGCGGTGGAGCCGGTGAAGGACACCTTGTCGACGTCGGGGTGCGCGACGAGGTAGGCGCCGACCTCGCGGCCGGCCGGGACGAAGTTGACCACGCCCTCGGGGATGCCCGCCTCGCGGATCCACTCGGCGAGCAGGTAGGAGTCGAGGGGGGTCTCGGGGGAGGGCTTGGCCACCACCGTGCAGCCGGCGATGAGCGCGGGCGCGAGCTTGAGCATCAGCGTGAACTGCGGGACGTTCCACGGGACGATCGCCGCGACGACGCCGACCGGCTCCTGGGTGACCGTGACCGGGCCCAGCATCCCCTGCCGCTCCTCCTCCCAGGTGTAGGAGGCGGCGAGGTCCACGTAGTACTGGAGCACCATCTGCGGGATGGCGGCCTGGCCGAACACCGAGAACATGATGGGCGAGCCCATCTCGGCGGTCACGAGGTCGGCCATCTCCTGCTGCCGCTCGGCGTAGATCGCCGAGAGCCGGCCGACGATCTCGGCGCGCTCGGCCGGGGTCATCCGCGGCCAGGGGCCCTCGTCGAAGGCGCGCCGCGCCGCCGCGACGGCCGCGTCGATGTCGCCCTCGGTGCCCTCGGGCACCCGCCCGATGACCTCCTCGGTGTGCGGGGACACGACGTCGATCACGCCGGTGCCGGCCGGTGCGGCCCACTCGCCTCCGATGAACAGCCGATCGTGCTCGCGCATGCTGCTGTGCCTCCCCTGCCCGAAGGGCCGACGCGGATAACCGAATGCTTGCTTGGCCACAGCATCGCATGACGTCCCCGGGCGTTGGCAAGAGCAAATGAGACTGGAGTCTCATTTGATAGAACGGGCCCATGGCCGAGATCGCGGACGTCTGGTTCGACCCAGCCTGCCCCTACACCTGGATCACGTCGCGGTGGCTGCTGGAGGCCGCGAAGGTCCGGCCCATCGAGCCGTGCTGGCACCTGCTGAGCCTGGCGGCGCTGAACGAGGGCCGCGACGACGATCCCGAGAACGACCCCGAGGGCTACCTGTGGCTGCCCGCCCGGGTCTGCGCGGCCGTCGCGGACAGGGCCGGGCAGGAGGCGCTGGGCCGCTTCTACACCGCGTTCGGCGCCCGCGTCCACGAGCGGAAGGAGATGGGGCCGCAGACGATCCCCGACGCGCTCGCCGAGGCCGGCCTGTCCGGGGACCTCGCCGAAACGGCCCTGTCGGACCACTACGACGGCGCGGTCCGCGCCTCGACGGCCGCGGGGCTCGCGAGGGTCGGCCCGCACGTCGGCACGCCCGTGGTCGCGGTCGGCGAGGTCGCGTTCTTCGGGCCGGTCCTGTCGCGGATCCCGCGGGGCGAGGAGGCCGGGAGGCTCTGGGACGGGACGCTCCTCGTCGCGGGGGTGCCCGGCTTCCACGAGCTCAAGGGGGTCCCGCACGCCGACCCCGACCCGTCCTAGAGCAGGTGGGCGTTCGGGCGGCGGGCGCGTTCGGCGAGCCCCGGCAGCTCGACCGCCTCGACGCCCGCGGCCTCGAGGATCTCGGCGCCCGTCCCCTCGGCGAACAGCGACGGCTCCCGCCAGGCGAACACGACGCGCCGGGCGCCCGAGGCGACGATCAGCTCCGCGCACGTGCGGGGCCGCGACGCGCGGTGCCCGCACGGTTCGAGGGAGCTGTAGACGGTCGCGCCGGCGAGGTCGCCGCCGGTCCTGGCGAGCGCGGCCTCCTCGGCGTGGTCGTGCGGGTCGTCCTCGCGGGAGAAGCCGCGGGCGACCTCCCGCCCGTCCGCGCCGACGATGACCGCGCCCACCGAGAACGCGGTGCGCGACGGCGGGCACAGCGCCGCGAGGTCGCAGGCCAGCGCCAGCCAGCCGAGGTCATCCACGCCCGCCCCCGACCAGGTAGCGCAGCAGGGCGAGGTCGCCGATGCGGGTGGCCTCGGCGAGCCGCATCGGGCGCGCCGGCGACTGCGGGAACACCCCGGACCGCACGAAGCGCGGCGCGGACGGGTCGCCGACGAAGAACGGCGCCACCACGAGCTGGATCTCGTCCACCGCGTCGGCGGTGAGGAACAGCGTGTGGATCCCGCCGCCGCCCTCGACCATCAGCCGCCGGACGCCCCGGGAGGCGAGGTCGCCGAGCACCGCGCCGAGCGCGAGCGGGTCGCCGGCGTCGACGACGTCGGCCAGGCCGCCGAGCCGGCCGGCCAGCCCGGACGCGGTGCCCGTCGGGGCGTAGACGAGCTTCGGCGACTCGCCGGTGGTGAAGAACCGCGCGCCGGGGTCGAGGTCGCCGCTCCAGGTCAGCGTCACCTTGGTGAGGTCGGGCGGCAGCCCGCGCGCGACGCGCTGCTCCCGCCGGGCCGCGGAGCGCACGAGCAGCCTCGGGTCGTCGGCCCGGACGGTCCCCGCGCCGACGAGGATCGCGTCGCAGCCGGCGCGCACCGCGTCGACCCGGTCCCAGTCGGCCGTGCTGGACAGCCGCAGCCGCTCGGGAGTCGCGTCGTCGATGTAGCCGTCGGCGGACATCGCGCAGCTCAGCAGCACGTAGGGGCGCTCGCTCACGCCGCCACCCTACGGGAGCGCGGCGGCGCCGGCGGCACCGCCCGCGGAGATCGTTTGAGGTGACTCGGCGTTTCTGCGCCGGATGTGTCGGAGGGGGTGCCTATGGTTGCTGCGACATGCGAATCCTGCACACCTCCGACTGGCATCTCGGCAGATCGTTCCACCGCGAGGACCTGCTGGCCGCACAGGCGGCGTTCGTCGACCACCTGGTCGAGACCGTCGAGGCGGAGCGGGTCGAGTGCGTGCTGGTCTCCGGGGACGTCTACGACCGGGCCCTGCCCGCCGTCGACGCCGTCCGGCTGTGCGACGAGGCCCTGAAGCGGCTCGCCGACCGCACCCGCGTCGTGGTCATCGCGGGCAACCACGACTCCGCGCGCCGCCTCGGCTTCGGCTCGGGGCTGATGGACGCGGCCGGCGTGCACGTCCGCACCGACTTCGCGACGGTGGGCGAGCCCGTCGTCGTGGGCGACGCCGCGATCTACGGCATCCCCTACCTGGAGCCCGAGCTCGTCCGCCATCCGTGGGAGCTGGACGAGCGCAGCCACGCCGCCGCGCTCACCGAGGCGATGCGCCGCGTCCGCGCCGACGCCGCGCGCCGCGACGAGCTGTCGGTCGTGCTCGCGCACGCGTTCGTCACCGGCGGCGAGTCCAGCGAGAGCGAGCGCGACATCTCGGTGGGCGGGTCCTCTCAGGTGGCGGCCTCGGTGTTCGACGGCGTCGACTACGCGGCGCTCGGCCACCTGCACGGCCGCTGGAGCATCACCGACCGCATCCGCTACTCGGGCTCGCCCCTGGCCTACTCGTTCTCGGAGGACAGGCACGTCAAGGGCTCGTGGCTGATCGACCTGCGCGCGGACGGCGCCGCCGCGGAGTTCGTGGAGGCGCCCGTCCCGCGGCGCCTCGCCCGGGTCCGGGGCCGCCTCGACGACCTGCTCACCGACCCGTCCTACGACCGCGTCGAAGACCGCTGGCTCCAGGTCACGCTGACCGACGCGCGCCGCCCGTCCGCCGCGATGGAGCGGCTGCGCCGCCGGTTCCCGCACACGCTCGTCCTTGGCTTCGAGCCCGAGGGCGGCGGGACGGACGGCGCCCGCACCTGGACGGGCCGCCTCCGCGAGCGCTCCGCCCTCGACGTCGCGGGCGACTTCGTCGCCGAGGTCACCGACGGGCCCGCGACCGCCGCCGAACGCGCCCTTCTCCACGAGGCGTTCGAGGCGTGCCGCCGCAAGGAGGCCATGGCGTGAGGCTGCACCGGCTGGAGATCGCGGCGTTCGGGCCCTTCTCGGGGACGGAGTCCATCGACTTCGACGCGCTGTCCGACGCCGGGCTGTTCCTCATCCAGGGCCGGACGGGCGCGGGCAAGACGAGCATCCTCGACGCGGTCTGCTTCGCGCTCTACGGGCAGGTGCCCGGCGTCCGCAACGCGGTGAAGGGGCTGCGCAGCGACCACGCGCCCCCCGGCGCCGGGCCGCGCGTGGTCCTGGAGACGACCATCCGGGGCCGCCGGCTGCGCATCACGCGCTCGCCCGCCTGGGAGCGGCCGAAGCTGCGCGGGTCGGGGACGACGAACGAGCACGCCAAGGTGATCCTGGAGGAGTTCGAGCACGGCGCGTGGGTGGGGCTCACGACTCGGCTCGACGAGGCGGGCGACCTCGTCTCGCAAATGCTCGGGATGACCGCGGTCCAGTTCTGCCAGGTGGCGATGCTGCCGCAGGGGGAGTTCGCCGGGTTCCTGCGCGCCGGCGCCGAGGAGCGCCGCAAGGTGCTGGAGCGCCTGTTCGCCGCCGAGGTGTTCGCGCAGGTCGAGAAGTGGCTCGCCGAGCGGCGCGCCGCCACCGGGCGGGAGGCCGCCGAGCTCGGGGCGCGGGCCGTGTCGATCGCCGACCGGATCTGCGAGACGACCGGCGCCGCCTCGCCGCGCGGGTCCCGCCCGGCCGTCCCGGCGCCGCGCCGCGGGGAGCCCGCGGTCGAGCCGTTCGCCGAGGTCGAGGCGCTGCCCGCGTGGGCCGCCGAGCTGGCGGGCGGCCAGGAGGACGTCCGCGCGGTCGTCGAGGAGTTGCGCGCGGGTGCCGCCGCTGCGCTGCGCACGGCGCGCGAGGCGCTGGAGGAGTCGAGGGCCCTCGCCGACCGGCGGCGCCGCCACGCCGACGCCCTCGCCAGGCGCGAAGCGCTGGCCCAGCGCGCGGAGGAGAAGTCGCGGCTGGCCTCGCGGCTCGACGCCGCCGCCCGCGCCGACCGGGTCGTCCCGCTGGTCAGGGACGTGCGGTCGCGCCACGGGGAGGCGGCCCGAGCCCGGCGCTGGGCCGAGGAGACCCGCTCCCGGGTCGCCGCGCTGCTGCCGCCGAAGGCCCCGCACGACGTTCTCGCCAAGGCCGAGCGCCACCGCCGCGACGAGGTCGCGGCGCTGGAGGGCAGGCGCGCCGCCGCCGCGCGGCTCCGCCGGATCGGCCGCGACCGCGAGGAGCTCGCAGAGGAGCTGCGGCGGCTGGAGCCGGAGGACGCGCGGATCCGCGCCGCCCTCGCCGAACTGCCCGCCGTCGTGGCGGGGCACCGCGCCGAGCTGGACGAGGCCAGGCTCGCCGCCGCCGGGCGCTCCGGCGCCGCGGCCGCCGTCCAGGAGGCCGGGCGCCGCCTCGACGCCGCTCAGCGCCGCGACCAGGTGGAGCACCGGCTCGCCGAGGCGGAGGCCGGCTACCGCGCGGCGGTCGACGCGGCCCAGAACGCCCGCCAGGCCGTCCTCGACCTCCGGCAGGCGCGGCTGGACGGCATGGCCGCCGTCCTCGCCGAGGAGCTGGCCGACGGCGAGCCCTGCCGGGTCTGCGGCTCCACCGAGCATCCGGCCCCCGTGACCTCGCTCGCGCTGATCCCGACCGAGGAGCAGGTGGAGGAGGCGCAGGCCGAGGCCGACACCGCCCAGGACGTCCGGGAGCAGGCCGGCACCGCGGTCGGGGAGCTGCGCACCGAGCGCGACAAGCTGCTGGAGATCGCGGGCGAGGCCGATGCGGACGCCCTCGCCGCCGAGCTCGCCGAGGCGCAGTCCGAGCTGGCGGCGGCGGAGGCCCGCGCCGCCGAGGCCGAACGTCTGGAGGCCGAGCTCCACCGGCACGAGCAGGAGCTCGAAAGGGTCCGCTCCGCGCAGGAGGAGAACGGCCGGGCCCTCACCGAGAACCGCACCCACGACAGGGAACTGGCCGCCGAGCAGGCCCGGCTGGCGGCCGAGCTCGACGAGGCGCGCGGCGGCGACGCGACGCTGGAGGCCCGCATCGCCAGGCTCGGCGAGGAGGCCGACGCGCTCGCCGCGGCCGTCGAGGCGGCCCGCGCGCACGGGAGCGCCGCCGAGGAGCTGGCCGCCGCCCGCGCCAAGCTCGTCCAGGAGGCCGAGGAGCAGGGTTTCCGCACGCCCGAGGAGGTCGGCGAGGCGGAGCTGCCCGACGAGGAGCAGGGCGTCCTGCGCGACCGGGTCCGCAGGTTCGACGACGAGGAGGCCGAGGTCCGCGCCCTGCTCGGCGACCCGGAGCTGGTCGCGGCCGCCGCCGCGCCCGCCCCCGACCTGGGCGTCCTCGAGGCCGCGGCGGCGGCGGCCGACGCGGCGCACACCGGGGCCGCGAACGCCGCCGACCGCGCGCGGCACCGCTGCGAGCGCCTCGCCGAGCTGCGCGTGGACCTCGCCGCCGCCGTCGGCGAATGGCGGCCGGCCGCCGCGCGGCACGAGGTCGCCGAACGCCTCGCGGGCCTCGCGTCGGGCAAGCACGCGGCGAACCGGCACGCGATGTCGCTGTCGGCGTACGTGCTGGCCGCCCGCCTCGAACAGGTCGTCGCCGCCGCGAACGAGCGGCTGCACCGCATGTCCGGGGGCCGCTACGCCCTCGTCCACACCACCGACAGGGCGGCGGGCGACCGCACCAAGGGCGCCGGGGGCCTCGGCCTGCGCGTCGCCGACTCCTGGACGGGCCTGGAGCGCGACCCGGTGACCCTGTCGGGCGGCGAGTCGTTCATCAGCTCGCTGGCGCTGGCCCTCGGCCTCGCCGGCGTCGTCACCGCCGAGGCGGGCGGCACCGAGATCGGCACCCTCTTCGTCGACGAGGGGTTCGGCACCCTCGACGAGGAGACCCTCGACGAGGTGATGGACGTCCTCGACGGGCTGCGCGACGGGGGCCGGGCGGTCGGGATCGTCAGCCACGTCGCGGAGCTGCGCGCCCGCATCCCCGCCCAGCTCCGCGTCACCAAGGACCGCGCGGGCTCCACCGCCACGGTCGTCGTCTGACGTCGCCGCCTTCGCGGCCGGGGCCGCGGGTCAGCTGGAGATGTACTGGAGGATCACGTTGTGCACGTGGTGGCTCTTGTCGGAGCCGCGGAACTCGACCTCGTAGGTGTGGGTGCCGACGTTGATCGCGATCGAGCCGGTGGAGAAGTAGGACCCGGCCCACGACTTGTTGCTGACCACGCTGACCGAGGTGATCCTGGAGTAGGGGACGCTGGTGATCGCGTACTTCTTGCCGGCGAAGCTGCGGTCCTGGACGATCACTCGCCGGTCGGTGAGGCCGATGAACCCCGTGCCGGTGCCGACGGCGTCGTAGACGGCGATGATCTGCTCGCCGGGCAGCAGCCCGCTCTCGATCTGCTTGAGCTGCCCCGACCTGTCGTGCTGGACTCCGTCGCCCATGGCTCCTCCGGTGCTCGCGGCGATCGCCTGATTCCGTAGCGAGTGTCTCAGCCGCGGGGGGCGGACCGGGCGGCTTCCAGGAAGCCGGTGCAGCGGCCGAGCAGCTCGACCAGCGTCCGCCGCTCGGCCTCGGTGAACTCGGCGGCCAGCCCGCGCTCGACCTCGACCGCGCGCACGTCGGCGCTCTCCAGGACGGCCGCCCCCTCGGCGGTGAGCCGCGTCTCCAGGATGTTGCGGTGCCACTCGTGCGGGGTGCGCTCGATCAGCCCTCGCTCCTGGAGGTTCTTCAGGACGGTGTTCATCGTCGGCGGCGTGACCGCGCACGCGCGGGCCAGCGCGGCGGCCGACATGCCCGGGTTGTCGGCGAGGTGGAGCAGGGCCGCGTACTGGGGGACCGTGAGCCCGCTCGGCTTCAGCGCCGCCTGCTTGGCCGCGTTGAGCGCCTGCTCGGCGCGCTTGAGGTGGGAGCCGAGCCGCTCCGGGACGGGCAACGAGGTCATTTCCGCATGGTATCGAGCCCTCGAAGAGAAGACCGTTGACGAGCATTAGAGTTCTAACTATTGTACGTACGCGTACTAACGATCTACCTCGAACGGAGATGCCATGTCGCGCATCCAGCGCTCCACCGCGGCGGCGGCCGCGGCGCTCGCCGTCGCGGTCCTGCCCGCGTCCGTGGCCGTCGCCCCGCACGCCGGCGCCGCCGCCCCGGCGGCCGCCTCGCGGATCTCCACGGCCTACGTCCTGCCGGGCGACCGCGTCTACCCCGAGGGCATCGCCGCCGACCCGCGCGGCGAGGCGATGTTCGCCGGATCCTTCGCCGACGGCACCGTCTACCGGATGCGTCCGGGGCACCGGACGGCCGAGGTGTTCCTGCCCGCCGGGACGGACGGCCGCCGCACCGCCAACGGGCTGAAGGTCGACTCCGCGGGACGGCTGTGGGTCACCGACTCCACGTCCGGCGTCGCGGTCTACGACACCCGGAGCCGCGCTCTGCTGGCGCGTTTCGTCGTGCCCGGCGACGGCGCCCGGTTCGTCAACGACCTCGCCGTCGCGCCCGGCGGCGCCGTCTACCTGACGGACAGCACCCGTGCCGTCGTCTACCGGGTCACCCCGCACGACCTGGAGGCCGCCCGGGGAGGAACCGGCACGCTGTCGACGGCCTTCGACCTGAGCGGCGTCCTGGAGCCGCACGAGCCGTCCGACTACACGCTGAACGGGATCGTCGCCGACCCCGCGGGCCGGTTCCTGCTGACCGACGACATGCTCGGCGGCGACCTCTACCGGCTGGACCTGGCGACCGGCGCCGTCCGCGAGGTCGCGCTGAGCGGCGGCGACATGCGCAACGCGGACGGCCTCGAACTCCAGCACGGGCGCCTCTGGACGGCCGCCAACGTCGACAACACCCTGACCCGCTGGCGCGTCGCGCCCGACGGGACGCGGGCCCGCCTGGAGCGCACGCTGGCCGACCCGGCCCTCCAGCTGCCGACGACGCTCGTCCGCCGCCACGGGACGCTCTACGTGGTCCGGTCCCAGTTCGACAAGGGCGGCCCGCTCGGCGACGGCACCCCGGAGATCCCGTTCACCGTCGCCGCCGTCCGGGGCCTCTGACCCCCCGCCGTCACAGGTTCGCGAGCATGACCGCGGGGTTCTCCACGCAGTCGGCCACGAACCGCAGGAACCCGCCCGCCGCGCCGCCGTCGCAGACCCGGTGGTCGAACGTCAGCGAGAGCTGGGTCATCTTGCGCGGCACGACCGCGCCGCCGACCACCCAGGGCCGGTCGATGATCCGGCCGACGCCGAGCAGCGCCGCCTCCGGATGGTTGATGATCGGGGTGGAGCCGTCGACGCCGAACACGCCGTAGTTGTTGAGGGTGAAGGTGCCGCCGGTCAGCGCCTCGGGCGGGAGCCCGCCCGAGCGCGCGAGGCCGGTCAGCCGGGCCAGCTCGGCGGCGAGCCGCGCGGTGGTCATCAGGTGCGCGTCCCGCACGACCGGCACGACGAGCCCGCGGTCGGTCTGCGCGGCGAAGCCGAGGTTGACGTGCCCGTACCGGACGATCTCCTGCCGGTCGGTGTCGACCGAGGCGTTCAGCTCGGGGAACTCCGCCAGGCCCGCCAGGCAGATGCGGGCGAGCATGGCGAGCAGGCCGATGCCGCTGTCCGGGCGGGTCCGGCGCAGCGCGTCCTTGGCCTCGACCAGGGCGGTGGCGTCGGCGTCCACCCAGGTCGTCGCGTCCGGGATCTCGCGGCGGCTGCGGGCGAGCTTGTCGGCCACCGCGCGGCGCAGCCCGCGCAGCGGGATCCGCTCGGGCATCGGACGGGCGGCGGGCGCCGGCGTCTCGGCGTGATCCTGCGCCGCGCCGGTGCTCGCGGCGGTGTCCGCGGCCAGGGCCTGCTCGACGTCGCGGCGCAGGATCACGCCGCGGGGCCCGGTGGGGGTGACGGCGGCGAGGTCGAGGCCGTGCTCGCGCGCCATCCTGCGGACGAGCGGCGAGATCACGCGCGGCGCCTCCGCGTGCCCGGTGGCGGCGGCCGGAGCGACCGGAGCCGGAGCCACCGGGGCCGGAGCGACCGGCGCGGGAGCCGCCGGGCGGGCCGCCGCCGGGGCCTTCGGGCCGCCCGCGCGGCGCCGTCCGCGCCTGCCCGGGCCGTGCCCGGTGCCGTAGCCGATGAGGACGTTGCCGGACCCGGCCTGCTCCTCCTCGCGGTACCGGGCCGCGTCGGGGTGGAGGTCCGGGGCGGCGCGCACGGCCGCGACGGGCGCGGACGCGCCGTCGGCGGGGCCGACCTCGATGAGCGGTTCCCCGACCGCGAGGATCGCGCCCGCCTCCGCGTGCAGCTTCAGGACGGTCCCCGCGTAGGGGACGGGCACCTCCACCGCGGCCTTGGCGGTCTCGACCTCCACCACGACCTGGTCGACCTCGACGGTGTCGCCCGCGGCGACCTTCCATTCGATGACCTCGGCCTCGGTCAGTCCCTCGCCGAGGTCGGGCAGGCGGAACACCTGCCCGGTGGCGGCGGTCACGAGGCCTCCCTGTCCAGGTGCAGCACGTCGGGCGCGTCGTCGAACTGGAGGCGGTCGACGGTGTCGAGGATGCGGTCGGCGTCCGGAAGGTGCGAGTGCTCCAGCTTCGGCGGCGGGTAGGGGATGTCGAAGCCCGAGACGCGCAGCACGGGCGCGGCCAGCGAGTGGAAGCAGCGCTCCTGCACGCGGGCGGCGATCTCGGCGCCCACGCCCGCGAAGCCCTGGGCCTCCTGTACGACCACGCAGCGGCCCGTCCTGCGCACCGAGGCGGCCACCGTCCCGTCGTCGAACGGGACGATGGTGCGCAGGTCCACGACCTCCAGGTCGCGGCCCTCGCGCGCGGCGGCCTCGGCGGCCTCCAGCGCCACCGGGACGCTCGGCCCGTAGGCGACCAGCGTCGCGTCCCGGCCCTCGCGGCGCACCACCGCCCGCCCGAACCCGGCGGCGCGCCGGTTCTCGCGGTCGGCCTCGCCCTTGGCCCAGTACAGCCGCTTCGGCTCCATGAACACGACCGGGTCGGGGTCGGCGATGGCGTCGCGCAGCAGCCAGTACGCGTCGTCGGCGGTGGCGGGCGTGACGACCTTCAGGCCGGGCGTGTGGGCGTAGTAGGCCTCGCTGGAGTCGCAGTGGTGCTCGACGCCGCCGATCCCCCCCGCGTAGGGGATGCGGATCACCATCGGCAGCGAGAGGCGGCCGCGGGTGCGGTTGCGGAACTTGGCCACGTGCGAGGCGATCTGCTCGAAGGCCGGGTAGGCGAAGGCGTCGAACTGCATCTCCACCACGGGCCGGAAGCCGCCCATCGCCATGCCCACGGCCAGGCCGACGATCCCCGACTCGGCCAGCGGGGTGTCGAAGCAGCGGTCCTCGCCGAAGTCGCGGGTCAGCCCGTCGGTGATGCGGAAGACCCCGCCGAGCGGCCCGACGTCCTCGCCGAAGACCAGGACCCGCTCGTCCTCGGCGAGCGCGTCCCGCAGCGCGGTGTTCAGGGCCTGCGCCATCGTCATCGCGGGCATCTCAGTCCTCTCCGGGCATCATCTCGGACGCCAGCAGGGCGCGCTGCTCGCGCAGCTGCGGCGTGGGTTCGGCGAAGACGTGGTCGAACAGCTCGAAGGGGTCGGCCTCCGGGTCGGCGGCCATCCGCTCGCGCAGGGTCGCGGCGTACTCCTCGGCGGCCTCGTGCGCCGCCGAGACGTCCTCGGCGGAGAGCAGGCCGCGCCCGCGCAGGTGCGCCTCCAGCCGCGCGAGGGGGTCGGCGGACTCCCAGCGCGCGACCTCCTCGTCCTTGCGGTACCGGGAGGCGTCGTCGGCGTTGGTGTGGGAGTCCATGCGGTAGGTGTGCGCCTCGACCAGGAACGGGCCGCTCCCGGAGCGGGCGTGCTCGACGGCGGCCGCCAGGACCGACAGCACCGCGACGAGGTCGTTGCCGTCCACCTGCTCGGACCGGATGCCGTAGCCGACCCCCTTGTAGGCCAGCGCGGGGGCGGCGGTCTGCTTGGCCAGCGGCACCGAGATCGCGTACTTGTTGTTCTGGACGAAGAACACCACGGGCGCGCGCAGCACCCCGGCGTAGTTCAGCGCCTCGTGGAAGTCGCCCTCGCTGGTCCCGCCGTCGCCGACGAACGCCATCACCACGCCGTCCTCGCCCTTGCGGCGCATGGCGTCGGCCATGCCCACGGCGTGGATCGTCTGGGTGGCCAGCGGGGTGCACTGGGGCGCGACGCGCGTGGCCACCGGGTCGTAGCCGCAGTGCCAGCCGCCGCGCAGCAGCGTGAGGACCTCGACCGGGTCCATTCCGCGGGCGACCAGCGCCACCGAGTCGCGGTAGGTCGGGAAGAGCCAGTCGTCCTCGCGCAGCGCGAGCACGCCGGCGATCTGGCAGGCCTCCTGCCCGCGGCTGGACGGGTAGACCGCCAGCCGGCCCTGCTTGGTCAGCGCGGTGGCCTGCCGGTCGAAGCGGCGGCCCAGCACCATCCGGCGGTAGGCCTCGACCAGCGCACCGTCCTCCGGCGCCTTGTACCCGGCGGGCGCCCCGGCGTCCGTCCCGTCCTCGGCGACGAAGCGCACCGGGACGGGGGAGGGGAGAAGGCCCTCGGCCTCCTGGTGAGGTGTCCGCACGGACATGGCGCCGCTCCCTTCCTGTGGACGGTTGTCGGTTCGATCGTCCGCTCGGACGACGATCTGCTCAAGACATCGGGCACAATGGGCGACAAATGGCTCGTTCAGCGGCTTTGGGGGCACTAAATGTCATCGGAGGAGGGGGCTGAGGGCATCCGGCCCGGACGTTCTGCCGCACGGCTGGACGCCGTGGACCGCGCGATCGTCGCTGAGCTGCTGCGGGACGGCCGGATCTCGGTCCGGGCGCTGGCCGAGCGCGTGCACGTCTCGCGAGCCAACGCCTACGCGCGGTTGACCCGCCTGACGGACGAGGGCGTGATCACGGGCTTCACGGCGGAACTCGCGCCGCACAAGGCCGGCCTCGGCACCAGCGCGTACGTCTCGGTCACCATGGAGCAGAACTCCTGGCGCTCGGTCTGGGCCCGGCTCAAGGACATCCCCTACGTCGAGCACCTCGCGATGCTCGGCGGCGACTACGACGTCCTGGCCCTGGTCAGGGCCCCGGACAACGAGGCGCTCAGGCACGTGGTGCTGGAACGCATCCAGGACATCCCCGGCGTCCGGGCGACCCGCACATGGCTCGTCTTCGAGGAGGCGCGGGGCAGGGGAGCTCAGTGGGAGGCGTGGGACGACTGAGTCCCGGGTCGCGCCGCGGGCCGGGCGTTCCGCCCTTCTTGCACGCTCGCGCGGCCTGTGTCACGCTGAATACAGACCGCTCGGTCAGTAATTAGGCCGAGCTCAGCCGGGTCCCCAGCGGGAGGAGCCCATGACGACGACGCCGCAGGCCGCGCCGCAGCCGGCGCCCGCCGAGCAGTTCGAGGCGACGATCGCGCGCAACGACCGGATCGAGCCGCGCGACTGGATGCCCGACGCCTACCGCAGGACGCTGGTCCGGCAGATCGCCCAGCACGCGCACTCGGAGATCATCGGGATGCAGCCGGAGGGCAACTGGATCACCCGGGCCCCGTCGCTGCGCCGCAGGTCGATCCTGCTGGCCAAGGTCCAGGACGAGGCCGGGCACGGCCTGTACCTGTACTCGGCGTGCGGGACCCTCGGGGTGTCGCGCGCCGAGCTGACCGAGATGCTCCTCAGCGGCCGGCAGAAGTACTCCTCGATCTTCAACTACCCCACGCTCTCCTACGCCGACGTCGGCACGATCGGCTGGCTGGTGGACGGCGCGGCGATCTGCAACCAGGTCCCGCTGTGCCGGACGTCCTACGGCCCCTACGGCCGGGCGATGATCCGCATCTGCAAGGAGGAGTCGTTCCACCAGCGGCAGGGCTACGAGCTGCTGATGACGATGATGCGCGGCACCGACGAGCAGCGCCGCATGGTGCAGGAGTCGGTGGACCGGTTCTGGTGGCCCTCGCTGATGATGTTCGGCCCGCCGGACGCGAACTCGCCGAACTCCGAGCGGTCCATGGCGTGGGGCATCAAGCGCAACGGCAACGACGAGCTGCGCCAGCGCTTCGTCGACATGACCGTCCCGCAGGCCGAGGCCCTCGGCGTCACGCTCCCGGACCCCGACCTGCGGTGGAACGAGGAGCGCCAGGCCCACGACTTCGGCGAGCCCGACTGGTCGGAGCTCTCGGCCGTCATCAAGGGCGAGGGCCCCTGCAACGCCCAGCGGCTGGCGCACCGCCGCCGCGCCCACGAGGACGGCGCGTGGGTCCGCGAGGCCGCGACCGCCTTCGCGCGCAGGCAGGCGGCCCGGGGCGAGGAAGCAGGGCACAGGGAAGCGGCGCGCGGGGAAGGAGCCGGGGCATGAGCGAGTGGCCGCTCTACGAGGTGTTCGTGCGCGGCAAGCGCGGCCTCAACCACGTCCACGTCGGGTCGCTGCACGCCCCCGACGACGAGATGGCCGTCCGGCACGCCCGCGACGTCTACACGCGCCGCAACGAGGGCGTGAGCATCTGGGTGGTGCGCTCCGACGCCATCACCGCGTCCAGCCCGGACGAGAAGGACCCGCTGTTCGCCCCCAGCGGCGACAAGGTGTACCGGCATCCGACGTTCTACGAGATCCCCGAGAACGTCCCGCACATGTGAAGGCCGCCATGGAGAATCAGCACGGATCCGTGTACGACGGGCTTCTCGACGGCGACAGCTCCCAGTGGGCGTTCGGGACCGACTTCGAGGACCCGCTGGCCGGCGTCGACACGACCGTCCCGGACGGCGTCGACCCGCGCGCGCTCGCGACGTACTGCCTGATGCTCGCCGACGACGCCCTCGTCATGTCGCACCGGCTCTCCGAGTGGTGCAGCAACGCGCCCGACCTCGAAGAGGACATCGCGCTCGCCAACATCGCGCTGGACCTGCTCGGCCAGGCGCGGCTGCTGCTCGCCCGGGCGGCCACCGCCGACCCGTCGGTCGTCCCGGCGCTGCCGGAGGGCTCGCCGGTCCCGGCCGAGGACGCGCTCGCGTTCTTCCGGGACGCCGACGGCTTCCGCAACGTCCGCCTCGCCGAACTGCCGAACGGCGACTTCGGGCACACCATGGCCCGCGTCCTCGTGTTCGCGACCGCCCGGCTGGCGCTGTTCGAGCGGCTCACCGGCAGCCGCGACGCCGTCCTCGCCGCCGTCGCGGCCAAGGGGGTCAAGGAGCTGGCCTACCACCGCGACTTCGCGGGCCGCTGGTTCCTCACCCTGGCCCAGGGCACCGAGGAGTCGCGCAGCCGCGTCCTCGCCGGGCTCGACGAGGTGTGGCGCCACCATGACGAGCTGTTCCGCACTCACCCGGTAGAGCGCGAGCTCGCCGAGGCGGGCGTGGCCGTGGACCCGGCCGCCACCGCGGACGACGCCGACGCGGTGCTCGCGCAGGTCTTCGCAGCGAGCGGGGTCGAGCGGCCGGAGGTGCCGCAGACCGGGATGCTCGGCGGGCGCGCCGGACGCGACGGCGCCCACACCGAGGCGCTGAGCCGGATGCTGGCCGAGATGCAGGTCGTCGCCCGCGCGCACCCGCTGGGACGGTGGTGAGCGCCGTGCCCGGTACCGCCTACGCCGTCGCCGCGTCCGTCCGGGACCCGGAGATGCCGATGCTGACCCTGGAGGACCTCGGCGTCCTGCGCCGCGTCGAGGAGCACGGCTCCTCGGTCACCGTGGCGATCACCCCGACGTACTCGGGGTGCCCCGCCCTCGCCACGATGCGCGACGACCTGGTCCACCGGCTCGGCGACGCCGGGTACGCCGACGTCCGGGTCGAGATCGAGCTGACCCCCGCCTGGTCCAGCGACTGGATCAGCGAGCGGGGCCGGGCGGCCCTCGCGGCCGCCGGCGTCTCCCCGCCCGGCCCGGCGCCGGAGCGCTCCGGGCCCGTGGCGCTGTCGCTGGCCCCGACCCGCCGGAGGCTGCGCTGCCCGCGCTGCGGGTCGGCGTCGGTGGAGCTGACCTCGGAGTTCGGCTCCACCGCCTGCAAGGCGCTGTACCGCTGCACCGACTGCCTTGAGCCGTTCGAGCACGTGAAGGAGATCTAGCGGTGGCGGCTGCGACGTTCCACCCACTCAAGGTCGCCGCGGTCGACCGGCTGACCGACGACTCGGCGGCGGTGACCTTCGACGTCCCGCCCGAACTCGCGGGCGAGTACGCGTTCGCCGCGGGCCAGAGCCTCACGCTGCGCCGGGTGGTCGACGGGCGGGAGCACCGCCGGTCGTACTCGATCTGCGCGCCGGCGGGGACCCGGCCGCGGATCGGCGTCCGGGAGATCCCCGACGGCATGTTCTCCTCCTGGCTCGTGCGGGAGGTCCGCCCCGGAACCGAGATCGACGTCCAGATCCCGTCCGGCAGCCTGCGGGCCGACCCCTCCGAGCCCGGACGGCACCTGCTGATCGCGGCGGGCTCCGGCATCACCCCGATGATCTCGATCGCGGCCACCGTCCTCACCCACCCGGACACCCGCGTGAGCCTGCTGTACGGCAACCGCACGAGCGGGACGGTGATGTTCGCCGAGGAGCTCGGCGACCTCAAGAACCGCTACGGCCCCCGCTTCCAGCTCGTGCACGTGCTGAGCCGCGAGCCCCGCGAGGTCGACCTGTTCTCCGGGCGGCTCGACGCCGACCGCCTGCGCCGCCTGCTCACCGCCGTCACGCCCGTCGACGACGTCGACCACGTGTGGCTGTGCGGCCCGCTGGAGATGGTCACCGGCGCCCGCGACGTCCTGTCCGAGCTCGGCGTCCCGCGCGAGAAGGTGCACGTCGAGCTGTTCTACGTCGACGAGCCGCCTCCCGAGGTGCGGCGCGAGGGCCCGGCCGTCACCGGCGAGACCAGCAAGGTGACCGTCGTGCTGGACGGCCGGTCGAGCACCGCCCCCATGCCGCGCGACCAGCGCATCCTGGACGCCGCCCAGGCCACCCGCGCCGACCTGCCCTTCGCCTGCAAGGGCGGAGTCTGCGGGACCTGCCGCGCCCGGGTCACCGAGGGCGAGGTCGACATGGTCCGCAACTACGCCCTGGAACCCGCCGAGGTCGAGGACGGGTTCGTGCTCACCTGCCAGTCGCACCCGGTCACCCCCGCCGTCACCGTCGACTTCGACGCCTGAGCGGGCCCCGCTCAGGCGGGCGGCGCGGCCAGGCCGTCGAACGCGATCGTGGTGATGGCGTCCGACAGGGCGGCCGCGCTCACCTCGCCCCCCGGGCGGTACCACTCGACGAGCGAGTTGACCATTCCGAACAGGAGCCGGCTCACCAGCTCCGGCGGCACGTCGGAGCGCAGCGCCCCCTCCGCCGCCGCCGCGCGCACCAGCTCCGCCAGCCGCGCGTCGATCCAGCGGCGGCGCTGGAGCGCCGCGAGCTCGACCTCGCTGTTGCCGCGCACCCGCAGCAGCAGCGTCACGGCCGGCTGGTGGGCGACCAGCACCTCCACGCTCTGCCGCACCACCGACCGCAGCCGCTCGTAGGCGGTGCCGCCCGACTCGTCCTGCGCCTCCCGGATCACGGCGGTCAGCTCGTCGAGGGCCTCGTCGAGCGCCAGCGCGAGCAGATGCGACTTGCCCGGCACGTGGTGGTAGATCGCCGACTTGCCGACCCCGAGCTCCTCCGCGAGGTCGCCCATGCTCGTCCCCTCGTAGCCCTTCCGATTGAAGAGCTCGATGGCCCGCCGCAAAACGGTCTCCTGGTCATACCCGGGCCTCCCAGGACCGCGGGGACGCGCGCTGACCGGCTCGGACATGGCTTCATGATTCCACAAGGGCACGCTCGACATTTTGGTGGCGTCAGGGGGTTCTCATGTAGCAGGTCTGTGTTTCTGGTCCTCAGGTCCGAGCGTGCCCTGACCTGGCCGGCTTCAGGGGGCGTTGTGGTCCGGGTCGGTGGCTTCGGCGATGGGGACGGGGACGATCGCGGCGATGCGGCGGCCCCGGTTGGTGATGTAGGTGATGCGTCCCCGGACGGCGGCGTCGTTGAGGACGTCGGCGAACTGGCGGCGTGCGTCGGCGACGCTCATCTCTTCCGACTTCATGAACGTCAGTGTACGGGCACGACTTTTTAAGTACATGCATGTACAGTTCGAGGGTGCAGCTCAGGTACAACTTCCGGCTCTATCCGACCCCCGGCCAGCAGCAATCGCTGGCGCGGGCGTTCGGCTGCGCGCGGGTGGTGTTCAACGACGCCCTGCGTGCACGCCAGGAAGCGCATGCGGCGGGGCTGCAGTACCCCTCGGACGGAGAACTGTCCAAGCAGGTCATCACCCGGGCCAAGAAGACCAGCGAGCGGGCGTGGCTGGGCGAGGTGTCGGCCGTCGTCCTTCAACAGGCCCTCGCCGACCTGAACACCGCCTACCGCAACTTCTTCGCCTCCCTGTCGGGCACGCGCAAGGGCCGCGGGGCCGCGCTGCCCAAGTTCCGGTCACGCAAGGACCGGCGACAGGCGATCCGGTTCACCCGCAACGCCCGCTTCAAGGTCACGCCGGGCGGGAAGCTGCGCCTGCCCAAGATCGGGGACGTGCGGGTCCGGTGGTCACGGGACCTGCCGTCCGAGCCGTCGAGCGTGGCAGTGATCAAGGACGCGGCCGGACGGTACTTCGCCTCGTTCGTGGTGGAAGTGCCGGGCGATCCGCTGCCGCAGGTGGCGGTCGAGGTCGGCATCGATCTGGGGCTCACACACTTCGCGGTGCTGTCGGACGGCCGGAAGATCACCAGCCCGAAGTTCCTGCGCCGCGCCGAACGGCGGCTCCGCAAAGCACAGCAGGCACTGTCCCGCAAGCAGAAGGGCTCCAAGAACCGGCGCAAGGCCGCCGCGAGGGTCGCACGCATGCATGCGCGCGTGGCCGATGCGCGGCGGGACCACCACCACAAGCTCTCCACACAGTTGATCCGCGAGAACCAAGCGGTCTACGTGGAGAACCTCGCGGTGAACGGTCTTGTCCGCACCCGCCTCGCCAAGTCCGTGCACGACGCAGGCTGGGGCCGGTTTCTCGTGATGCTTGAGTACAAGGCGCAACGGTATGGCCGCTCCTTCGCGAGGGTGGATCGCTGGTTCCCGTCCTCCAAGCTCTGCGGGGCGTGCGGAGCGGTCGCCGATTCCATGCCGCTGAACACCCGCGAATGGACGTGCGCGTGCGGCACGGTCCACGACCGAGACGTCAACGCAGCGAAAAACATTCTGGCCGCCGGACGGGCGGACAGGCTAAACGCCTGGGGAGGGACCGTAAGACCACCCGTCCAGGGAGGCAGGACCCAGCGAAACAGGAAGCCACAGAAGTGCCGCACACGCGGCACAGGCTGAATCTCCGGCCATCAGGCCGGAGAGCGCGTCAAAACCGCTGGCTGATTCCGTCGGCCGCGCTCGCCGTGCACCTCCGCATCGGGCAGGCATACGCCACCAGCGTCTGCAAGACCGCACTCGTCGCGCACTTCGACGCCGGCCTCACGGCGGTCGGCGGCGGCTGACCTCGGGGCGCGCGAGGGCCCGCACGAGGGCTTGCAGCGCGTTATCGAAGGCGTGGTCCGGGGGCGTCGCGTAGCCGACCACCAGGCCGTCCTCCGCTGGGAAGCGGGAGGCGGGGTGGCGGAACCACGACAGGGCGTCGACGGCGACGCCCGCACGGGTCGCGGCCTCCAGGGTCGCGGTTTCGGTGCCGGGCGGTAGGCGCAGGACGGCGTGCAGGCCGGCCGCCATCCCCGTCACGTGGACGTGGGGGGCCTGCGCGGCCAAGGCGGCGACGAAGCGGTCGCGCCGCGCGCGGTAGCGCTGGCGCATGCGGCGGACGTGGCGGTCGTAGGAGCCGGAGTCGAGGAGGTCGGCCAGAGTCAGCTGGTCGACCACGCCCGCCCACGCCTCGCGCTGCCCCTTGGCCCTGAGCACGCCGTCCACCAGGTGGTCGGGCAGGACCATCCAGCCGAGCCGGACGGCGGGGGACAGGCTCTTGCTGGCGGACCCGATGTAGAGGACGCGGTCGGGGGCCAGGCCCTGCACCGCGCCCACCGGTTGGCGGTCGTAGCGGAACTCGCCGTCGTAGTCGTCTTCGAGAACGAGCCCGTCCGACGAGGCGGCCCACTCGACCACCGCCGTACGCCTGCGCGAATGCAGCGGGCCGCCGGTGGGGAACTGGTGCGCGGGTGTCAGGAGGACGGCGCGGTCGGAATCCGAGAGTTCGTCGACGCGGGCGCCGTCGTCGTCCACGGTGAGGGGGCGGGTCCGCGCACCAGCGTGCTCCAGCAGCTCCCTGTGGAAGGGCAGGCCGTACCCCTCGACCGCCAATGGGCCGGGCAGTACTCCGCCGCCGAACAGTAGGCGCAGAGCGTGCGCGAAGCCGGAGCAGACCACGACGTGGTCGGCGTCGGTCCGGACTCCGCGCGTGCGGGCCAGGTACTCGGCGAGGGCGCGGCGCAGTTCCGGACGCCCGCGCGGGTCGCCGGGGCCGAAGGCCTCGTTCGGGGCCGCTGTCACCGCCCGGCGCGCCGACGCCAGCCAGGCGGCGCGCGGGAAGGACGCGGCGTCCGGCTGCCCCTGCCGCAGGTCGTGTGCTGGCCCGGGCGACCGGACGCCGGGTCGCGCCGCCGCGCGCACCGGGGGCGGTTGCGCGCCGAGGGCGACCCGCGTCCCGGAGCCCTGGCGGGCGGTCAGCCAGCCCTCGGCGACGAGTTCGGCGTAGGCGTCGGCGACGGTGTTGCGGGCCAGGCCGAGGTCCGCGGCCAGCGAACGGTAGGGCGGCAGCCGGGTGCCGGGGGCCAGCCGCCCGGAGCGGACCGCCGCGCGCAGCGCACGGGTCAGGGCGGCCCGCCGCCCGCCGCCGCCCGGCAGCTCCAGATGGAGGTCGGCCCCGATCCGTTCGGCCGGATTGACCCAGCTTCCCGCCATGAGATTGCACTCTATCGCCGGTCTCTTTCCCTTCTAGGTTGAGGTGGAGAGCTCGACTCACACCAGTGAACTGGGACTACGGAGGAAAGCGATGAACCCCCTGAACACCCTGCGCTCCGCCATCCGGGGCGGGGTCCTGCTGCCCGGCGATCCCGGGTTCGAAGCCGCGCGCCGCCCCTGGAACCTGGCCGTGGAGCAGCCCGTCGAGGCCGTGGTCGAGGCCGCCGACGCCGATGACGTCGCCGCGCTCGTCCGGTATGCCGGGAAGGCCGGGCTGGGGATCGCCGCCCAGCCGAACGGGCACGGCGCCACGGGCCGCACCGGGGGCGCGATCCTGCTGCGCACCCGGCGGCTGGACGGCCTGGAGGTCGACCCCGCGGCCCGCCGCGCCCGGGTCGGCGCGGGCGTCGCCTCGGGGAGGCTCCAGGCGGCGGCCGCGCCGCACGGCCTGACCGGGCTGCCCGGCAGCTCTCCCGTGGTCAGCGTCGCCGGGGTCGCCCTCGGCGGCGGGCTGAGCTGGTTCGGCCGCGCCCACGGCTGGGTCGCCGACTCCGTCACCGCCTTCGAGATCGTCGACGCGGACGGCCACCGCCGTCACGTCACCGCCGACACCGACCCGGGCCTGTTCTGGGCGCTGAGAGGCGGGGGCGGCGACATCGCCGTGGTGACGTCGCTAAAACTGGCCCTTCACCCGGCGCCGCACCTGTACGGCGGCCGGATGCTGTGGCCGGCCGAGCACGCCCCCGAGGTGATGGACGCCTACCGGCAGATCACCGCCGAAGCCCCGGACCAGCTGACTACATGGCTCGACCTGCTGCACTTCCCCGGCTCAGCCCCGATGGTCGCGGTCGACACCACGTACCTGGGCCAGGCGGACGACGCACGCGACCTGCTGCGCCCCCTGGACCGTTTGGCCCACCCCCTGTCCGACAGCAGGGCGCCCATGCCGGTCTCCGAACTGGGCACCATCACGGCCGAACCCACAGACCCCGGCCCGGGAAGCTCCCGCGCCGAACTCCTCACCACCCTGGACGACACAGCGGCCAAAACACTGCTGGCCGACCCCATTACCCCCCTGCTGAGCGTGCAGATTCGCCACCTGGAGGGCAAGTTCACCCGCGACTCGGACACCCCGCACGGCCCACTAACCGCGCCCTATGCGCTCTACATGTTCGGAATCCCGACCACCCCGGCGACCGCCGAAGCCATAGCCGCGAAGCAACAAGCACTGGCCGATGTCCTCCCCACCACGGGACGAAAGCCCGTCACATTCCTCAACCCAGAAGAGACCCTGGGGAACGCATTCACCCAGGAAACCCTGACCCGCCTACGCGGGATCAAGACCCGACACGACCCCCACAACGTCGTCCGCGGCAATTTCTCCACCACCGCGTAAGAACCGGAGACCCCGGCCACCGCCGCAACCACGCGACAACCTCAGGGCCGCGATCGCGTCCGAAGGCAGATTCGAGCGAAGCAAGAATCTGATCGCGCAGCGAGCCGCAAGGCGAGCCGGAGCGATGCCAGCGATCGCCGCGGTGCTCGACGATGGAGGGCCGCCAGGCCCGAAGGAGGAGAGCACTGCCATAAACACAGCAATAAATTCCCCAAGAGAGGGTGCGAATTGTAGAAGCATCGCGCGTTCGGTGGCCCGGTGCCTTTATACCGGGACGTGGGAGCGGTGCCTTGACCGGCCGTGACCGCGCTCGGCGCGGTGTGGATGACCTGGCCTGTTCCCCGGCGGCCTAGTATGAGGACGGGACCGTCATTCGTCACTGACCGAAGGGGAAGGCAATTCATGGCGCAGCAGGTCAAGGTTCGCCTGGTCGACGACATCAGCGGCGGGGAGGCCGTGGAAACCGTCTCGTTCTCGCTTGACGGCAAGGCCTATGAGATCGACCTGAACAAGAAGAACGCCGCCAAACTGCGCAAGGTCATCGAGCCTTACCGGGAGCACGCCCGCAAGGCGCGCCGCGCCGCGGGCCGGACCGCCGCGCGGACGGCGGGCAGCCGGGAGCGCAGTGCGGAGATCCGCCGCTGGGCGAGGTCGGCGGGCATCCCGGTGAACGACCGCGGACGCATCCCGGCCGACGTGATCCAGAAGTTCGAGGCCGCGCACTGAACCGGCGCCGCCGGCGCCCGGGACGCGCCGGGGCGGCGCCGGGTCAGACGAGCTCGGTGACGGCCAGGCAGATGCCCAGTTCCAGGCGGCTGCGCGCGCCGAGCTGCTCCATCACGTCGTGCACCTGGCGCTGGACGGTGCGCGGCGAGATCTTCAGAGCGTTGGCGGCCGCCTGGTCGGTCATGCCCGCGGCGAGCTTGCGCAGGATGCTGAGCTGGAGTTCGCTCACCGGCCGCGCGGGGACGGGCGCGATGGGGAACGCCTGCTCCCAGTGGCTCTCGAAGAGGGCGACCAGCCGGTCGATCTCGGCGGGCCGGCCGGTCGCGGGAGCGAGGTAGGGGCCGTCCCGCCCGACCACGGCGGTCCTGCGGTCGATCACCAGGAGGAAGGTGGACAGGGCGCCGCCGAGCCGGATCTCGCACGGTCCCCGCCTGGAGGCGGCCGCCTGGAGGCGGCAGGTGCGCGAGACGACGATGCGGGAGCGGGGGCGGGGAGCGGGGCGGCGCAGGTAGGCGTTGCGCAGGGAGGCCGGCCAGGCCGGGACGAGCGAGAGGATCTCGTGCCGGGCGGTCGCGAGCAGACCGGTGACCTGCTTTTGATCATGTACCGAAAGGTGCATGCGTACCCTCGTTCGATCGGTGTGCGTATCACCACTTCGGCATTGCCTCTTGGCGGGGGTGCAATGCGATTCGACGGTATAGTCCGCGCCCTTACCGGACGCTAACCGGCATCCGGCGCCTGATGCCGGGATTGCCTACCGGCTTACTGGGGAACTCGTCCCGCCAGGCCGTCCGCCTCCTGCCGCGCGGCCTCGGCGGCGAAGTGGTGGCCCGCCGCGGCATAGGCGTCGCCCAGCCGGCGCAGCGTCCGCGCGAGGAACGGGAGCCAGCCGCGGGTGCGCCACACCTCCACGGACTCCTCCAGGCAGGCGACGGCGCCCGAGGTGTCGCCCGCGGCCAGGTTCAGCTCGCCGAGGACGGCGAGGGCCTCGGCCCGGTGGTGCCCGAAGTTGCCCGCCCGGCTGTAGGTGAGCGCGAGGTCGGCGGTGGCCCTGGCCCGCAGGTCGCCGATCGCGGTGAACAGCTTGGCGAGGTAGACGAGCGAGAACGTCTCGAGGTAGCGGTCGTCCATCTCGCGGGCCATCATGATCGACCGGTTGAGCATGTCCTGGCCGGTGCCGAGGTCGCCGGCGAAGGCGTGGGCCACCCCGAGGAACTGGACGACCGTCGCCTTGAGCCGGGGGTTGCCGAGCCGCTCGGCGATCTCCAGGGCGCGCTCCAGGCAGGGCAGGGCGCGGTGCGGGTCCTCCTCGCCGTGCGCCACCGCCTGGACCTGCAGCGCCCGCGCCTGCCCGCCCAGGTAGCCGCAGGGCTCGGCGAGCCGCAGGGCGCGCTCCGCCGTGGCGAGGGCCTCCTCCTTGGCGCCCTGAGCCACCAGCCCCCAGCTGATCTGGACGAGGGCGTCGGCCATCCCGCGCTCGTCGGCCAGCTCGGTGAACAGCCGCAGCAGCCGCTCCGCGGTCTCCCGCATCACGACCATCGCGGGCTTGTTGCGGCCCTCCGAGGTCCAGGTGACGACCTCCAGGAGCCCCCGCTGCAGGACGGCCTCGCCCCGCTTGTTCCGTGCGGCCCGGCAGAGCCGCAGCGCCCGCTCGTGCGTGTGCCGCCAGTCGTCGTAGGCGCCCCGGAGGTCGCAGAACTTCTCCAGGCAGGCGGCGAGGTCCCAGGCCAGCTCGTCGAGCTTCAGGTCGCACGCCTGCCGGGCCGCGGCCGTCAGCGCGGGCAGCTCGGCGGAGAACCACAGCAGCGGGTCGGCGAGCAGGCGCGCGGCGGTGGCGGGGGAGAGGGGCCAGCGCGGCGCGGTGCCGTGCATGGAGGCGTAGGCGGGGCCGGGGATGCGGTCGGCGGCGTTCTCGGCGAGCCACAGCCAGGCCCCGAGCGCGCGGGCGAGGGCGGCGGTGCGCTGCCGGGGGGCGTCCTCCGCCTCGGCGCACTCCCGCGCGTACAGCCGGATCAGCTCGTGCATGCGGTGCCGCAGCCCGCCGGTGGCGTCGGTGCCGACCACGTTCACGAGCTGGGCGTCGATGAGCCGCTCCAGGTGGGGGCGGGCCTCGTTCAGCGGGACGCCGAGGAGCGCGGCGACCGTCCACAGGGTGAAGTCCGGGACGTCCAGCAGCCCGATCACCCGGAACGCCCGCCGGGTCGCGGGCGGCAGCGGCCGGTAGCTCGTCGTGAAGCTCGCCCGGACCGCCAGGTCGCCGACCGACAGCTCGTCCAGCCGGCCGCGCTCGTCGCGCAGCATCTCGGCCAGGTGGGCGAGGGACCAGTTCGGGCGGCCGACCAGCCGTCCCGCGGCGATCCGGACGGCCAGCGGGATGTGCCCGCACAGGCCCGCGATCTCCATCGCCTCCTCGGGCTCGGCCGCGACGCGGCGGGGCCCGATGACGCGGGTGAGCAGGTCGACGGCCTGCGGCGGCGACAGGACCTCCAGGTCCAGCAGGGTCGCGCCCTCCAGGCCGGTGAGGCGGTTGCGGCTGGTGATGAGCACGGCCGTGCCCGGGGAGCCCGGCACCAGGGGCCGCACCTGCTCCTCGCTCACGGCGCCGTCGAGGACGACGAGCACCCTGCGGCCGGCGAGCCGGCTGCGGAACAGGGCCGCGCGCTCGGCCGGCGTCGGCGGGACGCCCGAACCGCTCACCCCGAGGGCGCGCAGGAACCGGTCGAGGACCTCCGCGGGCTCGGGCCGGGCGTCGGCGTCGCCGGTCAGGTTCGCGTAGAGCTGGCCGTCGGGGAACGCGTCGGCCAGCAGGTGCGCGACGTGCACGGCGAGCGCCGTCTTGCCGATCCCGCCCATGCCGGCGATCGTGGTGACGGCCACCGCCCGCGCCCGCCCCGCCGGCGGCGGGCCCGTCAGGCTCTCGGCGATCAGCGCCGCCTCCTCGGAGCGGCCGGTGAAGTCGGGGATCCCGGGCGGCAGCTGCGCGGGGACCGCCACGGCCCCGCGGGGGTCGGCGCCCGGCGCCGCCGCGGCGGGGAACGGCCGGTCGCGGTCGAGCACGCGCAGGTAGGCGTCCTGGACCTGGCCGCTCGGCTCGACGCCGAGTTCGTCGGCCAGCCGCTCGCTGAGCCGCCGGTACACGTTCAGCGCCTCGGCGGGCTGCCCGCCGGCGGCGAGCAGCTCGATGAGGGCCGCGTGCAGCGGCTCGTCGAAGGGCAGGTCGCCGGCCAAGGAGCGGACGGCGGCGATCGCCCGCTCGGGTCCGCCGACGCGGCGGGCCGTGTCCGCGAGGTCCATCACGGCCTCGCGCACGTGCTGCTCGACCGAGCGCAGCAGGACGTCGGTGCGGTCCAGGTACTCCATGCCGGTCAGGACGGGCCCGCGCCGCAGCTCCAGGGCCGAGACGAGCACGGCGGTGCGCGGCTCCGGCTCCTCCACCGCGCGGGCCCGCTCGATCCGCGCCCGGAACCGGTGGAGGTCGAGGTCGTCGCCGGGGACCGCCAGGCGGTAGCCGTCCTCGTAGTCGATCGACGGCCCGCCGCCGAGCTGCCTGAGCCACTTGCGCAGCCGGGAGATCCCGACGTGGACCGACTCCCTGCTCGTCGTCTCGGCGCGGTCGGCCCACACCAGCCGCGTGAGCCTCTCGGTGCGCAGGGGCTCGCCCTGGGCCAGCAGCAGCGCGCCGAGCAGCCCCTGCAGGACGTTGGAGCGGGGCGGCGGCACCTCGGTCCCCCCGACGGTGACCGAGAGCCGGCCCAGCACCCGGAACGACGGGCTCCCCGCGGGCGCCGGCCTTTTCGCGTCCTCTCTCGGAACGGAGATGTGTGGCACCTTCCCTCGGCAGGTGGGCGGTCTCAGCGGGAGGCGGTCACCGGACCGACCTGATCGGCTGGACGGCGAGGCCGCCGGCGACGGCGAGGACGGCGCCGCCGGTGAACAGCGCGGAGAAGCCGCCCGCGAGCAGCGTCCCGGCGGCCACGAGCGGGGCGAGGGCGACGGCGCCGCTGCCCGCCGCGTTGACCAGGCCGAGGTCCTTGGCGCGGTCCCGCTCCAGGGGCAGCACCTCGGTGACCAGCGCCTGGTCGATGGCCAGGTAGACGCCGTACCCGGTGCCGAGCACCAGCGCCGAGGCCATCGCCGCGGACCAGACGGGGACCAGCGCCATGCAGGTCAGCGCCGCGCCCATGAGGAGCGAGGCGACGATGACGAAGGGTTTGCGCCGCCCCGTGCGGTCGGACGCGCGGCCCGCGGCGAGGCTCGCCGCGACGACCCCGGCGGTGTAGAGCAGGCTCAGCACCGCCACGCCCCTGGCGGGATCGCCGACACGCACCGCGTCACGCAGGAAGTACAGCAGGTACAGGGTGGCGATGGAGACCGAGAGCTGGGAGAAGAACCGCCCGGACAGCGCCCAGGCGAAGTCGGGGTGGCGCCGGGGGCTGACGTACAGGCCGGCCGCGAAGGCCGCGGGCGACCGGCGGCGTGCTCCGGGTTCCGGGACGGGGCGCCCGTCGGGCGGGCCGTCGGGGCCGGGCGCCCGGAGGGGCGCGTGCTCTTCGAGCATGACGTACGGGAGGGGCAGCGCGAGCGTCAGCCCGCCCATGAGCACGAATCCGGCCCAGGTGGGGACCGCCGAGACCAGCGTCGTCCCGACGACCAGCCCGACCGGCATCGCGAGCCCCGCGATGCCGGAGACCAGGCCGCGCCGGGCCGCCGGGACGCGGTCGGGGATCGCGGCGCACAGGGCCGCGGCCATCGCGTTCGAGCCCCCGTGCACGAGGATCCAGCACGCGCCGACCCCGGCGACCGACGTCTGGAGCGGCAGCGCGAGCAGGCCCAGGGAGCAGGCCAGCGCGGAGGCGAGCACCCAGGGCCGCCGCCGCCCGAAGCGCGAGGCCGTGCGGTCCGACAGGGAGCCCGCGACGGGGGAGGAGACGATGGCGGCCGCGGCGCCGAGCGCGGTGATCAGGCCGAGGTGCCAGACCTGGCGGGCCGGGTCGAGCGCCGCGAGCCGGGCGGGAAGCAGGATCTGCGCCGCCGCGAGCAGGCCGGCCCACATCGCGAGCGCCGCCAGGAAGTAGGCGGTGATCCAGTGGCGGGGGACGGGGGCGGCCGGTGCGTGCCGGGCAGGGGCGGATCCTTCTCTATAGGAGATCTCCATTTGAGCTGAAGGCCCTCGCATGTTCTTTTGTTAACGGGAGCTGAAATGCATCGATTCAACCGATGTTGAACCTTATGCCGGAACTCTTGTTGATCACATGCGGGGCATAATAAAAGAGTCCGGTGAACATCATGACCATTGGATCGTTGGACTGTCAACCAACTGTCAGGTTGGACCAGGCCAACGTGACCCGGCGGACCGTTATGGGCCCCCGGGCGCCGCGGCCGGGCCCGTCTCGCCCGTGCGCCGCCGCGCGCGGTCAGTGGCCCAGGCTGCCCCCGCCGTCGATGGTGACCACCTGGCCGGTCACCGCCGCCGCGCCCTCGGAGGCGAGCCAGACCGCCGCGGCCGCGATCTCCTGGAGGGTGGCGGTGCGGCCAAGCGGGACCTCGTCGAGGATCTGCCGCTTGTAGCGGTCGCTGAGCCCGCTGGTCATGTCGGTGTCCAGCAGGCCTGGGGCGATCACGTTCGAGGTGATGCCGCGGGTGGCCAGCTCGCGGGCCAGCGCCCGGGCGAGCCCGATCAGGCCGGCCTTGCTGGCGGCGTAGTTGGCCTGGCCGGGGACGCCCTTCAGCCCGGCCACCGAGGACACGAAGATCATCCGTCCGCGCCGCCCGCGGATCATGTCCGGGACCGCGGCCCGCGCGACCCGGTAGGCCCCGGTCAGGTTGGTGTCGACCACGCGGGTGAACGACTCCTCCGTCATGCGCAGCAGCAGCGCGTCGTCGGTGATCCCTGCGTTGGAGACCAGGACCTCGACCGGCCCGTGGGCCTCCCGCACCTCCTCGAAGGCCCGGGCGACCTGCCCCGAGTCGGTGACGTCGCACTTGACGGCGAGGAGCCCGGCCGGGGCGCCGGATCCGCGGTGGGTCACCGCGACCGCGTCGCCGGCGCCGGCGAACGCGCGGGCGATCGCTAGCCCGAGGCCGCGGTTCCCGCCGGTGACGAGTACGGAACGGGTCATGAGTCCCCTCCAGGAAGGGTCGGCCCGGCCGGCCGGGGCACCGGGTCCGCGGCGGCGACCGCCGCGGCGAGGTCTCCGCCCCCGCCGATCGGGTGGTTCCACCAGAAGCGCCCGGTGGCGGCGAATCCGTAGGGGGTGAGGCGGTGCCGGACGCGCTCGTCCGGCTCGTAGAGCTCGTCCCAGTCGGGGTCCAGGCCGTCCCGGTAGAGCGCGGCGACGATCTCGGGCAGCGCGTCGCCGCCGGAGTCGCCCGGGAACAGGCGCAGGCCGTCGGTGCGCTCGCCCACGACCTCGACCAGACGGGCGGGTTCGGACTCCTGCGCCGCCCGGAGCGCCTCGTCGAACAGCGGTCCGCCGTCCGGGCGCTCCGCCCAGAACGCGGCTTCCAGTGCCTCGTCCCCGAGCACGCCGCCGCGGCGGGCGGAGTGGAGCGGGACGGCGGGCGCCCGGCAGACGAGGCCGATGGCGCTCCGGGCCGGCGGCTCCGGGGACGTCAGGGCGGCGACCAGGCGGCACGCGTCGTCCAGGTCGAGGGCTCCGGCCAGCGCCGCCGCGGCGTACTCGCCGACCCCCTCGCCGACCGTCCAGGCGGGCCTGATCCCGAGGTCGGACAGCGTCCGCCCGGCGGCGTAGGCGACGGCGAAGGCGGCCGGCCCGGCGGCGGGAGCCCGCACGCCGGTGAGCACGACGTCCCGGACCGACCAGCCGAGACGGGGCAGCAGCGCCGCGTCCACGGCCGCGAGGGCGCGCCGGTAGGCGGGGACCCGCTCGTGCAGCCGGGCCGACATCCCGGGCCGCCAGGCCGAGCCGCCGGAGATCACCCATCCGGTCTTCGGCCGCGCCCCCGCCCGTCCGGACAGCGCGGCGAGCCGGGCGTCGTCCTCGGCGGCCTCCAGCAGCGCCGCCGCGGCGGCCGCCCGGTCGGAGGCCGGAAGGGCGAACCGGACCGGCCCCGACGCCTTGACCTTGTTGGACGTCCAGCTCAGCCGCCCGAGCGTCCCGGCGGGCGCGGCGGCGACGTCCCCGGCCAGCCGGCGGACGGCTTCGGCGAGGCCCTCGCCGCCGGTCGCCGAGACGGTCAGGACCGCGCCGCAGGCGCGTCCGGATGGCCCGGCACCCGGCCGCGCGGCCGCCTCCGGGGCGGTGCCGAGGACGATGTGCGCGTTGGTGCCGCCCAGGCCGAAGCCGCTGACCCCGGCGAGGACCTCCCCGTCCGGCAGCGGCATCGCCTCCTTGACGAGCCGGAGCCCGTTCGCCGCCAGCTTCAGCCTCGGGTTCTCGCTGTCGGAGAACCGGCTGAGCGGCACCACGCGGTGGTGCAGGGCCAGCGTGGTCTTGATCAGGCCGGCGATGCCCGCCGCCCCCTCGGCGTGGCCGATGTTGCCCTTGACGGACCCGATCGCGCACGGCCGCTCCCGGGGGACGCCGTGCACCTTCCCGAGGGCGCGGGCCTCCAGCCGGTCGCCCAGCAGCGTCCCCGTCCCGTGCGTCTCCACATAGGCGACGTCCTCCGGGCGGACCCCCGCGCGCTCGTAGGCCTCGGCCATCACGGCCTGCTGGGCGTGCGGGTTCGGCGCGGTGACCGTCGTACTGCGGCCGCCGTGGTTGACCGCGCCGCCCTTGATGACCGCGTACACGGGCAGGCCGTCGGCGAGGGCGTCCTCCAGCCGGCGCAGGACGAGCGCCGCGACGCCCTCGGCGCGCCCGAAGCCGTCGGCCTTGGAGCTGAACGGCTTGCAGCGGCCGTCCGGGGAGGCCACCTTCGCCTGGGCGAAGTAGATGCTGGACGAGGGGGTGATGAACAGGTTCACCGACCCCACCAGCGCCTGGTCGCAGACGCCGGCCCGGAGGGCGTGGCAGGCCTCCTCGGTCGCCACCAGCGAGGACGAGCACGCCGTGTCGATCGCCATGCTCGGGCCCCGCAGATCGAGCTGGTAGGAGATGCGGTTGGCGGCCATCGCATAGCCGTTCCCGGAGCCGACGTGGCCGGTGATGCTCGTGAAGTTGGTCATCAGCAGGCTCATCCACTCCGAGCCCATGATCCCGACGTAGACGCCGGTCCTGCCGCCCGCGAGCGAGCGCGGGTCGATCGTCGCGTCCTCGAGGGCGCGCCACGCGGTCTGGAGCAGCAGCCGGATCTGGGGGTCGGCGACCTCGGCCTCCTCCTTGGAGAATCCGAAGAACTCGTGGTCGAAGGCGTCGGCGTCGTCGATGAAGCCCGCGTACCGGGTGTTGGTCTTGCCGAGGCCGCCGTCCGGGTCGTAGTAGACGTCGGCGTCCCAGCGGGACTCCGGCACCTCGGTCACCCCCTCGTCGCCGCGCATCAGCAGGTCCCACAGCGCGGCGGGGTCGGGTGCCTTGGGGAAGCGGCAGTCGATGCCGACGATGGCGATGTCCGTCATGCTCCTGGTCCTCCTCGGCCGCCGGTCCGCAGCAAGCAGCACCCGGCGTGCCCGTCGCTGTCGATGGTGGTGATGAGCGCGAGACCACCGGCGGGGTCGGGGGCCGCCCGCTCCCGTCCGGCGCCGGAGACCGCGATCGCGGCGGCGACCTGGAGCGCGCCGGCGGCCCCGAAGGCGTCACCGACGATCTCCGAAAACCGCACGACGCGGGTGCGGGCCGGAACGCGCATGCGGGCGTCCTCCGGTCCCGAGGGCACGAGGACGCCGACGTCCTCCAGGTCCGCGCCCGCCGTGCGCAGCGCCCTGTGCACGGCGGCGCCCAGAACGTCGTGCGCCTGGCCGGGCTCGTCGAAGACGCCGCTCTCCAGTGCGAGGACCTCGGCGAGCACGGGCCGGCCCCGGGAGCGCGCCCGGCCGGCGGACTCGACGAGGAACACGGCGCACCCCTCGGCGGGCCGCCCCGCGCGCCCGGCGGCCTCGGCGATCGCCGCGCGCCGGTCGTTCAGGTCCTCGTAGGCGCCGCAGACGACGGCGTCGGCCCGGCCGGCGGCGAGCAGCCGCCGCGCGTACCGCAGCGCGGCGAGTCCGGTGGCGCCGCCCGCCGTCACGGTCGCGTTGGGCCCCTGGAGGTCGAACGCCATCGCGGCCTGGGCGCTCGCGTAGTTCATCACGCACGCGGGGACGAGCGCCGGGTTGACGTTGTCGGGCCGCGGCCGGGTCAGCGAGTCCCGGGTGAGCGTCATCGACTGGTCGATCCCGGCCGCGCCGCTGCCGAGCACGAGGGCCCGGCGGTGGGGCGGCCATCCCTCCAGGACGTCTCCGCCGAGGAGGTCCGCGATCGCGGCGAGCGCCATCGCGGAGGGGCGGTCGACCAGCCGGACGGGGCGCGCGGACGGGTCGGGGGCCTCGGTGCGGAAGTCCTCGACGGCGCCGCCGGGAAGCGGCGTCCCCGCGCGGACGGCCTCGCCGAACGGGCCGGCGCCGACGCCCGCGGGCGACATCAGCGCCATCGCCGAGATGGCGGTGCTCACGCGGCCCCCTCCCGCGCGCCGGCGCCGGCTTCCGCGGGCGGCACGTCCGGCAGCGCGCCGGCGTGGCGCAGCACGACCGCGGCGTTGTTGCCCCCGACGCCGAGCGAGTTGACCACGGCCGTGCGAACCCGGGCGGGGCGCGGCGCGCCCGTCACGCAGTCGACGGGGCACTCGGGGTCGGGCGTGGAGAAGTTGACGGTGGGCGGGATGAACCCGTGCGCCATGCCGAGCACCGCCGCGATGCACGCGTGCGCGCCGGCCGCGCCCTGCGTGTGGCCGATCATCGACTTGAGGGCGGTGACGGGCGGCCCCGCGGCGCCGAACACGTCCGCGAAGGCGGCCGACTCCATCGCATCGTTGATCTTCGTGCCGGTGCCGTGCGCGAAGACCACGTCCACCTCGGACGGGGCCGCGCCGGCGTCGCGCAGCGCGCCCGCCAGGCAGTCGGCGACGCGCTCGCGCAGCGGTCTCGTGGGGTGCTCGGCGTCGCAGTTGAGCCCGAACCCGGCGACCTCGGCGAGGACGGTCGCGCCGCGCCGGCGCGCGTGGCCGAGGGTCTCAAGGACGAGCATCCCGGCCCCCTCGCCGAACATGAACCCGCTCCGGTGCAGGTCGAAGGGGCTGCACCTCTCCGGGGCCCACGCCCGCAGCCGGTAGAACCCGGCGAACGCCATGCGGCTCACCGAGTCGGCCCCGCCGCAGACCGCGAACTCGGCCTCGCCGCCGCGCAGGGCGTCCAGGGCGTGGCCGACCGCGTAGTTGCCCGCGGCGCACACCGTCGGGATCGCGACGGCCTCCACGTCGGTCAGCCCGAGCTCCACGGCCACCGCGACGGGCAGCCGCCCCGGATGCACCCGCCGCGCGCGCGACGCGGGCAGCCGCGCCAGGCCGCCGGCGACCTCGGCGGCGGCCAGCGCGTCCACGTCGAGCGACTCGCCGCAGGTGGTGCCGACGGCGACGACGCCGCGCTCGTCCCGGACCGACGCGGGGTCGAGCCCCGCGTCCCGCATCGCCATCCGCGCGGCGGCGGCCGCCTGGGCGCCGACCTTGCCGAAGCGGCCCGGCTCGATCCGGCGCAGGCGGGTCTCGGGATCGAACCCGGGCACCTCGTAGGCGCGGGCGTACCTGAAGCCGGTCGTGTCGAACCCGCTGATCGGCGACGCGCCGCAGGCGCCGTCCCGCAGCGCCGCCAGGAAGTCCGCGCGGCCGATGCCGATGCTCGAGATGACGCCCAGCCCGGTGACGACGACCCGGGGCCGGCGGCTTTCTGCCGGGCCCCGGGCGCGGGGACGGTCTTGGGAAACGGTGGACATCTCCAATTCGGCTCACCTCGAAGCGAGGATTTCCCGCCGCGGCGCCCGGCTCAATGGCCGTCGGCGCGCCCTATCGCGCTGCGCTCATGGCCATGCCCGCTTCGGTACGTCCGGGCCCCGGCCCGGGGCTGCCCGTGCACCGGCGAAAGAGCGGCCGAATCGGCAGTCCGCAGGCCGGCCCCCGCGTCTAGTGTCCAGGGGCGAAGTCGACCCGGCCGGGAGTGCCTTTCATGAATGGGATTCGAGTCGCATGGTGAATTCGTTCGCGCGGCTGTTCGCGGAGCCGAGGATCAGCGCGGTGCGGCGACCCGACGGGACGGTGCTGCTGTCCTCGGGGGCGCCGCTGGAGCACTACGACGCCGACCTCGCGCGCCCCCTGCGCCGGTGGGCGGCGGAGCGGCCGGGCGCCGTCCTCGCCGCCGAGCGGCGCAGCCGCGGGTGGGAGGAGCTGACCTACGGCGACGCCCTCGCGGACGCGGAGGCGCTGGGGCAGGCCCTGCTGGAGCGCGGCCTCGGCCCGGAGCGCCCGCTCATGGTGCTGTCGGGCAACTCGCTGCGGCACCTGCGGCTCACCCTCGCCGGGTACCTCGCCGGGATCCCGGTGGTCTCGCTCAGCACCGCGTACTCGCTGAGCGGCGGCCACGAGCGGCTGCGCGCGGTCGCCGGCATCGCCCGGCCCGGCGCCGTCTACGCCGAGGACGGCCGGGAGTACGGCGCGGCGCTGGCCGCGCTCGCCGGGCTGGCCCCGCGCGCGATCCTCGGCCGGGAGGGCGGCGGGGAGCCCTTCGAGGAACTGCTGCGCACCGAGCCGGGGGAGCGGCTCGCCGCGGCCCGGGCCGCCGTCACCCCCGACTCCGTCGCCAAGATCTTCTTCACGAGCGGCTCGACCGGGCGCCCGAAGGCCGTCCCGAACACGCACCGCATGCTGTGCGCCGTCCAGCAGATGATGCGGCAGGTCTGGCCGTTCCTCGCCGAGACGCGGCTGACCCTCGTCGACTGGCTGCCCTGGAGCCACACATTCGGCGGCAACCACAACCTCCACATGGTCCTGACGAACGGCGGCACCCTCGCCATCGACGACGGCGGGCCGACCCCCGAGCTCCTGGCGCGCAGCCTGCGCAACCTCACCGAGTTCTCGCCGAACGTCTACTTCAACGTGCCCGCCGGCTTCGCGCTGCTCGCGGAGGCGCTGGAGTGCGACTCGGTGCTCGCCAAGACGTTCTTCGCCCGGCTGGGCCTGCTGTTCAGCGCCGGCGCCCCGCTGCCCGCCGAGCTGCGCGAGCGGATGCTGCGGCTGGCGGAGCGGTTCTCACCCGGGACGGTCCGCTTCACCTCCTCGTGGGGCCTCACCGAGACGGCGTCGGCCGTGACCTCCGCGCACCTGGACACCGACGTGCCGGGCGCGATCGGCGTGCCCCTGCCGGGGGTCCGGCTCAAGCTGGCCCCGGTCGACGGGCGGCTGGAGATGCGGGCCGCGGGCCCCACGGTCATGGCCGGGTACCTGCACGACCCGGACCGCACGGCCGCCGCGTTCGACGAGGAGGGCTACTACCGGACGGGTGACGCCGGCGCGCTCGCCGACGAGGGCGACCCCGGCCGCGGCCTCGTGTTCCAGGGGCGCATCAGCGAGGACTTCAAGCTGACGACCGGCACGTGGGTGCGGGTCGGCGCGCTGCGGGCGGCGCTGCTGGCGGCCGCCGACCTGCTCGGCGAGGTCGTGATCACCGGGGCGGGCCGCCCCCATGCGGGGGCGCTCGCCTGGACCCGGTGCGTCGGCGACCCGGCGGTCACGCGCCGGTGCCTGGCCGAGGCCCTGGCCAGGTTCAACGCGGGGCAGCGGTCCTCGCGGCGGATCGAGCGGCTCCTGCTGCTGGCCGAGCCCCCGGACCGCGACGCGGGGGAGCTGACCGACAAGGGCTCGGTGAGCCAGCTGGAAGTGCTCCGCAACCGCTCCGCACAGGTGGATCTGCTCTACCGCGACCCGCCGCCGCCCGAGGTGATCCTGCCCGCCGACCACGCCGACTGAGCCAGGCATGCCCATAAAGGCAGCACGTGAGCGCGGCGGCATAGGGATTTTCCGGTAACGGGGCCCTTGCCCAGACTTTCGGTACCGGACGCCTGAACGAGAATGGAGTTCGCACATGGCCGACAAGCTCTCCGCGGCGTTTTCCTCATCGTCCGAATCACTTGAATCACCTGAATCACCCGGACCTTCCGGGCCGTCTGGGACGCCTGAACTGCCTCGATCGCCGACGTTGCCGCTCGACGGCCACCGGCTGACCCTGGCGGAGACCGTCGCGGTCGCCAGGGCGCCGCGCCGCCCGCGCGTCGGGCTGGCCCCCGACGCGGTGTCGCGGATGGAGGCCACGGTGAGGGCCAAGGACGACCTCATCGCGGCGGGGCTGCCGATCTACGGGGTGACCGCGGGCTTCGGCGACAGCAACACCCGGCAGATCCACGGGGGCAAGGCCGCGGCGCTCCAGGAGAACCTGCTGCGCTTCCTGAACTGCGGGACCGGCGCCGCGGCCGAGCCGGACGTCCTGCGCGCGACGCTGCTGGTCCGTGCCAACTGCCTCGCCCGGGGCTACTCGGCGATACGGCCGCGCGTCGTCGAGCTGCTGCTGGAATGCCTCAACCACGACATCCTGCCGCTCATCCCGGAGCGCGGGTCGGTCGGCGCCAGCGGCGACCTCGTCCCGCTCAGCTATGTGGGCCGGATGCTGACCGGCGAGGGCGACGTCCTGGCCGGCGGCGAGCGGCGCCCGGCCGCCGCCGCCCTCGCGCGCGCCGGGCTGAGCCCGGTGTCACTGGAGGCCAAGGAGGGGCTGGCGCTGGTCAACGGCACCTCGTTCATGTCGGCGTTCGCCGTGCTGGCCGCCCACGACGCGGGCGAGCTGGCGTACGCGGCCGAGCTGTGCACGGCGATGGCGAGCCAGGTGCTGCTCGGCAACCCGGCGCACTTCGACGACTTCCTGTTCCGGCAGAAGCCGCACGAGGGCGTCCTCGCGAGCGCCCGCACGATCCGCGGGCTGCTGGCCGGCGGGGGGCGCGGCGGCGGCCCGGGCGCGGACGAGGCGTGGACGGGCGACGGCTACCGCCAGCTGGAGCGGCCCATCCAGGACCGCTACTCGGTGCGCTGCGCGCCGCACGTGGTGGGCGCGCTGCGCGACACCCTCGTCTGGGCCGGGCAGATGCTGGAGATCGAGGTCAACTCCTCCAACGACAACCCGCTGTTCCGCCCCGACGGAACGGTCCTGAACGGCGGCAACTTCTACGGCGGGCACGTCGGCCAGACGATGGACTCGCTGAAGACCGCGGTGGCGAGCGTCGCCGACCTGCTCGACCGCCAGCTGGAGCTGGTCGTCGACGAGAAGTTCAACAACGGCCTGACGCCCAACCTCATCCCCCGCTACGAGGCCGGGAGCTGGGACGCCGGCCTGCACCACGGCTTCAAGGGGATGCAGATCAGCGCGTCGTCGCTGGTGGCCGAGGCGCAGCGGTGGACGATGCCCGCGACGTCCTTCTCCCGCTCCACCGAGGCCCACAACCAGGACAAGGTGAGCATGGGCACGATCGCCGCGCGGGACGCGCGCTCGGTCGTGGAGCTGGCGCAGGAGGTCGCCGCGATCCACCTGATCGCCCTGTGCCAGGCCGCCGACCTGCGGGGGCTGGAGCACCTGAGCTCCGCGACCGCCGCCGTCCACACCCTGGTCCGCAAGATGACGCCGTTCCTGGACGGTGACCGGCCCCTCCAGGAGGACATCCGGCGCGTCCGGGACGCCATCCGCTCCGGTGAGCTGCGCAGGGCCGTCGCCGAGAGCGGGAGCGGCGTGCCCGCCCTCGGCTGAACCGGCGCCCGGCGGGTGCCCGCCTGCGAGGGCACCCGCCGGGCCGCTCAGCCGGGGTCCACCCAGAACCGGCGGCGCTGCCAGGGCTGGGCGGGCAGCGGAACCCGCCGTCCCGCCGCCCGCACCCGCGACCAGTCCGGCGCGCGCCCCGCGGCGTAGGCGGCGCCGAGCGCCGCCAGCAGGGTCTCCATCTCCGGCTGCCGCCGCACCAGGGACGGGACGCAAGCCGCCGCCGCGCCCGCGGCCTCGATCGCGTCGCCCACGGCCGAGACCAGCAGCGGGTGCGGGCTGATCTCCACGAACAGCACCGGCTCGTCGCCGGACAGCGCGGACCGGACCGCGGGCGCGAACCGCACCGGGCGCCGCACGTTCTCCATCCAGTACGCGCCGTCCAGCTCCGGACCCGTGACCGGGCGGTCCCAGACCGTCGAGTGCAGCGGGATCGCGGGCGCCTTCGCCCGCACCCCGGCGAGGGCCGCGCGCAGGCCGTCGCGGATCGGCTCGACCTGCGGCCCGTGCGAGGCGTACCCGACCGCCACGCGGCGGCAGAACACCCCGCGCTCGCGGAGCGGCGCGACGATCCGCTCGATCGCCTCCGGGTCGCCCGACAGGACGGTGAACCGGTCGCTGTTGAGCACCCCGGCGCACACGAGGTCCGCGTGCCTCCCGATCGCCTCCTCGGCCTCCTTCTCCCCGAGGCCCACCGCCCACATCGCGCCCGCCGCGCCCAGCTCCCGCAGCAGGACGCCGCGGCGGGACACCACCGCGGCCGCGTCCCGGACGGACAGGGCCCCGGCGGCCGTGGCGGCGGCGATCTCGCCCATGCTGTGCCCGATGATGAGGTCCGGCCCGACGCCCCAGTCCAGCCAGACCGCCGCCAGCGCCACCTGGAACGCCCAGAGCACCGGCTGGATCTCCGACACGTCCGACAGCGGCGCGTCGCTGTCCAGCCGCCGGCGCGGCGACCAGCCGAGCTCGTCCTCCACGGCGGCGGCGCACTCCTCCAGCGCGCCGGCGAAGACCGGGCTGGACTCCAGCAGCCCGCGGCCCATGCCCACCCACTGGGCGCCCTGGCCGGGGAAGACGAACACCAGCCGCGGCGATCCGCCGGGCTCGGCGGTGATCGCGGGACCGTCCATCAGCGTCACCTTTCTCGGCCCGCCCCCGGCCGGGGACGGGAAGGGCCGGGCCGCTCGCGCGGCCCGGCCCTGGTCACAGATGTCCGGGTCGCGCCGTCACCGGCCGGCCCCGCCGCCGATCCAGCGGACGAGGCGCTCGCGGGCGATCTGGTCGGACTCCTGGGCGACCGCGCGCGGCGGCGCCTTGAACAGCCACGCCGACACCCACTCGTCGACGGCGGTGTCGCCGCGGTCCATGGCCAGCTTGGCGATCCGTGCCGCGTCGATGACGACCCCCGCCGAGTTCGGCGAGTCCGGGACGGTGAGCTGGATCTCCATCTCGATCGGCGCGCCGCCGAAGCCGCGGCCCTCGCAGCGGATGAACGCCTTCTTGGTGTCGCCGAGGAACCGCACGTAGTCCGACGGCCCGATGTGGACGTCGTCGCCGCCGAGCTCGCCGTCGTAGGCGTCGGTGACCGCCGAGGTCTTGGACTCGCGCTTGGAGGCGAGGCGGTCGCGCTCCAGCATGTTGTAGAAGTCCATGTTGCCGCCGACGTTCAGCTGGTACGTCCGGTCCAGGGTGATGCCCCGGTCCGAGAACGCCCGCACCAGCACCCGGTGCAGGTAGGTGGCGCCGAGCTGCGACTTGATGTCGTCGCCGATGAGCGGCAGGCCCGCGGCGCGGAACCGGTCGCGCCACTCGTCCCGGCGGGCGATGAACACCGGCACGTTGTTGACGAACCCGACGCCCGCCTCCAGCGCGACACCGGCCCACCACTCGGTCGCCTCCTGCGAGCCCACGGGCAGGTAGTTGAGCAGGACGTCGACCTTCGCGGCCCGGACCTGCGCGACGGTCCCGGCGCGGTCGCCCGCGGAGTCGCCCGCCACGGTGACCCGCTCCCGGTACCGGGCGCCGGCGCCGTCCAGCGTCGGGGCGCGGAGCACGCGCACGTCGGCGCCGACGGGCAGCAGGTCGCCGCCGATGCCGACGGGGAGGTTCTGGCCGGCGGCGCGGGCCGTCCACAGGTCCTTGCCGACCTTCTCGACGTCGACGTCCCAGGCGGCGACGGGTTCCAGGGCGCCGGCGCCGTAGGGGCCGACCTCGGGGAACATCAGCCCGGCCGGCGAGCCGGAGGCGGAGCGGTAGTGGGCCGTGCCCTCCAGCAGGGCGCGGGCGCAGTTCCCGACGCCGATGACGCCGACCCGAACGAGGGGAGTATCCATGTCAGCTTCCTATGATCGTTTCTAGGATGCGGCAGACCTGCTCTACCTCATCGTCGTTCCACGTCAGCGGCGGCGCGGCCTCGGTGCCGAGGCACAGCGTGCCCGCCGCCGCGGCCTCGGCCACCGGCGCGCCCGCCGAGCCCCCGAAGACCGGATGGTGGTGCAGCGGGACCAGGCCCCAGCGGTGCGTCGGCACCCCCGCCCGCGCGAGGGCGCCCTCCATCCGGGCCGCCTCCTGCGGCGCCCACCCGGGCGCCCCGAAGCGGATCTTGTGCCAGGCGGGCTCCGCCGCGTCCCCGGCCCGCTGCCGCCACAGCCCGGTCCGGTCCAGCGCCTCGTGGACGCGGGCGGTGACGGCGCGGGCCCGCGCCGCCCACCGGTCCAGGCCGTCCAGCCGGTGCGCGACCATGGCCATGCTCAGCTCGGACGGGCGCCAGTTGTGCCCGCCGGCCCGCACCACGGCCGCGTTCGAGCGCGACCTCCCGGCGGGGACGCCGTAGTCCCGCAGCTCCCTGAGCCGCTCCGCGAGCCCGGCGTCGCCCGTGGTGACGGCGCCGCCGTCGGGCGCGGCGATCAGCTTGGCGGAGGAGAACGACCAGGCGTGCGTCCCGGCCGCACCCACGTGCCGGCCGGACAGGAGGCTCCCGATGGACTGGCACGCGTCGGTCAGCACGGGACGGCCGTCCACGCGGACGCGGTCCAGCCCGTGGGGGACTCCGTGCAGGTCGACGGCGAGGACCATGTCGGCCTCGGGCAGGCCGTCCGCCAGGTTGAGGGTCCGCGGATGGACGTCGGCGAACGCCATGCGCGCGCCGATGTGCGCGGCCCCGGTGACGGTCCCGGCGAACGTCAGCGCCGGGACCGCCAGGCGGGTGCCGCGGACGCACCCCATCGCGTGGAGCGCGGCGTGCAGCGCCGAGGTGCAGCTGTTGAACGCCACCGCGTGGGGGGCGCCGGTCAGCCGCTCCATGCGGCGCTCGACCTCGGCGGTCCAGGGCCCGTCCGTCCAGGTCCGCGAGCGCGCCACCTCGCAGAGGAGCTTCAGCTCCTCCTCGGCGGGCTCCGGAGGCCAGCGCCGCTGCCGCAGCTCCATCAGCGGGCGCCCCCGCCGCAGGGGCCCGCGCTCACCGGGACGCCTCGTTCTCGGCGGCGGTCCTGATGAGGAAGTCCGCCAGCCGGTCGATGGTCGGGTGGTCCCAGGCCAGGGTGGGCTCCACGACGAGGCCCATCTGGTCCTCGATGTCGTCGCAGAGCGTCAGCGCGGCCATCGAGTCCAGCCCCTGCGCCTCGAACGTCGCCTCGGCGTCGATCTCGGACGCGTCCTTCTCCAGGTACTCGGCGATCCGCTGGATGAGCCACGCCCGCAGCTCGGCGGCGGATGTCGTAAGGGTCGAGCCCGTCATGGGGCCTCCTTGCCTCGCTCGTCTGGTCTCGGCTGAGAGCCGATTCCCGGCGATTGTCGCCACCATTTCCAGGACGACGTCACCCCTGACCAGCCGCGCTTGTGCACTGCCTGGATGGGCATACCTGGAAAACGCGACTCCACCACCACGAAAAAGCCGCCCCATGGCTGGAAGACGACAACGCTCTGGTCTGGGCCCTGGCTGTCGCTTTACATGGCTGATGGCCCGCACGAACGGGCGCACGATCCGCCATGAGGGAGTGAGCGTGAGCATGACCGAGAACGTCGCGACCGCCTGCCTGAACGTCGTGATCTATGTGGACAACGTTGTGGTCGGGCGCGGGCTGGAGGCCGTGCTGGACCTGCTGCCGAGCGTGGGCACCGTCAGGCACTGCGCGAACCGGCGCGCGGCGGAGGCCGCCGTCGCCGGGGGAGGCGTCGACGTGCTCGTGGTGACGAGCGCGGAGGGGCCGGCGGCCGCGGAGCTCACCGCCGCGCTGCCGCGCACGAAGGTGCTGATGCTGCTGGACGAGGTGGAGGCGTCCGGGTCCTCGTTCGGCGGCGCGGCCCTCGCCGACGGGTTCCTCATCCAGCAGGACCTGACCCCGCCGGACCTCGGTGAGGCGCTGAACCGGATGATGCTCGGCGAGATGCCGATGCCCGCCCGGGTGGGCCGGGAGCTGCTGGCGCGCGCCGGCTCGCCGGTGCCGCCCGGGTCGGTGCGGCCCGCGGTGCTGACGCCGCGCGAGAACGAGACCCTCGCGCTGCTGGCCGAGGGGCTGAGCAACAAGCAGATCGCCCGCCGGCTGTCGATCTCCGACCACGGGGCCAAGCGGCTCGTCACGAGCGTCATGCTCAAGCTCGGCGCCCCGAACCGGACCGCCGCCGTGGTGATCGCCATCAGGCAGGGGATGATCTCGGCGGCATAGCGGCCCGGCCATCCGGACATGCACATCCATCCGGCTGGTCGCGCGTCCATCGGTGCCTTACGCCTCCCGCTCTCCCGGGCCGAGCATGTGCTGAGCCGGCCCGGGAGACCGCCCGGCCCCACGCAAGCCCCGCGCCGCCGGACCAGGAAGGCCGTTCGCGATGCCGCCAGCCAGGATCACCGACATCACCTTCGCCTCGCCTCCCCAGCTCAAGCTGGAGGAGCTGGCCTCGTTCCTGCGGGACGACCCGGGCGGCGCCGCGGTCGCCGAGATCGTGCGCGGTTCCGCGATCGAGACCAAGGGCATGGCGGTGAACCCGATCGACGAGGATCCCCGGGGCTGGACGACGGCACGCCGGATGGAGCGCGCCCTGGCGGAGGCGCGCGCGCTCGGACGGGGCGCGATCGGGCGGGCGCTGGAGCTCGCCGGTCTGCGCCCGGACGAGGTCGGCCTGCTGATCACGACGTCCACCACGGTGCACTCCGCGCCCGGCCTGGACGCTCTCGTGCACGAGACGGGCATGCGGCCGGACACCGAGTTCCTCTCGCTCGGCCCGATGGGCTGCTACGCCGCGATCCCCACGCTGGCCGCCTGCCGGAACTGGGTCGAGGTGCACGGCAGGCCCGCGGTGGCGCTGTGCGTCGACCTGTTCTCGCCGCACCTGCAACCGCCGCCGTACGACAAGGAGCAGGCGGTCGTGCTGACCCTGTTCGGCGACGGCGCCGCCGCCGTCGTGATGCGGCCCGGCGAGGAGGGGACCGCGGGCCTGGACGTCCTCGATTCCCGGCTGGTGTCCGTCCCCCGGTACGCGGCCGACCTCCAGGTCCACGTCGGCGACCGGGGGATGCGCATCCGGCTGGCCCCGACCATGCCCGATGTCACGGCCTCCGCCGTGGCCGGCCCCGTCGACGGGCTCCTCGCCCGCAACGGGCTCGCGCGGGAGGACGTCGGCTGGTGGGCGGTGCATCCGGGCGGGCGCCGCATCCTCGACCGGGTCTCCGAGGAGCTGGACCTTCCACGGGAGTCGGTCGACGAGTCGCGCGCGGTCATGCGCGAGTACGGGAACACCGCGGCGCCCGCCGTCCTGGCCGTCCTCGGCCGCCTCCAGGACTCCCGGCCCCTCGGGCCGGGGGAGTACGGCGTCGCGATGGCCTTCGGTCCCGGCGCCACGGTCTGGAGCGTCCTGCTCCGCGGCGCCTGACCGGGCCGCGCCTCTGAGCCCGAAGCGCACCCTCACGTGAACGCACACACCCACCGGAGGAAGTCGCCATGCTGGAAGTCATCGGTGCGGGGTTCGGCCGCACCGGCACGTTCTCGCTCAAGGCCGCGCTGGAGACGCTCGGCTTCGGCCCGTGCCACCACATGCTGGGGCTGCTGGAGCGCCCCGAGGAGATCCCGCGATGGCGGCGGGCCGCCCGGCCGGGTCCCGCGGACTGGGACGAGGTCTACCGCGGCTACCGGTCGAGCGTCGACTGGCCGGGCGCCCGGTTCTGGCGCGAGCTGGCCGCGTGGTCGCCGCGGGCCAAGGTGATCCTCACCGTGCGCGACCCGCGCCGCTGGTACGACAGCGCCGCCGCCACCATCCACCGCGCCGCCATGGACCCCTCGCCCGCCCCCACCCCGGTGCTCGCCGAGATGCGCGCGATGTCGCGCGAGGTCGTGTGGGACGGGCAGTTCGGGGGGCGCTTCACCGACGCCGAGCACGCCATGCGCGTCTTCGCCGAGCACAACGAGGCGGTGCGCCGGGAGATCGACCCGGACCGGCTGCTGGTGTTCGAGGTCGCCCAGGGCTGGGAGCCGCTGTGCGGGTTCCTCGGCGTCCCGGTGCCGGACGTGCCCTTCCCGCGCTCCAACGACCAGGACGAGTTCGGCGCGCTGCTGCGCGAGCACGTCACCGGCGCAGCGCCGTCCTGAGCCGCCCGGCCCCGAGCAAGAGGCAGGACCCGATGACCGAATCCGAGACGGGCGGGGCCGGCTGGTTCCGGCGGTTCCACCCGGCCGCGCCGGACGCGCCGCCGCTGCTCTGCTTCCCGCACGCGGGCGGCTCGGCGAACAGCTACCACAGGCTGTCGCAGGGGTTGAGCCCGCGGGTCCAGGTCATCGCCGTCCAGTACCCCGGCCGGCAGGACCGCCGCCGCGAGCCGGTGCTCACCGACCTGGCGGAGCTGGCCGGCCTGATCCGCCGGGAGGTCCCCGCCCTCGGCGCGACCCCCGCCTTCTTCGGGCACAGCATGGGCGCCATGGTCGCCTTCGAGGTGGCGCGCGGGCTGGACGCGCCGCCCCCGGTGCTGTTCGCCTCCGGGCGCTCGGCCCCCTCGCGCAGCAGGCCGCAGTGCGCGCATCCCATGGAGGACAAGGCGATCCTCGCCGACGTCGAGCGGCTCGGCGGCACGAACGCCCGGCTGCTGGGCAGCCGGGCGTTCGCCCGGATGATGCTGCCGGTGCTGCGCGGCGACTACCAGGCGATCGACACCTACCGGTACCTGCCGGGCCCGCCGCTGCCCTGCCCGGTCGTCGTGCTGGCGAGCTCCGACGACCCGATGACCCCGCTCGACGACGCGCTCGCCTGGCGCGCGCACGGGGCTGCGGGCGGAGGCTCCCACGTCTTCACCGGCGGCCACTTCTTTCTGGACGCCAACGAGGACCGGATCACCAGGATCATCCGGGACCGCCTGCCGTGACGGCACCTGGTCCCGCCGAGCCGAAAGGACGCCATGGACATCATCGACCCGGCGGTCAGGGAGTACCTGCTCGCCCACTGCCCGCCCCCCGACGACGTGCTGAAGGAGCTGGCCGCGGAGACGGAGGCGAGGGCCCCCGACATGCACGTCACCCACTACGAGGGCGAGCTGCTCGGCATGCTCGTCCGCATGGCGGGGGCGCGGCGGGTCGTCAGCGTGGGCGTGTTCACCGGCTACTCCTCGCTGTGCATCGTGCGGAGCATGCCGCCGGACGGCCGCCTGCTCGCCTGCGAGATCGACCGCAGGTGGACCGACATCGCGGAGAAGTACTGGCGCAGGGCGGGGGTCGCCGACCGGATCGACCTGCGCATAGCCCCGGCGATCGAGACGCTGAGGGCGCTGCCGCCCGATCCCGTCCTCGACTTCGGCTACATCGGCGCCGACAAGGCCGGCCACCGCCTCTACTACGAGGAGCTCCTCGCCCGGCTGCGTCCTGGGGGCCTGCTCCTCCTCGGTGACGCGCTGCGCGGCGGGCACGTGGTCGACCGCGCCTGCCACGCGGCGGACGTCGAGGCCGTGCGCGAGCTGAACGACGCCGTCGTCCACGACGACCGCGTCGACGCCGTCATCCTGCCCGCCGGGGACGGGGCCCTGATCGTCCGCAAGCGCTGAGCGGCGGCCGCCCCGGGCATGCCCGACCGGGCAGTGCACACGCGCGGCCGCTCAGGGATTATCCGGCGGCCCGGGGGCGGCGAGCCTGGTGAACCGGGGAGCAGCGCGACCGCCGGCCGCGAACCGAGGCGGCCTGGCCGGGCCGGCGCCCCGCACGCCGCTTCCGACCCGAGATCCGAGGAGAGACCTTTGAGTGACGTGACCACCTCCGATCCCGTAGGCACGGCTCCCGTGGGCACGGCGTCCGGGCCCGACACGACGCCGATGCCCGCCTACGCGGAGATTCCGCGGATCAAGGTGACGCTGGCGCGCGAGGGCGTGGCGCCGGGATACCTGTTCCTGTCGCCGCAGTCCATGCTGGAACCGGAGGCGCCGCACGGGCCGCAGTTCGCCGACGACCAGGGCCGCCTGGTGTGGTTCCGCCCGATCCCCGAGGGGCAGTACGCCACCAACGTCCGGGTGCAGGAGTACCGGGGCGAACCGGTGATCACCTGGTGGCAGGGCAGCGCGACGAACACGGGGGTCGGCAAGGGCGCCGTGTACATCGCCGACCGCGCCTACCGGGTCATCGCCACCATCGAGGCGGGCGGCGAGCACGGCGTGGACCTGCACGAGGCGATCCTGACCGAGGAGGGCACCGCGATCGTCGTCAGCTACCAGGTCGTCCCCCACGACCTGACCTCCATCGGCGGGGCCGCGGACGCCATGACGCTGGACAGCGTCATCGAGGAGGTGGACGTCGAGACCGGCGAGGTGCTGTTCCACTGGAGCGGCCTGGAGCACATCCCGCTCAACGAGAGCAACATGCCGGCGCAGCTGCGCCCCGATCTGCCCTACGACCACCTGCACGTGAACGCCGTCGGGATCGACGCCGACGGCCACCTGGTGCTCACGGCCAGGAGCTCCTCCGCCCTCTACAAGATCGACCGGCGGACGGGCGAGGTCATCTGGAAGCTCGGCAGCGGGCACAGCACGTTCGTGCTGGACGTGGGCGTCCGGTGCAACTGGCAGCACGACGGGCAGCCGGTCGGCGGCGACGTCTACCGCATCTTCGACAACGGCGCGAACGACTTCTTCGAGGGGTTCGAGTCGCGCGTGGTCTGGGTGCGCGCCGACACCGGGACGGGCGTCGCGACCCACGTCCGGCAGATCACCCATCCCGAGCACCTGTCGTCGATCGCCGAGGGCAACGCCCAGGAGCTCCCGGGCGGCAACGTCCTGGTCGGCTGGGGGCGGGCGGGCCGGATCTCGGAGTTCTCCCCGGACGGCGAGCTGCTCTTCGACGCCGAGACCCCCTCCGGGCCGGGCTGGACCACCTACCGGGTCTTCCGCCAGGAGTGGGAGGGCCGCCCGGACACGCCGCCGGAGGTGCTGTTCGACGGCGAACGCGTGCACGCCGTCTGGAACGGCGCCACGGGGGTGGCGCACTGGCGGCTCCTCGCCGGCCCCTCGGAGGACGCCCTGCGCCCCGTCGCCACCGTCGAGTGGGACGGCCTGGACACGGCCATCGCGCTGCCCGAGGGAGCGCCGGCGCGGCTGGTCGGGGTGGAGGCGCTCGACGCCGGCGGAGAGGTGATGGGCGCCTCTCCCGCGCGCGAGACCGGAGCCTGAGCCGACCTGGGAGACGAGGCAGATGACGCGGCCCGGCCACCACGCCGTCCCCTTCGCCGGCCCGGGAGCCGGGGAGCATCCGTGCACCTGGGGACAGCTCGACATGTGGCGCGAGATGGAGTGGGCGGGCGACCCGGCCCACGGCAACGTCGTGGGCGGCGGCTTCCTGCCGCCCGGGCACACGACGGACGGCCTGCTGCGGGTCGTCCGTGACCTGGTCGAGCGGTACGAGTCGCTCCGCACGGTGTTCCGCCCGTCCGACGACGGCCGGCTCGTCCAGCGGGTCGCGGCCGCCGGGGAGCTGGACGTCGAGGTACGGGAACTGGACGGCGACCCGGTGTCGGCCGCCAGGCGGTGGGTGGCCGACTCCCAGGCGCGGCCGTACGACCTCGCGGGCGGCGTCCCGTTCCGCGTGTGCGTCGGGACGAGCGGCGCCGAACCCCGGCTGGTCGTCCTCGGCATGCCGCACGTGACCGCCGACCTCGCCGGCAGCCGGGTGCTCTTCGACGAGCTCGTCCGGGGGCTGGAGGGCCGGGCCCCGGCCGCCCCGCCGGGGCTGCAACCCGCCGAACGGGCCGCTTGGGAGCGCTCGGACGCCGGGCGGAAGACCCTGCGCAGGTCACTGGAGTACTGGCGCCGCGCCGTCGCCGCCGCGCCCGGGGCCGGGTTCGCCGCCGCGCGCCACGCGCCGGAGTCCCCGCGCTACCGGACCGGCGGCCTCACCTCGCGGGCGGTGCCGCGGGCGCTCGACCTGCTCGCGGCCCGCTACGGGGTCAGCACGTCCCACGTGCTGCTGGCCGCGGTGGCGACGCTCGTCGGCCGGTACACCGGGGAGCGGCGCTGCCTGGTGCGCGTGGTCGTGGGCAACCGGGGCCGGCCCGAGCTGCGCAACGCGGTGGGCACGGTCAGCCAGGAGGTCGCGGCGGTCGTCGACCTGCGCGCCGGACGGTTCGGCGAGATGGTCCGCGCCGCCCGGACGTCGGCGCTGAACGCGATGCGCCACGGGCAGTACGACCCCGACCTGGCCGCGGGGATCGTGGCGGAGGCCGGGGCCGAACTCGACGTCTACTTCAACGACATGTGGACGGCCACGAGGAACGGCAAGGGCGCGCCGGGGGGGCGCTACGAGGGGGTCATGGACGAGGCCCCCGAAACCCGGTTCGAGTGGGGGGAGCGGCTCGACCGGGCCAGCGTCAGGTTCTTCTTCGAGTCGGTCGAGGTGGTCGAGGACCCCTCCGCGGTCACCCTGAACCTGCTGACGGACACGGCGTACGTGCCGTCGCCGCACCTGCGGGCCTTCCTGTTCGCCGTCGAGGAGCTGCTGGCCGCGCTCGTCGCCGACGACGGCACGCCGCTCGACCGGATCAAGCTGCGCGACGAGCCGGGAGCCTGACCGGTCCGATCCGGCCGCCCATTCGTCCGCCCACCAGACCGTCCGACAGCGGATATCGGCGCCACCGCGCCTCACCGCACAGTGGCAGGGACGTCGGCCACCTGGCCGGCGCCCCCTCGCCCGACCCCGGACACCAGAGAGAAAGGCGATCAGGCATGAGCGAAGCCCTGCGCGGCCGGACGGAGCGGCCGGAGCTCGCGGCCCGCGGCGGGCCCCCGGTCCGCTCGGCCCCGTGGCCGGCGTGGCCCAGGCTGGACGCCGAGACCGAGCGCATCGCCCTCGACGCGCTGCGCAGCGGCCGGTGGGCCATCAGCGAGATGCACAACGGCCAGGAGCTGTACGAGCGCCGCTTCGCCCGCGCGTTCGCGGCGTACCACGGGGTGGCGCACTGCGTCCCGACGACCAGCGGCACCAGCGCGCTGACGATCGCCTTCGAGGCGCTCGGCCTGAGCCGCGGGGCGGAGGTCCTCGTCCCCGGGCTGACCTGGGTCGCGTGCGCCTCGGCGGTGGCGGGCGCCGGACTCGTGCCGGTCCTGGTGGACATCGACCCGGAGACGCTGTGCATGTCCCCGGCCGCCGCGGCCGCCGCGATCACACCGCGGACCGAGGCGGTCCTCGTCGTCCACTACGCGTGCAACACCGCCGACATGGACGCCTTCCTGGACCTGTCGCGGCGGCACGGCCTCGCCCTCGTCGAGGACTGCGCGCAGGCGCACGGCGCCGAGTACCGGGGCAGGCCGGTCGGCACCCTCGGCGCGATCGGGACCTTCAGCATGCAGGAGTCGAAGGTGCTGACCTGCGGCGAGGGCGGGGCGTCCATCACCGCCGACGCGGCCCTCGCCGGCCTCATGGAGCAGTACCGCGCGGACGGCAGGGTCTACTCCGAGAACCCGGCCGTGGGGGAGCCCAACCTCCAGGACCGGGGCGACGTCCAGGGGCGCAACCTGTGCATGTCGGAGGTCCAGGGCGCGCTGCTGCTCGGCCGCCTCCGGCAGCTGGACGCGGAGAACGAGCGGCGCCGCACGACCGCCGCGCTGCTCGACGACGCCCTGACCGGGAACGACGCGTTCTCTCCCATCGCGCCGCCCGACGGCTGCACCAGGCGGACCTACTACCGCTACTGCTTCCGCGTCGACGCGGCCGTCGACGCGGCCGAGGTCGCCGCGATGCAGGACGAGCTGAGCCACGAGCTCGGCGTCACGTGCGAGCCGCTGCACGACCCGCTGAACGACTGCACGCTCTACAACCCGCTCGGATCGCCGCAGAAGTACGACCCGCGGATGCTGGCCCGGATCGACCCGAGGAACTTCGAGCTGCCCGAGTCCCTCGCGGCCCGGCGGCAGGTCGTCACGATCCCGCACTTCCTGCTGCTCGGCGACTACGAGGACTTCGCCGACATCCGCGACGCGCTGATGAAGATCTCCTCCGCCCACGGGCTCTGACGAACGGAAGGACGCTGACATGCGAAGCCGTCTCACGGTCGACGTCGTCGGGTGCGGCGAGATCGCGCAGATCATGCATCTGCCGTTCCTGCTCGAACGCTCCGACGTGTGCACCGTCCGCGCGGTCTGCGAGCGGGACCCGCACGTGCTGAAGGGCGTGGCGGAGCGCTTCGGCGTCGCCGCCGCCTTCACCGACCACCGCGAGATGCTGGAGAGCGCGCCCGCGGACGTGCTGGTGGTCCTCACCTCCGGCGACCACGCGCCCATCATCCACGACGCGCTGGACGCCGGCATGGACGTCTTCGTCGAGAAGCCGCTGTGCTACTCGACACGGGACGCCCGTGAGATCGCTCGGAGGGCGAAGGAGCTCGGCAGGACCGTCATGGTCGGCTACAGCCGCCTGTTCGACACGGCGTTCGACGCGCTGCGGGAGGCGGTGGAGGCGGAGCCGGGGCCGGTGTGCCTGCGGGCCGAGGCCGCGCTTCCCATGGACTACTACTACCGGGCGCACCTCGACGTCGTCCGGCCGCTCGGCTGGACCCCGCCGGAGGCGGCCCCGGAGTGGGGCGGGTCCTGGGACTACCTCCGCGAGGAGGTGCTGTTCAACCTGGCGATCCACGAGGTCTACTGCCTGCGGGTGCTCACGGGCGTGGACCGGCCGGAGATCCTGACCGCGTCGGACGTCCTGGACCGCCGCGGGGTCGAGGTCTCCTGGCGGAGCGGCGACGACCTCCACGTCAGCATGAGCGTCCTGACGCTCGACACCATCGCGGGCGGCTACGTCGAGGAGTTCCGGGCGGTGACGGGGTCCCGGACGCACGTCCTGGAGTATCCGTCGATCTACCTGAAGCACGTCCCGGCGCGCCTCACCACGACGGGCCTGCGCGGCGGCGCACTGGTGACCGAGTCGGCGCTCGGCTCCTACACCAGCCCGTTCAGGGCGGAGCTCGACCACTTCTTCGACGTCGTGCTCGACGGGCGGCCCTGCCTCAGTCCGGCGGAGGACGCCGCCCACGACGTGGAGACGCTGAACCGCGTCTGGGCGGCGGCGAAGGACCGCCGGGCGGACCCCCGATGATCAGGATCAGCGCGGCCGTCATGCACCACCCGCGCCGCGCCGACCGCGTCCCCGCGCTGGTGCGGGCCTGCGCCCCGCTCGCCCCCGAGGTCGTCCCCGACCCGGAGCCGGACGGCAGGCCGAGCCCGCTGCGCACGGCCAAGCGGGCCTGGGCCGCGATCGGCCGCGACGCGACGCACCACCTGGTGCTCCAGGACGACGTGCGGCCCGCCCCGGGGTTCGCCGCCCAGGTGCACGACGCGGTCAGCGGGCGCCCCACCCACGGCGTATCGCTGTTCTGCCTGTGGCACACCCCGCACAACTCGTACCTGGTGCGGCGCGCGGCCGTCGCCGGAGCCGCCTACGCGCCCCTCTCCCGGTACGAGTGGACGCCGACGCAGGGGTTCGTCCTCCCCGCGGAGCACGCGCGCGCCCTCGCCGGCTACCTCGCGGGCATCCCCGACGAGGTCCAGGACGACGACGAGATGGTCGTGGTCTTCTGCCGCGAGCGCGGCATCCCGGTCGTGGCCACGGTGCCCCACCTCATGGACCACGGGCACGCCGAGTCGCTGGTGGAAGGGCACCACGACGGGCTCCGCGCCACCGTGTTCACGCCGGACCGCAGGTGGCCGGCCGGCCACCGGACGGACGGCGCCGACCTGCCGCCCGGCGGCTACACGGTCGCTCTGGAAGGCTCGGCCTGCTCGATCCGGCTGATGCACGGCGACCCCGTGGAACACCAGTTCGCCTGGTACTGGTACGACGCCTGCCCGCTGGCCGGAGTGGACCCCGAGGAGGTCCTCGACGCGGCCGAGCCCCACCTGTCCGCGCTGCCCGCCCGGCAGCTCCCGGCGATGACGGAGGTCTGGGCGGCGTGCTATCTCCTGGGCCTGGACGTCAGAAGGTCCGCCCCCGCCGCAGAGGGCTGCGGACCGTTGACGCCGGCGGCGATCAGTTCGTGGATCGACCAGGGGCTCTCCCCCCGGGATCACGGCGAACTGCGGGACGCCGCCCTCGGCCTGGCCTTGACGGCGGTGCGGCACGGCATGCGGGAACGGAGCCGCGCCCATGCGTCCTGACATCGCGGCCCTGGTCGAGAACATGGCGCGACGCGAGGCCGCCGCCGCGCTGCGCGCCGCACCCCGGGTGGAGTTCGGCAGGGAGGGCCCGTCAGTCCGCGTGCGCCTGATCGAATGCCCGACCTGCGGCACGCGCCCCCACCCCAGACCCTGGAGCCCCCCTTTCCGAGAAGACACACGACCCGGCCCGGTCCTACGAATGCTCGCCTGCGAGACCCTCACACCAAGAGCCGTCCTACCGATCGTCACCGCGCCAGAGGCCGACACAGAGTTCGAAACCCGAGCCCTGACCTGGCTGGCAGCAGCACCCCACGGCCTCACGAAGGCCCTGGAGATGATGGACGAGTCCGAACGCTGGACCACCGACCCGACCGCCACCCCCGGCCGAACCCTCCCAGCCTCCACCCGCCCCCACACACCCGCACCGACCTGGCAAGCCCATCGCGAGCACGCAGTCCCCTCGTTCCTGTCCCCCCACCCAGCCGCCCCACCCCACCTGGAACTGCTGTACGCACAGGAATTCCGCAGAGCGATCAAACACGGCTACGAGCAGATCACCCGGGAAGCGACGACCTCAGCCACCGCCGCAACCACGCGACAACCTCAATGGTCGCGATCGCGTCCGAAGGCAGATTCGAGCGAAGCAAGAATCTGATCGCGCAGCGAGCCGCAAGGCGAGCCGGAGCGATGCCAGCGATCGCCCGCGTTTCTCGACGATGGAGGGCCGCCAGGCCCGAAGGAGGAGAGAAAAGCCTAGAGATACAGCCCTGTGCCGTGTTCGGGGCGTTCGCTGGCTATGGCGTGGAGGTCGCGTTCGCGCATGACCAGGTAGTTCTCGCCCTGGATCTCCACCTCGTACTGGTCGCCGGGCTGGTAGAGGACGCGGTCGCCCGGTTTGACGATCCGGACGTGGTGGCCGACCCCGCAGACCTCTCCCCAGACGAGCCGGTTCTGCTGCTCGACCGTCGCGGGGATGACGATGCCGCCGGTGCTGCGGCGCTCACCGCTGTCCTTCTCGGTCTTGATCATGACGCGGTCGTGCAGCATCTGGACTTCGAACTTCGGCTCGGACACGCGGGCGAGTTTATCCGTACGCGCGGGTAGGAGCGTTCCCGCTGCCCGGTTCGGGTGTCCGGGCGGGGCGCGGCCGGGGTCAGGGCAGGGAGTCGAGCTTGGCGTAGACGCCGGGGTAGCCGGGCTTGCCGCAGCCGTAGCCCCAGGAGACGAGCGCGGCCACGCGGCCGTTCGCGATCAGCGGGCCGCCGCTGTCGAACTGGCACGAGTCGGCCTTCGGCGATCCGGCGCACAGCATGTCGGACGGGTCGAAGGAGTCGCCGTACGCGCGCCGGCACGCCGCGTCGCCGGGGAGCGGGACGCGGGCCGCCCGCAGGCGGGTGTTGAACAGGTCGTTCTCGGAGGTGAAGCCCCACCCGGCGATCTCCCCGGTGCGGGCGGCGCCGGCGGCGCCGAGGGGCGCGGCCGGGCGGTTCACGCGGCGGGCGAGCGTCAGGACGGCGAGGTCGTGATGGCTGACGGTCTCGTCCTTGAAGGAGGTCTCCCGGTACTTCGGGTGCATGCGCACCGACTTCACCGTGACCGTCTCCCCGCCCCGGTCGGTGAGGTCGTCGCGGCCGAAGGTGACCCTCAGGACGCCGGGCACCGTGCGGAACATCGACACGCAGTGGCCCGCGGTGAGGAGCCGGTCGGGCGCGGTCAGGACACCGCCGCAGAACTGCCCGGCCGGCCGGACGAAGAAGATCGGCGATCCGACCGCGCCCAGCCACCGGTACCGCGCCGCGGGCACCGGCGAGCCGCCCGTCACGGCGTTCGCGGGTGTGGCGAGCGGCGCGAGCCCCAGGGAGGCTCCGAGCAGCACGGTGCAGAGCAGGCGGCGGGAGAGCTTGACCATTTCGGCACTGTAAGCGATCAGGGGGCCGCGCGCACGCCCTTCCCGGCGGCCGGCCCGCGCACCGGCGCGGCCGCCGACTCGTACCGGGGGAACAGCGCCAGCGCGGCCAGCGCCAGCGCGAAACCGCCCGCCCGCAGCGCGAACGGCTCGGAGTCGCGCGGCCACTGCTCGCCGAACAGGACGGCGCTGCTGACGACGAGGTACGTCCGGCCGATGACGGTCAGCACGACGGCGACGATCGCGATCCGGCAGCGCTGCAGCGCGACCTGCAACTGGCCGAGCGCGATGGCGGCGAGGCCGATCGTCAGGTACGGGTAGGGGGACTCCAGTACGGCCCGCACGCTGCCGGTGTCCTCGTAGAGGATCGAGATGCCGCGGATGCCGGCCTCGGCCAGCCCGGCGCAGGCCCCGGCGCCGATCCCGTAGGCGACCCCGGCGAGCTTGCGGGCGTGCCGCCCGCCCGCGCGGCGGTCGCCGACCAGCCACACCAGGGCCGCGACGACCACGGCGGGCGCGCACACGGCGAGCATCGGCCACGGGCGGGTCAGCGTGCCGGTGAGGGTGGCGTCCGCGTGCGGCTCGCCCTCGGCCGTGGCCGACAGCCCGATCAGCCCGGTGGCGAGGACGAACAGCGCGACGCTCGCCCATTCGCGCAGGCTCAGCCGCTCACCGAGGACGCCCACCGCGAAGGCGACGAGGAACACCAGGCCGAGGGCGAAGACCGGCTGCGCGACGGCGAGCGGTATCGCGGAGAAGGCGACGACCTCGTAGCCGAGGCCGAGGAACAGCAGCAGGCCGCCGCCCAGCCAGACGGGGTCGGTCAGCATGAGCCGGGCGACGCGGAACGGGCGGCTGCCGCGCAGCGGCTCCATCCGGCGCGCGGAGACGCGGAAGACGAGGAAGGCGATGTAGTAGACGGTGGTGGCGAGCAGGGCGAGGGCGGCGTGGCCCAGGTCGTGACCCATCGGGAAAGACCCTTCGACGGACGGGGGCGGAAGAGTCGTCCGGCGCGCCATCGAATCGACTTCCTGCCACGATGCCCTCTCGTCCCGCCCGTGACAAGGCCGTCCCCCCGACCAGATGATCAATCGTATTTGCGGCCGGTGCTGGACGACAGGCGGGCGAGGAGCCCGCGCGGAAGCAGCCGCGCGGCCCCGACGACGGCCTTGTACTGCGCCCCCGGGACGCTGACCTGGACGCCGCGGCGCAGGTCGCGCAGCGCGGTGGCGACGACGTCGTCCTTGTCCAGCCACATGAAGTCCGGCACGCCCGACATGTCCATCTGGGCGCGGTCGTGGAACTCGGTGTGCACGAACCCGGGGCAGAGCGCCATCACCCGGACCCCGCCCCGCGACCGGTTCCGGATGTCGGCGGCGACGCCCTGGCTGAAGTTCACGACCCACGCCTTGGACGCGCCGTACGTGCCGCGCGTCGCGAACGCCGCGACCGACGAGACGTTGACGACGCCGCCCCGGCCGCGCGCCAGCATCCCCGGCAGGACGGCGTGCGTGAGGCGCAGGACGGCCTCGCAGTGCACCCGGAGCATGGTCAGCTCGTCCGAGACCGGGACGTCCAGGAACACGCCCTTGTTGCCGAACCCGGCGTTGTTGACCAGGAGGTCGACGTCCTCGCGGACGCGCTCCTCGGCCGCGGCGAGCCCCTCCTCGGTGGCGAGGTCGGCGGGCAGCGTCTCGGCGCGCACGCCGTAGGTCGCGTCCAGATCGGCGGCGGCGCGCTCCAGCCGCCCGGCGTCGCGGGCCAGCAGGACCAGGTCGAACCCGTCGGAGGCGAGGCGGCGGGCGAAGGCGGCACCGATCCCCGCGGTCGCGCCGGTGATGAAGGCGGTCGGCATGGCACCGAGCCTAGGCCGCGGCCGCTACCGGGCGGTAGCGCGCCGCGCGCGGAAGTCCCGCGGGTCGGGGCGGCGGGTCGCGCGGCGGTAGGCGAAGGTGTAGCCCGGCCAGTTGTTGACGACCTTCCCGCCCGCCGTCATGTACCAGCTCCGGCAGCCCGCCTCCCAGACGGTCGAGCGCATCCGCTCCCGCATCTCCCGGGTGAAGGCGTCCTGCACGTCCGGCCGGACGTCGATCCAGTCGAGGCCCGCGCGGCGCAGTGCCTCGACGCAGCCGAGCACGTACCGGAACTGCGACTCCAGCATGTAGATGATCGAGTTGTGCCCGAGGTTGGTGTAGGGCCCGTACAGCAGGAACAGGTTCGGGAACCCGCTGACCGTGATGCCGAGGTGGGCCTGCGCGCCGTCGCGCCACGCCTCGTTCAGCTCCCGGCCGTCCCGTCCGACGATCTTCATGGGGGACAGGAACTCGGTGGAGCGGAACCCGGTCGCGTACACGATCACGTCGGCCCGGTGCTCGCGGCCCCCCGCCCGGATCCCCGCGGGGGTGACGCGCTCGATCGGGTCGGTGATGAGATGGACGTTCGGCCTGGTCAGCGTCGGATAGTAGTCGCCGGACAGCAGGATGCGCTTGCACCCCATCCGGTATCCGGGGACGAGTTCGGCGCGCAGCGCGGGGTCGGCGACCTGCTCGTCCAGGTGGCGGCGGAAGCCGCGCTCCATGATCCCCATCAGCCTCGGGTACCGGATGAAGCCGAGCGCCCGGGCCTCGAACAGCGCGTAGATCCGGGCGCGGCTCAGCGCGTGCAGGCCCGGCACGGCCCGCAGCGCGGCCCGCTCCCACGCCCGGTACGGCCGGTCGGGCTTGTCGATGACGTAGGGCGCGGACCGCTGGAACAGCAGCAGCTCCGCCGCCTCCCGGGCGACCTCCGGGACGATCTGGATCGCGCTCGCCCCCGTCCCGACCACCGCCACGCGCCTGCCCCGCAGGTCGGTGCCGTGGTCCCAGCGGGAGGAGTGGAAGGAGCGGCCGGCGAACGACTCGCGCCCCTCGATCGCCGGGAGCTCGGGCCGGTTGAGCTGCCCGCACGCCGAGACCAGGACCCGCGCCTCCAGGTCCCCGGTCGTCGTGGAGATCCGCCAGAGCGCCGCGTCCTCGTCGAACCGCGCCTCGGTCACCTCGGCGCCGAACCGGATCTTCTCCAGTACGCCGTGCCCGCGGGCGCAGTGCCGCAGGTACTCCAGGATCTCCGCCTGCGGCGGGAAGCGGCGCGACCAGTCCGTCTTGCGCTCGAACGAGAACGAGTACAGGTGGGAGGGGACGTCGCAGGCCGCGCCCGGGTAGGTGTTGTCGCGCCAGGTCCCGCCGAGCTCGCCGGCCTTCTCCAGGACCACCACGTCGTGGACGCCGGCCTGCCGCAGCCGGATCGCCATCCCGATCCCGCCGAACCCGCTCCCGATGATCACCACGCTGTGCGTCATGGCCGTCCCGAACCTCATTCTGTGCCGGTACCCCACGAGCGTAGGTGACCATGAGGTCACTGAGAAGGTGTCGCCGAGGCGCGTTTTGTCGGTCGGTTCTGCCAGCATCCCCGCATGCCCGACGACGCCGGAACGACCGGAGCGCGCAGCGACGACGGCCTCAGCGCCGTCCAGACGATGCTGAGGCGAGCTTGCGAGTCGCGGGGGGACGGCCGCCTGTTCGCGGCGCTCCTGCTGGAGGCCCTGTCCGCCGCCGAGCCCCTCGACGACGGGGCGGTGTCCGAACTGGCGCCGCTGCTGGAGGACGTCCATGGCCGCTTCGTGCGGGCCGACATCCCGGCCGGGGCCCGCGGCGTGGTCGACCGCCGCCTGGGGGACGTGCTGGAGAGAGCGTACGAGGCGCGACGGCCGAAGGGCGGCCTCAGCGTCCCCGGCGTCTTCGTGTTCGGAGCATGGGCCGCGCCGCTCGGGGAGTGTGCGAGGCCGGCGCCCTCGGCCGAGCTGATCCGGTTCGTCCGGCACCTCGACACCCTGTCGGCGCCCCGCCCGACGCGCAGGTGGCGCCGTGCCTGCGTCGATCTCGCCGCCGAGGCGGCCGCGCGCGAGGCCGTCGCCGAGTGCCTCCGCGCGCTCGCCGAGCACGAACGGTCCCGCGACGGGGTCGACCGGCTTCCTCCCCGGGAGCGCGATCACTACCTCGGCTACTACCTGGTCCACCAGGACGACGGGGACTTCGCACGCGGCGTCGTCTGGGCGGCCGCCCTCACCGGCGGTGCGGAGGCGGTACCCCTCCTGGGGACGCTGGCCGTGCGCGCGGACGGGTGCGTCTTCGCCGGGGACCTCAAGGTCGCGGGCGCGGCGATCAACGCGCTGGGCGCGGTCGACGATCCGCGCGCGCTGGAGGCCCTTTGGGGGCTCCGCTCGTCGATCAGGCACCGGGCGCTGCGCAAGCAGCTCGACACGGCGCTCCAGGCGGCGGCCGAGCGGCAGGGCATCACGCGGGCGCAGCTCGTCGAGCGCACCGTCCCCGCCCACGGCCTGGGCCCGGCCGGCGCGGTGGAGCGGGTGCTCGGCGGCCACCGAGTGCGCGTCGCGGTCGAAGGCGCGGCGGCCGTCCGGATGACCTTCACCGGCGCGGACCGCCGCACCTCCCGGACGGCCCCGGCCGGGGTCAAGGACGGCTTCCCCGAGGAGCTGAGGCGGCTGAAGGCGCTCGCCAAGGAGGTGCGGGCGACGCTGTCGAGCGAGCGGGCCCGCGTCGAGGGCCTCATGTCCGAAGAGCGCGTCTGGCCCTATGCCGAATGGTGCGAGCACTACCGCGACCACCCGATCACCGGCGCCGTCGTGCGCGGCCTCATCTGGGAGTTCCAGGGCGAGGACGGCGGCTGGCGCGCGTCCCTCGGCGCCACCGGCGGTGGTGCCGCGCAGGTGCGGCTCTGGCATCCCGTCCGGGCGGCCGTGGACGAGGTGCGGGCCTGGCGGGAGCGCGTCGTCGAGGAGGAGATCCGGCAGCCGTTCAAGCAGGCCTTCCGTGAGATCTACCTCCTCACCCCCGCGGAAGAGGAGACCGCCACCTACTCCAACCGGTACGCGGCGCACATCGTCCACTACCGGCGGCTGTACGCGCTTTTCAGGGAGAGGGGCTGGCAGGCCAACTTCCTCGGCCGGCACGAGGGCGGCTACGACGGCGAGGCGCGCGGCGAGTTCGGCGGCGGCGAATGGCGCGCGTGCTTCCACCACGAGCCGGTGGGAGAGGGCGACTGGACGTTCGAGCACGCCGCGACCGACCAGGTCCGCTTCGAGCGCGGGACCGGCCGGCGCCGGCGGGAGGCCCCGCTCGCCGACGTCCCGCCGGCGGTGTTCAGCGAGGCGATGCGGGACGTGGACCTGTTCGTCGGCGTCACCTCCATCGCCGCCGACCCGGACTGGGCCGACCGGGGCGAGGACCGCTACGCCGGCTACCGGCGCGAGGCGGGCTACGGCGAGCTGACCGCGAGCGCCGAGGTGCGCCGCGCCGCGCTGGAGCGCATCCTCCCGCGCACGCGGATCGCGGGCCGCTGCGCCCTCGACGGCCGCCACCTGGTGGTGCGCGGCGAGCTGCGCACCTACAAGATCCATCTGGGGTCGGGCAACGTCCTGATGGAACCGGACGGCGCCTACCTGTGCGTCGTGCAGGGCCCCCGGCCTCCCGGCACGCTGTTCCTGCCGTTCGAGGACGAGCGGCTCTCGCTCATCCTCAGCAAGGCGTTCCTGCTGGCCGCCGACCACAAGATCACCGACGCCTCGATCATGCGCCAGATCCGGCGTGTGATCACCTGAAACGCCCCGGAACCCGCGTTGCCGTCTGGAAAGATCACCTCATGTCCGACGACCTTCAGGCGCCGCTGGACGCGCTCGACCTCCTGGACGGCCCGGCCGAGCCCTCCGTCCCCGCGCACGGCCTCGGCCGGGACGGCTCCCTCGCCCGCGACATCGGCGGCTACCAGGCGGTCCTCGCCATCGCCGACCCGCTGACCGTTCGGCTCGCCTTCATCGGCGCGGACGGGCGCCCGCTGCCGACCGTCCCGGGCGCGCTCAGGGTGCCGTTCGCCGCGCAGGTCAAGGAGATGAAGGCCCTGCTGAAGGAGGTCCGGGCGACGCTCGCCGCCGAGCGGGAGCGCGTCGAGGCGCTGCTGGCGGTGGAGCGGACCTGGCCGTACGGCCGGTGGTGCCGGCACTACCGCGACCACCCGGTCACCGGTGCGGTGGCGGCCGGCCTGATCTGGGAGTTCCAGACGCCGGACGGGCACTGGCACGCCGCCACCCCGGGCGAGGACGTGCTGGTCACCGTGGACGGGCGGGCCCTGCCCGTCCTGCCGCCCGGCGCGCGGGTGCGGCTGTGGCATCCGGCGCGGGCGTTCCCGGGCGCCGTCCGGGCCTGGCGGGGCTTCGTGACCGGCAACCGGATGACGCAGTCGTTCCGGCAGGCGTTCCGCGAGACCTACCGCCCCGGCCCGTCCGGTGCCGGGGCCGTCCTGCGCCGCGGACGCCTCGACGGGCGGCTGCGGCGCGTCCTGGCCGGGGGCGAATGGCGGGTCGGCCGCGGGGGAGGGCCGGCGGAGGTGGCGTTCGAGCGGCCGGCCGCCGGGCGCTGGCGGGAGGTCCCGCCGCATGACGTCCCGCCGCCGGTGTTCAGCGAGGGCGTGCGGGAGGCCGACCTGTTCCTGCGCGCCGCCCCGGCCGCCGAGGAGGACCCGTTCGGCGAGCCGTCCGCGAGCGCCGAGATCCGCGGGGACGTGCTGCGCCGCGTCCTGCCCGGCACGAAGATCGCCGACCGCTGCACGGTCGAGGGCCCGTTCCTCGTCGTCCGCGGCGGGCTGCGCACCTACCGCGTCCACCTCGGTTCCGGCGGCGTGCTGATGGAGCCCGGCAACGACCGGCTGCTGGTCGAGCCCGCCCGGCGGGCGCGGCACAAGGGCCTGTTCCTGCCGGTCGAGGACGAGCGGCTCACGCGCATCCTCGGCACGGCGTTCCTGCTCGCCGCCGACCAGAGGATCACCGACGAGTCCGTCCTCCGGCAGATCAAGAGGGGCGCCTGATGGACCTCGCCGCGCGGCTGCTGCGCGCCATGACCGCTCCCGCGCCGGAGGACGAGGAGTTCCGCACCTGGTACCCCGACCTGTCGGTCCTGTCCGAGCAGGACCTCGGCACCCTCATGCCCGCCGCCTACGCGGTCGGCCGGGAGGCCCCGTTCGTGTCGATGTCCGTCCGGTTCAGGATCGAGGACGAGGCCAAGAGCCGGGAGCCGCGCTACACGCCGGAGGCGTGCGAGCGCATGTTCCAGGCGCTCGTCGACGGGCTGGCCCCACGCAACTGGGCCGACCTCCTGCTCGGCGTGGGCGCGCTGGTCCGCTGCACGGGGCCCTGGCCCGACGTCTCGGGCCCTGCCCGCAGGCTGGCCGAGGGCCTCCTGAGCCGCAAGCGCCACGACCGGCCCTTCGCGCTGCTGGCGGTCGGCGGCCTCGCGGGTGACGACGTCCTGCGCGCGGTCGCCGGCCGCCTCCACCAGATCTGGGAAGGGCCGATCATGCGGGACGAACTGGACGCCGTCGTGCGCCTCGCTCCGGTGGAACGGGTGCTGCTGGCCCAGGTGGCCGAGGGCCGGTCGGTCAACGCCCCGCCGGTCCCGCCGGAGGTGTGGGAGCGGGTCGCCGCCGTCCCCGCCTGCGCCGGGTTCGCGCGCCGGGCCCTGGAGTCCGCCGCCGCCCGCGCCCGCGCCGTCCAGGAGGGGGAGATCCCGTTCCGCGCCGACCGCGCGTTCACCGGGGACGAGGTCGCCGCGGTCGGGATCGCCGCGCGCATCGCGCTGCTGCGCGACGAGCCGTGGCTGCCCGCCCTGTGCGACCGCCTCCTGCCCGACATCTCGGTGGCCCCGACGCAGGCGAGGACGCTGCCGTCGCAGGCGCTGCTGTACGAGGTCGTCCGGGCCGCGCAGGAGTTCCCGACCCCAGAGCTGGTCACCGCGATCCGGACCGTCCGCCGGAACGTCCGGCACGCCGGGGTGCCCAAGCAGCTCGACAAGATGCTGAAGAAGGTCGAGGCGGCCCTCGCCGAGCGGACCGAGGTCGCGCTGCGCCTCCCCGACCACGGTTTCGGGCCCGGGGGCGTGTTGCGCCGGGAGCTCGGCGGCCACACGGCCGTCGTCACCGTCGCGGGCAAGGCCGAGCTGGTCTTCGAGAAGGACGGCAGGGCGCTGAAGGGCGTCCCCGCCGCCGTCCGCCGCGACCACAAGGGCGAGGTCAAGGAGCTCCGCGACCTCGTCGCGCGCGTCAACGCCCAGCTCGTCACGCTCGCGCGGGCGCTGGAGGCCGGCTTCACCGTCGAGGCCGTCCACCCGTTCGGCCGCTGGCGCGACACGCTCCTGCGGCACCCGGTCGCGGGGCCGACGGTGCGCGCGCTCCTCTGGGAGATCGAGGCCGCCCCCGGCGACCGGCGCACCGTCCTGCCCGAGACGGGCGACCTGCCCGACTGCGCCGACGAAGCGCCCGTCCGGCTGTGGCACCCGATCGGGTCGCGGCCGGACGAGGTGCGCGCGTGGCGCGACCTGCTCGTCGACCGGCGGATCCGGCAGCCGTTCAAGCAGGCGTTCCGCGAGATCTACCTGCTCACCCCCGCGGAGGAGGAGACCGCGACCTACTCCAACCGGTTCGCCGCGCACCTCGTCCACTACCGGCGGATGTTCGCCCTGTTCCGTGCCCGCGGCTGGACGAGCGCGCTGCTCGGGCCCTGGGACGGCGGAGGTTCCGACGAGGCGGCCCGGACGCTCGCGGCGGGGGAGTGGCGGGTCAGGTTCTCCCACGTCCTGGCCGACTGGCAGGGCGAGCAGGAGATCGCCGGCACGAACCGCGTCATGTTCGACCGCCGCGCCGGCGGCGGCTGGCGGGAGGCGGCCCTCGCCGACGTCCCGCCCCTGGTGTTCAGCGAGGCGATGCGCGACGTGGACCTGTTCGTAGGCGTCGCCTCCATCGCCGCCGACCCCATGTGGGAGGACGGCGAGGCCCGCGAGTACTGGCTGCGCGAGTGGTACGCCGACCTCGGCGAGTCGACCCGCACCCGGCGGGACGCCCTGGAGCGCGTCCTGCCGCGCACGAGGATCGCCGACCGGTGCGCGATCGACGGCCGCTACCTGGTGGTGCGCGGGGAACTGCGCACCTACAAGATCCACATCGGCTCGGCCAACATCGTGATGGAACCCGACGACACGTTCCTCTGCGTCGTCCCGGAGCGCCGCCGGACCGGCGCGAAGGTCTTCCTCCCCTTCGAGGACGAGCGGCTCGCCCTCATCCTCAGCAAGGCGTTCCTGCTCACCGCCGACGACGCGATCGACGACGAGTCCATCCTGACCCAGATCAAGCGAGGTGCCTGATGCCCGCCGTGAACTTCCGCGACGAGACGGCCGCCGGCGCACCCGTCGACGGGTTCCAGGTGGCCGGGCTGCCCGACCGGATGACCGTCCGGGAGCTGATCAGGCTCCGGGTCCGCGAGGAGGTCGCCCGGCACAACGCCCGCCCCTCCGACCGCTTCCGCGGACTGGTCCGCCCGGACGGGGCCGAGGCGGAGCTGAACGGCTACCGGCTGCGCGAGCCCCGCCGCCTGGACTGGGAGCGGCAGGCCGAGATCGCCGAGCGCGCGTTCCTCGGCAACGGCTTCTTCGTGCTCGCCGCCGACCGGCAGGTGGAGGACCTCGACGAGGAGATCGACCTCACCGGCGACCCCGACCTGGTCTTCATCAAGCTGATCCCGCTCGTCGGCGGCTGAGGGCCAGCCGAGCCATTGTGGGGGGTGCCCCCACGCCCCTAACCGGACCGTTGTATGAGGCCGAAACCCTGGGCGCGCAGGCCCGCCTGGAAGCGGGAGTCGGCGTCCAGCAGGGTGAGGATCTCCGCCACGCGGCGCCGGTAGGTGCGCAGCGACATGCCGAGCCGCCGCGCGGCCGCCTCGTCCTTCAGCCCGCCGCCGAGCAGCCGCAGGATGCGCAGGCTCTCCTCGCTCAGCGCGGGCGGGCGGGCGCGCCGGTGGTCGGCGAGGTCCGCCGCCGTCTCCCACGTCGCCTGGTACAGCGAGACGACGCCCCGCACCACGCCCGGCGACCGGACGACGGTGTACTCGCGGACGCCGCCCTCGGCCGGACCCGCGAGGATCGCGACCCTGCGGTCCACGATGATCGTCTCGTGCGGGAGCGGCGTCGGGCAGATCCGCACCCGCGCCCCCGCGGCGGCGATCTCCACGAGCCGCCGCTCGGACTCCTCGTCGGCGAGGGCCGCCGGGGTGTACAGCTTGCGGACGGCCGGCGCGGGCCGGATCCGGCGCCGCTCGGCGACGATCCGCTCCCGCAGGCCCGGCAGCGCCCACGTGTTCTGGTCCGTGGCCGCGCAGGCGAACTCCTCGCAGGCGAGGAACAGCCCTCCGGCGCGCTCGACCAGCTCCGCCTCGCCGCGCAGTACGACGTTCCGGTCAAGGTCGACGCTCACGGATCCAGTCTGCCACGCGGCCCGTCCCCCGCCGCCGTGGCAGCAAGCTGCCAGCCGTTCGCCCCCGGCGGGCGCGCGCAGCAGAGTGGACCGCATGACACGACACTTCGATCTCGGCGGCGACCTGCGCATCTCCCGGATGGGCTTCGGCGCGATGCGGCTGCCCGCGAGCACCCGCGGCGGGCCCCCGAACGACCGGGGCACCGGCATCAAGATCCTCCAGCGGGCCGTCGAGCTGGGCGTGGACCACCTCGACACGGCCGCGTTCTACTACCGGGAGGACGGCCCGGCGGCCAACGAGATGATCCGCGCGGCGCTCGCCCCCTACCCGCCCCGCGTGGTCATCGCCACGAAGGTGGGGCCGTACCGGGGGCCGGGCGAGCCCTTCCCGTCCGGCCAGCTCCCGGCATCGGGGCTGCGCGCCGAGGTGGAGCGCAACCTCACCGAGCTCGGGCTCGACCGGCTCGACCTCGTCTACCTGCGACCCGGCGGTCTGGAGGCCCCGGCGGACGAGCCGGTCGGGGAGCGCTTCGCCGTCCTCGCCGAGCTCCGCGAGGAGGGGCTGATCAGGCATCTCGGGCTGAGCCACGTGAGCCTCGCCCAGCTCGAGGAGGCGCGCCGGATCGCCCCCGTCGCGGCCGTCCAGAACCGGTTCGACGTGACGCAGCCGCAGGACGCCGAGCTGCTGGCCGCCTGCGAGCGCGACGGCATCGCCTACGCGCCCTACTTCCCGCTCGGCGGGTTCGGCATCCCCGACGACGAGCGCGTGAACGCGGTCGCCGCCCGCCACGGCGCGACCGTCCCGCAGGTTCTCCTCGCGGGGCTGCTCGCGCTGTCGCCCGTGATGCTCGCGATCCCCGGCACCGGCTCCCCGGCCCATCTGGAGGAGAACCTCGCCGCGGCGGATCTGGAACTCGACCCTGAGGATCTCGCCGCCCTGAAGCGGTGACCCCCGCGCGCGGCGCGGGCGCGACCCTCTACCCTGAACAGGTTTGCGATCAGGGGGAGAGGATGTCGACGACGCGGCTGCTGGTGCTCGGCGGGGTGCGGCGGTTCGGGCGGGCGCACGGCTACGAGGTCCGCCGCGAGCTGCTCTCCTGGGGCTCGGACGAGTGGGCCCACGTCAACCCGGGCTCGATCTACCACGCCCTCAGGCAGCTGGCCAAGGAGGGCCTGCTGCACGCCCACGAGGTGGAGGAGAGCGAGGCCGGGCCGCCGCACACCGACTACGAGATCACCGACGCCGGCCGGGCGGAGTTCCACCGGCTGCTGCGCTGCGCCCTCGCCGCCGTCGACGTCCGGCACCCGGAGATGCTCACGGCGGGCCTCGGGTTCCTCACCGAGCTGCCGCGCGCCGAGGCGCTCGCCCTGCTGCGCGAGCGCCTCGAGGGCCTGGCCGGCTGGCGCGCCTCCGTCGCCCCGCACCTGGACGAGCTGGACGCCTCCGACCATCTGCGCGAGCTGCTCGGCTGGTGGGTCCACTCCGCCGACTCCGCCACGGCCTGGACGCTCGGCCTGATCGAGCGTCTGGAGGCGGGCGCCTACGTCATGGCCGACGAGCGCGAGCCGGACCGCCCCGGCGGCGCCCCGAGAGCGGCGGCGAAGTAGCCCCGGCAGGACCCGCGGCCGGGATCAGGTGTCGACGAACGACTGCGGGACGATCACCCGCAGCGCGTTGCCGCGCAGCTTGATCGAGACCGGGGTGCGGCCGCGGACCTCGCCGTCCACGTCCACCTGCATCGGCGGGTCGGTCTCGATCTCCACGTTCGTGGTGGTGAGGAAGGCGTCGTCCTCCAGCGACCGCCACGGGCCGGTGAGGACGTGCCGGGCCGTGGCCGACGCCAGCCGCAGCCGCCGCTCGTCGCCGAGCCGGTACACCGCCAGCAGCCGGTCGTCGGGGCTGGCGTCGCGGGCGATGCGCTGCCCGCTGTGGTGCGCGCCGTTGGCGACGTTCAGCTGGTGCGTCTGGAACTCGTGGGTCTCGCCGTCGATCGTGACGCGGGCGGTGAACGCCTCGTGCCGGGGCAGCAGCCCCGCCGCCGTCAGCGCGTAGGCGGGCCGCCCGATGAACCGCTTGAGCGTGTGCGGAACGTGTTCGGCGACCTGGACCGAGAGGCCGAGGCTGACCATGTTGGCGAAGATGTGCTCGCGCTCGCCGCCCGGCCCCTCGCCCTGCGGGTCGCCCGTCGACTCGAACCAGCCGACGTCGACGTCGGCGACCTTCCCGCCGTCCGGCCGCCCGAGTCCGAGGGTCGCGACCGCGCCCCGCAGGTCGAGCGGCAACTCCAGGCTGCGGGCGAAGTTGTTGGTGGTGCCGAGCGGCAGCACGCCGAGCGCCATGTCGCGGTGGGCCAGATGGCCGACCGCCTCGGCGACCGTGCCGTCCCCGCCGCCGACCACGACGAGGTCGGGCTCCAGCGCGAGGACGTCGGCGAACAGCTCGCGCAGCCGGGCGGGGTCGGTCACCGGGAAGACGTGCGTGAACTCCAGGCCCGCCTCGCGCAGCAGGCGCCGGGCCGTGCCGTAGAGCTTGCGGCCCCGCCGGGAGCGGGAGTTGATCACGAGCACCGCGCGGCCGCCGTCCGCGATCGCCGACTCCAGCTCCGCCTTGCTCCGCATCTGGACGCTCCGCATCCTCCGGTCGCCCCCTTCGTCCGCGTCACCTTACAAGGAACGTGGACCGGAACTCCCGGCCCGACATTTTATAAACCGATTACAGAGCGTTGAAACATTCCCGCCGGCGGGAACCCTTATGGCAGGCGGGTTCTGGAAGACCGGGGCGTGGACATGCGGATGCGCGGCTTGGCGGGTGCGGGTCTCATCGTGGCGGTCGCGGGACTGACCGCCTCCATCGCGGCGGGCGGGGCGGCCCCTCCCGGCGCCCCCGCCGACGACGGCGCGGCCGTGGTCGGCGAGCGCCGCCCGCGCCGCCGCGTCCTCGACCTCGCGGTCCGTTCACCCGTGCTGGAGAGCGTCGCCCATGCCCGCCTCCTGCTGCCCCCGGGCTGGTCGCGGGACGCCTCCCGCACCTGGCCGGTGCTCTGGCTGCTGCACGGCGCGGGCGCCGGCCGCGACGGCCACACCGCGTGGAGCGAGCACAGCGACATCGAGGAGCTGACCGAGGACGCGGACGTGATCGTCGTGATGCCGGACGGCGGCCCGTGCGGCAACTACACCGACTGGTGGAACCGCGGCGGCGGCGGCGCGCCGAAGTGGGAGACCTTCCACCTCGCCGAACTCCGGCAGATCCTGGAGCGCGGATACCGGGCCGGGCCGGACCGCGCCGTCGCGGGGAACGCGATGGGCGGGCTCGGCGCGCTGGCGTATGCGGCCAGGCACCGGGGGCTCTTCCGGGCGGCGGCGTCCTTCAGCGGGCCGGTCCACACGCTGCACCGCGACCCCGCCGGGCTCGACGTCGCCGACCTCGTCGAGCTGAGCGTCGCGATCGGCGCCCCGTCCCTCGACTGGACCGACGTGTGGGGCGACCCCGACCTGCAGCGCGTCGTGTGGCGGCAGCACAACCCCTACGACCTCGCGGGCCGGCTGGCGGGCGTCCGCGTCCACGTGAGCGCCGGGGACGGCACCCCCGGCCCCTTCGACCGCGGTCCGGGTCCCCGGGAGGCCGCGGCCCGCGACGTGCTGGAGGCCCTCGCCCACACCGTCTCCCGGGAGTTCGCGGGCAAGCTGCGCAAGCTCGGCGTCCCGGTGTCCACGCACTTCTACCGTGGTACCCACACTTGGCCCTACTGGCGCCGCGAACTGAGGGCCACGCTGCCCGCCCTGCTCGCGGAGATCACCTGAGTCCCGGCTAGGGTCGGGGCGTGGCCGAACCCCGTTCTGATTCAGATGTCCCCTCGTTCTGGCGGTCGCTCGGGCTGCCCGGCATCATCGACGTCCACGTCCACTTCATGCCCCCGCGCCTGATGAGCGCGGTGTGGGGGTACTTCGACGAGGCCGGGCCGCTGATCGGCACCGAGTGGCCGATCCGCTACCGCGACTCCGAGCAGGAGCGGCTGGACTTCCTGCGCGGGCTCGGCGTCCGCGCGTTCACCTCGCTCGCCTACCCGCACAAGCCCGGCATGGCCGACTCGCTGAACGAGTGGACCGCCCAGTTCGCGGCCCGCGTCCCCGACTGCCTCCAGACCGCCACGTTCTACCCCGAGCCCGGTGTCGCGGACTACGTGCGCCGCGCGCTGGACGCGGGGGCCCGCCTCTTCAAGGTCCACCTCCAGGTCGGCGGCTTCGACCCGCGCCTCAAGGAGCTGGACGCGGTGTGGGGGATGCTCGCCGAGGCGGGGGTCCCCGCCCTCGTCCACGCCGGCTCCGGGCCGGTCGCCAACGGCTACACCGGCCCCGGCCCGTTCGGCGAGGTCCTCGCCCGCCATCCGGGCCTGACCGCGATCGTCGCCCACCTGGGCGCGCCGGAGTTCGAGGGCTTCTTCGCCCTGGCCGACGCCCACGAGGGCGTCCACCTCGACACGACGATGATCTTCACTCGCTTCGCCGCCCTGGCGCCCTTCCCGGACGCCCTGCTGCCCCGGCTGCGCGACCTCGGCCTGGAGGGGCGCGTCCTGCTCGGCACCGACTTCCCGAACATCCCCTACGAGTACGCGCACCAGCTGGAGTCGCTGGCCGCGCTCGACCTCGGCGACGACTGGCTGCGGTCGGTCTGCTGGCACGGCCCGGCCGGGTTCTTCGGGCTCTCGTAGGCGGGCGGGCCGCCGTTTCACGGGTTTTCACGCGGGACGCCTGGTCACCGCGGGACGCCCGGCCTCCGCCTTGACGGGCCGGACGGGTGCGGCGACCTTGGGAGCGCTCCCACTCGCTCGACCGAGGACCCCGCATGAGAACGACCATCACCGCGCGACTCCGGCGGATCCGCCCTCTCCCCATCCTCGTGGCGGCGCTGCTGGCGCTGGCGCTCGTCCAGGCCCTCCCGCGCCCGGCCCGCGCGGCCGGCGCCGGATACTGGCACACCAGCGGCCGGCAGCTGCTCGACGCGGACGGGCGGCCGGTCCGGATGACGGGCATCAACTGGTTCGGCGCCGAGACGTCCAACTACGCCCCGCACGGCCTCTGGTCGCGCGGCTACAAGGACATGCTCGACCAGATCAAGAGCCTGGGGTACAACACGCTGCGGCTGCCCTACAGCAGCCAGATGCTCGACTCCGGCAGCACGCCGAACAGCATCGACTACGCGAAGAACCCCGACCTCCAGGGCCTGAACGGGCTCCAGATCCTCGACCGGATCATCGCCTACGCCGGCCGGATCGGGCTGAAGGCCGTCCTCGACCGGCACCGCCCGGACTCCGGCGGCCAGTCCGCGCTCTGGTACACCGCCGCCTACCCCGAGTCGCGCTGGATCTCCGACTGGACGATGCTCGCCCGGCACTACGCGGGCGACACCACGGTCATCGGCGCAGACCTGCACAACGAGCCGCACTCGCCGGCCTGCTGGGGCTGCGGCGACCAGGCGACGGACTGGCGCCTGGCCGCCGAACGGGCCGGGAACGCGGTCCTCGCGGCCAACCCGAACTGGCTGGTCATCGTGGAGGGCGTCAACGACCACGGCGGCGACAACTACTGGTGGGGCGGCAACCTGCAGGGCGCGGCGCAGTACCCGGTGCGGCTGAACGTCCCGAACCGGCTCGTCTACTCCGCCCACGACTACGCCACGTCGGTGTACCCGCAGCCGTGGTTCGACGACCCGTCCTTCCCGTCCAACCTGGCCGGGATCTGGGACAGGAACTGGGGCCGCCTCTACAAGGACAACGTGGCGCCCGTCCTGCTCGGCGAGTTCGGGACGACCCTCTCCGACCCGCGCGACCAGACCTGGCTGCGCACCCTGATGGCCTACCTGGGCAAGGGCACCGGCGGGATCTCCTTCACCTACTGGTCGTGGAACCCCAACTCGGGCGACACCGGCGGCATCCTCAACGACGACTGGACGACCGTGAACACGGCCAAGCAGTCCTACCTGGACCCCTACCTGCTCGGCGCCGGCGACCCGAGCGGCGACCCCGGCGATCCGGGCACGCCGGGGACGTCCTGCAAGGTCGCCTACACGGTGCAGAACAGCTGGTCGGGCGGCTTCACCGCCCAGGTCACCATCACCAACACCGGGTCCTCGGCACTGAACGGCTGGACGCTGGGGTTCGCGTTCCCGGGCGACCAGAAGGTCACGCAGGGGTGGAGCGCGGCCTGGTCGCAGAGCGGCTCCGCCGTCACCGCCAGGAACTTGGACTGGAACGCCTCCATCGCGCCCGGCGCCTCGCTCTCGGCCGGGTTCCAGGCGACCGGCTCGGCGAGCGGCGCGCCTGCCGCGTTCAAGGTCGACGACAAGGCCTGCGAGGTGTGACATGAACCGGAGAGCCTGGCTCGCAGCCCTCGCGGCCGCCGCGCTCCTGCCGTGGGCCGCGCCCCCGGCGCAGGCCGCGGACGGACCCGCGCTGACCGTCGACCCGTCCGCGTCGCGGCACGCGATCAGCCCCTACGTCTACGGCATGAACTTCGCCGGCGAGGCCCTCGCCAAGGAGCTGCGGCTCCCCGTCCGGCGGTGGGGCGGCAACGCGACGACCCGCTACAACTACCTGTACGACGAGACCAACCGGGGCTCGGACTGGTACTTCGAGAACGTGCCCGGACCGGCGCCGGACCCCGGCGAGCTCCCCGACGGGTCCGAGACCGACCAGTTCACCGAGCAGGACCGCCGGACCGGCACCGGCACGCTCCTCACCGTCCCGCTCATCGGCTGGACGCCGAAGGGCCGCGACTACTCCTGCGGGTTCGGCATCGCCGAGTACGGGCCGCAGCAGGGCTCCGACACGCAGTGGCGGCCCGACTGCGGCAACGGCGTGAAGCCGGACGGGACGAACGTCACCGGCAACGACCCCGCCGACACCAGCGTCCCGGCGGGACCCGGGTACGTCACCGACTGGCTGGCCCACCTCACCGGCAAGTACGGCCGGGCGGACGGCGGCGGCGTGCGCTTCTACGACCTCGACAACGAGCCCGACCTCTGGCACGCGACGCACCGCGACGTCCACCCGGAGGGCGCCGGCTACGACGAGATGCGCCGCCAGACGGAGGCGATCGCGTCCGCCGTGAAAGCCGCCGACCCGGGCGCGAAGACGCTCGGCCCCGTCGGCTGGGGCTTCCAGTCGCTGACGATGTCGGGCCTGGACAAGCAGACCTGCGACCGCGAGGGCGGCGACTGCTGGTCGAACCCGCCGGACCGGGCGGCCCACGGCGGCGTCCCGTTCGCGGACTGGTACCTCCGGCAGATGAGGGCCTACGAGCAGGAGCACGGGACCCGCGTCCTCGACTACTTCGACGAGCACATCTACCCGCAGCAGGCGGGCGTGTCCTCCACCGACCCCGGCGACGCGGCGACCCAGGAGCTGCGGCTCCGCTCGACCCGGCAGCTCTGGGACCCCACCTACACCGACGAGAGCTGGATCAACCAGCCGATCAGGTACATCCCGCGGATGCGCGAGCTGGTGGACCAGAACTATCCGGGCACCAAGCTGGCGATCACCGAGTACAACTGGGGCGCGCTCGGGCACATGAACGGGGCGCTGGCCCAGGCGGACGTCCTCGGGATCTTCGGGCGGGAGGGCCTCGACCTGGCGGCGCTCTGGGCCCCGCCGGGCGCCGCCGACCCGGGCGCGTACGCCTTCCGCATGTACCGGAACTACGACGGCGCGGGCGCCTCGTTCGGCGAGACGTCGGTCCGCGCGTCGAGCGCCGACCAGGGCAGGCTCGCGGTGTACGCGGCGGAGCGCTCGTCCGACAAGGCGCTCACCCTGATGGTCGTGAACAAGTCGCTCACCGACGACCTCACCAGCACGGTCTCGATCGCGGGCCGATCGGGTACGGCCGCCGGGCGCGTGTACCGCTACAGCGGCGCCGATCCGTCCGCGATCGTCCGGTCCCCGGACGTGACGGTCGGCGCGGACGGGTTCACCTCGACGTTCCCCGCGTCCTCGATCACGCTGGTCGAGATCCCGGCGGACGGCGGGCCGGCCGCGGCGTGCGAGGTCGGCTACGCCGTGCAGAGCCAGTGGGGGAGCGGCTTCACCGCGCAGGTCACCGTCGCCAACACCGGCACCTCGCCCGTCTCGGGCTGGAAGCTGGGGTTCTCGTTCGCGGCGGGCCAGCGCGTCACCCAGGGCTGGAACGCCGCCTGGTCGCAGCAGGGCTCCGCCGTGACGGCCCGCAGCCTCGACTGGAACCGGACGATCCCGCCGGGCGGCTCGGTGACGGCCGGCTTCAACGGATCGAGCGGCGGGACGAACCCGCCCCCGAGCGCCTTCGAGCTCAACGGCGCCCCCTGCACCCGCCGCTGACCACCGGGCCGCGCGCCCGACCGGCCCTCGCGGTCGCGCGGCCCGGCGGCCATCGAGGTCCGCCATCGCCTTGACCTGCGGCGTGTCGCCCTCATGGCTTCGAGAAGGGCGACACGCCGCAAGCCGGCGAGACGTCGGGCGGTGGGCCGGCGGCCGCGGGGCGCCAGTGGTCGCGGCGTCTCAGTGGTCGCGGCGTCTCAGCGGTCGCGCGGTCTCAGTGCTCGCACGGGGCGCTGCCCGCGTGCTCGTGGGGCTCGTCGGCCTCCGCCACGTGGCGGGGGCCGTGCGCGTCGTCGCAGTGGTCCTGCACTTCGCCGTCCGGTTCGTCGACGTGGTCGACCTCCAAGGTCGTGTGCGTGATCCCGTAGGCGTCGCGCAGCAGCTCCTGGAGGTCGCGGCGGACGGCGTGGCAGTCGCCCTGGACGTCGACGAGCACGTGCGCCGACAGCGCGGGATAGCCCGAGCTGACCTCCCACACGTGCAGGTCGTGGACCTCCTCCACGCACGGCCGCCCGGCGAGCCGGGCGCCGAGCTCGGCCGGGTCGAGGCCGGCGGGCGCGGCCTCCATGAGCACCCGGCCCGCGTCCCGCAGCAGCCGGTACCCGGCCTTCAGTATCAGCGCGGCGACGACCAGCGAGGCGATCGCGTCCGCGCGGGCGAAGCCGGTCGTCCACACGACCAGGCCCGCGACCGCGGTCGCGATGAAGGCGAACAGGTCGTTCAGGATGTGCTGGAACGCGCCCTCGACGTTCAGGCTGCGCCGGTCCGCCCGGCTGATCAGCATGGTCGCCGCGACGTTGACGGCGATGCCCGCCAGGGCCGTCCAGAAGACGAACTGGCCCTCCACGGCGGGCGGTTCGATCAGCCGCCGGACGCCCTCGTAGACGAAGTAGACGGTGAGCAGGATCAGTGTCAGCCCGTTGAGCTGCGCGGACAGGATCTCGGCGCGGCGCAGGCCGAAGGTGTACCCGCCCTTCGGCGGGCGGGCGGCGATGCGCATCGCGACCAGCGCCAGCGCGATCGCGAAGGCGTCGGTCATCATGTGCGCGGCGTCGGTGATCAGTGCCAGCGATCCGGCGAGCAGGCCGATGACCACCTCGCCCGACATGTAGGCGACGATCAGCACCAGGGCGCCGGTCAGCAGCCGCCGGTCGGCCCCCGCCGAGACGGCGTGGCCGTGCCCGTGGCCGTGCCCCCCGTGCCCGTGCCCGCCGGACGCGTCCTCACGGTCCCCGATCATGTTCCTTCCTCCCCGTGGCCGACGTGGGTGAGGGCGAGGTCGAGCAGCAGCCGGACGTGGGTGTCGTCGAGCCGGTAGTAGGCCATGCGGCCGGCGCGGCGGACCCGGACCACCCGGTTGGCGCGCAGCAGGCGCAGCGCGTGCGACACCGAGGACTCCGAGTGCCCGCAGGACGCGGCGATGTCGCACACGCACATCTCACCCCCCGCGAGCAGCGCCGTGATCACCCGCAGCCGGCCGGGGTCGGACAGCAGCCCGAACACCTGCGCCAGCTCGGTGATCGTCTCCCCGTCCGGCAGGGACGCCGAGACGGCGGCGACCTTCGCGGCGTCGACCACCCGGACCGCGCACGCCTCCGGGGCGATGACATCTGAAGCACTGCTCATATGAACAAAGGTAGCGCATCCGGTGTCAGGAGGTCACGGGGGCGGGCTCCTCCGAGGGCGGCAGGGAGACCGGCTCGTGCCCTCCGTCGCCCGGCGTCTCCATCCCGCCGGCGCCCGTACCCGGGTCCTGCGTGGTCACGCCCGTGCCCGGGGCCGAGGACCCCGGCTCGGGGGTCTGCGGCCCGGGAGGCTCCGATCCCGGCGTCTGCTCGCCGGGCGTCTCCGGGCCGGGCGTGCCCTCGCCGGGCGGCTCGGTGCCCGGCGACTCGGTCCCGGGCGACTCCAGGCCGGAGTCGGACGGCGCGGGCGAGTCGCTCGGCCCCGCCTCGGTCTCCGTCGGGGGCAGCGCGGTCGGGGGCCCGTCCGCCGTGCCCTCGGTGGCGCGGGGCCGCTCGAAGCCCATCGTGGCATCCGGGTCGACGAGGACGAAACTCGTGATCGTCCCCTCCCGGGAATCCCGCGGCGTGATCCGCGTGACATTCCCCTTCTCGAATCCCGGCCAGGACCGGCCACCGTACGACGCGTTCCGGGTGGAGATCTTTTTGGCGGGCGGAGTGAGCGGATTGCCGCAATTGCACTTCACTGTGGGCACTCCGTAGCCATTGACCAGAACGCCCATTCCGGCCTGCAGGACGGCCGGGCCGCTCGTCGCGCGCCCGTCCCGGTACCCGTGGTTGGTGACGAGCGTGTCGGTGCGCAGCAGCACCGGCGTCAGCCGCGACACGTACCGCGGGACGCCGCTCACCGGGATGCCCTGCACCCCCGCCCACGCCCGCGCCTTGTCCGGGTTGGCCTGCAGGAACGCGATCAGCTTGTCCCGGTCGCAGGTCGAGGCCCGGCGCGTGCCGCCGTAGAGTCCCGGTGCGTCCCCCTCCTTCGTGCCGCCCGCCTGCGGCCGCGCCTTCACGTCGGTCCGGTCGGTGCCGGCGACCAGCGTGTACGGCTCGGGACCGGGCGATCCCACCGTCAGCCGCGTGATGGTCGCGCCGGCGCCCCCGCAGCCGGCCAGGGTCCCCGCCGCCGCCACGAGGGCCGCGACGGCCCCCGCCAGCGGCCGGGCGCAGGCCCCGGGCCGCGCAATTGTCGAACGAATCTGCTGCATCCTCTTCCCCCGCCTCGGGTCCGCCGAACCTATACTCTTCGATGCCGGGCGGAGCGGTTTTGTGCTCGCGGCAATGCTCGATTTTTTCCCGGGGGTGCGAATGGCGGGTCCGGTTCCGCTCACCACGGCCGATCCCACCCGGCTCGGCGGGTGGGAGCTGCTCGGCCGGGTCGGCTCTGGCGGCCAGGGCGTGGTGTACCTCGGCAGACCCGCGCAGCCGGGCCCCGGGCCGTCCCGCGTCGCGGTCAAGCTCCTGCACGCCCAGCTCGTCGGGGACGCGAACGCCAGGGAGCGGTTCGTGCGCGAGCTGGCGGTGCTGGAGCGGGTCGCCGGGTTCTGCACCGCGCAGATGCTCGCCGCCGACGTGGCGGGCGACCGGCCCTACATCGTCAGCGAGTACGTGCCGGGGCCCTCGCTGCGCGCCCTCGTCCACGACGAGGGGCCGCGCGCCGGCGCCGCCCTCGACCGGCTCGCGATCAGCTCGGTGACGGCGCTGTCGGCCATCCACCGCGCGAACGTCGTGCACCGCGACCTCAAGCCGCAGAACGTCCTGATGGGCCCGGACGGGCCGCGAGTGATCGACTTCGGGATCGCCCGCGCGTTCGACGCGGGCGCGACCATGACGAGCCAGGTCGTCGGCACGCCCGCCTACATGGCCCCCGAGCAGTTCACCGGGCACGCGGGGCCGTCGGCCGACCTGTTCTCGTGGGCGAGCACCCTGCTGTTCGCCGCGACCGGCCGCGATCCGTTCGCGGGCGGCGGGCTGCCCGCGGTGATGTACCGGATCCTCCACGAGACGCCCGACCTCGGCGTCCTGCCCGGCCCCCTCGCCGAGGTCGCCGCCGCGTGCCTCGCCAAGGACCCGCAGGCCCGCCCCACCTCCGAGGACGTCCTGCTCTGGCTGCTGGGCGAGACCGAGAGGCACGCCCGGCTGGAGATCCCGACCGAGGAGATCGGCCCCCCGACGGCGCCGGTTCCCCGGGCCGCGCCCGAGAGCGCGCCGGCGCCCGACCCGACCGCCGACACGTTCGTCCCGGCCACGGGGCCGGTGCCGCCGCCGTGGACCGCGGCCCCTCCGTCCGGCCCGCCCGCGTCCACCCCGCCCACGACCACCCCGCTCACGCACACGTCCGCCGCGCCCCCGCCGGCACCCGCTCCGTCCCCGCCCGCGCCGCCGCCCGGCCCGCCGCCTCAGCCAAGGCGGATGCCGCGGAGGCCCCGGACGCTGCGGCGCGGCCCGGCGGTCGTGACCGGCCTGCTCCTCGCGGGCCTGCTCGCCGCCCTCGACGTCGCCGCGCTCGCCATCCTGATCGCCCGGCCGTCCCTCAGCGAGGGCCATCGGGGCGGCCTGCTGCCGGTGGTCGCCTCGTCGTTCGCCGTCGTCGCGGTCATCACGCTGGTCGGGGTGGTGCTGGCGTGGCGCGGCAGCCGCGCCGCCGCGTCGACGGTGATGGCCGCCCGCGTCGCCCGCGTCGCGATGTGGGCGGCGTGGGGCGCGCTCGTCCAGATCGAACCGTCCGCGCTCGCGGGCCACGCCGTCCTGACCGCGGTCGTGGTCGTCCTACTGGCCCGGGGCCTGACCCGCTCCGCCCCCTGACGGCCTCACCCGTCACCCGCGGCCCGCTCGGACCACTCCTTGAGGTCGCGGCGCTCGATCGCGGCGGCCATCAGGCCCGGGAAGGCGTCGGGGGTGCACGCGAACGCCGGGACGCCCATCGCGGCCAGCGCCGCCGCGTTGTCGTGGTCGTAGGCGGGCGCTCCCTCGTCCGACAGGGCCAGCAGCACGACGACCTGCACGCCCGCCGCCGTCAGCGCCGCGACCCGCTGGAGCATCTCGTCGCGGATCCCGCCCTCGTACAGGTCGCTGATCAGCACGAGGATCGTCTCGGCCGGCCGGGTCACGAGGCCCTGGCAGTACGCGATCGCCCGGTTGATGTCGGTGCCGCCGCCGAGCTGCGTGCCGAACAGCACCTCGACCGGGTCGTGGAGCTGGTCGGTGAGGTCCACCACGCTGGTGTCGAACACCACCAGCGACGTGCGCAGCGAGCGCATCGACGCCAGCACCGCCCCGAACACGCTCGCGTACACCACCGACGCCGCCATCGACCCGCTCTGGTCGATGGCGAGCACCACGTCCCGCTTGACGGCCTGCCGCCGCCTGCCGTACCCGATCAGCCGCTCCGGGACGAGGGTCCCCTGGTCGGGCAGGTAGTGGCGCAGGTTCGCGCGGATCGTGCGGTCCCAGTCGACGTCGGCGAGCCGCCTTGGGCGCAGCACCCGCGCGGACCGGTCCAGGGCCCCGCCGACGGCCGAGCGCGTCCTGCTCGCGAGACGCCGCTCCAGGTCGCCGACGACCTTGCGGACCACGGCCCGCGCCGACTCCCTGGCCCTGTCGGGCAGCACCCGGTTCAGCGACAGCAGGGTCCCGACGAGGTGGACGTCCGGTTCGACGGCGTCCAGCATCTCCGGCTCCAGCAGCAGCCGGGTGAGGTCGAGGCGCTCGATCGCGTCCTTCTGCATCACCCGGACGACGCTGGACGGGAAGTAGGCGCGGATGTCGCCGAGCCACCGGGCGACCGAGGGCGCCGAGTCGCCGAGCCCGGCGCCGCGCCGCCCCGGCCTGGGGCGCCCCTCGCCGCCGCCCGCCCCGTAGAGCCTCTCCAGCGCCCCGTCGATGCGGACGTCGTCGCCCGCCAGCGCCGCCCCGGTCCCGTCGGCCTGGTCGCCGCCGAGGACCAGCCGCCAGCGCCGCAGCCGGTCGTCCGCGCTTTCGGCGCTCCCGCTCTCCTCGCTCACGAGGGCCCCTCCCATCCGAGGATCCGCAGGGCCGTGGCGGCCGCCGGGGCCGCCCGTGCCGCGTCCACTTCGTCGTCCGGCGGCTCCGCCCGCCCGGCGGGAGCGGCGCCCCGGCGGCGGAGCCGCTCGCCGATGGCCCGGCGCTCGGCCGCGGGGTAGGCGCCGAAGGTGCGGCGCAGCAGCGGGAGCACGTCGGTGAACGAGTCGGCGGGCAGCCCCGAGATCCACTCGTCGACGAGCCGCAGGAGCGCCTCGTCGTGCATGAGCAGGAGCCCGCCGCCCGCGAGGAAGCCCTCCACCCACGCGGCGGCCCGGTCGGGCGCGGCGCCGACCGACACGGCCCGCGCCATCCGGTCGGGGACGTCGTGCAGCCGCCCGGCGTCGAGCAGGAGGCGGGTGAGGCGGCCCTCGATGAGGCCGTGCAGCGTGTCCGGGCGGCCGAGCAGGCCCTCCAGGGTGCGGCGCCAGCGCTCGGTGTGGCCCTCGTCGGCGAGCAGGGACAGGGCGCCGTGGACGGCGTCGACGTGCCCGAGGAACTCGCGGGCGGCGTCGTCGTCGAGACCGGTGATCGCGGGCGGGAGGCCGACGCAGACGCGGACGACGAGGCCGTCGACCACCGCGGCGAGCGGGCCGGTGGAGGTGCCGCGGACGTCGCCGTAGCGCAGCGCGCGGACGAGCGCGGGCATCGCCGCCATCAGGTGCGCGACGTCGGTGTCGACCGCGGCGCGGTCGGAGAGCGCGCCCATCACCGCGGGGAGCGCCTCGCCGAGGTCGGCGAGCAGGCAGCGCTCGGCGACGGCGGTGAGGTCGGCGAGGGCGGTGGCGTCCTCGGCCGCCGCCTTGGCGCGGGCGGTGCTCGCGGCCCGCACGGTCGTGCCCCACACGCCGGCCTCGATCAGCTCCACGTCGAACTCGGGCCGCCAGGCCAGCGTCCACGTCTCGCGGAAGGTGCCCCTGGAGCGGCTCTCGGACGGCACGCCCCAGTTCACCTCCAGCAGGCGGAGCCGGTGCAGCAGGCGGCTGCGCTCCAGGTCGGTGGGCTTGCGGAGGTCGAGGTCCTGCTCCTTGTCGAGCGCGGACGGCCTGAGCCTGAGCCGCCGCTGCTCGGCCTGGAGGTCGCGCTGGAGCGGCACCATCGGGGTGCGCTCCGGGACGGCGCCGAGCCGCTCGCCGACGACCATCCGGTCCTGGATGAGGCGGACGGGCAGCTCGGCGCCCTCGCACAGGACGGCCCGGGTCGCCTCGGTGACCTCGTCGAGCCCGGCGAGGGGGCGGCCGCGCAGCGCGGCGAGGGCCTCGGCGAGCCGGACGGCCTCGATCACGTGCGCGGAGGAGACGTGCAGGTCCTCCTCGCGCAGGACGCGGGCGGCGGCGGTCAGCCAGCGCTCGATCGGGCGGTCGCGGGCCGTGAACAGGTGGTGGTACCAGCCGGGGGAGCGCACGCCGGCGCCGTAGCCGGAGCGCCCCGCGAGCCGCCCGTGCGTCCACGGCACCCACGTGATGGCGACCTTGGTCTTCGGCAGGCCGCGCAGCGTGGTGTCGTCGCGGGTCGCGGGGACCTTGGCGCGCAGGGCGGGGACGTGCCAGGCCCCGCAGACGACCGCGACCCTGTCGTGGCCGTCCTTGAGGGCGCGGCGCACCGTGCGGCGCATGTGCGCCTCGCGCTGCCGCTCCCGAGGGGGCGGTTCGAGGTCGCCGCGCAGCTCCGCCATGGCCTCGGCGATCGCGGGGAAGGGGGACGGGCCGCCGTGGCGGTGCTCGACCACGTCGTCCCACCAGCGCTCGGCGTCGTCGTACCCGGCGGCCTTCGCCAGCCAGCCGAGCGGATCGAGGCTGATCCCCTCCTCGGGGGGCTCGTCCTCGGCCGGGACGAGCTGGTTCGCGGCGGGCAGGTCGCAGAACCGGACCGGGACGCCCGCCGACAGCCCGTACCTGACCGCCTGCCATTCGGGGCTGAACTCGGCGAACGGCCAGAACGCGGCCCTGCGGCCGCCGTCCGCCGGGGCGGGGGAGTAGGCGAGCAGCGCGACCGGCGGCACCATCCCGGCCTCGCCCGCCAGCTCCACGATCGCGTCGGCCTCGGGCGGCCCCTCGATCAGCACGGCGTCCGGCTCGAAGTCCTCCAGCGCATCCCGCAGCGCGCGGGCCGACCCCGGCCCGTGGTGCCGGATGCCGAAGACTTCGACCTGGCTCAAGAGACCTCCCGGCAGGCGCGGTAGAAGTCGCGCCACTCGGGGCGGTCGCGGACGACCGCCTCCAGGTACTCCTGCCACACGACGCGGTCGGACACCGGATCCTGGACGATGGCGCCGACGATGCCGCCCGCCACGTCCGCGGCGCGCAGCACGCCGTCGCCGAAGTGCGCCGCCAGGGCCAGCCCGCTGGTGATCACCGAGATGGCCTCGGCGGTGCTGAGCGTCCCGCTGGGCGACTTCAGCTTGGTGCGCCCGTCGGCCGTGGCACCGGACCGCAGCTCCCGGAACACCGTGACGACGCGCCGGATCTCCTCCAGGCCCGCCGGGCTCTCGGGCAGCTCCAGCCCCGCGCCGATCTGGTCGACGCGCCGGGCGACGATGTCGACCTCGTCCTCGACGGACTCGGGCAGCGGCAGCACGACCGTGTTGAACCGGCGGCGCAGCGCGCTGGACAGCTCGTTCACGCCCCGGTCGCGGTCGTTGGCGGTCGCGATGACCGTGAAGCCCCTGCGCGCCTGCACCTCGGTGTTCAGCTCGGGCACCGGCAGCGTCTTCTCCGACAGGACGGTGATCAGGGTGTCCTGGACGTCGGAGGGCATCCGGGTCAGCTCCTCGATGCGGGCGACCGCGCCGCGCCGCATCGCGCGCATCAGCGGGCTCTCGACCAGCGCCCGCTCCGAGGGGCCCTCGGCGAGCAGCCGCGCGTAGTTCCAGCCGTAGCGGATCGCCTCCTCCGCCGTGCCCGCCGTGCCCTGCACGAGCAGGGTGGAGTCGCCGCTGACCGCGGCGGCGAGATGCTCCGACACCCAGGTCTTCGCGGTGCCGGGGACGCCGAGCAGCAGCAGCGCGCGGTCGGTCGCGAGCGTCGCCACCGCGACCTCCATCAGCCGGCGCGGCCCCACGTACTTCGGGCTGATCGCCGTGCCGTCCGGCAGCTCGCCGCCGAGCAGGTAGGTGGTGACGGCCCAGGGCGACAGCCGCCAGCCGGGCGGCCGCGGCCGGTCGTCGTGCTCGGCGAGCCGCGCCAGCTCGCCGGCGTGCTCCTGCTCGGCGTGCGGGCGCAGCACGGCCTCCGCACCCGGTGCGGGGGAGTCGCCGAGGCCCCCCGGGCCTGCCTCATCGGTCACTGGTCAAGCTCCTTCAGCATCTCGTCGCGGAAGCGCAGGGTCGCGATCAGGTCGGTGACGGCCTGCGGGGCGGCCGGTCCGAGGCCCGCCAGGCGGGCCGCCGCGGCCGGGTCGAGCCGCTGGTCGGCGAGCCGGCACAGCTGCGTGATCAGTAGCTCGTCGCGGCGGGTGAGCCGCTCGGCGGACGCGGCCAGCGTCTCGACCACCGCCGCGGCGAGCGGACCCGCCCACGGCCCGGGCACCCGTTCGAGGACCCGCAGCGGACCCGACCGCCCCTCCACCCAGCGGAGCAGGTCGACCGCCGCGGGGTCGCGCTCGGAGCCGGGCAGGACGGACAGCAGGTCGGCGAGCTCCTCCGGCTCGTCGGCCATGACGCCGCCCCTGAGCAGGGCCCGCGCCCAGCCGGCGTCGCGCTGGCCGAGGGCGGCGCGGGCCCAGCCGATGCGGACGTCGCGCCCGTCGGAGTCGGAGACGGGCAGGCAAACGACCTCCACGGGCGGTAGCCCGAACAGCTCCGTCCAGGTGGACAGCGGGGTGCGGGCCAGGATCTCGCGCAGCCACGCGGCCCGCGTCCCCACCGGCGCGCCCCCGCCCCGCGGCGCGAACGACCCGCTCGGATGGAACGGGACGCCGTCGCGCGCCATGCCCTCGTCGTGGTCGTGCGGCGGCTCCACCCGGATCCACGTCTGCCTGCGGCCCCCGACCACGCGTTCCCCGGCCGTCAGGCAGGCCCGTGCGCGCTCCGCCATGCGCTCCCCGTAGGCCGAACCCGGCATGCGGGCCAGCAGGTCGGACGCGATCTGCCGGACGTCCTTCCCGCGGTCGTCAAGGGCCGCCTCCAGGAAGTCTTCGTCGTCCAGGGACAGGCCATGCGAGAACGTGGCGATGAACGCCGCGCGATCGGGCGCGGGCTCCTTGGCCCACGTTCCGAGGAGGAGCTCCCGCGCGCGCTCCGGCTCGGTCTCGCGGAGCATGGTCAGGTAGGCGACGCGCCGGTTGCGGGTACCGGTCTCCCATACTTCGGGGCCGCCGCCCGGATCGTCGCCCGCGCCCACCAGGTACGCCCAGTCGGTGTTCTGGAGGGCCAGCCACACCCCCCGCCTCCCGCACGCCCGCGCGATCGAGGGGCGCAGCATCCGGTCGCTGCGCCCTCGCTCCAGCAGGTCGGGAAGCGCCTGGGCGGGCACGCGCAGGCCCCGTGCCGCCGCCGCGTCCAGCCACTCCGGCAGCACCCGGATCTGCTCGCCCGACAGGATCCGCCGCAGCCGGGCCGCGGCCGCCCTCGGGACCGCCGGGGCGTCCTCCACCGGGGCCGTGGCCACGGGCTCGGGGGCCGCGCCCGACGGGACCAGCCCCGCCCGCCTCCGGACGGCCAGCAGCGCCGCCTGGTCGAGCAGCCTTCCCGCCCCGTCGCCCTTCCCGCCGCCGGGACTCTCCGGCAGGGCGGGCGGGTCGCGGCGCTCGGTGCCGAGCAGCGCGGCGGTGACGTGCTCGTCCCACGCCGTCACAGGATCACCGTCCCCTCGTCCTCGTGCCAGGCGGCCAGCGGGCGCAGCCCGCGCGGGCGCCATTCCCCGGCCAGCGTGACCGGCCCGCCGCCCGACAGCGCGAGCAGCCGCCACGGATCGCCGATCCGGAGCGGCAGCGCGTCCCCGGCGTCGTCGACGACGTGCAGTTCCCCTCCTTCGGTGCGCGCCAGGCGGACCCTCTCCAGGGTCGCGGGCCAGCGGTCCAGCCACGGGTCGAGCGCGACCGCCGCGGCGTGCTCGTCCAGGAACCCCTGGACGGACGTCCCCGCGGGCGTGCCCGGCACGGCAGCACCGTGCCGCTCGGCGACCAGCGCCCGCAGCGGCTGCGCGCCCGGGTAGAAGGCCAGCTCCGCATCGACCTGCGTACCCACCACGAGCGAGGTGTCGAGGGAGGTGCCCGGTGCGGCGAAGGAGAGCACGAGCGCGGGGCGCCCCGTGCGGCTCCCGCGCAGCCACACCCGCCGCGTCGTGAGCAGCTCCTGCGCGGTGTCGCGCGACCCTGTCACCGACCACACGTCCCGGACGCGCTCCCCGCCGGACAGCACCTCCTCCTGGGGGACGGTGAACCCCACCCGCGACCGGACGGTCTCGCGCAACCCCTCGGGCAGCTCATCCTGCCGCTGGTAGGCCCGCACGAGCAGCCGCAGCAGCGCGTACTCCTCCAGCAGGAGGCCGGGCCAGCCGGGCCGGCGCGGGATCGCCGCGAGGCCCCTGATGTGACCCGCCAGCGCCCCCGCCTGCGCGTCGACGAGGCGCCGGGCCACGTCGTCCCACACCCGGTAGGGGGCCTTCTCCGCCTGGGCGAGTCCGTGCGCGACCTGGTCGCGGAGCCACTGGTCCAGCTCGGCGAGGCCGTCGTCGACCCGCCTGGCCCGCCGCTCCACCGTCTTCGGATCGCGAACCCTGGCCGCGGGCGCCGCCCGCCGCTCGGCCGTCCGCTCGGCCCGGCCGCGCCGGTCCTCCACCCACTCGGCGACCCACCCGGGCCGCACCCCGGCCCCGACACCGCCGCTCGCGGAGGGCCGACCCCCCGCACCCCCCGAAGCGGCTTCGCCTTCTTTGTTGCTTGCGGGGGGCCGGCCCCCCGCACCCCCCGGAGCGGCTTCGCCTTGTTGTATGAGGCCGTCCGCCCACAGGAGCAGCAGCCCCAGGGCGTGCTTGCACGGGAACTTGCGGCTCGGGCACGTGCACCGGAACGCGGGGCCGGTCGGGTCGGCGCACGTCCGGTAGACGGACTTGCCGCTGCCCTGGCACTCGCCCCAGACGGCCTCGTCGTCGCTCCCCGCCCGCCCCCACCTGGCGGGCTTGGCGAGGCCGCCCGCCGCCTTGGCGGACGCCGCGTCGGGCGCGAGCCCGAGCACCTGCTCACGAGACCACCGATCCCTCACACAGCCGAAACTATCCGCGCCCTCGGACAGTCGGGGACGGGCGGTCCCCGCCCGGCGTCAGCCGACCCCGCCGAACCCGGGCGGGGTCGGAAGGTCGGGCAGGGAGACGTTCGGGACGAGGAGGGCGCCCCCCGCCAGCAGGGCGACCAGCGCGACGGCCGCGAACAGGCCCACCCAGGCCAGCCCGGGGACGCCGGTGAGGTGGGCGAGCTGGTCGGCGTCGGAGCTCGGCGCCATGTGCCGGGCCCGCATCCGCTGGAGCTCGATCACCGGGCGGGTGGCGGCCAGCAGCAGGAACCAGGCGGCCAGGTAGGCGAACCCGGCCTGCACCGCGGCGCTGCCGAGCCACGACACCGCGAAGACGACCGCGCCCGTGACGATCACCGACAGCGCGCCGTAGGCGTTGCGGATCATGATGAGCATCCCGGCGAGCAGCGCCAGCGAGAACCACAGCATCAGCGTGATGCGGCCGTCCGCGAGCAGCAGCGCGAACAGCAGCCCGAGCAGCGGCGGCGTCAGGTACCCGGCCATCGCCGTGAAGATCATGCCGGGGCCGTGCGGCTTGCCGCGCGAGACCGTCACGCCCGAGGTGTCGGAGTGCAGCTTGATGCCGTCCAGCTTGCGGCCGGTGACCAGCGCGAGGAGCGCGTGCCCGCCCTCGTGCGCGATCGTGACGGTGTTGCGCGCGACCCGCCAGGTCGGGCCGTGGACCACCGCGGCGAGCGCCATGAGGCCGACGAGTGCCACCAGCCACCACGGCGGATCCGGCTGCGTTCCCGTCACCCGGTGCCACAGGTCGGCGATGCTCACGTTTTCCACGTCCACCTCGGAGTCGTTCGTCGCGATGCCCAACATTAGGACGTCAGGGATAACGTTCGCGTTCGGTTCTCCAACAGACGGACTGGGCATGGCGCCCCCGCCGTGCGGATGTGATCGATGTCATGGCGGACCCCCCGTAACGCGGCGTACCGGTACCGGTTCGGCGGGCATCTTCGCGATCTCGCTCCGACGTGGGCCGTTTTGCCGTTAAGGTGCACTTCGCGCCCCGGGTCAGCGGCTCCCGCGCCGGCGCGCCGAGAGGGTGAGCGGGGATTGAACGGGGACCGATCCTTCGCGCGGGCCAGGAATCCGCGCGGTCTTTTCCAGTGCCTCCAGCGCTACGGGCCGGGCTGCCGGAGCGCGGCCGGCCGGACCGGCGTGCCCGGTGCGGGGGCGCTCACCCGCGGGACGGGCGCCGCGCCTGGGGGCGGGCCGAGGCCGATCGAAGGTGAGCGAACCATGTCGAGCGCGCAGGGATGCCGACGATGACTGAGAACCCCGGAATGGACCCGGAGGCGCTGGCCGGGCGGTTCGCGCAGATGTTCGCGGCGCTCGCGGGCAGCGTCGAGCGGGTCGTGCGCGGCAAGCGGGAGAAGGTCGAGCTGGCGCTGATCTGCCTGCTCTCCGAGGGCCACCTCCTCGTGGAGGACGTCCCCGGCGTCGGCAAGACGACCCTGGCGCGGGCGATGTCGGCCTCCGTGGAGGCCAAGTGGGCGCGCATCCAGTTCACGCCCGACCTGCTGCCGAGCGACATCACCGGAGTGTCGATCTTCAACCAGGCGGACGGCGCGTTCGAGTTCCACCCCGGCCCGATCTTCGCGAACCTGGCCGTCGCCGACGAGATCAACCGCGGCTCGCCCAAGACGCAGTCGGCGCTGCTGGAGGTCATGGAGGAGCGCCGGGTCACGGTCGAGGGCGTCCCGCACCCGGTGCCGCGCCCGTTCATGGTGATCGCCACGCAGAACCCCGTCGACATGGACGGCACCTACCCGCTGCCGGAGGCGCAGCTCGACCGGTTCCTGATGCGGATCTCGATGGGGTACCCCGACCACCAGGCCGAGGTCGCGCTGCTCGCCGGCGCCCCGACCGGCGCCGTGCTCGACACCATGCCCCCGGTGATGGGCCGCGAGGACCTCGCCCGGATGATCGACTTCGCGCAGCGGCTGCACGTCGCGCCGCCGCTGCACGACTACCTCGTTCGGGTCGTCTCGGCCACCCGCGGACATCCCGATCTGCGGCTCGGGGCGAGCCCGCGGGCCAGCATCGCGCTGCTGCGCGCGGCGCGGGTGCGTGCCGCGGCGGCCGGGCGCTCCTACATCGTCCCGGAGGACGTGAAGGCGCTGGCGGTCCCGGTCATCGCGCACCGGCTGATCGTCACGCCGGAGGCCGAGCTGCGCGGGCGCTCGGGCGCCGACGTGGTCGCCGACGCGCTGGGCAGCGTGCCGACGCCCCAGGCCGCCGGGGTCTGAGGTGCTGACGCCGCTCGGGTGGGGGACGGCGGCCGGCTCGGTCCCGCTGTACGCGGCGGGCTGGTGGCTCGGTTATCCGGAGCCCGCCGTGCTCGCCGTCGCGGGCCTGGCCGCCGTGGCGGCCGCGCTGCTGTGGACGCTGCCGCGCCCGAAGCTGGAGGTCGGCCGGGAGATCGCGCCGACGCGGGTCGAGCGCGGCCGGCCCGCGGTGGGCGTCCTGCACGTGACGAACAAGGGGCGCGGAGCGCGCGGGCTCAGTGCCGAGGATGCGGCCGGAGGGACCGCGGTGGTGGTCGAGGTCCCGCGGCTGCGGCCCGGCGGCACGCGCACCGTGACCTACCGGCTGCCGACGGCCCGGCGCGGCGAGATCCAGGTGGGGCCGCTGCGGCTGGTGCGCGCCGATCCCCTCCGGCTGGCCCGCCGGGTGCGCGAGTACGGGTCGCCGCGGACCCTGCTCGTCCGGCCGCGGACGGTGCCGCTGGCGCCGCTGCCGTCCGGCCGCGCCCACCACCTGGACGGCCCGACCAGCGACAGGTCCCCGGCGGGGACCGCGACGTTCCACGCGCTGCGCGAGTACGTGATCGGCGACGAGCTGCGCCACGTCCACTGGAAGTCCTCGGCCCGCACCGGGACGCTGATGGTCCGCCAGCTCGTGGACGCCAGCCTGCCGACGACGGCGGTCGTGCTGGAGGCGCGTCCCGGCTCGTGGCCGGAGCCCGACGACTTCGAGCTGGCCGTGGACGCTGCGGCGTCGGTCGCGGCCGGGGCGGCGTCGGCGGGCTTCCCCGTCCGGATCCTCACCGGCGAGGGCCAGATCGCCGACACGCGGGGCGGCCCGGACGACGTGGAGGTCCTCCTCGACCGGCTCACCGCCGTCCGGACGCGGGAGACGCCGCGCTCGGCCGTGGACGCGGTGCGGAGCCTGCGTGCGGGCGGCTCCCTCGTCGTCGTCACCCCCGACGGCGCCGAGCTCGCGCGCGTCGCGTCCGTCCGCGCCCGCTTCGACCGGATCGTGGTGCTGCGGGTCAGGCCGGCCGCGCCCGCCGCGGCGCCGCCCGGCGTCCAGCTCGTCGACTTCGCCGACCTGGACGCGCTGGCCGAGGCGTGGCGGCGGCTGGGGAGCACCCGGTGACGCGGTACGTCTCGATCGCCGTGACGGCCTGCGTCGTCGCCGTCGCCGGGCTGGCGTTCCAGCGGGTCTTCGGGCTCGGTCCGGTCGTGCCCGTCGTCGCCGTCGCGGCGGTCGTGCCCACCGTGCTGTCCGGGTTGCTGTCGGGACCGCGCAAGGGCGGGGACCCGTGGCCGCTGTGGATCTCGCTGGTGCTGACGGTCGTCGCCTGGGCGGGGACGGTCTCGGTCACCGTCCTGCGCCCCGCCCTCGGCGGCGGGACGCTGCCGAACGCGCTGCGCGAGGGCGTGCTCGGCTCGTGGAAGTCGATCCTGACCACGCTGCTGCCCGCCCCCGCGAAGCCGGAGTACCTCGTCCTGGTCCACGTGGTGGTGTGGCTCGCGGCGTTCGCGGCGGCGGAGCTGGCGCTGCGCACGTCGCTGCGCGCCCTGCCCTGCGTGCCCGCACTCGGCGTGTGGGCGGTCGCGCTGCTGCTCGGAGTGGACGGCCCGGGCTCCAACCTTCCGCTCGCCGCCGCGACCGTCGTGCTCGTCGCCGTGCTCGTCCTCGTCCGCGCGGACGGTCCCGGCTCGGGCGTCGCCTGGCGGCCCCTCGCGATCGGCGTGCCCACCGCGGCCGTCCTTGGGGCGCTGGCCTTCGCCGCCGGAACCGTCGTCCCCGTCAGCGCGGACCCGTACGACCCGCGCGAGCAGGTGCAGGCGCCTCCACCGCGGCAGCGCGACGGCGTGAGCCCGCTGGACCGCGTCGGCGGCTGGCTGCTCGTCCCCGACCAGGTGATGTTCACGGTCCGGTCCCGGCGCGGCGAGATCGAGCGGCTCGCGGTGCTGGACAGGTTCGACGGCGTGACGTGGTCGTCCTCGGCGCGGTTCGTCCCGACCGGGAGCCGCGTGCCGCAGGGACCGGACCCGGACCGCGAGCACGAGGTCGTGCAGGACATCACGATCCGCGACCTGCCGGGCGTGTGGGTGCCCGCCCCCGACCGGCCGCGGGAGGTCGGCGGGCTCCCCGTCGTCGTCGACCCGGCCAGCGGGGCGCTGGCCGCCGCGCAGCCGCTGCGTCCCGGGCAGACCTACCGCGTCGAGTCCGTCGTCCCCGAATGGACCGTCGACGACCTCGCCGGAGCGGCGGTGGCGGTCGACGCGGAGGCGCGGGCGGCGCGGGAGCTGCCCTGGGGTCCGGGCGCCGAGCAGCCCCCCGTCCAGCTCGCCGAGTTCCGCAGGTTCGCCCAGGCCGCGACGCGGGGCGCCGTGTCGCCCATCCAGAAGGCCGCGATGCTCGCCGAGTACCTCAAGCGCTATGCCCGGTACGACGTCACCGCCCCGCCCGGCCACACCTACCGGCAGCTGGACTACTTCCTGGGCGAGGGCCGGCGCGGCACGCCCGAGCACTTCGCGACCGCCTACGCCCTGCTGGCCCGGGCGCTCGGCCTGCCGTCCCGCGTCGTCGTGGGCTTCGACGGAGGCGAACGCACGGGCGACACCGCCGAGGTCCGGTCCGGGGACGTGATGGTGTGGCCGGAGATCAAGTTCGAGCGGCTCGGCTGGGTCCGGTTCAACCCGCTCCCCGACGGCGCGCGCCGGTCCAGGAGGAACGACTCCGTCGCGGCGGGGGAGACGGAGCAGAAGCTGGAGCAGGCGCAGAAGAGCGCGGCCTCGCAGCAGCGAGGCCAGGGAGCGCGCGGCACGACGCGGGAGGGCCCGCGGCAGGCGCCCGCCGCCGCCGACCGGCCCACGCCGTGGTGGGTGTTCGCCTCGATCGCGGCGGGCGCGCTCGCCCTCGGCTACCTGTGCGCCGTCCTGCTCGCCCCCGCCCTGCGGAGGCGGCGCCGCCGGGCCGGGCCGCCCGCGGCCCGCATCACCGGCGCCTGGCACCAGGCGCTCGACCACCTCGCCGACGTCGGCCTGTCCACGGCCCGGACGCTGACCGCGCACGAGGTCGCCGGCTTCGGCGCGTCCGCCGTCGGCGACGACGCCCGCGGCCACCTCGGGCCGCTCGCCGACCTCGTCAACCGCAGCCGCTTCGCCGCGTCCCGGCCGGACGAGGCCGCCGCCGACCGGGCCTGGCGGCACACCGACGAGCTCGGCCGCCTCGTCACCGCGAGGGCCGGGCGGCTGCGCCGGCTCCGGCGCCGCCTGCACCCCCGGTCCCTGCGGGACCGGTCGCCGCGCGACGACCGCCCCGTCAGGACGGGGGCACGCTGACCGCGATCTCGCCGCCGAGCACCGCGCCCCCCGCGAGCTCCAGGTCGTCGCCGCTCCAGAACCGGCCCGGGTCGAACCAGTTCGGGCGGCGCCCCTTCGGCAGCAGCCCCATCGACTGGTACGTCACCGCGACGACCTCCGCGCAGAACGCCGTCTCCAGGTTCGCGTCCCGCTCGGCGGGCCGCCGGATCGGCACCCGCCCGCGCGCCCACCGCGTCGCGAGCTTCGACGTCGAGGGGAACGGCGTGCCGTCCAGCCGCGCCACGGCGCGCAGCGCGGCGTCCTCCGCCTCCCGGGACGGCGGCGGCTCGAGCTGCCGCAGCCACGCCCGCTGCCCGTAGCGGTTGCCCCAGGCCAGCACCGCGTCCCGCAGGTCGTGCAGCTGCGCGCCGCGGTGGTGCCCGCCGGTCCACATGTCCCGCAGCGACCGGCCGAGCTCGGCGTGCCACATCAGCGGCGGCAGGTCGTCGATCACCAGCGCCATGCCGACGTGGTTGACGGGGCTGTTGGTCGTCATCTGGATGGCGCGGTCGGTGGCCGTGCGGCCCCGGAACAGCCACACGTCCCCGGTGCGGGTCAGCTCGACGGCCTCGCTGAGAGAGATGCTCGTAGCCGGCATGATCGCTACGGTAGCCGTATGCGCACGTCGAAAGGGTCCGCCCTCGGGAAAGCCGCAGCCGCCTGGAAGGCGTTCAGCCTCTGGAAGGCGCTGGGCGTCGCCGGGTTCGTCGGCGTCGCCGCGACCGGGGCCGTCATCGTGCGGGCCGAGCGCCGCCGCCGCGCCTACACCCCCGACGAGATCCGCGAGCGGCTTCACGAGCGGCTCGACGGGCGGCCGGAGGCGCGGCCATGACGGTGCGCGCCGTCCGCCCGCCCGGCCCGGACGACCTGGAGCGCGCCTGGCGGGCCGTGTCCGCCGAGCTGGCGCCGACGCCGCTGGTCCCCTCGGGCCTGGCGCCCGGCGCCCTGCTGAAGCTGGAGACGTTCCAGCCGACCGGCGCGTTCAAGGTGCGGGGCGCGCTCGCGGCCGTCGCCGCGCTCCCGGAGGGGGAGCCCGCCGTCACGGCGAGCGCGGGCAACCACGGCCTCGGCATGGCCTACGCCGCCGCGAAGGCGGGCGCGCAGGTCACCGTCGTGGTCTCCACCCGGGCCTCGCAGGTCAAGGTCGACAGGATCGGCGCGCTCCCGGTGCGGCTCGTCCGGCACGGGACGAGCTATGACGAGGCCGAGGCGCACGCCCTGACACTGCCCGGCCGGTACGTCTCGCCCTACAACGACCCGGCGGTCATCGCGGGGCAGGGCACCATCGGCCGCGAGCTCGACCGGCAGGCGGACGGTCCGCTCACGGTCGTCGCGCCGGTCGGCGGCGGCGGGCTGGTCGCCGGCCTGTGCCTGTGGGCGCGCGAGCGCGGCGACGTGCGGGTGGTGGGCGTGGAGTCGGCGGTGTCGCGCGGCGTCTCGGCGTCCGTGGCGGCGGGCCGGGTGGTCGAGGTCGAGGTCGGCGAGACGTTCGCCGACGGTCTGCCCGGCAATCTCGAACCCGGCTGCGTCACCCCGGAGGTGATCGGGCGGACGGCCGAGCTGACCTCCGTCACCGACGAGGAGATCCGGACCGCGCTGCGCTGGCTGTTCCACGAGCACGGGCTCGTCGCCGAGGGCGCGGGCGCCGCGGCGGTCGCAGCCGTCCTCGCCGGGAAGGCGGAGGCGAGCGGGAGCCTCGTGGTGGTCGTCTCCGGGCGCAACATCACCGTTCCGGCCTACCTCGCCGCCATGGGCGGACGCTGAACCGGGGCGTTCCCGAGAATTCCGATGACGGTGGGACATGAGCGGCTACGGTGTCCTATGCGGAAAGGGTAGGTGATGGGGGACATGTCGGCCCTGAAGGTTCTGTTTCGGCGAGATCGGCTGACCGGGCAGGTCGCCATCGGGCTGACCGGCGTGGTCATCATCGCGGCCGTCGCGTACGGGGTGGGCGTGGCGAGCGCCAAGTACCGGCTCGCCGAGGTCGGCGCCTGGCTCGCCGCCGACCGCAAGGGCGCCCTCGTCCACGCCAACGGGCCCGCGGCCAAGGTCGACGGCAAGGCCGCCCTGCCCGCGCAGATGCGCGGCCACAACATCAAGATCGTCCAGGACGGCACCACCGTGCTGCTCGTCGACCAGACCACCGGCGTCGTGAGCCGGCTCGACCCCGCCCAGCTGAACGTGGGCGCGAGCCGGCCGCTCGGTCAGGGTCTCCAGGTCATCGCGGACGCCGGGAAGGCGTACACGGTCGACTCCGTCAAGGGCGTCCTCCAGCAGATCGACCCGATCAGCCTGACCCCGGTCGGCGCGTCCGCGACGCTGACGCCCGTCCTCGGGCAGGCGGGTATCGACGCGCGGGGCGCCCTGTGGGTGCCGGTGGCGGGGAACGGGCAGGTCACGGCATTCAAGGACGGCAAGTCGCAACCGCCGGTGAAGACCGGCCGGCCGGGTGACGACCTCGCGCTCACCATCGCCGCGGGCGATCCGGTCGTGGTGAACTCCACGGCCGCCACCGCCACGGTCGTCAAGCCGTCCGGGACGCCGCTGACGGTGGCCCTGCCGGCGACCGTGAAGCGGGCGGGCCGCGGCGGCGTGCTCGCCCCGCCCGCCACCGAGGGCAGGACCGTCCCGCTGCTGGTGCCCGGCGCCGGGTCGCTGGTGACTGTCGACACCGACACCGGGCGGTACTCCAGCACGCGTCTCGCCATGCCGAAGCACCGGTACCGGCCGCCGCAGATGCTCGGTGCGAAGGTCTACATCCCCGACGAGACGGCCGGGGCCCTGCTCGTGTACGACTCGGCGGGCAACCGGTTCGAGCCGCCGGTCCCGGTCGCCGGGCGGCCCGCCAGGCTGGACGTCTTCGTTCGTGACGGCCTGCTGTGGGCGAACGACCCGTCGGGCTCGCGCGCCGTGGTGATCGACGGAAAGGGCGACCGCAAGGGCATCGACAAGTACCGCGACAAGGTCCCGGGCGGCGCCGGGCGCCGCACCCTCCCGCAGCCGGGCGGCGGTGACGCCCCGCCGCCCAGCACCTCGCCGCCCGATGTCCCGCTGCCCAGTGCCAACCCGCAGGAGCCGCGCCGGCCGCGTCCCGGCGAGCCTCCGTCCGCGCCGGCGAACGTGTCGGTCACGCCGGGTGCGGGCACGATGCGGATCGACTTCCAGCCCTCCCAGGGCGAGGGCGTCCTCGGGTACGTGCTGAAGGGCGTCCCGCCCGGTCTCACGGCGAGCCCGTCCGCGATCACCCCCGGCGCCGGGCCGTTCACCTTCACGGTGAGCGGCGGGGACTGCGGCAGCGAGTACCAGTTCCGCGTGGCCGTCCGCTACCGCGACGGCACCGGCCGGACCCGCGAGCAGTTGTCGGCGCCCAGCGACCCCGCCCGGCCGTGCGTGACGCCCGGCGCGCCGACCGGCCTCACCGCGCAGGCCACCGCCTCCGGGACGAAGGTCTCCTGGACGGCCCCGTCCGGCGCGTCCAGCTACCGGCTCACCTGGGACGGCCCGGTCACGGGCGCCACGACGGTGAACGCCGCGGCGGGCTCGGCCGTGTCCACGACGCTCGGCAACGTCTGGACGAACGGGTCCTACACCTTCTCCGTCGCCGCCGTGAACGGGGCGGGCACGGGCACGGCCGCGAGGCTCGGCACCAGGCTCACCGGCCCCGCGGCCAAGTACCCGGTGGAGCGCAACGGGAAATCCGACGCCTACATCCGGAGCGTCGCCGATGCCAACAACAGCGGCGCGACCATCGCCACCATGACCGACAACAACGGCGAGCTCGTTGTCGTGAATTGCCAGAAGAAGGGCGTTTCCTACACCCACCCCAGAGACTCCAGCCTCACCGGAGACATGTACGCCAACATCACGTGGAGCGGCAAGACCGGCTACGTGATCGGCTACCTGGTCAACACGCCGGGTGACTGGAAGAGCTTCGCGGGTCCCGCGGTCTGGAAGTGCGAGCCCTGATCGGCTAGCCGGCCCGCCGTCCGGCGGGTCGGCTAGCCGCGCTTCTTCTTCCCCGCCCTGCCGACGCAGGCGGGGGCGGACCAGGCCACGTCCGGCGCCCCTCCCGCGTTGAGGTTCACCACCGCGCCGACCTTGAAGCAGTACGCCGTGTTCGGCCGCAGGCCCGGCATGGTCGCCGAGCGCGAGCCCGCGGGGACCGTCACGATCGGCCTGGTCCCGGCGGGCTGCTGCTGGACGAGCAACGGCAGCCCGTGCGCGGCGGGTGGCAGCGCCCATTTCAGCGCCGCCGTCCCGCCGCCCTGGCGCGCGACCACCTTCCGCGGGCGCGCCGCCGCGAGCTGCGCGGGCGTGATCGGTTGCTGCGGGGACTGGGTGACCTGGCCCTGGGGGGCGGTCTGGGACGGGGGCGTCGACTTCGCGGCGGTTCCGCCCCCGCCGTCACCGCCGCCGGAGAGCGCGAGCGCCCCGATGCCCAGGCCCAGGCCGCCGACGATCGTGATCCCGGCCGCGACGACGAGGCCGCGGCGGGATCCGCCCTGCGGACGGTCCAGGGTGGTCTGGTGCGGGCCCGCGTGCGGGGTGGTGTGCGGCGTCGTGGGGGAGCCGGTCGTGTGCTGGTCGCCTGCCCGGGGCCACGCGGGCTCCAGCGCCGTCCGCGGGACGTCCTTGGTGTGCGGGGTGTCCGGTGTCGGCGGCGGCAGGGCATTCGGTGCCCACGGCGAAGGCGGTGGGGCCTGCGCGGCGACGGGCGCTTGGGCCATCTGGGCGACGGCCGGCAGGGACGGCGACTGCGCCTGCGGTGACAGTGCAGATGGTGACTGTGCAGGCGGTGACTGTGCAGGCGGTGACTGTGCAGGCGGTGACTGTGCGGGCGGAGACTGTGCAGGCGGCGGCAGGATGGGCGGTGCCAGCGAGGTCGGCGACCACTCGGGCGCGGGCGGAGGGCCGGAGGGGGCCGGGAACGTCAGGCGAGGGCCGGAGTCCGCTTTCGCCGCGCCGCCGCCGCTGTGCGCCACGTCCGTCACCGGCAGCCCCAGCTCGGCCTGCACGCGCTGGAGCGCCTGCGCGAACTCCACTCCGTTCGCGAACCGCTGCTCGGGCGTCTTGGCCATCGAGTGCGCGATGACGTCCATGACCTGCCGCGGGACGTCGGGGCGGGCGAACGGCGGCGGCGGGTCGTTGAGGATCCGGAGCATCAGCTGCGCGATGCCCTCGCCGCGCGGCCCCTTGAACGCGGGCCGCCCGGCCAGCAGCTGGTAGAGCGTCGAGCCGAGCGAGTAGAGGTCGGACCCGACGCCCGGCTGCCTGCCCTCCAGCACCTCGGGGGCGGCGTGGTGCGGCGTGAACGCCTGCGTGTGGGTGCCGTCGAAGCTGTCGACGAGGCGGGCGATGCCGAAGTCGGCGAGGGCCGGCTCCCCGTACCGCGACAGCAGCACGTTCTGCGGCTTGACGTCGCGGTGCAGGACGTCGGTCTCGTGGGTGGCGGCCAGCGCCCCGGCCATCTTCACGCCGATCCGCAGCACCTCGGCGACCGGCAGCGGCCCCTCCCTCGCCAGCCGGTCGGTGAGCGCGCCGTGCTCGAAGTACTCCATCGCGATGTAGGGGCGCCCGGACCGCGTCGTACCGGTGTCCAGCACGGTCACGATGTTCGGATGGCCGGAGAGCCGTCCGGTGATCTTGCATTCGCGCTGGAACCGCCGCATCGCCGCGTCGTCCACCGCGCTGATGGACAGGACCTTCAGCGCGACCATCCGGTCGAGGCGCTCCTGGTGGGCGCGGTAGACGACGCTGAAGCCGCCCTCGCCGACCTGCTCCAGCACCCGGTAGCCCGGAACGTCCTCGGTCATGGGTCAGGGGTTCCCTCTCGCTTGCTCGCCTCGTCCGGGGGCTCGGCTGGGGCGCGAGCGTGCGATGCCGTGCGACCCCCGGGCGGTTCCCCTGGGGCAACAGCCTAGTACGGGGAGGAAACGGGCGCGGGTGCTCTCACCGGGAAGGCTCCACCCGGTCACGGACCGGTGCCACGGGTGGAAATGAGATGACATTTCCATTGACCCGGTTAATCGTTGTGCCAATTGCGGTCCAGGACCCGCTCCATCCGCCCTAACCTCGGGGTTCGCGACGAAGGAACTGCCCCAGAGGGAGTGGCCCGCCGTGACGGACGAAGTCATGACGAATCCGTACAAGGAAACACCGCCGTCCGAAACGGCTTATGGGGACCTTGTCCGGATGGCGTATTTCGTTCTGCCGGGACGGGGAAAGCGCGTCTACCGGCTGGCGATCGCCCGCCGGATCGTGGACTCCAGCGCGCGGGGCGCTCGCGACCGCTCCGCCGCCGGGCACGCCCGCCGCCGCACCCGCGTGCTGCGCCGGGCGCTGCGCCCGCCCCGCCGCCTCCAGATCGGGCTCGGCCCGTGGCTGCGCGCGCTGCCCGCCCGGCTGCCCGACCCCGCGCTGACCGCGGCGCTGTCCCGGCTCGATCCTTACGTCCGCGTCGCCTACGTCCTGCGGATCGTGGAGGGGATGCCCCGCTACGCCGTCCGCGACCAGCTGATCGAACTGCGGGTGCGCGACCCGTGGCGGGTGATCCGCGCCGCCGAGGTCGTCGAGGTGCCGGTGCCCCGCCGCGCCGACCGGTTCGAGCCGGCGCTGCTGCGTCCCGTCCGCACCCGCTCGGTGCTCCCGTTCGCGGCCGCGGTCCTGCTCACCGCCGCGCTGGTCGGCGCGCTCCTCACCACCGAGCGGGAGGGCCCGCGCGAGGCGGCCGCCCGCGGCCTGAGCCTCGTCGCGGCGGCGCCCGGCGCCTGGACGCGCGGCGCCCGCTCCCTTGACGTCTGGCCCGCCCGCGGCGACCTCGCCGGGGACCGGGCCTTCACCCGGCGCGCCGCCGGCGCGTGGGCGGCCGCGCCGGAGGGCCGCCGCCCGGACAGCGGCGCCGCGCAGCTCCTGTACGCGGGCCGCCTGGACGGCGCGCCCCTCGCGGTGATGCGCAGCGGCGGCCGCCTGGCCCGCTACGCCCCCGGCCGCCTCGACGTGGCCGCGATCGGCGCCGACCCGTCCGCCCCGATCGCCCTCGGCGGCGGACGCTACCTCCTCGCGCCCTGGGACGCCCGGCCCGAGACCCTCGCCGGACGGCGGCTCGCCACGTCCGGCGGCGTGACGGCCCCGGTCCGCCCCGGCACCGAGTGCGGCCGGGGCCCGCTGTTCCACCTCGGCTCGCGGACGGTCGGCGACCTCGGCGGCGCCCGCGCCGCCGTCCTCGGCCACCGCGCGCCGGACCGGCGCCCGGGAGGCCGGGACGGCCAGGCCCGGCTCGGCCGCACCGCCCGGTCGTTCTGGGAGCGGCTGGCCTGCGCGGTGCCCGCACCCTCCCGGCCCGTCTCCGCGGCGATGGCGTTCGACTTCTGGTCGGGGACGCTCCCGCACGGCGGGCGGCACGCCGACTGGGCCTGCACGCGGTTCACCTACGCCGACGGCGGCGCCGCCGCCTTCGCGACCCTGCTCGCGGCGGAGCCCCAGGGCACCGGCGCCTGCGACGCCGGGCGGCCGGTGAGCGGGACGTGGTGGCGCGCCCCGTCGGGCCGCTGGTACTACCTGGCGGCGGCGGGGCGCGGCCTCGTCCCGCACGCCGAGGGGGTCCGGCGGCCGGTGACGCGCGACCGCCTCCTCAGGGCCGGGGGCGTCCCCGGCACGCCCGTCGCGCTGACCGCCCGTTAGGGCGGGCCGGTCAGCATCCGCTTACCCTGATCGGGCACACTGGGGGGAACCGAACCAGATTCAGGGAGTCGCAGATGGGCAAGGGGCCGCTCTCCGGAGTGCGGGTGATCGAGCTGGCCGGGATCGGGCCGGGGCCGTTCGCGGCGATGCTGCTGGCCGACCTCGGCGCCGACGTGATCCGCGTCGACCGGGCGTCCGCCGTCCGGGACGGCGAGACCGCCGGCGGCACCGACTTCACCAACCGCGGCAAGCGGTCGATCGCCGTCGACCTCAAGAGCGAGCGCGGCAAGGAGGTCGTCCTGCGCCTGGCGGAGAAGTCCGACGTCCTGATCGAGGGGTTCCGCCCCGGTGTCACCGAGCGCCTCGGCATCGGCCCGGACGAGTGCCTGGCCCGCAACCCCCGCCTGGTCTACGGGCGGATGACCGGCTGGGGGCAGGAGGGGCCGCTGGCGCACACCGCGGGCCACGACGTCGGCTACATCGCGATCACCGGTGCCCTGCACGCCATCGGCCGCGCCGGCGGCCCGCCCCAGGTCCCGATGAACCTGCTCGGCGACTTCGCGGGCGGCAGCATGTACCTCGTCACCGGCGTCCTCGCGGCCCTGCTGGAGACGCGCGCGAACGGGCGCGGCCAGGTCGTCGACGCCGCCATCGTGGACGGCACCGCCCACCTGTCCACCTTCATCCACGGCTTCCTCGCGGGCGGCATCTGGGAGGACCGCCGCGGCGTCAACCTGCTCGACACCGGCGCCCCCTGGTACGACGTCTACGAGACCTCCGACGGCCGCCACATGGCGGTCGGCGCCATCGAGTCCCAGTTCTACGCCGAGTTCCTCCGCCGCCTCGGCCTCGACGGGGACGAGGACCTCCCCGCCCAGTACGACCGCGAGCGCTGGCCCGACATGCGCGAGCGCTTCGCCGCCGCGTTCCGCACGAGGACCCGCGACGAGTGGACGGAGGTGTTCGTCCCGAGCGACGCCTGCGTGGCCCCCGTCCTGTCGATGACCGAGGCCGCCGAGCACCCCTACAACACCTCCCGCGAGGTCTTCCCCGAACTCGGCGGCCACCGCCAGCCCGCCCCGGCCCCGCGCTTCTCCCGGACCCCCGCCGGGACCGACGGCGTCCCCGTCCTGCCCGGCGGCCAGACCAGGGCCGTCCTCGACGAACTGGGCTTCGACGACGCCGAGACCCTCCTCAAGGAAGGCGCCGTCGCCCAGGCCTGACCGGACCGGTGGCCGCGCCTTCGCGGGCACGGCCACCGGAGCCCGTCAGGCCGTGCGCTTCTCCAGACGGGTGCCGTGGCGGAGGGTGACGGACATGACGTCGCTCGGGCCGTCCAGCTCCAGGCGGTGCCAGCGGCCGCGGGGGACGACGACGGCCGCGCCGGCGGTCAGCCGCACCATCTCCTCCTCGCCGCCGGGCTCCTCTGGACGGAAGTAGACCCGCAGGCCCCCGGACAGGCAGCACACCGCCTCCTCCGCGGCCGGGTGCACCTCCCAGTGGTCGGCGTGGACGTCCTCGTCGGTCTCGACGCGGAACGCCGCGATCTGCCAGCCGCCGCCGTCGCCCGTCATCCGGCGCTCGGCCGCGCGGACCGCGCCGTCCGGGTGGAACGTGATGGCGGAGGCGAACATGTCGATCGGGTTCATGAGCGTGTTCCTTCCAGTAGGTGTTCCTCGGGTGCGGGGGAGGGCGATGCGGTGGCCCCCCGGCGCGGGAGGGCCGCGGCGACGGCGGCCGCGACGAGGAAGAGGGCGGCGGCGACCGCGAGGCTCAGGGCGTAGCCGTCGTTCAGCGCGGTCTCGGTCGCGATGCCCCCGGTTCGCTGTGCGGCGACGGTCGCGAGGGCCGCCAGGCCGACGCAGCCGCCGAGCTGGCGGGAGCTGTTGAGCAGGCCCGAGGCCGTGCCCGCCTCACCGGGCGCGACTCCGGTGGTGGCGGCGACGGCGACCGGGGCGAGGACGAGGCCGGTGCCGACGCTGCACAGCAGGGACGGCCCGAGCACGTCGGTGAGGAAGCCGCCGCCGGGGCTGATGAATGCGAACCAGCCGAGGCCCGCGGCGGCGAGCAGGGCGCCCGGGACCAGCGACGCGCGCGGCGAGCGCGCCGAGGTGATGCGGGTGGCGGCCACGGTCCCGGCCACCAGCCCGGCGGAGAACGGCAGGAACGCGGCACCCGTCTCGGCGGCCCCCATGTGCAGGACCTGCTGCATGTAGAGGGAGACGAAGTAGAAAGCGGAGAACTGGCCCGCGGCGGCGAAGAAGACGATCAGGTTCGCGGCGGCCACGGAGCGGCCGCGCAGCAGGCCGAGCCGGACGAGCGGAGCCGGGGACCTCGTCTCGGCGAACACGAACGCCGCGAGGACGGCCGCCGCCGCGGCCAGGGTGGCGAGGGTGGCGGCGGAAGTCCAGCCGCGGGTGCCGGTGCGGACGACGCCGAACACGAGGAGCCCGATTCCGCCGGTGGCGAGCACCGCGCCGAGCACGTCCGCCCGCTCCCGCGCGGCGGCACGCGCCGCCGGGACGCCCGCCGGGACCAGAGCCAGGGCGATCACCACGATCGGCAGGTTGACCAGCATCACCCAGCGCCAGCCCGCGTACTCGGTGAGGACGCCGCCCGCGAGGACGCCCAGCGCGCCGCCCGCCGCGTTCACCGCGCTCCACACGCCGAGCGCCCGGACGCGGGCGCGGCCCTCGAACGTGGTCGTCAGCAGCGCCAGGGCGGCGGGGGCGATCGCCGCGGCGCCCACCCCCTGCCCCGCGCGGGCGGCGACGAGTTGCCAGGGCGCCTGGGCCATGCCGCCGGCGAGCGAGCACAGGCCGAAGACCGCGAGGCCGAGGACGAACAGGCGGCGCCGCCCGTACAGGTCGCCGGCCCGGCCCCCGAGCAGCAGGAACCCGCCGAAGGTGAGCGCGTAGACGTGTACGACCCAGGCCAGGTCGACCGGGGCGAAGCCGAGGGACGTCCGGATCGAGGGCAGCGCGACGTTGACCACCGCCATGTCGAGGGCGACGACGAACTGGGCGACGGACGCGGCCGCCAGCACCACCCCGGGTCTCGAGTTTTTATACATGTATAAAAAACTAGGCGGAGATCGCTCGGCTGTCCAGTCCGGGGCGGGTGCTGGGCGATGATGGGGGGATGGCGTCCTCAGAGCGGCGGGGCGGCGGCAGGCCGCCCCGCATCTCCCGCACGGAGATCATCGAGACCGCCCGCCGGATCGTGGACGAGGAGGGGGCCGGCGGGCTGACGATGCGCCGGCTGGCCAGGGAGGTCGGCAGCACCCCGATGGCGCTGTACCACCACGTGCGCGACAAGGAGGAGCTCCTGCTCCTGCTGCTGGAGGACTACGCCGCCCGGACGCTGCGCAGGCCCGAACTGCCCGGCGACCCCCGCGAGCGCGTCGTCGTGCTGGCCGCGGCCATCCGCGAGACGCTGGCCGGCTGCCCGTGGATCGTGGAGGTGCTCACGGCCGACGACCTGATGGCGCGGGAGGCGCTCTGGTTCAACGAGCGGATCGTGGACGCCCTGATGGAGTGCGGCCTCACCATCGAGCAGGCCGTCCACGGCTACCGGGCGGTCTGGTACTACACGGCGGGGGAGATGCTCGTGCGGGCCGCGTCCGCCCGCAGGCGCGCCGGCGACGACCGGCCCACCTACCGCGACCGGGTCTTCGCCGAGCTCGACCCGGAGGAGCTGCCGCGGCTCGCCTCCCTGTCCGGCCGCTGGGCGGAGCTGACCGCGCGGGACACCTACCTCGACGGGCTGCGCGCGCTCGTCGACGGCCTCACCCGCGGCTGAGGCCGCAGGCCACGCCGCCGCGCGCGGATTCCTTGTGAATCGGCTGACAATTCGGCCGGAGTAACCGGCGGTCGACCGACAAGACTGCGCTGGAACGCGGTCGTACGTTGTGGGCACTCCACCCCGATCAACACGACGATCTGAAAAGGCCGGACGCCGGCCGAATTCGTCGTGCCCGCATTAGGGAGATGCCCATGCGTTTCACACGGCTCCGCTCGCTGGCGGTCATCACGGCGGCGATTCCCGCCGCTCTCGGCCTGGTCGGGGCGGTCGCCCCTGCCGCGCACGCCGAGACGAGCCCGGAAGGGGCGAACGACTGGAACTGCAAGCCGTCGTTCCCGCACCCCCGTCCCGTTGTGCTCGTGCACGGCACGTTCGAGAACATGGCGTTCAACTGGCAGAAGCTCTCACCGGCGCTGAAGAAGGCCGGGTACTGCGTCTACGCCCTCAATTACGGAGGCCCGAAGGACGGCCCCGTCCAGGGGATCAACGACATTCCCACGTCGGCCGGTGAGCTGTCGGCGTTCGTCGACAGGGTCAGGACCTCCACCGGGGCGTCCAAGGTCGACATCGTCGGGCACTCCCAGGGCGGCATGATGCCGCGGTACTACATGAAGTTCCTCGGCGGCGCCGCGAAGGTCAACAAGCTGGTGGGCATCGTGCCGTCCAACCACGGCACCAACATGTCCGGGCTGGTCGAGCTGGGCAGCCTGCTCGGCATCACGCAGGCGGTCGTGAAGGCCGCGCCGGCGGCGGGGCAGCAGATCGTCGGCTCGGACTTCCTGAAGACGCTCAACGAGGGCGGCGACACCGTGCCCGGCCCGACCTACATCGTGCTGTCCACCAAGTACGACGAGGTCGTCACGCCCTACACCTCGGAGTTCCTCAACGGCTCCAACGCGCAGAACGTCCTGCTGCAGGACAAGTGCCCGAACGACACCAACGCCCACGTCGGCATCGCCTTCGACCCGGTGATGATCAAGTTCGTGCTGAACTCGCTCGACATCTGGGGACCGTACTGGCCCATCGACTGCGCCAAGCCCCTCGGCTGACGCGGAACCGGCGGCGCCCGGCGGCATCCCCGCCCGCCACCGGGCGCCGCCGCGGGCCCGCGTCAGAGACCGAGGCGCTTGGCGGCGATCTCGTTCATGATCTCGTTGGTGCCGCCGCCGATGCCGAGGATGCGGGCGTCGCGGTAGTGGCGCTCGACCTCCGACTCGCGCATGTAGCCCATCCCGCCGTGCAGCTGGACGGCCTCGTGCACGACGTGCTCGCAGGCCTGGACGGCGGTGTTCTTGGCGTAGGCGGTCTCGGTGAGGACGTCCTCGCCGGCGGCGTGCCGTTCGGCGACGGCGCGGGTGTAGGCGCGGGCGACGTCCGTCAGCCGCGCCATCTCGACGATCTTGTGCCGGACGAGCTGCCGGGAGGCCAGCGGGCGCCCGAAGGTCTCCCGGTCCCGGACCCAGGACAGGGTGAGCTCCAGGCAGCGCTGCGCCGTCGCGTACGCCTGGACGGCCAGCGACAGCCGCTCGGCCACGAAGTTCTGGACGATCTGCAGGAATCCGCCGTTCTCCGCGCCGACGAGGTTCGCCGCGGGCACGCGGACGCCGTCGAACGACAGCTCGGCGGTGTCGGAGCAGAGCCAGCCCATCTTGCGCAGCGGCGCGGAGACGGTGAAGCCCGGGGAGCCCTTCTCCACGACCAGCAGGGAGATGCCGCCGGCGCCGGGCCCGCCCGTTCGCACCGCGGCGGTGACGAAGTCCGCCCGGACGCCCGAGGTGATGAACATCTTGGCGCCGTCGACGACGTAGTGCCCGCCGTCGCGGACGGCGGTGGTGCGGACGCCCGCGACGTCCGACCCGGTGCCGGGCTCGGTGATCCCGAGCGCGCCGATCATCTCTCCGGCGAGCACCGGCCGCGCGAACCGGTCGATCAGCGACGCGTCGCCGGAGGCGATGATGTGGGGCAGCGCGATCCCGTGCGTGAACAGGGAGGCGACCACGCCGCCCGACCCGCCCGCCTGGATGATCTCCTCGGCGACGATCAGCGCGTCCAGCAGCCCCCCGCCCGACCCGCCGGCCTCCTCCGGGAACCCGGCCCCGATCAGCCCCGCCTCGGCCGCCCGGACGTGCAGGGACCGCGGCAGCTCACCGGCGTCCTCCCAGTCCGCGAGGAACGGCGCGATCTCCCGCGCGGTGAAGTCGCGGACGAGGGCGCGCAGCGCCGCCCGCTCCGGGGTCTGCCAGGGATCCACCGCGCCTCCTCGCACAGAACGAGGTTCGGAATGTAGCAGGCGGCGCCTCGGTGCGCCGTCGCCGGCCGGCCGCGCGGTGAGCGGCCGACCGGCCCGTGGACGCCGCCGCCGGCTCAGCCGACGGCGTCGGCGACGGCCTGCGCCCACAGGGCGAGCCCGTCGTCGATCTGCTCCCCGGTGACGATCAGCGGCGGGATCATGCGGACGACGTTGCCGAACGCGCCGCAGGTCAGCAGCAGGAGCCCGCGCTCGGCGGCGGCCGCGTGCGCCCGCGCCGCGGCGGCGGGGTCGGGCTCGCCGTCCGGCGTGGTGAACTCGCTGGCCTGCATCAGCCCGAGCCCGCGCACGTCGCCGATCGCCGGGTGGTCGGCGGCGACCTTGCGGAGCCCGTCGTTCAGCCGCGCGCCCTGCACCGCGGAGTTGCCGACGAGGTCCTCGTCGACGACGACCTGGAGGGTGGCGAGCGCGGCGGCGCACGACACCGCGTTGCCCCCGTACGTGCCGCCCTGCGACCCCGGCCGGGCCTTGGCCATCAGCGCCTCCGGCGCGGCGATCGCCGACAGCGGGAACCCGCTCGCCAGGCCCTTGGCCGTGATCAGGACGTCGGGGCGCACGGCCGCGTGCTCGTGGCCCCAGAACCGGCCCGTCCGCCCGAACCCGGTCTGCACCTCGTCGACGATCAGCAGGATGCCGTGCCGGTCGGCGCGCTCGCGCAGCCCCTCGAGGAACGCGGGCGGGGCGGGGATGTAGCCGCCCTCGCCGAGCACCGGCTCGACCATGAACGCGGCGGTGTCGGCCGCCGGGCTCGCGGTGGCGAGCAGGTAGTCGAGTTCGCGCAGCGCGAACCGCGTCGCCTCCTCCTCCGACCAGCCGTACCGGAACGCCTGCGGGAACGGCGCGATGGCGGCGCCCGGCATCAGCGGGCCGATCCCGGCGCGGAACTTCGTGCCGGCCGTGGTGAGCGCGGCGGCGCCCATCGTCCGGCCGTGGAAGGAGCCGTGGAAGACGACGATGCCCTGCCGGCCGGTGGCGTGCCGGGCGAGCCTGATGGCCGCCTCGACCGCCTCGCTGCCGCTGTTGAGGAAGAACAGGGAGTCGAGCCCCTCCGGCAGTACCTCGCCGAGCGCCTCGGTCAGCCGCAGCAGCGGCCGGTGCATGACGGTCGTGTACTGGCCGTGGATGAGCGTGCCCACCTGCTGCTGCGCGGCCTCGACCACGCGCGGGTGGCAGTGGCCGGTGTTCACGACGCCGATGCCCGCCGTGAAGTCCAGGTGCCGGCGCCCCTCGGCGTCGTAGAGGTAGACGCCCTCGCCGCGCTCGGCAAGGACGGGGGTGGCCTGCTTGAGCAGGGGAGACAGCGTCGCCATATCGTCCCTCCGGTAGATTGTCGACAATCTGCAATCTAGGTGGCCCCGGGCCGGTTGTCCAGCGGGGCCGTTCCTGTGTGGCGGCGCCGGAAGCTAGGACTCGCGCAGCCGGTTGATGGAGTCGGTCATGTGCTCCTCGATGAGGGTGAGCAGGTGCTCCTCCTCGCCGTCGCCGATCGCGTCGACGAGCCGCCGGTGCTCCTCGACGAGGTCGGCGGGTTCGGGGTAGGTGTCCTGGAGCGCGTTCAGGCACATGCGCGTCTCCACCAGCAGCGTGTGCGCCATCCGCTCCAGCCGCGGGCTGCCCGATGAGCTGACCAGCACCTCGTGGAAGGCCTGGTCGGCGTCGCTCATCGCCACCCGGTCGCGCTCGCGCGCGGCGGCCACGAGCGCCTCAAGGGCCTCGGTGAGCCGCGCCACCGCCTCGCCCCGGTTCCGCTCCATGATCAGCCGGCAGGCCTCGCGCTCGATCGCGAGCCGGGCGAGGTAGACGTCCTCGACGTCCCCCTCGTCCAGCGTGATCACGAACAGTCCGCGGTGCGGCTCGCTGACGAGCAGCCCCTCCTGGACGAGCCGCTGCATGGCCTCGCGCAGCGGTCCGCGGCTGATGCCGAGGCGCGCGGCGAGCTCGGCCTCGCCGAGCTGCGCGCCGGGCTCCAGCGACCCGTACATGATCGCCGAGCGGAGCTCGTCCGAGACGATCTCCACCGTCGACTTGCGGGGAACAGGCTCCAACTCACCCAGTCGGCCCATGCGCGGTTCCCTTTCGTCTTCTCACATCTGCCAGGCATGTCGTTCATGCGAGGGGAATGCGGCGGGGACGGCGAACAGCCGGCCCAGCCCGGTGCGCGGCGGGAGCCCGTCAGGGCCGGACGCGAGCCGCAGCCCCTCCCACACGCTCACCTGGTTGGCGGTCAGCACCGGCTTGCCGACCCGCGCCTCCAGCTTGTCGAGCCAGGCCACGGTGTGCAGCGCGGTGTCGGGCACCAGCACGGCCTCGGCGTCGGGGTGGTCGTTGGCCGCGACGAACGCCAGCACCTCGTCGCGGCCGAGGGTGCCGACCTCGGCGGCGGTGACGATGCCCCGGCAGGACAGCGCCACCACCTCGATGCCCGCGTGGGCGAGGAACGCGACGAACCGCTCGGCGACGTCGGCCGGATAGGTCGCGGCGACCGCGACCCGGGTGACGCCGAGGGCCCGCGCCGCGTGCACGAACGCGAACGACGTGCTGGAGGCGGGCACGCCCGCCGCCTCGCGGACGCCCGCCACCTGCTGCGCGGCACCGTCCCAGCCGAAGACGAAGCTGCCGCTGGTGCACGCCCACACGGCGGCCTTCACGCCGTGCTCGCGCAGCGTGCGGGCGCCGTCTCCGAGCACGTCGGCGCCGCCGATGTCCAGCAGCGCGTCGACGCGGTGCGCGTCCTCGCGCATCAGCGTGTGCACGACCGGGAGGTGGACCTCCCCTAGGGCGCGCTCGATGGCGGGGTAGTCGTCCTCGGCGCTGTAGCCGGGGTAGAGGAACCCCGCGCGCAACCCGTTCTGGTGCATGTTGTCGACAATCCTACTCTCGGAGATCAGGGCGGCTAGGCCGCGGTGAAGGGAGCGAGCCTGACCAGGGACTGACCGGGACCGGACGCCGTGCGGCCCATCGCGCGCAGCGCCGAGCACATCGTCACCTGGTTGGCGGTGAGCACCGGCTTGCCGATCATCTGCTCGAGCGGCGCGATGATGTCGTAGGTCGGGACGTTGGTGCAGCTGATGAAGACCGCCTCGGCCTCGGGGTGGTCGACCGCCGACACCGCCGAGACGATCTCGCCGTAGCCGACCTTCCAGATGTGGCTGAGCAGCCCCAGCCCGACCGAGGCCACCACCTCGATGCCGTGCTCGCCGAGGAACGACACGAGCCGCTCGGTGACGGCGTCGATGTAGGGCGTGACGACCGCGATGCGCCGGGCGCCGAGCAGCCTCAGCGACTCCACCAGCGCGCCGGAGGTCGTCGTCGACACCGGCGCGCCGGCCTGGAGCATCGACTGGTGCAGCTGGATCTCGCCCGCCTTGCCGCGGATGAAGCTGCCCGACGCGCAGGCGTAGGCCACGGCGAGCGGCTCGGGAGCCAGGACGTCGCGCGTCGCCTGCCGGACGATCGACTGGTCCGACAGGGCGGAGGCCATCTCCACCGTGACCGGGACCGGCACGTACGGCAGCCGGGTCATGAACAGTGAGACGTCGTCGGGCGTCCAGCGCCACAGCTCCCTGTCGAGCGCGAAGTCGAACGGCGCGACCACCCCGATGCCGTGCTGGGCGAGCAGCTCTGGGCCGACGACCAGCGAGGGGTCGAATGTCATCTGCGCGGCCGTCACTCTAGGACTCTGCGCGCGCGTAGAGGAGGCGCTCGCCGACTCCGCCGGACCGCCACACGTCGTTGCACGCCTCGGCCATCCGGTCGAGGCCGTCGACGATCGTCGCGTAGACGTTCCCGGGCACCCAGCCGACGTCGCCGTTCAGCAGCAGGTTGTTGCGGCCGTAGAAGATCGCGAGATCGATCACGCCGGGCAGCGCGTGGATGTTCTTCTCCTCCTTGAACTTCCGGTCGAGCATCCCGCCGGGGAACGAGAAGTAGACGACGTCGCCCGGGATCGGGGTGACGGTCGGGTTCTCCAGGCCGATCTCCTCCTCGGAGAACCGTTCCACCATCGTGTAGACCTCGTTCCGGGCGTACTTGGCGTGGTACGCCTCGCCTCCGAGGGGTAGAGCGTTCCAGACCGCCTCGCAGGTCCGCGGGGCGTCCTTCTCGAGAAGCTCCGCGACGCACGAGACGCCGCGGCGCTCCAGCGTGATGGTCATGAGCTTGGACATGCTGACCTCCCCGTGAACAGGGGTGGGCGAGAGCGTCGCCACCCGAAGGACTCTCCATGTTCGTGGGAGTGCGTCCTCCCACACCCCCGGACGGGGGCTGTTAGAGCGCTCTGGGATCCGTCCTGGCCCTGCTGGGCAGCGGTTGCGACGGTCTTGCAGCACATATCCCATCGCGGTGACCGAGGCCGCAGTGCACCGCGTTGATTGTTGACAATCCTACGAACGCTTCCTAGCGTGTCAATGCCTCCCGCCGTTGCCTTCTCGTAAACTCCGCACACCCCGGAAGTGACTCCCATGGACGCTGCTCAGCCCGCATCCGGTAGCCCGCCTGACGTGGTGGTACTGGTGGGCGACGTCCATCCGCGCGGCATGGAGGAGGCGGAGCGCCTCGCGCGCGTCCGTTACGTGCGCGAAACAGAGTTGGCGGAGGCGCTTCCCGGGGCCGACATCCTGTTCATGTGGGACTTTCTCTCGGACGCCCTGGCGGGCGCCTGGCCGGCTTCCGGAGGCCCCGGGTGGGTCCATATCGCCAGCGCCGGGGTCGACCGGCTGATGTTCCCCGGCCTCACCCGCAGTGACACCATTGTCACCAACTCGCGCGGTGTCTTCGACGAGCCGATCGCAGAATACGTGCTCGGGCTCGTGCTGGCGTTCGCCAAGGACCTGCACACCACCTTCCGGCTCCAGGGCGAGCGGCGCTGGCGGCACCGCGAGACCGAGCGGATCACCGGCGCCCGCGCGCTGGTCGTCGGCACCGGGCCGATCGGCCGCGCGATCGGCCGCCGGCTGACGGCGGCGGGCCTCGCCGTCTCCGGGGTCGGGCGCACCGCCCGCGAAGGCGACCCCGACCTCGGCACCGTCCACCCGATGGACCGGCTGGGCGAGGCGCTCGCCGGCGCCGACTACGTCGTGCTCGCCGCGCCCCTCACCCCGCAGACCCGCGGCATGATCGACGCCGCCGCGCTGGAGCGGATGCGCCCGTCGGCGCGGTTGATCAACATCGGCCGCGGCGGCCTCGTGGCCGAGCCCGACCTCGTCGAGGCGCTGCGCGCGGGCCGGATCGCGGGCGCGGCGCTCGACGTCTTCGAGGACGAGCCGCTCCCGCCGTCCTCCCCGCTGTGGGACATGCCGGGCGTCGTCGTCTCCCCGCACATGTCCGGCGACGTGGTCGGCTGGCGCGACGAGCTGGTCCGGCTGTTCGTCGACAACCTCGGGCGCCGCGTGTCCGGCCGCCCGCTGCTCAACGTCGTCGACAAGGGCCTCGGCTATGTCGGCTCGGAGCCGGCCGGTCCGCGGGAGCGGACGGCATCACACCAGAGGGGGTAGCCATGGCCGATGCGGCCGATCTGACCGCGACCGAACTGCTCGCGGAGTACCGGGCCGGGGCGCTGTCCCCGGTCGAGGCCGTCGGCGCCGTCCTCGCCCGGATCGAGCGGGACGACCCGGAGCTCAACGCGTTCTGCCTCGTCGACGAGGAGACCACCCTCGGCATGGCGCGCGCGGCGGCGCAGCGATGGGGGCGCGGCGCGACGCTCGGGCCGCTGGACGGCGTGCCCGTCTCGATCAAGGACGTCCTGCTCACCCGCGGCTGGCCGACGCTGCGCGGCTCCAGGACGATCGACCCCGCCCGCCCGTGGGACGAGGACTCCCCGTCCGTGGCCCGCCTCCGCGAGCAGGGCGCGGTCTTCGTCGGCAAGACCACGACGCCGGAGTTCGCCTGGAAGGGCGTCACCGACAACCCGCTGACCGGCGTCACCCGCAACCCGTGGGACCCCTCCCGCACGCCGGGCGGCTCCAGCGGCGGCGCGGCGGCGGCCGTCGCGGCGGGCATGGCCCCGCTCGCCCTCGGCACCGACGGCGGCGGCTCGGTGCGGATCCCCGCCGCGTTCACCGGCACCTTCACGATCAAGCCGACCTACGGCCGCATCCCGCACTACCCGGCGAGCCCGTTCGGCACGCTCGCGCACATCGGCCCGATGACCAACACCGTCGCCGACGCGGCCCTGCTGCTCGACGCCGTCTGCGGCGCCGACGCCCGCGACTGGTCGGCGCTGCCGCCGCCGGACGTGGTGTTCGCCGAGACCGGCGCCGGCGGCCACGGCGACCTGACGGGCCTGCGCGTCGCGTTCAGTCCCGACCTCGGGTTCGCGAAGGTCGATCCGGAGGTCGCGGCGTCCGTCGCGGCCGCCGCCGAGGTCTTCGCGGAGCTGGGCGCCAAGGTCGAGCAGGCCGACCCGGGCTTCGGCGACCCGGTCGGGGAGTTCGAGGTCCTGTGGTTCGCGGGCGCCGCCAAGGTGGTCGAGCACCTGTCGCCCGAGGAGCGCGGGCTCCTCGACCCGGGCCTGCGGGAGATCTGCGACCAGGGCGCGCGGTACTCGGCGCAGGACTACCTGACGGCCACCGCCCGCCGCATGGAGCTGGGCCGCCGCATGGGCCTGTTCCACGAGCGCTACGACCTGCTGCTCACCCCGACGACGCCGATCGCGGCGTTCGAGGCGGGCCTCGAGGTCCCGCCGGGCTCGCCGTCCCCGCGCTGGACGGGGTGGACCCCGTTCACCTACCCGTTCAACATGACCCAGCAGCCCGCCGCGAGCCTGCCCTGCGGCTTCACCTCCGGCGGCCTGCCGGTCGGCCTCCAGGTCGTCGGCGCCCGGCACGCCGACGCCCTGGTGATGGCCGCGTGCGCCGCCTACGAGCGCGCCCGCCCGTGGACGCGCTTCACTCGAAGGTGATGACCGCCCGGCCCCGGTTGGTCCCCTCGTCCATCGCGGCGAGGACGCCCGGGGCCTCGTCCAGCGTGACGGGGTTGACCTCGGGCACGATCCCGTGCGCGACCGCGAACGCGAGGGTGTCGCGCAGGTCGTGCGGGGAACCCGACGGCACGCCCATCACCCGCAGCCGCCCGGTGACGAGGGCCGCGGGCGGCACGCTCACGTTCTCGGCGCCCATGCCGAGGTAGAGCAGGGTCCCGCCCGGGCGCAGGCCGCCGAACGCGGCGAGCCCGGTCGCGGTGTCGGGGGCGGTGTTGACCACGAGGTCGGCGCCGCCCCACGCCCGCAGGGCCTCGGCGGGGTCCTGCTCGGCGGTCGCGACGAACAGCTCGGCGCCGAGGCCGCGCGCCTCCCCCTCGGCGCGGCGCGACCGCGACACGACGGCGACGCGGGCGCCCATCGCGGTGGCGAAGCGCTGGGCCATCGTGCCGACGCCGCCGGTGCCGAGGACGGCCACCTTCGATCCGGCGGCAGCCCCGGCCAGCCGGAGCCCGTTGAACGCGGTGATGCCGGCGCACATCAGCGGCGCGCCCGCGACCGGGTCCAGGCCGTCCGGGAGCGGGGTGACGAACCCGGCCCGGCCGAGGAAGTACTCGGCGTACCCGCCGTCCCGGTTGACGCCGGTGATCTGCTTCGGCGCGCCCGTGCACAGGATCTGGTCGCCGCGGACGCACTCGTCGCAGTGGCCGCACGACCCGTACAGCCAGGCGGCGCCCACGGCGGTGCCGACCGCGGGCCAGTCGACGCCCTCGCCGAGCGCGGCGACGACGCCGCTGACCTCGTGGCCGGGGACGACGGGGAACGTCCCGAACGGGTAGTGGCCCCGCAGGTGGTTGACCTCGGAGAAGCACATCCCGCAGGCGGTGACCTTCACCAGGATCTCGCCCGGCCCGGGTTCGGGCGCCTCGCGCTCGATGATCTCCAGCGGCTTGCCCGTGGCGGTCAGAACGGCGCTGCGCACGGCGGCGCCCCCTCTCATGTGGTGGCGGGCCCGACGGCCCGTCGTAGCATCGGTATAACGCACACTATAGTCACGCTATACCGTCGAGCATAGCGCTGCTCGAAAAGTTCTGTAACATCGTTGTTGTGACTGCTCAGAAGGACCCCGACACGCGGGACCGCATCCTGCGCGCGGCCGCGCGGCTGCTCATGGAGGCCGGCGGCGAACCGGTGTCGACGCGGGCCGTGTGCACCGCCGCCGGGGTCGGGGCGCCCACGCTCTACCACCACTTCGGCGACAAGCGCGGCCTGTTCGACGCCGTCGCCGCCCACGGGTTCGAGGAGTACCTGGCGGGCAAGCGCGCGCAGGGCAGCACCGGCGATCCGGTCGAGGACCTGCGCCGCGGCTGGGACCTGCACATCGAGTACGCCGTCACCCATCCGGCGTTCTACACGCTGATGTACGGGACGCCCCGCACCCCGGCCGCCGCCGGGGAGGCGTACGGCATCCTGCTGGGCCTGGTCGAGGCGGTCGCGCGCGCGGGGCGCCTCCGCGTCCCGGTCGCCACCGCCGCCCGCATGATCCACGCCGCCGGGGTCGGGGTCGCCCTCACGCTGATCGCGAGCCCGTCCGCCGACGACCGGGACGCCTCGGTCCGCACGCGCGAGGCCGTCCTCGCCGCCGTGACCGCGGACGGCGGCGACCACGCGGACGCGCCGCTCGCGTCGCGCGCGGTGGCGCTGAAGGCGGCCCTCCAGGCGGCCCCGCCGACCGGGCTCACCGCCTCGGAGACGGCCCTGCTCGGCGAGTGGCTCGACCGCCTCGCTGACTAGGGGCCCGTCTCGAGTCACGACCCAGGTCGAAGCAGCCGACACCGTCCTTGCCGGCCGATCCCAGACCAGCCGGCACAAGACTCACAGGCCTGTCTCGAAGTGGCCGCAACCACGCGCGCGAACGCGTGACCTGGCCGGTGGAGCGAGGCCGGAGGCGAGCGGAGCCGGGCAGATCGCGAAGCGATGCCGCGTTCGCCCAGGCACGGTCACGTAGCGAGCCGCCAGGCGAGCGAAGTGGGCCGGGACTGAGTAAACAAGGCGTTCCGCAGGTCGATCTTCCCGCCGCCCCAGAACGCGAACGCGCTGAACCTGGGTGGGACGTTCCACACGCCCGCGCGGCGGAACCCGATCATGATCCCGATGCCGCTGCGCCAGGAGGGCGCGCCCGGCACCGGCCGCCAGCCGGCCCCGGTCGCCGGGGGCGCAGCCCGCTCCGGCGACGGCAGGTCGCGGGTGATCGGCTCCAGCTCCGCGTAGGTCTTGGCCGCGTACACCGCGTCGAGCCGCTCGTCCAGCTCGGCCAGCGTCAGCCGTCCCTCGCCGGCCGCGTCCCGCAGCAGGTTCGCGATCCGCTCGCGGTCGGCGTCACCGGCCCGCATCTCCGGCGCACCGGGCGTTCCGGGACGCTCGGGGAGGTTCGTCATGCCCGCAGCCTAGACCAGGACGGTGCCCCGCGCCGGTGCTCCGGCCCGCCCCGCGTCAGGGCCCGGCGGGCTCCAGGCGGATCACCACGGACTTGGACGTGGGGGTGTTGCTGATCTCGGCCGTGCTGTCCAGCGGGACCAGGACGTTCGCCTCCGGGAAGTAGGCCGCCGCGCAGCCCGGCGCGGTCGGGTAGGAGACGGCGCGGAAGGCGGGGGCGCGGCGCTCGGCGCCGTCCGGCCACTCGGAGACGAGGTCGACGAGCGCGCCGTCGGCGACGCCGAGGCGGGCCAGGTCGGCGGGGTTGACGAGCACGACGCGGCGGCCCGCCTTGATGCCGCGGTAGCGGTCGTCCAGGCCGTAGATCGTGGTGTTGTACTGGTCGTGGCTCCGGAGGGTCTGGAGCAGCAGCCGCCCCTCCGGGACCCGCAGGACCTCCAGCTCGTTCACCGTCAGGTTGGCCTTGCCGGTCGCGGTCGGGAACCGGCGCTCGTCGCGGGGCGCGTGCGGGAGCGTGAAGCCGCCGGGCTCGCGCAGCCGCGCGTTGAAGTCCTCGAAGCCGGGGACGACCCGGGAGACGTGGTCGCGGATCACGTCGTAGTCGCGCTCCATCGCCGCCCAGTCGGTGCCCGAGCCGGGAAGCGCGGCCCCGGCGAGCCGGCAGACGATCGAGACCTCCGACAGCAGGTGCTCGGACGCCGGTCCGAGCCGGCCGCGGGAGGCGTGCACCATTCCCATCGAGTCCTCGACGGAGACGAGTTGCGGCCCGGTCTCCCGGACGTCGCGCTCGGTGCGGCCGAGCGTCGGGAGGATCAGCGCCACCTCGCCGGTCACCGCGTGCGACCGGTTGAGCTTGGTGGACACGTGCGCGGTCAGCCGGCAGCGGCGCAGGGCCGCCTCCGTCACGGCGGAGTCGGGGGTGGCGCGGACGAAGTTGCCGCCCATGCCGAGGAGCACCTTCGCCCTGCCGTCGCGCATGGCGCGGATCGCCTCCACGGTGTCCAGGCCGTGCTCGCGGGGCGGCTCGAAGCCGAACTCGGCGGCGAGGGCGTCCAGGAAGGCGGGCTTCGGGCGCTCCCAGATGCCCATCGTCCGGTCGCCCTGGACGTTGGAGTGGCCGCGCACCGGGCAGACCCCCGCGCCGGGCCGGCCGATGTTGCCGCGCAGCAGCAGGAAGTTGACGATCTCGCGGATCGTCGGCACGGAGTTGCGGTGCTGGGTGAGGCCCATCGCCCAACAGACGATGATCCGCTCGGCGCCGAGGACGTCGCCCAGCACCGCCTCGATCTCCGCGCGGGCGAGGCCGGTCGCCTCCAGCACGTCGTCCCAGTCCAGCCCGAGGACGTGCTCGCGGAACGCCTCGAAGCCGTGCGCGTGGGCGTCGAGGAACTCCCGGTCGAGGGCGCCGGGCGCGCCCGACTCCAGCAGCATCCGGTTGAGCGCCTGGAACAGCGCGAGGTCGCCGTTCAGCCGGATCTGCAGGAAACGGTCGGCGAGCACCGTGCCCCGCCCGGCCAGCCCCGCCGGGCGCTGCGGGTTCTTGAACCGCATCAGCCCCGCCTCGGGCAGCGGGTTGACGGCGACGACTCGGGCGCCCTGCTTCTTGGCGCGTTCCAGCGCCGACAGCATCCGCGGGTGGTTGGTCCCCGGGTTCTGGCCGACGACGAAGATCAGGTCGGCCCGGTAGAGGTCCTCCAGCAGCACCGAGCCCTTGCCGATGCCGATCGTCTCGCTGAGCGCGGACCCCGACGACTCGTGGCACATGTTGCTGCAGTCGGGCAGGTTGTTCGTGCCGAACTCCCGCGCGAACAGCTGGTAGGCGAACGCGGCCTCGTTGCTCGTCCGGCCGGAGGTGTAGAAGACGGCCTCGTCCGGCGAGTCCAGGGCGTTCAGCTCCGACGCCAGCAGGCCGAACGCCTCGTCCCACGCCACCGGCTCGTAGTGCCGCGACCCGGCGCGCTTCACCATCGGCTCGGTGAGGCGCCCCTGCTGCCCGAGCCAGTGGTCGGACCGTCCGGCCAGTTCGTCGACGCTGTGCTCGGCGAAGAACTCCCGGGTCACGCGCCGGACCGTCGCCTCCTCGGCGACGGCCTTGGCGCCGTTCTCGCAGAACTCGGCGGCGTGCCGGTGGCCGCCCTCCGGCCAGGCGCAGCCGGGGCAGTCGAACCCCTGCTTCTGGTTGACGCGCAGCAGCGTCAGCGCCGTCCGCCGCACGCCCATCTGCTCGCGGGCGTGGCGCAGCGCGGCCGTCACGCCGGGAACGCCCGCGGCCCAGTCCTTCGGCGCGGAGACCTCGAGGCCGTCGTCGTCGAAGTCACCAGCGGGCGCCTTGCGCGTCATATGGGCACACATCCTCGTGGTCGGCCGAAACACCACTGTCGCACGCCGGCGCGGGACCGGCCATGTCACTGGGGCGGGCCTTCCGTCAGGTGGACGGTCCCCGCCATGCGCTCGCCCTGGCTCGTCGTCCACTCGATCCGGACGGCGTCGCCCGGATGGCGGGCCAGCATCAGGGTCGTGAGGGTGGACGGGGTGTCGACCGCGGCGTCACCGAAGGCGACGATGACGCCGCCGACCGGGACGCCGGCGGCCTCGGCAGGGGAGCCCGGCACGAGTTCGGCGACCAGCGCGCCGGGGGAGCGGCCGTTCGGGCGGACCTTGACGCCGAGCATCGCGGTCTTGCCGATGTGCACGGTCGAGGACGCCTCGCCGCGCTGGATCTGCCGGGCGATCTCCAGGGCGCGGTCGGAGGGGATGGCGTAACCGCGGTGCTCCTTGCGCTGGTCGGTGCCCTTCACCGCGATCCCGGCCGACGCCGCGGTGTTGATGCCGATGACCTTGCCGGAGGTGTCGAGCAGCGGTCCGCCGGAGTCGCCCGGCCTGATCGGCGTGTCCGTCTCGATCAGGCCGGTGAGCCGCTCGGAGGTGCCGTTGCTGTCGTCGCGCGCGGTGACGGACTGATCCAGCGCGGTGACCCGGCCGGTGACGACCGCGGGCGTGCCGCCCTTGCCGCCCGCGTTGCCGACGGCGGTGACCGTGTCGCCGACCGCGACGCCGTTCGCGGAAGTGAAAGCGGCGGCCTTCAGCCCGGTCGCGCCGGAGAGCCGGATCACCGCGATGTCGCCCGTCCGGTCGTAGCCGACGACCTGCGCGGTGTAGGTGCGGCGGTCGTCGACGTCGGTGCCCTTGATCGTGGTGGCGCCCTGGATGACGTGGTTGTTGGTCAGCACGAAGCCTGAGGGGGTGAGCACGATGCCGGTCCCGGCGGCGCGGGTGCCGTTCAGCGTCTGCTCGGTCTCGATGTTGACGACGCCGGGGCGGCGCCCGCTGGGCTTGGCGTGCTTGCTCTTGGCCGCCGTGGGGGCCGGCGGGACGTCCTGCGGGGCCCCGCTCTCCACGACCCGGCAGCCCGGGGCGAGCAGGGCGGGCAGCAGGGCCAGCAGCAACGGGACAGCGGCGCGGGCGCGCCCGCGCCCGGAATCCTCGCTCACCTCGAAGCCTCCTCCCGCAGGTTCCTCCCATGATTCCCGATTACGGGGGAATAGTCCGAAGCAGGAGGAGGCATCTGGGCCCCGGACGGGCCGGACGCGCCCGGACGGGCTCAGCGGGTGAAGTAGCGGCGGGGATTCTCCACGAGCATCTGGTCGATCTGCCCGTCGGTGACCCCGGCGTCGCGCAGCGCGGGCAGGACGTCCTCGTCGATGTGGCGGTAGTGCCAGTTCGGCTGCATCGCGGGCACCGTCGCCGGATCGGGGCCGAACCAGTCGATGAAGCAGGACGCGTCGTGGCTGAGGACCATCCGGTCGGCGTAGCCGCGCTCGCACAGGGCCGCGACGGTGGCGACCCGGTCGGAGGTCGGGTTGATGATGTCGAGGCCGAAGCGGTCCATGCCGAGGATCGCGCCGGTGTCGGCCAGTTCCATGAGGTAGTCGAGATCGTTGCTGTCGCCCGCGTGCCCCACGACGAGCTTGGCGAGGTCGACCCCCTCCTTGCCGAGCAGGTCCACGACCGTCCGGCCCGCGTGGATCGAGCTCTCGGTGTGCACGGTGACCGGCGCGCCCGTCTCGCGGTGCGTCGCCGCGACGGCCCGCAGCACCCGCTCGACGCCGGGCGTGAGCCCGGGGGCGTCCACGGCGCACTTGAGGAACGCGGCCCTGACCCCCGTCCCGGCGATGCCCTCGGTCAGGTCGCGGGTGAAGTCGGCGATCATGGGGTCCGGCCCCTCGTCCACCAGCGTGCCGGGGCCGCGGTGGTGGAACTGGAACGGCACGTCGTTGTAGGTGTAGAGGCCCGTCGCCACGATGATGTTGAGCTCCGGCACCGCCTCGTTGATCCGCTGGATCCGCGGGATGTAGCGGCCGAGGCCCCACACCGTGGGGTCGGCGATCGTGGTGACGCCGAGCCCGGCCAGCTCGCGCAGCTTGCCGACCGCGTCGGCGACCTTCTCCTCCTCGTCCCACCAGTCGCCCGCGCCGTAGTTCTGGACGTTCTCGGCGCCCAGCACGAAGACGTGCTCGTGCATCAGCGTGCGCCCGAGAGCGGTGGTGTCGACGGGACCGCGGACGGTTTCAACTGCGGGCATCGAATCTCCCTCTGGCGGTGCGTGGGCGGTGCGTCTGAGGCTGCGGTGCTCGTGGTACTGCGGTGCTCGTGATGCCGCGGTGCGCGGTGCGGCCGCGGGTGCATACTGGCACGGCGTGCATACCGACCGGTCGGTTTCTGGCAAGCTATGGCGCGGGACACACCGGAGTCAATGCCCGCCCGCGAAGGAGGTGCCCCAGGTGGCGCAGCCCGAATCGGTGCCGGAGTCCACGGCGCCCGTCCGGCAGAGCGCGGTCGAGCGGCGGATCCTGGACGCGGCGCTCCGGCTGTTCGCCGAGCGCGGCTTCGACGGGACGTCGGTGCAGAACATCGTGGCCGCCGCCGAGGTCACCAAGGGCGCGCTCTACCACTACTTCGACTCCAAGGACGACCTGCTCTACGAGATCTACCACTCGCTGATCGCCCGCCAGCTCGCCGACCTCGGCGCGGTGCTGGCGCGGGGCCTGCCGCCGCGCGAGGCCGTCCACGCGGTGCTGACCGGGCTGATCCGCAGCACCGCCGAGCACATCGACGAGGCGAAGGTGTTCGCCCGCGAGATGCACCGGCTGGACCACGCCCGGATGCGCTCGGTGCGCGCCGACCGCCGCCGCTACCACGTGACGTTCCGGGGCCTCATCGAGCAGGGCCAGCGGGACGGCGTGTTCGGCACCGGCACGCCCGCCGAGACCATCACGATCGTCGCGCTGGGCATGGTCAACCAGATGCCGGCCTGGTACCGCGCGAACGGCCCCAAGCCCGCCTCCCGCCTCGCCGACGAGGTCGCCGGGTTCATCCTCGGCGCCCTGGACCGCCCCGCACCCTGACACCACCGGCACGGACGTCAGAACGGGAGGCGCTCGGCGGCGGCGAGGGCCGCGCCCGCGATGGTGGCGACCGTCAGGACCGACAGGCCCGCCAGGACGGCCCAGCGGCCGACCTGGTACCCGGCTGGGACCCGGCCGGGGCCGCGGCCCCGCACCGGCCACGGGGTCCGCAGCGGCGCCGTGCCCGGGGGCTCCGGCGGGACGTCGGAGGGCGGGCGGCCGCCGTCCGCCGCGCCGGCGGGCAGCCCGGTCACCCAGCCGAGCAGGTCGGCGACGTCGGCGGGCTCGGTGCCGAGGCCGGAGGCGAAGTAGCGCACCTGGGCGGCGACCTGGTCGAGCGTGCGGACGGTGTTGCCGAGCCCGACGCGGTCGAGCCACTCGCGCGGGTCGGCGCCGGGGTCCAGGCCGCGGCCGATCTCCGTCCGCACCAGCAGGTCGGTCTTGGTGAGGACGACGGCGACGCGCTTCTGCCGCCCCTGGTCGGGACGCGAGCGCAGCTCGTTCAGGACCCGCTGCAGGGTGTCGGCCGGGTCCTCCTCCGACGACGCGGCGGCCTCGTCCACGAACTCCTGCTCCTCCCCGGTCAGCGAGCGGCGCAGCTGGGGGAGCGCGAACGGGTCCACGACGAACAGCAGCGCCTCGCTGTGGTCGAGGTAGCGCAGCGACTCGACCTCCGTCGCGCCCGTGTAGTGCTCGCCCGCGGGGTCGAACAGGTAGAGGATGCGCCGCGCGCGCCCCGGCAGCTCCACGTCGACCATGGTGGCCAGGGGCAGCTCCGGGCCGGTCTTGGCGAGGCGCCCGCCGCGCTGGAACTCCCGCAGCGCGCCCGCGTACGCCTGCGCGTGCCGCGGCTCGACGAACGACAGCCGCCCGTGGACGGCGCGGGTCCGCGCGTGCAGGGCCCGGATGCCGAGGACCATGAACGTGGTCTTGCCGGCGGCGGGCCCGCCCACGAACGGCAGGGGCTCCACGCGGACGCGCCCGATGCGCTCGGGCAGCCGCCCGCCGCAGTGCGGGCAGTACGCGGCCAGGCGGAAGCGCCCGAGCGGGACGGTCGTGGGCAGCCGCGCCCCGCAGCGGCACACGTGCCGGAACGCGCCGCCCGCCCCCGGCGAGAGGCGCCGGTGCCGCGCGCCGCAGTTCGGGCACGCGTACTCCGGCAGCCCGATGCGCTCGTAGCAGAAGGGGTGCGGGCAGGTCTGCAGGATGCGGGCGTACCCCATGAAGACGCGCTCGACCGCCGCCAGGACCAGCACGCACGCCAGCCACACCGCCAGCCCGACCGCCGCGACCAGCCCGTACAGGACGGTCAGCGCCAGGACGAACACCGACGCGGGGACGGCGGCGGCGACGATGCCCGCGCACAGCGCCAGCCAGACGGGGAAGGCGAAGAACCCCCACGGGCCGCCGAGGAGCGTCCGCGTCAGGACCAGCACGACGCCGCGGGCCGTCCGGTACACCTGCGGGACGACCGTGCGGCTGATCGTCCACCAGTCGCGCCACACCTGGCCGAGCAGGTAGTGCCGGTAGGCGGTCTCGGGCGCCGCGACCGGCGAGGGCCCCTCCAGCGTGGACGGCGCGAGCGTCCGGCACGCGTGCAGGCAGTACACGCCGAGCGCGGCGGCGCCCGCGACGACCAGCGTCGCGGCGAACAGCACGGGGAACACGTACATGAACCCGAGCCACATGGCGCCGAGCCACACGGCGATCAGCAGCAGCACGAGGACGGGGTTCACGTCGCGTCCTCCGCGAGGAGGTCCCGCAGCTCGGCGCGCAGCTCAGGGCGGCTCGCCAGATGCGCGTCGAGCTGCTTGGCGGCGAGCCACCGCCGGGCCGCCGCCCGCGCCCACGACTCCAGCGCCGGCTCGCCCGCGCCGAGCCGGCGCAGCCGCAGCACCACCTCGACCAGCTCGTTGCGCCGCTCGACCTCCTGGCCGCGCAGCGGGGCGTGGCCGGCGCGGACGCGGCCCGGAAGCTCGCCCGTCCACCGCGCGGCGAGCCGCGCCCGGACGGGCGCCGGCACGGCCGCCAGCAGCTCCGCCCGGAACCCGGGCGGGCGCGGCGACAGCCTCAGCGCCGCGTCGGCGAACGCCTCCCGGGCGAGCCGCTCGGTGGCGCCCTGCGCGTCGGCGAGGCTCTCCAGCGCCCGCGCGGCCCGCGGCGGGTCCGCGGTGATGGCCATCCCGTAGGCCTGGACGAGGGCGGCGTCGCGCCCGGCGCGCCCGTCCGGCGCCAGCGCGCGGACCCGCTCGGCGAGCCGCAGCGCCGCCGGCTCGGCCAGGCCGTCGCCTCCGGGGCCCGCGAGCCGCGCGAAGGTCCGGGACGGCAGCTCGGCCAGCGCGGCGGGCGGCGGTTCGGCCCCCCAGGCGTCCAGCAGTTCGAGGCACTCGGCCGCGGACGGGGGCGCCGCCCAGACCTCCCGCACCGCCGCGTCGACGGCGCCGGGCTCGCAGCCGTCCAGCCGCAGCAGCTCGGCCGTCACCGCGATCCGGCGGCCGGCGCGCCTCCGCCCGACCGACGCCAGTACGGGGACCGCGACCCCGGGCGCCGCGCGCAGCCGTTCGGCGTGCGCGTAGAGCAGGTCGCAGTTGTCGGGCGTGAGGGCGGCCGCGCGCTCACCGGAACCGGCGAGCCCGGCGACGATCCCGTCCAGCAGCGCGTCCCGCAGCCCGGCGGGGCAGCCGGTGAGCGCCTCCGCCAGCTCGGCCGGGCCGCCCCGGACGCAGCGCGCCGCCGACGCCGCGACCTCGCCGGGATCGACACCGGCCCCGGCCCGTTCCGCCACACTCGCCGCCCCCGCGACCTCCGCCAGGCGGGACGCCCCGGCGAGCGCCTCGGAGACCAGCCCGCCGACGCGCAGCGCGCACCGGGCGGCGAGGTCCGCCGCCCCCGACTCCCGCGCCCGCGCGTGCACGGCGAGCGTGAGGTCCAGGCCCATGGACGGGACGCCCGCGACGAGATCGCGCCACACCCACGCCGGGAGGCCGGTTCCGCGCCGCGCCAGCAGCTCCGCCGCCGCGCCCTCCTCGCCGGCGGTGACGGTCGCGTCGCCCCGGGACAGCGCCAGCAGCGCGGCGGCCCCCTCCCGCGCGGGGTCGTCCGGCGGCGCCAGCTCCGCGAGGGCGTCCAGGCCGCCGAGGTCGCGGTCGCGCCAGCAGCCGGCGACGGTCCTGGCGAAGCGGCTGGCCCGGCCCTCGGGAGCGCCGCGCCGCAGGTCGAACACCGACGCGTGCGAGGCGCGGTTCTGGGCGGTGGCCCACACGGCGGGCGTCGTGCCGACCAGGCGCTGCGCCGCGCCGTCGGGGTCGGCGGTGTAGGTGGTGAACGACAGCCGCGCCGCCGCCGCGACCGGCAGCGAGTACGACACGACCGCGATCCAGCGGGCGATCAGCTCGACGTCGTCGGCGATGAGGACGACGCGGCCGTGCCCCCTGCCCAGCACGCCCGCGACGGCGTCCACGAGATGGGCGAGCAGCGCGTACGGGTCGCCGGGCCCGGCTGAGGCGAGCCAGCCCGCGAGGGCCTCCGGGTCGAGCGCGGCGCCCGGGGTCAGCTCCTCCACCGGTTCGAGCACGCCTCCCGGGGCGGGCAGCGGCGTCCAGTGCGCGGCCTGCCACAGCTCGGCGGGACGCAGCCCCTCCAGCTCCTCCGGCTCGGCGACCACCGCGTGCGCGAAGAAGTTGCCGTAGCGGCCCGAGTAGTCGCGGCCGAGGTAGCGGCAGCGCAGCAGCAGGGGGCGCCCGTCGACCTCGTCGTACAGCAGCGACACCGGGAACAGCTCCAGCTCCGCGTCGCCCGGGGACAGCGGCGCGTCCGGCGGCGGGCGGTACGACAGGTACGGCGTCACCGCGGCGCGCGTCCCGTCGGGCAGGCCGGGCGTCTCGGCGACGAACTGGAACCCGGCCCGGCCGGTGGGCCCCCGCCGCGCGGAGGTGTAGTGCAGCTGCCAGGCCACCGCTACGCCCCTCCCGGGCGGAGGCCGTCGAGCATCCCGAACCGGTACAGCAGCCACAGCAGCGGATCCTCCGCCCGGTAGGGCCGGACGCCGCCCGCGCCGACGCGCCCCTCCTCCGGGACGCCGCCGAGCGACGACAGGCCGAACAGCGCGTGGTCGGCGTACTGCTGCCCGAGGTAGGTGTCGAGCTGCCCCGCCTGCCAGTCGTGCAGCAGCGCGCGGACCTGCTCGTGCACCGCGTCCCTGTCGTCGAGGTCGAGGACGCCCTGCCCGGACCGCGACCGGTGAAGCGCCGACTGGCGCAGCAGCCCCGGCCGCAGCACGTCGATCTTGGTGAGCGCGACCGCGGCCGGGACGGGCAGCGGCTCGCCCGGACGGGTGCCGTGCCGCAGCCGCAGCGCCTCGGTGACGCGGGCGATGACGTCCAGCGGCTCCCCGCCGTCCCCGGGGGCGCGGGGGCCCGGCACGGCGTCCCGGACGCCCGCACGCGCGCCCGGCAGCTCCAGGGGGTCGACCAGGAAGATGATCGCGTCGGCGGCCTCCAGATACCGCAGGTGCAGGTCGGTGGCCTCGCGGCTGCGCAGGTCCTCGCCCGCGGTGTCGAACAGCACCAGCGCCAGCGAGTCGTTGCGGGGCCGGGAGAAGCGGCCCCTGCGCGTGCGGGTGAGCAGGTACACCAGCGGCTCGCGCGGGCCGGTGGCGGCGCTCGGCGTCGTCGGCAGCAGCCGCCGCTCCTCCAGCAGCGGCCTGGCGAAGTCGCGCTTGTACCGCTCGATCGTCCGGTCGTCGCACGCGACCAGCGACGCGTCCAGCTCCGTCCCGACCCGGTTCATCAGCTCGTGCAGCAGGACGGCGATGTAGGTGCTCTTCCCGGCGTTCTTCGCCCCGACGAGCGCGACGATCCGGCCGGGGGAGTCGCAGTACGCCGACGGCAGCGGGTTGTGGCACTCGGGGCAGGCGCGGTTCCCGGTCGGCACGCCGCACGCGGGGCAGTCGGCCCGCCCCTTGCGCCCGGACGCGGCGAACACCGGCGGCAGCGACGCCCCCGCCGTCGACCCGGTGTAGGCGGCGAGCCTCTCGTCCAGGACGGGGATGCAGCCCTGCCGCCGCCCCGCCTGCCCCCGGCACCGGAACAGGATCCGCTGCGGCGCGACCGAGGCGAAGCAGTAGGGGCAGGTGACTCCCTGCCGGGACGGCACGCCGGGGATCGCCACCCGGGCCAGGGGCCTCGTCATCAGGGGACCTGCAGTCGGCGGACGGGGGGATCGCTCAGCTCGACGGTCTCGTCGTCGGCGAAGCAGCGCAGCCAGTACGGACCGGGCGCGCGGGGCGCCCCGAGGGACAGCTCGCCCGGCACGGGCACCTGGTCCCACGCGCCGAGCGTCTCGCCGTCGGCGGCGCGCTGCGGCATGACCCGCCCGGCGCGCAGCACCAGCGACAGCCGCGCCACCCGCAGCGGGCGGGACGAGGTGAGCCGGATCGTCAGCGACCGCCGCCACGGCGGGCCCGAACGCAGCACCTCGTACCGGACGACCGTGGTCGCCGCGACCTCGGCGGTCACCGGCGGGCCGGTCACCCGCGCGCCGCCCACCGTCCCGGCGGCGGCGACGGACAGCTCGACGGGCTCGTCCTCGGGGACGGGCAGCCGGATGCCGCCCTGGGTGTCGTAGGCGGCCCGCGTGACGCTCTGGGCGGCCCGGACCGGGGCGTGCGCCGGGTCGGCGGCCTGCACGGGGTCGCGACCGATCCGGTAGGCGAGGTCGACCTCGGCGACGTCCGGCGGCCAGTCGAACCCGACGTGCACGTACGCGCCGCGCCGCTCGGCGACCAGCCGCCGCGGCGGCGGCAGGTTCACGTGCCGGTGGTAGGCGCCGATCGCGGCCGTGCCCTCCGCGACCGTCACCGCGAGGAGCCAGCCCCCGGCCCCGGGCCGCGCGGCGAGCCCGCCCGGCACCGCCGTGCACGCCAGCCGCCGCGTCTCGCGCCGCACCTCCTCCAGCGGGACGAGGGCGCTGCGCGGCCACGGCGGCGGCCCCTCGCTCAGCACCAGCTCGACCGTCCCGTGCGCGGGCGGATCGAACCGGGCCCGGACCAGCCCGGGGTCGGCCGCGTCGGTCTCGGCGGTCAGCTCGTACACCGGTTCGGGCGGCGCGGTCGGCGTGGCCGACGCGCGGACCCCGTCCGTCACGACCTCTCGCCCGGCCTCGTCGAGGTAGACGGCGGAGATCCGGTAGTGGTGCGTCCGGCCGTTCGGGACGCGCTCGCGGAACCCGTCCCGGCCTGCCGCGACGGGCTGCCCGTCACGGACCACGACGACCCGCGCCGCCTCCGTCGGGCACCGCCACCGCCCGGTGACCTGCCCGTCCCCGGCGGTCAGCTCGACCTCGCCCGGCTCCGGGCGCACGACCGCCGGCCCGGCGACCCCCGGTTCGGCGGCGGCGTCGCCCCGCACCGCGAACACCCCGTAGTACAGCGGCACGTTGACGGGGGGACGGGTGTCCAGTGCCCCGCCGAGGGCCGCGCCGTCCCGCGGGTCGCGCGGGGCCCTCCCCACCTGCCGGACGACATGGTGGACCATCTCGCCGCCGGTGGACGGCGAGTCGTCCCAGGACACCCGCACCGACGGGCCGTCCACGTCGAGGCGCACCGCCGGAACGGGACGCGGGGGCAGGCGCCGCAGGCGGGCCGTCGCCCCCGGCAGGTCGCGGACGAGGCGCAGCGCGTCGGTGAGCATGCCGTAGGCGCGGTCGGGGTCGGGCTCGGCGGACGCGGCCTCGCGCAGGCGCAGCGCGGTGGCGAGGCGTTGCCGGGCCTCGGCGGCGAGCACCTCCTCCTCCGGCGGCTCGGCCCCCGGGGACGGGGGCGGGACCTGCGCCGCGTCGGCCAGCTCGGCCGCCGCGTGCACGTCGCCGGCGTCCAGCAGCGCCCGGAGCCGTCCCGCGAGGCCGCCGCCCGGGTCGCTCTCGCGCGCGACGGCGAACACCAGGCGGCGGGCGTCGCCCTGCTCGACGCCCAGCTCCTCGACGGCGAACCGGAGCAGGGCGCGCTCGGACGCCCGCTGCCGCAGCCGCTCGCGGAGCCGGTCGGCCACGTCGAACAGCAGCAGCTCGGGCAGGTCGGCGTCCGAGCGCAGCGCGGCCAGCACCGTGTCGGCGTGCGTGGTGCTGGTGTCGCGGCTGCGGCGCGCCCACTCGGCGCCCGCGGCGGCGACCGCGTCCCCGTCCGGGTGCAGGCCGCCGTGCTGGACCGCGAAGCCGTCCAGGACGCGGAAGGGGCCGGTCAGGCGCGCGCCGAACAGGAAGTCGGCGAGGTGCCGCTTTCCGAGGACGTCCAGCGACTCGCGCACCTTCCGGTAGGCGGGGTAGGGCGCGGCGGTCGGCAGCCGGTCGGGCTCGCGGATCTCGACGCCGTCGGACGCGGCCAGCTCCGCCAGCTCGGCGGCGCGCACCCCGGCGGTGCGGGCGATGCCCTCGACCTCGGCGGGGGCCGCCATCCGCAGGATGCCGGCGGCGTCGGCGACGCGGGCGCGGGCACCGCCGAGGCGCCGCTCGGCGCGCTCCCGGCCGCCGCGCAGCCGCGCCTCCAGCGGACGCAGGTCGCCGCGCTCGGCGGCGGTGAACAGCGGCACCAGCTCGCGGTGCTCGGCCTCCAGCCGGTCGATGAGCGTGCGGTACTTCAGCTGCCCGCGCGCCCGCCGCCAGCACTGGCGGACCTGCTTGACGCGCGCCGCGACGGCGGCGGCCTCCAGGGGGCCGTCCAGCGCGTACCGGGCGCGCAGGTCCTCGGGCGGCCGGCCGCCCGCGGCCCGCGCCGGCTCCAGCACGTCCCGCCGGTAGTCGTCGTCGAACGCCACGGGCGCCTCCAGGGGGTCCGCCGCCCGCTCAGCTGACCTGCACCCGGGAGAGGGCCTTGCGGGAGCGCTCGACCTCCTCCTCGGACATGCCGCCGACGTCCACCTTCAGCTCCAGCCGCTCGCCGGTCTCCTTCTCCACGGCCGTGACGTTCAGCAGGCCCGAGGAGTCGAGCGCGAACGTCACCCCGATCGGCCAGCCCGCCTTCTTGCCCGGCGGGACGCGGATCTCCCCGGTCGCGATCTCGGTGTTGTCGATCAGGTCCGCGGACTCCACCACGCCGGCCTGCTCCATCACCCGGATGTCGGCCGAGGCCTGGTCGTCGTAGACGGTGAAGAAGTCCTCGGTCCTGGCGGCGGGGAGCTCGTCGTTGGCGTGCACGAGGTGCGCGACGGTCTCGGCGCCGCTCTCCCGGTCGACCACCACGATCCCGAACGCGTGCGAGGCGACCGTCCTGATCTGCCGCCCGGCGATCTGCCGCTGCTGCTCCGCCGACAGGCCCGCCCGGTTCGCCATCTCCTCGGCGCGCTCGGCGGCGCCCTCGCGCACGAGCCGCCGGTAGGTCTCCTCGAACGCGTACAGGGCGGCGCCCTTGGCGACCGCGAGGTCGGGGTCCTGGATGCGGGGGGTGATGGCGAGCTCGGTCGCCAGCCGCGAGGCGACCACCGGCATCTTCGTCGAGCCGCCGACGAGGACGAGGTCGTCGTAGTCCTCCACGCCCTTCTCGGCCGCGGTCGCCAGCGTCCGGCCCGTGATCTCCACGGTGCGGTCGAGGAGGTCCTTGGTGAGCTCCTCCAGCTTCTCGCGCGTCACCTCGACCGCGGCGACCCGCCCGCCGTGCATCACCCGGACGGTGTGGGACGTGCGGGTGGTGAGGGCCTTCTTGGCGTCCTCGGCGTCGCGGCGCAGCTGCTGCTCGGTCTGCCGGTCGTCCAGCGGGTCGCCCGCCTCGGGGTGCTCGGCGCGGAACCGCTCGGCCAGGTGCTCGACGAGCCGCTCGTCCCAGTCGGCGCCGCCGAGCTCGTGGTCGCCGTCGGTGCACACCACCTCGATGTGGCCGCCGCGCAGCGCGATGACCGTCGTGTCGAACGTCCCGCCGCCGAGGTCGTAGACCAGGATCGTCCGGTCGGACTCGGGGTTGAGGACGCCGTAGGTGATCGCGGCGGCGATCGGCTCGGAGACGATGTCGATGACGTTCAGCCCCGCGATGCGGCCCGCCTTGCGGGTCGCGTCCCGCTCGGCCGCGCCGAAGTAGGCCGGGACGGTCACGACCACGTCGCGGGCGTCCTCGCCCGTCGTGGTGCGCGCGTCGGTCGCCAGCTTCAGCAGGATGAAGGCCGACACCTCCTCGGGGGTGAAGTCGATCCCGTGGATGGGGCGCGTCACGTCGCGGCCCATGTCCCGCTTGATCAGGCTGACGACGTTGTCGGGCTCCAGGACCGCGGTGTCCTTCGCGGTCTGGCCGACGACGACGTTCTCGCCGCTCTCGAAGAACACGACGGACGGGGTGGTGTCGGTGCCCTCCAGGTTCCGCAGGACCGCCGGACGGCCCACATCGTCGATGGAGGCAATGCAGGAGTACGTGGTTCCCAGGTCGATCCCGTAGACGGCCATGTCCCTCTCACCCGCTGTTCGTCGTCTGTCCGTTGTGCGACGCCTCGCCGGCGGACGCCGGCTCGGCGGGCCCGGCGGCGGACGCCGGCTCGGCGAGCCTGCCGACGCTGACCGCCGCCTTGCGCAGCACCTTCCCGCTCTGCTCGAACCCGTCGGACTGCACGGCCGTGACGGTGCCGTCCGCCACGGGGTCGTCGACCGGCGTGACCGCGACCGGCCGGTGCCGGGACGCGTCGTAGGGGGCGCCCGGCTCCACGGTGAAGCGCTCGACGCCGAGCCGCGCGAGCGCGTCGGCGACGTCGTCGGCCACCGCCGCCAGCAGCACCGCCGTCCGCCGCGGGTCGGGCGCCTCGGAGAGGCCCGGCGCGCGGAGCCGGTCGGCCTCGCGGCGCGCCTGGTCGTGCAGCCGGTAGAGCGCCGCGCGGACCGGTTCCAGCATCGCCTGCAGCTCACCGCGCCGCAGGCGCTGGTTCTCCTCGTGCAGCCGGTCGATGACGGCCTCGCGGTGCGCGGCGCGCTCGTGCTCGCGGTCGAGGCGGGCGGCGAGCCCGGCGAGCGCGTCCCGCACCTCGGCGCGCAGCGCGGCACCGGCCGGCGCCGCCGCGCTCCCGGCGTCGCCGGCGTCCTGCACCGCGTCCCCGGCGGGCTCGGGCTCCGGCTCGGCTCCGGAGTCCTCGCTGACTGGGGGTTCCCCGTCCCTCGACACGTAGAGTCACCTTAATGATGGGCGGCAGGAGACGTCAGGCCAATCGATGACCTTCACCGGACTCTAGTTTGACCCGTACCCGCCCTTCCAGCACCGACTTTCCGTGCCGCTTTCTTGGGACGACACGTATGGGTAACACGGAGGAAACGGGGGTCGCCCAAGCTGGAGACCTCGCACGGAGACTGGAGGTGGCGATGTTGCTGCGGATACGGGTGCGCCTGCCGGACCGTCCCGGATCGCTGGGGCAGGTCGCGCGCACCCTCGGCGCGGCGGGCGCGGACGTCGTCCAGATGGCGGTCCTGGAACGCGGCAACGGCCGGGCGATGGACGACTTCACCGTCGCGTGGCCCGCGGGGGCGGGCTCCGAGCGGCTGGCCGCGGGCCTCGGCTCGGTGCCGGGGGTGGAGGTCGCCGGGATCTGGCCGACCGCCGAGCCGCAGGGCGCCCACCCGGACGCCGCCGTGATCGGGCAGGTCGCGGCCGTTCCCGAGCGCGGGCTGGAGATCCTCGCCGACGCCGTCCCGGCCGTCCTCAGCGCCGACTGGGCCGGCCTCGCCGAGCTGGAGGGGGAGGGCGAGGCGGTCCTCGTGCACGTGAGCGCCGGCGGCGGGCCGGACGCCCCCCTGCCGGACCTGCGCCCGCTGCGTCCGCGCGCGTTCACCGCGCCGGACGGCACGGAGTTCGCGGTCTGCCCGCTGGCCACGGGCGAGGTCGCGCTGGTGGTCGCCCGCACGGGCGCGCCGCCGTTCCACCGGACGGAGGTGTTCAGGCTGGAGCAGCTCGCCGGGGCGGCGAACGCCGTCCTGTACCGCGACCGGCGCGCGGCCCCGCTCTGAGCCCGCGCCCCTCCGGCCCCGCGCCGCCCCGGCTCCGCGCCGGTGTCACCCCAGCAGGGCGAGGACCGCGTCCAGGTCGGTGAGGCAGGCGTCGGAGCCGAGCCCCTGCGCGACGGTGGCCGCCGCGGCGGTGCCCCAGCGCGCGGCCTCCAGGACGTCCTTACCGTGGGCCAGGCCGGTGATGAACCCGGCGCAGTAGGCGTCGCCGCAGCCGGTCGTGTCGACGACCTCGACGGGCAGGGCCGGGAGCCGGTGCGCGCCCTCGGCGGTGGCGACGAGGCTGCCGTCCCCTCCGAGCGTCACGACGACCGTGCTCGGCCCCCGCGCGAGCAGTGCGGCGGCGGCCTTCTCCGGGTCGTCCTCGCCGGTCATCAGGGCGGCCTGCTCGCCGTTGGGCAGGAAGTGGTCGACGTGCGGGAGGAACGCGGCGGCGCCGGCCAGCAGGTCGGACATGTTGGACAGCAGGTCCATCGTGACGACGGTGCCGGCCGCGCGGGCCGTGTCGAGCATGGCGAAGAACGCGGGGTCGTTGAGGCCGAACGTGACGTCGGGGCCGCCGAGGTGCACCGTGCTCGCCGCGCCCAGCAGGCCCGGCCCCACCGCGCCCGCCGTGAGGGTCAGGTTCGCGCCCGGGACGTGGAAGCTCGGCCGCCCGCCGTCCGGCCGGATCGGCAGGATCGAGGCGCTGGTCTGGTCGGCCGTCCGCCGGACGAGCCCGCGCACGTCCACGCCCTCGCGCGCCATGATCCGCACCAGCAGGTCGCCGAGGTCGTCGTCGCCGATCGCGCCGACCGAGACGACCTCGTTGCCGAGCCGGGCGAGGGCGACGGCGGTCCCCGCGGCGGCGCCCGCCGCGGTCACGCGGATCCGCTCGACGACGACGGTGTCCTGCCCGTCCGGGATGCCCTCCACCGGGCGGGCGAGCACGTCCAGGATGTGCGCGCCGAGAGTGACAACGGTCATGACCGGCCCCTTAGTGATCGTCAGGGCCGTAGCGTACGCGGTGCAGGCCACAAAATGTGAGAGGTATTCGCATGTTGCTGAGGGACGAGCGGGACGCGCTGTGCGCGATCGGCCGGCGGCTCGCCGCCACCGGGCTGGTGACGGGCGCGTCGGGCAACGTCAGCGTCCGGTCGGGCGACCTGGTCGCGGTCACCCCGGGCGGGATGATGCTCGACCGGATGGAGCCCGCGGACTGCCCGGTCGTGAACATCGCGGGCCAATGGGTCGACGGGGACAGGGCGCCGTCGTCGGAGACCCCCATGCACCTCGCCCTCTACGAGGCGACCCCGGCCGCCGCCATCGTGCACACGCACTCCACCTACGGCGCCGTGGTGGCGACCACCATGCCGGAGCTGCCGCCGATCCACTACAACACGCTGCTGCTGGGCGGCGTGGTGAAGGTCGCCGAGTACGCCACCTACGGGACGCCCGAGCTGGCCGAGAACGTCCGCGCGGCCATGGCGGGCGGCAAGCGCGCCGCGCTGATGGCCAACCACGGGGGCGTCGCGATCGGCCGCGACCTGGAGGAGGCGTACGAGAACGCGCGCCTGCTGGAGTGGCTCTGCGGCGTCTACGTCCGCGCCAAGGCGATCGGCGAGCCGCGCGTCCTGACGGAGGAGGAGCTGGCGAAGGTGGTCGAGCGGGGCCTGGCGCCGCCCGAGTTCCCCCGCGTGTAACCTAACGCTTGTTAGGCCACTCTGGGAGGTCCGCCTTGCCCTTCGTCCTGGTCGACAAGCCGCGCCCGAGCGTCACCCTCATCACGCTCAACCGGCCCGAGCGCATGAACGCGATGGCCTTCGACGTGATGGTGCCCTTCCGGGAGGCCCTGGAGGAGGTCAGCCGCGACAACGGCACCCGCGTCGTCGTCATCACGGGCGCCGGGCGGGGGTTCTGCTCCGGCGCCGACCTGGAGAACCCGGGGAACATCCCGGGCATCGACGGCCTGACGCTCCCGACGATCGCGCTGCGCTCGATGGAGCTGCTGGACGACGTGGTGCGGGCGATGCGGCGCGTCCACCAGCCGGTCATCGCGGCGGTCAACGGCCCGGCGATCGGCGGCGGCCTGTGCCTGTCGCTCGCCGCCGACATCAGGATCGGCGCGGACACGGCCCTGTTCCGCGCGGCCGGCATCAACAACGGTCTCACCGCGAGCGAACTCGGCCTCAGCTACCTGCTCCCGCGCGCGATCGGCGCGTCCCGCGCGTTCGAGCTGATGCTGTCCGGACGCGACGTGGAGGCGGCCGAGGCCGAGCGGATCGGCCTGCTCTCCCGCGTCGTCCCCGGCGACAAGCTCCTCGACGCCTGCTACGAGCTGGCCGAGCGCATCGCCGGGTTCAGCCGCCCCGGCACCGAGCTGACCAAGCGCATGCTGTGGTCGAGCCTGGACGCCGCGAGCCTGGACGCCCACATGGGCCAGGAGGGCCTCGCCCAGCTGTACGTCCGCCTCACCACCCACAACTTCGAAGAGGCGATCAAGGCCCGCCGCGAGCACCGCCCCCCGGACTTCCAGGACTGACGCACACCGGCCGCGTCCGCCACTGGTACGACCACGCCGCCGCCCCCAGCGCCGGGCCGTAGACGGCGAACGCGCCGATCCCGCACGCCGCGACCGTCCAGCCGGACCAGCCGCTGATGATGCCGTCGTGCGGGAGGCCGCCCAGCCCGAGGACGGGCGGCAGCAGGTACGCGACGGAGCCGACGACACCGTAGGGGCCGAGCGTCATGGCGCCGAGCCAGGCGGGTGCGAGCGGCAGCCACCGCGGCACCCTGCGCCCGGCCAGCGGCGGCGCCCACCGCGGGAAGACCTGCCCCCAGGAGTGCGTGAGCCCCATCAGCAGGAAGACGCCGGCGAGCGCGGCCAGGGCGGTGAAGTCCAGCCCGTACCGCTCCAGCGTGAGGACCAGCCCGGACGCGCCGTTGCGCTCGAACTCGGCGACGACCCGCTCGCCCTCGATCCCCGCGAACGAGCCCCCGAACGCCCACGTCGTCTTCATGGCGACGTAGGGCGCGAACCCGAGCACCCCGCCATAGGCGGCCCACCGCACCCCGCGCGGCGCGGAGGACACGGGCGCCGGGGCCCTGACCGTCCCCGTCTCGGTGTGAGCCCGGCCGCACCGCTCGCACGTCCCGGCCGTGCGGCGCTGATAGGCCAGGGCCGTCCCCGCGAGCAGGGCCGCGCCGACCGCGCACAGGGCCTCGACGCCGAACCTCGGCCAGTCGTCGACCGTCCCGTCGAAGACGAGTTGCAGGGCGTTCATCACGAAGCCGAACGTCCCGGCCGCCGCCACCGCGCACGCCGTCCAGAGCCCGGTGATCGGCCACCAGCGCGGCATCTGCCGCCCGATGCCCCGGACGCTCGACACCGCCATGATCCCGCCGACGCCGAGGAGCGCGGCGATCACCCATCCGGCCGCCCGCGCGCCCGCCGGCGGCGACCCGGTCTCTCCGCCGCCCGCCCAGTAGACGGCCACCCCCACCGCGACCACCGACCACGCCCCGGCCGCGTACCCCGACCAGCGCGGCCACCGCCTCCCGACCGATTCCATGGGAGGAGCCTCTCCGCGCTCCCGGTCGCGGCGCCTCCCGCCGGGGGGCGAACGCCCTACCCCGCGCGGGGGAGCGGCGTGGCAGGGTGAGGGGGTGCCGAAGCTTGCGCCGGACGAGGCGCGCCGCCTGCTGACGACCGTCCCGGTCGCGCGCCTCGCGACCGTGGGGGAGGACGGGCGGCCTCATCTCGTGCCCGTGACGTTCGCCGTCCACCGGGGCGCCGTCTATACGGCCGTCGACCACAAGCCCAAGAGCACCCGTGAACTGCGGCGGCTCGCCAACATCCGGGCCAACCCGCGCGTCGCGCTCCTGGCCGACCACTACGAGGACGACTGGGACCGCCTCTGGTGGGTCCGCGTCGACGGCCACGCGACCATCGTGGCCGACCCCGCCCGCATGGCCGACCCCGTCCGCCTCCTGGCGGACCGCTACCCCCAGTACCGCGAACACCTGCCCGAGGGCCCGCTCATAGCCATCACCATCGAAGCCTGGACGGGCTGGACCGCGTCCTAAAGGGAGCGCTGGAAGGTGGTGACGGCGTCGGCGACCTTCTCGGGGAACTCGACGTGCGGGTGGTGGCCGGCGCCGTCCAGTAGGACGACCTTGCCGTTCAGCTTCTGGGCGACCCACTCGGCCTCGGCCGCCGGGTCGGGCCAGTCGATGTCGCCCGTGCCCATGATGACGAGCACGGGCGCCTGCACCCGGTCGAGCCGCGCCTCGGACTCGGCGTGCGACATGCTCAGGTACTCCGCGATGACCTTCTCGCGGCCGGGCTCCTTGAGGTTGGCCTTCAGCTTCGCCTTGTGCTCGGCGAAGTCGGCGGGCGGCTTCGGCTCCCACTTCGGGTAGTAGGACATGTAGAGCGGCAGGGCCAGGCCGGGGACCCGCATGAGGGCGGTGGTCAGCTTCTGCGCGACCCCGCCCTTGCCGTCGCGGACGAACGGCGCCGCGAGCACGAGCCCCTTCACCAGTTCGGGCGCCTCGGCGGCGACCCAGACCGCGGCGGCGGCGCCGTTGGAGCATCCGTAGACGAGCGCGGGGCCCGCGTCCAGGTGGCGCAGCAGGGCCAGCAGGTCGTGGGCCAGCGGCGTGCTCCCGTACTCGGGCCACCGCGCGCTGGTCTCGCCCATCCCGCGCTGGTCGACGGTCACGACCCGGTACCCGGCCTCCAGCAGCCGCGGCTTCAGGAACCGGTACTGCGACCGCAGTTCGAGCATCGAGGGGAGGCAGACGACCAGCGGGCCGTCGCCGTCGTCGTCGTAGGCCAGCCGCCCGCCGGGAAGGTCGAGGAACCGTGTCTCGCTCATCGCGCGCTCCTTAAAGCTCTGTAGCTCCATGGCTAATGAGATTAGCCTCGGGGTGAGCGAGAGTCAAGAGCGGTGCTCTCGCCGAGGTCAGTCCCAGGCCTGGCCGAGCCGCGCGAGGTCGGCGGCGTACTCGATGCGGCGGGACCACTCGTCCGGCCAGGCGTCCATGCCGAGGTGCGCGCCCGCGAACGCCCCGGCCAGGCAAGCGATCGAGTCGGAGTCGCCCGAGCTGGCCGCGCCGCGCCGGATCGCCCCGACCGGGTCGTCCGGGAACAGCAGGAAGCACAGCAGGCCGGTGGCGAGCGCCTCCTCGGCGACCCAGCCCGCGCCCGTGGCCGCGCAGGGGTCGGACGCCCGGTCCGCGCGCGCGACGGCCTCGTCCAGGCGGTCGAGGACGTCCAGGCACTCGTCCCAGCCCCGGGCGATGAACGTCTCGGGCGTGTCCATGCCGGGCCGCTGCCACAGGGTGCCGAGCCAGCGCTCGTGGTAGACGGCGCGCTGGTCGTGGCAGCGGGCGCGCAGCGCAGCGGGGAGGTCGGAGGGGGCCGTCCCGTCGGCCAGCCACCGGACGGCGAACGCCGTCAGCTCGCTCGCCGCGAGCCCTGTGGGGTGGCCGTGGGTGAGCGCGGCCTGGAGCTGGGACGCCCCGGCCCGCGTCTCGTCCGACATGCCCGGGGCCAGGCCGACCGGCGCGACGCGCATGTTGGCGCCGCACCCCTTGGAGCCGCTCACGGTGGCCTCCGCCCAGGGCCTTCCCGCCGCAAGGCCCCGGCACGCGTTGAGGCAGGTGTTCCCGGGAGCGCGGTCGTTGTCGGGGCTGTTCAGCCAGTCGACGAAGCGCCGCCGCCACATCGGCGTGACCAGGTCGGGAGTGAACGGGGGGTTGGCCAGGGCGTCCAGCAGGCCGAGGCCGACCGCGATCGCCATCTGGGTGTCGTCGGTGACCAGGGCCGGATCGCCGTCGAGCCCCGCCGGCCCGTGCTCGCCGAACCGGCGGTGGATCTGCTTCATGTTCAGGAACTCGGTCGGCGCGCCCATCGCGTCCCCGTACGCCAGCCCGAACATCGCCCCGCTCGCCCTTCTCATGGGCGGCATTCTTCCCTAATCGGTACGGGCGTCGCGGTAGCCGCCGGGCGTCATGCCGTAGCAGCGGACGAACCAGCGCGTCAGGTGGCTCTGGTCGGCGAAGCCGGTGCGGGCCGCCACGTCCGCGATGGGCTCGCCCCGCGCGAGCAGCCGGCGGGCGGCGCGCAGCCGCAGCTGGCGCTGGTAGTCGCTCGGCGCCATCCCGTACTGCCGCCGGAACCCCCGGTACAGCGCGAACCGGCTGCACCCCGCCGCCTCCGCCAGCGCGTCGGCGCCGATGTCGTCGCTCCAGGAGTCCTCAAGGCGCTGCCGGGCCCGCTCGACGAAGCCGCCGGCGCGCGCCGCGCGCGGCCGCCGCGTGGCGGCCCGGGCGACCATCGTCCCGACGGCCGCGGTCAGCAGCTCGTCGCGCCGCAGGGCGGGCACGCCGCCGAGCAGGGCCGCGTGCAGGGAGCGCAGCGTCCTCGCCAGGGCGGGATCGGGCACCACGGGGGAGTCGAACAGCGGCAGCCCGACCGGGCGCTCGGCGATGTCGGCGAGCACGCCGGAGATCAGCTCGGCCCCGATGTGGACGATCCGGTACGTGAAGCCGAGCTCGTCCGCGGCGTGGCCGTCGTGCGGGTCGTCGGGGTTGAACGCGAGGACCATCCCGGCCGCGCTGGTGTGCGCCCCGCCCCGGCACCGGAACGCCTGGCAGCCGTCCTCGGTGACGCCGAACGAGTACGTCTCGTGGCTGTGCCGGTGGTAGACGTGCCGCTCGAAGTGGGCGTGCATCGCCTCCAGGGGGCGGTCGGGCGAGCGCCAGTACTTGCTCCACTCCACGCCTCCCAGTCTGGCGCACGAGCGTTCAAGACGGCGCGGCCGGGCCGGCGGCAGGGTGGCCCGCATGCGCTTCGACACCAAGATCGGGATTGTGGTCCGGGACGACCTCGCCGCCTGGCAGCGGCTCAACGTGACCGCGTTCCTCGCCGGCGCCGTGGCGGGCGGCGTCCCCGGGATCATCGGCGAGCCGTACGAGGACGCGTCGGGCAACACCTACCTGGCGATGTTCCGGCAGCCCGTCCTGGTCTACGAGGGCGGCGCCGAGGCGATCGCGAAGGCGCACGCCCGCGCCCTGGCCCGCGAGATGGACGCCGCCGTCTACATCGAGGACATGTTCAAGACCGACCACGACGAGGGGAACCGCGCGACCGTCCGGGCCGTGACCGCCGAGGAGATGCCCCTCGTCGGGTTCGCCGTCCACGGCCCGCGCAACGGCGTGGACAAGGTCCTCAAGGGGCTGCGGCTGCACCCGTGAGCCCGGCCAGCTCCGCCAGGCGCCCGCGGTGCCGGTCCGGCGACCCGAACAGCTCCCGGGACGACCGGGCCCGCTTGAAGTACAGGTGCGCGTCGTGCTCCCAGGTGAACCCGATGCCGCCGTGCAGCTGGATCGCCTCGCCCGCCGTGTGGCAGAAGGCCTCCGAGCAGTACGCCTGGGCCAGCGCGGCGGCGGCGGGCAGCTCCCGCGGGTCCTCGTCGGCGGCGGCCGCCGCGTTCAGCACCGCCGACCGCGCCGACTCCACCAGGACGAACATGTCCGCGCACCGGTGCTTGACCGCCTGGAACGAGCCGATCGGACGCCCGAACTGGTGCCGCACCTTCGCGTACTCGACGGTCATGTCCAGGGTCCGCTGCGCCCCGCCGAGCTGCTCGGCGGCCAGCGCCACGGCCGCGACGTCGAGGGCCCGCGCCAGCGCCCCCGGCCCGCCGACCCTGCGCGCCGGGACCCCGTCCAGCTCGATCCGCGCCAGCCTGCGCGTCTGGTCGAGCGTCGGGAGGGCCTCCCGGACGAGCCGCGCCGCGTCCTCGACGGCGTAGACCCCGACCCCGTCCTCACCGCGCGCCGCCACGAGGACGAGGTCGGCGATGTGCCCGTCCAGCACGTAGTTCTTCGTCCCCCGGAGCACCCCGCCCTCGAACGAGGCCCGCACGGCACCGGGCTCCCAGGACCCGGCGTCCTCGGCCACCGCGAGCGTCGCGATCACCGACCCGTCCGCGATGCCGGGCAGCAGGTCGTGCCCGCCCTCCCCGGCCTCCAGCGCCGCCGCCGCCGTGATCGCCGCGAGGAAGGGGGCGCACACCACGGCCCGCCCCATCTCCTCGAACACGACGGCCAGCTCGCGCACCCCGAACCCCGCGCCGCCGTGCTCCTCGGAGATCGCGAGGCCCTGCAGCCCGAGCTGCTCGGCCATCTGCCGCCACACCTCGGGGTCGTGGCCCTCGGCGGTCTCCATCAGCCGCCGCACCTCGGAGCCGGGGGACCGGTCGGCGAAGAAGCGCCGCAGCGCGTCCCGAAGCTCCTGCTGCTCCTCGGTGAGCCTCATCCGGCGTCCTCCCGCACGTGTCCCAGGGTTACCAGGTCATCGTGCCGCAATCCGGGCGCCGGCCTCCCCGCCTTTCCCATCCACCGGGACCGTCAGGGCGCCCAGTCGTGCGGCCCGAGCACGTACCCCTTGCTGGTGGAGTGCAGATGGTTGATCGACACCAGGTGCCCGAGGGCGGCCCACAGGTCCTCCTCGGGCGCGTCGACGAGCGCGCCGATCGTCTCGAAGTCGGCCGCGCCGCGCTCCTTGTCGATCTCCGCCACGGTCTCGTACACGGCCAGCTCGAAGTCCGACAGCTCCTGCACGTCCCCACGCGGAACATCTCGCTCATCCATAGAGGTCCCGTGCCCACTCCGGCCGGGTTCTATCGATCTCCCCGCGACCGCGACCCCACCGGACCGCCGGCGGTGCCGTCACCTTCGGCGGCGGGGCATGCCGGCTGGATCTCGTACTGCAGTCGGAGGACGGCCTGGACCAGGGGCGCGAGCGTGGGCGGCGGCGGCCTGGTCGAGGGCTTCCCGCAGAGCCGTGACCTTCCTGATCGTCGCGGCCCTCGGCGTCCTCGCCTTCGGAGGGGTGTTCGCCGCGATCACCTACATCGCACCGATGATGACCGGGGTCAGCGGCTTCGCCGAGTCCTCCGTCACCTGGCTGCTGGTGGTCCTCGGACTGGGCATGGTGGCCGGGAACCTCGGCGGCCGTTACGCGGACCGCAGGCTCATGCCGATGCTCTACACCGCCCTGGGCGGCCTGGCGCTGGTCCTGCTGCTGTTCACCTTCCTGGCCTCAGGCAAGAGTCGGCCACCGGGGGTGAGGTCGCAGATACCCGCCGCGACACTCCTGCCCGGTCTCCCTGTCACCGCGATGCGCACCACCGTAGGCTGAGATGGAGAGCCGCAACTACGATCTGTATGCGAAAGGTGGCGCTCTGCTTATAGGCTCGTTCGCGAGGAAAGGAGCAGGGCATGACTGTGATGGTTCATGAGCCTCTGTCGTACGAAGACGCTGATGTCGTCCTGGAAGGTTTCCTCGCCCTCGACACCCCGGAGGGCTTCCGAGCCGAGCTGATCGACGGAGAGATCGTCGTGACCCCACCCCCCCTTGGCGACCACGAGGACTGGATCGCCGAGCTCTCATTGCAGATCGTCCGTGACACGCCGCGCCGGTTCCACTGGGCGGGCCAGAAGGGCCTGATCCTCCCGGGAGGCGACGGGCACCGGGAGAGCCGCGTGATACCGGACATGGTCGTCGCTCCCGCCGAGTTGCGACTCTTTCGTGGTTCCCCCGAGTGGATGCCGGTCGAGCCCGACGGCATCGCCATGGTGGTGGAGGTGACCTCCTCCAGGCCCCAGAACGACCGGAATGGCAAACGCTACGGGTACGCCCGAGCCGGTATCCCGCTCTACCTGCTGATCGACCGGGGTGAAGAGCGAGCGGTCCTCTTCAGCGGACCCGACGGCAAGGACTACGGGCACATCGACCAGGTGCCGTTCGGTAAGCCACTGCCGCTGCCGGAACCGTTCGAGATCGAGCTGGACACCTCCGCGTTCGGCTGAGGTCGCGGCGCGGTTCCGCGGCGGCGCGTCCGGCTGTCACAAGGTCCGGTGGTGCGTCGTCCCCCTGGAGGAACGTGAACCAGAAGGAGACGCTCATGAAGGCCGTACGCATCCATCAGCCCGGCGGTAGTGACGGGCTGGTGTTCGAGGACGCGCCTGTGCCGAGTCCGGCCACGGGCGAGGTCGTGGTCCGGGTGCACGCCGCCGGGTTCGTCCCGGACGAGCTGGACTGGCCCGGCACGTGGGTCGACCGGGCCGGGCGCGACCGGACGCCGTCCATCCCCGCGCACGACGTCGCCGGAGTGGTCACCGATGTCCGTTACGGCACCGCCGGGCTGGCCGTCGGCGACCGCGTCTTCGGTCTGGGCGACTGGCACCGCGACGGCGCGGCGGCCGAGTACATCGCGGTCGAGGCGCGAAACCTCGCGCTGATGCCCGAGTCCCTGACGTACACCGAGGCGGCGGCGCTGCCGCTCTCCGGTCTGACCTGCTGGCAGGGGCTCTTCGTCCACGGCGGCCTGGAGTCGGGTCAGACCGTGGTCGTCCACGGCGGCGGTGGCGGCACCGGGGCCCTCGCCGTCCAGCTGGCCCGGCAGGCCGGAGCGCAGGTCATCGCCACGGGACGCGGCCGGGCGGCCGGCCTCGCGATCGAGATGGGCGCGCACACCTTCGTCGACCTGGAACGGCAGCGCTTCGAGGACGCCGTCGAACCGGTCGATCTGGTCTTCGACACGATCGGCGGGGACCTGCTCGCCCGGTCGGCGGGCAGGGTGAAGCCGGGAGGCGCACTGGTCTCGATCACCGCGCCACCTCCGGTCGAGCCCGAGGGCGGGCGCGCCGTCTTCTTCATCGTCGAGCCGAACCGCGACCAGCTCGCCGAACTGGCGAAGCGCGCCGAATCCGGAGGACTCCGGAACCACGTCGGGGCCGTCTACCCCCTGGCCCGGACGCGCGAGGCGTTCCAGGCCAAGCGGAACGGCCTCCCAGGCAAGGTCGTCCTGGAGATCTGATCCGACCAATGGGCCCGCGCCACTCCACGGCGCGGGCCCTCCCGCTGCTACTGCGCGGTTGGCCTCCGTCCACGACGATGAGGGCCGTTGCCGGCCATGTCCGGCTTGACCAGGTGTGCGCCGCCGCAGCGGGTGGCGAGCACGTCCAGGCGGTCGGACCACCGCGCCCTCGCGACGACGCGGACCGGCGAGGTGGGTGGGCCTTTGATTGACTCGTCACCGTGCCAATACGCTGGGTGTGCCAGCCTCGGACACTACGATCCGCATGCGAAGGGTGACGCTCTGCTTGCAGGCTTGTGCGCGAGGTAGGGAGCAGAGCATGACTGTCATGGTTGATGAATCACCGACTCAGGGCGACAGCGGCCTCCTCGACAGATTTCTCGCCCTCGACACCCCCGAGGGTCTCTCCGAGCCGAACTGATCGACGGGGAGATCGTCATGTCACCGCCCCCCGGTAGCAGGGCGCTGGAGCTCGAGCGGTTCGAGCAACGGCAAGCCGAGGCGGTGACCATGCAGACGTTCAGCGTCGGGTCGAGCCTTGGGTGGGCGCTCCTCGTCTACCGCGCCGAGCCGGAGTCGTGGGCGCGGAGGTGCTCGCGTTTGGGTGTCGGGGTCGGGGTCAGCCGTAGCGCTTCATCTCGTGGAAGAAGTCCGGGACGGTGTTCAGCGCACCCGACGACGCGACCTGGTCGTAGACGTACTTGGCCACGGCCAGGTCCAGGACGCCCAGGCCGAACGGTGAGAAGACGACCGGCCTGTCGGCGGGCGGGGTCGTCTTGCCCGTCAGGACGTCGTAGAGGGTGCCCGCGACGAAGTCGCGGTCGCCCACCTCCTGCTCGGCCAGGTGCGGGGACGTGTTGGCCTTCATGCAGTGCTCGACGTCGTCCACGACGTTGTAGGACGCCAGGATGATCTCGGGGGAGAGGTCGCGCAGCGACACGTGCAGGACGAGGGGGTTGTGCGCGAACCAGGCCGGGTCGGTGACGTGCGGCTCCCCGGCGACGGTCGCGAACACGACCAGGTCGGACGAGCGGATCAGCGACTCGGCCGAGTCGTGGATGGTGATCTCGCCCTTCTCGGTGCGCTCCAGGTACCCCTGGAAGCCCTCGGCGTGCTCGCGCGAGAGGTCGTGGACGCCGAGCTCGTCGAAGGCGAAGCCGTTGCCGGCCAGGTAGGTGTGGATGTAGCGGGCGATCAGCCCGACCCCGATGAAGCCGACCCGGCGAGGGCGGGAGCCGCGGCGGTCGGCGAGGGCGGCGGCGGCCAGCGCGGCGGACGCGGCGGTGCGGGCCGCGGAGATGATGGAGCTCTCCAGGCACGCGAACGGGTAGCCCGTCTCGGCGTCGTTGAGGATCAGCACGGCCGACGCGCGCGGGATGCCGCTCGCGACGTTGCCGGGGAAGCTGGAGATCCACTTGATGCCGTGCACCCCGACGTCGCCCTTGACCGACGCGGGCAGGGCGATGATCCGGTCGGACGGGCGGTCCGGGAAGCGCAGGAAGTAGGAGTCGGGGTTGACGGTCAGGCCCTCGCCGTGCAGCCGGTAGGCGGCCTCCACCATCCGGGTGACCTCGGCCTCCCGCCCGGCGACCGCCTCGTGGACCTGGGCGCCGGAGACGACGGCGAACGTGGGGGCCTGCGTCATGAGCGGAACTCCGTCTTTCTGTAGATGATCAGTCGCCGAGGATAGCCGCGGGGTCGCCGAAGTGCTCCCGCAGCCAGTTCTCCTCGTAGATGGAATCGAGGTAGCGCTCGCCGAGGTCGGGGGCGATGGCGACGGCCACGGGGTCCTCGCCGGGGTACTTGGCCTCCAGCCAGCGGGAGGCGCCCGACACGACGGTGCCGGTGGAGCCGCCGAACAGGAACCCGCGCGACGCCAGCGCGTGCACGGTCCTGATCGTGTCGGTCTCGGGGACGTGCACGACGTCGTCGATGTAGGACTCGTCCACCAGCGCCGGCTTGCTGCTGGTGCCGAGGCCCGGCACCATCCGGCGCTCGGGGATGCCGCCGAAGGTGACCGAGCCGACCGCGTCCACCGCCACGATCGTGACGGGGCGGCGGTGCTCGCGGAAGTAGCGGGCGCAGCCCATCAGCGTGCCGGTCGTCCCGGCGCCGACGAACAGTACCTCCAGGTCAGGGAACTCGCGGTCGATCGCCGGGGCGGTGCCGCGGTAGTGCGCCAGCCAGTTGTTCCGGTTCGCGTACTGGTTCAGCCACACGTACCCGTCGCCGGACTCGCACAGGTTCCGGACGTAGGCGATGCGCCCGCCGAGGTAGCCGCCGTTGGCGTCCCGGTCGGACACCACGCGGACCTCCGCGCCGAGGGCCCGCATGACCCGCATCGACGCCGGGTTGCAGCGCGGGTCGGTGACGCACACGAAACGCAGGCCGCGGCTCGCGGCGATCAGGCTGAGCGCGATCCCGAGGTTGCCCGACGAGGACTCCACGATGATCGAGTCCGGGGTCAGCGCGCCTTCCCGCTCGGCGGCCTCCACCATCGCCGCGGCCGCCTTGAGCTTCACCGAACCGGCGAAGTTGAAACCCTCGCATTTAAGGTAGAGCGGGCGCTCGATTACATGCCGAAGGTCGACGTAAAGGTCGTCGACATTGAATTCCTGCGGCGAGGTTATTATCGGCACGCTGCCACCCTGAAATGAAGAAGCAATTCCCTCGTCTTCCCCCGAAGTTCGCCGCGGGCTTCACGCCAGAGCCATGGCGGAGCATCACGGTACCTTCGCCCATCTTGCTGCCGCAACCCCCTGATTACCCGCCGGTAGGGCAGAATGCGTGGTGCTTCTGCCGGGCCGGACTTAGGCTATGGCGGCCGCTTGTTTTCCTGTTACAGCGGAGAAGTCCTACAACACGGAGAGTAAAGATGAGTGCTCGCGGACCCGCCGTGGACCGGCTGCCGTCCCAGGCCGGGCTGCCCGCCCTGGACGTGCCCGCGGCGCAGGCGGAGCGCGCCCGCGAGCTCGCCGCGCGGCTCGGGATGGTGCGCGAGCGGGACGTCGACCTCGCCGACCCGGTCATCGCGCGGGTGGAGCGGATCGCCGCCGAGCGCGACCGCCCGGCCGTCGCCGACGAGCACCGGTCGCTCTCCTACGGGGAGCTGGCCGCCGAGGCCCGCCGGCTGGCCGCGCTCCTGGATGACGAGGGCGTCCGCCCCGGCACGGTGGTCGGCGTGGGCGGCGGGCGCTGCGCGGGCGTCATCGCCGCGTTCCTCGCGATCGAGCTGGTCGGGGCCCTGTACGTCCCGGCCGACGAGACCTGGCCCGCCGGGCGCGTCCGCGACGTCCTCGACCAGGCCGGCGCCTCCTTGTTGATCACGGTGGACCCCCGAAACCGCGGAGCGGCCGGGGGGTGTGGGGGGTCGTCCCCCCACGGTGACGCGCACCGCACAGCGCCGGCGCTGCTTGAGGGGGCGGCCGAGGCGGGGTGCCGGGTCGTCGCGGCCTCCCGGGCGGACGGCCTCGCGCCCTGGTCGGGCGAGGCGCGCCTGAGCTCGCCGGACCAGCCGCGGTACGTGCTGTTCACCTCGGGTTCGACGGGCCGCCCCAAGGGCGCGGTCGTCGAGCACCAGGGCATGCTCAACCACCTCTGGGCCAAGATCATCGACCTGGAGCTGACCGGCGGGGACGTGGTCGCCTTCACCGCCCCGCTGGGCTTCGACATCTCGATCTGGCAGATGCTCTGCCCGCTGCTGATCGGCGGCCGGGTGGACGTCGTCGGCGACGAGACCGGCCACGACCCGGTCGCGTTCGCCCGCGCGGTCGACGCGCAGGGCATCACGGTCGTCGAGCTCGTCCCGACCATGGTCAGGCACCTGCTGGACGACCTGGCCCCCGGCGCGCCGGCGTCCGGCGCGGGCCGCCCGCTGCCCGGCCTGCGCTGGATGATCGCCACCGGCGAGGAGCTGCCGGGCGAGCTGGCCCGCCGCTGGCTGGAGGCGGTGCCGCACGCCCGGCTCCTGAACGCCTACGGCCCGACCGAGTGCTCCGACGACGTCACCCACCACACCGTGACGGCCGGTGACCTGGGCCTTCTCCGCCTGCCGATCGGCACCCCGGTCGTCAACGCGCGCCTGTACGTGCTGCGGTCGCGGGACGACGGCACCTGGTCGGCGTGCGACGTGGGCGAGACCGGCGAGCTGTTCGTCGGCGGCGTGGTGGTCGGCCGGGGCTACCTCGGCGACCCCGAGCGGACCCGCGAGGCGTTCTACCGGGACCCGTTCGGCGCGTCCCCGACCGGGCGCCTGTACCGGACGGGCGACGCGGTGCGGCTGCTGCCGCCCGGCGCCGGCGGCGAGGACCGCCCCACCCTGCAGTACCTGGGCCGCGTCGACCGGCAGGTCAAGATCGCCGGGGTGCGGATGGAGCTCGGCGAGATCGAGGCGGTGCTGGCCCGCCATCCGGGTGTGCGGGCCGCGGCGGTGGTCGTGCACGAGTACCCGTCCAGGTAGCGGGCCCGCCCTTCACCGAGCGTGATCGCATTGACCGGATTCGGTTGCCAACCTTTGTCGTAGGCCGAGCGTCCCGCCGCCGAGGCCGCCCTGACAGCCGATGGTTTTGTCACTCCTGTTAGCAATGGGGTGCCCCAAGTTCTGCTTTTGAGGGGATTGCGAGGCATGTGACCGGCTGGTTGACTGTGACCCCGCTACTCCTGAGTAGAACGCGGGACGCGGGCGGAAGACGGGCAAGGGCGCAAAGCGGCGGCGCTCCGTATTGGCCGGAACACAGGGCGTTGACTCCGGGATCGCGCGGGCGATCGCGTCCCCCGGAGGGAACTCGGGGTGAAAGGGGACGGGGAAACCCGATCAGTTCTGTGGTCATTCTCTTTGAATTTCTGCCCGCCGGCGCGTTGCCGGACCCGAAACCGGGCGTTAAGAAAACCCCCTGCGACCGGGAAAGCACCGCTTGATGTCCACCGAGTACGTTCCCCTTTCGGCCGCTCAGCAGAGCGTCTGGTACGCGCAGCAGTTGGCGCCCGCGACGCCGATCCACATCGCGCAGTACATCGAGATCGAGGGCCCGGTCGACCCCGAGCTGTTCGACCGGGTGGCGCGCATCGCCGCCCACGAGGCGCTCGGGATGAACGCCCGGCTCGCCGAGCGGGACGGCCTGCCGCACCAGGTGCTCGACCCGGACGCGACCGCCGCGATCCCGCTCGTGGACCTGTCCGGGGAGCCCGACCCGGACGCCGCCGCGCGGGCGTGGATCCGGGAGGCGATGGCCGAGCCGCTGCCGCTGGACGCCGAGCGCCTGTACTCCACGGCCCTGCTGCGGCTGGCCCCGGACCTGCACCGCTGGTTCATCCGCGCGCACCACGTGATCCAGGACGCCTACAGCGGATCGATCATCAGCCGCCGCGCCGCCGAGATCTACACGGCGCTGGCGAACGGCGGCGAGTACGTCCCCGCGGAGCAGGGCGACTACCACAGGGTCCTCGCCGAGGAGGAGGCCTACCGGGCGTCGGAGAAGTTCGAGCGGGACCGCGCCTACTGGACCGAGCGGTTCGCGGACCGGCCGGTCGCGGTGTCGCTGTCGGACGAGATGGCCGAGCCGACCGCCGACTACCTGAGCCTCGTCTCGGTCGTCCCGCCGGAGCGGACCGCCGAGCTGGCCGCCGGGGCGCGCCGGCTCCGCACCGCCACGCAGGGCCTCGCGATCGCGGCGACGGCCGCGTACGTGGCGCGGATGACCGGCACCGAGGACGTCGTCCTCGGCCTCGCCGTCTCCGGCCGCACGTCGCAGATCGCGCTGGAGACACCGGCGATGCTCGCGACGATCCTGCCGCTGCGGGTCCAGGTCCGCCCCGGCATGACGGTGGACGAACTGGTCCGCGCCGCGACGCGGGCGAGCGCGCGGGCGCTGCGCCACCAGCGCTACCGGCGCGAGGACCTGCTGCGCGACCTGAAGCTGCTCGGCGAGCGCCGCCGCCTCTACGGGCCGGTCATCAACATCATGGCGTTCGACTACCGGCTGGACTTCGCGGGCCTGCCGGCGCGGATGCACGCGCTCACCACCGGCCCGATCGACGACCTGTCGATCAACATCTACGACAACTTCGACGGCGCCGGCATGCGCGTCGACTTCGAGGCGCACCCGGACCTGTACGCCGAGAGCCAGGTGGCCGCGCACCTGGACCGCTACATCCGGTTCCTCGGCGCGCTCGTCGACGTCGACCCGGCCACGCCGCTCCGCGATGTCGAGCTCCTCGACGACGCGGAGCGGGCCCGCGTGCTGGAGGAGTGGAACGACACGGCGGCGCCCGTCGAGCCCGCCGTCGTCCCCGACCTGTTCGAGGCGCAGGCCGCCCGCACCCCGGACGCCCCCGCGCTCACCGGCGGCCGCACGACCCTCACCTACCGGGAGCTGGACGAGCGCGCGAACCGGCTCGCCCACCACCTGATCGGGCGCGGCGTCGGTGCCGAGGACTTCGTCGCGCTCGCGCTGCCTCGCGACGAGAACCTGGTCGTCGCGGCGCTGGCCGTGCTGAAGGCGGGCGCCGCCTACCAGCCGATCGACCTGGCCTACCCGGCCGACCGCGTCGCCTACATGCTGGAGGACGCCGCCCCGGCCTGCGTCATCACGACGTCCGGCGCCGACCTGCCGGGCCCGACGCCGCGCGTCCTGCTGGACGCCCTCGACCTCGCGGCCCACCCGGCGGCGAGCCCGACCGACGCCGACCGCGTCCGGCCGCTGCGCCCGGGCAACGCGGCCTACGTCATCTACACCTCGGGTTCGACGGGACGTCCGAAGGGCGTCGTCGTGTCCCACGCCAACGCCGTCGACCTGTGCGCGTGGGCGAGGCAGGACTTCGGGCCCGAGCGGCTCGCCCGCGTGCTGTTCTCCACCTCCCTCAACTTCGACGTGTCGGTCTTCGAGTGGCTGACCCCGCTCACCGCCGGCGGCCACATCGAGGTCGTCCGCGACCTGCTGGAGGTCGCCGAGCGCGGCGGCTGGTCCGGCACGCTGGTCAGCGGCGTCCCGTCGGCGATGTCCGCCCTGCTGGCGACCGGTTCCCTCGACCTGCGCGCGGGCGAGGTGGTGCTGGCGGGGGAGGCGCTCCCTGCGCGGCTCGTCCAGGACCTGCGCGCCCTCCTGCCGGACGCGCGCATCTCCAACATCTACGGCCCGACCGAGGCGACCGTCTACGCCGCGGCCTGGTTCGACGACGGCAACGCCGCGGGCCGCGCCCCGATCGGCGGCCCGATCGCCAACACCCGCGCCTACGTGCTGGACGCGTCGCTGCGGCCCGTCCCGGCGGGCGTGCCCGGCGAGCTGTACCTCGCGGGCGAGGGCCTCGCGCGCGGGTACCTGCGCCGCCCCGGCCTGAGCGCCGACCGGTTCGTGGCCTGCCCCTACGGGGAGCCGGGCGGGCGCATGTACCGGACGGGCGACCTAGTGCGCTGGGACGACCAGGGCCGCATCGAGTACCTCGGCCGCCTCGACCACCAGGTGAAGGTCCGCGGGTTCCGGATCGAACCGGGCGAGATCGAGACGGCGCTGTCCGCGCACCCGGCCGTGACGCAGAGCGTGGTCGTCGCGCGCCGGGACAACGCGGGCGACACCGTCCTCGTCGCCTACGTCGTGTCGGACGGGGCGGACCCCGCCGACCTCAGGCGCTCCGCAGCCTCCGTGCTGCCCGACTACATGGTCCCTTCGGCGATCGTCGTCCTGGACGAGATGCCGCTGAACCCGAACGGCAAGCTCGACCGGGCCGCCCTCCCCGCGCCCGACCTGTCCGCGCCGGGCGGCGGGCGCGAGCCGCGCGACGCCCGCGAGGAGGCGCTGTGCGCCGTCTTCGCCGACGTCCTCGGCGCGGAGCGGGTGGGGATCGACGACAACTTCTTCGACCTCGGCGGCGACTCCCTCAAGGCGACCCGCGTGGTGGCGCGGGCCCGCGCGGCGCTGGGCGCCGACCTCGGCGTCCGCGCGCTGTTCGAGGCGCCGACCGTCGCCGCGCTCGCGGCCCTGCTGGAGGAGGCCGAGGGCGACGCCAGGCCGAAGCTCGTGCCGTCCGAGCGCCCCGGCCTCGTGCCCGTGTCGTACGCGCAGCGGCGCCTGTGGTTCATCCACGACCTCGAAGGCCCGAACGCGACCTACCACATCCCGATCCCGCTGCGGCTGACCGGCGAGCTGGACCTCGCCGCCGTCCGCGCCGCGATGCGCGACATGATGGCGCGCCACGAGGCGCTGCGCACGGTGTTCGTGCAGGTTGAGGGCGAGCCGTACCAGCGGATCCTCGCCCCCGAGGACATCGAGGTCGAGCCGGAGTTCGCCGATCTCTCCCCCCTCCGGGGGGAGTGGGGGGTCGCCCCCCCACAGGGAAACGGCTCCCTCGACGGTCTCCACGCCGCGGTGTTCGAGGCCGCGACGCGCGGGTTCGACCTGACGGCCGAGCCGCCCGTCCGCGCGCACGTGTTCCGCGTCGCCGAGGACGACCACCTGCTGCTGCTCGTGATGCACCACATCGCCGGGGACGGCTGGTCGATGGAGCCGCTCGCCGCCGACCTCATCACCGCCTACGCCGCCCGCGCCGCCGGAACCGAGCCGCACTGGGAGCCGCTGCCGGTCCAGTACGCCGACTACGCCCTCTGGCAGCGGGACGTCCTCGGCGGCGAGGACGACCCGGGCAGCGTGATCAGCACGCAGCTGGCCTACTGGCGCCGGGCCCTCGCGGGCCTGCCCGAGGAGCTGGCGCTGCCCGCCGACCGGCCGCGCCCGCCGCGCGCCACCTACCGCGGCGCCCAGCACCCGTTCACCCTCCCGGCTGCCCTGCACGAGGCCCTCGCCGCGCTCGGCCGCGACCACCGCGCCAGCCTGTTCATGGTGTTGCAGGCCGCGCTCGCCGGGCTTTTCACCCGGCTCGGCGCCGGGACGGACGTGCCGATCGGATCGCCGGTCGCGGGCCGCTCCGACGAGGCCCTGAACGACCTGGTCGGCGTGTTCGTCAACACGCTCGTCCTGCGGACCGACACCTCGGGGGACCCGACGTTCGCCGAGCTGCTCGCCCGCGTCCGCGAGGCCGACCTCGCCGCGTTCGCGCACCAGGACGTCCCGTTCGAGCGGCTCGTCGAGGTGCTGAACCCGCAGCGGTCGATGGCGCGGCACCCGCTGTTCCAGGCGATGATCTCCATCCAGAACAACCCGGCCGCGCGGGTCGAGCTGCCCGGCCTGACGGTCGCGCTGGAGCCGGTCGACCCGGGCGTGTCCCGCTTCGACCTCGCGCTCCTGGTGGACGAGACGCGGGACGCGTCCGGCGCCCCGGCCGGGATCGACTGCCGCCTGGAGTACGCGCTCGACCTGTTCGACCCCGCCACCGCCGCGGCGATGGCGGCCAGGCTGGAGCGGTTGCTGGCGCAGGTCGCCGCCGACCCGTCGCTGCCGCTCAGCGCCGTCGACCTGCTGGACGACGACGAACGCGACACCGTCCTGCGCCGCTGGAACGACACCGCCCTGCCGGTCGCCCCCGCCGTCGTCCCCGACCTCGTCGAGGCGCAGGCCGCGCGGACGCCGGACGCCACCGCCGTGGTCGCCGGCCGGACGAGCCTCACCTACGCCGAGCTGAACGCCCGCGCGAACCGCCTCGCCCGCCACCTCATCGGGCGCGGCGTCGGAACCGAGGACTTCGTCGCCCTCGCGCTGCCGCGCGACGAGAACCTGGTCGTCGCGACGCTGGCCGTGCTGAAGGCGGGTGCGGCCTACCAGCCGATCGACCTGGCCTACCCGGCCGACCGCATCGCCTACATGCTGGAGGACGCCGCCCCCGCCTGCGTCATCACCACGCGGGACGCGGACCTGCCCGAAAGCGCCCCCCGTGTCGAACTCGACGCGCTCGCGCTGGACGGCATGAGCGGCGACGACGTCACCGACGCCGATCGGGTCCGGCCGCTGCTCCCCGCGAACCCCGCGTACGTCATCTACACGTCCGGGTCGACCGGGCGCCCCAAGGGCGTCGTCATCTCCCACGCCAACGTCGTGGACTTCTGCGCGGAGTCGATGGCGAGCTACGGGCCCGCCCGGATGGCGCGCGTGCTGTTCTCCACGTCGCTGAACTTCGACGTGTCGGTGTTCGAGTGGCTGGTGCCGCTCACCGTCGGCGGCCAGATCGAGGTCGTGCGGGACCTGCTGGAGGTCGCCGAGCGCGGCGGCTGGTCCGGGACGCTCATCAGCGGCGTACCGTCCGCGGTGTCGGCGCTGCTGGCGCGCGGCGGGCTGCGCCTGGAGGCCGGGGACGTGGCGCTCGGCGGCGAGGCGCTGCCGCCGCAGCTCGTCCGGGACGTCCGGGCGCTGCTGCCGGACGCCCGCGTCTCCAACATCTACGGCCCCACCGAGGCGACGATCTTCGTCACCGGGTGGTACGACGACGGCAACACCGAGGGCCTGGCGCCGATCGGCCGCCCGATGGCCAACACCCGCGCCTACGTGCTGGACGACCGGCTCGGCCCCGTCCCCGTCGGCGTGCCCGGCGAGCTGTACCTCGCGGGCGACGGCCTCGCCCGCGGCTACCTGCGCCGCCCCGGCCTGACCGCGGACCGGTTCGTCGCGTGCCCGTTCGGCGGGCCGGGCGAGCGGATGTACCGGACGGGCGACCTCGTCCGCTGGAACCGCGCCGGCCACATCGAGTACCTCGGCCGCCTCGACCACCAGGTGAAGGTGCGCGGGTTCCGGATCGAGCCGGGCGAGATCGAGACGGCGCTGTCCGCGCACCCGGCCGTGACGCAGAGCGTCGTGGTCGCGCGCCGCGACGCGGTCGGCGACACCGTCCTCGCCGGGTACGTCGTCGGCTCCGCGGACGCGGCCGAGCTGCGCGCCTTCGTCGCCGGGACGCTGCCGGACTACATGGTGCCGTCCGCGATCGTCGTGCTGGAGGAGATGCCGCTCACCCCGAACGGCAAGCTCGACCGCGCCGCGCTCCCCGAGCCGGACTTCGCCGCCTCCCTCACCGACCGCGGCCCCCGCGACGCCCGCGAGGAGATCCTCTGCGGGATCTTCGCCGACGTCCTCGGCCTGGAGCGGGTCGGCGTCGACGACGGGTTCTTCGAGCACGGCGGCGACTCGCTCAAGGCGACCCGCGTCGTCGCCCGCGCCCGGGCGGCGCTGGACGTGGAGCTGCCGGTCCGGGCGCTGTTCGAGGCCCCGACCGTCGCGGGCCTCGCCGACTACATCGCCTCCGCCGGGGACGCCGGGCGCCCTGTTCTGCGCGCGCTGGAGCGCCCCGTGCCGCTGCCGGTGTCCCACGCGCAGGAGCGGCTCTGGTTCCTGAACCGGCTCGAGGGGCTCACCGCCACCTACAACATGCCGATCCCGCTGCGCCTCACCGGCGCGGTCGACCCGGAGGCGATGCGGGAGGCGCTGCGCGACGTCGTCGCCCGCCACGAGCCGCTGCGCACGCTGTTCGCCGAAACGGACGGCGAACCGCACCAGGTCGTCCTCGCACCGGAGGAGGCCGACCCGCAGCTGACCGTGAGCGAGCCCGCCGACCTGCGCGCCGCCCTCTTCGCCGACGCCACCCGCGGCTTCGACCTGGCGGAGGAGCCGCCGGTCCGCGCCCACCTCTACCGGCTCGGCGAGGACGAGCACCTGCTCCTCATCGTCCTGCACCACGTCGCCGGGGACGGCTGGTCGATGGCGCCGCTCGCCCGCGACGTGATCACCGCCTACCTGGCCCGGCGCGACGGCGAGGCCCCCGAATGGGAGCCGCTGCCCGTCCAGTACGCCGACTACGCGCTCTGGCAGCGCCGGCTGCTGGGCGACGAGCGCGACCCGGCGAGCCTCGCCGCCCGCCAGATCGCCTACTGGGAGGACGCCCTGGCCGGGCTGCCCGACCAGATCCGGCTGCCGCACGACCGCCCCCGCCCGGACCGCGCGTCCTACCGGGGCGGGCAGGTCGCCTTCGAGGTCCCGGCGGAGCTGGCCGGCGGGCTGCGCGCCCTCGCCCGCGACCACCAGGTCAGCGTGTTCATGGTGCTGCAGGCGGCGCTCGCCGCGCTGCTCACGCGGCTCGGCGGCGGGACGGACGTGCCGATCGGCTCGCCCGTCGCGGGCCGCACCGACCAGGCCCTGGACGACCTCGTCGGCGTCTTCGTCAACACCCTCGTCCTGCGGACCGACACCTCCGGCGACCCGTCGCTCGCGGAGCTGCTCGCCCGCGTCCGGGAGACCGACCTCGCCGCGTTCGCGCACCAGGACGTCCCGTTCGAGCGGCTCGTCGAGGTCCTCAACCCGGCGCGGTCGCTGGCGCGGCACCCGCTCTTCCAGGTCATGCTGACCCTGCAGAACAACCCGGAGGCGTCGGTCGAGCTGCCCGGCCTGACCGTCGCCGTCGAGCCGGTGGACGCCGGGGTCGCCAAGTTCGACCTGGAGTTCCTGCTGGAGGACGCCCGCGACGGCGCGGGCGGGTACGCCGGGACCCTGGAGTACGCCCTCGACCTGTTCGACCGGGAGACCGCCGAGAGGCTCGCCGGCTGGTACCGGCGGGTCCTGGAGGCGGCCGTCGCCTCCGGCGGCGCCGTCACCGTCGGAGCCCTCGACCTCCCGGGAGCCCCCAGCGAACTCCCTCGGGAGCCGCAAGCCGCGGAAGGGCCGACGGAGAAGCGCCTCGTCGCCTACGTCGTCGCCGCGCCCGGCGAGACCCTCGACCCCGAGGAGCTGCGCGCCCACATCCGCGAGAGCCTGCCGGAGTCGATGGTGCCCGCCGCCGTCGTCGTCCTGGAGGAGATGCCGCTCACCCCGAACGGCAAGGTCGACACGAAGGCGCTGCCGAAGCCGCAGCTGGCGATCGTTCCGGCGACCGCGTACCGGGCCCCGTCCGGGGAGGCCGAGGAGGCCGTCGCCGCCGTCTTCGCCGACCTGCTCGGGGTGGACCGGGTCGGCGCCGACGACGACTTCTTCGCGCTCGGCGGCAACTCGCTCGTCGCGATGCGGGTCGTGAGCCGGGTCCGCCGCGCCCTCGACCTCGAGCTGCCCGTCCGGGCGCTGTTCGAGGCGCCGACCGTCGCGCGCCTCGCCGCGCTGCTCGCGATCGGCGCGGCGCCCGTCCGGCCCGCGCTGGAACCGCGCGAGCGCCCGGCGGTGCTCCCGCCGTCCTACGCGCAGCAGCGGCTCTGGTTCCTCAGCCGGTTCGAGGGCCCGTCCGCCACCTACAACATGCCGACCGCGCTGCGCATCCGCGGCCCGCTGGACGTGGACGCGCTCCGCGCCGCCGTCGGCGACCTCGTCGAGCGGCACGAGTCGCTCCGCACGATCCTGCCGGACAGCGGGGGAGTGCCGCGCCAGCTCGTCCTCCCCGCCGCCGCGGCGCGGCCCGAGCTGGAGGTCACCGAAACGACCGAGGCGGAGCTGCCGACGCGGCTCGCCATGGCCGCCGGGTACGCCTTCGACATCTCCGCCGAGCCGCCGCTGCGCACCCACCTGTTCCGGGTCGGGCCGCAGGAGCACGTCGCGCTGCTGCTCATGCACCACATCGGCGGCGACGGCTGGTCGATGGCGCCGCTGGCCCGCGACTTCATCACCGCCTACGCGGCGCGCGCGGGGGGCGGCGAGCCGCGGTGGGCGCCGCTGCCGGTCCAGTACGCCGACTACACGCTGTGGCAGCAGGAGCTCTTCGGTTCCGAGGACGATCCGGAGAGCCTGATCTCGCGGCAGATCGCGTACTGGCGCGAGGCTCTGGCGGGGCTGCCGGAGGAGCTGCCGCTTCCGGCGGACCGGCCGCGCCCGGCCCAGGCGTCCTACCGGGGCGGGACCACCCGGTTCCGGCTCGGCGCCGAGGTCCGCGCAGGCCTCCAGAAGATCGCCCAGGAGACGGGCGCCAGCCCGTTCATGGTCGCCCAGGCGGCGTTCGCGGCGCTGCTGACGCGGCTGGGCGCGGGGACGGACGTGCCGATCGGTTCGCCGATCGCGGGCCGGACCGACGAGGCGCTGGACGATCTGGTCGGCATGTTCGTGAACATGCTCGTCTTCCGCACCGACACCTCGGGCGACCCGTCGTTCCGCGAGCTGGTCGGGCGGGTGAAGGACACCGACCTGGCCGCCTACGCCCACCAGGACGTCCCGTTCGAGCGGCTGGTCGAGGTGCTGAACCCGCCCCGCCACCTGGCCCGCCACCCGCTGTTCCAGGTCGGTCTGACGTTCCAGAACAACCCGGAGGCCCGGCTCGAGATGCCCGGGTTCAGCGCCGAGCTGGAACCGCTCACCGCCGCGGTCGCCCGGTTCGACCTGCTGATGATCCTCACCGAGCGGGAGGACGGTCTCGACGGCGAGCTGGAGTACGCGCTCGACCTCTACGACCCGGCCACCGCGCGCGGCCTGGTCGAGCGCTTCGAGCGGTACCTCGAAGCGCTGCTCGCCGACCCCGACGCCGCCATCGGGACCGCCGGCGTCCTCTCCGAGCAGGAGCGCTCGCTCCTGCTCGGCGACTGGGCGGGCGGATCCGCGCCCTCCGCTGAGCGGACCACGATCCCGGCGCTGTTCGAGGCGCGGGCGGCGGCTCGTCCGGGTGCGGTGGCGGTGTCGTTCGAGGGGGTGTCGTGGACGTATGGGGAGGTGAACGCGAGGGCGAATCGTCTGGCGCGTCGTCTGGTCGAGCGGGGTGTGGGTCCTGAGCAGTTCGTGGCTTTGGCGTTGCCGCGTTCGGCGGATCTTGTCGTGGCGGTCCTCGGGGTTTTGAAGGCGGGCGCGGCCTACGTTCCGATCGATCCGGATTATCCGGAGGACCGGATCGCGTACATGGTCGAGGACGCCCGCCCCGTCCTGACCTTGCGCCCGGAAGACCTGGCCGATCTGGACGCGGCCGGATACGACGACACCGACCTCGGCATCGTCATCGATCCCGACCACCCGGCGTACGTCATCTACACCTCGGGTTCGACGGGTCGCCCGAAGGGTGTGGTGATTCCGCATCAGAACGTTGTGCGGTTGCTGCGTTCGACCGAGGGGTGGTTCGACTTCGGTCCGGAGGACGTGTGGACGTTGTTCCACTCCTACGCCTTCGACTTCTCGGTGTGGGAGCTGTGGGGGTCGCTGCTGTACGGGGGCAGGCTCGTCGTCGTCCCCTACCTGACGTCCCGCTCGCCCGAGGACTTCCTCGCGCTCCTGGAGAGGGAGCGGGTGACGGTCCTCAACCAGACGCCGTCGGCCTTCTACCAGTTGATGGCGGCCGACCGGCAGAACCCGGGCACCGACCTGGCCTTGCGGTATGTCGTCTTCGGTGGTGAGGCGCTTGACCTGGGCCGTCTGGAGGACTGGTACTCCCGCCATGACGAGAACGCCCCGGTGCTCGTCAACATGTACGGGATCACCGAGACCACCGTCCACGTCTCGTACGTGGCTTTGGACCGGGCCTACGCCGCGACCGCGCCTGGCAGCGTCATCGGCGCCGGTATCCCCGACCTGCGCGTCTACGTCCTGGACGGCCGCCTTCAACCGGCTGCGCCGGGCGTCGTCGGCGAGCTGTACGTCGCGGGCCCGGGGCTGGCGCGCGGCTACCTGAACCGGCCCGGCCTGTCGGCGGAGCGGTTCGTCGCCGACCCGCACGGCGAGCCCGGCACCCGCATGTACCGCACGGGCGACGTGGGCCGGTGGCTGGCCGGGGGCCAGTTGGAGTACCTCGGCCGCAGCGACCAGCAGGTCCAGCTGCGCGGCTTCCGGATCGAGCTCGGAGAGATCGAGTCGGCCCTGGTCCGGCATGAGGCGGTCTCCGGCGCCGCCGTGGTCGTCCGGGACGACCGCCTCGTCGCCTACGTCGTCGCGTCCGGCGCCGACTCCGCCGACCTGCGCCGGTTCGTCGGCCGGGAGCTGCCGGACTACATGGTCCCGGCCGTGGTCGTGGAGCTGGACGCTCTCCCGCTGACGTCCAACGGGAAGCTGGATCGCAGGGCGCTGCCCGCGCCGGACTTCTCGGCGAAGGTGTCCTCGCGGGCGCCGCGCACGCCGCAGGAGGAGACCCTCGCCCGGCTGTTCGCCGAAGTCCTCGGGCTGGAGCGGGTCGGGATCGACGACGGGTTCTTCGACCTGGGCGGCGACTCCATCATCGCCATCCAGCTCGTCTCCCGCGCCCGCCAGTCCGGCCTGGTCATCACGCCCCGCGAGGTGTTCCAGCACCAGACCGTCGAGGAGCTCGCCGCCACCGCCAAACCGGTCGGCGAAGGCGAGCAGGTCGAGACCGAGGCGCCGGGCGCCGGGGTCGGGCCCGTCCCCATCACCCCGATCATCGCGTGGCTGCGGGACCGGGTGGACGGCGACGCGTCCCTGATCAGCGGCTTCCACCAGGCGATGCTGCTGCGCACCCCGCCCGAGCTCGGCACGGAGCGGCTCGCCGCCGCGCTCCGGACCCTGGTCGACCACCACGACGTGCTGCGCCTGCGCCTGGACGCGGACGGCGGTCGCTGGCAGCCGGTCGTCCGCCCGCGGGGGGCGGTCGACACCGCCGACCTCGTCACCCGCATCGACGTCGCGGGTCTGGACGGCGACAAAGTCCAGGCCGTCATCGCCGAGCAGGCCGCCGCCGCCCGCGACCGCCTCGACCCGGCCGCCGGGACGGTCGCGCAGCTCGTCTGGTTCGACGCGGGCCGCGAGCAGGGGCGCCTCCTCGTCGTCCTCCACCACCTGGTCGTGGACGGCGTGACCTGGCGGATCCTGCTCCCCGACCTCGTCACCGCCTGGGCCGGGGGAGAGCTCCAGCCGGTCGGGACGTCCTTCCGCCGCTGGGCGCAGAAGCTCACGTCCGCCGAGCGCGGCGGCCAGGACCTGGAGGACTGGCTGGACATCGTGGACGGCCCGCCGCAGAAGCTCGCGGACCGCCCGCTCGACCCGCGCGCCGACATCGCGGCCCGCGCCCGCTCGCTCACCCTCGACCTGCCCGCCGACGTCACCGGGCCGCTGCTCACCGACGTGCCCGCCGCGTTCCACGGGCGCGCCAACGACGTGCTGCTCGCGGGCCTCGCCGTGGCCGTGGCCCAGTGGCGCAGGCGCCGCGGCGGGCGCGGCACCGGCGTGCTGGTCGACCTGGAGGGCCACGGCCGCGAGGACTCGGTCCCCGGCGTGGACGTCTCGCGCACCGCCGGCTGGTTCACCTCGATCCACCCCGTCCGGCTGGACGCGGGCGGCGCGTCCGGCGGCGCGGCCGTCAAGAAGGTGAAGGAGCAGCTGCGCGCCGTCCCGGACGTCCTCGGCTACGGGCTGCTGCGCCACGTGGACGGCGACGAGGAGCTGGCCGAGGTCCCGCCCGCCCAGATCGCGTTCAACTACCTCGGCCGGGTCGCGGGCGGCGACGAGGGCGGCGACTGGACGCTCGCGCCGGAGGAACTGCCCGCGGGGGAGGACCCCCGCATGCCGATGGCGCACGCCCTGGAGGTCAACGCCCTCACCCTGGACCTGCCCGCGGGCCCGGTGCTGTCGGCGACCTGGACGTGGCCGGGCGGGCTGCTCGACCCCGCCGACGTCCGGGAGCTGGCCGAGGGCTGGTTCGCGGCGCTGCGCGACCTGGTCGCGGACGTCGCCGGCGGCGCGGCCGGCGGGTTCACCCCGTCCGACCTGCTGGTGGAGCTGGACCAGGGCGAGATCGACAAGTTGCAGACCGCGTGGAGGCAGAAGAAGTGAACCGGGGCGACCTCGAGGACATCCTGCCGCTGTCGCCGCTGCAGCAGGGCTTCTTCTTCCACGCCCTCTTCGACGCCGGCGACGGCGACGTCTACACGGCCCAGTTCGTGCTGGACCTGGAGGGGCCCCTCGACGTCGCGGCGCTGCGGACCGCCGCCGGGACGCTGCTGCGCCGCCATCCCAACCTGCGCGCCGCGTTCTGGCACGAGGACCTGTCGCGCCCCGTGCAGGTCGTGCCGCGCACCGTCGAGCTGCCGTGGGAGGAGGTTACCGCCGCCACCGCCGCGGAGGCCGACGCCGTCGTGCTGCGCGAGCGGGCGCGCGGCTTCGACATGACCGCGCCGCCGCTGCTGCGGTTCGTCCTCGCCAGGACGGGCCCGGAGCGGCACCGCCTCGTCTTCACCAACCACCACATCCTGCTGGACGGCTGGTCCACGCCGATCCTGGCGACCGAGCTGTTCCTGCTGTACGTGCAGGGCGGCCACGACGCCGAGATGCCCCGCGTCACCCCGTACAAGAACTACCTGGCCTGGCTCTCCCAGCAGGACCGCGCCGCCGCCGAGGACGCCTGGCGCCGCGCCCTGGACGGCGCCGGCGAGCCGAGCCTCGTCGCCCCCGCCGCCGCGGCCCGCGCCCCCGAACCCCCCGAGCGCACGATCACCGAGCTGGACGAGCGCACCACCCGCCGCCTCACCCGCGCCGCCCGCCGGCACGGCGCCACCCTGAGCACCGTCCTCCAGGGCGCGTGGGGGCTCGTCCTCGGACGGTTCCTCGGCAGGGACGACGTGGTGTTCGGCGCGACCGTGTCGGGCCGTCCCCCCGAGCTGCCGGGCATCGAGCAGATGATCGGGCTGTTCATCAACACGCTGCCGGTCCGCGTCCGGTACCGGCTGGACGAGCCGCTCGGCGCGCTGATGGAGCGGCTCCAGGACGAGCAGACCGAGCTCCTCGCCCACCACCACCTCGGCCTCACCGACATCCAGCGGGCGGCGGGCCACGGCGGCGCGCTGTTCGACACGATGACGGTGCTGGAGAACTACCCGTTCGACCCGTCCTCCATGGACGGTTCCCTCAACGGCGTCCGCATCGCCGGGGTCGACTCCTACGACGCCACCCACTTCCCCCTGTCGTTCGTCGCCGTCCCCGGCGACACCCTCTCGCTCCGCCTCCACTACCGGCCCGACGTGTTCGAGGCGCCCGCCGTGGAGGCGCTGCTCGCCCGCGTCCGCCGCTTCCTGGAGGCGTTCGCCGAGGACGCGGACCGGGCGATCGGCGCGGTCGACCTGGCGGGCGACGCCGAGCGAGCGGCCCTGAGCAGTTGGAACGGCGCGGCCGCGGACGCCCCGTCCGGGACCCTCCCGGCGCTGTTCGAGGCCCAGGCCGCCCGCACCCCGGACGACACCGCCCTCGTCTGCGGCGACACCCGGCTGACCTACGCCGAGCTGAACGCCCGCGCCAACCGCCTCGCCCACGAGCTGATCGCGCGGGGCATAGGGCCCGAGGACCGCGTCGCGCTCGTCCTGCCGCGCACCCCCGAGATCGTCGTGGCGGTCCTCGGCGTGCTGAAGGCAGGCGCCGCCTACGTCCCGATCGACCCCGAGTACCCGGCCGACCGCATCGCCTCCACGCTGGAGGACTGCCGCCCGGCGCTCACCGTCACCGCCGCCGACTTCCCGGACGCCGCCGGACGGCCCTCCCACGACCCCACCGACGCGGAACGGGTGCGGAGCCTGCGGGCGGGCAACGCCGCCTACGTCATCTACACCTCGGGATCGACCGGCCGACCCAAGGGCGTGACCGTCCCGCACGCGGGCGTGCTCAACTACTTCGAGGCGCACCGGGAGGCGTTCTTCGACCCGGCGGTCGAGGCCGCCGGCGGCCGCCGGATGCGGTTCGCCCACCTGGCGTCGTTCTCGTTCGACACGTCGTGGATGGGCCTGCTGTGGATGATGTACGGCCACGAGCTGCACCTCATCGACGACGCGACGCGACGCGACGTCGAGGCCTACACCGCCTACGTGGCGCGCGCGCAGATCGACCTGGTGAACACGACCCCGTCGCACTTCGCCTCGCTCCGCGAGGCGGGCCTGCTGGACGGCGGCGGGCACGTGCCCTCGCAGCTCCTCCTCGGCGGCGAGGCGGTCAGCGAGAGCCTGTGGGCGGAGCTGCGCGCGGTCCCCGGCCTCACGACGCGGAACTTCTACGGGCCCACCGAGTCCACCATCGACACCATGAACGCGGTGCTCGCGCTCAGCGAGCACCCGAACGTCGGCTCCCCCTACCGGGGCACACGCGCCTACGTCCTGGACCGGGCGCTCCAGCCCGTCCCGGCCGGCGTCCCCGGTGAGCTGTACCTCGCGGGCGTGCAGCTGGCGCGCGGGTACCACGACCGTCCCGGCCTGACCGCCGAGCGGTTCGTCGCCGACCCCTTCGGCGCACCCGGCGAGCGCATGTACCGCACCGGCGACCTCGCCCGGTGGCGGCCGGACGGGACGGTCGAGTACCTCGGCCGCGCCGACGACCAGGTCAAGATCCGCGGCTTCCGGGTGGAGCCCGGCGAGATCGAGAACGTCCTCGGCGGATGCCCGGGCGTCGCGCGGGCCGCCGTCGTCGTCCGCGAGGACCGGCCCGGCGACCGCCGCCTCGCCGCCTACCTCGTCGGGCCGGACGTCGACGCCGCCGCCGTCCGCCGGTACGCCGCCGAGCGGCTGCCCGACTACATGGTCCCCTCCTTCACCGTCCTCGACGCCCTGCCGCTCACCGTGAACGGCAAGCTCGACCGGGCCGCGCTGCCCGCGCCCGACACCGGCGCGGCCGCCGGGCGGGCCCCGCGCTCGCCGCAGGAGGAGATCCTCTGCGGGCTGTTCGCCGAGATCCTCGGCGTGCCGAGGGTCGGCGTGGACGACGGGTTCTTCGACCTCGGCGGCGACTCGCTGACCGCGACCCGCCTGGTCAGCAGGATCCGGTCCGCGCTCGGCGCCGAGCTGCCCGTCCGGGCGCTGTTCGAGGCGCCGACCGTCGCGGGCCTCGCCGAACGGCTGGCCGAGGCCGGCGGGGACGTCCGCCCGCCGCTGGTGCGGGCCGAGCGCCCGGACGTCGTGCCCCTCTCGTACGCGCAGCAGCGGCTCTGGTTCCTCAACCGGTTCGAGGGCGCGCCCGCGACGTTCAACATGCCGATCGCGCTGCGGCTGGAGGGCGCCCTCGACCTGGCCGCGCTGCGCGCCGCGCTGGCCGATGTCGCGGCGCGCCACGAACCGCTCCGCACGATCTTCCCGGACCGGTCCGGGACCGCCCGGCAGCTCGTCCTCGACCCCGCCGACGCGCGCCCCCGCCTCGACGTCGCGGAGGTGGACGAGAGCGCGCTCCCGATGGCGCTGGCGGCGACGGTCGGGCAGGGCTTCGACCTGTCGGTGGAGCCGCCGCTGCGGGCCCGCCTGTTCGCGCTCGGAGACGGCGCGCACGTCCTCATGCTCGTCCTGCACCACATCGCGGCGGACGGCTGGTCGATGGCGCCGCTGGCCCGCGACGTGATCCTCGCCTACGCGGCGCGCGCGGAGGGCGGCGAGCCGCAGTGGGCGCCGCTGCCGGTCCAGTACGCCGACTACACGCTGTGGCAGCGCGAGCTCTTCGGTTCCGAGGACGATCCGGAGAGCCTGATCTCGCGGCAGATCGCGTACTGGCGCGAGGCTCTGGCGGGGCTGCCGGAGGAGCTGCCGCTTCCGGCGGACCGGCCGCGCCCGGCCCAGGCGTCCTACCGGGGCGGGACGCGGGCGTTCGAACTGGACGCCGGACTCCACGCCGAACTGCTGGCCCTCGCCCGGCAGAGCGGCGCGAGCCTCTTCATGGTCATGCAGGCGGCGTTCGCGGCGCTGCTGACGCGGCTGGGCGCGGGGACCGACGTGCCGATCGGTTCGCCGATCGCGGGCCGGACCGACGAGGCGCTGGACGATCTGGTCGGCATGTTCGTCAACATGCTCGTCCTGCGCACCGACACCTCGGGCGACCCGTCGTTCCGCGAGCTGGTCGACCGGGTCAAGGAGACCGACCTCGCCGCCTACGCCCACCAGGACCTGCCGTTCGAGCGGCTCGTCGAGGTCCTCAACCCGGCGCGGTCGATGGCGCGGCACCCGCTGTTCCAGGTCGTCCTGTCGTTCCAGAACAACCCCGAGGCGCGGCTCGAACTGGACGGCCTGACCGGCGGCGCCGAACCCCTCGCGGCGGGCGCCGCCAAGTACGACCTGTCCCTCTACCTGGAGGAGCGGCACGGCGACGACGGCGCGCCCGGCGGTATCGAGGCCGGGCTCGAATACGCCCTCGACCTCTTCGACCCGGCCACCGCCCAGGCGATCGCCGGACGGTTCGAGCGCCTCGTCCGCGAGCTCGTCGCCGATCCCGACGCGCCCATCACCACCGCCGAGATCCTCGACCGCGGCGAGCGGCGCACGCTCCTGCGCCGCTGGGCGGGCGGCAAGGGCGGCGACGTCCCGCGCACGACGATCCCGGCGCTGTTCGAGGCGCGGGCGGCGGCTCGTCCGGGTGCGGTGGCGGTGTCGTTCGAGGGTGTGTCGTGGACGTATGGGGAGGTGAACGCGCGGGCGAATCGTCTGGCGCGTCGTCTGGTCGAGCGGGGTGTGGGTCCTGAGCAGTTCGTGGCTTTGGCGTTGCCGCGTTCGGCGGATCTTGTCGTGGCGGTCCTCGGGGTTTTGAAGGCGGGCGCGGCCTACGTTCCGATCGATCCGGATTATCCGGAGGACCGGATCGCGTACATGGTCGAGGATGCCCGCCCCGTCCTGACCCTGCGCCCGGAAGATCTCCAAGGACTGGACGATCCCGACCTGCCCGGCGCCGACCTCGGCGTTGCGATCTCGCCGGACCACCCCGCCTACGTCATCTACACCTCGGGTTCGACGGGTCGCCCGAAGGGTGTGGTGATTCCGCATCAGAACGTTGTGCGGTTGCTGCGTTCGACCGAGGGGTGGTTCGACTTCGGTCCGGAGGACGTGTGGACGCTGTTCCACTCCTACGCCTTCGACTTCTCGGTGTGGGAGCTGTGGGGGTCGCTGCTGTACGGGGGCAGGCTCGTCGTCGTCCCCTACCTGACGTCCCGCTCGCCCGAGGACTTCCTCGCGCTCCTGGAGAGGGAGCGGGTGACGGTCCTCAACCAGACGCCGTCGGCCTTCTACCAGTTGATGGCGGCCGACCGGCAGAACCCGGGCACCGACCTGGCCTTGCGGTATGTCGTCTTCGGTGGTGAGGCGCTTGACCTGGGCCGTCTGGAGGACTGGTACTCCCGCCATGACGAGAACGCCCCGGTGCTCGTCAACATGTACGGGATCACCGAGACCACCGTCCACGTCTCGTACCTCGCCCTCGACCGGGTCCTGGCGGCCACGGCGGCGGGCAGCACCATCGGCGCCGGTATCCCCGACCTGCGTGTCTACGTCCTGGACGGCCGCCTCCAGCCCGTCCCGCCCGGCGTGCCGGGCGAGCTGTACGTCGCGGGCCCGGGGCTGGCGCGCGGCTACCTGAACCGGCCCGGCCTGTCGGCGGAGCGCTTCGTCGCCGACCCGCACGGCGAGCCCGGCACCCGCATGTACCGCACGGGCGACCTCGGCCGCTGGCGCCCCGACGGGACCCTCGAATACCTCGGCCGCGGCGACCAGCAGGTCCAGCTGCGCGGCTTCCGGATCGAGCCCGGCGAGATCCAGGCCGTCCTGACCAGGCACGAGGACGTCCGCGACGCCGCCGTGGTCGTCCGGGACGACCGGCTCATCGCCTACGTCGTCGCGTCCGGCGCCGACTCCGCCGAGCTCCGGCGCTTCGCCGCGAAGGCACTGCCCGACCACATGGTCCCGGCGGCCGTCGTGGAGCTGGACGCCCTGCCCCTGACGTCCAACGGGAAGCTGGATCGCAGGGCGCTGCCCGCGCCGGACTTCTCGGCGAAGGTGTCCTCGCGGGCGCCGCGCACGCCGCAGGAGGAGACCCTCGCCCGGCTGTTCGCCGAAGTCCTCGGGCTGGAGCGGGTCGGGATCGACGACGGGTTCTTCGACCTGGGCGGCGACTCCATCATCGCCATCCAGCTCGTCTCCCGCGCCCGCCAGTCCGGCCTGGTCATCACACCCCGCGAGGTGTTCCAGCACCAGACCGTCGAGGAGCTCGCCGCCACCGCCAAGCCGGTCGGCGAAGGCGAGCAGGTCGAGACCGAGGCGCCGGGCGCGGGCATCGGCCGCGTCCCGCCCACCCCCATCATGCGCTGGTTCCAGGAGCTGCACGGCCCCGTCGACGGCTACAGCCAGCGGATGCTGCTCCAGGTGCCGCCGGATCTCGGCGCGGAGCGGCTGACCGCCGCGCTCCAGACCGTCCTGGACCACCACGACATGCTCCGCCTGCGCGTGAGCGGCGCGGAGTTCGAGGTGACCGAGCCCGGCACCGTCGACGCCGCGCCCCTCGTCCGCCGCGTGGACGTCGCGGGCCTCGGCGCCGGCGAGCTGCGCGCCGTCCTCGCCGCCGAGGCCGAGGCCGCCCGCCGCGGCCTCGACCCCGCCGCCGGGACGATGGCGCGGCTCGTCTGGTTCGACGCGGGCCCCGCCGCGTCCGGGCGCCTCCTGCTCACCCTCCACCACCTGGTCGTGGACGGCGTCTCCTGGCGGATCCTCCTGCCGGACCTGGTCACGGCCTGGGCCGGGGGAGACCTCGAACCCGTCCCGACCTCGTTCCGCCGCTGGGCGCAGCGCCTCGCCGCCGAGGCGTCCGACCCCGCCCGGACCGCCGAGCTGCCGCTCTGGGACGACGTCCTCGCCACCCCCGACCCGGCGCTCGGCTCCCGCCCCCTGGACCCGGAGACCGACACGTTCGCGACGGCCGGGCACCTCACGCTCGACCTGCCCGCCGACGTGACCGAGCCGCTGCTCACCGAGGTCCCGGCCGCGTTCCACGGACGGGTCAACGACGTGCTGCTCACCGGCCTCGCCCTCGCCGTCGCCGAATGGCGGGCCGAGCGCGGCGCCTGCGACGAGACGGCCGTCCTGGTCGACCTCGAAGGGCACGGGCGCGAGGAGGTCGTCCCCGGCGTCGACCTGTCCCGCACCGCCGGATGGTTCACCTCGATCCACCCGGTGCGGCTCGACCCGGGGCGGCTGTCGCCCGCCGACGTCCGCGAGGGCGGCCAGGCCGTCGGCACCGCCCTCAAGCGGGTCAAGGAGCAGCTGCGCGAGATCCCTGACAACGGCATCGGATACGGCCTGCTCCGCTACCTCAACCCCGTCGTCCGCGGCGCGAGCCACCCCCAGATCGCGTTCAACTACCTCGGCCGCTCCGCCGCGCCCGAGGCCACCGACTGGGGGCCCGCCGACCAGGCCGAGAGCGACGCGCTCGGCGCCGGGCAGGACGGCGCGCTCGGCCTCGTCCACGCCATCGAGGTCAACGCGCACACCCGCGACCTGCCGGGCGGCCCCGAGCTGTCGGCGACCTGGACGTGGGCGGGCGGCCTGTTCGGCGCCGCCGCGATCGAGGACCTCGCCGAGCGCTGGTTCGCCGCCCTGCGCGGCCTCGTCGCGCACGTCGTGGACGGCGCCGCGGACGGGCCGGTCGGCGGGTTCACCCCGTCCGACCTGTCCCTGGTGGACGTCAGCCAGGAGGAGATCGACGAGCTCGCCGCCGAGCTCGACGGCGAATGGGAGCTGGATTGAGCAAGTCGCAGCTTGAGGACATCCTCCCGCTGTCCCCGCTACAGCAGGGCCTGTTCTTCCACGCCCTCTACGACTCGGGCCGCGACGTCTACACCGCCCAGATCGTGTTCGACCTGCGCGGCCCGCTCGACGCCGGGGCGCTCCGCGCCGCCGCGGCGACCCTGCTGCGCCGCCACGCCAACCTGCGCGCCGGGTTCCGGCAGCGCAAGGAGGGCTCGCCCGTCCAGGTCGTCCACCGCGAGGTCCGGCTCCCGTGGCGGGACGAGGACCTGTCCGCCCTGCCCGAGGCCGCACGCGAGGCGAGGGCGCGCGAGCTGGCCGACGCCGAACGCGCCCGGCCGTTCGACATGGCGAGGCCGCCGCTGCTGCGCTTCCTGCTCATCAGGCTGGCGGACGGCCTGCACCGCATGGTGTTCACCAACCACCACATCCTGCTCGACGGCTGGTCGACGCCCGTCCTGCAGACCGAGCTGTTCGCGCTCTACCTCGCCAAGGGCGACGACACCGGCATGCCGCGCGTCGCCCCGTACAAGAACTACCTGGCCTGGCTCGCGGCGCAGGACCGCCCCGCCGCCGAGGACGCCTGGCGCCGCTCCCTCGACGGCGTCCACGAACCCACCCTCGTGGCCCCGGGCGCGCCCGAACCGGGCGCCGAGACCCCCGGACGCGTCCGGACCCGCCTCACCGAGGAGCTCACCTCCGCGCTCGGCGCGCGCGCCCGCGCCCAGGGCGTCACCCTCAACACCGTCCTGCAACTGGCGTGGGGCGCGCTGCTCGGCGGCCTCACCGGCTCGGCCGACGTGGTGTTCGGCGCCGCCGTCTCCGGCCGCCCCCCGGAGCTGCCCGGCGTCGAGCAGATGATCGGCCTGTTCATCAACACGCTGCCGATCCGCGTCCGCGTCCGGCCCGCCGACACGGTCGCCGAGGCCCTGACGCGGCTCCAGGACGAGCAGGCCGCGCTGATGCCGCACCACCACCTCGGCCTTTCCGACATCCAGCGCCTCACCGGCGGCGGGACGCTGTTCGACACCATGACCGTCCTGGAGAACTACCCGTTCGACCCGGACGCCGCCGGCACCGACCTCGGCGGACTCACCCTCCACGACGTCGACGGCTACGACGCCTCCCACTACCCGCTCACCTTCGCCGCCGTCCCGGGCCGCGGGCTGTCCCTGCGGATCGACCACCGCACCGACCTGTTCACCGGGCAGGACGCGGCCCGCCTGATGCGCCGCCTCGTCCGCATCCTGGAGGCCGTCGCCTACCGGCCCGACCTGCCGCTCGCCCGCATCGCCGTCCTGGACGAGGAGGAGCGCGCCCAGGTCCTGGAGACCTGGCAGGGCCCGGTGACCGCCCGGCGCCCGCAGACCCTCACCGCCCGGTTCGCCGAGCAGCGGGACAGGACCCCGCACGCCGTCGCCGTCCGGGCCGCGGGCGAGTCGCTCACCTACGCCGAGCTCGACGCCCGCGCGAACCGGCTGGCGCACCGGCTCCTCGGCCTCGGGGTCCGCCGCGACACCCCCGTCGCGGTGCTCCTGGAGAGGTCCGCCGACATCCCCGTGGTGTCGCTGGCGGTGCTCAAGGCGGGCGGGGCGTACGCGCCGATCCACCACAGCTACCCGCCGGAGCGGATGGCGTGGGCGGTCGCGGAGGTCGCCGCGCCCGTGCTCGTCGTCAACGCGCCGATGCGCGACCGCGTCGCCGGCCTCGACACCTCGGCGCGGATCCTCGTCGTGGACGACGACCCCGGCCTCGGCGAGCTGCCCGCGACCGACCCGGCCGTCCCCTGCCATCCCGAGCAGCTCGCCTGCGTGCTGTTCACATCCGGCTCCACCGGCCTGCCGAAGGGCGTCATGCTGCGGCACCGCGACGCCGCGGACCTCGCCACCGACGGACGGCTCAGGGGCGGGGCGCACGACCGGGTCCTCGTCCACTCGCCGCACGCGTTCGACGCGTCGATCTACGAGCTGTGGACGCCGCTGCTGCACGGCGGGACGGCCGTCGTCGCGCCGCCCGGCCACCTGAACGGCGAGGCCCTCGAAGAGATCATCGCCGCCGAGGACCTGACCGGCCTGTTCCTCACCACGACCCTGTTCAACCTCGTCGCCGACGAGCGGCCGCGGGCGTTCGCGCGGCTCCGCGAGGTCCTCACCGGCGGGGAGGCGGGCGCCCCCGCCGCGATCCGCAAGGTGCTCGCCGCGTGCCCGGACACCGAGGTCGGCAACGTGTACGGGCCCACCGAGGCCACCACCTACACCACCATCGCGGGGCAGCGGGCGCCGCTCGCCCACCCCGGCGAGACCTCCGCCGTGCTGGGCCGCCCCATCGACGACATGCGCGTGTACGTGCTGGACCAGGGGCTGCGGCCCGTCCCGCCCGGCGTCGCGGGCGAGGCCTACATCGCCGGCGCCGGGCTCGGCCGCGGCTACCTGCGGCGGCCCGCGCTCACCGCCGAGCGGTACGTCGCCGACCCGTTCGGCGCGCCCGGCGACCGCATGTACCGGACGGGCGACCTCGTCCGGTGGCGGCCGGACGGCACCCTGGAGTACCTCGACCGCACCGACTTCCAGGTCAAGGTCCGCGGGTTCCGGATCGAGCTCGGCGAGATCGAGGCCGCCGTCGCCGCGCACCCGGCCGTCGCGAACGTCGCCGTCGTCGCCCGCGAGGACACCCCCGGCACCAGGACGCTCGTCGCCTACGTCATCGCCCCCGACCTGACCGCCCCCGACCTGACCGCCCCCGACCTGACCGGCGCGGGCCTGTCCGGCGCGGGGCGGGGGCTGCGCGAGTTCGTCAGGGAGCGGCTGCCCGAGTACATGGTGCCCGCCGCGTTCGTCCTGCTCGACACGTTCCCCGTCGGGCCGAACGGCAAGCTCGACCGGCGCGCGCTCCCCGCCCCCGACTACGGCGAGGCCGCCGCCGGGCGCGACCCCCGCACCCCCGAGGAGGAGCGCCTCTGCGGGATCGTCGCGGACGTCCTCGGCCTCGACCGCGTCGGCGCCGACGTCAGCTTCTTCGACCTCGGCGGCGACAGCATCGCCGCGCTGAAGCTCGCCACCCGGGCCCGGCAGGCGGGCGTGGAGCTCACCCCCCGCGACGTGTTCACCCACCAGACCGTCGAGGCGATGACCAGGGTCGGCGACCCCGCGGACCGGCTCGGCTTCGAGGTGCTGCTGCCCATCCGGACGTCGGGGACCCGGCCGCCGGTGTTCTTCGTCCACCCCGCCGGCGGGCTGGCCTGGGGCTACCTCCAGTTCCAGCGGCACCTCGGCCCGGACCAGCCGATCTACGGCCTCCAGGCCCGCGCGTTCACCCGGCCCGAGCTGCCGGAGTCGATCGCGGAGATGGCGGCCGACTACCTGGCCCAGATCCGGGCCGTCCAGCCGTCCGGTCCCTACCACCTCGCGGGCTGGTCGCTCGGCGGGCTCGTCGCCTACGAGATGGCGCTGCGGCTCCAGGCGGAGGGGCAGCGGGTCGCCCTGCTCGCCCTCATCGACGCCTACCACGGGCAGGACCTGGAGTCGGAGCGCCGCGAGATCCTCCCCGAGCTGCTGGAGGCGATCGGCGTCGACGCCCGCATGGTCGCCGAGGACGGCAACCCCGACATGGCGCAGATCATGGCGGTGCTCGCCGAGCGCGACGACGCGCTCGCCACCCTCGGCGAGGAGGACCTCGTCAACGTCTACCGCAACTACGAGAACGGGCTCCGCCAGGCCGAGGAGTACGAGCCCGGACGGTACCGGGGGGACGTCGTCTTCTTCACCGCGCTGCGCGGCCGCACCGAGGACTCGCCCACCGGCCGCTCCAACTGGGGCCCGCTCGTGGACGGCGAGATCGAGGACTACCCGCTCGACGTCGACCACCACCTGCTCATGGAGCCGGGCCCGGCCGCCGAGATGGGCGCCGTGCTGGCCGCCAAGCTCGACAAGCTACGCAGCAGCCACTGAACGACCGAGCCACTGAAAGGGAGACATCATGACCAACCCCTTCGAGGACCCCGACGGCACCTACCTCGTCCTCGTCAACGACGAGGGCCAGCACTCGCTGTGGCCGTCGTTCGCCGAGGTCCCCGCCGGCTGGACGGTCGCCAAGGACGAGGACACCCGGCAGGCGTGCCTCGACTACGTCAACGAGAACTGGACGGACATGCGGCCGAAGAGCCTCGTCGAGGCCATGGGTGAGTGAGGCCGGCCGGGCCCCGTCCCCGGAGGGCGGGCATCTGCGGATCCCCTCGGTCACCGAGTGGGAGATGGAGATGCTGGACGCCGCCGACCTGCGTCCCGCTCCGCTGCCGGGCGTCGAGATGACGTTCACCCTCGCCGGGCTGCCGTCCCCGGACGTCAACCGCGCGCTGTACGCGACCGTCGGCTCCCGCGTGTGCTGGACGGACCGCTTCCCGTGGACCTACGAGCAGTGGCAGGCCTGGGTGGAGCGCCCGGAGCTGTCGACGTGGATCGCCATGGCCGAGGGCACCATCGCCGGGTTCTTCGAGATCGAGGCGCAGCCCGGCGGGGACACCGAGATCCACCTGGTCGGCCTCACTCCCGCGTTCGTCGGGCGCGGCTACGGCGGCTACCTCGTCGAGCAGTGCACCCGCCGCGCCTGGCAGCGCGGCGAGCTGTGGGCCCTGGACTGCGGCCCCGCCGCGCGGGTGTGGCTGCGCACCAGTAGCCTCGACCACCCGAACGCGATCGCCAACTACCGGCGGCGCGGCTTCAAGGTGGCCGCGGAGAGCACCGCGACCAAGCTCGTCCCGGACCCGCGGGTCGCGCCGTGGCCGCTGCCGAGCGACCCCCGCGTGGCGTCCCGCCGGGACGAGGAGGAGGAGTTGATCACGTGACCTGGTTCCGCTGCCCCGAGACGCGCCCCTGGGCGTCGATGCGGCTGTTCTGCCTGCCGCACGCGGGCGGGTCGGCGGTGTTCTACCGGCCCTGGGCCAAGGCCGCGGGCCCGGCCGTCGAGGTGCAGGCCGTCCAGTACCCGGGCCGCGCCGACCGGATGGCGGACGCGTTCGTCACCGACGCCCACCAGCTCGCCCGCCTCGTCGCGGGGGCGATGGCGCCGCTGATGGACCGCCCCGCCGCGCTGTTCGGGCACAGCATGGGCGCCGTCCTCGCCTACGAGGTGGCGCGGCTGCTGGAGGAGCGGGGCACGCCCCCGGTGCACGTGTTCGCCTCCGGCGCCCGCCCGCCGGACGACCGCGGCGACGAGCGCGTCCGGGACAGGGACGACGACGGCCTGGTCGCCGAGCTGGCCAAGCTCGGCGGGACCGACGCCGAGCTGCTGTCCGACCCCGAGATGCGCGAGCTCGTCCTGCCCTACGTCCGCAACGACTTCACGCTGATCGAGGAGTACGCCCCGCGGCCGGGGCCGCCGCCGGCCGTCCCGCTCACCGCGATCATCGGGGACGCCGACCCGCACGTGACGCGGGATCAGGCCCGCGGGTGGGAGCGCGCCACCCGGGGCCGGTTCGCGCTGCGCGTGCTGCCCGGCGGGCACTTCTACCTGGCCGACCAGCAGCCCGCCGTCCTCGCCGAGGTCCTGCGCACGCTGGAGGTCCCCGCCGCGAGATGAGCGGCGGACGGGCCGCCCCCACGGGAGTCCGTGGCGGGGGCGGCCCGTCGCTGAGGGGGAGCCTCCTTCAGGATCTAGTAGACCGACACCCCGTACCGCGACAGCGGCTCGGTGACGGGCTGGAAGAACGTCGTCCCGCCCGAGGAGCAGTTGCCGCTGCCGCCCGAGGTCAGCCCGAGCGCGGTGTTCCCGGCGAACAGGGAGCCGCCGCTGTCGCCGGGCTCGGCGCACACGGTGGTGCGGATGAGGCCGCTGACGCTGCCCTCCGCGTAGTTCACCGTCTGGTTGAGCGCGGTGACCCGGCCGCTGTGCAGGCCGGTGGTGCTGCCGCTGCGGTACACGGTCTGGTTCACCGTGGCGTTGCCGGCGCTGGTGATGTCGCGCGTGCCGCTGTAGAGGTTGACCGAGCCCTGCGTGTCGGTGGGCGTCGAGCTGTACCGGACGATGCCGTAGTCGTTGCCGGGGAAGCTGGTCCCGGCCCTGGTGCCCAGCGTCCGGGAGCCGTCGTTCCAGCTCGAACCGATGTTGGTGCAGTGCCCGGCCGTGAGGAAGTAGTACGTGCTGCCGCTCCTGACGTTGAATCCGAGCGAGCAGCGGGCGCCGCCGGTGTAGATCGCCTCGCCGCCGCGGGTGAGGGTCTGGAACTTCCCGGCGACGGTCTCGGTGCGGACCGCGGCGCCCTGCTTGCTCGCGGCGGCGCGGACCTTCTTGAGCTTGGCGCCCTTGACCGTGCTGTCGACGCTCAGGACGACCTGGTTGCTGGCCGCGTCGACGGCCCAGGCGGTGCCGGGGACGGTCGCGTCGCGCTTGAGCGCGGCCTCGACCTTCTTCAGGTCGGCGCCGCTGCGCGCGACGGTCTGCGGGACCGCGCCCGCCGCGCGGACCGTGCTGGCGGCCTGCGCGTCGGTGACGGTGACGACGAGCTTGCCGCCCTTGAGGTAGGAGCCCGCGCTGCGGGTGCCCAGCTGGTGCGCCAGGGCGGTCGCGACGTCGCCGGGAGCGGCGGGGGCGGCGGGGGCGGCGGGGGACGCGGACGCGGCTGGAGCGGCGGCGAGGGTGGCTGCCACCAGTCCGGCCGCCGCCGTGGTGACGGCGGCGGCGCTGACGCGCCTGTGACGGATCTTCACTTATGCCTCCACGGGGGATAGGGCGCACCCGAGTGGTGCGCCGGAGGTCACCGACATGGTGTAAGAACCGTCAAGGCGGACGTAAGACGCAGAAGGTGACCAATTCGACACGTTCGCGTTGGCACTCTCGGCGCGGCGTCCGTGGTCAGTCCGGCAATACCGATCGCCGGGGGCCGGGAGCGCGAACGGTGTTCGGCCCCGGTCCCTCCGCCGGAAAGGCCGAAGGACCAGGGCCGAAACTCGCATGGCCTCCCGCCGCCTGGGAGCTCCGGCGGGCCGCCGGGAGCGCTAGTAGATCTCGACGCCGAACGCCGACAGCGGCTCGGCCACGGGCTGGAAGAACGTGGTGCCGCCGGAGGAGCAGTCACCGCTGCCTCCGGAGGTCAGCCCGACCGCACTGGACCCGGCGAACAGCGGTCCGCCGCTGTCGCCCGGCTCGGCGCACACCGTCGTCTCGATGAGGCCGCTGACGCTTCCCTCCTGGTAGTTCACCGTCTGGTTGAGCGCGGTGACCTGCCCGTCGTGGACGCCGGTGGTGCTGCCGCTGCGGGTCACGGTCTGGCCGACCGTGGCGTCGGCGGCGCCGGTGATGTCCTGGAACTGGCCGTTGACCGTGACGCCGCCCTGCGTGTCCTCCGGGGTGGAGGCGTACTTGACGAGGCCGTAGTCGTTGCCGGGGAAGCTGCTCCCGGCGTTGCTGCCGAGCGTGCCGCCCGACCCGTCGGTCCACGTGGAGCCCGCCTCGGTGCAGTGCCCCGCGGTCAGGAAGTAGTACTCGCTTCCCTTCTTGACGTTGAATCCGAGCGAGCAGCGAGCGCTGCCCGTGTAGATCGGGTCGCCGCCCGCCGTGAACATGCGGAACTTCCCGGCGACCGTCTCGGTGCGGACGGCGGCGCCCTGCTTGCCCGCCGCGGTCCGCACCTTCTTGAGCCGGGCGCCCTTGACCGTGCTGTCCATGGTGAGGACGACCTGGTTGGCGGCCGGGTCGACGGCCCAGGCGGTGCCGGGGACGGTCGCGTCGCGCTTGAGCGCGGCCATGACCTTCTTCAGGTCCGAGCCGCTGCGCGTGACGCTCTTCGGCACGGCCCCGGCGGCCCGGACCGCCTGCGCGGCCTTGGCGTCGGTGACCGTGACGACCAGCTTCTTCGACGCCTGGTCCAGGTAGGCGCCGGCGCTGCGGTCACCGAGCCGCTTCGCCAGCTTCGCCGCCGCGCCGCCCGTGTCGGACCGGGTGGCGGCGACGCGCCCGCTCGACGCGTCGAGGGAGGCGTTCGCGGCGGGAGCGGCGACGAGGGTGGTCGCCGCGAGCCCGGACGCCGCCACGGTGACGGCGGCGGCGGTGCCGCGGACGCGGTTGGAACGGAACTTCACTCTGCCTCCAGGGGGGATTGGGCGCACCCGAGTGGTGCGCCGGAGGTCACGGGCCATGCTGGAAGATTCCTGAACGCCCACGTAAGGCGAGAAAGTGACCAACCGGGCATCTACGGATTGTCACAATGGGTGCGGGTTCCGTGGTCGAAGCCCGGGGAGGATGGCCCGTTTAACCGTTTTGGGACTGGTCGGTAGGCAGGTCCATTGGGCCCCCGGGGCGCGGGAGGATGATCCGGTGACACTCCTGCTGGCCCGCTCCGTCCTCGAATCGCTGCTCGACCCCGCCCGGTGCCTGGACGCCCTGCGCCGCGGCTTCACGGCGGGGCCCGGCGGCACCGCGGCCCGCCGGGTGGTCACGAAGCCTCCGGGGGAGGGCACGGCGACGGCGCTGCTGCCGGGCGTGGTCGAGGGCGTCCCCGCCTACACGGTGAAGGTGAACGCCAAGTTCCCCGGCAGCCGCCCGGCACTGCGCGGCGTGGTCTGCCTGCACGGCCTCGGGACCGGCGAGCTGCTCGCGCAGCTGGACTCGGCGACCGTGACCGCCTGGCGCACCGGCCTGGCCGCCGCCCTCGGCACCCACGCCCTGGCGCGTCCGGGCGCGAGCGCCGTGGCGGTGATCGGCGCGGGCGCGCAGGCCGAACTGGTCCTGCGGGGGCTGAGCGAGCTGCGGGAGGTGCGCGGCCTCACCGTGTGCGACCTCGACGCCGCCCGCGCCGCGGACTTCGCCGCGCGGCACGGCGCCCGGCTGGACGTGCCCGCCGCCGTCGCGCCGGACCCGCGGGCCGCCGCCCGGGACGCCGAGATCGTCGTGATGGCGACCTGGGCGCGCAGCCCCCTCCTGGACGAGGCCGACGTGGCCCCCGGAACGCACCTCACCTCGCTCGGCGCGGACGAGCCCGGCAAGGCGGAGCTGGGCGCCGGCCTTCTGGAGGGCGCCCGCGTCGTCGTCGACGACGTTCCGCTCGCGGCCGAGATGGGCGTGCTCGCGGACGCCGGGGCCGGCCGGGAGGCCGGGACGCTGGGCGACCTGCTGCGCGGGCAGGCCTCCGGACGGCTGAGGGACGACGAGATCACGGTCTACGCGCCCGTCGGGCTGCCGTGGCAGGACCTCGCGCTGAGCTGGACGGCCTACACCGACGCCCGCGCCGCGGGAGCCGGTGTGGAGTTCGACTTCCTCGCCTGAATATTGAAACAGGTTCTAGTTTCTGCGTAGGCTGTGGCGAAGGCGACGCGACGGACCGGAGGTGACGCCGGTGATCTCGGACCGGTTCCGAATCGACGGCAGGGCGGCGGTGGTGACGGGAGCGGGCCGGGGCATCGGCGCGGCCACGGCGGTCGCCCTCGCCGAGGCGGGCGCGGACGTGCTCATCGCCTCCCGGACGCGCGAGCAGCTCGACGAGGTCGCCGCGCGGGTGGAGGCGGCCGGGCGGCGGGCGCTGGTCGTCCCATCCGACCTCTCCGACCCCGACGCCGCCGCCGAGCTGGCGGGCCTGGCCGCCGGGGAGTTCGGCCGCCTCGACATCGTGGTGAACAACATGGGCGGCGCCATGCCCGCCGCCTTCCTGGACACCTCGCCCCGGCACATGGAGAAGGCGTTCCGGTTCAACGTCGCCACCGCGCACGCGCTGACCCGGGCGGCCGTCCCGCACCTGCTGAAGGCGGACGGCGGCAGCGTCGTCAACATCTCCTCGGCCATGGGCCGGCTCGCGGGCCGCGGCTACCTCGCCTACGGCAGCGCCAAGGCGGCCCTCGCCCACTACACCCGGCTCGCCGCGTCCGACCTGGCGCCGCGCGTGCGGGTCAACGCCATCGCCGTCGGCTCCGTCGCGACGTCCGCGCTCGACATCGTGATGACCGACGAGGGCCTGCGCACCGAGATGGAGCGCAGGACGCCGCTGCGCCGCGTCGGCGAGCCCGAGGACGTCGCCGCGGCCGTCCTCTACCTCGCCTCGCCCGCCGCCGCCTACGTCACCGGAAGCCTGCTGCGGGTGGACGGCGGCATCGACGCCCCGAACCTCGACCTCGGTCTGGAGGACCTGTGACCTACCGCGTCGTCCAGTGGAGCACCGGCAACGTCGGGCGGCACGCGATCGCGGGCATCGACGCGCGCCCCGACCTCGAACTCGCCGGAGTGTGGGTCTCCAACCCGGCGAAGGCGGGCCGCGACGCCGGCGACCTTGCGGGTCTCGGCCGCGACCTCGGCGTCATCGCCACGGGCGACGCCGACGCGCTGCTCGCCCTGCGGCCCGACTGCGTCGTCTACACCTCGATGGCGGACGTCAGGCTGATGGAGGCGATCGACGACCTGTGCCGCATCCTGCGCGCCGGGGTGAACGTCGTCTCCAGCAGCCCGGTGTTCCTGCAGTTCCCGGACGGCGTCGTCCCGCCCGAGATGTCCGACCCGGTGCGGGAGGCGGCCGCGGCGGGCGGCGCGTCGATCTTCGTCAACGGCATCGACCCCGGCTTCGCCAACGACGTGCTCCCGCTCGCCGTCACCGGCATCAGCGAGCGCATCGAGCAGGTGCGCTGCATGGAGATCCTCAACTACAACACCTACGACCAGGCCACGGTCCTGTTCGACATCATGGGCTTCGGCCGCCCGCTGGACGATACGCCGATGCTCCTTCAGCCCGGCGTCCTCACCATGGCGTGGGGGAGCGTCGTCCGGCAGATCGCCGCCGGGCTCGGCGCGGAGCTGGACGAGATCACCGAGTGGCACACCCGCCTCCCCGCGCCCGAGACCTTCGCCGTCTCCGCCGGGAGCATCGAGAAGGGGACCGCCGCCGCCCTGCGGTTCGAGGTGCGGGGCATGCGCGGCGGCGAGGCCGTCGTCGTCCTGGAGCACGTCACCCGGCTCCGCGACGACCTCGCTCCCGACTGGCCGCAGCCCGCCGGCGCGGGCTGCTACCGCGTCGAGGTCCGCGGCGAGCCGAACTACACGGTGGACCTGCGGCTCCTCGGCACCGACGGCGACCACAACACCGCGGGCCTGAAGGCCACCGCGATGCGCCTCGTCAACGCCGTCCCCGCCGTCGTCGAGGCGCCGCCCGGCCTGCTCACCGCCCTGGACCTGCCGCTGATCCCGGGCCGCGGCCTCCTCTAGCCCCTCGCCCCTGGAACTCCAGGGCGTCGAGGAGCGGGAGGAGCCGCTCCTCCTCGTGGTCGAGGTGCGCCTCCAGCGCCGTGGTGAGCCGTTCCACCTCGGTGAGCAGGGACGCGGGGTCGCCGCCGTCGAGGACGCGGCGCAACTCGTCCAGGAGCCCGCTGATCACCTCGTGCTCGTCGCGCAGCTCCGCCAGCGCCTTCGCGAGTTCGGGATGCCGCCGCTCCAGCAGCGGGAACATCTGCTGGTCCTCGCCCATGTGGTGGTGGCCGAGACCCTGGCACAGCGTGAGGCAGTTGACCCGCAGCTGGGCGCCCACGGCGGCCCCCGACGCGGCGACCTCCTTGCGGATCAGCTCCAGCTCCGAGCGGAACGCGCCGTGCACCGCGAGGAGCATGGCAGTGGGCGACTCCGGCCCCCCGGGCGGCCCCGGGGCGGCCTGGACGAGGGCGACGACGGGCAGCGTCCGCCCGGACTTGGCCTCGTACTCGGCCCACCCGGGATCGGCCTCGACCGCCCGCGCGAAGGCGCGGTCGCGCTCGCCGCCCTCCAGGACGACGGCGTCGGCCTCGTAGGTGAACACGCCGCTCTCGACCCTGACGCGCGGGTTCGCGACCAGGTTGTGGAACCAGGCCGGGTTCCGCGGAGCGCCCCCGGCCGAGGCGATGACGAGGACGCGCCCGACGCCGTCGGGCAGGTAGCCGAGCGGCGTCGTGTGCGGGGCGCCGGTGCGCGCCCCGGTCGTGGTCAGCAGGAGCAGCCGCCCGCCCTCGAACGGGCCGCCGACCCGCCCGCCGTTCGCGCGGAACTCCTCGATGATCTGCCTGTTGAAATCCATCTGTCTCCTGAACCGTTTCTGCGGGCATGGCTGTTCACGGCACGCCTGTTTTCGGGCATGCCTGTTTCCGGGCACGGCTGTTTCGCAGCCGTTTCCGGGCATGGTGAGTAAGCCACGGAAAGGGCATGCTTCCGTGGCTTGGGAAAGGTGGGATAAGGGCATGCCGAAGGTGCGGGCATGCTTGTTGACGTGGCGCTGCGCACACAGGAGGCGAAGCGCTGACACGCGCGGAGAGCGCGGAGCGCCGCTCGCGCGGAAAGAAAGAAGGAGGGGGAGTGGAAAGGCGGGCCTCGGGCCCGCGCCGGCCTCACTCGGAGGCCGGGAACCTCACTCGCTCGTGGCCCATGGCCGACCCGGCAGTCACAAAAAGCAGATTACCGGCGCCCCGTCCGGAAATGCAAGATCAGATGCCTTCGCGATGGGCGACCGCGGCGGCCTGGGTGCGGCTGGAGACGTTCAGCTTGCCGAGGATGTTCGACACGTGGACGCTCGCCGTCTTCGGGGAGATGAACAGCGCCGCCGCGATCTCCCGGTTGTTGCGGCCCTCGGCGACGAGCTTGAGCACCTCCCGCTCCCGGCCGGTGAGGGAGGCGAGCGGTCCGGACGGGCCGGGCCGGGACGCCGCGCCCGCGCGGCCGATGCCGAGCCGGGCGCGGGCGCCGAGGTCGCGCAGCGCGGCCAGCAGCGGCTTCGCGCCGAGCCGCTCGGCGGCCTGCACGGCCGCCCGCCACTGCTCGGCGGCCTCCTCCCGGTCGCCGTTCTCGGCGAGGGCCTCCGCGAGCCGCCACCGCGACCGGGCCACCTCGTAGACGAACCCGCCGTCCGCGTCGCCGTAGGTGAACAGCTCGGCCGTCCTGCGCCACAGGCCGACGTCGTGGACGCCGTCGAGGCGGCGTCGCTCGGCCTCGGCGCGGGCCAGCCAGCCCTGCCCCTCCCAGCCGAGCCAGGTGCGGGGCCGCCCGTCGACGTTGACCGCCACGACGCTGCGCGCGACCCGCAGGAAATCGTCGCCGGCCTCCCTCGCGGCCCGCAGCGACTCCTCGTCGCCGGCGGCGCGGGCGCGGGCCGCCCGATCGGCCTCCGCCCACAGCCCGGTCGCCGCCACGCGGATGGCCCCGACCGTGTCGACGTAGATGGTGTCGAAGACGTCTCGGACGTGCTCGGCCGCCGTGTCAGGGTCGCCGCGCCACAGCGCGTGCTCGGCGGCCAGCCCCCGGGCGAGGTAGTTGACGAACCCGTCCTGGCCCCAGAGTGGAGCGATCCAGCGCAGCCGCTCCTCGACCGTCGGCGCGCCCTGCGCGACCTCCAGGAACAGGGCGTACGCCGACACCTGCGCCTCGGGCGTCCGCACGACCTGGACCGCGAACTCGTCGGTGAGCCGCCCCGCCTCCGCCCAGTTCCCCGAGGTGTAGTGGACGAGGTAGCGCAGGGACCGCAGCACGATGCCGAACGTGCTCCACAGGATCCCGTTGTCCACCGCGTACTTCACGCCCTCGTCAGCGGCGCGGACCGCGCCCGCGAGGTCGCCGCGGTCGAACTTGGACCGGGCGCGGTGGAAGAGCGCCCGCATCGCGATCATGGAGCTGTCGCCGGCCGCCGCGGCGAGCTCGTGGGCGCGGGCGAACAGCTCCGAGACGCCGGTGTCGGCCTCCCGCGACTCGCGGTACACGCCGAGCGTGACCAGCAGGCTGGCCTCGGCGCCGGGGGCGCCCGCCCGGCGCGCGGTCTCGATGGCGCGCTCGGCGAACCCGGGCATCTCCCCGTCCGGGTCCCGGTACATCAGCGTCCGGGCGTAGGTGGCGAGCGCGCCGGCGCGCTCGACGGTCGGCGGGTCGGCCGGCAGCATCGCGACCGCCTCGCGCGCCACCGCCTGCGCCTCGGAGTCCTCGTCGAGGTCGCCGAGGTAGGCGGCCAGGTGCTCGCGCATCAGGCAGCCGAGCCGCGCGTCGGCGGGGTCGGCCGCCGCCAGCATCCGGCGCAGCCGGTGCACCGCCCGCCGCAGGTCGCCCGCCCGCGCGGACGCCTGGACGGCCGACATCGACAGGCGCAACCGGTCGGTGCCCGCGGCGGCCTCCGGGTCCGGGACGGCGTCCCACAGCTCCAGCGCCCGGTCGTAGTGCTCGTAGGCCTCGGCGGGCGCGGCGAGGCGGTCGGCCTCGCGGCCCGCCCGGACGGAGGCGGCGAACGCGGCGGGCAGGTCGTGCGCCGCGAGGCTGTGGTGCGCCAGCTCGGCCGCCGACCCGCGCGTGCCGTCGGGCAGGCCCGCGAGGAGCCGGGCGAAGTCGGCGTGCAGCCGGGTCCGCTCGCCGGGCAGCAGGTCGCCGTAGACGGCCTCCCGCAGCAGCGCGTGCCGGAACGTGTACCCGGCGCCGGACGGGACGAGCAGCTGGTGCGACACCACCTCGCGCAGCGCCTCGCCGACGGTGGCCTCCTCCAGCCCCGACACGCGGCGCACCAGCTCGTCGTCGACGCGGCGGCCCGCCACGGCCGCGACCCGCACCACCCGCTGGCCGCCCTCCGAGAGCCGCTCGATCCGCGACAGCAGCAGGTCGGCGAGCGCGGACGGCAGCCCGGCGGCCCCGTCGTCCTCGACGTCCAGGCCGGAGGAGTACAGCTCGGCCGCGTAGAAGGGGTTGCCCTCCGACCGGCGGTGCACCCGCTCGACGGTCCGCGCCGCGACGGGGGCGGACCCGCGCGCCAGCTCGGCGAGGTACTCGGCGGTCTCGCCCGGCCCGAACGGGCGGACCTCGACCCCGGTCACGTTCGGCAGCCGCAGCAGCTCGGCGACCACGGGCCGCAGCGGATGCCGCCGGTGCAGGTCGTCGGACCGGTAGGTGCCGACGAGGCAGACCCGCTCGCGCTGCAGGACGCGGCTGAGGAACGTCAGCAGGTGCCGGGTCGACCGGTCGGCCCAGTGCAGGTCCTCCAGGACGAGCAGGACGGGCCGGTCGTCGCCCAGTTCCCCGAGCAGGCCGAGCACCGCGCCGAACAGCTGCTGCTGGCCCAGCTCGGAGCCCTCGCCGGGGCCGCCCTCGCCGTCCGGCAGCAGGCGCGCGAGCGCGGGCCGGGCGTCGAGCGCGGCGCGGAGCCCGTCCGACTCGGCCGCCCCGGCGTGCGCGGCGGCCCACAGGGCGTCGATGAGCGGCAGGTAGGGCATGCTCTCGCCCAGCTCGGCGCACTGCCCGACGAGGACCGTGCAGCCGCGGTCGAGGGCGGTGGCGGTGAGCGCGGACACCAGGTGCGTCTTGCCGACCCCCGCGTCGCCGCTGACGAGCACGACCCCGGCGCTGCCCGCCGCGGCGCGGTCCAGCGCCGCGGTCAGCTCCGCGAGCTCCGCCGCCCTGCCGATCAGCACGTACTGCCCCTTCTGGTCATCCCGGTCGAGTATCCCACCGTGGGATACGTGGACGGGCCCCGGATCCGGGGGGATCCGGGGCCCGTCGGGGACGGTGCGCGTCAGCCGGCAAGCGCGGGGGACTTGTCGGTCTCGAGCTCCGCCTCGTCCTCCTCCACGACGGGCTCCGGGACGGGAAGCACCTTCAGGTACGCCCGGAGCGTCTCGGCGGCGATCCGCTCCAGCGAGTAGCGGGAGCGGGCGCGGTCGCCGGCGGCGATGGAGTAGCCGTGCAGGGTGGTCTCCTCCGACAGCAGCTGCCGGATCGCCCGGCCGATCACGACCGGCCGCGCCGGCGGGACGTGGATGCCGGTGATGTGGTCGAGGACCTCGTCGGCGTTGCCGCCGGCCGGGGTCGCCGCGACGGGGACGCCGCAGGCCATGGCCTCCAGCGGCGCGGTCGGGGACGGCTGGTACTGGGCCAGCGACAGCGCGAGGGAGGCGGTCCGCAGCAGCTTCGGCAGCGACTTGCGGGGCAGCCGCCCGAGAAGGATGACCCGGTCGGCGACGTGCAGCTCCTTGGCGAGCATCCGCAGCCGGTGGACGCCCGCGTCGTGCTCCAGGTCCTCGCGCTCCGGGCCGCCCGCGACGGCCAGCTCGGCGTCGGGGACGTGCACCAGGGCGCGCATCGCGGTCTCGACGTCGGCGCCGAGGTCGTCGCAGACCATCACGAGGCGGGCCCGGTCGCCGCGCGGCATCGCGGGGCCGGTCGGGGAGAACAGCTCGGAGTCCACGCCGTAGGGGACGACCGCGACCGACGGCCGCGCGACGCCCATCCGCACGACGGCGGTGGCCTCTTCGGCGTGCCCGGCCAGCACCAGGTCGGCGTCGCGGCCGATGGCCTTCTCCAGGCGGTCGCGGTGGGGGTGGACCTGGCGTCCGGCCTGCCGCTCGGCGGTGGCGACGCCGTGGTAGCTCTGGACGAACGGGATGCCGAGCTCGCGGGCGACGGCGCAGGCGGCCAGGCCGCCGATCCAGCCGTGCGCGTGCACGATGTCGGGGCGCGCGGAGCCGGACCAGCGGCGGCGCAGCCCGTCGGCGAAGTCGCGGAGGTGCTGGAGGAGCTCGTCGTCGGACAGCGGGCGGGCCGGCCCGGCGTCGAGGTGCACGAGGGCGGCGCCCGGCGCGAGCTTCACGCGGCCGCGGGCGGAGCCGTCCTGACGGCGCGTGTAGACCGTGACCTGGTTCGGCTCGCCGTCGGTGACGAGCGGCCGGGTCAGCGTTCGGGCGAGATCCCGGACGTGGACTGACTGCAGGTGCTCGCCGTCAAGGTCGGAGGCGGACACCAGGGCGATGTGAAGCGGGTGCTGCATGACGGATCCTCCGGGACTACACATGGGAAGCTCGGAGGTATCTGCGTCGTAGACACCTGCTCGGACAGTTTCCTATCCCTCCCCCCCGTTCGTCAAACCCGACGAAACGGAATACCTACCTCCGAGTTCGCCGGCACCGCGCTCACTGCGGCGATACTCGGGAAGATGGACGACGAACCGATCTGGTACGTGGCCTACGGCTCGAACCTGTTCCGGGACAGGTTCCGCTGCTACCTGGCCGGGGGGCGGCCGAGCGGCGGGGCCCGCCACTACACGGGCTGCCGCGACCCCCGTCCCGCCCGGGCCGAGCGCCCGGTCACGGTCCCCGGCGGCATCTACTTCGCGCTGACGTCCCTGACCTGGGGCGGCGGCATGGCCTTCTACGACCCGGAGCTCCCCGGGCGCGCCGCCGCCCGCGCCTACCTGCTCACCCGCCGCCAGTTCTGCGACGTCCTCTCCCAGGAGATGCGCCGGGAGGTCGGCGCCGACCATGATCTCGGCGAGGCCGTCGAGCGCGGCCGCCAGCGCCTCGGCCCCGGCCGCTACGAGACCGTCCTGAAGGTGGGGGAGCACGCGGGCCGCCCCATGCTCACCTTCACCTCGTCCGAGCCGCATCCCCCGAACGCGCCCACCGCGCCCTACCTGGCGATGCTCGGCCGCGGCCTGCGCGAGGCGCACGGCTGGTCCGCCGCCCGCGCGGGCGCCTACCTCGCGGAACGTCCCGGCGCCCGCGGGCACTGGGCCGCCGGGGAGATCACCGCCCTCCTCGGCTAGGTTCGAGCCATGAACCCCGGTGACGTCGTCGACGACTTCGAGCTCCCCGACGAGACGGGCGAGGTGCGCACCCTGTCCGGCCTGCTGGCGGAGGGCCCGGTCGTCCTGTTCTTCTACCCGGCGGCCATGACCCCCGGCTGCACCGCCGAAGCGTGCCGCTTTCGCGACGTGGTCGCCGAGCTTGCGGAGGCGGGCGCCCACCCGGTGGGCATCAGCGCCGATCCGGTCGCCAAGCAGAAGGAGTTCGCCGACCGGCACTCCCTCGGCTACCCGCTGCTGTCGGACCCGTCGGGCGAGGTCCGCGCGCGGTTCGGCGTCAAGCGCTCCCTGGCGCTCATGCCGACCAAGCGCCAGACGTTCGTGATCGACACCGACCGCCGCGTCCTCGCGGTCGTCAGGAGCGAGATCCGCATGAACGCCCACGCCGACAAGGCCCTGGAGGCGCTCAGGTCCCGCCGGGGCTGACCTCGCCGGACACGATCGGCAGTGTGATCGAGGACGGCCGCCCGGGGTCGTGGAAGATCTCCTGGTCGGCGGTGAGCATCTCGGTGGCCGTGCCGATGGGCGCGCCGGTGCCGGGGTTGCGGGCCACCCGGGGGTAGGCCCCGCTGGCCACCTGCACGCGGACGCGGTGGCCCCGCTTGAAGCGGTGGCCGACCGGCCAGAGCTCCATGGCGACGTGGCGGACCCCGTCCTCGGAGGGCTCCGGGGAGCCGGGGACGAGCCGGCGCATGCCCTCGCAGAGGTTGAGCGACTCGCCCTCGGGCGTGACGTCGCAGAGCCGCACGACGAAGTCGGTGTGCTCCCGGTTCGAGCGGATGTGCAGGTCGGCGGTGACCGGGCCGATGACCTCCAGGTCGTCGTCCAGGACGGCCGAGGTGTAGGTCAGCACGTCGCGGCGGCGTTCCAGGCGCCGCTGGTCGGTGGACGGGTGCGTCTCGCCCAGCAGGGTGGGGCCGCCGAGGAACGGTGTCGGGTGGTTCGGGTCGTAGCGGTAGCGGTCGGCCTCGGACTCCCGCGGCGAGCCGGGCGACAGGGCTCCCGCCGGCTGGAGGTGCCAGCGCTCCTCCCGCATGCCGGGGACGGGCCAGTCGGGGAACTCGCGCCACTCGTCGGCGCCGGTGACGAAGATTCGGACGGGCTGGTCGCGCAGGCCGGACGGGTCGTCCAGCAGGTGGGCGCGGAACCAGGCGATGGCGTCGCTGATCGAGCCGCGCATCATGCGCTGGTCGGCGTGGAACCAGGGGCCGATCGTCAGGTAGGGGCGCCGGCCCGCGGCGCGCAGGGCCGCGTAGTCCTTCATCTGCCAGGGCAGGAAGATGTCGTACCAGCCGCCCGTCATGTTCACCGGTGCGGTCACCTGCGAGACGGTGGTGCTGAAGTCGCGCTTGTCCCAGAACGGGGTGTCGGGGCCGTTGACCAGCAGGTCCTGGAAGAAGCGCTGCTGCCCGCCGGTCGCGAGCCGGTCCAGCTCGGCCAGCGGGCGCCCCGACAGGGTGGCGCGGCGGGCCCGGCGCGGCGACATGATGCCGGTCGTGATGCCCGACAGGGAGTGCTTCATCCGGGCGGTCAGGTCGACCCAGATGAGCGCCGACTCCAGCGCGAAGGTGCCGCCCACGTTCACGGCGTCCCGGAAGGTGGACGCCGTGACCTGCATCGACAGGGCCTTCAGTTCGGGTCCGGCCTCGGCGGCGACGGCCCACTGGACGTAGCCGAGGTAGCTCGGCCCGTGCATCGCGAACGTCCCGCCGAACCACGGCTGCGACGTCAGCCAGTCGATGGTGGCGAGGCCGTCCTCGCGCTCGTCCAGGGCCTCGAAGACGCCGCCGGACCCGAAGCCGCCGCGCACGCTCTGCACCACGGCCTGGAACCCGTGCGAGGCGAACCCCTGCCCGCACATGAGGCCGAACGGCCCGCGCCGACCGTAGGGCGAGCGGACCAGCACCGTCGGCGCCCTCTCGACGCCGGCGGGCGAGTACCGGTCGGCCAGCAGCGTCACGCCGTCGGCGGCGGGCACCTCCAGGTCGCGCTCGACCGTCACCCGGTGGGGGCCGTTCCGCAGTCCCAGCGCCGTGACCCCGAGCCGGCGCATCACTCCCACAGTCACCACTTGATCGATCGTAACCGGCAGGTCGGCGGGCTCGGCGGCCACATGTCCCGTGATGTGCCTCGCAGGGCGCCCGGTCTTCACTACGATCGTGGACGCTAACTCCGCAAATCGGGATCTTTTGCATGCGGCTCCGCCGCCGGACAGAGGAGGAATCTTCCGCGTCATGGCTCTTCACCTGGGCGATCTGAGCTGGCAGCGGGGCGTGGGCGCCGCCGCCGTGCTGGTGGCGGCGGTCGGGATCGCGGTGATCCTGCGGCTGCTGACCGGCCGGCTGTTCCGGCGCGCGGGCGACACCCGCTGGGCGTGGGACGACCTGGCCGCCCGCCTGGTCAAGGACCTGGCGGTGCCCGTCTCGGTGCTGCTCGGCCTGTGGGGCGCGGCCAGAGTCCTGGAACTGCCTCGGGGCACGCTGGACGTGATCGCGAAGGTGCTCACGGCCGCCGCCATCTTCATCGTCTCGCTGGCGATGGCGCGCCTGATCGCGGGCTCGGTCACCTCGATCGCGCTGGCCCGCCAGGGCGTCGCGGCCAATGTGACGATCTTCGCCAACATCACCCGGGTCGTGGTGCTGTGCGTCGGCATCCTGGTGATGCTCCAGAGCCTCGGGATCTCGATCTCGCCGCTGCTCGGCGCCCTGGGCGTGGGCGGCCTCGCGGTCGCGCTCGCCCTCCAGGACACCCTGGCCAACCTCTTCGCGGGCGTGCACGTCCTTGCGTCCAAGACGATCGAGCCCGGCGACTACATCAAGCTGAGCAGCGGCCAGGAGGGGTACGTCGTCGACATCAACTGGCGCAACACCTCCATCCGGACCCTGTCGGACAACATCGAGGTCATCCCGAACCAGCGGTTCTCCGACACGATCCTCACCAACTACCACCGCCCCGCCGAGGACATGTCGCTGCTGATCCAGGCCCGCGTGGCCTACGAGAGCGACCTGGAGCGCGTCGAGAGCGTGGTCGTGGAGGTCGGCCAGGAGGTCATGAACGAGGTCCAGGGCGGCGTGAAGGACGCCGAGACGCTGGTGCGCTTCCACACCTTCGGCGACTCGTCGATCGGCTTCACCGTGATCCTGCGGACCGACGAGTTCGGCGACCAGTTCCGCCTGAAGCACGAGTTCGTCAAGCGGCTGCACCGCCGCTTCGCCAAGGAGGGCATCGAGATGCCCTACCCCCGCCGCCAGCTCATCCTCCCCGACGGCGAGGGCGCGCACGGCCTGGTCAGCTGACGAACCGGACGTCGGGGTGGCGGGCCGACGGGCGGTCCAGGATCGGACGGTGCCGCCCGCGCAGCGCCCGGTCGAAGAACGCCGTGACGTAGGCCCGCACCGCCGCCGTCATGCGTCCCGGGTCGACCGTCCCGACGAGGGCGGCCCGGTCCTCGGCCGGGATGTCGAGCGCCTCGTCCAGCTCGGGCAGGAAGGCCTGGACGTCGGTGTAGGAGTAGTGGCTCGCGGCGGGCACGTTCAGATCGCGCTTCCAGCCGGTCGAGCGGCTCCAGAACGACCCCCAGGACGGGCTGGTCCGGTGCGTCTGCGGGGAGCCGCCCGTGGCGGCCCCCATCAGCATGAACGGCCGGTCGAGCCCGGTCCTGGCCACCTCCACGAAGTCGTCGTCCGCGTACTGCATGGTGCCGTCCATGTCGATGCCCGCGTCCACCCGCCGGTCGGTGCGCATGGCCTCGGCCGCCTCGATGCCGCCCGCGGAGTGCCCGACCATGCCGACGCGGGACAGGTCGAGCGTCCGTCCCAGACCGCGGGGGAGGGGCCGTCCCTCGGCGTCGGGGTTGCGGCCGTCCCGCAGGGCGGCGAGCCGGTCCAGGACGAGCCGCGTGTCCTTCACGCGCGCGTCCAGCGCGGTCTTCAGCCGTTCGGGGCCCTGCGGCGGCAGGCGCTGCGGCTCGACGCGCCCGCCGGGGAACTCGACCGGGGCCGTCTCGTAGGTGTGGTCCACGGTGACCACCACGTAACCGCGGCCGGCCAGCTCTTCGGCGAGCGTGGTGCCGAGCGCGCGCGGGACGCCGAAGCCGGGGGAGTACAGCACGACGGGCAGCATGCGGCGGGCGTCGGCGGGGACGCCCTCGGCCGCGTGGGTGCGGGCGCCCGCCCAGTCGACCGTCCCCGCCTTGAACACCCCCAGCGCGTCGACCTCGGACAGTACCCGCGCGACCCCGGGCCGCAGGTACGGTGCCGTCGTTCCCGAGCCCGTCGCGGCCGGGTACCAGACGCCGACCATCAGCTCGCGGGTCCGGCCGGGCACCCACGGGTCGGGACGCCCGGCGTCCACGAGGTGCAGCTCCGTCGTCCCGATGGCCTGGTGCGGACCGGTCGGGCGCGGCAGATCGAAGGTCGCGGGCGCGTCGGCGGACGTCTTCGCGGCGTGGACGGAGGTGCCGCACGCGGACAGCGCGAGGGCGACGGCCGCGGCCGGGAGCACGCGGCGGGACACAGGTGATCGCATCCCCTCAGCCTCGCGGTCGCGGCCCCCTTCCGATCATGGACGAACGGCCGCCGCGCACCCTGTCCTTCGTCAGGGGCGGGTGATGGGGAGCAGCACCTCGTCGACGAGCGAGGCCAGGTACTCGTCGGTGATCGGGCCGCCCTCGGTGAGGTTCTGGTAGACCATCACGGCCGGGCCCACGTTCGCGACCCGCCGGGTCGCCGCCTCCGGCCGGATCTCCCCGCGCTCGGCGGCCTCGCGGAGCGCCTGGAAGAGCAGGTCGCGGACGGGCCGGGACAGCCGGTCGCGCACCACGTCGTGGACGAGGCCCATGCCCTCCTCGGCCTCGGTCTTGAGCACCCGGAACGCGGCGCCGCGGCAGGCGAGCAGCGTGTCGCGCAGGCAGCCCAGGATCTGGATCATGTCCTCGCGCAGCGAGCCGGTCTCCGGGGCGGTCGGCGGCTCGGGCAGGACGTGCTTGAGCGCGTCGGTGATCAGTTCGTCCTTGGACCGCCAGCGCCGGTAGAGGGCGGCCTTGCCGGTGCGGGCGCCGGTGGCGACGCCCTCCATGGTCAGCCTGCGGTAGCCGACGGCCTCCAACTGGGCGAACACGGCGTCGTAGATCGCCGCCTCCAGGTCGCCGCCGCGGCGGCGGGTCGCGGGGGCCTCTCCGGCCGCGGCGGGCCCGGGGTTCGCAGGACTCACGGCACGATCCCGAAAATAGTGAACGCTATCGTTCTCTTTCGTGCGCATCGGTGGTACGTTCCCCACATAGTGTACTTCGCCGTTCCTTATCTCCGGAAAGGTTCGCCTTGACCGCAGCCAGCGGGCGGACGGCCGTGCCCCGGGAGTCGACACCTCCCGGCAAGGCCGCGCCGCCCCTCCATCATCGTGCAGGAACCGTCCTCGCCGTCATCGTCGGCTGCCAGCTCATGATCGGGCTGGACACCTCCGTCGTCACCATTGCGCTCCCCGACGTCCGGGCGGGCCTCGGCCTCGGCACCGGGGGCCTCGCCTGGATACAGAACTCCTACATGCTCGCATTCGGCGGCCTGCTCCTGCTCGGCGGGCGTGCGGGGGACGTGTTCGGGCGCCGCCGCACCTTCACCGCCGGGATCGCGCTGTTCACCGCCGCCTCCCTGGCCGGCGGGTTCGCGGAGGCGGGCTGGTGGCTGCTGGCCGCCCGCGCCGCGCAGGGCGTCGCCGCCGCCGTCGCGGCGCCGAGCGCGATGGCGCTGATCGCCACGAACTTCGAGGGCGCCGCCCGCGTCCGCGCGCTCAGCGTCTTCTCGGCCGTGACCGGCGCGGGCGCCGCCGTCGGCATGATCGTCGGCGGGGTGCTGACGGAGGCCGGGTCCTGGCGCTGGGTGTTCTTCGTCAACGTCCCGGTCGGCGTGGTGCTGGCGCTGGCCGCGCCGCGCGTCCTCGCCGAGACGCCGCGCCGCCCCGGCCGCTTCGACGTCCTCGGCGCCGTCGTCTCGACCGCCGGCATGACCGCCCTCGTCTACGCGCTGATCCGGGTGGGGGCGAGCGGCTGGGACGACGGCCGGGCGGTCGCGGCGTTCGGGACGGCGGCCGCCCTGCTCGCCGCCTTCGTCGCCGTGGAGGCCCGCGCCCGCCGCCCGCTCATGCCGCTGTGGCTGCTGACGGGCCGCGACCGGGCCGCCTCCTACCTGACCCAGCTGTGCCTGGCGGCCGCCATGTTCGGCTCGTTCTTCTTCCTCACCCAGTACCTCCAGCAGGTGCTCGGGTACGGGCCGCTGCGCGCGGGGGCGGCGTTCGTGCCGATGGTGGGGACGCAGTTCGTCGTCGTGCGGACCGCGCCGCGGCTGCTGGCCCGCCTCGGCGCCCGCCCGCTCGTCGTCGCCGGGGCGCTCCTCGTCGGCGCCGGGCTGCTGTGGCTGTCGCGCCTGTCCCCGGGGGACGGCTACGCCGGCGCGCTGCTGGCGCCGTTCGTCCTGATGGGCGCGGGCGGCGGCCTGTCGATCCTGCCGCTGAACGCGACGATCCTGGGCAGCGTCGAGCCGGAGCAGTCCGGCGCGGCGGCCGGGGTGGCGCAGACCATGCTGTGGTCGGGCGGATCGCTGGGCTCGGCGGTCATGGTGACGGTCTACGGATCCGCCGCGTCCGGCCGCGGCCTCGCTGACGTCGCCGACGGGATGGACGCGGCGTTCGCGACCGGCGCCTGCTTCGCCGCGGCCGCGCTGCTGGTGGCGCTGCTGGTGCTGCGCGTCCGGCGCTGAGCGCCCGCGCGGGCGGGGCTCACGCGGGCGGGGGAGCGGCCTCCTCGAACCACGCGAGCAGTTCGGTGTCGCCCACCAGGCGCGCGGTGTCGTGGGCCGACGGCGATCCCGCCCGCGGGTCGGCCCCCGCCTCCAGCAGGGCCCGCACGACCTCGGTCTCCCGCTTGAAGACGGCCCCCGCCAGCGGGCGGTGGCCGAGGTCGTTGGCCCGGTCCGGGTCGGCTCCGTGCAGCGCAAGCGCCCGGACCGTCTCCGGATGCCCGTGGCAGGCCGCGTGCATCAGCAGGGTCTCGCCGCGGTGGTCGGACAGGTTCACCGGCACCCCGGCGTCCACGTGCGACAGGATCCCGCGCGTGTCGCCCGCCCGCGCCATCTCGAACAGCCGGGCCGCGAGCCGCTCGTCCGTGCCGGGCCGCGAGCCGTTCCCGCTCTGGACCTCGCTGTCGGCGGTGAGGAGCCCGCCCAGGCTGTCCTCGCCGTAGGCGAGGCGCTTCTCCAGCGCGACCAGCGCTCCGTCCTCGGGGAACGAGGAGAACCGGACGTCGTCGGCCAGCGCCTCCATGATCATCAGACCGCGCCCGTTCTCCGCGGACGGGTCGGGCTGCGGGATGTGGGCGGCGTCGAACCCCGTGCCCGAGTCGATCACCTTGATCACGCAGCGCCGGTCCTGGATCATCGCCCGCACGGTGTAGTCCGCGCCGTGCTCGGCGTGCTTGATCACGTTGGTGCACGCCTCGGTCAGCATCATCTCGATGTCGTCGCGGATGTGGCCCTCGACACCGAGCGCGGCGAGGGCCGCGTCCAGGAGCTTTCGCGTCGCCGGAACGCTGGCGACGTCCCGCGGAAGCACGAGGTCCATGGTGATTTCCACATCATCTCCATCCGTCCCCATGACTGTGCCCCACGGGCAAAACTGAAACATGGGGACGGGCGGTCAGCGCTGCTCGGCGGGCCTCGGCGCGTAGTCGTCCACGTACTCCTGGCCCGACAGCCGCTGGATCGCCTCCATGATCTCGTCGGTGACCTCCCGCGCGGCCCGGCCGCGCGGCACGCCCGCGTCCCGGCCGCGGAAGTCCATCGGCGCGCCGATGCGCAGCCCGATCCGGCCCGGACGGGGGACGGCCTGCCCCCGGGGCTGCACCTTGTCGGTCCCCTCGATCGCCACCGGGACGACGGGCGCCCCGGTCCGCATCGCCAGGCGCGCCACGCCCGTCCGGCCGCGGTAGAGCCGCCCGTCCGGCGACCGCGTGCCCTCGGGGTGGATCGCGAACGCGCCGCCGCCCTCCAGCACCGCCGCCGAGGTGTCGAGAGCGTCGAGCGCGGCCCGGCCGCCCGACCGGTCGACCGCGATCGCCCCGACGCTGCGGAAGAACGTCGCCGTGGCGCGGCCCCGCACGCCCGCCCCGGTGAAGTACTCGTGCTTGCCGAGGAAGTGGACCCGCCGCGGCACCATCAGCGGCAGCACGAACGAGTCGAGGAACGCCAGGTGGTTCGCCGCGAGGATCACCGGTCCGAGCCGCGGGACGTGCCGCAGGCCGCTCACGCTCGGCAGGAAGGCCAGACGCATCGCGGGGCCCATGACCACGTGCTTCATGAGGGGATAAATCAGGCGTTCGGGATCCATGTCCGAGCAGGCTATGGTGCGCGCCGCCCGGCCGCCGCTGGGGCCCGATACAAGTTCGGCGTCCGGGACCTTGTAGGAACCCGCACTTGCCCGCCTCGCGCCGGCCGGTGCGGCCGCGGCTCAACCCCCGGCCGCGGCCGCGTTCATCTGCCGGATCACCTTGCGGACCGCGACCGCCGCCGGCCCCGTCCGGGCCGTCAGCTCCTCGATCCGCCGCCGGTGCCGCCGCCGGTCGGCCCCCGGCAGGACGGTCTTCAGCTCGCCCGCCGCCGCCAGCGCCACCGCCGCGGCGTCGTAGCTGTTCACGTGCGCCACCGGCCGCCCCCGCAGCGCCGACGACGCGCCGCCCCACAGCGCTTTCACCACCCGCGGGTCCTTCACGGTGACGTCCTGGTGCGGGAACAGCCCGAGCACCCGCCGCGAGCGGACCCTGATCCAGCCGCCCCGCGCCAGCTCCTCGCGGACCGTAGGCACGATGGACCGTGCGTCCTTGCGCACCCAGTGCTGCCACGACCGGGGCCGCGACGCCGCGATCTGCGCGAGCACCCCGTACGGGTCGTCGCCCGGCGTCCCCGGGACGGGCCTGCGCCGCTCCTCGCCGAGCCGCCCGTCCAGGTACAGCTCGGTGAGGGCGGCGGCCCGCAGCACGTAGCCGAGCCGCGTCCCGCCCCTGGTCATCCGCTGCTTGCGCAGGTCGTAGGCCAGCAGGTACATCCGCGCCGGCAGCGAGTCCGGAACATCGACCATGGCTAATCCTCGCCCCCGCCCTCCGGCGGGTTCCCCTCGTTCCCGCCCTCCGGCGGGCCGTCCTGGTCCTCGTCCCGGGCCTTGCGCGGCCGCCCGGGCCCTCGCATCCGTCCCGCCGATCCCGGCATCCGCCCCGCGTCCGCGAGCGCCTTGCGCAGCAGGAACTCGATCTGCGCGTTGGTGCTGCGCAGCTCGTCGGCCGCCCACCGGGCCAGTGCGTCGTGCACGGCAGGGTCGAGCCGCAGCAGGATCTTCTTGCGCTCCGCCACCGGTCGCGGCGGTCACTGGTAGAGGGAGCCGGCGTTGACCACCGGCTGGGCGTCCCGGTCGGCGCACAGCACCACGAGCAGGTTGCTGACCATCGCCGCCTTGCGCTCCTCGTCCAGGTCGACCACGTTCTCCTCGTCCAGCCGGTCGAGCGCGAGCTGCACCATGCCGACCGCGCCCTCCACGATCCGCTGCCGCGCCGCCACCACCGCGCCCGCCTGCTGCCGGCGCAGCATCGCCTGCGCGATCTCCGGCGCGTAGGCCAGCCCGGTGATCCGCGACTCGATGATCTTCACGCCGGCGGACGCGACCCGCTGCGCCAGCTCGTCCGACAGCTGCCCGGTGATCTCGTCGGCATTGTCGCGCAGCGACGTCCGGTCGTGGGCGTCATAGGGGAAGCTGCCCGCGATGTGCCGGACGGCCGCCTCGGTCTGGAACGCCACGAACTCCACGAAGTCGTCCACCTCGAACACGGCCCGCGCGGTGTCGGCCACCTGCCACACCACCACGGCCGAGATCTCGATCGGGTTCCCGTCCAGGTCGTTGACCTTGGCGAGCCCGGTCTCGTGGTTGCGGATCCGCGTCGACACCTTCCGCCGCTCCGTCAGCGGGTTCACCCAGCGCAGCCCGTCGTTGCGGACGGTCCCCTTGTACCGCCCGAGCAGCTGCAGCACCCGCGCCTCCCCGGGCGCCACCGCCGTCAGCCCCACCGAGACGATCAGCCCGGCCACCCCCAGCAGCGACCCGGCGACGACGCCCACCGCGATGGCGCCGGTCCCGCCCGCCGCCACCCCGCCGACGACCGCGGCCGCCCCCGCGAGGACCAGGACGAGCGCCGCCCCGAGCATCCCCCACCCACTGCGGTCCGCCGCCGCCCGCTCACTGATCTTCGGCCGTGGCATGTCCACCACCGCCCCCGCGTCCACCATCCCGTCCTCCCTCTCCTTGGTTATCACCGACATAGCAAAGTGATATCACATTTTTGCGGAGGCTCGGAAGAGGATGCTCGGTGGGCGCCGAGTGGTCTCCTGGCGATCACGTCCGCCGAGGGACCGCTCGATGATGGGACTGGCGAGGCGTCACTCCTGACCGGACCCCGCCTTCGCCTCGTCGTCCTCGGCTATCCGCCGCTGGGCCTCGGGCCAGCCGATGGGCACGTCGGCGGCCTTTGTCTCCCAGAAGACGAACGTCGAGTCGCGCATCACGGCACGCTTGCGGCGCATCGTGGAAACGTGGGGCTCGGCCGCGGAGTAGGCGTACAGGGACCTGTGGTCACTCCAGGCCGAAAGTGTCCAAAAGGTCCGCTTGAACAACTCGGCCGAGCCTGCGGCGTCGGGACTGCGAACTTGTCAATGGCAAGATGTGGTTTCGCGCTAGACGGTCTCGTCGGCCGGTACGAGCGGCGAGTCGTCGTCGATCGGCGCCATCCGCACGCCCATCAGCGCGAGGGTCTTGCGCAGGACGGTCTCGCTGTTGACCACGAGCCCGAGGATGTCGGCCGACTGCAGCGCCTCGGCGAGCCTGGTCACGTGCTCGAGGAGTTCTTCGGCGCTCTCGCGCCGCTCCTTCTGAAGCGTGCCGAGGGTCTCCGCGGCCTGGTGCGGCTCCTGGGTGAGCCGCACGGCGTACCGGGCCGTGGGATTGGCCGCGCTCTCCTCCAGGAAGCGCTGCCACCGGACACGGAGGTCGTCGGTCTTCTTCAGCCGGAGCGCGTCGGCCTCCGCCTTGGCCTCGATCCTGTACCGGTCGAGGGCGCTCTCGCGCATCGCGTCGAGCACCTCGTCGGGCGGTCGCAGCTCCACCCGTACCGTCCACGTGCGGGGGCCGTCCGGCTCCGCCGCCATCTCGGCGAGCCGGTCGGAGACGTTGCGGTTGGCGGCCTCCTCCGCCCTCGCGGCCTCGAAGACCGGGAACCGGCGGGCGGTCTCGCGTACGGCGAGGCGAACCGTCTCCAGCATGCGCTCCACCTCGCCGACGCCGTCCCGCCGGAGGCCGATCCGCCACCCGGCGGTTACGCCGGTGCAGTGGGCGGTGGCGGTGAAGTCGAACGCGCCGCCCTGTGCGGGAACGGTGAAGTGCTCGGGCTCGGACGCTGCGGCCGACGTTGGAGAGTCGGGGGCCTGGGAGGTGTACTGGTGCTTGATCAACCACATCTGCTTTTCAACTCCGTGTCTGGTGCTGGGCAGGGACGAGCCGAAGCAACCGGTGGTACGCGGTCCGCGTGATGGCGCCGCGGTGGAGCAGGAGCCGAGCGTGCAGGCGGAACGCGGCCCTCAGCCCGCCCGCCTCCGCCCCGCCGCCGCTGACGACCTGTTCGATCACCGACCGGAGTTCGGGGGCCTCCCCGTAGGCGACCATCCAACGGGCGAACAGCCCCCAGGCCTCCGGAGCCGCGGGCCGCTCACGGCCGGAGGGCTCGACGGCGCGGAGCAGCAGCGCGTGCTGCCAGAGGCGCGCGATGCGACCGGCGGCCTCGCCCCGCCGTGCGATCTCGATGAGGTCCGGACGTCCGGGACGGGATCGCGGCGCGGCGATGCGCAGGAACACGGTCGCCGCGGTGAGGCGGCTTCCCGAGTGCTCGCTCACCGCCCAGTCCGCAAGTGCGCCGGTGATCTCCGTCGCCGTCTTCGCCGAGTACAGGAACGAGAGGGATGCGGCGACGGCGTCGGCGGTGTCCCGGCTGAATCGCCGGGACGCCGTCCCGAACACCTTCAGCGCATCGGTGAGATCGCCGGCGCCGAGGTGGGAGCCGTGCGCCCGGATCGCCACCAGCACTTCCCCGCGAGTGCCCCGAGACAGCCGGAGCAGGTGCTCGCGCACCCGGCTCTCCAGCGCCGGCTCCCGCGCCGCTGCCTCCAGGACCCATGCCGCCAGGCGCTGGTCCTGCCGCGCCGCGGACTTGCTCCAGGGGCGGATGAACCGCTCGTCGACCGTGTCGAAGTCGAACGTCGCGAGCAGCCCCACCGCGTGGGCCGCTCTGATCGCGGTCTCGGGTCTGTGGGCGAGCCGGTCCAGCCAGGCCATGAGCGGCTCGCGAATGGTGGGCTGCTCCTCCCACAGGACCTGGAGGGTCGTGCCCGCCCGCGTCCGCTGCCGCAGTGCCACCAGCCGGCCGCCGCCCGTCGGCATCGGGCGGGCGACGGCCCCCGCAAGGTCCAGCCAAGTCTGGAGGTCCTCCCAGGTGGGCAGCGGGCGCCTCCCGTCCTCCCGCTTCCAGGCGGCGTCGATCTGTTGGGCGAGATCGAGCGCCGCCTGCGAGACCGTGGTCTCCTTCATCCCGTGCAGGACGGCCACGCTCGCCATGAAGCAGCGGCCGAGGATGGGCCGCCGCTCCGACAGCCGCAGCCGAACCTCCTCGCGGACCCGGTCGGGAAACTCGGCGATCACCTCCTCGGCCGCCCTGCCCTCCGCCAGGCCGCGGACCAGCCGGCAGGCATGGTCGACGGCCTTGCATGGCGACGTCTCCTCGGCCAGCAGCCCCTCGACGGCCCGCAGCGCCGGCCCGGCGAGCGTGCGCCGCTCGATTCCGTAGGCGAGCGCCTCGCGGTCGAGCCATCGTCTGAAGACCTCGACGGCGCCGGGAGGCCGGTGCTCGATCACGGTGCCGAACGGCGCCGGCCCTTGAGCGGGGACGAGAAGCACAAGGCGGCAGTCCCTCTTGAGGGCGAGGCTCTCGAGGCCCGGAAGTTCCGCGTCCAGCCTCCGGCCCCGGTCGACCTCTCCGACCTCGATGACGTATCCGTGACGGGGACGCAGGTCCGTCGCGCGGACCAAGGCGAGAGAGCCCTCCACCTGGAGGACGCCGACGGGCGGTTCCTCTCCGGCGCCGGCCGCGGGCGCCGGGCGGCACCACTGAAGCAGCGCCGCAAGCGCGGCGGTCATGCGTCCCGTCCCTTCCGTTCCGCGCACGTGCACCACCGAAGAGTGCTCCAGAGCCCGTTGGAGCCCGGGCAGTGAGGGGATCGAGGCGAGGTTGTCCGGGACGAGGCGCTCGGCCGCCTTCTTCGGCATGTACCAGATCCGGACGGGCCGCTCTTCCTTGGCGCCCTCGAAGACGTAGAGGTCCCGCTGAGCGTTATGAAGTGCGCCGTTGCCCGAGGCCTCGTACGAGACCCTGCCGATCCAGTCGCGCCCGGCGACCGTCCCCAGTCCGCCTTCTTCGAGAGAACGCAGGCTCTCCCGCCGCAGCCGCTCCTCGCGTTCGTCCTCGGCGACCTGTTGGTCGAAGCGACGGCCGTCGGGCACTGCGGGACCTCGTTCGGCACCCGCGGACTCAGGGGAGGCGTCGTGCCCGCCGGGGTCCGGTGAGGGCGTCGCTCCCGCATCGGTGGGGGCCGGCGACGCGGGCTCTGGGGGCGCGGCTCTGGGGGTTTCGGGTCCTGCGTCACTCATCTGTCTCGTTCCCTCCCGATGTTGATGTCACGGTGGGCCGAATGGAGAGTGCCGTGCCCGCTGACCTTCATTCGCTGCGTGCCGATGTAGTCGCGGCCCACGGCCAGCCGACGGTCGGCGGCAGCGCCGGGAGACTCCGCCGTACCGGTGTGGGCGGGGCGATCCTGGGCCGGGCCGTCTTTCCCTGGGACGTCGTTCTCCGGGCCGGGGGTCTCCGGGCCCTCCTCGTCCGGCAACGGGATGTCGTGAATGTCGAAACGGGGCACGTAGAGGTACGCGTCGTACTCCTGCTTCTTCACCCGCACATGGACGGAGCGGAAGTCGGACGGGCGTGGTTCGCCCGGGCCCTGCGTGATGAAGTCGCGGTAGACCTCGGTCGAGACGATCACCGCGAGATCCGCGTCGGGCAGTGCCGCCAGCGCGGTGCGCACGGGGGCGGAGTCCCGGAGGCGCGCGGGGAGGACCGCGTGCTGCCCCGGCCATCCGATCGCCCCGTCCGTGTGGATCGGCCCGACGTGTACGGCCAGGCGCAGGCGGATCCTCGACCAGTGATCGTCGGCCCGCCTGCGGTTGTGGACGCCGAGGGCGGCGTCCAGCTCGCGGATGAAGAGGTCCATGAGCACCGCGACGTCGGCTTCCCTCGGCAGGACGGCGAAGACGCCGTCCCCGCCCAGCTGCCTCAGCCATGCCTGCCGGTTGAGCTCCGCCCTGTCGGCCGCGGCGTCGAGTGAGTCGCCGAGCGCGCTCTGCAGGACTCTCTGCTCAGCGTCGTTGCGGCTGCTGTAGTCCTCGATGTCGGCGGTGACGAGCACCCGGTGCTCGGGAACGGGCCTGCGGGTCATCGTGCCTCCCTGGATCGGTTCCGACGTCCAGGGTCGGTCGCGACCTGGAAGGCGAGGCCTGATAAATCAGGCCTCAGCGAAGATCGTCTGGGGGGTCGCACGGACGCCGGAGGGGAAGGTCCGCGTAGGCCGCGAGCCTTCGCAGGTCATGAATGACCAGACGGCGCCGTCCCGGACTGCTCACGAGATCGAGGGCCGCCAGTTCGCGCAGCGCCTTGTGGACCGTGTTCTCCTTGGCCCCGATCAGCCCCCCGATCTCCGCCTGGGTCAGCGGTATCCCCAGGTCCGTTCCCGTGGAGACGGGGATGCCGTGGCGCTCAGCGAGGGCCAGCAGGACGCGCGCCAGACATCTGGACGCGTCGTAGCTCGCGAAGTCCAGGCGTCGCTGGTTGGACCACCGCAGGCGCTCACTGGTCATATGGGTGAGCGCCAGGGCGGCTGCGGGTCTGCGCCGGAGGAACTCCAGGAAGACCGGCCCGCGGATCTGGCTCACGGTCACCCTGCCGCACGTGATGACCGTCGCCGAACGCGGTGCGCCGTCCAGAGCGGCCATCTCTCCGATCAGGTCCCCGCTCACCCGGAGCGCGAGCAGCGCCTGCCGCCCGTTCTCGGTCCGCGCGGTGACCTTGACCAGTGCATCCAGAAGCAGCCAGACCGAAGCGGTCGGATCACCCTGCCGGACGAGGACGTGGCGCGCCGGGAAGGCTCGGAACTGCCCCGCTCTCAGCAGGTCCGACCTGTGATCTTCCGGAAGCCGGCCGAGGAAGGTGCCAGAAGGCCAGCGGCGTCCGGAACTCGAACCATCAGGCATGATCGCCTCCGTCTGCAAAGGCGCCGGGGTTCAATCTTGCGCCGCCACTCGCCGTCGCGCCTCCTCCGGTGAAGACGTCGGCCGGAGGCGGCCCGGGAGCCGTCGCATCGCCCTGTCGCTCGGGAGCGCGAACCCGTTCAGGATGCGAAAAGCGCTGCGGTCCCGCCTTTTCGGGCGGGACCGTTCAGCCGCGGCGGGTCAAGCGACCGTGACGGGGGCGGGCTCCTCGTTCTCGGTGATGACCTTGGGGACGTTTCGGAGGGTGATCAGGGCGAACAGGGCGACCAGGACGGCGAGGGCGGCGCTGCAGGCCAGGGCGGCGTGCATGCCGTCCACGAAGGCGTTGCGGGCGGCGGCGGCGACCTCGGCGGCGAGCGCGCCGGGCAGGTTCGCGGCGGTCTGGAGCGCGCCGCCGAGGGAGTCGCGGGCGGCGGAGGCGGCCGGGGCGGGCACGCCGGCGGGCAGGTCGAGGACGCCCCGGTACACCGCGTTCAGGACGCTTCCGAGGACGGCCATGCCGAGCGCGCCGCCGAGTTCGAGGCCCGTCTCGGAGATCGCGGACGCGGCGCCGGAGCGGTCCTTCGGGACCGAGGCGAGGACGGTGTCGGCGGTGACCGTCATCCCGAGGCCCATCCCGATGCCCGACAGCAGCATCGCCGGGACCATCGCCCAGTAGGAGGTGTCCAGGCCGATCGTGGCGAAGAGGACGAAGCCGCCGGCGGAGACCAGCATGCCCAGGGCGACGACGCGGGCGCGGCCGAGCGCGCCGATCAGCGGCGGGGCGAGCGCGGCGCCGCCGATCATGGCGCCCGCGGCGCCGGGCAGGCCCGCCAGGCCCGCCTTCAGCGGCGACCAGCCGAGCGCGAGCTGGAAGAACAGCGAGAAGATCAGCGACTGGGCGACCAGGGCGAACATCGCGAACATGTTGGTGCCGATCGAGCCGGAGAACGCGGCGCGGCGGAACAGCCGGATGTCGATCAGCGGCTCGGCCACCCGCGCCTGCCGGACGAGGAACGCGGCGAGCGAGAGGGCGCCGACCAGCGCCGCCACCGGGACCTGGAGCTCGTCGACGCCGTGCGCGGCGGCCTCCTTGATCGCGTAGACGAGGCCGAGGACGCCGAGGACCGACAGCGGCACGCTGAGCAGGTCGAGGCGGCCGGGGGCGGGGTTGCGCGACTCGGGCAGGACGACCGCGCCCGCCACCAGCGCCACCGCCATCAGCGGCACGTTGATCATGAACACCGAGCCCCACCAGAAGTGGTCGAGCAGGGCGCCGCCGATCACCGGGCCGAGCCCGACGGCGAGCCCGGCGATGCCGCTGAACGCGCCGACCGCCATCGTCCGCTCCTTCGGCTCGGTGAACGCGCGGCGCAGCAGCGACAGGCAGGACGGCATCAGCGTCGCCCCGGCGACCCCGAGCAGCGCCCGGGCGGCGATCAGCAGTTCGGCGCTCGGCGCGTAGGCCGTCACGGCGGACGCGGCGGCGAAGACCGCGGTCCCGATCAGCAGCAGCCTCTTGTGGCCGATGCGGTCGCCGATGCCGCCCATGGTGATCAGCAGGCCGGCGAGCGCGAACCCGTAGGCGTCGGCGATCCACAGGATCTGCGTGCCCGAGGGGTGCAGGTCCGCCGACAGGTGCGGGACGGCCTGGTTCAGCGCGGTCAGGTCGATGTTCGGCACGAGCGCGACGAGGAGGCAGATCGCGAAGGTGCCCCATTTGCGGGCTGAGGAGTTCATGCCCGTGAGGTTCGCGGTCCGCGCTGACCGTCCGCGCACCGCCCGCTGACAGCCCGGGCGGCGGCCGGTCAGCCGCCGGTGAGCAGGGCGAACGCCTTCTCGCGCGGGAGCGCGGCGCCCCGCGCGTAGGCCGCCTCGTAGGCGTCGTCGCCGAGCAGCGCCCGCGCCCGCGCCGAGACGCGCTCGATGTCGGGGTCGCCCGCCACCGCGACGCCCCGCAGCGCCCTGCCTGCGCCGAGCAGCAGCGCCGCGCGCTCCCCGTCGCCCGCCCCGGCGGCCAGGCCAGCCATCGCGGTCGCCGCGTCCGCCTGGTAGTCGAAGATCGGGTGGTCGAACGACATGTCGACCGCCTCGCGGAACAGCGCCTCGGCCCCCGCGGCGTCGCCCTCGTCCGCCGCGAGCCACCCGAGCCCGACGAGCGCCGAGCCCCGCACGCCGGCGGCGATGAAGCGCTCGGAGGAGTAGCGGTTCAGCGCCGCCTCGTACATCCGGCGGGCCTCGGCGGCGTCCCCGCGCAGCCGCGCGACCTCCCCGAGCCCCTTGCAGCCCCCGGCGATCTTGTCGGGGGTGCCGGCCCGGCGGGCCAGCTCGACGCCGCGCTCGTAGTCCGCCCGCGCCGCCTCCAGGTCGCCCGCGTGGATGTGGACGGCGGCGCGCTGGTAGAGCAGGTCGGCGGTGTCCTCCAGCGCGCCGAGCTCGCCGACCAGTTCCAGCGCCTCGTCCAGCAGCGCGAGGGCCCGTTCCCGGTCGCCGCGCCGGTCGGCGAGCTGCGCGAGCGGGTCGAGCGAGTTGGCGGTGCCCCAGCGGTCCCCGCAGGCGCGGAACCCGCGCACCGCCTCCCCGCACGACCTCTCCACCTCGGCCAGGTCGCCGTTGAACTGCGCCAGGAACCCCTCGCTCATCCACATCAGCGCGCGGCACCACGGGTCGTCGCCGACCTGCCGCTCGAAGACCTCCTGGTCCGTCCGCTCCGGGCCCGCCGTCAGCGCCCACAGCACGATGACCGCCGGGTACCGCAGCGGGCCGTCGATGCCGCGCAGGAGCCCCGCGGCCCGGTCGAGCCACGCCACCGCCCGCTCGCCCGTGGCGCCGCCCGACACCGCGTTCGTGACGCACAGGACGTACTCCTCGGCGAGCCCCTCCGGCGGTCCGGTGCCGACCGCCTCCAGCAGCTCCGACGCCAGCGGCGCTCCCTCGACGCGTCCCCGCAGCCACCAGTACCACGACAGCGGCGCGATGATCCGCAGGGCCAGCGCCGGGTCGGCCCGCACGCACCGCCGCAGCGCCGCGTGGAGGTTGCCGTGGTCGGCGGCCAGCAGCCCCAGCCACTCCAGCTGCTCGGCGCCCCGCAGGTGGGGCTCCGCGCGCTGGGCGAGGCCGGCGAAGTACTCGGCGTGGGCCCGTTCGAACCGTTCCATCTCACCGGCCCGGACGAGCTGCTCGGCGCAGAACGCCCGCACGGTGTCGAGCATGCGGTACCGGGACCCGTCGCTCTGCACCAGCGACTTGTCGGCCAGCTCCACCAGCAGGTCGTCGGCGTCGCCCAGGCCGCACACGCCCATCGCCGCCTCCAGCGTGAGCCCCCCGGCGAACACCGTCAGCCGCCGCGCGAGGGTCTGCTCGGCCTCGTCCAGCAGGTCCCAGCTCCACTCCACGACGGCCCGGAGCGTCTGGTGGCGAGGCGGCGCCGTCCGGTTGCCGCGCGACAGCAGCCGGAACCGGTCGTCCAGCCGGGTCGCGACCTCCGCCACCGGCAGCGACCGCAGCCGCGCCGCCGCCAGCTCGATCGCCAGCGGCAGCCCGTCCAGCGCCCGGCAGATCGCCAGCACGGCCCCGGCGTTGCCCTCGTCCACCCCGAAACCCGGCCGCACCGCCTCCGCCCGGTCCAGGAACAGCCGCACCGCCGGGTACGCGGGCAGCTCCTCGGCCCGCGCGTCCGGCGGCGGTACCTCCAGCATCGGCAACGGCCGCAACGCCTCACCGGTGATCGCGAGGGCCTCCCGGCTCGTCGCCAGCACCCGCAGCTCCGGGCACGCGCTCAGCAGCCGGTGCGTCAGCTCCGCGACGGGCGCGACGACGTGCTCGCAGTTGTCCAGGACGAGCAGGACCCGCCGCCCCTCCAGCGCCGTGACCAGCCGCTCCACCGCGTCCGGCGGCTGCTCGCCCGGCATCGGCCGCATCCCGGCCTCGCGCAGCCCGAGCGCCGCGAGCACCGTGTTCGCCACCTCGCCCCCCGAGACGGGCGCCAGGTCGGCGAAGCACGCCTCACCGCCGTACCGCCCCGCCGCCTCGATCGCCAGCCGCGTCTTGCCCGCGCCCCCCGGCCCGAGCAGGGTGACCAGCCGCCCGTCCGCGAGCATCCTGCCGACCCTGCGCAGCTCCTCCTCCCGCCCGACGAGGCTCGTGAGCTGCGCCGGCAGGTTAGGCCGGACGGCCGCCGGGGCGTCCCCGCGCAGGATCGCCAGGTGGACGTCCGCGAGCTCCCGCGACGGGTCGGCGCCGAGCTCCTCGGCCAGCACGCCGCGGCCGTCCTCGAACACCGCGAGCGCCTCCGCCTGCCGCCCGCTCCGGTGCAGCGCCCGCATGAGCAGCGCCCGCGCATGCTCCCGCAGCGGCTGCGCGTCCACCAGTTCGCGCAGCAGCGGCACGACCGCGCCGGGGTCCTCGTCGAGCATCGCCTCGCCGTACGCCTCGACGGCGCAGGCCCGGTCCTCCTCCAGCCGGGCCGCCTGCCCGGCCGCGAACGGCGCGCCCACGTCGGCCAGCGCGGGCCCCCGCCACAGGCCGAGCGCCTCCCTGAGCAGCCCGGCCGCCTCGTGCCGCCCGGCCGCCTTCGCGTCGGCCACGAGCCGCTGGAACCGGTGGACGTCGACGTCCTCGCGCCGGGCGGCGACCCGGTACCCCGCGGGCGTCCCCTCGACCAGCCCCGCGTCACCGAGCCCCCGCCGCAGCCGCGACACCTGCGACTGCAGGGCGTTGGCGGCCCCGCTCGGCGGGTCCTCCCCGTACAGGCCGTCGATGAGCCGCTCGGTCGGGACGGTCCGTCCCGCGTCCAGCAGGAGCATCGCCAGCAGCGCCCGCACCAGCGGCCCGCCCACCGGCACGGCGGACTCGCCCGCCCGGACCTCGACGGGTCCCAGTACGCCGAACTGCATCCCCCGATTCTCCCGCATTACGGTGGTTCCACCGACCTTCGGAGGTAGCGCCATGACCGAGATCGAGATCGTCACCGACTTCCTGGCCGCCCTCGAGGACCTCGACCTCGAACGCGCCATGACCCACGCCGCCCCGGGCATGATCTACCAGAACGTCCCGCTCCCGCCCGCCCGCGGCGCCGCCGCCGTCGAGAAGACCCTGCGCGCCATGACCCGCTACGGCACCGGCTTCGAGGCCCGCGTCCACAACATCGCCGCGAACGGCCCCGTCGTCCTCACCGAGCGCACCGACGTCCTGGAGGCCCGCGCCTGGCGCGCCGAGTTCTGGGTCTGCGGCACCTTCGAGGTCCACGACGGCAAGATCACCCTCTGGCGCGACTACTTCGACTGGACGACGTTCCTCGCCGCCTCCGCCAAGGGCCTCGCCGGCGTCCTCGTCGCCGCGCTCAACCCCCGCCCCCGCACGACGACCCGCTGACGTCCGCCCACCGGTCTCCAGATACCTCCGGTCCGGTGGCCGCGAGGGGCCACCGGACCGGAGGTCGTTCACTCGGCGCCACCGCCCGCACGGGCGGCGGCGCATGCCGTCAGAGCTTGGGGTGCTCCCGGTCCTGCTTCTTCCTCAGCAACGCCGTGAGTACCTCTTCGTAGGTCTGGTCAGGCCTGACAGTGATTTCGTCGGCGGGAAGGTCGAAGGAGATGCCCCAGACCTGCGCCCTGCGAAGGACGAGCTCCGCGAACTCCTCGAGCGTCCGTTCGCGCGGCCACAGGCACTCGATCTCCACGATCACCTGTTCCAGGACGGACTCCGGACGAACGATGAGGGCCGTCCTCTCATCGAAGATGACCTTGACCGGGCAGCGGAGGTTGCCGACCATGCGGAAGGCCGTCTCCGCCACTTCGCGAGGCCCCATATGAGCTGGAAGGGGGAGGTCCTCCACCCTTTCGTCCTCATTCTGGCCCATTTTTGCTCCCTTCTGGGATCTGGTCTGTCGCGTGACGCTTCCACGCTGACGGCCCTGATTGACCGCCATACTGTGGACCGTCCGCCCTTGTCGGGCGACGTCAAACCTGAAGGGGGCTCCCCGAGGGCCGAGACGGGTTACCGCAAGCCCTGCCGCCGCGCGGGCGGAGGAGCGGCCGCGGCGAAGGACGAATGCTCCGGCCACGACGCGGAAACAGATGATCCCCGGGGCGACGCGCCCCGGGGATCCGACTCAGGCCGACCGGCTGATCACCGCTCGGTGGTGCTGGACGCGGTGTCGGCGCAGGACGGGTACGTGTCGTACTGCGCGCAGGAGGCGAACGCGTCCGAGGAGACGTCCACCTTCTTGAGGTCGCCCGAGTACGGCAGGTACGACGGGACCTTGCTCAGGTCCCGGAGGTCGTACTTCGCCAGGTACTTCAGGCTGGGCATGTCGGCGCCGGCCGGCGCGAGGACGAGGTACAGGCCCTTGTCCCGGTCGGCGAACTTCGCGACGACGATGCCCTCGGGGTCCGAGGTGTCGGACGACTCGGAGGCCGTGGCCTCCGGCCGGCCGGTGGCCGGCGCCGCGGACGCGGTCTCGCCCACGCCCGTGACGGAGGGCGAGGGCTGGATGTAGACGGTGTGCGGGGCCGACGGCCGTCCGACGTCCGAACCCTCCGAAGAGGAACCGGTGCCGCATCCGGCCGTGGCGGCCACGACCACCGCCAGCGAGGCGACGAAGAGACCGAGGCCCTTGGGTGCTTTGGACATGGTTTGTATGCCAGCTGACAGGTCCGACGCGACGCCGGACACGCGTATGCCGCTGGCCCTCCGCGGTAGACAGTCCTGTCCCCGACCGCGTTGACCACCACAGGTGGCAGCTGCGGCTGGAAACGAGGGATCCCCGGGGCGACGCGCCCCGGGGATCCGGTTGGGACCGGCAGGATTCTCACTTGCCGGTCGAACTGGCTTCCGCGTCGCACGGGTACGAGGCGAACTGGCCGTACGAGTTGTACACGGCCTTGGAGACGGGCACCGCGAACGTGTCGCTCACGTACGGGATGTACGAGAGGTCGTCGCGCAGGTACTGGAGAAGCCTCTCCGGGTCCTGGCGAACGCTCGCCGGCGCCCGGCGGACGTTCTCCGCCAGCTTCTCCAGGCTGGGCCTGTCGGCGTCCTTCTCCGGGACGAGGACGAAGTACGAGCCCTCGCTCCCGCCGCCGAACTTGGCGATGACCCACCCCACGCAGGCCGGGGTGCCGGACGGCTCAGAGGCCGTGGCCTCCGGCTGGGCGGTGGTCGCTCCAGGCTGCGCCGTGGACGCGGCCGGCTGGGCGGTGGTCGCCTCCGGCTCGGCCGCGGTCGTCGCCGGCTCGCCGGTGGGCTCAGCAGGGGTCTCGGACTCGCCCGCACCCGTCGTGGGCGAGGGCTGGTAAGGAGCGGTCACCGGGGACGGCGGCCGCCTGTGGGGGAACAGAAGGGCGGACAGATCGGCGAAGAAGTACCCACCGACCGCCCCCAGCGCGGCGAGCAACACGATGCAGGCCGCGACGACCTTGACTACGACGGATCCCCTGAGGCGGTGAGTGAAGTACACATTTCCCATGGTTTGTTGCCGGTGGCAGGCCCGACGCGACGCCGGGCACGCGTATGCGCACCGGTCTCCCTTCGGTGAGGACCGTCCGTCTTCCGGCGGTTGTGACCACTACCGATCGGACGTGTGAGAGAACCGCGAGGTCAGGCCGCGCGCTCCCTGCCATGCGTCCGGCACGGCGGCCACCAGGAGGGAGCATGCCGCCACCGCGTCCACGACCGTGGCGGCGGCCTCGTTCCACAGGACGTCCTGCTCGGGAACCAGCCGGTAGAGGACCGCCGAGAGCACCGGACCGGCCGCCCCCGCCGCCATGGACGCTCCCCGGACCTTCGTCCGGCGGACGGCGACGGCGCTGACGGCGCCGGCCAGGACCGGCACCGCGATCGCCACCGGGAGCATCGGCGGCAGGTGATAGCCGAGATTGTCCGGCAGATCCGGCATCTCCGGCCGCAACCGGACCAGGAAGTCCAGCCCCAGCGGCTGGACCATTCCGGCGTAGACGACGGTTCGGGGCACCAGAGCGGTGAACGCGAGCCCGGCGCCCCACTGGAAGACGGCGTAGGCGACCAGCCCCTTGCCGATGACCGGGGCGACGGCGGCGGCGAGGGCGCAGAGGCTCCCGAGCAGGACGCCCACCAGTGCGGCGGTGAGGACGTCGTCGCTGACGAATCCGCTGGCACGCTGCATCAGCACGGGACAGGTCGCCAGTGTCCCGAGAACACCCGCGGGCACCGCCGCCATCCGCGTCCTCACCTCACGCCCCGCGGTCGCGAGCACGACCGCCGCCGGCACCGCGACGGCGCAGTACCAGGCGACCAGCGTCACCTGGACGCCCTGCACCCGCTCGGCGCCCGCCGTGAAGTCGCCGCCGAGCGTGGTGATGCCGGTCAGCTCGGCCGCGAGGACCTGGCCGGTGCCGAGTGCGGCGGCCGTGAGTGCGGTGACGCCGAGAGCCGGGAGGGTCCGCACGACCCCGATGCTAGCCCGGTAGGCCGGAGCCGCCCCGTCATGCCGGACATGCACGTGTTCCTGGTGGTGACCGTAGAGTGTCGGCCTCGGGGAGGAGCAGCGATGGAGAAGACCGACACCCTCGTCATAGGTGCCGGGCAGGCGGGCCTGTCGGCCGGTCACTGGCTGGCGAAGGCGGGCGTCGAGCACCTGGTGGTCGACCGGCGGGACCGGCTCGGCGGCGGCTGGAACGACCGCTGGGACAGCCTCCACCTCGTCGCCCCGAACTTCACCGTCGCCCTCCCCGGGATGCCCTACGCGGGCCCCGACCCGGACGGGTTCATGCCGCGCGCCGAGGTCGTGGAGCACCTGGCCGAGTACGCGGCCGTGATCGGCGCCCCCGTCCGCCTGGGTGTCGAGGTCGAGCGGCTCGCGCCCGCGGACGGCGGCTTCACGGCGCGCACCGGCTCCGGTGCGATCGCGGCGCGCAATGTCGTCCTCGCGACCGGACCGTTCCAGCGCCCGAAGACCCCGGCTCTTTCCCGGCGTCTCCCCGCCCACGTCCGGCAACTGCACTCCGCCGACTACCGGCGCCCGGGGCAACTGCCGGACGGCGCCGTCCTCGTGGTCGGGACGGGCCAGTCCGGCGCCCAGATCGCCGAGGAACTGCACGACGCGGGTCGCGAGGTCCACCTGGCCGTCTCGGACTGCTCAGCCGTGCCCCGCCGGTACCGTGGCCGCGACTCCCACTGGTGGCTGACGCAGGTGTTCCTGCACGGCGCGGAGGTCGGGGTGCCGTTCCCGACCGTCGCGGACCTGCCCTCGCCCGCCGCCCGGTTCGCCTGCAACGCGCACGTCTCCGGCAAGGACGGCGGCCACGACATCCACCTGCGGGAGTTCGCGCGCCGCGGGATGCGCCTCTACGGACGCCTGGAGTCGGCCGACGGCGCGACCGTGCGGTTCAGCGACGACCTCGAGGAGCGCCTGGCCAACGCGGAGACGGGCTTCGACAGGAAGGGCCGCCCGCTCATCGACGCCTACATCACCGCCGCCGGGCTCGCCGCACCACCCGACGACCGCCCGCCCGCGAGCACCTTCGTCCCGGACACCGCCACCCGACTCGACCTCGACGCCGCCGGGATCAGCACGGTCCTGTGGGCGACCGGCTTCCGCCTCGACTTCTCCTGGGTGGACGTCCCCGTCTTCGACGAATGGGGCTACCCCCGCCACACCAGGGGCGTCACCGAGCACCCCGGCCTGTACGCGGTGGGCCTGCCCTGGCTGCACTCCGAACCGTCATCGATCTTCCTGGGAATCAGCGCCGACACCGCCCACATCGTCGACCACCTGGCCACCCGCTGACGCGGCCGCCCGCCCCCAAGCGGCCCGGATGGGTTCAGCGGAGGCCCACCGAAGGTACCTCCGGTCCGGCGGCCGCGATGGGCCACCGGACCGGAGATCGTTCACTTGGCGTCACCGCCTGAGCGGTGACGCGGTCAGCGCTGCAGGTAGGCCTGGGCGACCGTGTCGGTGGCCTCCTCGGAGGTCATGTCCGGCCGGACGACGGCTCCACAGGTGGTCACGTAGACCTCCTTCTGGACGTCCTTCGCCTTCCGCAGCGCACTCGCCGCCGCGTCCGCGGCAGGTGTCATCGCTGGGGGGGTGTACTCCTCTTGCCCCGGCTTTCTTGGCATGGTGCTTCTCCCATCGGGATTTGCTCTGTCGCGTGAGGTTCCACACGGCGCGGTCCTGATGACCGTCGCGATATCGACCGTCCACACCTGGCGGGCGAGGGCAAGTGGTCCCAAGCCGCGGAGGGGCCCGGGCGGACGCGCGCGGTCGAGCTCCGTCGCTGAGCGTCGGCAGTCCACGCCCCGGCCCGAGGGGCGGATTCGAGGAGTTTTCCCAGCGTGTGTTGCCGGGAGGGCCGCGTTCGGCACTGTAGACCGCGGAGCCATGTGGTGAAGCCACGAGGGGCTTAACAAATAACCGGTTGTTCGTGCGAGGCGCGTGCAACCCGAGTCAAACAGGAGGTTGTGACATGAAGTTCGGACTGTTCTCGTTGGTGGCCGGGGGAGGCGTCGGCGTCGGCATCGGTGCGCTGATGGCGGCCCTGGACAGCGCTCAGATCGTCTTCAGCGGCCACAGCGGCGACGCCACGGACGCCCGCGCCCTCGCCGTCGGTGCCGTCAGCGGCCTCATCGCCGGCGTCATCGGTGCCGTGTGGGGCATCGTGATCGGCCTCGAGACGCAGCTCCAGCGCTGGGGTCTCCTGGGGTTCATCAGTCTCGTACTCGGCCTCAAGTTCTTGGCCCTCATGGGCGCCGTCCACGGCGTGCCGGGTCTCACGGGGCTCTTCGTCGTCGGACTGCTCTCGACCTGTTGCGGTCTGCTCGCCGGGGCGGTCCTCGGTGACTTCGCGAACAAGGACGCGTCGAGCACCTGATCTACCAGCGAGGCCTTGGCATCCACCAGGTCTCGTCCACCGGGGGCCTGGCATTCACCAGGCTTCGCCGACGGGGGGCCTGGTACCGACCAGGCCCCCCGTTCCGCTCCTCGCCGTCCCGGCCCCTGGCAACGAACAAGCACCTCTTCGACCGGGTGTACGGGGACGCCCGGGCAGATGGGGAGATGGCGCCAGGCTGATCAGCGGCCCGACGTCCGTCACCCGGCCGGGGTGCTCGGGCTCAGCCGGCGCGCAGGGCCTTGACGGTCGCGATGGCATCGTCCAGCAGGTCGACGGGGCAGCCCCAGTAGTCGTAGATGCCGCCGCGGGCGCGGTTGCTGCCGCAGATGACGAAGACTCCGGTACCCAGTTCGGCCTTCAGGTGGGTGGCCAGCCATCCGACGAAGCCGCTGTTGTCGAGCTCGGCCGGGAAGTGGAAGGAGAAGATCCCGAACCGCTCGACGTCCCGGTGCTCCCGGGTGAGCGGGACGAGCCGGCTCCAGCTGTCGCCGTCGCGGACGACCGCGAGCGTGTCGTCGCCGAGCGCTGGAGGCCGGTCGGCGGGCGACTCCTCGAAGCACCACGCGCCTTCGTGGACGACGAGGTCGGCCAAGGCGATCACACGGCGCAGACGTTCCTCGGTCCGCTGCGGACTCTCCACGCTGACACTGACCATGACGTGTCTCCTGTTTCCTGCGGCAGGGATCTGTTCGGGGGGAGCCGAGCGGTCGGCCACGCCGTGGGCGCGGGCGCCTCGGCGCGTAGACGATCACCTCAACACCCTCGAAGGCTCGTTGATTTCGTTCCTGCCCGTTCCGCCTCGTGGCCCGAGCAGTGACGCGTCCCAGGGTGGGGCAGGGCGGCGCGGCCGTTTCGCACATGAGGCCCCGGGTCACCTATGGCTGGGGCATGAAGGCCCGATGGCGGGGCTCCGCTGCGCGATGGCGGTCATGGTTTGAGGCGGGCCCAGACCCATTTGCCCCCTGCCGGGTCGGGGGAGTAGCCGCACTCGGTGGCCAGGGCCGCGACGATCGGGAGGCCTCGGCCGCCGTTGTCGTCCCAGTGATCCTCCGAGACGTCCAATGTGTCGAGCGTCAGCTCCACCAGTGGACGGACTCGCGGCTTGGTCGGGCTCGCGTCCCACACGGCGATGAGGACGCCGGCGACGTCGAGGCTGCACTGGTAGCGGATCTCCTCGCCGGGTGTGGCCGCCACGGCGTTGGTGATCAATTCCGAGGCGATCAAGAATGCATCATCCGAAATATGTGCACAGCCCCATTTGCGAAGCCGTGCCATTGTCAGCGTGCGCGCCAGTCCCGGCGCGGCCTTCGACGCCAGCATGGAAAGCAGCAGGCAGTCCGGTGTAGCGATCACGAGACCGGCCCTTCCTGGAGAGTTTTGCGATGTGTGTCTCCAGGATCACGCCTCGTAGCTACGATGAGTTGTATACGTAAACTTCGTAAACAACGGGGGGTTCTCGGTGACCGCTGCCGACGAGCTTGATCCGATGTCCTCTCTCTATGCATGGATGGCCTACGACCTGCGAGTTTACAGAAAAAGGCACGGTATGACTGGCGCGCAGGTCGGAAAGATCATCGGCTATGTCCGCTCGCATGTTTCGAACCTGGAAGCGGGCAGGGTCCAGCTCGACATGAAGCAGGCCAAGCTGCTCGACAACGCATGGGATACAGGCGGTCATTTCGAGCGGCTTCTTGCTTTTGCCCGCAAGGGGCATGATCCAAATTGGTTTTTACAGTACGGCCAGTACGAGGCGACCGCGGACGTGATCAGGATTTACCAGGGCCAGATCATCCCGCCTCCGCTCCAGACCGAGGACTACATGCGGGCGCTCCTCTCGGAGAGCGATGCGGACGACCTCGACCAGGCCGTCCGGTCGCGGATGGCGCGGCAGGACGCCGTCCTGTCCCGGCCGTCCCCTCCCTATGTCTGGGTGTTGATGGACGAGGACGCGGTGACCTCCGAAATCGGCGGGCACGAGGTGATGTGTGCTCAGCTCAGGCACCTGCTTGAACTCGGAGAACTTTCTCATGTGTCGTTCCGTCTGCTCCTCAAGTCGGCCGGTGCGCATATGGGGCTCGATGGCCCGTTCAGACTCATCACCGTGAAGAACCGCCAGGTCGCCTACGTCGGTGCTCGCAGAGGGGGCCGGTTGATCGAGGACGCGGCGGAAGTACAGGAACTCGCCGTAGATTACGAACGAATCGGGTTCAAGGCCCTATCTGAGGAGGCTTCCCGAGCCCGGGTCGTTGGACTGTTGGAGGTGGCGAGTGAAGACCGACTGGCGAAAGAGCTCCCGCAGCGGGGCGATCAATGATGAGGCATGCGTCGAAGTGGCCGAGTTGATCAATGGCGTTGGCATCCGGGACTCCAGGGACCCCGAGGGTGGACGGCTGGCCGTGAGTGGCGACGCGTTCGGGTGTCTGCTTCGGCGGATCAAGGACGGTGCTCTCGACCGGGCATAACGGGCGTGCGGGCCGGTCCTGGGGCTGGGGCGCTCCAGGACCGGCCTACGTCAGAGAGCGGACATCAAGGCCCCCGTCGCCGAGGGACCCCGCGTCCTGAGGGCCGCTCGTCAATCGGACGGGCGGCGGGCGCCGTGCGGGTTGATCGAGGTCATCCCAGCGCCGTCCCGGCGTGATTTCGGTGCAGGCCCGCGCAACGTGACCAACGGGACGGTCAGGCGAAGTCCCTGCGCTTGATCTTGGCGCGGCGGCCGTCGGGGTGGTGGAAGACGATCCCATCGGCGAGGTGGCCCGGAGCGAACCTGCTGTCCAGCTTGGCGAGGTAGTCGCGCAGGCCGTCCGCCTGGATCCACTTGTCCTCGGCCCCCTCCGCGGCGTCGTCAGGGGGCTGGGGCTTCGCCCAGCTCAGCGCCACCATCCCACCTCACTGCACCACCGCCCGTCTGCTTGCGACGGGGTCCGGGCCCGGCCCGGCCTTCCGTGTCTTCCTACGTGCTGGCAGCACATGCCGGCACTGCGTGCCTGCCTCCCAGCACGCGGGCCCGACGAGATCTTGGTGGTTGCCGTGGTGGTCGGGCCTGGGACGGTAGTGCTCGAAAGCAACAACAATCCAAATCCCCGAAAGGAGGGAATCTCGCATGTCCGAGATTTCCGACAACCAGCTGCCCGTGCCCGCCGGCCGGCAGACCGACACCCGTGCCGCCCGGATCTCCTGGCGCCACCGCCTGAGCGCCTGGGCACACGGCGTCGACCAGGCCGACTACGTTTGGGCGCGGCACGTCGGGGCCTCCCACGAGGAGGTCCTTGAGGCCGACGGCATCAGCTGCCTCTACCTCTACCGCTACTGCGGGGCGCGGGCGGCCGGTGCCGACCACGCCGAGGTGCTGGCCATTCACGAGCTACCGGCCGACCTTTTCACGTACGCCAACGCGCGGAGGGTCGGCGCCGACCACGCCGAGGTGCTGGCCATTCACGAGCTGGGCATCGACTTCCGGGCCTATGCCACTGCTCGTGGGAACCGCGTCAGCCACTCGGAGATCGTGGAAGCCCACAACGCGGGCGTCGACGTCCGTGCCTACGCTGACGCGCGGGGGTACGTGCGCTCCTCGGTGTGGACCGTCCGGATTGCGCCGGAGCGCGATGTAACTCATCTGGAGGTCCTGGAGGCCCACGCCATGGGCATCGACGTGGCGTCCTACGCCAAGGCGCGGCAGCTGTACGACGCAACGCACGAGGTCGTGCTGACCGGCCACGCTCATGGCATCGACGTGGCCGCCTACGCCGCGGCCCTGAAGTACGGCGCGTCTCCTGCGGAGATCCTCGACGCCCACGCCCACGGCGTGGGCATCGGTGCCTACGGGCATGCGCGGGAGAACGGGGCCACCCATGCGGAGACCCTTGACGCCCACGCCCACGCCATGGACATCTACACCTACGGCTGGGCGAGGGCGAATGGGGCCACTCATGCGAAGGTCCTCGACGCCCACGCCCACGGCGTGGACGTCGGTGACTACGCCGACACGCTGGACGTGGCCACCCACGAGGAGGTCCTGGACGCACACGCGCACGGCGTGGACGTCGGTGCCTACGCCTGCGTGCGCTTTGGGCACGACGTCTCAGGGGAGACGACTCATGCCCAGGCCATGGAGGTGTTCGCCAACGGCATCGACTTCGAGGCGTTCATCGACCTGAGGATCATGCGTCCTGACGCCGAGCACGCGGAGCTCATCCGAGAGCTGCTGGCTTCGGCCGATCGCGGTGACCTGAAGGCGTAGGGAGCCGCGTCGCGGCTTCGGCGGTGACACCCACCGCCCCCCTTGACACGGAGGGCGGGCAACACGGAACTGACCCGCCTTGACGGGTGGGCGACATGGAACCGGTCCGCCTTGACGGCGGGCCGGTTTCCTTGCCACCGCCTCCCCGCGGAGCGCTGTCGGTGTGCATCTGGCGAACGGGCCTCGCCGGTGCCGGGCTCCCTGTCCGCCCCCGTCCGCCGGCAGCGCGGCGATTCCGTTCGTCAGGCGAAGTCCCTGCGCTTGATCTTGGCGCGGCGGCCGTCGGGGTGGTGGAAGACGATCCCCTCGGCGAGGTGGCCAGGAGCGAACCTGCTGTCCAGCTTGGCGAGGTAGTCGCGCAGGCCGTCATAGCTGCGGGGCACGTCCTCGTAGGTCGGCACCTGAAGGTTGAAGGGGACGCACCGGTGCTCTTCGAGCCCCAGCGGGTTGCCCTGGATGCGGGGGCCGAGCGCCTCGCAGGGATGCTCGCCGTCCGGCCACGCGGAGACGTCGGTGTTGCGGGCCGCCGCCTGGATCCACTTGTCCTCGGCCCCCTCAGCGGTGTCGACGTACCAGCCGTCCACGATCCCCTGCTGCTTCTGCGCCTTGCTCGGGTTGCGCCGCTTCTCCACCCGGACGAGATGCCCCGAACGCACCGTGAGGCGGACGTTGGTGCCGTCGAGCTTCTCGGTGCCGGTCCCGGCCCCTTCGAGAACCCAGGCGCACTCGGCCTTGGGCCGGTCGACCACCCGGAACCGGTCATCGCGCTCGAAGAGCGTGGGGATCTTCTCCATGACGTCCCTTCCCTTCTCGACCTGCCCGAGCAGTTCCTCGTGGGTGATCGCGCCTCCGGCCAGCCCGCCGGCCAGGGCCCGGACGAGGTCGGCCACGGAGACCCCGGCGTCGACGGCGACGTGCTTGAGCGCCTTCTTCTCCTCGGGAGAGACCCAGGCGACCAGCCGCGACCAGCCCTCCGGGGGCGTCCAGCGCGCCAGGCGGTCGGGGTCCTTGCGCGGCCGTCCGCGCCCCTTGCCGGTGCTCATGCGGAGGATGCTAGAACGATCATAACCTTGTGTCAATTGGCATAACAGAAATCAGCCGGAGCGCCCAGGCGTGTTGACGATCACCTCGACTACGGCGCGGGCTCGTTGATTTCGGCTGGAGAGTGGTCGGCGCGCCCCGTTAGGGTCGGACGGAGCTTGCCGCCGTGCCCCGCCGGGCCGGCGGGAGCGACCACCTGGACTCACGGGAGATCCCCATGCCCCTCGAACCCCGGTTCCGGCGGGTGGCCGCTCTGCACCGCCCGTTCGTGGACAGGGAGGCGGTGATGGCCGCGTTCGCCGACGCATTAGGAGACCGGCGCGACGCACCGTGCGTGTTCAACGTGGTCGGAGTGGGAGGCATCGGCAAATCCCGCCTCCTCCAGGAGATGAAGCAGCGCAGCGCCGAGACGCACCGGACCGCGACGATCGACCTCCAGGTCCCCGCGATGCGGCAGCAGGAGGACGCCCTCGCCGTCCTGCGCGTCGAGCTCGGCCGCCAGGGTGTGCGGTTCGACCGCTTCGACATCGCCTACGCGGTCCTCTGGCAGAGGCTTCACCCGCACTTGCGGCTCACCCGCAAGGAGCTCCCGTTCGCGGACGAGAGCGAGGCCCTCTCCCAGATCATCGACGGCGCGGCCGGCGTCCCCGTGTTCGGAACCGGCGTGGGCCTGCTGCGCCTGCTCGGCAAGGCCACGAGCGGCATGCGGCAGCGGCACCGCGTCAAGACCGACGACACCCTCAGCCGGCTCGACGACCTCACCAACGCCGAACTCGCCGACGCCGTCACCTACCTGTTCGCCGAAGACCTGCGGGACGGCTCCGACCGCCCCTACCTCCTCTTCGTCGACGCCTACGAGGCGCTCGCCCCCGCATCCGCGAGGTCGGGCCACGCCGCGGCCCGGGACGTCTGGCTCCGCGACCTGATCGCCCAGCTCGACAGGGGAGTGGTCGTCGTGGCCGGCCGTGAACCCCTGGCCTGGGCGGCGCACGACCCCGGCTGGACGGAGGTGGTCCGGCACCGGCGCGTGGACGGCCTGCCGATGGAGGCCCGGCTCGAACTCCTCGCGGACGGCGGCATCACCGACCAGGCCGCGCGGCAGGCGATCGCGACCGCCAGCCAGGGCCTCCCCTTCTACCTCCACCTGGCCGTCGACACCCGCACGACGGTCCGGCAGGCGGCGGTGGTCTCTTCCGAGGAGATCCTCCAGCGCTTCCTGGCCCACGTCGCGCCCGAGGAGATCCGCACGCTGGAGTTGCTGAGCGTCGCCCGGATCTTCGACTACGGCATCTTCCAGGCCGTGGCGGACGCGTTCGACCTGCCCCGGCACCGGATGGCGTGGGAATCGCTGACCGCCTACTCGTTCGTCTACCCGGCCGGGGCCCACGGCCGCCGCCTCCACCAGCTCATGCACGCCGCGCTGCGGGACCGGCTGTCACCAGGCACCGTCCGCGACGTCCACGCCCTGCTCCGCGAGCTCTGGGACTCCCGCGCGGAGGGCGACGACGCTGCCGAGGACGGCGTCGCCACCCGGGCCCGCGCGATCCGCGAGGCCGCGTACTGCGGCCTGCGCGCGGGCGTCCTCGACGGCGCGGACATCCTCGCCTACGCCGACAAGGCCATGACGCACGGTGCCAAGCAGGGCCTCGACGGCGTCGCCCAAGACCTGCGCGCCTACCTCGACGCCTCTCCCGATGACCAGGACCTCGCCCAGACGGCCCGCTGCCTGGAGGCCGAGTCGGCCGTCATCCTCGGGGACGCGGCGACCGCCACACGGCTCACCCCCACCATCGACTGGTCGCTGGACGGCGTACCCGGCGCACGCCTCGCCCTGGCGGGCGCCCACGGCCGCCGGATCGCCGGAGCGACCGGCGAGGCGCAGATCCTCTTCCGCCGGGTGTGGAACGACCACTCCAGTCCCGTCCGGCTGCGGGCGGGTTTCTGCATGGCGGACCTGGACATGTGCCAGGGACGCTTCGGCGACGCTCTCTCCATCACGCAGCAGATCCTCACCGACGCCCCCGACGACGACCTCGTGCTGCGCGGCGACGCGGTCCGCCTCCAGCACCTCGGGTACCGGTTCGGGTTCGACCTCGACGCGTCCGCCCGGTCCCTGGAGACCGCCGCCGCCCTCTACGAGCGGGCGGGCGCCGTCATCGGCCAGGCCGAGATCAAGACCAACCGGGCGGAGCTGCTCGCCTGGACCGACCCGTCACGCGCCGTCCCGGCCGCCGCCGACGCGATCGAGACGCACCGGGGACTCGGCGCCCACCACGAGATCGGCAAGGCGTTCACCGCGCTGGCCATCGCACAGTTCCGGCTCGGGCAGCACCTCCCGGCGGCCGCGTCCTTCCAGGCCGCCACCGAGGCCCTGGAGCGGGCCCGCTACCGCTCCGGCCGGGCCCGCGCGGAGCTGTTCCGGGCCTTCCTGCACGCCCGGACGGGCGACACCGCCGCCGCCGAGGCGTCCGCCCGCTGGGCCGTCGCCGAACTGGTCGCCGCGGAGGTCTACCCCACCCTCCTCATGGTCGCCGGCCACTTCCTGGACGCCCTCGGCGCGTCCGACGAGCACACCGCGGCGGTGGCGGACCGGGCCCGCGCCCAGATCAGCCCCCCGGACCTGCTGCCGTTCCTGGACGACCGGGCGCGCGGACTGGTGACGACGATGCTGGAGGACGGGTGAACTGGCGGAGCCTGTACGAGCGGGCCCGGGTGCACGGCGACGCGGCGGCCGGGTACTACAACGACAACATCCGCGTCGACACCCCGGACGGGCCGGTCGTCGTGCGGATCCCGATCCACGGCGCCGACATGATGGACCTGCGCCCCTGGCGCGAGGACCGCGTCCTCGCCGCCATCGCCCCCCACGTCCGCGACGCCCCCCGCCTCCTGCACGTCTGCGCCGACCCGGCGTTCCAGGTGCACGAGTTCATCGCGGGTGACGTCCTCAACGACGTGGCGCCGCGCGGCGTGCCCGTCCCACCGCACGTCCTCGACGACGTCGTGCGGCTGTTCACGCAGCTCGCGAGGGTCCCCAGGCTCCCCGACGTCCCCGCGTACTGGCCGGCCGACGAGGACACGGTCGCCTTCGCGTGCCTGCTGTCCGACCTGACGCAGCGCGTGTACGACACGTTCCGTGCCGACTACGCCGGCCTCTTCGCCTCTCTGGCGATCCCCGCCGACCCCTTGAGGCCGGTGGGCGACCTTTGGCGCGACCTCACGCCGCGCCCCTTCACCTGCGTCCACGCCGACGTCCACCGCCGCAACATGATCGTCGCCGGTGGCTCGACCACGTTCCTGGACTGGGAACTCGCGCTGTGGGGCGATCCCGTCTACGACCTGGCCGTCCACATTCACAAGATGGGCTACCTGCCCGAGGAGCACGACGCGCTCGTCACCCGCTGGCAGGCCGCCATGCCGTCCGCCCACACCACCGGCTGGCGGCATGACCTCGACGCCTATCTGGCCCACGAACGCATCAAGTCGGCGATCGTCGACTCCGTCCGCTACTCCCAGCTCTTCGCCAAGGGCGGCCCCTACCCCTATCCGGAGCCCGACCTCCTCGCCTCCCTCACGGCCAAACTCAATGCGGCCCGCCCCCACTGGCACATCCACACCCCGCTCGATTCCCGAACCGTGGAAACCGCACTCCGCTGACCGACCGGGCCACGCGACCCCTGGACGTTCAGCCCGGGACGAGCGGCGCCGCCTCACCGCCACCGGCCGCCCGGCCTTCCAGGTCGGGGACCGGCCGTCGCCGGCCGATCCCCAGGTCAGGCACCCGGTCTCCGCCCCCGGCAGGCGAGACCAGGTGCTCGCGGGTCAGCGACCCTGGTTGGTGAAAATCCACCAGTCGTGTGTCGGGCAACCTGAAACGGTAGTCTCTTTTCCGCCGACCACCTTCGTTACTTCCTGCAATTTCTGGCCGCACCTGACCCTGGTGTTCCCGTGGACGGGAGTCCCCCTGGAAATCTCCACATCACATTTCTTCTCCATGGCCGACCTCCAATTTGGTTTGTAAGAACTCTGACAAGACGCCGCGTGCCGGATGCGCGAACGCTCGGGTCACCGTACCGGACCAGAGGATCGGCGGAATCCGGCTGGGCCTGGACTCCCGTTGCGCGCCCTGCCCCGCTCACCGCGCGAACGAGGAAGGCCGTCCTCCGTCCCGAAAGCCGCCCGGCTCCTCGGCGGAATCTGACGCTCACCACGACGCCGTTCCTCCCCAAGCCGCCTTCCTGAAGACCTGCGGCCGCGAGGACGATCACGTCCCGGAGGCTCGGGCAGGTGCGTGGACGGCGAGCCGGGTTTGCTCGCCGTCCACGGGGTGCGTCTCCTGCCGGCGGGGTCAGTTGCGGGTGGCGCGCTTTTCGTAGGCGTCCATGGCGCGGCCGAGCTGGGCGAACTTCTCGGTGTAGGTGAAGGGGTAGATGCCGGGAGGCGTCTCCGGGCGGTCGGCGTCGATGTACTGGGTGCCGAGGTTGGAGAAGACGCTGATGATGTAGTGGCGTCCGCCGCGGCCCGGCAGCGCCCGGACGATTCCGGCGTTGGCGGCGGAGTTGTTCACCCAGCCGGTCTTGTGCGCGAAGGTCACCTCGGCGCGCTTGTTGCACGGCCGCACGTCCCGGCCGTAGACCGCGCCCTCGCCCGGGATCGTGACCGTCCCGTCAGGGCCGACCCAGCGCGCGGGGGCGGCGTTGGGCAACCCGGGAGCGGGGTAGGAGCCGCCGCACCAGTTGGTGGTCGACAGCATGTCGTTGAACCCCTGCTGGGCCAGCTCGCTCATGAAGAACTTGCGGGAGGCCGCGCTGAGGACGTCCCTGGTGACAGGGCTGCCGTCCGGTGCCTTCCAGACGGTGCCGGGGGCGCCGTTGACGAGGGTCAGCAGCTTGGCCGTGTCGAGGGAGCTCATCGTGACCTCGTTGGACCAGCGGCCGCCGTTGCTGGGCCTGGTGCCCTTGAGCTGGAGGGTCTCCAGCCCGAGGCTCTGGAACGTCCGGTTGAGCGGGTCCACCGCGTTGTGGTCGTGCAGCAGTTTGATCAGAGCGCAGGACGCGGCGTTGGAGGACCAGGTGATCGACTCGTCGAGGTACTGGCGCACCGGCTTGGCGGTGGCCTCGCCGCACAGCGGGCTGATCTCCACGGGCGCGTAGGTGTAGGTGGAGTCGAGGGTGATCGCGCCCTGGTCGACCAGGCGCAGGACACCGAAGGCGACCATCAGTTTCAGCGTGGAGGCCGGGTAGTTGAGCATGTGGTCCAGCGGGGCGTCCTCGCGGCCCGGCACGACGTCGATGCTGCCCTGCCCCTTGTTCGCGTACCAGCCGGCGTCGTCCCACTGCCGCCACCGGACCGCCGTCGTGGCGAGGTTCCGGTCGACGGGCACGACGACGCCGTCGCGGTGGCTGGGGCTCATCAGGACGGTGCCGGACGAGACGGGCCTGCCCCTGCGGTCCAGTTCGATGATGGTCGCGTCCACCTGAGGCTGCTGCGAGATCGGCTGGGCGTCGGCCGCCCGCGCCAGGAGCCTGTTGCGCTGCGCGGACGTCTGCCGCGCCTCCTTGTCGACCGTCGCCTTGACCAGCGCCCTGCCTTCGGCCGACGTCGGCGGGGCGGTGTCGAGCACGTCCTGGAGTCTGAGCCCGTCCAGCGTGGTGCGCAGCCGCGCGGCGACCGCGCTGCCCTCGGCGTTCACCTGCCGGACGTCTGCGGAGCCATCTGGAACCGACCCGACCGACACGGCCACGCCCGCACACGCCAGCACGACACCGGCGGCGCCCCCGATCCACCTGCGAAGCATTACGCTCTCCTTTCGGTCCGAGCCCAGGATTGTAGTGATCAATTGTGAAGATTCACCGGCGAATCTCCACGTGAAGCAAACAGGGCTATAAAAGGCAATATCGTCTGCCCGATTCGTCCCGGAGAGGTGGCCGGCGAGCCGATCGTCCACCCGCATTCAGCGAGCTACTAGGACGCGACGGGGGTCTACGGCTGGAAGGGCTCGTGCCCGAGGCGCGGCGCCGGGGGCAGCGGCGCGGGCGTCTCCATTTCCGGGACGGCGTGGAACGCCTCGACCACGTAGGCGGCGAAACGGCGGGACGCCTGGAGCCGGGCGTCGTGCGGCAGGTCCTGGACGCCCCGGTGCGCCATGAGCATGAGGATCAGGTCGTCGACGACGAAACCGGAGCGCAGCCGGCCGCTCCGCTGGGCGCGGCGGGCCAGCTCGGCGACCGCCCGCAGGGTCCGCTCCCGGTCGACGGCGAAGTCCATGGCCTCGGGAAAAGCCGCCATGAAGGCGTCGGCGAAACCCCGGCTGAGGGCGTGGAGTTCGCAGATCCGCTCGACCAGGCCGCGGAACCCGTGCCACGGATCCGGGTCCGCGAGGGCGTCGCGGACGATGGCGCGGCAGGCCCGCCGCTGCTCGGCGAAGGCCTCCGCGATCAGGGCCTGCTTGGTCGGGAAGTGCCGGTAGAGCGTGGCCGGGCCGACGCCCGCGTGGCGGGCGACCTCCCGCATGGGCGCGCCGAGGCCCTCCTCGCCGAACACCGCGCGGGCGGCGGCCAGGACGCGGGCCCGGTTCTCGCGTGCGTCGGAGCGCGCGGCGTGAGGCAAACGGCCGGTCATCGCCTCTCACTTTAGCCAACCGGACGGGGGCGTCCGCTACGGTCCGACGACGGGTGACGCCCCCGTTTCGGCACCCCGGCCGGTCCGCTCGAGGGCCGGTTCGCCGCCCACGGCGACCGCCGCCGTGCCCCGTCCGCAACGCCCTGAGGAGCCAGGATGAAAGCCGTCGTGATCAGGAAGTTCGGCGACCCCGGCGGGCTGGCGGTCGTCGACCTGCCCGTGCCCGTCCCCGCCCCGGGGCAGGTGCGGCCCTCGACCGGGCCCGCCTCGCGCCCGGCGAGGCGCTGCTCGTGCGCGGCGCGGCGGGCAGCATCGGGATCACGGCGGTCCAGCTCGCGGCCAGGCTCGGCGCCGGCGCGGTGGCGGTCACCACCTCCTCGGCGGAGCGCGGCGCCCGCCTGCGCGACCTGGGCGCGACCCACGTCCTCGACCGTTCAGGCGATGGCGGCGGCCCCGGCGCGCCGTCGGGCTTCGACGTGGTGATCGATGTCGTGGCAGGTCCCGAGCTTCCCCTGTTCCTCGACAGATTGAATCCCAACGGGCGGTTCGTGGCCGTCGGAGTGGTCGGTGGCCAGCCACCGGAGGATCTCGGCATGCGGCTGATGGACGCCTTCCGCAGGTCGCTGTCGTTCGCCACCTTCAGCTCCGACACCGTGCCCGCCCCCGAAAGGCAGGCCGTGCGGTCGACCCAGTTCACCGAGGCCGCGAACGGAGACCTGCGCACGGTCGTCCACGAGGTACTGCCACTGGCCGAGGCGGCCCAGGCCCACCGGAAAATGGACAAGGGCGAGGTATTCGGCAGAACCGTCCTGGTCCCCTGACCTCCTGTCGGCTTGTGGCCGTTGTCAGCACGTCGAATGGAACAGGCCGCCGACAGGCGTCGTCCTGGCCAGCTCGTTGTAGAGGGCCGCGGCCGCGCTGGTCTCTTCCATGTGCACTTCGACCCCCGCTTCCTCCAGCATCTCGAGGGTCTCCGGCATGGTCAGCAGTCGTAGCTCCATGCCGCGGCTGAGGACGACCACCGTGCAGCCGTGGTCGAGGAGTTCCTGGACGTCCGCCGGCTGGATCCCCGGCTGGTGACGCGTCCCGTGCTCGGACCAGTCCCAGGCGCGGCCGCCACCGGGGTAGAGCTTGAAATCCCTGCCCGGCTCGAGCCCCTCGACCTCTATGCGGCCCCAGGAGACATGTGTGATCTGAGGTGACGTCGCCATCCCGGCTCCCTCTCCGGCGCCCGCGCCGTATTCCGATGCGCGAATCACTATGGCCGGGGCGCCGGGCCGTTCGCCACCGGCTTTCGGCGGGACGAGGGGGCGGCCGGCGGGTTCCGCCGCCCGCCGCCTCACAGCGGTGGCCCGGTCAGGCTCGTTTGGCGGCCGTGTGGTTCAGGCCCTCGCGGATCTGGCGGGCGAGTGCGACCGGGTCGCCGACGCGGTACATGTGCGAGAAGTACAGCTGCGGGATCTCGGCGGTCTCCTGGTTGTAGAGGCAGCCCACCTCCCAGCGCCGGTGGCGCATGACCGAGATGACCGGTTGGGTCTCCGAGGCCGTCATCGAGAAGTCGGGGATCACGGCCGCCCTGCCCCGGGCGAGCGGCTGGAACTGGATGTTGGTGGACACCCCGAGGTCCGGGTCGACGACCACGCCGCCGAGCCCGATCCTGTCGGTGCGGGGCGCGGTCACCGTCACGATGCCGTTCTCCCCGACGGTGGCGTCCCCGCCGAGGATCCGGGCCAGCTCCCGTACGGGGAGCGGCGTCGTCGGGTTCGGCGGCGAGTGCTGCGGCAGCGGCGTGGACGTCCTGGCGATGACGGCGCGTGCGGCGCGGGCCAGCCGGATCGGGTCGCCGAGCCCGCGGAAGTGCACGAACCACACCATCGGGCGCAGGTCGTAAAGGTGCTGGTGCTGCGCCTGGAAGGTGAGTCCCTGGGCGATGAACGCGTCGATGACCGGTTGGATCTCCTGGGGCCGCAGGGCCAGGTCGCCGTTGAGGATCGCCTTGCCGCGCCCGAGCGACTGGAAGAACAACTCGTTCTGGATCTGGAAGCCGTCCTTGAACCTCACTCGGGGACGGCCCCCGCTGACGTGGAGGTCCGTGCGGTCCATCTCGACTTCGAGGACCCCGCTCTCGCTGACGCGGCCGTCGGCCTGAAGTATCGTCTCGATCGCCTTGACCGGAAGCCGCTCCGCCCCGGGCGGCCTGGTCTGCGACGGCGCGGGACGCGGAGTCGCCGTGCCCGCGGTCGACGGCGCGGCGGTGCCGACGGCCGCCGCCGCTCCGGTCGCGACCAGGGCCGCGACAAGTGCGGCGCCACCGCAGAACCGGCCGAGCGTCACTCGCCGCGTGGTTTTGGACGAACTGTTAATGATCATAAGATTTCCCCCCCGTTCGGTCCAAAGTCCTGCCCTGACCTGGGCAACCGCGAACGCGGGCGATGATCAAAGGAGCGCATTGTGGCGCGCGAGGCCGCATCTTGCGGAAGATGCCCCAAGGTGAACCTTTTGGTGGAAGAGGCATATTGCCCCTATAGGGGAATCTCGTCCTTTAGCGGCGGCAGCAGGACGACGCCCCACAGGGCGTACCGTCGCGACTCCAGGCGGTGTGTCAGGGAGCCGGGGGCATCGGCGATCTGCGCCGGCGTGAACGCGGGTCCGTGGTCTCTCAGGTGGTGTCCTCGGCGAGGCGGGCGGTCAGGCCGACCTCCTGGGCGACCACGGCCGCCTGGACCCGGCTGCGCAGGCCGAGCTTGGTGAAGATGCGGCTCACGTGGGTCTTGGCCGTGGTGTCGGCGATGTCGAGGCGGCTCGCGATCTCGGCGTTGGTGAAGCCGTGGCCCAGGTAGCCGAGGACCTCCTGCTCGCGCGGCGTCAGCGCGTCCACCTCGATCTTGTCGGGGACGGACCGGTGGGCGAACGCGCTGATCAGCTTGCGGGTCACCTCGGGCGCGACGACGCCGTCGCCGCGCTCGACGAGCTGCACCGACTCCACGAGGCGCTCGGCGGCGACGTCCTTCAGCAGGAAGCCGACCGCGCCCGCGCGGAACGCGCCGAAGACGTACTCGTCGGTGTCGAAGGTCGTCAGCACGAGGACGTTGGTGAGCGCGGCGATCTGGCGGGTGGCGCTGATGCCGTCCAGGCCCGGCATGCGGACGTCCATCAGCACGACGTCCGGCTTGAGCTCCTTCGTCATCTCGACGGCCTGGTGGCCGTCGGAGGCCTGGCCGACGACCTTGATGTCGGCCTTGGCGTTGTCCAGGATGAGCGCGAGACCGGTGCGCACGGCGGCCTGGTCGTCGGCGACCACCACTCTGATCGTCATGATCGCTTCTCCTTGTCGGGGGGCGCGCCCAGGTCCATGCAGCTGACCGGCAGCGAGGCCCGCACCCGCCAGCGCTGGCGGACGGGGCCGATCTCGACGTGGCCGCCCAGCAGGGAGACCCGTTCCCGCATGCAGGTGAGCCCGGTGCCCGTGCCGAGCGCCGAGGAGGAGGACGAACCGCCGCGCATCGGGCTGTCCACGGCGATGCGCAGCTCGCGCCTGGCGTGCTCGATGAGGACCTCGGTGCGGCCGCCGCCGCCGTGCTTGAGGGCGTTGGCCAGGCTCTCCTGGACGATCCGGTACGCGGCGACCTCGACCGGGCGGGCGAGCTCGCGCCGGGCGCCGCGGGTGCGCAGGGTGACGGCGAATCCCGCCGCCTGCATGTTCTCGACGAGCTCGGCGACCGCGTCGATACCGGGATCGGTGAGCGGGGAGGCGGTGTTGTCGCGCAGGACGACGATCAGCCGCCGCATCTCGGTGAGCCCGCGCTGGCTGCTGGCCCGGATCTCGTTCAGCGACTCGCGCACCGCGACGTTGTTGACGTCCAGGAGGGACAGCCCGGCCGAGGAGTGGATCGCCACCGCGCTGAGGTGGTTGGAGATCGTGTCGTGGAGCTCGCGGGCGACTCTGGCACGTTCCCATGACAGCGCGCGCTCCTGCTCCAGGTGCGCGACCTGGGCGATCCGCTCGGCCCGCAGCCGCTGCAGTTCGGCCCGGTCGCGCTGCTCGCGGACGGTCAGCCCGGTGACCACCGGCACCACCAGCAGCAGGCCCGCGTACACGATCGCGACGAGCCCGCTGCCCGGCGAGTGGGTGACAAGCGGCGTGCCCACGGCCACCAGGGCGCAGACCGTCACCGCGACGCGCAGCAGCCAGCCGGACAGGCGCTTGGAGCCGTACACGCCGACCGCGTACAGCACGTCGGTGACGATGACGATGACGGCGAGGGAGGGGCCGAGCGCGACGTCGATCGCCAGCGCGCTCGCGCCGAGCGCCAGCCCCCGGCCCGGGGTGCGCCGGCACAGGAACTCGGCCGCGCCCACCAGCACCAGCGGGACGAGCCTCAGCTCCACCGGCGGCGCCCACGCCGACCAGGGGGAATAGGCCCCGGCCGCGAGCAGCGCGAGACCGAGGACCACGGCGACCATGCCGGCCCATATGTCTCGGCTGAATGTCACACGCTTCATCCATCCGCCCGGATGAAAATCTGTGGATCGGAACGGCCAGCCAGGGATTGGCCCTCGGACAGGTTGTCAATTCCCAGATGATCAGTGGACTAACGCATCATAGCGAAGGGGGTGGGTACGCACAGAGTCGTGAAACAGCGACGAACAGTCACTGGACGGTCGGTTTCCCTGGTCGCCGCCCTCGCGGCTTTGACGGCCGCGACCGCGCTATTCCTGCTCCTCGTTCCGCCCGTTTCGATGACAATGTGGCAGCTGGGGTTGATGGTCGCGGAATTCAGCCTGTTGCTCGCCGCCGTCGCCGCCGTGGGCCTCGCCGCCTCCGTCGCGCTCGCTCGGACCGGGGCCCGGTGGAGCGCGCGGCTCGCCGGGGGCCTGTGCCTGGCGGCGCTCGCGGTGTCGCTCGTCCCGGTGGCGTCGGCATGGCGCGCCGCCGACCGCAGCGGGGCGTCGCTGTCCCTGAGCGGGTACTTCGCGGGGCTCTCCACCAGCGTGGGGGAACGGCCGCACACCGAGGTGTACGCGGACGTGGGCGGCCGGAAGCTGCGCCTGGACGTGTGGCGCCCGCGCGGTGAGGAGGCGGGCGGCCCGGCGGCGTCCGGGGGCGGGCGCGCCGCCGCGCCGGCCGGCGCGGGCCGCCCGGCCGTCGTGATGGTCCACGGCGGGGACGGGCCGGACGTGCCGAGGAGCTCGACACCGCGCTGGGACGTATGGTTGGCCGAACGTGGCCACGTGGTCTTCGATAGCGATTACCGTGCGTTTCCGAAAGGTCGCTGGAAGGAACCGCCCGGCGACGTGAAATGCGCGGTGGGCTGGGTCAGGCAGAATGCGTCGAGGTTCGGCGTGGACCCGTCGCGGATAACGCTGCTGGGCCAATCGGCGGGCGGTTACCTTTCGCTGCTGTCCGCCTACTCCGCGGGGGACGGCCGGATACCCCCGAGCTGCCCGGCCGCCGACACCTCCGTGCGGGCGGTCGTGGCCTTCTACGCACCGGCCGACTGGACCTACATCTATGGCCAAGGCCCTAACCTCCGGACCTCACCGTGGTTCGTCGCGGACGGCCGCGAGAAGCTGAGGGACATGATCGGCGGCACCCCGGCCGGCAGGCCGGAGGACTACCGGCTCGCCTCGCCGATCACGCACGTCCGCCCGGGGCTGCCCCCCACCCTGCTCCTTCAGGGCGGCCGCGATCCGCTGCAGCCGCCGGACGACACCCGGCGGCTGGCCGACCGGCTGTCCGCCGCGCGGGTGCCCCACCGGCTGGTGGAGATCCCCTACGCCGACCACTTCTTCGACATCGACTGGGGCGGCTGGGGCACGCAGATCAGCCGCGCCGCGGTGGCGGACTTCCTCGCCGAGCACGGCGGCTGACCCCGCCGGCGGGCGCCGCACCGTCATCTCCGCAGGGTCTCGGCCAGCCGCCGCACCCGCCGCCGGTCGAGCTTGCCGTTGGCCAGCCGGGGGAGCGCCCGCACCAGGTGGACGACGCGGGGGCGCAGCGCCGGCGGGAGGTCCCGGCGGCAGGCGGTGCGCAGGTCGTCGGGGGTCGCCGCCGCGCCGTCGGCGGGTTCGACGATGGCGACCACCGTGTCCCCGCGGGCGTCCGCGCCGGGCAGCCCCACCACGGCGGCGTCCACGACCCCGTCGTGGCGGCACAGGACGTCCTCGACGTCGGCGGGGGCGAACGTCTCGCCGTGCACGATGATGATCTCCTTGGCCCGTCCCCGCACGTAGAGGTAGCCGTCGTCGAGGGAGCCCAGGTCGCCGGTGCGCAGCCAGCCGTCCCCGGTGAACGCCGCCGCGTCGGCCTCGGGGTCGCGGTGGTAGCCCGTCATCAGGCCGGGACCGCGCACCTGGATCTCGCCGTCGCCCGCGATCCGCACGTCCGTGCCGGCCAGCGGCGGGCCCACCGAGCCGGGACGGACGGCACCGGGCGCGCTGATCGCGACGTTGGGGCCGGCCTCGGTCAGCCCGTAGCCGTCGTAGAGGTCGGCCCCGACGAAGGAGCGGAACTCCTCGGCGAGGGCCGCCGGGAGGACCGCGCCGCCGCAGTTGCGGAACCTCAGCTCCCGCAGCCTCCGGCGCACCTCCTTGTCCTGGCGCGCCCGGCGCAGCATCATCGCGTAGAACGACGGCACCCCGTCGAGGGACGTGGTGCGCGGGTCGTGCAGGGCGCCGAGCGTGCGGCCGAGGTGCGGCGCGGTGAGCAGGTGCATCCCCGGCCCGTACCGCTGCCACATGCCGAGCACGCTGAACCCGTACGCGTGGCTCAGCGGCAGCGGCAGGACGAGCGTGTCGCCGGAGTAGAGGCCCAGCCGGTCGCGGGTCGCCGCGCTCTGGTAGTCCAGGGCCGCCCGCGACAGCACGACCGCCTTGGCCTGCCCGGAGCTGCCGGACGTCCAGAAGACCGCCGCCGCGTCGTCCGGGAGCATGTGCTCGGGGTCCGGCTCGCACGGCCGGACGAGGACGTCGACCGGGTTCGTGGCCGACAGCAGCGCGACCGCGCCCGAGCCGGGGCCCCGGCCGCGCCGCGGGCACAGCACCAGCGGCGCCCCGACCCGCGCCGCGGCGAGCGCGGCCACGACGATGACGGTGCCGCCCGCCGGGTCGACCGCGACCGCCCGGCCCGGCCCGGCCGAGCAGGCGGCGAGCCCGCGCGCGGCCTCGTCCACGACCGCGCGCAGCAGCCGCGCCGGGATCTCGGCGCCGTCGACGGCCAGGTGGCCGGGGCCGGCGCTCACGACGCGCTCCCGAACAGGCGCCGCACTCCCACCGGCACGTCGTCCTCCAAGGGCCGGACCCTGACCACGGCGGGACGTCCGCGCCCGGCGGTCTCGCGCGCGTCCTCGATCGCGGCGCGCAGCGCCCCGTCCCCGGACGGGGCGGCGAACGTCCCGCCGAGCCGTTCGACGATCGCGTCGACGGGCAGCTCCGCGTCGAAGCGGGTGACCTCGTCCGGCGCGCCCTCCTGCCCGCGCAGCCACCGGGGCCACCCGAAACCGGAGTTGTCGAAGACCACCACGACCATCCCGAGGCCGTGGGACGCGGCGGTGGTGAGCGCGGACAGGCTCATGTTGAGCGCGCCGTCCCCGCACAGCACCACCGTGGGACGCGACGGGTCGGCGGCGGCGGCGCCGAGGCCGGCGGCCACGCCGAAGCCCATCATCGTCTGCTCTCCCGGGACCACCACCGAGTTCCGGGGGCCGACGCTGAGCACCGGCCAGTGGTAGGACCAGATGTCGTTGAGTCCGTTCTCGTGGACGAGCACCGCGCCGTCGCCGAAGACCGCCGCGACGGCGCCCAGCGCCGCCCGGACCGGGCTCTGCTCGAACGGGGGCGCGGCGCCGTACTCCTCCAGCGCCGCCTGCCGGTGCTCCGCCACCCGCTTCAGCCACGCCTCGCGTCCGGCGGCGCCCGCCCCGGCGCGGGAGGCGAACGGCTCGGCGAGGGCCGCGAGCGTCAGCGCGGCGTCGCCGAGCAGCGCCTGCTCGGGTTCGAGCGCGGTGCCGAAGACGCCGGGATCGCCGTCGACGTGGACGAGCCGCGCCCGGTCGAGTTCGGGCCAGCCCATCCGGGCCGTCTCCTCGAGGCGGGTGCCGACCGCGAGGACCACGTCGGCCTCGGCGGTGATCCGGTCGATCGGGGGCGTGGTGTAGAGCCCGGCGAGCCCGACCGCCAGCGGGTGGTGCTCGTCGACCGAGCCGCGGCCCGCGGCGGTCGTCATCAGGGGCGCGCGCCAGCGCTCGGCGAGAGCGGTCGCCGCCGCGCCCGCGCCGGCGGCCCGCGCGCCGCCGCCGAGCAGGACCAGCGGCCGCCGGGCCCCGGCCATCACCTCGGCCGCCTGGTCGAGGTCCGGCCCGGGGGGACGGGTGCGCAGCCGCCGCACGGGCCCGTGGCCGGACGCGGGGCCGGGGACGTCGGTCTCGTCCAGCACCTCATGGGCGATCTCCACCACGGCGATCCCCGGACGGCCGTTGACGGCGAGGTGCACCGCGCGGCGCAGCGCCCAGACGAGCCGGTCGCCGCGGTCGACCAGGAGGTGGGCCTTGGCGAAGGGGCGCGCCATCGCCGCCTGGTCCACCTCCTGGAAGCCGCCGCGCCCCAGGCCGGGGGCGGGGACGCGGGTGGTGACGACCACGACGGGAGCGCACAGCGACGCCCCTTCCATCAGCCCGGTCAGCGCGTTGGGAAAGGGCGGCCCGGACGTCAGGGCCAGCACCGCGGGACGCCCCGACACCAGGGCGTGGCCCACCGCCGCGCAGGCGCCGGCGCGCTGGTCGCGGACGGCGAGCGCGGGCATGCCGGCCCGCCGCCGGACGGCGTCCAGCAGGCCCGGCTCGTCGGCGGGGAGCCCCACCGTCAGGCCGCACCCCGCCGCTTGCAGGGTGGCGGCCGCCACGTCCCATGCCTGGGGCATCGCTCACCTCGCGTAGTAGAGGACCAGCCCGATGATGAAGGCCACCAGGACGATGCCTCCGAGGACTCCGATGTTGATGTCCCATGGGCCGATGCCCACGGTCACGCCGGCGACGATCATGCCGCTCCGCTCCCTTCCGTTCGCAGGGCCGTCTCCGGCCCGATGGCGGTGACTTCCTCGAAACGACCGTGCGAGAGACGGTCGAACAGGTTGCTCGGCCCGGGGACGCGGACGCGCCGCACGCCCATCTCCCGCAGCGTGCGCACGGACTCGGGCCATTTCACGGGCCGTACGTACCCGTCCAGTAGCATTGCGTGCACTTGGTCCCCGCTTTGGATGATTCGGCCGTCCTGATCGGAGACCACCGGCAGGACCGGATCGGCGAACCGGAACCCCGCGTAGACCTCGTCGGCGAGGATCCGCCGCAGCTCGGCGAGCGCGCCGCAGTGCGTCGCGGGCCACATCGTGTAGAGCGGGATCCCGCCCGCCCTCCGGACGCGCTTCCTGAACCGCTCGACGGCCTCCTCGTGGAGGCAGACCGCGTAGAAGTCGGAGTCGAGGTGGGACGACAGCTCCGCCCAGTCGCCCTCCTCGGTGCTCTCCGCCATCAGCCGCTCGAACCGCTCGGGCGGCGTACGGAAGAAGAAGTGCGTGACGATGCGGCGCGGGTCGGCGGTGAAGTAGGCGAGCTCGCGGCGCGCCGAGAGGGCGGCGAGCCGGATCAGGTCGGGGTAGTCGAGCGACCGGCTGTAGGCCGTGGCGGCCATGCCGCCGAAGCTCGGCCCCACGCAGACCGAGGGCCGCAGCCCGGCGTGGTCGGCGGCCCAGTCGGCGAGGGCGAGCGAGTTGACCACGAACGCCAGCTGGGCGGCCTCGGAGTAGTCGGCGGTACTGGCGCGGAACTCCTCCAGGAGGTCGTAGCCGAGCACCTCGGAGGCCTCGGCCAGCCTCCGCCGCGCGTACGGGCTGCGCGTCATGAACGCCCCCACCGCGTCGAAGTTGGACGGCGCCATCCCGGGGAAGACCACGGCCTCGAGGTTCATGACGCGCGCACCGCCGATCGCGCGGCGGGGAGGTCGGCGGCGGTCAGGTACGCGTCGATCTCGAACGTGGCCGAGGTGAAGTCCAGCGACTTGCGGACGAAGTGGCCCGGCCCGATGACGGTCACCCGCTCCACGCCGAGCTCCGCCATCCGGTGCAGCCCGCGGTCCCAGTTGACGGTGTGCGTGTACTGCTCGACCAGCGCGCGGTGGACGTCCTCCTGCGTGCGGAGCTCGGCGGCGTCCATGTTGCAGATGAGCGGGGCGCGCGGGTCGCGCGGCGCGTCCAGGTAGTGGAACTCGGCCGCGAAGCGCTCCTGCACCTCGGCCATCATCGGGTGGTGCGCGGGCGGGCCGTAGGGGATCAGCACCCCGAGCCCGCCGTGCGAGAGCGCCCGCCGGTTGAGCTCCTGGAGCGCGGTCACCGCCCCCGTGGCGATCATCTGGTCGTCGGCGGTGTACGCGCAGGGGCCGATCAGCATCCCCTCGTCCGCCAGGGCCCGCATCGAGCCCCGCAGGCCGGAGACGTCGACGTTGTAGTAGAAGGCCACGCCGTACTCGCCGCCCCCGTACACCTCCTCCTCGACGGTGGCCATCGTGTGCACCATCCGCGCGGCGTCGCGGAACGAGACGCTCCCCGAGCAGTGCGCCGCGGTGATCTGGCCCAGGCTCAGCCCGGCCATGAGGAACGGCGGCGGGCGGTCGCCCCACACCAGCTCGAAGATCGCGGCACTGAGCGCCAGCGAGGCGGGACGCACGACCGGGCCGTGGTTGATCTCGTCGGGGTCGGGGCCGAGGAAGCGGGCGGCCAGGTCGAGCCCGACGGCCTGCGACGCCTCGGCGAGCCGGGCGCGGACCAGCGGGACCGACTCGTAGAGGTCGTGGTAGTCCCCGGGTTTCACATGGACTTGCGGGTTGAAGAGTACGGCGGTCCTTGGCATGGCGGTCTTCTCCTCGTGGATCCTGCGCCCTCGCGGTTCCTGCGCGTCTCCGTCCGTCTGGCTATGCGGTCAGGCCTCCGTCGGCGACCAGCGTCTGGCCGGTCACGTAGCTCGACCTGTCGGTGGCGAGGAAGGCGGCGGCCTCGGCGATCTCGTCCGGACGGCCCAGCCGCCCCATCGCGATCCGCGACGAGAACTCGGCCAGCCGCGCGTCGTCGATGCGGTCGACCATGCCGGTGTCGGCGGTGTAGCCGGGGGCGACGGCGTTCACCCGCACCCCGTGCGGGGCGTACTCGCGGGCGAGGGCCCTGGTCATGCCGATCAGCCCGGCCTTGCTGGCGCAGTAGGCGCTGAGCCCGTCGATCCCGGTCAGCCCCGCGATCGAGGCGATGTTGACGATCGACCCGGCCCGCGCGACGAGCATGTACAGCGACACGGCCTTCACGCAGTGGAAGGTGCCGATCAGGTTGGTCTCGATGACGTCGGTCCAGTCCTCGACCGGGTTGGTCGGCAGCACGGCCCCGGCGATCCCGAGGGCGGCGTTGTTGACCAGGACGTCGATGCCGCCGTGGGCGGACGCGACGTCCCGCATCACGCCGGTGACGGCGGTGTAGTCGGTGATGTCGATCCGGCGGGCCTCGGCCACCGGGCAGGCCGTGTCCCGCAGCTCCTCGACCACGCTCCGCGCCGACTCCTCGTCGCCGCGGTAGCCGACCACCACGGTGGCGCCGAGCTCGCCGCCGAGCCGCCGGCAGATCGCCGCGCCGATCCGGCTGGAGCCGCCGGTCACCAGCGCGACCCTGCCCTTCAGCTCGGTCTCCCGCGCTTCCATGCGCCCTCAGCTCCTCTCCACCAGCCGCTTGAACAGCTCGCCGGACCAGCGCTCGCGCATGACCCGCTGGAACTCCTCCACCGCGGCCTTCTTCTCCGCGGCGGGGATGGTGTCCTCGACGTCGCCCCACCCGTCGAGCGCGTAGTACTCCTCGCGCAGGACGGACGCCACGAGCGCGTCGTGGTACTCGCCGTCGAGGAAGAAGTAGTCGCGCAGCACGCCCTCGACGACGATGCCGGTGTTGAGCAGCATCGTGACGGTGCGCCGGTTGTAGAGGCCGACGACGAACTGCACGCGGTGGGCGTTGCAGGAGTGGAACAGGTACTGCAGCACCAGGGCGCTGGCCTCCGCGCCGCAGCCGGAGTCCCAGTACTCCGGGTCGGCGATCAGCCCGCCGATGTCGTAGCTGCCGTGGAACATCTTCTCGCCCCACCGGACGAACCCGATGGTCCGGCCGCTCTTGGTGAGCACCATGAGCAGGGAGTCCGACCCGGTCTCGGCCCGGTGGCGCAGTTCCCGCGCCGAGTGGAACTCCGCGCGGCCCGAGGCCAGCGAGGCGGTGTGCCCGGGCCGCATCCAGCTGCTGACCAGCTCGAAGTCGGCGTCCTCCGGGGGGCGGAGGTCGACGAGGCGGCCGCGCATCAGGACCCCTCCCCGTTCAGGAACGCGGTGATGGAGCGCAGCGTGCGGAAGGTGTCGGTCCTGACCGCCGCCAGCTCGATGTCGTACTCCTCCGCGAGCGCCGCGATGAACTTCAGCACGTCCATCGAGTCGAGGCCGTAGATCGACTGGGGGCCGAACAGCGGCTCCTCGGAGCCCAGGTCCTCGGGGCGGACGGCGAGGTCGTAGGTCTTGACGTACTTGTCGGCGATGGTCTGCTCGTTCATGGCGGTTTCCCTCTCTCAGGGGTCCTTCGGGGGGTCGGGGTCAGTTCAGGTGGCGCAGGCAGAGCGAGCCCCACAGGAAGCCGGCGCCGATGGCGGACACGACGATCAGGTCCCCCGAGCGCGCCCGCCCGCCGGCCATGAGCTCGTGCAGGCCGAGGAAGACGGTCGCCGCACCGGTGTTGCCCAGCCGGTCGACCGAGATCACGGCCCTGTCGAGCGGCTGCCCGAGCTCGCGCATGGCCTCCTTGATGATGTTGAGGTTGGCCTGGTGGAAGACGAAGTGGTCGACCTCGTCCACGGCGTGGCCGGCCGCGTCCAGGACGGCCCGCACGCTGTCCGGGAGGTGCTCGGTGGCCTCCTTCCAGACCACGCGGCCGTCCATCTTCAGGAAGTGCTCGCCGGCCGCCGCGGTCTCCGGGCTGGCGGGGAGCCGCGAACCGCCCGCCGGGATCTCCACGCTGTGCGACAGCTTGGAGTCGGCATGCCAGGCCAGCAGGCCGTGGCCCGGCCGGGTGCGGGCGACGACGGCGGCGCCGGCGGCGTCCCCGAAGAACACGCGGGTGCCGCGGTCGCGCGGGTCGGTGACGCGCGACAGGCACTCGGCGCCGATCACCAGGACGTTCTCCAGCGCCTCGTTGTGCAGCAGGTGCGCGGCGAGCCACAGCCCGTAGACGCCGCCCGCGCAGGCGGCCTGGTTGAGGTCCAGCGGCAGCGCGCGGTGCGCGCCGAGCCGCTCCTTGACCATCAGGGCGGTCGACGGCAGCGGCTGGTCGTGGGTGAACGTGGAGATGATGATCGCGTCGAGCCGGGCGGCGCCGACTCCGGCCTCGCGGAGCGCCTCCTCGGCCGCCGCCACGCACATGTCGGAGGTGGTCCGCCCGGACGGCAGGAACCGCCGCTCGCGGATGCCGGTGCGCTCGGTGATCCAGGAGTCGCTGGTGTCCAGCCCCGTCCTGACGAGTTCGTCGTTGGTCACCACCCGTTCCGGGACGTGCACCCCGGTTCCGGTGATGCCGACCGGGACGCCCGGCCGGCCGGTGGTGTGCTCGGTCATGTCTCCTCCTCGGACGGCCGGGCCGCGGGGTCGGGGCCGGCCTCTCGCGGCGTGATGGTGGGGAGCCGCCGTGCGGCGGGCAACGCCGTCAGCGCCGCCGCGGACAGCACCAGCAGTCCCGCGAGCAGCGCGAACGTCGCGGCCGCCCCGGCCGCGTCGAACAGCGGGCCGCCGAGCAGCGGGCCGAACGGCTGGGCCGCGCCGGTCACGAACGTCGCCGCGCCGGCCACCCGGCCCTGCAGCGCGTCCGGGGTCAGCTGGATCTGGTAGGCGCCGAAGAGCGTGTTGAACACCGGCACCGTGAAGACCGCGCCGCACAGCAGCGCGGCCATCGCCCAGGTCCGGCCGCTCAGCAGGGCCAGGCCGCCGATCGCCGCGGGCAGCAGCCAGGCCGTCCCGAGCAGCACGGCGGGCGGGGGGAGGCGGCGCAGCAGGGCGGGCGCGGCGACGGCGCCGAGCAGCCCGCCCAGGCTGGCCGCCGACAGGGCGGTGCCGATCGCGCCGCCGCCCGCCCCGGCGTCGCGCGCCGCGGCCACGATCACCAGGACTGCGGCGCCGAAGACGAGGTTGGGGCCGATGGCCGCCAGCAGCAGCACGCGCAGCTCCGGCGTCCGCCGGATCCACCCGAAGCCCTCGCGGAACACGGCCCGCATCAGCGGCCGCCGCTCCGGGCCGCCGGGGCCGCCGCCGGCCGGCTCGCGCAGGGGGCGGCGGACGGTGCCGACGGCCAGCGCGGCGACCAGGTGGGTGACCGCGTTGGCGCCGAACGGGAGGGCGTGCCCGGCGGCGAAGAGCCAGCCCCCGGCGGCCGGGCCCGCGAGCGCCGCCGCCTGCGCGCGCGCCTCGTTGCGGGCGAGCGCGGAGGGCACCTGGGACGGGTGCACGATGTGGCGCAGGGCCCCGCGCTCGGCGAACCGGAACAGTTCGAGGCCGACGCTGTCCACGACGGCGACCGCGATGACGAGCCACACCGGGGCGGCCCCGGCGATGACCGCGACCGCCAGCACGGCCATCGCCAGGGCCCGTCCGGCCTCGCTGGACGCCATGGTCCACCGCCGGTCCGCCCGGTCGCAGAACGCCCCGGCGGGCAGCCGGGCCGCCAGGCCCGCCGCGTAGGCGGCGAAGCCGAGGACTCCGGCGAGCGCGGCCGTGCCGTGCACGGCCAGGACCAGCAGGGGGTAGGCGAGCAGCGCGGTCTGGTTGCCCAGGTGGGCGATGCTCTGGCCGATCCAGAGCACCTGGAAGTCGCGGTTGCGGCGCAGCGGGACCGGGGCCGGGTCCCCTCCGGATTCGGGGGACCGGCCCTCCGGCACGGTCGCCAGGCCGCTCATGGGTCTCCCTCCGCCTCAGCCCCGCCCGCCCGGGGCGGTGGCGGGCGACGCGGCGCCGGCCTCGGCCGACAGCAGCAGCGGCCGCGCCGCGAGCGTCCCGTCCCGGCGGACGCTGGAGGCCTGCGGCCCGTACCCGCCGAACGGCTGGTTGCCGTCCTCGACGTCGAAGGTGGTGCGCTCCCGGCAGATCACCGCGCTGCCGAGCAGCTCCCCGGTGAGGCGGGGCTCGCCGAACACCGTGGCGTACATGCCGCGTTCGAGTTCGGCGGGGGTCTGCGCCCAGGCCCGGATCTCGTCCGGGTCGTCGTACGCGCACAGGCAGAAGACGGGGGAGAACAGCTCGGGCGGGCTGAAGCCCTCCGCGCTCGGCAGGACGACGACGCTGGGGGCGACGTAGCCGTCCTCCGCGCGGACCTCGCCGCCGTGCACCAGGTGGTAGCGGTGCGCGTCCAGGAACTCGGCCGCGCCCTCCACCGCGTCCTCGTAGACCAGCGGGGCGATCAGCGTGCCGGGCCTCCTGCGGTCGCCGACCGGCAGCGCGGACAGGTGGGCGCGCAGCCGGTCGAGCAGCGGCCGGATCCGCGAGCGGTGCACGAAGACCAGGTCGGTGCACAGGCAGTCCTGGCCGCTGTTGTAGAGCCGCGAGATCAGCAGGGAGCGGCACACCGCGGCGGGATCGGCGCCGGGGCCGACCACCATCGGGTTGGGGCCCGAGCCCATGAGCAGGAACAGCGGGTCCGGCCCGACGCGCTCCATCACATTGAGTCCGTTGTCGTACCGGCCGGTGAAGACGGTGGCGTCGGAGTCCGCGCAGACCTTGACGAAGTCGCGCTGGGACGCCTCGGCGAGCCGGACGCGGCCGCGCAGCCAGGGCAGCCGTTCGAGCATCACCTCGTGCAGCGCCAGCGCCGTCCCGCGGGTGCGCGCCGAGGGCCTGACGGCGACCTCGCCGCTGTACAGGGCGGGGACGAGCCCGAACAGCACGTAGGAGTAGAAGACGTTGTTGGACGGCAGGAACACCGCCACCCGGTCGAGCCGCCGCGGGTCGTTGCGGGCGATCTCCCACGTCGCGCCGGACAGGGTCCGGATCGCGCGGTGCAGCTCGTCGCGCGCCGCGTCGTACGGCGTGATCCCGGTCAGGACGCCGATCAGCCGGTCCTGGGCCTCCAGGGTGGCGGCGACCAGCTCCATGGACCGGGCGTGCACCTGCTGGAGGTCCCGGCGCGGCGTCCTGCGGTCGGTGGCGGGGCCCTGCCGGGCGGTCGCGAAGGCGTACATCATTCCTCTCCCAGGAGGTCGAGCGCGCGCAGCCGGACCAGGGCGGTCGCCAGCCGTACGGCGAGGTCGGACCGGCCGCCCGGTTCGAGGGGCTCGCCGGCGTCGAGTTCACGGATCAGGTCGGCGGCGCTCCGGGGCACCCGCAGCCGCACGCCCCGCGCGTACAGCTCGGTGTGCTCGGGCCGTCCCGGACGCGCCGGGACGTCGCGCAGCACCAGGGGGAAGGGCCGGGCCGACCGGACCGCGCCCGCCCGGACCGCTTGCTCGTCGGTCCTCGGCAGGGGCGCGGGCGCGGAGGCGAAGCCGAGGTTGCTGCGCATCCGCGCGGTGCGGGCCTCGACGGCGTCCGCCAGCCAGGGGGCGAGCCCGGCGTCGGGCAGGTCCGCCCAGCCGAGGTCGGCGTAGTCGACGGGCTCGGGGACGAACGCCGGGTCGCCCACCGGATCGGGCCTGGCCTCCAGCAGGCCCTTCACGGCGTCGGCCGCGGCCTCCCGCAGGACGGTCCCGGCGTCGAGCTTCGACATCTCCAGGCCCACCGTGGCGGCGGGCTCGTCCGACTGGCCCACGTGGTACCAGGCGACGTTCAGCAGCATGAGGTCGCCGGGGTCGAGGGCGTGGGTGCGGGCGTGCTCGACCAGCGGTTCGGGGTCGAACGACGGACGCCGGCGGCCGGTCAGGCGGCGGAAGTCCTCGACGGGCCAGGAGTGGAACAGCTTGCGGCCGGGCCCGGCGTTGAAGTGGAAGACCCGCTCGGCGCGCCCCACGTCCTGGTGGACCCCGGACGGGGTGAAGCCGTAGTCCCCGATGAACAGCGAGATGCGGTAACTGTGCTGCGGGATCCCGAACTGCTCGCGCGCCGGGGTGAAGAACTCGGCCGCCGCCCTGGCCAGGGGCTCGTGCCAGCGCTCGGCGCCGTTGAGCATCACCGAGAACGGCAGGCCGTGGAAGAGCCGCCGGGCCCAGGGCACCAGTTCCTCACCGGGCTCCGGCGGCCGGTCCATGACGCGCGCCTTCAGCTCGGCGCGCCGGTTGCCCTCGGTCGTCACGTCGAGGGCCCTGGCCGCGACGGCGAAGTCGTCCGCCGCGACGTTGCGGATGGTCTGCGCCAGGTCTGCGAGGTCGCAGATCGGCGTGCTCAGGGGATCGCGCAGGACGTGGGGCCGCTCGAAGTCGCCCGTCAGCTCGCCGAACCGCTTCCACAGCCCGGCGTAGTCGTTGCCGGCGGCGCCGTCTCCGGCGGCCGGTCCGACGCTCATGACGTCTCCGCTCATGACTCGCGCCCTCCTTCCTCCAGCGCGTCGCGCAGGTCGGCGGCCAGCTCGCCCGGCGGCGTGCGCCGCGGCGGGGCGTGCCCGTCGCGGACGGTCTTCCAGGCCCGCTCGCAGGGCGGCTCGCCGAGATGCTCGCGGACCAGCTCGGCGCGGGACGCCATGAGCGAGGCCATCGCGCCGTCGGGCGCGCGGTGGAACCCGAGCGGCAGCGCCTGGCGCAGCGCGGGCTCGCGCGCGGCCAGCTCGGCGATCCGCCGGACGAGCACCTGCTCCCAGGTCACCGGCTTGAGCGCGATCGAAAGGTGCAGGGACGCGGCGCCGGTGGCCTCGCCGACGTGCACGTAGCCGCGGGGGAGGTAGAGGCAGTCGCCCTCCTCCAGGAGGTACTCGACCCTGCCGTCCAGCGGCACCTTCCGGTTGTTCCAGGGCTCCTTGGGCCACGGCTCGACGGGCCGGCCGACCTGCCAGCGCTTGGAGCCGTGCAGCTGCCGGATGAAGACGCTCGCCAGGTCGTAGTGCGGGGCCGCGCCCCGGGCGCCGGGAGGGGTGAGGAAGGCCGCCGAGTAGGTGGCGTACCCGGTGGCGTCCTCGACGCCTCGGGCGAGGGCGGCGACCTCCGGGCAGCAGGTCTGCACCTCCTCCAGCAGGATCGTGGTGCCCCCGCGCAGCTCGCGTGCCAGCTTGGCCGGGTCGACCAGCTGCTCCGCGCGGGGGCCGCCCCGCTCGCGAGGCCGGGCCGCCCGGCCCGGATCGGGCTGGTCGCCGTCGCGCATGAGCCGGACGAACGATGACACCAGCGGCGCGGACGCGAGCACCGACTCCATGCGCGACAGCGAGAAGACGTCGTCGAAGGAGCCGAGCCCCCGGCTGAGCAGCGGCCTGTCCTCCCAGCACTCGGCGAGGGCGGCGACGTCGCGCGCCAGCCGCGCCAGCGGCTCGGTGCCAGCGAGAGGCACGGTGACGGCGGGCGGTCCGGTCACGGCGGACGGCTCGGGCGCGGTGGGTGTTTCGGTGGCGGTGGGCGGTTCGGTCATGACGATCAGTCCCGGGCGGTCGGGAGCGTTCCGGCGGCGACGGCGCGGACGAGGCGCTGCTCCTGGGCGACGAGGTCGCGCAGCTCGGACACGTCGGCCGCCTGGAGCGGGCGGGCCTGCCCGCCGGTGCGCAGCTTGCGCAGCGGCAGGTAGAGCGAGCGGGCGAGGAGCTGCTCGACGCGCGCGGTCAGCTCGGGGGTCCGCGCCGGGTCCTCGACCGGCGCCAGCGCCCGCAGTGCGGCCACGGTGAGCGCCTCGTCGGCCATCTCGCGGGCGAGTTCGAGTGCGCGCGCGTAAGCGTCCCGCGCCTGGTCGGTGCGGTGCTGGGCCCGCAGGAGGTCGCCGAGCCTGAGCAGGTAGGGCGCGGCGGCCGCCGCCTGGCCGAGCAGGCCGACCATGTCGGGCACGTGCCCCCGGAGGGCCTCGGCGAGGTCGCGGGACCTCTGCCGGTCGTACACCTCGTCCGACAGGTGCAGGCGGTAGGCCTCGTGCAGGCCGAGCACCAGCTCGGCGTAGGTGGGCTTGTCGGCCTCGTCGTCGGCGCCGGGCCTCGGCGCCGGGACGAGGGGGCCGGGCCCGTGCCCGTGCGCCTGGGCGATCTTCGCGGCCTCGGCGGTGTGCGGGACGCGGCGCAGCCGCTCGTCCCGGCCCCACCGCGCCGCCGCGCCGCCGAGCTCGGCGAACGCCTTGCCGCGGCAGTACGCCTTGGCCGACTCGACCACCTCGACGTTGTCGAGGAACAGCCGCACGGCGGAGCCGATCTCGCTGTCGCGCAACCGGTCGAGGTCGGCGCGTTCGAGGACGAGCGGTCCGAGGGCGATCCGCGCGTCCTCCCGGTAGGGCCGGGCCAGCTCGAAGTGACGCATGGCCTCCTGCCGGCGCCCCTGGATGACCCGGAGCCGCCCGAGGTTGATCCACGGCTGGAAGGACTGGGCCAGCGCCGACGTCGCCGTCTCCGGCTCGTGCCGCAGGACGGCGAGCACCTGGAGCTGGCGCAGGCACGACCGCTCGGCCTCGGCGAGGTCGCCGACCATGGCGATCATCAGCGCGCCGCGGTTGCAGGCGCGGGCGAGGGCCGGCACGTCGAAGCGTCCGGCGTCGAGCTGGCGGGCGATCTCGTCGTGGCTGAGCCGCGCCCGCGTCCGAACGTTGATCTTGGGCAGGCGCTCCTCCGGGGACAGGAACTCGCGCAGCGGTGCCGTGATCATCGCGGGCCTCCCGCGGCGGCGGGTCGCGGGCCTCCCGCGGCGGCGGGTCGCGGGCCTCCCGCGGCGGCGGGGGACGGGCGCCTGCGGGGCTTGCTGGCCTTGTACATCTGGCCCTCCCAGAAGGTCTCGATGTCCAGGTCGCCGCCGTGCTCGAAGAACTCGTTGGACGCGCCCTCCGCTCCCGCGGGCGCCGTCCGGACGTCCACGCGCGCGGGCAGCCGTGCGAACGAGACGCGGTCGTCCTCGGTGACGGTGACGAACCGGTTGTCGTAGGTGAAGACGACGCCCGCGGACGCGCTGCCCGCGGTCGCCGGGGGGCGGAACAGGCGGCGGCCGGAGACGTTGTAGAGCTCGGCCGGCCGGTCGCCCTCGTAGCGCACCGCCAGCCACTCGCCGTTCTGCGCGACGGTCAGGCCGCGGACGCCGGGGCCGAGGTCGGCGCGGTAGACGACGCGCGGCGGCCACGGCTCGACCCGGACCATCAGGGTGCGCGGGTCGCCGCCGGGATGCGCGAGCCAGACGGCGCCGAGCACCTCGTCGTAGACGGCCGCCGCCGGGTCGGCCCAGGCGGTGTCGCGGGCGGTCTGCACCTGCTTCGCGTAGCGGGTGAGCGAGCCGTCGCGGGTCAGCACCAGCAGCGACCGGCGCCGGTTCTGCCACGCCGCGCACACGGGCTCGGCGGGCAGCGCGGCCTCCTCGCGCCACGTCCCGTCCCAGGTCAGGAGGGACTCGCCGGTGCAGGCGACGATCCGCCCGCCCGCCGCGCCGACCTGCCGGGCGTCGTCCGGGAGCGGGACCGGGTCTCCGGCCTCGGCGCCCTGCCCGGTCCACCGGACCGGCACGAGGGCGTCGTCACCGGTCGCGAGGAACTCGCCGGGCCGGCCGCCGGGCACCACCGACCGCGCGCCCTCCGGACCGTCCGCCTCGTGCACGCGAGGCGGGGTCTCGTCGAGGTCGGCGGCCCTCACGACGCCTCCGGGGCCGATCCAGGCCGCCACCCGGGCGTCGATGTCGAGGGTCAGTCTCCGGTCATCCATGGCTCGCCCCCGCCGGAGTGCGCTGGAGGTCGGTATAGGTCTGGAGGTTCGGCCCGATCCACACCTTCTGCGGCGGGCACGGCCGGACGCCGTCCTGGATGCGGATCAGCGGGCAGTGCGCGCCCTGGCAGGACGGCCGGAAGAAGCACGACCGGCACCCCTCGTCGTGGGCGTCGTCGTTGTCGGTCCAGAGCCGCATCAGGTCGTCGTCGAGTTTCAGCTCGCCCTCGGGGGTGAGCCGGCCGACCATGTTCTTGGCGTCGCGCAGCGCGACCGTGCACTTGCCGATCACGCCGTTCGGCCGGACCAGGAACGACCACGGGTTGGCGGCGTAGCAGACGCTGCCGCCGGGCCGGAGCGTGCGCAGGTCGCCGCCGGCCAGCGCGTGGCCGTGCGCCCGCATGTTCAGATCGAGCTTGGCGAGCTCCGCGTCGCGTCCCGAGCAGGCCTCGATGTCCTCGTCCTGCGGCCCGCCCCACCGGCCGACCGGCCGGAAGATCACCGCGAACCGGGGGTCCCCGGCGGCGATGTCGCCGAGCTCGGCCACCAGCTCCGGGACGCTGCCGACGTTGGCGGGCGAGAAGTTGGTGCGCAGCAGCGCCCGGAAGTCGAGGTCGCTCGCGGCCATCGCGCGGATGTTGGCCATGATGTCGTCGAAGGTGGAGCCGCCGCCCATCAGCGGCCGGCTTCCGTCGTGGGCGTGCTTCGGGCCGTCCAGGGTGATCTGGAACTGCCGGATCCCGAGTTCGACGCACCGCGCCGCGACGTCCTCGGTCAGCAGGTACCCGTTGGTGGTCATCCCCGCCTGGTAGTCGACGCCGGTCTCGGCGGCGAACGCCGTGAAGTACTCGCTCAGCTCCTCGATCACGTCGAAGGCGACCAGCGGCTCGCCGCCGAACCAGGAGATCGACAGCGACCGCAGGTCGTGCCGCTCCTGGCGGTGCCTGACCAGCCGCCGCACGCCCTCGCGCACGCCGGACAGCATGCGGCCGAGCGAGAAGTCCTCGTAGCAGTAGGTGCAGCGGAAGTTGCAGGCCTCGGTCGGCATCAGGATGAGCTCGAGCCGGTCGGTCCGGGTGGTCCGGCCGTCCCGCAGCTCCCTGGCCTCCGCGTCCTCGTCGTGGTCCTCCTCGACCAGGAAGCCGCGCTCGGCGAGGCCCGGGACGAGGTCGGCGTCCGCGTCGGCGGTGATGCGGGCCTTGCGGTTGTGCAGCAGGTCGTGCACCCGCCCGGCGACGGGCTCGCGCACGTAGAAGACGCTGCCGCGCATCGAGTTGTACAGAACCGAACCGCCCGCCGAGTGCGGCGTCATCACCGTGAAGCGCGAGGGCCGGTAGACCTTGGGGTCGCCCATCCCGATTCCTTTCGCAATGCGAACTCGGCGTCCGCGGTGGTTCACTGGAGAGAGCGGGTGCGGCAGCTGGAGTGCCGCACCCGCCCATCTGTCACGCACTTCGCGCTGTCGCCGGACCGGTCCGCGGTCCCATGGAGCGGACCGTTTCGAGCTCGGGGCCCCGTGGACGGATCACGTCCGCACGGCCGCGGTCCCTGGCGCTCGTGGTGAGGGGCCGCGTGGCGCCGGCGACCGACCTGAGGTCAGCAGCCGAAGTCGATGCTCGAAACCTCGTCGGTCTCCGGCGTCTCCACCACGATCTCCTCGAAAGCCTCCATGAGTCACACCTCCTTCAGCCGTCTCGGGGTCCCGAGTGCGAACCCGTCGTCCGGGACCGTTCCGGTGTCTTTCCGTCCGGGCGATCCGGCTTTCGAATAACGCACGAGAAAGACGCTATGGGATTAATTGCTCGCTGTTGTCCGCCTCTGTGGGGAAATAGCGGTACTCCGGCCCGCGTCGCCCGCGTACTCCGAAAGAAGTACGCCGCGAGGCGCAGCGTGTGGCCCCCGAACCGCCTGACCAGCACTTCCGCCGTCCCGGGGTTCCATCCGCCGATTCGGCGGCGCGGTGGCCCGGCGCAGGCGGACCGGGCGTCGGCAGGGGTGCCGCGACGCGAGGGCGACCCATCGGGCGGGGTGCCGGCCGACGCGCGGCCCCCCGCAAAGTGCACGGAATGTGGCCGCCATGGGCATAATCCAAGGCCGCGGCGTGAACGTCCGGACTGATGTGAGTGAATCCCCGAGTTCTCCGAACTCTTTTCAGACTCTCCGCCCCACCCGATTCCGGGCCCGGTCGGCGCCACCGCGGAGTCGGGGTGCGGGGGCTCAGGAGGTTCGGGCCGTGGGGAGGTTTCCGGGGTCGTGGTCGTATAGCCAGCCGGTGGCCTTCTCGTAGAAGCGGTTGAAGAAGAACGGCATCACGGCCTCTCTGAGACGCGCCGCCACGGGGCCCGCTGTCTTGGCGTCCCTGTTGGCGGCCGCCGTCCTGGCCAGCTTGCCGGTCCGGTCATGGCGCGCCCGGTCGAAGGCGGCCAGGGCCGCGGGGACGGCTTCGACCTCCGCGAGCCGGCGGGTGAGCGCGACGGCGTCCTCGATCGCCATCGAGGCCCCCTGCCCGGCGCCGACCGGATGGGCCGCGTCGCCGACGAGCACCGTCCGGTCGTCGTGGCGGCGCGTCACCGGGCGGAGCACGTGCAGCAACGTCGAGGCGCTGACCTGGGAGGAAGCGCACAGCACGGCGAGCGGCGTCCTGTCGTCCCGGAAGAGCTCGGCCAGCTCCGCAGGGCCGACGGCGGCCAGGTCCGGCGGAGGATCGGCGGCGGCGACCTGCGCGGACCACCACACGGCGCCGCCGGGAGCGGGCAGGTAGATGAAGGCCCCGCGCCGCGCGAACACCATGTTGAAGCCCTGCGGCCGATCCCCGGGCAGGTGGACGGGCCCGTCGGTGGTCCCGGAGACCGAGTACAGGCCCGCGTAGCGGGGGGCCGGGGCCGCCGGGTCCAGCACCCGGCGGGTGGCCGACCAGATCCCGTCCGCTCCCACGACGAGATCGGCGCCGGCGATGAGCGGGTCGTCCGAGCCGCCGGAGACCCGCCTGCCGACGAGGATCCGGGCGCCCGACCTCGCCGCCTCCTCGCGCAGCGTCCCGACCAGGTCGGCGCGCATGAGCGTCACGCTGCGCAGCGGATCGCCGGACCGCCGCCCGCGGGGGACGTCGCCGAGCAGCCGGTCCCTCCCGGACCACATGCGCTGCCTGTCCACCGGGAAACCCGCCCGCTGGACCGCCTCCAGGCACCCCAGGGCGTCCAGGGCACGCAGCCCGTTGACCGAGAGGCTGACGAACGAGCCGACCGTCCCGCCGGGATCCTCATACGCCTCGCAGACCGTGACCTTCGCCCCGATCCGCGCCAGCGCGATCGCACTCGCCGACCCGGCGACCCCGCCGCCCACCACCACGACCTGCATGAACGCCTCCTGAATCTCGATTCACTGAATCTGTATTCGGTGAAATCGCGTTCAGTATGCTGAGGCGGCGACGACGGCGTCAAGACGGAGGTCCGGTGGGAGTGCGCAAGGCGAGGGCCGCGGAGACGGAGGCGGCCCTGAAGGACGCCGCACTGCGGCAGTTCAGGGAGCGCGGCTTCCTGAACACCAAGATCACTGACATCACGGCGGCGGCCGGCAGGGCCACCGGCTCGTTCTACGACCACTTCGCGAGCAAGGACGACCTGCTCCAGGCCCTGCTCGCCGACCTGCAAGGCCAGGCGCACGCGCACTTCGCCGAGGAGGACCATCCGCCGCACGACCTGACCGACCGGGACCAGCTCCGCGAGCACCTGGCGGTCGCCTGGCGCCTGATGCGCGGCGCCCGGCCCGTCATGCTCGCCCTGTTCGAGCAGGCCATGGCCGCGGGCCCCGGCGAAGGACGGCTCTGGCGGCGCCTGACCGAGGACACCCGGGTGCTCCGCGAACACCTGGAGCACCTGGAGGAGACGGGACGTCCCCTGCCCGGCGACCCGGAACTGGTCGCGGCGGCGATGGGCGGGATGCTGTCGATGCTCGCCTACGCCCTGCTGGGCGACGCCCCCGACTCCGCCCGCCCCGACGACGAGGTGATCGACACCCTCACCCGTCTCCTGCTCCACGGCCTCGCCGGCCCGGGCCCCTCTTCGCCGTGACCGCGCCCCGATACGGGGAAGCGCGGTGCGCCGCGGCACCCCCGTCCGTATCGTCGATCAAGTGACGACTGTGCTGTGCGTGCCCCAGTGGCAGGGGTCGGGCCTCGGGGACTCGCCGCGGCTGTCGGCGGGAGCCCGCCGCACCGCCGAGCTGGTCCCGGCCGATTCTCGGGTCGACGTGCCCGTCCTCGACACGGGCGGCAAGCCCGACGCCGGAGTCCGGTCTCTCGACGTCCTGGTGGAGAACCTCCGCAGGACGCGGGAGGCCCTGGCGGGCATCGACGACGTCGTGCTCACCGCCGGAGGCGACTGCGGGGTGGACCTGGCGCCGATCGCCGCGGCCCGCGCCCGGTACGGCGACCGGCTCACGGTCCTGTGGGTCGACGCCCACCCCGACCTCTACACGCCGCAGACCCTGCGGTCGGGCTCCTTCCACGGGATGGTGCTGCGCACTCTGCTCGGCGACGGACCGGCGCCCCTTCGGCCGGACGAGCCGCTGTCGCCCCAGCAGGTGATCATCGCGGGGGAGCGGGCGGGAGACGCGACGGAGCACGAGTACCTCCGCGGCGCCGGGATCCGTCGCCACGGCGTGGACGACTTCGAGGAGGCGTTCGAGGATCTCGCCGGCCCCGTCTACCTCCACATCGACCTGGACGTCCTCGAACCCACGCGATTCGGTTCGCTCGGCTACCGCGAGCCGGACGGGGTGGCGCCCGACCGCCTGATCGACATCGTCTCCCGCCTGGACCGGGTCGTCGGGGCGGCCATCACGGAGCACATGCCCACCGCCGGTGACGGAGACGCGGACGACGCCGAGGTGATCCGCCGACTGGCCGCCGCGCTTCCCCTCTGATCCGGGGGCGGGCGGCCCGGAGGCCTGGCTCGGAACGCACCCGGCGAGAGCTGCTCGAGCGCGGCGGCGGCCGGTGCGCGACCGGCGATCGATCCCGGGCCGGACGGGACCTCGGACCACACCGGCCAGGGCCCGCTGCCCCTATGGCATCCGGGACTCGATGGCGCGCAGCACGTGCGACGCGCCGTCCTCCGCCGCGATCCGCTCGGCGACCTCTCGGGCGCGTTCCCGATAGGAGTCGCGCGACACTGCGTCTTTGATCGCGGCCGCGAGGCGCCCTGCGTCCAGCCGGCGGAAGGGGACCGGCTCGGGCCCAGCCCCGAGCGCCGCCACGCGCCTCGCCCAGAAGGGCTGGTCGGCCGCCAGCGGCACCCCGACCGTCGGAACGCCCGCTCGAAACCCCGCCGCCGCCGTCCCCGCCCCGCAGGCGTGCACGACCGCGGCCATGCGCGGGAAAAGCCAGTCGTGCGGCACCTCCCCGACCGACAGCACGTCCTCCGCCCGCCCGGCCGCGGCGAGCCCCGACCAGCCCGCCTGCACGACGCCCCGCACCCCGGCTCTCCGCAGCGCCTCCGTCACCATCTCGCTGTACCGCTCCTGGTCCACGGCCGTCATGCTGCCGAAGCCGACGAACACCGGCGGCGGACCGTCCTCCAGGAACTCCCGCAGCGCCTCCGGCGGCCGCCAGCCCGGCACGGGCTCGGGCCACCAGTACCCGGCCACCTCCCGCCCGCGCGGCCAGTCGGCGGGACGCGGCACGACCGTCGGGCTGAACCCGTACTCGACGGGCCAGCCCTGCTCGTCCAGCCGCCGGAAGAACCGCGCGGGCGTGACCGGCGGAAGATCCAGGCGCTCCCGCAGCCCGTTCACCACCGACCGGAACGGGGCCTGCCCGAGGACGCGCATGGCCCGCGCTGCCGCCCGATTGCCCCATTTTCCGAACGACCGGGTCGTCATGACCGCTGGGGGAAACTCGCGCGTCGGATCCATCGGCTGGAGGTAGACGCCCATGCTCGGGATGCGCAGCCCCTCCGCGACATGGATGCCGAGCCAGCCCATCGTGGACACCAGCATCAACTCGGCCCCCTTGGCCGCCTCCACGATCGCGTCGGCCATGGCACCCCAGTGCCGGGCGTAGATCCGGGTCTGCCGCACCACCATCAACGGCGAGGACGTCAGCGACTTGCGCCCTTCTTCACCGCTCAACTCCGCCTTCATGTCCATGGGCAGCGCCGAGAACCCGAGCCCCCGCGCCCGCACGAACTCCTCGAAGGGCCCGTGCGCGGCAATGGTCACCTCATGCCCCGCGTTCCGCAACCGGGCTCCGAGCCCAGTGAACGGAGCGACATCCCCACTCGTCCCAACAGCGACAATCAAGATCCGCACAGACCCCACCCGCCTCTCACCGCCCCAGAGGAGCGCTGCACCGCGGGATCGTCTCACCCTGCACCCGAAGCCGTATCCCTCCCACGGGGGAAGTTCGGCCGCCGCTCGACCTCGGGGACGCAGACGACCAGAGAATCAGCGTGTCTCGGAGCGGATCCCGTGAAGGAACGCGCGCCATTCGTCCCTGGTGAATTCGAGGACCGGCCCGGTGCCGTCGAGTTTGCTGTCGCGGACCCCGATCGTGCGGTCGGGGGCTCGACCTGCCTCGACGCAGTGCCCGTCAGGGTCGCTGTGGCGTGACTTGCGCCAGCCGTGGAAATCCTTGCCCATATCCCCGCTCCTACTGGTCGGTCAACCGGTCGGCCGCCCGTTCGAGGAAGGCGATGCTGTCTTCAGGAGGCAGGGCGGCATCCCGGAGGCGGTCGAACATCCCGGCATACCGCACGACCTCGCTCCGCCGGTCGAGGACGAAGTCGGTGGTGACGGTGTCGACCACGGCCACCGCGGGATCGTCGTCCTCAGGGAACGTGTACAGGTAGAAGGACGACCTGGGAAGCAGCCCTCCGGGAAGACGAGCGTCGTGCCTGAGCACCCGCACGGAGAGTCTCTCCTCCTCCAGGATCACCTGGATCATGTGGTCGAGCTGCGCGGCCATGGTCCGCGGCGGCACGGCCAACCGATGGATCACGCACTCGTCCAGGATGGTCTCGTACTCCGGACCGTCCTGCCCGAGCAGCTCCCGCCGGCGGTTCAGACGGGCTTCGATCAACGGCTCCGGTTGGTAGCCGATGCTGCGCTGGCTCTGGTCGAGCTTGACGAGCTCCTCGATGAACGGCCGGGATTGCAGAGCGCCCGGCATGCCGGCCTGGTCATAACCGCGGACGGAGTCGGCGTGGTGTTCGAGCTCGGCAGCGAGCATCTGACGGGAACCCATGTACAGCCCGTACCGGTCCCACCAGCCCTTCTGCGCGGCCTCGCGAGCGAGTTGGAGAAGCCGGTCGTACTGGAGGCCCTCGATCTCGAAGGCGTCGAGCATGGCCATGATCTCCCCCGGATCGGGGCGGATCTGGGCGTTCTCCAGTTGGGCGATCTTCGTCCGGGAGCAGTGGAGGCGGCGGGCGAGCTCCTTGGTCGTGAGGCCGCGGCCCTCCCGGAGCCTGCGGAGCTCGGCCGCCAGCCGCCGACGGCGGACGTAGGGGCTCGGCATGGCCGTCCTCCCGATATCACCTCGAGACGATCCGTACTGATCAATCGCGCCGACTCTTGATCATTGTGACGCCATCGTCGGCGATCCGATAGAGGCGTCCAAAGCCCCCACCTCTAGGCCGATCTCCGTCGCATGAGGCCGTCGCCGAGCGAGGCGGGAGCGCCCTCAAGCCAGTTCGTCAGGGCACCGAACGACGGGCACGGCGCCACGTTGACGAAGGCCTAGATACCGCTCGCCCTGCCCACCCCGTCTCCGCCACGGTTCGCTCTCCACCCGATACGCCTCCAGAGGACAGAGAGAGGAGAGCGAAGAAACGCCTTCGGCCTTGCGAGGGGCGGACTCGTCTCAAGGCCGAAGGAGCTCTGTAGTGCGTCAGCCTCCGGCGCGGATCGTATGGAGGAAGGCACGCCATTCTTCCCTGGTGAACTCCAGGGTCGGCCCGCTCCCGTTGTGCCTGGTGTCCCGCACGCCGATCGTGCCATCGAAGGCGACACCAACCTCGACGCATTCACCGTTCGGCTCGCTGTTGCGCGACTTGCGCCACCTAGAGAAGTTCTTGGTCATGTTTCCGATCCTGTCTGATCGGTGAGCCGGTTGGCTACCCGCCCGAGGAAGGCGATGCTCGCGTTCCTGGATAGCGCGGCGTCTCTGACACGGTCGTACATCCCGGTGTACTGCGTCACGTCATTGCGCTCGGTGAGTACGAGGTCGGTGGTGACGGTGTCAACCACGGCCAAGGGTGAGTCCCCTGGTTCGTGGAACGTGTAGAGATAGAACGAGGACTTCGCGAGGAAGCCACCCGGAATGCTGATGTCGTGCGGGAGCACGCGAACGCTGATCCGCTCCTCTGTCGAGACTACTTCGATCATGTGACGAAGTTGATTGATCATCGCGTGGGCTGGGACGGCCAGCCGATGTATCACACACTCGTCCAGGACGATCTCGTAAGAAGGGCCGTCTGGCCGAAGAAGTTCCTGCTGCCGCCGCATGCGGGCCTCGGCCATGCGCTCGGGGAGGTAGTCGAGTTAACCTTGGCATCTGTCCAGGTCGACCAGTGCCGAGATGAACTCGGGGGCCTGCAACACCGCAGGCATTGCAGTCTGGTTGTAGGCGCGTACGGTGGAGGCGCTGTACTCCAGGTCCGCGTAGAGCTTCTGTCGAGGACCCATCGACATGCCGTACCGGTCCCACCAACCCTTCTGTCCTGCCTCGCGGGCTAGCTTGCAAATCCGGTCGTACTCGCTGCCCGTGACCTCTAAGGCATCGAGCATGTTCATGATCTCAGTGAGATCGGGACGGATCTGGGCGTTCTCCAGACGGGTGATCTTCGTCCGGGAGTGGAAGACGAGGCGGGCGAGGTCATCGGTCGTGAGGCCCCGGCTCTCCCGAAGTTGCCGGATCTCGACCGCCAGCCGCCGGCGGCGGACGTAGGGGCTCGGCATGGCCGTCCTCCCAATATCGCGTCGGACACGTTCCGTGCTGATCGCTAACTCACCGCGATCAAACGATGCCCGGCAATAGTAAAGTCACGCCCCGACAAAACTCCGCCACCTCAACGCGAGGGCCAAAAACCGCACGTGCAGAGATCGGACGGTGCGGCCTCCAGTAGTCCGATTTGGTCGGTTAAGGCGTCATTTGCAAAGCTCAAACCGGCATCTATAGGAATCTCGCGAAGAAATAAGGCCTACGAGGAGGTTGAAGCAGAGGTTTCGGCACGTCTTACCGCGATCCACTCCTCGGTATAAGCGACGAATTCGTCAATGAACTGCTCCAGCTCCGGCCCGATCGAGATCCATCTCGGTCACGAGGCAGAGTAGGACGAAGAACTGTGCATAGAGCACGCTTCTCGCACTTGCGGCCCACTGTGCTGGGGTGGGCGGCGCATCGACGGCGTTCTGTCGCTGACTCGCAGTTGCGGTTATTCGAGAGGGCTGGGAAAAGTGACCAATGACCAGTCCGCGTTTCTGGCATTTGTCGATGCCTCGTTGACCAATTCATCCACCCCAGCTTCGTCCAGGCGTGCCTCTTTTGCGAGGAGTAGCCACAAGGCCATCTGTGTGCTCGTGAACTCTTCTGAGCTCGCGCCGATGTGCGGAGGATCTTCAAGTGAGGCATCGCCGAGAAGAAAGCGAATGATGTTCTCAGTCAAGCGTGGGTTGAGCTCGGCTGCGTCTTCACCAAGCTTCACTCGCTGGCCGGCGACATACTGGATTATATCTCTCAAGGACCAAGGTGGTGGAAACTTCCTGCGTACCAGCGTGCCCAGCGAGAAGGCTAGCAATGCGGAGAATCCGTGAATGTCCTCGTCATTCTCGAGGAGCTTGCTGGCGCACGCATCCCATGATTCTTCTGATCCGAATGCCAGTACCTGCAATGCTTGTTTGTGTGTTCCGGTGATGTTTGGCCTGAATTCACCTGTCATCATCAATCCAGTGTACGTCAGCCTGGGATGATCTTTCTGATTACCTATCGCGGGCGATCCAGTCATCCGCAATGCTCCGTGCCGTCGCTATGAAGGATTCGAGTTCGTCCTCAGTGAATTCTTCGTCGACTATGAGGCCTGCAAGCAGAATGAACTGGGCGCCAAAAACTGTCTTATCGTCTATGTCATCCACATCCCCTCTGCCAAGAGAGTGGCAGATCAGTCTTTCTGCCACCGTGGGGTCAAGAACTGCAGCGGTTGCCGAGGTTCTGGAGCGTAGATCTGCAACGAACTTCACCACATCTTGGTCGCTTGCGATCTCCTCGCCCTTTATGAACCGCCGACCAATTGCTTCAAACACCGCTGCGGCAAGAAGTGCAGAGAACTCGTACCCCACTTCCTCTCGCGTTAGTTCTGCGTACAAACGGTCGTGCTCTTCGGTTCTCCCGGCTAGGTAGGCGTGAAGAGTTGCTGCTTGTTTGTCTGTCACAGGCATGGAGGATCTCCTTTTTAATGTAGTTCAGAAAATCTTCTTAAGGAGCTTACGGGTGCCCTCAAATGCGACCATGGCTCCGGTCACCACTCCCATTACGGAGTCTGTGGTGGCGACTTGTGTGTGCTGAGGACTTATGGAGGGGGCGGAGTTGATCTCAGAGTGTCCTGTGGGCGCAGGTGGTGGACCTAGAATACCTTTACCTGCATCACGGCTCAATGTTGCCGCGTCCTTGAGGTCATTTCCTCGCCTCCACGTGGCTCCCCTGAACCTCTCTGTGCGGGATTCAGGATCGGTTTCAGATTTTTTCCTCCTGTCGGGCGCCTTAGCGACCACGCCTGGCTCGCGGTTAGCGGCCACGGGATCAAAGTCATCTTGGGTTGGGGACTGTTGAATCTCGATCGGATTGGCAAGCCAAGAAGGGAGGTCGGTCTCGTGAGGTTGGGGTGATTCGCTGTTGTTTCTCCTCGCTTGGTCGAGTGTTTGGGTGAAGTGTCCGTCCGGGTTGTACATTCCCATGTAGGGGAGTGTGTTGCGTTCGAGCTCACCGGTAGATGGTTCCTCGGCGTTTCTACCATGGTCGCCATCATGCTCGTCGGGAGATTTCGCGGCTTGGTCCTCGTCGCCGGGGGGCTCGGTTTGCTCGGTGTTGGGACCTTCCACCTGATTTTCAGGGGGTTGCTCTGCCGATTCGGGCAGCGGTGGTTGGGTGGCGTCGGCGGGTCGTCCTTCGTGGACTCGTGGACCGAGATCGCCATCGCCGAGTGGCTCGGTGATACTTTCCTCGGTCTTCGGCTCCTCCGAGATCTTCCCTTCCACCGGCTCGGAGGGCTCCCTTCCGCCGTCCTCTATCTGCTCTGCGTGAGGTTCGATGGCAGGGTCGGCGGGCGGGTGGGTCTCTGGGCCTGGTGTTGGCTCGTTCTCCTCCGGTACCTGACCTTCGGTGGGAGGCGTGCTGTCCGTCGTTGGGTCGGGTTGCTGGTTGCTGGCGTCGCTGAGCTTCTCGGAGTCTTGCGAGAGGTTTGGCTCGTGCTCTGGGCCCTGAGTGGGGAGAGGCTCTGGCGCGAGAGGGTCAGCGCCTTCGTCGGAGGGTGGGCTCTGGTCGCCGGCCGCGTGTGGGTCGCCAGAGTCACGGTCGGCTCCGTCAGTTTCGGCGAGTGGTGCTTCGGTGGCCGGAGGCTGTGCTTCCGGCCCGCGCTCCTGCTCTCCCACGGTCTCGGTGTGCGGCGGAGCACTATTGTCGCCTTGTTCGCCGGGGGGCTGGGGCCCGTTGGCGTCTTGGGACTTGTCGCGTTGCTCTTCTGCGTACGCGTGTTGCTCTTCGCGGGCGCGGGCGAGGCTTTCGAGGCGGGATCCGGGCGGGTACTGGGATGCCTCGGCCAGAGGGAAGCTCTGTTGCTCGCTGGGTGCGGGGTCGTCGGTGGCGCTGCCGCTGTCCTGGGAGGACGGCTCTTTACCGGGCTCGTCCTTCCCTCTCGTCTCGCCGGTCTCGGGTTGGCTGGTTCCGGATTCGCGGTCGTCGTCCTTCCGCTCATCCTGGTCCTGACGCGGGTTCTCTGGTCTGGCTTGGCCAGACTTTTCTGTCTCTGGGCCGCTGGCGCCGTTCTTAGCCGGGTCGGTTTTGTCGGGGCCGTCTTCTTCGGGTGACTGGGAGGTGTCTTCGGTGTCGCCCGCCCCCAGCTTCTCTTTGTCTTTGGGGTCGGTTTCGGTCGACTGGTCGGCGGGGGCCTTCGGCTTCTCGCCGGACGGGTCGGCGGGGGAGGACTCGTTGGATTGGCCCTGGCGGTCGTCGCGGTCCTCGCGGTGTCCGTTGCCGGTGTCCGGTTGCTCGGGGATCTTCCAGCCTGCTGCTCTGAGGCTGTCTGCGCGGGGCGTTTTGCCGTCTGCTCCGGGATGGTCGCCCGATGACCTGCCGCCGGTGTCGGGCGGGGTGGGCTTGTCGGTGGTCTCGGGGTCTTTGCCCGGCCCACCGGGGGGATTGTCCAAGCCCACGCTCGCAGCCCTTTCACTGGGGGGAGGCGGGCCGGTTCCAGGGCATCGGTCGGGCAGCCCGCCAGGCACAGCCCTTGACGCGCGGGGCAGACGTCAGAGCCGAGCCGTGCCCTATGTAATCGCGCACGTGCGAACTTTGCACGTCCCGGATACCGAAGCCACAGGCATCACCTACGTTTCCCCTTTCATCGCCCCTGCACGGCCACTAGCTCGTTTCTTGTTCTGTTCGGAACGATACGAACGATGGTGTAAACGACCCACTTCGAGGAATATGCTCATGCGGCGCGTCCGAGCATGTAGAGCGGAAGAGCGTGAGTCGTGGAGCTGGCCACGCCCGGTCTTTAGTCCGTCCTTGATCCTCGTGACGGCATCGTGGCTCAGCCCCGTGGAGGTGGCCGGGGCGCCCGCCGCTGATGGTGGTCTCCGTGGGAAGGAGGTCCTCACCGGGGAAGGCTAGGACGTCGTCGAGGTCCACGGTCGAGCCGATGATCTCGGGTTTCGCCAGCAGGTCTGAGCGGAGGCCGGTGCTGGATCGTCTCCGGGACGCGCCTGCACTGCAGACTGGCTCGCCACCTGCTGCTGAGACGGGACCATGGGACACGGGACGCGAGGGCCCTTTGCGGTTTGGAGGCCGTCTCGTCTCAACACGCGCTACCACTGCGTTCGGCCTGACCGACCTTGTGCTACCCGGCGCGTCCTACGAATTCAATGACGGAACCGCCGTCCGTGTGGGTGGCTGGCCAGGGCCTCGGCGTATGGGTGTACCGGCACCCTGAGTTGTCGAACCTGTCGCCGTTGGCGCGGAGTAGCTGATCCGGATCTAATGCCATGTCGAGGGTGCCGTGGACGCGGAATGCTAGGCGCCCAGCCGGCTCTCCCGCGCGCTGGCCTGGACAGGCGGTTCGGTCGTGTCATCTGATGTGCTGCTGTCACAGCATGAAAATCCGCTGATGAACCGCTCCCGTCCCGGACGGTTCACCCGTTCGCTTCCTGCCCACCCGCGTTCATGCCTTCGACAGCCGCTGTTTTCAGGACTCGGAACTCGTCGGGGGAGAGTTCGCGACGGCGATAGGCGCTGTAGACCTCGCTGAACGAGCCGGGAGGGTCGGGTGCTGGGTCTTGTTCCTCTGCTGCGGCGACCTCCATGTAGGTCTCCGGCTTGGGGGTAGCCGGCCACTCGCGCTCGCGGAAGCGGCTGGCCAGCTCCTCTAGGCTGATTTCTCCGTCACGCAATGATTTGATGAGTTCGGTGACTTCACTCACGGTTCTCGTCATCCTTGTCGCTCGAGTCCACTAGTACGGGATCCCGGCCATCGACTGAGTTGTCATAAATGGCCCACTTGTCGAACTTGTCCTTGACGCGCTCGAATGTCCTGCGGTTGGCACTCCCCCATTCGGGATCCTCGTTGGAGCGGATCACCCCTTCGGGGACGTGGCGGCCGCCTTCTCCTTCGCCCCTACGGTAGCCTTCCAGCCCTCGTCGGTGCCTGGCCTGGGCTCGCGCCACGCTCGTCTCCACGGGGATGTCGACGAAGATTCCTTTGACGTCCTGGTATCCGGCATTGCGGAGATCTTCGATCCGTCTCTCCGTCGACTCAGGAGATGCCATCGTGATGTCCCAGATCACGTTTTTCCCGTCCGACGCAGCCAGACCTGACAGCTGCTTGGCGATATAAGATGATTCTTCGTGGACAAGGGATGAGGCTTCCATGGGCGACAACCCTTCCACCTTGGGAACGAGGTCGCGCCGGGCCATTTCCTCTTTGATGTCGTCGGGATTAATGGTCAAGTATCGTGATTGATCGATACCTGCATAGTTCTCCAGGACGGTGGACTTGCCTGCTCCGCCAAGCCCACCTGCGATGACCGCTTCTCTGTTGTTGGGCACATCCTTGGCGCGAGCGTAGAGGTCAGAGATTATCTCGTCGTGGATCTGGTCACGTTCATCTGTCCAGATCTCTCCTTTGGCTTCCAAGGTGTAGGTGTGGTCGGTGGCCATGCCCTGCGCGTGCGCGTCGCCGATTTTGGCCTCGACCTCCCGGACGTGATCGCCATACTCGGCGTCCGTCAGGGGCTCGACCTTTTCATCCGTATCGGGTTCCTCATCCGCCCCGTCAGAGGTGTCGATGAACTCTGCAGCGCCAGTACCTTCATTAGGGTCGACGGTCTGCTCTTCCTCGCTTTCGCCGGAGGGTTCTGGCTCTTCGGGGGCGGCTGCTTCCGGCGCAACACCACGCGGTTCCTCATCAACGCCTGAGCGATCCACGGTAAGAGCATCCGTCTCCGGTTCCTCAGGAGGGTTGTCCGTCAACTCTCCATCGGTTAGCTGCGTCTTGATTTCCTCGTCCGGAAGCGTTCCATCAGCGGTGTCTTCCTCGCGTTCACCTTCGGTCTCGTCGCCGCTGTCGATGGCACCGAGGGATGTCTTGGTCTCTGGTGGGGGCTGTCCGCTGCCGTCCTGTGGCGGGGTTTCACTGTGCGGCGGGACGGTCGTGTCGTCTTGTCCAGCAGTGTTTTGACGGCCGTCGTCGGTGGCCTCGGTTCCTTGGAAGATGGCCTGGTTGCTTTCCGCGGCTGCTTGTTGCTCGGCGCGGGAGAGAGCGATGCTCTCCAGGCGTGAGGAGGGCCGGACGGGGGGCTGGGAGGCGTCGGTCGGAGAGGTGCTCTGGGTGGATGCGGGGTCGTCAGTTGTCTCGACGCGGGGGCCGGACGGCTGCTCAGAGGACTGGGCTGAGGGCGGGTCGCGGTCCTCGGCGCCTTCGCCGTAGGTCTTGTCTCCGGTTGTGCTGGGTTCGGGGGGGTCGGTATTCCCCTGAGGAGACGGCTCCTCGCTGTGGTCGCCTCTCGTCTTGCCGGTCTCGGGTTGGCTGGCCTCGGGTTCGCGGTCGTCGTCCTTTTGCTCATCCTCGTCTTGGCGCGGGTCCTCTGGCTTGGCTTGGCCGGACTTTTCTGTCTCTGTGCCGCCGGTGCCGGACTTAGCCGGGTCGGTCTTGTCGTGGCCGTCTTCTTCGGGTGACTGGGAGCTGCCTTCGGTGTCGCCCGCCCCCGGCTTCTCTTTGTCTTTGGGGTCGGTTTCGGTCGGCGGGTCGGCGGGGGGCTTGGGTTTCTCGCCGGATGGCTCGGCGGGGGAGGACTCGTTGGATTGGCCCTGGCGGTCGTCGCGGTCCTCGCGGTGTCCGTTGCCGGTGTCCGGTTGCTCGGGGATCTTCCAGCCTGCTGCTCTGAGGCTGTCTGCGCGAGGGGTTTTGCCGTCTGCTCCGGGATGGTCGCCCGATGACCTGCCGCCGGTGTCGGGCGGGGTGGGCTTGTCGGTGGTCTCGGGGTCTTTGCCCGGCCCACCGGGGGGATTGTCCAAGCCCACGCTCGCAGCCCTTTCACTGGGGGGAGGCGGGCCGGTTCCAGGGCATCGGTCGGGCAGCCCGCCAGGCACGGCCCTTGACGCGCGGGGCAGACGTCAGAGCGCGGCCGTGCCCTATGTAATCGCGCACGTGCGAACTTTGCACGTCCCGGATACCGAAGCCACAGGCATCACCTACGTTTCCCCTTGCATTGCCGCTGCGCGGCCATTAGCTCGTTTCTATTTGTGTTCGGGACGGTACGAACGATGGTGTGGGCGGTCTACTTCGAGGAATATGGCGATGTGCCGATCCGCTTGACTGTTCGGTTCAGGGAAGTGGGAGCCGCTGTGCCTGCTCGCGCACGGGTCACTCGTCCCGACTCTTGATCCTTGCCGTGGCGTCGTCGGTGAGCCGCTAGAGGCGGGGGTGTCCGCCGCTGCTGGTCTGGAGGTCCTCGCTGAGACGCGAGGAGGCATCGAGATCGGTCGGCGAACCGATGCACTTCCTCTTCGCCAGCTGGCCCGAGCGGGAGACCGGTGCCCGGTGTGCAGTGAGGAGGTACGAGCGCTCCTGTCTCTGATCTGGGAGGTTGCGACTCCGGGCGGACCCCGTCGTGTGCTCGTAGCAGGCGATCGCATAGGTAGTGGCGGCTTCCATGCTGCGTAGGTACCGGCGGAGGCCCGCAGCCGGCGCCGCGCGGCGGAGCAATCGGCGACGCGGGTTTCAAGGCCTATGCGCTGAGCATCCGCCGAAGCACACCGATCCAGATGAGCCCTCAATGAACGGGCGGCCTCCCGTTCGTCTTGATCCTCGTGGCGGCGTCGCCGCTGCGCCGGTAGGGACGGCCGAACGACTCCCATTCGGGTGTGGGCTGGGCCCTCAGGCGTCCATGTACTGGGCGGCGTAGGCGGCGCTGGCCTCGATGGGGGTGATGACATCGATGAGGACCCCGTTCGGGTCGGCGACGATGAAGTGCCGCTGCCCGAAATCCTCGTCGCGCAGTTCGAGTTCCGGCGTCAGCCCCTCCTGCACTACGAGCCGCTGCCACTCGGCGTCCACATCCTCCACCTCGTAGTTCAGCAGCAGCCCCTGGACGGGACGGCGGTACGCCTCGGGCAACGTCGGGTGGGTGTGGTCGAGCAGGGCGAGCTCGTAGGACGGCGCCCCCGCGTACTTCAGGCTCACGTACCAGTCGGCCTCGAACGTCGTCGTGTACCCCAGCAGCCGGATGTAGAAGTCCTTGGACTCATCGAGCAGGCGGGTGCAGATCACCGGATAGAAGCTGGTCAGGTGCATGGTCGGCTCCCTTCGCATACCGTTGGTATGTGAGGGTATATTGACATACCGCTGGTATGTCAAGGAGGTCTTGTGAGCGTCAGGGCACAGCAGAGGGAGCGGACCAGGCAGGATCTGCTCCGCGCGAGCAGGCTCCTGTTCGCCGACCGTGGTTACGGCGCGGTCAGCCTGGCGGAGATCGTGGAGGCCGCCGGGGTCACCAAAGGCGCCCTCTACCACCTGTTCGCGAGCAAGGCCGACCTGTTCCGGGCCGTCCTGGAGCAGGTGCAGCGGGAAGTGGGCGAGACGGTCGCACGGACGGCCGATGCCCACGACGACCCATGGACCCGGCTGACCGCGGGCTGCCAGGCGTTCCTCGCCGCGAGCACCGCGCCGGGCGTCCAGCGGATCATGCTCGTCGATGGTCCGGCCGTCCTGGGCTGGAACGAGTGGCGCGCACAGGACGAGCAGGCCTCGGCTCGCCACCTCGCCGAGGTGCTCACCGAACTCATCGGAGCGGGGGTGATCGCCCCCCAGCCGGTCGCCCCGCTCACCCACCTGCTGTCGGGCGCGATGAACGAGGCGGCACTCTGGCTGGCCTCCTCCGACGACCCCGCGAACCTCCCCGACACCCAGGCCGCGCTGGGACGCCTGCTGGAAGCCTTCCGAACCGCCTGAACCTCCACAGCACGATCGTCACCGCCCCCGAGATGTTTGCCGGCACCAACATCCACGGTCCTCACCGTGCTGATGGTGCTCTTCCAGACGTGCTGGACCGACCCTCGGGTGCTTCCGCCGCCCCCGGGCGACCGTGCCGCGCTCTACGCCTCACCGCCGGCGGACGCGGACGCGTTCACCGAGGCCGTGTATCGCGCAGAGGGCCTCGCTCCGTCGGAACATTGGACCGGTGGCGCCAAATGCGGGGAAGGTCATGGGGCCATCGTGCCCGGCGCCGACGTGGGTCCGGCGTTGCGGAAATCCGGTGCTGCCCGAGTCGACGCCGCTGCTCTTCGCCGAACGCCTGGACCGCTCCCTCACGCCCCGGCGCTGGGCCTGCTGGTCTGGCTGGAACCCGACCAGGAGGCCGTCCTCAGCGAGGTCTGCCCAGGCTGGCAGATCACGATGGACGACCTCACTGCCGAGGGCATTGCCCGCCCGCCCCCGCGGTCGTCCGAGGGCCGATCCGGCCGCCCGGCGAGGGCCGACTGATGGTGATGTGACATCCGAAGACCGAGCTTCCCGGTTACGAGGGGGCGGAGGTGGAGGCTTCGTCCCGGCGTGCCGCAAGCCACTGGTCGGTGTAGTCGGTGACCTCCTCGATGAACTGCTCCAGTTTCGCCCGATCACGATCAAGGTTCATCTCAGCGACGAGGTAGAGCAGGATGAAGACCTGGGCGTGCAGAGTGGCCGACACGTCGACTGGGACGTCTTCTTTCATCGGTGGGGCATCGACGGCACGGCGGACCATGTCCTCGGCGATAAGCGGATTGATCACGCTCGCGTCCTCACCTGCCGCGATTCGCACATCGGCGACGAACCGAACAAGCTGCCCCACGATGTAGGTCGGCGCGAACTTTCGACGCACGGCGACCTCGAAAGCGCAGAAGAGCAGCGACATGTACCCGGCCGCCGTCTCGTCGCTGACCTGCATCTCGTCCTGCAGAGGCACCCATGCCTCAGGCCCCTCCAGCAGGAAAGACCGCAAGGCGAGAATGTTCTCCTCGCCGACACGAACTGCAGAATAATCCATTACTTGAGCAACTCTTCTGCCAGCGAGCGTGCACTCTGCAAGAATGCTTCAAGTTCAGCCGGAGTGAATTCTCTCTCGCCTACCATGGCTGCGACCATAACGATCTGGTGGCCGAATTTTACGCCTGGTTCAGCATCAAGCATTGTGCCTTTTCCGAGCAGATCGAGTATCATGCTTTCGGCAAGTCTTGGGTTGATCAAATCGGAGGACTCGTCGCTTCTTTCCCGCATCTGCGCGACAAAGTCTACAACCTGGCCCTCATTTGCGACTTCTCCGTTCTTGATGAAACGGTACTCGGCAGCTTCAATGAAAGCGGCGGCGACGAGTGCGGGGTAGAACTCGTTGGCCTCGGTGGGGTCGAGTTCGTCCATTAGTCTGAGATGCTCTTCGCGCTTTCTCGTGAGTTGGGCTCGCAGTACTGCGACTTGTTCGTCAGTGATCGACATGTTCACTCCTTCTTGTCCTACGTGCAAGATTAGCGCCAAGGCGGACAATTTCTGCAAAGACAATTACCGTGCCTACGGCGCCAAGTACAGTGTCGCCATATTTGACACTTTGATCGGATGCCTTAATGTGATCGGTGTTAGGGCGGGCTGCGCACAATTGACCTGTCGGCTTCGCTCGTTCCAGGGTCTTCTGGGCTGGTTCGGAGAATTTATCGACAAAGTTTTTCGTGTCACCCGATTTGTCGAAGAATCTCTTGAGTTCGCCGCGGAGCCGAGATGGGTTGTCGGGGTCCTGCTCCTGGTAGTCGCGAGAGGCGCGGTCGTCTTCGGGGCGGCGGAGTTCGCCGCGGCCTGGGGTTTCGGTGTCGGTGCCTGGGCGCTCCGGTGGAAGCGGCCTTCCGTCGCGGTCGAGAGTGATCTTGACGCTTCCGGCGAATCGACTCGGCTCTATGTCGGTCGATTCTTCTTCGTGTGGCGCTAGTTCTGTGCCGGATTCCTCGCTTTCGCCGGACTGTTCGTCCTCGCGATCGGGTGAACTGGTTTCGTCGCTGGACTCGATGGGGTCCGGGCCTTCGGCATTTCTACCATGGCCGTCGTTCTGTTCACCGAGACCTTCTGGGGGCGTGACGTTCTCGCTGGTTCCTTCGGGTGGGGGCGTCGTCTCGCCGGCGGGTATCGGGTCACCTGCGTCACTGTCCGTTGTCTCGCCGCCGACAGGGGGCTCTGGGTTCTCGGTGTCCTGGTCTGCGGCCTCGCCCTGGGGTTCGGCGGGGTCGGCTTCGTGTCCGGGCGTTTGATCGGGAGGGCCAGACTCAATGATGGGATCGGGGGGTGGGACGACATCCGTGCTCGGCTGTGGATCGCCTTCCCCGTCCCGTGGCTGGTCATCGGCGGGCGCCAAGCCGTCTGCCGCTGGTTCGCGCGGCGGATCGCCGCCGACGTCGCCCGAGTCGCCCGCGTCGGCGGAGTCTGGTGGCGGGACGAGGTCCTGCCCCTGGTCCTGCGGTTGTGCCGCCTCTGGCGCAAGGGGCTCAGCCCCTTCCACGGAGGCCGGCGGTAGGTGCTGGTCGGAACCGCTGTCCGCGCCGGTGCCGTCGGTGTCGTCGGTGGGGATCTCGGCGTCCGGGAGACGCGCGTCCTGTCCGGGCTCGGCCTTCCCCGCGTCCTCGCTCTCCGGCTGCGCACCTTCGTCATCGTTCTTACCGGCGGTCCCTTCACCGGTGCCGTCGGCGGCCTTGGTGTCCTGAAGCTTGGCGCGTTGCTCTTCTGCGTTCGGGTGTTGTTCCGCGCGGGCGCGGGCGAGGCTTTCCAGGCGGGATCCGGGCGGGTACTGAGATGCCTCAGCTGGAAGGTTGCTCTGTTGCTCGCCGGGTGCGGTGTCATCGGCGGTGCTGCCGCTGTCCTGGGAGGACGGTTCCTTGCCGGGGTCGTCCTCGCCTCCAGTCTCGCCGGTCTCGGATCGGCCGGTCTCGGGTACGGGGTCCGCGGGGTCGCGCTCACCCTCGTCCTCGCGCGGTTCCTCGGTCCCGGTCTGGTCGGGCTTCTCCGCGTCCGTACCGCCGTTGCCGTTCTCGACCGGCCCGGACTTGTCGTCTTCGCGCTCCTCGGCCGGCGCTGGGCCGCTGTCCTTGCCCTGGGACGGCGGCGTGCCGTTGTCCTGCTGCTGGGCTTCGCGGGCGAGACGAAGGCTCTCCAGGCGGGAGTACTGGCCGTTGGTCTCGGCGGGCGGCGTGGCGGGCCGTTCGGACGAGGTCGCGGGCGGATCAGTGGTCTCGGGGCCTTTGCCTGGCCCGCCCGAGTTGTCCAAGCCCACGCTCGCAGCCTCTCCATGGGGGAAGGCGAACCGGCCGACCGGAAGGTTCACCGGGCGTGTCCGTGACGTGCGGGGCCAACGCGGGATCACACCGGCACCTATGTAATCGCGCACGTGCGAACTTTGCACGTGCCGATAGTGAACTCATATCCCTCGGCGCGCGGAACGCGTGGCTGTATTGCCGCATTCCCGTTGATCCGGCTGTCTGGCAGGACTGGCTGAAACGGTCTGCCAGCCCGGGGCGGGCCAATCAAGTGTTCTGGTGATGGGGTTTACGTCGAGATGGGTCGTCTGAGCGCTGTTGGAGCCGTGCAAGGCCGCGCGCGGACGCGTGACCTGGCCGGTGGAGCGAGGCCGGAGGCGAGCGGAGCCGGGCAGATCGCGAAGCGATGCCGCGTTCGACCAGGAACGGTCACGTAGCGAGCCGCCAGGCGAGCGAAGTGGGCCGGGACTGAGTAAACACAGCCGCCAGGCGAGCGAAGTGGGCCGGGGCTGTTGAAACACCGGCTAGAGCCAGGTGCCGCGGCAGGTGTCTCCGCCCCAGTCGTCCTGGCACACCTCGATGTAGACGATCGGTCGGTCGGTGTTCACTGAGCCGCAGCCTGCGGCGGCTCCGTTGGGGTCGTCCAGGTAGTAGGTCATGTAACCGCGTGCGTCGACTCCCATGACCTTGCCGTAGACGTCGACGCCGTCTCGCTCCTGGTCGCAGATGTAGGCGGTGCGACGGCCGTCGGCCACCTCGGTGTAGTCGCGTCCCGCGTAGACGGACACCCCGGTGGCGTGCGCCGGAGCGGCGAACGCGAGAACAGCGGTGACCGCGGAGGCGGTCATGCCGATCGTTCTTCCGAGGATCCTCACGGCCTTACCCCCATGCGGCAAACGCGAATGATCTCTGGCTATGAGCAAAATGTTACTTGCAATTCGACTTCTGTTCATTTCTCTGTCCAGGTTTGGACAGTGCGTTCTTCGCTGCCTTGGGGTTCGCCTTTTCTGGATTATTAATGATCCCTGCTGGTAACCAAGAACTTCCCCGGGGGCCTCTGGGGTCGGCTCTGATTGGATGTCAGAATGAGCGATTTCCCCGTAATTACGTCCCCGTAGATGGCGTTTTGGCATGTCCGGGTGCAGCGGGTGGGGTCGTCCGTGCCGGAATTTCTTTCCTGGTCACGCGAACGTTGTGGGCGGTGTGCGAGTGCTCTCCGAGACCGCCGGGCTCAGGGGGCCGCCCACCGCGGAGCTCTCCTGCCGAGCCGCCGCAGCCGCCTCCGGGTTCGGCGCGACCGTCCCCGAGGGACTGCGGCTTACAGGGGGCCGAGTAGGGCGTGGGGATGGGCATCCAGTTCCAGCGCCGCCAAGGGGCCCAGAAGTTGCCGTTCCTCGTACTGGAAGTGGGACTCCATGATCGCTGCGAGCCCGGCCAGGTGGGAGGCCAGGACGTCCGGCGGGTCTCCTGCCGACAGCGCGTGGTCGAACTGCGCCAGCAGGGAGGCGATCCTCTCGTGGTCCTGCTGGAGCTTGGCGATCGCGGGACGCAGTGCGGGGTGGCGTGCGGCCAGTTCGGGGAACAGCGCGGTGTCCTCGCTGAGGTGGTGGCCGTCCAGCGCGGCGCAGAACCCCTTGCAGTACAGCAGCAGTTCCCTGCTCGCCGGTGCGGCATCGGCGCTGTCGCCGGCGTCGACTGCCCGGCGTGCGAGGCGCAGGGCTTCGCGCAGCCGCTGGTGTGCGGCCGTCAGCTCACGATTCCAGGCGATCAGCCTGTTCTTCTGGCCCTCACTCACAGGTGCGGGCGGGAGGAAAGGGTCATCGTGACCGCCTTCCGGCTCCGGCGCCTCCATGCCTGACGCGGTCCGTCACCGGCACGCGACGCTGGCTCCAGCGTAGTCGATCAACGGCCTGGTGCTGCTGCTGGAGGCCGGGGGAACGGCCATCGTGCGGTGGTTGTGCCGTGCGCGAGGAGGGCTCCCGGGTCAGGTCGGGTGGTGGCCGGGGGCCTTCGGGGGCCAATCGGTGTGGTCGAGCATCAAGTGGAGGCCGCTTAGCCACGCGGGGTGGGTCTTCGGTGCCACTCGGACCGAGACGGGGGCGCCCTTGGAGCGGCGGGTCGGGAACTCGGCCGGTGCGGCGGAGCGGGAGAGGTAGGCGAGGCCCTGGCGGAGGAAGGCGCGCGGTCCCGGGTCGAGGTGGACCGCCCATGGTGGGGCAGTCTCCTCGCGCAGCCACGCGTAGCAGGCCATCGCGTAGCCGAACTCGCGCTCCGTCAGGTAGCCCAGTCGCGAGTAGCCGTCGTTGCGGGCCGCGTTGAGGGTGCGCTCGTCGAGGTCTCCCAAGGGTTGGACGGAGAAGCCGCGGGCGGTCTCCCCGAATCTCAGCGCGGCGTTCGTGCTGAAGACGCCGAAACCGAAGAAGACGGTGAGCAGGTCGGTCAGGCGCTCGTGGTCCTTGCGCTTCGAGGTGATCCTCTCCTCGCCGAGGAGGCGGACGTGGCACAGCTCGTGCGCGATCACGGCGATCAGGTAGGGGGCGTCGGACGCCTCCGTCACGTCCAGGCCGATGACGGCGCGGCCGTCCTCCACGTAGTAGTGCCCGACCGCGCGCCTGCTCCCGTCGGCAGGCGTGTCCTCGTCCTCCCGGTCGAAGAGCTCCACGGTCAGCTCGGACCGGTCGATCTCCATCAGCTCGCAGGTCTTGGCGACCACGTCCTCGATCTGCTTCGGCGTGCCGGTGTAGCCGGCGGCGCGCAGGTCCGGCTGGGGGAGGACGATCGGCCGCATCATCGGGTCGTTGCCGAACTCCTGGACGAACCAGGTGATCGACGCCTCGATCCACGCCTGCTGGGTGACGCCGACCGGGCACTCGGTACTGACCGCCGGAGACCAGGGCGGGGACGTTTCGCGGTCCTTGTGCATGGGTCTCCTGAGGGTCGTGGTTCACGCGGCCCTGGCACCGCGGATTCGGACGGGCGTCCTTGAGCCGGGTCGGCGGTGAGAAATTCTTATCATGCGCACCTCGCGAACCGAACACATTGGCCGTAAATGGCCTGACGAACTCTGTAAGAATGGCAGTGTTCGAAAGTCGGGTGACCGTGTCTCGACTGTGCGTGCGGTTGACGTGCGAATCCGTGCGGGCGGGGCTCGGTCCGCGGGGCCCGCCCGCGCCGCCTGGTCCGTCCGGGGTGCGCGAACTGGCCTTTTCCGGCCGTGTGGGCTCGTAGCTCTCGTGCCGGTGACGAGGCTCTTGGACGATTGCGGCGTGGGGAGGTCCCGGCGTCCATCCGGCATTGACGATCATCGGGGCGCCCGCTCCTCGGTGGAATGCGGATAGGGGAGGAATGCATGGGTGAACTCGGGCTTGCCGAGAGCATCGCCGCGCTTCGTGACGAACTGCTGGAGGCACTGGAGGCCGGGAGGGGCTCGGAGCTCGGGTTCGGCGTCGGGCAGATCCAGCTCGAGTTCCACGTGGGCGTCACGCGCCAGGGCGGGGCGTCCGGCAAGGCGAAGTTCTGGGTCCTCGAGCTGGGCGGCGACGGCTCCTACCGGCGGGAGGAGATCCAGCGGGTGACGGTCACGCTGGAGCCGCCGGTCGACGCCGACGGCCGTCCGGTCAAGGTGACCCGCAGCCTGGGATCGAAGCCCTGAGATGCCCGAGCCCACGGCCCGCGCGGTCGAGATCCTGCGCCGGAGCCCGGCGGACCTGTGGTACGCGGGGTCCGGCCACCTGGTCGGGCGGCGGTGGGTGCTGACGGCGGCCCACAACGTGGTGGACGCCGGGACCCTGCTCGTCCGGCGGGTGGACGAGACCGAGCATCCGGCCGAGGCGGTCGCGGTGGACGAACCCGCTGACATCGCCCTGCTCGAAGTCACCGGGGACTTCGCACCGGACGACCTGCCCCCGCTCAGGTTCGCCGGTGTCGACCGGTCGCGGACGGGTGAGGTCGGCCCGTGCTGGGCCATCGGGTTCCCCAGGTGGAAGGAGCGTCCGTCCGAGTCGGGCTGCGTCCCCCGGCGCGACAGCGCCCAGCTGAAGGGCGTCATCCCCACGGGCTCGAACCTGCGCACGAACCTGCTGGAGCTGCGCGTCACCTCCGTGCCGAGCCCGGCGGGCGGGCGAGGCGTGAGCGAGTGGCAGGGGATGTCCGGGAGCGTGGTGCTCGCCCAAGACGGTCCCGACGTGTTCGCCGTCGGCGTGGTGACCGAGCATCACCTCTCCGAAGGCGTGTCCGTGCTGATCGTCGCCCCGCTGGACGCCTGGGCCGCCGCGATGCGTGACACGCGTTGGGGGCGGGAGCTCGGGTTGGGCGACCTGGTCCGGCTTCCGCGCCCGCCGGGCCCTCGGCCGTCCACCGGGCACGTGAACCTGCGCAGGTCGCTCCCGGACTTCACCGACCGGGACGAGGTGATCGCGAAGGCGGGGGCCCTGCTCACCGAGCGGCTGACCGAGACGTGCCCGCTGCTCGTCCTGCACGGCATGGCGGGGGTCGGGAAGACCGAGCTGGCCAACGAGATCGCCCACCGGCTCGCCTCCACATTCACCTACGCGCGCATCCGCGTGGACGTGGCGGCGGCCGCCACCGCCGACGCCGCCATGGTGGAGGTCCTGGCCGCGTGCGGGCTGCCCGGCGACGAGCTGCCGCGCGATCCCGGGCAGCGCAGGCGCGAGTTCCAGAAGCGGTTGAGGCAGGGGCCGGGGCTCCTGCTGCTCGACAACGTGTCGGAGGCGCGGCAGGCCGCCCCGCTGCTGCCCGAGACGCCCGGGACGGCCGTGGTCGTGACCAGCCGGACCACGCTGGCCTCGCTGGACGGCGCCGACCGGATCCGGCTCGACCCGCTGCCCGACCCCGAGGGTTTACGCCTGTTCGAACGGATCGTCGGTGCCGAGGCGGTGGAGCGCGACCACGCGTCCGCCCAGGGGATCGTCGAACTGCTGGCCGGGCTCCCGCTGGCCATTCGCATCGCCGCCGCGCACCTGGTGATGAGAGGCGTGTCCCCGGCGCGCTACCTCTCCCGGCTCCAGGACGAGACCAGGCGTATTTCCCGGCTCCAAGGTGAAGATAGGGGAGTGCGCAGCAGTTTCGAACTCAGCTACCGTTCGCTGCGGCCCGACACGGCGCGGCTTTTCCGCCACTTGGGCGTACTCGCGGGACGGGATTTCACCGCCGAACTGGTCGCGCGCACGGGTGGCGCGGACGACGAGGACGCCGAGCGCATGCTCGGTGAACTGGCCGACCGGCATCTGGTCGAGGTGTCCGGAGAGGATCGCTACCGCCTCCACGACCTGCTCCGGCTCTACGCCAGGGAGCGCATGGAGGCCGAGGAGTCCGACGCCGCCCGGCGGGACGCGTTCCGGCGCTCGCTGGACTGGTACGGGGACGTCCTGCACGAATGGATGTCGCGGCCCGGCTCGCACGAGAAGCCGCCCGCCGACGCGGTCGCCTGGTTCGCCGACGAGTCCCTGAACGTCCAGGCGAGCCTTCGGGCCGCCGCCGACGCCGGCGAGGACCGGCGCGTCGTCCGGATCTCGGAGTCGCTCTACGGCCTGCTCTTCTACCGCTCGCACTGGGAGGAGATGGAGGCGGTCAAGACCCTCGCCGTCCAGGCGGCGCGGCGCGCGGGCGACGCGCCTGCCGAGCTCGGATCGCTGATCCACCTGGCCGAGGCGCGCCGGCTCCTCGGGCGCGGGGCGGAGGCGCCGCCGCTCTACGAGCGCGCGCTGGAGGTCGTCCGCACCATGGACGATCCCGGCAAGGAGGCGTGGGTGCTGACCCATTTCGGCGACTTCCAGTGCGACCTCGACCAGCCCGAGCAGGCCCTCGACCGCTATGCCGAGGCGCAGGCGATCTACCGGAGCCGGGACGACGCGGCGGGTGAGATCTGGCTGGCCGCGCACATCGCCGACGCGCACCGTCAGCGCGGCCGGCACGCGGACGCCGCCCGCGTCCTGGAGGAGGCGATGGCCCTCGGCGAGCGCCGCGATGACCGCGACGAGATCGTCTGGTGCGCGTGGCACCTGGCACTGGCCTACGAGGGGCTCGGCCGCCTCGCCGACGCCGAGGCGATGATCGGGACCGCCGTCGACTTCCACCGGGAGATCGGGAACAGGGCGGGTCTCGCCACCATGCTGTGCATCCTGGGAAGCGTCCACCGCCGTGCGGGGCGTCCGTCCGACGCCCGGCGGGCCTATTCAGAGGCGCTCGACCTCCTCGTCGAGATCGACGCTCCCACTCGGGTCGCCCAGGTGCGGCAGATCCTGGCGGATCTCGCCGGAGAGGGCTGAGACCGCTCGCCGCCGTCACCCGGAGGCGTCCGTCCGGGAGAGAATTGGCCGGGTTTCTGTTATCTCTGGTGGTTTCGGAGGTCTCCAGAGGGATCGGCCGGTACTCGCTGGAGGACGAGGATGCTTGTGGGCACGGATGTGGAGGTGCTGGTCCGGGCGGCGCAGGACGGGGACGCCGCCGCCCGGGAGCGCCTGGTCACCGAGCATCTGCCGCTGCTGTACAACGTGGTCGGCTGGGCGCTCGGCGGTCACGCCGACGTGGACGACGTCGTCCAGGAGTCGGTGCTGCGCGCGCTGGGCGGGCTCGGCGGGCTCCGGGAGCCGGCGCGGTTCCGGTCCTGGCTCGTGTCCATCGCCATGAACCAGGTGCGCCGCCGCTGGTCGTCCCAGCGCGGCAGGACGCCGGTGGACCCGCAGGCCATGGCCGGGCTCGCGGGCGCCGAGGACGACTTCGCCGGGCTGGCCGTCCTGCGGCTGGAGCTGTCGGAGCAGCGCCGGGAGGTCGCCGAGGCGACGCGGTGGCTGGACCCGGGCGAGCGCGAACTGCTCGGGCTGTGGTGGCTGGAGGCCTCGGGCCACCTCACCCGCAAGGAGCTCGCGGACGGTCTCGGGCTGTCGGCCCCGCACGCGGCCGTCCGGGTGCAGCGGATGAAGAAGCAGCTCGCGACGTGCCGCGCCGTCGTCCGCGCGGTGGGCGGGCGGCGCTGCGACGCGCTCGGCCCCGTGCTGGACGGCTGGGACGGGCGGCCGTCCCCGCTGTGGCGCAAGCGGATCGCCAAGCACATCCGGGGATGCCGCTCCTGCGCCGCCCGCCACCGCGACCTCGTCCCGCCCGAGGCGCTGCTGGCGGGGCTGGTCATGGTGCCGGTGCCCGCCGAGTCCCCGCTGCACGCCGTCCTGAGCGGCGCCAAGGTGTCGGCGGGCGCGGGGAAGGCCTCGCTCGTCCTCGGGAAGGCATCGGTCGGCCTGGCGGGGACGGCGGCGGTGGGCGCGGTCGCTGCGGTCGTCTACTGGAGCCTGCCGAGCGAGCCTCCTGCCCGCCGCGCGCCCGATCCCGCGGCCCCCGTGCAGGCGGCGCCGTCGCGGGCGCCGAAGCCCGCCCCCGAGGCCGCGTCGGACAAGGACCGCGTCGCGCCGCGCCCCACCGCCGCCCCGGCGACCGTCGAGCAGCGGGTCGTGAAGCTGGTCAACGCCGAAAGGGCCAGGGCGGGGTGCCGGGCGCTGCGCGTCTCGCCCGCCCTGCACCAGGCCGCGCAGCGGCACTCCGCGGACATGGCGTCCCGCCGCGTCCTCGACCACCGGGGCGCCGGCGGCGACGACCCGGGGCAGCGGATCACCGCCGCCGGGTTCCGCTGGAGCGCGTGGGCGGAGAACATCGCGCAGGGCCAGGCGACCCCGCCGGCCGTCGTGGACGGCTGGATGAACAGCGCGGGGCACCGGGCCAACATCCTGAACTGCCGTTTCACGATGGTCGGGATCGGGGTCGTGCGGGCCTCCGGGGGACCCTGGTGGACGCAGGTCTTCGCGACGCCCCGCTGACCGATGGGGAAGGGGACATGGTGGACGGTGACGACGGGTTCGCCTGGGACGATTTCTGGGCCAACACCCGGCCCGTGTGGCGGCGGATCCTCGCCGGGACCGATTCCGACGACCCGCCGCCCGCCGGGCCGATCCTGCGCCGGCGCCGGCTCACCACCGACTTCGAATGGGTGGGGACGTTCGAGCCCCTCCGGTGGCTGCCCTCGGTCACCGAGGCCCTGCTGTGGGACGAGAACGGTATGGACCTCGGACCGCTCGCCGGCCGCCCATGGGAGCTGCTCCAACTCGCCGGTCCCGCCTCCAACGTCGATCTGGGCCAGCTCAGCGGGACGCCCGTCCGCCGTCTCATCCTGTCGAACGTCGACGTCGTCGACCTGACCGCTCTGCGCGACCTCGTCGGCCTGGAGTCCCTGACCCTCGCCCACGGCGACTTCGGACCGCTGCCGCGGCTCGAACGGCTCGCGGAGGTCGTCCTCTACGCGGAGGGCGAGGTCGACCTGTCCGCCGCGCTGAACCCCGGCCTCCGGATCGTCCGCCGCGACGAGATCTACTTCCCGCCCTTCCGCCTCGACGAGGTGGACGCGTAGCGGACGCGCTCCCCGCAGATGCTCAGTCGATGGTGCGCCTGGTCATTCCTTCGGCGCCGGGGTCGACGCCCCAGGTGAAGACGGTGCGCGGATGGATGCGGATGATGTCGCCGCTCATGTGCGAGTCCTCCGCGACCGGCTCGACGGCGGCCTCGGCGCGGCCGCGGATCTCGATGCCCCGCACCCGCCACGGCTGGACGGAGGCCAGGTCGTCCACGACGAACGCGACCTGGTCGTTGTGGCGCAGGTTGCGGTACTTGCGGGACTCGGCCATGTTCCAGCCGCGGATGTCGATCGTGCCGGTGTCGGCGTTGTACTCGAACCCGACCGGGTTGTTCTGCGGGTCGCCCTTGGGGCCGACGGTGGCCAGGCGTCCGAGGCGCTGCGTGGACAGGTAATCGCGTTCGTGGTCGGTGAGGCTCATACCGCCCAGGCTGCAACCTCAACCACGGCTGAGGTCAAGTGAGGCGATGACGCTCCGGAGGCGGGGCGACATCTCGTCCGGGAGCGCGTCGAGGGGGAACCAGCGGGCCTCCAGGATCTCGGCCGCGTCCAGGGCGAGGCGCCCGCCGACGACGCGGGCCTCGTAGTAGGCCTCGACCCGGTGCCGGAACCCGCTCGCGACGTGGAGCGGCGGCACGGTGACCTCGACCTCCAGCGCCGTCTCCTCCCGGACCTCGCGGGCGGCCCCGTCCTCGAGCCGCTCCCCGGCGTTGACGTATCCGCCGGGCAGGCCCCAGGCGCGGTACGCGGGCCACAGCCGGTGGCGCAGCAGCAGGATCCGCCCCTGGTCGTCCCGGACGATCCCGCCCGCGTACACCAGGAACGTCCGATGCCGGAGCCGCGCGACGCGCCACTGGGCGGGTCCGCTCAGCCGCCTCCACACCGGCGCCGCCAGGGCCCCCAGGCGCGCCCGGGCGCCGAACGGGATCTTCATTTCCGCGATGCTAGCGGCCCGGGCGCGGCGGCCCCGCCGGGATGTGACCCTGGCCACAACGTGCCGGATCGGGGATCTACGGCGGCCCGCCGGTTCGTCCCACAGGAAAGCCAAGTCCGCAGATCGGGGGCGATGTGACCACGACCGCCATGGAGCGCACCGGGACGGACGCCGACGCGGCCTCCGCGACCCGGCGACGCGCGCACGTCCGCCTGCTCCGCAAGATCGGCGTCGCGGCCGCCGGCGCCGCCCTGATCGTCGCGGGCGTCGCCATGCTCGTGCTGCCCGGCCCCGGCATCGTCGCGATCCTCGCCGGCCTCGGGCTCCTCGGCACCGAGTTCCCGACCGCGCGGCGCATCAGCACCCGCGTGAACGGTCACGCCCGCGCCGCCTGGCACGGGATCCGGGCCGGCGCCGCCCGGCTCAGGCGAAAGGGCTGAATCCCGCTTCCGGGTGTGTGACGCGTTCCCGCGCCCACCCGGCTCCCGGCCGCCTTCTCCTTGATGCGAATCATCGCCGATCAGGGGCCGTTCCCGCATCGACACTTTCTTCGGGGAACGACAGTGCCGCCCTCCGCGCGAGTCATCCCGCGTGCGGGAGGCGGCACCGGTCGTCCGTCCGCCCACGTGAGGGGCGTGCGGGATGGACGGCGGTGAAGGGGAACGTGGTGCGCGACGGCTCTTCCGGGACGCCTGGGAAACGCACCGAAATGGTTGTTAGGTTTTGTGGTTGACTTCCCTGAAATTTCGGCTATTCCGGATTTCAACGGCGAATCCTGCCAAGCAGAGTTGATCAGTCTGGGGCTTCGAAAAATGGTCCCGCGGGTATAAGTCGCAGGACACAATTCGATACGTCGCCCCGGAGTGTGCAGATGCGCCTTCCCCGCCCCAGCCTGGTCGCCTTCGGTGCGGCGGCCCTGGCCGCCGCCTCACTGGTGTGGCCCTCGACCGCCTCGGCGGCCGGTGCCAACTACGTCGCCCTCGGCGACTCCTACTCCTCCGGCACGGGGGCCGGGAACTACGACCCGAACAGCGGCAACTGCCAGCGCAGCGCCAACGCCTACCCCAACCTGTGGGCGTCGGCGCACGCCACGTCGTCCTACAAGTTCGTGGCCTGCTCCGGCGCGACGACCACGAGCGTCGCCAGCGGCCAGCTCGGCGCGCTCGACTCCTCGACGACGCTCGTGAGCATCACCGCCGGCGGCAACGACGCCGGGTTCGCCGACGTCATGCAGACCTGCGTGCTGTACTCGAACACGACCTGCCAGAACAGGGTGACGCAGGCCGAGACCTACATGAAGAACACCCTGCCCGGCCAGCTGGACTCGCTGTACGGCAAGATCCGCGCGAAGTCCCCGTCGGCGCGGGTGGTGGTGCTCGGCTACCCGCGCCTCTACATCATCGTCGACTGGTGCGCGGGGCTCGGCAACACCAAGCGCACCGCGCTCAACCACGCCGCCGACACCCTCGACGGCGTGCTGTCGGCGGCCGCCGGGCGCGCCGGGTTCACCTGGTCGGACGTCCGCGACGAGTTCGCCGGGCACGAGCTGTGCTCGGGCGACGGCTGGCTCAACGCGGTCACGATCCCGATCGGCTCGTCCTACCACCCGACCGCGCTCGGCCACCGCTCCGGCTACCTGCCCGCGCTGACGGGCTCGGCGAGCCTGGCCCTCCAGAAGCAGACCTGACCGGCGAGCAGCGCGATCGCGCCGGCCATCAGCAGCGCGCTCACCCACACGGGCGAGCGGTAGCCGAGGCCGGCGCCGATCGCGGTGCCGCCCAGCCACGGGCCGACCGCGCCGCCCACGTTGAACGCCGCCGTGGCGAACCCGCCCGCCAGCGTCGGGGCCGCGGAGCCCTGGTCCAGGACGCGTGAGATCAGTGCCGGGCCCGTCCCGAACGCCAGCATCCCCTGGACGAACACCAGCGCCACCACCGCCGCCGGGCTCCCGGCCGTCAGCGCCAGGACGGCCCACCCGGCGGCCAGGGACGTCATGCCCGCCGCGATCAGGGCGGCCGGGTGCGCGTCGGCGAGCCGCCCGCCGGCGGCGACACCCGCGAAGGACCCCGCGCCGAAGAGCGCCAGCAGCGCCGGAACCCAGGCGGCGCCGAGACCGGTCACGTTCGTGGCGAGCGGCGCGAGGTAGGTGAACGTGCAGAACGTCGCGCCCTGGAACAGCGCGTTGACCGAGAGGGTGAGCAGGAGGCGGCCGTCCGCGAGGACCCGCAGCTCGCTGCGGGCGCTTCCCACCGACGGGCGCTCCTCCGGGACGGCCCTGGCGATCGCGGCGACGGCGGGCAGCGACACCAGCGCGACCGCCCAGAAGGCCGCCCGCCAGCCCCACGCCCCGCCGAGCACCGCGCCCGCCGGGACACCGGCGACGCAGGCGACGGTGACGCCGCCGACCACGACGGACGTGGCGCGGGCGCGGGCGGCGGGGGGAACGAGCGCGGTCGCGGTGGCGAGCGCCACGGCCCAGAACCCGGCGTTCGCCAGGGCGGCGGCGACGCGGGTCGCCAGCAGCACCCCGTAGCTGGTGGTGAGCGCGCCGGCGACGTGGACGGCGACGAAGACGGTCAGGAAGGCCAGCAGCGCGCGGCGGCGCGGCCACCGGCGGGCGAGCAGCGTCATGGACGGCGCGCCGGCCACCATGCCGACCGCGAAGGCCGAGGTGAGCAGGCCCGCGGCGGGGATGGACACGCCCAGGTCGGCGGCGATGCCCGGCACGAGGCCGGACAGCATGAATTCGGAGGTGCCCTGGGCGAACACGGCGAGCCCGAGGACGTAGACGGCGAACGGCAAGGGGAGACTCCCGAGACGAGCGGACGGGTCGGCTGGTCGGTGGGGAGGGCTGCGCCGGGATGGCCGTCCGGCATCGCACGGACGGCGGTGGCGAGAGAAGAGATCCCTCGGTCAGAGGGCGAAGGCAGCCCGCCTCAGGCGGCCCGCACGAGAGGGGAGCCGCCCGGGAGTCAGCGTCTGTCGGACTCGGGGCTGGACATGGTCATGAGATTAGCGCACCTTCAGGCCGCGATCCGGTCGGTTCCGGCGGGCCGGCGTCCGGCGGGGGACCTGCGGCAGGCGCAGCCGGAGCCGGGCCGACGCGGGCCGCAGGCTCACCCGGATCAGCCCGTTCTCGCCGGAGAGCGGTTCGAGTTCCCTGCCGAGGCGGGGGCGGTCGGCGTGCCGCAGGACCAGTTCCACGGTGCGGGCGCCGTCCGGCCCGAGGCTCCCGCCCCCTCGCAGCGCGAGGCGGTCGACCGTGGCCTCCGCCGCCGCCACGGCCTCGAGGATGCGGCTCAGCGTTCCGGCGGTCGGACGGTACTCCACGACGAGCGACGTCGGCCGCCGCGACCGGCCCCGGCCGGCCGGCTTGAGCAGCCGCAGGCCGGTGAGCACCGCCACCACCATCACGACCCCGACGATGACCGGCCAGAACGCCCCGGCCCCCGCCGACAGGCCGAGCGCCGCGCTGAGCCACAGGGTGGCCGCGGTGGTCAGGCCCCGCACGATCATCCCGTCCTTGACGATGGCGCCGGCGCCGATGAACCCGATGCCCGAGGCGACCTGCGCGGCCACCCGGGCGGGGTCGGAGATGCCCGCCCCCGTCACGTCGGCGAACCCGTAGGCGCCGCTGATGGTGAAGACCGCGGAGCCGACCGCGACCAGCGTGTGCGTGCGGATCCCCGCGACGTGGTCGCCGACCTCGCGCTCGTAGCCGATGGCGATGCCCGCGCCGGCGGCGACGGTCAGCCGGAGCAGGAGGTCGAGGAAGGGGAGATCGGGGTGCATGGCGGTGGTCGTCAGGCGGCTGGGACGCCCGTGAAGAGCATGCCCAGGGACGCCAGGTTCCACACGACGACTTCCGCCCCCGCCTCGGCGAGGGCCGCCGCGGGCCGGTAGCCGCGCCCGAACCCCACCGGGTAGGCGCCGGCGGCGAACGCCGAGCGGATGTCGTACTCGACGTCGCCCACGTAGACCACCGGTCCCCGGCCGCCCGCGACGAGGCGGGACAGGACGGCCGCCTTGTCCCCGGCCGATCCGACGACGTCCGCGAGGAGGTGGCCGACGCCGAGGCGGCGGGCGTCCGACAGGACCGACTGGGAGGAGGCCGCGCTCACGACGACGACGTGCACGCCGCAGTCGGCGGCGGTCCGCAGGATCTCGGCGGCTCCCGGGCTCAGCGGCGCCGTCTCGGCCGCCATCTCCTCGTTCCATCTCTTCTCGGCCTCGTCCGACCGCTGCTCGGCGATGCCGAGGCGGGCGAAGAACTCGCGCATCGGAAGGGTGAAGGCCGCCCGGAAACCGGGCTCGCCGAGGGGCGCCAGACCGTGCTCGCGCAGCACGCGGTTGGTGGCGCGCAGGGCTCGTCCGGTGTCGTCGACCAGGGTGCCGTTCCAGTCGAAGGCGAGGACACCGGGACGGCCCGGGCGTTTCGTCGGCGTCATGTGCAGGCGTCTCCCTTCCGCGGGACGGGCGCTCATCAGAACCGGTGCTCCGCCAGGACGCCGCCGGTGAGTTCGAGGTTGGCCGACGCCGCCGCCGGGCGGCGCAGGGCCAGTGACACGAACATCGCGTCCAGGAGGGAGAGGTGGGCGATGCGGCTGGTCATGGCCTCGATCCGGAAGGAGGTCTCGCGGCCGCCCGCCACCAGCACGGTGTCGGTGACGGCGGTGAGGGGCGAGCGGGCGAAGCTGGTGACCGCGATCGTCGCCGCCCGCACGCCGTGGGCCGCCTCCATCGTCGACACCGTCTCCCGCGTCGACCCCGTGTGGCTGACGGCCAGGCAGGCGTCGGACGGGCCGAGCAGCCGCGCGGCCACGTGCTGCACGTGCGCGTCCGCGGGCGCGTCGGCGTGCAGGCCGATCGTCATCAAGCGGTAGGCGAAGTCCTGGGCGAGCGGAGCCGACGTCCCGACGCCCACGACCAGGATCCGGCCGGCTCCGTGAAGCGCGTCGACGGCCGCGTCCAGCCGTCCGGGGTCGATCGTGGAGCCGAGGTCCCGCAGCGCGTCCGCGTCCGCGGCGAGGATCTTGGTGAGGACGTCGGCGGGCCGGTCGCCGGGATCGATGCGCGACTCGATGAGCGCGTCCCCGCTGCCGAGTTCCCGGGCGATGGCCAGCTTCAGCGCGTGGAACCCCCGCAGGCCGAGCCGCTGGCAGAAGCGCACGACCGTGGACGACGCGGTGCCGGCCTCCGCCGCGAGGTCGCTCACGGTCAGGTGGATCACCGCCGGCGGGTTGGCGAGGATCGCGTCCGCGACGCTGCGGTCACCGCGGACGTAGGAGGGGCGCATCGCCCGGATGCGGGCGAGGACCCCGGAGCCCTCGGCCGCTCCGGGCTCGTCCGGGGACGGTGCGGCGGCAGGCGTCATCGATCCTCCTGGATGTGAATTCCAGAAAGGGTAATCGAATCTGGAACTGACGTCCAGAGTTGTGCGGTCCGGTGAGCGGATCCCGCCCTGCGAGCCGAGTTGCACGAACATTGTTCTGGTATGGCAGAATAAAATTCTATGGGGGAGGCCGGACGGGAGCGGATCCTGCGCGCGGCGCTCGAGCTGTTCGGGCGCGACGGGGTCGCCGGCACCACGCTGAGCGGGCTCAGGGCCGCGAGCGGGGTGAGCGTGGGCAGCTTCTACCACCACTTCGCGGGCAAGGAGCAGGTGGCGGAGGCGCTGTTCGTCGAGAGCATCGCGATGTACCAGGACGCCTTCCTCGCCGAGCTGAAGGCCCATGACGGCGCGCGGGAGGCGGTGGCCTCGGTCGTGGCCTTCCACGTGCGGTGGTGCAGGGAGCATCCCGGCCGGGCCCGGTTCATGTTCACCGAACGTCCCGCCGGGAGCGAGGCGCTGGCCGAGCGCAACGGCGCGTTCTTCCGCGAGGTGCGCAGCTGGTGGCGCGTCCAGGCGCGGCACGGCGCGCTGCTGGACGTGGACGCGGTGACCGCGTTCGTCCTCTGGCTCGGCCCCGCGCAGGAGCTGTGCCGGCTGTGGCTGAACGGCCAGAGCCCCGAGCCGGACGGCGGGCAGGTCGAGTCGCTGAGAGAGGCCGCGTGGCGGTCGGTTGGAGGTCCCGATGGTGGTTGACGCGTGGATGCAGCACGGAACGGTGCGGTTCCTGCGCCACGAGATGCTCGACTCGCTGTGGAGGTGGACGGGGCAGAAGCCTCCGGAGGAGGAGATCCCGGTCGGTACCACCGTGGCCGCCATGGACGCCGGGGGAGTGGACGTCGGCCTGATCAGCGCCTGGTACGGGCCGGAGGGCGACCTCGTGAGCAACGACGAGGTCGCGTCCTTCGTCCGGCAGGCCCCCGGCCGGCTCGCCGGCATCGCCTCGGTCGACCTGCGCAAGCCCATGGAGGCCGTGCGGGAGCTGAGGCGGTGCGTGCGCGACCTGGGCTTCAAGGGGCTGCGCGTGGTTCCGTGGCTGTGGGAGCTCCCGCCCACCGACCGGCGCTTCTACCCCCTGTTCGCCGAGTGCGTGGAGCTCGGCGTCCCCTTCTGCACGCAGGTCGGCCACACCGGCCCCCTGCGCCCGAGCGAGACGGGCCGGCCGATCCCGTACGTCGACCAGGTGGCGCTCGACTTCCCCGAGCTCGTCATCGTGGGCGGGCACATCGGCTACCCGTGGACGGAGGAGATGGTCGCGGTGTGCCGCAAGCACCCGAACGTCTACATCGACACGTCCGCCTACACGGTGCGCAGGTACCCGCCGGAGCTCGTCCGGTACATGACCCAGGACCGGCACCACAAGGTCATGTTCGGCACCAACTACCCGATGATGACCGCCGAGCGGGCGCTCAAGGGCCTGGACGACCTCGGCCTCGGCGACGACGCCCGCGAGGCGTTCCTGGCGGGCAACGCCCAGAAGGTCTTCGCCCTATAATGATCTACAATGTAAAGGTCACCGCCGGAGCGTCCGGCAGGCGAGCAGCCCGAAGGGGACCGGCGCCCAGTACGTGACCGCCCGGAAGAGCAGCACGGCGTGCAGGGCCGGGCCCGCGGTGATGCCGAGGGCGGCGAGCGCGGCCACGAGGGCGGCCTCGGTGGACCCGATGCCGCCCGGCGTCGGGACGGCCGAGCCCGCCGCCGCCCCCACCAGGTAGGCGGCGAGGAGCGCCGGCGCGTCGGCCGGCCCCACGGCGGTCCCGGGGACGGCGAGGACGCTGAGGGCGAACGCGACGCCGAGCGCGAACGTGGTCCCCGCGGACGCGGCGAGGGTGAGCGCCAGGTCGCGAGGGCGGCGGCACAGGTCGGCGAGCCCCGAGGCGGCGCTCCGCGCGGCGGTGGACCGGATCGCCCGGCGCCCCCACAGCGCGGCGGCCGGCAGCAGCACCCCGCCGGCGACGAGCAGCGGGAGGGGCGGCACGAGGTCGGCGGCCCGGGAGGCGTGGTGGCCGAGGGCGTCCAGCATCCGGTCGTTCCCGCCGCCCGGGCCGAGGGCGGCGCCGAGCCCGAGGACGGCGCCCATCAGCAGTAGGTCGGCGGGGACGCCGGCCACCTGGAGCACCGCCACGGCGACGACCGCCCGCGGCAGGGGCAGGCCGCGGCAGACGAGGTAGCGGGTGTTGACGGCCGCGGCGCCGAGGCCGCCCGGCGTGACGCGGTTGGCGGCCGACGCGGTGAACTGCGTCATCGTCGTGCTGACCAGCGGCAGCGGACGGCCCGCCGCGCCGCGCAGCGCGACCGCGGAGCACACGTAGTGCAGGAAGGAAAGCAGTACCAGGCCCGGCAGGAAACCCCAGCGCATGTGGCCGAGCGCGGCGAGCCCCGGCCGCAGCGGACCGGCGGTCACCAGCACGGCGGCGAGGAGGAGGGCCGAGAGGAGCCCGGCGAGGGCCCAGCGGGCCCGGCGGATCCGCTGGGCCAGGGACGGCGTCAGGGCGTCGGCGCCAAGGCCCGGGAACTTGGCGGACGCCGCGGGGTCGGCTCCGGCGGCGATCGTCTCCACACCTCAGTGTCCGGTCACCCGCCTGAAGCGCATGCGACCTCCGGACCCCCTCGACGCGAACGTTGCGTGACCTGCGGGGCGCGCGCCCGCAGGTCACGGCGGGTCAGGCGGCCGGCCGGTAGCGGTTCTGGCGGGTCTGGGCGCCGATGTAGCGCAGCATGCTGCGCAGGGCCCAGTGGTTGAGGCCGGTGGGCATCATGCGGTAGCCCTGCCGGTTGGCCAGGGCGAGCGCGGCGAACCGGGCCTGGTCGAGCGGGGACCAGGGGATGTCGAAGCGGTCCCGGACGACCTGCGGCAGGCAGCCGAAGGTGATCAGGCGGAGCGGGCGCTCGATGACGAGGCGCCCGGCGCGGTCGAGCCGGGCGCCGCCGACGGGCAGCAGGGTGACGGTGTCGGAGCCGTGCTTGGCGATCTCCAGGGCGCGGGCGGCGGCCGGGGTGAGCTCCAGGGTCCGGGTGCAGACGCGCCAGAACTTGGACTGGAAGGCGGCGTAGTCGGCGGGGACCGGGCGCATGCTGACGCCGTAGCGGGAGTACCAGGTGACGGTCTCGGCGTACATCTGCTCGTGGTCCTCGGCGGTGAGGGTGCCGGGGTGGAAGGTCTCGGCGGCCTTGAAGATCTCCCAGGTGAACGTGGCGTGCGCCCACCAGAACGTCTCCGGTTCGAGGGCGTGGTAGCGGCGGGCGAGCTCGTCGACGCCGCCGATCGCGCGGTGCAGGTCGCGGATGGAGCGGGCGCGGGCGGTGGCGTCCGGGGCGAGGATCGTCGCCCAGATCTGCGGGACGGACCGGTGGATGCGGTCGAACGGGGCGTCGAAGAACGCCGAGTGCTCGGAGACGCCCGCGCCGATGCCGGGATGCATGAGCTGCATCAGGCCGGCGGCGGCGCCGGGCAGCAGGGAGCGAAGGTCGGCGGCGTGGCGCCACAGGAGCGTGCCGGGGCCGAGTGGAGCGCGTGCGGCCGTGCGGGCGGGCCTGCGGGCGGCTGCGGTGACGACCGTCGGGGGCGGGAGCGAGGGCGGGGACGGGGCGGGCATCGCACCTCCTGCCAGCGAACACTTACTCCCACCGTAACGGCCGTGAGACAGAAGTCAATCTTTGTCGCACGGCAGGACGTCCGGGTACCACCCTCCCAGGACGGGTTCGCCCCGCCCCTCCATGCGGTGCCCGGCCGGGCATGGCATGGAGGGACGGGGCGTCCGGCGTGCTCCAGGTTCAGGCGGACGCGGGCTTGTACACGGCGACGGCGCAGGCGCTGCCGAGGCCGATGTTGTGCTGGAGGGCGACGCGGGCGCCGTCCACCTGGCGGGCGCCGGCCTTGCCGCGCAGCTGCCACGTCAGCTCGGCGCACTGGGCGAGGCCGGTGGCGCCGAGGGGGTGGCCCTTGGAGATGAGACCGCCGGAGGGGTTCACGACCCACTTGCCGCCGTAGGTGGTGGCCTCGTCGTCGACGAGCTTGTGCCCCTCGCCGACCTCGGCCATGCCGAGCGCCTCGTAGGTGATGAGCTCGTTGGCGCTGAAGCAGTCGTGCAGCTCGATGACGTCGACGTCGTCGATGGACACCTGCGCCTCGTCCATGGCCTTGCGGGCGGCGCGCTGGGAGACGCCGAAGCCGACGACCTGGATGGAGGAGTGGTCGGCGAAGCTCTCCTGGGTGTCGGTCGCGATGTGGTGCCCGGCGATCTCGACGGCCTGGTCCCACAGGTCGTGCTCGTCCAGGAACCGCTCGCTGACGACGAGCGCGGCGCCGGCGCCGTCGGAGGTGGGCGAGCACTGCAGCTTGGTCAGCGGGTCGAAGATCATCGTCGCGTTCTTGACGTCGTCCAGGGAGTACTCCGTCTGGAACTGCGCGTACGGGTTGTTGACCGAGTGCTTGTGGTTCTTCCAGCCGATCCAGGCGTAGTGGTCGGGGTTGGAGCCGTACTTCTCCATGTGCTCGCGGCCGGCGTTGCCGAACATCTGCGGCATGGGCGCCTTGTCCAGCTCCCACTCGCGGCCCGCGGTCATGGACCGCAGGTGGTGGTCGATGATGGTGACCTTGGACTCGCCCATGCCGGCGCCGAGCGAGCCCTTCTTCATCTTCTCCATGCCGAGGGCGAGCGCGCAGTCCGCCAGGCCGCCGCGGACGGCCTGGCGGGCGAGGAACAGCGCGCTGGACCCGGTCGCGCATGCGTTCATGACGGTCATGACCGGGATGCCCGTCAGGCCGGTCTCGTAGAGGGCGCGCTGGCCCATCGACCCGTACATCGAGCCGGCGTAGGCCATCTCGACGGCGTCGTAGCCGACGCCCGCGTCCTCCAGGGCGCTGCCGACGGCCTCCTTGGCCATGTCGGGGTACTCCCAGTCGCGGGAGCCGGGCTTCTCGAACTTGGTCATGCCCACGCCGACGACGAAGGTGCGGTTGGCCATCAGGCTCGCCTCCTGTAACCGAATCATGTTCGGTCACACCATAACCCGCGGGCGGTCCGGCGGCCCGGGCGCTCCCGATGTACGGGACGAACGGGCCGGTCAGGCGGCCGTCTCCTCGGCGAGGGCGGCGGCGAACGCGTCCACGTCGCCCTCGGTGGTGTCGAAGGAGCAGACCCAGCGCACCTCGCCGGTCGCCGCGTCCCAGGTGTAGAACGGGAACCGCTTGCGCAGCCGCTCGGCCGCGTCCTTGCGCATGAGCGCGAACACCGAGTTGGCCTGCACGGGCTGGGTGATCTCGACCCCGGGGACCGCGCGGGCGGCGGCCTCCAGGCGGCGGGCCATCGCGTTGGCGTGGGAGGCGTTGCGCAGCCACAGGTCGCCGTCCAGCAGCGCGAGGAGCTGCGCCGACACGTACCGCATCTTGGACGCCAGCTGCATGCTCGACTTTCGCAGGTACTCCAGCCCCCGAACGGCGGCCGGGTTCAGCACGACGACCGCCTCGCCGAGCAGCAGCCCGTTCTTGGTGCCGCCGAACGACAGCACGTCCACGCCCGCGTCGGTGGTGAGGGCGCGCAGCGGCAGTCCGAGGGACGCGGCGGCGTTGGCGATGCGCGCGCCGTCCATGTGGACCGACAGGCCGCGCTCGTGCGCCGCCGCCGCGACGGCCGCGGTCTCGTCCGGGGTGTAGACGGTGCCGAGCTCGGTGCTCTGAGTGATCGACACGACGGCGGGCTCCCGCCGCTGGATGTTGCCGAAGCCCGTCGCGTACCGGTCGACGAGGCCCGGGGTGAGCTTGCCGTCGGCGGCCGGGACCGGGATGAGCTTCAGTCCCGCGATCTTCTCGGCCGCGCCGCACTCGTCGGTGTTGATGTGCGCCGACTCCGGGCACACCACCGCGCTCCACCGCTCCGACATCGCCTGGAGCGACACGACGTTCGCGCCCGTCCCGTTGAACATCGGGAAGACCTCGGCCTGCTCGCCGAAGTGGCGGCGGACGACCTCGCGGAGCCGGCCCGTGACGGTGTCGTCGCCGTAGGCGGGCTGGTGCCCGGTGTTGACCTCGGACAGGGCCGCGAGGACCTCCGGGTGGACGGTGGCCTGGTTGTCGCTGGCGAAACTGCGTTCGGACGGCTGGGAAGCGGACGGCTGAGTCATGCGCCCATTCTCCCGGACGTCCCGCGGTGCGCCTTTCCTGCAATGGCGCCCGGGGCGTGCGGCGGCGATGGCCGCGGCCGTCACGCCGGGCGGTCGGTGAGGTTCTGCACCGGGGCGGGGGCGGCCTCGGCGGGCGGCTCGGCCGTGCGCAGCGCCATCCGGGCGCGCATCGCGTCCAGGTCGTCGCCGAACCTGCTGACGGTGGACTCCAGGTCCCGCCAGAGCCCGGTCCGCTGCTCCAGTGCGGCGATCTTGGTGCGCAGGTCGGCGACGCGCCGCTCCGCGGCCTCCAGCCGGGTGCTGTTGCCGGCGTTCTCGCGGCCGGTCCGGATCAGGCTGGTGGCGACGGCGGCCAGGTCGCGCTCGGTGTCGTCCATGCGCTCGTCCAGGCGCGGCAGCAGCCGGTCGTTGAGCTGCCGGACCAGCGAGTCGAGCTCGGCCCGGACGGCGCGGAGCTCGGCGTCCTGGTCGCGGACCGCCTGCTCTATGATCAGGACGCGCTCCATGAAGGAGGGCAGCAGCCTGATCAGCTCGGCCGACCGCTCCAGATCCCGCCCGGCTCTGACGAGGACGCCGGCGCCCTCGCGCAGATGGCGCTCCACCTCGGCGGCGGCGCGGCGGACGAGACCCGGGATCACGGTCATGGCGCTCCCTTCCGGGGCCGAGGGGTGGAATCTCCTTAAACTGTAGGCGAATCGGCCGTGAACATTTTGTGAACCGGGCGGTTTATTTCGGCGCCGCCACCGGCTCCCGGACGGCGGGCGGCGGCCGCGTCCGGCCGGGCGGCAGGCCGCAGGCGCACAGCCCCCGGGTCACGATGAGCAAGGCGCGCTCGGCGGTGTAGTCCGACCGGCTCAGGGCCGGGCGGACGCGGCGGCATGTCAGGCAGAGCATGGTCGTCGGACCTCCCCGTGGCGCCGGCTGAGCGGGCCGTCCCGCACGCATTCCCCCCGGACGCGTGCGGGACGGCGGACCCACCGGACGGTCCCTCGACTCCCCGGCGCCGCTCACCGTAGGCGCTCCCACGTTGCACGCACGTTGCGGTCGTCCGATCACCGACGGTGCCGGGATCCGGCCCGTGCGGGATCCGGCGAACCGGTTGCGCCGCCCCGGCGATGGACCGATGCTCGAAGCGGGCCGGGTTCCTGTCCGGGAGAAAGGGCTGGTGGTGGTGCGCGAGCCGGTGACCGTCCGGCCGCCGATCGCCGAGTCGTGGCGGCGCTGCGAGAACGCCGGCGTCGACCCGGGCACGGCGGCGGCGCCCCTGGTGTTCGACCGGGACGCGCTCGCCGACGCCCGCGCCGCGCACCCCCTCGAACCGCACCTGCCGGTGCTCCAGGCGCTGCTGCGGCGGGTCGCCGACGAGACCGAGCACCTGCTGGTGATCACCGACGCCGCCGGGCGCGTGCTGTGGACGCAGGGCCCGGCCTCCGCCCGCCGCGCCGCCGACGCGATCGGCCTGACCGCGGGCTTCCTGTGGTCGGAGGACGCCGTCGGGACCAACGGCATCGGCACCGCGCTCGCCTCCGGGCGGCCCGAGGCCGTGTACGCCGCCGAGCACGTCGCGCACGTCCTGCACGGCTGGTCGTGCGCGGGCGCGCCCATCAGCGACCCCGACTCGGGGCGCGTGGTCGGCTGCATCGACGTCAGCGCGACGGCGCGGGCGCTGCACCCGGCGACCGTCGCACTCGTCTCCGCCGCGGCGCGGCTGGCCGAGGCGCGGATGGAGAACGACATGCTCGGTCGCGACCAGCGGCTGCGCGAGCGGCTCCTGCCGCATCTGCGGGGGCTGCGCGGCACCGGCGTGCTCGCCACCGCCACCGGGCGCATCCTCGCCGCGCCCGGGGGCGCGCTCGTCGGCAGGCGGGTGGCCGTCCCCGAGCCCGGAGGCACGGTCGTCCTGCCGGACGGCCGCACCGCCGTGGCCGAGCCGCTCGGCGAGGCGTTCCTGCTGCGGGTGCCGGGGGCCCGCGGCCTGGTCGACGCGAGCACCCCGGCGGAGCGCGGCCTCGCGGCCAGGCCCGCGGCGGCCGCGGCGCCGCTGCTGTCGCTGGTGCTGCTCGGCGACGGGCCGCCCTACGCGCTGCTGGACGGGCGGCGCTTCGAGCTGACCTTGCGGCACGCCGAGATCCTCGCGCTGCTGGCGCTGCATCCGCGGGGGCTGAGCGGCGACCGGCTCTCGCTGCACCTGTACGGCGAGGACGGCAGCGCGGCGACCGTCCGCCCCGAGATCCACCGGCTCCGCCAGCGGTTCGGCGGCGTCGTGCGGGCCCGCCCCTACCGGTTCGGCTGCGCGGTGGACGCCGACTTCCTCACCGTCCGGCGCCTGCTGGACGCCGGGGACGTGGCCGGCGCCGTGCGGCTGTACGGGGGCGAGCTGCTGCCGCGCTCGGACGCGCCGGCCGTCCGCGCGGAACGCGACGAGCTGTCGGTGCGGGTGCGGCGGCAGGTGCTCGACCGGGGCTGCGGAGACGTGCTGTGGGCCTACGCGCAGACCGAGGCGGGCCGCGCCGACCTGGAGGTGCTGGAACGCCTGCGCGGCGCGCTGCCGCCGGCCGATCCGCGGCTGGCCGCGGTCGCCTCGCGCACCGCCCGGCTGCTCAGCGGGGAGGCGTAGGGGGCGGCACCGGGGCGCCCAGGTGGGCGCGCTCGTTGTAGCAGACGGCCGCGAGCGCGTCCCCGTCGTGGCACCACCGGGTGACCGAGGCGTTGGCGATCGGCTCCTTCTCGATCTCCATGATCTCCTGCTCGGTCAGCTCCTCCACCAGGTAGCGCGTCATGACGACGATCGCGTCGTGGGCGACGACCAGGGCCCGCCCGCCCGGCGCGGCGGCCTGCAGGTCGCGGTAGAAGCTGCGCAGCCGCAGCGCCAGGTCGGCCCACGACTCGCCGCCGGGCGGCCGGTGGTAGAACTTGCCGAGGTGACGCAGCCGGTCGGCCTCGCCGGGGAACCGGTTCTGGACGCCCCGGGCGGTGAGCCCCTGGAGGACGCCCATCTCGCGGTCGCGGATCCGCTCGTCGATCCGGATCCGGGGGGTGGCGAACGACGTCTCGGCGAGCGCGATCCTGGCGGTGTCGAGGGCCCGCACGTAGGGGGAGGAGATCACCGTCGTCGGGCGCTCGTCCTCGGGCAGGGCCTCCAGCCAGCGGCCGAGCGCCGCCGCCTGGGCGCGGCCCTTGTCCGACAGCGGGATGTCGGCGTCCCGCTCGGGGATGTCGACCTCCTCGGCGTCGGTGCCGAGGACCGCCTGGTGGGCGAGGTTGCCGGTGCTCTCTCCGTGCCGGGTCAGGATCAGCCATCGCAGCGCGTTCACGCCCGCCATGCTCCCACGCCCCACCGGCCCCCCATGCCCGCCGGGTCCCCGGCCCCGGTGCTGCACGGCATGGCGGGTGGGGGCGGCGCGGTTGCTCTACAGCCGGTAGTACTCTTTGGTGCCGTGACGAACGTGCTGTCCACCGCGGTCATCGTGGTGGCGCTGCTGGCCGCCGGGTACGCCCTCGTGACGGTGCTGCGCGGCCGGGCGATGGGGGCCGGCGACCTCGCCGCGTTCGGCGTGCTGGAGGTGCTGCTGGTCGCGCAGGCCGTGGTCGCCTTCGTCAAGCTCTCCGGCGGCGAGGGGCCGGACGGGCCCGCCACCTTCGTCGGCTACCTGCTGGGATCGCTGCTGGTCCCCGTCGCCGGCGCGGGATGGGGCCTGCTGGAGCGCACCCGGTGGGGGCCCGGCGTGCTCGTCGTGGCCGGGGTGGCCGTCGCCGTCATGATCGTGCGGATGAACCAGCTGTGGAGCGGCACCGGTGCCTGAGCCCGAACGCGAGCCCGTCCGCGAACACGAGCCCCCCGGCGAGAACGGGCCCGTCCGCGAGAGTGAGCCCGTCCGCGAGGGCGAACCGGTCCGCGAGACCGGAGCCGTCCGCGAGACCGGGGCCCGGGGGCCGCTGACCCGCGCGGACGACGGCGCCCGCGCCGGCGCCGAGGCCCGCACGGGCGGCGGTGCCCGTCCCGGCGGCGGCGTCGCCGACGGGCCGGGGCGGCTGCTGGTCGCCGTCTACGCGGTCTTCGCGCTCGCGGCCGGCGCGCGGGCGGGCGTGCAGATCGCCACCGCGTTCTCCGAAGCGCCGGTCGCCTACCTGCTGTCGGCGTTCGCGGCGGCCGTCTATGTCCTGGCGACGGTGGCCCTGGCCCGTGGCGGCCGGACGTCGTTCCGGATCGCCGTCGCCGCCTGCTCGACGGAACTGGTGGGCGTGCTCGCGGTGGGCACGCTCAGCGTCGCCGACCCCGCCGCGTTCCCCGACGACTCCGTCTGGTCCATGTACGGGCGCGGCTACGGGTTCGTGCCCCTGGTGCTGCCCGTCCTGGGCCTTCTCTGGCTGCGCCGCACCGCCCGCAGAGGTGGCGGAACCCCCGCGGGCGGTGGGCGCCCTGTGGACGGCGGCGTGTGAGCCCTCCGGCCACAGGTGTCTCGTGGTCATGCCGTCCTCCTGTGCGGGGACCGGTCTCCCGTGCGGGGACCGGTCAGGCGGCGGCCTGGACCGAAATGCTCGAACCGATGGGCAGGGCGCGCACGGCGGCCTGGGTGATCGCCTCGACCTCCTCGGGGGAGCGGTCGGCGGTCGGGTTTCCGCGCATCCAGCGGATCAGCTTCAGCGGCGGCGCGAAGACGATGCCGTCGGCGGTGAAGGGCGTCCGGGCGAGCTTGCCGCCGTGCACGGCCAGCACGGGCGTGACCGTCACCGGCGTCCCGGCGGTGCGGGTGATCGCCGCGGCGGCGGCCTCGGCCCGCGCGGTGAGCGCGGCGACGAGCTTGGACTGCGTCCGGCCGTCGATGAACAGCCGGCCGCCGTGCTGGGACACCTCGGCCCCGGGCGACCACGCCTCGTTGTGCACGAGCCACACCCCGCCGGGCCCGACCACCAGTTCGTCGGCGGTCCCGTGCTCGGGGACGGTGCGGGAATGCAGCACGCGGTGCCCGCGCCGCTCCAGTGTGTGGCGAAGGAAGCGGTCCATGCGCTCCTGTCCGCGCAGCCCGAGCCGCCACACCCGCGACGAGTTGTAAATGCGCCAATGGACGAGTGCGTCCGCGGCCGCCACCGCGGCGGCCATCACGATTCCGAAAACGGCGTTGACCAGCAGCCCGCACAACACAAGCGTCGCCGCCGCCAGAAAGGCGCGCGTCCGCAACCGTCCTTTTCGGCCCCGCTGCCAGAGTTCCTCGTACACCGCCTGCGGCGAACCGCCGGTGAAAGCGGGACGGTCCCTGAGGTAGATGGAACTGCCGAACATGTCCGCCCTCCAAGCACCTGCTGCGACGCCACCAGTATGGGGACGGACCGGCATTCCCGCCACACTTCGCGAGGTGACTTAAATCAAACTCCCGCGCCACTTCTGGGGCCTGGGGCATTGCTCACCTGCCCGTTCGCCCTGGATTGGGCGCGTCGATTCGGGGCATACTCGAGAACGGCCCCCGGAGATTGGCTGAAAGGCGCGGTGCAACTATCACCGCAACATTCAAGGCCTTTTTCGCTGCAATTGATTTCCGGGGGCGCCGGCGGGGCGGCAGACTGGGACGATGCACCTCAGCGCCGCCGAAGGCCTCCCCGTCCGCGCCGCCGTCCCCGCCCTGCGCGCGGCCCTGGACGAGGGCGGCGCGGCGGTGCTGGCGGCGCCTCCCGGCACCGGGAAGACCACCCTCGTTCCCCTCGCCCTCGCGGGTCTCGCCCTCGGCGCCCCGCCCGCCCCGGGCAAGGTCCTGGTGCTGGAGCCCCGCCGTCTCGCCGCCCGCGCCGCCGCCCGCCGCATGGCGTGGCTGCTCGGTGAACGCGTCGGCGACCGGGTAGGCGTGACCGTCCGCGGAGAGTCCCGGCCGGGCAGCCGGGTGGACGTCGTCACCACCGGCGTCGTGCTCCAGCGCCTCCAGTCCGACCCCGAACTCGACGGCGTCGGCACGGTGATCCTGGACGAGTGCCACGAGCGGCACCTGGACGCCGACACCGCGCTGGCGTTCCTCCTCGACGTCCGCGCCGCGCTGCGCCCCGACCTGCGCGTGGTGGCCGCGTCCGCGACCGCCGACACCGGCCCGTGGTCGCGCCTCCTCGGCGGCGCGCCCGTCGTGGAGACCGCGGCGGCCCTGCACCCGGTCGAGACGGTCTGGGCGCCGCCGCCGCGCCCCGTCCCGCCGCCGCACGGTATGCGCGTCGACCCGGCACTGCTCGCCCACGTCGCCGCGACCGCCCGGCGCGCCCTCGCCGAGCGCGACGGCGACGTCCTGTGCTTCCTGCCGGGGGTCGGCGAGATCACCCGGGTCGCGGGGCTGCTGGCGGGGGCGCCCGCCGAGGTCCTGCAGATCCACGGCCGGGCGCCGGGGCACGCGCAGGACGAGGTGCTCGCGCCCTCGCCGCACCGCCGGATCGTGCTCGCCACCTCGGTCGCCGAGTCGAGCCTGACCGTCCCCGGCGTCCGCGCGGTCGTGGACTGCGGCCTGGCCCGCGAGCCCCGCACCGACCACGCCCGCGGCCTCGGCTCGCTCACGACCGTCCGCGCGTCCCGCGCCACCGCCGACCAGCGCGCGGGACGCGCCGGGCGCGAGGCCCCCGGCACCGTCTACCGGTGCTGGACCCAGGCCGAGCACGACCGCCTCCCGGCCCGGCCCCGCCCCGAGATCGAGCTGGCCGACCTCACCGGCTTCGCCCTCCAGGCGGCCTGCTGGGGCGACCCCGACGCGTCCGGCCTCGCCCTGCTCGACCCGCCCCCGCCCGCCGCGATGGACGCCGCCCGCGGCACCCTGCACGCCCTCGGCGCACTGCGGGAGGGCCGGGCCACCGACCGCGGGCGCCGCCTGGCCGGCGTCGGCCTGCACCCCCGGCTCGCCCGCGCCCTGCTCGACGGCGCCCGGCGGGTCGGCGCGCGCGACGCGGCCCAGATCGTCGCCCTGCTCTCCGAGCCGCCGCCCCGCTCGGCGGGCGACGACCTCACCGCCGTCTGGCGCGGCCTGCGGGGCCGGAGCCGTCCCGCCGACCCGCACGCGGCGCGCTGGCGCGACGAGGCGGCCCGCCTCGCCAGGTCGCTGCCCGAGCGGGACGAGGCCCGGCAGTCCCGCGGCGACGACCACGCGGCGGGGGTCGTGGTGGCGCTGGCGTTCCCGGAGCGGGTGGCGCGGCGGCGGGGGAGCGGCTACCTGATGGCCTCCGGGACCGGCGCCGAGCTCGCGGACGGGTCGGCGCTGGCCGGGGCGCGCCCCGAGTGGCTCGCGGTCGCGGCGGCCGACCGGCCCGCCGGGGCGGCGTCGGCGCGGGCCCGGCAGGCCGTGGTGATCGACGAGGAGGTCGCGCGGGCCGCGGCGGCCCCGCTGGTGGAGACCGCCGAGGAGGTGGCGTGGCGCGACGGCGACGTGGTCGCGCGCCGCGTCGAGCGCCTCGGCGCGATCGAGCTGGACGCGCGGCCGCTGCGCGACCCCGACCCCGGACTCGTGCGCGCCGCCCTGCTGGACGGGGTGCGCGCGGAGGGCCTCGGCCTGCTGCGCTGGACCCCGGGGGCCGTCGCGCTGCGGGAGCGGCTGGCGTTCCTGCGCGAGGCCCTCGGGGAGCCCTGGCCGGCCGTCGGGGACGCGGCACTGCTGGAGCGGGCACCGGAGTGGCTGTCCGGCGCGCGGCGGCGGGCCGACCTTGCGAAGGTCGACGTCGCGGGCATGCTGCGCGGGCTGCTGCCGTGGGACCTGGCGAAGCGTCTGGACGAGTACGCCCCCGAGCGGGTCGAGGTGCCGTCCGGCTCCCGGATCCGGGTCGACTACTCGGGGGAGCGGCCCGTCCTCGCGGTGAAGCTCCAGGAGCTGTTCGGGTGGGACGCGGCGCCGCGGCTCGCCGGCGGGCGGGTCCCCCTGGTGGTGCACCTGCTCTCGCCGGCGGGGCGCCCGGCGGCGGTCACCGCCGACCTGGCCTCGTTCTGGCGCGAGGGGTACCGCGCGGTGCGGGCCGAGCTGCGCGGCCGGTACCCCCGGCACCCGTGGCCCGAGGACCCGGCGAACGCCGTGCCGACGAAGCGGACCAAGCGGGCTAGCGGGAGCTGACCAGCACCTCGATGCCGTCCAGGACGCGGGCGAGGCCGAACTCGAAGGCGCGGCCGGGCGCGACGGCCGCGTTGTACTCGCGCCCGGTGGCGGCGCCGACCCGGGTGCCGAGCGGGTAGTCGTCCTCGTTCACGAGCGCCTCCAGCAGGGGGGCGCTCGCCTCCCACCACTGCTCGTCGGTGATCCCGCTGCGGCGCTCGGCCTCGGCGGCGTCGACCGACACGCGGGCGGCGCTCTCGGCGAAGCCGGTCACGAGCGCGACGACCGAGTCCATCTCCAGGTCGCCGAGGCCGAGGCCGTCCACGGCGCGCAGCTCGTACTCGTACTTGGCGCACGTGTTCGGGCCGAGCGGCGGCCGCGCCTTGGTGATCTCCAGCAGCCACGGGTGCCGGTGGAACAGCGCCCAGTTGTCGCGGGCGATGTGCTCCAGGCGGTCGCGCCAGGAGCCGTGGTCCGGCGGCGTCAGCTCGCCGAAAGCGCGGTCGACCATGACGTCGATCAGCTCCGCCTTGCCCGGGACGTAGGTGTAGATCGACATGGGGGAGACGCCCAGCTCCTCGGCGATGCGGCGGATGGACGGCCCGTCCAGGCCCTCGGCGTCGGCCAGCCGGATCGCGGCCTGGACGATCTCCTCCGCGGTCAGGCGGGGCTTGGGGCCGCGGCGCGGGCGCTCCCGCACGCCCCACAGCAGCTCCAGGGTGCGCTTGGGGTCGCCCGCCCCGCTGTACTCGGTCACCGGCCGATCCTCTCAGGGATGAAACTCTGTACTGCGTACGTTATATTGGCCGCGATGGTAAATCCGTACTGCGTACATAGTTTTGGAGGACGGGTGACGGAACAACGGTTCGCGGTCGCCGCCGAGGGGCTGCGCAAGCGCTACGGCGGCACCGAGGCCCTCGCCGGTCTGGACCTGCGCGTCCCCGCCGGGACGGTGCACGGCCTGCTCGGCCCGAACGGCGCGGGCAAGACCACCGCCGTCCGCATCCTGACCACGCTCGCGCGGCCCGACTCCGGCACCGCCCGCGTGGCCGGGCACGACGTGGTGCGCGAGGCCGTCGAGGTGCGGCGCCGCATCGGGCTCGTCGGGCAGCACGCCGCGGTCGACGAGGTGCTCGGCGGGCGGCAGAACCTCGTCATGTTCGGCCGCCTCCACCACCTCGGGGCCAGGCGGGCGCGCCGGCGGGCCGACGAGCTCCTGGAGCGGTTCGGGCTCACCGACGCCGCCGCCAAGCCCGCGGGCCAGTACTCGGGGGGCATGCGGCGGCGCCTCGACCTGGCCGCCTCCATGATCCTCGCGCCGCCCGTGCTGTTCCTGGACGAGCCGACCACCGGCCTCGACCCGCGCAGCCGGGGCGAGGTGTGGGACTCGATCCGCGACCTGGTGGAGGGCGGCACGACCGTCCTGCTCACCACCCAGTACCTGGAGGAGGCCGACCGGCTCGCCTCCGGGGTCTCGGTGATCGACCATGGCCGCGTCATCGCCGAGGGGACCCCCGACGAGCTCAAGGCGCGGCTCGGCGGCGACCGCGTCGAGGTCGTCGTCGACGACCCCGCGGCGCTGGCCTCCGCCGCCGAGATCGTCGCCCGGGTCGCGACCGGCGAGGTCGACGTCGACGCCGAGGCCCTGCGCGTCGGGGCGCCGGTCGCGGGGCGGGCGGCCGCGCTGACCGAGGCCGTCCGGGGGCTGGACGAGGCGGGCGTCGCGGTCGCCGACATCGGCCTGCGCCGGCCCACGCTGGACGAGGTGTTCCTGCACCTCACCGAGAGGAAGGAGGTCGCCCTGTGAGCGAAGCGGACCGGGGGGCGTGGGGGGTCGTCCCCCCACAGGGAGGAGGCCCTGTGAGCGAAGCGGACCGGGGGGCGTGGGGGGTCGTCCCCCCTCGGGGAGGCCCTGTGAGTGTTCAGACCGTGAGGTGGGCCGCGGCCGACGGGTGGGTGCTCACCACGCGCGCCCTGGCCCACTGGGCGCGCAAGCCGGGCGAGGTCGCCGTGGCGCTGCTGTTCCCGGTGATGGTCGTGCTGATGATGGGCTACCTGTTCGGCGGCCAGATGGAGGTGCCCGGCGGCGGCGCCTACCGGGAGTTCATCGTCCCCGGCATGTTCGCCCTGACGATGGCGTTCGGGGTCGAGACGACGTTCGCCGCGATCGCGACCGACGCGAGCAAGGGCGTGACCGACCGGTTCCGGTCGATGCCGATGGCCTCGTCCGCCGTCGTGGTGGGCCGGGCCACCGCCGACATGCTGCACTCGGTCGTCGCGCTGGCCGTGATGGCGGCCTGCGGCGTGCTGATCGGCTGGCGCGTCCACGACGGTGCGGCGAAGGCACTCGCGGGGCTCGGACTCCTGCTCCTGCTGCGGTTCTCGCTGGTCTGGCTCGGCGTCTACCTCGGCCTGAAGGCCAAGGGGCCGGAGTCGGTGGCGGCCGTCCAGATCCTGGTGTGGCCGATCGGGTTCCTGTCCAGCGCGCTGGTGGCGCCGAGCACGATGCCGGGCTGGCTGGGCGCGATCGCCGAGTGGAACCCGATGTCGGCCACCGTGACGGCGTGCCGGGAGCTGTTCGGCGAGCCGGTCGCGGGCGGGTCGTGGGCGGCCCAGCACAGCGTGCTGATGGCCGTGGTGTGGCCGCTGGTGATCGCGGCGGTGTTCGCCCCGCTGTCGGTCCGCCGCTACCGCGCCCTCGGCCGCTAGGGCAGCAGGGACACCCGGTGCCGGGCCAGCGCCAGCGCCGGGTAGCACGCCTCGGGCAGGGGCCCCGCGCCGTTCCCCGCGCCGGAGCCGCCGAGCGCCGCGCGGAGCCTCGCCCCCACGGCCGCCGCGTCGTGGGGCTGGACGACGCACAGCTCGGCCTGCATCGCCTGCCGCGCCGCCGCCATCAGCGCCGGGACGTCCCCGACGATCACGACCTCGGCGGGGGCGTCGCCGTAGGCGAGCCGGACGGCGAGGGCGTGCATCCCGGCGGTGCCGGCGTCCTCGTAGCGGAACTCGCAGACCAGGCGGTCGCCGTCCAGCGGCCCCTCCTGGATCAGCCACGCCTGCCCGGGGACGACCCGCCCGAGCGACCCCTCCCAGGGCGCCGCCGGGACGTCGGCGAGCCGGCCGGCGGCGCGGGCCGCGGCCGCGCGGCCCTCGGCCGGGCCGATCGCGGCGAGCGCCCGCAGGAAGGCCCGCGCGCCCGGGGTGGCCGCCGCGTGCAGGGAGCCGATCAGGTCGCCGAGCGCGGCGCGCCGCGCCGCGGTGTGCGGGGCCGCCGCCTCCAGGCCGCCCAGCTGCGCGGACGTCCACATCTCGGCCTGCAGCGGGCCGGGCTGCGCGGGCAGCGCCTCGGCCTCCCGGACGTAGGCCGCGTACACCTCGCGGAGCCCCGGCAGCATCAGCTCGGGGCCCGCGGACGGTCGGGTCGCACTCACCGCCTCAGCCTATGAGACGCGGGGGAGCGGCCCGGCCGCGCCGCCGGGACGCACCCCCGGGTACCGGAGGGCCCGCGCCCTTACGCCGGGATCGTCAGCAGCGTGCGGCCCTCGCCGATCGTCCGGACCTCGAACCGGCTGATCTCCTGCGGCCGCAGCGCCGTGCCGCCCTGCACCGCCAGCTGCGGCTGCGGCGAGTCCGGCAGGCCGTAGCCCTTGGCGGGGACGGACCAGCCGACGACGGTGTGCGCGCCGCCCTTGGCGTCCACGGCGACCAGCTCGCACGCGAGGGGCCCGTCGACCTTGCTGAGCCGCAGCCCGACCCGGCTGCCCCACGCCTTCTGCTGCATCGCGACCGTCCCGGTGACGCCGGTGCCGGGGTCGGTGGCCGACATCGCCCGGCCGTCGCGCAGCAGCTCGGCCGTGCCTCCGTCCGACGCCGAGGCGGTGGGGCCGCGGTCGGCGCCGAGCGTGTAGCCGGTGCCGAGCGCCCCGCCGACCAGCACCACCCCGGCGGCGGCCGCCGCCAGCGCCCGCGCGGCGCGGTGCCGCCGCTCCCGGCGGATCCGGTGCCGCATCAGGTCGGTGACCACCGCCGGCTCGGGCGGCGCGGGCATCGCCTCCACCGGGTCGGCGATCGGGCCGATGCCGTCCAGCGTCTGGGCGAGCCCGCTCAGCGCGCCGAGCTCCTCGTGGCAGGAGAAGCACGTCGCCAGGTGCGCCTCGAAGGCGCGGCGGTCGGGCTCCTCCAGCAGGCCGAGCGCGTAGGCGCCGACGTCGACGTGCGGCATGTCCGGCGCTCTCATGGCGTCACGCCCCTTTCCTCCAGGGCGACCCGCAGTGCCCGTAGCGCGTAGTAGACCCGGGACTTCACGGTGCCCACGGGGATCCCGAGATGCTTGGCGGCCTCGTTCACCGAGCGGTCACGGAAGAAGGTCTCGTTCAGGATCTCGCGGTGGGCCGGTGACAGGGCGAGGAGGGCTTCGGACACGACGACGGAGCGCAGCAGATCCTCCAACCCGTCGGGCACGCGCATGTTCTCCAGCGGGCCCTCGCCCGCCTCCTGCGGCCGTGCGTTCTTGCGGCGCTGGTCGTCGATGACGATACGGCGGGCGACCGTCGCCAGCCAGGGCAGCAGCGACGCGGCGTTCTCGTCGAGCTGGTGCGCGCTGCGCCAGGCCCGGATCATCGTCTCCTGGACGACGTCCTCGGCCCAGTGCCGGTCGCCGCCGGTGAGGCGCAGCACGAACGACAGCAGGGGGCGGCCGTACACGCGGTACAGCTCGGTCACGATCACCTGGTCGTCCACGCCGCCGGCGGGCCGCGGGCCGCGGAACCAGCTCCATGGTCCGGGCGGGCGTTCGCGGGTGGCCGACGCGGCGGCCGGCGATCTGTGGGCCATCGGGGTCTCCGGCGGGGGTGCGAGGGGTGCGGGGCGACGCGGTGACCGTGGGTGTCACGTTGGGAGGCAGTACGGGACCCCTGCGCCTCCCGGTTCAACCGAGACCGTTTCGTGGGGGATTTTCCGGAATGACCCTTACTGGTTCGCTACCTTTTCCTTACCTGGTGCGCCAACGATCACCGGGGCGCGTCTCAGGGGGCGAACGGGAGGCGACGCATCCGAACCGCGCAGCGGGTCTTCGCCGGGCAACGCTCACTCCAGGCATTGGAGCGAATGCGGGCATCAGGCCCATTTGCCCAAACAGAGACCGAGGGCGGGATCGGCATGGTGAAGGGGAACGGGGAAGTACAGCTCAGCTACCGCCTGCTGCTGGCGGTGGACATCCAGGGGTACAGCAAGCGCGACACGCGCGAGCAGCTGCGGGCTCAGCGGCTGCTGTCGGACGCGCTCGACGCCGCCGCCCGCGGCGTCGGACTCGACCGCGCCGCCTGGGACAAGCAGGTCGGCGGGGACGGCGAGCTCGCCACGCTGCCGGAGGGCGTCGACCCGGCGACGGTGGCCGGCGACTTCGTCATCCTCCTCGACGAGGCGCTGCGGGAGGCCAACCGGGACGCCGGCCGCTTCCGGCTGAGGGTGCGGCTGTCGCTGCACCACGGCACGCTCACGGCCGGGCCGTTCGGCCCCGCCGGCGACGCGCCCATCGTCGTCCAGCGGCTGCTGGACGCGGGGCCGCTGCGCCGCCTGCTGGCGGGCGACCCGGACCGCGACCTGGCCTACGTCGTGTCGGACTCGCTGTTCGACGACGTCGTGCGGACCGGGTTCTGCGCCCTGCCTCCGCACGGCTTCCACTCCGTCAAGGTCGTCGCGAAGGGCTCGGTGTTCCGCGGCCACATCCTCACCGGCCGCGCCGCCCGCCACGACTCGGGCGAGGACGCGGGCGGACCGGAACCCCGGTCCGCCCGCGTCCTCGACTTCCCGGCCCTCGCCATGGGGTGAGGGGAAGCGATCGGCGTGCCCGGGGGTTGACGCACCTAAAGGGCAGGCGATCGATGGAGGCGGACGATGGCGGACGACGCGGCGCTGGTGAAACTGCTGACGGGACGTGACATGGGGGTGCTGGCCACCCTCAAGCGGGACGGGCGCCCGCAACTGTCCACGATCACCTACCACTTCGACGAGGCCCGCCGGCTCGTGCGGATCTCGACCACCGCCGACCGGGCCAAGGCCCGCAACCTGGCCCGCGACCCGCGCGCGAGCCTGCACGTCGGCTCCCCGGACGGCTGGTCGTGGGCGGTCGCCGAGGGCGGCGCCGAGCTCTCGGCGGTCGCCGCCGACCCCGGCGACGCCGCCGTGGACGAGCTCGTCGAGCTGTACCGCGACGTCCGCGGCGAGCACCCGGACTGGGACGAGTACCGCCGCGCCATGGTCGAGGAGGGCCGGCTCGTCGTCCGCCTGCACGTCGAGCGCCTCTACGGACAGGCGCGCTGACGGCGCACCCGGCCCGGCGCTAAGCCGCCAGCAGGGCGGCCAGGAGGCGGTTGTCGCCGCGCTGCCAGAGCGTTCCGGTCTCGGCGAAGCCGGCCTCGCGCAGCGCCTCGACATGGGTGGACAGCAGCTCCGACTCCGAGCCGTGGTGGCCGGTCGTCTCGTCCCGGGCCCGCAGTCCGGCGAGGTCCGGGTCGGCGGCGATCGCGTCCCACCACTGGTCCCAGCCCTCGGGGCGGCCCCCGGCGAACCGGCGCTCCCGCTCGCGCTCGCGCAGCGCGAGGTCGAGCGCCGCCAGGCCCGGGGCCTGGTCGTCCACCGCCAGGTTGTCGCCGTTGAGGAACAGGCCGCGGGGCCGCAGGACGCGTGCCAGCTCGGCGTAGGCGACGCGGAGCCGCGCGCCCGACAGCCAGTGCAGGGCGGTGGTGCTGACCGCGGCGTCGGCCTGCCGGTCCAGCCGCAGCCGGGCCGCCCAGCCGGGCTCCCGCAGGTCCAGCTCGGCGAAGGTCAGCCCCGGCCGGCCGGCGTGCACGGCGCGGCCGAGCGACAGCAGCAGGGGGTCGGCGTCGACGGCGACCACGGTCGCGCGGGGGAGGCGGTCCAGGATCCGGCCGGCGAGCGACCCGGGCCCGCAGCCGAGGTCGAGGACGAGCGGGTCGGGACGTCCGGTCGCGGCCTCCAGCGCGTCGATGAGGGCGGTGAATCGCTCCTCGCGGTCGGGGACGTAGCCCTCCTGCTGGACGTCCCAGCGGGCGATCCACGCGCTCGCGACCTCGTGGCTGAGCATGGTCATGGCCCCTCCTGTGACTGTCGTATAACCTTTGGACAGTCACAGTGTGAACCCGAAAGGCGTAACTGGTCAAGTGGATTTCAACAGTCATACCGATTCGGTGGTGCAGGCCGCCGCGGGCCTGGTCAACGAGCTGACCGCGGGGGAGCGGCGCGGCCGCGCCTACACCCCGCCCCCGCCGCCCGCGCTCGCCGCCGCCGTCACCGACGTCCTGCGCCGCGTCGGGTACGGGTCGCGCGCCACCGAGGACGAGCTGCCCGAGCTCGCCGCCGTCGCGCGCGAGCTGCGCGTGGTGTTCGACGCCGTGGCCGCAGGCGACGTCGACGGCGCCGCCGAGCAGGTCAACCGGATCCTGGAGAAGACCGCGGCCCGGCCCCGGCTGGAGCGGCACGACGGGCAGCCGTGGCACGTCCACTACCACGGCGCCGACGAGAACGACTGGGCCGGCCCGTGCGCCACCGGCCTCGCCATCGTCATCGGCAGCGAGCTGCACGACCGCCTCGGCGTCTGCACCGCGCCGCACTGCGACCGCGTCTACGTCGACACCTCCCGCAACGGCACCCGCCGGTTCTGCTCCACCGCCTGCCAGAACCGCGTCAAGGCCGCCGCGTTCCGCGCCCGCGCCCAGACGTCCTGAGGAGCCGGGGCCCGGTGCGGCGGCGTCCGCGGCGCGGTTGTAGCGTGTGGCGATGATCCAGGCCACCGCCACCACCGCCGCGTCGCCCGAGGACCTGTTCCGGCACCTCGCCGTCCCCGAGGCCTGGGGAGCCTGGGGCAGGTTCCCCATCCCGGCCAAGCAGGCCCGCCCGGGCGACACCACCCCCTACGGCATCGGCACGGTCAAGAAGATCTGGCCGGCCAGCGAGCGGACCGTCGCCTACGAGCCCTACGAGCACTTCGGCTACGTCGCGGAGTCGGGACTGCCCGTGCGCAGCTACCGCTCGGACGTCCGGCTGGAGCGCCGGGACACCGGGACGTTCATCCGCTGGGAGGCGGAGTTCGAGCCGCTCGTCCCCGGCACCGGCCCGGTCGTCGGCTTCGCGCTCCGGCGGATGCTGGTCGCCTTCACCCGCTGGCTGCCCGCGCACGTCGAGAACTGCCCGCAGGACTGCCCCGCCCGCAGGGCCGAGGGCATCTGACCGGGCGGGCGACGGACGGGCCGGGGACGAACGAGCCGCGTACGAACGAGCCGGAGACCGTGCGACCCCCCGCACGGCCTCCGGCGTGAAAGGTGCAGGCCGAGAGCACCCCGCAGTTCCCTCGGCCTGCACGACCATGGACCCCTCAGGCGGGGTCGGGACCGTAGACCTCCCACAGCTCCCCGGCGAAGAACCTCCCGAAGTGGAGCAGCTTGCCCGCCCCGTCGGGCCCCGCCGTGCGGAAGGTCGTCAGCTGCCGGGCGAAGTCGGTCAGCTGGATGTGCAGCACGCCCGCCGCGACGATCCGCGCGCCGTCCTCCTCGTCCTCGGCGACGTGGCCGTCCAGCAGCCGCACGTAGAGGGTGGAGGTGTCCGGCCAGATCCGCGTCGGCGGCCCGTGCAGGACGTTCTTGTGCCCGCTCAGCGTGCGCCGCCGGCCTTCGCCGTCGGTGTAGAACAGCCGGTACTTCATCAGCCGCCGGTCCTGCTCGCCGTCCGCGACGAACAGGTTGAACGTCCCCTGCTCGACCGGGCGGCGGCCCCCGTGCCCGGCCGCGTCGACCCATCCCCGCGCCGTCGCCTCGTGGCCGGGTTCGGCCAGGAACCGGTCGGTGTCCGCCGCGGTGATCGTCAGGCGGAACGACAGGGGCAGGCGCCCCTCGGCCAGCTCGCCGGTCCGCGTGTCGGTCTCCCCGTAGGTGACGAACCCCTTCATCTCCTCGGTGAACGACAGCGACGTACGGCCCGCCGCCGCGGTGGACGGTCCCCGTGTCCCACCGCGGCTCCCCGAGACCGGGCCGTACGCCGAGCCGTTCCCCGCCCCGCCTGGCGAGCCGGCCCCCCCGGCCGGCTCGGCCCCCGTGGCGGGCGGGGCGGTCGGTCCGCCCGCCCCCCGGCGGGCGGACGTCTCCAGCAGCCGCGTGGCCAGCCGATCGGCCTGCGCGGCGATGGTGAGCGAGGGGTTCGGGCCCACCGGTCCGGGCATCGCCGCCCCGTCGGCGATGTAGAGGCCCGGGAACCCGAACACCTCGCCGAAGGCGTCGCAGACGCCTTCGCCCGGGTGGCCGCCCATGGGGGCGCCACCCAGCGGATGGACGGTGATGATGCGCTTGCGGAACCACATCGGGTTGTCGGCGTAGTCGGCGCCGAGCACGTCCGCGATCCCGCGCATCGTCTTGCGGACGCGCTGGAACAGCTCCTCGCTGGTCTCGGCCTTCCAGTCGGCGGCGAGCCGGCCGTCCTTCAGGCGCAGCCGCCCGTCGGCGGTCTCGCGGCCCATGCCGAGCAGCGGCAGCGAGCTGACCGTCAGCGCCCCTTCGCCGATCAGGTCCGACAGCTCCGCGGACAGGTTGGTGTCGGGCGCGTCCTTGAAGAACTCCTTGAAGCGGCCCCACAGGAACTCGACCGCGCGCTCGAACTCGCCGCGGACGTCGAAGCCGTTCACGATCCAGTCGGTGAACCCGGGGTAGCCGCCGTCCTGGATGTAGGCGCCGCGGCCCGCGCCGGGCACGCCGTCCAGATCGTCCGGCAGCCGGATCGCCGTGGTGATCACCGGCCCGCGGCTGGCGTTCAGCGGGCGGACCCGGTTGCGGTCCTTGGCCCGCAGCAGGAACGTCAGCAGGTCGCCGTTGCCGCAGAACCGGGTGCCGAGCGCGGGGCTGAGGCCGGGGAAGGCGTCCCGCGACTTCAGCAGCAGGTAGGTGGTGCCGTACGTGCCGGCGCCCAGGACCAGCCGGTCGCAGGTGATCTTCCGGATCGGCAGCCGGCGCTTCCTGGCCGCCAGGTCGGCGTGGTGGACGTAGTCGACCTCGTAGCCGCCGCCCGGCCGCGGCCGGATCGCCTTCACCTCGTGGGAGGTGCGGATGTCGGCGCCGTGGTGCGCCGCCGCCGACAGGTAGTTGTGGTCGAGGCTGTTCTTGGAGCCCTCGTTGCAGCCGATGTCGCACTCGCCGCACAGCTTGCACGTCAGCCGGCGGGTGCCGTGCAGGTTGCCGTACGCCGGTTCGGCGATCGGCAGGCCCACCCCGGGCGCCCCGCCAGGCTCGGCGGCGAAGCTCACCGCGAGCGGCGGGAGCGTGCTGTGCAGGCCGAGCTCGGCCGCCGCGTCCTGCAGCGCGTGGGTCTTCGGGGTGTCGTCGTAGGGGACCCGGTCGAGCGGGTACGGGGTCGCCCCCATCATCCGCTCGACGGCGTCGTAGTGCGGGTCGAGGTCGGCGCGCGAGACCGGCCACGGCTCGTGGCCGCCGTCCGGCCGGTCGTGCACGAACCAGCGCTCGTCCTTGCGCAGCAGCACGTTCGCGTAGATCAGGGAACCGCCGCCGAGACCGGCCGACACGACCGAGTCGCAGCCCTTGAACCCCCACACGTCGTACATCCCGTACAGGCCGGCGTCCGGGTCCCAGAACGCCCGGCCCATCTCGGCGGGGGAGCGGGGGAAGCTGCCAGGCGGGTACGGCTGCCCCCGCTCCAGCAGGACGACCCGCTGCCCGGCCTCCGCCAGCCGGTAAGCGGTGACGGACCCGCCGAAGCCGGACCCGACCACGACCGCGTCGACGTGCTCGGCCGCACCGTCGCCTCCGCTCATCGCTCAGCCCGCCTTCCGCTTGAGGAAGTCCACGACCTGGGGGAAGACCTCGGTATCGGACGCGGCGCCCATGAACGGGTCCTGATGGCCGTAGCCGGGCAGGACCGCGAGTTCGTGCAGGCCGGGAGTGACCTTCTCCAGGGTGCGGTGGCAGACGATGTTGGAGTCGGTGAACACGTGGTTGCGGTCTCCGGTGAGGAACAGGATCGGCGTCGTGACCGTGCCGGCGCGCGACAGGTAGTCGTCCGGCAGCGCGGCGAGGCGGGGGTCGCGCCGGCGGTGCTTCACCGCGCGGCCGGCCTTCACCATCGCGTGGATGTGCCGGTAGTAGTTGACGCTGCACGCCCCGAACAGGTCGGGCAGCCGGCCGTGCGTGACCGGCGACATCTTCTCGTGCGTGAAGATCGGTTTCCCGCCGCCCCACATGAAGCTGAGCATGTGGCAGGCGGGCTCGCCGCACTCGCGGTGGAACGGGGCGATGGCCTTGGCGAGCATCCAGCCGCGCGTCAGCACCGGGGCGCGGCCCCAGCGGGGGTCGAGGTGGTACGGCCCGAGGACGTATTCCATGAGGGCCGGCCCGTAGCCCAGCTTGATGCGCGACCAGCGCGGGGTGCGGGGGGTGAGCGAGACGCTGTTGCAGACCAGGCTCGCGACGTCGGCGGCGGTGCCGGCGAACAGCGCCATCGAGAACGAGATCGCGCCCACGCAGTGGGAGATCACGTGGATCCGCCGGTCCCCGACGTGGCGCCGCAGCTCGGCGAGCGCCGCCGGGTGGTCGTGCAGCGCGAGGGTGTCCAGGTCGTGGCGGGTGGTCTCGGAGTTGTAGGGGAACCGGCCGCTGATCCGCAGGTCGACCGCCCACACGTCGCCGAACCCGGAGTCGTGCAGGTGGTTCACCAGGTTGGCGTGCTCCGGCATGACGTACATGTCGCTGGACGTCGTCAGCCCGTGCACCAGCAGGACGACGTCGTCGCAGTCGGCCCGGCGGAACCGGGTCAGGTTCAGCCCGAGACCGTCCACGGTCGCGAACGGGTGCACGGACACCTCGGCGTCGGCGACGCCCGCGTGCGTGAAGCGCGCGATCCGCTGCTGGTCCATGCCCATCCCCTCCGCTTCCTGACGGTCCAACCCTGCCAAACGCGGATATCGGCGCGGCATCGTGGAGAACCCGTACTTACCGGTGCGGGCCCACCCGCCGGACGTACGGGACGTACGTGAACTAAGAGTCCTAGTTACTCGGAACGGTTCATCGCGGTCGCGACACCGACCCGGGAAGAAACGCCGATCTTGGTGAAGACCCGCGACAGGTGGGTCTCGACCGTCCGGACGCTGAGGTACAGCCGCTCGGCGATCTGCTGGTTGCTGTTGCCCTCGGCGACCAGCAGCGCGATCTCGTGCTCGCGCGGGGACAGCCCGAACGGCAGGTCCTTGCGGCCCTTGGCCGCCCTGGCGGGCGTCCCGGCCGCGGGCACCCGGACGCCGAGCCGGCGCTGCTCCCGGACGACCTGCGCCAGCAGCCCCTTCATCCCGCACGCCTCGAACACCTCGGCGGCGGCGCGCAGCCGGTCGCGGGCCCGGGTGCGGTCGTTCGCGGCGGCGTGCGCGAGACCGGCGGCCAGTTCGGCGCGGCCCGCCTCGGGTCGCCGTCCCGCCTTGGCGAGCAGGTCGGCGGCCTCCGCCGCCAGCGCCGCCGACCGGGCCGGGTCGCCGGCGCGCAGCGCGTGCGCGCGGGCGAGCCGGGCCAGCCCGACGTCGCCGGTCAGCAGCGGGTCGGCGATCGCCTCGGCGATGTCGGCCCAGTTCGCAGCGTCGGCGGCGTCGTCCTGCGCGGCGCGGACCGACGCCAGCGCCTCCGCGCAGATCACCAGGGTGCTGAAGTCCAGGCCGAGGGTGCCGTCGCCGCAGGCGTCGACCAGCGCGGTGGCGCCCTCCTCCAGCCGCCCCTCGTTGATCACCGCGATGGCGCGGGCGACGTGCGCCATGTGCGTCCACCACTCGCCCGACCCGGTGTCGTTGGCGACGGCCTCGTCCCCGGCCCGCAGCGCCCGCTCGTGGTCGCCCGTCCAGGAGGCGGTCAGGCACTGCTGGATCAGCCCGTAGGCCAGCACCTCCTGCGAGCGCAGGTCGCGGCCGACCGCGGTCGCCTCGTCGGCGACGGCGGCGGCCTCCTCCAGCCGGCCCAGCTGCGCGAGGACGCGGGACTGGCCGGACAGCATGTAGCCGAGGATGAACGTCTGCCCGGTCGTGCGGGTGATCGACACCAGCCGCTCGGAGTGCCGCAGCGCCTCGTCGTACATGCCGAGGAACGACTCGGCGAACACCAGCCAGGCGAAGCAGTCCAGGCAGTCGGCGAAGTCGTTGTCGGACGCCGCGGAGAACAGCTGGTCGGCGGTCTGGGCGCGGCCGATCGCCTCCGCGACCTCGCCGCGCCCGTAGGCGACCATCGGGCGCATCGCCGCGACCGCCGCCCGCAGCCCGAGGCTCCAGCCGGGGGCGCTGTCGGGGATGGTCTCCAGGATGGCGTGCGAGCCGCGGGTGTCGATCCGCTGGATGCGGTCGGCGACCAGCCGGATCCGCAGCAGCACCGCCTCGGGGGTCTGCCGGTCGGTGATGCGGCGCAGCTCGTCCAGGACGAGGGCGCGGGCCTCGTGGATGCGGCCGAGCTGCCGCTCCATGATCGCGCACATGTGCACGGTGCGGGCGCGGCGGACGGTGTCGTCCGCGGGCAGCAGCCCCAGCAGCGTGCGGGCGGTCTCGCGGCCCTCCTCGGCGTGGCCGCTGAAGGCCTGGACCTGGGCCAGCTCCACCAGCAGCTCCACCCGGTCGGGATAGTCGTCGCCGGCGGCGCCCGGCATCAGCTCCAGCGCGGCCTGCAGCCAGTACGCGGCGGTGGCGGGCGCCTGCTGCGCGACGGCGCGGGCGGCCTCCACAAGCGTCAGGATGGCCTCGGCGTCGCCGAACCGCGCCGACCGCACCACGTGGTGCGCGCGCACGGCCGCCGGGGCGCCCAGTTCGGCCAGCCGCTCCGACACCCGCGAGTGCGCGGCGATCCGCCAGCCCGCCGCCGTCGAGGCGTAGGCGACGTGCCGCACCAGGGGATGGCGGAACCGGAACCGGCCGCCCGGCGCGGGGCGGACCACGTCGTGGCCGGTCAGCACGTCCAGGGCGGTGAGCCCGGCGTTGCGCTCCATCTCAGCCGCGACCGACGCGAGCGCGGGCTCGAACACGTCCGCGGCCACCGCGGCGCCCCGCGCCATGAGCAGCGCCTCCGGTGGAAGAGCGCTCAGCTCCACCTGCAACGCCGCCCGCACGGCCGCCGGGACCTCGGTCAGGTTCGCGACGCCCTTCTCCCAGTGCCGGTCCAGGCCGGTGCCGGCCGCGGGCGCGGTCCCGTCGGCCATCTTGGCCAGCGCCTCGAGGTAGAAGGGGTTGCCGCCGCTGGCCTTGAACAGCGCCTCGCACCGCGCATGGCCGACGTCCGGGCCGAGGAACTCGCGGACCTCGCTCTGGGTGAGCGGATCGACCGACACGCGCACGCCCTGCGGGCCCGCCGCGTCGACCAGCGCCGCCAGCCGCGGCGACGCCTGCGCGGGGCGGTAGGCGACCGCCAGCAGCACCTGGGCCCGCGGCGGGTGCCGGACGAGATGGTCCAGCAGCTCGATCGTGGCGTCGTCGGCCCAGTGCAGGTCGTCGAGGATCAGCACCAGCCCGGACGGCTCGGCCAGCGCCTCCAGCAGGTGCCGGACCGTGCGGTGCACCTGGTAGCGCGCCACCCGCGACTCGGGCGAGGCGGCGGGCGGATCGCCGGACAGGTCGGCGAGCGCGGGGAACACGGTGCCGAGCAGGCGCAGCGCGCCGGGCGGCAGGTCGAGGACGTGCTCTTCGAGGCGGTCGTCGAGGGCGTCGACCACGGCGCCGAACGGCATCTCCTGCTCGAACTCGGCCGCGCGCCCCGCGACGTAGGGCAGCTTGCGGGCGCTCGCGCCGTCGGCGAGCTCGTTCAGCAGCCGCGTCTTTCCGGCGCCGGGTTCGCCGACCAGCGCGACGAAGCCGTAACCGCCCTCGGCGGCGTCGAGAGCGCGGTCGATCCGCCGCAGCGCGTCCCGCCGCCCCACCAGCGGAGTGTTGCCGTGACCGCCGGCGGCGCGGGCCGCAGGACCCTCCATGTCCACACCCCAACAGCGACAGGCGGCCGATACGCCGTGACCATGCTTCTCGTTGTGGTTCCTCTGAACGAGCGGGACTCACCTTATCGGGTGGAACGTCAATAAGGTCGGACAACACACCCTGCCTGCGCCTCGCCCGCCCGCGGCGGCGTCCTCACCGACCGTATGTACATAGCTATGAACGGCCCTCGCGCGCCCCATGTCAACCTCGGGAGGGTAAACCGTCCCGCGACCGTGACATCCCGGCGCCGCGGCCGGTCACTCCAGGCCGAGGCGGGCGGCGGCCTCCCGCCACCGGGCGCCGTCGCCGGACGGCTCGTACCGGCGGAGGTCCTGGGTGGCGGCGACCAGCGCGCGGGCCTCGGCCAGCCCGGCGACGGCCCCGCGTGCGCGCGCCTGGGTCAGGACGTTGCCGAGCGCCGTGGCCTCGACCGGCCCCGCCACGACCGGGAGGCCGCTGGCATCGGCGGTCAGCCGGCACAGCAGGTCGTTGCGGCTGCCGCCGCCGACCAGGTGGACCACCTCGATCTCGCGCCCGGACAGCCGGGACGCCTGGCGGAGCGTGACGCGGTGCGCGAGGGCGAGGCTGTCCACGACGCAGCGGACGGTCTCCGCGCGCGACGCCGGCTCGGGGAACCCGCGGCGGCGGCAGTGCGCCGCGATGCGGGCGGGCATGTCGCCGGGCGGCAGGAACTCCGGGTCGTCGGGGTCGATGAGCGAGCGCAGGCCGGGCAGCCGCGCGGCCTCGGCGAGCAGCGCGGGCAGGTCCGGGTTCCCCCAGGTCCGCAGCGACTCCTGGAGCAGCCACAGGCCCATCACGTTGCGCAGGTAGCGGACGGTCCCGTCGACCCCGCCCTCGTTGGTGAAGTTGGCTTCGCGGCTCTCCTCGGTCAGCACGGGGGCGTCCAGTTCCACGCCGACCAGCGACCAGGTGCCGCACGAGATGTAGCCGAACCGCTCGGTGGCGGCGGGGACGGCGGCGACGGCGGACGCGGTGTCGTGGGAGCCGACGGCCGTGACCTGGAGGCCGCCGTGGCCGGTCTCGGCCACCACGTCCGGGCGCAGGGCGCCGATGACCGAGCCCGGCTCGCGCAGCGGCGGGAGGATCTTCGCGGGCAGGTCGAGCCTGTCCAGGAGCTCCTGCGACCAGGTGCCGTCGCGGACGTCCAGCAGTCCCGTCGTGGACGCGTTGGTGCGCTCGGCGCCGGCCTCGCCCGTCAGCCAGTAGGCCAGCAGGTCCGGGATGAGCAGCAGCGTCGCCGCCCGGGACAGGTCGTCCGCCGCGAGCTGGTAGATCGTGTTGAACGGCAGGAACTGGAGCCCGGACGTCCGGTAGAGGAGGTCGTCGCCCAGCTCGGCGCGGACCCGCTCCATGACGCCGTCGGTGCGCCCGTCGCGGTAGTGGACGGGATTGCCGAGCAGCCTGCCCTCCGCGTCGAGGAGCCCGTAGTCGACCGCCCACGAGTCGATGCCGACCGACGCCAGCCCGGACGGCGCGGCGCGCAGCCCGTCCAGCACGTTGCCGTAGAGGGACAGGACGTCCCAGTGAAGGGTGCCGTTGACCCGGACGGGGCGGTTCGGGAACCGGCGGACCTCCTCCAGGGCGAGGGTGCCCGGGCCGACGCGCCCCGCCATCACCCGCCCGCTGGACGCCCCGAGATCGACGGCCGCGAACGTCGCGGCGCTCATCGTTTCACTCATGCTGTCTCCCTGGGGGGACGACCCCCCACACCCCCCGGTTCGCTTCGCTCATTGGAGGACCAAGACCTCCAAGGTCCTCGGCCCGTGCACGCCTTCCACACGGGACAACTCGATGTCACTCGTCGCGGACGGGCCCGACACGAACGTCAGCGGACGGTTCGGATCGAGCCGTTCGAGCGCCTCCGGCACGTCCGCGGCCACCTGGTCGGCGCGGACGACGATCAGGTGGTAGTCGGGGACGAGCGACAGGGCGCGCGGCCCCTGGCCGGCGCCGTGGTCCAGCACGATCGTCCCCGTCTCCGCGATCGCGGCCGCGCAGCCGGTGACCGCCCCCGCGAGGCCGTCGAGGGAGTCGACCGACGGGTCGCGCACGAGCGCCGCGCCGGTCGCCGGCGTCCACTCCGGCGGCAGGCCGGACGGGATCCCGTACGCGCCGGGACGGGCCGCGAGCCGCTCGGCGACCACCGCGGCCACCTCGGACGCGGTGGCGCGCAGGACGGTCGCGCGGTAGTCGGCGACCCGCTCCGCGAACAGGTCGAGGATCCCGTCCTCGTGGTGGCGGCGCAGATAACCGCGGTCGATCCGGTCGTAGGAGGCCGCGACCTGCGCGGCGGGGCGGGTGGGCGACACCCGCTCGATGCGGCGCAGGATCTCCTCGCGCGCGCTCATCGCTCTCCCTCCTCGCGCCCGCCGCCGGTCCGGGCCCACCAGGCGCGGAACGACTCGGGCGGCGGCGCGGGCGCGTCCCGCGTCTCGGTCCAGGCGCGCAGCGGCCCCGGCAGCCGCCGGATCCGGCCGCCGCGCGCCACGGCGCGGCGGCTCGCGGACGCGGCGCGCTGCGCGAGCGCGAGCCGGGTCGGGGAGCGCAGCGTCCACCCGGCGGCCGTCATCGCCACCCGCTCCAGCGGATGGCGGGGTCCCTTCTCGACGGCGCGGGCCCGCAGGTGGACGAGCACCTCCGGGATGTCGATCGCGACCGGGCACGCCTCGAAGCAGGCCCCGCACAGCGTCGACGCGTACGGCAGCGAGGCGTCCACCGCCGAACCGATGCCCCTGATCTGCGGCGACAGGATCGCGCCGATCGGCCCGGGGTAGGGCGAGCCGTAGGCGTGGCCGCCCGCGCGCTGGTAGACCGGGCACACGTTCAGGCACGCCGAGCAGCGGATGCAGCGCAGCGCCTGCCGGCCCACCTCGTCGGCCAGGGTGGCGGTGCGGCCGTTGTCCAGCAGGACGAGGTGGAAGTCGCGCGGGCCGTCGCCGGGGGAGACGCCCGTCCAGGTGGAGGTGTAGGGGTTCATCCGCTCGGCGGTGGACGAGCGGGGCAGCAGCTGCAGGAACACCTCCAGGTCCCGCCAGCTCGGCACGACCTTCTCCACGCCCATCACCGAGATGAGCGTCTCGGGGAGCGTCAGGCACATCCGGCCGTTGCCCTCGGACTCCAGCACGACGAGCGTGCCGGTGTCGGCGACGGCGAAGTTCACCCCCGACACCCCGACCTTCGCCGACAGGAACTTGGCGCGCAGGTGCCGCCGGGCGGCCTCGGCCAGCTCGGCGGGCTCGTCGGTCAGCCCCTCCGGGGCGTCCTCCATCGCGCGGAGGAAGATGTCGCGGATATCGGACCGGTTGCGGTGGATGGCCGGGACGAGGATGTGCGACGGGCGGTCGTCCCCGAGCTGGACGATCAGCTCCGCCAGGTCGGTCTCGTAGGCGGTGATGCCCTCCTCGGCGAGGAACTCGTTGAGGCCGATCTCCTGCGTCGCCATCGACTTGACCTTGACGACCTCGGTCTCGCCCGTGGCCTTCACCAGGTCGGCGACGATCCGGTTGGCCTCGGCCGCGTCGCGGGCCCAGTGCACCGTCCCGCCGGCGTCGGTGACCTTCTCCTCCAGCAGCCGCAGGTAGTACCCGAGGTCGGCGAGGACGTGGTCCTTGATCTGCTTGCCCGCCTCGCGGAGCGCGGCCCAGTCGTCGAGCTCGGCGACGGCTGCGGCGCGCCGCCCCCGGATCGTCGTGGTGGCGTGCGCGAGATTGCCGCGCAGCCGCGCGTCCTCCACCGCCCGGCGAGCCGCGTCGGGGAACGACGGCATCCCGAGATAGGTCGGCATCGCAGCGGAGGTCATGCGGGCTCCTCTTCCGTGGAGGCGAGGATCTCGGCGAGGTGGACGGTCCGCACCCCGGCGCGGGTGCGGGAGAGCGCGCCGCCGATGTGCATCAGGCAGGAGTTGTCCGCCGCGCACAGCGCCTCGGCGCCGGTCGCGCGGACGGCGGTGACCTTGTCGGCGCACATCGCGGCCGACACCTCGGAGTTCTTCAGCGCGAACGTCCCGCCGAACCCGCAGCACTCGGCCGCGTCCGGCAGCTCGACCAGGTCGATGCCGCGCACCTCGCGCAGCAGCCGCAGCGGGCGGTCGCCGACGTGCAGCATTCGCAGCGAGTGGCACGTCGGGTGGTAGGTGACGCGGTGCGGGAAGTAGGCGCCGACGTCGGTGACACCGAGGACGTCCACCAGGAACTCCGTCAGCTCGTACACGCGCGAGGCGACCCCCGCGGTGCGCGGCGCCAGCTTCGGGTGCCAGTCGCGGATCATCGCCGCGCAGGACGCGGACGGCGTCACGACCGCGTCGTAGGGCTCGAACGTCTCCGCGAACGCCTTCACCATGGGCAGCGCCTGGCGCCGGTAGCCGGTGTTGAGGTGCATCTGCCCGCAGCAGGTCTGCGTCTCGGGGAACTCGACGTCGTGGCCGAGGCGCCGCAGCAGCCGCACCACCGCCTTGCCCGTCCCCGGGAACATCGTGTCGTTGACGCAGGTGAGGAACAGCGCGACCTTCATGCGTTCGCCCTGTGAGGGGACAACACCCGACACCCCCCGGTTCGCTTCGCTCATGCGTTCGCCCTGTGGGGGGACGCCCCCCGGTTCGCTTCGCTCATTTGAGGTCCCCCAGGACCGACCGGCTGGACTCCCGCACCACCAGCTCGGGCTGGAACATGACCTGCTGGTGGGCGTGCCCGGCCGACCCGTCGCACTCCTCCAGCAGCAGCTCGGTCGCGATCCGGCCGAGCTGGTAGGTCGGCTGCCGCACCGAGCTCAGCGGGACGGCGGCGGCGGCCGAGAACTCGATGTCGTCGTACCCGATCAGCGCGACGTCTCCCGGCACCTTGACCCCGGCCTGGAGCAGGACGCGCAGCACTCCGAGCGCGAGCAGGTCGTTCGCGCAGAAGATCGCGTCGGGCAGCGGGGAGCCGGCCTCCAGCAGCCGCCGGGCCGCCTCCTGCCCGGACCGCGCGTTCATCGCCCCGACGGCGACCTCGCGCATGGCGTCGCGGCCGAGCCCGGCCGCGCGCAGCGCCCGCAGCGCCCCGGTGCGGCGGTCGGCGCACTGGCGCAGCACCGTCGGGCCGGTGACGAACGCCAGCGTGCGGGCACCCGCGTCCAGCAGTTCGGCGGCGGCGAGCTCGCCGCCCGCGACGTCGTCGACGGCGACCGAGCACTGGTTGGCGCGCGGCGTCGGGTGGTCGAGCAGCACCACCGGGACGCCGCGCTCGCGCAGCCGGTCGGCGGCCTCGCCGTCGTCGCCGACCGGGGTCAGCAGGACGCCCCGGACGCGCTGCTCGGCGAACACCCGCAGGTTGCGCAGCTCGCGCTCGTCCGACTCGCCGGAGGAGGACAGGATCACCGCGTAGCCGCGCTCGCTGGCGATGTCCTCCACGCCGCGCGCCACGTCGGTGAAGAACGGGTTGGCGAGGTCGAGGACCATCAGCCCGATCGTGCTGCTGTGCCCGGCGCGCAGGGTGGACGCCGACCCGTTGCGCACGAAGCCGAGGGCGCGGATCGCCTCCTCGACGCGGACCCGGGTCGCCTCGGCGACCCGCTCGGGCCGGTTGAGCACGTTGGACACGGTGCCCGGAGACACCCCGGCCTGGGCCGCGACCTGCTTGATCCCGACCGTGCGGCCCGGCGGCGCGGAGCGGCCGGTGTCGTCTGCGCCCAATCTGTGTGCCCCCGAGTCGTCCGTGGTGTGTCGCCGCTCACTGTGAATCATCTGATTAAAACGTGTCAACCCAGGACGGGGAACCGGGACCGCGAAACCCGGTCGGCCGGTCCCGGCCGGATCGACTTCGAAACCTTTCCGGCCCTTGCAGGCACGGGCTTCTCGCCACGTCGGCAGGGGATCGCCGGGATTTGACCCCTTGACGCGTGCTCCGGGTCACATCTAGCGTCCTCCGCAACATCCCGTTAAAACGTTTTTCATCTGTACGTCACAGACGTCCCCCGCGAGGAGGGCCGCGATGGGTGCACCGGGCCGGTCGGCGCCGCCGACATTGGCACTGGTCAACGTGAGTAAGTCGTTCGGTGCGGTACGCGCCCTCCAGGGGGTCACCCTGGAGCTCCACGCGGGCGAGGTCCACGCCCTGGCGGGAGAGAACGGCGCCGGCAAGTCCACGGTCGTAAAAACGTTCGCAGGCGTGCACCGCCCCGACGCGGGCGAGGTGCGGGTGGACGGCGAGCCGGTGGTCTTCCACGGCCCCGCCGACGCGCAGGCCGCCGGCGTCGCGGTCATCTACCAGGAGCCGACGCTGTTCCCCGACCTGTCGGTCGCAGAGAACATCTTCATGGGCCGCCAGCCGCGCGGCGCGCTCGGCCGCATCGACCGCCGCGCCATGCACGCCGAGACGGCGCGGCTGTTCGAGCGGCTCGGCGTCGCGCTGGACCCGCAGCAGCCCGCCCGCGGCCTGTCGATCGCCGACCAGCAGGTCGTCGAGATCGCCAAGGCCATCTCCCGGGACGCGCGGGTGCTCATCATGGACGAGCCGACCGCGGCGCTCACCGGCCAGGAGGTCGCCCGCCTGTTCGCCGTCACCCGCAGCCTCCAGGAGCACGGCTGCGCGGTGCTGTTCATCTCGCACCGGCTGGAGGAGATCTTCGAGATCTGCCGCCGGGTGACGACGCTGCGCGACGGCTCCTACGTCGGCACCGACATGGTCGCCGACATCACCCCCGACGACCTCGTCCGCCGGATGGTCGGCCGCGACCTCGACGCGCTCTACCCCAAGCAGGACGTGGCGCCGGGCGAGACCGCGCTGAAGGTGCGGCGGCTGACCCGCGAGGGCGCCTTCACCGACATCTCCTTCGAGGTCCGCCGCGGCGAGATCGTCGCGCTGGCGGGGCTGGTCGGCGCCGGCCGCAGCGAGGTCGCCCGCGCGGTGTTCGGCGTGGACCGCTGGGACGCCGGTTCCGTCGAGGTCGGCGGCCGCGAGCTCCCGGCGGGCAGCCCCACGGCCGCGATGTCGGCCGGGCTCGCGCTCGTCCCCGAGGACCGCCGCCAGCAGGGCCTGGTCATGGACATGTCGATCGAGCGCAACATGGGCCTGACCCAGCTGCGGACGCTGCGCCGCGAGACCGGCCGCGGGGGCCTGATCTCCCGGAAGGTGGAGCGCAGCCGCGCCGCCGACTGGGGCCTGCGCCTCCAGCTGAAGTACTCCCGGCTCACCGACGCCGTCGGCGTCCTGTCGGGCGGCAACCAGCAGAAGGTCGTGCTCGCCAAGTGGCTGGCCACCGAGCCGGCCGTCCTGATCGTGGACGAGCCCACCCGCGGCATCGACGTCGGCACCAAGGCCGAGGTGCACCGGCTGCTGTCGGAGCTCGCCGCGCAGGACCTGGCGGTGCTGATGATCTCCTCCGACCTGCCCGAGGTGCTCGGCATGGCCGACCGGATCCTCGTGATGCACGAGGGGCGGCTGACCGCCGAGATCGCCCGCGCCGACGCGACCGAGGAAAGCGTGATGGCCGCCGCGACCGGCCGCCCCGGCACCGGAAAGGCGGCCTGACCCCATGACCGTCCTCACCCAGTCACCGGCCAGGCCGGAGTCGGGCGGCCCGCCGGGCGGCGGGCGGCGCCTGGTCGAGATGGTGCTGCGCGCCCGCGAGCTGAGCATCCTCGGAGCGCTGGTCCTGCTCGTCCTCGGCACGACGATCGCCAACCCGCGGTTCATGTCCGGCCAGGGCCTCAAGGACATCTTCCTCAACGCCTCGATCCTGGTCCTGCTCGCCGTCGGGCAGAGCATGGTCGTCGTCACCCGCAACATCGACCTGTCGGTCGGGTCCGTCGTCGGGCTCGTCGCCTTCACCGCCGGGAAGTACGCCTCCGGCGGGGACCGCAACGTCGTGCTGGTCGTGCTGGTCGGCGTCGGGATCGGCCTGCTGTGCGGACTGGTGAACGGGCTGCTGGTCAGCTTCTGCCGCGTCCCCGCCCTCGTCGTCACCCTCGGCACCCTGTACGTGATCCAGGGGCTGGACTACCGCATCGCGCACGGCCAGCAGATCGGCGCCGCCGACCTGCCGGCCTCGCTGCTGAGCCTCGGCAACGACGGCATCCTCGGCATCCCGTACCTGCCGATCATCACGGTCCTGGTGATGCTGGCGGTCGGCTACTACCTGCGCTCCTACTCCTCGGGCCGCGAGTACTACGCCATCGGGTCGAGCCCGGAGGCCGCGATGCTCGCCGGCGTGCCGATCCGCCGCCGCGTCCTCACCGCCTACCTCGTCAGCGGCGCCCTCGCCGGCCTCGCCGGGGTGCTGTGGCTCGCCCGGTTCGGCACCGTCGTCGCCGACGCGGCGAACGGCTGGGAGCTGAAGGTCGTCAGCGCCGTCGTCGTCGGCGGCGTCGCCATCACCGGCGGCGTCGGCACCGTCTACGGGGCGGCGCTCGGCGCGCTGCTGCTCACCACCATCGGCAGCGTGCTGGTGGTGCTCAAGGTCAACTCGTTCTGGCAGGACGCGATCACCGGCGTCCTGCTCCTGCTGGCCATCAGCGTCGACCGGCTGCTGGCGCTGCGCGTCACCCGCGCGCTGAAACAGCGGTCGCTGGCCTCCGCCGCGCACCGCGCCACCGCCCCGGAGGGCGCCGCCCCGAAGAACGGCGCCCGCAAGAACGGCGCCCGCAAGAACAGGGAGGGACGGCCATGAGCCGCCTGATGCGGTGGGAGACCGCCGTCACCGCGCTGCTGGTCGTGGTCTTCGCGAGCGGCGCCGGGTTCTCGCCCGACTTCGCCAACAACGACAACCTGTCGTTCGCGCTGGACGACCTCAGCGAGATCGCGCTGATCGCGCTGCCGATGACGCTGCTGGTCGTGTGCGGGCAGGTGGACCTGTCGGTCGCCTCCATCCTCGGGCTGTGCAGCGCCCTCACCGGCAAGCTGTGGGACGGCGGCATGGCCATCGAGACGATCATCCCGCTGGTGCTCGTCGTCGGGCTCGTGTGCGGGCTGGTGAACGGCCTGCTCGTCACCCGCCTCGGGCTGCCGTCCCTCGCGGTGACCATCGGCACGCTGACCCTCTACCGGGGCCTGGCGTACGTGACGCTCGGCACGGGGGCGATCTCGGAGTTCCCCACCGTCTACACCGACCTCGCGACCTCCTCCATCCCGGGCACACCGATCCCGTACCCGGTCGCGCTGTTCATCGTGCTCGCCGCCGTCACCGGCGTCGTCCTGCACGCCACCGGCATCGGGCGGTCGCTGTTCGCGATCGGCGCGCAGGAGGACGCCGCCTACTTCGCCGGCATCCGGGTCAAGCGCATCAAGCTGGTCCTGTTCGCGGTGTCCGGCCTCGTCGCCGGGTTCGCCGGGATCGTCTACACGCTCCGCTACGGCAGCGCCCGCGCCGACAACGGCATCGGCCTGGAGCTCGCCGTCATCGCGGCGGTGCTGCTCGGCGGCGTCGACTTCGACGGCGGCAAGGGCACGCTCGGCGGCGTCATCGCGGCCGTGCTGCTCATCGGCCTGCTCCGCAACCTGCTGATGCTCAACGACGTGTCCACCGAGGTCCAGTCCATCGTCACCGGACTGCTGCTCATCATCAGCGTCCTCACGCCGCGGCTGATCGCCGTGGCGCGCGAGGCCCGAGGCCGGCGGCGGGGCGCGAGACCCGCGGTCCCCGCCGCCGCACCCTGACGCCCTGACCACCGCACGCCCCGGCCCCCCGCCGCACGCCCACCCACCCCAGCACGACACGGAACCCTGAAAGGCATCCTGATGACCATTCGTTTGCGCGCCCCGCGCCGGCTGGCGGCCGCCGCCATGGCGAGCGCCCTGGCCCTCAGCCTGGCCGCCTGCGGCGGGACCACCAAGGACTCCGATTCCGGCTCGGGGGAGGCCAAGGCCGGGGGCAAGGCGTCCGCCGACCCGAACGCGCCGCTGAAGAAGGGCCTGAAGCTGGCGTTCCTGCCCAAGCAGGTCAACAACCCCTACGAGACGATCGTCGACAACGCCGGCATCGCGGCGGCCAAGGAGTTCGGCGGCGAGGCCAAGGAGGTCGGCCCGTCCGACGCGTCCGCGTCCTCGCAGGTCTCCTACATCAACACGCTGATCCAGCAGCGGCACGACGCGATCCTCATCGCCGCCAACGACGAGAACGCGGTGTGCGGCCCGCTCAAGCAGGCGATGTCCAAGAACATCAAGATCGTCGCCTACGACTCCGACACCAACCCCGACTGCCGGGACGTGTTCATCAACCAGGCCAGCTCCGAGGAGATCGGCCGCAGCGAGGTGAAGCTGCTGTCCGAGCAGATCGGCGGCGAGGGCGAGATCGCGATCCTGTCGGCGACCGCGAACGCCACGAACCAGAACACCTGGATCAAGTTCATGCAGGACGAGCTGAAGAAGCCCGAGTACTCGAAGATGAAGCTCGTCAAGGTCGCCTACGGCGACGACGACGACCAGAAGTCGTTCCAGCAGACCCAGGGCCTGCTCCAGGCGTACCCGAACCTGAAGGGCATCATCTCGCCCACCACGGTCGGCATCGCCGCGGCCGCGCGCTACATCTCCGGCTCCAAGTACAAGGGCAAGGTCGCGCTGACCGGCCTCGGCACCCCCGACCAGATGCGCAAGTTCGTCAAGGACGGCACGGTCAAGGGCTTCGAGCTCTGGGACCCGAAGAACCTCGGCTACCTCGCCGCGTACGCGGCGGCGGCGCTGTCGTCCGGCCAGATCACCGGCGCTGAGGGCGAGAAGTTCAAGGCGGGCAAGCTCGGCGAGCGCTCGATCGGCGCCAACGGCGAGGTGATCCTCGGCCCGCCGACGGTGTTCGACGCCAAGAACATCGACCAGTACCACTTCTGATTCTGAGCGACGCGAACCGGGGGGCGGGGGGCTTCGCCCTCCACGAGGAGACGCCCCTATGTCCGGACGCACGAAGCGCGTCTGCTTCCTGCTGAAGGTCAGGCAGGACCGCCTGGAGGAGTACAAGCTGCGCCACCAGGCGGTCTGGCCCGACATGCTCAACGCCCTGCGCGACACCGGCTGGCACAACTACTCGCTGTTCCTGCGCGAGGACGGCCTCCTCGTCGGCTACCTGGAGACCGACGACTTCGAGGCCGCCCAGGAGGCGATGGCCCGCACCGAGGTGAACGCGCGGTGGCAGGCGGAGATGGCGCAGTTTTTCGAGGACCTCGACGGCCGCCCCGACGAGGGGATGCGGCCGCTCACCGAGGTCTTCCACCTGGACTAGCCGGTGACCGGATAGGAGAGAGGCAACCGTGAACGACACCAGCGCGGTGAAGGACGCCCTGCGCCGCCAGCAGATCGAGACTCCCTCGTGGGCGTACGGGAACTCGGGGACCCGGTTCAAGGTCTTCGCCCAGCGGGGCGTGCCGCGCACCCCGCAGGAGAAGATCGACGACGCCGCGCAGGTGCACCGGTTCACCGGCGTCGCGCCCAGCGTGGCGGTCCACATCCCCTGGGACCGGGTCGACGACTACGCCGCGCTGGCCGCCCACGCCAAGGAGCGGGGCGTGCGGATCGGGGCGGTGAACACCAACGTCTTCCAGGACGACGACTACATGCTCGGCAGCGTCACCAACCCCGACCCCGCCGTCCGCCGCAAGGCCCTCGACCACCTGCTCGAGGCGGTCGACATCATGGACCAGACCGGCTCGCGCGACCTGAAGCTGTGGTTCTCCGACGGCACGAACTACCCGGGCCAGGACGACATCCGCACCCGGCAGGACCGGATGGCCGAGGCCCTCGCCGCCGTCTACGAGCGGCTCGGCGACGACCAGCGGTTCCTGCTGGAGTACAAGCTGTTCGAGCCCGCGTTCTACATGACCGACCTGCCGGACTGGGGCGCCTCCTACGCGCACTGCCTGAAGCTCGGCCCGAAGGCGCAGGTCGTGGTCGACACCGGCCACCACGCGCCCGGCACCAACATCGAGTTCATCGTCGCGTTCCTGCTGCGCGAGGGGAAGCTCGGCGGGTTCGACTTCAACTCCCGCTTCTATGCCGACGACGACCTCATGGTGGGCGCCGCCGACCCGTTCCAGCTGTTCCGCATCATGTACGAGGTGGTGCGCGGCGGCGGCTACGACGCGTATGCCGGTGGGGGGACGCCCCCCCACACCCCCCGGGAGAAGAGCGGGGGAGCGGGCGTCGCGTTCATGCTCGACCAGTGCCACAACATCGAGCCGAAGATCCAGGGCCAGATCCGCTCGGTGATGAACGTCCAGGAGGCCACCGCCAAGGCCCTGCTGGTGGACGCCGGCGCGCTGCGCTCGGCGCAGGAGTCCGGTGACGTCCTGGAGGCGAACGCCGTGTTCATGGACGCCTACAACACCGACGTCCGGCCGCTGCTCGCCGAGCTGCGCGAGGAGATGGGCCTGCACCCGGACCCGGTCGCCGCCTACAAGGCGTCCGGCTACTACGAGCGGATCGCCGAGGAGCGCAAGGACGGCCAGGCGGCCGGCTGGGGGGCCTGAGCATGACCGCCGCGCCTGCCCCGCCGACCGGCAGATCCCGTACCGCGCCGCGCCGTCCCGTCGTGATCGCCGCCGTCGCGGGGCTCGTCCTGGCCGCGGCCGTCCCCGCGCACGCGCTGGAGGCCGCCGCCCTGAGCGTCGGCGGCCTGGAGACCGAGCACGCCACGACCCCGAACGCCGTCGCGTCCGCCAAGCCGCGCTTCGGGTGGGTGCTGAGCGCGCGCGAGCGCGGCCAGCGACAGACCGCCTACCGCGTCTCCGTCGCCACCGCCGACGGGGGACGCGCCGTCTGGGACTCCGGCGCGGTCGGCTCGGCGCGCGGCTACGACGTCCGCTACGGCGGCCCGGCCCTCGCGCCCGCCACCCGCTACACCTGGCGGGTCAAGGTCGCCGACGCCCGCGGCCGCTGGACGCGCTGGAGCGCCGCGACCTGGTTCGAGACCGCGCTCGGCGCGGACGGCTGGCGCGGCTCGTGGATCGGCGCCCCCGAGAGCGTCGCGTCCACGCCCGACCTGCGGGGCACCAGCTGGATCTGGTACCCCGAGGGCGACCCCAAGACGGAGGCGCCCGCCGGCTCGCGCTACCTGCGCGGCGCGTTCGACCTGGCCGCGGTGCCGCAGGGCGCCCGCCTGGTCATGACGGCCGACGACGGGTTCACGGCCTGGGTGAACGGCGCCGAGGCCGGCGGGCGCGACGCCGACCCGGCGGTGGAGAACTGGCGGCGCCCCATCGTCGTCGACGTCACCGCCCACCTGCGGGCGGGCCGCAACGTCGTCGCCGTCAAGGCGACCAACGGCAAGGCCAGCCCCGCCGGGCTCCTCGGGCGCCTCGAACTGCCCGGCCAGGACCCGAAGCAGTTCGACACCGGCGCGGCCTGGCGGGCCGCGAACGAGGAGCCGGCCGGAGACTGGAGGGCCCCCGGCTACGACGACGCGGCCTGGCCGCAGGCGAAGGTGCTGGCGGCCTGGGGCGGCGCCCCCTGGGGCGAGGTGAAACCGGAGAAGCCCACGCTCCCCGAGCCGCTCCTGCGCCGCGACTTCACCGTCACCGGCAAGAAGATCGCCAAGGCGCGGCTGTACGCGGCGGCGGGCGGCTACGTCGAGCTGAGCCTGAACGGCAGGCGCGTCGGCGACGAGGTCCTGCAGCCCGGGTTCGTCCGCTACGACAAGCGCGTCGAGTACGTCACCCGCGACGTGACCCGCATGCTGCGGCACGGCGGCAACGTGATCGGGGCGCGGCTCGGCCGCGGCTTCTACGGGATGACCCAGCAGAACGTCTGGAACTGGCACGCCGCCCCGTGGACCGCCGAGCCCCGGCTGCTGGCCCAGCTCGTCGTCACCTACGACGACGGCAGCACCCAGACGGTCGCGACCGACGGGAAGTGGCGCTACGCCGAGGGACCCGTCCGCTACGACTCCCTCTACGGCGGCGAGACCTACGACGCCCGCGAGGACAAGCCCGGCTGGGACCGGCCCGGGTTCGACGCCTCCGCCTGGAAGCAGGCGGCGACCGTGCAGGCCCCGGCCGCCACCGTGGTGCCCGAGGAGCACGAGCCCATCAAGGTCGCCCGCACCCTGCGGCCCGTCGCGGTCACCAACCCCAGGCCCGGCGTCTACGTCTTCAAGATGCCCCACAACACCGCCGGGTGGGCCCGCATCAGGACCAGCGGCCCGAAGGGCGCGACCGTCAGCCTGAAGTACGGCGAGCGCCTCAACGCCGACGGCACCGTCACGTCCTCGAACGGCCTGGTCACCGGGCGCTTCCAGACCGACGAGTACGTCCTGGCCGGGCGCGGGACCACCGAGACGTGGGAGGCCCGCTACAGCTACAAGGGCTTCCAGTACGTCCAGGTGACCGGCTGGCCGGGGGAGCCGCCCACCGCGGGCGACCTCGACGGCCGCGAGGTGCACAGCGACCTGCGCTCGGACGGCTCGTTCCGCAGCTCGAACGACCTGTTCAACACGCTGGAGACCATCACCCGGCAGACCGTCGTCAACAACTGGCACGGGATCCCGACCGACACCCCGATGTACGAGAAGAACGGGTGGACCGGCGACGCCCAGCTCATGGCCGAGATGGAGATGGGCCGGTACGACCTGCGCAGGCTGTTCGCCAAGTGGATGACCGACCACCGCGACAGCCAGGGCCCGGACGGGCTCGTCCCCGCGATCGTCCCCGACAACGGGTGGGGCCTCGGCGACGGATGGCCGTCACCGCCCTGGCAGGCCTCGTTCACCGTCATCCCGTGGCAGATGTACCAGCGGTACGGCGACCGTGACGTCCTGTCGGACAACTACCCGGCCATGCGCCGCTACCTGGACGGCTGGCTCACCCGCGCCGACGGCGAGGGGCTCTACCCCAGCCAGCTGAACGACTACCTGGCCCCCGGGTACGGCGGCAACACCCCCGAGGACAGGCGGCTGCACGGCACCGCCTACACCTACTCGAACGCGCTGATCATCGCCGACGTCGCGGAGGTGCTCGGCCACGGTGACGACGCCGCCCGCTACCGGGCCGCGGCCGCCCGCGCCAAGGACGCGTTCAACACGGCGTTCCTGCGCGGCGACGCCTACGTCACCAAGTCCGACCCCGGCTACCGGCAGACCAACGCGCTGATCGCCCTGGCCCTCGGCCTCGCGCCGCAGGAGTCGCAGAAGGCCGTCACCGACCGGCTCGTCCGGGACGTGCGGGACCGCGGCGACCACCTCAACACCGGCGCCCTCGGCACCAAGTACCTGCTGACCGAGCTGACCGCGCGCGGCCACGGCGACCTGGCCTACAAGGTCGCCGACCAGCGCACCTACCCCAGCTGGGGCTACTGGGTCGACAACGGCGCGACCACCCTGTGGGAGCGCTGGGACCTGGAGTCCCGGTCCCGCGACCACGTGTTCCTCGGCGGGGCCATCGGAGAGTGGTTCACCGAGGACCTCGCCGGGATCGCGCCCGCCGCGCCAGGGTTCGACCGCGTCAGGGTCGCGCCGCAGCCGGTCGGGGACCTGACCTCGGTGAACGCGTCCACGCCCACCCCGCACGGCCCGGTCACGGTCCGCTGGACGAAGTCCGGTTCCGGGTTCGACCTGCGGGTGAGCGTCCCCGTCGGCGCCACCGCCGAGATCGAGGTGCCCGCCGCGGCCGCGGACCGGGTGACCGAGAGCGGGAGGCCGCTGACCGCCGCCGAGGGCGTGCGCGTCCTCGGCACCGGGCAGGGCGCCAACGGCGACGTCGTCCGGGTGGAGGCCGCGTCCGGCACCTACGACTTCCACGCACGCACATGAAGCCCCGCACAAGCACGAGGCCGTACACGCACATGAGGAGACTCCGATGACCGCCACTCCACCCGAGGTGGAGCAGCTGCTGGAACGCGCCAACACCCTCGGCTCGGACCCGCGCAACACCAACTACGCCGGCGGCAACGCGTCCGCGAAGGGCACGGTCACCGACCCCGTGACGGCCCGAGACGTCGAGCTGATGTGGGTGAAGGGCTCGGGCGGCGACCTCGGCACCCTCACCGAGAAGGGCCTGGCCGTCCTGCGGCTGGACCGGATGCGCGCCCTCGTGGACGTCTACCCGGGCGTCGAGCGCGAGGACGAGATGGTCGCCGCGTTCGACTACTGCCTGCACGGCAAGGGCGGCGCCGCCCCGTCCATCGACACCGCCATGCACGGCCTGGTCGAGGCCGCGCACGTCGACCACCTCCATCCCGACTCCGGCATCGCGATCGCGACCGCCGCCGACGGCGAGGAGCTGACGCGGCGGATCTTCGGGGAGCGGGTGGCGTGGGTGCCGTGGCGGCGCCCCGGCTTCCAGCTCGGCCTGGACATCGCCGAGATCAAGCGCGCCAACCCGGGCGCCGTCGGCGTGATCCTCGGCGGGCACGGCATCACCGCCTGGGGCGAGACGAGCGAGGAGTGCAAGGCCAACTCGCTCGACATCATCCGCACCGCGGAGGCCTACATCGCCGAGCACGGCAAGGCCGACCCGTTCGGCGAGGTCGTCCACCCGGCGCTGCCCGAGGACGAGCGGCACGCGCGCGCCGCCGCGCTGTTCCCGCTGATCAGGGGCCTGGCGTCCACGGACCGGCCGCAGGTCGGGCACTACACGGGCAGCGAGCCGGTCCTGGACTTCGTGTCGCGCGCCGAGCACCCCCGGCTCGCCGCGCTCGGCACGTCCTGCCCGGACCACTTCCTGCGCACCAAGGTCGCGCCGATGGTGCTGGACCTGCCGCCGGACGCCCCGCTCGACGAGGCCAAGGCGCGCCTGAAGGAGCTGCACGCCGCCTACCGCGAGGAGTACGCCGCCTACTACGACCGGCACGCCGGCCCGGACTCGCCGCCGATGCGCGGCGCGGACCCGGCGATCGTGCTGGTCCCGGGCGTCGGCATGTTCTCCTTCGGGGCGAACAAGCAGACCGCCCGGGTCGCCGGCGAGTTCTACGTCAACGCGATCAACGTGATGCGCGGCGCGGAGGCGCTGTCGTCGTACGCGCCGATCGACGAGGCGGAGAAGTTCCGCATCGAGTACTGGGAGCTGGAGGAGGCCAAGCTCCGCCGGATGCCGGCGCCGAAGCCGCTCGCCTCCCGCGTCGCGCTGGTCACCGGCGGCGGCTCCGGCATCGGCGCGGCCACCGCCCGCCGCCTGGCGGCCGAGGGCGCCTGCGTCGTCGTCGCCGACCGGGACCTCGCGGCCGCCGAGAAGGTCGCCGCCGAGATCGGCGCCACCGCGCCGCGCCCCGCCGACGCCGCCATCGCGGCGGGCGCGGACGTGACGTCGGAGGACGAGATCGCCGCGGCCGTCCGGGAGGCGGTCCTGGCGTTCGGCGGCGTCGACCTCGTCGTCAACAACGCCGGCCTGTCCATCTCCAAGCCGCTCCTGGAGACGACCACCGCCGACTGGGACCTCCAGCACGACGTCATGGCGCGCGGCTCGTTCCTGGTCTCCCGCGAGACCGCCCGGGTCATGGTCGAGCAGGGGATGGGCGGCGACATCGTCTACATCTCGTCCAAGAACGGGGTGTTCGCGGGCCCGAACAACATCGCCTACGGCGCGACCAAGGCCGACCAGGCGCACCAGGTGCGGCTGCTGGCCGCCGAGCTCGGCGAGCACGGCATCCGCGTCAACGGGGTCAACCCGGACGGGGTCGTGCGCGGCTCCGGGATCTTCGCCGGCGGGTGGGGCGCCAAGCGCGCCGCCGTCTACGGCGTCGAGGAGGAGCGGCTCGGCGAGTTCTACGCCCAGCGGACCCTGCTCAAGCGCGAGGTGCTGCCCGAGCACGTCGCCGCCGCCGTCTTCGCCCTCACCGGCGGGGACCTGACCCACACCACCGGGCTGCACATCCCCGTGGACGCCGGCGTCGCCGCCGCGTTCCTGCGCTGAGGAGGAACCGCCCCCTTGGAAAAGGCCGGCCGGCGGCCCGGACCGCGCGGCCGCGGCGCTCACCCCGCCGCGTCCGCGCCGTCCCCACCCGGGCCGCCGGCCGTCCCTGCCGGGCCCGCTCGACCAAGTGAACCCGAAGGGACAACGATGCCGCCGGCAAAGAAGTTCGCGCGCTCCCACGTGTCCGCCGTCACCTCCCTCAACCCGGACGCCGTGCCCGGTGCGTCCGGTGCCGGCGGGCACGACTCCAGGAGAGGGGCGCCCGCGGGGCGCCGCACACTCACGGCCCGTTAGGAGAGGAAGAGCAATGGCAGACACGACAGCGCCGGTGAAGGTCGGCCTGGTGGCCGGCGGGCTCGGCGCCTACTGGCCGCAGTTCCCCGACCTGCTGCCGCAGCTGAAGCGGTCCGCCGAGCGCGTCTCGGAGCGGATGCGCGGGCTCGGCGCCGAGGTCGTCGACGTCGGGTTCATCTCCGACGCGCAGGAGGGCGCGGCCGCGGCCGAGCGGCTGCGCGCCGAGGGCTGCGACATCATCGTCGGGTTCCTGACCACCTACATGACCGCGACGATGCTGGTCCCGATCGCGCAGCGGGCGGACGCGCCCGTCCTGCTGATCAACCTCCAGCCGACCGAGTCGATGGACCACGCCACCTTCGACACCGGGCAGTGGCTCGCCTACTGCGGCGCGTGCCCGCTGCCGGAGATGGCGAACGCGTTCGCGCGCTGCGGCGTCCCGTTCCGCTCGGTGTCGGGCTACCTGGAGGACGAGCGCGCCTGGGCGAAGATCGGCCGCTGGGTGCGCGCCGCCGGGGTCCGCGCGGCGCTGCGGCGGGGCAGGCACGGGCTGATGGGCCACCTGTACCCGGGGATGCTCGACGTCTCCACCGACCTCACGCTCGTCAGCGCCAACTTCGGCGGGCACGTCGAGGTGCTGGAGTTCGACGACCTGCGGGTCCGGGTCGAGAAGGTCACCGGGGCCGAGACGGCCGCCAAGAAGGCCGAGGCCGAGAAGATCTTCGAGCTGGACGCGTCGGTCAACGACGACGACCTGGCCTGGGCGGCGCGCGTCTCGGTCGGGCTCGACCGCCTCGTCGAGGACTTCGAGCTCGACAGCCTCGCCTACTACCACCGCGGCCTGGACGGCGAGGTGCACGAGCGGCTCGGGGCCGGGATGATCCTCGGCGCGTCGCTGCTCACCGGGCGCGGCGTCCCGGCGGCGGGGGAGTACGAGCTGCGCACCTCCCTCGCGATGCTGATCGCCGACCGGCTCGGCGCGGGCGGCTCGTTCACCGAGCTCCAGGCGCTGGACTTCCGGCGCGGCCACGTCGAGATGGGCCACGACGGGCCCGCGCACCTGGCGATCAGCGCCCGCCGCCCGCTGCTGCGCGGCCTCGGCGTCTACCACGGCAAGCGCGGCTACGGCGTCTCCGTCGAGTTCGACGTCAAGCACGGCCCGGTCACCGCGATCGGGATCATCCAGCGCCGCGACGGCCGGTTCGCGCTCGCGGCGTCCGAGGGCGAGACCGTGGACGGGCCGCTGCTCCAGATCGGCAACACCACCTCCCGCGTCGACTTCGGCTGCGACCCCGGCGAGTGGACCGACGCGTGGTCGGCCACCGGCATCTCCCACCACTGGGCCCTCGGCACCGGCCACCGCGTCGCCGACCTGAAGGCCCTCGCCGACCTTCTGGAGATCGAACTGGTCCATGTGAACCCCTGACGGAACCTCACGGCGCGACGCCGCAACCCCCCACCCCCCCGCGCAGGCCCGAAGGATGTCCGGTCATGCCCGAAATACCCCCACGATGCGGTGCCGCGCGCGGCGTCGCCCTCTGCCTCCCGCTCACCGCCGTCACCGCCCCGCCCGCCCACGCCGACGCCTCCGGGCCGCGCGCCGAGGGGACCGACGGCCGCGCCACCGAGCGGGAGGACTGCTCGTCATGATCCGTTCCAAGACGCGGCTGCTGGCCGCGCCCGCCGCCGCGGTCCTGGCCCTGGCCGGGCTCGCGGTCGCCGGGACGGCCGAGGCCGCCCCGCCCTTCGGGCCGGACGTCCCGGCCCTGACCCGCGGGACCTTCGCCGACCCCCCGGCGTCCGTGCGGCCCAAGTACCGCTGGTGGCAGCCGCTCGCCCATACCGACGACGGGGAACTGGCCGACGAGCTCGAACAGATCAGGCGGGCGGGCGGCGGAGGGGCCGAGGTCGCCCCGTTCAGCGTGGAGGGCGCCGGCAACAACTCGCCGGAGTTCCTGAAGACCTACGGCTGGGGCACCCCGCTGTGGGCCCAGAAGACCCGGACGATGCTGGCGGCGGCCAAGGAGAAAGGCCTCGGTCTCGACTTCACCATCGGCCCGCGCTGGCCCGCGACCGTCCCCACCGTGAACGACGTCAACGATCCGAGCGCGCAGCAGCAGGTCGTCTTCTCCCACGAGTTCCACAAGGGTGGCACCAGCAGGTCCGGTGCGCTGCCCGCCAACTTCAACGTCGCGCCGCCCGCCGGCGCCAAGAGGACGCTCATCGCCGCGCTCGTCGCCAAGTGCTCCGACGCGGCCTGCGCCACGGCGAGCGGGCCGCGGATGCTGGACCGCGCCGGCGTCACCGACGTCACCTCGAAGGTGGACGCGCAGGGCGGCCTCACGGTCGACTTCCCCGGCGACGGCGGGAGCACCTACGCCCTGATCGCCTTCTACCAGACGCCCAGCGGGCAGTCCCTGTCCGGCTACACCGCCACCGGGACCAACTACGCCCTCGACCCGTTCAGCGAGGCGGGCGCGAAGGCCACGACGGACTTCTACGACGAGCACATCCTCACCCCGGAAGTGCGGAAGCTGCTCGCCCAGATGGGCGAGAGCGACCTGTTCGAGGACTCGCTCGAGCTGGGCACCACCCAGAAGTGGACGTCCGAGCTGGTCGACCAGTGGACGAAGCTGCGCGGCTACTCCCCGGTCGAGGTGCTCCCCGCCCTCGCCGGCGCCGGCGACCAGGGCATCACCGACCGGCCGTTCTTCGACTTCGGCGGCGGCGTCGGCGCCCGGGTCCGCACCGACTACCGGCAGACCCTCAGCGACCTCTACATCCGCAACCGGCTCGACGTGCTGCGCGAGTGGGCGCACGAGCACCGCATCAGCACCCGCATCCAGCCCTACGGCATCCCGGTGGACGTCTCGGAGGCCGCCTCGCACGTCGACGTCCCCGAGGGCGAGTCGCTGGCGTTCGGGCAGTCGGTCGGGGCGTACAGCAACGTGCAGGACTACCGGGTCGTCGCGACGGGCGCGCACGTGTCCGGGCAGCCGGTGGTCTCCGACGAGTGCTGCGCGTTCTCCGGCTCGGTGTGGGGCTCGACGGCCGGGGCCGGATCGGACGCCTCGAACCTCCAGGCGGTCTACCGGGGCCTCGCCGGCGGCGTGAACCAGGTCGTCTGGCACGGCTTCCCGTACCTGAGCCGGGGACCGGCGGGCGCCGGACCGCAGTCGGCCTGGCCCGGCATGACCTACGGCGGCAACACCTCCTACTCGGAGGCGTTCGGCGACAAGGGCGGCCCGAACTGGGCCGACTACCGCGCCGTCAACGACCACCTGGCCCGGATGCAGCTCGTGCTGCGGCAGGGCAAGCCCCGGTTCGACCTCGCGGTCTACTGGCAGGACTTCGGCATGAACGGCACCGGAACCACCGGCAGCGGGTCGAACAAGCTGATCCAGAGCTCCTCGAAGCTCGCGTCGGCCGGATACACCTACGAGTACCTCAGCCCGGCCCTGCTCCGGCGCAAGGACGCCTCCTTCTCGCACGGCACCCTGTTCGGCGACCGGTCCGCCTACCACGCGGTGCTGCTGAACGACCAGAAGACGATGCCGGTGGACGCCGCCGAGAAGCTGCTGCGCCTGGCGCGGCAGGGGCTGCCCGTCGTCGTCGCCGGGGACGCGCCGAGCGCCGTGCCCGGCCACGGCGACGACGCGCGCGAGGACGCGCGGCTGAAGTCGGTCGTCTCCGAACTCCTCCGCCAGCGCGGCGTGGTCCGGGTGGCGAGCGAGGCGGACGCGCCGGACGCGCTGCGGCGCCTGAACGTCGCACCCGCCGCGACCCCGCACGACGGCTCGGGAGCGATCCTCGACGTCCGCCGCCAGGCGGGCTCCACGAACTACTACTACCTGTACAACCAGACGAACACGACGACCGCGCAGAACGTCACCCTGACCGGCGAAGGCGTCCCCTACCGGCTGGACACCTGGACCGGCGAGATCACCCCGATCCGCGACTACACGTCCGGCCGGGGCACTGTCACCGTCCCGGTCCGGCTGGCCGGGAACGACGTCGCGGTCATCGCGGTCACGCCGCGGCACGACGGCACCTTCACCGGGCGCCCGAACGGCCCCGACAAGCCGGGCGGGCAGCGCGCGGCGGCGGTTCCGCAGCCGGTGAAGCTGGACGAGTGGTCGCTGTCGGTCGACTCCTGGGGACCCGGACCGTCCGGCAGGCCCGGCGACACCGCGCACAAGGCGCTCGGCCCGGTCACCGTGAAGGCCGGGGCGGACGGCGCGCTGCCCGCCTGGTCGGCCATCACCCCCGCCAACGGCTACCCCGTGGACCTCGCGGACGTCTCGGGCGTGGGCACCTACACCGCGCACGTCACCCTGGAAGCGGGCTGGAAGGGCATCGACCGGGCCGAACTCGACCTCGGGACACCGGTGGACACCGTCCGCGTGAACGTCAACGGGCACGACCTCCCACCGCTGAACCAGGCCGACCTGCGGCACGTCGAAGTGGGCCGGCACCTGCGGCCCGGCGCCAACACGATCACCGTGCGGGTCGCCTCCACGCTGCTCAACGCGGTCCGCGCCGCGCCGGGCACCGGAGCCGCGTCGCGGGCGCCGATGGACTACGGGTTGTTCGGCCCCGCCGTCCTCACCCCGGCCGGCGGCGACCGCCCCGTGCTGACCGTCGAGGCCCTCGAACCGGAGCTGCCCCTGGCGGACGGCGGCTACAACCGCGCGAACGTCCTGGTCACCAACGCCTCCGGGCGCGCGGCGAAAGTGACGGTCGCCGCGTCCGCCGCCGAGGGGATCAGCGCCGAGCCGGAACGCGGCCGCGTCACGGTCCCCGCCGGAGGCTCGGTGACGGTGCCCGTCGGCCTGCGGGACAAGGGCGTCGCGTCCGGCGCGAGCACCCTGAAGGTGACCGCGCGCAGCGACGCGGGGCCGTCCGCCGCCACGGCGGTGACCCTGCGGCACTCCGGCGACCTCGCCCTCAACCCGGGCGGCACTCCGTTCCCGCGGGTGGTCGCCGACGCCGGCCAGGACCGGTACCCGGCCAAGCTCGCCGTGGACGGCTCGCCGAGCACGTTCTGGGTGTCGTGGGGACGCGCCGCGGGCCAGGGGCCGACCCCCGCCGACCCGGTGCGCTACGGGGTCGACTTCGGCGCACCGGTCGAGTTCGGCTCGGTCGTCGTGGGCGGGCGGTCCAACTACGGGCCGCGCGACTACGGCGTCCAGATCTCCTCGGACGGCCGGAACTGGCGCACCGTCGCCACCGCGAAGGACACCCCGAAGGAGGGCGGGACGACGGCCTTCGCCAAGGTCAGCGCCCGCTACGTGCGCCTGGACATCACCAGGAGCTGGGACGGCATCGTCGCGAACGTGCAGATGAGCGGGTTCTCCGTGAAGCCGTAGGCCGGAAGGGCCGGGGCGCGGGACCGCCCGCCCCGGGCCCCCTCCGGCGGATGACCGAAAGCCGCAGCAACGAACTGGAGGTTGCTTCCCGTGATTCGCCAAGACGTCACGCGTTCCGCCGATCGCCGTTCCGCCCTCATCGCCGTCGCCGCCGTGACGGCGGTCGTCGCCGCGCTGCCGGGGACCGCGCAGGCCGCGGTGAAGGCCGGCCACGCGCCGCAGGCGCCGGCCGGGCTGACCGTGGGGGACCAGGCCCGCCCGCTGAGCGTGGAGGGGGCACCGCTGTTCGGCTGGACGCCCCGCGACCGCGACCCCGGGGAGGTGCAGAGCGCATACGAGATCGTCGTGCGGGACCCGTCCGGCAAGCCGGTCTGGGACAGCGGGCAGGTCCGGTCGGGGAGCCAGGAGTACGTGAGGTACGCCGGGCCGGGGCTGGCACCGGAGACTTCCTACACGTGGACGGTCCGGACCTGGGACGCTTCCGGAAAGCGCTCTCCTTGGGCGCGGCCCGCCGCGTTCGACACCGGCCTGTCCGACCGCGACTGGCAGGCCACCTGGATCCGGCGCACCACCGCGGAGGCCGACGACTACACCCTCGCGCGCAAGGACTTCACGGTCGGCGCGTCGAAGGTCGTGCGGGCCCGCGTGCACATCGCCGCCGGCCAGCAGTACGCGCTGCACCTGAACGGCGAGACCGTCGACCGCGGCCCCGCCTTCGAGTACCCCGACGACGGCTACTACAAGACCGTCGACGTCACCTCCAAGGTGAAGGCCGGGCAGGCCGCCGCGATCGGCGCGCTCTACCACTGGTACGGGTCGGGGCAGGGCCGGCCGAAGGGCGAGCCGGGCCTGCTCGTCCGGCTCGTCATCGACCACGCCGACGGGACGCGGCAGGTCGTCGCCACCGACGGCACGTGGAAGGTGGCGCGCGGCCCCTGGAAGAAGGCGCCGAAGCGCAACGGCGACGCCGGCGACTACGTCGAGGACATCGACGGGACCGCCGAGACGCCCGGCTGGGACGAGCCCGGCTTCGACGCCTCCTCCTGGCAGGCCCCGGAGGTCGTCGGCGTCCACCCCGCGTCCGGGTTCAAGCACCTGCACGGGCAGGAGACCGCGCTCACCTACCGGACCGTGCGGCCGGTGAAGGTCACGCGGCTGGACTCGGGCGCCCTGGTCGCCGACTTCGGGAAGGTGATCCCGGCCGTGCCGGTGGTGCGGTTCCGCGACGGCGTCGCCGGGCGGCACGTCGACATGCACGCCTCCTACGTGCTCAACGAAGACGGGACGGTCTCCCGCTCCAAGGACGACAACCAGGACACCGACCTCAGCTACGGCTACACCCAGCGCGACGGCGACCAGACCTTCCGGCCGCTCACCTATGTCGGTTTCCGCTACCTGGAGATCGCCCCGGACTCGGGCGCCGACGCCGACGGGATCTCCGCAGTCGTCCAGCACAACGAGGTGACCCGCGAGGGCGACCTCCGCACGTCCGACGCGGGGGTGAACGCGGCCTACGACCTGATGGCGCGGTCGGCGCTGTACGGGTCGCAGTCCCAGTTCCTCGACACCCCCACTCGCGAGAAGGGGCAGTTCCTCGGCGACTCGGTCGACACGTCGATCGCCATGATGGGCGCCTACGGGGAGCGCCGCCTGACCCGGCAGGCGATCCGCGAGTTCATCGCCTCGCAGGCGCGGTACTGGCCGGACGGGCGCCTCAACGCCGTCTACCCCAACGGCGACGGCAAGCGCGACATCCCCGACTACACCGAGATGTTCCCCGGCTGGGTCTGGGACTACTACCGCCAGTCCGGCGACGCGTCCACGCTCGCCGAGGCGTACCCGGTGATGAGCGCGGTCGCCGGGTACGTGCGCCGCTACATCGCGGAGGGGACGGGCCTGGTCACCAACCTGGAGGGCGGCTCCGGGGCCTACAGGTACGGCATCATCGACTGGCCCGCGAACATGCGCTACGGGCACGACATGGACACCGCCGCGCGCACGGTCGTCAACGTGCTCGGCGTGGACGTCCTGAACGCCACAGCCCGCGCCGCCGAGGCGCTCGGCAAGGCCGGCGACGCGGAGGCGCTGCGCAAGGACGCCGGGACGCTCACCGGCAACATCAACGCCAGGCTCCGGCGGCCGGACGGCGTCTACATCGACGGCCTGAAGAGCGACGGCGCCCAGAGCACGCACGCCTCGCAGATCGCCAACGCCTACGCGCTCGCCTACGGCGTCGCGCCGGGCGAGGGGCGGGACAAGGTCGAGTCCTACATCGCCGGGCTCGGCATGCAGATGGGGCCGATGACCGCGCACCGGCTCCTGGAGGCGCTCGGCGGGCGCCCCGCCGACGTCGTGGCCCGCCTGACCGACACGAAGGGGCCGGGCTGGGGCAACATCCTCGCCCGCGGCGGCACGTTCACCTGGGAGGCGTGGGACGCCCCCGAGACCGGGCAGAGCTTCTCCCACCCGTGGGGCGCGACGTCGCTGGTCGAGGTGCAGCGGACCCTCCTCGGCGTGACCGTGACCGCCCCGGCCTCGGCCGCCGTCCGGATCAGGCCGCCGCTCAGCGGCCTGGACCGCGCGTCCGGCACCGTCCCGCTGCAGCGCGGAGACGTCGGCGTCACGTGGAAGCGGGCCGGTCACGGCTTCTCGCTCGAAACCGACGTCCCCGTCAACGTCCGCGCCGAGATCCATATCCCCGCGCGCTCGGCAGGGGACGTGCACGTCTCCGGACCGGGCCGTGCCCGCTTCACCGGCATGAAGGACGGCTACGCCGTCTTCGAGGCCGGCTCCGGGCACCTCACCTTCCGTTCGAACCACCTCTGAGGAGCCCGGTCATGACCGAACCACCAAGAAGCGGGATGAGCAGGCGGCACTTCCTCGGGGCGTCGGCGGCCGGCGCGGCGGGCGCGGTCGTCCTCGGCTCCGCCGGGGGCACCGCGTCGGCGGCCCCGGCGGCCCGGACGCCGTCCGGGCTGCTGACCTCCCTGCTGCCGGACGGGCTCGGCGTCACGGCGGCCCGGCCGAGGCTGAGCTGGCAGGTCGCCGACCTCGGCCCCGGGACGAGGCAGACGCACTACCAGGTGCAGTTCGCCGCCACCCCGGCCCGTCTGGAGCGCGGCCCGCACGTGTGGGACAGCGGGAAGGCGGCCTCGGCGGCGTCCGTCGCCGTGCCGTACGGGGGCCCGGCCCTGTCGCCGCGGACGCCGTACTGGTGGCGGGTCCGGACGTTCGACGGGCCCAGGGCGTCCCGCTGGTCCGAACCCGCCCTGCTGGCCACGGGCGTCGACCGGTGGACCGCCCAGCCGATCTGGACGGCGGCCGCGCAGGCGCCCGGCGACGGCGTCCTGGAGGCCCGGCTCCAGATCACCGCGGTCGCGGCGAGCCTCTGGTTCCGGGCGTCCGGCACGAGCGCCAACTACCTGTGGCAGCTGCGCGCCGGGACCCCGGGCGTCCTGAAGAAGCACGTCTGCGTGAACGGCACCTACCAGGTGCTGGAGGAGAAGCGGCTGGCGATCCCCGTCGAGACGGGGCGCTGGTACGACGTGGCGGTCGAGATGGCGGGCTCCACCTTCCGGACGTCGATCGACGGCGCCGAGGTCGACACCACCACCGACGCCACGTACCGGACGGGCACGGTCGGGATGCGCAACGGCTCCAGCGAGGCCAACGCGTGGGACCGCGTCGCCTTCACCGGCGCGGACGGCAAGGCGATCATCGACGAGGACTTCACCGGCGGGCGCGGCACCTTCGGCGCCGGCACGGTCGCCGGCGGCGTCCTGACCCTCGCCAAGGGGCAGTCGACGCTGTCCTCGGCCGGGTCGCCCGACGACGACTGGGCGCTGCTGCGCACCGAGTTCACCCCCGAGCGCAAGCCGATCGCGGCGGCGGTGCTCCATGTGGCCGCCCAGTCTCCGGCGCCCAGCCGCCAGTACCCGGCGAAGATCTGGGTGAACGGCGAGGTGGCGGGCTTCGCCTCCGTGCGGGGCGGGGAGGGGGCGCCGAAGTACCACTCCTTCGACGTAACCGGGGCGCTGGAGCCGGGCCGCCGCAACGCGCTCGCCGCCCTGGCGTTCACCACCCAGGACAAGCGCTTCCTCGCCGAACTCGTCGTCACCTACACCGACGGGACGTCCACCACAGTCAGGAGCGGCCCGGCGTGGAAGGCGCGACGCCAGGCCGGGATGCTGCGCGACGGCGGGACGATCGGCACCAGCTTCTACGTGGGACCCCAGGAGTACTGGGACATGCGGCAGGAGCCCGCCGGCTGGACGAGGCCCGGCTTCGACGACTCCGGCTGGGCCCCGGCGGTGGCGAAGGCCGCCATAGGCGGGCTGGAGCCCGCGCTCGTCGAGCCGGTCGGGCTGCACGACGCCGAACCCGCGTCCGTGCGGAAGGTGGCGCCCGGCACGTGGCTCGTCGACCTCGGACGGGAGATCGCGGGCGGTCTGAGCCTGGCCGTCCGGGGCGGCAAGGCCGGGCAGACCGTCGAGGTCCGGCTCGGCGAGGAGCTGAACGGCGACGGGACCGTGCGGTACGCGCTGCGCGCGGGTGTCACGTACCGGGAGATCTGGACTCTCCGCGACGGCGACCAGACCATCGAGCACTGGGGCTACCGGGGGTTCCGCTACGCGCAGCTCATCTGCGACGACGGCCTCGACCTCTCGCAGGCCGCCACCGGGCGCGCCTGGCGGGCCGCCTGGCGCGACTCCGACGCCTCGTTCTCCAGCTCCAGCCCCGAACTCGACCGCGTGTACGAGCTGTGCCGGTACTCGATCGAGGCGACGCGCGGCGACCTCTACACCGACACGCCCACCCGCGAACGCGGCCCCTACGAGGGCGACGCGCTCGTCAACCAGGCGTCGGAGTACGCGGTGCAGCGCTCGTTCGCGCTGGCCCGGGCGTCCGACGCCTACCTGGCCCGCAACCCCACCTGGCCGACCGAGTACAGGCTGATGAGCGTCATGTCGGCCTGGCAGGACTACCTGCACACCGGTGACCCGGAGCAGCTCGCCGCGGACTACGACATCCTCGCGGCCAAGCACCTGACGGCGCACCTCGGCGACGACGGGCTCGTCCACAAGAAGCCCGACAAACCCACCCAGGACCTGGTCGACTGGCCGACGTCCAACCGGGACGGCTACGTGTTCACCGACGTCAACACGGTCGTGAACGCCTGCCAGTACGCGGCGTTCACCGCCATGGCGGACATCGCGGACGCCCTCGGCAGGACGGCCGACGCGAAGGTCTGGCGGGGGCGCGCCGACACGCTGGCCAAGGCCATGCGGGAGAAGCTGCTCGACGCCTCCAACGGGCGGTTCCTCGACGGAGAGGGCACCGCCCACAGCGCGCAGCACGCCACCGTGTACCCGGTCGCGCTCGGCGTGGCGGGCCCCGGCACGGTCCCCGACGCCGTCGTCCGCGCGCTCGGCGAGACCCTCGCGGGCGGCGGCATGAAGGTCAGCGTCTACGGCGCGCAGTTCCTGCTGGACGCCCTGTTCGCCACCGGCCGGGCCAAGGCGGCGATCGACCTGATGACGGCCAAGGGCATGAGCTCCTGGCTCCACATGATGGACGACCTCGGCGCCACCATCGTGGCCGAGGCCTGGGACCCGTCCCTCAAGCCCAACATGACGTTCTCGCACGCCTGGGGTTCGGCGCCCGCGAACGTCATCCCGCGCCACGTCCTCGGAGTGCGGATCACCGCGCCGGGAGCCGCCGGGATCGAGGTCAGGCCGCGTCCCGGCGATCTGACCCGGGTCTCGGGCCGGGTCCCGACGATCCGCGGCCCCGTCTCGGTCGCGCTCGACCGCGGCGAGCGGTACCGCCTGGACGTGGACGTTCCCCCCGGCGTTTCCGCGCGCGTGGTCGTCGAGCTCGGCGACGACGACCCGCGGGCGTTCCACGTGACCGGACCCCATGCCCGCGCCCCCCGCTCCACCGGCCAGGACGCCACCGGCCGGCTCCTCGCCATCGGCCCGGTCGGCTCCGGCCGCACCACAGTGATCAGGAGAGGACAGTGAACGATGAGAACACGGGGCGGGGCGTCACCCGCAGGCGCGCACTCCAGCTCGGCGCCACCGCCGCGGTCGCGGCGGGCGCCGCCCCGGTCCTCGGGAGCGGGGCGGTCGCCCAGGCGGCGCCCGGCCTTCCCGCGGGGCCGAGCGCGGGCGGGTTCGCCCGCCCCGGCGCCGCGGTGCGGCCGCGGTTCCGCTGGTGGTGGCCGGACGGACTGGTCGACCCCGCGGAGATCCGGCGCGAGGTCGACCAGATCGCGGACGCGGGGTTCGGCGGCGCGGAGATCGTCGCCGTGCACCACAGCATCCGCGACAAGTCCGTCCTGGACCCGGTGGGGCACGGCTGGGGCACCCCCGCCTGGAACGCCGGCGTGGAGGCCGCGCTCGACCAGGCCGCCCGCCGCGGCGTGACCGTCGACCTGACGATCGGCCCGGCCTGGCCCGCCGCCGTCCCGACGATCACGCCGGACGACGAGGCGGCCGTCCAGGAACTCGCGTACGGGACGGTGGCCGTCGCGGGCGGCGCCACCCACGACGGCCCGGTCCCCGAGCCGGTCTCCGAGCCCGAGGGCGGGGTCACCAAGCGGCACCTCGTCGCGGTGCACGCCGTCCGGCTCGCCCCCGCGAACAACACCCGCAAGGAGACCGGCCTCGACCTCGCGTCGTTCACCGACCTGACCTCCAAGGCCGCGGGGGAGCGCATCACCTGGACGGCCCCCGAGGGCGGCGACTGGCTGCTGTTCTCCTACTGGCGGCGCGGCAGCGGGCAGCGGCCGGAGTCCGGCCCGCACTCGGCCCCCGACAGCTGCGTCGTCGACCACTTCAGCCGCGCCGGGACCCGCGCCGTCACCGCGTTCTGGGAGGCGCGCCTGCTCACCCGCGACGTCCGCAAGCTGATCAGGCGGGCGGGCGCGACGCTGTTCGAGGACTCGATCGAGCTGGAGACGGCGGCGCTCAACTGGACGCCCGACCTGCCCTCGGAGTTCAAGCGGCGCCGCGGCTACGACCTCATGCCCTACCTGCCGGTGATCGTCCGCCTCAAGGAGAACACCAAGTTCGCCTACGACGCGGCGACCACCACCCACGTCCGGCACGACTTCTGGCTGACGGTCTCCGACCTGTTCAACGAGTACCACTTCGCGGCGCTCGCCAAGTGGGCGCACTCGATCGGGCTGGAGTACCGCGCGCAGCCGTACGGGCTGGAGACCGACGCCATCCAGACCGCCGCGATCCTGGACGTCCCGGAGGGCGAGTCGCTCGGGTTCAAGAACCTGGACGACTACCGCGCTCTCGCCGGAGGCCGCGACATGGGAGGCCGGAAGGTCCTCTCCTGCGAGGCGGGCGCCTACCAGGGCGGCGCCTACAACACCACCTGGGGCAAGTTCCTCCGCACCATGGGCGGCGCCTACGCGGCCGGGCTCAACCAGACCGTCCTGCATGGCTTCTCCTACGCCACCGCGCCGGGGGCGGCGTGGCCGGGGTTCGCGGCGTTCACCCCCTACAACGGCGGCATCGGGTTCTCCGAGTCGTGGGGGCCGCGCCAGCCGACGTGGCGGCACGTCCCCGACGTGGCCGGCTACCTGTCGCGCGTCCACCTGGCCATGCAGACCGGCAAGAGCCGCATCGACGTGGCCGTGTTCCGCCAGAAGGGCTACACCAAGACCGGTATCGGCGCCGGGTGGTTCACCAAGAGCGGCATCCCGCTGGGCTGGACGCACCAGCTCATCAGCGCGCCGCTGCTCGACCTCCCGTCCGCGACCGTGTCCGGCGGGCGGCTCGCCCCCGGCGGCCCCGCCTACAAGGTCCTGTTCGTCGAGGGCGACCGCTTCGGCGGCAACGAGTGCACGCTGCCGCTCGACACGGCCCGGACCATGCTGAAGCTGACGAAGGCGGGCCTGCCGCTGCTGTTCCTCGGCGACTGGTCGGCCGCGACCGTGCCGGGTCTGGCGCGCGGCGGCGAGAACGAGCAGCTGCGCGCGGTCCTCAAGCAGGTCTTCGCGCAGCCGCGCGTCCGCGTCGTGGCCGCGGAGGACGGCGTGCCCGGGGCGCTCGCCGACCTCGGCCTGCGCCCGACGGTCGCCTACGCGGAGGCGTCGACGCTGCTCACCGCCCACCGGCAGGACGGCCGCGCCGACTACTACTACCTGTGCAACGGCAAGCACGCCGAGAGCGTCAAGCCGCCGGTCGCCGCGATCGACCACGAGGTCACCTTCACCCGGTCCGACCGCAAGGCCGTCCCGTACCGGCTCGACCTGTGGACGGGCGAGACCGAGCCGGTCGCCGTCCACCGCGAGGACGGCGACGCGGTCACGCTCCGGGTGGCGCTCCAGCCGTCCGAGGCCACCGTGATCATCCTGGCGCGCGGCGGGGCGGCCCCGTCCGCCACCGCGTCGCAGGCCGAGCTGCGCGTCGACCGGCAGCGCCTCATCGCCCGCGCGACGGCGGCCGGCACCTACTCCACCACGCTGCCCGGCGGACGCACCGTGCAGACGGTGATCGGCGCCGTGCCCGAGGCGCGGACCCTCACCTCCTGGCGCCTCCGCGTGGAGGACATGACACCGGACGGAGTGAAGCGGCACGACCTGGAGCTCGACGGGCTCAAGGCCTGGCCGGACATCCCCGAGCTCGCGGACGTCTCCGGCATCGGCACCTACACCACCACCGTGGACTGGACGGGCGGCGGCGCTGTGCTGGAACTCGGCGAGGTCTTCGACACCTGCCGCGTCACCGTCAACGGCCACCGGCTCCCGGTCAGCGTGATCGTGCCGGTCGTGGACGTCGGCCCCTGGCTGCGGCGCGGCGCGAACACGATCGAGGTCGAGGTCGCCACGACGCTGAACAACCGGCTCCGCGTCTCCGACCCGGGCGTCTACGGCACCGCGTCCCGCCAGCGGTACGGGCTGATCGGGCCCGTCCGGCTCGTCCCCTACGGCGAGGCGGTGGTCCCCGCCCGCTGAACCCCGGACGTGCGGGAGGGCGTTGCCCCGCCCTCCCGCACGGTGGACCCCTCATCCCACGCCCTCTTCAAGACCGGAATAGCGAGGAATCCATGCACACCAGCGTATCCAGGCGCCGGCGCGGCGTCGCCGCGGTCGCTCTCGGACTGTCCGCCCTGGCCGCCGTCCAGGCGGCCCCGCTCGGCACCGCCTCCGCCGAGCCGGGCCCCGCGCCGGGCCGGCAGCCGGCTCCGTGGGAGCGGTACAACTACTCTCCCTCGTCCCGCACGCTCCACCCGGTGTCCGTCTTCAGGACCAGCGGCACGGTGGCGGACCAGGACGCTGTTCTGAAGGGACGGCGGACCACGCTGACCGGCGCAGGCTCGTCCGTCACGCTCGACTTCGGCAAGGAGGTCAGCGGGCTCACCACGCTGCGCTTCGCCGGGTCGGACGGCCCGCAGAAGGTCGGCGTCGCGTTCTCCGAGTCGTCCACCTACGTGGACACGACGAGCGACGCCTCGACCGGAGGCCCCCGCAGCCGCGACGGGGCCCTGTCCGCCGACGTGGACGGCGCCACGTCCTACACCACCCCCGCCGAGCGGCTCCGCGGCGGTTTCCGCTACCTGACGGTCTTCCTTCAGTCGGGCGGCCGGGTCGACCTGGACAAGGTGTCGGTGCACTACACGCCCGCGCCGACGATGAAGGACCCGTCGAAGTACGCCAACTACTTCTACTCGAGCGACGACCTGCTCAACCGCATCTGGTACGCGGGCGCCTACACCGTCCAGCTCAACACGATCTCCCCGAAGACCGGCCGGATCTGGGAGCCCCCGGCGGCGCTGTGGGACAACACCGGAGACATCGGCGTCGGCGACACCATCCTCGTCGACGGCGCCAAGCGCGACCGGACGGTCTGGCCCGGCGACCTCGGCATCGAGATCCCGAGCGCCTACGCGGCCTTCAACGACACCGAGTCCGCCCGGAACGCGCTCACCACCGTCTACCAGGCCCAGCGCGACACCGGCGAGCTGCCCTACGCCGGTCCCGAGCTGAACAAGTGGGGCTCGGACACCTACCACCTGTGGACCCTCGCCGCGAGCTGGGACTACTACCTCTACACGGGCGACGCGAGCTGGCTGTCCGGCGTCTGGGACCGGTACCAGAAGGGCGTCGACTTCATCGCCCGGAAGATGAACGACAAGGGCCTGGTGTCCATCACCGGGACGTCCGACTCCGTCCGGATCCTCGCCAAGGGCGAGAACCTCATCGCGAACGTGCTGATGTGGCGCGTCCTCGACAGGGGCTCGCAGCTCGCCAAGACCCAGGGCGACGACTCCCTGGCCGCGTCCTACGCCGAGCGGGCCACGGCGCTCCGTACCGCCATCAACGCGAACTTCTGGGACGAGGCGGCCGGAGCGTACAAGTTCTACCCGAACTCGCCGATCCACCCGCAGGCCGACAACTCCCTCGCCGTCTGGTACGGCCTCGCCGACCAGCGGCAGGCGCGCCGCATCAGCGAGTCCCTCAAGGGCAACTGGAACGAGATCACCTCGACCGCGCCCGAGAACAAGGGCAACCCCGGCGTCTTCTCCGGCTCGATGGAGGTCAACGCCCACTTCGCCGCCGGCGGCAAGGCCGCCGACCAGGCCGGGGTGGACATCATCCGCCGCCAGTGGGGCTACATGCTCGACCACCCGGAGGGGACCCGGAGCACCTTCTGGGAGTCGTTCCGCAACCCGCAGGACGGGTGCGTCTTCTGCAGCTCCTACGTGAGCCTCGCGCACGCCTGGGCGACGGGCCCGACGCCGGCCCTCACGTTCTCGGTCCTCGGCCTCAACCCCACCGGGACGGGCGGGCGGACGTTCGACTTCGTCCCGCACACGGCCGACCTGAAGTTCGCGCAGGGCCGGATCACCACCACGGTCGGTGCGGTCGACGCCTCCTGGAAGGTCTCCAACGGGACCTTTACCGCGCAGTTGAAGGCTCCGGGCCGCGCGGTCGGACGCGCCGGTGTGCCGACGTTCGGCGCCCGGGTCAAGGTCCGGGTCGACGGACACCTGGTCTGGGACGGCACCCGGGCGAGGGCCGCGTCCGACCTGAAACTGGGCGTCCACAGCGACGGCGAGTACGTGTACGTCGAGGGCCTCCGCGGCTCGCACAGCCTCCGCAGCGACCGCGCATGACCGCCTCCGCCCGTCGGCGTGCGATCACGACCCCTTCCGCTCCGCCCACCCCTGAGGAGTCGAGAATGAACGAGTTGTCGCGGAGAAGGTTCGTCCAGGCCGGCGGTGTCGCGGCCGCGGCGGTCACGGCGAGCGGCGCGGTCGCGGGGCCCGCCCTCGCGGCGCCCGCGGCCGCCCCGCACTGGGCGCTCCACCCGACCGACCTGCGGGTCGACCACCTGACGTCCCCCCTCGGCATCGACGACACGGCGCCGACCCTCGGCTGGCGCTTCGCCGCCGGGCCCCGCGACGCGGTCCAGTCCGCCTACCAGGTGCGGGTGGCGAGCACGGACGCCCGCCTGGCCCGCCCTGACCTGTGGGACTCCGGCAAGGTCGCCGGGGACGCCGTCTCGGCCGTGTACGCGGGACGCGCGTTGAAGTCCCGGCAGCGGGCGTCGTGGCAGGTCCGCGTGTGGGACGGGCAAGGCCGCGCGTCCGCGTGGAGCGAGCCGTCGCACTTCGAGATGGGCCTGCTCGCCCCCTCCGACTGGACCGCCGGGTGGATCGGGAACGGCGTCTGGTCGGCCGACCCGGAGCCCGCGCCCGCGACGGTCGCGTTCGCCGCCCGGACCGCCCGGTACGTCCGGCTGAACGTGACCCGGCTCGGGCTGCCGATCAAGGAGGGCTGGCCCTACAAGGTGTCGCGGCTCCAGCTCGCCGAGGTCCAGGTGCTGGACGGGGCGTCCGGTCCCGACCTGGCGGCCAAGGCGCCGGTCACCGCGTCGGAGAGCTACACCGTGGGCGGCCAGTGGGAGCCGAAGGCCGTCACGGACGGCAACCTCACCAGTGACACCGCGCCCTTCGGCTACACCAGCCTGGAGCGCAAGGACCAGGACCTCGCCGCGCCCATCTGGATCCAGATCGACCTCGGCAGGGAGCAGAGGTTCGACCGGGTCCTGCTCTACCCGCGCACCGACGAGACGACCGACGACGGCAGGACCCCCAACTTCCCGGAGGACTTCACCGTCCAGACCTCCGGCGACGGCACGTCCTTCGACACGGCCGCGACCGTCAAGGGCCAGGAGGCGCCGCCGCCGCTGCGCCGCCGGCCCGAGGCCCTGCCCGTCTTCAGGCGCGAGTTCACGATCGCCAGGCGCGTCCGCACGGCCCGGCTCTACGCCACCGCCCTCGGCGTCCTGGACGTCACCGTGAACGGGCGGCCCGTCAGCGACGCCGTCCTCGAACCGCCCTACAGCAAGTACAAGGAGCGGATCGTCTACAGCACCTACGACGTGACCAAGCTGCTCCGCCGCGGCGGCAACGCCGTCGACGTGGAGCTCGGCACCGGCATGGCGCACGTGCCGCCGACGCCCGGCCGCTACGAGAAGCTGACCCGCTCGGACGGCAAGCCCGTCTTCCTCGGCCAGCTGGAGATCACCTACACCGACGGCTCGCGCGAGGTCGTCGCGTCCGACGCCTCCTGGCGCACGGCCCTCGGCGCGACCACGTTCACCAACTGGTACGGCGGCGAGGACCACGACGCGCGCCGCACCCGGCGGGACTGGGCGCCCGCGGTGCGCGTCGCCGCACCCACCTCCCGGCTCGCCGCCCGCATGTCGCCGCCGATCGTCCCCGTCGAGACGCTGCGCGCCAAGAAGATCACGAGTCCGAAGGACGGCGTCCACGTGGTGGACCTCGGCGTCAACTTCGCGGGCTGGCCGCTGCTGCGCGTCAGCGGCCCGGCCGGGACGAAGGTGACGATGCGCCCCGGCGAGCTCCTCAACGCCGACGGGACCGTCAGCCAGCACACCACCGGTTCGCCCATCTGGGACACCTACACCCTCTCCGGCGGCGGCACCGAGACGTGGCACCCCCGGTTCTGCTACCACGGCTTCCGCTACCTGCAGATCGAGGGGCTGCCGGGGGAGCCGGACGACGGCGCCGTCACCGGGATCGTCCTGCGCGCGGGCAACGCCAGGGCGGGCTCGTTCACCAGCTCGCACGGCCTCCTCAACGACATCCACAAGATCATTGACCGGGCCGTGCAGAGCAACATGTACTCCGTCCTCACCGACTGCCCGCACCGCGAGAAGCTCGGCTGGCTGGAGCAGGCCAACCTCGTCTTCCCCGCCGTCGCCCGCAACTACGACGTCACCGCCTACTACGGCGAACTCGTCCGCGACATAGCCGAGGCCCAGACCGAGGACGGGCTCGTCCCCGACATCGCACCCGAGTTCACGGTGTTCGGCGGCGGCTTCAGGGACGACCCCAACTGGGGCAACGTCATCGTCTTCGCGCCCTGGCAGATGTACCGCGCGTACGGCGACGAGGCGACGCTGCGCACCTACTACCCGAACATGGTCCGCTACGTGGACTACCTGTCCGCGAAGGCGGAGGGACACCTGCTCGACTACGGCCTCGGCGACTGGATCACCTTCGACGACAGCACCCCGAAGGGGGTCACCGCGACCTTCGGGTACCACCGCGCCGCCACCGCCCTCGCGCGGATCGCCGAGGTCATCGGCAAGAACGCCGACGCCGCGCGGTACAAGGAACTCGCGGCCGAGATCGGCTCGGCGTTCAACGGGAAGTACGCCACCGGCGACACCTACGGGTCCGGCAGCCAGGCCTGCGACGCCCTCGCCCTCGACATGGGCGTCGTCCCGGCCGGCAGGCGGGACGCCGTCCTCGCCCACCTGGTGAAGAGCATCGAGGCGAAGGGATACCACCTGACGGTCGGCGAGATCGCGCTGCCGTCGGTGTTCCACGTGCTGTCCGCCGCCGGGCGCGACGACGTGATCCACGCGTTCGCGACGCAGACCGGCAACCCCAGCTACGGCTACCAGGTCGTGCACGGCGCGACCTCGCTGACCGAGAACTGGGACGGGCCCACCTCGGGCAACTCGCAGAACCACTTCATGCTCGGCGCGATCGACGAGTGGTTCCACGCCGGCCTCGCGGGGCTCGGCCAGACCGACGACTCGATCGGGTACGCGACCCTCCTCGTGCGGCCGGCGGTCGTCGGGGACGTCACCCGCGCCTCCGCGGCCTACGAGACGCCGCGCGGGCACGCCGCGTCCTCGTGGCGCCGCACCGGCAAGAAGCTCCGCCTGGACGTCACCGTCCCGCCGAACGCGCGGGCCCGCGTGGAGTACCCGCTGCTCGGCGGATCCGGGAGGCCGAAGGCGCCGGGAGAGGCCCGGTGGATCGGCGTCCGGGACGGCCGTGCCGTCTTCGAGGTCGGCTCGGGCGACTGGACGTTCGAGGGGAGCGGGTCATGACGACCGGGGTACGGCCCGGTTAGAGGTGCGGCGGCCCGCCATGTTTGACGGCATGTCGCTGGGCAGGAGAGGGCACGGCACACAGTCGAGGGAGGAGGGACACCCGTGACCGTTCCGAAGGTGGATCTCATCGACGGGACCGCGATGCCGCAGCTCGGCTTCGGGGTCTTCCAGGTGGGGAACGACGAGGCCGAGAGCGCCGTGAAGGTCGCCCTGCGCAACGGCTACCGCAGCATCGACACCGCGAGCGTCTACGGCAACGAGGACGGCGTCGGGCGCGCCCTGCGCGAGTCGGAGCTGCCGCGCGAGGAGCTGTTCGTCACCAGCAAGGTGTGGAACAGCGACCAGGGCTACGACGACACGATGCGCGCCTACGAGGCGAGCCTGTCCCGTCTCGGCCTGGAGTACCTGGACCTCTACCTGATCCACTGGCCGATGCCGGGCCGCGGGCTGTACCTGGAGACCTGGCGCGCGCTGGAGCGGCTGAAGCACGACGGCCGGGTCCGGTCGATCGGCGTCTCCAACTTCACCGTGGAGACGCTGCGGCGGATCGTCGACGAGGCCGACGTCGTCCCCGCGGTCAACCAGATCGAGCTGCACCCGTACTTCCAGCAGGACGGGATGCGCGCCTTCCACCGCGACCACGGCATCCGCACCGAGGCGTGGGCGCCGCTCGGCCAGGGCCACGGGCTCCTGGACGACCCGGCGCTCGACCGCATCGCCCGGGTCCATGGCCGCACCCCCGCCCAGGTCGCGCTCCGCTGGCACCTGGAGATCGGGAACGTGGTCATCCCGAAGTCGGTGACGCCCTCCCGGATCGCCGAGAACATCGACGTCTTCGGCTTCGAACTGGCACCGGAGGACATGAAGACGATCGGCGAGATGGACAAGGGCGTCCGCGTCGGACCCGACCCGGCGACCTTCGAGAGCGACTAGCTCGGGCCGGACCGGGTCAGCTCCCCGACCCCGACGAGCCCGGCGAAAACGCGGTTGTGGCCCTACCCGTTGTCAACGGGTAGGGCCACGGGTGAGAAGTCGCCCTGAGATGGTTCTATCGGGCGACTTCGACGGTCACGTTGGTTGCCTCAAGGACCTCGCCGAGGTGATCCATGGCCCTGAGGTTGTTGGCCTTGGCCGCTTTGATCACGTCGTCGAGTTCGCGCTTGACGTCCCGGAGGTCCCTCCAGCCATCGACTTCGACAGCGGTGGGAAGGAGATGGTGGATCCTGAGTCTGGCGTCCGGTCCGAAGACTTCACGGCTCCGGTCGTACACCTGGTCCAGGATCTGCCCCAGGCGGCCTTCGAGCCGGGGGAAGGTCAGGGTTCCGACCAGCGGAAGAACCGGGGCCGGCCCCGGACCGTTGATCAGGACCTCCACGAGGGGGGCCTGGAAATGCGGATCATACCGCCGCCCGTCGCGTTGGCTGAAGATCAGATGGGGGATCTTGATGCCCACCTCGGTGTCCGGGCCGAGCACCGCCCGCACGGATGCGGTGACGTTCTCGGCGAGTCCCGGGAACTCCGGATTCTTCATGTTTCCCATGGAGAGCAGCCGCCCGACGTTGTCGGCCGGGTTGTCCACGGCGATGCCCTGACCGGCGAGAAGGATGCCCATGGCACCTCTCCAGCCGAACCTGTGCCCGATTTCGAACCCGCGTCGGCGGGCGGTTTCGGACTCCGCCCGAAGCTCCGCCGAAGCCTCGAGGTCAGCTCGCGCGGCGGCCGCGCGGGTGGCCCGCTCGGCAGCCTCAACTCGAACTCGCTCGTGAGGCGCCCGAGCGGCCACTGCCCGAGCTGCGGCCGCCTGAGCGTTCAACTTCCTGGCCCGCGTGACGTGCAGCGGTGTGGGACGAGCGTGCGTGGATGCCGGGGCTTCACTGTGCATGAACTGAGCGCTCATCGTGACTCCCAATTTTCGTGGTCTTGTTTAGGTTCACTTCGACCGTCCGCTTGGGGGCCGTGGCGGCAAGGGGCGATGGGCGCGTGAGTGCTCGGCAGGCGAGCGCTGCGTGAAACGCGGTGTCGCCGAAGCCCACGCGCGTTCAGTCGCCCCCTCAGACCCTCGCGGACGCCGAGCGCTTGCCGCCGTCGGGCGATGGCCCCAGGCGGCGACACGAACGCCGTGTCCTGGCCGGTGACGGCCTGGGGATCTCCATTGATGTCACTTTAGGTAACGACGCATAGCGTTTCGTGCATGGGGGAGGAGCGGGGGACCTGGACGGGGCCCGGCGGGCTGCGGGTGACGGCGGTGCGGCTCACCGGCGCGCACCGGGTGTGGGCGGACTTCGCGGGCGTGCGGGGGGCGACCGCGCTGCTGGTGACGCGGGACGGCGTGCCGGTCGGCCGCGGCTACTACCCGTCGGTCGCGGAGCTGGCCGAGGTCGTCGACCTGGCTGAGCTGCGCTCGGGGTGAGCGGGTTGCGCGGACGGCCTCCCCGCCTGTAGTCGGTTACAGGTGGAAGAGCGCAGGTGTGAGGTCGTCGTGGTCGGCTCGCTCAACGCCGACCTCGTGGTGGACGTCGAGCGGCGGCCCGCGCCGGGGGAGACGGTGCTCGGGTCCGATCTGGCCACCCATCCCGGCGGCAAGGGCGCGAACCAGGCGGTCGCGGCGGCGCGGCTCGGCGGCCGGGCCGCGATCGTCGGCCGGGTCGGGGACGACGGGCACGGCGCGCTGCTGCGCGGCGCCCTGGCCGCCGACGGCGTCGACCTCGCGCACCTGGCGACCACGCCGGGGGTCCCGACCGGCGTCGCGCTGATCACGGTAGGGCCGGACGGCGACAACAGCATCATCGTCTCGCCCGGCGCCAACGCCCGGCTCGCCCCCGCCGACGTCGAGGCCGCCCGGGTGCTGATCGAGAGCGCGCCGGTGGTGTCGTTCCAGATGGAGGTGCCGCTGGCCGCGGTGGAGGCCGCCGCCGGCGTCGCCGCCGGAGCGGGCCGCCGGGTCGTGCTCAACCTCTCACCGTCCGCGCCCGTCCCGGACGACCTGCTCGCCCTCTGCGACCCCCTGGTCGTCAACGAGCACGAGGCCGCCTTCCTGCTCGGCGGGGACGGCGAGCCCGAGCGGATGGCGGCGGCGCTCGCCCGCTCCGGGCCCCGCTCGGTCGCCGTCACGGTCGGCGCGGACGGCGCCGTCGTCGCGGACGGCCGGGGGACGGCCGCCGTCCCGTCCCCGCGGTCGGAGGCGGTCGACACCACCGGCGCCGGGGACGCCTTCACCGCCGCGCTCTGCCTGCGGCTCGCGCGCGGCGACTCCCTGCTCGACGCGGCCCGCCTCGCCACCCGCGCGGGCGCCGCCGCCGTCCGCCGCCGCGGCGCGCAGAGCTCGTTCCCGAGGCCGGAGGAGCTGCCCGCCCGCTAGCTCAGCGGCCGGTGCGGGCGCGCAGCCGGTACAGCTCGTCGGCGGCGTCGTGGACGTCCGAGCCCAGGTCGAACGCGCTGAGCAGGTACAGGTCGTCGGCGGTCTCGATCTCCAGGATCCGCGTGTGCAGCAGGAGCCGGCGCCGCTCGTCCACCCGGATGGCGGCCACCTCGTCCCAGCGGAGGCGGCGGCGCCGCGCGTAACCCGTCACGAGGGTGAGGCCGTCGCCGTCGGCGGCGAGCCGGACCGGGGCGACCAGGTCGCGCAGCGCGAGCACGTTCAGCCCGGCCGCCGCCGCGCCCGCGAGGAACAGGAACTGGGGATCGTGGGAGTACAGGACGAGCAGCGCCGTGACGGCCGCCGCGGCGGCGCACTTGACCACCACGTGACCTGGCGGTACGCGCCACCGCCGCTCCTGACCCGCCTCCATGCCCGAGACCATAGCCGCAGGCGGGGCCTGCCCGCGCATCGGGCGGTCCGATAGCGTCGGGGCCATGCGACTCGGTGTGCTGGACGTGGGCTCGAACACGGTGCATCTCCTCGTGGTGGACGCCCACCAGGGCGCGCGGCCCCTCCCCGCGTACTCCCACAAAGCGGACCTGCGGCTCGCCGACCACCTCGAGGACGGCGACCGGCTCTCCGAGGAGGGCGAGGCGCTGCTGCGCGACTTCGTCGACGAGGCGCTCCAGGTCGCCGAGGACAAGGGCGTCGAGGACCTGGTCGCGTTCGCCACCTCCGCCGTCCGCGAGGCCTCCAACGGCGAGGACGTGCTGGCGCGGATCCGCGGCGACAAGCGGATCGACATCCGGGCGCTGCCCGGTGAGGAGGAGGCGCGGCTGACGTTCCTCGCCGTCCGGCGCTGGTTCGGCTGGTCGTCGGGGCGGCTGCTGGTCGTGGACATCGGCGGCGGCTCGCTGGAGGTCGCCTCCGGCATCGACGAGGAGCCGGACGCGGCGTTCTCCCTGCCGCTCGGCGCCGGCCGCCTCACCCGCGACTGGTTCACCGCCGACCCGCCGCCCGCCGAGGAGGTCCGCAACCTGCGCCGGCACGTCCGCGCGGAGATCGCCCGCCGGGTCGGGGACGTCACCCGGTACGGGGCGGCCGACCACGCGGTGGCCACGTCCAAGACGTTCAAGCAGCTCGCCCGGATCGGCGGCGCCGCCCCCACGGCCGACGGCCCCTACCAGCGGCGCGTCCTGGCCGGAGAGGCGCTCACCGACTGGACCGACAAGCTCGCCGCGATGCCCTCCGCCGAGCGCGCCGAACTGCCCGGGGTGTCCGAGCGGCGCGCCGCGCAGCTGCTCGCGGGCGCGATCGTCGCCGACGCCGCGATGGACCTGTTCGAGCTGCGGGAGCTGGAGGTCTGCCCGTGGGCGCTGCGCGAGGGCGTCATCCTCCGCCGCCTGGACATGATCACTGGCTGAGCGCCGCCCTCACGACCAGTTCGGGTGGCCGATCACCCCGTCCTTCGGGGTGAGCACGCGGTCGGCGGTGCCGTCCGCGCGGACGGCGTGGATGACCGGGGCGGCCACCTCGCCGCGCACGAAGGCGAGCCACCGCCCGTCGGGCGACCAGGCCGGGTCCATGTCGCGCGCGTCCCCGGAGGTCACCGCGTGCGCGCCGGACCCGTCGGCGTTCAGCACCCAGATGTCGCTGCTCTCGGCCGGGCCCCGCACGTAGGCGACCTTGGAGCCGTCGGGCGACCACTCCGGGTCGACGGCGCGCTCGCCGTCGCGGGTCAGCTTCGTCCAGGGGCCGTCCGGCCGGTCGGCGTCCATCGTGTAGAGCTGCTCCCCGTCGCCGTCGCGCCTGCTCCAGAACACGAGCTTGCCCTTGGACGACCACATCGGGTCGTCCTTGAACGAGTCGTCGGTGGTGAGCTGGGTGGCGGCGCCGCCGTCCAGGGGGAGCGAGAAGATCTGCCGGACGCCGTCCTTCTCGTCCATGTAGGCCAGGCGGGTGCCGTCGGGCGACCATGTCACGCGGGTGCCGCGCAGGACGCCGGTCACCTTCCGGGCACCGGACCCGTCGGCGTTCATCACCCACGCCTCGGCGCTCTTGGCGCCCATCCTGGTGAAGGCGACGCGCCTGCCGTCCGGGGACCGCTCGGGGAGGATGTCGCAGCTCGGCCCGCGGACCAGCGTCCTCGCCGACGGATCGCCGGGCTTGTAGACGCCGATGTCGGCCTTGCAGGAGGCCGGCCATCCCGGCGCGGTGTCGATCCGGACGAACATGGGCGCGGTCGGGAACGTCGCCGCCGCCGCTCCCGCGTTCTTCGCGCCGCCGGAGGGCCGGCCGGCGAGGTAGACGGCGCCGGCCGCGATCCCGGCGACCAGCAGCGCCGCCGCGGTGGACGCGGCGAGGACCGTGCGCCGGGACGGGCGCCGTCCCGCGACCGGGGGCGCCGGGAACTCCCGCGCGGTGGGCGGGTCGGTGCGGCGCTCGTGGACGGGCTCGGTGCGCTGCTCCGAGTCCTGCCGCCGGACGGGGACCGGGACGTCCTGGTACGTGGCGCCCGGGTCTCCTGCGGGCGGTGCCGCATGGCCGCCCATGGGCGGTGCTCCCTGGCCGCTTGCGGGCGGTGCTCCATGGCCGCCTGCCGGCGGTGCTCCATAGGCTCCGACGGGTGAGACCATCGGCCCGGCGGCGGGCGGGGAGGTCCACGTCTCGCCGAGCTCGGTCGTCACGGCGGCCTCGCCGGACCCGCCGACCAGGGCCAGCAGCAGCTCGCGGGCGCTCGGCCGCTGCGCGGGGTCCTTGCGCAGCGCCGCCTGGACCAGCCCGGCCAGCGACGGCGGCAGGTCGCCGACCTCGGGGTCGGCGTGCACCGCGCGGGCCGCCATGATCTGGAAGGAACCCTGCCCGAACGGGTTGCGCCCGCTGGCGGCGAACGCCACCAGGCAGCCCCAGGCGAACACGTCGACGGCCGGGGTGACCTCCTGCGTGGTGATCTGCTCGGGCGCGATCCAGCCGGGGGTGCCGACCACCTGCCCGGTCCGGGTGTGGGAGGAGGCCATGTCCAGCGCGCGGGCGATGCCGAAGTCGATCACCCGCGGCCCGGAGATCGACAGCAGCACGTTGCTCGGCTTGAGGTCGCGGTGCACGAGCCCGGCGCTGTGGATGGCGACCAGCGCGGCGGCGACCCCGACCGCGACGCCGTGCAGCATCCCCGGCGAGAGCGCGCCCTTGGCGCTGACGTGCTGGAGCAGCGACGGCCCGTCGATGTACTCGGTGACCATGTAGGCGAGGCCGAGGTCCTCGCCGTGCTCCAGGACCTGCGCCGTGCAGAACGACGCGACGCGCTGGGCGTTGGCCGCCTCGTCGTGGAAGCGCGCGAGGAACGTCCTGTCGCCCGCCAGCTCGGCCCGCACCACCTTGACCGCCACGGCCCGGCCATCCGAGTCGCGGCCGAGGTAGACGGCGCCCATCCCGCCCTCGCCGATCTTGGCCTCGATCCGGTACCGGCCGATCCGGCTGGGGTCGTCCGGGCGCAGCTCACCCAGGGAGGTCGCGTCCATGGAGATTCACCTTCCGCCCCCACGGAGCCACGTCTTGGCGACCGCCCCCAAGGCGGCACGCGGCCCCAACGCCTCCATACGATGTCAGAGGACGCGGTGAGGTTCTAGCTCGGGCGCCCCTATCTCGGTTCAGTGGAAGTTGCGGGCCCGGACCCGGCCGGGCACCGGGAGCCTCCGCAACCGGGTGGCGCGCACGTTCGCGACCCCGTCGGCGCGCTCCAGACGGCCGCTGACCAGCAGCGCCTGCGAGTCGACCGCCAGACCGCGGTACCTCTCGAACACCTGCGGCGGGCACACCACGTTGATGATGCCCGTCTCGTCCTCGAGGGTCATGAACACGATGCCGCCGGCAGTCGGGGGGCGCTGCCGGTGGGTGACGAGGCCGGCGACGACGACGTTGGTCTCGCCGGGCGTCCCGGCGAGGCGCTCCGACGACAGGGCGCCGAGCTCGTCCAGCGCGTCCCGGACGTGCGCGACCGGATGGGTGTGGGAGACGCCGGTGGCCCACAGGTCGGCGAGGGTCTCCTCGATCGGCGTCATCGCCGGCAGGGCGGGGGCCGAGGCGCCCGGCGTGACGCCCTCCAGCCGTCCCGGCCCGGAGCCCGCCAGCGCGCCCGCGGCCCAGAGCGCCTCGCGCCGCGACAGGCCGAACCGGTCGAACGCGCCCGCGGTCGCGAGCGCCTCCAGCGCCCCGGCCGACAGCGGCACGCGCCGGGCGAGGTCCTCCATGCTCGTGTAGGGGCGTCCCGCCGCGATGGCCTCGGCGGTGTCGTCCCCCAGGTTGCGGATGCCCGACAGCCCCAGCCGTATCGCCGGCTGCGGTGCGGCGGGCGCGTGGGGATGGCCGGAGTCGACCTCGACGGGCTCCTCCAGGGTCGGGTGGACGCCGCTGTCGTTGATGTCCACGGGCCGGACCTCGACACCGTGCCGACGGGCGTCGGCCAGGAGGCTCTGCGGGCTGTAGAACCCCATCGGCTGGTTGCGCACCAGGGCGGCGGTGAACGCGGCGGGGTGGTGGCGCTTCAGCCAGGCGCTCGCGTACACCAGATGGGCGAAGCTCTGCGCGTGCGACTCGGGGAACCCGAACCCGGTGAAGCCGAGGATCTTCTCGTACACGCTCTCCGCGACCGGGGCCGGGATGCCGCGCTCGGCCATCCCGTCGAGCAGCCGCCGCTTCAGCCGCTCGACGCGCTCGGGCGCGCGCTTGGCGCCCATCGCCTGCCGGAGCCGGTCGGCCTCGGCCGGGGTGAAGCCCGCGCAGTCGACGGCGAGCTGCATCATTTGCTCCTGGAACAGCGGGACGCCGAGCGTCCGGGACAGGGCCGGCTCCATCAGCGGATGGGGGCACTCGGCGGGTTCGAGGCCCTTGCGGCGCCGCAGGTAGGGGTGCACGGACCCGCCCTGGATCGGCCCCGGCCTGATCAGGGCCACCTCCACGACCAGGTCGTAGAACTCGCGGGGCCTGAGCCGGGGCAGCGTCGCCATCTGCGCCCGGGACTCCACCTGGAACACCCCGACGGTGTCGGCGTCGCACAGCATGTCGTACACCTCCGGGTCCTCCGGAGGGATCGACTGGAGGTCGTAGCGGCGGCCGTGGTGCTCGGCGACCAGGTCGAAGCAGTCGTGCAGCGCCGCGAGCATCCCGAGGCCGAGCAGGTCGAACTTCACCAGGCCCGCCGCCGCGCAGTCGTCCTTGTCCCACTGCAGGACACTGCGGCCCGGCATCGCCGCCCACTCGATCGGGCAGACCTCCCCGACGGGCCGGTCGGCGATGACCATGCCGCCCGAGTGGATGCCGAGGTGGCGCGGGAGCTTCAGCATCCGCCCCGCGAGGTCCGTCACCGGCGCCGGGATGCCGGCCTCCGACCCGACCGGGTCGCGGGGGTCGATGCTCTTGGACCACGCGTCCTGCTGGCCGGGGGAGAAGCCGAGCGCACGGGCCGCGTCCCGGACGGCCATGCGCGGGCGGTAGCTGATGACGTTCGCGACCTGCGCCGTGCACTCGCGCCCGTACTTGCCGTACACGTACTGGATGGCCTCCTCGCGGCGCCGGTGCTCGATGTCCAGGTCGATGTCGGGCGGGCCGTCCCGTCCGGGCGACAGGAACCGCTCGAACAGCAGGCCGTGCCGGACGGCGTCGACCCCGGTGATGCCGAGCGCGTAGCAGACCGCCGAGTTGGCAGCCGACCCCCGCCCCTGGCACAGGATCCCCCTGCTCCGGCAGAACTCCACGATGTCGTGAACGATCAGGAAGTAGCCGGGGAAGCGGAGCTGCTCGATGACGTCCAGCTCCCGGGCGATCTGCTCGTAGGCGCCGGAGACCCGCTCGCGCTCGGGCGGCCCGTACCGCCGCAGCGCGCCCTCCCTCACCAGGCGCCGCAGCCAGCTCGCCTCGTCGTGCCCGGCGGGGACGGGCCAGTCGGGCAGCCGGGGCGCGACCACCTCGAAGTCGAACCGGCATTCCTCGGCCAGCGCGACCGTCCGCTCCCGGACGCCGGGGAACCGCGCCAGCCGCCGCTCCATCTCCGCGCCGCCGCGGATGTGCGCGGTGCCGCCCGCCGGGAGCCAGCCGACCATGTCGTCCAGGGAGCGCCGGGCGCGGACGGCCGCCATCGCCTGCGCCAGCCGCGCGTCGGCGCCGGGCGCGGCGAAGTGCACATTGTTGGACGCGACCGCGTCCACCCCGGTCCGGCGCGCCAGCGCGAACAGCGCGTCGTTGCGCGGGTCGTCGCCCGGCTGGTCGTGGTCGATCAGCTCGACGAACACGTTCTCGCGGCCGAACATGGCGACCATCTCGCGCAGCTCCCGCTCCGCCGCGTCCGGCCCGCCCGCCTCCAGCGCCGCCGGGACCGGGCCCTTCCGGCAGCCGGTGAGGACGGCCCAGCGGCCGTCGTGCGCACCGGCCAGCGCGTCCAGGTCGTAGACGGGACGGCCCTTCCGGCCGCCCGCGAGCTGCGCGGACGTGATGGCCGAGCAGAGCCGCGCGTAGCCGGCGGCGCCCCGGGCGAGGACGAGCAGGTGCCGGCCGGCCGGGTCGGGCTCCCCGGTGCGGGGCCCCGGGAGGCCGAGGCCCAGCTCCGCGCCGAACACCGTGCCGATCCCCGCCTCGCCCGCGGCCTGCGCGAACTGCACCGCCCCGTACATGCCGTCGTGGTCGGTGACCGCCATCGCCCGCACGCCGAGCCGCGCCGCCTCGGCGACGAGCGCGCCGGGGTCGCTCGCCCCGTCCAGGAAGCTGAACGAGGAGTGGACGTGCAGCTCCGCCCACGGCACCTCCGCCTCGGCGCGGCGCGGGACGCGGGGAGGCTCCGGCGGCGGCTCGGGCGCCCGCTCGCCGGGCCGCCACGACAGCCGCCCCTCGAACTCCCGCCAGGAGATCGGAGGGTTGTGCCAGCCCATCAGCCGGTCCGCCCTTCGGTCATAGATGGCTCGGCCATGGACGGCCGGGTCGTGGACGGCTCAGTCATAGACGGCCTCGACGTGCCAGCGCCCGCCCTCGACGGCGAGCAGGTAGGCGGCGCCGTCGTCGGTGGCGACCTGGAACCGGGCGCGGCGGCGCGCCGCGGCCGGGTCCCACCAGCGCTCGTCCGCGGGCCACGGGCCCGTCCAGCCGGTCACGGCGGCGGGGCGGCCGCGCACGCGCAGCGTCGCGGGCGGCGCGGACACCTCGCACCGCGCCGACACCACGACCGCCGCCCCGGTCGCGTCGGCCAGCTCGGCGGGGGCCGGCGGCACCGGGACGACCGCGGGCGCGGGCCCGGACACGCTCCCCGGCCACGGCCCCTCCGGGGCTCCGGCGGGCGCCAGGTCGCCGACCGGGACGCGGACCACCCGCTCGCCCGGCCCGCGCCCGCCCACCAGCACCGGCCGCGCGATCCCGTGGTGGCCGAGGAGCGCCTGGATCCGGTCGGCGGCCCGCGCGATCCGGTCGGTGACGGTGGTGCGCCCCCACAGCCCCTCCTGCCGCCCGAGGTCGGGGACGAGCTGGTCGGGCGCGAGCTCGACCCACGTCACGCCGCCCCAGACGGTGTCGCCGTCCCCGGCCGGCCGGTGGGCCGACAGCTGCCACCGGACGCGCTCGGCCACGGCCAGCGCCGACAGCCCGTCGTGCCGCCACAGCCGCCGCAGGACGTGCCCGTCGGCGAACCCGACCGCGGCCTCCAGTCGGACGCACGCCAGCCCGGCCGCCGCGAGGCCCTCATGCAGGTCGCCCGCGAGCCGCTTCGCCGCGAACACGACCCGCTCCGCCTGCTCGGCGGGCGGATCGAAGCCGCCGCGCACCGACAGGTCGGCGGCCGCGCGGACCGGGGCGAGCGGGCGCGGCTCCTCGCCGCGCGCCAGCCGGTGCGCGAGCGCGCCGTCGGCCCCGAACCGGCTCGCGACGTGCCCGGACGGCAGCGCCGCGAAGTCGCCGAGGGTCTTGATCCCGAGCCGCCGCAGCAGGTCGGCCAGCTCCGGCCGGTCGAGCACCGAGAGCGGGTACGGGGCGAGGAACGCGGCCGCGCCGCCCTCGGGCACGACGGCGCCGCCCTGGCCCGCGCGCGCCGCCAGCTCGGCCGCGAACAGCCCGTCCGCGACGCCCGTCCCGCAGTCGTGCCCGGCCTCGACGACGGTGTCCTGCACGAGGACGCGAAGCGCCTCCTCGCCCCCGTAGAACCGGGCGGGGCCGCGCGCCGGGATCGCGCACAGCCCCGGCCGCACCACCTCCACGCGCGGCGTCAGCTCCGCGACCGCCTCCGCGACCGCCTCGAACCGGCGCCCCTCCGCGTCGGTGTCGCGCTCGCGCACCACCAGGCCGGGGCAGCGCCGCTGGGCGTCCCGCAGCCGCTGCCCGCGCCGCACGCCCTCGGCCCGCGCCGCCGCCGAGCAGGCCGCCACCCGCCCGTGCACGACCGCGGCCCCCGGCGTGGCCGCGTCGATCCCGACCGCCGTGACCGGCCAGTCGGGGCACCACGCCGCGAGGACCCTGGTCACGCGATCCCCTCCCCGGCCCGCACCCGCACGAGCGGCGGGACGCCGGAGGGCCGCGGATGCGCGGGCGCGCCCGCGGCCACCGAGCCGGGGACCAGCTCCAGCGGCGGCCGCGCCGTCTCGACCGGCCGGACGGTGCCGTCGGGCGCGGGCAGCCAGAGCTCCGCGCGGCGCCCGGCGCCGGGGGCGTCGCGGCCTTCGGCGACGACCTGGACGCGGCGGCCGGCGAGCCACCCGTGCCCTTCGGCGAGCCCCTCCCAGGCGGGGTCCTCGACGCGGAGGCGGAGCCGGGTGCCGGTCCATTCGCGGGCGAACGCACCGGTCAGCGCGAGGACGCAGCCGTGCTTGCGGGCCAGCGCCGACAGGCGGCGGACGGCGGCGGCGCCGGGCCGCTCCGGCGGGCACAGCAGGACCAGGTCGACGGCCTCGGCCAGCGCGGCGACCACGTCCGGCCAGCGGTCACCGGGATCGTCGACGAGCAGGAGCCGTTCGGGCTCGGCGCCCATGCCCGCCGCGGCCGCCACGCCGAAGCCGGGGAGGCCGACGACGCCGCACCAGCCGCCGGCGCCCTCCTCGCCGCCGTGCCGGGACACGCCCGCGACGAGGGCGAGGGCGAGGGAGGCGGCGCCGGGGCCGTCCAGCCCGACGGCCGAGCCGGGGCGCAGCCCGCCGCCGGGGACCACGGTCCGCAGCGCGGGGAGCACCGGCACGGTCGCGTGCGGCGCCGTCCCCGCGCCGGCGCCCTCCAGCGCCGTCGCGAGATCCCGCAGGGCCACCTCCGGCACGCTCGTTCCTCCTCTCGAACCCTCCCGGATCAATTTCGAACACGAGTTCGACCTATGTCAAGTTGTCGCAGGTCACACGGCGGAGTCGGGTGAGCCCGAAAGCCTGGTGGCGCCGGGCTTCCCGGCATTTCGGACAAGATGGAGACATGACGAACGACGTGCCGACCCTCGAATGGACGGGCGACGCCCTGCGGCTGCTCGACCAGACCGTCCTGCCCGGCCGGGTGGAGTTCCTCACGGTCCGCGACGTCGACACGCTCGTGGACGCGATCCGGCGGCTGGTGGTGCGGGGCGCCCCCGCGCTCGGCGTGGCGGGCGCCTTCGGCGTCGCCGTCGCCGTGTCGCAGGCCGCGCGCGAGGGCTGGGACGCCGCCGGGCGCGACGCCGCGATCGCCCGCGTCCGCGGGGCCCGCCCGACGGCGGTGAACCTGGCCGCCGGCGTCGACCGGGTGCTGCCGTTCGTCTCGCGGGGCGCCGAGGCGGTGGCGGCCGAGGCCCAGTCGCTCCTGGACGAGGACGTGCGCGGCAACCGGGCCATCGGAGCGTTCGGCGCCGACTGGATCCTCGCGCGGGCGGGCGACCGGCCCCTGCGCGTCCTGACGCACTGCAACGCCGGGGCGCTCGCCACCGCCGGATGGGGGACGGCCCTCGGCGTCGTCCGGGAACTGCACGACCGGGGATGCGTCGAACTCGTCTACGCGGACGAGACCCGCCCCCTCCTCCAGGGCGCGCGGCTCACCGCGTGGGAGCTCGACCAGGCCGGCGTCCCGTGCCTCGTGCAGGCGGACGGGGCCGCGCCGAGCACGATCCTGCGCGGCCTGGTGGACGTCGCGGTCATCGGCGCCGACCGGATCGCCGCCAACGGCGACACCGCCAACAAGATCGGCTCGGTCGGCGTGGCGCTGGCCTGCCGGGAGGCCGGGATCCCGCTGGTGGTCGCCGCGCCGTGGAGCACGGTCGACCTCGCGCTCCCCGACGGGACCGGCGTGCCGATCGAGGAGCGCGACGCCGCGGAGATCCTCGCCTGGGGCGGCGCGCGGACCGCCCCGGAACGGGTCGGCGCGTTCAACCCCGCGTTCGACGTCACGCCCGCCCGCCTCGTGACCGCGCTGGTCACCGAGACGGGGGTACTGGAGGTCTCGGCGGGCGCGACGCCCGGAGCCGCGCGCCGGGCCGCCGCTCCGGGGTGATGCGGAAGGCCCCGGATCGGGCGGGCCCGCCGGGCGGATCGGTCATCATGGTGGCGTGCCGACCTCCCCGACCCCGCCCGCCATGCCGCGTCCGGCGGAGCTGGAAGCCGTCCTCGAACGGATCACCTACGCCAACGAGGACACCGGCTACACCGTCGCGCGCGTCGCGACCGCCAAGAGCGGGCCCGACCTGCTCACCGTCGTGGGCGCGCTGCTCGGCGCGCAGGTGGGGGAGAGCCTGCGCCTGACGGGGCGGTGGCGCTCCCACCCGAAGTACGGCAAGCAGTTCGAGGTCGACTCCTACACGACCGTCCTTCCGGCGACGATCCAGGGCATCCGCCGCTACCTCGGCTCCGGGATGATCAAGGGCATCGGCCCGGTGATGGCCGACCGGATGGTCTCGCACTTCGGCACCGACATCCTGCGCGTCATCGAGGAGGAGCCCGAGCGCCTCGTCGAGGTCCAGGGCCTCGGCCCCAAGCGCACCAAGCGGATCGGGGACGCCTGGCAGGAGCAGAAGGCCATCAAGGAGGTCATGGTCTTCCTCCAGGGCGTCGGCGTCTCCACCTCCCTCGCCGTCCGCATCTACAAGCAGTACGGGGACGCCTCGATCGACACCGTCCGCAAGCGGCCCTACCAGCTCGCCTCGGACGTGTGGGGGATCGGGTTCAAGACCGCCGACACGATCGCGCAGGCCGTCGGCATCCCGCACGACAGTCCCGAGCGGATCAAGGCGGGCCTTCAGTACACGCTGTCGGAGGCCGCCGACGACGGGCACTGCTTCCTGCCCGAGCCCAACCTCGTCACGGCGGCCGAGAAGATCCTCGGCGTCGGGCGGGAGCTGGTCGTCCCGGCGCTGGACGAGCTGGCGCGCGAGGAGGGCGTCGTCCGGGAGCCGATCCCCGGCGAGGGCGAGGACGCCGCGACGATCCCGGCCGTGTACCTCGTCCCGTTCCACCGGGCCGAGCGCTCCCTGGCCCGCGGGCTGCTGGAGCTGCTCGACGCCCCCGCCGACCGGCTCAAGGCGTTCTCCGGCGTCGACTGGGACCGGGCGCTGCCGTGGCTCAAGCAGCGCACCGGCCAGGCGCTCGCGCCCGAGCAGGAGGAGGCCGTCAAGCTCGCGCTGACCTCGAAGGTGGCCGTGCTGACCGGCGGCCCCGGCTGCGGCAAGAGCTTCACCGTCCGCTCGGTGGTGGAGCTCGCCGCCGCCAAGCACGCCAAGATCGTCCTGGTGGCGCCGACCGGCCGGGCGGCCAAGCGGCTCGCCGAGCTGACCGGGCACGAGGCCGCGACCGTGCACCGGCTGCTCCAGCTCCAGCCGGGCGGCGACCCCAGGTTCGACCAGGACAACCCCCTCGACGCCGACCTCGTCGTGGTCGACGAGTGCTCCATGGTCGACCTGATCCTGGCCAACAAGCTGGTGAAGGCGATCCCGCGCGGCGCGCACCTGCTGCTCGTCGGGGACGTCGACCAGCTCCCGTCCGTCGGCGCGGGCGAGGTGCTGGCCGACCTGCTCGGCGCCGAGGTCGTGCCGCGCGTCCGGCTCACCCGGATCTTCCGGCAGGCGCAGCAGTCGGGGATCGTCGTCAACGCGCACCGCGTCAACTCCGGCGACCACCCCCACACCCGCGGCTACCCCGACTTCTTCCTGTTCCCCTGCGAGGAGCAGGACGAGGCCGCCGAGCTGACGGTGGACGTCGTCGCGAACCGCATCCCGCGCAGGTTCGGCCTCGACCCGCGCCGCGACGTCCAGGTGCTCGCCCCGATGCACCGGGGCGCCGCCGGGGCCGGGACGCTGAACTCGCTGCTCCAGGAGGCCCTGACCCCGCACGACGAGGCCCGCCCCGAGCGCCGCTACGGCGGCCGCGTGTTCCGCGTCGGCGACAAGGTCACCCAGCTGCGCAACAACTACGACAAGGGCGAGGCGGGCGTCTTCAACGGCACCGTCGGCGTCGTCGCGTCGGTCTCCCTGGAGGACCAGTCCCTCACCGTCGTGACCGACGAGGACGAGAGCGTCGACTACGCCTTCGACGAGCTGGACGAGCTCGCCCACGCGTACGCGATCACGATCCACCGCTCCCAGGGCAGCGAGTACCCGGCCGTCGTCATCCCGCTCACCACCGGCGCGTGGATGATGCTGCGCCGCAACCTCCTCTACACCGGCATCACCCGGGCCAAGAAGCTCGTGGTCCTCGTCGGCTCGCGCCGCGCCCTGGCCGCCGCCGTCCGCACGGCCGGCGCGGGCCGCCGCCACACCGCCCTCGCCCACCGCCTCTCTCAGCGGTAACGGGCGAGTTCCCAGGGGTCGTGGGCGCAGAACACCTCGACCTCGCCGCCGCGCGCCAGCTCCCGCAGCCGCGCCACGTTCGCGAGCCGCAGCTCCCGGTCGACCTCGCCGCCCATCTGCACGAGCTCCATCAGCGGGTGCACGACCGGCTCGGGGCGGTCGACCTCGCCGTGGTACATGTACGCGTCGCCCGCGTGCAGCAGCCAGCGGGCGCCGTCGCGGACAGCCACGCCCGCGTGCCCCGGCGTGTGGCCGCCGAGCGGGATCAGCAGGATGTCGTCGGGGACGCCCTCCAGCGACCGGACGCCCTCGAAGCCGTGCCAGGCGTCGCCTCCGCCGTCGTCGTAGGCGACCCACTTCGGGCCGTGGGCGAGCTGCGCCGGGGTCTTGCCGCCGTCGGCCAGCTCCGCCTCGAACAGGTGCACCGCCGCGTCCGGGAAGTCGCTGAGCCCGCCCGCGTGGTCGCGGTGCAGGTGCGTCGGGACGACGTGCCGGACGTCGGCGGCCGAGTACCCGAGTCCCTCGACCTGCCGGACGGCCGTCGCGGACGGGTCGAGCGTCGGCCCCGCCATCTCCACCCAGTCGTCCAGCAGCCGCTCGGACGGCCGCTCGATGTCGGCCAGCCCGATCCCGGCGTCCACGAGCACGAGCCCGGCCGAACCGGTCTCCACCAGCAGCACGTGGCCCGCGGCCCGCGCGCGCCGCAGCGGGCTCTCCGGCCCCTCGGCCGGTTCGATCTCCCGCATGGGAGCGCAGTCGAGATGGTGAACGCGCATGGAATGCTCCTCAGACCAGGTCGCCCAGTTGGCGGGTGACCTCATGGACGACGGACACGTCGCGCCGGACGCGGGCGAGCATGACGGCGCCCTGCACCGACGACAGGACGAGCGCCGCCAGCGGATCGGCGCGCTCGGCCGGCACGCCCCAACCGCGCAGGGCCGCCGCGATGCCGCGCTGCCACTCGGTGTAGATACCGTCGCAGGCGGCCCGGATCGTCTCGCTCTCCGCGGCCGTCTCCAGCGCCACCGTCGCGACCGGGCACCCCTTCCCGAAGTCGGACTCCAGAAGGGCGCGCGCGAAGTGCTCGCCCAGGGCCGCCAGCCCGGCGCGAGCGTCCGGCACCGCGACGAGGGACTCGGCGAGCGCCTCGCCCACCGCGCGGCCCGACCGCGCCACCGACTCCGCCGCGAGCTGCTCCTTGCCGTCCGGGAAGTGGAAGTACAGCGAGCCCTTGGGGGCCCCGCTCTCCGCGAGGACCTGGTTGAGCCCGGTGCCGTGGTAGCCCTGCCGCTGGAACAGCTCCGCCGCCGTCCGCAGGACCCGCTCGCGCGTCTCGCCCCGAGGTGTCATGCTCTCCAAACTAGACCGACTGGTCTATAGATTTCAAGTCGGCGGGGGGCCGTCCCTCGTTCAGGCGCCGCGGAACTGCATGCGCAGGTAGGCGTCGAAGGCGGCGGCGCCGAGCAGGCGGCGGGTGTGGATCAGGGCCCTGGCGGCGGGGGTGACCACGTACCGGGAGCGGGGCCGGCCCGCGGTGACGGCGCGCTCGATCACCTTGGCGACCGACTCGGGGGGAGCGGACAGGGCGGCGTTGCGGTAGGAGGCGGCCATCTGGCGGTCCGCGGCGGCGTTGAGAGCGGCGTAGGGGCCGGCGGACCCGGCGGAGCCCGCGAGGCTGTGGGCGGCGGTCTCGCCGAAGGAGGTGCGGATCAGGCCGGGTTCGATCAGGCTGACCTTGATCCCGAACGGGGCGACCTCGAAGCGCAGCGCGTCGGTGAGGGCTTCGACGGCGTACTTGCTCGCGTGGTAGTAACCGCCCGCCGGGAAGACGATCCGCCCGCCCATGGAGCCGACGTTGACGATCCGTCCTCGTCCGGCGGTCCGCATGCCGGGCAGGACGAGCTGGGTCATGCGGGCGAGGCCGAACACGTTGGTCTCGAACTGGCGGCGCACGCCGCCGAGGCCGGTCTCCTCGATGGTGCCGTACTCGCCGTAGCCGGCGTTGTTGACCAGGGCGCCGACCGCCCCGTGCTCGGCCTCGACCGCGCGGACCGCCGCGCGCATGGATGCGTCGTCGGTCACGTCGAGCGCGAGGACGCGGGCGCCGGCCTCGGCGAGGCCGGCGATCGTCTCGGGCCGCCGGGCGGTGGCGTAGACGGTCACGTCGGCACGGGCGGCCAGCCGCTCGGCGGTGGCCCGGCCGATGCCGGAGGAGGTCCCTGTGATCAGGACTGCGGTGGTCATGGCTGCTCCGGAGTGAGAGGCGGCTGCCGGGTCAGGCCCGCCACGAGCAGCGCCACGGCGTGGCGCAGCCGTCGGGTCGGGGCCTCGGGGTCGCTGAGATCGGCCTCCAGCCCGCGCGTCAGGGCGAGGAGGAGTTCGGCGAATTCGGTGGCGTCCGCGTCCGGGGCGCCGGTGCGGACGGTGGCGGCGAGCAGGTCGCGCATGGCCGCGTCGTAGGACTCGATCAGGTCGGCGGACAGGCGGGCGTCCTCGCCGAGCAGCTCGGCGGCGTGGGCGGGGCTGTCCCGCCACAGGCGCAGTGCCAGGCCGAGCTTGGCCTCCAGCGCCGCCGTGAGCCGCGCCGCGAGCCCTTCGCCGGACTCCGCGCCGAGCCGGGCCTCGGTCATGGCCCGCTCCAGCAGCCGCTCGGCCAGGCGGCGGAAGGCGTCCTGCTTGTTGCGCACGTGCAGGTACACCGCCGCGCGCGACATCCCCGCCTCGCGGGCGATGTCGTCCATGGTGGTGCGCCGGACCCCGTGCCGGGTGAAGCACGTGTACGCCGCGTCCAGGATGGATTCGATCATCGCGTCTGTCACTCTGACATTATAAGCATAAAATGTCAGAGTGGCATGGACGGGCGGGGGGGGGGGAGCGGCCGGTGGCCGGGGGAGGACGCCGGTAGCCGCGAACGGGCCGGGGCTCGAAACGTTTCGAGGGCGCGTCAGAGGTGCGCGGGCGGTGGGGCGGTGCTCTTGCGGACGACCAGGCTCGTCGACAGCTCCATGCGGGTGGCGACCGGCTCGCCCGCGCGGATGCTCAGGATGATCTGGGCGGCGGACTCCGCCATCTGCCGCAGCGGCTGGTGGACGGTGGTGAGCGCGGGGCTGGCCCAGGGGGCGACCGCGACGTCGTCGTAGCCCACCACGGACAGGTCGTCCGGGACCCGCAGCCCGTGCACCCGCGCGGCCTCCAGCACCCCGAGGGCCTGGAGGTCGCTGCCCGCGAAGATCGCGGTCGGCCGGTCGGGCCGGGCGAGCATGTCCGAGGCCTTCTCGAACCCGCCCTGGACGTGGAAGTCGCCGTAGGCGACGAGGGACGGGTCGACCTCCAGGCCCGCCATGCCCATCGCCGACCGGAACCCGTCGAGCCGCGCCACCGAGCACAGCATGTCGGGCGGCCCGGTGATGATCGCGATCCGCCGGTGGCCCTGGTCGACGAGGTGCCGGGTCGCCGCGAGGCCGCCCGACCAGTTGGCCGAGCCGACCGAGGGAACGTCGGGGTCGGGGTCGCCGGCCGGGTCGATGATGACGAACGGGATCGAGCGGGACCGCAGCCGCTTCTTGTCCTGCGGCGCGAGGCTGGAGAAGGTCAGCACGACGCCGAGCGGGCGGCGCCGCAGCACCCCGCCGATCCACTCGGGGCCGGGGGAGTGGCGGGTGCCGCTCTCGGTCAGCACCAGGCTCGCGCCGTTGGCCTTCGCGACGCTCTCCACGCCCCGGATCAGCTCCATGGTCCAGAGGCTCTCGATCTCGTGCAGGACGATCTCGATCAGCGGCGCCTCGGTCGCCGCGCGCGAGCCCCGCTCGTAGCCGTGGTGCTCGAGCAGCCGCTCCACCCGCAGCCGCGTCCCGCGCGCCACGTCCTCGCGGCCGTTCAGGACTTTCGAGACCGTCGAGATGGAGACCCCTGCCTGGTCCGCGACCTGGGCCAGGGTCACCCGGCCCGCCCCCTCGTCCTGCTCCATGCCAGCAGCATATGGATTTCGGAGTACGCCCCGAAACTTGCCGTCAGCCGAGCGCGTCCCGCAGCGCCTCCATCGCCGCGGCGATCCGCTCGCGCGGCTCCGCGGTGCGGACCAAGCCGTCCTCGCCCACGTCGGACCGGGTCACCGGGATCCGCGCGCAGGCGGCCTCGACGATCTCGGTGCCCGCGTAGCCGAGCACCTTGCGCAGCGAGGCGTGCGCGTCGCCGCCGCCCGTGGGCGCGGCGGGGGAGGCCGCGTTCAGCCAGGCGACCGGCTTGCCGTAGATCTCGCCGCCGCCGATCGTCCAGTCGAGCAGGTTCTTGAACGAGCCGGGCAGCGCGCCCGCGTACTCCGGGGTGCAGATCAGCAGCGCGTCCGCGGCGCCGATCGCGGCGCGCAGGCCCGCGACGGCCGGGTGCAGCGGCTCGCGGTCGTCGTCGGGGTTGAAGTGCGGCAGGTCGCCCATGCCGGAGTAGAGCGTCGCCTCGATCCCGGACGGCGCCACGGCCCGCGCGGTGCGCAGCGCCGCCTCGTTCGTGGACCCCTTGCGCAGGCTCCCGCAGAGCATCAGCACGTTCTTCATGATCACGAGGCTACGTCAGTCCTCGACGGTGAGGCGGTCCAGCCGCAGGCCGGTGAAGGCGTCGTCCGAGGTGGTCAAGGGCGTGTGGCGCGTCGGCGGCGTGCTGACGCCAAGGGCGCCATCTCACTGATGGAATTCTTGGGCGCAGATCCCGGCTTCAGTCGTGGGGTCAGCCCATCCTTCTCGACTCCCGGTCATTAGGTAGCTCCCAGCTTTATAGTCTTTGTGTGGCTGTAGCCCTGCGGTCGAACGGCAACGTCGTCTTTCGATGTGCGTTCCGCGTGGTGTGGTGCCCGAAGTACCGGCGGTGTGTGCTCGGTGGCCGGGTCGAGGAACGACTCAAAGACCTCATCTGCGAAGTCGTCGAGGACAAAGGGGCATGGCTGGTGGAGTTGGAGGTCATGCCCGACCATGTCCACCTGGTGGTCGAGGTCGATCCCCAGTTCGGCGTCCACCGGCTGGTGAAGGCCGTCAAGGGCCGCTCCTCCCGCGTGCTGCGCGAGGAGTTCCCGCACCTGAAGTCGCGGCTCCCGACACTGTGGACCAACTCCTATTTCGTGGCCACCGTCGGTGGCGCGCCGCCGGCCGCGGTGGAGCGCTACGTCGAGCAGCAGAAGGGCCGTTGAATGCTGACCGGCCGGCGCTACCTTCTGGCGCTCACTCCCGAGCAGGAGCAGTTCGCCGGGCTCATCGGCGACGCGTGCCGGACGGTGTGGAATGTCGGGCTGGAGCAGCGCCGCGCCTACCGGCGCCGGGGCGCGTCTGTCGGCTACGTCGAGCAGGCCCGGCAGATGGCCGAGGCCAAACGCGACTTCCCGTGGCTGGCCGAGGCGCCGTCGCACACGCTTCAGCAGACGCTCCGCGACCTGGAGCGCGCGTGCGGGACCCACGGCACGTTCAGGGTCCGGTGGCGGTCCAAGAGCAAGACCGCGCCGTCGTTTCGGTTCCCCGATCCCAAGCACATCGCTGTGGAACGCCTCTGCCGCCGGTGGGGCCGCGTGCGGCTGCCCAAACTCGGATGGGTGCGGTTCCGCTGGACCAGGCCGCTGGGCGGCGAGTTGCGCAACGCCACCGTCCTGAAGGACGGCGGACGCTGGTACGTCTCGTTCTGCGTCCAGGACGGAATGGCAGAGGCCTGCCCGAACGGCGGACCGGCCGTGGGCGTGGACCGCGGCGTCAAGGCCGCCGTCGCCACCTCCGACGGGCATCTGCGAGACCGCGCGTTCATCACCCCCGGCGAGGCCGCGCGGCTCAAACGGCTTCAGCACAAGCTCGCCCGCCAGCGCAAGGGATCCAACCGTCGTGCCGCCACGCGGGCACGGATCGCCGCGCTGAACGCCCGTGTCCGCGCCCGCCGCACCGACTTCCTGGCCTGGACCGCGAACAGGCTGACCCGCGACCACGAACTGGTGGCCGTCGAGGACCTGAAGGTCCGCAGCATGACCGCCTCAGCGCGCGGCACCCTCGAGGCGCCTGGCGTTCACGTCCGGCAGAAAGCCGGACTGAACCGGGCGATCCTCGCCAAGGGCTGGGGCGCTCTGCTGACGGCACTGGAACACAAGGCACGCTACAACGGCTCCCGCATCGTGCGGGTGCCCGCCGCGTACACCTCGCAGCGCTGCTCGGCGTGCGGGCTGGTGGATGCCAAGTCCCGCGAGAGCCAAGCGGTCTTCGCCTGCACCTCCTGCACCTACACCGGCAACGCCGACGTGAACGCAGCGAAGAACATCCTCGCCGCCGGGCTGGCGGTCACAGGGCGTGGAGACCTCGCCGCCGGGCGGTCCGCGAAGCGCCAACCACCCGACGGGCAGGCCGCGTGAACGCGTCCCACCCACGGGAATCCCCCGCCCTCAGGCGCGGGGAGGAAGCCAAGTTCATGGACTACGGCCGCGGCCCGCACAAGCGGACGATCATGTACGCAACCGGTTCAGTCCGGGTACAAGCACCCGATCGACACCGGTCGCAACGACGGCTGCGCCAACGACGGCCTGCTCGTCATCGCGTCGCTGAAGGGCTCCTACGGCGGCGAGGGCTGGAAGTCGACGCCGGAGCACAAGTTCCGCCTGAACACCGTCGCGACGTGGGGCGTCGCCGGCAAGGAGGGCAGCGACCCCGAGAGCACGGACTGCTCGGCGCACTACTTCGACGTGCGCGACGGCGTGATCGCCCAGTCGTTCTACTCCCAGGGCACCCGGTTCCTCGACGTCACGGACCCGACGAACCCGCGCCAGATCGCCTACTACCGCCCGGCGGACGCCGCGTCCTGGCAGCCGTACTGGCACGGCAAGTACGTCTACGTCGCCGACAACACCCGCGGCGTCGACGTCCTGGAGCCGACCTTCCGCTGACCGTCCCACCGGGGCCTCACGCCCCGCGCGAAGACCCGTCCCAATCCCCCCGGGGCGGGTCTTCGCCCTGCCCGGGCCGGTGGTGGCGCGTCTCGATCTCGCCGGCGCCGCGCTCGGCGGCCGCGACCGCGGACCCGGCGGCGCGGCGCAGCTGCTGCCCCGCCTGCTGGACGACCTGGACCGGCCGCTCGGGCAGGTGCCGCGAGGCGCCGCGGTGCCTGCGCCAGTGCTCGCGGGCGCGGGCCCGGTGCTCGACGCGCAGGTTCTCGATGAGGCGGTCGATGTCCATGGAGACCTCCCCGTACAGCGGCCACAGGTCGCCGGCCGCGGCGCGCGCGTGCAGCCGCCGGGTGAGCCGCGCGCGGCGCTCGCGGGCCACGTCCACCCGCACCTCCAGCTCGTGCTCGGCGAGGAACGGCCGGGCGTCGCGGGTGAGGTCGGAGCGGGCCAGCCGGCCGTAGGAGGCGATGCTGGCGGCGATTCCCGCCAGCGCGTCGCCGAGCTCGCGGCGCACCTCCGGGTCGGTCAGCAGCCGGCCCCGCTCGCCGAGCCGCTCGTCGTCGGCGAGGGACCGGGTCAGCCCGCGCAGCGACAGCGTGAAGTGCTCCATCGTCTCCATGGCGTTGCGCAGCGCCACCCCCGCGTCGATGAGCCGCCGCGCGCGGGTCCGCGGGTTGAGCCGGACGCTCTCCTCGGCGGCGCCGAGGTCGCGGTCGGTGCGGCCGATCTCGCGCGCGAGGCGCTCGGCGTCGGCCTGCCAGCGGGCCGCCTCCCCCTCGGTGCGCTCGCCGCGCAGCCCCTCGGCGATGCCCTCGATCAGCTCCCGCAGCTTCTCCGCGACGTCCTGGACGGCCTCCTCCGCGGGCCGCACCCGCACCGCGGGCACGAGCAGCGTCGCCGCCAGGCCGGTGGCCGCGCCGATCAGCGTCTCCAGGACGCGGTCGGAGGCGCCCGCCTCGCTCGCCGACCCCAGCGCGAAGATCAGCATCGCGGAGATCGGCGCCTCCAGCACGTGCTCGCTGAGCCGCAGCACGTGCCCGATGACCAGGGCCGCGAGGATCGTCAGGCCGAGCGTCCACCAGGAGAACCCGATGGTGCTCGCGGCCATCACCGCGACCAGCACCCCCGAGGTGACGGCGGCGACCCGCAGGATGCCCGCCCTGATCGTCTGGTAGACGGAGAACTGCACGACGAGCAGCGCGGTCAGCGGGGCGAGCAGCGGCTGCGGCCCTCCGGACGGCAACACCGCGAGGGCCAGCACGAACGACAGCGTGGCGGTGATCGTCAGACGGGCGATCCGGTACACGGTGGACCGCGTCTCGGTCGCCACGCGCAGCGGCGAGCGGTCGCGGCGGTCACCCTGCCCGGAGCGCCGGCGGAAGAACACGAGCGACATGCGCTCTGTCATGCCCGCAAGCAGGCAAAGGTCACAGGCGCTGACAAAAGTCACAAAATCCGTGAATCCGCAGGCAGTCGGCGGTCACTCCCGTCGGCGCGCGCGGAACGCGGCGACGTTCGTGCGGTTCGCGCAGGCCTCCGAGCAGAACCGGCGCCGCCCCGCCCTGGAGGTGTCGGCGTAGACGCGGTCGCAGCCCTCCGCGGCGCAGGCGCCCGTCCGGCCGAGCCCGTGCTCGACGACCAGTTCGGCGAGGTTCATCAGCGTGGTCGCGCGGAACCGCTCCACCAGCCGGGACGAGGGCGGCGCGTAGTGCATGTGCAGGCCGTGCGGTTCGTGGTCGGACAAATGCGGATGCATAGGGATCTCCAGCATGAGCCCGTTCAGCAGCGCCGTCGCCTCCTCCAGCCCGGCCGCGTCGAAGAAGGGGCGCAGGACGCGGCCCCACCGCCGGAAGTCGTCGGCGTCGGCTTCCTCGAACTCCTGCCAGAAGAACCCGTTCTCCCGCAGGATGCGGCGCAGCGCGCCGGGGGAGTCGTCCCCGCCGGCGCTCGTCACGGCGTTGACCAGCGCGGCGGCGGCGGCCACCCCGTGACTCTTGTATCCGGTGATGCGCATTGCCCGGCCCTCCGGTCCCGCTAGTGCCGCCAGCGGGTGGCCGCGGCCACCCGCTCCGGCGTCGCCCCGTCCAGCAGCGCGATCTCCCCGCGCCGAACCGCGGCCACCGTGTCGGTGACGGCCTCGCCGAGCGCCTCGCGCAGGACGGCGTCGGCCTCGAACGCGGCGGCCGACTCCGCCAGCGACGAGGGCAGCGGCGCGATGCCCCGCGCGGCGCGCTCCTCCTCGCTCAGCCCCGCCGGGTCGACGTCGACCGGCTCCGGCAGCCGCAGGTCGGCGCCCAGCCCGTCGCGGCCCGCCGCGAGCAGCGCGGCCAGCAGCAGGTACGGGTTGGCGGCGCCGTCCAGGCACTTGACCTCCAGGTTCGCCGCGGTCGCGCGCTCGCCGTCCGCGCCCGTGACGAACCGCAGCGCGGCCTCCCGGTTCTCCAGCCCCCAGCACGCGTACGCGCCCGACCAGTGCGACGGGATGAGCCGCAGGTAGCTTGCCACCGACGGCGCGCCCACCGCGAGCAGCGCGGGCAGCCGCCGCAGGATGCCCGCCGCGAAGGCCTCACCGGCCGCCGTCATCCCGTACGGGCCGGGGCCGCCCGCCATCGCGTTCACCGCGCCGTTCACCGCGGCGTCGGCGTCGCCGTCGCGCCACAGGCTGAGGTGGACGTGCGCGCCGTTGCCGACCGAGCCGGCCTCGACCTTGGGGGAGAACGACGCGGCCATGCCGTGCGCCATCGTCACCGCCCGGATCGTCTCCCGGACGAGCACGGCGGTGTCGGCCGCGCCGACCGGGCCCTCGGCGGCGACCGAGACCTCGTACTGCCCGGGCGCGTACTCGGGGTGCAGTTGGACGACCGTCACGCCCGTCGCCCTCAGCGCCTCGAGCAGGCCGCGCAGGTAGCCGGCCAGCTCCGTCACCCGCGTCATCCCGTAGGCGGGGCCCTTGCAGGCGGGGGAGAACTCCTCTCCGCCGCCGTCCGACACCGCCCATTCGATCTCGATCGCGGCCTTCACCGTCCAGCCGCGCTCGGCGAGCCGGCCGACCTCGCGGCGCAGCAGGGCCCGGGTGTCCAGCGGGTGGATCGAGCCGTCCTGGTCGTAGCGGAGCGCGGGCGCGTGCGCCCAGCCCGGCAGCGCGGCCAGCGGGACGAGCCGGTCGAGGTCGGGGTGGAGCCGCAGGTCCCCGGTCGGGCCGCCGATGTGGTGCCCGGCCACGATCGAGTCGTCCAGCAGGAACACGTCGAACACCGGGGACATCCCGACGCCCCACGCCGCCGCGTGCTCCAGCCGCTCCACCGGGACCGTCTTGGTGCGCGTGATGCCGCTGACGTCCACCCACGTCAGCGCGACGGCGACGATGCCCTCACCCGCCAGCCTGCGCGCCGCCTCGGCCGCGCGGGCGCCGAACCGGGCGCGGTCGTGCCCGTCCAGGGCCGGCACTCCGGCGTCGCGTCCCCGGGGGGCGGTGTGAGAGGTCGGTTCCACGGTGCTGGCTCCCGGTCGGACGGCGGCGGAGCTGAACACGCTCCGTAAGGGCATCGTAGGGAGAACGGATGCGCGTTTCAGCGAGGAGAGGGGAACCGTGCTGGAGTATCTGGAGTCGCTGCGGCTGGTCGACCACCACTGCCACGGCGTCCTCGACAGGGATCTCGGCCGGACGGCGTTCGAGGAGATGCTCACCGAGGCGGAGACCGCGGGCCCGCCCGGAGTGAGCATGTTCGACACCCAGGTCGGCTTCGCGCTGCGCCGCTGGTGCCCGCCCGTCCTCGGCCTGGACGCGCACGCCGAGCCGGACGCGTACCTGGCCCGCCGGGCCGAGCTGGGCGCCGCCGAGGTGAACCGCCGGTTCCTGGACGCCGCCGGGCTCGACGCGCTCTGCGTCGACACCGGCTACCTCCCGGAGGCGATGCTCGACCCGCCCGGCCTCGGCCGCCTGGCGGGCGCGGCGGCGCACGAGATCGTCCGGTTGGAGTCGGTCGCGGAGCAGGTGGCCTCCGGCGGCGTCGAGGCGGGCCGGTTCGCGGACGAGGTGCGATCCCGGCTTCACGCCAGGGACGCGGTGGGCGCCAAGTCGATCGCCGCCTACCGGGCCGGGCTGGAGCTGTCCGGCGAGCGGCCGTCGGAGGCGGAGGTCGCCCGCGCCGCCGACCGGCTCATGCTCGCCGCGGAGAGCGCCGGCGCCCCGCCGCGCGTGTGCGACGAGGTCCTGCACCGCTTCCTCGTGTGGTGCGCGGTGGACGCCGGGCTGCCCGTCCAGTTCCACGTCGGCTACGGGGACGTGGACGCCGACCTGCGCCGCGGCGACCCCCTGCTGCTGATCGGGCTGCTGCGCGCCATGGACCCGGCCCCCGCGATGCTGCTGCACAACTACCCGTTCCACCGGCACGCCGGGTACCTGGCGCAGGTGCTGCCGAACGTGTACGTCGACGCGGGCCTGGCGACCCACAACCTCGGGCACCGCTCGCCCGCGCTCGTCGCCGAGCTGCTGGAGCTGGCGCCGTTCGGCAAGGTGCTGTACTCCTCGGACGCGTTCGGCCTGGCCGAGCTCTACCATCTCGGGGCGCTGCTGTTCCGGCGCGGACTCGCCGGGTTCCTGGCCGGGGGAGTGGAGGACGGCGCTTGGACGCCCCGGGACGCCGAGCGCGTCGCGGGGCTGGTCGCCTCCGGCAACGCCCGCCGGGTCTACGGTCTGGAGTGACCCGATCAACGGGATGCATGGGGAGGAACCGCTATGGCCGCACGTGAGCGCCTGCTCGTCATCGGGGGCGACGCCGCCGGGATGAGCGCCGCGTCCCAGGCCCGCAGGCTGCGCGGTCCGGACGACCTGGAGATCGTCGCGGTGGAGCGGGGGCACCACGCGTCCTACGCCGCGTGCGGCATCCCGTACTACGTCGGCGGCGTGGTCGAGGAGCTCGACTCGCTCATCGCGCGCACGCCCGCCGAGTTCCGCGAGCGCGACATCGACCTGCGGCTGCGCACCGAGGCCCTGGAGATCGACCCCGCCGGCGGCCGGGTGCGGATCCGCTCGCTGGACGGCGGCGGCGAGCGCTGGGAGCCCTACGACCACCTTGTGATCGCGACCGGTGCCGTCCCCACCCGGCCGCGGCTGCCCGGCGCGGACGCCGAGGGCGTCCACGGCGTGCAGATCCTCGACGACGGGGTGGCGATCCGCCGCGCCGTCGAGGAGGGGAACCCGCGCCGCGCCGTCGTGGTGGGCGGCGGCTACATCGGCGTGGAGATGGCCGAGGCGATGGTGATGCGCGGCCTGGAGGTGTCCCTCGTGGACTTCGCGGACCAGCCGATGCGCACCCTCGACCCCGACATGGGCGCGATCGTCGCGGACGCGATGCGCGGCATCGGCGTGCGGCTGTACCTGGGGGAGCCGGTCGAGGGCTTCGACACCTCCCCGGACGGGCGCGTCACCGCCGTCCGCACGCGCGGCCGCACCCTGCCGGCGGACCTGGTCGTCCTCGGGCTCGGCGTGCGGCCCGCCTCCGAGCTGGCCGAGGCCGCGGGGGTCGAGACCGGCCCGACCGGCGGCATCGTCACCGACCGGCGCATGCGCACCCGGACCGAGCGGGTGTGGGCGGCGGGGGACTGCGTCGAGACCCGCCACCTGGTCTCGGGCGCGCCGGTCGCGATCGCGCTCGGCACCCACGCCAACAAGCAGGGCCGCGTCGCCGGGATCGGCGTCGGCGGCGGCTACGCCACGTTCCCCGGCGTCATCGGCACCGCCGTCTCCAAGATCTGCCACGTGGAGGTCGCGCGGACCGGCCTGAACGAGGCCGAGGCGGCCGCGGCCGGGTTCGAGACGCTGAGCGTGGCGGTCGAGTCCACGACCCGGGCCGGCTACATCCCGGGCGGCGCCGCGATGACGACCAAGCTGATCGCCGAGCGCCGGTCCGGGCGGCTGCTCGGCGCGCAGATCGTCGGCGAGGAGAACGCCGCCAAGCGCATCGACGGCCTGGCGATCGCGCTGTGGAACGGGATGACGGTCGAGGAGATGACGGGCCTCGACCTCGGCTACGCGCCGCCGTTCGCGCCCGTCTGGGACCCGGTGCTGATCGCCGCCCGCAAGGCCGCCGGCGCCGTGGAGCGGGACATGCGCTCCGGTTCTTGATCCCTTTGTCGGTGATCTCCCTTACGGTGTGGCGTCATGGCGACTGCGGGGCCGGTGGCGGCCGACGAGAGCACCTGGGTGATGCCGGAGGAGTGGCGTCGGATCGCGCATCCGCGCCGTGATCGTCCGGGGCCGTGGCCGGAGGTGCGGGTCGACCCCGGGGCGGTCGGGGAGGCGCGGGCGCTGGTGGAGTCCGCCCGGGCCGAGGTCGAGGAGGTTCTCGCGTCGCCGGGCACGGAGGCCGAACTGGCCGAGCACGGCCGCGCCCACCTGAAGGGCGAGGCCGACGCGCTGGGGGCGGCGGTCGTCGCGTCCGTCGCCAGGCGCGGCGTCCGCGAGACCGCCCGGGAGGCCTTGTTCCGGGACGCGTGGGCCACCGAGCACGGGCTGCCTTTCACCGCCTGCGCCTTCGCCGAGCTGAGCCGCGTCTCGGCCCACTACCGGCAGATCGGCAACACGGTCACCTGGGACGGGGTGCGCTGGGCCGGTCCGTCCGACCCCCACGGCGGGTGGTGGGCCACGGAGGACGCCGCACGGCCCCTGCGTGCCCTGCTGGCCGCCGCCGACGACGACGTGTACGCCGCGGCCGTCGAGGCGCTGGCGGGGCGGCGCCGGACGCCGCTGCAGCGGGCCGCCGTCTCCTATCTCGTGCCGACCCGGCTGGACTGGGTCGACGAGGTCCGCGCCGAACCGGAGATCATCGCCCTGCCGCCCTACTCGAGGCGCCGGTGGATGATCTTCTGCTCGCTCGGCGCGCCGGAGCAGGCCGACCCGGCGGCCCTGCCGCTCCGCTACCACGACCGGACGCCGAGCGTCATCGCGACCCTCGTGGACGGCGTCGGGCCGTCGGGTGCGGTGCCGCTGGTGGCCGAGGCCCTGTCAGGCGGGTACACCGACGCCGAGAAGTACCGGTTCCTGCTGGACGTGCTCGCCCGGCTGCCCGAGGACGAGGCGTTCCGGATGCTCGTGGACCGGGCCCGCTACAGGGACGGCCTCACCGCGCTGATCAACGCGGCGCGGAGGTCCCCGCGGCGGGCGCTGCGCCTCCTCAGCCCGGACGTGCGGAGGCCGGAGGTGCGGGATGTGCTGCGGACGCAGCTGCTCCTGCATCCCGACCTGGCGGAGGAGATGCTGCCGGAGCTGCCGGAGGAGTCGCGCGCGGCGGTCGAGGCGATCCGCGAGTCCATCGTCCGGGTGCCGGAGGCGTCCGCCGACGCGCTGCCGCCGCTGCTCGCCGACCCGCCGTGGACCCGCCCCCGCAGGAAGTCCAAGCCCGTCGTCATCAAGGGCCTGGAGCCGCCGGGCACGCGCCTCATCGCCTGGAAGCCCGGTGAGCGGGACGCCTGGACGGTGGACCTCCGCCACATGTGGCGATGGGTGAATCGCATGGAATGGCCCGCCCATGCGGAGAAGTTCAAGGACGGCGCGCTGTCCGGGCCTGAGCAGCTCGTGCTGTTCGTCGAAGCGCCCGAGGACCTCGTCCGCCCGCTCCTGGCTGGTTGGGAGCCGCCCGACGCGTGGCGCATGGAGGAGGCGCTGCGGGTCGTCGTCGCCCGCTTCGAGGTGGACGCGCTGGCCCCGGCCCTCCTCGCGGCCCGGCGCGCCCCCGCGACCGCGGGAGCCGTCCTCCTGCCGTTCCTGAGCGACGAGGTCGCGTGCCTCATGGCCGACTGGCTCGTCCGGCTCAAGCAGGCGGGCAGGACGGCGCGGGTCTGGTTCGGGCGGCACGGTCTGGCCGCCGTTCCGTCCCTGGTTCCGTCCGCGGTGGGCAAGGCGGGCGCGCAGCGCCGCGCCGCCGAGGCCGCGCTGCGCCTCGTCGCCGAGCGGCACGGTGTGGAGGCGGTGGTCGCGGCGGCCCGCGTCCACGGCGACGCCGCGGCGGACGCGGTCGGGGCGCTGGTCTCGATCGACCCGCTCGACGTCCTGCCCGCGAAGGCGCCACCCGTCGGTGACTGGGCCGACCCGCGGGTGCTCCCGCAGATCCTGCTGCGCGGCCGGGAGCGGGCGCTGCCGGACGCCGCCGCGCGGCACGTGGTGACGATGCTCGCGATGTCCAGGCCCGGCGACGTCTATGCCGGTGTGGACGTCGTCCGCGAGCTGTGCGATCCGGATTCGCTCGCCGAGTTCGGCTGGGGCCTCTTCCGGCGGTGGGAGGCGGTGGGCGCGCCGGCCAAGGAGGGATGGGCGCTGACGCAGCTCGGCCTGACCGGCGACGACGAGACCGTCCGCCGCCTGACCCCGGTCATCCGGGAGTGGCCCGGTGTCGGCGGGCACGCCAAGGCGGTCACCGGCCTGGACGTCCTCGCCGGCATCGGCACGGACGTGGCGCTCATGCACCTGCACGGAATCTCCCAGAAGATGAAGTTCAAGGCGCTCAAGGCCAGGGCGCGGGAGAAGATCGAGGAGGTCGCCGCCGGGCTGGAGCTGACGGCCGAGCAGCTCGCCGACCGGCTCGTCCCCGACTTCGGTTTGGACGCCGCCGGGACCCTGACGCTCGACTACGGTCCGCGCCGCTTCACCGTCGGCTTCGACGAGCAGCTCAAGCCTTACGTGGCCGACGAGAGCGGCGCCCGGCGCAAGGCGCTGCCGAAGCCCGGCGCCAACGACGACCCCGAGCTCGCCCCCGCCGCCTACAAGGCGTTCTCGACGCTGAAGAAGGACGTGCGGGCCGTCGCCTCCGCGCAACTCCGCCGCCTGGAGGCGGCCATGGTCGCGCAGCGCCGGTGGTCCGCGGGGGAGTTCCGGGAGCTTCTGGTCGGGCACCCGCTCGTCCGGCACCTCGTCCGTCGCCTCGTGTGGCTCGCGTGCGAGGGCGCGAGGACGACCGCGTTCCGCGTCGCCGAGGACGGCACGTTCGCCGACGTCGAGGACGACGCCATCACCCTCCCAGATTCGGCGGAGGTCCGGGTCGCGCACCCGCTCGACCTCGACGGCTCCCTCGCCGCCTGGTCGGAGGTGTTCGCCGACTACGAGATCCTCCAGCCGTTCCCGCAGCTCGGACGGCCCGTCCATCGCCCGTCCGACGCGGACGGCGGGCTCGGGCGCTACAAGGGGCTCACCGTCCCGGTCGGCAAGGTGCTCGGCCTGACCTCGCGCGGCTGGGAGCGCGGTGCGCCGCAGGACGCGGGCATCGAGCCGTGGATCTCCCGGGGACTCCCCGGCGGCCGGTACGTCGTCATCGACCTCGATCCCGGCATCGGAGCCGGGGCGGTCGACGCGCTGCCCGAGCAGACGCTGCGGGGGGTCGGCGTGGTGGACCGCCGCGAGCAGGTGGGCTACGGCGGCGCCGCCACGGCCTCCCTCGCCGGCCTCGACCCGATCACCGTGTCCGAGATCCTCGCCGACCTGGCGACGCTGACCTGAGAAAGAGAACCCCATGGATCTGCCGAAGGCGCTCCTGGACCCGCCGTGGGCGCGCAGACCGGCCGCCCCGCCCTCCGGCGAGGAGCCGGTCACCGTCCCGGGCCTGGCGGCGCCGGACGGCCGCGCGGTCGTCTGGGGGCCCGGCGAGCGCGAGGAATGGGCCGCCGTCCGCCCTTACGGGTCCTGGCGGGACGGCGAATGGGAGGAGGCCGCCGAGGAGTTCCGCGACGGGCGGATGGGCTACGAGCCCACGCGGGCGGGCTTCCTCGCGCAGGCGCCCGAGCATCTCGCGCGGCCGCTACTGGCCGGGTGGGAGCCGCACGTGACGTGGGACTTCGCCCACTCCCTCAAGCCGATCGTGGCGCGTTTCGAGACCGCCGCCTGGGACGTCGCCGTCCGGCTGGCCAAGCAGAACCCCTACGGGACGGGCCCGGTCGTGCTGCCGCTCCTGTCCGCCGGCGTGGCCCGCATGGTCGCCGACTGGCTCTACCGGCTGAAGTCGGCGCAGGATCTCGCGCACGCGTGGTTCGAGCGGCACGGCCCGGCCGCCGTCCCGTACCTGGTGCCGGACGCGCTGGGCAAGCGCGCCGGGCCGCGCCGGAATGCCGTGAAGGCGCTGCGGATCATCAAGGGCGATGTCGTGGCGGCCGCCCGCGTCCACGGCGACGAGGCGGCCGGCGCGGTCGCGAGGCTCCTCGCCGCCGCACCGCCCGCGACCGCGCCCGTCGAACCGCCGGTCAGGGCGCCGTCCCTGCCGAAGTGGCTCGACGCCGGCGCGCTGCCCCGCCCGGTCCTGCGGGACGGCGGGGATTTGCCGCGCGAGGCGGCCCGCACCCTGCTGCTCGCCCTGACGGTGAGCCCGGGCGGACGCCTCGACGCGACCGGCGTCGTGGACGCGGCCGCCGAGGTCTGCGAGCCGGAGTCGCTGACCGCGTTCGCCTGGGCGCTGTTCGAGGCGTGGCAGGAGGCCCGCATGCCGAACCGCAGCGGGTTCGTGCTGGCGGCCCTCGGCCGCTTCGGCGACGACGGCACGGTCCGCCGCCTCGCGCCGCTGGTCAAGGAGTGGCCGGGGCGCAGCGGCGGATACAGCAGCGCCGTCCAGGGGCTCGACGCGCTGGCCGCGATCGGCACCGACGTCGCCCTGATGAACCTCAACGGCATCGCGCGCAAGTCGCGGTACAAGGGGCTGCGCGGTGAGGCGCAGCGGAGGCTCGCCCACATCGCGGAGCGGCGCGGCCTGACGGCGGAGCAGCTCGCCGACCGGCTCGTGCCCGGCTTCGGCCTGGACGCCGGTGGCACCCTGACGCTCGACTACGGGCCGCGCCGCTTCACCGTCGGCTTCGACGAGCAGCTCAAGCCGCAGGTGTCCGACGAGCGCGGTGTCCGCCGCAAGGCCCTGCCGAAACCCGGTGCCAAGGACGATCCCGACCTGGCCGCGGCCGCCCACCGGCGGTTCGCGGAGCTGAGGAAGGACGTGCGCGCGGTCGCCTCCACCGAGGTGGCCCGGCTGGAGTCGGCCATGGTCGCGGGCCGCGAATGGACGCGCGCCGAGTTCGCCGAGTTCGTCGTCGCGCACCCGCTGATGCTGCACCTCGCCCGCCGGCTGGTCTGGCTGAGCGGCGGCCGGGCGTTCCGGATCGCCGAGGACCGGACGTTCGCCGACCTCCACGACGAGACCGTCGAGCCATCGCCTTCGGCGGGCGTGCGGATCGCCCATCCTGTGCTCCTGGGCGAGTCGGTGACCGCGTGGGCGCGGGTGTTCGCCGACTACGAGATCCTCCAGCCGTTCCCGCAGCTCGGACGGCCCGTCCACGCGCTCGCCGACGGGGAGGGCGAGAACGGCAGGCTCGAACGCTTCGAGGGCCTGACCGCTCCGACCGGCGGTCTCCTCGGCCTCACCCGGACGACGTGGAAGCGCGGCGCCCCGCAGGACAACGGCATCGAGCACTGGATCTCCTGCACGCTCGCGCCCGGCGTCACCGTCGTGGTCGACCTGAGTCCCGGGATCGCGGTGGGCCTCGTCGACCTGAACCCCGTCCAGACGATCGAGCGGGTGTGGGTCGGCACGGCGCCCGGCGACCCGTCCAGCATCATCCTGGACGGGCTCGCCGGCGTGGACCCTGTCCTGCTCTCCGAACTGCTCGCCGACCTGACGAGCCTCACCGCCTCTTAGGCGAAGCGGCTGCTGGGTACCGGGCCCGGGGAGTGCACCATGTCCCTCGGCCCGGTGAGCCAGTGGCCGGCGACCGCCCGGACGAAGCCCGCCAGGCGCTCGTCGGGGTCCGGCGGAGCATCGCCGTCACCGTCGTCCACCAGGGGATCGGCGGCGACGATCTCGGCGGCCAGCTCCTCCGCGGGGCGCTCGTCCGCCGGGGCCCGCTCCGGCTCGCCGCCGTTCGCGAACCGCAGCTGCTCGCCCCACGGCGACACCACGATCTGGTGCAGGAACCCGGTGACGTCGGCGCTCACCGCGGGCGGGTCGGTCCAGCACGAGGCGTGCTCGAACAGCACCTGACCCTCGGCCCGCTCGTGCAGGCCGCCCGGGTCCGTCTCGTTCAGGTCGTAGGCGACCACGAGCGCGCCGGGGCGGTCCGGGGCGAACGGCTCGGCGGGCAGGCCGAACATCCGCGCCGCCGCAAGCCCCAGGATCCGGCTCGACCGGTCGGGCAGCAGGCCGACGGACGTCGGGCGCCGTCCCGCCGCGTCCAGGACGAGCCGCACGCGGTCGAGGGTCCGCCTGCACGTGGCGAAGCTGTCGGAGGTGTAGGCGTACCGCCCCGTCATGCCGTCCTCGAACCCGTACGGGGAGAGCGTGGCGAGGACGCCGCCCCCGAGCGCGAAGTGCCAGCCGCGCAGGTCGCGGTGGTCGAGCGGGCCCGCGGCCCGAGCCGCCACCGCCCGCGAGACCATCCGCGCGAGCCGGTCGCGGGCCGGGGCCCAGTCCGCGCCCGGCGCCGGCAGCCGCGACGCCTCGCTGGCGGCCCGGTCGACGTCCCCGGCGAACAGCGCGTTGTAGGCCAGCAGGTACCGGGCGGGCCACGGGTCCAGCGCGTCCACCCGCGGTTCCAGGGCGGCGACGGCCTCGGCGTGCCGGTTCTCGCGCTCCAGCGCGGACACGAACTCCATCAGCAGGACGGGTTCGTCCGGCATCATCTCCAGCGCGCGCCGCAGCGCCGGGACCGCCAGGAAGGCGACGCCGCGCTCGATGCAGGCGTAGCCGAAGTCGTAGAGCTGCTGCGGCTCCTGCCGGACGGCCAGCGCCGCGGCGGCCTCGCGCATGTCGTCGAAGCCGGACACGGCCGCCGCGCCCTCCATGAGCCGCGCGACCTCGCCCGGCTCCATGGTCTCGGCGTTGAACCGCAAATGCCGGATCAGTCCGGCGATGTCACCGCTTTCCAGGAATGCCCGCGCGTCGTCCATGGGCGGTCACGCTAGCGGCGGCCGCCCGCGCCGATCATCCGATTTTCACCGCCCGGCCGCGGCCAGGGCCTGGAGGACGTCCGCGACGAGGTCGCGGGTGTCCTCGACGCCGGCGGACAGGCGTATGAAGCCGGGGGCCACGGCGTCACCGCCCCAGCGGCCGCGCCGCTCCGCCGAGCTCTGCACGCTGCCGAAGCTGGTGGCCTGCATGACGAGCCGCAGGGAGCCGAGGAACCGCTCCGCGGACGCCTCGTCCCTCAGCGTGAACGACACGACGCAGCCGAACCGCCGCATCTGCCGGGCCGCGACCTCGTGCCCCGGGTCGTCAGGCAGCCCCGGGTACCTGAGCCCGGACACCTCCGGACGCCCCCGCAGCGCCTCGGCCACGGCCATCGCGTTGGCCGTCTGCCGGTCCAGCCGCAGGTGGAGCGTGGCGAGCGACCGGTGCGCCAGCCACGCCTCCATCGGCCCGGGCACGGCGCCGACGGTCTTGCGCCAGAACCGGACCGCGTCCGCCAGCTCCGGGTCGCGCGTCGCGACATGGCCGAGCAGCAGGTCCCCGTGCCCGGTCAGCGACTTGGTGTCGCTGGCGACGGAGAAGTCCGCCCCGAGGTCGAGCGGCCGCTGCCCGAGCGGCGTGGCGAGGGTGTTGTCCACGGCCACCAGCGCGCCCGCCCGGTGCGCGGCCTCCACGATCCGTCTGATGCCGCAGACGTCCAGGTTCGGGTTGGACGGGGTCTCCAGCCAGACCAGCCGCGCCCCCTCCAGCAGCCCGATCTGGGCGTCACCCGCGGTCGGCGCCATCCGGACCTCTGCCCCGTAGGACTCCAGCCGCTCCTTCAGGGCCCTGGCCGTGTAGTAGCAGTCGTCGGGCATGACCACGATGTCGCCCGAGCCGGCCTGCGACAGCAGGACGCTCGCCACCGCCGCCATCCCCGACGAGAACGCGACGGCCTCCGCGCCGCCCTCCAGCTCGCCGATCGCCCGCTCCAGCAGCGTCCACGTCGGGTTGGAGTCGCGCCCGTAGGTGTAGGGCCCGACGGCCTCCCCGGCCAGGTGGTAGTGCGCGGCGAACACCGGGCCGGGCAGCGCGGGGGCGGAGTTCTCCGCCTCCGGCCGCCCGGCGCCCACGGCCAGCGTCCCGTCCCCGATCTCCACGCGCCCTCCCCGGCAGGTCCGGCTTTCATCGTCCCACCCCCGGGCCGGCTCGCTTCGCTCAGGAGTTGCGGAGGGAGTCGGCGATGCCGCGCGCCCTCTCCGACTCGTCGTAGCGGCCCAGCCGCTCCAGCGCGTAGGACTTGTTGTAGTGGTCGTTCCAGGAGTCGGGGCCGTTGTCGATGGCGTAGTCGATGACGGGCAGGGCCTCCTCGTAGCGGCCCATCTTGACGAGGGCCGCGCCCTTGACGCTGTGGGCGGAGGCGAGGTCGTAGCGGCCCGCGCCGACGGCGTTTCCCGAGGCGAGGAGCGCGATGGCGCGGTCCACGGCGGCCAGCGCCTCCGCGTCCCGCCCGCCGTCCATGAGGATGATCGCCCGGTTGATCTGCGGCGCGGCGTACGCGGGCCGCAGGGCGATCGCCTGGTCGTAGGCGGCGACCGCGTCGGCGGGGCGCTCCGTCCGCAGGAGCGTCCCGGCCCTCTCGACGTGCGCGACCACGTCGGAGGGGTTGAGCTGGAGCGCCCGCTCGAACGCGGCGAGGCCCTCGGCGTGCCGCCCCGTCCCGCTGAGCGCGATGCCGCGCACGCGGTGCGCCGCCGCGTACTCGGGACGGAGCCGGACGGCCTCGTCCAGCTCCGGCAGCGCGTCCAGGAAGCGGCCGGCCTCCATGAGCCGCACGGCCTGGGAGTAGTGCTGGGCCGCGGCCGGGCGGGCGCGGCCGCTCACCTGCTCCAGCCTCGCGCCGGGCACGAGCTTGCCCCCGCAGGACGTGCAGCGCGGCGCGCGGAGCCGGGAGCCGGGCTCGTGGCACCGGTCGCAGAAGTTCTCGCCGCAGAAATCGCAGATCATGAACTCGACGGCGAACCCCTCGGGGTCCTGCCGCGCCACCGGATTGCCGCCCGGCACCTTCGAGACCGAGATGAGGCGCGTGCAGGCCCAACCCGAACAGCTGAGAAGCATGGTGCTCCCGTTCCCTTCAGTGCGTGTAGTCCCAGTCGAGTTCCCAGACGCGCATACCGTGGTCCCGGGTTCGCGTGATCGCGATACGGGAGTCGGCGGTGATGCCGATCCACTCGACCGCCGTCGTGTGCGCGGCGAAAGCGTGCAGGCGGCGCCCGGCGTGCAGGTCCCACACCCGCACCGTCCCGTCCGCCTCGCCGGACACCGCGAGCCCGCCGCCCGCGAGGGCGAGGCAGACGGTCGAGTCCGACAGCCGGTGCAGGAGGCGCCCGGCGCGCACGTCGAAGACCCGCAGCGCGTGCCCGGGGCCGACGGTGGCGGCGATGCCGCCGTCGTCGCCCACCTCGATCGACGCGAGCTCCTCCGACGGGCCCCGGACATAGCCCGTGCCTTCGCCCGTGGTCCCGTCCGACGTCCACAGCGTCCCGACCGTGTGCCCGCACGACACGACGGTGCGGCCGTCGCCGCTCATGGCGGCGGGCGTCCGGCCGGGGAGGATGTGGCGGCGCTCCCCGTCCAGCTCCCACAGCGTCACGACCCGCTGGAAGTCGCCCACGAGAAGGGTGCGGCCCCCCGACCCGAACCCGACCTTGAACACGATCCCGTCGTGGCCCTTGAGGACGTGCCTTCGCCTGCCCCCGGCCAGGTCCCAGACGCGGACCGTGCCGTGCTCGTCGCCGGACGCGGCGAGCCGCCCGTCCGGGCTCACCGCCAGCGCCCTGACCTCGGCGCGGTGCCCGCCGAGCACCTGGACGCAGGCGCCGGACGCCACGTCCCACACCCGGACCCTGCCGTCGCTGGCGCCGGTCAGCAGCCGGGTCCCGTCCGGAGTGAAGGCCACCTCGCCGACCGACGTCCCGCCGACGTGGAGGGTGTGGAGGTGCTCGCCGGTCTCGACGTCCACCAGCCACACCTCGGACCAGCCGCCGAACCGCACGGCGAGGACGCCGCCGCGGCTCAGCGCGCTCCCGCCGACCGCGCGGCCCCCGGTGTCCGGGAGGGGCCGCGCCTCCCAGGCGCCCAGGACCGCCGTGCGGCGGCCGTGCCGTCCGGCGGCCCGCCAGAGGTCGAGCAGCTCGCGGTTGCGCTCGTGGCCGGGGACGCTCCGCGCGGCGCGGATCTCCGCCGCGGCCGACGCCCAGTCGCCCCGCCCGGCGTGGTCGCGGGCGCGGGCGGCGGCGAGGGCGGCGGTGTCCGCCTCGCGCGCGAGTTCGGCCGCCCCGCGCGGCCGGGCGTGGCTCCACGGCGCGCGCGGCCCGGCGGGCCCGAGCCGCCGGGCGTGGACGGTCCGCCCCGCCGCGGTGAGCGCGAGCCGCCCGTCGCCGCTCAGCACGGGCGCGGTCAGGGAGCCGCCGTCGCCGGACAGGGTGCGCAGGCAGCGGCCCTCGTCGAGGTCCCACAGCTGGAGGCCGCCCGTCAGCGCCCAGGCGCCGTCACCGCTCACCGCGAACCGCGCGCCCCGGCCGACGGGGAAGCGGACCGTCCGCAGCGGCAGGCCCGCGACGGGGTCCACCAGCCGCTGCTCAGCGTCCGACACCGCCAGCGCCACGCGCCCGCCGGGGCCGAGCGCGACGGTAGTCCCCGGCAGCGGCATCGTGCGCACCAGCCCGCCGGAGCCGGTCTCCCAGACGCGGAGCCGCATCGTGGTCGGCTCCCACTTCACGACGTGCCCGCCGTCGCCGGTCACCGCGACGGCGGTGGCGTAGCCGCGATCGAGGTCCTGCTCGTTCTGGAGCGCGTGCACGCACCGTCCGCCGAGCGTGGCCCACACCCGGACGGCCCCGCCCTCGGTGGCCGACACCAGCAGCGAGCCGTCCCCGGAGAAGCCGAGCGAGACGACCCTGCTCGGCTGGACCTCGAACCGGTGCAGGACGCGCCCCGCGCGGAAGTCCCACAGCAGCAGGGAGCCGTCCGCGCCGGCCGACGCGACGAACCGGCCGCAGGGGCTCAGCGCGACGGCGCTCACCCCGCCGGCGAGCCCGCCCGGATGCGCCGGCAGCGCGTGCAGGCAGCGGCCGGAGGCGAGGTCCCAGATCCGGACGGTGCCGCCCTCGGAGCCCGGCGGGGGGTTGGACGAGTCGTCCCGCCCGCCGCTCACCGCCGCGCCGGCGCCCAGCGCGAGGGCGCTCACGCCGTTGGCGTGCCCCTCCAGGACGACCGGCGGCCCCGGCACGCGCAGCCGGCGGGCGCGTTCCAGCGCGGCGGCGGGCTCGGGGGCGTGCGGCGCCCGCCGCACCGCCGCTTCGAGGAGGGGCGCCGCCTCGGCCGGGTCGCCGCGCTCCAGGTGGACGAGGCCGAGCAGGTGGTCGCCGATCCAGTCGCCCGCGTGGGTCGCGCGGACCGCCTCCAGCTCGGCGACCAGCTCGGCGTCGCTCAGCCGTCCCGCGCGCCAGCGGTGCAGGCCCCGGTCGAACACGGCGTGCGGGTTGCGCGGATCGGTCTCCAGCGCCCGCTCCCACAGCGCCTCAGCCTCCGCCGGGTACCCGAGGTCGAGCATGGACAGCGCCTGGTTCGACAGGCCGTCGGCGCGCTGCGCGGCGGGGCGGGGCCGCGCACGCGGGTACGGGACGCCCGCGACCCGCGCGTAGACGGCGGCGAGCTCGTCCGCCACCTCGTCCATCCGGTCCGGGCGCGCGGCCGGGTCGGGCCGCAGGCACGCGCCCAGCAGGGCGAGCAGGGCCGGCGGCAGGCCCGTCGCCCGCGCCGCGAACTCCTCGAACGCCCTCCCGCCGAGGGCGCCGAACCGGACCGGCGGGCCTCCGGTGAACATCGACAGGACGCTGAGCGCCCACGACCACACGTCGGTCGCCCGGGTGATCGGCGTGCGGCCGTCCTCCGCGGCCAGCGCCTGCTCGGGCGAGCAGTACGCCGGGGTCATCCCGGCGAGGCTGACCAGCGGATCGGCGTCGGGGCGCGGCACGCCGTCCTCACCCGCGCGGACGCGCGCCTTGGCGAGGCCGAAGTCGGTCACCTTGGCGGTGCCGTCCCGCGTGAGCATCACGTTGGCGGGCTTGACGTCCTGGTGGACGAGGCCGCTGCGGTGCGCGTGGTCCAGCCCCCACGCGAACTGGACCGCGACGTCGATGATCCGGGCCGTCGCGCGCCGCGGGTCGGGGTCGCGCAGCCGGCCGTCCCGGACCGCCTCGGCGAGGCTGCCTCCGTCCACCCACTCGGCGAACACCCCGAGCAGCGGTCCGAGCCGGCGCACGTACGCGCAGCTCACCGTGTGCGGATGCAGGCCGAGCCCGACCCAGGTCTGCGCCTCGTCCTCGAACGCGCGCAGCTCGGCCTGCGACCCGACCAGCTCGGGGCGGGGCACCTTCATCGCCAGCTCGGCGTCCCACCCGCGGTGCCGCACCCGGTAGACCAGGCCCATCCCGCCGCTCGCCACCACGTCGAGGACCTCGTAGAGGTCGAGGACGACGTCGCCGCGCCGCCACGTCCGCCCGCCCCCCGTGTCGATCATTCCCCGGATCCTACGGATTTGTCGGCGCGCTCCTCTACGGTTGGGCGCCATGGAAGATCAGCTCCCCGGTGAGGACGACCTGGTGATCCCGGAGGCGTGGCGGCGTTCGCTGCACCCGCGGCGCGGCGGCGCGCCCGGTCCGAGGATCAAGCCGGACCGTTCGGCGGCGGACGCCGTCCGGAGCTTCGTCGAGGAGACCGGCGGGGCGGTCGAGGCGCTGCGGGAGGGCGGCGCCGGGGAGCCCGCGCTGATCGAGGCGGCGCGGCGATACCTGGACGGGCGGCCCGACCCGGCCGGGGCGGCGGCCGTCGCGGCCGTCACCGTGATGGCCGTGCCCGGCTTCGACCGCAAGGACAAGGCCCGCCGGGCGTTCGTCGACGCATGGGCGGCCGAGCACGGCGCGGCGTTCGCGGCGTGCGCGCTGGTCGAGTTGAGCCGGACGGAGCCGGCCCGCATGGGCGGCGGCAACTGGCGCGGTACCCGGATCGGCGCCCAGCACGTGGCGGACGAGCACACGTTCAAGCTCGCGCAGGAGGAGGCGCGCCGCGTCCGCGGCCTGCTGGCCGCCGCGCCCGAGGCCGAGTACGCGGACGCCGTCGAGCGGCTCGCCGCCCGCAGGACCGGCTGGTCCGCGCGGTGGCTGGTGTCGTACCTCGTCCCCACGCGGCAGGACTGGGTCGACGAGTGCTGCGCCGCCCCGCTGCCCCCGGCACGCCGCCACGACCTGCTGTGGATGGTGATGTCGGCGCTCGGTAAGCCCGAGCAGCTCGCCACACCGTTCCCGGCGCGCGGCCTGTACTGGGGCCAGGCGACCCGGGGGCTCCTGGCCACCATGGCCGAGGGGATCGGCCCCGGCGTCCTGCCCTTCCTGCTCGCCCAGGCGGACGGCCACGGGCTGGAGTCCGACGACCGCAAGCGCATCTTCGAGACGGTCGCGATCCTGCCGACGGACGAGGCGTTCCAGGCCCTCCTCGACCGGCTCGACCGCAAGCACGTCCGGGCCGCCCTCGGAGAGGCCGCCCGCCGGTTCCCCATGCGGGCGCTGCGGCTGCTCGCCCGCGCGGGAGCCGACGACATCCTCGCGACTCATGTCGAGGCCCACACCGACCTGGTCGCCTCCGCGCTGCCCGGCCTGCCGGACGACGTCGCCGCCGCGGTCCGGCGCGTCACCGACGGGTCCGGCCGGCTGCCGGCGGCGGCGCCGGACGAGCTGCCGGCCGTGCTCGCCGACCCGCCCTGGCTGCGTCCGCGCCGCCCCGTCCTGACCGGCCTCGCCGTCCCCGAGCCGCGGCTCGCGTGGCTGGACGGCGAACGGCAGGAGTGGCTCGGCTCCGACCCGGCCATCGCGGAGCCGGACAGCGCCGACTGGGAGGCGCTCGTCGAGGGCTACAAGACGGGAAACCACCGGACCGGCGCCGTGCAGCTGATGGTGCACGGGCCGGAGGATCTGATCCGGCCGCTCCTGCCCGACTGGAAGGGCCACGGCGTCCGGTGGGCCCACTCGTGGACGCGGCCCCTCGCGGCCCGGTACGGGATGGACGCCCTGCCGGTCGCCATCCGGATGTCCAAGGCGAACCCGGGCTACTCCTCCGGCCCGCTGATGCCCTACCTGGACGTCCGCGTGGCGATGCTGATGGCGGAGGGGCTCGCCAAGCGCGGCGCGCTCCTCGATCCGGCCCGCGAGTGGTTCGGCCGCCACGGGCTGGACGCGGTGCCCTTCCTGGTCCCGGCGGCGCTCGGCAAGAAGGCCACGGACTGGCGGAACGCCGAGACCGCTCTGCGCCACCTGCGGGACGCGCACGGCCTCGACGCGGTCGTGGCCGCCGCCCGCGCCGTCCACGGCGACGAGGCCGCGGACGCGATCGGGGAGCTGCTGACGCTGCCCCCGGCGGAGACGGGCCTCGACCAGCCTGTCAAGATCGGCGCCTGGGCGGATCCGGCGCCGCTCCCGCAGGTGCCGCTGCGCGGCCGCGACCGCGCCCTTCCCCTGGACGCGGTCGGCCGCCTGATCGAGCTGCTCACCCTCCCGACGCCCCACGGGATGGACGAGCTGGAGGAGGCGTGCGCGCCGGGCTCGGTGGCCGAGTTCGGTTGGGCGCTGTTCCGGCAGTGGCTCGACGCCGGCAAGCCGTCCAAGGACGCCTGGGCCCTGCGGCAGCTCGGCCGCACCGGCGACGACGAGACCGTCCGGCGCCTCACGCCGGTCATCCGGGCGTGGCCGGGGGAGGGCGGGCACAGGAACGCCGTCACCGGCCTCGGAGTCCTCGCCGAGATCGGCACCGACGTGGCGCTGATGCACCTGCACGGCATCGCCCAGAAAGTGAAGTTCAAGGGCCTCCAGTACGAGGCGCAGGAGCGGATCCGGCAGGTCGCCGAGCGGCTCGGCCTGACCACCGACCAGCTCGCGGACCGGCTCGTCCCCGACTTCGGCCTCGACGCCGACGGGGGCATGACGCTCGACTACGGGCCGCGCCGCTTCCTCGTCCGGTTCGACGAGCAGCTCAAGCCGTTCGTCGCGGACGAGGACGGGAAGCGCCGCAAGTCCCTCCCCAAGCCCGGCGCCAAGGACGACCCGGAATTCGCGCCCGCCGCCCACAAGGCGTTCGCGGGGCTCAAGAAGGACGTCCGGACCGTCGCCTCGGAGCAGATCCGCAGGCTGGAGGAGGCGATGGTGACGCGGCGCCGCTGGACGCCCGCCGAGTTCGGCGAGTACCTCGTCCGGCACCCGCTCGTCTGGCACGTCGCCCGCCGCCTGGTCTGGCTCGCGGAGGACGGCGGCACGACCGCCGCGTTCCGCATCGCCGAGGACCGGACGCTCGCCGGCGCCGACGACGACGCGTTCACCCTCCCCGACTCGGCCCGCGTCGGCATCGCCCACCCGCTGGACCTCGGCGACGCGGTGCAGGCGTGGTCGGAGGTGTTCGCCGACTACGAGATCACGCAGCCGTTCCCGCAGCTCGCCCGCCCGGTCTTCGCGCTGACCGAGCAGGAGCGCGGCAGTGGGCGGCTGGAGCGGTTCGAGGGCCTCAAGCTGCCCTTCGGCGACGTCCTCGGGCTGGTGAAGCGGGGCTGGGAGCGCGGCGCGCCGCTGGACGCCGGGGTCGAGCGGTGGATCTCCCGCCGCGTCGCCGACGACCGGTACGTCGTCATCGACCTCGACCCCGGTTTCGCGGTCGGCATGCTGGACGCCACCGGCGACCACCAGGTCCTCGACTACGTGTGGCTCGCCCTGGAGCCGAACGACTTCTGGCCCAGCAGGGGCACCCCGCTGAGGTTCGGCGAGCTGCATCCCGTCACGGCGTCCGAGATCCTGTCCGACCTGACCGCGCTCGCGGAGAAGGCCGAGAAGTGAGCGCCCCTGAGGCTCACGGGCGCGCCCCCGGACGCGGGGCCTGCGGGCCTTTGCCGCCGCAGGCGCCGTCCATAACGGCGGCGACGCGGTCCAGGGTGGTGATCGGCGAGGTGTAGGGCAGGCGCAGGTGGCGGGAGCAGGTCGCGTCGGCCGCGAACGCCGGCCCGGGGGAGAGTTCGAGCCCGTACTCGCGGGCCTCCGCTGTGACGACGTCGGATCGCACGGCGGTCAGGCGCAACCAGAGTGCGAGCCCTCCGGGAGGGACCGTGAAGCGCCAGCGGTCGTCCCCGCCCAGCAGCCCGCTCAGGTGGTCGCGCTGCTGCCGCAGGACCGCCCGCCGGTGGTCCAGGACCGGCGCGGGGTCGCGGAGGAGTTCGGCGGCGACCATCTGCTGCGTCGGCGCCGCGGACAGCGGCTCGCACAGGGGATGGCGGGCCAGTTCGCCGATCAGCGCGGCCGTTCCGCGGATCCAGCCGACCCGTAGGCCCGCCCAGACCGTCTTGGCCGCGGATCCGACGAGGACGGCGCGGGGTATCCGCTCGAGCGGCGACGGTGCCGCGCGCAGATCGAGGTCGCGCATGGTCTCGTCCGCCACCACGGTCACCCCGTGCCGTCCGGCCAGCCGGGCCACGGTGCGCCGGACGGCGACCGGCATGAGCGCGCCGGTCGGGTTCTGGAAGTCGGGGACCAGGTAGGCGAGCCCGCCCGCCGCGGCCCGGAACGCGTCGTCCAGCTGGTCCAGGTCCCAGCCGTCCGTGGTGACCCGGCAGCCGGCCAGGCGGGTGCCGGCGGCCCGGAACCCGGCCAGCGCGGCGGGATAGGTGGGGATCTCCACGGCCGCGGCCCGGGGACGCAGGTGCGCGGTCAGCAGGGCCAGGGCAGCGCGCGCTCCCGAGGTGATCAATATCTGCTCGGGCCGCGTGGCGAGCCCTTCGGCCGTACAGCGGTCCGCGATCAACGAGCGCAGCTCCGGTAGGCCTGGGCCGGTCTCCCCGCTTTCGGCCAGCACCGGGCCGGAGCGTTCGGTCGCTCTCAGCAATGCCTGCTGGTAAGCCGTATGGGGCGCGGCCGGAACCGCGCTTGTCAGGTCGATGGCGCCGTCTTCCCCGACGGCCGAGGACGGCGCGATGCGCGCCGCCGCCTCCGGCGGGAGCCGCAGGGTGCTCGCGCTGCCGCGGCGCGTGTCGATCCAGCCCTCGGCGCGGAGGAGGTCCAGCGCGGCGGTCACCGTGCCCCTGCTCACGCCGAGCGCGGTGGCGGTGCGGCGTTCGGCGGGAAGCGGGGAACCGACCCGCAACCGGCCGTCGAGGGCGGCGTCGCCGACCGCGTCGGCCAGCGCTCGCGCCAGCGCCACGCCCGGCCTTCGCCATCCGCCCAGCGCCGCGGCCAGCTGGCTGTCGGAGGTACGCATTGGTCCAGTTTGCCAGAATTGGACCACGACCTCGGCTCCCGCGCTGGATACCGTTCCGCTCATGCACCCACGCCTCGCCGACGACCTCGCCCAGCTCCCGGACCTCCTGCGGACGGTCGGCCAAAGCGCGAACGACATCCTCGACCGCCTGCACGAGCAGCCGGTCATCCCGCCGCTGCACCTGCCCGCCCCCAGGCCGCTCCCCGAAGAGGGAACCGGGCTGGCGGCGGCGCTCACGGAGTTCACCCGCGAATGGGCGCCGCTGCTGTCGGCCAGCGCGGGCCCCCGCTACCTGGGGTTCGTCACCGGCGGCGCCACGCCCGCCGCGCTGGCGGGCGACTGGCTGACCGCCGCCGCCGACCAGAACCCCACGTCGGCGCTCGACGGGGCGGGCCCGGAACTCGAACGCCGGACGGTCGGCTGGCTGCGCGAGCTGTTCGGTATCGGCGCCGACCACCACGGGGCGTTCGTCAGCGGCGCGACCATGTCCAACACGGTGGGCCTGGCCATCGCCCGCGAGTGGCTCGGCGAACGCATGGGCGTCACCGTGGCGGAGGAGGGCACGGCGGCGCTGGGGCGGGTGCGCGTCCTGTCCGGAAGTCCGCACTCGAGCATCGGCAAGGCCCTTTCCTTCCTCGGCCTCGGCCGCGCCTCCCTGATCCAGGTGCCGGTGCTGCCCGGCCGCGAGGCGGTCGATCCCGCCGCGCTGGAGCGGGCGTTGGCCGAGGCCGGCGGCCCGGTGATCGTGGTCGCCAACGCCGGCACGGTGAACACCGTCGACTTCGACGATCTCCGCGCCATCGCCGCGCTGCGGGAACGCCACGAGTTCTGGCTCCACGTCGACGCCGCCTTCGGCGCCTTCGCGGCGCTGTCACCGGACCACGCGGACCTGGTCGCCGGTCTCGGCGCCGCCGACTCCATCTGCGTCGACCTGCACAAATGGCTGAACGTCCCCTACGACAGCGCCGTGCAGTTCACCCGCCACCGCCACCTCCAGACCCGGGTGTTCCAGAACGCCGCCGCCTACCTCGGCCCGCTCGGCGAGACGCCCGACCACGTCCACCTCACCCCGGAGAACTCCCGTCGCCTGCGCGCCCTCGCCGCCTGGTTCACCTTGCGCGCCTACGGGCGGGACGGCCACAGCGAGATCGTCCAGCGGAACATCGCCTGCGCGCACGCCCTCGGCCAGGCCGTGGAGACGATTCCCGGACTGCGCCTGCTGGCGCCCGTCCGCCTGAACGTCGTGTGCTTCACGCTGACCGAGGACCCCACCGCCGAGCGACTCGCGGACCTCGCCGCCGACCTGAAGGACGAGGCGTTCCTGACCCCAACCACGTATGACGGGGTACCCGCGCTCCGCGCCGCCTTCAGCAACTGGCGCACCACCGACTCCGACGTCCACCGCCTCACCGAGGCCCTGAGGGCCAGCCTCACCCGTCCCACCCCCGCCCCTTAGCCAGCCGGAAGGTATGTTCCAGGTCGAATCTGCGCAGGTAGGACTACCACCACTGGTCGACGTCGGCGGGATCGGCGCCGGTGGCCGAGCACCACAGCCATACCGGCGGCGGGTTGCGGTCGCCGGGCAGGTGGTGGCTTGGAGACGCACCAGGGCGCCCTCGATGACAGGCGCTCCCCGTTCCCCGTCGCCCAGGTCATGCCATGATCTGGCCATGGCATGGGGCATCGGCGGAATCCCACGACCGGGCATCCGGCCATCCGCCAAGCCGATGCTCTACCTGGACATCGATGGCGTCCTCAACCCGGAACGGCCCAGCCGTCTCGGAGAGTCCGTCGATCACCTCATCGGCCGACTCACGGTTCGACTCTCGCCCCATCACCGCGAATGGCTCGCCGAACTGGGAGAACGCTACGAACTGGTCTGGGCGAGCACCTGGGAGGAACACGCCAACACCTACATCGCCCCGCTGCTCGGCCTGCCCGAACTCCCCTACGTAGCACTCACGGCCTACCGATACCGGCCAGACGACCCACCACTACCGGTCACCCAACTCCCGCAGATGCGCAAATGGGCACCGATCCTCCGCCACGCCGACGGCCGCCGCTTCGCCTGGCTCGACGACATCATCCCCCTACGAGCCCGCCGCCAAGCCCTACCCCACCGCGGCATCCTGCTCGTCCCCGTACACCCCGCCGACGGACTGCGACGCCGCCACGTCGACAGGCTCCTGAACTGGCGCGCCGCCCAAGGTTGAAGAACAGGCTCAGGGCGTGGTCGAGAAGTCAGTCTCGGTCGGTATGGCTGCGTGCTGCGGTGAACGCCCCCGCCACCGGCGGGGCCACAGTCCACTGATCCGCCATAGGTCTCATGACCCGCCGCCTGGCACGAGGCGGGCGACCCCGCCGTCCGCCAAGCCCCAAACGCCACTCGAACACCTTTAACAAGATCCTTCTTGAACTTGCACTTAGTGATCTTTAGTGGCAGGGAACCAGGCGAGCTGCTCCAGCGTCCTATTTGCGAGAGCCAATCCGTAATCCAAAAGCTGATACGTGGGTGCAGTGAAGCCGGATCAGCGCACACTGGGGTACTAGGGGTGTTGATGACTCGGTCGATGAAGCATGTTGTCGCCGGGGTTGGAACGGTGCTCGTGGCGCTTGTGGTCAATGTTGCGACGAGCCGATTCACAGAGAATCACGACCTGGTCGCCTGGACGGCAGTAGTGGCCGTTCTTCTTTTGGGTGGAATACTTCAAGGGTGGATTTACGCCAAGGAAGAGGCGTCGAGCCCACACTGGCAGCGGATCGGTCGAGTTCGCGCAAGGAATATTGTCCAAAGATCGGCCGGCCCTACACGGCAAGAGATATCGGAGGCCAATGCTGAGGGAGATATTTCTCAAGAGCAGTAGCGGGGGGTGGCGTTGTCGGTTCGAAGGCGGCGCAGTGACCGCAGTCAATCGGTCAATAACTCGATTGTTGCCGGAAATGTAGTCCAAATAAAGAACTACAAAAGCGGCGTGCTGGCAACTCTTGTGATGATAGCGGCAGTTCTTGTCGTCGTCTTCACGATCGGTTCCTCGCCCGACGCTGGTCGGCGAGCAGAAACTTCGCCTTCTGCGGCACCTTCCTCTAAAGAGTCTAAAGAGTCTAAAGAGTTCGAGTTGTGGTCGAGCAGCTCGGAAAATGTTCACAGAACCCTAAAAGACCGCGGATGGGTTGCGGGAGATTTCCCCGTAAGTCAACCTTATCTTCGCTCGGTAGAGGTGGCTGCCGGGCCCCCTGGGGTGGGAAAGGCGCAGCTAATCGTCTATGATGAGCTCGGGAAAGAAGTGATCGGATGTGATCGCGGTATCGACGACACTTGGCGAATCAAGTGCGTCTTCGATCAGCCGATCGACGTAAGGCGCTACGTGGGGCGCCACCTGTATTTACTGGTCAAGAGAGTGACGCCCTACCAGCCTATACGTGTCTACCTGAGTAGATATGACGTTAATCCCAACGTGAGAAGCTATGTCCCCTGCGGCTCGCGTAAATTAATTCAGCAGTGCCCCAATTCGCGATCACAAGATCTGAATATGCTCATATATGGCTGGTCACGACTCGATGGCGACTAGCGTGCTCTCTGAGGAGGATGGGCTAGGGCAGCCCGGCCTGAGGTAGACCAGGGGCATCAGAGGCCAGGGGCCGGCGCGGCGCCGCCCACTCCGTCCACGATCATGGGGTGAGCAGCGCGCACGAATCTGCCGCCGGTCTTGTTATAGGTGTGCGAAGGGGTGCCAGACCTGGGCCGATGGGTCAGTCCTGATCAGGTGCCGCTCGAACGGACTTCCAGAGATGTCATACCGACCGGGATCAATGCCTCAAACACGCATTTAGAGGTCGTTTCAAAGAGTTACCAGGGCACTACGCCGGCGTCTTCGAAGAAGGAGCCGGTCGGGCCGTCGTCGGGCAGGGTGGCCAGGTGGACGGCTATGGCGGCGCCCTGCTGGGCGGTGCGGGTGCCGCGGAAACCGTTGAGGTCGGTCGCGCAGTAGCCGGGGCAGGCGGCGTTGATCAGGATGTTGGTGTCGTGCAGTTCCTTCGCGTACTGGAGGGTCACGGCGTTGAGGAACGTCTTGGAGGGCGCGTAGGCGGCGGAGATCGGGCCTACGGCCTCCATGCCGGACTGGGAACTCTGGCGGGTGAGAGAGCCGACGCTGCTGGACATGTTCACGATGCGCGGTGCGGCGGACCGCCTGAGCAGCGGCAGCATGGCGTTGGTGACGCGGATGACGCCGATCACGTTGGTCTCCACGACCGTTCGCATGGTCGCGGGTTCGACGGTCGTGGGCGTCTGCGGCATCCCACCGGTCACCCCGGCGTTGTTGACCAGTACGTCGAGCCGTCCGAAACGGTCGGAGAGCAGGGAGGCCGCGGCGGCGACGCTCTCGTCGGAGGTCACGTCGAGGGGGACCGCGAACGCGTCGACCCCCTCGGCCCGGAGCTTCTCGACGGCCTCCGCGAGCCGCTCCGGGGACCTGGCCCCCACGCCGACGGTGTGTCCGAGGGCGCCGAGCCCGACCGCGATCTCGTATCCGATTCCCTTGTTCGCGCCGGTGATCAGCGTGATCGTATGTTCGCTCATACCCGAAATCCTGGTCGTGCGGCCGAGAACACTCCAACACCGCCTGGGTAGCGTTCGATACCCCACGGGTATTGATCCCCGGGTACGGTGAGGGCATGGAGACGCGGGAGTTGCGGTACTTCGCCGCCGTCGCCGAGGAACTCCATTTCGGCCGTGCCGCCGAGCGCCTCGGGATCGCCCAGCCGCCCCTCTCGCGGGCGATCAAGCAGCTGGAACGCCGCCTGGGCGTTCGGCTTCTCGAACGTACCAGCCGTGCGGTTGAACTCACCGAGGCCGGAAAGGTCCTGCTCAGAGAGGGCCGGGCCGCCCTCGACGCGGTCGATGCCGCCGCCCGCCGCACCCGCCGCGCCGCCGCCGGGGAACCGAAACTGGTGCTGGTCACCAAGGCCGGGGCGGCGAGTGAACTGCTGCCGAAACTCCTGGACGCCTACGCCGCCGAGCCCGGCGCGATCGCCGTCGAGGTCCTGCTGTGCGGGATCGGGGAGCAGGAGCGGCTGCTGCGCGACGGTCGGGCCGACGTGGGCCTGCTGCACAGGCCGTTCGACTCGACGACCGGCCTCGACACCGAGGAGTTGAGCGCCGAGGGCCAGATCCTGGTCCTGCCGAAGGGGCATTCCCTCGAAGGCCGCACGGACCTGCGCATGGCCGACATCGCGGACCTTCCGCTGCCACGCTGGCCGCACTGCGGCGGCGGCTACCCCGACGGTCCGGGACCCGAGGTGCACGACCACGCCCAGCTCCTGCAGCTGATCGCGCTGGGCAGGGCGGTGGCCCTGCTGCCGGAGAACGCCCGGATCCATCTCCGCCGCGACCTGGCGTTCGTTCCGGTCCTGGACGCGCCGACCGTCACCACCGTGATCGCCTGGCCGCCGCACAGCCGTTCCCTGGCCCTGGCCGGGCTGATCCAGACGGCCACCCGCCTTTAGGGACCCAGCGGTATGGCCCCGGCCGCCTGGCGGCGTCCCCGCGACTACCAGGCGGCCGGGAACATCATGTGCCTGAGCAGCGCGTCGATCTGATCCGCGGCGAACTCCGCGTCGCCGCAGGCCGCCAGGTAACCGGCGCGCCCTCGCCCGGCCTCGTAGTACCCCCGGTTGCCACCCGGTGAGGAGCGGACGCCGACGACCATTCCCGCGTGCTCCTCGGGACCGCAGGCGAACACCCACAGCAGCGGCAACGGCACGGGGAACTCCTCGTGGCGGTAGAGACGGACGGACCGGTAGCCCTTGAGCCGCAGCGCCACCGCGAGCAGATCGAGATGCCGCACCACGGCCGCCCGTCCACGGCACATGCGCCACCACAGGACGCACCGCTCCAGCTTGGCGCTCACGGCGCACACTTGACCCATACGATCTTCCCTTTCTCGTTGAGCGGCCGGACGCCCCATTCCCGGACGAGTTGCGCCATCATCAGCAACCCGCGCCCGTCGAGCGCGTCATGGTCCTCGGGTCGGACGACGGGAAGCCCGGCGCCCTCGTCCCAGACCTCGATCACGACGAGCCCGTCCCGCTCGTCCCGGAATATCCGGACGACGATGTGCCCGCTTCCAACGTGCTTGTAGGAATTGGTCACCAATTCGGTGACCACGAGCCGCCCGACGAAGTCGTCCGCGGCCCCGAGTTCCCGGAACCGCTCCACCAGAAATAGCCGCGCCTGCGCCGGTGCTTGATCGCCCGATTCGAGCACGAGAACCGGCACCTCGGGAGCCAGGGCCACCGCAGCCATGACCGTCCCCTTCCAGCCTGAATGGCGTGATCTCGGACGCATCCCCGGCATGAGCGGAGAAATACACCCCAATCACCCTGTGTTGTCGAACCAGCACCATCCAGCCACAAGGCGTCGTAGGTTAATGGGTGAGCTGCGAACTAGCCACAAAGTGTTAGCGATCAGTGGCGCACCACTCAACACTGGGAAGGGACTGCCGTGTCTGCTACCGGCGACCACGGGCGGAAGACCGAGCCTGAGCTGCTCGGTTTCGGTGCGTTGATCAGACGTCATCGCGAATCCACCGGCATCAATCAAGCCGAGCTGGCAAGGTTGGTCAACGTTGCGCGTTCCTATGTCAGTCATGTCGAGCGTGGCCGCACGAGGTGCCGCAGAGACTTCGCGGTGCGCCTGGACAAGGCACTCAACGCGGGGGGAGAGATCATCGGGTCTTGGGAGGAACTCCTGGAGTCGATCAAGGCGAGCAAGTATCCCACCTTTTTCGTGAATTTCCCCAAAGCGGAGGCTTCGGCGGTAATGTTAAGAGGCTACGAGACAACTGTTGTCTACGGTCTGTTCCAGACAGAGGCGTATGCGCGCCATCTTTTGCCGGACGAGGAGGCATTCAAAAGCAGAATGCGGAGACAGGCGATTCTTGAGAAGAGTCCCCGGCCGGTTGTCTCCGTGGTCATGGACGAGACCGTGCTCTATCGTGAGGTCGGCGGAAAGGAAACGATGCGGGAACAGCTCGAATATTTGACCGAGCTGTCGCATCGGGAGAGAGTCATCATCCAATTGGCCCCCGTCGCCTACTATCGAGGTGTCTGGACGCCGTTCGCCATCGCAACTCAGCCAGACCAGCGCCAGGTCGTGTACACCGACAAGGCTTACGGGGGCGAGACGTCCACGGGAGCGGACGAGATCAGGATGGTCACCGAGGCTTTCGTTACACTCCAAGCGGAAGCGCTGAGCGTGAAGGACACACGAACGCTGATCAGAAGGGTGATCGACGAGCGATGGACCTGAGCAGGGCAACATGGCGCAAGGCAACTCGTAGCAACGACTCCGGCGCCAATTGTGTCGAGGTGGGGTCGGTTCCGGGTGTCGTCGCTCTCCGCGACAGCAAAGACCCTCATGGCCCGGTACTTGTGCTGAGTCGTTCAAACTTCAGGCGCTTCACCGAGGCCCTCAAGCATGCCCACCAGCCGTGATCTCGCCGCTTCGATGGCGACTCGAGGGTTGATGGAGCTGAATGGATTGGTCTGGCGTAAGCCTTCTCGTAGCAACGAGTCTGGAGATGCCTGTGTTGAGTTCGCCTCTGCCTCCGGTGTGGTGATGGTTCGGGACGGCAAGGATCCTGACGGCGCTCGGCTCGTTGTGAGCCGGGCGGGTTTCCGGAGTCTCGTGAGGTCCTGAAGAACAACGCCTGACGGGCATGGCGCAGAGGAGGACCCCGCTGGGTGGGTCAGGGCACCGCACCCACGCGGCGTCCGCCGCAAGTTCTCTTCAGGTCGGTCGATCGGAGGCGTAGCGGGCGAGCATGGTCTCCACAGCCTGCTCGACGGCGTAGCGGATGTCAGAGGTTGTGGGGTTCCAGTCGGTCAGCAGCATGCGGGGCCACAGGACGTAGTTGGCGATCATTCCGAGGAACTGGTTGGCGGCGCTCTCGGCGTCCGGAACCTCGGCGTTGCCGGCCTCGTGCTCAGACTCCAGGTAGTGCTGGACTGAGGCGAAGTAGGGCAACTTGCCGAGCTGGAACTGCATCCGCCCCAGTTCGGGGAAGCGGGGCAGCTCGGCGATGACGATGCGGAACAGGGCTGTCATGCCGGGTCGGCCGATCAGGTCGGCGTAGCGGTGGCCGATGGAGGTCAGGCCGGAACGCAGGTCTCCGGCTTGAGGTCGCGCGACAACGCCACCGGCGTCACGCTGCCAGGACTCGGTGACGATGGCCTCGAACAGGGCTGCCTTGGTGGGGAACTGCTTGAACAGGGTGGACTTCGAGACTGCCGCGCCTTCGGCGATGCGGGCGAGGGAAGTGCCGTCGTAACCGCGGTTCAGGAAGAGGTCCGTGGCTGCGGAGATGATCGCCTCACGCTTTTGCTGGGCGAGGCGGCGGTGATGTGCGGAGAGCTCTGCTGCCATGCGTGCAGTATGCACCAGCTCCGAGGCGAGTCACTTGACTCGCCTCTTTTGTGATGCCTACGATGCGACGAGATACGAGTCGAGTGACTCGCATCTGAGGGCGACACCCGCCGTCTCTCAGGTGCAGTGCGATGAGGGAGCAGCTGATGACAGTCGACAGGATCGCTCTGGTGACCGGCGCGAACCGTGGCCTGGGTCGGAGTACGGCCCTTGCCCTTGCGGCGCGCGGGGTGCGGGTCGTGGCCACCCATCGCGGTGATGCGGCCGGGGCCGAGGAGACGGCGCAGCAGGTGCGGGCTGCGGGGGGGACTGCCGCCGTCGTGCGTCTCGACATCAGTGACGTCTCCTCCTTCGGAGCCTTCACTTCCGAACTGAGCGGCCTGCTTGGGCGTTGGGGGGGTTCGCGTCTCGATATCCTGGTCAACAACGCGGGAGTGGGTGTCTTTGGCCCGCTGGAAGCCGTCACGGCCGACGACTTCGACACGGTGTTCGGCACGAACGTGCGGGGCACGTTCTTCCTCATCCAGTCGCTTGTGCCGCTGCTGGCGCCGGGGGCCCGCGTCATCAACGTCTCGTCGTCGTTGACTCGCCACACCAGTCCCGCGACCTCGGTCTACTCCGCCTCGAAGGCCGCCGTCGAGGCCCTGAGCCGCACTCTGGCCGCAGAACTCGGCCCCCGCGGCATCCGGGTCAACTCCATCGCCCCGGGGCCGACCGCCACTGACTTCAACGGCGGTGCCATGCGGGATGACGCCGAGATGCGCCAGGGCCTCGCCGGGCAGACCGCGCTCGGCCGCGTCGGCGAGCCCGAGGAGATCGGTGACGCCCTCGCCACGCTGGCATCCGAGGGCCTGCGCTGGATGACCGCCCAGCGCGTCGAGGTCTCCGGCGGCGCCCTCCTCTGACCGACCGAGCAACCCCGCGCCGGTCCCACGCAACGCCGAGGCGGGTGCCCACGGTCTCGTCCTCGCCGGGGTGCTCATCGAGACAGTGGGAGCAGGGGCGTCGGCCGGTGTACGGCGGGTTGCGCTTGGTTTGCGTCGGCATGGACGACGGTGTCACCAAGGGTCCGCCTTCCGGATCACCGTCGATGCGCTCTGACAGGCGCTGCGGGCACGGGGCGTGCCGTCAGCCGGACGCCGTGACCGTCTGGGGGCCGGTTTCGGAGGTGCACTCCCTGAGCCGGTTGGAAAGACGGGACCTCTGGGGAGATTGTCTGAGTGGTCCCCTAGCGTTGGGGGCATGGAAGATCATCCCTCGGAGGGGTCCGAGGACGTGGGCTCGGCGGAGTACCAGCGGCCCCCGGCCGAGATCCGGTTCGCCGGCGAGCTGGAGAGGCTCCGCGAGAACGACACCGGCCCGAAGCCGCCCGGCTGGGCGCTGAGCCTGACCGCCGCGCAGCGGTTCATCGTCGGTGACGACGCGCTCGGCGTCCGCCGCAAGTTCGTCGGCGACACCGCCCTCATCGACCGGGCTCTGGTGACGCTGGCGACCAGCCGGGGGCTGATGCTCGTCGGTGAGCCGGGCACGGCGAAGTCGCTGCTGTCGGAGCTGATCGCGGCGGCGGTCAGCGGCACCTCCACGCTGACGATCCAGGGCGGCGCGGCCACCACCGAGGACCAGATCAAGTACTCGTGGAACTACGCGCTGCTGGTCTCGGAGGGTCCCTCCACGCGCTCGCTCGTGCCCGCGCCGCTGCTCACCGGGATGGCCGAGGGCAAGGTCGTCCGGTTCGAGGAGATCACCCGCTGCCCGCTGGAGGTGCAGGACTCCCTGCTCTCGCCGCTGTCGGACCGCGTCCTCGCGATCCCCGAGCTGTCCCGAGCGGCCGCCGGGGGGAACGGGACGGCGCCCTCGCACGGGGGGCAGAGCGCGGACGCGATGGTGTTCGCGCGCGACGGGTTCAACATCATCGCGACCGCCAACACCCGCGACCGCGGCGTCAACGAGATGAGCGCCGCGCTCAAGCGGCGGTTCAACTTCGAGACCGTGTTCCCGATCGCCGACTTCGCGACCGAGCTGGACCTGGTCGAGCAGGAGGCGCGGCGCCTGCTGGAGCACAGCGGCGTCGAGGTCGCGCCGCGCCGCGACGTCCTGGAGGTGCTCGTCACCGTGTTCCGGGAGCTGCGGAACGCCACCACCGCGGAGGGCCGGGCGATGGACCGGCTGTCGGCGGTGATGAGCACCGCCGAGGCGGTGTCGGTCGCCCACCAGGTCGGGGTGCGCGGCTGGTTCCTGCGTGGGGAGGCGGGCGGCGCCGCCGACATCGTCGAGTGCCTCGCGGGCACCGCCGCCAAGGACAGCCCCGAGGACCTGGCCCGGCTGCGCCGCTACCTGGAGCAGCAGGCGCCCCGCCGCGACGGGGAGCAGTGGAGCGCGCTGCACGCAGCCCGGAAGCTGCTGCCCGGCTGATGGCCGTCACGTTCGTCGGCGTCCGGCACCACAGCCCCGCCTGCGCGCGGCTCGTCCGCGAGACGATCCGGCGGCTGCGGCCCGCGTACGTGCTGGTGGAGGGGCCCGCCGACTTCGGCGGGCGGATCGGCGAGCTGCTCCTCGGCCACGAGCCGCCCGTCGCGGTGTTCAGCTACTACCGCGACGCCGCGCGGGTGCACGCGTCCTGGTCGCCGTTCTGCGCCTACTCCCCGGAATGGGTCGCGCTGAACGAGGGCCGGGCCGCCGGGGCCGAGCTGCGGTTCATCGACCTGCCCGCGTGGCACCCGGCGTTCGCCGGGCGCAGCAACCGCTACGCCGACGCCGAGCTCCGCTACGCCGAGGTCACCGAGCGGCTGTGCCGGGAGTTCGCCGTCGACAACACCGACATCCTCTGGGACCACCTGTTCGAGATCGACGCCGAGGGCGCGGCGGAACGTCTCGACGCGTACTTCGGTCTCCTGCGGGGCGAGGCGGAGGCGGGGGAGGACGACACCGCCCGCGAGGCCTACATGGCGGAGTGGGTGCGGGCCGCCGAGGCCGACGCCGGAGACCGCCCCGTGGTGGTGGTGACCGGCGGCTTCCACAAGCCCGCACTCGAAGCCCTCGCCGCGTCCGGCGGCACCGGATGGCCCGAGGTGCCCGAGCCGCCCGAGGGCGCCACCGGCGGCAGCTTCCTCGTGCCGTACTCGTTCCGGCGGCTCGACGCGTTCACCGGCTACCAGTCGGGGATGCCGTCGCCGGAGTACTACCAGCGGCTCTGGGAGGACGGCCCCGACGCGGCCGCCGAGGCGCTCGTCGAGACGGTCACGGCCCGGCTGCGCGGCCGCGGCCAGGTCGTCTCGACCGCCGACCTGATCGCCGCCCGGACCCTCACGACCGGCCTCACCCGGCTGCGCGGCCACCCCGCGCCCGCCCGCACCGACCTGCTGGACGGCCTGGTGTCCGCGCTGGTGAAGGACGACCTCGACCAGCGGCTCCCGTGGACCTCGCGCGGCATGCTCGCGCCCGGGGCGCATCCGGCCGTCGCCGAGATGGTCGCCGCGCTGAGCGGTGACCGGACCGGGCGGCTGCACGCCGGCACTCCGGCCCCGCCGCTCGTCGGCCAGGCGGCGGCCGAGCTGGCTCGGCTCGGCCTCGACCGCTCCGGCCCGGTGGTGCTGAAGCTGACGACCCCGCGCGGGCTGGAGCGCAGCCGGGCGCTGCACCGCCTGCGCGTCCTGCGCGTCCCCCTCGCCGACCGCGAGTCCGGTCCCGTGACGGGCGCCGACCCGGTGCTGGAGGAGCGCTGGGTCCTGGACGCCTCCGACCGCGACGGGCGCAGGCACGCCGCGCTCATCGAGGCGGGCGCCTACGGGCCGACCCTGGCCGACGCGGCCGCGGCCGCCCTGGACGAGCGGACCGCCGGCGCGGGCGCCGACATGGAGGAGCTCGCCGCCGTGCTGTTCGACGCGGCGCTGTGCGGCTGCGCGGACCAGTCCGGCCGGATCGCCGAGTCGATCGCCGCGGGCGTCGCCGGCGCCTCCGACCTCGCCGCGCTCGGCGCCGCGCTCGAATCGGTCCTCGGTCTGTGGCGGCACGACCGCGTCCTCGGCACGGCCGGGAGCCCGCTGTTCGGCGCGGTCATCGAGGAGTGCGCCGAACGGATCCTGTGGCTGGCCGAGGGCGTCCGCGGCGGCCCCGCGCCCGCCGACCTGCGCCGCCTCCGCGCGATCGCCGCGACCCGCGACGCGCTGCTGCACGCCTCCGGCGCGCTGCGCCTGGACCGGGACGCGGCCCTCGGCGTCGCCCGCCGCGTCGCCGCCGAACCCGGCGCCCCGCCCGACCTGCGCGGCGCCGCGTTCGGGCTCGCCCGCGCCCTCGGCGACACCGGGGACCCGGCCAGGGCCGTGCGCGGCGCGGCCGCACCGGAGACGTTCGGCGACTGGCTCGCGGGGCTGTTCGCGCTGGCCAGGCAGGAGGTGCTCGACCCCGGCGGCGCCGTCCTCGGCGTCCTGGACGAGCTGGTCGGCGGGCTGGACGAGGACGGCTTCCTCGTCGCGCTGCCCGCGCTGCGGCAGGCGTTCGAGTTCTTCCCGCCCCGCGAGCGCGAGGCCATCGCCCAGGGGCTGCTGGACCGCCGGGGCCTGCGCGGATCCGCCCGCTCGCTGCTCCGCTCGCCCGCCCCGCCGCTGGTCACCGCCGAGGCGATCGCGCTGGACGCCCGCGTGGACCGCGCCCTCGCGGCCGCGGGCCTCCTGGCCGCCGGATCCACCGCAGAGGAGGGGGCGTCGTGATACCGCCCGACCTGGAACGCTGGCGGCTCGTCCTCGGCTCGCCCGCCGAGCAGTGCACGGGCGCCCTCGGCGGCGAGGCCGCCGAACGGGACGCGGCGCTCGACTGGCTGTACGGGCGCGACCCCGACCTCGGCCGGCGCGGGGTGCGGCGCGGCGGCGGGGGCGGAGGCGACGGCGAGCCCGACCGGTCCGGCGACCGCACCGGCGGCCAGGGGCCGTCCACCCTCACCACCGTCGACTGGCTCGACGCCGTGCACCGGCTCTTCCCCAAGGAGACGATCGAGCGGCTCGAACGCGACGCCGTGGAGCGGTACGAGATCCACGACATCGTCACCGACCCGGCCGTCCTGGAGCGCATCGAGCCGGACGAGTCGCTGCTGCGCGCCGTCCTGCGGACCAAGCACCTGATGAACCCCGAGGTCCTCGCGCTCGCGCGCAGGATCGTGGAGGCCGTCGTCCGGCAGCTGATGGAGCGGCTCGCCACCGAGGTCAGGCAGGCGTTCCACGGCACCCGCACGCGGCGGCCGAGCCGCGTCAAGAACTCCCGAAACTTCGACTTCCACGGCACCGTCCGCGCCAACCTCGCCCACTACCGGCCGGACGAGCGCCGCCTCTACATCGAGAACCCGAGGTTCGTGTCCCGGACCCGGCGGCACGTCGAGCAGTGGCAGATGATCCTGCTGGTCGACCAGTCCGGCTCCATGCTCGGCTCCGTCGTGCACGCCGCCGTCACCGCCGCGTGCCTGTGGGGGCTGCCCGGCCTGAAGACGCACCTCGTCGCGTTCGACTCCTCCGTCGTCGACCTGACCTCCGACGTGACCGACCCCGCCGAGCTGCTGATGAAGGTGCAGCTCGGCGGCGGGACCGACATCGCGCGGGCCGTGGCCTACGGGGCCGGGCTCGTGGAGAACCCGCGCCGCGCGATCGTCGCGGTCATCACCGACTTCTTCGAGGGCGGGGACGCGTACCGGCTCGTCCGGGAGGTGCGGCGGCTCGTCCAGGAGGGCACGCAGGTGCTCGGGCTGGCGGCGCTCGACGAGGACGCCAACCCCTCCTACGACCGGGGGATGGCGCAGCGCCTCGCGGACGAGGGCGCCCACGTCGGCGCGATGACGCCGGGGCAGCTCGCCGAGTTCGTCGCGGAGAGGATCGGCCGGTGACCCGGGCCGACCTGCTCGCGCTGACCCCGGACGCGCTCGCCGCCCTCGCCAACCGCGGCCTGGTCAAGCGCGCCGCCAAGGACCTGGACGCCGGCAACGGCCCTGAGATCACCGTCTCCCCGGACGGCGGCATCGAGGGCGCCTTCCCTGACGGGACCACGGCGTCGCTGCCCGCCGGGGCCGGGCTGGAGGCCGCGCACTGCTCCTGCGCGGCGACCGGGACGTGCCGGCACCGGATCTGCCTCGTCCTCGCCTACCAGCGCGGCGCGGCGGAGCCGGACGCCCCGGCGGCCCCGGAGCCGTCGCCCGACTGGTCGCCCGGCGCCTTCGACGACGACGCGCTCGCCGGCGTCCTAGGCCGCCGCGCCCTCACCGCCGCGCGCCGCGTCCTGCGCGCGGGCTACTCGGCGAAGATCCGCCGCCCCACCGCGCAGGACCCGGTGGCGCAGGTCGAGCTGCCGACCTGCACGGTCCGCTTCCTGGTGCCCGGCGAGCTCGGCTACATCCACACCGACGCCGCGGCGGCGGTGCGCGGCGAGGTCACCGTGCTCGCCGTCTGGGCGTTCCGCGCCGCCGACGAGCGCGGCCTGACCGGCGAGGAGGTCCGGGTCGACGTCGGCGGCCCGGCCGGGGCGGGCGGGACCGGCGGTGACGGCCTCGACGCCGCGCTCGACCTCGCCGACCAGGTCCTGCTGGACGGCGCCGCGCACACCGGGCCCGTCCTCGCCACGGCGCTCGAGCGCACCGCGGGCGACCTCGCGGCGGCCGGCCTGCACTGGCCCGCCGCCGCGCTCGGCGACCTGGCCGGGCAGCTGTCCGCGCACCACGACCGCCGCGCCGACCACGACCCGGCGCGCGTCGCGGAGCTGCTCGCCGAGATCCACGCCCGGCACCGCGCGGCCGCCCACGGGAGCCGCTCCCAGGTGCTGGGGACGGAGGAGGCCGCGGACACGCCGCTGCGCCGCGTCCGCCTCGCCGCCCTCGGCTGCCGCGTCGGGGGCACGCCCGGGACCCGCACCGCCGACGTCTACCTCGCCCACACCGGCACCGGGATCGTCCTCGTGCTGAAGCGGCGCTGGGACGTCCCGGACGGCGGCCGCCTCACCGGCGCCGACCTCGCCGGGCGCCGCGTCCTCGGCTCCCCGCTGCGGTCCCTCGCCGCCGCGAACGTGGTGTCCGAGAGCGCCTCGCGCAGCGCCGGGCGCGTCGTGCGGGTCGCCGCCGGGCGGATCGCGAAGACGACCGTCACGCCGCTGGGCGACACCTGGGAGAGCCTGCCCGCCCGGCTGCGCGTCCGCGACCTGGCCGCCGCCGTACGGGAGCTGGAGGCGCTGCCGCCCCGCCTCGTGCGGCCCCGGGTGGAGGCCGAGCTGGTCCGCGCCGTCGAGATCGCCGAGGTCCGCGACATCGGCTACCACCCGGGCGCGCAGCGGCTGGAGGCCGTGGTCGCCGACGCCGCGGGGACCACGGCCGTCGTCTCCGCCGACTACAGCCCGCACCGCCCCGCCGCGCTGGACGCCCTCGCCGAGGCGCTCGAGGCGGAGCCCCGGTTCGTGTCGGGCGCCGTCCGGCGGGACCGCGGGGGCCTCGTCATCGACCCCTTCGCCGTCATGACCGCCCGCGGCACCGTCGTCCCCGACCTGGCCCCCGGCGAGGGCACCGCCGCCCTCGGCGCACCGCCCGCGGCCGCGCCGGACCCGCTGGCGGCGGCCCTGGACGAGGCGCTCGCGGCCTGCGCCGAGGCGGCCCACCGCGGCCTGCTGCGCCTGCCGCCGGGGGTGCGGGATCGCCTCGCCCGCGCGGGCGGGACGCTGGCGCGCGCCGGCCTCGTCACGTCCGCGCGGGCCCTCACCGACCTCACCGCCGCGCTCGCGGCCGACGACCCGCGCCGCATGGCCCGCGCCTGGGCCACCGCCCACATCCGCCTGGTCACCGCGGCCGAACTGCGCTGACGCGCTACGCGCGGCAGGTGAGCGGGCGGCCCCCGTTGAAGGCGATCATGTCGTTCAGGGCGGCGACCAGATCGATCGGCGCTCCCGGCGCGTGCCCGTCCAGCTCGGCGTAGGCGCGGTGCAGGTTGCCGACGAGGCGCTCAGGGTCGGTCAGCTCCGCGTACGGGCCGAGATCGGCCTCGCGGGCGGCCTCCAGCGGCGACAGCCCGGCCGGCTTGGCCTCGGCGGCCGTCGCCTGGACGAACCGCGCGTAGCCGAGCCCTCGGGAGATGAGCTCGGGGCCCCCGACGGGCCCGTGCCCGGGGACGATCGTCTCCGCTCCGAGCGGCGCGACGACCTCCTCCAGGACCCTGATCGCGCCCGCGACCGAGCCCTGCATCAGGAACGGGGTGCCGCCGTTGAACAGCAGGTCGCCGCAGAACAGCACCCGCCGATCGGGGAGCCACACGATCGAGTCGTTGGTGGTGTGCGCGGGCGTGCCGACGTGCCGGACCTCGCAGCGCAGGTCGTCCACCCACAGCGTCACGGCGTCGGTGTAGGTGAGGAACGGAGGCTCGATCTCGACGCCGCCCCAGTCGACCTTCGTCCAGAACGGCTCGTCGAACGGCTCGCCCCAGGCGAGCGCGTCCTCCCGCGTCCTCTCGTGGCCGACGACGGTGGCGCCGGAGAACAGGTAGTTGCCGAAGGTGTGGTCGCCGTGGTGGTGGGTGTTGACCAGCGTCCGGACGGGGCGGTCCGTGACCGACCGGATCGACTCCAGGTACGCGCGGGTGCGGCGCTCGGTCGAGCAGGAGTCGACGCTCGTCACCCCCCGCGCGCCCACGAGGAAGCCGGTGTTGTTGATCCACCAGGTGCCGTCGGGCTGGAGGTAGGCGAAGATCCCCTCGGAGACCTCCTCCAGCCGCGGGCTTCCCGGTCCCTCGCGGTCGGGTGCGTCGCTCATGGCACCGGGAGTGTAACCGGCGCCGGGCGGGCGCCTCCGGTCAGTAGTCCGCCACGGTCGTCATCAGGTGCGCGCGCGGCGAGGCGGCGCGGGCGGACGGCTCGCGCGTCCCGGCGGAGCGCAGCACCTCTCCGGCGCCGAGCACGGCCGCGTCGCCGGTTTCGTCGCCGACCCGCGCGGCCAGGCCCGTCCGGTCCTGGATGAGCCGCTCCAGGCCGGGCAGCCGGGCGCAGCCGCCGGTGAGCGTGATGCCGACGCCGAGCAGGGCGCCGGAGATCTCGGGCGAGCAGCCGGCGAGCCCGGCCCCGATCGCGTCCACGATCCGCGCCACCGGGCCGGAGATCGCGCGGGCGACGTCCGCGGTGGTGAGGACGACGCCGCGCGGCATCCCCGTCGCGATGTCGCGGCCGTGGACGACGGTCTGGCGCACCGGGCGGCGGCCGAGCGGCGGCACCGCGCCGACCTCCAGCTTGGCCGCCTCCGCCGCCGACAGCGACACCGCGATGCCGTGCTCCCGCCGGACGAGCGCGGCGATGGCGCGGTCGAGCGCCGAGCCGCCGACATGGGCGCTGTGCGAGGTGACCATGCCGCCGAACGCGATGACGCCGATGTCGGTGACGTCGGCGCCGATGTCGGCGATCACCGTGATGTCGGGCCGGACGGAGGAGGTCATGCCCATCCCGATGGCGGCGGCGATCGGCGTCGGCACGAGCGTGAGGCGCCGCGCGCCCGCCTGGTAGGCGGAGAACTGCAGTGCCCGGTAGTGGACGGACGTCAGCCCGCTGGGAACGGTGACGACCAGGCGCGGGCGCGCGGTGTAGTGGCGCCTGTGGTGGCGGCGCACCAGGTGCCGCATCAGGTACTCGGCCTCGTCGGTCTCGGTCGGCGCGCCTTCGCGGATGGGCCGGACGAGCGTGACGTCCGGGTTGCGCCCGGCCATCTCCCGCGCGGGGGCGCCGAGGGCGAGGATGCGGCCCGTGTCCCGGGAGCGCGCGAGCACCGAGGGTTCGCGGCAGACGACGCCGCGGCCCTTCACATGCATCCGCACGGTCGCGCTCCCCAGGTCGATAGCGGTGTCCCGGCCCGCGAAGTCCCACATCGCGTCCCTCCCAATCGCCCTGTTCGTCGCAAGAGTCCAGATGATTCCCGTGCTACCTGCGGCGATGCCCACGGCCGGGTAAGCGAATGGCAACGACCTGGCGTGCCGAGATCCGGAATGTCCGGAAGGCGGGGCCGCTCGCGCCGCCCGCCCGGCGCCCAATCCCGGCCGACCGCCAAAAGATCATGTAGGGACGGTGCCGCGCGGGGCCGTCCACCCTCGCCGGGTCCGGACGGCGCCCACCGCGCGGCACGCCCCGTACAGCAGGAACGAGACCGTGGTGACGTACGGGCTGATCGGGACGCTGGACCCGATCGACAGCAGGATCCCGCCCACCACCGACACCGTCGCGAGCACCGAGCTCAGCACGGGCGCCAGTACCGGCGACGCGGTGACCCGGACGGCCGCCGCGGCCGGCGTGCAGAGCAGCGCGAGCACCAGCAGCGCACCCACGACCTGCACGGACACGGCCACCGCCAGGCCGAGCACCAGCAGGAAGGCCGGTGACAGGGCCCGCACCGGCACGCCCCGCGCCGCCGCCACGTCCGGGTCCAGGCTCGCGAACGCCAGCGGCCGCCACATGATCGCGAGGCACGCCAGCACGACCGCCGACGTCGCGAGCAGCCACGAAAGCCGCGGCGTGTCGATCGCGACGATCTGGCCGGTCAGGATCCCGAACCTGTTGGCCGACCGCCCCTGGTAGAGCGAGAGGAACAGGACGCCGAGCCCGAGCCCGAACGGCATCAGCACGCCGATGGCCGACCCGCGGTCGCGCGCCTTCGCGCCCAGCACCCCGATCAGCGCGGCGGCCGCCAGCGCCCCCGCGATCGAACCGCCCGCCACGCTCGCCCCGGCCAGCAGGGCGGCCGCGGCACCGGCGAACGACAGCTCGCTGATGCCGTGCACGGCGAACGCGAGGTCGCGCATGACGACGAACGTCCCGGCGAGCCCGCCGACCAGCCCGAGCACGGCCCCCGCGACCAGCGAGTTGCGCACCAGCCCGAGCAGCGCCCCGTAGTCCTGGAAGTTGAAGATCTCGTGCCACGCCTCCTGCCAACTCATGCCGTCCCCAGGTGGGACGTCCGCGCACCGTGGTCGGCGCTCAGGTCCAGGATCCGGTCGGCGAAGGGGAGGATCGGGTCGATCTCGTGCGTGACGAACACGACGGCGGTGCCGTGGTCGCGGCGGCTCCGGTCCACCAGCCCCGCTACGACGCGCTGGTGCTCGGCGTCCAGCGAGGCCAGCGGCTCGTCGCACAGCAGGACGCGCGGGCCGGCGGCCAGAGCCTGCGCGACGCGCACGCGCTGCAGCTCGCCGCCCGACAGGAGCCCGAGCGGGACGTCGGCGAACGCTGCGGCGCCCACGTCGGCGAGGGCGGCGTCGACTGCGCGGCGCGCGTCCCGGCGCGGGCGCCAGGGACCCCAGCGGTGGCCGTCGATCCCGAGCCGCACGAGGTCGCGGGCGCGCAGCGGGGTGTGCGGGGGGACGGTCCGGTGCTGCGGGACGTAGCCGACGACGCCGCTGCCCCGCCGGGGGCGGCGCCCGTCCACCGCGACCGTTCCCGACGACAGCCGCTGGAGCCCGAGCAGCACCCTGAGCAGGCTCGTCTTCCCCGACCCGTTGGGGCCGACGACGGCGAGGAACTCGCCGGGTCGCACGTCGAGGTCCAAACCGCGCCACAGGGTCCGCCCGCCGTAGGACAGGGCCGCGCCGCGCAGGGCGATCACGACAGCGCCTTCTGGAGCGCGGCGATGGTGCCGTCCATCCAGGCGGTGTAGTCCAGGCCGGGCGGGAGGGTCTCGGTGACCGGCACCACCGGGACGCCCGCCTCGTCCGCCGCCTCGCGGACCTTGTCGGTCTGCGGGCCGCTCGTCTGCACGTTCACGACGAGCGCCCGAACCTTCCGCTCGGTGAGCAGCGCCAGCGTGTCGCGCAGCGCCCGCGGTGGGACGTCGTCCCCCTCCTCGATCGCCTCGGCGAACTCCTCCGGCGTCCGGTCGACCAGCCCGGCCGCCTCCAGCAGGTGGCCCGGGACGGGCTCGGTGACCGCCACGCCGTCTCCCGCGTGCGCGGCCCTGACCGCCGCCACCCTCTCCTCCAGTGCCTTCAGCCTCGCCTTGAAGGAGGCGGCGTTCGAGGAGAACGTCCGCGCGTCCTCGGGGTCGGCCGCGGCGAGCGCGGCCGAGATCCGGTCGGCCAGCAGCGCGACGGTGGGGAGGTCGTACCAGACGTGCTCGTTCAGCTCCCCGCCCGCCGGGGCGGTCCTCCCCGAGATCTGGACGGCGTTGAGCACCCTGGCCTTGGAACCGGAGCCCTTCAGCAGCGTGTCCATGAAGCCGTCGTAGCCGCCGCCGTTCTCGATGACCACACCGGCCCTGGACAGCGCGAGCCTGGTCCGCGCACCCGCCTCGAAGGAGTGCGGATCCTGCGCGGGATCGCTGATGAGCGAGGTCACCTTCACCCGGTCACCGCCGATCCGCCGCGCGATGTCCCCGTACACGTTCGTCGAGGCGACGACCGGGACCGGCTCCGCGGCCCCGGCGCCGGAGGACGTCCCGCAGGCGGCGGCCCCGAGCGCCGAGAGGGTGAGGGCGGCGCCCGCCCCGAGGGCGCGGGCACGCTGAACAGGCATCACGGCAACTCCTGAAAATGAAAACGATTTTCAGTGGCAACCTAGCACGACCCGGCCGCCTTGATCCCGTCCCGTTGCCGCTTCGGCAATGCCCCGCGCACGAAGAAGGCCGCCGCCCGGGTCCCGGGACGGCGGCCTTCGCACGGGGGTCTACCAGGCGAACGCCTCGGGGGCCGGGCCCGGCCCGGGGAAGATCTCGTCCAGGGCGGTGAGGAACTCCTCGGACAGGTCCACCTCGGCGGCGCGGAGGGCGGAGTCGAGCTGCTCGCGGACGCGCGGCCCGACGATCGGGCCGGTCACCCCGGGCCGGGTGAGGAGCCAGGCGAGGGCGACGTCGCCCGGCTGGAGACCGTGCTCGTCGCACAGGTCCTCGTAGGCCTGGAGGCGCGCCCGCTCCGCCGGGTCGGCCAGCATCTCCGCGGCGCGGCCCGACCGGGACCGGTTGCCGCTCCCGTCGCGCTCGTTGCGCAGGGCGCCGCCCAGCACCCCGCCCCACAGCGGCGACCAGGGGATCACGCCGAGCCCGTAGGCCTGCGCGGCCGGAAGGATCTCCATCTCGGCGCGCCGCTCGCCCAGGTTGTACAGGCACTGCTCGCTGACCAGGCCGAGGGAGCCGCGGCGGGCGGCGGCCTCGTTGGCCCGCGCGATGCCCCAGCCGGGGAAGTTCGACGATCCGGCGTAGAGCACCTTGCCCTGCTGGACGAGGACGTCGATCGCCTGCCAGATCTCCTCCCACGGCGTCGACCGGTCGATGTGGTGGAACTGGTACAGGTCGATGCGGTCGGTGCCGAGGCGCCTCAGCGACGCCTCGGCGGCCTGGCGGATGTGCAGCGCCGACAGGCCGCCCTGGTTCGGCCAGGACGAGTCCGGCGGCGCCATGTCGGCGTAGACCTTCGTCGCGAGGACGGTCCTGTCCCGGCGCCCGCCGCCCTTGGCGAACCAGGCTCCGATGATCTCCTCGGTGCGGCCCTTGTCCGCGCCCCACCCGTAGACGTTCGCGGTGTCGAAGAAGTTGATCCCCGCGTCGAGTGCCGCGTCCATGATCGCGTGGGCGTCGGGCTCCTCGGTGAACGGGCCGAAGTTCATCGTGCCGAGCACCAGGCGGCTGACTTTCAGGCCGGTGCGGCCGAGTCGGGTGTACTCCATGGCGGTCCAGTCGAACACCTGGAGCGCGCTCCAGGTCAAGTGCGACGCGCCCCCCGGCGCCGCACGCCGCGCACGGCGCCGGGGCGGGCGGAAGGGGCTATGGACGGACGTACTCGGCCCACGGCCGCAAGGCCGGGTCGTCCCAGAAGGTTCTCGGGTGCGCCGCGGCTCTCGGCCGGGGCTCAGGCTTTGAGTGGTCCGACGGTGTTCCGTCGCTTCGCGGTGCCTTTGCCGCGGAATCGTCCGGTCTCACGGAGTGGCCGCCGGGTGGCGCGGCCTTTCCCGCCGGGATGTGTCCGGGGGTTTTTGTTGGGGGATTGTCGGTTTTCTTGGATTGTGTCTGTTGTGGCGGAGTCTGGGGGGTCCGCTCGCTATCTGGGGGCTGGTCGGCCCGCTTCTGCGCGCTCATCCGGTCGATCTTCTCGACGAGCTCCCGCACGGACGGCGACCACTCCCGGAAGGCAGGCGCGCCGGGCCGTACCGCGCCCGCGAACTGTTTCTTGCGCGCCGCGCCGAACTTGTCGATGCGGACCCTGCTCCCGGAATTGGGCGCGTGCAGGAACCGGCCGTGCCCGACGTACATGCCGACGTGGCTGCGGCCGTGGAAGAAGATGAGGTCACCGGGCTTGAGGCTCCCCACCCCCACCTTCCGGTCGACCTGGCGGTACTGGGCGTAGGTGACGCGGGGGATCTTGACGCCCGCCCTGCGCCACGCGGCCATCATGAGGCCGGAGCAGTCGTAGCCGGACGGCCCCGCCGCGCCCCACCGGTACGGCTTGCCGATCTGCTGGCGGGCGAACCGCAACGCCTTCCTCGCACGCTTGCGCTGGGAAGCCTCCCGCGTCCGGTACTTGTCGTACGCCTGGACCTTCTCCAGCATGGCCGTGTCCAGGTGCAGGCTCTTCAACGCCGTGGGATTGAGCGCGGCGAAGGCCGTGGAGCCCAGCGGGACCGTCAGCGCGAGCCCCGTCACCGTCGTCGTGACGGCCGCCCGGAGCGTTCTCCGTTTTCGGTCGGCCGCCCGGTCGCGGCCCGTAGGGCCCGCAAGCGATTCGCTTCCGCATTCGGCCTCGTGCGAGTTGCGTGCGATGGACATTGTTCCGCTCTCCGTTTCCAATCGGGTTTCCGGCAGGAGATCATCATCCCGCCGAAGGATCGGGTACCCGTTGATCGGCACGGAATTGTGCGGGCCCCGCCGATTTTGCATGATCATGGCGGGGAATTGGATGCGGGGTTCGGTGTCTTTGATCAAGCGGTCAGATGGGCCAGGGATTTCAGCGGGACGGCGAGCCAGGCCGGCCTGTTCCGCGCCTCGTAGCGCACCTCGTAGACGGCCTTCTCGAATTCGAAGGCGCGGATGAGCACCGCGTGGGCGGCCGGGTCCGGTCCACCGCCGGCCGCGTAGCCGCGGCAGAACGCGGCGCGGTTGCGCGCCGCCCAGGCGTGCGCCCGGGTCTCCGGTCGCGGCCCCGACTCGCTCGGCACCGTGCCGGGCCTCGTGATGAGGAACCGCGCGGCGTACTCGAACGAGCGGAGCATCCCGGCGACGTCGCGCAGCGGGTGCGCGAGGGCCCGGCGCTCGCTCTGCGTCCGCGCCGGCTCGCCCTCGAAGTCCAGGACCGTCCACCCGGACTCGGTGCGCAGGACCTGCCCGAGGTGGTAGTCGCCGTGCACGCGCTGGACGGTCAGCGGCTCGGCGCGCGCGGCCAGGTCGAGGTACGCCTCCGTGAGCGCCTTGGCGTGCGGCGCGAGGCCGGGCACCGCGCGGCAGGTGCCGGTCAGCTCCGCGTTCATCCGCGCGGCCATCGCGCGGACATCCGCCGGCGGGACGACCGTCACGCCGAACGCGTCGGCGAGCGCCCGGTGCACCTCGGCGGTGGCCGCGCCGAGCCGCTCGGCCTCGGCGGCGAAGTCGCCGCCGGCGGCGCTCGCGTCCAGTTCCGCCCACTCGTCGCCGCCGGGCGGCGGCGTGTACGCGAACCAGTCCCGCACGCTGGCGATCGCGAGGCTCCACCCCTCCACGCCCGTGTGCAGGTAGTCCGACAGGAGGGCGAGCGTGACCGGCTCCCCGTCCCCGCCGGGCCCCCGGTCCAGCTCGATCCAGCCGAGGACGGCCGGGACGCGCGCGCAGCCGCCGCGGGTCAGCGCGAGGTTGACCTCCAGGTCGAGGTTGACGCCGGGGGACAGGCGGCGGAACAGCTTGCAGATGTACTCGTCCCCGAACAGCAGCGAGGTGTTGCTCTGCTCGGCGGTCATCGGCAGGCTCGCCAGGTCCGTGCGGATGCGGGCGCCTCCGGCGCGGTGGAAGCGCAGCGGGCCGACGGACGCCCCGCGCTCCATGGCGTCCAGCAGCACGCGGGTCAGGTCCGGGTCGTGCGCGGCGTCGTACAGGCGCGGTCTCGCCGGCCGGTCGCCGCAGCGCCCGCCGATCTCGACGTGCCGGAGCCGGTCGGGCAGATCCCGGCGGGCGCCGAGGAGGAGCTGGTAGTGGTCGGTGGCGCCGTCGCGGTGGACGTCGAGGATGAGGTGGTGCAGGGCGGGGTCGCCGGGGTGGAGTTCGGTGGCGGTGCCGATGGCGAGGTCGTGGATGGGGCCGTCCTTGCCGCCGAACCAGCGCTGCCTGGGCAGCCACTCGGCGAGGTCCCGGACGAGGTCGGGCTCTGGAGGCAGCACGGGTTCTGGAGGCAGCACGGTCAGACGGTCCTTCCCGCGCGCGTGCCCGGCCCGGCCGCCGCACCCGCCCCGGGATCGCCGTCGTCCGGGGGTGTCAGCTGGAACCAGTAGAAGCCGTGGCCGGGCAGGGTCAGCAGGTACGGGAGCTCGCCGATGGCGGGGAACTGGACGCCGCCCATGCACTCGACGGGGGAGTAGCCCTCGAAGCGCCGCAGGTCCAGTTCGACCGGCTGAGGGAACCTGGACAGGTTGGCGACGCACAGGACGGTGTCCATCTGCCCCCACGGGCTCTCCTCCTCGGTGATCTCGCGGGTGAAGGCCAGGACGGAGGGGTTGGAGGCGGACAGTTCGACGTAGGAGCCGACGCCGAAGACGGGGTGGCGCTGGCGGATCTCGATCATTTTGCGGGTCCAGTGGAGCAGGGATCCGGGGTTGTTGGTCTGGGCTTCGACGTTGACGGCCTGGTAGCCGTAGATGGGGTCCATGATGACCGGCAGGTACAGGCGTGCGGGGTCGCAGGTGGAGAAGCCGGCGTTGCGGTCGGGGGTCCATTGCATGGGGGTGCGGACGGCGTCGCGGTCGCCGAGCCAGATGTTGTCGCCCATGCCGATCTCGTCGCCGTAGTACAGGACGGGGGAGCCTGGCAGGGACAGCAGGAGTGCGGTGAACAGTTCGAGTTGGTTGCGGTCGTTGTCGAGCAGGGGGGCCAGGCGTCGGCGGATGCCGATGTTGGCTTTCATGCGGGGGTCTTTGGCGTATTCGGTGTACATGTAGTCGCGTTCTTCGTCGGTGACCATCTCCAGGGTGAGTTCGTCGTGGTTGCGCAGGAAGATGCCCCATTGGCAGTTGTCGGGGATCTTGGGGGTCTGGGCCATGATCTCGGAGATGGGGTAGCGCTGCTCGCGGCGCACGGCCATGAAGATGCGGGGCATGACGGGGAAGTGGAAGGCCATGTGGCATTCGTCGCCGCCGGCGGCGGGGTCGCCGAAGTACTCCACGACGTCGGCGGGCCATTGGTTGGCCTCGGCGAGCAGGACGCGGTCGGGGTAGAGGCGGTCGACCTCGGCGCGGACCCGTTTGAGGTAGGCGTGGGTTTCGGGGAGGTTCTCGCAGTTGGTGCCTTCGCGGGCGTACAGGTAGGGGACGGCGTCCAGGCGGAATCCGTCGATGCCCAGGTCGAGCCAGAACCGCAGGTTCTCCAGCATGGCGTCCTGGACGTCGGGGTTGTCGTAGTTGAGGTCGGGCTGGTGGGAGAAGAAGCGGTGCCAGTAGTACTGGCCGCGGACGGGGTCGTAGGTCCAGTTGGAGGACTCGGTGTCGACGAAGATGATCCGGGCGTCGGGGTAGCCGGTGTCGTCGTCGGCCCACATGTAGAAGTCCCCGAACGGCCCTTGGGGGTCGGTCCGCGACGCCTGGAACCAGGGGTGCTGGTCGGAGGTGTGGTTCATCACCAGATCCGCGATCACCCGGATGCCGCGCGCATGGGCTTGTTCGATGAGTTCCACGAAATCGCCCAGCTCCCCGAAGTCGGGCAGGATCTTCGTGTACTCGGCGATGTCGTAGCCGCCGTCTTTGAGCGGTGACTGGTAGATGGGCAGCAGCCACAGGCAGTCGATGCCCAGCCACTGCAGATGGTCCAGCTTGGAGATCAGCCCGCGCAGATCCCCGTACCCGTCGTCGTTCGAGTCGGCGAACCCCCGGACCGACACCTCGTAGAACACCGCCGTCTTGAACCAGTCGGGCGTGCGCGGGGTGTCCTCGTCGAAGGGGTCCGGGACGGGACCGGCGGCCGGCCCCGCCGCGGGCCGGTACTCCCTCTGGACGGCGCCGCTCTCCGGCGTGGTGGCCTCGCCGCCCCCTGGGGCCTGGCGCGAGCTGCGGGTGAGGTTCTTCGGCTGGCCGTCCATGGATCACCCCGGGTGTGTTGGAGACGTCTAGATCAGCAATTCCCTCCACCACGTCCAGGTGTGTGCGCGACAGGCAACCATCCGTAAAAGCTTCAGTACGGTCCGTGACCGTCGGGCCGGTTTCGGATCCCGGCGGCACCGCTCCGCCGCGCGAGCGGCGCCCATGGTGCGGGAGATCGCCCGATTTCGCGGCCCGCCGGGGCGTGCGCCGGGACGCCTGAAGGGTCATCGCCCGGTCGCGGCCGGGCAGCGCGCGGAAAAGCGGGGCAAAAAGACGGTGATTCGCGGCCCGTCCGGTGGCGCGAGGCGCCGTGAACCCTTGCCGCGCGGCGGTTGTGTCGTGCCCGTGTTTTTAGATTGACGGCTTTTTCTGTCGCAACCCCCGGGTAGGTCATTTCCAACCTCAGAACCCGTCAGATCGGCGGGTTCTGCTCAGTTCGGGCGGAATTCATTCCGTCCAGAAGCGATCGGAGGGACAGTGGAGCGCTGGGAGAAGTCGCCATCGGTCGTACCGACGCGGGATGACCTCGTGGCACGGCTGCGCGTCCGTTTCGCCGACATTCCGGTGGAGCGCGTGCGGCGCTGCGTGGACGACCTGTGGTGCTGCTGCGCCCATCTGGGATTGCGGCCCGAGGAACGGACCATCGAGCGCCTCGCGGCGTCCCGGCTCACGGGCGTCGTGCGGGGCGGCCGCCCGCCCTATCCGGACGAGCGGCAGGGGTCCCGACCGCCCGGCCGGCGCACCGCCGCCCCGAGGCCCGCCCGCGCGGCGGCCCGAACTCCGATCGGGATGTGACCGGCGATGAAGGACACGACGGTACCCGGCCTGAGCTCCGGGACCCGGCGGGGGTTCATCGTGCTCGGCCTGCCGACGCAGATCAGCTGGCAGAACTACGCGGGGATCCGCGAGGAGGTGAGCAGGGCGCTGTCGCTCGCCTGCGCGGGCGGGACGCGGCGCGGCGGGGTCGTCGTCGACTTCGGTGACGCGGTCCTGCTGGACGCGGCCGGGCTCGTGCTGCTGGCGCGGGCCGAGACCCGGGCGCAGCTGCTCGGCTGCCCGCTGCGGGCCGTGGTGCCCGCCCTGTCCGCGCACGTCCGGCGGGCGCTGCACCTCACGGGGCTGGACAGGCTCGTCCCGGTGTTCGCCGACGTCGGGTCGGCGACGGACGCGCCCGTCCCCGAACCGGTGCCGGGGGAGGTCGACACCACGCACGTGCTCGACGCGATCCGCGCACTGCACCCGGGGGACGCCGGGCTCACCCCGACGCCGCCCGCCCCGTCCGAGCTGATGATCACCACCTCGGAGGCCGGCGACGGCGACCACACCGTCGTGGACCTGTCCGGGACGCTGGACGAGGTGACCGTCCCGCGGCTCGGGGAGACGCTGACCACGCTGGTCGAGGGGGACATGCGGCACCTGATGGTGCGGATGCACCACCGGCTCGGCGTCCGCTGCGACCCGCTGCCGATCCTGCTCGGCATCCGCTGGCGCGTCGCGGCCGACGGCGGCTGCCTGGCGCTGCCTGCGGTCCCGGCCAAGCTGCGCGAGGTCATCGACCGCGAGGGCCTCGCGTCGGTGTTCACCGGCTGCCGGTCCATCGAGGACACCCTTCTCACCGGAGCAGGGTCCGCGTAGCCGCGCCGTCCTGCCCGCCACCGGCCCGCACACGTCCGCCGTTCCCCTGGAACGTGAAGACGTGTGCGGGCCTGGTGCGCGGGTCGAGCCGCACGTAGTTGGACTTCCGCCAGGTGTAGGTGGTGCCGTCGAGTTGGTCTGTGACGGCGTGGGGGTGGTCGGGGTCGTCGGGGAGGCCGAGGGCGGGGAGGTCGAGGTGGACGGTGGCTTCGCGGGGTTGGTGGGGGTTGAGGTTGACGATGGTGAGGACGGTGTCGTCGAGGTGGCGTTTGGAGAAGGCGAGCAGTTCGGGTTGGTCGATGTGGTGGAAGTGCAAGTTGCGGAGTTGCTGGAGGGCGGGGTGGGTGTTGCGCAGGGTGTTGAGGGTGGTGATCAGGGGGGCGATGGTGGTGCCGGCGCGGTCGGCGGCTTCCCAGTCGCGGGGGCGGTACTGGTATTTCTCGGAGTCGCGGTATTCCTCGCTGCCGGGGCGCACGGGGGTGTTCTCGGACAGTTCGTAGCCGGAGTAGATGCCCCAGGTGGGGGAGAGCAGCGCGGCGAGGATCGCGCGGATCTCAAAAGCGGCGCGGCCGCCGTGCTGGAGGTATTCGTTGAGGATGTCGGGGGTGTTGGTGAAGAAGTTGGGGCGCATGTAGTGGGCGGCGGGCCCGGTGAGTTCGGTGAGGTATTCGGTGAGTTCGTCGGCGTTGTTGCGCCAGGTGAAGTAGGTGTAGGACTGGTGGAACCCGATCTTGCCCAGGGTGTGCATCATGGCGGGGCGGGTGAAGGCCTCGGCCAGGAACAGCACGTCGGGGTCGGTGGTGTGGATGTCGGCCAGTAGCCGTTCCCAGAACGCGACGGGTTTGGTGTGGGGGTTGTCGACGCGGAAGATCCGCACGCCGTGGTTCATCCAGTGGTGGATGAGGTCTTTGACGGCGTGGTAGAGGCCTTCGGGGTCGTTGTCGAAGTTGAGGGGGTAGATGTCCTGGTATTTCTTGGGCGGGTTCTCGGCGTAGGCGATGGTGCCGTCGGCGCGGGTGGTGAACCATTGGGGGTGCTCGCGGACCCAGGGGTGGTCGGGGGAGCATTGCAGGGCCAGGTCCAGGGCGACTTCCAGGCCGCAGTTGCCGGCGTGTTCGACGAAGGCGTCGAAGTCGGCCAGGGTGCCAAGGTCGGGGTGCACGGCGTCGTGGCCGCCGTCGGGTGAGCCGATGGCCCAGGGGGAGCCGGGGTCGTAGGGGCCGGCGTCCAGGGTGTTGTTGGGTCCTTTGCGGTGCGCGGTGCCGATGGGGTGGATGGGCGGCAGGTAGACCACGTCGAAGCCCATGTCGGCGATCGCGGGCAGCCGCTTGGTCGCGGTGCGGAACGTTCCCGAGATCGGCCCGCGGCGTCCCAGGGGGTCGAACGTGGCGCCCTCGGAGCGGGGGAAGAACTCATACCAGGACCCGAACAGGGCCCGCTGCCGGTGCACCACCAGCGGGAACCACTCACTCACCGTCAACAGATCCCGCAACGGAAAACGCTCCAGGACCTCCAGGACGCCCGGGTCCTTGGTGGCGGAGAGCCGCTCCAGGGTGTCCGCGTCCTCATCTGACAGGCCACGGATGACACGGGCCAGGACACGGCGGTCCTTCGACGGCAGTTCGCGTGCGGCCCGCGTGAACAGCGCCACGCCCTCGGCGAGCATGAGCTCGACGTCCTGCCCCCGCGGAACCTTGATCTCCGCGTCGTGCCGCCAGTGCGCGATCGGATCGCCCCAGGCCTCCACCCGGAACGACCACGTCCCCATCTGCGTCGGCGTCACCTGCGCCGCCCACCGGTCCAGCCCTACGCCGACCTCGCCCATCCGCTGCGGCGCCAGCTCCTCACCCTCCGGCGTCCGCAGCACCACCGCCGCGCCCAGCCGCTCGTGCCCCTCCCGGAACACCGTCGCCGACACCTCGACGGTCTCACCCACCACCGCCTTCGCCGGCCACCGGCCGCACCCCACCACCGGCTCCACGCCGAGGATGGGGACGCGGCCGAGCTCCGCCTCCAGCTTCACCCGCATGTGCTCCGCTCCCGCTCGTCACGCCGTCCCGGTACCGGTCGCAGACATCCATGCCCCGTCCGCAACTCACCGGCATCCCCGGAGCCACAAGATCAAGCAAAGAACCGCCCGGCCGCGGTGCGCGCGTCCGGGATGCGCCACTGACGGGCGGGCGGCTCGCCGCGGCGCTAGGTTTGGCGGAGACCAAGATCCTGGAGGTGCCGCCGTGGCCGAGGGGCCCGAGATCGACACGACCGTTCCGCATTCGGCGCGGGTCTGGAACTACCTGCTCGGCGGGAAGGACAACTACGAGGTCGACCAGCGGGCCGCCGAGCAGTTCCGCGCCATGTTCCCGCAGATCGTCGACATCGCCCTCGCCGACCGCGCGTTCCTCGGCAGGTCCGTCCGCCACCTGGTGGGCGAGGCCGGCGTCCGCCAGTTCCTCGACATCGGCACCGGCCTGCCGACCATGGACAACACCCACGAGGTCGCGCAGCGCGCGGCGCCGGACGCGCGCATCGTCTACGTGGACAACGACCCCCTCGTGCTGACCCACGCGCGGGCTCTGCTCAGCAGCAGTCCCGAGGGCGCCTGCGACTACATCCACGCCGACCTGCGCGAACCGGGAGACATCGTGGCGAAGGCCGCCGCGACGCTCGACTTCGGAAGGCCGGTGGCGGTCATGCTGCTGGGCATCATGCACTTCGTCCACGACGACGGCGAGGCGCGGCGCGTCCTCGACGTGCTGCTGGACGCCGTGCCGTCCGGAAGCCACCTGGTGATGACGCACGCCACCCTGGACTTCGACGCGGGGGAGACCGCCCAGGCAGAGGCGCAGCAGGACTGGAACGAGAAGTCGGCCAACCCGATGGTGCCGCGCACGCGCGAGGCCGTCACCCGCTTCTTCGACGGCCTCGAACTCCTGGACCCCGGGGTCGTCTCCATGTCCCGGTGGCGTCCCGAGCACACTCCCTGGGGAGAGCCGGCCGAGGTGGCCGGTTACGCCGCCGTGGCCCGCAAACCCTGACGCTCCCCGCGCGGGGGCGGACGGCGCACTAGCCGGCGGCGCGGATCACCGAGGCGATGCCGCCCGAGGTCGTGACGAGCCGCTGGTACTCCGGCCGCCGCAGCTCCCCGCCCATGAACGGGTACGGGTTGCGGTGCACGGCCGGGCTCGGCTCCTCGCTGAGCGCGGCGAAGTGGACCTCGCGGGCGCCGGTGGCCGCGACGACGCGCGCCACGTTCCGGTCGGTGACGCCGCCGCCGGGCATCACGATGATCCGGTCGCCGGCGTGCCGCACCAGCTCGGCGATCAGCGGCGCGCCCTCCAGCGCGCTGACGTCCTGCCCGGACGTCAGGACGCGGGCCACACCGAGGCCGGCGAGGACGTCGAGCGTGCCGAACGGGTCGGCGGCCATGTCGAAGGCCCGGTGGAAGGTGACGGGCAGCCCGGCCGCCGCCGCGATGAGCCGCTCGGCGACCGGAAGGTCCACCGTCCCCTGCGGGGTGAGGGCGCCGATCACCACGCCGTGCGCGCCGGCCTCCCGGACGAGCGCCACGTCGTGCTCCATCGCCGCGACCTCGTGCTCGTCGAAGATGAAGTCGCCGCCGCGCGGGCGGATGATGACGTTCAAACTGATCGACGACACCGCCGCGAGCGCGGCGCGGACCGTGCCCAGCGTCGGGGTGAGCCCCCCGTCGAACAGCGCCGCGCACAGCTCGACGCGGTGGGCGCCGGCCTTCTCGGCGGCGACGGCGCCCGCGACGCCGTCGATGCAGATCTCGTAGGTGAGGCTCACGTACGTCCTTCCGGGGTGGTGCGGATCTCGCCCACCGGGCGCCCGCCGCCGAGGACGGGGACGGTGCCCAGCGGGCCGGCCGGGGTGGTGTCGGCGCCGAGCGCGGCGAGCGCGCGCAGCGCGATGGCGGTGGTGGCGCGGGGGCTGCCGTCGATGACCTTCACCGCGACGGCGCGGCCCTCGGCGGTGGCGGCGACGAACACGCCCTCCGCGCCTCCCTTGGCGACCGAGCCGGGCAGCGCCCGCATGAACTCGGTGTTGTCGTGCCCGGTCCCGCCGACGTACTCGGGGTGGGCGCGCATGGCGTCCGCGACGGGCCGGGCGTCCGGCGCGAGGACGAGCGACCGCGCGGCGCGGGCCAGGCCGGCGAGGGTGAGCCCGAACAGCGGTGCCCCGCACCCGTCGATCGCGACTGGGGAGGGGTCCTCCCCGGCGCAGTCGGCCATCACCTGCCGCACGAGCCGCTGCAGGGGATGCGACGGGTCGAGGTAGGTGTCCAGCGGCCAGCCGTTCGCGGCGCAGGCGGCGAGCATGGCGGCGTGCTTGCCGGAGCAGTTCATCCGCACCCGCGACTCGCCCTCGCCCGCCCTGATCAGCGCTGCCTTGGTCGCCTCGTCCTCGGGCCAGGACGGCGGGCACTGGAGCGCGTCCGCGCCGAGCTCCGCGTCCGACAGGATGTTTTCGACGGCCTTGACGTGGAAGTCCTCGCCGGTGTGGCTGCCCGCCGCGATCGCCAGGCGCTCCCCATCCAGAGGCGCGCCCGCCTTGAGGCAGGCGAGGGCCTGGAAGGGCTTGGTCGTGGAGCGCGGCAGCACCGTCTCGTGGGCGGCGCCCCGCGTGTGGGCGAGGGAGCCGTCCGGGGCGAACCCGGCGACGCTGCCGTAGTGGCGGCTCTCGGTGAAGCCGTTGCGCACGACCTCGGCCAGTACTTCGTACATGTCGGTCCTCACGGTCGCGCCGCCGGGACGGCCTCGCGGACGGCGCGGGACGGGCGGGTCCGCTGCCGCGCCTCCAGCGTCCGCGCGAGCTTGGCCAGCGACGCGTTGATCACCAGGTAGATCAGCGCGATCACCAGGTAGGTCTGGATGAGCAGGTGGTTGTAGTTCGCCAGCACCTTCCCGCTGTAGAGCAGTTCGGCGTAGCTGACGACGTAGCCGAGCGAGGTGTCCTTCAGCAGCCCGGCGGACTGGCTGACCAGCGACGGCAGGACGCGCCGCGCCGCCTGCGGCAGCACGACGAGACGCATCGCCCGCCCCCGGGTCAGGCCGAGCGCGAGCCCGGCCTCCAGCTGGCCGCGCTCCACCGACCGGATCCCGGCCCGGAAGATCTCGGCGAACGCGGCGGCGTTGGACACCGACAGCGGGACGACGAGCTTCCAGAACAGCGGGAGGTCGAGGCCGTACTTCGGCAGCGCGAACAGCACGACGTAGACCAGCAGCAACGCCGGGACCGTCCGGACGATCTCCACGTAGGCCGCCGAGGGGACGCGCAGCCACCGGGCCGGCGACAGCCGCCCGAGCGCGAGCGCGACGCCGGCCGCCATCGCGAGGGCGATCGACACGGCCGCGGCGTAGAGCGTGGAGCGCAGCCCCTCCAGCAGGTACCGCCACATCGGCCACGTCCCGTAGGGGCGCCACCGGTCGGCGGCGAGCTGGCCGTTCTCGCCGAACTGGCGCAGCGCGAGCGCCACGAGGACGGCGCCCGCGAGCAGCGTCAGCGCGGTGGCGATCCGGACGCGGCGCCGGGCGCGCGGCCCCGGCTCGTCGAACAGCAGGCGCGAGGAGCTCATCGCAGGACCGCCAGCTTCCGTTCCAGGCCGCCGGTCACCAGGCCGAAGACCGCCGACAGCGCCATGTACGCCAGGCCCGCCGTCACGAAGATCCAGATCGGCCGCGCCTCGGCGAGGTTGACCCGGTTCGCGGCGGCGGTCAGCTCGACCACGCCGACCGCGGCGGCCAGCGCCGTGTTCATCAGCGTCATGATCGCGATGTTGCCGAGCGGCTGGACGACCGTCCGCAGCGCCTGCGGCAGGACGACCAGCCGCAGCGACTGGACGAAGGTCAGCCCGAGCGCGCGGGCGGCCTCGCCCTGCCCCGCCGGCACCGCGTTGATCCCGGAGCGGATCACCTCGGCCGTGTACGCCCCCTGGTAGAGGGCGATCACGACGACCGAGGTGGTGAACAGCCCGGCGATCACCCCGATCTCGGGCAGCCCGAACACGGCGATGACGAGCCACACCAGCAGCGGGATGTTCTGCAGCACCTCGACGTAGGCCATCCCGGCGGCGCGCAGCACGCGCACCGGGCTGACCCGCATCGCGGCGACCGCGGTCCCGGTCGCGAGGGCCCCGGCGAGGGCCAGCAGCGTCAGCTCGACGGTGAGCAGGAGGCCGTCGCCGAACTCCCCGAGGTGGTCGGTGATGACGTTCATGACAGGGCGGGGCCTCCGCTCACTCCGAGCCCGGCGCGGAGCCGATCGCGGGCGGCTGCGGGGCCTCGCCCTGCACGACCGTCCCGATCGAGTTCTTCCAGACCTTCGCCCACAGGCCCGACTGCTGGATCTGCTTGAGCCAGTCGTTGACGAACTGCTTCATCTGCGCGTCGCCGTGCTTGAGGCCGATGCCGTACGGGTCGCTGGTGAACGGCTTGCCCTGGATCTGGATGGAGGGGTCCTGCTTGGCGGTCGCGAGCAGCACGGCCTCGTCCTGGACGTAGGCGTCGCCGCGTCCCTGCTTGAGCGCCTGCACGCACTCGGGGTCGCTGCCGAACGTGACGATCTTCGCGCCCGGGGCGGCCTTCTTGATGGCGGGGATCGCCGGGGTGTTGGCGCCCGCGATGACGGTCTTGCCCTTCAGATCGGCCGGGACCTTGATGCCGGTCTCGTCCTTCTTGGTGGCGATGACCAGACCGGAGCTGTAGTACGGCCCGGCGAACGCGACCTGCTCGGCGCGTTCCGGAGTGATGCTGTAGGTCTGGAAGACCACGTCCACGGTGCCGTTCGCCAGCAGCGCCTCGCGGGTCTCCGACGCCGAGTTGACGATCTTCACGTTGGGCTTGCCGATGATGTACTTGGCGAGCAGCCGGCCGAAGTCGGCGTCCAGCCCCTCGACCTTCTTGGTCGCCGGGTTCTGCTGGGACAGCAGCGGCGCGTCCAGCGAGCCGCCCACGACCAGCTCGCCGCGCTGCTTGATCTTCTCCATGGTGGAGCCGGCGGGCAGGTTCGCGGCGACCGGGGCCGAGGCCGCCAGGTCGTCACCCTTGCCGCCGCCGGCGCCGGGCACCGCCGAGTCCGAGTCGCCGCCGGAGCAGGCCGCGAGGCCCGCCAGCGACAGCGCGGCCACCGCGGCCACCGCCGCCCGCCGCATCCCCGCAGGGGTACGCACCATGATCATCAACCTTTCTCGGATGGCGCGCCATGGGCGGCGCGCCGGGGGGTCGCTAGTGGCTGAGGACCTTGGCCAGGAAGTCCCGGGCCCGGTCGCCGGCGGGGGAGTCGAAGAAGGCGGCCGGCGCTCCGGTCTCGACGACCTCGCCGTCCGCCATGAACACGACGCGGTCGGCGACGCGGCGGGCGAAGCCCATCTCGTGGGTGACGACCACCATCGTCATGCCGTCGCGGGCGAGGCCCGTCATGACGTCGAGGACCTCGCCGACCATCTCGGGGTCGAGCGCCGAGGTCGGCTCGTCGAAGAGCATCGCCTTCGGCCGCATCGCGAGCGCGCGGGCGATGGCCGCGCGCTGCTGCTGGCCGCCGGACAGCTGCGCGGGCAGCTTGCCCGCCTGCTCGCCGATGCCGACCCGGTCGAGCAGCTCGCGCGCGGTCCGCTCGGCCTCGGCGCGCGAGACGCCGCGCACCCGGGTCGGCGCGAGCGTCAGGTTCTCAAGGACGGTCCTGTGCTGGAACAGGTTGAACGACTGGAACACCATGCCGACGTCCGCGCGGAGGCGGGCGAGGGCGCGCCCCTCCTCGGGCAGCTCCTCGCCGTCGAAGCGGACGACGCCCGCGTCCGGCGTCTCCAGCCGGTTCAGGCACCGGCACAGCGTCGACTTGCCCGACCCGGACGGGCCGATCACCACGACGACCTCGCCGCGGGCGACGTCCAGGTCCACGTCGCGCAGCGCGGTGTGGTCGCCGAAGCGCTTGTACAGGCCGCGCACCTCGATCATTCGGTCACCTACGTCCCAACTTCCTTCGATATCGAAGTCAAGCGGGACGATAGAACGTCAAATCGACGTAAGTCAACGCGTTGCCGTACCAAGTTCGCGCATGCTATCTATCTGGGGTGCGCAACAGCAGAGACGACGGACCGGCGGCACTCGTGCGGCTGGTGGCGACCGGCCAAGCGGAGTCGCGGGCCGAGCTCGCCCGGCTCTCCGGCCTCGCCGCCTCCAGCGTCTCGCTGCGGGTCGAGCAGCTCATCGAGGCCGGCCTGTTCGCCGAGGAAGGCGCCGGGGCCTCGCGCGGGGGCCGGCGGCCCCGCCGCCTTCGGCTCGCCCGCGCGGCGGGCGTGTACCTGGTCGCCGACCTCGGCGCGCACCACGCCCGCCTCGCGGTCGTGGACCTCGCGGGCACGCCCCTCGCGCTCTCGGACCTGGCGTGCGACATCGCGGTCGGGCCCGAGGAGACGCTGACCGCGGTCCTCGCCGGGCTGCGCGGCCTCGCCCGCGACCACGGCCTGGAGGACGTCCCCGTCCGCGGCGTCGGAATCGGGCTGCCCGGGCCGGTCGACCCGGGGACGGGCCAGGTGGTGTCGCCCTCGCGCATGCCCGGCTGGAACGACTTCCCCGTCCGCGACTACGTGACGCGCGCCGCCGGCGTCCCCGCCCTGGTCGAGAACGACGCCAACCTCATGGCCGTCGGCGAGCACCGCGGGTCATGGCCGGGCCTCGACAATGTCATGGTCATCAAACTCGGCAGCGGCATCGGCTGCGGCGTCATCGTCGACGGGCGGCTGCACCGGGGCCGCGGCGCGGCGGGCGACATCAGCCACGTCCGGATCCTGTCGGAGGCCACGGTCGACTGCTCCTGCGGCCATCCCGACTGCCTGGAGGCCCACGCCAGCGGCGCCGCGCTCGCCGCCTCCCTCGCCGCGCAGGGCATCGACGCGGACAGCCCGTCCCGGATCGTCGACCTCGTCGCCGACGGAGTACCGCAGGCGACCAGCGCGGTGCGCACCGCGGGGCGCCTCATCGGGGACGTGCTGACCGCGCTCGTGAACTTCTTCAACCCCGACGCCCTGGTCATCGGCGGCAGCCTGTCCAACGCCGAGCCGCTCGTCGCGACGATCCGGGGGGTCATCTACGAGCGGTGCCTGCCGCTCGCCACCCGCAACCTGGAGATCGCCACCTCCCGCGCGGGCCGCGACGCCAGCATCCTCGGCGCGGGGCACCTGCTCCTCGGCGTCGCGGACGAGTGGATCGACCGCGCCCTGGAACGCTGAGCCCCGCTCACCCGCCCGTCGACGCGGCCAGCGCCTCGCGGGCCGTCGCCACGTCCGGCGCGATGGCGACGCGGCGCTGCAGCCCCGCCACCTCCGACACCCTGCGGACGATCCCGCGCGGCGGCAGCACCACCCACATCGGCACGCCCAGCTCCGTGGCGCGCATCTGCGACCGCGTGATGACGTTCAGGCCGTTGGAGTCGCAGAACGTGCAGCCGGTCAGGTCGAGGATCAGGGCGGGCGTCCCGGACTCCAGGAGCCGCTCGGCCTGCGCGAGGACCGCCTCGCCGTTGCTCAGGTCGACCTCGTCCGGGAACGACAGCGTCCCGCAGGTCTCCGTGCGCTCCACTCGTCCCACTCCGAGATCCATGACTCGCCCCAAAGCCGATTTCCTCACCTGGATGACAACGGGGGGTACTTCACTGCGACTGTAAGCTCCAAAGCTGGACGAAACCTGAAAGAAAGAGTCAAGTCTAAGACCTCCCTCGGCCATATCGCGCGCGATCCAGTTCACTTGCGATTGATCCCGGTTTGTCGCATGTGAGCCGCGGGGGCGGAACCCCTCGCCGGCGGGCCCCGTCGACCCGCCTCGCCGGCCGCGGGCGGCGGGTTCGAGCCCGCCGAACCTCCGACCTGGTTGCCGTCCTTGTCGCACTAAAGCCCTATATTTCCCCCTGCGCCCTGCTAGCCTCGCGGACCCGGGGGTGGGTCATGAGTTCGAAACCGGTCGTCATCGACGGCGGCGACCGCTCCTGCGTGCGCCTCCTGCTCGAACTGCGCGGCCATATCGCGGACCTGGCGCCGGGCACCGTCGTCCACCTGATCGCCAGCGACCCGGCGGCCCCCATCGACCTCCCCGCGTGGTGCCACCTGACCGGCCACGACTACCTGGGCCCCGTGGACGGCGCCCCCGCCCCCACCTACGCCCTCAGGGTGGCGGCCGACGCGCGTCCGACCTCCCCGGACTCCCCCTGGCGCCCGCGCTGACGATCCGCGTTCCTCGGGCGGGCGATCGCGACGGGCGCGGGGCTCAGCTTTCGGGCGTGCCCTGCCCCGTCGCCGCCCGCACGGCGTTCGCCATGGTGGTGTCGCCCTGGGCCTCGTAGCCCTCGATGACCCCGGCGATGTCGGCCTCGGGGCGGTTCTGGCTCATCTTCGCCTTGGCCTCGATACGGGTGACGACCAGTTCGAGGCCCACGATCGCGCGCAGCTGGCCGCCGACGAACGCGGCCGGGGCGTCGTCGACCGCCCAGGAGGGGGCCCGGCCCCGCTCGTGGCGGTCGGTCAGGCGGCGGACCATCGACTCGACCCATGCCGGGTCGTCGTGCACGACGAGGCGGCCGTAGACGTGGGCGGTGAGGTAGTTCCACGTCGGCACCACGCGCCCGTGCTCGGCCTTGGAGGGGTACCACGACGGCGACACGTAGGCGTCCGGCCCGTGGACGATGAGCAGCGCCTCCCCGGTGGCGGGCTCGCGCCACTGGTCGTTGTTGCGCGCCACGTGGGCCAGCATCGCGCCGTGCTCGCCCACCGACGGGTCGTACAGGACGGGCAGATAGGTCGCGATCAGACCGCGCGGACCCGCGGTGACGAGGTCGGCCGCCCCGCACCCGGCCAGCAGCTCCCTGACCTCCGCGTCGCCCGCCGAGAAATGCGCCGGTACGTACATGGACGCGACGCTACCGCAGGGGGTTGTCGGTGCCGCGTGCGAAGCTGGACCGGTGAGCGCCGAGGAAGAGCGTGACGGGGTTCGGCTGACGAACCTCGACCAGCCCCTGTTCGATGGGGCCGACGCGACGAAACGCGACCTGGTCGACTACCTTGACGTCGTCTCCGGGTGCCTGATCCCGCAGCTGGAGGGGCGTCCCCTGTCGGTCAAGCGCGTGCTGCGCGGCCAGAAGCCCTTCATGCAGAAGAACACGCCGAAGTACACGCCGTCCTGGGTGCGGACGGTGACGGTGTGGGCCGAGACGTCCCAGCGCGAGGTCTCCTACGCGCTGTGCGACGACCGCCGCACGCTGCTGTGGTTCGCCAACCAGCGCGCCGTCGAGTACCACCCGCCCCTCGTGCGCGCCGACGCGTGGGACAGGCCTACCCACCTGGTCATCGACATCGACCCGCCCGGCTCGGAGGAGTTCGGCGCAGCGGTCGCCGCGGCCCGCCTCGTCCGCCGCGCGATGGACGACTCGGGCCTGCGGGGCGCCGTCAAGACCAGCGGCGCGAAGGGCGTCCACGTGTTCGTCCCCCTGGACGGCGCCGCCTCCGCCGAGGACGTCGCCGCCGCGACCCGCGCCCTGGCCGCCCGCGCCGAGCGGCTCGACCCCGGCCTGGCCACCACGGCGTTCATCCGCGAAGACCGCGGCGGCAAGGTGTTCCTCGACTCGACCCGCGCGGGCGGCGCGACCGTCGTCGCCGCCTACAGCCCGCGGATCCGGCCGGGCGCGCCGGTCTCCTTCCCCGTGCCCTGGGACGACCTCGACCGCGTGTCGCCGTCCGACTTCACGATCAGGACGGCCCCCGCCCTGCTCGCGGGCCGCGACGTCTGGGCCGACCTCATGCCGGAGCCGCGGCCCGTCCCCGCCGACCTCGTCGAGCAGGGCCACACGATCCCGATCGCCCGGGTCCAGGCGATGCACGAGGGCAAGCGCCGTGCCCGTGCCCGTCGGAACGGCTAGCGCTCAGGGGCCGAGCACCACGGGGAGGGTGCGGTGGCCGTTGGAGATGAACGACTCCACCGGCCTCAGCCCGGCGGGGTCGACGGCGAGCTCCATCCCGGGGAAGCGGGCGAAGAGCGCGGGCAGCGCGATCTCGGCCTCCAGCCGCGCGAGGTGCGAGCCGACGCAGAAGTGCGCGCCGTGCCCGAACGAGATGTGCTCCTTGTTCGCCCGCCGGACGTCGAACAGGTCGGCGTCGTCGCCGTGCAGGGACAGGTCGCGCCCCGCCGCGGCGTAGGCCGCGAGGATCGCCTCGCCCTTGCCGATCGTCACGCCGTCGACGTCGATGTCCTCCACGGCGTAGCGGAGCGGCAGGTTCGCGACCGGCGCCTGCCAGCGCAGCGCCTCCTCGATCACCTCGGCCCACGGCACCTCGCCGGACCGGACGAGCGCGTACTGCGCCGGGTGCGTGAGCAGCGCGGTGATCGCCTGGTCGAGCAGGTTCACCGTCGTCTCGTGCCCGGCGGAGATCATCAGGATCAGCGTGTCGACCAGCTCCTGCTCGCTCAGCCGCGAGCCCTCCTCGTCGCGGGAGGAGATGAGCACGCCGGCCAGGTCGTCGGCGGGCTCCCGGCGCCGGAACGCCACGAAGTCCTGCAGGATGCCGTACATCTCGGTCTGGTTGGCGATGGCCTCCTCGGCCGTCAGCGCCGTGTTGAAGATGCCGTCCACGCAGCGGCGCAGCGCGGGCCGCGTCTCGACCGGGACGCCGAACAGCCGGCAGATCACCTCGATGGGCAGCGGGTAGGCGAACGCCTCGCGCAGGTCGGCCCGGCCGCCGGGGGAGGCCGCCAGGCCGTCCAGGAGGGACCGGGTGATCTCCTCGACGTCGGGCCGCATCGCCTCGGTGCGGCGCGGGGTGAACGCCCGCGAGATGATCGTGCGGAGCCGCCGGTGGTCCTCGCCGTAGGCGGTGAACATGTTCCGCACCGAGACCCACAGGCTCAGCGGCCAGTCCTCCGCGATCTCGCCGTCGATCCATTTCGTCCAGTGCCGGTTCGGGTCCTTGGAGACGCGCGGGTCGGCCAGCAGCCTTTTGAGCTGCTCCTGGCCGGTCACCGCCCACGCCACGACCCCGCCGGGCAGCTCCACGGGGGTCACCGGCCCCCGGGCGCGCAGTTTCGCGGCCTCTCCCTGGACGTCGCTGCCGGCCGGGTCGATGACGAGCGGTGTCTCCATTTGGGGCCTCTCCAGGCAGGGGTTGGAACGCATCCGTAATGGCGTGCGTGCGATGAGCGACGCTGCCAACGTAGAGGTCTCGGCGTTATACCGCCAATTCACCTGGAAACGGACGCACTTCGCCTGTTTCGGCCTTTCCTTAAATGGCCGCGCGGAAATCCTCCGGGCGGGTCTCGGTGTGCTGGAGGTGGTCCCCCTCGCCCCACCCGTGGCCGGGCGCCACCACGTTGTCGGGCGGGGCCTCGGACGCGGTGCCGTACAGGTAGGAGCCGAGCCCGAGCAGCAGCCGCTGCACGTCGGCCTGGGGCCGGACGACCAGCCGCAGGAACTGGCTCGTCGACCCCAGCTTGTTCCCGCACTCGCGGACGAACACCCCGTGGTGCGCGATCAGGTGGTCGCGCAGGCCGACGCCGTCCTTGCCGTCCGGCAGCTTCACCATGACGAAGTTGCCCTGGGACGGGAAGACCTTGAGGCCCGGGAGCGACGCGAGCTGCTGCGCCATCAGCAGCCGGTCGCGGGCCAGCAGCCGCAGGCTCTCGCGGTACTCGGCGCCGTGCTCGCGCAGCAGGAACACCACGAACTCGGCGAAGGAGTTGAGGTTCCACTTCGGCAGCGCCGCCCGGACCGTCCGCGCCAGCGCCGGGTTCGCCACCATGTAGCCGAACCGGACGCCGTGCAGGCCGAAGTTCTTGCCGAGGCTCTTCAGCACGATCACGTTCGGCCGGATGCGGGCCTCGTCGGCGACGCTCGGGTTCGCCTCGGCGTCCACGAAGTCCAGGAACGACTCGTCCACCACGACCAGGTCCAGGTCGATGAGGCAGTCCAGCAGCCGGACGATCTCGCGGCGGGGGACGTACCCGCCGTCGGGGTTGTTGGGGTTGCACACGACCGCCGTCCGCGACCCCCGCGCCCGCACGAACCGCACGAAGGCGTCCACGTCGAACTCGAAGCCGAGCAGCTCGTGCAGCTGGAACATGTCCACCCGCTTGCCCGTCTCCAGCGGCTGGTCCGTCCAGCGGCCGAACGTCGGGATCGGCGTGGCGAGGCTCCCGCGCACCAGCAGGTGGTCGATCCAGGTGATCAGCTCCGTGGAGCCGTTGCCCATGACGACCGTCTGCGGGTTGTGCCCGAGCACCGCGCACAGCTCGGCGGTGATCGTGTCGGCGTCGCTCGGGTAGTACTTCAGGATCTGCTCGAGCGAGCCCGCGAGCTGGGAGAACATCCCCGGCGTGGGGAAGTACGGGTTGCACGGGATGCAGAAGTCGATGAGGTCCTGGCGTCCGGGCGAGGCACGCTGGAGGGCGAAGAAGGACGGGCTGTGCGCGCTCCGGCGCAGCAGGCTCGGATCGATCTGGTCCGATGGCACGCAAGGGGGTACGCGCCCTCCGGGGCGCCGGTTCAGCGGCGGCCGGCCGGCCCGCGGGCCCCGGCCCCGCTCAGGCCGCGCCCGCGGGCCGGCCGCCTGCCGAGGCGAGGCCGGGCGGGGCGGCGGCGAGGGCCCGCTGGATCGCCTCGACCAGCGCCAGCGCCGACTCCTCGGTCAGCTCGACCGCGACGCGTGCGGACGGCCCCTCCCCGGCGTTGGTGAAGTCGATGTTCACGGTGTGCTCGTGGCAGGCGTGGTACGGGTGGTCGACGTAGACCGCGCCGCCGGTCAGCGTGAACCAGCCGGTCGCGCCCTTCGCCGCGCCTTCCAGCTCCACCTTCACCGTCTGGTAGGTGCACATGGGGGTCTCCTCTCTCAGGCGCTCAGGTGGCGGTCGAAGAAGGCGAAGATCCGCCCCCAGCCGTCCTTGGCGGCGGCGGGCCGGAACGCGGGCCGCTCGACGGCGAAGAACGCGTGCCCCGCGCCGGGGTAGGTGTGGAACTCGTGCTCCTTGCCGAGCCTGGTCAGCTCCGCGTCCAGTACGGCGACCTCCTCGGGCGAGGGGAACTTGTCCTCCTCCCCGAACAGGCCGAGCAGCGGGCACGACAGGCCCGGCGCCTTGGAGAGGATCGACCGGGCGGAGGCCGGGTAGTCCTCGGGCGGATCGTTGACGACGAAGGCGCCGTAGCAATCGACGGCCGCGTCGACGTCCAGCTCGCAGGCCGCGAGGAACGCGTGCCGCCCGCCCGAGCAGTGGCCGATCACACCGATCCGCCCGCTGGCGTGGTCGAGCGAGTTCAGGTGGGCGGCGGCCCCGGCCACGTCCCCGACGAGTTGCTCGTCGGGGACGCCGCCCTTGGCGCGGGCGGCGGCGGCCTGGTCGTCCGGGCTCACCCCGGCCCCCTCGCGCGAGTACAGGTTCGGGGCGATCGCGGCGTACCCGTGCGCGGCGAACGTCCGGACGAACTCCTTGGTGCCGGGGTCGTAGCCGGGCATGTGGTGGATGACCACGACGCCGCCGCGCGGGGCGTCGCCCAGCGGCCGCGCCAGGTACGCCTCCAGCTCGTCCTTGCCGTACCCGGTGATGGCGACCGTTCCGGCCCACATCGCGTCGTTCATGACCTCGGCGCTCCGTTCCTCGGCGGGGTGTGCGCGCACGCCGTGCTTCCCCCGGCGTGCGGACCGTGACAGTCTCCCGCATACCCGCCGAGGCTCAGGCGTTCAAGGTTCCCGCGCCGAGGAGGCCGAACAGGAGGAGGCCTATGACCACCCGGTAGACCACGAACGAGGTGAAGCTGTGCCGGGCGACGAACCGCAGGAGCCACGCGATGGACGCGTAGGCCACGACGAACGACACCGCGGTGCCCACGGCGAGCGGCAGCGCGCCGGTGCCGGTGCCGAGCGCGCTCGGCAGCTCGTAGATGCCGGCGCCGGTGAGGGCGGGGATGCCCATGAAGAACGACAGGCGGGTCGCGGCGACCCGGTCGAGGCCGAGCATGAGCCCGGTCGACATCGTCGCCCCCGACCGGGAGAAGCCGGGGAACAGCAGGGCGAGGATCTGCGAGGAGCCGATCAGCATCGCGTCGGTGAGGGACGTGTCGTCCTCGCCGCGCTTGTGCGTGCCGAGCCGGTCCGCGGCGAACATCACGGCGCTGCCGACGATCAGCGACCCCGCGACCACCCACAGCGAGGCGAGGGGGCCCTCGATGAGGTCCTTGGCGGCGACCCCGACGATCACGACGGGGATGGTGGCGTAGATGACCCACCAGGCGAACTTGTAGTCGTGGTGGTAGCGCTCGGACGGCCGGGCGATCCCGACGCCCCACGCCTTGACGATCCGGACGATGTCGGAGAAGAAGTACACCAGCACGGCCGCGATGGCGCCGACCTGGATCACCGCGGTGAACCCGACGACGGACGGGTCGTCCACCGGGATGCCCATCAGGCCCTCGGTGATCTTCAGATGGCCGGTCGAGGAGACCGGGAGGAACTCGGTCAGGCCTTCCACGATCCCGAGGACGACCGCCTGCCCGACATTGATCACGCTCAAGTACCCGGTTCCTCTCCGACCTGCGTTTGCTCCGCGCCGAGCCTACTGCCGCCCCGCGGGCGGGTCCCGTCGCGAGGCCGATAACTTCACCCGCCGTTAACCGATACGACCGATTCCGGACATGCTCAGCCCCAGACCTCCTGGGCGGTCTCCGCGACGAGACGCAGCTTCGCGGCCTGCTGCTCGGCCGTCAGCACGTTGCCCTCCACGGTGGAGGAGAACCCGCACTGCGGGGACAGGCAGATCTGCTCCAGCGGGACGAACCGCGACGCCTCGTCGATGCGGCGCTTGAGGTCGTCCTTGGACTCCAGCTCGCCCCGCTTGGTGGTGACGAGGCCGAGCACGACCATCTTGCCCGGCGGGACGAACCGGAGCGGCTCGAAGCCGCCGGACCTGGCGTCGTCGTACTCCAGGAAGAACCCGTCCACGTCGAGCTCGCCGAACAGCGCCTCGGCGACGAAGTCGTAGCCGCCCTCGGCCGTCCAGGACGAGCGGTAGTTGCCCCGGCACATGTGGGTGGTGACGTTCATGCCCTCGGGGCGGCCCGCCACGGCGGCGTTGATCTGCCGGATGTAGCGCAGGTGCAGGTGCTCGGCGTCGTCGCCGCGCTCGGTGACGAGGGCCCGCTGCGCGGGGTCGTTGAGGTAGGCGAGGCTGGTGTCGTCCAGTTGCAGGTAGCGGCAGCCCATGGCGCCGAGCCGGCGCACCTGCTCGGCGTAGGCGGCGGCGAGGTCGGCCCAGAACTCCTCGACGTCGGGGTAGACCTCGGGATCGATCGCCGCGGGCCCGCCCCGGTAGTGGACCATGTTCGGCGACGGGATCGTCAGCTTCGGGGTGACGCCCTCGCCGACCGCGTCCCGCAGGAAGGCGAAGTGGTCGGCGAAGATCGTGTCCTCCAGCCGGACCCGGTCGTGCACGCGCAGCGCCGCGGTGGTGAATTCGATGTCGCCGGCCGCGCCGTGGAACCGCACCTTGATCTTCTCGTCCGCCGGGCTGATGCCGCCGAGCCGGTAGATGAAGTCCATGTGCCAGGACGTGCGGCGGAACTCGCCGTCGGTGGCCGACCTGAGCCCGGCCTCGCGCTGCATCCGGACGGCCTCGCGGATGGCGGCGTCCTCCGCCTCCGCCAGGGCCGCGGAGTCGATGCGCCCCTGGGCGTGCTCCTCGCGGGCGGTCAGGAGGGCGGGTGGACGCAGGAGGCTGCCGACATGGTCGGCCCGAAACGGAGGCCGGTTTCGGACGGATTCGGGCATGGCTCGCTCCCTCCGGAGGCGCGTTGATCACTACGGCCAATTTAGACGTCATCTCATTTGGATTGGTGGCAGTAGCCTACGGTCGTGGAGATGGTCGAGCGGCTGGTGCCAGAGGAGTTGTGGGAGCTGTTCCAGCGGGTGGTGCCGCCCGCTCCGACGCGGCCGCAGGGCGGTGGCAGGCGTCGGCACGGAGATCGTGAGGTGCTGGCGGCAATCATCTTTGTGGCGACCACCGGTTGTACATGGCAGCAGTTGCCGCCGGTGTTCGGGCCGTCGGGCCCGACCGCGCACCGGCGCTTCACCGAGTGGACGGCCGCGCGAGTGTGGGCCAAGCTGCACCGCCTGGTGCTGGACGAGCTGGGTGCGCGCGGCGAGCTGGACTGGTCGCGCTGCGCGATCGACTCCGTCAGCGTCCGCGCGAGCAAAGGGGGGAGCTGACGGGCCCGAATCCTGTCGACCGCGGCAAACGTGGGTCGAAGATCCATCTGCTGGTCGATCGTGCCGGATTGCCGCTGTCTGTCGGGATCTCGGCGGCCAACACCCACGACAAGCTCGCTCTGGAGCCGCTGGTGCGGGGCATCGCGCCGATCCGCTCCCGGCGCGGGCCGCGCCGGCGCCGCCCGGCAAAACTGCACGGCGACAAAGGCTACGACTACACCGACCTGCGGCGCTGGCTACGCGGGCGAGGCATCACCCCGCGCATCGCGCGCCGCGGCATCGAGTCCTCCGACCGGCTCGGACGGCACCGCTGGGTGGTGGAACGGACGGTGTCCTGGCTGAGCGGCTGCCGCCGCCTGCACCGCCGCTACGAACGCAAGCCCGAACACTTCCTGGCCTTCGTCGGCATCGCCGCCACACTCATCTGCCACCGCCGACTAGCCAAATGAGATGACGCCTTAGGCACGTTCCCAAGGGCGGACAATGGCTCGCCGGGAAAGACCCCGGGCGCCGGGGCCTGCGGGACGGACCCCGTCCATGCTCATCCCCAGATCTCCTGGGCGGTCTCGGCGACGAGGCGCAGCTTCCCTGCTGCTCGGCGGTCAGCACGTTGCCCTCCACATGTGGGTGGGTGACGTTCATGCCCTCGGGGCGGCCGGGCAGCGTCGCATTGATCGAGTTTCTTGGGCGCAGATCCCGGCTTCAGTCGTGGGGTCAGCCCATCTTTCTCGACTCCCGGTCGTTAGGTAGCCCTCAGCTATATAGTCTTTGTGTGGCTGTAGCCCTGCGGTCGAACGGCAACGTCGTCTTTCGATGTGCGTTCCGCGTGGTGTGGTGCCCGAAGTACCGGCGGCCTGTGCTCGGCGGCCGGGTCGAGGAACGACTCAGGGACCTCATTCGCGAGGGCGTCGAGGATAAAGGGGCATGGCTGGTGGAGTTGGAGGTCATGCCCGACCATGTCCACCTGGTGGTCGAGGTCGACCCTCAGTTCGGCGTCCACCGGCTGGTGAAGGCCGTCAAGGGCCGCTCCTCCCGCGTGCTGCGCGAGGAGTTCCCGCACCTGAAGTCGCGGCTCCCGACACTGTGGACCAACTCCTATTTCGTGGCCACCGTCGGTGGCGCGCCGCCGGCCGCGGTGGAGCGCTACGTCGAGCAGCAGAAGGGCCGTTGAATGCTGACCGGCCGGCGCTACCTTCTGGCGCTCACTCCCGAGCAGGAGCAGTTCGCCGGGCTCATCGGCGACGCGTGCCGGACGGTGTGGAACGTCGGGCTGGAGCAGCGCCGCGCCTACCGGCGCCGGGGCGCGTCTGTCGGCTACGTCGAGCAGGCCCGGCAGATGGCCGAGGCCAAACGCGACTTCCCGTGGCTGGCCGAGGCGCCGTCGCACACGCTTCAGCAGACGCTCCGCGACCTGGAGCGCGCGTGCGGGACCCACGGCACGTTCAGGGTCCGGTGGCGGTCCAAGAGCAAGACCGCGCCGTCGTTTCGGTTCCCCGATCCCAAGCACATCGCTGTGGAACGCCTCTGCCGCCGGTGGGGCCGCGTGCGGCTGCCCAAACTCGGATGGGTGCGGTTCCGCTGGACCAGGCCGCTGGGCGGCGAGTTGCGCAACGCCACCGTCCTGAAGGACGGCGGACGCTGGTACGTCTCGTTCTGCGTCCAGGACGGAATGGCAGAGGCCTGCCCGAACGGCGGACCGGCCGTGGGCGTGGACCGCGGCGTCAAGGCCGCCGTCGCCACCTCCGACGGGCATCTGCGAGACCGCGCGTTCATCACCCCCGGCGAGGCCGCGCGGCTCAAACGGCTTCAGCACAAGCTCGCCCGCCAGCGCAAGGGATCCAACCGTCGTGCCGCCACGCGGGCACGGATCGCCGCGCTGAACGCCCGTGTCCGCGCCCGCCGCACCGACTTCCTGGCCTGGACCGCGAACAGGCTGACCCGCGACCACGAACTGGTGGCCGTCGAGGACCTGAAGGTCCGCAGCATGACCGCCTCAGCGCGCGGCACCCTCGAGGCGCCTGGCGTTCACGTCCGGCAGAAAGCCGGACTGAACCGGGCGATCCTCGCCAAGGGCTGGGGCGCTCTGCTGACGGCACTGGAACACAAGGCACGCTACAACGGCTCCCGCATCGTGCGGGTGCCCGCCGCGTACACCTCGCAGCGCTGTTCGGTGTGCGGGCTGGTGGATGCGAAGTCCCGCGAGAGCCAAGCGGTCTTCGCCTGCACCTCCTGCGCCTACACCGGCAATGCCGACGTGAACGCAGCGAAGAACATCCTCGCCGCCGGGCTGGCGGTGACAGGGCGTGGAGACCTCGCCGCCGGGCGGTCTGCGAAGCGCCAACCACCCGAAAGGGACGCCGCGTGAACGCGACTCACCCACGGGAATCCCCCGCCCTCAGGTATGGGGAGGAAGTCAAGCGCTCGGTCGGCACCTCGGTGTCGGCGGCCGTGGTCGGGGTCGTGCTGTCCCAGCTGACCATCGACCTCGGCGGGCGCGTGCTGCCGTCCGAGGACGGCTTCCGCGCCGGCCTGCTGATCGGCTGCGGTGTGGCGCTGCTCGCCGGGGCCATCGCGCTGGCCATCCCCGGGCGCGGGCGCTCGGTGACCGCCGTGTCGGAGGAGGAGGCCGCCCCCGCCGTGGAGAGCGCCGCTTCCAAGGCCTGACGACCGGCGCGGGTCAGGCCCGTGCCGGGGACTCGCGCCGCAGGAGGTAGGTGTCCATGATCCACCCCTTGCGCGCGCGGGCCTCGGCGCGGACGGCCCGGATCCGCTCGGCCACCTCCGCGACCGGGCCGCAGACGAGGATCTCGTCGGGCGTGCCGAGGTAGGCGCCCCAGTAGATGTGGTAGCCCTCGCCCGCCTCGGCGAACGCGCAGTGCGCGTCCAACATCACGAGGACGTCGTCGGCGGTGGCGCCCTCGGCGGCGAGGCGGCGGCCGGTGGTGATGTGGACGGGGCGCCCCACCCGCGTCAGCCCGACGCGGTGCCGGGCGGTGAGCGCGGAGACGCTGCTGATCCCGGGGATCACCTCGTACTCGAACTCGGCGTCCACCTCGTCCAGCGCCGCGAGAGTGCTGTCGTAGACGCCGGGGTCGCCCCAGACGAGGAGCGCGCCGGTCTCCCCGTCGGCCAGTTCGCCGGTGACGAACGACTCGTAGATCCGCGCGCGCCGCGCCCGCCAGTCCTCGACCGCCGCGGTGTAGGCGGCGGCGTCCCGGTCGCGGTCGGGATCGGCGGCCTCCACGACCCGGTACGGGTGCCGCCCGTGCGCGGCGATGAGCTCGTGCCGCAGCCCGGCCAGGTCGTGCTTGGCCTCGCCCTTGTCGACGATCAGGAAGGCGTCGGCCGCGGCGATGGCCTTGGCCGCCTGGAACGTCAGGTGGTCCGGGTCGCCCGCGCCGATGCCGATGATCAAAAGCCGCTTCACGGCGCCAAGTGTGCCAGAGCGCTCCTATAGGGTTGATCTCCCCGTTCGACCGAGGAGGCCAGTGGACGCGCGTGTCATCACCGTCGTGGGAATCGGCGCGGACGGATGGGACGGGCTCGCGGAGGAGTCGCGCGAGGCGCTCCGGAAGGCGGAGGTCCTGTTCGGCAACCCCAGGCAGCTCGACCTCGTCCCCGGCGAGGACCACGAGCGGGTCGCCTGGCCGTCGCCCCTGCTCCCCGCGCTGCCGGAGCTGGTCGAGCGGCACGAGGGGCGCGCTATCGCCGTGCTGGCGAGCGGCGACCCCATGTTCCACGGGATCGGCTCCACCCTCGCCGGGATGCTCGGCGCGGACCGCCTCCGCGTGCTGCCCCACCCCTCGTCGGCGTCGCTCGCGTGCGCCCGGCTCGGCTGGCCGCTGGACCGGGTGGACGTCCTCAGCGTCGTGGGCCGTCCCGCCGCGGCGCTGAACGCGCTCATCGCCCCCGGGCGGCGGCTGATCGTGCTCGGCGCCGGACGGGAGGCCCCGATCATCGTCGCCGCGGTGCTGTCGGGCCGCGGCTTCGGCCCGAGCCGGATGACCGCCCTGTGCGACCTCGGTTCGGCCGGGGAGACGATCCGGCACGGCGTCGCGGAGGAGTGGACCGAGCCCGCCGCGTCCGCGCTGACCCTCACCGCCGTCGAGTGCGTCCCCGGCCCGGACGCGGCGCCGCTGCCCCGCACCCCCGGGCTGCCCGACGACGCCTTCGAGCACGACGGGCAGATCACCAAGAGCGAGGTCCGCGCGGTGACGCTGTCGCGCCTCGCGCCGCTGCCCGGCGAGTTGCTCTGGGACGTCGGCGCCGGCTCCGGCAGCGTGGCGATCGAGTGGGCGCGGGCGCACCCGGCCTGCGAGGCCATCGCGATCGAGAGCAGCCCCGGCCGGGCCGAGCGGATCGGCGCCAACGCGGCCGCGCTGGGCGTGCCGCGCGTCCAGGTCGTCAAGGGCGAGGCTCCGGACGTGCTGGACGGCCTGCCCGAGCCGGACGCGGTCTTCATCGGCGGCGGCCTCACCGCCCCCGGCCTGCTGGAGCGCTGCTGGGACGCGCTGAAGCCGGGCGGGCGCCTGGTCGCCAACGCCGTGACCATCGAATCGGAGGCCAGGGTGGTCGAGGCGCGCCGGTCGCGCGGCGGTGAGCTGGTCCGTGTCGGCGTCGAGCGCGCCGGGCCGCTGGGCGGGTTCACGGCCTGGCGCCCGGCGATGCCCGTCACCGTCTGGACGGTCCGCAAGGACCGGGCATGACGGTGTACTTCGTCGGCGCGGGTCCCGGCGCCGCCGACCTCATCACCGTGCGCGGGCTGCGCGTGCTGGAGTCCGCGCCCGTCTGCCTGTACGCGGGGTCGCTGGTTCCGGCCGAGCTGCTGGAGGCGTGCCCGCCCGGCGCCCGGCTCGTCGACACCGCGAACATGACGCTGGACGAGATCCTCGCCGAACTGACCACCGCCCACCGCGACGGCCTGGACGTCGCCCGCCTGCACTCCGGCGACCCGTCGGTGTTCAGCGCGGTCGCCGAGCAGATGCGCCGCCTCGACGCGGCGGGCGTGCCGTACGAGGTCGTCCCCGGCGTCCCGGCGTTCGCGGCCGCGGCGGCCTCCCTCGGGCGCGAGCTGACCGTCCCCGGCGTCGGCCAGACGGTCATCCTGACCCGCACCGCCGTCCGCGCCACCCCGATGCCGGACGGCGAGGACCTCGCCGCCCTCGGCGCCAGCGGCGCCACGATGGTCCTGCACCTGGCCGTCCAGCGCATCGAGGAGGTCGCCGCCGAGCTGCTGCCCCGCTACGGCGCGGACTGCCCGGTCGCCGTCGTCGCCCGCGCGAGCCGCCCGGACGAGCTCGTCCTGCGCGGCACCCTCGCCGACATCGCGGGCCGGGTGCGCGAGGCCGGGGTCCGGCGCACCGCGGTGATCGTCGTCGGGCGGGTGCTCACCGCGTCGGCGTTCCCGGACAGCCACCTCTACAGCGCCGCGCGGGACCGGGCGTGCGGCGCGTCCTGATCCTCGGCGGGACGGCGGAGGCGCGCGCCCTCGCGGCCCGGCTGACCGGCGTGCCCGCGCGCCAGGCCGAGATCCACGTCGTGTCCTCGCTCGCCGGGAGGGTGTCGGACCCGCGCCTGCCCGCGGGCGAGGTCCGCATCGGCGGGTTCGGGGGCGCCGAAGGGCTCGCGGCGTGGCTGCGCGAGCAGCGGATCGACCGGCTCGTCGACGCGACGCACCCGTTCGCGGAGCGGATGAGCGCCTCCGCCGCGCGCGCGTCGCGGCTGACGGGCGTGCCGCTGCTGGCGCTGCGCCGCCCCGGCTGGCACGAGGAGGACGGCGACGGCTGGCGGCGCGTCCCGTCCCTGCCGGACGCGGCCGCCGCCCTCGCGACCGGTGCCCGCGTGTTCCTCACCACCGGCCGCCGCAGCATCCCGGTCTTCGCCGCTCGGACCGACGCGTGGTTCCTCGCCCGGTCGGTGGACCCGCCGGAGCCGCCCGTCCCGTCCAACATGCACGTCCTGCTGGCGCGCGGCCCCTACACCGTGGAGGGTGAGCGCGCCCTGATCCGCGAGCACCGCATCGACGTCCTCGTCACCAAGGACAGCGGCGGTGCGATGACCCGCGCCAAGCTCACCGCCGCGCGCGAGGCGGGCCTGCCGGTCGTCATGGTCGACCGCCCGGCCCTTCCCGAGGGCGTCAGGGAGACCGGCGACGTGGCGGCGGCGCAGGCCTGGGTTCAGGAGTGGCGGCGCGGGGTGTAGACCACGCCCTGGTCGGTCACCCGCGTCGCGGACGACCCGACGATGAGCAGGCACCGCATGTCGACCTGGTCGGGATCCAGCTTGCCGAGCGTCGTCACCGTCACGCTCTCCTCCGGACCGCCGACGTCGCGCCCGACCACCACCGGGGTCTCGGGGGAGCGGTACCCCAGCAGCAGGTCGCGCGCCGCCGGGAGCTGGTGCCTGCGCCGGCTCGACGAGGGGTTGTAGATGGCCAGCACGAGGTCGGCCTCGGCGGCGGCCCTGAGCCGCCGCTCCACCACGTCCCACGGCTTGAGGATGTCCGACAGCGACAGCACGCAGAAGTCGTGCCCGAGAGGCGCGCCCGCCCGTGCGGCCACGGCCTGCGCCGCAGTCAGTCCCGGCACGACCCGCACCGGCACGTCGGCGAACTCGTCGTCTGCCGCCGCCTCCAGCACGGCCGTCGCCATCGCGAAGACCCCCGGGTCGCCGGACGAGACGACGGCGACCCGGGCTCCCTCGCACGCGAGTTCCAGCGCGTGCCGGGCCCGGTCGGCCTCCACCCGGTTGCCGGACCCGTGCCGCCGCTGCCTCGGGTTCGGCGGCACCCGGTCCAGGTAGGGGCCGTAGCCGACGAGGTCGGTGGCCGACGCGAGGACGTCCTGCGCCTCCGGGGTCAGCCAGGGCCGCCCCGCCGGCCCGAGCCCGACGACCCACACCCCGCCGGACCCTTCCGGCCGCGCGGGGGGAGGCGCCTCGAACGCGCGCTCCGCTGGGCTCGTCAGCAGCGCGAGCGACATGTAGGGGACGTCCGCCGGGTCGACCTCGGCGAGCGGGAGGACCCGCTGCCGGTCGGTGGCGGCCCGCTCGACGTACCAGCCGTCGCCGAGCCGGCCCGCGTCCTCGAACGCCTGCCTGACCTTGGGGAACGTCCGGCCGAGCTTGAGGACCGCCGCGGCGTCCGCGGTGCGCAGCCGCTCGGCCAGCTCCCCGCCGGGCAGCGTCCCCGGCAGGACGGTCAGCGTCTCCTCCCGCTCCACCAGCGGGCGCCCCGCGGCCGCCGCCGCCGCGCTCACCGACGTCACGCCCGGCACCACCTCGGCCGGGTAGTGCGGCGCGAGCCGCTTGTGCAGGTGCATGTACGACCCGTAGAACAGCGGATCGCCCTCGCTCAGCACCACGACCGTCCGCCCCGCGTCGAGGTGCGCGGCGAGCCGGGCGGCGCAGCCGGCGTAGAACTCCTCCAGCGCCCCCTGGTAGCCGCCGGGGTGGTCGGTCGCCTCCGTCGTCACCGGGTAGACGAGCTGCTCCTCGATCCGGCCGTCCCGCAGGTACGGTTCGGCGATCGTCCGGGCGATGCTGCGGCCGTGCCGCGCGCTGTGGAACGCGACGACGTCCGCCTCGCCGATCAGCCGCGCCGCCTTCACCGTGACCAGCTCCGGATCCCCGGGCCCGACGCCCACGCCGAACAGCCGTCCCGCCATCACTCCGCCTCACTGGCGACGGCGTTGACCGCCGCCGCCGCCATCGCGCTGCCGCCGCGCCGCCCGCGCACCACCAGATGGTCCAGGCCGCTCGCGGCGAGTGCCTCCTTGGACTCGGCCGCCCCGATGAACCCGACCGGGACCCCGAGGACCGCCGCGGGGCGCGGCGCGCCCTCCGCCACCAGCTCCAGCAGCCGGAACAGCGCGGTCGGCGCGTTGCCGACCGCGACGACCGCGCCGCCGAGCCGGTCGCGCCACAGCTCCAGCGCCGCCGCGCTCCGCGTGGTGCCGAGCCGCTCCGCCAGTTCCGGCACGCCCGGGTCGCCCAGGGTGCACACGACCTCGTTGCCGGCGGGCAGCCGCGCGCGGGTCACGCCGGAGGCGACCATCCGCGCGTCGCACAGGACCGGCGCGCCGGCCAGCAGCGCCGCCCTCGCCCGCGCCACCACCCCCGGCGACCAGGCCAGATCCCCGACCAGGTCCGTCATGCCGCAGGCGTGGATCATGCGGACCGCGACCCGCGCCACGTCCGGCGGCAGTCCCGACAGGTCGGCCTCCGCCCGGATGGTCGCGAACGACCGCCGGTAGATCTCGGCGCCGTCCCGGACGTAATCGATCACTGCCGTCCCTCCGCCGTCCTCAGGACGACCGGGCCGCGGGGCATCCCGCAGCGCCGGTCGCATCCCGTCCAGTGGACGGGGGTCTCGGGTGCGCCGCTCAGGCCGTCCACGAAGCGCCGCGCCTCGCCCTGCACGTCGCCCTGCGACTTCGCGCATCCGGGGCTGCCCGTGCAGGCCGTCACGCCGACCCAGGGCGACGCGGGATCGGTCGCGAACCCCGCCGCCGCGAGCGCGACCGCCGCGCGGCGTGCTTCGTCGCGGTCCAGGTCGCGCAGCACGACGCTGCGCCACGGCGTCACCCGCACTTCGTCCGCGGCCGCGGCGAGCGCCTCGGCCTGCGCGCCGGACAGCCGGCCGAGCGGGGGCACGGCCTCCAGCGCGACGAGCCCGTCCCGCTGCGCGAGGATCCCGGCGTGCGGCGGCGCCGGATCCGGGCGCGGCGGCGTCTCCCGCACGACCGCGCCGATCCGGTCCGCGACGCGCCGCGCGCCGTCCGGCACCTCCGCGAGCCTCCAGGCGTCGCCCCGGATCTCCAGGAACGCCTCGGCCGCCGCGAGCAGCGCCGCGACCGGGTCGCCGGGAAGCGGTTCGAGCCGCGACCCGGCCAGCCGGAGGCCGCCGGGGGCGTGCGCGGCGTCGGCGGCCAGCGCGGCCGTGTCGCCGCTGCCGTCGTCGAGCGCGAACAGGAACCGGCCCGGCAGCCGGGCCAGGTCCGCACGCGCGCAGAGCGCCTCGTCCAGCGCCGTGACCAGCGGGTCCGTGGCGAGGACGCCGCGCGGGCCGCGCCCGCCGAGCGGTGACGCGACGATGTTGCGCACCCGCTCGTGCGTCGCCGACGGGAGCAGCCCCGCTGCTTCGAGCCGGGCCGCGAGGGCCGCCGTGTCGCGGACGCCGCGCACCTGGAGGTTGCCGCGGGAGGTGAGTTCGATCACGTCGCGCCCCAGTTCGCGGGCGGCGGCGCCGAGCACGGCGAGCTGCGCGGCCGTCACCGCGCCGCCCGGGACGCGGACGCGGGCCAGCGGCCCGTCGGCGGCGTCGTGGGTCCGCAGCGCCCCGGGGCACGCGTCGTCGCGGGCTCTGACATTCGGCACGGGGAGGATGTTAACCACAGTTTGCAGGCGGACCGCGCTGCCGTACTCTGCTGCCCAGGCGATGGCAATGGGAGGAAGCCGGTGCGAATCCGGCGCGGTCCCGCCACTGTGACCGGGGAGCGAACCCCGCCGTAGGCCACTGTCCGCGAGAGCGGACGGGAAGGCCGGGGCGAGCGTCGATCCGGGAGCCAGGAGACTCCTGCCGTCGCGACACCCGCGACCGGGGCGAGGACCCCAGGGGGAGGATGCGCCGTGCCCGAACACGACCGCACGGTCCTGTTGCTGTCGACGTCCGACACCGATCTGCTGAGCGCCCGCGCGTCGGGCGCCGCCTACCGCCTGGGCAATCCCGCCCGGCTCACCGTGGAGGACCTCCCGGAGCTCACGGAGGGCGCCGACCTCGTCGTGGTGCGGCTGCTCGGCGGGCGCCGCGCCTGGGAGGAGGGGCTCGGCGCGCTGCTCGCCGGCCCCCTCCCGGTCGTCGTCGTCGGCGGCGAGCAGGCCCCCGACGCCGAGCTGATGGAGCTGTCCACGGTCAGCGGCGGGGTGTGCGCCGAGGCGCACGCCTACCTCGCGCACGGCGGCCCCGCCAACCTCGCCGAGCTGCACGCGTTCCTGTCCGACACCGTGCTGCTGACCGGCCGCGGCTTCGCGCCGCCCGCCCCGGCTCCGGCCTGGGGACGGCTCGACCGCGCCGCCCGGGACGGCGCCGGCCCCGTGGTCGGCGTGCTCTACTACCGCGCCCACCACATGGCGGGCAACACCGCGTTCGTCGAGGCGCTGTGCGCGGCCGTCGAGGACGCGGGCGGGCGCGCCATGCCGGTGTTCTGCTCCTCGCTGCGCACCGCCGAGCCCGGCCTGCTGGGCACGCTCCGCCGGGCGGACGCGCTGGTGGTGACCGTGCTCGCGGCGGGCGGGTCGCGCCCCGCGACCGCCGGGGCGGGCGGCGACGACGAGGCGTGGGACGTGGGCGCCCTCGCCGCGCTGGACGTCCCGATCCTGCAGGGCCTCTGCCTCACCACGAGCCGGGCCGCCTGGGAGGCGAGCGACGACGGCCTCTCCCCGCTGGACGCGGCCTCCCAGGTCGCGATCCCCGAGTTCGACGGCCGGATCATCACGGTCCCGTTCTCGTTCAAGGAGGTCGACGAGGACGGTCTCACCGTTTACGCGGCCGACCCCGAACGGGCCGCGCGGGTCGCCGGCATCGCCGTCCGGCACGCCCGGCTGCGCCACACCCCCGCCGCCGACCGCCGCCTCGTGGTGATGCTGTCGGCGTACCCGACCAAGCACTCCCGCGTCGGGAACGCCGTCGGCCTCGACACCCCGGCGAGCACCGTCCGGCTCCTGGCCCGGCTCAGGGACGCGGGATACGACCTCGGGCAGGGCTTCCCCGGCGTCGGTGAGCAGGACGGCGACGCCCTCGTCCACGCGCTCATCGCGGCGGGCGGCCAGGACGAGGACTGGCTCACCGAGGAGCAGCTCGCGGGCAACCCCGTCCGCATCTCCGCCGCGTCCTACGAGCGCTGGTACCGCACCCTGCCCGCCGGCCTGCGCGAGGGGATGGAGCGGCACTGGGGCCCGCCGCCCGGGGAGCTGTTCGTCCAGGACGGCGACATAGTCCTCGCCGCCCTGCGCGCCGGCAACGTCGTCGTCATGGTGCAGCCGCCGCGCGGCTTCGGCCAGAACCCCATCGCGATATACCACGACCCCGACCTGCCGCCCAGCCACCACTACCTGGCCGCGTACCGGTGGCTGTCGGACGAGTTCGGCGCGCACGCGATCGTCCACGTCGGCAAGCACGGCAACCTGGAGTGGCTGCCGGGCAAGGCGGCGGGCATGTCCGCGTCGTGCGGCACCGACGCGGCGCTCGGCGACGTCCCGCTGGTCTACCCGTTCCTCGTCAACGACCCGGGCGAGGGCACGCAGGCCAAGCGCCGCGCGCACGCCGTCCTCGTGGACCACATGGTCCCGCCGATGGCCCGCGCCGAGACCTACGGGGACATCGCCCGCCTGGAACAGCTCCTCGACGAGCACGCGACGATCGCCGCGATGGACCCGGCGAAGCTGCCCGCGATCCGCGCCCAGATCTGGACGCTCATCCAGGCCGCCAAGCTCGACCACGACCTCGGCTTGGCCGACCGTCCCCACGACACCGAGTTCGACGACTTCCTCCTGCACGTCGACGGCTGGCTGTGCGAGGTGAAGGACGCGCAGATCCGCGACGGGCTGCACGTCCTCGGCCAGGCGCCGACGGGCGCGACCCGCGTCGACCTCGTGCTGGCCATGCTCCGCGCACGCCAGATGTGGTCGGGCCGCGAGACGCTCCCCGGCCTGCGGGAGGCGCTCGGCCTCAGCGAGGCGGGAGGCGAGGCGCTCGCCGACGTGGACGCCGCCGAGGCCGCCGCCCGCTCCCTCGTCCAGGCCATGGAGGACGCGGACTGGAACGTCGGCGCCGCCCGCGAGGCCGCCCGGGACGTGCCGCGGGAGCGCCGCGAGACCGTGGCGCGGGTCCTGGAGTTCGCCGCCGCCGAGATCGTCCCGCGCCTGGCCCGGACGACCGACGAGCTCGACCACGTCCTGCACGCCCTGGACGGCGGCTACGTCCCGGCGGGCCCGAGCGGGTCGCCGCTGCGCGGGCTCGTCAACGTCCTGCCGACCGGCCGCAACTTCTACTCGGTCGACCCGCGCGCCGTCCCGAGCCGCCTCGCCTGGGAGACCGGCCAGGCCATGGCCGACTCGCTCCTCGCCCGCTACCGCGCCGACCACGGGGAGTGGCCGCGCTCGGTCGGGCTGTCGGTGTGGGGGACGAGCGCCATGCGCACGGCGGGCGACGACGTGGCCGAGGTCCTCGCGCTGCTGGGCGTCCGCCCGGCCTGGGACGAGGCGTCCCGCCGCGTCACGGCGCTGGAGCCCGTCCCGCTCGCCGAACTCGGACGGCCGCGCATCGACGTGACCGTCCGCATCAGCGGTTTCTTCCGCGACGCGTTCCCGCACGTCGTCGCGATGCTGGACGACGCGGTCCGGCTCGTCGCCGGGCTGGACGAACCGGACGCCGACAACCACGTCCGCGCGCACGTGCGGGCCGACCGGGAGCGGCACGGCGACGAGCGGCGCGCCACGATGCGCGTGTTCGGGTCCGCGCCGGGCGCCTACGGGGCCGGGCTGCTGCCGCTCATCGACAGCCGCAACTGGCGCGACGACGCCGACCTCGCCGAGGTGTACGCGGTGTGGGGCGGCCACGCCTACGGCCGCGGACTCGACGGAGTGCCCGCCCGCGCCGACATGGAGAGCGCCTACCGGCGGATCGCCGTCGCCGCCAAGAACGTCGACACCCGCGAGCACGACATCGCCGACTCCGACGACTACTTCCAGTACCACGGCGGGATGATCGCGACCGTCCGGGCGCTGACCGGCCGGGCGCCGGAGGCCTACGTCGGCGACAGCACCCGCCCGGACGCCGTCCGCACCCGCACCCTCTCGGAGGAGACCGCGCGGATCTTCCGGGCCCGGGTCGTCAATCCGCAGTGGCTGGCCGCGATGCGCCGCCACGGCTACAAGGGCGCGTTCGAGCTGGCCGCCACCGTGGACTACCTGTTCGGCTACGACGCCACCACCGGCGTCATGGCCGACTGGATGTACGACCGGCTCGCCGCCGCCTACGTCCTGGACGAGGAGAACCGCGCGTTCATGGCCGAGTCGAACCCGTGGGCGCTGCACGGCATCGCCGAGCGGCTGCTGGAGGCGGCCGAGCGCGGCATGTGGGAGCACCCCGACCCAGAGGTTCTTCGAGGGCTTCAAGAGGTGTACCTCAAGGCGGAGGGCGACCTGGAGGACGACACCAGCCGCTGAGCCGCCTCCGGGGACCCCGCCCAGTGGAGATGGAGGAAGGAGGCGGTGATCCGGTCGTCGCCGTACCCGTCGCGGCCGTCCCGCCACCGGAACAGCGGCCCGGCCTGGTCGTCCGGCCCCGCCTGGTCTTCCGGCACCGTCTCCAGCTCCGTCCGGTGGAACTCGTGGCCCCGGAACCGCTCGCCCGGACGGGTCAGCGGCGACTCCGCCACCGCCACCGCCTCCCGGTAGCCGAGCGTCAGCCGGGACGTCATCCGCGCCCGCCTCGGCACCCGCCCGCACATCGCCCGGCCGTCGAGTTCCTCGCATAGATAGAGGAGACCCGCGCATTCGGCGGCGATCGGGCCCGGGAACGCCGCCACCTCGGCGAGCATCGGCGCGTTGGCGGCCAGCTCGGCGGCGTGCACCTCCGGGAAGCCGCCGCCGACGACGAGCGCGCCGGTCCCGTCCGGCAGGGACTCGTCGCGCAGGGGGTCGAAGACGGCCACCTCGGCGCCCGCTGCGCGCAGCAGCTCCACGTGCTCGGCATAGGAGAAGGTGAACGCCGCCCCGCCCGCCACCGCGACGACCGGCCCGCCGCCGACCGGCGCCACATGCTCGGACGGGTCCCACGCGGGCCCCGGCAGCGGGGGAGCGGTGGCCGCCAGGCGCAGCAGTGCGTCCAGGTCGCAGGAGCGCTCCACCAGCGCGCCGAGCCGCTCCACGGCCCGGACGGCCTCCGCGCCCCGCTCGGCCGCCGGGATCAGCCCGAGGTGGCGGGACGGTGTCACGACCGCGTCGTCCCGCCGGATCGCGCCGAGCACCGGTACGCCCGTCGCCTCCAGCGCGGAGCGGCACACCTCCTCGTGCCGCTCCGAACCCACCCGGTTGAGGACGACGCCGCCGATCCGCACGCCCGGCTCGAACGTCGCGAAACCGTGCACGAGCGCCGCCACCGAACGGCTCTGCCGCGCGGCGTCCACGACCAGCACCACCGGCGCCGCGAGCAGGCGCGTGACGTGCGCCGTGGACGCGAACCCGGTGTCGCCGCGCCCGTCGAACAGGCCCATGACGCCCTCGACCACCGCCACGTCGCAGCCGGAGGCACCGTGCAGGAACAGCGGCGCCACCTTCTCCTCGCCGGCCAGCCACGGGTCGAGGTTGCGGCCCGGCCGTCCCGCCGCGAGCGCGTGGTAGCCGGGGTCGATGTAGTCGGGGCCGACCTTGTGCGGCGACACCGCGAGGCCGCGCGCCCGCAGCGCCGCCATCAGCCCGGTCGCCACGGTCGTCTTGCCGCTGCCGGACGCCGGGGCGGCCACGACCAGCCGCGGGATCACCATTCGATGCCCCGCTGCCCCTTCTGCCCGGAGTCCATCGGATGCCGGACCTTGCCCATCTCCGTCACCAGGTCGGCGGCCCCGACCAGCCGTTCGGGCGCGTCCCGCCCGGTGACGACGACGTGCTGGTTCCCGGGACGCGAGGTGAGGGTCTCGACGACGTCGTCCAGGTCGAGCCAGCCCCACTTGATCGGATAGGTGAACTCGTCGAGCACGTAGAAGCGGTGGGTCTCGGCGGCCAGGTCCCTCTTGATCTGCGCCCAGCCCTCGCGGGCGTCCGCCGCGTGGTCCTCCTCGGCGCCGGGGCGCTGGATCCACGACCAGCCCTCGCCCATCTTGTGCCAGGCGACCGGGCCGCCCTCGCCGCTGTCCCCGAGCACGCGCAGCGCGCGCTCCTCGCCGATGCGCCACTTCGCCGACTTCACGAACTGGAACACCCCGACCGGCCAGCCCTGGTTCCACGCCCGCAGCGCCATCCCGAACGCCGCCGTCGACTTCCCCTTCCCTGGACCGGTGTGGACGATCAGCAGGGGCCGGTTCCGGCGCTGCCGCGTGGTGAGGCCGTCGTCGGGGATGGACACGGGTTTCCCCTGGGGCATCTCAGGCCGCCTTTCCGTGCTCGCGCCCGCGGTGCGCGCGGACGATTCCGTCGAGGTCGCCGAGCGGGACGAGCCGCGCCCCGAGCCGGGCCGCGAGCCGCCCCGCCAGGCCGAGCCGGACCGGGCCGTCCTCGCAGTCCACGACGATCCCGGCCGTGCCCGCCAGCGGCCCGGCGGCCCGGTCCACGTCGCCGGCCGCGGTCGCCCGCCCGTCGGTGACGACCACGAGCAGCGGGCGCCGCGCCGGGTCGCGCAGCCGCTCGGCGCGCAGCACCTCGGCGGCGCGTGCGAGCCCGGCGGCGAGCGGCGTGCGGCCCCCGGTGGCCAGGGCCCGCAGCCGCGCCGCGCCCGCCTCGACCGACGACGTCGGCGGCAGGACGAGATCGGCGGTCCGTCCCCGGAAGGTGATCAGGCCGACCTTGTCGCGGCGCTGGTAGGCGTCCAGCAGCAGGCTCAGGACGGCCGTCTTCACCGTCGTCATGCGGCGCCGGGCGGCCATCGAGCCGCTGGCGTCCACGACGAACAGCACGAGGTTCCCTTCACGACCCTCTCGGACCGCCTCCCGCAGATCGTCGCGGCGCAGCACGAGGCCCGCGCCGCGACGGCCGCGCTCCCGCTGGCGCGGGGCGGCGGCGAGCAGCGTCGCCACCACGTGGGGGTCGCGGACCTTCGCCGCCGGTCGGCGCGCCCCGGTGACCCGGCCCCGCGCCGTCCGCGACCGCGACCGCCGTCCCGCGGAGCCCTCGCCCACGCCCGGCACCTCCAGCAGCGGCACGGCGTGCGGCGCGGCGACCGCGGCCACCCGCTCACCGCCCCCGGGCCGCTCGCCCCCCTCGGGGCCCGCGTCCATTGACCGCTCCGCGTCCCGTGCCGGACCGCCGTCCTGCTCCGGGCCCGCGGCCTGCGACCCGCCCGCGTCCTGTGATGGGCTCGCCTTCTGCTCGCGGCCCGTGTCCTGGGACGGATCCGCGTCCTGCTCGGAGTCCGCCTCTCGGGACGGGGCCGGTCCCTGGGGAGGGCCTGGGGTCTTCCCGCCCCCGCCGCCGCCGTCGGGGGGAGGGGCGTCGCCGGGGGAGGTGCTGTCGAGCAGCTCGTCGAGCAGCGACTCGTCCAGGCCCGGGGCGTCGAACGGGTCCCGGCGGCGCCGGTGCGGCAGCGACAGCCGGGCCGCCGCGCGCACGTCCTCGGCCGCCACCTCGGCGCGGCCCTGCCACGCGGCGTGCGCGAGCGCGGCGTTCGCCGTGACGAGATCGGCGCGCAGCCCGTCGACCTCGAAGCCCGCGCACACGGCCGCGATCTGCTCCAGCCGCTCGTCCGGCAGCGCGACCCCGGCGAGCCTCTCCCGCGCGGCCGCGATGCGCTGCGCCAGACCGGCCTCGGCGTCCCGCCAGCGCGCGGCGAACGCGGCGGGGTCGGCCTCGAACGCCAGCCGCCGCCGGACCACCTCGGCCCGCTCCCGCGGGTCCCGCGAAGCCCGCACCTCGACCGTCAGCCCGAAGCGGTCCAGGAGCTGGGGACGCAGCTCGCCCTCCTCGGGGTTCATCGTCCCGACCAGCAGGAACCGGGCCGCGTGCCGCACCGACACCGACTCGCGCTCCACGTAGCAGGTGCCGAGCGCGGCGGCGTCCAGCAGCAGGTCGACCAGGTGGTCGTGCAGGAGGTTCACCTCGTCCACGTACAGGACGCCCCGGTGCGCCGCCGCGAGCAGGCCCGGCTCGAACGCCTTGACGCCCTCGGTCAGGGCGCGCTCGACGTCCAGCGAGCCGGCGAGCCGGTCCTCCGAGGCGCCCACCGGCAGCTCCACCAGCGCGGACGGCCGCCGCTCGGCCGGCCCGCCCGGCTCGTGCGGGCCGTCCGGGCAGGACGGGTCGGGCGCCGCCGGGTCGCAGGCGAACCGGCAGCCCGCCACCGTGTCCACGGCGGGGAGCTGCCCGGCCAGGGCCCGCACGATCGTCGACTTGGCGGTGCCCTTCTCGCCGCGCACCAGCACACCCCCCACCCGCGGCGAGACGGCGTTGAGCAGCAGCGCCAGCTTCAGGTCGTCCAGCCCGACGACGGCGCTGAACGGATAGGCGACGTTCACACCTGGACCTTCCGGTTGACGTGGGAGACCCGCCAGCCGTTCCCGGCGGGGGCGATCCTCGTGGTGGACAGCGGCGCGACGTCGAACCGGTCGGCCGCGGGGACGCCGACGCGCAGCGCGTGGGCGAGCACGGCGCGGATCACGCCCGCGTCGCAGACGGCGACGCCCGACGGCGCGCCGCCGAGCCATGCCGCGACCCGCGCCGCGAGGGCGGACCGGCTCTCGCCGCCGTGGGGCGCGGCGTCCGGGTCGGCCAGCCAGGCGGCCAGCGCGTCCGGGGCGATGTCGGCATGGCGGGCGCCCGCCCAGGAGCCGTGGTCGGCCTCGGCGAGCGCCGCGACCGGGCGGGCGTCGAGGCCGAGCGCGGCGCAGGTCTCCCGGGCCGCGCGGGCGGGCGAGGTCCACGCCTCGCCGTCCGGCAGGGCGCCGGCCAGGGCGCGCGCCCTGGCCAGGCCCGCCGGGTCGGCGGCCCCGCCGGCGGGGAAGCGGGCCTGCCGCATCTCCGCCGACGTGGCGTGCCGGACGAGCAGCAGCCCGGTCAGGCCGGCCCGCTCATCGCCGGCGCCGGGGCACGGGCGGCCCGGTCGCAGAACCACCCGAACAGGGTTCCGAACGACGCCCAGAACACCAGTTGCGTCCCGAGCGAGGTGATGCGGAACTGCCACAGCAGCGTGGCCGGGAACCCGTCCGGCACCTCGTCCACGGCCGGGAGCAGCAGCGACGCCACCGCCACCGGGACGACGAACGCCAGCACGGCCGCGGGCCACCGCGCCCACGGCCCGCCGCGCACGCTTCGCGCCGTGGTCACCGCGATCGCGGCCGACAGGAGCCCGACCCCGATCATCGCCAGGTACAGCACGGTCCGGGTGTTGATCGTCTCCGGGTCGCCCACCGCGGGCGGGTTCGCCGGATACTTCAGGAACGGCACGACGATCACGGCGGCGAAGGCCGTGCCGGCGGCGGCGAGCGCGAGCCCGCCGTCCGAGCGCGGCCCCACCCGTCCCCGCAGGCCCGCGAAGGCGAGCGCGAAGACGCCGCCCACCGCGAGGCCGTAGAGGCCCGTGGCGAGGAAGAGCCCGGCCTTCTGCGTGCCGCGGCCCACCTCCGCGCCGTGCTCGTGTGCCGCTTCGTGTTCGTGTGTTGCGGATTCGTGTTCCCGTGTTGCGGCGGCCTTCTCCAGGGCGATCGCGTCGTCCACTCGGGGCTCGCCGACCGCGAAGGCGAAGACGCCCGCGACGAGACCGGCCAGCAGGCCCAGGAGAAGGCCCCTGACCAGCAGGGTGCGCACCATGCGGCGGCCTAGTGGCAGGGCACGCCGAGCAGGTGCCGCCCGTCGTGCATCAGCTCGTGGAGGTGGCCGCCGGTCTGCGACACGGCGCCGTTGTCCATCAGGACGAGGTAGCCGAGGAGCAGCAGCGCGGGCACCGCGAGCAGCCAGGGAACGAGGCGGGAGAGGGGGATGTGGGGAGCAGACAGCGTGCTCACGGAGCCTCCGTAGGGGATCTAGCGCGTCCCGGACAATGAGGTCGCGATCACCCGAGCGACCTGGCTCCCGGGATCGTCGTCCCGGATACAGTGGCGCGTCCGCACCGGCATCTCACCGGATTTCCCTCGGGCAACCGTGAATCAGGCGCACGCTACGGGCCGTGCGAGCGCCCTGTCAACAACCCCTCTCCGGGCGCCCTGCCGCCACTCCCCGGCGAGGGCTTCCCCGGCGGCGCTCCACCGGAGGGCTCGCAGACCAGGAAGAACGCGCGTAATACCTGATGTCCGGCCTTGTGGCCATGAAGTACGACTGGCCTATCATGGCCAACCCGTCCCGCGTCCTCCGCTCCCGAAACCGACGTTGGAGCCCCGCACATGATCAGCCAAGAGACCGCGCCCCCCGCCTCCCTCGACGACGTCAAGGGGTGGTTCCCCAAGATCGACCAACTGCTCTTCACCTGGCTGCTGGAACGGCAGGAGCGCCTCGGAGAGCGCGGAGACCTGGTGGAGCTCGGCTCCTACCTCGGCAAGAGCGCGATCCTGATGGGCCGCCACCTGCGGGAGGGCGAGACCTTCACCGTGTGCGACCTGTTCGACGGCGACGCACCCGACGACTCCAACCAGGCGGAGATGCGGGGGTCGTACTCGACCCTGACCCGCCGGGCGTTCGAGTCGAACTACCGCGCCTTCCACGACCGCCTGCCGGAGATCGTCCAGGGTCCGACGTCGCTGATCCTGGACCACGTCCAGCCGGAGACCTGCCGGTTCGTGCACGTGGACGCCTCCCACCTGTACGAGCACGTGAAGGCCGACATCGAGGCGGCGCACGTGATGCTGCCCGCCGGGGGCCTGATCGTCTGCGACGACTACCGGTCCGAGCACACTCCCGGTGTGGCCGCGGCGGTGTGGAGGTCGGTGGCCCTCGACGGCCTGCGCCCGATCTGCGTCACCACGCAGAAGCTCTACGGCACCTGGGGCGACGCCGACGCCGTCCAGGACGACCTGCTGGAGTGGCTGGCCGGACGGGAGGACGCCTGGCACGAGGTCCAGCAGGTCGCCGGTCGCCGGCTCGTCCGCGTCAGGGGCAAGGGCGCGACGCGCCCGCGCAACGAGGCGACCAGGCTGAAGGAGCGGCTCGTGGAGGCGGAGAGGCGGCTCGCCCGTTCGAAGGCCGGGCTGGCGCGCGCGCAGAAGGAACTGGCGGACGTCCGCGGCTCGGTCAGCTTCAAGGTCGGCCGGGCGGCCACCGCCCTCCCTCGGGCGCTGCGCGACGCACGCAAGGCGTAGCCCGGCTCAAGCGCGCCTCTCGTAGGGGCCCTCGCGCTCTGCCATATACCGTGCGCTGCAAGGTATACGGCAGAGGCCCCGCTAGATACGGGCAGCCCGTCCCTGAAAGGGATGCCTTAACCCTTTTTTCCGGGCTTGTCCGAAATGCCGTCACAATGGTTCGCGGGCCGGGGGTCAGCGCTTTCGGCCCACCCCCGCGTAGCACCATTGGCGGTCCGCGCGCGGCGGCACGACCGACCCCGGATCGGGGCGCCACATCGACAGGGTGGAGAGGCCGGGCTCGACGAGTTCGAAACCGTCGAACAGCCGGGTGACGGCCGCGCGGCCGCGCAGGGTGATCTGGTACGTGGCCCGCTCGTACACCGCGCCCGCGTGCCGGACCCTGCTGTCGGCGTCGAAGTCGCCCGTCACGTGCGAGACCGCCAGGTAGCTGCCGGGGGCCATCGCGTCGCGGAGCCGCGCCACGATCCCGGGCGGGTCGTCGCCGTCGCCGATGAAGTGCAGCACCGCCAGCATCAGCACGGCGACCGGCCGGTCGAAGTCGATGAGCCCGTTCAGCTCGGCGTTCGCCAGGATCTCGCCCGGCCGGCGGGCGTCGCCCTGGATGACGGTCACGTGCGGCGTCCCCGCCAGCAGCGCCCGCCCGTGGACCAGCACGACCGGCTCCACGTCGACGTATACCACGCGGGCACCGGGCGCGACCTGGTGCGCGATCTCGTGCACGTTGCCCTGGGTGGGCAGGCCCGAGCCGATGTCGACGAACTGCCGGATCCCCGACTCGGCGAGGAACCGCACCGCGCGCCGCAGGAAGGCGCGGTTCTCGCGCGCCATGAACGGGGTGTCGGGGGCGTGCCGGACCACCTCCTCGACGGCCTCCCGGTCGGCGGCGTAGTTGTCCTTGCCGCCCAGGAGGTAGTCGTACATTCGCGGGACGTTCGGCGTGTGCGGATCGACGGTGTCCAGCGTCCTCTCCCCGGCTCGCGGCGTCGCGACCTCCGGCCTGGGAAATGTCGCGAAGTTACCCGGGACATGTAAGCATTGTGATCAACTCGGAAACAACCGAAACGACGATGCCAATGCGGGAGCGCTAATGCGAGGCGACGCCGGCACCCCATCGCACATCCCCGGCCCGCCCGCGCGGGACGACGGGTCCGCCGCCATCGCGGCGGCCGGAGGGCTGCACGAGTACCAGTTGAGGCTGCACGCCGAGTACGGGCCGGTGGTGCGGTTCCCGCTGCCCGGAGCGGGCCTGGCGGTGTCGGTGGCCGATCCGGTCCTTCTGGAGGCGACCGCCAGGATCGACAAGCGTCCGGAGAAGCTGTTCGAGTTCCTGGCGCCCCTCCAGGAGTCGGGCAACCTTCAGACGATCCCGGCGGACGAGCACGGCCCCTGGCGGCGGGTGATGCTGTCGGTGCTGGCCGGGCGCCCCTCGCACGAGGCGCACTTCGAGGGCTTCACCGCGCTCGCCGCCGAGCTGGCCGACCGCTGGGAGGCGCAGGAGGGGCCGGTCGCGCTCCAGCAGGACCTGAGCGAGCTGTCGCTGCGCATGATCTGCCGGTACGCGCTCGGCAGCGTCCTGGAGTCCCCGGACTCGGCCGCGCGGGTCGTGTCCGCGTTCGAGACCGTCCTCACCGAGTACATGGGGCAGGCCGGGGACGGGGAGGGGAGCCGCGCCCGCGAGGCCCTGGCCTACCTGCGCGCCACCGTCGACCAGGTGCTCACCGCGCACCGCGAACGCGGCGGCTCCGCGCAGGCCGGGCGCAGCGACCTCATCGCGGCGCTGGCCGAGGCGGGCGAGTCCCCGGCCCGGATCCGCGACACGGTCCTCATGACGATGCTCGCCGCCCACCACACCACCGGCGTCGCCATCTCCTGGACGCTGTACCTGCTGGGCCGGCACCCGGACGTGGCCGAGCGCGTCGTCGAGGAGCTGGACCGGGTGCTCGGCGACCGGCCCGTCCCCGAGTACGGCGACCTCAGGCGGCTGACCTACCTGGACATGGTGGTCCGCGAGACCATGCGGCTGTACCCGCCGGGACCCTACGGCGCGCGGGAGGCCACCGAGGACGTCGAGCTCGGCCAGTACACCGTCCCGGCCGGTACGACGATCTTCTATCCGTTCTGGGCCGTGCACACGAACCCCGACCACTGGCCCGACCCGCACACGTTCGACCCGGAGCGGTTCGCGCCGGAGGCGTCCGCCGGGCGGCCGCGCCTGGCCTACATCCCCTTCGGGATCGGCCCGCGCAGCTGCGAGGGCGCCGCGCTCGCGATGGTGGAGGCCCAGCTCGTCCTGGCCGTCCTGCTCAGGCGCCTGGCGTTCCGGCCGGTGCCGGACCGGACGGTCACGCCCATCGAGCGGTTCGTCCTCTGGGCCGCCGAGGACATCCACATGACCGTGCGCCCGCGCGAGCCCGCCTGAGCCCGGCGGCTGGTAGAAATCCCGGATGGAGTTCTTCTGCTACCACCGTGACCGCCCCGGCTCGGAGCGGCTGCGCCACGAACTGCTGGAGGAGCACTGGTCCTACATGGACCGGTTCGACAAGGAACTGATCGCTCGCGGCCCGACCTTCGCGGGCGACGTCCTGACCGGCAGCATCCACATCGTCGACCTGCCGGACCCCGCCGCCGCCCGGGCGTTCGCGTTCGACGAGCCCTGCTACCAGGCCGGGGCGTACCGGGACGTCATGGTGCGCCGGTGGCGCAACACGCTGGGCCGCACGATGTGGGAGTTCCCCGGCGGCCGGACCGGCGGCGACCGCTTCCTCGTCATCGGCCTGGGGGAGGGGGAGGCCGCCGACCTGGAGGCTCCGCCGAACGACGACCTGATCGCCTTCGGCCCCCTGCTCTCCGACGACGGCTCCGCCTGGCTCGGCACGGTCGCCCTGCTGCGCGCCCCGGACCCGGACACGGCCCGCACGGTCCTGACCGAGGACCGCTACGCCGCCGTCGAGGTCCACGCCTGGGAGTTCGGCGGACGCCGCTGACACCCGCACCCGCCGCCGACCGGACCCGTTCCGGCCGGCGGCGGATCGCGGTCAGACGTTGCGGAGCACCGAGACGACGATGCCGAGGACGGCGGCCTCGTCGCCGTCGATGACCTCGTAGGCGGGGTTGCGCGGTTCGAGCAGGACGTGGCCGTCGCGGCGCCGGTACACCTTCACGGTGGCCTCGCCGTCGATCATGGCGGCGACGATCTGGCCCGAGTGGGCCTCCGGCTGCCGGCGCACCACGACGATGTCGCCGTCGCAGATCGCGGCATCGATCATCGAGTCGCCCCGCACGCGAAGGCCGAACACGGTGCCGCGCCCGGTGAGCTCGCGGGGCAGCACCAGCGTGTCGTCGGCGTGCTCCTCGGCCGGGATGGGCACGCCGGCCGCGATGTCCCCGACCACGGGGACGGTCACCGGGCCGTCGCCGGACTCCCGCGCCGGACGCTCGGGCAGGAACATGCGCACGTCGATCGGCCGGGCCACCGCGGCGCCGCGCCGCAGGAACCCCTTGTCCTCCAAGCTCGCCAGGTGGCGCGAGACCGACGAGGGCGACCGCAGGCCGACGGCGTCGCCGATCTGGCGGGTGCTCGGCGCGTACCCGTACCGGACCGCCCAGTCGCGGATCATCGCGAGGATCCGCTGCTGGCGCGGGGGCAGCGCGGAGGCGTCCAGGTCCCCGAACGGATCAAGATCATTGTAGGCGGTCACCCGTGGAATTGTAGGGGCGCCGCCGCCCGCGGCGCGGCCGGGACGCGCCCCCGGCGGCGCCCCCGCGGCCGCCGGGGCGCCGGTCATCGCCCTCGTGTCGCGGCCTCCAGCGCGGCCGCCTCGTACTCGGCGGCCAGCTCCACGACGTCCTCGGGTGCGCGCGCCGGAGAACCCGCGTCGAACGGAGGCCGCGGGTCGTACTCGGCCCAGAGCTGCACGGCCTGGGCGGTCCGGGTGTCGGTGAGGAGCTCGACGAGGCGCAGTGCCATGTCGATCCCGCTGGAGACGCCCGCGGCGGTGACGATGCGGGCCTCCTCCTCGACCACCACGCGCTCCTGCGCGGGGACGGCCCCGAAGACGGGGAGCTTGTCCAGGTGCCGGTAGTGGGTGGTCGCGCGCAGCCCCTTGATGAGGCCGGCGGCACCGAGGATGAGCGACCCGGAGCAGACGGAGGTCGTCCAGCGGGTCGTGGCGTGGACCTCGCGGAGCCAGTCCGTGAGCGTCCCTTCGAGGACGTGCACGGTGCCGGGGCCTCCGGGGACGACCACCACGTCCGGTCGCGGTGCCTCGCCGAATCCGACGGCGGGCAACTGGAGGGCTCGGCAGTCGTCGCGCACGAGGCCCGCCCGCTCGGCGGCGAACACCACGTGCACGCCGGGGGTCAGCGCGAGCATCTGGTACGGGCCGACGACGTCCAGGGCGGTGAAGCGGTCGTACAGCGGGATGACGACCTCGATCTCAGGAGTGGTCATGGCGGCGGCTCAGTGGTGGTACTCGCGCCGGCGCCGGAGCAGCACGGCGAGCATCGCGACCATCATCAGGACGTGCGCGGCCGTCATGAACGCCATCCCGCTCATGGCGCCGGCCCAGACGAGCGGGACCAGCAGCGCCGGCACGTACATCGCGGCGCACATCTCCAGCGTGCAGGCCCAGCCGTGGCGGCGCAGACGCATCCAGGCGGCCATGCCGACCGCCATGTCGGTGGCCATGAGCAGGTAGTGGGCGCCCGGGTGCGAGTCGAACGCGACCGTGAGCCCGAGCAGCCCGCGGAGCGCGCCGAAGACGATCATCCCGGCGAACATCGCGAGCACCATCTCGACGTAGTGCAGGGCGAGGCGCGACCACGCGGCGCGCGCGGGGGCGGGGCCGGGGGCGGGGGCGGGAGTCCGCATATCGGAGTCCAGAGTTCGGGTAGCCATGGCCTCACTTTCGGCGTGCCGGGGAGCCGCGGGCCAGTACCGGACGCGGGGAGGTCCGAAAACTTGGGGTACCCGTCTACCGGACACAGGCGATAGGTGCGCCGGCGGGCCTTAACGTGGCGGTATGCACGAACTGCGCCGCGTCCTCGTGGTGGGATACCACGCGGCCGAGCTGCTGGACATCGCCTGCGTCGTCTCGGCGCTCCAGACGGCCAACTTCCTGAACCGGCGCGGGGTCTACGAGGTCTCGCTCGCCTCGCCGGGCGGCCGGCCGATCCACACCGGGACGGGCCTGACGCTCCAGGCGCAGTGCTCGCTGGAGCGCGTCACCGGGCCGCTCGACACCCTGGTGGTGTCCGGGGGCATCGGCTATGTCGACGCGATGGAGGACGGGCGGCTCGTCGCGCACGTGCGCAGGCTCGGCCTGGAGTCCCGCCGCGTGGCCTCGGTGTGCACCGGCGCCGGGGTGCTCGCGGCCGCCGGGCTCCTGGACGGGCGGCGCGCGTCGACGCACTGGGAGCACGCCGACTTCCTGGCGGGCCGGTTCCCGGCCGTCGAGTTCGACAGCGGGCCGATCTTCGTGTCCGACGGGCGGGTCTGCACGTCCGCCGGCGTGACCGCCGCCCTGGACCTCACCCTGTCGTTCATCGAGGCCGACGTGAGCCCGGACCTGGCCCGGAACGTGTCGCGGCAGCTCGTCACGTACCTGCAGCGGCCCGGCAACCAGGCGCAGATGAGCATGTTCACAGCGCCCTCGGCGCGCCACTCCCTGGTCCAGGACGCCGTCGCGCACATCGCCGGCAACCCCGGCGCGGACCTTTCGACGGCGGCGCTGGCGGCGCGGGCGGGGATCAGCCGGCGTCATCTGGCGAGGCTGTTCATGGCCGAGCTCGGCATGAGCCCGGGCCGGTTCGTGCGCCGGGCGCGGGGCGAGGCGGCGGCGCACCTGCTGACCGGCACGACGCTGACCGTGGAGACGATCGCCGCGCGCTGCGGGTTCGGCAGCGAGGAGGCGCTGCGCCAGGCGTTCCGCGGCCTCTACGGCGTCTCGCCCTCCCACTACCGCGCCACGCAGAGCACGGCCCGGTGACCCGGCGGCTCAGCGGCCCGCCAGCAGCCGGTCGCCCAGCTCCGTCCTGGAGTACAGGACGCGCCGCCCGTCGCGCCGCGCCGTCAGCAGGCCCGCCGCCCGCAGGGCCTGGAGGTGCGCGTTGACCGAGGGCGCCGAGAGCGCGAGCTGCGCGGCGGCCTGGGTGGTCGACATGGGGAGGTCCAGCTGCGCCAGCAGGGCCGCGCGCGTCCGCCCGAGCACCTCGGCGAGCGCGGCGGCGGCCGGGGTCGGCCGTGACGTCCAGAGCCGGCCGACGCCGCGGGGCGCGTAGGACACGGTCGGGACGTTCGGCCGCGCGGTGAGGACGATGACGTCCGGCCAGGCGAACGCGCACGGCACCAGGACCAGGCCCCGGCCGCCGAGGTCGGCGTGGCCCTCGTAGTCCTTCACGACCCGGATGGTGCCGTCCGCGAAGCCGACCGACGGGTGCAGGTCGCGCATCATCCGCTGGACGCCGCCGTCGGCGAGCGCCTGGAGCCGGTGGGCGACGTCGTCGTGGAGCACCGCTTCGATCCGCGCCCACTCCGGCGCGACGGCCGCCCGGTAGTAGGCCGCGAGCGCATCGGTGACCGGCCCGATCCCGGCGTCGGGCCGGTCGACGAGCGACTGCAGCAGGGCCCGGCGCCGCTCCCGCCCCTCGCCGCGCTGCGCCGCGCGGTGGCGGGCGAGGTGCGCGAGCTCGCGGGCCACCACCTCGGGGTCGGACGCGGCGACCTGCGCCAGGGCGTCCTCGAACGGAACCGTCCGCCGGGGCGGCGAGGGGACCAGGAAGTCGGGGATGTAGCCGGCGGGCCGCACCAGCGCCGTGAGCAACTCGACGGCATCCGCCGGCAGCCGCTCGCCGAGCCGGGCGCGGGCCCGCTCGCACCAGGCGCGGTGCAGGTGCCACCCGTCCCGCGCCGTCTGGAGGGCGCGCAGGCTGGCGACGCACTCCCACAGCGGCGACGACGCGAACCGGACCCGGCCGAGGTCGGCCGCCGTGAAATGCAGGTGGATCACTGGCAGCCCCCGTTCGATGAGGACACAGCCTAATCGTCGCGCCCGCCCCGAGGGCGGGCGGACACTGCCCGCATGACCACTTCGCATGACCTGCTCCTCGAGTCCTACCAGCGCCTCCACGCCTACGGCCCGGAGTTCGGCGGCGACGAGGAGGGGAACCACGGGCTGACCAACCACGGGCCGATGGCGGTCGAGGTCATCGTGCGGCGCGGCCTGGACGTCGACGTCGACCGCTGGCTCGACCGCTACGTGCGGCGCCTCGCGGAGCTCCCCCCGTCCGGCACGGAGATCTCCCGGCGCGACTGGCGCGCGGCGCTCGGGTCCGCCCGCCGCCTTCCGGCCTGGACGCGCCTCTTCCGCGCCGAACTGCGCGAGCGGCCGTGGACGGACGTGCTCACCGAGTGGTGGCCCCGCCTGCTCCCCGGCATGGTGGCCGGCTCGACCCACGGCGTCATCCGGGTCGGGCACGCCGTACGGGCCCTGCGCGCCGCGCCCGGCGTCCCGCCCGCGCCGGAGGCGCTCGATGAGCTCGCGCACGGGCTCGCCTTCTGGGCCGCCCGGTACCGCGAGCTGCCCGGAGCCGTCCCTCCGGCGGGAGCGCTCGCACCGGCCGACGCCCTGCGCGGCGTCGCGCGCCTGGCGGACCAGAGCGGATACATCGCGCACCGGCTGGACCGGCTCGCCGGGACGCCCGGCTGGCCTTCCAGCGTCCGCCGGCTCCGCGGGGCGGGGTCGGCGGAGGAGGTGCCCGAGCGCCTCGAATCCCTGGTCGACGCGGCGGTCGAGGCCTACCTCGGGCTCGGCCACGCGGCCCCTGTGCTGCTGGTGCACGCCGCCACGGCCCCGAACGCCGTCCGGCACGTCCTGCCGGTGCTGCCGGCGCGGCTGTGGACGGGCAGCCTCGCGGCCGCGTGGGCGGCGGCCGCCGCGATCGTCGCGACCTACGCCCCGGCGGACCCGGCTCCGCACCCGGAACCCGCCGGGCTGACCGCGTCGGCCGCGCTGGAACGCGCGGCCCACCACGGCGACGAGCACGTCCTGAAGTTCACCGACACCGCGCTGGAGGCCTTCGACCGGACAGGCGACCCGTCCCACCTCGCGGCCGCCGCCCACGCCGCCACCCTGATCGCGAGCCCCTAGCCGATGCGCTCAGTCCGGCTCCGGCACCAGGTGGCGTCCAGCGCGCGGACGATGCCGAAGTCGATGGAGGCGGTGACGAGCCACGGCGGATCGGCGCCGTGCGCGCGCGCCGGGCCGGAGACCAGGGGAATGTTTAGACGGGGGAAGGAGCGGTAGAGCGGAGCGACTGCTTCGGTCGCTCGGGGAGACTAGCCATGCCACCTTCAGAACAGCCCTTCGGCGACCAGGCGTCCGTGCCCGAGAACCTGCCCGGCGACGAGGACGGCGGGCTCCCGCCCAGCGCCGCCGATCGCTACGCCTCCTTCGACGCGACGACCGCGCCCACCTTGGCAGCCCGGTCGCCGCTCACCGCGGCGAACCCCTCCTGACACCAGGCGGTATGTGCGGGGACCAGGTGCGGGTGGCCTCCTGACTGAGGACGGGCGTGGTCACCGGCCCGCCCCGCGCCGGCCCCGCCCAGGCCGACGCGCGCGCCTCCTGGCGCTCACTCCTCGCCGGCCGTCCTGTCCCCGGCGGTGCCGCTCGCGCCGGTCCCGAGGTGCCGGACGCGCCGCTCGACGTCCCTGCGTGCGCCGCCGGTCTCGGGCGCCGGGTCCGTCCCGAGCGTCCCGGCGGCCCCGCTCGCACCCGTGCCCACGCTCTGGACGCGCCGCCGCACGTCCTCCTGGGCCTGCGCCCCCTCGGACTCCGGCGCACGGTCCCCGAGGGCGCCGTGCCCGCCCGTCCCGAGGTGCTGGACGCGCTCCCGGACGTCGGCGTCGGCGCCGCCGCCCGGCCCGGCCTCCGTCTCGAGCGTCCCGGGCCGGTCGCTCGCGCCGGTGCCGACGCGCTGGACGCGCCGCTCGACGTCCCGCCCGGCGTCCATGCCGCTGGTCTCCTCGCCCAAAGCCGCCCCCCGCGTCCGTCTCGACCCCACGTCCGGAAACCTCCTGATACCCGCTCTGACCAGGGAACAAGCGCCGGCGCGCGAAGGAACGCCGTCCCGTCCCGGGCACGGTGGCGCTGCTCTGAGCGGATCCGCCGAGGGCGGATCGGGCTGTGACCGGTGTGCGCGCGGGCGCAGAGTGAAGGGCATGAGCGAGGAACAGGCAATCCCGATGTTCAACGAACGAGTACGGCGCGAGCTCTACCAGCAGCGCGTCCTCGTGCTGGACGGCCCACTGGACGACGACAACGGCACCCTGCTGGCGACGCAGCTGATGACCCTGGCGAGGGAGGACTCCTCGACCGACATCGCGCTGTGGATCCACTCGCCCGGCGGGTCGGTGCCGTCGATGCTCGCGATCCGCGACGTCATGAGGCTCATCCCGTGCGACGTGTCCACGCTGGTGCTCGGCATCGCCTACAGCGCCGGGCAGTTCCTGCTGTCGTCCGGCACCCCCGGCAAGCGCCGCGCCATGCCCCACGCCCGCGTGCTGATGCACCAGGGGTCCGCCGGGATCGGGGGCGCCGCCGTCGACATCGAGCTCCAGGCCAACGACCTGCGCCACACCCGTGACACGGTGCTCGGGCTCATCGCCGAGGACACCGGCCAGCCCATCGAGCGCGTATTCGAGGACTCCCTGCACGACCGCTGGTACACGGCGCGCGAGGCGATGGAGTACGGGTTCATCGACGCGATCGTCAGCACGTTCGACGAGGTCATGCCCACCCGCCGCCGGCCCGTCGGGCTCGGCGCGCCGTCCGGAGGAGACGCCCGATGAGCACCTACACGATCCCGAACGTCATCGCGCAGCACCCCCGCGGTGAACGGATCATGGACGTCTACTCGCACCTGCTGACCGAGCGGATCATCTACCTCGGCACGGCCATCGACGCGGGCGTCGCGAACGCCCTCGTGGCGCAGCTGCTGTACCTGGAGTCCGACAACCCCGAGCGCGACATCCAGCTCTACATCAACTGCGAGGGCGGGGACCCGAGCGCGATGCTCGCCGTGTACGACACGCTGCGCTACATCCGGGCGCCGGTGGCCACGACGTGCGTGGGGCAGGCGGTCGCGGTCGGAGCCGTGCTGCTGGCCGCGGGGAACCCCGGCAAGCGCGCGGCGCTGCCCCACACCCGCGTCGTCCTGCACCAGCCGATAGGGCAGGGCCGCGGGGCCATCCCGGACCTCATCCTCCAGGCCGACGAGGTCGTCCGGGTGCGCGCCGACATCGAGAGCATCCTCTCCCGGCACACCGGGCAGGACATCGCGACCCTGCGCGCCGACACCGACCGGGACCGGGTGTTCACCGCGCACGCGGCGCTGGAGTACGGCCTCATCGACCACGTCCTCGAGGAACGGCAGCCGATGCCCGCGTGACCGGGCCGGCTACGCGGCGAGGGCGTACGCCGCCTGGCAGGTCGGGCCGGCCGGAGCCGATCCGGCCGGCACGGCCAGCAGGGTCGTCGCGATCGCCAGCGTCAGATCGCCGAGCGTCACGTCCAGGGCGCCGGCGACCGCTGCGATCATCTCGCTCGACGGCTCCTTGACGCCGCGCTCCATCTCGGAGAGGTACTGCGGCGAGACCCCGGCCCGCCGGGCGGTCTCCACCAGGATCTCCCCGCGTTCGAGCCGCAGCCGCCGCAGGCACTGGCCGAGCGCGTCGCGCCACAGCGGCTCCGCCGGGCCGCGCTCCGCGGACGGCTCGCGGGGCGTCTCGATGTCGTCGGCGGGCGTGAGCGGTCGCGCGGTCTCGGCCATGCGCACATCGTAGATCGGCGATCCCGCCGGTCCCAGGAATTCCGCCCACCGCAGAACGGCCCCGAGGGCCGGGCGGCCCTCGCCTCCTCTGGAAACGGGTGCCATTCTGGGGGCATGCGCGTACTGGTCGTGGGTGCGGGGATCATCGGTGCCGCCCTCGTGGACCGGCTCACCCGTCCGGCGGCCGGCGGACCCGCGCACCCGGTGCCCGAGGTCACGGTGGTGGAGGCGGAGGAGCCCGGCGCCGGGACGTCCGGTACGAGCTACGCCTGGATCAACGCCAACAACCCCTTCGACCCGTCCTACCACCGGTTCCGGACGGCGGCGATGTCCGCCTGGCGCGACCTGGCGGCGGAGTTCGGCGACCCGGCCTGGTACCGCCCGTCGGGCAACATCACCTGGGCGGCCACCGACGACGCCGGGGAGCGGCTGGCCGACCGGGTCACCCGTCTCACGGCCCTCGGGTACGCGGCCGACCTGATCGGCCCCGAGCAGGCGCGTGAGAGGGAGCCGCACATCCGCGTGCCAGAGGACGCGCTCATCGCGCACTACCCCGACGAGGGCCACGTGTTCGGAGGCCCCGCCGCGCGAGCGCTGGCCGACCGCGCCCGGGAGTCGGGCGCCGTCTTCGTGACGGGCCACCGCGCGACGCGCCTCAACACGGGCGGCGACCGCGTGACCGGAGTGCGCCTGGACGACGGCCGCGACCTCGACGCCGACCTCACGATCTGCGCCGCGGGATGGCGGGGCCCCAAGCTCCTGGCCACCGCCGGAGTCACCCTCCCGCTGGTCGACCCGTCCGAGCCGGGCTCCGCGGCTCCCTGCCTCGTCGCCATCACGTCCGCGTCGCGGACCGTCGTCAACGGCCTCGTCCACGCCCCCGGCCTGTCCGTCCGGCAGTCCGAGACCGGCGGACTGAACCTGGAGGCCGACGACCTGGACGCCGGCGTCGACGAGTCCGCCTCCCCGGAGCTCGTCCAGGCGGTGGGCGGCGAACTGCACGCCCGCGCCCGCGCGCTCATCCCGACCCTGACGGCGGACGTCGCCGAAGTGCGGCGCTGCGTCCGCCCGTTGCCGGCGGACGGCTACCCGCTCGTCGGCGTCCAGGCCCCCGGCCTCTACACGGTCGTCACCCACAGCGGCATCACCCTCGCCCCCCACCTGGCCGCCCTGGTCGCCCAGGAGATCAACGGCACCCCGTCCCCGTCCCTCGCCCCCTACCGCCCCGACCGCGCCCGCCCCCTCCCGCGGCACTGAACGAAGCGCGGCCCGGGGGAGACTTACCGTGTACGGGTAGAGTGCGTCGGGAGGAAGATCCATGACCCCACGGACCGACGCCGACGAGGTGGCCGAGCGGCCGCGCATCCCGCTGAGCCGCAGGCGGGTGCTGCGTGCGGCCGTCGCGCTCGCCGACCGCGACGGGCTCGATTCGCTCACCATGCGCCGGCTCGCCCAGGAGGTCGGGGTCGAGGCGATGTCGCTGTACCACCACGTCGCCAACAAGGGGGCCGTCTACGACGGCCTCGTCGAGGCGGTCCTCGACGAGATCATGGCGGCGGTGGAGGCGGCCGACGCCCCGCCCCCCGAGCAGGACTGGCGCGCAGCGCTGCGCGCGCGGATCCTCGCCGCCAGGGTCGTCCTCCTCCGCCACCGCTGGGCCCCGCAACTGCTCGCCGCCCGGCCCGACATGAGCCCCGCCGTCATCGCCTACTACGACCACGTCGTGGGCCTCCTCCGGGCGGGCGGCTTCTCCTTCGACCTGGCCCACCGCGCGCTGCACGTCCTGGGCAGCCGCGCACTCGGGTTCGCCCAGGAGCTGTTCCAGCCCGGCGACGCCCCGGCCGCCGCCGACGCCGCGATGATGGAGCAGATGGCCGACCGGTTCCCGAACCTCGCCGGGATGCTGGCGGACGCCGTCCACGACGACCCGGACGGCACCCTGGGCTTCTGCGACGACCAGTTCGAGTTCGAGTTCGCCCTCGACCTGATCCTCGAGGGCCTGGAACGGCGCCGCGCCGCCGGCTCCTGAGCGGCCCCGCTGAACCGGCCAAGACCCCGTTCACACCCGATGTCTCCCTATCTCCCCCCTTGACTGCCTTACGTCGTACGATTACCTTACGACGTATGAGAACCTTACGGCGTACGACGCTCGAACGGCCCGACACCCGCCAGGAGGAGCACCGGAAGGAAGCCGCCATGAAGGCCTGGACCTGGGACCGCTACGGCCCGACCGACGTGCTGACGCTCAGGGACGTCGCCGAGCCTTCCATCGGCCCGGACGAGGTGCTGGTGCGGGTGCGGGCGGCGTCGGTCAACCCCTACGACTGGCGCCACATGCGGGCCGATCCGAAGCTGGTGCGGCTCAGCTGCGGGCTGCGGCGGCCGAGGCCCGGCCTCGTCCTCGGCGCCGACCTCGCCGGCGTCGTGGAGCGGACGGGCGACGCGGTCACCGGGCTGCGGCACGGCGACGAGGTCTTCGGGGAGGTCCGACTGGGCTCGTTCGCCGAGGCCGTCGCCGTCCCGGCGGACCGGCTGGCCGTCAAGCCCGCACGCCTCACCTTCGAGCAGGCGGCGTCGGTCTCCATGGCCGCGCACACCGCACTGCAGGGACTGCGCGACACCGGGAGGATCTCCGCCGGGCAGCGGGTCCTCGTCAACGGCGCCTCCGGCGGCATCGGCACGTTCGCCGTCCAGCTCGCCAAGGCGTTCGGGGCCGAGGTCACCGGAGTGTGCAGCACCCGCAACCTCGAACTGGTCCGCTCCCTGGGCGCGGACCACGTCGTGGACTACACCCGCGACGACTTCACCGGGCGGGAGGCGCGCTACGACCTGCTCATGGACATCGTGGGCGACCGTTCGCTGGCCCGGCTGCGGCGCTGCCTGACCTCCCGCGGGACGCTCGTGATCGTCGGCGGCATCGCCTCGCCGCGCGGCGGGCTGCTGGGGCCCGCGGGGCAGATCGTCCGCGGGGCCCTGGCCTCGCCGTTCGTCAGCCAGCGCATCGCCGCCGTCAGCTGGAAACCGAACTCCGCCGACCTGCGGTTCCTGGCCGGGCTGATGGAGGAGGGGCGGGTCACGCCCGTCATCGACCGGACCTACCCGTTCGCCGAGATCCCCGAGGCGCTCCGCTACCTCGAGCGCGGCCGCGCCCGAGGCAAGGTCGCCATCGCGTTCTGACGCCGGCGGTCAGGCCATCGCGATGGCCGCTATCCCGGCCAGCACCACGGCCGAGCCCGCCAGCCGCCGGACGGCGTGCGCCTCGCCCAGCACCCGCCACGCGGCCAGCCCGCCGAGCACGATGCTCAGCTCGCGGGCCGGGGCGACCAGGCTGACCGGCGCGACCTGGAGCGCGTAGAGCACGAGCAGGTACGCCACCGGCGACAGCAGGCCGATGGTCAGCGCTTCGCGGCGGTGGTCGCGCCACAGCCGGGCGACCCGCGCCCTGTCCCGCAGCGCGACCGGGGCCAGGAGCAGGCTCTGGACGAGGGCGCCGGAGCCGAAGTAGACCAGCGGCGGGACCGCGAGCCCGGTCACCGAATGGGCGTCCCACAGCGTGTAGCCGGCGATCAGGACGCCCGTCAGCACCCCGTAGAAGACGCCCGCGCGGCGCCGCGCGGGCGAGGCGCCGTCCTGCGCCTGCGCGCCGCTGCTGACGACCAGGACACCGGCGATCACCAGGAGCGCGCCGACCAGCCCCGGCGCGCCGGGGTCCTCACCGAGGAACAGGACCGCCGCCAGCACCGACAGCAGCGGTCCCGTGCCCCTGGCCAGGGGATACACGACCGACAGGTCGCCGACCGCGTAGCCGCGCTGGAGAGCGATTCCATAGACCACGTGCAGGGCCGCGGTCACCAGCGCCGCGATGAGCCAGGTCCATTCGGGACGCTGAGGGGACAGGACCAGGAAGACCACCGCCGCCGGCGCGAACACGGCGGCCGCAACGGAGTAGTAGAGGAAGACGAAGGACGCTCCGCCGTTCCCGACCCGTTTCGCGGAGAAGTTCCAGAAGGCGTGCACGGCCGCCGCGACGAGAACGAGCGAGAGGGCCCAGCCGTCCAAGAGGTGACCTTTCCCCGGGCCCTGCGATCGCGGACCCAGGCACTGCGGCGCCATCGTACTCGCCCGCGCTCCGAGCCCTCCGCCCGCCGAAAGCCGGCGGTGGCCGGTTGTGGACGTGTGACGGGATCTTTCAATGTGTCCGAAGTTACATTGAACGTGAAACACACTCATTTCTGCGCACTGCGGGACGCGGCGCGAGCATGCGCTCGGCTGAGGTCCCGGGGACGAGGGTTGGCTGATGGGCAGACGGTTTCTCGGCAGGCTCTGGTTGATCGTCGTCACCGCGTCCGGGCTGGTCCTCGGGCTGATGGCGAGCGCGGGCGCGCACATCGAGCGCCCCTCCTACTGGCCGCTGCCGGGCCCGGACTGCTCGGTCAGCCCCTGCGCGGGCGGCGCGGTGCCCAAGGCCCGGAGCCTGGCCTCGTCGATCGAGACGACCAAGGGCAGCACGACCCGCGTCGTGTGCAGGCCCGACTCGCTCAAGCTGCTGGACGCCTCGATCAAGCGGGCGCGGAAGTCGGGCTACAACATCAGGCCGCACGACCACCGGAGCTTCAGCGCCGCGGAGGCGCGGGAACTGGCGCGCGTCAACAAGGCCCTGGCCTCGCGGTGCCGGTACAGCGAGATCCAGCCCGCGGTGAACGACTCGGGCAACAACGACAGGGTCGTGGTCCTGCCGGGCGTCTACACCGAGCCCACCGCGCGCCAGAAGCCCACGCACGACAAGGCGTGCGACCCGTACAAGCTGAGCACCGGGGCGTACTCCTACCTCGGCGAGTACATGTGCCCGAACGACGCCAACCTCGTCGCCGTCCTGGGCCGTTCGCCCGGCTCCGGCAAGGACCCCGACCCGCCCCTGGTCGACCGGCACGGCGTCCCCAACCTCGGCAAGTGCGTCCGCTGCAACCTCCAGCTGGAGGGGTCGGGCGTCAGCGCGGACGACGTGGTCGTGGAGGCCGGCGACCCCGCCTCCGGCAACGGCGGCCCGCGCCGTTCGGCGAAGGACGTGGGCATCCGCGCGGACCGGGCCGACGGCTTCGTCCTGCGGAACGTCACCGTCCGGCACGCCGAGGAGCACGACATCTACGTGCTGGAGACCAACGGCTACCTGCTCGACCGGTTCAAGGCCTTCTACGCGGGCGAGTACGGCGTCCTCACCTTCGTCGAGGACCACGGCGTGATGCAGAACTGCGAGGCGGCGGGCAGCGGCGACTCCGGGCTCTATCCGGGGTCGGGCGCCAAGACCTCGGCGGGCCGCGACCCGAAGGTCTATCCGAAGGCGCGCTACAGCCAGGAGATCCGCTACTGCGACTCCCACCACAACACCAGCGGCTACTCCGGCACCGACGGCAGCGCCACATGGCTGCACCACAACAACTTCTACGACAACGCCCTGGGCTTCACGACCGACGTGTTCACCGCTGCGGGCCACCCCGGCTTCCCGCAGCAGGGCGACCTGATCGAGAACAACGACTTCTACGGCAACAACTTCAACCCCTACCTGCCCGGCAGCGACGTCGTGCCGTCCGTGCCTGTCCCCGTGGGCACCGGCATGTGGATCGCCGGCGGCGACGACAACGTCGTGCGCAACAACCGCTTCCACGACAACCGCAGGCGCGGCGCCATGCTGTTCGCCGTCCCCGACGCCTTCGTCTGCGGTCCGGGGAACAGCCCCATCACCGGCTGCGATCCGTTGAAGCTGTCCACCTCGCACCGCAACTCGTTCAGCGGCAACGCGATGAGCGGAAACGGCGTGGACTTCTGGTGGGACGCCTTCCCCGGCAACGTGGGCAACTGCTGGTACTCCAACGGCAAGGCCACCAGCTCGCCGAAGAGCCTGCCCGACTGCCTGAACGGCAAGCTCCCCTGGCTGAGCATCGGGCTCGGCAACCTGGAGAACGAGGCCGAGCTGTTCGTGTGCATGTCCGACCTGAAGCCCGGCGGCCCGTGCCCCTGGTTCAAGTCCCCGGCCGCCGCCGCGAAGGCCGCGCCCGCGGACGACCACGACCACGGCGCGGCGGGGGAGCTCAACGACGCGCTGCTCGCGGCCGTGACCTGCCACTCCTGGCAGGAGATGGACAGCGGTCAGCGCAACCACATGCTGGACAAGATGGCGGTGTTCATGGGCGGCCAGATCGACCACCCCGGGGCGCGCGGCACCACGCTCAGCAACCCGAAGGCGACCAAGGTCCTCGACAACGCCTGCGGGCTCCCGTTCGCCGGCCAGTTCAAGCTGTACAAGCTCTACGCCCGCGCGGCGGCGTTCACCCCGCAGGTCGCGCGCTGACCCGGCCCGCTACCGGTGGTCCGCCGCACGGGCGGGCCGCCGGGGCAGCGCGACGACCCGCGCGGTGCCGAGGGCGAGTCCGAGTATCCCGGCGGTGACGAGCCAGACCTCGGCGGCGGGCATGGCTAGGAACAGCTGCGTGTAGGAGAAGGCGCGGCCGGTCAACAGCAGCATCAGCCGGGGGAGGGCGATCACGAGGACGGCGGGCACCACCGGCCAGGCGATCTGCGGCGCCGTCAGGGCGAGCGTCCGCCACCGCCCCCGGGCGCGGGCCCGCTCCGTCCAGCGGCGGAGCCGGACCAGGGCCCTGGTCCGCAGGACGGCGGAGCCCAGGGTGAGGAGGCCGAGCAGCACCGCCGTGGCCCGTCCGTCCGGGAACCGGGCCGCGGCGGGACGGCGGCCGGACATGAGCGCGACCAGGCCCTCCTTGATCCCGTTCGTGTCGGCGAGCGAGTCGTTCACGGGGTACAGCAGAGCGACGCCGACCCGGCTCTCGGGCAGGACGACCTGGTCGGCGTAGAACGTCGACAGGACGCCGTTGTGCTCCAGCCGCCGCGGGCGGCCGGGCGGGCTGAACCAGCCCATCGCGTACCCGCCGTCCACCCCGGGCGGCGGCGTGTGCAGGGCCTGCATCCCGGCCGCGCTGAGCAGGGGCGAGGTTCCGCCCGCGTGCAGCGTCAGCCACCGGCTGATGTCGCGGGCGGTGGTGATGACCCCGCCGGAGCCGCCCACCAGCCCGGGGAGTTCGGGCCGCCCGACGGGGAAGCCGAACACCACGATCCCGCCATGGGCGAGACGCCTCCCGTCCTGCGCGGCCGTGACGGAGACCGTGTCGCGCATCCCGAGCGGCTCGAACACCGACAGGCGCAGCTCCTCGGAAAGAGACCGCCCGGAGACGACCTCCAGGACCCTCCCGAGGACCTGGTAGTTCAGGTCGCAGTAGTGGAAGGCGCGACCAGGCGAGTCGACGAGGCGCGCGTGCCGCAGGTCGGCGACCCGTCCCGCCAGGCTGGTCTGCCGGTCGCGGGCGATCCTGAGGAAACCGCCGTCACCGAGCCCGCTGGTCTGGTTCAGCAGCTCCCGGACGGTGATCCGCCCGCCCTCAGCGTCGGCGAGCCTGAACCCGGGAAGGTAGCGGCGGACGGGCTGGTCGAGCCCGATCTGCCCGGCCTCGACCCTGCGCATGACGGCGAACGCGGTGAAGGACTTGCTGAGCGAGCCGACACGGAACCGGGTTTCCGGACCGATCCGGTCACCCTCGCCGTCCCTGCCGTACCCCCGCACGAGAACGGTCGAGTCTCCCCGCGTGACGGCGAGCGCCGCCCCGGGCAACCGAGCACCCGCGAGCCGCCCCCGCACGAACCGGTCGACGTCCGCGGCCTCGGTGCCGGTGGCCGCCCGGACGGGCGCGGCGACCACCCCGAGGAACAAGGCCACGACCGCCGCCCCGATGACGACACGGCGCGACGCTTCAGGCATGGCCGTCCCCCCAAGCTGTCGACGAGCAGTGTCGCCCATGATGCGGCAAATGAGTCGACTGCCGGATGGATCTTTGGAAAGGTCGTGGACATGCCCCGCACCGTCACCCTGATCCGCTCCGAGTCCCTGTCCGCCGTGGCCGAGTACGCCTACGCGGCGACGGCCCCGGCCGAGGCCCGGCTGATCTTCCTGGCCGGCGCGTGCCCGCTGAACGAGGACGGCTCCACCGCCGCGATCGGCGACTACGCGGGCCAGGCGGCCAAAGCGATGGAGAACCTGCGAACCGCCCTGGCGGACGCAGGCGCGGAACTCCACGACGTGATCAGCACCCGCGTACTGGTGGCGTCCCCCCGGCAGCAAGACCTGGGAACGGCCTGGCAGGTGGTCCGCGACGAGTTCGGCGCCCACGACGTCCCCAGCACACTGATGGGCGTCACGGTCCTCGGCTACGAAGCCCAACTGGTAGAGATCGAGGCCGTCGCCGCAGTCCTGGATTCCTGACCCAGAAATCCAGGAACGAGCATGGCCCATTCCTCGCGGGGCGGGCCACGAGCTGATCGAGCGTGGTGGAAATGACGACGGCCAGGACGGCGACGGGAACGCCCAGCGAGAACCCGGAGACGGCGAAGGACTCAGGCCTCTCCCCGACGGCGGCGCCGACCAAGTGATCGGCCAGACCGTCCAAGGTGAGCGGCAAGTCCGCCCCGACAACTCAACGGGCCGCACCCCACGCCCGAACGAGACGCGTCCATAACAACGAATGACCGGCCACCTGAGGCCCAGATGACGCGCTAGAAGCCCAGCCCCGCGCGCAGGGGGAGTGGGGGACGGAGTCCCCCACATCGGGGGTCTGGGGGTCGCCCCCCAGGAAAGCATTGCGGGCCACCGGGAAGGCGCCAAAGGCGCCGACCATGGTGGCCCGACTCGTGGGCGATACTGGGATTGAACCAGTGGCCTCTACCGTGTCAAGGTAGCGCTCTCCCACTGAGCTAATCGCCCTTGTGCGTGCTGCGAGGTGGAGACGGGATTTGAACCCGTGTACACGGCTTTGCAGGCCGTTGCCTCGCCTCTCGGCCACTCCACCAGAGCGAGGCCTGACGGGGGCCTCTCAGAGCGGACGACGGGATTCGAACCCGCGACCCTCACCTTGGCAAGGTGATGCTCTACCAACTGAGCCACGTCCGCGTGCCGCTCCGGGGGTCGCCCCCCGGGCTCGCATGCACAACTCTAGCGGAATCCTGGAGTGCTTGCGTACTGGTCGGATGCCGAGTCGGTGAGCTCGGCGTGCAGGGTGTTCCAGAAGTCGAGCTCGCTGTCCTCTTCGAGGTGGGCGATGCGGCCCCAGAACTCGCGGTCCTCGGCCTCGTGGGCGGCGGCGAGCGAGAGGGCGGGCATCACGGTGGTGCCGGCGTCGGCGGCGTCGAGGTCGGCGGGGGTGACGTCGGCCGGGAGGGCGACGGGGGTGGACGGCCGGTGGTGCTTGCCGCGCTTGCGGACCCGGATGGGCGGCGACGTGGGGGCCTTGGCGGCGGCGGCGCGGCCGGCGGCGAGGGCCACGGTGCCGCACAGGACGAAGGCGAGGATGCCGCCGAGGACGACCTCCTGGGAGGGGACGTGCTCGGGGGCGGGGGAGTGCTCCTGCTCGTGGGTGTTCGTCGAGGCGACCGGTGCGCCGACCTTGTCGACGGTGGGGGCGGGCGCGGCGTGCCTCGGGGTGTACGTGGCCTCGACCTTGACCTTGGACGGGTAGCCGAAGCCGACGACGGAGTCCATGTCGCGGGTCTTGCGCATGAGCTTGTAGCCGTCGGCGTTGCCCTCGATGGTGTGGAGGGTGTGGCCGTCCACCTTCTCGACGATGCCGACGTGGTCGATCTGGTCGATGTCGCCGGAGCCGTTCCAGTCGTAGAAGACGATGGCGCCCGGTTCGGGGCGGTGGCCCCAGGCGTCGTTCTTCTTGAACCACTTGGCGTGGTCGACGGTGGAGGCGAACTGCCCGGCCTGGCCGGTGACGTCGGCCTTGTCGGCGGCCCAGGCGAGGAACATGTCGCACCAGGGCGCCGTCGAGAAGTACTCGTCGTGGTCGCCGTCGAGGTTCTTGCGGTACCACTCGCCGAACTTGGTGTAGCCATCGCCCTTCTCGGTGTAACCGAGCTCCTTCGTGGCGATGTCGAGCAGCTTCTTGCCGATCGGGTCCATCACGCTCCCTGCCGCCGCCTCGCTCGTTCGGGCAAGGGTGGCGCCCGACCGGGGGACGGAACGCGCCCCACTCCAAGGTCACGTTCCGATCTCGACGGAATTTAGCCGAGGTAAACGGCAGGCGGCAAGCCGTTCGATGGAAACGGTCATAAGGGACTACTCAGTAGTAGCCACGCGGGAGGACGGTGACCGGACAGGGGGCGGCGCGCAGGACCTTGAGGGCCACTTCCCCGAGGAACACGCGGTGGGCGGCGGCGTCCTCGCTGGACGCGCAGACGAGGAGCTCCCCCTCGGGCCAGTCCACGTCGCCCAAGGCGTCCGCGACGTCGTCGCCCTCGGCGATCTCGGCGGTGACGTCCTCGGGGAGCAGGTCGGCGGAGTCCAGGGCGAGCCGGATGGCGAGGGCCAGGTCGTCGCGGAGCGGTTCGGGGTTGACGTCGCCGATGGCCAGGGTGACGAGCCGGAGCGGGACCTCCAGCCGGTCGGCGGCCTGGGCGGCGCGGATGACCGCCTCCTCGCACTGGGGCCGCCGGACGTACATGACCGTGATCCGGCTCAGCTCGTCCGGCGGCCGGTAGCCGGACGGGGCGAGCATCACGGCCTCGGTCGCCGAGTGGAGCAGGTGGTCCGCGGCGGCGCCGACGCCGATGCGGCCGTGGGCGCCGCCCTCCGGGGACCCCACCACGATCAGGTCGGCGCCGATCCGGCTGGCGAGCACGGTCAGGCCCCGCCCGACGCTGCGGCCCTCGTGGACGAGCAGGTCCGCGGGCTCCCCGTCCAGGAGGTCCGCCAGCTGGTCCAGGGCCGCGCGGGCCTCGCCGGCCGCGGCCGGGAGGTCCGGCGGATGGACGGTCGCGACGCTCAGCCGCCCGCCGGTCAGCGCGACGATGCCGCGGGCGAGGTCGAGCGCCTCCCGGCCGCCCGCCTCGGGGACGTATCCGGCGAGCACGTGTTCACCGATCATGACCGAAGCATTCCCCCTGAGGGGCCGGACAGACCAGTGCGTGCTTTGGGGTACTTTTGCCGGATTGTTGATTTTTGGGGGGATTGATGGGTATCGAGGTGCCCGACCTCGAAGCCGGCCGCTGGACCATCGACCCGGTCCACTCCGAGATCACCTTCTCGGTCCGGCACCTGATGACGACGGTCCGCGGCTCCTTCCCGGACTTCGAGGGCGAGGTCGTGATCGGGGAGGATCCGTTCGAGTCCGCCGCCCGCGCGGAGATCCGGATGGCCTCGATCGACACCCGCAGCGCCGAACGCGACGAGCACGTCCGCTCGGCCGACTTCCTGGACGTGCGCCGCCACCCGGTGATGAGCTTCAGCGGCTCCGGCGTGGAACGTGCCAAGATCGGCCGCCGCGCCCGTACGCCCCGCTACCACCTGGACGGCGGCCTGACGATCAGGAACGTGACCCGCCCGGTCCGCCTGCTGACCGAGTTCCACGGCGTGGGCCCCGACCCCTGGGGCGGGGTGCGCGCGGGGTTCACCGCGACCGCCTCCATCAGCCGCCGCGACTTCGGCATCGAGTTCAACATCCCGCTGCAGGGCGACCGGGTCATGCTGGGCGACGAGATCGCGATCGCGCTGGAGATCCAGGCCGTCTTCGCCCCCGCCGAGACCCCCGGCCGCCGCCACGACCCCGAACTCGACCACCAGTCTCCCGGAACCTGAGGGCCCGTCCCCGGCGAGGGCCTGTCGCGAAGTGGCCGCAACCACGCGCGCGAACGCGTGACCTGCCCGGTGGAGCGAAGCCGAAGGCGAGCGGAACCGGGCAGATCGCGAAGCGATGCCGCGTTCGCCCAGGCACGGTCACGCAGCGAGCCGCCAGGCGAGCGAAGTGGGCCGGGACTGTAGTAAACACAGCCGCTAGGCGAGCGGAGTGGGCCGGGGCTGTGTGAACAGGGTCAGGCCGAGCAGGTCGCGGGCGGGGCCGACGGGCCGCCGGCCGGCCGGCCAGACCGCGCGCAGCGGCCGCGAGAGGTCCAGTTCCGGGACGGGGACGCGGACCAGCCGCCCGGAGGCGACCTCGTCGGCGACGGCCAGCTCGCTCACCACGACCGGGCCGGCGCCGGAGACGGCCGCCGCCTTGAGCGCGGTTGTGGACGCCAGTTGCAGCAGCGGCGGCGCCGTCCCGCCGTGTGCGGCCAGTGCCCGGTCCAGGACCTCGCGCGTCCCCGACCCCTCCTCGCGCAGGACGAGCGGTGTCGCCGCCAGCTCGGCCGCCGCGACCCCCGAGCGCCGCCGCGCCCAGGGGTGCCGCGGGCCGACCACGACGACGAGCCGGTCGGTGGCGACGACGGTGCCGCTCAGGCCGGGCGGGGTGCGGGCCCCCTCCACGAACCCGAGGTCCGCGGCGCCGCCGCGGACCTGCTCGGCGACGACGGTCGAGTTGGCGGTGCGCAGCGTCACCGCCACGCCGGGATGGACGGTCGTGAGCGTCACCAGCCAGCCGGGCATCAGGTACTCGGCGACCGTGAGGCTCGCCACGACGCGCAGCCGCGCGTCCCGCCGCTCGCGCAGCGCGCCGATCCCCGCGCCGAGCGCCTCCGCCGCCGTGATCACCTGCCGGGCCCACTCGGCGACCAGCGCGCCCTCCTCGGTGGGGCGCGAGCCGCGCGGCGACCGTTCGAGCAGCGCCACGCCGATCTGCCGCTCCATCGAGCGGATCCGGGCGCTGGCGGCGGGCTGGGTGACGCCGAGTTCGGCCGCCGCCCGCCCGACGCTGCCCAGCCGGACGACGGCGAGCAGCAGTTCGAGGGCGCCGAGGTCGGGGACGCGGTGCGAGACGGCCATGTCCGCGATTCTACGAACCCATAAGGACACCTTATGGGGCCATAGGGTCATGACCTCTACTGATGGCTCCGGACGGGGCGGAACCTGGACGCCATGAGCCTTCCCGCCGCGAACGGCGACCTGCTGGGCGAGCTGGACCGCCCCGCCGAGGTGTTCCGTCATCTCGGGCCCAACTGGTACGCGGCCGTCATGGGCACGGCCATCGTGGCGAACGGCGCGAACGCGCTGCCGGTGGACGTCCCCGGCCTGCACGCTTTCGCGGTGGCCATATGGGCGCTCTCGTTCCTGATGCTCCTGGCGCTCATGGCGGCGCGAGCCGTCCACCTCACCCGGCACGCGGACGTGGCGCGGTCCCAGCTCCTGGACAATCCCGCGACGGCCGTGTTCTACGGGTGCCCGCCGATGGCGCTGCTCGCGGTCGGCTACGGGACGCTCGCGCTCGGCCCCGCCGTGATCGGCATGCGGGCGGCGGTCGCCCTGGACGCCGTCCTCTGGACGCTCGGGACGCTCTACGCCCTGCTGGCCGCCGCAGGCGTCCCCTACCTGATGATCACCAGGCACCGCCCGGAGCCGGGTTCGGCGAACCCGACGTGGCTGCTGCCCGTGGTCGCGCCCATGGTCGCCGCGGCGCTCGGGCCCGCGCTCGTCCCGCACCTGCCGGAGGGGCAGGCACGCGCCACGCTGCTGTTCGGCTGCTACGGCATGTTCGGCGCGAGCCTGCTGGCCACCTTGGTGCTGCTGCCGGGCATCTGGTCGCGGCTCGCGGGCGGCCCGCCGTCGCCGGTCGCGCTGACCCCGACGCTGTTCCTGGTGCTGGGGCCGCTAGGGCAGTCCACCACGGCCGTCGTGCAGATCGCGGACGCGGCGGCCGAGGCCGCGCCCGGGTACGCGGCGGCCGCGCGGGCGTTCGCCGTCCTTTACGGCGCGCCGGTCATGGGCTTCGCGCTGCTCTGGCTGGGCCTGGCCGGGGCCGCGAACCTGCGGGCGCTGCGCGGCGGCATGCCGTTCGCGATGACGTGGTGGGCGTTCACCTTCCCGGTGGGAACGTGCGTGACCGGGGCGTCCGGCCTCTTCCGGAGCACCGGCCTGGACGCGCTCGCCGGCATGGCCGTGCTCCTCTACCTCCTGCTCGTCACGGCCTGGGCGGTCGCCGGGGTCAGGACGGTCCGCGGTGCGCTCAGCGGGCGGCTGTTCCTGCCCGCCGCGCCGCGCCCGGCACCCCTGCGCCCCCTCCCCGCCGCCTGACCGGGGGGCCGCCGCCGGGGCAGGAATACGCGCAGGCGGGCCGCGGTTCGGTAGGATAATTGAAAGTTCTACTATCTGGAGGCCGGCATGCAGTTCGGGATATTCACGGTCGGCGACGTCACCCCGGACCCGACCGACGGGCGCGTCCCGACCGAGGCCGAGCGGATCAAGGCCATGGTCGCGATCGCGCTCAAGGCCGAGGAAGCCGGCCTCGACGTCTTCGCCACCGGCGAGCACCACAACCCGCCCTTCGTGCCGTCCTCCCCGACGACGATGCTCGGCTACATCGCGGCGCGCACCGAGCGGCTGATCCTGTCCACCGCGACCACGCTGATCACCACGAACGACCCGGTGAAGATCGCCGAGGACTTCGCGATGCTCCAGCACCTCGCGGACGGCCGGGTGGACCTGATGATGGGGCGCGGCAACACCGGCCCCGTCTACCCGTGGTTCGGCAAGGACATCCGCGACGGGATCCCGCTCGCCATCGAGAACTACCACCTCCTGCACCGCCTGTGGCGTGAGGACGTCGTCGACTGGGAGGGCAAGTACCGCACGCCGCTGCAGTCGTTCACCTCGACGCCGCGGCCGCTGGACGGCGTCCCGCCGTTCGTCTGGCACGGCTCGATCCGCAGCCCGGAGATCGCCGAGCAGGCCGCCTTCTACGGCGACGGCTTCTTCGCCAACCACATCTTCTGGCCGACCGACCACTTCCAGCGCCTGATCGGCCTGTACCGGCGGCGCTACGAGCACTACGGCCACGGCTCGGCCGACCAGGCGATCGTCGGCCTCGGCGGGCAGGTGTTCATGCGCAGGAACTCCCAGGACGCCGTCCGCGAGTTCCGCCCCTACTTCGACAACGCGCCCGTCTACGGGCACGGGCCGTCGCTGGAGGAGTTCACCTCCGAGACGCCGCTCACGGTCGGCAGCCCCCAGCAGGTGATCGACAAGACGCTGACCTTCCGCGACCACTTCGGCGACTACCAGCGCCAGCTGTTCCTGATGGACCACGCCGGGCTGCCGCTGAAGACCGTCCTGGAGCAGATCGACATGCTGGGCGAGGAGGTCGTCCCCGTGCTGCGCAAGGAGTTCGAGTCCCTGCGCCCGGCGCACGTCCCGGCGACCGCCCCGACCCACGCGTCCCGACTCGCCGAGGGGGTGCGATGACCGCCATCGCCGTCGTCTCAGCTGGGCTCGGGCAGCCGTCGTCCTCCCGGCTCCTGGCCGACCGGCTCGCCTCCGCCGCGGCGGAGGCCCTGCGAGGGGACGCCGCCGTCGAGACGGTCGAGCTGCGCGACCACGCGCACGCCATCGTCGACGCGACCCTCACCGGCTTCCCGTCCGGGGCGTTCCGCGCCGCCGTCGAGACGGTGGTGAACGCCGACGGCCTCATCGCCGTGACGCCGATCTTCAACGCCTCCTACAGCGGGCTGTTCAAGACGTTCTTCGACGTCCTGGAGCACGGTTCGCTGGAGGGCACGCCGGTGCTGCTCGGAGCCACCGGCGGCACCGCCCGGCACTCCCTGGCCATCGACCACGCGATGCGGCCCATGTTCGCCTACCTGCGGGCGAGCGCCGTCCCGACCGGCGTCTTCGCGGCGTCCGAGGACTGGGGGAGCGCCGACGGCGGCCTGCCGGACCGCATCGCCCGCGCCGGCGCCGAGCTGGCCGCGCTGGTGGAGGCCCGCCCGGCTCCGGCGAAGGACGACCCCTACGAGGCGCCCGTGCCCTTCGAGCGGCTCCTCGCCGGACCCTGAGATTAAGGCTTGGCTTATATAAGCCGAGCCTGTAGCTTGGTCGCCGTGCACGCATTCGATGTGCTGGGCGACCCCGTACGGCGCCGGATCCTCGAGCTGCTCGCCGGCGGCGAGCGCTCGTCCGGCGAGGTGACGGCGGTCATCCGGGAGGAGTTCGGGATCTCGCAGCCCGCGGTCTCGCAGCACCTGAAGGTGCTGCGCGACACCGGGTTCGCGGTCGTGCGGGCGGAGGGGACGCGCAGGCTCTACGCCGTCGACTCCGCGCCGCTGCGGGAGATCGACGCATGGCTCGACCGCTTCCGCCGGTACTGGACGCCGCATCTGGACGCCCTGGCGACCGAGGTCGCCCGCGGCAGGCGCGCACGGCGCACGCAAAGGGACGAACCAGGGAGCGAAACATGATCGATGTCACGGGCCACGTCAACGCGGTCGAGCGCAGGGTGGGCGAGCGGGTGCTGGAGGCCGGCACCGCGAAGACCGCCGTGGTGAGCCGGGTCTACGAGACCGACGCCGAGGACCTGTGGGAGGCCGTCACCGACCCCGAGCGGATCTCCCGCTGGTTCCTGCCGGTCTCCGGCGACCTGCGTCCGGGCGGCCGCTACCACCTGGAGGGCAACGCCTCCGGGACGGTCGAGCGCTGCGACCCGCCGAAGGGCTTCTCGGCCACCTGGGAGTTCGGCGGCCAGACGAGCTGGATCGAGGTCCGGCTGACCCCCGAGGACGGCGGCCGGACCCGGTTCGAGCTGGAGCACATCGCCCTCGTCGGCGACCACTGGGACGAGTTCGGTCCGGGCGCCGTCGGGATCGGCTGGGACATGGGGGTCCTCGGCCTCTCCCTCCACCTGGAGACGGGCGGGGACATCCGCAGCGAGTTCGGCCAGGTCTGGGCCATGTCGGACGAGGGCCGCGAGTTCGCGCGGCAGGCCGGAGAGGGCTGGTTCGCCGCCGACGTCGCCTCGGGCGCCGACGAGTCCACCGCCCGCGCCGCGGCCGACCGCACCATCGCCGCGTACACCGGGGCGGGCTGACCCCGGGTCCCGATCGGAGTCGCTTGGACACGCCCTGTGACGGCCTTGGGGTCCCGGCGGTGACCCGCGGGGCAGAATGGCGGGGTGGACGTCAGGGTCGGTGTCCGCGTCGAGGGGATCGTGCAGGGCGTCGGGTTCCGGCCGTTCGTGCACGGGCTCGCGACCGGTCTCGGACTGTCGGGGCTGGTCGGCAACGATGCGGGCGGCGTATTCATCGAGGTCGAGGGCGCGCCCGACGTGGTCGGGCGCTTCCTGGACGGCCTGCGCACGCGCCCGCCCCGGCTCGCCGTCGTCGAGCGCGTCACCACGCGCGAGCTGGCCGCCGGGGGGCGCGGCGGCTTCGCCATCGTGGGCAGCGAGGCGTCGGGGGAGCGCCGCGCCCTCGTCTCCTGGGACTCGGCGACCTGCGACGCCTGCCTGCGCGAGATGCGTGATCCGGGCGACCGGCGCCACGGGTACCCGTTCATCAACTGCACCGACTGCGGGCCGCGCTTCACGATCGTCAAGGACGTCCCGTACGACCGTCCCAACACCACCATGGCGGGCTTCGCGATGTGCGGGCCCTGCGCCGCCGAGTACGGGGACCCGTCCGACCGCAGGTTCCACGCACAGCCGGTGTGCTGCCCGTCGTGCGGCCCGGCCCTCGTCTCGCGACCCCGCGCCGCCGAGCCCCTGGAGGCCGCGCGGGCGGTGCTCGCGGACGGCGCCGTCCTCGCGGTCAAGGGCCTCGGCGGCTACCACCTCGCGGCGAGGGCGGCGGACGCCCGCGCGGTCGCCGCCCTCCGCACCCGCAAGCACCGCGAGGCCAGGCCGTTCGCCGTGATGGTCCCCGACCTGGCCGCCGCCCGGGCGCTCTGCGTCCTCTCGGAGGCCGAGGAGGACCTGCTCACCAGCCCACGGCGCCCGATCGTCCTGGCGCGCCGCCGTCCCGCCGCGGACCTCGCCGACGCGGTCGCCCCCGGCAACCGGCACCTCGGGCTCATGCTGCCCTACACGCCGCTGCACCACCTGCTCGTCACCGAGCCGACCGTGATGACCAGCGGGAACGTCTCCGACGAGCCGATCGCCTACCGTGACGAGGACGCCCTCGAGCGGCTCTCCGGCCTCGCCGACGCCTTCCTCCTGCACGACCGGCCCATCCACACCCGCACCGACGACTCGGTGGTCCGGGCGTTCCGCGGGCGGCCGCTGCCCGTCCGCCGGTCGCGGGGGTACGCGCCCGAACCGATCCCGGTCCCCGCCGGGCCGCCGGTTCTGGCGTGCGGCGCGGAGCTGAAGAACACGTTCTGCCTGGCCCGCGACGGCCGGGCGTTCGTGTCCCACCACATAGGCGACCTGGAGAACCGCGAGACCCTGCGCGCCTTCGAAGAGGGGATCGAGCACTTCACGCGCCTGTTCGACATCACCCCCGAACTCGTCGCCTACGACCCGCACCCGGAGTACCTGTCCACGATGTACGCGCTCGACCGGGACCTACCGGTGACCGCCGTCCAGCACCACCACGCGCACATCGCGTCCTGCCTCGCCGACAACGGCGCGGCCGGCCCGGTCATCGGCGTCGCGTTCGACGGCACGGGCTACGGAACCGACGGCACCCTGTGGGGCGGCGAGTTCCTGGTCGCCGACCTGCGCGGCTTCGAACGCCTAGGGCATCTGGAACCGGTTCCACTGCCGGGCGGCGCCGCCGCGATCCGCGAGCCGTGGCGCATGGCGGCGGCCTACGGGGTCCCGGACGACCTGCCGGTGGCCCGCCGCCCCGAGTGGGCGGCCGTGACGGCCCTGGCCCGGCGGCGCGTCAACGCCCCGCCGACCTCCAGCATGGGCCGCCTCTTCGACGCGGTCGCCGCCGTCCTCGGCGTCCGCGACCGGGTCGACTACGAGGGGCAGGCGGCGATCGAACTGGAGCAGCGCGCCGACGCCGCCGAACGCGGCGCCTATCCGGCGGCCCTGACCGGCACGGCCGGTTTCACCGTCGCGGGCGCCGACCTGCTGGACGCGGTGGTGAGCGACCTCAGGTCGCACGTCCCCGTCCCGACGATCGCCGCCCGGTTCCACAACGGCGTGGCGGCCCTGGTCGTCGCGGCGGCCGCGCGCCTCAGGTCGGAGACCGGCATCGGCACGGTCGCGCTCTCCGGTGGCGTGTTCCAGAACATGCTCCTGCTCGACCGCGCCGTCACCGGGCTCACCGACGCGGGCTTCGAGGTGCTGACCCACCACCGCGTCCCACCCAACGACGGCGGCATAAGCCTCGGCCAAGCAGCCGTGGCCACCGCCCGCGCCTGACTCCCGCCCCGAGCGTTTCGCCGATCCCCGCACCCACCCCCCCGGACGGGCAGCCTCGAAGATCAACGGATCGCTCTCTTCGGCGGCGGGCGTTCGGGGCCTTCGACTAACGTTGGCGGCGCCATGTCCGAAACATCGCTGAGCATCGGGGAGCTGGCGCGGCGCGCCGGTGTCGCCGCCTCCGCGCTGCGGTACTGGGAGGGGCAGGGGTTGCTTCCCTCGCCCGCCAGGGTGTCGGGGCGGCGGATGTATCCCGAGGAGACGGTCGCGAAGGTCGGGCTCATCCTGCTCCTGCGGGACGCCGGCTTCTCGCTCGCCGACCAGAAGGCGCTCCTGGCCTCGCGCGCCGGTGACATGGACGAGTGGCGGCGTCTCGCCCGGCGCAAGCAGGCCGAACTCGACGCGCAGATCGCCAGGGCACAGGCGGCCCGGGACGCCATCGAGCACGGCCTGCGCTGCTCACATCCCGACTTCCGGGACTGCCCTAACGCGCGGAGCCTCGTCGAGGCGCGCCTGGCGGGTCTGCCGCTCCACGAGGCGCACCGGCACTGACCGCCGCAGGGCAGGCGTCAGAGGTTGCCCAGGGCGCGGGTGGCGGTGATCTCTATGACGACGCGGTTCGGATTGGGGCGCGGGGGCCTGTAGCGGGCGGTGTAGAGCTCCTCCGCGTGCGTCACGGAGGCCGGGTCGGTTCGCAGGACGGCGCGGCCCTCGATGGTCGACCAGCGGCGGCCGTCCACTTGCGTGACCGCGACGGGCAGGCCGGACGCGCCCGCGGCGCGGACGTTGCGGGCCTTCGCCGAGGAGGCCGAGGTGATCACCCGGACGGTGCCGCCCTCCAGCGTCGCGCCGACGGGGACCGAGTGAGGGGTGCCGTCCGGGCGGAGGGTGACCAGGGTGCACAGGTGGCGCTCCCGCCAGAAGGCGATGAGCCCCTCGTCGGCCGGGTCCAGCCGGTGTCGTCCGTCCACCGGAGCAAGCCTATCCGGACCGTTCGGCTCTAGCCGGATTCGAGGGGCTTATGATTAGTTAGCGTAAGAAACTATCTGAAACGGGGAGGGGGCGGCGTGCCGTCCAAGCACTATCCGTGGATCGCGCTGAGCAACACGACGCTCGGCATGCTGCTGGCCACGGTCAACTCCTCGATTGTGATCATCTCGCTGCCGGCGATCTTCCGCGGCATCCACCTGAACCCCCTCGAACCGGGCAATGTCAGCTACCTGCTGTGGATGCTGATGGGCTACATGCTCGTCTCCGCCGTGCTGGTGGTGACGCTGGGGCGGCTCGGGGACATGTTCGGGCGCGTCCGCATGTACAACGCCGGGTTCGCGGTCTTCACGGTCGGGACGCTCGTCCTGGCGCTCGACCCGCTGCAGGGGGGACCCGGGGCGCTCTGGCTCATCGGATGGCGGGTGTTCCAGGGGATCGGCGGCGCCATGCTCATGGCGAACTCGGCCGCCATCCTCACCGACGCCTTCCCCGCCCACCGGCGGGGCATGGCGATGGGCGTCAACCAGGTCGCGGGCATCGCCGGGACGTTCCTCGGCCTGGTCGCCGGCGGGCTGCTGAGCGAGATCAACTGGCGGCTGGTGTTCTTCGCGTCGGCGCCCATCGGGATCGCCGGGACGCTCTGGGCCTACCGGAGCCTGGTGGAGACCGCCACGCGGGCGGTCGCCGCGAGGATCGACTGGCTCGGCAACGTGACGTTCGCGGTCGGGCTGACCTCGCTGCTCGCCGCGATCACCTACGGCATCCAGCCCTACGGCGGGCACGACATGGGCTGGACGAACCCGTGGGTGCTCGCCGGGATGACCGGCGGCGCGGCCGTGCTCGCGCTGTTCTGCTGGATCGAGACCAGGGTCGAGCAGCCGATGTTCCACCTGCGCCTGTTCCGCATCCGGGCGTTCGCGGCCGGCAACCTGGCCGGGCTGCTCGCCGCGATCTCCCGCGGCGGGATGCAGTTCATGCTGATCATCTGGCTCCAGGGCATCTGGCTGCCGCTGCACGGCTACGACTACGAGGACACGCCGCTGTGGGCGGGCATCTACCTGCTGCCGCTCACCGCGGGCTTCCTGGTCGCCGGGCCGATCTCGGGGCACCTGTCCGACCGGCACGGCGCCCGCGCGTTCGCCTCCGGCGGGCTGGTGCTGTCGGCGCTGGCGTTCGCCGGGCTGCTGGTGATCCCGACCGACTTCGGGTACCCGACCTTCGCGCTGCTGATCTTCCTCAACGGGATCGGCTCCGGGCTGTTCGCCGCCCCCAACACCACCGCGATCATGAACGCGGTGCCCGCGGACCAGCGCGGCGTGGCCTCCGGGATGCGCGCCACCTTCATGAACGCCGGCATGGTGCTGTCGATCGGCGTGTTCTTCTCGCTGATGATCGCGGGCCTGGCCGACACCCTGCCGAGGACGCTGACGCGGGGGCTGACCGAGCACGGCGTCCCGGCCGGGCCGGCCGCGCGGGTGGGCGAGCTGCCGCCGGTCGGCACGCTGTTCGCGGCGTTCCTCGGCTACAACCCGATCCAGAACCTGCTCGCGCCGTTCCACGTGCTCGGCGGGCTCGCGCCGGACGACGTCGCCACCCTCACCGGCCGCTCGTACTTCCCGCACCTGATCTCCGAGCCGTTCCACCACGGCTTGGTGATCGTGTTCGGCATGGCGATCGCGATGTCGCTGGTGGCGGCGCTGGTCTCGCTGCTGCGCGGGAGCCGGTACGTGCACGAGGACGACGCCGCCGGGGAGCCCGCGCTGCAGAAGGCGGGCCGCGGCACCGCCTGACCCGGTCCCGCGCAGAGCCCCCGGCCCCCCGGCCGGGGGCTTTTCGCCGCCTGCTATTGACACTGCGCAAACGTTTTCATAATCCACGGCATGGAGGGCACCGGCACCGGCGCGGGCGGGACCGGCCGCCGGCGCGCCGAGGGCCCCCGGGCCTCGATCCGCGCCGTGGCGAACCTCGCCGGAGTGTCGCCCTCCACGGTGTCGCGCGCCCTGAACAGTCCCGAGCTCGTGAGCGCCGAGACCCGGCGGCGCGTGCTCGAATGCGCCGAACGGCTGGGCTACCGGCCGAACCGGGCGGCGCAGTCGCTGGTCCTCGGGCGGACCCGCAACGTCGGGCTGATCGTCCCCGACATCGCCAACCCGTTCTTCGCGCCGTTCATCAAGGGCGTCGAGGCCTACTTCCGGGACACCGAGTACGCGGTGTTCCTGGCCGACACCGACGAGGACGCGGCGACGGAGGTCAGGCTGGCCGAGGCCATGGTCGAGCGGGTGGACGGGCTGATCCTGTGCGCCCCCCGCATGACCGGGGCCAGGCTGCGCGCCGTCGCGGCCAGGACCGCCGTGGTCCTGGCGAACCGGACCAGCCGGGTGGCGCCGTCGGTCCTGCTGGACTTCCGGCCCGGCATGGAGCAGGCGGTCGCGCACGTCCACGCGCTCGGGCACCACCGCTGCGCGTACCTGTCCGGCCCCGCCAACTCCTGGTCCAACCGGCAGCGGCGCAGGTTCCTCGGCGCCGCCTGCGCCGAGCGCGGCATCGAGCTGGTGGACCTCGGCCCGTACGAGCCGCGCTTCACCGGCGGCTACCGGGCGGCCGACGAGGTTCTCGCCGCGCGCGCCACCGCCGTGTTCGCCTGCAACGACCTGGTCGCGCTCGGCGTCCTGTCCCGGCTCACCGCGCGCGGCGTCCCGGTGCCCGTCTGTGCGATTGCCTTCGGGTTCGGTCATAAACCGGTACGGTGCGGGTGTGCAGTTGCGTTACAACTACCGTGTGTATCCCACGCCTGGTCAGCGGATCGCGCTGGCAAGGGCGTTCGGGTGCGCGCGGGTGGTGTTCAACGACGGGCTGCGCGCGCGGCTGGACGCCCGCGAGCAGGGCTTGCCGCACCTGTCGGACGCCGAGCTGTCCAAGCGGGTCATCACCCAGGCCAAGGCCACCTCCGAGCGGGCGTGGCTGGATGAGGTGTCGGCGGTGGTGCTGCAGCAGGCACTGGCCGACCTGAACGCGGCCTACCGCAACTTCTTCGCCTCAATCCGCGGCGACCGGACGGGGCGCAAGGTGGGCCTGCCCCGCTTCCGGTCCCGCAAGGACAACCGGCAAGCCATCCGGTTCACCCGGAATGCCCGCTTCAGGGTGCTGGACAACGGTCGGCTCAGGCTGCCCAAGATCGGCGAGGTACGGGTGCACTGGTCGCGGCCGCTGCCGTCGGCTCCCAGTTCGGTCACCGTGATCCGGGACGCGGCCGGACGGTACTTCGCCTCGTTCGTAGTGGAGACCGGCCAGGAGGAGATGCTGCCGACTTTGGATTGCGAGGTGGGGATCGACCTGGGCCTGACGCACTTTGCGGTGCTGCCGGACGGCACGAAGGTGACCGCGCCCAGGTTCCTGCGCCGTGCCGTTCGAAGGCTCAAGCGGCTGCAGCGGGCCCTGTCGCGCAAGCAGAAGGGCTCGGCCAACCGCAAGAAGGCCGCCATCAAGGTCGCTCGGGCTCACGGGCGGGTGGCCGACTCCCGGCGGGACTGGCAGCACAAGCTGTCCACGGCGATCATCCGCGACAACCAAGCGGTCTACGTCGAGGACCTGTGCGTGGCCGGTCTGGCCCGGACCCGGCTCGCCAAGAGCGTCCACGACGCCGGATGGGCCGCCTTCACCGCCATGCTGGAGTACAAGGCCCAAAGGTACGGGCGGAGGTTCGCCCGGGTGGACCGGTTCCTTCCCTCCACCCGCATGTGCTCGGACTGCGGACGGATCAACCAGAAGATGGCGCTCGACGTCCGCGCGTGGCACTGCCCATGCGGCAGCACCCACGACCGGGACCTCAACGCCGCCATCAACGTGCTCGCCGCCGGACGGGCGGAGAGCCTAAACGACCGTGGAGCGCACGTAAGACCGGCACCCGCGCCGGCAGCGCGCAAAGAGGCGGTAACCCACCTTGACGCCGCGCTCACCGCGCTCAGCGTGGAGGGAATCTCCGCCCTATAAGCGGAGAGGACGTCAATTCTACCCGGGCCCCGCGGTGAAGGGCGTGACGCTCGACATGGCCCCGCCCGAGAGCCAGAAGGCGATCCGGGAGTACGGCCGCCCCGAGTACGACGCGCTCAGCGCCGGCCACCCCACGGCCCCGCCGCTCGACGCCAAGGCGCTCGTCGCCGCGTTCGACCGCTGGGACCGCGAGGTCGGCGGGCAGAAGGTCAAGAAGTCATGACGGCGGGCGCCGCGACGGAGCGGGACGCGCGGGCCGGGATCGGGCGCCTGCGGCTGGACGGCGTCACCCGGCGGTTCGGCAGGACGACCGCGCTGAGCGGGTTCGACCTGCGGATCGAGGGCGGCGAGTTCATCGCGCTGCTCGGGCCGTCCGGGTGCGGGAAGTCGACCGCGCTGAACTGCCTGGCCGGGCTCCTGCCGCTGTCCGACGGCGAGATCCGGCTGGACGGGGAGCGCATCGACACGCTCCCGCCGGAGCGGCGCGGCTTCGGGATGGTGTTCCAGAACTACGCGCTGTTCCCGCACCTGTCGGTCCGCCGGAACGTGGCGTTCGGGCTGGCGGTGCGGCGCGTCGGGAAGGCGGAGACGGCGCGGCGGGTCGACGAGGCGCTGCGCACCGTCGAGCTCACCGAGCACGCGGACAAGCTCCCCGGCCAGCTGTCGGGCGGTCAGCAGCAGCGCGTGGCGATCGCCCGCGCCATCGTGCTGCGGCCGAGGCTCGTGCTGATGGACGAGCCGCTGTCCAACCTGGACGCCAAGCTCCGCGTCCAGATGCGCACCGAGATCCGGCGCATCCACCAGGACCTCGGGCTGGCCACGGTGTACGTGACGCACGACCAGGAGGAGGCGCTCGCGCTCGCCGACCGCGTCGTGGTGCTGCGATCGGGGAAGGTGGAGCAGATCGGCACGCCCGAGGAGGTCTACACCCACCCGGTGAGCACCTACATCGCCGGGTTCATGGGCTACCGGAACCTGCTGGAGCTGCCGGTCCTGTCGTCCGGTGACGGGAAGGTCCGGCTCGGCGGCGAGGACGGCCTCACCCTGACCGGCCGGAGCCGCCGGCCCGTCGGCGGTCCGCGCGCGGTCGCGGCCGTCCGGCCGGAGGACTTCCAGGTCGCGGGCCCGCCCGGCACCGCGGCGGGCGAGAACCTCGTGGCGGTCCGGGTCGAGGTGTCGGAGTTCCACGGGCGCGAGGTCGCCGCCGAGGGCGTGACCGACGGCGGGCGGGTCATCCACTTCAGGTCGCCGGAACGGGTCGCGCCCGGCGAGCGGGTCACGCTGACCGTCCCTCCGGAGCGCGTGCTCGTCTTCGGTGAGAGCGTGCGGGAAGCGGCGGAGGCGCTCGACGGGCCCGGCGCCGAGGCACTGGGAGAGGCGGGGGTGCGCGATGGCGGTTGAGGCCCCCGCCCGCCCGGAGGCGCGGCCGCCCCGGCGCGGCGGCCTGCGGCACCGGCTCGCCGAGCGCGGCGTCGACCGGGTGCTGCTCCTGCTGCTTCCCGCGGCCGTCCGAGGAGGGGCGGCACGACTCCTAGCGCGCGCGCTCACCGCGCCAGGACGGGCGCGGCCCGGCCGTCCGCGATGGCGGGCGACCGGGCCGGAAGGCGCGGTGTCAGACGCGCCAGGACTGGACGAGCGCGTCCAGCGTCGCCTGGTCGTAGACGATGCCCTGGGCGTTCAGCTCCTGGGCGACCAGCTCGCCGTCGCCGTGGTGCTTGGCCAGCAGCCGGTACACCGCGTACGGGAACCAGTGGTTGTCGCTGATCCGCTGGATCTCGGCCTCGTCGCAGCGGTGGCCCTGCGCCCTGACCTCGGCGAGCGTCGCGGCGACGTCGCCGTGGCGGCGTTCGAGTATGTCGATGACGAGGGACCGCAGGTTCTCCGGTGTGATCGCGGCCGGTGCCTCCTCCTCGGCGGCGGTGCCGTAGGAGCTGCGGCCGTTGAGGCTGCCGCGCGAGGCGGCGCTGACCACGGCCAGCTCGGGCTCCGGCTCGGGGACCGGTGCGGGCGCGGGGGCAGGTGCAGGCGCGGGCGCCGGCGCCGGCGCCGGGGCCTCGGGCGCGGCGTGGGCCGCGGCCGGAGCGGAGGCGGCCGGAGCCTGCGGAGCCTGCGCGGCCTCGCCCGTGGGGGCGGCCTTGGGCTCGGCCCTGCCGGTGCCGGACTCGAGCGCCTTGCCGGAGTACCCGGGGACCTGGATCTGCGGGAACGGGCCGGTGTTGCGCAGCGGCATCAGCGTGATCTGGTTCAGCGTGACCGGCCCGGCGATCGCGCGCGCCTGCGGCTCGGGCTGCTTGGCCGCCTCCTCGGTCTTCTGCGACACGTACCGGTGCAGCGTCCGCAGCAGGACGAACAGGCCGAGCATCGACACGATCGGCGGGACCGCGGCCGTCGCCTGGAAGGAGAAGGTCTTGTGGCCGACGTGGCCGACGTTGAAGATGAGGCTGGCCGTCCAGCCCGCGAGGGCGATGGTCAGCGGCAGGCAGAAGTCGAGCCAGCTCATCAGGGCCCGGCGCTTGATGACGAAGGCGTCGATGGCCAGCAGGAACAGCCCGAGCTCGCCGACGATGATGAACAGGTCGACCAGCAGGGGGAAGGACTCGGCCTTCCAGCCGCGCAGGCCGTGTTCGAGGGCCCAGTGGTAGAGACCGGCGTATGACTGGGCGAAGCCACCGGCGGTGGCGGTCAGGACCGCGGCCGCCATGAAGGCGATGGCCCCCCACCGTGTGATGACCTGTGCCCGGTTGGCAGCGCTCATGCGGCGTGTGCTCCCAGATTCCTTACACAACCAAAAGTGATCGGTGGGAGACTATCCATTCCTTTGCCGTTTCGTGGCCGATTCGCATCACGTCTCGGTCCCATTCCCCGGTGAATCGGCACGGGCCGCCGGACGGGCCGACGAGCGACGCCGCAGGACGCCGCAGGCGAGAGCCCCGCGCCGACCCCCGCGGGCGCCCGCGCTCACAGCGCGAGAGCCCCCCTGCCGCCCTGCCACGACAGGGGCGGTCTTGCTGCTGCGTGCGGGGCTTTGGCGGCGAGTGCCAAAGGGCGGCCGGAGCGTCGTGCTGACTCGCTCATTGACCTTCCTGACGGGCCGTAGAAGCCTTGCTGTCGGCGTCCGAGACCCCGCCCCCGACCGGAGGAGCGTCATGCCCACGCTCGTTGACACCTCGGACCGCCCTGCCCGCGACCAGGCGGACTACTGGCGCCACCTGATCGGCCGCCGGACCGGCGGCACGCTGCTCGGCGGGCGGGACCGGACCGGGCGGCTCGTCGGCGAGCGGCTGGGCGGCGTGCCGCCGTCCCCGTCGCCGGAGGGAGCGGAGATGCTGCGGGCGATCGAGGAGTGGATCGAGGCGCGCCTGCACGACCCGTCGCTGAGCCCGGCCGCGATCGCCGCCGCGCACCACATCTCCGTCCGCCAGCTGTACCGGGTGTTCCAGCCGACCGGCACGACCGTCGCCCGCTACATCCGCACGCGCCGCCTGGAGCACTGCCGCCGCGAGCTCGGCGACCCGTTCCTCGGCGCGCAGCGGATCGGCGCGATCGCCGGACGCTGGGGCCTGCGGACCCCGCCGCCTTCAGCCGGGCGTTCCGCGCCGCCTACGGGCAGACCCCCAGCGAGTACCGCGCCCGCGCCACCGGCATCCGGGACGGCGCCTAGCCGCCGATCCCGGGGCAAAACGAGTCGGACGTCCCGATCCCGGGAAGGCGAGGAAGAGGAGCCGAAACGCTGGAGGACATGAGGGGGACGCCGCCATGCAACGCCCGGGACGCCACGCCGCCGAGGTGCACGGGGCGGCACTGCCGCTGGAGTACGCCGAGGACCTGGACCCGCTCCTCGACCGGATCGGGGACGCCCGGTACGTGCTGGTCGGAGAGGCCAGCCACGGCACCCACGAGTACTACGCGTGGCGGGCCGCGCTGACCAGGAGGCTGATCGCCGAGCGCGGGTTCACGTTCGTGGCCGTCGAGGGCGACTGGCCGGACTGCCGCCGGGTCGGCCGCTGCGTGACGCTCGCGCCCGGAGCGCCGGATGATCCGCGCGCCGTCCTGGACGGCTACGAGCGGTGGCCGACGTGGATGTGGGCCAACGAGGAGACCGCCCGCTTCTGCCACTGGATGCGCGACCGCAACGCGGGGCTCCCGCCGGACGAGCGGGCCGGCTTCTACGGCCTGGACGTCTACAGCCTGTGGGAGTCGCTGCGGGCGGTCGTCGACCACCTGGCGAGCCACCGTCCCGAGTACCTGGCCACCGCGCTGGAGGCCTACCACTGCTTCGAGCCGCACGGCCACGACCCGCGCTCCTACGGGCGGAGCGCGTCCCTCGTCCCGGACGGCTGCACGGCGGAGATCCTGGCGCTGCTGAGCAGGCTGCGCGGCCCGGCCCCGCCCGAGCACGCCGGCGACCCGGAAGTGGAGTTCGACGCCCGCCAGAACGCCGAGGTGGCGGCGGGCGCCGAACGCTACTACCGCACGATGGTCCACGGGGGGCCGGAGTCGTGGAACGTCCGGGACGTCCACATGGCCGACACGCTGGACCGGCTGATGGACTTCCACGGCGGAAAGGCCGTCGTGTGGGCGCACAACACGCACGTGGGCGACGCGCGCGCGACCGACATGGCCGCCGCCGGGATGGTCAACCTCGGCCAGCTCGCCAGGGAGCGGCACGGGGCGGAGGGCGTCGTGCTGGTCGGGTTCGCGGGCGGCCCCGGCGAGGTCGTCGCCGCGCAGAACTGGGGCGGCCCGATGGAGGTGATGCACGTCCCGCCGCCGGAGCCCGGCTCGCTGGAGGAGGTGCTTGCGGAGTCGGAGCTGCACCGGGGGATGTTCATCGTGCCGCCGGAGCCGGACAAGCCCCCCTTCCTCACCGAGACGCTCGGCCACCGCGCGATCGGCGTCGTGTACGACCCGGACCTGGACCGGCGCCACTACGTTCCCACGCGGCTCGCCGACCGCTACGACGCGTTGTGCTGGTTCCGCACGACCTCGGCGCTCCAGCCGCTGCACCTGGAGGCGGCGCGCCGTGGTGAACTGGAGACGATGCCGACCGGCGTCTAGGACTCACCGAGGAGCCGCGCCATGTCCTTGACCATGCAGCCGGGCCCGCTCGCCGGTTCGCCCGGCGAGGAGGTCAACTTCACGATCGACGGACCGGCGCACCGGTTGTTCATGCACGACTTCCCGCGCCGGGTGCGCGCCCGGTTCGCCGGGGAGACGGTGCTGGACACCGAGCGCGGGAAGCTCCTGCACGAGACCGGGCTGCTGCCCGTCCTGTACGTCCCCGAGGACGACGTGCGCACCGACCTGCTGGGGAAGTCCGTCCACACCACGCACTGCCCGTTCAAGGGCGACGCCGTGTACTGGACGGTGCGGGTGGGGGAGCGGGCGGCCGAGAACGCGGTCTGGGCGTATCCCGACCCGAAGCCGGAGGCCGCGTGGCTGCGCGGCCACATGGCCTTCTACTGGGGCCGGATGGACGCCTGGCTCGACGAGGACGAGGAGGTCCACGGCCATCTGCGCGACCCGTTCCACCGCGTCGACGCCCGCGCCACGTCCCGGCGCGTCCGGGTCCTGCTGGACGGCGAGGTGGTCGCGGAGACCGCGCGGCCGAAGCTCCTGTCGGAGACCGGCCTGCCCAACCGGTACTACATCCCGGCCGAGGACGTCCGCCACGACCTGCTGACCCGCAGCGAGAAGCGGACCTTCTGCCCCTACAAGGGCCAGGCGACGTACTGGTCCCTGCCCGGCGCCGAGGACGCGGCCTGGTCCTACGAGGAGCCCCTGGAGGACGCGGCCAAGATCGCCGGCTACCTCTCCTTCGACCACGAGGCCCTGACCATAGAAGCCCAACCACCCCTCAGCTGACACCTGAGCCACCGGGCCCCCACTTTTCGCCCCGGGGCGCCGGCGTCCGAGGCGCGGTGACCGCCGCCCGGCTGATGCTTCGGGCGGCCTGGGTATGCGCCTTCTTGTCCGCGGGGGGTTGGCGTTCGAGGCGCGGCGGTCGCTGGTCGGCTGATGTCTCGGGTCGCGTGGGCGGGTGGCGCGAGTGGGCTGGGCGGCGTTTATGCGTTCGCAATGCGGACCGTCCTGGCGCATGATTTCGGCATGGTGGACACCTCCCTCTACGCGGCGTTCGTCGTCGCGGCCTTCGTGCTCTGCGTCACTCCCGGACCCGACATGATGTTCATCGTCGCGATGGGCGGGCGCGGCGGCCCGGGCACGGGCGTGATGGCCGCGGCGGGCGTCGCCACCGGCGCCCTTACGCACGCGGTCGCCGCGACGCTCGGGCTCTCCGCCCTGTTCAGCGCGATGCCCACGCTCTACCACGTGCTGCGCTGGGCCGGCGCCGCCTACCTCCTCTACCTCGCCGTCAAGTCGTTCCGGGACCGCGGCGAACCCGGCGAGGAGGGCACGGCCCCCGTCGGCCCCGGTCGGATCCGCGCGTTCTGGCAGGGCGTCGTCACGAACCTGCTGAACCCCAAGGTGATCCTGTTCAACATCGCCTTCCTGCCCCAGTTCGTGAACCCCTCCCTGGGGCACACGATGATGCAGCTGCTCCTGCTGGGGATCACCCTCGTCCTGATCGGCCTCGCCGTCGACGCCTTCGTGGGCCTTCTCTCCGGCCGCCTCGCGAACCTGCTGCGCCGCAGCCGCCGCGTCGCACGCGGCCTGAACATCTTCAGCGGGACGGTGTTCACGGGGCTCGCCGTGCGCCTGCTCGCCGTCCCCAAGTGAGGGCCTGGGGGTTTACAGTTCAGGTGACCCCGAGAAAAGGAGGCGGCAGTTGGCACCGTACGCGGCGTCCCCTCCGCCTCCCGCGTTCTGGGCGGCGCTCGGGCCCGCGCAGCGGACCGCGCTGCGCGCCGCCGCGCGCCCCCGCACGTTCCCGGTGAAGGCGCCGCTGGTCTACCAGGGCGACGAGTCCGACCACGTGATCATCATCGAGCGGGGCTGGGCGAAGGTCACCTCCTCCACCGAGGACGGCCATGACGTGGTGCTCGCCGTCCGCGGCCCCGGCGACCTGCTCGCCGAGAGCGCGGTGCTCGGCGGCCGGCCGCGCGCCGCGACGGTCACCGCGCTGTCCCCGATCCGCGCCCTGGTCGTGCCCGCGGCCCGCTTCACCGGGTTCCTGGACGCGCACCCGGACGTGTGGATGCTCGTCACCGGCACGTTCGTGCGCCGCATGGACGACTCCGACCGCCGGCTGACCGCGCACATCACGAGCCGGGGCCCGCAGCGCCTCGCGGCCCTGCTCGCCGACCTGGCCGAGCGCTCGGTCCACCACACCCCGCCCGCGGCGGACGGGTCGATCGAGATCGGGCCGCCGCTGTCGCAGGAGGAGCTCGGCAGCTGGATGGACGCCTCCCGCGAGACCGTCGCCCGCGCGCTCAGCGGGCTGCGCCGCGAGGGCCTGATCCGCACCGGCTGGCGCAAGATCACCGTGGTCGACCTCGCCCGCCTCCGCGAGTTCGCCAAGGACCAGGACTGACCTCGGGCATGGGGCGTGACGGGTACCACCACGGGGATCTGAGGCGTGCCGTGCTCGACGCCGCGGTCGAGGCGATCGCCGAGGCGGGGCCGGCGGCGTGGAGCCTGCGCGAGCTGGCGCGCCGCGCCGGGGTGTCGCACGCCGCGCCCGCGCACCACTTCGGCGACAAGACCGGCGTGCTGACGGCGGTCGCCGCCGACGGGTACACGCGGTTCGCGGACGCCCTGGAGGCCGCCGGGAGCGACCTGCACGCCGTCGGGCTCGCCTACGTGCGGTTCGCGGTCGAGCACCGGGCCCACTTCGAGGTCATGTTCACCCCCGCGCTCTACCGTCCGGACGACCCGGCGGTGAGCGCCGCCCGCGAACGCGCCGGCCGGGTCCTCGCCGAGGGCGTCCGCGGGGCGGCGCCGGACCGCCCCGCGGGGGACCGGACGGCCCGGATCGCCGCCTGGTCGATCGTGCACGGCTTCGCCCACCTGTGGCTGAGCGGCGCCCTGGTGGACCTCGGCGACGACCCCGTGAAGGCCGCCGACCCGGTCATCCGCCTCCTCTTCGAGCGCTCCCGGTCAGCGTGAGGAGATCTTCTCCTCGGCGCCGGACCGCTCGGCGCCCGCTTCGAGCGCGCCCGGCTCGGGTGCGCGGGGCGCGGGGACGGCGGCGAGGTCGGCCCGGAAGCGGCGGTTGAGGGCGGCGCGCAGGCGCCCTCCGGCGGTGCGGCCGCGCGGGCTGTCGACGCCGCCGACGGGCGGCGGGACGTCCAGGTCGACGGCGGGCGCCGGGCGCGGATCGGTGATCGCGGCGATCGCCTCGTCCGGGAGCGGGCGCTCGACCTCGCTGTAGCCTCCCTCCGGCGACTGGCGGATGACACCGGTCTCCAGCCCGTGCTGGACCAGGCCGAGGTCGCGGCGCTGGAGGCCGACGCAGATGCGGTAGGTGACGATGTAGGCCAGCACCGGGCCGAGGACGATGAGGAAGCGGAAGATCCAGGTCGTCCAGAACAGCGGTATGTCGAAGGTATGGGCGAGGACGTCGTTGCCGCCCGCGATCCACAGCGTCCCGTAGAAGACGATGCCGCCGGCGCCGATGCCGGTGCGCGCCGGGACGTCGCGCGGCCGGTCGAGCAGGTGGTGGATCTGCGAGTCGCCGGTCACCCAGCGCTCCAGGAACGGGTACACGGCGAGGCCGGTGAACAGCAGCCCGGGCACCACGAGGGCCGGGACGACCACGCTCATCGCGACGGTGTGGCCCCAGGCGCTGATCTCCCAGGCCGGCATGATCCGCAGCGCGCCCTCCAGCCAGCCCATGTACCAGTCGGGCTGGGAGCCCGAGCTGATCGCGCCCGGGTCGTAGGGTCCGAACAGCCAGATCGGGTTGATCTGGACGAAGGCGGCCAGCAGCGTCGTCACCCCGAGGACCCAGAGGAAGAACGCCGTCGTCTTGGCGATGAAGACGGGGAAGAACGGGTAGCCGCGCACGGTCGTGTTCGAGCTGCCCTTGCCCGGGAACTGCGTGTGCGTCTGCCGCCAGGTCAGCACGACGGCGTGCAGCGGGATCAGCGCGGCCAGGATGCCGGGGATCAGCAGCACGTGGATGACGTACAGGCGCGGGATGATGTCGGTGCCCGGGTACTCGCCGCCGAACAGGAACATCACCGCGTACGAGCCGACCAGCGGGAGCGAGGCGAGCACGCCCTCCAGGATGCGCAGGCCCGTGCCGGACAGCAGGTCGTCCGGCAGCGAGTAGCCGAACAGGCCGTTCAGCATCACCAGCATGAACATGAGGATGCCGATGAGCCAGTTCAGCTCGCGGGGCTTGCGGAACGCGCCGCTGAAGAAGTTGCGCAGCAGGTGCACGAGGATCGCGCCCATGAAGATGAGCGTCGACCAGTGGTGGATCTGCCGGACGAGCAGGCCGCCCCGCACGTCGAAGCTGATCTTGAGGGAGGAGGCGTACGCCTCGCTCATCTCCACGCCCTTCAGCTTCGTGTACGAGCCGTTGTAGACGACCTCGTGCATGCTCGGCTTGAAGAACAGTGTCAGGTACACCCCGGTCAGCAGGATGATCACGAAGGAGTACATCGCGATCTCGCCGAGCAGGAAGGTCCACTGGTCGGGGAAGGCCTTGCGCATCGCCTTGCGCGCGAAGCCGGCCGTGCCGAACCGCTCGTCCAGCGCCCGCGCCGTGGCGTCCAGTGCTCTGGGCGGCCTGCGCGTGCCGGCCCCCGCCCCGCCGGGCGTCCTCGTTCCCGCCATCGTCCGCATCCCTCCGTCGCGCTCTGGGGACTTGCGCGTCTGGACATGAGACCGACGCCGGCGAGCGAATGTGACATCCCTGGATGTGGACCGCGTCACACCGGCGGGGGAGCCGCCCGGACGCCGGCGGGCGCGGCGGTCAGAACGCCGGGGCGGCGAGCCCGCCGCGGCGCAGGTAGCGGGGACGCCAGCGCGCCCGGTAGCAGAGCCGGATCGGCGGCGGGAGCAGCCGCAGCACGGCCCGGCGGGTGCCGCCGGGGGCGCCGTCCAGCAGCCAGGGCAGGAAGACCCCGAGCCCGCGCATGCCCAGTTCGCGGCGGAACTCCACGTCGAAGGTGCCCCATTCGAACGGCGTGAGGGTCTCCTGGATGAGGGGCAGGACGTTCGACTCCTTGAAGTCGAGCAGCGCCTCCACCGACGCCCGGAGGTCGCGCGCGTACCGGGCGAAGGCGGCGCGGTCGCGGTGCTCCAGCGACGCGTCCAGGCCGTCGATCAGCGGGACGACCCTCAACGCCTGCGACGCCATGGCGTCGAGGACGACGCCGACCCGCCCGGGGGCGTCGGCGTCCTTGGCGTACATGACCGTCCAGAGGGCGTTCTTCTCGGCGCGGTCCTGGAGCTGCCAGTGGGAGGTGAAAAGGGGCCAGCCGTTCGCGACCCGGCCGAGGGCGGAGGCCGACCCGGCGGCGGCCTCCAGCCGCGCCGCGTCGCGGCGGAAGGCGTCGTACGCGGCGTACAGCATCGTCAGGTCGAAGTTCCTCGCCACGCTGTCCATGCCGCCTCCCAAGCTCTCCGCGCCCGCGCCGGTCACTGAAACAGATGGGCGGGCGCGCCTGAATGTGACGCGAAGTGGGGCCTGACTTTCTGTGATCTGCCCCACGGTCGGCGGGATATGCCGGGGGGAGAGCGCGGTCGCCTGCGCCCCCTCGCCCCGGGCCTCCCCGTCCGGTACGTTGCTGGACGTCCTCAGCGAGCTCACCAAGAAGGGGGCCGGGAATGGCCGTCGACGTGGCGGGGATCGACATCGCCTCCCTGCTCCTGCGGGTGTCCGTCGGCGGCACTCTGATCGCGCACGGGTGGAACCACGCGTTCGGGGGCGGGAAGATCGAGGGCACGGCGGGCTGGTTCGAGTCGATGGGGCTGCGGCCGGGCCGCCTGCACGCGCTGACGGCCACCGGAACCGAGCTCGGAGCGGGCGTCCTGCTGCTGCTCGGCCTGCTCACGCCGCTGGCCGCCGCGGGCGCGGTGGGCACGATGGCGGTCGCGCTCGTCACCGCCCACCTGCGCAACGGCTTCTTCATCTTCCGCCCCGGCCAGGGCTACGAGTACGTCGTCATGATCATCATGGTGGCGTGCGCGCTCGGTGCCGTCGGCGGCGGCGCGGTGTCCCTGGACCGCGTCCTCGGGATCGAGGACGACCTGTCGGGCTGGACGGGCCTCGCCGTCACGGCCCTCGCCGGCGGGTTCGGCGCCGCCCTCCTGCTGGCGGTCTTCTGGCGGCCGGGCGCGCGCTCCCCCGGGACGCCGGAGGGCTGACCGGCTCCTCCCCGCCCGGCCGGGCCCCGCCCGGGTCGGATAACGTCGCGAGCGTGCGACCCTCGATCTCCGAAGAGCCCGAAGCGCGGTTGGAATCCCTGCACTCCGTCCTCGACCTGCTGGACCTGGAAGAGCTCGACCGGGACCTCTACCGGGGCACCCTCGTGTTCGACGACCCGTACCCGCTGTACGGCGGGCAGGTCGCGGCGCAGGCGCTGCGCGCGGCCGGCGGCACCGTCCCGGAGGGGCGGCTCCCGCACTCGCTGCACGGCTACTTCCTGCGCGGCGGCGACGCGGCCCGGCCGACGATCTTCCGGGTGGACCGGGACCGCGACGGACGGTCGTTCTCGGCGCGCCGCGTGGTGGCGCTCCAGGGCGGCGAGGTCATCTTCAACATGTCGGTGTCGTTCCAGCGGCCCGCCGACGACGTGGACCGGCAGGTCCATCCGGCGCCGGAGACGCCGGGGCCGCAGAGCCTTCCGGCGTCCCCGGTCCCGCGGCTGTTCTCCATGGAGAGCCGCGTGCCGCCGCAGCCCTACCCGGCGGCCGACTTCCCGACGCGGCTGTGGTCGCGCTGCACCGAGCCCCTGCCGGACGACGACCTCCTGCACGCCTGCGTGCTGACCTACCTGTCCGACATCTCCAGCGGGGTCATCGCGCTGCACGACGGCGCGGCCCGGTCGGGGTCCAGCCTCGACCACGCCGTCTGGTTCCACCGGCCGGTCCGGATGGACGACTGGGTGCTGATGGACCTCGTCCCGCAGACGGTCGCCGCCGGGCGCGGCTGGTACACCGGAACGATCCACACCCGAAACGGCGTGCTCGTCGCGAGCCTCACCCAGGAGACCCTCTTCCGCACGCCGCGCGCCTGACACGCGCCGGGGACGGCCTCCCGCACACGAGGGAGACCGGCCCCGGCGGTGCCGCTATCTCCAGGTGTCGTTCGCGGTGTGGCCGGACGTGCCGGTCGTGTAGGTGCGGTTGGCGCCGCTCTCCCACGTCACGGCCCCGGCGTCGGTCTTCTTGATGTACTTGTACTCGATCCTGGTGTTGGCGGGCAGCGTCACCGTGCCGTTCCACACGGGGTAGGCGGACGGTGAGAGCTTGATCGCCTTGGAGGTGTCCCACGAGCCGAGCGCCGGGACGTCCCCGACGAGGTAGACGCTCGTCCCCCAGGTCGTGGTGGCGTTGACGTTGAAGGTGTCGGACACGGTCCCGGGGTCGGACGTGGGCGGCGGGGTCTGGCCGGACCGCGCGTCCGCGTGGATCGCGACGGCGCCGTTCGCCGGGATCGTCACGGTCGCCGTCCCGCCCGACACGGTCACGGCGGTGCCCTGGCAGCCGTTCGAGCCGAGGCCGCCGGTGATGACGTCGCAGTAGACGCCGTCGGCGAGCCCGGTCCGGTAGGACGCGGTGGACGGGGCGGAGGAGTCGTTGAGCCCGATCCAGCCCCTGGAGCCGCGGCTGAACCCGATGACGTTCGACGCGGTCGCCGTGAAGTTGCCGACCGACGCGGCGGATGCCGTCGCGTTGTGCCAGCCGACCATGCCCTTCACCCCGGTCGAGCGGGTGATGCACTGCCAGCCGCTCGAGCAGTTCGCGCCGGTGACGAACCCGCGGGAGTCGGCGGGCGGCGACTGCCCCGCCGACGACCAGGTGAACCCGTCGTACACCGAGGGCCTGCCGTACGGGTAGGCCAGCAGGAAGTAGGTCGCCAGTGTGTAGTCGGAGCCGTTCTTGTAGTTGAGCGTGGACCCGTCCCGCTCGGTGTCGTGGTTGGTGATCATCGTGTAGGTCCTGGATCCGTCCGCGTCCAGCGACCAGGACGGGATGCCCGACAGGTTCGACAGCGTCCCGTTCTGGAACTGCGTCTTCAGTCCCTGGGCGTAGGAGAAGCCGAGCACGTCGCCGTTCCCGGTGAACGCCGACGGCTTCAGGTCGGCCGTGTTCGACCCGGGGAAGACCTCCTGCGCGATGTAGGGCGCTCTGCCCTCGGCGGTGGTGGCGTGCAGGCCGCTCTTGATGGCGGCGAAGTCGCTCTGGGCGACGTGCTTGGCGGCGTCGACCCGGAACCCGTCCACGCCGAGGCCGATCAGGTCGTTGAGGTAGCCGGTGATCTTGTCGCGGACGTAGCCCGACTGGGTCTTGAGGTCCGACAGCGAGACCAGCTCGCAGTTCTGGACCTCGGAGGTGTTGTTCCAGTCGTCGATTCCGGCGTCGTCGTCGTTGCAGTACCCGTCGTTGGCGTGGTGGAAGTCGCCGTACCCGTACGGGACGGCCGGGTAGGCGAACCCACCGGGATCGAAGGTCGAGCCGCCATAGGTGGTGTTGAGCGTGTTGTTATGGCCCGCCATGTGGTTCACGACCGCGTCCACGTAGACGCGGACGCCCGCGTTGTGGCACGCCGAGACCATGGAGGAGAACTGGGCGCGGTTCCCGAGCCTGCTGGTCAGCCCGTAGGAGACGGGCTGGTACACCTCCCACCACGGGTGCGCGCCGTCGTTGCTGGAGGCCAGGCTGACGGACTCGGCGGGCGGCGCGACCTGCACGGCCCCGTATCCGGCGGGCCCGAGGTGGTCGGTGCAGGCGGCCGCGACGGACGGCCAGTTCCACTCCCAGAGGTTGGCGGTGACGTCGCTCGCGTTGAGGGACGCGGCGGCACTGGCGGGGCGGTCGGGGAGCAGGGCGGCGACGGGCGCAGTCCCGGCGAGGACGAGGAGGCCGGCGGCGAGCAAAGACCGGCGGCGGGGGACTCTGGCGCGGGAGGTCACCGCGCGTGGGGCGTTGGCAGACATTGAGGCGAACTCCTGTCACAGGGCGCCTGGCGGGCGCCTGAGGGGGTGGGGGACGGCCGTCCGCGAGCAACGCGAGAATGCTCTCTTCTTGCAGTCAGGTCAAGAGCTTGCGCAAGATTTCAATCAACTTGCAGAAAGTCGGCACCCTCAGGAGGTGGACGCCGCGCCGCGTGTGGCGAGGCGTTCCCGCTGGGGAACGACGGTGTACTTGGGGTCCTCGGCCGACTGCACGCCCGCGTGGAAGACGCCGAAACGCGTGCAGGCCGAACTCGCCAGCAGGGCCGCCCCGCTCAGTGCCGCGGCGGCCCTGCCGCGCCCGCCGAACAGGACGCAGCCCGCGGTGCCCACCGCCGAAAGGACCTCGCCCGCGCGCATGTAGGCCCCGCCGCGTCCCCGCCTGTACGGTTCCGCCGCTAGCCCGGCCCGGCGCTCCAGCAGCTTCGCCGCGGCCAGCTCCAGGCCGGCGCCGAACACGGCGGCCGTGCGCATCGGGCCGTTCTCCCGGACGGGAGCGGCGACCAGCGCCATGCCGGACGCGGCGGCGGCGGCCGAGCCGGCGAAGACGAACGGGAGCTCGCGGTGCGCCTCGTGCCAGGCGGGGACGGCGGTGTCGGCGGCGAGCACGGCGGTGTAGGCGGCGACGGCCGGGCCGAGCAGGGCGGCGCCGGCGGTCGCGGCGCGGCCCGCGCGCGGGAAAAGCCCGGTCAGGTCGGTCGCGGCGGCGGCGCCCGCGGCGGGGCCGTAGGCGGCCAGCAGCCAGGAGCCGACGCTCATCGGCGACGTGGGCTTCAGCACGCGCAGCATGTTGTAGAACCGCTCCGGCCGTCCGAGGTCGTGGACCAGCGCGACCGTGGACCCGCCGATGGCGGCCAGCGAGGCGATCTTCATCGCCCGCGCGGCGGCCGGGCGGCCGGTGAGCTCGGCGCCCGCGGCGAGCACGGAGCCCGCGCCGGCCAGGCCGCCGAGGAAGAAGTACCCGGCGATGTCGAGGGACTTCCACACCGGCGGGTTCAGGATGGGCTTGCCGTAGTACGAGGTGAACTCGGCCTCGGGCACCATGGCCTTCTCGCCGCGACCGCCGCGGCGCCGCCCGCGCCGCCCCTGGCGGCGCAGGCCCGCGCCGACCTCGGCCTCCCGGCCGGGCCGCTCGCCGCGCACGCCTTCCTTGCCGACCTCCGACGAGCTCATCGGGCCCCTCCCTCGCGGCCGTGGGCGGCGAAGACGGCGGCCAGCCCGCCGAGCAGCACGGCGGCGGCCGCGCCGGCGTGCCGCCACATGGACGGCAGGTCGCGCGTGGTGACGACGGGGTCCGGCGGCAGCCCGTACACCTCCGGCTCGTCCAGCAGCAGGAAGAAGGCGCCGTCTCCGCCGACGCCGTCGTCCGGGTCGTGCCCGTAGAGGCGCGCGTCCTCGACGCCGAGGTCGTGGAGCTGGTCGACGCGCATCGCCGCCCGCTCGCGCAGCTCGTCCAGCGGCCCGTACTGGATCGAGTCGGTGGGGCACGCCTTGGCGCACGCCGGCTCCTGCCCCACCCCGATCCGGTCGTAGCACAGCGTGCACTTCCAGACCCGCCCGTCGCCCTTGCGCTGGTCGATGACGCCGTAGGGGCAGGCGGGCACGCAGTATCCGCAGCCGTTGCAGATGTCCTCCTGGACGACCACCGTCCCGAACTCGGTGCGGAACAGCGAGCCGGTGGGGCACACGTCGAGGCAGGCGGCGTGCGTGCAGTGCTTGCACACGTCCGAGGCCATCAGCCAGCGCATGCCTCCGGCGCCCTGCGCGGCGCCGTGGTCGATCCCGGTCTCGTCCTGGCCGATCGGCTTGCTCTGCTCGATGAACGCGACGTGCCGCCAGGTGTCGGCGCCGAGGCCCTGCGTGTTGTCGTAGGACATGCCGGTGAACTCGAGGCCGTCCTCGGGCACGGCGTTCCACTCCTTGCACGCCACCTCGCAGGCCTTGCAGCCGATGCACACGGAGGTGTCGGTGAAGAACCCCATGCGGGGCGGGTGGTCGGCGTAGCCCGAGTCGGCGGCGACGTCCGCCCCGGCGAGCAGGTTCCGGCCTACCAAGCTGCCCATTTCCACGACTCCCATCGACGACGCCGGCCCCTACCCGACTTCCCGGGGCCGCGCCGCCTACACACCCGCTCCGTCGCGCCGGGCGCCGTCAGGCGGTCATCGCCTTCCACTGGCGGTCGGCGACGGGGCGCCAGGTGTCGTGCCGCTCGTGGAAGAGCGCGAACGCCTGCGAACCGCTCCAGTCGTCCGGGAGGAGCGCCGCGGGCAGGCCCGGGTCGAGGAAGGGGAACCGGCGCCATTCCTGGACGAGCCTGGTGTGCGCGGCGAACGTCCCCGGATCGTCGGCGGGACGAAGCGCGCGGACGGCGTCGAGGAAGTCCTCGTAGGCGAGTTCGATCTCCTCCAGGTCCCACGCGCGGCGGGCCGCGCGCCGCGCCTCGGCCAGGTCGCCGAGGCGCCCCACGAACAGCGTGGAGCCCTCGGCGACGCCGATCCCGGCGAGCACCTCCCGGACCTCGGCCTCGTGCTCGGGATGGGGGCTGACCCACACGCCGGGGGACAGGTTGCCGAGCCCGCTCCAGGCGAGCCGGGTCCGCAGCAGGTGGCGCAGCCGGCGGCTGGTCTCCGGGACGGTGGCCAGCACCAGCAGCCACCGCCCGTCCCACGCGCCGACCGGGCGGCCGAAGCCGTAGATCCGGTCGGTGCCGTCGGTGAGGAGCCGCTCCCCGGCCGGGGTGAGCCGCCACGCGGTGCGCCTGCCGTGCCGCTCCCCGGCGAGCCAGCCCTCGGCGGCGCTGCGGGCGAGCGCCTGCCGGACGGCCTTCTCCTCGACGCCGAGGAGCCCGAGCGCGCGCAGGAACGCCGCCGTCCACACCGGCTCGCCGCCGGGCAGGACGAACTCGCCCAGCACGGTCAGCAGCAGCGACCGCGCGCTCGCGGCGCCGAGTTCGCGCCGCCGCCGGAACGTCGGCTCCGGGTCCGCCGCGTCCTCGCCGGTTCGGGCCATGTGCTCCTCCTTCGGGCCCTTCTGGGGCGCGACCGTCCATGGAACGCTGACCAGTATCGTGCGAGCGCGCCCCGGCGCCGGGCCGGACTCGCGCGAGAACTCATCGTTCCACAAGTCTATTGACTAGCGTTTCGTCCATGTAGAGCATTGGGGGCACGGTTCCGGCGAGGGGAGTCCCCGATGACCGCTGAAACGGCGACCGCACCGGTCCCGCCCGAGACGTTCAATGCCTGCGACTACCTGCTCCGGGCGGCGTCCGAGCCGGGCGCCGCGGGCCGGACGGCGCTGACCGGCCCGGGCGGCGACCTCGACTACGCCGGGCTGGCGAGGCTGGCCGGCGACATCGCCGCCGGCCTCGAACGGTGGGGCCTGCGCGCAGAGGAGCGGGTCGTGCTGTTCATGGCCGACGGCCCGCTCATGGCCGCCGCGATCCTGGGCGCGATGCGGCTCGGCGCCGTCCCGGTCCCCGTCTCGACGATGCTGACGGGCACGGAGCTGGGCGCCCTGCTGGCCGACGCGCGCGCCAGGGTGCTGCTGGTCAGCGACCGGTTCGCGGCCGCCGCGGAGCCGGCCCTTACGCACGCGCCCCGTGTCCGGCGCGTCGCGGTGGAGGGGGAGACGAAGCTCCGGGCCCCGGCCGGCGTCCTGGTCGGCTCGTTCGAGGAGCTGGTCGGCGAGGGGCGGGCGCAGGGCGGCGCCCCGGCCGAGCCGTACGCGACGTCCGGCGACTCCAGCGCGCTGTGGCTCTACACGTCCGGCACGACGGGCCGCCCGAAGGGCGCGATGCACCGGCACGCCAACATCCGCCACGTCGTGGAGACCTACGGCCGCCAGGTCCTCGGCATCCGGCCGGACGACCGCTGCTACTCGGTCGCCAAGCTGTTCTTCGCCTACGGGATCGGCAACTCGCTGTTCTTCCCCCTCGCGGCGGGCGCGACGGCCGTCCTGGACCCGGACCGCCCGACCCCCGCCTCGGTGGCCCGGCGGCTGGCCGAGTACCGGCCGACCCTGTTCTTCGCCGTCCCGACCTTCTACGCCGCGATCCTCAACGCCGAGGTCCCGGTGGAGGCGTTCGCGTCCGTCCGGCTGGCGGTGTCGGCGGGGGAGCCGCTGCCCGCGGAGCTGTGCCGGCGCTTCACCGCGCGGTACGGCGTGGAGATCATCGACGGCATCGGCTCCACGGAGTGCCTGCACATCTTCCTGTCCAACCGCCCCGGCGCGGTCAGGCCGGGCACGACGGGCACCGCAGTCCCCGGCTACGAGCTGCGCGTCGTGGACGCCGACGGCGCCGACGCCCCGCCGGGGACGCCCGGTTCGCTGCTGGTGAAGGGCGAGTCGATCGCGACGGGCTACTGGTGCCGCACCGAGACGACCCGGCAGGTGTTCCAGGGGGAGTGGCTGCGCACGGGCGACACCTACGTGGTGGACGAGGACGGCTACTACACCTGCCTCGGCCGGACGGGCGACATGCTCAAGGCCGGCGGCATCTGGGTGTCGCCGGCCGAGGTGGAGGGGCGGCTGCTGGAGCACCCCGCGGTGGCGATGGCCGCCGTCGTCGGGCTGCCGGACGCCGACGGCCTGGACAAGCCGGTCGCCTGCGTCGTCCTCAAGGAGGGCTCGGCCGCCGACCCGGCCGAGCTGATCGCGTTCTGCCGGGCGGGCCTCGCCTCGTTCAAGCGCCCCCGCGAGGTGCTGATCGTGGACGCGCTGCCCACGACGCCGACCGGCAAGCTGCGGCGCTTCGCCGTCCGCGAGATCGCCTCGACCCTGCTCGCCGCGCCCTGACCCGCCCGCCCGGGCCGCTCCCGCACCGGGTGGCCGCGCGAGCTGAAATGCTACAAAGTCTTGACGTTGCTAACTGCATCTGTAGAGCATGGTGGAGACGGCACCGGCGGAAGGACAGCGCATGAGCGGCCCGCACGTGGAGTTCCGGGTGGACCCGTCCCGCTACCGGCACTGGCGCCTGGACGTCGACGGCCAGATCGCCACCCTCACGATGGCGGTGGACGAGCAGGGCGGCCTCGTCCCCGGCTACGAGCTGAAGCTGAACTCCTACGACCTCGGCGTCGACATCGAGCTGTACGACGCGGTGCAGCGGCTCCGCTTCGAGCACCCCGCGGTGCGCACGGTCGTCGTCACCAGCGGCAAGGAGAAGGTCTTCTGCGCGGGCGCCAACATCCGGATGCTGGCCGCCTCCCCGCACGGCTGGAAGGTCAACTTCTGCAAGTTCACCAACGAGACCCGCAACGGCATCGAGGACGCGACGGCGAACTCCGGCCAGACCTACCTGGCGGCGGTGAACGGCACCGCGTCCGGCGGCGGGTACGAGCTGGCCCTGGCCTGCGAGCACATCATGCTCGTCGACGACCGCTCCTCGGCGGTGTCGCTGCCCGAGCTGCCGCTGCTCGGCGTCCTGCCGGGCACCGGCGGGCTGACCCGCGTGTCGGACAAGCGGCGCGTCCGCCGCGACCGCGCCGACTACTTCTCCACCAAGGCCGAGGGGCTCGGCGGGAGGAAGGCCGTCGCGTGGGGCCTGGTGGACGAGGCCGTCCCCCGCACCGCCTGGGACCAGACGGTCGCCGAGCGCGCCCGGGAACTGGCGGCCCGCTCGACCCGCCCGCGGGACGCCGAGGGGATCGCGCTGACGCCGCTGGCCAAGGAGCGCACCGGCGCCTCGATCGCCTACCGTCACGTCTCGGCGCGGCTGGACCGCGACGCCGGCACCGCCGAGATCACGGTCGCGGGCCCGGACGAGGCCCCCGGGGGCCTCCGGAGCGCGGACTTCTGGACGCTCGCCATGACCCGCGAACTGGACGACCTGGTCCTCGACCTGCGCACCAACGAGCCGGAGCTCGGCACATGGGTGCTGCGCACCACGGGGAAGGCCGAGCACGTCCTCGCCCACGACCGGCTGCTGCTCGACGACGCCGGCGACTGGCTCGCCAACGAGATCGTGCACTACCTCAAGCGCACCCTGAAGCGGCTGGACGTCACCAGCCGCAGCCTCATCGCCCTGATCGAGCCCGGCAGCTGCTTCGCCGGCTCCCTCCTGGAGATCGCCCTCGCCGCCGACCGCTCCTACCAGCTCGACGGCGTCTTCGAGGACGTCGACCCGGACGCCGATCCCGCCGCCGTCACCGTGGACGCGATGAACCTCGGCCCGCTCCCGATGGGCAACGGCCTCACCCGCCTCGCGACCCGGTTCCTCGGCGACGACGGCGCCCTCGCCGCCGCCGGCGACGCGGCGGGCAAGCCGCTGGAGGCCGCCGACGCCGAGCGCATCGGCCTGGTCACGTTCGCGCCCGACGACATCGACTGGGACGAGGAGGTCCGCATCGCGGTCGAGGAGCGGGCCGGCTTCAGCCCGGACGCGCTCACCGGCCTGGAGGCCAACTACCGCTTCCCCGGCCCCGAGACGCTGGAGACCAAGATCTTCGGACGGCTGTCCGCCTGGCAGAACTGGATCTTCACTCGCCCGAACGCGTCCGGCCCGGACGGCGCCCTGCGCCGCTACGGCACCGGGCGGCGCGCCGACTTCGACCGAAAGCGGGTCTGACCGATGGCGACCACCGCCGACTACACCGAGAAGATCCCCAACAACGTCGACCTGCACGAGGACCGGCGCCTCCAGCGCGCGCTGGAGTCCTGGCAGCCGAACTTCCTGACCTGGTGGGAGTCCATGGGGCCGGCGCTGCCGACCCAGGAGGTCTACCTGCGCACGGCGGTGAACGTGGGCCGCGAGGGCTGGGCGCACTTCGGGCACGTCGCCATGAAGGACTACCGGTGGGGCATCTTCCTGGCCGAGCGCGACGGCGACCGCCGCATCGGCTTCGGCGCCCACAAGGGCGAGCCCGTCTGGCAGAAGGTGCCCGGCGAGTACCGCGCCGACCTGCAGCGCCTCATCGTCATCCAGGGCGACACCGAGCCCGCGTCCGTGGAGCAGCAGCGCAACCTCGGCGCCACCGCCCCCAGCCTCTACGACCTGCGCAACCTGTTCCAGGTGAACGTCGAGGAGGGCCGCCACCTGTGGGCGATGGTCTACCTCCTGCACGCCCACTTCGGCCGCGAGGGCCGCGAGGAGGCCGAGGAGCTGCTGCACCGCAACTCCGGCAGCGAGGAGTCGCCCCGCATCCTCGGCGCCTTCAACGAGGAGACCCCCGACTGGCTCTCGTTCTTCATGTTCACCTACTTCACCGACCGGGACGGCAAGTACCAGCTCGGCACGCTGAAGGAGTCCGGCTTCGACCCGCTGTCGCGGACCTGCGAGTTCATGCTCAAGGAGGAGGCCCACCACATGATGGTCGGCACCACGGGCATCGACCGGGTCGTCGAGCGGACCGTCCAGCTGATGAAGGAGCACGACACCGACGACGTCGCGCCGCACGGCGGGATCTCCCTCGACGTCCTCCAGAAGTACCTGAACTTCCACTACTCGGTCTCGCTCGACCTGTTCGGGTCAGAGACGTCCAGCAACGTCGCGAACTACTACACGGCCGGGCTCAAGGGCCGCTGGATGGAGGACCGCCGCAAGGACGACCACCGCCTCACCGACGACGCCGCCATGGTGGACGCCCTCGTCGACGGCGCCGTCGGCCAGACCGAGGTCGCCGCGCTCGTCGGCCTCAACACCGACCTGCGCCGCGCCTACATCGCCGACTGCCAGAGCGGCGTCAACCGCTGGAACCGCATCCTGTCCGAGGCGGGCCTCCCGCAGCGGTTCCGGCTGCCGAGCATCGCCTTCAACCGCAAGGTCGGCGCGTTCGCCGGGATCGAGGCCGCCCCCGACGGCGAGCTGCTCGACGCCGCCGAGTGGGAGCGGCGCAGGGACGCCTGGCTCCCCACGGAGGTCGACAAGACCCATGTGCGGTCGCTGATGCGGCCCGTCCACGAGCGCGGCAGGATCGCGGCCTGGATCGCCCCGCCCCGGACCGGCATCAACGGGCGGCCCTTCGACTACGAGTACGTCCGCCTCTAGCCGGCCGCGGGGAAGAGCCGCAGCCACGCGGTCCCGGCCCCCGGTCCGCGCACCTCGACGGGTTCGAACTCCGGTCCGGCCCCGGCGATCCCCCGGTGCACGGGCGGGGAGACGATCAGGCCGGTGACGGCGGCGACGGCCGAGAGCCGCCGCCGCAGGACGTCCGACTCCAGCAGCCTGGCGGCGCGCGACAGCACCGCCCCGGTGACGCCCTCCGGCCCCGCGTGCACCGGGCCCGTGTCGACCGCGACCCGCACCTGGAAGCGGCGCCCCTCGGGCGCGCCCTCGTTGTGCCGCCCGATGCGCTCGGCGAGCGCCCGCACCAGCGGATCCGCCGGGGCGCTCACCGGGACCCCGGGCGGGACGACGAGGAGCACGCCGTCCCCGCGGTCCTCCCGGTGGCAGGCCGCCGAGGACACCCCGGCGGCGTCGAACGACTCCTCCAGGGCGCGGAACAGCACGTGCCGGATCGCCGCCCGGTCCGCCTCGGTCCGGTCCGGTGAGCCGAAGCCCACCACATCGGTGAACAGCACCGTGCAGTCCTGGCCCGTGAGGAACAGGGACCCCGACACCGCTTCCGCGCGGGGCTCGCCGCCCGCCGTGAGCCGCTCCAGCCGGACCGGGTCGAGGACGTCGATCGTGCCGTCCCCGGTGTGGACCAGGCCCGCGCCGTCCCACTCGCTGAGCACGCTGGCCACCGCCGCGGGCGACGAGGACGTCCAGCCCGCGAGCTCGGTGCCGGTCACCGGGAGCACCCCGTCCCGCGCCCGCGACAGCGTGGTGAACAGCGCGGCCAGCCGGCGCTCGGTGTCGGCGATCTCGGTGCCCGAGGTGCGGGCCGCCGCCTCGACCGTGCGGTCGTGCGCCTGCTTCTCCAGCACCGACTGCACGCCCGGGTACCGTTCCACGACGCGCCGGAAGTCCGCCGCGCCGACCACGAGCGCCTCGACGGTGTCCAGCGCGATGACGGTGGCCGACCAGGCGTCGTCCTCGAAGAGCGCGCGCTCGCCGACGAGGTCGCCGGGACCGCGGACGGCCACGATCAGCTCCTCGCCCGCCCGGTCCACGCGGACCTTGGTCCAGCCCGACCGGATGACCACGACGTAGCCGGCCGGATACCCCTGCCGCAGGATCGGCGCGCCGGGCCCGAAGGTGCGCGGGCGCGCGACGCCGCGGACGGCGTCGCGCTCGCCCGGGCCCAGCGAGTGCCAGAAGCTGTCCCTGAGCCGCTCGGCCCGGCCGGCGGGCCGCGCACGGACCCCCTGCGCGCGGGCCGCCGCGGCCCTCGCGCGCGCCGACTCGACCAGCGGCGCGATCAGCAGGGCCAGGACGGCGAAGGTGAAGGCGGCGAGCAGCGCCGCCGCGGGCGTCCCGGTCTCCGCGGCCGCCCACGCCGTGCACGCCGCCCCGAGGACGCCGAACAGCACGACCCCCCGCGCGAGCGCCCGGCCCGGATCCGCCGCGGCGGCCATGGGCGCGGGCCCGGGGCCGTCCGGGGCGAACGCGGGTGAGGCGTCGGAGAACGCCTCCAGCAGGCGCCGCGCCCGGCCCGCTCCGCCGGGCGCCGCCGCCTCCGGCCCCCCGGCGCCCGGCGCGTCCGAGAACGCCTCCAGCAGTCTCTTCCAGCCGCGATCAGGTCTCGGCATCGCATCCCCCATTCATCCGGCCTGACCAGGCCCGTCGTCCTCAACGTCGCCGCCGGGGCCCGGCGGCAGCGCCCAGAGGGCGTACCGGCCGAGCTTCGCCATGACGGCCGGGGCGCTCGCACCGCACGCGAACGCCAGCCACGGAGCGTTGATCAGGTCGCTCGCCGCGGCCGCCGAGGTGACCATCGCGGCGAGCATGCAGTGCAGGGCGCAGGCGAACAGGTAGTACCGGCCGCCGGGCCCCTTCGGGTACCGCCACGGCGGCCCCTTCACGCGCCGGTTCGCCTCCAGGAACGCCAGCGTGCGGTTGGCCGCGGCCCCCATGAGCCCCCACACGACGAACTGCCACATGACCCGACGGTAGGTTCCGGGCCGCGGCCAGACCGTGACACGCCGCACAAACCAGTCATGAACATCGCGACCTTTTCCGGGTACCGTCCGCCGCATGGGTCCTGAGGAAGCCGACGCGAAGGTCAAGCTCGCCACCACCCGGTACTGCGACCTGGTGGAGCAGGTCGAGGCCGCGAAGCAAGACCTGCTGAACGCCTACGCGGCCGCGGCCCGCGAGGGCCTCGGCCCCGAGGAGCTGGCCGACGGCTCCCCGTTCACCGCCGACGAGATCCGCCGCGAGCTCCGGGCACGCGGCGCGCAGCCCCGCTAGCGGGCCAGGTGGCGGGAGATCACCAGGCGCTGGATCTGGTTGGTGCCCTCGAAGATCTGCATGACCTTGGCCTCGCGCATGAAGCGCTCGACGGGGAAGTCGCGGGTGTAGCCGGCGCCGCCGAGGACCTGGACGGCGTCGGTGGTGACCTTCATGGCGTTGTCGGTGGCGACCAGCTTGGCGATGGAGGCCTCGCGGCCGTAGGGGCGGCCGGCGTCCTTGAGGCGGGCGGCCGACAGGTAGGTGGCGCGGGACGACTCGACGGCGGCGGCCATGTCGGCCAGCACGAAGGCGAGCCCCTGGTGGTCGATGATCGCCTTGCCGAACGCCTCGCGCTCCTTGGCGTAGGCGACGGCGGTGTCGAGGGCGCCCTGGGCCAGGCCGGTGGCGACGGCCGCGATGCCGAGGCGGCCCGCGTCCAGGCCGGCGAGGGCGATGGACAGGCCCTGGCCCTCGTGCCCGATCAGGTGGTCCGCGGGGATCCGCGCGTCCACCAGCCGGACGGTCGCGGTGGTGGAGCCCCTCAGGCCCATCTTGTCCTCGGGCTCGTCGAACTCCAGGCCGGGCGTGTCGGCGGGCACGTGGAAGCAGGAGATGCCGCGCGACTTCTCCGCCGACGTGCGGGCCATGACGGTGTAGAAGTCGGCCTCGCCGCCGTGGGTCGTCCAGGCCTTGGCGCCGTTGAGGACGTAGGAGTCGCCGTCGCGGACGGCCCTGGCGCGCATCGCCCCCGGGTCGGAGCCCGCGTGCGCCTCCGACAGGCAGTACGCGCCGAGGCGCTCGCCGGAGAGCATGTCGGGCAGCAACCGGGCGCGCTGCTCGTCGGTGCCGTAGGCGAACAGGGGGGAGCAGGACAGGGCGTGGACGCTCACGCCGACGCCGACGCTCGCCCAGGCCGACCCGATCTCCTCGAGTGCCTGGAGGTAGATCTCGTAGGGCTGGCCGCCGCCGCCGAACTCCTCCGGGTACGGCAGCGTCAGCAGGCCCGCCCGGCCCAGCGTGGTGAACACCTCGCGGGGGAACGTCCCGGTGCGCTCGGCGTCCGCGACGCGCGGCGCGAGCTCCGTGGCCGCGATCTCGCGGGTGAGCGCGATCAGGTCCTCGGACTCGGAGGTCGGCAGGTGCCGGGTGGCGGGCATGGGCGGTCTCCTTTCGGCAGGCCAACAGTACCAAAACCAGTACCGGCGAACTCATTTTGGTACTGTCGCCGTCATGACCTCCGTGGACGAGCGGGAGACCCGGGCGTCGCGGCGGCGCGAGGCCCTGATCGACCGGCTCATGGACCTCTTCCTGGAGCGCGGGTTCGCCGACCTCGGCGTCGCGGACCTGGCCGCGCTGCTGCGCTGCTCCAAGAGCACGCTCTACTCGGTCGCGGCGAGCCGGGAGCAGATCGTCACGGCCGTCGTGCGGGCCTTCTTCCGCCGGGCCACCGAGCGCGTGGAGGCCGCGGTCGACGGCAGCGCCGACCCGCGCGAGCGCGTCGGCGCCTACCTGCGGGCGATCTCGGTCGAGCTGGCCCCCGCGTCCGCGGCGTTCTTCGCCGACCTGGACGCGTTCGCCCCCGCCAGGGAGATCTACAAGGCGAACACGCGGTACGCGGTGCGGCGGGTGCAGGGCCTCGTGCTGGAGGCCGCCCCCGGCACCGACGCCGCGTTCGTCGGCGCCGTCGCCGGGCAGGTGATGGAGTCGATCCACCGCGGCGAGATCAAGGCGCAGACCGGCCTGGACGACTCGGCCGCCTACGCGGCGCTCGCGTCCCTCATCGTGGCCCGGATGGCGGCCGGTTAGTTCCGCGCCGTCTGCAGGGCGTGCTCGACGAGCGCCACGAGCACGCCCCGCGCCACCTCCCGGCTCCGCACGTCGCACATCATGACCGGGACCTCCGGGTCGACGTCGAGCGCGTCGCGGATCTCCTCCACGGTGTAGCGGCGGGCCCCCTCGAAGCGGTTCGCCGCGATGACGAACGGGAGCCCGCGCCGCTCGAAGAAGTCGATGGCCGCGAAGCTCGTGCTGAGCCGGCGGGTGTCGACCAGGACGATGGCGCCGACCGCCCCGTAGGCGATCTGGTCCCACATGAACCAGAAGCGCTCCTGGCCCGGCGTGCCGAACAGGTACAGCCGCACGCCGCCGGAGAACGTCAGCCGGCCGAAGTCCATCGCCACGGTCGTGGTGGTCTTGCCCTCGACGCCGCCGAGGTCGTCGACGCCCACGGACGCGTCGGTGAGGACCTCCTCGGTGCGCAGCGGGCGGACCTCGCTCACCGCGCCCACCAGCGTCGTCTTGCCGACGCCGAAGCCGCCGGCGACCAGGACCTTCAGGGTGTGCAGGGGGACGTCGTCGTCCCGCCCGTGCGGGGGCGCGGTCGGTTCAGAGGCGGCGGAGTTCATCGAGCACTCTCATGAGGATGCGGGGGTCGGGACGTTCGGTCTGCGCGGCCTGCGGCATCTCCTCGACCAGGCCGTACTGGTACAGGTCCTCCAGCAGGATCTGCACGACCCGCAGCGGAAGGTCGGTCTCCGAGGCGAGGTCGGCGGGCGTGGAGGGGCGCCGGCACAGCTCCAGCAGCCGCCGCTGCTCGCGCGACAGCCAGACCCGGTCGGCGGGGGTCCGGCCGGTCGCGACGAGGACGGCCACCAGGTCGAGGACGAGCCCGCGGGGGCGGGTGCGCCCGCGGGTCACCGCGTAGGGCCGCACGACCGGGCCGGCCTCCGACCCGACCCAGCGCTCTCTCGGGCTCTCCACGGCAGGCTCTAGCCTGACGCGCCCGAGCGCACCGGCGGATCCTGCGACTCGGCGCCGCGCGGCTGGGCCGCCAGCGTGCGGCGCACCCGCTTGATCAGCATGGTCGTCTCGTAGGCGACCAGCCCCGCGTTGCCGCCCGCGTCGCTCAGCACGGCGAGGCAGCTCCCGTTGCCCGCGGGCATGACGAAGAACAGCATGCCGTCCAGCTCGACGACGGTCTGGCGCACCTGCTTCGCCTGGAAGTGCTCGCGGGCGCCGTTGGCCAGGCTGTGGAAGCCCGACGACAGCGCCGCGAGGAACTCGGCGTCCTTGCGGGTGACGTCCCCGGAGGCGCCCATGACCAGTCCGTCCCTGGACAGCAGGACGGCCTGGCGGACCTCCCCGACCCGCTGCACCAGATCGTCGAGCAGCCAGTCGAGTTCACCGCTGGCGTTGCCCTGCCGCATCATGACTCCCCCCATTCATCGCGTGGATCCAGTTCGCCCGGCTCGTCGTCCACCCTGCCGCGCAGCCATCCCGACTGCAGCGACGCCATCAGGTCGCGGCTGAGCTCCGGGCTCGGTTCTTCGAAGTCGTCCTCGCCCGCCGCGGCGGGCTGGGCGTGCCGCGGCGCGGACCGCTCGCGCAGCTGCGGGGCCAGGGAGCGCTGCCGGACACGGCGCGGGAGCCGTCCCGTGACCTCGCTGTCCTCCACCCCGCCCTGCTCCGTCCCGGCGCCGTTCGGCCGCGCCCGCTCCGCGAACGGCGCGAAGGGCTCGAAGGGCTCGAAGGGCTCGAACGGCTCGGACGGCTCGGACGGCTCGACCGGCGGCTCGGGCGGCGGCGACGGCGGCACCGCGCCCCGCCCGGCGGGCAGCCCCGCGGGCTCGCCCGGCGTCCGGTCCTGGACGATCCGGCCCGGCAGCGCCGGACGCGCCGGGCGGCCGAGCCGCGCCGGGCCCAGGTTCGCCGGCGCCGCCGACCCGACCGGCTGCGGCGCCCCGCCCGCGCGGCCGCGCGACAGGTGCCAGTCGTCGTCGAGGACGACCAGCGCGTGCGGCACGAGGACGATCGCGGTCGTCCCGCCGTAGGGCGACGGCAGCAGCGACACCTGGATGCCGTGCCGGGCGGCGAGGCGCGCGACGACGAACAGGCCGAGCCGCTCGGTGTCGACCAGGTCGAACTCGACGGCGCTGGCGAGCCGCCGGTTCAGCTCCTCCAGCTCGTCGGGCTCCAGGCCGACGCCCCGGTCGATGACCTCCACGGCCAGGCCGTTGGCGACGGTCTCGACCTTGACGGTGACCTCGGTGGCCGGCGGGGAGAACGACGCCGCGTTCTCGATCAGCTCGGCGAGCAGGTGGATGACGTCGGCGACGACGTCGCCGGTGACCGCGGCCGACGACGCGCCGGTCACCTCCACCCGCGTGTAGTCCTCGACCTCGGCGATCGCGGCGCGGACCACGTCCTCGGCGGCGACCGGGTGGTCCCAGGCGCGGACGGTCGGCGAGCCGGACAGGATGACCAGGCCCTCGGCGTGCCGCCGCATGCGGGTGGTCAGGTGGTCGAGGCGGAACAGGTCGTCCAGCTCCTCGGGGCTGGACGCGCGCCGCTCCATCTGGTCCAGCAGCCGCAGCTGCCGGTGCAGCAGCGACTGGCTGCGCCACGACAGGTTGACGAAGACCCGGTTGATGCTGGCGCGCAGCTCGGCCTCGCCGACCGCGGTGCTGACCGCGGTCCGCTGGACGGCGTCGAACGCGTCGGCGACCAGCGCGATCTCCCTGGTGCGCCCCCGCTCCGGCCGCGGCGCCTCGGCGTCGACGTCGACCCGCTCGCCGCGCCGCAGCCGGGCCACGACCGCGGGCAGCCGCTCGTGGGCGAGCCGCTGCGCCGACGCCTGCAGGCTCCGCAGTTCCCCTCCGAGCCGCCGGGCGAACAGCACCGACAGCGCGATCGACGCCGCCACGATCAGCAGGCCCGCGATGCAGGCCAGGTAGAAGCGCAGCATGATCCGGTCGCCCGCGGGCGTGACGACGTCGTTGTTCAGGACCTCGCCGAGGCGGGAGGAGGAGCTGAACCAGATCGGCGTCAGCTCCTGCGTGCTCGCCCGCCACTGCCGGACGCCGGGATTGAGGCCCTGCCAGCGGATCTGGCTCTCGAGCGAGGCGAAGCTGCCGTAGGCGGAGGACGTGGCGAGATCCTCGACGATCCGCGACAGCTCGCCGCTCACCTCGATGCGGGCGAGGGCGAAGAACTGCTCGCGGTTGCCCGCCCAGCCCGAGAAGGCCATGCGCTCGGCCGCGTTCAGCCGGCGGGCGCCGGCCGCCGACATCAGGGCGTCCTCGCGCAGCATGAAGTCGCTCGCCCACGAGAAGTGGGTGAGCCCGGCGCTCTGCCGGAACACCGACGTGTCGTTGACGCTGATGAAGGTCGTCAGCAGCCGGAACGTCGAGTCGGAGAAGCCGCTGTAGGCGTTGATGGCCTGCACCGTGCTGGCCGCGCCCTCGTTGATCTGGTTCCGCAGCGGTTCGAGCTGGTCGAGGCTGTCGTTCAGCGCCTCCAAGCGCTCCCAGAACTCGGGGCCCATCCCCTCCTTGAGGCGGGGCTTGAAGGCCGCCGAGCGGAAGGCCGCCACGGCGCCGTCGGTCTTGCCCGCGAGGTCCTCGTAGGCCCGCCTGCCGGCCTCGCTCCGCGTCGTCAGGACGCCCACCGCGGCGGCCCGCTCGCGCTGGATCGCCCCGATGACGGCGCCGGCCGGCAGCCCGACGTCCTTGTACATCCGCGTGAACTCCGAGCGCTGCAGCGCGGCGGACAGCGTCGTCCCCGCCGAGAACACCCACAGCACGACCAGCGCGACGAGCGGGATGGTGAGCAGCATCGCGATCCGCCGTCCGACCGGCAGCGTGCGCGGCCGCTCATGGGAGCCATGAACCACCTGCTCGGGCTTCGTCACCGGCCCACACTCCTGATCGTTTCGACCCCGGTCGTCCGTGACGACCCGGCGGGACCGGAGCATACTTACATCGATTTGCCGGGGACCAGAGGTCTCACCTGCGGCGACTCGTGACCGCCCGCCTGCGCCGCGTGAACGTGCGCCTGCCGGGCGTGTCCGCGCCCTCCTCGGCCCCAGCCCCGGCGCCGGGGGTCCCGGCCGCGCACCGCCCGCCCGCTCGCCAATGTCATCGCAGGTCAGTACGGCGGGCCGGATTGAATGATCTTGCAATGGCCCGTTTCCCCGCGCCTTCGTGATCAAGTGGGCGGGAGTGTCATGGAGCACTTACCGAGGAATCCGGGGAGGTGTGTCAACCGTGTGAACCCCGTGAAAAACTAGGCCAATATTGGCCGTTTCGATGCAGAGTCGTGTCTTGTTGCAGGAAATGACGCATGTCAGGCTTCGGTTTACTTTGTCCCCCCACCAACGGAGACCGAGCATGCGCAGAGCCGCGCTAGCCGTCCTCGCCGGGATGTCACTCGCCGCCACCACCGTGGCCGCAGTGCCCGCCCAAGCCGCCGGCCCGGCCCAGTCCAAGCTGGCCAAGCTGGTCACGCTGAAGAACGTCCGGCACCACCAGCTGAACCTGCAGAAGATCGCCGACGCCAACGGCGGCAACCGGGCCGCCGGGCTGCCCGGTAACAAGATCACCATCAAGTACATCGCGGACCAGCTCAAGCGGGCGGGGTACACCCCCACGGTCCAGGACTTCGAGTTCGACTTCTGGCAGGAGCAGTCGGAGCCGGTCCTCGCGGAGACCGCGCCGGATCCGAAGACGTTCGCGCCGCACAGCGACTTCGAGACGCTCCAGTACTCCGGGTCGGGCGACGTCACCGCCCCCGCCACCGCCGTCGACCCGGCGGCCACCGGCGACGGCAGCGGGTGCGAGGCCGGCGACTTCGCCGGGTTCCCGAAGGGCCGCATCGCGCTGATCCAGCGCGGCGGCTGCTTCTTCTCCGTGAAGACCGACAACGCCATCGCCGCCGGCGCTTCCGCCGTCGTCATCTACCAGCTGCCCGACCAGCCGGGCCCGGTCGGGGGGACGCTGACCACGCCCTACGACATCCCCGTGGTCGGCCCGACGAACGCGGTCGGCAAGGCCCTCGTCCAGCAGGCGCAGAACGGCGGCGTCACGCTCCGGGTCAAGACCGACACCCTGAACCAGAAGCGCCAGGCCGCCAACGTCATCGCCGACACCAAGCGCGGCAGGGCCGACAACGTCGTGGTGCTGGGCGCGCACAACGACAGCGTGACCGCCGGACCGGGCATCAACGACGACGGCTCGGGCACCGCGACGCTGCTGGAGATGGCCAAGCAGATCAACAAGCTCGGCTCCAAGGTCCGCAACAAGGTGCGGTTCGCCTTCTGGGGCGCCGAGGAGGAGGGCCTGCTCGGCTCGCAGTACTACGTCGACAACCTCCCGCAGGCCGGGCGCGACAAGGTCGCCCTGATGCTCGACTTCGACATGCTCGCCTCGCCCAACTACGTGAACTTCGTCTACGACGGCGACAACAGCGCGGGTGAGAACAACGTCGAGGCCCCTGCGGGCTCCGGAGCGATCGAGAAGGCGTTCACCGACTACTTCGCCAAGCGCAGGCTCCCCACCGACCCGACGCCGTTCAACGGGCGCTCTGACTACGACGCGTTCATCAGCGTCGGCATCCCCGCCGGCGGTCTGTTCACCGGCGCCGAGGGCATCAAGACCCCCGAGCAGGCGAAGCGCTACGGAGGCACCGCGGGCCTCGCCTACGACCCGTGCTACCACCAGGCGTGCGACCGCTACGACAACGTGAACCTCAAGGGCTTCGACCAGATGATCGACGCCACCTCCGCCGTCACCGAGCTGTTCGCGCACAGCACCCTGACGGTCAACGGCAACGAGCTGGCCCGCCGCCAGGCGCAGCCACGCAAGCGCGTGGTCCCCGACGAGATCGGCAACCGCGCGACCCGGTAGCACCGCTTGACCGAGGGACGCGCCCGGCGCCGGGCGCGTCCCTCGCCCTGTGTGCCACGCGGGCCCGGCGAGCCGGGTCAGAGCAGCGCGCCGGCGATCGCCCGCAGCGCGGGACGAGGGTCGCCGCCCGCCTCGGTCAGCACCTGGACGGCGACATTGTCCGCGCCCGCCTCCAGGTGGGCGGCCAGCCGCGCCGCCACCGCCGCGACGTCGCCGTGCGCGACCAGGGCGTCCACGAGCGCGTCGCTGCCGCCGCCGGCGAAGTCGTCGCCGGTGAACCCGAGCCGCTCGAAGCTGGCGACATAGTTGCGCAGGGCCAGGTAGCGGCCCAGGGTCTGCCTGGCGATCGCGCGGGCGCGCACGGGGTCGGGTTCGAGCACGACCTTCTGCTCCGGCGCGAGCAGCGGTCCCGCCCCCAGGATCTCCCGCGCCGACCGGGTGTGCTCGGGGGTGGTCAGGTACGGGTGGGCGCCGGCGGTGCGCTCGGCCGCCAGCCGCAGCGCCTTCGGCCCCAGCGCGGCGAGGACCCGCCCCTCGGCCGGGACGCCTTCGGCGTCCAGCCGGTCGAGGTAGCCCACCATCGTCTCGTACGGGCTGCGGTACTCCTGCGTCGCCTCCCGGTGGCCGATGCCGGCGCCGAGCAGGAACCGGCCGCCGTGGGCGGCGTTCAGCCGGTGGTAGCCCGCGGCGGCCTCCTCGGCCGGCGTCCTCCACATGTTGACGATGCCGGTGGCGACCACGACGCGCTCGGTCGCGGCGAGGAGCCGCCCGGGGATGTCCGGATCGTCCGGCGACGCGCCGATCCAGATCGTGCCGTAGCCGAGCTCCTCGACGTCCTTGGCCAGTTCCGGGTCCAGGAGCGGCCAGGGGCACCAGATCCCGAGCCGGCCCAGTTCGATCTTGGTCATGCCCTTCCCCAACATCCCGGCGGGCGGTTTCATGCCCGTTCCCCCGGTGCCAGGATGTGACACATGACCGACCGGCCCCGCCTGCTGCTCCTGGACGGCCACTCGCTGGCCTACCGGGCGTTCTACGCGCTGCCGGTGGAGAACTTCAGCACCACCTCCGGGCAGCCGACCAACGTCGTGTACGGGTTCGCGAACATGCTCGCCAACGTGCTGCGGGACGAGCGCCCCTCGCACGCCGCCGTCGCCTTCGACGTCTCCCGGCAGACGTTCCGCACCGAGGCGTTCCCCGAATACAAGGCGACCCGGTCGCGGTCGCCGCGCGAGTTCGGCAGCCAGCTCCCGATCCTCGACCGGCTGCTCGCGGCGATGGGCATGCCGGTGCTGCGCGCCCCCGGCTACGAGGCCGACGACGTCATCGCGACGCTGGCGGCGGCCGCGGAGGCGGGCGGCATGGACGTGCTGATCGTCACCGGTGACCGGGACGCGCTCCAGCTCGTCAGCGACGCCGTCACCGTCCTGTACTACTACCGGACGGCGTCGGAGATGATCCGGTACACGCCCGCCGCGGTCCAGGAGAGGTACGGGCTGACCCCGGCGCAGTACCCCGACTTCGCGGCGCTGCGCGGCGACCCGTCCGACAACCTGCCGAGCATCCCCGGGATCGGGGAGAAGACGGCCGCCAGGTGGATCCGCGACTTCGGGTCCCTGGACGCCCTGCTCGAACGCGCCGGCGAGGTGAAGGGCAAGGCGGGGGAGAAGCTGCGCGCCGCCGAGGCCGCGGTCCGGCTGAACCGGCGGCTGACCGAGCTGGTCCGCGACCTGGACCTTCCGGCGGCGCCCGCCGACCTGCGGCGGCGCCCCTACGACCTGGCCGCCTTCACCTCCCTGCTGGACGAGCTGGAGTTCCGCAACGCCAGCCTCCGCCAGCGCCTGTTCGCCGCCGACCCCGGCGGAGGGCGCCCCCCGGAGGACGACGGGACCGAGCCCGTCCTCGGGCGGGAGCTGGAGCCGGGCGAGCTGGCCGGGTGGCTGGAGGCCCACGCGACAGCCCTGACGGGCCTCGCCGCCGATCTCACCTGGGAGCGCGGCGCGGGCGGTCTCGCGCGGATCGCGCTGGCCGCCGGGGACGGGCACGCGGCGTCGTTCGAGCCGTCCGCCCTCACCGAGCGGGACGAGCGCGCCTTCGCCGCCTGGCTGGCCGACCCGGACCGCCCCAAGGCGCTGCACGACGTGAAGTCCCTGCTGCGCGCCCTCGGCGAGCGCGGCCCGCGCCTCGACGGGATCGCCACCGACACCGCGATGGCCGCCTACCTCCTGCTGCCGGGCCTCGCCGCCTACACGATCGCCGACCTGGCGGGCCGCCACCTCGGGCGGCGCCCGTCCGACGAGGGCGCGGCGGGGCTGATGCAGAGCGCCCGCGCCGTCCTCGACCTGGCCGGGGTGTTCGCCGCCGACCTGGCGTCCACGGGCATGGACGAGGTCCTGCGCGACGTCGAGCTGCCGCTGTCCCGGCTGCTCGCCCGCGCCGAACGCGCCGGCGTCCACGTGGACGCCGGTCTCCTGCGCGAGCTGGAACGGCACTTCGCGGACGCCATGGAGCGCGCCGCCGACGAGGCCGCCGAGATCGCCGGGCGCCGCTTCAACCCCGGCTCGACCAAGCAGCTCCAGGAGGTGCTGTTCGGCGAGCTCGACCTGCCCCGCACCAAGAAGATCAAGTCGGGGTACTCCACCGACCTGGACGCGCTGACCTGGCTCGCCACCCGGACCGACAACGGCCTGCCTCAGGTCCTGCTGCGGCACCGCGACCAGGCGCGGCTGCGCTCCACGGTCGCCGGGCTGCTCCGGGAGATCGGCGCGGACGGCCGCATCCACACGAGCTTCCAGCAGACCGTCGCCGCGACGGGCCGGCTCAGCTCCACCGAGCCGAACCTCCAGGTCATCCCCGTCCGGACGGAGGAGGGCCGGCGCATCCGCCGCGCGTTCACGCCCGGCGAGGGCTACGCGTCGCTGATGACGGCCGACTACGGCCAGCTCGAACTGCGCGTCATGGCGCACCTGTCGCAGGACCCGACGCTGCTGGCGGCGTTCGAGACCGGCGAGGACCTGCACACCACGATGGCCGCGCGGGTCTTCGGGACGGGCCCGGGCGCCGTCACGCCGGACATGCGCCGCAAGATCAAGGCGATGTCCTACGGGCTGGCGTACGGGCTGTCGGCCTTCGGCCTGGCCAAGCAGCTCGGCATCCCGGTGGCCGAGGCGCGCCCGCTCATGGACGCCTACTTCGAGCGGCTCGGCGGCGTACGCGACTACCTCGACCACGTCGTCGCCGAGGCCCGGGCCACCGGCCACACCCGCACGGTCCTCGGCCGCCGCCGCTACCTGCCCCACCTGAACAGCGACAACCGGCAGCGTCGCGAGACCGCCGAGCGGATGGCGCTGAACGCCCCGGTCCAGGGCTCCGCCGCCGACATCGTCAAGATCGCGATGCTGCGGGTGGACGAGGCGCTCACCGCGGCCGGGCTCGCGAGCCGCCTGCTGCTCCAGGTGCACGACGAGATCGTCCTCGAGGTGGCGCCCGGCGAGGAGGACGCGGTGCGGGAGATCGTCCGCACCGGGATGACGACCGCCTACCCGCTCACGGTCGGCCTGGAGGTCGCCATCGGCTCCGGCCCCGACTGGAACGCCGCCGCCCACTGAGCCCCGCTCCTGGGACCCGGAACCGCAGCCCGCCGAAAAGCGGCGCCGCGCGACGTGGTGCGGGCGGCTTGTGGGGTAGTGCTCCCTTTGGGGAGGGATACATGGAGATCGACATGATCGTCGAGATCCCCCGGGGATCGCGGAACAAGTACGAGATGGACCACCGGCTCGGCCGCATCCGGCTCGACCGGATGCTGTTCACCTCGACGCAGTACCCGGTGGACTACGGCTACATCCCGGACACCCGCGCGGAGGACGGCGACCCGCTGGACGCGATGGTGCTGCTGGAGGAGCCCACCTTCCCCGGCTGCGTGATCAGGGTGCGCAGCGTCGGGGTGTTCTGGATGCACGACGAGGGCGGCCCCGACGCCAAGATCCTCACCGTGCCCGCCGGGGACGTCCGGTACGCCGGGATCCGCGACCTGCGGGACGTCCACGAGCACGTCCTCGACGAGATCGCGCACTTCTTCGACATCTACAAGAGCCTGGAGCCCGGCAAGGGCACCGACGTGCGCGGCTGGCAGGACCGGCGGGACGCCGACCGGACGATCGAGCGGGCCGCCGCGGACGCGCGGGAGGTGGCCGGGAACGCCGCGACGTGATCGGGTGGAGCCGTGAGCGACAGCGAACCGGTCGTCGTCGTGGGCGCGGGGCCCGTCGGCCTGGTCACGGCGCTGCTGCTGGCCCGGCACGGCGTGCCGGCCGTGGTGCTGGAGGCCGCCGCGCGGCGCGACGTGTCCGGGTCCCGGGCGATCTGCTTCCAGCGGGACGTCCTCGACGTGCTCGACCGGGTCGGCTGCGCCGAGCCGATGATCGAGCGCGGGGTGACCTGGACGACCGGCCGCACCTACCACCGGGGGGACGAGCTGTTCGCCGTCACCTTCACCGGCGCCGGGCAGAGCGCCGTGCCTCCCTGGATCAACATCTCCCAGGCGGAGGTCGAGGCGAGGCTGCGCGACCTCGCCGCCGCCGAACCCCTCGTCGACGTCCGCTACGGGCACCGCGTCAGCGGCGTGCGGCAGGACGAGGAGGGCGTCGAGGCCCGCACCGAAGGCGGGGGCACCGTGCGCGGCACCCACCTGGTCGGCGCGGACGGCGGGCACGGCGCCGTCCGGGAGCTGCTCGGCATCGGCTTCCCCGGCAGCACCTTCACCGACAGGTTCCTCATCTGCGACATCCGGGCCGACCTGCCGTTCCCGAGCGAGCGGCGGTTCTACTTCGACCCGGAATGGAACCCCGGCCGCCAGGTCCTGGTCCACCAGTGCCCCGACCGGACGTGGCGCATCGACTGGCAGGTCCCCGCCGACCTCGACCTCGACGCCGAGCGGGGGTCGGGCGCGCTGGACGCCCGCATCCGCCGGATCACCGGGGACGTCCCGTACGAGATCGTGTGGGCCACCGTGTACCGGTTCCACGAGCGGTGCGCGGCGGCGTTCGCGTCCGGCCGCGCGTTCCTGGCGGGGGACGCGGCCCACCTCTACGCGCCGTTCGGCGCACGCGGCCTGAACTCCGGCGTGCAGGACGCGGAGAACCTCGCGTGGAAGCTCGCGTTCGTCCGGCGCGGCTGGGCCCCGGAAGGGCTGCTGCGCAGCTACGACACCGAGCGCCGGGCCGCCGCCGAGGAGAACCTGCGGGTGACGACGCGGACGATGGAGTTCCTCGTCCCGCGGACCGCGAGGCAGCGGGCGCGGCGGGCGGAGGCCCTGGAGGCGGCCCGGACGCACCCGGACCCCCGCACGATCATCGACTCGGGCCGGCTCGCCGAGCCGTTCTGGTACCTGGACTCGCCGCTGACCACCCCCGCCGGGCCGCTGGAGGACTTCCCCCGCGGACCCGGGGCCGCCCGGCCGCCGGTGCCGGGCGTCCTCTGCCCGGACGGCCCGTGCGTCGTGGACGGCGAGCCGACCCGGCTGCGCCGCCTGTTCGGCACGCGGTTCGTGGTCCTCACCCAGGGCGGGCACGCCGAGAGGCTGCCGACCGACGTCCCGCACCGGGTCCACGCGCTGGACGCCATCGACGCGGAAGGGTCGCTGCGGACGGCCCTGCGCTCCGGCCCCGGCACGGTGCACGTCGTACGCCCGGACGGCCACCTGGCCGCGGTGCTCCCGTCCTACGATCCCGCGGCCGCGGTCGCGGCCCTGCACCGGGCCTGCGGCCGCGCCTAACCGGCCTCCAGGACGGCGCGGGCGGCGTTGTGGCCCGGGATCCCGCTGACGCCGCCGCCCCGGCGGGCGCCCGCCCCGCACAGCAGCACGCGCGGATGCTCGGTCTCGACGCCCCACCGCCCGACTTCTCCGGCCGCCTCCGCGAACGGCCACGACAGGTCGCGGTGGAAGATGTGGCCGCCCGGGAGGCGGGCCTCGTCCTCCAGATCGACGGGCGACCTGGCCTCCAGGCACGGCGTGCCGTCCGGGGCGCGCAGGAGGCAGTCCTCGATCGGCTCGGCGAGTACCGAGTCGACGGACGCGAGCGTCGCGCGCAGCGCCGCGGCGCGCACGCCCGCGGGGTCCGGCCGGAACAGCCGCGCGGGCATGTGCAGGCCGAACAGCGTCAGCGTGTGCGCCCCGGCCTCCCGCAGCTCCGGTCCGAGGATGGACGGGTCGGTCAGCGAATGGCAGTACACCTCGGCGGGCGGGACGGCCGGAACGCGGCCCTCGCGGGCCTCCCGGTAGGCGGTGTCGAGCTGCCGCCGGCCCTCGTTGATGTGGAAGGTGCCCGCGAACGCCTCTTCCGGCCGGACGGACAGGTCGCGCAGCCGCGGCAGACGCGAGAGCACCATGTTCACCTTCAGCTGCGATCCCTCGGCCGAACGCTCCCGGGGCATGTTGACCAGCACCCACCTGGCCGAGACGGTGTGCTCGGCCCCTTCGGCGTCCCGGAACGCCACCTCCCCGGCCGGGTCGACGTGCAGGACCTCCATCCCGGACCGCAGCTCGGCCCCCGCCGCGCGGGCGGCTTCGGCGAGGGCCCCGGTGACCGCGCCCATACCGCCGACCGGCACGTTCCAGTCGCCGGTCCCGTCGCCGATGACGTGGTAGAGGAAGCACCGGTTGGCCAGGAGCGCGGGATCGGAGGTGTCGGCGAACGTGCCGATGAGCGAGTCGGTGAGGACGACCCCGCGCACGGTGTCGTCGGTGAAGCGCTCGTCCACGACCTCGCCGATGGGCCGCTCGAACACGTCGCGCCAGGCCTCCTCGTCGTCCACCGCCTCGCGCAGCCCCGCGCGGTCGCGCAGCGGTTCCAGCAGGGTCGGCGCGACGCGTTCGGCGACGTGGCCGGCCATCGCGTAGAACCGGCGCCACGCGCCGGCGTCGGCCCCCAGGGACGCCGCCGTGCGCGCGGGGTCCCCGTTGTCGATCAGCAGCCCGCCGTCCCCGGCGGGCGTGTAGGAGGAGTACCGCCGCCCGCGCAGCTCGACGCCGAGGCCGAGGTCGCGCACGATCCGCGACGGCAGCAGGCTCACCAGGTAGGAGTACCGCGAGACGCGGGCGTCCACCCCGGGGAAGATCCGCGCCGAGACCGCCAGACCGCCGAAGTGCCCGAGCCGCTCCAGCACGAGCACGCGCTTCCCGGCGCCGGCCAGGTAGGCGGCCGCGACCAGCCCGTTGTGCCCGCCGCCCGCGATGACCACGTCGTACATGACCACAGAAAACCACACTGACCGGCGGAGGCGCGGAAACCCGTTGGCGGGGGACGGGCGCCGGGAGGATCATGGTGCGGGTGAAGATTCGGCTTTCTGGGGGAGTGGTGGCCTCCGGGCGCCATGCCTGGATCGCCCGGCCCTCCGGTCCGCTCCGGCTGCTGGACGGGGCGGACGCGCGCCCGGGGACTCCCGTCGCGCTGGGCCCCGAGGACGCCCCGGACGAGGACGTGGCGGAGGCCCTCCGGGCGCTCTCGCTGCTCGTCGCCGACGGCGGCGCCGCCGCGGCCGGTGCGGGCGTCGACCTCGGCGGAGGGTTCCGGTCCGCGCGGCTGGAGGGGGCCCGCGGGGACCAGCGGGACGCCGTCCTCGCCGCGCTCCGCGCGGTCGGCCTCGGCGGCGCGCACCGCCTCGGGGACCGGGCCGGGGTGCTGGTCGCGCTCTTCGGGCCCGCGGTCACCAGGCGGGTCGGCGCGGCGGCCGCGCGCGCCATCGAGGACGGGCGGTGGACCGCGCTGCACCTGGCGTCGGCGGCCAGCGACGTCCTCGGACCCGAGCAGCTCGAACGGGTCCTCGCCCTGGAGGCTCCCGCGGGCCTCGACCTCACCCCCGGCGGCCCGCCGTCCGTTCTCGCCCGGTACCTGCGGCAGGTGTTCGAGGGGCTGCCCGCGCCCCGCCGGCTCGCGCTGCTGCTGGACCTGTGGGAGCGGGTCGCCGAGCACCGGGCGGGCCTCGCCCGGCGCGAGGCGCGGCTGGCGACGCAGAGCCGCCACGACCGGGTCCCCGACCTGCGCGAGTGCCGCCGCCGCCACGAGGACGAACGGGTCCTCGCGCGGGTGCGCTCGTACTACCCGAGCCGGGAGCCGTCCCTCGCCGACGCCGCGCGCTGGGTCCCCGACGACCGGTACTGGCATGCGGGGCTCACCGACCTCCTGCAGGACGCCCTCGGCGCCACCGCGCTGCTCCGGACCGCCGCGGCCGTCGCCGACCACGGGCTGGAGGACGGCCTTGAGCGCTCGGCCCCGCTCCTGCGCGCGGCCGCGTCCGTGACGTCCGACCGCGCCGCCAAGCGGGGGGGCCGCGTGCGGGGGCAGACCGGCCTTCCGGCGCGTCCCGTCGTGTACGTCCGCGATCTGGTGCGCAGGCTCGACGGGGGCGGGAAGGCCACCAAGCTCGCCGGTCACACCCGGCCGCGCCTGGCCTGTGCCCGCGACTTCGCGCTCGTCGTCGCCGAGGACTTCGGGCGGCTGATGCGCGAGCTGCTCGGGAGGCGGGACGCCGTCCTGCGAGGCTGGACGACCGACCTGCGGCCGTGGCGCGAGGTCGCCGGCTACGACCGCCCTCCGGCGGAGTGGGACGGCATCCCGACGTGGACGGGGCCGCTGCTGGGGGACGCGGAGCCGCTGCGCCGCAGGCTCGCTCCCGGGGACGACCCCGCCGACGTGGAGACCGCCGGCGACCTGCTCTGGTACGCCGACCTGATCGACGCCCTCGCCCGGTTGCACGGGCACGAGTTCGCGCAGCCCACGCCCGGCACCGGCGAGCCGTGGTTCGACCACGACCCGCCGACCGCCGTCGAGCCGCTGACCCCGCGCCTCGACTCGATCAGCGGCGCCGTCTCCGGCGCGGCGCAGCTGGTGGCGCTCGGCGGCGTCCCGCCCCGGGCGCCCCGCACGTGGGCGGACTTCACCGCCGGCCTGATGTCGGCCACCGCGATCGCCGAGGCGCTCACCGGCGACTTCGCCGTCCCGGCGCCGCTCGCCGCGGTGGACGGCGCGGCCGTGCCCGGGACCGGTCTCCGGTTCATGATCGCGCGCAGTGCCCGGGACACCGCCGAATGGGCGGACTACATGGGCAACTGCATCGCGGGACCGGCCTACGTCGAGGAGGCCAGGGCGGGCCGGAGCGGACTCGCGGGCCTCTACGACGCGGAAGGACTGCTGGTCGCCAACGCCGAACTCGTCCCGCTGCGGCCCGCGTCCCGGGGCTGGCGGGTCAGCGAGATCGCCGCGCGGTTCAACGACACGCCGGAGGAGGCCCTCGAACAGCGGTTCCGCGAGTGGACGGCCACGCTCCCCGGCGCCGTCAAGGACGAGACCGCACCGGTGCCCGACGAGCTGCCACCGGTCCGCCCGGCCCGGCGGCGCGCCGCGCCGCGCCTCGTCGAGGAGGCGGGCCCCGCCCTCGGCGAGCTCGCCGACCGGTCGTGGGCGCGGGCCGCCCCGGCGGCGCTCGGCGCCGTCGCGGCCGTGGCGGGCACCCGGCCGGACGCCGCGCTCGCGAGGCTGCGCCGCTTCGGCGGCCCGCAGCTGACCGGGGCCGTCCGCCGCGCGCTGGACGAGGACGCCACCGATCTCGTCGGGCTCTGGGCGGCCTCGGGCCACCGCCCCCTGCGCTCCGCCCTCGACGCCCTCGACCCGGCGCTGCGCGACCGCTACGACCAGCTTCCGCTCCTGCTCGGCGAGCCCCCGCTGCCGAAGGTGCTGCGCAGGCTCGTCAAGCCGCCCGCCATCGCCGACGCCTACTCCCTCGACCTCGTCGCGCGCCGGATCCGCCGCGCGGTCGGCGTGCTCGCCGCCGGAGACGACCCCGTCATCGCCCGCGCCCTCGCCAGGTCCGCGACGGAGCCGCTGCTGTGCGCGCTCGCCGTCGCCATCACCTGCGCCGCACCGGACGCCGTCCTGGTCCCGGTGATGCCGCCACGCACCACCACCGTCCCCGGCTACCCGGCCACGACCCTGGAGGACGAGGAGGGGCCCTGGCAGCGGGCCTTCCCCGACGCGCGCGAACTGGGCGCCGACACCACCGTGTTCTGGGAGGAGATCGCCGCCCACGGCCTCCGCGTCCCGGCGTCCTGGCTCGCGCACGGCGGCTGGACCGCGCTCTGGTCGCGCGCCCACACCCGCCGCCGCTGACCCGCGCGGCTCGGGCTAGGGAGCCCGGGCGGGCCGGCGGAAGATGGTGATGGAGTGCCCGACCTCGTCGATCGGCTCGCTGGAGCGGATCAGCGGCGTCAGCCGCGGGTCGTTCTTGACGATCCAGCTGTCGGACACCACCAGCAGCCCGCGCACCCGGCCGGGGGGCGCGGTGAGCGGGTCCCTCGCCCGGATGCCGTAGTAGGAGGGGCTGCCGCTGCCCTTGTAGACGAGCCAGACCGGCTCGTCCGGATACCGCTCCCGGAGCCGGTCGGCGAGCCGCCCGAGGTCCTGGCCCCAGTCGACGTTGGAGTCGTGCAGGCGCAGGTGCGTCCTGGACGGGCCGCCGAACGCCTCGTTGGAGTACGGCAGGTAGTAGGGGAAGGTCCGCAGCGAGCTGACGGCGACGAACAGCAGGAGCGCGACCGTCGCGGCCTTGGCCCACGGCCACCGGACGAGGACCGCGCAGCCCGCCGCCACCGCCAGAAAGATCGGGACGAATATGGCGTACCGGACGCCGAGGTCGCGCGACCCGGTCATCGCCCCCGCCAGCAGGACGGCCGCGGGCGCCAGAAGGTACGGCGCGGCCGGGCGCAGCCGGGGGAGGGTGAGCGTCGCCGCGACGCCCGCCGCCCACAGGGCGAGCATGCCCAGCGGCGTCTTCACCAGCAGCGCGGCCGGGAGGTAGTACCAGCGGGAGCCGTGGTAGACCTGGCCGAACAGGAAGCCCGTCCAGCGCCTGTCCTCGAACCCGAACTGGGCCCGCATCCCGTCCTGGAAGGGCCGGGGGAACGGCAGCCAGCCCGCGGCCTGCCCGCGCAGGCCGCCGACGGTCGGCAGATCGGCGGGCGCCGTCCAGCGCAGCCGCGGGTCCACCGCGAGGTAGCTCGCCCACACCACCGCGACGGCCAGGACCCCGACTCCCGCCGCCGACAGCACGGCGGTCGGCAGGGGGCGGCGCGACGGTCGGGACGTCCAGACCGACACCGCCGCCAGCGCCAGGAGCACCGGGACGGCCGGCAGCGCGCTCATCTTGGTCGCCACGGCCGCCCCGAGCGCCAGCCCGGCGAGCGGCAGGTACGGCCGCGGCCTCCGCCTCGCGCGCCAGAGCAGCCAGACCGACGTCAGCAGGAGCCCGGCCGCCGGGACGTCCAGCGTGGCCAGCGAGCCGTGCGCGATGACGTCGGGGGAGAAGGCGTAAAGGGCCAGGGCCGCGAGCCCCCCGGCCGGGCCGGCGAGATCGCGGGCGAACGCGAAGACGACCAGCCCGAACAGCAGGGTCAGCGCGATGACGGGCAGCCGCCCGGCGAGCAGCACCCGCTGCGGGTCGTTGCCCCACCGGTACAGGAACTGCCTCCCGAACCTGTAGTCGCCGCCGTCGAAGGAGGCGCGCAGGTGCGGGTCGGTGAGCACCGCACCGGCGCCGATGAGCAGCTTGCCGAGCGGCGGATGCTCGGCGTTGCGGCGAAGGTCGTGGTCGCGGAGGTAGGTCACGCCCGCGCTGACGTAGACGGGTTCGTCGACGGTCGGGCTCTGCCGCACCGCCGTGGTGGCCATCGCGGCGGCCATCTGGACCAGCAGCGCCACCACGACCGCCGCGAGCACCCAGCTCCGGCGCAGCGCCCGGAACCGGGTCGGCTCCGCTTCGGCCGGGGCCGCGGCGGGCCGTCCGGGCTCCGCGGACAGCGAGGTCACAGCGCCGCCCTCGCGGCGCGCAGGACGCTGTTCATCCCCTTCCCCTCCCCGGAGGCGCCTTCTTGATCCGCCGTCAGCCTCCGAACGCGGTCAAGAAACGGTCGCGGAACGCGCTCATGGGCCACACGGGGGTGCTCCTGCCGGGGCGCAGGCCGTCCTGCCAGCCCCAACCGGAGATCCTGTCCAGCACGGCGGGGTCCTTGGCAACGATCGTGATCGGGACGTCCCGGCTCGCGCCCGGCCCGGTGATGAGCGGCGCGGGCTGGTGGTCGCCGAGGAAGACCAGCACGGAGTCCTTGTTCCCGTACGTCTCCACGTACGAGACGAGCGTGTTCAGCGTGTACTCGATCGACTTGCGGTACTCGTCGCGGATCCGGCCGGCCTGCGGCCAGGGCGCGTCGTAGCCCTTGCCCATCCCGTTGAAGACCGAGCCGTCGCCCACCTGGTCCCACGGGACCGGCCGCGGGATCGACGCCCACGGGGCGTGGCTCGACACCAGCGCCGTCTCGGCCATCACCGGCGCCCGGTCCTTCTTGGCGAGCTCGGTGCGCTGGAGCGTCGACAGGGTGTACTGGTCGGGCATGGTGGCGAAGCTGAAGCGCGGGCCGCGGTAGCCGAGGTTGCGGTCGTCGTAGACCTTGTCGTAGCCGTAGAAGGAGGCCTCCGGCCAGGCCCGGGTGATCGCCGGCATCAGCGCGACCGTCCGGGAGTCCGCGCGGTGGAACGCCCCGTTCAGCGTCAGCCGGTCGCTGTTCACCAGCGCGCGGTACCGCTGCTGGTTGTTGACCCAAAGGCCCGACAGAAGCGTGGCGTGCGCCAGCCAGCTGCCGCCGCCCGCCGTCGAGGAGGTGAGCCATCCGCTGCGCGCGGAGAACCCCGCCTTGCGCAGCCGCTGCGTCCCCTGGTCGAGGACGGCGCCGACCTGCGGCGCGTACCGCGGGCTCTCCACCGCCGACCGCCCGTAGCTCTCCACGAACGCCAGGACGACGTCCTTCCCTCGCAGCCCGGTCAGCAGCTTGTCGGGCGGCGTGTTGCGGAACCCGTCCACGGCCGCGGCCTTCTCGAACTCCTTGCGGTCGTTCAGGCTCGTCCGCACCTGCCGCGCGTGGTCGTACGCGAGGACGGCCGCGCTCCTGGACGCCACGGGCAGGCCGTGGACGAACTGCGCGCCGAGCACGGCGCAGGCGATCCAGACCGTTCCCAGCACCCCGGCGGCCCAGGCCGCCGACCGGGTGTGGCGGACGGCCACGCGGCTCAGGCGCAGCGTCGACAGGGCGGTCAGCACGACCACGCCGACCGCCAGCGCCACCGCGAGGACCACGGCCGCGACCGCCCCCGCCTGCCCGGACGACTCCTTGACGAACTCGACGGCGGGCCCCAGCAGCGGCCAGTCGAGCACCAGGTCGAACGGCCGGACGAGCACCGCGTCGAACCCGATGTCCAGCACCTTCAGCACGAGCAGCAGCCCGAGGACGGCCCCGGCCGTCCCCGCCGCGTACCGCCTGGCCCTGGCCGGGACCACGAGGATCAGCGCCACGCCGACCACGCCCTCGATCGGGATGCGCGCGAAGGCCCCGAGGCCGAGCCGCGCGAACTCCGCCGGCGTGACCAGCGCGGCCAGCACGAGCAGGAACGCCGCACCGGTCGCCGCCCGCGCCGCGACCCGCCGCCGTCTCGGCCGCTCGCCCGCCTCAGGGGCGCCGGCCGGCACGTCCTCTTCTGTGCTCCGCTCCAAGCGGCTGTCAATGGACAGGTCGTCCTCCCAGGTTCGGCCCCCCGCCGCGCACGCGACACCCCGAAGCACGGGCATCCCGCACCCACGGGTTCAAAAGATCTCATCTTCGCGGCGCCCGGGATGTCGAGAACGCGGGCGCGGTTCCGATCCACTGGTGAGAGGCGCCGCGGGGCGCCCGCCAAGGAGGTACCGGAGATGAGCAAGGTCACCTGCGACATCGGGATTTCCGTCGACGGCTTCGCCGCCGGACCGAACCAGAGCCTGGCCGAGCCGCTCGGCGAGGACGGCGAGCGGCTGCACCGGTGGATGTTCGAGGAGGCCGACGCCAACGCCGAGGTGCTCGAGAAGATCACGTCGGCCGGGGCCTTCATCATGGGGCGCAACATGTTCGGCCCCGACCGCGGCCCGTCGTGGAACCCGGACTGGACCGGCTGGTGGGGTGAGGAGCCGCCCTACCACGCGCCGGTGTTCGTGCTGACGCACCACCCGCGGGAGAGCTTCTCGATGAAGGGCGGCACGACGTTCCACTTCGTCGCCGACGGGATCGGGTCGGCGCTGGCCCAGGCCCGGCGGGCCGCGGGGGACCGGGACGTCTCGGTCGCCGGGGGTGCGAGCACCGTGAACCAGTACCTGGCGGCGGGAGCGATCGACGAGCTCCGCCTGCACATCGCGCCCATCGTCCTCGGCAAGGGCGAGCGCCTCTTCGAGGGCGTCGGCGACCTGGTGCTGGAGCCGGTCGAGACGTCCCGCACCCCCCTGGTCACCCACGTGACCTACCGCGTCGGCCGCCCGCTCGGATGACCTCCAGCAGGCGGGCGACCTCGGCGGCGACCGCGTCGCGGCCCGCGGGCGGGTAGCGGCGCGAGCCGGCGGCGCCGGGTGAGCCGCGCGTAGGCGTCCGGGGGACGACCGTGAGGGCGGGGGGCAAGGTTCCGGCCCCTGCTGGCCCGCCCGGCGGTTTCTTTCGCATCGTGAGCGACGGACGAAATTTCGTGCGGCGGAGGGACCGTCCGCCCGCCGGTCTGACCTCGCGTCCTGACAGCGTCCGCGCCGCCGCGGCCCTCTCCGGCCCCGACGCTTGTGGAACGTTCCGAAGCCTCGACAGCTGGTGCTGACTCAACCGCCGTCCTGACTGGATCCGCGCACGTCAGCGAAGCGAATGACGTACTTCGAGCAGGTTTCCGCCAGGGTGATGACGGATGTCGAGCAGGGGTGTTACGTTCCACCGCGTGACATCGAGCATGCGACGGGCGCAGATCGTGTCCTCCCTGCGCGCCAAGGGGGCCGCCTCGGTCCGGGAACTGGCCGAGACGCTTCAGGTCAGCGAGTCCACGATCCGCCGCGACCTCGACGTGCTCGACCGCAACGGCGAGCTGCTGCGCACCTACGGGGGAGCGGCGCTGTCCCCGCGCCCGGCCGCCCCGGAGATCTCCTTCGCGGCGTCGGCCGAGCACGACAGCGCCGAGAAGGCGGCGGTGGCCGAGCGTGCGGCGGCGCTGGTCGAGGACGACATGGTCGTGGTCCTCGACATCGGCACCAGCACGCGGCTCCTCGCCCGGCACCTGCGGGGCCGGCCCGTCACCGTCATCACCGCGAACCTGGCCGTGCTGGACGAGCTGCGCGACGACGACGCCGTCCGGCTGTGCCTGCTCGGCGGCGTCCTGCGGCGCAACTACCTCTCGCTCGTCGGCTCGCTCACCGAGACCGCGCTCCGCCAGGTCCGCGCCGACCTGGTGTTCCTGAGCTGCACCGGGGTGCGGCCGGACGGCCACGTCATGGACGACATGGAGGTCGAGACCCCGATCAAGCAGGCGATGCTGGACTCGGCGGACCGGGTGGTGCTGGTCGCCTCCGAGGCCAAGTTCCCCGGCACCGGCTCGCTGCGGGTGTGCTCACTCGACCGGATCGACGCTCTGGTCACGACGGCGGGGGCCGACCCCCGGACTCTGGAGGTCTGCCGGGAGGCGGGCGGGAAGGTGTACATCGCATGAAGCTGGCCATTCTCGGCGGGGGCGGGTTCCGGGTGCCGTACGTGTACCAGGCCCTGCTGCGCGACCCCGGCTCCCCGCGCATCGAGGAGGTCTGGCTCCAGGACTCCGACGCAGGCCGCCTGGCGGGAATGGCCGAGGTCCTCGCGGCGCTCGCGGGCGGCGCCGAGGACGCCCCCCGCGTGTTCACCAGCACGGGGCTCGACGAGGCGCTGGAAGGCGCCGACTTCGTCTTCGCCGCGGTACGGGTGGGCGGCCTCCGGGGCCGGGTCTGCGACGAGCGCGTCGCGCTGGACCTGAACGTCCTGGGCCAGGAGACCACCGGTCCCGGCGGGATCGCCTACGGGCTGCGCACCATCCCCGTGATGCTCGACATCGCGCATCGCGTGAAGGCCCTGGCGCCGGGCGCCTACGTCATCAACTTCACCAACCCCGCCGGGATGATCACCGAGGCGATGCAGGGGGTGCTCGGCGACCGGGTGCTCGGCATCTGCGACACCCCCTCGGGCCTCGGCATGCGGGTCGCCGCCGCGCTCGGCCTGGACCCGGACCGCGTCCAGATGGACTACGTCGGCCTGAACCACCTCGGCTGGATGCGCCGCGTCCTGCACGACGGCGTGGACGTCCTTCCCCGCCTGCTCGCCGACGACGACCTGCTCGGGAGCCTGGAGGAGGGCGTGGTCTTCGGCCGCGAGTGGCTGCGCGACCTCGGCCTGATCCCCAACGAGTACCTGTACTACTACTACTTCAACCGCGAGGCGGTCCGCGCCACCCTCGACGCGCCGCAGACGCGCGGCGAGTTCCTGCTCAAGCAGCAGGAGGCGTTCTACGAGCGGATCGCGGCGGCCTCCGGCGGCGCGGCCATGGACCTGTGGCGCGAGACCGTCGCCTCGCGCAGCGCCAGCTACATGGCCGAGATGAAGGGCGCGCCCACCGGCGAGGCGGTCGAGGGCCACTCCGGGATCGACCCGGCCGACGAGGGCTACGCGAGGGTCGCGCTGAACGTGATGGCCGCGATCAGCCGCGACGAGCCCGCCACCATGATCCTCAACGTGCGGAACGGGGAGACCGTCGCCGCGCTGCCCCCGGACGCGGTCGTCGAGGTGCCCGTCACCGTCGACGCCACCGGCGTCCACCCCCTCCCGCTCGACCAGCCCGACCTGCATCAGGCCGGGCTGATGCAGCAGGTCAAGGCCGTCGAGCGGCTCACCGTCGGCGCGGCCGTGACCGGCTCGCGCACCGAGGCCGCCAAGGCCTTCGCCCTGCACCCCCTGGTCGACTCGGCGCGGATCGGCCGGCAGCTGCTCGACGGCTACATCGACCGGATCCCCGAGGTCGCCGCCGTCTTCACCCGTGAGGAGTCGTCATGAGAGTGGAAACCCTGGACGGCGCCCCGCCGGTGGAGCACCCGGGGCCGGGCGGGGCCGCGGCCCCCGGGCAGCCGCCCGAGCCGTCCATGGCCGACCCCTGCCGCGAGCGCGTCCCGGCCGGCGAGCTGCTGCGCGGCGGCGACCTCCCGGGCCCGGCGGAACTGGACGTCTTCCTCAGCGGCCAGGTCTTCATGGACATGATCTTCACCGGGCTGCCGGGGCTGCCGCCGCCCGGCACCGAGGTGTTCACCGAGGGCCTCGGCTCGGCGCCCGGCGGCGCCGCCAACATCGCGGTGGCGATGAGCCGGCTCGGCCTGCGGGTCGGGCTCGCGGCCCCGTTCGGGGACGACATGTTCGGCTCCTACCTGTGGCGGACGCTCGCCGAGCAGGAGGGCATCGACCTCGGGCACTCCCGCCGGATCAAGAGCTGGCCGACGCCGGTCACGGTGTCGCTGGCCTACGACTCCGACCGCAGCATGGTCACCTACGCCAGGCCCCTGCCGGACCTCGATCCGGGTGAGACGGGCGACGCGGAGGCGGTGCTCGGCTCCCCGCCGCCGGCCGCGCGCGCCTGCTTCATCGACATCGAGCATCCGGTGCCGGGCTGGGCGAAGGAGATGCGGCGGTCGGGCGCCACGGTGTTCGCCGACATCGGCTGGGACGCCACCGAGACGTGGTCCAGCGAGGTCCTCGACCGGCTGGAGCACGTGGACGTGTTCCTGCCGAACGCGGTGGAGGCCATGGCCTACACCCGCACCACCACGCCGGAGGACGCGGCCCGCGTCCTGTCCGAGCGGGTCCCCGTCGTCGTCGTGAAGCGGGGCGGCGCGGGCGCCATCGCGATCGACTCCGCGACGGGGGAGGTCGCCGAGACCGACGCGCTGCCGGTGCGGCCGCTCGACGCGACCGGCGCAGGCGACGTGTTCGGCGCCGGGTTCCTGTTCGGCACGCTCGCCGGCCTTCCGCTCCTGGAGCGGCTGCGGTTCGCCAACCTGTGCGCGGGCCTTTCGGTCCGGCACCGCAGCGGATCGCTCGGCGCGCCGTGCTGGGGGGAGATCGCCGCGTTCGGCGAGTCCGGCGAGGTGCCCGAGTCCGTCCTCGAGCCGTACGCCTTCGTCGTGGACTTCATCCCCGACTCGGCGACCGACACCGTCGTCAGGGCCGAGCCCACCCTCCGGGCCGACCACTAGCGCCGCCCCGACCGGCGCGATCACAGCAGTCCAGGGAACGAAAAGGGAGCCGCAGGAATGCCGACATCGACGAGGCGAGGGGCGGCCGCGGCGGTCGCGGCCCTCGCGACCGTGCTCGCCGCCGCGTGCGCACCGGGCTCGTCCGGCGACGAGCCGGAGAGCAAGGCGCCCGCCGCGGTGAACACCGACGTGGCCAAGGCCGGGAACGTGACCCTCACCGTCTGGGACCAGGAGGTCCAGGGCGGGCAGAAGAAGCAGATCGAGGAACTGAACAAGCGGTTCCAGGCCAAGTACCCCAACGTGAAGATCAACCGGGTGTCGCGGTCGTTCAGCGACCTGCAGAAGACACTCCGGCTCGCGCTGTCGGGGAGCAACCCTCCCGACGTCGTCGAGGCCAACCAGGGCTACGGGTCCATGGCGCAGTACGTCAAGGCCGGGATGCTCCTCCCGCTCGACTCCTACGACCAGGTCTACGGGTGGCGCAAGCGCTATCCCAAGGGCCTGACGGACCTGAACAGCGTCACCAAGGACGGCAAGCTCATCGGGTCCGGCAACCTGTACGGGGTCTCGCTGAACGGTGAGATCGTCGGCCTCTACTACAACAAGGAGAAGCTCGCCAAGCTCGGCGTCCAGCCGCCGAAGACCTGGGCCGAGTTCGACCAGGCGCTCGCCACGGCCAAGGGCAAGGGCGAGGTCCCGATCGCGTTCGGCAACCTGGAGAAGCTGCCCGCGATGCAGCTCTACGGCATCCTCCAGGACGGCGTGACCGACAAGGAGGCCGTCCGCAAGCTCGTGTTCGGCAGCGGCGGCTCCTGGACCGACGCCTCGAACGTCCAGGCGGCGCAGAAGCTCGCCGACTGGTCGAAGAAGGGCTACCTCACCAAGGACGCCAACGCCGTCAAGTGGGACGACACCCCCGTGAACTTCGCCAAGGGCGACGGCGTGTTCATGTTCGGCGGGACGTGGTGGGCGTCCGAGCTGAACGACAAGATGAAGGACAAGGTCGGCTTCATGCTGCCGCCCGCGGCGCAGGCCGGCTCGCCGACGGCGACGATGGGCGGCGAGAGCCTGCCCTGGTCCATCACCGGCAAGAGCAAGAACCCGGACGTCGCGGCCGCCTACATCAACTTCATCACCTCCCCCGAGGCGATGGACGTCTCCGTCGAGACCGGCAACCTCCCGGCGCTCGCGGCGCCCTCCAAGCAGCCGGCCGAGCCGCTGCTGAAGGAGGTGTCGACGGCGTGGGCCGAGCTGAGCAAGAACGACGGCATCACCCCGTACATCGACTACGCGACGCCGACCTTCGCCGACGCGTTCGGCGGGCCGCTCCAGGAGCTCGTCGCCGGGCGCAAGCCCGCCGACGAGGTCATGAAGGCGGCGCAGGACGACTACACCGCCTTCCAGAAGAAGAAGTAGGGATCGGGCCCGCACGCCCCCGGCCGCGCCTCACCCGCGGCGCGGCCGGAGGCGGGGCGGCGCCGGGACGCACGACCCAAGGAGCCCGCACATGACGACCGTCGCGCGGCGAAAGACCTCGAAGTCCGGGCATGACGCGTCCGGTACCGCGGCACGGCCGCGGGGCCGGGCCGCCTCCGGCCATCCCGGGGAGCCCGGCCGGATCGGCTGGCTGTACGCCCTGCCCGCCCTGGCGGTCTACGGCGCGTTCCTGCTGTGGCCGCTGGCGCGGGGGGCGCAGTTCTCCCTCTACCACTGGGACGGCCTGGGCGAGGCGACGTGGGCGGGCTTCTCCAACTACACCGCCACCTGGTCGGACCCCACGCTGCGCGGCGCCTTCGGGCACCTGCTCGTCCTCATCGTGTTCTACTCCGTGCTGCCGTGCTGCATCGCGTTCGTGCTGGTCGGCGCCATGTCGCGGACGAAGATCCGCGGACTGACCTTCTTCCGGACCGTGCTGTTCCTGCCGCAGGTCGTCGCGATGGTCGCGGTGGCCGTGGCGTGGCGGTGGGTGTACTCGGCCGACGGGCCGGTCAACACCGTCCTCGGCTGGCTGCACGCCCTCGGCCTCCCGGACTGGCGCCACGGCTGGCTGGGCGACTTCACCTTCGCGCTGCCCGCGATCGGGGTCGTCGGGACGTGGGTCGGCATCGGCCTGGCGATGGTGCTGTTCCTCGCCGGGGTGCAGAAGATCCCGCGGGAGCTGTACGAGGCCGCCCGGATCGACGGCGCCGGGGCCGTCCGCGAGTTCCTCGCCGTCACCCTGCCGGGCCTGCGGCGCGAGCTGGCGGTGGCGCTCACGCTGACCACCATCATGGCGATCCGCAACTTCGACCTCATCTACATGGCCACGTCGGGCGGGCCGGGCGACGCGACGAAGGTCCCCGCCTACGAGGTCTACAACCGCACGTTCAACACCGGTGAGGTCGGCCTCGGCTGCGCGATCGGCGTCACGCTGGCGGTGCTGGCGTTCGCCGTCACGGCGGGCGTCCGGCGGCTCGTGGAAGGGAAGGACGCATGAACGTCCGGGCGGAACGGTTCGTCAACCACGCGATCCTCGTCCTCTTCGCGGTCATCGCGATCTTCCCCATGATCGGGGTCGTCGCGCAGGCGCTCCAGCTGCCGCACGCGGACGTGTCCACCTTCGGCACCGCCTGGCGCGAGGGGCATTTCGCCACGTACCTGCGCAACAGCGTCATCGTCACCGCCGTCACCGTCGTCGCGGCCGCGGTCCTGTCGATCATGGCGGGGTACGCGCTCGGCACCATGCGCTTCCGCGGCTCCGGCGCGCTGTTCCTGCTGTTCGTCGCCGGGCTGACCATCCCGACCGAGGCCATCGTCGTCCCGCTGTACTTCGACCTGCGCTCGGCCGGGCTCGACAACACCTACGCCGGGCTCATCCTCCCGCAGGTGGCCATGTCGGTGGCCTTCGGCACGTTCTGGATGCGCGCCTACTTCCGCAGCGTCCCGCGGTCGCTGCTGGAGGCGGCGCGCATCGACGGCGCGTCCAGCTGGACGACGCTGTGGCGCGTGCTCGTGCCGGTCGGCCGCCCGGCCATCCTCACCATGCTGCTGCTCACCACCATGTGGACCTGGAACGAGTTCCTGCTCCCGCTGGTGATCGTCAACTCCGACGAGGGGCTGCGCACCGCACCGCTCGGGCTGTCCTTCTTCCAGGGCACCCACAAGACCGACTACTCACTGCTCATGGCGGGCGCGCTGATCATCGCCGCGCCCATCGTGATCGTCTATGTCTTCCTGCAGCGCCAGTTCATCGCAGGAATGCTCTCGGGGGCCGTCAAGGAGTAGGGAAAGAACAGGAGAGTTCATGCGAAGACTCGCCCTACCCGCAGTCCTGTCCGCCGCGCTCGCGGCCATGTCCGTCGCCTTCACGGCCCCGCCCGCACAGGCGGCCGGCCCCGGCGGCACCGATTCGTCCGACGGCCGGCTCGACGTCCTGTTCGTCGGGGCGCACCCCGACGACGAGGCCGGCGCGCTGTCGACCCTCGGCCAGTGGAACGAGTTCGACAAGGCGAAGGTCGGCGTCCTCACCGTCACCCGCGGCGAGGGCGGCGGCAACGCCTCCGGCACCGAGGAGGGCCCGGCGCTCGGGCTGCTCCGCGAGAACGAGGAGCGCCGCGCCGTCGGCAAGGCCGGCGTCACCGACATCCACTACCTGGACAAGGTCGACTTCTACTACACGGTGAGCACGCCGCTCACCGCCGAGACCTGGGACCACGACAAGACCCTGGAGAAGGTCGTCCGGCTCGTCCGCGAGACGCGGCCGAAGGTGATCGTCACCATGGTCCCCGCGCCGCTGCCGGGCCAGCACGGCAACCACCAGCAGGCCGCCCGCCTCGCGACGGAGGCCTACTTCGCCGCCGCCGACCCGAAGTCCTACCCCGCGCAGCTGAGCCGCGAGGGGCTGGGCACCTGGGCGCCGGGACGCCTCTTCCAGACCGGCGGAGCGTCCGGGCCGGCCGGCTCCGGGTGCGCCGCCCAGGGGACGCCGTCCGCCGCGGCGGCGGTCACCTACGGGGTGTGGGGAGGCCGAGCGTCCGCACGCAACGGCGGCAAGTCGTGGGCGCAGGTCGAGCGCGAGGCCCAGCGGACTTATGTCAGCCAGGGCTGGGGCGGGTTCCCGGACGTGCCCTCCGATCCGGCCCAGATCGGTTGCGACTACTACCGGCAGATCCACAGCCGGGTCCCGTTCACGCTCGGCAACACCGACCCGACCGCGATGCTGGAGGGCGCGCTGCTGCCCGCGAAGGGCGGCCTCCCGCTCGGCAGCCGGTTCTCGCTGACGACGGACGCGTTCGGCATCACCGCCGGGCGCCCCTTCAAGGTGACCGCGCACGCGAGCTCGCCGAAGCGGCTGCGGGCGGCGAAGGCGACGCTCGCGGTCCCGGCCGGTTGGAACGTGACAGGCTCCGGTGACCTCGGGACGGTCGGCAAGGGCGAGCGCACCGCGACCTTCACCGTCACGCCTCCGGCCGGCGTCAAGGCGGGCCGCGCGCAAATCGCGGCGACACTGTCCGCGGGGGCCGCGAAGGGCCAGACGGCCACGGCGGTCGAGGTCAGGCCCGCCGTGACCGGCGTCCTGGAGCCGCTGCCCCGCGTGTCGGACTTCGACACCTGGGCGGACAGGACGGGTGTCCCGGCCCTGACCGGGCAGGTGAAGCGGGTGCTCACGCTGGCGTCCGGCGCGTCCCGGCAGGTGCGCGTGGACCTGTCCAACACGAGCGCGTCGGCGCAGACCGGCACGGTCAAGCTGGACCTGGCGGCGGGCTTCACCGCCGACGCCGCGTCCAAGCCCTACACCCTCGACGCGGGCAAGACCGGCTCGGCCGTCTTCACCGTCACCAACACCGACAAGTCGCTGCCCACCTCCAACGAGGGCGGCACCGACGGCGACTACGACCTGACCATCACCACCACCTCCTCCTCCGGCGAGGCCGACGTCCAGAAGGGGGCCCTGGAACTGGTCCCCACGGCCGAACTCCCGAAGGCCGCGGCCGCGCCGGCGGTCGACGGCAAGGAGTCGCCCGGCGAGTACCCGGGGCCCGAGCTGAACCTGTCCCGGCGCTGGGAGGGCTCGGCGTGCGAGTCCGCCGACGACTGCTCGGCCACCGGCAAGGTCACCTGGACCGACAAGGCGCTGCACGTGCTGGTCAAGGTCCGCGACGACAAGCAGGGCACGGTGCTCGGCGCCGACGACTGCAAGCGGCACTGGCGCACCGACTCGGTCGAGATCGGGATCGACCCGCGCGGGGACTCCGAGAACACCTCCACCACGTTCAAGACCGGGATCTTCCCGAAGATGTCGGACGGGAAGCCGTGCTTCGAGCGCGACGCGGACGCGCACCAGGGCCCGGGGGAGGAGACCGCGCCCGGAATGCGCGTGGCCTCCACGGTCGCCGACCCCTACGACGGGTACGTCATCGAGGCGGAGATCCCGTTCACGGCGCTGCCGACCGCGGTGGACCCGCGGCGCATGGGCCTGAACGTCTTCGTCTACGACTCCGACACCCAGGACAAGACCGGCCAGACCCGGATCGGCTGGTCGACCTGGGGCGGCGTCCAGGGCGACCCGTACCGGTGGGGCCTGGTGTCCCTGCCCGGCCACACCCCGCCGGCCGGGATGCCGACCACGCCCCCGCCGCCGGTCATGCCGACCGACGCGACGCGGTCGGTGAACGCCCCTGAGTCGATCATCCAGGCGGTGCGCACGGGCGTCCCGCTGGCCGCGGGCCCGGCGGCCCCCCGCTCGGACACCGCGAGGATCGTCGGGCGCCCCTCGGTCTCCGGCGGCTCGACCACCGTCCGGCTGCTCGCGACGGGACCCGGAACCGCGCACGTCCACGTGTGGGACGGCAGGCTCCTCGGCACCAAGGAGGTCGAGATCCGCAGGGCCGGGCTCACCACCGTGACCGTGCCGGGCGCGACCGGCACCCTCACCGTCGCCTTCGAGGCCGCGAAGGGAGGCACCGCGAGCGGCGCCGTCCGCCTGACCGGCTGAACCGGCACCGGCCCGCAGGCCGAGATGACACCGCCGGGCCGGGGGAGCGGTCCCGCCCCCCGGCCCGGCGGCATTTCCCAACGAACCGCGTTGAACTCCCTCCCGCCGGGGCGCGTACCCCCACGCGTAGATCGACACCCCGGAACCGGGAGGGTTCATGAGGCGCCGGAAGAGCGTGAGGAACAGTCGGCTGCGCACCGCGGTCACCACGACCGCGGTGGCGGCCGGATCCGCCGGCCTCCTGGCCGGCTCGCTGTACGTCGTGCACGCCGAGGGACGGTCCGGCGGGCAGGAGGCCAGGCTCGCGGGCGACTCCCAGGCGGGCCGCAGGACCGCCGCACCCGCCACCGGGCAGGCCGCCGCGAGGGCCGCCAGGATCGCGGGCCGGCTCGGCGACCGCACGACCGGCGCCTACGTCGACTCCTCGGGACGCCCCGTCGTCACGGTCACCAACGCCACCGACGCCGCCGCCGTGCGCGCGGCCGGCGCGGTCCCGAAGATGACGCAGCGGAGCCCGGCGACGCTCAGGCGGATGACCGGCGCGCTGCAGCGCGCGGTCGCGGACATCCCCGGCACCGGCTGGGCCGTCGATCCCGCGACGTCCAAGGTCACGGTGTGGACCGACGACACGGTCACCGGCACGCGGATGGCGGCCGTCCGGCGCACCACCGGCCGGATGGGGGCGGCGGTCCGGATGGTCCGCATCCCGGGCAGGCTGCGGACGTTCGCCCTCGGCGGCGACGCCATCTTCGGCCAGGGCGCGCGCTGCTCGCTCGGCTTCAACGTCAAGCGCGCCCAGCAGGACTTCTTCGTCACCGCCGGGCACTGCGGCAACGAGATCCAGAACTGGGCCGCGGACCAGCAGGGCGCCGAGGCCCTCGGCACCACCGTGGAGAGCGACTTCCCCGGCAACGACTTCGCGCTCGTCCAGACCGAGCAGGGCGCCGAGGGCCAGAGCGCCGTCAACCTCTACAACGGCCAGGCGCAGCAGATCACCGAGGCCGGCGACGCCGTGGTCGGCCAGCGCGTGTTCCGCAGCGGCAGCACGACCGGCGTCCACTCCGGCAGCGTCACCGCCACGAACGCCACCGTGAACTTCGCCGAGGGCACCGTGACCGGCATGATCCAGACGACGGTGTGCGCGGAGCCGGGCGACAGCGGCGGCCCCCTCTTCGCCGGGAGCACCGCACTCGGCCTCACCTCCGGCGGCTCGGGCGACTGCCAGACCGGCGGCGTCACCTTCTTCCAGCCCGTCACCGAGGCCCTCCAGGTCTTCGGCGCCGAGATCGGTTGACAGCCGCGTCGAAGAATCCCGGGCCGGATCCGGCCCGGGATTCTTCGACCGTGTCATTGACGCGGATTAACGGTCAGAAGCACGATTTTCCCCTACGTATGGGGGAAATTCATGAAGCGATCCATTCTCGTTGTGCTGGCCTCCGCCGCGCTCGTGCCGCTCGGCGCCTGCGGGGCGGAGGGCGCCCCGGCCGCGGCGCGCCCGTCGAAGGCCGCGGCGAGCGCGTCGCCGTCCACCAGCGCGAGCACGGTCGCGGAGGCCACCCCCACGACGACGAAACGCACGGTCACGAGAACACGGAAGATCCCGTTCAGGACGAGAAAGGTGAACGACGCGGCCCTCGCCAAAGGCGCGACCAAGGTACGCACTCGCGGGGCCGCCGGGCTCAAGACCCTCACCTATGAGGTCACTCTCACCAATGGCGTCGAGACGGACCGGAAACTGATTCGCACGGTGGTCACCAAGCGCGCGGTCACCCGCGTCGTCGCCGTGGGCACGAAGCGGGCGCGGCGGTGCGACCCCAACTACACCGGCGCCTGCGTGCCGATCGCGAGCGACGTCGACTGCGCGGGCGGCAGCGGCGACGGCCCCGGTTACGTGGCCGGCCCCGTCCGCGTCGTGGGCAGCGACATCTACGACCTCGACCGTGACGGCGACGGCATCGCCTGCGACACCTGAGCCCCGATTCGGATGACAACGAGCGGATCGGCTGAAAGGCTGAGCGCGCACCGTGTTCGGGGTGCCTTCAGGGACAGCGAGGAGGCGACGGCAGTGACCGTCTCAATGGTGAAAGGCCAGCGGATTTCGCTGGAGAAGCCGGGCGGTGCGCTCAGCATGGTCCGGATGGGCCTCGGTTGGGACGCGGTGAAGAAGAAGGGCTTCTTCGGCTCCCGGGAACGGGAGATCGACCTCGACGCGTCCTGCGTCCTGTTCGCCGACGGGAACCTCGCCGACGTCGTCTACTTCGGCAAGCTCGTCAGCGACGACGGCTCGGTCCGGCACACCGGCGACAACCTCACCGGGGCGGGCGACGGCGACGACGAGTCGGTCATCGTCGACCTCGCCAGGCTGCCCGTGCACGTCACCTCGCTGGTGTTCACCGTGAGCTCCTTCAACGGGCAGACGTTCAACGAGGTCGAGAACGCCTTCTGCCGCCTGGTCAACGAGATCGACGGCGGCGAGCTGGCCCGCTACACGCTGACCGGCGGCGGCGCCCACACCGCCATGGTGATGGCCCGCCTCTACCGGCACGGCGACGCCTGGAAGATGAACGCGATCGGCGAGCCGTGCCACGGCCGCACCTTCCAGGACATGCTGCCGACGATCATCGGTCTCGCCTGACCGCCGATGGCCGCACTCTCGCCCGGCGCGAACGCCGCGCTGCCGGTCAGGCGCGTCGTCGCCACCGCGTCCTGCGCCGTCCCCGTCGACGTCAGCGCCCTGCTGGTCGGGCCCGGCCTGCGGGCGCGCTCCGACGCCGACCTGGTGTTCTACAACGCGCCCGAGGTCCCGGGCGTGCGCTGGTCCGGCGACGGCCGCCAGCGCGTCGAGGTCGACCTCGACGCGGTCGACGCCGACGCCGCGGCGGTGCTGATCGCGGTCAGCCTGACCGGCGCGACCACCTTCGGCACCATGCCGGCGCCCCGGCTCGACCTCACCACCGGCACCGGCGACCCGCTCGTCGAGTTCACCGTCCCGGGGCTCGGTCCGGAGAGGGCCATCATCGGGCTCGAGCTCTACCGCCGCGACGGCCGCTGGAAGGTGCGGGCCGTCGGCCAGGGCTACGCCGGCGGCCTTGCCGAGCTGCTCGAGGCGCACGGCATCGAGGTCGACGACCCGGGCGAACCCGAGCCCGCCCCCGCCGTCGGCCCGCCCCCGCAGCAGGCGGGCCCGCCCCCGCTGGTACCGCCTCCCGCGAGCCCGCCCCCGGCGAGCTCGCGTCCTCCGGCACCGCCACCCACCTCGGAGGTCGGCTACGTCGAGCGCTGCTGGCTCGTCTGGGAGGACGCGAGCCGGTCGATGGCGGCGTTCCACTCGTCCACCGAGCACGCGCTCGTCCTGCGCAACGAGGAGATCGCCGGACGCAAGCCGCCCGGCGGCTTCCAGCGGCTCATGGACGCCGCCCATCAGCGGCTCCGCGACGACGCCGCACAGCTCCGCGACGAGCTCGCCCGGGTGGAGCCCCAGGTCACCCCGGAGGTCGCGCCTTTCGACGCGCCGTCCTGGCTGACCTGGCAGCCCCGCGCCGACCTGGCCGAGGGCGTGCTGCTCGGCCGCCTGTCCACCGCGGAGCTGCCCGACCTGCGGGTGCCGCTCGTCCTGCGGCTGCCGTGGCGGCGCGCCGTGTGGATCTCGCAGGGCACCATGCCGGGAGACTCGGCCGCCTACGCCTGGTCGCTGGTGACGCGGTTCCTGGCGGCCGTCCCGCCGGGCGTCGCCGGGCTAGAGGTGATCGACGCCGCGGGCCTGTCGGGCGCCGGCTGGCTGCACGGGTTCGACCAGGCCACCACGTCCCGCCTGCTCGGCGGCGGCGTGGCGATCGGCGCGGGGGCCGCCCAGCGGATGCGCCGCCTCCTCGACCTGGTCGACCTGCGCCGGATCGGAGGCGACGACGGACCGGCCGCCGGCCCCCCGCTGCGGCTGGTCGTCGTCCTCGACGCGGGCGCCGCGCTCGACGGCGAGGAGTCGCACCACCTCCTGCGCCTGGTCGAGGACGGCCCGCTGGTCGGCGTCCCGGTGATCCTGGTGGAGACCGACACGCCCGCGGCCGAGTCGGTGCGCGCCATGCGCCTCCGGCAGTCCTGCAACGACCTGCCTTCGAGCGAGGGCTCCATCGCCGACTCGTGGGTCGGCGCGGAATGGACGCTGACCCCCGAGGTCCTCCCGGACACCGTGGGCGGCACCAGGGCCCCGGCCCTGTTCGCCCACGTCCTCGGCACCCACTCCCGCGCCGGCACCGCCCCGTAGCTTCAGGCGGGCCTGCCGGAGAACTCCCACAGCGCCTCCGGCAGGACGTCACCGGTCTCCAGCAGCGACTTGAGGTTCGCCAGGACGGCCGGCCATCCCTGCGAGACGCCGTCGAGCATCTCCGCGTCGGTGAGCTTCTCGTGGGTCACGGTGAGCCGGACGATGTCCTGGTGCGGCTCGACGAGGAAGGTGACGACCGACGGGTCCTCGGCGGGCTCGGCGCCGGGGTCCTCGAAGGTGACGACCAGCCGCGTCGGCGGCTCGGCCGCGAGCACCCGCCCGACGACGTCGACCGCCCCTGACCCGTCCGTGCGCTGGTGCTCCCAGGCCGACCCCGGCTGCCAGTCCGAGACGTTGGCGTGCCCCCAGTAACGCGCCGTCAGGTCCGCGTCGGTCAGGGCCTTCCACACCTGCTCCGCTCCGGCGCGGATGTAGGTGACATAGACGTAGGTCGGCACGGTCGTGGTCTCGACGGTCATGGCGTACTCCTCTGCTCGGTCCCTGATGGCGCTGAGTGCTCGCAGGCGCGGCCTGTCGAACCCGGAGATCCAGCGCTCCTCGATCTCGTGGATCGGCGCCGGGTTGAGATAGTGGAGCCGCTCCCGCCCCCGCCGCACGACGGTCACGAGCCCGGCCCCCACCAGCACGTCGAGATGCTGCGTAGCCGACTGCCGCGCCATGTTCAGCCGCTCGCACAACTCCCGCAACGTCTGCCCGTTCTGCTCCCGCAACCGATCGAGCAGAAGCCGCCGCGTGGGGTCCGCCAACGCCTTGAAAACCGCGTCCATCACTCCCGGATCATCGTCCACCCCCCCATTATGCAGGTAAACACCTGCCTATCGTCAAGAGCCCAGCTCACGGCCCTGGCAGCGCCCCGATGCCGATCAAGAAACACGGCCGAGCGAACGCCACCACCGCCCTCTGCCCGAAGCCCCGCGCGCCGATCAGGGGGCTACCAGTTCACGTTGGCTTGCAGGGGCTTGTCCCATGCAGGCGCGCATAAGAGGCAGCCCCCCATGCCCAAAGAACCTGAGGCGTGCCGCCAGAAAGACGTCGCAAGAAGGGGAGCTGCCACGGCGGCGGGACCGACCGCCCGATGGCCCAAGGAGGATCGACCACGGCGGGAGGCTGACTGAACAGCCCGGACTCGAAGGTATGAACCAGAGCCGACCGATGGCTTAAGGATGCGCACTCAACCGAGCCCCGCACGCAGGGGGCGTGGGGGACGGAGTCCCCCACATCGGGGGTCTGGGGGTCGCCCCCAGAAAAGCACTGCGGGCCTCCGCGAGAGTGAGCCAAAGGCTCACTGAGCATGCCGACCCGCTGCGTGGGGGACGGAGTCCCCCACATCGGGGTCTGGGGGTCGCCCCCCAGAAGAGCGTTGCGGGCCTCGGCGAGAGTGAGCCAAAGGCTCACTGAGCATGCCGACCCGCTGCGTGGGGGACGGAGTCCCCCACATCGGGGTCTGGGGGTCGCCCCCCAGAAGAGCGTTGCGGGCCTCGGCGAGAGTGAGCCAAAGGCTCACTGAGCATGCCGACCCGCTGCGTGGGGGACGGAGTCCCCCACATCGGGGGTCTGGGGGTCGCCCCCCAGGAAAGCACTGCGGGCCACCGGGGAAGGCGCCAAAGGCGCCGACCATGGTGGCCCGACTCGTGGGCGATACTGGGATTGAACCAGTGGCCTCTACCGTGTCAAGGTAGCGCTCTCCCACTGAGCTAATCGCCCTAGTCCGTGCCCTCCGGGGGGAGGTACGGGGTTGAGGTGGAGACGGGATTTGAACCCGTGTACACGGCTTTGCAGGCCGTTGCCTCGCCTCTCGGCCACTCCACCAGAAGGAGACCTTCTGGGTCATAGCCTGAAAGGCCCCTCAGAGCGGAAGACGGGATTTGAACCCGCGACCCTCACCTTGGCAAGGTGATGCTCTACCCCTGAGCCACTTCCGCTTGCGCCCTGCGGCGACGTGGAAAAGATTAGCGCGTCCGTGGCGGTTCCGCGAACCGGTTTCCCCGCCGGGCGGGGGGCGGTCGCTTCGACGCTGGTCGAAGGGTGGGTCGCCTAGGCTCGGTGCCATGGGCTCGGAACAGGTCGTGAGTGTGGACTTCGCGCCGGTCGCGGCTCTGCTGGCGGACCGGGCGCGGGCCGCGATGCTGACGGCGCTGCTGGACGGGCGCCCGCTCGCGGCGGGGGAGCTGGCGAGGACGGCGGGGGTGAGCGCCCAGACGGCGAGCGCGCATCTGGCGCGGCTGCTGGACGGCGGGTTCGTGACGGTCGTCCAGCAGGGGCGGCACCGGTACTACCGGTTGCGGGGGAGCGAGGTCGCGCAGGTGATCGAGGCGCTGTCGCGGATCAGCCCGCCGGTGCGGGTGAACAGCCTGCGGCAGTCCCGGGACGCGCGGCGGCTGCACGAGGCGCGCACGTGCTACGACCATCTCGCCGGAATCGCCGGAGTGACGCTGTTCGCCGCGCTGCTGGACGGCGGCCTGATCGAGGCGGCCGAGGGCGACGCCTACGAGGTGACGGAGAAGGGCGAGGAGCGGCTGCAGGGCCTGGGTCTGGATCTGGAGGAGCTGCGGGGGTCGCGGCGCAGGTTCGCGTGGCACTGCCTCGACTGGACGGAGCGCCGCCCGCATCTGAACGGTGCGCTGGGTGCGGCGCTGACGAGCCGGATGATCGAGCTCGGCTGGTTCGAGCGGGGCTCCACGCGGCGGGCGCTGGTGGTGACCGACGCCGGGCTGGCGGGCCTGGCCGACTCGTTCGGGTGCGTGCTGGGGTGAGCTTCGCCTATGCCGGGGGCCTGCTGGCCACCGGTCTCGCGGATGTGACCTCCGACCTGGCGGCGCTGGATTCGCGCGGCTGGTGGGCGGTCGTGGTGACCTATGAGGGCGAGGCCACATGCGCGAGGTTCGAGACGGTGAGGCCCGCGCCGCATCCGGGGGGCGCGTGGGCCGGGCCGGGGGAGTGGACGAGTTCTCTGGACGAGGCCGCCTACGTGGCGGGCGTGGAGCGCATCCGTGACGCGATAGCGGACGGTGTCGTCTACCAGGCCAATCTCTGCCGCGTGCTCTCCGCCGAACTGCTCCCCGGCTCCGACATCGCCGGTCTGGGGTCGAGGCTGGCGAAGCGGCATCCCGCGCCCCACGCGATGACGCTCAAGCTGCCGGGCCTGGAGGTCGCCTCCGCGTCGCCGGAGCTGTACCTGCGGCGGGACGGCCGGATCGTCGAGTCCCGTCCGATCAAGGGCACCGGCAGGACGGCGGACGACCTCCTGCCCAAGGACCGCGCCGAGAACGTCATGATCGTCGACCTGGTCCGCAACGACCTCGGACGTGTCGCGGAGACCGGTTCGATGAGCGTGCCGGAGCTGTGCGCGCTGGAGGAGCATCCGGGGCTCGTCCACCTGGTGTCGACCGTGCGGGCGCGGCTCGCGGGGGGCGGCTGGCCGGAGCTGATCGCCGCGACGTTTCCTCCCGGTTCGGTGACGGGCGCCCCGAAGTCGAGCGCCCTGAGCCTGCTGGAAGGGCTCGAACCCGTCCCCCGGGGGCCGTACTGTGGGGCCATCGGCTGGGTGGACGCGGACTCCCGGCGCGGCGCCCTCGCCGTGGGCATCCGGACCTTCTGGGCGGAGGACGGCCTCCTGCGGTTCGGTACCGGCGCCGGCATCACCTGGGGGTCCGACCCACACCGCGAGTGGCGCGAGACCGAGCTGAAGGCGGCTCGGCTTTTGGAGGTGGCGGCAGGTGACGGAGCGGGCCAGGATCTGGCTGAACGGGGAACTGCTCGACCCTGAGCGGGCGACGGTGTCGGTCTTCGACCACGGCATGCTCGTCGGGGACGGGATCTTCGAGACCGTGAAGGCGACGAACGGGGAGCCGTTCGCGCTGACCCGGCATCTGCGCCGGCTGGCCCGTTCGGCGGCCGGCCTCGGCCTGCCCGAGCCCGACCACGACGCGCTCGCGCAGGGGACCCTGGAGGTGCTCGCCGCCGCCCCGAGGTGGCCGCTGGCCCGCATCCGCATCACCTACACGAGCGGTCCGGGCCCGCTCGGCTCGGCGCGCGGCGACCAGGGCCCGACGGTGTCGATCATCGTCGGCCCGCAGGACCCGTTCCCGCCCGCGGCGGACGTGACGGTCGTGCCGTGGCCGCGCAACGAGCGGGGCGCGCTGTCGGGCCTCAAGACCACGTCCTACGCGGAGAACGCCCTGGCGCTCGCCTACGCCCAGGAGCGCGGCGGCGGCGAGGCGATCTTCGGCAACCTCGCCGGGAACCTGTGCGAGGGGACGGGGAGCAACATCTTCGTCGTGCTCGGCGGACGGCTGGTGACGCCGCCGCTGTCGTCCGGCTGCCTGGCCGGGGTGACGCGCGCGCTGACGCTGGAGTGGTGCGGCGGCGAGGAGGAGGACGTCGCGCTCGACGACCTCTACCGAGCGGACGAGGCGTTCCTGACCTCCACGACCCGCGACGTCCAGCCGATCCGGGCCGTGGACGGAACGGTGCTCCCGGCGGCCCCCGGCCCCATCACCGCGAAGGCGATGGAGGCGTTCACGGCACGGTCCGCCGAGCTGATGGACCCCTGAACCAAGAAAACGATCTCCGGAGTCTTTACGTGATCGATTTCTTCGGTCACGTTATGTGGTGACGCTTGTAGGAGGTCACCCATGGTCTTCTCCAGTAGGGACTTCTCCAGGAGGCGGATCGGCGCGGCGGCCGCGCTCGTGCTGGCGGGCGCGGCGCTCGCCGGCTGCGGCGGCGGGTCCCCGACCGACCCCGACCGGGGCAAGGACGCCAAGAGCTTCTCCCTGACGATCACCCGCAACGCCATCGAGGGCGGCAAGAACACCGAAGAGGCCGAGTGGATCGCCAGGACGATGATCCCGAAGTTCGTCGCGGCGCAGAAGGCCAAGGGCGTCACCGCGAAGGTGACGTTCCGCGGGCAGGGCGTGGACGACGAGGCGTACAAGACGAAGCTGGCGCTCGACCTGAAGTCGCGCTCGGGCGCCGACATCATGGACATCGACGGCATCTGGGTGGGTGAGTTCGCCCAGGCCGGCTACCTCCAGCCGCTGTCGGAGGCCGTCGGCGCCCCCGCTGACGCGTGGGACGGCTGGTCGCAGATCCCTGGAGCGGTCCAACGGCTGGCGATGTTCGAGGACCGGCGCTACGGCGTCCCGCCCGCGACCGACGGCCGCGTCATCTTCTTCAACAAGAAGCTCTTCGCCCAGGCGGGCCTGCCCGGCGACTGGCAGCCGAAGAGCTGGGAGGACATCCTCACGGCGGGGCGCGCCCTGAAGAGGATCTCCGGCGTGACGCCGATCCAGCTGAACGCGGGCACCGCGATGGGCGAGGCCACGAGCATGCAGGGCGCGCTCCCGCTGCTCGCCGGGGCCGGCGCCGAGGTCTACGCGGACGGCAAGTGGGCGGGCGGCGGCCAGGCGCTCAAGCAGGTCCTCGGCCTGTACGCGCAGGTCTACGGCCGCGAGGGCCTCGGCGACCCCAAGCTCCAGCAGGAGGCCAAGGGGCGCGACAAGTCGTTCGAGGAGTTCGCGGCCGGCAAGATCGGGATCCTGTTCGAGGGCGACTACTTCTGGCGGGACGTCCTCAACCCGAAGACGGGCGTCGCGAAGATGAAGACCCGCGACCAGGACGTCGGCTACGCGCTGATCCCCGCCGTCTCCCCGGGGCGCGGCCTGCGCGGGCAGTCGTTCGTGAGCATGTCGGGCGGCGCGGTGACCGTCCTCAACCCGAACACGAAGTACCCGCAGCAGGCATTCGAGCTGCTGGCCTTCATGAACTCCCCGGAGATGGTCAAGGCGCGGACGGCGGGCACCCCCGAGATCACGTCCAGGACGGACGTGAACAAGGAGATCCTCGCGGGCGACCCGTTCCTGACGTTCGTGTCGGAGAAGGTGCTGCCCGTCACGTCCTACCGTCCGGGGCTCTCGGCCTACCCGCAGGTCTCGACGGCCTTGCAGGAGGCCACCGCGAGCGTGGTGTCGGGCAGGACCCCGGACCAGGCCGCCGCCGAGTACACCAGGAAGCTGGAGGGGATCGTCGGTGGCGCCGCCCACGTCACCCCGCGCTGACGCCGTGCCCGCGGCCGCGCCGTCCCCCGGGGACGACGCGGCCGGGCTGGGCCGGGGGCGCGCGGCGGCCTTCGTCGCGCCCGCGCTGGTCCTGGTCGCGGTGTTCCTGGTGTTCCCCGCCCTCTGGACGCTTTACCTGGGCACGACCGACTACCGGCTCACGGGCATCGCCGCCAGCGAGCCCCGGTTCGTCGGGGCGGGCAACTACCGGGAGGTGCTCGGCGACGGCGACTTCCACCGGTCGCTGTGGCTGACGCTCCAGTTCGTCCTCGGGTCGGCGGTGGTCGGGCAGACCGTGCTCGGGTTCGCGATCGCCTGGGTGATGCGCGACCGGTCCGGCCCGCTGAGGCGCCTGGTCGAGGGGCTGGTGCTGCTGGCCTGGATCCTGCCGTCCTCGGTCATCGCGTTCCTGTGGATCGCGCTGCTGGACCGCGACGGCGGGACCCTCAACGCCGTGCTCGGCACCCCGGGCACGGCATGGCTGCTGGACCATCCGATGGCGTGCATCGTCGTGTTCAACGTCTGGCGCGGGACCGCGTTCTCGATGATGCTCTACGGCGCGGCGATCGGGAACGTTCCACCGTCCCACCTGGAGACGGCGCGGCTCGCGGGCGCCTCGACGTGGCAGACGCTGCGCGACGCGGTGCTCCCGCGCATCAGGGGCCACGTGCTGACGAGCCTGCTGCTGGTCAGCCTGTGGACGTTCAACGACTTCACCCCGTTCCTGATCACCGCCGGCGGCCCGGACGGGCGCTCGGAGATCATGTCGGTGTACGTCTACCGGACGGCGCTCGGCGACGGCCGGCTCGGCTTCGGCGCGGCCATCTCGCTGGTCATGATCCTGGTCAACCTGGTGATCGCGCTGCTCTACCTGCGGGCGCTGCGCGACCGCGCCCGCAAGGAGCCGGCCCGCCTGGAGACGACCGGCACGCCGGACGCCGGCGCGGCGGAGGGGGCGGCCGCGTGAACGACACCGTCCGCGAGCTGCTGCGCCGCATCGGCCTGGCCGTGTTCGTCTCGGCCGTCCTCGGGTTCTTCGCGCTGCCGCTGCTCTGGCTGGCCTTCGCCCCGTTCGACGCGAACCCGGGCATCGCGGCGTCGCTGCCCGAGTTCACCCTGCACAACTTCCGGGTCCTGATGGACAACCCGTACGCGCTCGCCTCGCTGCGCAACTCGGTGCTGCTGGCCGCCGGGACGGCCGCGCTCGTCGTCACGACCGCGTCGCTGGCCGCGTACGCGCTGAGCCGGGTCCGGGTCCCCGGCCGGGACCTGCTGCTCTACGTCCTGCTCCTGCTGTCGTCGATCATCACCGGGACGGCCGCGATGGTGCCGGTGTTCCTGCTGGCCTTCAACCTGCACCTGATCGACTCGCGGCTCGGCGTGGTCCTGGTGCTGACCGGCGGGCTGCTGCCGGCGGCGATCTTCCTGCTGAAGGACTTCACCGACGCCACCCCCACGTCCTACGAGGAGGCCGCGCGGGTGTTCGGGGCCTCGCCGCTGCAGGTCCTGCGGCACGTGGTCGTCCCGGTGATCCGGCCCGGCCTCGCCACCGTGGCGGTCTGGACGGTCGCGCAGGTGTGGGGCGACTTCCTCATGCCGTTCCTGCTGCTGCGAAACCCGGACAAGGCCCCCGCCTCGGTGATCATGTACACGTTCTACACCGAGGGCGGCCAGCCGGACCTGCCGCTGATCTCCACCTTCTCGCTCCTGTACTCCCTGCCGGTCGTGCTCATGTACCTGTTCGTCAGCCGCCGGTACGGGTTCCGCTTCCACGGAGGGATCAAGCGCTGATGGCGTCCATCACCATTCGGGAGCTGACGAAGGTCTATCCGGGCGGTGTCCGGGCCCTGGACGCGCTCGACCTGGACGTCCGGACGGGCGAGTTCTTCGCGCTGCTCGGCCCGTCCGGCTGCGGGAAGACGACGCTGCTGCGCACGATCGCCGGGCTGGAGGCGGCGGCGGGCGGGACGGTCCGCCTCGGCGAGCAGGACGTGACGCGGCTCCAGCCGGGCCGCCGCGACGTCGGCATGGTGTTCCAGGACTACGCGCTCTTCCCGCACATGACCGTCATGGACAACATCGCCTACCCGCTGCGCGTCAGGAAGCAGAGCCGCGCCGCCCGGTACCGGCGCGCGGCCGAGGCCGTCGGCGAGCTCGGCCTGAAGGGGATGGAGCAGCGGCGTCCCGGGGAGCTGTCGGGCGGCCAGCAGCAGCGGGTCGCGCTGGCCCGCGCCGTGGTGGCCGATCCGCGGGTCCTCCTGCTGGACGAGCCGCTGTCCAACCTGGACGCGCGGCTCCGCCTCGAGGCCCGCACCTTCCTGAAGAGGTTCCAGCAGCGGGTCGCGGTCACGACGGTGTTCGTCACGCACGACCAGGCGGAGGCCCTGGCGCTCGCCGACAGGATCGCGGTGATGGAGTCCGGGCGGATCCGGCAGATCGGGACGCCCACGGAGGTGTTCCGGCGCCCGGCGAACCTGTTCGTGGCCTCGTTCATCGGCTCGACCCCCATGAACCTGCTGCCCGGCACGGTCCGGGGCGGGGACGTCGCGGTCGGCGGGACCGGGCTGCCCGTCCCGGAGGAGGCGCGCGGCCTCGCGCTGGACGGGCAGGAGGTCGTGTGCGGGGTACGTCCCGAGTACATGGAGTTCAGCGCCGAGCCGGTCGACGGGGCGTTCCACGGAAGGGTGTCCGTCGTGGAGAACCTCGGCGGGGCCTCCCTCGTGACCCTGGACGTCGACGGCGAGACCGTGCGGGCCGTCGTGGGGGAGGACTTCGAGGCCCATTCCCACGCGGAGGGGTGGGCGCTGCCGCGTCCGGGCCGCGTCCTGCTCTACCGCGAGGGCGAGCTGGTGACGGGCGGCGGCGCCGAGGCCGGGCAGGCGGCGGTGCCCCTGACCAAGGACGGGAGGCGCGGATGACCGTGCACAGCGGGCGGTGGAGCCTGGAAGACCGTCTGGAGCAGGGCCTGCGCGAGCTCCCCTTCGAGGTCCCGCCGGGCACGGCGTCCGTCACGGTCGGGCTCTCCTTCGACGGCGGTGTGATCGACCTGGGCTGCCATGGGCCGGACGGGTTCCGCGGCTGGTCCGGCGGGGCGCGCCGCGAGTTCACCATCGGGGCCGGCTGGGCGACGCCCGGCTACCTTCCCGGCGAGCTCGAACCCGGCGTCTGGCACGTCTGGCTCGGACTGCACCGGATCCCGCCGGACGGCGTCCCCTACGAGGTCACCGTCACGACCTCAGGGGCTGCCCCAGACCGCCCGGACGAACCGCCGCCGCCACGGCCGGAGCGGCCGCCCCGCCGGGAGCTGCCCGCCCCGCCCGGGATGCGGTGGCTGGCCGGCGACCTGCACGCGCACACCGTCCACAGCGACGGCACGCTCACCGTCACCGAGCTGGCCTGCCTCGCCGCCTCCCGGGGGCTGGACTTCCTCGCCGTGACCGACCACAACACCGTCAGCCACCACCCCGAGCTGCCCGCCGCCGGTGCGCACGCCGGGGTTCTCCTGCTGCCCGGCCAGGAGGTCACCACCGACCTCGGCCACGCGAACGTCTTCGGCGACACCGGCTGGATCGACTTCCGCGGGCCGAGCGCCGACTGGGCCGCCACCTCCGCCGCGCGCGGCGGGCTCATGTCGATCAACCATCCGCTGAGCGGCGACTGCGCCTGGCGCCGCCCCCTGCCCGCCGGGCACCGGCCGCGCCTCGCCGAGATCTGGCACTCCTCCTGGTGGGACCGCCGCTGGGGCGCCCCGCTGGCCTGGGCGGACCTGTGGCGGCCCGGAGGCGTCGTGCCCCTCGGCGGCAGCGATTTCCACGACCCGGCGCAGGAGAAGAGCCTCGGCGAGCCCGTCACCTGGGTCCTCACCGAGGGGGAGGACGTGCTGGGCGGGCTCGCCGCCGGCCGGACCTCGGTGTCCGCCGGCCTGGACGCGCCCGTCCTGCTGCGCGCCGGCGACGAGCTCACCGCCATGGGCGCGGACGGGACCGTGCTGGTCCGGCCGGACGGGCGGCGGGCCGCCGTCCGCGGCGACCGCGTCCGGATGCCCGCCGACGGGGCGGGCATGCACCGCCTGGAGACCCACGAGAACGAGGTGATCGCACTGTGCGGGTAGAAGGCCGGACCGAGGAATCCGAGATCGTCGTCGTGCCGCACACCCACTGGGACCGCGAGTGGTACCTGCCGTTCCAGCGCTTCCGGCTCCGCCTGGTGTCGCTGCTGGACGGCGTCGTCGACGGCATGGAGGCCGACCCCCGCTGGCATTTCACGCTGGACGGGCAGATGGCCGCCGTCGACGACTACCTGGAGATCCGCCCCGAGCGGCGGGACCGTGTGGCCGCGCTCGTCCGGGAGGGCCGCCTCGCCGTCGGCCCCTGGCAGATCCTGCACGACGAGTTCCTGTGCTCGGGGGAGAACATCGTCCGGAACCTGGAGCTCGGGCTGCGGCGCGCGGAGGAGCTGGGCGCCGCCATGATGGTCGGCTACCTGCCCGACCAGTTCGGGCACTGCGCGCAGACGCCGCAGATCCTGCGGCTCGCGGGGATCGAGCACGCCTGCGTGTGGCGCGGCGTCCCGGACCGGGTCCGCACCCGCGCGTTCGCCTGGGAGGCGCCGGACGGGACCGCGATCCGCACCCAGTACCTCCCCGAGGGCGGCTACGGCAACGCCGCCTCGATGTTCGAGGAGTTCGAGGACGGCGCCTCGCTGCTGACCGGCCGCGTCGCCGGGTTCGCCGAGTCGATGGGCCGCTGGTACCCGGGCGGCGGCCCCCTGCTGGCCATGTACGGGGCCGACCACACCGCGCCCGCCGCCGACCTCGCCGACCGGGTCGCCTCCGCCGGGCGCGCGATGCGGCTGGACACCCTCGCCGGGTACTTCGCCGGGGAGGAGCCGTCCGTGGACGGCCTGCCGCGCGTCCGCGGCGAGCTGCGCTCCCACGCGCGCGCCAACATCCTGCCCGGCGTGCTGTCGGCCCGCGTCCGGCTCAAGCAGCTGATGGGACGCGCCGAACGGCTCGTGGAGCGCTACGCCGAGCCGCTGACCGCGCTCTGGTACACCGGCGACGCGCAGCGGTTCCTCGACCTGGCCTGGCGGAACCTCATCGAGGTGAGCTGCCACGACTCGGTCACCGGCTGCGGCAGCGACGAGACCGCCGAGCAGGTCGCGGCGCGCATGGCCGAGGCCGAGCAGCTCGGCCGCGCGGTCTGCGACCTCGTCACCGCCGAGCGCGCCGGGACGGTGCCGCTCGGCTCGCACCTGGTGTTCAACCCGACCCCCGCGACGCGCACCGGCCTCGTCACCCTGGACGTCCCAGGCGAAGGGGAACCCGGGCTGGAGACGGGGGACGGGCGGCCAGTACCCGTCCAGACGCTCGACACCGCCCCCACCGTGCTGGACGACGCGCTCCACCCGGCCTCGGAGCTGCCCATCCTGCTGGAGCGGGTGTACGGGCGGGTGCTGTTCGGGCAGGAGATCCGCGACTGGTCGGTGTCCCCGGCGGACCGCACCCTCACCTTCCACGTCACGGCCCGCGCCGACCTGCCGTTCGACATCGGCGAGGTGCGCGGGGCGCTGCGCGGCGCGGACGGCGACTGGCGCGTCCGGATCCTGGCCGACCCGCGCCGCACGGTCGCCGCGCTGGTCGAGGTGCCCCCGCTCGGGCTCACCGCCGTCCGGCCCGCCGCCTCCGGCGCCGCTCCGGAGGGGCGGGTCAGGGCCGAGGGGAACGTCCTGGACAACGGGCTGCTGCGCGCCGAGGTCCGGGACGACGGCACGCTCCAGCTGCGCACCCCGTCCGGCCACGTCGTAGAGGGGGCCGGCCGCATCGTGGACGGCGGCGACCTCGGCGACTCCTACAACTACGCGCCGCCCGCCGAGGACCGCGTCGTCGGCGACCCCCGGGCGGTGGACGTCCGGACCGTGTGGGAGGGGCCGCTCGTCGCCGCGCTCGACATCGTCCGGACCTACCGGTGGCCCGCGTCCGGGGACGTCCCGGGCGGCGCCCGGTCCACCGCCGAAGAGGACGTGACCGTCACGACCCGCGCCGAACTCCGCGCCGGGGAGCCCTTCCTGCGGCTGCGCGTCACATTCGACAACCGGTGCGACGACCATCGCGTCCGGCTGCACCTGCCACTGCCGCGCGAGGCCGCCTCGTCCTTCGCCGAGGGCCAGTTCGCGATCGTCGAGCGGGGGCTCACCGCCGAGGGCGGCTTCGGCGAGCGCCCCGTGCCGACGTTCCCCGCGTCCGGCTTCGCCGCCGCGGGCGGCCTGGCCGTCCTGCTGGAGCACGCGACCGAGTACGAGGTCCTGGGCGGACGGGAGATGGCGATCACCCTGCTGCGCTCGATCGGCTACCTGTCGCGGGACCGCAACGCCTACCGCGACCAGCCCGCCGGACCCCAGCTCCCGACGCCGCTGGCCCAGTGCCGGGGCGAGCGCACGGTCGGCCTCGCGGTCATGCCGTACTCCGGCGAAGCGCCAGGAACCGATGTACTGCGGGCGGCCGAGGCCTACCGCCACGACCTGTTCACCGCCGCCGGCTACGGGCGGGCCGCCACGCCCGTCCCGCCGTCCAGGCCGGGCATCTCGATCACGGGCGACGGCGTGGCGATGACCTCGCTGCGCCTCCGCGACGGCTGGATCGAGACCCGCGTGGTCGCCCAGTGCGCGCACCCCACCACGGCCGTCATCCAGGGCGGCCTCACCGGGGCGACCCGCGTCGACCTGCGCGGACGCCCCGGCATCCCGCTCGACGTGCACGAGGGGACCGCCGCGCTCGCGCTGCGGCCCTGGGAGATCGCGACCGTCCGGCTCAGGAGGGCCTAGCGTGCGGCCTCCAGGGAGCGCGCGGCGTCCGCCGCCATCGCCGCCCCCACGATCCCCGCGTTGTTCACCAGCCGCGCGGGGACGATCTCCGCCCGGACGCCCTTGAGCAGCGGCAGGAAGTGCTCGGACTTCTTGCTCACCCCGCCGCCCACGATGATCAGTGACGGGGAGATCAGCGCCTCCAGGTGGCCCAGGTACACGCTGAGCCGCTTCGCCCACTTCTTCCAGCTGAGGTCCTCCTCCTCCCGCGCCCTCGCCGCCGCGCGGATCTCGGCGTCCTCGCCGTCGACCTGGAGGTGCCCGAACTCGGTGTTCGGGACGAGGACCCCGTCGGTGAACAGGGCGCTGCCGATGCCCGTCCCCAGCGTGAGCACGACGACCGTGCCGTGCCGCCCGCGCCCCGCGCCGAGCCGCATCTCCGCGATCCCGGCCGCGTCCGCGTCGTTGAGCAGCGTGGTCTCGCACCCGGTCGCCTCGGCGACCAGCGCGCGCGCCTCCAGCCCGATCCAGCGCTTGGACACGTTCGCCGCCGACAGCGTCACCCCGTCGATCACCACGCCCGGATAGGTGACCCCGATCGGCCCGTCCCACTCGAAGTGCTCCACGACCTGCGCGAGCACCTTCGCGACCGCCTTGGGCTTCGACGGCTGCGGCGTGTCCACCCGGAACCGCTCCCGCGTGAACGTGCCGTCCGACAGGTCGACCACCGCCCCCTTGATCCCCGAACCGCCGATGTCGATCCCCAGCATCTCCCTCGCCATGCCCGTACTCTGCCCGATCTTGACCGGGCTAAGAGCCCTCCAGGACCTGGAGACCGACCACGCCGACGACGATCAGGCCGAGGAACGCCAGCCGCGCCGGCGACGCGCTCTCCCCGAACGCGACCATGCCGACGACCGCGACGCCGAGCGCCCCCAGCCCGACGAAGACCGCGTACGCCGTCCCGACCGGCAGGGAGCGCAGCGAGAGCGAAAGCACGACGACGCTGAGCAGCGCCACGGAGAGGCCGATGACGGTCGGCCAGAGCCGCGTCAGGCCGTCCGACTGCTTGAGCGCCGTCGCCCACACCAGCTCGGTCAGCCCCGCGATCAACAGGAACACCCAGGCCATCAGGCTGCATACCCCCCGTCCACGGCGATCGCCGCACCGGTGACATAGTCCCCGCCCGGACCCGCGAGATGCGCGACCATCGCGGCGATCTCCTCGGCGCGCCCGTACCGGCCGAGCGCGGTGAACCCGCGCTCGAACTCGGCGTCGGGGGAGTCGGCCGGGTTCATCTCGGTGTCGGTCGAGCCCGGCTGCACCACGTTCGCGGTGATCCCGCGCGGCCCGAGATCGCGGGCCAGGCCGCGGGTGAGCCCGGTGAGCGCCGACTTGCTCATGGCGTACAGCGTCCAGCCGGGATAGGGGACGCGCTCGGCGAGGCTGCTGCCGATGCTGATGATGCGCCCGCCCGGCCCGAGATGGCGGGCCGCCGCCTGCGACGCGACGAACACGGCCCGGACGTGGACCGCCAGCGTCAGGTCGAGTTCGGCGGCCGACACGTCCTCCAGCGGCCCGTAGGGGGCGATCCCGGCGTTGTTGACCAGGATGTCGAGCCGGCCCAGTTCCGCCGCCGCCCGGTCGACGGCCGCGACGACGGCCGCCGGGTCCGCCGCGTCGGCCGCGATCGCCAGCCCGCGCCCGCCCGCCGCCTCGATCTCCGCGACGACTCCGGCGGCCCGCTCCGGGGCCCGCACGTAGGTCACCGCGACGTCCGCGCCCTGCCGCGCCAGCCGGCGCGCGATCGCCGCCCCGATCCCGCGCCCGCCGCCCGTCACCAGGGCCGCCCGTCCAGCCAGATCCGCCGTCATCCCACGCTCCCGCCACTAACCGGAGAAAGTTCCGGTTACGGAGCTTAACCGGAGAACTTTCCGGATACAAACCCGTTACGCTGGTGTGCCGTGCCTGAAGGGGGCTGGATGCGGGAGTTGCCCGTGGTGGGGCGGCCGCCCGCCGAGCGCGCGGACGCCGCGCACAACCGCCGCCGCATCCTGCGCGCCGCCGCGGAGGTGATCGCCACCCGCGGGCCCGAGGCCGTCTCCATGGACGAGGTCGCGCGGGCCGCCGGGGTCGGCGTCGGCACCGTGTACCGCCGGTTCGGCGACCGGGCCCGGCTCGTCTTCGCCGTGATCGACGACCGCGAGCGCGACTTCCAGGCCGCCTTCATCCAGGGCCCGCCGCCGCTCGGCCCGGGCGCCGCCCCCGCCGACCGCGTCCGCGCCTTCCTGCACGCCCTGGCCGACCGCACCGAGGCCCAGGCCGACCTGCTGCTGATGGCCGAGTCCGACCCGCCCGACGCCCGCTTCCGCGACGGCTCCTACGGGCTCTACCACCGGCATCTGGCGATCCTGCTCCACGAGATCCGCCCCGGCGCCGACGCCGCCTACCTGGCCGACGCCCTCCTCGCCCCCCTCGCCGCGAACCTGTTCCTCCACCAGCGCCGCACGCGCGGCATGCCCCTCGCCCGCGTCAAGTCCGGTCTGGACGCCCTCGCCGCCGGCCTCCTGGGATCGGGATAGATCCGGCGAAACCCCTTATCACCGCGGTGCCGGGCCGTCAGACTGGGGGAGTGAACGACTTCGATCTCCTCGTCCTCGGCTCGGGTCCCGGCGGGCAGCGCGCGGCCATCGCCGCGGCCAAGCTGGGCCGCAGGGTCGGCATCGTCGACCGCCGCGACATGATGGGCGGCGTCTGCATCAACACCGGGACGATCCCGTCCAAGACGCTCCGCGAGGCCGTCCTCTACCTGACCGGGCTCAACCAGCGCGAGCTGTACGGGCAGAGCTACCGGGTCAAAGAGGAGATCACCGTCGCCGACCTCGGGATGCGCACCCAGCACGTCATCGGCCGCGAGACCGACGTCGTCCGCAGCCAGCTCGCCCGGAACCGCGTCACCGTGCTGCCCGGCACCGGCCGCTTCCTGGAGCCCGACACGATCGCCGTCAGCGGCACTGGCGACCGCGAGCAGAAGGTCACCGCCGACCGCATCGTGATCGCCACGGGCACCTGCCCCGCCCGGCCCGACACCGTCGACTTCGACGACCGGACGATCATCGACTCCGACGGCATCATCCACATGGACCGCATCCCCGAGACCATGGTCGTCGTCGGCGCCGGAGTGATCGGCATCGAGTACGCCTCCATGTTCGCCGCGCTCGGCACCAAGGTCACCGTGGTCGAGCGCCGCGAGCGCATGCTCGAATTCTGCGACCTGGAGATCGTGGAGGCCCTCAAGTACCACCTGCGCGACCTGGCCGTCACGTTCCGCTTCCGCGAGAGCGTCGCGTCCGTCGAGCGGACGGGCGGCGGCGCGATCACCATCCTGGAGAGCGGCAAGCGGATCCCCGCCGACACCGTCATGTACTCCGCCGGCCGCCACGGCATGACCGGCGACCTGTGCCTGGAGGCAGCGGGCCTCAGCGCCGACCGACGCGGCCGGATCAAGGTCGACGAGCACTACCGCACCGAGGTCCCGCACATCTACGCGGTGGGGGACGTGATCGGTTTCCCGTCCCTCGCGGCCACCTCGATGGAGCAGGGCCGCCTCGCCGCCCACCACGCCTGCGACGAGCCGGTCTCGCAGATCCACGAGACCCAGCCCATCGGCATCTACACCATCCCCGAGATCAGCTTCGTCGGCCGCACCGAGGACGCCCTGACCGAGGCCAAGGTCCCCTTCGAGGTGGGCGTGTCCCGCTACCGCGAGCTCGCCCGCGGCCAGATCATCGGGGACTCCTACGGGATGCTGAAACTCCTCGTCTCACCCGAGGACCGGCGGCTCCTCGGCGTCCACGTGTTCGGCACCGGCGCCACCGAGCTCGTCCACATCGGCCAGACGGTCATGGGCTGCGGCGGCACGATCGACTACCTGGTCAACGCCGTCTTCAACTACCCCACCCTCGCCGAGTCCTACAAGGTCGCCGCCCTGGACGCGATGAACAAGATGCGCCACATCGCGCGCCTGTCCGGCTAGGACGGCCAGAGCAGGTTCTCGAGCTCGGCGTCGATGTCGATGAACTCGCTCTCCTCGCCGGCGGGCACCGCCTGGTACGTCCGGTGGAGGAAGTCGGCGAGAGGGGAGAGCGGCACCTCGAACAGCGCGTCCCCGAACGGGGAGGACAGCGCGATGTTCAGCGTGCCGTCGTCCTCGCCCGGCCAGACCTCGACGTCCCCGCCCCCGACCTTGCGCACGATGCCGACCGTGAGCAGCTCCCGAGCGAAGATCCACTCAACCGGCTCGTCGTCGCCCACGTAGAAGGCCATCCGGATCGCGTACGGGTCGTCGGCCGCGTACTCCAGCCCGGCCAGCAAGGGGACGGTCGTGCGGTCGGGGACGACGAGACGAAGGCCCAGCTCTGCTGAGACGGTGGTACTGCTGTTCATGGCCATTCCCTCTTACGTCGGTCCCGCTGGCTCACGGGGTGCTGCGGTGAGGAGTTCTCCCTCCTCCCCGACATCCCCGCGATCTATGACGCCTAACTGCCTGAACTCGGCCGAACATTCCGGCGTCCCCGGCGTTTGTGATCCATCTCACCATAGCAAAACCCGCGTCTGACCTGCGCAAAAGCGGATCATTCGCAAGTTTCTTTCGCCCCCGCCGGCCCGCCCCGCAGGCAGATCCACCCGCTCCCCCGGGCCCCCGAGCCCCCATCCGCTGCCTTAGAGTAAAACCGTGGCAATAAATCATGAAAAGGAAGCGCCGCCGCCCGAGCCCCGCCCCATCCACCGCCTCCGCGCCCGGATCCGGCGCAACCCCCTCCTCAACACCGCCTGGCGCGCCGGCGTCTTCCTCACCGGCGCCGCCGTCCTCGTCGGCGGCCTGATCATGATGGTGACCCCGGGCCCCGGCCTCCTCGGCATCGTCATCGGCCTCGCCATCCTCGCCACCGAGTTCGCCTGGGCCCAGCGCGCCCTCCACCGCGCCAAGACCGCCGCGGACCGCGCCAAGGAAAAAGCCCTGGACCCCCGCGCCCGCCGCCGCAACACCATCCTCGGCACCCTGACCGCCCTGGCCCTGGCCGCCGCCCTGACCGCCTACCTGGCCCTCTACGGCACGACCCTCCCCTGGAACATAGAAGACCCCACCTTCTGGACCTGACCCCACCCGAAAACCAACGCGCGACCACCCCGGCACATGCGCTAGAGTTTCCGACGTCGGAACACACGTTCCACAGGGGCGATTAGCTCAGTGGGAGAGCGCTTCGTTCACACCGAAGAGGCCACTGGTTCGAACCCAGTATCGCCCACGTTTCCCCAGCTCAGAGGCTTGCTCGGACGATGAGCAGGCCTCTTTGGCGTTGTCGCAGCTCCGAAGAGGTCACGGGTTTCGGTCCAGCAGTGCGCGGCCTCGCTCCCGCAGGGCAGCTTTTTGGGCTCCGAGGGCGGCCACTGGTGACCCGGTGGGAGGAATTTGGGAGATCTTCCTTCTCCCACCGCGAACGAGGCCACAAGAAGACCGCGCTACCAGTCACTCTGCGCGGTCGAAGTCGAGCTGAGTGCTCGCCACACTTGGTGGCACCCGGGGCAACAGCCCTTCCGGGCGTACCGGCGCCATCCCTGGCCCAGGCCCGCTCGATCATCTCGGCGGCGCGGGCCGGACATCCAGCCCGCTCGGCCGCTCGTCGTCACTCACAGATGAATCTTCCCGGCCGGGGCAACGGCCCTATCCTTCAGGGTCACCACCCCACCCACACGATCTTCAGGACGGTCCCACCACGCGGCACCTGTGTGACGAGGCGATCTATGCCGCCGCCTACCTCGGCCTTTCGGACCGGTCGACCGCCAGTTGCTCCGCACCGGACGCACCTACCGCCACAAGCGCGGCCGGGGCCACAACCGCGACAGTGCACTGCGGCGGCTGAGTCCCTGGTCGGCCGCGGCCAGGTCGTGCACGCTCGCCCTCGGCCTGCTGCCGGGAGCGGCCCTCGGCGAGTCGGGCTACGGCAGGGCGACCGCCGCCCGCGCGATCATGCAGTTCCCGGCGCCGACTTCGGGGCGGTGCTCTTCGACGGACTGGAGCTGACCGGCCTCGGCGGCGGCACCGTCCGCCGATGCCCGGACGTCGAACCGCCCTCCCCGTGACGGGGTGCCGCTTCCGCGCCCGTTTCCTCCAGGTCACCGACCAGTGCGCCGCCTCCGAACCCGGGCTGCGAGAGATCGCATCCGGGCATGCGGTGGCCTGTCACCACGTGAAGTCGCCGTGACCTGCTCGTCGGGAGACAGACCCCGAACTCCCTGCGGTCCTCCGTGAAGTCATGAAGGACGCTGCTTGAGCTGCGGCAACGTTGGGAGGTGGCTCTCTTCGGGGTTGATCGAGCCCTAGTTCGCTGCGGCGTCCGGCTCGTTCACGGTGGTGTGGTCGTGGGCGGATGCGGGAACGACGAGGCCCTGCGCGAGCCGCGCAGCGAGGTAGGACGCGGCGGCCTCGCTGAGCGTGCCGCCGGCGACGTCGGCGGCCCCCGGGGTGGCCAGGTCGGTGAAACTGCTGCCCTGTTGACCGTGCATGACACTTCCGTTCGTCGCAGTGGTCTTCCGTACTCCGCCGTCGCCTGCGCCGTTATGCGCCGTAACGGCCGGCGGCCTGCGCATGTGCGCCGAAGCGTACCATTTTTCACGCGGATGAAACAGATGCCAGAGAGATGCAGCGTCGATCTCGATGCTTACTTGTGGCACGGGCGGTCGTATGTTTCTCTGGGGGAGCGGGAGTCCTTCAAGATCGGTAAGTGCATGCGCCGTCGTGTTAATCCGGTGAATTCCTGGTGCTTTTCGCGCGGCCTGCGCGAATATGCCGACGACGTGGACGTGAGGGGCGGCGCGTATGCCCGTGCTCGGTAGCAGTGTCCGTTCGGTTCCGGCCGCGGTGACGGTGCGCCGTGCGTGGCCGGTGGCCCGCGGGCTCGGTGTCACGCGCTGTGCCGAGACGACCTGGCTCGACCGGATCGGGATCCCCGTGCACACAGCGACCAGGCCGAACGCTGCCGCCGTCATCGTCACCGCGGGGAAGGGCGGGACGGTCGAGGAGTCGCGCGCCGGCGCTCTGATGGAGGCCATCGAACAGGCGGTCGCGGAGTGGTCGCCGCGGTGGGCGGCCGAGCGTGGCGACCTCCGATGGGCGTCCCCTCGCGACATCGTGGCGGAGGGCGGTCCGACGCTCTTCAGCATGTGCCCCGCGCTCGGACGGGAACTCGACGTCGATCGCGAGATCTCCTGGGTCGGGGCCGAGGATCTGATTTCCGGGACGCGAATTCCGGTCCCCGCGGAATTGGTCTTCCATCCGTGTCCGAAGGAGTGGCAGGCCGGGTATTGGGGCTCGACCACGACAGGACTGGCGTCCGGGAACGGCGTCGACGAAGCGCTTCTGCACGGGCTCTGCGAGGTACTGGAGCGCGACGTGATCTCTTTCGAGTCTCTTCGCTCGTCCTCGGTCCTGGTGGTCGGGGAACTGCCGCCCGGCCCCGCCGCGATGATCAAGCGAGTCCGCGCGGCCGGACTTCAAGCATGGCTGCGCTGGATTCCGACCCCGCTCGGCGTCTGCTTCTCTTGCCTGATCGCCGACCCCGACCTGACATCCCCGCTGGCCTGCAACGGAGGATACGGATTCCATCCTGTGGCGGAGATCGCGGCCGTCCGCGCGGTGAGCGAGGCCGCCCAGTCGCGACTGGCCTTCATCCAGGGCGCCCGTGATGATCTGGATGAGACCGCCGCCCTCGTCCGCTCCCTCGGCGCGAAGGGGGAGGAGCGCTACCGGAGTGAACTGGTCGCCGGATTCGCCAGTGCCGACCGTACGGCCGCCTTCGACGACATCCCCACATCTGATCCGGCCCGGCCCCGGGAAATGCTCAACCGCTTGCTCGACCGCTGCCGCCGCCATGGGTTCGAACGTGTGGGGGCGTACCGGTATCCGCCACTGGCGAGCCCATTCGAGGTGGTACGCGTCAGCGTCCCGTTCGCCGAGCACTTCACGCAGGGAAGCCGCCGTGTCGGCCCCCGCCTCGGCGAGGCCGCCGAACGGATGGCCCGCCGATGAACGGTCCGGGCACATTCCTTTTCCTCGGCCCAACCGGACACGGCATGCCACGCGAACTCCTCGACGTTGAGGGCATGACCGTCCTTCCGCCTGCCCGGCGCGGTGCTGTGGCCGCACTGCTGGACACGGGCGGCCCTCCCGGCGAGATCGTCATCGTGGACGGCCGTTTCGGCGATGTCCTCGCGGTGGGTCACCGGGAGATCCTCGCCGCCCTGGATGCGGGCTGGACGGTATGGGGGGTGTCGTCGATGGGAGCGATCCGCGCAGCGGAATTGCACGACCATGGAATGAAGGGGTTCGGTGTGGTCTACCGACGCTTCGTCGAGCAGATGATCCCCGACGACCAGGTCGCGGTGCTGCACGGCCCCGCCCCCGAGTACCGTCCGTTCAGCGAAGCCCTGATCGACCTCGGATCCTTTCTTGAGCACCTGGCGGGCGCGGAACTGCTGCGGCCTGCACACGCACGGAAAGTTCAGCACGCCCTGGCCGGCCGTTGGTTCGCGGAAAGGACCGTCAGCGCGCTGACGGCCCTGTGCGGCGAGGTCGCCGGGCCCGATGCCGTCCAGCCCATCCGGAAGGAGCTGCCGAAGCTGCCGGATCTTCGACTGAAGAGCGCCGACCTACGCGCGTTCCTCATGCTGCCTGGAAGGCGGCAGAACCGCGGGAACGCCTCCGGGCAAGGCGATCGGACACGGTGACGCGGCTTCCGCGTATGGATGATCGCCATGCCCGGCTGCGCGTATCGTCAGACCTCCGACATCCTTTCGCGGACCTCGCGCATCTTCGCGCGGAGTTCGTCCTCCTCGAAAAGCCCCCGGTCCATGAGGGTGTGGGCGACCGTCAGCACCGAGCGCGCCTGGACGGGGAAGCGCACGTACACGGTCTCCCCCAGCTCGTCCTCCAGGTGACGGCGCTCCAGGTTGTCGAGTACGCCGCCCTTGGACAGGCACTCGCACGTCACCTGCATTCGCGTCTCCCAGACCTCGGGCTCATGCTCCATGCAGCGGAGCGAGATGTCGCCGCGTTCCCCGATGTCGGCGAGAGTCTCAGCGAGGACGTCGTACTCGCTCAGCGTCACTTGTGCACCTCCCCGGCCGGGACGGGCACCCGCACGTCCGTCCTGGGCAGCGCCACACCGATCATGGTGTCCCGGGTGACGATCTCGGCGAGCTGCTGCTCGCTCCAGCCCTCCGTCCCCTCCGGCCGCATCGGCATGACCATGAACCGGGACTTCTGATTGGAGTCGTGCACCCGCACCTCGACGTCCTCCGGCAGGTGCAGGCCGAACTCCGCGAGCACCTCGCGGGGCCGGTTCACCATGCGGCGACGGTAGGCCGGCGTCCGGTACCAGTCCGGCGACATGCCGAGGACCGGTCGCGGGTAGCAGGAGCACAGCGTGCACACGATCACGTTGTGCACCTTCGGCGTGTTCTCCAGGACGTAGAAGAAGGTGTAGTCGCTCGGCGTCCCCGTCCCCGTCGGATGCAGCCAGTCGATGCCCACCTCCCTGCACGCCTCGGTGCCGTTGCTGAGGAGCCGCTCCTTGAACGCCGGGTCGGACCACGCCTTGGCCACGAGCTTGGACCCGCCGTGCGGACCGACGCCGTCCGCCCACTCCGAGAACCGGCGGTGGTCCTCGGCCGAGAAGATGCCCTTCTCGATGGACAGTTCACGGACCGCAAGTTCGAGGATCTCGAATTCGCTGACCTTCGAGGACACCGGAAAGGCGTTGTGGCCGTCGTGTCCGTCGTGCCCGTCGTGCATTGAAGTCATTTCTTCCTCTCTATTGCGCCGGGGCCAGCCAGCGCTCGGAGCACTCGGTCTCGAGTGTGTCGATGGACTGGCCGGGGTAGCCGGGCCAGAGGTCGGTCTGCTTGAAACGCACCACGTAGAACGGCTCCTTGCGCCCGTTGTCAACTCGTCCGAACGCCTCGTCCTCAGGAATGACCCATTCGGGGCGGTGCTCGACCACCACGCCGGTGCGCCCGCGGACGAACTTCTGCGTGCGGGTGTGGAAAAGAGTGGTCTCGTCGCGGACGGTGACCTTGTCGCCGATCGAGAATTTGGGGTTGGCCATCAGGTCCTCGCTTCCTGCCGGGCCCGGATCTCGTCGATCTTCCGGCCGAGCTCGTCGGTGGTGATCAGGCCGGCATCCACGAGATACCGGGCGGCACCGGTGATCCAACGGGCGTAGTAGGGCAGCCCGAAGTACATCGTGGCGCCGAGGTCGTTCTCAGACCGCCGCCGCATCTCGGCGTTCCAGCCGGTGCGCCAGCAGATGACCTCGCAGGTGAGGTAGGTGTTCATCTCCCATTCCTCCTCACCCTTTTCCAGGAAGGGAGCGGGGGCATCAGGCTGGCCGCCGACGTCGTGCAGTACCGAACGGAGAGCCGCGTAGAGTTCGTTCGAGATCGTGTAGGGCGAGTCGAGCACATTGCGCTCTTCCGGCGCCAGATGGCGGACTCGCTCCATAAGCGTGGAATACTGCATCGTCGTGAATCTCCTTTCCGATGAAGAGCATCGGACGCCCGGAGATGTACCCCTGACCTTTCCCGCAATCGAAGACCGCGGGTAAGTTTGCGCAAAGCATCCTTGACCTTGCCACGATGTCCTTCCATGTAGGCCACGGCCCCGACCGGGGGTATGCGTCGTCCAGGGCGACCGCGGCGGTCGGAGTCTCCGCTGAGCAGGATGAAACGCCCAAATCCCTGCTTTTCGGAAAAGTTAGTATCCACATGGGGGCAGGCGATCGTGAATGCTAGAGAAGGGGCGGAAGAGGCCCAGACGGGACGGCGGGAGCAGTCCGGATGGACTCTGTTGACCGCGCGCGGGGAGAGTGCACCCGCGCCGCCGAGACCACGGTGCACGGTCACGATATGCCGGGGCTGCTGCTGCGGCACCGACCGCCGGAACGCGGGCATCGACCACGACGGACTGGAACGGCGGCTCCGCCATCGGCTGGCCCATGACGTCCGCGTTCGCTACACCGACTGTCTCGGTCCGTGCACGAATGCGAACGTCATCGTGATCAACCCCTCCGCGGAGGGCCGTACGGCCGGCGGGCGAACGACGTGGATCGGGCATGTCCTCGACGAGGGCGCCGTCGACGACATCACCGTATGGGCGAACGCCGGCGGACCAGGACTGTCGCGCCCCCCGGCCACTATCGATCTCTACGCGTTCGAACCGCCGAGGCACGGCCGTTGACGACCGTCCCGGGACGAGTCCTCCACGGGACCTGATCCGCCCTGATGGGATTCGGCATACCGTTTTTGGTGATTATGGGTGCGTCCCCAGGGGCAACTTTGCGGGTGCGGTCGTGGTAAGGCGCCGCTATCGACGAGGGGAGCAAGCTGTGGCGGAATTCAGGAAGAGACTGGCCTGTGTCATCGATGCCGAAGGCCGCGTCGTGCGCGGGTATCTCGTCGAAGGCTGCGACTTCGACGGCACTAACGAGTACATCGTCACATGGAAGGCCCCCCTCTTTGGCGGCGAAGCGAGAACGAATTTCGCCGGTACGATCGGCAGTGCCGAGAGCGAGCCCGTGGAACCTGGCCTGGTCACCGTGGGTCTCGGAGATCAGCAGAACGAACTCCGAGTACGCACTTTCGCAGCGGACGGGTCACCCGCACCGCGCTCCTTCCACATCGCCTGCTTCAGGGACCAGTGAGCTGGGACGAGCAACTCTCAGGGCTGATGGGATCGAGAAATTCACTTTTCGGTTCTACGCCGGTTTCCGATGGCTTGACCGAATATGTTGATCAGTGACTGGGTGTTGTGGTCGTGTTAGCCTTTCGTTGAATCGGCCGGACCCGGAACGGTGAAGATCAGGTTGTCCGGGCGTCTGACCGGCCCCGTGGAGAAGGAGATTCCATGGCCGAAGCGGTAGTGCCGACCGCACCAACCCGTCCCGTTCCCGTTCGAGTGCCGCTGCGGGAGATCGTGCCGTGGGCCGTCTTCGCCGCGGTCCTCGGACTCGTCATCCTCTACTTCGTCGGGGCCGAGCAGGGCGCGGTGTCGCTGTTCGGCGGCACAGGGATTCACGAGTTCATGCACGACGGCCGGCACCTTCTCGGATCGCCCTGCCACTGACGGCCACCGGGAGCGGCTCATGATCCGGGCACTTCTCGTTCGCGGCATGTTGGCCGGGTTCGCCGGCGGAGTGGTCGCCGCTGTGTTCGCCTGGATTGTCGGTGAACCGCAGATCCGCGCCGCGATCGCTTTCGAGAAGGGGCACGAGGCGAGCGGCGGCCACGAGCACGTGACCGCCGCGGGGGGGCACCTCCACGACACCGCCGAGGTCGTCGTCTCCCGCGGCGTGCAGGAGACCTTTGGCCTGTCGGTCGCGCTCGGGCTCTTCGGCATCGCGATCGGCGGCGTATTCGCGCTGGTCTTCGCCGGCTTCTACGGACGTCTCGGCGCTCTCACCGCCCGTCCGACTGCGGCGCTTTTGGCGGGCGCCGGGTTCGTGATCGTAGGCCTCGCGCCCTTCCTGAAGTACCCCGCGAATCCGCCTGCGGTCGGCAAGGAGGACACCGTCGGCGACCGGACCGTCCTCTACCTGGCGCTGATCGCCATCAGCGTCGTCGCCGCGGTCGTCGCCGCGCAGGTCGGACACCGGCTGGCCGTCCGCCTCGGCGGCTGGAACGCGACCGTTGCCGGCGGGGCGGTGTTCGTCGGGCTGCTGGGCGTCGCCTACGCGGCACTGCCCGCCGTCAATGAGGTTCCGGTCGGTTTTCCCGCCGCTGTGCTGTGGAGGTTCAGGCTCGCCTCACTCGGCACACTCGCGGTCACCTGGGCCGTGCTCGGTCTGGTGTTCGGCGCGCTCGCACCAAGATGCCTGAACGAAGAGCAGCCCGTTCAATCCGCCAAAGCGCCGACCGTGACCGGTTCCTGAGCTCCGGACCATTCAAAAGAGTCGGGACGGCCTGCTGATTCCGACACGCCACTGCGGAAGCCACCGTTACACCTGGCCGTTTGCGAGAATTAACGGGTGTCCGAACCGCGTGATCACGGGCCGTTGCCCCCGCTGCTCGTCCTCCTCACAGTTATGACTGGATTGGTGGATTCGGTCAGCTTCCTGGAGCTCGGTAATGTTTTCGTGGCGAATATGACGGGAAACATCATCTTTCTCGGCCTGGGAATCGGCGGCAGTTCGGGTGTCGCAGGCGACATCGTGCCGACCACGTTGTCGACCGTGTTCTTCTGCGGCGGGGCGGCCGTCGGCGGGCATCTGGCCTTCAACGGGATCACGCATCGGGGCCGGCTCCTGGGTGCGGCCACCGCCGTGCAGACGTGGGCCCTCATCGCCGTTGCGCTGATCGTCACGAACTTCGGTCACATCCAGCAATCCGCCCGGTTCGCGGCGATCGCCATTCTCGCCGTCTCGATGGGCTGGCAATATGCCATCGTCCGGCGCCTGGACGTGCCCGACTTCCGGACGATCGTCGTCACCACGACCCTCACCGCCCTGGTCGCCGACCGCGGCGAGGCCAAGGAACGCGTGGTCCGCCGGACCATGTCGATCGCGGCCCTCCTGATAGGCGCGGCGACCGGTGCGGTGCTCATCAGGAAGGTCGCGGTGGAGGCACCTCTTTGGTGTGCGGTCGGTGTCTTGGCAGTGGTCGCCGCCGTCTCGTTCGTCACCGCGAATCGGGCTGACGCCGACACATGGGGCTAGTCTGGGGCTAGTCTGGAAAGGCTCGATCCCAAACGCAGACGAACTCCCCGACTCCGCCCCGCCGTCCAGGTGCGGACGAAGATCGCGCCAGATGCGAACCATCAACGAATGCGGCCACCTCGACGAGCATGGGCGACCGACCTCAATCCATAGGATGAGGGTGCGCCTAAGTCAGGAACCGGACTCCCCTCTGGCTACAGGGGGTCACGCGCCGTCTGTGGCCGCGAGGCGTCAGTTGCGGGAGAGCGCAACGGACTCGATCTTCTCTGAGGTGCGCTGTGGCGCGGTGAAGGATGCTGGCTGACCTGCGGCGATGGCGAGAAGCGGCTCGTCCTGGGCTTGATTGATCGTGTTCACACCGAAGAGGTCACTGGTTCGAACCCAGTATCGCCCACGTTTTCCCAGCTCAGAGGCTTGCTCGGACGATGAGCAGGCCTCTTTGGCGTTGTCGCAGCTCCGAAGAGGTCACGGGTTTCGGTCCAGCAGTGCGCGGCCTCGCTCCCGCAGGGCAGCTTTTTGGGCTCCGGGGGCGGCCACTGGTGCCCCGGTGGGAGGAATTTGGGAGATCTTCCTTCTCCCACCGCGAACGAGGCCACAAGAAGACCGCGCTAGCAGTCACTCTGCGCGGTCGAAGTCGGGTTGAGTGCTCGCCGCATCTCCGCTCAGGAACCACGAGCCGGGGTGGGCCGGAGTCTGCCTCGCGGCATGCCCGACAGGCCCGTGTGCACGGGGGGCCCGCGTCCTGTTTCTGCGGGTGCGGGTAGCAGGTCACCCTGGCTCGTCTGGAGGCGTCGCTGCCTCTGCTGCCTGGGCCGGGGAGCGCGGTGGTCTTCCTTATCGACGTCTCGCTCGAGGGCCTCCTGCACGTGCTCGGTCAACCGCCGTGCTCTGACCGGCTCTGCCACCAGCCGCCTCCCATCTGGACAACGACCTGTCGTCAACGAGGGTGGAGCCCATCAACCTCCCCGTCCACGGATCCTGTCCGGCGTGTCACCCAACCCGGTGAACGTTTGTGGTCACCGCACTGGGTGTGGAAGGCCCCTGATCTGGACGTGGCGCTAAGCTCGCCAAGGTCCGCGATCGGAGGGATCGGGGTGCGGCCGTTCCAGCCGACGAGGCCGGCGTCCGGGAGGCGATCAGCCCTCTCCATCGCGAGGAATGGGGCCGAGTGGTTGTGTCCCTGACCAAGCGTTTCGGTGACCTGGACATCGTCGAGGAATCGGCCGCCGAGGTGTTTGCTGCCGCCGTTCTGCGATGGCCGGCCGATGGCGTGCCGTCCGGCCCCGGCGGCTGGTTGACCAGCACCGCCACCCGCAAGGCCATCGACCGGATCCAGCGGAGAACAAACGCGATGACAAGCACGAGCAGGCTCGGACGGTGTACGCCGACGACCGCCCGACCGCGCGGTGTCAACAGCCCGTCTGCTGGGCGTTGTACAGTTTTCCGCACTGCTTGACGAGATGCTGCGCCCCGGCCCCGTCGATGGAGACGAGCATGACGGGACGGTCTGCCGCGTAGTGACGTTCTACATCGCCGTGGAGTTTGACAACCCCGCTGCTCCCATCGACGGGTTGCAGATTCTCCAAGGCCAGTAGGACGCCTCCCCGGTTAAGGTCACCGGTCTGCTCCGGTTGCGGAGAATACACAGTTTGGGCAGCACCGCGCAGAGTACGGACCGCGTCATAGGCCAGGGCGGCGAACGCGTGCGACGGGGCCCGGGTCTCACCCGGTTTCGAGATCTCCAGGTCAGCGAGCATTCTGTCGAGGCGCGCGTAGAAGTCGGTGCTGTTGGTGGCGGGGACACCCTGCCAGGCGGCGGCCGACACCAAAGGTGTGTACAGCACCCGTACCCGGTGGTTGCGTCCAATCTCCTTGGCATGGTCGTTGACGTACTGTGTCACCGCGTCTCCGGCCACCACTGTCACGTCGTGACACCGGGACTCCGAGAGCGCATCGATGAACCAGCCGAACTGGGCCGCCCGCCCGGCATAGAAGATGGCGTCGGGTGGTGTTGGCCGGCTGCAGATATCGGTGACCTTGCTGTCCAGGCTTGTCGTGCTGTCATATCGTTCCCCGTCCATGCCGCCTCCGAAGACACGGAGATACTGTTCACCGAGGTCCTTGGTGTACAGGTCGCCGTTGGTCCCGTCGAACAGCACCAACGGACGGCGTACCGACTTGACCCCCTGCGCGGGGAGCCCCTTCCGGACCCATTCGACGACATGCCGTGCCAGTCGGCTGTTGGGAGGTGACAAGGGGAAGTACGAGGGGACGACGCGTCCCGTCGAGCCGATCCCGAGCCGGTCGAAGGTCCCGGCGGTGCCGATCATGGGGATGGAGCGCTTGCCGAGATCGATGATCGCCTGGTTCACCGGGCTTCGGCTCTCCCCGAACCCGACCACGCCAATGACCTTCTCGTTCTCGTTGACCTTCGCCAGGATCGAGCTGGTGACGGTCGAGGCGTACCGGTACCCGTGGCCGGCGTTGGCGATCAGGATGTGAAGCTGGAGCCGTCCGTTGCCGGATCCGCTGTTGCTGATCAGCTCGGACTGGGCGAGAGCCAGGCCGGCCAGTTCACCATGCACGTCGGCGAGTAGGTCGTCGGAGCCCTCGACTGCTCCGTCGGGGAGGCTGAGGGCACCGAGGTACACGATCGTGACGTACGGTTGGCGGCTCGCGGTCACCCGGCTGTTCGCGTCATGAATTTGGGAGAGCGCCCTTTTAAGGCGCGGGTGGAAGGCGAAGTCGCCATCGCTGATGCCGATGCACTCTCCAGTGCTGACGCGCGAGATGCCCGGGGCGCAGCTTCCCGCGGTGGACGTGACGAGGTGGGTGAGCGGGGCGATCAGCAGCACCGACGCCGCCACCCACGGAAAGAAGGGATTGGCCAGTATCGGTTTCCGCCGCTGGATCGGATCCGGGGTGTTGCTGAAGAGTTCGGCATCGGCGGCGTCCAAGCCCACTCGCAGTACTCGCTTCGAGCCGAGCTCACGATCGCGGGCCAGGGCCCGCTTCCACTCTTCCCAGAGATTGCCCGCCTCGGCGGTGGGCACCTGTTCCGGTGACGGGTGTGCACCGTCGTCGGCCGTGTGCGTGCCCTGGGGCTCGTCGTTGTGGATGTAGATGACGAGCAGGGGGTCGCACGTTGCTGTTTCGTTCCGCACCTCTTCGATGCGCTGGACGAGAGCTCCCCCGGGACCGTCCACCACCAGGGTGGGGTAGCTAGTGCGCGCCCAGGCGACCCGCCGCCATATCCGCCAGTCCCGCTGGTAGCCCTGCCGTAGGTCTTCGAGGAAGGCGTTGACCAGCAGGTGCTCCAGTTCGGAGTTCGCCTTGTCCGCGGCTTGTTCGTCCGCGGATGAGGGATTCCCGTCAGCCGCGCGTCGAGTGCGCACCACCCGTACCGCGAAATCACGGAGTGTGTGGGCTCTCTCTTCCCCTCCGTTCCGTGGGTAGGGCTGGGAGCGGAACAACCAGCGATATCGTCTCCTGCCCGCCCAGGCGCGTGACAGCAGGAACACTTGTGCGGCCCACAGCAGAATGCTGAGCAGGACAGTGATCACGCCGAGCAGGATGCGGGCCTGCGCCGCCCACACTGCGCTGAGTATTGTTCCTGCCGCCGCCCAGGCCGGCAGCGGCCCCTCGGCGTAGGCGCGCACGTTCGCCCAGAACGTGCGCTGGTCTATGCGGGGGTTGAGAGTCTTGCCGCGCTGCCGGAGCATCTCCCCGACCCGCTTGTCCAGCCGGTCCGGCTCGTTGCTGGGTAGATCGTGCTCCCGCTCGGGCTCTGCCAGCCAGACGACCATGTTCAGTAGGGGGAACCGCAGCCGGGGTTCGAAGCGTGGCGCTTGTTCCGACAGGCCTTCCGCCGCCGCGTGCAATTGCGCGGAGATCGCGGTGTACCCCGGCTGGCCTGTCGGAGACGCGGAAGGTGTGATCCGTGCGTGGGGTGCGCCGCTGCACAGTCGGTGGACCGCCGCGATAACGGCGCTCGTCGCCGTCTGCGGCCCGCTGACTTCCAGGGTCGGGAGAGGGACGTCCCCCTCCCGGTGGGTGGGGCGCCGACGCATCTTCTGGATCATTCGTTGAAGATCGTCCGCTCCGTCCACCCGGCGGCGGTATTCCTCGGGGTTCTCGTGCGGGCTCCGGGAAGCTGTGCTGATAGCCATTGATCAGCTCCTTTCTGGTCGTTGCGAAAATCAGTTCACCAGGGATCGGCGTGCCGCGGAAGCCGAACCCGAAAGAAAAACCGAGAGGCAATCCATATGGCGCCTGACCTGCGCTTTTGCAAATTGCATTGCAACTGCGTCGCAGCCGAAAGGCCGGTGGTGCGTACCGGATGGCCGCATCGATCGCGTGCCCTGGTTGATATGTCAGACTTGTCCCCTGCGGTCTTCGTGATCGGTGTAGAGTCCCTCCACCGCCTACACAGGAGAGTGGGAGATGGGTCAAGCCGACGATGAGATCGCGAAGTTCCGCAGTGTCCTGAAGACGCTCATACGCGATGCTGCGCGCACGAAGGCCGGCAAGGGGCCCGACTGGGAACCCAGAAATAACGAGATAGCTTGGATACTGGGGGTGAACCCGGCAACGATCACTCGTTGGTTCAACGGCGCCAGCCTGCCGCGGAGAACGGCGGTCGCATCCTTCCTGGAAATGGTCGGTTCGGAGTTCGGTGACCACGAAGAATTCTTGCGCTGGTGGGGCAGGGTGGACCGACTCCGCAAGGGGGTGCCGGTTCCTGCGGTGATGGACGGGCCGGAACAACCGCATCCTGCTCCGCAGGAGGCTCCATCGCGACCGGTGCCTCTTCCTGCAGAAGAGATCCGCTGGGAAGGAACGGGCGTGGGTGCATCAGTTGGTCCGCTGGACAAAGCAGTCGCCGCACTGGCCAGGAACCTCTACGGGCAATGGGACTCTGAGGCGTCCTACCGCGGGCTCGTCATGCCCCCTCCCATCCCACCGCGCTGGACTCGCACTGAGCGCCCGGTCGCGGGGCGCGTCAGTGTCGCGGTCGGCGACCCGGACAAGCCGGGCCGGTTCCGGGAACTGCCCGAGACCCAGCGGGCGACAGCCGACACCATCCAAGAGGGTGGGCTCAAGGAGCTGTTCGAGATCTACGCCGGCCTTGGCTCCGGCCGGATCATCCTGATGGGCCATTACGGCAGTGGCAAGACCTCCACCGCAATCCTATTGCTGCTCCACGAACTGGACCGTCGCATCGGTCTAACGCGGGACACGAGCAGAAAGACACCCGTACCGCTGCTTCTCACCGCCCAGGACTGGAACTTTCCCGAGCAGAGTCTCAGTGCCTGGTTCGCCCAGCAACTGGCGACTACCTACACGTTTCTGGGGTCTGCCGAGTACGGACCCGACGCCGCCTGGCGACTGGTCCGCGAGGGCCGGGTCGCACTGTTCCTGGATGCTTTTGACGAGCTGGACCCGGAGCGACAGATCGAGGCGATCCACTCGATCAACCGGGAGAGCCAGACCTTTCGGCTGGTGCTACTGACTCGCACCCAGGACTTCACGGCGGCCGTGAAGGCGGGGCACCGCCATGTACACGGTGCCGTCGCACTGGAGTTGCGACCGGTCACGCCAGATCTCGCGATCTCGTATCTCAAGGATTATCAGCCCTTCCCTGCTCCGGACGACGATCCATTGCGGAAGGTGATCGAACAGCTGGAGACTGATCCTGAGCATCCGATCGGCCGGGCGCTCGACACGCCTTTCAACCTCGCCCTCCTCAGCGCGGACCCTCAGGTCGTCGACGAGTTGTCGACCGCAGGCCCGATCGAGACGCGGGAAAAGGTGGAGGACCTCCTCCTCGGCCGCGTCGTCAGCGTTGCCTACGGACCCGACCAGAGGCGCATTACAGAGGCGAAACGGTATCTCGGCTACCTCGCCGTCCAGATGGACGGCGAGGATCTCTCCTGGTGGCGTATGCACCACTGGGTTCCGCGCTGGGAGCGGTACGTGCTCAACACCCTCGCGGGCGCACTGATCACGAGTGTTACCGGCCTGATGGTCTTCGGGCCGGTGGGACAGTACACGGTCACCGGACACACGGGGACGCTCTTCGGTCTAAGCTATGGCGCCGCGATGGGCTCCGTGTTCGGCTTTCTGGCTACGGTCGTCTCCGAGGCCCGCGATCCCCGCCCCAAGGATCCCGAGCGGAGATCGGATCGACGTTCCGGAGCCCGCCGAAGGGTGCTGCCCGGGTTCCCGGACAGAGTGCCGCGCGCTGTCAACCCCGCGGTCGCACTGCTCATTCTCGCCGTGGTGACCATGGCCGTCCGCAACCAGAGCGGCCATCTGCTGTTCGGTCTGCTCGCCGGGGTCGTCGCCAGTTGTGCATCAGGACACGCGGCTACGCGCGTTCGCAGTATTTCCAGTATGCGGCGCCGATGGGCGAGACTGGGCCCAAACCTGACGGACCTGTTGGCTTCGTCGACGATCGGTGTGCCGATCGGATTGGCCTACGGCCTGACCAAGAGCCCGGAGTTCGGAGCCGTCGCCGGTCTGCTCACCGGATCCACTTTCGGCTTCATGACCAGCATGGCGCGCCCGACTTCCGATACCGAGACACCACCCGACCCGGAGACCCACTGGAAACAGGATCGCAGCCGCACTCTGCTGGTGGCGCTGACGGCCGCGGTTCCCATCGGGCTGGCGCTCGGCATCCAGAACGGCCGCGCTCACGGCCTGGTCGCAGGGATCACCGCGTTCGTCGGTCTCAGCACAATCCTGGGCTTGGGGACGGCGGCCGGAATCTCCGACATCTGGCGCACGGCGCTGGTCTTCGTGCAACTGCGGTTGCGCGGCGATTTCCCACTGCGCGGCATGCGCTTTCTCCGTGGCGCCCGTAAGAAGCAGGTTCTACGGACGGTCGGCGCGAAGATCCAGTTCAGGCACGATCGAGTGCGAATCGCCCTCACACCAACTCGGCGATGACTGGCACTCGCTCACTGAGCCTTTTCCACCACGTCTGTGGGTGGGTGATCACAGCATGATCGCGGGCGGCGTGGCAGGCCCTGAAACATGAAGAAGCCCTGGTAGGAAGGGTGATCTCTCACAACCCTCCGCCCCCACCAGGGATTTCACATGCTTTTCTATCGTTCTTCGCTGCGGTTGTCGCGTCAGACGCTGCAGTACGTGACCGGGTTCGTCGGCCGGCACCGCAGGCAGGTCGGCAGCAAGGGCTGGGCTCTACCAGCGGGGATGCAGGCGCTGATGACGCTGGCTTACCTGAAGAACGGCGAGAGGTTCGCGCAGCTCGGCGCCGGGTTTCGGGGGCGGAACCACCACCGCCTGGCGCTACGTCGACGAGACGGTAACGCTGCTGTCGGCCCGATCACCCAAACTCACCCGGGCGCTGGCCAAGGCCAAGAATGACGGCCTGCTCTACCTGGTTCTGGACGGCCTGCTCATCCCGATCGGGCGCGTGAAGGCCGACCGGCCCTTCTACCCGGGGAAACATTGCCGCCACGGCATGAACCTCCAGGTCATCGCCGCACCGAACTGAACCCTGCTGTGGGTGTCGGGACCGCTGCGCGGCCCAGTTCACGACCTGGCCGCGGCCAGGATCTGGGGCGTCGTCCGGGCACTGGCCACCACCGGCCTGCTGGTGCTGGCCGATAAGGCCTACCAGGGTGCCGGCGCGCACATCCTCACGCCCTACAAGGGACGCGACAAGCCCGAACCTTAAAAGGACACCAACCGCGCACACGCCAAGCTCGGCGGACCCGGCGAACGCGCGAACGCCCAGCTCAAATCATGGCGCATCGCAATGTTCGGGTCCGGGTTGGAGGCGTGCGCTCGCCGCGCAGTACTACGGATCGGGCCTCCTCTGGCTACGGTGGGTCACAAGCTGCCGATGGCAGCACGGCATAAGTCGTGCTTCGGCGGCAGCGGCGGCGAACCGCGCCAGCACCTCGAACCCCACCGGCAGATTGCCGACTACCGCGACGCGATCAGCTACGCCGAGTCGCTCGACGTCGTGGACGCCGACCGGATCGGTGTCTGGGGGATCTCCTACAGCGGCGGCCACTCGCTGATCGTCGGCGCCCTCGACCCGCGCGTGAAGGTCGTCGTCTCGGTGGTCCCCGTCGTGGACGGCCTGGAGACCATGCGCCGCGCCCACGGCACCATGGGGTTCCGCCGGCTCACCAAGGCCGTGCTCGACAGCGGGCGCGAACTCTGGGCGACCGGCGAGTACGACTACATGAAGCACTCCTCGACCACACCGTCTGAGGAGCTGTGCACATGGCCGTTCCCCGGCAGCGCGCCGCTCTTCCAGATGCTGAAGGAGACCGAGGCCCCGTTCTACGAGAACCGCAACACCGTGGCGTCGACGGAGATGCTCATGGAGTACTTCGTCGAGCCGCATCTGCGGCAGCTGGTGGACACGCCGGTTCTCATGGTGCTGGCCGACAGCGACGACTTCACCTGGTCGGACCTCGAGGTGGAGGCGTTCAACCGGGTCCCCACCCCGGTGAAGAAGCTGCACGTGATGACCGGAAACGACCACCACCAGCTCTACCAGGAGCCCCAGCGCACGGCCCTCGCCGCGCACGTGTGCCGCGACTGGTTCGCCGAACACCTCTGACCGCCGGCGGACATGCCCGTGCCCGGGGCACGGGCGGGTGGGGGAGGGGGCCCGGTCAGCGGTGGTCGGAGTCGATCGCCAGCTCGGTCACCAGGGTGCTGATGGCGCGGGCGGTCTCGACGACCTGGGGGGCGATCACGTCCCTCAGCTCCGCCTTGTCCAGCGGGCGGGCGATCGAGACGTTGATCGCGGCGATGGGGCGCCCGGACGCGTTGAACACGGGGGCGCCGACTCCGCGGATGCCCAGGACCATCTCCTCGTCGTTCAGGGAGTATCCGCGGCTGCGGATGCGGTCGAGCTCCTGGGTGAGCTTGTCGCGGTCGGTGATCGTGTACTGGGTCACGGCCTCCAGCGCGCGGTCGCCGAGGATCCGCTCGACCTCCTCGCCGGGCAGGAACGCGAGGATCGCGCGCCCCAGTGAGGTGGCGTGGACGGGCAGACGGCTTCCGACGAACAGCCGCAGCGCGAGGAGGTCGTCGTTGAGCAGGCGCGCGACGTAGACCACTTCCGCGCCGCTCAGAAGAGCCATGTTGACCGTCTCGCCGGTGCTCTCGCGCAGCCGCTGGAGATGAGGGCGCGCCATCTCCGGCAGTTCCCGGCTGCTCAGCGCCGCACGCGCCAGCGAGATCGCCTTGAGACCGGGACGAAACGTCCTGGACTGAATCTCCTCCAGGTAACCGAGACTCAGCAGCGTCTGGCAGAAGCGGTACGCGGTCGCGCGGTTGAGTCCGGTCAACGAGGCGATCTCGCTCGTGGTGAGCTCGGGGCGCCTCTCGTTGAACAGCTCCAGGATCGCGAGAGCACGCGAGACGGACTGGATGCCGTCCTTCTTGCCGCCCTCGACATCACCAGGCGAAGGACTGTTCGTTGTACGAGCCACAGGCAAGATGTTAGCCCACTGCGGCACATGGTTCACTCCCGTGCCGCAGCCCTCCTCGATCCTCGGATTGAGGAGGGCTATGGCCCTAGCCAGGAGGCGCTCCGCGAGCTCTGCGGCGGCGGTCCCGATCGATCGATCCGGACCGTGTTGGAACCTTCTCTCGCCAGATCAGCCGGAGTATGCTCGCCATATGAACGTGCAGTCGAATCGTGAACACCTCCGACTCGCATCCGAGCGGCGGCGGGGGATCGGGGCCGGCGGCGCGGTCGCGGGGCCGTGGAGGACGGATCACCGGCGGCTGGGAGCGGCGGAGATGCGCGGCCTGCTGGGCGACCCCGATCCGGAGACCCGGCTGAAAATCCTTGATCACCTCGATCGGAACTGCCTGACCTTCATCGCTCACTCACCGTTCTGCTGCCTGGCCACCGCGGACGCCTCCGGCGCGACCGATTGCAGTCCCCGCGGCGACTATCCCGGATTCGTCCGCGCCCTCGACGAGCGGACGCTCGTCATCCCCGACCGGCTCGGCAACAAGCTGGGCGACTCCTTCTCCAACATCGCCGAGAACCCGTATGTCGGGCTCCTGTTCTTCGTTCCCGGGGTGGTGGAGACCCTCCGGGTGAACGGACGCGCGTACATCACCGACGACGAGGACCTGCGGACGATGCTGGAGCAGGACGACGTGCGTCCTGACATGGCCACCGTCGTCGAGGTCGACGAAGCCTACCTGCACTGCGGCCGGGCACTGCTGAGGTCGCGGCTCTGGGAGGAGGACATGCGCGACCTGGCGCGGGAGGTCCCCTCTCCCGGAACCTTCTGGGCGGACGCGGCGGCCACGGAGGGGCTGGACGCCGAACGGCTGGACCGCGTCTTCGACAACGGCTACCAGGAGCTCTACTGAGATGATGACCCGAGAGGGCGGCCGCCTCCTGACCGTTACGGAGATGGACCACCCGGCCCGCGACGTCGTGGCCCTCCACCTCGCGGACCCGACGGGAGACCCGCTTCCGGAGTGGGAGCCGGGCGCCCACATCGACGTCCAACTGGTCACACGCCATCTCCGCCAGTACTCCTTGTGCGGGAGCCCCGCCGACAGGTTCCGCTACCGCATCGCGGTGCTCAAGGAGCGCCTGTCCCGCGGCGCGTCCGCCTATGTGCACTCGTACCTGCGCGTCGGCAAGCAGGTGCGCGTGTGGGAGCCGCGCAACCATTTCGCTCTGCGGCCCGCGGAGCGCTACGTCTTCCTGGCCGCCGGCGTCGGGATCACGCCGATCCTGCCGATGGTCATGCGGGCCCGGGACGCCGGCATCCCCTGGAAGCTGGCCTACAGCGTCCGGACCCTGGAGGAGGCCGCGTTCCGCGACGAGCTGGCCGAGCTGGGCGGAGCGGTGACGCTGCGGGCCACGAGCACCGAGGACCGACTGGATCTCCGCGAGTACGCGGGGACGTTCGAGGAGGGGACCGCCGTCTACTGCTGCGGTTCCCCCGGCTTCGTCGAGGCCGCGGAGGAGGCCGTCGCCGGATGGCCGGCAGGGGCCTTCCATGTCGAACGCTTCGTCCCGGCTCCGAGGGACTTCGGCCCCGGCGAACCGTTCGAGGCCGTGTGCGCGCGCTCGAACGTGCGGGTGCGGGTGGACGCCGGGACCGGCCTTCTCACCGCGCTTCGCCGCGAGGGTGTGCGTATGGCCGGGGGCTGCCTGAAGGGGGTGTGCGGCTCGTGCGCCGTCACAGTGCTGGACGGCATCCCCCAGCACCGGGACTCCCTCCTGACCGCCGACACGGTGGACCGCATGCACGCCTGCGTCTCCCGCGCCGCCACCCCGGAGATCGTCCTGGACGTCTAGAGCCCGAAACGAAGGAGGGGGAGGCGTCCACACGCCTCCCCCTCCGGCTTTCTCCCGCCTCACTCCTCCGCGGCGGCCTCGGCGGCCGGCCGATCGGTGGTGACAGCCGGTGCTTCCTCACCGGCGGCACGCGCCGCGTCTGGCTCGGTCGCAGGCGCCCGGGTCTCGAACTGCACCTCCGAGGCCCCGAGCAGGCCGCTGGGACGCCACCGGAGCATCAGGATCAGGGCGACGCCCAGGGCGGCGAAGGAGATTCCGCTCGGCGCGTGGATCTCGACGCCGGCGACCGACACACCGCTCTCGACCTTGCGCAGCACCTCGTTGATGACGGTGATCACGGCCGTTCCGAGCAGCGCCCCGCTGATGCCGCCGGCGCCTCCCACGATCGCCATGGCGATCACCAGGACGAGCTGCGGTATGTAGAACGACCCGGGGGAGAAGGCGGTGAGCAGCTGGGCGTACAGGGCGCCGGCGACACCGGTGATGAACGCCGACAGGACGAACGCCCAGAGGCGGGAGCGCAGGACCGACACCCCGGCCGCCTCCGCCGCGGCGGGCTGGTCCCGGACGGCGCGGGCCCGCAGTCCCGCCCCCGACCACTTGAACCACGCGCTCAACACCACCATCACGGCGAGGCTCGCGTAGACCCCGAGGAACGTGGTGTTCTCCGGAACACCGAACAGCGACTGCGGGCCGCGGGTCAGCGGGGTCGCCTGGGCGAGCACGTTGCTGACGATGATCAGCAGCCCCAGGGTCGCGATGGACGCCGCCGCCCCCGACAGGCGCATGAGCGCCGGCCCGGTGAGCAGTGCGAGGAGCGCGGCGGCGGCGCCGCCGACCAGCAGCGCGGGGAGGAACCCGACCTCGAAGCCCGCGAGCGCCCCCGGCAGGTCCGGCAGGACGACCTCCTTGTCGATCACCGGCATCGCCGCGATCCCGCCCGCGTAGGCGCCGACGGCCATGAACGCGACATGGCCGAACGAGACGATGCCGGTGTTGCCGACGAACACCTGGAAGCCGATCACCAGGATGGCGTTGATGCCGAAGAGCAGGACGATCTCCGCCATCGTCGGAGCCAGGAACAGCAGGCCTCCGAGCAGCGTCACCACGCCCGCCGCCAGCAGTGCCCCGGCCGTCGCGCCGAGGCGTCCGCGCAGGCCGGGCGGACTGTCGTTCCGCAATGCGAGCCTGACCATCATGCGGCCTCCGTTCTGGCCCCGCTGAGCCCGCCGGGCCGCAGCACGAGCAGTGCGATGACGACCGCGAAGACGATCGCCTGCGCGTAGGTGATCGCCCCCGACGGGAGCACGACGTTCATGGTGACCTCGATCCCGCCGAGGGCGAGTCCGCCGAGCATGGCGCCCGAGGTGCGTCCGAGGCCGCCGAGGACGATCGCGATGAACGCCTTCAGGGTGGGCTCCAGGTCGGACCGGGGGGTCACCGCGCCGACCTTGGCGAACCAGAGCAGTCCGACCACCCCGGCGATCGCGCCGCTGATCGCGAAAGCGATCATCAGCACGCGGTCGGGGCGGATGCCCATCAGGCGGGCGGTCTCGGGCGACTCGGCGGCGGCGCGCAGCTGGGCGCCGAACGGGGTGCGGTGGAGCAGCCCGTAGAACGCGGCGACGACGATGGCGCCGCTTGCGATGGTGACGACCTGGAGGACGGGGACGCGCAGCCCGCCGGCGGCGATGACGCCGGTCAGGAAGTCCGGGGCGTTCAGCACTCGCGGCTTCTCACCGAAGACCAGGATCGCGACGTACTGGATGATCAGGAGGACGCCGAACGAGGTGATGAGCAGGGTGATCGGCGGTGCGCCGATGAAGGGCCGGAACGCGACCCGCCCCATCGCCATCGACAGCAGCGTGACGAACAGGACGCACAGCGGGACCACCACGGCGAACGGCAGGCCGGCGTCGACCAGGACGCAGGCCGCGTAGCCGCCCCACACCAGCAGCAGCCCGTAGGCGAAGTTGATCAGGTTCATGACGCTGAACACCAGCGTCAGGCCGAGGGCGAGCAGGGCATAGGTGGAGCCGACGCTCAGAGCGTCGAGCACGTGCTGGACGAGGGCGGTCATCGCTGCCCAGCCCCCTTGAGCCCGAAGTACGCCTCGATGAGCAGCTCATCGGCCTTCATCTGCCCGGCGTCGCCGTCCAGGACCTTCTCGCCGAGTTTCAGGCAGCAGGCGCGGTCGGCGAAGTCGAGGGCCCGCCGGGACGACTCCTCCACCACGATCAGGCTCTGCCCTGCCTCGCGGAGACTTCGGAGCACGGTGTACACCTCGTTTCCCATCTTCGGCGCGAGGCCCAGGCAGGGCTCGTCCAGGACGAGCAGCTTCGGGGCGGCCATCAGCGCCCTTCCGATCGCCAGCATCTGCTGCTGGCCGCCGGAGAGGTCGCTCCCCTTGGCCGTGCGCCGCTTGGCCAGGACCGGGAACGTCGCGTACACCCTGTCGAGCACGTCCCGCTCGTGCCGGCGCCGCTCGGCGGGCGACATCCGCCGCCGGAGGCAGGTGGCGCCGATCAGCAGGTTCTCCTCGATCGACAGGGAGGCGAAGACGCCGCGGCCCTCGGGCGCGAGCGCGATCCCGAGGGCGGCGCGCTCCTCGGCGGGCATGCCCGTGACGTCCTCGCCGCCGAACCGGACGGTGCCCTCCCAGGGGGCGAGCAGGCCGGAGATCACCTTCATCAGCGTCGACTTGCCCGCCCCGTTCGCGCCGAGCACGGCCACGGCCTCGCCCGGAGCGACGGTGAGGGAGACGTCCTTGAGCACCTTGGTGGCGCCGTAGCCGACCACGAGGTGCGAGACCTGGAGCAGCGGATCCATGCTCACTCGGCCCCCAGGTACGCCGCGACGACGCGGGGCTGCTTGAACGCCTCCTGGGGCGCGCCCTCGTAGATGACGGCGCCCTCGTCGAGGACCTGGACCCGGTCGCTGATGCCGAGGACGAGGTTCATGTCGTGGTCGATGACGAGGACACCGCATCCCCGCTCGCTCCGGATCCGGTGGATCAGTTCCCTCAGCTCGGCGGTCTCCCCGTCGTTCAGGCCCGCGGCGGGCTCGTCGAGCAGCAGCACCCGCGGATCGCCGGCGAGCGCTCGCGCGATCTCCACGCGGCGCTGCGTGCCGTACGACAGGGTGGAGACGGTCTCGCGAGCGACCCCGTCCAGGCGCAGGCTCCGCAGCAGGCCCTCGACGTCTTTCGGGGACGAGGCGCCCGGGGAGGCGTTGCGGCCCACGAGCACGTTCTCCCGCACCGTCAGCTCGCCGAACAGCTTGAGGTTCTGGAACGTCCTGGCGATCCCGCTCTTGGCGCGGCGGGCACGGGACGCGCGAGTGATGTCGCGGCCGCGCAACCGGATCGCGCCCTGGTCGATCCGGAGCGCTCCCGAGACGCAGTTGACGAGTGTGGTCTTGCCCGAGCCGTTCGGGCCTATCAGGCCCAGGACCTCGCCGGCCGCCAGGGACAGGTCGGCGCCGTCCAGCGCGGTGAGCCCGGAGAACCGCTTGACCGCGCCGGTCACCTGCAGGAGCGGTGGTTCCGCGCGGGGGCCGGTGCTCGGGTGCCGCGAGGCGGGCACGGGTGCGGTGCTCACGACGCCTCGTTCCTCATCGCGGTCGCGTTGTAGGCGGTGAAGGACTTGAGCTTGCCGCCCTCGAGCCCGACGATCGTCGGATTCCAGACGGCGTAGCCGTCCTTCCACTGGTCGAGGGTGCCGCCAGGGACCTTGAGGCCGCGCTGCTCGCGGATCGCCTTGGCGGCCGACGCGGCGTCGGTGACGTCCTTGCGCTGGAGGGCGGTGTCGATCACCAGGAAGGTCTGGTAGGCGCCGGGGGCGTTGGCCTGCTCGGGGAAGTGCCCGAACATCTTCTGGTAGGCCTCGGCGAACCTGGCGACGGCCGGATCGGTCTTCGGGTCGGTGCCCGCCCCGTCGAAGTAGACCTGGGCGGCGTAGTAGATCGCGTCGGCCCGGTCGGCTCCGACGAGCTTGGGCAGTTCCCGGGTCTGCAGGGTGATGTTGCCGAGCACCGGCGTGTCCACGCCGGCGGCGCGCAGCTGCTTGACGAAGGTGCCGACCGCGGGGAAGACCGCCAGGGCCTGGACGACGTCGGGGTCGGCGGCCTTGATCTTGGAGATGGTGGAGCTGAAGTCGGACTGCCCGCCGAGCGAGTCGACCCGGTCGACCCCGCTCACCTTGCCGCCGCCGGCCTCGTACAGCTTCCGGTAGGCGGTGTCCTGCTCGGTGAAGTAGGCCAGGCCGGGGTCGAGCACCTGGAAGGTGGTCCGCCACTTGCGGTCAAGGGAGAACCTGGCCTGCGCCAGCCCGAGCTCGGTGGTGGTGATCCCACCGCTGAAGAACCGGTCGCCGACGGCCTTGCCGAAGACGGTCGAGGAGGCCGCGAGCGACAGGGTCAGAAGTCCCTCCCGCTGGCCGATGCGGGCGGCGGCGACCCCCGTGTCGAAGTCGTCGGCGACGACCAGGATCTGGGCGCCCTTGGCGATGAGCGATCGCGCGACCTGTGCGGCGATCGCGGGGTCGGACTTGGTGTCGCCGGTGACGGTCTGGATCGGGCAGCCCTTGATGCCGCCCCTGGCGTTGATCTCCTGGATGGCGACCTGGAGGCCGCGCTTGCCGGCGACGTCGAAGAACGAGGCGAACCCGCTGTCGGCCTTGGCGATGCCGACCAGGATCTTCCCGTCCCGGCAGGCGAGGGAGCCCGCGCCGCCTCCCTTGGCCTCCGAGGCGGTCGAGCACGCGACCGCCCCGGCCAGCGTCGCTCCGGCGGCCACCAGTGCCGGCCACCGGCGCCTCATGAGGTGTGGATGCGACATGGCTCCTCCAGTTGCGATCGACATGCGTGCGCATGTTCGCGAAGTGAACTCACGCTAACGTGCGGGTTTTTCTCGGTCAAGACTGTCGGCTTCCCGATATCAGTGCAGGAAGCACGATCAATTTGGGTGATCGGCGAACTTCTTGCGACGCCAGAGGATTCACCATGCGACCATCCATTCATTCTGAATGCGCTAGCGGTCACGCTGGAGACGGGGAGTGATCCGCCTCGCCCGGCACGGCTTGCTCCCCGTCGGAGGCCGGGTGCCCGCGTCATCTCCGGCCCTGCCCGTCCAGGCCCAGGGAGGCGCGGAGCTCGGACACCCGTCGTCGGGCTCCGGCGGCGTCCCCGGGAGGCAGCCAAAAGACGCACCGGTGCACCCCTGCCTCCGCGTAGCGGGCGACGTCGGCGGGGTCGCAGCCGTAGACGGTCACCGGCGCATCGACCCAGCCTGCGGCGTGCGCCCGTTCGCGGAACTCCGCGATGCGATCGGTCAGGTCGGGGGCCGGCTCGGGCAGCCACTCGGTCCCGTAGGCCAGGACGCGGTCCAGCACGGTGGGGCCGTTGCCGCCGATGAGAACCGGGACCGGGGCCTGGACGGGCTTGGGCCACGACTGGATCCGGTCGAAGGTCACATGCGGTCCCGCATAGGTGGCCACGTCCTGGGCCCAGATCGCTTGCATCGCCTTGATCCGGTCCGCCATCACCGACAGGCGCCGCCTGGGGTCGGTGCCGTGGTTCTGCAGCTCCTCGCGGTTCCACCCCGCCGCCACGCCGAACAGGAACCGCCCGCCGGACAGATGGTCCAGCGTCGCGACCTCCTTCGCCGTGGTGATCGGATCTCGCTGGGACACCAGGCAGATGCCGGTGCCGACCTTCAGCGTGCGGGTCGCGCACGCCGCGGCCGCGAGCGCGACGAACGGGTCGAGGGTCCTCGCGTACTCGGGAGGCACCTCACCGCCCTCCGCCTTGAAATGCGCCGTGCGTTCGACGGGCATGTGCGTGTGCTCCGGGAGGAACAGCGACTCGAACCCGCCGTCCTCGGCGAGCCGGGCGAGATCCGCCGGCGTCAGGCCCTGATCCGTCGCGAAAACGGCGAGACCGAACTTCATCGAGAACTCCTGGTGGAAGGGGCCGGCGCTCGCGTGGCGCACCTGGTGCGCCACGCGAGCCACGGATGGGTGATGTGAAGGGGTGGCGCACCGGGCTCGGCGGCCGAGCCCGGTGCGTCCCTTGGGGTGCCTCCCGGACGGTCCGGGAGGCCGTTGTTCAGATGTCGAGGCCGGCGGTGAGGCCGCCGCCCTCCAGGCGCTCCGTCACCGCCGCCAGGAAGCGCGCGGCGTCGGCGCCGTCGATCAACCGGTGGTCGTAGGTGAGCGCGAGACAGAGGATCGACCGCACCGCGACGACCTCGCCCAGCAGCGGATGCGCCACGGCCACGGGCCTCCGGGTGACCGCGCCCGTTCCGAGGACCGCGACCTGGGGCTGCGCGATGACCGCGGTGGAGAACAGCGCCCCTTCCGCGCTCCGGTCGTCCAGCGTGAACGTGGCTCCGCTCAGGTCCTCGGGGACGAGGCTGCCGGTCCGCGCCCGTTCTTGGAGATCGTCCATCGAGCGGGCCAGCCCGGCGAGATTGAGGTCCCCGGCGTTCCGGATGACCGGCGACACCGGGCCCTGCGGGGTGGCGACCGTGAACGCGAGGTGCGTCCCGTCCGGGTGGACGATCACCTTCCGCTCCAGGTCCGCGCGCGCTCCGAGGACCGGGTGCGCCTTGAGCGCCTTCAGTACGGCGGATGCGAGGAACGGCCGCAGGGTCAGCTCGACGCCCTCGCGCGCCCCGAAGGACGCCGCGGCCGCCTCGCACGACCGGACGGTCTCGGTGACGTCGGCCTCCACGACGGTGGTCAGGTGCGCGCTGGTGCGCAGCGACTCCAGCACGCTCGCGGCGAAGGCCCGTCGCGCCGGGCCGATCTCCGCGACCGTCCCTCCCCGCTCGTCCTCGACAGGTGCCCGTTCGGCGACGGGGACCGGGGGAGCGGGCGTCGCCACCGGGGGAGCGGGCGTCGCTCGGGGGGCGGGCGGAGTGAGCGCCGCCTGCGGGGCGCGCGGTGAACGCGCGGCTCTCAGGACGTCGTCCCTCCGGATCCGGTCCCCGCTTCTGGCCGGCCGCAGCGATGCCAGGTCCACCCCGTGCTCACGCGCAAGCGTGCGGACGAAAGGTGTCACGTACGCCCTCGAATCCGCCCTTTCCCGTTGGGGGACGCCGCCATGGCTCCGAGCAGGCAGCACCGGCTGCGGTACGGCGGCCGGTCCATCCGGGGGGCCGGCGGGCGGTGTGGTCGCCGGGTCGGCCTGGGCGATCGTCGCGAGGTGGGTGCCGGTGTCGACCGTCTCGTCCTCCTGGACCAGGATCGACTGGAGGATTCCCGCGGCAGGCGAGGGAATCTCCGTGTCCACCTTGTCGGTCGACACCTCCAGCAGGGGTTCGTCGGCCTCGACGTGCTCGCCCACGCGCTTCAGCCAGCGGGTGACGGTGCCCTCGGTGACGCTCTCACCGAGTTGCGGCATGGTGACGGGGACTGCCATGCGCGGAGCCCTCTCTCAAGAAGCCTTGGAAGGCGGTCAACTGGACGCCGGCTCCGCGCGCAACCGCGCCGTGGCAGCCTCATCGATCGACAGGTCCGCGTGCAGGGCGACGCCGTAGACGTCCCGCGCGCGCTCTGGGCTGATCCAGCCCTCCCGCACGTCCTCCCGCACGTGTACGGGGTCCCGGTCGGCCGCCGGCCCGTACCCGCCTCCTCCGGCGGTGATCGACACGATGCGCTCGCCGTCATCGAGCTCGACCAAGCCCTGCGAGGGCAGTTCGGTGAGGTCGCCCGCGCGGTCACGGCGCAGGTGCCGGGTGAGGCCGCCCTCGCCCCCGCCGCGCACGCCGAGCGCCGGGTAGACCGCGCCGTCGGATCCGTAGGCCACCGTCATGGACGTGCCCACCGGCCCGTACTCCACCTCCGCCGAGGGTGCGCCACGGAACCGGCCCGCGCCCTCGGTGTCCTGGAGGAGCCGCTGGCGGCTCACCCGGATGGGGTGCGTCATCTCCGCGATCTCCACGCTGTCCCGGCGCAGCATGCCCGCGCAGCCCACATGGAAGATCGTCAGCCAGGCGTCGGACCACGGGGTGGCGGCCCCGCCGGTCACCGCGAGGAAGATCTGGTTGACGAACGGCCGCCCGCCCGACCTCGGGTCGACGCCCGACACCACCGCCGCCGCGGCGGGAATGACGGCGCCGCACTCGGCCAGCCCGACGCCCTCGGCCAGTTCCGCCATGCCCCGCTGCACGGCGTTGGTCACCCGGTCGGCCAGGTTGGTGGTCGCGGCCGAGCAACTGTGCGGATGCGTCGGGACGCCCACGGCGCAGCCGTCCCTCAGCCGGACCTTCACGCGGCGCAGGCTTCCGGCGTTCGGCGGCACGCCCTCGCCGATGGAGTTGAAGACCCCGATCAGGGCGGCCGTGGCGGCCGTCGACTCGGTGAGGTTCAGGCCGTTCGGCAGGCAGTCGACGTTGTCGGTGAGATCGACATGGATCTCCTGGTCCTCCGGCCGGACGTCGATGCCTATCTTGATGTCCAGCCCTTCGGGGATCCCGGGGAACGGGTCGTGCCTGGTGGTCAGGCTCAGCCGTCCGGCGGGGAGGTCCGCGATGGCGGCGCGCATCCGGCCCTCACTGTAGGCGAGCCACTCGTCGACGAACTCCTGCAGCAGGTCCCAGCCGAGCTCGTTGCCCAGTTCGAGGATGCGGCGCTCCCCGAGGCGCACCGCGCCGATCAGCGCGAGGTAGTCGCCCCACCACTGCTCGGGCACGCGGACGCGGAGCCGCAGCATGCGGAGGATGTCGTCGTTGTCCTGGTAGCCGGTCTGGACGCGGCAGGCGTCGAACAGGAGGGTGCCCTCCTCGTAGACGTCGCGGGCGTCCGTCATGTAGGTCGTCGGCTTGGAGTTGCCGCAGTCTGCCTGATGGGCCTTCGCGAGGACCGAGAAGCGGTGGACGCCCTCGTCGTCGACGACCGGCACCAGCATCGCGTGGTCGGCGGCGTGCGAGTTGCCGTTGTACGGCGAGTTGTGCAGGTACGCGTCACCGCGCCGCATCTCGGGATGGAACCGCAGCACCGCCTTCGAGATCAGGTCGGGCCCGCTCATCATGTGGATGGGCAGGCTCTCCGCCCCCATCACCAGCTCGTGGCCGGCGCTGACGATGCAGCAGGAGAAGTCGTGGGCGCTGTTGAGCACCCCCGACCGGCTGGAGCGGAAGACCGTGTTCATCATGGCCTCCACCACCACGTTCAGGCGGTTGCTGATCACCGCCATGCGCACGCCGTCCATCGTCAGTTCCTCCCTCGTCCGGTTCCGGCGTCCGCGGCCGGGGCGGTCGCCGCCCCGCTCCCTGGGACGACATGGATGGTGCCGCTCGGGCGCCGGGTGAACACGGCGCCGTCATCGATGACGACCGTCGTGGTCGCCGACTCCACGATCGCCGGTCCCCGCAGCTCCGCGCCGACCGGCACCGATTCCAGCCGCCAGACCTCCGCGCCTGTCAGCCCGACGCCCGGCAGATAGATCTCCCGCTCCCGGCGCACGCCGTCGCCGGTCCCCGCCTCGGGCAGGACCGGGTCGGTGATGCGGCAGCGCGCCCTGACATGCCAGCTCTCGAACTCGATCGGCGAGCCGGGATCGTCAACGGCGAAGGCGTCCCTGTGCACCTCGTGGAACGCCTTCTCCAACCGTTCGAGCCCTTCGCCGTCCAGCGACCCCTCCGCACCCATCGGCACTTCCAGCTCCCAGACCTGGCTCGGATAGCGCGCCTCGACGGAGAACTCGACGGACGTCTCGACGGCGCCGGCGCCCGGCCCGGCGATGAAGTCGCGGGCCCGGACCGCCAGGTCCGCGAGCACCGCGTTGACGCCCTCGAAGTCGAACGCCTCGGTGGTGGTCCGGAACGTCGTCTCGAAGCCGCGCGACAGGTCGGAGATCAGCGCACCCGCCGCGCTCAGGGCCGGCCCCATGACCGGGACGATGACCTCCCGGCAGCCGAGCCGCCGCGCGATGGCCACGGTGTTGAACCCGGCGGCGCCGCCGCCTCCCACCAGAACGGCCTGCGCCACGTCGATGCCCTTCTGCCCGCTGATCTCCTCGATGGCGCCGACCATTCGCTCGGTCGCGAGCCGGTACACGGCGCCCGCGGCCTCCAGCACGTCCAGCCCGAGCGGCTCGCCGACCCGGGTCCTGATCGCCTCGCGGGCCGCCTCCAGGTCCAGCGCCGAACGCCCGCCGAGGAAGTAGCCGGGATCCAGGTAGCCCAGAACGAGGCACGCGTCGGTCATCGTCGGGCTGGTGCCGCCCCGCCCGTAGCAGACCGGACCGGGGTCGGCGCCGGCGCTCTGCGGCCCGACGTGCAGGAGCCCGCCCTCGTCCACCCAGGCGATGCTGCCGCCGCCGGCGCCGACGCTGCGCACGTCGACGGACGGGAAGCCCGTCATGTGGCCGCGGAACGGCTCGCCGATCCAGGACTCGCGCGTCCACGGGATCCGGCCGTTCCTGACGACGCTGACGTCGTAGCTGGTCCCGCCCGTGTCGGCGACGATCGCCATGGACGCGGTGGTGTCCAGGTCGGCGAAGTACCGCCCGGCGACCGGGGCCATCGCGGGGCCGGAGTTCAGCGAGTGGATCGGGGACGCCGCCACGTCCTCGGCGTCCAGCGCGCCGCCGGCGGAGGTGACCATGAGCACCCGGCCGGCGAAGCCCGCCTCGCGCAGGCGTCCCTGGAGCCCGCTGATGTACGCGGTCATCAGCGGCTTGAGCGACGCGTCGATCGCGGTCGCCGAGCCTCGGCGGTACTCCCGGACGCAGGGGTTGAGCTGGTGCGAGAGGGTCACCGGGACGTCCGGCAGCAGTTCCCGCAGCAGTTCGCCCACCCGCAGTTCGTGGGCGGGGTTGGCGATGGACCACAGCAGGCAGACGGCGACGGCCTCGACCCGCTCCCGGCGCAGCGCGGCGGCCAGGCCGGCCACGGCCTCCTCGTCGAGCTCCCGGACCACCTCCCCCTGGGCGCCGATGCGTTCGGGGACCTCGAAGGTCAGCGAGCGCGGGACGTAGGGCTCGGGGTACGGCTGGCGCTGGTTGAAGATGTCGCGCCTGCCGCCCTCGCGGAGCAGCAGGATGTCCGGGTGGCCCTCGGTGGTGAGGAACGCCGTCCGGGCCACCTTCTTCGTCAGGACGGCGTTCAGCCCGCGCGTGGTGCCGTGGACGAGCATGGTCCCCCGCTCCAGCAGCTCGCGCCGTGAGCAACCGCGTTCGGCGGCGGCGACCTCGAAGGCGTCGAGAATGCCCTGTACCGGGTCCGCGGGCACGGTGGAGCTCTTGTGGACGCTCAGGTGGCCCTCGTCCTCGATGACGAGGTCGGTGAAAGTGCCACCGGTGTCGACTGCAAACCTCATGGAGACGTTCCTGCTCTCAGGTCGCCGCGGCGACGGTCAGTAGATCGCGAGCCTGCGCAGTTCGCCGGCGATGCGTTCGGTGGTGGGCACGATCTCGTCCTCCAGCGCGTGCCCATAGGGGATGGGGACGCGCTCGGCGCCGACGCGCACGACCGGTCCGTCGAGGCTCTCGAAGCAGTGCTCGCCGGCCCACGCGGCGACCTCGCCGCCCCAACCGCAGAACTCGACGGCCTCGTACACCACGGCGAGCTTGCCCGTCCGCCTCAGCGACGCCTCGATCGAGGCGGTGTCCAGGGGCCACAGGTAGCGGAGGTCGATAACCTCGCATGCGACGCCCTCGGCGGCGAGCTCCTCGGCCGCCAGCACGCAGCGCTCGACCATCCGGCCGGCCGACACGACGGTGATGTCGCCCCCGGGGCGCACGACGCTCGCGCCGAAGCCGTCCGGTCCGGAGCGCTCATCGATATCCCCTGAAGTGCGGAAATACAGGTTTTTGCTTTCCAAGAAAATCACGGGATCGTCGGAACGTATAGCGTGCCGGAGCATCCAGTAGGCGTCCGAGACGTTGCCGGGCATCGCCACGACCAGCCCCGGTACGTGCGCGAAGAGGCTCTCCAGGCTCTGCGAGTGCTGGGGGCCGTGGTTGGTGCCCCCGCCCCCCGGCATCCGGATGGTCAACGGCACGCTGAACTGGCCGTTGCTCATATAGCGGATCTTCGCCCCCAGGTTGACGATCTGGTCGAGGGCCAGCAGGACGAAGTCCGAGAACATGATCTCGACGACCGGGCGCATGCCCTCCGCGGCGGCGCCGATCGCGAATCCCACCACGCCGGCCTCGGAGATCGGCGAGTCCAGGACCCGGTCGTCCCCGAACTTCTCGGCCAGCCCCTGCGTGACCGTGAAGACCCCGCCGAGCGCCGCGACCTCCTCGCCCATGACGACGACGCATTCGTCGGCCGCCATCTCGGCCTCCAGAGCGGCGCGCACCGCTTCGGCGTACTTGACCTCACGCATGGTTCTGCAGCTCCGGGGAGGTGTAGACGAATGATTTCGCCGCGGTGGCGGGCGGGCGCTCCGCCGCCTCGGCCCGGGTCCGCGCGGCCTCGACCTCCGCGGCCACCTCGGCGTCGATCTGGGCGACCCGGTTGGCGGTGTACGCATCCAGCCGCGCGCGGAGGTTGGCTATCGGATCGTTGAGCGCCAGCCAGTCGCGGCCGGCCGACTTGGGCCGGTACCGGTAGTCGGGGTCGGAGAGGCTGTGCGGCCGGACGCGGTACACGCCGCATTCGAGGAAGGCCGGAGACCCCGCCCGCACCTGCGCGACCATCTCCCTGGCGGTCTCCGCGACGGCGATCACGTCCCGGCCGTCCACGTAGCGCGCGTGCATCCCCGTCCCCTCGACGATGCGCGCGATGCTTCCCGACGCCCCGAAGAGACGGTCGGAAGGCATCGAGTGCGCGAGGCCGTTGTTCTCGCAGACGATCAGGCACGGGCTCGCCCAGAACCGCGCGAGCAGCAGGGTCTCGTGGGTGACGCCCTGGGCGAACCCGCCGTCGCCGATGAAGGCCACCGCGATGTCGTCGCCGCCTCGGCGCCGGCGAGCCCACGCCGCTCCGGCCGCCCAGGGCAGGCCGCCCGCGACGATGGCGTTCTCGCCGAGGAATCCGCTCCGCCGGTCGTGCAGGTGCATCGAGCCGCCGCGCCCGCCGCTGACACCGGACGTCCGGCCGAAGAGTTCGGCGAACACGCCCTCCATGGGCACGCCCTTGGCGAGCGCGTGCCCATGCCCCCGGTGGGTGCTGGTGACCATGTCGCCGTCGCGCAGCGCCGCGCAGACACCGACCGCCGCGGCCTCCTGGCCGAGTGACGAATGGAACGACCCGGACATGCGCCCGAGCCGGTGCATCTTCTCGATCTCCAACTCGACGGCGCGCACGACCGTCATGCCTCGGTAGAGCGCGTGTGCCTCGGCCAGGCCCGCTTCGCCGACGGGAAGGCCGGTGAAGGCCTGCGCCGGCCCGTGCGAGTTCGCTGCTGTCTGGGTCATGGGGGCTCACTTCACCGGAACGGATGGGTCTGCAGGTCGTGCCAGGCGCCGGCGGCGGGTAGGTCCTTCACGGTTCTGAGACCGGGAGCCGCCTCGAGGACCCCCGGGATGCTGTTCACCAGCTGCGCCGACGTCGCCGGGATCGCGTCCATTCCGGGCGACAGCGTGAGGTTGACCGGATGCCGGCCCTCGATGGCGAGCGAGTCGACGGTCTTGAACCCGGCGCTCTCGGGACGCAGGTGCAGGACCAGATCCATCTGGACGAAGAGATCCCCGCCGACGTACCCGGTGGCCCGTTGCAGGAAGCCCTCGGTGCGGCCGGCGGGCACCTCGCCGTACCGGGTCGGGGCCGGAGTCTCGGCGACGAACGGTTCGAACCGCTCGGTGACCGGGCCGTCGAGCAGCAGCCCGAGTCGCTCGCAGACGAGCTCGATCGACTCGGGGAACCCGACGTGCCCGGCGATGGTGCCTGCCTCGTGGCCCTTCTCGAACTCCTCGGGGGTGTATCCGATCCCGAGGCGGCGGTGGATGTTCTCCCCGAAGCCGGACACGTCCACGGCGCGCTGCCCGCGGATCGTCCGGACGTCCCACGACACGCCCGTCGCGGCGACCAGGAGCGAGTCGAAGAGGAAGCCGGGGTTGACCCCGGTACCGAGGACCGTCGCACCGCCCGCACGTGCGGCCGCATCGATCCGCGCGGCCGCGGGGGCGTGCCGGGTGAACGGGAAGGCCAGTTCCTCGCAGGGCGAGACGACGTCCACACCGGCTTGGGCGCAGTCCACGATGTCGTCCTCGGTGTCGCGCAGGAACGAACCAGTCGCGTAGACGATGACCTGTGGATCGGCCGCCAGCACGTCCTCTAGGTCACCGGTGACGGTGGGCCCGCCCGGAACGGCCGAGCCCACCGCCTCGTGCAGGGGACGGCCCACCGCGTCGGGTTCCTTGGTCGCCGCACCGACGATGTCGAACCCCGTCCGGTGCTCCAGCAGTAGACGGGCGGCCGCACTGCCGATGCTGCCGAGGCCGCACAGGCCTATCCGGACCGGACCACGGTTCATCTCGTCTCCTCGAATGCACGGTTGGCGAACATAGGTACGTATTATGAGCACTCTGGGGAAGGTGTCAAGAGGGCGGGCATGGCGCCTCCTGTGCATAGAAGGGGGTTCTGCCTCCGTCGATGTGCGCTCGGAGGCAGGCGGCCCCATGACTCGGTAGCGCGTCTGCGCTATGTTCATCATCCGTGCATCTGACCGCATAAGGCTAGATGTTGGGACCCACGAAACGACCAGGGAGCCGGAATGGCAGAACCACGCGCTGTGACCGTGCCCAGCGATGGCGACCAGCTGAGCGGATCGCTCTACCTGCCGGAGGGGCCCGGCCCGCATCCCGCCGTCGTGCTCGCCGGAGGGTGGTGCTACGTCAAGGAAGTGGCCCAGCCGTTGTTCGCGGAGGTCTTCGCGCAGGCCGGCCTCGCCGCGCTCGTCATCGACTACCGCCACTTCGGCGAGAGTACGGGGGAGCCGCGACGCCACATCGACCCCTGGCGGCAGATCGAGGACTATCGGAACGCGATCTCCTACCTACAGGCGCTCGACGACATCGACGGCACCCGGATCGGCGCCTGGGGCATCTCCTACAGCGGCGGGCACGTCCTCATCCTCGGCGCCGTCGACCCGCGCGTCCGTGCCGTCTGTTCGGTCGTCCCCGTCATCGACGGATGGGACAACCTTCGCCTCTCGCACGGCACGGTGAGCTTCCGCGCCCTGCGAAGCGCCCTGGAGGAGGCGCGCACCCGGCTGTTCGTGACGGGCGAGCACACGTACATCGACCACCAGCCGGTCGAACTCGGAGCCGTCGGGACGTTCCCCTTCCCCGCGAGCCGCGACACCTTCGCCCGGATCAAGGGGACGGAGGCGCCCGGCTATGTGGGCAATGCGACGGCCCAGTCGACAGAGATGCTGCTCGCCTACAGCGTCCGCCCGTTCCTGACGCGCCTCGTCGCCACACCCACCCTCATGTGCGTCGCCGAGGGCGACGACCACACGCACTGGGACCTCGCAGCCGAGGCGTTCGACGCGATCCCCGGCCCGCGCAAGAAGTTCCACGTGGTCCCTCGCTCCACGCACCTGACCCTCTACGAGAACGTCGAGGTGCGCCGCGAGACGGCGAAGGTGGCAGCGGTCTGGTTCACCGAGCACCTCTGAACTCCCGCTCCACGGCCTCCCGCAAGAACCCTGACGAACACCTGGCTGGCGTCGGCGCCCCGTGGCCGCGGCTGGGACGATCGCCACCGTCCCGGCCGCGGCCACGGTTCGAACCCAGTATCGCCCACGTTTCCCCAGCTCAGAGGCTTGCTCGGATGAAGAGCAGGCCTCTTTGGCGTTGTCGCAGCTCCGAAGAGGTCACGGGTTTCGAGCCGGCAGCGCGCGATCTCGCTCCCGCGGGACGGTCTCTTGGACTCCAGGGGCGGCCACGGGTGCCCGGTGGGAGGAATTTGGGAGATCATCCTTCCCGCCGCGAACGGTGCCACAAGAAACCGTGCTACCAGTCACTCTGAATGGTCGAAGTCGGGTTGAGTACTTGCTGCTTGTCTGGAGGCGTCGCTGCTGCTACGTCGAACCGTCTGACCGTCCGAAGGAAGGCCCGCTGGTACGGCACGGCCTTCACCTACTCCGGCTTCGCGGGCATCCGCGCATGCCGGGACGTCCTGCCGGGTGCAGACCCGCCGGTCACCGTGCTCGAACGAGCGTCCGCTGCCTCGCCAAAACCCGAGGCCGTCACCACTACCGTGCACCCCGCCAGCACCGTCGTCTCGTGCGATGGGGGCGATGTCCGCTGGCGGAACCGGCCAGCCATCGGACTAACGCTGTCCTCACCGCCTTCCCGCTCCGGCTTGACCGACGAGAAGCAGCGCTGGATACCAGCGGCCTTTGCCTACGCTCCCGCTCCTTCTCGCGGAGAGCGGTACAGCGTAGAGGAGACCAATGTTGTGATCAATCAATGAGCTGATCCCATCCTCATCTGTCCTGGTGATGGAGGGTGAGGATGGCCTGCACGATGGTGGATAGGGGGCTGGTTGAGCAGCGGGCCTTCCGCAAGATGTGCCATCCCTTGAGCGCGGCGGCGCCTCGCTCGCCCAGAGCGGGGACCTTGGCGTGGTGCTGGTTGAACAGCTTCTTGCGTTGGTCCAGCTTGCGGTGTTTCTTGCGTTTGTAGGGGGTGGCGACCGCGCCGCCGGCGCTGACGTACCCCTTGTCGGCGTAGCAGGCGATCGCCCGGTCTGTCAGCGCGTCGATGATGCAGTGCTGGCGGGCGGCGGTCAGATCGTGTGTGGCCCCCGGTAGGGTCGGCGACGCCCAGATCAGTTCGCCGTGCGGGTCGGTGGGGAACTGGACGTTCATGCCATGTCGGCGGTGTTTTCCCGAGTAGTGGAGCCGGTCGTCGGCGCCCGACAGTCGGTCGGTGGCCACCAGCGTGCCGTCCAGGATGACGTAGGCCTTGCGCTGGGCGATCCGCATGGCCTGCCGCAGGTCGGGAGCCAGGTCGGCGAGCAGTTCGATCACCTCGGTGACGTAGCGGTGCGCGGTCGCGGCCCCAACGCCGAACGCCGCCGCCAGGGCGGCGAAGGTCTCGTTGCGGCGCAGGTGCACCAGGACCAGCAGCGCTTGGCGGTCTGGCGGCAACCGCCGCCACCGCGACCCGACCCGGTGCCGATGCCTGCGGATCAGATCGGCCACGAACCTGCGGGCCGAGCGAGACAGATCGAGGGCAGCGCGATAGAACAGCATCGGAGCTCCTGGTGGTCAAGATCGTCGCAAATCTCGATCTACCAGGAGCTCTCTTGTTGTCGCTCACGCCGCGCTGGACGCAACCAGCCCGTGACCTGCGGACTCAGGTTGAATTTTCCTCACTTAACTGAGGATCCGAAGAAGGGTGCGGGGGGTGAAAAGGTAAATCAATAGAACATGCGGCTGGTTTGCGCGGACATGATATTTGAAAAACATGCGCCTCGCTCAAATCCACTCGAGAAGGCGGCCATCCATGCTCGTTTCATGGAGGTGGGGAATTTTCCCTTTAAATGGAGTAAGCGTCTCCAGTGCCAGAGTCATCCCGGAAATGAGCTCACCAAGGCTCGGCGCCAGCTGGGTGATGTCGAACCCCATATCCGGGGAGAATTGCCCGACGGTGCCCCATTCCTCTCCGAAGCGATGGTTCACGTAGATGATAGTGCCACTGTTGAAAAGTGCAATGGGAACCCAGTTTCTTATTCCGGATGACCGGACAGCGTGCTCGAAGTAGTCGTGGTCGTACATGTCGGCCATCCGACTGACCAAGGTGAGATGGTTGTGATGCTCCGCCTCGATCCTTTCTGTGTTGTTAAGCCGAGCGTTCAGGAAGAATGCGCCGGCAAGAGTTTCCTGCCTGACCCCGTCTCGGAGCCTAAGCAATTCTGTGAGGTCGGGATGCAACGGGAAACCGAGCCGTCGCTCCAAGGCGGAGATTGGGCCAGCCCCGGCGGGGGGCCGGAGTGCGGCGAAATCGGCGGGGGTGTTCTCCGATAGCCAGGACTCCAGCCTGAGCCACGCTTCGCGGAGCGCTGACATGATAACTCGTCCACTCCTCTCATGACGATCAATTCCGCGCGGGCTGGTGCCCCGGTGGCGGCCGCCGGGCGCCCTGCTCTCGCGAATGCGGGCATGGCGCCCGGCGGCCGGTCCTTACGGAAGCATTGTCTTACGGTGTCAGTCGACGTTGCAGGTAGTGTCCGCTCCGCAACTCTCGACCTCGGGTAGCCGTACATAATACGGCTCGTTGTCGAGGACCCGGTACTTCGACACGATGCCGCCAACTCCGCCGCCTGCGGCGCGGTTCTGGTCCAGGGGGATGGTTCCTCGTCCGCAGATGTTGTCCCACAGGCCATTCACGACCTTCGGAAGGCTGTAACGCGGGTCGAAATCTATGGTCCAGCGACCGCTCACCTTGTGTGCGTAGAGTTGTACGCATTGGGATCCCGAAGTAAGGGTCATGCCCCCGCTCTCCCGGACTGCGGCGAACGGATATTCATCGCATGATGGTTCCGGCATCTCGGGCAACGGGAAGCCTGGGGTTCCGCGTCCTGGGTACGGGTCGAATGCTGCGATTCTCAAGTCGCACATGACGTCGCGGTTACTCTTATGCTTGGTGGTGTCGGCGAGCCGGTGTACCGGCGAGCCGTACTTGATGCTGCCTGGGTGATTTTTGAGCTTCTCCTGGAGGATCCAGTACATGCTGGCAGCCACAGGATATTCGGCCGTGTCGACCGTCAGGTTGGCGATGTATCCGCTGAAGACGCAGCCAGGATAGCCGAGCACCTCACTGTCACATCGGACCTTGAGTTCAGGGCGCCCGAGATTGGACTTGGTGGTGGTCGTCATCTGCCCGTTGATCATCGCCTTCAGGCTGAATGACTGGTCGAGCACTATGTCATCTCGAACATTGCTGGTGCTGCTGCGCTGCCAGGTGTGGGTGTCCGTGATCGTCACAGGAGTCTGGCTGGTAGGCAGCGGCCATACGGTGGACCCTTGGATTTGCCGGACGGTGGAGCATTCTCCTGTGCAGTCACCATCGAGTACCAGTGTGATGGCGGTCAGTCCGGCCGAAATAGCGACTGGCTGGATCAGGTTCTTCTCGATGAACTCGCCGCTTGAGGATTTCAGTTCGATCGTCCGGAGGACGTCGAACACTGAGCCTTTTTCAGCGGCAGATTCGTGTGCGCTGATCACATCATGATCGCGGACGGCATGGACGGTGCCGGACGTCAAGAAGCCGCTGGTAGGACGGTTGGTCTCTCACAACGTCCCGTTCCCACTAGAGGCCTCGCATGCTTTTGTACCGTGCTTCGCTGCCGTTGTCGCGCCGGACCCTGGCCTACGCCACCGGTGTCGTCCGCCGCCACCGCCAGGCCCTCGGCAGCAAAGGCCGGCGCCTACCTCCAGGCATGCAGGCCTTGATGACATTGGTCTACCTGCGCAAGGGCGAGACCTACGCCGAGCTGGGCGCTGGATTCGGAGTATCGACCACCACCGCGTGGCGCTATGTCAACGAGGCCGTCGACCTGCTCGCCGCCCGCGCACCCAAGCTGGGTGCCGCGCTGACCAGAGCGGTCAAAGCCGGGCTGCCCTACCTGGTGCTGGACGGCACCCTGGTCTCGATCGACCGGGTCGCCGCCGACCGGCCCTACTACTCGGGAAAGCATCGCCGCCACGGCATGAACCTCCAGGTCATCGCCGCACCGGACGGGACACTGCTGTGGGTGTCGGGACCGCTGCGCGGCTCGGTCCACGACCTGACCGCGGCCCGGATCTGGGGCGTCATCCGGGCACTGGCCGCCACCGGCCTGCTGGTGCTGGCCGACAAGGCGTACCAGGGGGCTGGCGCACACATCCTCACGCCCTACAAGGGACGCGACAAGCCCGAGCCGCAAAGGGACGCCAACCGTGCACATGCCAGGCTCCGTGGACCCGGCGAACGCGCGAATGCCCAGCTCAAGTCCTGGCGCATCCTGCGGAAGCTGCGCTGCTGCCCCCACCGTGCCGGCCGCCTCGCCAAAGCCGTCCACGCCCTGCAACTCCGCGAGACCGCATCACGCTGAAAAAGGCTCACTGCCGCGTGCCCGGTAGATGTCCATCGGGCCGTGATCTCGAAGGGCTGGCACGACATGAACCTGTCATATCCGCCGCCGTTCACGGCGTTACAGATGGACTCGGGCCCGGCAGCCGCTTTCAGGGAGGACGTTCGGGCCGTTGCCCGTGGCCTCACCGTCAAGCAGACCTCCTGGTTATCCGTCTGCTTCTTGCAGGTGTGAGAGTTCGCGCTGCTCCGTGCGCTCAGTGTCGTTGGGAGTGGTGTTGGGGTGTTCCAGTCGGGGTCGGGTGAGTTGGGTACGCCGTCGGGCGCGCTGACCCGGGGCATGGACACATAGTTACCCGGCGCGAACGCGACAGCGTCATAGGCGATGTCCTCGTCGCCGGTGCCGTCGGACGTGTGGTTGGTGAGGCGGACTGTCGGCGCCTCGTCATCGAAGATCCAGGTGCCTAGCTCAACCCACCGATTCGCAGAACCTTTTTGGGAGATGGAAGTGCGAGACACCCCACTCTTCTTGACGACCTCATAGGTTGCCAGTCCGGTCTGCGCGCCATGGTCCGGGATGTGGACGAATACCTTCGCCTGCCCGTTGATCTGCTGACCGAGCTTCCATTCACCGGTGACCTTCAGCCGGTTGCCCTCCGCGTCTTCCATGCGCGTGTGCGCGAACCAGAAGTGACCGCTATAGCCCGCGCCGAGCTGGTGGAGGTCGATCCTCGATGAGTCGGATCCGAAGGTGAAGTTGAAGCTTCCGCTAGTTGTTTTGGGAACCGAGCAACCCGGCCGATGGATCGGCGTGCTGTCTGGGACGTCATCGATGATGAGCGCGTTCGAAGGTAGGCCGGCGGTGGTGCAGTTTGGCGGGTAGGCGGTGCCGTCAGCCTGCTCGGGGTAGTTGGCGGGTGGGTCGAACCGCCAGATTTCGTTTCCGCACAGGTTTTGATCGCAGTTCTTCCAGCTGGTCGGCTGATGCCACCAGCACTTGAGGTCGGTACGGTTGCATGCGCCCATGCCGGGGTCATTGGAGTCGTTCGGTCCGATTTTGCTGGGTCGCACTCGTTGGCGGAGGTGCAGAACAGGTCCTCGGGTGCCTTGACGGTCATGCGGGCGGCGTTGTTGGTCCACCATGCCGGGCGAAAGCCCACCACCATGGTGTTGGGGGCCTCGAGTGCCTGGAGGGGGCGTGCGGCCCAGCCGAGCACCTTCTCCTGGTAGGGCCAATCCTGGGGGTGTGCCGCGTGTGAGTAGTCGTCGCCGGTTCCATCGGCGTTGGACAGGAACGGGGTGCGGTTGGCCTTCCACAGCGGGTTGGCGGGGTTGTTGGTGAACCCTACTCCCCAGACGCCGCCGTTCTCGGCAGCGTCCGCTTGAGGGTAGAACCCTGAGTTGTAGGCCCAGAGAGCGAAGTATCAATTCTCTAGGCGTTGGGGTTTGCCGTTGCCGATTCTGAGGCCAGCGTTGTAGGTCTGGTTCCATTTTTCCACCAGGATGTTGACGCCAGCGGCGATGTTGGCTGTGTAGTCCAGCGCAATCGCTTCTTGCTGTTTGGTGGTCTTGGGCGTCTCGCCGGTCTTCTCTTTGCCGTGGACGCGCATCCCGTCGGTGACCTGGGTGATGCCATATCCGCAGTCGGCGTCGCTCCAGTTGATGGCCCATGGGTCGGTTTGCTGCCCGGAAGAGGTGTAGGCGATTCCGTAGTAATTCCCGATCAAAGGATTGCCGGTTACGCCGGGAACGACCACGCGGGACGCCTGCCACATGTTAGATTCCTGTGCGGTGACGCCGAGCATCACCTGCATCGGAATGCGACCTCCGCCCGCCAATGGCGTCAGCGGAAACATGTCGGAGTCCTGGGGATGGTAAGCAGCCATCCCCAGGTTCTTCCAGTTGGCGGGCCGGTAGATGTGCTGATTGAGGTTATTGGTGACAGCCATGTTGACCGCCCACTCGACTTGCCGCGGTTTGGGTTGCATGGCTTGTTTGGCGGGGTCGTTGCGGGGGACCGAGCAGTAGCGCTCGCCCTCTACAGTTCCCTGGCTCTGCATCGTCTTGTTCTTGGAAAGTTTCGCGGGGGGAGGCAGTGCTGGGGAAAGTGCGCCTCCTTGGACGGTGCGGGCGACCCCGGCCTGACCGGGAAGCACCTGGAAGTCGACCTTCCTGCCGTTGCCGAGTATGCGGAGGGTGATCTTTGCGGCTCGCTGGCTGGCAGGCAGTCTCGCCGACCCTCGCGGGTTCTTGCTGCTGGCCCAGGCCGATCGGGTGACCATGGCTTCCCCGCGCGTGGTGGCGACGGCATCACGCGGAACATCGCTGCGGATGGTGACACCGGCGGGCAGCGGAGCGGCGGCGGCCCTGGCCTGATTCAGGGTGTTCCGGCGGGCTCGATCCGGGTGCTCTCCAGTCGGGACGCGCCGTGGCAGTCGTGGGAGTACCTGACGCGGGTGTCGCAGCTGCCCGCAGGCGAGTGGATCCGCTCCGACGCCGGAGCGCGCCCCGACGACATCTGGGGGTTCCCCTCGTACGAGGCGTGGCGGGGCAAGTCGGTGAAGCTGCTGCTTCAGGTGCTGACTGAGCCGATCCTGGCCGACTTCTTCAGTCCGCGTGCCGGGACCGTGTTCGAGACGATGCGCCGCGAGGCCGACCGGGTGTCCTACTGGGAGATGCAGAAGCGATTAGGAGCACGGCGCTCCGGTCACGCCGGCTAGCTGTTGCGGGACGAGACGTTGTTAACGGCTGGCGGGCTCGGTTGACCTTCGAGTTGCTTGAGGCCCGACGATGTTCGAGTGACTGACCCGGAGTTGATGTCGATCGGCGCGTTCGCCAAACTCGCCGGACTGACAGCGAGCGCGTTGCGGTTCTACGACGATGCCGATGTACTCCGTCCCGAGCAGGTCGACCCGCTGACGGGGTACCGGTTCTACAGCGAGTCGCAGCTCGGGCGGGCCTCGCAGCTGCGCCGGCTGCGTGAGATCGGGATGCCGCTGCCCGACATCGCCAGGTTCTTCACCGTCAGTGCCCAGGACGCGGCGCGGCTGATCGACGATCAGGTGGCCAAGGTCGCCGCGGAGGCCATCGGGGTTCAACGAACAGCCGCGGCGCTCAAGGCGTCCCTTGGCGAGGGCGCTTGCCTCAACCTTTGCGTGCTGCCGGGTCCGGTCCTCGCTACGGCGGTCGATCAGGTCCTGGCCACCACCGTTCGCGACGCCGAGGTCCCGGTCCTGGGTGGTGTGCGGGTGGAAGCAGACCCCGACGCCATTTCGCTGACCACGACCGATCGCTACCGCCTCGCCACGCGGACGCTGGTGCCGAGCCGACCGTCTGCCGCATCTTGGGCAGGGACGCTCGCCGGAGACGATCTCCAGGCCACAACCTCGCGGCTCCGACGAACCCCCCAGGTGATGCTGGAAGCGGGCGAACGGACTCTGGGCTTCCGCATGGTCGACGGCGCCGTGATGCACTGCCGCCTGCTGACTGAGGTCTTCCCTGACTACCGGTTTCTGATCGGGTCACTCCCCGCGGCGACGCATCGCGTCACGGTCGACAAGCATCAGATCCTCAAGGCGCTGGAGCAACAGGCACCAGAGAAGGTAGGTCTGCGAGTCGCAGGCGGCCGACCGACCGTCCTGCTGCCCGGCAGCACCGTGGACCTCGACGGCACGGCGACTGGTCCCGATCTGACGCTCTGGTTCGAGCTGACCACGTTGTATCCCGCGTTGAGCCACGCCCTCGGCAGCGACTTGATGGTCGACCTCCGCGGGCCTGACCAGCCGGCCACGATTCGATCAGCCAACGACGGCGACCTCACAACGCTCGTCATGCCGTGCCGAGACCCTGCGCCGTGACCGACGGCCCCAAGACCTGAACGACGGCCCAAAAGCCGCGACCGCCACCGAAGATGACAAGGACTGAACCGCTCTCATGACCGCAACTGCCGCCGCGCCCGACCCGACGATGGAAGCCATTGGCAACGCCGTGGTCCTCGGACGCGAGGGCGACATCGAATCGGCCCGGCGCGACCTGCTCGCCATCTGGCAACAGATCGGAGTCGCAGGCGACCCGTTCCACCGCTGCACGCTCGCTCACTACCTGGCCGACCTCTACGAAGACGCCGCAGAGGCACTCATCTGGGACGTCCGCGCCCTCGATGCCGCCGACGCCCTCACTGAGGAACGCGCCCAGCAACACCACGCAACGCTCCACGTCGCCGGCTTCTACCCGAGCCTCTACCTCAACCTCGCCGACAACCTCCGCCGCCTGGGCTCCTTCGGAGCAGCCGCCGAGCACATCAACAGCGCCCAGCAGCACACCTCCGCGCTGCCCGACGATGCCTACGGCGCCACCATTCGCACGGCCATCAACGAGGTTCACCAGGCCATCGACAACCGCGACATCACATGCCGAGCGTCCGCGCCCGGCGCGGCCCGGTGACGCACAAGAATGCGCCGCTGACCGTCGAAGGGCGCCGTCGGCTCATCGAGAGATGCCGCACCAGACCCATCGCCCACGTCGCAGCTGAGATGGGCATCTCCCGTGCCTGCGCGAGCAAGCGGGGCAACAGATGGCGGCGTCACGGCGAGATTGGCCCGCTCGACCGACCCTTCACACCGCGTCACACCCCCACCGCGACACCGGCAGAGGCAGTCGCCCAGATCGGGGTCTGGCGGCGCGAGAGGAAATGGTCAACACGGCGGATTACCCGCGAACTGGCCGACCAGGGCATCCGACTCAACCGCCGTACCGTCACGACACCTGGTCCACCTCGGGCTGAATCATCGACGGTTCCTCGACCCGAACGGTGACTCCAACCGCAAGAAGGGCAGGATCATCGCTCGCTGGCCCGGCCACACCTCCCCGCACTCGGCGATCGACGGGTTGTCCCGCCTCGCCTACACTGAGCCGCTCGCCGACGAGAGGGGGGCCTCGGCCTAGTCCAACGTGCGGTCGTGCGCCCGTGGCTGAGTTCGGCGGCGATCGCCTCGGCGGCGCCCAGTGCACCTGCGCAGCGCAGCCGGAGCGCCTGAGCGCCGAGGCCGGAGTGAGGGCCCAGCGCTTGATAGATCGTATGCGGGCTGAAAGCGATATGGATATCCGCTCATGCAGTCGGGGAGCTACGGGAGCCGGTTTCGGGAGCCACGTTCGCTTCGGAGATTCCCGAAGCGCTCACCCAGACACTCGATCACCGTGACATCGTCCTGGTCGGCCGAGTACGGCAGACGAGGCCGCACTGGCCTGCTTGTACACCATGCAGCAGCCGGTGGCGTGCACCCGCCGCGGGATTCGGACGGATCCGGCGGCCAGGGGCAGGGGCGGCAGCGACCGCCCGGCAGCCGTGCCGGCCGCCCCTGGCCGATCCCTCGGTTGGCGCCGGCGATGAGGACGGTCTTGCCTGTGATCGCGGCTGTCTCAGGCGCCGTTCGATTCGGTGCCGGCCGGGTCGGCGGCCTGGGGGGAGGGCTTGGTGCGCAGCGCGGTGGCGGTGTCCTGGTGGGCCGGGGCGTCGCCGTCCTCCTTCGGGTTGGGCTTGTCCCTTCCCGGTGGTGATGAGGCTGGGCAGGCTGCCGCTGAGGTAGCCGGCCCAGGCGTTGGAGCACACGTCGTAGCACTCGTACTGCGGGACGAGGCCGACGTGGGTGAAGCGGACCTCGGCGCCGCCGTCCTTCTCGGAGATCTCGAAGACGACCTCGGTGTCCTTCCATTCGGTCTGGTTCTCGATGAAGTCGAAGAATTTGTCCAGGACGCGCCAGGCGACCTTGCGCCCTGGGACGAACTCGGTGACGCGGACCCAGGCAGCGGTGGACGTCCTTGAAGTGGGAGTCGAACTCGCCGCCGACCTCGTTGGTGACGCCCTCGATCTCCTGGGACCAACGGCCGCGGACATCGGTGATGGCCTCGAACGCCTCCTGCGGTCGGTCTGCGGCGCCGGGATCGCCCAGTGGACGGTGTGCGCCCATTGCGACAGCGTGGACGACCCGGCCGAGATCCAGGCCGTGATCGGCCCTGGCATGCCCGCCGAACGCGCCAAGGCTTGATGAACTGCACTGAGTCCACGGGCTGGGTGCATCTGGATCGACTTGCGCTTCGCGTTCACCCACACATACCGGGACGTCTTTGCTGGACGCCGACCCGCCCGTCACCCTGGCAGAACGAGCCGTCCCGCTACCTCGCCAAGTCCTGGGAAGCGGCCACCTCCACCGCCCATCCGGCGGCACCGCCATCACCGGCTGCCATCGCCACTGGTCCGAGTTCCGGCGGGGGTGCCCCTATGTCTTTGGTCAAGCTCTTTGGGCCTCCGGTCGCCCGTGGTGGTGTCGGCGCGGTGCGATAGTTGGTGCCGTCCAGGCGAATAGGGTTGTCAACTGCAGGGGATATGAGTGGAACGGATCACTGAGGACCAGGTGGCACGGCTGGTCGGTTTTGTGTCGGCACGCATCCCCGAATCGGCTCCGCTTCAAGGCGAAGCCCGCCGCACGGCCGCAGCCCTGCGCCTGGCCGCAGACAAACAGATCGCGGCGGTGATCTTCCACCGAAACTCTCCGGCTGAGCATGCAGGAGAGACGGAGTTGCATGCAGCCGCCTCGTGGAACCTGCTGGTCGCCTTGGCCGGAATTTGGCGCGACCACCCAGAGTTCCCTGCCGACGCCGCCGTAGAGACCTTCGATTTCGACTGCGAGTCGCCCCTCTCAACGACCATTCAGCGCGACTCGTGAGCCCTCTCATGCCACTGCGGTCGGTCGCGATTCGTAGAAGATTCCGTCCCGGAGCATGGCGAAGAGGACATCGGCTCGGCGTCGGGCGAAGCAGAGCACTGCTTGGGTGTGGTGCTTGCCTTGGGCGATCTTCTTGTCGTAGTGGGCCCGCGATGCCGGGTCGCCGAGGGCGGCGAACACGGAGAGGAAGAAGGCCCGTTTGAGCGGCTTGTTTCCTCGTCTGGATGGCTGTTCGCCGCGGATTGAGGAACCTGAACCGCGGGTCGCAGGGACAAGTCCGGCGTAGGCGGCGAGGTGGCCTGCGGTCGGGAAGGTGCTGCCGGCCCCGACCTCGATCAGGATCCGGGCGCCGGTCCTGACGCCGATTCCCGGCATCGAGGTCAGGACCTTCGAAAGAGGGTGGCATCCAGGAGTTCCTCGATCCGCCCGGCCAGGAGTCTGCGCTGGTCAAGGACGGTGGCCAGGGATCCGGCCAGGCTCGGGACGATCAGCGCTGCCGCCTCGGTGCCGGGCACCACCACGCTCTGTTCGTCCAGCGCGTGACACGCCGGACGGGGTCCGGGAAGGGGCGGTTGATCGGCTCCACCGTCGATGACGACAGGTCGTTGTCGAGAGGGGAGGCGGGCTGGTGGCAGAGCCGGTCAGAGCACGGCGGTTGACCGAGGACGAGGGGCGCCGGCTGCAGCAGATCATCCGGCGGGGCAAGCACGAGTCGATCCGGGTCCGCCGGGGCGATGATCATCCAGGCGCCGAGCCAGGCCGAGGCCGACGGACTGGAGACCGACCAGGACGACGCCGAGCCGATGCCCCCGGCCGCGCGCCCGCGGCCTGTTGCACGACTGGCTCAGGCACCGCCACGCTACCGGCGAAAGCCGTTCACCGCCTCCGACCCGGAGCCGACGATCGTGCGCAAGAAGACCCGCTTCGCGGTCCGGCGGCAACAAGACGTGGACGATCGTGGACCTGTCCCCGCTGGACGACGATCGCGAACTCGTGCACGCCTGACGCTCGCCCGACCGCTCGCGGTGGTGGAGGTGACGGCCGAGGAAGGCACCGACATCTCCGCCGGTGACGGTGGCGTCAAGCTCGGTGAATGACCTGCGTCCGTTTCACCGCCGACACCGGCCCCACCGCCGACGCCGTTCTCGCTGATCTCGCGCGACACGGTTGACCGGTAGCACAAAGCGATCTGAAGCCGATCTGAAGCCGATCTGAAGCGACTGAATGTTTGGCTGGCGGTCGCTGTCTAAACGGCAGCGGAGTCACGACAATGGGAAAGGGCGAACAGCCATGAGCACAAAGATTGCGCGGCGTGTCGCGCCGATCGTTGCCGCGGCCGGGTTGGCGCTCGGCACGGCGCCCCTCGCGGCCGAAGCGCACACGGGCACCGCGACCGAGGACGTCGCGGCCACCGCGGGGGACCGTCTCTACAACAACGGCTCTGGTCGCTGCCTGATCGATACCCCCGACCTGTCCGGCGCCTGGACCGGTAGCTGCGCGACCGGCCGCCGCTACTGGCAAGCTGTCCAGGATGACTTTGGCGCACGCATCGTCAACACCACGAGCGGGCGCTGCCTGACCGATAAGAACGGGAGTTCCTTGTTGCTGGCGTGTACCGGCGCCTACAACCAGATGTGGTACCGCCTGTCGGGCGCCTTGCTGCAGAACGTCGGCACCGGCAAGTGCATGCAAGGAGCGACCGGGGGCGGCGGCACCTGGATGGCGTCCTGCAGCACAAGCAACGCCTACCAAGGCTGGGTCTATTTCTGAACGAGATGAACGCGCAGATCGGCACCCCGTCCTCCGCAAGCACGTCGACCAGTTCCGGCACGGTGGGGAGGCCGCCGACAAGAGCTCCCACCGTAGATATGGCGAACCAGCCACGGTGGCCGCCTACGACGGCCCACCGGCATGGCTGCTGTCGGCGTTGCCCGGCGCCGGCGAGGGTGGCGCATCGGAGCAGCCGTGAATGATGGGGCAGCGGCCGCAGCAGCAGGCACAGGACGGGTTGTGCGTGCTGCTGCGACCGCTGGGGTTCAGCCCCGATGCCGGTGGAGGATCACCGGCTGCGCGGCGCTTCTTCTCCAGGTGCGTGACGTTCGCGCGTTTGCGGCTGCCCGAACCGGGGCGGCATAGCGCGCGTGCGGCGGCTGCCCGTGGGCAGCGCGCCGCGCTCGGATGATCTTGTCAAGCGCGTGTCACGCGCCCGCGTCACGCGGCGTCATGACGGGCCTGTCACGGCCGTCATAGGGGCGCTGACCTTTAACTCCCCCCCCGCCCCTCCCCCCCAACGCGCCCCCGCCCGTCACGCATGATCGTCCGTGCCTCGACGGGATGCCGCGATGCGCCATTGCGTCGGCTGCCCCCGCTCTGGGCACGTTCTGCTTCGTGCAGGTCGTGGGCCTCCCCGGGCAGCAGGGCCGAGACCAGGTCAACGGTCTCGGCCCTGGTGTCGTTGACGGCGGCGAACTCGGCCATCAGTTCTTCCAGGGGACGGCCCTCACCGTGGGCCGGAATCGTCATGGCGCGGAACCAGCCGTCGACGATGTCGCACTGGGACTTGGCATCTAGTGCGGTGACCACGAACGTTCGCCGGGTCTGGTCATGCTGCTTTGGGGCGGGGTCGTCCCCAGCGCTGCCTGCGTTCGCTGCGGACACGGGCGCGTTCGCGGCGTTGGGCGGCCAGCACGTCGGGGTGGCGGGCGTTGGCGTCGCGCCAGCGCAGGTAGGCCTGGACCTCCCAAGCGAGCACGGTGTGGTCGGGATGGTTGGAGCCCGCCATCACGAAGGTGCGCAGCGGCCCGAACTGCGCCTCGATCGGGTTGGCCCACGAGGCATAGGTCGGGGTGAGGCACAGCTCAACGTTGTTGCGGGCCGCCCAGGCTCTGATTTGCGGGGTCTTGTTCGCCGACAGGTTGTCCGGGATGACGTAGACGGGCGCGCCGTCAGGGCGTGCGGCGCGGATGGACTTCAGCGCCGCCAGGGTGTTGGCGCCGCTCTTGCCGCGGGGAGGGGTGACGCCTGACGGTGTGTTCGTGTATTGCCTCCCGTTGCGCGTGCATATGTCTTATCTCGGAGCCTGGAGCCAGGGGATGCCGCTGTTGGCGCCCACCCCTGCAGCACGGGCGTTCCACGGCCTCACAGGAGGGCCAGTGCGTTCAGCCGGGAGGAATCTGGGAGATCACCTTTCTCCCGTCCGAATGAGGTCACCAGATCCCATCGTCGTGGGGTCACTCTCTGTAAATCCGATGCCGCAGGCGGCGTCCAGTCGAAAGAGCGGGGTCCAGGGCGGTTAGCCGTTACCTTCCTCGGTCGCCGCGGCTGCGTCACTTCTTGCGGGGAGGGTGAGGGAGGCGGCTGCGATGGCGGCGGCCATCGCTGCCATGATCAGGAAGGCGTCGCCGTAGGCTCCGGCGAGCGCGGGCGGGGTTGTGGCGCGGCCCGCGACGGCGGCGGTGAGGGCGGCCAGGCCGAGAGCGCCGCCGACCTGCTTGGCGGTGTTCATCAGCCCGGAGGCCGCACCAGCGTCTCGTCCGGCGACGCCCGAGGTGACGGTGGTGGTCAGGGGAGTGTTCAGCAGGCCGCCGCCGAGGGAGATCGGGATTGCCGGGCCGAGCACGCCGGAGAGGTAGTCGCTCCCAGGGCCGATGCGGCTCTGCCAGAGGAAACCGGCCGCCGCGACGAGGGCGCCGGTGATGACGAGGGTCCGGTCGTCGGCGCGCTTCATGAGCCGCGGCGTGATGCGCAGGCCGATCACCATGGTGAGCAGTGTGTGCGGGAGGAAGCCGAGGCCGGTCTGCAGCGCTGTGTAGTGGAGGACGTCCTGCATGTAGAGGGTCAGGAAGTACCACATCGGCACCTGGAAGCAGGCGCCGGCCAGCAGCATGATCGCGTTGCCGGCGGAGACGGTCCGCAGGCGGAACAGTCGCAGGGGGATCAGCGGATCACGGGTCAGGCGCGTCTCGATGAGGACGAACCCGGCCAGCAGGACGGCCGCGGCCGCGAGCGCGGCGGCCGTCAACGGATCGCCCCAGCCGCGCGGTCCGGCTCGCATGATGCCGTAGGCGAGCAGGGCCAGACCGGCGGTGACCGACGCGGCGCCGGGGAGGTCGAGGCGGGCGGCGGTGCCGTCCCGACGGTGGCGGGCGGGGATGCGGACCGCCGCGCCGATGGCGGCGGCGCCGATCGGCACGTTGATCAGCAGGATCCAGCGCCAGGACAGCGTCTGAGTGAGGACGCCGCCGATGAGGTTGCCGGTCGCGCCGCCGGCCAGGCTCACCGCCGTCCAGATGGCGAGCGCACGGGTGCGCCGGGGTCCCTCGGGGAATGTGGTGGTGAGGAGGGTCAGGGTCGCCGGGGCGAGGAGGGCGGCGCCGAGTCCCTGCGCCGCGCGAGCCGCGATCAGCGTGGCGGGAGCGGCCGCCAGTCCGCCGGCCAGGCTGGGCACGGAGAACAGGACGAGGCCGGCGACGAGGACGCGCCTTGTTCCGTAGAGGTCGGCGAGGCGGCCGCCCAACAGCAGGAATCCGGCGAAGGCGAGAGTGTAGGCGCCCGCGACCCAGGGCAGGTCGGTGGCCGCGAAGTCCAGGGAGGTCTGGATCGAGGGCAGCGCGACGTTCACCACGGAGACGTCGAGCACCACCATGAACTGGGCGACGCAGGCCAGAACGAGCACGAGGCCCGGCGACGAGTGCGGGACGGTTCTGGGAGCGTCGGCGGCTTCGGTCCTCGTCATCGTCCTCCGCCCCGGTTAAATCAGTGTGACTACATTGGTTTACCGGGTGCCACGGTAAGGTCCGATACACTCGGCGGTCAATTCGATGTGGTCACATTGAGAAGTTGAGGGTTGTCGATGCGGCAGCGCACTCGGGGGGTGGGAGCCCAGCATGAGGTGCGGCGGCGGGAGATCGCTGACGCTGTGCTCGCGGTCGTCGCCGAGCGCGGGCTGCCGGCCGTGTCGCTGACCGAGGTCGCGGCGCAGGCGGGAGTGTCGGCGGGACGCGTCCAGCATTACTTCCCCACCAAGCGGAAGCTCATCGAGGCCGCCTTCGACCGCGGCAACGAGTTGAGCAGCGCCCGCATCAGGTCCCTGGTGGGCCAGGACCTCGACTGCGCCGAGCCGCGCGCGGTGCTCACCGCCGCGCTGACCGAGCTCATCGCCCACGACGCCGAGACCAGGGCGCACTTGCGCGTCCGCCAGTCCTTCACCGCCCTGGCCCTCACCGACGAGGTCATCGCGCGGCGGATGCGGGCGGACTACACCCGCTTCCACCGGCAGGTCGCCGACCTCGTGGCCAAGGACCAGGACGCGGGGCTGATCGGCGCCGCCACCGATCCCGGCAGCGCCGCGGTCGACTTGGTCGCGCACGCTGAGGGCCTGGCCTACTACGTCCTGATCGGACTCACCGGATCCGAGACGGCACGCGACCGCATCATCACGGCGATCGCCGAACTGTACCTCTGACAGCCTGCTGAGCCCTTCACCGCGAGGCGCCGCGGCCCGCCGCATCGTCACCGGCCGCCGGGAGGCGTGACGGACGTACCAGGGCGACGTGTACTCCGATCAGCCCAGGCGGTGCGGAGGTCATCAGCGCGAGCGTGTACGAGTCGGCCAGGTCGTGACCCGGTGGCACAGGACCGGGCCGACGGTGGTGGAGGCGACCGTCGCGCCGTGCATGATGCCGCGCGGCGTGCCAAGGTGCGCGGTACCGAAATAGGGCGGGACGATCGAGGCTTCCGGAGTGCGGAGTTCGTTCCCGGCCGCGCCGGGCGGCAACCCGGTCATCGCGGCGCTCGGACCGGGGGCCGGCAGGGGCGCCGGCCGGGGCCGGTCGGTGCCAGCACGGCGGTGGCGCTGAGCGGTCCGCGATTGAGTCCCACGGGTCGGCGCCGCGCGCGGCTGTTGGGGCGCCGCCCGGCCGTCGTCGCGGCGCGTCCGTGCTCAACCGAGCCACATGCCTCCTTTAACGTAAGAGTAGATTGGGTTTCGGAACGGGTCGGTCACCGCCCCCTCTTCAGCACGTGTCAGCGGGCGGAGGGCGACCCGAAATCATGCCCACCTACCGGATCCAGCCCCGGCACCCGCAGACGGTGCAGGGGCTCCGTGTGCGTTCCGACGGCGAGCAGGCCTTGTTCGAAGATCGCGTCCAGGGCCGGCGGTAGCCCGGTGGAGCGGCGACGGGGCCTCGATCCCGAGATGAAGGGCCCTGCTAGTGGCTTCCGGCGAGTTCGCCGGACAGGGTGCCGTGCATGCGGGCGCTGTGCTCGTTGAGGCCGACGATCTCGACGGTCTTGCCGTGCCGTTCGTACTTGGTGGTGACGGCGTCGAGGGCGGCGACGGTGGAGGCGTCCCAGACGTGGGCGTCGGTGAGGTCGATGGTGACGCGGTCGGGGTCGCCGGCGTAGTCGAACTGGTGGACCAGGTCGTTGCTGGAGGCGAAGAACAGTTCGCCGGTGACGGCGTAGACGACCTGGCCGCCGTCGGGGTCGGTGACGGCGGAGACGTTGACCAGGTGCGCGACCCGGCGGGCGAAGACGACCATGGCGGTGATCGAGCCGACGACCACGCCGATGGCCAGGTTGTGGGTGACGACCACCACGGCGATGGTGACCGCCATGACGATGGTCTCGCCCAGGGGCATGCGCTTGAGGGTGGACGGCTGGACCGAGTGCCAGTCGAAGGTGCCGACCGAGACCAGGACCATGACCGCGACCAGGGCGGCCATCGGGATGTCGGAGACGACCGGGCCGAACGCGATGCACAGCGTCATCAGGAACGCACCGGCCAGGAACGTCGACAGCCTGGTCCGGGCCCCACTCCTGACGTTGATCATCGTCTGGCCGATCATCGCGCAGCCGCCCATGCCGCCGAAGAACCCGGTGACGATGTTGGCGATGCCCTGGCCGATGGACTCGCGGGTCTTGTTAGAGCGGGTGTCGGTGATGTCGTCGACGAGTTTGGCGGTCATCAGCGACTCCATCAGCCCGACCAGCGCGAACGCCAGCGCGTAGGGGGAGAGGAGCGTGAGGGTGTCCAGGGTGAAGGGGACGTCGGGGATGCCGAGGGCGGGCAGGGAGGAGGGCAGCGCGCCCTTGTCGCCGACGGTCGGGACGGCGATGCCCGCGGCGACGGTGATGACGGTAAGGATGACGATCGATACCAGCGGCGCCGGAACGGTCTTGGTGACGCGGGGAGACATCACCATCATCGCCAGACCGGCGACCACCAGGGGGTAGACGGGCCAGGGGACGTCGCTCAGCTCGGGGACCTGGGCCAGGAAGATCAGGATGGCCAGGGCGTTGACGAAGCCGACCATCACGCTGCGCGGCACGAACCGCATCAGCCGGGCCACCCCCAGCGCCCCGAGGATCACCTGGAAGATCCCGGCGAGGACGACCGTGGCGAACAGGTGGCCGACGCCGTACTCGCGTGCGATGGGCGCGACGACCAGGGCGACGGCACCGGTCGCCGCGGAGATCATCGCGGGGCGCCCGCCGACGACCGAGATCGTGACGGCCATCGTGCAGGCCGCGAACAGCCCGATCCGCGGGTCCACCCCGGCGATGATCGAGAAGGAGATCGCCTCGGGGATCAGCGCCAGCGCGACCACGAGCCCGGCCAGCACCTCGGTCCGCAGCAGCTTGGCGGTGATCGGATGCGCAGGCGTGAGGGCGGGCCTCAGGTGGCGTGCCAGGACGGCAGGCAGACTCAAAACACTCCAGACATGGGTCACTCGTGCCGATTCACAGTGTGAGCACAAGGCGTACGGGGCCCGGCTTCGATGCCGACGATGAGAACGCCGTGGACGGCGTCCGAGTGGTCAGGGTCACGGAATGTGGTGAACGGTCAACTCGTCCGGTTCACCGGCGGAAGTCACATGGCCCGGGCCGCGGTGGGCGGCCGCAGCGGCGATCGGTGCGGCACGTCCCTACTCTAACGTGACAGAAGGGTCGTCCGTGCCGGAGGAGACGACCATCACAGGAGGCGAGCCCGTCGCTCGGCCTGGTAGCCACGGCCCCTGAATGTTCATCTGGGCTGCCCAAGCGGGAGCCCAGTGGGAAAACCGCCGGGTCGGGAGACCGTCACCAAGGCGAGGAGCGAGGCAGTGGAAGCTCCACGCCATGGCCTCGGACCCGCACCGCAGGACGGAAGATGGCAAGCTTGACCCACGATATGGATCATCCGTCGCCGGCGGAGTGGGCCGGTGGCGTGAGGAGGAGCCCGATGGACGGCAGGCATATGCAGATCGGCGAGGTCGCGGACCGGACCGGACTCAGCCTGCGCACCATCCGCCACTACGAGGAGGTCGGCCTCGCCCTCCCCACGGCGCGTTCCCAGGGCGGTTTCCGTCTTTACAGCGACGCCGACGTCACGCGCCTGCTGGTCATCAAGCGGATGAAGCCGCTCGACTTCACCCTCGAGGAGATGCGCGACCTGCTGACCATTCTGGACCAGCTGCAATCCCCAGGCACCGACGAGGCCACGCGCACCGATCTCACCAAACGCCTGGCGGTCTACCGCTCGCTGGTGGAGGAACGTTGCCGGAAGATCCGCGCCCGTCTTTCAGACGCCGAGCAGTTCTCCGCAGAACTGGCCACCGAACTGCGCAAGCACCGTCAGTAGTGCCGGACCGGGCGGCGTTCGCCCTCCCGGCCGACTCGCGGGACGCCGTAGGCAAGGGCAGGAAGCCCAGGATTCGGGAAGAGCGCGGCCATGCTCCGCGGCGTACGCGGCAAACACCTTCGTGGACGTGCCCTTCGCGTGGAGGAAACGCTGGTCAAGGATGCTGGCGAGATCTTCCAGCGCATCAGCGGGCGCGGTGGCCGTCAGACGCACCTCGCCCATCGCGCGCAGGCGGTCCGCTGGATGGGTGGATCACCGCTCGTCACAGGTAGCGGAGCCAGAGGTAGGGCACCGACAGCGCCACGGTGACGAGTGTGACGATCAGGCCGTATTTGGTGAATTGCCAGAAGCTGATCGGGGTGCCGTTGCGGGCGGCGATGCCGAGGACGACGACGTTGGCGCTGGCGCCGATGGCGGTGGCGTTGCCGCCGAGGTCGGCGCCGAGGGCGAGTGCCCACCACAGGACGGTGCCGTCTCCGGCGGGTTGCTGCTGGACGAGGTCGGAGACGATCGGGCTCATGGTGGCGACGTAGGGGATGTTGTCCACGATGGCCGACAGGACGGCCGAAGCCCACAGCAGGAGCATGGTCGCGAACCCGAGGCGGCCGTCGGTGGCGTCGGCGGCGGCGCGGGAGATGTCGCCGATGACGCCGGTCTCGACCAGGCCGCCGACCATGACGAACAGGCCGGCGAAGAAGACGAGCGTCGGCCACTCGACTTCTTCCAGCGCCTGTTCGGTGGTGACCTTGGTGGCGGCCACCAGCAGTCCGGCGCCCAGCAGGGCGACCACGGACGGTTCGTAGTGGAGCACCGGGTGCAGGACGAACGCGACGATCACCAGCCCGAGCACGGCCAGGCTCTGCCAGAGCAGCCGCCGGTCGGTGATGGCCTCCTTCTCCTGCAGGGCCATGACGGCGGAGGCGCGGTCCTCGTCGTAGACGAACGCGCTGCGGAACAGCCAGCGGCACAGCAGGCAGAAGACCACCATCAGCCCCACGATCAGCGGGGCCAGGTTGACCAGGAAGTCGTTGAACGACAGGTCACCGCGGCTGGCGATGATGATGTTGGGCGGGTCGCCGACCAGCGTGGCGGCACCGCCGATGTTGGACGCCATCACCTCGGCGATCAGGTACGGCACGACCTTCAGGCCGAGTCGTTCGCAGACCAGGAACGTGACCGGGGCGATCAGCAGCACGGTGGTGACGTTGTCCAGCAGCGCCGAGGCGAGCGCGGTGATGACGGTGAGCATCACCATCAGCCGGTAGGGCTTGCCGCGGGCGCGCTTGGCGGCCCAGATCGCCACGAACTCGAACACCCCGGTCTGCCGCAGCACCGAGACGATCACCATCATGCCCAGCAGCAGGAAGATGACGTTCCAGTCGACGCCCGACTCGGTGGAGAAGAACGCCTTCTCCGCGTCGGTGATGTGGAACAGCAGCATCAGCCCCGCGCCGCCGAGCGCGACGGCGGTGCGGTGGATCTTCTCTGATGCGATCAGAACGTAGGCGACGACGAAAACGCCGATGGCGGCGATTGCCAAGAAGGCTCCTGGTCATTGCTGACGGTCACGGGAATGATCTTCAGATTGCGCTGGCGGGCAGGCTCCGTCCCGCGCCTTGCCGGCGGCTCCCGGACGTCGGATGCGGGCGCGGGTGCGCTCGAACCAGGCCGGTACTTCGCGTTCCTCATCGAAGCCGCGGGCGACGACGATGTCGGTGGAGGAGTGCGCCAGGATCGACAGGGTGATGGTGACGCCGACGAGGTGGAAGATCTTCTCGCCGGCCGGGATGCCCGACTCCAGGACCAGCAGCCCGTAGACGACCGACGCGAAGCCTTTGGGTCCGAACCACATCACCGCGGCCTGCTCGCGGGCGGTGAGCCCGGAGCGCAGGAACGACACCCAGATCGCCACCGGGCGCGCGACGACCAGGGCGAGCACGGCGAAGGCCCACCCGGTCCAGCCGACATCGCCGAGGAACGCGGGGGACAGCAGCGCACCGAACACCAGCAGCGCGGCGAGCTTGAGCAGTTCGGCGACCAGCTCGCCGAACTGCTCGAACGCCTCGCGGTGGGTGTGCCCGACCGTCGCGACGGTGACGCCGGCGGCGAACGCGGCCAGGAACAGGTTGCCATGCGTGGCCTGGGCGGTGGCGAGCACGAGCAGTCCGATCGCGACGGCGTTCAGTGGCTCGTACTTGGGTGCGATCGCGAACCACCGGGTGCGCACCAGCATGATCGCGGCCCAGGGGATCGCCACGCCGATGGCCAGGCCGCCGGCCAGTTCGGCGCCCAGCTCCCCGAGGTGCAGGCTCTCCTCGCCCTGGGCGATCGCCAGGAACAGCACCACGAACGGCAGGACGAGTCCGTCGTTGACGCCCGACTCGACGTTCAGCAGGTGCCGCAGCCGGGGCGGCACCTTGTCGTTGCCGACGAGCGCGGCGGCGAAGACCGGGTCGGTGGGAGTGAGGATGGCCGCGATCAGCAGCGACTGCACCCAGCCGAGGCCGACGACGTAGTGGGCGAGCACGGCGGTGACCAGCAGGGTCAGCGGCAGACCCCAGCCCAGGGCGCGTCCGGGCAGGCGCCAGGCGCTGCGCAGGTCCTGCCAGCCGGCGTGCATGCCGTCGGTGAACAGCACGGCGAACAGCGCCAGCTCCGCCAACTCGGACACCAGCGTGTCGCCCGGCTTCAGAGTGATCAGCCCGGAGACACCGTCGCCGAGGAGGAACCCTCCGACCAGGAACAGCGCCGCCGTCGACAGCACGGTGCGATGCGCGAGGCTGGACACCAGAACCGCCAGCAGGAGCATGGCGGAGAAGGCGAGCAGAAGGTTGGTCATACCGAAGCTCTTTCGGGAATGGCGGACGAAGCGCCGACCAGACTTCCCGGCTCACCGGCCACGACCCTAACCGGATCCCAGCGCGCTTGCCACACGGCCCCCACCGTGAGCGCCCTCGCCCCGCGCCGTCGGCTACGTTGGGGCGATGCGCGCACGAGACCTCGCCGTCGAGTACCCGATCGTCGAGCCGGACAGCAGCGCGCTGGACGCGGCCAGACTGGTGGCCGAACACCGGCTCGCGGGTCTGATCGTCGTCGACTCCGACCGCTGGCCCATCGCGGTGATCCCGGGGTCACAGCTCCTGCGGTACATCATTCCGCCGCACGTCCGCGACGACCCCGCCCTGGCCCGCGTCTACGACGAGCATCACGCCGACCGACTGTGCGCCAAGCTCGCCGGGAAGAGCGTCGCCGACCTCCTCGCAGAGGAGCGGACGGCGTTGCCCGCCGTCGACGCCCAGGCCACCGCCATGGAGATCGCCAGCATCATGGCGGCCAACCGCAGCCCCGTCGTCGCGGTCAGCAGTGCGCCCGACCGCACCGACGCCCCGATGATCGGTGTCATCACCGTCGCGCACCTCCTCGACCGGCTCCTGCCCCGACCGACCGCGGACTAGAAGTCGCCGCCGGACGACCTCGGCCGTTCGATCAGCCGAAGTCGGCCGCGGGGCCGCAGACCACGGCATCCCTGCCCCTGACCACCGAGCGGGAGCACCCCATGGAGCGAGCCACGACGCTGATCGATCTCTCGGCCGGACCGGTGGAGTACCGGCTGGAGAGGCGCGGCCCGCGTGTGGTGCTGATGCTGCACGGCGGGCACATGCGTGCCGGGCTGCCGTTGGGCGAGGAGGTGTTCGCCGATGCGGGCTGCACCGTGTTGGCCGTCTCGCGCCCGGGCTACGGCCGCACCCCGCTGGCCACCGGCACCGCCCCCGACCAGTTCGCCGCTGTTGTCGGCGAACTGTGCCGCAGGCTCGGCATCGCCTCCCTGACCGCCGCTGTCGGACAGTCGGCCGGCGGCCCTACCGCGGTGACGCTGGCGGCCCGCCAACCCGGTCTAGTCGAACGAGTCATCCTGGAAAGCCCGGTCGGGTCATCCTGGAAAGCCCGGTCGGGCTCCTGCCCTGGCCCGGTCGACGCACCCGGGCGGGCGCGAGCATCGTCTTCCACGCCCGAGCCGAACCGGTCACCTGGGCGCTGCTCCACATACTGATGCGCCGCGCTCCCGGCCTCGGCCTGAGAACGCTGCTGCCCGGCCTGTCCCGCCGCCCGGTCGACGACCTGGTCGCCGCACTCACCACCGCTCAGCATGCCGCACTGCTGGAGCTGTTCGGCCGGATGCGGTCAGGTGCCGGATTCACCAACGACATCCGCCACATGACCGCACCGCGCCATCTGAACACCCTGGCCGAGCATGCCGCCCGGCTGCGTCAACCCACCCTCGTGATCGCCGCCCGGGACGACGGGGCGGTCCCCTACGCCCAGGCCGAGTCCCTGGCGAGCACCATCCCCGACGCCCGCCTGATCGCCAGTACCGCCCCCAGCCACATGATCTGGCTCGGCGACGACTACCCCGCCATCACCGCCGCCATCACCGCCTTCCTGGCAGGCTGACTCGACCCCTCCATCCGCGCGTCGGGCATCGCGCGATCCGAGTCTCGAATCAGCGAGGGTGCGGCGGTGCCGGGACCGAGGCGCACCGCGGGAAGACCGGCGCCCAACTCGCGGCGGGCCGGCAGCCGGAACGCCGCCGCGATCAGCAGCGCGGTGAGGGCGGTGGCCGGCAGCAGGCGCGGCCGAACCGTGCGTACTCAGGGGATGGTGGAGGCGAGGTGGGTCCGCCCAGCGGACGGCTGTGCGTTGGAGGGGGCGTAGAGGGCGCGGAGGACGGCTTGGTGGGTGACCCACCCGGTGAGAAGGGTGCGTTCGCCGTCCAGGACCGGAAGGCCGGTGCCGTCGGTGGTGGTCAGGATATGGAGCGCGTCGGCCAGCGGCATCTCGGTGGTGAGGGGCGTGGGCATCTGCGCCAGCGCGCCGGCGGTCGGCGGGTCATGGGCGGCGTCGGTCTGAGACTCGATGTCGGCCAGGGCCTCGGCGGCCGCGCGCGCGGTGACGACGCCCTGGTAGGCGCCCTGTTCATCGAGCACCGGCAACGCGCCGTGCTCGGAGAGGGCGAGCCGCCGCGACGCGTCCTCCAGGGAAACCGCACCGGGCAGCGGGCCGGGGACGGGCTCCATCACGTGGGCGACGCGGCGGGTCAGGCGCGGGTCGGCGGGCGGCTTGTCCAGGTCGATGCCGCGCCGGCGGAGCTTGAGGCTGTAGACGGTGCTGTCCGACAGCCCGCGGCCGGCCAGGGCGGCCACCACGATCGCGGTCATCATCGGCAGGATGATGGAGTACTCGCCGGTCAGTTCGAAAAGGATCACCACGGCGGTGATCGGGGCGCGGGCGGCGCCGGCGAACACGGCCCCCATGCCGACGAGCCCGTAGGCGCCCGGGGATGTGGTGATCGAGGGAGCGAGCTGGTGGGCCGCCGCGCCGAAGGCGCTGCCGAGCATCGCGCCCATGAACAGGCTCGGCGCGAACACCCCGCCCGAGCCGCCGATCCCGATGGTCAGGCTGGTGGCGAGGATCTTGGCCGCCAGCAGCAGGAGCAGGAACCCGATCACGTACCTGCCGTTCACGGCGTTCTGCAGGACGGGGTAGCCGACGCCGTACATCTGCGGCACGGCCAGCAGCAGCCCGCCCAGCAGGAGCCCGCCGGCGGCGGGGCGCAGCCACTCGGGCCCGCGCCAGAGCCGGTCGCACAGGTCCTCCATCCCGTAGAGGACGCGAGTGAACCCCACCCCGACCAGGGCGCCCAGCAGTCCCAGCACCGCGAACAGGATGTACTCGACCGGGTGGGCGACGTGGAAGTCCGGCGGTGACATGAACGACGCCGATCCGAACACGGCCCGGCCGATCACGCTGGCCGTCACGCTCGCCAGCACCACCACGCCGAAGGACTCGACGGTGTAGTCGCGCAGGATGAGCTCCATCGCGAAGAACACCCCGGCCAGCGGCGCGTTGAAGGTGGCGGCGATTCCGCCGGCCGCACCGCACGCGACCAGGATGCGCAGCCGGCTCTCGGCCACCCGCGCGATGCGTCCGAGCGTGGAGCCGAGCGCCGCGCCGATCTGCACGATGGGGCCTTCGCGTCCGACCGAGCCGCCGGAACCGATGGTCAGCGCCGAGGCCAGCGACTTCACCACCGCGACCTGCGCGCCGATGCGTCCACCGCGCTGCGAGACGGCCAGCATCACCTCCGGGACGCCGTGGCCGCGCGCTTCAGGGGCGAACCGGTGCACCAGCGGTCCGTACACCAGCCCCGCGACCACGGGAACCAGCAGCACGAAGAACGGCCCCAGCCATGGCAGATCCGGGTTGGCCGCGCGTCCGGCCGCGGAGTAGTCGCCGTGCCCGGTGAAGAGATGGGTGAACAGCGCGATGAGCTCACGGAAGACGACGGCTCCCACCCCGGCCCCGCATCCGACCAGCAGAGCCAGCACGACCAGACCCCACTGGGTCTCGCGAACGCCGGCCACCAGGCCGCGAGCGCTCGATTCGACCGGTATGATGCGGCCGCCTTCCGAGGTGCTGCCCACCTGCGAGCCTCCTTGCCGATACCTACCGAGCCGACTATTGCAGTATGCAACGCTTCGCGTCCTGCTTCGACCCCGGCCGGCCAGGCCCGCGCCTTCGGGTGTCCGGCCCGTCAGGCGGCCGGCAATTTGCGGGCGCTGCTTGTCGGGTTACCTGAGCAGCGCAAACGCGGTCTTGCACAGTGCAAACGATTGAGTACCCTAGGGCCGCATGACCAACGAGGGGCGCCGGACCGAGACTCATCGCGGGCGGCGACGCCGCGAGCAGCTTCTGCAGATCGGGTTGGACCTTCTCGCCGAGGGGGGATGGCCGGCGGTCACGGCCCGGGCGGTGGCGGAACGCGGTGGTATCAAGCCGGGGCTTCTGCATCACTACTTCGGGGGCCTGCCGGGCTTCCACATCGCAGTCGCGGCGAAGGCCCATGCGTTGGTGACGGAGCCGCTGCTCAACGCCGTCCTCGCGGTGCCGGACGTGGCGACCGTCGCCACTAGCGCGCCGCACGTGGTGGCGACGCGGTTCACGGATACGCGCGACCTGCGGCTCGCACGTGAGGTTCTCGGGCGGGCCCTGCGGGACCCGACCATGGGAGCGCAGCGTTACAGGTGGCTCCGGCAGGGGCATGAGGAAGTCGCCGTACGGCTGGCGGACATGCATCCGCAATGGACCCCGCAGCACCGCGATCGCACCGCGTCGCTGCTGGCCGCGCTGGTGGATGGGCTGATGATGGAGCGGATCCTTGATCCGGGGCCGGCGAACGGCTCCGCCGACGTCCCGGCCACTGGCCCGAACTCACCGGAAAGGTGAAGCATCCTCGCGATAAACCGGACCGGGGCGGTGACACAGCGCGACAAGCGGGTAGGAGGGGCGAGTTCATGCAGTCCTGCACCGGCCGTCTCGAGAGCCCTCCTCTCTCTGTAACCGAATGAGCACCATGTCCTCTCGCCGCAAGGGCCGCCCCGGTTACCGGCGCTTGCACGTGCTGCGCGGGCGGAGCGCCGGTTCCTTCCTGGGCGGTCTGCCCTTCGCTGTGATGGCAGTGGTCGCTCTGGTAGACCTCTCGGCCGGCCCCGAGGTGGGCTACCTGCCACTGCTGTCCCTCGGGCCCGCATTCGCCAGTGTGTCGTGCACCGTACGCCGGACGGCGGCGGTCGGCGTTCTCGCATTGGTCCTCTGCGCCGTGCTAGCGGCCTACGACCAGATCCTGGGCACGCGTACCAACACACTCACCTTCGCCTCGATATGCGGTGTCATCGCCGCGGGGATGCTGGCCAGTGCCTTCCGCGAGCGCAACGAACGCGAACTCGCCGACGTGCGGGTCGTCGCCGAGGCGGCCCAGCGGGTCCTGCTGCGGCCGGTGCCCCGGCGGGTCGGGCCCGTTCGTGCCGCTGTCCGTTATGTGTCGGCCGCCGCCCAATCCCGCATCGGCGGTGACCTGTACGAGGTCGTCATGACCGCCAGCGGCGTCCGTGTGATCGTGGGTGACGTGCAGGGGAAGGGGCTGGAGGCGGTCGAGACCGCCGCGGTCGTGCTGGGCGCCTTCCGCGAGGCCGCCTATGACGAACCGGGGCTGCCCGGCGTGGCCGATCGGATCGACCGCGCCCTGGCACGGCGGCTGACCGGTGAGCAGTTCGTCACCGTGATCATGGCCGAAGTGGGGGAGGGGCGGCTCCTGCTTCTCAACCAGGGGCACCCGCCGCCCTTGCTGCTCGGCGCCGATGGAGACGTCCGCGTGCTGGAGCCGCCGTCGCCGGCCCCGCCTCTGGGGCTGGGCGATCTGCTCGACGAAGGTGCCGAACCCTACGTGGTGAACCTGGGCGAGGAGGAGCAGATCCTGCTGTACACCGACGGGGTGGTCGAGGCACGCGACCGGTCGGGGACGTTCTACCCCCTGATCGATCGGATCGGCCACTTCGCCGACGGCGACCCCGAGACGGTTCTGGATCGGCTCCAGGAGGATCTGGTCCGTTACGTGGGCGCACCGCTGGACGATGATGCGGCGATCCTGCTCCTGAGCCGGTCTACCACCTTGCATCTCCACGCTGCCGAACCGGACGATCTTTGAGCACGGGGGTTCACGGCCTGCAGCCAGGTCCGATGGACGAGTGCGGTGCTCAGACGGTGGGTGCAAGGAACCGGGGGAAGCTCACGCTGAGCGCGGTGTGAAACCCCGTGGATCATGAGCTTGTCCTGGCTCGTTTCATGGTCGGTGGTGCGCTCCCGGGTCTGATGGTGATGGATGCCAGGGCCGCGTGGATGAGGTCCGGTAGTGATCCTCCGTGCTGGATCCAGTCGTCGACGGAGATCCGGACGGCGGCGACGGTGAGGGCGGCGATCATGCGGGGGCGTGGGTCGCCGTCGGTCGCGTCGCGAGTCCTGGTGGCCGCCAGGCCGGCGATGGCCTCTTCGTACCGGTGGTAGGTGCGCAGGGTCCAGGCAGCCAGGGCGGTGGAGGTGCGGGTGAGTTCGGCGAGCTCGCGGATCTGGTGACGGTAGTCGGACAGCTCGTCGGCGAGCTCGGCGAACGCGGCCTGGATGGCTTCGGTCGCGTCGAGGTGAGCCGGCTGGCGGGCGATGGCGTCGGTGATCAGGTTCAGCCAGGGGCCGGTGATCCCCTCGGCGACGGCATTCTCCTTGGTCTGGTAATAGCGGAAGAAGGTGGCGCGGCCCACCTGCGCGTCATCTGCGATCTCATCGATGGTGGTGCCTGCCAGGCCCCGCTCTGCGGCGAGCCTGGCCGCCGACGCGGCGATGCGGGCGGCGGTGGCGCGTCTCTTGCGGTTTCGAAGCCCATCCGGTTCAATTTGAGCCATAGTCTCATTGTGGACTCCGTCTTATTCGGGTGCAACGCGGCGCGCCGCACGGTGGCCCGCGCTGCGCCCCGTCTTGCCGAAGGAGCGGTCACCATGGGTGTGAACCAGCGCAGTCAGATCGTCATGACCGACGACGAGATCGCGAGTTTCCTGAGCGAGCAGCGGGTCGCGACGCTGGCGACCAACGGGCCGTCGGGCCATCCCCATCTGGTCGCGATGTGGTACGCGGTGATCGACGGCGTGCTGTGGTTCGAGACCAAGGCCAAGTCGCAGAAGGCCACGAACCTGCGCCGGGACGACCGGGTCACGATCATGGTCGAGGCCGGCCACACCTACGACGCTCTCCGGGGCGTCGCGCTGGAGGGGCGCGCCGTGATCGTCGATGACCCTGACGCGCTTTGGGCGGTCGGCGTGAACGTCTGGGAGCGCTACAACGGTCCCTACAGCGACGAGGTCCGGCCGCTGGTGGAGGTGATGCTGCACAAGCGGGTCGCGGTGCGCGTCGACGTGGAGCGCATCCGGTCGTGGGACCACCGCAAGCTCGGCCTGGACCCGCTGCCGCTGGGCGGCACCACCGCCGAGTTCCTGTGAGTCGCGCGAGGGGGCCGTGGATCATCGCGGCTCCGGGACGAGCGGGCGGCCACGGCATCTGCACCGAACGGGATGAGGTCATATGAACGACGGCAACGGGGCGGCTCCGTCGCCTGTGGGACGTCCGCAGGGGCTCGACTCACCGATCGTGCCGAAGATCATCAAATGGGCGTCGAGGGTGAACGTGCGGGTGTACCGGGCCACCGGCGGGCGGATCGGCGGGACCTGGCGGATCGGCAGCGCGTTCCCCCGTGGCGTGCCCGTCTGCCTGCTGACCACCAAGGGGCGTAAGACGGGGTTGCCGCGGACCCAGCCGCTGCTCCATCTGGTCGACGGCGACCGGGTGATCCTGGTGGCGTCGCAGGGCGGGCTGCCGAAGAACCCGCTGTGGTATGCGAACGTGCAGGCCGACCCGGAGGTCACCGTTCAGATCAAGCGCGATGTCCGGCGGATGCGGGCCCGCATCGCCGGCCCGGCCGAACGTGCCGAGCTCTGGCCGCGGCTGGTGGCTCTGTACGCCGATTTCGACCGATACCAGGCATGGACCGACCGCGAGATCCCCGTCGTCATCTGCGAGCGGACCGTGTGAGATCCTTCGCGACCAAGGTCCGGGCGCCGGACCGGAGCAGGACGGCCGAGGCTAGGTGACCGGCACTCCGACCGCGGCCCCTACCGTGATGCGCCCGGGGCCGGCGCGGTGCTCACCCAGCTGGCGTCCCTCGCGGACGACCCTGCCTCTTCGATGGTCTGGATCACCGCTGCGGAGAATCACCGTCGGCTCGGCCCTCGTCGTCGTCGCCGAACTCCTCGGCCACGGCGTGGAGACCTCACGCCGCTACAGGCTGCCCACCGTTCACGGACACCCCCGTATCGCGCCGTCGCCGTCACTGACATCCCGCGTCGTGGACCGGTGAGGTTGACGTCCATGGCCCGGCGCAGCGTCTCAACGGCCAGATCCGCCAGTCGTCATTCTGGCGGGATCCATCCGGCGTTGTTGATGGCGGCGTCGCTACGACTCCACCCGTTGCCCGACCGCGGCGACCGGGTACGGCGAGCCTTACCCCGGGGCCGGGGTTCAGTTGTCGGGGCGACCGGTTACGCCTGCTCGGTCCAGCAGTTCGTGCATGACGTGGGTGGGAAGTGCCGGATTGCGAGCAGCCGCAGCTGCCAGCCGCGTCTCCTCCAATGACTCCAGCAGACGTGGCAGCGGAAGCCTGGGGTCGGCTGCGGCATTTCGGTGCAGGTTCGGGTTGTCGTCTTCCAGCAGCTCGGTGACACGTTCAGCCGGGAGCCGAGGGGCACGCAAGGCGCGCCACCGCACCCATGGCTCTTCGTCGCGGCTCAGCCTGTCGAGGAGTTCCGGCGGTGTCTGCGGGTCGTCCAGGGCCAGCGCCCGCATCCGGGGGTGCGGATCGTCGGCGAACCGGCGCAGCCCTTCGTGCGGGATGCGTTTCTTGATCTCCCATTGCGACAGTCCGTCCCATTCGCGCCAGATCTCCAAGAGCAGCTCGACGGGCACATCCACGCTGTTCTCAGCGAGGAGCAGACGCACCGCGAAGTCCTCGTCGGTGGCGAACCGCGCCTTCACGTCCTGCGGGAGGTCCTTGCGTCTGGCCAGCCCGCGTCGGATCAGCACGTGCGCGGACGACGCATGGCGGCGAACCTCGACAGCGTCGAGCGGGAGCAGCAGCGTCCACCGGGGCAGGCGGTACCTGATCCCCGGGTCGATCTCGACGCCGATCGCTGCGCGCTCGTCCTCGGTGAGCGCCGGATGGGACGATGCCGCCACCCGCACCCGCAACTCCGGGTCGCGTGTCAACCTCCGCACCACCTCGACGGGCAGCAGCGGATTCTGGGCCACGCGTTCCCGTGCCGCGGCGTCCCCGGACGCGACGAGCTCGTCGGCTTCCTCAGCGGTCATCGACGTCCAGCCGCCGGGCGGTCTCGCGGGCGCTTCCTCGAAGCGCTCGCGGGCCTCGGCGCGGATGTCGGGCATGGGATCTGAGAGAAGCTTGATCTGGCTCTGCCTCGGCACGTTCGAGTGACCCACCACCCCCCAACGGACGTGGACGTCCGGGTCGTCCGCGAGGATCTCCAGAACCTCCTCCGGGAGCCCTCTTCCGTGCTCCCAACACCACGCGAGCGACCGGCGAACCTGCACGTCCGGGTCTGTGGCCAGGCGGAACCGCTGGTCTCCGCCGTAGGCCGCGAAGTTCCGCCGCACCTTCGGGTCGGCGTGATCCAACGCCGCCTCCGCTACTGTGTCGTTCCATTCCTTCCTGGTGTAGAAGCTGATGGCGCCGATGGCCAACAGCCGCAGAACGACGTCATCGGAGGCGGCGGGATTACTGGAGAGCCCCTCGATCCACCCTTCGGGCGGGGGCGTGGGGTCTCCGAGTAAGAAGATCGCCATGGTCGGCCAGCGTATGAGTTGAAGGGCCCATCGGGTACGGCCCGTTCGGGTCGCTGTTGGAATCCGCGGCCAGCACACCGGTCTTGCGCGGCACCTGGATCGTTCCCAGGGTCTGTCAATACTCCAGCCGCATTCAGTGATCGATGAGGCGGGGTCGTCGTTGGTAGTGGCACCGGCGGGCGCGGGCGTGGTGGCGGCGTCGCCAGCGTGACCAGTGGATTCGGTCTCGGGTTGGGTGCCGGGACTGGTGGAGATGCTCGGACATCTCCGCTTCTAGTGCGGCCCGCAGCACCGTCTTGGTGGCACCGGGCGGCATCCCGTCCGGGCCCGCCAGCGACACCCCTGGCCCGGGCCCGTTCGATCAGCTCGGCGGAGGCCCGGACATCCCAGCCCGCCCGACCGCTCGTCGTCGCTCACAGATGGACTTCCCGGCCGGGCTGCCGCCTTGGCCTTCAGGGTCACCTCCCCACCCCACGATCTTCAGGACGGTCCCGTACCTGGGCCCAGGACGGCAGGTCCAGGCCGGCAGCGCTTCGTGAGACTTTCAGACAGTCTTCACGGCCGGTCGGCTGCGCCGAACCACCGCTGCAGGGCTGCCCGAAGTTCTTCCTTTTCTGCGGGACCTGGTTGGGGCGATGCGGATGCCCAGGCCACATAGCAGTCCGGTCGAAGAAGCAGGGCGGCGGGCGCTGCGGTCTGGGGGCGCGCGGTGATGATGTCGACTCGGTCGTGCCGCAGGGTGAGCGTCTCCGCTAGTGATGCCTTCTCGGTCAGGTCGAGGAGCAGGGGGCGCGCGGTTCTGGTGAGCTCGGCCAGCCGGACGGGGCCGGTCGGAGTGCGCAGTTCCATGTCCGGGGCGAATCGGCCGATCAGGGGGTGGGTGTCGGGTGCGCCCATGTCGTAGCGGACGTCGGCGCCTGTGGTGAGTTCGGCGAGGCGCTGCACGGTGCTCTGGTCACGGAGCAGTTCGGTGAACAGTTCGCGCAGTCCGGTGACGTCGCCGCCGGGGGCGATCAGGGCCGACTGTGCCTGGGCGTTCAGGACCATGCGGTGGGCGGCTTGCCGTCGCTCCGTGCCGTAGCTGTCCAGCAGCGCGGCCGGGGTGTCGCCGCGGATCACGGCGGCGAGTTTCCAGCCGAGGTTGACCGCGTCCTGGAGGCCGAGGTTGAGCCCGGGGCCGCCCCCGGTGGCCGCGAACACGTGGGCGGCGTCGCCGATCAGGAACACCCGGCCGTCGCGGAACCGTTCGGCGACCCGGGTGTTGCCGCCGGTCAGGCGGCGCAGCACGTGGGGTCCTTGGCCGTCGGGCGGGCCGAGCGGCACGTCGACGCCGAGGACGCGGCGGATGCTCGCCCGCAGCTCCTCCAGGGTCATGGGGGCGTCGGTGTCGGGCCGGTCCCATTCTGTGGCGCTGATCAGCGGCGGATGGCCGGGCATGGGCGCGTAGGCGAACCCGCCGCCCTCGGTGCGGTGGGGCAGGAACGGTGGAATGGCGCCGTAGCCGGGCACGTTCAGCGCGCCGGTCGCGGGATCGACCCAGTCCGCCGGGACCGTCGCGTGCGCCGAAAAGACGGTCATCCGGTCGTAGGTGACGCCGGGGAATTCGATGCCGGAGAGCTTGCGCGTGGTGCTGTGTGCTCCATCCGCGCCGACGAGGTAGCGGGCCCGTAGCCGGTCGGCCCCGTTCGGCCCCGCGACGTCGATGGTGACCGCGTCGTCGTCCTGCGACAGGCCGACGACCTCGTGCCCTCGGCGGATCTCCACGCCCAGTTCGATGGCGCGTTCCTCCAGGACCTGCACTATGCGCCGCTGCGGCACCGGCAGAGCGTGGACGGGGCTGTCCTCCAGCAGGCTCAGGTCCAGGCCCATCGCGCCGAACATGAAGTAGGTGAAGTTCGGCTGCGGCGGCTCCGGGCTACCGCTGAGCCGCTCGTGCAGCCCCCGGCGGTCGAGCATCTTCACGACCTGGCCGAGCAATCCGTTCGCTTTCGGTTCCTGGCTCGGCTCCAGCAGCCGCTCCAGGACGACCGCCCGGACCCCTGCCAGGCTCAGTTCGCAGGCCAGCATCAGCCCGTTCGGGCCGCCGCCGGCGATGACGACATCTGTGATCACGTGTTCTCCAATGTTCACGGAAAGGGCAGGACGGACAGAGCGCTGAAGCGCATGGCTGGTGGGGCGGTGCCGGTGGGGCTCGCTTCGGTCGCGGTCGCTCAGCCGAGGCAGGACCCTGCTCGGTCGCTTTGCGGTACTAACCGTACCTTAGTTTTCAGCGGTCAGTGCTGCCTATAGGGACAATAAGGTGCTGCTAGTACCTTCTGTGGAAGGGAGCCGCGAGGTGTCCGAGGTGACGGCCATGTGGCGGTCCCGCTCCCGGCCACCGACGGCCCGCGCGGCGATGTCTCGCCTTTGGTCTTCCGCTGGTGCTGGGACGTCGACGGGCGGCGCCTACGACGAGGTGAACAAGTCCGGACGCGAAATCAACTCCGTTCGCGTCCGTCGAATGTGGCCGCCCAGCAGCCGCTCGCCATCGACCGGGTCCCGTCGCTCGAGGGCCTCGATGAGGAGTCGATGCTCGGCATGGATGATCCACAGAGCCGGCTTCGCGATCGAGGAGACGTAGAGGCGCCGGTAGGGCTGTGTCGAGTTCCAGAGCCGATGCACCGTGGCCATCAGGTGATCGATCGTGCAACGCGAGTAGGTCAGCAAGTGGAACTCGCGGTCGAGATCGATGAAGTCGCGCAAGTCGTCATCGAGCTCGATGCGACGTTGCAGGTCCTTGAGAGCGGCCAGGTCGGCATGGGTCAGCCCGGCGAGGCTCTCGGACAGCGCCAACGGTTCCAGGCGCTCCCGCATCTGGTAGGCGACGTCGACCTCGTGAAGAGACAACACGGGCACCCGCGCACCTTTGTGCGGGTGGTACTCCGTCAGTCCTTGGCTTTCCAGCATCCTGAGCGCCTCACGCACGGGCAGACGACTTGCTCCGTACCTGGCGGCGACATCGGCCTGCCGGATCCAGGCTCCCGGCGGGTGCTCGCCGGCCAGGATCGCGGCTCGCAACTCGGCGGCGATCCGCTCACTGGCCGAGCGGTGTGACGCGCTCGTCAGAGTCGTTTCGATCACCAGAACCCCTCCGGCAGGAGTATCGCCATCAGGCAAGCCAGGGCCTCTGCCCCTGAGGCGCGTGCGAGGTCGGGCCGACCAAGCACTGCCGCACCTGCGAAGCTCTGGCGGCCACCAGATCACGGTGCGACGTTACCTCTATTGGATCCACTATGCCCTGGATCAGGTTCATGATCTGACGAAAAAGTTGATATGGGATCCACTTCTCGGAAGTCTGCTTGAGGTCCAGCACGAGGAGGAGCGATGCCTGAAGTACGTCGGCTCGAGGTGGCAGCGCCATGGGTCGAGATCGTCGCGACTGAGGCCGACTGGGACGAGGCGCCGCCCGAGACGCTGTTGGGGATGTACACCCAGCTCCAGGTGATCCGGTCGTTCGAGGAGCGCGTCCTCGAACTCGCGCGTGCCGGACTGATCCACGGCCCGGCGCACTCCAGCATCGGTCAGGAGGGTGGCGCGGTCGGGTCGGTGCTCGCTCTGGGCGCCGGTGACACCGTCAACGGATCACACCGTGGCCACCACCAGTTCCTGGCAAAGGCACTGCAGCACGTCGCCCCGAAGGGGCTCCCCCTGAGCGGCGCGTTCCCTGAGGATGTCGAGGCTCTCCTGCTCCGCGGGCTGGCCGAGATCAGCGGCCTGGACCGTGGCTTCTCCCACGGACGCGGTGGATCGATGCATCTGCAGTGGAAGGAGGCCGGGGCGATCGGCACCAACGCGATCGTCGGCGGCGGTGTCCCTCCAGCTGCCGGATCTGCGTGGGCGCACAAGCAGGCCGGGACCGACCGTGTCGCGGTGACCTACTTCGGGGACGGGGCGGTGAACATCGGCTCCACGCTGGAGACCTTCAACCTCGCCGCGGCTTGGAAGCTGCCGATCTGCTTCTTCATCGAGAACAACCAGTACGCCGTGGCCACGAACGTGCGCGAAGCGACCGGCGAAGCACGCTTGTCCGCACGGGGGCCCGGGTTCGGCATCGCCAGCTGGAGAGTCGACGGCATGGACCCGCTCGCCACCTACCTGGCGATGGCGCAGGCCGTGCGGTACATGCGTGAGGGCCACGGCCCCGCCATCATCGAGGCGGACGTCTACCGCTACTTTCACCAGAACGGCCCTTTCCCGGGCTCTGCGTTCGGTTACCGGACCAAGGCCGAAGAGAAGGAGTGGCGTGCCCGCGATCCCATCGCGCTCGTAGCGAAGCACATCCTTCGCCGGGGCCTGGCCCGGCAGGCGGACCTCGACGGCTTCGTCAAGGCCGCCGACGCCCTCATGGATGAGATCGGTTCGGTGATCTTCGAGCCTCTCCCCGGCGGGAAGCCGGGAGAGCGCCGCATCAAGCCGGGAGAGTGGCCGGATCCCGCCTTCGTGGACGTCGGCGTGCGCGGCGACCTCAGCGAGTTCGACGGCGCCCGGGTGCTCGCAGGAGAGTTCAGCGGTGGGACCGAGGAGGGCAGGTTCGTCGACGCCATAGCTTCGGTGATGGGCCGGCGCATGTCGACCGACGGATCCGTCGTCGTGCTGGGCGAGGACGTTCACCGCCTCAGGGGCGGGACCGATGGGGCGACCAAGGGGCTGAAGGACGAGTTCCCCGGCCGGGTTCTCGGCACGCCCATATGTGAGAACGCCTTCGTCGGCCTCGCCGGAGGCGTGGCTGTGGACGGCCGTTACAAGCCGGTGGTGGAGTTCATGTACGCGGACTTCATGTGGGTGGCGGCGGATCAGTTGTTCAACCAGATCGGCAAGGTACGGCATATGTTCGGGGGCGACGACAACGTGCCCCTGGTGCTTCGAACCAAGGTCGCGATGGGCGCCGGATACGGGTCGCAGCACTCCATGGACCCGGCCGGCATCGTCGCCACTTCTCCCGGCTGGCGCATCGTCGCTCCCTCGAACGCGGTCGACTACATCGGCCTGTTCAACAGCGCAATGCGGTGCAACGACCCGGTCCTCGTCTTGGAACACGTCGACCTGTACAACCGCACCGAGACCGTCCCGTCCGACGACCTGGACTTCTGCCTCCCCGTGGGCAAGGCCGCGGTCAGACGCGAAGGGGCGGCGCTGACCATCCTCACCTACCTCGTCATGACGGAGTACACCATCGAGGCGGTCGACCAGGTGGGCGTGGACGCCGAAGTGATCGACCTTCGTTGGCTGGACCGAGCCAGCATCGACTGGGACACCATCGAGAAAAGCATCAGGAAGACCGGCAACGTACTGATCGTCGAACAGGGCGCCAGTGGAACCTCCTACGGCGGTTGGCTCGCCGACGAGATCCAACGGCGGTTCTTCGACTGGCTGGACGCGCCGATCGAGCGCGTGACCGGCAGCGAGGCATCGCCCAGCATCAGCAAGGTGCTCGAACGAGCCTCATTCGCCAAGGCAGAGGAAGTCGCGGCCAAGCTCACCGAGATCGAGGGGAAGTGACCGTGGCACACCTGCTGCGCATGCCCGGCGTCACGGCTGACGCCACCGAGGCGTTCCTGGAGGCTTGGGAGATCGCGGAGGGGGACGCCTTCGCGGCCGAGGACACGCTCGCCACGATCGAGACGGACAAGGCCGTGGTCGAGATCGAAGCGGAAGCGGCAGGCACCCTCCTGCGCATCCTCGCGGCCCCGGGCATGACCGTCCCTGTCGGTCAAGCGATCGCACTCCTCGCGGAGGTGGGTGAATCCGTCGGAGACATCGACGCCATCCTCTCCGAACTGGCCCCCACCGCTGCCGCCGGGTCCGAAGAGGCCTCCGGCTCCGTCGTGGTGGAGGTGGAAGACGGGGAGCCTCGAGCGGCCGATGGCAGGGCCGAACGGCTCGGCAGCCCCGGCTCGGACACGGCAGTCGGGGCTCGCCCTGGCCAAGGCGGTCCCACCAGTCGTGTCTTCGCAAGCCCGCTGGCACGCAGGCTCGCCAAGGAGGCAGGACTCGATGTCACGACCCTCACCGGCACCGGACCCAACGGGCGGATCCGCAGACGAGACGTCGATGCCGCGCTTGAGAGGCGCGCCGACCGGCCGCCGGCCACAGCCGAGATGCGCCCGACCGCCTCAGGCGCCGGGCAAGACCTCGGGGGGCGGCGGGGAGCGGATGTTCTCGATCCCGCACAGCGCCGCACGTCGAGCGAGGCGACCTACGATCTCGTCGAGCACACCAGGCTGCGACGCGCGGTCGCGAATCGCCTGACCCAGAGCAAACAGACGATCCCGCATTTCTATGTCCGTGGTAGTGCCCGGGTCGATCGGCTGGTCAGGATGCGCGCGGAGATCAATGCGTCCTCACCCGTGAAGGTGTCGTTCAACGACCTGGTGTTGAAGGCCGCGGCTGCCGCCCACGTGCTGCACCCGGGAATGAACGTGACATGGGCCGAGGAGTCGGTGCGGCAATACCATCGCGTCGACATCGCCGTGGCCATCGCCGGCGACCGCGGACTGGTCACCCCGGTGCTGCGCGGTGTCGAATCGATGCCTCTCACCGGGATCGCGGCAGCGGTTCGAGATTTCGTCCAGCGGGCCAACGACGGAAAGCTGCGCCAGGACGAGCTCGAAGGCGGAAGCTTCAGCGTCAGCAATCTCGGCATGTACGGAACCGAGGAGTTCTCCGCCATCATCAACCCGCCCCATGCGGCGATCCTCGCGGTTGGCGCCGTCCGTGACGAGGTGGTCGCGGTGAAGGGGAGGCCCAAGGTGCGCAGCATGCTGAGGTTCGTCCTCTCTGCTGACCACCGCCCGGTCGACGGCGCACTCGCGGCGGCGTGGATGCGGACGTTCGTCGAGATCCTCGAGCACCCGCTGCGAATCGTGTCCTGATCGATCGAGCGCAGGCGATGGCGGAACAGGTGCATGGGCGGCACCGGCCGGCCGATGAGACGGCGACCGAGGAGGTCTCATGGAACACCGTGGTCTGCCTGGACTGAGGCAGCTGGACCACGTCGGGTTCACCGTTCCCGATCTGGAGGCGGCAAGCAGGTTTCTCGTGGATGTGCTGGGCTGTGAGTTCATGTACTCAGTGGGGCCGTTCGCCCATGAGGACGACTGGATGTCGACCCGTCTGAATGTTCATCCGCGTGCGGTCATGCGTGAACTCAAGTTCTTCCGGTGCGGCGGACAGGCGGTATTCGAGGTCTTTCAGTACGAAGCCCCCGACCAGAGTCTCGAATCACCGCGAAACAGTGACGTCGCGGGTCATCACGTGGCCCTCTATGTCGATGATCTGGACGAGGCGGTTGATTACCTCCGCTCCCGGGGTGTCACGGTCTTGGGAGAGCCGACTTCGAGCCGCGGTCCGAGTGAAGGGCAGCGGTGGGTGTATTTCCTGGCCCCGTGGGGCATGCAGTTCGAGTTGGTCTCCTATCCGGAAGGAAAGGCCTTCGACAACGGCACGTGGAGGCCGCCCGGCGCGTGACCGGGAGTTGAAGCCCAGCCCGGTCGGGATCGCTCGCCGTGCCCCTCGCCGACGCGGTCTGCGACCGTGGCGCCGGCGTGATCCCCCTCCACCGTGGGCGAATAGAGTACGACGGCGTACCTTAATTGTGGGAAGTGCCTGGTAGGGTCGCATCAGATCAGGCGCACCGCAGTCCGAGGGGGGTGGTCGAGGCGATGCCGGACACGACTTCTTCGCAGCTGCGAGCCACCCGCCGCCGGGGTGCGGTGCTGGAAGAGGCGATCCTCCGGGCCGCCGCCGACGAGCTCGTCGAGAACGGCTACGCCCGGCTGACCATGGACCGGGTGGCCGCCCGGGCGCGGACCAACAAGAACGCGATCTACCGCCGCTGGGCGGGTCGCCTGGAGCTCGCCATCGCCGCCTACGGCCAGTTGACCAGGCAGGTCGTTCCCGATGACACCGGGTCACTGCGCGGCGACGTGCTGGCCCTGCTTCGCGGCGCGAACGAGCACTGGAGTTCGCCGCTGGGCGGGGTGCTGCGCGACCTGATGGCCGCGGCCGGTGGTGCCCCGGCGCTGCTCGGCCGGTTGCAGGACGAGTCCGCCGACTACGCGGCCTCGCTCTGGCTGACCGTGCTCGGCCGTGCGGTCGCGCGCGGAGAGGCGCCGCCGGAGGCACTGCACCCCCGGGTGGCGACGCTCCCCGTGGTGATGCTGCGCAACGAGTTCGTCACCCGCGGCGTGCCGACCGCGCCGGATTCGGTGCTGGTCGAGATCGTCGACGAGGTCTACCTTCCGCTGGTACGCGGGCGTGGCACGCGCTGAGCCGCCCGGCCGTCAGGCGGCGTGGTCAGGGTAGCTCCAGTCCTCGTCCGCCAGCCATGCGCGGAGGGCGTCCCGCAGCAGCACCGTCTCGGAGAGGTTGTCGCACCTGTTCATCTCCGCCCACAGCGTCCAGACGTACTCGACGGCGATATGGCCGCCGTAGCCGGACCGCTGCAGCCGGCCAACCAGGTCGCGATAGTCGATGGTGTTCTCCCGCAGCCCGCACTGGCCCTTTCCCGGCCGGCTGCCGCGGGCGTGCAGATGGCGGGTGCGCGGGATGAGCGGGTGGACCTCCTCTGGATCGATGCCCTGGGCGACGAAGTGGCTGTAGTCGAGGGTCAGCTCCAGGTCCGGTGCCTGCTCGAGCAGGGCGAGGGCGCGTGCGGGGGTGTCCGCGATCGACTCCAGGTGGGGCTCGATCGAGAACCGCAGTCCGCGTTCCCGGGCTGCCTCGGCGCGCCATTGCAGCTCCTTGGCGGAGCGGGCGAGGTCGGCCTCACGGTCCTCCCAGGCGAGCCCCGGCAGCATCGTCATCCCGGGTGCCCCGAGCCGGTCGGCCAGGTCGAGCGTCGCGGAGAACATCGCCCGGGACGCGGCCTGCTCCGCGGGGTCGGGATGATTCGGGGCCCGCGTGGCGAAGTCCGGGCCCGGGATCACGAAGACGTCGGCGAGTTCCAGGCCGGCGGCGTCCAGCCGGGCGCGGACGAGGTCGGCCCAGCCCGGCACGTCGGCGCTGACCGCCTCCGGTCGGACATGGGAGACGTTGCTCATCACGGCCAGGTCCAGCCGGTCGATGCCCAGCATCTTGATCAGCGCGAGAGCGTGCTCGTGCTCGAGCAGCCGGAAGGAGTGGTCACCACAGGAGAGAGGGATCTGCGTCGGCATGGGCGAGACCGTAACAACGGCACCCGGCCCGCTCCCAGCCCTCCGGCGTCGAGCGTCAGATGGTGATGAAAACGGCCGGCGCGGGTCAGTGGACGATCCGGATGTGCTTGACGTTCAGCTCCTGTCCACGCGAGCCTTCCGGTCGGTCGGCGGACAGCACCACCCGGAGCAGGTGCGGTCCGGGAGCGAGGCCGAGGTGGCTCCAGCAGAAGGGTTGAAGGCTGGAGCGGGCCAACTGGCTGACCCGTCCGACCGGGACGCCGTCGACGAAGACGTCGGCGAAGCCCGCACGCGGTGAGCGGTACCCGGTCCAGACGACGCCGGTCCCGGCGAACGCGACTTCGAAGGAGGCGCCCGGCGCCTCGGTCACCGCGTAGCGCCGCCGCTCGGTGAGCAGGTACTCCTCGGCGTCGACCTGCTGCCACGCGGTCGCCGGTGCACAGGCCAGCCCCTCGACGGGGATCCGGTCCGCCTCGTCGCCGAAGTGCATCGCGTACGGCGCCTCCGGCGGCATCTCGGAATAGGGGACCAGGACGACGGTGCGACCGTCGGTGGTGTCGCCGGCGAACGAGAGGCGATCCGCGCGGGTCCGGCGCAACGTCGCGACGACCGATGCCAGATCTGTCCGGGACAGTGGGGCCGGCGCCGGGCCCTCGGGCTGGACCAGCACGACCGGCCCCCACCGCAACGCGACCGGGCTGTCAGAGACGTCCGGTTCCACGGGGAGCACGTCCAACCCCATCGGGAACCGGACGGTCAGCCGGTCGCCGTCCCGCCAGTCGCGCTCGATCGTGCCCCAGCCGTCGCGCGGCACCGCGGTCACCGGCTCCCCGTTCAGCGTGAACACCGGCGCGGAGGTCGTCCACTCGGGCAGCCGGAAGCCGAGCGTGCCGTGCGCGGTGCGGTCGAGGGCCAGGCCGAACTCGACCTCGTCGCCGACGGGGAAGTCGCCGCTCTGGGTGAGCCGGAGCCGGGCGCCGGCGAAGTCGAACTCGGCGGACGAGGGCAGGTAGAGGCAGGTGTGAACGGCGTCGGTGCCGAGGTAGTAGATCTGGTTCGCGTACTCGGCCATGCTGATCAGGTTGGTCGCCGAGCAGCAGGTCCACTCCAGACCCCAGGTCTTGCGGGCCCCGGTGTGGCCGTAGTCGGCGAAGTACTGCACCGCCCGGCCGTCGGCCCGCGTCGGGGGCGCGGCCCCGATCCCGTTGTAGACGTTCAGCTCCATCCAGTCGCCGTAGCGGGCGGAGCCGGTCAGCTCGACGAGATGCCGGACCAGCCGCATCAAGGCCCAGGACGGGCAGGAGATCTCGGCATGGCCGACCTCGGAGTGGAGAACCTCGATCAGCTGCCGCGGCTTCATCAGCGCCTCCAGGGGGCCGAACATCCCGGTGGCGAAGGTCTGGGTGCCGCGGATCAGGTCGTGGCCGGCGGCGGCGGCGTCCAGGTAGGTGCGATCGCCGGTGGTCTCGTAGAACGCCGCCGCGCTGTTCAGCGTGTTCAGGTGGCTGTGCGCCTGGTAGAAGTTCCCGGCCTCGTCGGCCCGGCGCATCACCTCGTCGAGGTCGCCTGTGAGGACCGCGTCGTAGAACGCGTCGTACCGGTAGCTCTCGGCGACTTCGCGGTACAGGGGATCGCCGGTGACCGCGTAGGCACGGAGCAGGTACTCCGGGAGGGTGTACCACTCCAGCGGCCCGAAGCCGCTCCATGCGTACGGCCGGGCCGGATCCCCGTTGCGCCTCATCCACACGGTGATCCGGTGCAGCAGCGGCAGGGCCTCGTCCAGGCCCAGATACTCGTGCAGGTCGAGGAGTCCGCACACGAGCTTGTCGAAGGAGTACTCCTTCGCCCCGGCCCCCAATGAATTCAGGAAGAAGCCGTCCTCGTCGATGGTCTCCGCCCATCCGCGCAGCAGGGACGCGGCCCGGTCGGCGAGTTCGCGGCGCCCGGTGGCGGCGTGGAGCCGGGCGTACCCGGTCAGGAACTGCCCGAGATTGTTGAACAGGCCCTCGCCGTACCAGCCGCGCAGCGGTACCCCGGGCGCGTCCAGCCCCTTGCGCACCCTGAACGGCCAGAGCAGTGCGTCGGCCGGGATCCCCAAGAGCAGCTCGCAGGCCTCCTCGACCTGGTCGGCATGCCTCCCGGGGGCGAGGGCCACCCCCTCGAAGTTCGCCGAACGGAGTACGCGGAGCTCCCCGCGGTCGCCGGCCGGACGGTTCCCTGATTCAGATCGTTCGCTCATGATGGCGCGCGAGCGTTCCAGCGCCGGGGCCGCGCGTCCATCACGGGATCACCATCTGACGAGCACGGGCCGGCGGCCCCGCCTCTCGGGCCGCGACAGCCGGCCGCGCGCATGGCATGATTCCGGTTAGGGTACGATCGCTTTCAGCCTCTGAGTCGGAGTGTTAGATGGTGAAAGGCGTCAAGGACGGAAGCTCCCTGGACAACTCCGTTCCCGCACACCAGACCGTTCGCTCGGTGGTCAAGGCGACCCAGCTACTGCTTCTGATCGCCGATTCGGACGGGATCGCCGTCGCGGACCTGGCGCGTGAGGCCGGCATCCCACTGGCCACCGCCTATCACCTGGTCAACACGTTGCTCGCCGAGGGAATGCTCACCCGGGACTCGGCACGGCGCTACCGGCTCGGCCCCAAGATCGCGACCCTGTCGATGGCGTACTCCAAGATCGGCCCGTCCGAGCGCCTGCTCGCCGCCGTCCGGGAACTGGCCGAGGAGACCGGGGAGACCGCCTATCTCTCCGGCTGGCGGGACGGCGAGGTGGTCGCCCTCGCGACGATCGAGGGGACGAGCGCCGTCCGGGTGGGCCGGATCCACTCCGAATTGCGCGGCAACGAGCACGCGCGTGCGTCGGGCAAGCTGATGCTCGCGCATCTCGACCCAGCCGCGCTGGACGCCTACATCGAGTCGCACGAACTGGCCCGGCTGACCAAGGCGACGGTGCGCACCGAGGCCGCCTTGCGCAAGCAACTGGCCGAGATCCGCAGGCGCGGGTACGCGGTCGAGGAGGGCGAGTTCACCGAGGGCGTCGGCTGCGTGTCAGCGCCGGTGACGGAGGGGGCGACCGTCTACGGCTGCCTGACCGTCTCGACTCCTCTGGACCGGTTCAACGCTCACCGCGACGAACTGATCGACGCGGTCCTTGCGGTCGGCAGGTCCGCCTCCAGTTCCTGATCCCTTCCTGGTTCATCTCCGCTTCGCCGGACCGGCCGGCCTCACCGTGGTCGGCCCGTCCGAGCGCCGCTCGCCGCCGTCCGGGAGCCGGCCGAGGAGACCGGGGAGACCGGGGATCTCTCCGGCGGAACGGCGAGGTGGTCGCCCTCGCGACGATCGAGGGGATGGGCCACGTCCGGGTGGGCCGGATCCACTGTGAACCCGCGCGGCAACGAGCACCCGCGCGTCGGGCAAGTCGCTGCCCGCGCATATCCCGCCCCAGCCGCGCTGGACGTCTGCATCGAGTCGCACGAACCGTCCCGGCGCACGAAGGCGACGGTGCGCAGCGAGACCGCGCTGCGCAAGCGACCGGCTGAGATCCGCAAGCACGGGTACGCGGTCGAGCAGTCCAGGCCCGCTCCCAGCCCCTGATTCTTACCCGGCGCACCTCCGCTCCGCCGGGCCGGTCGGCCCTCACCGTTGACGAGTACGCCTCGACTCGATCTAATACTGCGAAACCAACTTTCACAATATGAGTTGAGGTGTCATGGATCGCTCGAGTGTCGCCATCGTGACCGGAGGCGCCTCCGGCGTTGGCGCGGCCACCGTGAAGGCCCTGGTCGCCCGCGGCGTCCGGGTGGTCTCGGTCGACCGTGCCGAGCACCGGGTGCCAGGCGAGTCCCTCGCCGTGGTGGGGGACGTGGTCGCGGAGGCGACGTGGACGGAGGCGCTGGCCGCGGCCGACGCGCTCGGAGGTCCGCCGGACAAGCTCGTGGTCAACGCCGCCCGGCTGGTGGTGGGCACCGTGCTCGACGTCGATGCCGGTGACCTGCGCGAGACGCTCGAGGTCAACGTGGTCGGCGCCTACCGTGCCGTCCGCGCGTGTCTGCCGAGCATGATCGAGCACGGCGGCGGCGCGATCGTGACCGTGGCGAGCACCGCCTCCCTCGTCGCCGAGCAGGGGCTCGCCGCGTACTGCGCCTCCAAGGGGGCGCTGCTGCAGCTCACTCGCTGCGTCGCCGTCGACCACGCCCGGCAGGGAATCCGGGCGAACTGCGTCTGCCCGGGGGCGATCGACACGCCGTTCTTCCGCCGGCACGTGGACGCCGCACCGGACCCGGCCGCCTTCCTCGCCCAGAAGGAGGGCCGGCACCCGTCCGGGCGCATCCTGAGCCCCGAAGAGGTGGCCGCGACGATCGACTACCTGCTCTCGCCGCCCGCCAGCGGGATCAACGGATCCGCGGTCACGGTGGACGGCGGCCTGCTCGCGTCCTTCGACTTCTCCGCCTGAGTTCGTCCCTCGTCCCCGACCTGCGCGGTGGCGCAGAGGAACGGTGAAATCCCATGATCGCCGACGTCCTGCACTTCTCGTTCACGGTGAGCGACCTGGACCGCTCCGTGGCCTGGTACACCGACGTGCTCGGCCTGGAGTTGGTGCACCGGCAGCGGCAGGAGAACGCCTACACCGAGAAGCTCGTCGGGATCGACGGCGCGGTCCTCGAGGTCGCGCAGCTGAAGATCCCGGGCCTCGCGCCGGCCTGCTCCACGCACATGCTGGAGCTGATCGAGTACGTCGGGGCGCGCGGCGCGTGCCCGTCCTCACTCCCGACGAACCAGGTGGGCGTCGCTCACCTGGCACTGCTCGTGACCGACATCCACGAGCGGTACGCGCGCATGCTGGCTCAGGGGACGCGGTTCCGCAACCCGCCGGTGGAGATCACCGAGGGAGCCAACGCGGGCGGCTGGGCCTGTTACCTCCACGACCCGGACGGGTGCACGATCGAACTCCTCCAACCGAGCGGCGCCCGCCTGGCGGCGCTGGGGCTGGAGTGACGGTGGCGCGGAGCGAGTTCCTGGTCAGGATCGAGATCGAGCTGCCGGGGGAGATGCCCGCCGCCGAGGCGGAGGAACTGCGCGGCCGGGAGCGCAAACGTGGCACCGAGCTCCGCGACGCGGGTCACCTGATCCGGATCTGGCGGGTGCCCGGACGCAGGTCGAACATCGGGATCTGGGCGGCGGCGTCGGTCTCCGAACTTCATGAGCTGCTCGCCTCGCTTCCCCTGTTCCCGTGGATGTCGGTCGAGGTGCAGCCGCTCGCGGCGCATCCGCTCGAGGAAGCCGATCGGCGACTATCACAATAAGATACTTCACTTTCAGAATTTGAAAGTTAGAGATAGCGTGCCCGCACCAACGGGTTCGACCGGCCAAGCAGCAGGGGGTCAGCAGCGCATGCCTGACATCACGACCGCTTCGTATGAGCGCACCGGCATCGACGCGTACCGCGTCATGATCTTGATCCGGGGGTTCGAGGAGCGCTGTCTGGCCCTCGGCGTCGACACCATCGCCGGGTCGATGCACTTCTGCGGTGGCCAGGAGGCGATTCCGGTCGGTGCCCGCGCCGCGCTCCGCGACGGCGACCGGGTGGTGGCCACCTATCGAGGCCACGGCTGGGCGCTCGCCTGGGGCCTGGACGTCCGTGACGTGCTCGCCGAGATCGCTCATCGCGCGGACGGGGTCAACGGCGGCCGTGCAGGCAGCCCCTACTTCATGGTGCCGGAGAGCGGGTTCATCGGCGAGAACTCGATCGTCGGCGCGGGGGTGCCGATCGCCGACGGGGTCGCCCTGGCGGCGCAGTCGCTGGCCACGGGCCGAGTCTGCGTGGTGAGCATCGGGGACGGCGCCACCAACCAGGGGGCCGTTCACGAGGGCTTCAACTTCGCCGCGGTCCGGAACCTGCCCGTCGTGTTCGTGGTCGAGAACAACGGCTGGTCCGAGATGACCCCGATCGCCGCGACGGCGCGGGTCGCGAATCTGGCCGAGCGCGCGGCCGGCTACGAGATCCCGAGCGTCACCGTCGACGGCAACGACCCGGATGCGGTCCAGGCCGCGGTGGCCGAGGCGGCGGACCGGGCCCGCCGTGGCGACGGTCCGACGATCATCGAGGCGAAGACCGTCCGGCTGATGGCCCACTACAACCGCGACATCGAGCACTACCGGACCTCGGCGGACAAGGAGCGGTCGGGCGGGCTCGACCCGCTGCCCCGGCTGCGCCGGCGGCTGCTCGACGCCGGTGTCCCCGCGGCGCTGCTCGAGTCCTGCGAGCGCGACGTCGACGAGTTGCTCGACGCGGCCGTCCGCGAGGTGGTCGCGCTGCCGGCGCCCGATCCGGCGACGAGCCGGGACCACGTGGTCGCGGCCCCGGCCGCACCCGCGGCGGTGGAGGTGGTCGAGCGGCGCGAATGGCAGTACTGGCGAGCGGTGAACGAGGCGCTGCGCACCGAGCTGGACGCGCGGCCGGAACTGCTGGTCTACGGCGAGGACGTCGGCCATGCGGGCGGCATCTTCGGAGTGACCCGCAAGCTGCAGAAGGACTTCGGTGAGGACCGGGTCTTCGACACCCCGATCTCGGAGAGCGCCATCCTCGGCTCGGCCGTCGGAGCGGCTCTGGAGGGGATGCGCCCGGTGGTGGAGATCATGTGGGCCGACTTCCTGTTCGTCGCCCTGGACCAGCTGGTCAACCAGGCGGCGAACATGCGCTACATCTCGCGGGGGCGGGCCGGCGTGCCGCTCGTCGTCCGCACCCAGCAGGGTGTCACCCCGGGCTCGTGTGCTCAGCATTCCCGCAGCGTCGAGGCGCTGCTCGCACACATCCCAGGCCTCCGGGTCGGTCTGCCGGCGACCCCGGCGGACGCCTACGCGATGCTGCGCGCCGCGATCGCCGACCCGGATCCGGTAGTGATCATCGAGTCGCGGAGTCTCTACCAGGTCAGGGGACCGGTCGAGGTGACCGCGACCGCCGGGCCCATCGGCGGGGCCACCGTGCGGCGGCGCGGCACCGACGTGGCGCTGGTGAGCTGGGGCCCGATGGCGAACGCGGCCGAGGAGGCGGCCGGCCTGCTCGCGGCCGAGGGCGTCGACGCCACCGTGGTCGATCTCCGCTGGCTCAGTCCGCTGGACACCGAGACGATCGACGAGGCCGTGACGGCCAGCGGTGGGCGCGTCGTGGTGGCCCACGAGGCGGTGCTGACCGGCGGCTTCGGCGCCGAGATCGCCGCCGGCATCTCCGAGCGGCTCGGCCGCGCCCTGCGCGCTCCGGTCCGGCGGGTGGCCACCCCGGACGTGCCCATGCCGGCCGCGCCCGCGCTCCAGGCCGCGCTGGTTCCGACCGCCTCCACCGTCGCGGACGCCGCCCGCGTCCTGGTGCGCGGCTGACCGGAAGGCGGACGGAAGATGTCTGAGCGGTTGCGCGTCGGGTTCGTCGGCTGTGGCGGTTTCGCCGTCGAGTCGATCTGGCCGAGCCTGCGGTACGCGCGCGTCGAGATCGCGTACGCGTTCTCTCGAGACCTCGGCAAGGCCACCGAGGTGGCCAGGCGCTTCGGGGCCGAACGGGCGACTGACCGGGTCGAGGAGGTGCTGGCGGACGACACCGTGGACGCCGTCTTCGTGATCGGCCCGCCACCGATGCAACATGAGCTCGGCCTGCGCGCGATCGAGAGTGGCAAGCACCTCTTCGTGGAGAAACCGCCGGCGATGGATCTGGCCGGCACTCGGGAGCTGCAGGCCGCGGCCGCCTCCAGGGGCGTCCGCGTCCAGGTCGGTTTCCAGAAGCGTTTCGCCACCGCCTACCGGCTCGCTCGCGAGGAGGCGTCGCGACCCGCGTTCGGCGGGATCCGGCTGCTCAAGGTCAACTACTCGCACTGGCAGGTCCAGGACTGGCGGCACCATCTGGCGGTCCTCAGCGTGCACGGCCTGGACCTCGCCCGGTTCTTCCTGGGCGAGCTGGAGCAGGTGCAGCTGCTCAAGCACACCGCCGCGGACGGGATGAACATCTGCGTGCTCACCCTCTCCTCGCCGTCGGGCGCGGCGGCCGTGCTGAACCTCTCGGGCACGGACCCGCACGTGCAGGAGTGGGTCGAGATCTCCGGCGCCGGCCAGCTCATCTCGGTGCGCAACCTGGTCGAGTACCGGAAGTGGTCCCCGGCCTCGCGTCCAGCGGACTCGATGGCGGTCAATCCCGGCGCGGTCGCGGTATGGCATCCCGAGTTCGCGATCCCGTACCAGCAGGCCGACTCGCTCTGGCTCCAGGGCTATGCCGGCGAGGTCGTCGCGTTCGCGGACGCCCTCCTCGCGGGGGAGCCGGTCACCCCGTCGATCACCGACTGCGTCGCGGCCATGGAACTGGTGGAGGCGATCGCGGCGGCACCCGACGGCCCGAGCACGCTGAGGATCGGAGGCTGAACATGCGTTCGCTCTGTTTCGGAGGACCGCGGGACGTGCGCCTGGTCGAGGTCCCGGTGCCGGAGCCGGAGACCGGAGAGGCACTGGTCCGGATCGAGGCCAGCGGCATCTGCGGGAGCGAGCTCGAGGCGCCCGCGGATTCCAACCCCGGTCACGAGGCCGCCGGCATCGTCGAGCTCATCCGCGGCGAGAGCGGCATCGCGGTCGGCGAGCGCGTCGGCGTCTCGGCGGTGGTGGGGTGCGGCACCTGCGCCTACTGCCAGGCCGGCGAGCAGGTGTACTGCCGGACGGTGACCGTGCTGAGCGGCCTGCACGCCGACTTCGCGGCGGTGCCGGTCGCGGCGCTCCGCCGCCTGCCCTCCGGGACTTCGGCGGATGACGCCGTCCTGCTCACCGGAGACGCGTGCGGTGTCCCGATCAGGGCTCTGCACCGGGTGCCGACGCCGCGGTCCGGACGGGTGGCGGTGATCGGGCTCGGCCCGGTCGGTCTCGCCCACGTGCTGGTGCGGGCCCACCTGGGCGCGCACGTCGTCGGGATCGAGCCGTCCCCGTACCGCCGCGATCTGGCCGCCCGGCTCGGTGCGGCCGCGGTGATCGAACCGGGTGCGGGCCTGCCATGGGCCCCCGATCTCGTCATCGAGTCGACGGGCGTGCCGCAGTGCATCCGGCAGGCGCTGGCGATGGCCGCGCCCGGCGGCACCGTCCTCCAGTCCGGCTGGTGCACGGACGTGCGGGTCGACCCGGCCGCAACGGTGCTGCGGAACGAGGTCGGCTACACCGGCACCTGGTACTACGCCGACTCCGACTACCCGGGCATGGTCGAGCTGTACGAGGACGGCCTGCCGGTCTCGGCGATGGTGACGCACCGGTTCGGCGCGGACGAGATCGCCTCGGCCTACCGGCGGTTCGTCGCCAAGGAGTCCGGCAAGGTGGTCCTGCGGTGGAGCTAGACCGATGAGGGCCGAAGGGGCCGTGGCGCCGGGGTTCGAGCCTCTGGCCGAGGCGTTCACCGAGATCGTCGCGGCGGACCCGCGTGCCGGTGCGGCGCTCGCGGTTCGGCGCGGCGACGAGGTCCTGGCCGATCTCTGGGCCGGGACCGACGGCCGCGGCCGGTCGTGGCGCTCCGGGACGGCGACCGGGCTGTTCTCCTGCACCAAGGGACTGGTCGCGATCGTCGTGGGGCAACTGGTCGCCGAAGGGCGGTTGGAATACGAGGACCCGGTGGGCCGGTACTGGCCGGAGTTCGCCTGCGCCGGCAAGGAGGCCACCACCGTGCGCGACCTGCTCGCCCACCGGGCGGGACTGCCCGCCCCGCGGGAGCCGGTCAGCCGCGCGGAGCTCCTGGCCTGGGCGCCGGTGGTGAGGAAGCTCCAGGAGCAGGCGCCCTACTGGACGCCGGGAAGCGGTCACGAGTACCACGCGCTCACCTTCGGCTGGCTGGTCGGAGAGCTCGTCCGGCGGATCACCGGCCGCACGGTCGGGACCGAGCTGGCCGCCCGGGTCGCCGGACCGCTGGAGGCCGACGTGTGGATCGGCGTCCCGGCGGAGCAGCAGCACCGCGTGGCGGTGATGCGCTTCGACGACGGTCCGCCGCTCGTCCGTGGCTACGAGCTGCCCGAGGTCCCCTGGGGCGCGCACGCGGTCACCCTCGGGGGCGCGCTGCCGGAGACGATGATCGGACCCGGCACCGGGTTCAACGACCCGGAGATACAGCGGGCGGAGGTGCCCGGAGCGGGCGGCTTCGGAACCGCGCGGGGGCTCGCGAAGGTCTGGTCGGCCGCGGTGGCGGACACCGGCGGCGTCCGGTTGCTCGATCCCGACCTGGTCGCACGCGCCACGGTCGTCCAGTCCGCGGGGTCGTCGCTGTCGGCCCTTCCCGACTTCCGGCTGAGCTGGGGGATGGGTTTCGAGCTCGACTCGCCCACCCATCGGCTCCTCACCCCGGCGAGCTTCGGCCACGCCGGTTTCGGAGGGCAGCTCGCGTTCGCCGATCCGCGGCACGGGGTCGGGTTCGCGTTCCTCACGAACCTGTTCCCGCTCGGTGCCGACGGGAGGGCCGACCGGCTCGTCGGGGTGCTGCGCGAGCGCCTCGCGTCGGGCGCGTAGGAGGTTGCCCGCCATCTCTTGTACTTGTTATATGTGAAAGTTAACCTCATATTATGAAAGTTTTGCGTTCGCCCTTGCGGGCTTCAGCGAAGGAGACGACGAATGTCAAGACGTACTCGCGGGACGGTTCTCTCGAGCCTGGCGCTGGTCACGGCCCTGGTGGCCGGCGCCTGTGGCGGAGGTAGCTCGTCAAGCTCCAAGGAGACCGGGTGGGCCTCCGCGGATCCGCACAAGGCCTCGGGGAAGGTCGTCGCCTGGGCATGGGGCGACAACCAGGAGATCGCGGACGGCATCGCGGCGCGGTTCATGGAGGCCTACCCGAACATCGAGATGAAGTTCCAGGTCGTGGCGCTGCCGGAGTACGTCAAGAAGCTCAGCGCCGCGCTCGCCTCCGGGAAGGGCCCGGACGTGTACAACCTGGGCATCGACATGATTCCCCAGTTCGGGCCGCTGAGCGAGGACCTGACCCCGCTCTACGAGAGCGCGCTCGGCAAGGACTGGGAGTCCAAGATGCTTCCCGCGATGGTCGAGGAGGGCACCCACAAGGGTCGCCGGGTCGGCGCTCCGGGCAACATCACCGGCGCGGGCACCGTGATCGTCAACCAGGGCCTGCTCAAGTCCCTCGGGCTGACCTGGCCGGCGGACATCACCTCGATCGACGAGCTCGCCGGTTTCTGCGCCCAGGTGCGCGCCAAGGGCAAGGGCTGCCTGGGCGTCGGGGCCAAGGACGAGTGGGTGTCGCAGGACGTGCTTCAGGCACTGGCGAACTCGATCAAGCCGGGCGTCTTCCGGCAGGCGGTCGAGGGCAAGACCCCGTGGACGGACCCGACCCTGGTGAAGGCCTTCGACCTCTGGCAGCAGCTGTTCGACAAGCGCATCGTCCAGGACGGCGCCCTCGCGATGGCGATGTACCCCGACACCGACCAGGCTTTCATCCAGGGCAAGTACGTCGCCTCGGCGATGGGCACCTGGATCGCGCAGAACTTCACCACCGAGAACAGCATCGCGTACCAGAAGGCTGCCGGTGTCAAGAACCCGAAACCGCTGCGAACCACCGTCGAGAGGTTCCCGGGTGTCGGCGGCACGCCCGTCGACGTCTTCGCCTCGGCGTCCTGGGGGACGGCTATCAACTCCAGCGGCAAGAACAAGGCGGCCGCGGCCGCCTGGGTCAACTGGTACGCGCTGGACGCCAAGGGCGAGCCGAAGCACGCGGCGGACACGCTGGTCGGCCCGGCCTCGATCCGCGGCGTCAAGGCGGAGCCGAAGGGGCTCGCCTACCCGGATCTGGTCGCCCCGTCGATCGCCTACCTGAGCGAGCAGATGGCCGACGTCAAGGAGGTCCGGGCGATCACCTACCCGAAGCTGATCACCGCGCTCGGCCTGGCGCTGCAGCAGTCGGCCTCCGGGACCGGTTCCAAGAGCGTCACCGAGCAGTTGCAGGCGGCCTCCGCGGCCGTTGACCGGACATGAGCAAGCGACGTCCACGGGCCGGGGCCGGCCGGTCTGGGCGCGGCCCGGGCGACCGGGTCGCGCCCGGCGCCCGGAGCCTCACCGACTACGTCTATCTGGTGCCGGCGCTGGTGCTGGTGGTCGGGCTGATCTACTTCAGCATCGGCTACACCGCGTGGCTGAGCACGCAGGACTGGAACGGCTTCAGCCCGAACCGGGTCGGCGTCGGTGTCGCCAACTACCGTGCCGCCCTCGAGGACCACGTCTTCTGGCGCTCGCTGGTCAACGTGGTCGGCTTCATCGTGCTCGGCCTGGTGCAGATGCTCACCGGGCTCGCGCTGGCGCTGCTGCTGCACGGCCAGGTGCGGCTCGGGCTGGTCTACCGGGTCTGCTTCTTCCTGCCGGTGGTGATCGCGCCGGCCGCCATCGCGCCGATCTACCGGGAACTGCTGTCCCCGTCCGGCCAGATCAACACCCTGATGGAGCACATCGGGCTCGGTGCGCTCAGCCATGCCTGGCTGGCCGACCCCAAGACCGCGATCTACGCGCTCGGCGCGATCGGCTTCTGCAGCGGCGCCGGGTTCTGCTTCGTGCTCTACTACGCGGCGCTGACCCAGCTGGACACCGAGATGCTGGAGGCCGCGCGGGTCGACGGGGCCGGCAACGTGCGGACGTTCGTCAGCATCATCGTCCCGGCGTTGCGGGCCACCCATCTCACCCTGATCATCCTGATCACGATCTTCACCATCAAGGTCTTCGATCTGCCGCAGATCATCACGAGCGGCGGCCCGGCGAACTCGACCCAGTTCCCGGCCACCCACATCTACCAGGCAGGCGTCACCGACTACGAGGCCGGCTACGGAGCCGCGCTCACCGTGGTGCTCGTGGTGCTGTGCACGACCGTCGCGGGGTGGCAGCTCTGGCTCGCCCGACGGTCCGAGAGCGAGGCGTGAAGTGATCGAGATACGAACCCGCGGCGGGCGGATCGCCGCGCAGGTGCTGGCGACGGTCGCGCTGGTGCCGTTCATCGCCCCGCTGGCGATCACTTTCTACCGCTCCACCGGCGGCGACGGCTTCGTGGCGAACTACCGGGCGGTCATCGAGCGGCCCGAGTTCCTGCACTTCTTCCGGAACAGCCTGGTGATCGCGCTCGGGGCCGTGCTGCTCACCTGGGTCTGCACGATGCTGGCCTCGTTCGCCCTGGCGTGCCTGCACGTGCGCGGCCGCGAGGTGGCCTTCTACCTCCTGGTCGGGGCGCTGGCGCTGCCGACGGCGGCGCTCACGGTGCCGCTCTCGATCGCGATCCGCAGCCTCGACCTGTACGACAACCCACTTGCCGTGGTCCTCCCGATCGCGGCCCTGGGCATAGCCTTCAGCATCTTCCTCGCGCGTGCGTTCATGGCCGAGATCCCCGACGAGATCCTCAAGGCGGCCCGGGTCGACGGCGCGTCCACCTTCGGCGTGTTCAGGCACATCATCCTGCCGATGACCCGGCCGATCTCGGCGGTGATCATCGTGTGGGCGTTCGTCGGGTCGTGGAACGAGTACCTGCTGCCGCTGCTGTTCCTGCAGGAGACCGACAAACAGACGATCACGCTGCTGCCGAGCTACTTCGTCGGGCAGTTCGGTGCCGACCTGCCCAAGCTGTACGCCGCGACCTTCCTGATCTCGCTGCCCACCGTCGCCTGCTACGCGGCCTTCTCGCGCTTCTTCGAGCGCGGCCTGCTCGCCGGATCCCTGAAATGAACCCTCGCCCATGACGGCTCGCGGCATCACCTACGACACCGGGTTCGTCAACGCCGGTATCGCCACCCTGCGCGTGCTGGACCCGGACGCCGTCCGGCACGACCTCGCCGTCATCCGCGACCGGTTGCACTGCACCGCGGTCCGCCCCACCGGCGGTGACCAGGACAGGCTGGAACTGGTCTCGCGGCTGGCGGTCGAGGCCGGTCTCGCGGTCTGGTACTCGCCGTTCACCTGCGACCTGACCGCGGACGAGTCGCTCGACTTCCTCATCGACGGCGCCGGCCGGGCCGAGCGGCTGCGGCAGGCCGGCGGGGAGGTGATCTTCGTCTGCGGCGCCGAGCTCAGCTTCGTCAACATCGGCATCCTGCCGGGGGAGCGGATCGAGGACCGGGTCCCCCTGCTGCCCGCGATCCATGCGACGACCCCGTTGCCGGCCGACGCCGCCGACCGGCTGAACGCGTTCTTCGCCACCGCCGTCCCCGCCGTCCGGGCGGTGTTCGGGGGCCCGCTGAGCTACGCCTCGACGATGGCGGAGCGGGTGGACTGGAGACCGTTCGACATCGTCGGAGTGGACGCCTACCGGTCCGCCGGCGGTACCCCGGACTTCGAGGAGGTCCTGGCCGGCCTGGTCGCACTCGGCAAGCCGGTGGCGGTCACCGAGTTCGGATCCTCCACCTACACGGGGTCCGCGGCCAAGGGAGCCCTGGCCGAGGACGTGGTGGTGTGGGAGGGCGTCGACCCCGTCCGGCTCGCGGTCCCCTGTGAGCGCGACGAGCGGGAGCAGGCGGAGAACCTCGTGGATCTGCTCGGCGTCTTCGACCGGGTCGGGGTGGCGGCGACGTTCGTGCACACCTTCGGGTTCTGGCACATGGCGCACCGCGACGACCCGGAGACCGACCTCGACCGGGCCGGGTACGGCCTGGTCCGCTTCCGCGGCAACGGCGCCGACGCCGCGCTGCGGCCCCGCTGGGAACCTAAGGCGGCCTTCCACGCGATCGCCGGGGAACACCGGCGGCGCCGCGGCCGCCGGTGACCCCGGGCGTCCGGGTCAGTCCGCGTCACGCCAGTCGAAGACGATCCCGTTGAGGCGGTTCCGCTCGGGCGTGAACAGGCGCCGGTAGGTCCGCTCGGCCTCCTGCCACGGCACCACGTCGCTGATCAGCGGCCCCAGGTCGAGGGCTCCGGACTCGATCAGCCGGAGCACCCCGCCGCGGTTGCCGCGGTCCCCGATGAACCACGGGAAGACCGCGGTGATCTGCTTGGTGTGCGGCGCGTCGAAGGCGAAGCGGACGCCGTCCGGATAGACGCCCAGGAACGCGAAGGTGCCCTCGTTCCGGACGCAGGCCAGTGCGTCGTCCAGGAGCGCGACCATCCCGGTCGACTCCACCACCACGTCCACGCCGTCCGGGTGGCTTTCCCGGAGCTGCTCGGAAGCGGGCGTCACCGAGACGTCGAGCACCCGGTCGGCGCAGTGCGCGGCGGCCGCCAGCCGCTCGGGGGAGACTTCGGTGCCGATCGCGTAGGCGCCCCGCAGCCGGGCCAGTGCGGCCACGGCCTGTCCGACCAGCCCCATGCCGATGACCAGCACGGTCTGACCGGACCTGAGCCCGGCCTTGTTGAGGGCGTTGGCGGCGGTGGCGCCCTGGACGAAGAGGGCGCCCGACGCGGCGAGCTCGGGCGCGGCGAACCGGTGCGTGAACTCCCGGCGCGCCGGCACGTAGCGGCTGTGGGTGCCGGGGGCGAAACAGGCCACCAGGTCGCCGACCGCGAGCTCGGCCGCTTCGCCGGTGCAGTCCGCGCTCGTCCCCCCGGTGGCGACGACGCGTCCCACCGCCTGGTAGCCGGGAACGTACGGCATCGGCTCCCAGGGTGTCATCTTCCCGCTCGCCATCCACAGCTCGGTGCCGATGCTCACCCCGGACCAGTCGACCCGGACCAGCACCTGGTCGGTGCCGGGCCGGGGCACGGAGCGCTCGGCGAGCCGGACCCGGCCGGTCTCGGGGATGGTCAGCGCGGGTGCGCGGTCGGGCGGAAACGGAGTCATCTGACGATTCCTACTTTCATAACCTTTAAGTCTGTACCTGAATATGAAAGGAAGCTACGGTGCTGTCGAACGCCGGTCAAGGATTCGTCGCTAGGAGCCGTGCATGTCGGTCGTGAACGTCCCTCGGGCCACGCCCGGGGACTCCACCTGGTTCAGGGAGGCGCGCTTCGGCATGTTCATCCACTGGGGCCTGTACTCCATGGCGGCGCGCGACTTCGACCACCAGCAGCGGATGGCGGAGTCCACCGAGAGCTACGCCGAGCGTTACTTCGGCCGTTTCGATCCCGACCTCTACGACCCCGAAGCCTGGGCCGACGCCGCGGTCCGTGCCGGCATGAAGTACATGGTGGTGGTCGCCAAACACCACGAGGGCTTCTGCCTCTGGGACTCGGCGCTCACCGACTTCACCGCGGTGAACACCCCCGCGGGCCGTGACCTGCTCCGGCCCCTGCTCGACGCGTTCCGGGACCGCGGCCTGCGGGTCGGCCTGTACTACTCGCTGCTGGACTGGCACCACCCGCACTACATCGTCGACAGGTCACACCCGCTCGCCGCGCATGACCGGGCCGCCCTCAACCGCGGACGGGACATGGAGCAGTACCGGGCGTTCGTGAAGGGACAGATCGAGGAGCTGCTCACCCAGTACGGGCCGGTCGACATCATCTGGCCGGACTACAGCTTCGACGGCGAGGCCATCATCCGGATGGCCACCAGCGAGAGCTTCCGAGCCTCCTACAGGGCAGGCCTCGACAAGGACGCCGACCCTGGCAAGGGCGCCGCCGACTGGGACGCCGCCGGCCTGCTCGCGATGGTCCGCCGGCTCGCCCCCGGCATCCTGGTCAACGACCGGCTCGGCCTGGACGACGGCTGGGACGTCACCACCCCGGAGTCGACGGTGCCGGAGCGCTGGCCGATGGTCGGGGAGGAGTTCGCGCTCTGGGAGACCTGCCAGACCCTTACCGGCAGCTGGAGCCACAACCGGGACGGCGCCCGCTGGAAGTCGGTCGAGCAGGCGATCCACATGCTCGTCGACGTGGTCGGCAAGGGCGGCAACCTGCTGCTCAACGTCGGGCCCGACGGGCGTGGCGAGTTCGGCCCGCAGGCCCTCGCCGTCCTCGACGGAGTGGGTGCGTGGATGCGTTTGCACTCGCGCTCGATCCACGGGTGCACCCGGCCGCCCGACGACCTCATCGCCGCGCTCCCGGACACGACCCGGGCCACCTACAACCCCGAGACCCGGCGTCTCTACGTGCATCTGCTGCGCTGGCCGTCGCAACCGCTGGTGCTGCCCGGACTGCGGGACAGGGTCGCGTACGCGCAGCTGCTGCACGACGGCTCCGAGCTCTCCCGGCCGACGGACCCGCTGGCGCAGCTGCACGCGCCCGATCCCGAGGCCCTCTGGCTCGACCTCCCGATCGCCAAACCCGAGGTGGAGATCCCGGTCGTGGAGCTGTTCCTCCGATGACCGGGCACGCAGTGCAGCAGAGCCTGTCGGGGAAGGTCGCCCTCGTCACCGGCGCCGGCCGCGGGATCGGAGCGGCGACGGCCCGGGCCCTCGCCGCCCGCGGGGCCGGCCTGGTGCTCACCTCGCGCACCGCCGCGGAGCTGGAGCCCCTCGCCGCGGAGATCCGCGCCGCCGGGGGCGCGGCCGAGACGGTCGCCGGCGACCTGGTCGAGCCCGGTTTCGTCGAGCGGCTGTTCGCCGAGACCGAGCGCCGGCTCGGACGGCTCGACATCCTGGTCAACAATGCCGGCACCGTCGGCTTCGGGCCCATCGAGGACGTCCCCGCCGACGCGCTCCGCGCGATGCTGGAGCTGAACACGATCGCGCCGTACGCGTGCATGCGGGCCGCCGTCGCGCTGATGCGGCGCACCTCGACGGACGGCGTCGTGGTGAACATCGGCTCGACCGAGGCGCACTGGACCGCGCAGGGAGAGTCGGGGTTGTACCCGGCCACGAAGTTCGCGCTCCGGGCGCTCACCCTGGCGGTGGCCAAGCAGATGAAGGCCGACGGCACCGGGATCCGGATATGCCAGGTCGACCCCGGCGGCGTGGACACCACCATCCAGCAGCTCCCTCCCGAGGCGAAGCCCTACCTGCTCGCCCCCGAGGCGGTGGCCCGGTCGGTGGTGCACGCCGCCACTGCTCCGCCCGGCGTCCACGTCCTCGACACCGTGGTGGTGGCGCAGCCGTTCGCCCCCTGGTGAACCGGCGGCCGCGCCGTCGCCACCGGAACGAATCCCGACCAGGAGAACCAATGACCAGCATCGAAGAGATCGCCCGCGCCTACTGGCGCGCCGAGGAGTCTCGGGACGTCGGCCGGATCCTCACGTACTTCACCGACGACGCGGACTGGTCGGCGCCCGGGCTCAGCGCCCGCGGGCCGGCCGAGATCGGCGCCTTCTACGCCGCCAGTGCCGAGGCCTTCCCGGGCCTGGTGGTGACCGTGGGCCGGGTGCTCGGCGGCGACGACGAGGCGGCGATCGAGTGGAGCGCGGTGTTCACCGACCCGGCGGGGACCGAGGTGAACGCCTCCGGGACCAACATCATGCGGCGCCGGGGCGACCGGATCGCCTCCCTCACCGTCTACATGGACCCGCAGCCGATACAGCCTCCCGCCGGCCGCTTCGCCGGCCTGCACGTGCTGGTCACCGGCGCCGGCAGCGGCATCGGGGCCGCGACCGCGCGGCGCTTCGTCGAGGAGGGCGCCACCGTCACCGGAGCCGACGTCAACGCCGCCGGCCTGGCCGCCACCCGGGAGCGGCTCGGCGCCGGCGCCGCCCGGTTCCGTCCGGTCGAGGCCGACATCACCGATCCGGAGGCGCAGCGCGCCCTCGTGTCGAGCGCGCTCGGGCCGGACGGCGGCCTCGACGTGCTGGTGAACAACGCCGCCGTCTTCCTTCTCGCCGGCACCGACGCGACGCCCGAGCAGTGGTCGCGCACGCTGGAGGTGAACGTGCTCGCCCCGGCGCAGCTGACCGCGGTCGCGGCGGATGCGCTGGCCGCGTCCGGGCACGGCGCGGTCGTGAACGTGGCCAGCATCTCCGGGCACGTGGGCCAGCGCGACCGGCAGACCTACAACACCGCCAAGGGGGCGGTGCTCGCGCTGACCCGCTGCCAGGCGCTCGACCTCGCCGACCGGGGCATCCGGGTGAACAGCGTCAGCCCGGGCTACATCTGGACCGAGGTCCTCGACCGGGGCGCCGGAGGCGACCGGGCAGCCTGGGAGCCGGTCTGGGGCGCCTTCTGCATGCAGCGGCGCTGCGGCGAGCCGGGCGAGGTCGCCGCCGCGATCGCCTACCTCGCCTCGGACGACGCATCGTTCGTCACCGGCAACGACCTCCTGGTGGACGGCGGGCTCGCCTCGATGAGCCCCGACGGCCAGGCGACCTACGAGTTCGGCTGACCGATGGACATCGTCGACACGCACCTGCACCTGTGGGACATCGGGCGGTTCCGCTATCCGTGGCTGGACGACCCCGGGGCCGAGGGGCTGCGCTGGAACTACCTCGTCGAGGACTGGGCCCGGGACGCCGCCGGCGCCGGTGTCAGTACGACCGTCCACGTGCAGGCCGAACTCGACCACGCGCTCGACCCCGTGCTCGAGACCGCCTGGCTCGCAGAACTGGCGGCGGCCGGCCGGCCTTCCACGCCGACCGTCTGCGTCGGCTACGCCGATCTGCGAGCGCCCGATCTCGGTGACGTGCTGGACCGCCACTGCGAGTTCTCGCTGTTCCGGGGGATCCGCCAGGAGGCCTGGTTCGATCCCGCCTCCCGACGGGCCGACGTGCCCCGGTTCAATCTGCTCGACGATCCGGCCTGGATCGGCGGGCTCGACGAGCTGGCCCGCCGGGGACTGACCTTCGACCTGCTGGTGTGGAGCACCCAGCTCGAGCAGGCGGCCGGGATCTTCGCCCGGAAGCCGGGCCTCCAGGTCGTCCTGGAGCACGCAGGCGTTCCGGTCGACCGCTCGGCGCCGGGACTGGAGGTCTGGCGGCGGGGCCTGCGCGCGTTCGCCGCGGCGGTCCCGGCGTCGGTGCTGAAGATCTCCGCGCTCAGCTTCGTCTCGCCGTCCTGGTCGCTCGCGGAGGTCGGCCCGATCGTCCGCGAGGCGTTGGAGATCTTCGGGCCGGAGCGCTGCGTGCTGGGCAGCAACTTTCCGGTCGACCGGCCCGCGATCGGCTACCGGGAACTGTGGGCCGCCTACGCCGAGTTCACCGCCGATCTCACCGACACCGAGCGGACCGCGCTCTTCGCCGGGACCGCGCGCCGGATCTACCGCATCGAACCCGCCACGGCGGGACTCACCGTCGAGAAGGGCAGGGAGGGGAGAACGTGAGGCTGGAAGGCAAGGTGGCCCTGGTCACCGGCGCCGCGCGGCGCCGGGGGATCGGGCGCGGCATCGCCGAGGCGCTGGCCGCCGAAGGGGCCGCGGTCGCCGTGAACGACGTCGCCGCCGAGGACGAGGCGGCCGAACTCGTCGCCGGACTCCAGGCGGCCGGAGTGAACGCGCGGTTCTACCGGGCGGACGTCACCGACCGGGGCGCGGTCGAGGGGATGCTCACCGCGATCGAGGGCGACCTCGGCCCTGTCCAGCTGGTCTGCTCGAACGCCGGCATCGCTCGCTTCGCGCCGTTCGCTGAGATCCCGGAGAGCGACTTCGACGCGGTGGTCGGGGTCAATCTGACCGGATCGTTCCATGTCGCGCAGGCGGCGGCCCGGCGCATGGTCGCCCGCGGCCAGGGCGGCCGGATCGTGTTCACCTCCTCGGTCCACGCCCAGATGCCGTTTCCGCTGATGGCGGTCTACGGCGCGACCAAGCAGGCGATCCGGGCACTCACCGAGACCCTCGCCCTCGAACTGGCGCCGGCCGGGATCACCGTCAACCATCTCGGCCCGGGCTGGGTCAACAGCGACCTCAACAACGCGGTTCTCGAGGACGAGGACGCCGTCCGCGAGGTGATCGGGTCCATTCCGGCCGGCCGGGCGGCCGAGCCGATCGAGATGGGGAGAGCGGTGGCCTATCTGTGCTCCGAGGACGGCGCCTACGTGACCGGCGCCTTCCTGCGCGTCGACGGCGGCCTGGTCGTGGGGAAGTACTGAGATGCGATACCACCTCCAGTTCCTCGACGACGCGCTCACCTCGGCCCTGGACCGGCGCCTCGCCGAAGCCGGGCACGCGCCCGCGGCCGAACCGGCGGAGGCCGAGCTGCTCGCGATCGGCCTGGGCCTTCCACTCGACGGCACCCCCGTCCTCCGGCTCGGCCCGGAGAGCTGGGACGCGATGATCACCCGCGTGCGGGCGGTGTCCCTCGCCCTCCGCGACCACGGCGCCCGGCTTCTCGCACGGGATGCCCGCGGCCGGGCCGTCGTCCTGGTCGACCCGCCGGTGCTGAGGGCGATGGAGAACGCCGGCCTGGTCGCGGTCGGCGGCGCCTTCCTCAGCACCCTGGTCCAGGTCGCCGCGGCGGAACTCGGCCAGTCCGGGGTCGCGGTGAACACCGTGGTCGCCGGCTGGCGGGCTCCCGCGGACGACGGGTTCGCGGTCGGCACCCCCATGGGCAGGCTGGCCGAACCGGACGAGGTCGCGCGAGCGTGCGCGTTCCTGCTCGACGGGGAGCAGGCTTCCTTCGTCACCGGCGCCACGCTCGCCGTCGACGGGGGCTGGCAGATCACCAGAACGGCCGGCGCCCATCCGCTGCTGGGAGCCGGGAGATGAGCGGGACCACGGGCGGCGAACAGCGGCGGACGAGCCGTCGCGACCGCATGAACAGGATGGGGAGGCTCGCACAGTGAAGACCGGACTCGAGAACAAGGTGGTGCTGATCACCGGGGGCGCCAGCGGCATCGGCCTCGCCTCCGCCCGGGCCCTCCTCGAAGAGGGCTGCCGGATCGTCCTCGCGGACCTGCGTCCGGACGCAGCGCTCGCGGAACTGGGCGCGCTGCGGTCGCAGGACGTGCACGCCGTGACCGGGGACATCTCGGTGCCCGATGAGGCTCGCAGGGCGGTGCGGGAGACGGTCGAGCGCTTCGGGTCCCTCGACGTCCTGGTCACCAGCGCGGGCGTCTACGAGACGACCGGCGTCGAGATGAGCGACGAGGAGTGGGAGCGCACCCTCGCGATCAACGTCTCCGGCACCTTCATGTGCGCCCGGGCGGCGATCGCGGAGATGGCCCGGCACGGCTGGGGCCGGGTGATCACCCTTTCGTCGATGGCGGCGCACACCGGTGGCGGCGCCGCCGGTCCGGCCTACGTGACCTCCAAGTCCGCGATCCTCGGTCTGACCAAGTCGCTGGCGAAGCACGCCGGGCCGCACGGCGTCACCGTCAACGCGATCCTGCCCGGGTTCATCGAGACCCCGATGACCGACAAGATCGCCGCAGGGGACCAGGAAGCGATCCGGGCGATGACGCCGCTGCGGCGCAACGGCACCGCCGAGGACATCGCCGCGGTGGTGGTCATGCTCGCGTCGGAGGGCGCCAGGTTCATCACCGGCGCGCAGATCAACGTCAACGGCGGGCTGGTGATGGACTGATGCCGGAACCGCAGGTGATCGCCGAAGGGCTGGCATTTCCGGAGGGACCGCGCTGGCACGACGGCAGGCTCTACTTCGTGGACCACCTGGACGGGCACGTGAACGTCGTCGAGCCGGACGGAGCCGTGCGCTTGCTGGCGACCCTGCCCGAAGGCGCCTCGGGCATGGGCTGGCGTCCGGACGGTACGCACCTGGTCGTCTCGATGCACGACCGGCGGCTGGTCGCGCTCGGCGAGCAGGTGACGGAGGTGTCCGCGCTCGGCGGCCTGGTCGGCGGCCCCCTCAACGAGATGGTGGTCGGCGGCTCAGGCCGCGCCTACGTGGGGAACTTCGGCTCCGACCTGACCGGCGGCGAGCCACTGACGCCGACCGTTCTGGTCCGGGTCGACCCGGACGGGTCCGCGGTGGTCGCGGCCGAGGATCTGGTCTTCCCCAACGGGGTGGTCCTGACCCCGGACGAGCGCACCCTCATCGTCGCCGAGTCGTTCGCGCTGCGCCTGACCGTCTTCGACGTCGACGAGAACGGCGCCCTGTCCAACCGCCGGGTCTGGGCGAGCTTCGGCGAGGCGCCCAGCCTGGATTTCGCCGAGATCGTCGCCCAGGGGACGACGATCCCGGACGGTATCGCGCTGGACGCCGAGGGGGCGGTCTGGGTCTCCGACCCGGTCGGCCACGAGGTGATACGGGTCGCCGAAGGCGGCCGGGTCCTCGACCGGATCCCGACCGGCGAGCTCGGCTCGTACGCGGTCGCACTGGGCGGTCCCGAGGGCCGTACCCTCTATATCTGCGCCAACGCCCGTCTCGGCCGGATCGAGCCGGGCGTCGACCGGTGCGGGCGGGTGCTCGCCGTCGAGGTCGCCGTCCCCGGAGCGGGCTGGCCGTGATCGACAAGGGCGGTCTGCCCGAGGTGCGGGTGACCGGGATCGACGCGGCGTTGTGCAGCTTCCCGCTTCGGCATCCGATCCGATTCGGCAGAGCCGCCTACCACCGCCGCGACTACGTGCTGGTCCGGGTCCGGACCGACGGGGCCACCGGTTACGGCGCGGCGCTGACCAGGGACACGCCGCTGCTGGAGTCGCTGCTGCCGGTGGCGCAGCGCCTGGTCGGCTCGGGTGCGGCTGCCGGGCTGGACACCGTCCGCGGGCTGCGGCACGAGAACGTGCCGGCGCAGGCGGCGTCGGTCCGCGCCCGATCTCTGGCCGACCTGGCGCTGTGGGACGTCCTCTCCCGGAGCGCGGGGCGGCCGCTGGCCGCGTTGCTCGGCTGCGAACCGTCCCGGACGTCGGTCGAGCTGGTCGCGATCGCCGGCTATCTGATCGACGTCCGGGGCGAGGACGCGGTCGTCGAGGAGCTCACCGGCCTGGTCGAGCGCGGCTTCCGCCAGGTGAAGCTGATGCTCGGCGCCCGGGAGCCGGCCTGGATGCACGCCTTCCTCGCCCGGTGCCGGCAGGCGGCCGGCGACGACGTCGCGCTCTCCCTGGATCTGCACTACTCGGTCGTCGGCCTCGAGGAGGCGGTGGCCCTCTGCGCGCCGCTCGAGGAGTTCGGCCTGGCGTTCATCGAGGACGTCTTCGGGCCGCACCGGTGGCGGGATCTGCGCGCGTTGGCCGCTCGGATCGCCACGCCGCTCGCCGCCGGCGAGGACGTGGTCGACCCGGTGGCGTACGCCGACCTGCTGGAATCGGTACGGCTGCTCCGGGTCGACGCCTCGACCTGCGGAGGCGTGGAGGACGCGCTCGACGGGATCGCGGCGGCCGGGCGGGCGGGGACGCCGGTACTGCCGCATGGCTCGCCGTGGATCGGAGCCCAGCTCGCGGCGGTGTCGCCGGTCGTCGCAGCGGTCGAGGTGGCGGCCCCGGTCGACACCGGCGACCGCTTCGCCGAGCTCTGCCCGGAGGCGCGGCTGCTGATCGAGGACGGTCGGCTGACAATGGGAGCCGACCCGGGAGTGGACGTCCCGCTTGACTGGGAGCGGGTGGAGGCGCTTTCCGTCCGATCCTGGTCCCTTTGATCGGCCGCTCGCTTCGGCGTGGCTACTGGGCCAGCGTCAGCGGGGCCGGATCGAAGCCGTCCACCACCCGGCGGAGCTCGGCGGCGAACAGGTCGACGTCCGCACGGAACCGCGCCGTGGGGGCGACCACGCAGAGCGCGAGCTTCCCGCGGACGGTGTGGAGCGCACCGGCCAAGCAGGAGATCCCGGGCAGGAACTCCTCGTCGTCGACGGCGTACCCGCGCTCCCGGATCTTGTCGAGTTCCCGTACGAGGCGGCGGCGGTCGTCGATGGTGTTCGCGGTACGCGCCTCCAGCCGGTGGGTGGCCAGGAAGCGCTCGCGGTCCCGCTCGGAACCGAGGGCCAGCAGCAGCTTGCCGGAGGCCCGGGCGTGCCCCCAGCGGGCGAAGCCGGGGCTCAGCTCCCGGGCGATCACCGGGGTGCCGGTCCGCCCGACGACGGTGATCCCCGGCTGGCCCCAGGCCGCGACCACGACGGTCTGGCCGGTGGCCCGCTCCAGTGCCTGGACGCTCGCGGTCACCTGATCGCGGTGCGGCCGGTGCCGGCCGGTGCCGGCGGCGAAGACCCCCGCCCGCGGCCCCATCAGGTAGCGGCTGCCATCGCGGCTGAGCACGTCGGTCTGGGTGAGCGTGTACAGCAGGTGGTACGTGGCCGAACGGTTGACGCCGGTGAGGGCGCTGATCTGCTTCGCGCTCAGCCCCCGTTCGCTGCGTGCCACCAGGTCGACCATCTGGACCGCCCGGGCCACCGACTGAACCCGCGGACGGACCCCGGCGGCGCCGTCGTCCGTGTGCTCTCGCATCGCTGTCATCTGCGTTCACCAACCGTGCGGGCCGACCTCTTGACGGGTCGGCCGGGCCTCGCTACTTTCTCACAGTATCAAACTGATTATCAAGATATGAAAGTAGTGTGAACTCCATGACCGAGCCTCGCACGCAGCGGATCGGCCGCCGGGCGGTCCTCGCCGGCGCCCTGGCCTCCTCGAGCGCCCTGGCCTTCACCGGGATCGGCGCGAACCCGGCCACCGCGGATCCCGGGCGGCCCGCCGGTCTGCGCGGCCGCGGCGTGCACTACGACACCGGGTTCTTCCAGGCCGGCCTCGAGCCCAGCACGCACGAACCCTTCGACCCGAAACTGGTCGAGCGCGAGATGCGGGTGATCCGTCAGGACCTGCACTGCAACGCGGTCCGCCTCTTCGGCAGCGACCGGCACCGGCTGGACGTCGCCGCCGCCCTCGCCGCCCGAGCCGGCCTCGAGGTCTGGTACTCCCCGTTCACCAACGACCTCGACCAGGACGAGATGCTGGACTTCCTCACCGAGGCGGCCAAGACCTGCGAGCGGTTGCGCAACCGCGGGCATCGGGTCGTCCTCACCACGGGTGCGGAGATCGCTTTCACGATGAAGGGCTTCATTCCGGGCGACACCTTCCTGGAGCGGGTCGCGTTCCTGACCTCCGGCGACCCGCGCCGCGGCCAGGTCTTCGCGCAGCTGCCCGGCAAGATCAACGCGTTCCTGGCCCGGGCGGTCGCGGCCGTCCGCGCGCACTTCCACGGCCCGGTCGGCTACGCCTCGCTCCCGTTCGAAGGCGTCGACTGGACGCCGTTCGACTACGCGGGCTTCGACTACTACCCGAACATGGTGGACGGGGAGTTCCCGGCGAACACCCGGCAGCAGGTGCTCGACCTGGCCGAGCACGGCAAGCCGGTCGTCATCACCGAGTTCGGCTGCACCTCCTATGACGGCGCCTCGGCCAACGCGGGCACCGGTACGGACGCCATCGAGTGGGACCCGGTCACCAACATCGGCGTCCGGCTGAACGGCGACTACGTCCGCGATGAGCAGGAGCAGGCCGACTACCTGATGGAACTGCTGGACATCTTCGACGAGACCGGCGTGGTGGACAGCGCGTTCATCTGCACCTTCGTCTCACGCAACGCGCCGCACCGCCCCGACCCGCGGCTGGACGTCGACATGGCCTCGTTCGGCCTGGTCAGCCCTCTCGAGAGCGGGCGCGGGTACCGAAATCTGCCATGGCGGCCGAAGGCCGCCTACCGCGCCGTCTCCCGCTACTACGCCTGGTGCGGGCGGCGCTGACCGAAGACCTCCGACACGCGGCGAGCTCGCCGCCCCAATGGCACGCGCCTTGTGTGGCGAGCGGACCTACCGACAGAGGTGGTGTGCAGGTTGCCATCCACACCTGCACAACCGAGTCGTCGCGATCGCCCACGTTTTGCCAGGTCAGAGGCTTGCTCGTATGAAGAGCAGGCCTCTTTGGCGTTGTCGCAGCCCCGAAGAGGTCACGGGTTCGAACCGGCGGCGCGCGACCTCGCTCCCGCAGGGCGGCCTGTTGGCATCCGGGGGCGGCCACCGGCGGCTCGGCGGGAGGAATTCGCATCGGGCGCCCGGCGAAAGGCTCGGCGGCATGCCCGCGGCTGCCGTCTCCACCTGCGTGGGCGGGCAGGCGCACACTGGACCTGCGCCTCTCCCCGGCTGACCGGCACCGAGCTCGTCGCCTTCATGGATCCCGCCGAGCGGTTGCTGCACACCACCCACTTTGCGTTCACCGAATCACCGTAGGCCGACACCGCGCTCGCGCTACTCGCGGACGCGCCCACGCTGACCAGCCTCGCCCTGGCCGCCAGAGGTGCGGCGGCGCTTGCCGCGCGCCTTCGTATGCAGTCCCCGATCCGTCCGTAAGCCGATACGCGGGTCAGTGGGGACTTCTGAGGGTTCGGCATGAGGACGGCGCGGCCACCGCGGATCGGAGGTTCCTGGAGATCCACGTGATCACAGCGGTGGCCGCCCGCCGTCAGGGCTCGCCGGGGGCCTGTCCCCGGCGATGACGAAGTGCTACGAGGTCGGTTCGAAGACTATTCGGCGGTAGTCGCTGAGGTTGTGCTCGCCGTTGTCCTTCACCTCCAGGATCACGTGGAAGGTCTTTCCTGCGGAATCGGATGGCACGTTGATCGTGGCGGTGCTTGAAGAGCTGTTGGAGATGTTGACCGTACCGGGGTAGGTGCCGGCATCGGACTGGACCCACCAGCTGTAGGTGAGGTTGTTCCCGTCCGGGTCGGTCGTCTTGGAAGCGTCCAGCGTGACCGCGGTGCCCTGGCGTGGAGTCTTCTTCAGGACGCTGACGCCGTCGTCGCCGTCGAGGACGATGACGGGGTTCCGGTTGCCGGAGCCGGATTGCGCCCAGTCCATCCGCGCCGCGAAGTTGTTGTAGGAGGCCGAGTAGAAGCGGTTGTTGTACGTCCCGCAGGTACTGGCATCCGTCCACACGTTGTTCGAGTCTCCCTTGTATGTTCCGCCCCAGCTGGCCTGGTTGGGATGGTCCGGGTCGTTGAGGCCGGTGGGCGTGACGTAGAGGAAGGACGGAGTGTCGCCCTCTACGCCGTACACGTACTTGGGATATTGCCTGCCGAGGTTTCCGTGGCCCTGGATATCGGTCGCGTACTGACTCCAGTTCGCCTTTCCGGTTCCGTTCTGGAACTTCCAGGCGCACTCGTCCCAGATGAAGAGGAGGTTGCCTCCCGAGACGCTGCGCATCCACTGGTGCGAGCTGTAGCTGAGCGGCTGGGAGGAGTCCCTGTCCTGGTCGGTGATGGTGTACACGCGGAGCTTGCGGAGGAACGCGTCCAACTGCGCCTGCGTCCGGTCCTGCTTCACGCGCCAGATGGACTGGGCGACCGTGTTCCCGCCGCCCCAGACGGTGACGTAGAGCGGACGGGCGTCGTTCTCGTCCGCCAGCTTGATGATGTCGTTGCTGCCGGGGGAGTCGTTGGAGGCTCCCAGGAACTGGACACCCCGATTCCGGCTCCCGGTCATGACCCGGCTCCTCAGGTACTGGGCGCTCGGCCAGTACCCGATCTCCTGCCTGCTCTCATCGGCTGCGAAGCCCACCTGGTTCGAGCGCTTCATCAGGTTGGGCAGGTCCTTCTCGTACGCGTTGATCGTGTCGTTGATGATGCTGATGAAGCCGCTCTTGGTGGGGTCGTTGAGGGTGTCGATGCTCCAGCCGGTCGTCAGGACGATGCTCTCGATCTCGTACATGTCCGCATGGGCGAGGAGCCGCGTCAGCGACTCGTGGTCATCCGGCTCCCAGGTGGAGATGTCCGTCAGCACGACCACGCGCGGCTTGAGGGACGTCGCCTTGCTGACGGAGATCGTCTTCTTGGCGGAGCCGGTGTGGCCGTCGTTGTCGGTGACGGTGACCGTGATGGTGTAGTCGCCTTCGCTTGCGTACTTGTGGGTGGCGGTCGCGGTGTTCGCGGTGGTGCCGTCTCCGAAGTCGATCTTGTAGGCGGTGATGTTGCCGTTGGGGTCGAAGGAGCCGGAGGCGTCGACGGTGACGTTCTCGCCGGGCTTGGGCCGCTCGGGGGAGACGGTGAAGGCGGAAACAGGGTCGCCGGAGTAGACCCTGACCGTCTGGCTCTGGCTTCCGCTCTTGCCGTCGTCGTCGGTGACGGTCAGTGTGACCTTGTAGTCGCCGGCGGCGGTGTAGGCGTGGGTGGCCTTCTGCCCGGTGCCGGTGGTGCCGTCTCCGAAGTTCCAGGCGTAGGCCGCGATGGTCCCGTCAGAGTCGGTGGAGGTCGAGCCGTCGAAGGTGACGGTCTGGTGCGGGACGGGCTTGGCGGGGGTGTAGGTGAAGGCTGCCGCCGGCCCGGCGAGGGACACCTTGATGGCGTTGACTTTGGCGTTCTCGACGTTGGAGATGAACTTGAGGTCGAGTGCTCCGTCGGTGACGGTGACCGAAGTTTGAGTCATGTACGCGGTGTTCGCGCCTGCTTTGGCGTAGATGTCGAGGTCGGTGATGCGTTCGGTGCCCTCCATTTGGACGTCGAAGCTGCGTTTTCCTGCTTGTGTGTGGTAGGTCTCGGCGAAGTAGAGGGTGACCAGGTATGCGGCGTTGGGGACCGTGGCCTTGTAGCTGAAGTTTCCGTATCTTTCGGTTTGGTAGAGGGGGTCGTCGGTGGTTCCGGCGATGGGGTTGGTGGAGGTGTAGGTGGTGCCTCCGGTGAAGCCGGTGTCGGCGGCGAATTTGGTGCCGTCGGTGGCGGTGTAGGCGTTGCCGCCGGCGTTGACGGCGAAGGCGGTGCCGTCGTTTGGCGGGGGTGTGGAGGTTCCGGAGAAGGTGAGCCAGTCGAGGTTGAGGTTGCCGTTGACGAAGACGAGTTTGACGTCCTGGACGCCGTTTTGGGCGGGCAGGGGGAGGGACTTGGTCTGGTAGGTGTCCCAGCCTCCGGTGCCGCTGATGGTGAGGGTGGCGGTGTTGGTCCCACCGATCCAGACCTGGACCTTGGAGTCGCCGCCGCCGTTGGCGGCGTTGAGTTGGATGGTGTCGGTGCCGGTGTGCAGGTCCACGCCGTTGTACTGGACCCAGGCGTTGGCTGAGACGTAGCACAGCACGCCGTTGCAGGTCTGCAGCGAGCCACCCGAACCGGTGTAGCTCTCCGCCTCGATCCTCGACCAACCATCTATGGTGGCCGCGGCCGAGGCCCGCGGAACGGAACTGACGCATTGCAGCAGTAGGAGCATCGCTGTGACGGCTGCCGTGCACAGGACCATGAACGGCCTATGCCTCGTTGACAACATTAGAACCCTTTCCTATTTGAGGATGAGAAACTTGAATCCGCTCTAGTAGCGGAGCCGACCTGCCGATATGGCCGCCTCCCGTCATGGGAAGGGCCTGAAGGCGTCGCCTTTCAACGCCTTCAGGCCCCCGGATCTGGCGGAACTGCGTCCTTGCGTCAGCCGGCGCTCATGGGAGGTTCCAGTCCGCGCGTTCGGCGAAGGACGTCTGGAAGTCGGCGCGCCACCTGGAGATGGTTCCTCCGCCGGGCCCGTCGACCCAGTGATTGGTCGACCCGTCGCGCCTGTACTGGCCGCCCCAGCTGGGCTGCGTGGGATCCTCGGGGTTGTTGATCCCGCGGTTCGCGCTGAGCAGGTGCAGGAACGACGGCGAATCGCCCTCCTGGACCCCTGTGATGCAGCAACCCCTCGGCGGATACACGGCCCCGAGAGGCCCGTGGTTGTTGCGGATGTTCGCGTCGAGCCACGCCAGGTTGCACAGCGAGGTGTCGCCGCTGTTGCAGAACATCCCGCCATAGGTGGTGTTCGAGTGGATGATGAACAGGTTCGGGAAGTTCTGCTTCATCCAGTCGATCGTGTCGTCCTGGTGCGCGATGGCGAAGATGCGCATCTTGCTGAGGAAGCGGTCCAGTTCGGCCTGGCTGCGCGTGTTCTGCACCTTCCAGATCGCCTGGGCCACCTGGCTGTTGTCGCCCCAGATCGAGAACCACACCGGCCGGGAATCGGCCTTGTCGACGATGCTGATGACCGCGTCGGAAGCGTCGCTGTCCTTGCCGGCCCCGATGTTGTTGCCGGTCGATCCGCCCCATGTGCCGTTGCGGCCCTGGTGGACGATCGAACGCAGGTAGTCGGGGCTGGGGTAGCCGGGGTCATGCTTCTTGAGGTTCTGGTACACCAGGGCGTACTTGTCGATCGCGGCCAGCATGTTCTGCTTGTTGGCGACGTTGCGCGAGGTGGCGGCCGTGGCCAGCATTCCCTCGATGTCGAACTCGTTGCTGTACATCAGGAAGCGGACCATCGACTGGACGTCGTCCGGGTCGCTGTTCGCTCCGTCCAGCGTCGGGAAGTCCGACGAGACGACGATCCGGTACTTCTGCTTCTGGGATACAGAGATCGTCTTCTTGGCGGAGGCGGTGCGGCCGTCGTTGTCGGTGACGGTGACGGTGATGGTGTAGTCGCCTTCGCCGGTGTACTTGTGGGTGGCGGTCGCGGTGTTCGCGGTGGTGCCGTCTCCGAAGTCGATCTTGTAGGCGGTGATGGTGCCGTTGGGGTCGAAGGAGCCGGAGGCGTCGACGGTGACGTTCTCGCCGGGCTTGGGCCGCTCGGGGGAGACGGTGAAGGCGGCGACGGGGTCCTCGGCGGGTCCGGCCGTGGTCACCTTGATGGCGTTGACTTTGGCGTTCTCGATGTTGGAGATGAACTTGAGGTCGAGTGCTCCGTCGGTGACGGTGACGGGGGTTTGGGTGGTGTAGGCGGTGTTGGCGCCTGCTTTGGCGTAGATGTCGAGGTCGGTGATGCGTTCGGTGCCCTCCATTTGGACGTCGAAGCTGCGTTTTCCTGCTTGTGTGTGGTAGGTCTCGGCGAAGTAGAGGGTGACCAGGTATGCGGCGTTGGGGACGGTGGCCTTGTAGCTGAAGTTTCCGTATCTTTCGGTTTGGTAGAGGGGGTCGTCGGTGGTTCCGGCGATGGGGTTGGTGGAGGTGTAGGTGGTGCCTCCGGTGAAGCCGGTGTCGGCGGCGAATTTGGTGCCGTCGGTGGCGGTGTAGGCGTTGCCGCCGGCGTTGACGGCGAAGGCGGTGCCGTCGTTTGGCGGGGGTGTGGAGGTTCCGGAGAAGGTGAGCCAGTCGAGGTTGAGGTTGCCGTTGACGAAGACGAGTTTGACGTCCTGGACGCCGTTTTGGGCGGGCAGGGGGAGGGACTTGGTCTGGTAGGTGTCCCAGCCTCCGGTGCCGCTGATGGTGAGGGTGGCGGTGTTGGTCCCACCGATCCAGACCTGGACTTTGCTGTCGCCGCCGCCGTTGGCGGCGTTGAGTTGGATGGTGTCGGTGCCGGTGTGCAGGTCCACGCCGTTGTACTGGACCCAGGCGTTGGCTGAGACGTAGCACAGCACGCCGTTGCAGGTCTGCAGCGAGCCACCCGAACCGGTGTAGCTCTCCGCCTCGATCCTCGACCAACCGTCCCTGGACGCCGCCGCCTCCACGGATCCGATGCCTTGCAGCAACAGCAGCATCACCGTGGCGACGGCCGTGCACAGGACCACGAACGGCCTATGTCTCCTGGGCAACATTCATCCCTTTCTGTGCAGACCAGACGACATGCGCGACGCGACTCAGGCAAGGAACGTCATCTCGCACATCATCCGATTGTTGATGGCGGACACTTCCGAACTGGCTTCTTGGTGATTTTCCGATCGACGGTGCGCGGGCATGCCGACTACCGGCGGTTCTCGTCGTGTGACGCTTGTTGCTCCGCGGATTTGGGGACTCGCGCCATCGAACTCCCGGCGAGTGGACTGCCTTCGATTCCTTGGATTGCCCGTGATGATTACACAGGGGACCGACATCGACAAGGCGTTATTCAGGCTTGAATAGAAATTCAAAGCGCCGTTTCACGGCGTTCGGGCTCCACCATTGATTCCAGGGATACGCGCTGGACCGGCGGAGTGCCGGAGGGGCCGGGAGTCCGAACGGGTATCACCGCGGTCCGGCGCAGCGGCCGACGATGCCGGGGACGTCGGCCGCGCTGTCCGGCCTGTAGCCGTACGGAGGGCTGGTGAACGGGGTGACGCCGCCTCCGGTGCCGCCGGCTCCGCTGTCGCGCTTGCCGCTGGTGTCGTCGTAGGCGTTGCCGCGGGCCGTGATGTACGACGGGCGGTCGTACATGAACTGGTGGGGGTTGTGCGTGCCCTTGAAGTAGTTGTTCTCGATCAGGACCGAAGCGAGCGCGCCCACGCCGACGGCGTACGTGTTGCCGGTGGCCGTGTAGTAGTTGTTGTAGACGTGCCCCTTGCCGAAGAGCATCCGCGGCATCCGCTGGTCGACCAGGTCGGCGAACCAGTTGTGGTGGAAGGTCGCGTTCTCCTTGCCCGCGTCCGTTGCATCGTGGTCGGCGCCGGCACTGATCAGGCTGGCGAAGCGGTGCGAGTTGTCGCGGTCGGTGTACCAGAACTTCACCCAGGACACCGTGAGGAAGTCCGAGCCCTTGGTGAGGTCCAAGAGGCCGTCGCCCGCGTCCTGGACGTTCAGATGGTCGAACCAGAGGTGGTCCGAGCCGCGCGCCGCGAGGGTGTCGGCCGGGTAGCGGCCGTACCCGGCGCCGCGGATGTTCAGGTTGCGGACGATGATGTTGCCGTTGCCGGACTCGATGTTGAGCCCGCCCTGGATGGTGGCGTTCTTGTCGGCCCCGACCAGTGTCTTGTTGCTCGCGATGTTCACGGCGCTGGTGCCGGTGTTGATCGTTCCGGAGATCCGGAGAACGCGTGCCGTGGAGTCGCCCGCGTACTTCTGCAGGTCCCCCAGCGTTGTGATGGTCTGCGGGGTCGCGTTGCCGCCGCCGGTCGTCGTGTTGCGGCCGGCTCCCGCGACGGCAGCCCAGCCGAAGAGGGCTGTGTCGCAGGTATCTGAGCCCGGGGGCGGGGTGTCGGTCGGCGTGGGAGTGGGGGAGCCGGGGCCGGTGGATCCGTTGCAGGCAGCGCCGTTGAGGGTGAAGGACGCGGGCTCGGGGTTCGGGCCGGACGAGAGGCCGTTGAAGCCGATCTCGACGGAGCCGCCGGAGGCGATCGCGGCGTTCCAGTCCATGCTCCTGGCGGTGACGTTCCGGCCGCTCTGGCTCCAGCCGGCCGACCAGCCGTTGCTCACCTTCTGGCCGGAATCGGGGAACGTGAAGCCCAGCGTCCATCCGTTGATCGCGTCACCGAGGTTCTTGACGCTGACGCCGGCGGTGAAGCCGCCGTCCCAGTCGCTGGTGGTGTAGGTCACCGCGCAGCCGGCGGCCGCCTGCGCGTGGATCGCGGACACCCCGGTGACGAGGCCGCCTGCGATCAGCGGTACTGCGGCGAGGGCGACGCGGCGCTGCCGGGAGCGAGCGGCTCCGGGCCGGACGAGTCTCATGAGACCTGCTCCTTCCCGCCACGGCCGTGGGGTGGCTCGTGACCTGCCTGGCCGCCTCGGAGGAGGCGCTCAGTGCCTGGCCCCGGGAGGGGGCCGCCGAGATCGTCCCTCCGGGAGACACCTGCCGCAATGGCCTCTTTCATAATGTTTCACATATGAATATTCATTCAAGCCATCTGGGCGCGGGACACCGTTCGTCACGCCCACTCAGGCGTGAATGGACATTCAGCTAGCATGAGATCGCGGGTGTTGTCCGGCGCCCCGCCCCCGGTCCGCAGAGGAGTCTCGTGCCCAGCGATCGCAGGCGAGAGCCAGCCATCGGCGGTGTGGCGACCACGCAGCTACGACTGCTGACCAAGGTCGCCCGCATGTACCACGAACACGGCATGCGGCAGCCCCGGATAGCCGAGCAGCTGCACATCTCCCAGCCCCGCGTCTCGCGGCTGCTGAAGCAGGCCGCGGAGCTGGGCATCGTCCGCACCACGGTGGTGACCCCGGCCGGCGTGCACGCCGAGCTGGAGGAGCAGATCGAGCAGCGCTTCGGCCTGCGCGACGTGGTCGTGGCCGACCCGGGTCAGTCCTCGCCCAGCGAACGCTCCACGCTGCAGGCCATCGGCGCCGCCGCCGCCGTCTACCTGGAGACGACGCTGACCGGCGGCGACCGCATCGGCATCTCGTCGTGGAGCTCGACGCTGCTGGCCACCGTCGACGCCATGCACCCCCGGCCGACCCCTGTCGCCGAGCAGGTGGTCCAGGTCATCGGGGGAGTCGGCAACAGCACCTCGCAGGTCTACGCCACCCGGCTCGCCGACCGGCTGGCCATCCTCACCGGGGCCGAGGCGGTCTTCCTGCCGGCCCCCGGCCTGGCCTCCTCACTGGAGGCCCGCGACGTGCTGATGGCCGATCCGCACATCAGCGAGGTCCTCGCCACCTACGGCGGCCTGACGACGCTGCTCGCCGGCGTGGGCAGCCTCGAACCCTCGCCGCTCCTGGTGGAGAGCGGGAACGCCATCGCCGACGCCGAGCAGGACGCGCTGCGCGAGCTCGGCGCGGTCGGCGACATCTGCCTGCGCTTCTTCGACGAGGAGGGCGAGGTCGTCAAGTCCGAGCTGGACGAGCGGGTCCTGGGCATCGACGCCGCCACGCTGCGCTCGATCCCGCGCGTGGTCGCGATCGCCGGCGGCGCCCGCAAGTACACGGCGATCCGCGCCGCGCTGCGCGGCGGCTGGGTGGACGTCCTGGTGACCGACCTGGACGTCGCGCGACGGCTCGCCCAGGAGCCCGTCGGTCAGTAGCCGCGCTCCACCTCCTCGGTCTGGGCGCTCAGGAGCGCGCGCTTGGCGATCCGCTGGGCGGCGAGGGCGTCCTGCCGGGCCTGGGCTTCGGCGAGGGCCTCGGTGTCGAGGACCTGCAAGGCGCGCCAGATCGTGCGCATCATCTCGATGCCCGCGCGGGCGGCCTCCACGGCGTTCTCCCGGAACGGGAACTGGTCGAGCTGCCAGACGCCCTGCCAGTCGGCCTGGGTGAGGGCGTGGAAGAACTCGAGGGTCTCGACGAGGTGGACGGAGCCGACGACCATGTCGTCGTCCCAGCCGCGGAAGTTGTCGTTGACGTCGATGGCGTAGAGCCTGTCCCGCGCCATGATCATCTGGGCGGCCTCGGCGGGCGACTCCAGCCCGTAGAGCGAGTGCCCGAAGTCCAGCAGGATCCCGACGTTGGGCACGTCCATCTCCTCGATCGCCAGCAGTGTCCGGGCGGCGGAGGAGAAGGTCATGCGGTTGCGCGGTTCTCGGGGCTTGTACTCGATCGCGAAGCGCAGGTCGGGGTGGCGCTGGGCGAGCTCGCGGACCGCGTCGATCGACATGGCCCACAGTGCCTTGTAGTCGGCCTGGAAGGGGTAGTCCCAGCCGTCCTGGCCCGGCCAGAGCTTCACGTAGTCGCCGCCGAGCCGGCGGGTGAGGTCGGCCGCGTCGCTGACCAGTTCGATGGCCTGGCGGCGGATCTCCGGGTCGGGGTTGGTGAAGCCGCCCCGGCAGAACGTCCGCGTGTAGATCTCGGGGGTCAGGGCGATGGCGCGCAGGTTGTCGGCCTTGAGCGCGTCCTCGACGGCGGCGATGTCCAGCTCGGCGGGGTTGAACGGGTAGTTGATGTCGACGACCGAGAGGCCGCCGACGTCCCCCGCCCGGTCGATGGCCTCCAAGGTGGAGACGGGCGGCCCGTACCCGTCGGTGGCGTAGCGGTCGCGGAACTGCCCGAAGTGCCAGAGGCCGGCGCCGTAGAGGGGTTCGGACTTCGGCTGGTTCGTCATTGAATGCCTCCTGGGGGTGGGACGTCGGCGTCCGCCGACGGGGCGGTGGCTCGTGCGCGGGACACCGCCTGGTGCCATGCGGAGCGCATGCGCCGGCGTTCGTCGGCGCCGGTTCGCGGGGAGAAGACGCGGGCGGGTCGGTCGAGATCCTCCAGCCGACCTTCGGTCCACAGGCCGCAGGCGAGACCGGCCATGTGCGCCGCCCCGATCGGCGACAGGTCGCTGACCAGGGACTGATGGACCTGCCGCCCGCTGATGTCGGCCTGGATCTGCATGAGGGACGGATTGGCGGCGGCGCCGCCGTCGGCCAGGAGGGTCTCGTGCGGGCCGGCCGCGGCGACGACGTCCTCGACCTGGAACGCGATCGACTCCAGCGCGGCGCGGGCGAGCTGGGGGAGCCCGGTGGCCAGCGTCATGCCGACCAGCGCGGCCTGGGCGGTGGAGTCCCACCAGGGGGCGGCCAGGCCGCCGAACGCGGGCACGAGATGCACGCCGTCGCTGCTCGCCCCGTCGGCGAGGCCGGCGAGTTCCGCGGGCGTGCGGCCGACGGTGTCGGCGAGCCATCGCAGCGTGGCCCCGGTGGAGAGGATGTTGCCCTCCACCGCGTGCGCGATGGTGCCCTCGCCGGGACCGGAGCCGGTGCCGGTGGACCAGGCGATGGTGAGGCACAGCCCGGTGCCGACGGCGGTGGTGCCGGAGCGCAGCGCCATCACCGACGAGCCGGTGCCGTAGGTCGCCTTGACCCGGCCGGGCTGCCAGCCGGCGTGGGCGAACAGGGCGGCGTGGGAGTCGCCGAGGACGGCGGCCACCGGGACGCCGTCCGGCAGGGGCGGCAGGCCGCGGACGGAGGGGAACGGTCCGGTGGACGCGACGACGCGGGGCAGCACCTCCGGCGGGATGCCGAAGAGCTCCAGCAGCCGCTGGTCCCACCGGCCGGTGCGGACATCGAGCAGCTGTGTGCGCGCCGCGTTGCCGATCTCGATGACGTGCTCGCCGCCGAACCGGCTCAGCAGCCAGGAGTCGATGGTGCCGAGGCACAGGTCGCCGCGCAGGGAGCGGCTCCGGTCGGGGTCGGCGTGGTCGAGCAGCCAGGCGCCCTTGGTCGCGGAGAACATCGGGTCCAAGGGCAGCCCGGTGACCTCCCAGACCTTCTCCCCGTATCCGGCGGCCAGCAGGTCCGTGCAGCGCGCCGCGGTGCGCCGGTCCTGCCAGCCGAGGACGGGGGTGACCGGGTCGCCGGTGTGCCGGTCCCACAGCAGCATCGACTCGCGCTGGTTGCTGATGCCGACCGCGGTGACGCGGGCGGGGTCGTACCCGTCAAGGCAGCGGCGGGTCGCGGTCCGCACGCTGGTCCAGATCTCGTCCGGAGACTGCTCGACCCAGCCGGGACGGGGATGGCTCCGGCCCAGCGGATGGGACGCGCGGGCCAGCACGCGGCCATGCCGGTCGACCAGGAGCGCTTTGGTGGAGCTCGTCCCCTGGTCGAGGGCGAGGATCACCTCATCGCCGCTCATCGCCGGCCAGCTGCCGGGCCGCGGCGGCGATCCCGTCCGCGGTGAGGCCGAAGTGGGTCAGCAGGAACTCGGTGCTCCCGGTCGGCGCGAAGGTGCGCGGGACGCCGAGGATCTTCATCGGCGTGGGCCGCCGCTGGCTGAGCAGGCCGGACACCGCGGCGCCCAGTCCGCCGGTCACGGTGGCCTCCTCGACCGTGATGACCCCGCGGGTCTCCGCGGCGGCGCGCAGCACCGCCGCCTCGTCGAGCGGTTCGATCGAGGCCATGTTGATCACGCGCACCGCGATCCCCTCCTCCCGCAGCCGCGCCGCCGCATCGAGCGCCCGCGACACCATCGTCCCCACGGCGATCACTGTCAGATCGTCGCCGTCGGCGAGCTGCCGCGACAAGCCCGGTGAGAAGCTGATGGTGTCCGGGTGCACGGCGGGGACGGCGAACCGGCCGATCCGCAGGAAGCTGGGGCCCTCGTGGGCGGCCGCCCAGCGCAGCGCGGCGCGGGTCTCGGCGGGGTCGGCCGGGACGATCACGGGCAGGTCGGCGACCGCCCGGATCCATGACAGGTCCTCGATGGAGTGATGGGTGGGGCCCAGTTCCCCGTACGCCATCCCGGGGCTCTGCCCGCACAGCACGACCCGGGCCCGGCTGTAGGCGATGTCGGCCTTGATCTGCTCCAGTGCGCGGCCGGTCAGGAACGGCGCGGCCGCGCTGACGAAGGGCAGCATGCCGCCGTTGGCGAGGCCGGCGGCGACGCCGACGAGGTCCTGCTCGGCGATGCCGACGTTGACCAGCCGGTCGGGGAACTCCTCGCGGAACCGCACGAGGTTGCTGGAGCCGACCGAGTCGTTGCAGACCACGACGACGCGCTCGTCGGCCGCGGCCAGTTCGGCGAGCTCCTCGGCGAAGGCCTTCCTGCAGTCGAACAGCGGCGCCGCGGCGACGGTGTCGGTCATCGCGCGAGCTCCTCGAACGCCGAGGCGGCCTGCTCCGCCGAGGGGACCTTGTGATGCCATTCGACGCGGTCTTCCATGAACGACACGCCTTTGCCTTTCGTGGTGTGGGCGATGACGCAGACGGGCCGGTCGCCCGCGGGCTCGGTGAAGGCGGCCAGCAGGCGGCCGTGGTCGTGTCCGTCGCATTCGCGGACGTCCCAGCCGAAGCTGCGCCACTTGTCGGCCAGCGGTTCGAGTTGCTTGGTCTCCTCGGTGCGGGCGCCCTGCTGCAGCCTGTTGCGGTCCACGACGGCGGTGAGGGCCGACAGCCCGTGGTGGCCGGCGGTCATCGCCGCCTCCCAGTTGCTGCCCTCCTGGAGCTCCCCGTCGCCCAGGACCACGAACGTCCGGCTCCGGGAACCGCGAAGCCTGTGAGCCAGAGCCACGCCGACCGCGACCGGGAAGCCGTGGCCGAGGGGACCCGTGTTGGTCTCCACGCCCGGGACCTTGGTGCGGTTGGGGTGGCCGTTGAGCGGCGACAGCGGTCCGGCGAAGGTCTCCAGGGCCGACCGGGGGAAGAACCCGAACTGGGCCAGAACCGCGTAGAGCGCTCCGGCGGTGTGCCCTTTGCTGAGGATGAGCCGGTCCCGGTCGGGGTCGAGCGGAGCGCGCGGATCGACCGACAGCACGGCCCCGTAGAGCGTGACCAGGATGTCGATGACCGAGAAGTCGCTGCCGATGTGGCCGAGCCCTGCCTGGCGGATCATGGCGAGGTCGGTCCGGCGGACCTCGCGGGCGATATCGGCGAGCGCCTCCGCCGCGTCGGCCGCGCTGCCTTCGGCGAGCCTGCGCCGCAGCCGCAGATAGTGGTCGGCTTGGGCGTCGTCGGTGGTCAGCATGTGGTCCCTTTCCCACCCGTTCAGGTACCGCGCCGGAGGGAGCCCCGCAGCTCCTCTCGAGCCTGGGGCCGGCGCTCTCAGCGAGCTCGGGCACCTGATCCTCGACTAGGAGGAATATTTATTCGTAAGCGATTAGCAATACCGTATGTGGGGCTGATCGGGCGTGTCAATGGCGGCGGCCAGCCACAGGGCGGTCTGGTAGTCGGTGATCAGGACGTTGACCCAGCCGCCCAGCAGGGCGGCCCTGATCGCGGTGCGCTTGCGTTCGCCGCCCGCCACGCCGATCCGGCGCGGCACCCGGCGCAGTGTGCCCGGGGCGATCCCGAGGATCCGCTCGTCGAGGCTCGTCCGCAGGTGCCTGCCGTGCTCGTCGAAGAACCGCAGGCAGACGTCGCCGACGGCGCCGGCCGCGCGGAGCTCGGGCAACTCGCTGTCGGCGAAGGCGTTGCCGCTGTCGCGCAGCAGCGGCGAGGGGGTGAGGCTCCCGATGCCCACCAGGGCCATGGTGAGGTCGTCGCAGGCCGCCAGCGCGGACTCGATGTTGGGGTCGGTGACGATCACCTGGCGCATGGATCCGGACCCCAGCAGGCCCGGAGCGGGCAGGAACACCGGGGCGGCTCCGGTCAGCTGGGCCAGCCGTCCGGTGATCCGGGTGGCCTGCGCCTGCGCGGTGACGTTGCCGACCCCGCCGAGCATCTGGACCACCCTGCCCGCGTCCGCCGCCGGACGGGGGCTCATCGACTCCACCGCCGCCAGCAGCGTCGAGCTCCAGGAGGAGACTCCGGTGCGCTCGCCGCCCATCAGCGTGGTCTCCAGGTAGGCGGCCGCGGCCGAACCGAGCGCGGGCAGCACGTGCGGCTCGTCCGCCTGGTCGCCGGTGTCCACGACGACGACCTCGCTGAGCTTGTAGCCCTGTTCGAGCCGCTCCTCGACATCGGCGTGGACTCCGCGGGGGGTGACGACCGTCGTGCGGACGATGCCGAGCTGGGCCGCCCGCTTCAGAAGCCGCGACACCCGCGGTTGGGAGATGTGCAGCTGTGCCGCGATCTGGGGCTGGCGCATTCCGCGCTCGTGGTACATCCGCGCGACCTTGGTCAGCAGCCGGATCTGATCCGGCGGGATGTCGCTCAGGGGCAGCGCCCCGGGACCGTTCATCATGCTCGGCGCCTCTCTGTCCACACCCTCGGCCTCCCTCGCCGCCGCCGTCTCCGTGGCCCGGCGCTCGATCGGCCGGACGCCCGGCCCTGGCCGCGGCCCTGAGGCGCGGATCGCGTCGCGGGCAAACGCGGTGAGGACCGTGCAGAGCCTGAGAATAATCATTCATGGACGTTTGCCTAGTCGCCGTCTTGGGGCGTTCGAGGCGGCCCGGGAGTCGGGCCGGGCGCGGGAGTGAGGGCTGCCGGGCCCCTCCGCGCCGCGCCTCATCCGGGGCGACGCCGCATCTGACCTGCTCGGTCGAGATCGGGTCGTGATCCAAGGGGTTATTGACACCGGATTTCGGCTGCGTTAGCTTGCGGCATAGACAACAGAGCTTGAATATTAATTCAGATCGTCGAGGTGGTGCCATGGCTCACGCAGCGAGTGCCCGGCACGGGAGGCGGGCCCGCGGGCTGCGGGTTCCCGCGGTCGTCATGCTCGTCCTCTCGCTGGCCGGCTGCTCAGGCGTCCCCGGCGTCTACGTGGTCGAGAAGGCCGGCCGCGCGAGCTCCGGGGCGGGCGGAGGCGGGAAGTTCAACGCGACCGCCTACGCCGAGCAGGTCTGGGCCTCGAAGGTCGTACCGACCGCGCAGAAGAACGCCCAGGACGCCGCGACCCTGCTGCCCGCACTGCGCGCGGACCAGCAGGGGGCCGGCGCCCGCTACGGCAAGCAGGCCGGCGCCGGTTCGCCCTACTCGTTTCTGATCAAGGGAACCGGCACGGTCAAGGACGTGACCAGCGGCAACGCCGTCGGCAGCATTCAACTCGACGTCCCGGGCGCCGGGAAGACCGACGTGAACCTGGCGATCGGACCCGCCTTCGTGGGCACCGCCGTCCGCGACGCCGTCGGCTTCATCGGCTTCGGACAGTTCAACAACCAGATCGACTACGCCGACGCGGCCGCCGCGCTCAACAACAAGGTCAAGACGACCGTCGTCCGCGGCCTGGACCCGGCGTCGGTCAAGGGCAAGAAGGTCACCTTCACGGGCGCGTTCCAGCTCGTGGCCCCTTCCAGCGTCATGATCACCCCCATCACGCTGGAGGTGGCCCCGTGACGGAGCCGACCCCTCCGGCCGAAGCCCGGCCGGAGAACCCGGACGGCCCGGCGCCGGACGACCCCGCGGCCGCACCACCGGTCCTTCTCGCCGAGGACATCACCAAGACCTACGGCGGCGTGCAAGCGCTGCGCGGCGTCACCTTCCGGGGGCGTACCGGGGCGGTGAACGTGCTGGTGGGGGAGAACGGTGCGGGCAAGTCGACGCTGATGAAGATCCTCAGCGGGGCGGAGCAGCCGACCGGCGGCCGGATCCTGCTCGACGGGGAGGCGGTGGAGTTCCCCACGCCCCGCGCGGCGCTCGCGCACGGGATCGGGATCATCCACCAGGAACTCAGCCTGTTCCCCAACCTCAGCATCACCGACAACATCTTCGCCGGGCGCGAACTGCGCAACCGTGCGCACCTGAGGGGCGTCGCCGAGCAGCGCCGCCAGGCCAAGGCCGCACTCGAGCGGCTGCGGCAGGACATCGACCCCGACACCCTGGTGGGGGACCTGCCGATCGGCACCCAGCAGCTCGTCGAGATCGCGCGGGTGCTGTCCCAGGACGTCCGGATCCTGATCATGGACGAGCCGACCTCGGCGCTGAGCAACGCCGAGGTCGACGTGCTGTTCGAGGTGATGGACGACCTGCGGGCGCAGAACGTCACCGTCATCTACATCTCCCACAAGCTGGAGGAGTTCCGCAGGATCGGCGACCACGTCACCGTGCTGCGCGAAGGGGCGGTGGTGGCCGAGGCGCCCATGAGCCAGACCGACACGGGCTGGATCGTCCAGCAGATGGTCGGCCGCTCGCAGGACAGCCTCTTCACCCGCTCGGCAGGCCAGACCGGGGCCGTGCTGCTCGACGTCGAGCACCTCACGGTGCCCGGCAAGCCGGCGCCGCCGGTCGACGACGTCGGCTTCCACGTCCGGGCGGGGGAGATCGTCGGGATCTACGGGCTCATGGGGGCGGGGCGCACCGAGTTGATGGAAGCCCTGATCGGCCTGCGCCACCACACCGGCACGATCCGGGTGGACGGGCGGCGGGCCGACGACAGGCGCGTCCCGGGCCGCCTGGCGCTGGGCCTGGCGCTCGTCCCCGAGGACCGCCAGCGCGACGGGCTCGTCCAGGCGCTGTCGGTCCGCGCGAACCTGCTGCTGTCCACGTTGCGGACGCTCACCAGATACCGGCTGCTGTCGCCGGTGCGCGAGCGCGGGGCGGCCGCCGGGCAGGTCGCGGACCTGCAGATCAAGGCGCCGGGGGTCGACGCCCAGGTCACCCAGCTCAGCGGCGGCAACCAGCAGAAGGTGGTCCTCGGCCGCGCGCTGCGGACGGGCCCCAAGGTCCTGCTGCTGGACGAGCCGACCCGCGGCATCGACATCGGCGCCAAGACCGAGATCTTCCGCGTCATGAGCGACCTGGCGGACCAGGGGCTCGGCGTCCTGTTCGTCAGCTCGGAACTGGCGGAGGTGATGGGCATGTCCGACCGGATCCTCGTCATGGCACGCGGCCGAATCACCGCGGACCTGCCGCGCGCCGAGGCGACCGAGGAACGCCTCGTCGACGCCTCCGCATCAACGACCGCCATGAAGGTGAGCCCATGAGCACCAGCACCGGAAGCGACGTCGAAGGCAGCGTGGCCGCCGGACCGGGCGCCCCGGCCGGCGGGGGAGGCCGCGGGACCCGGCTCGCACTGGCCCTCCTGCAGGGCAGGACGCTCATCGTCCTGGTCGCCCTCGTGATCATGTTCAGCCTGATCTCCCGCGACTACCTGACCACGAGCAACCTGCTGCTGATGAGCAAGCACGTGTCCATCACCGCGCTGCTGGCCATCGGCGTCACCTTCGTCATCCTCACCGGCGGCATCGACCTGTCGGTCGGATCCATCGCCGGCCTCGCCGGAATGATCTCCGGGGGGCTGCTCTACGAGGGCCTGAAGCTGCCCGGCGGCGACACCGTCTGGTTCTCCACCGTCATGGTGGTCGCGATCGGGGTCCTGGTCGGAGCCGCCGTCGGGGCGGTCAACGGCCTGCTGGTCACCAGGCTCAACGTCGCCCCGTTCATCGCAACCCTCGGCGTCCTGTACGCCGCGCGCGGACTGGCCGACCTGCGCAGCAACGGCGGCACCTTCCCCAACCTCGCCGGGACGCCCGCGCGGCACAACACCGGCTTCGACGTCATGGGCGGCCAGAGCCTGCTCGGGGTCCCCGTCGCCATCTGGATCATGGTCGTGGTGGCGGCGCTGGCGATCCTCGTCACCACCCGCACCCCGTTCGGCCGCCGCGTCTACGCCGTCGGCGGCAACGAGCGCGCCGCCGAGCTGGCCGGCATCCGCACCGCCCGCGTCAAGCTCGCCGTCTACGTCATCTCCGGCGCGTGCGCGGCGCTGGCCGGGCTCATCCTCACCTCCGAACTCGGCGCCGCCTACCCCGACACCGCGACGACCTACGAGCTCAACGCCATCGCGGCGGCCGTCCTCGGCGGCACCTCGCTGTCGGGCGGCAAGGGCACCATCGTCGGCACGATCGTCGGCGCCTTCGTCATCGGCTTCCTGAGCGACGGACTCGTCCTGGTCGGCGTCTCGACCTTCTGGCAGCTCGTCGTCAAGGGCACCGTCATCGTGCTCGCCGTGGTCCTGGAGCAGACCCAGGAACGCGTCAAGGCGCGCATGGCCGCCTAACAGCCTTTCCGCACGACTTTTCCAAACCACCCCTGGAGCCGTACGGCCCGAAAGGACGTCCACGATGCACCGCTTCCTCAGCCGTTCCCTTGCCGGAGTGACCGCCGTGACCCTCGCCGCGATGAGCCTCACCGCGTGCGGCGACGACTCCAAGCCTGCCGCGGGCAAGGACGGCGGCTCCAAGCTGATCGTGATCATCACGCCCTCGCCCGACAACGTCTTCTTCAAGGCCGAGCAGCAGGCGGCCGACGCCGAGGCCAAGAAGCTCGGCTACACCACACTCGTCCTCAGCCACGACGACGACCCGACCAAGCAGAGCCAGGAGATCGACACCGCCATCTCCCGGAAGGCGGCGGCCATCATCCTCGACAACGCGGGCGCCGACTCCACCGTCACGGCGCTGCAGAAGGCCGCCAAGGCCGGCATCCCCAGCTTCCTGATCGACCGCGAGATCAACCAGACCGGCATCGCGAAGGCCCAGATCGTCTCCAACAACTCCCAGGGAGCCACGCTCGGCGGGCAGGAGTTCGCCAAGGCCATGGACCAGTCCGGCGAGTACTTCGAACTCACCGGCAAGGAGACCGACACCAACGCCGGCGTCCGCTCCAAGGGCTACCACTCCGTCCTGGACCAGTTCCCCAAGATGAAGATGGTCGCCCAGCAGAGCGCCAACTGGGACCAGACCGAGGCGCTGCAGAAGGTCCAGACCATGCTGCAGGCCCACCCCAAGGTCAAGGGCATCATCGCGGGCAACGACACGATGGCGCTGGGCGCCTGGGCGGCCCTGCAGGCCGCCAAGAAGACCGACGTGATCGTCACCGGCTTCGACGGCAGCCCCGACGTGGTCTCCTCCGTCCTCAAGGACGGCGTCAGGGCCACCGTCCTGCAGCCCGCCGCGAAGATCTCCCAGATGGCCGTCGACCAGGCCGACAAGTACATCAAGACCGGCTCGACCGGCCAGCCGGAGAAGCAGTCCGTCGACTGCGTCCTGGTCAACAAGGACAACGCCGCCAAGGTCAGCAACTTCTCCCTCGGCTCCTGAGCCGGCACTGAGCCGAGAGGCGCACCCACAGCCAGGGGCCAACGTCGCAGTCGGCAGAGATTGCTCCAGGCTGTGGGGCTCCCTCGCGGCTTCGGATGCGGCGCGCCCGCCCTGGCGGACCGACCGCCTGGTGGCGGCCTGACACAGGAAGCGGGTCCAGCAAATCCTGGACCCGCTTCTGCTCGTCACCACGCCGCCGGGTCCGGCTCGGGTGCGCCGGCGGAGTGGCATGATGCCAGCTCACGTACTTGCGATGTGTGCGTTACCAGGGAGGCAGGCGTGCCGACACCCTTGACTCTCCACCTCCAATTACGGTGATCTCGAAAAGCGGAACGACGGCGAAGGGCACCCACGTCCGAGGGGGGACTGGATACGAGATACGCACCGGGCGAGAACGAGGAGCCTCAATGCCGCCTTCCGGCCAGAACAGGCGTTTGCCATCCCAGGAGCTCCTCCCTGGAGAAAAATGGCTTCCATCCGTCGCCGCCGGGTGGTGCATCATGGTCGCCCTGGCTGGAGCCACCCTCCTGGTGAGCTGGGGGATCGCAGGGGGCATCGACGCCGGGTGCGATCACCGCCTCGACAGCCGCGGCCGGAGCGTCTGCGGAGTGCCGGACGAGGGAATGGACAGTTTCGCCGCGGCGATGACCGGACTCTTCCTGGGGGTGCTAGCGGCGGTCGGACTGGGCGCCCGAGTGACGTTCAATGGCTCGTGGTGGCCTGCTCTCGGTATCACCGCCGGTGCGGCGGCGGCCTTGCCGGTGTTCGCGATGGGAGGCGTCACCACAGGCGAGAAGATCATGCTGTGCATACCGTTGGCAACCGCCGTGATCGTGCCATGGGTCACCCGCTACCGCAGTATCAAGCGAGCCGACAGGGCGGGAAACTAAGACGTCATCTCACTTGGTGAGGCGGCGGTGGCAGATGAGGGCGGCGGCGATGCCGACGAAGGCCAGCAAGCGCTCGGGTTAGCGTTCGTAGGGGCGGTGCAGTCGGCGGCAGCCGCTCAGCCAGGACACCGTCGGTTCCACGACCCAGCGGTGTCGGCCGAGCCGGTCGGAGGACTCGATGCCGCGTCGGGCGATGCGCGGGGTGATGCTTCGCTCGCGTAGCCAGTGCCGCAGGTCGGTGTAGTCGTAGCCTTTGTCACCGTGCAGTTTTGCCGGGCGGCGGCGCTGCGGTCCGCACCGGGAGCGGATGGGTGCGATGCCCCGCACCAGCGGCTCCAGCGCGAGCCTGTTGTGGGTGTTGGCCGCCGAGATCCCGACAGACGGCGGCAGTCCGGCACGATCGACCAGCAGATGGATCTTCGACCCACGCTTGCCGCGGTCGACAGGATTCGGGCCTGTCAGCTCCCCCTTTGTCACGGTAGGGCCGACGGCTCGAACACCGGCGGCAGCTGCCACCAAGCCAAATGAGCGGATGTCTAATCAGGGTGGACGAACGCACCAAGTTCGGAGCGCGCGGCGGAACCGAGGGTGACCCGCACCCCGGGCCGTCCCACGCGACGGCGTACGGGGGCGAGCTGCCGAGTCCTGGCGAGGTCCTCACTGCCCCGGATGCCGACCGACGATACTGAGCCTTCAAGGAGGCCAGCCCGCGACGAGGCCCTCCGGGCGGGCGGCCCAGGGACCGGGCGCGGCTGCGCGCCGGGCGCTGCGAAGGGCCAAGATCCCCACGACTCCGGCGATTAGCGGGCCCTGCATGAATGCGCGCTACCTGCTCGGGCACGCCTCGGTCGCTACCAGCGGCCGCTACTTTCGCCCAGGCGTAAAGGAGCGTGTAGTCGTTCGGTACTTCACCAGGATTCCCGCAACAGAAGGGTTTCCTTCCCCCGAAGCCAGCATCTTCCAATCTCCTGGAGGAAGCGGTGCTTTCGGTATCTTTGGGCGCACTTAGGCGTCAGGTGAGCAATCTCGTCGGAGGTACCGGTGGCGTCAGGGCCGCGAGTCTCCCCACCCAGCCAACAGGACCTGGACGGTCTCGAAGCGGATAAGCGTATAGACCTGTACTGGTCACAGAAAGAGGATCGTCGCCAGAGCCGCCACCAGTGGATCAACAGCGTGGTCTTAGTGATCAGTGCGTTCTTGGCGTCGGGAGGCCTGGTCGCTACTGCAGTCACGATTCGGGGAGATCGACAGCAGTTTCAGCTTTCGCGCGAAGGATTGGTCGCAGAGCGGTACGGCAGAGCCGCGGAGCAGTTGAGCTCTAGCAGAAGAGAAGTTCGAATTGCTGCAATCTATGCCCTTGAGAAAGTGGCCGCAGATTCGCCTCGAGACGCAATTACGATCCGCGACCTGCTCGGTGCCTATGTACGCGAGCATGATCCGTCCCTCAAAGTGGAGGATGGCCAACTGCCTCCCGAACCCGAGACCGACGTCAGTGCCGCCCTTGCCGTCCTGTCCCGCCGCCCTCAGGACCCCGACAAGTCCCCGCAGCTCGACCTTCATCAGGTCCGTGTGCCCCACCTCCACCTGCCTTCCAAGGCAGAACTGTCCAACGCCAACCTGGGGGGCGCAGATCTGGGAACTGCGAGTTTGCGAGAAATAGATCTTTCCAAAGCGTTTCTCAAGAATGCGAATCTACATGATGCGGATCTCAGTGGGGCTAATTTAAGGAAATCGGATATGCGGTGCACTTATTTGGAGAAGGCCATCCTTGCTCGCGCAGATCTCCGCGGTGCGGACGTCCGAGGAGTGCGAAATGTATCAAAAGAACAAATCATACAGCAACATGTAATAATGGATGCCCAAACTAAATTCGGGCCATATCCATGCCCTAAAGACCATGCGTGAGCCTGGCGCGCAACTGCGAGGCCGTACCCGGTGGCGGTCCAGGCCCGACCCTCCGCCGCCGGGCCGCTGACCAGACAGAATCAGGCCCGCCGCCTCGCCGGCGCGGACGTCCCCTCGGCCGCACGGGTTAAGCCTTCGAGATCCGGCACGGGGACAAGGACCGCTAGGCGGGCTCGCCGCGGTCAGCGGCGAGGTCGCCGATATGGTGCTCGGATTTCTGGACGTCGTTGATCGGGACCAACATCGGCGGATGCCTGCTGATCGCCGGCGTGCGCGGCACCCGCTTGCTGGTGACGTTCACCATGCGCCATGGGAGAAACCGCTCATGAAGCTGCAAGGCCCGGCCCTGCGGATGACGATCTTCGTCCGTGAGGACGACACCTGGCATCGTCTCTGCGAGCTGGTCGGGTGGCCGCTCAGGACTTGGGCGGGGTGGGGGTCGAGGTGGGGAGGATCGTGCGGGGGATGGGGCCCTTGTTGCGTTGGCCGCTCTGGGACTCCTCCCAGGCGTGGGCGAGGATGCCGATGCTGCGGCTGAGGACGAACAGGCCGCGGGCGAGTGGGGCGGGAAAGCCGAGTTCGGCGTAGATGATGGCGGTGGCTCCGTCGATGTTCATCGGGACGGGGGCGTCCCGGCCTTCGGCGAGGAGTGCCTCCACGCATTTGCCGGCGCGGAGGTGGTCGCCGGGGACGACGCCGTCGCGGACCGCCTTCTGGACCAGGTCGATCAGTGGGTCGCGGCGGGGGTCGCGGGGATGGAAGCGGTGGCCGAAGCCGGGGAGGTAGCGGGGCCAGGCGGCGACGGTCTGCTGGGTCGCGGTGCGGAGGTCGAGGCCGGTGGCCTCGCGTTCGAGGACGTCGTCCAGGAGCCGGACGCATTGTTCGCCCGCTCCTCCGTGGGCGTCGCCGAGGGTGTTGACGGCGCTGGCGACGGCGTTGTTGAGGCCGACGCCGCAGGTGGCGGCCATGCGGGCGATGGCGATCGACGGGGCCTGGGGGCCGTGGTCGACGGCGGCGACGAGCGCCGCGTCCAGCAGGGCCGCCTGCCGCGGGGCCGGGAGGTCGCCGCGCAGCATCAGCCAGATCATGGACGTGAGGCCGGTGGTGCCGATGAGGTCCTGGACGGGGCGGCCGCGCAGTTGGATGACGCCGGGTTCCATGCGGGTGATGGCGGTCGCCCACCATCCCGCGACGGCCCCCGTCGGATCGATGTCGTTCACGGGAGCCTCCTGTGTTCGGCGGTTCGTCATGGAGTGACGGCGCTCCGGCCGTTCCAGCGGCCCCCCAGGGCGCCGCGTTCGGGGTTCTGCTCGCCGAGCAGGGGCGGCGGGCCGGTGGGGCGCAGCGGTTCGCCGTCGTGCAGGACGCCGCTGCCGACGACCTTGAGCACGCGGTCCGAGCCGTCGGGGAACGGTAGTTCGGTGAAGAAGCCGCGATGGTCGAGTTGGTCGAGCTCGACCGTCTCGGGGACGGTCGTGACGCGGGCCGCCGGGACGCCCGCGGTGCTGAGGAGCCGTTCCCATTCTTGGGCGGTGCGGTGGCGCAGGGCGCGGTTGAGTTCGCCGGTCAGCTCGTCGCGGTGCAGCTTGCGCTGCTCCCGGTCGATGAAGCGCGGGTCGTCCAGGAGGTCGCGCCGGTCGGTGAGCGCGCACAGCGTTTCGAACTGCCGCTGGCGGTTCGCGGCGATGTTGAGGGGGCCGTCGGCGGCCTCGAAGGTGCCGGAGGGGGCGGCGGTGGCGTTCTGGGTGCCCATGGGCTGGGGCGGAACGCCGCTGACGAGGTAGTTGGAGATGGCCCAACCCATGGCGGACACCGCCGACTCCAGCATGGACACGTCGAGGAACGTTCCCTCGCCGGTGCGGTCGCGGCCTGCGAGGACGGCGCAGATGTGGAGGGCGGCGGTCAGCCCGCCAACGGTGTCGCAGACGGGGAAGCCGATGCGCAGCGGGGCGGTCTCGGCGGTGCCGGTGATGCTCATCATCCCGGACAGGCCCTGGATGATCTGGTCGTAGGCGGGAGCCCGGCTCATCGGCCCGGTCTGCCCGAAGCCGGAGATCGCGCAGTAGACCAGCCGCGGGTTCAGCTCGCGCAGCCGCGGCCAGCCGAAGCCGAGCCGGGCGAGGACGCCCGCGCGGAAGTTCTCCAGGAGCACGTCGGCGCCGCGCACCATGTCCTCGAAGTCGGCGCGGTCGGCGGGGTCCTTGAGGTCGATCTCGACGGACTTCTTGCCCGCGTTCTGCGCCAGGAACGAGGCGCCGATGCCGGTCCGGTTCAGCTCGGCGTCCGGGCCGAGGCGCCGGGCGAGGTCGCCCTGCCCCGGAACCTCGATCTTGACGACCTCTGCGCCGAGCAGCATCAGTTGGTAGCTGCAGTACGGTCCGGCCAGGACGTTGGTCAGGTCGAGGACCCGGACGCCGCTGAGCGGTCGCTGTGGCATGCGGTAGCTCCTTAGGTCACGCGGGCCCCCGCGCGGGTTCAGCGCGCGGGGCTGAGCGGGTGGTCGAAGCCGCGTTCGGACATCTCCTCGGCCACCCGGCGCAGATCAGCGGCGCACTCCTCCACGACCTCGTCAGGGAAGCGGACGGTGGGGCCGCTGAGAGACAGGGCGGCGACGACGGTTCCGGACCGTCCGACGACCGGGACGGCGACGGCGGACAGGCCCTCCTCCCGCTCGCCGTGGCTGGCGGCCCAGCCACGGTGGGCGGCCTCGTCGATCCACCCCTGGAGCCGCTGGACGTGGCCCTCTCCGTAGGGGGAGGACAGGGCGACGCGGCGCAGGAGGGTGTCGGGCGCGTCGCGCAGCAGGACCTTGGAGGACGCGCCGGACCAGAGAGGCAGCTCGTCGCCGATGTGCACGACGTGCCGGAGCGGCTGCGGGCTCTCCTGCTGGGCGACGCAGACCCGGTAGATGTCGCGGACCATGTAGAGGTTCACCGTCTCGCGGCGGCGGGCGCCGAGGTCCCGCATGAACTTGCGGGTCTCCGGCGGGAGTTCCCAGCTGCTGCGCGCCAGGTGCGCCCACCGCCACAGGCCGGGCCCGGGAAGGTAGCCGTTGGGAGCGGCCCAGAGCAGGCCGTTCTGCTCGAGGGTCTGGACGAGGCGGATGACGGTCGTCTTCGCCAGGCCCGTCGCCTCGACGATCTCGCGGATCGAGATGACCGGGCGCTCCTCGCCGAGCAGGGACATGATCTCCACGGCGCGCTGGACGCTGCGGACGCCTCCGGCGTCGGCCGCCTGCTCGCCGCCGTTCTTCTTCGCTGGGCTCACTGGTTCTCCCCGATTCTGGTCCGGGACGGTGGAAGCACGAGTGTCCCGGTTTTTCCGCCGGCGGGAGGCGCGGAACCGGCGAAGACCGCGCCCCTGGGCAGGGACGGTCCGTACGTTACACGCAGTCCATACAGCGGTCTAGTTGGACCGTCAGTCGGTCTCAAATGGAACCGATGGCGAAGTTTTTCCCCCGCGCCCTTCCCCTTGTCAGCTCGGGCACCTATAACTAACTCACTGGTTCGAACATTACGGACCGGGCCGAGCGGCGGAGGTGATGAGCCATGCGGGAGCCCCTCGTTGCCGAGTCGCGCCGCGAAAGTTTCTCCCCAGCGGCCCTTGTCAGTGCCCGGCGGCGGCCCTTACGTTGACCCGAAGTCCGCATGATAGCACTAGAAGTCCGCTTGATGGATCAGGAGGAATGGATGCTGGAAGCGGTGCTCGCGGCGGCCACCGAGGGCGGGCCGGTACAGGCGGCTGCTCTCGTCGGCGGCCGGTGGAGTACGGACGGTCCGCAGAGCGAACGCGTCGGACCGTATCTGCGTACGACGGTCAGCCGGGCTCCGGCCGCCGGGCCCGCCGACGTCGCCGCCGTCCGCGGCCACGCGCGCGACTACGCCCGGACGGTGGCGCGGCTGACGCCCGCCTCGCGGGCGGAGGTGCTGGAGCGGGCCTCGTGCGCCGCCGCCGACAATCGCGGGGACCTGGCCCGGCTGCTCGCGCTGGAGCTGGGCAAGCCCGTCAGGGACGGCCTGGGCGAGATCGACCGCGTCGCCGACACCTTCGCCGTCTGCGCCGCCGAGGCGCGGCAGATCGGGGGAGAGACCCTTCCCGTCGCCGGATGGGCCCGCGGGGCCCGCGACACGGCCTTCACCTACCGGGCCCCGGCGGGCGTCGCGCTCGCCATCACCCCCTTCAACGCGCCGGCGAACCTCCTCGCGCACAAGCTGGGCGCCTCGTTCGCCGCGGGGAACACCACGATCGTCAAGGCGCCGCCGCAGGCTCCCGCGGTCTCCACGGCGGTCGTCGCGCTGCTGGTCGAGGCGGGGATGCCCGTCGAGGCCGTCCAGCTGCTGCACGGGGACGGCGCGGTCGGCGCCGAGCTGTGCGCGGCGGAGGAGGTGGCCGTCATCAGCTTCACCGGCAGCGCCGCCACCGGGGCGGCCGTCGCCAGGGCGGCCGGGGCCAAGCGCCTGGTGCTGGAACTGGGTGGGAACGCCGCCACGATCGTGTGCGAGGACGCCGACATGGCCGAGGCCGCCCGGATCTGCGCTCGCACCGGCTACAGCAACTCCGGCCAGAGCTGCATCTCCGTCCAGCGCGTCTACGTCCACCGCTCGCGCTTCGAGGAGTTCCTGGGCCGCTTCACCGCCGAGGTGGAGTCGCTCACCGTGGGCGATCCGCTGGATCCGGACACCGACGTCGGCTCGATGGTGGACGAGGACGCCGCCGAACGGGTGGTTCTCTGGAGCGCGGAGGCCGCCGAGCAGGGTGCGCGCGTGCTCCTCGGCGGCAGCCGGGACGGGGCCACGGCGCTGCCGACGGTCGTGGCCGATCCGCCGCCCGAAGCCTCGCTCGTCCGCGAGGAGGTCTTCGGCGCGCTGGTCGCGGTCATGCCGTACGACGACTTCGGCGGCGTCGTCGAGCGTTGCAACCAGAGCCGGTACGGCCTCCAGGCGGGCCTGTTCACCCGTGACGTGGACCGGATCGTCACGGCGTGGCGCGAGCTGGAGGTAGGCGGGCTCGTCGTCAACGGCTCGTCCAACTACCGCCTGGACCACGTGCCCTTCGGCGGCGTCAAGGACTCCGGCTTCGGGCGCGAGTCGCCTCGCTGCATGATCGAGGATTTCACGGTCGTGAAGACGCTGATGCTCCGCGGCACCTCGCTGTGGGGCGCCGCGTGAAGGGGGGCGCGCTCGTCGCGCCCGGGACGGTGGCGGTCGTGGACGACCTGCCCGAGCCTGCCTGCGGCCCGGACGACGTCGTCGTCGCGGTCCACGGGGTGGGGCTGTGCGGGTCGGACCTGGCGGTCGTCTCGGGCCATCGCCCCGTGCCCGCACTGCCGTGGGTGCTCGGGCACGAGGCGTTCGGCGTCGTCGTGGCCGCCGGCGTCGGGGTCGTCGACCGGTTCCCCGGGCAGCGCGTCGTCGTCGAACCCAACTACCCGTGCCTGCGCTGCGCGCCGTGCCGGTCGGGCGCGACGGCGGGCTGCCGGAACCGCCGGGCGGCGGGCATCTCCGAGCCGGGGCTGCTGGCCGAGCGCGTCGCGGTGCCGGCCCGATTCACCTGGCCCGTCCCGGACGGCTGGGACGACACCGACGTCGCCTGCGTGGAGCCGTTCACAGTGGCGCTGAACGCCGTCCGCATGAGCGGCCTCACCCTGGGGGACCGGTGCCTGGTCGTCGGCGCGGGCTCCCAGGGGCTGCTGGTGACGGTGGCCGTAACGCACGCCGGGGGCGTCCCGTTCGTCGTCGAGCCCCATCCGGGGCGCCTGGCGCTCGCACGGGAACTGGGCGCCGAGGACGCCTCAGACCCCCCGTCGGGGACGACCTTCCCGGTGGTGATCGAGACCTCCGGCGTTCCGGAGGCGTTCGAGCAGGCGCTGGAGCGCACGTCCCCGGGCGGCTCCCTCATCGCCGTCGGCCAGAGCGGCCGGCGCGCCCGCCTGTCCACCCTCACCCTCGTGCAGCGGCGCCTGACGTTGCGCGGCTGCCTCATCTACGACCACCCGGCGGACTTCCCCCGCACGATCGCGACGATGGCCGAGCACGACCTCCACCTGGGAAGGGTGCTGCGCGAGCGCTTCGAGCTCGCCGAGGCGCCGACGGCGTTCGCGCGGGCGGCCGAGATCGCCGGCAAGACCTGGATCAGCATGCCCCGAACCGAGGAGAACGCCTCATGACCGTGGACGTCCACCCCCGTGACGACAGCGCCGTGTCGGTGTCCGCGGCGGAGGCGCTCGTCCGGCAGCTCGAAGGCTACGGCGTGGAGTACGTCTTCGGGACCTGCGGCCACACCAACATCGCCCTGCTGGATGCGCTGGGTCGCAGCCCCATCACCTTCGTCATCGCGCGCCACGAGCAGGCCGCGGCCCACGCCGCCGACGGCTACGCCCGCGCCTCCGGCAAGCCGGGCGTCCTGCTGGTCCACGTCGGGCCGGGCATGATGAACGCCGTCACCGGCGTGGCCACCGCAGCACTCGACTCTGTGCCGCTGGTCGCCATCGCCGGCGACATCCCGTCCTACTACCACGGCCGGCACCCGCACCAGGAGGTCAACCTCCATGCCGACGCCGACCAGACCGCCATCTACCGGCCCTTCGTCAAGCGCGCCTGGCACGTCCACCGCGCCGAGGACCTCGCCCGCTTCACCGAGCGCGCGTTCTGGACGGCCTCCTCCGGGCGCCCCGGCGCGGTCCTGCTCAACGTGCCGATGGACCTGTTCTCGCGGCGCGTCGCCCCGGCCGGGCATCCACTCCCGGCACACGAGGCGGCGCCCGCCCTGCCCGCCGACGTCGCCGAGCGGATCGCCGTGCTGCTCGCCGAGGCCGAACGGCCGCTGATCTACCTTGGCGGCGGGCTGCGCGCCGCGGCGGGCCGCCGCGCGCTGCTCGCGCTCGCCGAACACCTCGACATCCCCATGGCCCACTCGCTCATGGGCAAGGGCACCGTGCCGGACGACCACCCGCTGCTGCTCGGCATGCCGGGCTTCTGGGGGCTGCGCGCGACCAACGACTACGCCCGCTCGGCCGACGTCGTGCTCGCCCTGGCCACTCGGTTCGCCGAGACCGACGCCAGCTCATGGGACCCGCGCCACACCTGGAACCTCGGAGCGGCCGGCGCGGACGGTGACACCCCGGGGCGGCTCATCCAGATCGACATCGACCCCGCGGAGATCGGACGCAACTACCCGGTGGAGATCGGCGCCGTCGCGGACGTGACGCTCGCCGTGCAGGCGGTCGAAGCGGCCGTGCGGAAGGTCCGGCCCGAGCCGGCGGCACGACCGGGACTGCGCGAGCGCATCCGTGCCGCCCGCTCGGAGCTGTTCGAGCGGAGCCGCGAGCGCGGTCGCGACGCGGCCTTCCCGCTGCGGCCCGAGCGCATCCTCGCCGACCTGCGGGAGGCGCTGCCGCCCGACGCCATGCTGGTCACCGACGTCGGCTGGAACAAGAACGGCGTGGCCCAGTGCTACGAGCTGCCCGCCGAGGGGCGGTTCATCACCCCCGGCGGCGCGTCCACCATGGGCTTCGGCCCCGCCGCGGCCGTCGGCGTGCAGATCGGCGCCCCCGGCAGGGTCGTGGTGGCGCTGGTCGGCGACGGTGGCATGAGCGCTCAACTGCCGGCCGTCCCGATGGCGGTCGAGCAGGGCCTGCCGGTCGTGTTCGTGGTGATGAACAACCGCGCCCACGGCACCATCGCAGACCTCCAGGCCGCCAACTTCGGCGCGAGCCACGGCTGCGAGTTCCGCGACCCGGACGGCCGGCCCTACAGCCCCGACTTCGCCGCTCTCGCCGAGGCGTGCGGAGCCGACGGACACCGGATCGACGCGCCGGAGGCGCTGCTGCCGGCGCTGCGCGCGGCCGTCGCCGCCCGCCGTCCGGCGGTCCTCGACGTGCCCATGGTCAACGAGCCCGTGCCCACACCCGGGCACTGGAACATCAACGACATCTACCAGGGTGTCTTCCCGGGCGACAGCGGTCACCCCACGCTGCCCACCTCCTGAGCCCACCGACCCCCACCCACCCCGACATCCACCCACCGAGGTGAAGCAATGTTCACTATCCCCCGACTCCGTGTCACCGCCCTGGCCGCCGGAGTCCTCGCCGCGGGCCTGACCGCGGCGTGCGGCGCCCCCGGGGAGTCGAAGGACTCCGGCTCCGGCGGCAGCGGACCGATCAAGATCGCCGTCGTCGACGCCCAGAGCGGGCAGCTGAGCTCGCTCGGCAAGTGGGAGCACAAGGGCGCCAAGCTCGCCGTCGACGAGTGGAATGCCAAGGGCGGCGTCAACGGCCGGAAGATCCAGCTCGACGTCTTCGACGACCAGGGCGACCCCACGGTCGGGACGAACCTCGCCCGCAAGATCGACAGCCAGGGGTACATCGCGATGCTCGGCACCGCCGAGAGCGCCGTCACGATCGCCATGGCGCCCTCGCTCAGGCAGGCCGGGATCCCCAACATCGCCTCGGGGCAGTCACCGGGCATGGTGGCGCTGAAGAGCCCCTTCCTCTTCCTCAACGGGCCCACGAGCACGACCTACGACGAGACCCTCGCCAAGTACGTCGTCGATCAGAAGAAGATGAAGAAGATCGCGATGATCAGCAACAACGGGTCCTACGGCAAGGGCGAGCACGACGCCTTCCTCAAGGCGCTCGGCGATCGGGGCCTCAAGCCCGTCGCCGACGAGGTCGTCACCACCGACCAGAAGGACTTCAGCGCCCAGCTCACCAAGGTCCGGCAGAAGTCTCCGGAAGTGATCTTCCTCGGCGCCGAGGAAGTGGAGTCCGGCCTCATCGTCAAGCAGGCCCGCGACCTCGGCATCACCGTGCCGTTCGCGGGAGCGGCGCCGCAGGGGACCCCCGTGTACCGCGACACGGCCGGCGTCAAGAACGCCGAGGGGACCATCGTCAGCTCGCCCTACCTCGGCAACCAGGTGAGCGAGGCGTCCAAGAAGTTCGCGGCCGCCTACAAGGCCGCCTACGGCGAGGACGCCGAACTGCACGGCGCGAAGGCCTACGACGGTGCGCAGATCCTGCTCACCGCGCTGCAGAGCAGCGGCGTCGCGACCGGCAGGAAGCTCGCCGACGCGATCCGCGCGGTGCGCTACCAGGGCCTGCTCGGCGACTTCGCCTACGACGAGACGGGTGTCGGCATCAAGGCCACCACGATCGGGATCATGAAGAACGGGACGGTCGTCGAGGCCGGCGTCTGATCCGGCGACCGTGACGGGCCCCCGCGGCCGGGCACGCACGCGGTGCCCGGCCGCCCGCCCCGCGTCCCCGGCCGGCCCCTCCGCCGGCCCGCGTCAGAAAGAAGAACCATGCAGGTCTTCCTCCAGACACTCATCGGCGGGCTGAGCCTCGGCGCGATCTACGCCCTCGTCGCGATGGGGTTCTCCCTCGTCTACCGCACCATGGGCCTGGTCAACTTCGCGCACGCCGACGTGCTCATGATCGGCGCCTACACCGCCTCCACGTTCTACATGTCCAGCAAGCTGCCCTTCGCGGTCGCCATGGCCCTGGCCATCGCGATCACCGCGCTCATCGGCCTGTTCATCGAGCGGGTCCTGCGCCCGCTGGAGAACAAGGACTTCACCCTGATGCTGATCGGCACGATCGGCTTCGGGATGGTCCTGCAGGCCGTCGCGGTGCTCATCTGGGGCGCCACCGGCCGCGCCGTCGCGTCCCCGGTCAAGGCGGCGCCGCTGGAGTTCCTCGGGCTGCGGGTGCGCACCTACGACCTCGTCGTGCTGCTCATCGCGGCCGTCGCGGTGCTGCTGCTCGTCGGCTTCCTCCAGCGGACGAAGATGGGCGCGGCCATGCAGGCGGTCGCCATGGACCACGAGGCGGCCACCGCGGTCGGCATCCATGTCGGCCGCAGCAACGCGATCGCCTTCGCCATCGGCGCCGGGCTCGCCGCGCTGGCCGGCGGCCTCGTCGGCCCGCTGCTGTACGTGAACGCGACGATGGGCGGGACCATCGGGATCAAGGGCTTCGCCGCCGCCATGCTCGGCGGCTGCGGGAACGTGCCCGGGGCGATCGCCGGCGGCTTCCTCATCGGGATCCTTGACTCGTTCGCCGCAGGGCACTTCCAGGGCTACTCCGAACTGGTGGTGTTCCTGGTGTTCACCGTGGCCATCATGGTCCGGCCGACCGGCCTGTTCGGCGAGACGACGGTGAGCCGGGCATGAACGCACTCCTGCGCCACCGCCGCACCCCGCGGTTCGCCACGATCGCCGCCTTCGGCCTGATCGCCTGGCTGCTGCCGTACCAACTCGGCGGGTACGCCATCCACGTCGTCGACATCGCGCTGGTGTTCGCGCTGCTGGCCGTAGGCATGGGCCTCGCCATGGGGATCGCCGGCCAGATCAACCTCGCGCAGGTGGCCTTCTTCGGGGTCAGCGCCTACGCCACCGCGATCCTCACCACCCACGAGGGGCTCGGGTTCTGGCCCGCCGCCCTGATCGCGCTCGTGGCCACCGCCCTGATCGGGCTGCTGGTCGGCATACCGGCACTGCGCATGCAGTCGCACTACCTCGGCATCGTCACCCTCGGTCTCGCGCTCGGGTTCATCAACTGGACGACCAACGCCGAGATGGCCGGCGGCGCCGAGGGCATCTCCGCCATCCCCGTCCCGCCGATGTTCGGCGTCGACCTGTCCAGCGAGTACCTGTACTACTACGTCGAGGTGGTGGTGTTCGCGGCCGCGCTGGCCTTCGGGCTCTTCGTCGTCCGGACCGGGCTCGGGCGCAGGATGATGGCCATGCGGGACGACCCGCTGGCCGCCGGCGCCGTCGGCGCGCAGATCCCGCTGCTGCGGATGACCGCGTTCATGCTCTCCAGCGTCTTCGGCGGCCTCGCGGGCATCCTCTACGCCGGGCTCATCCGCTACGTCGCGCCCGACACCTTCAACATCGCCAACATGTTCCTGCTGCTCGCCATGGTGGTGATCGGCGGTCGGCAGAGCCTCGTCGGCTGCGTCGTCGGCGCGGTCGGGCTGACGCTCATCCGCGAACGGCTCGTCGACTACCCCACCTACGCGCAGCTCGGCTTCGGCGTCGTCGTGGTCCTCATGGTGGTGTTCGCGCCGACGGGTCTCGCCGGGATCCCGGCACGGGTGAGGACCATGGTGGACCGCCGCCGGGGCCGGACCGCCGAGCGCACCGCCCTGGGCCCGTTCCGGCCGTACCGACCCGCCGAGGGCGGCACCGGGCCGGACGGAGAGCCGGTCCTGGAGATCAGGGAGATCGCCAAGCACTTCCGCGGCCTCAAGGCGCTGAAGGACGTCTCGCTGACGGTGCGGCGGGGCGAGATCCGCGGCATCGTCGGCCCGAACGGCTCGGGGAAGACGACGCTCTTCAACGTCATCAGCGGCTTCTACAGACCGTCCGGGGGCCGGGTGCTGCTGGACGGCCGGGTGGTGTCGGGATCGCGCCCGTACCGGCTCTCCATGCTGGGCGTGGCCCGCACCTTCCAGAACCTGCGGCTGTTCGGGGAGCTGAGCGTCCGGGACAACCTCCTGGTCGCGCTGGACCGGTCCCGCACCCGCGCGATCTGGCGGTACGCGCTGTGGCCCGTCGGGATCTGGCGGCAGGAGCGCCGGCTGCACCGGCGGGCGGACGAGCTCCTCGACCGGTTCGGGCTGACCGGGTTCGCCGGGGCCGCGCCGGGAGCGCTGCCCTACGGCATCCAGCGGCGCATCGAGATCGCCCGCGCGATGGCGTCCGGGCCGCGCCTGCTGCTGCTCGACGAGCCGGCGGCCGGGCTGAACGGCGAGGAGGTCCGCCAGCTCGCCGAGATCGTCCGCTCGATCCGCGACAGCGGCGTCACCGTCGTCCTCATCGAGCACAACATGGGCCTCGTGATGTCACTGTGCGAGCGGGTCACCGTGCTCGCCGGAGGCTCGGTGATCGCCGAGGGCACGCCCGCCGAGGTGGTCGCCGACCACGCGGTGATCGAGGCCTACCTCGGAGACTCCGCCATGGCAGGCATGCCCCTCCCGGACACCAGCGAGGTGACCTCATGAACGCCGACACGACCTCCGCCGGAACCAGGCGCGAGAAGCCGCCTCCGGAGAGCGAGGGGGCGACCCTCACCGTGGAGGACCTGTCCGTCCACTACGGGGGAGTGTGCGCGGTCAGCTCGATCGGCTTCACCGTCGAGCCCGGCCAGTCGGTGGGCATCATCGGCGCGAACGGTGCGGGCAAGACCTCCACGCTCAAGGCGCTGATGGGCCTGGTGCCGCGCAGCGGCGGCCGCGTCACCTTCGGCGGGACCGACCTGGCGAAGGTCAGGGCGCGCGACGTCGTCAGGCACGGCATCGGCTACGTCCCCGAGGGGCGGCACGTCTTCCCCGGCCTCACGGTCGAGAAGAACCTGATGCTGGGCGCCTACGCCCGGTCGTGGCGCGACTCCGGGACCAGGGAGAGCCTCGCCGAGGTCTACGAGTTGTTCCCGGTGCTGGGAGAGATGCGGTCCCGGCTCGCCGGCGCCCTGTCCGGCGGGCAGCAGCAGATGCTGGCCGTCGGCCGGGCGCTGATGGCCCGGCCGCGGCTGATCCTGCTGGACGAGCCGTCCATGGGCCTGTCACCGAAGCTCGTGGAGGACATCCTCGCCGTGCTGCTGCGGCTGCGCGGGGAGGGGCTGAGCCTGCTGCTGGTCGAGCAGAACGCCAAGCTGACCTTCGAGGCGACGAGCGACTGCGTGGTCATGGAGAACGGGGAGGTGGCCATGACCGGCACCTCCGCCGAGCTGCGCGACGACGTCCGCGTCCGCCGCATCTACCTGGGCCTGTAGTGCGGGCGGGCACTGGACACCGCGCCTGCGGACGTTGAGGCGCGGTCGCACGTTCCCGCTCGGCACCCGCGCCGCCTGTCGCCGCCCGGAACGCGATCCGGGCGGCGACAGGCGGGGGAGGCGGCACGGTGGGGCGCCGGCCCCGCGTGCGTCAGCGGCAGAAGGGCTTCTTGCCCATGGCGGACTCGATCCCGTTGAGCAGCAGGCTCTGGAACTCCTTCGCCCCGGCGAAGGAGCCGCCGTCATCGGTGAACGCCTTGGCGTCGTGGCCGAGTGTGGTGAGCCATGCGCGTCCGCCGTCGTAGTACTGGCACCAGGCCACCGGGTGGAGCGAGCCGTGGCCCGGGTGGTTCATGTTGCCCGCGATCCCCTGCGTCAGGGTCCCCTCGTCCACGGTCGCCAGGAACCGCACGCGGCTCGGGAAGGGGACGAGGTTGTACCACTCGTCGGTGAAGGCCCAGCGGCTCGGCAGCCCCGCGGTGGAGACGTCCTTGCGGTCGACGGTCTGGACCGTTCCGGGCTGCTCTCGCGGGTGGTCGTAGAAGTTGGCGCCGCCGAGGAGGCCCTCGTACCACGGCCAGTTGTACTCGGTCCCGAACGCGTTGTGGACGCCGACGAATCCGCCGCCGCCCCGGACGTACTGGCGCAAGGACGTCTGGGCCGCGTCGTCGAGGGTGTCGCGGCTGGTGCTGAGGAACACGACCGCGTTGTAGCCGAAGAGCCTGGCCGGGGAGGCCAGCTGCGCCACGTCCTCGGTCCAGTCGACGGAGAACCCGTTGTTCCGGCCCATCTCCACCAGGGCCTTCTGAGCCGCGTTCGCGTCGCCGAGCGGGGGGTTCATGCCCGGCGGGAGAGCGGGCCCGAGGTTGGCGTGCCGGGGCCCTGCGGTCCGGCTGTAGACGAGGACCCTGTAGCCCTTCGACGCGTCGAAGTTGCCCCAGTCGTGGTAGCAGCGCGGGTCGGTGCCGCGGCACACGCCGTAGTCGGGGTCGCCGAGCTCCTGGGCGCCGCGGTCCTTGGGTCCGGCGAGCGCGCCGCCCGCGGTGGCGGGCACCCCGGTGAGCAGCGACGTGGTGACGAGCACCGCGGCCGTGCCGAGTGCGGCGGCAGTCGCGGTGGCGAGGCGGGACGAGGGTCTCCTCATGGAACGGGTTCCTTCCTGGCAAGCGGCCTCTGTGGTCCGTCTAGCGGTCAAGTTGGACCGTCAAGAGGTTCAAGGAACATCTCATGTGAAGCTTGGCGGCGGCAATACCCGACCACATACTGCGGCTCCTGCGGCTCTTCTCTGCGACGAAACAATGGTTTGGCGCGACGAGTTCCTTGGGCGCCTCTTGTCAGGGGCGGGAAATCGACTTACCGTGGCGTCCGTTCAATGGACCTTCAAGTCCGTCTAGTGGACCATGAGAGGAAGCGGGCATGGAACGACGGAACTTCCTGACCGGTGCGGCCGCGGCCGTCGGCGGCACCATGGCCTTCGCGCCGCTCCGTGCCCCGGAGGCGCAGGCCCAGACGGCCGGCTCCCGGCTCGCGCTGCCGGTGCCCCGCCAGCCGGCCGCGTTCGGTCCCACCGGACGCGACTTCCCGAAGGTCTGCGGGAACCTCGCCAACCAGAACCACTCCACGCTGCGCGGGATCAACCGCGGCAACGTCAGGCACCTGGGCGGCGCCTGGCACGTCAACCTCGAAGGCGGCAGCACCTCCGGCCGCTCGCAGCAGAGCACGATCGTCGCCCAGGACGGCGTCCTGTACGTGCAGACCGCCCAGCAGAACGTGTTCGCCGTCGACGGCCGGACCGGCGAGGTCAAGTGGCGGACCGGCGTCGGCGCCCGGCAGACCAACATGCGCGGGGTGGGGCTGGGGGAGGGGCTGGTCTTCACGACCTCCGGCGAGAACATCGTCTACGCCCTGGACCAGAGGACCGGCGCCGTCGTCTGGCAGCGCGAGCTGCTCATCGCGGGGGAGGGCGATCCGTCCTGCGACCCTCAGGAGGGGCAGTGCGGCGGCAACCGCGGCGGGCTCGCCGGGGCCATCGTCTACTGGGACGGCCTCATCTACGTCGGGACCGAGGGCAGCACGGCCGGCGCCCGCGGCCGCGGCTACGCGCTGAACGCCCGGACCGGCGAGGTCGCCTGGACGTTCTGGGGCACGCCCGGCCCCGGCGAGTACGGCAACGACACCTGGGAGGGCGACACCTGGAAGACCGGCGGCGCCGTCTGCTGGATCCACCCCGCGGTCGACCCGGAGCTGGGCCTGGTCTACTGGACGTTCGGCAACCCCTACCCCCGGACGAACGGCTCCACCCGGGGCGGCGCGAACCTGTTCTCCAACTGCCTGGTCGCCATCGACGCCAAGACCGGGAAGCGCCGCTGGCACTTCCAGTCCGTCCACCACGACATCTGGGACTACGACAACGTCATGGCCCCGGTACTGATCGATCTGCAGGTCGGCCACCGCAAGCGCAAGGTCGTGGTCTACGGCAGCAAGGTCGGGATGTACTACATCCTGGACCGTGCGACCGGCAGGCCCGTGCACGGCATCACCGAGCGGCCCGTCCCGCAGGAGCCGCGCCAGAAGACCTGGCCCACCCAGCCCTTCCCCGGCGGCGAGCCGTTCGTCCACCAGGCCCCGAGCTTCCACGACACCACCAGGCCGGTGCCCTACTACCCGACCGGTGGGATCTTCACGCCGTTCTGGGACGACGCGACCATCCTGTTCCCCGGCGCGGGCGGCGGCGCGGACTGGTCGTACCTGTCGTTCAGCCCGCACACCGGGTTCGTCTACGTCGGCTACGGGCTGATCAACTCGTCCTACTCCAACACCGACGGCGGGCGCGTCAACACCGCGCGCCCCCTCGGGGAGTACTTCTCCGGCGGACTCGCCGCCGTGGACCCGCGCACGAACAAGCCCGTGTGGCGCAAGGAGGGCGAATGGTCCCTCGCCCACGGCAACGGCATTCTCACGACCGCCGGGCGCGTGATGTTCCAGGGCAGGCCGGACGGGGTGCTCGTCGCCATGGACGACACCGACGGCCGCGACCTGTGGACGTGGCAGTGCGGCGCGGGCGTCCACACCAGCCCGATCAGCTATGAGATCGACGGCGAGCAGTACATCGCGGTCTTCGCCGGCGGCAGCGGGCTGCCCTACCCCGACATCCCCAAGGGCGACCACCTGTGGGCGTTCAAACTCGACGGCAGGGTCGGCCCCGCGCCCGCGCCCACGCCGCCGTCCAAGCGGAACCAGATCCGCACGGCCGCGGTCGCGGGCAGCGCCGTGAACGACACCGTCACGCTCGGCCGGATCTGGGACCCCGCGGCCGGCGCGCCCGGCGGCGAGGAGAACACCGTCGCCCAGAACGCCATGTCACCGCAGCACCTGACGGTCCCGGTCGGGACCGAGGTCACCTTCGTCAACCCCGCCGGCAACGAGCACTCCCACGGCGCCGCGTCGTTCTTCGAGCACGTCTTCAACAGCGGGCGGCTCAAGCCCGGTGAGTCCTACAAGCACAGGTTCACCGGGCGCGGCGAGTACTTCTACAACGACCCCGTCTTCCCGCAGAGCACCGGGAAGATCGTCGTCCAGTGAGCCGCCCGGGGCGGTGCCCCGGGCCTACCGGATCCATCAACGGAAGGGAAGCAGCGATGACCGCGCACACCACCGACACCGAGGCCGCGACCACCGAGACCAGGCAGGCCCGACCGGCGGCCCCGGCCGGTGAGCAGGGCTCCGCCTGGTCGACGCCCGGCTACCAGATCGTCGAGACCTCCATGGAGGTCACGGCCTACTTCGGCGCCGAGCTCTGACCTCGTGACGATGCGGGTGCGGATACTCGGCACCGCCGCGGGCGGCGGCGTCCCCCAGTGGAACTGCGCGTGCCACGGGTGCGCCGCCGCCCGCGCGCACCCGCGATGGCGCCGCCTGCACGCCTCGGTCGCGGTCGAGGCGGGCGAGGGCCGGTGGCACGTGGTGAACGCCACGCCCGACATCGCCGGGCAGATCGAATCGAGTGCGGCGCTTCGGCCGCAGTCCCGGGACCGGAGCCCCGTTGCGGGGGTCATCCTCACCGACGCCGAACTCGACCACACGCTCGGCCTCCTGCGGCTCCGGGAGGCGCAGTGCCTGCGGGTCACCGCCACCGCCACCGTCCGCGCCGCCCTGGAGCGCGGGTTGCGCCTCGATCGCGTCCTCGCTCCCTATGCCGACCTCGCCTGGACGGACCTGCCGGATGACGGGCCCGTCCCGCTGGACGGCTCCGGCCACCTGGAGATCAGGTGCGTGCGGGTGTCGGGCAAGCGCCCCCGCTATGCGGCCGCTCTCGACATCCCCGACGGCCCCTGGTCGGTGGCCCTTCACATCACCGACCGGGGCAGCGGCAGGAGCCTCGTATACGCCCCGGCGGTCGCGGACTGGTCACCCGGCCTCGCCGCCGCGCTCGCCGCCGCGGACTGCGTCATCGTCGACGGGACCTTCTGGGACGACGAGGAACCACGCCGGTCCGGCTTCACCCGCAAGACCGCCACCGAGACGGGTCACCTGCCGATCACCGGTCCCGGCGGGACGGCGGAGCGGCTCGCGGCGCTGCCCGCGGCCCGGCGCCTGTACACCCACCTGAACAACACCAACCCCCTCGTCGACCCGGGCCACGAGGGGCATCGCACCCTCGCGGCGATGGGCGTCGAGGTGGCACCGGAAGGCCTGGTGATCGAACTGTGAGCACGGCCCCGTCCCGTCCCGCGCGCGGCGGCTCCCGTACCCGCCCCTGGACGCCTGACGAGCTGGAGCGGCGCCTCCGCGAGACCGCCGCCGAGCGCTACCACCACCGGCACCCCTTCAACCTGCGCATGCACGAGGGCCTGCTGTCGCGGGAGGAACTGCGCTGCTGGATCCTCAACCGCTTCCACTACCAGCGCAACATCCCGATCAAGGACGCGATCATCCTGGCCAAGCTGGACAGCCGGGAGCTGCGGCGGAGCTGGATCCGGCGCATCCACGACCACGACGGCCGGGACGGAGACGGGGGAGCTCCCGACGACGCCGGCGGTATCGAGCGGTGGCTGCGGCTCGGCGAGGCCGCCGGGCTGGACCGCGTACTGCTGCTGTCGGGCGAGGGCGTCCTGCCCGCCGTGCGATTCGCCGTAGACGGATACCTCGACTTCTGCCGCCAAGGCTCGCCCCTCGAAGCCGTCGCGTCGTCGCTGACGGAGCTGTTCGCACCGGACCTCATGGTCACGCGCATCGGGGCCTGGGAGCGCCACCACCCGTGGATCGAGCCCGAGGGACTGCGCTACTTCCAGGTCCGGGTCCAGCAGGGCCGTCGCGACGCCGACGAGGCGCTCGCCCTCGTGCACCGGTGGACCGAGACCCGCGCCGACCAGGAGAAAGTCCTAGCGGCGTTCACCTTCAAGTGCGATGTCCTCTGGACTTTGCTGGACGCGGTGGAGCAGGCCTCCTCCGGGCGTACGGGGGCGGTCGGTGGCCGCTGACAGCGTTACGATCGCTCCCGGACCGGCGGCTCCCTGGCGGCCGGCTCTCGCCCGGTCCGTCCTCCTGCGGTACGACCGCGTCCGCGGCGCCGAACTCCTGCTCATGCCCGAACGCGCCGTCCTTCTCAGCGAGGAGGGCGGCCGCATCGTGCGGCTCTGCGACGGACGGCGCACCCTACCCGACATCATCGCCGAACTCGCCCGCGCCTACCCGGACGCCCCGCTCGACAGGGACGTCCCCGACTTCCTCACCAGGATCCGCACGGAGGGGTGGCTGCGTTGAACGACCCCGCCGCACCTTGGGCGCTGCTCGCCGAAGTGACCCACGCGTGCCCGCTGCACTGCCCCTACTGCTCCAATCCTCTGGAACTCGTCCGGCGCAGCACCGAGTTGACGGCGCACGAGTGGGCGCGCGTCTTCGCCGAGGCGGCCGGGCTCGGCGTCGTCCAGGCGCACCTCTCGGGCGGCGAACCGCTGCTCCGCGAGGACCTGGAGGAGATCGCGGCCGCGGCGGGGCGGGCGGGCGTCTACACCCAGCTCGTCACCAGCGGCCTCGGCCTGACGCGCGAACGGCTGGGCGCCCTGGCCGACGCCGGCGTCAACGGCGTCCAGCTCTCGGTGCAGGACGCGGACCGGACGAACTCCGACCTCATCGCCGGGCGCACCTCGTTCGCGGCGAAGGCCCGCGCAGCCGAGCTGATCCGCTCGTCCGGGCTGCCGTTCGGGCTCAACGTCGTCCTGCACCGGCACAATCTCGACCGCCTGCCCCAGATCCTGGAACTGGGCGCGCGCTGGGGCGCCGACCGGATCGAACTGGCCAACGCCCAGTTCTACGGCTGGGCGCTGCGGAACAGGACCGCCCTGCTGCCGTCGCGGGAGCAACTGGAGCGAGCCAAGGCCACGGTCGCCGAACACCGGATGGCCGGGGGCGGGCCGGAGCTCGTATGGGTGATGCCCGACTACCACGAAGGCGTGCCCAAACCCTGCATGGGCGGATGGGGAGCGCGTTCCATCACGGTCGCGCCCGACGGGACCGCACTGCCATGCCCGGCGGCGTACGCCATGGCGGACCTGCGCCCCCCGAACGTCCGCGACCGCTCGCTGGCCTGGATCTGGACCGAGTCCGAGGCGTTCAACGCGTACCGGGGAACCGGCTGGATGACCGGCCCGTGCCGGGAGTGCCCGCGCCGCGAGACCGACTTCGGCGGATGCCGCTGCCAGGCCTTCGCGCTCACCGGAGACGCCGCGCGCACCGACCCCGCCTGCTCCCTTTCCCCCGACCACGACCTCGTGCGCGAGCCCGCCATGGCCGCCGCCCGGGACGCGGGCGCGCGGCCCGGCTTCGTCTACCGCAGGCCCGGAGCCGCCGCGCGCCTCCCGGCGACACAGGAGCAGTGATGCACGTCGGCGTCCTCAACGGACCCAACCTGGACCGCCTCGGCAAGCGCCGCCCCGAAAGGTACGGGACGCGGACGCTGGCCGCCATCGTCGCCGACCTGGAGGCGGTCGCCGAGCGGCTCGGCGCGCGCGTCTCCCACGTCCAGTCCAACCACGAGGGCGCGCTGCTGGACTGGCTGCACGACCGGCAGGACGGTCTCGACGCCCTGATCGTCAACCCGGCGGGCCTGACGCCCTTCGGCAGGCCGCTGCGCGACGGGCTCGCCGACACCGGCCTGCCCCTCGCGATCGTCCACATCACCCAGCTCTACCGCTTCGAGGGCCGGGACGCGGTCGACCTCTTCCGCGACCTCGCCACCGTCTCCATCGCCGGGCTCGGCTGGCGCGGATACGGCGTCGCGCTGGAGTCCCTGTGCGGGAGCGCCGCCGAAACCGGCCGGGCGACATGAGGTACCCGGCAAGCCCCACGGCGAGATCACGCGGGCGTACGTCGACTACCTGGCGGCTCGCGCGGAGGGCGGAGCGGCACTGGTCTTCAGCGAGGCCTCCTACGTCCGGGCCGACGGCAAGGGACGCGCGCGCCAGGCGGGCGCCGCCGAGGACCGGCACACTCCCGGACTCGCCGCCCTGGCGGAGGCGGTCCATCGGCACGGCGCGTTGGCGGGCGTCGAACTCAACCACGGTGGACGCACGGTGCAGAGCCGGGTCAGCGGGCTGCCGCCGGTCGCGCCGGATCTTCCCGTGCTCGGTGAACCCGGACGCCGGCGCGGCCGAGTCCCGGCGGGGCCGGGCCGCCCGGCCGGCCTTGCGGCGTGGGCCGTCCGGCGGCGGCGTGGTCGTCGTGGGCGCGGGCCCGGCGGGCCTGGAGGCCGCCCGCCTGGCGGCCGGACGCGGGCCGAAGGTGCGCCTCATCGAACGGGAGAGCCGGGCGGCAGGTTCCGGCTGGCCGCCGCGCTCCACTGCAACCCCGGCCACCACCGCGTCCTCGACTGGTACGCAGGCGAACTCGACCGGCTGGGCGTGGAAGTCCGCACCGGCGCCGCGGTGGACGCGGCGGTCCTCGCCTCGCTGCGGCCGGACGCGGTCATCGTCGCCACCGGACGCGCGCCCCGCCTTCCCGAGGTCGAGGGCGCCGGACTCCCGCGCGTCGCCCACATCGCGGAGTGGCTCAGGGAGGGCGGCCGATCACCGGACCAGTGCACGATCTGGGGCGCCATAACTCCCTGGGGACCGGTTCTCCGGGACGCGGTGTCGGTCGCCGACGCCTTCCCCGCCGGGATCGGCCGACCGGCGGACGCTCGCCCGACTACCCCCGGCCTTCCCGGGGTTCTCCGCGCCCGGCACCGGTCAGGTAGGCGACGACCATGTCGCCGATCATCTCGCGGTGCCGTTCCCGGTGCTCCGGCGCCGTCATGTCGCGGCCGAACAGGACCCCGAACGTGTACTGGTTGGCGATCCGGAAGAAGCAGAACGAACTGATCATCATGTGCACGTCGACGGCGTCCGCGTCGGCGACGAAGTCGCCGCTCGCGCGGCCGGCGTCGAGGATCTGCGAGATCAGGTCGGCGGCCGGGCCGCTGAGGTCGGCGAGGATCCGCGACTCGCGCAGGTGCTCGGCCCGGTGGATGTTCTCGATGCTGACGAGCTTGATGAAGTCGGGATGCGCCTCGTGGTGGTCGAAGGTGAGCTCGGCCAGTGTGCGGATCGCCTCCACCGGTGCCAGATGCCGCACGTCGATGGCGGACTCCAGCTTCCTGACCTCGGCGTAGGCCTTCTCCAGCACGGCGAGGTACAGCTTTTCCTTGCCGCCGAAGTAGTAGTAGATCATCCGCTTGGTGGTGCGCATGAGCGCCGCCATGTCGTCCACCCGGGCACCGGCGTAACCGTGCCGCGCGAATTCCCGCTGAGCGACGTCCAGGATCTCCGCCCGGGTGCGGTCGGCGTCGCGCTGACGCTCTCCCGAGGCGGGTGTGACGGACCGCGTCGACATGTGACTCCGCAAAGGTGGTGGCTGACGGACCAGATCCTATTGTGGCCCGCGGCGGGTTCGGCGGGCGTGCTGCGCGGCGAGCCGGACCGGCGCGTTGGCCGCGCCGTACCCCCGGTAGCCGCCCAGCCGCTGGACGATCTCGAAGAACACCCGGCCGATGGTCGCGGTGTAGAAGTGCAGGAACTCCCCGCAGTCGTCCCGGTCGTAGAGCAGCCCGAGTTCCCGGAGCAGGAGGTGCCGGTCCGCGCCCAGGTCGTACCGGGCTTCGAGGTCGTCGTAGTAGTTGTCCGGAACGGCGAGCGTCGCGGCCCCCGCCGCACGCATCCGTCGCGCGGTCGCCACGATGTCCGCGCTCGCCAGCGCCACGTGCTGCCATGCCAGGTCGTACCTGCCGTCGTGCGCCCCGACATAGGCCACGTTGAGCGCCACTCGGACCCCGCCGTCCTCGGTGGACACCGCACGGCTGCGCATCAACCCGTAGGGGTCGGGCAACTCCAGGCTGTCGTGCGGCCGGAGCCCGAGCACGCTCCGGTAGAACAGGGACGCCTCGTCGAAGTGGTGCCAGGGCTGGGTGAGCGCCACATGGTCGATATGTGTGATCTCGCCCGTCGTCGCACCGGCGGGACGGCGGTCCCGCGCGAAGTCGTCGGTCCAGCTCGAATGGTCCGGCCGGGCCGTGCGGCAGAAGAACACCTCGGTCCCGTCCGGCGCCGCGACGGCGTCCAGCGGCGCTTCCCGAGGACCGCGCAGGCGGGGCAGGACGGGGGCCAGGAGCGCCTCGGCGCGCTTGACCGACGCGGCCGGGTCGGGCGTCTCCAGCCCGATGGCGCCGAGCGCCGGCCCGTCCGGGCCCTCCGCGCTCCCGCTGTTCACCAGAACGCGCGCCGCCCCCTGCTCCCACAGCTCCACCGGTTTGCCGGTGTGCCGCCCGCCGCGGACGAAGCCCAGCGCGTCCAGTACCTCGCCGACCGGCCCGTCCGACGGCACGGCCAGCTCGGCGAAAGCGAACCCGGTCGGCGCGACCGGAGGGGGGAGCGCCCCGCCGGCGGACGCCGAACCGCCCGCTCGCCGCGCGACCTCCTCCTCCAGGGCGAGGAGGGACCTCATGGCGTCCTGCGCGGTGCGCATCGCCGCGGCCTGCCGGAAGATGTCGTTGAAGACCTCGAGCGACAGGGGGCCGTCGTACCCGGTCCGCAGGACGTGCTCGACGAGCCCCGTCACGTCCAGGTCCCCCTGCCCGGGGAAGCAGCGGTAGTGCCGGCTCCAGTAGAGGACGTCCATCGGCAGCGTCGGCGCGTCCGCGAGCTGGAGGAAGAATATCTTGTCGCCGGGAATCGTGCGGATCGCGTAGGGGTCGACGTCGCGGGCCAGGATGTGGAAGCTGTCCAGGCACACCCCCAGGTTGGGGTGGTCGGCGGCGCGAACGATCCGCCAGGCGTGGAAGTAGTCGTCGACGTGTCGCCCCCAGGCGAGCGCCTCGTAGGCGATCTCGATGCCGTGTTCCGCGGCACGCTCCGCGAGCAGCCCCAGTTGCTCGGCGGCGAGGGCGTCGTCGTCGATCGCCGCGGGGGAGACGTTCGAGCAGACGAGTAGCCGCGCGGCCCCGAGCCGCTCCATCACGGCGAACTTGTGCTCCGCGCGCCGCAACCCGGCGGCCAGCACGTCGGGCGGCACCGCCTCGAAGTCGCGGAACGGCTGGTAGAGGTCGATGGCCAGGCCGAGGTCGGCCGCGCGGCGGCGCACCTCCTCAGGGCTCATGTCGCTGCCGAGAAGATCGTTCTCGAAGATCTCGACCCCGTCGAACCCCGCGGCCCCGATGGCCGTCAGCTTGTCGGCCAGCGTGCCGCTGAGCGACACGGTCGCGATTGACCTGCGCATACCGCGATGCGCCCTCCTCTTATGGACGAACTAGTACGTTACTCTAACATTCGCCTCGGCCCCAGGGCACGGGACCTCCACGGGTGACCGACGGGATTCGCCGATCCCGCTCCTCATCACCGCGTTCGATGAGGTGTTCAAGGCTGATGGGCTCCGGGTGGTTCGAACCCAGTGTCGCCCATCTCAAGTTTCCGCAGGTCAGAGCGTTTTCAGTAGTGTGATCCGGGTGTCCCGGTGAGCGCTTCGTAGTCTCGGAGCCAGCCGGGGAGCCAATTCGTACGCTTCGCCAGATTCCCGATGCGCTCACGCAGGGGGTCGATCATCCTGAGTGCGCCATCCGGGGGGTGCGGTCGGCGGTGAAAGCCGCACTTGCTGCTTTGGAGGACCTCGTTGGCTCGCTCGGATCCGCGTTAGCTAGAAGTGACTGGAGAATTAATTGCGGCAGCCTCAAAGTTTAATGTGCTCGCGCTAATGTTGGCGTCATAGCTCGCAGTGTCGACGAGAATTACTTCTGCGCCTTGGCTCGGCCGTGCGCTCCATAAGGAGTATCCGGTAGGCAGTTCGGCCATCTTCGGAACCAAGTCTTAATGGCCTTTTGCTGGATAGGTGTTGGGATTCGCGCCTGATAATGCCCGCTGCGCCTCTGCGGACTGGCGGCATTCTCTGGGAGGGGAACGGTCATGGCCTGCACGCTCCCGTGGGGCCAACGGCTGCGAGACTACATCAGCCAGTTCGTCTACCCGCGCCCTCCGGCCGGCGCCGTATACGGTTACCGCTGGCAGCCAGGTAAAGGCATGCCGAACGCACTGAACATCTATGACGTGATGAGCGGCAGCGTCCCGCCCGGGCTCTACATCGCTTTTACCGGGACCGCCCTGGACGTCACAGCGGACTACTTCGGGCGCACCGCCGGGCCCGGGCCCGTCTTCGCGGCACCAGGAGCGGTGTCCGCGGCGTTGGACGCCCTCGTCGCATCCGTGGCACGCAACCCGCCGTTAGGCGAGAGCCTTGTCTGGAAGACCCCCGACCAGGTTCGGCTCCGCGACGTCGACGGTTACTTGAGCTACGTTGCGCTCTGCCTCGATCTCATCGGCCAGACGAACGCCGGACATCAGCTGTTGAACGACCTCAGCGCCGATCCGGCCAGGACGACCCTCATCACACCGGGGCTTGCCGGCAATCAGACCGGTGGCGGTGGTGACTCGGCCGTGACCACTCTGACCCGGGAACTCGCCGAGTACGCGCGAGGCGGTCCCGTTCCCAAAGCCGCCATTGACGCGGCGGTCCGGAGCGCCTACGGCGGCAACGGCCCAGCCGAGTACGACCGGCTCGCGACGGCCATGAACGCGGCGCCGCTGTACACGCTGTTCGATACCGCCGCCAACTTCCAGCACGCCTATCTGCAGCACAACTTCGAGTACCACGGCGGCCCGCTCACCGGCAACGATCTGCATGGCTGGGTCAGCCCGGCGGGCCACGCGGCCTTCGAGACCGCCTTGCGTGCCATGAGCGTGCCGGCCGCCGACGGGGTCGCCCCGCTGGAGTTCTTCCTCCTCGCACTTGGCGTGGTGCTGCTCCCCGTGGCAGTGGCCGGAACGGGGAACGGGGCCCGGGTGGGCTTCTTCACCCAGAACGCCGACATGAACCACCACGACGACCCCGAATTCCGCCCACCGGCCATCGGGCTTGCGCACGAGCTGGTGCATGCGTGGCACTACACGCGCGGCAGGTCTCCCGGTTACGAGATCTATAGCTACGACACCACCGCGGCCGAGCTGAAGTTCACCGGAATCGGACCTTTCGCAGGGGATCCCGTCACCGAGAACGCCGTGCGCGGCGCTTGGGCGGCGGTACACGGGCTCGACCCGAGCAACACCTGGCCCCCGCCCGGCCCCGTCCAGCGCCCGGTCTACAGCCCGCTGCAGCCGAATGAGCAGATCGCCAAGGCGCGGCTGAACATGCGGTGCATCTGACGAGGCGGGGAACCCATGTCACTGCAGGACCTCCGAAGCGAGTTGGAGGCGCGGATCACCGCGGGGAGCCTGAGCTTCGCCGCGATCGGCGAGTCGGTCGCCGACTTCGGCCTGGTCATTGAGGAGCTGCCGCCGATCTCCGATCACCCGATCAGAGACGCACGGCTCACGCTGTCAGGTCAGGGGGCCGATGAGGTGCTGACCATCGCCGGCATCGTGGATTGGGAGCTGATGCCCGGGACGGGGGCCACGATCACGGTGTCGGCCGATCCCACTGCTACGGCGGGCCACGCCGTAGCGGTCACCCTGGCCGCGCCCGACACCGTCGCCCTCGATATGCCCGGCGTGCCCTGGCTGTCGCTCGGGCGCTTCCAGATCCGCGCGCGGACCGAGCCGGCCACCGCGCGGGGGACCGGGCTCGTCCCCCAGGCTTCGCTGGCGCTCGCCACCACAGTGCTGATCGCCGGTGACGGGAGCAGGACCCCGATCCCGATCGTGATCGGCGCCGATCCCATCGGCGCCCTTCTGGCCAGCCTGGACACCTCCGCGGTCGTCCTGCCCACGATCAACGATGCGCTCGCGGTCTTCGGCGGCGGGGCCCATGCCATCCGCCTCCCGGCGACCATCGACGATCTCCCCGGGTTCTCGTTGCGGCAGTTGCTGATCGGATTCGACCCGGCCGCGCGGACGCTGAAGCAGATCGGGGTGCGGATCGGCAAGGACGCCGAAGGCGGCGCCGGATGGCCGATCATCCCCGGCCACTTCACGCTGGACCGCTATGCCATCGACCTGGACATCACCGACCCGATGGGCACCGCGAAGGTAGGCGGACAGATCACCGCCGTGGGCAAGCTCGGGTCGGTCGACATCGGCGTGTCCGCGCTTCACCCGGCCACGGGCGGCTGGAAGTTCAGCGGCTATCTGGGCAAAAGCAGTGGCGTCCCGATCGGGCACCTCGTCGGAGGGCTGGCCGCGCAGTTCGGCGTCACCCTGCCGGAGGCGCTGGCCTCGTTCACGCTGAACGACTTCGAGTTCGCCTTCGACACCGCTACCCACGACGCCAGCGGGCGTTTCGGCCTGGACTTCGACGTCAACGGCACACCGGTCGGCCTGACCGTGATGACGGCCTTCACCCGTGATCAGGCCGAGGGCGGCTACTCCGTGGTCGTCGACGGCTCGCTGCGGGTGGGCGAAGCCACGTTCACGCTGGCGTTCGGCAAGTCACCGTCAACGTTCACCGCCTCGTGGGAGGACGCCGAGTCGCCCCTCGGCTTCGCCGACCTCGCCGCCTGTTTCGGCTTCACCGACGTACCGCCGATCCCGGAGGCGCTCGATCTCGACCTGGTCGCGGCGACGCTCAGCCATGACTTCGGCGACGGGACGCTGGTGATCACCGCGGTGTCGAAGAACCCGTACTACGGCAGCGCCGTGTTCGTGGCCCGGGCCGGGGCGTACTTCTTCGGTCTCCTGGTCCCCGGGACGGTCGACCTGACCGACCTGCCGCTCATCCACGGTGTGCTGGGCCGGGACCAGAGCGTGGGCATCCGCGACATCCAGGTGGTGATCGCCTCCGAGCACCTGGACGAGACCGCCGCTGCGGCGGTCAACATGCTGCTCGGGCAGCCGAGCCTGCCGCAGGTGCCGGCGAAGGGCATGGACGCGGGGTTGGCGCTCTCGCTGTCCTTCCAGGCCGGCGACTACACCGCGCCGCTCAGCCTGGCCATCGCCGCGCCGGGCGCCGAGAGGGCCGCCGGGCCCGCTGCCATTCCTCCCGAGCAACCCGTCCCGGGACCGGGCAGCCCCCTGGTTCCGGCCGCGCCGTCGGGACGGACCTACTGGTACAGCCTGCAGAAGCAGTTCGGCCCGGTCACCTTTCAGAAGATCGGCATCCGCTACCGCAGCTCGGGTGACGGCCAGGACGCGACTCTGGCCGTCCTCATGAATGCCGAGCTCGGGGCGGGCGGCCTGGCCATCACGGTCCTCGGCCTGGGCGCCGAGTCGCCGCTGACCACTTTCCGACCTGGCTTCACCATCGACGGCCTGGCCATCACCTACGCCGAGGGGCCGGTGGCGCTCAGCGGCGCGCTGGTCGGCGCGATCGAGCCGAGGGTCGAGTTCTACGGCGAGCTGGTCCTCGGCGCCGGGGAGCTGCAGATGGCCGCGCTCGGCGGCTACACCGAGGTCGAGGGCCATCCGTCGTTCTTCCTGTACGCGGTGCTGGACTACCCGATCGGCGGACCGGCCTTCCTCTTCGTCACCGGTCTGGCGGCGGGCTTCGGCTACAACCGCCGGCTGGTGACTCCATCGGTCGAGCAGGTGGCGGCGTTCCCGCTGGTCCGGTGGGCGCAGGGCGCCGGCGGGCCGCCGATGAACCCCGGCTCCATCGCCGAAGCCGTGGCCGAGGTCGTCAGTGAACTGTCGGGCTCCGGCGTGGTCGCCCCGTCGGTCGGCGACCACTGGCTGGCCCTCGGGGTACGGTTCACCTCCTTCGAGCTGGTCCACTCCTTCGCGCTGCTGACCGTCGAGCGCGGCCGCCAGTTCGAGGTCGACCTACTCGGCCGGTCGACGGTGCAGCTGCCGCCTGCGCCTGCCTCGCCGATGGCGCGCGCCGAGCTGGCACTCAAGGCGGCCTTCGTTCCGGACGAGGGGACGCTCTCGGTGAGCGGCCTGCTCACCCCCGAGTCGTTCGTGCTGTCGCCCGACTGTCACCTGACCGGCGGGTTCGCTCTGGCGGCCTGGTTCAGCGGCGACCACGCGGGCCAGTTCGTGATCAGCCTGGGCGGCTACAGCCCGCGCTTCGACAAGCCCGCTCACTACCCTGCCGTTCCTCGCCTGGGTCTGGCCTGGGCGGTCAGTGACGAGCTGACCGTCCGAGGCGACCTGTACTTCGCGCTGACCTCCAGCGCGGTGATGGCCGGCGGCAGGTTGTCGGCGGTGTGGCAGGGCGGCGGGATCCGGGCCTGGTTCGAGGTCGAGGCCGACTTCGTGCTGGTGTTCGAGCCGTTGCACTACCACCTCTCGGCCGGCGTCCACCTGGGCGCATCGTTCAGCGTGAACCTGCTGTTCACGTCTTTCACCGTGAGCGTCCACCTGGGTGTGACCCTGGAGCTGTGGGGACCGGCCTTCACCGGCCGGGCGGTGGTCGACCTGTCCATCATCTCGTTCACGATCGGCTTCGGCTCCAGCGGCAGGAACACCGCCACGACCATCGGCTGGGCGGATTTCCTGGACAAGTTCATGCCGAGTGCCGCGCCGCAGCCCGGTCCGGCGGACGGGCTGCCCCGTGGCCGCCGGATCCCGCGGCCACTGACCGAGGGGTACGGCGGCACGATGGCCGCCGACGGCGGCAAGCCCGTGGCGATCGTCCAGATCGTGCCGCAGGGCGGCTTGGTCAAGCGCCTCAGCGACACCGACGGCGACCTCAACTGGGTGTTCAACGGCGAAGAACTGCGGCTGGCCACCGCGACGGCCATCCCGGTCAAGGACTGGGAGTTCAGCGACAACGTGCGGCTGGCACCCGACGCGCCCCCACCCAACACCGACTTCGGCGTCGGCCCGGTCGGCGTGGCCGGTGCCCGGTTCTCCTCCACGCACCGCATCGAGATCACGACCGGCGAGCCCAGCTTGTTCCGGGCCGACCCGGTGGTCGGCAACGTGCCCACCGCGCTTTGGCAGACCCGCGACTTCGACCACAACGCCGTGCCGAAGAACCTGGACCCGCTGAACGGGACCACCGTGGAGGGGGTCTACACCGGCTTCACACTGACGCCGCTGGCCACCTCGAGGGAGCACACCCTGCCGATCCCGGTCGCCGACCTCGACTACGCGGTCGCCTCGCCGATCCGCGACATCGCCTGGACCGACGCGACCGGACCGGCCACCGACCCCTTCGGCGGGCAGACCGTCTGGGAGACGATCGGCGCGCCCGGCCCGCAGGCCGTCCGCGGCCGGCTGGCCGCGGCCGTCGCCGCGCAGGGATGGCCGGTTCCCGCCCCCGCCGACGTGACCGAGCTGGCCGGCAAGGCCGTCTACGACCTGCTGGCCGACCCGGTCCTGCGACTGCTGGGGGAGCAGCGTTGATCAACATCGGCAGGGCGGCGCGCGGCACGGGCCCGCGGCCCGTGGCGCCGGCGGAGCGGCTCGTCACCTTCGTCGAGAACCAGGCTCCGGCGGTCAAAGCCGGGGAGTACACGATCATCGCCCGGCAGTCCACCAACCAGGACGACCGGCCGCCGTTCGAGTACACGCGCCGGTTCGCGGTCGCGGGGGAGCGGTTCGCGATCGACCCGGCCGAACTGGACGCGGTGTTCCCGCCCGACCTCGCCGTCGGCGAGCTGAGCGGGGTCCTGCCGCATGTCCTGTTGAGCCGCCGCACGCTGCCGTGGGAGCGCGGCAGCGTGGCAGGCCGCCCTGAGGCGCCTTGGCTGGCCGTCCTGCTGGTGGACGCCGAGCAGGCCCCGGTGCCGGTGCGGCGCACTGCCGCCGACCTGGTCCCGGACGGCACCATGATCACCGTGGCGGGCTCGGGCGAGACCGGGACGGGCACGCTGCCCCCCCGCTTCGCCTCCTGCCCCGGTCTGAACCGCCTGGACTACGGTGAGGCGCCCGACGACGCCTGCATGACCATCGACCTGAGCACCGAGTCGTTCAGCTCGGTCGCACCGTCCGCCGCCGACCTGCCGCTGCTGGCCCACATCCGGGAGACCGACACCGTCGACACCCACGACACCGCCGAGGGGAGCAGCGCGGTGGCGGTGGTGGTGGGCAACCGAGTGCCGCGTGACGGCGCCGCCGCCCGCGCCTACCTGGTCTCGCTGGAGAACATGGGTCCGCTGCTGCCCGACGACGACGGCAGGCCCTCGCCCGGGCTGGACGGCATCCGAACGGTAAGGCTGATCACCTACCGGTGGTGGACGTTCACTCCCGACGCGCACCAGGCCGCGTCGTTCGCCGAACTGCTGGACGCCGTCAACGCGGTGCCTGACGGCCAGGACGGTCCGCTGTCCAGCCTGCAGGTGCCGTTCACCGGTCCTCGGCCCACGCGCGCCGAGGTCCGGCAGGCCCTGAACGCCCAGGCGGCCGGCGACCTGACCGCGGCGGACGCCCTGACGCTGACGCACAACGCCTTCGCGCTGGGCTACGTGCCGCTGGTGCACCGGCTGCGCCGGGGCGGCCGAACGCTGTCCTGGTACCGCGGCCCGCTTGTCCCGCTGCCGGCGACCGCCACGGTGTCCACGCCGATCCCCTGTCCTGACGCGGTCAGCCGCTACGACCCGCAGACCGGCATGTTCGACGTGTCCTATGCCGCCGCCTGGCAGATCGGGCTGCTGCTGGCGCTGCAGAACCGCGGCTACGCCCTCGCCCTCTACAACTGGCGCCGGCGCCTGGCCGTCCAGGCCGCCGCCCAGGTCGAGCACGACGCCATCGAACAGGCTCTGGGCGACGCGTTTCCCAGCGTGCTCGGCGCCCGGGCAGCACGGCTGGCGGCAACCGCCGACGACCGGCCACCCGACGAGGTCGTGAACTGGCTGGCGAAACTGGCCCTGCTGGACGGCGTGCCGTTCAACTACCTGGTGCCCGACGAACGGATGCTGCCGCCGGAGTCGCTGCGCGTCTTCCACCTGGACCGCGCCTGGATCGACGCCCTCATCGACGGGGCGTTCAGCGTCGGACGGATCACGTCGGCGGACACCGCCCTGGACGCCGTCCGGCAGAGCTCGATGCGGACGCTGGTACACGGTCGCCGCCGGCTCGTCCGACGCAACCCGCGGCCCACACCACCATCGGCGGAGACCGGCGCCGTGTCGGAGGACTCCGGCTCGACCGAGATCACCGGATTCCTGGTCCGGTCCGCGGCGGTGGCCGGATGGCCCGCCGCCGCTGCCGCCGGCTGGGCCGACATCGAGCGGCGCATCCCGGTGGAGCTGCTGCGGTCGGTCCGGCTCGGCGACGACGTCCTGCTGGTCCTGTTCGACGGTGTGGTGCGGGCCGTGGCGCTGCACGAACCGCCGGGGCAACTGCACTGCGGGGTCGAAGGCGCCCCCGGTGCCCACACCACGACGCTTCGGGAGGTGACCGGCGACCGGCCGGGCCACCAGTACGACCCGCCCGAGGGCGTGGCGCCGGTGCCGACCCGCGCCGATCAGCGGACGATCCAGGCCGCGGCCTGCGCCGCCGGCATGAAGAACATCCTCAACACCCGGTTCGCGCAGGGGCTCAGCCGGTTCACCTCGGCCGAGTTCGCGTTGGAGATGGTCCAGGGGGTGGTCGAAGTTGAGTTCAGGCAGCGCTGAGGCCGGCACCACGCTGGTCGTGCCGCTCGACGTGGCCGGCCTGTGCGTCGGCCGGGACGACGCGCAGCAGGCGACCGGCCGGTTCGCCGGAGCGACCGCCGTGTACACCGATCAGACGACTCCCACGCGCGACGCCTTCCTGGGGGGCAACGTCAACCGCAACCTGGCGGACCCGCCCTGGGACCAGCTTGAGGAGGGAGTGCACCTGCATTGGGCGCTCCCCGACGGGTTGACCAGGGGTGGCGGCCCCGGCCATGAGCTGGACTTCCCAGCCGTGCCGGACCGCTGGCTGGTCACCCGCCTGTCCATCGAGGGCGGGACGCCGGTGGCGGCCCGGTCCTGGCTGGTCCACAGCGACGCGCTGAGCGCCGCCCCGCCGCCGCCCGGCGTCTCGTCGGTCACGCTGCCGGTGCGTCCCACCTCGCAGCTGCCGAACACCTTCGCCTACCTCGGCCATTCCTACGACATCACCCAAGGCTGGGTGGCCGAGCGTGCGTTGGGCGGGCCGGACATCGCGCAGGCGGCGGGCGTGACGCTGAACGCGGTCAGCAACGGCGAGGTGGGATTCGCCGCCTACTATCCCAGCTGCCGCGGTGTGTTCGGCTTCCACGACGCCCTGGAGGACATGGCCCCGCCCGGCGGCCGGCCCGCGCGGCTGGCCTACGCGGTGACCGGCTGGTACGGCGATCCGGCCGCCGACCCGGTCCAGCCCGGCACCACCCCGCAGCAGCTCCAGGCGGCACGCGGCTGGACGTTCGCGGCGACCGGCCCGGCACCGCACGGCAGCGTGTACGCGGGCGTGTTGCAGGGCATCTCGTGGAGCCCGGACGTCCGCTACGTCGCGGGGCGGCCGGTGCAGCGCCCGCTGCCGGCCAGGGTGGCTGTCGGCAACACCGCCGCCGAGGCGCTCTCCGCCTACTTCACCGCCCGCGACCGGCCGGACGACCCGCTGTTCGAGACTCTGCTGAACGGCTTCCAGTACGGGTTGATCGAGTCGTTCAAGCAGCCCTCGCCCGGCGGTCTCACGCGCCTCCGGGAAGCGGTGCACGACCAGCGCTTCGCGGGCGGCGACGGCGGGACCGTCTACTCAATCGTCGCCACCGAGGGTCCCCGGGCCGGCTCCGGTGAGCTGATCGATCTGCCCGCCCCGCTGGCGGACGCTCTCGATCGGCTCAACGTGCTGCGGGAGCAGGCCGACCAGTGCGCCTTCCACGCCGACTGGTACCGCTGGCAGATGTTCGCCGACTGGTACCGGATCTTTGAAATCGCGCCCGACCGGCAGGCCGAGGCCTACGCCGTCGCCGCCCGGCGCTACGGCGGCTGGGAGGCGCTCAAGGCCAGGTGCGACAGTACGGCCGCGGCCGCCCAGGAGCAGTACGAGCTGGTGAACGGCATGCTCTTCCCGGACATGCGGCTGCGGGCCGGACCGGCGTGCGCCTTCGTCCAGCCGAGTGATCCGGCCGTGCTGATCACAGGCGACGCGGTCGACTTCCCGGCCCGCTACGGCGGCGACGGGCGATTCACGGTCGAGGGCCATCTGGTCTGCCGGACCGGCGGCGACCTGCTCACCTCCGTCACGGTGGGTGATGCCACGCTGGAGGCCGGTGCTCTGACCGGGATCAGTGCCCCGGCCGGGCTGCCCCGTCCCGAACTGCTCACGGCGCTGCTGCGGGAGGGCTGCCTCCTCAACACCGTGCTGCTGGCCGCCCTGACCGGGCGCGCCGACGCCGATCTGCGCCGAGCACTGCGGGCCGCCTTGGAGGGCACGCCGCAGGAGGCCTGCTCCTTCGCCGGCACGCCGCCTTCGCCGGTCGGCGTGGCCTGGCAGCCCGCCGACCAGTGGCTGCCGGTCTACGCCCACTGGGAGATCGGCTACCTGCCGCTGGCGCCGACGGAACGCGGCGGCGAACCCGTCGACTACGACTCGCGGGTGGTCAACGCCAATTACCGCCTCGACCAGGATGCGGGCGGTACGTTCGACTACGCGCCCGACGGCGGCAAGGGCAGCATCACGATCGACCCGGCCAGGTCCGGGTTCCCGCAGAGCTACACCGGGACCGGAAACCTGACCCCGACCCCGGCGGCCACCCTGGCCAGATCGCTGAACGGCTACCTGGCCTCGCATGCCGACCGGACGCTCAGCGACATCCTGGCGGAGCTGACAGGCGGGGCGGGCTTTGTGGTGGCGCCGCTCAACGGCCTGTCCGATGCGCTGCTCCAGCGGTTCCCCGGCATCCAGCTCGGTGTGCGGGTGCCGGCCGGCAGCGAGTACGAAGAACTGACCCGGGCGATGGCGCCGATCATCGGCGCCGCGCCGCAGGCGGGAGGTCCGGACTTCAACGCGCCGTTCAACCCGCTGCGGGCCGGCTACCTCACGCTGAAGCTCACCCTGGTGGACGTCTTCGGTCAGAAACGGACCGTCGACTGCGGGGACATGGCCTGCGCGGAGTCCATGCGCACCGTGGCCGGCGGCAGGCCGGTCCCGTCGGTCGCCCAGCTATCGCCGCGGATCGCACAGCCCAGCCGGCTCGCGTTCCGGTGGCTGGCCGCCGACGGCAGCGGGAGCGAGGAGATGACCGGGAACCCGGCCACCACGCCGGTGTGCGGCTGGCTGGTGCCCGGCCACCTGGACAGTTCCCTGGCCATATACGACCAGCAGAGCCGCGCCCTGGGCACGCTGTCGCCCACCCACGGTGGGCCAGCCGAGGTGGCCTGGCAGACCGCGCCCGGCAACACCGCGGGGCTGGGCCAGGATCTGGCGACCGCGATGGCCTTCCAGAACCCGCGGCTCGCACAGGTGGCGCTGGCGCTCGGCGGCCCGCGGGCCACCAGGGCCCACTTCCAGGCCATGTGGAAGCTGATCGACACGGTCGGGGAGCGCGTCGAACCGGGCCCCCTGACCACCGACTCGGATCTGTCGGTGCTGGTAGGGCGGCCGGTGGCCATCGTGGCGGCGGCACTGCGCCTGGAGCTCAAGGGCGCGGCCTTCCTGGACCTGGGCTGGGATCGGGCGGGGCAGGACTCCGACGCGGCGCTCACCGGGGTCCGGTTCCCGGTCACCGTCGGTGACCTGGCCAAGCTGTCGGACGGCCTCATCGGCTTCTACCGCCAGGCCGTCCCCGCCGGTGACTACGACATGAACACCTTCTACTCCCAGGGCGCCGAGGCGGGTAGCACCTCGCGGATCGTCCGTCCCACCCAGGAGACCCTGCTGCTGCGACCGGCTCCGCCGCTCGACCCGGGGGGCGAGCACGAACCGCCTGACCTGGCAGCGCTGACCCAGCACGTGCTGATGCTGGTCGATCCGCGTGCCCAGGTGCACGCGACCACCGGCATCCTGCCCACCGCAGCGCTGGCGTTGCCGCCAGAGCAGGGCCAGGCCACGGCGAGCGTACTGGACCTGTCCCTGTTCGCCGCCCCCGTACTGGGCGGTGCCACCGAGCTGGCGATCCCGGTTCCGGCCGAGGCCGGCTACGCCGTCTCCTACGCCGAGGTGGGGCACGATCGGCAGGGCGTCCTGAACTGGGTGGTGACGCCCGAGATCACTGATCCGCGGGGAGAGGCGGTATGGGCCTACTCCCCGCAGGAGGTGCGCGAGGGCTGGCTGCGACTCAACCCGGTAGTCCTGGAGTTCGTATTCGCCGACGCGGCCGGGCGACCGCTGGTCCATGACGGGCGGCCCAACGACCTGACGCTCACGGTGATCAACCGGGCCGGACGGCGGGTGACGTTCCTGCCGGGCGCGCCGGTCGCCGAAGGCGAGCCTCCTGGGGGCTCGGTGTTCTTCCTGCACTTCGGCACGCTCGTCGCCCAGGACGCGGTGGCGCGGATCAGCCTCACCGCGCCGGGATGGAGCTTCCGGACGTTCAGCAGCGCCGAGTACGGGACGTACTGGGCGGCGGCCGCGGACGCCGCGGTGCCGCTGGCTCCGGGTGAACGGCTGCAGGTCGCCGTGACCGGCCTGGTGCCCGGTTCGTCGGCCGCGCAGGCCCAGGTCCGGGCCGGCTACCACCTCGTCGAAGGCATCGACGACGGAGTATGGACCGGCACCCTGACGGTCGCGCGGGCGGCCCCGAAGCCGGCCCGCTAGAACCCGCGACATGTTCGGCCATGGAGCGTCGACACGTTATGGAGGATCTTGATGTCCGAGCAGGCCAGGTCTCCGATCCTGACCGGGGAGATCGACAGCGCGGGGGCGAGGTACACGATCTACGTCGGGCAGTCGAACGACGTTCAGCTCAAGATCGGCAGCTCGGCCGCCGGCCCGGCGGTGTACCAGCCGGCCCCGCAGGTCGTGGACAAGACGCACGCGGCCACGGCGACGGGCTCGCTGCTCTACCTCGACCTGACCCCGCTCGGCCTGACGGACGCCGAGTTCGCGTCGATCAAGCCGGCCGACCCGGACTGGACGGTCGTCGGATTCACCGATCAGAGGCTCCTGGGCATGACGCCGACTCGCCCGCTGTCGGTGGCGCCGGGCGGGACGGCCTCGCTCAGGATCGGGCCGGTGGCCGGCCCGCACGCCACCGGAGCGAGCGTCTCGCTGGTCCTGACGGCATACCGCGTCGCGCCGGTGACGGTCGGCAATCTGTCGTTCCCGATCAACCTGCCCGTAGCACTGGTCACACCGCCCCGCGCCGGCGAGCAACTCGCCCAGGACCTCGCCTTGCATCTGGCGACGCCGGATGTGGTCAACACCGTGCCCGGCTACGAGCCGGTGGTCAACCAGCTCAGCCTGGCGTTCGCGCCGGGGCCGCGCGGTCGGCAGGTGAAGGCGGGGGCCGACACCCAGTTCACGATCGGTTTCGGATACTCCTCGGACCCGTCCGGGCACGGCGCGCTGTGCACCGCCGGCCAGGGCAGACAGATCAGGGTGGTCGCGGGGACGCACGCGTCGGGTTGGACGATCACCCCGAACAGCGGGCAGCAGTACCCGTCCTGGACGCTGCGGCCACCCCCTGACTTCCCGATCGTCGGCACCGGCGCGCCGTCGGTGGTCGGCTTCCTGGTCGAGCACGTGGTGACGACCTTCCAGCCGGGGCCGACGGTGGCCCTGGTGTCGTACTCCGGGCTGCCCGGCTACGCCGACGGGGTGTACAGCCTGCTGATCACCAAGCAGCCGCACGTGCGCGTCACGGCGCTGACGGTGACCCCTCCCGTCTCGGTGCTGAAGGACGGTGCCGCCGAGGTCAGGATCTCCTGGACGGTGGAAGACGAGGGCACGATGACACTGGCACCGTTCAACGTGGACGTGACCGGCAAGGACGACTACACCGCCACCATCACCGACACCACCCCGATAAGCCTCACCGCGCAGGGCAGGGTCCTGGCGAGCGCGGGCAACATCGCGCTGGCCAACGCCACCGCGGACGTCCTGCCGGTGATCAACTCGTTCACGGCCCGGCCGAGGGCGGTGTACGCCGGGGATCTGCCCCGCGACGTCGCCCTGAGCTGGAACGTCAACACGCCGGGCGATCTCCGCCTGCTGTCCTCGGTCGGGCCGCCCGATCCCTGCAAGTACCAGCCCGAGGGGACGATCAGCAAGAACGTCACCCGGCCGCAGATGTTCACTCTGCTGCCGCTGGGCCGGCCCCAGGGGCCGGTGGTGGAGCAGAGCGTCGTAATCTCCGCCTTCACCCCGCAGGTCCGGGACTGGTCGACGGGCGCGGCGCGCTACCTGGCCGCGGCGCCGAACGCCGGCTACGTGCTGGTCGGGGACGGCGTGTCCAAGGTGCGGGCGCTGGACACGTTCGTATACCGGCCGGTCAGCGACGACGTGCCGGTCGGGCGTCAGCCGGCCGGCATGGTGTTCTCGGCCGACGGCACCGTCCTCTACGTCGCCAACGCGGGCGACGGGACCGTCTCGGTCCTGTCCGTCGCGCCCAAGGCGGGCGCCTACGGGTACACCTTCACCCCTACGGCCACCGTCAGAGTGGGGGGGAGCCCGCAACAGGTGGCTCTGTCCCCTGACGGAGCGTACCTGTACGTCACGGTGGACAAGGGCACCAAGGCCGGAGAGCTGGCGGTGCTCTCCACCGGGCGAGAGCCCGCGATCGTCACGACCCTGCCCGTCGGGCACGCGCCCCGCGGCGTCGCGGTCCTGCCCTCGGGAGCGCAGGTGTTCGTGGCCGACTCGGCCGACAAGACGATCTCGGTCGTCGGCCGGGGCGGGGACGGCGTGCACCGGCCCGCCCCGTCGATCACGGGGGTCGACTCGCCCGCCGACGTGGCGGTCAGCGGCGACGGCGACGTCCTGCTGACGACCTGCCCGAAGACCAACTCGGTGACCGCGATCGACGTGGCGCGCCCCCGTGTCCAGTCCGCCCCCCTTGTCGTCGGTACCGCGCCGCAGCAACTGGCCATGCTTCCCGGTGGCGCCTACGCGGTGGTAACCAGCTCGGCCGGCGACGGCGTCGCCCTGGTCTCGGTCGGCAGCACACCGGCGCAGTGCGCGGTGCTCGACCCGAGGATCAACGTGGGCGCGGGCACCTCGGCCGCCGCGGTCGCCCCGGACGGAGGCCTGGTCATGCTGGGCGGGGCGGACCGGTTGCTGGTGGCCACCCTGGCCGAGTACGAGATCACCGGGGAGTTGCCCTCCGTCGGTGGCCAGCCGACCGACGTCCGCGTCTCCCCCGACGGCCGCACGGCGTTGGCCTGGCACAGCAAACTGAAGTGGATTTCGGGCGGCAGGCCGTCCACCGGCGTGTTCGCCTACGACGTCACCACCCGCACGGTGGTCCAGCATCTGGCGGGTACCGAGATCATCGACGTCGCCTACCGGCCGTCCGCCACGGCCGCGACCGCCTTCCTGATCGGTCCGGACACCAGGGCCGTGAAGATGGTCGACACCGCGAACTGGACCGTCACCGGCTCCATCGACCTCGCCGGCCACACCATGGGCGGCCTGGTCGCGCTGGCGGTGTCCGCGGACGGCGACACGCTGTTCGTGCTGGCCGCCGGCAGCCAGGAAGGAGCCCGGCTGATCGTCCTCCACCGTGTAGGCGACCCGCCCGCATGGGCGCCGCTCGGCACGGTCACGGTGACGGCCTCGGTCGCGCCGGGGGCGACGCTGACCCTCACCGCCGCCCCCGACGGGACGCGGGCCTACATCACCGACCAGACCGGGGGCACCGTGCTGGTGGTGGCCAAGGACGGGTCGGGAGCGTACGCGATGTCCGGCCAGCCGGTACCGATCGGTGATTACCCGAACTCCTCGGCTCTGTCCCCTGACGGGAGCCACCTGTACGTGGCGTGCGGTGGGACCGAGAACGGAACCCTGGTCGCGGTCAGGACCGACACACGCGCCGTGCGCACCGTGGTGCTGCCCTCCAACGGCCTGATCGAACTGGCCGACCTGGCCGTTTCGCCGGACGGGAACAGGGTGATGGCCACCGACCTGATCAATCCCGGCGTGCGGATCTTCGACGCCGCCTCGCTGCGGCTGGTCCAGTCGGTGAGCTGGGGTTCGGGCGCGCAGTTCGTGTCCGGCATCGCCGTGAGCCCCGACGGTGGCCGGATCTTCACGGCCAACACCAAGACCGGCAACCTGGGTGTGATCGACCAGGTCCAGGCTGCGGCGAGTCCGGTGGCCGGGCCGCAGGAGCCGAGTGTCCGGACCCGGTTCGGCGCCGACCCCTACCAGGGCCTCTTCCTCCGCGACCAGCTCGGGCAGACTCCGGCCGGGGGCACGCCCGCCGGCGTGCTCAGCGACTGCCCCGACATCTGGCCCTCTGGGCAGCAGCCGCTGAAGGACCCGGCGGTGACCCTGGTCGGCGGTTACGGGAACGCTTCGCCGAACCAGGTCTTCACCTCCGCGAAGGGCGCCGCCAACTTCATCTACGTCCGCGGACTCAATACGGTCGACGGGCGGCACAGGGCACGGGTGTGGCTGTACTACCTCAACGGCGAGGGCGACACCTCGCTGATCCTGTGGCCGAACAACTGGCTGAACAACGGCCTGAGGGCGGTCGAGACCGGTCACGGCTACATCGACGTGGCCTCCGCCACGCTCAACGACGTCGACTACACCTACCCGCCGTTCGTCTGGGACGCCGTGCCGCTCGACGGCCACTACTGCCTGGTGGCCTGGGTGGAGAACGACCCGGACGAGAATCCGGACGACCCGCGCAGCAGGATCGGCTCCATCGGCACGATGGCGGAGCTGGCCGCGTTCATCAGCGGCCACCCCAACCTGGGCTGGAGGAACGTCGTCCAGGTACCGACCGAAACGAACGCGACCTGGACCCAGCAGATGTGGCTCACGGGACCACCCACCGGCGGCAGGTTCTACGCGGGCGTCCAGCTCACCGGTATCCCCACGGACGGTTCCTTCGCGTTCAGCATCGTCGGGCCGGATCCGAACAACCCGAAGGGAACGGTCAACGTGCCCAAGACACCGGTCACCGACAAGAACCAGACCTACATGGTCCCGATCGACTGGACCGGCCACCACGACTACAAGACCCAGATGGTGCTCACATACTGGTCGGGCCCCACCCAGGCGGAGCAGGGCGCCAACTTCGAGCCGGTGGCGGCGGTCAACGCCAATCGACTGGTCGGGCTGGTGGCGGATCCACTGGCAAGGGGGTTTCTGGCCGACGTCTATCCGAACCAGGGCTACGAGAACGGTCCTGCCGCCGAACGCCTGGGCCAGGTCACTCTGTCCGTGGTCGGCTCGGCCTCGTTCAGGCTGACCCCGCTGTAGCGCTGCCGTTGACAAGCTCGGCGCCGGGCGACCGACCGGAATTCCTCGTGCACGGTGGGTTGCACGCTTCCGATCCCGGCAGGACGTCAACAGTGGAGAGTGCGAACGACTTGATCTTCCTGGCGTTCTGCTGTTTCGCCCAGACGATGGAGCAGGTGTGCCCAGCCGTCGCGGGTCTCCTCTTCGAGTGCGGCCGGCAGACCGCTGTGGCGAAGGGTGAGCTTGGTGCCGTCGCCGTCCGGTGTCAGGGTTACCTCGACGCGGGATGCCTCTGGCGCGATGTCGGGCGCTCCTGGTGTGGGTTCCCAGCCGAAGGTGAAGACGAGACGTTCGTACGGTACGAGTTCCACGAATCGACCTCGCATCACCGGGCGTGGGCCCTCGTGCATCGCGACCTGCAGAGTGCCGCCGGGGCGGGCGTCCAGTTCGGCCGCTCCCCACCATTGCGACAGGCGTACCGGGTCGGTGAAGTACCGCCAGACCGTCTCCGGGTGCGCGCGGATGTGCAACGTGTGCTCAATCGTCCTGCTCATAGCGATCCCTTCATGTCCTGGTCGCGGGTGTGCGCGCGTTCTTCTCGTTCGGCTTCGTGCTGGAGGCGGCCGAGCGAGGTGGACCACATCGTTTCCAGGAACGTCACCGCCTCGGCCAACCCCTCGGGACGCAGCCGGTAGAAGCGGCGGTTGCCGGCGCGGCGGACATCCACGAGACGGGCCGCTGCCAGCGTTCGCAGATGCTGGGATACCGCGGGGCGACTGATCTCGGGGAAGCGCTCGGCGATCTCGCCTGCCGATACCTCGCGATCCCGCACCAGGACGAGGATGGCGCGGCGGGTCGGGTCCGCCACGGCGCGAAGCGCGTCGTCCATGGGCCACCGCCTTCGTTTGCGTGCTACCGGGACGGTATGTAAGTGTTTAAGCAATATCTTACACACTACGGATGGCAAGGATCCGCCATGTCAGGAGACGACAACGCCCGTGCCCCGCGATCGGAGAACCAGCGCCTGAACGCGCTGGTCGGCCGTTGGCGTTCGCAGGGGTGCACAGCGGCCACCGCGATCGAGCCGGCGATCCGCATCGCCGGCTCGGACACCTACGAATGGCTGGCAGGCGAGCACTTCCTCATTCATCGCGTGGACGTGCGCATGAACGAGGAACACGTCGAGGTCATCGAGATGATCGGGCCCTACGATCCAGCGAGCCGGACCTATCCCATGCGCTCCTTCGACAACCAAGGCAACTTCGCCACCATGTGGGCAAGCGTCGACGACAGGGGTGTCTGGACGTTCGCCGGCGAGACGGAGCGGGCGACGCTGGTGATCGCCGAAGACGGCGAGTCCATGGCGGCCGAATGGGAGCGCACTGACGACGGCTCGAACTGGCGGCACTGGATGGACATGAGCTTCGTGAGGGCTTCCGGGCCCAGCGCCGTCCTTCGCGGCTGAACCCTTCGCGGAAGAACCCTCTCCGGTCACCGGGGCAGCCGGCGGACCAGGTACGCCCATGCGGACTCGAGTTGCGCGGGGCCGTAGCAGCGAGCCCGCTTGGCGAGAGCCTCGGCCTCGTCCGAGTGGTCGTAGGTGCCGGCGGCCGCGGCGACCTGAAGCTGGAGCCGGCAGGCCTTCTCCAGGAATATCGCGGTCATGACGGCGGTGGGCACGTCGGGTCCCGTCGTGACGAGCCCGTGCCGGTGGAGGAGTAGGGCGTTGCGGTCGCCGATGGCTTCGGCGACCGCTCCGCCGAGGGCGCGGTCGCGGATGAGGTCTCCGGTGGCGGTGAAGCGGGCGATGTCAGGTGGCCAGAACAGGGTGCCCTCGTGGCCGACCGGGTGGAGGGGAAGGCCCGTGGCCGCGAAGGCGACGGCCGACTCGGCGTGGCTGTGGACCACCGCGCCGACGTCGGGCCGGGCGGCCATGATCTCGGTGTGGACGGGGTATTCGAGGTGGACGCGGCCGTCGCCGTCGAGGCGTGTTCCGTCGCGGTCGATGAGCACGACACGGTCTGGAGTGATCTCTTCCATGCCGTAGCCGGCGGCCTTGAGCCAGACGCCCGCACCGTCCGGGTCGCGGAGGGAGAGGTGGCCCCAGATGAGGTCGGCGTTGCCGTGCGCCGCCAGTACACGGCAGCCGACGGAGACCTGTTCGGCGGGCGTCACCGGGAGTCCTTGGCGAGGAAGTCGCCGACTATGCGGTTGAACTGGGCGGGCTGCTCGAACATGGGCCAGTGCCCCGCACCGGTGATCATGTCGAAAGCGCCGTTGGGCAGGATCTCGCTGGCGCGGCGGCCGACCTCGGCGGGGGTGGTGGGGTTGTGGTCGCTCCACAGGATGAGGGTCTCGTGGTCGATGCGGGCGAGGTCGTCCTCGCCGAGCATGTGGGCACGGTTGGCCTCGCTGGGCTGCTCGGCGACGAGCTTGGCGAGGGCTTTCTCGGTGCCGGGCAGCGTGTAGTAGCGGTAGCGGCATTCGACGAGTTCGTCGGTGACGGTGGCGGGGTCGAGCATCAGCCATTCCAGCCGTTCGCGGACGCTTTCGCGGGTCGGTGTCGAGGCGGCCTTGGTGGTGACGGCCCTGACTTGGGCGTGCACCCGTTCGCTCTCGGCGGCGCGTCCGGGGTCGGACAGGAGCAGCCCGGCGCCGGTGACGGACACGATCCTGCCTACGCGGTCGGGGTGATGCAGGGCGGTGTGCAGGGCGATCCAGCCGCCGAGGGACTGGCCGACCAGGTGTGCGCGCTCGGCTCCGATGGCGTCGAGGAAGCCGACGAGGTGCCGGGTGAAGACGGGCGCGTGGTACGTGACGTCGGTGGGACGGGCGGTCAGGCCGTGGCCGAGCACGTCGACCGCGTAGACGCGCAGGCCTCGCTCGGACAGCGGGACGACGTTGCGCAGGAAGCCCTCGGCGTGGCCGGTGAGCCCGCCCATGAGGATGACGGCGTCGCCCTCTCCGGCCTCGATCGATCGGGTGCGCCAGCCGGCGGCGTCGCGGAAGCGGGTCTCGGTGCCGAGGGAGTCGGTCCACAGGCTCATGCGTGGTCCTCCTTGCTGAGGAAGTCGATGAGGGAGGCGTTGACGAGGTCGGGCCGCTCGTACTGCGGCCACTGTTTGGCTTCGGGGACGGTCAGGAGGCGGGCATGTGGGACCGCGGATACCGCCGCCTCGACGACGCCGGCGGGGGTGTGCCCGTGCTCGCCGCGGATGAAGAGGGTGGGCGCCTTCAGGGCGGAGAGCCGCTGCGGTGTGAGGAGCGAGGGTCCGTTGTCGGCCGCCCGGACCTGCCGGTGCACCCGCCGGGCCTCCTCGGGCCGGTACAGCTCGGTCCGCACCTGGACGAGTTCGGGATCGACCCCTGCGGGGTCGGCGAGCAGCCCGGCGAGCCGGGTCCGGACGGCGTCGGGCGTCGGCTCGGCGTAGGCCCGGCCGCCGCGCTCGTAGGCTCTCCGCACCGCGGGGTCGGCGAGCCGTTCGGTCTCCGCCTGGAGCCCGGCCGGTTCGATGAGGGCGAGCCGCCGCACCCGTTCCGGCGCGCGCAGCGCGGCCAGCACGGCGGCCCAACCGCCCAGGGACTGGCCGACGAGGTCGACGGCGTCCAGGCCGAGCGCGTCCAGGACGGCCAGGGCGTGGCCGGTCAACTCCTCCACCGTGTAGGAGCCGGACGGCGACGGTGCGGTGAGCCCGTGGCCGAGAAGATCGAAGGCGATCGCGCGGCGTCCCGTCCCCGCGAGCGCGGGAAGGGTGCGTGCGAAGGTCTCCAGGTGGCCGCCTCGCCCGTGCAGCAGGACGACCGGGGCGCCCGAGCCGAGCCCGGCGACGCGTGTCGGGACCCCGGCGGCGGTGACGTGCCGGATCTCGGCGCCGAGCAGGTCGGTCCACAGGCTCACAGGTGCTTCCTCAGGAAGGCGAGGGTCCGCTCCCAGGTGAGTTGTGCGGCCTCCGGGTGGTGGTTGGGGTGGGTGTCGTCGTGGTAGGCGTGCCCGGCGCCCTCGTAGACGTGGATCTCGGTCTCCCGCCCGGACAGTTTCAGGGCGTCGCCGAGGCGGGCGACCTGGTCGAGCGGGATGACCTCGTCGGCGCCGCCGAAGTGGCACTGGACGGGGCAGCGGACGCCGTCGGCGATGGTGATGCGGGATCGCACCTGGCCGGTGGGGCTGTAGGAGGGCGGCAGTTCGGGCAGTCCGTAGAGCGGAACGGCGCAGGCCAGCCGGTCGGTCCGGGTCGCCCAGGCGAGCGCGAGGCCGCCGCCGAGGCAGAACCCGACGACGGCGGCGCGGGAGGCGTCGACGTCGCCGCGGCCGGCCAGGTAGTCCAGCCCCGCTTCGAGGTCGGGGAGCGCCCGCTCGTCGCGGGCGGCGAGGAACGCCTTGGCGCGGCGCTCCTCGGGGGTCGTGAAGTCCTGCGGGGGGCGGCCCCCGATCCTGCTGTACAGGTCGACGGTCAGGCAGGCGAGGCCCTCGTCCGCGATGAGCTCGGTGACCCGCTCTCGATGGGCGGTGACACCGAGGTTCTCGTGTGCCATGACGACCACCGGCGGTGAGGCGTCTTCGGGAGGGCGCACGGGCAGGGCCAGATAGCCGCGGATCTCGTCGGAACCGCTGGGGAAGGTCACCCATCGGGCTTCGCGGGTCTTCCGCATGGTGGGGTCTCCAGGGTCAGCCCCCGCGTGGCGGGGAGGGTGGATGCTCGGCCGCGGTCTGACCGAGCAGGTGCTTGAGGTGCTTGCCGAGGGCTTCGAGCCGCCGGCGCGGCATGCGGGTGATGCGCCCGCAGACCGCGATCGCGCCGGCGGGCCTGCCACCGACCATCACCGGGACGGCGACGCCGGCGATGCCGGCGATGAACTCGCCGATCTCGACGGCGTAGCCGTACCGGCGGGCGGTGTCCAGTTCGCGCCGGAGGACGTCGGGGTCGGTGATGCTGGCGGGGGTGCGCTGCGCCAGCGGCAGCCGCGTGACGATCTCCTCGCTCTCCTCCCGCGGCAGGCCGCTGAGGATGGCGCGGCTGATGCAGCCGTTGGCCAGCATCGAGCGCCGTCCGAGCGGCGACAGCGACTCCGGAGAATGCGGTGCCTCCCGCTTGCCGGTGATGAGCAGCGACCTGTCCCGCCAGTCGATCTCGGCGATCAGGACGGTCTCGCCCGTCGAGCGGATCAGCTCCTCGGCGACTCCCTGCGTCAGGTGGGACAGCGCGGTCGTCGTCGAGACCAGGCTGCCCAGTTCGAGCAGCCGGTTGCCCAGGATGTAGGCGCCGTCGGCCTCCTGCCGGAGGAACCCGCGTTCGACCAGGGTCACCGCGATGCGGTGGGTGCTGGTCTTCGGTACCCCGGCGGCCTCGGCCAGTTCGGTGAGCTGGAAGCGGGGGTGCGCCGCGCTGAAGGCGCTGAGCACGTCCAGGGCGCGGTCGACGGAGCGTACTCCGCGGCGGCGAGCGGGGTCGCCGGCGGAAGGGGAGTGAGAAGAGTCGGTCATGGTGCCTCACGAGCAGTAGGGCGGAGCCTTACTCGCATTGTCGCTGGTCACGACCATGTCGGGCACGGTGGCGATCTTCTGGACGCCCTGCGTGCCGCGCAGCAGGCCGACGACGTTGTCCACGGCCATCTCGCCGACGCTCTTCGGGGTGTTGCTGACGGTGACCGCGAACTCCCCGTCCTTGACGGCCTTGACGCCGGCCTCGCTGCCGCCGTTGGTGAGGATCTTGATGTCGTCGCGTCCGGCGGCCTTGAACGCGGCGAGCACGCCGAAGGCCATGTCCTCGTTGTGGACGAAGACGTGGGTGACCTTCGGGTGGGCCTGGAGGAGGTTGTCGGCGACGTCCTGCGCCTTGGCCCGCTGCCAGAACGCGGGCTGGTCGAAGACGACCTCGGCGTCATCGCCGAGGCTCCGCTTGAAGGCGTTGTTCATCAGGTCGGCGGCGGCGCCGGGCGCGCCGCCGATGATTCCGACCTCGACGGGCTTGCCCCCGCCGTCCTCGGCGAGCCATGCGCCGAGGTCGCGGCCGACCTTCTGCACGTCGGTGACGACCGCCCCGAGGATCTTGCTCTGGTCCACCGAGGCGACGGAGGTCAGGAAGATCGGGACGCCGGCGCGGTTGGCGCGGCCGATCCCGCCCTCCAGCGAGTCGATGTTGACCGTCTGCACGACGATCGCGTCGACCCGCTTGACGATCATGTCGTCGATGTTGGACAGCTCCGTGGCCGGGTTCATGGCCGAGTTCGCGGTCAGCACCTTGACCCCGGCGCTCTTGGCGCGGGCCTGCAGCGCCCGCTGGAGGCAGGTGTGGAACTCGATCGAGTTGCCGTTGACGAAGCCGATCGTCAGTTCCTTGTCCGATGGAGCTTGCGTGGCGGCCGCGCCTCCCTCGTCGACCGAGCAGGCCGACAGTGCGAGGCCGGCGGCCAGGACGAGGGCCGTGGCCTTCGCGCGGGTGGCCGTGGGGACGGTGCCCGGGTTGGCGAACATGGTGGATTCCTCCCGGTCGGGATGGGTGGGGGTGGCGGCGGAGGGCCGGGAGCCGGTCAGTGGGTTCGGCCGCGCAGGTGGTTGGTGACGGCCGCGATGAGCAGGACGGCGCCGAGCGCGACGTCCTGGTAGTGGGCGTTGATCTGGAGCAGGTTGATGGCGTTGGCGACCACGCCCAGCAGCACGACGCCGAGGGCGGTGCCGACGAGGGTGCCGCTGCCGCCGCTCAGGGCGGTGCCGCCGATGACGACCGCGGCGACCACGGTGAGCTCCAGGTGCAGGCCGCCGGTGCCGGGGCTGGCGGCGCCGAGCCGGGCCACGAGCATGACCCCGCCGAGACCGGCGAGCAGCCCGCCGAGGGTGTAGAGCAGCAGCTTGGTCCGGGCGACGGGAATGCCCGCCAGACGGGCGGCCTGCTCGTTGCCGCCGATGGCGAAGGCGTTGCGGCCGAACGCCGTCCAGCGCAGCACCAGGCCCGCGGCGACGCAGCCGGCGATCGCGACGACGACCAGGGCGGGGATCAGGCCGAACACCTCACCGAACCCGAGCGGCACCAGCGCCTCGCCGATGGAGACGCTCTTGCCGTCGATGATGAGCAGGGCGGCGCCGCCGAGGACCGTCGAGGTGGCGAGCGTCGCCACGAACGGCGCGACCCGCAGGTACGTCACGACGAGCCCGTTGACCAGGCCGATCGCCGCGCCCAGCGCGACCGCCAGCGCGGCGGCGGTCCAGTCGGCGACGCCCGCGACGATGAGCTGCGCGGTGACGCCGTGGGTGACGGCGGCGATCGCGCCGAGCGAGAAGTCGATGCCGCCCGCCGTCATCAGCAGGGTGAGCCCGGCCGCCAGGACGGCGACGACGGCGATCTGCTGGGACACGTTGAGCAGGTTCGGGCCGGTGAGGAAGGCGTCGCTGCGCAGGGCGGTGAAGGCCCCGATGATCAGGAGCACGGCCAGCAGGCCCAGGTGGCGGGACAGGCCCGGCGGCAGGCCGAGCCGCAGGAGCCCCTTCGGTGCGGTCAGTGCGGTCATGACTGGTCCCCTCCAGCGATGAGCGTGACGAGGTCGTCCCGGCTCACCTGGTCCATGGGCAGGTCGGCGACGGTCCGGCCGGCGCGCACGACGACGACGCGGTCGGCGAGCCGGATCACCTCGTCGATGTCGGAGGAGCCGAGCAGGACGGCGGCGCCGCGCTCGGCGAGGCCGTCGACGATCCGGTGGATGTCGGCTTTGGCGGCGATGTCGACGCCGGTGGTCGGCTCCTCCAGGAAGCAGGCGGCGAGGTCGCCGTCGAGCCACGCCGCCAGCAGGACCTTCTGCTGGTTGCCTCCGGACAGGGCGGCCACCGGCGGGTCGTCCTGGATCGTGGTGACGCCGTAGCGGTCCCGGGACGACCGGGCGCGTGCGCGCAGGTCGCGCCAGCGGACCAGCCAGGGCCGCAGCCTGCCGCGCCGGACCAGGTCGAGGTTCTCGTCGACGCCCAGGCCCGGCACGAGCCCGTAGGAGAGTCTGTCCCCGGTCACGCAGCGCAGCCCGGCGCCGAGGGCGGCGGCGACGCTGCCGGAGCGGATCTGCGCGCCGCGCACGGCGACGGTGCCGCTCCGCGCCCGGCGCAGCCCGCTGAGCAGCCCGAACAGTTCCGACTGGCCGTCGCCCGCCGGGCCGAGGACGGCGACGACCTCGCCGGACCTGACCTCCAGGTCGAACGGCCGGAGCCGTCCGCCGCAGAGCCCGGACAGCGTCAGCACCGGAGCGCCGGGGGTCCGGCGGGCCTCCGGCCTGCCCTGCACCAGGCGGTCGCCGGTCATGGCCCGGACCAGGACGGGCAGGTCGAGCGCCGCGCGGTCCTCGACGGCGGCGACCCGGCCGTCGCGCATGACGGTGACGCGGTCGGCGAGGGAGAGGACCTCGTCCAGGTGGTGCGAGATGTAGACGATGGCCGTGCCACGGGCGCGCAGGGTGCGGACGAGGCCGTGGACGCGTCGGGCGTCCGGGCCGCCGAGCGAGGCGGTCGGCTCGTCCAGGATGAGGACCCGGCCGCCGTGATGGACCTCCCGGGCGATCTCGACGAGCGTCTGCTCGCCGGGGCCGAGGTCCCCGGCGAGCGCGCCGGGGGCGATGTCCAGTCCGAGGTCGGCGAGGGCGGAGGCGGCCTCCTCGCGGACCCTCCGCCACAGCACCCGTCCCGCGCGGGTGGGGAGCCGGCCGAGCAGCAGGTTCTCGGCCACGCTCAGCCCGGCCACGAGCGTGCGCCGCTGGTGGACGATGCTCACCCCCGCCGCGTGGGCGCGGCGAGGGGTGAGCGTACCCTGGCGGTGCCCGTCGACGAGGATGTCGCCTCCGTCCGGGGCGAAAGAGCCGCAGATCAGCTCGACCAGGGTCGACTTGCCGGCGCCGTTCATGCCGACGACCGCGTGCACCTCGCCGGGCCGCAGCGTGAAGTCGACGCCCGCGAGGGCCTGCGCCCCGCCGAAGGCCTTGCGCACATCGCGCAGCTCCAGCACTGGGACGCCCTCCGCGGACCGCTCGTCCAGGCCCGCCGGTGTTCCCTTCGCATCGGACACGGCCATGTCAGGCGCCGTCCTTCGGTGCGGGGTACATGTCCTGGTGGGCGACGCCGAGCACGACCATCAGGTTGCGCAGCGCGACCGGGTTCATCCCGGCGGCGAGCAGCCACGACGCGTCCTTCTCGGTGACCGCCCGGCGCTCCGGCCCGCTCAGCCGGTACCCGTCGAGGACGGTCTCCGGAGACTCCCGGTAGCGTGCGAGCAGGCCGGGAGAGTGCTCCAGTTCCCGGGCCAGCCGGTTGAGGGCGACGACGCTCATGCGGCCACCTCGAAGGCGGCGATGCCGATTCCGACGGTCCAGGCGGGCATCGGCCGGTAGGCGTGGACCCGGGCCGGGCCGCCCGCCGCACCCGCGGCGACGAGCCAGGTGCGAATCTCCAGGGCGCCGTTCCCCGCCTCCTCCAGGATCGTCGCGTCGTCCCAGCCGAGGATGTTCTCGGCCTCGTTCCGCTCCAGCAGGCCCAGCAGCCGGCCATCGAACTCGTCGTTGATGTCGCCGAAGCGCGGCAGCCCGACCCAGTGCGACAGGCCGCCGGTGCCGATCACGCCGACCCGGGGGTCGCCGGGCAGGGCCCGCGCCGCCTCCCGCAGCGCCGCGCCCAGATCCAGGCAGCGGCGCAGGGTCGGCAGCGGCGGGGTGCTGCAGTTGACGAACAGCGGCACCACCCCGGCCGCCGCGGCCGCCGGGAGCTTCGCCAGTGGGACCATGAAGCTGTGGTCGAGTGCCATGGTGTGCGAGCGCGCCAGGTCGAACTCGCGGGCGGTGAGGCCCGCGAGCAGCGCCTCGGCGACGGCGGGCCGCCCCGCGACGGTGCCGCCGGGGTTGCCGAACTCCGCCCATCCCTCGTGCTCGTCGGCCACGCCGAGGCAGAAGGCCGGGTAGTTCTCCAGCCCGAAGGTCTCGTAATGGTCGGTGGCGACGAGGACGACGGCGTCCAGGCGGGCGGCGGCGATCTCGGCGTCGAGCCGTCGCCACGCCTCGTGCAGCACGCCGGAGAGCTCCGGGTCGGCGCCGGGATTCTTGACGATCGCGCCGACATGGGAGGTCGCCGCGGCGAACGCGAGATGCCCCATCAGTCCTCCCCTCCGGTGAGCAGGCGGATGTCGTCGGGATGGGCGGCGCCGCGCCGGACCACGTCGGTGGCATGAAGTCGGCCGCACGACGGGCAGGAGTAGGCCCGCAGTTCGAGGCCCTCGTCCAGGCGCGTGGCGTGGCTGAACGCGTGGATGTCGCCGCTGGAGTGGAGCGACGCGCGGGTTCGCCAGGGCTCGTCGGCGGTGGACAGGACGCACCCGCAGACACAGGCGATCCAGCTGCGGCCGTCGGCCTCGACGACCTCGAGGCCGTCGCCCATCGGGTGGACCCGCGTGCGTTCGCCGCGTGGCTGCTCGGGGAGGGGCTGTTCGGCGGGCAGGGCCCGGCGCTCGGCGCGCAGGCCGTCGCGGCGGACGGCGGTGGCGGCGGCGTCGACCAGGCCGTCCTCGGTGAGGACCGCGCCGTAGAGGCGGACGGCGGCATCCGGCGTGACGGCTCCGAAGTCCAGGTCGGCTTGGAGCGCCTCGGCGGGCCGGTCGAGCGGGTCGCCCCAGCCGCCCCCCGCCTGCGGCACGGTGGCCAGTACGTCGTCGTCGCCGAGGTGGTAGAGGCCTTGGCGGCCCCGCATGACCGGACGCTCGCCGGACAGGTCGCCGACCGCGGGGACGGTCCCGGCGGACAGCCGTGCCTTGACGTCGCTGCCGTGCACGACGGTGCGGGTGTTCTGCGCGCCGGGGTAGCCGCCGAAGATGCCCGTGGAGTTCGGCACTTCCCAGCCGTGCGCGGAGTTCAGCGCGGTGACGTCCCGGCCGCCGTGCACGGTGTAGACCGCGCCCATGCTCATGCCGCCGCGGTGCCGGCCCGCGCCGCCGGAGTCCGCGACCAGGCCGCGCCACAGGTACAGCAGCGGCGAGTCCATCTCGACGGCCTCGACGTTGGAGATCTTCTGCCGTTCGATGTTGTGCTGGCCCTGCGTCCAGGCGCCGTCGCGGTGCGCGTAGGCCGCGCCGCCGGTGGCGAGGCAGTCCATGATCACGTAGGTCTGGCGGGCGCCGTTCTCGCCCGTTCCGGTGAGGACGAACTTGTCGGGGCCGCCCGCCGGACCCGCCTGGGCCTCGCGCAGCAGCTCGTCGGAGCAGGCCGCGAGCTTCGACAGGCACTCCAGGGCCGTCATCTCGACGAGCCAGCCGGCCTCCAGCGCGCCGCCGCTGACGGCCGCCGGGCGCGCCGCGTTGCAGATCAGACCTTCAGGACACTCGACCTCGATCGGCTGGAACAGGCCCTCGTTCCACGGCGCGTCGAAGGCCAGCGTCGGCAGCAGCGCCGCCGCGACCCCGGCCATCATCCCGGAGTAGGCGCAGTTGATGTACCCCTTGGCCTGGGGCGAGGATCGGGAGAAGTCGAAGTGCAGGGTGGCGCCGCGCTTGGTGAGCACCAGGTCCACCTCGTAGGTGGCGTTCTCCGACGACTGGGCGAGCCCGCCGTCGTTGTCGAGGAAGGCGCGGGAGTGCAGCCGGGCGTCGGGCAGCAGCGCGAGGCGGTTGCGCAGGCGGCGCTCGGACAGGCCGATGAGGTTGGCCATCACCGTGCGAACCGTTCCCGCGCCGTACCTGCCGGCCAGCGCGGTCATCGCCCTGATCGCGGTGTTGTTCGCGCCGATGAGCGCCCGCAGGTCCAGGTTGACGGTCGGGGCCATGCGGGTGTGGCCGAGGATCAGGTTCCACACGTCGGTGCGCACCTCGCCGCCGTCGACGAGCTTCGTCGGCGGCATCTGCAAGCCCTCCTGGTAGGAGTCGGTGGCGTCGATGCAGAAGCTGCCAGGGGTCATGCCGCCGACGTCGACCATGTGGCACATCGCGCCGGTCCAGGCGAGCAGCTCCCCGTCGAAGAAGATCGGCGCGATGAGGCCGACGTCCTGGGCGTGGACGGTGCCCTTCCAGGGGTCGTTGACGATGAACATGTCGCCGGGACGGATGCCGGGGGACTCGGTGCAGTCCGCGATGACCGAACGGGTGATCGCCGCCATGGAGGAGGCGTGCGACAGGATCGTGCGGCCCATCGCGGCGACGGAGCCGTCCGGCAGGTAGAGACCGACGTTGTAGTCGCTGGCCTCGACCACGTGGGTGGAACCGGAGATGGCCGCCAGCGTCGCGCCCTGCTCGTCGGTGATGGCGAGCAGCCGGTGCCGGATCACCTCGAAGGTGATCGGATCGATGGCGGTGCCGGTCTCGATGGCGGTGCCGGTCTCGATGGCGGTGGTCACGCCTCCCCCTTGCAGTCGATGACGAGGTTGCTGTGGTGGTCGACGGCCAGCGTCTGGGTCGGGCCCAGCACGACGGTGGTGCCCGCGAACTCCAAGATCGCGGGACCGCGCAGGGCGGCGCCGCTGCCCAGCCCCTCGCCCCGGTAGACCCGGGTGGCGATCCGGCCGGTCTCGGGGAAGTGCACCTCGCGCTCCCCGATGAGGGCCGCATCGGCGTCGGCGGCGCCCGGGTACTGCCCCTCCCGGACGTCGGTGATCTTGACCCGGCCCTCGACGCGCAGCGTGTGGATCTCCACACCGGCGCCCAGCAGGGCGGTGCCCGCGCCGTAGATCCGCTCGTAGGCGGCGCGGAAATCCTCGATCAGCGCGCGCAGGACGTCCGTGGTTACGGGGCCGTCGGGGACGGTGAGGGGCAGCTCGTGCGACTGGCGGCGGAACTTCAGGTACGCCACGCGCGAGAGCCGGATCCGCGGGTCGTCGTCCAGATCGGCGCGGCACCGCGCGGCGAGCGCGTCCAGGGCGGCGGAGATGCGCTCGGCGTCGAAATGGGCGGCGGGGTCCTCGGCGCCGGGCGGCGTCCGGTGCACCTCCGTCGTCTGCACCGCGCGGTACCGGTCGGAGGTGACGGTGCCGTACGCGGAGTGGACCGTCGAGGTCGGCGGAACGACGAGCGTCGCGATGCCCGCGGCCTCGGTGTAGGCGTAGGCGTGGGTGGGACCCGCCCCGCCGTAGGCGTAGACGGCGAAATCACGCGGGTCGCGCCCCTGCTCGACCGTCACCTTGCGCAGCAGGTCGGCCATCTGGTTGTCGGCGACCTTCCTGATGCCGGCCGCGGACTCTTCGACGGTGAGGCCGAGCGGGTCGGCGACGTGCACCCGGATCGCCTTCTCCGCCAGCGCGGGGTCCAGCGGCATCTGGCCGCCCAGGAAACGGGCGGGGTCGATGATGCCGAGCACCACGTCGGCGTCGGTGACGGTCGGCCGGTCGCCGCCGCGGCCGTAGCAGGCCGGACCGGGCACCGACCCCGCGCTCTCCGGGCCGACGACGAGCACGCCGGACTCGTCCACCGCCGCGAGCGAGCCGCCGCCCGCGCCGATCGCGGTCACCTTGATCCGCGGCAGCGCCAGATGCAGGTCGCCGACCTCGCCGACCCGCTCGACCAGCGGCTCGCCATCGATGATGAGGCCGACGTCGAAGCTGGTCCCGCCCATGTCCGACGTGATGACGTTGCGGTGCCCGAGCCGCTCGGCGAGCGCCGCCGAGGCCAGCACGCCCCCGGCGGGCCCGGAGGTGAGCATCGACGCCGCACGGCGGGCCGCGTCCCCGGCCCGCATGACGCCGCCGCCAGAGTCCATGATCGAGAAGTCGCCGGTGAACCCGGCGGAGCGCAGCCGGCCCTCCAGATCGGCGACGTAGCCGCGGATGACCGGGCCGAGGTAGCCGTTGACGACCGTCGTGGCCGACCGCTCGTACTCGCCCATGACCGGCGCGACCTCGTGCGAGAGCGTCGCGTACGCCTCCGGCCACTCCTCGGCGATGATCTCGGCGGTCCGCTCTTCGTGCGCGCCGTTCACGAACGACCAGAGGAACGACACCGCCAGGGCCCGCACGCCCTCGGCCCGCAGCCGGCGCAGCGTCGCGCGCACCTCGTCCTCGTCCAGCGCGACGATCTCCGTCCCCGCTGCGTCGGTCCGCTCGGTGATCTCCACGATCCGCGACCGCGGGACGATCGGGTCGGGGTTGCGCCGGCGGCTGTAGTGGCCGGTCCGGGCACCCATCCCGACCCAGGACGTCATCGACCGCTGGATGAGCATGGTGTCGCTGAACCCGCGGGTGGTGAGCAGCGCGGTCGGCGCGCCCTTCCGCTCGATCAGCGCGTTGGTCGCCGCGGTGGTGCCGTGCGCGAAGTAGACGACGGCGGCGCAGAATCCCGCGAGGTCCAGCCCGTAGGACTCGGCGGCAAGCCCCAGGGCGTTGACCACGCCCTGGGAGCGGTCGTCCGGCGTCGTCGGCGACTTGAACAGCCGCGGCGGGCGCCCGTCCCGCAGGACGACGAGATCGGTGAACGTCCCGCCGACGTCCGTGCCCACGAAGAACCGCGGGCTGAAACCCGATGAATTGACCACGCTTTCCCCACCACAGTCGACAAAGAGACGTTCGACCGAACGCGATATGTCGCCGATATGACGATCGCGTTGCGTCGTGCGTCACACTCTGCGGGGCCCACCACGTCGCGCACAACGCCCCAGTCCGCCCTGCGGACTGAGGCTATGGCCCGGGTGACCTGCTGCAACGTGGTTGTCGCACGCCTCGCGCGCGACGCCCTCGCCCGCGCCACTCTGTCGATATCCGAGCTCGCACGGGCCACGGGCTACCCGTCCGAGAGCGCGTTCAGCACCGCGTTCCGCCGCGTGGTCGGCTCATCGCCCGCACAGTTCCGCAAGCAGGCACGGCAGCCGCCGCGCTAGCCCGCGAACGAAAGCTGAAGGAGGCGCCCTGCGGTCGGTTGCCGAGTCAGGGGGTGAGCAGGGCGGTGGGCTGGCCCATCAGGCCGACGACGGCCTCGCCGATCGCCGCGGCGAGCTGCGAGGCGTGCTCCGCGGGAAGTGCGCCCGCGTTGATCCGCAGGTGGCGCTGGTGACCGGGGGACAGGAAGAAGGGCTGCCCTGCTGCCAGCAAGAACCCTCGTTGCGCCGTGGCTTCCACCACCCGATCGGCATCGCAACCACCGGGGAGCGTGACCCAGACGTGCAGACCGTCGGTGTCGTACTCGGGGACGAACAGGCCGATCTGCCGGGAGGCGCTGGTCTGCCGCAGGGCTTCGCGGACGGCGGCCCGGCGGTGTGCGTACTCGGTGCGCGCCTCCGTGAGAAGTTCGTCGAGGCGGGGGTCGGTGAGCGTCGCCGCGAGTACGCGCTGGGACGTCCGGGACGTCCATCCGTCGGCGAAGGACTTGGCCAGCGTGAGCGGATGGCGGATCGGCTGCTTGGCGAGGGCCACCGCCAGCCGCATGTCAGGGGCGATGGACTTGGAGAATGAGCGGAGGTACACGACGCGGTCCCGTAGCCGGGGATCGGTGTACAGCGAGCCTGGTCGCAGGGTCGCGGCCTCGGCGAACTGGTCGTCCTCGATGATCCAGACGTCGGGATGGGGCGCGAGGGCGTCTGCCAGCGCGCGTCGGCGTTGCACCGTCCAGCAGCAGCCGGTCGGGCTGTGGGCGCGCGGGGTGAACAGCACGGCCGAGACACCCGCGTCGACGGCACCGAGCAGGCCCTCGACGGTGACCCCCGCCTCGTCCATCGGCATGGGGACGAGTCCCAGTCCGTGGAATTCGAGGGTGTCCATGGCGGTCTGGTAACCGGGCTCCTCGACGCCCACCAGGACGGTTTCGCCAGGGGAGCGCCGTTGCAGCAGCATGGCGAGCAGCGCCAGGAACTGCTGCGTGGAACTGGCGACGAGCATGTCGTCGGCATCGGTCTCGATCCCGTCGCGGGCGAGCCGTTCGGCGAGGGCATCGGCCAGTTCCGGCTCGGTGCTCAGCGTCGCCGGATACTCCAGGTCCTGCGCCCGCAACCGGGCGGCGACGTCCCGGTAGGCGCGCTTGACGACGGCCAAGGGAAGCAGCCGCGGGTCCGGGCCGCCGCGTGTGAGGTCGCGCGCGGTGGGATGGCTGTGCTTCAGGCGCGCCTCGGTCTGGGCGAGGACCTGGCGTCGCCAGGCGCTCCCCCCGCGGACGGGCGCCACGGTCTCACCGCCGCTGGGGGGCGGCGCCGTCTGCGGAAGGTCGGGAGCCTCGCTGACGAACGTGCCGCGGCCGGCCTCCCCGTGGACCAGGCCGAGGTCGCCGAGCCGGGCGTAGACGCTCATGACGGTCGTGACACTGAGGCCCAGGTCGGTCGCCAGTTGCCGGACGGAGGGCAGCCGCTCACCGGGACGCAGCTCGCCTGCCCGGATCGCCTGGGACATCTCGTGCGCCACTCGTTCGTAGAGCGGCCGCCCGTTCCCCGATGAGTCTCGCAGGGTCGCCATCCGCCGTTGCACCTCAAGCATCACGCAAACACTTTACCAGTACGCATAACTGATGGCGGGCCAACCGGGATCCGGGAGCGCCCGATGCCTGCTGTAAGCCCCTTGCGCCAGGGCCTTTCGCGGACTCGGCTCCTCCCCGGGGTGTGCGGTGCCGGGGCTGGGACCGTGGCTGGAGACGCGCGCTGATTGTACTCCTAACGTATTGACTGTGTTAGGCGAGCGTGACACCGTTACGTCCGTTCTCACCGCCGTACCGTCTGGTCCGGCATTGCCGGACATGACCGCCGTTTCGACGGTGCGCGCCGGTACGGCGACCATCCGCAGTGCAGGAAGGCGCCGCCCGTGATCTCCCATCTGACCGCCACCGGTGACATCGTCCTCACCAAGTCCCTGGCCGAGGTACCCGCCGACCCCGGCTTCACCGCGCTTCAGGAGGTGCTCGGAGCATCCTCCTGCGTGCTGTCGAGCGTCGAGCTGCCCTTCTCCGACCGGGGTCACCCCTCCGACCGGATCCTCAACTTCCGAGCGCGTCCGGAGCTCGTCCATGAGCTGGCCGCCTTCAACCTGAAGGTGGCGACGCTCGCCAACAACCACAGTTCCGACTACGGCTGGGACGCCCTGGACGACACCGTGCGGAGGCTGCGCTCGGCGGGAGTGACGGCGATCGGTGCGGGAGAGGATCTCGCGGCCGCCGAGGAGGCCGCCGTCCTGGAGCTCGCCGGCCGCCGCGTGGGTTTCCTCGCGTGGTCCTGCCTGCTGCCGCTGGGGGCCGCGGCCGGCCCGTCCAAGCCGGGCATCTCTCCCGTGCACGTGGAGACCGAGTGGGTGGTGAACGGGGAGTTCCAACTGGAGGAACCGGGCGTGCCCCCGGTCATCCGCACTCGGGTGCGCGCGGCCGACCACGAGCGGGTCATCGGCCGCGTGCGCGAATTGCGGGAACGCGTCGACGTCGTGGTGGTCACCGTGCACTGGGGATTCGGGTTCGGCAGTGCGCGCGCCGAGTACCAGCGGGTGTTCGGACACGCGCTCGTGGACGCGGGGGCCGACCTCGTCCTCGGCCATCACGTGCACGCCCCGCAGGGGGTGGAGGTGTACCGGGACCGGGTCATCGTGTACAGCCCGGGCAACTTCGTCGCCCAGCAGCCGAGGGAGAACATCACCCCGGAGATCGAGGAGATCTACGACGCGTTCAGCCGGGACGCCTTCATCACGGTCGTCGACCTGGCCGCCGGAGACGTCCCGCAGGTGTCACTGGTGCCGATCATGACGGCCGACCACGGGCTCCCCGTCCTGGCGGATCCGGAGAACGCCCGCCGTATAGCGGACCGGCTGGCCGTCGAGTCGGCGGATCTCGACACCGTCATCGCGTTCGACGGCGCTCGCGTGACCGTCACCGGCTGAATCCCGCCCGCCGTGCCCGCGCCGGTGCGACGCCCCGCGGGCACGGCCTCTCCGTCTGCTGCGGCCAGGTGTTCCAGAGCAAGCGTACTGATTGTTATGCATACATCCTCTAGACACCAGGATGACAGCCGTGTACGTTCGCAGAACCGTCGGGCGCAGGACCCGGCGGACGAAGGACCGTGTCGGTGAACGGGCCGACAGAACGGAGCCTGTTATGCGTCTCGGAACAGGGCCGCTGAACCGCCGTCGTTTCCTCGTCGCCGCGAGCCTGGCATCGGCTCTCGCGCTCACCGGATGCGGGACCGGAGACCAGCGGGGAGGCGGAGACGAGAAGTCGGTGGCGCTCGTCACCCCGCAGAAGGCCGGGGACGGAGGGCCGACCGACAACCTGATCGCCGGTCTGAACACGCTGAAGGCGGCCGGCTACACCACCCGCCACGTGGCCGCGCCCGACCCCTCCTCGCACGAGTCGACGCTGCGCAGCCTGGCCCAGTCGGGGACGCCGGTGATCGTCGTGTCGTTCTCGGACTTCACGCAGGTGCTCAAGACCGTGGCGCCCGACTTCCCCAAGACCAGGTTCGTGCACATCTACTCCGACCCGTACAAGCCCGAGATGCCGAACGTCCAGACGGTCTCGTTCGACACGCAGGGCCCCTCGTACCTGGCCGGCGTGCTGGCCGCCACCGTGTCGAAGACGGGCGTCGTCGGGTTCATCGGCGGAACCGCGATCCCCTCGCTGAACGCCGACTACCACGCCTTCGAGGCGGGGGCCAAGGCCACCCGCGCCGGCATCGCCGTCAAGAGCGCGTTCGTCGGGTCGTTCGGCGACCCGGTGAAGGGCCAGCAGATCGCCCAGACCATGTTCAACAACAAGGTCGACGTGGTCCTCGCCTACGCGGGCGGCTCCTCGGTCGGCGTCGTGAAGGCCGCCGACCAGGCCAAGGCCTTCGTCATCTACGACAACGCGGAGAGCGCCCAGACCGCTACCAGTGTGATCGCGGTCGCGTCGCAGCACTACGGCGCCACCATGGCCAAGCGGGTGCTCACCATCGCCGACGGGTCCTGGAAGCCCGGTGGCAGCGAAGCGGGTCTCGCCGACGACGGCACCTTCCTGGAACGCGCCAAGATGTTCCGTGCCGGCGCCGGGGCCCCGGACCTGGACTCGGCGTTCCAGAAGGTCGGCGAGACCAAGCAGAAGATCATCGACGGTTCCGTCGACGTGCCCGTCAACACCGACAACGTGTGAGCGAGCCATGCGAGCCCGACCACACGAGAGAACCGGACCCGCCGCGGCGGGCGGCGCGCACCGCGCCGGAGCACCCGTCACCTGCCAGGACGTCTCGGTACTTTTCGGTGACTTCCGTGCCCTCGACGGAGTCAGCGGGACCTTCACACCGGGCAAGGTGCACGCCATCGTCGGCCAGAACGGCGCCGGCAAGACCACCTTCGCGCGGGTGCTGGCCGGTCTGGTCGAACCCTCCGGTGGCACCGTCCGGGTGGGAGAGCACCTGCTCGCCGGAGGGAATGTCGCCGAGTCCCGCAGACAGGGCGTGGAACTGGTCCATCAGCACTTCGCGCTGCCCTCGGACTTCACCGTCGCCCAGGCACTGGAACTGTTCAACGACGAGCACCGCCCCCTCGGCGGCTTCTCCAAGGCAGGTTTGCACCGCAGGGCGCGGACGCTGCTGGAGGACGGGGGAGCCGCCGTGGCCCCGGACGCCCTGATCGGCAGGCTGCCGATCGAGACGATGCAGGCGGTCGAGATCGCCCGCGCCCTCGCCTCCGGCCCCCGCGTGCTGGTCCTGGACGAACCCACGGCGGTCCTGCCGCCGCCCGCGATGCGCGGGCTGTTCGACCGGCTGCGCGACCTGGCCGCCGCGGGCCTGTGCGTGATCGTGGTGCTGCACAAGCTGGACGAGGTGTTCGCGGTCGCCGACACCGTCACCGCGCTGCGCGCCGGCAGGCTCGTCCTGGAGCCGACGCCCATCGGCGACCTGGAGCCGGCGGACGTGTCGCGGGCCATCATCGGCGGCGCATCGGTCAAGGAGGTGCCGGCCGTCGCCGAACCCGCGCCGGACGCCCCGGCGGTGCTGAGCACGACCCGGCTGAACGCGCGGTCCGGGTCGCACGACGCGGCCGCGGTCGACGTGTCGCTGGAGATCCGCGCAGGAGAGATCGTGGGCGTCGCCGGTGTCGAGGGCAACGGGCAGCGCAGCCTCGTCGAGGCGCTCGTCGGGATGGCGCCGCTGCGCGGCGGGACGGTGTCCCTGGCCGGCGCCGACGTCTCGGGGGCCTCGGTGCGGCGGCGCCGCGACCGCGGCCTGCGCGTCATCCCCTTCGAACGCAACGTGGAAGGGGTCAGCCTCAGCAGCGCCCTGTGGGAGAACCACGCCGCCCCGCGGCGCGCCGGGGACGGGCCGATGCTCGATCCAAGGGCCCTGCGGGAACGGTGCCGGGAGGCGCTGGACCGCTGGCGGGTCGCGTACCGGGCCGAGACCCAGCCGGCCGGGAACCTGTCCGGCGGCAACGTCCAGAAGACCGTCCTGGCGCGCGAGATCACCGGTGACGTGCGGGTCCTCATCGCCGCGCACCCGACACGCGGGCTGGACATCGCCGCGGCCGGTGACGTGCGGGCGGCGCTGGTGGACGCCGCCGCGTCCGGCGCCGCCGTCCTCGTCGTCAGCGCGGACCTGGAGGAGATGTTCGAGGTGTGCCATCGCGTACTGGTGATGTTCGCCGGGCGCGTGGTGGCCGAGTTCGACCGGCCCTTCGATCTGGACCGGGTGGGCGGCGCCATGGTGAGGGGTGAGGCGGCGTGAGGTTTCGGCCAAGGCCGGCCGCGGCCCGGCCCGTCGCGGTCATCGGCGCGTCCCTGCTGCTGGTCCTCGGCATATTCGCCGTGTCCGGCTATGACGTGGGGGCGATCGGCGCGGGGACGATCGACGGCAGCGTCGGCTCGCCGGCCGCGTGGACGCAGACGATCCGCTGGGCCATTCCGCTGCTCATCATCGCGCTCGGCGTCGGGCTCGCCTTCCAGGCCGGCTACTTCAACATCGGCGCCCAGGGACAGATGTACGTCGGGGCGATCGGCTCCCTCGTCGTCGGCCTGGGGTGGCGGGACGGTCCCGCGCTCGTCGTGGTCCCCTGCGCCTTCGCGGTGGGGATCGCGCTCGGCGCGCTGTGGTCGCTGCTGCCCGGGGTGCTGCGGACGCGGCTCGGTGCCGACGAGGTCGTCACCAGCCTGATGATGAACTTCATCGCCGTGCTGCTGCTGGAGTGGGTCTGCACCGGCCCGCTGAAGAGCCGCGACGGCACCGGCCAGGCGGCCACGACCGACCAGTTGCCGGGGGCCTTCCGGCTCAGCGACGGCAGCGGCGTCTCGCCCGCCCTGTTGATCCTGTGCGCCCTGCTCGTGGCGGGCGCCGTGGTCCTGACCGGCCGTACGCGGCTCGGCTTGGAGATCCGCCTCGTCGGACGCAACCCGGTGATGGCGCAGTGGATGGGCATCCGCGCCTCCCGGGTCGGCCTGGTGGTCTTCGCGCTGAGCGGTGCGGCGGCCGGGCTCGCGGGCGCCGTCGAGGCGTACGGCCCGTCGGGCGGCCTGCGGGTCGGGTTCTCGCCGATGGTCGGCTTCATGGCGGTCATCGTGGCGCTGGTCGGCACGTTCGGTCCGCTCCGCACGCTGCTGGCCGCGGTGTTCTTCGGCGCGCTGCGCGCCGCCACGATCTATCTGCCGGTCGTGAGCGACCTGCCGCAGGCGGGTCTCGACATGCTCAACGGGATGGTCGCCTTGTGGATCACGGTGTCCACGGTGCCCGCCCTGCTGAGACGCCGGCGGACGCGGGCCGCGGCCCGCGCCGGCGATCCGTCCGGTGGGCCCGCCCGCCGCGATCCGGAGGTGGTGAACTCCCGTGGTTGACTTCCTGGGGACCTGCCTGCAGGCCGCCACGCCCATCTGGCTGGCGGCGCTCGCCGGAATGTTCGCCCAGCGCAGCGGCGTCCTGCACCTCGGCCTGGAGGGGCTGATGCTCAGCGGCGCGTTCGTCGCGACCGCCACCGCCATCCGCACCGGGTCGGTTCTCGCGGCCATCGCCGCCGCCATCGTCGTGAACGTGCTGCTGTCCCTGCTGTTCTGGGTGCTGGTCACGCATTTCAAGGCGAACGTGCTTATCGTCGGCCTCGGCCTGTCGATGACCGCCGCCGGGGCGACGGGCTACGCCCTGGTGGCCTTCTTCGACACCGAGGCGGCCATCGAGTCGCCCGTCGGGCTGCCGCGGCCGCTCGGCGCGCTCGGCGGGCCGCTCGCCGACCTGTCGGTGCTGACGTTCGCGGCGTTCGCGCTGACCTGGCTGTCGTGGTGGACGCTCCGGCGGACCCGGGCCGGGCTGAAGCTCAGCGCCTGCGGCAGCGACCCGTTCGCGGCGCGCAGCGCCGGCGTCCCGGTGGACCTCTACCGGATGGCGGCGCTGCAGGTCGCCGGGTTGCTGTGCGCGCTGGCCGGCACGGAGTTGTCGCTGGCCCAGGTGCGGTCCTTCTCCGACAACATCGCGCAGGGCCGCGGCTACCTCGCCTTCGCGGCGGTCCTGCTCGGCGGGCTGGCCCCGGTCGGAGTCTCGGCCGCGGCGCTGTTCTTCGGGACCGCGCTGGCCTTCGGCATCCAGTCGCAACTGGACTTCAACGGCGTCCTGCCGCCGCAGTTCGTGCTCATGCTGCCCTACGCGGCGACCATCGCCGCCATCTCGGCCACGGTCGTGATCAAGCGGCGCCGGGGAGAGCAGCCACCAGTGATCATGGAGCGGACGCTGTGAGCCGGGTCGTCCTCGCGGGAGCGCTCGACACCAAGGGCGCCGAGTACGCCTACGTCCGGGACCTGCTGGCGGCCGCGGGCATGCGTCCGCTGCTGGTCGACACGGGTGTCCGCGGGGAGCCGCAGACCCGGCCCGACGTGACCCGCTCGGAGGTGGCGCGGGCCGCGTCCCGCGACCACCGGGAGATCGCCGCGCTCGCCACCCGGGCGGAGGCGCTGGAAGCCATGGCCGAGGGGGTGGCCGCCCTGCTCGGGTCTCTGCGGGATGCGGGCGAGGCGGACGCCGCCTTCGGCATGGGCGGCTCGGGGGCGCTGAGCGTGCTTGCTCCGGGCTTCCGGGCGCTGCCGCTGGGGGTGCCCAAGATGATCGTCACCACGATGGCCTCCGGTGACACCCGCCCCCACGTGGGAGCCAGCGATCTGCTCCTGGTCCCTTCCATCGTGGACATCGCCGGGCTCAACACGGTGAGCCGCTTCGTCCTCGAACGCTCGGTGGCGATGCTGGCGGCCCAGTTGGGGCACCCGGTGCCGTCCGCGAGGGGTGGGGACGGAACGCCGATGGTGGCCGCCAGCATGTTCGGGGTGACGACCGCCGGCGTGTCGCGAGCCTGCCGGCTACTGGAGTCGCGGGGCCTGGACGTCCTGGTCTTCCACGCCAACGGGCTCGGCGGCAGGACCCTCGAGTCGCTGGCCGAGGACGGATGGCTGTCGGGGGTTCTCGATCTGACGACGACGGAGCTGGCCGACGACCTCGCCGGCGGCGTGGCGAGTGCGGGGCCGGACCGCCTGACCGCCGCCGGCCGGCGGGGGATCCCGCAGGTCGTGTCCACCGGAGCGCTGGACGTCGTCAACTTCGGGGCGCCGGAGACCGTACCGGAGCCGTACCGGGAGCGGCGGCTCTACTCGCACAACCCGACGGCGACGCTGATGCGCACCGATCCGCGGGAGGCCGCCGTCCTCGGCGAGCGGCTCGGCACGAAGCTGTCGGCCGCGCGCGGACCGGTCGTCTTGCTGCTGCCCACCGGCGGGACGTCAGCCCTGTCGGAGCCTGGCGGCGCGTTCCACTGGCCCGAGGCGGACGCGGCGCTCGAACGAGCGCTGCTGGGCTCCCTGGCCCCCCACGTCGCCGTGGAGCGTTCCCCGGCGGCACTGAACACCCCGGCGTTCGGCGAGCAGGCGGCGCGACTGCTGCTGGCCCGGCTCGCCGGGACGCCGGCGGAGCGGTAGCCGCCGACCGTGATGGACATCCCGCCCAAACGACTGGTGCGGGTGGCCCGGAGGAAAACGAAGGAAAGGACGGGGATGTGCGCGACGACTGCGACGTCCTGATCGTCGGCGCCGGCCCCTCGGGCGCGGTCGCCGCCCAGGAGTTCGCCCGCGCCGGGATGCGGGTCACGTGCCTGGAACAGGGTGACTGGCCCGACTACGAGAAGGCGCGCGCGGGCCATGCCGACTTCGAACTCGTGTCCCGCAAGCACTGGAACTGGGATCCGAACCAGCGCCGCGCCGGCGGTGACTATCCCATCGACGACGCCGAGTCGGACGTCACCGCCCTCATGTACAACGGTGTCGGCGGCAGCACCGTCCTGTACGCGGCGCACTGGGAACGCTTCCTGCCCTCGGACTTCCGCACCCGCACCATGGACGGTGTCGGCGACGACTGGCCGATCGGGTACTGGGACCTGGAGCCCTACTACGACGAAGTCGAGCGGCAGTTCGCCGTCAGCGGGCTCGAGGGCGACCCGGCCCTCCCTCCGAGCACGCCGCCGCCGCTGCCGCCCGTGCCGCTCAACAAGCTCGGCCGGCGGGGCGCGGAGGCGCTGAACAGGCTCGGTTGGCACTGGTGGCCCGGCAGCAACGCCATCGCCACCGCCGAGTACGGCCCCCTGCACGCGTGCGCGCAGCGGACGGCCTGTCCGTTCGGCTGCCCCACCGGAGCCAAGGCGTCCGCGGACCGCACCCACTGGCAGTCCCTTGCCAAGGACCAGGTGCGCCTGACGGTGCGGGCGACGGTCGAGCAGGTGCTCCTGGACGACCGGGGCCGCGCCGCCGGCGTCACCTACCTCGACGCCGGCGGAGTCCGCCATGAGGTTCGCGCCGGCGTCGTGGTGCTGTGCGCCAACGCGATCGGCACGCCCCGCATCATGCTCGCGTCGGCCGACGGGTGCGGGGTCGCCAACTCCAGCGGCCTGGTCGGCAGGCGCCTCATGATGCACCCGTTCGGCAACGCGATCGGGATCTTCGACGAGGACCTGGAGTCCTGGCGCGGGCCGCTCGGCCAGTACCTGCACTCCCTGGAGTTCTACGAGACCGACCGGTCGCGCGGCTTCGTGCGCGGCGCGAAATGGAACCTGATCCCCTCCGGCGCGCCGCTGTCGTTCATGCTCCCGGGCACCTGGGGGGACGAACCGGTGTGGGGGCCGAACTTCACCCGGCTGCTGCGCGAACGGCTGGGCCGCTCGGCGATCTGGGGCGTCATCTGCGAGGACCTGCCCGACCCCGCGAACCGGGTGCTGCTGGACGACGCGACCACCGCGGACGGAGTCCCGGGCGCGCGGATCCAGTACCGCACGTCCGACAACACGCGGGCCATGATGGCCTGGCACCTGGAGCGCCTCTCCGAGGTGCTCGACGCCATGGGAGCCACCAAGAAGATCCTCAATTCGGGTCTGCGCGGCACCGGATGGCATCTGATGGGCACGGCCGTGATGGGCGAGGACCGTGAGGCCTCCGTGGTCGACCCGCACGGCCAGTGCCATGACGTGCCCAACCTCTACGTCTTCGACGGCTCGGTCTTCCCGACGTCCTCCGGCGTCAACCCCACCGCGACCATCGCGGCCAACGCGCTGCGCTGCGCCCGGTCCCTGGTCGCCCGCCGCCGCGAAGTGGAGGTGGCCTCATGACCAGCGCGGAGAGTGGGAAGACACAGGACGGGGCCGTGCCGCCGGAGGCCCGCCGGAGGCTCGGGCAGGTCGCGGACGCGCTGATCGAGGCCGGCGCGGGGCTTCCGTCCGGGACGCAGGCCGGTGTGCACACCGGCCTGCTCGACCAGGTGGTCAAGGCGCGGCCCGACCTCGTCCCGCCGCTGCTGCGGGCGCTGGACGAGCTGGGACCCGCCCTCGACCTCGCGGCGGTCGAGCGGCTGGCCGAACGGCGGCCGGAACTGCACGAGGTGCTGACGCTGGTCGTCGCGGGCGGCTACCTGATGTCGCCGCGCGTCGCCGCGCTGCTGAAGTACCCCTTCCAGGAAGCCAAGATCGTCGATCCGCGAGAGATCGCGGTCGTGGTCGAGGAGGGCCTGCTCGACCCGGTCGCCGAACGCGCGCCCCTCTACCGGCTGCCCCCCGACGCACCGCCGGAGCGCCGCCCGTGACCGGGCGGGGAGGAAGCCCGTCCCACACCCACTTGGAGGTAACGGCAATGAGCCGCCAGCAGCACGTTCCCCTGTTCCACGAGCGGGTCAGGTCGGGCCGCGCCCTGATCGGCGCGGGCGCCGGCACCGGACTGTCCGCCAAATGCGCGGAGGAGGCCGGTGTCGACTTCATCGTCATCTACAACGCGGGCAGGTTCCGTATGGCCGGGCGCGGGTCGATGGCCGGGATGATGCCCTACGGCAACGCCAACGACATCGTCGTGGAGATGTCCGCGGAGGTCCTCCCGGTGGTGCGCAGGACACCGGTGCTCGCCGGCGTCTGCGCCACGGACCCGTTCAAGAACATCCCGCTGTTCCTGCGGCAGCTCAAGGAACTCGGGTTCGCGGGGGTGCAGAACTTCCCGTCGGTCTGCCTCCTGGACGGCAGCGTGCGGGCGGACCTGGAGGCCACCGGTTACGGCTTCGACAAGGAGGTGGAGATGGTCCGCACCGCCCGCGAGATGGACCTGATCACGGCCGCCTACGTGCGCACCGAGCAGGAGGCGCGCGACATGGCCGCCGCGGGCGCCGACATCGTCGTGGCGCACGTCGGGCTGACGACCGCGGGGATGATCGGTGCCAGGTCCCCCATGTCGCTGGCGGACGCGGCGGCACGGACGCGGGAGATCCGCGACGAGGCCAAGTCCGCGCGCGAGGACGTGCTGGTCGTGTGCCACGGAGGACCGATCGCCACGCCCGGCGACGCTCAGGAAGTGCTGCGGATGGTCCCGGGGGCGGCCGGTTTCCTGGGCGCGTCCAGCATGGAGCGGCTGCCTGCGGAGACCGCCCTCGTCGACACCATGCGGCGCTTCACCGAGGTCTCCGTCGAACCCGCCGCCGACGGCCCGCACGAGAGGGAGGTCATGGCGTGAAGCTCTTCCGTACCGCGGATCTGCTGAAGGACCCCGCACCGGTCCCCGAACCGGAACGCTTCACCGGCGCCGCGTTCAGCTCCTCCGTCCAGGGGTGCCCCACCGGCAAGGCGACCACCGCGCTGATCCGGCTCGACCCGGGCGTGCGCGGCCACTGGCACAGCCACGCCGACGGCCAGGTGATCCACATCGTGGCGGGATCCGGCTTCGTCGGGCGCCGCGGCCGCGACCCGTTGGAGGTGACCGGGGGCGACATCGTGTGGATCGAGCCGGGAGAGGAGCACTGGCACGGGGCCTCCGACGCCGGGCTGGCCCAGCTGGCCGTCTCCTTCGGCGCCATCACCTGGCTGGAGCCGAGCACATGACCACCGGTGCCGAACCCTCCTACGAGGAGATCGCCGAGGCGGTGCTCGACGCCGCCTCCCGGCCGCTCCCCGGCGAGGTGGCGAAGGCCGCGCGCCGGACGCTCTTCAACGTCCTGGCGGTGGCCCTGGGAGCGTCCGGCTCCCCCCAGGTCGGCAGACTCGCCGCCGCCCTGGCCGCACCGACCGGCGTGCCCGCGGCTCCCGGGGTGCGCGGGAACGCGAGCCCGGCCGACGCGGCGCTGATCACCGGATTCGCCGCGCACCTGGACGACTTCGACGACACCCACCTGGTGACGGTCATCCACCCCGGAGCGAGCGTCCTCGGTGCGGCATGGGCGGCGGGCTGGCCCGCCGGCGCCTCCGGACGGGACCTGCCGGCGGCCTTCGCCCTCGGCTGCGAGGTGCAGCTGCGGCTCGGCCTGGCGGTCAGTCCGGAGCACTACGACCGGGGCTGGCACATCACCGGTACCTGCGGGGTCGTCGGAGCCGCGGTCACCGCCGGGCTGCTCGGCGCGGCCGGTCGCGACCGGCTGGCGGCCGCACTCCGGCTGGCGTCCCTTCAGACGCTCGGGCACCGGGAGGCGTTCGGTACCGAGGTCAAGCCCTTCCACGCCGGGAAGGCGGCCGCGGGCGGGGTACTGGCCGCCGCGGAGGCCGTCCGCGGCCGGTTCACCGCGGGCGCCGCGGCCGTCCTCCCGGACACCGGCGGGCTGCTGCGCGCCCTCGCGCCCGGGGGGCGGTCCCCTGGCCGCCTTCTCGACGGGTTCGGGACGCGTTGGGAGCTCGCCGACAACACCTTCAAGCCCTACCCCTGCGGCATCGTCGCGCACCCCGGCATCGACGCGGCCGTCGGAGCCCACGACCGCGGTGTGGCCCCGGCGGACGTCGTCCGGATCCGCTACCGCTGCCACCCGCTGGTTCCGGAGCTGATGGGGCGGCTCGACCCGCGGACCGGTCTGCAGGCGCGCTTCTCGGCGGTGCACGGGGTGGCCGCCGGCCTGGCCCGCGGCACCGGCGGGCTCGCCGAGTTCGGCGACGCGGCGGTGGCCGACCCGGTGCTGGCCCGCCTGCGGGCGCGCGTCGAGCTGTGCCCGGAACCCCGCATGCCGCGGGAATCGGCCGTACTGGAGATCCACACCGTCGAGCAGGGAACCGTCGTGTCGGCCGTCGAGCACGCGCGGGGAAGCCTGCTGCGCCCGCTGACCGACGACGAGCTCATCGGCAAGGCCGAGGCCCTGGCGCCCGGACGGGCGAGGGCGATCTGGGAGGCGGTCGCGCGCCTGGGGGAGGGGTCCGGACCGGGGACCGTCCAGGCGCTGCTGGAGGAGACCCGGAGGGAGGCGGTGGCCCGATGACCGGGACGACCTTGAGCATCGCCGGTTTCGTCGCCGGGACGCCCGTGCCGCCGGCCGTGGCCGCCGCCGCGACGGCTCTGTGCGAGAACCTGTCCGGGCTGGAGTCAGCGTCCGTCCGCGACCAGCGGGCGGCGGTCGCCTACTGGGTCGCCTGCGCGGTCCTGCATCACGCCGGCAGCGCCGACGCCCGCGCGACGGAGAGTCTGGCCGCCGGGCTGGAACCCGCTCTGCGGGTGCGCGGCTCGCTGGACGGCCACGTCGTGGGCGGGTGGGATCCGGTGGGCGCGGCCGTGCTCGTCGGGTCCGCCTGCGCCGCCGCCCGCCACGACGGCCTCGACGGGGAGGCGACGGCCCGCGCGGTCGGCATCGCCGTCACCCAGGCGTCCGGACTGGAGATCCTGTCGGACACCCCGCTCGGAACGTTCCAGCGACGCATGGCCGCCCGCAACGGACTGGAGGCCGCACGGCTCGCCGGCGCGGGCATGACCGCTCCCGTCACCGGCCTGGAAGGAAGGCGCGGCCTGTACGCGCTGATGGCACCCGCCGCGGACCCGGCCGCCGCGGCCGACCGGCTCGGCCGGCGGTGGCTCGTCGCCGCGCTCCCGACCGCGGAAGGCCGGACCCCGCCGCCCGGCCGGGAGGAGCGGCGGTCGAACCCGGTCGAGCGAGCCGCGGAGGCACTGTCATGACGGCGACCGCCGCGCTGGCCGACCGGCTGCGGCCGGACCGGACGGCGCTCATCCTCATCGACCTGTCGAACGACTTCGTCCACCCGCGCGGCAAGACAGCCACCGTGGGCGGCCGGGACGTCGGCCACGCCCAGCGGATCCTGCCCGTCGCCGCCGACCTCGCGGAGGCCGCCCGCGACGCCGGGGTGACCGTGATCCACAGCCAGCACACCACGCTGCCGGGCGGCGCCGGCGACTCACCGGTGTGGCGGGACGCGCGCTCACGCGCCGCGTACTCCGCCCCCGACATCTGCCTCGACGGATCCTGGGGGCAGGAGATCGCCGAGGAGGTCGCGCCCCGCCCCGGAGACCATGTCGTCAAGAAGTACCGCTACGGCGGCTTCACCGGGACCAACCTGGAACTGATCCTGCGCAGCCTGGGACGCGACAGCGTCCTCTGCTGCGGCGTCTCCACCAACGTCTGCGTGGACACCACCGCCCGCGAGGCGTTCGCCCGCGACTTCTACGTCACGATCGCCGCCGACGCCTGCGCGTCGTGGGACATGGGTCTGCACGCCGCGGCGCTCCGCACCGCCGAGAGCCGGTTCGCCGTGGTGGCGGCGACCGGGGACGTCCTTGCCGCCTGGACCTGACCGAATCCGACGAGGAGGCCACATGATCGCAGAACTGCGCTACTACACCATCACGCCCGGCCACACCGACGCGCTGCTCGACCAGTTCACCGGCACCAGCCTGCCCCTGTTCGCCAAGCACGGCATCACCGCGCACGGCCCCTGGCTGCGGCGGCTGACCAAGGGGGAGCAACTCGTCTACGTCCTGGAGTTCGCCGACGAGCACGACCGCGAGACCCGCTGGACGGCGTTCCGCGAGGATCCCGAATGGCAGGCGGTCGTCGAGGCAGGCCGGGGCCAGGTTCCGCACATCGCGGGCAGCGAGATCGTGGAGCTGAGCCGATGAGCTCCCTTGACACCGCCGTCCGCGTCCACGGCCACCACATCGCCGGAGAGCGGGTCGACGGCCCGCTCCTGGAACGACGCGCCCCCGCCTCGAACAGGGTCGTGGCCCGCTACGCCGCCGGCACGGCGGACGACGTGGACGCCGCGGCCTGCGCCGCCGCCCGGGCGTTCGCATCCGCGGAATGGCGGCGCACCCCCGCGATGGCCCGAGCCGGGCTCCTGGAGAACCTGGCCGCACTTCTGGAACACGACGCCGACCGGCTCGCCGCCCTCGACTCCGAGGAGGTCGGGAAGCCGCTGGCGTTCGCGCGCGGCGACATCGAACTCGGCATCGCGCACGTCCGGCAGGCCGCGGCGCTCGCCCGCACGTCCAAGGGTGAGGCCTACACCGGCCTGGCGCCCGCGTACACCGCGCTCGCGACCCGGGAACCGGTGGGGGTCGCCGCGCTGATCATCCCGTGGAACTTCCCGGCGCTCGTCCTCCTGCAGAAGCTCCCCTACGCCCTGGCCGCCGGATGCGCCGTGGTGGTCAAGCCGTCGGAGTTCACCTCCGGCAGCGCGCTGGAGATCGCCGCCCGCTGCGAGGACGCGGGCTTCCCGCCCGGGGTGGTGAACGTGGTCACCGGCACGGGGCCCGGCGCCGGGCTGCCCATGGTGACCCACCCCCTGGTCTCCTACGTCTCGTTCACCGGATCGACGCGCGTCGGCCGGGAGGTGATGCGCGCGGCCGCCGACTCCCTCACCCGGGTCGGGCTGGAGTTGGGCGGCAAGACCGGCAACGTGGTCTTCGCCGACGCCGACCTGGAAGCCGCGGCCGACGGCATCGTCTTCGCCGCCTTCGCCAACCAGGGGGAGTCGTGCGTCGCCAGCTCGCGGCTGCTCGTCGACGAGACCGTGGCGGACGACTTCACCGCCGCCGTCGCCGCCCGCGCGTCCGCGCTGCGGGTGGGGATGCCCGACGACCCTCGGGCCGACATCGGGGCGCTCATCCACCACGAGCACCGGGACCGGGTCCACGCGGCCGTGCTCGCCGGGGTCGACGCCGGCGGGAAGGTCCTGACCGGGGGGAGTCCACCCGACGACCCCGAACTGGCGGAGGGCGCCTTCTACCGGCCGACCGTGATCGCCTCCGTGGACCGCGAGTCGCCGGTGTTCCAGAAGGAGGTCTTCGGGCCCGTCCTGTCGGTGACGACGTTCGGCACCGACCGGGAGGCCGTCGAGCTGGCGAACGCCACCGAGTACGGCCTCGCCCAGTCCCTGTGGACCAGGGACCTCGACCGCGCTTTCGCGGTCAGCGGCGAGCTGCGGGCCGGCACCGTCTGGGTGAACACCGCCAGCGACGGGTCACCGGCGCTGGCGTTCGGCGGCGTGAAGGCGTCCGGCTTCGGACGCGAGGGCGGCGAGGAGGGGATGCGGGAGTTCACCGAGTACAAGACGGTGCAGTTCCGCGGAGAACCCCGCGTGAGCCCGTTCGCCGGAGCGGAGTCGGCCCGATGAGCCTCGTCCACATCGTGCTCGTCAGGCCCCGGGACGGGCAGGAGGCACGGGCGGACGACCTCACCTCCCGGCTCGCCGCGCTCGCCGCCGAACTGGGCGCCGGCGACGTCTACGCCGGCCCCGACGTGAGCATCGAGCCGTTCGGCGGCGGCTACACGACCGGGCTCGCCATCGCCTTCCCCGGTGAGCGCGCCCGTGACGCCTACCTTCGAAACCCCCGGCACGCCGAGTTGGCCCGCGAACTGCCCGCGGCGGCCGATTCGGTGCTGGTCGTCGACCTGCCGGCGGCCGCCACCGGCCTCGCATCCCAGGGAGCGCAGCGGACATGACGGAGAGCATCGGCTTCATCGGCCTCGGCGCGATGGGGCTCGGAATGGCCGGCAACCTCGTCAAGGGCGGCCACGAAGTACACGGATACGACCCCTCGCCGGAACGCCGCGAGAAGGCCGCCGAGGCGGGCGTCCGGCTGGTGGCCTCCCCCCTGGAGGCGGCCAGGGCGTCCTCGGGCGTGGTCCTGTCCGTGGTGCGGGACGCCGCGCAGACCCGCGAGGTCCTGCTCGGCGAGCACGGCGTCGCCCGGGAGGGCCGTCCGCTCACCGTCGTCGTGGCCAGCACCCTCGACCCCGCCACGATGCGCGCGCTGGCGGCCGAACTCGGCGGACACGGCGTGACCGCCGTCGACGCGACCATGTCCGGGGGGCCCTGGGGCGCCGAGGCGGGCGCACTGACGCTGATGGTGTCGGCCGCACCCGAGGTGTTCGGGCGGCTTCGCCCCCTCCTGGACCTCATGGGCCGCAACATCTTCCATGTCGGCGAGGAGGTGGGCACCGCCCAGGCGGCCAAGCTCGCCGTGCAGCTCACCTTCGGCGTCAACATGATGGGCGTGTACGAGGCGATCCGTCTGGCCGACGAGTTCGGGGTTGGTGAAGACCAGTTGATGGAGATGCTCTCGGTCAGCGTGGGCGGCAGCTGGGTCGTGGACAACTGGCGGCGTGTCAAGCCCTGGTGGGAGCACTACGTGCCCGGCGAGGACCTCGACATCCTCCTGAAGGACATGCGGTCGGTGCAGCGGGAAGCGGACAGTGGCGACTTCCCCATGCCCGTCACCGCGTTGGCGTTCCAGCTCATGCGGCATGTGTGGCCGGCGTGGGCCGCGCTCAAGGCCGCCCGGGCGGGGGAGGCACCGGAATGACCACCGTGACGACCCCCGACGGCACCCGCCTGGCGGTCGAGGTGGCAGGGGCCGGCCCGCCCCTGCTCTTCCTGCACGAGGTGGCCGGTGACCTGCACGACTGGCGAGCGCAGGTGGCGCATTTCGCCGACCGGTACACCTGCGTCCGCTACAACGCGCGCGGCTACCCGCCGTCCGACGTCCCGGTCGGCTCGGACAGCTACGGGCAGCACATCGCCGTCCAGGACGCGATCGCCGTCCTGGACGGGCTCGGCCTCGACGCCGCCCACGTCGTAGGCCTCTCGATGGGCGGCTTCTGCGCCGTCCACCTGACGCTGCAGCACCCGGAACGCTGCCTCAGCGCGACGGTGGCCGGAGCCGGGTACGGCTCGGCGCCGCACCAGCGGGCCGGGTTCACCGAAGAGGCGCGCACGGCCGCCCGCATGTTCCGGGAGGACGTGCGGGCTGCCGCGGACGCCTACCAGAACGGGCCCACGCGTGTGCAGTACCGGCTCAAGGACCCCGACGGATGGCGGTCGTTCGGCGAACGGCTGGCCGGACGGGACCCGATCGGCATGTCGCTGACGTTCTCCCAGGTCCTCGCCGAACGTCCCTCGCTGTACGACCTGCGCGACCGCCTGGCGGTGGTGCGGACCCCCGTGCTGCTGGTCGTCGGCGACGAGGACGACGGCTGCCTCGACGTCAAGGTCATGCTCAAGCGGACCATCCCCGGGGCCGCCCTGGCGGTGCTGCCGCGTACCGGCCACACGCTCAACCTCGAAGAGCCCGCGGCGTTCAACGCGGTGCTCGACGACTTCCTGGACAAGGTCACCCACGGCCGGTGGGCGCCCAGGGACCCCGCCACCCTGGGCCGGGGCCTTGTCGGAATGACGTCCGCACACCCCGAAGCAGAGGAGTTGCCATGACCGCCGATGGAGATGACGCCCCGACCGTCCGCCAACTGCGTCTCGTGATCGAGGCGGAGGACTACGAGGCCGCCGTCGCCTTCTTCCGCGACGCGCTCGGCCTCCCCGAGCAGGCCGCGTTCTCCGGCGAGGGCGACGCCCAGGTGGTGATCCTGGACGCCGGCCGGGCCACGCTCGAGATCGCCAACCCGGCGCAGAAGCGGCTCATCGACGAAGTGGAGGTCGGCCGGCAGGTCGCACCGAAGTTCCGGGTCGCGTTCGAGGTCGGCGACACCCGCTCGGTCAACGACCGGCTGCTGGACGCGGGCGCCGAACCCGTCGCCCCGCCCACCGTCACCCCCTGGCAGTCGCTCAACGCCCGCCTGGACGCGCCCGGCGGCGTGCAGATCACGCTGTTCGAGGAACTGACGACCCTGGAGGAGCGCAGCGCTCTGGACGGGTTCGGCACGGAACAGGGCCGGCCCGATGCCACCGGAACCTGAACCGCTGCTGATCCGCGGCGCCCGCCTGCTCGACTCGACCGCCCCGGTCGACGTCCACCTGGCCGGCGGGCGGATCACCGCGATCGGCGACCTCCCGGCCCCGCCGGCCGCGAAGATCATCGACGCCGAGGGCGGGCTCCTGGCGCCCGCCTTCGTCGAACCCCATTTCCACATGGACAAGGCGCTCACACACCCGGACCTGCCACCGAGCGACCATGACCACCCTCTGGACGCCGCGCTCGAGCGCACCCGGTACGCCAAAGTCCGTTACACCCCAGAGGATCTGAGGGACCGCGCCACCACCGCGATCCGGCTCGCCGTCGGCCACGGCGTGGGAACGCTGCGCGCCCATGTCGACGTCGACCCGGTGGGCGGACTGTCGGCCCTCGGCGTCATGGCCGACCTGCGGGACAGCCACCGCGACCTGATCGACATCCAGCTCGTGGCGTTTCCCCAGGAGAGCATCGTCCGCGACCCCGGAGCACTTCCGCTCCTCCGCGAAGCCCTGGCCTCGGGCGCCGACGTACTAGGCGGGGCCCCCGACGTGGAGGAGCCCCAAGACCGGCTCCGGCACCTCGACCTGCTCGTCGAACTGGCCGCGGAGACCGGCGCGGACCTCGACGTCCACTGCGACTACAGCTACGACCCCGCCCAGCGCGACCTGGAGGAACTCGCGCGCAGAACCATCGACGCCGGCCTCATCGGCCGCGTCCGGGCCGGCCACTGCTGCGCCCTGGACGCCTACGACGAAACGACCGCCACCGAGGTCGTCGAAGCAGTGCTCGCCGCAGGGATCGCCGTCTGCGTCTGCCCGATGGGCAACCTGCTGCTGGTGGGGGACTCCGCCTGCCCCCCAGGCAGGGGAGTGGCCCGTCTCAGGTCCCTGCTCGCCCAGGGTGTCCCCGTCGCCGCGGGAGGCGACAACATGAACGACATGTGGTTCCCGTTCGGCCGCCTCGATCCGGCGGAGGTCGCCATGGTGACCGCCATCGCCGCCCGCATGTGGTCGGACCAGCAGCTCAGGCAGGTCTTCGACATGGTGACGGTGAACGCGGCGCACTATGTCGGCGCACCCGCCGAAGGCATCCATGTGGGAGCCGTGGCGGACCTGGTGCTGTTCTCGGCCACCCACCTCAGCGACGTGCTCCGGAATGCCCCCGGCCACCGAACCACCATCAAGCGAGGCCGCGTAGTGGGCGGCGCCACTTCAACCGTCTGGACGACCTGAAGCCGAGCTTCGCAGCTCCCCGAAGCGCTCACGCGGACGGTCGATCATCCTGAAGACGGGGTCGCGATGATCCACTCACCCCGCCGCACCCGCACTCCGCGCGGCGTGCACGCCGGCTCCACGCTCTCCGAGGTCAAGCGCGCTCCCCGCGTCCGACGCGCAGCCACGGCTTCCGGGGAGTCACCGCGCCCCGCAAGCACTGCGCAGCACCGGCCGTAGGTTTCGAGAGGCCGACCACATCATTCGCCTTCGGGTGTCTTTGTGGAGTCCGCGATGCCGTCGAGCCTGGCGACCAGATCGCGCAGGGCGGCCAACTCCTCTGCCAGCGCACGTGACCCCTTCGGGGTCAAACTGAGCCAGGTCCGGGGACGGCGGCCGTGGTAGCCCTTGTGAATGTCGATGTAGCCGGCCTCGTCCAGCGTCCGTAGATGTCGGGACAGATTGCCGTCGGTGAGGTTCAGGGTGTCGCGCAGATACCCGAATTCGGCACGGTCGATTTCGTGCAGCACCGTCATGATGCCGAGGCGGGTGCGGTGGTGGACGGTGTCGTTGAGGCCTTGCGTGGGGTGCGGAGCCCCTGGTGGCCCGCTCGTCTCCGTCATGCCTGGACTGGGGCCGCGGCGGTGACCGAACGCAGTCGCGCCCACGCCCGCAACTGGACGATCAGCGCGCCGACCAGCAGGACGGCGGCCAGCAGGATCAGGTTCTGTGCCGGGTTGAGCATTCCGTCGATCATGCCGCCGTACGGGGGCATGAGCCAAGGGGGGATTTGGCCGAGGCCGTAGCCGTTCATGATGACGCACAACCCCCCGTACACGAGACCGCAGACCGCGACCCCCGGGCTCCGCTCCACCTTGGCCAGGACCAGCAACCCGACCGCGATCGCCAGCAGAGGACTGACCACGGCACTCGCCACGAAACCATCGCCGAGGGGCGAAGACGCATCCTGTGCGCCGTGGTCCTGAGCGAACACGGCGAGCAAGAACACGGCGAACAGCGCCGTGCCCGTGTACGCCCAGGGCCGCCACCGCACGGTGAGGCCGACGCGGGCGGCCCGTCGCCGGTACCACCAGGCGCATGCCAGGTAGCTCAGCGGTCCCGTGATCAGCCAGAACGCGATCGAGAGGGCTCCCGATCGGTCGAAGCCGTTCAGCCCCGCATAACCGCTTGTCGAACCGGGTCTGCTCGCGCTGCCGCCGTCCGGCAGCGTCTCCATCGCGTGGAAGGGGTGGGAGTACAGGGGGATCGAGGCCACCGTCAGCAGGCCGAAGATCATCAGTGGGACCGCCGCCCCGCGCGCACGGGCACGGGTGAGCCGACGCAGCCTGGCCACCTCGTCGAGTATCTGGTCGGGGGACTGTGGATCCATGACGCCTCCAGCATCTTGTGCTTGGAAAGTACTTTGCAACAGCGAGTACTTTCGCGTCAAGAGTGCCGGTGACGCTCCTAGAGCAGGAGGACGGTCAGGGCGGCGCGTCTCGTGCCGTCGCCCGGGGACCCGCGCATGTGGCTGCCAGACGGCAACCGCCAGGCCTCTTAGCAGGTACGCCGGCCACCTAGGGCACGACCGCGATTCCCTCAGTACCCTGCAGCGGGGTGCGCGCCGCAGCCGAGGAACGGGTGCGCTTGCGATCGCGAGGGCGTCCGCGACAGCTGAGACACAATGGTGCGATGGCGAAGCCGAGCCGACGTGGCCTGGGGCGCGTGTTCAACGAGGTGGCGGAGCTCTACGACCGCCGCCATTCGAGGATCACGCGCACGCCAACGGAGAGGGTTGGGGATTGGTCGACGACCCCGGCGGCTTGTCCGGCTCGACGATCGTCCGCTGGTACCCGACCCGTTCCCGTCGTGATCGAGCCTTCGGTACACCGAGGTCGAGCGTAGGAGATCGGCGAAGCCGTCCCCGTCCAAACCCTTGCTCAACGCCGTCGCCGAACGCATCCGCACGCGGATGGACGACCGAGCATCGCGCCGGAGCCGATGACGCGCGCCCATTGCAGAGCACGTGCCTCTTCGGCGCGGGTGCCGACCATCAGGCTGAGCACCACGTAGGCGTGCAGTGCGTACGACTCGGGCTTCCAGGACGGCGTGGGCCTGAGCGAGCGTGAGCGCCTTGCTCGGCCGCCCGGCCTTCCGGCGAGGCGTTGTGACGAGTTCTGCCACGTTGCGTGCGGTTTTGTCTCGGGGCGGCGCGTGCCGGATCGAGCGCTTGAGGGGCGAGTGGACTCCTTGCAGGGAGCGCGTGCACAGCTCGCCGGTGAGTCCGTCGAGCGACCCGTCCACGGCGGCTGCGCGGAGCTCGCTGAGCTTGGCCCCGTCGGGTAGGGGATGACGTGCTTCTCGGCGAGGATGCGGTTGGTGGTGACCGTCTGGACGTCGCGCTCTTTGAGCCCCTTGAACAACCTGTCCTCGGCCGTTTAGTTCGCGGTCTCTCGGCCTCCAGCTCCTTGACGACCTTGTCCGGACGCCGGTTGTTGGCCCCGGACGAGACCGCCGAACCGGCCCTCCCCCCTGGTCGCTGCCCTCCGTCCCTGACCCGCCTATATGGCTTCATAAATGTCTAGGAGCCGCTGAAGATTGGCCCGGGAGTCGAACCTCGCTCCTAGTGCCGCCGCGCCTGCCGACCGCTGCGCGACCGCATCCCGGTCGCCTCTGAGCCGGTCGATCAACTGGGCGAAGCTCACGTCGTCACCGTAGGTGCAATCGTCGCCGTACTGGTCCTTGTACTGAGGGAGGTCACGCAGCAAAATCGGCTTGTGCAACGCGGCGGCCTCCAGGACCGTCATCGGGCAATTCTCCTGGAGCGAGGGAAGAAAGAAGAGGTCTGCGGCGGCGAGGTGGTCGAAGACGGTCGAGCGCGAACGCGGGCCCGTGAAGAAAACGTTGGAAGGAACGTTGCTCATCAGGCGCCGCATTTCGGATCGGCGGTCGGCCAGCGGGCCGAAGATGATCCCCCCGACCCAGTAGAACGACAGGTCCGGCAACGCTCGGGCGCACTCTACGAAGGTGCTGATCCCTTTCCGGGGCTGAACCTGCCCGACGCCGAGGACCACGAATGCGTCGGCGGGGACCCCAAGCCGCTCCCGCGCTTCTCCGCTGGACGGGGACCGCGCACGTATCGCCGCGACGTTCACCGTGTTGGGCACGACGTGCACCGGCTGGTCGACGCCCATCTGGACGAGTTCGTCGCGTACTGCCGGACTCACGGCCAGGACGGCGTCGGCCCCGTTGTAGAACGCGCGTAGATACCGAGTGAAGGCTGCGTTCCAGTGCCGGTGGGCGCGGAGGCTGCCGACGACCGACCCGGGAGTGAGGTGTGCCGTGACGACACGGCGGCGGCCGGTCATCAGCAGGCTCTTCGCGTACGGGCCGATCGTGTGCGCATGCTGAACATCGACGCGACGCGCGACATTTGTCGTGACATCGGCCACTTGGCGGAGCATGGAGACATGCTCGAGATAAGCGGAGTGCACCCCATGGCCGCCCACCGTAAGAGCGGATTCTGAAACGACGTTCACCTTGAGCACTCGTCCTCCCCGCAAGGGCGCTATGGCGCAGGGGGCATGTAGGATGCCTGGACACTGACCGCGTGCGAGTAAGCACGGTCGCTCGCCCGACTATTCTCCCAGAGTGCCCCAGCGAGGACGAAAGTAGCGAGCACAAGCACCGCGATATTGAGCGTGCTCAGGTTGAAAAGATGCCATCCCAACACTTCCGGGCCCTTGCCGGAGTACCTGTCGTATGTCTCGAACGTACTCGCCCCGACGAAGACGAGGTAAGCCAGGCCGTTCATGGCCTGCATTCCGATGACGCTCTTCCGGTTTCGTTCAACCCGGGTGTTCACCTGCGACTCCAGGAGCACCGGGCTTCGCATGAGGTCGTTGACGCGCGCCTCCAGGAATTTCTTGTAACCCGCCCGTTTCTCAACCTCGGTATAGAGCTGGATCAGGTACCCGAATGTGATGGCCAGCCCGTAGGGGGCGAAGACGATGGCCAACCAGTTCTTGCCCTCGTCGTGTTTGATGACACCCAACGTGAGTGCACCCACCGCGATCAGGCCCGAGAAGTTGATGAATCGGTCGGCCGTCATGAGCAGCTCGCGCATGGCCTTGGTAAGATCAGCCACCTCGGCGAGCAGGACCCGCAGAACCTGGTCATCCGTGGACTCGCCGACCGTTGCGTCCACCGCGAAGGGCGTGGGACGGGATACCTGTCCATTGTTGGAAGGCTGCCTTAGTGTGATCCGCATACTGTGCCTTCCCTTTGGACCTGGCGGACGTCAGAGCTTAGTAGGTGCCCTATCGCGGAGCAAGCGTCAGGCCAATTTTGGACTGGAGCCCTTCGCATCGTCATAGACCTGGGCTACTCGTGACGCGTATCGCACCGGTGTGTATTCTGCGGCAGTGCGGCGCGCACCCGAGGCCAGGCGGAACCTGATATCCGGCCGTTCCAGCAGAAGAGCCAACGTGGCGCCGAAACAGGCCGTGGAGCCCGCGATGTACCCGGTCTCACCATGACGGACCACGTCCGCGAGTGCGTCGTCCAGAACGACCGAGGGCACGCCCGCCAACGCGGCCTCGGCGATGACGAGTCCCTGTGTCTCCGTCAGGGAGGGGTGAGCGAGCACTGCGCTCGACGCGAGCAAGGGACCGATGAGTTCCGGCGGAACCGACCCCGCGAACGCCACGGCATGGGAGATCCCGAGCCGGGAGACGAGTCGTTCGTGGGCGCCTTTCGAACCGCCGTCCCCGATGATGTTCAGTCTAGCGTCTGGAACGGCCGGCAGGACGTGACGCGAGAAAGTTCGGAGTAGCGCGCCGACGTTCTTCTCGGGAGACAGACGGCCCACGCAGGTGACGACCGAATCGCCGTGATGGATGCGTTCCCTCGCCGCTTGGAGTCGCCGGACGGCCCGAGCATCGAGTGGACCATGCCGGGCCGCCGCAGAAGGGATGACATGTGGGGCATGGGACGGAACCATTTCAGAAATGGCAGCGCAAGCCTTTTCGGACGGTACGATGAGCTGGTCGAACAGCATCAATGTCTGGGCAAGCATGTGCCGATGGTGCGATGAGAGGTCGGTTCCGGCCGCGACCGCCCGCGCTGTTCCTCCGAGTGCTCTGCCAACTTCGGCCGCCCTGCCGGACATGAGTCCGATCGCATGCATGGTGGGAATGGCCAGGTTCATGACCGGATATGCTTTGCGGTAGGCCATCAAATCTGTATGCCAGGTGAGCACGCATGTCAACTTCGTTCGCCGACAATGCGCCGCCGCCAGCATCCCCAGTGAGCCCAGGGTGTGGACGTGGACCACGTCTGGACGGTGATCCCTGATCGCCCGGCCAAGTGCCTTCGGGGACACGAGGGCGAATCTGTAACCGCCCTGCCCAGTCCTGAAGGAACGCACCAGGTGGACGCGGTGACCTGCGGCGGGCACCGCGGCGGCCGCGCGGGGAGCCAGCACGGTGACCTCGTGGCCCAGCTCGCACAGCCCCGCGGCCAGGCATGCGACGGAGGCGGCCACTCCGTCCCGGTTCGGCAGGTAGTTGTCCGACACCAGCAGAACCCGCATCGATCATCTCCCGCAGGGGTCAAGAGGCAGCAGAAACCCCGGGGAAACGAGCCGTGACCCGGCGATCCGGCGGTCCGGTCCGACATCCTTCCCGCTGATTCGGCCGGGTGTCCAGCCGCCGACGGACGGGCGCGATCATTGACCGTTGTGGCGAGTAGGTTGCAGGCGATGTAGTCGCTGAAGTTGTTGCCCCAAGAGTGGCAGACGCTGCCCCGCTGCGTGGAAGATCAGGACGCCGTTCACGCCGCGCCGACCAGCGAATGCCATCATCCGTCGCTGGCGGTTGAGGCGTATTGGCGGGTTCTTGGATGGGGGCGCTGCGGTCTTTTGGGGGCGCGTGTCGAGCGGCGGGGGTCATGAGGTGATGTCGTGGGTGAAGGAGTGGCGGTCGCGGTTCTCGTCGGTGGTCAGGTGGATGTGCGCGTGGGGGCGGGCAGCAGCCGGAACATCACCAGCCATCGCTGGTCGAACTTCAGGTCGCGCATGACCGCGCGGGTGGATCGGCGGACGAGGCTGTTGGCGCCGTCGACACCCCAGCACGGTCCGGCGCGGCAGGCCGCGATGGATCCGGAGCCCGGATCGGCGTACTCGACATGCACGCCCCCGTCGTCCTGGAGCAGGCGGTGACCTCGACCGCGCCCAGGAAAGTGATCTCGGGAGTGGCCGGGGAGTTCGCCGCGATCTCTCGGCCGGCGCGCGGCTCTTGGACGGCGACCGGGTTGCGTGTGCCGCGCTGGAGGTTCAGGTCAGGGTGGTGCGGGTTACGTGGTTTCGTAGTTCGCCGAGGCGGTCGACCCTGGTGACGACGAGGTCGCCGTCGGCGAGGAAGATCTGCGGGTCGCGGGCGTTGCCGACTCCGCTCGGCGTGCCGGTGAGAACGACGTCGCCGGCGCGGAGCGTCATGCCCAGGGAGAGTTCGGCGATGAGACGTTCGAAGCGGAAGGCGACCTGTCCTGTCGAGGCGTCCTGCAGAAGCTTCCCGTTGACCTCGCACTGGACGCGCAGCGCGTAGGGGTCGGCGATCTCGTCGGCGGTGGTGATCCATGGTCCGAGGGGCATGGTCGCGTCGACGCTCTTGCCCTTCAGCCACTGCCCGCCGTGGGCCCGTTGCAGGTCGCGCTGCGAGACGTCGTTGGCCACGCAGTAGCCGAAGACGTGGTCGAGCGCGGTCTCCTCGGGGATCGACCGGCCGTCCTTTCCGATCACGATCGCGACCTCGGCCTCGTAGTCCCATTTCGTGGACAGGTCCGGGTCGAAGGCGATGTCGTCGTACGGTCCGATCACGGTGCCGGGCCCCTTGCCGAAGAAGGTCGGCCGGGTCGGCCGCGACTCCGGGTCCTGCCCTTCGCGTTTCCCGAGCGACTCGTCGAAGTGGTCCCAGTAGTTCCAGCCGGTGGCGAGGATGTCACGGTTGAAGCGTCGCAGCGGGGCGGTGAGCGTCACCTCGGCCAGGGGGCGCGGCGGGGCGTCCACCGCTGCCTCGGCGAGCGCCTGCAGAGCGGACGGGCCGCCGCGGACGGCGTCGTCGAGAGTGCCCGATCCCGGGGGGAGCAGCGCGACCGTCTCGCCGTCCGCCGATACCAGCCCGATGCGGGCCCCGTCGGCGTGGTGGACCGCGGCGAGCCTCACGCGTCCCCTCCCCGGCCGTCCCGGAGGACCGCGATCGCGTTGATCTCGATCAGGTAGTCCTTGTTCACGAACTTCGAGACCTCCACCAGCGTCGACGCGGGAGGTACGCCGGTGAAGTACTGCCGGCGTACGGCGTGGATCGCGTCGAAGTCCTCCATGTTGCGCACGTAGACGTCGACGCGCACGATGTCGTCCAGCGTGCCCCCGGCCGCTTCCATGGCGGCCCTGAGGTTCCGGCACACCTGATGAGTCTGCGCGGTGATGTCTCCGATTCCCTCGACCGTGCCGGATCTGGTGCGTGCGGTCATCCCGGACACGAAGACCAGTCGCCCTTGGGCACTTGCCGAGACGGCTTGGGCGAAATGACCGTTCGGGACGGCCAGGTCAGCGGATCTCACTTCCTGCTTGGGCATGGACGCCCGCCTTTCGGGTGGGTTGCGAACGAGCCGGCCGGGGCTCCGTGACTACCGCGCGTCGGCGGGGTCGGTGTACCACTCGGGTTGCGTCGGATAGTGCGGCCCGTCGTACGTCTCAAGCAGCACCGACTCCTCTTCGGCGAGGGTCGGGCCGTGCACGCTGCCCTTCGGGTTCCAGTAGAACGAGCCCCGGGTCAGCGTCAGCCCGGTGGGCAGGTACGTGTACCGCCCGGTCAGGCAGAACATGAACTGGTTGGACGCGTGGGAGTGGCGGGACGGGATCCCGGCGCCCTTCCGGAACCGGACGAGAGCGATGGACGCGCCTGTCGCGTCGTCGCGCCACAGCAGCCGCTGGGAGAGCCCGGCCAGCGTCTTGTCCACCCACTCCAGGTCGTCCGTGCGGAGCAGGACCTCACGGAACCGGCCGAGGACGTCCCCTTGGCCGTCCGTGACGAGCTGCTCGCGGGACCGGTCCGGTGCCGCACCGGAGTACGCGGCGGGATCGGAGACGTTGTCCGCCCATTCTTTCTCGGACATGCCCGCGGGGCACGGCGGGCGTGGTGCGACGAGCGGCTCAGGCATGTCCGGGTCCCCTTCCGGCCGCGCGCGGACCGTCCGCCGCGTCCTCCCCGAGCGCCTTCAGCTCGACGAGCCTGCTGTGATACCGGGTGGTCCCGCGGTTCGTCAGCATGTGGACCTCGCCGGGCTCGCGGTACACGACGCCGCCGAACGGCTCGTGCACGAGCCGCGGCTCGCCGCCGTCGAGGGGATCGATCCGGTTGTCCGCGGCGGCCAGCGCGATGACCAGGTAGGGGTTGCCGTGCCGGTGCCACGTCTGCCGCTCGCCCGGTTCGAGGACGATGTCCCAGATCCGGACGCTTGCGTTCTCGAAGACGATCCGCTGGCCGACCTCCCCGAGGGTGACCTCGGAACCGTCCGGGGCGATGGCGATCTCATCCGCTGACATGGGCTTCCTCTCTCCTGGAGTGCTCGGGCGCGACGGGGATGGGGCGGCCGACGGCGCGGGCGTACAGCTCGGCCGCGACGTCGCGCCCGGAGTGCGGGGCGAACGGCGCGATCGCCGCCACGTGCGCGTCCGGCCGGACGAGCACGACGGTGTCGGGAGGCACGCCGAACCGCTGTTCGACCCGGCCGCCGGGATCGAAGAGCGCACGCCGCCGCAGGCCGGAGTCGTGCGGTGCGTCCCACCGGCTGACGACGAAGCGGCGCAGCGCCGGGGACTCCGGGCCGACGACGCGGGGCCCGCGGCGCGTGTCGGTGAAGTACAGCGCGACGAAGCCGTCCGCGGCCAGGTCGTGCAGGAAGAGCATTCCCTCGTGGCCGAAGAGCGGGAGGTCGGGCGCGCGGTCCCCCGCCCGGACCGCGGTGGGCGCCGGCCCCGACTTCACCATCGACCAGTCGCCGGTGCCGTCGACGTCCAGGCGGACGCCGAGCAGGGAGCGGGTGAACGCGTTGCCCCAGTCGCCGTCGCCCATCGCCTCGACGCCGTTGGAACGCCGTGCCATGTAGACGCGTGCGGCCTCGGCCATCTGCCCGGCCCCCTGGACGGCGACCGGTGCCTGCTCGCTCTCGTATCCGTCGAGCAGTTCCTCGCCGGCCCAGCCGCGCAGCACCCACGCCAGCCGCCAGGGCAGGTTGGAGGCGTCGAGGACGCCGGTGTTGAGGCCGAGCGCCCACATGGGCGTGATCAGGTGGGCGGCGTCGCCCATGAGGAACATCCGCCCGTCCCGCCACCGGTCGGCCACCCGCTGGTGCACCGTGTAGACGTTGGTGCCGATGACCTCCAGCCCCGAGACGTCGCCGATGAACCTGCGGCACTTGTCCGCCAGCTCCCGCCGGGTGGGCTCGGGCCGGTCCGGCGCGAGGGGGTACAGGAACCGCCAGCAGTGCGGCTGGCGCACGAGGATCATCCACTCCTCGGGATCCCCGAAGTAGGCGAGGTAGGGATAGTCGCGGGGGTTCGCCACGTCGAGGTCGACCTTGAGATCGACGAGCATGTAGCGCTCGTCCAGCGTCCTCCCGCTGACGGCGATGCCGAGCCGGTCCCGCACCTGCGACCGCCCGCCGTCGCAGGCGAGCACGTATCGGGCCCGGACGGCGCGCGGACCGTCCGGGGTGTCGAGCCGCAGCTCCACATGGTCGTCCTTCTGGGTGAACCCGGTCAGGCGGTGGTTCATCCGCAGCGCGCCCGGGCACCGCTCGTCGAGTGCCGCCCTCAGCACCGGCTCCAGCTCGTGCTGGGGGATGTTGATCACGAAGGGGAACCGGGTGTCGTCGACGAGCGTGCCGGTCCGCACGCTGCGCGCCGACGTGTTGGTGGCGCGGTCGATGTCGCCGATCTCCTCCAGCCGCAACGACGCCTGGAGCACCCCGGGGAGCGCCCCGTAACGGTGCAGCACCTCCAGCGTCCGTGTGAGCACCGTTCCCGCCTTGGTGTCCAGCGAGAGGTCGGCGTCTTCCTCGAAGACCGCCACGGGCACCCCGTAGTGGGCCAGCCCCAGGGCCGTCGTGAGGCCGACCGGCCCGGCCCCGATCACGGCGACGGGAAGGTCCTCCGGCGGAACGGTCATGGCGTCACTCCTTACTGAGGGCACGGTCGCGGCTCAGTTGGGAGCCGGTCATCGTGGCGGCGTCGGACAGCAGGAACATCAGTGGGCCGACCACGTCGTCGGGTGCCCCGATCCCCGTCGTCCGCTCCCAGTGCTCGCGTTCGCCGCCCTCCGGGTTGGCCATGCGGAACTGCGGGGTGTCGATCACCCCCGGGAGGACGATGTTGACCCGCACCCGGTGCTCGGCCACCTCCGCGGCGAGCGACCTGGCGAAGGGGATCAGCGCGCCCTTGCTCGCGGCGTACGCCGACGCCTGTGCGCGTCCGGCGTGGGCGAGACCGGAGGAGAACACCAGGATCGACCCCGACCGCCGCTCGATCATCGCCGGCAGCACGGCCTGGCAGGCCCACACCACCCCGTCGAGGTTGACGGCCAGCGTGCCCCGCCACTCGCCCGGGTCCATGGCCGCCACGTCCTGGCGCGGCTGGATCGCCGCACCGGCGATCAGCCCGTCGATCCGGCCGTGCCGGTCGAGGACGTCCGCCACGCAGGAGAACACGGCGTCCCGGTCCGCCACGTCCACCCGGTGCCGCTCGACACGGTCGCGGGACGGGGGGCCCGGCATGGGCGCGGCGGTGTCGAGCACGACGGCCGTCCCGCCCGCGGCGGCGTAGGCCCCCGCGACGGCGGCGCCGATGCCGCTCGCACCGCCGGTGACGAGCAGCACCTCTCCCGTGGCGTCGAAGCCGGCTTTCATTTGCGCCTCCTGGCGGTCGGTCGGGTGGTCAGCGGGCGGTGCGGCGGCGGCCGAGGCGCGCGGCGGCGCGGACGCGGGCGCGGGCGCCGGCCGGGCGGGGCGCGGTCAGCGCCCCGGCCACGAGGTGCCCCGACGCGCCGTTGAGACCCGCCCCCGGGTGCGTCGAGGCCCCGATGTGCCAGAGCCCGCGCACGGGGGTGCCGTGGCGCCGGGCGCCGGGAAGCGGCCGCCAGAAGAAGTTCTGGTCCAGCTCGGCGGAGCCGCCGTAGGGATCGCCGAACTCGGCGTTCGGGTTGCCCGCGGCGAGGTCGGCCGGAGTGATCACGTCGATGGCGAGGACCTTCTCGTGGAGGCCGGGGGCATGCCGTTCGACACGGTCGAGCACACGCGCGGCATACCCCCGGGCCAGTTCAGGGGTCCAGGCGCCCGCCGCGTCCAGCTCGCCGGCGGCGTCGCCGACCGGTGCGAAGGGCGTCTCCTGGAGCTGGAACCACAGGGCGGCGGCGCCCTCGGGCACCCGGGACGGATCGAGCACGTCCTGCCGGCCCACGACGACGGTCGGCCGGTCGGGGAGCAACCCGGCCTCGGCTTGGGCGCAGGCGATGCCCGTGCTCGCGGAGCCGTCGGAGACGTGCAGGAGCGGGATGCGGGCCAGCCGGTCGTCGCGCCAGCTGGGTGGTGCCGACAGGGCGACATGGATCTGCATCTCGCCGCGTCCGTACCGGAAGCCGCGCGCCTGGCGCAGCACCGTCTCGCTGACCGAGCCGGGCGGCAGCAGCCGCCCGTACAGCGCCGTCGGAGTCACGGACGCGACGACGGCGCGGGCAGCCCGCAGGGTCCGGCCACCGGCCACGACGCCGGTCGCGCGCCCGCCTTCGACCACTATCCGCTCCACGGTCGTGCCGGTGAGGATCTCCACTCCGCGGGCGCGGAGGAGCGACTCGAAGGCCGCGACGAAGCGACCGGCGCCCCCTTCCACCACCGGCAGTCCGGCTCCGTGCATCGTCGCCGCCAGGACCGGGATCATGAAACCGCCCGAGGCGTGGTCGGGGGAGAGCCCGGCGTGCAGCAGCCAGGGCGCCCACAGGTGGTCGACCTCCGGGCCGGTGAACTCGCGGCGGCACCAGGCGCGGCCGCTGGTGGCCAGGTCGCGCGCCCAGGCCTCCGCGTCCGCCCTGCCCAGGCGGCGGACCATCGCGCCGGCGTTACGCAGCAGCGCGGTGGTGGTGATCTCCGATCCCATGAGCGCGCCGATCTGGTCGGCGTTGTCCGCGAGCCGCCCGAGCGCCGCCAGGTAGCGCCGGCGGTCCCCGGCGTCCGCGAAGCCGGCGGCGGTCGCCTCGGGATCGCGGTCGGCGACCACGACGCGCCCGTCGTCGGCGACGCTCGCGGTGAGCGGACCGTCCGTGTTGCGGTACGCCAGGCCGTGGCGGTGCAGCTCCTCGCCGAGTTGCGCGTAGCCGGGACCGGAGACGAACAGGGGGTGCCAGGAGGAGAACGTGTCGTGGAGGTAGCCGGGGAGCGTCCGCTCGTCCGTGGCGATGAAGCCGCCCAGCCGGGTGTTCGCCTCGACCAGCGTCACCGACCAGCCGGAGCCCGCGAGCTCGGCCGCGGCCACCAGCCCGTTCACCCCGGAACCGATCACGATCGCGTCTGTCACGTCAGTCATCCGCTCTCCTCTGTCCGCCTACCGCGACACCCGGCGGGAGAGGGAGGGCGAGCCCCGCCCGCTCCGCCTCCTCCAACACTGCCCGCAGCGCGCCGTCCGAGACCGGCACGCCCTTCTCGCGGGCGGCGGCGGCACGCGACTCCTCCAGCTGCCCCGGCAGGAGCAGCCGGTCCGTTCCCGGCGCCCGCCGGGCACCGGTGACCTGGCCGAGCAGGTCCTCCAGGCGCTCGGCGAACCGCCCGGGGTCGCCGAAGGCGGCCACGTCCAAGGCGAGGAAGAAGTGGGCGCAGTCGTTCGGCACAGCGGTGTCCTTGTACAGCCCGTTCACTCCCGAGCCGTACGCGCCGCCCGAGAGCACCCCGGCGAGCACGTCGATCGCCAGGGCGAGCCCGTAACCCTTCGGGCCCGCCGCGGGCAGGAGCATTCCGGCCAGTGCCGCCTGCGGGTCGGTCGTCGGCCGGCCTTGCGCGTCCGTGGCCCAGTGCGCCGGTATCGGCCGGTTCTCCTGCGCCGCGAGCCGGATCTTGCCGAGCGCCGCCTCGGACAGCGCCATGTCGAGCACGACCGGAGCGCGGCCGGAGCGGGGGACGGCGATCGCCAGGGGATTGTTGCCCGTCACCGGTTCCGCTCCTCCGGGCGCCGGCATCAGCGGCCGGGTGTTGGCCGCCGCGACCCCGACGCAGCCCGCGGCGGCGGCCGTCGCCGCGTACCGGGCGGCGGCACCGAAATGGAAGGCGTGCCGCACCGTGACGGCGCCGACGCCGTGGGTGCGCGCCTTGGCCACCGCGATCTCCATGGCCTGGTCGCCGGTCAGCTGGCCCAGCGCATGCCGCGCGTCCAGGACGGCGACCGCGCCCCAGTCGACCACGACCTCCGCGCGCTCCAGGGTGGTCACCGAACGGTCGCGCAGCCGCCGCAGGTACATCGGGACCAGCAGCACGCCGTGCGAGGCCGTGCCGCGCATGTCGGCGACCACGAGCGACTCGGCGACCGTCCTCGCGGCGCGCTCGGACAGGCCACCGCCGCGGAAGACGCCGGTCACCGTATCGATGAGCCAGTCCGCCGGCACTGTCGTGGTGCCCGCCATGTTCCCCCCTGCGGATGTATGCGATGGGGCGCCGTCGAGACGGCGCGCGGCCCTGGTGTGCGCGACCGGACTGCTCAGGTGAACGCCCGGCCGCCGTTGACGTAGAGGTTCTGGCCGGTGACGAAGTCCGAGCCGTGGCCGATGAGGTAGAGCATCGTGCCGACCAGGTCGTCCTGTGTCATCTCGCGCTGGAGGCAGCGCTCCCTGATGATCGTTTCTCCCATGGCGGCGTCCTGCCGGGACGCATAGGCCGGATCGTGCGGAACGTAGCACGGGGAGATGGTGTTCACCGCGATTCCGTACGCCCCGGCCTCGCGCGCCAGAGCCCGGGTGAGCCCCACTATCGCGGATTTGGAGGCGACATAGTGAAGAAAGTGGGGAACGGCGGTGGCGACGGTCATCGACGAGGTGTTGATGATCTTTCCGTAACCGCGGTCCCGCATATAGGGAAAAACCGATCGGCAGCACAGCCAGGTGCCGCGGACATTGACCTGGAATACCAGGTCCCACTCGTCGACGTCCAATTGGTCGAACGGCGTCTTCTCGATGGAGGAGAAATATCCGGCATTGTTGACCAGTCCGTCGATCCGGCCCCATCTTTCGGCGACCGCCTCGGCCATCCGGTACGTGGCCGCCTCGTCGGTGACGTCGACCTCGACGGCCATCGCCTCCCCGCCGGCGTCGTTGATCAGCGCCACGACCTGCCCGGGGTCGGTGATGTCGGCGACCGCGACGCGGTAGCCGGCCCGGCCGAGCGCCTCGCAGTACGCCAGGCCGATGCCCTTGGCGCCGCCCGTGACGATGACCACTTCGTCGTTCTCTCGCCTGTGCTCCATCGGGCCGTCCTTTCGCCAGGTCTCGGCGATGAACGTACTGGTAGCGTTGGTGGATCAGAAACGATTGATATCGATGGATGTCATCGATCCGGCCGATGGTCTCGCTGGGGGGCGCCGTGGGGCTCGCGAGCATCGATCTCAACCTTCTCGTCGCCCTGGACGCGTTGCTCAGTGAATGCAACGTCACGCGGGCGGCCGAGCGCACCTCCGTCGGCCAGCCCGCGATGAGCGCGTCACTGGCCAGACTGCGGAGGCATTTCGACGACCAGTTGTTGATCAGACAGGGGCGAAACCTGGTGCGGACGCCGCTGGCCGAGACATTGGTCGATCCGGTGCGGGAGGCGCTCTCTGCGGCGGAGGCGGTCTTCGTGCGCTCCCCGGACTTCGATCCGCGAAAGGACCACGCGGCGTTCACCATTATGGCGGCGGACTACGTCACCATGGTTCTCCTGCGCCCGCTGCTGGCGGCGATCGCGGAAGAGGCGCCGCACGTCCGTATCGGAGTCCGGTCGTTCGAGCCGGACTTCGCCGACCGGCTCCGCCGGGGCCATGCCGACATGGTCATCATCCCGACCGAGCTGTCCCGGGGCAGGGTCGCCTTTCCGTACGAGCCGCTGTTCACCGATCGCTACGTACTGATCGTCGACCGGGACAACCCCGATGTGGGGGAGACGGTGACGGTCGAGCAGCTCGCCTCCCTGCGGTTCGTCGCCTACAGCGCGGGCATCCTGTCGATCGTCGACTCGGAGCTCGAGGCGCTCGGGCTGCGGCTCCAGGTCGACGTCACCGCGCAGGAGTTCGTGGTCGCCTCGTTCCTGGTCGGGGGCACCCGGCTGGCGAGCTTCGCGCTGGAGCGGCTCGCGAAGCAGCTCGCCGACGTGGCACGGCTCCGCATCGTCGACTGCCCGCTGCCCCTGCGCTCCATTCACGAGACGCTCTACTGGAACCCCCGGCGAACGGAGGACCCGGCCCACCGATGGCTGCGGGGCCGGATCGTCCAACTCGCGCGGAGCCTGTGACCCCCGGAACCGAGGTCGCGCGAAACTGGCCGGCGGTCCGCGGAAACGGCTCCCCGGTATCAGCGGTGGTGATGATGTGTATCGACAGCACGCGCTTCCGCCACTGATCTGTCGGCCTTAGAGTCCGTGTCGAACGATGAGAACGGAGAGCGGGCATCCCGGATCATCCGATGATCTGACGCCCGCCACCATGTCCGGGCTGACACGACCCGGACCCCAGGACGATTCGCCGACCACTTCGTTCGGTGGGTGGCGCGCGGATGCCGAATGCCCGCCCCACGCCGGACCCCTCTCCCTGACGGGCTCCCCTCCGTTTTCTCCGGCCGTCCCGGCCGGACACGAGTAGCCGTCGAGCCGGACGCCCCCGTCCAGAGGTGCTCGACCATCCGATCCGCTGCGTGGTGACCTAGGAGGCTCGAAATGTATCGATGGAAAGGGGCGGCGGTGCTCCTCGCCGGGGCCCTCGCACTCGGCGCCTGCTCGTCCGGTGAGGGATCGGGCTCCGGTGCACCGGCCGGCGAGGCCGGCGGCTCGATCGTCCCCGAGGCCGTGAAGGCCGTCACCGCCGGGTCCGCGCCGGTGACCTCGCTGACGCTTCCGGACAAGTCCCCCAAGGCCCCGCGGAACAAGCGCATCGTCGCGGTCACGTGCACGAACGAGGGGGACGGCTGCCCGCTGTCCGCCCAGGCCGTCGGGGAGGCGACCCGCCAGTTCGGCTGGGAGGTCAAGGTTATCGACGGCAAGGGCGATCCGGCGGTGTGGAACTCGGCGATCCTCAACGCGATCACCACCAAGGCCGACGCGATCGTCCTGTCCGCGGTGGCGCCGGCGCTGGTGAAGGACGCCCTCGCCAAGGCCGAGGCCGCCGACATCCCCGTGGTGACGATGTTCCAGCCGGTCGTCGCGGGCGATGGGATCTACGGCCACGTCAGGCCCGACCATCCCGCCCAGGGCGAGCTCGCGGCCAACTGGATCATCGCCGACTCCAAGGGCAAGGCCAAGGTCATCGAGGTCGTCGACGCGGAGTTCGTCGAGCTCGGCCAGCGCAGCACCGCGTTCAACTCCCGGCTGAAGAAGTGCGGCGGGTGCGAGGTGGTGGCGACCGTCAACTCGACGCTCGCGACGCTGTCGACCCGGCTGCCGGGCGCGATCACCGCCGCGCTCCAGAAGCACCCCGACGCCGGGTACGTCGTGGGCGCCACGGACAACCACTCGCTGTTCGCCTCCCAGGGCATCCAGATGGCGGGCCGCGCCGGCGCCGTCAAGCTCGTCGGCTACGACGGCAACAGCCCGAACTACCGGCTCGTGCGGACCGGCGTCCAGGCGATGGACATCGTCGAGAGCTACTCGCTCCAGGGCTGGCTGGCCGCCGACCTGCTCATCAGGGCGCTGAGCGGCGAGCCGGGACGGGACTACGTCCTGCCAAGCCGCCTGTTCACCAAGGGCACCATGCCCGCGGAGCTGTGGGAGACCGAGGCCGACTTCAGGAAGCACCTCACCGAGCGCTGGACGACGGGGACTGCGGCGAATGACTGAACCGGCCCTGCGCGTCGACGGCCTGACCAAGTCGTTCCTCGGCCAGACGGTCCTGAACGGCGTGGACCTGCGGATCGCCCCGGGCGAGATCCACGCCCTGCTGGGTGAGAACGGGGCCGGCAAGTCCACGCTCATCAAGATCCTCGCCGGCGTCCATGCGGCGGACGCGGGCCGGGTGACCGTGGCGGGCAGGCCGCTGCGGCCGCGGCACCGCCTCGCCGACGCCGCCGCGGCCAGGATGCGGTTCGTGCACCAGGACCTCGGCCTCGTCGACGATCTGGACGTCACCGAGAACATCTGCCTCACGTCGGATTTCAGCTCCCGGGGCGGACTCATCCGCTTCGGAGCCTCGCGGCGCCGGGTCCGCGAGGTGCTCGGCCGGCTGGGCGTGGACATCGATCCGCGCCGGCGCGTCGGCGACCTCGCCCAGGCCGAGAAGGTGATGGTGGCGGTCGCGCGGGCCTTCTCGGCCGAGGCGCACCTCATCGTCCTCGACGAGGTGACCGCCAGCCTTCCCACACCCGAGGTCGCGCGGCTGAAGGACCTGCTCCACCAGGCATGCCGGCAGGGCACGGCCTTCCTCTTCGTGACGCACCGGCTGGGGGAGGTGTTCGACATGGCGGACGCCGTCACGGTGCTGCGGGACGGGCGGCGCGTCGCGTCCGCGCGCCCCGCCGACGTGACGCACGACCAGCTGGTCGAATGGCTCGTCGGCCGGTACGTCGCCGCGCTGGCGCCCCGCAGCGGTGAGTCGCACGCGTCTTCGGGCACGCCGGTGCTGCGGGTCAAGGATCTGCGCGCCACGGCCCACCACGCCCCTCTGGACTTCACGGTCGGCGCGGGCGAGGTCGTCGCGTTCACCGGACTGGTCGGCTCGGGTGCTCGCGAGGTGGTGCGCTGCCTCGCCGGGGCCCAGCGCCCCCAGGAGGGGACGGCGTCGCTGCGCGGGCGGCGGTTCCCCCTCGGCGACCCCGTGGGCGCGGCGGGCCGGGGCAGCCGCTACGTGGCGGGGGACCGGCAGGAGGGCATCGCGCCCGACCTGTGCGTCCGGGAGAACCTCTTCCTCGCGCACTACTGCCACGGCGGACGGGTCCTGCGGCCGCGCCGTGAGCGGCGGGCCGCGGACGACCTGATCGCCCGCTACGACGTCCGGCCGCCCCAGGCGTCCGAGTTGCCGGTGGTCACGCTGAGCGGCGGCAACCAGCAGAAGGTCGCGATCGGCCGGGCCCTGTCGGGCGCCCCCGGGCTGCTCGTGCTCGACGATCCGACCGTCGGCGTGGACATCGGGGCCCGGGTGGCGATCCACCGACTCATCCGGCAGACGGCGGACACGGGAGTGCCGGTGGTGCTCGCCTCGACGGACTTCACCGAGGTCGTGTCCGAGGCGCACCGCGCCGTCGTCATGCGCGAGGGCCGGGTCGGCGCCGTGCTGAGCGGCGCCGACCTCACCGAACAGCGTCTGATCTCAGAGAGCTACCGAGCACGGGAGGTCGCATGACCACCTCAAGGGCCACGGCGAAGCAGGACGCGCCGTCCGGATCGGCGGGCGGCGCGCAGGGGTCCTCCCGCGACCTCGTGGCCAGGATGGGCGCGCGGTACGGGCTGCTCGTCGTCTGGGCGCTTCTCATCGTCGTCTTCGCGGTCCTCAACACCGACGTGTTCCTGCGACCGCTGACGGCCCAGACCATCGCCTCGACGAAGGCCGTCGTCGCCATCCTCGCGCTGGCCGCCCTGGTGCCGCTGGTGGTCGGCCAGTTCGACCTGTCCGTGGCCTCCCAGTTCGGGCTGGCGCAGGCGCTGTGCGCGGGGCTCATCGTGAAGCAGGGGCTGCCGGCCGGGCTCGCGCTGCTGGTCGTCCTGGTGGTGGGCGGCGTCTTCGGCGTGGTCAACGGCCTGCTCGTGGCGGTCGTCCGGATCAACGCGTTCGTCACGACCCTCGCCACCGGAACGCTCGCCGTGGGGCTGACGCAGCTGTACACGGGCGGCGGCCAGATCATCGGGGCGTTCCCCGGCGCCTTCACCGATGCCGGCCGGTCGAGCGCGGCCGGGGTCCCGTTGCCGTTCGTGTACGTCCTCGTCATCGTCCTGGCGTTGTGGGCCCTGCTGGAGTACACGCGCTGGGGGCGGCGGGCGTTCGCCGTGGGCGGCAATTCCCGCGCGTCGCTGCTGTCCGGAATCAACGTCCGGCGGATGACGATCACGTCCTTCGTCATCGCCGGTGTCATCTCGGGGTTCGCCGGGGTACTGCAGGTGATGATTCTCGGCGCCGCGAGCCCGGAGGTCGGCGGGCAGTTCCTGCTCCCGGCGTTCGCCGGTGTCTTCCTCGGCGCGGCGGTACTTCGCCCAGGCCGGTTCAACGCCTGGGGAACACTTATCGCCGTGTATTTCCTGGCGACCGGGATAACCGGGTTGCAGCAACTCGGAGCCGCGTTCTACATCGAGCAGTTCTTCAACGGCTGCGCTCTGCTGATCGCGGTGGCGATAGCGCAGTTCAGCGCCCAGCGGCGCAGGCGTGCCGCGGCGGCGCTCGGGCAGGCGAGCGGCTAGGCCGCCCGGTCCGCCCGCACGTGGCGCCGGGATCCGTCGCGGTGGCCTGAACCGCTCGCGCGCCGTGGCGGGCCCCCTCCTCCCCAGGATCATCATCGGGGTCAATGGCCGATATCGGTGATGATTGTTTCCGCGTGACGGGATTAATGCATACGCTGAGGAGAAGTGCGTCGATGTTCGTATCGAACATTCCGTACGAATTCTTCCTCAATCGCGACCCGGAGGTGTCCAGTGATAAATGAGTGCCCGGTCCACTTCGACCCGCTCTCGCCCGAGCAATTGGCTGACCCCTACCCCCTTTATTCCCGGATGCGCGCCGAGTGCCCGGTGTTCTACGCGCAGGAGCACGATCTGTGGATCGTCACCCGGCACGAGGACGTGCTGGCGGTCGTCAGGGACACCAAGACGTTCTCCTCCGAGAACGCGGTGCGGGCATCGGTACGGCCCCTTCCGGCTCCGGTGCTCGCGGTCCTCGCGGAGGGATGGCCGCTGTCGCCGACCCTGACCGACAGCGACGGAGACGTGCACCGCCGCCTTCGGCTGCTGGTCTCGAAGGCGTTCACCCCCCGGCGCATCCAGGAGATGGAGGGCCCGGTCCGGCGGATGACCGACGAGCTCATCGACGGCTTCGTGGCCGAGGGGCGGGCCGACATCATCGAGCGGTTCGCGTGGCACCTGCCGCTGGCCGCCATCGCCGACATCCTCGGCGTCCCCAGGAAGGACGTCCCGCTGCTCCACCGCTGGAGCTACAGCTGGCTGCGGCTGATGCAGGCGACCGATCCGCTGGAGGAGCTGATGGCCTGCGCCTTGGACGTCGTCTCCATGCAGCGCTACTTCATGGAAGAGCTGGGCCGGAGGGAGCGCGAGGGCGGCTCGGACCTCATGGCCGAACTCCTCACCGCCCGCATCGCCGGCGGCGATCCGCTCACGATGGTGGAGGCGATGCGGGTCCCGATGAATTTGATCATCGCCGGTCACGTCACCGTGACCCGTGCCATCGGCAACGCTCTCACGACCCTGCTGGCGGCTCCGGACCAGCTGGAGAGGGTTCGCCGTGACCCCGCCCTGATCCCGACGATGGTCGAGGAGGTCCTCCGGTTCGAGTCGCCGGCGCAGGGGCTGTTCCGCACCGTCCGCGAGGACACCGTGCTGGGCGGCGTCACCCTTCCTGCCGGAGCGCGGATCATGGTGCACTGGGGCTCGGGAAACCGGGACCAGAGCGTGTTCGCCGATCCCGACGCCTTCGACGTCGCGCGCGACTCGGCGGCCACCCACCTGGCCTTCGGGAAGGGCGTGCACGCGTGCCTCGGCGCGCCGCTCGCCAGGCTCCAGTTGAGGATCGCCATCCCCCGGCTTCTCGAGCGCCTTCCCGGTCTGCGGCTCGACCACGATGCGGAGGCCGCCGTCCGGGACACCATCTTCTTCGCGAGAGGCTTCAAGAAGCTGACGCTCGTCTGGGACGCGGAGGCGGCGTGACCGCGAGCGCGATCACCAGTTCCGCCGCCGCGCGCGACCGCGAACCCGCCGCGGGAACCGGCGAGGCCGAGCTGACCCTCCGCGTCGCCGGCAAGGCCGCCGCCGCGCGCGGCGTGGCCGTCCTCGAACTCACCGCGCCGGACGGGCGAGAGCTGCCCGCCTGGTCACCCGGCGCCCACATCGACCTCGTTCTCGAGAACGGCCTGATCCGGCAGTACTCCCTGTGCGGTGACCCGCGCCGGAACACGGTGTGGCGGATCGGCGTCCTGAGGGAGACCGACAGCAGGGGCGGATCCGCCCACGTCCATGACGTCCTCCAGGTCGGCGACGAGGTGCGGGTCCGCGGGCCGCGGAACAACTTCGCCCTCGCCGCGGCGCGGCGATACGTCTTCGTCGCCGGAGGGATCGGCGTCACCCCGATCCTGCCGATGCTGGCCGAGGCGGAGCGGCGGGGAGCGGCCTGGCACCTCTACTACGGCGGGGGATCCCGGGACTCGATGGCGTTCCTGGAGGAGCTGGCGGGCTATGGCGACCGCGTGACGCTGGTCCCGCAGGACGTCTGCGGCCTGCTCGACCTGGACGCGATCCTGGGCACGCCGGCGGATGGCACGCTCGTCTACTGCTGCGGCCCCGAGGGGCTGCTGGAGGCGGTGACACGCCGCGCCGCCCCCTGGCCGCGGGACACCCTCCGCATCGAGCGGTTCCGCAACCGGGCGGCCGCGGAACCCGCGGGGGCCGCCCCGTTCGAGGTCGTCTGCGAGCTGAGCGGCGTCACGCTGGTCGTCGGGCCCGGCGAGAGGATCGTCGACGTCGCCGAGGAGGCCGGGGTCGGGGTCATGTACTCGTGCTCGGAGGGGACCTGCGGCACGTGCGAGACCCCGGTGCTGGACGGGGCGGTCGACCACCGCGACGCCTATCTGACCGACGAGCAGCGGGCGGCCGGAGACCGGATGATGATCTGCGTTTCCCGCGCCGCGGGACCGCGGCTGGTACTGGACCTGTGATCCCGCCCACGGCCTTCGGACGGGCACCCAAGGGAGAATGCGATGCGGGTGAACCACTGCTACGTCTCGGTCGGTGACCGCCGGAGCCACGTCCTGCACGGTGACGGTCTGATCGACACGCTGTTCCTGCACGGCGCGGGCGGCTCCGCCTGGACGTTCGAGGCGACGATCGACGCGTTGCCGCGCACGCTCGGGTGGGCGTCGGCCGACCTGCTCGGCTACGGGGACAGCTCATGGATCGAGAACCGGGACTACTCGTCCGCCGCCCAGGCCGAGCAGCTCACCGCGGTCATCGACCGGCTCGGCCTCCGGCGGGTCCGGGTCGTCGGCTTCTCCTGGGGCGGGCTGATCGCCCTGGAACTGGCGAAACGCGACCGCCGTGTCGACAGGATCGCGGTGATCGACATACCGCCCTCGTCGAGCCGGTCCGCCCTGGAGCTGCCGCCGCTGCGAGGGACGTTCCGCACCGCCGCCGACGGCGTGGAGGCCGTGATGGCCATCGCGCCGGGGGCGGCGCCGGAGGTGGCCGAACGCGAGGCCTTCCTCTCGACGGCGCCCTGCCCTGAGGGGTTCCAGAAGAAGATCGATCCCGCGTTGCTCGTGCGGTGGCAGTTCCAGGACGAGGACCACTGGGAGACGTGGCGGCGCAACGAGCGGGAGACGCTGCTCGTCCGTGGACAGCACAGCTCCGTCCTGAGCGGGGAGGACGCGGGACGGATGATCGGGCTGGGGACGCGCGTGGTGCTGGCCGAGATAGCGGGGTGCGGCCATCTCGTCCCCCTGGAACGGCCCCGCGAGCTGGCCTCCGTGCTCGGCCGCTTCCTGGCCTGAGCGGGCCGCGCGGCCCGCGGCTCACCGTCCGCCCCGCGCCGCGCGCACCGATCGCGCGATCGGCGGCCGCGGCGAAGACAAGGAGGACTGACCGACCAATGCCCGGCTACGACCTGCACACCCATCTGGCCCCGGCTCTCGGAGAGCTTCCGCCGGGGATCGAGCGCGCGCCGGACGGCGCCCTCGCGGTCGACGGCCGCCCCGTCGGACCGGTGGACCTCTACCACGCGGAACGCCTGGAGGAGCACCTGGACAAGGCCGGCCTGGACGGCGCGGTGGTCTCGCTGCCACCGCCCTTCTTCCGGCAGACGCTGCCGATCGAATGGACGCCCGCCTGGGTGCGCGTGGCGAACGAAGGGCTGCTCGCCGCCGTCGCTGGGGCACCGCGGCTGGCCCCCTTGGCGTACCTTCCGCTGGAGCACCCCGAGGCGGCCATCGCCGAGTACCGGCGCATCGGGCGCGACCGCCGTTTCGTCGGGGTGGCGGCGGCCGCCGGAGGCCTCTCGGCGTCCCTGGCCGACTCCCGCCTGGACCCGCTCTGGGCGGCGCTGGAGGCCGACCGACGCCCGCTCCTGCTGCACCCTGGGGCGTCGCCCGACATCCGGCTGCGCGAGTTCTACCTCGGGAACCTGCTCGGCAACCCGTCCGAGACCGGGCTGGCGGCGGCGCAACTGGTGTTCGGCGGCGTGCTGTCGCGTCACCCGGCGCTCAAGGTGCTCCTCGTCCACTGCGGGGGCGTCGTGCCGGCCGTGGCCGGCCGGTGGCAGCGCGGCGCGGACACCGCCAGGCCGGGGGTACCGTCCGAGATCGAACCCCCCGCGCACGCACTCCGGCGGCTTTTCGTCGACTGCCTGGCCCACGACCCGGCCGTGGTCGACCTGGCCGTCACGGTCTTCGGGGCCGACCGGATGGTGCTCGGCAGCGACTGGCCGTTCCCGATGGGGACCGCCGACCCGGCCGGCCTCGTCGCCCACCGCGGAACGGCGTTCATCCGGCGCGCCGGGGTGGGCAACGCCGAAGCGCTGCTCGGGTGGTAGAAGGGAGTGACGAGGCAGATGGAAGAGTACGACGCCGTCGTCATCGGAGGCGGCCATAACGGGCTGGTGGCGGCGCTCTACCTGGTGCGCGCCGGCTGGTCGGTCGCCGTCCTGGAACAGGCCGGCGCCGTCGGCGGTGCCATCGCCAGCGGGGAGGTCACCCTTCCGGGGTTCGTGCACGACCTGTACGCCACCAACCAGAACCTCTTCGTCGCGTCCCGGGCCCACGCCGACTTCGGCCCCGACTTGGCCCGCCACGGATTGCGCTTCCGGGTCTGCGACCGGCCGTTCGCGAACGCGTTCCCCGGTGGCCGGAGCCTGCGGGTCTACCGCGACTACGAACGCACCCTCGACGGGCTGGCCGCGCACGACGCCGCTGACGCCGAAGGGTTCGCCGACCTGTACCGCTTCTACCAGCGGTTCGCCCCGCACCTGTTCGGGTTCTACGGCTGTGCCCTGCCGTCGGCCGCGGCCGCCCGTGAGGCGGTGCGCCTGCTGGCGCGGCACAGGCTCCGCGGGACGGGTGAGCTGGTACGGACGCTGCTGATGAGCACCCGGGAGCTGGGAGAGTCCCGGTTCGCCACCCCGGAGGCGCGGGCGATGGCGGCCTGCTGGGGGATGCATCTCGACTTCGCCCCCGACGTCGCGGGCGGTGCCGTATTCCCGATCCTGGAGATCTTCTCTGACATGGAGACCGGGATGGCCGTGGTGGAGGGAGGGGCGGGACGCCTGCCGGAGGCGCTCGCCGCGGTCGTCGCCGAGCACGGCGGGACCGTCCGCACCGGGGTGGAGGTCGACCGCGTCCTGTGCCGCGACGGGCGCGCGGTCGGGGTCCGCACGACCGACGGCACCCGCTTGGCGGCGCGCCGAGCGGTGATCGCCAACGTCGGGCCGCGCGCTCTCTACGAACGGCTGCTCCCACCGGCGGCGGTTCCCGCGAGTGTCCGGCGGGGGGTCCGCGCCTACCGGAACGGTCCCGGAACGCTGATGCTCCACCTGGCGCTGGACGGCCCGGTGCCGTGGGCCGCGGGTGGAGACCTCTCCCGTTTCGGCTACGTCCACATCGCCCCGTACGTCGACGACCTGGCCCGCACCTACGCGGAGGCGCAGGCCGGGCTGCTGCCCGCCGATCCGCTGCTCGTCGTCGGGCAGACCTCGGCGATCGACCCCGGCCGCGCGCCCGCCGGCCGCGACACGCTGTGGGTCCAGGTCCGCGCGGTGCCGGCGGAGATCCGCGGCGACGCCGCCGGCGTCGTCCGGGGGCGGCAATGGCCGGACGTCGCCGACGCGATGACCGAACGGGTGCTGGCGAAGCTGGAGCGGTACGCGCCCGGTGTCACCGGCCTGGTCGCGGCGTCCGCCGCGCTCACCCCCCGGGATCTGGAGGAGGCGAACCCGAACCTGGTCGGCGGAGACAACGGGGCCGGCAGCCACCACCTCACCCAGAACTTCATGTCCCGTCCGCTCGCCGGGCACAGCCGCTACCGCACCGCGGTCCCCGGGCTCTACCTGACCGGCGCGGCGACCTGGCCGGGCGCCGGCACCAACGCGGCGTCCGGGCGTCTGACCGCGCGGCAGGTGCTCCGGGACGCCCGTGGCGGCGGTCGGCGACGGAGCCGCGCGCGCCGGTAGTCGTGGCCGGGCGGCCCCGGACGGTGCGGGCCCGTGGGCCGTCGGTTCAGGAGGCCATCCGGTAGGCCCGGGGCCCCGCGCCGCCGAGGCCCTCGAGCACCTCACCGGCGAGGTGCTCGACGGGCGGCTCGGTGCCGAGGACCACGACCACGTCCCCCGGCCGGGCCTGATCGGTGATCTCCCTGACCGCCCGGCCTGTGTGGGAGCGCCGGGCACCGACGATGCGGTCGATGCCGCGCGAGGACCCGGCGGGCCGAAGCGTCACGACCTGTTCGGCGGCCCGCCCCGCGGAGGCCGTGACGGTGTGCGCGAGCGGGGGATCGGCGACCGCCAGGACGCGGACCCGGCCCTGCCCGCCCGCCAGTTCCCGGGCGGCGGCGAGGTCCGCGCTGATCGAGTCATGGTGGCGGGCCACCGAGTCGATCACGGTCACCGAGCGCGTCCGGCCCGCGATGGTCAGGTGCCGGCGCACCCCCTGGTAGCTCTCCAGGGCCCCGGCCGCCTCCATGGGGGCTATCCCGAGAGCCATGGCGGCGGCCAGCGCCCCCATGGCGTTGTCGGCGTGTGCGGGCACGGGCACGTCCGCCCAGAGGACTTCGCGGTTCGGGCCCCGGGCGACGATGCGGCACCCGCTCCCGGACCACCGGGAGTCCACGGTCCAGGTCGCTCCGGGACCGGGACCGTAGGTCACCAGGTTGTCGAGGCCGAAGCCCTCCGCGAGGCCCTCCAGCCGTGCCTTCTCCCTGTGAGGGGCGATCACCGTGGCGACCTGGCCGATCCATGGAGGCGGCTCGCCGGGACCGGCCCCGCCGAACACGCAAAGGTCGGGTGCGGGCTCGGGCACCGCGGACGGGGAGGCCTCCAGAATCAGCGGACCCCCTGCGCCCTGCTCGGCCCGCGACCGGAGACCGTAGCCGACCAGGTCTGCCCCGAGGATCCAGGAAGGCGCGCTTTCGAGGACGCTCAGGATATGGGCGAGCATCGCGCCCGTGCACGTCTTGCCGCGGAGCCCGGCCACGGCGATGGACAGTGGCGAGTCCGCGACCTCCCGAAGCTCCTGCCCGCGGTCGAAGGGGCGGACGGCCGGGCGGCGGCCGAGGGCCTCCACCTTCCCTTCCGCCGCGCCGCCGCGCCGAGGCACGATGTTCTTGATCATGATGGCTCCCTCGCTTGCGACCCGGATGCCCGGCCCGCGCGCCCCGAGGGGCTGCGGCCGCTGCCGGGCCCCTCGCGGTCGACGTTGCCGGCGATACCGCCAGCCTGGTCGTTCGCAGGCCCTCGCGTCATCGGGGCCAGCCGCCAACCCTCAGCGGGGGCGAACGGGTACGCGGGATACCTGCTACCCGGCATGCGCGGCCGGAGCGGGGCCGACGGGCAGCAGGGCGTCCAACCGGGTGCCGCCGCCGGGAGGGCTGTTGATCGCGATCGTTCCGCCCAGCGCCTCGATCCGGTCGGTGAGGCCGACCAGCCCCGAGCCCGCCGAGGGGTCCGCGCCTCCCAGGCCGTCGTCGCTCACGCACAGGGCCAGCCCGTCGTCCCTGACCTTGGCCCGGACGCGGACGGACGTGGCGCGCGCGTGCTTGGCGACGTTGGCCAACGCCTCTGCCACGAAGTAGTAGGCGGCGACCTCTGTGGCCTGGGGGAGCCTGCCCCCGATCCGCACGTCGAGATCCACGGCGACGGGGCACCGCCGGGCCAGTGCCCTGAGCGCGGGCCGCAGGCCTCCCTCGGTCAGGACGGCGGGGTGGATGCCGCGGGAGATCTCCCTCAACTCCTCGAGCGCGGCGGCCAGCCCGCTGGCGATCGCCGCGACCCTCGACCGGAGCTCGGGCAGTTCCGCGGGGATGACGGCCTCCACGGCGCGCAGATCCAGCGCCAGGGAGATGAGTCTCTGCTGGGTGCCGTCGTGCAGGTCGCGCTCGATGCGCTGGCGGGTCTGGTCGGTCGCCGCCACGACCCGCGCCCGGGAGGCGATCAGGTCGTCACGCGCCTGGGCGTTGGCGATGGCGGTGCCGAGCAGGTCGGTGAACCGGGAGAGCCGCCATTCGATCCCGTCGGGCAGGGGATCCTCGCGGTTGGAGGCGGCGGCGAGCCCCCAGATCCGGCCGTTGACGACGACCGGCACGGCCACCGCCGTGCGGATGCCGTACCGCCGGAGGGCGGCGGCGAGGTCGCCAGGGGCGTCGTCGTAGCTGTCGATCCGGCTGGGCCTGCCGGTGCGAAGGATCTCGGTCGCCAGGTTCTGGCCCTCGGTCGACACCCGGCCCAGCGGGAGGCCTGATCCGACCCGGCTGTACCTGCCCACCACCAGGACCGTCCGGTCGGCCTCGAAGCGCGAGAGGGAGGCGCCGTTGGTCCCCGCCGCCAGCGCGATCTCCTTGGCCATCGCGGCGAACACCTCGGACGGCGGTGCCCCGGATGCGACGAGCGTCGCGATCCGCCGCAACGCGGCCTGCTCGCCCTCGAAGGGCGGCTCCGCCGGATGTTCCGCGAACACGCCGGGCCCGGCGTCCGGCGGGCGATGCGGGTGCCGGCCCTGTCCGGGGTGGTCCTCGGACGTGCTCGAGCCGGAGGGACCGGGAGTGGACCGGTCGTCCACGGCCGCCGGCCCCCCTCGCCGGATGATCGCCCGGCAAAGCAGGCCGAGCCCCAGGCCGGCGAAGACGATCGCCATGATGACGATGGCCAAGACCGGGCCCGTCCCCGAGGCCAGGGCCGCCTGGACGGCCGGTGCCTCGTGGGCGGCCGGCCACGGCGAGATCACCCGATCGGCTCCGAGGGGCGCCGGCGCGATGAAGGCGAGGCGCAGGCGACGGGGCCCGTCCATCCCGGACACACCGGACGGGGGCGATGCTCCATTGCCGCGCCTCGTCCGAATCCTCACCATCTGGCCAGCATATTTCCTGGTTTCGGACGGCCCATATATTCTGGTCCTTGCATGGACGCAGTCGAAGGCACCAGGACGACGCGGGGCGATGACGGCTCGGCGCCCACCCGCGTGGTGCTGGCGGACGACGACGTCCTGCTCCGCGAGGGCATCGCGAGCCTGCTGGGCCGCTCCGGCTTCGATGTGGTGGGACAGGCGGAGGACGCCTCGCAGTTGCTCGCCCTTGTCGGCGAGCACCGGCCCGACCTGGCCATCGTCGACATACGCATGCCCCCTACGCAGACCGACGAGGGACTGCGGGCGGCGCGGACGATCCGGGACCGGCATCCCCAGATCAGCATCGCGGTGCTCTCGGCGTACGTCGAGGTGGAGCCCGCGATGGAGTTGCTCGCCGGCGGGCGGGGGATCGGTTACATGCTCAAGAGCCGCGTCACCGACGTGGCGGAGTTCATCGAGACGCTGCAGCGGCTCATCAGAGGCGGCTCGGTCGTCGACCCGTCACTGGTGCAGGAACTCGTCGCCGCCCAGCGGCGCGATGATCCCCTGGGCGTTCTCACCCCGCGCGAGCGCGACGTCCTCGCGCTGATGGCGCAGGGGCTCTCCAACGTCGGCATAGCCCGCGAGCTCTGGGTCGCCGAGGGAACGGTCGAGAAGCACGTGCACAGCATTCTCACCAAGCTCCCGCTCGGTGACACCAACGACGACCATCGGCGCGTCCTGGCGGTGCTCGCATACCTGGACGCCCGTTAGGCGTCTTCCGGCGGGCGAGCGCCGAGGTGCGACCCGGTGATGACCGTGGCGCCATCCGGACTGCGAGGTATGGACCGTCCGGCTGATCGGCGTCTCTGCCATGAGGCGGGGATCAGGCCCGCTCCAGCAACCCGTCGACCAGCCCGGCGATGTAGTCCGGGGTGAGGGGGCCCGCGCCGAACAGGACGCGGATGTACATCGGGGCCATGATGTGGTCGAGCACGCCCAGCACCTCAGGGGGACGCTCGCCGCGTTCGGCGGCGCGGTCGAGCATGGCCTGCACGAACCGGGTGCGTTCGGCGAGAAAGTCGTCGCGCGCCCGCAGCCCCCGTTCGCCCCTGTTCGACAGGGCGACGGTCAGGCGCAGCACCGCCAGGCCGTCGGGTCCCGTGATCTCGCGCGCCACCTGGGCCGCGTAGGCGTGCAGGTCACCGGCCAGAGTCCCGGTGTCGGGCATCGGCGACTGGGCGTTCAGACGCGTGAGCACCACATCGGTGAGCAGCGCCTCCAGGGTGCCCCAGCGGCGGTAGACGCTGGTGTCGGCCACGCCCGCGCGGGCCGCGACGTCACCGACCGTGAATTCGCCGTAGCCGCGCTCGGCGACCAGGTCCGTGACGGCGTCGTGCACCGCCGCCCGGACACGGGCGCTGCGCCCGCCGGGCCTCCGGACCGGCCGTCGTTCCTCCATGCCCGCACCTTAGCGCAGTTCCCAGTTGCGTTTATGGGCTCCACTGTCTAGATTCCTAACGCAGTAGAGCACTGCTTTAGGGGGAAATGATGAGGTCTGCACCGCCGGTGGCCGTGCCGAACCGGGCGGCGTTGCTCACGGTGACCTGCCTGGGGCAGTTCATGGTGCTGCTCGACAACACGATCGTCGGTGCGGCGCTGCCCGACATGCAGGAGCGGCTGCACACCCAGTTGACCGGGCTGCAGTGGATCGTCGACGCCTATGTGCTGCTGGTCGCCATGCTGTTGCTGTCCGGCGGCGTCTTCGCCGACCGCTTCGGCCGCAAGAGGATGTACCTGTCCGGCGTCGTGGTGTTCACCGCCGCGTCCGTCCTGTGCTCCGCCGCGCCCTCGATCGGCTGGCTGATCGTCGGGCGGGTGCTCCAGGGCATCGGGGCCGCGGCGCTGAGCCCCGCCTCGCTGGCCCTGCTCGTCGCCGCGCATCCGGGTCCGCAGGAACGGGTCAGGGCGATCGGGCTGTGGGCCGGATTCAGTGGAATCGGCCTGGCCGCCGGACCATTGGCCGGCGGCGTCCTGGTGGAGGCCTTCGGCTGGCCTGCCATCTTCCTCGTCAACGTGCCCGTCGGCGCGGTCCTGCTGGTCGCCGGACTGCGCGCGCTGGGCGAGTCCCGCAACCCGAGCGCGCCGGGGATCGACGTCCCGGGAACGGTCCTGTCCGTCCTGGGCGTGGGGACGCTCACCTACGGGCTGATCGAGGGCGGCTCCCGCGGCTGGACCGCGCCTGTGATCTTGAGCAGTTTCGCCGCCGCGGCCGTGATCATCGCCTGCTTCGTGGTCGTCGAAGGACGGGTCTCGGCTCCGATGCTGCCGCTGCGGCTCTTCCGGGAACGGCTGTTCACGGTCTCCAACACGGCGATGATCGTGGTCGGTTTCGCGCTCATGGGCTCGTCGTTCTTCTTCTCCCAGTTCTTCGTCTACGTCCAGGGCAGCTCGATCCTGCGAGCCGGGGCGCAGACCCTGCCCGCCACGCTCGCGATGGTCGTCATCAGCCCGTTCGCGGGCCGGCTCGCCGCCCGGTACGGCTTCCGGATCATGGTCACCCTCGGCCTGACGCTGGCCGGGCTGGGACTGGTGGCCCTGGGCTTCGTGCGCGCCGACACCGGCTACACGAACGTGTGGTGGCGGCTGGCCGTCGTCGGTCTCGGTTTCGCCCTGACCATGTCCCCGCTGACCGGCGCCGCCATCCAGTCGGTCAGCCCGCAGGAGGGCGGTCTGGCGTCGGGGGTCAGCAGCACCACCCGGCAGATCGGCGCGGTCCTCGGCGTGGCGGTGCTCGGAGCCGTCGTCCGCACGCGGGAGTCCGGTGGTGCCTCCTTCGAGGAGGGGCTCACCAGCGCCTTCGTCGTCGCTGGGGTCGTTACCTTGGTCACAGCGGTGTTCACGGGCCTCTGGCTGAGCAAGAGCGTCGAGACGTCACGGCCTGCGAGCCCGGCCCCGCGCCTTCATGAGAACACCACGACCTGACAGAGCCATGGGCGTGGGGGCAGTTGAGCGGAGGGGCGGACAGAAAATCATGCTTCGGCTTGACTGGACCGGAGCCCTTGCGTTTAGGGGGTTTTGGGGAGTCTTTGCAGGTCGGCTAGGTACTTGGGACGTGCTTGACGAAATATGGGGCCGCTTGAACCTGTTGTGGATGTGTGACCGACGGGGAAGCCCGTCCGGGGCGTCCGACCAGATCTTGAAGGGCGCATCGAGTCCCTGATCATCAGGACGGCCGATCAAGGCACGTCCGCCGCCGAGTCCGCAGAGCGCCGATCACGGCCTAGCGGAGCCGGGGACCCACCGAAACACCGGGGTGAATCCGCACCCCCGCATGCGCGGGGCCGCGGTAGGGCCACTTCCACGCCCGAACCCGACAGCTAACCCGGTAGGCGGACTGGAAGAACTCAGGAGAACCTTCGCATGACCGCTCGTACCTTCGACCTGACCAAGCGCATGGGCGCCCGCGTCGCCGCAGGAGCCGTCCTCTCCCTGGCAGGTGCTTTCGGCTTCGCCTCCCTGGCCCCGTCCGCCCAGGCGGACACCAGGCCCGCGAACACCGCGCACGTCGCCTCCGTGTCCAAGGCCGACGCCAACGGCGGCACGGCCGACGGCCAGAGCGCCGAGGCCGGCGCCTCCGCGCAGGACGTCATCAAGCTCGCCCGCACGCAGGTCGGCACCCACGAGGACGCCTCGGGCAACAGCAAGTTCAACGACTGGTACGTCGGCTCGCCGCTGGGCGAGCAGAACGCCCACCGCATCGGTGCCGAGAGCGCCTCGGTCTACAAGGGCCAGTCCTGGTGCGACATGTTCGTGTCCTGGCTGGGTCAGCACACCGGCACCAAGGGCATGGGCGCCGACGCCTACACCGTCAGCCACGCCCAGTGGTTCAAGAAGACCGGCCGCTTCGGCGACACCCCGAAGCCCGGCGCCGTGGTCTTCTTCGCCTGGAACGGCGGCGGCATCAAGGGTGTCGAGCACGTCGGCATCGTCGTTAAGGACAACCACGACGGCACCATCAAGACCATCGAGGGCAATTCCGGTGACGCGGTGAAGCAGAAGGTCCGCGACACCTCCACCGTCGCCGGCTACGGCTACCCCGAGTACCGGTGAGCCGGGGCCGCTCAGCGGCCCCTCGCCCGCACCGTCGTCCAGCGGTGCCCCCCTTCTCCATCCCCCGCGCGATCACACCCCACGTCGCGAGCACGCCCACGTGCCGTGCGCCGGATCCGTCATGCGCGAACGGCGATCCCCTCACGCCCGAGGCGTGACCCGGCGCCCGGACCACCGAGCAAAGGATGAACATGCAGCAGCGAGTCGCCCTGATCAGTACCGCCCTCGCGGGCGTGCTGGTCACGGGAGTGGCAGTCGGAAGCGCCGCCCATGGAGCCCCGGAGGACAACCCGGCGGCGCACAAGTTCACCGGGCAGGTCACCGGGCAGCAGGTCACCGGGCATCAGCTCACGGGACAGCAGCTCACGGGACACCAGCTCAAGGGGCAGAAGACGACCGAGCAGCAGGTCAACGGACAGCAGGCGACCGGACAGCACGGCGCGAAGAGCCCCCGCCATATGACCGGCAAGGCCGCGCCGAAGAGCCACGCCGTGCTGGCGGGCAAGACCACCGCGTCCTACTTCTGGGACGACGGGTCGGGCGTGAACGGCGACACCGGCGCCCCGGCGGGCGGCAAGCCGATGCAGAAGGGCCTGTTCGCCAGCCCGAGCTGGCCCATGCACACCAAGGTCAAGGTGACCTACAAGGACCGCAGCGTCACCGGCTTCGTCGGCGACCGCGGACCGGGCGAGCCGTCCCACCGCGGCGTCATGCTCGACCTCGACACCTACACCTTCCGCCACCTGGTGGACGGCAAGAAGCCGAACAGCAAGTACGACACGGGCACCTCGGCGGGCCACCTGAAGGGCGTCAAGTACGAGGTCCTGTCCTGGGGCCACGGCGCCGGCAAGAAGGGCGCCCCGAAGCCCCTCGGCTGACCAGAACCGTCGGATACACCCTCCCCAGCCGCGCCGAGCCCCACCACAGGCCCCGCTCTCGTCCTGGACGAGAGCGGGGTCGTCACGTCCGGGGCTGCTCAACGCCGTCGGGGGAGCCCGCGGCTGGACACGCCGGAGCTGCTGCCGCCGCACCCCCGGCGGCTGCCGCACGGTGACCCCTCGCTCGAGCCGTCGCTGCTCCCGTTCGGCGACGAGGCGCTCGACATGTTCCTGCGCCTGGAGCGGCCGGCACGGCCCGGGGCTCCCGCCGAAGGCGACCGCTACGAGACCATCGGGCAGTTCTACGCCGCGATCGAGGCCGGGCTGCGCGGCCTGTGCGACCGGCTCGGCGAGGCGGAGGTCCTCTCCGGCGATCCGGCACGCCAGGTCAACGCCGGGCACTTCGAGCACACCGCCGGACGGATGATCGCGGTCAACGATCTGGCCTCGGCGCTGGCCGCACTGGAGGAGATCGTCGAGGAGGGCGAGGGCACGTCCCGCGGCGCGGTCTGGGACGGCGGCCCCGCCGTCCACCATCCCGACCGGGACGAGGTCGCCCACTACTACCGCTTCCAGGAGCTCAGGGCCGGCCGCCGCTACCGCCGCGGCGACACACCGCGGTCGGGGCCGACCGGCGAGCCGGTCGGCGTGGACTTCGCCGGCGTCCTGCCGATGCGGCCCAACCCCAAGAAGATCGCCGACCACGCACCGGGCAGCCCGGTCCGCGCGGCCCAGGAGGAGTCCAACCGGACGTACTGCACTCTCCTGCACCTGCTGGAGCAGGCGTTCAACGGCAGCCCGGGGCAGCTCGCGGCCGCCGTCACCACCATGTAGAGGCTCAAGGCGCAGGCCCAGGCGTTGATGCGCACGCCCGACGGCGACGGCACCACGGCCGGCCCCACTTTTCGAGTATGTTTCGCCGGCTGAGCGCGGTTGACCTCCGGCGACGGGCCGTAGCGCATCAACGTTCCCGAGGCCTGTACCTCGCGTACGGCGGGATCCCGCTCCGGCGCTGCTGCGCCGCGAAGGACGGGTGGTGGCGGTGGCCGGCGTGAGCACGGTGGGCGACGAGGTCATCGCCGTCTGGATCGTGCTGAACCCCGCCAAGCTGAGGAACTGGCATCGTCCCTGACCCGCGGGTGCGGTCGGCGCCAAGGAGTTGCCGTTGCGGGCTCGTAGAGCCTGGCACCGCATCGGTCGTGCGGGAACCCAGCGGCCGGAGAGGAGGCTCATATCGTCACACCCGCCCCCGGTCGTGCAGAATTTATCCGCACGAGCCCATTCGAGCCCTGGGCGCTGACTGCGAGGACTGGCGTGGTGAACAAGTCCCCGACTTGGCCGGTATCCGTCAAGGGCGTTGCAGTGGTCGGCGGTCGCGTGGCGCTGGTGAAGAACGAACGTGACGAGTGGGAGCTGCCCGGAGGGCGCCTGGAACCCGGTGATGGCAGCCCTGAGGCGGCGGTGGAGCGAGAGATCCGGGAAGAGACCGGCTGGAGCGTCGAAGCAGGTCCGCTCCTGGACGTGTGGATCTATCAGCCGCTGCCCGAAACGGCGCCGGAGCGGCGCGTTGTCATCGTCACCTATGGGTGCACCGTCCTGACTCCCGACACCGAACCCGTCGTGAGCCATGAGCACCAGCAGCTCGGCCTGTTCACCGCCGGGCAGGTCCACGGCCTGCGCATGCCCGAGGGATACAAACAGTCGATCGAGGCGTGGTTCCACCGGAGATGACGGTGAGCCGGCTTCGATCGCGGCCCGGCTCTTCATCGAGGCTGCCGTCGTCCGAATGGCCGTCTCCGACACCCGCGCCGACCTGGTCGATCGGACCGCCACTGCCGCGCGGGCTTGGGGGCGATGCCGCGCGCACTCCGTGTGCAACCAGGTCACCGGCGTCCCGAAGTCCGCGCAGCCGTGAGGGGCGACGCAGGGTACACATCGTCTTCGAGCATAGGTCTCCCGTCTTTCAGGGACACCGTGTGCCTTGGTGGCTGGGCCGGTGGTTTGGCGTCTGTTGTATCTGCGTGCTCAGTCGTCGTCCTGAGCGGCGGCGGCGATCGGCTCGAGTTCCATGATCAGTTCGTCGAGTTCTTCCTCGCTGAGCACGTCGTACGGCGGTGTCGCCAGTTCGTCGGTGAGGGTCTCGATCCGGTCCTTGGTCTCCCGGCCGGCGTCGGTGAATCCGCCGTCGGTGTCCACGAGGCCCCGGCTTCGCAGGCCGTCGATGACGGTGGCCAGTTGCGCCCCGGGGAGGTGGTGGATCCGGCCGAACTCCTCAGCCTTCATGCCGAGGGAGAGGGCCATGAGGACGTGGGCTTGGGTGCCGCCGATGCCGTGGGCCAGGAGAGCGGCGTTGTGGCCGTCGCCGCGGTGTTCGCGCAGCAGCGTCGTCGCATGCCAGAGCCTGGCCACCGGTTCCTCGGGGATGTCGAGCGTCCGGAGTCCGGCGTACAGTGCTCGGCCCTCGGTCGGTGCGCCGACCGCTGCCCGGGTGGCGAGGTCGGCGGCCCGCACCAGGCCGGGGGAGTCGGCGAGTTGCCCGATCCGCTGCCGGAGCGCGGCGGCGCTGCCCCGCTCGCGTACGGCGATCGCCTCCTGCGGGGTGGTCTTACCCCAGACCCACGGGATGTGCCGTGCCACCTCGCCCTCGGCGAAGTTGTAGAAGACCGCGTGCACCACCTCGGCCGGTGCCTGTCCCAGCGGCGCGGCCCGTCCGGCGAAGTAACCGTCCCAGTAGTTGCGCATGCCCAGGGCCAGGAACGCCTCGGTCGGCACCTCGGAGAAGGTGACGGTGGCGATCGGCTCGATGAGCTCGGCCATTCGGTGGACCTTGGCCTGTGGGTGCGGCATCGGTCGGCATCTCCCGTGGTTGTCGCAGCCGCCCTCCGTGGGCGGAATCTCAACGGTCGAACGCTCCGCTGGGCTCAGGACCGTACGGCATCCAATGGCGGCGAGGGTAGCCGGGACAAAATGCGATCAGCCCGGAGCGCTCTCGGGTCCGACGTAGCCGGAGCCGCCTCGCTCTCCCATCCTGACGTCGGCTGCCCTGGGGGTCTGCACGATCAGCGCCGTACACGCCCGACCATCAGCGGCAAGACTCCATGTCCCGCCGCCCTGGGCTCGGGCGGGAGCCGGAGATCGGTTACTCTGCATGGCGCCTCGCCCCGTGGGAATCCGCCGCCGCGTGCTCCTGTCATGAGGAACATTCCGTTTTCAACCAGGAGAGATCCGAGCAGGGCGGGCGGATCGACAATTTGGGCAAGAAAGGGAAATAATACCCGGCTCCCATTCCGGTCTATCAATGGAACGGCTCCGGTGTTACGCTCTTTATAATCTCAATCGGTGGTCCACCCGGGGAGCCTGAAAAGATCGCGCGGCGGTGTCGCGAAGACTTCAAGGAGGCGCATCATGCTCGACCAACTCGAAATCGCACGAGCGCTCAAGGACAAGGACTACTTCCAGTCACTCCAACCCGCGGAGCAGCAAGCCGTGGTGGCCACGGGCGGAATCGGCGCCGGCGATATCAGCGACGAGAGTCTCGAGTCCGTCAGCAGCGGGCTGGAAGGCGGCACGCAGATGCTGTACACGGGGACCGACGCGACCGAGGAAGCGGCCCACCTGATGGTCATCTGCACCTGCTGACCAACGCGGAGAAAGTGCCCCAGATGCCCGTGGTCCAAGATGACCGTGGCTCATCCGGAGCACTTTCTCTTATGCTCTGCCGTAGACGTCGGCAACGACTCCACCAGTGCCCGATCATCGTCGGTCACATCCGAGCGGCGACGCGCCCGCCGAAATGCCCCCGCCCCTGAACGAAACAGCCATAAAGTCACGCAGCCGCACCGGTTTCTACCTAGGGACCCCGCATGGCTATGGATCCCCTGTCGCTCGACGCAGTGTGGTGGCGTGCGCTGACGCTGGACGAGCGATGCAGCGGCCGTGGATCACGGTTGCCGGAATCCTCGGTGCCCGAAAGACTTGCAACCGCGCAGCGCCGCTTGGGGCAATGGAGGTCCCAGTCTCCCTTTGGGAGTGAGGATCACTTCCTTGCTCGCCTTGCACTCGATGACCTGGACGAAGCATCCTTCTTCGCCCTGCTCGGCGAATCTTCAGCCTCTCTCCAGCGCCGCCTGCCAGAGGTCCCTGCCTGGCTCAAGCGTCTCGAGCACGCCTTCCAAGCATCAGGAGACTCTCCTGTTGAGGGTCTGCCAGTCGTCGGTCCCTTGATCGCCCAAACGCGCGCCGTTCTGAGGAGGAAGGCCGAAGAGCTATCGGACGCGTGGCCAGGGGTGGATGTTCGGTGGGGGTCCGTAGTCGAGCAGCTGGTCTCTGCGATGATCTCTCGGCTCGATGAACGGATCAGTCGCGCGGTGGTCCTCGAGATGCGTGTGGCCACACTGCGAGGGACGCTGACGGGCACAGACCCCGGTGGACGCTTCCGAGGCTTTCTGGGGCGTCTACGCGACCCCGGCGAGGCGCTGCTCTTCCTGCGACAGTACCCGGTGCTCGCCAGGATACTGATCGATTCCGTTGTTGATTGGACCGAGGCGGCCGGAGAACTGCTGGAGCGAATCTGCATCGACTGGGAACGGATCCACGCAACGTTCTGGCCGAACTGCGACAGCGGGCCGCTGACGAAGATCGAATTGGGACTGGGTGACCTGCACCGTAAAGGTCACGAGGTGTGCACCCTGCACTTTGGCTCAACCAGGCGGTTGCTCTACAAACCGCGGTCGCTTCGGATCGACCAGCACTTCGCGCAGTTGCTGAGGTGGCTGCACGAGAGAGGTGCACCGGAGTTGCGGGTTCCCAGAATGCTGGACCGCGGCGAATATGGTTGGTCCGAGTTCGTGTTCCACGCTCCTTGCCGCGATCGGGAGGAAGCATGCCAGTTTTACGTACGTCAGGGGTCGCTCCTCGCAGTCCTCTACCTTCTGAATGCCAGCGACTTTCACGACGAGAATCTGATCGCCGCGGGCGGCTACCCGGTTCCAATCGACCTTGAAACCCTCTGCGGTCCGGATTTCGGGCAAGCGCAGGAGGGTTTTTATGGCTCATACACGGAGTTCGAACTTAAGAACTCCGTGCTCGGCACAATGCTGTTGCCGCTTATCCAGGAAGGCGAGCATGGTGGCACGGTCGACCGCAGCGGTCTCGGCGCCCGAGAAGGGCAGCTGTCGAACGACCCCCTGCCTCAGTGGGAGCACATCGGCACCGATCAAGTAAAACTGGCATTCCGGCGCCGTGAGGTGTCGGGGAGGCACAACCGACCTCAACTTGATGGGTCGCCCCTGAACGCCTTCGACTTCGTTGGGGACATCGAAGCCGGCTTCGCCTCGATGTACCGGCTGATCGAGGCGTTCCGCAAGGACCTCCTGTCTCCCGAGGGGCCGCTGTCCGCCATGCGCGACGACGAGGTGCGCGTGGTGTTCCGGGCTACCCGGTTCTATGACAAGATCCTGCGCCAGAGTTACCATCCGGACTACCTGGGCGACGCCCTCGACCGTGAATGCCTGTTCGATCGTCTTTGGTTCGGCATCGATCGAACGGAGTTCCCGCACGTCGCGCGGCGCCTGTTGCGGAGCGAACGCCGGGATCTATGGCGCGGCGAGGTCCCGTACTTCGCCACGCGTGTGGGCTCACAGGATCTCTGGACGAGCGACGGCCGCTGTCTCGACCGGTTCTTCATCCGCTCGGGCTGGGACATGGTCCGTGACCGGCTGGCGCACTTCGGCGAAGAGGACCTCCGCCGCCAGCTCTGGTACATCCAAGCCTCGATGAGCACGCTGGCGCTCAACAACGAGCCCGTGTTCAGAAGCTACAAGACGGCTACTGGTATCCGACCGGTTGATCGCAGCCGGCTCCTCGCCCAAGCATCGGCCATAGCCGACCGCATCGTTCAGCTCGCTCAATGGAAGAACGACTGCGCATCATGGATCGGGCTTTCGTTCGGAGAAAGCCGTGGTTGGCAGCTGAATCCGTTGCAGACGGACCTGTACAGCGGACTGCCAGGAATCATCCTGTTTCTTGCATATGCGGAGGAGTTGACCGGGCGCGACGAGTTCAGATCCGTCTCGAGAGGTGCACTGGCGACCCTTCGGAACCAGATGAATCACCGGCACGCCCGGTTGGACACCGTCGGCGGTTTTGATGGGTGGGGCGGTCTCATCTATTTGTGGACACATCTCTTCCACCTCTGGAGGAGCGACGAGCTGTTGGCCGAGGCGGACGCCATGGTCGCCCGTGTCGAGATGCTTGCGAATCTTGACGAGTACATGGATGTCGTCCAGGGAGCAGCGGGAGCGATCGTCCCGCTCCTGACACTGCACAGGATGACGGGCGCCGTGCGGCCACTCGACATCGCCCGTAGGCTCGGTGACCGCCTCGTCGAGCGGGCACAACCATGTGACGGAGGCGTTGGCTGGCTTGGCAGATTGTTCCCCGTTCGACCTCTGACCGGGTTCTCGCACGGCGCATCCGGGTTCGCCTGGGCGTTGACGGAACTATTTGCGAGCACGGGTGAAGAGGCCTATGCGCGGACCGCGCTGCAAGCGGTCACATTCGAGCGTGGCCACTTTTCGCCGACGTCACAAAACTGGGCGGATCTCAGGCGTTCCTCGCAGGCGAAGAATTCTCGGGGTATGGCTGCCTGGTGCCACGGCGCGTGCGGGATCGGCATGAGTCGCCTGCGGATGCGAACCGCGCTCAGCGACGAGATCATCCAGGAGGATCTGGATGTCGCTCTGCAAACGACGTACCGAGATGGCTTCGGAAGGAATCACTCGCTCTGCCACGGCGATCTGGGCTCTCTCGATTTCATCCTGCAAGCCGGCCTTTATTTCCCGAAGGCGGCCTGGGAAACCCGTCTATCCGAACGCGCATCGCAGACTCTCGCCACCATGGAAGAGCACGGCTGGCGTTGCGGCACGCCGCTGGACGTGGAGACCCCCGGCATGATGGACGGGCTAGCCGGTATCGGCTATGGGCTGTTGCGCCTGGCCGAACCCGATCGGGTCCCATCGGTGCTGATCCTGGGTGAACCGAGCGAGGTAAAGACCACCAGCTAAGCCGGAGTCCGAGCACGAGAACAAGAACTCGAAGTCCCGAGAAAGGACTCACTCATCATGGTGCAGCGAGAGGTCGACAATTTTGAAAGTCTGATTCACCCCGTCACGCGGCGGGAGTTCATAGACCTGTACTGGGGAAAGTCGACACTGGTCCTGCATCGGCACGACCATGACTACTTCCGCGATCTGTTCTCCCTCGCGGACCTGGACTCGTGCCTGATGACGGCGGCAAACAGGTCCTCGAAGATTCTTCAGATAATCCCTGCGCCGGACAGTGGACGTAGCGGGATGCTGACCTCGGTAGCCGGGCTCTCCAAGGACCGCCTTTATGAAGCCTACCTGTCCGGTGACACTATTCGCTTGATCGGGGTCGAGAAGGTCTGGCCTCCTTTCGGACGGCTTGCGGCCGGCCTGCAAGAGGCACTCGATATGAATATCGGTTTCAATCTCTTTCTGACACCTCCGGGTTCACAGGGGTTCCCGGCCCACGTCGATGTGCTGGACTCGCTGATCATTCAAGTGGCGGGTTCCAAGCAATGGCATATCTGGGAGCCGATCTACGAGCGGCCGATGGACTCGCCACGTTCATTCCAGCACATCACGAAGATGAGGTGGACGGAGGAGGAACTCAAGCTTCGCCACAAGCCCCTCCTCGAAGCCGGAGATCTCATCTACCTCCCGCGCGGATTTTTTCATAAGGCCGTTGCGGTAGATGAATTCTCGTTGCATCTGACCATTTCCTTCCATCCGCTCAACTGGGTGGACTTCTTCGGTCGGGCGCTGGAACTAGCCGCGTTGGAAGATGTGGAGCTTCGTCAGGATCTGCCCCCCGGTTTCATTGGGGACCCTGAGGCGCAGCAGAACATGTCGATCGTGTTCGCGCGTTTGCTGGCCCGGTTCAGCGAGAAGCTCTCCTTCGATGCGGCCCTCGGGTCGCTGGTCGAAGAGCACGTCGGCGCTCGCCCGTTTCCAGCGGACGGGCACTTCTCTGTGCTGGCCGGTATGCGGGAGATCGGTCTCGATTCGGTGGTCGAAAGGAGGCTGGGCCTCGCCTGCCTGGTGGAAAGCTCGGGAGGAACGACCGCCATCATTTTTGGGCCGAAGCGTGTCCAAGGCCCGAAAGAGATCTTTTCAACTCTGGAGTTCATACGCGACAACCGAAAGTTCCGCATCTGCGATCTACCCGGTTCGACAAGCTTGGACGGTAAGCTCACCTTGGTTCGGCGGCTGGTCCGCGATGGTCTGCTGAGACCTGTGTGATCGCGCGCCGTCACCTACGTCGTGTCCATTTATGGGTGAATCCGAGCTAGTTCGACATGGCCGCTTGATGTCTCTGCTGGTGGGTGAGCGCCGTAGCGCGTGGTCGACCTTCGCGCTGGGCGGGCCGAGCTTGTTGAGCAGGTGACGTTGAGTGGCACGTCGGCGAGCGCATGCGCGACGTGCAGCTACTGCGCTCTCCTTCTCTCAGCGCCGCGCTGGCCACCAGCCAGCGACGCGGGCGCCAGGCGGACGCTGCCACGCGGACAGGGGGCAAGTGCGCGGCCGGGCTGGAATGGTGGACCAGTTGGGGCTCACACCCTGTCAGGTGGACAGGCGCGCTGTCGGCGCGCAGCCCCGGCTTGCCTTGGGCCGGGGTTCAAGCTCGGCGAGTCCTGATCCTTGAGGCGGATGCGGCAGAGCAGCGTGCCGAGCAGGCCGCGCGATGCCGCCGCCAGCGCCGGACGGGCGCCTCTTGAATGGGAAGAAACCGCAGCCCGCGCGGCCCTCCGGAATCACCAAGTTGTCCAGTCTTCGTGACTCTTGGGGGCGGTCATGCCTCTCCGTTCCATCATCGTTGTTGATGCCGTTGGCGTCCACGTGGATGGGGTTCGCTCCAGTGCTTGCGGGGTGGGGGCGGGGCGGGTGCCTACACAGTCCCTGTAGACCGGCTCGGTGACCTCGCGTTGGCTGGCCAGGAAAGGGCGGCCGGCGGTTTGAGCCGGCGTGGCCAAGGCGGTATCGCACCTGGGCAGGGTCGGCGCCGTCGCGGCGCAACCGGGTGCCGTAGGTGTACCGGAGGCGGTGCCGCCGCAGGTCCGCGACCCCGGCGTCCTCGCCGACCGCGAGCAGCACTCGTGTAGCTCCGGAGATCGTCAGGGGTCCGCGCTGCCCGAGCCGCAGCGTCTCGTCGGTGCGGCCGCACTCGGCGAGATAGACCAGCAGCGCGGCGCGGGCCGGCGCAGGGATCGGCACAGTGCGCGCCTGGTCGCACTTGCCGTGCAGCCGCGCGGTCCCGGTCCGCGCGGTCACCGTGACGCCCTCCACCCGCGGCTGGGCGCACTCCTCGACCCGGGCCCCGAGTACGGCAGTGCGGCGACGATGGCTGGGTCCCTCGCGCCGCGCCGCGTGGGCGCGCGCTCGACCGCGCCGGCCTGCCGCTCGGACAGGGCGTCCGGCTCGCCGGGCGGCGGAACGCGCATGCCTTGACGCAGGCTTGCGAACTCGTACATCAGTGCCACCGCCGCCCGCCCCTGGTCGATCGTGGCGACCGAGGCGCGCGCGTCCGAGCGTGACCGGCGCCAGGCGGCGCCGCGACCTCCGCGCCGAGCACATTGGCGAAGGCGTCCGGATGCAACTCGGCGCCGCCCCGCTCGACCAGCCACACCGTGAACATCCGGCAGGCCGTGAACATCCGGCAGGCCGTGAACGTCCGGCAGGCCGTGAACGTCCGGCAGGCCGTGAACATCCGGCAGGCCGTGAATGCCTGCCGGGTCGGCCGGTACGCCCGCACCGTGTACGGGCTGAGGATGGCTCGGTAGTAGTGCCGCTCGACGTCGGCCCGGGCGCGGCCTGCGGCGGCCGATCGCTCGGCCGAGACCGCCGCGGACGCGCACGCCGCCGTGGTGTACGGCACGGCGCCCGGCCACAGCGCGACCACCTCGCTGGGGCTGGTCCGCTGATACCGCCCATCACACTCAGCCCCGCAGTTATCCGCTGATTCGCGGCCACGCCGACGAAGCCGCCGGAGCGACACTTTGCCGGGTGGGGGCTCTTCCTGGTGAGCGGCCAGGAGCCGGTCAACGACGCTGGCGCGCTCGCGAAGGCCGCGGCGGCGGGCGTTGCGGGCCGCGGTGATGTCCCTAAGGCTGACGGTCGTACCGGCGAGTTGTGGGCAGATCGCCCGGCACAAGAACCCCGTGTCGATGAACACCCGGATCTCGGCCATGTCCCGCGGGTCGTAGCGGACGGCGATGTGCTCTCCGACATAGGCGGCCAGCACCGGGTCGAGATGACGCAGGCCCTGGAAATGGATCCCGTCGGGATGGATCTTGCGAGCCTTGGTGACGGTGAGCAGCAGCAGCTCCGGTGCCGGGGGTACTCGCAGGGACCGCCTGGCCGGGAATTCGGATGCCCGTAGGCAAAGCGGTCTGGGATCATCCGGTTCATGCAACTAGCCGGCGACTTCGAGGCGCACTTCACCGTGCGGTGCCACGGTGACGCCGACATCGAAGCCCTTGCCTGCTATGCCGACCACCGCGGACTGAAATTCGCTCACATCGTGCTCGACCGTGGCCGTGTACCGTCCCAGCCCATGTTGACGCTGCGCATGTAAGGCACCTTCACCCAGGCCAGGTCCAAGGCCGAGCACATCGCCGACGCGCTGCGTCTCGACGGCTTCCTGGTGAGCAGGACGAAGATCGAGGCGGCGCCCTGGAACGAGGGCGTGCCCGCGTCCGACGCCGAGGCCGACGGCCTGTGCTATTTCGAGCACCACATCAAGCTCCTGCTCGACCCCGGCGACGACACCGCGGCCCTGGCCGAGACCGTCGTCCCGCACGGCGCGCACCTGTCGCGCAACGCACGCCGTGTTCGAGCGGACGGCAGGTCCGAGCGGTTCGTCACCCAGCGCTGTCATCGCGTCGGCGCGCGGACGGCCGGGCAGCGCCTGGACACGCTCACCTCCGTGCTGCGCGCCAACGGCCACGACATCGCGTCGGTGGAACGCGAGTTCGTGGTGTTCGACGGAAACGCCTCCCTCGACGACGGATGGATCACGGAGGGCGCGCCATGACGGGCAGATGGGATGATCTTGGATTCGGCCCCTGGCCGGACGGCGCGGAGGTCCCGCACACCCCACCCGACGACCGGACGCGCGGTCGCCTCGGCCTGCCCGCGACGCTGCGGCCCGTGCCCGGCGCCGTCCAGCGGCCGGTGTTCGACCCCGCACTCAAACACCTCACCAAGGCGATGCGGACGGGTGAGCCGCAGTTCGCGTCTGTCAAGGAGGGGACGCGCTGGTACGCGGCCCGCCGTCGCGCGGTCGGCCATGTGCTCGCCGCGATTTCCCACTCGCGGTGGGTGGACCACCTCGTGCTGCGTGGCAGCGTTCTGCTGCGCGCCTGGTACGGCGAGGCCGCGCGCGAGCCCGGCGATCTCGACTTCGTGGTGGTGCCGCCGTCCTGGCGCATGGCCGAGCACCGCACGCGCCAGATGCTGGACGGCATCGCCGAGGCCGCGGCCGAGGCGTCCGAGTACGAGCAGGTGCGGCTGGACGCGGACAGCACGGTCGTCGAGGACATCTGGACCTATGACCGCGTTCCAGGCCGCCGCCTCCTCCTGCTCTGGCAGTCCGACGGCCTGCCGAGCGGCACGGTGCAACTCGACTTCGTCTTCGGTGAGGAGCTTCCCGTCCCGCCCGAGCCGACGCCGATCTCGTGCGCGGACTACGGCGATTCCGTGATGCTGAACGCCGCCACACCGGAGCTGTCGCTGGCGTGGAAGCTGCTGTGGCTGTTCGACGACCCGTACCCGCAGGGCAAGGACCTGTATGACGCCTGGCTGCTGGCCCGGCACGTCACGCCCTCGTTCCGGCTGCTGACCGACACGCTCGTGGCCGCGAACGCCTCCTTCGCGCGGCGGCTCCCTTCAGCCGAACGAATCATCGGCCTGGACGCCGACTGGAGCGAGTTCCGCAAGGAGTATCCGGACGTGCCCGGCGACGCCGCCGACTACCTGCGGGAGTTGGCCGACGCCCTGACACCCGCCCTGGCCGAGGTGTCGCAGCTTCCCGATGACGGGTACGGGCGCTGCGCGGAACTCCTGCGCGACCGGATCACCCGGCTCCGGCCGCTTCTCTCCGAACAGGGTCTGCCCGCCGTTCAGACGCGGCTGATGGAGGACCAGGTCCCGTTCGTCGAGGCGGTCGTCATCACGTGTGAGCTGCTGGGACGCGACGCGCACGGCCTGGACGACGTGGCCCGGATGGTGTTGGACGCCCGCGCGAGCGCTGGATCGGGAGAAGCGGCCTACTACCGCCGCAACCCGAAGAACCTCAAGGAAGACCTGCGCACCCTCCGGCGATGACGGCGCCGGACCCCCTTGCGGACGATTTGACGGTCGCGATAGCTGACCGCTATCGATAAGCAATCGGCTGGAGGGACGGGCCGTGCAGGATGGGCGGTCACGCCCCTGACCCTCGCCACGTGAATCGGACACGCCGCCCGATCGGCCTATTCCATCGCCACAACGCATGGAATGGTGCTGGTGGCCTGGAGGCGCGCCAAGGAATACCCGATCCCGGCGATTCCTGGGAAGAGTCTCAGGTCAACGCCCGCGCTCTGGTCAAACCTCAATGAGTAACGTCCCTGGCGTTGTGCTCGCTCCAGCACTCTGCTCGTCAGGTCGAGGGCCTTACCCAGGTAGGTCGGCTCCCGCAGTACGTTCGCGGCATGGACGAGAACGTCGACGCGCCCGAAGTTGCCGCAACAGAGGTCGTCCGTATCGGATAGAGACGGAGTGGCCGTGTCTTCGAGCAAGGAGATGAGGTCGCTTGTTCGAGAAAGGCCGGGCCGAATTTTGTTCAATGCCATGCGCCCGAGTGCGATCCCAGCGCCTCCTTTGCACCAAGAGCGGCGGGAAGGGGCAGTGGGTGGCGCTACTCGCTGGCCATCGTCGAGTGGCGGCAGGTGAGAACCGTCGAAGGAGAGGCATCGTTGCAGAACCTCACAAAGCTGGTGGTGACCGGTCTTCTGGTAGAGCTTCGCCAAAGCTGTGCGAATTCCGGCCCTGCCATGGCAGAAGCCTTCCGCACCTCGACTCTTGGATGTTATCCACCTGTCATTGTGTAGAAGATGACGGGCGCAGCGTAGGGCAAGTTCTACAGGCGGCTCTCCATTGAGGGCCTCTCCCGGCCGTCGCTCGGCCAGGGCAAGGAGCGCGAGCACAGCCCCCGCGCTCCCGACCATGACGTCGAGCTTCTGGTCTGCGGCGATATGATCAGAGGTGAGCATCGCGGTCGCGAGCTGCGCGTCGTCCGCAATTGTCTCGTCTCGCAACAGGTCGCCGATTCGGACGAGTGCATAGATGACTGAGCCGAGGCCGGTAAGTCCCCCTATCGGCTGGTGGAGGCGCCTAACTCGCTCTCTATCTACGGATATCTCGCGGATGTCGGCTCGCAGTGGAGCGATCGTTCGAAGGGAGATATCCCGCAGGTCGTCGCCGCCGTGGACGCTCCACATCGCCGCAAAGAACAAGGCGATCCCTGTAGCGCCGGCGTATAGGTGGGGTCCGACGGGAAGGGGCTGGAGGGAGGGACTGGGCCGGCTTGGGTGGCGCCAGTACATGCTCCCGTCCGACGTGACACGAGCGTTTGCCCGCAGTACCTCGGCAATCTCCATCGTGGCGCGTTGCAGCGAGGTCTGGAGGCCGGCGTCCCGCTGGTACTTGGTCGAATCGGCGGACATCCTCATCGTGGCCTATACGGAAGTACGTGCACCCGTTGCGTCAACGCCGCCGCGAGCGGGCAGGATCCGGTTTGGCGCCGTGGATGTGCATGGTGATGAGCTGGTCGACGGGTTGGTGCTCGTAGCCGAGGGCGTGGAGTTCTTGTACGGACTTGGGGCTGACTCCGTGGATGCGCATCTCGATGAGTTGGGCGACGGGGATCCGGTCGTAGCCCAGATCCCGGAATTGGCGGATGAAGTCGGGGTTGGCGCCGTGGATGTGCATGGTGATGAGCTGGTCGACCGGTTGGTGCTCGTAGCCGAGGGCGTGGAGTTCTTGTACGGACTTGGGGCTGATCCCGTGGATGCGCATCTCGATGAGTTGGGCGACGGGGATCCGGTCGTAGCCCAGATCCCGGAATTGGCGGATGAAGTCGGGGTTGGCGCCGTGGATGTGCATGGTGATGAGCTGGTCGACCGGTTGGTGCTCGTAGCCGAGGGCATGGAGTTCTCGGACGAACTCGGGACTGACCCCGTGGATGCGCATCTCCACGAGCTGGGCGACAGGGAGCCGCTCATAGCCCAGCGCGTTGAGCTCTCTGACGAAGGTCCGGGTGACGTCGTAACTTGCCAGAGTGAAGAGGCTTTCGTCGGTAAGGCTCTCGTAGCCCAGGATTTGGAGGTCTTCCATGAAATCCGTGCTGGCTTTGAACACGAAGCCGCCGTCACCCTGGCCTTGGCTCACACGACCATTGAACGCCAGTACTCCAGCGTCACGAACGAACTCGAAATTCACCTGCGCGCCTTCCGAGAGGAGCGCCTCGTGCGACAGGCCCGAGAGGGATGCCAGAGGAAGGAGCAGCGAGACGGTGAAGCCGTGGTCGCCGGGCGTGGCCCGGTGAAGGGTCAGCTGGGCTTGGTCGCCTCCCGGCACGACCTTGATCTCCCAAGTGCCATTGATCGGCGCAGCTGGACTCATGTTTCCATCGTATGCATATGCTCACTTTGAATTCAAGGCCGACCGGGCGGTAATGCAGTTGATGGAACAACGCCCGTGTCAACATGGCAACGGTCGTTCCGGATCTTGTCGGCCCCGCGCCGGACTCTTACTTGCCGGCGATAACTGGCTAAAGGTCACAAACCACCTGAACGGGGTCATGTCTGGTCCGCTCGCGTGTGGGCGATCAAGGCTGACGCTGATCTCGAGTTCAGGGCTTTCTTCCGCAAACGAGGTAAACGATTGCTCCGCCCGCTGCACTGTACCGGCCCTCGGAGAGGGCCCTGCGTTGGCGCTGTGATTGTTCGCGCAGTGTTGAGAACTGAGTATCCAGCATGGTCGCAGATCCTCCTCCGGCTAGGAAGTATCGGCGGACCTGATCGTAATCCCATGGCCCGGTCGCACTCGTCTTCCAGGCATGCGTCGGCTCCAGTGTCGCGCTCTGCTCCGGGTCCGCATATGGCGGATACAGCGGGAACGCCGTATCTCTCAGATAGACGCGGATATCCGTCAGACCAGCCTGGGCGAACATCCCCGGCAAGAGTTCGCCTATGGAGATATCTCCCTTGCCCAACGCAATCCTTCCTCGCTGGTAACGCAACCAAAACTCGAAGCTCTTGACGAGCGTCTCGGTATCCTCTTCTGGTGTGAGCGAGTCGAATGACATCATATTGAAGAGATTGCTGGGCTCAACGCAGATAACCTGCCCCTGCGGTTTGGTGATCCTGATCATCTCCTTGAGGCCGTCAAACGGTTCGGCAAGATGCATCAGGAGGGTTTGACAAGTGACAACGTCGAAAGTGTCGCTGCATATCGCGAGGGCGGTGGCGTCGCTTTGCTGAAACGCTACCTTCCCTGCCGCTACAGGAGTTGGGTAGGCGTCATCAAAGCTCTGCCGGGCACGCTGAATCCATTCTAACCGTCGATCGATTCCAAGTAGTCGGGCATCGGGACTCAGGTACGGGAAGAGAAGTCGTGACCAATGTCCCAGGCCGCATCCGATATCAGCCAGGGACTCGACATCGCAGAGTCGCCATCTTTGGGCGAGGAGAGCCAGGAAGTCTTCGTTCCACCAGTAGTCCCGCTGGTCCCTGAACCATGCCGATCCCTGCTCTTCCGTCCCTCTTGTCATCAGGCAGACCTTTCAGCGGGCTGGCTCCGCAGCGCGAAACGGCCGCAGCGGTCCGGCGTTGGCTTGGCCGATGCCGTGCCGGGGACGATGCCCGGGTGTAGGAGATCTCGAACTCCCGGAGGGGTTGGAGCAGGTTGTCCACGGCGACTGAGTTCTAACCCCCGCGCAGGTCGCGGTGTCACCTGCCGTGCTCGCGCCTGCCAGGCCACGCACCGCTCCTTGGCGGTAGGAGGAACCCCGTAAACGGTGATCTTCGCGCCTACTTCAATCGGATCGCATCGGTCGTCCAGGCCGTGCCGGTGGCGGTGGCAGGGCGGGCCGGGCCGTCGTGGCGGAGGCATCCGGCCGTGGCCATGAGGTGACCGCGGTCGTCCGCGAACCGGCCGCCCACTCGGACCTTGACGGTGACGGGGTCACCGTCGTGCAGGGGGCATCTCCCGGGCCGAGGACGTCGACCGGCTCGTCGCCGGCCAGGATGCCGTCGTCAACGCCGTCACTCCGCTCAAGGGCCCGCACGAGATCGACAAGTTGGACCCGAAGTTCTTCGCTCAAGCGCTGGCGCGGCCAGCTGCACCGCTCGGTCGGGACCGAGCCGGACGCCGCGGAGGACCTGGCGTTCCTCGAATGGGCCCACGACGCCCTGGCGGCGGCGATGCCTCCCGACCTCCGCGCCGGCCCTGGTCCACAGCGACTTCCGGCTCGGCAACTGCGTGGTCGGGGGCACCGGCGAGGTGTGTGCCGTCCTGGACTGGGAGACCTGCACCCTGGGGAAGCCGCTCGCCGACCTCGCGACCCTGCTCGTCGGCTGGAACGAGCGGGACGACGAGGACCTGCTCGGCCTGGCCGAGCTCGGCATCGTGCCGACCGCCGCCGAGGGGTTCCCGCCCCGGGCCGAGGTGATCGCGGCGTACTCCGAGGAGTCGGGACGGACAGCGACAGGCCGGGCAGCGCGCCGAGCAGGCGGCGCAGCCACACGTGCCGGGTGTGCGCGGCCGACCAGGCGATCAGGAACCCGAGCGGGAGCGCCGCCAGCAGCGCACCGCCCGCGAGTTCGAGCGTGCGCGGCGCGGCCTCGGCGATCACCGCGCCGACGCCGCGCCCCGTCTGGAAGGACCTGCCGAAGTCTCCGTGCAGGGCGCCGAGCAGCCCGTCGGCATAGCGTTCCGCCGCCGGGCGGTCCAGCTACTCGGTGCGCAGCGCGGCCACCCGCGCCTCGTCCACGCCGTTCTGCGGGCCGATCATGATCTGCACGGGATCGGCGGGAAGGACGGTGAAGGCCGCGAAGGTGAAGGTGTAGGCCGCCAGCACCACGGCCGCCGCCTGCATGAGGGGGCCGCGACTCGTTCGGCAGCAGCGTGAACACGATGCCGGGACGGGTGGCGGACAGCAGCCGGGGCCCCGCCTGCCGAAGGAGCGCTGGTCCTGCTGGAGCACCTGCAGGTCGGCGTCGAGCTGCCCGGAGAAGAGGCTGCCGTGCCTGGCGCTCGGGTCGGTGACGATGGCGAAGGTCAGCTCGCGAATGCGGGGGACGCCCTTGTGCGCGGCCAGTTGGCTCGCCCAGGCGTATCCCGTGCGTGCGGAGAGCCGTACTTCCTCGTTGAGCGCGACCCGGTCCAGCACGAACGGCCCGGAGCCGGCGAGCGCACCCGCGCAGCGCTGCTCAGGAGACTTCCTGAGCGTGCCCGGGGAGAGGATGCCGAGCGTGACCATCGAGGTGGCCTGGAGGAACTGCGCGCGGGGCGCTGAACCGGACCTCGACCGTCTTCGCGTCGAGAGCGAAGGATCCTTCGTACCCCGCCAGATAGCCCGATCCGAGCGGGGACCGCGCGCCGAGCTCGGAGATGTCGTCGAGGTTGGCGACGACCGCGGCGGCGTCCAGCGGGGCGCCGTCGCTGAACGTGACGCCCTCGCGCAGAGTGAAGGTGAACCGTTCGGCCCGCTCGTCGACCTTCCATGACGTCGCGAGCCACGGCACGATCTTTCCGGTGCGCGGGTCCTGGTCGGTGAGCGAGTCCGCGAGCTGGCGCGACACCTGGAGGTTCGGCGTCTGCGGGGTCTGGTGCGGGTCGAGGCAGCTCACCGGTGCGGCGAGCCCCGCGGTGAAGGAGCCCGGAGGCCGCCCGGCGTCCGCCGTCGAGCAGGCCGCGAGCAGGACGGTGCCGCTCGCGAGGAGAGAGGTCAGTCGAAGCACGGGATCAGTCTGCGAACCCGCCGCCGTGATCCTCGCGTCCTCGTTCCCGCTGGATGGGAAGCGGGCGAGATTCCCGCTCGGCGGAAGCCGGGCGTCGAGCCTTCCGCCGCCGGCTCACGGGCCCTGATCGCCGTTACCCGGCGGGGCCGGGGAGCGTGCGGGCGATACGATCAGGCAATGCCTCTGACAGCGGACGACGTCGACCGGTTCGAGTCGGCGAGGCCGCGTCTACAGGCCATCGCCTACCGTCTTCTCGGCTCCGCGGACGAGGCGCAGGACGTCGTGCAGGAGACATTCCTGCGCTGGCAGGCCGCCGACGTTCGCCGCATCGAGGTTCCCGAGGCCTGGCTGACGAAGGTCCTCACCAACCTGTGCCTCAACGAGCTCGCTTCCGCGCGGGCGCGACGCGAGACCTACGTGGGCCGATGGCTTCCCGAGCCGCTGCTCGCCGGGGACCCGATGCTCGGCCCGGCGGACACCGCCGAGCAACGCGAATCGGTCTCGTACGCGGTCCTCACGCTTTTGGAGCGCCTGTCTCCCGGCGAAAGGGCCGTGTACGTGCTGCGGGAGGCGTTCGGCTACCCGCACAGGGAGATCGCCGAGATCCTCGACATCACCGAGGCGGCCAGCCAGCAGATCTTTCACCGCGCCAAGAAGCACGTCGCGTATGGCAAGGCCCGTACTGAAATCGACGAGGCCGCCGCCCGGCGGGTCGTGGAGGAGTTCCTCGCGGCCGCCACCAGTGGCCGGACCGATGAGCTCGTACGCCTGCTCTCCAAGGACGCCGTCTCTGTCGGTGACGGCGGCGGGAAGGTTCCGGCGCGGACCCGGGCGGTCGAGGGAGCCGTCGAGGTCGCGAAGTTCGTGTGGGGCCTGTTCAAGCCCTCCGAGGCCAAGCGCGCCATCGTCGGCGGCTCGCCCGAGATGTACGCCTGGACCGCCAACGGCGACCCCGCCCTCGTGGCCGTCGTGGACGGACGGGTCGTCGCCGTCATGTGCCTGGAGGTCACGGCCGAGGGCATCGCTGCCTGCCATACCCAGGCGAACCCCGACAAGCTCGAACGCGCGACCGAGCGATGGGCGGCGGGCGACCACGGCGAGCCCCTGCTCGTGATGTGACGTGGAACACGTCGGCCTCCTGTCAGGAAACGGCGGGCCGTCCGGTTCAAGTGACGAATCCGAACCGGACAGGAGTTGACGATGAGAGTGCTGGTGGCAGGGGCGACCGGAGCGATGGGCAAGCAGCTGGTGCCGCGTCTGGTCGAAGCGGGGCACGAGGTGTTCGCCATGATCCGCAGTGAGTCGAAGAAGGAGACGGCGTCACAGCTGGGGGCGGTACCGGTCATCGCCGACGCGCTCGATCGCGCCCAGGTCGAGGCGGCCGTGCGCGAGGCGGCCCCGGAGGTGATCGTTCATCAGCTGACCGCCATCGGGGACATCGACACCCGCCATTTCGAACGCAGCTTCGCCGCCACCAACCGGCTGCGCACCGAGGGCACCGACAACCTGCTCGCGGCCGCACGCGCCGCGGGGGTACGACGGTTCGTCGCCCAGAGCAACGGCGCTTTCACCTATGACCGGACCGGCGGGTCGGTCAAGACCGAGCAGGACCCTCTGGATCGCTCACCGGTCCGCCAGATGGTCGCGTTGATCGCCGCGGTCGAGCACCTGGAGAAGGCCGTGCTGGGCGCCGCCTGGACCGAAGGCGTCGTGCTGCGCTACGGCGCGTTCTACGGACCCGGCACCTCCATGGCACCGGACTCCGCGCAGTTCGAGATGATCCGCAAGCGCAGGTTCCCGGTCGTCGGCGACGGCGGCGGAGTGTGGTCCTTCGTCCACGTCGCCGATGCCGCCGAGGCCACGGTCGCAGCCGTGGAGAACGGCGGCCGCGGTGTCTACAACATCGTCGACGACGACCCCGCCCCGGTCGCCGAATGGCTGCCGGAACTGGCGGCGATGCTGGGCGCCAAGAAGCCGATGCGCGTACCGCGGTTCATCGGACGGCTGGCCGCCGGACAGGCCGGTGTCGTGCTCATGACCGAACTGCGCGGCGCGTCCAATGCCAAGGCCAAGCGCGAACTGGGCTGGCACCCGGCCCACCCGACCTGGCGCCAGGGGCTCCGGGTCGCGGGGTGACCCTGCTGAGCGCCTCCGCGGGTTTCCACGGAACGAACGCGCGTCGAAGTCCAGCCTTCCGGCACTGATGGCTGGACTTCGACAGTGACCCTCACGCCCGGCTGGGGGCGGCCTCAGCGCCAGCCGAGTTCGGGTGCGACGTGGGTCAAAATGTTCTCCAGGACGTGTGCGTTGTAGTCGACGCCGAGTTGGTTGGGGACGGTGAGCAGGAGCGTGTCGGCGGCCTGGATGGCTTCGTCGTCCGCGAGCTGCTTGACCAGTACGTCGGGTTCGGCCGCGTAGGAGCGTCCGAAGATGGCCCTGGTGTTCTCGTCGATCATTCCGATGTGGTCGCCGGAGTCGGCGTTGCGGCCGAAGTAGGCGCGGTCCAGATCGCTGGTCAGCGCGAAGATGCTGCGGCTGACCGACACGCGCGGCTCGCGCCGGTGTCCGGCGTCCTTCCACGCCTGCCGGTAGGCCTCGATCTGCTTGCGCTGCTGGACGTGCAGCGGCTCGCCGGTCTCGTCGTCCTTGAGCGTGGAGCTTTGCAGGTTCATGCCCAGCCGGGCTGCCCACACGCTGGTGGCGTTGGAGCCCGAGCCCCACCAGATGCGGTCGCGCAGCCCCTCGGAATGCGGCTCGACGCGCAGCAGGCCGGGCGGGTTGGGGAACATCGGCCGCGGATTCGGTTCGGCGAAGCCCCTGCCCTGCAGGACCGTGAGCAGTACCTCGGTGTGCTTGCGCGCCATGTCGGCGTCGGTGTCGCCCTCGGGCGGTTCGTACCCGAAGTACCGCCACCCGTCGACGACCTGCTCCGGTGATCCCCGGCTGATGCCCAGCTGCAGCCGCCCGCCGGAGATCAGGTCGGCCGCGCCGGCGTCCTCGGCGAAGTACATCGGGTTCTCGTAGCGCATGTCGATCACGCCGGTGCCGATCTCGATGCGCGAGGTCTTCGCGCCGATCGCGGACAGCAGCGGGAAGGGCGAGGCCAGCTGCCTGGCGAAATGGTGCACCCGGAAGTAGGCGCCGTCGGCGCCCAGTTCCTCGGCGGCCACGGCGAGATCGACCGACTGCAGCAGCGCGTCCGCCGCCGACCGGGTCCGCGAGCCCGCGCCGTCGCTCCAGTGGCCGAAGGAGAGAAAACCGATGTTCTTCACACCGACACCAACCAGCCCAGCGCCTGCGAGATTCCAGCACGGCCGACCTCACGGCCACTGAGCCGTCAGTCGGCTGGGTGCACCGTCGCGCGCAGTTCGGTGTAGGAGTCGAGCGCGTAGGTGCCGCCGCTGCGTCCCAGGCCGCTGGCCCTGGTGCCGCCGAAAGGCAGGTCGCCCCGGCGGGCGCAGGTGTTGATGCCGACCTGTGCCGCGGCAAGCCGGGCGGCCACGCGGCGCGCCGCGTCGAGGTCGCGCGAGTAGACCTGGTCGGTCAGTCCGTAGCGCGTCGAGTTGGCGATGGCGACCGCCTCGTCGTCCGAGGACGTCGGGGTGACGCAGATGACCGGGCCGAACGCCTCCTCCTGCATGACCGTCGTCTCGGGGCCGACGCCCGTCACGAGGGTGGCGGGGTGGAAGTAGCCGCGGTCCGGGACGTCCGGCGCGGTGTGCACCGTTCCGCCTTCGGCGCGGGCGCCGGCCACCAGCGCGGCGACGCGGTCGCGCTGGGCCTCGCTGATCAGGGGGACGGTCGTCGTCGCGGGGTCCCGCGGGTCGCCGTGCACGAGGCCGCCCAGCGCGGTGCGCAGGCGGTCGACCAGCTCGTCGTGCACCGATGTGTCGGCGATGACGCGGGCGGGCGTCACGCAGATCTGCCCGGAGTGGACCGTCCACGCCCTGGTCGCGCCGGCGACGACGGCGTCGAGGTCGGCGTCGGCGCGGACGACGAGGGCCCCCTTGCCGCCGAGTTCGAGGAGGAGCCGCTTCATGCCGGGCGCCGCCGACCGGTAGATCTCGGTGCCGACCACCGTGCTGCCGGTGAAGCTGATCGCGCCGACCTCGGGGTGGTCGACGAGCGCGGCGCCGGGCTCGGCGCCCGCGCCCGTCACCAGGTTGACCGCGCCCGCCGGGGCGCCCTCCGCCCGCAGGGCCTCGTCGAGCGCCTCGGCGAGCGCGATGACGAGCAGCGGGTCCTGCGGGGCCGGCTTCATCACCACGGTGTTGCCGGCGAACAGGGCGGGCGCGATCTTCCCGACCATCGCGAGCAGCGGGAAGTTGTAGGGGCTGATGCAGGCGACCACGCCGACCGGGGCGCGCGTGACCGTTCCCGCGAGCCCCGATGCGACGGGTTCCGCCGGGACGGTGAGCAGGTCGGCGGGCAGGGTCGACCAGTGCCGGAGCCGGGCCAGCGCGGCGTCCACCTGGGTCTGCTCGGCGACGGCGCGGCGGGCGCCCGTGTCGGCGATGGCCAGGTCGACCAGTTCGGCGCGCCGGGCTCCGAGCAGTTCGCCGGCGCGGCCGAGCACGCGGCGGCGGGTCTCGACCGGCGTCGCCGCCCAGGCGTCGCGCGCGTCGGCCGCGGCCGCCGCGGCGGCGTCGGCCGCGGCGCGGCCGCCGTCGGCGACCGCGGCGATGACCTGCTCGGTGTAGGGGTCGGTGATGTCGTACGTCGCCGAGGTGCTGAGCCTGTCGCCGGCGATGAGGTGGTGGGCGGTCGCGGTCACGAGGTGCTCCCGAAGCGGAGGAAGCCGCGGTCGATACGGCCGTGGCGGAGGTCGTCGACGAGTCGTTCCGCGTCCTCCGGGGGCACGACCGCCGACACGAGCGGGGTCAGGTCGAGGTCACCGCGCAGGACGCGCTCGGCGAGGTCGGGCAGCTTCCGGCGCGGGTCGACCGAGCCCATGCGGCAGCCGAGCAGGGACTTGTCGTGGAACAGGTCGCGCACCACGAGGTCGATGGACGCGCCGGTCGGCGGCAGCCCGAGGATGACGGCCCGTCCGCCCCAGGCGAGGGCCTCGACGGAGGCTTCGAGGAGCCCGGTGTGGCCGGCGCACTCGAACGCGGCGTCCACACCGCCGGGCACCAGCGACCGGACGGCCGGGACGATCTGGGCCGGATCGCCGGGGACGAGGAAGTCGGTGGCCCCGCAGGTGCGGGCGATCTTCTCCTTCGCCGGGTTGCGGTCGACGACCACGATGCGGTCGGCGCCGGCCGCTCGGGCGGCGAGGACGACGTTCAGCCCGATCCCGCCGGCGCCGGTCACGAGCACGGTCTCGCCGGCGCGGAGCCGGGCGCGGTCCTCCACGGCGCCGAACGCGGTGACCGTCGCGCATCCGAGCATGGCGGCGACCGGGTCGGAGATCTCGGCGGGGATCGGGATGACCTGCTCCTCGGCCACCACGATCCGCTCGGCGAAGGCGCCGAGCCTGACGAACTGGTGCACGACGTCGCCGGCGCGGGAGAACGGGCTGGCGGCGGACCGGCCGGAGGCGGGGCACAGGGTCGGACGGCCTTCGCGGCAGTGGCGGCACTCGCCGCATCGGCGCAGGACGGTGAGCACGACCCGCTGCCCCGCGGGCACGTCGGTGCCGGGTCCCGCCGCGGTGACCGCGCCGACGGCCTCGTGGCCGAGGACGGCGGGCGCGGGCTGGGGGATGCGGCCTTCCATCGGGCTGAGGTCGCTGTGGCACAGGCCGGCCATGGCGATGTCGACGGCGACCTCGCCCGGGCCCGGCGGGCGGACCTCGACCGTCGAGTCGACGTGGAGCCCTGTTCCGTCCCAGACCAGCGCGCGCACGGGCTCTCCCCCTGGTTGTTCTATTCATTCCAATCTGCTTTTGCTGAACGGAATCTATCGTCGCGCGATGGATGGTCACAAGGCGGCCCCCAGGGCGCAGGGCGGTGCGGTGTTCGCCGAGCAAGACGTGCCGCGGTACCAGGGGCGTCCCGTGCCTATGCGAGCATCGCGCCGATCCGGTCGATCTGGGGTAGGGCGTCCTCGAAGAGCAGCGACAGGTAGACGCCGTCGACGTGCGCCGAGAGCTCCTCCAGCCGGGCCCGGCACTCGTCCGCGCGGCCCACGACGGCGAAGCGGCCGAGCAGGTAGTCCTCGATGTCGGGCCGGTCCGCGAACATCCTCGCGTTCGAGGTCGCGCCGGAGCGGCCGTGCGAGCCGTAGTCGTAGGTGGCGTAGCGCTCGGCCAGCACCCCGGCGTACTCCGCGGGCACGTTCTTGCCCTCGAAGGTCGAGGCGAAGGCGAAGTGCGAGGCGCTCACCGCGCGCGGGACGAGGCGCCGCCGCAGTTCGCGCACCTCGTCGTCGTCACGTCCGACGGCGATCCGCATCGAGGCCCAGATCTCCGGCGGAGCGGCGGCCGCGTCGCGGGACTCCCGCGCGCACTCGCGGATCGTGCCGAGCGCGACGGGATCCCCGCCGACACCGGCGATGACGCCGCCCGCGACGCGCCCGGCGCTGCGCGCGGTCGCGGGGCCGCTAGCCGCGACGAGCAGGAAGGGGTCGACGCCCGCCGCCCGCGCGGACCCGGCCACCGAGCGCCCGAAGTCCTCGAGGGCGGCCAGGGACGCGGGCCGCAGGCCGAAGGTGTGCACGGCCGAGTCGCCCCGGCCGAACCCCAGGCGGAACCGTCCGGGGTGGGCGGCGGTCAGGGTCCGCGCGGCGCTGGCGTGCACCGACCAGTGCCGGGTGACGGGGTTGGTCACGCTGGTGCTCACGACCAGGGAGGACGTCGCGCCGAGCGCGTCGGTGCAGGCGGAGTAGAGCTCCCCGTAGTTGGGGGAGTCGCCGATGCCGATGCCCCACAGGCCGGCCGCCTCGCACCGGGCGGCCACCTCCCGGGTCAGGCCGGGGGAAATGGGGAGCCAGTTGGCGCACAGGCGCATGGTCGTTCCTCTCCGTCGGGCCGGCGACCCTTGACATAACCTCGGATCACACACATGATTCATACCAGGGTAATCAGATTCCGTTCAATAGAATTCATGGTCGTGACGATGCTGGGAGGGGCCCCATGACCGAGGCCGTGCGCTCCGAGTCGCCCCCGGCGGGCGACGTCGGGCCGAGCGCCGACAAGATCCGCATCGAGGGGCTGTCCTACCGCTACCGCCGTCGCGGCAGGGAGGACGTCGTCGCGCTCGACGACGTCGACCTGACCGTCGGCCGCGGCGAGTTCCTCTCGGTCGCCGGGCCGTCGGGGTGCGGGAAGTCGACGCTGCTCCGGGTGATCGCGGGGCTGCAGAAGCCCACCGGCGGCGTCGTCCGGGTCCGCCGCGAGCACCGGGACCGCCCGCTGTGCGCCCCGGTGTTCCAGGAGTACTCCATCTTTCCGTGGCGCACGGTCGAGGCGAACGTGCGCCTGGGGCTGGACGCCGCCGGTGTGGACCGCGCCGAGGCGCGCCGCCGCTCCCAGGAGTGGATCGAGCGGGTCGGTCTCGCCGGGTTCGAGAAGGCGCTTCCCGGCAACCTGTCCGGCGGCATGAAGCAGCGCGTCGCCCTGGCCCGCGCGTTCGTCGTCGAGCCCGAGATCCTGCTGATGGACGAGCCCTTCGCCGCGCTCGACGCGCAGCTGCGCAAGGTCCTCCAGGAGGAGCTGCTCGCCATCGTCCGCGAGCACAGCTACACGGTCTTCTTCGTCACCCACAACCTCGACGAGGCGATCCTCCTGTCCGACCGGATCGCCCTGATGTCGGCCCGTCCGGGACGTGTCCGCCGCATCGTGGACGTCCCGTTCGCGCGCCCGCGATCGGCGGAGCTGAGGAAGGACCCGCAGTTCGCCCGGCTGGAGGAGGATCTCTGGGCCGACCTGAAGGGCGACGTCGAGGCGATCGAGGGGGCCGTCCAGTGACCGTGCAGATGGACCGGGGCGTCTCCCGGAACGAGGACGGCTGGGTCGAGCGCCGGCCCGACCCCAGGCAGCGGTCGGCGGCCGACCAGGCGAGGCGCGACGGTGTCCTGCGCCTCCTGCTCGGCCTCGTGCTCCCGGTCGGCGTGCTCGTCGCCTGGGAGATCTCGGCCAGGTCGGGCTGGATCGACGCCCGCTTCTTCAGCCAGCCGAGCGCGGTCGCGTCGAAGGCGGGGGAGGACCTGCGCAGCGGGCTGCTCTGGTCCGAGCTCAGGATCACCATCGTCCGGCTGGTGACCGGCTACGTCGTCGGATCGCTGGCCGGAGTCCTCATCGGCCTGCTGATGAGCCAGGTGAAGGTCCTGCGCTGGATGCTGGAGCCCCTGATCCGCGCGCTCTACGTCATCCCCAAGCTGGCGCTGCTGCCGCTGTTCCTGCTCCTGTTCGGGCTCGGCGAGGTGCCGAAGCTGGTCTTCATCTCCCTCGGCACCTTCTACATCGTCGCCTTCACGACGCTGTCGGCCGCGATGATGATCCCCACCGCGTTCCACGAGGTCTCGCGGTCCTACGGCCTGTCGCCCGGCCAGCGGTTCCGCTGGATGATCGTCCCGGCGATCACGCCCCAGATCGTCTCCAGCCTCAAGCTCGCCTCGGGCATCTCCATGCTGCTCGTCGTCGCCGTCGAGTTCGTCAACGCCCACGAGGGCCTGGGCTACTACACCTGGCACGCCTGGCAGGTCTTCGTCCCCGACCGGATGTACGTCGGCGTCGTGACCATCTCGATCGTCGGCGTCCTGTTCAGCGGACTGGTCGGGCTGCTCGGCTCCCGCCTGTCGCGCTGGGCGGACAGCGAGTACGCCCAGAGCCGCTGACCCGGCCGTAGCCGCAACGCCCACATCCCATCCATCACGCAGGACCTGCCCGCGCTCCACGACGAGCGCCGGGACGGTCCCGCACTCCCGCAGACGGGGAAGCAGCACAGCGCATGACCACGAGATCCGACCCGCGGCCGGCCGATCCGGCCCCCGCCGCCCAGCAGACCGACCTGTCCGAGCTGCGCGAGATCGCCCGCCAGGTCGCGGAGAAGCGGTACGCCCCCCACGTCGAGCAGTGGGACCGCGACCGGACCGTCATCACCCACGACGAGCGGCGCTACCTGGGGTCCCTCGGGTGGCTGGGCATCGCCCTCCCCGAGGAGTACGGGGGCGCCGGAGGGACGTTCGCCGAAGCGCTGGCCGTGGTCGAGGAGCTGGCCAAGGTGTGGCCGCCGGCGGCCTTCCAGGTCTTCGAGGCCAACGTCGGACCGGCGCAGCACCTGGTGCGGCTCGGCACCGAGGAGCAGAAGCGGCGCTTCCTGCCCGGCGTGATCAGCGGCGCCAACGCGATGGCCATCGGCATCTCCGAGCCGGACGCCGGATCGGCCGCCACCGACATGGTCACCCGCGCGGAGATCAAGGGCGACACGGTCGTGGTGCGCGGGCTGAAGCGCTGGATCTCCAACGGCGGGGACGCGGACCGCTACCTCGTCTACTGCCGGATGGGCGACCTCCCGGGCGCCAAGGGCATCGGGGCCGTGATCGTCGAGGCCGACCGCGAGGGCGTCTCGTTCGGGGCGCGCGAGCGGCTGATGGGCTTCCGGGGCCTGCCGTCCGCCGACGTGATCCTCGACGACGTCGAGGTCCCGGTCGAGAACATCGTCGCCCGGCCCCCCGACGGCTTCCGCGACCTGTTCTCGATGTTCTCCATCGAACGGCTGGGCAACACGACGATGAGCCTCGCGCTGGGGCAGGCCGCCCTGGACAGGACCATCGCCTACGTCCAGGAGCGCGAGCAGTTCGGCCGGCCCATCGCGGAGTTCCAGGCGGTCCAGGTCACCCTCGCGGACATGCTCCTGGAGGTCGAGTCGGTGCGCATGCTCCGCGACCGCGCCGTGGCCGGGCTCGACGCCGGCGCCCCGAGCACCCTGCACGTCTCGCTCGCCAAGTGCGCGGCCAACGAGATGGCCAAGCGCGTCACCGACATGGCGATGACGCTGCACGGCGCGAACGGCTACACCGAGGAGTACGGCCTGGAGCGCATGCACCGGGACGCGCACGGCTGGGCGCTCGCCGGCGGCACGCCCAACATCCAGCGCACCCGTATCGCCGCCGAGCTGCTCGGCCGCTCCTTCGACCAGCGCCCGGCACGGCGCGGGGCCGCCCCCGGCGGACGGGAGGCGTGAACCGTGGCCGAGCTTCGTGACGTCGTCATCGTCGACGGATGCCGCACCCCGATGGGCAAGGGCAAGCCAGGGGGCGCCCTGAGCGGCCTCCACTCCGTCGAGCTCCTCGCCCAGACCCTCGCCCACCTCGTCTCGCGGACGTCCATCGATCCGGGCACCGTCGGCGACGTGATCGTGGGGTGCGTCAGCCAGGCCGGCGAGCAGTCCGCGACCCCCGGCCGGATGGCGTGGCTCTCGGCGGGCTTCCCCGTCCACGTCCCCTCGACCACGGTCGAGCGCAAGTGCGGGTCGGGGCAGCAGGCGATCGAGTTCGCCGCGCAGGGCATCGCGACGGGCGCGCACGACGTCGTCATCGCCGCGGGCGTCGAGTCGATGAGCCGCGTCCCGATGGGCGTCGCCCGCATCGGGCAGGACCCGTGGGGTCCCGGTGTCGCCGGGCGCTTCCGCCTGGTCCCGCAGGGCGTCGCCGCCGAGCGGGTGGCCGAGACATGGGGCATCACCCGCGAGGAGCAGGACCGGTTCGCCGCCGACTCCCACCGGCGGGCGCAGGCCGCCGCCGAGTCCGGCGGCTTCGACGACGAGATCGTCCCGATCACCCTGCCGGACGGCACCGAGGTGACCGCCGACGAGACCATCCGCCCGGCCACCACGGTCGAACGGCTCGCCGGGCTCAAGGCCGTCTTCGAGTCCGAGGACTACGCCGACCTCCTGCCGGGCCGCACCTGGTCGGTCACCGCCGGGAACAGCTCCCAGCTCACCGACGGGGCGGCGGCGGTGCTGCTGATGAGCGCGGACAGGGCCGAGCGGCTCGGCCTCACCCCGCGCGCGCGGATCACCGGCTCGTCCGTCGTCGGCGACGACCCCGAGATGATGCTGACCGGTCCCATCCCCGCGACCCGGCGGATCCTGGAGCGCACCGGCCTCGGGCTCGACGACTTCGACGCCTTCGAGGTCAACGAGGCCTTCGCCTCCGTCCCGCTCGCCTGGGCCGGGGAACTCGGGGCCGACCACGCCCGGCTGAACCCGCGCGGCGGCGCGATCGCGCTCGGCCACCCGCTCGGCGCGAGCGGCTGCCGCCTCTTCGTCACCCTCCTCAACCACCTGGAGCAGACCGGCGGCACCCGCGGCCTCCAGACCATGTGCGAGGCCGGCGGCCTCGCGAACGCGACCGTCCTCGAGCGGATCTCGTGACGGCGCACCGACGACACGAAGGGCACAACGAATGGACATCCGGGGCAAGGCGGCCCTCGTCACCGGGGCGGCGTCCGGCCTGGGCCGGGCGACCGCGCGGGAGCTGGTCACCGCCGGGGCGCACGTCGTCCTCCTCGACCTGGAGAGCAGCGACGGCGAGCGCGTCGCCGGGGAGCTCGGCGCGGGCGCCGCGGGCCGGGTGCGGTTCGCCGCGGCCGACGTGACCGACCCGGGCCAGGTCGCCGCGGCCGTCGAGGCCGCGACCGAGCTCGGCGAGCTGCGCGCGCTCGTGCACTGCGCCGGCCGGGGCGGGCCCGTCCGGGTGGTCGAGAAGGACGGCGCGCCGGGCTCCATGGAGCGCTTCCAGGACGTGGTCCAGACCAACCTGATCGGGACGTTCAACGTGCTGCGCCACGCGGCCGCCGCGATGGTCGCGCTCGACGACCTGCCGGGCGGCGAGCGCGGCGCGTGCGTGCTCACCGCCTCGGTCGCGGCGTGGGAGGGGCAGATCGGCCAGCTGCCGTACGCCGCGTCCAAGGCCGGCGTGGTCGGCATGACGCTCGTCGCCGCCCGCGACCTGGCCCGGAGCCATGTCCGCGTCAACACGATCGCCCCGGGCCTGTTCGACACCCCGATCCTCTCCCGCGTGCCGGAGCAGGTCCGCGACCGCCTGGCCGCCTCGATCCCGCACCCGGCGCGCCTGGGCGATCCCGCGGACTTCGCGTCCCTGGCCGCCCACATCCTCGCCAACCCCATGCTCAACGGCGAGACGATCCGGCTCGACGGCGCCATCAGGATGGCGCCGCGATGACGTCGGCCGAGCCCTCGCTCCCTCCCTCTGAAAGGCAGCCCTCCATGAGCGTCGACACCACGGTTCCCGCAGGCGGACCCCCGGCGGGGGACGGCCCGGCAGGGCAGGAGCCGATGTTCGATTCCGTCCGCGACGTCTGGGACCCGGCCTTGCTCGACCCGGAGCCGGCGTACGACGGCATGTGGGCGGAGCTCACGCCGCACCAGCGCGAGATCCGGGAACGGGCCCGCGAGGTGGCCGTCCGCGAGCTGCGCCCGATGGCCGCGCACTGGGACGAGACCGAGGAGTTCCCGCGCAAGACGTTCGAGGCCGTCCTCGACGCGGGGCTCGTCGGCCTCACGATCCCGAAGCGGTACGGCGGCCAGGGCGAGACCCTGCTCGAAGGGTGCATCGTGGTGGAGGAGCTGGCGCGCGCCTGCCTGAGCACCGCGATGTCCGTCCAGCCGTTCCTGAACGGGCCGTGGCGCGCGATCAACGTGCTCGGCACCGAGGAGATGAAGGACCGGCTGCTCCCCGGGGTCGCCGCCGGCACGAACCACTTCGCGATCGCCATGAGCGAGCCGGCCGCCGGCAGCGCCGGCACCGACCTGCGGGCCACGCTGACCCCGGACGGCGACGGGTTCCGGCTGACCGGCACCAAGTGCTGGATCACCGGCGGCCACGTCGCGGACACCATCATCGTGTTCGCCCGCCTGGCCGGCACCTCCGGCCCCTACGGCATCGGCGCCGTGGTACTCACCGGGCGGCCCGAGGGGGTGGGCGAGTTCCACATCGACCCGAAGATGGGGATCCGGGGCGTCGCCGAGTGCCTGGTGCACTTCGACGACGTGCGCGTGGACCCGGAGGACGTCCTGGTCATGCCCGAGGAGCACTCCAAGAACGGCACCGGCATCCTGGTCAACCAGTTCAACCCCGAGCGGTGCGGCAACGCCGCCATGTGCACGGGTCTCGGCCAGGCCGCCCTGGACGCGAGCGTCGGCCACCTCAACGCCCGCCGCCAGTTCGACCGCCCGCTCGCGGAGTTCCAGGGCCTCCAGTGGAAGATCGCCGACATGGCGCTGGACGTGCACGTGTCGCGCATGCTGCTGTGGCGGGCCGCCCGCAGCGGGGACGGGGGCTTCCCCGACCAGACGGCGACCCTCATGGCCAAGCTGCACAGCAGCGAGATGGTGCAGCGGGTCACCAACGCGGCCATCGGCGTCCACGGCGCGCGCGGCTACTCGCGCCGCTGGCCCGTGGAGCGCTACTTCCGCGACGGGCGCGGCCTCACCATGGGCGGCGGGACGCCCGAGGTGATGCGCAACGTGCTCGGCGCCCAGGTGCTCGGCGTCAGCGGCAGCCAGCGGAGGAGGTGACGTGGCTCTGCGACCCCAGCTGGACCGGACGGTCTACGGCGACGAGCACCGGGACTTCGCCGACATGGTCGGAGCCTTCCTGCGCGAGAACGTGGCGCCGCGCGTCGCCGAGTTCGAGGCCGCGGGGATGGTGCACCGGGACGTCTACCGGGCCGCCGGGAAGCTCGGCCTGGTCGGCCTCCAGATCCCGGAGGAGTACGGCGGCGGCGGGCAGGACGGCTTCCTCTTCAACTGCGTCGTGACCGAGCAGGTCGCCTACGAGCGGGTGACCCTCGGCTCCCTGCGCGTGCACACCGACGTCGTCACCCCGTACGTCCTGTCCCTCGCGACCGACGAGCAGAAGCGCCGCTGGCTCCCGGGGATGGCGAGCGGCGAGCTGATGACGTCGATCGCCATGACGGAGCCGGGGACGGGCTCCGACCTGGCCGGCATGCGCGCCACGCTGCGCCGGGACGGGGCCGACTGGATCCTCAACGGGGCGAAGACCTTCATCACCGGCGGCGCGCAGTCGGACCTGGTCCTCGTGGTCGCCCGCTCCTCGTCGTCCGGTGGCGACCGCCGTGCCGGGCTGACCCTCGTCGTGGTCGAGGCGGGCATGCCGGGCTTCGCCCGCGGCGCCAGACTCGACAAGCTCGGCCTCAGGGCGCAGGACACGACCGAGCTCTTCTTCGACGACGTGCGCATCCCCGCGGCCAACGTGCTCGGCGAGGAGGGCCAGGCGTTCCGCTACCTGTCCTCCCACCTGGCCCAGGAGCGGCTGTCCATCGCGGTGAACTCCCAGGCCCAGGCCGTCGCGGCGCTTGACCTGACCTGCGGCTACGTGCGCGAGCGGGAGGTGTTCGGGCAGCGGCTCGGCGGGTTCCAGAACACCCGGTTCGTCCTCGCCGAGCAGGCGACGCAGATCGCGGCCGGCCAGGCGCTGGTCGACCAGGCCATGGCCCGGCACGAGCGTCGCGAGCTCGCGCCCCCGGCGGCGGCCCAGGTCAAGCTGTTCTGCACCGAGCTGCACGGCCGGGTGGCCGATGCCTGCCTGCAACTGCACGGCGGTTACGGCTACGTCTGGGAGCAGCACATCTGCCGGATGTACGCCGACGCGCGGGTGGCCCGCATCTACGGCGGGACCAGCGAGGTCATGAAGAGCATCATCGCCCGGACGCTCCAGCTGACCTGACCAAGGCGAGAGCGCCCACGTGAAAGCCCCTGCCGCTCCGTTCCCGGAGGGTGGGGCAGGGGCTTCGCGCGTCACCCGTCCGCAGGGCGCGCGGTCAGGCCTCCCGGACGACGGCCGGGCGGCCGAGGCGGGTGCTCATGGCCTCCGCCTCCCGCAGCACGCCGGCGACGACCCGGTCGCGGATCTCCTCGGCGCGCGCGGTCGGGATGGACACGCCAAGGGCGCCCACGACGTCTCCGGTGGCGTCGAAGACGGGTGCGGCGCACCCCCACAGGTCGGGCCAGCGCACGCCGGGGCCGGCCGCGTAGCCGCGCCGCCGGATCTCGGCCAGCATGGCCGCGACCTGCTCGGGGCCGCGGGGATCGCCGTTCTCGGCCTGCTCGGCGACGGCCCGCTCGACGGCCGGCTCGTCGAGCTGCGCCAGCACGGCCTGGCCGGTGGTGACCGCGAGGAGGCGGTACCGCTGACCGAGGCGCACGTGCGCCCGGACCGGCTTGATCGGCTCGGAGTGGGCCGCGTAGGTCACCGCGCTCTGCTCGTAGACGGCGTAGACCGACGTCTCGTCCAGCTCGGCGGTCAGCCGGTCGGTGTGCTCGCGGGAGATGGCCGAGAGGCCGACCGACGTGTTGACCGCGCAGCCGAGCCGCCAGACCAGCATCGTCCCGCGCCAGGTCCGGTCGGACTGCTGCACGACGTAGCCCTCGTCCGCCATCAGGCGCAGGATCCGCAGCAGCGTCGGCGGCGCCAGCTCGGTGCGCTCGCTGAGCACCTTGAGAGTCTCCGGGCCGTGCTCGCAGACCACCTCGAGCACGCGCAGCGTCCGTGCGATCGAACCCTCGGCCACCGCTCGGCCTCCTGACATCCGCGGGACAGTTCCCCCGGAGCCTAGCGCAAATTTTACTCAGTCGAATTGAATTGCAGGTCAGGCGGGGAGTGCGGCCGCGATCTTCGCGCGGTGGTGGGCGGCCGTGCCCAGCAGGAGGGCGCCGACGGTGCAGCGTTTGAAGTAGTGGTGCAGGTCGTGCTCCCAGGTGAAGCCGATGCCGCCGTGCAGTTGCAGGGCGCCGCCGGCGACCTCCTCGGCCGCCTCCGTCGTCCAGGCCATCGCGGTCGCGGCGACGAGGGCGCGATCGCCCGCGCCGGACTCGATGGCATCGGCCAGTTCGAGCACCATCGAACGGATGGACTCGACCTGGATCAGCATGCCCGCGCACCGGTGCTTGACGGCCTGCCGGGCGGCGATCGGCATTCCGAACTGGACCCGCTGCCCGGCGTACTCGACGGTGGTCCCGAGCAGCCAGGTCGCCAGTCCCAGCAGCGTCGCGCCGTGCAGCGCCAGCGCCAGCAGCCGCGCCTCCCCGACGACGGCTGCCAGGGCGTCGCCGCCGGCCGGCAGCAGGGTGGCGGGGGAGCCGTCGCAGACCACCCGGACGAGCGGCTGGGTCGCGTCGAGGTTCTCCAGCGGCTCGACGGCGGTGTCGCTCGTCCGCACCAGCGCGAGCCGGCGACCGTCCGGCGCCTGCACGGGCGCCACGACGATGTCGGCGACGTCCCCGTCCGGGACGAAGGGGAGGGTGCCGTGGACCAGGCCGTCACGGAGGTCGAGCGCGGGCGCCGACCAGGTGCCGTCCTCGGCCAGCAGCCCGTACGTCGCCAGGCCGGCGGCCCCGCCGCCGGCGGGCCCGATGAGGGCGCCCGCGACCGAGGCGCTCAGGAACGGCAGGGGAGCGGCGGCCCGGCCCAGCGCCTCGGCGACCAGGCACGCGGTGACCACGTCGCCCGCCTCCGCCGGTTCGAGCAGCCCGTTGGCGACGAGCTCGCCCCAGAGCCCCGCGTCGAACTTCCGGGGCCCCGGCGCGTGCCGCATCCGCTCCAGGGGGTCGCGCTTGCGGAGCAGGGCGCTGACGCTGTCGGCGAAGTCCGTCTGCTCGGGGGATGCCAGCCTCATGCCTTTTCTCCCTGGGAACTCGTGAACTCGCGCCAGGAGACGGTCCTGCTCGGGTCCGCCCCGCGCGGCATGCCGAGGGCGCGCTCGGCGATCTGGTCGCGGAGCACCTCCGAGGTGCCGCCGGCGATGGTCTTCGGCTGCACGCGCAGGAAGGCCCACGCGTCGTGGGCGCGGGCGCGGTCGCCGGGGGCGTGCGCGACCGCGCCGAGGCCGCCGCCGCCGAGGATGCCGCGCTGCAGGCGCTTGGTGTGCTCGGCCTGCAGGACCTTGTTGTACGGAGTGCCGTTCGCCACCGGGGGGAGGCCTTCCGCACGATGCAGGGCGTTGCGCCGGTTGTTGAGCGCGATCGCCTGGGACTCGACGTACAGGCGCACGATCGCGTCGGCCTCGACGGCGCCGGCTCCCGGCAGGCGCTCGGTGACGAGCTCGTCCACGGTGCGGCCGACGACGGAGCCGGGGGTGGCGGCCCCCGCCCCCGAGCCGGCCACGCGCTCCAGCTGGAGCACCGCGCGCACGACCTCCCACCCTTGGCCGGTCGCACCGAGGCGGTAACGGTCGGGCACCACGACGTCGTCGAGGGCGACCTCGAAGAACTCCGCGTCGCCGGTCATCTGCAGGATCGGCCGGACCTGGACGCCGGGCGCCGAGAGGTCCACGAGGAAGCAGGTCAGCCCGGCGTGCTTGGGGACGTCGACGTCCGTGCGGGCGACCGCGAGGCCCCAGCCGGCCCGGTCGGCGCGGCTGGTCCAGATCTTGCGGCCGGTGAGGCGCCACCCGTCGCCGTCGCCGTCGCCGTCGCCGTCGCGGCGGGCGCGGGTGCGGACCGAGGCCAGGTCGGAACCGGCCTCCGGCTCGCTGAAGAGCTGGCACCAGAGGACCTCGTTGCGGGCGATCGGGGGGAGCAGCTCGGCGGCGACGTCGCCGTCCGCGAACTTCAGGATCGCGGGTCCGACCCAGCCGGTGCCGATGGCGCTCTCCACCGTGCCCACCCGCCAGCGGGCCAGGGTGCGGCGGACCTCGACCGCCTCGTCGGCCGGCAGCGCGCGTCCGCCCAGGTGGACCGGCCACTCCGGGACGAGCCAGCCGTCGGCCGCGACCGTGCGGACGAGATCGCCGGTCACCTCGGCGTCGAGGCCGGCGAGGTGGTCGGCCAGGCCGTCGCGGTCACCGGCGTCCACCAGCTCGGTCCAGCGCGCGGGCAGCACCCGCCGCAGCAGCTCCTCCAGCCGCGGTGCGGCGCTCATCGCACGACCCTGGCGTCGAGGGCGACGATCCGGCCGTCGACCACCCCGAGCGGATTGCATTCGACGAGCGCGGCACCGGTGCGGTCGGCGAGGTCGGCGAGGGCGAACGCCGCCGCGGCGAGCCCCGCCGCCAGCCCGCCGTAGCGTCCTGGCACGCGGTCGAACAGCTCGGCCGCGAGCCGCCGGGCGAAGTGCTCGGCGCCGAGGGCCGCGGGCATGGCGACCGTCCGGTCCAGCAGCTCGACGTGGGCGCCGCCGAGGCCCGCCGAGACGACCAGCCCCCACTGGGCGTCGCGCCGGACGCCGGCGAACAGCTCCATCGACGCGCGGAGCTGGCGGGCCACGATGAGCGGGACGCCGCTCGCGAGGAGCTCGGCCGCCGCTTCGCGGGCGGTGGCCGCGGTGACGTCGAGCCGGACCCCGCCGGCGCGCGCCTTGTGGACGCCGGCCGCGACGTCGGACTTGAGGACGACCGGCCAGCCGAGTTCCTCGCCGCGGGCGAGCACCTCGGCGACCGTGGTCGCGGCGCCCCAGCCGGCCACGTCCACCCCGGCACCGGCGACGAGCCGGAGGCTCTCCGAAGCCGTCGGGCCGGAGCCGAGGGAGCCGGGCCCGGCCGCGGCCGGCCGGAGGACGGGGACGCCGCTCGACCTCGGCGGCGCGCAGGACGCGAGGACGCGGCACGCCGAGTCGAGATCGGGGAGGACGACCTCGCCGGCCTCGATGCGCGGCCGGACGGCGGCCGGCTCCCGGTCGAGGGTGGCGACGACCGTGGGCGGTGCGGCGCCCGCGCGGGCGCCCGCGGCGGCGGCCTGGTCCTCGCGGCCGATCACGACGACGAGATCGACCTCGCCGCTCTCGCGGAGCGTCGCGCAGACCTTCTCGAGCGTCGCGTCGTCGCCGATCGTCTGCGCGGTCACGTCGACGGGGTTGCGCGGCGAGGCGATGCCCGGCAGGTGCGCCATCAGGCGCTCCCGCAGCCGGGCGCTGAGGGCGGGGACCTCCAGGCCGGCGCCGCTGAGCAGGTCGGCGGCGACGACGCCCGCCCCGCCGGAGCCCGTCACGATGCCGGCGCGGCGTCCGGCCGCGCGGCCCATCAGGGACAGGCTCAGCCCGGCGAGCACCAGCTCCCGGTCGGAGCGGACGAGCGTGGCGCCGTACGCCTCGAACAGTTCGCGGGTCACCGCCGTGTCCGTGCTCACCGCAGCGGTGTGGGACGCGGCCGCGGTGGACCCGGCCTCGGAGAGGCCGCCGAGCAGGCACACGACCGGCACGCCGCGGCCCGCCGCGTCCGCCAGCAGGGCCTGGAGCGTTCCAGCGTCGCGGACGCCCTCCAGGTAGAGCATCAGGACCCGGGGTTCGGCCGCGGCGAGCACGCCGCGGGCGAGGGTGCAGGCGTCCAGCTGGGTCTCGTTGCCGCTGCCGACGAAGCCGTCGAGGTGGAACCCGTACCGGGCGGCGGCCGTGACGACGCGGGCGCCGAAGGCGCCGCTCTGGGAGACGAGGAAGGCGCCGCTCCCGTGCCGGCGGTCGACGAGGCCGTCGAAGGCCTGGGCGAAGGTCAGCACCGCGCGGTCGGGCGCGTGGTAGAGCCCGACGGTGTTCGGGCCCAGGACGATCGTGCCCCGGGCGGTCGTCAGCGGGCCGCCGCCGGTCTCCTCGAACCCGGAGGCGAACACGACGGCGAACCTCGCGCGCCCGTCGATCCGGTCGAGGACCTCCTGCGCGGCCGCGGCCGGCACGCAGAGCAGCGCGACGTCCACGTCGCGGTCGAGACCGTCCCGGGGGGCGGGCGTCAGCACCTCGCCGCCGAACCGAGCCTCGCGCAGGTGCCGCAGGGTGCGGGCGCCGAGGCCAGTGTCCTTCGACGTCCCGCCGATGACGGCGACGGTGGCGGGGGAGAGCAGGGGACGCAGGTCGGGAACCTGGAGGCCGGGCTTGTTCGTCACGTCCGCCCTCACCGCAACTCGGCCGGGACGCGGGTGTGCTTGGTGGTGCCCCACTCGGGGGCGCGCTTCTCCTTGAACGCCGCAATGCCGCGCAGGGTCTCGCCGCAGGTGCGGATCCAGGTCAGGACGCGGCGCTCGCGGTTGTACGCCGCGACCCGGTCGGTCGACTCCAGGAACTCGTACATGAGGCGCTTGGTCGCGGTCATCGACACCGGCGCGCAGCGCTCGGCCATGTCGGTCGCGAGGTCCACGGCGACCCCGAGGACCTCCCGCGGCGCGGCGATGTGGGTCGCCAGGCCGCGGCGCTCGAACTCGGCGCCGTCGATCGTCCGGCCGGTCAGCAGGAGGTCCATCGCGACGCCGAAGCCCGCCAGCCGGGGCAGGAGCCAGGTCGAGCCGCGGTCGGGCATGATGCCGACCCGGTTGAACGAGAAGGCCAGCCGGGCGGAGTCGGCCACCACGCGGATGTCGGCCTGCATCGCCCAGGTGAGGCTCACGCCGATCGCGTCACCGTTGATGGCCGCGATGATCGGTGTGCTCAGGTTCCACGGCGCCTTCTCCGGCTCGGTCAGGGTCTCGACGCCGTGGGTCCTCTCGTCGCGCCAGTTCATGTCGAGATCCGCGCCGACCCCGAAATGCTCGCCGCGCCCGCTCACCACGACCACCGCCACCTCCGGGTCGGCGTCGAAGGCGACCAGCGCCTCCTGGAGCTGGAGGGCCATCAGCGGCGTGTAGGAGTTGCGGCGGTCCGGGCGGTCCAGGAAGACCAGGCCGACGCGGCCCTGCCGCTCGACGGTGACGTGGCGTTCGGTCATGGGTTCTCCGGTGTTCTGCGAGGTCATGACACTGTAGGGGTGTCTCGGCTCCTACTGTCGCGCCCCGGAAGGCATATGCGCAAAGACCTGTTGTTCGCAGGTCCCATCGGTCGTTCCTATGGTCCGGCTAGGGTGGGCGGCCATGGACCTCCGGACGCTGCGCTACTTCGTCGCGGTCGTGGACGAGGGCGGCATCACCCAGGCGGCGCGCGCCCTGTTCGTCAGCCAGCCGTCGCTCTCCCTGGCGATGCGCCGGCTCGAGGACGAGCTCGGCGTCCGGCTCCTCGACCGGTCCGGGCGGCGCGCCCGTCCCACGGCCGACGGCGCGCGGCTGCTCGGCCTGGCGCGCCAGGTGATCGCCGAGGCCGACGGCGCCAGGGAGCGCGTCCGGCAGGTAGCCGGTCTCGAGGTCGGCCGGCTGGTCGTCGCGACGTCCACCACGCTCGCGGTGCACCCGCTGACCCCGCTCGTCGCGGCGCTCCGCGGGCGGCATCCCGGACTCGAGATCCACGTCCGGGACGCGAGCACCGCCGCCGGGACCTTCGACCTGGTGCGTTCGGGCGAGGCCGAGCTGGGGGTGGCCGACGTCATGCCCCCAGACGCGGGATGGGGTGGATGCGGCCTCGGGGCCGAGGAGATCGTGCTGGTGGCGAGTCCGGGGTTCGCCGCGGGGCTGCCGGAGCCGGTCGCGCGCGCAAGGATCGCGGACCTCGACCTCGGGGTGGTCCCGTCCGACCTCGACTCCGCGAGCGCCGCCGCGACGGCCGTGGCGTCGATGGGGGGCCGGGTACGGGCCCAGTGCGCCCACCGGGCGATGCTGTGGGAGCTGGTCAGGGGCGGCACGGTCGCGACGTTCGCCGGCAGGCGCACGGCGGAGGCCGTCATGCCCTGGGCGTCGCTCCGCTCGCTCGACCCGCCGCTCTGGCGGGACGCCCACCTGGTGTGGCGCGAGCAGGCGCTGTCACCCGCCGGCGCCGCCCTCGTGGAACTCGCTTGCGGCCGCGACGAACCCCCGGGCGACCGGTGAGAGGCGGGCCGGGTCGAAGACCAGCCCGACCGACTGGGTGAACGGCGGGTCCAGCGGCCGCACGTGCGCGCCGGCGGCGGCCGCGTCCGCGGCGAGCCGCGGGCCGACGATCGTGGCGCCCACGCCCGCCAGCATCAGCGAGGTGCGGGCCTCGCGCTGGTCGGCGACCACGGCCGCCGACAGTGGGGTGCGGGCCGTGGCGCGCTCGAGGGAGGAGTTGCGGCCCGCCGCGACGAGCACCGTCGGCACGGCGGACAGCTCCCGCATCGTGACCGCGCCTTCCGGGACGCCTTCGGAGCTCGGGGGGAAGGCGACCTGCCACCCCCACGAGCCGATCGGCAACACCGTCAGCGCGCGATCCACCGGCGGGGACACGGGCAGCCGGGTGCAGACGATCTCCGCGGTGCCCGCGGTCAGGACCTCGGCCACCGCGTCCTCGCGGTCGAGGTCGTGTACGCGGACCGCCCGTCCCGGCGCGGCGCCGAGCCACGCCGAGACGAGCGCCGAGAACGGTCCGCCGACCACGGGCGACAGGGCCGCGAGCTCCAGCCGGCCGCCCCGGCCGGCCGCGGCCAGGGTCTCCCCGGCCTGCCCGCAGTCGCGCAGGATCCGGCGCGCCGGCCCGACCAGCGCGTGGCCGGCCGGCGTCGGCGACATCCCGCGGCCGACGCGGTGGAACAGCTGGGCCGCGAGCTCCTGCTCCAGGGCGCGGATCGCGGCCGAGACCGTCGACTGCCGGACGCCGAGCCGCGCGGCGGCGGCCGTCGCGCTGCCGGTGTCGCGGACGCTCAGGAAGGCCCGCAGCTGGTGGAGTTCCACGGCGGCAGCCTAGTACCGGGGCTCAGCCGCCGGTCCAGTCGGCGGGCCGCTTCTCGGCGAAGGCGCGGGCGCCCTCCTTGGCGTCGTCGGAGGCGAACACCTCGTCGACGTACGGCTGCTGGCGGGAGAACCGCTCCTCGCGGGGCCAGGCGCGGGACTCGACCATGATCCGCTTGCTCGCCGCGACCGCCAGCGGTCCGTTGGCGGCGATCGTCCGGGCGAGGGCGAGTGCGGCGTCCAGTGCTCCTCCCTCGTCCGTCAGCGTGCCGACCAGGCCGAGGGCGTGCAGCCGCTCGGCGCCCACCGGGTCACCGGTCAGCGCCAGCTGCATGGCGACGGCCTCGGGCAACCGGTCCGGCAGGCGGTGCAGGCCCCCCGCCGCGGCGACCAGGCCGCGCTTCACCTCGGGGACGCCGAACCGCGCGGTCGACGCCGCTACGACCAGGTCGCAGGCGAGCACGAGCTCGAAGCCGCCGGCCAGCGCCCATCCTTCGACCGCGGCGATGAGCGGTTTGCGGGGCGGTGCCGCCGTCACTCCGCCGAAGCCGCGCCCCGGGATGCTCGGCCGCTCGCCGCGCAGGAAGCCCTTGAGGTCCATGCCCGCGCAGAAGCCGCCTCCGCTGCCGGTGATCACGGCCAGCCGCAGGGCCGGATCGCCGTCCAGCCGGTCGAGGGCGCCCGCGATGAGCCGCGCCATGTTCAGCGTCATCGCGTTCTTCGCCTGCGGCCGGTTGAGGGTGATGACCAGCACGCCCTCCCTGTCTTCGACGAGCACCTCAGGAGCTCCGAACTCCTCGGTCGGCGTGGCAGAGGGCGCGTTTTCGTGGGCGTCGCTCACGGGTCTCCTCCGAAGTGAATGCGGCCGAATGTCGGCACGGGCCTTGACAGACCAGTGATCGCGGTCACAGGATTGCACACAGTGGAATAAAGTTCCACTGAAGGAAATGATCGATGAGCAAGGAGATGGGCCACGATGCGTCGAGTCCCTGCGCGTTCGGTGACCACTGCCGCTGCCACAGTGCTGGCGCTGTCGGGTGCCTTGGCCGCATGCGCGAACCCCCAGAGCGGCGACCGCCGGGCGGACGAGAAGTCGGCGGCGCAGATCTGCCCGACCGCCGAGACCAAGGGCACGATCAAGATCGGCATGAGCTCCCCGCTCGCCGTGTTCGCGCCGCTCCTGCTCGGCGTCCAGACCAAGGAGTTCGCGCGGGCCGGGCTCGACGTCAAGATCGAGAAGATCCCGAGCGCCGAATCGCTGCCGCTGGTCGCCCGCGGCCAGCTCGACGCGCAGATGACCTCGCTGAGCTCGTCCCACTTCAACACGCTGAACGACGGCGTCAACGTACGTTGGATCGTTCCGATGGACAAGCAGCAGGAGATCCCGGCCGGCACCCCGGTGCCCGGCTACTGGTCCCGCAAGGACATCGTCGGCAGTGCCACCTCCCCCGACCTCTCCAAGCTCAAGGGCGGCGCCGTCAGCACCCCCACCGGCGGCACCGGCGTGAGCGGCCTGATCCTCGACAACGCTCTGCGCAAGGTGGGGCTGGGCGTCAACGATGTCAAGCTCTCCCAGCCGCTGGTCGGCCCCGACGCGCTCAACGCGCTCGCGAACGGAGCGGTCAAGGCCGCCTGGATCTCCGCTCCGCTGGAGGTCGAGGCCGCCAAGAACCCCGACCTCGTCCCGATCGCGGGGTACCCGCCGGGCGTGACCGGCACCGCCATCATGGCGGGCCGGACGCTCCTCGACCGTCCCGAGGTCGCCGTCAAGTTCATTCAGGTCCTCAGCAAGGTCACCAAGCAGCACCTCGACGGCGACTACCGCAAGAACGCCGAGACGGTGGACCTGCTCTCGGCCGCCGAGGAGGTCGACAAGACCACGATCAAGAAGTCGGCGCTCCTGGCGTTCGACCCGTCGTTCTCGATGGCGGGGACGGAGAAGTTCGCGGACGACCTCCAGGCGTTCGCTCTCAAGCGCGGCGAGCTGGAGTACGACAAACCGCTCGACTCCGCGGACCTCGTCGACACCCGGTTCACCGAGGCCGCGGCGAGCTGCGGCTCCGTCGCCGGATGAGCGAAGGCGTCCCGCGCCTTCCGGACGGCGTCCGTGTCGTCGAGTTCGGCGGCACGGGCCCGTCCCGCACGTCGGGACGCCGCCCACCACCGAGCGTCCGCTCTCCGGAAAGTTGATGCCCGATGAAGTTCGGAATGCCGATCCCGTACGCCGCCGGCTTCAAGCAGGCGGTCGAAGGGCTCCGGGCTCTGGAGGACGTAGGGCTCGACGTCGTCACCGTCCCCGAGGCGTACACCTTCGACGCCGTCAGCCGGCTCGGTTACATCGCCGCGCGGACCAGCAGGGTCGAGCTCGCGACCTCGATCCTCAACATCTACTCGCGCACGCCCGCCCTCCTCGCGATGACGGCCGCGGGCCTCGACCACGTCTCGGGCGGCCGCTTCTCCCTCGGCATCGGGTCGAGCGGCCCCCAGGTCGTCGAGGGTTTCCACGGCGTCCCGTTCCACGCGCCGCTCGGCCGCACCCGGGAGATCGTGGCGATCTGCCGGCAGGTGTGGGGCCGGGAGAGGCTCGAACTGCACGGCCGCCACTACGACGTGCCGCTCACGCCCGAGCGCGGCGGCAGCGGCCTCGGCAGGTCGCTCAAGCTCGTCGACGCGCCGGTGCGACCGCGCATCCCGATGATCCTCGCGGCACTGGGACCGAAGAACATCGCCCTGGCCGCGGAGCTGTTCGAGGCGTGGCAGCCGATCTTCTACCACCCCGAGTCCGCGGACGAGGTCTTCGGCGCCCCGCTCGCGGAGGGCCGCGCCAAGCGCGACCCGCTCCTGGCCGGCCTCCGGGTCATCGCGGACGCCAAGTTCTTCGTCGGCGACGACGAGGACGAGATCGGGGCGGCCCGCGCCGAGGTCCGCGCGGCCCTCGCCCTCTACATCGGCGGTATGGGCGCCCGCGGCAAGAACTTCTACCACCACCTGGTCACCCGCCTCGGCTTCGGCGCCGCAGCGGACGAGATCCAGGACCTCTACCTGGGCGGCTCCAAGGACGCGGCGGCCGCGGCCGTCCCCGGCGCGCTCGTCGACGGCATCGCGCTCGTCGGGAGACCGGACCACGTCGAGCAGAGGCTGGCGGCCTACGCAGCTGCAGGCGTGGACCAGCTGAACCTGTCGCCCGTGTCGACCGGCAACGCCGAGCGGGCCCGCCAGTTCGCACTCCTGCGAAAGATCGCGGACGCCGTCACGGCGCGGTGAAGCAGTCCTGAAGCGGTGGTGAAGCCGGTGCCTGCTTGGCTGTGCGCGAAGTCGGCATCCAAGAAGGGATCTCTGTGCGAATCGGAAAGAGCGCGTTCAAGAGACTCGGTGTCATGCTGACCGCGGCGACCGCGCTGACCGGCGCCACCGTCGTGGCCAGTGCTCCGGCACACGCCGCGGGCGAATGGTGCAACAACTGGGTCTGCATCGAGACCTACGACACCGGCACCTACCTGGGCCGCGTCGAGCTGAACGTGTGGTCGAGCAGCCTCGGCGGCACCGTCACCGGCCGTGTCTGGACCACCAACGGCTGGAGCGCCAACACCAAGCGGGAGACGGTCGGCAAGTTCACCACCTACCGCGGCTACGTCTACCCGCAGCGCCACTTTCCCGCGGGCACGCGGCTCTGCGGTGAGGGGTGGCTGGACGGCAGGAGCGTCGGCCTGCCCTGCGTGACCATCACGGCCTGACCGGCGGGAGCGCCCGGTCGGCGCACCGAGTGCGCGGGCCGGGCGCTCCTTCGGTCAGGCCCGCGCACAAGCCTTTCCAGGACGGGCGTGTTAGGACTGGAGTGGAGCACCATCCCGGGCGCTCCTGGGCGAGGGAGTGCCGGTGGGATTCGACGTTGGAGCGATCCGGGTGGTGGCCTGCGACATCTTCGGGACGACCGTCGACTGGCGGACGGGGGTCGCCGGGCAGGTGGCGGCGATCGCCGCGGAGCGCGGCGTCGCGCTGGACGGCGGGGCCTTCGCCGACGCCTGGCGCGAGCGCTACCTGCCGTCGATGCGGCGGGTCGCCACCGGGGAGCGGGAGTGGGCGTACCTCGACACGCTGCACCGGGAGTCGCTCGACGAGCTGCTGGAACTGCACGGCGCCGCGGACGCCATCGACGAGGAGGCGCGGCGGCGGCTCGTCCGGTCCTGGCATCGCCTGCCCGCGTGGGACGACACGGTGGACGGCTTGGCCAGGCTGCGGGAGAGGTACGTGGTGACGGCCCTGTCCAACGGCGGGTTCGCCCTGCTGACGAACCTGGTCAAGGGGGCGGCTCTGCCGTTCGACTGCATCCTGTCGGCGGAGCTCGCCCGCACGTACAAGCCAGAGCCGGAGGCGTACCTGACGGCCGCGCGGCTGCTGGACGTGCAACCGGCGGAGGTGCTGATGGTCGCCGCGCACAAGTGGGACATCGACGGCGCGAAGAGGGCCGGGCTCGCCACCGCGTTCCTGGAGCGTCCGCTGGAGAAGGGGCCCTCCCTCACCGCCGACCGGGCGGACGACGTGGAAAGCGACCTGGTCGTGCGCGGGTTCGGTGAGCTCGCCGCTCTGCTGGAAGCCGGTCCGCGAACCTAGGGGACGGGCGGCCGCGGCGTCGAGCTTCCTCGGGTGCGGGCGAGGCAGATCACCCGTCCGACCAGGGGCCCCGGTCGTCTCGGGTTTCCACCTTCCCGGCGATGTGCTCCAGGGCGGTGAGGTCCTCCGGCGCGAGGCGGTCGATGAAGTGGTGGCGCACCGATTCCAGGTGCGCGGGAGCGGCGTCGACCAGGGTGTCCAGGCCGTGGTCGGTGAGGACGAGGAGGCAGCCCCTCCCGTCGGCGGGGTCGGGTGCGCGCCGGATGAGGCCGCGCGCCTCCATACGGGTGGCGTGCCGGGAGAGCCGGCTGCGCGACCAGCCCATCTTCGCGGCCTGCTCGTGCAGGGTCCCGGAGTGGTCCGGGCGTTCCGACAGCGTGCTGAGCACTTCGTAGTCGGGCTCGGAGAGGCCGGCCCGGGAGAGGTCGCGCGCGGTGCCGGTCTGGACCGCTATCACCATGCGGCGGAAGGCCCGCCACGCCCGTTCCTCTTCCGGGGTCAGCCAGCGCACGGGTTCGTCCGACGGTTTCTTTGACATGTAAACAACATATCCCCTATGTTCATTTACATGTCAACGAAACAGGTGCGCGTCCTCGTGCTGGTGTGCAGTACCCGTCCCGGTGCCCTCGGCCCCGCGGTGGGGGAGTGGCTGACCAAGGCGATCACCCCCCGCGCCGCCGAACTGGGCGCCGAGCTGGTGCCGCTGGCCCTCGCCGACCTCGACCTCCCGTTCCTGGACGAGGAGGAGCATCCGTCGTCGGGCGTGTACCGCAACGAGCACACGCGCAGGTGGAGCGCGATCGTGGACGAGGCGGACGGCTTCATCGTCGTGACGCCGGAGTACAACTACGGGATGCCGGCGTCCCTGAAGAACGCGCTGGACTACCTCTCACGCGAGTGGGCGTGGAAGCCGGTCGGTTTCGTCAGCTACGGCAACACCTCGGCGGGCACGAGGGCCGTGCAGCACGCCAAGGAGGTGGTGACCACGCTGCGCCTGGTGCCTCTGGGGGCCACGGTCGCGCTGCGCATCGCCGACACCGTGCGCGACGGCGAGGTGCGCCCCGCCGCCGCTGCCGACGAGGCCGCGCTCGGCGTCCTGGACGAGCTGGTCCGGGTCGCGCACGCGCTCCGGCCGATGCGCGAACGGGCGCGGCCCGCCTCGCAGGCCGGACCCGAGCCGGGGTCCTACCTGCGGCGACTGACGCCGGACGACGCCCCCGAGGTGACCGTCCTGCAGCGGTGCTGCTGGGTGGACGAGGCCCTCGCCAACGACCCCCTGACCGTCCCCGCGCTGCACGAGACCGTGGAGCAGGTACGCGACTGGCTCGCGGCCTGGCACGCGATCGGGCTGTGGCGGGACGGCCGGCTCCTCGGCATGGTGCGGACCCGCCGCGACGATGCGGAATGGCACGTCGGACGGCTCGGCGTCGCCCCCGACCTGCGAGGACGCGGCCTCGGACGCTGGCTGCTCCGGACGGCAGAGGCCGCCGCCGACCCGGCCTGCGATCGCATCGTGCTGTCCACTGGAGCGGGCAGCCGGAGCAACATCGCGCTCTACCAGAGCGAGGGATACCGACCGGCCCCTCTCCCCGCCGAGGCCGCCACCATCCGCCTCACCAAGAACGCCCTCAAAACCGCCTGAACCCCCGGCCGCGCTCACCAGGCCGGCCGACTGAACCATGCATCGTTCCCCGTTCAGCCGAGGGAGAGGCGCTCGGCCAGGCCCGCGGCGGTGAATGCGGCCAGGACGTCGTCGGGGCCCTCGGCGAAGTGGGTCCAGCTGTCGATGTGCACCGGGACGATCCGGCGCGCGCCGAGCATCGCGGCGGCGGTGGCCGCCTGCTCGCTGTCCAGTGTGAGCAGAGCTTGGTCGAGGAGGGGCGTGCGGACGGCGCCCGCGAAGATCACCGCGGTGTCCACGGGCCCCAGTCTGTCCGCGATCTCCTGGACGAGTTCGAGCGAGGCGTTGTCGCCGCTGACGTAGACGCTGGGAAGATCCGGTGCGGAGAGCACGAAGCCGATCACGTCGCCGGTGACGGGTTCGCAGCCCTCAGGCCCGTGGCGCGCCGGGACGCCGGTGACGGTGAGCCGGCCGCCGTCGGGGCGGGGGAGTTCATGGACGTCCCACGGTGCCAGGCCGAGCGCGTTGCCGCCCAGGCGCTGCGCGCCGCTCCGGGTCGTGTAGACCACCGGAACGTTCGGCAACAGGTCCCGGCCGGCGTTGTCGAGGTTGTCCGGGTGCTCGTCGTGAGAGAGCAGTACGGCGTCCAGGCGGCCGAGCTCGTTCACCTGGGCGGCGGCCGGTTGCGTCTTGCTGAGGACCATACCGGGGCCCACCTCGTAGTCGCCCGGCTCGTCGAACGTGGGGTCGGTCAGGATGCGCAACCCGCCGATCTCGATGAGTGCGGTGGGTCCGCCCAGGACCCGGACGTGGGCGGCGGCGAGAGAATTCGACATGAACACTCCTCACGTTAGTGAAGCGCTTGTCTGTGTGAACGGCAGCGCCACGTCACGGGAGATCCGTGTGGTCATGGGTCCACCGGACGCTACGGCCTCGCGACACCTCCTACCCCCTGCCCCGAGCGATGACGCGAGTCCGGCGCCGGCCGACACATGGCCGGTCACGCGAGTCCCGGATGAGAATGACGCTTTGCCGGGCCTGGGTGCTTTTGTGATTCGGCTATATGACAAAAATATCCTGATTCCAGACAAAAGTTGGCCAACTGGATTTAATTGTGTTCCTGGGTGGTCAAAGTATGCGGTATCCAGACGGTTAGCGGTACATGCCCTTGCTGGCTCCTTTGAATTCTGCCTACACTCGCCCGGGTCCAGTGAGTTTCTGGAGAACTCAGAGGAATGGAAGGGCAAGCGTGACCGACGTGTCGAAAGAATGCTCGTCGTCCATGTCGCGATGGGCGGCGCCAAAGGACTCGTTGTTCGCCGCATTCGATCCGGTCCTCTTCCGAAGGAATTCCGAAGCGGTCGCCGCGCGCCTGGAATCGCATCTGGCGGACCGGTCGGTCCGGGGACTGGACCTCGCGGATCCGGACGTCCTGGCAAGGGCGGCGCGGGCGTTGATGACCGCCGAGCGAGAGAGCATCGCCGACTTCGACGAGAAACGGCTGGCCGCGATCGTCGATCTCTATCTTCGTACCGGTATCCAGGTGCACTCGCCCGGATACATGGGACGGCAGTTCTCCGGCACCGTCCCGCTGGCCGGCGTCATCGACTTCGTCGGCTCGGTGGTCAACCAGCCCTCGTCCTACTACGAGGCGGGGCAGCTGCCGATCACGGCCGAACGGATCATGGCCGAGGAGCTCAACCGCTTCATCGGATGGGACCCGGGCCGCTTCGCGATGGTCACCACGTCGGGGGGCTCGCTGGCCAACCTCACGGCGCTGCTGGCCGCCAGGAACCGCGCCTATCCCGACATCTGGGCGCGCGGCGAGCATGGCGCTCGCGGCCTGCCCGCCATCGCGGTCAGCGAGGAGGTTCACTACAGCGTGACCCGCGCGGCCGGCGTCCTCGGCATCGGCGAGAGCCGGCTCGTCCGGCTGCCGGTGGACGCGCGCGGGCGCATCGCCGTGCACCGGGTGCCCGCGGTGCTCGCCGCCGCCGAGCGCCGCGGCCTTGAGGTCTTCTGCCTGGTGGCGTCCGCGGGAACCACCGCGCTCGGCGCCTTCGACCCGATCGACGAACTGGCGGGCATCGCGGCCGAGGGCGGCATCTGGCTGCACGTCGACGGAGCGCACGGCGCGAGCCTGCTGGTGTCGGACGCGCTGCGGCCGAGGCTGCGCGGGATCGACAAGGCCGACTCGCTGACATGGGACGCGCACAAGCTGATGTTCGTCCCCGCACCCTGCACCATGCTGTTCTACCGCGACGCGCGGGACGCCCCCGAGGCGTTCGGCCGCGGCGCCGCCAGCTACGTTCTCGACGAGGAGCCCGACGCGCACTGCGCGTTCGACACCGGCGACAAGAATCTCGAGTGCACGAAACGCCCGATGATCATGCCGCTGTGGGCGCTGTGGGCGGTGTACGGGCGCGCGCTCTTCGCCGAGAAGATAGAGCAGTTGTGCCGGACGGCATGCGAGGCGCACCGCATCCTGCTCGGCGAACCCGATTTCGAGGTGCTGCACGAACCGGAAGCCAACATTCTCTGCTTCCGCTACCGGCCGGAAGGCATCGCCGCCGGACGAGTCCACCGCCTGCAACTGCAAATCAGGAAACAGGTGAGGCTGGCCGGACGGTTCTTCATTTCCAAGGTCGACGTGCAGGGAACCGCGGCACTTCGCATCGTCTTCATGAACCACCAGATCAGTGCCGAGCATTTTCTCCTGCTCCTCACCGAGATCAGGAGCACCGGTCAGCGGCTGCTCCGCGGCGACCCCCCGCATGACGAACCCCCCGCATGACGAACCCCCCGTGACGAACAGGAGCGCGACATGACCTCGACGATTCTCACGCCGGTCGGCCGGGCGCCCGAGGACGGCCCGGAACTGGCGGCGCGGCTGATCCCCGAGGAGGAGATGCGGCCCTGGTCGGTGGACACCGTCCCGGCGCTGCCCTCCTTCGCGAGCAAGCTGCGCGAGTGCGAGCGGCTCTGCGGCGTCCCCTACGCCGAGACGCCGCACGATGTCCAGGACGCTCTGGTCCTGCGCCGTCTCGGCCAGATGATCAATACGGCGCTGCTGAACCCGCTGTGGCGGGAGCGGCTGGCCGCCTCCGGTGTCACCGGCCCGCCCGCCACCTTCGCGGAGTGGGAGCAGGTGCCGCTGTCGGACAAGACCGTCCAGCGCGACATGTTCACCGGCACGCGCCCCGGGATGGTGGTGCCGCTCACGCATGGCGGGTTCGAGGTGGTCGCCAGCGGGGGCACCAGCGACGGGCTGCCGCTGGAGATCGTCTACTCGCTGCGGGAACTGCACGACACCTACCGCATCGCCGGCGCCTTCATGGGCACCTACCAGCTCCGCGACCACCTCGCCGGCGGCGATCCCAAATGGCTGTTCACCAACCTCGCCGACTACCAGATGTGGAGCAGCGGAACCATGGTCGGCGGCGTCCTGCAGCAGGTGCCGGGCGTCAACTACATCGGCGCCGGCCCCGTCACCGGCCCCGTGCTGGAGCACATGTTCTCCTACCCCGGGCCCAAGGCCATGATGGGCATCTCAGCGGGCATCGCGATCCTCGGCGAGCTCGGCGGCGGGCTGAGCCGCCAGGCGAGGGAGAGCTTTCGCGTCGCGCTGTACGGCAGCGGGGTGCTGCCGCAGCGCAAGCGCGCCGAGTTGCGCGCGGTCTTCCCGAACGTCGCGATCCTCAGCTACTTCGCCGCCACCCAGGCCGAGACCGTCGGGCTCCAGTTGAGCGACGACTCGCCCTGGCTGGCCGCGGTGCCCGGCCTGCACCTCGTGGAGATCGTGGACGAACGGGGCCGCGCGGTCGGCGAGGGCGAGGAGGGCGAGCTCGTCGTCACCCGGCTGCACGCGCACGAGGCGCCGCTGCTGCGGCTCAAGCTCGGCGACCGGATGATCCGTCGCCCCGCCCTCGACGGGCCCGGACTGAAGACCGGCCGGTTCGAGTTCGCCGGCCGCACCGGCGACGTGCTGCACATCAACGACAGCCAGTACTCGGCGGCGATCGCCTACGCCGCGCTCCGCGACCGGCTGCGCGAGACCACCGGCGTGGACCTCGACGCCGCCGCCCACGACATCCAGTTCGTCAACCACCGCGAGCACAAGACCATCACGCTGCTCGCGGCGGTCGACGACGCCGACGGTCTCACCTGCGCGCTGTCGGCCGCGCTCGGCCCCACCGGCGTCCACCAGGTCTTCGTCAGCGCGCTTCTCCGCTCCCTGTCGCTCTTCAACGACCGGGAGGCCACCCCGGAGGCGGTCGAGCGGACCGGCTACCGCTTCCAGCTCGTGTTCGTGCCCCGGTCCTCGCCCGAGATCGAACGGACGGCCGTCGGCAAGGTCCCCCTGGTCCGGGACCGGGGCTGAGAGACGGCGACCGACCAGAACAGGAGTGCCAGTGAAACCCCACGTCAATATCGTCGTCCTCGTGGACGCCGTCGGAGCCCTGTCCGACGGGACGCTGCACAACGGCAACCTCTCCCTGGTGGACGACGGGCCCTTCGAAAGCCACGGGCAGGGCACCGTCGACCTCTGCACGATCGTCGTGCCCGGGCAGGTCGTCCAGTGGACCGCGATCGCGGTCGACGTCCAGACGACCGCCGAGATCTCCGCCCTCACCTTCCTGCCGCCCGGCGGAGCCGCCCCGGAGCGGGCGCCGGCCTGGGAAGGGCGGCCCGGAGGCCACGAGAACCTCGACCTCAAGGTGTGGGAGGGCATAGTCCCCGCCCACCTCGTCCGCGGCGTCCCCTACCACTACCGGCTGGAAGTGCAGATGCACGAGGGCCGCCACAGCGTCCTGCATCTCGACTCGCCCGCGCTGATGTGCGCGTGACCCCACCAGTGATCCGAAAGGCGCATCCATGGCCCAGCAGCAAGGGATCATCGTCCTCGTCGACATCGCCAACGCGCTCCAGGCCAGGACGCTGACCGGCAACGTCTACCTCTTCGACAACATGGCCTTCCTCGGCTCGACCGGACAGGGCACCGCGGACCTCGTGACCATCTGCCCCGGCACGTACTGGGCGGACGGGTCGCAGGCCACCGAGCAGGTGCTGAACTGGCTGCCCGCCAGCCTCGGCTCCATCCCCCCGACCGTCCCTCGCAGCTACCACGCCGACCGTGCGCAGGCCACCGACCAGGAGGCGCTGGAGGAGATCGCGGGGGTCGCCGACCGGGCCGGGGACCCCTCCGTCGACACGGCGGCCGAACTGGAGGGCCTGCGTCGCCGCGTGGGCGCCCGCGCCCGGCGGCCGCGCGGCGGCCGCGCCCCTGCCACCGGCAAGGTCCTGGACGTCACCGGGAACGTCGTCACCGGCGAGGGGCAGGCCCACAACCACCCGAATCCCGTGATCACCGACATCACCGGGCAGGCCGTGGAAGAGAAGGTCATGTACCCCGCCCAGTACGGCTCGCCGGACATGGTGTCGGACGGCTGGTACTGGGCGGCATCGGTCGACACGGCCCGTCCCGGCACCTACCGCTACACGATGCACATCCAGTTGCACGAGCTGGTGTGGCGCGACGACGAGCCGTCCTGGGAGCCGGTCGACTTCACCTGCGACTCCGCCATCAAGGTCATCAGCGACCCCAAGCGCAACGCCTTCACCGGGGCGGGCCTCGGCGTGCTGCCGATGCCCTGAACCCGCGTCCCCCCGAGCCCCGCACCGAAACGGAGAAGCCGATGCCCAGCAAGGCCAGACCGCCCGAGTCCCGGCCCGTGTCGATCACGGCGGTGATCGACCCGGTCGCGGCCCTCGCCTCCGGCGCCCTGGAAGGGAACCTGTACCTGTACGACACCAACAAGGCCGAGGGGTCGACCGGCTTCGGCACGCTGGACCTGCGCACCCGGGTGCGCTCCGGCGACCGGATCATCTGGAACGTCGTCGTCCTGGAGTGCGAGACCTACGCCGCCCTCGACGGGATCGCGATCGACGAGAAGATCTGCACGCCCGAACGGAAGGTCTACCCCAACACCGACATCGCCTACTGGACCGCGACGGTGAAGCGGCACGTCACCGAGCCCGTGCCGTACCGGCTGGAGTTCCGTCTAGGCACCGTCACAGAGCCCTACGCCATATCGACGCCGGCGCTGGTCGGCCGGCACGCCACCGGGACGGAGCGCCGATGACCACCGAGACCCGCGGCCAGCTCAACTCCGTCCAGCTCAACGTCGTCACGCTGGTCAACATGGAACGGGCGGCCGAGACCGGCACGCTCGACGACGCGCTCTACATGATGGACAACAGCGTCGGCGGAGTCGGGCAGGGCACCGACCACCTCGAGACGATCTGCAAGCAGGGGCAGGTGATCAACTGGATCATCCGCCCGATCGAGATGCACAAGCGGCCCGACGGCACCTGGCCGCCCATGCCGAAGATCAACAACCTGGTGTTCCTGGACACCGAGCGGGGCGACGAGGAGGACGTCGCCGAACGCCGCGTCATGACCGAGCTGAAGATCTACGGGATGCCGGATCTGATGCGCTCGCCCTACACGCCGATCTACTACTACTGGGCGGGCGCCGTTCTCAGTACCGCCCGACCGGGGCTGTACCGCTACCGCCTCCTCCTCGAACTGGAGCAGGACGGCACGAAGGACAAGCTCTACCTGAGCACCAGGGACCACCCGTCGATCCGGGTCCTCGAAGTCTGACGGGCGGACCCGGAGCCGCGCGGACCCGGCCCAGGAGGACCGGGCCCGCGCGGATGCGCGACATCGTCGGGACGGCCGTCGACAGGCGGACGGGGGGTGCCGGGCGGGTGGCGGTGACCGTTAGCCGGTTCCGGATGTCGTGAGCAGGCCTGAGGCGTTGTCGATCAGGACGGTCAGGAACGCGCTGCTCAGGTCGTCCATGCGGGTGCGTGCGTAGGCGGCCAGGACGCGGGTGATGGCGGGGCTGGGGTGGAGGATGTGGCCTTCGTAGCCTTCCGGGACGAGGTTGGCGGGGAAGAGCGCGGGGCCGAGGCCGGTGGCCGCCAGGATCGGGGCGGACGCGGTCTGCTCGGCACGCACCGCGGCTCGCGGCCGGAATCCGGCGTCGAGGCATGCCCGGTCCAGGACGGCGGCCAGGCCGTTGTCCGGCCCGTAGTGGACCCACCGGCGTTCGCGCAGCGCTCCGAACTCGACCTCGGTCGCGCCCTGGACGGCCAGCGGATCGTCCGCGGGGACGGCCACCACGAACTCCTCCGTGCCGAGCCGCCGCACCGGCCCCGTCCAGCCCGGCGGCGGCGGGCCGATGGCCAGGTCGGCCTGCCCGACCGTCATGGCCTCGGCCAGTTCGTCGGCGTGCCGGTGCTCGAACAGCCGCACGTCGATCCCCGGGTACCTCCGGCTCCAGGCGCGCAGCGTGGCCGGCAGGACGCCGATGCTGACCGAGTAGACCGTCGCCAGTCGCAGTTCCCCGGCGGTCAGTCCGGCCGCCTGCCGGACGGCGGACTCGGCCTTCGCGGCGTCGGCGAGGGCGGCCCGCGCGTGCGGGAGCATCGCCCGGCCGGCGGGCGTGAGCCCGACCGCTCTCGGCAGCCGCTCCAGGAGGGGCGCGCCGGCCGCCCGTTCCAGTGCCCGGATCTGGTGGGACAGGGCCGGCTGCGTGACGTGGAGCGTCTCGGCCGCCCGGGTGAAGGATCCCTCGTCGACCACGGTGACCAGGTACTGGAGCTGGCGCAGACTGAGCATGCACAGATTCTATCGAGAAGATGAAAAAGATGAGTTGGACTTATGACACCAGGTGAGCCGAGACTTTGGGGACCGGAATGATGCCACCCCCCGGTGAGGAGATCTGACATGGGCTCTCTTGGCAGCCTTCGGTTGGCGGGCGAGGTCGTAGCGAAGGACTTCGCCGGCTGGTCCGACGCCGTTCGCGAGGAGTTCGACCGGAACGCCTTCAACGGGCACGTCGGCGGCCTGCTGCTCCGCGAGACCGACCGCGTGCGCGTCTGGGACATACGCCTCGCCCCGGGCGAGCGGCTGCCGGCGCACCGGCACGTCCTGGACTACTTCTGGACGGCCCTGACCGACGGCCACAGCCGCCAGCACATCGACGACGGCACGACCAGGGAGGTCTCCTACCGGCGCGGGGAGACGCGCGCGTACGACTTCGGCGCGGGCTCCTACCTGCTGCACGACCTGGAGAACATCGGTGACGGGCCGCTGGCCTTCATCACCGTGGAACTGCTGGAAAGCGCGAACCGACCGCTGTCACTCGCCTGAGAGCCCACGGAAAGGCGGCCACCCCATGACAGTCACCAACCGGACCCTCGCTCAGGCCCCGGCCGCGCGTCCCCTCACACCACGCCAGGTCGGATGCGCGGCGATGTTCGGGAACGCGATCGAGCTGTACGACTTCATGCTCTATTCCTTCGTCGCGGCCACGGTGTTCGGCCCGCTGTTCTTCCCGGGTTTCGAACCGTGGCTCGGGACCCTCGCCGCGCTGAGCGGGCACGCCGTGGGCTTCCTCGCGCGGCCCGTCGGCGCGGTCGTGTTCGGGCGGGTGGGGGACCGGCTCGGCAGGCGGCCCGCGCTGCTGGCCTCACTGCTGCTGATGGGGGTCGCCACAGTCGGCGTCGGGGTGATGCCGACCTATGCGACCATCGGCGTCGCCGCACCGGTCGCGCTCGTCGTGCTGCGGCTGGCGCAGGGGCTGGCGGTGGGCGGAGAGTATCCGGGGGCGGTGGTGGTCGCCGTCGAGCACGCGCCTCCCGGACGTGCCACGCTCTACGGTGCCCTGCCGCAGATCGGGAACATGCTCGGCATCCTGCTGGCCGGGGTGTCCATGCTGGTGACGAGCCTGGCCGTCGGTACGGACACCTGGCAGGCGTGGGGATGGCGGGTGCCCTTCTGCGCCAGTGCGATCCTGGTCCTCTTCGGCCTGGCCCTGCGGATGCGGCTCGCCGAGACCCCGGAGTTCGTCGAGGCGTCCGAGCGGGTCGCGGCCGGTCGCGAAGAGCCGGGGGCCCTCGGCAGGCTGCTGCGGGACGCGCACCGGCCGCTGCTCACGTGCGTGCTGATGTGGATCGGGCCGGTCACCTTCGGCTATGCCTTCCTGACCAGCCTGCTGGCGTATGTGAAGAAGTACGAGCCGGGACTTTCGGCGACCGTGGTCCAGTCGGGACTCGTGCTGACCGCGGCGGTCCTCGTCCTCCTGGTGCTGACGGGCGGCCTGTACGGCGGCCGGTGGGGGAGCGGGCGGGTGGTGATCGGCTCGGGGCTGCTCACGGCGCTCTGGGCGGTCCCCTCCTACCTGCTGATCGAGACCGGCGTCCCGGCGGCGCTGTGGCTGGCGATGATCATCGGTGCGATCGGCTACGGCCTGTTCGGCGGCGTCGTCCCGGCGACCATGGCGCACCTGTTCCCCGTCGAGGTGCGCTACCTCGGGGTCGCGGTCGCCATCGCGGTGAGCACCCTGGTCGGCGGCGGACTGATGCCCCTCGCCGCGCTCGCGGCGGTCGGCCACTACGACGGATCACCGGTCCCGATGATGGTGATGATGGGCGTCGCGGGGCTGGCGACCCTGGTCGGCGGCGTGCGCCTGCAGCGCTCACGTCCCCGGCGCGGGCGGCCCGTCCCCGCCGCGGCGCGGGGACGATCATGACGCTGGACCCGCAGGCCGCGGCCGTGGTGGAGGCCCTTGGACGGCGGCCCGGCGCGCGCGCCGCCGATGAGGTGACGGTCTCCGAGGCCCGCGCGCGCACCCGCGGCCTGATCGGGCTGCAGGCCGCGCCCCAGCCGGTCGCCATGGTCCAGGGGGCCGTCGTTCCCGGCTCCGGCCGGCGGGCCCGCGTCTACTACCCGGCGGGGGAGGCTCCTTTCGGCTGCCTCGTCCTGCTGCACGGCGGCGGCTGGGTGACCGGCGACCTGGACACCCACGACCGGCCCGCGCGGCGGCTGGCGAACGCGTCCGGATGCGCGGTCGTCACCGTCGACTACCGCCGGGCGCCCGAGCACCCCTTCCCCGTACCGCTGGACGACTGCCTGGAGGCGATCCGCTGGGTCGGACGCGAATCCGGCCGTCTTGGAATCGACCCTTCGCGGATAGGCGTCGCCGGGGACAGCGCCGGCGGCAACCTCGCGGCGGCGGCCTGCCTGCGAGCGCGCGACGAGGGCGGGCCCGACGTCGCGTTCCAGGCGCTGATCTACCCCGTCACCGATGCCGCCTGCGCGACGTCCTCATACGACGCCTACCGGACGGGCTACGGCCTGCGGCGCGACACCATGACCTGGTACTGGAAGCACTACCTGGGCGGCGGCGCCGACGGCGCTCACCCGTATGCCTCGCCGCTGCGGGCCGCCGACCTGAGCGGCCTGCCCCCCGCCTTCGTGGCCACGGCCGAATGCGATCCCGTCCGCGACGACGGCGAACTCTACGCGGCCCGGCTGGCAGAGGCGGGCGTACCGGTCACGCACAGGCGCTACAGCGGGATGATCCACGCCTTCTTCCTGATGGACGGCGTTCTGGACCGCACCGCCGTCCTCATCGAGGAGACCGCCCGCGAGGCCGCCCGAACCCTCATGCCCTCGAACCCGCCTCTATGAGAACCGGAAGGAAACCATGAACACACCGCCCAAGGTGGCCCTGGTCGTAGGAGCCCAAGGAGTCATCGGCCGCCGGCTGGTAGAACACCTGGCGGAGGCGGGCGACTGGGACGTGATCGGTCTGTCGCGCCGCGGCGGAACCGATTCCGGCCGGGTCCGCCACCTGTCGGTCGACCTGCTGGACCGCGACGACTGCGCCAAGCGGCTCGGAGAGCTGACCCACGTCACCCATGTCTTCTACGCCGCCTACCAGGACCGGCCGACATGGGCCGAACTGGTGCCCCCCAACCTGGCCATGCTCGTCAACGTGGTCGACGCCGTGGAGCCCGTCGCGAAGGGCCTCCGCCACATCAGCCTCATGCAGGGCTACAAGGTCTACGGGGCGCACCTCGGTCCGTTCAGGACCCCGGCCCGGGAGGACGACCCGGGCCACATGCCGCCCGAGTTCAACGTCGACCAGCAGGACTTCCTGGAGAGCCGCCAGCAGGGCGCCTCCTGGACATGGTCGGCCATCCGCCCGTCCGTGGTCTGCGGCTTCGCCCTCGGGAACCCGATGAACCTGGCCATGGTGATCGCCGTCTACGCGGCGATCTCCAAGGAACTGGGCCTGCCGCTGCGCTTCCCGGGCAAGCCGGGCGCCTACGACAAGCTCCTGGAGATGACCGACGCCGGCCTGCTCGCCCGCGCGACCGTCTGGGCGGCGACGGACGAACGCTGCGCCAACCAGGCGTTCAACATCAACAACGGCGACCTCTTCCGCTGGAACGCCCTGTGGCCCAAGATCGCCCGGTTCTTCGACCTGGAGGCGTCCGATCCCCTCCCCATGAGCCTGGAGACCGTGATGGCCGACAAGGGCCCCCTCTGGTCCTCCATGACCGAGAAGCACGCCCTGGAGCCGCACCCGTACGAGCACCTCGTCTCGTGGCCCTTCGGCGACTTCGTCTTCTCATGGGACTACGACATGTTCGCCGACGGTTCCAAGGCCCGCCGCTTCGGCTTCCACGAGTACATCGACACGGAGAAGATGTTCCTCGGCATCTTCACCGACCTCCGCGACCGCCGCATCATCCCCTGACCGGCGCCGGCCTCCCGGGCCGCGGCCGGGACGATCACCGCCCCGGCCGCGGTCTCCGAGCGACCTTGATCGGGCCGGCGCCGGCGCCGGTCAGCTGTCGAATCGGCGATCAGCCGCTGGCGACAGGTCATGTTGTTCCCGTGGTGCTCGGGGGCTCGCCGCTCCGCCGGTGAAGGGACTCCGCGTCCTGAACCCGGCCGCCGAGCCTCTGACGTGCCGCCTCCAGGAGTTGCGGGCTGGAGACGACGACCCACCGGGTCCCGACGAGGTACGTCCCGCCGTACATCGAGGAGTATTCGAGCCAGTCCTGCTGGGCCTTGTCGGAGGCGAACGTGTTGAGCACGTACTTCCCCGACGCCGTCGTGCAGATGGCCTGCCGATAGTCGACCGCCTTGCCGCGCACCTGCGGAGTGCAGCCCATCTTGCTTCCGATCTGTTCGATGCTCGCTGGAGCGGTTTCCGGGCCGTCAGCCTGAGAGGGCCTCGCCCCGCCGTCGGCGGAACCGCCAGTGCCGCAGCCTGTGCCCATGGCCAACACCATGGCGCCCGCTCCCAGCGACACGGCGACGCGGAGTCCATGGCGCAGGGTCCTCATCGTCGCCCCTCGAATGGCTGGAACCGGCCCGTTGGCAGGTCCTTTACGGATTGTCGAAGACCGGTACGCCAGGGACTCCTCGACGGTTCACCGGACGAGGGCGGCTTGACTGATCGTGCTTCAGAGCTATCATTCCAGTATGGCGATTGATTCCAGATATGGAATGTCTTCTTTGGACGGGCTGGCGCCCGCCGCGGCGCTGTTCCACTCCCTCGCCGATCCGGTGCGGTTGTCGATCGTGCAGCGGCTGGCGCTGGGGGAGGCGAGGGTGGTGGACCTGACCCGCGAGCTGGAACTGGCGCAGTCCACGGTGTCCAAGCACCTGGCCTGCCTGCGCGGCTGCAAGCTTGTGGACTACCGCGCCGAGGGCCGCCAGTCCTTCTACTTCATCGCCGCGCCGGAACTGCTGGACCTGCTGCGCTCGGCAGAGCGCCTGCTGTCGGCCACCGACCGCGCCGTCGCGCTATGCCCGACCTACGGCACCGCATGCGATCAGCCGATGGGTTCCTGACCTACCGAGGCGAAGGATTTTGGAGGACGCCGTGGCGATCAGCGCACTGGTCATCTACCTGCTCTGGGCCGTGCTGGCGTTCGGGCTGCGCACCTTTCTGCAGTGGCGCCGCACCGGCGACACCGGCTTCCGCGGCGGCGGCCTGGAGAAGGGCACGGTGCAATGGTGGGCTCGCATCCTGTTCACCGGCGCGCTGATCGTCGGTGCCGCCGGCCCGGTCGCCGCGCTGGCCGGGCTCCCCGCCTTCGGTGCTCTGGAAGACGCCGCCGTCCAGGCGGCCGGGATCGTGCTGGCACTCGCCGGTGTGGCGGGCACGCTGGCCGCGCAGGCTTCGATGGGAACGTCCTGGCGCATCGGTGTCGAGGAGGACGAACGCACCGAACTGGTCACCGGCGGCGCGTTCACACTGGCCCGCAACCCCATCTTCACCACGATGGCCGTCACCGCCGCGGGGCTGGCCGTCATGGTCCCCAACGTGATCGCGCTGTGCGGCCTCGTCCTGACCTTGGCCGCCGTCCAGATGCAGGTCCGCGCCGTCGAAGAGCCGTACCTGCTGCACGCCCACGGCGACGCATACGCCCTCTACGCCGCGAGGGTCGGACGGTTCCTGCCCGGCATCGGACGCCTCACCCCCCAAGCCGCCCGACGGTGACACACGCCGCCCGGACGACCGGACACCGCTGCCACCGCCCCGGGGCCACCCGGATACTCTGCCCGATGGCACGGAAACGAGGGAGCCGATGACGTACGCCGTGACATCGGACGGGACCCGCGTCGCCTACCAGCTCCAGGGCCAGGGGGCGCCGCTGGTGCTGCTGGCGGGCCAGGCCAACGACCACCACTGGTGGGATGCTGTGCGTGCCGACTTCCATTCGGCTCGCAGCACTCTCACGCTCGACTACCGCGGCACCGGCGACAGCGACAAGCCCGATGCCCCCTACAGCACCGAACTGTTCGCGCAGGACGTCATCGCCGTCCTCGACGAACTCGGCATCGACCGGGCCGACGTCTACGGCACGTCCATGGGCGGACGGGTGGCCCAGCAGATCGCGGCCCGCCATCCCCACCGTGTGGGCGCCCTCGTTCTCGGCTGCACCTCGCCCGGCGGCCCGCACAGCGTCGTACGCGGCAACGATGTCCGCAAAGCCCTGGCGCAACCTCAGCCTGAAGCCGTGCGGCAGGCCCTGCTGGAGTTGATGTACACCCCTCGATGGCTCGCCTCCCATCCGGGCCCGCACCACACCCTCGGCGACCCTCGCATGCCTGCCCACGCCCGGCGCCGCCACCTCGCGGCGAGCAACCAGCACGACGCCTGGGACCTCCTGCCGGACATCAGCGCCCCCACCCTGGTCGTCCACGGAAGCGACGACCGGCTCAACCCCGCCGCCAACGCGCCCCTGCTCGCCGACCGCATCCCCGGCGCCCGACTGCACCTGGTCCCGGGTGCCCGGCACGCCTACTTCGAGGAGTTCCGCACCCACGCCAGCCCCCTCGTCCTTGACTTCCTGACCACCGCGCACAAGCCGTAGGCGCCTCTTCCACTGGTTCCGGGCAGGACGATGGGGCCGGCCGGCGGCGATGATCCGGGTGGAGTCGAAGACGAAGCTGATCGCCTCAGTGCTCGCGGGAGGCTGCCGCGAGCAGCGCGCCGACCGCCGTGGACACCGATGACGCGAAGGGCACCTCGGGCGGGAGCCGGTCACGGTCCCAGCCGGGGCCTCCGACCACCGTCTGCAGTGCAGGATGCTGGGCGGCCAGGTCGGTGAGCCAGGACGGGTCACCGGTCTCGGAGGTCTGCGACCACACGAACGCCGAGTGCGCCCCGGACCGTTTGACCGCGGCCGCCAGGGCCGGTGGAGGCACTCGCGCACCCAGCATGAGTCGTGCCGCGCCGGTCTCGGCCAAGGCGGCCGCCAGTACGAGGAGCGGCAGGACGTGCTGCTCATTCGGGGCGCATGCCAGGATCACGGGACTTCGGATCCTGCCGGTTGAGAACTGCGCCTGAGGCGACGTCACCGCGAGGAGACAGCGCGATACCGCGGCCGAGAGCAGATGCTCCACTTCGATGTACCGGCCGGTGGTCGCATGCTTGCTTCCGAGGTCGACGAGCACCGGTGCGATCACCTGTTCCCACGCCGCGATGACGCCCTCGTGCCGCAGGGCCGACTCCAGGATGCCGGTCATCGCGAGCTCGTCCAGTTCCATCGCCGCATCCTCGAGGTTCCTGATCCGCGTGGCCGGCGAAGGGCCGTGCTCGGCGGCGGAGTCGTCCAGAGCATCGCGGCTGCCGGCGGCACCGTGGCTCCGCGGCCCCTCGCCCCGTCCGTGCGGCGTGTGCAGGGCCGCCTCGGCGGCCTCCGCCGGGGGCGTCCCGGCGGAGATCATCTGCTGCATGGTCTCCAGCCGGGCGATGTCGGCCGGGGTGTAGCGGAGATGCCTGCCAGGGCCGCCGCCCGTCGGGCCCACGCCGTAGTGGCGGTCCCAGTCGCGCAGCGTGGAGGGCGCCACACCCAGCCGGCGCGCCACCGCCGCCACCCCGAGCCCGCTCATCCCGGGACCCGCCTCCCCGCCAGTCAGGTCGTCCATGCTCACCCTCTACCCAGGGAGGTCCGCGAAGAGGTATTGGAAGCGTCAGCTCTGCACCGGTCGTCCCCGGGGCCGACCTGCCTCCGGTGGGCCCCGGCGGCGCGCCAGGCCATCGGCCGCGTGCATCCGGCCTGCTTCCCGATGGGCCTCGTATATTCATATATTTCCTATTGACTTACTAGATCATCTCTCGCAAGCTGACTGCCGTGAGTCCCCTGCTCCATCGGCCTCATCGTCGGCGCGGTCGCCGGGCCGGTCCTGGCCCTGCTCGCCAGGCTCGCCGAGGTCGGGCAGGTCCCGCGGCCCCCCTCCTCCGCCCCGGCTAACGCGGCCCAGCCGGTAGCCGCAGGGGCTCGGTGCCTCGTGGCGGGATCTCGGCGGTCGTTGGCATTCGCGCCACTTCTGCGGCGTCGCCGCGGCCAAGATGCTGGTGCGATGCCGAGCGAGATCCCCGTGTCGTCCGACCGCCGGTCATGGCGGGACTTCCGCCTGCTGTGGGCTGGACAGAGTGTGAGCCTGGTCGGTGACCAGGTCTTTCTGCTGGCACTCCCGCTGGCCGCGCTGCAGGAACTGCACTCCGGCACGATGGAGATCGCCGTCCTCGCCGCGCTCGGGAGGCTGCCGTTCCTGCTGATCGGGCTCCCGGCCGGGGTCTGGGTGGCGCGGCTGGGCATGCGGCGATCGATGCTCGGCGCCGACCTCGTGCGCGCCCTGGCCGTCCTGTCGCTGCCGGTCGCGGCCTGGCTGGACGTGCTGACGCTGCCGCATCTGCTGCTGGTCGCGCTGGTCACCGGGATCGGCATGGTGTTCTTCCAGGTGGCCTACCAGTCCTACACGCCCACGCTGATCACGGACGACGACCGGTTGCACGCCGCCGACACCCGGCTTTCGGTCTCCGAGTCGACCTCGCTGCTCGTCGGCCCGGGCATCGCCGGGGTCGTCGTCAGCGGCCTGGGGGCCGCGCGGGCGCTGCTCACCGATGCCTGCAGCTACCTCGTCAGCGTGCTGACCCTGGCATTGATCGCGCAGCGCGACCCGGAACCGGAGGTACCGGCGGCACGGCGCCCCGTGCGCCGGGAAGTGCTCGACGGGCTGCGGTTCGTGGCGCGGCACCCGGTGCTACGTCCGATCATGGTCTGCGGCGCGCTGTACAACCTCGGCGTCGCCATGTACGACTCGCTCCTCGCGGTGTTCGCGGTCGAGCACCTCGGCCTGGACGCCTGGCTGCTCGGCGTGGCCCTCGGGATCGGCGGCAGCGGATTCCCGCTGGGCGGCCTGCTGGCACGCCCCGTGGCGAACCGTTTCGGCATCGGGCCGTCACTGACGATCGCCGGCGTGCCCTCGGTGCTCGGGCTGGCCGTCGGCGCGGCGGCCGCCGGCCCGTGGCCGGCCGTGCTGCTGACCGCCGGGACGTTCGTCAACGGGATCGGCCAGGGCATGTTCGCCGTCAACGCCATCACCATCCGGCACCTGGCCACACCGCCGGAACTGGCCACCCGGGCGACCGCGGTCCACCGCTTCCTCACCTGGGGCACGCTCCCCGTCGGCTCGGCGGCCGCCGGGCTCGTCGGCACCGCGTTCGGCCTGCGAGCGGCGATGCTCGCCGCGGCCGCGACGGCCATGGTGTGCATGCTGCCACTCCTCGCCCGGCCACTGCTGCGGACAAGACGACTCCACCGTCACCCGGCCGCCACCGCCCAACCGGCTTGACCACCGGACGGTGCTCGAACCTGGCCCTCGCTGTAGGGCCGCGTGATCGTCAGCGGGTGCTCGGGGTGATGCCGAGGACGTCATGCAGGTGGACGCCGTCGGTGGCCCAGCGTATGAGGGCGGCCTTGTCGATGAGGTGGATTCCGGCTTTGGCGGAGAAGGTGCGGGCGTCGCGGGTGTACCCACTGGTGGTGACGACGAGCTTCAGCCGGGCCTGGTAGATGTGCCAGGCGGCCCCGGCGACCTTCTGGACGTCGTCGGACTTGACCTTGTTGTTCGGGCCGTAGTGCTTGACCTGGACCATCCAGCGTTCGCCGAGGACGGCGTCGTAGGCGATGACGTCACCGGAGAAGTCGCCCGCCTTCCCGTTGTGCTCCGCGGGGATCCCGTCGCGGACCATCAGGTGGACGACGGCGAGCTCGAACTCCCGCCAGTGCATGTCCCGCATCTGCTCGAAGGTCAGACTGAAGGATCTGATCCGCTCCCGGCGCTCTTGTTCGGCGGCCCACAGCGATCGCCAGTAGCGGTCGGTGCCGAACGCGATCACTGCCAGCGCGGGCAAGGCCAGATACCAGTAGGTGGTCGACAGGCGCCAAAGGAACAACAGAACCCAGACCAGGGCCAGCGCCAGGATCACCCATAAGGCCCATCCCTGGGGGCTGCGCGGTCTTGTGGGGAACTCGAACCAGCCGGGCAGCCACCAAGGGCGAACGTTCCCGAACTCCTCCCCGGCCCGGCCGTGCTCCATGTGACCCCTCCTGTCCGCGATGACGGGACCGTGGTCAGGATCGAAACACGCCGGACCGACAGGACCCGTTACAAATCCGGGACAGTAAGAGCTTTGTCCACCGGGCGGCAGACGGGCGTGCCTGCAGCAGGACGTCGATCGGCGCCTCGCGGCCCACCGCGCTGATGGTGGTTGGGTCAGTTGGGGGCCGGGGTGTCGACGAGGCCCAGGCGGAAAAGGCTCTCGGCGGTGTCGATGATGGTGGTGGCGGTGTCACGCGGTGTCCAGCCGAGGACGGTGCGGGCCTTCGCGGTGTTCAGGGCGGGGACCTCGCCCAGCCGGCCGGCGGCCTCGCGCATCGCGGGGTCGGTGCGGGCCGCTTCGCGCACCTGGTCGGCGGTCAGCTCGCGGGTCGGCACCCGGGCTGCGCGGCCGCCCAGGCTCTCGGCCAGGATGCGCGCCATTCCCAGGAAGCTGATCGCCTCGCCGGCGGAGGCGAGGAAGCGCTCGCCGGCGGCGGCGGGGGAGGTCATCGCCCGCACGTGGAGGTCCGCGACGTCACGCACGTCGACCACGCCGAAGTACAGGGGCGGGACGGACGCCATGGCCCCCGCCAGCATCGCCTTCACCATCGCGGCGGAGGCGGACAGGCGCGGCCCGAGCACCGGGCCGAAGATCCCGGTCGGGTTGACGACCGCCAGCTCCAGGCCGTCGCCCTCAGCGGCCACGAAGTCCCACGCGGCCCGCTCCGCGATGGCCTTCGACCTGACGTACGCGGAGTTGTCGTCGGCGGGGTCGGTCCAGTCGGTCTCGTCGTACGCGCGGCCGTCCGCCCTCCGGCTGTAGCCGATCGCGGCGAACGACGAGGTCAGCACCACCCGCCGCACGCCGCCGTCCCGTGCGGCCCGCAGCACGCGCAGCGCGCCGTCCCGTGCGGGGACGATCACGTCGTCGTCATGGGCGGGCCGCGCGGCGGGGAACGGTGAGGCGACGTGCAGGACGTGCGCGCAGCCCGCCACCGCGGCGTCCCAGCCGCCGTCCGCCGCGAGGTCGGCCGCGACGATCTCGAGCCGCCCGTCCGGGTCGGTGCCGTGGACGTTCAGCGCCGCCCGCACCTCCGCGGCGCGGTCGAGGGACCGCACCGTGGTGCGGACGCGGTGGCCGTCCCGCAGCAGGCGCCCGACGACGTGAGCTCCGACATAGCCCGTTCCGCCGGTCACCAGGACCCGGTCGTGTGAAGTTTCGCCTGTCATGTTCTCCCCCTGTTGACGTGCTGTTTTCGGAGTGGCCCAGGGCAGGCCGCATCGCGGCGCGGCGGTGCTGCCGCGCCGTGGTGGGGCCGCGTCAGCGCAGCTCGCGCATGACCGGCAGGAGCGCGTCGACCGCGCGGTGCTCGGCCTCGAGGTCGCCGCGCTCCCTCGCGTCCCACAGATCGGCCTTCAGCCGCAGGTACCGCAGCCGGATCCGCATGCGTTCCAGCTCCTCGTCGACCCGCTCGGCATTGCGGAGGAACAGGTCCCGCAGCTGCGCGGCCTCCCCGCCTCCCTCGGCCAGATGCCCGAGATAGGAGCGCATGTCCTGGACGCTCATGCCGGTCGCCCGCAGGCAGCCCAGCGCCTCGACCGTCCGGACCGCCGCCGGGTCGTGGCGCCGGTGGCCGCTGCTCTCGTCGCGGTCCACCGGGTCGATGAGGCCGATCTTCTCGTAGTACCGCAGCGTCGGCTCCGAGAGGCCGCTGAGCCTGGAGACCTCCTGGATCGTCAGCTGAGCGGCGTCCTCGACGTTCTGTGTCGCTGCCATGCGTCCACTCTCGGATACTTGAAGCGCTTGAAGTCAAGCCGAAACCTGCCCCCGCACGCCCCCACCATGCCCGCCGCCCCCGACGTCGACCGGCCCGGCGGGTACGAGACCGGCACGGAGGGCACGGACGAGACGTCGGGGCCAGAGCGCCCGCCACCGCCGGCCGACCGTCCCGAGACTCCGGAGCCGGGCCCCGAGGAGAACGAAGGTGCCCGGGGGGCCCTGTAGCTGCAGAATCCGCCGAAGGCGAGGCGGGTGCCCGTTACCGGCGCCTCCGTGCCTTGAGGATCTCCTGGAGCAGGGAGTCCGGTTCTTCGGCGTTGACGATCGTCCACTGGGTTCCGCCCGGGACGATCGCCCACCACTCGTAGGTGTAGCGGCCCCACCAGCACACGACGCCGGTGAACCGTTTCTCCAGTTCGGCGATCGTCGTCACGTGGGCAGGGTCTGGGGCGGCCGGGGGAGTGGAATATGGGGTCCCGGATCTCTGGGTTCGGTGCGAGCGGGCGGCGCGGATGGCGGTCACATACGGGATGAGGATGCGGGTGATCTGCCTGGCCGCGTGGCTGGGGTCGGTGTGCGGGGCGAGGTCTTCGCCGGTACTTGACCTGAACCACCACACTCCCGGCGTCGATCCCGGGACGAGCGTGATCCTCTCGCCGAACTGCGGGACGTCGCGGTCGAAGACGTGGACGAGCGGGTGCGGTCCGTCATAGCGCGGGACGACCTCCCAGCCCTGCCGGGCGACTTCTTCGGCAAGTCGGTCGAGACGGCACGTTATAGCCGAAGCTGGGGCGCCGACGTTCCGCTGCTTCGGTTCGGCCCATTTCATTTACCAGCTCACCCACTTACTGGGTTGGCTGCTAGGTCGGGTGGACGCGCGACTGCGTTCGTGGACTAGAGCCTTACGTAGCTCTTCTGCGCTTCCACATACAACAGTCGCGTCTACGCCTTCCCTGGGGTCGCGCAGAGTGGCAACCCAGTCGCCTGCATTTCCGTCCTGGCGTCTGGCGCGCCAGATGCGATGCCCTTGGAAGTCTTCGCGGAGTTGCGCTAGCGCCTGCTCAGTGGGGTTGACGGGCGTCTCCATGATCGTTGAACTTTCGTGTGCGATTTCTCTCCGTTATGGCTCCGTATCTTGCTGTGATCGGACTATCTTTGGGAAGAGTAAGAAGTCCAACGAGAGAAACCCCTTGGTGGGGCGTTGGAAAATCGCCCTGCTTTCGGATCTTGGAGACCGTCATGCCGCGCCGCCCCCGCGATCCTGGTGTTCCGTCCTCTCCGGTCGAGTACTTCGGTACGGAGCTGCGAGCCTGCAGGGAGGCTGCTGACCTGTCTCGACCGCAACTCGCCGAAAGGCTCGGATACACCCCGCAATGGATTGGCCAGGTCGAGTCAGGTAAAAACGGACCTTCGGAGGAGTTCGCCAAGGACTGTGACACCTACTTCAAGACCAACGGGACCTTCTACCGCATCTGGGAGTGGACCCGAGACTTCGGGCGCCTCCAGGTCCTCCCGCCGGGGTTCCCGGACTTCGTCGTACGCGAGCGGGAGGCCGAGGTGATCCGCATCTTCGAGACCATGGTCATCACGGGACTGTTCCAGACGCCCGAGTACGCGCACGAGGTCCTCAAGCTGGGGAAGACCGCCGAGGCGGTGGGGCAACTTGTATCAGCGAGGATGGAGCGACAGGCGATCCTCGACCGGGAGGACGCGCCCCACGTCTTCGCGATCTTTGACGAAGGTGCCGTTCGTCGCCCAATCGGAAACTCGGACGTGATGCGGGGGCAGATTCAGCACCTGATGGACCTGGCGGAGCTGCCCAACGTCACGATCCAGATCGTCCCGACGGCTAAGGGAGCCTACCCGGGGCTGCCGGGTGCGTTCACGATCCTGGCTTTTCAAGACGCACCAGATGCCGTGCGCGTCGAGGGGCATGTAGGTGGTCAGCTCGTCGATCACCCTGTGGTTGTCCGGAAGTATGGGGTACGTTTCGATTTGATCAGAGCCTCGGCGATGTGCGCTGAGGATTCTCTGGGCCTCTTCCAGACGATCTTGGAGAGTCTATGAACCCACAAGACCCGCAGGCCGCGCAAAGGTGGGCCCGCCGCCGCAGTGGTGACACTCGAGGGCAGCGGGTTGAGGCTAGGTTCGAGTCCCCGAATTGGCGAAAAAGCAGCTACAGCACCGACACCGGGGACCAGTGCATTGAGCTGGCGTCTATAAGGGCAACTTCGCCTGATTGGCGTAAGCGCAGCGGTAGTGACGACACTGGAGCCCATTGCGCCGAGGTGGCGGATCTGGCGGCGGCGGTGGCGGTGCGGGACTCCAGGGACCCGAGCGGGCCGCAGTTGGTCTTTGGTGCCGCCGCGTGGGAGGCGTTCGCGGGCCGGGTCAAGGGCGGGCATCTCGACCTGGGTTGAGACCCGCCAGGCGAGTGCGCCGATGGGAGGCCCCGGATGGGAGAGGCAGTTCCTGAGCTGGCCCGGATGCTAGTTTGTGGGTGAGGCGCCAGCACCCGTTGAGACCATGAGGAGACCTCCGATGACGGCGATGCCTGAAGAGCCGCCGTTCGTCCGTGACGACCTTCGAGAAGCGCTCGCCGCGCTCGACGTGATGCCGGGTTTCCGTGCCGAGCTGGTAGATGGAGAGATCATCGTGTCCCCGACCCCCGATGGGCAGCACGAGACCATCATTGTGGCGGTCGATGACTGGGTGCGTGACGTCCATGGCTTGCGGTTGCATCGGAATCTGACGTTGATCAGTCCGGAGGGGGAGTACGTGCCTGACGGGATCGCCGCTCCCAAGGGTGCGTTCGCGGGCCGCGAGTGGCACAGCAAACCCGACGGGGTGGCGATGGTCCTGGAGGTGACGTCGGGGAGTCGGCGGGACCGCAAGGGTGCCGAACGTGATCGCGGGCCCAAAAGGCGCGGCTACGCCGCCGCCGACATCCCGCTCTACCTGCTCATCGACCGCTTGGACGGCAAGGCCACGATCTTCTCCGAGCCGCGCGGCGACGACTACGCCCACATCGTCTCCGTCGCGTTGGGGGAGGACCTCCCCATCCCCGCCCCGCTCGAAGGCGTGCTGCCCACCCGCGATTTCTGACCTCGCCGCCGCCGCACCCGCGTTCCGTGTCAGGGGCGGGGGGTGCGGAGGCCGTCTACGAGGATCGAGAGCAGGCGCGGTGCTCGCGCGTCGAGTTCGGTGTCGTCCAGCCGTGACAGCCAGCTGATGAGCACGATGACGTCGCGGGCCTCGGCGTCGGCGCGGACGCTGCCGGCCGAGCGGCCCGCGGCCAGCAGGAGTTCCAGCGCCTCGCCGATCGGGCCGAGGCTGTGGGCGGTGAGGTCCTGCCACGTCGCGGCCTCGACGGCGGCGAAGATGTCGCGCTTGACCCGGGCGTAGGCGGCCACCCGGTCGAACCACGCCGCCAGCGCGTCGAGCGGCCGGTGGGTCGCGAGCAGCCGCGGAGCCTCGGCGACCAGTTCTTCCACCTCCCGGCGGTAGACCTCGGCAAGGAGGTCCTCGCGCGTCGCGAAGTGCCGGTACAGCGTGCCCTGGCCGATGCCGCAGGCCTTCGCGACCGCGTTGAGCTTCAGCTCTCCCGGCTCGCGGACGAGATCGCGGGCAGCCTGGAGGATCCGCTCGCGGTTGCGCTGCGCATCCGCACGCCGCTTTCCGCGGCCCTGGTCAGAAGCGGACACGTGTCCGCTAAGGTTGTCGGCATAACCGGACATGTGTCCCATTCTAGGCGGAGGTACGTCATGAGCGTTCACGGCAAGGTCATCGCTGTCACGGGAGCCAGCAGCGGAATCGGGGAGGCGACGGCCCGTCACCTCGCCTCCCTCGGTGCGGCCGTCGTCCTCGGCGCCCGGCGCACCGAGCGGCTGGACCGGCTGGTCGCCGAGATCCGGGCCGCGGGCGGGGAGGCGGCCGCCATGCGCGTGGACGTCACCGAGCCCGGCGACCTCCGGTCGCTGGTCTCCCTCGCGGTCGAGCGCTTCGGTCGGTTGGACGTCCTGGTCGCCAACGCCGGGATCAGCAAGATCGGCCCCATTGCGGACCTGGACGTCGAGGGCTGGTCGGCGATGGTCGACGTGAACGTCAAGGGCGTCCTGAACGGGATCGCCGCGGCCCTGCCGGTGTTCCGCCGTCAGGGCGGCGGTCATCTCGTCACCGTCGTCTCGACCTCCGGCCTGAAGATCGTCCCCACCCAGGCGGTGTACGCCGGGACGAAGAACGCGGTGCGCACCCTCCTGGAAGGCCTGCGGCAGGAGAGCACCGACGGGGTTCTGCGGACGACGTCGATCTCCCCGGGCTACGTCCGCACCGAGTTCATAGACAACGCCGTCGACGATCCGGCCCTGCGCGAGCAGGCCAGGCGGGACATGGCCGATCTCGGCATCGACCCCGCGGCGGTGGCCCGGGCCATCGCCTTCGCGATCGACCAACCCGACGACGTCGAGATCGGGGACCTGACCATCCGCCCCGCCCGCCAGGGCTGAGCGAGGGCATCTCGAAGCTGGACAGGCTTTCGGACAGGTGTCCAATTCGGGTACGGTCGAGGCCCGTCACGGCGGAGGAGGGCCGGTGGACGATCTGCCAGAGCTCGGTTTCTACGGGCTGGCCGGGCATTCGGGAGCCCCGCGCGACCTGCTCGGCGAGGTCGCCGAGGCCGAGGCCATGGGGCTCGGCTCGGTGTTCCTGTCGGAGCGTTTCAACACCAAGGACGCGGCTGTGCTGGCGGGAGCCGCGGCCGCGGCCGGCACCCGGATCGGCATCGCCACCGCGGCCACCAACCACAACACCCGGCATCCCCTGGTGACCGCGACGCTCGCCACTACGATGCACCGGATGACCGGTGGGCGGTTCGCGCTCGGTCTGGGGCGGGGCTTCGACATGCTCTTCGACGTGATGGGCCTGCCCCGCGTCACCCAGGCCCAGCTCGACGACTTCATCGGCATCATGCGCCGGCTGTGGCGGGGAGAGGCGGTCGCCGGGCACGACGGCCCCGCCGGGAACTACCCGTACCTCAGCCAGGACTCCGCGTTCCGCGAGGACATCCCGGTCGTGCTCATGGCGATGGGCGAGCGGACGCTGGAGTTCGCGGGCCGGGTGGCCGACGGGGTCGTCCTGCACACCTTCTTCACCGACGAGACCCTGGTCCGCGCGGTCTCCTCGATCCGCCGGGGCGCCGCGGCGGTGGGCCGCGACCCCGCCTCGGTACGGGTGTGGTCGGTCCTGGCCACGGTCGGCGACCATCTGGACGAGGAGGCCCGCCTGCGCAAGCTCGTCGGACGCCTGGCCACCTACCTGCAGGGCTACGGTGACCTGCTGGTCCGGGTCAACGGCTGGGATCCGGCCGACCTGGCCCGATTCCGCGCCGACGACCTGGTCCAGGGCTACCCCGGCGCCTTCGACGCGCTCGCCACGCCGGACGAACTCCGGCACCTGGCCGGGCTGCTGCCCAAGGAATGGCTGGAGGCGGCGGCGACCGGCTCTCCCGAGCAGTGCGCGCGGCGCGTCCTCGCCCAGTTCGACGCCGGCGCCGACAGCGTCGTCCTGCACGGCGCCACCCCCGCCGAGCTGGCCCCGGTGGTCGACGCGTACCGGGCGGTGCGACCCGCCGAGCGGTTCGAGGGGCTGCCCCGCAACCCGGGCCGTGCCCAGGCGGGGGCATCGTGACCGGCGAGCCCGCCCGGCTGGACGCCGCGTGGCTGAGCGAGGTGCTCGGCGCGACGGTGACCGGCGTCCGGTGGCGGCCGGTCGGGACGGGGCAGATGAGCGGCTGCTTCCGGGGCGAGCTGACCGGCGACGGAGTTCCCGCACGGCTGGTGGCCAAGCTCCCGGCCGCCGACCAGGCGACACGGGAGATGCTCAAGGGCATCTACCGGACGGAGGTGCGCTTCTACCTCGACCTGGCCCCGACGGTGGCCGTGCGCACCCCGGCCTGCCGGTACGGGACGCTCACCGAGGACGCCACCGACTTCGTCCTGCTCCTGGAGGACCTGCATCCCGGCGAGCAGGGCGACCAGCTCACCGGGTGCGCCGCCGGAGAGGTGCTGGACTGCGTGGTCAACCTCGCCGGACTGCACGGTCCCCGCTGGTGCGACCAGGCCCTGCTGGATCTGGACTGGCTGCACCGCACCGGTCCGCAGGACGGCGACGCGGTGACCGGCGCGCTGGGCCCGGCCACCGAGATCTTCATCGACCGTTTCGCGGACCGGCTGGCCGCCGAGGACAAGGCGACGCTGCGGGCCGTCGCCGTCCACGCCGGCCGGTGGATCACGGCGCGACCGGAGCGGTTCGCCCCCGTCCACGGCGACTACCGCCTCGACAACATCATCTTCGGGGCCGGCGGCGGGCCCGGCGTCGCCGCGGTCGACTGGCAGACCCTCACCGTGGGGCTGCCCGCCCGCGATCTGGCCTACTTCCTGGGCACCGGCCTCACCGTTTCGGATCGCCGCACCCACGAGCGTGATCTGGTCTCCGCCTACCACCGCGCTCTGGCCGGCCACGGCGTGACCGGCTACTCCTTCGAGCAGTGCTGGGACGACTACGTCTTCGCCTTCCTCCAAGGCCCCCTGATCACCGTGCTCGGCTGTGCCTACGGCACTCCCACCGAGCGCGGCGACGAGATGTTCCTCGCCATGGCCGCCCGGTCCTGCGCCGCGATCCGCGACCACGGCTCGCTCGGCAGGGTTCCATGAATCGGTCCCCTGAGAAGAGCGGGCAGCTCGCGGATCCGTGACAGGTGCCGCGCAGAGGTCGGCGCGTGCGGGCTTTCGCTGGAGTTGTCACAGCCCGGACGTATCGCCTGTCTCTCACTGGCGACCCCCTGTTGATGTCGCCCTGAGGCGAAGCAGTGACTGGAGGGACCAGTGACGACCAGCTACGGCGCAGGCCGCGCCGGACGGCCTCTTCCCGCGCGGGTGCGGCCATGACCAGGACGACCCTGCACTGGGAGGAGGAGGCGGCATGCCGATCGCTCGATCCCGACCTGTTCTTCCCCGTGGCCGACGAGACCGTCTACGCGGCGCAGATCGCGGTGGTCCGCCGGGTCTGCGCCGCCTGCCCCGCGGCGAGCCTCTGCCTGGAATGGGCCCTGACCACGGGTGAGCCGGACGGCATCTGGGCGGGCACCACCCCGGGTGAGCGCCGCCGTCTCCGCGCCGCCCGGAGACGGGCCCGCCCGGCGGCCGAGCCCGCTCGACCTGGCACCCGGGCCGACGCGGCGTGAACCGGCGCGGGCCGGGGACGGCCGCGCTTCCACCGGAGCCGCCACGGAGGCCGCCCACACTGGGATCATGGAATCGGTGCGGCCGATCATCCCGGGGCGCGACAAGGGCGCCCCGGGACGCGGTCGAGCGGAGCCCGGGCGCGCGACGAAGGCGGTAGCGGTGGAACAACGCAGGCACGGCGCGGGCCACGGGGGGAACGTCGCGCTGCTCGGGCGGGGACCGGAGCTCGCCGTCGTCGACGAGATGCTCGCGGCCGTCGACATGGGCGAGAGCCGGGTGCTCGTGGTGCACGGCGCGCCGGGCGTCGGGAAGTCGGCGCTGCTCGGCTACGCGGAGCACGCGGCGACGGGCATGCGGGTGCTGCGCGCGGCCGGCGTCGAGTCGGAGATGGAGCTGCCGTTCGCCACGCTCCACCAGTTGTGCGCGCCGCTGCTGGACCGGCTGCCGCACCTCCCCGCGCCACAGCGCGCCGCGCTCGAGACCGTGTTCGGGATCCGGTCGGAGGCGCCGCCCGAACGGTTCCTGGTGGGGCTCGCGGTGCTCAGCCTCCTGTCGGACGCCTCGGAGGAACGTCCGCTGCTCTGCGTCGTCGATGACGCCCACTGGGTGGACCAGGCGTCGCTGCAGGTCCTCGGCTTCGTGGCCCGGCGGCTGCTGGCGGAGTCGGTCGTCCTGCTGTTCGGTGCGCGGGAGCGCTCCCAGGACCTGCGCGGACTCCCCGAGATGGAGGTCGCCGGCCTCCGGGACGCCGACGCCCAGACCCTGCTGGACTCGGTCACCTACGGCCGCCTCGACCAGCGCGTCCGCGACCGGATCGTCACCGAGACCCGGGGCAATCCGCTGGCCCTGCTGGAGCTTCCGCGCGGGCTCAGCGTGACCCAGATGGCGGGCGGGTTCGGTCTCCTGCGCTCGGACACGCTGCCGGGCCGGATCGAGCAGAGCTTCCTGGCCCGGATCGGCGGCCTGCCCGAGGAGGCGCGGCTGCTCCTGCTGATCGCCGCCGCCGAGCCGGTCGGCGACCCGACCCTGGTGTGGGGCGCCGCCCGCAGGCTCGGCGTGGCGCGGACGGAGGCGCTCGCCGACGGGACGCGGGAGTGGCTGTCGCTGGACGCGCGCGTGACGTTCCGCCATCCCCTCGTGCGCTCGGCGCTCTACCGGTCGGCGTCGAAGGAGGACCTGCGGGCGGTGCACCTGGCGCTGGCGGAGGTCACCGACCCCGAGGTCGACCCGGACCGGCGCGCCTGGCACCTCGCGGCCGCGGCGCCCGCGCCGGACGAGGCCGTCGCAGCGGAACTGGAGCGGTCCGCCGACCGGGCGCAGGCGCGCGGCGGGCTGGCCGCGGCCGCGGCGTTCCTGCAGCGGTGCGTCACGCTGACCGTCGACACGGCGCGGCGCGCGGAGCGCGCGCTGGCCGCCGCCGACGCCACCCTCCAGGCCGGCGACCTCGACGCCGCGCGCCGGTTCGCCGACATGGCCGACCGCAACGCCCGGGACGAGTTCCAGCGCGTCCGGGCGCATCTGGTCCGCAGCCACATCACCTTCGCGGCCGGCCTCGACCAGGAGGCGCCGCCGCTGCTGCTGACGGCCGCGCAGCGTCTCGAGCCGTTCGACATGGACCTCGCGCGCGAGACCTACCTGATCGCGTGGGGCACCGCGGCGCTGATCGCCGCGCACTCCGACAGCCTCGTGGCGATCTCGGAGGCGATGAGGGCGCTCCCGGCCCCGCAGGGGGCCCCGGACGCCCTCGACCTCGTGCTCGAGGGCTACGCGCTGCTCGTCACCGAAGGTCGCGCCGCCGCCGCCCCGGCGCTGCGGCGGGCGCTGGCCGCGCTCGCGGACCTGCCGGTGCGCGAGGTCCTGAAATGGGGCTGGGTGGCCAACGGCGTCAGCGCCGCCGTCTGGGACGACCGGGCGATGCGCGTCCTCGTCGGCCGGGTCGTCGAGGGGGTGCGGGCCGCGGGCGCCCTGACCGAGCTCCCGTTCTGCCTGACCTCCCTCGGGATAGCCGTCGCCTGGACCGGGGACTTCACCGCCGCCGCCGCGATCGTCGCGGAGATCGAGGACGTCTCCGCGGCGACCGGGGTGCCCATCGCGCCGCACGTCGAGCTCCGGCTGAACGCGCTGCGCGGCCGGGAGGCCGAGGCCGAGGCGCTGATCGCCGCCACGATCGAGGAGGTCGGCGCGGGCGGCCAGCTGATGGGCGTCACGGTCGCGCAGTGGGCGGCGGCGGTCCTCTGCAACGGTCTCGGCCGCTACCGGCAGGCGCTGGCGGCGGCCCAGGTCTGCACCCGGATGGCCGAGCTCTGGGTGTCGGTCTGGGCGCTGCCCGAACTGGTCGAGGCGGCGGTGCGGGCCGGGGAGGACGACATCGCCCGTGCGGCGCTCGACGACCTGGCGGACGCGACGGAGCCGTCCGGCACGGACTGGGCGCTCGGCGTGCTCGCCCGATCGAGGGCCCTGCTGAGCGACGGGGCGGCCGCGGAGGAGCTCCACGTCGAGGCGATCGAGCGGCTGGGCCGCACGCAGCTGCGGCCCGAGCTCGCGCGCGCCCACCTGCTCTACGGCGAGTGGCTGCGCCGGAGCCGCCGGCGGGTCGAGGCGCGGGACCGGCTGCGGACCGCCTACGACATGTTCGCTTCGATCGGGATGGAGGCGTTCGCCGAGCGGGCCCACCGCGAGTTGCTCGCCACGGGGGAGAACGTCCGCAAACGCACGGCCGACGTCTCGTCCGGCGAGGAGCTGACGCCGCAGGAGCGGCAGATCGCGCTGCTGGTGCGGGAAGGGCTGACCAATCCCGAGATCGGCACCCGGCTCTTCATCAGCCCGCGCACGGTCGAGTGGCACCTGCGCAAGGTCTTCGCGAAGCTGTCGATCACCTCTCGCAGGCAGCTGCGCGACGTCCTGCCGCCCAGCGAGCACGCTCTGACCCCGGGCTGAGGCGAGGCGGGTTCGGGCGGGGCGTCTTCTCGCGGGCGCCGGAGTGTGCGAGCCGGTCCGGTCCCCCGATCTAGTGCGCGCCTGCGGGTGCGGACATAGTTGGCCGCGCAGCACTAATTCCGCAATATGGGCGCACGCAGCGGCGGGGCCGGGCACGGGACGCCGCCCCGGCCCGCCCCGGCTAGCAGGGGGTCAGGGGCGGCGCAGTCTCGCCGCGTGTGATCGGGCGGTGGTCGCGGTGGCCTTGTCGCCGAGGGCTTCGGCGACGTCGGCGTGCTTGAGCCAGTTGAATGGGCTGTCTGGTCGCGCGCTGATCCGCTCGCTGACCAGGACGCGGGCCAGAGTGAGCCGGCCGGAGCGGAGGGCGGCCTGCAGCAGGGTCTTCTGCACCGCGTCGCGTTGCGCGTGGCTGCCGCCGAACTCGTAGACGTGGTGCCTGATGGGGGCGAGGAGGTCGACGACGGCGGTGTGGTCGCCGCGGCCGTAGGCCGCCAGGGCGCGGCAGACCGGGAGGCCGACGCGTGCCGTCATGGCCTGGTTGGTGGCGCCAGGCAGCGGGGAGGCCAGGTAGGCCTCACGGTCGGCGATCAGCCGGTCCGCCTCCTCGAAGCGGCCGGCGCCGACGAACGACATCACCGCGTGCATGTCGTTGAAGGCGTAGAACGGCTGCTGGACCTTGGGCGCCCAGGCGTCGGCCAGAGCGTTCCACCGCGCGGTATGGTCATCGCCTTCGAGAAGCAGCCGCCAGAGCAGGGAGGCGGCGTCCAGCAGCTCCATCGCGGTGCCCGTCGACTCCGGACCGTGCAGCACGGCGTCGTAGATCTCCAGTGCCCGGGCCGCGTCCCCCGCCTCCAGTGCGTAGAGCGCGTAGTGCCACCACGCGTGCACGTTGAGGAACGTGCCGGTCGACCAGTCGGTCAGGCGCTCGTCCATGTAGGCGGTCCCTCGCCGGAACCGGCCTTGCATCTCGTAGGTGTGGACGACCGCGTGGATGCCCCACACGTCCTTCGGGTCGAGCTCGACCGCGCGCAGGCCGACCTCTTCCGACCGGTCGTAGTGCCCCGCCTCCTCCAGCCCGAAGGCGTACATGCCGAGCAGCTGACCGAAATGCCGGTCGGCCTCGGTCCACGCCGTCAGCGCACCGCCGACCCGGTCGCGCAGCGCGCGGGCGTCCCCGGTGAAGAAGTCGATCTGGTGGCCGACGAACAGCGCCAGGGCGTCTCGCGGGTACTCCTCGCTGATCCGGCCCAGCAGGCGGCCGCAGCCGAGGAGGTCGCCCAGCACCAGGCGTTCGAGCGCCGCGACGTGGGCCCGTTCCCGGGGAAGGAGCCCGCCGTCGTCCACGCGCGACCGGAAGGTCCGGAACCGCTCCGCCGCGGTCCGCGCGTGGTCGGATTCGGTGCTCAGCAGCCCGAGGTACACCGACAGGACGTTGCCCAGCGGAAAGTCGGGATCCGCTTCGAGCGCGCGCTTCGCCTCGGCGTCCACCTCCGGGCGGAAGTGCATCAGTTCATGGATCGCGCTGTCGTAGTGTTCGAGCGCGGTGCGGCCGGCCGCACCGACGGCGAGTCCGTGCTCGTCGGTCCTCATGGCCGTCAGGGTTCCGCGGGGCGTTCGACGTCCGCCCACAGGCCGGGGAGGTTGACCACGATCCCCTCCTGCGTGCTGCGTGCGATGACCACGACCGCCTCCTCGTCGGGGGAGGGGTTCTCCTCGCGATGCGGGACGTAGGGCGGGACGAAGATGTAGTCGCCCGGCCCGGTCTCGACGCGGACCTCCTCGGAGCCCTCGGCGAAGACGAAGACCGGGTGGCCCGAGACGATGTAGATCGCCGTTTCCGCCTCGCCGTGGTGGTGGTCGCCGGAGCTGGTCGCGGGCCCGACGTGGGTACGGCCCATCCAGAGCCGTTCCGAGCCAACGCTCCTGCCCGAGATCGCCTCGTACCTGCGCATCCCCGAGGTCTGGGCGGTATCGGGATCCAGGTCGGCGCCGCGGACATGCTCGATGCGCCCATGCCAGGCGGCCGTCCCCCGCGCGCGATCAGACATCGGTGGGACTGTCGCTCGCACCCGCGGTGATCACTGTGTGCTCCCTTCCCGGTGGGGGACGATTCAGCCTCGCACGCGGTCGTTCGCGCAGGCAACGGAGCCGCCGGATCAGGGGCTCCGGGGGCCGGTCCGGGGGAATGTGCCCTTCTTTCAGGGAGTTCTAACGGTGATGAGTGAAGGGACGGGCGCGGGGGCGGCGCGGACGCGCGAGGTGCTGGAGGGTGAGCGCGAGCGCACGCTCGCGGCCGTCCGCGCGCTGGAGCGCGACCGTGAGGGGATCGTGGAGTCGGCCCGGCTGTCGGCCGTGGACGACGAGCACGATCCCGAGGGCGCGACGCTGGGGTTCGAGCGCGCTCACGTCGAGGCGCTGCTCGCTTCGGCCCGGGGCCGTCTGGACGATCTCGACCGCGCTCTCGAACGGCTCGCCGCGGGGACCTACGGCGTCTGCACGTCCTGCGGCGGCCCTGTCGGCGCCGGGAGGCTGGAGGCCCGTCCCGCCGCGGCGCTCTGCATTTCCTGCGCCTGACCCGCTCCCGCCCGCGGACGGAGTGCTCGGTCAGTCCGCTGACCTGCCCTCAGACGGTCTGGGGTCCGGGGTCCATTGGTGCACTTCCTCACGAGCCCAGACCGTCATCCGATGCGATTCGCCGTAGACACGGGCGGCGACCTCTTCGGCCTCCTCGGCGAGGGCCCGTGCCCGAGGGACGTCTCCGAGCTCTCCCTCCTCGTGGGCCAGGGCGAGTTTCGCATCGATCGTGCGGAGATGGAGCGCGCCGAGGGCTTTCTCGCTGTCCTCCATCGCGCGCCGCGCTATGTCGCGGGCACGTGAGTGATCGCCCTCTCGCCCCGTCCATGCGGCGAGCATCGTGAGCAGCAGGATGCGGGTCTGGTGATCGACGTCATCGTTCCTCTGCGCACCGTCTGTGAGTGCCTCTAGCCACCGAACCGCCTCAGCGGTTAGGGCGGGGTCGTCGAATCGCATCAGGACCGCGGTGATGTTGCGCAGGGAATCCTCGACGGTTTCTGGCTCCTCGGTGAGTGAGTCCTCCACCAGGTCCCGCCAGCAGCGCACTGCACGGCGTCGATCGCCGCAGTAGAGCGTCCATACCGCGACCTCGAACCGGGCGTTCCGGTAGACCCAGTGGCCGGTGCCATGAACACGGGCGGCGGTGTCCGCGACTTCGCGAGCCATGGCCAGGGCCTCGCCGGGGCTGCGCACGTCCCCCAACTGGCGGATGAACATGATGCGGCTGTCCAGGGTCAACGGATGTTCGGCGCCGAGGATCCGCGTGCTGTCGGCCACGACGGCTTCGGCGAGTTCGTACGCGGCCTGGACGTCACCGTGGTTCTCGTACCGGCGGCCGACCCACCAGGCGATCTGGGCGCGCAGCCGAATGATCTTTTCTGGCGGGGCCCCGGCCCGCGACGCGGCACGCACCGCTCGCTCCAGCCAGGAGACCACGTCCTCGTCCCGGGCGGTCTCGCGCATCATGAGGGAGAAGTCGTGCGCGGCCTCGTAGTGGCCGCCGACGAACGCCTTGGTCAGCGCCTGCTCGGCGACATCCAGTCGATGGCGCAGGAAGGCGGACCAGGCCACGTTGATGGCGTCGGCGGGCGGCACGAAGGCGACCACGGCCTGCCATGCGTGCGGTGGGACGTCCGGAAAGGAGGGCGTGTCATCGGCCGCGTCCGCCAGGTAGTCGAAAGCGACGTAATGATCGTCCGGCGCGGGCACCAGCAGGCTGCTGGTCGTGTGCAGCGGCTCTGTCGCCCACTCCAATGCCTGCTCCCAGGATTCCAGCCGTAAATGGAAGCGGGCCGCCCCCTCCAGGTACGACTGATGCATCGACTGAAGGAACGCGACGGGGAGCGGCAGGTGGTATCCGGCGCGGCGGACGTCGACCGCGGCCGTGACCAGCGCGGCCGCGCGCGGCCTGCCCTCCGGCCACGAACCCCGGGCGTCCTGCCATTCCCTGAAGAGCTCCGGCCCCGCCGCCAGGTACTGCGCCACCCCGAAATGCTCGGCCTGCTCCAACGCTTTGGCGATCCGGCGATCGTGGGCCTCGTTCGCCGCTTCCCGGCGGTCCCCGGTCGACCACAGACGCTCGATGCGAATCTCGCGGGCCAGGTCCAGTACCCCGGCGGCCTGCCGGAGGGAGTGCTGCTCCTCGTCTCCCTCGGGGCGCACGAGTCGTGAACTGTAACGGGCCCGTTCGTGCGAGCGCATCGTCGCCAGCACGATCCGGTGGCCTCCGGGTGTGGCCAGGAGCGAGCTGACCATCTCGGCCGTCAGCCCCTTCGCGCCCAGGTAGAGCTCCAGGTCGTCCAGCCACAGCACGCTCTTGCCGTGCCGGGCGGCCGAGGCCAGCGCGCTCGGCAGGTCGTCCCGCGTAGGGGGACGGACGAAGACGTGATCGGGCAGGCACGTTCGCATCGCCTCATAAGCCGCTCTTGTCTTGCCTGCGGTGGACTCTCCGACCACCAGGACGAACCCGGTGAACCGCAGCGCGTCCTCCAGTTCGCCACTGCGCTCACGGCGGATGAAGGGCGGGCATCTGTCGATCTCTCCGGTGTCCGTGACGAGCGTGAAAGCGGGGTGGACGCCCACGGCCAGCGGATCGTCCAGGTCCCGGACGCGCCGCACCGGGCCGCGACGCTCGTGCGCCGGCTCCAGCGGTGACCGGCGGTCGATCGAGCGCTCCGCGCGGACGGTGAGCGTCCCCGCCACCGCGCTGGTCAGGGCCACCAGCGCCGAACCGGCCAACGCGGGCAGCGACGAGGCCAGCAGCGACGCCACGGCTCCGGCCGCCGCGGCGGCCATCAGAAGCCACCAACCGCGCATCGCCCGCCGCATGTTCCGCAGCATCATCGTGCCCATACTCCTCGCCGAGCCCGGCCACTGCGGATACCGCTGCCGCCGCCGGCGGCCGACGTCGCCGGTGGGCCGACGGCCTCCGGTCAGGTCGTCTCCGGCCCCTGGGTCTGGTTCAGGTCGTGCTCGATCCGGGACCCGGTCACCGACTGCCTGCCCGGGCCGGCCATCTTCTGGTTCAGGGATGCGCCCACTGTGACGTCGTCCACCCGCTGCTCGCCCCCACCCCCGTCACCGCCGCCACCCGCGTCACCGATGGTCAGCCAGGCCTGCAGGCCGCCGCCGACCACGACCAGCACTCCCGCGGCCGCCCACCAGGCCATGGCCCAATGCTGGGTCAGCATGCCGGTCGCCACGTTCACCGCCGCCGCGATCGCCACCGTTCCCGCCGCCGCGATGCCCCGCTTGGCCCTCTGAACCACTGATGCCTCCCGCGCCGCCGGTGGATGGAGGACTCCTACCCAGGCTTCGCATGCGCTTCCCGCTGCCCGGTACCGGCGTCCTGTTCCGGCCTGGACGGCGTATGCGGTGCTGTTCGGCGACCGGCCGAAGTAGGTTTGGTCGGGCGTGACGCCGGGCGCCGGGGGGTGCTGATGAGCAGCAGGGTGGACGCGGGCGCGGTCGACGTCCGAGAACGAGGGCGGCCGTCCTGAGGGGGTGGCGCCCGCGGCGGCGGGCGGCGCCGGGCGGCGTGCGCAACGTGCTCGACTCCTTCGTCGGCGGGGACGTCAACCAGCCGCAGGGCGATGTGATCACCGGGAACAACGGCGTGGTCGTCACCGGCGGCATCGAGATCCGGATCGGTGACGGCGAGGCGGCGGCGGTCTTCGCCGCGGAACTCCAGGAGCGCGCCGACCGGGCCGCGCGGCGCAGCGAGCGGACGATCGCCGGCCTCGCCCATGCCCTGCGGCGGCTCAACGACCGGATCGCGACGTTGACCGCCCAGCGGGACGAGTGGCGTGACCGGTTCCTGGCCGAACGGGCGGCATTGCGTGACGCCACCGAGGCCCTGGCGGCCCTCCAGGGAACGGCCCAGCGCGTTCAGGAGGTCAAATCCCGGCGGTCCCATGCCGAAGGCCTTCTCGAAGAAGCCCATCTCCAGCACGCTCGTGCGGAGTTCCTGCGGGAGAAGGCGGCCGGCCGGGGAGAGGGCGGGGCTGGACGCTCCAGCACGGGTGGAGCCGATTCCGTCCGCCCCACCGTTCCGGGGGAGGGCCGTGAGGCCGACGCCTTCGTCCTGGTCGAGGCCGATGCCAGGCCACGGGAGGTCTGGAGCGAGACGGACGATCTGCAGGATGAGCCGGCGATGATGCGAGCGGCCGAGGAGGACCTCGCCACAGGGCGGCGTGAACTGCGACAGCTGGCCCTGGACATCGCCAGGATGGACGAGAGGCCTTCCGCTGCCGGCGGCGATCGCGAGCGTCCGCTGCGCATCGGCGTCTTCGGTGCCGCCCGCTGCGGCAAGAGCGCCTTCCTGGCCGCGATGAGCATCGCCGCAGCCCGCAGCGGAGGCACGTGGACGGTCGTCGGCACCGACGATGCATCCGCCGGCTTCCTCACGGAGGGGGCCTACCGGCTCGCCGTCGAGAAGACGTTCCGGGTACCGGCGCCTCCGCGGGAACTGGCCTGCGAGTTACGGCACCGCGGTGCCCAGGGCCGCGACACGTGGGTCCGCATCGAACTCGTGGAGATCTCCGGCGAGGACCCTTCCGCCGCCGAGATCGGCCGGCTGGCGGCCTGCGATGGGCTGGTCTACCTGGTCGATTTCCTGGAGGAGAAGGGATCCGACGCCTACGGCTTCCTGCAGAGGGTCTTGATGCGGCTGGAACTGGAAGCATCGAGAGAGCCCGGAGCCGTACTCCCGCAGAGCCTCAGCGTCTGCGTCTCGAAGGCCGACGACGTCAGGATCCTGGCGCATGCCGAACGGCTCGGCCTCCTCGCGGCCGACGAGCGGGCGAGACCGACCGTCACCGCGGCCGAGGAACTGTTCGAGGCCATGTGCGATGCGGGGTTCATCCCGAACTCCGACCTCATCCCGGGGCTGGTCCGCGGGCACTTCGCGCGGAGCGCGACAGCGTACTTCTTCACATCCGCGACCGGCTTCTACCGGGCCGAGGGTTCGAGCGCGGTGAGCCGGGACGACCTGCAGAACGTGATACCCGACGAGTCCGGCGCCTGGAGGATACGAGGCCGGATCGACCCGGTGAACGTGCTGGAGCCTCTGGTCTGGCACACCTCCATCGGGCGGCGGCGTCGTTCCCGGCGGTGGTTCTCCCGCACGCGCTAGGTGTTCTGTCCCGTGAGGTTGGGGACGCGGCTGGCGGGTGGGTGGCCGCCGAGTGCGGTGTGTCCGCGGTGGTGATTGTAGGTGTGCAGCCAGTGCGGGAGTGCCTGGCGGCGTTGGGTCTCTGAGGGGTAGGGCTGGTTGTAGGCCCATTCGTCGAGAAGGGTGCGGTTGAACCGTTCGACCTTGCCGTTGGTCTGGGGCCGGTAGGGGCGGGTGCGTTTGTGGGCGATGCCGGCGGCGGTGAGGGTGTCGTGCCATAGCCGTGAGCGGTAGCACGAGCCGTTGTCGGTCAGCACGCGCTGCACCGTGATGCCGGCGTCGGTGAAGAATGCCTGGGCCCGCTGCCAGAACGCGGCGGCGGTCTCTTTGGTCTCGTCGGGCAGGATCTCGGTGTAGGCCAGGCGGGAGTGGTCGTCTACGGCGTTGTGCAGGTAGCCGTAGCCCAGGTTGGGGCGGCCGTGCACGGTGCGGGACCGGTGGGGGTCGCGGTGGGCCGAGGAGTTGCGGCCGCCGGTGGCGCGGCCGTGCACGCGGTGGCCGCCGCCGTCGGGGATGTTGCCGAGTTTCTTGATGTCGACGTGGACCAGGTCGCCGGGCGCGGGATGCTCGTAGCGGCGGACGGTGCGGCCGGTGGCGCGGTCCAGGTGCCGTAGGTGGGGCAGGCCGTAGCGGGTCAGGACACGGTGGACGGTGGCGGGGTTGAGGCCGAGCAGGTAGGCGATGCGGGCCGGTCCCCACCGGCGCAGTACCCGCACCTTGATGATCCGCCGCTCGGTCCGGGTGGGGGTACGGCGCGGACTGCGGTGCGGGCGCGAGGACCGGTCGGCCATCCCGGCCTCGCCCAGCTCCCGATACCGCGCGGCCCATCTCCGGGCGGTGCCGACCGAGACCTGGAACCGTTCGGCGGCCCGCCGCAGCGGCCAGCGGCCATCGACCACGCAGCGGGCCAGGCGCAGGCGTCCGGTCTCGGTCAGCGGGGCATTACGGTGGGGCATGAGGGCCTCCTGTGGTGCCGGTGCAGATGTCGCAATCCACACCGAACCCGGAGGCCCTCCCTCATATCAAGATCATCCAACCGTGCCGCCGTGTTCCCAACCTCCGTGGGCAGTACAGCTAGACCGGTCCGGCCGTGATCCCGGTGGCCTCCGGTAGCCGGGCTGCCTCCGGCTCGCAGGTCCGGGGGAGCCTACCGGACGCTGCCCCGCGTCACCTTCACCGACCCCGAGATCGGGGCCGTGGGGCTGACGGAGCGCCAGGCGCGCGCCCGGGGCCTGCGCGTGCGCACCGGCTCGGCGCCGATCGCCTCGTCCGCGCGCGGCCTGATCCACGGACCCGGCAACGAGGGGTTCGTCAAGCTCGTCCAGGACGCCGACCGCGGCGTCCTGGACGGCGGGACCTCGGTCGGTCCGGCGGGAGGCGAGGTGCTGAGGACGTGCACCCGACTGCTTTGGAGAGGGGCGGTGCAGAGATCTGTGACGCCTTTGCGGCATTGATTTCTGGCAGATACGGATCCCGGGAGCCCCGGTAAATAGGTGTCACAGGCCAGGTGGCTGTCCGGTCATATCTGTGAGTCGGCCGGCACGCGGTCGGCCCGGTACGGAATTCGGCCAATGGCGGGAAAGGCGTGTCCGCGCACATGCCATTTCGGGCTCGGTGGCCGTCTGGACCGATCCGTTGCATGGAACAGGAGAGAACCATGACCAGTCCTCCCACCCGCGCGGCCTTCCTCCTCCGGAGGCGGCCCGTCGCCCCGGCGATCGTCCTCGCCGCGCTCGCCGGCGTCGTGCTGAGCCTCAGCCCGACGCAGAGCGCCTTCTCCCAGGAGCACCGCTCGGGGAGGGCGAAGGCCACGATCGTGCTCGTGCACGGAGCATGGGCCGACGCCTCGAGCTGGAACAAGGTCGTCACCAGGCTCCAGGGCGACGGGTACAGGGTCGCCGCGGTGGCCAACCCCCTGCGATCGCTGTCCGGGGACGCCGCGTACGTCCGGACCTACCTGGAGTCGCTCGACGGGCCCATCGTCCTCGTCGGCCACTCCTACGGCGGCGCCGTGATCACCAACGCCGCCACGGGGAATCCGAACGTCAAGGCGCTCGTCTACGTCAACGCCTTCGCGCCGGACGAGGGCGAGACCCCGACGGCGCTCGCCGGGCCGGACTCCGCGCTCTCGGTCCCGGACCCCACCACCGTGCTGGACTTCGTCCCCGCCACCCTTCCGCCCACCGAGGCGACCGACCTCTACCTCAAGAAGTCGACCGTCTTCGAATCGTTCGCGACGGGCCTGAGCGCGCAGGACAAGGCGCTCGTGGTGGCGACCCAGCGGCCGGCCGCGCTCGGCGCGCTGAACGGGGTGTCCGGGGCCCCCGCCTGGAAGCAGATCCCGTCCTGGTACCTCATCGGGAGGAACGACAAGATCATCCCGGCCTCCGCCGAGCGGGCCATGGCCAAGAGGGCCGGCTCCACCGTCACCGAATACGACGCCGGGCACCTCGGCCTGATGACGGACCCCAGGACCGTCGTCCAGGAGATCGAGCGCGCCGAGCGGGCGAGCATCCGCTAGCGGAGCGTCCGCGCGGGGGCCACGTCCGGCCCGGGGTCCCTACGGCCCCGGGCCGGACGTGTTCGTAAGGGCCCCCGGGCCGCGCGGGGGCCTGTCACAGATGGGCGGGCGGTCCTGTCTTAGCTGGCGGACGCCCGGCCGGACCAGGCGGGTCCAGGCCCATCGTGGAGGTGCGGGCGCAATGGAGAACCTGATCAGCGGCGCTGGCACGCCGCCCCGATCGCGGGCTGACGAGACGAGCCTGCGGTACGCCACGGCGCAGGGGCGGTGGGTGATCGCCGCCACCGTCCTCGGATCGGCGGTCGCCTCGCTCGACGCGACCGTGGTCGGCATCGCCCTGCCCGCCATCGGCCGCGACTTCGGGACGGGCCTGGCGGCCCTGCAGTGGATCGTCACCGCCTACACCCTCACCCTCGCCGGGCTGCTGCTCGTCGCGGGCGCCCTCGGCGACCGGTACGGCCGCCGCCGCGTGTTCCTCGCCGGGGTCGTCTGGTTCGCGCTCGCGTCCACCCTCTGCGCGATCGCGCCGACCCCCGGCACCCTCATCGCCGCTCGTGCCCTGCAAGGCGTCGGCGCGGCGCTGCTCACCCCCGGCAGCCTCGCGATCCTGCAGGCCTCGTTCCATCCCGACGACCGCTCCCGGGCGATCGGCGCATGGTCCGGGCTGAGCGGCGTCGCGGCGGCCGCCGGCCCCTTCATCGGAGGCTGGCTCGTCCAGGCGGCCAGTTGGCGGCTCATCTTCCTGATCAACCTGCCGGTGGCAGCGGTGGTCGTCGCCCTGACGCTGCGGCACGTCCCCGAGTCCCGCGACCCGGACTCCGCGGGCCGGATCGACGTCGCCGGCGGCGCCCTCGCCACCCTGGGCCTCGTCGGCCTGACCTACGGGCTGATCAAGGGCGTGTCCGGGGTCCCGGCGATCGTCGCGGGCGCCCTGCTGCTGACCGGCTTCGTCCTGCTGGAGGGCCGGATCCGCCGTCCGATGCTGCCGCTCGGCCTCTTCCGCTCCCGGCAGTTCAGCGTGACGAACACCGTCACCTTCGTCGTGTACGGGGCGCTGGGCGGCGCCCTGTTCCTGCTGCCGATCCAGTTGCAGCAGGTCTCCGGCTACTCCGCGTTCGAGGCGGGCGTCTCCGTCCTGCCGGTCACCGCGGTCATGCTCGCCCTGTCGGCCCGGTCCGGCGCCCTCGCGGCCCGCGTCGGCCCCCGGTTGCAGATGGGCCTGGGCCCGATCGTCATCGGTACCGGCTTCGGCCTGTTCGTCCGCATCGGCCCGTCGGGGAACTACCTCACCGAGACCCTGCCCGCCGTCACCGTCCTCGGACTCGGACTGGCGATCACCGTCGCGCCGCTGACGGCCACGGTCCTCGCCGCCGTTCCCGCCGAGCACGCCGGGATGGCCTCGGCCGTCAACAACGACGTGGCCCGCGCCGCCTCACTCGTCGCCGTGGCGGTCTTCCCGGCGCTCGCCGGAATCACCGGAAGCGCCTACCTGCACCCCGCGACGTTCTCCGCCGGCTTCCACACCGCCGCCCTCCTCGCCGCGTGCCTCTGCGTCCTCGCGGGGCTCCTGGCGGCGGCCGCCGTCCGCAACCCGCCCCGGCCGCCGCGATCGCAGGGCTTCCACTGCGCCGTGGACGCCCCGCCGCTCCAGGACGGGCACGGAAGGCGCGGCCACGCGGCACCGTGATCGAGGCGGATGCCGGTCACGCACCACTCCCATCGCGGCTCTTGCCCGGCAGCGCTAGCGGGCCGTCTCACCGGTGCCCAGCAGCTCGCGGCGGGTCCGCTCGGCGAACGCCCGCATGCCGATCGTGGCGAACATCTCGTGCGCGGTGCGCAGTTCCTTCCGCGCGTCGGCCTGCCGGCCCTCGCCGAGCAGCCACTCGCCGTAGAGCAGGTGCGCGCGGGCGAGTTCGCGCCGCAAGCCGGTGCGGCGCAACCGGTCGACCGCCTCGCGGTACCAGCACTCGGCGTCCTCGCGCTCGCTGAGCAGCGCCCGGGCACGCGCGTAGAATCCCAGCGCCCAGTCACTGCGCTCGATGCGGGTCGCACCCCCGCCTCTCCGCGCACCATCAGCGCCCGCCCGCGTCCCGACCGCAGATCCCGCAGGAGGTCGTGGAGCGCGGCGCGTTCCCGCTCCCGGTCCAACAGCGCCGGCGATGCCTCGGGGCCAGTCCCCACACCCATTCCCGCCACCATTCTTCGCAAGCCCGTCGGCGTGATCTTCTGCCGTCTCCGCGCCGTCTGCCGCCTGTCGCGGAATGGACGGCTTTTTCTTGTCCTCCAAGCCGCCGGTCGTTCACTCTGGCCAGGACCGGGTGCGGCGGAAGGCGGACCGCACGCGACCCGGGGACCACGCCGCCGGCAGGACGGCGGGCCGCCGGTACCGGGCTCAGGGGATGCGGCGCTCGGTGCGGGACCTTCGCGTGTACTCCTGGCCGAGGGCGAAGAGCAGCCATGTGAGGGCGGAGGCGTCGTCGACGATGCCGAACGGCAGGAAGAAGTCCGGGATGAGGTCGACCGGGGAGACGATGTAGACCACCGCGACCACCATCGCGACGATCTTGCCGGTCGAGGTCCGGTAGTAGGCCTGGGCGGCCGAGCCCGCGGGCCCACCACGGCGGCGCCTGCGCAGGCGGAGGATGCCCGCGATCAGCAGGACCGCGCCGACGGCCATGACGGCGGCTCCCGCAAGGGTGATGTCGACGCCGCCCAGGTCGCCGTCCACGGTGAGTGCCGGAACGGCACCCGCGACGAGGAGGATGAGACCGAGCCAGATCATGCGCACCTCCGGGGGGACGTGTCCTCCGGTATTGCCGTTCCGGACGGTTTCACTCCGGTCCGGGTACGTGGATGCCCCTCTGCGGCGAGGCCCGTGCGTCCACCGCCGGCATGCCGCCCCTCGATGCGAGCGCTTAGCCAGAGCTTGACGGGCCGGCTACCCGAAAACGCCGCACGCGCGGCATCGCAGCCGCGCGAACGGGAATTCTCCCTTGCCGTACAGGCGGTGACAGAGGCAGTGCCCGCGACAAGGAGGAATCCGAATGCCGGACCAAGGCAGCCTTCCGGCGCCGAGCCAGGGGCTCGTGCTCACGCACTTCCTGACCGTCCGGGACGTGGCCGTCTCCCGGGACTTCTACGCGGACGTCCTCGGCGGCACGGTGGTGCTCCCGGAGAACCCGGCCATCGTGCAGGTGGCCAACACCTGGATCATCATGAACCCCGGCGGCGGCCCCACCCCGGACAAGCCCGATGTCGTCCTGAGGCCGCCCGAACCCGGCGATCCGGTGTCGACCTTCCTCAACGTCCGGGTCGCCGACATCGAGGCGTTCTACGCCGCGGCCACCGCCCGGGGCGCGGAGTTCCTGACCGAGCCGCTGGACCGCAAGGCGGAGATCCGCTGCTACATGCGCGACCCTGACGGCTATCTCATCGAGGTCGGGCAGGCCACGGGCATGCTCCACGGCGTCTTCGCCGACCGTCCCGCGACCGGCTAGGGGAGGGGCTGGGGGATCGCGTCGCCCGGGGCCAGGAGCCGGCGGATGCGGTCGTACTCGGCGGCCATCTCCGGTGTCGCCAGGAAGTCGTCGAGATCGGCGGAGACCTCGTGGTCGACCTCCTCGATGGAGCGGTTGGCGAGTTCGTAGAGCTCGCCGCGCCGGTTCTGCTCCAGGTAGCTCTGCCAGTGCGTCAACGCCATGATGGCGGTGAGGACTCCGCCGTCCAGATCGTCGTCGACGAGGATGCCGTCATGGACCGTCGCGAGCAGGTCCTGCAACTCGGCGGCGCTGATCGTCAGGACGTTCTCGCAGGCGGTGGCGAGGGCCGCCCGGGCGTCGTCGGTGAGCTCGTCCTCGGCCGCGCCGCGCAGCGGCTCCGGCCGCACCAGACGGGTGACCGTGTCCTCTGCGAAGGCGCGGACGTCGTCCTCGGCCGCCTCGATGATCAGCCGGAGGACCTCGGCCTCGAGTTCCCTGTGGTTCACGCCTGAAGCCTAAGCGGTCGGTCCGGATCTTCCGGGGACGGGAGGTAGGGGCGGAAGTGGTCGGCGACGATGCCGGCGACGGTCTCGGCATCGCGGGTCCCGTCGACTTCGATCACGCGGATGCCGAGGCGCCGGGCGGCGCGGACGGCGTCGTCGGCGACGAGGCGGTCCCGTTCGACCCGGTTGCGCTGGGCCCGGGCGGGGTCGCTGACCTTCGTCCCGACGGCGGCGGCCCGGCCGAGCTCGCGCAGTTGCCGGTCGCGGAACGCCTCGGTGGGCACCATGACGGCCATCCGCCGGGGCGAGTCGATGATCGGTGCGACCAGCTCGGGGCGCAGCCCCCAGCCTTCGGCGATGACGGGGCGCCCGGCGACCAGCGCGCGCAGGTCGTCCAGGACCCATTCGAAGCGGACGGGGAAGCCGGCGAGCGTTTCGGCGGCCATCTCCTCCGGGGTCGTGTTCACCCAGACGGCGTCGGGGTCCGGATCGGCGGGCGGATGGCCGAGCCCGACCCGGCGGGCGATCCGGCGGTCGTTGTGGCCGCGGGCGTCGTGGTAGTCGTAGTTGTAGGCGGTCAGCCCGTACCGTCGCGCCAGCAGCCGGGCCACGGTGGATTTGCCCGCCCACTGCCCGCCGCCGATCCACAGGATCCGGTCGAGCGTGCCGAAGGGGTCCGGGACTCGGCCGGCGGCGGTGCGCTCGGTCACGGCTCCCCGGCCCTGGCGCGGCCGGTGCCCGCGGCGGCCAGCCGCGCGGTCGCGGCGGCGCGGCCCGCCTCGAAGGCCGTGTGCAGGAGGGCGCCGTCCGACTCCAGGCGGCCGATGCGCGGGGAGTCCTCCGGAGGGCGGATCGACAGCACGGCGGGCCCGCCGTGGTCCTGGTCGGCGTCGTGCCGGGCGAGCAGCAGGTCCGCCTCGGCCAGCCGGGCGTCCCGGGTGAGGAAGGTGGCCTTCAACTCCGCCGTGAAGCGGCGCAGCCCGACGTCGGCGACCAGCCGGGAGCCGATCGAGGGGTTCCGGCGTTCCGGTGCCCGGTCGCCCAGCCTGCGCGAGCGGAGGACCAGCACGTGGGTCGCCCCGTCCCGCAGCGCCTGGCCGAAGGGGATCGCCTCGGCGACGCCGGCGTCGTAGTAGAGGCCGGGCCCGACCGCGACCGGCCGTCCGGACAGCAGGGGCAGCGCGGCGCTGGCCCGCAGCGCCAGCCGCAGCGCGGTCTCGTCGACGAGGGCGCCGTGCAGGTCCACCACGCCGCCGGTGACGACGTCGGTGGCCAGGGGATGGAACTCGACCGGGCCGGCCAGCACCGAGGCGTAGTCGAGCGGGAACCGGCGGATGTACACCTCCTCGACCAGCTGCTCGACGTCCACGATCGGACGCCCGCGCAGCAGATTGCGCTTGCGGATCAGCGTCCGGGCGAAGACCGGGTCGGTCCAGCCGCGCAGCCCCTCGGGGGTGGAGCTGAGCAGCCAGGCCGCCGAGATCGCGCCCGCCGACGAGCCGTAGACCGCGTCGAACAGCGGCAGCAGTCCGAGCTCGTGCACCGCCAGTGCCATGCCCGCCGAAACGGTGCCGCGCATGCCGCCGCCCTCGATGGCCAGCGCCACGCGGTGCCCGTCCTCCCGGGCGCCCGGCCGGCTGCCCGCGGCGGCCCGCTCCGCAAGGACCGGCAGTAGCCGGTGCCGGGTCTCCACGCCCATGTCCCCTCCTCCGTCGCGGGGGCGTCCCGCTCGGGCGCCCCCACCGAAGTCCATCGTGCCGTCGCCGCGCACGAACGGTCGAGCATGATGACGAAGATCACGCCCCTCGGCGCCGAGCCCGCGCCCGCTTCACCGGTGTTCAGGAGGCGGGCCGGGTCCAGGGGGTGAGACGGGCGCGAAGGGCTGCTTCGTCAAGGCCGAAGTCGTCGGGGGTGTAGCGGTGGGCGCCCTTGGCGGAACGGGGATGGGCGGCGTGGTAGCGGTCGGTGAGGGCGGCCGGGTCGCCGGGGGCGAGGCCCGCGGCGGCGTAGATGCGTTGGAGGACGGCGGGAGCGTCCTGGACGAGGTCGTCGTAGGCGATGTCGAGGAGTCCGACGGAGCCGGCATGCGGGCCGCGGCGGAAGGCGTGGGCGCGGCGGAGCCACAGCTCGGTCTGGTCGGTCAGGAAGCGGCCCACGTCGGCGGCGTCGACGTGGTCGCTGTAGGTGGAGCGGAAGACGCAGAAGAGGCTGGCGCCCGAGGCGACGGTCCGGACGATGTCGCGATGCAGGACGATCACGGTGGCGCCGGGGAAGGCCGCCGCGAGGGCGGGGAGCTCGGCGAGATGGGCGGGGGCCTTGAGGAGCCAGCGGCGGCCGTCGGCGGCGTCGAGCGTGGACAGGGCGTGGCGGTAGTCCAGGTAGGTGCCGGTGAGGTCCTGGCCCGCGAGCCACCGGCTGTACCCCTCCAGCCGGACGGTGGCGCTGAAGCCCCAGTTCCGGAACCCGGGGTTCATCGCGACGACGCATTCCTCGGGCAGGCGCGGGCCGTGGTCGTGGACGGTCGCCAGGGCGGGGTTGAGCAGGTTCAGCAGGTCGTTGGCCGCCGAGCCGGCCTGGACGAGTTCCTCACGCCGCTCCGGGGAGGCTCCGGCGAACTTCCAGGGCAGGGCGAGTTCGGCGGGGAGCGGGGCGCGCAGGCGGGGATCGGTGGCCAGGAGCCGGTAGAGGAAGGTCGTCCCGGTGCGCCAGCCCCCGGTGATGACGATGGGCGGCCGGTCGAGGGGACGGTCGGCGCGGGGGAGGCGGTTCATCGCGAGGCGGGCGCGCAGACCGGCGACCGCGGTGCCGCGCACCATGCGGGCGCCGACGGCGTTGAGGCGGCCGTCGTCGCGCGCGGAGGCCAGGTACCGCTCCAGGGCCTCGCGCCAGACCGCGGGGTCTCCGAGCCCCGCGGGGTCGTTGCCGCGCAAAGCGGCGGCGATGACGGGGCCGGGGTCGAGGGCGTAGGCGTCGGGGCGGGCGGCGCGGTCGGCCTCGGCCGCGGCGTGGACCTCGTCGGCCCGCGGAGTGCGCCGGGGCGGGTGCCAAGTGGTCATGAGCCGCTTCCCAACCGGTCGATCCGGCAGGTGCGGACGCGCGGGGGCGGCGGCGGGCGCTCGGCGTGCAGCCAGCGCAGCACGACCAGCCCGGACGGACGGCCCTCGGTGTCCAGCCAGTCGCAGCCGGGGGCGTCCGGGCGCCGGGAGGCCAGGACGAGCCGGTAGCGGCCGTCGCGGAGCGTGGCGTTGCCGCCGGTCCGCGACACCGTCCGGTGCCGGTAGTCGAGGGAGTTGAGGTACCTGCTGTAGAGCAGGACGTTCCAGTGGCGGCAGGGGACGGCCTCGCCCTCGATGACGAGGGCCTCGTCCGGGCCGAGCCGCCAGGCGCCGCGCTGGTAGTGGATGCCGGGCTCGGTGTAGGCGGCGCCGCCTGCCATCTCCGCCCAGTGGTGCACGGTGTTGGGTTCGACCTGGCCGTCCACCGCCGCGAACACGTCCGGCATCATCCGCATGGTCCCGGCGAGCCGCCGCAGCCGGTGCCGGAACCGCGCCGCCTCGATCGGCGGCGGAGGCCGGGGCGGGGCCAGCGGCTCGATGGCGCACCAGCCGGGCCGGTCGGTGGCGACGTCGTCGTGGAAGTGGCGGACCCACAGCTGCCCGTTGCCCTCGGGCAGCGGCAGCCAGGGGCCGGACCGAGGCCGTTCACCGCCGACGAGCAGGGAGAACTCGCCGGACGGGCCCGCGGTGAGCTCGTCGCCGTCGATCCGGGCCGCGGCGGCCGCTCCGCCGGAGGAGGCGGTGTAGGCGGTGATCGAGGTGTAGACGGCGTCCCCGGGGTGGCCGGTCACCCGGTACCGCCGGTCGCCGCGCACGTCGGCGACCCAGTAGCGGGTGTCGGGGTTGTCCATGAAGAACTTCTGCCGCCAGCCGTTGAACGGGACGAGTTCGGGCCGGTCGCGGTCGGCCTCGAACCGGGCGAGCTGGTGGTGCAGGCCGCGCAGCAGCGCCCGGTAGCCGTCGGCGCGCTCGTCCTCGGACAGGTCGCCGGCGTCGTCGTCGAGCCGGCGTCCCGCCGCCGCCAGCGCGTCGACGAGCTCGGCCCAGGCCTGCGCTTCGGCGGTCATGCCGCCTCGCCGGGGCGCGCGGCGGGCGCGTACTGGACACTGCGGTGCGTCATGGTCGCTCCGGGGAAGAGGTCGCGGTCAGGGACGGACTCGGTCGTCAAGGACGTAGTGCGGCGTCGGGTCGTCGATGAGGATCCCCGGCTCGGCCGCGCACACGGCGGGGAGCGCGTCGAGGATCGCGCGGACCGAGGCGGCGGTGACGGGGTTGGTGCGGTCGGTGCCGGACGCGCCGGGGCTCGGGTCGAAGGTGAGCCGGGTCCGCAGGGTCGACGGGTCGCCGGTGATCTCGATGGTGTAGTCGACCGGGCTGTGGCCCTCGCGGTCGGGGTAGGGCAGGTCGTCGCCGCGGAAGGCGTTGGGGGCGCCGAGGTACCAGCACTCCTCGTTGGTGAAGAAGCAGCGGTCGCCCAGGTAGCCCTTGTGCGTGAGGTGCAGTGCCGCGGTCCGGCCGGGTTCGACGGTGAAGCCGGACCGGGTCTGGAACCGCTCGGCCGCCGGGATGCCCCGCAGGTCGTGGACGACCCGGACCTCGTCCATCGACGCGCCGAACAGGTGGTGGGCGACGTTGCCGGTCAGGTCGCCGTAGTACAGGTCGCCGAACAGCGCCAGCGGCTTGCCGGCACCCAGCTCGGCCGGGTCGGAGCCGAACCCGATGCGGCCGAGCCCGCCCCACATCGCGCCCGCCGCGGCGGCGAAGTCGACCGCCTCAACGCACCGCACGTGCGAGACGGCCGAGACGCCGCGCGCCATCGTCATCGCGACCCGCTCGATCATGAACGTCGGATGGACGCCGGTGCCGTGCAGCGTGGCGCGGCCCGTCCGGCACGCCTCCACCAGCCGGGAGGGCGGCGGGCGGGACGCCGTCAGCCAGTTCGGCATCGCCGCGTTGTGGTAGGCGGCCGTGGAGATGACGTTCTTGCCGGACTCCAGCAGGGCGATCACGTCGGCGTCCAGCTTCGCCCCGAGGGCGTCGGGCCGGGGCGTGACGATCACGCAGTCGGCGTCCAGGGCGAGGATCTCCCGCGCCGACGTGGTCGCCGCCACCCCGATCGGGCCGAGGCCGAGCAGGTCGCCCAGGTCCGCGCCGTGCTTGCGTTCGCTGAACACCTTCGCACCGGCCAGTTCGATGTCCGGCCTGCGGTGGGCGGCCCTGGCGACGGCCCCGCCCACCTCTCCCGGACCCCAGACGACCACCCGGTAAGCCCTGCCCATCGCTCGTCCTCGCTCCCGCCCGGTCTGGACGATCCGCCGGACGGGGCGCTAACTTACAGATCGTAAGTTAGCGCGGCAAGGGGGAGGGGGCATCCGGCGGATGGCCACACGCCGACGGCTGAGCGGACCGGAGCGGCGCGCCCAGATCCTGGACGTCACCCGCCGGATCGTGGTCGAGCAGGGCTACCACGCGGTCACCTTCGAGCGGGTCGCGGCGGAGTGCGGCGTCACCCGCGCCGTCCTCTACCAGCAGTTCGACACGCTGCCCGGGCTCCTGGTCGCACTGATCGACCGCGAGGTCGAGCACGCCTTCAGGGGTTTCCGCCAGGCCGTCACGCGTCCCGTCCCGCCGGGCGAGGACCCCTTCACCGCCGGCCTGGCCGGTGTCCTGGAGGCCGTCGACGCCGCTCCCGCCACCTGGCGGATGTTCATGCTGCCCGCCGAGGGCGGCCCGCCCGAGCTGCACCAGCGGCTGGCGGAGGCCCGCGCGGTGACGCGCTCCCACCTCCACAAGATCACCGGCCACCAGGACGACCCCGACCTGAGCATCCGCGTCCTGCACGCGCTCGCCGACGAGCTCGTCCGCCTGCGCCTCACCGAGCCGGACGACCACCCCGTCGAGCGGCTCCTGGCCCAGTCCCGCCGCATCGCCCGGGCCTGCCTCGACCCGGCCCCCGCCCGCGACTGAGCCGGGCGGGCTTCCGCGCCGGACTCCACGGTCGAATCCGCGTCCGTCGCCAGGCCGGCGGGTAACGCATACGCTCGCGATACGGTCCGCCGTCTTCAATGCAGGGCATGGAGCCCAGCGCATCACCGTCAGCCTCGACCCGTCGTACACGCGTGATCGTGGTCGCCGGTCTGGTGGTCCTCGCAGCGGCGGTCGCCGCGTTCGGCCCGGTCGGCATGGTTCTGAGGATGCTGGCCATGCCGCTCCGCAGGCCGGAGCCGCATGTCCTGGTCGGCACGTTCAACGGCGTGGGACTCATCACGGTGGCCGCACTGCCGGTGGCCGCGCTGGCGGTCTGGCTCCTGGCGCGCCGCCGCAGGGCCGCGGGCGTCCCCTCGGCGTGGCGGATGTCGCTGGCCGAGGTCGGGCTCGTCTACGGCACGGTGCCGTGGGTGTGGATGATCCTGCTGCCGGGCGACGAGAACGGCGCCGTCGTGAACCTGGTGCCGCTGCGGGACCTGCTCGCGATGGACACCGGCCAGATCGTCGGAAACCTGCTGGTCTTCGCGGCGCTGGGGTTCCTCGCCCCGCTGCGGTTCGCGGCGCTGGCGTCGGTGCCGCGCGTCATGGCGCTCGCTGCGGGCTGTTCGGTGCTGGTCGAGACCGCGCAGTACGTCCTGCGGCTGGACCGGGTGTCGTCGGTGGACGACGTACTGCTCAACACCGCGGGGGCCGGGCTCGCCGCCCTGGCATCGCGCTACTGGTGGCGCGGCGCCTCTCCCGCCTCCGCTCCGGTGTCGATGCGGTAGCCGACGCCCGGCGCGGTGGCGATGATCCAGGGTTCGCCGAGGCGTTTGCGCAGTGCCGAGACGGTGATGCGGACGGCGTTGGTGAACGGGTCGGCGTTCTCGTCCCACGCGCGTTCCAGGAGTTCCTCGGCGCTGACGACTCCGCCCTCGGCGGCGACGAGGACTTCGAGCACGGCGAACTGCTTCCTGGTCAGCGCGACGTAGCGGCCGTCCCGGAAGACCTCGCGGCGGAACGGGTCCAGCCGCAGGCCCGCGATCTCCCGTACGGGAGGCCTGTAGTGCGCGCGCCTTCGGTCGAGCGCCCTGAGCCTGAGCACGAGCTCCTGGAGCTCGAACGGCTTGGTGAGGTAGTCGTCGGCGCCGAGTTCGAAGCCGGAGGCCTTGTCGTCGAGGCGGTCGGCCGCGGTCAGCATGAGGATCGGCATGCCGCTGCCGGAGGCGACGATGCGCCGGGCGACCTCGTCGCCGGTGGGTCCGGGGATGTCGCGGTCGAGGACGGCGATGTCGTAGGCGTTGACGCTCAGCAGCTCCAGAGCGGTGTCGCCGTCGCCGGCGATGTCGGCGGCGATCGCCTCCAGGCGAAGGCCGTCGCGGATGGCCTCGGCCATGTAGGGCTCGTCCTCGGCGATCAGCACGCGCATGCCCCGATGCTACGAGTCGCCGCATATCGCGGACGTATCGAGAACCCCGCACGAGCCGGCCGTGTACCGGGCTGGTCCGCGCTGTCGGTCTCTTTCGGGCCTCTATCCCCGTAAGCGGCATGGTGGCATATTGGATCGGGGCTTTCTTGGGGACGCGGCGATTTGTGATCTTTGTTTCTAGGGGCACGCGATGCGGTCGTTACGGTTGATAATGGTCCCGGTGCTCTGCGTCATGCTCGCGGCCTGCGGCGGCTCGCGAGACAAGGGGGCGGAAGGGGCGCCGTTCGGGGCGGGGAATCCGTCCGGCCCGCCCGGTGCCACCGGAACCGGCGAGCAGCCGCAGGGGCACGGGGCGCCCTACCGGGTTCCGAACTACGGTGCGGAGGTCGATGGGGCGGATCTCGCCGATCCGGAGCAGTGGGCGGAGGTTCGGAAATGGCTCCTGGAGCCCTGCCCCGGCGGGACGGAGTGCGTCCACGTGGAGCGCAGGTATCAGCCCTACGACGGGCGAGCGAGCGGATGCAAGCTCTTCGGGACCGAACCCGCGGCCGGTACGCCCCTGGAGTACGGGCAGACCATCGTGGCGTTGGGCTCGGCGCCGTGCTCCGGGACGAGCGGGCCTTCACCCGAGGTGAGCACGCCGATCGAGAGTCCGCCGGTCGAAAGCCCGCCGGTCGAGAGTCCGCCGGTCGAGAGTCCGGCGCCGGTGGAGGGCGAGACCTCCCCGGCGAGCGTTCCGTGAGCGTTGCGGAACCGGCCGGGAACGAGGCGCCGGCCGGCGCCTCGCCGGCGGCCTCGGGGCTGCAGCAGTTGCTCAAGGTGGTCGGCGCCGTCGTGGCGCCCACCACCCTGCTGACGGCGCTCGCGTACTACTTCGGCTGGCTGTACGCCTTCTACTATTTCGACTACCTCGGCGTGAGTTCGACCGTGCTGAACCCGAGCGTGACGGACTATTTCGTGAACAGCGTCGATGCGCTGTTCGCGCCCGTCACCATTTCGGCGGCGGGGGCCCTGCTGGTGTTCTGGGGGCATGCGGCCCTGCGCGTCCGGCTGGCGGCCCGGCCGCACGACCGCCTGCTGCGGATCGCCCTCCCGGCGATGACGGGCCTGGGGGTCGCCCTGGCCGGAGCCGGATTGTGGACGGTCTACTTCCCGACACCGTTGCGCAACCATGTCGTGGCGGCTCCGTCGGTCCTGGCGGCCGGTGTGCTGCTGCTCGGGTACGCGGTCCACCTGTGGCGGTCCATCGGCGCGCGGCGCACGGAGGCGCCCGCCTGGCGGCTCGCCGCGGAATGGACGCTGGTCTTCGCGATCGTCGGCATCTGCCTCTTCTGGGCCGCCGCCGGCTACGCCGCCGAGGTGGGGCGCGGGCGGGCCGCCGAACTGGTCCGGAGCCTGCCGTCCATGCCCCCCGTCGTCCTCTACAGCCAGCGCAATCTGGGCATCGACGCTCCCGGTGTGCGTGAGACGCGCTGCCGCGCACAGGACGCGGTCTACCGCCATCGCTATGACGGGCTGCGGCTGGTGCGGTTCTCCAGCGACCAGTATCTGCTGCTGCCCGTTCAGTGGTCGCGCGGTCGAGGCGTCGCCATCGTCCTGCCCCGCTCCGACTCGGTACGACTGGAGTTCCGGCCCTCCACCGCGCGGGCGGGCATCCCGCCCGTCGGCTGCTGACGCCCCTCCGAGACCGAAGGACGGATCACCGGAGCGCATCGGCCGCTCTCCGAGGTGGTGCCCCACATCGGCGTGTGGTGCGCGGGAAACGAAGCGTACATGAGTTGAAGGATTGTTCAATTTGCTAGGCTTGCAATCTGGTGGACGGGCCGTGCGGGGCGGCCGCGGGGTGAGAGGAGCGGTGGCGTGGGACGTGGGCGCGCGAAGGCGAAGCAGACGAAGGTCGCGCGGCGGCTGAAGTACGGCGGTGGGGGCGGCGATCTGGAGCGGTTGCGGCGCGAGCTGGGTGCCGGCGACTCCCCGGAGCAGGGCGCCGATGAGGCGGAGGAGAAGAGCGGCTCGGACGGCTCGGACGGGGACCGCTGATGCCGGTTCCGCTGCACCAGGCCAAGGCGGAGCTCTTCAAGACGCTGGGGCACCCGGTGCGGGTGCGGGTGCTGGAACTGCTGTGCGAGCGGCCGATGCCGGTGCGGGACCTGCTGGCGGCGATCGACGTCGAGGCGTCCAACCTGTCCCAGCAGTTGGCGGTGCTGCGGCGGGCGGGGATCGTCACCGCCCGCCGCGAGGGAGCCACGGTGACCTACGAGCTGGCGGGCGGGGACGTGTCGGAGCTGATGCGCGCGGCCCGGCGCATCCTCACCGACCTGCTCGCCGACCAGGGCCGGCTGCTGGCCGAACTCCAGGCCGAGGCCCGGTGACGGGCTCCGCGATCCGGCGGCTGCGCGGGCTGCTGCCCCGCCGGTCGGACTGGGCGCCCGCGCGCCGGTCGCCCGGCCGGGATCTGACGGCCGGGCTGGTCGTGGCGGTGGTGGCGCTGCCGCTGGCGCTGGCGTTCGGGATCAGTTCGGGGCTCGGCGCCCAGGCCGGCCTGGTCACCGCGATCGTGGCGGGGACGCTGGCGGCGGTGTTCGGCGGCAGCAACCTGCAGGTGTCCGGGCCGACCGGCGCGATGACGGTCGTGCTCGCGCCGATCGTCGCCGAGCACGGGGCCGACGGCGTGCTCATGGTCGGGCTGATGGCGGGGATCATCCTGCTGGGGATGGCGGCGCTGCGCGCGGGCCGGTTCGCCGCGCTGCTCCCCACCCCGGTCATCGAGGGGTTCACCGCCGGCATCGCCGTGGTCATCGCCCTCCAGCAGGTGCCCGCCGCGCTCGGGGTGACCGGCCCGCACGCGGAGAAGGTGTGGCAGGCCGCGGGGCAGGCCGCCGTCCGGTTCGCCCAGCATCCGACCGCCGCCGCCCCGGCCATGGCGGTGGCGGTCGCCGCGCTGATGCTGGCCGGTGCCCGGATCCGTCCGACCGTGCCGTTCTCGCTGATCGGCATCGTGGGGGCCACCCTGGTCGCGGAGGCCGCCTCGCTGGACGTCGCCCGCATCGGCGCGCTGCCGGCCGGACTGCCCGCGCCGACCCTGGGATTCCTGGACGCCGGCGCGGCGGCGGCGCTGCTGCCCTCGGCGCTGGCGGTGGCGGCGCTGGCCGCGCTGGAGAGCCTGCTGTGCGCCACGGTCGCCGACGCCATGAGCGTCGGCGAGAGGCACGACCCCGACCGCGAGCTGTTCGGGCAGGGCGTCGCCAACCTGGCCGCGCCGTTGCTGGGCGGGGTCCCCGCGACCGCGGCGATCGCGCGCACCGCGGTCAACGTCCGGGCCGGCGCCCGGTCCAGGCTGGCCGCCCTCACCCACGCCGCCGTGCTGGCCGCCATCGTCCTGGCCGCCGGGAGCCTGGTCGGCCGCATCCCGCTGGCGGCGCTGGCCGGGGTGCTGCTGGCCACCACCGTCCGCATGGTGGAGGCCGGGTCGCTGCGCGCGATCGCGCGGGCCACCCGCGGCGACGCGGTCGTGCTGGTCCTGACCTTCGCGGTCACCGTCGTGTTCGACCTGATCACCGCGGTGGCCGTCGGCGTCGCGCTGGCCGTCGTGGTGGCGCTGCGCGCCGTCGCCGCCTCCGGCCGCCTCGACCAGGTGCCCCTCAGGGACGGCGGCACCGAAGGCGACCACTCCGCCGAGGAGCAGCGGCTCCTGGACGAGCACATCGTCGCCTACCGCTTCGACGGCCCGCTCTTCTTCGCCGCCGCGCACCGCTTCCTGCTGGAACTGTCGGAGGTCGGCGACGTCCGGATCGTCATCCTGCGGATGTCGCGGATCTCGGCGCTGGACGCGACCGGCGCCGGTGTCCTCGGCGACGCCATCACCCGGTTGGAGGACCGCGGCATCACCGTCCTGGTCTCCGGCGTCAGGCCCGGCCACGACCAGATCCTGGCCGCCCTCGGCGTCGCCGAGCACCTACGCCGCGACGGCCTGGTCTTCCCCACGACCCCCGACGCGATCGCCCATGCCCGCGCCCGCCTCGGCGCCGACGGAGTCCTGCCGCCCGACGGCCCCGCCGAACGGCCCAGCCTCACCCCTGAGCCGTCCACCTGACCCCGGGCTCCGGCCCGATCGGACGCCGCCTGCAAGGTTCATGACCGGGAACGGGCTCCGGCGTCTCTGGCCGACCTGGCCCTGGCTCTGTACTCGGTCGGCGTCAGCCCCACGAGTTCACGGAAGCGCCGTGCGAAATACGTGGGGTCGTCCCATCCCACGGCCGCGCCGACGCGCGCGGCCGGGAGGTCGGAGCCGGCGAGCAGGTCGGCGGCCCGCTCGGCCCGGATCCGGGCCAGGTGGTTCAGCGGGGACACCCCCACGTGCCGGACGAAGAGGCGCCCCAGGTAGTCGGGGTCGAGGCCGGCGGCGCGCGCGAGGCCGTCCAGCCTCCAGGCGTCGGCGGGCGCCTCCTCCATCCGGGCGATCGAGGCGGCGACCGCCGGGTGCGGGGCGGGCGCGGTGTCGCCCGGTGCGCTCGCGTCGGCGAGGATGCCGAGGACGGTGACGAGCCTGCCCAGCGCTCGGCCCGTACGCGGACGCGGCCCTGCCATGTCCGCATCGAGAAGCCCGATCTGCTCCATGGCCTCGTCGGCGGCGTCCGGCCCGAGGACGGTCACCGCCACGCCCCTGGAGCCGGGCGCCACCGGCTCGGTCCACAACAGGCGGCGAAGCGCTTGGACCTGGTACATGCCGCCCAGTTCGGAACGCAGCGCCTGCGCCGACACGCAGCAGTTGGCGACGACGAGGTCCGCGCAGTCCTCGAAGGAGTGCCACGCGCCCGGCCGGAGCACGACGGCCTGGCCGTGCCGCAGCCGGTGCTCCCCTCGGGCGGTCACGTGCGTGCCCTGGCCGGTCCCGATGACGGCGATCTCGACGAAGTCGTGTGCGTGGGCTCGGACGTCCGAGGACAGCCGGTGCACGCCTCCCCAGACCGGACCGTCCGCGAACAGCCCCTGCTCGTGCAGCACCGTCGCCATGTCGGAATCGTACGAGTACTGGACGGGATCCGCCTAGGCGCGGGCGCACGGTGCCGGGAGGCTGTCGGCATGCGCAGAGAGACAGACATCGGTCCGGACGGACGCCTCCCCGACGATCTCGTCAACGGCTACCGGGAGCACGGTTTTGTACGAGTCCGCGGGGTGCTCGGGCCCGAGCAGGTCGAGCGCTTCGGGGCGGCTGCGGATGCGTACCTCGAAGGCCACCGCGGGGACAGCCTGGAGAAGGGCGGCGCCTTCAGCCAGCTGGTCAACGTCTGGCAGGCCGACCAGGACCTGCGGGACCTCACGTTCGACCGGCGCCTCGGCCGGATCGCCGAGCAGCTGGCCGGATTTCCGGTGCGGCTGTGGCACGACCAGATGCTGGTGAAGGAGCCGCACAGCAACACCGCCACGGAGTTCCACCAGGACCGGCCGTACTGGCCGCACGCCGGTGACCGGCTCCCGCTCTCGGCGTGGATCGCGCTGGTCGACGTCCCGCCCGAACGGGGGTGCATGACGTTCCTGCCCGGCACCCAGGACCGCAGCGGCCTGCGCGCGCAGGATCTCCACGACGAGGACGACCTGTTCGCGGTGGATCCGGAGCTCCGGTGGATCCCGCGGGTGACCGTCCCGCTCCGAGCGGGGGACTGCACCTTCCACAGCGGCTACACCGGTCACATGGCCTTGCCGAACTCGACCGATCTGGCGAGGCTCGCGCACGTCGTCATCTACATGGACGCGGAGACCGCCTTCAGCGGCGGCTCACACCCCGTGACCGACTCCCTGGGCCTCGCCAAGGGAACCCGGCTGGACGGCGACGCCTTCCCGCGCCCGTGGGCGTGAGCCGCTGCCCGAGACGATCCGCGCGGACTACCGGGGGCCTCGGTCTTCCATCGCGTCCGCGATGTCCTGGGTGAGGCTTGTGGTGTCGCCCAGGTCGTCCAGGCGGAGGCAGCGGTCGCGCCAACCGGTGAGCGCGCCCGCGGTCAGGGTGTCGAACTTCCTGAGGACCGCCTCCTTCGGGAGGGGGCGGTCCGGGGAGCCCAGGGCGTCGACCACACGCCGGGAAGCCGTTCCGGAGGGCATTTCGACCGTCACGCGGGCGGCCCAGTGGTCGGGGAGGAAGGAGTCCAGGGCCGGGTCCGGAACCAGCGTCACGGGCGGCACATCGTCGGTCAGCCTGGCCCGGCGGAACGTCGACACGTCCTCAGGGGCGCCGGACAGGGCGGCGGCGACCGCGAAGACCGCTCCGGCGGACGCCTCGGCGGGGCCCGGCACCTCCCTGTCCGCGTTGACGAACGACATCAGACCGGACGGAAGCGCCACCTCGACGCGGGCGGCGTCGCGGACGCCCAGTTCGAGCAGCGCGTCGATCACGGCGTGCAGCGGGCGGGCACACGGGTACGGCTTGAAGCCGCAGTGCTCGAGATGGACGCCCGCTGCGGGAGAGGGCGGCGCGGGAGGACGGGCGAGCGCCGACGCGGCCGGGCGGTCCAGCAGGCCCGGGCTGCCCGTCGCTCCGGCGCGCGCCAGGTAGGCCGCTTCGACGCCGTCCGCGGCGGCCCGGCCGGGGAGCAGGTAGTGGGCCTCGCCGAAGGTCCCGGACGAGAGCAGCCCGCCGAGGCCGGCCGCCGCCACCGCGAGCGCCGAAGCCGTCCGTTCCTCGTCCAGGTCCAGCAGGACGGCGGTCGCGGCGGCGGCGCCGAGCGGACCGAACAGGGCCGTCGGCCACCAGCCGGACGCGTACAGCGCCGCGCCGCCGAACCGCAGGCCGGCCTCCACCACCGCCTCGTACCCGGCGAGCACCGCGTCGACGACCGCCGCGCCCGGCCGCCCCTCGCGCTCGGCGACCAGCAGCGCCGCGGGGACGACGACCGCCGCGGGCACGACGGCGGCTCCGGCGTGCAGCGCGTCGAACTCGTCCAGGTGCGCCTGGGCCGACCAGCGCAGCACGCGGTCGCGCGGCGAGTCGCCGAAGTGCCCGGCCAGGGTCCCCGCGATCGGGTGGGCGGAGCCGGAGACGACGCAGCCCATCGTGTCCAGGACGTGCAGGGCCGCGAGACGGCGGACGTCCCGCGCCGCCGCCCGGGGAGCCCGCGCGGCCCGGGCGGCGAGGTCGCCGAGCGTGCTCACAGGCGCGGCAGGACGTCGCCGCCGACGGCCTCGATGAGGTCGTGCGGCGGCTCGTAGGAGCCGACGTGCTGGAGGAACACGCCGGACGCTCCCGCCTCGAAGGTCTCCCGGAGCCGGGCCGCGACCTGCTCGGCGGTGCCGATCAGGCAGAAGGCGCGGGCGAAGGCGAGCGCGTCCTCGTCGGACACCCAGCGGTCCGCGACCTTGACGGCGTGCTCCCAGTCCTCGGCGTGCCCGATGTCGGGGTAGACCTCGTCGATGCGGTCCGGGACCGAGAGGCGGATCCCCGCGAGGGCGAGGAAGGGGGCGCCGCCGTTCTGCGCGATCGACGCGCAGATGGGCTTCAGCTTCCGGGCCGAGGCGAGGACGTCGTCGGTGACCTCGCAGAACGCCGACACCGTCAGCGGCACGTCGCCGGACCGGCCGGCCTCCCGCGCGCCCTCGCGGACCTGCGCCGCCGCGGCGGCGAGGGTCTCGGGCGAGACGCCGCTGAGCAGGACGACGCCGTCCGCGACGGCGCCCGCCAGCCGCAGGTTGCGCGGCCCGCTCGCGGCGAGGTGGACGGGCACGGCCGGCGCGGGGTCGCGCAGCCGCGACCGCACCGTGCCGTAGTCCCACTCCTCCCCGGCGAGGAGGGCCCGCAGCTGGGCCAGCCCTTCCTTGAGCTCCGCGCGGGTGCTGGCGCGCAGCCCGATCGGCACGACGGAGCTGTTCCCGACGCCGAGTCCGAGGGTGAAGCGTCCGGGCGCCAGCTCGGCGACGGTCCGGGCGGCGGAGGCCACGACGGACGGGTGCCGGGTCGCGACGTTGGTGACGGCCGTGCCGAGCCCGATCCGCTCGGTGCGCAGCGCGGTCACCGACAGGACGGAGAAGACGTCCCGCCACAGCAGCTGCGAGTCGGGGAACCAGACCTCGTCGAACCCGAGGCCCTCGGCCCGGGCCGCGACGGAGGCGAGCCGGTCCGGGCGGTCGCAGGCCGGGATGCGGATGCCGACCTTCACCGCGCTTCCCCGAGGAAGTCCAGGTTGAGGCGGTTGAAGCGGGCGGCGTGCTCGTGCTGGGGCCAGTGCCCGCACTCGCCGAAGACCTCCAGCCGGGAGCCGGGGATGCTGTCGTTCATCCGGTGCGCCTCGGGGACGTCGCCGAAGGGGTTCTGCGCCCCCCACACGATGAGTGTGGGGGCGCTGATCCTGCCCATCTGCTCGGCGGTGAGGAGGTCGGGCTCGCGGTTCTCCATCTCCTGGAGGCAGAGCAGGTTGTCGACGCGCTTGACGAACTCGGGCCGGTGGTAGATCGCGTGCCTGACCTCGACGAGCTCCTCGGACACGTCCTTCGCCGGGTCGTGCATCAGCAGGTGGAGGCGCTTGCGGGTCAGGTCGATGTCGTCCTCGGCGACGGCCTTGCGGGTGCTGGTCTTGATGCGTTCCATGACCGCGGGGTTGGCGACGGTCCCGCCGGGGGCGACGAGCGTGAGCCGCCCGACGCGGTCCGGGTGGTCGGCGGCGAGGCGGCCCGCCACCCAGCCGCCCAGCGACTCGCCGACGAAGTGGGCGCGGTCGATGCCGCAGGCGTCCAGGTAGGCGAGGACGTGGTCGACGTAGCGGGGGATGCGGTACGGCTCGTCCACGCCCTCGGTGTAGCCGTGCCCGAGCATGTCGACGGCGTGGCAGGCGTACCGCTCGGCGTGCGCCGGGATGTTGCGGACGAACGCCTCCAGGTGGCCGCTCGTGCCGTGCAGGAACACGACGGCCTCTCCCGTCCCGGCCTGGAGCGCCCGGGTGCGGACGCCGCCGGCGTCGATGAAGCGGACGGCGTGGTCGACGCCGGTGAGGTCGGTCCAGATGCTCATGCGTGCTCCTTGGTCACTGCGGGCTCCTCGGCGGCTGCGGGCTCGACGACGGCGACGCCCATTCCGGTGAGCCATTCGGGGATGGCGGCGTAGGCGAGGGTCTCGCCGCGCGCGCCGGGTCCGAGGGCGGCGAGCATGGCGATCCAGGAGCGGATCTCCTGGGCGCCGTTGCCGGCCTCGGCGTCGATGTCGGCGGCGGTCCGGCCCAGGACGGGGCCGAGGTCGCCGCCCTCGACGAGCTTCAGGAACGCCTCGTCGAACGCGGGGTTCACGTCGGCCTCGGCGGCGCGGATGATCTGCCGCCGCCGGACCTCGTAGTCACCCCACGAGCCGCGCCCGTTCAGCCACGCCTCGACCAGGAAGCGGTCGTCGTCGGAGAGGGTCTCGAACCACTTCGGCCACGGCAGCCGGTGCGACAGCCCGCCGGAGGCGACGACGGCGACGCGCTTGCCCGCGCCGTCGGCGGCGACGGCGCGGCCGAGCGCCGCGCCGAGGTCGTGGCAGCGCCGCGGCGACGGCAGCGGCGGCGCGAACATGTTGATCACGATCGGGACGATGGGGACGTCCAGGTCCGGCACCAGGTGCTGGAGCCCGTGGGTGATGCCGTGGTCCACGGTGAGCCGCAGGGAGAAGGCCGGGTCGAACCCGTCGTCCACGAGGGAGGTGACCAGGTGCCGCGCCAGTTCCGTGTCCGCGGGCAGCGGGCCGCCGGGCGTCCCGGCCTCGCCGGCTCCGAGCACCTCGCCGACGCCGAGGGTGAACGCGGGCATCATGTCGAGGAAGAACCCGCGGAAGTGGTTCGACCCGATGATGACGATGGTGTCGGGGGCGGCGGCGAGCAGCCGGTCGCGGGCGCGCTCCAGCCCGTCCCGGAAGCGGTGGGCGCCCTCCAGGTGGTCGACCTTGTCCCAGTCGGTGTTCATCAGGGTGCTGTGGGAGGCACCCACGCCGAGCACGATGTCGCTCATCAGCTCCTCCAGCGCAGGACGGACGGGGCGGCGATCCGCCCCGTCCTCGGGGTGGTCGTCGCCGTCCGCCCGCGCGGGGCGGCCGGATCGCGGGTCAGGGGCGCCCGGCCGCGAGCCCTCTCAGCAGGACGTCGAGTCCCGCGTGGAACTGCCGGTCCGTGGGGAGCCAGGCCAGTTCCGGGGACAGCTCGATCATGTTCGGGAACTCGCCGGCCGGCAGCGCCGAGTAGAAGTGGGCCCGCTGCCTGCGCAGCTCGGCCGCGTCCTCGCCGTCCCCGCCCCACGGCCGCGGCATCTGGTAGGCGGCGAAGCCGAGCGTGTACGTCAGAAGGAGCCCGTAGACGCAGACCGCGTCCGCCGGCGGCAGCCCGCTCTGCCGGAGCCGCGCCAGGACGCGCTCGAACGCGCCGCTCAGCGAGCCGCGGCTCGCCGTGGTCCGGGTGGACAGCAGCCTGACCACGCTCGGGTGCTCGCGCATCATGGCCAGCAGCGCCTCGGCGATGCGGCGCGCCTCGGTGACGGGGTCGGGCCCGATCTCCTCGGGAAGCCGCAGGTTGCCGAGCACCTGGTCCGCCATCGCGTCGAGGATGTCGTCCTTGTTCTTGAAGTGGCGGTACAGGGCCATCGTGCTGAAGCCGAGCTCGCCCGCGAGGCGCCGCATGGTCAGCCCGTCGAGGCTCTCCCGGTCGCCGATCGCGATGGCGGCGTCCACGATGTCCTGCGCCGTGAGCGCCTTGGCCGGACGGCGTCCTCGGGGCGGGGGCCGCCGTGTCGTCACTCTTCGCTCCGTCTCGCCCAAGGTCCTGAACTCTTCTCCGCTCGATCTTCTCCCGGATCACAGGCCCACGTCCGCCGTTGTCCGGGTACAGGTGTTGATCGTGGTGCGCATCACGTGCCGGGTGAGGCGGCACATCTCCCTGAGGTCGACCACGTTCATCCCCATGGGGAAGTCGACGGGCAGCGGCGCCTCCGCTCCAGCCCTGGTCATGCCGATCCGGGCCGTGGGCAGGCCGCGGCTCCGCAGGATGTTGGCGTCGGTCGCGCCGCTGTTTCCGAGGATCGGCTCGTGCGCCCGCCCCTCCTCGGCCTCCCACGCCTCGATCGCCGCCCGGACGATCCACGACCCGGCGTCGGTGGCCGTGCCGGGGATCGCGAGGGTCATGTCCCAGCCGATCTCCAGCCCGGGGTGGGCGGCGGCGATCCGCGCGACGGCGCCCGCGAACTCCCGCTTGACGCTCATCGGCGTCGACGCCGGGGAGGTGCGCAGGTCGAGGACGAACCGGCACGACGCGGGGGAGACGGCGGGCATCCGCATGAAGCCGCCCTCGATCGCGCCGATGTTGCCCTGGGGGGCGACGGTCCCGGAGGTGTGCCGGGCCGTGTACTCGGCGAACCACTCCTCGAGGGCCGCGGCGACGGTGCCCGCGCCGAGGATCGCGTTGCGGTAGTCGATGCGGTGGCGGCTGCCCGCGTAGGCGTAGGTGCCGCCGACGGTGACCTCGAACCAGCACAGGCCGACCTCGTCCCACGACACGGCCCAGCCGGGCTTGGCGATCAGCGCGTAGTCGGCCCAGACGCCCTGCTCCAGCATGAACGAGCAGCCGCTGCCCTGCCCCGCGTTGTACCGGCGGACGTGGGGCGCGGTGCGCTTGTTCGTCGGCATGCCGCCGGCGCCGAGCCCGAGGACGACGTCGCCTCGCAGCGGCGTTCCGGCCCGGTGCAGGATCTCCAGCGCCGCGACGAGGCACGCCGCGTGCCCCTTCGGGTTGCTCGCGCCGAGGCCGATGACGTGGTCGCCGTCCCGGACCGGCTCGGGGACCATGTCGTAGCGCAGCGAGGTGCCGACCCGGGGCAGGTCCTCCTCCGGGTTCCCGGTCGTCAGGGTGTCGATCGGGGCGTAGAGCAGCAGGTCCGGTCCCGTGCCGTCGCCGCGCAGCCGGGCGACGGCGTTGCCCTGGGAGTCGTCGATCGGCTGGTAGGCGGCGTCGATCCCGGAGGCGGCGAGGGTGCCGACGACCCAGCGGGCCAGCTCGCCCTCCTCGCCGGTGGGGCTGGGGATCGCGGTCATTCCGGTGATGATCTCGGCGAGGCGCTCGGGATCGACGAGCTTCTCGGCGTCGCGCAGCAGGGCCAGGCGTTCCTCGTCCAGCGCCGTCATGCCGGTTCCTCCTTGTCGTGGTCCTCCAGGGCGCGGGTGAGCCGTTCGGCGGCCCGTTCCGCGAGTCCCGCGGCGGCGTCGAGCTTCCACGCGTTCCCGGGCAGGGGATGCCCGTACCTGGTGAGTTCGGCGTCCACGGCCTCGCGGAGCGCGGCGGGGGAGAACGGCGTGCCGTCGAGGGCGCGTTCGGCGCCCGCGGAGCGCCACGGCGTCGGGGCCAGCGCGCCGAACACGATCCGGGGGTCGTCCCACCGGGCGGCCGACCGGCTGGACGCGGCCACGGACACCACGGCGAAGTCGCCCTGCCAGAGCGCGAGCTTCTCGAACACGCAGGCCCGGCCCGGCTCCGGGATGCGGACGGAGACGACCAGGTCGGTCTGCTTCAGGGCCGTTTCCCCGGGGCCGGTGTAGAGGTCGCCGATGGGGATCCGGCGCCCGTCCGACAGCTCGACGGCGGCGTCCAGCGCCGCGAACACGGTGGCCAGGTCGGACGGCGTGACCGCCTGGCAGCGGTGCCCGTCGACGGCCGTGTGGTAGAAGCGGTGGTCTCCGAGGATCGCGTAGCAGGGGCTGGAGGCGCCGTTGCGCTTGTAGCAGGGGAACCCGTTGCGGAAGAACCAGCAGCGCTTGGCCTGCAGCAGGTTCCCCGCGACCGTCGCCGCGTTTCTGACCTGCGGCGAGGCGATGGAGTCGGCGGCCCGCGCCAGCGCCGGGACCGATCCGGCGAACCGGGCCGAGACCTCGGCCAGCGTCACGGCCGCGCCGATGACCACCGTCCCGTCCGGCTCCTCGGTGATGTCGCGCAGCCCCGGGATCAGCGCGGTGGAGACGAGGCGGTCCGCCGTGCTCAGCCGCTGCCGGCGCTGGAGCAGCACGTCGGTGCCGCCGCCGATGGCGGTCCCGCTCCGCAGCGCGGCGCGCGCCTCCGCGATGCCCTCCGGGCGGACGATCTCGGTGATGTCCGGGACGGGCGGCGCCAGGTCCGGGTAGCGGCCCTGGCGGCCGAGGCGCGTACCCCACCGGTGGAGCAGCGCGTGGACGCCGCGCGGGTACGCGGCCCTCATCAGCGCGATCCACCAGCGCGAGGGGCGCCGCCGCAGCCGGTGGTCGCGGACCCGGCCCTCCCTGTCCGCCAGCGCCCGCAGCACCTTGTCCGGCGTGATCGGCAGGTCGCGGATGCGGACGCCGACCGCGTCGTGGACGGCGTTGGCGATCGCCGCGCCCGGCGGGATGATCGGGATCTCGCCCACGCTCTTGGCGCCGTACGGCCCCGCGTCGTCGTGGCCCTCGACGATGAACGGCCGGACGCTCGGGACGTCGGCGGCGCGCGGCATCGCGTAGTTGATGTAGGCGGGGTTGACCACCCATCCCTCGGCGCGGATCAGCTCCTCGCCGAGCGCCGCGCCGAGCCCGTGCACCGCCCCGCCGATGATCTGGCCCTCGACCATGACGGGGTTGATCGCCCGCCCGACGTCGTGCGCGGCGACGTAGTCGAGCACGGTGACCTCGCCGGTCCGGACGTCGACCTCGACCTCCGCCCCGTGCGCGGCGAAGGAGTAGGTGGGCGACAGGTTCGCCCTGTCCTCGCCGGGTGTGATCGTCTCGGTGCCGTCCAGCTCGTAGCGCGACTCCAGGCTGAGGCCGCCGTGCGCGCCGGCGAGGTCGGCGAAGCTCATCGCGTGGCCGCCGTGGCGGGCCTCGCCGCCGCGCAGCTCGACGTCCGCCGGGGCGCAGCCGAGCTTGTCCGCCGCCAGCGCGCGCAGTCGTCCGGCCATCTCCCGGGCGGCCTGGCCGGTGGCCATGCCCGACATGTGCGTGGCGCGCGACGACCAGGCGCCGAGGTCCAGCGGCGTCAGCTCGCCGTCCATCGACAGCACGTCGACGTCCTCGGGGTCGACGCCGAGCTCCTCCGCGGCGATCTGGGCGAGGATCGTCTTCTGGCCGGTGCCCGCGTCCGATCCGCCGAACCGGACCCGCACGCGGCCGTCGCCGTCGACGTCCACGCCCGCCTCGCTGACGTTCGAGAGCGGGTAGGCGTAGGCGCCCGACCCGTGCGCCGCGCTGGAGACCCCGACGCCCCGGCCGGGGATCCGCGCGGCGCGCTTGGCGTCCCAGTCCAGCTCCCGCCGGACGGTCTCCAGGCAGTCGACGAGCCGCGCCGTGGTGACCCGGTATCCGCACAGCGTCTCGGTGTCCGGCTCGACGGCGTTGCGGACGCGCAGGTCGATCGGGTCCATCCCGAGCCGCTCGGCGATCTCGTCGAGCTGGGACTCCATGGCGAGCGCGACCTGCGGCGTCCCGTATCCGCGGTACTGCCCGCCGGGCTGCGTCGCGGTGTCGACCAGCCGGGCGTCGTACCGGACGCCGTCCGCCTGGTACACCGACCCCAGGGCGATGACGCCGACGCGCATCACCGACGAGCCCATGTGGGAGTAGGCGCCGTTGTCGACGTTCAGCTCGGTCTCGAAGGCGCGCAGGTTCCCCTCAGCGTCGGCGTAGGTGCGCAGCCGCGTCTCGAAGCGGTGCCGGGGCTTGTTGGAGGCGAACTCCTCCTCCCGCGTGAGCGAGATCAGCACGGGTGTCCCGGTCTTGCGTGCCAGCGCCGCCGCCAGGATCTCGTGCTCGGACGCCTTGGACTTGGAACCGAAGCTCCCGCCGGTGGCGACCTCGCGGCACACCACCTGGCGGTGCTCCAGCCCCAGCAGGTGCGAGACCTCCTTGGCGATGAAGTAGGGCGCGTGCGTGGAGGTCCACAGCTCCATCACCTCGCGGTCGGCGTCCCACCGGGCGAGGGTGACGTTGGGCTCCATGCAGGCGTGCGCGACGCTCGGGTAGACGAAGTCGCCCTCGACCATCACGTCCGACGCCGCGATCCCGGCGTCGGGGTCGCCCCACACGCTGTTCCACCGGATCGCGACGTTGCGCTCCGACGGGCGCTCGTGGAGGGCGCGGGCACGCGGCGCCAACGCCTCCGCGATGGTGAGGGGTGCCCGGAGCGGGCGGATGCGCAGCCGGATCGCCGCGACCGCCGCCCTGGCCTGCTCGGCGGTGTCGGCGGCGACGGCCGCGATCTCCTGCCCGACGTAGCGCACGACGCCCGCCGCCAGTGGCGGCCGGTCGGACATGTGCCCGCCGCGATGCAGGTAGGTGATGCCGGGCGGGAAGTCGTCGGCGGTGATGACGCCGCGCACCCCCGGCATCCGCAGCGCGCGGTCCGCGTCAAGGCGGGTGATCCGGCCGTAGGGGACGGGGGAGCGCAGCACCGCGGCGTGCAGGTGCGGCGGCCCGGCGAGGTCGCTCACGTAGGGGACGCGTCCGAGGGACCGGTCCCGCCAGTCCAGCGGCCGGACGCTGCGCCCGATCGGGTCGGTCATTCCGGCTCCCTCCGCGCCTCGGCCCGCGCGCGGGCCGTCGCGCACACCGCCTCGACGATCGCCGCGTAGCCGGTGCACCGGCAGATGTTGCCCGACAGCTCCGTCCGCGCCCTGGCCCGCGCCTGCTCCGCGTCGGCGGGGAGGCCGGCGCGGAGCAGGGCGGTGGCATGGACGACCTGGCCGGGCGTGCAGAAGCCGCACTGGAACGCGCCCAGGTCGGCGAACGCCGCGCGCAGGTCCGCGGACTCCTCCGCGAGGCCCTCCGCCGTCGTGACCTCGCCGTCGACCAGCTCCACGGGCGTGACGCAGGAGAGCCTGGGGCGCCCGGCGACGAGCACGGTGCAGGCGCCGCACTCGCCGCGCTCGCACGCGAGCTTGACCGACGTGGCCCCGAACCGCTCCCGCAGGACGGCGGCGAGGACGGTCCCGGGAGGCGCGGCGGCGTCGCCGGTCCGCCCGTTGACGGTGATGTTCATGAAGGACCCCAGAAGGAGGAGGTGCGGACGGGACGGCGTGCTACTCCAGGTCGGCCTCGGTGAGGTCGCCGGCGTCGGTCTTGTCGAACGGCCGGGTCTCGATGTTGACCACGCTCGGGGTGTCCTTCCCGTCGAGCTCGCCGACCATGGTCTGGAGCGCCGTGGCGCCCCACTTCTTCGGCTGGAGCGCGATCTCGTAGCCGACCCGCCCGTCCCGCACCATCGCGAGCGTGGCGGGGATGCCGTCGAAGCCGGTCACGGTGATCTGGCCGGTCTTGCCGGACTCGTTGATCGCCTGCACGACCCCGGGGAGGAAGTCGTCGAGGTTGGCGTAGACGACCTTGGCGTCCGGGACCGCCGACAGCGAGGCCTTGGCCGCCTTGAGCCCCTCCTCGGAGGTGAGGGCGGTGACGTTGACCTCGTGGGCGACCGTCATACCCGGGCACTCCGCCGAGCCGACGACGGCCTTGTAGGCCTTCGTCATCTCCTGGACGTAGGGTGCCGCGGACGGCCCCTTGATCATGATGATCTTTCCCTTGCCGACGTTCTTGCACGTCCACTGGGCGATCTGCGTACCGGACTTGCCCCAGTCGTTGCCGATGTAGGACGCGCGGCTTGACTTGTCCTCGACGTCGCGGGCGACGGTCATGACCGGGATCTTGGCCGCCTTCGCCGCGTTGAGCGGCGCGACGACCGCCTTGGCGTCGATCGCGGAGACGAGGATGCCGTCCACGTCCTTGGCGATGAGGTCGTTGATGTCGTTGGCCTGCTTCAGCGGGTCGCCGCCGGCGTCGGTGAACACGACGTCGACGCCGAGCTTCTTCGCCTCGGCCTGGATGCCCTTCTGGATCCCGGCGTACAGGGCGATCCTGGGCGCGGCGAAGCTCACGCCGATGGTCTTCCTGCCCTTCTCGGACGCGTCCGAGCCGGTGCAGCCGGTGGCGGCCAGGCCGATGCATAGCGCCGCCGCGGCGATCCCGCGAAGTCGGGTCATGCGCATGATGGGTCTCCTCTTGCGGGTCTTGCGGGGTTCGGTGGGAGGCGGGGGGCCGGAGCGGTCGGGTGACGGGCTCGCTAGGTGACGCCGGCCTTGGCCGGGGCGTCCGCGGGGGTCGTGCGCGGCGGCGCCTCCTTTCTCCCGGTGCGCAGGCGGGAGAACCGGCGCAGCAGCTCGGCCGACATCGCGAGGATGAACACGACCCCGACCGCGACCTCCTGCCAGGCGTCGCCGACGCCGTTGAGGTTCAGGCCGTTCTGGATGACGGAGATGACCAGGACGCCGAGCAGGGTCCGCCACATCGCGGCCCGCCCGCCGTGCAGGGCGCTGCCGCCGAGCACGACCGCGGCGACCGAGAACAGCTCCAGGCCCTCGCCGACGGTCGGCTGCGCCGACTGGAGCCGCGCGGTCGTCGCCATCCCGGCCACGGCGGCGAACGCCCCGGCGAGCACGAAGGTGGCGACGATCGTCCGCTCGACGCGCAGGCCCGCGAGCCGCGCCGCCTCCCGGTTGCCGCCGCTGGACAGCACGCGCAGCCCGAACGGGCTCACGCTCAGCAGGAACGCCGAGACGGCGAAGCAGACGACCATCACCCAGACGATCCACGGGACGCCCAGCGGGCGCCCGACGCCGAACCCGGCGATGCCCGCGGGCAGCCCGCCGACCGACTCGGCGTGGGTGAGGATGAGCGTGGCGCCCACCCCGATCACCGACGTGCCCAGCGTGATCATGAACGGGTGGACCTTGAGCGCGATCACGAGCAGCCCGTTGAGCAGCCCGAACACGATCCCCGACAGCACCGCCGCGGCGAGGCCGAGCGCGATGCTCTGCGTCTCCCGCATGACGATCGCGCCGACCGCGCCGTGCAGCGCGACCTGGGCCCCCACCGACAGGTCGAACCCGCCGCCGGCGATGACGAAGGTCTGCCCGAACGCGACGATCGCGAGGATCGCCATCGAGCTGAGGACGTTGAGGATGTTGCCGCTGCTGAGGAACGAGTCCGTCGAGAACGTCAGGGCGACGGCGAGGACGACCAGCAGCAGCGGGACGAACGCGTCCTCCAGCGCGGGGGCGGTTCTCTTCATGAGGCAAGACCTTCCGGGTGTTCGCCCAGGCACGCCGTCATGAGTTCGGCGTGCGTGACGTCGGCCGTGAGTTCGGCGACCAGGCGTCCCCGCCGGAACGCCAGGTAGCGGTCGGTGATGGAGCGGAACTCCTCGCTTTCCAGCGCCACGACGACGACGCAGCCGCGCTCGTCGGCGAACGCGCGGAGCTGCCGGAGCACGTGCTCCTTCGCCCCGATGTCGATGCCGTGCGTGGGCTCCTCCACGACGAGGACCCGGGCGCCCGCCGCGAGCCACCGCGCGATGAGGACCTTCTGCTGGTTGCCGCCGGACAGCAGCCCGGCGGGGAACGCCGGGTCGGCCGGGCGGACGTCCAGGTCCGCGATCAGCCGCAGCGCCGTGGCGCGCATCCGGCGCCGGTCCAGGACGCCGAACCGGCTGAACGCCCCCACGTCGCCGAGCGCGATGTTCCGCTCGATGCTGAGCAGCGGCTGGACGCCGTCGCGCTTGCGCTCCTCGGGCACGAACCCGATCGCGGCGGCGACGGCCGCGACGCGGTTGAGCGGCCTGACCCGACGGCCGCCGACCGTGACCTCGGCGCGCTCGCGCCCGGGCGGGCGGCCCGCCCCGGCGAGGGTGCGCGCGAAACGCCCCGCGCCCGAGCCGAGGAGGCCGGTCATCGTGACGACCTCGCGGTGCCGCAGGTCGAGTTCGGGCGCGCCCGGCAGGTCCGCGTGGACGAGCACGTCACCGGGCTCGTGCGGCGCGCGGTCGGGAGCGTTGGCGAGGGCCCGGCCCGCGACCAGCTCGACCAGCCCGTGGGGGGTGGCCTCACCGCGGCCGAGGCGGGCGACGATCCGGCCGTCGCGCAGCGCCGTGATCCGGTCGCAGAGCAGGCGGACCTCGTCGAGGTCGTGGCTGACGAACAGGACCGCGAGGCCGTCGCCCGCGAGCCGCCGCACCAGGTCGATGATGAGCCGGGACTGCCGCGGCTCCAACGCCGCCGTGGGCTCGTCGAGGATCAGCAGCTTCGGCCGGGCGCGCAGCGCCCGCGCCACCTGCAGCAGCTTCTTCTCGGCGAGGTCGAGGGTGCCCGCCCGCCGCGCGGGTTCGAGGTCGACGCCGAGCGTGCCGAGCAGCTCCGCCGTCTCGGCGTGGTCGGCGCGGCGGTCCCGCAGCAGCCGGCCGCGCCGGTTCGGCGCGGCGACGACGATGTTGTCGGCGACGGTCAGCTCGGGGAACAGCTGGGTCTCCTGGTGGACGACGGTGATGCCGGCGCGCTCGGCCTGCGCGGGCGTCGCGTTGCCGACCCTCCGGCCCTCGACCTCGAGCCGCCCGGCGTCCGGCGCGTACGCGCCGCACAGCACCTTGATCAGGGTCGACTTGCCGGCGCCGTTGGAGCCGATGAGCCCGTGGACCTCTCCGGCCACGAGGTCGAGGTCCACCCCGTCCAGCGCGGTGAACGGGCCGAACCGCTTGGTGACGCCGTGCGCGGCGACCGCGGGCGCCCTCACGACGCGGGCTCCGTCCGCACCGCCGTCCCGGTGCCGCGCACGAACGCCGCCAGGGCGCGGCGCCGCACCGGGGGGACGCCGAAGACGGCGGCCAGCAGGACGGCGAGGATGATCAGGATTCGCATCGGGCGGCCTCCACAGGTGCGAGCCGGGGGTCGGTGGGGCGGGGAGCGGCGGGCCGTGGAACGGCGGGCCGGGGGTCGAGCAGGAACGCCTCGGCGAGCCGGGCGTAGTCGCGGGGCCGCTCCTCCTGGGGATGGTGCGCGGTGTCCGGCAGCACCTCCAGGACGGCGGCGGGCAGCGCGGCGGCCAGGCGGGCCGCGTAGCCGACGTCGGCGAACGGGTCGGCCGAGCCCCACAGCAGCAGGACTGGGGAGTCGACCTCCGGGAGCAGGGGACCGAGATCCTCGGGCCGGCCGCGCGCCTCGGTATCCGTTCCAAGAGCAAGAGAAGCTGGGCTGACGCTGTTGCGGAACCGCTCAAGGACAGTGGCCTCCGGAATCATCGCGGGATCGTTCCACTCGTAATGAGCGATGAGATCGCGCATCTTGTCCGGGGTCGGGCCCGCCCCGCCGTAGTAGGCCGCGCGGATCTCCGCCCCGCCGGCTCCGGGCGCCCCGCCGAGGTCGGCGGGGCGGCTGCCGGTGAGGACGAGGCGGCCGACGCGGTGCGGTTCGCGCGCCGCGATCAGCAGGGCGACCGACCCGCCGAGGGACTGGCAGACGAAGTCGGCGCGGCGGATGCCCAGGTCGTCGAGCAGGGCCGTGACGTACCGCGCGTGGAAGGAGAACAGCGGCCGGTCGGCTCGCGGCGCGCCGGAGCCGCCGTACTGCGGCAGGTCCACCAGGAGGAGCCGGCGGCCTGGCAGCGCCGGGACGAGCGCGGCGAAGTCGGTCCAGGCGGAGCAGCCGGGGCCTCCGCCGTGCAGCAGGACGGTGGGCGCTCCCTCGCCGAACGCGCGGACCCGCAGCGCGGTGCCGAGCACGGTGTGCCGGGCGCCGTCGGTCGATGCGGTCATGGAGTGTTCTCCGGTTCTTCCGGCCTCCTCACGGAGGCTCCCGGCGGCCCTTCGAGCAGGGCCGCGGTCCGAGAAAGTCGAGCTGAAGCCACGAATAACGGGTGATGCGTACTATGTACACTACTTAGGTCGCACGTCAATGCCCCGCAAGCGGATTCCGGGTCAGAGATCCAGCACCAGCCGGTCGGAGAGGCAGCGCGAGACGCACGGCATCATCGACCTGCCGGCCGCCCGCTCCGCATCGGTCAGCAGCCCGTCCCGATGGTCCGGAACCCCGGCCAGCACGGACGTCTCGCAGCTGCCGCAGATGCCCTCGCGGCACGCGTTCGGGACCTGGATCCCGGCGAGTTCCAGCGCGTCCATCACCGTCTCGAAGGCGCCGACCTCGACGGTCACCCCCGATCGAGCGCACTCCACCGCGAAGGCGGTGTCCTCGCCGTCCGGCTCCGGGTCGCGCGCGGCGGCGAACCGCTCGACGTGCAGGCTCCCGGCAGGCCACGCCTCGCACCGCCGCTCCACCGCCGCGATCAGGCCTTCCGGCCCGCAGCAGTAGACCGCCGTGCCCGGCTCGGGCACGCCGAGCAGCGCGTCGAGGTCGGGGCGGCCGTCGCTGTCCTCGGGGACGACGGTCACCGCGTCCCCGTACCGGGCCAGTTCGGGCAGGAACGCCATCGAGCTCCGGCTGCGCCCCCCGTAGACCAGCCGCCAGGGGACGCCGGTCCCGGCCGCCCGCGCGACCATCGGCAGCAGCGGCGTGATCCCGATACCGCCCGCCACGAAGAGGTAGCGCGGCGCGCCCTCCAGCGCGAACCGGTTGCGCGGGCCGCGCACCAGCACCGTGCGGCCGGGGCGGAGCTCCTCGTGCACGAACGCCGACCCGCCCCGGCCGTCGGGCTCGTACAGGACGGCGATCCGGTAGGTCCCGGGCGTACCGGGCTCTCCGCACAGCGAGTACTGGCGGACCCATTTGCCGAGGTCGAGCTCGAGATGGGCGCCCGGTTCCCAGGGCGGGAGCGGCGCTCCGCCGGGGTCGGCCAGCGTGACCGACAGGACCCCGGCCGCCTCCCAGGTCATCGAGCGGACGATCAGCTCGCGTTCGTTGTCCAGCATGGCTCGTACTATGTACGGTACTTTGCAGACACGTCAAGAGCCGGGGGTTGACAGGGGCAAACTTGCCGTACAAAGTACGTAACATTGTTAAGGAGGCACCGTTGACCACCAACGCCACGTCCCCGGGCCGCCCCCGGTCCGAGCGGCGCCAGCCCGGCCAGGACTGGTCGTCCTGGCCGACCTACGACAGCGCCGTCCTCGGGTTCCGCGACCACTGGTACCCCGTCCTGTGGACCGAGCAGGTCGGCAGGAAGCCCGTCGCCGTCACCGTGCTCGGCGAGAGCATCGCCCTCGTCCGCGAGGGCGATGAGATCCACGCCCTGCACGACCGGTGCCCCCACCGCGGCGTGCCCCTCTCCCTGGGCCGCCGCCAGTTCCCCGGCACGGTCTCCTGCCCCTACCACGGGTGGACCTACGACCTGAAGGACGGCAACCTCTGCGGCGTCCTCACCGACGGCCCGGACTCGCCGATCAAGGGCCGCGTCAGGGTCCGCACCTACCCCGTCCGGCAGCGCTTCGGCCTGATCTGGGTCTACATCGGCGACGGGGAGCCCCATCCGCTGAACGACGACCTGCCCGAGGAACTGCGGCACAACGCCCTCGTCATCGGCGGGCGCACCGACGTCCGCAAGGGCAACTGGCGGTTCGCGGCCGAGAACGGCTTCGACGAGGGCCACGCCAAATACCTGCACAACACGGCGCTGTGGCGGCTGTTCAAGGTCATGCCCGCCTGGAACAAGACCCGCGTGGTCGAGCGCGGCGAGTGGCTCGTCCGCGTCCAGGACGAGGTGCACTGGGAGGCCGACATGCCCGGTCTCGGCCTGTGGACCAACAAGCGCTGGTGGAAGCGCATGCCGCTGCCCGACGCGCCCGGAAAGGCCGAGAAGGCCAACCCCGTGATCAAGGGCCTCGACCTGCCCGGCTTCGTCTCGATCCGGCTGCCCGGCATCCTCCGCGTCGCCTACCCGCAGTTCATTCACTACGAGTGGTACGTCCCGGTGGATGCGGACAACGTCAGGTACGTCCAGCTCATGGTGCGCTTCGAGACCGGCGCCCGCGCGGGCCTGTTCAAGCTCAAGTACCTCGCCGCCGTCCGCTGGCTGTTCCACGGCCAGTTCACCGCGCAGGACGCCTGGATGGTCGACGTGATGGACGCCCCGCCCGAGAAGCTCTACCGCCCCGACCTCTCGCTCACCGCGTGGCGGCGCAAGGTCGAGCAGAGCCGGCCGAACGTCCAGCCGTACAAGCGGTAGGCGCTACCCTCGCTCGGGAAAAACCGTCGAGACACGGAGCGGCATGGCCAAGAAGGACACGCGGACGCTCACCCGCGAACGCATCGTCGAGACAGCCGTGCGCATAGGCGACTCCGAGAGCCTGGACACCCTGACCGTCCGCCGCCTGGCGGGCGAGCTCGGTGTCGGCGCGATGACCCTCTACAGCTACTTCCGCAACAAGGAGGAGATCCTCGACGCGATGGCCGACCACGTCCTCGGCGGGATGGAGGTCCCTCCCGCCGCGACGGACGACCCGGTCGACGTCCTCGTGGGATGCGGGCGGGCCTTCCGGGCGATGATGCTCGCCCACCCCTGCGTCGTCCGGCTCCTGTCCACCCGCGTCTCCGACAGCATCGACGCCCTGGACGGCGCCATGGAGGCCGTCCTCGCCCGCCTGGAGTCCGCAGGGCTCAAGGGCGCGGACGCCACCCGCGCCTACGGCGTCCTCATCACCTACGCGCTCGGCTTCTCCGGCTACCAGACGCCCCGCACCTGGGGCGACGACCCGGAGGCCCGCCGCCAGCGCCGCCACTTCTACGCCGGCCTGCCCGCCGACCGCTTCCCCAGCACGGTGAGGCTCTCCGCGGACCTGCCGACGCTCGCGTCCTCGGACCAGTTCGAGTTCGGCCTCCGCCTGATAGCCCAGGGCCTGGCTCCCGCCGCGACCTGACCGCTTCGCGGTTCCGGATCCCCGCGCGAGGGCCGGTCGCGAAGCCGTCCGGCATGATGTGGACGGGACGGAGGTGACCGGATGTCCGCACTCGGAGGCTCGCTCGAACGCTCCATCATGGACGTGCTCTGGGCCGCGCCCGGTCCGCTGCGCGTCCGCGAACTGCTGGCGGAGCTGAACGAGACCGCCGAGAAGGCGCTGGCCTACAACACCGTCCAGACCGTGGCCGAGCGCCTGGCGCAGAAGGGGCTCCTGCAACGCACCCCGGACGGGACGGCCTTCCGCTACGGCCCGACGCGGGCGCGGGAGGAGTACGCGGTCGAGCTGATGATGGACGCGCTGAGCGAGGCCGCGGACCACGGGGCCATCCTGGCGAGGTTCGCCGAGAGCGTCCCGCCGGAGGACGCCCGGCATCTCCTCGACGCGCTGCGGCGGCGGACCGCCGGCGAGGACGCGTGATCCCGTGACCTGGGTGGCGGCCGGCCTGGTCGTTTCGGTGGTCCTGCTGGGATGCGCGGCGGGGCCCGCGCTCGACCTGCTCAGGCGCTCGGCCCTCGGGCCGGGGACGGCCATCGCCTGCTGGTCGGCGGCCCTCGCCGGGACGTTCATCGCCGCCGCGGGCGCCGCCGCGGCGGCCCTGCTCACGCCGCCCGGGCCCGGCCACGGATTCCTGGAGTGGCTGAGCGACTGCCTGCCCCATCACGGCCGCCTCGCCACGGCCGTCGCCGCCGCCGCGAGCGCCGCCCTCGCCGCGGCCTGCGGCGCCGTGCTCGCCCGCGGCCTGCCGCGGTTCGGCCGGGCCGTGCGCCGCCGGCGGCGGCACCGGGAGGCGCTGCGGCTGGTCGCCCGCGAGCACCGCCGCCACGCGGACGTCCTCGTCCTCGACCACCCCGTGCCCGTGGCGTACTCGCTGCCGTCCCGGCACCGCGCGATCGTGCTGAGCACCGGGGCGCTGGAGGCGCTCACCGCCGAGGAACTCGGCGCCGTCCTGGCCCATGAGCGGGCGCACTTGCGCCAGCGGCACCATCTGCTGCTGCTGGCGGTGGACCTGGGCCACGCCATGCTGCCGTGGCTGCCGACCGTCCGGCGCGCGAAGGCGCGGCTGCCGCTGCTGCTGGAGATGGCCGCGGACGACGCCGCGGTCCGCGTCCACGGCAGGAAGGCGCTGGTGGACGCGCTGCGCCGCCTCTCGGCGGTGCCCGCCGCCGGGGGAGCGCTGGGGGCGGTGGGAGCGCCGGCCACCGGCGCGCCGGCGGAGCGGATGCTGCGGTTGGAAGCCGCCGACCCCGCGGGGCCGCGCCCCGCCGCCCGGTTCGTGGCCGGCCTCTTCGCGGCGGCGGCGGTCACCGCGCCGCTCCTGGCCGGGGCGGTGGCGATCGCCGAACTGGCGAGGACCTGCTAGGGCGGGCCTGGGCTCCGGGTGAAATGAGTGACTTGAGTGACTTGAGTGACTTGAGTGGCGAAGGGCGCGATGATCTCCTACGCTCCGTAGGAGGCTGCGGTCCGACGTCCCCGCCGGGGGCGGCCGGCGGCCACGCCGAATCCCGCGGACGGCTCCGTCCGGGGAACCGGGGACCCGATCTCCAGGGGTGAATCCGTCCCGGCGGGACGGTAGGGCGACTCCGGCCCGAACCCGACAGCTCACCCGGTAGGCGGTACTGGAGAGGACGACGCATGCAGCGACGCGCTGCCAGCCCCCGACCGGCGGCCACCCGCCGGATCGTCACCAGCACGGCATGGACGGCCGCCATCGCGCTGTCCACGGGGCTTCTCACGCCTGCGCCCGTCCACGCCGAGCCCAAGCCGACGCGCAAGCAGCTGACGGCCCAGCAGGAGAAGCTCGCCGACGAGGCCGAGAAGCTCAGCGAGCAGTACAACGGCCTGCGCGAACGCCTCAAGCAGGCCGAGCACGCCGCCAAGGCCGCGAGGACCGACGCCCGGCGCCAGAAGGCGGCCCTGGACGAGGCGCGCGAGCGCATGGCGAAGATCGCCGCCGACAGCTACAAGAACGGCCCGGTCGACCCGGCCATCAGCTTCGCCTCTTCCTCCGACCCGCAGGCCGTCCTCGACCAGTCGGCCACCCTCAACTACTTCGCCAAGCAGAACGACGTCCGCATCACGCAGATGCTCCAGGTGATGCAGGGCGCGGACCGGTCCCGCAAGGCCGCGGAGCAGCGCGCGGCCCAGGTGCGCGGGCTCACCGAGGAGGCGAAGAAGAAGCGGCGCGAACTGCAGATCAAGCTCAAGAAGGTCGAGAAGCAGCTCGGCACCTTCAACGGTCCCGGTTCACGGTCCGGCTCCATCCCCAACATCAGCTCCGGCGGAGCCTCGGCCAAGGCGATGACGGCCGTCCGGGCCGCCCTGAGCCAGCAGGGCGTGCCCTACTCCTGGGGCGGCGGCAACGCGTCCGGGCCGACCTACGGCACCGCGCAGGGCGCCAACATCAAGGGCTTCGACTGCTCGGGCCTGACCCTGTACGCCTACGCGCAGGTCGGCATCACCCTGGGGCACTACACCGGCAGCCAGTACAACGCCGGGACCCACGTGAGCATGAGCCAGCTCAAGCCCGGCGACCTGGTGTTCTTCCACAGCGACCTGCACCACATGGGCATGTACATCGGCAACGGGAACATGGTCCACGCGCCGCAGACCGGCGACGTCGTCAAGATCGCCCCGATCGCCGGCCGGCCCTTCGCCGGGGGAGTGCGCGTCGCCTGACCGCGAGGCCGCCGCCCGCGCCCGGGTCTCCTAGGCGGTGAGGTGCTCGTCGAGGTACCAGCCGTAGGGGCCCGGGGCCGTGCCCGCCGCCGCGCGGGGCGCGTAGTGCCGGGCGTAGATCGCCGCGACCAGCTCGCCGCGGCTGCGCACGCCGGCCTTGCCGAACACCGCCTTGAGGTGGTCCTGCACCGTGAACGGTGAGATCCCCAGGGCGGTGGCCATCTGCCGGGTGCTGTGCCCCTGGGCGGCGAGGCCGGTGATCTGCCGCTCCCGGGGCGTCAGCCCGTACGCGCCCGCGATGACCTCGCTGAGTACCGCGGGCCTGGCCCCCTCGATGATGACCGCCACGCGGTCTCCGGCTCCGTCCCCGCCGGACGCCGGTGAACCGTGCAGGACCACCCAGCGCCCGTCCCTGGCGGGCAGGGCCGCCCTGGCCAGGCCGTCACCGCCGGCGGCGGCCGCCGCCACGGCCCGCAGCGCGCTCGGCAGCCGCCCCCGGTCGTCGACGGCCTCCAGCCATGCCCGCGCGTCCGCGCTGCTGACCTCGACCTCGCCCGACCCGGTCACCAGCAGCATGCCCGGCGGGTGGTCGAGGCCCTCGGGGGCGGCGAGCGCGGCGCGCAGCAGCGTGAGCCGGAACAGCTCGGCGATCGGCGTGGAGACCGCCGCCAGCAGCGCAAGCTCGTCATCGGTGAACGGCGGCGCGGGCGCGCGCCGGTAGAGGGTGAGCGAGCCCCAGCAGCCCTCCCGCGAGCGCAGGACCACCCGCGCCTCGTCAGTGACGTCCAGCCCGCGCAGCAGGACCCGGTAGCGCCGGGCCTGCGAGAGGTCCCCGCCGGTGGCGCGGTGCAGGCTCGCGACGGGCGAGGCGGCCGCCGCGAGCTCGGCGTAGCCGTTGGGGTCGCCGCCCTGGAACTCCAGGCCGAACAGGACGCGCTCGCGCTCGACCGCCCCCCGCGCGTCGAGCCCGCTGACGAAGCAGCTGGTCCACAGCAGCGTCGCCGGGTCGACCGTGGAGACGGCCGCGATGTCGTACCCGACCGCGCGGCGCAGCAGGCGGTCGACCTCGGCGCGCACCCGGGTCAGATCGTCACCGCGCGCGGCCAGCCGGTGGATCCGGTCCAGGAGTTCCATGCCCCCAGCATCGCGGGTGCGGGACCGTATCACCACCCCCAGATTCCAGGGATACGCAGGTCAGCGCCCCCGACCTTACGTTCAGGACGGCCGCCGAGCCCGATCCGGACCCGGCGCGACCGGACACGAGAAGGAGAGACCGACATGGACGACCAACGTCTCGAGGGCCGCGACGACCTGTTCACCCACATCCACAAGGCACTGCGCAACGGGTTGTTCGCGGTCACCGTCCAGGCCGGCGCCACCGACTGGACCGACGCGGCCGAGGTCGCCGCGCTGGGGGAGCGGTGGCGACGCCTGCTGGCGCTGCTGCGCAGCCACACCGAGCACGAGGACCAGCACATCCTGCGCCTGCTGGACCCGCACGAGCCCGGCTCCGCCGAGCCGACCGAGGAGCAGCACCGGGACCTCGACGACCTGCTGGACGACCTCGCCGGACGGTTCGAGGCCGTGCTCGCGGCCCCGGAGGCGGCCGCAGGCCTCGCCCTCTACCGGGACCTGGCCCGCTTCACCGCCGCCTACCTCCCGCACCTGCACGAGGAGGAGACCCTGATCATGCCGCGCATCTGGGCGCACTGCGACGACGCCGAGATCGGCGCCGCCCGGGCCGCGTTCATGGCCGCCACCCCGCCGGAGATCACCGCGACCACCATGGAACTCCTCCTGCCCGCCCTGGACCGCCCGACCCGCGAGGGCCTGGTCGCCGGAATGGCACGAACGGCCCCACCCCAAGCGCTGGCGGCCGTACTGGCCATAGCAGACCGCGTACTCCCCACCCCAGCGGCAACCTCCCTACGCCACACCGCCACCACGGCGACCGGGGCAGCCCGCTAGCAGGCGGCCCAAGCGCGGCCGCATCGTCGGAACCCGGCCTTGCGGGGGCAGAGCCGGGGTCGACGGGGACGATCGGGCGGTTCGGGACCGAGCCCGAGCAGCCGACCACGGTCAGGTCACGGGAGGACGCGGGTGACGAGGTCGGCTACGGCGCCGTCGGCGCAAGGGGCCACGACCACGTCGGCGGCGGCTCGGACGGATTCGTGGCCGTCGCCTACGGCGGCGCCGAGCCCGGCGGCCTGGATCATGTCCAGGTCGTTCGGGTTGTCGCCTATCGCCGCGATGGTGCTCAGGGCAACGCCGTGGGACGCCGCCAGCTCGCGTAGCGCCGCGCCCTTGGACGCGCCTGCGGGCAGCACCTCCAAGTAGGTGATCTCGGACCTGACGAGGGTGACGCTCGACACGGCCGCCGAGACCGTCCCCTCGGCGGGGTCCATCAGCTCGGGGTGGTCGCAGATGAGCATGACCTTGACGATGTCGTCGGGGGGCAGTGCGTCCCAGGAGCCGATGCGGGCGAGCTCGATGCCGTCGCGGTGGGCGTACTCGCGCAGTGCCGGTGAGGAGTGGGTGACGTGGGCGCGGCCCCGGCTGAAGGCGACCGGACGGACTCCCGCCGGCAGTTCGGCGAACAGCATCGTGAGGCTCGTCCAGGCGGCGATGTCGAGGCTGCGCCGGTGCAGGACGGCGCCGGTGCTGAGGTCAACCACGCGCGCCCCGTTGTAGAGGATCGCCGGGGTCGTGAGGCCGAGCGCCCGGTAGTACGGCAGCGCCGAGTCCTCGCCGCGCCCGGTCGCGATGACGACGGTGCCGCCGGAGGCGGTGAAGCGGCGCACCGCGGTCGGATTCGGCTCGACGATCTTCAGGTCGCGCCCGACGAGGGTCCCGTCCAGATCGGTGACGATCCACTCGGCGGTGCGCACCCCGGCGGCGCTCATGCCGGTCAGCGCTCGACGAGGGTGTGGGCGAAGGAGTAGCGGTCGGCGCGGTAGACGTGGCGGCCGTACTCGACCGCGCCGCCCTTGTCGTCATAGGCGGTGCGGGTCATGGTGAGGAGCGGGACGCCGCGCCGTGCGTCCAGCAGCCGGGCCTCGGCCGCCGTCGCGCCGCGGGCGCCGATCGTCTGGTTCGCGATGCGCAGGTTGACGCCCCTGGCGCGGAGCAGCTCGTACAGGCCGTGCTCGGCGAGGTCGGCCTCGGTGATCCTGAACGGCTCGGGCGGCAGGTGGTTGGTGAGCAGGGCGAGCGGCTCGTCACCGGTGAACCGGACGCGGCGCATCCGGGTGACCCCGGTGCCGGGCGGGACGCCGAGCTCCTTGGCCACCTGGTCCCCGGCGGGGACGGTGCCCAGCTCCAGCACCTCGGTGCGCGGCTCGCGGCCGGCCGCCGCCAGGTCGTCGTGCAGGCTGGTCAGCTCGATCGGGCGGCGGATCTCCGACTGCACCACCTGCGTGCCGACGCCGCGCTTGCGTACCAGCAGCCCCCGGTCCACCAGGTGCTGGATCGCCTGCCGGACGGTGGGGCGCGACAGCCCGCACCTGTCGGCCAGCTCGACCTCGTTCTCCAGACGGGTGCCAGGGGACAGCTCACCCGCCCGTATCGCCGCCTCCAGCTGCTGTGCGAGCTGGTAGTACAGCGGCACGGGGATGCTGCGGTCCACGGTCACGCGCGGTCTGTACACCCGCCGCCTCCTCACGTCAGGGACGATCGTACCCGCCGCCGGGCGCTAGCTCATTACCTCATAATGTCATAACAAACTGTTGACATACCTTCCTGGTCTTCAGCAGACTCGGCGAGGCCATGCCGAGTCCGGAGCCGGGTGCGTCCCAGGGAGACGGTGAGCCGATGATCAACGACCGCGTAGCGGGAGCCCCGATCTCGTGGGGGGTGTGCGAGGTCCCGGGCTGGGGCCACCAGATGGATCCAGGACGGGTGCTGGCGGAGATGCGCGCACTCGGGCTGGCCGCCACGGAGTTCGGACCGGACGGCTTCCTGCCCGCCGAAGCCGGGGAGCGCGCCGCCCTGCTCGCCGGATACGGTCTCCGTCCGGTGGGCGGCTTCGCGCCGGTCGTACTGCACGACCCGGATCGCGACCCGCTGCCCGAGGTCCGCCGGATCCTGTCCGGCTTCGAAATGGAACGCTCCAAGCCGGAACCGGCGCTGGTGCTGGCCGCCGTCCACGGGCTGCGCGGCTACGACGAGCGCCCCTCCCTGGACACCGTCGGGTGGACGGCGCTCCTGACCAATCTCGAGCGGATCGCCGCGCTCGCCGGGGAGAGCGGGGTCCGGGCCGTGCTCCACCCGCACGTCGGGACGATGGTGGAACGCTCCAGCGAAGTGCGGCGCGTTCTCGCCGGGTCCGGCGTGCCGCTGTGCCTGGACACCGGCCACCTGCTGGTCGGCGGAACCGACCCGGTCGAGCTGGCGGCGAGCGCGGCCGGACGGATCGCGCACGTCCACCTCAAGGACGTCGACGCGGACCTCGCCGAGAGCGTGCGGGACGGCCGGACCCCCTACACCGACGCCGTACGGGCCGGGCTCTACCGCCCGCTCGGTGCGGGCGACATCGACATAGCGGACATCGTCGGCTCCCTCGAAGCCGCCGGTTACGACGGCTGGTACGTCCTGGAGCAGGACACGGTCCTCGACCGCGAACCCGCGCCGGGCGAGGGCCCGCTGGCCGACGTCCGAGCCTGTGTCGAGTACCTCGCCGGGATCGGCTCATGAGCGGCGCCGCGTCCTTCGACGTCATCACCATGGGCCGCGTCGGCGTCGACCTCTACCCGCTGACCTCCGGCGTCGGGCTGGACGAGGTCGAGACGTTCGCGAGGTTCCTCGGCGGCAGCGCCACCAACGTGGCGGTCGCCGCCGCCCGGCACGGCCGCCGCTCCGCCGTCATCACCCGGACCGGCGCCGACCCGTTCGGCCGCTTCGTCCGGCGGGCGCTCGCCGAGTACGGCGTCGACGACCGCTACGTCGCCGACGTCCCCGGCCTGCCTACCCCGGTGACCTTCTGCGAGCTGTTCCCGCCCGACGACTTCCCGCTGTACTTCTACCGCTTCCCGAAGGCCCCCGACCTGGAGATCCGCGCGGACGAGCTGGACCGGCCCGCGATCGAGGCCGCCGGGGTGCTGTGGGTCACGATGACCGGCCTGTGCGCCGAACCGTCCAGGACGGCGACCCTGGCCGCCCTCGGCACCCGCCGCCGGAGCGCTCTCACCGTCCTCGACCTCGACCACCGGCCCGTGTTCTGGGAGTCGCGGGACGAGGCGCGGCGTTGGGCGGGCGAGGCCCTCGAACACGCCACCGTCGCCGTCGGGAACACCGCCGAGTGCGAGGTGGCGGTGGGGGAGAGCGACCCCCTGGCCGCCGCCCGCGCGCTGCTCGACCGGGGCGTCCGGCTCGCCGTCGTCAAGCGCGGACCGGACGGCGTCCTCGCCGTCGACGCCGAGGGCCGGACCGCCGAGTCGCCGCCGGTGCCGGTCGAGGTCGTCAACGGCCTCGGCGCGGGCGACGCGTTCGGCGGCGCGCTCTGCCACGGGCTGCTTTGCGGCTGGGACCTGCCGCGCGTCCTCGGCTTCGCCAACGCGGCGGGCGCGATCGTCGCGTCCCGGCTGGCGTGCTCGGCGGCGATGCCCACGACGGACGAGGTGCTATCGCGGACCGAGGAGGTGGCCGCATGACGCCGGAGATGCCGGCGCCCTCCGCCGATGCGAGGGCGGAGCGGATCGCGGGGCTGGCCGAGGCGCGGGCGGTGCGTCCGGAGTCGATCGCCGAGGCGGCGGGGCGCCGTGCCCGGCGCGGGTCGCTGCTGGGCGGGACCGGGCGGTTGATGCTCCTGGCGGCCGATCACCCGGCGCGGGGGGCCCTGGCCGCCGGGGGCGATCCGCTGGCGATGGCCGACCGGGGAGAGCTGCTGGACCGGTTGTGCACCGCGTTGGAGCGGCCGGGCGTGGACGGCGTGATGGGCACGGCCGATGTGATCGAGGATCTGCTGCTGCTGGGCGTACTGGACGGCAAGGTCGTGATCGGGTCGATGAACCGGGGCGGGCTGGCCGGGTCCTCGTTCGAGATCGACGACCGCTTCACCGCCTACGGCGCCGGCGCGATCGCGGCCTCGGGTCTGGACGGCGGCAAGATGCTGCTGCGGGTGGACGAGGCGGACCCGGCCACCGCGCGCGCTCTTGAGGGGTGCGCCCGCGCGGTGTCGGAGCTGGCCGAGCACGGGCTGATGGCGATGGTGGAGCCGTTCATCTCCCACCGGGTGGACGGGCGGGTCCGCAACGACCTGTCGCCGGAGGCCATGACGCGGGCGATCGCCATCGCCTCCGGACTGGGCACGACGTCGGCACGTACCTGGCTGAAGGTGCCGGTGGTGCAGGACATGGAGCGCGTCATGGCCGCCTCCACGCTGCCCGCGCTGCTGCTGGGCGGGGAAGTGGCGGCCGATCCCGCGGCCGCGCGGGAGGGCTGGCGCCGCGCGCTGCGTCTCCCCACGGTCCGGGGCCTGGTGATCGGCCGTTCCCTGCTGTACCCGGCGGACGGCGACGTCGCCGCGGCCGTGGACGCCGCAGTGGAACTCCTGTGAACGACGAACCGAGGGCAGTGCCGGGTTGCGGCCGGCGTCACCCGCATGTGCCGGCCGGGCCGGCGCGTATCCGGAAGAGCCGGGATGTGCGGCCGGTGGAGCCGCGGCCGCCGTCGCCCCTGGCATACGGCATGGAGGGACGGTCATGAGGTTGACGGTGGCGCAGGCTCTGGTGCGTTTCCTGGCTGCGCAGTACAGCGTGCGGGATGGGGAGCGGCGGCGGTTCTTCGCCGGGTGTTTCGGGATTTTCGGGCACGGCAATGTGGCGGGGGTCGGTCAGGCGCTGCTGGAGCACGGTGATGAGTTGCCGTACTACATGGCGCGCAACGAGCAGGCGATGGTGCATTCGGCGGCCGGTTATGCGCGGATGAGTGATCGGTTGTCGACGTTGGCGTGCACGACCTCGATCGGGCCGGGCGCGACGAACTTGGTGACGGGTGCGGCGCTGGCCACCATCAACCGGTTGCCGGTGCTGCTGCTGCCCGGGGATGTGTTCGCCACGCGTCCGGCCAATCCGGTGCTGCAGGAGTTGGAGGACGGTCGCTCCTACGACGTGTCGGTGAATGATTGTTTGCGGCCGGTGTCGAGGTACTGGGATCGGATCAATCGTCCTGAGCAGTTGCCGGGGGCGTTGCTGGCGGCGATGCGGGTGCTGACCGATCCGGCCGAGACCGGTGCGGTGACGTTGGCGCTGCCGCAGGACGTGCAGGCCGAGGCGTTCGAGTGGCCGCAGGAGTTGTTCGCCGAGCGGGTGTGGCGGGTCGCGCGTGCGGTGCCCGAGCCCGCCGCGCTGGAGGAGGCGGCGGCGATCGTGGGGGCGGCGGAGCGTCCGTTGATCGTGGCGGGGGGTGGGGTGATCTACTCCGGTGCGAGCGAGGTGCTGGGGGTGCTGGCCGAGCGGACCGGTGTGCCGGTGGCCGAGACGCAGGCGGGCAAGGGCGCGCTGGCGTGGGATCACCCGTGCTCGGTGGGCGCGGTCGGGGCGACGGGGACGACGGCGGCCAACGCGTTGGCGCGCGAGGCCGATGTGGTGGTGGGGATCGGGACGCGTTACAGCGATTTCACCACCGCTTCCCACAGCCTGTTCGCCGACCCGGACGTCAGGTTCGTCAACATCAACGTCGCCAGATCTGATGCGGTCAAGCTCGGGGGAGTGTCGGTGGTGGCCGACGCCCGCGAAGCCCTCCGCGCACTGGACACCGCGCTGGAGGGCTACACCGTGCCGGAGTCGTATCGCGACGAGGTGCGCGAGCGGACGCGGCGGTGGAGCGGTGTCGTCGATGCCGCGTTCGGCGGGCGCCGGGGAACGCCACTGGCGCAGACGGAGGTCATCGGCATCGTCAACGCCGAGTCCGGGCCGCGGGACGTGGTGGTGTGCGCGGCGGGGTCGATGCCCGGTGACCTGCACAAGCTGTGGCGGGCCCGCGACCCCAAGGGCTACCACGTCGAGTACGGCTACTCCTGCATGGGCTATGAGATCGCCGGGGGCCTGGGGGTGAAGATGGCCGCGCCCGACCGCGAGGTGTTCGTCATGGTCGGCGACGGCTCGTACCTGATGATGGCCCAGGAACTCACCACCGCCGCCGCCGAAGGCATCAAGCTCGTCGTCGTCCTGGTCCAGAACCACGGCTACGCCTCCATCGGCAACCTGTCCGAATCGGTCGGCGCCCAACGGTTCGGCACCCGCCACCGCCTCCGCACCCCCACCGGCCTGGACGGCGACCCCATCCCGGTCGACCTGGCCGCCAACGCCGCCAGCCTCGGCGCCGACGTCATCCGGGCCGACGACGCCGACGGCTTCAGGAAGGCGCTCCGCCAGGCGATCGCCTCACCCCGGACGACGGTCGTCCACGTGGAGACCGACCCCTTGGCTCCGGCGCCGGACAGCGAGGCCTGGTGGGACGTCCCGGTCGCAGAGGTCTCGGCGCTGGAGCAGACCCGGCAGGCCCGCGCCCGCTACGAAGACGACAAGAAGGCCCAGCGCCGTTACCTGTGAAAGGAAACCGATGCGTTCTATCCAGCACTGGATCGGGGGTGTCCCGGTGGGCGGGAGCACCACGGCGGCCGTGCACGACCCGGCGACGGGTCGGCAGGCCGGCGAGGTCGTCCTCGGGCGCCGCGCCGAGGTGGACGCGGCGGTGGGAGCCGCGGCGCGAGCGTTCGAGACGTGGTCGGAGGTGTCGCTCAGCCGACGCGCGCGGATCATGTTCGCGCTGCGCGACCTGCTGGAGCGGCACGAGGACGAGCTGGCCCGCCTGGTCACCGCCGAGCACGGCAAGGTCCTGGACGACGCGCGCGGAGAGGTCGTCCGGGGGCGCGAGGTCGTCGAGTTCGCGTGCGGGATCGCGCAGGTGCTCAAGGGCGAGTTCTCCGACCAGGTGTCGTCCGGGGTGGACGCGTTCTCGTTCCGGCAGCCGCTCGGGGTGTGCGCGGGAGTCGTCCCGTTCAACTTCCCGGTCATGGTCCCGCTGTGGATGCACCCGATCGCCATCGCGTGCGGCAACACGTTCGTGCTGAAGCCGAGCGAGCGCGTGCCCTCCGCGTCCAACCTGGTCGCCGAGCTCTACGCGCAGGCGGGCCTGCCGGACGGGGTGTTCAACGTGCTGCACGGCGACCACGTCACCGCCGACGCGTTGATCACGCACCCCGGCGTGGCGGCGGTGTCGTTCGTCGGATCCACGCCCGTGGCGCGGCACGTGCACGAGGCGGCGGGCGCCGCCGGGAAGCGGGTGCAGGCTCTCGGCGGCGCGAAGAACCACGCGGTCGTCCTGCCCGACGCCGACCTCGACCTGGCCGCGGAGCAGATCACCGCCGCGGCGTACGGATCGGCGGGCCAGCGCTGCATGGCGGTCTCCGTGGCGGTCGCGGTCGGCGCCGCCGGGGATCCGCTGGTCGAGCGGCTCGCCGAGCGGGCCCGCGCGATCAGGGTCGGGCCGGGCGGCGACCCGGCGAGCGAGATGGGGCCGCTGATCAGCGAGGCGGCGCGGGAGCGCGTCACCGGGCATGTCGAGGAGGCGGAGCGGGCCGGGGCGAAGCTCGTCGTGGACGGGCGCGGCCTGGACGGCCCCGGGTTCTTCGTCGGCCCGTGCCTGCTCGACGGCGCCGCCACCGACATGGCCGCCTACCAGGAGGAGATCTTCGGACCGGTGCTGCTGGTGCTGCGCGCCGAGACGCTCGACGAGGCGATCGCGCTGATCAACGCCAACCCCTACGGCAACGGCACGGCGGTCTTCACCTCCTCCGGGGAGGCGGCGCGGCGGTTCCAGCGCGCCGTGCACGTCGGGATGATCGGAGTGAACGTCCCCATCCCGGTACCGATGGCGTTCTACTCCTTCGGCGGCTGGAAGGCGTCCCTGTTCGGGGACACCCACGTCCACGGGGCCGAAGGGGTGCGGTTCTACACGCGCGCCAAGGCCGTCACCTCCCGCTGGCCCGCCCCCGCCGCGACCGACGAGGCGTCCTCAATGGCCTTCCCCACCGCGCGGTGAGAACCCGCGCACGGTGGTGAGCGCCTCGTCGAGCGACAGGACGTCGGCGTACTTGGCGCCGAGGTCCAGCAGGTTGGCCTCGTGGAGGCGGGGGTCCCGATCGCCGCAGGCCTCGTCCACCACCAGGGGGCGGAACCCGTGCTGCAGCGCGTCCGTCGCGGTCGCGCGGACGCAGCCGCTGGTGGTCAGCCCGCAGATCAGCAGGGTGTCGACGCCGGACGCGGTCAGGGTGGACGCCAGCGACGTGCCGTGGAACGCGCTGGCGTACTGCTTGGTCACCACGGTCTCGCCGGGACGGGGGGCCGCCCCCTCGGCGAAGTCGCCGAGGGGGCTCCCCTCCTCGAACACGCGCAGCGCGGGGATCTTGAGGCGGAACAGCCCGCCGTCCGCCCCGCCCGGCCGGTACTCCACCCGGGTGAACAGCACGGGCAGCCCGGCCGACCGGCCCGCCCCGATCAGGGACGCGGCGGCGGCCGCCGCGTCCTCGACCGGGGCGCGCAGCGGCGACCCGTCCACCAGGTAGGCGCGGACGAGGTCCACCACCAGCACCGCGGGCGACCGGCCGCAGCCGAGGCCGTGCCCGAAGCCCGAGGCGCGGTAGTCGGCGGCGAGGTCGCTCACCTGCGGTCGCCCAGCGCGGCGGCGGACCGGACGTCGACCGGCGGGCGCGGGGCGGGAAGGCCCGTCTCCTCCTCGCAGCGGGCGAGGATCTGCTCCAGCGGCGGGCCCATGTCGAACACCGGGATCTCGGTCCGCTCGGCGGCCATCGACGCCCGCAGCGCCTCGGTGGCCTCCTCGTCGAGGACGCCCTCGCCGGTGCAGACCACGCCGTACCCGGCGCGGGCGCCGTCCGCGGTGGCCAGGCCGCGCTTCACCTCCAGCGCGACCAGCTCGGCGGGACGGGCGAGCGGGTCGCCCCATCCTCCGCCGCCCCAGGTCACGAAGTGCAGGACGTCGCCGGGCCGGACCGGTACGTCGTGGATCTTGCTCGGAAGCACCTCCCGGGTGCCGTCCGCCCGCTCGATCCACTTGCGGCCCCGCGCGCCCGGACGTCCGCCGTTCACCCCCCACGGGTAGGTGAGCCAGCGGTCGTCGTGGATCGCGATCGTGCCGGGCTGCTCGAAGCAGTACGCGACGTCGACCCCGTTGCCGCCCCGGTGCAGGCCCGCGCCGCCGGAGTCGGCGATCGTCTCCCACCGCTCGACGCGCAGCGGGTAGTAGGACTCCAGGTACTCGCAGGGGATGTTGACGAACGACGGCCACAGCGAGTGCCCGTCCGGGCCGTCCCCGACCGGGCGCCCCGGCACCCCGCCGAAGCCGATCGAGTACAGCTGGAACCACTCGCCCTCGCGCGGACCCGAGGTGTAGTGGCCCGAGTACATGAAGTGCGGCGAGGACGAGAAGCCGGCCGCGTTGAGGATCTCCGGGTTGGTCTGGCCGAGGAGCCCGCCGAACAGGTCGAAGACCCGGCCGATGCCGTGGTTGCGGGCGTTCAGCGCGGCGGGGTGGCGCGGCTTCCAGAACGAGTCCTCGGGGATCGTCACGTCGATCAGCGGGTAGAAGCCGTCGTTCCAGAGGATCTGCGGGTCCGCGACGGTGATCACGTAGATGCCGAAGAACATCCGGACGAGGTTCTCGTTGATGAAGTAGTTCACCGGCCCGACGGCCTGCGGGGCCGCGTGCGAGAAGTCCAGATGGATCTTCTCGCCGGTGCGGGTCAGCGAGATCTTCAGCTCGTACGGGCCGTACCCGCAGCCGTCGTCGCAGATGTAGTCGGCGAACTCCAGCGTCCGGCCGTCCTCGAAGAGGGTGGCCAGCAGCACCTTCATGGCCTGGTAGTTGCGGTCCAGCAGGGCGTCCAGCGCGGACAGGTAGGTCTCGACGCCGAACCGGGCGCACAGCTCCGAGACCCGCCGGGCCGCCGTGGTGCACGCGGCGACCAGGCCGTTCAGGTCGGCCCGGTTCCAGTCGGGCATGCGCACCTGGTTGAGGATGATGCGCAGCGCGGCCTCGTTCAGCACACCGCCCTCGTACAGCTTGAACGGCGGGACGACCACGCCCTCCTCGTAGATGGTGCGGGCGTCGGCGGGCATCGAGCTGGGCGTCTTGCCGCCCACGTCCGACATGTGCCCGAACATCGAGGACCATCCGACCAGGCGGCCCTCGTGGTAGATCGGCACCACCAGCAGCCAGTCGTTGGCGTGGCTGATCGCCGCGCCGCAGGCGTAGGGGTCGGACGTCATCAGGATGTCGCCCTCGCCGATCGTCCCGTCGAAGTTCTCCAGGAAGTCGGGGACCGAGAGCCCGAACTGGCCGACGACCATCTTCCCGGACGGGTCGGCGATCAGCGGGAACTCGTCGTGCTGCTCGCGGATGCCCGGGGACAGCGCGGTGCGGAACAGCACCTCGTCCATCTCGTGGCGGGCGTTGCGCAGCGCGTTCTCGATGATGTCCAGGGTCACCGGGTCGACGTCGACCCGCCCGGCCGGCGCGGTCTCGGTCTGCAGGATCTCGGCCATCAGCCCTCCTCGTTCAGCGGACGGATCAGCAGGCTGCCGCTGGGGTGCACGGACGCGGAGTGCCCGGCCAGCACGAGGGTCGTGGAGTCCATCTCCACCACCACGGCCGGCCCTTCCACGACGTCACCGGAGAGCAGCTTGGAGCGGTCGTAGATGCGGGCGGGCGCCGTCTCGCCGTCCATCCACACCTCGGTCTCGCGGATCAGGGCGGCCGACGGGTCGCCCGTCCCCTCCGGCAGGACGCGCCAGGCGACCTCGGGGCGCGGCCCGCTCACCGTGACCCGCAGGTTGATCACCTCGCGCTCGTTGTCGAGCAGGAAGGAGAACAGCCGCTCGTGCTCGGCGTCGAACGCGGCGCCGAGCCCGGCCAGCAGGTCGCCGTCGACGGTGGCACGGTCCACCTCGACCGGGATCTCGAAGCCCTGCCCGTGGTAGCGCAGGTCGATCTGGTACGTCGCGGTCTGGCTCGCGCGCGGCACGCCCTCGGCCTCCAGCCGCCCGGCGGCGGCGTCGGCCAGCTCGGCGAGCGCGGTGCGCAGCTCGTCGTCGTCGAGGGTGGAGAAGCGGCGCACCATCGTGCGGGCGCTCTCGTCGCGCGGGCAGGTGGTCGCGTCCCCGTAGGCGCACAGGACGCCCGGCGACGGCGGCACGATCACCGGCCAGGAGCCGGTCAGCCTGCCGAGCGCGTTGGCGTGCAGCGGGCCCGCGCCGCCGAACGACATCAGCGCGAAGTCACGCGGGTCGTAGCCCTGCCGGACGCTGATCAGGCGGAGCGCGCCGAGCATGTTCTCGTTGACGATGTCGATCACGCCGGCCGCCGCCGCCTCGACGCTCGGCAGGCCCATCGCGTCGGCGATGGAGCGCATCGCCTTGCGGGCGGCCTCGACGTCCAGCGCGATCTCCCCGCCGGCGAGCCGCGTCGGCAGGTAGCCGAGCACCACGTTGGCGTCGGTGACCGTCGGGTCGGTGCCGCCGGTCCCGTAGGCGGCCGGGCCCGGGTCGGCGCCCGCGGACTGCGGGCCGACCCGCAGTGCCCTGGTCAGCTCGGGCACGTGCGCGATCGAGCCGCCTCCCGCGCCGACCGTGCGGACGTCCACGCTGGTGGCGCGGACGGTGAGGTCGCCGACGGTGGTCTCCCGGCCGATCCGGGGCCGCCCGCCGAGCACCAGCGCCACGTCGGTGGACGTGCCGCCCATGTCGAAGGTGAGGAAGTCGGGGAACCCGGCCTGCTCGGCGAACCAGACCGCCCCCGTCACCCCGCCGGCCGGGCCGGACAGCAGCAGCGAGACCGGGTCCTCGGCCGCCTTGGCGGCCTTGGTGAGCCCGCCGTCGCTGCGCAGCACCGACAGCGGCGCGTCGATTCCGCTGGCGCTCAGCGAGCGGTCCAGGTTGCGCACGTAGCGGGACACCTCGGGCTGGACGTAGCTGTTCGCCACGGTCGTGACCGTGCGCTCGTACTCCCGCATCTCCGGCAGGACGCGGCTGGACAGCGACACCGGCACGCCGGGCAGCTCCTCGGCGGCGATCTCCGCCACCCGCCGCTCGTGCTCGCCGTTCGCGTAGGAGTTGATCAATGAGACCGTCAGTGCCTCGATGCCGGCCCCGCCGAGCCGCCGCAGCTCCGCACGCGCGCGCTCCTCGTCCAGCGGGGTGACGATCGTGCCGTCCGCGGCGATCCGGCCGGGGATCTCCACGGTGTGCTCCAGCCGGGCCAGCGGCTCCGGCTTCGGCCAGATGATCCAGCCGGCGAGGCCGCCGGGGACGTACGAGCGGCCGATCTGCAGGACCTGCCGGAAGCCCTCGGTGGTCACCAGCCCGACCCGCGCCCCCCGGCCCTGGAGGATCGCGTTGGTCGCGACGGTGGTGCCGTGCAGGACGTGCGCCACCTCGTCCATCTCGATCCCGGCGTCCCGGCACACCTTGCGGATGCCGTTCAGCACGCCCTCCGACTGGTCCGCCGGAGTGGACGCCGTCTTGGCGCGGTGGCTGACGCCGGTCTGCTCGTCGACGAGCAGCACGTCGGTGAACGTGCCGCCCACGTCGACGCCCAGTCGATAACCCATCTGCTCTCCCGGTGCTGTGCTCAGATGACGCCGCGCTCCGACAGCGCGGCGATCTCGTCTTCTGGAAGGTCCAGGAGGCCGCCGTAGACCTCCCGGTTGTGCTCGCCGAGCCCGGGGCCGGGCCGTCGCACCGACCCCGGGGTCTCGCTGAGCCTGGGGAACGCGTTGTGCATCGGGAGCTCGCCGAAGTCCGGGTGGACCAGGCGCACGATCGCCTCGCGGGCGGCGAAGTGGGGGTCGTCGAACATGTCCTTGGCGGTGTAGATCCGGCCGGCCGGGACGCCTCCGGCGTGCAGCAGCTCCAGCAGGTCCCCGGTCTCGATCCCGGCCGACCAGGCGGAGATGACGCCGTCCAGCTCGGCCATGTTCCGGCCCCGGTCCGCGTGCCCGGCGAACCGGGGGTCGGCGCTCAGCTCGGGCCGGCCCATCGCCCTGGCGAGCCGTCCGAACACGGTGTCCTGGTTGGCGGCGATGAGGATCATCTCGCCCGACGCGGTCGGGTAGACGTTGCTGGGGGAGACGTTGGGCAGCACCGAACCGGTCCGCTCGCGCTGGTACCCCGCGACCGCCCACTCGGGCAGCAGCGACTCCATCATCGCCAGCACCGCCTCGTAGATCGCCGAGTCGACGACCTGGCCGCGTCCGGTGGCGGAGCGGTGGTGGACGGCGACGAGCGCGCCGATGGTGGCGAACACCGCCGCCAGCGAGTCGCCCAGCGAGATCCCGGCGCGGGCGGGCGCGCCGCCGGGATCGCCGGTCACGTAGCGGATGCCGCCCATGGCCTCGCCGATCGACCCGTACCCCGCCCGGGGCGCGTAGGGGCCGGTCTGCCCGAACCCGGACACGCGCACCAGGATCAGGCCGGGGTTGCTCTCGCGGAGCCGGTCGAAGTCCATCCCCCAGCGCTCCAGCGTGCCGGGCCGGAAGTTCTCGACCACGATGTCGGCGTGGTCGATGATCCGCCGCGCGAGGTCCTGGCCCTCCGGGGTGCGCAGGTCGCAGGTCACCGACTTCTTGTTGCGGGCGACCACCGGCCACCACAGGGACTTGCCGTGCGGCTTCTCGCGTCCCCACTGGCGCATCGGGTCGCCGGCGCCGGGCGACTCCAGCTTGATCACCTCGGCGCCGAAGTCGCCGAGCAGCTGGCCGCAGAACGGCCCGGCGAGCAGCTGCCCCATCTCCACGACGCGCAGGTCGGCGAGGGGGCCCCGGGCGTCCGGCGCGGCACCGTCGTGCGTTGACATCTAGCCGGTCCTCGTTTCCATGTCGTCGTTCGGGTCGTTCGGGTCGTTCGGGTCGTTCGGGTCGTTCGGGTCGTTGGGGGTGCGGGCGGTGCGCAGCAGCACCGCCTTCGCGGCGAGCACGTGCGCCCGCATCACCGACTCGGCCCACGTCCCGTCGCGGGCGAGCAGGGCAGCGGCCAGCTCGCGGTGGTGGGCGGAGCTGCGGGCGAGGTCGGCGGGGGAGTAGCGGTGGAAGGTCCGCATCACGAGCGGGAGCTGGACCACCGCGTTGAGCATGGACACGAGCCGGCCGCTCGCGGCGGCGGCGCGGATGATGTCGTGGAACTCGGCGTTGAGCGTCGCGACCCGGTCCAGGTCCTGGCCCGCGCCCGGCTCGACGGCCTCTTCCATCAGGCGGCACAGCTCGTCCATCCGGCCGGTGTCCGCGGCGGTCACGCGGGTGGCGGCGCGCCGGGCGGCGGCGCCCTCCAGCAGCATCCGCAGGTCGTAGATCTCCTCGAGATCCTCGGGCGTCCAGTCCGGGACCCGGGCGCCGCGATGAGGCAGCACCTCCACCAGGCCCTCGACCTCCAGCCGCCGCAGCGCCTCCCGGACGGGCGTCCGGCTGGAGCCGGTGATCTCGGCGAGCTCGGCCTCGCCGAGCCGCGCCCCGGGCGGGTGGACGCCGTCCAGGATGTCGGCGCGCAGCCGTGTGTAGACACGGTCCACGGCACGGACCATCCGAACCTCCTCCGATCGATTGCATGCAAGATAGGCCGAACGTGAGCCTTGACACAAGAGACTTCCCAGGACAATCCTGCAGATGGCTCTGGATTGCATACAAAGGATGCTCATGGTCGAACTCATCGAGGTGGCGCCCCGGGACGGGCTGCAGAACGAGTCCGCGGTCCTCGCCACCGCGGACAAGGTGCGGCTCGTCGAACGCAGCGTCGCGGCGGGCCTGCGGCGGATCGAGGCCGTCAGCTTCGTGAACCCGAAGCGGGTCCCGCAGATGGCCGACGCCGAGGCCGTGATGGAGCGGCTCCCCAGGCCGGAGGGCGTCAGCTACGCGGGGCTCGTCCTCAACAGGCGCGGGCTCGACCGCGCGCTCGCCACCGGAGTGGACGAGATCAACGTCGTCGTCGTGGCCACCGACGAGTTCAGCCGCCGCAACCAGGGCTGCACGGTCGAGGAGGGCGCCGCCGCCTGGGCCGCGATCGCGGCGGACGCCCGCGCCGCCGGGGTGCGCCGCACCGTGACGATCGCCGCCGCCTTCGGCTGCCCCTTCGAGGGCGAGGTCCCCGCGGCCCGCGTGCTGGACCTGGTCCGTCGGGTCGCCGAAGGCGAACCCGACGAGATCGCCCTTGCCGACACGATCGGTGTCGGCGTTCCCGCCCAGGTCCGCGCGCTGCTGGCGGGTGCCGCCGGGATCGCCCCCGGCGTCCCCCTTCGCTGCCACTTCCACAACACCCGCAACACCGGCTACGCCAACGCCCTCGCCGCGGTCGACTCCGGGGTGAGCGCCCTGGACGCCAGCGCGGGCGGCTTCGGCGGCTGCCCGTTCGCGCCCGCCGCGACCGGCAACATCGCGACCGAGGACCTGCTGTACGCCCTGGACCGCTCGGGCGTCGCCACCGGCGTCCGGATGTCCGCGGTCGCCGAGACGGCGGCCTGGCTCGGCGAACGCCTAGGCAAGCCCGTCCCCGCCCTTCTCGGCCGCGCCGGCCCGTTCCCCGCCGGGGCGTGACCGGCGCGGTCCGTCCCGCACGACCGGTCGGAGCGAATTCTTTTAGCGAATTCTTTCCGCGGGTGCGAGGCGTGGTCACACGCCGGCTCACACGGCGCTGCCGGATGGTTGGTAAGCGGCCGCAGGGGCCGCGGGGTCGCACCGCGCGGCGTGGCGCAAGGCGCGGCCGGCGTGCGGACGGATGGAGGAGACCGATGCCGCTCATCAACGTGAAGGTGATCGAAGGCGTGTTCACCGACGACCAGAAGACCGAGCTCGTGCGTGCGCTGACCGATGCGATGGTCAGCGTCGAGGGTGAGAACATGCGTCCGGTGACCTGGGTGGTCATCGAGGACGTCCGCAGCGGAAGCTGGGGCATCGGCGGGACGCCGCTGACCACCGCGGACGTGAAGGCCCTGGCCGCCGGCGAGACCGGAGGCTGACCGGCCGCGCTCAGCCGGTCGTGAGGGGGACGGGAAGGCGGTCGCGGAGTTCGCCGGCCGTGAGACCGAAGGTCTCCCGGACCGACGCCCCGTCCGGGCCCACGTCGATGACGGCGACGTCGGTGTAGACCCTGCTGACGCAGCCGACGCCGGTCAGCGGATAGGTGCAGGCGGGGACCAGCTTGGACCGGCCTTCCTTGTCGAAGAGCGTCATCATCACGAAGACCTGCTTGGCGCCGATGGCCAGGTCCATCGCGCCGCCGACGGCGGGGACGGCGTCGGCGGCGCCGGTGTGCCAGTTGGCGAGGTCGCCGGTGGCCGAGACCTGGAAGGCGCCCAGCACGCACACGTCGAGATGGCCGCCGCGCATCATGGCGAAGGAGTCGGCGTGGTGGAAGTACGACGCTCCGGGGAGCTCGGTCACCGGGACCTTGCCGGCGTTCGTCAGGTCGGGGTCGACCTGGTCGCCCACGGCGGCGGGGCCCATGTTGAGCATGCCGTTCTCGGTGTGGAGCACGATGCCCGAGCCGTCGGGGAGATGGTCGGCGACCTTGGTGGGCCTGCCGATGCCGAGGTTGACGTAGGAGCCGGCGGGGATGTCGCGGGCGACGACCTCGGCGAGCTCGTCCGGGGTGAGGGGACCCGTGCGGGACATGTCAGCGCGCTCCTTGGACGGTGTAGTGCCGTTGCTCGACCCGCACCACGCGGTCGACGAAGATGCCGGGCGTGACGACCGCCTCCGGGTCGAGATCGCCGACCGGGACGACGTCGGTCACCTGCGCGATCGTGGTGGTCGCGGCCGTGGCCATCACGGGGCCGAAGTTCCGCGCGGTCCTGCGGTAGACGAGATTGCCCATCGCGTCGGCGCGATGGGCGCCGATCAGGGCCACGTCGCCCTTGATCGGGTACTCCAGGACGTGGACGCGCCCGTCGATGGTCCGGGTCTCCTTGCCCTCGGCCAGCGGCGTGCCCACGCCGGTCGGGCAGAAGAAGGCGCCGATGCCCGCGCCGGCCGCGCGCATCCGCTCGGCGAGGTTGCCCTGCGGCACGACCTCCAGCTCGATCTTCCCGGCCCGGTAGAGCCCGTCGAAGACGTGGGAGTCGCTCTGCCGGGGAAAGGAGCAGACCACCTTCCGCACGCGCCCGGTCTTCAGCAGCGCGGCCAGCCCGACGTCCCCGTTCCCGGCGTTGTTGGACACGATGGTGAGGTCCTTCGCGCCCTGCCGGATCAGCCCGTCGATGAGGTCGAACGGCATTCCCGCGAAGCCGAAGCCGCCGACCAGGACGGTGCTGCCGTCCTCGATCCCCCGGACGGCCTCGTCGACGCTTTCGAGGATCTCCGCTCGGCTCATGCCCCGGCCTCCCCGCCCCGCGGGCCCGTGCCCTGCGTGCCAGTGCTGTGCGTGCCAGTGCTGTGCGTGCCAGTGCTGTGCGTGCCAGTGCTGTGCGTGCCAGTGCTGTGCGTGCCAGTGCTGTGCGTGCCAGTGCTGTGCGTGCCAGTGCTGTGCGTGCCAGTGCTGTGCGTGCCAGTGCTGTGCGTGCCAGTGCTTTCCGTACTCGTGTTCTCCAGGACGACCGCGAGTCCCTGCCCGACGCCGATGCAGATCGCGGCGACGCCCCAGCGCTCGCGGCGCTCGCGGAGCACCTTCGCGAGCGTGCCGAGGACGCGGGCGCCGCTGGCCCCGAGGGGGTGGCCGATCGCTATCGCGCCGCCCCTGGTGTTGACGATCTCCGGGTCGACGCCCCAGGCGTCGACGCAGACGAGCGACTGCACGGCGAACGCCTCGTTGAGCTCGACCGCGCCGACGCGGTCCCAGCCGATCCCGGCCCGCGCGAGGGCGCGCTCGGCCGCCTCGACCGGCGCGTACCCGAAGTCCTGGGGGTCGAGCGCGAACGCGCCGCGTCCGGCGATCCGGGCGACGGGGTCGAGGCCGATCCGGCCGGCGGCCGCGGCGGAGCCGAGCAGCAGGGCGCCGGCGCCGTCGCTCAGCGGCGAGGCGTTGCCCGCGGTGATGGTGCCCTCCGCGCGGAAGCTCGGCTTGAGCCCGGCCAGCTTCTCCAGCGAGGTGCCCGCGCGGATGCCCTCGTCGCGCTCCAGCCCCCCGGCGGGGACGACGAGGTCGTCGTAGAAGCCCTCGTCCCAGGCGGCCGCCGCCAGCCGGTGGGAGCGCAGGGCGAACGCGTCCTGGCGCTCCCGGCCGACGGCGTGCTTCTCCCCGAGCCGCTCGTTGGCCTCGCCCAGGGAGACGGTCCACTCCTCCGGCATGCGCGGGTTCACCAGCCGCCAGCCGAGCGTGGTGGAGACCGCGGCGAGGTCCCCGGGAGGAAAGCCCTTGGCCGGCTTGGGCAGCACCCACGGCGCCCGGGTCATCGACTCGACCCCGCCGGCCACGACCACGTCGGCGTCGCCCGTCTCGATCATCCGGGAGCCGGTCATCGCCGCGTCGAGGCCGGAGCCGCACAGCCGGTTCACCGTCGTGCCCGGCACGCTCGTCGGCAGCCCGGCCAGCAGCGCGGCCATCCTGCCGATGTTGCGGTTCTCCTCGCCGGCGCCGTTCGCGTTGCCCCAGACGACCTCGCCGATCGCGGCCGGGTCCAGCCGGGGCGCCCGGTCCAGCAGGGCGGTGATCACTCCCGCCGCGAGGTCGTCCGGCCGCACGCCCGCCAGGGCGCCGTTGAACCGTCCGAACGGGGTCCGGACGGCGGAGTACAGGAAGGAGCTCATGGCGTCGAGGCTAGATGACCTCCCTTGATACAGTGAAGTATCAATATTCGCACCAATTGAGATGCCAGACATATGGATCTGCGCCACCTGCGGTACTTCGTCGCCGTCGCCGAGGAGCTCCACTTCGGACGCGCCGCCGAACGGCTCGCCATGGCCCAGCCGCCCCTGTCGCAGGCGATCCGCCGGTTGGAGGCCGACCTCGGCGTGGAACTGCTCCATCGGACCACGCGCCGGGTCGAGCTCACCGACGCGGGCCGCGGCTACCTGGCGCGGGCCCGGAAGATCCTCGGCGAGGTGGCCGAGGCGGCGCACGAGGCCCGGCGGGTGGCGGCCGGGGCGGTCGGCCATCTCGCGATCGGCTGCGTGGGCTCGGCGACCTACAGCCTGCTGCCCGCGATCTCCCGCGGCCTCTTCGCGGAGCTGCCCGGGGTCGACTTCTCCTTCCGCGGCGAGATGCTGGTGCCCGACCAGGCGGCGGCCCTGCGGTCCGGCGCGATCGACGTGGCGCTGCTGCGGCCGCCGATCGGCGATCCGTCGCTCACGGTGCTGCCGCTGCGCCGGGACCGGCTGGTCGTCGCCGTCCCCGGCGACCACCCCCTGGCCGAGCTGCCGGAGCTGGGGGTCACGGACGTGTCGGGCGCCGACCTCATCGTGCATTCCGCCGACCGCCGCTCGGTGATGTACGACGTGGTGCTCGGTCTGTTCCGCGGCGCCGGGGTCGAGCCGCGGATCCGCCACGAGGTCGGCGAGACCTCCACCCTGGTGACCCTCGTCGCGGGCGGTCTCGGTCTGGCCGTCGTCCCGGAGCCCGTCACGGCCCTGGCCCTGGAAGGCGTCGTCTTCCGGCCCCTGGTCCGGCCCGCCATGAGCGTCGACCTCGCGATCGCGTACCGGACCGACCGCACGGAACAGCACCTGGCCCGAGCCGTCTCCGTCATCCAGCGGATCGTGCGGGAGGCGCGGGACGGTGCTCCCGGAGCGGAAGGCGACGATCGTCCCGTCCGCCGGCCCTGACGAGAGCTCCCGCGAACGCCGGGCGGGCCCAGGGGACCCGCCCGGCGTCACGGACGATCAGTTCACCGCGTGCCGAGCAGGACGGACGCCGGTACGCGCACCGCGACCGGCGGCAGCTTCGAGCCGTTCCCGGCGGCGCTCACCTGGGTCGCCATCGCGCTCGCGTCCGCCGGCCCCCTGGTCTCGAGCACCGTTTCGGGGTTCTTCGCGAACGGCTGGACGTCGCCGACGCACACCTTGCCCGCGGGCGGCAGCGCCACGCGGACGAGGTAGCCCTCGACCGCCTTCGTCACGCAGTCCGAGGTGCCGTAGGCGGTGTGGCCCCAGCTGTCGCTGGACAGCAGGCGGCTGTTCGGCAGCATCTTGCTGGACGAGACCGCCTCCTTGTAGTTCGTGGCCGGGTCGTAGTAGTTCCCCACGAACAGGACGGGAGCGCTCGTCCGCCGGTTGAACGGACCGGTGTAGGCGTCCTCGTCGCGGACCGTCCAGGCGTCACCGGCGCACTGGACGCTGCCCCAGCCCCACGCGCGCCCGAAGTAGGGCGCCCGCCTGTCGGAGGCGGCCGTCAACGCGGGCCAGGCGCCGGCCTTCTTCGGATGCAGGCCGTCGGTGCAGGTGACACCGCTGAACGCGTCGAAGGAGTTGTCGTAGGGGAAGTCCTTGGCCGAGACCTTCTGCGCGGCCTCCTTCTGCCGCCTGACCTCGGCCCGGCGCTGCGCGATGCGGGCGGCGAGCGCCCTGCGCGCCTCGGCGGCCTGCGCCGCCGTCGAGGCGGGCGAGGTCGCCTTCCACAGGTCGGTGGCCATGGCGTCGATGATCTCGTAGCCGCTCGGGTCGTACAGCATGCCGAGCGCGGCGCCGATGAAGTCGGCGTAGGTGACCTTGTCCCCGTCGACGTCGACCGGCCCGGCCTTCAGCCGCTTGGCGAGGACCTCGAAGTTCTTGACGGGATCGCCGTAGGCCGCGAACTCGCACTTCTTCTTGCCCGCCTTGCCGCAGCGGACGAGGATCTCCCGCAGCGCCTTGTAGGCGCCGTCGGCCGACCGCAGCCGGTCGTCCAGGATCCGGCCCGCGGTCTTGCGGGTGCCGACCCAGGAGACGGGGTCGATGACACCGTCCACGGCGACGGCGCGCACCCGGTCGGGGAACATGTTCGCGTAGTACTGGCCGATCGCGGTCCCGTAGCTGAAGCCGAGGTAGGACAGCTTCTCGTCGCCGACCGCGCGGCGCAGGACGTCCATGTCGCGCGCCGCCTCGGCGGAGGACATCGCGCCCGCCAGCTTCTTCCCGGTCGTGGAGCAGCCCTTGCCGAGCGCCTTCGCCGACTTGACGTAGGCCGCCTCCTGCTTCGCCCCGAGGGGGAACGCCACGTCCATCCCCGCCATGGCGAGCGTCTGGTCCCTGGTGGAGCGGAAGCAGGCGACGTTGGAGCTGAACCCGATGCCGCGCGGGTCGAAGCCGACGATGTCGAAGCGGTCGAGGACGTCCTCGCCGAGGAAGTCGGGAGCCTGGTAGGCGATGGCGGTGCCCTGGCCGCCGGGCCCGCCCGGGTTGAGGAAGAGGCTGCCGATCCGCTTCTCGGCGTTCCGCGCCCGCACCCTCAGGACGGCGATCTCCGTGGTCGCGCCCTTCGGATCGTCGTAGTCCAGGGGGAGACGGACGGTCGCGCATTCGGCGTAGCCGTAGCACTTGTACCAGGCGGGCTTCGGGGCGGGCACGCGGTCGACGCGCTTCTTCTCGGCCGGGCTCGTCGTGTCGCCTGCCCGGGCGCCCGCCCGGACGTCGCCGGCGCCGGGCTCGGCCAGGGCGGCGGGGGCCAGGGCGGGCACGAGTGCCGCCCAGGCCGTGCCGACCACGAGCATCCTGTGTCTGAGGCGCATGCGGTTCCCTTCGTGGGGATCGATGCCTTCCCGCGCCGGGCGCGGATTGGTCCCCAGATTCTCGGGCGCGGCGCAGTCCACTGCGATCCACCGGCAGGCCGGAAAACCGTCCCTTGACATCACCCGGCAGGCCGATTGACGCATGCCCCCTACCGGCCGCGCCTGCGGGACTCGGGGGTTTCCCCCGATGCGATGGCCCGGTCCGGCCAGGGATGGAAGTGGTTTCCCTGATGTCACCTCGTGACTACTGAGCGCATTCTGCGGGGAGCCGAGTCTCGCCCCGTCCACAGGAGCGACGGCAGGAACACCGAGGGGGGACCTCGATGGCGAGTGAAGGCATATTCCGGTTCATCACCGTGCGCCCGGCGCGCAAGCAGGCGACCCTGGCCGGGATGCCGGTCATGGTCGAGACGTCAGAGCTGTACCGGAGGCTGGCCGAGGCCGCGGCGGCGGGCGCCGACCGGGGGAGGCTCCGCGAGACGGCGGCCGGTCTTCACCCGCGGGACGAGACCGAGCGCACCGCCGAGCTGGACGTCGCTCCGCTGAGGGCCTGGTTCTACGCCAACGAGGAACGCTCACTGGGCGAGGCCGACCTGGACGGCTTCGTCTCGCGCGAGTACGAGCGCTCCCTGAACGAACTGGTCGAGGCCCCGGAGTTCGCCGCCGCGCGGGCCGGGTTGAGCGACCGGCTGCTCGCGGCGGCGCTCCTCGGCGATCCCGCGGGGACGGCGGAGCGGGACCTCCTCGACGCCAAGCTCCTCGGCCTGGCCGCCTCGGCGCGGGCGGTCGGACATGAGCGGTCGCTCGGGGACGTCATGAGCCGCCCGGCGACGCTGCCGGGCTTCCTCGCGCACCTGCCCGGGGCTCCGGCGCCGGTGCCTGCTCCGCCCGCACCGGCCGAGCACGCACCGGAAGGCCATGGACCGGCGGAGCAGGACGACGAGGCACGCGTCTGGCTGGACGACCTGGCACGGGCGCACCGGGAACTGCTCAGGCTGGTCCACGACGGCACGCACCTGGACTTCCCGTCGGTGACGGCGGCGGCGGCTCCGGGCGAGGCACCCGACGTCTCGGAGGCGGCCGACGCCGAGCCGAGGCTCTCCGACGCCGCCGCGGCGGGGCTGAGCGAGCGGACGCGGGGCGTCCTCGACCGGCTCGGGCTGCCCGCGGGCGACCTGCGGCCGTTCCGGGCGATCCCCGTGCTGGAGGCCGAGATCCAGGACGCGACAGCGCGGGCCGCGGCCGACGCCGGCCCGTCCGGGACCCTCGCCTTCGACGGCGGCGAGATCGACCTGCACCGGTTCCACCGGGCCATGGGCGCCGGGACCCGGGGGGTCGGCGGCGGTCCGCCGCCCGCGCCCCAGCACTCCGCCGCCGGCCTGGCCGACCTGCTGGTGGTGCGGCAGAAGATCAAGGCCTACGAGCTGGGGGAGTTCGCCCACATCGAGAACGTGATGTCGGGCGAGACCCGGGACCGCTCGACCCGCCGGCTCACCCAGGTGGAGGTGACCACGGAGGACGAGACCGAGACAGAGACCGAGAAGGAGCGGGACCTGCAGTCCACCGAGCGGAGCGAACTGCAGACCGAGGCGGAGAAGCACGTCAAGAGCCAGCTCGACATCGAGGCGGGGCTCCAGGTCAGCGGCAGCTACGGTCCGGCCGCGTCGTTCTCCTCCAGCGTCAAGGCCGGCAGCTCGGCCTCCACCGAGGAGTCGCAGCGCAAGGCCTCCTCGTTCTCGCAGGAGGTCACCCAGCGCACGGCGGAGAAGGTGCGCGAGCGCGTCCGCAGCCTCGTCCGGCGGCGGACGCTGGAGGAGTTCGAGGAGACGAACCGGCACGCCTTCAGCAACAGCCTCCCCAAGCACGTCCGCGGCGTCTACCGCTGGCTGAACAAGGTCTACGACGCCCAGGTCTTCAACTACGGCCAGCGGTTCATGTTCGACTTCGTGGTGCCCGAGCCGGCGGCGTACTTCCTCTACGGGCTGGTGGAGAACCCGCCGCAGGACAGCGAACTGGTGAAGCCGCAGGCGCCGACGACGCCCGACGGGCAGCCGCTGCGGCCGTCGTACCTGACCCGCGCCAACTACACCGAGTACGTCGCCAGGTACCGCGTCGCCAACGCGCCGGCTCCGCCGCCGTCGATCCGCACCGCGACCTTCTTCGACAAGCAGGACGGCACCAACACGACCAACTTCGGCCGCGCCGGGAAGATCGAGATTCCGGAGGGGTACGCGGCCAAGACCGTGACGGTGCAGGCCACCCACCTGTTCGAGGCGGCCGGCCTGCACAACTTCCACATCGTGATCGGCGGCCAGCTCTACGTCTACACCGACATCTTCGGCGCCAAGAGCGGGACCGCGTCCGGCGAGAAGGAGATCTCCATCTCGATCGTCGTGACGGCGCTGGCGTGGTCGGTCGGCGTGGACGTGGGATGCGTCGTGACGCCGGAGGCGGAGGCCCGGTGGCAGCAGTCGGTCTACGACGCCGTCATCGCCGCCTACCAGCAGCAGCTCGCGGAGTACAACGAGCGGGCCGCGCAGCGCGAGCTCCAGCGCAGCACCGACCGGCAGTTCGGCCGCAACCCGCTCGTCAACCGGCGGGTGGAGCGCGACGAGCTGAAGAAGTGGGTCGTGATGATGCTGGCCAAGAAGCCCGACCTCGACCTCGACTCCTTCAAGGCGCCGGTGGCCGGCGGCCCGTCCGAGCCGGTCCTGGACCTCGACAAGGCCAACGCCAACGGCAGGTTCATCCGGTTCCTGGAGAACGCGTTCGAGTGGCAGAACATGCTCTACGTCTGCTACCCGCACCTGTGGGGGCGGCGGGCCCGGTGGATCTCCGCGCTCAACATCACCGACCCGGACGCCGACTTCGCCGCCTTCCTGCGCGCCGGGGCCGCGCGGGTCCAGGTCCCGGTGCGGCCCGGCTTCGAGAGCGCGGTCGCCTACTTCGTCTACACGGGCAACATCTGGGACGGCAACGACGTGCCGCGGATCGACGACGACCTGTACGTGCCGATCATCGACGAGATCACTACCAACCTGGGCAAGCTCGACAACGGCGTGCCGTACCCGGCGAACTCCAAGCCCTGGGAAGTGATCATCCCGACCGACCTGGTCCTGGTCCAGGACGTCACGGACGTGCCGCCGCTGCGGGACGCCCTGAAGCCCGGTACCCCGATGACGCTGGCCGACGGACCGGGGAGCCCCCACAGCGCCGCGCACACCCCGACCGCGACCACTCCGTCTACGACCACCACGTCCACAACCACGCCGTCCACGACCACTCCGTCCACGACCACCTCGTCCTCGGGCACCACGCCCGCGAGCACCAGGTCCACGACCACCACCCCCACGACCACCACCCCCACGACCACCACGCCCGCGAGCACCAGGTCCACGACCACCACCCCCACGGGCACCACCCCCACGGGCACCACCCCCACGGGCACCACCCCCACGACCACCACCCCCACGGGCACCACGCCCGCGAGCACCAGGCCCACGACAACTCCGTCTACGACCACCTCGTCCTCGGGTAGCACGCCCACGACCACCCCCTCGACGACCCCTTCCACGGGCACCTCGTCGACGGGCACCACTTCCGCGGCCGGCACTCCAGGGACGGGTCGCGACGCCGCGAGCGGTGGGCGATGACCGCCTACCGGCTGCACGCCGACTACGACCGCGACGGCCGGGTCTCCGCCCGGCCGGGCGAATGGGCCCGCAGGCTGGCGCCGCCGGGGGCGCTCGTCCGCGCCAACCTGGACAACGACACCCGGCGGCTGCCCGCGAAGGTCACTCCCGGCGACCCCGTCGAGCTGGACCGCGAGCTGCCGGTGAAGACCGCGGGGGACGACGAGCCGGCCGGCCTCCTCGTGGAGGAGGTCGCCGCGGCGCCCGGTCCGCTGTTCGTCGTGCTGGAGGGCGCGGACGCGCTCCGCTGCGCGGTGATCGACGCCACCGGCCGCCGGCTCGCCGGGGCCGGTGCCGGGAACCGGGTCCGCTTCCGGCTGCCGGTCGGCCCGTTCCCCCGCAAACTCTCCCTGGAGGCGGTGGACCTGCCGGCCGTCCCGGCGGGCAACACGGTGCTGAGCAAGCCGCCCCCCGGGCTGCCGGGCAACCGGATCACGGTCCGGCTGGAGCGCGACGACCCGGGCGGCACGGTGGTCGAGGACGAGGTCCTGTTCACCTTGTCGCCGTTCGTCCTGATCGGGAACGCGGGCGCGCTGGAACGGCTCTACATGTGCCAGGTCACCTCGGACGACCTGTCCAGGCCGCTGGACGACAACCAGCCCGCCGTCGCCGAGGTGCAGGCCGCCCTCCAGACGATCGGTGTGCCGCTGACGCTCATCCCGATGGAGGCGCACGGCGGCGACAGCTGGATCCAGGACCAGTACCAGCTCGGGTTCACCGAGACCCCGGACGGCCCGCTGCGGGTCCTGCTGCACACCCCGCGCACCCGTTCCGACGCCGCCCAGGGGGTCGTCGCGCCCAACCTGAGCTCGGTGGTGACCGGCCACTTCCCGAGCCGGGACCTCGGGCTCTGCCAGTCGTTCTGGGACCGGGAGCTGACCATCACCTCCCCGGACGGCTCCACCGGACGGCTCGGCTTCGTCGGCAGCGACCGCGCCCTCGTGATCATGATCCGGGTGAAGATGCTGCGCCGGCAGCTGTTCGAGTCCATCGCGCGGATCGGCACCGAGGTCGAGCTGAACACGACCGTGGCGGTGTTCGGGGACGCGACCGTCGAGTTCTTCCGCGCCCGCAACGAGCTGCCCGCGCTGGCCGGCCGGCTGAAGCAGGTCGCGAAGGCGGCGGCCGACCGGCCGGACTCGCCCTGGTTCAAGCAGCACGACAAGCTCGCGCGGCTCGTCCAGAACGCCGAGAAGCAGGTCGAGGAGGTGCGGCGGGAGATCCCGGTCCCGCAGGGCGCGCCACAGCTCCGACTGCGGCTGCCGGCCGTGGGAAAGCTGCCCCAGCAGGAGTTCCTGATGGCGGAGGCGGAGGTCGGGCGGCTGGAGAAGCGCCTCCAGCAGTGGCACTCCAGCCACAACTTCGGCGGCAACATCGAGGTCGGCCCCCCGCACGCCAAGGCGCCCGCGGGCGTGGTCGTCGTCGGCAACCAGACCACGCGGCAGCCGGACGGCTCCACCGCCACCGACATGGATCCCGAGCTGCTGGCCTTCCTTCGCGGCCAGACGCAGAGCGGGCAGCGGGTGCTGGAGGTCGACACCAGCTGGCTGGATGTGGGGCACGTCGACGAGGTGCTGGCGTTCGTGCCCGACCTGCGCGACCCCCAGAGCCCTTCGGGCGCGGTGCTGCGCTCGTCGCCGCTGGTCGCGCTCCGGTTGATCGAGGCCGCCCGGCAGGAGTTCATGGCGGGGCTGTCGCCGGGCGAGCTGACCCGGTACAAGAACTGGCTGCCCATCCGCGCCGCGCGGCTCACCTACGAGGGCGCGAACCCGGTCACCCACCTGCTCCGCGGCCTGCAGTGGCTGCACCAGCACGAGAGGGGGCAGCTCCTGCCGATCGAGCCGCCGGAGATCTACCTGTCGATGGCGACGTGGTACCGCGACTTCAGCGGACCGATCCCGAACTCCCCGCTCCCGCTGCCCGACTCGCCCTGGCGGCCGACCACCCCGTCCCTGCCGGCCGGCATCTCGATCTTCGAGTTCGACTACTTCCGCGACGGCACCAACGAGGACCTGGAGGACCCGGAGCCGGCCGGTCCCCGGGCGGGGCCGGGCGGGGCGCCCATCCCGGCTAAGGGGCAGCTGACGGAGACCGAGGAGAAGCTGACCACCGAGTACGGCGCCATCGAGATCCTCAAGCTCCCGGTCCTGTTCGACGACCGGTCGGCGCTCGCCGAGCAGACCGCGGCCTTCACCCCCAACCTGGCGAACCTCCAGGTCGCCGCCCCCTGGCTGCTGGTCCCGCGGCCGCACGGCCCGCGGATGGACGTCGAGGCGGCCGTCCGCGTCCTGCGGACGGTCGCCCAGCAGTTCAGGGACGTGAAGGCGTCGCGGTTCACCCCGCAGTGGCTGCGCGCCCGCGGACTCGACCGCACGGTCTTCTGGGCCCGGGCCGGCTCCGTGGCGGGCGACCTCGCCGGAGACGACGCCGAGAAGCTGACCTCGGCGTTTCTCGACGGCTGGCCGAGGGGAACCGACCGCAGGGAGATCCGCCGGCAGATCATCCGTGCCAACCCCGGCGCGTTCGACTCGCGGGGCTTCCTCAGGGGGAGCGCCTGGCGCAAGCTCCAGATCCCCGAGCGCAAGGTCGACCTCTTCGAAGCCTGGACCGAGGCGGTGGCCGACCGGCTCGGGTACCGGGTGAGCTGGGTGGAGGCGTGGTACTACCACGTGCGCCTGGGGTCCATCCACTGCGGGACCAACACGCTGCGCGCCGCCCCCGCCGGCCTCCGCTGGTGGCGCTGACGCGGGAAAGTGACCGTTTCATCGCGATCCCTTGAAGAGGACCGCGTGCCGCTTCCGCCGTGGCGGGAACGAACGCGGCAACGGGCACACCGGTGAGCAGGACACGGCCTCCGCACGCGACGGCGCCGGTCGGCGCGCACCGGTACCAGGGGTGCCCGCCGCGCGTTCGGCCTGCGGGGGAGACGTCATGGCGAAAGGTTTCAAGGGCAGGATCGCTCTGGACATCCGTGATTCGGAGCCGGACTGGGAGCCGTTCCTGTCGCCGTGGGCGCCCAAGGGCTCTCCGAACGTCCTGGTGATCGTGTGGGACGACGTCGGCTACGGGACGATGGACTGCTACGGCGGCCCGGTGCGGACGCCGACGATGAGCCGGATCGCGAACCTGGGCCTGCGCTACTCCAACTTCCACACCACCGCGCTGTGCTCGCCGAGCAGGGCCTCCCTGCTCAACGGCCGGAACGCGACGTCGAACGGGATGGCCACGGTCGCCGAGTTCAGCGCCGGGTTCCCGGGGATCTCCACCCGGATCCCGGTGGAGAACGGATTCGTCTCCGAGGTCCTGGTCGAGCGCGGGTACAACACCTACTGCGTCGGCAAGTGGCACCTCGCCCCCGGGTGGGAGACCAGCATGGCCGCCTACAAGGGCCGCTGGCCGCTCGGGTGCGGGTTCGAGCGGTTCTACGGCTACCTCAACGGCGAATCGAGCTGCTGGTACCCGACCCTCGTCCACGACAACCACCAGGTCGCCGCGCCGGCGAGGCCCGAGGACGGCTACCACATCGCCAAGGACCTGTCCGACAAGGCCATCCAGTTCATCCGCGACGCCAAGGCCGTCGATCCGGACAAGCCCTTCTTCATGTACCTCTCGCTCGACGCGGCCCACGCGCCGCACCATGTCTTCAAGGAATGGGCCGACGAGTACAAGGGGAACTTCGACCAGGGCTACGAGGCGATCCGGCCCGAGATCCTGCGCCGCCAGAAGGAGATCGGCCTGCTGCCCGAGGACACCCGGCTGTCGGTGATCAACCCGCACGGCGAGCCGGAGTCCGCCGGACCGGACGGGCAGCCCTGGCCGCTGCTCGACACCGTCCGGCCGTGGGACTCCCTCGACGCCGGCGAGCGGCGGCTGTTCGCCAGGATGGCCGAGATCTTCGCCGGCTACGTCACCTACACCGACGACCAGCTCGGCCGGGTGATCGACTTCCTGGAGTCGGCCGGCGAGCTCGACAACACGATCATCGTGGCCGTTTCCGACAACGGCGGCAGCGGCGAGGGCGGCCCGGACGGGACGTTCAACGAGATGCGGTTCTTCAACGGGCTGCCCAGCCCGGCGGAGCTGTCCCTGGAGCGCATCGACGAACTCGGCGGCACCACCTCCTACAACCACTACAACACCGGATGGGCCTGGGCGTTCGACACCCCGTTCCCCTACTGGAAGCGCTGGGCCGGCTATGAGGGCGGCGTCGCCGACATGTGCATCGTCGCCTGGCCCGGCAGGATCAAGGCCCGGGGCGAGGTGCGCCACCAGTACGTCCACGCGGTCGACGTGGCCCCGACGCTCTACGACCTGCTCGGCATCGAACCGCCGGAGGTGCTCGGGGGGCGCCCGCAGAGCCCGATCGAGGGCGAGAGCTTCGCCGCCTCGGTCACCGACCCCTCGGCGCCGGGGAAGCGGACCCAGTTCTACGCGATGCTGGGCCAGCGCGCGATCTACCACGAGGGGTGGCTGGCCTGCACCGCGCATCCCCCGCTGAGCGGCTGGGGCAGGTTCGAGGAGGACGTGTGGGAGATCTACGACCTCACCCGCGACCGGGCGCAGTCCACGAACCTGGCCGACCGGGAGCCCGGCCGGCTCGAGCGGATGAAGAGCCTGTGGTACTACCTCGCGGGCAACTACAACGGGCTGCCGCTGGACGACCGCACCGCGCTGGAGCAGACCCTGTCCGAACGCCCGCAGGGCACCCCGGCGCGCGAGCGCTACGTCTACTACCCCGACTGCGCGCCGGTGCCCGAGCAGTCCTCCGTCGTCCTCGCCGGCCGGTCGTACTCCGTCGTGGCCGGGGTCGAGATCCGGTCGGCCGACGCCGAGGGCGTTCTGTTCGTCCAGGGCGGCGTCGGCGGCGGGCACAGCCTCTACATCAAGGACGGCCGCCTGCACTACGCCTACAACTGGGTGGGCACCCATTTGCAGACCGTGAGCGCGGACTTGGCGCTCCAGCCGGGCAGGCACGTGTTCACCGCCGAGTTCAGGGCCGGGGAACGCAGCACCGACCGGGAGATGCCCGGCACCACCGGGACCCTCACCCTCTACGTCGACGAGCAGGAGGCGGCCGACGCCCGCCTCATCACCCAGCCCAGCTACTTCTGCCCCACCGGCGACGGGCTCTGCGTGGGCCGCGCCGACGGCTCGCCCGTCACCCCCGACTACGCGCCGCCGTTCCGGTTCACCGGCGGCGCCATCGACAGGGTCGTCATCGACGTCTCCGGCGACCGCTTCATCGACCACGAGGCGGAGGTGCGCGGCTGGCTCATGGTCGACTGACCTCCGCAGGGGAGCATCCGCGACCGTACTGGCGCCGATTCCTCCATTGCGGAGAGAATGGGGGTATGCCTGCCGTCAGAATGGCCCTTCTCCTGGTTTCGCCGCTGCTCGCCGCCACCGCCTGCGGAACGGCGGGGGAAGCCGTCAGGGCCGAGCGCCCCGGGTTCGTCGCGACGACCCCACCGGCTTCGGCGCCGCCGGCGAGGCTGCCGCGCGCCTACGACCCGAAGGCCGACGCCGGGGCCGAGATCGCGGCCGCGCTCTCGCGGGCCAGGGCGGACGGGCGCCCCGTGCTCCTCGACTTCGGTGCGAGATGGTGCGGCGAATGCGCGAGCCTGCAGTACGCCTTCCGCCGCCGGAGCGTGCGGCCTCTTCTGGAGGGCTATCACCTGGTGAGTGTCGATGTCGGCGGGATCGACCGGAATCTGAACCTCGCCAGGAAGTACGGGCTGGACCTGAAGCGGACCGGGATCCCCGCTCTGGTCGTCCTCTCGCCGGAGGGCGAGGTGCGGACGGCCGGCAACGGGAGCCTGTATCCGGCCTCCTCCGACGACCGGTTGCTGCCCGCCAACGTCGCCGCGTTCCTCCGGCGCTGGAAGTGAAGCGGATCGGCCTCCTCGCCGCCGTACTCCTGACCGGGTGCGGGACGGCCCAGGAGTCGGCCGCCGCCCGGTTCACGGAGGGGGAGGTGGACGTGGCGATCACCGCCTCGGCGCGCGAGGTGGAGGTGACCTTCCGTCCGACCCGTCCCGGTTTTCACATCTACAGTCTCGATCTGCCGTCCGGCGGGCTCGGCATCCCCACGCGGGTGGGCGTGCGGGCGGGGTTGGCGGCCACGGGTGCTCCCCGCGCGGAGAAGCCGGTGCGCTGGTTGGACCTGCCGCTCCTTGACACCCGGCTCCCGGTCTATCCGGACGGGCCGGTGACGGTCTCGCTCCCTGTGCGCCGGACGGGCCGCACAGCGGAGGTCGTCGTGTCGTACGGGGCCTGCAGCCGCACGGTGTGCCTTCCACCGGTGATCGACCGGGTGGCGGCGGTGACGTTCACCCGCTGAGACGGCGCTTGACGTGAGAGGCGTGCGGGCCCTGGAAGACCGCTTCTCGCGCCCGAGCGACCGGCTGACCGGCCCGAGTGGTTTTGTCTCCGCAGTGGGGGCAGGTCCTATTCGCGAGCACTGTCGACTCTGCGGGGGCAGGAGTGAGCGAGCGACCACAGGAGGCGGCCCACGACGTCGTCGACCTGCTGCTGCGGCAGCACGCCGAGATCCGGCACCTGTTCGACCGGGTCGAGGCCTCCGCCGGGGCCGAGCGGACCGCCGCCTTCGAGCGGCTGCGCCGGCTGCTGGCCGTGCACGAGACCGCGGAGGAGGAGGTCGTGCACCCCTACGCCCGCCGTCACATCGAGGACGGGCGGGACGTGGTCGCCGCCCGCCTGGCCGAAGAGAACCAGGCCAAGCAGCTCCTGTCGGACGCCGACTACTTCGGGCCCGCGAGTTCTGACTTCCTCCGGCGGCTCGGCGACCTGCGCCTGTTCGTCATGGACCACGCCCGGCACGAGGAGGAAGAGGAGTTCCCCCGGATCCGGGCCCACGCCTCCGAGCGGGATCTGCACAGGATGGCCACCGCCGTCAGGGCCGCCGAGGCCGTGGCGCCCACCCGTCCGCACGTCGGGATCGAGTCCCCCGCGGCCAACCTGGTGGTCGGCCCGTTCACCGCGGCCGCCGACCGCGCCCGCGACGCGATCCACAAGACCCTCGGCAAACGGGAAGACTGACCGGCCGGTCATGGGTGGCCGGGTGACGTCCTCGCGGAGTGGACCCCGTGGTCGCGCAGCGGGCCGACGGTCAGGCCATCGGCGCGGCAGGTCGCCACCACGCCGGGCAGGGCGCCGAGGGCGGCTCGCCAGGCGTGCGGCGCCGAGGTGGAGTCGCTGTCGTGCAGCAGGAGCGTCGCGCCGCCGCCGAGGCCCCGGGAAAGCGCGACCAGCACGGAGCCGGGGGTCGCGGAGGCCGTCCAGTCCTTGCCCCAGGCAGTCCAGAGGACGGGCCGGAGCCCGTCGCGACGGGCCGCGAAGAGGGCCTCGGCGCTCAGGACGCCGTACGGGGGCCGGTACCACGAGGGGCTCACGCCGCAGACGTCCTCGATGAGGCGGACGGTGCGGCGCATCTCGGCGGAGACCCGGCCGGGGCGGGTCACCAGGGGGTTGCCGTGGTGCCAGCCGTGGACGGCGATCTCGTGACCGTCGCCGACGATGCGCCGCCCGAGGGAGGGGTTGCGCTGGAGCATCATGCCGAGGACGAAGAAGGTCGCGTGGCAGCCGAGACGGGCCAGTTCGTCCAGGAAGAGGGGCGTGGAGAGGGCGTCGGGCCCGTCGTCCAGGGTGAGCGCGACATGGCGGGCCTCGCCGCGGCCCGCGAGACGGGGGGTCAGGCGGCGGACGGGGGGAAGCCAGGTCGCCGCCGGCAGGGCGTGCGCCAGGAGCAGCCCGGCGAGGCCCCGCGTCAGATGCGACATGGGACAAGTCTCACAGGGGGATCGAACGCATGGGCAAACGACTCCTCATCCTCACGGCGGCCATGGGGGAGGGCCACGACGCCGTCGCCGGTGAGCTGGCGCGCCGGGTCGCGCCGCTCGGCGTCGAGGTGCGCCTCGTCGACGTGCTGGACCTCGTCCCGCTGCGCCTCGGGCACGGGCTCAGGTCGGCGTACGAGGGGATGCTCCGGTGGGCGCCCTGGCTGTACGAAGGGATCTACCAGGCGTTCTTCGTGTCGCCGCGCCCGCCGCCCGCGTCGCCGCTGACGGCGCTGATCGCCAGGGGGCTCGAGCGGCGGATCTCCGAGCTCCCCCCGGACGCGGTGGTGTCGACCTTCCACCTCGCGGCGCAGGCGGCCGGGCGGACGCGGTCGCGGGGGCGGCTGGGGGCGCCGTCGCTCGTGCTGGTGACCGACTTCGCCGCCCACCGCATGTGGCTGCACCCCGGCAACGACCGCTACCTGTGCCCGGACGAGGTCTCGGCGTGCGCGGTGGCGGAGCGGACGGGACGTCCGGCCGACCGGGTCGCGCCCGTGGTGCGGCCCGGGTTCCTGCGCGCGGACGACGGCGGGCGGCTCCGGGTCGCGACCGGCGCGCGGCCCGGGGACCGGATCGTGCTGGTCTCCGCGGGGGCCTGGGGCGTCGGCCGGGTCACCGAGACGGCGCGCGGGCTCGCGGCGTCCGGCCGGTACCTGCCGGTCGTGCTGTGCGGCCGGAACCGGCGGCTGCGCGCCCGGATCCGGGAGGACGGCGCCGGGCACGCCCTCGGCTGGGTGGACGACATGCCCGGACTGATGGCGGGGGCGTACGCCCTGGTCGACAACGCGGCGGGCCAGACGTGCCGGGAGGCGTTCGCCTGCGGGCTGCCGGTGGTCTCCTACCGGCCGATCCCCGGCCACGGGCGCGACGGGGCCGAGGCGATGGCGCGGGCGGGCCTGAGCGCTCTCGCGCGGTCGCCGGACGAACTTCTCGAGGCGCTGGACCGGTTCGCGGACGAGCGGGCGCGCGCGGCCTGGGCGCGGCGGGTGGAGACGCTCTTCGACGCCGTCGGGGCCGAGCACGTCATCCGCGCGGCGCTGAGGTGACGGTCCGCTCCCCGTAGAGCATGGGGGACCGGGCGATGAGCACGCTGCCGACCAGGACCAGCAGGATGCCCGCCGCCTCCATGATGATCCACATCCCGGCCCTGAGGTGCTCGCCGAAGAGGCCGATGCCCAGCAGGATGCTGGCGACGGGGTCGGTGACGGTCAGGGCGGGCTGCACGACGACCAGGCTGCCGCTCTGCAGCGCGTTCTGGAGCAGGAACAGGCTGGTCACCCCGGCCGCGGCCATCGCGTAGAGCTCCCAGGACGTCAGGACGGCGCCGATGCCCGCGGGGAACTCGCGGGTGGCCGTCCTCATGAACGCGGCCGTCAGCGCGAAGCCGAGGGACGTCGTGACGCCCAGCAGCACTCCGCGGACGGGCCCGCGCATGGGCCACGCCACCGCGACCAGGGCGGCGGCGCAACCCACCGTGGCGACCGTGGCGACCAGCCACTCACCGGTGCCCGGCATGTTCCGGCCTCCGCTCGGGGCCGCCGCGATGAGGAACCCGGCCAGGCCCGCGGTGAGGGCGACGACCCCCGTCCACGGCACCCGGTGCAGCCCGCGCGGCGGCAGGGAGGCGATGATGATCATGGTGAACGGCAGCTCGGCGGCCAGCAGCGGCTGGACCAGCGCCAGTCCCGCCTGCGACAGCGCGGCGGCCTGCAGGAGGAACGCGGCGATGAGCGCCCCCACCCCGCCGAGCCAGAGCGGCTGGCGCAGCAGGTCGATGATGAGGGACGGTTTGAAGGCGTCGGCTTCGGGCGCGGCCTCGGTGGCCCGGCGCTGGAGCACCGAGGCCAGGGCGTTGGACGCGGCGGCCAGCAGGCCCAGGACGACGGCGATCACAGGTCCCCTCCCTCCTCCCGCGCCGCCCGGTCGCCCGGCTTGCCGAGGTACGGCGACCGGCCGAGGACGACGATCCCCGCCACCATGCCCGCCAGCCCCAGCGCCTCCAGGGCCAGGTCGCCGGCGGAGAGCCTGATCCGCTCACCGAAGATCACGATGCCCAGCGCGATCCCGGTCAGCGGCTCGGCCGCCGTGGCCGCGGGCAGCGAGATGCGCAGCGGCGCGGCGTCGAAGGCGCTCTGCGCGAGGAGCAGCGCGAGCGCTCCGACGCACACCAGGCCGTAGGGCTGCCACGTCATGAAGGCGGCGGGGACGCCCCCGTCGAACAGCAGCACGACGCTGCGGGTCAGCGTGTCCTGGAGGCCGTAGAGCAGCCCGGCGCCCGAGGCGAGCAGCATCGCGCGGACGCGCAGGTCCCGATGGGACCCTCCCACCGCGACCAGCATGGCGAGGCCCAGCACCACGGCTCCGCCCACCCAGCGGAAGGAGAGCTCGCCGGGCGGCGTGCCCCCGTGGGGCTGCCCGATGACGAGGAACAGCGCGACCCCGCCGGTCAGCATCAGCGACCCCAGCAGTGCCCTGCCGCCGAGCGGCTCGCGGTAGATCACGTGCGCGGCGATCAGCGCGAAGACGAGGTTGACGGTGAGCACCGGCGTGGCCTGGGTGACGCTGGTGAGGTCCAGCGCGACCGCGAAGACGAGCTGACCGGCGATCATCAGGGCGATGCCGGACAGCCAGAGCCTGCTGTGCAGAAGGTCCAGCAGCAGGCTCGGATGCAGGATCCGTCCCAGCGGCTCCTGGAAGGCCGCGTGCTGCTGGGCCACGAAGCCGAGACCGATGAGGCAGGCCGCCACCACGGCGACGCCCATCCCGAGAAGGCTCATCCCGATTCACGATTTCCCCCGCCGTGACTCTCGCGACGATCTCCTACCCGGGGTCCGGCTGCCCGAATCCGCCTCCCGGGTCCAGCCGAAACCCGCCGGCCGCAGGGTGTGCGCGCCCGAGCTCCAAGGATGCGGTCGTCGTGCGCTGCGGCGCCGCGCTGTGGCGATCCCCACAGCGCTAAATCGGACTCCGAGATTCCGATTCAAACTATGATCAAGCCGTGCACCTGACCCAGTCGACCGACCTGGCCCTGCGCGTGCTGATGCTGCTGGCCGCGCGGAACGAGCGGCGCTCCGCCGCCGATCTGGCCGAACGCCTCCAGGTCGCGCCGCAGCACATGGCGAAGATCGTCCAGCGGCTCCGCAGGGACGGGTTCGTCGCGACGACCCGCGGCCGGGGCGGCGGCGTCGTCATCGCCGACGGGGTGACCGCCACACCGGTCGGCGAGATCGTCCGAGTGCTGGAGGGCCCCGGCGAGGCGGTCGAATGCGACGACCCGCCCTGCCCGCTGCGCGGCGGCTGCCGCCTGCGCGGGGCGCTGCGGGCGGCGCAGGAGGCCTTCCTGGCGTCGCTGAACCAGGTGCGGCTGGGTGATCTCGTGACCGACCCCCTCGAACCGGTCCTGCTCTCCCTCGCGCCGCCGGCACCCGCCGCGGCGTCCTCCGCAGAGGAAGGTCTCTGATGCTCTCGACCGACCACGCCGAGATCGTGCGGGCCACGCTGCCCGCCGTCACCGCCAACGGCACCGCGATCACCGGCGAGTTCTACGCCGCGATGTTCGCCGCGCACCCCGAACTGCGGAACCTGTTCAACCAGGGCAACCAGGCCAACGGCGAGCAGCGCAGGGCGCTGGCCGGCTCGGTGGCGGCGTTCGCCCAGCACCTGGTGGCCGCCGACTCGGCCGTCCCGTTCCAGCAGATCCTCTCGCGGATCGCGCACAAGCACGCCTCGCTCGGCATCCGCCCCGAGCAGTACACGATCGTGGGACGGCACCTGATGGACGCGGTCGCGAAGGTGCTCGGCGACGCGGTGACGCCGGAGGTGCACGCGGCCTGGTCCGAGGTCTACTGGCTGTTCGCGACGCTGCTGATCGCCGAGGAGGCCCGGCTGTACCAGGAGGCCGCGTGCGATCCCGCCGCCCCCTACCGGCCGTGGAAGGTCACGGAGCGGCGGGACGAGGCGGAGGACACGATCTCCCTCGTCCTCGCCCCCGCGGACGGGGGCGGCGTGCCCGCGCACCGTCCGGGCCAGTTCGTCTCCGTCGCGGTCACGCTCCCGGACGGGCTGCGCCAGCCGCGCCAGTACACCCTCTCCCGGACGGCGGCGGACACGGCCCAGATCACCCTGCGGCGGGTGCGCGGCGAGGGCGCCGCGCCCGACGGCGCCGTCACGACGTTCCTGTTCGACGACGTCCGGGCCGGGGACGTGCTGGAGGTGTCCCCGCCGTTCGGCGACGTGGTGATGGAGGACGACGGTGATCCGCTCGTCCTGGTCAGCGCCGGCATCGGCATCACCCCGGTCGCCGCGATGGTCGACCATCTGGCCGCCGCGCAGCCGGGCCGCACGGTCCTGGCCGTGCACGCCGACCGGAGCCCGCGCACCCACGCGCTGCGGCGGCAGGTCGCCGAGGCGGGCGCCAGGTTGAGCGACTTCAGGCAGCTGACCTGGTACGAGGACGCGGAAGGTGCCGAGGGACCGGACGTCCGGCCCGGCCGGATCGACGTCGCCGCGCTGCCGCTTCCCCGCAAGGCGCGCGTCTTCATGTGCGGTCCGATCCCGTTCATGCGCGGGATCCGGCGCGGGCTGACCGCCGCCGGGGTCTCGGACGAGCGCATCCACTACGAGGTGTTCGGCCCGGACCTCTGGAACGCCGGCGACTGAGCGCCCGGGGGCCGTGGAACGAGAGTGCGTCCCACCGCGGCCCCGGAGGGAGGGAATCGGCGCGCCGGGCGGCGACCGGAGCGAACTGAGCGACGCGGCTTCCTCCTCCCGCCACGAACCCCCCGTCACATGCCCCCCGCCACATACCACCCGCCTTCCCGGGCGGTATGTGGCGGGGGGTATGTGGCGTATACGCAGTGGGCCGAACGTGTGGAGGAACGGGGCGCGGGAGGACGGGAGTGCGGGACGCGGTCTTACCGAATGTGCTTGTCCGGCGCAAGGGGAAAGATCCGGGAAGGGGACTCGGATCATTGGGGATTTCCGGGTCCGGACAGAGAATCGCCCCTCGGGGATGAAGATCCGTTGGCGGGCGATGGGCGAGCCTAATCTGCGGAAGGTGACTCGGCGCGCATCCTTGAGGCCGTTGTGTGACCGTTGATCGGTTTCTTCGCGGAGGATTGACGGGCCGGAATTTGGGCATCGGGCGCCATGGCGAGGCGAGCGAGGCGGTCTAGGCGGAGAGGTGCCCGTTCATGGTGCCGGACGGTGTACGGGCAGGTGGTGGCCGGGCCGGCGGTGGTGAGGCGGCCGGCGGGCGGGAGCGTCCGGCCGCCCGGATCCCGGTGGGCCCTTGCCCTCCCGGCTCTTCGGCGCCGTCCGCCGCGCGCCTCCTCGGCGCCGGGCCGCCGGCTCGCGGGCCCCGCCGGCAGGCCTTCGGGCCGTGCGCAGGCGCCACGGCCGCCGGCATGACCGAGTGCGGGCGGGCGCCGGGCGGGCGGGCGATCATCTCGGCGGCGGCGGTGAACCGGGCCGTTAGGAAGGGTTCACTTTCAACCATCCGCACCGGATTAAGAATGGTGATCCGCGGGTGGCGGGGCGGAACGCCGCGTGTTACCGTTGGTCCGCTGAGGGGCGGCGGAACGGCCTTCTCCAGCCGATCCAACTTCAATATCACAATACGGGGAGATGGGCGGCGGAGCGGGAGCGTCCGGGTTCGAAGTGCGGCGAGGCCGTGCCGATCGGAGCCTTCATGAGTGAATGTGCGAAAGAGCGGGCCGCCGGATTCTGCCGGCACCGCCATCGGTCGGAACGGGGGACCGCCGCATTCCGGGGGTGGTCTTGACGCCGCGCACCGTGCTGATCGTCGACAGCCACACCCTCGTCCGGCAGGGCGTGCGGGAGATCCTCGAAGAGGACGCCGACCTGAAGGTGGTGGGGGAGGCCGGCGACGGTGAGGCGGCCCTCACGGCGGTCGCCGACCTGCGTCCCGACGTCGTCCTCCTGGAGGTCGGCGGCGCCGGGCAGGACGCCGTCACCACGGTGCGGCGGATCCGGCGGCACTCGCCCGCCACCAAGGTCATCATCCTCAGCATGCAGGAGGGGCCCGAGCTGCTGCGCGCGCTGCTGGAGGCGGGCATCCGCGGCTACCTGCTGAAGACCGTGACGCGCACCGAGCTGGTCTCGGCGATCCAGGCGGTGGACGACCCCGAGCGCATCGTGCTCAGCGTCTCGCGGCGCAGCCTGCCCGAGGAGAACGGCGCGCAGCACGTCCAGCTGACCGAGCGGGAGCGGCAGGTGCTCGAACTCACCGCGCGGGCGCTCACCAACCGGCAGATCGCGAACCGGCTCTCGCTCACCGAGGCGACGGTGAAGCGCCACCTGCGCAACATCTTCGCCAAGCTCGGCGCCGGATCGCGGCTCGACGCGGTCAACCGCGCGGCCCTCGCCGGGCTCATCGACCCGCCCCGGAACAACCCCTGACCGGGCTCTGACGGGACGCGAACCGGGCTCGACGCGGGCGTCCTACGTTGTCGGCGACCGTTCGCCCAGCGGAGGGAACGCCGTGCTTCGCCAGATCCAGCCCGTGGGGGCCAGCAAGTTCCGCTCGGTCATGCGTGGCTTCGCCACGGGAGTGACGGTGGCCGCCGCCGACTCCGGGGACGGGCCCGCCGGGACGACGATGAACTCGTTCACCTCGGTGTCGCTGGAGCCGCCGCTCGTCCTGTTCTGCATCGGCTGCGGTTCGCGGACCTGGCCCGTGGTGCGGGAGGCGGGCTGCTTCGCGGTGAGCTTCCTGTGCGCCGACCAGGAACCGCTCGCCCGCCGTTTCGCGGCGCCCGGAGTGGACCGGTTCGCCGGGCAGGACGTCGTCACCGCGGAGACCGGCTCGCCCGTGCTCGCCGACGCCGCGGGCTTCGTCGACTGCCGGCTCGTGGACGCCGTCGAGCTCGGCGACCACCGCGTGGTCGTGGGGCTGGTGGTGGCGGCGGGCCGCCTTCGCGACGCCCGGCCGCTGGTCTTCGCCGACGGAGGTTATGGGAATGTCTGAGATGCGGGACCGGGTGGCCCAGCTGGAGGCGGAGCGCCTCGCCGCCGCCGAGGCGGGCGGGGAGAAGGCCACGAAGGCGCAGAAGTCCAAGGGGAAGCTGACGGTGCGTGAACGGCTCGACCTGCTGTTCGACGAGGGCACCTTCACCGAGATCGAGACGTTCCGGCGGCACCGGGCGCAGGGCTTCGGCATGGAGCGCAAGCGCCCGCCGACGGACGGCGTCGTGGTCGGCTGGGGCCGGGTCGAGGGCCGGCGGGTGTTCGCCTACGCCCACGACTTCCGGGTCTTCGGCGGCAGTCTCGGCGAGGCCCACGCCGGCAAGATCCACAAGATCATGGATCTGGCGGCCAAGGCGGGCGCGCCGCTGGTCGGACTGTGCGACGGGGCGGGTGCGCGCATCCAGGAGGGCGTGACCGCGCTCGCCGGGTACGGCGGCATCTTCCAGCGCAACGTCCGCAACTCCGGGGTGATCCCGCAGATCAGCGTGATGCTCGGCCCGTGCGCGGGCGGGGCGGCGTACTCGCCGTCGCTCACCGACTTCGTCTTCATGGTCCGCGACACCGCGCAGATGTTCATCACCGGCCCCGACGTGGTGGGCGCGGTCACCGGCGAGACGATCACCCACGAGGAGCTCGGCGGGGCGGAGGTGCACGCCTCCCGGACCGGCGTCGCCGAGGCGATGTACGACGACGAGGAGGAGTGCCTCGCCGACGTGCGCTACCTGCTGTCCCTGCTGCCGTCCGACAACACCCGGTTCGCGCCCGAGCAGCCCACCGACGACCCGCCGGACCGGCCGTGTCCGGCGCTGCGGGACACGGTGCCGGTCGATCCCAAGGCCGCCTACGACGTGCGCGAGGTCGTCGAGGAGATCGTCGACGACGGCGAGACGTTCGAGATCCATGAGATGTGGGGCACCACCGTGGTGTGCGCGTTCGCCCGCTTCGGGGGCAGGGTCGCCGGGATCGTGGCCAACCAGCCCGCCGAGACGGCCGGGGTCCTGGACATCACGGCCGCGGAGAAGGCGTCCCGGTTCGTCCAGTTCTGCGACGCGTTCAACATCCCGCTCGTGACGCTGGTGGACGTGCCGGGCTTCCTGCCCGGGGTGGACCAGGAGCACGGCGGGATCATCCGGCACGGCGCCAAGCTGCTCTACGCCTACTGCGACGCGACCGTGCCGCGCGTGCAGCTCGTCCTGCGCAAGGCCTACGGCGGCGCGTACATCGTGATGGACTCGCGGTCGATCGGCGCGGACGTGTCCCTCGCCTGGCCCACCAACGAGATCGCGGTGATGGGCGCCGAGGCCGCCGTGAACGTGGTGTACCGGCGGGAGATCGCCGCCGCCGACGACCCGGAGGCCGAGCGCCGGGCCCGCGTCGAGGACTACCGGCGCGAGCTGATGGGGCCGTTCCACGCGGCCGAGCGCGGGCTGGTGGACGAGGTGATCGACCCGGCCGAGACCCGCGCCCGGATCGTCGACGCGCTGGACATGCTGGCCGCCAAGTACGTGCCGCGTCCCGGACGCAAGCACGGGAACCAGCCGCAGTGAGCCCGGTCGTGGTGAGCCCGGTCGTGGTCAGCACGGCCCGGCAGGGGAGTGAGCAGCGATGAGCGCCGATTTCGAGATCGTGAAGGGCCGGCTGGACGGGGAGGAGCTCGCGGCGCTCGTCGCCGTGCTCGAACTGCACGAGCACGGGCTGAAGGGGCACGGGCTGAACGGGCACGGGGGGCATGGGAGCGGCGAGGGCCCGGACGGGAGGGCCGCCGCCCCGCGGGACGCGGAGCGGCGGCCCGGGCCGCGCTGGGACCCCGAGGGCCTCAGCCCGCCGGTGCCCGCGTCCGCTCCACGACGGCCGCGGAGTAGGTGAAGCCCGCGCCGACCCCGGCGAGCAGGCACCGCTGCCCGGGCGCGAGCCGCCCGGACGCGACGAGCTCGCCGAGCCCGGCGATCTGGTCCCCGGCGCCGAGGTGACCGATCCGGCGCCCCCAGTCCCACGTGGTGCGCTCGCGCTCGATGCCGAGCGGCTCGAAGAACTGCACGCCCATCTTCGGCAGGCCCAGGTGCGGGAGGACGAACCAGTCGACGTCCTCCTGCTTGACTCCGGCGTCGGACAGGGCGCCCTCGACAGCGCGGGACTGCCCGTCCTGCAACCGCCGCAGGACCTCGGCGAAGCCGAGTTCGGAGACCGCCTGCTCGCGCGGCGCCTCGGCGTCGATCGGGCGGGCCTGCTCGAGCGGGGCGTCGGCGAACGGCCGCGCGCCCCGTCCGAGCTTCTCCAGCTCCGGATCCGAGACGGACACGGAGCTGCGCAGTCTGAGCGCGTCCCGGCCGTCCTCCGCGCCAGGGCCGCGTGACGGGGCTCCGCGCGACAGGACCAGGGCGGTGCCGCCGTCGCCGCAGACCGTTCCAGGGTCGGTGCGCCAGCGGTCGAATCCCGGAAGGGCGAACCGGTCGCCGGTGGAGACCAGCGCACCCCGGCCCGCGGGCCGGCCGGCCAGGAACGCGGCGGCCAGCTCGATCGCCGCCATCCCGCCGTTGGACTGCTGGCTCACCTCGACGGCGGGGCAGGCGTTGCCGACCGCCTCGCGCTGCACGTAGGAGGCCGCGGCCCACAGGTCGTGGCCCTGGTAGTGGACGCTGGCGTGCAGGATCAGCTCGATGTCGCAGAGGTTCGCGCCGGCGTCCGCCATCGCCTGCCGCGCGGCGTCCGCGGCCATCACCGGCGCGGCCTCGTCCGCGACGCACACGGCTTCGATCCCGGTCCGCCAGACGTCCTTGCGGGCGCACAGGCCCCGTCTCTGCGCGTCCGCCGTCTCGATCGCTGCGGGCAGGTGGCGGCCGATTCCCGCCACGTAGATGTCCTCGTACTCCATGCCGCGAGGATCGCAACCGGCCGTCAGGAAGCTGTCGAGGACAGGTGGTCGCGCCCGTCGGCACCGCGGCGCCGGACCGGCCCGGCCGGCCCCGCCCGCCGAGGACCGAACCCGAATGACCCTAGGCCGAGTCTCGACGCGGGCGGCCTAGACAGGTGGCATGACTGAGGACACCGCCGGCGCCGGACGCCCGCTGCCGATCGCGCTGCTGATCCCGGGCCAGGGGGCGCAGCATCCGCGGATGGCCGCGTCTCTGTACGGCACCGTTCCGACCTTCACCCGCACGATGGACGAGGCGTTCGAGCTGATGGGCCCGCGCGGCCCGGACGTGCGCGCGCAGTGGCTCGCGGAGGAGCCGTCGCCGGAGTTCGACGACGTCACCGTGGCGCAGCCGCTGCTCTACGCGGTCGGCTACGCGCTCGGCCGGACGCTGGTGGACCGGTGCGGGCGCCCGGACGCGCTGCTCGGCCACTCGGCCGGGGAGATGGTGGCCGGCGCGCTCGCCGGGGTCTTCGACTTCGCCGACGGGATGCGGCTGATGACCGGGCGGCTGCCGGCGCTCGCCGCGACCGAGCCGGGCGGGATGCTCGCGGTGGCGGCCTCCGTGCGGGACGTGGAGCCGCTGCTCGCCGAGGACGTCCACCTCGCCGCGGTCAACGCGCCCCGGCAGCTGCTGCTCGCCGGTGCGGAGGAGCCGCTCCGGCGCGCGATGGCCCGGCTGAAGGCCGAGGGGAGGACGGTCCGGCGCGTCCCCGCCCGGCAGGCCTTCCACAGCCCGCTCGTGGAGGAGGCGTCGGCCCGGGCCGGCGAGGGCTGGACCGGCGTCAACCTCCGGCCGCCCGCCGTCCGGCTGTACTCGGCCTACGAGGCCGCGCCGCTCACCCCGGAGCGTGCGTGCGACCCGTCCTTCTGGACCGGGCAGCCGGCCCGCACCGTCCACTTCGCCGGCGCGCTGGACCGGCTGCTGGAGGACGGCGACCACCTGCTGGTGGAGACCGGCCCGGGGCAGAGCCTCACGATGCTCGCCCGCAGGCATCCACGGGTCGCGGCCGGACGCAGCCAGGTGATCGCGATGTCGCCCGACCGGCGCGGGGGCGACGGCGCCGAGCGCGACGCCGTGCGGTCGGCGACCGAACGGGTGCTGACGCGCCGCTGAGTGCGCCGCCCGAGTTCCCGGGGCCCGCCGACGGGCCCGACCACGCCAGATGCCGGAGGAGCCGAAACACCATGAGCACCCCCATCGCCGTCATCGGCATGTCCGCCCGCGTCCCCGGTGGACCGGGCCTGGAGGAGTTCTGGTCGCTGCTGTGGCGCGGCGGCGAGGCGATCCGCCCCGCCCCCGAGGGCCGCGCGGGCGCGCCCGGCCGCGGCGGCTTCCTCGACCGGGTCGACGGCTTCGACGCCGCGTTCTTCGGAATCCCCGCGCGCGAGGCCGCCGAACTCGACCCGCAGCAGCGCCTGATGCTCGAACTCGCCTGGGAGGCGCTGGAGGACGCCCGCGTCCTGCCCGCCTCGCTTCGCGGGAGCCGGACGGGCGTCTTCGTCGGCGCGATGTCCGACGACTACGGGCTCCTCCACGCGCGCCGCACCGGCGCCGAGGCGTCGCCCTTCACGCTGACCGGGACCCGCCGCGGCTTCATCTCCGGACGCGTCTCGCACGTGTTCGGCCTGCGCGGCCCCAGCGTCACCGTCGACACTGCCCAGTCGTCCTCCCTGGTGGCGGTGTACCAGGCGGTGCAGAGCCTCCGGGACGGCGACTGCGAGACGGCCGTCGCGGGCGGCGTGCAGGTGAACCTCGCCCCGGAGAGCCACGAGGCGCTGCGGGAGCTCGGGGCGCTGTCGCCCGACGGGCACTGCCGCCCCTTCGACGCGGACGCCAACGGCTTCGTGCGCGGCGAGGGCGGCGGCGCGGTCGTCCTCAAGCCGCTCGACGCGGCGCTGCGGGACGGCGACCGGGTGCACTGCGTCATCCTCGGCGGCGCCGTCAACAACGACGGCGCCACGCCCGGCCTGACCGCGCCGAGCGCCGAGGCGCAGGAAGAGGTCCTGCGGCTCGCCTACGAGCGGGCCGGGGTGGATCCCGGCGCGGTCCACTACGTGGAGCTGCACGGGACCGGGACGCGCGCCGGCGACCCGGTGGAGGCGGCCGCGCTCGGCCGGGTGCTCGGCGCGGCCCGTCCGGCGGACCGGCCGCTGCTGGTCGGCTCGGTCAAGTCGAACATCGGCCACCTGGAGGCCGCGGCCGGGATCGCCGGGCTCCTCAAGACGGCCGCCGGGCTGTCGCGCGGCCGGCTCCCCGCGACGCCGAACTTCGCCGCCCCGAACCCCGAGATCGACGTCGCGGGCCTGCGTCTGCGGGTCCACGACCGCCCCGGCGACTGGCCGGGCGGCGACCGGGTCGCGGGCGTCTCGGCCTTCGGGCTCGGCGGCTCCAACTGCCATCTGGTCCTCGCCGGCCCGCCGTGCGGAGACGAGGCGAGCCCCCTGAGCGGAGCGAACCGGGGGGCGTGGGGGGTCGTCCCCCGACAGAAGGGCCCCGGCCGCGCGCCGTTCGCCGGGCCCGTCCCATGGGTGGTGAGCGGACGCTCGGAGCGGGCGCTGCGCGCACAGGCCGGACGGCTCGCCGAATTCGCCGGGACGCGGCCGGACGCGCGGGACGCCGGCCACGCGCTCGCGGTGTCGCGGACCGCGTTCGAGCACGGCGCCGTCGTGACGGGCGACCACCTGGCGGGACTGCGCGAGCTCGCGGCGGGACGCGACGCCCCCGGAGCCGTCCGGGTCAGGCGGCGCGACGGCCGCACCGCGATCCTCTTCCCCGGGCAGGGCGTGCAGCGCGCGGGCATGGGCCGTGCCCTCTACGAGACTTATCCGGCGTTCGCGCGGGCGCTCGACGAGGTCGCCGCCGCGCTGGAGCCGGTGATCGGCACGCCGATCACCGAGGCGATGTGGGGCGACCGGCTGGACCGCCAGGAACTGGTGCAGCCCGCCGTGTTCGCCGTCGAGGTCGCGCTGTTCCGCCTGCTGGAGTCGTGGGGCGTCCGGCCGGACGCCGTCGCGGGCCACTCGCTCGGGGAGATCACCGCCGCGCACGTCGCCGGGGTGCTCCCCCTGGCCGGCGCGGCGGAGTTCGTGGCGGCGCGCGGACGGCTGTTCGAGGGCTTGGCGCCCGGTCTCGCGGTCGCGGTCGAGGCGGGCGAGGACGAGGCCCGCGCCGCGCTCGCCGGCCGGCCGGACCGCGCCGACGTCGCCGCCGTGAACGGCCCCCGCTCGGTGGTGATCGCGGGGGAGGAGGCGGTCGTGACCGCGGCCGCCGAGCACTTCGCCGACTCCGGGCGCCGCACCAAGCGGCTGCGCATCGGACGCGCCGTCCACTCGCCGCTCGTCGAGCCGCTGCTGGACGACCTGCGGGCCGTGGCCGCCGGGCTCGACTGGCGGCGGCCGGACGGGGGCCCGGCCGTCGTCTCCTCGGTGACGGGCGCGCGGATCGGGGCCGACCGGCTCGCGGACCCCGCGCACTGGGCGGGCAACGCGCGCAGGACCGTCCGGTTCGGCGAGGCGCTCAGGACCCTGCACGCCCTGGGCGCGCGGCGGTTCGTGGAGGCCGGCCCCGGCACCGCGCTCACCGACCTCCTCCCGGCGAACGTCTCCGATCCCGCCGTGACGGCCCTGCCCTGCATGCCGGGCGGACGGGACGAGGCGGAGGGCGCGGTTACGGCCCTGGCCGGGATCCACCTGGCCGGGGGCCGGGTCGACTGGCCCGCCTTCTTCGGCGCGGACGCCCCCGGGCTCGACCTGCCGACCTACGCGTTCCAGCGCGACCGCCACTGGCTCGACACCGCCGAACAGGAGGCGGCCCCGGCGGCGCCCGACACCGACACCCGGCGGCTGGTCGCCGAGACCCTCGACCAGATCCTCGGGACCGGCGCAGCGGCCGAGCCCGACGTCCCGTTCCGCGAGCTGGGCGTGGACTCGCGGATGGCCGTCGTCATCCGCGACCGCCTCTCGGCAGCCCTCGGCCGCGACCTGCCCGGCTCCCTGCTCTTCGACCACCCCACCGCCGCCGAACTCGCCGAAGCCCTGCGCCGCGGACCCGAGGCCCGGCCCGACGAGGCCCGGCCCGCCGCCGCCCCGCCGGAACCGGTCTCCGGACCCGGCGAGCGGGAGGACGACATCGCGGTCGTCGCGATGGGCTGCCGCTATCCGGGCGGGGTGCGGTCGCCGGAGGACCTCTGGCGCCTGGTGGACGCCGGGACCGACGCGATCGGGCCGTTCCCGGACGACCGCGACTGGGACCTCGACGAAATGCCGGAGGGCCTCGCCAAGGGCGGGTTCCTCGACGGCGCCGCCGAGTTCGACGCCGCGTTCTTCGGGATCTCACCGCGCGAGGCCGCCGGAATCGACCCGCAGCAGCGCCTCCTGCTGGAGACCGCGTGGGAGGCGTTCGAACGGGCCGGGCTGGATCGTGACACGCTGCGCGGCAGCCGCACCGGCGTCTTCGTCGGCGCGACCGCGCAGGACTACGGCCCGCGCCTCGCCGAGCCCGAGGACGGCACGCGCGGGCACCGGCTCACCGGCACCACGCCCAGCGTCGCCTCCGGGCGCATCGCCTACGTCCTCGGCCTTCGCGGCCCCGCCGTCACCGTGGACACCGCGTGCTCGGCGTCCCTGGTCAGCGTGCACATGGCCGCGCAGGCGATCCGGCAGGGCGAGTGCGACACCGCGCTCGCCGGAGGCGTGACGGTGCTGGCGACCCCCGGCATGTTCCTGGACTTCGGCCGCCAGCAGGGGCTCGCCTCCGACGGCCGGTGCAAGGCGTTCTCCGCCGACGCCGACGGCACGGCGTGGGCCGAGGGCGCCGGGCTCGTCGTCCTGCAGCGCCTCGGCGACGCCCGGCGCGCGGGACGTCCCGTGCTGGCCGTCCTGCGCGGCAGCGCCGTCAACCAGGACGGCGCCAGCAACGGGCTCACGGCGCCGAACGGGACCGCCCAGGAGCAGGTCATCCGCGACGCGCTCGACCGCGCCGGGATCGGCCCGGCCGAGGTGGACGCCGTCGAGGCGCACGGCACGGGCACCGCGCTGGGCGACCCCATCGAGGCGGGCGCCCTCGCCCGCACCTACGGCGCCGCCCGCGCCGGGGGCGACCCGGTCCGGCTGGGCTCGCTCAAGTCCAACATCGGGCACGCCCAGGCCGCGGCGGGCGTCGGCGGCCTGATCAAGATGGTGGAGGCGCTGCGCGCCGGGCGGCTGCCGCGCACGCTGCACGTCGGCACGCCCTCCCCGCACCTCGACTGGGCCGGCAGCGGCCTGGCCCTGCTGACCGAGCCGGTGCCGTGGCCGCGCGCGGACCGCCCGCGCCGCGCCGCCGTCTCCTCCTTCGGCATCAGCGGCACCAACGCGCACGTCATCGTCGAGGAGGCCCGGCCCGTCGAGGAGGCCCGGCCCGGCGGGGAGCACGACCGGCCCGCTCCGGCCGCGCTGCCGCTGTCGGCCCGGACCGAGACCGCGCTGCGCGCCCAGGCCGCACGGGCCCGCGAGTTCATGGCCGCGCACCCGGAGGAGCGTCCGGCCGACATCGCCCGGACCCTGGCGGCCCGCACGCCGATGCGGTGGCGCGCCGTGGTCGTCGGGGACACCCGCGACGACCTCATGGACGGCCTGGAGACGCTGGCCCGCGAGGGCCGCGTGCCGGCGGCCGTGCGCGGCTACCGGTCGCCCGCCCTCGTCCGGGCCCAGGCGCGCGACGCCTCCGACCCGGTGTTCGTGTTCCCCGGTCAGGGGGCGCAGTGGCGGGGGATGGCCCTGGAACTGCTGCGCGAGTCCGCGGCCTTCCGCGAGCGGATGGCCGAGTGCGAGCGGGCCCTGTCGGCACACTGCGACTGGTCGCTCGCGGACGTGCTGGAGAACGACCCGCTCGACCGGGTCGACGTCGTCCAGCCTGCGCTGTTCGCCGTCATGGTCTCGCTCGCCCGGGTGTGGGAGTCGGCCGGGGTCCGCCCGGCGGCGGTGGTCGGGCACTCGCAGGGCGAGATCGCGGCCGCCTGCGTGTCCGGCGCCCTGTCGCTGGAGGACGCCGCCAAGGTGGTGTGCCTGCGCAGCAAGGCGCTGCGCGAGGTCGCGGGCAGCGGCGGCATGGCCTCCGTGCCGCTGCCCGCACGCGAGATCGAACCGCCCGCCCGGGTGTGGACGGCGGCGGTGAACGGGCCGTCCTCCACCGTCGTCGCCGGGGACGCCGGCGCGCTCGACGGGTTCGTCGCCCGGCTCCAGGACCAGGGCGTCGACGCCCGGCGCGTGGACGTGGACTACGCCTCCCACACCGAGGCGATGGAGCCGATGCGCGACCCGCTGCTCGCCGATCTCGCGGGGCTCGCCCCGTCCACGCCGTCCGTCCCGTTGTGGTCCACGCTGACCGGCGGCCCGCTCGACCGGACGATGGACGAGCGCTACTGGTTCGACAACATCCGTGGCACCGTGCGGTTCCAGGACGCGGTGCGCGGGCTCATCGAGGCGGGACACACGCGGTTCGTAGAGGTCAGCCCGCACCCCGTCCTCACCCGCGCCATCACCGACACGGCGGGCGGCGCCGAGACCAGCGACGGCGAGGCGGCCGTCTTCGGCACGCTGCGGCGGGACGGAGGCGGACTCGCGCAGTTCCTCACGGGCGCCGCCGCCGCCTACGTCGACGGCGTGCCGGTGGACTGGAAGGCGTTCGCCCCCGAGGGCCGCGTCGTGCCGATGCCGACCTACCCGTTCGAGCCCGAGCGGTACTGGCGGACCGCCGGGACCGCGGCCGCGGCGGGCGTCGCGGGCGCGGCGAAGGCGGGGCACCCGCTGCTGGACGTCGAGGTGGAACTGCCCGGCGGCGGGCTCCTGCGCACCGGGCGGCTGTCGGTCGCCCGGCACCCGTGGCTCGCCGACCACGAGGTCGCCGGAACGGTCATGCTGCCCGGGACGGCCCAGGTCGAGATGGCCTGCTCGGCAGGTGCCCGCGTCGGCCACGGGCGCCTGCGCGAACTGGTGCTGGAGCGTCCGCTGACCGTCCCCGCCTCCGACGAGGTCGAGGTCCGGCTGCTGGCCGGGGCGGACCGGTCGCTCGTCATCGAGTCCCGATCCGGCGGCGCGGACGGCTGGACCCGGCACGCCTCGGGGATCCTGGAGGACGACACCGGGCCCGAGCCCGAGACGCGCGCCGGGGAGTGGCCGCCGCCCGGTGCGGAACCGCTGCCGCTGGAAGGCGCCTACGACCGGCTCGCCGAGCGCGGCTACGCCTACGGCCCGGCCTTCCGCGGACTCCGGCGCGCTTGGCGGGACGGCGGCGACCTCTACGCCGAGGTCGGCACCGACCAGGACCGGGGCGCGCACCGCGTCCACCCCGCGCTGCTGGACGCCGCCCTGCACCCGCTGCTCCTGCCCGCGGAGGGCCCGCCGGAGGTCCCGTTCGTCTGGAAGGGCGTCTCCTGCCGGCCCGCCGACACCTCCGTGCTGCGCGTCCGGCTGACCCGGGACGGGGATGGAACGGCCCGGCTGGAGGCCGCCGACGCCGAAGGGCGCGTGGTCGCCGTGGTCGACTCGGTCGACCTGCGCCCGCTCGCCGAGGACGCGTCGGGCGACCTCTACGAGACCCGATGGCGTGAGGTCTCGGCCGACGCCGAAGACGAGCCGCCCGAACAGCCCGAGGCGCACGTCGTGCACGTCGCGGACCTCGACGGCCTCATGCCGGAGGGCGCCCACCACGCCGCACAATCCGTCCTGAAGGAACTCCAGGACATCCCCGACACCGACACCGTCGCCGTCATCACCAGGAACGCGCAACGCGTCCTCCCCGGCGACGATGTCACCGGCCTGGCCCAGGCGACGGTGACCGGACTCGTGCGCACGATCCGCGCCGAGCGGCAGGGCCGCGTCGTCCTGATCGACGCCGGCGGAGACACCGACGAGGCACTGCCCAAGGCGCTCGCGACCGGAGAGGCCGAACTGGCCGTCAGGCAAGGCCGCCTGTACGCCCCTCGCCTGGCCCGCCCCGAAGAGGGCGACCTCACTCCACCGGATGAGGGCGCATGGCGGCTGGACGTCACCCGCCGGGGGTCGCTGGGCGACCTGGCGCTCGTCCCCGCCCCCGAGGCCGGGCGGCCGCTGGACGAGGGCGAGGTCCGCGTCGCCGTCCGCGCCTCCGGGCTGAACTTCCGGGACGTCGCCGTCGCCCTGGGCCTGGTCGCCACCGAGCGGACCATGGGCAGCGAAGGGGCCGGGATCGTCACCGAGACCGGACCGGGCGTCACGTCCCTCCGCCCGGGGGACCGGGTCACGGGCGTGTTCGAGCGCTCCCACGGGCCCGTCGCGGTCGCCGACGCCCGCCGGGCCGCCCCGATGCCGCCGGGCTGGACGTTCGCCCGCGCCGCGTCGGTGCCGATCGTCTTCGCCACCGCCTACCAGTGCCTGGCCGAGATCGCCGGGCTGCGGCGCGGCGAGAGCGTGCTGATCCACGCGGCCACCGGCGGCGTGGGGCTGGCCGCCCTCCAGCTCGCGCGGCACCTCGGCGCCGAGGTGTACGCCACCGCGAGCCCGCCCAAGCAGCACGTCCTGCGCGGGCTCGGCCTCGACGGCGACCACATCGCCTCGTCCCGCGACCTGGAGTTCGAGGAGCGGTTCCGAGGGCGGATCGACGTCGTCCTCAACTCGCTGGCCCGCGAGACCGTGGACGCGTCGCTGCGCGTGCTGCGCCCCGGCGGCCGCTTCGTGGAGATCGGCAAGACCGACCTCCGCGACCCGGGCGCCGTGGAGGCCGAGCACCCCGGCGTCCGTTACGCCGCGTACGACCTGCTCAGCGTCGAGCCCGAACGCGTCGGCGAGGTGCTGCGGACCGTGCTCGACCTGCACGAGGAGGGCGCGCTGCACCCCCTCCCGCTCCACACCTACGACGTGCGGCGGGCGCCGGAGGCGCTGAGGACCCTGCGGCATGCCGAGCACATCGGCAAGCTCGTCCTGACGGTCCCGCCCCCCGCGCCCCTCGACCCGGACGGGACGGTCCTCGTCACCGGCGGCACGGGCAAGCTCGGCGCCCTGCTGGCGCGGCACCTCGTCCGGGAGCACGGCGTGCGCCGGCTCGTCCTGGCGGGCCGCCGGGGCCGCTCCGCCGACGGCGTCCCCGCGCTGGAGGCGGAACTGACCGCGCTCGGCGCCGAGGCCGCCTTCCCGGCCTGCGACACCGCTGACCGGGACGCCGTCGCCCGCCTGCTGGCCGAGCACCGGCCGACCGCCCTGGTGCACGCCGCCGGGGTCCTGGACGACGGGCTCGCCGCGACGCTGACCGGTGAACGGATGGACGCGGTCCTGCGTCCCAAGGTGGACGCCGCCTGGCACCTGCACGAGCTGACACGGGACACGGACCTGACGGCGTTCGTCATGTTCTCCTCGGCGGTCGGCGTGCTCGGCGCGCCCGGGCAGTCCAACTACGCCGCCGCCAACACCTGGCTGGACGCCCTGGCCCAGCACCGGCACGCCCAGGGCCTGCCCGCCGCCTCACTCTCCTGGGGCCTGTGGGACGAGGGCGGCGGCATGACCGGCCACCTGTCGGACGACCAGGTCGGCAGGCTGCGCCGCACCGGGATCGCGCCGCTGCCGGCCGAGCGCGCGCTCGCGCTGTTCGACGCCGCCCTGCGGACGCCGCGCGGCCATCTCGTGCCGGTGAACCTGGACGTCCGCGACGTGCGGCCGGGCACGGTCCCGATGCTCGCCGACCTCGTCCGCGACGACCCGGAGCCCGCCCGGCAGGACGAGGGGCCCGGCGCGGGCCTCGCCGAGCGCGTGCGCGGCGCCTCCGGCGACGACCTCGGACGCGTCCTGACCGCGGCCGTGTGCGACACCGCCGGGGAGATCCTCGGATACCCCGAGCCCGGCGCCGTCGGACCGGACGACGCGTTCAAGGAACTCGGCTTCGACTCCCTGCTCAGCGTGGACCTGCGCAACCGCGTCAACCGCGAGCTGGGGATCGAACTGCCGACCACCGCGGTCATGGACAACCCGACCCCCGCCGAACTGGCCGGGGTCATCCGGGCGGCCCTGCCGCCCGGTGACGGAAACGCCGATGAGAAGGAGAAGGGAAGATGAGCGAGCAGCGCGACCGCCACGCCTTCGTGAGCGGGGGGACCAGCGGCATCGGCCGCGCGGTCGCCGAGCGGCTGGCCGGGGAGGGCGCGCGGGTGTTCATCTGCGCGCGCGACGCCGACGCGGTCACCGGAACGATCAAGGAGCTGCGGGACGCGGGCGGGGACGTGGACGGCGCCGCCTGCGACGTCCGCGACGCCGGCCAGGTCAAGGCCGTGGTGGAGGAGGCCAACGCGGCGGGACCGGTCAACGTCCTGGTCAACAACGTCGGCCGGGGAGGCGGCGGGCAGACCGCCGAGATCCCCGACGAACTGTGGGACGACGTCATCGCCACCAACCTGACCAGCGTCTTCCGCGTGACCCGCGCGTTCCTGGCGTCCGGCCTCAAGGACGCCGGATGGGGACGCGTCATCAACATCGCGTCCACGGCCGGCAAGCAGGGCGTGGTCCTCGGCGCGCCGTACTCGGCGTCCAAGCACGGCGTCGTCGGCTTCACCAAGGCGCTCGGCCTGGAACTGGCCAAGAGCGGCGTCACCGTCAACGCCGTCTGCCCCGGCTATGTCGAAACGCCCATGGCCGAGAATATCCGGCGCGGCTACGCCGACTACTGGGACGTCACCGAGGGCGAGGTGCTCGCCCGGTTCGAGGCCAAGATCCCGCTGGGCCGCTACACCACGCCCGAGGAGGTCGCCGCGATGGTCGCCTACCTGGCCGGCCCCGACACCGGGGCGGTCACGGCCCAGGCGATCAACGTCTGCGGCGGACTCGGCAACTTCTGAGGAGCGGCGATGACCCTGCGAGAGGAGACCGCGGCGACACGGCGGTCCGACCACACGACGCACCACACCGAGCACGGAACGCGGATCGCGGCGCCGCCGGACGCCGTCTACCGGATCGTCGCGGACGTGACGTCCTGGCCGGTGCACTTCCCGCCGACCGTGCACGCCGTCCGCGTCTCCGGCGACGACCGCGCGGAACGCATCCGGATCTGGGCGCTCGCCAACGGCGCGCTCCGCACCTGGGAGTCGCGGCGCGCGCTGGACGCCGGCGCCCGGACCGTCGAGTTCGCGCAGGCCGAGCCGAGCGCCCCCGTCGCCGCGATGCGCGGAACCTGGCGGATCGGGCCGGACGGGAACGGCGGCTCCCGCGTCGCCCTGCTCCACGACTACGCCGCCGTGGACGACGACCCGGAGGGCCTCGCGCTCATCAACAAGGCCGTCGAGAGCAACAGCACCGCGGAACTGGACGCGCTCAGGCGCGCGGCCGAGACCGGCGCCGGCGACGGCCTCACCCTGGAGTTCAGCGACGACGAACTCGTCCACGGGCCGCTGGAGGCGGCGTACGACTTCGTCAACGAGTGCGACCGGTGGCCCGAGCGGCTCCCGCACGTGGCGCGCGTCGACCTGACCGAGGACGAGCCCGGCCTCCAGTTCATGGAGATGGACACCCGGTCGCCGGACGGCTCCACGCACACCACAGCGTCCGGCCGCGTGTGCGTGCGAGGTGAGCGCATCGTCTACAAGCAGACGACGACGCCTCCGATCATGCGGACGCACAACGGCGAGTGGCTGTTCGAGGCGGCCGGGGACGGCGCGGTGCGCGTCACGTCCCGGCACACGGTCGTCATCGACCCCGAGGCCCTGACGGGACCGGCCGCCGGCGGGATGGACCTGCCGGCGGTGCGCGACAGGATCCGCGAGACGCTCGGCGCCAACAGCAGGGCGACCCTGCGCGCCGCGAAGCGGTTCGCGGAGGACGAGAGGAGCGGAAAGTGAAGGAACTGACCCTGGACGACCTGAAGAACGCCCTGCGCGCGGCGGCGGGCGAGGCGGAGACCCTCGACGATCCGGCCGATCTGCTCGACGTGCCGTTCTCCGAGATGGGCTACGACTCGCTGGCCGTCATGGAGACCACGGCGCAGGTCGAGCGCATGCTCGGAATCGAACTGCCGGAGGAGGAGACCGCCGAACTGAAGACGCCCCGCGAATACCTGGACTTCGTCAACGCCAGGATCGGCGAGACGGTGTAGATCCTGCTCCGGTTGTCAATCTACATTTGTAGATATGAAACCGGAGGAGGATCTGGAGCTCCGGAATCTCCCGGAACGGCGAAAGAGCCGGTGGCCCGCGCGGGCCACCGGCTCTTTCTCTCGACTTCCCGATGATCTGGACCGGCCGGATCAGGCCGTTCCCTCGGGCCGTCCGGTCAGGACATTCCGTCGACCCGGACGACCCGCTCCCGGATCAGCCAGGAACCGCCGTCGGGAACGAGCACGTCCTCGCACGTGGTGCTCGCGTGCAGAACGGTCCCCTTCTCCTTGCTCGACTGGAACACCAGCGCGTAGCTGCGGACCCGGACGCTCCCGTCCTCGGGGAGGATGTGGCTCATCCCGAGCCAGTGGCGCCGGACGATCCCCGCCTCGGCGAGCTTGTCGGCGACGACCCGGGACGCCGACCGGATCTCCTCCCGGCCGCGGACGGGCTCCGGATGGCCCTGGGCGTCGAACACGCCGTCGGGGGTGAAGGCGTCGGCCCATTCCTCGACCCTGCCGGCGTCGAGGAGCTGCATGTGCCGGGCGTAGAAGTTGTCGATGTCGGCCCTCAGCTCGGCGGGTGCGAGGGTGGTCGGCATGGTGCGTCCCCTTTCCTGGGCGGTGCTTCTCGGTCGTGTTCAGCGGATGTTCGGTGCGGGCCGCCGTCCGGCGTCGCGCGGGGCCCGCGGTTTCGGTATCGCCGTCGCGGCGGGGCCCGGGGCCGCCGCCGCCTTCGGTGCCGTGCACGTCAGCGGCGTCGTGGGCTGCTCGCCCTGCAGGACGGCCGCGTGCACCTCGCTGAGCTCGGGGGACGGGCTCAGCCCGAGGTCCTCGGCGAGGATGTGCCGGGCCGAATGGAAGGCCTCCAGGGCGTCGTAGCGGCGTCCGGAACGTGCCAACGAGCACACCAGGAGGGCGTGGTACCACTCGTCGTACGGCTTGAGGGCGACCAGCGACCGCAGCTCGCCGATGAGCTCGCGGTGCCGGCCGAGCCGCAGGTCGGCCTCGATGCGCAGGTTCAGCGCGTGCGCGCGGTGCTCGTCCAGCGCCGCGGCGTGGCTCTCCAGGACCCGGCCGAGTTCGACGTTGGCCATCGGAGGGCCCGTCCAGAGGTCGAGCGCGTCGCACAGCGGCTCCACGGCCTCGGCGGAGCGGCCGTCCTGCAGCATCCCGCGGCCCTTGGAGAGCAGCCGGTCGAACCGGCTGAGGTCCAGCTGCTCGGGGGAGACCCGCAGCATGTAGCCGGGCGGGCGGGTGAGCAGGACGTCCTCGTCGCCGCGCCCCGCGGCCGCCTCCGAGGTCAGCCACCGCCGGATCTGGTACACGTACGTCTGGGCGGTCCGGGCCGCGCTGCGCGGCGGGTCGTCCCCCCACAGCTCCTCGATGATCGTGTCGAGCGGCACGACGCGGTCCGCGCGCACCAGCAGCAGCGCGAGCGTGTTCAGCACGCGCGGCGCGGTCGGTGCGAACGCCGATCCGCCGCCGCCCGCGACCTCCAGCGGGCCGAGCAGCTTGAAACGCAGCATCTGAGTTTCGACCTCCGTCGATCTGGTCGCGGTCATTCACGGCATTCGCCGCTTTTTGCCAGGAAGACGCTTTCTAAGCGCGTCATCGTCGTTCGGTGAGGCGTGCGGCCCCGAACGTCCACCACCGGGTGCGCCTTCCGGTCCCCGCGGGGTATCGAAAGAAGTACTCCGCGGTCGGCGCGAACGCGTTTCCCCCTCCGGTGCTCGGTTATCAAGCGCGACGTCAGAGAACGCCTCGTCGACCGAAGAGGAGTGATCCTCGGTGACGACAGAAACGACGGTGGCCGAGAAAGGCACGTCGGAGCGGCTGGGACTCGTGCTCGCCGTCTGCTGCGCCGGACAGTTCCTGGTGGTGCTGGACGCCTCGGTGATGAACGTCGCGCTGCCCTCCATCAGGACCGCACTGCATTTCCAGACCGACTCGCTGCAATGGATCATCAACGCGTACACGATCGTGTTCGCGGGCTTCCTGCTGCTCGGCGGGCGGCTGGCCGACATCTACGGGCGGCGCCGGGTCTTCCTCGGCGGGATCGCCGTCTTCACGCTCGCGAGCCTCGCCGGAGGCCTGGCCTGGAACCCGGCCTCGCTGCTGGCCGCGCGCGGCGTCCAGGGGCTGGGCGCGGCCGTGATGGCGCCGGCGACGCTGACCGTCCTCGGCACCACCTTCACCGACAGGGAGCGGCGCGCCAGGGCGTTCGGCCTGTGGGGCGCGGTCGCCGCGGGAGGCGGCGCGATCGGCGCGCTCGTCGGCGGCGCCATCACCGAATGGCTCTCCTGGCGGTGGATCCTGCTCGTCAACGTCCCCGTCGGCGTCCTGCTGACGGCGGGCGCGGTGTACGCGGTCACCGAGTCCCGCAAGGAGGACGGCGACCGGCGGATGGACCTGCCCGGCGCCCTCGCCATCACGGCCGGGCTGATCCTGCTGGTCTACGGCATCGTCCGGTCCGAGAAGGAGGGCTGGGACTCGCCGCAGATCATCGTCAGCCTCGGCCTGGCCGTCGTCCTGCTGGTCCTCTTCGCCGTGAACGAGACGCGCCGCAGGAGCCATCCGCTGGTGCCGCTCGGCATCTTCCGCAACCGCTCGGTGACGGCGGCCAACCTGGTCGCGTTCACGAGCACCGCCGCCCTGTGGGGGACGTTCTTCCTGTTCACCCTGCTGCTCCAGCTCGTCCTCGGCTACAGCCCGCTCGAGACCGGGTTCGCGTACCTGCCGCTGTCCCTCGGCATCGTCGCCGCCGCGCGCGGCATCGCCCCGCTGGTGCCGAAGGCGGGCCCGCGCCCGCTGCTGGTCGCCGGGCTGCTGCTGTCGGCGGCCGGCCTGGCCTGGCTCTCCCGCGCCGGGGCGGGAGCCGGCTTCGTGGCCGACCTGTTCGGCCCGACGCTGGTCCTCGGCATCGGCCAGGGCCTGGTGTCGGCGTCCATGACCGTCGCGGGCACCTCCGAGGTCGGCTACCGCGAGCAGGGGCTCGTCTCAGGGCTGCTGAACACCAGCCGCCAGGTCGGCGGCGCGCTCGGGCTCGGCATCCTCGCCGTCGTCGCCGCCGCGCACACCTCGGACGTGGCGCGGGGCGGGCACGTCACCGGGCAGGCCCTCGCCGCGGGATTCGACCGCGCCCTGCTGGTCTCGGCGCTGTTCCCGCTCCTCGGCGTGGCCGCCGCCCTCGCCGTCCCGAGGATCCGCCCGGACGACGGGCCGCCCGCGCGCGGCTGACCCGCCTCGACGGGACCGCCTCGACAGCATCCCGACAGGACGTCGACGGACGCGGGCGAGATTGGGGCCATGGATGCGAGCCAGTCAGCGACCTCCATCACGGTCCCACCCGTCCGCAAGTCCGTCGACGTCCCGGTGCCGGCGGACCGGGCCTTCGCGCACTTCACCCGGCGGCCCACCGACTGGTGGCCGCGCAGCCACGTGCTGGTCGCCGAGCGGGAACGAGTGATCTTCGAACCCCGGGTGGGCGGCCGCTGGTACGAGCGCTCCACCGACGGCTCCGAACTCGACTGGGGCCGGGTCCTGGTCTGGGACCCGCCGGACCGCCTCGTCCTGACGTGGCGCATCGACGGCGGTTTCCGCCCGATCGAGGACGACGAGCGGGCCAGCCGCGTGGAGGTGACCTTCACCCGGCGCGGGCCCAAGGCGACCCGCGTGGAACTGGCCCATGTCGAGCTGGCCCGGCACGGCGAGGCCGCCGGGCGCATCCGCGCGGCCATCGACGGCCCGAGCCCCGGTGAGACGCTCGCGCGATTCGCCGCCACCCTCACCGAAGGAGACGACCATGCCTGACCGCGAAGCCATGCCCGACGGCGCCCCCGCGTCCGACCGGGAGCACCCGCACGAAGCCGAGGCGCGCGGCGCGCCCTTCCCCTGGCGACGGCCCGGCCCGTTCGCCCCGCCGGACCGGCACCGCGAGTGCCGCGAGCGGCCGGGCCTCACCAGGGTCCCGCGCTCGGCGGGCGAGCCCACGTGGGTGGTCACCCGGTACGCGGAGGTCCGCGAGGCCCTGAACGACGAGCGGCTCGGCAACGACCGGGGCCGCCCCGGGTTCCCGGCGCCGTTCCCGATCCCCAAGGACTTCACGCTCAACTCGTCCCTGCTCGGCATGGACCCGCCCCGGCACACCGACTACCGCAAGCGGGTCGCCAAGGACTTCACCGTCCGCCGCGTGAAGCTGCTGCGGCCCCGCGTCGAGGAGATCGTCGACCGGCAGGCGGCCGCGCTGGAGGACGCGGGCCCGCCGAGCGACCTGCTCGCGGCCTTCGCCCTGCCGATCACCATCTCGGTGATCATGGAGCTGCTGGGGATCCCGGCGCGCGACAAGGACTTCCTGCACGTGCGCACCCGGACCATGTTCGGCGGGACGGCCACGGCGGCCGAGCGCAAGGAGGCGGTCAACCAGCTCGACGCCTACTTCCGCGAGCTGGTCGACGCCAAGTACGACGACCCCGGGGACGACCTCGTCTCCAAGCTCACCGGCGCCTTCCCGCGCGAGGACGACTTCGACGAGCTCGTCCACCTCACGCGGCTGCTGTTCAACGGCGGCCACGAGAGCACCGCCAGCATGATCGCGATGGGCACGCTGGCGCTGCTGCGCCACCCGGACCAGCTCGACCTGCTGCGCGCCGACCCCGACCTCGCGCCGCCGGCCGTCGAGGAGCTGCTGCGCTACCTCAGCGTCACCGACCTCACCACCGCGCGCGTCGCGCGCACCGACCTGACGATCTCCGGAACCCCGGTGCGCGAGGGCGAGGGCGTCTTCCCGCTCACCGCCGCCGCCAACCGGGACCCCGAGGCGTTCGAGCGCCCCGACGAGCTCGACATCACCCGCGGGTCCCGCAAGCACCTGGCCTTCGGCCACGGCCGCCACCTGTGCCTCGGGTCCGAACTGGCCCGCCTGGAGCTGGAGGTCGTCTTCCGCACGCTCTACCGCAAGCTGCCCGGGCTCCGGCTCGCCGTCCCGTTCGAGGACCTGTCCTTCAAGGACGGCGGCCTCGTCTACGGGGTCGAGGCGCTGCCCGTGACCTGGTGACCCGTCTGGAGTGATGAACGTGACCACCACCATGACCGACGAGCGCACGGCCCTGGACGCCGCCGTGCGCGCCGCCGCCGACCACGCCGACGGGGCCGACCGCACCGGGCGGCTGAACGACGAGGCCGTCGCCGCCGTGGCCGCGACCGCCCTGCCCCGCCACTTCGTGCCCGCCCGCTGGGGCGGCGCCGAGTCCACGTTCCGCGAGCTGACCGCCGCGGTCGTCCGGCTCGGCGAGGCGTGCGCCTCCACGGCCTGGTGCGCCGCGATGTTCGCCTACACCGGCCGGTTCGCGGCGCACCTGCCGATCGAGGGCCAGCGCGACCTGTGGGAGGGCTCGCCGGGCACGCTGCTCGTGCCCGGCCTGGTTCCGGCCGGGTCCGCCGAGGAGACCGAGGGCGGCTTCCTGCTGCGCGGGCGCTGGCGGTACGTCAGCGGCGTCGAGTTCGCCGACTGGGCGTTCATCTCCGGGCCCGCGGGCGGCGGCATCGAACCGCGCTTCTTCGCGGTGCCCCGCGCCGACTTCGCCTTCGAGCCGAGCTGGGACGCGATCGGCATGCGGGCCACCGGCAGCCACACCCTCGTGGTGGACGAGGCGTTCGTCCCCGACCACCGCACGGCCCTGTTCAAGGAGGTGATGGGCGGGATGAACCACACCTCGCAGGCACCGCAGCACAACGTCCCACTGCCCGCCGTCGGCGGCCTGACCTGCATCTCCGCGCTGATCGGCGCGGCACGCGGCGCGCTGGCCTCCGCGACCCGCACGGCCGCGGCCAAGCGCGCGGCGGGCCCGCCCGCAGGAGCCCCGCGCACCGGCGGCCCGCCCCCGGCCGGCGACCCGGCCTCGGTGGACATCGCGACCTCCGCCGCGCGGATCGAGGCGGCCGAACTGCTGATCGACCAGGTCGTGTCGGCACTGGACGCGGGGGAGGGCCGCCCGCGCGCGTTCGAGAACGCCAACCGCGCCTCCTACGCGGCGGCCCTGCTGGTGGAGGCGGTCAACGCGCTGATGAGGTCGGCGGGCACCGCCGCGCAGGACCGGGGCGCCTCGCTGCAGCGGTGCTGGCGGGACGTGACCGTCGGCTGCTCGCACGCCGCGCTGCGCCCCGAACGCGCGGCTTCCGGCTACGTCGAGGCACTGGCCGCCCGAACCTGACCCGACGGAGTCGGGCGGGGGGTGTGGGGGGTCGTCCCCCCACAAGTGACCAGACCCGGAGAGGAGTCGACTATGGAGTACGGAGTGGCTCTGCCCACCATGGTGCAGGGCGTGCAGGGGCGCGACCTGCTGGAGTGGGCCCGCAGGGCCGAGGAGGCGGGGTTCGCCGACCTGGCGGTGCTCGACCGCCTGGTGTACGGCAACGACGAACCGCTGGTCGCCCTGGCCGCCACGGCGGGCGTGACCGAACGGATCAGGCTCACCACCGGGATCCTCATCGCCCCGTACCGGGGCAGCACCGCGCTGGTCGCCAAGCAGGCCGCGTCCGTCCACCACCTGTCGGACGGACGGCTCACGCTGGGCGTCGCGGTGGGGGCCCGGCCGGACGACTACGCGGCGTCCGGCGCCGAGTTCGGCGACCGGGGCCGCCGCCTCGACACGATGCTCGCCGAGATGCGCAAGATCTGGGCGGGCGGCGAGATCGGCCCGGAGCCGCCCGGAGGCGACCCCGAGATCCTCGTCGGCGGCAGGGCGCCGTCCGCGCTGCGGAGGGCCGTCGCCCACGGCGACGGCTACTTCGCCGCCGCGGGTCCGCCGCAGACGTTCGCCGAGCGGGCCGGCGAGGTCCGCCGCCGCTGGCGGGAGGCCGGTCGCCCCGGCGCCCCGCGCGTGGTCGCGCAGGCGTACTACGCGCTCGGCGCGGACGCGGACGCCCGTGTCCGCGAGCACCTCGGCGACTACTACTCCTTCGCGGGCAGGCTCGCCGACATGATGATCAAGGGGGCCCTGACGACGCCCGGGCGGCTGCGCGAGGCCGCCCGCGCCTTCGCCGAGGCCGGATGCGACGAGCTCGTGCTGGTGCCCTGCTCGTCCGGGCCGGAGGAGCTCGACCTGCTCGCCGAGACTCTGCGGGAGGAGACCTGATGTCGCGGAGAAGGACCGTCATCACCGGGATCGGCGTGGTCGCCCCCGGCGGGATCGGCACCGCCCCCTTCTGGGAGATGATCACCTCGGGGCGGACGGCGACGCGCCGCATCACCCAGTTCGACCCGTCCGCGCACCGCTGCCAGGTCGCCGCCGAGTGCGACTTCGACCCGGCCGCGGCCGGGCTCACGCCGCAGGAGATCCGGCGTAGCGACCGGTTCGTCCAGCTCGCCAAGGTGGCCGCGCGGGAGGCCGTGGACGACAGCGGCCTCGCCGTGGACGGAAGCCTTGCCGAGCGCACCGGCGTCGCGATGGGCAGCGCGGTCGCCGGGACCAAGAGCATGGAGAACGAGTACGTCGTGCTCAGCGACGGCGGCGCGCACTGGAAGGTCGACCCGGCCTACGTCAGCCCGCACATGTACGACTACTTCCTGCCCAGCTCGGTGGCCGCCGAGGTCGCGCTGACCACGGGCGCGCGCGGGCCGGCGACGGTGGTCTCGACCGGCTGCACCTCCGGCATCGACTCGGTCGCGCACGCCGCCGAGGTGATCCGGGACGGCTCCGCCGACGTGGTCGTCACCGGCGGCAGCGACGCGCCGATCTCGCCCATCACCGTGACCTGCTTCGACGTGATCAAGGCGCAGTCGGTGTACAACGACGAGCCGCCGCGCGCCTGCCGCCCGTTCGACCGCACCCGCCGGGGGCTGATCCTCGGCGAGGGCTCGGCCGTCCTCGTGCTGGAGGAGTACGAGCACGCCCGGCGCCGCGGCGCGCGGATCTACGCCGAGGTCGCGGGCGCGGCGTCACGGTGCAACGCCTTCCACATGACCGGGCTGAAGCCCGACGGCCGGGAGATGGGCGAGGCGATCACCACCGCGCTCACCGAGGCCCGGATGAACCCCGAGGACGTCGACTACGTCAACGCCCACGGCTCGGGCACCAAGCAGAACGACCGGCACGAGACCGCGGCGTTCAAGCGCGCCCTCGGCGAGCACGCCCGCCGGGTGCCGGTCAGCGGGATCAAGGCGGCGGTCGGGCACTCGCTCGGCGCGATCGGCTCCATCGAGATCGCCGCGTGCGCGCTGGCGATGGCGCACGGCGTGGTGCCGCCGACCGCCAACCTGCGCGAGCCCGACCCCGAGTGCGACCTGGACTACGTGCCGCTGGAGGCGCGCGAGCACCGCGTGCGCGGGGCCCTCACCGTCGGCAGCGGGTTCGGCGGGTTCCAGAGCGCGATGGTGTTCCGCGACCCGGAGCGGGCCGGCGACATGGAAGGGAGCAGCGCATGAGCGGCCAGGCGGTGGTGACCGGCCTCGGCGTGACCGCCCCGAACGGCATCGGCGCCCACGAGTACTGGGACGCCGTCCGCGGCGGGCGGAGCGGCCTCGGCACGATCACCAGGTTCGACGCGTCCGGCTACCCGGTCGCGGTGGCGGGGGAGATCCCCGAGTGCGCGGCCGAGCGGGACCTGCCCGAGCGGCTCCTGCCGCAGAGCGACCGGGTGACCAGGCTCGCCCTCGTCGCCGCCGAGCAGGCGCTGCGGGACGCGGCGGTCAAGCCGGGCGACGTGCCCGAGTACCAGATGGGCGTCGTCACGGCGAGCACGTCCGGCGGCCTGGAGTTCGGGCAGCGCGAGCTGCAGAAGCTGTGGGGGAGCGGCTGGCGCGACGTGAGCGCCTACATGTCCTTCGCCTGGTACTACGCGGTGCACACCGGCCAGATCTCCATCCAGAACGGGATGCGGGGCCCCGGCGGGGTCCTCGCCTCCGAGCAGTCGGGCGGCCTGGACACGCTGGCCTTCGCCCGCCGGAAGATCCGCTCCGGCACGACGATGATGGTGGCCGGGGGCGTGGACGGCACGCTCTGCCCCTACGGCGTCGCGATCCAGACCGCGAGCGGGGAGCTCAGCCCGTCCACCGACCCCGGGGCGGCCTACCGGCCGTTCGACGCCGACGCCGGCGGCTGCGTCCCTGGCGAGGGCGGTGCCATCCTCATAGTCGAGGACCGCGACGACGCCCGGGAGCGCGGCGCCCCGCAGATCTACGGCGCCGTCGCCGGGCACGGCGCGGCGTTCGACCCGGAGCCCGGCTGCGCCGACGGCCTGTACCGGGCGGCGCGGACCGCCCTCGACGACGCCGGGGTGCCCGCCGGCGCGGTCGACGTGGTGTTCGCCGACGCGGCGGGCCGCCGCGACCTGGACGACGGGGAGGCGGCGGCGCTGGCGAGGCTGTTCGGGGCCCGCGCCGTCCCGGTCACCGCGCCCAAGTCGATGACGGGACGGCTGCTGTCGGGCGGCGCGGCGCTGGACCTGGCGACCGCGCTGCTGTCCCTGCGCGACGGGGTCATCCCGCCGACCGTCGGCACCCGCCCCGGCCGCACCGACGACCGCCTCGACCTGGTCGTGGACGAACCGCGGCCCGCCGGGCTCGCGACGGCGCTCGTCCTGGCCCGGGGGCGCGGCGGCTTCGCCTCGGCCGCCGTGCTCACCGCCCCGTGACCGCACTCACCACGCCGTAGCCCGTGCTCACCGAGGAGTCCCGCATGTCCGACATCAGGCCGTACCGGGTCGCGGTCCCCGAGTCCGACGTCGACGACCTGCGCCGCCGGCTGCGCGGCACCCGGTGGGCGCCCGACCCGCCCGGGACCGGCTGGTCGCGCGGCGTCCCCACCGCCTACCTGCGCGGCCTCGCCGCGTACTGGGCGGACGGGTACGACTGGCGGCGGCACGAGGCGGAGCTGAACGCCCACCCGCAGTTCGTCACCGAGATCGACGGGACCGCCGTGCACTTCCTGCACGTGCGCTCCGCCGACCCGGGCGCCGTCCCGCTGGTGCTGCTGCACGGCTGGCCGGGGTCGGTCGCCGACTTCCGCGACCTGATCGGCGCCCTGCGGGACGCCTTCCACCTGGTGGTGCCGTCCCTGCCGGGGTTCGGGTTCTCCGGGCCGCCACCGGAACCCGGCTGGACCGACGACCGGACCGCCGGGGCGCTGAACGAGCTGATGCGCCGCCTCGGATACGCCGAGTACGGGGTGCACGGCGGCGACGTCGGCGCGTTCGTGGCTCCGCGGATGGGCCGGGACGCCCCGCACCGGGTCCGCGGCGTCCATGTCAACGCCCTCGTCACCGTGCCCGGCGGCGAAGAGGACGTCGAGGCCCTGGACGACGCCGACCGCAAGAGGTTCGAGGCGATGCGGCGTTGGCAGGACGACGAGGGCGCCTACCTGCGCGTCCAGGGCACGAGCCCGCAGACCCTCGCGCACGCCCACCACGACTCGCCCGCCGGGCTGCTCGCCTGGTTCGCCGAGCGCTACCGCGACCTGACCGGGACCGCCGACCTGCCGGACGACGCGCTCGGCAGGGACACCCTCCTGACCGACGTCAGCGTCTACTGGTTCACCGGCACGGCCGGCTCCGCGGCGCACAGCTACTACGAGCGCTTCCACGGCCAGGCGGAGCCGGACGACCGCTCGCCGGTGCCCACGGCGGTGGCGGTCTTCCCCACCGACCACGCGATCCGGCCGTTCGCCGAGCGCGCGAACACGGTCGTCCGGTGGACGGAGTTCGACCGCGGCGGCCACTTCCCCGCGCTGGAGGCCCCGGGCCCGCTGGCCGCCGACCTCCGGACCTTCTTCCTCGACCAGATCTTCGAGAGGCCCCGATGACCGAGCCGGAGACGACCGAGCCGCACATGCCCGAGCCGCGGATGCAGCGGCTGGCGGACGGCGTGCACGCCTACGTCCAGCCGGACGGCGGATGGTGCCTGAACAACGCCGGCGTCATCGCCTCCGGCGGCACCACGATCGTGGTGGACACCGCCGCGACCGTGAAGCGCGCCCTCGCCCTGCGGGAGGCGGTGCGCGAGGTGGCGTCCGCGCCGCCGCGCCTCGTCGTGAACACGCACTTCCACGGCGACCACACGTTCGGCAACTGCGTCTTCACGCCGGACGCCGTCGTGGTCGCCCACAAGGGCACGCGCGAGGAGGCGATCCTCGCGGACCTGCACCTGACGGGCCTCTGGCCGGACGTCGAGTGGGGCGACCTCCGGCTCGAACCGCCGGCGCTCACCTACGAGGGGCGGATGACGCTCCACGCCGGGGACCTGCGCGCCGAACTGTTCCGCCTCGGCCCCGCCCACACCCGCGACGACACCGTCGTATGGCTGCCGGACCAGCGGATCCTGTTCGCCGGAGACCTCGTCATGTCGGGTGTCACCCCGTTCTGCATGATGGGTTCCGTCGAGGGCTCGCTCCGCGCGATCGAGACCATGCGCGCCCTCTCCCCGGCCGTCGTCGTGCCCGGCCACGGGCCGGTCGGCGGGCCCGAGGTGCTGGACGAGACCGAGCACTACCTCCGCTGGACCCGCGAGCTGGCCCAGCGGGGCCTCGCCGAGGGGCTGGACCCCCTGGAGATCGCGCGCCGCGCCGAGCCGGACCGGCGGCTGCTCGACCCCGAGCGGCTCGTCCCGAACCTGCGGCGCGCCTGCGCGGAGGAGCGCGGCGCCCCGCCCGGCGAGCGCATGGACGTCGCCGCGATGTTCGGCGAAATGATCACCTACCACGGCGGGCCGCTGCCCTGCCGAGCCTGACTCCGGAGGAACCGTGCGCAAGATCCTGATCGCGAACCGGGGCGAGATCGCGGTCCGCGTCGTGCGGGCGTGCCGCGACGCGGGGCTCGCCAGCGCGGCCGTGTACGCCGACCCGGACGTCGCGGCCCCGCACGCGCGGATGGCCGACGAGGCGTACGCCCTCGGCGGCGCCGCCCCCGCGGAGACCTACCTGGACATCGGCAAGCTGCTCAAGGCCGCGGCGGACGCCGGTGCCGACGCCGTCCACCCCGGCTACGGGTTCCTCTCCGAGAGCGCCGAGTTCGCCCGTGCGGTGATCGACGAGGGCCTCGTGTGGATCGGTCCGCCGCCGTCCGCCATCGAACTCCTCGGCGACAAGGTCCAGGCCCGCCGCGTCGCCCGGGAGCAGGGCGCGCCGCTCGCGCCGGGCACTCCCGAACCGGTCGCCGGGCCCGACGAGGCCGTGGCCTTCGGGCGCGAGTACGGCCTCCCGGTGGCGATCAAGGCCGCGTTCGGCGGCGGCGGGCGGGGCCTCAAGGTGGCCTGGTCCCTCGACGAGATCCCCGACCGGTTCGAGTCGGCCGTCCGCGAGGCCGAGGCGGCGTTCGGCCGGGGCGAATGCTTCGTCGAGCGCTACCTCGAACGCCCGAGGCACGTCGAGACGCAATGCCTGGCGGACCGGCACGGCGACGTCGTCGTGGTGTCGACCCGGGACTGCACCCTGCAGCGCCGCCACCAGAAGCTCGTGGAGGAGGCTCCCGCGCCCTTCCTGACCGAGGACCAGCGGCGGACGCTGTGCGAGTCGTCCAAGAAGATCCTGCGGGCCGCCGGATACGTGGGCGCGGGCACCTGCGAGTTCCTGGTCGCCGCCGACGGCACGCTGTCGTTCCTCGAGGTCAACACGCGGTTGCAGGTCGAGCACCCCGTCACCGAGGAGGTCACCGGCATCGACCTGGTCAGGGAGATGTTCCGCATCGCGGGCGGCGAGGCCCTCGGCTACGGCGACCCCGTGCCGCGCGGCCACGCGATGGAGTTCCGGATCAACGCCGAGGACCCCGGCCGCGGCTTCCTCCCCTCGACCGGGACGCTCACGACCTGGCGGCCGCCCTCCGGGCCGGGCGTGCGGCTGGACGCCGGCTACACCGAGGGCCAGGAGATCCCCGACCGGTTCGACTCCATGCTCGCCAAACTCGTGGTCACCGGCGCGACCCGCGACATCGTCCTGCAACGGGCCCGCCGCGCCCTCGCGGAGTTCGAGGTGGAAGGCGTCCCCACCGTCCTGCCCTTCCACCGCGCCGTGGTCGAGGAGAAGGCCTTCACGGCCGAGCCCTTCGACGTCCACACGGCCTGGATCGAGTCCGACCGGGCGCCCGCGATCCCTCCCTGCCCGGACTCCTCGGCTACGTCGGACCCGTCGAACCGCGACGTTCCGTCCACCCGCAAGGCCGTCACCGTCGAGGTGGACGGCAGACGCGTAGAGGTGGTCCTCCACTCGTCCGCCGCCACCCCAGCCGCTCCGGCATCGCCCTCACGGTCCAGGCCGCGCAGGACCCGGGCCAAGGAGGACAACGGCGACGCCCTGGTCTGCCCCCTGCAAGCCACCGTCGTCAAGGTGCTCGTCGAAGACGGCGCCACCGTCGCCGCCGGCGACACCATCGCCGTGGTGGAGGCGATGAAGATGGAGCAGCCCCTCACCGCGCACAAAGCCGGCACCGTCTCCGCGCTCAACGCCCGCCCCGGCCGGCCGGTGGCCACCGGCACGGAGATCTGCCTGATCCGGTGATCCGGGCACCGAACCGCCGGCACCCGGAGCGCATTATGGCCAGGAAGATACAACTGTAAGTAATTGCGCGGGTGCACACTGTTCATATCGTCCGGAAGGAAGGGGACCTTATGAACCTGCAAACGATCGAGTCGGGCATGGAGGTCGACTCCGAGCGCTCCGCCCGCGTCGTCTTCTCCGCCACGGCCATCTTCACCGCGCACGGTCAGGTGATCCTCAACGCCGACTCGGACCTGTTCCGGCCGAGTACGCGCGTCACCGCCTCCATCGTCGAGGTTGACAACGCCGACGCACCGTTCATCGGTGCCGCCCGCATGACCATCCACAACGTCCGGCCCTACCAGGGAGGCGTGCAGGTCTGGGCGAACATCGAATGGAACACCGACCTGCGCGTCCGGATCAGTTACTTCTGGGAGGGCTGACACCCCGGGCGGCATCGGATTTCGCCGGTCACCCCGCCGCGGAGCGGCGGTCCGCGGCGTCGAGAGGGGCGCACCAGAGCAGGGTCGTGCCGCCTCCCGAGCGGGGCCGCGCCCGGAAGAAGCCGCCGAGCTCCGCCGCCCGCCAGGCCATCGTGCCGAGCCCGCTGAGCCGCCTGCCCTCGGGGACGCCTGCCCCGTCGTCCTCCACGCGCAGCACCACTCCGGGATCGCCGAGTTCGACGGCCACCTGCACCGATGTGACCCGGGGTTGCAGGGCGACGTTGGCCAGCGCCTCGCGCACGGCCTCCAGCAGGTGGTCGGCCGTCCCGCCGGAAACGGCGGTGTCCAGCAGGACGTCCAGTCGCACCGATGGGGCGGAACCGAGAGCGGCGGCCGCGTCGTCGATCACCCTGCGAAGCCGCCGGCGCAGCCCCTCGCCATGGGGCGCGGGCGGGACGTCGAAGACCGTCGAGCGGATCCGCCGGACGGCGGCGTCCAGGTCGTCCGCCGCCCGCCGCAGCCGGGGCGCGACGCCCGGGCCCCGGGCGACCTCGATCGCGCTCATCAGGGTCATGGTCGTGGCCAGCAGCGGCTGGATGACGGTGTCATGCAGTTCCCTGGCGATGCGGTCGCGGTCCTCCAGCACGGCCAGCCGCTCGTCCTCCCGGCTCCGGTCCGCCGGTTCCGGCGCGAGTGCCCCCCGCGCCGCGAGCGTCCCCTGAATCGCGAACGCCTCGACGAGCCATTGCGCCGTTTCGGGATCGGCGGGCGGTCTCACTTCCTCCGGCATGTGAACCGCCGAATGGCATGCATTGGACGACGCCGTCCGTCCGAAGGTCATCGACGGGGTGTCCGGCATGGAAACACCTCCTTGGCGAGGGGCCGTGAAAGGTCCGCTCACCCTTCAAGACAGGGCGGCTCTGCTCGCTGTGACACACCGCCGACAGCCGGGTCCCGCCAAGGCGGCCGGCCGGCTCGCACTGCGGGGAGAGCGCGCGGCGGCGTCACAGACCACGAGTCCGAAATGTCTTAGCTGGCGACCGCGACAAGCCGGCTTCGCGGGGGCGCGGCACGATCAGTGAAACGGGTGCCGTCCATTGCGGCGCGCTTCCGGAGACGCCGATGACGAAACGACGAGCCGGCGCCCGAGAAGAGAGGGTGGGGAAAGTGGAAGTGTCCAGGCGGCACGTGGTTCGCGTACTCCACGATTCCGGACTCCCGCACGTGGCCCGCGAGGCGGAGCGGGTGCTGCCCGACCCGGTCGAGTACGAGCGCGCGGCGGAACTGCTCTCCCGGTACGGGATCACGAAGGACGAACTGATCAGCAGGCGGGGAGGCAGCCCGTGACCGGTTCCGGGCCCCTCGGGGCGGGCCGGGGTCCGCGGGTGCGCAGCGCGCTGCCGCGCCTCGACGGCACTTTCGAACCGCCGCACCTGGCCGCCGCCGCGTGCCGGCTGGGGATGCGGGACCGGCGGCTGGTCCTGCGATCGATCGCACCCCATCTGGCCGAGCTCATGGATCTCGTGGGCTGGAGCCGGATCCCCGGGCTCCTCATGCTCGTTCGCGACGACGGCCGATCGACGGCCGGGACGGGGTGCGACCGGCGCGGCGACCGGGGGGCTCCCCTCCGCGAGTGGGAGCGGGCGTCCCTCCCCGAAGGAGGACGAGGGTGATCCCGGTCATGAGCGCGCAGACGGCGGCGATCGCCGCGACGACCGCGACGGCCCCGGCCTGCGGGGCCGCGAGCGGCAGGAGGAGGACGGCGGCGACCCCGCCCAGCACGACGGCGGGACGCAGCACCGGCTCGGCCAGCAGGGGCGTGTGGACGATCCAGAGCAGCAGGACGAACAGCGCGGTCGGGATCGCCACGGCGTAGCAGATCGCGAGCGGCGACGCCTGGATGTGGTGCCCGGTCTGCTCGACGGCCACCTCGAGCCCCGCGCCGAGGGCCGCGAGCCCGGCGAAGATCCCGTAGTGGCCGTAGCCCCAGACGTAGGAGAGGTGGCGGCGGGCGTTGAGCGCGTCGCCGGCGGGAGCGAGGAAGTAGAGCCACCAGAGGGAGAAGAGCAGGACGAGGCCCGACCCCGCGATGACGACGAGCGGCCCGCCGATCTCGGCCGCTTCGAGCGCCCCGCCGACCCCGTTGGACGCGGCGAGGACGCTCTCCCCGAACAGGATGATCGTGAACAGGCCGTAGCGCTCGGCGATGTGGTGCGGGTGCCAGGCGGTGGGAGCGGCCCGCTCCGCCCACCGCGGGACGGCGAGCTCCAGGGCGGCCAGGCCGACGAAGCACGGTACCTGTGCCGCCGACGGGACGGCGCCCGCCTGCGACGCGGCGAGCCAGAGCAGCCATCCCGCCTGCGCGACCGTGATGCCGAGGGCGTAGCGCAGCGCGGTGCGGCGGCCGTCCGGGTACTCGGCGCCGGCCCGCAGCCACTGCACGGCGAGCGCGGCCCGCATGACCAGGTAGCCGACGGCGACGGCACGGTAGTCGGCGTGGTCGGCCGCGGCGGGCACGCCCGCGGCGGTGACCAGGACGCCGGCCATCTGCACCATGGTCAGCAGCCGGTAGGGGACGTCGTCGGTGTCGTACGACGAGGCGAACCAGGTGAAGTTCATCCACGCCCACCACACCGCGAAGAACACCTGAAGGAACGGCACCAGGCCGCCCAGCGCGCGCCCTTCGGCGATGTGGTCGGCGAACTCGGCGGTGACGGCCGCCACCGCCACCACGAACGTGAGATCGAACAAGAGCTCGAGCTGACTCGAGGCGCGGTGCGGCTCGTCGATCGCTCGCGCGGTCATCCGGACCCGGATGCGGCATCCGGCACCCTCTGGCGGCACGGTCTCACCCCCGTCTTCGCGTGGGCCCGTCCTGCCGTGAAGGACCCGTCCTGACGCCAAAGACAGGCGAGCGCACCCGGCTGTGACAGCGAACGCCGCCCAGGCGCTTCCGCGGGTTTCCTCGCGGATGCTGTCACAGGCCGCACGGATGCCCTGTCTTAGCTGCCGACCGGGCGGAACCGGATTCCCGGGAACCAGGAGGGCATGGCATGAAGATCGTGATCATCGGCGGTACCGGCCTGATCGGGTCGAAGCTCGTGGCGAGGCTGGGCGAGCACGGCCACGAGGCGGTGCCGGCCGCGCCGAACACCGGGGTCGACACCCTCACCGGCGAGGGGCTCGCCGAGGTGCTGGCCGGCGCGTCGGTGGTGGTCGACGTGTCGAACTCCCCGTCCTTCGAGGACGCCGCGGTGCTGGACTTCTTCCGGACCTCCACCGGCAACCTCCTCTCCGCGGAGAGGGAGGCGGGGGTCGGGCACCACGTCGCGCTGTCGGTGGTGGGCACCGACCGGCGTCCCGACGTCGGCTACTTCCGGGCGAAGCTCGCCCAGGAGAAGCTGATCGAGGACTCGGGCATCCCGTTCTCGATCGTGCACGCGACGCAGTTCTTCGAGTTCGCGCGCAGGATCGCCGACGAGGCCACGGGCGGCGGCACGGTCCGGATGCCGCCGGTGCTGTTCCAGCCCCTCGCGGGCGACGAGGTCGCCCAGGCGGTCGGCAGGGCCGCGGCCGGCGCCCCGCTGAACGGGAGGACCGAGATCGCCGGCCCCGAGCAGTTCCGGATGGACGAGTTCTTCCGCGGCGCCCTCGCGGCCTGGGGCGACCCGCGCGAGGTGGTCACCGACCCGCACGCGCCCTACTTCGGAGCCGAGATGCGCGAGCGCGACCTCGTCCCGGACGGCGGCGCGACCCTCGGTGAGATCAAGTACGCCGACTGGCTGGCGGCCAACCCCGCCCCGTGACACCCCGCCCCGTGACACCCCGGCCCGCCCTCGCCCGCCCGTGAGCCATGAGAAGAGCCAAGGAGACACGCCCATGCAAGGCACCGATCCGGCCGCCGCCGAGCCGAAGGCGCGGTCCACCGCGTGGAAGACCGCGTTCAGGACGGTCCAGGAGGCCCGGCCGCCCTTCATCCCCGCGGGCGCGCACGCGATGATCCTGATCGTCGAATATCCGCCCGGCGATCCCGGCGCCCCGCCCCACCGGCATCCGGGCCCGGCCTTCGGGTACGTACTCGAGGGGGAGATGCTGCTGGAGATCGAGGGGGAGCCGCCGCGACCCGTTCCCGCAGGCGAGGCGTTCTGGGAGCCGGGTGGCGACGTCGTCCACTACCAGGACGGCAACAACCGCGACGACCTCCCGCTCCGCTTCATCGTCACGATGCTCTGCGAACCGGGCGAGCCGATGGTGGCCCTGGTCGACGAGGCGGAGCTCGCCCGGCGCTCGCACCTGCGGGCGCCCCGGCGCCCCTGACAACCGCACGGCACGACCGCACCACGACCCGGGAGCCGGCGCGCGCGCCGGTGAGGGGGACCGGACGGGGGAGTTCACCATGATCGCACCGGCCATGGCCGCGGAGTTCGACGACGTCGCCGGATGGACCGCCGACGCCGTCGAGCACCTCGGCGAGAGGTACGCGATTCCGGCGGCCTGCCGCGGCAGCGCGGATCCGGCCGGGCTGGCCTGGCTGGCGGAGGCGTGCGAGCTCACGGCGGGGACCAGGCTGCTGGACGTGGGCGCCGGGGTCGGCGGTCCGGCGGCCTGGGCGGCCGAGAGGTTCGGGGTGCGGCCGCTCCTGCTGGAACCGATGCCGTCGGCCTGCCGGGCCGCCGCCCGGCTGTTCGGGCTCCCGGTCGTCACGGCGGAGGGCGGCCGGATCCCGCTGCGCGGCGGGTCGGTCGACGCCGCGTGGTGCCTTGGAGTGCTGGACACCGTCCAGGACAAGGCCGCCGTCCTCAGCGAGATCCACAGGGTGCTGCGCCCCGGCGCACCCCTGGGGCTCCTGGCCGTCGTCGCCCGGCACCCGACGGTCCTCCCGGCTCCAGAGGGGAATCTCTTCCCCACGGGGCGGGAGCTCGCCGAGCTGCTCACCGGTACGGGCTTCGACCTGATCGAGCGGATCGACCGGCCCGGCGGCGCCCCGCTGTCCTGGACACGGCGCGCCGAGCGGGCCGCGGCGACGGTGGCCGCCGCGCACGGGACCGACCGCGCCCACTCGCTGGCGGTCCGCCAGGGCCAGAGCCTCACCCGTCTGCTCGCCGCCGGAGAGATCTCGATGCGACTGATCCACTCTCGACGCAGGTGATCCACGCGACGCGCGCTCCGCGCGGTGCGGGTGATCCGCACGACCCGACCGATCCACGAGGAAACGCGTCCGCCCGGGGCCTTCTCCCGCCCCGCCACGTACGGAGGAGCCATGAGCACGCCGCCCGGTGACAACGAGTTCTTCGTCGAGTTCGAGACGGAGGTCCGCGCCGAGCTGGACCTGGTCGAGTCGAGCGAGGCCGAGCGGGCCGCCGGTCAGCCGGTGACGGAGTGGCTGTTCGACCCGGGCGACGCGGAACGCGAACAGGTCGAGCTCCGCAACCTCCTCGGCGCCGCCGAGGAACTGCAAGCCGACGACAGCCGAGACGAGACGCTATGAACAACCCCGTACAGCCCATGGACGGCTCCGTACCGCGAGAGCACGCCGCCTCGCCCGTCCGGTCCCCGCGGATCGCCACGCTCGACGACCTCCGCGAGCACCTCCAGTGGGCGATCGAGCTGGAGCACGCGACCCTGCCGCCCTACCTCTGCGCGCTCTACTCGCTCGACGCCGAGCGCAATCCCGAGGCGGCCGAGCTCGTGGCCGGGGTCTTCGTCGAGGAGATGCTCCACCTGGCGCTGGCCGCGAACCTGCTCAACGCCGTCGGCGGCCGCCCGCGGCTGGACACGCCGCGGATGCTGCCGCCGCACCCCCGGCGCCTGCCCCACGCCGACCCCTCGCTGGAGCTGTCGCTGCTTCCGTTCGGCCCGGAGGCGCTCGACATGTTCCTCAGGCTCGAACAGCCCGCCCCTCCCGGGGCCCCGCCGGAGGGCGACGCCTACGAGACGATCGGGCAGTTCTACGCCGCGGTCGAGGACGGGCTTCGCGACCTGTGCGACCGGCTCGGCGAGCCGGCGGTCTTCACCGGCGACCCGGCCCGCCAGGTGCACGCCGGTCATTTCTGGCACACCGCCGGCCGGCTGGTCGAGGTCGCCGACCTGGCCTCGGCGCTGACCGCGCTGCGGGAGATCGTCGAGGAGGGGGAGGGGGCGTCGGGCGGCGCGGTCTGGGACGGCGACCGGGACGTCCACCATCCCGAGCGCGACGCGGTCGCCCACTACTACCGCTTCCAGGAGCTCAGGTCCGGGCGGCGCTACCGGCGTGGCGACACCCCGCGGTCCGGGCCCACCGGCGAGGCGATCGCCGTCGACCCCGCGGGCGTGCTGCCGATGAGGCGCGACCCGCGACTCGCCGACAACGCTCCGGGCAGCGCGATCCGCACGGCCCAGGAGGAGTTCGACCAGACTTACTGCACCGTCCTGAACCTGCTGGAACTGGCCTTCGACGGCAGCCCGAGGCTCCTGGCGGTGGCCACCGCCACCATGTACCGGCTCAAGTCGCAGGCACAGGCCCTCATGCGGATGCCGGACGGGGAGGGCGCGACGGCCGGTCCCGCATTCACCTACGTGCCGCCCGAACTGCGCCGGTGGAGCACCGACGGCCGGCAGCGGATCGTCGTGCTCCCGGACGGCCCCTATCTCGTCGACGGCAAGGTGCCGCTGAGGCGGAAACGCAAGATCGTCTCGGCCGAGGGCGACGCGCTGACCTGGCACACGGGCGAGACCATCGCCACCGAGGACACCTACGCGCTGTGCCGCTGCGGCCGGTCGGGCGCCAAGCCGTTCTGCGACGGGACGCACGCCCGGATCGGGTTCGACGGCACCGAGTCCGCCGACGTCCGCCCCTACAGGGAACTGCAGCACGTGCACGACGGCGTGGGCATCTCGGCTCAGCGCGTCGGCGAGCTGTGCATCCACGCCGCGTTCTGCATCGGGCGCACCAGGCCGATCGCCGCGATGCTCGCCGACACCGGGGACAGCGACGTGCGCTCCAACATCATGGGGCGGATCGACCACTGCCCCTCCGGGTCCTACACCTACGCCCTGCGGCGCGGCGGCGAGTCGATCGAGCCGGACCTTCCGCGGGCCGTCTCGGTCCTCGAGGAGGAGGACGGGCTCGCCGGCGCGCTCTGGGTCACCGGAGGCGTCCCGGTCCAGCGTGCGGACGGGCGCCCGCTGGAGACCCGCAACCGGGTGACGCTGTGCCGCTGCGGCCGTTCGGCGGGCAAGCCGCTGTGCGACGGGACCCACCGAAAGATCGACTTCCGTGAGGACGGGACGGGCCGGTCAGGCCCGGCCGACGGCGGAAGCGCAACCGAGAAGGGAAGGCGATCATGAGTGATCACGTTCTGGAGCCGGCGGCGCAGGGGTTCGCCGAGGCGGCCGCGCAGCCGCCGCTGCTGTACGAGCGGGGCGTGGAGGGCGCCCGCGACCTGCTGGACGAGGTCCAGGCCGGGCCGGTGGAGATGCCCCAGGTGGACGAGAAGTGGATCACGGTGCCCGCCGCGGTGGGCGACGTGCGGGTCCGCCTCGTCCGTCCGCCGCAGGCGACCGGGGTGCTGCCGGTCGTGCTGTACGTCCACGGCGGCGGATGGGTGCTGGGCAACGCCGGCACCCATGACCGGCTGGTGCGCGAGCTGTCGGTGGGGACCGGTGCGGCGGTGGCGTTCGTGGAGTACGACCGCTCGCCCGAGGCCCGCTACCCGGTCGCGATCGAGCAGGCCTACGCCGCCGCGCAGTGGATCATCGCCAACGGTGCCGCCGAGGACCTCGACGGCGCCCGGATGGCGGTGGCGGGCGACTCGGTGGGCGGCAACATGACCGCCGCGCTGGCCATCCTGGCCAAACGGCGCGGCGATGTGACCTTCGTGCAGCAGTCGATGTACTACCCGGTCACCGACGCCGCGATGGACACCGGCAGCTACCGCGAGTTCGCCGACGGCCCGCACCTGACCGCGGCGGCGATGGCGTGGTTCTGGGACGCCTACACCACCGGCCCCGAGGAGCGCGCCGAGATCACCGCCTCGCCGCTGCGGGCCGCGCTGGAGGACCTGGCGGGCCTGCCGCCCGCGCTGGTGATCGTGGACGAGAACGACGTGCTGCGCGACGAGGGCGAGGCCTACGCCCGCCGCCTCACCCAGGCCGGCGTCCCCACCACCAGCGTCCGCTACAACGGCACGCTCCACGACTTCATGATGCTCAACCCCGTCCGCGACACCCACGCCACACGTGCCGCGACCGCACAGGCCATCGCGACCCTCAAGGCCGCGCTGAACATCGGAAAGGAAAGCTCATGACCAATACCGACAAGCCCGTCGTCGTCCTGGTCCACGGGGCCTTCGCGGAGTCGGCCAGCTGGAACGGCGTCATCGAACGCCTCCACGCCCGGGGGCTGCGCGCCGTCGCCGCGGCGAACCCGCTGCGCGACCTGGCGGGCGACGCCGCCTACGTGCGGGACGTGATCCGCGGCATCGACCGGCCGGTCGTGCTGGTCGGCCACTCCTACGCCGGCATGGTGATCACCCAGGCGGCGGCCGGCCTCCAGGCCGTCCGATCCCTGGTCTACGTCGGCGCCTTCACGCCGAGCACCGGCGAGAGCGCCCTGCAGCTGTCCGCCAAGTTCGAGGGCAGCACCCTGGGCGACGCGCTGGCCGCCTACCCGGTCGCCTCCGGCGGCAACGAGTTCCGGATCGACGACGAGAAGTACCACGGCCAGTTCTGCGCCGACCTGGACGCCGGAGAGGCCGCCCTGATGGCGGCGACCCAGCGCCCGGTGACCGAGCGGGCCCTGACCGACGGCCTGGAAACGGACGAGCCGGCCTGGCGCACCAAGCCGTCCTGGTTCGTCTTCGGTGAGAGCGACCGCAACATCCCCGCCGAGGTGATCCGGTTCATGGCCGAACGCGCCTCCTCGCGCGGGACGCGGGAGATCGCCGGCGCCTCGCACGCCGTCGCCGCCTCCCAGCCCGACGCCGTCGCCGCCTCCATCCTGGAGGCCGTCGACAGCGAGGAAGGCTGAGCGGAGCGGACGCGCCGCGCGGCGCCGGGCGCCCCCCCGGCTCCGCGCGACGTCTCCGCGAACGGGAACCGGCGAGCGGCGGCCGGTCTGGACTACCGGTATAGCGCCTTCGACCACTGCGACCGGGGGCGGGGCCCCCTCCCGGGGGCACGGGTGTTCCCCAGGGCCCGGGACTAGGCAGGTCCCCGATGCGACCGCGCCACGGGCGGGGCCACAGTGTGACGTGTCAGCAGGGCCGGACGAGCAGGGCCGGATCGCCGGGCTCGTGCCGACGGGTGATTCGCGGTGGTGCGAACGGAGGAGTCATGGCGGTCGAGGAACCGGTGCCGAGGCGGAACGATCTTCCCTTGCGCGGCCGCGAGGCCGAGGTGCGGCTGCTGCGGGAGCGGCTCGCCGCGCTGGCGGCGGGAGAGGGCGGGGTGCTGGTGGTCGAGGGCCCGCCGGGCTCGGGAAGGACGAGGTTCCTCGCGGAGGTCCGAGCGCTTGCCCTCGCCGCGGACTTGCCCTGCCGGCACGGCGCCGGTGTGCCCGGCGCTCTCCCGGTCCCCTTCGGCCCGCTGCTGGAGGCCCTGTCCACCGGTCCGGATCCACTGCCGGACCCCTTCACGCCGCGTGCCGCCGGCGCGAAGGGCCTGCGTTCGTGGACGCTGAGGGAGATCCGGGCCGGTCTGGCGCGGAGCACGGGCCGAAGGCCGCTGGTCGTCTGCCTCGACGACGTGCGGTGGTGCGATCCGGTGACGCTGGAGGCCCTGGCCGCGTTGCAAGTGAGCCTGGCGGACGCCCCGCTCCTCTGGGTGCTCGCAGCTGACCCCGACCAGGGTGGCGCTGCCGAAACGATCTCACTGCTGGAACGGGCCCGCGGGGACGGGCCGCATCGGATCGTCCTCGGGCCGCTGGACGAGCGCGATGTGCGAGCGCTGGCGGCCGATCTTCTCCAGGCCGAGCCCGACATCGACGTGATGCGAGTGGTTCGGCGTGCGCGGGGCTTGCCGCAGCTGGTCGTCGAGCTCCTCCTCGGCATGCGGGAGGAAGGGCTCATCGACGTTCGGGCGGGCGCGGCCCGGTCGGCGGCCGAGGCGATCCCTCGCCGGTTCCACGACCTGGCCCGGCGCCGGCTCGACCTCCTGGTTCCGCTCACTCGTCACGTCCTGCAAGCCGCCTCGGTGCTCGGCCGGGCCTTCACCGCCGAGGAGCTGGCCGCGCTCACCGGGGCCTCGGCCGGCGAGATCGCCGCGGCGGCGGACGAGGCGGTCGGCGCGAGAATCCTCGTCCGGACGGGCGCTCTCCTCGACTTCCGGCACGACCTGGTCCGGGAGGCGCTCTGCGAAGCGCTCCCGGCGGCACTGCGCCGCTCCCTGACGAACCAGGCGGCGGACGCCGCGCGGGGTGTGGAAGGGGCGGACGCCACCGCCGGTGACCCGGGGCCGGGAGGCTTCGACATCACGGCCCGTTACGCGCTCGGCCGGGCGGCCGTGCACCTCGGGGACCGGGACGGCCTCCGCCGCTGCGCCGCCGACGGCGCGCGGATGATGGACGCCGGGACGCCGGCGGTGCGGCGCACCGGCGCGTGGCTGGCCGCACTGGCGGCCGACGCCCTCGGGGACACGGCCCGCGTCGCCGAGCTGGTCGAGTACGCCTGGCAGGGCGCGGACGCCGCAGGCCCGGCGCCCGGAGCTCCGCCCGACCCCGCGGACCACGTCGTGCTCGCGCGCCTCGCCCTGGCCGCCGGGCTCCCCGGCCTCGCTGCCGCCGCCGCGGACCGCGCCGCCGAGCTCTCCACCGGCCCCGACCCGGCGGAGCCCCTGCTTCGAGGGCTCGCCGCCCAGGCGCGCGGAATCGTCGACGACGACCCGGACCTGCTCCAGCACGCCGTCAAGCTGCTCAAGGACGCCGAGCGTCCGCTGGTCCACGCCTCGGCGGCCGAGGACGCGGGCCGTGCGCTCGCCGCGGACGGCGACCCCTCCGCGCGGGACTTCCTGGACTCCGCCCTCGACCTCTACGAGCGGGCGGGCGCGGCCCGCGACGCGGCCCGCGTGCGGCGGCGGCTGCGCCTGCTCGGCGTGCGCCGGGCACCTCGCCTCCGCGACGGGGGGGAGGGCGGCCGATGGGGGCTGACGGCGGCGGAGGTGAGGGTGGCCCGGCTGGTGGCGCAGGGCGCGACCAACCGGCAGGTCGCCGAGCAGCTGTTCCTGTCCGGTCACACGGTCAACACCCACCTGCGAAGCGTCTTCGCCAAATGGGGCATCCGCTCCCGCGTGGACCTCGCGCGCCTCGTGCTGGCACACGAATCAGGCGGTTCCGCGCCCTGAAGGCGGGGTCACAGGACCTCGCCGAGCTGGTGCCGCGAGGCGACGCCGAGCTTCGTGAAGACCTTGTGGAGATGGTGCTCGACGGTGCGGGGGCTCACGTACAGGCGCGCGGCGATCTCCTTGTTCGTCAGGCCGGCGCGGGCCAGCCTGGCCACCTGCGCCTCCTGCGGGGTGAGCCGGCCCGCGGGCTCGGCGTCCCGCCCGCGGGCGGCGGTCTCCCCGGTGGCCTGGAGCTCGCGCGCGGCCCGGTCGGCGAAGGCCCTCATTCCGACCCCTGAGAACAGGTCGAACGCGGCGCGGAGGTTCTCGCGCGCCTCGACCCGGCGGCGCTCGCGGCGGAGCCATTCGCCGTAGAGCAGGTGGGCACGGGCGAGGTCGACGCGCATCCGCGTGCGGCCGAGGCGGTCGATCGCCTCGCGGTAGAGGCGGTCGGCCTCCTCTCCCTCGCTGAGCAGCGCCCGGCAGCGGGCCTCAAGGGCGAGACCCCACTCCGCGCCGCCCGCCCGGGTGGAGAGGGAGAGCCGGTCCAGCGCGCCGGAGGCCAGGTCGAGCCGTCCGGTGCGCGCGGCGGCCTCGATGAGTTCGAGGGGAGCCCAGATGACACCGCAGCCTCCCGGCGCCTGGTGGTGCACGCCGGCCCGCAGCGCGGCCTGCAGCGCCTTCTCGTACTGGCCGAGGCCGTTGTGGAGGACGGACCGGGCCCAGTGGGCGATCTCCACCGCCCGCCGCTCCCCGCGCGCCTCCCCCCTCCTCGCGATGGCGCCCGCGAGCCGCTCGGTCTCCGCCTCGTCCCCCCGCCACGCGGCGAGGCCGAGGTCGCCGCCGCCCGCCATGGCTCCGGTGGCCGTCCAGTGGTCGGCGGCGCCCGCGCTCGCCTTCGCCTCCTCGGTCAGGACCTCGGCCTCCACCAGGTCGCCCTCGAAAAGGAGCAGCAATGCGGACATGCCGAGCACCAGCGGCAGCAGGACCAGCGCGCCGGACTCGCGGGCGAGGCGGAGGTGGCGCTCGTTCAGCTCTCGGCAGGCGTCCTCGTCCCACAGGGCCATGGCGAAGAGGTTGACGACCCAGAGCCACCGGAGACGTTCGTTGGGGGAGGCCCCCTCGTCGGTGGCGGCGGCCATGGCGCGCCGCATCGCGGGCTCGGCCGTCACGGTGTCCCGCAGGTAGAACCGGGTGAGGGCGTCGAGGACGAGATCCGCGGCGCGCGGCGGGTCGGGCGCGGGAGGCGCCTCCCGCGCGAGCGCCGCGACGTCGATGATCCCGCCCCAGTCGGGCAGGACGCCGATGGCCGCGAGCAGCGCCTCCAGATAGGTGTCCCGAGACAGTTCGAGGTCGAACGGTTCGAGCCGTTCGGCGGCCGCGAGCAGGGCCCGGGGCGCGGACGGGTCGCCCGCCCCGGCCACGGCGATCGCGGCGCGCAGGGATTCGGCCCTGGCGCGGAGCACCTCGTCCGGCGGCCCCGCGTCGGCGGCCGCGAGCAGCGCCAGCGCCGGCTCCGGCTCCCCGGCCAGGTGCTTGGCCTGGGCCGCGTCGAGCGCGCGTACGGCGCGCCGGCCTGGATCGGGGGTCAGTTCGGCCGCCCGCTCCAGGAAGGCCGCGGCGGCGGCCAGACCCCCGCGGGCCTGGGCGCGACCCGCCGAGCGCGCGAGTTCGGCGGCGATGTCCTCTTCGGGATGGAAGGCGCCGTGGGCGCGGTGCCATGCCCGGCGGTCCGGGTCGGTCGCGGCGTCGGTCGCCTCCGCCAGCGCCCTGTGGGCCCGCCGGCGCTCGCTCGGCATGGCCGAGGCGTACACCGCCGACCGGACGAGCGGATGCCGGAACCGCACCCGCCCGCCGACGTCGATCAGCCCCCCGGCCGCCGGGTCGTCGGACACCGACCTGCCGGCCACCGGGGCGTCGGCCACCGGGGCGTCCTCCGGCGTGTCGATCGCCGAGGCGTCGACGCCGAGCACGGCGGCGGCGCGCCGCAGTAGGGCCGGGTCGCCGAGAGGGTCGGCGGCGGCGAGCAGCAGGAGCATCCGGGCGTCGGCCGGGAGGCTTTCCAGGCGCCGCTGGAAGGCGTCCTCGATGCGGTCCGGCAGCGAGCGTCCTGTCGTGCTCGCCGCATATCCGCCCGCCGAGGCCGCGCCGGCCAGTTTGACCAGGGCGAGCGGGTTCCCGCGCGACTCCGCGAGGATCCGGTCGCGCACCTGCTCGTCCAGCGGACCGCGGAGCGCCCGGCCCAGCAGTGCCCGCGCGTCGGCGTCCGGCAGCCCGCCGAGGTCCATACCGGGCAGGCCGGGAAGGACGTCGTCGGTGTCCCGTGCGGCGAAGACGCAGGCCACGCCCTCGGCCAGGAGGCGGCCGGACACGAAGGCGAACACCTGCGCCGAGGCGCGGTCGAGCCACTGGGCGTCGTCGACGACGCACAAGAGCGGACGCTCCTCGGCCGCGTGGGCCAGCAGGCCGAGCACCGCGAGACCGACGAGGACCTGGTCGGGAGCCGGACCGGTGCGCATCCCGAGCGCCGAGGCGAGCGCGTCACGCTGCGGTTCGGGCAGGGAGGCGAGGCGGTCCAGCAGGGGCATGCACAGCTGGTGGACGGCCGCGAAGGGCAGCTCCATCTCCGACTGCACCCCCGCGGCGGCGAGGACCCGGCAGCCGGACGAGGCCGTCGTGAGGTGGTCCAGCAGGGCGGTCTTACCGATCCCGGCCTCGCCGCGCAGTACCAGGACCCGGCTCTCGCCGCCGCGGACGTCCGCCAGCAGCCGGTCGAGCCGCTCGCACTCCGCGTCCCTGCCCACCAGCGACCCCGGACCCACCCGCGACCCCGGACCCACCAGCGACCCCGGACCCACCCGCGACCCCGGGACCATCAGCGCGCCCGAGCCCGCCCGTGATCGCGGGAGGCCAAGGCCCGCTCCGGCGGCAGGACCCCCGCGCCCCGCGTCAGCGTCCTCCGCCATCCCGCCCTGCCTCCGTATCGGACATCACCGGGGAGATTCCACGAACAAGCTGGCATCCAACGCAGTGTCGCACCCCTGGTGTGTCCCTGGGGGTCCCGGGGCCCCCAGGGACACACCAGGGATGCCCCCGGGGACTCACTAGGGAGTCGGGCACGGGTCTCCCCGATGCGCGCGCCGAGCGGCCCCGGCCACAGTGGGTGATGGCGGCGGCAGAGGTGCCGTCGAGAGGCGGAACGGAGGGGGCATGGCGGTCGAGGGCAAGGCGGGAACGCTGCGCGGTCGCGAAGCCGAGATCACCGAAGTGGCCGGACGGATCTCGCGGGCGAGCGCCGGACGCGGCGGCGTCCTCCTCGTCGAGGGGCCTCCGGGCGTCGGGAGGAGCCGCCTCGCGGAGGAGGCGCGGTCCCTCGGCAGGCACCTCGGGATCCACGTCCTCGGCGGGACGGGGGAGCGGGAGCGGCAGCGCGGCCCGTTCAGCGCGCTGACGGGCGCGCCGGCCTCCGGCGGACCCTCCCTTCCCGACGCAGATGACCTCCGGGCGCTGTCCGAACCGGAAGAGCTGCGCTTCTGGCTCGTCCGGACGGTGGAGGACCGGTTGCGGCGGGCGGCTCTGCGGCGACCGCTCCTCGTCGTCATCGATGACCTTCACCGGTGCGACCCCGGGACGCTCCTGGCGCTGCGCATCCTCCCGGCCCGGCTCCGCTCCCACCCGATCCTCTGGCTGATCACCGTCCGTACCGGGCCGCTCGGCTCCGGCGTGCGGGCGGCGCTGCGCGGGCTCGCCGACGCCGGCGCCCGCACGATGCGCCTCGACCGGCTGCCGGAGGACGCGGTCGCCGAGATCGCCCGGGACCTGCTCGGCGCCGAACCGGGCCGCGACGTCCTCGACCTGCTCCGGCAGGCCGACGGCCTGCCGCTCCTGGTGACCGGGACCGTCCGCGGCCTGCTCCGCGAGAACGCCGTCACCAGGAAGGGCCCGGTCGCCGGCCTGACCGGTCCACCCACCCCGGTCTGCCCGTACGGCTCGGTGGAACGCCTCCTGAGCCATCTTTCCCCGACCGCCCAGGACGTGCTCCGGCACGCGTCGGCGCGCGGCCGCGAGCTGGAGGCCCGCCGGCTCGCCGACCTCTCGGGGCGCACGCTCGCCGAGGTCGTGGGGGCCCTCCAGGAAGCGGTGGACGCCGGTCTCGTCCTCCCCACGGAGCCCCTCACGTTCCGGCACGACATCGTCCGCGAAGCCCTTCGCGAGGCAGCGTCGAACACGCTGCCCCACACGGTCTCCGAGGCGGTGCCCGACCTGGGGTCCGCCGCGGTGCGTCGCAGGTCGCGCAGGCCGCCCACCGCGAGCCCGGCGGAGGGCTGGAGCGCGCTCACGCCCGCCGAGCGGCGGGTCGCCGTGCTCGTGGCGGAGGGGGCGACCAACCGCCAGGTCGCCGAACGGCTCTTCCTGTCACCCGCCACGGTCGGCACGCACGTCATGCACGCCTTCCGAAAACTCGGCGTGAACTCGCGCGTTGAATTGGCTCGGTCATACCTGGAGAACGACGCGGCCTGACCATTCAACAGGACAAAGTCGGAACCGTGTTCTCGGTGCGGTTCCGACCTTTCCGCGTACCTGGGAATTTAATCGAATCGGTTGTCGAGCTACCCCTCTGACCTGAGCTTCTTCAATCTCATGCATTCATGTCATGCCTTGGTCGAACCAAAGCGAGAAGGTGAACGCATGAGAATCTCGCGCCCCGGAAACGGCCCATCTGAGACCGGTCAGGAAGCCGGAAGCGGACACCTTCGTCGTGAGGTTGGAATGAGCATCGTCGTTGAAGATCGAGACCGGACGGACCCTCTCGACCAGGCCGCCGCGACGTTCACCGAGGTGCGTCCGCGCCTCTTCGGCATCGCCTACCGGGTGCTCGCCGACCCGGCGGAGGCGGAGGACATCGTCCAGGAGACCTGGCTGCGCTGGCAGGGCTCCGATCCCGCGACGATCGTCAACCCGCCGGCGTTCCTTGCGCTGATCGCGACCCGGCTCTCCATCAACACCGCGAGGTCCGCCCGCGTCCGCAGCGTGACTCCCCTGGGCCCCCGGTTGCCCGAACTCGTCGACGCCGGCTCCGACCCCGCCGCCGGGGCCGAGCGGGGCGAGGCGCTCGAACGCGCCCTGCTGGTCCTGCTGGAAACGCTCACCCCGGCCCAGCGGGCGGCCTACGTCCTGCGCGAGGCCTTCGTCTACCCGTACGAGCGGATCGCCGAGATCATCCAGCTGAGCCCCGTCAACGTCCGCCAGCTGGTGAGCCGCGCCCGCAGGCACCTGAACACCGCCCGGCGCGAACCGATCGACGTCGCCGAGTACCGGCGCTTCGTGGCCGTCTTCCTCGACGCCGCCCAGAGGGGCAACGTGGCCGCTCTGGAGGACCTCCTCGCGGAGGACGTCCTCGGTGCCCCGGCGGGCGACCGCGCCGGCGCCGACGCGGCGTGATCACCGGTCGGGCCGGCGTTGATCGCCGACAGTGATCGGCCGGTCGCTGTTTGTGCTGACGCGTGGAGGGGACTTCCGTGCTGCGAGGGGAGTCATCCGGCCGCGGCGGCTTGCGACGCGTTCACCGCCGATGGGGAGACCGAGCAGGCGAGTCCAGGGGAGGCAGGGTGCCGGCACTCCACGACGTTCTGCAACGGTTCCGTCCTGCGGGGGCGCCAGGGCCCGCAGGAGCTGCCCCGTCGGAGCGCCGGCCGGTGGAGGACGAGCTGGAACCGGTCTTCGCCCGCCTGGAGGAGGCCGAGGAGGAACGGCGGCGCGTGGTCGCGGCGGCGCGCGACCGGGCGCGGGCCCTCACCGGAGCGGCTCGCGAGGAGGCCGCCGGCCTGGTGGAGCGGGCGCGGGCCGCGGCCGCCGGACGGCGGGCGTCGGCCGCGGCCGAGGCACGGCAGGCGGCGGACGAGGAGGAGCGGGCCCTGAGGGCCTCCGCGGAGGACGAGGCACGACGGATCCGGGAAGCCGCGGCGGCCCGGCTGGACGGTCTGGTGGACCGCGCCATGGGGTTCGTCGGCGACTTCCTGGACGAGACGAGGGCGGCGCCATGAGCGCGGGCTTCGTCGCCGGACAGGTCCGCGCCCGGGCACTCGCGCGCGACGTGCTCGGCGCGGAGCGGGCCAGAGTGGTCGCGCAGGCGGGCTCCCTGCCGGAGGCTCTGGCCGGCTTGTCGGCGACGCCCTATGGGAAGGGGCTGCCGGCGGCACCGGAGCTGGACGCCGCGCAGCACGCGGTCGCCGGCTCGCTGCTCTGGCGCCTGCGTGTCCTGGCGGGCTGGCTGCCGCCCCGGGCCGTGATCGCCATGCGGACCATGGCCGGATGGTTCGAAGTCGCGAACATCGACGGTCTGCTCCAGCGTCTGGCGGGCCGTCCCGCCGAGGAGCCGTACGCGCTCGGGGCGCTCGCCACCGCGTGGCCCGTCCTGGCGGACGCGCCGGACACGGCGTCGGTGCGGGAACGCCTGGCCGCCACACCGTGGGGCGACCCCGGGGCGGCCGACCCGTACGGCATCCGGTTGTTCCTCAGGCTGTCGTGGGCCTCGCGCGTCTCCTCCCTCGGTGCGCGCGCCGGCGACTGGGCGGCGGGCGCCGCGGCCGTGCTCGTCGCCGGAGAGCGGTTCGGCGAGGGCAGGGGGCTCCCCGAGAGGTCCTCCGGGCGGGCCGCGCGGCTTCTCGGGCGGGCCGCGCTGGAGGCGCCCACCTTGCCCGCCATGGCCGGCCGCCTCGGCCGGAACGCCCGCTGGTCCCTCGAAGGCATCGAGGACGCCGCCGGCCTCTGGCGGGCCGAGAGCCGGTGCTGGCGGCGGCTGGAGCAGGACGGCGAGTCGATGCTGCGCGGCTCGGCGTTCGGCGTCGACCAGGTCGTCGGGGCGGTGGCCGTGATGGCCGCCGACGTCCGGCGGGTCCGCGCGGCGCTGGAGGCGGCGACGCTCGGTGGCGGATCGGTGGAGGCCTACGATGAGGTGGCCTGATCTGTTGCCGGTCCGGATGGCGCGCGTCGCGGTCGTGGCCCCCGCCGAGTCGCTGCGCGACGCCCTGGCGCGGGTGGCGGACGCCGGAGTGGTCGAGCCCGACCCCGGCCCACCGAAGCGGGAGGGCGGGGGAGGACCCGGACCGGCCGTTCTCCCGTTCGCTCCCGATCCGCGGTGGCTGGCCGAGCGGAGCCGCCCGGATGTGGTCGAGGGCGAGGCGTGGCTGGAGGAGCACGCCGCCGCCGCCGTCCGGAAGGGGCACGTGGCCGCGGTCGTCGGGTGGATGCCCCGTGCGGCCCATGCCGGGCTGGCCGCCAGACTCGCCGAGGTCGGCGCCGCTCTGGTGCGGCTGCCGCACCCGCGCGGCGTGGAGGCGCCCACCCTGCTGCGGGGGGAGGACCGGAAGGACAGCCTGCGCGGCTCCCTCGTGCCACTGGTGGAGACCTACGGACCCGTCCCGTATGCCGACCTCGATCCGACCCCGCTCGCGTGGGCGGCCTACGTCCTGATGTTCGGGATCATGTTCGGCGACGCGGGCCACGGGCTGATGCTGCTGGCGCTCGCCGCGGCGCTGGCGGCGGGACGGCCCCGCCCGCTGGCACGGTGGCGGCGGGCATGGCCGTTCGTGCTGGGCGCCGGGGCGGCCGGCACGGTCTTCGGAGTCCTGTACGGGGAGTTCTTCGGGCCGACACACGTCGTGCCCCGGCTGTGGCTGTCGCCGCTCGACAGCCCGGTCGAGCTCATGGTGTTCGCCGTGGGACTCGGGGCGGCGCTGCTGGCCGGCGCCTACGTGCTGGGCATCGTCAACCGCTGGAGAGAAGGCGGCTGGTCCGCGGCACTGTACGAGCCCTCGGGCATCTCCGGCGCGTCGGTGTTCCTCGGGCTGGGAGCTGCGGCGGGCGGCCTCCACCTCCACCGCGCCGTCCTCGCCGTCGCGGGCGCCGCCGTCGCGGTCCTCGGCCTGGTGCTGGCCTTCACCGGGTTCCTGGCCAGGTCGGGCGGCGGCGGCGCGGGTGCCGTCGAAGCCGGGGTGGAGCTCTTCGACCTGGTCGTGCGGCTCGGCGCCAACGTGGTCTCGTTCGCGCGGCTGGCGGCGTTCGGCCTGACGCATGCCGCGCTGGCGGCGGTCGTCTGGACGGGAACCGCCGCCCTGTGGCGCCACGGCGGCGTCATGCAGGTCCTCGCCGCCGCCCTCTTCGTCCTCGGGACGGAGGTGACCTTCGCCCTGGAGGCGCTCGTCGCGGGCGTGCAGGCGCTGCGGCTGGAGTACTACGAGCTGTTCTCCCGGCTCTTCAACGCGCAGGGGCGGCCGTTCCGGCCCTGGCACATTCGCATGACGGCAGAGGAGGTGGACGCCCCATGTCCACGGGCGTGATGGCCGCCGGGCAGGTGGCGGCCTCGAACTGGGCCCCGTACGTGGGCGCCGGGATAGCGGTCGCCGGGGCCTCGATCGCCGCCGGCGTCGCGGTCGCCTACACCGGCGCCGCGGCGCTCGCCGCGCTGAGCGAGCGCCCCGAGCTGTTCGGCCGCGCGATGGTCATCGTCGGGCTCGCCGAGGGCATCGCCATCTACGGACTGATCATCGGCATCATCCTGATCGGGAAGGCATGAGCCCCGCCGACCGCGTCACAGGCGGTGGGGCGGGCAGTGGCCCGGACCGCGCCGCCGGTGGCGCCGCGCCCGCCGATCGCGGTCGGATCGCCGTGCTGGGGGAGCGCGCCCGCGTGGAGGGCTACGGTCTCGGCGGGGCGCTGGTCAGCCCGGCGGACGGCCCGGCCGAGGTCCGGTCCGCCTGGGAGTCGCTCGACGACCGGGTGGCCGTCGTCGTGCTGACGCCGGCCGCCGCCGCGGTCCTGGAGGACGCACCCCGCCGGCGTCCCGGCACCCTGACCGTGGTGATGCCGCCGTGACCGGTGCCCGGGACATCGTGGACGCGCTCGCACCGGTGCGCGGGGCCCTCGCGGACAGAGCCCGAACCGAGGCCGCCCGGCTGGTCGCCGACGCCGAGCGCGACGCCGCCGCGACCACCGGCGGGGCCCGCGCCGAGGCGGCCCGGATCCTGGCGGAAGCGCAGGCGGCCGGACGCGCCGACGGGGCACTGGCCGCCGCGGTGGCGCGCTCCCGGGCGCGAGCGGCGTCGCGCGCGATCGTCCTGCGGGCGCGCAGGCAGGCTTACGACGAACTGCGCCGCCGGATCCGCCGCGAGGTCCGGGCCCTGTTCGACGGCCCTGACGCCCCGGCGAACGAGCGGGCGCTGACGGCCAGGGCCCGCGGGCTGCTCGGAACCGGAGCGCTGATCGGGCGGGCCGGCGGCGGCGGTCTTGTCGCCCGCGTCCCCGACGCGGAGGTGGACCTGTCCGCCGACGCCCTCACCGACCGGGCGATGGCGGCCCTGGGGACGGAGGTGGCGGAGCTTTGGGCGCCGAGGTGACCCGCGTCAACGGCCCCCTCGTGGAGACGTCCGGCCTGCGCGGCACGGCGATGAACGACGTGGTCGAGCTCGGCCCGGCCCGCCTCCCCGGCGAGGTCGTCGCGCTGGAGGGCGATGCGGCCACCGTCCAGGCCTACGAGTACACCGGCGGGCTCGCGCCCGGCGCGGCGGCCGCCGCGACCGGCCGCGCCCTGTCCGCCCCGTTGGGCCCCCACCTGCTCGGCGGCGTCTTCGACGGGCTGCTGCGCCCGCTCAGCGCCGCCGGGGTCTGGCTCGACCCGTCGACCCGTGCCCTGCGGGCGGACGCGCGCGAGGCCGAGTACTGGCCGATCCGGCGGCCCCGCCCCTACGCCGAGCGGCTCGACGCGGACAGGCCCCTGCACACCGGCCAGCGCGTCATCGACCTGCTCTTCCCCGTGCCGTTCGGCGGGACCGTCGCCGTCCCCGGCGGCTTCGGGACGGGCAAGACGATGCTGCTGCAGCAGGTCGCCAAGTGGTGCGACGCCGACGTGATCGTCTACGTGGGGTGCGGCGAGCGCGGCAACGAGATGTCCGACGTGCTCGAGGAACTCGCGGAGCTCGACGACCCGCGGACGGGCGGCCGGCTCGCCGAGCGCACCGTCGTCATCGCCAACACCTCCAACATGCCGATGATGGCCCGCGAGGCGGGCGTGCACAGCGGCGTCACCGTGGCCGAGTACTTCCGCGACCAGGGCAGGGACGCCGTGGTCATCGCCGACTCGACATCGCGCTGGGCCGAGGCCCTGCGCGAGTTCGCCTCCCGGGCAGGGGAGCTGCCCGGCGAGGAGGGCTATCCGGCGGCGCTGCCCTCCGCGCTCGCGGCCTTCTACGAGCGCGCCGGACGGGTCCGCACGCGGGACGGCGCCGAGGGCTCGGTCACCGTCATCGGCGCGGTGTCCCCGCCGGGCGGCGACATGACCGAGCCCGTCACCGCCTACACCGAACGTTTCGTGCGGGCGCGCTGGAGCCTGGACAAGGACCTGGCGTACTCGCGGCACTATCCGGCGGTCTCCTGGTCGGGGTCCTTCGCCCGGGACGTCCCGGTCCTGGCCCGCGGCCACGCCGCCGCCGGAGACCCGGAGTGGGCGGCCCGCCGCGCCCGCACGGCGGGCCTGCTCGCCGAGGCGGACCGCCTGACCGCCCTCGCCGAACTCGTCGGCACCGGCACCCTGCCGGCCGCCGAACGCGTGGCGCTCGTGGCCGGGCGCCTGCTGCGGGAAGGCGTCCTTCAGCAGAGCGCCCTCAGCCCGACCGACGCGTCCTGCACTCCCGAGCGCACCGCCGCGCTGACCGACGCCGTCCTCGCGGTGGCCGACCGGTGCCAGGACCTGGCCGGGAGGGGCGTCGCCGTCCCGGCCATCGAGGACCTGGACTACTCGCCCCTCGTGCGGGCCCGCGAGGACGCCCCGACCGTGGCGGACGTCCAAGACCGCCGCGACACGATCCTGAGCAGGCTCGAGGGCCTCTCGTGACGGAAGAACCCTCCAGGCCGCCGCGAGGGGCGGCGGGACACGACGATTGGCCGAGGCCCTCCTACACCGGGATAGCGCGGGTGCGCGGACCGCTCGTGGTCGTGACGGGCGCAGGCGCCGTCGGATGGGACGAGTTCGCCGACATCCAGGTGGCCGCGCCTGACGAGCCCACCGGAACCACCCAGCCCGCGGACACCGGCAAGCCCGCGGACACCGACGACGCCGCGGGCGGCGAGCGGCATGGGCTTGTGCTGGACACCGCGCGCGACCGCGTGCTCGTGCAGGTGCTCGAGGGCACCGGCGGCCTGCGCGCGGAGGGCATGCGCGTCACCTTCAGCGGCGCGCCGCTGCGCGTCCCGGTCGGGACGGCGTGGCTCGGGCGGGTCTGCGACGGGATGGGGCAGCCGCTCGACGGCGGCCCGCCGGTGCTGGGCGGCGCCGACGCCCCGGTGGCCGGCGTCCCCCTGAACCCCGTGCACCGCGAACCACCGGCCGAGCCGGTGCTGACCGGCGTCTCCGCCATCGACGCGCTCACCACGCTGGCAAGGGGCCAGAAGCTGCCGATCTTCTCCCGCGCCGGGCTCCCGCACCTGGAGCTGGCCGCCCAGATCGCGGCGCAGGCGTCCGCGGGCGACGAGCCCTTCTGCGTCGTGTTCGCCGCGATGGGCCTCACCCACACCGACGCCGCCGCCGTCCGGGAGACCCTGGAAGGCCGCTCCGCCTCCGGCGAGCTGGTGCTGCTGCTCAACCTCGCCGACGCCCCCGTGATCGAACGGACCCTCACGCCCCGCATCGCGCTGACGGTGGCCGAGCACCTCGCCTTCGAGGAGGGGCGGCACGTCCTGGTCGTCATGGGCGACATGACATCCTACTGCGAGGCGCTCCGCGAGGTGTCCGCCGCCCGCGGGGAGATCCCCGCCCGCCGCGCCTACCCGGGCTACCTCTACAGCGACCTCGCCTCGCTGTACGAGCGGTGCGGGCGCGTCCGGGGGCGGCCCGGCTCCGTCACGCTCGTCCCCGTGCTGACCATGCCGGGCGGCGACATCACGCACCCCGTTCCCGACCTGACGGGTTACATCACCGAAGGCCAGATCGTCCTGTCCGACGAGCTGCACGCGCTCGGCGTGTACCCGCCTGTCGACGCGCTGGAATCGCTCTCGCGGCTCATGCGCAAGGCCGCCGGGCCCGGCCGCACGCGCGGGGATCACCTCGACGTCGCCGCGCAGACGACTGCGGCCCTCGCCGGCGCCCGCCGCGCCCGCGAACTCGGCGAGCTCATCGGAGCCGACGCCCTCAGCGACACCGACCGCCACTACCTCGACTTCGAGCGCGCCTGCCGCCAGACCCTCATCGCCCAGGAGAGGACGGAGTCCCGCCCACTGGAGCGGACCCTGGACAGGGCGTGGCGGGCGCTCTCCGCCCTGCCTCGCCGCGAACTCACGATGCTGCCGCGCGAGATGATCGACGACCACCTGGGGCGGGAGCCGTGAGCACGGGACCGCAGGGGCGCGCTGGGCGGCTCTGGCTCCGGCAGCGCATCACCGCCGCCGAGGCCGCCCTCGACCTGCTGGAGCGCAAGCTCGCCATCCTCCGGGACGAGCAGGGCCGCCTCCACCGGCTCGCCGACCGCACGGGCGGGGAATGGCGGCGCCGCTGCCGGGAGGCCGACAGGCTGCTGGTGCGCGCCGCGCTGCTGGGTGGACGCCGCGTGCTGCCCCTGGCCGCGACCGGTGAGCAGGCCGGCCTGACCGTGGAGCACGCGACGCTCATGGGCGTGAGCTACCCCGGGCGCATCCGCTTCGAGGTCGCCGACCGGCCCGCGCCGTCCCCGTCCGGCATCGCCCTGGCGCCGGCGCGGCGGGCCTGCCGTGCCGCGCTCGACGCGGCCTGCGCCCACGCCGCCGCGGCCGCCGCGGCGGCCACCGTCGATGCCGAGGTCGCCGCCACGCGGCAGCGCATCCGCGCGGTCGAGCGCCGCCGCCTCCCCACGCTGCGCGCCGCGCTCGGCCGGATCGAGGTCGCCCTGGAGGAGCGCGAGCGCGAGGACGGCGCTCGCCTGCGCCTGATCGCGGGCCACGGCGACCGGGGCCGCTAAGTGCTCGCCAAGTTCGACCAAAACTCCCTCAACAGGCGCTTTGCTTCGCCTGCCACTGGAAGAACCCTGGGGGAGGTAGGCCAGGGGGCGGCGGCCGTGGTCGGCGCCGGGGAGCGAAAGGGAAAGCCGCCTTGGGCGACGTCGTGTTCGTTCTGCTGACGGTGGCGGTGTTCGTCCTGCTCGGCTTCGTGGTGAAGGGCCTGGAGAGGCTGTGACGGTCGAGAACACGATCGGGCTCGTTCTGGCCGTGCTCCTGACCGTCCTCCTGGTCGTCGCCCTGCTGTTCCCGGAGCGCTTCTAGATGAGTTCGACCGTCGCCGGGATCGTCTTCATCGGCTCCCTCGTCGTCGCTCTGGCGCTGGCGTACCGGCCGCTGGGCGACCACATGTACCGCGTCTACAACGGGACGAGGCACGCGCGAGTCGAACGGACGGCCTACCGCCTGATCGGGGCGGCCCCGGACGCCGAGCAGACCTGGTCCGCCTACGCGCGCAGCGCCCTCGCCTTCTCGGCCGTCGGCATCCTGTTCCTGTACGGGCTGCAACGCCTGCAGAACCACCTGGTGCTGAGCCTGGGCCTCCCGCCGGTCGAGCCGGACCAGGCGTGGAACACGGCCGTCAGCTTCGTGACCAACACCGACTGGCAGTCGTACGCGGGCGAGTCCACGATGGGCGACCTGGTGCAGATGTCCGGGCTGGCGGTGCAGAACTTCGTGTCCGCCGCCGTCGGCATGTCGGTCGCGATCGCGCTGGTGCGCGGCTTCGCCCGCAGGCGGACCGACCGGCTCGGCAACTTCTGGGTCGACCTGGTCCGCGGCACCCTGCGGATCCTGCTGCCCATCGCGTTCGCGGCGGCCCTCGTCCTGGTCGCCGGCGGGGTGGTGCAGAACTTCTGGAACGCCGGCGACCACGTCGCCCCGACGATCGCGGGCGGGCACCAGGCGATCACCGGCGGGCCGGTGGCGAGCCAGGAGGCGATCAAGCTGCTGGGGACCAACGGCGGCGGGTTCTTCAACGTCAACTCCGCCCACCCGTTCGAGAACCCCGCCGCCTGGACGAACTGGCTTCAGATCTTCCTGCTCCTGGCCATCGCGTTCTCGCTGCCGCGGACGTTCGGCCGGATGGTCGGCGCCGACGCGCAGGGCTACGCCATCGTCTCGGTGATGGCGACCCTGGCGATCGTCGGCGTCGTCCTCGTCCAGGTCTTCCAGCTCATGCACCACGGCACCGTCCCGACCGCGGCCGGCGCCGCGGCGGAGGGCGTGGAGGTCCGGTTCGGGGTCCCCGACTCCGGCGCGTTCGCCGCCGGCACGACGCTCACGGGGACCGGCGCGACGGACTCCTCCCACGACTCCTACACCAGCCTCGGCGGCATGATGACGATGGTCGGCATGATGCTCGGCGAGGTCGCGCCCGGCGGCGCCGGCTCGGGCCTGTACGGGATCCTGATCCTGGCGGTCATCACCGTGTTCGTGGCGGGGCTGATGGTGGGGCGCACCCCCGAGTACCTGGGCAAGAAGATCGGCGGCCGCGAGATCAAGTTCGCGGCGCTGTACTTCCTGATCACACCGGTCCTGGTCCTGGTGGGGGCGGGCGCGGCGATGGCGACGGGCGAGGGCAGGGCCGGGATCCTGAACCCCGGGCCGCACGGGCTGTCGGAGGTGCTCTACGCGTTCACCTCGGCGTCCAACAACAACGGCTCGGCGTTCGCGGGCCTCACCTCCGACACCGTCTGGTACAACACCGCGCTGGGGCTGTGCATGGCCCTCGGCCGCTTCCTGCCCATGGTCTTCGTGCTCGCCCTGGCGGGATCGCTGGCGCGGCAGGGCCACGCCCCCGCGTCGGAGGGCACCTTGCCCACGCACCGGCCGCAGTTCGTCGGCCTGGTCGTCGGCGTCACGGTCGTCCTCGTCGCGCTGACGTTCCTGCCCGCGCTGGCGCTGGGGCCGCTCGCCGAAGGCCTCCACACGTGACCGCGCCGCCCCCTGATCGCCGGCCCCCAGGCTCCAGGGGCCCCCACCTCGGGAAGGCACGCCTCCGGAAGACTTCGCCGCGGCCACCGGAACGCCAGCGCGCTGACAGGGGACGGGGCGGACTGGTCGACTCGAGGCGGCTGGTGAGCTCTCTCCCGGACGCGGTGGCCAAGCTCGACCCGCGCACGCTGTGGCGCAATCCCGTCATGCTGATCGTCGAGGTCGGCGCGGTGTGGACCACCGTCCTGGCCGCGCTGAACCCGAGCGCCTTCGCCTGGCTGATCACGGTGTGGCTCTGGCTGACCGTCCTCTTCGCCAACCTCGCGGAGGCGGTCGCCGAGGGCCGCGGCAAGGCCCAGGCCGACTCGCTGCGCAGGGCGAAGACCGATGCCGTCGCCCGCCGCCTGCTCGACTGGACGGCCGGGCGGGAAGGCGCCCGGGAGGAGGCGGTCCCCGCCCCCGGACTGCGGGAGGGCGACCACGTCGTCATCGAGGCCGGGGAGGTCGTTCCGGGCGACGGGGACGTGGTCGAGGGCATCGCGAGCGTGGACGAGTCGGCGATCACCGGCGAGTCCGCGCCCGTGATCAGGGAGTCGGGCGGGGACCGGTCGGCGGTGACCGGCGGGACGAGGGTGCTGTCGGACCGCATCGTCGTGAAGATCACGCAGCGGCCGGGGGAGTCGTTCATCGACCGGATGATCGCGCTGGTCGAGGGATCGAGCCGGCGGCGGACGCCGAACGAGATCGCGCTGCACATCCTGCTGGCCGCCCTGACGGTCATCTTCCTTCTGGCGGTGGCGACGCTCCAGCCGCTGGCGATCTTCTCCAGGGCCATCAATCCCGGCGTCGGCGACACCCCCGCACTCGACGCGCACGGTGTCACCGGGATCGTGCTGGTGTCGCTGCTGGTGTGCCTGATCCCGACGACGATCGGGGCGCTGCTGTCGGCGATCGGCATCGCGGGAATGGACCGGCTCGTCCAGCGCAACGTGCTGGCGATGTCGGGACGCGCGGTGGAGGCCGCGGGCGACGTCAACACCCTGCTGCTGGACAAGACGGGCACGATCACCCTCGGGAACCGGGAGGCGGCGGCGTTCCTGCCCGTCCAGGGCGTCGGCGAGGACGAACTGGCGGACGCGGCGCAGCTGTCCAGCCTCGCCGACCGGACCCCCGAGGGCCGCTCGGTGGTGGTCCTGGCCAAGCGGCGCTACGGCCTGCGGGAGCGCGCCCCGGGGGAGTTGACGCGGGCGACCTGGGTGCCGTTCTCGGCGCAGACCAGGATGAGCGGCGTCGACCTGGGCGCCTCCGGCGACGGCGAGTCCGGGGAGGGCGCACCCGGGGGCGGTGGCGGGCCCGACCGGATGCTGCGCAAGGGCGCCGCCGGAGCGGTCGCCGAGTGGGTGCGCGGGCGGGGCGGGACGGCCCCGGCGGAGCTGAGCCGCGTGGTGGACGGCATCTCCGCCTCCGGCGGCACCCCGCTGGTCGTGGGCGAGGCCGCGCACGGCGCGGCGAGGGTCCTGGGCGTCATCCACCTCAAGGACGTGGTCAAGGCGGGGATGCGGGAGCGGTTCGAGGAGATGCGCCGGATGGGCATCCGCACCGTCATGATCACCGGCGACAACCCGCTCACCGCCAAGGCCATCGCGGACGAGGCGGGCGTGGACGGCTTCCTCGCCGAGGCCCGGCCCGAGGACAAGCTCGCCCTCATCGAGAAGGAGCAGGAGGGCGGCCGCCTCGTCGCCATGACCGGCGACGGCACCAACGACGCCCCCGCCCTCGCCCAGGCCGACGTCGGGGTGGCGATGAACACCGGCACCTCCGCCGCCAAGGAGGCGGGGAACATGGTCGACCTCGACTCCGACCCCACCAAGCTCATCGAGATCGTGAAGATCGGCAAGCAGCTCCTCATCACGCGCGGCGCCCTGACCACCTTCTCGATCGCCAATGACATCGCCAAGTACTTCGCGATCATCCCGGCGATGTTCGCCGGCCTGTACCCGGGCCTGGACGCGCTCAACGTCATGCGGCTGCCCAGCCCGCAGTCGGCGATCCTGTCCGCTGTCGTGTTCAACGCGCTGATCATCGTCGCGCTGATCCCGCTCGCGCTGCGCGGCGTCCGGTACCGGCCGAGCAGCGCCTCCAGGCTGCTCTCGCGCAACCTCTGCGTCTACGGCCTCGGCGGCATCGCCGCGCCGTTCGCCGGCATCAAGCTCGTCGACCTCGTCATCCAACTGATTCCAGGGATGTCATGACATGTTCAACCCGATCTGGGTCCGGCGGCATCTGGCCGCGCTCCGCGCCCTGCTCGTGCTGACCGTCCTGTGCGGCGTCGCCTACCCGCTCGCCGTGTACGCCGTCGCCCAGGTGCCGGGCCTCAGGCACCGCGCGGACGGCTCGACCGTCTCCCTGCACGGCCGGACGGTCGGCAGCGCTCTGATCGGCCAGTCGTTCACCGGCCGGGACGGCGCGCCGCTCAGGCGGTACTTCCAGAGCCGTCCGTCCGAGGCCGGCGGCGGCTACGACCCCACCGCCACCGCCGCGAGTAACCTGGGACCCGAGGACACCGTGGACACCCTCCCCGCCCCCAGACCGACTACGGGGCCAGGCGCTGAGCCGCCCCCGGCGGATGGGGGCGGCAGGCAGAGCCTGCTCACCCGGGTCTGCTCACGGAGCAAGGCCGTGGGCGACCTCGAAGGCGTCAGCGGGGCGCGTCCCTTCTGCACTCCGGGCGGGGTCGGCGCGGTGCTGGCGGTGTTCGGAAAACGCACGCCCGACGGCACCGTCCCGCACCCGACCCGGGTGGTCAGCCTGAACGAGGAGCAGGGCATGGTGAAGGCGCCGTTCCTCGCCACCTACAAGGGCGTTCCCGTGGAACCGGCCCGGTTCGGCGAGGACTACGCCGACGGCCTGGTCGTCCCGATCAGGGGCGGAGCGCCCGCGGATCCGGTCGTCCCGGCCGACGCCGTCACGGCCGGTGGCAGTGGCCTGGACCCGCACATCTCGCCCGCCTATGCCGCCCTCCAGGTCCGCCGGGTCGCCGCGGCCCGCGGCGTCGCCGAAGACCGGGTGAGGCGGCTGGTCGAGGACGGCACCGATGGGCGCGACCTCGGCTTCATGGGCGAGCCGCGGGTGAACGTCCTCGAACTGAACATCGTGCTGGACCGGAGATACCCGGTCCGCGCCTGAGACCGCGAAGGCCCGGCCCCGCGGTCTCAGGCGCGGACTTCGCTTCCGGGCGGGGGCCGTCCCGCCGGGCGCCACTGCGGCGGACGCGGCGACTGGAGGTGTGATGGGGCGCGGCAGGTTGCGCATCTACCTGGGCTCGGCGCCCGGCGTCGGCAAGACCTACGCCATGCTCGCCGAGGGCGGGCGCCGCGCCGGACGCGGGACCGACGTGGTGGTCGGCTTCGTGGAGACCCACGGCCGGCCCCGCACCGCCGCGCTCCTGGAGGGCCTGGAGATCGTCCCGCGCGCGGCCCTCACCTACCGCGGCGCCGCCTTCACCGAGATGGACACCGACGCCGTCATCGCCCGGCGCCCCCAGGTCGCGCTGATCGACGAGCTGGCCCACACCAACGTGCCCGGCTCCCGCGACACCAAGCGGTGGCAGGACATCGAACGGATCCTGGACGCCGGAATCGACGTCGTCTCCAACGTCAACATCCAGCACCTGGAGTCGGTGAACGACGTCGTCGAGCAGATCACCGGGGTGCCGCAGCGCGAGACCGTCCCCGACGAGGTGGTCCGGCGCGCGGACCAGGTCGAACTGGTCGACATGACGCCCGAGGCGCTGCGCCGCCGGATGGCGCACGGCAACATCTACCCGCCCGAGAGGATCGACGCCGCGCTCGGCAACTACTTCCGGGCCGGCAACCTCATCGCGCTGCGCGAGCTGGCCCTGCTGTGGCTGGCCGACAAGGTCGACGACCAGCTCGACCGCTACCGCGCGGACCACGGCATCGCCGGGACGTGGGAGGCGCGCGAACGCGTCGTCGTGGCGCTCACCGGCGGCCCGGAGGGCGACACCCTGATCCGCCGCGCCGCCCGCGTCGCCGCCCGCACCAAGGGCGCCGACCTGCTCGCCGTGCACGTCGCCCGCAGCGACGGGCTGGCCGACGTGGGTCCCGCGCACCTGACCAGGCAGCGCGCCCTGGTGGAGAGCCTCGGCGGCAGCTACCACCAGGTCGTCGGCTCCAACGTGCCGGACGCGCTGCTCGACTTCGCCGCCGGCGTCAACGCCACCCAGCTCGTCCTGGGCGCGTCCCGGCGCGGAAAGACCGCCCAGCTGTTCTCGCCGGGGGTCGGCGTCGCCACGACGGCGCGGTCCGGCTCCATCGACGTGCACCTCGTGACGCACGAGGAGATCGGCCAGGGGCGCCGCTGGAGGGCGCGGCGCGCGGCGGCGCTTCCGGCCGTCCGCCGCTGTGCCGGGTTCGCGCTGGCCGCCGCCGGGCTGCCGCTGCTGACCGTCCTTTTGGCGCACATGCGCGTGCAGGTGCCGCTGGCCAGCGATATCCTGCTCTTCCAGGCCGCGGTGGTCGGGGTCGCGCTGGTGGGCGGGCTGCTTCCGGCGCTGTTCGCGGCGGTCGGCGGCTCCCTGCTGCTGAACTACTACTTCACCCCTCCCATCGGGCGGTTCATCGTCGAGCGGCCCCAGTCGCTGCTCCAGCTCCTCGTCTTCGTGGTGGTGGGGGTGACGGTCAGCGTGGTCGTGGACGTCACGGCCCGCCGCGGCCGGGAGGCGGCGCGGGCCCGCGCCGACGCCGAGGTGCTGTCCACCCTCGCCGGGGACATCCTGCGCGGCGAGCACGGGGCGGCCACCGCACGCGGCCACCCCTACGGCGCCCTCGGCAGCATCCTCGAACGGCTCCGCGAGACCTTCGCGCTGACCACGGTCACGCTGCTGGAGCGCGACCCCGACGCGCCGCTGACGCCCGACACCCTCCGCGACCCGCACTGCTGGGAGGTCGTGGCCAGCACCGGGGGCGACCCCTGCACCAGCCCGGACGCCGGGGAGACCGACATCCTCGTCGAGGACGGAGCGCTGTCCCTCGTCCTTCGGGGCCGGACCATGCCCGCCTCGGACCGGCGCGTCCTGGAGGCCTTCGCGGCCCAGGCCGCCGTGGCGCTGCACCATCAGCGGCTGGCCGACAAGGCCCGGCAGGTCCGGCCGCTGGAGGCCGCCGACGAGCTGCGCACGGCGCTGCTCACCGTCGTCAGCCGTGATCTGCGCGCTCTGCTCTCCTCCGCGAGGGCAGCCCTCGACGGCCTGCGGGGCCCGGACGCCGCTCCGGGCGGCGCACGCCATGACGAACTGGTCGCCACGGCCGCCGGCTCCCTGGCCCGGCTCGACCACCTGGTCGCCGACCTGCTGGACATGAGCCGCCTGCGATCCGGCTCGCTCGGCGTCTTCCCGCGCCGGGTCGCCGCCGGGGAGGCCGTCTCCCGCGCCGTCCCCGGCGGCTCCGCAGACCGGGACGCCGTCGAACTCCAGATCGCCGAAGGGCTGCCCGAGATCGTCGCCGACCCGGCGCTGCTGGACCGCGCCCTCGCCAACCTCATCGCCAATGCCGTCCGCTTCAACCCGCCGGGCGGACCCGTCCTCGTCACGGCCAGCGCGCTCGGTGACCGCGTGGAGGTCCGGGTCGTCGACCGCGGTCCCGCCATCCGGCCCGCCGACCGCCCCTTCCCGCCGCTCCGGCGCCTCGGCGCCCGGGACGACGAGACCGGCGTCGACCTGGCCCTCGCCCGCGGACTCGCCGAGGCCATGGGCGGCTCCCTCACGCCGGAGGAGACGCCGGGCGGCGGTCTGACCATGGTCCTCACCCTGCCGGCCCGCCGCCCGCCGTCCGGACCGCGGACGCCGCCCGGGACCCCGTCCGCGACGCCGTCCACCGAGGCGCCCGCCGCCGCGGGCGAGGACACGCCGGAATCCGATCTCGCCGATCCGCTGATCATCGACCGGGTCGCCGCCTGGCGGGACCGCATCAGCCACGGCAAGGACCGCCCCGTCCCGCCGGAGTCCCCTCCCGAGGGCCGCCACCGCCCCGACTGAGCGCTTCCACGGGCCCTTCCGGAGGTCGTCTGCACGGTCGGTTTCGCCGAATTGGTGGTCGGGCCCGATGGCAGGGCGCCCGGACGGCGGTCATGGTGGAACCTCAGGTCATCGGTATCGCTGACCTGCGTGCGGGGACCGGCGGGGGAGGACACATGGCCAGGGCCCTCCTGAGGGGCGACGCGGCGGCCGCCGCCCCGTCCCCTCGGGGCGAGCTGCTGCCGGGCTTCCTCACCTGGACGTCGCTCGCGGCCCTGGCCTTCCTCGTCCTGATCACGATGCTGGTCATCGCGTCGCTGCGCGTGGTTCCCGAAGGGGAGCGCCTGGTCGTCACCCGGCTCGGCGGTCCTCCGACGGTGCGGGGGCCCGGCCGCGTGCTGGCGGTGCCGGGCGTCGACCGGTGGATCCGCGTCCCTCTGCGATGGCCCCCGCTGGATGTGTGGGTCGAGGCGCCCACCCGCGACGGGGTTCTCCTGCGGCTGAAGGCGATGGTCCTCGTGTCGGTGTCCGACCCGGCCCGCTACGCACTGCGGCCGGTTCCGCAGGCGGCGGCGGTCAGCGTCATCGTGGAGGGCCGGTTGCGCCGGCACGTCGCCGACCGGGACCTGGGCGAGGTGGGCGGACTGGCCTCCGGCCGGACCGACCCGCTGACCCCCGACCTGGCGGAGGCCGTCGGCGAGTGGGGCCTGACGATCACGCTGCTCGAAGTCGTCCGAGCCGACGTCCCCCTTCGCGGCCTCGACCGCTGGCTCGCCGCCCGCAGCGCCGTCTCCCAGGAGGAGCCGCGGCCGCGCCAGTGATCGCGCCATCGGCCGTCATCTATTGGCGCAGCGCCAATAAGGGTCTAGGGTTGCGGTGCGCGATCCGGCCGAGCGGCGAGTCGCGCACACGGGGGTTGGCCTGGTCACCTGACCCGAGGGGACGGAATGAGCATCTACGAGTCGATCGGCGGCGAGGCCGCCCTGACGGCGGTCGTGGACGACCTCTACGAGCGGATCCTCGCCGACGACACCCTGAGCGGCTTCTTCGTCGGCACGAAGCTCAACAGGCTGAAAGGCCGCCAGGTCGAGTTCTTCGGGGAGGCGCTCGGCGGACCGATGGCCTACCAGGGCGGCACGATGAAGGACGTCCACCTCGGGCTCGGGATCGAGCGCGCCCACTTCGACCGGGTCGTCGAGCACCTGGCGGCCTCGCTCGCCGCGGCGGGCGTCCCGGAGCGGACCATCGGCGAGATCGCCGCCGTGCTGATGCCGCTGGCCGACGACATCGTGTCCGGCCGGTCCACGCCGAGGGCGGCCGCGACGGAGTGAGTGCGCCGGGAACGGGGTGCGCGGCGCCGGCCGGGGAGAGCAGGTGATGCGTCTGTACCTATTGGTATGTACACTGCGGGGGTGAGTGCACGGGAGCGGTTGGTGGAGAGCGCGCGGGAGCTGCTGTGGGAGCGCGGCTACGTGGGCACGAGCCCGAAGACCATCCAGGAGCGGGCCGAAGCCGGCCAGGGCAGCATGTACCACCACTTCGCGAGCAAGCAGGACCTTGCTCGCGCCGCCATCGACCGCACCGCCGAGGAGATGCGCGAGGCCGTCGACGCCCAGCTGTCCGGGCCCGGGCCGGCCGTCGGGCGTATCGCCGCATACCTGCGCCGGGAGCGGGACGTCCTGCGGGGGTGCCCCATCGGACGGCTCACCCAGGACCCCGACGTCATGGCCACGCCCACGCTCCGCGGGCCCGTCGAGGAGACTTTCGCCTGGCTGCGCGCCCGGCTCGCGGCGGTGGTGCAGGAGGGAGCGGACCACGGAGAGCTGGAGTCCTCCGTGGACCCCGACTCCACCGCGGCCGCGATCGTCGCCACCCTCCAGGGCGGATACGTGCTCGCCCGCGCCGCGGGTGCCTCCGAGCCCTTCGAGCAGGCGATCGCGGGAATCCTCGCTCTGCTCGACGCGCGTACCGTCCGCTGACCCCTTGAGGAATGCCATGCAGATAACCCACGCACCCGTCGGCGGCGCCGCCGCTCCACCCGAATGGTTCACCGGTGACGCGTGGATCGCGCCGCTGGCCGAGCCCGGTGGAGGGGCGCCGACGCAGATCGACAGCGTCCGTTTCGCCCCCGGAGGCCGCACCGTGTGGCACCGGCACCGGCTCGGACAGGTGCTCGTCGTCACCCAGGGGACCGGGCGCGTGCAACGGCGCGGCGGGCCGGTCGAGACGATCCAGACCGGCGACGTCGTGCGCATCGCTCCCGGCGAATGGCACTGGCACGGCGCCGCGCCCGACCGCCCGATGACGCATCTGGCCATCGAGCCGATACCGGCCGAAGGCGACCCGGCCGAGGCGGGAGAGCCGGTCGGCGACGGCGAGTACCGCGGTGACGCGGCGCGGGGCGTCCCGCCGATCACTCGTACGGTGCTCCTCGATCAGGTGCTGGCGCCGCCTCGCGGCACGCACAGGGTCGAGGTCCGTCGCATCACCATCGCGCCCGGCCGGGAGGCGGGCCTCCACGTGCACAACGGTCCGGTGTTCGGGAGCATCGAGACCGGCTCGGCGGTCTACCAGATCGAGGGCGAAGCGGCGGCCGTCCTCGGCCCCGGGGACGTGTTCTACGAGCCCGAAGGCGCCCGGGTCGCGCGCTTCGACGCCGAGGAGGAGGGTGTGACGTTCCTCGGGTACTTCCTCCTCGGCGCCGGCCAGACGGCCGAGATCGAGTTTCCGGCCCGCTGAGCGCGGCGCACCGCGGGAGGAGTGCTCTCCGCGTGGCATGGCGCCGCGCGAGGACGGGCGTCAGGAGTCCAGCCGCCTCAAAGCGGTGGCCAGCCTCTCCTTGGCCTCGTCGGCGACCGGACCCAGGTCGGCACGGTCGCTGACCGACACCATGACCTGCGGGTCCAGCGCCTCGACGACGGTCTCGTCGCCGTCGGTCCGGATCACGACGTTGCAGGGCAGCAGCAGGCCGATCTGCCGGTCGACGCCGAGCGCCTGATGGGCGAGCCCCGGATTGCAGGCACCGAGGATCAGGTAGGCCTCCATCGCCTCGCCGAGCTTCTCGCGCAGGGTGGCCCGCACGTCGATCTCGGTCAGCACGCCGAAGCCCTGGTCGTCCAGGACCGCGCGCACCTGCTGGACGGTCTCGCCGAACGGCCGGTGCAGCCGGAGGCTGATCGCGTAGTCCATGATGCTCCCCCCTTGGGGGATGCCTTCCCTGAGAGGCCCGCGCCCACGCGGGCGCCCTGCGACCGTTCGGTCCCGTCACGGCTGCGCGGCTTCATCGTGTGGCGGTTTGTCATGCATCCATCACATACGTCCGCTGGGGTGCCCGCCGGTGGTCTCGGCCCAGGAATAGGCGGGTCTGGGCACGGGTTCCTATACCCATAGGGGTATCAGGCCGAGAGCGGGGGAGCGGGATGGAGCTGGACAGGGACGCGCTCGACGACGTCGTGGTGCGGCTGAAGCGGGCGCAGGGCCAGATCGGCGGCGTCGTCAACATGATCGAGGAGGGACGGGACTGCGCCGACCTGGTCACCCAGCTGGCGGCCGTCTCGCGCGCCCTGCACCGGGCCGGTTTCAAGATCATCGCTACCGGCCTGGAGCGCTGCGCCATGCCGGAGAACGCGGGCACCGACCAGGCCGCCGTCGACCGCGCGCAGCTGGAGAAGCTGTTCCTGGCCCTCGCATGACATGAACCGGCCCGCCGAGCGGTGAACGTCCGGTCCGCCGCGCCCCGGAGCGGCCGGTCAGTCTTCTATCGTGATGCCGAACCCCTCGACCAGCAGGTCCCGCAGCCCGGCCTCGGCGAGCTGCATCCCCGTCATCCGCGCGTTCATGATCCGCACGTTGGACATGCGCGAGTCGAACGCCCGCAGGTTCGCCAGGTCCGCGTCGGCGAACGCGCACTCGGCGAACCCGGCCCGGTGCAGCACGACCCCGGAGAAGCCGGTCCGCACGAACCGGCAGCGCTCGAAATCGACGTCCTCGACCCCGTCCGGGTCGTCCATGGAGAGTGCGTCCGCGCCGTACTCCAGCGACAGGTACTTCCCGTCGTGGCGGATGTGCCGCTCGACCTTCCCGGCGGGCGTGAGCCTGCGGGGGATCTGCGGCGGTCTGGGCTCTCTCACCGGTGAGGAAGGCGCGGAACGAGCGGGCATGGCGCCGACCCTACTAGCCGACCTCACTCGCCTCGCGGACCATCACGCGGCATGCCAGTCTGGACGCGACGGACTCCCAGTCCGGGACGTTTCAGACGGAACCGGCGGGTAGTGGGCGTGGTCGGAAAGCCGGCGGGTGGCGGAGGGGAGAGTCGTGCAGGGAGCGTTGCAGGCCGGAGGGTGGGGCCTGCTGGCCGGGTCGGCTCTGGTGATGGGGGCCCTGGTCGGCTTCCTGGTCCCGGTCCCGGCGCGGGTGGTGGCGAGCGTGATGGCGTTCGGCAGCGGCGTCCTGCTGTCGGCGGTGTCCTTCGACCTGATCGCCGAGGCGCACGACCAGGGCGGGCTGGCCCCGACCGCGATCGGGGCGGTGGCGGGCGCGGTGCTCTACGCCGGCGCCAACGCCGTCCTCGCCTGGCGGGGCGCGCGGCACCGCAAGCGCTCGGGAGGACAGCAGCCCTCGGAGGAGCAGCAGCCCGGATCGGGGAGCGCGATCGCGCTGGGGGCCCTGCTGGACGGCGTGCCCGAGTCGATCGTGATCGGCACGAGCCTCCTGGGCGGCGGCGCGGTCAGCCTGGTCACCGTGGTCGCGGTGTTCATCAGCAACGTGCCCGAGGGGCTCTCGAGCGCCTCGGGGATGCGCCGCGCGGGACGCGGCCGCGGATACGTCTTCGGGCTGTGGAGCGGCATCGCGGTGATCAGCGGGCTGGCGGCGGTCCTGGGCCGCACGGCGCTCGGGGGCGCTCCGGCCGACCTCCTCGCCGGCATCACCGCGCTGGCCGGCGGCGCCATCCTCACCATGATCGCTGACACGATGATCCCCGAAGCCTACGAGGACACCCACCTGTTCACCGGCTTGATCATGGTCGTCGGGTTCCTGGCGGCGTTCGCCCTGTCCCACGCCTGAGGGGCGGGGCCGGGTCGAGCCGCCGCGAGCGGCCCGCTGAGGATCCGCGGGTGCGGGGTCAGCGGGCGGTGACGCCGTGCGCCTCGAATCTCGCCCGGGTCCGCGCGACGAGGTCGGCGGTGGGCGGCTCCACCCCGGCCAGCGGGAAGCGAATGCCGAGGCGCCGGTACTTGGCGGCGCCGAGGCGGTGGAACGGCAGCACGTCCACGTGCTCGACATTGGGCAGCGCGGCGACGAACGACGCGACGCCGTCCACCTCCTCCGGGGCGTCGGTGATGCCGGGGACGAGGACGTAGCGCACCCACACCGGCGTGCCGAGTTCGGCGAGGCGTTCGGCGAAGCGCAGGGTCGGTGCGAGATCGCGCCCGGTGAGCCCGCGGTAGACGGCGGGAGTCCCCGCCTTGATGTCGAGCAGCACCAGGTCGGTGTCGGCCAGCAGCCGGTCGCCGGCGCGGGCGCCGAGGTACCCGGAGGTGTCCAGCGCCGTGTGCAGGCCGAGGCCGCGGCAGCGGTGCAGGATCTCGGCGGTGAAGGCCTGCTGGAGCAGGGGCTCCCCACCGCTGACCGTCACGCCGCCGCCGGCCACCGAGATGAAGCGGCGGTACTTGGCGATCTCGGCCATGAGTTCGTCGGCGGTGACGCGGGGGCTGCCGCGCATCCGCCACGTCTCCGGGTTCTCGCAGTAGAGGCAGCGGAGCGGGCATCCACCGGTGAACACGACGAACCGCGTCCCGGGACCGTCGACGCCCGTCGACAGGTCCCAGGAGCTCACCGCGCCCGCGAACCCGGCGCGCTCATCCGGGACGGGCGGAGCCGGGGCGGGCGCCGCCGCGGCGAGCAGTTCGGCGTCGGCCTCGCGCAGGAGGCGTTCCCGGGCGTTCACAGCGAGCCGTGGAACGTGCGGTCGACGACGTCCTGCTGCTGCTCCCGCGTGAGTCGCACGAAGTTCACGGCGTACCCGGACACCCGGATGGTCAGCTGCGGATACCTCTCCGGGTGCTCCATCGCGTCCAGCAGGGTGGCGCGGTCGAGGACGTTGACGTTCATGTGGAACCCGCCCGCGTCGGTGTAGCCGTCGAGGATGCCGGTGAGGTTGCCGATCCGCTCGTCCGGCGTGCGGCCGAGGCCGAGCGGGGTCACGGTCTCGGTCAGCGAGATCCCGTCCCGTGCCTTGTCGTAGGGCAGCTTGGCCACCGAGAGCGCGGCGGCGACCATGCCGCGGCGGTCGCGCCCGTTCATCGGGTTCGCGCCGGGCGCGAACGGCTCCCCGGCCCGCCGCCCGTCCGGGGTGTTGCCGGTGTGCCGCCCGTACACCACGTTCGAGGTGATCGTCAGCACCGACAGGGTGTGCTCGGCGTTCCGGTACGACGGACGGCGGCGGATCCTGTCCAGGAACGACTCGACCAGCTCGACGGCGATCCGGTCGGCGCGGTCGTCGTTGTTGCCGTAGGCGGGGTAGTCGCCCTCGACGCGGTAGTCGACGGCGAGGCCCGTCTCGTCGCGGACCGCGGTGACCTTCGCGTGCCTGATGGCCGACAGGCTGTCGGCCGCGACCGACAGGCCGGCGATCCCGCATGCCAGCGAGCGCGCGACCGGGTGGTCGTGCAGTGCCATCTCGACGCGCTCGTAGGCGTACTTGTCGTGCATGTAGTGGATGACGTTGAGCGCGTCGACGTACGTGGCGGCCAGCCAGTCCAGCATGGCGTCGTAGGCGGCCCGCACCTCCTCGTAGTCGAGGCGGTCCCCTGTGATGGGCGGGCGCGCGGGCGCCACCTGCACGCCGGTGACCTCGTCCCGGCCCCCGTTGATCGCGTAGAGCAGGGCCTTGGCGAGGTTGACGCGGGCTCCGAAGAACTGCATCCGCTTGCCGACCTCCATGGCCGACACGCAGCAGGCGATCGCGGTGTCGTCGCCGAAGCGGGGACGGATCAGGTCGTCGTTCTCGTACTGCAGCGAGCTGGTCTCGATCGACACCTGGGCGCAGAACCGCTTGAACGGCTCCGGCAGCCGCGGCGACCACAGGACGGTGAGGTTCGGCTCGGGGGCGGGCCCGAGGTTGTACAGGGTCCGCAGGTAGCGGAACGACGTCCGGGTCACCAGCGTCCGGCCGTCCTCGCCCATCCCGCCGATGGACTCGGTCACCCACGTCGGGTCGCCCGAGAACAGCTCGTCGTACTCGGGCGTGCGGAGGAAGCGGACGATCCGCAGCTTGATGACCAGGTCGTCGACGAGTTCCTGGGCGCGCTCCTCGTCGATGAGGCCCTCGTCCAGGTCACGGCTCAGGTAGATGTCGAGGAACGTGGACGTGCGTCCCAGCGACATGGCCGCGCCGTTCTGCTCCTTCACCGCGGCCAGGTAGCCGAAGTACAGCCACTGGACGGCCTCGTGCGCGGTGCGGGCCGGTCCGGAGACGTCGAACCCATAGGAGGCGGCCATCCGCTTCAGTTCGCCGAGGGCGCGGATCTGCTCGGCCAGCTCCTCGCGGTCGCGGACGACGTCCTCCACCGAGGGACGGGTGTCCAGCCGCGCCCGCTCGGCGCGCTTGGCCTCGATGAGGCGGTCGACGCCGTACAGGGCGACGCGCCGGTAGTCGCCGATGATGCGCCCGCGCCCGTAGGCGTCGGGCAGGCCGGTGATGACGCCGGCCTTGCGAGCCCTGAGGATCTCGGGCGTGTAGGCGTCGAAGACCCCGTCGTTGTGGGTCTTGCGGTACTCGGTGAAGACCTTCCGGACGGCCGGGTCGAGTTCGTGGCCGTAGGCGGCGAGCCCGGCCTCCACCATCCGCAGGCCGCCCGCCGGCATGATCGCCCGCTTGAGCGGCGCGTCGGTCTGCAGGCCCACGACCAGCTCGCGGTCGCGGTCGATGTAGCCGGGCGCGTGCGAGGTGATCGAGGACGGCGTCGACGCGTCCACGTCGAGGATCCCGCGGCGCCGCTCCTCGGGGAACAGCCCGCTGACCTTCGCCCACACCGCGCGGGTGCGCTCGGTCGGTCCGGCGAGGAAGGACGCGTCCCCCTCGTAGGGGGAGTGGTTGCGCTGGACGAAGTCGCGCACGTCGATCCCGTCGCGCCAGGCGCCTCCCCGGAAGCCGCGCCACGCGGCCGCCGCGGCGTCCCGCCCCGTTTCGAGTACCGTCATCGCCCCTCCATCGGGTCCCGCGCCCCGAAGGCCCGGCGCGCCACCTCCACTCTCCGCCGGCGGCGTGACCTAGGGCATGGACGGAAGTCCGCGGGACGGGGGCGAAGGTCCCAAGTGATCAGGAGACCGGGGAGGCGCCAGGCGCGGGATGCGGCGGGCGAGCGGGCCCCGCCCTGGTGACCGGCGGAGTCGAAGACGGGGCCCGCGCCGGCGGGCCACGCGAATGACCGCCGACATCTCTGTCAGCGCCACAGCCCCTCGATGTGTCACCCGCCCTGAGAAAGCCGGCCCGGAACAGGTGCCGGACGGGCCCGAACCTCACGTCGGCCGGTCTAGCGGTCGGCGATGAGGACGCGGCCGGACCTGAGGGAGCGCGGGGTGCGGACGGGCATGCCGAGCGCCTCGGCCAGGCTGAGCAGGTCGGTGTCGTCGGCCACCGTGTAGCCCTGTCCGGCGAGCAGGTCGCGCATGGCGGCCGGGGTCCAGGCGGAGCGCCACGGTTCGTGCGCCATCGGGTCGGGCTGCCGGGACAGGCGCCTCATCGCCCGGGCCACCGGCCGTCCGATCGAGGCGGCCAGCGACGGCGCCTGGTAGTGCACGACGAGCCGGCTCCCCGGGGCGGAGGCCTCGGTGAGGGCCCGCAGCGTGGCCGCCACCTCGGCGCGGGTCAGGTACGGGACGACGCCTTCCCAGATCCAGGTGGTGGGCCTGCCGGTCCCGTACCCGGCCGACTCCAGGGCCTCGCCGAGATCGTCGTCGGCGGTGAAGTCGACGGGGACGAAGGCGACCTTCCCGGCGGGCGGGGGCAGGGCCGCGGCGCGCTCCCGCTTGTCCTGCTGGGAACGGGGGTGGTCGACCTCGAACACGGCGGTGTCGGCCAGTTCGGGCATCCGCCAGGCGCGTCCGTCCAACCCGGCGCCCAGGATCACGAGCTGCGGCCTGGCGCGCTCCCTCACGGCGTCGTCGATGGCGACCGTCCGCGGCACCAGTCCCTCGGCCGTGGCGCGCAGGAACTCGAACTCCAGCCGGGGGCCCATTCCCCGGGGAGGTTCGTCCGAGCGGACCCGCTCCACCGCGGCCCTCTCGTCGGGACGGAGCAGGGCCGAGGCGATGGGGTCGTCGAACCGGCCGGGCGCCAGGCGGCCGTGCGCCACGGCCCGGGCCTGGCAGACGAGCACGGCGGTCCGGCTGCTCTCTGTCTCCTCCATGCCGGGTCTCCCATCCTCTCCGCCGCCCCGCGCTCCGAGTGCGCGGCGGGCGCCCCCGATCATCGCGCATTCCCGTGGCCCGCGGGCGGCGGCGGGTCGTACGATCGCGAGGATGCGGCTCGACCTGATCACGATCGTCGTGGACGACTACGACGACGCCATCGAGTTCTTCACCGGCCCCCTCGGGTTCGACCTGGTGGAGGACTCGCCCTCGCTCACCAACGACGGACGGCCCAAGCGATGGGTCGTCGTCAGGCCGCCGGGTGCTCAGACGGGCGTCCTGCTCGCCCGCGCGGACGGCCCCCGCCAGGCGACCGCCGTCGGGAACCAGGTCGCCGGACGCGTGGGGTTCTTCCTGCGCGTGGAGGACTTCGGCGCCGCCTTCGAACGCATGTCGGCCGCGGGCGTCGAGTTCGTCACCTCGCCCCGCACCGAGCCCTACGGACGCGTCGCCGTCTTCCTCGATATCGCCGGAAACCGCTGGGACCTGCTCGGCCCCGCCTAGAAGGAGTGCCCGCGGGACCGGCGGCCCGCTTCCGCGGCGGGGCGGGTGACCGCGGTCAGCCTTCGGAACCGCGTGCCCGGAGAGCCGACAGCTCGTCGTTCATCGCGCGGAGGAAGCGCAGGATGAGGCGGAGTTCCTCCTCGGCGAAGCCGCTCCGCGCCGCCTCGGTGCTCTCCGACAGCGGGCGGAAGTAGTCGCGGGCCATGGTCATCGCGGACGGCTCGTACCGCAGGTGGACGACCCGCCGGTCGGCCGGGTCGCGCACCCGGCTGATGTGGCCGAGCCGTTCGAGGCGGTCGAGGCAGGCGGTCACCGCGCCCGAGGTGACGTTCAGCTCCTCGCGCAGCCGGCCGGGGGTCATCGGCCGGCCGGGACCGCGCTGCGGCGCGTCCATGATCGCGACCAGGGCCTGGACGTCGGTGGGGTGCAGCCCGCTGGCGTGCGCGAACTCGTGCGCGATCCGGTTGAACTCGGCGTTCATCCGGCGCAGCTCGACGGCGAACGACCGGAGGCCGGCGGGACCCGGCGGCGTCTCGGCCGCCTCCGTGCCCTCCGCTCCGTCGGCCATGCGGATCAGATTACATTAACTCAATCATTGAGATAGTTAATGATTGAGGTATTTGTGGGTATGCAGCGGCAGTCGAACTCGCTGGGGGAGGAACCGATGCGAACACCGCCGCGCCCGATCCGCTGGGTGGTCCCAGCGGTGCTGCTCCTGGTCTGGCTCGCCGTCGGCGGCGCCTTCGGCCCCTACGCCGGCAAGCTCGGCGAGGTCTCCACCAACGACCAGGCGGCCTTCCTGCCCCGCAGCGCCGAGTCCACCCAGGTCCTGCGGGCGCAGCAGGCCTTCGACGAGAAGGAGACCATCCCCGCCATCGTCGTGTGGACGGCGAACGGCCCCGTGACGGACGCCCAGCGGGACGCCGCGACCCGCGCGCTCGCCGGTCTGCGGGGCGCGCCCGGAACGCTCGGAACGCCGTCCCCGGCCCTGCGGTCGGACGACGGGCTGGCGCTGGAGGGGGTCGTCCCGCTCAGACCCGACCTCGGTGACGAACTGCCGACCGTGCTGGACGGGGTCCGCTCGGCGGCGAAGACCGTCCCGGGGACGAAGGCGCAGATCAGCGGGCCGGCCGCCACCCAGGCCGACCTGTCGGACGCCTTCGCGGGAATCGACGGGATCCTGCTGGGCGTCGCGCTCGTCGCCGTGCTGGTCATCCTGCTGCTGGTCTACCGCAGCGTGCTGCTCCCGCTGGTCATCATCCTCGGCTCGGTGTTCGCGCTGGGCCTGGCGTGCGCGGTCGTCTACGTCCTGGCCAAGAACGACATCGTGCGGGTCGACGGCCAGGTCCAGGGCATCCTGTCGATCCTCGTCATCGGCGCCGCGACGGACTACGCGCTGCTGCTGGCGTCCCGCTTCCGGGAGGAGATCGCCGGAAACGGCGACCGCTTCGCCGCCGGCTGGGCGGCGGTGCGCGGATCGTTCGGCGCGATCGTCGCCAGCGGCGCCACCGTCGCGCTCGGCCTGCTCGCGCTGCTGCTCAGCAACCTCACCAACAACCGGGCGCTCGGACCGGTCGGCGCGATCGGCATCGCCTGCGCCATCCTCAGCGCGCTGACGTTCCTCCCGGCGGCCCTCGTCGTCTTCGGACGGGTCGCCTTCTGGCCCGCGAAACCCAGACCGGCGGGGGAGGGCGCCGGCGGGGGAAGGGGCATCTGGACCCGCGTCGCCCGCCTGGTCGACCTGCACCCGCGCCGCGTCGTCGCGGGAACGGCCATCGCGCTCGTCGCCTGCGCCGCGTTCGCCCCCGGGCTGCGCGCCCACGGCGTCCCGCTGGACGAGACGTTCATCAACGACGCGCCCTCGGTCGCCGCGCAGCGGACGCTGTCCAAGCACTTCCCGGGCGGCTCGGGCCAGCCGGCGGTCATCATCGCCGACGCGGCGCAGGCCAAGGCCGTGGTCGACGCCGCCGCCCGCACCGAGGGCGTCGCGGGGGCCGCTCCGGTCGGCGCGTCCGGCCGCCCCGGCGGCCCGCCGAAGGTCGTGGACGGGCGCGTCCGGATCGACGCGACGCTGAAGGCGTCCGCCGACAGCGACGCCGCGAAGAGCACCCTCAAGCGGCTGCGCGCCGCCGTGCACGCCGTCCCCGGAGCCGACGCGCTGGTCGGCGGCTACACGGCCCAGCAGTACGACACCCAGCAGACCGCCGCCCACGACCGGAACCTCATCATCCCGGTCGTCCTGGCGATCATCCTGGTCATCCTGGTGCTGCTGCTGCGCTCGCTGCCGCTCCCGGTCCTGCTGATCGCCACCGTCGCGCTGAACTACGTCGCCACGCTGGGCGTCGCGGCCCTGGTGTTCCGGCACGTGTTCGGCTTCACCGGCCTGGACGCCTCGGTGCCGCTGTACGGGTTCGTGTTCCTGGTGGCCCTCGGCGTGGACTACAACATCTTCCTGATGTCGCGGGTCCGCGAGGAGACGCGGCGCTGGGGCGTCCGGGAGGGCGTGCTGCGGGGACTGACGGCGACCGGCGGTGTCATCACCTCGGCGGGCGTCGTGCTGGCCGCGACGTTCGCCGCGCTGGTCGTCATCCCGCTGTCGTTCCTGGCGCAGATCGCGTTCATCGTCGCGTTCGGCGTGCTGCTGGACACCCTCGTGGTGCGGTCGCTGCTGGTCCCCGCGCTCGTCCGGATGATCGGCCCCAAGGTGTGGTGGCCCACCCGCTTCGCCCAGGCTCCGCGGGATCCCGGCGCTGTGGAGACCGGCCGGTCCGCCGCCAGAGACGGCTGAGACGGCCGCGTGCGGCCGGTGGACGGAGTGGCCGCGGGTGTCGCGACGGCAGTACGGCGGCGCCCGCGGCCCTCTTCTCCGTGGGAACCGCTTGCCCGGCTGGGATCGTAGGCTGTCGACGGCGTCCTGCCGGGATGAACGCCAGGACGCTCTGACGAGGGAACCGAGGTCGTGGGCAACACGGCGCAACCTCGTGCTGCTGTTCGCGGACGGGCACCGCATCGGCCGCGGCCTGTCCGGGTTCGACCTGAACGAGCTGCTCTGGACGGCGGACTGGCGGGCCGAGAAGGCGTTCCTGCTGCGGGTCCTCGACCTGGCGATGCTCGGCTGCCGCCTCTGCGACCCGGACATCCAACCCGTGCCCGACTGACGAGACCCGGGAGCATCGCGAGCGAGCGCGCGGCGGGGGAGGGTCACTCCATGCCGAGGGCGCGGGCGAGGGACTGGGTATCGGAGATCACCCAGTACTCGGTGAAACGGCCGTTCTCGGCGCGCAGGACGTCGTGGCCGCTGAACGACACCTCCGTCCCCTCGGCGGCGGTCGCTCCCGGCATGCCGCCCTTGTACCGTCCGCCGAACGTCCAGCGCGCGGCGACGCGGTCGCCGTCCACGATCGGTCCCACGTCCAGCGTCACCGTGACGTCATCGAACGGCGCGTGTCCCTGCCGCAGCATGTCGATGAGCTCCTCGGCCCCGTGCACGTCCCGTCCCGGCCAGTGACCGGTGAACTCCGGGGCGACCAGCTCGCGGGCGAGGTCGAAGTCCCCGGCCCACATCTCCAGCAGCCACCGCTCGTACAACTCGGCGATCACGCGGATCCTCACTTCCTCCGGGGCTCGTCTTTCCCCGGTCCTGACGTCGTCCACCGCCGCCGGGCTCACTGAGCACCATCGGCCCGGCGAGGCTGCCGGCTCCCGGGGAGCGGCTCAGGATTCGGCGAAGTCGTCTCGCGACAGCCCCTTCTCCGACATCTTTTCCTCGAGCTCGGCGCCCAGTTCGGTGCGCACGTCCGGCCGCCGCTCGGACTTCCGCCCGGAGTCCTTGCCCGGCTTGCCGCCCGGCTTCGCCTCGACCTGATCGGTGTCGTCGGTCTTCGGAGCGTTCTCCTCAGGCGTGGTCAACTCCGCCCCCCTCGGTGTCGAATGAGTCGCCGGCTCCTCCGGCCTTCGCATACGGCTACCCGACCTCGCCCGTGTCTAACGACGGCGACGGGTGTGTCCGCCGTGAACCACGCGGCGACCAGGTGCAGCCGGACCGCTGCCGCCCCGGCCGCCGCGCCCTCCTTGGTGTGGAAGTCGGCGCGAGTCGACGGTCTTCACCGAGGCCGAGCGGGCCGCGCTGGCCCTGGCCGAGGAGGGCACCCGGCTCGCCGACGCCCACCAGGGCGTCTCGGACGAGACCTGGGCGCAGGTGCGCGCGCACTACGACGACGACCAGATCGCCGCGCTGGTCTGCCTGGTGGCCATGGTCAACGCGGCCAACCGGCTCGGCGTGATCGTCCGTCAGCAGGGCGGTTCCTACGAGCCCGGGATGTTCGCCCCCTGGCGGACTGACCGGCAGCCCGGTCAGTATGGCTCTGCCCGGCGCCGCGGCTCGGCGGGCAGGTGGGAACGAACGAAACAGGAGGCGGGCATGTCATATCCGAAAGAGCTCTTCCACGGGGACAAGGGCCAGGTCAGCGGCAGGTTGTGGAAGAACGAGTCCGAGCCCGACCTGTTGGTGGGCACGCGCTCGAAGGTGCACTACCTGGCCACGGGCGAGTCCACCGGCGGGCAGTACGGGCTCTACCGGTGGGACATGAGCAGCGAGCCGGGTCGCGGCTCGGGCGCGCACTTCCACAGGACGATGTCGGAGTCGTTCTTCGTCCTGGACGGCACCGTCGCCCTCTATGACGGAGACCGCTGGACCGACGCCGCGCCGGGCGACTTCCTGTTCGTCCCGCCCGGCGGGATCCATGCCTTCGACAACCCCCACGGGGCCGCGTCGATGCTGGTCCTGTTCGCCCCCGGCGCGCCTCGCGAGTCCTATTTCGAGGAGCTGGCGGACATCGTGGGAAGCGGACGGCAGCTCAGCGAGCAGGAGTGGAACGACCTCTACCACCGCCACGACCAGTACATGGTCTGAGCCGAGGGCCCGAGCCGCGCGGTCGCGTCACGCGGTCTTCGCGCGCGGGAGCGGGTGGGCGTCTTCCGGAGGCGGAGGGCACCGGCGGCTCGGGGGCAGCGGGTGCGCGGGAGGACGACTCTCCCCGCCACTCTCAACGTATAGCGCACCGGGGGGCTTGCGGCAAGACCCGGGTCGTGCCTCAGAATCGTCGGCCGAGGCCGGTACCTGCGGAAACCGGGGGCGTGGTGCGGGTGGGCGCCGTCGCCGTGCGATTCATGCGAGTCGCGCGGGGGCGGCGGTGTCCCGGCGCGTCCCCGGGGCGGCGCGGGAACCCGCCGGGACCACGACCAGCGATCACGAGCCGGAGCCGATACGTGAATCCTTTGACCGCCAGCGTGTTCGACCTCCCGGAGCGCCTGTCCCCCAAGGCCGACCCGGCGCTGATCGAGCGTGACGAGCGGCACTTCGCGGCCGTCGCGGAGAGCCTCGACCGGGCGGTCCGCGACCTGTCCGACCGCCTCGAGGCCGAGCGCAGGGCGCCCGGCGGCATCGGGCAGGGGGCGATGGACCGGGACATGGAGATCCACCGGCTGACCGCCCGCCTGCGCACGCTCCGCCGCTTCGGCCTGGACCTCTGCCTCGGGCACATGGTCGGCGCGGACGGCTCCGAGCCCGTCTACATCGGCCGGCTCGGCCTCACCGACGCAGCCGGCCGCCGGCTCCTGCTCGACTGGCGCTCGCCCGCGGCCGAACCCTTCTTCGGAGCGACCCACGCCGACCCGATGGGGCTGGCGAGCCGCCGCCGGTACCGCTGGACCGGCGGCCGCATCAGCGACTACTGGGACGAGGTGTTCACCGCGGACGGGTTCGCCGGGCACGCCGCGCTGGACGACCAGTCCGCGTTCATCGCGAGCCTGGGCGGCGACCGCTCCGACCGGATGCGCGACGTCCTCGGCACCATCCAGGCCGACCAGGACGCGATCATCCGCGCGGGGTCGCGCGGCGCGCTGGTCGTCGACGGCGGACCCGGCACGGGCAAGACGGTCGTCGCACTGCACCGCTCCGCCTACCTCCTCTACTCCGATCCGCGCCTCGGCCGCCACCGCGGCGGCGTACTGTTCGTCGGCCCGCACCAGCCCTACCTGGCCTACGTGTCCGACGTGCTCCCCAGCCTCGGAGAGGAGGGCGTGCAGACGTGCATCCTGCGGGACCTCGTCGCGGAAGGGGCCGAGGCGGCCGTCGAGGCCGACCCGGTCGTGGCGCGGCTGAAGTCGTCCGCGGACATGGTGAAGGCGATCGAGAAGGCCGTCGGGTTCTACGAGAACCCGCCCACCGAGGGGATGGAGATCGCCACCCACTGGTCAGACGTGTGGCTGAGCCCCGCCGACTGGGCCGAGGCGTTCGAGGCGCCGGAGCCCGGAACGCCGCACAACGAGGCGCGCGACCAGATCTGGGCGGAGCTGCTCACGATCCTGGCGGACAAGCACGAGGGCGACGCCTCACCCGACCTGGTCCGCAGGTCGCTTCGGCAGGACCGGGAGCTGCGCGCCGCCTTCAACCGCGCGTGGCCGCTGATCGAGGCGGCCGACCTCGTCGGCGACCTGTGGTCGGTGCCCGCCTACCTGCGGTTGTGCGCCCCCTGGCTCGGCGCCGACGAGATCCGCGGGTTGCAGCGCGAGGACCCCCAGGCCTGGACGGTGTCGGACCTCCCTCTCCTGGACGCCGCGCGCCGGCGGCTCGGAGACCCGGAGGCGTCGCTGCGCAGGCGCCGCCACGAGGCCGCCGTCGCCGCCGAGCGCGAGCGCATGGCCCGCGTCGTGGACGACCTGATCGAGGTGGCCGACGACGAGTACGGCACCGGGCTGGTGACGATGCTGCGCGGCGAGGACTTCCACGACGTCCTCGTCGACGAGAGCGCGCTGGGCGGCGCCGACCCGGACCTGCTCGCCGGCCCGTTCGCGCACATCGTCGTGGACGAGGCGCAGGAACTGACCGACGCGGAATGGCAGATGCTGCTGCTGCGATGCCCGTCCCGGAGCTTCACCATCGTCGGGGACCGCGCCCAGGCCAGGCACGGGTTCACCGAGTCGTGGCGGGAGCGGCTCGAAAGGGTCGGGTTCGACCGGATCGAACTCGCCTCGCTCAGCGTCAACTACCGGACGCCGGAGGAGGTCATGGCGGAGGCCGAGCCGGTCATCCGGGCCGCGCTCCCGGACGCCAACGTGCCGACGTCGATCCGCGGCACCGGCCTTCCGGTCGTCCACGGCACGGTCGCGGATCTCGACTCGGTCCTCGGCGCCTGGCTCGCCGCGCACGACGACGGGATCGCCTGCGTCATCGGCGATCCCGCGTTCCCGGCGACGCCCCGCGTCCGGTCGCTGACCCCGGAGCTGGCCAAGGGGCTGGAGTTCGACCTGGTCGTGCTCGTCGACCCGGAGGCGTTCGGCGAGGGAATCGAGGGGGCGGTCGACCGCTACGTCGCGATGACCCGGGCGACCCGGGAGCTGGTCGTCCTCACCAGCGCCTGACCCAGGCCGGGGCCCGGGTCAGTCCCCGACCTGGCCCTTGGGGCCCGGGCCGCCGAGCCCGGCGAGCAGCTCGCGCAGCAGTCCGGCGAGCTGCTCGCGGCGGTCGGGGGCGAGATGGCCGATGAGGCGGTCCTCGGCCGCGAGCAGGTCGGCGACGACGCGGTCGAGCAGGGCCCTGCCGTCCCCGGTGAGGGTGACGGCCCGCGTGTGGAAGCCGGACCCGGCGGTGGTCCGCTCGACGAGCCCGGCCCCCGCCGCCCGCTCCACGCGCTGGGTGATCGCCCCGCGCGTCACCATGCACGCCTCGGCCAGCTCGCCCGGGCTCATCCGGTAGGGCGGGCCGGACCGGCGCAGCGTGGACAGCAGGTCGAGCGTCGCGACGTCCACCCCGAGCCGCGCCAGGAGGCGGCGGCGCTCGTCGCCGAAGACCTTGGCGGCCCACCAGATCCTGGTGACGACCCCGATCGACTCCACCGGGACGCCCGGCAGCTCGCGCCGCCAGGCGTCCTGGATGGCGTCCGCGCCGTCGCGCGGCGCCTCAGCGGCCACGCTCGGCGCCGCCGTTCACCTGGATGATCTGCGCGGTGACGTGCCCCGCGCCGGGCGAGGCGAGCCAGTGCACGGTCTCGGCGACGTCCCCCGGCGTCCCGGCCCGCCCGGTGTGGGTCTGCGCGACCAGCATCGCGCGGCGCTCGTCGCTCATGGAGCCGCCGAAGAACTCGGTGTCCTCGATGAACCCCGGCGCGACCACGTTGACCGTGATGCCGCGCGGGCCGAGCGCGGCGGCGAGATCGAACGCGTAGGGGTGCAGGGCGGCCTTCATCGGGCCGTAGGACGTGCCGCGCGAGCCGCGCAGCGCCGCGACCGACGAGATGAACACGACCCTCCCGGCGGGGTTCAGCAGATCGCGGAACCCCTCGGTCGGCAGTACCGACGTCAGGACGTTGGCGCGGAAGTTGCTCGTCCACCGTTCCGCGACGCCGTCCGGGCCGCCGTGGTACTCGGCGTTGCCTCCCGCGCCGTTGACCAGCACGTCGATCGAGCCGAAGCGCTCGGCCAGCTCGGCGCGGACGCGCTCGACCTCGGCCGGGTCGCCCAGGTCGGCCGGCAGCGCCGTGCCGCCGATCTCCCCGGCCGCCCTCTCCAGCACGCCGGCGCGGCGGCCGATGACGGCGACGCGGTCCCCGCCGTCCGCGAAACGCGCCGCCACCGCCCTGCCGATGCCGGTGCCGCCGCCGCTGACCACGATCGTGCGCGCCATGCCGAACCCTCCCGGTGCTCTCGTGTTTAGGTCTAAACTCAGCCTAGCGACCGGGCCGCCGCACTGTTGCGGCGGTCCGATCCGGGGCATGACCATGGGTGATCCGGATGGAAGGGGGCCCTGGTGGAGCGACAGTCCTGGCCACGGCTGCGCGTCGCCGACTGGACGCAGACGCGCGACACGCTGCACATGTGGACGCAGATCGTCGGCAAGATCCGGTTGGCGCACGCGCCGCTGCTGAACCACTGGTGGAACGTGACGCTGTACGTCAGCCCGCGCGGGCTGACCACGTCCGCGATCCCCTACGACGGGGGCGTGTTCGACATCGAGTTCGACTTCGTCGACCACCGGCTGCGGATGCGGTCCTCGGACGGCAGCCTCCGGGAGTTCGAGCTCGCGCCCATGCCGGTCTCGCGGTTCTACGCCCGGACGATGGAAGCCCTGCACGATCTCGGGATCGAGACGCACATCCAGGCGCATCCGAACGAGGTCGAACCGGCGATCCCGTTCGCGGAGGACGACCAGCACGCCTCGTACGACCCCGAGGCGGCGCAACTCTTCTGGCAGCAGCTGCTCCAGGCCGCGCGGGTGCTGGGCGAGTTCCGGTCCCGCTACATCGGCAAGGTCAGCCCCGTGCACTTCTTCTGGGGCGCCATGGACCTCGCCTGCACGCGCTTCTCCGGGCGGGACGCGCCCGAGCACCCGGGCGGGGCCCCGAACTGCGGGGACTGGGTGATGGTCGAGGGGTACTCGCGGGAGCTCAGCAGCTGCGGCTTCTGGCCCGGAGGGGGCGAGGAGGGCGCCTTCTACGCCTACGCCTACCCCGAGCCCGCCGGTTTCGCCGACCGTCCGGTGGGACCCGACGGCGCCTTCTACAGCAGGGAGAACGGCCAGTTCCTGCTGCCCTACGAGGCGGTGCGGGAGCATCCCGACCCCGACCGGGCCCTCCTGGAGTTCCTGCAGGGCACCTACGAGGCGGCGGCCGACCTGGCCGGCTGGGACCGCGCGTCGCTGGAGGCCGACCCGGAACGGTGGGCCCACAAGACCCGCGAGGGAGCCTGACCGAAGCCACCACCGAAGGCCCCGGCCGCCGCGGGGCAACGGGGCGGGGCAGGATGTCGGCCGCTGCCGCTAGTTTGCGGTGCCATGGTCGAGACGGTGGAGATCCCGGTCGAGTGGCGTGAGCACATCCATCCGAGGCGCGGCGGCGTCCCCGGCCCGCGGGTCGTCCCGGACGAGGACGCGGCGCGGTCGGCGCGCGAACTGCTGCGCGAGGCCCGTCCGATCGCCGAGGAGATGCTGGAGCACGAGCGCACCGACCCGGAGCTCGGCCGGGCCGCGCGGGCCTGGCTGGACGGGGAGGCGGATCCGGCGGGCGCGGCGGCCGTCGCCGCCGTCGCGGTGAAGTACCTCGAAGGCACCCACGGCCCGGCCTTCCTGGACGCGTGGGTGCTGGACCACGGGCTCGCCTTCGCCGCCTGCGCCGTGACCGAGCTCTACTCGGTCGGACTCGGCCCGGTGCCGCGGCCCGCGACACCCGGCCCTGACGGTCTCGTCCGGCTCGTCGCCTACGGTCACGCCGGCGCGTCCAGGGGATGGCGGGGCGAGATCCGGCGCGTCACCTCCCACGACACCTTCCCGTCGAACAGGTGGGTCGGTGACCGCTCGGTGCTCAAGCGGCTCCGCACCATGCTGGCCGCGGCGCCCGAGGGCGAGTACGGCGAGGCCGTCGAGCGCCTGTCACGCCATCGCGGCGACGCTTGGAGGCGGCGCGTGGCCGTGTACCTGGTTCCGGCCGAGACGGCCTGGCTGGACGAGGCCTTCGGCGACTCCTTCGGGCTGGGGCATCGGGGACTCGGCCGCGAATACCTGGTGTGCTCGCTGTCCAGCGCGGCACAGATCGACAAGGTGGGCTGGGCCTCGGTCCCGGTCACCCCCGCCGTCCTGGGAACGCTCCTCGACGCTCTCGGCGCCGGGGCCCTCCCGCTGCTCAGCAGGGAGCTCCAGGTGGAGTACGCCCAAGCCGAGGCGACGCGCCCGATCCTGCTCAAGGCCCTCACGAGCATCCCGGACGAGGCGGTCTTCCCGCTTCTGCTCGACCACATGGGGCTGAAGGGGGTGCCCGCCGCTCTGCGGGAGGCGGCCGAACGATACCCGGAGCACGCGTTCCGGGCCTTGGCCCCGCTGGTCGGCGACGACACGGTGAGGGGCCTGGCGGCGGCGGGCACGGTACGCGGGCTGCTCTACGCCCACCCGGGCCTGGCCGAGGCCCTGCCCTCGGCGGGCGTCGAGGCACTACTGCCGCGACCGGCCGTCCCGGACGCCGACGACCTGCCCCGCATGCTCGCCGGCAAGCCCGCCCGCGGCGCGAAGACGGACTGGGCGGACCCCGCGCTGCTGCCTCGGATCCTCACCCGCGGCCGCGACCGGGCGCTGCCCGCGAGCGCGACCGCGCGCCTGCTGAGCCTGCTCGCCAGGAAGGCCCCCGAGGCGGCGGAGCTCCGCGCGCACTGCGACCGGCACTCGCTGGCCGAGTTCTCCTGGGCGGTGTTCCAGCGCTGGCACGCCTTCGGCGCGCCGAGCCGGCACAGCTGGGCGCTGGCGCAGCTCGGGCTCATCGGCGACGACACGACCGTGCGGCGGCTCAGCCCGCTGATCAAGGCCTGGCCGGGCCAGGGCCTCAGCAGCCGGGCCGGGGCCGCGCTGGACGTCCTCGCCGCGATCGGCTCCGACGTGGCGCTCACCCACCTGTTCGAGCTGACCCGCCGTGGGAAGTACAAGGGGCTCAAGGGCAGGGCGAGCCGCACCATCGACCAGATCGCCGCGAAGCGCGGGCTGACGCGTGACGCGCTGGCCGACCGCGCCGTCCCCGACTTCGGACTGGACGAGCGGGGCACCCTCGTCCTGGACTACGGCCCGCGCCGGTTCACCGTCGCGTTCGACGAGCAGCTCGTGCCGCTGGTCGCGGAGCCGAACGGCGGGCTGCGCAAGAGCGCGCCGAAGCCCGGCCCCAAGGACGATCCCGCCCTGGCTCCGGCCGCCCACGCCCTGTTCACCGGTCTCAAGAAGGACCTGCGGACGATCGCCGACCAGGAGATCAAGCGCCTGGAACTGGCCATGATCACCCGCCGGAGCTGGACGCCGGAGGAGTTCGCCACCCTGTTCGTCGCCCACCCGCTGCTGGGCCACATCGTCCGCCGGCTGGTGTGGACCACCGACACCGGGACCGCCTTCCGCGTCGACGAGAGCCGCGCCTACGCCGGAGTCGACGACGACCCGTTCACTCCCGCGCCGGACGCCCGCATCAGCATCGCCCATCCCGTCCTGCTCGGCGACGACGTCGGCACCTGGGCCGGACTCTTCGCCGACTACGAGATCCTCCAGCCGTTCGAGCAGCTCGGCCGCCCCGTCCACCGCCTCACGGAGGAGGAGCGCGCGGCACATCGTCTCGCCCGAGTGGAGGGGCTCGTCCTGCCCTACGGCAAGGCCAAGGGCCACTCCCAGGGGCGCTGGGAGTCCCTGGACGCCGACGGCGGGTTCGCGGGGTGGTGGCTTGCCCGGCGCGACCCGGCGGGCCTGTACGTCGTGGCGGTCCTGAGCCCCGGTCTGAGCCACTACATGTACGGCGACGGGGAGAACCAGAAGATCGCCGCGCTCTGGGCGGGACCGGCCCCGGCCCGCTCACCCGAGGACTCGGTGCCGCTCGGCCGAGTCGACCCGGTCACCATGAGCGAGGCCGTCCATGACCTCGTCCGCAGCGCGTCCTAACCTCCGGGGGGGGGCGGTTTCCTCCGCTGGGGCGGCTCAGTCCGGCGCCCTACTGCGGGTCGGTGACGGTGTCGACCATGACCGTCCGGTGGGTGACCGTCGTGTCGTAGGTCAGGACGGCGGCCCGGGCCTCCGGTTCCACGACGGCCGTCGAGATGTCGGCCCCCGCGAACGCCCTGATGGCGTCGAGGGAGTCCCACAGCGTCATCACCTCCAGCTCGACGCGGTCGCCCTCGTCCCGGCGGAACAGGTACGCGCCCCGATGGCCGTCCACGGAACGCAGCGCCGGGAGCACCGAACCCGTGAAGTGGTCGCGGTAGGCCTCCGCGCCCTCGGCGGTGGCGGTCGCGCGCCAGATTCTGGCGATCATCAGGGGGCTCCCGTTGTCGATGGCCTCCACGCTGGAGCGCCGACTGTACCGCTCGGGGAAGCCTTACCGCTGCGGGATTCCGGAGGGTTCACGGGCGCCAGGCGAGCGGCGTCCGGCATCGCGCCGGGCCCGGAACCTTCTCGGGTTCCGGGCCCGGCGCCCGTGTCGTGCGTTCACACCATGGGGGAGCGGGACGGGGCGGCCGCTGTGACCGCGAGTACCGTCCAGGGCGCCGCGGGTCAGTAGTGCGGGTTGTTGGCCTGCGGGATCTCGATGCTGATCGGCATCTTGAATCCGGACAGGTAGAGCAGGGCGCCCTGGCGGAGGATCTCGTCGAAGGCCCAGTAGAGCTGCCGGAGCTCCTTCGGCGCCTTCGTGATGTCGAGGACGCCCTCGCGGACGGCGACGAAGGGCGGCCAGAGGGTCTGGATGAGCGGGTCCCACAGCGGGTCACGGGAGATCTTCAGCCACCCGGCGATCTCGTCGCCGAGCATGTAGCGCGTGAGCGAGCCGAGGATGGGCTTGGTGAGGATCCCGCCGTCGATCGTGGAGCCGAGGTTGAGCAGGATGTCGGCCAGCTTGACGCCCTCCGGCGTCGGCGCGAGCACCGGGTCCAGCACCTGCTCGGCCTGGGAGTCGGCCTCGGCCCACGACTTCGGGATGTACTCGTCCTGGATGCCGAGCATGTGCCCGGCGAGCTGCCAGGAGAGCAGGAACGCCTCGGACTCGGCGTCCGGGATCGGGACCTTCCACTTGACCAGGTTCTTCATGACGGTCGTCGGGAGGCTGTGCCAGGTGACCATCATGTCCGCCTGGCTGATCGGGATCTTCTCGTCGGCCGCCTTGGACCAGTACGGCGACTTCGGCAGCAGGTGCCGCACGGCGGCGTGCACCAGCCGCGTCTTGACGCAGGTCACGATCATCTCGCCGTCGGGTTCGAAGGCCTTCTCCGAGCCGATGTCGTACCCGAGCTTGGCGGTCTTGGTGATGCGGTCCTTCATGTCCGCGCCGCCCTTGGAGTAGTAGACCGCGCGGGCCTCCTTGGGGATGGCCGTGCTCATCATCCCGCTGGCGAAGCCGTAGGTGACGCCGAGGTAGAGGCCGCGCTTCTGGTTGAACTCGAACGCGGTGGCCAGCTTGCCCCGGTCGGCCCAGGACGGCAGCTGCCGGGCGCGCTCCATGAAGTCGCGCAGATCCGCCGGCAGCCCGTCCGGCAGCGGCTGCCCGTTCTTGGTCCACTTGCGCAGCAGCTCGTTGACCTTGGGGACGTCCCCGCGGTCGAGCAGCGAGGCGACCAGCTCGTCGGCCTCGGGGTCCCAGACCCATCGCGGGTCGGCGCCCCTGCCCGCGCCCGCCACCGAGCCCTTGGGCGACCACGTCCACAGAGAGGACGCCTGCGCGGGTGAGGCGACGCTCAGCGCGCCGAGCGCTCCGAGCGCCCCGCCCGTCATCAACACGTTGCGTCTGGTGGGTCTGTCCATGCCCTCGCTCCTCCTCGGGCCGGGAGCGCCCTCCCCGAACGCGATGTCGGACACTCCCGGGTTTCCTGAGCTAGTCCGGAACCCTAGACCCTTATTGGCGATCTGCCAATAGGCGGTCGCGCGCGAGGACGAGCGGGGTGCGCGCCGTCGGAAAGGGCGGGCGCGCGAGGACGGGGCGGTGTGCTCGGGCCCGGTCGGCGCGAGGGTCCTCAGTTCAGCGGGAAGCCGAGCTCCCGGCCCTGCTCGCGCAGTTCGTCGCGGGCGGAGGGGTGGGCGACGTCGTCGATGATCTGCCGCGCCTGGGAGGCGGCGTCGTTCCCCCAGACGGTGGCGGCGCCCTGCTCGCTGACGATGTAGCTGTGCTGGAAGGAGGTGACGGGGCCGGCGAGGCGCGGGATGACGGTCGAGACGTCGGCGCGCGGATGCCAGGACGGCAGGGCGATGATGGCGTGCCCGCCGGGGGAGTGCAGCGCGCCGACGACGAAGTCGGTCTGCCCCCCGAAGCCGGAGTAGATGGCCCCGCGGACGCGGCTGGCGTTGGCCTGGGCGAACAGGTCGACCTGGAGCGCGGAGTTCACCGAGACCATGCGGGGCTGCCGGGCGATGAGGCTCGGGTCGTTGGTCTTCTCGGTGCGCAGCATCCGGATCCGCTCGTTGCGGTCGGCCCAGGCGTAGAGCTCCGGGCCGCCGAACGCGAACGACGCGGTGATCGGGCTGCCGGTGTCGAGCGCGCCCGCCTTCTCCAGCGCCAGCACGCCGTCGCTGAACATCTCCGACCAGACGCGCAGCCCCCGCCGGTCGAGGAGGGAGGAGAGCACGGCGTCCGGTATGGCCCCGATGCCGAGCTGGAGGGTGGCGTCCTCCGGGACGAGATGGGCGACGCGTTCGCCGATCTCGTGGGCGACCTTCCCGGGCGGCCGGGGGACCGGGGTGGCGAGCGGCTCGTCGTCCTCGATCGCCAGGTCGATCTCGTCGGTGGCGAGGACCGCGTCCCCGAACGTGTAGGGCATGCGCGGGTTGATCTGGGCGACGACCAGGCCGCCGCGGGCGCGGACCGCCTCGATGGCCGCGGGGAGGATGTTGACCTCGATGCCGAGCGAGACGGTGCCGCCGACCGGCGGGGAGGTCTGCACGACCACCACGTCCGGCGGCAGCGAGTCCTTCAGCAGGTTCGGCACCAGCGACAGCCGGGACGGGAAGTAGCGCAGGTTCGATCGGCCGCGCATCCCGGCGCCGACGAAGGGGGTCTCCAGGTCCACCCCCTCGCGGTCGGGAAGCCCCGCCTGGGCGTTGAGCATGAACAGCCGGTACTCGCCGACGGAGGCGTCCACGATCCCGAGGGCCCGGCGGGGGGCGGCGAAGTTGCCGCCGGCCACGATCCGGGGCCGTCCCGGCAGTCCTGCGAGCACCCGTGCCAGATGCTCCTCCGAGACAACGCGCATGGAGATCCCTTTCCGAGAGGCGGAGACTTCGCGGCCGGGCCTCGGGGGGCCGCGTGGCCAGTCTGCCCGACCGGCCGGGACGGTCGTGCGGCCCGCCCGCCGCCTCCGGCGGGGCGATGAGTTCGCGGGGTCCGCATGGTCGATACTGGCGACGCATCGACGACGCGCGAGGAGGGACATGTCACTCGATCTTTTCGCAGGCATCCCGGTCACCGACTACGCGGCGGCGCGGCCGTGGTACGAGCGGCTCTTCGGCGGCGAGCCGTCCTTCCTGCCCAACGACGTCGAGGCCGTGTGGAAGGTGGCCGATCACCGGTACGTCTACATCGTCCAGGACCCCGAGCGTGCGGGGAACGCCCTCGTCCTCTCGTTCGTGGACGACCTCGACGCACGGGTCGCCGCGGTCGCCGAGCGCGGCATCACGCCGGCCAAGCGCGAGGAGTACGACGGAGTGGCCAAAGTGATCTTCCGGGACGCGGAGGGCAACGAGATCAGCTTCGGCGGCCCCGCCTGACGCGACACCGGCGCCGGTCCTTTCACCGGCGCCGGTCGCTTCACGGGGGCGGGGCGTTTCACGGGGGCGGGGCGGGCGATGTGCCGTAGACCGTCAGCCAGATCGTCCGGGCGAGGGTGCGCGCGATCCGCTCGTCTCCCGAGCCCTCGTCGTGGTGGCAGTGCGCGGAGATCGTCCGCTCAACGGTCCAGATCAGCACCTGGGCCGTCGTCCGGACGTCCAGCTCCGGGTCCACGTTGCCGGCGCGCAGCTCCTCCTCGAGGCGGTCCTGCACGACGGCGGCGAAGCGCCGTATCCGCTCGCGCCAGAACTCCGCGACCTCGGGGTCGTACCCGGCGACCTCGCCCAGAGCGTGCAGGACGCGGCGGTGCTCGCGGTACGCGGCGATCATCTGGCGCATGGCGCGGGCCACGCCGTCGACCCCGTCCGAATGGTCGGCCCGCCACCAGATGACGGCCTCGCCGAACAGCGCGTCGACCGCCTCGTCGGCCAGGGCCAGCAGCAGGCGGCTCTTGTCCGGGAAGTGCAGGTAGAGGGTGGAGCGCGCCACCTGCGCGCGCTCGGCGATGCGCTGCATCGGCAGCTCGGTGTAGGGCGTGCCGTCGGCCATCATCTCCGCCGCAGTCCGCAGCACGCGGCGCCGGACGTCGTCGCGCCGCTCCCGGACCTTCCTGCGCGGCTGGGTGGTGGTCGCCATGGTCGCAGCGTACGCCCGCGGGCCGCGAGCGGACAGCGTCCGATCGGACACTGTGTCGACACAGTGCTTGACAGCCTCCGGTAACCGAATCACACTCGGTTTCCACCGCACAGCAGCGGGGGCCGGACGTCACGGGGGTTCAGCCGAGGAGGCTCAACGTGATCCGCTCCACCGTCCAACGCGCCGCGACGGCGCTGGCACTCTCGACCACGGCGCTGGCGCTCGCGACCACCGCGCTCGTCCCGGGCGCGGCCCGCCCGGCCGCGGCCGCTCCGCCGGCGGAGGCTCCCACGGCCGGGCCGGACTCCTGGATCCCGCGCACCGACATCAAGCGCTCCGACCTCACCCAGGTGCCCGGCAAGCTCGCCGAACCGTCCGACGACGGGCCGCACCCCGGTTCCACCACCGAGTGGTGGTACGTGCACGTGATGGATCCGTCGACGCACCGCACCTTCATCGCGATGCTGTTCACCGCGCCCGTCCCCACCGCGGTGATCTTCTGGTACCCGGAGAGGGGGGCCAAGACCGTCCTGCCGGAGCCGACCGCGCGGGTGACCGCCGCCGACGGCCCCGTGGTCGAGAGCAGCGCCGGGAGCCTGGTCTTCGACCGCGGCCGCGGCGCCTACCACCTGCGCTGGCACGGGACGTTCGCCAAGGCCGACATCTGGTTCGACCGCGCGCTCCCCGGCGTCACCGGGGGGCCCATCCGCTACGACGGCGACCAGACGATGTACTGGAGCGCGCCCGTCGCGACGAGCCGGGTCCGCGGCTGGCTCCGGCCGCCGGGCGCGTCCGCGCGCGTCAGCGTGAATGGGTGGCGCGGTTACCACGACCACAACTGGGGCCGGTTCAGCGTCGTCGACCAGCGCTACTCCGGCTGGGAGTGGGGCGTCTCCCACGAGCCCGACGGGACGGCCACCCTCCTCGGCGGCGTGGTGAAGGGCGACGGCACCTGGCAGGGAGTGGTGGGGCGCGTCACCGCCCGCGAGACCTACGGGTGCATGAGCACGATCAAGCTGTCGGACTGGCGGGTGTCGGGGCTGTTCTCCTACCCGGAGACGACGGCGCTCAGCTGCCCGTCCTCGCTGCTCGCGACCCCGCAGGGGCTGAAGGGGACCCGCCCCGGGCTCCGCACGAGCTTCCACGTCGTGGACCCGTTCGTCCTCGACTCCGGCCTGCTCGCGCTGCCCGAGTCGCTCGGGCGCACCGTCCCCGGCTCGCTGGGACTCATCGAGCACATCCGCACGCTGCGGGCGCGGCTGCCGCAGTCCTGACCCGCGGACGTCCCCGCGGTCCGACCGGCGGACCCTCCCGCCCGGCGCGCTCATCCGCACGTTCACCCACCCCGAGGAGACGGCGACCATGGCCAGCCCGCACGCGCAGCAGAACACCCCCGGCCCGGCGGCACAGCCGCGCGACCCGAGCGGCGTCACCCGGCGCCGCGTCCTGTACGGCACGGCCGCCGCCGGCGCGGCGACCGTGCTGGCCGCCCCGGCCGCCCATGCGGCGGCCGGGCGGAAGCGACCCGAGGTCGCCGTGCTGGGCGGCGGCATGGCCGGGCTGGCCGCCGCCCACGAGCTGGCCGAACGGGGGTTCGCCGTCACCGTCTTCGAACGCCGGGCGCTCGGCGGCAAGGCGCGGAGCATCCCCGTCGCGGGCACGGGCGCGGGCGGGCGGCGCGACCTGCCGGGCGAGCACGGCTTCCGGTTCTTCCCCGGCTTCTACCGCCACGTGCCGGACACGATGCGCCGCATCCCGTTCCCCGGCAACTCCGGCGGCGTCCACGACAACCTGATCGCGCTCTCGTCGACGCGGATCTCCCGCAACGCCGGCCGCTCGGACATCATCGTCCCGCAGCTGTCCGGGCCCGGCGGGGGAGTGGACCTGGACGTCCTGAAGGAGACGCTGACCGGCCTCGTCCAGCAGGCGGCCGCCATCCCCGCATCCGAGCTGGCGGTGTTCGTCAACCGCTACCTCGTCTACCTCACCAGCAGCGACGAGCGGAGGCTCGGCCAGTGGGAGCACGTCCCGTGGTGGGAGTACGTGCGCGCCGAGGGCAAGTCCGGCGACTACCGCGCGATCGTGGCGCGGTTCCTGACGCGGGGCCTCGTCGCGGTGAAGGAGGAGGTGGCCAGCACCCGGACGGTCGGCGCCATGGGCGAGGCGTTCCTGCTGTCGGGGCTCGGGCTCGGCGCCGACGGCGGCCTCGCCCGCATGCTCAACGCCCCCACCAACGAGGCGTGGATCGATCCGTGGGTGCGCCACCTGCGCGAACGCGGAGTCCGCTTCGAGGTCGGCCAGACCGTCGAGGCACTGGAGGCGGGCGGCGGGCGCGTCCGCTCCGTCCGGCTGGTGGACGCGGCGGGCCGCCGCCGCACCGCCGGCGCCGACTGGTTCGTCTGCGCGATGCCGGTGGAGCGCGCCCTGGCGCTGCTGTCCCCGGACGTCCTCGCGCTCGACCCGGGCCTGGCGTCGATGCGGGACCTGCGCACCGAGTGGATGAACGGGCTGCAGTTCTTCCTGCGCCGCTCCCCGCGCGGCCTCGACCAGGAGGTCAACTTCATGGACTCGCCGTGGCAGATCACGGCGGTCCTGCAGAGCAGGCTCTGGGACCGCGACTTCACCCGCGACTACGGCGACGGCCGGGTGGCCGACTGCCTGTCCCTGGACATCTCCGACTGGGACACCCCGGGGATCGTCTACGGGAAACCCGCCAAGAAGTGCACGCGGGCCCAGATCGCCAAGGAGTGCTGGGCGCAGATGAAGGACCATCTCGAGGACACCGGCCGCTCCGTCCTCCCGGACGACCTGCTGCACTCGTGGTTCCTGGATCCCGCGATCACCTGGCGGCCCGCGTCCGGGAGCAACGCCAACGACGAGCCGCTGATGGTGAACACCGTCGGAAGCTGGGAGAAGCGGCCGGGCGCCCGGACACGGATCCCGAACCTGTTCATGGCCGGCGACTACGTCCGCACGAACGTCGACCTCGCCACGATGGAGGGTGCCAACGAGTCGGGGCGCGCCGCCGTGAACGCGCTGCTGGACGCGGCCGGCTCTCAGGCGGAGCGCGTCCCGGTGTGGCGGCTCTACCAGCCGCCCGAACTGGACGGCCTCAAGCGGCTCGACGCCCGGCGCCACCGCGCCGGCCTGCCCAACCTCTTCGACACCATTTCCGAATGACCGCTTCCGAATGACGTCGTTCCGACATTACGGCAAGCTACCCAGAACCCCGGGAGCCCGGTAATCTGCGGGCCACGCGACGCCGCCGTCGCGCCTATGTGCGGTAGACGAGGGAGCTGGACGTGTCGGGCGCACCGGGGAGGTCGCAGAACGATCGCGCCCGTGCGATCGAGGACTTCGCCGCGGAGCTGCGGGCACTGCGCGCCTCGGTGGGCACGCCGTCGTTCCGCGAGATGGCGGGCCGGTCGCGGGCGATCTCGCACACGACCCTGCACGAGGCCGCCCAGGGGAACCGGCTTCCCAGCTGGGCGACGACGGGCGAGTTCGTCAAGGCATGCGGCGCCGATCCGGAGGTCTACCGCGAGCGCTGGACGGCCGCGAACCGGCTGGTCCGCGCGGCGGGCGCCGCCGGGCAGGCGCCGCCGTCCGCCGACGCGGCGCCGAACGATCCGGTCGCTCCGCGCGACGTCGTCGAGGCGGGGCCGGCCACCGAGAAGACCGTGCCGACCGGGCCGACGGCGGGCGCCCGACGCGCACGGGACCGGGGCCCGCAGCCTGAGGACGAGCGGCGCCGGGGCGGCGAGCTGGTGCGACTTCCCGGCAGCGCCGCCGTCCCGTACGTGGTCGAGCCCGGGCGCGCGCGACGGTTAGCGCGGTCGCGCCGCAGGTACGCCGCGCTGGGAGTCCTGGCCGCCGTCGTCGCCGCGGCCGCCTTGATCGGGGACTCCCTGATCCCGGACGCCACCGGCAACACCGTCGTCCGCCGGCCGACCTCCGCCAGTCCGCCGGTCGCCCCGTCCGACTGCCCCGTGCGCCAGCGGAACCCGCCGCCCAGGGCCCCCGCCCACGAAGGCGACCAGGCGGTGTTCATGGCGGACGTCACCCTGCCCGACTGTTCCCGCGTCGTCCGCGGTGCCAGGGCGGAGAAGGTGTGGCGGTTCAGGAACGGCGGCACCGTCGCGTGGCGGGGCTACTCCCTGCACCGCGTCGACCTGCCGCAGAGCCGCGGCCAGTGCCAGACGATCGTGGACGTCCCGATCCCGGAGACACCGCCCGGCGGCGTCGTCGACATCCGGACCCAGGTGACCGCGCCACCCGGCCCGGCCTTCTGTTTCGTGCGTTTCAAGATGCTCGACGGCAATGGCGCGGTGGCATTCCCTGGCAACCGGCCGGTGAACTTCCAGCTGATAGTGAAATAACCGTCGGCAATGGCGTGGATTTCGCATGTCGGCTACCGGGGGAGCGCGCCGGTGGCGTGACGGGCGTCAGGGCTTGTGCCCGACGCCCCCGACGCTCCAGATCGGCCGGGACGTCTCGAGGGTCTCGTGCTCGGGGCGCCACAGGGGCAGGTAGACGATGCCGGGCTCGATCAGGTCCCAGCCGGAGAACAGCCGCTCCACCTCCGCCCGGGTCCGGACGTTGGACCGGGGCGTGCCGCGGATCGCGTGGGTCTGCTGCTGGTAGAGGAAGGCGAGCCGCGCCGTGACCTCCGGGCACAGGTCGCTGACCGGATGCGAGATCGCCATGTAGCTGCCCGGGGCCGTCAGTTCGCCCAGCCGCCTGACGCACTGCGCCACCTCGTCGTCGTCGGGGATCGTGTAGAGGACGTGGAAGAACAGCAGGGCCGTCGGCTGGTCGAGGTCGATCAGGCGGCGCAGGGCGGGATCGCCGGCGATCGCCTCGGCATCGCGCATGTCGGCCTCGACGACCGCGGTGCGGGGATCCCGGCCCAGCAGCGCCTGGGCGTGGACGCGGACCACGGGGTCGTTGTCGACGTAGACGACCCGGCAGTCCGGCGCCACCGCCTGGGCGATCTGGTGCACGCTCCCCTGCGTCGGGAGGCCGGTCCCGAGGTCCAGGAACTGGCGGATCCCCGCGCCCGCGAGGAACCGCACGACGCGGTCGAGGAACTTGCGGCCCTCCCGCGCGAGGACGGGCAGTTCCGGTGCCAGTTCGATCGCCTGGAGCGCCGCCTCCCGGTCCGCGGCGTAGTTGTCCTTGCCGCCGAGGAAGTAGTCGTGCATCCGGCTCTCGTTGGGCGCCGTCGGATCGAAGGCCTGCGGCTCGTGCCCCGCGGGGAAGGGCATGGGCTGCTCCAATCAGCTGACATCCGAGCGGTGACGCGCGGCCACCGGGGAATCGCCCAGTATGGCACGCTACTTTCCGGTATGCCCGCCCTACTCAAGGTAGGGCCGCACGCATTTCGATCTTCAAGGTCGCGGCCGCGCGGAGGGCCTCCAGACCGCACGCGATGGGCGGCTGCGCCTCGCTGCCCCGGCGGACGATCGCGATGATGCGCCGGGACGGCACGGCCGGCCCCGCAGCGGCACCCGGACGACGGCGTCGTCCGGTGGCAGCGGCGCCAGCCGGGGGACCAGGCCGACGCCGAACCCGCGGGCGACGAGGGCCGAGACGGCGAACCACTCGTTGGCCTCGTGGGCGACGGGCGGCGTTAATCCGGCGGCGGCGCAGGCGGCGAGCATGAGCTGGTCCTGGTCGAGACGGTCCGGTGAGGCGATCCAGGGCTCGGCCGCCGGGTCGGCGAGCCGGGCCGCCCCGCGCGCGGCGAGCGGATGCCCGGCCGGGACGAGCAGGTCCTGCGGCGCGTCGAGCACCGGCCACTGCGCGAACCGCGCGTCGACGGGAGCCGGAGTCCGCTCGGTGGGGATGACCACGGCGATGTCGCAGTGCCGGGCGAGGAGCAGGTGGGCGGCGTCCTCGCTCTCCTTCTCGCTCATGTGCACGGGCCCGCTCCCACTGCGCGGCCAGGACGTCGGCGTGCCGCAGCACCCGTCGCCCCACGTTCGCGGCCCTCGTCCTGCTGCTCGTCCAGCGCCCCGGCCCTCCGCCCCGGGAGTCGGCGGCCCTCGTCGCGGCGCTCGGAGCGGCGATCGCCGGGATGCACCTCATCTACCCGGCGATGGCGCGGCTGCCGGTCGGGGTGGCGTCCACACTGCAGTTCCTCGGGCCGCTCACGCTGGCGCTCGTGAGGGCGCGCGGCCCGGCCGACCTGCCGTGGGCCCGCCCTCGCGGCCACCGGGGTGCTCCTGCTCCACAGCCCCTCCGGCTCGGCGATGCCGGCCGCCGGGGGTCCTGCTCGCGCCGGCCTCCGGCGCCTGCATGGCCGCCTACCTCGTCCTGAACGAGCCCGCCGGGGCGCTGGACGGTGCCCCGGCTGGCCTGGGCCGTGGCGTTCGCGGCGCTGCTCGCCATGCCCTTCGCGACGCCCGCGTCCGGGACGCCGCCGCGACCGGAGGTGCTGCTCGCGGGCCTCGGACTCGCGCTGCTGTCCGCCGTCGTCCCCTGGTCGCTGGACATGGCGGCGCTGCGCAGGCTGCCCGCGCGCACGGTCGCCGTGATGGTCAGCCTCGAACCGGCCGCCGGGGCGTTCGCCGGGCTCCTGCTCCTGGACGAGCGCCTGACATGGTGCGCCTGGCTCGCCGTCGCCCGCGTCTCCGCGGCGGCGTCCGGCGCGGCCGTCGGAGAAAAAGTTGATCTTGATTTGGGGTCGTCCGTAAGGTCGTTGGTGATCAAGGAGAGCCTCGCGGCCTCTCCAGGACAGGAGGGCAAGTGAAGCAGCGGATGGGCCGGATCCTGGCCACCGGGCTGGCGGCGACGTCGCTGGCGGGTCTCGGGACGCTGGCGCTGGCGGGACCCGCGAACGCGACCGACACGCGGTGCGCGTCGAGTTCCAAGGAGTATCCGACCAACGGCTTCAACGCCGACGTCACGGTCAAGCTCTGCATCTACCGCAACTGGGGCGGCTCGGGAGGCAGTGACAGCTACAAGTGGGCGACCGCCGAGGTCAGCTGGGGCGACTCGGGGTCGGGCAAGTTCGAGAACTTCGACGTCCAGGTGCGGATCGAGCAGAACGACGCCGACGTCAAGACCAGGACCTGCGACTTCACCTCGGCGATCAACGGCAGCTCCTCCGGCTCGCGCACCTGCCGGCTGCCGAGTTCCGCCTCCTACGTGAACATCAGCGGCAACAGCGCCGACGGGCACGTCGTCGCCAACGTCAACGACGACGGCGACGGGAACAAGACCTGGGGCCTTCAGGGCACCCCCAAGCTCTGAGCTGTGTTGACTCAGTCCCGGCCCACTTCGCTCGCCTGGCGGCTCGCTGCGTGACCGTGCCTGGGCGAACGCGGCATCGCTTCGCGATCTGCCCGGTTTCGCTCGCCTCCGGCGTCGCTTCACCGGGCAGGTCACGCGTTCGCGTGCGTGGCCGAGGCCACTTCGAGACAGTCCCCTAGCCGCGGCGGCAGGCCTTGTCCGGTTCGCCGGACGGGCCTCTCGCCGGCCCTGGCTCCCGGGCGGCGGCCGCGGCGCGGCGGAGGCCCGCAGCCCCGTCCGGGCCGCCGGACCGAATCGTGATCGGTCATTGGTGTGGACCGGTCCGGTGGGGCGATTGCAGACCGTAGGGTGGCGTGTGAAGATCAGCACGGGGCGGGTCGTCGAGGGAGGCGCGGTGGCAGGCGAGCGGCTTCGGCCAGGCGGATTCGACCCGAGCGTTCCGAACATCGCTCGCATGTACGACTACTACCTCGGCGGCAAGGACCACTACGAGGCCGACCGCCTCCGCGCCGAGGAGGCCAAGGCCGCCGACCCGACCCTGACCACCCTGATCAAGGAGAACCGGGCGTTCATGGGCCGCGCCGTCCGGTACATGGCCGAGCAGGGGATCGACCAGTTCCTCGACATCGGCACCGGGCTGCCCACCCAGCAGAACGTCCACCAGATCGCGCAGTCGGTGAACCCCGCCGCCCGCGTCGCCTACGTCGACTACGACGGCCAGGTCGTCGCGCACGGCCGGGCGATCCTCGCCGACTCGCCGGGAACCCGGATGGTCCAGGCCGACATCCGCCGGCCCCGCGAGATCCTGGAGCACCCGGAGATCTCCCGGCTGCTGGACCTCGGGAAGCCGGTCGCGCTGCTGACGATCGCGACCCTGCACTTCATCCCCGACGAGGACGACCCGCCCGGCGTCATGGCCGAGCTGCGCGACGCGCTCGCCCCGGGCAGCCATATGGCGATCACCCACGCCTCGGCCGACGGCGTGCCCGACATCGTCGCGAAGGTCGTGGAGGTCTACAAGCGGACGAACGCGCCCGGGACGCCGCGAACTCTCGAACAGGTCACGGGCCTGTTCGGCGACTTCGAGCTGGTCGACCCCGGCATCGTCTGGGCGCCGCTGTGGCGGCCCGAGCGTCCGGTCACGCTCGAGGAGGCCCTGCCGATCTGGTTCTACGCCGGAGTCGGCCGCAAGCTCTGAGGTGTGTGCACGACCGCTCCCTGATGAGATGCCACCGGGACGAGGGAAGGCGACATGCGGGCAGTGACGGTCGGAGGGGCGCTCGAGGCCGCGGCGGCGCGGGACGGGGCGTTCCTCCACGAAGGCGACGACACCATCACGTTCACCGGGTTCGACGAGCTGGCCGACCGGGTCGCGGCCGGCCTGCTGGCCCGCGGCATCGGCCGGGGCGACCGGATCGGCCTCCTCGGCCCCAACACCTCCGAGTGGCTCGCGGCGTTCTTCGGGGCGGCCAGGATCGGCGCGGTCGTCGTCCCGCTCAACGTCCGCTACCGGGAGCGGGAACTGTCCCACATGCTCGGCCAGAGCGGCGCCCGGATGGTGATCAGCGTCGAGTCGGTGCCCGGCTTCGACTTCGCGGCGTACTTCGAGTCGGCCGGGCTCCCCGCCGTGCACTTCGGTGCGGGCTTCGACGCCCTGGCCACGGACCCGGCCCCGGAGTCCCTCTCCGCGGCCCGCGCCGGTGTGGGCCCGGAGGATCCGTTGATGATCCTCTACACCTCCGGGACCACGGGACGTCCGAAGGGCGCGGTCATCACCCACCGCGGCGTCCTGGCCTCGGCCTCGGCGCAGGCCGAGCACTTCGGGATGAGGGGCGACGACGTCCTGCTCGGCCACCTCCCGTTCAACCACGTCGGCGGCATCACCTGCACGATCATGGCGGCGCTGGTCAGCGGGGGCTCGGTCGCGCTCCTGCCCGCGTTCTCGCCGGACGCCGCGCTGCGCGCGATCGAACGCCACCGGGTGACGTTCCTCGGGGCCGTCCCGACGATGTACGTGCTGATGCTCGGCCGGCCCGACTTCGCCGAGCACGACGTGTCGTCCGTGCGGTTGTGCATGGCGGGCGGCTCCAACGTGGAACCCGCGCTCGCCGACGCGATCCGGCGCGCATTCCCCGGCGCGCCCCTCTACGGGCTGTACGGGCTGTCGGAGTCCTCCGGCGCCTGCGTGCTGTCCCCGATGGACGACGACCCCGAGACGGTCTCCCGGACCCTCGGTGCGATCATCGGCGACTTCGAGGCGCGGGTGACGGGGCCCGACGGCACCGTCCTGCCCGCGGGCGAGACGGGCGAGCTCCAGATCCGCGGCGCCTGCGTCGCCGCCGGATACTGGGACATGCCGGACGAGACCGCCGAGGTCTTCCTCCGGGGCGGCTGGCTCGCCACGGGGGACATGGTCGCCATGGAGCCCGACGGGCACCTGGTCCTCCGCGGGCGCAAGAAGGAGATGTACATCCAGGGCGGCTTCAACGTCTACCCGGTCGAGGTCGAGAACGTCCTGACCACCCACCCGAAGGTCGCGATGGCCGCCGGTATCGGCGTCCCGGACGAGGTCCTCGGCGAGGTCGGGCGCTTCTACGTCGTCCCCCGCCCGGACGCCGAGCCGCCCACCGCCGACGAGCTGGCCGCCTACTGCCGCGACCGCCTGGCCGACTACAAGGTCCCGCGCCAGTTCGTCATCACCGGCGACGTTCCGCTGACCCCGGTGGGCAAGATCCACAAAGCCCTCCTCAAGGAGGGCGACCGCCCCGTCTCGACGTGACTCCGGGCGCCGGGGAGGGGCACGGCCTCCCCGGCCGCCGGATCACTGGGAGACCGCGTGGACGGCGATGATGGTCTCGGCGAGCTCCTCCGACGCGGTCGCGCTGACCAGCCTCCACCGCGCCGCGCCGGGGACGAGGGCCCACCACTCCTTGGTGTGGGCGCCCCACCAGCAGATGACCCCGAAGCGGGCGTGGAGGTCGGCGATCGTCCGCGTCCGGGACGGATCGGGGTCGGGCGGTGGCGCCGGGAGCACGGGACGCGCCGGACGACCGGCCGTGCTCGGACCCGTATGGCCGGGTACCGCATGACTTGGCGCCGTGCGGCCGGGCGCCGTGCAGCCGACCACCGTGCGGCTCGACACCGTACGGCCGGCCGCCGTGGCGCCGCGCGGCGTGCGCCGGGCCCAGGCGCCGCGCGCGGCCGTCACGAACGGCGTGAGGATCCGGGTGACCTGCCCGGCCGCGCGGGCCGGATCCGTGTGCGGGCCCAGATCCTCGCCGGCGCTCGACCGGTACCGCCAGAGATCCGGCGCCGCCCCGGGGACGAGCATGATGCTCTCGCCGAAGCCCGGGACGGCCGGGTCGAAGACGCGCAGGAGCGGACAGGGCCCCTCGTAGCGCGGTACGGCCGCCCACCCCTGCCGGACGACTTCCTGCGCGAGTCGGTCAAGATGGTCTGTTATGGAGGTTGTCGAGGCGTCGGTGTGGAGATTCTTCGGTTCGATCCACCCCATTACCGGCGCCCCCACTTACCGGGCACGTGCGCAGGCCGGCAGGCCGCCCGACTGAGCTCGTTGGTGAGCGCCTTGCGGAGTTCGTCCGCGCTGTTGCATATAACGGTCGGGTCAATGCCGGCCTTTGGGTCGTGCAGCGTGGCGACCCAGTCGCCGAGCTTTCCGTCGTAGCGCGTCGCGCGCCAGATCCGGTGGCCTTGGAAGTCCTCGCGGAGACGGGCTAACGCCTGGTCAGCGGGGTTGACGGGCGTGTCCATGATCAGTTCTGGCTTCCGTTGGTGGTGGCTCTGCGTTACCGGTCCCAATCTTCCCGTGACCGGGTCGTCTTTTGGAAGAGGGGGGAGCCCAACAGATGGAAAGCTCTCGGCGGCGTTAGAAACCACTTCGCTTTCGGGCCCCCCGGGTTTCCCGTCCCCGCCGGCGCGCAGCGCGGGCGTTCCACGACCTCTCGACTGCTTTGGCGGGTAACGCCTGTTTGCCGAACCGACCTCATCGCGTCTCCTTCCCTTCTGTGCAATCCGGAGTAACCGGACAATTTCGTTCGGGCTCGGCATGCCGAGGATCACTTCCCGAGGATCGGCCGAGCGGGACCGGCTCGGGCAGATCCACGACGGAACGCTTCCTCCGCTCCTGCGGCAGACCGCCGTCGCTGCCATGAACCAGGGAACGCGAGACCGCGCGGAATGGAAAATCATCGGCCACAATCGGTCATTCTCCCGCTACATGGCGGAACATTACGGTCATTCCCATTCCGGCCGTGCAACTTGCGCGGCAAATGTTGGTGCCACGGTCGCTGATAATGAAACCGGGCCGTACCGGTGTCCTGTCTCTAGTCGCGACGAATGGGGCATCAATAGAGTGCCGCATATTCCCGTTCGAGTCGGTGCCACTCGGGGTGCGGGCTTTCGCGGCGGTCGCCCTGTTCATGGAGAAGTGCGGGAGGCGAATGCCGCGAGTGCGAAACCGGAGCGAATCCGGTGGCGTGTGGTTGAACGGCCCTGAAGGGGCGATGTCGATGCCGCCGGCGGTGCGGGTGGTGGAACGGCCTCCGGGCGAGGCGTCCCGCACTGGTGGCCGGTGGGCATGGCCCTTGGTGCGGCGCCGACGCTTCACCTCGGGGGTGCCGGAGGCGGCAGCGTGATGCTGAAGGGCTTGGGCTCGGCGGTCGGCAGGGGGGCTGACGTGCGCGGACGGGGGACGTTGCATGTTCATGCAGAAGCGTGCATACTTGTGCTCATGTCCAAAGTGCTGACCTCCCTGCCCGTCGGTGAGCGCGTCGGGATCGCCTTCTCCGGCGGTCTCGACACTTCGGTGGCCGTCGCGTGGATGCGCGACAAGGGCGCGGTTCCGTGCGCCTACACCGCCGACATCGGGCAGTACGACGAGCCCGACATCGCCTCGGTGCCCGGCCGCGCCGCCAAGTACGGGGCGGAGGTCGCGCGCCTGGTCGACTGCCGGGCCGCCCTCGTGGAGGAGGGGCTCGCCGCGCTGGCGTGCGGCGCGTTCCACATCCGGTCCGGCGGCCGCAGCTACTTCAACACCACCCCGCTCGGGCGCGCCGTCACGGGGACCCTCCTGGTCCGCGCGATGCTGGAGGACGACGTCCAGATCTGGGGCGACGGCTCGACGTTCAAGGGCAACGACATCGAGCGGTTCTACCGCTACGGGCTGCTGGCCAACCCGTCACTGCAGGTCTACAAGCCCTGGCTCGACGCCGACTTCGTCACCGAGCTCGGCGGCCGCACGGAGATGTCGGAGTGGCTGCTCGTCCGCGGGCTGCCCTACCGGGACAGCACGGAGAAGGCCTACTCCACCGACGCCAACATCTGGGGCGCGACCCACGAGGCCAAGGCGCTGGAGCACCTCGACGCCGGCATCGAGACGGTCGAGCCGATCATGGGCGTGCGGTTCTGGGACCCCGCTGTGGAGATCCCCGCCGAGGACGTCACGATCGGCTTCGCGCAGGGCCGCCCGGTGACGATCAACGGCAAGGAGTTCGGGTCGGCCGTCGACCTGGTGCTGGAGGCCAACGCCATCGGCGGGCGGCACGGCCTCGGCATGTCCGACCAGATCGAGAACCGCGTCATCGAGGCCAAGAGCCGCGGCATCTACGAGGCGCCCGGCATGGCGCTGCTGCACGCGGCCTACGAGCGGCTCGTGAACGCGATCCACAACGAGGACACCCTCGCCACCTACCACAGCGAGGGGCGGCGGCTCGGCCGGCTCATGTACGAGGGGCGCTGGCTCGACCCGCAGGCGCTGATGCTCCGCGAGTCCCTCCAGCGGTGGGTCGGGACGGCGGTCACGGGCGAGGTCACCCTGCGGCTGCGGCGCGGCGAGGACTACTCCGTCCTCGACACCTCCGGTCCGGCGTTCAGCTACCACCCCGACAAGCTGTCCATGGAGCGCACCGAGGACTCCGCCTTCGGCCCCCTGGACCGGATCGGCCAGCTGACCATGCGCAACCTCGACATCGCCGACTCCCGCGCCAAGCTGGAGCAGTACGCGGGGCTCGGCATGGTCGGCAGCTCGCACCCGGCCCTGATCGGCGCCGCGCAGGCGGCCTCCACCGGGCTGATCGGCGCGATGCCGGCGGGCGGCGCCGAGATGATCGCGTCCCGCGGCAAGGACTCCGGGGACGCCGAGTTCCTGGACCGCGCCGCCATGGAATCCGGCACCGACTGAGCCTTTTCCACCGGCTCGGCGTCCGACCGGCTGAGCCCGCCCCCGGCCGGGTCGGGGTCCACCCGGCCGGGCTAGGGGGTCTCCTCCTCGACGGGCGGGAGGGGGGTCTCCTTCTCCGGCGGCCCGACGAAGCTGTGCAGCGCCGCGGCGACCACGGCCCCCACCAGCGGGGCGACGATGAACAGCCACACCTGCGACAGGGCCGTCCCGCCCACGACCACGGCGGGGCCGAGGCTGCGGGCCGGGTTGACCGAGGTCCCCGTGATCGGGATGCCGACGAGGTGGACGGTCGAGAGGGCGAGGCCGATGCCCACCCCGGCGACGGACGGGATGGCCGCCGTGCTCGTCATGGACAGCACGATGAACACGAACAGCGCGGTCAGCACGACCTCCGTGAGGAACGCGCCGCCCATGTCGATGCGGATGAGGCTGGCGGCGCCCCACCCGTCCGCGCCGAGGCCGGTCACGGAGCGGTCGTAGAGCGGTGAGGCCGAGAAGGTCGCCCAGAGCAGCAGCGCGCCCAGGATGCCGCCGGCGAACTGGGCGATCCAGTAGCCGACGGCGTCCATCGGCTGGATCCGGCGGGCGAGCAGCACGCCCAGCGTGACGGCCGGGTTGACGTGGCACCCGGAGATCGGCCCGATCGCGTAGACGAGGACCAGGAGCACCAGGCCGAAGGCGAGCGCCGTCGCGACGACGCCCGCCGACAGGCTCCGGCCGGCGACGCCGAACCCGAACGACAGGGTCGCCACGCCCACCGCGAAGTAGACCAGGAGCAGCGTGCCGACGAGCTCCGCCGCGATCCTCCGGAACACGGTCTCCCCTTCCCCCGAGGTCTGATGCCGTCGACCTACCCCCGGGGGCGCTGAAGATCGTCTCGCGGTGGTCGCCGTGACCCAGAAATGGGGGCCGCTTGGGGAACGGATCAGGCGTGCTGCGCCAGTCTCGTCCAGCCCTCGTCCCACAGGTCCTGGCGGCGGCGGTCGCAGCGGCGGCGGACGAGGAGGTAGACGGCCAGCAGGGGGACCCCGGCCGTGGCGGCGGCCGCCGCGGCGGCCACGGCGGTGGTGGCGACGGTGGCGGCGTGGGTCTGCGGACGCTGGACCGGGTTGCCCGCGGCGTCCACCCAGATGCGCTGCCCCATGCCCGACCGGACGGACTTGTCGGCCGGGACCACGGTGGTCCGCGTCCGGCCGTCCACGGACGTCCAGGCCAGCTCGGCGTAGGTGTGGTGCACACCGGGCCCGCCCTGGGAGTCGGTATGGATGATCTGTGCCGTGATGCGGTGGACGTTCTGGTGCTCGGCCCGGACGCCGCTGCGGTAGGCGTCGGCGGCCAGGAGCACGCACGCGGGCGGGGCGAGCACCGTGAACAGCAGTGCGGCGACGACGCCGACCGCCCGCTGGCGGCGGTCGACCCCCCGTCGCAGCTCGTTGTGGTCGAAGCCGAAACGGCGGCGAACCCGTCCAAGCCTTTTCATTTCCTCCTCCTTCGCCCGTGACAGTAATCGCTCCCGGGAGCGGTCGGGCACGCGCCTTTCCAGGTGTGCATGGTGGGGCTTTTGGGGCGGGATAAGGCGGTGCTCCCATGGTGTGCGCGATGGTGCTCTTCAGGTGGGTAGGAGCGAGCTCTTCAGGTGAGCGCGGTCGAGCGCGCACACTGGCAGGAGGAGGGCAGGCACATGGAGGGCGCGCAAAGGAACGAGCAGGCGCACGTCCTGTTCGGTTACGACGGGACGGCGGAGAACGACACGGCGCTGCGCTGGGCGATCGAGGAGGCCCGGTTGCGCGGCATCGACCTGGTGATGTGCCACTGCTGGCACTGGCCCTACCCGGAGGGCCACGAGGACCCGCGCGCCGAGGCGGTCATGATGCGGGCGGGGGAGAACCTGCTCGAGCGCGGCAAGCGGCGGGCCCGCGAGCTGGGGGCGACCGGCACGGTTCACGGCCGGCTGCTGCGCGGCCCGGCCCGGCAGGCGCTGCTGCGCGAGTCCCGTGAGGCGGAGCTGACCGTGATCGGTGCGCCGGAGCGGCTGGAGGAGGGCGCGGGCGTGCTGGACCTCGCGGCGGGCGCGTCCCGCCCCGTGGTCGTCGTCAAGGACGGGGAGGGCCCGCGCCGGGTCGTGGCGGGCGCCGACGGGTCGGCGTGGTGCGACGAGGCGCTGGGCTTCGCCGCCGCCGAGGCGGCGCTGCGCGGCTGGGAGCTGCGCGTGCTGTACGCGTGCTGGGAGCCCGCCGCGGTCGACGCGGCCGAGCTCGCGCTGTTCCACGACAGGGAGCTGCTGGAGAAGACCCGCACCGCGGAGCTGGAGGCGGCCGTCGCGCCGTGGCGCGAGCGGTACCCGGAGCTCGACATCCGGGTCTCGCTGCTGCTGGAGCCGCCCATGCGGGCGCTGTTCGACGCCGCGGACGAGGCCGGGCTGCTGGTGCTGGGCGACCGCGGCGCCGGGCTCGCCCCGCTCGGCTCGACCAGCACGGCGATCCTCCGGGAGGCCCGCCGGGCCGTCGCGATCGTCCCCGCGCGGCACGACTGAGCCCCGGCCCCGCGTCAGCGGTCGGCGACGAGGGCCTCGGTCGCGTGCAGGGCGGGGTCGGCCGGCAGGTCGGGGTCGAGGATCAGCTGGAGCATCAGGCCGTCCAGCACGGCGGTGAAGAGCATGGCGGTGCCCTCGCGGCGCTCGGCGGGCCAGCCGGGGCGCAGGTGCTCCAGCCGCCCGGCGACGCGGGCCCGCACGTCCCGCGCCCAGTCCCGCCGCTCGGCGCCCATCCGCGGGTCGCGCAGCGCCCGGACCAGCAGTTCGGCGGCGAGCCTGAGGTTGCGCTCCCCGGCCAGCATGGCGAGGACGCGCTCGCGCAGCACCCGCAGCGCGGCGGCCGCGTCCGGCGCCGCGACCAGCGCGTCCACCACCGGATCGATGATCGTTTCGCTGGCCCGCTGCGCGACGGCGACGTGCAGGCCCGGCAGCCCGTTGAAGTAGTGGTGGAGCAGGCCCGGCCGGATCCGGGCCCGGTCGGCCACGGCCCGGGCCGTGAGCGCGGCCCAGCCGCCCTCGGCCAGCAGATCGAGACCGATCCCCACGAGCTGCTCCCGGCGTGCCAGGCCTCGGGGGGTCGACGCGCGGGGCTCCTCATGGGTCATCACGCCACGCTATCCCAACGCTTGCACCGTGCAACCGATCGAGATCGGCGCGGGCCCCGGTTCCCCGAGGGCTGACGGGGTAGGGGCGGCTGCATGATCGATGCGGTGCTCTTCGACGTCGACGGCACATTGGTCGACACCAACTACCTGCACGCCACGACGTGGTGGCAGGCTTTCCTCCAGCACGGGCACACCGTTCCCATGGCGGACGTGCACCGGGCGATCGGCATGGGCTCGGACAAGCTGCTCGACCACCTGCTGCCGGGCGACCGGGACCGGGACGCCGACGACGGCATCCGCACCGCGCACACGGCCCTGTACGCGCAGTACTGGTCGCGGGTGCGGGCGTTCGACGGCGCCGCCGACCTGCTGCGGGCCTGCTCCGGGAAGGGGAGCCGCGTCGTGCTCGCCAGCTCCGCCGCCACCCCCGAGCTGAAGGCGCTGCGGGCGGCGCTGGACGCCGACGACGCGATCGACGAGGCCACCTCCGGCTCGGAGGTGGACGCGACCAAGCCCGCGCCCGACCTCGTCCAGCTCGCCCTGGAACGGGCCGGTGTGCCCGCGGACAGGGCCGTGTTCGTCGGCGACACCCGCTGGGACGTCGAGGCCGCCCAGCGCGCGGGGATGCCGTGCGTGGGCGTGCTCACCGGCGGGTGGAGCCGCGCCGAGCTGGAGGAGGCGGGCGCGGCGGCCGTCTACGACGACCCCCGCGCCCTCCTGGACGACCTGGACGGCAGCCCGCTCGCGCCCTGATCCGAGCGGGCGCTAGGACTTGCGGTCGCGCTCGGCGGCGAGCTGGAGCGCCACGTCGATGATCATGTCCTCCTGGCCGCCCACGTAGCCGGCCTCGCCGACCTTCTGCAGGATCTCGTGGGCCGGGACGCCGTAGCGCTCGGCGGCCCGCTCGGCGTGCAGCAGGAAGCTGGAGTACACGCCCGCGTACCCCTGCGTGATCGCGCCGCGGTCGGCGAACGGGAGCCGGTGCAGGAACGGCTTCACCACGTCGTCGGCCGCCGCCATCGCGCCCTGCACGTCCACGCCGGTCGGGACGCCGAGCCGCTCGAACGTCGCGACCAGCACCTCGGTGGGGGAGTTGCCCGCCCCCGCGCCGAGCGCGCACAGCGCCCCGTCGATCTGCCGGGCGCCGTTCTGCTGCGCCAGGACGGAGTTGGCGACGCCGAGCGAGAGGTTCTGGTGGCCGTGGAAGCCGACCTGCGCCTCGTGCCCGATCTCCTTGACCAGCGCGCTGATCCGCTCCTGCGCCTCGCCGAGGACGAGGGCGCCGGCCGAGTCGACGACGTAGACGCACTGCGCGCCGCCGTCCACCATGATCCGGGCCTGCCGCGCCAGCTCCTGCGGGCCCACCCGGTGCGACAGCATGAGGAACCCGACGGTCTCCATGCCGAGGTCGCGCGCGGCGGCGAAGTGCTGCAGCGACACGTCCGCCTCGGTGCAGTGCGTCGCGACCCGGGCGACGGACGCGCCCGCGTCGTGCGCCATCCTCAGGTCGTTGACGGTGCCGAGGCCCGGCAGCAGGAGCACGGCGATCTTGGCCCGGGTCGCCTCGTCCACGGCGGCGGCGACGAGCTTGACGTCGTCCTCCAGCGAGAAGCCGTAGTTGAAGGACGACCCGCCTAGGCCGTCGCCGTGGGTGACCTCGATGACCTCGACCCCGGCGTCGTCCAGGGCGTGCACGACGCCGCGGACCTGCTCCTCGGTGAAGCGGTGCGCCATCGCGTGGCTGCCGTCCCGCAGCGTGGAGTCGGTGATCCGGATCTTCTCGGTGACGTCGCTCATGCCTGCTCCCTGCGGGGGGGCGACCCCCCGCACCCCCCGGTTCGCTTCGCTCATTTTGAGGCCTTCCTGCGCGCGAGCTGCTCGCCCACCCGGGCTGCGGCCGCGGTCATGATGTCGAGGTTGCCTGCCCACGGCGGCAGGTGGTCGCCGTTGCCCCGGACCTCCAGGAACACCGCGACGCGGGCCATCCCGTTCCAGATGTCGCGGGGCTCGTCGAACTGCGGCTCGACGCGCAGCGTGTAGCCGGGCACGTAGGTGGCGACCTCCGCGACCATCTTCTCGATCGACTCCGCGACGGCCCGGGTGTCGGCGTCGGACGGGATCGCGCAGAACACCGTGTCCCGCATGATCATCGGTGGGTCCACCGGGTTCAGGATGATGATCGCCTTGCCCCGCCCGGCGCCGCCGACCTGCTCGATCGCGCGGGCCGTGGTCTCGGTGAACTCGTCGATGTTCGCCCGGGTGCCGGGCCCGGCCGACCGGGACGCGATCGACGCGACGATCTCCGCGTACGGCACCGGGACCACCGAGGAGACCGCGTGCACGATCGGGATCGTCGCCTGCCCGCCGCAGGTGATCATGTTGAGGTTGGGGGCGTCCGACAGCGAGTCCAGGTTCACCGGCGGGCACACGAGGGGGCCCGTCGCGGCCGGCGTCAGGTCGATCGCCGTGATCCCCGCCTCCTCGTAGCGGGGCGCGTTGGCCAGGTGCGCCTTCGCCGACGTCGCCTCGAAGACGATGTCGGGCAGCGTGGGCTGCTTCAGCAGCCAGTCCACGCCCTCGGCCGACGCGGGGACGCCCATCTTGCGGGCGCGCTCCAGGCCGTCGGACTCGGGCACCACCCCGACCATCGAGTGGACGTCGATCAGCTCGCTGCGCTTCAGCTTGACCAGCAGGTCGGTGCCGATGTTGCCGGGCCCGACGATCGCCGCCGTGAGCTTGCTCATGCCTTCTCTCTGCGAGGGGGCGACCCCCCGCGCCCCCCGGTTCGCTTCGCTCATGTCAGCTCCTCCTTTCCGAACCGGGCGGTAACGGACCCGATCCCGGCGAACGTCGCCGTCAGGGTCTCCCCGGGCGCGACCGGCACGGCCGCGGTGATCGAGCCGGGCAGCACCACGTGCCCCGCCTCCAGGCTCACGCCGCGCTCGCCGAGGACGTTGGCCAGCCAGACCAGCGCGTTGATCGGCGATCCGAGCACGGCGCCGCCCGCGCCGGTGTCGATCAGGTCGCCGTCGCGGCGCAGCAGGCAGCCCATCAGCGACAGGTCCTGGTCGTCCAGCCGGACCGGCCGCGTGCCGAGCACGACGCCGCCGCTGGAGGCGTTGTCCGCGATCGTGTCCGGGAGGGTGATCTTCCAGTCCGCGATGCGGGAGTCGATGACCTCGAGCGCGGGCAGCACGTACTCGACGGCCGCGACGGCGTCGGCCGCGGTGGCGCCGGGCCCCGCCAGCGGGCGGCCCAGCACGAACGCGATCTCCGGTTCGATCCGGGGCTGCAGGAACCGGCCGGTGTCGATCGGGGCGCTCTCCGGCAGGAACATCGTGTCCAGCAGGACGCCGAAGTCCGGCTGGTCCACGCCCATCTGGCGCTGCATCGCGGCCGAGGTCAGCCCGACCTTGTGGCCCTTGATCCGCGCGCCGGCGGCCTTCCACGCCTCGACCTGGGCGAGCTGGACCGCGTAGGCGTCGACCACCGACATGTCCGGATGGTCCTTCGTCAGCGGCGAGATGGGAGTGCCGGTGGCGTACGCGTCGAGCAGCGCGGCCGCGGCCTTCTCCACGGAACCCGGGTCCATGGGGCCGTCCTTTCGTCGTATGGGCAGGCCGAGCCTCTCCCGCCGGGGGCACCGCGGGCAACGCGCCCGTCCCGCGTGGTGGGACACTTCTTCCATGCCGACCGACCGACCCGCCCCGGCGACCCCGCCCGGCGAGGGCTTCCTGCGCCGCGTCGTCGCGGTGCTGTCGGCGTTCCGGCCGGAGGACGACGGCCTCGGCGCCGCCGAGCTGGCCCGCCGCAGCGGCCTGCCGAGGTCGACCGCGCACCGCATCGCCCTCGACCTGGTGGACGCCGGGCTGCTGGAGCGCCGGGGCACGCGGGTGCGGCTCGGGCTGCGGCTCTTCGAGATCGGGCAGCGGGTGCCGCGCCAGCGCGTGCTCCGGGACGCCGCCGTCCCGTACATGTCGGACCTGCGGGAGGCCACCCGGCAGACCGTCCATCTCGCGGTGCTGGAAGGCCGCGAGGTCGTCTACGTGGAGATCCTCGGCTCCCCCGGCGCTCCGCGGCTCCCCTCGCAGGTGGGCGGGCGGCTGCCCGCGCACGTGACCGGGGTCGGCAAGGCGATCCTCGCGTTCTCCCCGCCGGAGGCGGTGAAGCGGGTCCTGGAGTCCGATCTGGTCAAGGCCAGCGAGCGCAGCGTGACCGCGCCGGGGCTGCTCGCCCGGGAGCTGGAGGCGATCCGGCGCGAGGGCGTCGCCTACGACCGGGAGGAGTCGGGCCGCGGGATCGTCTGCGCCGCCAGCCCCGTCCTCGGCCCGGACGGCCTCGCCCTCGGCGCCCTCTCGGTGTCGGGCTGGGCGACCCGGATGCGGCTCGCCGCGGTCGCCCCCGCCGTCCACACCGCCGCGCTCACCCTGTCGCGCACCCTCGGCGGCTAGCCGCGCCGAGCGGTCAGGGTTCGGGCAGGCGGCGGGCGAGGAGCTGGGCGAGGTGCTCGCCGTCGCGGTCCGCCAGCTCGCGCAGCTGCGTGCGGCAGCTGAACCCGTCGGCGAGGACGACGCCGCCGTCCCCGGTCTCGCGGACGGCCGGGAGCAGCTGCTGCTCGGCCACGGCCACCGACACCTCGTGGTGGCCCCTCTCGACGCCGAAGTTCCCGGCCAGCCCGCAGCAGCTTCCGAGCCGCCGGACGTCGGCGCCCGCCTCCCTCAGCAGGTCGGCGTCCTTCGCCCAGCCCATGACGGCGTGGTGGTGGCAGTGCGGCTGCGCGATCCCGGTGACGCCGGACAGGTCGGGCGGCGTCCAGTCCGGGGTCTCGGCGAGCAGTTCGGCCAGGGTGCGGGTCGCGGCGGCCACCTCGCGCGCGGCGGCCGCGTCCACCCCCCGCAGCAGCTCCTCGGCGTCGGATCGCAGCACCCCCGTGCAGGACGGCTCCATGCCGACGACCCTGGCGCCGCGCCGCACGTGAGGGAGCAGCGCCCGCACCGTGCGCCGAGCCTGCGCCCGCGCCCCGTCCAGCTGCCCCGTCGAGATCCATGTGATCCCGCAGCACACGGGCCGCTCCGTCACCGTCACCCGGTAGCCGGCGTGCTCCAGCACCCGCACGGTCGCCCGGCCGACCTCGGGGGAGAAGGCGTCGGTGAAGCTGTCCACGAACAGGACGACGTCGCCGTGGCGCCCTTCGGGGCTGCGATGGGAGGCGAACCAGCGCCGGAACGTCACGGGCGCGAACGCGGGGAGCGTCCGCCGCCGGTCGATGCCGGCGCCCCAGGCGAGCAGCGGCCTCAGCGCGCGCGACCGCAGCGCCGCGTTGACCGCCTTGATCGTCGCGGGCGCCCGGGCGGCGAGCCGCGTCCAGCGGGGGAGCATGCCGAGCGCGTAGTGGGAGCGCGGCCGGATCCGCCTCCGGTACCGCCGGTGCAGCGCCTCCGCCTTGTAGGAGGCCATGTCGACGCCGGTCGGGCAGTCGGACGCGCAGCCCTTGCACGACAGGCACAGGTCGAGGACGTCGTGCAGGGCCTCGGAACGCCAGCCGTCCGGGCCGAGCTTGCCGCTGACGACCTCCTGGAGGACCCGGGCCCGCCCGCGCGTGGAGTCCTTCTCCTCCCGCGTCGCGAGGTAGGACGGGCACATCACGCCGCCCGCGCCGGTGTTGTCGGCGCGGCACTTGCCCACGCCGGTGCAGCGGTGCACGGCCCGGGACAGGTCGCCGCGGTCGTCGCGGTAGGCGAGGCCGAGCCCCCGGTTCAGCGGGATCGTCTGCACGGCGCGCAGGTCGCCGTCCACGGCCGCCGGACGGACGACGATGCCGGGGTTGAGCACGTCGTCCGGATCGAAGACGTCCTTGACCGCCGAGCACAGCGCCAGCGCCTCGGCCGAGTACATGTGCGGCAGCAGTTCGCTGCGCGCCCGCCCGTCGCCGTGCTCGCCGGACATGGTGCCGCCGTGCCGGGCCGCCAGCACGGCCGCGTCGTTCAGGAAGTCCCGGAAGACGCGCGTGCCACCGGCCCGCCCGAACGGGAAGTCGATCCGGACGTGGATGCACCCGTCGCCGAAGTGCCCGTACGGGACGCCGAACAGCCCGTAGCCGGCCAGCAGCGCCTCGAACTCCCGCAGGTACGCGCCGAGCCGCTCGGGCGGGACGGCCGCGTCCTCCCACCCGGCGTGGGCCTGCTCGCCGGCGGGGGTGCGCGCGACGAGCCCGGAGCCGTCCTCGCGGATCCTCCACAGCGCGTCGGCCAGCGCCATGTCCTCGACGAGCGCCGAGTCTGCGCAGCCGGACGCGGCGACGAGCTCGCGGGCCGCGGAGCGCAGCGCCCCGGGCTCGGGACCGGCCAGTTCGACCAGCAGCCACCCCGAGCCGGACGGCAACGGCGGCACCGCGCCGGCGCCCCGCCGCTCCCGCACGACGTTCACGATCCGCGAGTCCAGGCCCTCGCACGCGACCGGACCGTGCGGCAGGATCGCCGGGACGGCGTCGGCCGCCTCGGCCATCGACCCGTACCCGAGCACCGCGAGCACCCGGTGCGCCGGCTCACGGACCATCCGCACCCGCGCCGCGAGCGTCAGCGCGAGCGTCCCCTCGCTGCCCACGAGCGCGCGGGCGACGTCGAACCCCTTCTCCGGCAGGAGGTGCTCCAGCGAGTATCCGGAGACCTGCCGCCCGAACCGCCCGAACTCCGTCCGCACGAGGGCCAGGTTCTGGCCCACCAAGCCCCGCAGCCGCTCCAGCAGCACGCTGTCCGCGCGCGCCCCCGGCACGTCGCCGAGCCGGAGCCGCTCTCCGGATCCGGTGACGACGTCGAGGCCGAGCACGTTGTCGCTCGTCCGCCCGTAGCCGAGCGCCCGCGAGCCGCACGCGTTGTTGCCGATCATCCCGCCGAGCGTGGCGCGCGTCCGGGTCGAGGGATCGGGCCCGAACCGGAGCCCGTGCCCGGCCGCCACCCGGTGCAGGCGCGCCTGGACGATGCCGGGCTCGACCAGCGCCGTCCCCGCCTCGGGGTCGATCTCCAGCACCCGGTTCAGGTGCCGGCTCACGTCGACGACCACCCCGGGCCCGACCGCGTTCCCCGCGATGGACGTCCCGGCCCCCCGCATCGTGAGCGGCACCCCGGCGTCGCGGCACACCGCGAGCACGGCCGGCAGCTCGCCGGCGTCACGGGGCGTCACCACGACCCGCGGCGGCACCCGGTACAGCGAGGCGTCCGAGGAGTACATGGAGCGCGCGAGCGGAGAGCCGTCGACCCCGCCGACCCCGGCGGCCCGCAGCGCCTCGACCAGTTCCCCGTGCTCACGATGGTCGGTCACGGTCCCCACGGTAGGTCATCGGAGGCGCCGCCCGTCGCGGGGGCGCCCGCCGCCCCCGCGGGGCCTTCGTCGGGACCAAGGTCCCTACCGCGCGTCACCGCGCTCCACGAGTGTGGTGCGGCGGAAACCGATCATGGTTATCCGGATGACGCACCGGGAAGGCCCACCGAAATCGGGCTGACGGAGGCAAGGGCACGGTGACTGGGACACGTCGGGCAGCGGAGTCGGACCCCGCGCAGGCCGGGGCGGTCGGCGGCGGCAGACCCATGGTCATGCTGGTGGTGGCCACGATCGGGTTCGCGGTGAACTTCTGGGCATGGGCGCTGCTGAGCCCGCTGGGGCCGCGTTTCAAGGACGCCCTGGAGCTGTCGTCGTTCCAGCAGTCCCTGCTCGTGGCGGTGCCCGTGGTCGTGGGATCGCTGGGACGGATCCCCGTCGGCGCCCTGACCGACCGGTTCGGCGGGCGGGTGATGTTCCCCGCGGTCTCGCTGTTCACCATCGTCCCCGTCCTGTACCTGGGCCTGGCCGGTCACTCGTCGCTGGCGTCGCTGCTCGCGGGAGGGTTCTTCCTCGGCGTCGCCGGGACGACGTTCGCGGTCGGCGTGCCGTTCGTGAACGCCTGGTTCCCGCCGCGGCGGCGCGGGCTCGCGGTCGGGATCTTCGGCGCCGGGATGGGCGGCACCGCGATCAGCGCGCTGACGACCGTCAAGGAGGTCGACCGGTACGGGATGGAGTTCCCGTTCGTGGTGATGGCCGTCCTGCTCGCCGTGTACGCGGCGGCCGCCTGGCTCGTCCTCCGGGAGGCTCCGGGGCGCACCGCGCCGGCCGAGCCGCTCACCGCGAGGCTCGCCGCGACGGTCCGGATGGGCGTGACCTGGCAGATGTCGGCGCTGTACGCGGTGGCGTTCGGCGGATACGTCGCCTTCTCGGTGTACCTGCCCACCTACCTGAAGACGGAGTACGGGCTGTCGCAGGCGGACGCCGCGAACCGGATGGCGGGCTTCGTCCTGCTCGCGGTGGTGATGCGCCCGCTCGGCGGATGGCTGTCGGACCGGGTCGGCGCCGCCCGGGTGATGGTCGTCGCCCTGGCCGTCACGGTGGCGGGCGCGGCGGCGCAGGCGTTCGCGCCCCCGCTGATGCCGGTCGGGACGATCGCGTTCCTCGCCATGGCCGCCGCCCTCGGCGCCGGCAGCGGGGCGACCTTCGCCCTGGTCGCGCAGCTCACCCCGGTGAGCAAGGTCGGCGCGGTCACCGGCGTCGTGGGCGCCGCGGGCGGCCTCGGCGGGTTCGTCCCCCCGCTGGTGATGGGCTTCGTCTACGGAAGCTACGGCTCGTACGCCGCCGGGCTCGTGCTGCTCGCGCTCGTGGCCGCGGCAGCGGCGGTGTTCACCGCCACGGTCGTCCGGCGCGCCGTGCTGAGCCGCCAGGCCGTGCAGGGATAGGCCGCAGATGCCCCGCAGGGACACCCGCAGAGGAAGGGAAGCGCAGTTGAGCTCGACCGATGGCCGGCCCGGACTGGACGGCCCGCTGGAAGACGCACTGGTCAGCACCCGGAGGTACTTCACCCGCGCGCAGGTCTCACCCGATCTGCGGACCATGACCAAGAAGGGCGGGCGGCAGGCGGACGCCTTCTACCGGGACCGCTGGTCGCACGACAAGGTCGTTCGCTCCACGCACGGGGTGAACTGCACCGGGTCGTGCTCGTGGAAGGTGTACGTCAAGGACGGCATCATCACCTGGGAGGCGCAGCAGACCGACTACCCCTCGGTGGGCCCCGACCGTCCCGAGTACGAGCCGCGCGGCTGCCCCCGGGGCGCGTCGTTCTCCTGGTACACCTACTCGCCGACGCGCGTGCGCTACCCCTACGTGCGCGGGCTGCTGCTGGAGATGTACCGGGAGGCCAGGGCCCGCACGGGCGACCCGGTGGCGGCGTGGCGCGAGATCGTCTCCGACCCGAACAAGGCCCGCGCCTACAAGGGCGCGCGGGGCCGCGGCGGGCTCGTGCGGGCGTCGTGGGACGAGGCGACCGAGATGATCGCCGCCGCGCACGTCCACACGATCTCCGAGTACGGCCCGGACCGGGTCGCCGGGTTCTCCCCGATCCCGGCGATGTCGATGGTGTCGCACGCGTCCGGCGCGCGCTTCACCTCCCTGATCGGCGGGACGATGCTGTCGTTCTACGACTGGTACGCCGACCTTCCGGTGGCCTCCCCGCAGGTGTTCGGGGACCAGACCGACGTGCCCGAGTCGGGCGACTGGTGGGACGCCGGCTACCTGATCATGTGGGGCTCCAACGTGCCGGTGACGCGGACGCCGGACGCGCACTGGATGACCGAGGCCCGCTACCGGGGCCAGAAGGTCGTGGCGGTCTCCCCGGACTACGCCGACAACGTCAAGTTCGCCGACGAGTGGCTCGCCGCCCAGCCCGGCACGGACGGCGCCCTGGCCATGGCCATGGGCCACGTCGTCCTCAAGGAGTTCTTCGTCGACCGGCGGGTGCCGTACTTCACCGACTACGTCAAGCGCTACAGCGACCTGCCGTTCCTCGTGCGTCTGGAGGAGCGCGACGGTACCCACGTGCCGGGCAAGTTCCTCACCGCGGCCGACCTGCCGGGCGCCGAGGCGGAGTCCGAGCACGCCGCGTTCAAGACCGTGATCCTGGACGCGAACACCGGGCATCCGCTGGTGCCGAACGGCTCGCTCGGATTCCGGTACGGCGACGCCGGCGTCGGCAAGTGGAACCTCGACCTGGGCGACGCCGACCCCCTGCTGTCCCTCGAGGACGGCGGACCGGTCGAAAGCGGCGGGATGGTCGAGATCGAGCTGGCCCGGTTCGACGGCGTCGACGGGGCGCCGGGGACGCTCCGCAGGGGCGTGCCGGTCCGCAACGTCGGCGGCCACCTGGTCACGACCGTGTTCGACCTGCTGCTCGCCCAGTACGGCGTGGGACGGGACGGGCTCCCCGGCTCGTGGCCGTCCGGCTATGACGACCCCTCCGAGCCGGGCACGCCGGCCTGGCAGGAGTCCATCACCGGCGTTCCGGCGCAGGCGGCCGAGCGGATCGGACGCGAGTTCGCGGCGAACGCCGAGGAGTCCCGCGGCCGGTCGATGATCATCATGGGCGCGGGCACCAACCACTGGTTCCACTCCGACACCATCTACCGGACGTTCCTGGCGCTGACCACGCTGACCGGCGGGCAGGGCGTGAACGGCGGGGGCTGGGCGCACTACGTCGGGCAGGAGAAGTGCCGCCCCGTGACCGGGTGGGCGCAGCTGGCGTTCGGGCTGGACTGGTCCCGCCCGCCCCGGCAGATGATCGGCACCGCCTTCTGGTACCTGCACACCGACCAGTTCCGCTACGACCAGTTCGACGCGGGCACCCTGGCGGCGGCGACGGGCGGCGGGCAGCTCGCCGGACGGTCCACCGCCGACGTGATAGCGCAGGCGGCCAGGCTGGGCTGGATGCCGTCCTACCCGACCTTCGACCGCAACCCGCTCACCCTCGCCGACGAGGCGGAGGCGGCCGGCAGGCCGGCCGGCGAGTACATCGTCGACGAGCTGAAGGCGGGCCGGCTGAGGTTCGCCTGCCAGGACCCCGACGCCCCGGAGAACTTCCCCCGCGTCCTGACCGTATGGCGGTCCAACCTGCTGGGCTCGTCCGCCAAGGGCAACGAGTACTTCCTCAAGCACCTGCTCGGCGCCGCCGACGCCGTCCGGGCGGAGGAGACGCCGCAGGGCGAGCGCCCCAAGGAGGTCGTCTGGCGGGACGAGGCCCCGGCCGGGAAGCTGGACCTGCTGCTGTCGCTGGACTTCCGCATGACCAGCACCACGGTCTACTCCGACATCGTGCTGCCGGCCGCGACCTGGTACGAGAAGCACGATCTCAACACCACCGACATGCACCCGTTCGTGCACTCCTTCAACCCCGCGATCGCGCCGCCGTGGCAGACCCGGAGCGACTGGCGGGCATTCCAGGACATCGCGGCCCAGTTCAGCCGGCTCGCCGAGCGGCATCTGGGCGTCCGCAAGGACATCGTGGCCGTGCCGCTGCTGCACGACACCCCCGATGAGATGGCCACCCCCCATGGACGCGTCGCCGACTGGGCGAAGGGCGAATGCGAGCCCGTCCCCGGCGTGACGATGCCGAGGCTCGTGACGGTGGAGCGCGACTATCCGGCCGTCGCAGCGAAGATGACCGCGCTCGGCCCGCTCGCCGAGCGGCTCGGCGCCACCACCAAGGGCGTCACGTTCGACCTGGAGGGCGCGGTCGACTACCTCAGGAACAAGAACGGCACGGTGCGGGGCGGCCCGGCGGACGGCCGCCCGTCGCTGCGGCGGGACGTGCACGCCTGCGAGACGATCCTGGCGCTCTCCGGGACGACGAACGGGCACCTGGCCACCCAGGGCTTCCGGGCGGTGGAGAAGCGCACGGGGCAGCGCCTCGCCGACCTGTCCGCCGAGCACGAGGGCAAGCAGATCACGTTCGCCGACACCCAGGCGCGCCCCGTGCCCGTCATCACCTCCCCGGAGTGGTCGGGGTCGGAGGCCGGCGGGCGCCGGTACTCGCCGTTCACGATCAACGTGGAGCGGCTCAAGCCGTGGCACACCCTGACCGGGCGGCAGCACTTCTACCTCGACCACGACTGGATGGCCGAGCTGGGCGAGCAGCTGCCGGTGTTCCGGCCGCCGCTCAACATGTCCGCCCTGTTCGGCGAGCCGGAGCTCGGCGAGACCGGCGAGCTCGGACTGACCGTCCGGTACCTCACCCCGCACAACAAGTGGTCGATCCACTCCGAGTACCAGGACAACCTGTTCATGCTGTCGCTGTCGCGCGGCGGCCCGGTGGTCTGGATGAGCGGGGTGGACGCGGCGAAGATCGGCGTGCGCGACAACGACTGGATCGAGGCGGTGAACCGCAACGGCGTCGTCGTCGCCAGGGCGATCGTGTCGCACCGGATGCCGGAGGGGACGGTGTACATGTACCACGCGCAGGACAAGCTGATCGACGTCCCGCGCTCGGAGACCTCCGGCCGCCGCGGCGGCATCCACAACTCGCTCACCCGGCTGCTGATCAAGCCGAGCCATCTCATCGGCGGCTACGCGCAGCTGTCGTTCGCGTTCAACTACCTCGGCCCGACCGGCAACCAGCGCGACGAGGTCACGGTCATCCGCCGCCGCTCCCAGGAGGTGCAGTACTGATGCGGGTCATGGCGCAGATGTCGATGGTGATGAACCTCGACAAGTGCATCGGGTGCCACACCTGCTCGGTCACCTGCAAGCAGGCGTGGACGAACCGCAGCGGCGTCGAGTACGTGTGGTTCAACAACGTCGAGACCCGGCCGGGGCAGGGCTACCCGCGCCGGTACGAGGACCAGGAGCGCTGGCGCGGCGGCTGGACGCTGAACCGGCGCGGCCGGCTCGCCCTTAAGGGCGGCGGCCGGCTCCGCAAGCTCCTGACGATCTTCTCCAACCCCAAGCTGCCCGGCATCGACGACTACTACGAGCCCTGGACCTACGACTACGAGACCCTCACCAACGCGCCCCTCCAGGAGCACACGCCGGTCGCGCGGCCGAAGTCGCTGCTGTCGGGCGAGGACATGAAGGTCTCCTGGTCGGCGAACTGGGACGACGACCTCGGCGGCTCGGTCGAGCACGGCGGCAAGGACGTCCTGCTCAAGGAGATCTCCGACAAGGTGAAGATGGAGTTCGACAAGACCTTCATGTTCTACCTGCCGCGGATCTGCGAGCACTGCCTCAACCCCAGCTGCGCGGCGTCCTGCCCGTCCGGCGCGATCTACAAGCGCACCGAGGACGGCATCGTCCTGGTCGACCAGGACCGCTGCCGCGGCTGGCGGATGTGCGTGTCCGGCTGCCCGTACAAGAAGGTGTACTTCAACCACCGCACCGGCAAGGCCGAGAAGTGCACGTTCTGCTTCCCGCGCGTCGAGGTCGGCATCCCCACCGTCTGCTCGGAGACCTGTGTCGGGCGGCTCCGCTACATCGGGCTGGTCCTCTACGACGCCGACAAGGTGCTGGAGGCCGCGTCCACCCCGGACGACACCGGCCTCTACGAGGCGCAGCGGAAGGTGTTCCTCGACCCGAACGACCCGGAGGTCGTGGCGGCCGCCGAGCGCGACGGCATCCCGGCCGACTGGATCGAGGCCGCGCAGCGCTCCCCGATCCACGCCCTGATCAACACCTACAGGGTGGCGCTGCCGCTGCACCCGGAGTACCGGACGATGCCGATGGTCTGGTACATCCCGCCGCTGTCGCCGGTCGTGGACGTCGTCCGCGACACCGGCCACGACGCCGAGGACAGGGGGAACCTGTTCGCCGCGATCGACGCGCTGCGCATCCCGGTGGAGTACCTCGCCGAGCTGTTCACCGCCGGGGACACCGCCCCGGTGGACGCGGTGCTGCGGCGGCTGGCCGCGATGCGGTCCTACATGCGCGACATCAACCTCGGCCGCGAACCCGACGACGCGATCCCCGAGGGGGTCGGGATGTCGGGGGAGGAGATGTACGACATGTACCGGCTGCTGGCGCTGGCCAAGTACGAGGAGCGGTACGTGATCCCGACCGCGCACGCCGAGCAGGCCCACGGCCTGGAGGAACTGGCGACCGAGTGCTCGCTCGACTACGAGGGCGGGCCGGGGATGGGCGGAGCGGGCCTGGGCGGCGGCTCGGGGCCGTTCGGCGAGGCGTCCGGCGGGGCCAGCCCGATCGCGGTGGAGAACTTCCACATGCTCAAGGAGCGGCAGACCTCCGACAACCCGGTCGACCCGGCCGACAAGCACAAGCGCGTCAACCTGCTCAACTGGGACGGCAAGGGCGCCCCCTCCGGCCTGTTCCCCGCCCGCAGGGGCGAGGGCCCGGGGCCGGACGGCGCCAACCCGCCCGCGGATTCGGGCGACGCCGGGACGGAGCCCAAGCCATGAGGATCAGGCCCGCGAAGACCAGGCCCGGGAGCGGAACGGGCCTCACCGACACCGAGCTGGCCACCGCCTGGCAGGTCGCCTCGCTGCTGCTCGGCTACCCCGACGAGGAACTGCTCGGGCGGCGACCGCTGCTGCGCGAGGCGGTGGCGAGCCTGCCGGCGCCCGTCGCGGAGCCGCTCGGCCGCGTCCTCGACCATCTGGACGCGACCCCGCCGCGCGAGCTGGCCGCCGACTACGTCGCCACGTTCGACCACCGCAAACGCTGCTGCCTGTACCTCACGTACTACGCGTACGGGGACACCCGCAAACGCGGGATGGCCCTGGTGCGGTTCAAGCAGGCGTACCAGGCGGCCGGGCTCGACCTGGACGAGGGCGAACTGCCCGACCACCTGGCCGTCGTGCTGGAGTTCGCCGCCACCGGCGACCTCGCGCAGGGCCGCCGGCTGCTCCTGGAGCACCGCGCCGGCCTGGAACTCCTGCGCCTGTCCCTGACCGAGTCCGGATCGCCGTGGCTGGCCGTCCTGGACGCCGTCGCCGCCACGCTGCCGCCGCTGACCGGGCGGGCCGAGGAGGCCGTCGCCCGGCTCATCGCCGAAGGCCCGCCCGAAGAGGAGGTCGGCCTCGCCCCCTACGGCGCCGACGCGACCGCCATGGGGCCCGTCTTCCTGCCCGATCCCGTTCCTGGAGCCCGCTCATGACCAGTGACCTGCCCGCCCTCGCCGCCGGGGACGGCGGCGACCCCGGCGTCGCCGGCATCCTCCTCTGGGTCGCCCTGCCCTACGTCGCGGTGGCGGTGTTCGTCCTCGGACACGTCTGGCGCTACCGCTACGACAAGTTCGGCTGGACGACCCGCTCGTCCCAGCTCTACGAACGGCGGCTGCTGCGCATCGGCAGCCCGCTGTTCCACTTCGGCATCCTCCTCGTGGCGCTCGGCCACGTCGGCGGGCTGCTGATCCCCGACGGCTGGACGCGGGCCGCCGGCATCAGCGAGGACATGTACCACGTCGTCGCCGTGGTGCTCGGCACCGCCGCCGGCTTCTGCACCCTGGCCGGGCTGGCGATCCTGGTCTACCGGCGCCGCACGGTCGGACCGGTGTTCTCCGCCACCACCCGCAACGACAAGCTCATGTACGCCGTCCTGACGCTGACCATCGTCCTCGGCCTGTCCGCGACCGTCGTCGCGAACATCATCGGCGGCGGCTACGACTACCGCGAGACGGTCTCCCCGTGGTTCCGGTCGATCTTCTACCTGCGGCCCGATCCCGGCCTGATGACGGGTGTGCCGATCCTGTTCCAGCTCCACGCGCTCAGCGCGCTCGTGCTGTTCGGCATCTGGCCGTTCACCCGGCTCGTGCACATGCTCACCGCCCCGGTCGGCTACCTGACCCGCCCCTACATCGTCTACCGCAGCCGCGACGAGCAGCTCGGCATGCACCGCCCCCGCCGCGGGTGGGAGCGCGCCACCTGAGACCCGGGGTGGTGCCGGACGCCGCCGGGGCGGGCGGTAACGTCCGGGACGTCCCCTTCCGATCACCGTCAGGCACGCCCCTCGGAGGCCCCTCGTGCTCGCCGTCACCACCGCCGACGTGCGGATCTTCCTGCATGTGCTCGCCGCGACGATCTGGGTCGGCGGGCAGATCACGCTGGGCGCCCTCGTCCCCGCGCTGCGCGGCTACGAGGGCGTCGCCAAGGCCGCCGCCCGCCGGTTCAACACGATCGCCTGGCCCGCCTTCGCCGTCCTCGTCCTCACCGGCATCTGGAACATCACCGCGGGCGACCTGGGAGGCCCCGCGCAGCGGACCCTGGAGGTCAAGCTGGTCTTCGTCCTGCTGTCCGGGGCGGCCGCCTTCCTGCACACCCGCGCCACGTCCAAGGCCGGACTCGCGGTCTGGGGCGCGCTCGGAGCCCTCGGCGCGCTCCTCGCCCTGTTCTTCGGCGTCCAGCTCGGCTGAGGGCCGCGACCGGCCCGCGGCGCCCCGCCCGGGAACTACGTCGGTAAGCTGCTAGATCGTCTAGGTTTGTCCCATGAGCGATTCGGTGGCGGTGGGGCTGGTCGGGGCGGGACCCTGGGCGGGGATGGTGCACGCGCCCGCACTGGCGGCCGGGCCCGCCACGCGGCTCGCGGGCGTGTGGGCGCGGCGGCCGGAGGCGTCCGCCGCGCTGGCCGGCGAGCACGGCGCCCCCTCGTTCGAGCGGATCGAGGAGCTGTTCGACGCCTGCGAGGCCGTCGCGTTCTCCGTCCCGCCGGACGTCCAGGCCGACCTCGCCGCCCGGGCCGCCCGGGCGGGCAAGGCCGTCCTGCTGGAGAAGCCCCTCGGCATGGACCTGGACGGCGCCCGCCGCCTCGCGGGCGCGATCGCCGAGGCCGGCGTCGTCTCGCAGATGGTCCTCACGCTGCGCTACTCGCGCGCCGCCCGCGACTTCCTCGACCGGACCCGGGAGCTGGAGCCGTTCGGCGGCTACGGCTCGTTCGTCTCCTCCGTGCTGAGCGGGGGCCCCTTCGCCACCCCGTGGCGGCTGGAGAAGGGGGCCCTGCTCGACCTCGGCCCCCACATCGTCGACATGCTGGACGCCGCGCTCGGCCGGGTCACCGGCGTCCGCGCGCAGGGCGACCCCCTCGGCTGGCTGGGGCTGACGCTGGAGCACGAGGGCGGCGCGATCAGCCAGGCGTCGGTGTCGATGGCGGGCACGGGCGAGCTCCCGCCCGCCCACGTCGAGGTCTACGGGCGCGGCGGCCACGGGCGGCTCGACTGGTCGCAGCTCGGCGACGACGCGTTCGCCACGATGGTGGCCGAGTTCGCCGCCGCCGTCCGGAGCGGGACGAACCCGGCGCTGGACGCCGCCCACGGCCTGCGCATCCAGGAGGTGCTCGCCTCGGCCGAGGCCCAGCTGACCGGCTGACCGGACCGGTCCGGTGAGCTGCCATGCTTGGATCCATGGCACGCACCATTGATGAGATCCTCGCCGAGGCGCGCGACCGGCTCGCGCGCGTCCAGCCCGACAAGGCCCATGCCGAGATGAGCGACGGCGCCGTGCTGGTCGACATCCGCCCCGCCGCCCAGCGCGCGGAGGAGGGGGAGATCCCGGACGCGCTGATCGTCGAGCGCAACGTCCTGGAGTGGCGCTTCGACCCGGCCTCGGACGCCCGGCTGCCCCAGGCCACCGACCACGACCTGCGCGTCATCGTGTTCTGCTCGGAGGGCTACACCTCCAGCCTCGCCGCCGCCTCCCTGCACGACCTCGGGCTGACCCGCGCCACCGACATCGTGGGCGGGTTCAAGGCGTGGCGCGCGGCCGGCCTGCCGACGTCGGGCGGCGCCGCCCGGTGACCCGGTGAGTTGAGCTCTTAACATTCCTGGTGTTAACTTCTGGCCTGGCGTCCGGACGGAGGAGCGGGTCATGAGCGACCGGCAGCGGCGAGGTCCCGCGCAGCGGCAGGACGCGATCGCCGAGGCGGTCCTCGCCGCGGGGTCGGGAACGGCCGCGGAGCTCGCCGAGCGCTTCGGGGTCAGCCTCATGACGATCCACCGCGACCTGGACGAGCTGGAGCGCCAGGGAATCGTGCGCAAGTACCGCGGCGGGGTCACCGCGCAGCGGTCCGGGGTCTTCGAGAGCAGCGTCTCCTACCGTGCCAAGACGATGCGCGAGGAGAAGGAGGCCATCGCGGCCAGGGCGGTGGAGCTGGTCGAGCCCGGCATGGCGATCATGCTCGACGACTCGACGACGGCCCTCGCCCTGGCCCGGCGGCTGCCGGGCATCGGCCCCCTGACGGTCGTCACCAACTTCCTGGACGGCCTGAACCTGCTGGCCCCGGCGCAGGGCATCCGGCTGATCGCCCTCGGCGGCGACTACGACCCGCTGCACAACTCGTTCATGGGCGTCTCGTGCGTCGAGATGATCGAGTCGCTGCAGGTGGACCTGTGCTTCGTGTCGACGTCGGCGGTGTCGGCCGGCAACGCGGGCCACCAGGAGCAGCGGGTCGTGGTCGTCAAGCGCGCCATGCTGCGCAGCGCCGTCCGCAACGTCCTGCTGGTGGACCACACGAAGCTCGGCCGCACCGCGCTGCACCGGGTCGCGCCGCTGAGCGACTTCGAGCGGGTCGTCGTGGACGACGGGGCGAGCCCGGCGGCGCTGGCCGAGCTGGCGAGCCACAAGGTCGACCACGAGGTCGCCGCGCGCCCGCGCCACTGACCCTCCGGGCGAAACGGACGTTAAAACTAACATCCCCTGTCCCGTGCGCGCCTAGGGCGCTCACGGGATCGATGCTGAGCTGTGACCTGGGCTTACCGCCACGTTTCGCGCCCTTCTTCACGATCATCCGTGTTAGTTAACGCCCATGTATTGACACTTCTAACGTTCGTGATGTTACGTTCTCACCGCGGTCGCCGGGCGGTCCCGGCCGCGCGGCCGCCGCATCGGCTCCCCCGCCCCCTTCACGGGCGTACCCCCGAGGAGAACTCTGTGAAGAAGCCCTCCCTCAGGACGGCCGCCGCGGCCGCCGCGGCGCTGGCCGTGCTCGCGCCCGCCGCGGCGTGCTCCTCCAAGAGCGCTGGGTCCGGTGGCGGCGACGCGAAGAACGCCAAGATCGCGTTCCTCATGCCCGACATCGCCTCCACCCGCTACGAGCTCTACGACGCCCCGCTGTTCAAGGCGAAGATGAAGCAGTTGTGCGGCGGTTGCACGGTGCTCTACCAGAACGCCGGCGCCGACGCCTCCAAACAGCAGCAGCAGGCCAGCTCGGTGCTCGCACAGGGCGTCAAGGCCATCGTGATCGACCCGGTCGACTCGGCCGCGGCGGCGTCGATCGTCCGGATGGCGCAGTCCCGGGGCGTGAAGGTGATCGCCTACGACCGCCCCATCCCGGCGGCCAAGGCCGACTACTACGTCTCCTTCGACAACGAGAAGATCGGCGCGATGATCGGCCGGTCGCTCGTCGAGCACCTCAAGAAGGACAAGGCCGAGGGCGGCATCCTCGAGGTCAACGGCTCGCCGACCGACGCGGCCGCGAACCTCATCAAGAAGGGCATCCACAGCTCCGTCGACCCGAGCGGCTTCGAGCTGCTCGCCGAGTACGACACGCCCGGCTGGGAGCCCGCGAAGGCCCAGGAGTGGGTCAGCGGCCAGATCAGCAAGTTCCGCGGCCGGATCGCGGGCGTCGTCGCCGCGAACGACGGCACCGGCGGCGCGGCCGTCGCCGCGTTCAAGGCCGCCGGGGTGGAGGTCCCGCCGGTGACCGGCAACGACGCCGAGCTCGCCGCCGCCCAGCGGATCATCGCCGGCGACCAGTACAACACGATCTCCAAGCCCATCAAGATCGTCGCGGAGGCGGCCGCGAACGCCGCGTACGAGTTCGTCCAGGGTGAGGGCCCGAAGGGCGACACGACGCTGTTCGGCACGCCGTCGGAGCTGTTCACCCCGACCGTCGTGACGCAGGACAACATCGGCAAGGTCCTCCTCGGACCGGACGGCGCCCTCAAGACCGACAAGGTCTGCACGGCCGAGTACGCGGCGGCCTGCGCGAAGCTCGGCATCAAGTAGCGATCTCCCGAAGGTTCGTCATGTCACCATCGCCCACTCCACCGGCCGGCGCGGCGGGCCCGCTGCTGTCGCTGCGCGGCGTCAGCAAGTCGTTCGGCGCCGTCGCCGCGCTCACCGGCGTCGACCTGGACGTCGCCGCCGGCGAGGTCGTCGCGCTCGTCGGCGACAACGGCGCCGGCAAGTCCACCCTGGTGAAGGTCCTGTCCGGCGTCCACGCGCCGGACGCGGGGACCATCACCTTCGAGTCGCGGGAGGTGAGCATCCCGACGCCGGCCGCCGCGCAGCAGCTCGGCATCGCGACCGTGTTCCAGGACCTCGCCCTCTGCGAGAACCTCAACGTGATCGAGAACCTGTTCCTCGGCCGCGAGATGCGGGCGCTGCGCCTGGACGACGTCGCGATGGAGGTCCGGTCCCGCGAGCTGCTCACCCAGCTCTCGGCGAAGATCCCCTCGGTGGGGGTGCCGGTCGCGGCGCTGTCGGGCGGCCAGCGGCAGACGGTGGCGATCGCCCGGTCGCTGCTCGGCGACCCCAAGGTCATCATCCTGGACGAGCCGACCGCCGCGCTCGGCGTGGCGCAGACCGCCGAGGTGCTCAACCTCATCGAGCGGCTCAAGGAGCGCGGCCACGGCGTGCTCATGATCAGCCACAACATGGCGGACGTCCAGGCCGTCGCCGACACCGTGGCCGTGCTGCGCCTCGGCCGCAACAACGGCGTCTTCGACGCGCGGACGACGTCCGCCGAGGAGCTGGTCGCCGCCATCACCGGCGCGGCCGACAACGTGGTGAGCCGCCGCGCGGGCAGGGCGGGCCCCGGAACCGGCGCCGCCGCCGAGGAGGGCGGGCGGGCCGGAGCCGGGGGAGCACAGGACGCGGACGCGGTGGAGGAGCCGGACGACGACCGGCCCGAGCGGGTCGCACCGGGCGGCCTGAGGAAGGGAGCGGGCGATGAGTGACCTCATGGCGCCGCCGGAGGCGAGGACCGGTCTGCCGGGCGACTCCGGGGGCCGGGGCGTGCGCGCCGCGCTGGCGGCGGCGGCCGACCGGGTCCGCGGCGGCGACCTCGGCGTCGCGCCGGTGGTCGGCGGGCTGATCGTGATCTGGACCGTGATGCAGATCCTCAATCCGGTCTTCCTGTCCAGCGCCAACCTGGTCAACCTGGCGCTGGAGTGCGTGCCGGTCGGCGTGATCGCGCTCGGCGTGGTGTTCATGCTGCTGGTCGGCCAGATCGACCTGTCGGTGGGGTCGGTCAGCGGGCTCAGCGCCGCCGTGGTCGCGGTGCTGTTCGTCGACCACGGCTGGCCGTCCTGGCTGGCGATCGCGGCGGCGGTGGTGCTGGCGGTCGCGCTCGGCTGGTTCTACGCCCAGGTGTTCAACCGGCTCGGCGTGCCCAGCTTCGTCATCACCCTGGCCGGGCTGCTCGGCTGGCTCGGCCTGCAGCTGTGGATCCTCGGCCCCAAGGGCTCGATCAACCTGCCGTTCGACTCGCGGCTGGTGACGTTCGCCCAGCTCGACTTCCTCCCGCCGTGGCTGGCCTACGCGCTGGTGGTCGCGGGCGCGGCGGCGCTGTACCTCACGGGTCACGGCCGGGCCGCGCAGCGCCGCAGGGCGGGCCTGCCCGCGACGACGGAGCGCACACTGATCCTCCGCAGCGCCGCCCTGCTGGCCGGCCTCGCCGTGGCGGTCTGGTACCTGAACCGCGACCGCGGGGTCGGCTGGATGTTCGTCCTGTTCCTCGCGCTCGTGCTGGTGACGCACTACGTCCTGTCCCGGACGAAGTACGGCAAGTCCGTGTACGCGGTCGGCGGCAACGTCGAGGCGGCGCGCCGCGCCGGGATCAACGTCAGGACCGTCTACGCCTCGGCGTTCGTCATGTGCACCACGCTCGCCGCGATCGGCGGCGTCCTCGCGGCGGCGCGGCTCGCGGCGGCCAACCAGAGCAGCGGCGGCGGCGACGTCAACCTGAACGCGATCGCGGCGGCCGTGATCGGCGGGACGAGCCTGTTCGGCGGGCGCGGCAACGCGTTCGCGGCGCTGCTCGGCATCCTGGTCATCCAGTCGATCTCCAGCGGGCTGACGCTGCTGAACCTCGACTCCTCCTACCGGTTCATGGTGACCGGCGCCGTGCTGCTGCTCGCCGTGGCGCTGGACTCGGTCGCCCGCCGCTCGCGCGCCTCGCACGGCCGCGCCTGACCGGCGCACGCTTTGATGGGACCGATGGGCCGGCGCCGTCGACGAGACGGCGCCGGGGACCGCTACGCAAGGGACGGGGAAGCCGATGACGGTCGTCTGCGTCGACGCCGGCACCACGATGATCAAGGCGGTGGGGTACGCCGCGGACGGCGCCGAACTGGCCGTCGCCCGGCGGCCCACCGAGGTGACCCGGCCCGCGCCGGGGCACGCCGAGCAGGACATGGCCGCGGTGTGGCGGGCCGTCGCCGGCGCGGTCCGGGAGGTGCTCGCCCGGGTCGGCGGCGACCCCGACTTCCTGGCGCTCACCGCGCAGGGCGACGGCTGCTGGCTGGTGGACGGCGACGGCGCCCCCACCGGCCCCGCGATCCTGTGGAACGACGGCCGCGCCGCCCCGGCCGTCGAGCGGTGGGCGGCCTCCGGCGTGCTGGAGGAGGCGTTCCGCGTCAACGGGTCGCTGCACTTCGCGGGGCTGCCGAACGCGATCCTCACCTGGCTGCGCGAGCACGACCCGGACCGGATCGCCCGCTCGGCGGCGTCCCTCACCTGCGGCGGCTGGATCTTCTCCCGCCTCACCGGGGAGATCGCGGTGGACGGCTCCGACGCGTCCGCGCCGTTCCTGGACATCGCCGCCCTGCGCTACTCCGACGACCTCCTGCGCCGCTACGACATGGAGTGGGCGGCGAGGCTGCTCCCCGAGCTGCGCGGCGACGACCGGCGCGCGGCGCCCCTGACCGGGGACGCGGCGGACGAACTGGGCCTCCCCGAAGGGCTGCCGGTCGTCCTCGCCCCCTACGACATCGCCTCCACCGCGATCGGCGTCGGCGCGGTCGACACCGGCCAGGCCTGCACGATCCTCGGCACCACGCTGTGCACCGAGACGGTCGTGGACGGCCCGCGCCTCACCGGCGACCCGTCCGGCCTCACCGTCGCGATGGGCCTGCCGGGCCGCTACCTGCGGGCCTTCCCGACGCTGGCGGGCGGCCAGGTCGTCGACTGGGCGTGCCGCCTGCTCGGCCTCCCCGCCCCCGCCGCGCTCGCCGAGCTGGCGGCGCAGGCGTCGCCGGGCGCCGACGGGCTGGTCTTCCTGCCGTACCTGTCGCCCGCCGGTGAACGGGCCCCCTTCCTCGACCCGCGGGCGCGCGGCGCGTTCCACGGCCTCACCGTCCACCATGAGCGCGAGCACATCGCCCGCGCCGTGCTGGAAGGGCTGAGCCTGGTCGTGCGCGACTGCCTGACCGCGGCCGAGACCCGCCCGACCGAGCTGCGGGTGAGCGGCGGCGGCTCGGCGAGCCCCGTCTGGCTGGGCATGCTGGCCGACGTCACGGGCGTCCCCGTCGTCCGGTCGGCCGACACCGAGGCGGGCGCGCGGGGCGCGTTCATCGTCGGCCTCCTGTCCACCGGGCGGGCCGCCGGCGCCCGCGAGGCCGCGGGCGCCCACGTCCGTCCCGGCGACACCCACGCGCCCGACCCCGGCCGCGCCGACCACTACGCCCGGACCTACGAGGACTTCCTGGCGATCCGTTCCGCGACGGCGCCCGCCTGGCCGACCCTCGCGGCGGCCCGCGCCCGCACCGGCCTGGACGGCGGCGACCGGTGACCGACCTGAACGAGCCGGTCTGGGTGGGGGTCGACCTGGGGACGCAGAGCGTGCGCGCGCTCGCCGTCACCGCGTCGGGCGACGTCGCCGGGGCCGGCAGCCGGGCGCTCACCGGGCGGCGGGACGGCCCCCGGCACGAGCAGGACCCGGAGGACTGGTGGACGGCGGTCGGCGCCGCCTGCCACGAGGCACTGAGGGACGTCCCGGCGGGGGCGGTGCAGGCCGTCGCCGTCGACGCCACGTCCGGGACGATCCTGCTCACCGACGACGGCGGGCGCCCGCTGACCCCGGCGCTCATGTACGACGACACCCGCGCGGCCGGGCACGTCCAGCGGGTGAACGAGGCCGGCGGCGAGGTGTGGCGCGCCCTCGGCTACCAGCGCATGCAGCCCGCCTGGGCCCTGCCGAAACTGCTCTGGCTCCTGGAGGACCACCCGAGCGAGGGCGCCCGCCTCGCCCACCAGGCCGACTTCGTCAACCGGCGGCTGACGGGCCATCCCGTGGCCGCCGACCTCAGCAACGCGCTCAAGACCGGCGCGGACCTCGTCGCCGAGGACTGGCCGTCCGTCGTCCTCGACGCGCTGGGCGTCCCCGCCGGCCTGCTCCCGCCGCTGGAACGGTCCGGCACGCCGCTCGGGACGGTCTGCGCGGCGGCCGCCGAGGCCACCGGCGTCCCCGAGGGAACCCCCGTCGTCGCGGGGGCCACCGACGGGTGCGCCGCCCAGCTCGGGACGGGGCGCCTCACCGTCGGGTCGTGGAACTCCGTCCTCGGCACGACCCTCGTCCTCAAGGGCGTCAGCGACGACCTCGTCCAGGACCCGTTCGGCGTCGTCTACTCCCACAAGGCGCCCGACGGGCGGTGGCTGCCCGGCGGCGCGTCCAGCACCGGCGCGGGCGCGATCTCCAGGGACTTCCCGGGCCGCGACCTCGCCGGCCTGGACCGGCGCGCCGCCCGGCACGAACCGGCGGCGGCGCTCGCGTACCCGCTCGTCCCGGAGGGGGAGCGGTTCCCGTTCCTCGCACCGGACGCCCGCGGGTTCCTGCTGGACGGCACGGGCGACGAGGCCGACGACTTCGCCGCCGTCCTGCAGGGCGTCGGCTACCTGGAGCGGCTCTGCTTCGACCACCTCGACCTCCTCGGCGCGCCCACCGGCGGCGACCTGACCCTGACCGGCGGCGCCGCGCGCAGCCGGTACTGGTGCCAGCTGCGCGCCGACATCCTCGGCCGCCCGGTCGTGCTGCCCCGGCAGGCCGAGCCCGCGCTCGGCGCCGCGGTGCTCGCCGCCGCGCCCGGCCGCGACATCGCCGAGACCGCCGGGCGGATGGTCGCCGTCGAGACGGTGATCGACCCGCGTCCGGGAAAGACCGGCGTGTTCGACGCGCCCTACCTGCGCCTGGTCGATGAGCTGGAAAGGCGCGGGTGGCTGCCCGCCGAGACCGCCGCCCACGCACGCGAGAGGACATCCCGATGACGCGCCTCATCCTCGTCCGGCACGGGGAGACCGAATGGCACGCCGAGAACCGCTACGCCGGGGTCAGCGACGTCGCGCTGACCCCGCGCGGCCTGGACCAGGCCCGCGCACTGGCCGCCTGGGCGGCCGCGGCCCGGCCGGACGCGGTGTGGTGCTCGGACCTGTCGCGGTCCCGGCTGACCGCGGCGCCCTCCGCCGCGGCGGTCGGCGCCCGGCTGCACGTCGACCGGCGGCTCCGGGAACTGGACTTCGGGCACGGCGAGGGCCTCACCCGCGCGGAGATGGAGCGAAAGTTCCCCGAGGAGCTGCGCGCGTTCCTCGCCGACCCCGTCGCCGGGCACCTGCCCGGCGGCGAGGACCCGGCCGCCGCCGCGCACCGCTTCACCGCGTGCCTGGACGACATCGCCCGCCAGCACGACGGCGGCCGCGTCCTGGTCGTCGCGCACTCCACGGCGATCCGGCTCGCGCTGTGCCGGCTGCTGGGGATCCCGCTCAAGGACTACCGGCGGCGGTTCCCGTCGCTGGGGAACTGCGCACTGACCGAGATCCGGCTCCGGGGCGGCGAGGCCGCCCTCCTGGAGTTCAACACCCCACTGGAGCGATGAATGACTACCCGCGTGCTCGCGGCCGGTGACCTTTTCGTCCGCAACGAACTGCTCGTCGCCGCCCTGCGCGCCGAGGCGCCCGGCGGCCTGGCGTTCTCGGAGGTCACCCTGCCGTGGCCGGTGGAGCCGTTCGGCCGCGTCGCCGAGGTGGACGAGGCGTCCGGGACCGAGGATCAGCTCATCGAGGCGCTGCGCGGCGCCGAGGTCTGCGTCACCCAGATGGCCCCGCTGACCCGCCGGATCCTGGAGGCCTCCCCGGACCTGCGGCTGTTCGGGATCAGCCGCGGCGGGCCCGTCAACGCCAACCTGGAGGCGGCGACCGAGCACGGCGTCGCCGTCTGCTTCGCGCCCGGACGCAACGCGGGCGCGACCGCCGAGCACACCCTCGGGCTCATCCTCGCCGCGGTGCGGCGCATCCCGCAGACGCACGTCGACCTGATGGCGGGGCAGTGGCGCGGCGACTACTACCGCTACGACGACGTCGGCATCGAGATCCTCGGCTCCACCGCCGGGCTCGTCGGCTGCGGCGCCGTCGGCCGCCGCGTCGCCCGGATGCTCGCCGCGCTCGGCGCCCGCGTCCTCGTCCACGACCCCTACCTGGACGACCTCGGCGACCTGGCCGGCATCGCCGAACTCGTCCCGCTCGACGAACTGCTGGCGCGCGCGCAGATCGTCTCCCTGCACGCCCGCGCGACGCCGCAGACCACCGGGATGATCGGCGCCGCGCAGATCGCCGCGATGCCGCCCGGCTCCATCATCGTCAACTGCGCGCGCGGGTCGCTGCTGGACTACGAGGCCGTCTGCGACGCCGCCGAGTCCGGGCACCTGTTCGCCGCCGCGTTCGACGTGTTCCCCGAGGAGCCGATCCCGGCCGGGTCGCGGCTGCTGACCACCCCGAACATCATCGTCACGCCGCACCTGGCCGGGGCCAGCAAGCAGACCGCCGCCAACGCCGCCCGCATCCTCGCCCGCGACGTCGGCCGCCACCTGCGCGGCGAGCCCCTCGTCCACTGCGCGAACCCCGAGGTGCTGGAGGCCCCCCGCCCGGCCCGCCCCTGACCTTCCTCCCCGCCACCCCCCAACAAGGAGGCACGAATGCACGGACCCGGACTCGGCGAGGCCGCTCCCACCCGCCGCAGAGTCCTCGGCCTCGCGGGCGCCGCCACGCTCGCCGGAGCCGCCGCCCTGGCGGGCGCCCGCCCCGCCGCGGCCGCCGGATACACCTTCGACCTGCTCTTCGACGTCCCCCACACCGACAACATGCAGGGCCTCGCCCACCTCCGCGGCCGGTTCTACGTCGGGTTCGACGTGGGCGGCGGCCGCGGCGTCATCCGCGAGTACGACCGCGACGGCAACACGCTCAAGGAGAGCGCGCCGCTCGCCGTCGGGCACGCCGCCGAGATCAGCGTCCGCGACCGCGACGGCCTGCTCTACGTCGCCACCGGCGGCGGCACCAACCCCACCAAGGTCAACGTGGTGGACTGGAGCGGCGAGCCCGAGGTCGTGCGCACCATCGACTTCGCCTCGCTCGGCAACTCCGGCCTGGTCGCGGTCGACAACCGGCGCGACGGCCTGCTCGTGCACGCCGGACCGGGCGACCAGGGCCCGTTCGTGTTCGCCTTCACCGGTCTCGACGGAACCGTCCGCTCGACCTTCGACCTCGGCTACCACGGCGTCCCGCAGGGCCTGGAGATGGCCGGCGACAAGGTCCTCTACTACACCAACGACACGATCACCGTGCTGGACCGCGCGGGGAACATCCTGGACGCGATCGCCATACCGCTGACCGGGGAGAGCGAAGGGCTGGCGGTCGCGCCCGCCGGCCGCGGCACCCGCGTCTTCTTCGGCTACAACAAGCCGAACCGCGTGTACGCCATGAAGCCCGTGTTCCACTGACAGGCCAGGCGCGCGGCCGGGATCCGTCCATAACCTCCCGCCCGGCCGCGCGCCCTCCCGGTCCGTGTGGGAAGTACTCGACTCCGCGATTGGTATATCGGTCGGCTAGTATCCGGCGGCCGACATTTATCGGAATTCTCTAGACTGTGGATATCCGGCTGCACAGGCCTTGCTTTTCACGGTCACTCGGGTAGAAAAAATCAAATCCCTCTTCCCGAGGAGGAAACCCCGTGAAGGCTCCCATCAGGCTGGCCGCCCCCTTAACGGCCGCCGCCGCCGCGCTGGCCCTGGCGGTGCCCGCCGCCTCCGCCGCCACCACCACGATCCGCGAGGAGACCGCCACCGGAGCGCCCTACTCCGGCAACTGGCAGGTCGCGACGGTCGGCGCGCTCCAGTTCTCCGTCGACTACCTCGGCGCGAAGATCACCGGCACGTGCGACAGCGCCCGGCTCCAGGGCACCGTCCAGTCCACCGGCGCGGGCGAGCTGACCGCCGCGTCGATGGGCGCGTGCCGGACCTCCAACGGCCTCAGCTCCCCGGCCTCCGACCTCGACCTCAGCGAGATGCAGGACAAGAGCGGCCAGGTCGCCTACGACCCGGTGGCGGGCGGCCGGGACGGCGTCCTGTCCATCAACGGCGGCCTGCGCTTCAAGATGGAAGGCAAGATCCTCGGTATCACCGTCACCTGCTACTACGGCTTCCGGACGGGGAGCACCGACGGCCTTCGCTTCGACGTCTACAACCGCGACAACCCGAACCGCCCCCTGCCGGCCCAGGACGACGCGCAGGGCAGGTCCGACGACATCACGCTCGTCCGCCAGTCGGGCAGCAGCGCGCTGTGCCCCTCCAACGGCAAGGGCAGCGGCTCCGCCATCGCCCGCGGTGAGAGCACGCCGGGCTCCGGGGTGTTCGACCGCAAGCTCTACCTGACCTCATAGGTCCCGGCGGAGCGTGCGGAGAGGCGGCCGGATCCCGGGGCCGGTGCAAGGGAGTGTCCATCCTCCTCGGGGCCCGGCCGCCCTCACTGTGCCCTCGCGGTGGTGGGTCGCCGTGCCGGGAAAGCGACCGGGGGCGTACGGTCGGAATCCTTTCGGGACGAGCGCGAGGAATTCGAGCGTAACTCCGCAGGTCAGTCCTTGGTAATGACAGCGTGCTTACAGTTGTTTCCCACGTGTGTCGAAGGCTCGCCGTGGCAAAATCACCCGACTTCCGGTGGGCGCCCGCCGCCCGGCTTCCCGCCGCCTCATCCCCGGGCGGTGGCCCGCGCGACGAAATCGCGGAGCAGGGCGATGGCGCGGTCAGGGTCCTCCCTGAAGACGCCGTGGCCCGTGGCGGGCAGCACGTGCAGCTCGGACGCCGGCTCCGGCAGCGCCCCCGCGAGCGCTCGCGCGGCCGAGACCGTCGCGACGGGGTCGTCCTCCCCGTTCAGGATCAGGACGGGCCGGACGATCCGGTTCAGGTGCGGCCACGGGTCGAACGAGCCGGCGAGCGAGCGCCGGAAATGCTCGATGACGTCGCGGTTCCAGCGGATGCGGGCCAGCCTGTCCCGCCCGTCCGGGTCGCCGTCCGGCCGCCGCGAGTAGAGGGGCAGGCACACCCGCTCCCAGTCGTCGTGGACGTCCTCCCCGTCCCAGTAGCGGCGCGCGATGTCGCGGGCCTCCGCGCCGCCGAGCCGCTCGAAGACGGCCAGCCGCTCCTCGGCGGGCCCCGGCATCACGCTGTCGAGCACCACCCCGCGAACGCGCTCCGGGTGGCGGTGCGCGATCGTCAGCGCGACCCACCCCCCGCTGGACGTCCCGAGCAGGACCGGGTCGTCGATGCCCAGCGCGTCGCAGAAGTCGACGACGTCGTCCGCCCAGCGCTCCCACGTCCACAGCGCGGGCTCGCTCACGTCCGACCGGCCGCTGCCGCGCTGGTCCAGGTAGACGACCTGCGCGAACTCGGTCGCCCGCCCCAGCACCGGCTTGAACAGCGAGTGGTCGGCCCCCGGACCGCCGTGCAGCGCCACGATCACGGGCCGCTCGGCCATCGCCGCACCGTCCGGGACCAGCCCGGCCCCCTCGACGTCGAAGTAGAGGCGCACGCCGCCGATGTCGATCCGCATCCGCCCCATTGTGCTCCCTGCGGGACAATGGGACATGTGAGAGCGGTGGCCGTTTCCGACACCCACGCGCCCAGGCGCTGGAAGTCGTGCCCGCCGCGGGTGGCCGAGCACCTGCGGGGCGCAGACGTGATCCTGCACGCCGGCGACGTGTGCGTCGCCTCCGTACTGGACGAGCTGGCCGAGTACGCGCCCGTCCACGCCGTCCTGGGCAACAACGACGGGCCGGACGTGGCGGAATGGGGCGCCCCCGAACGCCTCGAACTCGACCTCGACGGTCTCGCCGTCGCGATGGTCCACGACAGCGGGCAGGCCCGGGGCCGCACCGCCCGGATGCGGCGCTGGTTCCCCGGCGCCGACCTCGTCGTGTTCGGGCACTCGCACATCCCCCTGGACGAGACCGGCGACGGCGTCCGCATCTTCAACCCCGGCTCGCCGACCGACAGGCGGCGCCAGCCGCACGGCACCCTCGGTCTCCTCGACATCCACGACGGCAGGCTCACCGCGGCGCGGATCGTCCCCGTCACCTAATGGGAAGTGCCGGGGTTGCCGTTCAGGCAGACTCGGTGCCTGGTAGCCGCTGGTGAGTGAGCACTTCCGCCACCTGGACTTCGAGTCCTGGGGTCAGAGCGTGCCTTCACCGGTGGTCAGGGGCTGTTGATCGCTGATGGGATGTCGTGCCCCCCGAACGTTGGGGTGAGCACTGGTCCATTAGGTCGCCGACGCGCTCCTGCGGGCTGCTGTGTCCCGTTGTCGATGTTGGAGGTCTGGGTGCTGTTGGTCGGGGATGACTGGGCTGAGGACCACCACGACATCGAGGTCCAGGACGAGACGGGCCGGGTGTTGAAGCGGGCTCGGCTGGCCGAGGGGATGGCCGGGATCGCCCGGTTCCACGACCTCCTCGGTCGGTTCGTCGCTGACGACGCTGAGGCGTCGGAGAGCGACAAGGGTGACGCCCACGCCCTGGCCGACATGATCCGCACCCGCCGCCACCAGTTGCGCGAGGTCGCCGGGGACTCCGGGATCGCCGAGGCGGTCAAGGTCGTCACCAGGGCGCATCAGACACTGATCTGGGAACGGACCCGCCACATGCTCCGCCTTCGGGCGGCGTTGCGGGAGTACTTCCCCGCCGCCCTGGCCGCCTACAAGTCCCTGGACCTCACCAGCGACGCGGTGCTGAGGCTGCTGGTCAAGGCGCCCACGCCCGAGGCCGCGGCGAAGCTGACGATCTCTCAGATCACGGCCTGTCTGAAGGGCCGCCGCGGCATCCCGGACAAAGCCGCAGCGATCCAGGACGTCCTGCGCGCTGAGCACCTCGGGCAAGCGCCGTTGGTCACGACCGCCTACGCGGCCACGGTGAAGTCACTGGTCGCGATCATCACCGTCCTCAACAGCGAGATCAAGACCCTCCAAGGCGAGGTCGAGGCCCATTTTGGCCGACACCCGGACGCTGAGATCATCCTCTCCCAGCCGGGACTGGGTGTGATCCTCGGCGCCCGGGTGCTCGCCGAGTTCGGAGACGCCCCCGGCCGCTACGCCTCGGCGAAGGCACGCAAGAACTACGCCGGCACCTCCCCGATCACCCGCCAGTCCGGCAAGACCAAGACCGTCCAGGCCCGGTTCGTCCACAACGACCGGCTCATCGACGCCCTCCACAATCAAGCCTCGTGCGCGATCCTCCACGACCCGCACGTCCGCGCCTACTACGACCAGCTCAAAGCCCGCGACATCAGCCACAACGCCGCCCTCCGCCAGGTCGGCAACCGCCTCGTCGGCATCCTCCACGGCTGCCTCAAAACCGGCAGCATCTACGACCAAGCAACCGCCTGGTCACACCACGACCACGACCTCGCCGCTTGACATCCAACCTCCAGGGATGTCTGACCCTCGCCCTCGACCGGCGGGGGCGCCGCGTGGAATCGTCCCCGGGAGACGACCGTGAGGATGGAGGGACCCCGGCATGACCGACCGCGTCACCGTGAACGTCCACGAGGGGGTCGCCGACGTGCGGCTCAACCGCCCCGACAAGCTGAACGCCCTCGACCTCGCGACGTTCGAGGCGCTCGCCCGGACCGGGGACGCCCTCGCCGCCGACGCGTCCGTCCGGGCCGTGGTCCTGTCGGGGGAGGGCCGCGCCTTCTGCGCGGGCCTGGACTTCGCGAGCTTCGCCGCCATGGCCGGCGACGGTGACGGGCGGCGCGCCGGCGACATCACGGCGCGCGAGCCGGGGCGCATCACCAACCTCGGCCAGCAGGCCGTGCACGTGTGGCGGGAACTGCCTCAGCCCGTCATCGCCGCCGTCCACGGGCACGCCCTCGGCGGCGGCCTGCAGATCGCGCTCGGCGCCGACATCCGGATCGTCGCCCCGGACGCGCGCCTGTCGGTCCTGGAGATCCGCTGGGGCCTGGTCCCCGACATGACCGGCACCGCCGCGCTGATCCGCCTCGTCGGCGAGGACGTCGCGAAGGAGCTCACCTTCACCGGACGCATGATCTCCGGAGCGGACGCCGCCCGCATCGGCCTCGCCACCCGCGCCGCCGACGACCCGCACGCCGCCGCGACCGAACTGGCCCGCGAGATCGCCGGCAACAGCCCCGACGCCGTCCGGGGGGCCAAGCGCCTGCTCAACCGCGCCGGCGACAACGACCTGGCCGGCCAGTTCCTGGAGGAGTCCCGGACGCTCGGCGCCCTGCGCGGCAGCCCGAACCAGGTCGAGGCCGTCCGCGCCTACTTCGACAAGCGGCCGCCCGCCTTCACCGATCCAGCCTGACGTCCCGAGCGGCCGTCGTCGAACGCGGCGCACATGCCGTGGACGGCGCGCGGTCGAGTCTGCCCGATCCGGCGCGCTGAGGCTGTCCGTGATCATGGATGAGACGGGCTCGTCAGGGCGGCCCGAGGAGAAGTGGACCCCGGTGTCCGCGGTCAGGCGGCGAGGAACGACCCGACGGGAAGGTTCCTGACCAACCAGAAGAGCAGCACCACGGCGAACAGTGCCCAGATCAGGGCAGGGTGCGCCACCTTCGTCCGGACGGGCTCGTCCAGGACGCTCGCCCTCGCCCATCGGAGCCAGAAGAACGTGAGAACCGGAAGCATCGCGATGGTGAGGACGTTCAGCCCGAACGCCTCCTGGACGTGGCCGTTGGCGAGCGCGTGGACGGTGCGCATCGACCCGCAGCCCGGGCATTGGAAACCGGTGAGCGCGAGGAAGGGGCAGGTCGGATAGTGCCCCGACTCGTTGGGGTCGACTACCGCGACGTAGCAGACGGCCGCGACGCTGAGGAGCAGGACTCCGCCGGGCCGCAGCAGGCGGACGGCAAGCCCGGCGACGGGTCGTCGCACACCGTCCGGTGCCTCGGGAACCGGCCCGCCCCGCAGCTGCGGGGCGGGCCGGGACTCGTGCGTCATCGGTCAGCTGCTGTTGGCGCCGACCGCGGCGAGGACGCCGTAGATGACACCGACGATCAGACCAAGGACCGCGGACACGATCGCCCAGGTCTTGGCGTTCTTGGAGGACTTGAGCGCCCCCGCGTGGTCGCCGGCCTGCCACTTGGAGTTGACCTGGGCGGCGAAGACGATGGACACGACACCGGCCGGGAGGCAGCACAGGATCGTGGTCGCGATCGCCCAGGGGAGGTGGTTGGGGGGCGGAGTGCCGGGGCTCGACTGCGGGGGCGGAGGCGGGGCAGGTGGGTACGCCATGTGAGACCTTTCGTGGCTGGGCAGGGGAAAGCTACCTAGGGTAGATGCTGCTCAGGCACGCCGGGTTCCCCTCAATCCGGCGCAACCTGGCCGCGCGCGCCCTGCCGGGGCGCTGATTTGACGCGGGCACTCCGACCGCGTAAGTTAACCCCTCGTCCCCTCACGGATGCAGGACGCCCGCATGGCGGCCGGCCGAAGCACGGGGAAACCACTGACGAACGAGCCGACACGGCTTTGCCGTGCCTGCGCTGCCGTCATGGGTCGGAAAAGGCTCGGTTTTGACAATCGGACCGGATCTGATGAAATAGCTCCACCGCCCGGAAGGTGCCGCGCAAGCGGGATTGGAAAGGCGTATCAGAGAAGCCCCGAATTGACAGTCGGGACGGATCCGATAAAGTAAGTCGAGTCGCCCCGGAGCGGGAAACGCGAAAGCGGGTCCAGCGCGGTGGGTGTCCGTTTCTTGAGAACTCAACAGCGTGTTAAAAGCCAGTGCCTTTATCGGCTCGGCCGGTTTTCTGGTCGGGTCGCCCCGTGCCGCTCCATTCGTGGGGTGGTGGGGATTTCTTTGAGGCAATGCCGCCCCTCTTGGGGGGTGGTGATGCTGGGATTGTTTCCAAGGTTTGGCGGGTCGGGGTTCGCCCCCTGGTCTGTCGTTTGGACCTTAATGGAGAGTTTGATCCTGGCTCAGGACGAACGCTGGCGGCGTGCTTAACACATGCAAGTCGAGCGGAAAGGCCCCTTCGGGGGTACTCGAGCGGCGAACGGGTGAGTAACACGTGAGCAACCTGCCCCTGACTCTGGGATAAGCCCGGGAAACTGGGTCTAATACCGGATATGACCACTGGTCGCATGGCGTGGTGGTGGAAAGTTTTTCGGTTGGGGATGGGCTCGCGGCCTATCAGCTTGTTGGTGGGGTGATGGCCTACCAAGGCGACGACGGGTAACCGGCCTGAGAGGGCGACCGGTCACACTGGGACTGAGACACGGCCCAGACTCCTACGGGAGGCAGCAGTGGGGAATATTGCGCAATGGGCGGAAGCCTGACGCAGCGACGCCGCGTGAGGGATGACGGCCTTCGGGTTGTAAACCTCTTTCAGCAGGGACGAAGCTAACGTGACGGTACCTGCAGAAGAAGCGCCGGCTAACTACGTGCCAGCAGCCGCGGTAATACGTAGGGCGCAAGCGTTGTCCGGAATTATTGGGCGTAAAGAGCTCGTAGGCGGTTTGTCGCGTCTGTCGTGAAAGCCCACGGCTTAACCGTGGGTCTGCGGTGGATACGGGCAGACTAGAGGCAGGTAGGGGAGAATGGAATTCCCGGTGTAGCGGTGAAATGCGCAGATATCGGGAGGAACACCGGTGGCGAAGGCGGTTCTCTGGGCCTGTACTGACGCTGAGGAGCGAAAGCGTGGGGAGCGAACAGGATTAGATACCCTGGTAGTCCACGCCGTAAACGTTGGGCGCTAGGTGTGGGGTCCTTCCACGGATTCCGCGCCGCAGCTAACGCATTAAGCGCCCCGCCTGGGGAGTACGGCCGCAAGGCTAAAACTCAAAGGAATTGACGGGGGCCCGCACAAGCGGCGGAGCATGTTGCTTAATTCGACGCAACGCGAAGAACCTTACCAAGGCTTGACATCGCCGGAAAACCATCAGAGATGGTGGGTCCTTTTTGGGCCGGTGACAGGTGGTGCATGGCTGTCGTCAGCTCGTGTCGTGAGATGTTGGGTTAAGTCCCGCAACGAGCGCAACCCTCGTTCCATGTTGCCAGCACTTCGGGTGGGGACTCATGGGAGACCGCCGGGGTCAACTCGGAGGAAGGTGGGGATGACGTCAAGTCATCATGCCCCTTATGTCTTGGGCTGCAAACATGCTACAATGGCCGGTACAGAGGGCTGCGATACCGTGAGGTGGAGCGAATCCCTTAAAGCCGGTCTCAGTTCGGATCGAAGTCTGCAACTCGACTTCGTGAAGTCGGAGTCGCTAGTAATCGCAGATCAGCAACGCTGCGGTGAATACGTTCCCGGGCCTTGTACACACCGCCCGTCACGTCACGAAAGTCGGCAACACCCGAAGCCCGTGGCCCAACCACCTTGTGTGGGGGGAGCGGTCGAAGGTGGGGCCGGCGATTGGGACGAAGTCGTAACAAGGTAGCCGTACCGGAAGGTGCGGCTGGATCACCTCCTTTCTAAGGAGCACCAACTGGCCAGGTCGCCTCTCCGTGAGGGATCTGGTCGGTGGCCACCGTTGGCAGCGAATGTCTGTCAGGTGGCTGCTCATAGATGTGGAGCACTGGTTACTCAGCTCACCGCTCGTGTGAGCCGGCAAGTACCGCCCCGGGGCAACCCAGGGGAGTGGGAACGGCGGTTTCAGGCGGGTGGTGGGTTGGACACGCTGTTGAGTCCTGAGGGAACGGGCGCAAGCCCAGGTGACCTCGGACTGCGGGACCGTTGGCCACACTTCTCCGTTATGGGTCGTGTGGCCTCGGTGGGCCCGGTTGTTTTTTGAGAACTGCACAGTGGACGCGAGCATCTCTGGTGAACGATGAGAGCCGCCTGGTGGGGAGTCTTTCGGGGTTTCCTGTCGGGTTGTTTTTGTTGTTTATCTGCGATTTGTTTTGATCGTTTTGTGTGTTCAAGTTTTTAAGGGCATACGGTGGATGCCTTGGCATCAGGAGCCGATGAAGGACGTGGGAGCCTGCGATATGCCTCGGGGAGTCGGCAACCAGACTTTGATCCGGGGATTTCCGAATGGGGAAACCTGGCACTCGTCATGGGGTGTCGCCGCCTGCTGAATGTATAGGCAGGTTGGTGGGAACGCGGGGAAGTGAAACATCTCAGTACCCGCAGGAAGAGAAAACAATAGTGATTCCGTGAGTAGTGGTGAGCGAAAGCGGAGGAGCCTAAACCGTGCGCGTGTGATAGCCGGCAGGCGTTGCGTGTGCGGGGTTGTGGGACCACCCTGGTTCAGCTGCCGTTGGACCGAGGAGTTATAAACCGCTGGGATAGTCGAATGGTTTGGGATGGCCGACCGTAGACGGTGAGAGTCCGGTAGACGAAATTTCAGTGGCTTCTGGGTGTGTTCCCGAGTAGCACGGGGCCCGTGAAATCCCGTGTGAATCTGCCACGACCACGTGGTAAGGCTGAATACTTCCTGATGACCGATAGCGGACCAGTACCGTGAGGGAAAGGTGAAAAGTGCCCCGGTGAGGGGTCGTGAAATAGTACCTGAAACCGTGTGCCTACAAGCCGTCAGAGCCTCCTCAGCGAAGGACTTGTTCTTTGTTGTTGGTGATGGCGTGCCTTTTGAAGAATGAGCCTGCGAGTTATGGTGTGTGGCGAGGTTAACCGGTGGCGGGTAGCCGTAGCGAAAGCGAGTCTGAATAGGGCGTTTTTAGTCGCATGCTGTAGACCCGAAGCGGAGTGATCTAGCCATGGGCAGGGTGAAGCGCCGGTAAGACGGTGTGGAGGCCCGAACCCACCAGGGTTGAAAACCTGGGGGATGACCTGTGGTTAGGGGTGAAAGGCCAATCAAACTCCGTGATAGCTGGTTCTCCCCGAAATGCATTTAGGTGCAGCGTCGCGTGTTTCTTGCCGGAGGTAGAGCTACTGGATGGCTGATGGGCCCTACCAGGTTACTGACGTCAGCCAAACTCCGAATGCCGGTAAGTGAGAGCGTGGCAGTGAGACTGCGGGGGATAAGCTTCGTAGTCGAGAGGGAAACAGCCCAGATCATCGGCTAAGGCCCCTAAGCGTGTGCTAAGTGGGAAAGGATGTGGAGTTGCTGTGACAACCAGGAGGTTGGCTTAGAAGCAGCCACCCTTGAAAGAGTGCGTAATAGCTCACTGGTCAAGTGATTCCGCGCCGACAATGTAGCGGGGCTCAAGCACACCGCCGAAGCCGTGGCATTGACATCCTTTCGGGGGTGTTGATGGGTAGGGGAGCGTCCTGTAACCGGTGAAGCCTTCGAGTGATCGTGGGGTGGAGGTTGCGGGAGTGAGAATGCAGGCATGAGTAGCGAATCACACGTGAGAAACGTGTGCGCCGGATGACCAAGGGTTCCTGGGGCAGGCTAATCCGCCCAGGGTAAGTCGGGACCTAAGGCGAGGCCGACAGGCGTAGTCGATGGACAACGGGTTGATATTCCCGTACCCGCTGGTATGCGCCAACGCTGAACCCTCTGATGCTAACCACCCGAACCGTGGTTCGGGCCTTCGGGCCTGTTTCACGGGGAGCGTGGGGCCCGAGGGGGTAGTAGGTGAGTGATGGGGTGACGCAGGAGGGTAGCTCAGCCCGGGCGGTGGTTGTCCCGGGGTAAGGCTGTAGGGAGAGAGATAGGTAAATCCGTCTCTCACGTATCCTGAGAGCTGATGCCGAGCCGTTTTAGGTGAAGTGAGTGATCCCATGCTGCCGAGAAAAGCCTCTAGCGAGTGTACCGGCGGCCCGTACCCCAAACCGACTCAGGTGGTCAGGTAGAGAATACCAAGGCGATCGGGTGAACTGTGGTTAAGGAACTCGGCAAATTGCCCCCGTAACTTTGGGAGAAGGGGGACCTTGCCTGGTGATGGCATTTTCTGTCTGAGCTGGGTGGGGTCGCAGAGGCCAGGGGGAAGCGACTGTTTACTAAAAACACAGGTCCGTGCGAAGTCGTAAGACGCTGTATACGGACTGACGCCTGCCCGGTGCCGGAACGTTAAGAGGACCGGTTAGAGGGACTTGTTCCTTCGAAGCTGAGAATCTAAGCGCCGGTAAACGGCGGTGGTAACTATAACCATCCTAAGGTAGCGAAATTCCTTGTCGGGTAAGTTCCGACCTGCACGAATGGCGTAACGACTTCCCCGCTGTCTCAACCACAGGCCCGGCGAAATTGCAGTACGAGTAAAGATGCTCGTTTCGCGCAGCAGGACGGAAAGACCCCGGGACCTTCACTACAGCTTGGCATTGGCGCTTGGAGCGTCTTGTGTAGGATAGGTGGGAGACTGTGAAGCCCAGACGCCAGTTTGGGTGGAGTCATTGGTGAAATACCACTCTGGTCGTTTTGAGCGTCTAACCCGCACCCGTGTATCCGGGTGGGGGACAGTGCCTGGTGGGTAGTTTAACTGGGGCGGTTGCCTCCCAAAATGTAACGGAGGCGCCCAAAGGTTCCCTCAGCCTGGTTGGCAATCAGGTGGCGAGTGCAAGGGCACAAGGGAGCTTGACTGTGAGACGGACGTGTCGAGCAGGTGCGAAAGCAGGGCCTAGTGATCCGGCACCTACGTGTGGAAGTGGTGTCGCTCAACGGCTAAAAGGTACCCCGGGGATAACAGGCTGATCTTCCCCAAGAGTCCATATCGACGGGATGGTTTGGCACCTCGATGTCGGCTCGTCGCATCCTGGGGCTGGAGTAGGTCCCAAGGGTTGGGCTGTTCGCCCATTAAAGCGGCACGCGAGCTGGGTTTAGAACGTCGCGAGACAGTTCGGTCCCTATCCGCTGTGCGCGTAGGAGAATTGTGAGGGTCTGTCCCTAGTACGAGAGGACCGGGACGGACGAACCTCTGGTGTGCCAGTTGTCCCGCCAGGGGCACGGCTGGTTGGCTACGTTCGGTCGGGATAACCGCTGAAAGCATCTAAGCGGGAAGCCTTCCTCGAGATGAGTTCTCCCACCCCTTTGTGGGTGTAAGGCTCCCGGTAGACGACCGGGTTGATAGGCCGGAGATGGAAGCGCGGTAACGTGTGGAGTCGACCGGTACTAATAGGCCGAGTGGCTTGAACACACTGAACGTTCAAAGCATGTCGCTGCGAGAGATGGTTCGCGTCCCTGTGTGGTTCCCAGAAAACAACCTGGGTGACCGCGGTCACTTGATAACTGGATATACCGAGTCGAAGGCTCGGACGTTGATTTGCCCGCCCCGTCGGGGTGGTGCGTTGAGGCGTTCGGTGGTTTTGGCGAAGGGGAAACACCCGGTCCCATCCCGAACCCGGAAGTTAAGCCCTTCAGCGCCGATGGTACTGCATGGGGGACCGTGTGGGAGAGTAGGACGCCGCCGGACTTGAATTGGTCGAGGGTCGCCCCGGATTGTGCGGGGCGGCCCTCGACGCATGTCGTGGACCTGCCGAAGTAGGGTGAAGAGTCCACCGACCGAACCACCATCAAGAACAGTGACGGACGTGATGAGCGCGGAAGAGGACGGCCGAGGCGACGACAGCCGCGAGCGGCGGGGCGACAGCGGGCGGCGGAGCACGCCGGGCCGTCGTGGGGGCGACTCGCGCGGCGGCCAGGGAGGGCCCGGAGCCCGCAAGGGCGGTGGTCCTCGCGGCGGGGCGTTCCGCGCCGGTAGCCCGCAGGGCGGACGCGGCCGTCCCGGCGGCAGGCAGGAGCGGGACGCGCGCGGCAACCGCGACGACCGCAAGCCGGGCCGTCCGTTCAGGCGTTCCGACGACGGACGTCCAGAATCCCGCGAAGGCCGCTCCGACAGCCGTTTCGGCGGCCAGCGCGATGAGCGCAGAGAGAGTCGTTTCTCCGGCCCGCGGGGTGAGCGCAGAGAGGGCAGGCCCCCCGGCCAGGGCGGCGAGCGCAGGGACGGTCGTTTCTCCGGTCAGGGCGGCGGCCGCAGGGAAGGCCGGCCCTCGGATCAGCGCGGGGAGCGTAGAGACGGTCGGCCCGCTGGGCAGGGCGGCGAGCGTAGAGACAGCCGTTTCTCCGGCCAGGGCGGTGAGCGCCGTGAGGGCCGTTTCTCTGGCCAGGGCGGTGAGCGTCGCGAGGGCCGTTTCTCTGGCCAGGGCGGTGAGCGTCGCGAGGGCCGTTTCTCTGGCCAGGGCGGTGAGCGTCGCGAGGGCCGTTTCTCCGGTCAGAGTGGGGAGCGCCGTGGCGGTCGCTTCTCTGGCCAAGGCGGCGAGCGTGGAGAGGGCCGTTTCTCCGGCCAGGGCGGTGGACGCAGGGACGGTCGTTTTTCCGGTCAGGGCGGCGAGCGCAGAGACAGCCGCTTCTCCGGCCAGGGCGGCGAGCGCCGGGAAGGCCGGTCCTCTGACAGGCCCCGCGCGGGGCAGGGTGGCGGTGGGCCGCGCCGGGACGGGCGTCCAGGCGGGTTCCAGGGCCGTGGCGGTCAGGGCGAGCGGCGCGGCGAGGGTCGTCCGCAGGACCGTCCGTTCCGCGGCCGCCGCGACGACCGCGACGAGCGCCGTCCTGGAGGTCAGCGGTTCGAAGGCAGGCACGAAGGACGCCCAGGTGACCGGGACAAGCCGTTCAAGGGCCGCGGAGGGCCGCGGCGTCCCCAGGACGGCGGACGCTCCTACGGGCCGCCTCGCGACCGCAGGGACCGGCCCGCGCGGTTCGAGGAGCGTGAGCGTCCGGCGCCCAAGCACGACGACCCGCTGCTGCCCGAGGACGTGACCGGGGACGAGCTGGACGCGGAGGCCCGCGAGGAGCTGCGCACCCTGCCGAAGGACCTGGCGACGAAGGTCGCCCGGCACCTGGTGATGGCCGGCCGCCTCGCCGAGGACGAGCCGGAGCAGTCCTACCGGCACGCGAAGGCTGCGCGGCGGCTCGCGTCCCGCGTCGGGATCGTGCGTGAGGCCGCCGGGATCGCGGCGTACCACGCGGGCGAGTGGGCGGAGGCGCTCGCCGAGCTGCGGGCCGCGCGCCGGCTGGGCGCCGGCGACCACTCCTACCTGCCCGTGATGGCCGACTGCGAGCGCGGCCTCGGGCGGCCCGAACGCGCCCTCGACCTGATCAAGTCTCCGGAGGCGGAGAAGCTCGACCCGATGGGGCGGGTCGAGCTGCGCATCGTGGAGTCCGGTGTGCGGCGCGACATGGGCCAGACCGACGCGGCCGTGGTCACCCTGCAGATCCCCGAGCTGCGCGACCGGCGGCTCCGCCCGTGGTCGGTGCGGCTGTTCTACGCCTACGCCGACGCGCTCGCCGAGGCGGGACGCGAGAGCGACGCGTCGGACTGGTTCGCGCGGGCCGCCGCGGCCGACCGGGACGGGGAGACCGACGCAGCCGAGCGGTACGCCGAGCTCGAAGGCCTCCACATCCTCGACACCGAGGAGGACGAGGACGCCGTCGAGGTGGAGGAGCCCGCGGACGGGTCCGCCGGCCTCGCGGAGACGGAGACTCCCGAGGTGCCGGGGCCGGAGCCGGCCGAAGTGCCGGGGCCGGAGTCCGCCGGGCCGTCGCAGACCGAGTCCGCCCAGGCGCCGGAGACGGAGTCCGGCCGGGAGGCGGAGGCGGTCGAGGCGCCGGAGGCTGAGCCGGTCGAGGCATCGGCCACGGACATCGAGTTCAGGCCCGCCGAGCCCGAGGTGCGCGACACCTCGGACGAGGGGGCGCCGCAGGCACCGATGCTGTTCCTGGAGCCGAAGCCCGCCGACGAGGAGCGGCCGCCGCCGGCGGAGTGACGGCCGGTACTTGACTGGCGGGTAGGTTTCCCGGATATTCACGGGACCGCGCCGTTCGGGGGGCCGTCGGACGCGTCCGGCGGTGATCGACTCTTTGGAGTTGCCATGCCCCTGGACCGACGCACGTTCCTGCGCGCCACCGTCGTCGCCGGCGGGACGACCGCCTTCTCGGGCGCCCTGTGGCAGCGGGCCTTCGCCTCGGGTCCGGCCCAGCCGGGCCCGAGCCCGTACGGCCCGCTGCTGGCCGCGGACGGCAACGGGGTGCAGTTGCCGCAGGGGTTCACCAGCCGGGTCGTGGCACGCTCGCTCCAGCGCGTCGAGGGGACCAGGTACACCTGGCATCCCGCCCCGGACGGGGGAGCGTGCTTCCGCGACGGCGACGGCTGGATCTACGTGAGCAACTCCGAGGTGCCCGTGGTCGGCGGGGTGTCGGCCCTGCGGTTCGACGCGTCCGGGAAGGTCGTCTCGGCGTACCGGATCCTGAACGGCACCACACTGAACTGCTCCGGCGGCGCGACGCCGTGGGACACGTGGCTGTCGTGCGAGGAGCACGACCTCGGCCTCGTCCACGAGACGGATCCGCGCGGTCAGAAGGGGGCCGTGGCCCGCCCTGCGCTGGGGCGGTTCAAACACGAGGCGGCGGCCTCCGACCCCGAGCGGAAGGTCGTCTACCTCACCGAGGACCAGCAGGACGGCTGCTTCTACAGGTTCCGGCCCCGGACGTGGGGCGACCTGTCGTCCGGGACGCTCGAAGTGCTCGTCGGCTCCGGGACGGGGCCCGTCCAGTGGGCCAAGGTGCCGAACCCCGAGGTCTGGCTGACGCCGACCCGGAACCAGGTGAGCGGTGCCATGCGCTTCGACGGGGGTGAAGGCTGCTACTACACGCACGGCGTCTGCTACTTCACCACCAAGGGCGACAACCGCGTGTGGGCCTACGACGCGGCCGGCGGGCGGCTGGACATCGCCTACGACGACGACCTCGTCACCACCGGCGAGGCTCCGCTGCACGGTGTCGACGCCGTGACCGCCACGGCGTCCGGCGACCTCTACGTCGCCGAGGACGGCGACAACATGGAGATCAACCTCATCACGACCGACGGGATCGTGACGCCGTTCCTGCGGGTCCTCGGCCACGACGAGTCGGAGATCACCGGAACCGCGTTCAGCCCCGACGGGTCGCGCCTGTACTTCTCCTCCCAGCGGGGCAAGAGCGGCTTCATCGCGGGCACGGACGGCTGCACCTTCGAGGTGACCGGCCCGTTCCGCCGCTAGGCGTGCCTGCTCAGGGCGTGCATGATGCCGGCGACGTTGCTCTCCGTGCTGTTCAGGACCTCGTACTTGGCGGCCAGCTCCGGGTCGACGTCGTCCTTCGTGATCGCGTAGCGGTCCCGGGTCCGGTCGACGACCATCGCGACGGCGTGGTCGAGGTCGAGGCCCCGGTCGTGCGCGTCCTGGACGGCGTCCACCCAGATCCGCAGCTCCTCCGCGGAGCGCTCCAGCGTGTCCTGGACCTCCTGCACGGGCCCGTAGTGCGCGAACAGCAGGCGCTGCGGGCCCAGTGAGCCGAACTTGCCGAGCGACTCCAGCGCGGTGTCGAGGTCGAAGTCGGGGGGAGGCGTCGCGGGCCGCACGTCGGCCGTCTCCGGGATGTAGATCCCGGCGGCGTCGCCCACGTAGAGGTCGCCGGTGTGCGAGTCCATGAGCCCGACGTGGTGCTTGGCGTGGCCGGGGGAGTAGTGGGACTCGAGCCGGCGCCCGCCGCCGAGGTCGATCACGCCGGTGTCCTCGACGGCCCGGATGCGGGCCGCGTCCGTCGGCTTCAGCTCGCCGAACAGGGTGTCGAGGCTGTCCCCGTAGACCATGCGGGCGCTGCGCATGAGGCGGGACGGGTCGGCCAGGTGGCGCGCGCCCTTCTCGTGGACGACGATCTCCGCCCGCGGGTACGTCCCGGCGATGTCGCCGACGCCGCCCGCGTGGTCGAGGTGGATGTGCGTCACGACCACGCTCGCCAGGTCGTCGGGCCCGACGCCGAGCTCGCGCAGCGCGGCCCGCACGACGGGCGCCGACCCGGACGTGCCCGGCTCCACCAGGCATGGGCGGTCGGAGAGGATCAGATATCCGGCGGTGATGCCGGTGTACCCGGCCATCCGCGTGTCGATCTCGTAGACGTCCCCGCCGAGCGGCGTGATGGTGGTCGCGGTGTCCATCACCCGATCATGGCCCCTGCGGGCCGTCGGGGTCGAGAAGGCGCAGGACGAGGCCCGTGCGGGGCTTGGGGCCGAACGAGGTCGACTTGCGGGGCACGCGCTCGCCCCCGCCCGCGACCGCCAGGACGTCCTCGACCTGGAGCGGGTTGAGGATCACGGCCGTGCCGCCGGTGCGCCGGGCGCGGGCGACGGCCGCGGACGGGTCGTCGTGGACCACCTCGACGGTGTTCTCGTCCTCCGGGACGCCCCACACGCCGCCGATCAGGAGATGGTCGAGGACGGCGGTGTCGAGCGCCCGCCAGCGCGGGGAGTGCCCGGACGGCATGGCGTCGCGCAGGGCGTCCGGGTCCGGCCCCGTGAGCAGGTGCAGGGAGTCGCCGCCGCCGAGGAGGAACGCGGGGCCCTCGGTGCGGGCGAGCGCGCCCAGGGCGGCCTCCTCCTTCAGGAAGGAGGACACGTGGAAGACCTGGCGTGCCTTGTCCAGCGCCGCGTCCGGGTGGAGGCCGGGGAGCACGCGGTGGATGGCGCCGAGGTGCGGCGGGTACCGGGTCGAGTCGACCAGCAGGGCGAGGCCCGCGTCCCAGGGGCCGGGACCGCCGCCCGCCGCGCGGCGGCGCGCCTGGAGGGCGCGGTAGGTGGCGTAGCGGTGGTGGCCGTCGGCGATGAGGGCCTGCTTGCCGCGCAGGTCGGCGGCCACCCGCGCGTGCAGGGCGGGGTCGGTGACGCGCCACAGCCGGTGCGTCAGCCCGTCGTCGGCGTCGAACTCCATCAGCGGTGCCCCGGCCGCGGCGTCGTCGACGACGCGGGCCGCGTCGCCGCCGCCCTCGTACACCAGGAAGATCGGCTCCAGGTTGGCGTTCGCCTCCGACATCAGCGCGAGGCGGTCGCGGACCGGGCCGGGGAACACGTTCTCGTGCGGCAGCACGACGCCTTCGGACTCCGCGCGCAGCCCGAGGCCGCCGATGAGGCCGCGCTGCAGGACCGTCGCGCCGCGGGCCGCCTCGTAGACGTACAGGGCCGGGTCGGGGTCGACGGTGAGCGCGCCGCGGTCCAGCCAGCGGCGCAGCCGCCGGCCCGCCTCGGCGTAGGTCTCCCCGGCGGCGCGCGGGAGGTTGAGCCGGATGATGTTGTGGCCGCCCTCCGCCAGCAGCCGCAGCGCCGCCGCCTCGTCGATCAGGTCGTACGGCGGCATGGTCACCGAGGCGAGGTCGCCGGCCACCTCCGGGACGAAGCGGACGCCTCGGAACGGGGCCAGCTCCAGGCCGCCGCCCGTCCGCGGAGCCGCCGTCCCGAAGATCCGCGCGCTGAACTCCTCCGGGTCCGTGCCGGAGGAGAGGTCGTCGTCCACGCTGGGCATGCTATTCAGCGCATGGCGTCCGGCGGCGCGGCGGGTACGGTCGTAGTGATCGATGTCCGAGGGGAGGTCCACATGAGTACTCAAGGACCCGGACGGCCGGAGGATTCCCCAGGCGACGACCCGGACGGGGACGCGGCCTCGCCGCAGGGCGGCGTCTACGAGTGGTACACGCGGGGCCTGGAGCTGCTGCGGGCGGGCAGCGCCGCGGCGGCGCTCCAGCTGCTGGCCAGGGCCGCCGAGGCCGAGCCGCAGTCGCACAGCATCCGCGAGGCGCTCGCCCGCGCCCAGTTCGGGGCGCGGCAGTTCGGCGCCGCCGCCGAGAGCTTTCGCGGCATCGTGGAGGAGGAGCCCGCCGAGGACTACGCGCGGTTCGGGCTCGGGCTGTCGCTCAGCCGGATGGGCGAGTTCGAGGCCGCCGTCGAGCATCTCGCGCTCGCCGCGGCGATGCGCCCGGAGAACCAGGACTACGCCCGCGCGTTGCGGCACGCCAGGGCCACGCTGGCGGCCCGGCGCTGACCCGCCCCTTACCCGCCGGTAATAACCCCCGTACGATCCCAGGCATGAGGAGCGCGATGAAAGGCAGCGACCGTCCCCTGAGCGAGGCGTACGACGTCGCCCTGCTCGACCTGGACGGGGTCGTCTACGTCGGCCGCAGGCCCGTCCCCGCGGCGGCGGAGTCGCTCGCCAAGGCCCGCGCGGCGGGGCAGCGCCTGGCGTTCGTGACCAACAACGCGTCGCGGACGCCGTCGGCGGTCGCGGCGCTGCTCAACGAGGTCGGCGTCCCCGCGGAGGCGGAGGACGTGGTGACCTCGGCGCAGGCCGCCGCCCGCCTGCTGGCCGAACGCCTTCCCGCCGGGTCCGAGGTGCTCGTGGTGGGCGGCATGGGGCTGCGCCACGCGCTCTACCAGCGGGGCCTGCGCCCGGTGTCGACGGCGTCGCGGCGGCCGGCGGCCGTCGTCCAGGGGTTCTACCCGGACATCGGCTACGGGCTGCTGTCCGAGGGCACCCGGGCGGTCAGCATGGGCGCCCTGTTCGTCGGGTCCAACGGCGACCTGACCATCCCCGGCGACGAGGGGCCGCCCAACCCCGGGAACGGGGCCCTCCTGCGCGTGATCAGCTCCGCCACCGGCGTGGAGCCGATCATCACCGGCAAACCCGAGCGGCCGCTGCACCAGGAGTCGATCCTGCGCACCGGGGCCGAGCGCCCGCTCGTGGTCGGCGACCGGCTCGACACCGACATCGAGGGCGCCTACAACGGCGACGCCGACAGCCTGCTCGTCTTCACCGGGGTCACCGCCCACCTGGAGGCGCTCACCGCCCCGCCCCACCGGCGCCCCACCTACCTCGCGCCCGACCTGTCCGGCTTGCTCGTCCCGCACCCGGAGACCGTCCTGGAGGACGGCGCCCACCGCTGCGGCGGCTGGACGGCGCGCCGCGACGACGGCGCGTTCGCGCTCAGCGGATCCGGCGACCCCTACGACGGCCTCCGCGCCCTTGCCTCCGCCGCCTGGGAGAGCGAGGAGCCGCCGCCGCCGGAGGCGTTCACCGCGGCTCTGGAGACCCTCTCGCTCTGAAGGCCGGGGGATCCGCCACGGCCGACCGTGGCACGGCCCCCGGTCAGAGGAGCTTGCGCAGGCGGAGGAGGTCGAAGATGCTCGCCTCGATCTTCAGGCGCCCGGCGGTCCACGCCTTGGCCGGGTTCAGTTCGTCGAAGGCCATGGCGACGAGGTCGTCGCTGTCCACCGTGAGGCGCACCTGCGCGGCCTTGGGGTCGTCGTCGGGCTCGAACGGGTCGAGGCCGCCCTCGTGGAGCCGGGTGCGGTAGGCCAGCCCGAGGTCCGCGACACGGCAGCTGATCGTCCGCTCGACGACGTGCTCGGCGAGCCGGTCGGCGTCCACATTCCCCAGGCGCGCCGCGATACGCTCCAGCGCCGCACGGCACTCCTCCTCGTTCGCCATGGTCAGGCCGTTCCCCGTTCGTCCGGCATCGATGTCGTCCAGGGACGGTAGCGTTCATGTTGAGCCGGAGGCGACCCGTCGCGTGCGCTCCGGAGGCAACGGGAGGTAAACGTGATGTCCGACGAGGCCGCGGAGGAGCCGGAGTTCCCGGCCGCGCCGCCGCCCGACCCGACCGGCGACCCGCGCGTGGACGCCGCGGTCGCCCTCCTCGGCGAGCTGGGCGGGCGGTCCGTCCCCGCGCACGTGGAGGTCTTCGAGGACGTCCACCAGCGGCTCCAGGAGCTCCTCGCCTCCGCCGGCCAGGACGAGCGGCCCGTGCCGCCGCCCCGGCCCGCCTTCCCCGACGCCCTGCGCCCCCGTGAGTAGCCGGCGCCGTCTGGACGCCGAACTGGTGCGCCGCGGGCTGGCCCGCTCGCGCGAGCAGGCCGGGGAGCTGATCGCCGGCGGCCGGGTCCGCGTCGGCGGGCAGACCGCGGTGAAGGCGGCCACCCAGGTCGAGGCCGGGGCCGCGATCGTCGTGGCCGACGACGGCGGCGGCCCCGAGTACGTCTCGCGCGGCGGGCACAAGCTCGCGGGCGCGCTGGAGGCGTTCCGGGGCCTGGAGGCCAAGGGCCGCGTCTGCCTCGACGCGGGCGCCTCCACCGGCGGGTTCACCGACGTCCTGCTCCGCGCGGGCGCCGCGCACGTGTACGCGGTCGACGTCGGGTACGGGCAGATCGCCTGGTCGCTGCGCACCGACGACCGGGTCACCGTCATGGAGAGGGTCAACATCCGCGATCTGGAGCCCGGGATGCTCGGCGGGGCGCCGCCGAGCCTGGTCGTCGGCGACCTGTCGTTCATCTCGCTGAAGCTCGTGCTCGGCCCGGTCCAGCGGTGCGCGGCCCCCGAGGCCGACTACGCCGTCATGGTGAAGCCGCAGTTCGAGGTCGGCAAGGACCGGGTCGGCGCGGGCGGCGTCGTCCGCGACCCGGAGCTGCGCGCCGGCGCCGTGCGCGGCGTGGCCGCGCACGCGGCGACGCTCGGCCTCGGCGTGCTCGGGGTGGCGGCCAGCCCGCTCCCAGGGCCGTCCGGCAACGTGGAGTACTTCCTGTGGCTGCGGGCGGGAGCCCCGCCGCTGGACGAGGACGCCCTGGCGAAGGCCATCGCGGAGGGCCCTCAGTGAGCGGCGGCGGCGCGCCGCGCGTACAGAGGGCGTCCGAACCGGGAACGCCCAGCGCGTGGGCGTTCGTCGAGACGTCCGTACACCGGAGGGCGTCGGGGAGTGGGGCGAGAGCATGAGCAGAAGGTCGGTGCTGGTCGTGGCGCACACCGGGCGGCCCGAGGCCGTCCGCAGCGCGCAGCTGGTCATCGAGCGGCTCAGCGAGGCCGGGATCTGCGTGCGGGTCCTGGACGGCGAGGCCGACGACATCGGCTGCACGGGCGTGGAGGTCATGCCCAGCAGCGCCGCGGCCGCCGACGGCGCCGAGGTCGTGATGGTCCTCGGCGGCGACGGGACGCTGCTGCGCGCCGCCGACCTCACCCGCTCCTCCGGCACCCCGCTGCTCGGCGTGAACCTCGGCCACGTCGGGTTCCTCGCCGAGGCCGAGCGCGAGGACCTCGCCGCCACCGTCGACCGCGTCGTGACCCGCCGCTACGACGTCGAGGAGCGCATGACCGTCGACGTCACCGCCCGCCGCAACGGCACCGTCCTCGGCACCACGTGGGCGCTGAACGAGGCCAGCATCGAGAAGGCCGAGCGGGAGCGGATGCTGGAGGTCGTCGCCGAGATCGACGGCAGGCCCCTGTCCAACTGGGGCTGCGACGGTGTGGTGTGCGCCACCCCGACCGGCTCCACCGCCTACGCGTTCTCCGCCGGGGGCCCGGTCGTGTGGCCGGAGGTGGAGGCGATGCTCGTCGTGCCGCTCAGCGCGCACTCGCTCTTCGCGCGGCCGCTGGTGGTGTCGCCGCGCTCGTCGGTCGCGGTCGAGGTGCTGCCCGGCACGCCCCGGGCGGTGCTGTGGTGCGACGGGCGCCGCACGCTCGACCTGCCGCCCGGCGCGCGGGTGGAGGTCCGCCGCGGCGCCGAGCCGGTCCGGCTCGCGCGGCTGCACCTCACCCCGTTCACCGACCGCCTGGTCACGAAGTTCGGGCTGCCCGTGACGGGCTGGCGCGGGCGGGTCCGCCAGCCGTCCCGGCCGTCCCCGCCGCTCGGGGACTCCCAGGTCGGGGACGCCCCCGCGGCGGGCGGGATCGCCGGCTACCCGGGGCCCGGCTTCCCGCCCGAGGGGGCGGCCCCGGGGCCGGACGGGGAGGCGGCGGGCGGGCAGAGGGGATAATCTCCACAGGCGCTGATCGGGGATCTGGTTGCGGAGGGTTGTGACGCTGGTGCGTCCGATGGTCGATGAGGTGCGGATCCAGGGCCTCGGGGTGATCGACGAGGCCGTGCTCGATCTGTCGCCGGGCTTCAACGTGGTGACGGGGGAGACCGGGGCGGGCAAGACCATGGTGGTCACCAGCCTCGGGCTGATGTTCGGCGGCCGCGCCGACCCCCAGCGGGTCAGGCCCGGCGCGGGACGCGCCACGGTCGAGGGCCGGATCGTCGTCGATCCGGGCGGCCGCGTGGTCGAGCGGGTCGAGGACGCCGGCGGCGAGCTCGACGACGGCGCGCTGATCGTCACGCGCTCGGTGTCGGCGGAGGGCCGCTCCCGCGCCTTCCTCGGCGGCCGGTCCGTCCCCGTCAGCGTGCTGATCACCCTGGCGGACGACCTGGTCGCCGTGCACGGGCAGTCCGACCAGCAGCGGCTGCTGCAGTCGTCGCGGCAGCGCGCCGCGCTCGACCGGTACGCGGGCGGCTCGCTGACCAAGCCGATGCGCGCCTACACCAAGGCCTACCAGCGGCACCGCCAGGTCAGCTCGCTGCTGGAGGAGCTGACCACCCGGGCGCGCGAGCGGGCCCAGGAGGCCGACGTGCTCCGCTTCGGCCTGGAGGAGATCGAGAAGGTCGACCCCAAGGACGGCGAGGACACCGACCTCGCCGCCGAGGAGGAGCGCCTCGGGCACGCCGACGCCCTGCGCGGCGCCGCCGACACCGCCCACGAGGCCCTCCTCGGCGACCCCGCGGCCGCGTTCGAGGCCGCCAACGTCACCAGCCTGCTCGGCCAGGCCCGCAACGCGCTGGACGCCGTCCGCGACCACGACCCCGAGCTGGCGGCCCTCGCCGACCGGCTCACCGAGGCCGGCTACCTGGTCTCCGACGTCGGCACCGACCTGGCGTCCTACGCCGAGTCCGTGGACGCCGACCCGGCGCGGCTCGCGGCCGTCCAGGAGCGGCGCGCCGAGCTGACCGCGCTGACCCGCAAGTACGGTGGGACGGAGGGGACGGTCACCGAGGTCCTGGAGTGGGCGCGCAGGTCCGCGGCCCGGCTCGCCGAGCTGGAGGGCGACGACGACCGCATCGACGAGCTGCGCTCCGAGCACGCCGAGCTGACCGAGCGGCTCTCCGCCGAGGCCGCGGAGCTGACCGCGGTCCGGACCCGGGCCGCCGAGCGGTTCTCCGAGGCCGTCACCGAGGAGCTGACCGCGCTGGCCATGCCGCACGCCCGCGTCGTCGTCACCGTCGAACCGACCGGGGACTACGGCCCCAACGGCGTCGACGAGGTCGAGGTGCGGCTCGCCCCGCACCCCGGGTCGCCGCCGCTGCCGCTGCACAAGGGCGCCTCCGGCGGCGAGCTGTCCCGGGTGATGCTGGCGATCGAGGTCGTGTTCGCGGGCGCCGACCCCGTCCCGACGTTCGTGTTCGACGAGGTCGACGCGGGCGTCGGCGGCAAGGCCGCGGTCGAGATCGGGCGGCGGCTGGCGCGGCTGGCCCGCAACGCCCAAGTGATCGTCGTCACGCACCTGCCGCAGGTCGCCGCGTTCGCCGACCAGCACCTGCTGGTGGAGAAGTCCGACGACGGCACCGTCACCAGCAGCGGCGTCACCGCCCTGGACCGGGAGGGCCGCGTCCGGGAGCTGTCGCGGATGCTCGCCGGGCTGGAGGACTCCGAGCTCGGCCGGGCGCACGCCGAGGAACTGCTCGCCATGGCGGCCGACGAGCGGTAGCGGCGGGCGAAGGCCCCACGTCAGCGCCGGAGCGGGCCCCGGTCGGCCCCGGCGAAGATTGCAGAGAGTGTTTGAACGAACACGCCTGGAAGGTCGTCCTTTCCGGTGTCCGCTCCCGTGCTCTGGCAGGATGGCAGTTGATGAACGAGTCGTCACCCACCGCAGAGCGACGCGTCCGGCTGGCCCAGAGACTGCCCCGGCGCGTGCTCACGCTGGGTCGCGGGCGCGACGACGGGCGGCCAGGGGTCAGCGCCACGGTCCGGCTCGACCGCCGCACCAAGGACCTGACCAAGCGGCTCCAGCCCGGCGAGGTCGCGGTGATCGACCACGTCGACCTCGACCGCGTCAGCGCCGAGGCGCTGGTGTCGCGCGAGGTCGGCGCCGTCGTCAACGTCGCGCCCAGCATCTCCGGCCGGTACCCGAACCTCGGCCCGCAGATCCTGATCGAGGCCGGCATCCCCCTGCTCGACGACGTCGGCCCGGAGATCTTCAGCAAGCTGCACGAGGGCGACCAGGTCCGCGTCGAGGGGACCGCCGTGCACCGGGGCGAGGAGGTCGTCGCCAAGGGCACCGAGCAGACCGCCGAGACCATCGCGGAGGCGCTGACCGAGGCCAAGGCCGGGCTCGCGTCCCAGCTGGAGGCGTTCGTCGCCAACACGATGGAGTACGTCAAGCGCGAGCGCGACCTGCTCATCGACGGCGTCGGCGTCCCCGACGTGGCCACGAAGATCGCCGGGCGGCACGCCCTGATCGTGGTGCGCGGCTACCACTACCGCGAGGACATCGCCACCCTGCGCCCCTACATCCGCGAGTACCGCCCCGTGCTGATCGGGGTGGACGGCGGCGCCGACGCGCTGCTGGAGGCCGGCTACCGCCCCGACATGATCGTCGGGGACATGGACTCGGTCTCCGACGACGCGCTCACCTGCGGCGCCGAACTCGTCGTGCACGCCTACCGGGACGGCCGCGCCCCGGGCCTGAAGCGCGTCCACGAGCTGGGCAAGGACGCCGTCGTGTTCCCCGCCGCCGCCACCAGCGAGGACATCGCCATGCTCCTGGCCGACGACAAGGGCGCGACCCTGATCGTCGCGGTCGGCACGCACGCCAACATGGAGGAGTTCTTCGACAAGGGGCGCGCGGGCATGGCCAGCACGTTCCTCACCCGCCTCCGCGTCGGCAGCAAGCTCGTCGACGCCAAGGGCGTCAGCAGGCTCTACCGCAGCCGGATCTCCACCTGGTCGCTGCTGTTCCTCGTCCTCGGCGCGTTCATCGCCATCGTCACCGCCGTCGCCATGTCCCCGGCGGGGGACGTCATCAGTCCCCTGCTGGCCGACCGCTGGCACGCCTTCCTCTTCTGGCTGACCGGACTCTTCACGTGATCGATTTCCGATACCACCTCGTCTCCATCGTCGCGATCTTCCTCGCGCTGGCGCTCGGCATCGTGCTGGGCTCCACCACGCTGTCCAACTCGGTGAGCGACACCCTGCGCCAGCAGGCGAACTCGGCCGCCAAGACGGCCCAGCAGGCCCGGCTGGCGCAGCGCGACCTCCAGCACCAGCTGAACGGCGACGAGCAGTTCACCAAGGCGCTCTCGCCGCAGATCGTCGCCGACCGGCTCAAGGGCCAGTCCGTGGTGCTGGTCGAGACGCCCGGCGCCGGCAACGACAGCATCGAGCAGGTCAGCCGGCTGGCCAAGGACTCCGGCGCCGCCGTCACCGGGCGCGTCACGATCCAGAGCAAGCTCCTGAAGGACGACCAGCAGGCCACCGTCGACGAGCTCGCCACGCAGCTCAAGACCGACGACGTGGAGTTCCCGGAGAACGCGGGCGCCTACGGCAAGGCGGGCGCGGTCCTCGCGGCCGCCCTCGTCACCAAGGACCCCGCCAAGTCCGGCCGGGAGGACGCCGCCGGAGGCGCCGTCCTCAACGGCTTCAAGCAGGCCGGGTACATCACCACCAGCGGCAAGCCCGGCCAGCACGCCACCCTCGCCGTCATGGTCGCCCCCGCCGCCCCGTACGCCTACGACGGCGGCGGCGACGACAACAAGGCACTGATCTCGCTGGCCTCCGCACTCGACGGCGCCGGGCGCGGTACCGTCGTCGGTGGCCCGTCGACCTCCGCGCAGGAGGGCGGGCTGATCGCGGCGCTGCGCGACTCCGACGCCGCCGACTCGGTCTCCACCGTCGACGTGGTGGACACCGCGTCCGGCCAGGTCGTCACGATCCTGGCGCTGCAGAACGAGATCGGCGGAAAGTCCGGGCAGTACGGCACGGGCGCCGGCGTGAGCGGCTACCTGCCCTCGCCCGCGCCCACGGCGGGGAAGAACGGGTGACCTGATGGGACGAGGCATCGCCAGGGGCACGCGGCTGGCGGCGGGCGCCGGCCTCGGCGCGGTGGCGGCGCGCGCCGCCTACGCCGCGCTGACGAGCCGTCCCCCCGGCCTGAACGGGCTGCCCGGAGAGCAGGTCTGGGGCCGCACCAACCACCGCGGCGAGCCGGTCACCCTGCTGGAGGGCCCCGCGTTCGTCGCGGGCGCCGCCGCGGCCGGCCTGCTCGCCCCCGGCGCCACCGCCCGGATGCGCGCCGCCGCGCTGCTCGCGGGCGCGGGGTCCGGCGCGCTCGGCGGCTACGACGACCTCGCCGGCTCGGCGTCCTCCCGCGGCTTCAAGGGCCACCTGACCGCGCTCGCGCGCGGCGAGGTGACCAGCGGCGCGGTGAAGATCCTCGGCATCGGCGCGACCGGGCTCGCCGCCGCCGCCGTCGCCGGCTCGCCCGCCCCGACCCGCACCGGGCGCGCGTTCGACACCCTCCTCAACGGCGCGCTCATCGCCGGGTCCGCGAACCTGATGAACCTGTTCGACCTGCGGCCCGGGCGGGCCGTGAAGGTCGGCCTCATCGCGGGGACGCCGCTGGCGCTGACGCGGTCCGGCTCCGCCGTGGCGGCCGCGCCGCTCGGGGCCGCCGCCGCGCTGCTGCCCGAGGACCTCGGCGAGCGCGCGATGCTCGGAGACACCGGGGCCAACGCGCTCGGCGCGCTGCTCGGCCTCGCCGCGACCCGCCTCGGCCGGGGGCCGCGGCTCGCCGTCCTCGCCGGGATCGCCGGGCTGAACGCCGCCAGCGAGTTCGTCAGCTTCACCAAGGTCATCGCGGGCAGCCCGGTGCTGAACCGCGTCGACATGCTGGGCCGCCGCCCGGCCGCCGTCCCCGCGCCGACCCCCGCCGGCGACACGGAGCCGGACACCGCAAACGCGGAGGCCGCCAACCCCGGCCACGCGGAGCCCGGCCACGCGAAGCCCGCCAACCCCGGCCAGGCGGAGCCCGGCCACGCGGAGGCCGCCAACTCCGGCCAGGCGGAGCCCGGCCAGGCGGAGCCCGGCTACGCGGAATCCGGCCAGGCGGAATCCGGCTATGCGGACCCTGGCCACGTGGAGACCGGGCACGTGGAGGCCGGCCACGTGGAGGCCGCCGCCGTCGGGCCGGACGCCGGCAAGCCCCGCACCGAGGACGCGTACCGTCCGGCCGTCCCGCCGCAGGCGGGCCCGGCGGGCGACGGCGTCGCCGACCCCGCCTAGCCGCCCCGGCCCCCCGCAGACCTCGACGAGCGTGCCTTCGCCTACCGTGCCCCCTTCACAAGCGCCACCGCCGGCCCGGCGGCGGCCGGGCGTGCGCCGGCTCGCCGGCGGGCTCGCCGGCGCCGCCGTCGTCATCGCGGTCATCACCGTGCTGGCGCGGCTGGCGGGGTTCGGGCGCACCTACGCCTTCTCCCAGACGGTCACCACCTCCTGCCTCAGCCAGGCGTACTTCAGCGCCACGCAGCTCCCGAGCAGCGTCTACGAGATCGTCGCGGGCGGCGCGCTGGCCAGCATGGTCGTCCCCGTCCTCGCGGGCCCCGCCGAGCGCGGCGACCGCGAGGAGGTCCGCCGGATCGCCTCGGCGCTGCTCACCTGGATCGTCGTGCTGATGGTGCCGCTGTCGGTGCTGATGGCGCTGCTCGCCCATCCGCTGATGGAGCTGGCGGTGGCCCAGAACCCGCAGGGGTGCTCGCGCGGCGAGGTCGTGCGGGTCGGCGGCGACATGCTGGCGATCCAGTCCGTGCAGATGGTGATGTACGGGATCGCGGTCGTCCTTTACGGGCTGCTGCAGTCGCACCGCCGGTTCGTCGCGCCCGCCCTCGCGCCGCTGGTCTCCAGCGTCGTGGTGATCGGCGCCTACGTCGCCTACGCCCCGCTCGGCAGGGGGCACGAGAACGACCTGGCCGGGCTCCCGCTCGGAGCCGAACTGACGCTCGCGGTGGGGACTGCGCTCGGCGGCGTCGCGATGGCCGCCACGGCGGCGGTCGCGGCGTGGCGGCTGCGGCTGCGGCTGCGGCCGGCCCTGCGCTTCCCGGACGGGGTGGCGCGGCGGGTGCGGCGCCTCGCGGTGGCCGGGGTCGCGACGGTCGCGGCGCAGCAGCTGGCGACGCTGCTGATCGTCCGGCTCAGCTCGCAGGGCACCCGCGGCGCGCTCGCCAACTACCAGTACGCGTGGGCGGTCTACCTGCTGCCGTGGGCGATCCTCGCGGTGCCGATCGCGACCAGCGCGTTCCCGCTGCTGTCGGCGCGGATGAGCGCGGCCGACCACGAGCGCTTCGACCAGGTCACCGCCTCCACCACCCGTGCGGTCGTCCTGGTGTCGTGCGCGGGGGCCGCCGCGCTGGCCGCCGTCGCCGTCCCCGTCGCGGCGGTGTTCAACCCCGGCCACCCCGACCAGCAGGAGGTGCTGTCGCGCGCGGTGCTCGCGTTCGCGCCCGGCCTCCTCGGCTACGGGCTCGTCGCGCACCTCGGCCGCGTCCTGTACGCCTGCCACCGGGGGCGGATGGGCGCCGCCGCCGTGGTCACCGGCTGGACCGTCGTCATGGTCGCCGAGGTCGCGCTGGTGCTGTCGGTCGACCGGCAGTGGGTCGTCGCGGCGCTCGGCGTCGGCAACGCCGCCGGGATGACCGTCGCCGGCGTCCTGCTGGTCGTGACGCTGGTGCGCGCGAGGGGCGCCGCGGCCGTGCGCGGCCTGCCGCGGGCGCTGGCCGCCGGGGTGCTCGGCGGCGCCGCGGGCGGGGCCGCCGGGTACGCGACGGCCGCGCTGCTCGGCCTCGGCGGGACGGGCCCCGCCGGGGAACTGCGCAACGTCGGGACCGGGGCGCTCGCCGCGCTGGTCGCCGGCGCCGTTTTCCTGATCATCGCATTCGTGATCGACGGCCGGGACCTGCGGGCCGTCCTCAGCCGGAAGGTCGTCCGCAATGTCTGACAGGCAGGAGCTGGACGGGCTGCGCGTCGCGCTCGTCCTCGGCACCAGCGCGGGCGGCGTCGGCCGCCACGTCCGGTCCGTCGCCGAGGGCCTGGTCGAACGCGGCGCCCGCGTCGCGGTGTGCGGGCCCGCGGCCACCGAGGAGCTGTTCGGGTTCGGCGCCGTCGGCGCCCGGTTCGCCGAGGTCGACCTGGCCGACCGGCCGCGCCCCGCGGGGGACGCCAGGGCCGTCGCCCGGCTTCGCCGGCTGCTGCGCGGCGCCGACGTCGTCCACGCCCACGGCCTGCGCGCCGGGGCCCTCGCGGCGGCGGCGTGCGCGCGCGTCGTGCCGGGCCCGCTGCGGTTCGCGCGGGGCGGGCCGCCCCTGGTCGTCACGCTTCACAACGCCGTCATCACCGGCGGCTTCACGGCCGCGGTCTACGGGGCGCTGGAACGCGTCGTGGCGCGCGGCGCCACCCGCGTCCTCGGCGTCTCGCCCGATCTGGAGAAGCGGATGCGGGCGCTCGGCGCCCGCTCGGTGGGGCACGCGATCGTCCCGGCGCCCGCGCCGCAGGCCCCGCCCGGCCCCGCCGTCCGCGCCGACCTGCGGGCCGAGCTCGGCGCGGGGGAGCGGCCGCTGGTCGTCACCGTGGCCCGGCTCGCCGCGCAGAAGGGCCTGCCGACGCTGCTGGACGCCGCCGCGGTGTGGGCGGGACGGACGCCGCCGCCGCTCGTCGCGATCGCCGGCGACGGGCCGCTGGAGGACGAGCTGCGCGCCCGCATCGAGGCCGAGGACCTGCCCGTCCGGCTGCTCGGCCGCCGCTCCGACGTCGCCGGGCTGTTCGCCGCCTGCGACGTGGCGGTCGTGCCGAGCGTGTGGGAGGGGCAGCCGCTGGTCGTCCAGGAGATCCTGCGGGCGGGCCGGCCGCTGGTCGCGACCCGCGTCGGCGGGATCCCCGGCATGCTGGGCGCGCAGGAGCGGCCCGAGGGCGGGAAGCTGCTCCAGGGGCCGGAGTCCGACGCGGCGCTGCTGGTGCCGCCGAACGACGCCGAGGCGCTCGGCCGCGCGGTGAGCCGCGTCCTGGACGATCCGGCGCTCGCCGCGAGGCTGGGCTCGGCCGCCGCCCGGCGGTCGGCGCTGCTGCCCGGCGAGGACGAGGCCGTCGACCAGCTCGCGGAGCTGTACCTGGAGCTGACCGCGCCTTAGACGCGGCCTCCCGGGCCCAGGTTCGGGACGGGACCGAAAAAATCACGGGCCGGGGAACCGGCCCCGCGCGGGCCGCGTTGAAGCAGGTAACGGAGGGGAGTATCCCTGCGCGCGGTTCTCGTCAATACGGCCGGCCCATGCCGGCCCGGGTTCCGCGGCCCGTTCCGAGTCCAGGGCGGGAGAGACCTCCGGCGCTCGTCTCATGTCCGCCGGAGGTGTTCACGTTGTCAGTCTCACCCCTAGTCTGGGGCGCCACCATCGCGGTGATCCTCGCGATCATCGCAGCCGACCTCTTCCTGATCCACCGCAACGACACGCGGGAGTTCACCACCCGCCGCGCCGCGTTCTGGTCGGTGGTCTACATCGGCCTCGCCGTGCTCTTCGGCCTCGGCGTCTGGCTGTTCTCCGGCGGGGAGTACGCCGCGCAGTACTTCGGCGGCTTCGTCACCGAGAAGAGCCTCAGCGTCGACAACCTCTTCGTGTTCATGGTGATCCTCGCCCGGTTCGCGGTGCCGAAGCACGCCCAGCACACCGTGCTGATGGCGGGGATCGTGATCGCGCTGGTGCTGCGCGGCGCGTTCATCGCGGTCGGCGCCGCCGCCATCTCGACCTTCACCTGGGTCTTCTTCATCTTCGGCGCTTTCCTCATCTGGACGGCGATCGGCCTGGTCCGCGGCGGCGACGAGGACGAGTTCAAGGAGAACGCGCTGCTGCGCTGGGCCAAGCGCGTCATCCCCACCTCCGAGGAGTACGACGGCAGCCGGTTCACCACCCGCAAGGGCGGGCGCCGGGTGGTCACCCCGATGGCCATCGTGATGATCGCGATCGGCTCCACCGACGTGCTGTTCGCGCTGGACTCCATCCCCGCGATCTTCGGGCTGACGACCGAGCCCTACCTGGTCTTCACCGCCAACGCGTTCGCGCTGATGGGCCTCGTCCAGCTGTACTTCCTGCTCGGCGGGCTCACCGACCGGCTCGTCTACCTCGGACACGGGCTGGCGTTCATCCTCGGCTTCATCGGTGTCAAGCTGGTCCTGCACGCGCTCCACGAGTACGGGGTCGGCTGGGCGCCCGACATTCCGATCTGGCTGTCCCTCGCCGTGATCGCCGGGACCCTGGTCGCCACCACCGTCGCCAGCCTCGCCGCCGGGCCGAAGCGCTCCGGCGAGCCGCTCGCGAAGGCCGAACCCGCCGCCGAGACGGAGACCGGGGCGACACGCGAGGGCTGAGAGCGGGACCGCGTCCCCACAACATCCGAATGCTGTTCTAGAATCTCGGTCAAAACGGTCGAGAGAGGGTTGACGCATGGCCATCGGGCTGACCGAGGAGCACGAGGCGCTCGCCGATTCGGTGCGCGGCTTCGCCGAGCGCAACATTCCGGCGGCGGCCGTACGGGCCGCGCTGGACGCGGACGAGGAGGCCAGGCCCGCTTTCTGGCCCGCCCTCGCCGAGCAGGGCCTGATGGGCCTGCACCTGGACGAGGAGCACGGCGGGCAGGGCTTCGGCCTGCTGGAGCTGTCGGTCGTGCTGGAGGAGCTGGGCCGGGCCGCCGCGCCCGGGCCGTTCCTGCCGACCGTGCTCGCCAGCACGGTCATCGACGCCTCCAGCAACGCCAAGCTGCGCGCCGAGCTGCTCCCGGGCCTCGCCGACGGCTCGCGGACGGCGGCCGTCGCGCTGGACGGCGAGCTGACCGGCCGCCGCGACGGCGACTCGCTCGTGGTGACGGGGACGGCGGGCACCGTCCTCGGCGCCGCGCTCGCCGACGTGCTCGTCCTGCCGGTCGCCGTGGACGACGGCGAGCAGTGGGTCGCGGTCGACGCCGGCGACCTCGCCGTCACCCCGGTGCCGAGCCTGGACCGGGTCCGCCGCGTGGCGTCCGTCGAGGTGTCCGGCGCGGCCGTGGCCCCCGACCGCGTCCTGGACGGCCTCACCACCGGCCGCGTCAAGGACCTGGCCGCCGCGCTGTTCGGCGCCGAGGCCGCGGGCCTCGCCGGCTGGCTGGTCGGCACCGCCGCCGAGTACGCCAAGGTCCGCGAGCAGTTCGGCCGCCCGATCGGGCAGTTCCAGGGCGTCAAGCACAAGGCCGCCCGCAGCCTGATCGCGCTGGAGCAGGCCCGCGCCGCCGCCTGGGACGCGGCCCGCGCCCTGGACGAGGGCACCGAGGAAGCCGGTTTCGCCGCCGCCGTCTCGGCCGTCATCGCGCTCGACGCGGGCGTGCAGACCGCCCGCGACGCCATCCAGATCCTCGGCGGCATCGGCTTCACCTGGGAGCACGACGCCCACGTCTACCTGCGCCGCGCCCTCACGCTGCGGTCGCTGCTCGGCTCGTCCAAGGGCTGGGCCGCCAAGATCGCCTCATTGGCGCTGGCGGGCGGGCGCCGCGAGGTCGTGCTGGAGCTGGACGAGGACGCCCAGCCGCTGCGCGAGCGGATCCGCGCCGAGATCGCCGAGCTGGCCGCGATCGACGACAAGGACGCGCTGGCCGAGCGCCTCGGCGACGAGGGCTGGACCGTCCCGCACTTCCCGCAGCCGTGGGGCCGCGAGGCGGGACCGGTCGAGCAGATCCTCATCCAGCAGGAGCTGAGGGCCGCCAAGGTCAGGACCCCGAACCTCGGGATCGGCGCCTGGCTGGTGCCCTCACTCGTCCGCTACGGGACCGACGAGCAGAAGGAGCGGTTCCTGCGGCCGACGCTGCGCGGGAAGATCGTGTGGTGCCAGCTGTTCTCCGAGCCCGGCGCGGGCTCGGACCTCGCGTCGCTGTCGATGAAGGCCGAGCGCGTCGAGGGCGGCTGGAGGCTCACCGGTCAGAAGATCTGGACCTCGCTCGCCCACCACGCCGAGTGGGGCTTCTGCATCGCCCGCACCGACCCCTCCGCGGCCAAGCACGACGGCATCACCTACTTCCTCGTGGACATGAAGTCCGAGGGCGTGGACGTCCGCCCGCTGCGCGAGCTGACCGGCGACGCGCTGTTCAACGAGGTCTTCCTGGACGGCGTCTTCGTCCCCGACGACCGCGTGGTGGGCGAGGTGAACCGGGGCTGGCAGGTCGCGCGCAACACCCTGTCCAACGAGCGGGTGTCGCTGTCGACCGGCGGCGGCCTCGGCATGGGCGTCGACGAGCTGCTGCGGTTCTTCGCCGACCGCGACCTCGACGCGGTCGCGGCCGCCGAGGTCGGCAGGCTCGTCGCCCAGGGCCAGTCGATCGACCTGCTCGGCCTGCGCACCACGCTCAAGCAGCTGAACGGCGTGGAGCCGGGCGCGGAGGCCAGCGTCCGCAAGCTGCTCGGCGTCCAGTTCAACCAGGACGTCGCCGACTACTGCTGGGCGGCGCAGGGCGCGGCCGCCGCCACCGAGGTCCCGATGGCCGAGAGCGGCATCGTCGGCCGCGCGATGCTGTTCAGCCGCGCGATGACCATTTACGGCGGCACCACCGAGGTCCAGCTGAACATCATCGGAGAACGAATCCTGGGCCTCCCAAGAGACCCCGAACCGGGCAAGTAACCAACCCAACGCTCTTGGACGTGCCACTCCAAAACCCTGTTGGAGTGGACCTGAGCTGGGACGCGGGTTGGGCGGCCGGAAGGCGCTCTAAGCGCCTGGAGGTCGCCCGACCCGCCGAGCCGGGCGACCGCAGCGCCACGCGCGAACCCGCACGGGCACGGAAACCGAAACCGTGGCGTGAGGATCGCCCGGCTCGCAACGGGGGGTTCCAGGGGGGTCGCTACCCCTGGGCAAGCACAGCCCGGCTCGCAACGGGGGTTCCAGGGGGTCGCCCCCCTGGGAAGACACAGCCCCCTGGGTTAATACCTTCGGAAGTTGTACGTGAAGTTGATCAGGACGACGCCTGCCAGGGCGAAGATGAGGCCGGGGAGGCCCGCGTTGACGACGCCTATCGCGCTGAGCGGGATCGCGGCGAGCAGCGACAGGATCGCCAGGGCCAGGCTGTGGTCTCGTTCGCCGCGGCGGGGTTCGGGGGCCTGGGCACTGCGCCGGGGGCGCGGCGCGGCGGCCGCGCGGGCGTCGAGGGTCTGCTCGATGCGGTCGACGACCGTCTCGAGGAAGGCGTCGTCGTAGTCGGGCCCCAACTCGCGCCGGGCCGCCATGGCCGCCGTGAGGTCCTCGCGCGGCAGTCGTGGGGTCGTCATGACACCGTTATAGGCGGAATCACCCGGCGGAGGCGTCACCCCTCGGTGCCATGTGCGGGCTACCCCTCAGGTGTGAGCGGACGCGCGGGTAGGATTCCGCTCTTGTCCCAGGAAATCCGGAGGTCTCCGTGACAGTGCGGGCCCGTTCGACCGTCCTCGCCGCCTGCGCCGCCGCGGCCGGGCTGGCCCTCGCGGGCTGCGGCGGCGAGAAGGAGGCCGCGGACGCGGCGCCGTCCGCGTCGCCGACGACGCTGGCGCCGCTGCCGGCGGTGCGGCCCGCCGACGTGAAGCCGCTGGTGGGGCGCTGGATCAGCACGTCCAAGGACTACTTCCAGTTCCGGGCCGACGGCAGCGGCGTGTGGGTGCGGGGCAGGCAGAAGCTGTGGAGCGGCACGGCCATTCCCGAGGGGGCGGGCAAGTACCGGTTCTCGTGGAACGGCGGCGACCCCAAGACCGCGTCCTACTGGGGCGTCGCGCTCAGCGAGGACAAGGCGTCGTTCGTCTTCGCCGGGACCAACCAGACCTACAAGAAGGCCGTCGCACGGAAGGGCAAGGGATGACCGACGCGATGTTCGCCTCGCCGGCCGACGCGGCGCGCAGGCTCGCCGAGGTCCGCTACCTCACGGACGAGTCGATCGCCACGACCGTGTACCTGGCGCAGGCGCTCGGCAAGCCGCTGCTGGTGGAGGGGCCGGCGGGGGTCGGCAAGACGGAGCTGGCGAAGGCGGTGGCGGCGGCGACCGGCGCGGAGCTGATCCGGCTGCAGTGCTACGAGGGCCTGGACGAGGCCCGCGCGCTCTACGAGTTCAACTACAAGAAGCAGCTCCTCGCCATCCAGGCCGCGCCCTCGGACCGCGCCTGGCAGGAGACCCACGACGACATCTTCTCCGAGGAGTTCCTGCTGGAGCGGCCGCTGCTGGCGGCGATCCGGCGCAGCGAGCCGACCGTCCTGCTCATCGACGAGGCGGACAAGGCCGACGTCGAGGTCGAGGGCATGCTGCTGGAGGTCCTGTCGGACTTCCAGGTGACGATCCCCGAGCTCGGGACGGTGTCGGCGGTCCGCCGCCCGTTCGTGCTGATCACCTCGAACGCGGCGCGGGAGCTGTCGGAGGCGCTCAAGCGCCGCTGCCTGTACCTCCACCTGGACTATCCGGCGCCCGACCGGGAGCGCGACATCGTCCTCGCGCAGGTGCCGGGCATCGAGGCGGAGCTGGCCGAGCAGCTCGTCCGCACCGTCGGCACGCTGCGCGACCTGGAGATCAAGAAGGCGCCGTCGATCGCCGAGACCGTCGACTGGGCGCGCACCCTGCTCGCCCTCGGCCTGGACGACCTGGACGAGGCCGCCGTGGGCCGCACGCTCGGCGTCGTCCTCAAGCACGTCTCCGACCAGGAGCGCGCCGCCAAGGAACTCGGGCTGCGCGGCTGACATGGCCTCACTCGTCGACCGGCACACCGGTTTCGTCGCGGAGCTGCGGCGGGCCGGGCTGCCGGTGTCGGTCGCCGAGGGGCTCGACGCGGTGCGCGCCCTGCAGGCCGTCGACCTGCTCGACCGCGAGTCGCTGCGCGCCGCCTACGCGGCGACGGTCGTCAAGAGGCCCCAGCACCGACCGACGTTCGACACGCTCTTCGACCTGTGGTTTCCGGCGGCCGTCGGGGACGGCACGGGAGCGGCGCGGGACGCCGAGGATCCGGCCCGGACGGTGGACGGCGAGGGCCGCCCCGTCCCGGCCGCGCTCGACCCGCGGGTGCAGCGGCGCCGAGACGAGCTGGCCGACCTCCTGCTCGCGGGGGACGACGCCGGACTGCGGCAGTTCGCGCGTCTGGCCGTCGCGGAGTACGGCCGGACGCCGGGGCAGGAGTCGTGGTTCTCCTCGGGCGTGCTGAGCGCCCTGTCGCCGGAGACGCTGATGGCGCGGCTGCTGGAGGCGGTCCTGACCGGGCGGGAGCGGGGCGGCATGGCCGAGCGCGTCGCGCGCCGGACGTTCCGCGACCGCATCGCGCGCTTCTCCGACCTCGTCGCGGGCGAGGTCCGGCGCCGCATCGCCGAGGACACCGGTGTGGAGCGGACCGCGCGCATCGCCGTCCGGCCGCCGCTGGAGCGGCTCGACTTCGCCGGCGCGACCCGCGCCGAGATGGAGGCGCTGCGCCGCGAGGTGTACCCGCTGGCGCGCAAGCTCGCGTCGCGGCTCGTGCAGAAGCAGCGGCACGGGCGGCGCGGCAGGCTCGACTTCCGCCGGACGGTCCGCGCGTCCCTGGCCAGCGGGGGAGTGCCGCTCACCACCCACCACCGGCCGCGCCGCCCGCACCGGCCCGAGCTGGTCGTGCTGTGCGACGCCAGCGACTCGGTGTCGGCGTTCGCGCACTTCACGCTGCTGCTCACGTTCGCGCTGCGGGAGCAGTTCAGCAAGGTCCGCGCGTTCGCCTTCATCGACGCCACCGACGAGATCACCAAGTACTTCGCACCGGGCGCGGACGTGGCCGACGCGATGACCCGCCTGGCCGCCGAGGCCGACCTCGTGTGGATCACCGGGCGGTCCAACTACGGCCACGCCTTCAAGGTGTTCGACGACAGGTACCGCGACGCCGTCACCTCCAGGACGTCCCTGCTGGTCCTCGGGGACGCCCGCTCCAACTACGGCGAGCTGTCCCTGCCGGTGGTGCGGTCGATGGCGGACCGGGCCCGGCACGCGTACTGGCTCAATCCCGAGCCGCGCGCCCAGTGGGACACCGGCGACTCCGCCGCGTCCCGCTACGGCGAGCTGATCCCCATGTACGAGTGCCGGAACCTGACCCAGCTGGCCGCCTTCATCGAGGAACTGGCCTAGCGGGTTCAGCGGGCGCGCTCCCGGATCACCAGGGCCAGGACGGCGTAGGCGAGGGCGGTGGCGGCCGAGACGCCCATCGCGACGTTCGTGCCGTGCGCCAGCGACGCCGGATCGTGCCCGGAGCCGGTCGCGATGGCCCCGACGATCGCCACGCCGAGCGACGCCCCGATGTAGCGGGCGGTGTTGTTGGCTCCGGCGCCCATGCTCGCGCGGTCGGCGGGGACGCTCTCCACGGCCAGCCGGGCGAGCATCGCGTTGGTCAGGCCGCTCGCGACGCCCGCGAGGGCGAGGCCCGGGACGAGCCGCCACCAGGGCGCGTCCGGCGACATGGCGACCATCGCGAGCTCGCTGACGGCGGCGAGCGCGAACCCGGCGGCCAGCAGGCGCCGGACGGGCAGCCGCGCCGGGAGGCGGTGCGCCTGCAGGGCGACGACGAAGGACAGCGCGGACCAGACCGCCAGCACCAGCGCCGCCGAGACCGGGGACAGGCCCATCACCAGGCTCATCATCGTCGCCAGGTAGGTCATCACGCCGATCACGGCGAGCCCGGTGACGAGCGCCCCGGTCACCGACAGCAGGAACGCCGGGCGCCGGAACAGCCCGAGGTCGACCATCGGCTCCCGCCGCCGCGACTCGACGAGGACGAACGCGGCCAGCAGGACCGCCGCGGCGGCGAACAGCGCGAGGACGCCCGGGGCCGTCCAGCCGGTGCGGCCCCAGGTGATCGCGGCCACCAGCGCCGCCACGCCGAGGTTCATCGTGGCGAGGCCCGGCACGTCCACGCCGCGCGGGCGGTCGGCCCGCGACTCGGTGAGCGCGCGGACCGCCGCGGCCGCGAGCAGCGCGGACGCGGCGACCGTGGCCCAGTACCACAGCCGCCAGCCTCCGGCGGAGGTCAGCACGGCCGCCGCGATCGGACCGAGCGCGATGCCGAGCCCGACCATCGCCCCCCACATGCCGGTCGCCCGCGCGCGCCGCGGCCCCGGCGCGAACGAGGCGCCGATGATGCCGAGCCCGGTCACCAGCAGGGCGGCGCTCGCCGCGCCCTGCGCGACGCGGCCCGCGATGAACACCGCGGAGTTCGGCGCGAGGGCGCACGCGACGCTGGAGGCGGCGAGCGCCACCGCGCCGACCACGAAGACGCGCTTGCGGCCGTGGTCGTCGGCGAGGCTGCCGGCGGCGAGCAGCGCCGCCGCGAGACCGAGGCTGATCGAGCTCATCAGCCAGATCTGCGCGGACGCCCCGGCGTGCAGCCCGCGCGCGGTGTCGGCCAGCGTGGCCGCGGGGGCGCAGTAGTTCATCAGGGCCAGCAGGGTGGCGGCGGCCGGGAGTGCCAGCGCGGCGGCGGTGCCCGGCGCGCTGCGCGCGGTGCGGGGGGTCGCCAGAGTCGTCATGCGGTCTCTCCAAGTTCATTGAACGAACTGACCGGGCCGACCGTAGCACGAAGGGGTTCAGTCAATGAACCCCCGGGCGGGTACTGTGTGGGCATGGCACTCGGCAAGGACTACGCGGCGCAGGACTGCTCGCTGGCCCGCGCGCTGGAGGTCGTCGGGGAGCGCTGGACGCTGCTGATCGTCCGTGACGCCTTCTACGGAGTGCGCCGCTTCAGCGACTTCCTCGTCCACCTGGACATCCCCCGCGCGGTGCTGTCGGCGCGGCTCCAGTCGCTCGTGGACGCCGGCGTCCTGGTCAAGGACGGCCACGACTACGTCCTGACGGCGATGGGCAAGGAGCTGTGGCCCGTCGTCCACACCCTCGCCCGCTGGGCGGAGGACCACCTGTCCGCCGAGCCGTGCCGCGTCTTCGTCCACCTGGCCTGCGGTGCCGAGATCGGCCCGGACGGGCACTGCGCCGTGTGCGGGAGGCAGGTCCGGCCGGAGGAGCTGGAGATCCACGCCGGGCCCGGCGTCCGCCGCCGCACCGACCCGGTCAGCATGGTCCTGCGCAAACCGCACCGGCTGCTGGAGCCTATCCGCACCTGAGTGAGCAATCCCTCGCCCGGGTCGTTCGCCGGCGGTGAGGTTTGTAGGGTTTCGACCGGATAATGTCCTCGCTCATGACGACCGAATGGGCGAGGCCCGATCCCCGGACCAGGCGCCGCCCGGGGAGCATGCTCGGTCCCCTGTGGCGGCTGATCGACGGCGGCCCGGACGACACCCGGGCCCAGATCGCCCACCGGGCCAGGGTGCTGGTCCGGATCTCCACCGGCCTGGCGAACCTCGGCGGGGCACTGGTCGTGCTCGCGTTCGCCGTCGTCGTCCCCGACCCCGTCGGCGCGGTGTCCGAGCGGCTCCGGCTCATCAACCTGGTCGTGTTCACCCTGTACGTCACCGCCGCGGTGCCGGTCGGACTGATCCTCGGCGAGCGGTTCTTCCGCCGCGTCCGGCGCATGGTGGAGCGGCACGACGAGCCCGACCGGCACGAGCGCTCCCTGCTGCTGTACGGGCCGCTGCGGCTGATGGCCCTGCACCTGACGCTGTGGGGGATCGGGACGGTCGGCTGGGTCGTCATCAACGCCCCGTTCTCCGGCCTGCTCGCCGTCAAGCTGGGCCTGACGAGCCTGCTCGGCGGCCTCACCACCTGCACGGTCGTCTACCTGCTGACCGAGCGGCTGCTGCGGCGTGCGGTGACCACGGCGCTGCGCAGCGAGATGCCGCGCCGCACCGGGCTGCCCGGCGTCGTCGCCCGCTCGGTGCTGGCCTGGGGCCTCGGGACGGCCGTACCGATCCTCGGACTGATCACCCTCGCCGTCGGCTCCTTCCTCATCGCGCGGATCACCGTGCGGGAGTTCGCCGTCGCCGTCCTCGCGCTCGGCGGCATCGCGCTGGTCGTCGGGCTCGGCATCACCTACGGCGCCGCCCGCGCCATCGCCGACCCGGTCGAGTCGGTGCGGCTCGGCCTCGCCCGGATCGAGCGCGGCGACCTGGACGTCGAGGTCCCCGTCTACGACGCCAGCGAGGTCGGGCTGCTGCAGGCCGGGTTCAACCACATGGCCGCCGGGCTGCGCGAGCACGAGCGGCTGCGCGACCTGTTCGGCCGCCAGGTCGGCGCGGACGTCGCGCGCGTCGCGGTGGAGCGCGGCATCGACCTCGGCGGCGAGCTGCGCGAGGTCGCGGTCCTCTTCGTGGACATCATCGGCTCCACCCGGCTCGCGGCCGACCGCCCGCCCGCCGAGGTCGTCCGGCTGCTGAACGACTTCTTCGCCGTGGTCGTCGAGGTGGTCGGCGACCACGGCGGCTGGATCAACAAGTTCGAGGGCGACGCCGCGCTGGCGATCTTCGGGGCGCCGCTCGCGCTGGACGGCGCGCCCGCCCGCGCGCTCGCCGCGTCCCGCGAGCTGGCCCGCCGGCTGCGCGCGGACGTCCCGGCGCTGAGCGCCGCCGTCGGCGTCTCGGCGGGCGAGGCCGTCGCCGGGCACATCGGCGCGGAGGAGCGGTTCGAGTACACCGTGATCGGCGACCCGGTGAACGAGGCGGCCCGCCTCACCGACCTGGCCAAGAACACCCCCGGGCGCGTGCTCGCGGCGGGCTCCCTCCTCGCCGAGGCGGGGCCGGAGGAGGCGGCGCACTGGTCGCTCGGCGACGAGGTCACCCTCCGGGGGAGGACTCAGGCGACGCGCCTCGCCTCACCGCGCCCGGCCGAGCGCGTCCCGTCCTAGGCTCTCGGGCGCTGCGGCGCGCCGCCTCCTAGGCCGGCCCGAGGGTGGCGCGGCTCAGCGTCGTGTAGAAGGGCGAATCGGCCAGCCGCGAGCCCTTCTCCTCGCCGATGTAGACGTCGGCGTGGTCCTCGCCGCCGTATCCGGGACGGAACAGGTCGGTGACCGTCCAGCGCGCCTTCCGGAACGCCGCGCACACCTCGTCCTCGACCGCGCGGCCGTTGCCCTCCCTGCCGCAGTCGACGATCGCGAACCGCTGCCCCCGTGCGAGGACCGACCTGTCGGCCGCCGCCGACGCCCACGGCCGCAGCGGGCGGCCGCGCGAGTCGCGGGTCGTGTCGTCCAGCCAGAAGCCGACGCTGTGCGACCAGTTCAGGTAGCGGCCCGCCCGGGGCCCCTCGGTGATGCGCCCGCTGCCCTCGGTCTGGACGATCTTGAGGAAGTCCTTCGGGTACGAGCCGAGCGGCGCCTTGCCGTGCGAGCAGTGGAAGCGGGCGCAGCCGCGAACCGCCTCGCGTTCGCCGTGGTAGAGGCTTTCCCGCGCCGTGTAGTAGGTGGTGATGCGCCACCCCCGGACCCGTCCGAGCGGGGCGGTGTTGCCGGCCGGCGCACCGTCGGCCGGGGCATCGCCGGGCGCGGCTCCGCCGGTGGCCGTGGGGACGGAGGTCGCGGACGGCGCGCTCACGGCCGGGGCCGATGCGGGGGGCGCGACCGGCGGCGGCACGTCCGCGCCGCGCGCGTTCTGGCCGCACCCCGCGACGGCCCCGCACAGCAGGAGCGCGAGCGGTGCCCTGCGCCGCATCGCACCCTCCCGGCTCTGGACGACCGCCCGCCACCGGGGACCCTATCCCGGTCAGTGGCCCCGGGCCATCCATTCCTCCAGATGCGGGGCCTCCGCCGCGATGGTGGTGGAGTCGCCGTGGCCGGTGCGCACGGTCGTCTCCGGGGGGAGCGTCAGCAGCCGCTCCCGGATCGAGGCGATGATCGTCGGGAAGTCGGAGAACGACCGGCCGGTGGCGCCCGGACCGCCGCTGAACAGGGTGTCTCCGGAGAAGACCGTCGCGAGGCCCGGCGCGTGAAGGCACACCGCGCCGGGGCTGTGGCCCGGCGTGTGCAGGACGGTCAGGTCCGTGCCCGCGACGGTGATCACCTGCCCGTCGGACAGTTCCCCGTCGGGTGAGGCGTCAGGGTGCCTCTGCTTCCACAGCATCAGGTCGTCCGGGTGGAGCAGGATCGGCGCGCCCGTGCGGGCCCTCAGGTCGGGCGCCGCGTCGATGTGGTCGTCGTGCCCGTGCGTGGACACGATCGCCACCAGCCGCCGGCCGCCGACCGCCGCCGCGATCGCCTCGGCGTCGTGCGCCGCGTCGATGACGACCGCCTCGCTGTCGTCGCCCACGATCCAGACGTTGTTGTCGACGTCCCAGGTGCCGCCGTCCAGCGAGAACGTCCCGGACGTCACGACGTGGTCGATGCGGGCCGCCATCAGAGCACCACCACCGAGCGCAGCACGTCGCCGCGGTGCATCTTCTCGAAGGCGGCCTCGACGCCGTCCAGCTCGATCGTCTCGGAGACGAAGGCGTCCAGGTCCAGGCGCCCCTGCAGGTACAGGTCGATGAGCATGGGGAAGTCGCGGGACGGCAGGCAGTCGCCGTACCACGACGACTTCAGCGACCCGCCGCGCCCGAACACGTCGAGCAGCGGCAGCTCCAGCCTCATCTCGGGGGTCGGCACCCCGACCAGCACCACCGTCCCGGCGAGGTCGCGGGCGTAGAAGGCCTGCTCGTAGGTCTCCGGGCGGCCGACCGCGTCGATGACCACGTCCGCGCCGAACCCCCCGGTCAGCTCCTGCACCGTCGCGACGACGTCCCTCTCCGCTCCGTTGACGGTGTGCGTGGCGCCGAGCGAGGAGGCGGTGGCGAGCTTGCGCTCGTCCAGGTCGACGGCGATGATCCGCGCCGCGCCGGCCAGCCGGGCGCCGAGCACGGCCGCCGCGCCGACGCCGCCGCAGCCGATGACCGCGACCGAGTCGCCGCGCCCGACCCCGCCGGTGTTGATCGCCGCGCCGAGCCCGGCCATCACGCCGCACCCGAGCAGCCCGGCGACCTCGGGCCGCGCCGCCGGGTCGACCCTCGTGCACTGCCCGGCCGCGACGAGGGTCTTGTCGGCGAACGCGCCGATGCCGAGCGCGGGCGACAGCTCGGTCCCGTCCTCGAGGGTCATCCTCTGCTTCGCGTTGTGCGTGTCGAAGCAGTACCAGGGGCGCCCCCGCGTGCAGGCGCGGCACTGGCCGCACACCGCGCGCCAGTTGAGGACCACGAAGTCGCCCGGCGCGACCTCGGTCACCCCCTCGCCCACCGACTCGACGACCCCGGCGGCCTCGTGCCCGATCAGGAACGGGAACTCGTCGTTGATCCCGCCCTCGCGGTAGTGGAGGTCGGTGTGGCAGACCCCGCACGCCTGGACCTGGACGACCGCCTCCCCGGGGCCCGGATCCGGAACGACGATCGTCTCGATCCGCACCGGCTGTCCCTTGCCGGGTGCGACGACCCCGCGTACCTGCTGCGCCATGCTGCCGCCTCTCGTCGTCTCGACCTCCCCCGACCCTACCCACGCCCCACCCGCCTCCCGCTTCCGTTCCGCCCGGCGGGACCCCCTCTCAGGTAGCGGGCGGGAGATCACCTCCGCGCGCGATGCGGGTCCGGGCGGCCGCGGACGAGGCTGCCGTCATGGCACCCATCACCTCCAGGACACGCACCACCTCCAGGACACGCGTCATCGACAGGGCGTGCATCATCGATTGGGCGCGCACCGCCTCCAGCGCACGCACCGCGACCCGCGTCACCGCCGGGGTGCTCGCCGCCGCCGCGATCACGGCCGCCGGGGTCGCGCCCGCGTCGGCCGGCGTGCTCGGGCGCCCGGCCGCCGGTCACCAGGCCGGTTCCGCCGCCGAGCAGGGCACGGCCCGCGGACGGCTGGTCTCCGCCACCCGCCTCGCCGCCATGCCCGCCGACCGGGTCAGGACATGGCTCGCGTCCGAGGACTTCGACACCGCGTCCGTCCGCCACGGCGTGGACACCTACCGGCTCGTCTACCGGACCGTCGACACCCGGGGCCGCGCGACGACCGCCAGCGGCCTGCTCGTCCTGCCCCGCAGCCGGGATCGCCGCCTCGCCACCGTCTCCTACACGCACGGCACCACGAGCTACAAGCCGGACGCCCCCTCGATGGCGGACGACGTGTGGGGCCCCGGCGCGGCCGTCACCTACGCGGCGGCCGGGTTCGCGGCGGTCGCCCCCGACTACCTGGGCCTGGGCGAGGGGCCCGGCGTCCATCCCTGGAAGGACGTGCCGTCCGAGACGAGCGCCTCCCTCGACATGCTCCGCGCCGCGCGGGAATTCGCGCCGCGCGCGGGCCGCGTCCTGGACGGCCGGGTCTTCGTCACCGGCTTCTCGCAGGGCGCCTCGTCCGCCCTCGGCCTGGCGCGGGCGCTCCAGGGCGGCGCCGACCCGTACTTCCGGGTCCGCGCGGTGGCCCCGATCAGCGGCGCCTACGACTTCCAGGGCGCGGAACTGCCCGCCCTGCTGAACGGGGACGTCGCGCCGAAGCTGTCGGTCGCCTACACCTCCTACCTGCTCACCTCTTGGAACCGGATCCACGGGGGCATCTACAAGGAGCCTTCGGAGGTCTTCCAGGAGCCCTACGCGAGCCGCGTCGAGAAGTACTTCGACGGCACGACGCCTGGCGACGTCATGCTCGGCGGTCTGCCGGACGAGCTCGGCGACCTGCTCACCCCGCGGGGCTTCGAGCTGCTGCGCCACCCGTCCGGCACGTTCGCCGAGGCTCTGCGCGTGGACGCGGAGGTCTGCAAGGGCTGGACGCCGCGCGTCCCCGTCCGCCTCTACAAGATGGCCGGTGACGAGCAGGCGGTCACCGCCAACACCGACCACTGCGCCGCGTGGTTCCGGGACCGCGGCGCCCGCGTGCCCGTCGTCGACGTGGGCGACCGGCTCTACGGCGGCTCCCGCCACCTCGGCTCCAACCTCGCGGGGACCGCCCGGATCGTGCGCTGGTTCGGCGGGCTCAGCTGAAGTGGATGGCCCGCAGCCTGTCGGCGGCGTCGCGGTCGAGGACGGTGACGCCGGCGGCGGGCGGCAGCGGGTCGCCGCTGCGGGCCCGGGCGATCAGCGGGTGCCAGCGGCGGCAGTGCCGGGCGAACGTGGTCGAGGTGACGACGCGGCCGCGGGCGTACTGGCCGGCGCGGGCGGTCTCCGGCGCGACGTCGATGAGGATCAGGTGCAGCCGCCCGCCGCGGCGGCGGGCCAGCCAGGCGAAGCAGTGCAGGATGTGCGGCCAGGTGCCGCGGGTGTGGGCGACGACTCCGTGCCCGGCGAGCACAGCGCGGCCGATGCGCCAGACGTGGGTGGCGTGGACGATCGGCGTCCGCAGCCGGACGGGCAGCGGCCCGAGGAACCGCGCCCACCAGTTGCGGGACTGGCGTGAGTCGATCACCTGGACGTCCCCGGCGCGCACCGGGGCCGTCTCGTCGCCGCGCAGCCCGTACAGGCGGTTGAGCAGCGTGCTCTTGCCGGCCCCGGGCAGGCCGGCGACCAGCACCAGGGAACCCGCCGGGTAGCGCAGCGCGGGACCCGGGTCCGCCTCGTGGGGTTGGGGGATGGTCGACTCCTGGGCTCGGGCCGGAAGTGTGTTGGGGCAAACGAACACCCCCCACCGCTTGTTCCGGGCCGGACCGGGAGCCTCACCAGCCGCGGGCGCGCCACTCCGGGAGCGAGGGGCGCTCCCGGCCGAGGGTGGAGTCCTTGCCGTGCCCCGGGTAGAACCAGGTGGCGTCGGGAAGGCGGTCGAAGACGCGCTCCTCCACGTCGGCGAGCAGCTGCCTGAAGCGCGTCGGGTCGCCCCAGGTGTTGCCGACCCCGCCGGGGAACAGGCTGTCGCCGGTGAACAGGTGCGGCCGGTCGGCCAGCTCGCCGCCGGCGTCGTACAGCAGCGCGATCGAGCCGGGCGTGTGGCCGCGCAGGTGGATGACCTCGAGCGACGCCCGCCCCACCGCGACGGTGTCGCCGTGCTCGACGGGCTCGGCCACCGGCTCGGGGAGGGGGCCGGCGTCGCGCGGGTGGGCGGCCACGGGCGCGCCGGTGGCGCGCGCCACCTCGCTCAGCGCCATCCAGTGGTCCTCGTGCCGGTGCGTGGTGACGATCCGCGCGAGGGGGCCGTCGCCGATCAGCTCCAGCAGCCGGGACGCCTCGTTCGCCGCGTCGATCAGCAGCTGCTCGCCGGTCGCGGTGCACCGCAGGAGATAGGCGTTGTTGTCGTACGGGCCGACCGCCACCTTCGTCACCCGCAGCCCGGGCAGCTCGCGGACGTCGGGGCGACCCCCGGCCTCGACGTTGCCGGTGTAGGTCATGGGTCCTCCCCGTAGATCGTCCGAAGGCCATCTTCCATCATCGGGGGCCGCGATCACCCGCGACCCGGGCGCGTGCCGGAAATGAGTCACCAGACTCAGCCGAACCGTGCGCTGCCGGACGGAATTTCCCTCCTCTTCCCCGCACCATGGGAACTGGAAGATCAGGTTCGACCCCCGAAGGGCGGTGAGGCGTCGGTGACCGCGTTCCGTCCCGGACCGGGCAGGGAGCGGCCGGAGGACCTCCCCGGGCGCGCCGCCGGCGATGGCGGGAGGGCGACCGGATGATCGGCGACGGTCCGGGCGTCCGGCCGGGCAGCTTCTGGGAGCGGCTCGCCCCCAGCGACCGGCAGGCCCTGCGCGCCATGGGCCGGCGCACCGACATCCCGCCCGGGGGCATGCTGTGCCACCAGGGGACGGTCGCGCCGGCCGTCTACGTGGTGTTCAAGGCCTCGCCGCGGGCCGCGAGCAACGCGGTGGCCAAGGAGTTCGTGGACTCCAGCGACGGCGACGAGTCGATCATCGAGCTGTTCGGGGCGGGGGACCTGGTCGGCGTCCTCGGCCCGTGGGGGCATCCGCAGCGCGGCACGGTCGCCGCCCTGGACCACGTGGCGGCGCTGCGCGTGGACCGCCGCAAGTTCCGAGACCTGCTGGCGGCGAGCCCCCCGGTCGCCGAGGCGATGATGCACGCGATCTCCGAGAGCGTCACCTACGGCGGCCGCCGGCACGCGGTGCGGGCCGCCGACCACCCCCAGCGGCTCGCCTACCACCTGCTGGAGCTGGCGCACCGGTTCGGCGAGCCCGCCGCCGGCGAGGGGATTCGGATCCCCCTGCGGCTCAGCCAGGCGGAGCTGGCGAACTGGGCGGGGATCTCCCGCGAGACGCTCGTCCGGTGGTTCCGGACGTGGCGGGCGAAGGGCATCCTCGACCGGCGGGCCCGCCCGCTGACCGTCCTCGACATGGAACGGCTCCGCCGCGCCGCGAGCCCCTGGGGCGAGGAGTGGCCGGCCGCGGAGCCGGAGCGGCCGCCCGGCGACGCGCCGGCCGGGGAGGCGGGAGCCGGGATCGCGGCGCGCGAACCGGTGCGCCTGAAGGCGCCGGACGGGCCGCCCGCCGTGCGGCTCCCCGCCGACGACCCCTACTTCGCGGGCCGGGTGGTCAGCCTGGGCAAGCTCGACCTCCTGGTCGGGCAGTCGGTGTGGCCGCGCGCGGTCGTCGTGCAGGGGATGGCGGGCGTCGGCAAGACCACGCTCGCGCTGCACTGGGCGCACCGGGTCGCTGACCGCTTCCCGGACGGCGTCCTGTTCACCGACCTGCGCGGCACGTCCCGCAACCCCGTCACCCCGGCCGAGGCCATGGGGCAGGTGCTGCGCGCGGCGGGCGTGCCCGGTGACCAGGTCCCGCGGACGCAGGCGGAGCTGGCGGCGCAGTGCCGGTCGCTGCTCGGCGACCGCCGGATGCTGCTGATCCTCGACAACGCGGCGCGCCCCGAGCAGATCAGGCCGCTGCTGGCGGCGATGGCCTCCGGGCTGGTGGTCGTGACGAGCCGGCGGCGGCTGCCCGCCCTGCTCGAAGGCGCCGACGTGCGGACGCTGGAGCTGCGGGAGATGGCGACGCAGGAGGCCGTGGACCTCATCTCCAACGTCCTCGGGCCGGGCGACCCGCGCCTCCGGGAGGAGGACAAGGCGGTCGAGCGGCTCGCCCGCGAATGCGGCCACCTGCCGCTCGCGCTCGGCGTCATGGCCGGGCGGCTGGCCGAGAACCCCGGCGAGTCGATCGCCGGGACCGTCCGGGAGCTGGCGGCCCGGGACGGGCAGGACGCCGCGCCGTACGGGCCGGGCCTCGCGGGGGCGGGCCTGGGCGACGGCGCGGCGCCCGGCTCGTCCGGGACGGCGCTGCTGGCCGTCCTCAGCCCGACGTTCGACGTCGCCTACCGGAGCCTGCGCCGCGGGCAGCGCGAGGCGTTCCGCAGGCTCGGGCTCGTCGCCGGACCCGACTTCACGCCGACCGCCCTCGCCGCCCTGCGGGACGGCTCGGTCGAGGAGGCGCGCGAATGCCTGGGGGGCCTCCGCCAGGCCTACCTGGTGCACGACGTGGGGCCGGACCGCTACCGGATGCACGACCTGCTGCGCGACTTCGCCCGCGAGAGGGGACTGAGAGAGGACTCCGACGGCGAGCTCCAGGCGGCGCAGCGCCGGCTGCTCGCCGGCTACCTCGCCGAGGCGCGCGCGGCGGGGGAGGCCCTCGCGCGGCGGTCCCGTCCGAGGGCGCACCCGGGGGAGAGGCGCCGGCGCCCCTCCACCGCCGCCGAGCGCGCCGCGGGGCTCGCCTGGTTCGAGGCGGAGCGGCGCAACCTGGTCGCCGCGGTGCACCAGGCCGCCCGGCTCGGCCTGCACCGGACGTGCTGGGAGCTCGCCGACGCGCTGTTCGACTTCCAGGAGTTCCGCCGCTACAGCGAGGACGCCGTCGCCGTCCACCGGGCCGGCCTGCACTCCGCCCGCACCGAGGAGGACTGGGCGGCCGCGGCCGTCATCCTCCACAACCTGGCGATGGCGCACTTCGGGATCGGCGACTCCGTCCAGGCCATCGGTTACGGGGAGGACGCGCTGCGCGGCTTCCGGGCCGCCGACCCGCCCGACCGCTACGGGGAGGCCGCGACCCTCGCGACCCTCGCCGACGTCCACGTGGTGCTGGGCCGCTACCCGACGGCGATCGACCACGCCCGGCGCTCCCTCGCCATCCACGGGGAGCTGCAAGACGACGCGGGCACGGCCAAGGGCCACGACATCCTCGCCCGGGCGCACCTGGGCCTCGGCGCCTACGAGGCCGCCCTGGAACACGCCGCGGAGGCGCTCGGCGTCCGCCGCCGGGCCGAGGATCAGCCGGGCGTGGCCGAGACCCTGCTCACCGTGGCCCAGGTGCACCGCCGCCGGGGGAACGTCCATGGCGCCGTCTCGCACGCCCTGGAGGCGCTCGCCATCCGGCAGGAGCTCGCGGACATGCACGGTGCCGCGCAGGCGCTGACGGAACTGGCGCGGATGAACGCCGCGCTCGGCCTGCGGGACCTGGCGCAGCAGGACGCCGAGCAGGCGCTGCGCACCTACCGCGCCCTGGGCGCCCGCCACGGCGAGGCGCGCGCGCTGACCACCCTCGGCATGCTCATGTGCGAGGCGACGCGGTTCGCCGAGGCGTTCACCTACTGCGGGCAGGCGCTGCGGCTGCACCGCGACACGAGCGACCGTCACGGCGAGGCCGAGACGCTCGCTCAGATCGGGATCGTCCACTGGCGCCTCGGACGGTACCGCGAGGCGCGCGAGCACCTCCTGCGCGCCCTGGAGATCCGCCGGGAGATCGGCGACCAGCACGGCGAGGCCCACGACCTGGAGCACCTCTCGGTGGTGATGCGGCGCCTCGGACGCCACCAGGAGGCGTTCGTCCTCGGGCTGGAGGCGCTGGACCTGTGGCACCGGCTCGGCGCGCGGAGCGCGATGGCGGGGACGCTCGGCAGCCTGGCCCGCACGTACTCGCGGCTCGGCCTCGCCGAGGACGCCGAGCGCGCCGCGCGGCAGGCCCTCGGCATCCGCGAGGCCGGCGGCGACTGGTACGGCCTCGGCGTCGGCATGGACACCCTCGCCGCCGTGCTGCGCCGCGCCGGCCGCCCCGAGGAGGCCCTGGAGCGGGAGGTGGAGGCGCTGCGGATCCTCGGGGAGGTCGGCGACCGGCACAGCGAGGCCGTCGGCCTGGTCCACCTCGCCGCCATCCACCTCGACCTCGGCCGCGCCGGCGAGGCCCTGACGGCCGGACGGCGCGCCCTCGACCTCGCCGCCGAGCTCGGCGCCACCCGCGAGCAGGCCCACGCGCTGCACAGCATGGCGCGCGCGTCCCAGCTGGTCGGCGCGCACGACCGCGCGGTGGAGCACGTCACCGCCGAGATCGCGATCCGCCGCGACACCGGCGACCAGCGGGGGCTGCGGCGGGCGCTGGAACTGCTGCGCGACTCCCGGTTCGCCCTGGGCGACCCCGCCGCGGCCGCGGACTGCGGGCGGCGCGTCCGCGCCCTCGACGGCCTCCTCGCCTCCGAAAGGTCCCTCGACATGTGACGCACGACCCCGGAGATGTCGCGGACATCGCTCGACATGTGACGAACGACGTGGTCGGGGCGCGCGGGGCCGCGTTCACTGGACCGCGAGGCACCCGGTCATGGAGGGGAGCGGCCCGGCCGGAACCGGGGCCGGTGAGGAGGCGAGATGCACACCACCCGCTTCTGGGACGCGCTGAGCCCCCGCGCCCGCGAGGCGCTGCGGCGGGCGGGCGCCCCGGTGGTGATCAGACCAGGCGCGTTCCTGACGCGCGAGCACACCCGCGCCTCCCAGGTCTTCGTCCTGCGCTCCGGGGCGGTGAAGGTGTGGGTGGACCGGGAGGGTGACATCGCGATCCTCGACGTCCTCGGGCCGGGCGACCTCGTGGGGGAGCTGGAGGCGGTGGACGGCGGCGTCCGGCACGCCAACGCCGAGGCCATGACACGGGTCGACGCCCTCGTGCTGCCCGCCGCGCGCTTCCGCGGCGTGCTGGACGCCGAGCCCGGCTCGGTGTGGGCCGTCGCCGCCGTCCTCGCCGAGCGGCTCCGGGACGCCAACGAGCTGCGCGTCGCGCACTTCCCCGACGACCCCGAGCGGCGCCTCGCCGGCCGCATCCTGCGCCTGGCGGCGAGGTTCGGCTCCCCGGGCAAGCGGGAGCGCCCCGACGGCGTGACCGAGGAGGCCGTCCTCGTCCGGGTGCCGGTCACCCAGCAGGACCTCGGCCGCTGGGCCGGCATGGGCCGCCGCAAGGTCGCGCAGATCCTCGCGGCCGAGCCCGTGCGCGGCAGCGTCACCTTCGCCCGGAGCGCGATCGCCGTCCGCTCGGCGGACGCCCTGCACCGGCTCGCCGGCGACGACCTCCCCTAGTCCCTCAGAGCCCCGGCTCCTCCGGGAACCCCGACGGCTCGTGGGGCCAGGGCGGCGGCACCGGGAGCGGCCCGTCCGGGCGGACGTGCACGCCCGCGCCGTCCGACCGGCCGCTCAGCCAGCCCAGCAGCGCCCGCGCGGAGCCGGACGCCTCCGGGCTACCGGGCCTCCAGCCGAGATCGGCCGTCTCCCCGGAGTCGGTCGCGGTGATCCGGAGCCCGGCCAGCTCGCCGAGGGACCCGCCCGTGAGCGCCGCCAGGTCCGCCAGCGTGGCCGCCGCGGACCAGCGGACGTAGGGTTCTGGCCAGTCGGCGGGGCCGTACCCGGCGGCGAGGTCGACGTGGTGGGCCTCCACCTCGTTCCAGCGGCGGAACACCGTGTACCAGGCCGGATGGGGCCAGCCCATCATCGCCCGGACCGGCACGCTCCAGGCGCTCTCGGGCAGCGACCTGGCCTGCTCGGAGAACCGCTCCTGGGTCGCCCGGACGTCGGCGGCGAGCTCCTCCCGGCCGCGTCCCGCGCCCGCGGCGACGTCGGCGTTGCGCCGCTCCAGGCTGGGGTACTGCGGGATCTCCGTCCCCGTGCGCGCCCCTTCGAGCAGGTTCCACAGTGAGTCGGCGTTGCGCGCGACGTGCGTCGCCACATGCCCGCGGCTCCACCCCGGCAGCGCCGACGCGCCGCGAAGGGCGTCGTCGCTCAGCCGCTCGAGCGTCCCCGCGAGGCGCTCCACGCCCGCGTCCACCTCGTCGATCACGTCGCGCCAGTCCATGGACCCTCCTCGGCGAAAAGGACCCTCCATCCTGTCGCACCGGCCCGGCCCGCGCCAGACGGGTGATCATGAAGATCCCGGTGGTCGGGGGCGCGGTGGTTCCCGTGGGGTTCCGGTGGCGGGGGCCGTTCGAACACGTGTACGGTGCGATGGTCCCGTCCGTACCGCTCGGACGGCCGGGTAGCGTCATGAAATGCAGCGGCGCGCGCCGCTGTTGAGGACTCGGGGGAGCCTGTCGCACCCCGTGGCTAGCCTTGATACCGAGCCGCATCCGCATATCGCCGCGCCCAGAAGAGGAACCGGAAGAACGCCGTGCATGACCGACTCATCGTGCGTGGAGCACGCGAGCACAACCTGAAGGACGTCTCGCTCGACCTCCCGCGGGACGCCATGATCGTGTTCACCGGTCTGTCGGGTTCCGGGAAGTCCAGCCTGGCCTTCGACACGATCTTCGCCGAGGGGCAGCGCCGGTACGTGGAGTCGCTGTCGGCCTACGCCCGGCAGTTCCTCGGCCAGATGGACAAGCCCGACGTCGACTTCATCGAGGGGCTCTCGCCCGCGGTCTCGATCGACCAGAAGTCCACCAGCAAGAACCCCCGGTCCACGGTCGGGACCATCACCGAGGTCTACGACTACCTGCGCCTGCTCTACGCGCGGATCGGGCACCCGCACTGCCCCGAGTGCGGGCGGCCGATCAGCCGGCAGGCGCCGCAGCAGATCGTCGACCGGGTGCTGGAGCTGGAGCAGGGCGCCCGGTTCCAGGTGCTGGCGCCGGTGATCCGCGGCCGCAAGGGCGAGTACCTGGAGCTGTTCCGCGAGCTCCAGTCCAAGGGCTACTCCCGGGCGCTGGTCGACGGGCAGATGGTCCGCCTCGACGAGCCGCCCAAGCTGAAGAAGCAGGAGAAGCACGACATCTCCGTCGTGGTCGACCGGCTCTCGGTGAAGGACTCGGCCCGGCAGCGGCTCGCCGACTCGGTGGAGACGGCGCTCGGCCTGGCGGGCGGCACGATCGTCCTCGACTTCGTCGACCTCCCCGAGGACGACGAGCACCGCACCCGGATGTACTCCGAGCATCTCTACTGCCCCTACGACGACCTGTCGTTCGAGGAGCTGGAGCCGCGGTCGTTCTCGTTCAACTCGCCGTACGGCGCCTGCCCCGACTGCACCGGCCTCGGCACGCGCATGGAGGTCGACCCCGAACTCGTCGTCCCGGACGGTGAGCTGTCGCTGGGCGAGGGCGCGATCCAGCCGTGGTCCAGCGGCCACGTCAGCGACTACTTCCTGCGGCTGCTGTCGGCCCTTGGCGACGCCATGGGCTTCGACCTGAACACCCCTTGGGACAGGCTGCCCGCCAAGGCGCGCAAGGCGATCCTGAACGGGCACGAGACGCAGGTCCACGTCCGCTACAAGAACCGCTACGGCCGCACGAGGTCGTACTACACGGCCTACGAGGGCGTGGTCCCCTACATCCAGCGGCGCCACGCCGAGTCCGAGAGCGACTCCAGCCGGGAGCGCTTCGAGGGCTACATGCGGGAGATCCCCTGCCCGACGTGCGAGGGGGCCAGGCTCAAGCCCGTCGTGCTCTCGGTCACCATGGGCGGGATGTCGATCGCCGAGGTCGCCGCGATGCCGATCGGCGAGGCCGCGAAGTTCCTGCTCGCGCTCGAGCTGAACGAGCGCGAGCGGCACATCGCCGAACGCGTCCTCAAGGAGATCAACGCCCGGCTCGGCTTCCTGCTGGACGTCGGGCTCGACTACCTCACGCTCGACCGGGCGTCGGCGACGCTCGCCGGCGGCGAGGCGCAGCGCATCCGGCTGGCGACCCAGATCGGCTCCGGCCTGGTCGGCGTCCTGTACGTCCTGGACGAGCCGTCCATCGGCCTGCACCAGCGCGACAACCACCGCCTGCTGGAGACGCTGCTCCGGCTGCGCGACATGGGCAACACCCTGATCGTCGTCGAGCACGACGAGGACACCATCGCCGCCGCCGACTGGATCGTCGACATCGGCCCGCGCGCGGGCGAGCACGGCGGCGAGATCGTCGTCTCCGGCACCGTCGAGGACCTGAGGAAGTCCGAGCGCTCCCTGACGGGCGCCTACCTGGACGGGCGCCGCGAGATCGCCGTCCCGCAGATCCGGCGGCCCCGCACCAAGGGCCGCGAGGTGACGGTCAAGGGCGCGCAGCAGAACAACCTCCGCGGCGTCGACGTCGCGTTCCCGCTCGGCGTCCTCACCGCCGTGACCGGTGTCTCGGGATCCGGCAAGTCGACGCTGGTCAACGACATCCTCTACAACTCGCTGGCGAAGAAGCTGAACGGGGCGAAGACCGTCCCCGGCAAGCACAAGCGGGTGAACGGCGTCGACCAGCTCGACAAGGTCGTCCACGTCGACCAGTCGCCGATCGGCCGCACCCCGCGGTCCAACCCGGCGACCTACACCGGCGTGTTCGACCACATCCGCAAGCTGTTCGCGCAGACCACCGAGGCGAAGGTGCGCGGCTACCAGCCCGGCCGGTTCTCCTTCAACGTCAAGGGCGGCCGCTGCGAGAACTGCTCCGGCGACGGCACCATCAAGATCGAGATGAACTTCCTGCCGGACGTCTACGTCCCGTGCGAGGTCTGCCACGGCGCCCGCTACAACCGGGAGACCCTGGAGGTCCACTACAAGGGCAAGACGATCTCCGAGGTGCTCGACATGCCGATCGAGCAGGCCACCGAGTTCTTCGAGCCGATCACGGCGATCCACCGGCACCTGAAGACGCTGAACGACGTCGGCCTCGGCTACGTCCGGCTCGGCCAGCCCGCCCCGACCCTGTCCGGTGGCGAGGCGCAGCGCGTCAAGCTGGCCTCCGAGCTCCAGAAGCGCTCCACCGGCCGCACCGTCTACGTGCTCGACGAGCCGACGACCGGCCTGCACTTCGAGGACATCCGCAAGCTCCTCGGGGTGCTGAACGGCCTGGTCGACAAGGGCAACACGGTCATCGTCATCGAGCACAACCTCGATGTCATCAAGACCGCCGACTGGATCATCGACATGGGCCCCGAGGGCGGCTCCCGCGGCGGCACCGTCGTCGCGACGGGCACCCCCGAGGAGGTCGCCGAGGTCGAGGCCAGCCACACCGGCCAGTTCCTCAAGAAGATCCTCGAATAGCCGCCGGGGGCGGGCCGGTGCGAGGCGGTCCGGCCCGTCCACCAAGATGGAGGCATGGCAGACGAAGTGACGCCCGGGGCCGCCGAGGCCCCTGAGGGCGGAGTAATCGGCCGGCGCGCGGTGCTGTGCGGGGCCGGGGCCGTCGGCGCCGCGGCGCTCGCCGGGTGCGGGTCCGGTGGCGGCGGGGCGAAGTCCGTCGATGACCTCAGGGGCAAGGAGGTCGCGAAGGCGGCCGACGTCCCGGTCGGCGGCGGCAAGGTCAACGGGAGCGAGCAGGTCGTGGTGACCCAGCCGAGCCCCGGCGCCTTCAAGGCGTTCACGGCGGTGTGCACCCACCAGGGCTGCACGGTCGGCGGGGTGTCGAACGGGCTGATCAAGTGCCACTGCCACGGCAGCGAGTTCAGGATCGCCGACGGGTCGGTGCAGAAGGGCCCCGCGAAGAAGCCGCTCCAGGAGTACCCCGTGCAGGCCAAGGGCGACGGCATCGTCGTCACCTGATCAGCGGTACGGGAGGGGCCGCGCCCGCCTGAGCGGCGTCATGCCCGCCTGAGCGGCGTCACGCCCGCCTGAGCGGCGTCACGCCCGCCTGAGCGACTTCGCGTGCACCGGGCCGTCCTCGCGGGGGACGGCCCTCGCGCCGTCCGCGTGCCGCCCCTCCGCGACCTGCTCCTCCGCGGCCGATCCCCGCTCGCCCGCCGCGGTGCCGGCGCCGTCCACCACCGGCTGGGCGCCGTCCACGACCGCCTCGGGGCCGATGCGGAGGCGGGGGAGGGCCTCGGGATGGCGGTCGCGGATGTAGGAGACCAGGTGCTCGCGCACGTCGCAGCGCAGGTCCCAGGTGCTCGCCGAGTCGGCGGCGCTCATCAGGGCGCGGACCGTGACGAGGCCGCTCGGCTGCACGTCCACCACCTGCAGCATCCACTCCCGCCGGTCCCACAGCGGGTTCTCCTTCAGCGCCGAGTACAGCTCGGCGCGCAGCTCCTCGACGGGGACCGCCCAGTCCACGTGGAGCTCGACCGAGCCGAGCAGGCGGCTGGAGTGCCGGGTCCAGTTCTCGAACGGCTGCTCGGTGAAGTGCGACACCGGGAAGATCATGCGCCGGTCGTCCCAGAGCTGCAGGACGACATAGGACAGCGTCAGCTCCTCCACCCGGCCCCAGATGCCCTCGGTGACGACGACGTCGTCCAGGCGCAGCGCGTCGCTGAACGCCAGCTGGAGCCCGGCCAGCAGGTTTCCGAGGGTCGGCCGGGCGGCGATGCCCACCACCAGGCCCGCGACGCCCGCGGAGGCCAGCACCCCGGCGCCGACCGCGCGCACGGCGGGGAAGGTGAACAGCGCCGCGCCGACGGCGAGCACCACGATGATCACCGCCGCGATGCGGCGCAGCAGCAGCATCTGCGTGCGGGCCCGCCTGGCCCGACGGTTGCGGTCGCCCTCGACGCGCATCAGCCGCGCCAGCGGCGGGTCGCTCAGCGCGTAGGCGATCCGCAGCACCAGCCACGTGGAGGCGCCGATCGCCGCGATGCGCATCGCGTGCCGGACCGCGTCCTCGGCGTGCCCGCCGATGAACTGGTACGGCATCGCGGCGCCGGAGCTCACCACCACCGCGAACGCGAAGGCGGGCGCGGTGCACCGCCGGGCGACCCGGCCGGCGCCCGGCCAGCGGTGCGCGAACCGGTCGGCGATGAGCCGGCGTCCCCCCTCCACGACGATGACGGACGTGCCGACGACGGCGGCCAGGACGATCCATGCCCAGAGTGCGGACACCTGCGCGACGACCCCCTTCTCGGATCCGGGTAACCGTTTGAACCTCCCTTTCCGGTCGTTTTGCGAACATCCGGGTGAGCGGGAGAGATCTACGTCACCCTCCGCGGCCCTGCCGGGCGGGTCCGGCCCGCGGGGACACGGCGTGTCGGTGCCGCCCATTAGGCTTCTGAACGTGGCAGATCCGGCGACCTACCGACCCGCACCCGGCTCCATCCCGGAATCCCCGGGGGTGTACCGGTTCCGCGACGAGCACGGCCGGGTCATCTACGTGGGCAAGGCGAAGAACCTGCGCTCGCGCTTGAACTCCTACTTCGCCGACTTCTCCGCCCTGCACCCCCGCACGCAGACGATGGTGAGCACCGCCGCCCGGGTCGACTGGACGGTCGTCGGCACCGAGGTCGAGGCCCTCCAGCTGGAGTACTCCTGGATCAAGGAGTTCGACCCCCGGTTCAATGTCCGCTACCGCGACGACAAGTCCTATCCCTATCTCGCCGTCACCCTGAACGAGGACTTCCCGAGGGTGATGGTGATGCGGGGCGCGAAGCGCAAGGGTGTTCGCTACTTCGGGCCGTACTCCCACGCGTGGGCGATCCGAGAGACGGTCGACCAGCTGCTGCGCGTGTTCCCCGTCCGGACGTGCAGCGCCGGGGTGTTCAAGCGGCAGCACCAGCTCGACCGCCCCTGCCTGCTCGGCTACATCGGCAAGTGCTCGGCGCCGTGCGTCGGCCGCGTCTCGCCCGCCGAGCACCGCCTGCTCGCCGAGGACTTCTGCGACTTCATGGCCGGCAACACCAGCCGGTTCACCAGGCGGCTCGAACGCGACATGCGCGAGGCGGCGGGCTCCCAGGAGTACGAGCGCGCCGCCCGGCTCCGCGACGACATCCGCGCCCTGGAGCGCGCCCTCGAGAAGCAGGCGGTCGTGCTCCCCGACCGCACCGACTGCGACATGATCGCCTTCGCCGAGGACGAGCTGGAGGCGGCCGTCCAGGTGTTCTACGTGCGCGGCGGCCGCATCCGCGGGCAGCGGGGCTGGGTCGTCGACAAGGTCGAGGACGTCACCACCGCCGACCTGGTCGAGCACTTCCTCATCCAGATCTACGGGGAGAGCGAGTCGGTGCCGCGCGAGGTCTGCGTCCCGGCCCTGCCCCCCGAGGAGGACGCCATGGCCGAGCTGCTGGCCGAGCAGCGCGGCGGGCCCGTCCGGCTGCGCGTCCCGCAGCGCGGCGACAAGCGCGCCCTGCTGGAGACGGTCGCGCGCAACGCCCACGAGGCGCTCAAGCAGCACAAGACGCGCCGCGCGTCCGACCTCACCACCCGCAGCCGCGCCCTCCAGGAGATCCAGGAGGCCCTGGAGCTCGACGACGCGCCCCTGCGGATCGAGTGCTACGACGTGTCCAACCTTCAGGGCACCGACGTGGTCGCGTCGATGGTGGTGTTCGAGGACGGCCTGGCCAGGAAGAGCGAGTACCGCCGGTTCACGATCAAGGCCGTGGAGGGCCAGGACGACGTCCGCTCCATCCACGAGGTCATCACCCGCAGGTTCAAGCGGTACCTCGCCGAGAGCGAGAAGACCGGCGAGCTCGACGCCCTCGGCGACCCGGAGGAGGACGGCGCGCACCAGCCGATCGACCCCGAGACGGGCCGCCCCCGCAAGTTCGCCTACCCGCCCAACCTGGTCCTCGTCGACGGGGGCCCGCCGCAGGTCGCCGCCGCGCAGCGCGCCCTCGACGAGCTCGGCGTCGACGACATCGCGGTGTGCGGGATCGCCAAGCGGCTGGAGGAGCTCTGGCTCCCCGGCGAGGCCGACCCGGTGATCCTGCCGCGCAACAGCGAGGGGATGTTCCTCGTCCAGCGGGTCCGTGACGAGGCGCACCGCTTCGCCATCACCTTCCACCGGCAGCGGCGGTCCAGGTCCATGACGGTCAGCGAACTCGATAACGTTCCGGGTCTGGGCCCGGCGCGCCGCGCGGCGCTGCTGAAACACTTCGGTTCGCTGAAGCGGCTGAAGGACGCGACGCCCGCGCAGGTCGCCGAGGTCCCGGGCATCGGCATGCGCAGCGCCGAGAGCATCGTCGCGGCGCTGCACGGCGGCGCCGCCCCGGCGGGCGGCGCGGGCGAGGGACCCGGCGGGGACGGCGGGGAGCACAGGGGGAGACGGGAATGACCAGCGATACCAAGATTCCGGACATCGTCATCGTCACCGGCATGTCCGGGGCGGGCCGCAGCACCGCGGCCAAGTCGCTGGAGGACCTCGACTGGTTCGTGGTCGACAACCTGCCGCCCGGGCTGCTGGCCACGATGGCCGACCTCGGCGGCCGGGTGAAGGACGCGGTGCCGCGCATCGCCGTCGTGGTGGACGTCCGCAGCCGCGCGTTCACCGACGACCTGCACTCCTCGATCGCCGAGCTGGAGGCCCGCGGCGTCCACCCGCGGGTGGTGTTCCTGGAGGCCGGCGACGCCGACCTCGTGCGCCGGTTCGAGAGCGTCCGCCGCCCCCACCCGCTGCAGGGCGACGGCCGCCTGGTGGACGGCATCGCCCGCGAGCGCGAGCTGGTCCGCGAGGTCCGCGCCGAGGCCGACCTGGTGATCGACACCAGCGGCCTGAACGTGCACGAGCTGCGCAACAAGATCATCGGCTTCTTCGGCACCGACAGCGGCGAGTCCAGCCTGCGCGCGACCGTCGTGTCGTTCGGCTACAAGTACGGCCTGCCCGTCGACGCCGACCTCGTCGTCGACTGCCGGTTCCTGCCGAACCCGCACTGGGTGCCCGACCTGCGTCCGAAGACGGGGCGCGACGCCGCCGTCCGCGACTACGTCCTCGGGCAGCGCGGCGCCAAGGAGTTCCTGGACGCCTACTCCGAGGTGCTGCGGCTCCTCGCCGACGGGTATGAACGCGAGGGCAAGCACTACGTGACGCTCGCCGTGGGATGTACCGGTGGAAAACACCGTAGTGTTGCCATGGCGGAACAGATCGCCGCCCGGCTGCGGGACGAGGGCATCGAGGTGCAGGTCGCCCATCGTGACCTCGGCCGCGAATGACGGCCCGCGCCGGGACCCGGCGGGGGTCTCGGACGAGGAGAGAAACGGCACGGTGAAGCCCCTCGGCCCGAAGGTCGTCGCGCTCGGCGGGGGCCACGGCCTCTACGCGTCGCTGTCGGCGCTGCGCCGCGTCACCGACCGGCTGACCGCGATCGTCACCGTCGCCGACGACGGCGGCTCCAGCGGACGGCTGCGCCGCGAACTCGGCGTGCTGCCGCCCGGCGACCTGCGGATGGCGCTCGCCGCCCTCTGCGGAGACGACGAATGGGGGCAGACCTGGCGCGACGTCGTCCAGCACCGCTTCCGCAGCGAGGGCGACCTCCAGGGCCACGCCGTCGGCAACCTGCTCATCGTCGCGCTGTGGGAGCTGCTCGGCGGCGACGGCGCCTCCCCCGGCTCCACCGTCGCCGGGCTCGACTGGGTCGGCCGGCTGCTCGGCGCGCACGGCCGCGTGCTGCCGATGGCCGCCGTCCCGATGGACATCGTCGCCGAGGTACGCGGCGCCGACCCGGCCAGACCCGACGAGATCACCCACGTCAAGGGCCAGGTGGCGTGCGCCAGGACGCCCGGCGGCGTGCTCGGGGTCTCGCTCGTCCCGGCCGACCCGCCCGCCTGCCCGGAGACCCTCGCCGCCGTCGAGGACGCCGACTGGATCGTCTTCGGCCCCGGCTCCTGGTTCACCAGCGTCCTGCCGCACCTGAAGGTGCCCGCGCTGGCCCGCGCCCTCACGACGTCCCGCGCCCGCCGCGTCGTCGCGCTGAACCTCGCGCAGCAGCCGGGAGAGACCGACGACTTCTCTCCGCAGACCCACCTGGAGGTCCTGCAGGCGCACGCGCCCGACCTGCGCGTGGACGTCGTCCTCGCCGACCGCGGTGTGGTGGACGACCCGGACGCCCTCGACAAGGCCGTCCAGGACCTCGGCGGACGCCTCGTGCTCGCCGAGGTCGCCGCCGACGACGGCTCGCCGCGTCATGAACCCGCCCGTCTGGCCCAAGCCTTCGTACAGATATTCACCGACTGACGACCGGTGCGGCCGGGATCGGCCACACTGCTGGAAGTCCGATAGGGGGAGGGTTCATCAGATGGCGATGACCGGTGTGGTCAAGGACGAGCTGAGCAGGCTCACGGTGCTGAAGCCGTGCTGCCGCAAGGCCGAGGTCTCGACGCTGCTGCGGTTCGCGGGCGGCCTGCACCTGGTCAGCGGCCGCATCGTGATCGAGGCCGAGATCGACACCGGCGTGGCGGCCCGGCGGCTGATCAAGGACATCGCGGAGGTCTTCGGGCACACCTCCGAGGTCGTCGTGCTCGCGCCGAGCGGCCTGCGCAAGGGCAACCGCTACGTCGTCCGCGTCTTCCGCGACGGCGAGTCCCTCGCCCGGCAGACCGGCCTCATCGACAACAACGGCCGGCCCGTCCGGGGGCTGCCCCGGCACGTCGTCTCGGGCGCCGCCTGCGACGCCGAGTCGGCCTGGCGCGGCGCGTTCCTCGCGCACGGCTCCCTCACCGAGCCCGGCCGCTCCATGTCGATGGAGGTGACCTGCCCCGGCCCCGAGGCCGCCCTCGCCCTCGTCGGCGCCGCCCGCCGCCTGAAGATCCACGCCAAGGCCCGCGAGGTCCGCGGCGTCGACCGCGTCGTCGTCCGCGACGGCGACGCGATCAGCGCGCTGCTCACCCGGCTCGGCGCCCACGACAGCGTCCTCGCCTGGGAGGAGCGCCGGATGCGCCGCGAGGTCCGCGCCACCGCCAACCGGCTCGCCAACTTCGACGACGCCAACCTGCGCCGCTCCGCCCGCGCCGCCGTCGCCGCCGGCGCCCGCGTCGCCCGCGCCCTGGAGATCCTCGGCGACGACGCCCCCGAGCACCTCGTCAACGCCGGGCGCCTCCGCCTGGAGCACAAGCAGGCGTCCCTGGAGGAACTCGGCCAGCTCGCCGACCCGCCCCTCACCAAGGACGCCATCGCCGGCCGCATCCGCCGCCTCCTGGCCATGGCCGACAAGCGCGCCGGCGACCAGGGCGTCCCGGGCACGGAGGCGAATCTGACGGCCGACATGCTCGGTTGACCCAGGGGGAGCGACCCCCCTGGAACCCCCCGTTACGAGCCGGGCGATCCTCCCGCCACGGTGCGGGTTGTTGTGCCCGTGCGGGTTTGGTGCGTGGCGCTGCGGTCGCCCGGCTCGGCGGGTCGGGCGACCTCCAGGCGCTTAGAGCGCCTTCCGGCCGCCCGACCCGCGTCCCAGCTCAGGTCCACTCCAAGAGGGTCTATGGCGTGGCACGTCCAAGAGCGTTGGGTATGGCCTGTTCAACGTGTCGGCGCCGTGCCGGAAGGCGTGCGCGACCAGGGCCGTCGCGGCGCCGTCGCGGACGGGACGCCCCGCACGACGAGGGTGCTGTGCGCCTCCGGCGAGGCCGGCCATCTCCGCCAGGACGTGGCGCTGTAGCCGATGTGACCGCTCGGAACGAGGACGTCCCGGCCGAGCGCGTGGAAGGTCAGCGCCATCTGGTCGTTCTGCCCGTGCGCGTAGCGGCCCGGGCCGAACCGCGCCGTATAGGACATCTCCTCGGTGAACGGGCGGCCGTCCCAGCCCCAGCCGGACCGGCCCATGACGTACCCGGCGCGATAGACCCGCGCCCGCTCCCCGGGCGGGGCGCCTTCCGCGCCCCGCGTCGACATGTACCTGATCGGGCCCGCTCCGGGGGAGCCGATCCCGGACGCCCTGGCCGCGTACGACTCGCCGATCTGGAGCAGGTCCCCGCCGGGCGTGATCTGGAACGCGATGAACTCGTCCAGCAGCCGGAGCCGGCGGGCGAGTTCGGCGGGGACGGAGCGGCGGCACGCGCGCATCACCCGGAGCGCGAGCCGCCACCGGGCCCGGTCGTAGACGGCGTAGTGCGCGGACTGCTCGTTGCCGGCGCCCTCCTCGTCGACGGCCGGGCGCGCGTCAAAGGGCGGGGCGAGGCTCGCGTCGAGCAGGCGCCGGTAGCCGAGCCGGGCGAGGTCCTCCCGCCCGATGCCGCAGCCCGCCGTCATGAGCGCCATCGACTCGTCGGTGCCGTGGTTCCAGGGCCCCGAGTAGTGCTCCGGGCGGGCCGGCCACTCCGCGTGGAGGCGATCGCCTCGTCCAGCCACCGGGCGGCCAGGTGCCGCCGGAGGCACACGAGGGCGCCGAGGCGGAACCTGGCCGCCTCGGCGACCGCCTCGCGCCGGTGCGCGTCGAACCGCTCGGGACGGGCGTGGCCGGCGAGCCGGTCCTTCGCGATGCCCGCGGCCGTGTCCAGCGCGGCGCGGTCTCCCGTCCGCTCGTACTCCCCGAGGAGGCCGCCGAGCCATTCGAGCGAGTGGAACCAGAGCTGCCACGACCGGTCGCCGTCCGGGTCGACGTCCGCGTGCGTTCCGCGGACGACGCGGACGGGGGCCGTGCCCGGCGCGGCGAACCGCCCCGTGCGCACCTGCGCCGCCGGGTTCAGCCCGTCGAGGCCGTTGTGAGGCGCTCTCGCGACGGTCCGCCGCCGGTGAAGGGCGGGTGAACATCCGGCGACGGTCAGGGCTGGGTGTTGTCGCCGCGCAGTACGCGGTGGATCAGGTCTTCGCGGAGTTGGCCGTAGCCGGTTTCGGCCCAGATGCTCTGGGACGGGTCGGCCTCATAGTAGGGGACCTCGCGGCCGTCTCGGCGGTCGGTGAGGACCTCCGGGGGGCGCTTCTCGCGGGCGGCGCGGGCGCACGGGCGGCAGGTCCGGACGTGCAGGCGCCTGCGGGAGCCCAGGGGGCGCCAGTCGAGCTCGCTCGTCGCGTCGCCGTGCAGCGGGTTGAAGAAGCAGAGAGGGACGGGAGGGATCTCGGGCCGCCCCTTCGCGACGGCCTGCGCGGAGGCGAGGGCGTCGTGGCCCTGGTCGAGCAGGACCAGGACGCCGGCGAGGTCGGGGACGCCCCGCGCCGCGTCCAGGGTCTTGCCCGCCGCCTGGTAGGCGTCGAGGGCGCGGGCCATCAGGGCGCGGGTCCGCTCGTCCGAGGTCGGGACGGTGCTCTCGTCCAGCAGCTCCCCGAACGCGATGACCTCGCGGGACGCCTGCTCGCGGAGCTGGTCCTCGGTGGCGCGGTTCGCCGTGGCGAACACCGTGCGGGGCATCAGCAGCCCCTCGCCCTCGCGGCGGACCGACGCCATCCGGCGGCGCCGCCACAGCAGGAGCCCGGCGACGCCCGCCGCCGCGGCCGCGCCCGCGCCTAGCGGGAGGGCGAGCCCGCCCCCGTCTGTCCCGGCCGCGGGAGGGTGGGTGCCGTGGCGTGCTTTGTAGCGCTTGTCGATCTCGGCGGAGACGCGGTCGTACTCCTGCTGGCCCTTGCCGGAGACGATGAGGTCGACGACGCGGGACAGCCGGGCGGCGAGCGGCGCGTCGTCCATGGCGCGGTCCAGCGTGACCGCCCAGGCGGCGCGGTCGGCGCGATGGTCGCCGCCCCACTCGCGCGCCCTCAGGTCCTCGGTGTCGTCGTCGAAGGTGATGTAGATCCCGTCGCGGCCGAGGCGGTCGTGGACGACGGTCGCGAGCTGCTCGGCGTCCGTCCACGTGCCGCCCTTGACGAGGGGGACCAGCACGACGAAGACCGGCGCGGGCGCCTTGCGGAACTTGGCGATGAGCGCGCGGCGCTCCCCAGGGGGGAGCGCGGAGGCCAGCGACGGGTCGACGTGGATCGGGGAGCGGCGCAGCGCCGCGGCCAGCCGCTCGCCGGGGGACGGTTCAGTCGACACCGAGGTACCTCATCACACGGGGGAGGAAGGTCTTGCCGCCGCGAGCGCCCCACGCCGTGTCGCGCCACACGCCCGGGACGAGGGTGTGCGGCCGGTGCCCCTCCGGTCCCGGGATCCGCAGGAGGTGCCGATCGCCCAGAGCGCCCCGTTCGGCGAGCCGCCGGCAGCTCTCGCAGAGCGGCAGCTTCTTGGGCAGCGCGTCGTTCCCCTTCGCCAGCTTGGGGACGCGCCAGTGCACGACCGATCCGCCGTGCAGCGGGTTCACCAGGCACGGCGAAGGCGGGGAGGCGACGTTCCGGGCGAGGGCGATGCGTCCCTGGCGGGCCAGGACGATCGCGCCGACCAGATCCACCGCCTTGGTGTCGTCGTCCTTGGCGTCGTCGTAGAGGATCTGGGCGGCGTCGTAGGCGGAGACGGCATAAGGGCGTCCTCGCTCGGCGCCCTCCGTGAGGAGCAGGCGGCGGAGCGCCTCCAGCTCACCGGACCCGTGGCGGCGCAGCCAGCGCGTGCCGGGTGAGGTCCGCGCCGGGGCGTGCCGTCCGGGCTTGTGCCGGTTCGGGAATCGCGGCCGCCGGCCGCGGCGCAGCGCCAGGACGCCGAGGCCCAGCCAGTACAGGACCGCCGCCCCCGCCGGTCCGGCCAGCAGGAGGCCCGTCAGCAGCGGCGCCTTGATCTCCGGCTCGGCGGGCGTCAGCGTGTTCTCCTGCCCGAAGGGGTCGGGGCTGGAGTACAGCCTCGGCAGGGTGGGGGAGGCCGAGGGCGCCGCCGCGTAGCCGTCCAGCCGCCGGGCGATCCGTCCCGCGAGCCCGTCGAAGGGGCGCTCGCCGTCGGCCGGACCCGCTTCGCCCGGCTCCTCGTCCAGCGGGGAGGGGGTGCGGCGCGGCACGTTGAACGCCTCGGACTCCAGCCATCCGTGGGCGTCGGCCATCACGTAGAGGCCGTCGCGGCGGGACCTGTCGTGCAGCATGAACAGGAACGCGTCGTCGCGGCCCTGCGACTCCGAGGTGTCCGGGTTCGGGAGCACCACCACGTACGCCGGCGTGCCGAGCCGCTTCGCGGTCGCGGCGACGGCCGAGCGGAGCCGGGCGCGGTCGGCCTCACCGAGCGCCCGCGCGACGTCCGGGTCGACGAAGAGGGGGTCCTTCGCGAGCGCGGCGCTCACCCGGTCGAGCCGGTGGTAGGCGTGCGGGGGCGGCTCGTCCGCGGCGGCCGTGCCGAGCGGCGCCGCGAGGCCCGAGAGGGCGAGGGCCAGGGCGGCGGGCGCCGCCGGGAACCGCTTCATCGGCGTGCCTTCGCTGCGTTCTTCCCGGGCCGCCGGGCGCGGTCGGCCGACCGGACGCGGTGGCGGACCAGCAGGGCGAGGATCGAGCCCCCGCTCAGTGCGGCGCCGGCGCCGAACACGCCCCACTCGACGCGCGAGGCGCGGCGGTCCGCCGCGTCGTCGGCGTCCAGCGCCTCGCGGACCTTCGACTTCGGCGCCGGGCGCGGATGGTCGCGGCGCTCCCTGGCGTGCCCCGACAGGGCGATGTCCACGAACCGCGCGATCACCTCCGGGGCGCTCGCGTCGTAGGAGGTCTCGAACTCGGCGGCCTGCCAGGCGTCCTCCAGCGGGAGGCGGCGGGCACCGCCGAACTGCCGGACCTCGCCGTCGCCGCCGGACGGGGCGACCACGATGTAGACCCCGTCCTTGCCCAGACGGTCGCGCAGCAGTGCCGCGAGGGATTCGGCGGGGTCTTCCCGGCCGATGCCCACGGTCGGCGTGACCGCCACGTACGCGGGTGCGCCGAGCCGGGCGACGGACGCCCTGATGCGCGCGGCGCTGTCGGGGGGCAGCGCGCGCGGCGCGTGGTCGGTGACGTAGACGGGATCGCGCCGGAGCGCGGCGGCGATGGCGTCGGCGCGGCCCGCCGCTCCGGCGGGCGCCGGCGAGGGCGCGGCGCCGGCCGGACGGGCGAGGAGCACGGCTCCCACCAGCCCCGTCAGGAGAACCGCCCATCCGCGCCACATGGCCCGGAGTGTAGTGATGACCGTCCTTTTTGGTGAAAGCGGAGCCCGGCCGGCGATCCCCCGACCGGGGGAAGCCCGGCTCACCCGTGGATCCCACGAAACCGGTGTCCGGCTACCCGCGGGTCATTGGATAGGGTCTGAGACGGGGATCGAACCCCGGATCGACCGTAGGTAACAGCCCGGCTGGCACCGGGCGATACGACGTACGAGGAGAGCCGTTCCGTGACCATCCGAGTAGGCATCAACGGGTTCGGCCGGATCGGCCGCAACTTCTACCGCGCGGTGAAGGCTTCCGGGGCCGACATCGAGGTGGTGGCGGTCAACGACCTGACGGACAACGCCACCCTTGCCCAGTTGCTGAAGTACGACAGCATCCTCGGCCGCTTCCCCGAGGACGTGCGCGCCACCGAGAACGAGATCGTCGTGGGCGGCACGGCCATCAAGGCCTTCGAGGAGCGCGACCCGGCGAACCTCAAGTGGAGCGAGGTCGGCGCCGACATCGTCGTGGAGTCCACCGGGTTCTTCACCGACGCGAACAAGGCCCGCGTGCACGCCGACAACGGCGCCAAGAAGGTGATCATCTCCGCCCCGGCCAAGAACGAGGACCTCACGGTCGTCCTCGGCGTCAACGAGGACAAGTACGACGCGGCGAACCACACGGTGATCTCCAACGCGTCCTGCACCACCAACTGCCTGGCCCCGCTGGCCAAGGTGCTGCACGACAACTTCGTCATCGAGAAGGGCCTGATGACGACGATCCACGCCTACACGCAGGACCAGAACCTGCAGGACGCGCCGCACAAGGACCTGCGCCGCGCCCGCGCCGCCGCGCTGAACGTGGTGCCCACCTCCACGGGCGCGGCCAAGGCGATCGGCCTGGTGCTGCCGGAGCTGAAGGGCAAGCTCGACGGTTACGCCCTGCGCGTCCCGGTGCCGACCGGCTCGGCCACCGACCTCACCGCCGAGCTGTCCCGCGAGGTGACGGTCGAGGAGGTCAACGAGGCTTTCAAGGCCGCCGCCGACGGCCCGCTGAAGGGCTACCTCACCTACACCGAGGACCCGATCGTCTCCAGCGACATCGTCACCGACCCGGCGTCCTGCATCTTCGACTCCGGCCTGACCAAGGTCATCGGCGACCAGGTGAAGGTCGTCGGCTGGTACGACAACGAGTGGGGCTACTCCAACCGCCTCGTCGACCTCGTCAAGCTCGTCGGCTCGCAGCTGTAACCGAAGCCGCCACCGCCGTGGCCGCGCGTCCGCGCGGCCACGGCGCGGCCGTGTACGGAAGGACACCGCATCCCGATGCGCACCATTGACGATCTCGACGTCGCCGGTCGGCGCGTCCTGCTGCGAGCGGACCTCAACGTCCCTCTGCAGGACGGCCAGATCACCGACGACGGGCGGATCCGGGCCAGCCTGCCGACGATCGAGGCGCTGCGGGCCCGGGGCGCCAAGGTCATCGTCTGCGCCCACCTCGGCCGCCCCAAGGGCGAGGTCAAGCCCGAGTTCTCGCTCGCCCCGGTCGCCGCCCGCCTGGGCGAGCTGCTGGGCGCGGAGGTCGCGTTCGCGTCCGACGTCGTCGGCGACTCGGCGCGGGCCGCCGCGGAGGGCCTCGCCGACGGGGGCGTCGCGCTGCTGGAGAACCTGCGCTTCGAGCCGGGGGAGACCAGCAAGGACGACGCCGAGCGCGGCGCCTTCGCCGACAGGCTCGCGGCCCTCGCCGATCTCTACGTTGGGGACGGGTTCGGCGCCGTGCACCGCAGGCACGCCTCCGTCTACGACGTGCCGAAGCGGCTCCCGCACGCCGCCGGCGGGCTGATCGCCTCCGAGGTCGGGGTGCTCCGCAAGCTCACCGAGGACGTCGAGCGCCCCTACGCGGTCGCCCTCGGCGGGTCCAAGGTGTCCGACAAGCTCGGAGTCATCGACAACCTGCTCGGCAAGGCCGACCGCATCCTGATCGGCGGCGGCATGGTGTTCACCTTCCTCAAGGCGCAGGGCCACGAGGTCGGCAAAAGCCTCCTGGAGGAGGACCAGCTCGGCACCGTCCGCGAGTACCTGCGGCGGGCCGAGGAGACCGGCGTCGAGTTCGTGCTGCCCGTCGACATCGTCGCGGCCGACGCGTTCGCCGCCGACGCCGACCACGCGGTGGTCCCCGCCGACGCGATCCCGGCCGGCCGGCTGGGCCTGGACATCGGCCCCGAGTCCGGCAAGCTGTTCGCCTCCCGCCTCGCCGATGCGAAGACGGTGTTCTGGAACGGCCCCATGGGCGTCTTCGAGATGGAGCCCTACTCGCACGGCACCCGCGCCGTCGCTCAGGGCCTCATCGACTCCGGAGCCTTCACCGTGGTCGGCGGCGGCGACTCCGCCGCGGCCGTCCGGCGGCTCGGCTTCGACGAGGCGGCCTTCTCCCACATCTCGACCGGCGGCGGCGCGAGCCTGGAGTACCTCGAAGGCAAGACGCTGCCCGGCCTGCAAGCCCTGGAGGACTGACCGATGGCCCCCGCGACCCCGCAGACCGGCCGCAAGCCGCTGATGGCCGGCAACTGGAAGATGAACAACAACCACCTCGAGGCGATCGCGCTCGTCCAGAAGATGGCGTTCGCGCTCAAGGAGGCCGACTTCCAGGCCGTCGACGTCGCCGTGATCCCGCCGTTCACCGCGCTCCGCTCGGTGCAGACCCTGATCGAGGCCGACAAGTACTCGATCCAGTACGGCGCGCAGGACGTCTCCCAGTACGCCTCCGGCGCCTACACCGGCGAGATCTCCGCGGCGATGCTGGCCAAGCTCGGCTGCACCTACGCCGTGGTCGGGCACTCCGAGCGGCGCCAGTACCACGCCGAGGACGACGCGGTCGTCAACGCCAAGGCCAAGGCCGCGCTCGCCGCCGACCTCACCCCGATCCTGTGCGTGGGCGAGGGGCTGGAGGTCCGCAAGGCCGGCGCGCACGTCCCGCACGTGCTCGCGCAGATCGACGGCGGTCTGGAGAAGATCCCCGCCGACCAGGTGCGGCGCACCGTGATCGCCTACGAGCCGGTCTGGGCCATCGGCACCGGCGAGGTCGCCACCCCGCAGGACGCGCAGGAGGTCTGCGCCGCCATCCGCACGCGGCTCGCCGAGCTGTACGACGGCGGAGTGGCCGACGAGGCGCGTATCCTGTACGGCGGCTCGGTCAAGGGCGGCAACGTCGCCGGGATCATGGCGCAGTCCGACGTGGACGGCGCCTTGGTCGGTGGTGCCAGCCTGGACCCGGGCGAGTTCGTCAAAATCTGCCGGTACCGGGATCTGCCGGTCTGATCAAAACTGATCAATTCCGTGGGGAACCAGGGGTTCTTGCCGAACCAGCGGAGACTTCGTCGTACCCTTCGTAGCTGACGGGTAAACGCCCGGTCCGGCTCGACCCCCTGTCCTGAACTACAGACAAGGCGCTGAAGAAACGTGATCATCGCAACGTCCATCGTGCTCATCGTCACGAGCCTGCTGATGGTGGTCCTCGTCCTGATGCACAAGGGCAAGGGCGGCGGCCTGTCCGACATGTTCGGCGGCGGCGTCTCTTCGTCCCTCGGGGGGTCGTCGGTGGTCGAGCGCAACCTCGACCGGCTGACCATCGGCGTCGGCGTGATCTGGTTCGCCGCGGTCATCGTGCTCGGGCTGCTGTTCAAGCACAAGGGCGTCGGCTGAGCCGCCCGTCCAACACATGCGAGCGCCGCGCCGTCCTCGAAGGTCACGGGCGGCGGCGGAACACCAAGCGAGGAGTAATCCGTGGGTAGTGGCAACGCGATTCGGGGCAGCCGTGTCGGGGCCGGTCCGATGGGAGAGGCGGAGCGCGGCGACGCCGCCCCCCGAGTCTGGGTGACCTTCTACTGCGCCAACCGGCACGAGACCCGCCCCAGCTTCGCGACGGACGTCGCGGTCCCCGACACGTGGGACTGCCCGCGCTGCGGGTTCCCCGCCGGCCAGGACTCCGAGAACCCCCCGGCTCCGCCGAAGACGGAGCCCTACAAGACCCACCTCGCTTACGTGAAGGAGCGGCGCAGCGACGAGGACGGCGAGGCCATCCTCGAGGAGGCGCTCGCCAAGCTCCGGCAGAAGCGCGCCGCCGTCCGGCAGGCCATGGAGGCCGCGGCGCGCTGACGCCCGCCGCGGCGGCACCGTGCGGCCCGTCCCCGACCAGGGGCCGGGCCGTGCCTCGTTTCCGGCCCTCCCGGCCGGGAGCCCTCCCGGCCGGGGCGCTCCCGCGGCCGGTGATCAGCAGTCCGGGGCGCAGAGGCGGCGGGCGGTGGCCTGCCCGAAGATCCGCAGGATGTCCTGGGGGGCGTGCGCGGTGTAGACGCTGCCGCCGGCCGCGTCCGCGATCCCGCGCAGCTCGGCGGTGTCCACGTCCGGGCCGAACCCGATCACGATGATCTGCACCGGGCGGGCCGGGTCGCGCTCCGCGCGCAGGGCCGACAGCGTCGCGGGCAGCGCCGGGCCGCCGGGGTCGTCGTCGCGGCCGTCGGTGAACACCAGCACGGTGTTGACCATCTCGGGCCGGTACGTGCGGCGCATGTACCGGACGGCGGCCAGCAGCGTGTCGTACAGGCCCGTGCCGCCGTCCGGCATCGGGCGCAGCGCTGCCAGGGCGCTGAGGATCCGCTGCCTGCGGGTCGCGGACCCGATCCGGCCTCCGAGCGGCCCCATCGGCACGTTCTCGTGCCAGTCCCGGGCGCCGTCCAGCCGTGTCGAGAAGATCCACTGGGCGAGTTCGGTGTCGTCGGGCTGGAGCGCCAGGCCCCGCTGCGACGCCTGCGCGATCGCCTGCAGCCGGGTGAGGCCGGTGCCGGGCACGCGCCGCGCCATGGATCCGGACACGTCGATCAGCGACAGCATCCGCGAGGCGAGCGCCAGCCGCGCCCAGGCCTGCGCGACCCGCACCACGTCGGCTCCGTCCGGTGCGGGCAGCTCCGGCGGACGCCGCGCCGCCACGCCCCCGGCCCCGCCGAACGCCGGGGGAGGGGCGCCGTCCGGGTCGCGGAAGCCGCGGGCCCGGAACGCCTCGCGGGCCGCGCCGGACCGCAGTGCCCGCCCGAACAGCCGTGCGGCCGGGTCGGCGGAGGGCAGCGTGACCGGATAGTCCAGGGAGAGGGTGCCGCCGCGGGGGTAGACGGCCTCGGCGGGATCCGAGGGGTTCGAGCGGTCGTGCGCCCACACGGCCTGCTCCGACGTCAGCAGGACGGGCACGCGGCCGGACCCGCGGCGCGCGAGGGCGGCGAACTGCGCCTCCGGGTCCCGCGCCACGTGCTCGCGCACGTCCCGCGCGAACGCCGCGAACGGGGCGGCGGCCCTCCCGTACCGGGCGTCGACGATGAGAAGCGACGCCAGGCCCGTCCCCGTGCGCGCCGGGTCGGCCACCGTCAGCCGGAACGACCGGGACTCCCTCGTGCCGGGCACGGCCGCGTCCAGCACCCTGCGCCACGACCCGGCCGCGCGGGCGGCCTCCGCGCGGGGGAGCGCCGCCACCAGCGGGGAGCGCGCGGCGGACCCGGCGACGGCGGGCGGCGCGGCCAGCATGCGCGGCCACAGCGAGGAGTCGGGCACCCACACGTCCGGGCGGCGGACGCCCGCGTCGGGCGGGATCTCCCCGGCCAGCAGCGCCCGCACCCCGGCCGGGCCCGCCGCCCGCACGGCGATCCGCACGCAGCGCCCCTGGACCCGGTGCCCCCGGCGGTTGAACCCGGCGCCCACCGCCGACACCGCCCCGGCGATCTCGGGCGCGACGGCGACGTCCAGCGTCCGCACGGGCCCGGAGCAGCTCCGGGTCTCCGAGAGCGCGTACACCGAGGTCCCGAGCACGGCCGCGAGGACCGCCCCGCTCACCGCCCCGGCCGCGGCCGTCATGGACCGGCGCCCCCGCCGTACGTTCCCTCGATGCGCTCCGCTCACGTCCGACCTCGCCTCCCCGCCGACCCTGGCGCCCTCCGGCGGCGACCGCCCCCGCCGGGTTCTGTGAGCCGCCAATTGTCGGACCCACGCGCCCCACCGGCATCGGCGGAATCGCCGGTCTCCGCGCCGGCGCCCCGACGGACCGGCCCTGACCAGCTCTGATATCCGCATCGGTATGGCGGCACGAGGGATATCCATATTGGACGCCGCGAGTGCGGCTCTGGTCTGCTGGGCGGCGTCCGCCCTCCGCCCGGGAAAGCAGGTGCCTCCGCATGCCGTCCGAGCAGTCGGGCCCGTCCCGGCGGGCGCTGCTTGCCGCCGCGGCCCTCCTGCCGCTGGCGGGATGCGGCGAGACGGATCACCCGTCCTCCGCGACGCCCTCCCTCACGACGCCCTCGCCCGCCGGACGATCGGCCGCGTCGCCGGACCCGGCGCGGTTCGCGGCGCTCGAACGCCGGCACGGCGCCCGCCTCGGCGTGTACGCGCTGGCGACCGGGACCGGAGCCGAGGTGGCCTACCGCGCCGACGAGCGCTTCGCGTTCTGCTCCACCTTCAAGGCGCTCGCGGCCGCGGCGGTCCTGCACGGCAACCCGCTCGGCCATCTCGACGACCGCGTCACCTACACCAGGGCCGACGTGGACTCGATCTCACCGATCACCAGGGACCGCGTCGCCACCGGCATGACCGTCCGGGAGCTGTGCGACGCCGCCATCCGGTACAGCGACGGGACGGCGGGGAACCTGCTGATGCGCGACGCGGGCGGCCCGGCCGGGCTGACCGCCTACCTGCGGGGGCTCGGCGACACCGTCAGCCGCATGGACGACTACGAGCCCGAGCTGAACAGGGTGCGCCCGGGCGACCCCCGCGACACCACGACCCCCAGGGCGATCGCCGCCGACTACCGGGCGATCGTCCTCGGGGACGCGCTGGAGCCCGCCAAGCGCGCTCTGGTCCGCGGGTGGCTCGAACGCAGCGCCACGGCCGTCGGGGCCCGACGCGTGAAGGCGGGGCTGCCCCGGGGATGGAAGGCGGCGAGCAAGACTGGAACCGGCGACTACGGCCGGGCCAACGACATCGCCGTCGTGTGGCCGCCCCGAGGCGGTCCCCTCGTGGTGGCCGTCATGTCCGACCGCCGGGGATACGGCGCCCCGCCGAAGAACGCGCTGATCGCGCAGGCCGCGGCGCTGGTCGCCTCCGACCTCTCCCGGGCGGGGCTGTGACCGTCTCCGTCCCCGCGCCCGCCCCGGCGTCCGGGCCCGCGCCCTCCGGCCCGCCGCCCGCGCCCGCCGCCGGCCCCTCCGACCGCCGGGTGGTGGCGGCGGTCGTGGCGATCCAGCTCGCCGCCAGCCTCGGCTTCTTCTCGGTGATGGCCCACCTCGTGGCCCACCTGCGGCACGACCTCGGGCTGCTGGCCGGCACGGTCGGGCTGGTCCTCGGCGTGCGGGTGGGCCTGCAGTTCGCGCTGCTCCTGCCGGTCGGGACGGTCACCGACCTGCTCGGCGCGCGCCGGACGGGGATGATCTCCTGCGCCGTGCGCGCCCTCGGGTTCGTGCTGCTCGGGTCCGCCGGGAGCGTGGGGGCGCTGCTCTGCGCGGCCGTCGCGCTCGCGGCCGGCGGCGCGCTCTACAACCCCGCGGCCCACAGCCTGCTGGCGTCCGTGGGCCCCGGCGGCCGGTCCGGCGGCTTCGCCGCCTATGTCGTCGCCCAGCACCTGGCGACGGTCGCGGGACCGCCGATGGGGCTGCTCCTGCTGGGCTTCGGACCCGGTTTCGCCCTTCTGACGGGGACGGCCGCCGCTCTCTGGGCGGTCGCCGGGGTCCTGTTCCTGCTCGTGCCGCGGAAGGGCCGCGAGAGCGCGCCGGCGCGCCCGTGCGACGTCCTCGCGGGCGTGCGGGCGGTCCTCGGCGACCGGGCGTTCCTGTACTTCGCGCTGCTGACCGCGCCCACGACGCTGCTCGCCACCCACATCATGACGGCGGTGCCGCTCCTCGGCTTCAAGCCCGCGGTGGCGACGCTGTCCTTCTCCCTCCTGGCCATGGTCGCGGCGGCGGTCCAGCCGTTCGTCGCCGTCCGGCGCCGCGGCGAGCGGCCGTGGGTGCTGCGCCTCGGCCTGCTGTGCGCCGCGGCCGGGTTCTTCGTGCTCGCGGCGCTGGACGGCACGCGGCCCGGCCCGCTGATGATCGCGGCCGTCCTCAACGGGATCGCGAACGGCCTCGTCCAGCCGGCGGTCTTCCAGCGCACCGCGCGGCGCGCCCCGCCGGAGCGCTTCGGCTCCTACTACGGCGTCATGGCGTTCTGCGCCGGCATGTTCTCCTTCGCGGGCGACCTGGTGATCGGCCGCCTCTTCGACCTCGGCCCGGCGGGCGCGGTGTGGGCCCTCGCCGGAGTCGGCGCCTGCGCGCTCCTGGCCCTGGCGGGCACGGCGAGGGCCGGGGGCATGGAAGCGGGCACGGTGGCGGGTCCGGCCCGGGGCGAATAATCTTCGGAGAACGGGACGTCCGGGCGCGGTTCCCGCGCGGGAGTTCGGCGTCCGCCGATCAGTTCGGAGGAACCCCATGGACGCGGTCGACCAGGCGATCCTGCGGCGCCTGCAGCGGGACGGGCGGCAGACCAACCGCGAACTGGCCGAGGCGGTGGGGATCGCGCCGTCCACCGCCCTCGAGCGGACGCGGGCGCTGCGCTCGCGGGGCGTCATCACCGGGTTCCACGCGGCGGTCGACCTGGAGCGGCTGGGGCGCGGGGTGCAGGCCCTGATCTCCATCAGGATCCGCCCGCAGTCGCGCGAGGCCATCGAGTCCGCCCGCGACAGCATGGCCTCGATGCCCGAGGCGATCGGGGTCTTCGTCGTGACCGGGAACGAGGACCTGCTCGTCCACGTGGCCGTGCCGAGCACCGCCTACCTCCGCGACTTCGTCCTCGACCGGCTGGCGCGGCGCAAGGAGTACGTCGACGTCCGCACCATCGTCGTCTACGACTACGTCCAGCCGGCCGAGCAGTCCGAACTTCCGGCGGCGCACCGGCAGGAAGGGCGAACGAGCTACAGCTGACCGGTGTCATTTCTCGCCGACGCCGAAGGAATGACGGGCTCGCGTCGGTGAGTCGAATGAACGACGGCTCTGAGCGTACAAACCCGCATGTTCGCCTAGCTTCAGCGGCATGGACCGACGAAACCATTCTTCCGGCGTGCTTCTGGTGCTCGCCGCCGGTGTGCTCTGGGGGACGGTCGGGCCGGCACAGGTGCTGGCCGGGCCGCCGGCGGGCCCGGTCGCCGTCGGCGGCGCCCGCATCCTCTCGGGCGGGCTCGTGCTCGCCGCCCTCGTGCTCGCGGCGGACCGCCGGGCGTTCCGCGCCCTGACCCGGCGGGCCTGGCCGCCGGTCGCGGCGGCCTCGGCCGCGACCGGGATCTTCCAGGCGTCGTTCTTCAGCGCGGTCGACCGGACGGGCGCCGCCGTCGCGACCGCCGTGGTGTTCGGGCTCGCGCCCGTCTCGACCGGCCTCTGCGAGCGCGTCGTCCTGCGCGCCGGGCTCGGCCGCCGCTGGTGGGCCGGGACGGCCTGCGCGGTCGGCGGCGTGGCGCTGCTGATGGTGCCGGGCGAGGACGTGCACGCCGACCCCGCCGGGATCGCGCTGAGCCTCGTCGGCGGTACGTGCTTCGGCGTCTACACGGTGTCGGCCAAGGTCCTGACGGGCCGCGGAGCGGGAACGTCCGGCACGGGAATGGCGGCCGCGGTGTCGGTGACGCTGCTCGCCGGCGGAGCGGCCCTGCTCCCCTGGACGGTGCCGGAGCTGCCCGCGCTCGCCGCGCCGCGCTCGGCCGCGCTGGTGGCCTGGCTCGGGCTCGCCGCCACCGCCGCCGCGTACATGTTCTTCGTCACCGGCCTCGGCCGGGTGGCGGCCGCGACCGCCGGGACGCTCAGCCTCGCCGAGCCGCTCGTCGCCACCGGCCTCGCCGTCGCCGTCCTGGGCGAGCGGATGGCGCCGCCGGTCGCGGCGGGGTCGGTGCTGCTCATGGGCGGGCTCTTCGTGGTCTCGGTCCCGGCGCGAACACGGCGGCGGCGAGGGGCCGCCCGGTATGATGGCGTCCACGCGACTGGCGCAGTCAAGGTGGAGACGACCACCGGGGAGCGAAAGTAGTCCGCACACCGCGCGCCTGGGTGTACGGGCCCCCTTCGCCGGGGCGCCCGAGTCCCGGCGCGAACAGCGCGGAGGCTCACGATGCACGAACCGGCCGTACCCCACCTGCAGGGCCAGGACCCCGAGATCGCGGCGCTGGTGGAGGCCGAGGCCCGCCGCCAGTACGAGAAGATCCGCCTGATCGCCTCCGAGAACTACGTGTCGGAGGCGGTGCTGGAGGCCGCCGGCACGGTCCTGACCAACAAGTACTCCGAGGGCTACGCGGGCAAGCGCTACTACGAGGGCCAGCAGAACGTCGACCCCATCGAGCTGCTCGCGATCGAGCGGGCGAAGGGCGTGTTCGGCGCCGAGCACGCCAACGTCCAGCCCTACTCGGGCTCGCCCGCCAACCTCGCGGTCTACCTGGCCTTCCTGGAGCCGGGCGACCCGGTCATGGGCCTGTCGCTGCCGATGGGCGGCCATCTCACGCACGGCTGGTCGGTGTCGGCCACCGGCAAGTGGTTCCGCCCCGTCCGCTACGACGTGCGCGCCGACACCGGCCGCGTCGACATGGACCAGGTGCGCGACCTCGCCCTGAAGGAGCGGCCGAAGCTGATCTGGTGCGGCGGCACCGCGGTCCCGCGCACCATCGACTTCCCGGCGTTCGCCGAGATCGCCCGGGAGGCCGGCGCGGTCCTGGCCGCCGACATCGCGCACATCGCGGGCCTGGTCGCCGGCGGCGCGCACCCGTCGCCGATCGGGCACGCCGACGTCGTGACCACCACCACGCACAAGACGCTGCGCGGCCCCCGCGGCGCCATGATCATGTCGACGGCCGAGCACGCGAAGGCGATCGACAAGGCCGTCTTCCCCGGCCTGCAGGGCGGCCCGCACGACCACACGACGGCCGCGATCGCCGTCGCGCTGAAGGAGGCGGCCCAGCCGGACTTCGCCGGGTACGCGCGGCAGGTCGTCGCGAACGCTCGGGCGCTGGCCGCCGCGCTGCTGGAGCGCGGCTACGACCTGGTCTCCGGCGGCACCGACAACCACCTGGTCCTCATCGACTTGACGAGCAAGGGCGTGGCGGGCAAGCCCGCCGCGCAGGCCCTCGACCGCGCCGGCATCGAGCTCAACTACAACGCCGTCCCCTTCGACCCGCGCAAGCCCTTCGACCCGTCCGGGCTGCGGCTCGGCACCGCCGCGATCACCACCCGGGGGCTCGGCGAGGAGCACATGCCGCGGATCGCGGCGTGGATCGACGAGGTCGTGGGGGCCGCCGCCAAGCAGGACGAGTCGGTCCTGGACGGGGTCGCCGCGCAGGTCCGCGAGCTGCTCGCCGCCTACCCGATGCCGGGCTGGCGTTCGGAGCCCTGACGCTCAGCGCGGGCGCAGCAGTGTGATCATGCGCCAGGCCCGGGGATCGGCGAGGGGGACCGCCTCCTCGCCGATCCCGAAGTCGCCGTACTGCGCCGCGACCTCCAGACCGCCCGCGAGCCGGATCGCGGCGTCCAGCTCGGTGGCGGTCCAGAACCGGTAGGGCACGACGTCGCGGACGACGCGCGCCCGCGCCCCGTCCCCGCTGATGGCCAGCGTGACGTGGTCGTCGGCGATCTGGGTGACCGGGTCCAGCCGGTCGGACGGCTCGCCCCAGCGCACGCTCGCCCGGACGCCGTCCCGCTCGACCGTCCACCCGGTGCTGACGCTCGGATCGTCGCTCAGCCGGTCGCGGGGGTGCGACATCTCGATGACGTAGAGGCCGCCGGGGGACAGGTGTTCGGCCGCGCGGCGCAGGTGCGCCACGAACGCGTCCAGGGTCATGAGGTGGGACGTGGAGTCCAGCATGGTCACGACGAGGTCGAACCGGCGGCCCAGCTCGAAACGCGTCATGTCGCCCTCGACGACCTCCAGCCGGACGCCGGCGCGCTCGGCCTCGCGGGCGGCGTGGGCGCACATCCGCGGGTTCAGGTCGAGCGCCGTCGCGGCGAGCCCGCGGCGCGCGAACTCGCGGGCGTGCTCGGCGGGCCCGGCGGCCAGCTCCAGCACCGTGCCGGGGGCGAGGCCCCGCTCGGCGCACCAGCCGAGGAGCACCTCCACCTCGGCCGGCACGTCGCGGAACGAGCACGCCAGCTCGTACGCCCAGGGGTCGTCATATACGCCGCTCACCCGCCCATCCTGCCAGCGCCCCCGGCTCGGCGGGACGGCCGTCCAGCCGCAGCCTGATCTCCACGACGGCGGTGTCCTCGGTGCGCCGCGTCCGGCCGCCGAGCGAGGTGAGCAGCCGCCGCATCCGGGCGTTCTCGCTCAGCGCGGTCGCGCGCACCTCGACGAGGCCGCGGTCGCGGGCCAGTTCGAGCAGCAGCCCGGCGAGGCCGCGGCCGAGCCCGCGGCCCTGCCAGGCGTCCTCGACCAGGAACGCCACCTCCGCCGCTCCCGGGTCGCGGACGAGGACGAGGTGCGCCAGCGCCAGCAGCGACCCGTCCGGGCCCTCGGCGACCAGCGTCAGGCCGCGCAGGGGATCGCAGAACCGCTCGAACGCCCGTCGCGGCGGGTACGGCATGGGGCTGAAGTAGCGCATCCTGCGGCTGTCCAGCGAGCAGCGCTCGTGCAGCGCGCGCACGGCGCCCTCGTCGCGCCGCTCGATCGGCCGGACGACCACCTGCGTGCCGTCGCGCAGCGCGATCCGCCGGGACGCGCGGGGGCGCGGCACGGTGGGGAGCGCCGCGCGCACCAGCGCGTCGGCCCGCGCCGCCTCCGTCGCGGTGAACGGCAGGCCCACGCGCCTGAGCCGGACCGACCGCCCGCGCACCGGGACGAGGAGGTCGCACCGGTCGGGGTCCTCGTCGCCCGGCGCGTCCCAGCGCGCGTCGTCGGCGCGCAGCAGCTCCCCGAGGATCTCGGGCACCGCGTGCGGCTCGGCCCGGAGCCGGGCCGCCAGGGCGAGGACGCGGGTCGGCTCGTCGACCAGCTCGTGGGGGCGCGCGGGCAGCACCGCGGTCCGGATCCCGCCCGCCGCGCCGAGCGCCTCGGCGAGGGCGCGCGCGTCCGGGCCGCCGCGCGGGACGTCGACGATGAACTCGTCCACCACCCCCTCGGTATCGAGCTGCACGGACAGGCCGAGGATGTTGGCGCCGCGCCGGGCCAGCGCGGCCGTGAGGGAGGCGAGGCGGCCGGGCCGGTCCTCGATCTCGGTGCGGATGCGGAGCAGCGGCATGGGACGTTCCCTCCGGGGCAGTGCCCGCTCGTGTCCGGTGCGGTCGCCGACAAGGCTCGCCGACGCGTGTTACGCGGCCGCTACGTCATCATGTGCCAGGGGTTTCACATTCCGGACGGGGGTTGAGCCGCCCGCGCCGAGCGCCTAGCGTGCGGTGAGTGATCGACCCCGTGACCGGTGAGCGCGTCAACGACCGACCGCGGCGCGGCCCGTCCCCGACGAGGCTCCCGCTGCTCCTCCCCGGTTCGCTCAGCGACGAGCAGCGAGCCGTCTACGAGGCGGTGACGGGCGGGCCCCGCGCCGTCGACCGCGACCCGCCCTTCTCCCTGGCCGACGACATCGGGCGCCTCCAGGGCCCGTTCAACGCGATGCTCTACAGCCCTCCCGTCGGGCTTCCGCTGCAGGACCTCGGCGCGGCGCTGCGCTTCCGCACGGCATTCACCAAGCGCGAGCGGGAGATCGCGACGCTCGTCGTGGCCGCGCACCTGCGCTCGGACTTCGAGTGGTACGCCCACGAGCGCATCGGGCGCCGGCAGGGGCTCGCCGACGAGGAGATGGACGCGCTTCGCGAGGGCCGCGCCCCGATGCTCGCCGACGTCCGCGAGCGCGTCGTGCACGAGGCGGCGCGGCAGCTCGTCGCCGAGGGCGACCTCGCCGACGCCGTCTACACCGAGGCGGTGGCGACGCTCGGCCGCACCGCCCTGGTCGAGCTGGTCGCGCTCGTCGGCTACTACCAGGCGCTCGCGCTCCAGTTGCGCGTGTTCCGGGTCGGCGTCCCGGACGGCGAGGACGCCCCGGAGTGGCCCCCTTCGGGGGACGGGGATGAGTGAGGTCCTGCGCACGGTGCGGCTGGCCCTGCACCCGGTGTCGATGCGCGACCACGGCGCCCTGCTGACGCACTGGACGGGTCCCCTCGTCCGGCGGCACCTGTTCGACGACCGGATGGTCACCCCGGTGCAGGTCAGCGAGATCATCGAGGCCAGCGAGCGGGACTTCGCGACCGAGGGCTACGGGCTGTGGGCGCTGCGCCCCGCCTCGTGGTCCCCGGGCGCCGGCGCGGCGGCGCACGGCAGCCCGCTGGTCGGCGTGGCCGGGCTCAGCCACCACGAGGGGCCGCTCGGCCACGGGGTGGACGTCGAGATCCTCTACAGCCTGGAGCCCGACCACTGGGGGCGGGGGCTCGCCGCCGAGGCGTCCCGCGCCGTCCTCGACTACGCGTTCGGGGTGGTCGGCGTGCACCGGATCACCGCCGAGATCGACACGGCCAACCCCGCGTCGTCGGACATCGCCCTGCAGCTCGGGATGCGGCGGTGGCGGGAGGGCCCCGCCGGCCCCGACGGCGCCGCCTACTACGCGGCCGAACGCTCGCGCTGGATCGGATCCCGTCGAATCGCGGACGCCGTACCTTAGAATCCGTCGCCTACTGGTGCTTTTGTTGCGGAATGCAGCAGTATGAGCGCATGAGCTCCTCCCCGGGCCGGGCGCCGCTGGCGCCCGGCTTCGCCAACGGCGGTGTCTCCCACTGGTACCGGGCGGCCGGGCGCCCCGCCCCCGGCCCCCGCCTCCCCGGCCCGCGCACCGCCGACGTGTGCGTCGTCGGCGCCGGCTACACCGGGCTCTGGACGGCCTACTACCTCAAGCGCGCCCGCCCCGACCTGCACGTCATCGTGCTGGAGCGCGAGTTCGCGGGGTTCGGCGCGTCCGGGCGCAACGGCGGCTGGGTGCTGGGGGAGATCGCGGGGTCCCGGGAGCGCTACGCCGCCCGCCACGGGCGTCCCGCCGCGGTCGCGCTGCAGCACGCCATGTTCCGGGCGGTGGACGAGGTCGTCCGCGTCGCCGACGCGGAGGACATCGACGCCGGGGTGGTCAAGGGAGGCGTCCTGCACGTGGCCCGCAACGCCGCCCAGCGGGCCCGCCTCGCGGCGCTGGTGGACGAGGCCCGCGACTGGGGCTGGAGCGACGACGACCTCGTCCCGCTGCCCGCCGCCGAACGCGACGACCGGTTGCGCGTCGCGGGCGCGACCGGCGCGGCGTGGAGCCCCCACGCCGCCCGCGTGCAGCCCGCCGCGCTGGTCCGCGGCCTCGCCGGGGCGGTCCGGCGGCTCGGCGTGGAGATCTACGAGCGCACGCCCGTCGTCCGGATCGACCCGCGCGGCCCGGACGGGCCGGCGCGGGCGATCACCCCGTTCGGGGCCGTCACCGCCGAGTACGTCCTGCGCGGCACCGAGGGCTTCACCGCCGCGCTGCCCGGCCACCGCCGCGACTGGCTCCCGATGAACAGCTCCATGATCGTTACGACGCCGCTGCCGCCCCGCGCCTGGAAGGCGATCGGGTGGGAGCGCCGCGAGCTGCTCGGCGACATGGCGCACTACTACATGTACGCCCAGCGCACCGCCGACGACCGCATCGCCTTCGGCGGCCGGGGCCGCCCATACCGGTACGGCTCGCGCGTCGACGACGGCGGCCGGACCGAGCCGGCCACCGTGGACGCCCTCTGGACGATGCTCACCGGGATGTTCCCCGCCGTCGCGGAGGGGGGCGAGGTGGGGGTGGAGCACGCCTGGTCGGGCGTCCTCGGCGTCCCCCGCGACTGGTGCGCGACGGTCGTCCTCGACCACGCGACCGGGCTCGGCCACGCCGGCGGGTACACCGGGCACGGCGTCGCCACCGCGAACCTCGCCGGCCGGACCCTCCGCGACCTCGTGCTGCGCCGCGACACCGACCTGACCGCGCTGCCGTGGGTGGACCGGCGCGTCCGCCGCTGGGAGCCCGAACCGCTGCGGTGGCTCGGCGTCCACGCGATGTACGCCCTCTACCGGGCCGCCGACGCCCGCGAGGCGTCCGCGCCGACCGGCAACACCTCCGGCCTGGCCCGCCTCGCCGACCGCATCACCGGGCACTGACGAGCGCCGGCCGCGGCGCCTCAGCGCCCGTCGAGGCGCCCCCCGCGCCAGGTGGGAAGCGGGGCGCGGTCCGCCGCGACCTCGAAGGCGGCGCGGGCCAGCAGGCGGGTGGAGTCGAGCGTGGGCAGCGGCGACACCTCGGGCGTGACCAGGAGCGGGATCTCGGTGCACACCAGCGCGACGGCGTCGCATCCGCGCGCGGCGAGCCCCTCGATGATCCGGAGGTACTGGCGGCGCGATTCCTCGGTGATGATCCCGTTGACCAGCTCGTCGAAGATGATCCGGTTGACGGTCTCCCGGTCGGCCGGGTCCGGGACCTCGGCGCCGATGCCCCGCGCGGCCAGCTCGCGGGGGTAGAGGGGGCCGTCCATGGTGTAGCGGGTGCCGAGCACGCCGACGCGCGTCCGGCCCTCGCGGGCCGCCTGGTCGGCGACGACCCGGACGATGTGCAGGCCGGGGAGCGCGAGATCGTCGCCGGGGTGCTCGAGGGCGAGGTGCGCGGTGTTGTCGGGGCAGGCGAAGAAGTCCGCGCCGGCCGCGGCGAGCCGCCGGACGCTCTCGGCCAGGGTCTTCCTGATCGGGGCGTGGTCGCCGGCGTCCCACGCGGGCATGCTGCGCGCCATCGCGATGAGGTCGAGCGTCACGTCCGGGTGGTCGTCGGGGCCCAGCTCGCGGAAGCCCTCCTGGCAGAAGGCCCGCAGGCACAGTGCCGCGCCCTCGGCGCTGTGGGCGAGGATGCCGAGATGTCTCATGCTCAGTCCTGTTCGTTGTGGCGAACAATCGTCCGTTACGATGAACACTATCGTCGAGGTGCGGGAGTCGGCCAGTGGACCTGATCGCGGTGATCGCGGCGTCGATCCGGCGGGAGCGCGAGCGCGCCGGGATGTCCCAGACGGAGCTGGCCAGGCGCGCGGGCCTGGCCAAGTCGACGCTCTCCCAGCTGGAGTCGGGCGCCGGCAACCCGAGCGTCGAGACGCTGTGGGCCCTGGGGACGGCCCTGAACGTCCCCTTCAGCCGCCTGGTGGACCCGCCCCGCCCGGCCGTCCGGGTGGTCCGGGCGGGGGAGGGGCCGGCCGCGCACTCCGACCGGGCGGACTACACGGCCACGCTGCTGGCCTCCTCCCCGCCCAACGCCCGCCGCGACCTCTACCGCGTCACGGCGGAGCCCGGCGAGCCGCGGGTCTCCGACCCCCACCCGCCGGGGACGGTCGAGCACCTCGTCCTCGGCGCGGGACGCGCCCTGGCGGGCCCCTCGTCCGAGCCGGTCGAACTGGGCCCCGGCGACTACCTCACCTATCCCGGCGACGCCCCGCACGTCTTCGAGGCCCTCGTCCCCGGCACGGCCGCGATCTTCCTGATGGAGCACGTCTGACGCCGGGTCCGGGGCGCCCCTAGAAGGTGCGGTAGTGCGTGGTGAGGCGGCCCTCGTCGTCCAGGACGTGGAAGGCGACGCCTGGAGGGGCGTCCATGTCAGCGATGTCGCCCTCCTGCCACGGCAGCCGGAGCGTGGACACGACCCCCGGCGCGACGAGCAGGGGCCGGCCCGCGAAGGTCGTGGCCGCCGCCGTGTGGGCGTGCCCGCAGAGAACGGCCACGACCTGCGGATGGCGCAGGACCACCTCGCTCAGCCGCCGCTCGCCGAACTGCCGGATCCCGTCGACGTACGGGACCTGGAGCGTCGCGGGCGGATGGTGGAAGCAGACGAACGCGGGCGCGTCCGGTGCCTCGGCCAGGCTCCGGTCGAGCCAGCCGATCGTCTCGTCGTCGAGGCGCCCGTGGTCCGCACCGGGGACGGTCGAGTCGCACATGAGGAAGGTCGCCCCGGCGATCTCGTGGACGCGGTTGACCGGACCACCGCTCGGCGGCTCGTCCAGCAGGACCTCGCGGAACGGGCCGCGCACGTCGTGGTTGCCGGGGCAGGTGAGCACCGGGTGCCGCGAGGCGAGCGCCTTGCGGGCCTGCTCGTACTCGGCGGGCTCGCCGTGGTCGGCGACGTCCCCGGTGACGAGGACGGCGTCGAGCGGCACGCCGTTCAGATGGTCCATGACGCGTGCCGTGCGTTCGGCCCGGTGGTCGCCGCCGTCCAGATGGGTGTCGCTGAGCTGCGCGAAAACAATCATGCCGCGAATCTAGGCGGTCACCGGACCAGGATTAAGATCCAGTCGCATGCGCGAAGACTGGACCGGTTCGATCGACCTGCATCTGGACCTCGACCCTTCCGGTGGCCGCCGCGCCGGGCTCGAACGCGCGCTCCGCGACGCCATCAGGTCCCGGCGCCTGGCCCCCGGCGACGTCGTCCCGTCGACCCGCGCGCTGGCCGCCGAGCTCGGCCTGGCGCGCGGGACGGTCACCGCCGCCTACGACCAGCTCACGGCCGAGGGCTACCTCACGGCCGTGCCCGGCTCGCGCACGCGCGTCGCGGCGGGTCCCGCCCCCGGCCCCGCCGCACCCGTCCCGCCGGCCGCGGAGCCGTCGCCCGCGGCGGCGGCACACGACCTGCTGCCCGGACGGCCCGACGCGAGCACGTTCCCGGCCGCGGCGTGGCTGCGCTCGACCCGCCGGGTGCTGGCGTCCGCCCCGCCCGACGTGCACGCGCTCGGTGACCCGCGCGGGCGGCCCGAGCTGCGCGAGGCGCTGGCCGGCTACCTCGGCCGTGCCCGGGGCGTCCAGGCCGACCCCGCCCGGATCGTGGTCACCTCCGGCTACGCCCAGTCCCTCGGCCTCCTGGCCGCCGTCCTGCGGGACCTCGGGACGACGGCGTTCGCGATGGAGGAGCCGGGGCACTTCTTCCACCGCGAGATCGTCCGGCGCGCCGGGCTCGGCATCGTCCCGCTCCCCGTGGACGAGCGGGGCGCGCACCCGGGCCCGCTCGACCGGGCGGGCGCGGCCGTGCTCACCCCGGCCCACCAGTACCCCACCGGCGCGACCCTGCGGCCTGACCGCCGCCGGGCCTTCACCGCCTGGGCCCGCCAGGCGGGCGCGACGATCGTCGAGGACGACTACGACGGCGAGTTCCGCTACGACCGCCAGCCGGTCGGGGCACTGCAGGGGACGGCGCCCGACCACGTCGTCTACGGCGGCACCGCGTCCAAGACCCTCGCGCCCGCGATGCGCCTCGCCTGGCTGGTCCTGCCCGAGCGCCTGGTGGAGCCCTTCGCCGAGGCCAAGCGCCTCGCCGACGCCCACACCCAGTCGCTCGCCCAGCTCACCCTCGCCGACCTCATCGACACCCACGCCTACGACCGGCACGTCCGCGCCGCACGCCTGCGCTACCGGCGCCGCCGCGACCTGCTGGTCGCCACGCTCCGCGAACGCGCGCCGCATGTCGGGGTCCAGGGGATCGCCGCCGGGCTGCACGCCCTCGCCCTGCTCCCGGACGGCGGGCAGGGTGAGGGCGAGATCATGCGCCGCGCCGCGTTCCATGACCTCGCCCTCATGCCTCTGCGCGACCACTGGCAGGAGCCGGACGGACGCCCGCAGGGCCTCGTCGTGGGCTACAGCACCCCGGTCGGCGCCGCCTACCCGGCCGCCCTGGACGCCCTCTGCACCGTGCTCGCACCGGTCTGACCGGACGTCACGACCATTCCCGTGCGCGACGGGTGGATGACTCACCGTGAGGATCGGGCTTCCTGGCGCTGCCGCGACCCGCTTCTGGCCCAGAGCGTCTCCAGCCCGCACGCCGGGCGGTGCCGGAGGGGGTCAGGCGTGGGGCCTTTCCAGAGCCACCCTCGGGAGGCGCTTCGCGAGGGGCGCGGGGAGCCACCAGGCGTGCCTGCCGAGGAGCTGCATGACCGCCGGGACGATCAGGCAGCGGATGACCAGCGCGTCCAGGAGGACGGCCACCGCCAGGCCCAGGCCGAACTGCTGGAGCATCCGGTCCGGGCTCAGGATGAACGCGGCGAACACCACGATCATGATGGCGGCCGCCGCCGTGATGACCTTGCCGGTGGCGGCCAGGCCCTCGCGGACGGCGCGGGAGGGATCCCGGGTGCGCTCCCATTCCTCGTGGATGCGCGCGACCAGGAACACCTCGTAGTCCATGGAGAGCCCGAACACGATCGCGAAGATCATCACCGGGATGAACGCCTCGATGGGCCCGCTCTGCGCGCCGAACCGGCCGTCCTGGTACACCAGGACGATCGCGCCGAGCGCCGCGGAGATGGACAGGAGGTTGAGCAGCGCGGCCTTGACCGGGATCAGGACCGATCGGAACACCACCATCAGCAGCAGCGCCGACAGCCCCACCACGACCGCGACGAACAGCGGCATCCGCGCCGAGACCGAGTCCGCGAAGTCCTGGGTGGCGGCCGTCGTGCCCCCCACCAGGTACTCCACGCCGGTGCGGTCGGACAGGGCGGGGAGCACGTCGTCGCGCAGCTCGTGGACGAGGTCCGTGGTGCGCGCGTCCTGCGGCGCGGTCGCCGGATAGACGATCACTGCCGACACCTCGCCGTCCCTGGACGGGAACGGCGGGGTCGCGGCGGCGATGCCCTCGGTCCGCGCGAGGGTCTCCCGGAGCGGCCCCGCGTCGCCCTTGGCCACCACGATCAGCGGGCCGTTGAAGCCGGGGCCGAACCCCTTCGCCAGCAGGTCGTACGCCTGCCGGCTGGTCGAGGACGGGGCGTCGTTGCCGGAGTCGGCGAAACCGAGGCGCATGTCCAGCGCCGGGGCCGAGAGGGCGAGCAGCGCCGCCACCGCGGCGAGCAGCGCCGGGACGGGGCGGCGCTGGACGGCCGAGGCCAGCCGCCGCCAGCCGCCCTCGCGCGGCCGGGACTTCGCGGCCCGCTTGCGGACGTGCCGCTGGATGCGGCCGCCGAAGACTCCCAGCAGCGCGGGCAGCAGCGTCAGCGACGCGGCCATCGTGACCAGCACGGTCAGCGCGACGGCGAGCGCCACCCCCTGCAGGGAGCCGAGCCCGAGGGCGATCAGCCCCAGCAGCGCGATGATGACCGTGCAGCCGGCGAAGAAGACGGTGCGCCCGGCCGCGTCCAGCGCCATGCGGGTCGCGGCCGGCGAGTCGGCCCCGTTCGCCAGCTCGTGCCGGTAGCGGTAGAAGATCAGCAGCGCGTAGTCCACGCCGACGCCGAGCCCGATCAGCATCATGATCGGCGGGGTGAAGTCGGCGACCGTGAACACGTGCGAGGCGAGCGCGATCAGCCCGACCGCGCCGCCCACCGCGAACACGGCGGTGACCAGGGGCAGCGCCGCGGCCACGAGGGACCCGAACAGGAACACGAGGATGACCAGGGCGGCCAGCATCCCGGCGCCCTCGGCGCCGCCGCCCCCGCCCTCCTCGGCGCCGCGCACCGCGTCGCCGCCGAGCTCGACGCGCAGCCCGTCCCCGGAGGCCGCCTGCGCGGTGTCGATGATCTTGGCGACCCGCTCCTTCGGCACGTCCTCCGACGTGCCGTCGAGCGTGACGGTGGCGTAGCCGATGGTGCCGGACCTGGAGACCGACAGGCCGCCGACGTCGGCGACCGCGGGCAGCCGGCGGACCTCGTCGAGCATCCGCCCGACGTCCTGCTGCCGGGCCTTCAAACCGGCCGGGGCCTCGGCGACGATCTGGACCGCGGCGCCCGCCTGGCGGGAGCCGTGCTCCTCCATCAGGTCGGCGGCGGCCTGCGACTCGGTTCCGGGCAGCGAGAAGTCGTTGTGGTAGGCGGCGCCGGCGGCCTGCGAGCCGACCGTGATCGCCGCGACCACCAGCACCCACAGCAGGAGGGCCGCCCAGCGGCGGCGCTGCGACCAGGCGGCCAGGCGCCCGAACCGGCCCGGCGGGGGAGCGGGGGCCGCGTGCGCGGACCCCGCGGGGGGAGTGGACATGGAAACGTCAACCTCGCGTCCTGATGCGGGCGCCGACGAAGGCGCCGGCCACGGCGCACAGGATCGGCACGGAGATGAAGGCGGTGAGCAGGACCGGCGTCCCGCCCACGTCGAGCGTCCGGTCAAGGACGAAATGGAAGAACACGCCCACGGCCTCGGTCAGCATGAAGCCCGCGGCCCCGCCGACCAGGAACCCGAGCATGGCACCCGGAAGATTCATGGCCCCAGCATCGGGACGCGGCAGGCCGCGCGGCATCGGCCTGCGGCGGGTATCCGGGGCACCCCAGCGGTTGCGGGCGGAGCGGGCCGGTTACCGCTCCGGTCGCATCCAGCGGGGGTTGACCATCCCGGACTCGTAGGCCAGCACGACGAGCTGGGAGCGGTCCCGCGCGTCCAGCTTGGTCATGATGCGGCTGACGTGCGACTTGACCGTGGCGGGGCTGAGCACGAGCCTGCCGGCGATCTCGGTGTTGCTCAGCCCGCCGGCGACGAGGAGCATGACCTCGCGCTCGCGGTCGGTGAGGGCGTTCAGCCGGGCACCGGGCACCGGCGCCTCGACGCGCCCGGCGAACTCGCCGATCAGCCGGCGGGTGACGGACGGCGTGATCAGCGCGTCGCCGCGCGCCGCGACGCGGACCGCGTGCATCATCTCCTCCGGCTCGGTGTCCTTGAGCAGGAAGCCGGTGGCCCCGGCGCGCAGCGCGCCGTAGACGTACTCGTCCAGGTCGAAGGTGGTCAGGATGACGACCCTGACCGCGTCGAGGCGGGGGTCGGAGGTGATCCGGCGGGCGGCCTCCAGGCCGTCCATCCGGGGCATCCGCACGTCCAGCAGCGCCACGTCCGGACGCAGCCGGCGGCAGGCCGCCACCGCCTGCTCGCCGTCGGCGGCCTCGCCGACCACCGTGATGTCGGCCTCGTCGTCGAGGATGGACCGGAACCCGGCCCGCACGAGCCCCTGGTCGTCGGCGAGCAGAACCTTGATCATCAGGAGGGGTCCTCGTTCGGGTACGGAAGGCGGGCGCGGACGAGGTAGCCGCCGCCGGGGCGGCCGCCCGCGGTCAGCTCGCCGCCGAGGGCGCGGGCACGCTCGCGCATGCCGCCGACGCCGCTGCCGGGCCCGCCGCCGGCGGCCGGGCCGCGGCCGTCGTCGGCGACCTCGACGAGTAGTTCCCCGCGGCCGGTCTCGACGTTGACGGTCACCTCGGAGGCGGCGGCGTGCCGCACCACGTTGGTGATGGACTCCTGGACGATCCGGTACGCCGCCAGGCCGACCTCGGCGGGCGGGGCGGCGTCGCCCACGCTGACGTGCACCGTCAGGCCCGCCGACCGCGCCGGGGCCACCAGCTCGCCGATCCGGTCCAGGCCGGGCGCGGGGGCGGTCGGCGCCTCCTCGTCGGCCTGCCGCAGCACCCCGAGCGTCGCGCGGAGTTCGCGCAGCGCCTCCCGGCTCGACGCCTTGATCGCGGCGAGGGCGGCCTCGCCGTTCGCCGGGTCCCGGTGGAAGCGGTGCAGGGCCGTCCCCGCCTGGACGTTGATGAGCGAGATGTGGTGGCCGACGACGTCGTGGAGCTCGCGGGCGATGCGCAGCCGCTCCTCCCCGGCGGCGCGCCGCTCGGCCTCGCGCAGGTAGGCCAGGCGGCTGTGCCGGACCCAGCCCAGCGCGACCATGGCCACCACCCACCCGGAGAGCATGAACAGCGCGACGCTGTTGACGTCCCTGTTGCCGAGGAGCGTGCCGGCCCCGGTGCCGATCACCGTCAGCGCGCCGAGGGCGACGGCCGCCTGGAGCCGCCCCGCCGCCGCGACCTGGTAAAGCGCCACGGTGAGCGCGATCATCAGCGCCCCGTCGTAGGCGGAGAGGACGTAGTAGCCGAACGTGAGCACCAGCACGAGCGACCCGACGGCCACCGGGTGGCGGGGGGTGGAGTACAGCGCTCCGCAGGTGGCCGTGAGGAGCACCCAGCCGAGGGCGGTGACCCCCCAGGGCTCGGCGCGGTCGTCGATGAGGGAGCTCACGCTGCTGGCGGCCACGAGCAGCAGCACGACGCCGGCCAGGGCCGCGTCCCCTGCGCGGCCGCGCAGCGGGGCGGGACCACGGCGACGATCCATGCCGCACAGCCTAGGCGGCGGCGTCCGCGGCGCTCTCCTCCGCTCGGCGGCACCCTCCGGGCCGCACCCGCAACTCCGGGCGCATCCGGACGTCCGCGGTCTGCTACCAGAGGCGGAGGCGCCGGTCCTCGCCGGCGGGCGCGGAACCGGCGGCGATCCGGTCGCCGCGGCCGGAGGGCCTCAGTCCTCGTAGGTGTGGACGAAGCGGGACAGCAGGCGGGCGAAGGCCGAGCGCTCCTCGTCCGTCCAGCCGCTCATCGCCTTGGCGAAGTGCTCCTGCCGGGTGCGGCGGGTGGCCTCGACGACGCCCCTGCCCGCTTCGGTCAGCTCCAAGTGGATGCGGCGGCCGTCCTCCTGCGAGGCGACGCGCCGGACGTAGCCCGACTTGACGGCCTCGGCGACGATCCGGCTGCCGCGGGAGGCGTCCACGCCCAGGCGGGCGGCGACCAGGCCGACGCTCATCTCCTCGCCGGGCCGGTCGGGGCCCTCGTCGACGATGTCGACGACGTGCAGGACCTGCACGTCGACGGGGAGGTTGTGCTCCCGGACCGCCGCCTTGCCCAGCCGCTGCCGCGACATGCCCCGGCGCAGCCTGACCATGCTCCGCTCGACCGCATCCAGTGCCTCGTCGCTCATGGCGGCCAGTGTAGTTGGATTGCGCGACTCATCTAAGTGTGCTTAGCATTTATATGTTCAAAGCATAGATCTGCGAGGTGCATATGATCGAGTCGACCGCGCCGATGACCGGCCGGCACCGGCTGCTGGTGTTCGGCGGGCTCATGCTCGCCGGGCTCATGTCCTCCCTGGACGCGACCGTGCTCGGCACCGCGCTGCCGACGATCGTCGGGGACCTCGGCGGGCTTGACCGGCTCGCCTGGGTGTCGACGGCGTACGTGCTGGCCACCAGCATCACCGTCCCGCTGTCGGGACGGCTCGGGGACCTGTTCGGGCGCCGCCGCGTCCTGCTGACCGGCCTGCTCGGCTTCCTCGCCGGGTCGGCGGCGTGCGGCGCGGCACCCGGCATGACCTGGCTGATCGTCTTCCGCGCCGTCCAGGGCGCCGCCGCCGGGTGCCTGATGAGCTCGATGTTCGCGCTCACCGGGGAGCTGTTCGAGCCGCGCGAGCGCGCCCGCTACCAGGGGTACTCGGCGGTGATCTTCGCGGTGTCGAGCATCGCGGGCCCGCTGGCCGGCGGGATCCTCACCGACCACGCGTCCTGGCGGTGGGTGTTCTACCTCAACCTGCCGCTCGGCATCGCCGCGACCGCGGTGGTCGCGCTGTTCCTGCGGCTGCCGGCGCCCGAGGGCAGGCCGCGGATCGACTACGCCGGGATCGTCCTGCTCGGCGCGGCGGTCACCTGCTTCACCCTGTTCACCAGCTGGGCCGGGACCCGGTACGCGTGGGACTCGCCGGCGCTCCTCGCGCTGGCTGCGGCGTCGGCGGTGCTGTTCGCCGCGTGGGTGCTCGCCGAGCGGGCGGCGCCCGAGCCGGTCATCCCGCCGCGCCTGTTCCGCGACCGCTCGTTCGGCGTGGCCTGCGCCGTCGCCGCCGTCGGCGGCGCCACCGGGTTCGGGCTCGCCACCTACCTGCCGATGTTCTTCCAGGTCGTCGGGGGAGTGGACGCCACCAGGTCGGGCCTGCTCCTGCTGCCGATGATGCTCGCCCTGCTGGCCGCCTCCGTGGCCGCCGGGAAGCACATCCACCGGACCGGCCGCTACCACCGGCTGCCCGCGGCGAGCATGGCGGTCAGCGCGGCGGGGATCGCGCTGCTGGCGACCATGGACACCCGTACCGGCCTGGTCACCGCGGGCTGCTACATGGCGGTCCTCGGCTTCGGGGCCGGACTCTCCCAGCAGGTCGTCATGCTGATCGCGCAGCAGGCCGCGCCGCGCCGCGACCTCGGCGCGGCCAGCTCGGGCGTCTTCGCGAGCCGGATGCTCGGCACCGCCGCCGGGATGGCGGTCTTCGGCGCCGTCGTGTCGAACCGGTTCGCCGAGGAGGTCGTCCGGCGGGTCCCGGACGGGCGGGTCCCCGAGTTCGGGGACGCCGTCCGCCCCGAGGTGCTGGCGACCCTCCCGGCGCCGGTGCGCGACGGCGTCGCCGAGGCGTTCGCGGACGCGTTCTCCACCCTGTTCGTCGCAGCGCTGCCCCTCGCCGCGGCGGGCCTGGCGGCGGCGCTGCTGCTGCGCCACGTCCCGCTGGCCCGGCGCGACGAGCGCTAGTCGTCGAGGGCGGCGTCGTGGACGAGGAGAGCGATCTGGACGCGGTTGTTCAGCTCCAGCTTGGTCAGCAGCCGCGAAACGTAGGCCTTGACGGTGGCGACGCTGAGCGACAGCTCCCGGCCGATCTCGCTGTTCGTCCGGCCGCGCCCGACGAGTGCGGCCACGGCCCGCTCGCCCTCGCTCAGCCGGCCGAGCAGCTCGCGGGCGCGGGCCCGGCGCGGGTCGGCGCCGCTCTCGGCCACGTACGCCATCATCCTGCGCAGCACCGCGGGCGAGATCATCGGCTCGCCCGCCGCGACCTGGCGGATCGCCCGGACGATCTCCGGTGGCGGGGTGTGCTTCAGCAGGAAGCCGCTCGCGCCGGCGCGCATCGCCCGCAGGATGTGGTCGTCGGTGTCGAAGGTGGTCAGGATGATGATCTCGGGCGGCTCGCGGCGGCCGCGCAGCAGCGCGGTCGCCGCCAGCCCGTCCAGCCGCGGCATCCGGATGTCCATCAGGACCACGTCGGGCCGGTGCTGGTTGACGGCGGCGACGACCTCGGCGCCGTCGGCGACGTCCGCGACCACCTCCAGGTCGTCGGCGCTCGCCAGCATCATCGACAGGCCGGCCCGGACGAGCGCGTCGTCGTCGACGATCAGGACGCGGACGGGAGGGGAGTCCATCCCGCCACCCTACGGGCGCCTCAGGGGCGGCGCAGGCGGCGCCCGGTGACGCTCGAGGCCGCCAGCCGGAACCACGCCTCCCGGTCGCCGCCCGGCCACGGCCGCACCTGCGCGACCTCCGCCTTCTCCGCCTCGGAGAGGGGGTGCGCGCCGCCGCGCAGCAGCACGCTCCAGCCCGCGTGGTCGGCCTCGTCGAACCTGTCGACCTCGAAGGCCGCGCGGACCTCCCCGCCGAGGACCGCCGACAGCAGGTTGCGGTTCAGCCGGCCCGACGCCGACGTGCGGAAGATCACCGAGTCGCCCTCGACGGCGTAGTTCACCGGGACGACGGTCGGCCCCTCGCCGTCGTCGAAGGCCACCCGGCCGATGGTGCCGCCGGCGAGGAGCTTCATGCACTCGTCGCGGTCGAGTTCTTCCAGGACGGGCCCGTCAGAGGAGTTCGCTGCCATGGGTATCACCTTTCCCACCGGTCCCGGCGCCATGCGCGGACCGCAGCGGAAGGCGGGCGCGCAACCGGAACCGGCCGTCCCCGGTGCGGCCGTGCTCCAGCGTCCCGCCGAGCAGCGCCACCCGCTCGGCGAGGCCGACCAGGCCCGTGCCGGAACCGGGCAGCGGCAGGGGCGGCGGGCCGTCCGGCATCGCGTTCACGATCTCGACGTCCAGCTCGTCCCCCGCCTCGAGGCGGACCCGGACGTGCGCGCCCGGCGCGTGCTTGCGGGCGTTCGTCAGCCCCTCCTGGACGATCCGGTAGGCGTGCCGCCCGACGCGCGAGGGGACGAGCCCGGGGTCGGGGACGTCCTGCTCCAGGGTCACGCGGCCCCCCGCCCGCCGCGACTCCTCGACGAGCCCGGGGACGTCGGCGAGCGTCGGCTGCGGGCGCTCGGGATCGGCGCCGGGGGAGTCGTCGCGCAGCACGCCGATCACCTCGCGCAGGTCCTCCATCGCCTCGTAGGCGCTGCGCCGGATGATCCCGGCGGCCTCCCGCTGGCCGGCGGGCGTGCCCGGCCCGAACTCCAGCGCCCCCGCGTGCACGGCCAGCAGCGAGATGCGGTGCGCGAGGACGTCGTGCATCTCGCGGGCGAGCCGCTCGCGCTCCAGCAGCCGGGCCTCCTCGACGCGCAGCCGCTGCTCGGTCTCGACGGCGCGGGCCCGCTCCTCCAGCGACGCGATGAGCTGCCGCCGGGACCGCACCAGCATCCCCGTCGTGATGAGGACCGCGTAGATCAGCGCGAAGATGACGCTGCCCTGGAGGAAGTCGTCCTCGGACGCCGAGACCCGGAACAGGGCGATGATCAGCGCCAGGCTGGCGGCGGCGATCGGCAGGGCGGTCCGCCAGGGGCGCAGCATCGCCAGCGAGTACATCGCGATCGCCGCGACGCCGAGCGTCGTCGTCGCCGTCCACTGAGCGAACACCATCACGACCGCGAGGCCCACCGGGTGGCGGCGCCGGAAGAGCATGAGGAACACGCAGGCGACGGCGCCGACCAGCACGTCCCGGCGGACCGCGATCGTCTCACCCGGGGGCAGGTCCTGCAGGGTGCCCTGGAGCAGCACCCAGCCGAGCGCCATCGCCGCCCCGGCGGCGCCGAGGTCGCCGAGCCACTCGCGCCACGACCGCCGGAAGTGCTCCACCCGCCCAACGGTAGCCATGCCGCCGGGTCCGGTCAGCGGCCGCAGGTCGGCGGCCCCGTCGACTTTGGTCGGCACGCGCCGGTGGGGCTGGCCCCACCTCGCCGGTGCGTGCTGGCCGTAGTGCCGGTCCGGGTGGGCGCCGCAGTGTGCCCGCGCCCGCCGCTGCCTAGCGTCGGAGACCATGACGACCACACATTCGAGGCGGCGCCGGGCCGCCAGGCGGGCGGTCGCGGTGCTTGCGGCGGGCGCCGCGATCGCCGCGGGCGCCGCCGTCCCGGCGCCCGCGCGGGCCGACCGCGCGCCGGCGGGCTGCGCCGACCGCACCGCGACGCGGCGGGCACTGGAACGCATGACCGGGACGCACGAGCTCACCGGCGCGGCGGTGCGCGTCGACGACCCGGCGTGCGGGACGTGGACGGCCGGGAGCGGGGTGGCCGACCGCCGCACCGGGCGCCCGATGCGGGCGGACCTGCGGGTGCGGGTCGCCAGCGTCACCAAGACGTTCACGGCGGTGACCCTGCTCCAGCTGGCCCGGGAGGGCCGCGTCTCGCTCGACGCCCCGGTCGAGCGCTACCTGCCGGGCCTGATCGACCGGGGCGGCTACGACGGCCACAAGATCACCGTGCGGAGCCTGCTGCGGCACACCAGCGGCCTGCCCGACCACATGGACACCTTCGCGGGGCCGGAGGAGTTCCGCGACAAGCACTTCGAGCCCGAGGAACTGGTCGAGCGGGCACTGACGCTCCCGCACCCGGGCCCCGGGTGGCACTACTCCACCACCAACTACGTCGTCGCCGGGCTCATCGCGGAGAAGGCGAGCGGCCACAGCCTGGAGGACGAGGTCCGGCGCCGGATCGTCCGGCCGCTGCGGCTGCGCGACACGTACTGGCCGGGCGACGAGACGCGGATCAGGGGAGCGCACGCGCGCGGCTACGTGCGCGAGGAGCGCGACGGGGCCGTCCGGTGGGACGACTTCACCGAGATGAACACGACCGTGGCCTGGGCCGGCGGCGCACTGATCTCCAGCCCGCGGGACCTGAACGCCTTCTTCGGCGCGCTGATGGGCGGCCGCCTGCTGCCCCCGGCGATGCTCGCCCAGATGAAGCAGACCGTTCCGGCCGACCCCGACCGCATCTGGGAGGGCGCGGCCTACGGCCTCGGCCTGATCGGGACCCCGCTGCGCTGCGGCGGCACCTGGTGGGGGCACGCCGGCGGCATCGAGAGCTACGTCACCGTCTCGGGGGTCGCCCCGTCCGGACGCCGCGTGACGGTCGACCTCAACGAGAACCCGTCCACCAAGGAGGCGTTCGACGACCAGATGAGGCTCGTCGAGACGGCCTTCTGCGACGGGGCCGCCAAGCCGGGCGCAGCACCCGCCGCCGGGCTCTCCGCCGCACCGGCCGCTTACACCTCCGGGAAGGGCGGACTCGCTCGCTTCTACCGCCAGCGGCTGGACTGGAAGGCGTGCACGCTCGGCCCCGGCGACGGGACCGGCAAGGAGCTCGACGAGGCGGGCGCGAGGTGCGCCGGCGTCACCGTCCCGCTCGACTACCGCCGCCCGGACGGCCGCACCATCACCATCGCGATCTCCCGGCTGAAGGCCTCCGACCCGGCCCACCGCATCGGGACGATGATCCTCAACGGCGGCGGCCCGGGACCGGCGATCGACATGCCGCCCTACATGCGCTCCGTCATGGGGAAGGCCGGCCCGCGCTACGACCTGGTGGGGATGGACCCCCGCTCGCTCGGGCGCAGCGCCGGGGTCGACTGCGGCTGGCCCTCGGGGACCTGGATCAGGTCGGCGGGGGAGAGCCGCCGCTCCTTCGACCGGGCCACCGCGTTCGCCAAGGACCTGGCGGGCCGGTGCGCGCGGACGGACTCCGGCGTCCTGCAGCACGTCAGCACGCGCAACATCGCCCGCGACATGGACATCGTCCGGGGCGCCCTCGGCGAGCGGAAGGTCTCCTACAACGGCGCGTCCTACGGAACCTACCTCGGTTCGGTGTACGCGACGATGTTCCCGGGCCGCCTCGACCGCGTCATCCTCGACAGCTCGGTCGACCCGACCGGCTACGGCCCGCGGCTGCTGGCGGGCGCCGAAGGCGCCAACGACCACGCGCTCGGCGCGTGGGCGGCGTGGGCGGCGAGGCGCGACGCGGCCTACGGCCTCGGCGGCACTCGCGCCGAGGTCCTCGGGACCGTGCGCGCGCTCGTCAGGGCCGCCGCGGAGAAGCCCCTCGCCGTCGGGAAGTACCGCGTGGACGACACGGTGCTGCCCGACGTGCTGTTCGACAATCTCGGCACCGACGAGGACCAGCCCAGGGACGTGCTGGCGCGGTCGCTGCGCGTCTTCGCCAAGGCGGCGGCGGGGCAGAGCGTCCAGCCGACCGAGGAACTGGACGACGAACTGGCGTTCCTGCTCACCGGCGCCGAGTCGGTGTACGGGAGCGGCCAGAGCGCCATCATCTGCGGCGACGCCGCCGCGCCGCGCGACCCGGAGTCGTACCGGCGCGACATCGAGCGGAACCGGGCGGCCAGCCCGCTGTTCGCGCCGCTGACCCGCAACGTCAACCCGTGCGCGTTCTGGCCGGTACGGCCGGCCGAGCGGCCGACCGAGGTCGGGGGGCGCCTGCCCGCGCTGATGGTGGCCGCCACCGGTGACACGCGGACCACCTACCCCAGCAACCAGGCGCTGCACCGGCTGCTGCGCGGATCGCGGATGGTCACGCTGGACGCCGACGTCCACGCGCCCTACCAGCGCGGCTACCCGAACTCCTGCGTCATGGAGACCGTCAACGACTACCTGCTGACCGGTCGCCTGCCCGCGCGGGACTTCACCTGCGACTGAGGCGGCGCGCTCTCCAGCCGGAGGCGCCGGGCCGGGCCACCCGAGGAGCGGGCGGCCCGGCCCGGCGCCGTCGCGGTCCCGTCAGCCGGACTTGGCCACGGTGAGCAGCACGGCCGAGTCCTCCAGCGCCTCCAGGCCGTGCCGCGCGTCCGGAATGATCAGCAGGTCGCCGGCGATGCCGTCCCAGGCGTCCTCGCCGGCGACCAGCCGGACGCGCCCGTGCATGACCAGGACCGTCGCCTCGCCCGGGCTCTCGTGCTCGGCCAGCGCCGTGCCCGCCGTCATGGCGATCAGCGTCTGGCGCAGGACGTGCTCGTGCCCGCCGTACACCGTGTCGGCGCTGCGGCCGGTCGAGGCCGCGGCGGCGCGCTTCATCAGGTCCCGTACCCGTGCGTCCAGCGAGAGCTTCTGCATGGCACCAAGTGTGCCAGCGGCGTCCCCGGCGGCGCCGCCGGGTCAGGTGAGCGGCGCGCCCGTCACCGGCCTGCCCAGGGCGCTGCCCGCCAGCCAGCCGTCCCAGGACTTCGCCCACGGCGTCGGTCCGTTCCCGAACTGGAGCTGCCGCGTGGTGCCCGTCACCTTCACCACGTCGCCCCGGTTGGTGAAGTCGTAGAACCACTTGGCGTCGCTCGGGGAGGCGTTCACGCAGCCGTGGCTGACGTTGTCGTTGCCCTGCGCGTCGGTGGACCACGGCGCCGAGTGGACGAACGTCCCGCTGTAGGTGAGGCGGACGTTCCACTTCGTCGGAATGCGGTACTCGCCGGGGTCGCCGGTGGTGGCCGAGTCCATCACGATGTGCGCCGCCTTCTCCTGCGCGATCATCGTTCCGCTGTAGCTGTCGTGGCCCGGCTTGCCGAGGCTGACCTTCATCGTGCGGACCGTCCGGCCGCCGTCGGTCACGGTCGCGCGGTGCTTCTTGGCGTCGACGGTGGTGATGTGCCGCGGCCCCACGGTGAAGCCGACGCTGCGGTCCTTCATGCCGTACAGGCCCTCGCCCGCCTTCAGCCCCGCCAGGTGCGCGACGACCTTCACCTTCTGCCCCGACGGCCAGTAGTCGCGGGGCCGGAAGTCGACCTCCTTGTCGCTGACCCAGTACCAGGCGCCCTCGACCGGCTTGGACATGCGGACCTCGAGGGCCCTCTCCACCGCCGCCTTGCCGTCCTTGGTGGCGACCGGCCTGGACAGCAGCAGTTGCACGGGCATGCCGACGCCGACGGTCTCGCCGTCCAGCGGCGACATGCCGCTCTCCAGCTTCTTCTGCGGCGTCAGGGTCGTGAACGTCGACGTCGCGGTGGTCTCCTTGCCGCCGTCACCGGTTCCCTTCGCGGTGACCGTGTACGTCGTGGACGGCCGCAGGTTCCACGACGACTTCCACGACCTGCCGTCTGAGGCGAGCTTCCCCTCGGCCTTCGCGCCCTTCTTGCCGTAGGTGAGGGTGACGCTGGTCAGCTTGCCCTTCTCCGCCGTCACGGTGACGGGCTTGTCGGGAGCTGCCAGTTTCGTCCCGGTCGCGGGTGTGATGGCGAGCTTCACCGCGTCCTCGGCTCTGCCGCCGCCGTCGCCCTTCCCGCCACCGCCCCCGGAGGAGCAGCCCGCCGCGGCGATCATCGCCGCCCCGATGACCGCCGCACTCGCCGTCCCGGTCCGACCCTTGAGCACCTGAGAACTCCTCACGCTCGACGCGGGTTTTCCCTTGGTTAGGGTATGCACGCTTTCGGGCGGGGCATGCGGAAGCACCGCTGCCGTTCAGTCTTCTCCCAGGTGTACGGGCCTTTCCTCATGCCGGGTTCACGGGGAGGTGAAGCCCCCCGCATCCGGCGGCAGCTCGGACGCGGCGGCCCGGTCCAGCAGGAAGAGGGTCCGGCTCCTCCCGCGGGCCCCGGCGCACGGGACCTGGAACGGGTCCGCGTCAGGGGACAGCCCGCGCGCGACGGCCTTCGCCTTGGACTCGCCCGCCGCGAGCACCCACACCTCGTCCGCGGCGCGCAGGGACGGGAACGTGAGCGAGAGCCGGGTCGGCGGCGGTTTCGGGGCGCCGCGCACCGCCGCCACCGCGCCCTCGTCGCGCAGCGCCGGCATCTCCGGGAACAGCGACGCCACGTGCGCGTCGGGCCCGACGCCCAGCATCAGCACGTCGAAGGACGGCACGGGGCCGCCGCCGGCGGCGGCCCCGAGCTCGGCGGCGTAGCGCTCGGCCGCGGCGTCGGGGTCGTCCCCGTCCGGGCCGTCCGCCGCCGGCATCGCGTGCACCCGGGCCGGGTCGAGCGGGACGCGGTCGAGCAGCGCCTCCCGCGCCCCCGTCTCGTTGCGCTCCGGGTCGCCCGCCGGAAGGAAACGCTCGTCGCCCCACCACACGTCGAGCCGGCCCCAGTCGACCGCGTCGCGGGCGCCGGAGGCGGCCAGCGCGGCGAGCACCGCCGTGCCGACGCCGCCGCCGGTGAGCACCACCGACGCCGAGCCCCGCGCCGCCTGGGCGTCGGCGATCCGGGTCACCAGCCGGGCCGCGGCCGCCTCGGCGAGCAGGGCCTGGTCGCGGTGGACCAGGACGGCCGGGGGAGTCACGAGTCCCCCGACTTGCCGCGCCCCTTGCGCGCCGGCTGCCTGCCCGTCGCCTGCTTCTTGGCGGGTTCGGACTTGGCGGTCTCGGACTTGGCCGTCTCGGTCTTGGCGGCGTCGGGCGTCGCCGACACCGGCTCGCTCGCCACGCCGGGCTTCTGCGTCCCGCCCGCGAGGTCCTTGGCGAACCGGGCGGCGGCGTCGCGGTAGACCTCGTCGGGGTCGAGGCGCCGCAGCTCCTCGGCCAGCAGCTCCGCCATCGGCCGCCGCACCAGCGACACCTGCCGGTCGGGCTGGCCCGGACGGCACAGCGTCGCGACCCGGCCGTCCGGGCGGTCGATCACGAGGTCGCCGCTCGTCGTCACCAGCCGGACGCCGGTGATGCCGGGGCCCTCGGAGACCGTCCGGTCCACCGGGACGCCGAGGCGGACCGACAGCCACGCGGCCAGCAGCTCCGCGCTCGGGGAGTCCGGCTCGGCCATCACCTCGCCGGCGGTGATCTCGTCGTGCTCCTGGTCGAGCGCGGCGGCCAGCAGCGAGCGCCAGGAGGTCAGCCGCGTCCAGGTGAAGTCGGTGTCGCCGGGCCGGTAGCCCTCGGCGAGCTGGGCCAGGGTCCCGAGCCGGTCGCGCGCCGCGTAGGCGTCGGTCACCCGGCGCTGCGCCAGCCGGCCGAGCGGGTCCTTGGCCGGGACCTTCGGCACCTTGCCGCCGGGCCACCACGTCACCACCGGGGTGTCGGGCATCAGCAGCGGCACGACGACGGAGTCGGCGTGCTCGGCCAGCGGCCCGTACATGCGCAGCAGCACCGTCTCGCCGGGGCCGGTCTCGCCCATGCGGATCTCGGCGTCGAGCCGCGACGAGCCGCCCCGCGGGTCGCGGGAGATGACGGTCAGCACCCGGCAGGGGTGCTCGCGCGCCGCCTCGGTCGCGGCGCGCACCGCGTCGTACTGCGCCGACTCGTCCGTCACGATGATCAGAGTGAGCACCATGCCGACGGCCGGGCCGCCCATCAGGTGCCGCGACTGCGTGAGCGCGTCCTGGATCTTGCGGGTCGTCGTGCCGGTCAGATCGATGTTCATCTAGAGCCGCCTCCAGGTTCGGCCGTCCCGCGCCATCAGCTCGTCGGCGCTGTCGGGCCCGTAGCCGCCGGACTTGTACTGGTCGAGCCCGCCGCGGCTCGCCCAGTACTCCTCGATCGGGTCGAGGATCTTCCAGGACAGCTCGACCTCCTCCTGCCGGGGGAACAGCGGCGGATCGCCGATCAGCACGTCCAGCAGCAGCCGCTCGTACGCCTCGGGCGAGGCCTCGGTGAACGACTCGCCGTAGGCGAAGTCCATGTTCACGTCGCGGATCTCCATCGAGGTGCCGGGCACCTTCGAGCCGAACCGGACCGTGATGCCCTCGTCCGGCTGCACCCGCATCACCAGGGCGTTCTGCCCGAGCTCCTCGGTGTCGGTGTGCGAGAACGGCAGGTGCGGCGCCTTCTGGAACACCATCGCCACCTCCGTCACCCGGCGGCTCAGCCGCTTGCCGGTGCGCAGGTAGAACGGCACGCCCGCCCACCGGCGGTTGTCGATGTCCAGCTTGACCGCGGCGTAGGTCTCGGTGCGCGAGTCGGCGGGGATGCCCTCCTCCTCGAGGTAGCCCCGGACGCTCACGCCGCCCTGCCAGCCCGCCGCGTACTGCCCGCGCGCGGTGGAGCGGGCCAGGTCGCCCCGCACCCGGACCGAGGAAAGGATCTTGGCCTTCTCGGCGCGGACCGCGTCGGCGCCGAAGGACGTCGGCTCCTCCATCGCCGTGAGCGCCAGCAGCTGCAGCAGGTGGTTCTGGATGACGTCGCGGGCGGCGCCGATGCCGTCGTAGTACCCGGCCCGGCCGCCGATCCCGATGTCCTCGGCCATCGTGATCTGCACGTGGTCGACGAAGGAGCGGTTCCAGATCGGCTCGAACATCGTGTTGGCGAACCGCAGGGCCAGGATGTTCTGCACCGTCTCCTTGCCGAGGTAGTGGTCGATCCGGAAGATCGCCTCCTCGGGGAACACGCGGTGCACGGTGTCGTTCAGCTCCAGCGCGGTCTTCAGGTCCCGGCCGAACGGCTTCTCGATGACGACCCGGCGCCAGGAGCCCTCCTCGCGGTCGGCGAGCCCGCTGCGCTGCAGCTGCTCGACGACCTCCGGGAAGAACTTCGGCGGGATCGACAGGTAGAACGCGTAGTTGCCGCCCGTGCCGCGGCTCTCGTCCAGCTCCTTGACCGCCATCGCCAGCGCGTCGAACGCGCCCGGGTCGCTGAACTCGCCGGGGACGAAGTGCATGCCCTCCATGAGGTGCGTCCACACGTCCTCGCGGAACGGGGTCCGCGCGTGGGCCTTGACCGACTCGTAGGCGATCTGGCGGAAGTCCTCGTTCTCCCAGTCGCGCCGGGCGAACCCCACCAGGGAGAAGCCCGGCGGCAGCAGCCCCCGGTTCGCCAGGTCGTAGATCGCCGGGAGGAGCTTCTTGCGCGACAGGTCCCCGGTGACCCCGAACAGCACGAGCACGCATGGCCCGGCCACCCGCGGCAGGCGCTTGTCCCGCGGGTCGCGGAGCGGATTGGCTGGGTTGGTCACGTGGCCCCCTCTGTTCGCACTGCCTCTGATCGCACTGCGCCTAGTCCGACTACTGCTGCAAGCATCCTGCCCCAACTCGTTTCGCGGGTCCCGACTCGGAACCGCCCCCGTCCGGCCGCGGTCTCCGGTCCCCGGCTTCGGCCCTCATATGTCCCCTCTGGCGGTGTCGAGCAGCCGGGCCAGCCCCGCCCAGCGGTTCTGCAGGTGGAGCCGTACCACCGGGCGGCCCGCCGCGCGCGCGTCGCGGGCGTCCCCGAGCGCCCGCGCGAGCTGCAGCATGCCGAGCCCGTGGTGCCGGCCGGGGACCGGCACGTCGCGGACGACGTTCCCGGTCACCAGAAGGTAAACGCATCCGTCCGGATGATCATTTCCGCTCGCGGGCGGCCGCGCGCCCCAGCCCACCTGGACCGGGCGCCCGCAGCGGGCGGCGAGCAGCGCCGCCAGCCGGCGCACCTGCGCGCCCTGGCCGCGCGCCTCGTCCGGGTCGAGGTAGGCGGCGAGCGAGAGGTGCTCGCGCGGTCCGACCATACCGGTCAGCGCGTCCAGCAGCCCGGTGAGCCCGGCCGCGCCCGCCAGCGCCGGGACGGTCGTGTGCGCCTCGACGGCGCGGCCGGGGTCGCCGTCGGCGAACAGCGGCTCGCCGGTCCCGTCGTCCAGCGTCATCGGCGCGGGCCGCTCCGCCGAGACCAGCGGGTCGGCTCCCAGCAGGTAGGACGCCACCGCGGCCGCGTACTCCCACACGACCAGCTGCGCGGCGAGCGGACCGGCCACCGTGGCGTCGTCCTGGTGGGGGCGGCCGTCGAACGTCAGCAGGAACAGGTCGTCGGCGGGCTGCAACGGCAGGCCCCCGTCCTGGACGACCGGCGTCAGCAGGCCGCGGGCCGCCTCCTCCAGGAGCAGCGCGGCCCACCGGGCGACGCCCGGCAGCGCGGCCGGGTAGCCGCCGAGCACGGCCGTCCGCCGCCCCGCCCTGGCCGCGCCGCCGAGGACGGCGCCGAGCACGAGGCCCGGGTTGTTCTCCGGCCGCGTCAGCGACGGCAGGACGGCGGTGGCCTCCTCGAGCAGCGCCGCGACGTCGGCGCCCGCGAGCGCGGCGGGCACCAGGGCGTAGGGCGACAGCGCGCCGAACGCGGTGGGCGCCGGCGCCTCCACCAGCGCGTGCCCCGCCGCCGTCGCGTGCTCGGCCGCCGCCGCGCGCGGCTCGGCGACCGTCACGAACCGCCGCGCGACCTCGGCGGGGGACAGGTCCGCCTCCCGCAGCGCCTCCGCGAACACCTGCCGCAGCACCTCGGTCGCCGGGTCGTCGCCCGTCACCACGAAGACCGTCCGGCCCAGCCGGTCGGGGTCCTCCCGGACGCGCAGCGGCGGACCCGGGTCCGGGCCGTCCAGCACGGCCAGCCCGCCGCGGCCGTGCGGCGCTTCGGGCCCGCGGGCGCGGACGATCAGTTCCGCGGCGCGGGCAGGGGGGCCGCCGCCGAGCAGCACCACCTCGGTCAGCCCGTCCGAGCGGGCCCGCCCGCGCAGCTCTTCGGCACGGTCCAACACCGCGCGGCCGGGGCCCGGCTGCCCGGGCCAGCACAGCGGCCGCCCCTCCACGCCGGCGGTGGCGGCCGACGGCCACAGCGAGGCGTCCTCCGAGGCGAGCCGGACGGGCACCTGGTCGATCCACAACCGGCCCAGCACCCGCTCGGCTGCCTCCTTCAGCGCCCCGCGGGCGGTGATGGCCGTCTCCCCCGAGACGACGGCGGTGAAGCTCACGGCCTGCGTGCCCCCGCCACCGCGCGGACCGCCTCGGTCAGCCGCCCCGCGCCCTCCACCGGGTTGCGCAGGTGCAGCCGGATCACCGGCAGCCGCCGCGCGCGCAGCGCCCGCAGCTCCCCGAGGGCGCGCGCGATCTGCAGCTGGGCCAGGCTGTAGGGGCGGCCGGGGACGGGGTGCGCGGCGAGCGCGTCCCCCGGCGCGGGCTCGCCGGTGATGATGAGGAACGCGCCGTTGCCCGGGCCGTCCTTGTGCACCGGCCCCGTCGCGTGCGGGTAGCCGGGCCCCGGCCCGTAGGCGACCGGGCGCCCGGAGGCGCGGGCCAGCGACGGCGCGAGGTAGCGCCCCGAGAAGTCGCCCGACAGGTACGTCATCACCGCGAGGTAGCCGTCGGAGGGCACGGAGGCGACCAGCCCGCCGAGGACGGTCTGGAGCTCGGCGCCGGCGGGCCACGGGAAGTCGGCGTGCACCTCGATGTCGTCCTCGACGTACACCGGCCGCTCCTGCGTGAGCGACCCGCCCGCGACCGTGCGCAGCAGCGTGGCGGCGTCGTCCTCGGCCTCCTGGACGACCGTGCTGCCCGCCTCGAACGGGTTCACGCCGAGCAGCCACCCGGCGACCGCCGTCGCGTACTCCCACAGCAGGAACTGCGCGCCGAGCGGCGCCCACACCGAGGTGTCGGACTCGTCCTGCGCCGCCGACCGCGGGTTGACCGACACGCCGTGCACGTCGGGGAACTCGCCCCGCGCGCCGGGCGGCTCGAAGGCCAGCACGCCGCGGCCCCGCTTGCCGGTGCCGACCGCGAGCAGCTGGGAGATCCACGCGCTCAGCGCGCCGGGCCCGCCCGGCTCGCGCAGCAGCACCTTGTCGCGGGCGAGGCCGCCCGGCCCCTGCTGCGCGCAGCCGCCGATGACGGCGCCGAGCAGCAGGCCCGGGTTGTCCTCGTCCTTGGACAGCGAGGGCACCAGGGAGGCCGCCTCCTCCAGCAGCCGGTCGGCGTCCGCGCCCGCGAGCACGGCCGGGACGAGCCCGTACGCCGACAGGGCGCCGTAGTGCCCGGGAAGGTAGGGGTCGGTCAGCCCGATCCGGTACCCGCACTGGCGGGCGAAGTCGTGCAGCGGGCTGCCGTGGTCGGTGATGACGAGGAACCGGCTCGCGATCTCACGCTCCGACAGGCCCCGCTCCCGGAACGCCGCGGCGAAGATCCGGCGGTAGGCGTCGCCCTCCAGGGACACGCCCGCCTTGCTGGCCAGCACGACCAGCGTGCGGTCGAGCCGCTCCATCGCGAACGCGAGCGCGGCGGTGTCGCCGCCGTCCAGGACGGTCAGCTCTCCGGACGGCCGCTCGGGCGTGCCGCCGGCCCCCGCCAGCGCGGGCGCGTGCGCCTCCATCACGGCCTGCGCGGCGAGGCTCTCCGCGCCGACGCCGATCAGCACGATGTGGTCGAGGCCCGAGTAGCGCGCCTCCGACACCAGGCCGTTCACCTGGTTCAGCAGGCCGCGGGAGGCGAACGGCAGGTCGAGCCAGCCGAGCCGGCTGTGGTCGACCGCCCGCCGCCCCCACAGCCGGGGGTCCTTGGCGGCCAGCGCGCCGGGGACGCCGCAGCTCACGAGGTAGTCTCGCGCCTGCAGCGCCGAGTCCAGCACGTCACCGCGCGTCAGTACGTCGAATCCGGACACCGTTCCCTCCCGGCCCCCATCGTTTCAGGAGAGAAAGGGCATTCGCGACCATCTCCGTCGATCTTCTTGGTCGCGTCCCGGATCCGGCCGGTCGCTTTGTGTCGACTCGTCGCGACACGGCCGGACCCGGGCCGGCTCAGCCGAGCGCCGCGGCGAGCTGGGCGAGGCCCTCGGCGCGGTCGCGCAGGTGGATCCGGAAGGCGGGACGGCCGAGCGAGCGCAGCACCCGCAGGTCGCCGAACGCCTGCGCGAGCTGGAGTTCGCCGAGGCTGTAGGGCGTGTCCGGAACCGGCACGTCGCCGCCGACCGCTCCGGTCACCTGCAGGAACGCGCCGTTCGCCGGGCCGCCCTTGTGGTACTGCCCGGCGCCGTGCAGGTAGCGGGGACCCCATCCGAACGTGACGGGGGCCGGATGCTTGCGGACCTTGGCGCCGCGCGCCGCGAGCAGCGGCCGCAGTCCCGCCGCCGCCGCGTCCCCCGCCCGGTCGAGGTAGACCAGGAGCGCGAGGTAGCCGCCGTCCTGGACGTCCTCCAGAACGGTGTCGAGCGCCTCGGCGAGGGTCTGCGCGCCGCGCAGCGCCCCCTCGGGCGCGTGGACCTCCACCGCGCCCTCGACCAGCTCCGGGGGCCGGTGGACCACCGTGGGCGCGGCGCCCTCCTCGGGGCGCAGCAGCGCCGCCGTGCTGTCCCGCGACTCGCCGGTGTCGGGCTCGGAGAACGGGTCGGCCCCGATCACCCGGCATGCCACCGCGACCGCGTACTCCCACAGCAGGAACTGCGCGCCGAGCGGCCCGGCGACGCTCACCCCCGCCTCGCGCCCGGGGCCCGGCTCGTCCGGGCGGCGGCCGAGGATGACCCGGCGCAGCTCGCCGGTCAGCTCGAATCCGGGCGCGTCGACGCCCTCCACCACGATTGGGAGCAGGCCCTTGCCGTCCTTGCCCATCGCCCCGGCCACCAGCTGCTCGGCCCACGCGGCGAAGCCGTCCTGCCCGGAGCCGAGATCGGCGATCACCAGCTTGTCGCGGTCGCCGAGCGCCGAGGACGCGAGCGCGGCGCCGAGCGCCAGCGCCGGGTTGTCGTAGGGCTGCCGCAGCACCGCCCCGAGCCGGGACGCCTCGTCCAGCAGGGGCTCGGCGTCCACTCCCGCGAGCATGGCGGGGGCGAGCGCCCGGGCGCCGAGCGCGCCGAAGCGGCCGTCGACATAGGGCTCGGCCGGGACGAAGTGGTGCCCGGCCTCGCGAGCCGTGCGCTGGAGGTCGGAACCCTCCTCGGCCACCACGACGAAGCGGCGCGCCAGATCCTCGCCCGCCAGCCCCGCCTCGGAGAAGGCGCGGCCGAACACGCGCCGCAGCGCGTCGGCCTCGACGCCCTCGTCCGCGACGACCACGAGCGTCCGGTCCAGGCCGCCCGCCAGGACGGCGGACACCTCGTGCGGGTCGGTGGTGTCCAGGACGGTCAGGTCGGCGCCCGCCGTCCGGCAGATCGCCTCCGCGGCGAGGGCCGGGCCCCCGGAGGCGGCCAGCACGACCCGGTCGAGGCCCGCGGAGCGGACCTCGCGCACGAGGCCGGCCAGCCGGTCCCTCAGGTACCGCGACGCCTCCGGCAGGCCGAGCCAGCCGAGCCTGCGCGCGGCGAGCGGGGCGGCGTCCGGGCCCCACAGCTTGGCGTTGCCGGACGCCAGCGAACCCGGCACGCCGTCGGAGACGAGACGGTCGAGGACCGTCTCGCTCTCGTCGACGACGGCGCCGCGGATGGTGACCGAGATCCCCCCGGCGGTCACCACCGAGGTCACGCGCCGGCCTTCTTGGACTCCAGCTCGCTGGTGATGGTGTCGAGGAGCTCCTTCCAGGAGGCCTCGAACTTCTCGACGCCCTCCTCCTCGAGCACCCGCACGACGTCGTCGTAGTCGACGCCGGCGTCCTTGAGCGCCGCCATGTGCGCGCGGGCGTCGTCGTAGGCGCCCCGGACGGTGTCGCCGCGGACCTGGCCGTGGTCGGCCTCCGCCTCGAGCGTCGCCTCCGGCATCGTGTTGACCGTGCCCGGCGCGACCAGCTCGTCCACGTACAGGGTGTCGTTGAGGTCGGGGTCCTTCACGCCGGTCGAGGCCCACAGCGGCCGCTGGGGACGGGCCCCGGCGTCCTTCAGCGCCTTCCACCGGTCGGTGGCGGACTTCTCCTCGAACAGCGCGTAGGCGAGCCGGGCGTTGGCGATGCCGGCCTTCGAGCGGAGCGCCTTGGCCTCGTCCGAGCCGATCTTGTCGAGCCGCTTGTCGATCTCGGTGTCCACCCGGCTGACGAAGAACGAGGCCACCGAGGCGATCGTCGACAGGTCGCGGCCGTTCTCCCTGGCCTTCTCCAGGCCCTCGAAGAACGCGTCGATGACCTTGCCGTAGCGCTCCAGCGAGAAGATCAGCGTCACGTTCACGCTGATGCCCTCGGCCAGCGCCGCCGTGATCGCCGGCAGGCCCTCCTCGGTCGCCGGGATCTTGACGAGCAGGTTGGGCCGGTCGACCATCCACCACAGGGCGCGGGCCTCGGCGACCGTCCGGCGGGTGTCGCGGGCCACGCGCGGGTCGACCTCGATCGAGACGCGCCCGTCCAGGCCGTCGGTCCGGTCGTAGACGGGGCGCAGCACGTCGCAGCCCCACCGGATGTCGTAGGTGGTGATCGCCCGGGAGGCCTCCTCGACGTCCACGCCGCGCACCGCGAGGTCGCGGACCTGCTCGTCGTAGGCGTCGCCCTTGCTCAGCGCCTTGGCGAAGATCGTCGGGTTGGACGTGACGCCGACGACGTGCCTGTCCTTGACCAGCTCCGCCAGGTTGCCCGAGCGCAGCCGCTCGCGGCTGATGTCGTCCAGCCAGATCGACACGCCCTCGCCCGAGAGCTCTTTCAGAATCTCGCTCATCGCTTTTCTCCTCGTCGTCTTCACGTCGTCTGCGTCGCCCCGCGGGGGGCCGGGCGGCGGCGCCCCTGCCAGGGCGCCGCCCGCCCTCATGGGCCGCGGCTCAGTTGCCGGTCGTGTCACCCTGCCCGGCGTTGCGCACCCCGGCCTTGATGAGGCTGGACTTGGCCGCCGCCACCACCCGCTCGGACGTGATGCCGAACTGCTGGAACAGGGTCTTGTAGTCGGCCGAGGCGCCGAAGTGCTCCAGGCTCACCGACTCGCCGGCGTCGCCGACGTAGGAGCGCCAGCCGAGCGCCACGCCGGCCTCGACCGACACCCGGGCGCGCACGCCGGGCGGCAGGACCTCCTGCCGGTAGGCGTCGCTCTGCTCGTCGAACCACTCGACGCACGGCATCGACACGACGCGGGTCGGAGTGCCGCCGGACTGGAGCGTCTCGCGCGCCTCCAGTGCCAGCGCCACCTCGCTGCCGGTCGCGATGATGATCACCTCGGGCCGCCCGCCCTCGGCGTCGGCCAGCACGTAGCCGCCCTTGGCTGCGCCCTCGGCGGACGCGAGCCCGCCGCCGCGCTCCAGCGTCGGCAGCTTCTGCCGGGTGAGCGCGAGGCCGGCCGGCCGGTCGGTGTGGCGCAGCACCGTCCGCCAGGCCACCGCCGTCTCGTTGGCGTCGGCCGGGCGCACGACGTCCAGGCCGGGGATCGCCCGCAGCGCCCACAGGTGCTCGACCGGCTGGTGGGTCGGACCGTCCTCGCCGAGGCCGATCGAGTCGTGCGTCCAGACGAAGGTGACGGGCAGCTTCATCAGCGCCGCCAGCCGGACCGCCGGGCGCATGTAGTCACTGAAGATCAGGAACGTGCCGCCGTAGGGGCGGGTGCCGCCGTGCAGCGCGATGCCGTTGCAGATGGCGGCCATCGCGTGCTCGCGGACGCCGAAGTGCAGCGTCCGGCCGTAGCGGTGGCCGGGGAACTCCTTGGTCTGGAACTCCTCGGGGATGAAGGACGGCTCGCCCTTCATGGTCGTGTTGTTGCTCTCCGCGAGGTCGGCCGAGCCGCCCCACAGCTCCGGCAGCGCCGGCGCCAGCGCCGCGAGCACCTCGCCGGACGCCGCGCGGGTCGCGATCTCCTTGCCGGCCTCGAACTCCGGGAGTGCGTCCTCCCAGCCCGCGGGCAGGGTGCGGGTCGAGATCCGGTCGAACTCGGCGGCCCGCTCGGGGTTCGCGGCCCGCCACGCCTCGAACGTCCGGCTCCACTCCGCGTGCTCCGCGCGGCCCCGGTCGGACACGGCGCGGGCGTGGGCCAGCACCTCCTCGGGGACGTGGAAGCTCTCGGCCGGGTCCATGCCGAGGACCTGCTTGGTCGCGGCGACCTCGTCCGCGCCGAGCGCCGAACCGTGGATCTTGCCGGTGTTCTTCTTGTTCGGCGCCGGCCAGCCGATGATCGTGCGCAGCGCGATGAAGGAGGGCCGGGACGTCTCGGCCTTCGCCGCGGCGAACGCGGCGGCCAGCGCGGCGACGTTCTCCTCGTAGTCGCCGTCCTGCGTCCAGTCGACGTGGTGGACGTCCCAGCCGTAGGCCGCGTACCGGGCGCGCACGTCCTCCGACAGGGCGATCGCCGTGTCGTCCTCGATCGAGATGTGGTTGTCGTCGTAGAGCAGGACCAGGTTGCCGAGGCGCTGGTGGGCCGCCAGCGCGCTCGCCTCGTGGCTGATGCCCTCCTCGATGTCGCCGTCGGAGGCGAACGCCCAGATGGTGTGGTCGAAGGGGGACTCGCCCTCGGGGGCGTCAGGGTCGAACAGGCCGCGCTCGCGGCGGGCCGCCATCGCCATCCCGACGGCGTTGGCGACGCCCTGACCGAGGGGCCCGGTGGTCGTCTCCACGCCCGCGGTGTGCCCGTACTCGGGGTGGCCGGGGGTGAGGCTGCCCCACTTGCGCAGCGACTTCAGGTCGTCCAGCGTCATCGGGTAGCCCGACAGGAACAGCTGGATGTAAAGGGTCAGGCTGGAGTGGCCGCAGGACAACACGAACCTGTCCCGCCCGGGCCACTGCGGGTCCGTCGGGTCGTGCCGCAGGAAGCGCTGGAAGAGAAGGTAGGCGGCCGGGGCGAGGCTCATCGCGGTCCCGGGGTGACCGGAGCCCGCCTCCTCGACCGCGTCCATGGCGAGGGCGCGGATCGCGTCCACCGCGCGCCGGTCCTGGTCGGACCACTCAAACGTGCTGTTGTCCCTGCTCACGGAAACGCCAGGCTCCTCTCGAACCGATGTCATAGAACACTCTGCAATCTCGTGCGCCGACTGCCCGCGCGAACCCCCTTAAGGGCAACGTCCGGCGGTGCGGCGCCTCTTCCCCTGCCCCGTGCGCCCGCGGGGAGCGGCCTCGAAGATCGTGCCGCGCCCCTGGCCGCGAGCCTATCGCGCGGGAGGGCCGCCGCAGGCTGGAGCGGGGGGACCGCGGCGCCGCGCGCCGGGCATCGGGCCGCGACGCTTCATGCACCCTTGCCCGAAGGGCTCGCGGACTAACCCCCCGCGCGGGTGATCCGGCGGGTGATCCGGGCCGCCCGGGTCCGGCGGGGCGCCGGACGTGCGGCGCGCCGCGTCCGGCGACCCGGTGCGCGCCCCCGGGAGGGGGCGGACTACAGTGATTGCGCGGCTGAGGCCAGAGGCCGCGGCAAGACGACCAGTCCGAAGTCGCACCCAGCCGAGGCCGGCCCGGATCGCGGGGGCACCGCCGAGGTGGTACCGATTTCTCATCCCTAGTCAGACGTGGACCCGATTGTGACGGTGCTCAGTAACAAGCGCGGGATCGAGCTGGACGAGCAGGTGCCGGAGGCGCCCCCGTCCCCGCTCGCGCCGCCTCCCGCCGAGCGGGCCGCCCGGCGCACGCCCGGCGCGAGCGTGCGCGCCTACGTGGCGCTGACGAAGCCGCGCGTGATCGAGCTGCTCTTGATCACCACCATCCCGGTGATGTTCCTCGCGGCCGGGGGCGTGCCGCCGCTGTCCACCGTCCTGCTGACGCTCGCGTTCGGCACCATGTCCGCGGGCGCCGCCAACGCGATCAACTGCTACATCGACCGCGACATCGACGCCAAGATGCGCCGGACCCGGCGCCGCCCCCTGGCCCGCCACCAGGTGACCCCGGCCCGCGCCCTGGTCTTCGGGGTGACGCTCGCCGCCGTGTCCACCCTCGGGTTCCTGCTCGCGGTGAACCCGGTCGCCGCGGCGGGGTCGCTGTTCGCGATCCTGTTCTACGTCTTCGTCTACTCGCTGCTGCTCAAGCGGCGCACGTCGCAGAACGTCGTGTGGGGCGGGATCGCGGGGTGCATGCCCGTCCTCATCGGCTGGGCCGCCGTCACCGGAGGCGTCGCCTGGACGCCGCTCGTCCTGTTCGGCGTGGTGTTCCTCTGGACGCCGCCGCACACCTGGACCCTCGCGATGCGCTACCGCGAGGACTACGCCGTCGCCAAGGTCCCGATGCTGCCGGTCGTCGCGTCCGAGCGCCGCGTCGTCGTCGAGAGCCTGGTGTACACCTACGCGACCGTCGCCTGCTCGCTGGCCCTGTGGCCCGTCGCCGGGATGGGCCCGGTGTACGGGGCCGTCGCCGTCGTGCTCGGGCTGGTCTTCCTCGCCGAGGGGCACCGCCTGCTGAAGGCGGTCCGCGCCGGGGTCACCGGTGTCCACCTGCGGCCGATGCGCTTCTTCCACCTCTCGAACGTCTACCTGGCGCTGCTGTTCACCGCCGTGGCGGTCGACCCGCTCCTGCGCTGACGGCTTTACGGCGCTTTAGCGATCGGTCCGACCTGCCGTTACCCTTCGCGTTATGGCGAGCATGGATCCCAAGGCGGTGCTCGAGGGCCGGGTCCCCGGACGGCCTCCGGTGGGGCTGATCCTCGGCATGACCGTGTCCGGGCTGTGCGCCGTCATCGCGCTCGGCACCTACGCCGTGCTCGGCGGGGCGGGCTTCTGGGTGGGGGCGCTCCTGGCGATCCTGCCGATCCCGCTGCTGATCGCCCTCGCGCTCACCCTCGACCGGCTGGAGCCCGAGCCGCCGCGCGCCCTCGCCTTCTCGTTCATGTGGGGCGCGGGGGTCGCCGTGCTGGGCGCCCTCGTGCTCAACACCCTCGGACTGCTGTACGTGACCGTGCCCATCTTCGGCGAGACGGAGGGCCACTTCGTCAGCGCCGCCATCGGGGCGCCGATCATCGAGGAGACGCTGAAGGGCGCCGTCCTGTTCGGCATGCTGTGGTTCCGCCGCAACGAGATCGACGGGTTCGCCGACGGGATCATGTACGCCGCGATGGTCGGCCTCGGCTTCGCCATGATGGAGAACATCACCTACTACATGCGGGCCTTCGACGACGGCGGCGCGCAGCAGCTCCAGGCGGTGTTCATCCTGCGCGGCCTGATCGCGCCGCTCAGCCACCCGCTGTTCACCGCGATGACGGGGCTCGGCGTCGCCTACGCCGCCACCCACCGGCGCGGCCAGATCGCCGCCCCGCTCGCCGGTCTGCTCGGCGCGATGGTCCTGCACGGGCTGTGGAACGGCGCCGCCGCGTTCGGGCTCGGCGGCCTCGGCGTCGTCTACCTGCTGGACTTCTGCGTCCTGGTCACGCTGATCGTCATCGTGTTCGTCGAGCGCCGCGGCACCGTGCGCCGCATCGAGGCGTACCTGCCGATGTACGCCGGGACGGGCCTGGTCACGCCGCAGGACGTGCGGATGCTGCGTTCCATCCCCTCGCGCCGCGCGGCCCGCCGCTGGGCCCGCTCGGTCGGCGGCGCACCCGCCGGGCGCGCCATGGTCGACTACCAGCTCGCCGCGACCGAGCTGGCGCTGCTGCACAAGCGCGCCGACCGGGGCGTCGCCGACCAGCGCTGGTTCGTCACCCGCCGCGACTCCCTGCTCCAGCTGATGGCGCTGGCGAGGCAGGCGTTCCTGCGCACCGCGCCGAGCCCCGTCGCGGGCCCTCCGGCCGGGCCGCCGTGGGCGCGGCAGGGCCCTTCGGGGTTCGTGCCGCCGCAGCCGCCGGGCCCCTACGGGCCCTGACCCGGCCGGGCGCCCGCGGCCCGGCCGCCGCCGGGCGCCTCGTGGACGCGCGTGGGCGGGGGCCGGGTCACGGTCGCGGGGACCCGGCCATACGATTGGTGCCGTGGCAGAGCGAGAGTCGTCCAACCCCCTGATCCGGACCTGGAACGCCGTGTGGCGCCCGACGCCCGGGTCGCTGCGGCTGCTCGCGCTGCTCGGCGTCATCGGCAACGTGGTGATCGTCGTCAGCGGCGGCGCCGTCCGCGTCACCAAGTCCGGCCTCGGCTGCCCCGACTGGCCGCGCTGCTCCGGCGACAGCCTCGTGCCCACCCACGACCCCGAGCACCACGTGCTCAACATGTCGATCGAGTTCGGCAACCGCCTGATCACCTTCGTGGTGCTCGGCGTCGGCATCCTGGTGTTCGTCGCCGCGCTGCGGCTGCGGCCGCGCCGCCGGAGCCTCGTCTGGTGGGCGCTGGCCCAGCCGATGAGCGTGGTCGCCCAGGCGGTCATCGGCGGCATCGTCGTGCTGACCAAGCTGCATCCGGCCGCGGTGTCCCTGCACTTCCTGGTCTCGCCCGCCCTGCTGGTGTTCTGCGTCGCGCTGTGGGTCCGCGCGGGGGAGGGCGACGCGCCGCCCCGGCCGCTCGCCGGGCCCTGGACGCGGCGCCTGGCCGCCGCGCTGCTGGTCTCCTGCGCCGCCGTGATGGTCGCGGGCACCGTCGTCACCGGGACGGGCCCGCACGCGGGCGACGCCGAGTCGCGCCGCTACGGCTTCGACATCACCGACGTCGCGCGGATCCACGGCGAGCTGGCGTGGCTCACCATCGCGCTGACGGTGCTCGCCCTCGCGGCGCTGCACCGCACGGGCGCGCCCGCGGCCGCCCGCCGGCGCGCCCGCGAGCTCGCCGGGCTGATCGTCCTCCAGGGCGCCGTCGGCTACACCCAGTACTTCCTCGGCGTCCCCGCCGGGCTGGTCCTGCTGCACATGCTCGGCTCGGTGCTGATGTGGATCGCGGCGTTCCGCCTGTTCTTCGCCCTGCGCGACCGGGGCCCCGCACCCGGGCGCGCGGCCGCGGAGCCGGGCCCGGCCGCCCCGCGGGCCGCCGAGGCGCCCCAGCCCGCCTGAGGCGCGGCCCCCGGCCGCCGCTCAGCTCTTGCGCAGGAACGCGCGCAGGCGCTCCAGCGGCCAGGTGTTGATGACGTCGTCCGGGGTCAGCCACCCTCGCTGGGCGGTGCCGACGCCGTAGCGGATGTTGCGGTGGTGGCCGACCGAGTGGGCGTCGGTGTCGACGGAGAACTTCACGCCGAACCGCTTCGCGCGCCGGATCAGGTCGGCGGGCAGGTCGAGGCGGTCGGGGAAGGAGTCGACCTCCATCGCGGTGCCGGTGCGGGCGGCGGCGCGGAACACCTCGTCCCAGTCGGCGTCGACCGGCGGGCGGCGGCCGATGCTGCGGGCGGTGGGGTGGCCGATCACGTGGACGTGGGGGTTCTCGCACGCGCGGACCAGCCGCCGGGTCATGCTCGCCTCGTCCTGCGTGAAGTGGGAGTGGACGGAGGCGACGCAGACGTCGAAGCCGGACAGGAAGTCGGCGTCCCAGTCGACGCCGCCGTCGGGGTCGATGTTGAGCTCGGTGCCGTGCAGGAGCGTGAGGCCGGGGTACCGGTCGCGCAACTCGGCGATCCGCGCCCGCTGGGCGAGCATCTTCTCGTCGGTCATGCGCTGCATGACCAGGTTCGGCGCGTGGTCGGTGATCGCGTAGTACTCCAGGCCGCGGGCCCGCGCGGCGGCGGCCATGTCCTCCAGGGAGGCGACGCCGTCGGTCAGGTCGGTGTGGCTGTGCAGGTCGCCGCGAAGGTCCTCGACGGTCACCAGGCGGGGCAGCTCGTCCTTCAGCGCCGCCTCGATCTCGCCGGAGTCCTCGCGCAGGGCGGGGTGGACCCAGGGCAGGCCGAGGCGCTCGTAGACCTCCTCCTCGGTCCTGGACACGACCAGCTCGCCGCTCCCGGCGTCGAACAGCCCGTACTCCGACAGCTTGAGGCCCGCCTTGACGGCGATCTCGCGGGTGCGGATGTTGTGCGCCTGCGAGCCGGTGAAGTACTGGAGCGCGGCGCCCCACGACTCGGGCGGGACGACGCGCAGGTCGACCTGCAGGCCCGCGGTGGTGCGGATCGAGGTCTTCTTGTCGCCGCCCGCGATGACCTCCGCGACGAGCGGGAGCGCGGTGAACGCCTCCATGATGGGGCGCGGGTCGCGGGAGGCCGCGAGGACGTCGACGTCGCCGATCGTCTCGCGCATGCGGCGCAGCGAGCCGGCGTGGGCGCAGCGCTCCACCTGCGGCAGCTCCGACAGGGCCGCGACGATCTCGTCGGCCACGCCCGCCGCGGCGTCGACCAGGACGCGGTCGCCGGCGCCGCGCATCAGCTCGATGCCGCGGAGGATGTTCTCCTCGGTCTTGGCGCCGAAGCCCTTGAGACCGCGCAGGCGGCCCTCCTCGACGGCGGCCGCCAGCTCGTCCACCGACGAGACGCCGAGCGCCTCGTAGACGGCGAGGGCCTTCTTCGGGCCGAGGGTGGGGATGGCGGTGAGGGACCGGACCCCGGGCGGGATCTGCGTGCGCAGCTCCTCGACCTGCCGGATCGTGCCGGTGGTGTTGTAGTCCAGGAGCTTCTTGGCGATCGCGTCGCCCACCCCCTGGATCCCGCGCAGCCCGGCCAGGTCGAGGCCGGAGATGTCGCCGGGGTGGCCCGCGACCGCCCGCGCCGCCTTCTCGTACGCCCTGATCTTGAACGCGTCCCCGCCCGTGATGGACAGCAGGTCGGCCAGTTCCTGGATGAGGGCCGCAGCCTCGTCGTTCGCCCGTGCCATGGGCCGAGTCTAGAAGCCGCCTACGACGCTTCCGGCGTCAGCGCAGGGGCGCGACGGGGCCGCCGGGCCGCTCGGTCCGGCCGCGCACGACCTCGTCGGCGATCGCCGCCACCTGCTCGTCCGGCAGCCGCCGGTAGCCGTCGGCGGTGACGACGGCGATCGTCGGGTAGATGCGCCGGGTCGGGTCGGGGCCGCCGGTGGCGGTGTCGTCGTCGGCCGCGTCGTAGAGGGCCTGGACGCACGCGGTGGCGGCGTCCTCCAGGGACAGGTCGTCGCGGTAGAGCTTCTTCAGCGCGCCGCTCGCGTACGGGGAGCCGGAGCCGTCCGCGTGGAAGCCGCGGGCCTCCTGCGGGGCGCCGGTGATGTCGTAGGTGTAGATGCGCCCCTCGCCGGACTCGGGGTCGACGCCGGCGAAGAGCGGGACGACCGCCAGCCCCTGGAGGGCCTGGGCGAGGTTGGCCTGGATCACGGCGCCGAGGCGGCGGGCCTTGCCCGGCAGCGACAGCGGGACGGTCTCCATCTTCTCGTAGTGCTCCAGCTCCACCTGGAACAGCCGGACCATCTCCAGCGCCAGCCCGACCGTGCCCGCGAAGGCGACGGCGGAGTGCTCGTCGGCGCGCTGCACCTTGTCGAGCTCGCGGTAGGCGATGCGGTTGCCCTGTGTGGCGCGCCGGTCGCCGGCCATCATGACGCCGCCCGGGAACGTCAGCGCCAGGACCGTCGTCCCGTGCGGCAGCTCGGGCGCGTCCCCCTCCGGCACCCGGTTGACGGGCAGCAGCTCGGGGGAGTGCAGGCGCAGGAAGTCGACGAACGACGCCGACCCCGCCTCGAAGAACTCGGGCGGAATCCCCTGGTCCTCGCTCCGGCCGATCACGGCGGCTCCTCTCCGGCTCGATGATCGCGACGTCCCGATCCTTCCACGCTGCCACATCCCGCCGCCACCGGTCAGGCCTCGGGCGCCTCGAGCGGCTCCTTCCGGCTCCTCGTGGCACCCGCGCAGGCGACGATGACGCAGCAGATCGCCGCCCACTGGCGCCCGGTGAGGATCTCGCCGAGCAGCGCCACCCCGACGAGCGCCGCCACGGCGGGCTCCAGGCTCATGAGGATCCCGAAGACGCGGGCGGGCATCCGCCGCAGCGCCTCCAGCTCGAGCGAGTACGGGATCACCGACGACAGCAGCCCGACGCCGAGGCCGATCAGCAGGAGCCGCGGGTCGAGCAGCGCGGAGCCCGCCGACGCCACGCCGAGCGGGAGGATCGCGGCGGTCCCGACGATGCTGGCGAGCGCCAGGCCGGTGGTCCCCGAGAACCGCTTGCCGGTCGCGGCGGTGAGCACGATGTAACCCGCCCAGCATGCCCCCGCCAGCAGCGCGAACGCGATGCCGACCGGGTCGAGCGGGCCGCTGCCGCCCCTGGCCAGCAGGACGACGCCGGCCCCGGCGAGCACGACCCACAGCGCGTCCCGGGGGCGCCGGGAGGCGACGATCGAGACCGCGAGCGGCCCGAGGAACTCGATCGTGACCGCGACGCCGAGCGGGATCCGCGAGAACGACTGGTAGATCGAGAAGTTCATCAGCGCCAGCGCCAGCCCGAATCCGGCGGCGATGGCGAGGCTGGAGCGCGAGTGGTCGCGAAGGACGGTCCGCAGCGCCCGGCGGGCGAGGAACCCCAGCACGATCGCCGAGGTCAGCAGCCGCATCGTCACGACGGCGCTCGGCGGCAGCCGGTCGAACAGGTGCTTGGCCAGGCCCGCCCCGACCTGCAGGGAGATGATGCCGAGCAGGATCAGCGCGGGCGGCGGCACCGACCCGAGCGAGAGCGCCCGCGACCGCGGGGAACGGGCGCGGCGGGACGCGCCGCCGAACGAGCCGGGCGCCTCGGACAGGGCCATGCGCTACTCCCACCTGAAGAAGCGGGCGGACAGGGCGAGGCCCGCGGCGGCCCAGACGGCGAGGACCGCCAGCGGCCCGGCGGGGAACGCGGCGCCGTGCTGGAGGACCTGGCGCAGCCCCTCGGCCAGCGCGGAGATCGGCAGCAGCTCCAGGACCGTGCGCACCGCCCCGGGGAACCTGTCGAGCGGGAAGACGACGCCGCCGAGGGCGAGCAGCAGGATGTAGACGAGGTTGGCGGCGGCGAGGGTGGCCTCGGCGCGCAGCGTGCCCGCCATGAGCAGCCCGAAGCCGCTGAACGCGGCGGTGCCGAGCAGCAGCAGGACGACCGCGGACAGCGGGTCGCCATGCGGGTGCCAGCCGAGCACCAGCGCCACCGCGCAGACGACCGCCGCCTGCACGGCCTCGACCGCGACCACGCTGAGCGTCTTGGCGGCGATGAGCCCGCCGCGCGGCAGCGGGGTCGCGCCGAGCCGCTTGAGGACGCCGTAGCGCCGCTCGAACCCGGTGCCGATGGCCTGGCCGGTGAACGCGGTGGACATCACCGCGAGGGCGAGGATCCCGGGCGTGAGGAAGTCGACGCGGCGGGCCGTGCCGAGGTCGAGCAGGGAGGTGGCGCTGAACAGGGTCAGCAGCACCACCGGGATGATCAGCGTGAGCAGCAGCTGCTCGCCGTTGCGCAGCACGGCGCGGAACTCGTAGCCGGCCTGGGCCATGATCATCCGCGGCAGCGGGGCGGCGCCCGGCGCGGGGGCGAGGTCCAGCGGGGCCGGCGGGGTCGGCGGGGTCGTCACGAGCGCAGCTCCCGTCCGGTGAGTTCGAGGAAGACGTCCTCCAGCGTGCGGCGCTCGATGCGCAGGTCCTCGGTCATGACGCCGTGCGAGGCGCACCAGGCGGTGACCGTGGCCAGCAACTCGGGCCGGACCTCCGCCTCGATCAGGTAGTGCCCGGCGGGCGACTCCTTGGCGGCGCTCCCGGCGGGCAGCGCCGCGAGCAGCTCCTCGAGGCCGAGGCCGGGGCGGGCGCGGAACCGCAGCTGCCGCTCGGCGCCGGTCAGCTCCTCGGGGGCGCCCTCGGCGACGACCTTGCCGCCGTCGACGATCACGACGTGGTCGGAGAGGCGCTCGGCCTCGTCCATGTTGTGCGTGGTGAGCACGACCGACACCCCCGCGGCGCGCAGCTCCCCGATCAGGTCCCAGGTGGCGTGCCTGGCCTGCGGGTCGAGCCCGGTGGTGGGCTCGTCGAGGAAGACCAGCTCGGGCCGCCCGACCACCGCGACGGCCAGCGAGAGCCGCTGCTGCTGCCCGCCCGACATCCGCCGGAACGGGGTGCGCGCGTGCTCGGCGAGGCCGAGCCGCTCGAGCAGGGCCGCGGTGTCGAGCGGCCTGGCGTGGAACGAGGCGACCAGCCGCAGGAACTCGCCGGCGCGGGCCGTGCCCGGCACGCCGCCGGACTGCGGCATCACCCCGACCCGGGGGCGCAGGGCGCGCCCGTCGGCGGCGGGGTCCAGCCCGAGGACGCGGACGGTGCCGGAATCGGCCCGCCGGAACCCCTCGCAGATCTCGATCGTGGTGGTCTTGCCCGCGCCGTTCGGGCCGAGCAGCCCGGTGACCGCGCCCCGGGCGGCGCTGAGCGACAGGCCGTCCACGGCCGTCACCGCGCCGTAGCGCTTGGCGAGGGAGCGCAGTTCGACCGCGCCGTCTCCGGGGGGTGTCATGCTCACGAGTTTAGGTCCGGGGGAGGACAGGTCCGCGCCCGGTCCCGGCCGGGACCGCGTGAAGGAGCGGCAAAGGCGTCCGGTGGAAGTCGATCTAGTTTCGCCGCCGCCCGCCGGGGAATCCGCGATCTGGGAGCAGCGGCGCCGCGGCCGGGCCCCGGGGGAGGTGGGATGGCGTTCCGCGTCGATTCGGAGGTCGGCAGGCTCAGGGAGGTGCTGCTGCACAGGCCCGAGCTCTCGCTGAAGCGCCTCACCCCCTCCAACGCGGCCGGGCTGCTGTTCGACGACGTGCTGTGGGTCAGGCGCGCGGTGGAGGAGCACGAGGAGTTCGAGGACGTGCTGCGCGCCCAGGGCGTGCGCACGCACCTGCTGATGGACCTGCTGACCGAGACCGTCGCGATCCCCGAGGCGCGCCGCCACATCCTCGACCGCGTCGTCGACCCGCACTGGTTCGGCCCCCTCGCCACCGACGCGATCCGCAACTGCTTCGACGCCATGGACGTGGCGGACCTGGCCGCGTTCCTGGTCGGCGGCATCACCAAGCGGGAGATGCTGGAGCGGATGCCGGAGCCGGCGTCGATCGCCTTCCACTCCGTCGAGACGGACGGGTTCGTCCTGCCGCCGCTGCCCAACCACCTGTTCACCCGCGACACGTCCTGCTGGATCTACGACGGCGTCTCCATCAACACGATGCGCATGAAGGCCCGGATGCGCGAGACGGTGAACATGGAGGCGATCTACCGCTGGCACCCGCTGTTCGCCGCCGGCCACGACCGGCCCGCCGAGGGCGGCTACCACGTGTGGAACCGCGGCACCGCGATGGCGCCGGCGACGCTGGAGGGCGGCGACGTGCTGGTCCTCGGGAACGGCAGCGTGCTGGTCGGGATGAGCGAGCGCACGCAGCCGCAGGCGGTCGAGATGCTGGCCCAGTCGCTGTTCGCCGCGGGCTCGTGCGAGCGGATCGTCGCGCTGCGGATGCCGCGCAAGCGGGCGTTCATGCACCTGGACACCGTCATGACCATGGTCGACCACGGCGTGTTCACCAAGTACGCGGGGATGGGCATGCTGCCGTCGCACACCGTCGAGCCCGGCGACAACGAGAAGGAACTCAAGATCACCGACCATCCGCCGGAGGACATGCACCGGGCCATCGCCGCCGCGGCCGGGACCGGCGACATCAAGGTGCTCACCCCCACGCAGGACGTGTTCGCCGCCGAGCGCGAGCAGTGGGACGACGGCGCGAACGTCCTGGCCGTCTCGCCGGGCGTCGTCATCGCCTACGAGCGCAACGCCACCAGCAACAACCACCTGAGCCGGAACGGGATCGAGGTCATCACGATCCGCGGCAGCGAACTCGGCCGGGGGCGCGGCGGGCCCCGGTGCATGAGCTGCCCGCTCGTCCGGGACGCCTGAAGCCCGGAGGCGGACCGCCGGGGAGGGGGAGGCAGCATGCGCGTGGTCGTCGCGCTCGGAGGGAACGCGCTGGTCAAGCGGGGTGAGACGCCCGACGCCGAACCGCAGCGCGCCAACGTGGACCGGGCCGTGCGGTCGCTGGCGCCGCTCGCCGAGCGGCACGAGCTGATCATCACGCACGGGAACGGCCCGCAGGTGGGGGTGCTGGCGCTGGAGAGCGTCAACGACCCGAACCTGACCCGGCCCTACCCGCTGGACACGATCGGCGCCGAGACCCAGGGCATGATCGGCTACTGGATGCTCCAGTCGCTGCAGAACGCGCTGCCCGGCCGCCAGGTGGTGGCCATGATCAACCAGACGCTCGTCTCGGCGGTGGACCCGGCGTTCGAGGAGCCCACCAAGTTCGTCGGCCAGGTCTACGACCGGGAGGAGGCGGACAGGCTCGCCGCCGAGTACGGCTGGACCGTCCGCCGGGACGGGGACCGCTGGCGCCGCGTGGTGCCCTCGCCGCGGCCGCAGCGGGTGATCGAGACCCGGCTGATCAGGGAGCTGGTGCGGCTCGGCACGGTGGTGGTGTGCGCGGGCGGCGGCGGCGTCCCGGTCTTCCGCAACGACGTGGGGCGGCTGGAGGGCGTCGAGGCGGTGGTCGACAAGGACCTCACCGCGTCCGTCCTGGCCGAGAGCATGGACGCCGACGCGCTGCTGATCCTCACCGACGTGCCCCGCGTGATGCGGAACTTCGGCACGCCGCGGCAGGAGGAGATCACCCACACGACGCCGCACGAGCTGCGCGGCGAGCACTTCCCCGCCGGGTCGATGGGCCCGAAGGTCGAGGCCGCGGTGAGCTTCGTGGAGCGGACGGGCGACATGGCCGCGATCGGGCTGCTCGACCAGTGCGAGCGCATCCTGGAGGGGACCGCGGGGACGATCGTCACCCCGAACGCCACCTGGCCGCTGGCGAGCACGCTGTGACCACCGGGACCGCGCCGGAGTCCTTCGGGCGCAGCCTGCTGCGGACCAAGCCCGTCGACCGGATCGTCGCCGAGGGCGGGCACGGCGAGGGCGGCGAGCTGAAGCGCACGATGAGCCTCCTGCAGCTCACCATGTTCAGCGTCGGCGCGACCCTCGGCACCGGCATCTTCGTCATCCTCGGCGAGGCGGTCCCGCTCGCCGGGCCCGCGGTCGTGCTGTCGTTCGTCCTCGCCGCGGTCACCGCCCTGTTCTCGGCGCTGTCGTACGCCGAGCTGGCCGGGACGATCCCCGTCTCGGGCTCGTCCTACTCCTACGCCTACGCGACGCTGGGCGAGCTGGTCGCGTGGGTCTGCGGCTGGTGCCTGCTCCTGGAGTACGCCGTGTCGGTGTCGGCCGTGGCGGTGGGCTGGGGCTCCTACCTCAACGCCTTCCTCGACGGCGCGCTGGGCGTCACGATCCCGGAGCGGGTCGCCAACCCGCCGTGGGAGGGCGGGCTGGTCAACGTCCCCGCGGTGATCGTGGTGGTGTTCGCCGCCTTCCTGCTGCTGCGCGGCACGTCCGAGAGCGCCGCCGCGAACACGGTGATGGTCCTGCTGAAGATCGGCGTGCTGCTGTTCTTCTGCGCGATCGCCTTCACGGCGTTCCGGACGGGGAACGTCGCCCCGTTCGCGCCGATGGGGTGGGCGGGCATCAGCGCGGCGGGCTCCAAGGTGTTCTTCTCCTACATCGGCTTCGACGCCGCCTCCACCGCCGGCGAGGAGGCCAGGAACCCGCGCCGCGACCTGCCGCTCGCGATCGTCTACTCGCTGGCCATCGTGACGGCCCTGTACGTCCTGGTCGGGCTCGCCGCGGTCGGTGCCATGAAGTGGACGGAGTTCTCCCTGAGCGGTTCGGAGGCCTCGCTGGCGCAGGTGCTGGACAGGGTGAGCGGGCAGGCGTGGCCTTCGATGATCCTCTCCCTCGGCGCCGTGGTCGCCATCGCCAGCGTCGTCCTCACCGTCATGTACGGCCAGACCCGCATCCTGTTCGCGATGTCGCGCGACGGGCTCGTCCCCGACGTCTTCCAGAAGGTGAGCCCGCGGCGCCGCGTGCCGGTCGCCAACACGGTCATCGTGGCGGGGTTCATCGCGCTCCTCGCCGCGGTGATCCCGCTCGGCCGGCTCGTCGACGCCACCAGCATCGGGACGCTGTTCGCGTTCGCGCTGGTCGGCGTCGGCGTGATCGTGCTGCGCCGCACCCGCCCCGACCTGCCGCGCAGCTTCCGCACGCCGCTGTACCCCGTCACGCCGCTGGTCGGCGTCGCCCTGTGCGTCTACCTGATGGTCGGCCTCGGCGGCGTCACCTGGACCGTCTTCGCGATCTGGATCGCCGTCGGCCTGGCCGCCTACTTCCTGTACGGCCGCCGCCACTCGCGCCTGGCGGCCCGGAACGCGGGGGCCATCGGAGGGAGCCCACATGAGTGAACCGAACACGAGTGAACCGGACACGAGCGAACCGAACACGAGCGAACCGGACACCGGTGAACCCCGCGCACTGCGCGTGCTGGTCGGGTACTCGCCCGACGAGCGCGGCGACGACGCCCTCGCGCTGGCCGCGCTGGTCAGGGCGGCGGACCGGGCGGGGCGGCCCGCGCCGCTGACCGTCGTCAACGTCCATCCGCCCGCCTGGCCCGCGCACGGCCCCGCCTCGGTGGACGCCGAATGGGTCGCCTACCTCCGGGGCCAGGCGGAGGAGGCGCTGGCCGGGGCCGCCGCGCGGCTCGCCGAGCTCCAGGTGCCGCGCACGGAGCTGGACCTGCGCGTGCACGCCCACAAGGGCAGCGGGCGCGGCCTCATCGAGGCCGCCCGCGGGACCGGCGCGGACGTCGTGGTCGTCGGCTCGGCGCCGGGCGGGCCCACGGGCCGGATCACCCTCGGCAGCACCGCCGACCGCCTCCTGCACGACTCGCCCGTGCCGGTCCTGCTGGCGCCGCGCGGGTACGCCGAGGACTCACCGCACCACGGACGGGTGCACCCCCACCGTCCCGCGCGGCGGCTGGAGCGGATGACCGTGGCGTACTGGCCGCCCCGCGGCTTCGAGGACCTGACGGCCGCCGCCGACCTCGCGGCGAGGCTGGGGCTGCCGGTGCGGCTGCTGACGCTGGTCCTGCGCCCGCCCGGCCTCGCGTCGAGGCTCGGCGGGGTCGACGGCGTGCTGGGCCGGCAGGCCGCCCAGGCCGACGAGGACCTGCGGGAGGCCGCCGGCCTGCTCGGCGCGCGCTTCGGGGACGGGATGCCGGTGGAGCGCCTCGCGGAGGTCGGGAGCGGGGTCGCCGGGACCCTCGGCGCCGTCGATATGCTGCCGGGCGAGATCCTCGCCTGCCTGTCCGGCCACCACGGGCCGCTGCTCAAGGTGTTCCTGGGGGAGAGGTCCGGGAAGATCGTCCGGGCCGCGCCGTGCCCGGTGCTGGTGCTGCCGCGCGGGGCAGGGGCGCCCGCCGCCGGGGAGGACGTCCAGTTTAGGTAAGGCTTACCTGCGTGAGCTACGACATCGGGAATCCGGTGTTTCGCGGGAAGCAATTACGGCACACTGATGTTGTGAAAAACGTGGGCGAGGATCAGACGAGCATGCCGGGCGCCGCAGCGCGCCCTCTCGGCGTGCCGTCCGGCCGCACCGAGCGCGACACCCGCGCCCGGGTGGCCCGCCTGATCCTGGAACACGGCCCGGTCACCGCGTCCACGCTCGGCGAGCGCGTCGGCCTCACGCCGGCCGCCGTCCGGCGGCACCTGGACGCGCTGCTGGCCGAGGGCATGATCGAGGTCCGCAAGGCGCGGGTCCCGCAGTCCCGGCGCGGCCGGGGCCGGCCCGCCAAGTGGTTCGCCATCACCGACGCCGGGCGCAGCGCCTTCGTGCACGCCTACGACGACCTGGCGACCAGCGCCCTGCGGTTCCTCGCCGAGACCGCCGGCGACCACGCGGTCGCCGAGTTCTCCCGGCGGCAGATAGCCGACCTGGAGCGGCGCTACCGGCCCGTCGTGCAGGACGCGCCGCCCCACCAGCGGGTCCGCACGCTGGCCGAGGCCCTCTCGGGCGACGGCTACGCGGCGGCCGCGGCCAAGGCGCCGCAGCCGGGCGGCGGCGAGCAGCTGTGCCAGCACCACTGCCCGGTCGCGCACGTCGCCGCGGAGTTCCCGCAGCTGTGCGAGGCGGAGACCGAGGCGTTCAGCCGGCTGCTGGGCACCCCGGTCCAGCGGCTCGCGACGATCGCGCACGGCGACGGCATCTGCACCACCCACGTCAGCTCGCGCTCGCTGTGCGGGGCGGGCGAGACCGGTGAGGGCGGCGAGGCCGCCCACGCCGGCCCCGGCGGGGGTGCGGCGGACGCGGGGGCGTCCGCCGGAAAGCATCTGATCAGTGACGAGGAGTCCGGAGGGACCTCCCTATGACTACGGCAGCCCACCCGGAGCTCGAAGGGCTCGACAGGTACAAGTTCGGCTGGGCCGACTCCGACGAGGCCGGCGCTTCGGCGCGACGCGGCCTGAACGAGGACGTCGTCCGCGACATCTCGGCCAAGAAGAACGAGCCTGAGTGGATGCTCGACCTGCGCCTCAAGGGGCTGCGGCTGTTCAGCAAGAAGCCGATGCCCACCTGGGGCTCCGACCTGACGGGCATCGACTTCGAGAACATCAAGTACTTCGTGCGCTCCACCGAGGCGCAGGCCGCCTCCTGGGAGGAGCTCCCGGAGGACATCAAGAACACCTACGACAAGCTCGGCATCCCCGAGGCGGAGAAGCAGCGCCTCATCGCCGGCGTCGCCGCGCAGTACGAGTCGGAGGTCGTCTACCACAAGATCCGCGAGGACCTTGAGGAGAAGGGCGTCATCTTCGTCGACACCGACACCGGCCTGCGCGAGCACCCGGAGATCTTCCAGGAGTACTTCGGCTCGGTGATCCCGGTCGGCGACAACAAGTTCGCCGCGCTCAACACGGCCGTGTGGTCGGGGGGCTCGTTCATCTACGTCCCGCCGGGCGTGCACGTGGAGATCCCGCTCCAGGCCTACTTCCGGATCAACACCGAGAACATGGGCCAGTTCGAGCGGACGCTGATCATCGCCGACGAGGGCTCCTACGTCCACTACGTCGAGGGCTGCACCGCGCCGATCTACAAGTCCGACTCGCTGCACTCCGCCGTGGTGGAGATCGTCGTGAAGAAGGACGCCCGCGTCCGGTACACGACGATCCAGAACTGGTCGAACAACGTCTACAACCTGGTGACCAAGCGCGCCGTCGCCTACGAGGGCGCCACCATGGAGTGGGTCGACGGCAACATCGGCTCCAAGGTCACCATGAAGTACCCGGCGATCTACCTGCTCGGCGAGCACGCCAAGGGCGAGACGCTGTCGATCGCGTTCGCGGGCGAGGACCAGCACCAGGACGCCGGCGCGAAGATGGTGCACGCCGCGCCGAACACCTCCAGCAGCATCATCTCCAAGTCGGTGGCGCGCGGCGGGGGCCGCACGTCCTACCGCGGGCTGGTGCAGATCCAGGAGGGCGCCGAGCACAGCAAGTCCACGGTCAAGTGCGACGCGCTGCTCGTCGACCAGATCAGCCGGTCCGACACCTACCCCTACGTCGACGTCCGCGAGGACGACGTGGAGATGGGCCACGAGGCCACCGTCTCCAAGGTGTCGGAGCAGCAGCTGTTCTACCTGATGAGCCGCGGCCTCACCGAGGACGAGGCGATGGCGATGATCGTGCGCGGGTTCGTCGAGCCGATCGCTCGCGAGCTGCCCATGGAGTACGCCCTCGAGCTGAACCGGCTCATCGAGCTGCAGATGGAAGGAGCCGTCGGCTGATGGGGCTGGAGCAGAAGCCTCTCTCGACGCTGCACGAGAAGGCGTCCTACGACGTCGCCGACTTCGAGGTGCCCACGGGCCGCGAGGAGGAGTGGCGGTTCACCCCGCTGCGCCGCCTGCGCGGCCTGCACAACGGCACGGCGCAGGACGGCGACAAGGTCCTGCTGGAGGTCGAGGCGGCGCCGGAGGTGTCGGTCGAGACCGTCGGCCGCGACGACGAGCGCCTCGGCAAGGCCTACGTCCCCGCCGACCGCGTCAGCGCCCAGGCGTGGAACTCCTTCACCCAGGCCACGGTCGTGACCGTCCCGAAGGAGACCGCCGCCTCGGCGCCGACCGTGCTGCGGCTGCGCGGCGAGGACGCCTCGGCCGCCGCCTACGGGCACACCACCGTCGTCTTGGAGCCGTTCGCCGAGGCCACCGTCGTGCTGACGCACCGGGGGTCGGCGACCTACGCCGACAACGTCGAGTTCGTCGTCGGCGACGGCGCCCGCCTGTCGGTCATCAGCCTGCAGGACTGGGCCGACGACGGCGTCCACGTCTCCCACCAGCACGCGCGGCTCGGCCGCGACGCCCGGTTCGTCTCGCACAACATCTCGCTCGGCGGCGACGTCGTGCGGATCTCCCCGTCGGTCGCCTACGAGGGGCCCGGCGGCGACGCCGAGATGTACGGGGTGTACTTCGTCGACGGCGGCCAGCACCTGGAGCACCGCCTCCTGGTCGACCACGCCGTCCCGCACTGCCGCAGCCGCGTCGACTACCGCGGCGCCCTGCAGGACAGGGACGCGCACGCCGTCTGGATCGGCGATGTGATCATCCGCGCGGAGGCCGAGGGCACCGACACCTACGAGCTGAACCGCAACCTCGTCCTCACCGACGGGACGCGGGTCGACTCCGTGCCGAACCTGGAGATCCTCACCGGCGAGGTCGCCGGCGCGGGGCACGCCTCGGCGTCCGGCCGGCTGGACGACGAGCACCTGTTCTACCTCCAGGCGCGCGGCATCACCTTCGACACGGCGCGCCGCATGGTGGTCCGGGGCTTCCTCGGGCAGCTCGTCGAGCGCATCGAGGTCGCCGAGGTGCGCGAGAAGGTGCGCGAGGCGATCGAGGCGGAACTCGACCAGGGAGCGGCGAAGTGACCTACGTCAAGGTGTGCGCGCTGGACGAGGTCCCCGCCGACGGGGCGCTCGGCGCCGAGGTCGACGGCACGCCCGTCGTCATCGCCCGCAGCGGCGAGGACGTGTTCGCGCTGAACGACATCTGCTCGCACGCCGAGGTCTCGCTGTCCGAGGGCGAGATCTACAACGGCACCATCGAGTGCTGGCTGCACGGGTCCTGCTTCGACCTGCGCAGCGGCAAGCCCACCAACCCGCCGGCCACGCAGCCGGTCGCCACCTACAAGGTCAAGGTCGAGGGCGGCGACGTCTACGTCTCGCTCGCCGGCGACGACTGACCGCACCACGAAGGACTGTACGCACTATGGCCACGCTTGAGATCCGCGACCTCCACGTCTCCGTCGGCGACGGCTCCGACGGCGCGAAGGAGATCCTGCGCGGGGTCGACCTGACCGTGAAGGCCGGCGAGACCCACGCGATCATGGGGCCGAACGGCTCCGGCAAGTCCACCCTCGCCTACGCGGTCGCCGGCCACCCGAAGTACGAGGTGACCTCCGGCTCCGTCACGCTGGACGGCGAGGACGTCCTGGCCATGTCGGTCGACGAGCGCGCCCGCGCCGGGCTGTTCCTGGCGATGCAGTACCCGGTCGAGGTGCCCGGCGTCTCGGTCTCCAACTTCCTGCGCTCGGCCGTCACCGCCGTGCGCGGCGAGGCCCCGAAGCTCCGCGAGTTCTCCAAGGAGATGAAGGCCGCGATGGACGCCCTGTCCATCGACCCGGCGTTCGCGCAGCGCAGCCTGAACGAGGGCTTCTCCGGCGGCGAGAAGAAGCGGCACGAGATCCTGCAGCTGGAGATGCTGAGGCCGAAGGTCGCCGTCCTGGACGAGACCGACTCCGGCCTGGACGTCGACGCGCTCAAGGTCGTCTCCGAGGGGGTCAACCGGTTCGCGTCCGGCGACACCGGCGTGCTGCTCATCACCCACTACACGCGCATCCTGCGGTACGTGAAGCCCGACTTCGTGCACGTGTTCGCCGGCGGCCGCGTCGTCGCCGAGGGCGGTCCCGAGCTGGCCGACGAGCTGGAGAACGAGGGGTACGAGAAGTACGTGAAGGCGGGCGCGTCCCTATGAGCGAAGCGAACCGGGGGGAGTGGGGGGTCGCCCCCCCACCGAGGCACAGCATGAGCGGAACTGGGAGCCTTCTGCCCGAGGAGCTGAAGAAGGACTTCCCGCTGCTGCGGCGCACGGTCCGCGGCGGGCGCCCGCTGGTGTACCTCGACTCGGGGGCGACGTCGCAGAAGCCCGTGCGGGTGCTGGACGCGGAGCGGGAGTTCTACGAGCGGCACAACGCGGCGCCGCACCGCGGGGCGCACCTGCTCGCCGAGGAGGCGACGGAGGCCTACGAGAACGCCCGCGCGTCCATCGCCCGGTTCGTCGGCGCGACGCCCGCCGAGATCGTGTTCACCAAGAACGCCACCGAGGGCATCAACCTGGTCGCCTACGCGATGAGCAACGCGGCCACCGCCGGGCCCGAGGCCGAGCGGTTCGCGGTGGGCCCCGGCGACGAGATCGTGGTGTCGGAGATGGAGCACCACGCCAACCTCGTCCCGTGGCAGCAGCTGTGCCGGCGGACGGGCGCCACCCTGCGCTGGTTCGGCATCACCGACGAGGGCCGCCTCGACCTCGACGACCTCGACGGCATCGTCAACGAGCGCACGAAGATCGTCGCGCTGACGCACCAGTCGAACGTGCTCGGCACCGTCCCGCCGATCGAGCGGATCGCGGCGCGCGCCCGCGAGGTCGGCGCGCTCGTGCTGCTGGACGCCGCGCAGTCGGTGCCGCACCAGCCCGTCGACGTGGCCCGGCTCGGCGCCGACTTCCTGGTGTTCTCCGGGCACAAGATGCTCGGCCCGACCGGCATCGGCGTGCTGTGGGGCCGCGGCGAGCTGCTGGCGGCCATGCCGCCGTTCATCACCGGCGGCTCCATGATCGAGGTCGTCCACATGGAGGAGACCACCTTCATGCCGCCGCCGCAGCGGTTCGAGGCGGGCGTGCCGATGACCGCGCAGGCCGTCGGGCTCGGCGTGGCCTGCGACTACCTCGCCGAGATCGGCATGGACCGCGTGCACGCCCACGAGGAGGCCCTGGTCGGCTACTCGCTGGAGCGGCTCGCCGAGATCCCCGGCGTCCGCGTGATCGGCCCCGGCACCACCGAGGCCCGCGGCGGCGCCGTGTCGTTCACCGTCGACGGCATCCACCCGCACGACGTCGGGCAGGTACTGGACGACCAGGGCGTCGAGGTGCGCGTCGGCCACCACTGCGCGTGGCCGATCTGCCGCCGCTTCGGCATCCCGGCGACCACCCGCGCGACGTTCTACCTCTACAACACCCTCGCCGACGTGGACGCGCTCGCCGACGGGGTCCGGCAGGCGCAGAAGTTCTTCGGGACCGCCTGAGGAACACGTCCCGCCGCGTCCGGGTTGTAGCGAGAAAGGCTTGGAAAGGACGCCATGCAGCTGGAGGCGATGTACCAGGAGGTCATCCTGGACCACTACCGCAACCCCCTCCACAAGGGGCTGCGGGAGCCGTTCGAGGGGGAGGCGCACCACGTCAACCCCACGTGCGGCGACGAGGTGACGCTGCGCGTCCACCTGGAGGGCGAGGGCCAGGACGCCACGGTCGCCGACGTGTCCTACGACGCCATGGGCTGCTCGATCAGCCAGGCCAGCGCCTCGGTGATGTCCGACCTGCTGATCGGCAAGTCCGTCAAGGAGGGGATGGCCGTCGGCGAGGAGTTCCTGGCGCTGATGCAGTCCCGCGGCCAGGACGTCGCGCCCGACGAGGACGTCCTGGAGGACGCCGTCGCCTTCGCCGGGGTCTCGAAGTACCCCGCCCGGATCAAATGCGCCCTGCTCGCCTGGATGGCGTGGAAGGACGCGACCGCCCGCGCAATCGGAGAGGCACCATGACCGACACGCCCGCGACCGACACGCCCGCCCAGGAGACGCCCGCCAAGGCGCCCGAGGCCGCCCTCTCCGCCGCGGAGGAGGAGATCCTCGAGGCCCTGAAGGACGTCGTCGACCCCGAGCTCGGCATCAACGTCGTCGACCTCGGCCTGGTGTACGGCGTCGACCTGGCCGACGAGGTCGCCACCCTGGACATGACCCTCACCAGCGCGGCCTGCCCGCTCACCGACGTCATCGAGGACCAGGCCCACAGCGCCCTGGAGGGCCTCGCCAAGGACGTCAAGATCAACTGGGTCTGGCTCCCGCCGTGGGGCCCCGACAAGATCACCGATGAGGGCCGCGACCAGCTGCGCGCCCTCGGCTTCAACGTCTGACCCGCCCGCGGACCCGGTCCGCGCCCGGGCGGCGCCGTTCGACGTGGACGATGAGGCCGCGCCCCGTTCGGGGCGCGGCCTCACGCGTCCCCGGGCCCGGCGATCCGCCTGAGCATCTCGACCGCATTCGCGTGATCGCCGGTGCGCCTGGCCTTGCCGAGCCGCTGCCGCATCGTGACGGTCTCGCGCAGCCGCCCGGTCCGGCCGAGGAGGAGGACGGCGGCCGCGAGGGTCTCGTCCAGCTCGCGGCGGAACCGCCAGGGGAGCCGCCGCGCGAGGGGCAGCAGATGCTCGGCGTAGTCGGCGGCGCAGCGGAGCGCCTCCCCGTCCGCGCCGCCGTCCAGATGTGCGGCGAGGCGCATGCGCAGGGCCATGGTGAACTCGCCCCCGAACACGCCGGGATGCGCCGCGGCGATGGGCCGGTACAGCCCGACTCCCTCGTCCAGGGCGTTCGCGGCCTCCGCATGGCGGCCCTTCTCCATCAGCCGCACACCGAACTTGCAGAGGGCGGCCGCGAGGTCCCGTCTGACCGCCGCCGGATCGGCCGGCGCGGCCGATCGGAACAGCTCCAAGGCCTCCTCGAGGTCCCTCATGGCCTCGCTGTGCCGCCGGAGCGCGGCCAGGGCGTCGGACCGGGTGCACAGCGCCGCCGCCAGCCCGGCGCTGAAGGCGGCCGGGTCGGCCTCCGCGAGTTCCCGGCGGACGCGGACGGCATCGTCGCCGGCCTCCAGGGCCTCCTCCGCCTTCCCCGTCTGCTCCAGCAGGGCGCTGAGGTTGGTGAGCGCGATGCCGAGGTCGGTCACATGGGCGGCGCGGTCGTCGGCGGCGAGGCGCCGGTACAGCTCGACCGCCTCGCCCGTGGCGGCGACGGCGTCCTCGGTGCCGCCCAGCCCGGCGAGGCGGTTGCCCAGGTTGTCGAGGGCCCCGGCCAGCTTCGCCAGGTAGCGGGGCGGAGCATGCTCGGCGAGCCGTCGCCGGATCCGCACCGACTCCCAGGCCGCCTCCAGAGCGCGGTCGCGGTGCCCCAGATCGGCGAGCCGGTTCCCCAGGTTGTTCAGCGAGGAGGCGAGGTTCTCCAGGCTCGCGGCCGAACCGCTCTCGGCGAGGCGCCTGTCGATCTCCACCCCCTCCTCGGTGGCCTCCAGCGCCTCCGGGCGCATGCCCAGGTGCGCCTGGCAGATGCCGAGGTTGACCAGCGCGCCCGAGAGGTCGGACAGGTGTTCGCCCGAACGCCGTTCCGCCAGCCGACGGTAGGCGGCGACCGCCTCCCGTGCGGACTCCCCGGCCTCCTTGTAGAGCCCGGCCTTGATCAGCCGGCTGGTGAGCTTGGTGAGGGTGAGGGCGCGGTCAGCGAGGACGCCGTCACCCTCCGGCGCCCGGCCGAGCCGCTGCCGGGCCCAGCGGCGGGTGATGGCGGCGACGCCGGGGTCCAGATCGACGTCTCGCCGCTCTGGCAGCAGTGCCTCGACCTCGTCCAGCAGCACGGGATCGAGCTCCGGCAGCTCGGCCAGGGCGGTGAGTGCGGCGCCGCCCGCCTGGACCGCCAGTTCGGGCCGCACCCTGAGCAGGGGGTAGAGCTGCCCGTCCCGGATGTGCGGCCAGCGCCGCGCGGTCTCGACGAGCACGGTCATGGCGGAGCGGGTCCACGCCTGCCCGCCCGCCCCGAGCAGGCGTTCGGCCGCGTCGGCGGCCCAGGGGTCGCTCGGGTACGGGTGGCCGTGGCCCGGGGTCGTCAGCGCGACGAAGTCCTCGCCGAGCCGGTCCGGGTAGAGCGGCCGCAGGACGCCGGGGGACCCGGGCGGCGGCGGATAGCAGACGGCGTGGTCCTTGATGATCTGACCGGGGTGCGAGGCGGACTCCACCTCGGCCCGGACCAGGGCCTCCACCGCCTCCGCGCGCGGAAGGCCGCCGGTCAGGGCGGCCGTGTAGACGGCCTGGCCCATCACGTCCGCGCCCGTGCTCAGCAGGCCGCGGTGGAGCTCCTCCCAGTGGACGCGCTCGCGCGACAGGAGGAACATCGAGACCTCCGCGGGCAACCGCGGCGCCCGGGCGCCCTCCTCATGGGCGAGCACCGCGGCGAGTGCGGCCATGTGCACCGCGAGCACCTGACCGTAGCCGTCGTCCTCCATGACCGCCTCGGGGGCCGTGACGAGGTGCGCCCCGGGCACGTCCAGCAGTGCCGCGTACCGGTCGCGTGCCTCCTCGAACAGCCTGCCGCGGCCGTGCGCACCCGTTTCGAGGGCGTCGAGGGCGCTCGCCCCGGCCTCCAGCCCGAGATCGGCGTCCATCCTGTGCGCGAGGGTCTGCCACCAGGTGCCGGCCGGGCGCGCCAGCAGCAGCACCCGCACCTTGGGCCCCTCCGCGCCGCGCAGGTCGGAGAGCATCCTGAGCAGGTCGGCGACGTCCCAGCGTTCGGCGTAGTCGGCGACGACCAGCAGCCCCCGCGCGCCGCGCAGGTCGCCCGGCGCGAACTCCGGCGGCGCAGCCGGATCGTGGCGGTGCAGCGCGGTGAGGACCGTCCAGCCGTCCGCGCTCCAGAGCCGCGCCGCCTGGGCGGCCAGGCGGGACTTGCCCTGCCCTCCCGGTCCGTGCACGAGCCGCACGGACAGTGCCGCCCGCCGGTCCCGCCACTCGCGCAGGCCCGCCAGCTCGGCCTCGCGCCCGGTGAACGGCACGGTCTCGCTCGACACGCGGAGCAGCAGGCTCGGCTGGGCCCGGGCCTCGGCCGCCGAGGGCGGGGAGCCCCGCGGCCGCCACCACCTGAGGCGGTACGGGTCCTCGGCCCCGTACACGACCATGTCGCGGCCCGCCTGGAAGACCCGGCCGAACGGCCCCGCCGAGGCGCGCTGGGTCAGGCCGCCGCGCCCGCCCGCGTCAGCGGCGCCCACCGGCCGCGGGCAGCGCTCGTGGGTCCATCCCGGTCCCTTCCGCTCGATCACCGCCATGGGACACCTCCGCGCGGCGGCGGGCAAGCGGGGCGGCGGACGTGGCCGCGATCGGCCGCTCCGAAAGGGCTTGCCCGTCACTCCGGCCGTGCGTGCTCGGCGGAGCCGGGGGCGGCCCCGTCGCGGGGCTTGGGGGGCCAGATGGTGGTGGTGATCGGCCAGAGGGACCAGATCGCCAGGACGACTCCGAGGCGTCCCAGCCAGGCGTCCAGGGCCCGCGTGCGCTCCGCGTCGCCGACCAGCGCGATCATCGCCAGCAGCAGCCCGCAGGCCACGGCCGTGGCGAGGGCCGCCTTGGCGAACTCCCGCCACTCGTGGCGGGCCCGCGCCGTCCCGTACTTGGGACTGCGCGTGGGCGGCGGGCCGCCGGCGAAGCGGTGGGCGAAGCGCTCGTCCGCCCAGCGCACCATGCTGTGGCCGAAGGCGACCGAGTAGCCGAGGTAGGCGGCCGCCAGGCCGTGGCCGGTGCCGGCGGTCGCGCCGCCGCGCAGGTCGACGGCCGTGGCCGCCAGCAGCACGAGGTCGACCAGCGGGACGCACAGCAGGAGGGCCGCGCCGGTGCGGCGCAGGCGCAGCGCGTAGCGGGCGAGCAGGCCCGCGGCGAGGAGGACCCAGAAGCCGATCTCGCATGCGGCGATGACCGCCAGGAGCATGGGAATCCCTTTTCGACGGGGTTTCCATCGTCCGCCCGGCGAGGCGGCCGATCGTCGTCTTCGGTGAGGTTCCGCGGGTCGTCCGAAGGATGTACGCGCGCTCCTCACCCGGACGGAAGTGCGGACCCCGGCGGGATGCTGAGATGGACGCGTGCACAGGCTCCGACGTCTCACCACCCGCCAGGACGCGCTGATCGCCGCCGCCGCGTTCGCGGGTGGGCTCGCGGTGCTCGCCGCGCGCGGCCACACGGTCTGGTCCGAGGGCTGGAACCCGCCGTTCGCGGTGCGCCTCGTCCCGCTGCTCGGGCTGTGCGCGGCCATGCCGCTGAGGCGGACGGCGCCGCTCACCTGGCTGCTGCTGGCGACCCCGTTCAACTTCGTCGACGTCGCCTTCGGGCCGAGCCTGGCCACCGCGATGATCTACGGGGACGCGCTGTACGCGGCGAGCCTGTACGGCCGGCGCCGGACGGCGGAGTGGCTGCTCGGGACGACGCTCGCGGCGAGCCTGGCGGTGGCGGCCGCGACCGCGCTCCTGCTGCGCGGTGTCGCGGTCGGCGTGCTCGCGGCGTCGCTCGCCGGGGTGGTGTGGGTGGCCCCGGTGCTGACCGCGATGGCCGTCCGCGAGCACCGGTCCCGGGCCGAGGCCGAGCGGCAGCGCGCCGAGCAGGTCGCGCGGCTGGCCGAGATGGACCGGCGGGCCGCCGTGACCGCCGAGCGCGCCCGGATGGCCCGCGAGCTCCACGACGTGATCGCCAACCACCTGAGCGCGGTCGCGCTGCACTCCTCGGCCGTCCTGAAGGTGCAGGGCCTCGACCGCGAGGAGGTGAACCGCGCCATGGAGGTCATCCGGGAGAACAGCGTGCGGGGGCTCGCCGAGATGCGGCGGATGATCGGGCTGCTGCGGGAGGGCGACGTCGGGGACCCGGCCGCCCGGCCGCGGCTGGCGGAGCTGGACCGGCTCGTCCGGCACACCGCGCGGCCCGACCTGTCGGCGCGGCTGGAGGTCGCCGGCGAGCAGCCCGAGCTGCCGGCGGCGGTCGAGCTGGCCGCGTACCGGATCGTCCAGGAGGCGCTGACGAACGCGCTGAAGCACGCCGGGTCCGGGCGCGCCGACGTGCGGGTGGAGTACGCGGCCGGGCACGTGGTCATCGACGTGCTCAGCCCGCTCGGCCCGGAGGGCTCCCGGCTGCCCGGCACCGGCAGCGGCCTGGTCGGGATGCGCGAGCGCGCCGTGATGCTCGCCGGCAGGTTCGACGCCGGGCCGGACGGCGGCCGCTGGCGGGTGCACGCCGAGCTGCCCGTCGACTCGCTGAGCGGGGCGGCGTGAGCGCGGGGCGGGGCGGCCCGATCGGCGTGCTGGTCGCCGACGACCAGGCGGCCGTGCGGGCGGGGCTGGTGCTGATCCTCGGAGCCGCGCCGGACGTCCGGGTGGTCGGCGAGGCCGCCGACGGGGCGCGGGCCGTGGAGCTGGCCCGCGAGCTGCGCCCCGACGTCGTGCTCATGGACGTCCGCATGCCCGTGCTGGACGGGATCGCCGCCACCCGGCAGATCGCCGGGTTCACCGACGTCCTGGTCCTGACGACGTTCGACATGGACGAGTACGTGTTCGGCGCGCTGCGGGCGGGCGCCGCCGGGTTCCTGCTCAAGGACGTCGACGCCGACAGCCTCGTGGAGGCCGTGCGGACGGTCGCCGCGGGCGAGGGCATCATCGCCCCCAAGGTCACCCGGCGGCTGATCGGGGCCTTCGCCGCCAGGCCCGCGGCCCCGGCCGAGGTGCCGGGGCTGGCGGAGCTGACGCCGCGCGAGAGCGAGGTGTTCGCCTGCCTCGGGGAGGGCCTGTCGAACGGGCAGATCGCCGCCCGGCTCGCCATGGCCGAGACGACCACCAAGACGCACGTGAGCCGCATCCTCGGCAAGCTCGGGCTCGCCAGCCGGGTGCAGGCGGCCATCCTCGCGCAGGAGGCGGCCGCCACGGGGCCCTCCGGGCTTGATCCACATGGAGGATCGTCCGGGGCCGGCTAGGCCCGCACGGGCGGTCTCAGCGCGACATGGCGCGGATCAGGTCGGCCACCCGGACGATGCCGAGGCAGCGGCCGAGCTCGTCGACCACGACCAGGTCGTCGTAGACGCGCTCGTCCGCCGCCCCGGCGGCCCGCAGCGCGGCGATCGCCGGGACCGTGCGCGGGACCGGCCGCGGCGGATCGGCGAGACGCGCGGCGGGCCGGCGCGCGTGCAGGGCGTGCCCGTAGGCGCCCGACAGCTGGAGCAGGAAGCGCGTCCGGTCCACGGTGAAGCTCGGCCGCTGTCGCTCGTCCACCAGCACGACGCTGGTGGCGCCGGTCTCGGCGGTGAGCGCGGTGAGCACCTCGTCGGCGGTCGCCGTCAGCGGCAGCGTGACCGCGGGGAGGGTGAACTCCGACACGCGCGGTCCGAGCCCGGCACCGGGCCGGGCGGGGGCCGGGGCCTCGCCGGTGACGGGGATGCTGACCGGCATCCCCGGGCGCCACTCCGGTGGCGCGAGGGCCGGCCCCTGGACGAGCCGGACCCCGGTGTCGCGCATGTGCAGCACCTGGTCGCGCGCGGCCATGCCGGGCGCGAGGACGTGCGTCTCCAGCCGGTGCGCCAGCTCGACGAGGCTCGCGACGAGCGCCGCGCGGCGCGGGTCGGCGGCCGCCGCGCGGGCCAGCGCGGGATCGAGCTTGAGCAGGTAGGAGGCGCCCTCCACGAGCAGGTCGAGCGGCGTGTGCGCCGAGCCCAGGCCGGAGAGCCCGACGAGGTATCCGGCGCGGCGCAGCGCCGAAAGCGCGGCGGCGAGGGCCGGGCGCCGCGCGGGCGGGAAGCCCCCGCCGACGCACAGGATGATCTCCTGCGGGCGCCGGCCCGTGCGGCCGAGGCCGCGGTGGAGCTCGTCCAGCAGGTCATCGCCGCTCGCGAGGGTCTCGGCGCGCAGCACGATCTGGAGCGGCAGCGGCGTGCCCAGGCCGGCGGCGGCGCGGGCCGCCTCGACCGCGCGCCGCACGTCCGCGGACGCCGGGTCGGGCGCCACGGGCGCGCCGGAGGGGCCGGCCGGGCCGCCGTGGGCCTCCACGGCGACGACGGCGCCCGTGCCGAGGTCGACCACGGGGTGGAACACGGCCCGGGCCGGGACGAGCGCATCGAGGGTGCCGGTGCTGGACACAGGCGCATCATGCCGCTCGCGGACCGGGCAAACCAGACCTGTCGGGAGAAGTTAACCCACAGTTCCCCAGCTCACGGCCGCCCGGCGCCCCGTCGTCGAGGGCGCCGGCCCGCCGGGCGACCGCCGGCCGGGCGTCCGGTCAGAGCCCGCGCCCGCCGGCGACGGCCGACAGCAGGTACGTCACGCCGGCGACGGCCGCCAGCCACACGTAGGCGGTGATGTCGGCGCCGCGCAGCGCCTGCACCACGAGGCCGCCGACCACCGCGACGGTGAGCACGTCGCCCGTCATCGCGGCGGCCCGCAGGTGCGCCCGGGCCCGGGTGCCCGACCCGAACCCCTCACTGAGCGGCAGCGCCGGTTCGTTGCGCCGGTAGGCCAGGTACGCCGCGTACCCGGCCAGCGCCGCCAGTGCGATGAGGGCCGTTCCCGACCGCCCGTCGGCGGCCAGCACGGCCCCGACCACCACACCGGCGCCCAGGACGAGCCCTGGGACGGCCCACCGGCTGAGACTGCGGCGTTCGGGAGCGATCCACATGTGCTCATCCTTGCCGATCGGCGCACGAGGGGGACCGGCAACGCGCCGGGCTGTATCTTCTCGCTTCGTGGCGCAATTTCGAATGAACGGCTCGAAGATGCTCGCCGTCGACCTCGGCGGCGAGACGATCCGGGCGCTGAACGGCTCGATGGTGGCCTACGAGGGCCAGATGGCGTTCAAGCGGCAGGGCATGACGGGCGGCGAGGGGCTGCGCGGCGCCCTCAAGCGCAGGATCGCGGGCGAGGGCATGACCCTCATGGAGATCACGGGGCAGGGGACGGTCTACCTGGCGAGCGAGGCGACGGAGGTGACCCTCGTCCAGCTCACGGGCGACACCCTGTTCGTGGAGTCGGAGAGCCTGCTGGCGCTCGACGGGAGCCTCCAGACGGGCGTCCAGTTCGTGGGACTGCGGGGCATGGGCACGGGCCAGGGCCTCGCCACCACCAAGGTCGACGGGCACGGGACGGTCGCGGTCCTGTCCGAGGGACCGGCCATCGCGCTGGAGGTGACCCCGCAGACGCCGCTGTGCGTCGACCCGCACGCCTACGTCTGCCACCACGGGCAGCTCCAGCAGGACGTGGTCACCGACGTCAACTGGCGGACGGTGATCGGCCAGGGATCGGGGGAGAGCGTGCAGTTCCGGTACCAGGGGCACGGGCTGGTCTACGTCCAGCCGGCCGAACGCGGCGGGATTCTGGAGATCTGATGCCCGGCTACCAGTCGATCAACTCCAAGATGCTCCAGGTCCCGATCGGGCCGGGGCAGGAGGTCTACAGCAAGCGCGGCGCCATGCTGGCCTACACCGGCCCGGTGTCGTTCGCCCCGACCGCCACGGCGGGGCAGGGCATCGGCGGCACGCTCGGGCGCGCCGTCGCCGGCGAGCACAGCGCGATGATGCACGTGACCGGCCAGGGCAGCGTCATGTTCGGCCACGGCGGGCTGCACGTGTCCGTCGTCGAGCTGAACGGCGCCGACACCCTGTACGCCGAGGCCGACCGGCTGCTGGTGCACGACGCGACCCTGCAGGTCGGGACCATGTTCATGGGCGAGCAGGGCGGCGTGCGCGGCATCGTGCGCGGCGCGGTCACCGGGCAGGGCCTGTTCACCACGACGCTCACCGGGCACGGCGCGTGCGCGCTGCTGTCGCACGGCGGCGTGATGGAGCTGCCGATCACCCCGCAGCGCCCCGTCCACGTCGACCCGCAGGCGTACGTGGCCCACCGCGGCCAGGTGCAGAACAAGCTCACCACGGCGGTGGGGCTGCGCGACCTGATCGGGCGCGGCTCCGGCGAGGGCTTCCAGCTGGAGCTGAGCGGCTCCGGCGTCGTCTACGTCCAGGCCAGCGAGAGGAAGATCTGACCGTGAGCACGTTCGGGACGCAGACCTGGAACGCCTTCACCCTGCCGTCCAACGACAACGTCAACCCCTACGCCTTCAGCGTCGACCTCAACGGCCAGTGGTTCGCGCAGAAGGGCAAGATGATCGCCTACTACGGGCAGATCAGGTTCGAGGCGCTGTCGGCCGGCCCGCTGGACTCCCTCGTCGCGCACACGTTCAACTCCCCGCTGTACGCGCAGGACTGGATCGTCGCCCAGGGGCAGGGCAAGCTCGTCCTCGCCGACCGGGGGTTCGACGTCAACTCCTTCGACCTGGAGGAGGGCAACCTCACCGTCCGGGCCGGGAACCTGCTCGCCTTCGAGCCGGGCCTGGAGCTGAAGCAGTCGATCATCCCCGGGTTCCTGACCCTGATCGGCACGGGGCGGTTCGTCGCCGCCTCCAACGGGCCCGTGCACTTCGTCGAGCCGCCGATCCGCGTCGACCCGCAGGCGCTGCTCGGCTGGGCCGACTGCCCCTCGCCCTGCCACCACTACGACCACTCCTACATGCGCGGCGCGTTCGGCGCCGCCCGGATGATCTTCGGGATCGGCGGCTCGTCCGGCGAGGAGCACCAGTTCGACTTCACCGGCCAGGGCACCGTGATGATGCAGTCGTCGGAGGTCGTGATGAACGAGGACGTCCTCCTCCGCGACCTCGAGGGCCAGATCGGGCTGGTGGGCACCTCCGGCCTCCAGCGGCTCCACCAGACGATCACGCAGCGGCTCGCCGCCGAGCGCCAGAGCTGAACCGCGGGGGGCCGGACGGGCGCGTCCGGCCCCCCGGCGGGTCACGACTGAGGCTCGGGCGCCGGCTTCATCACGTGGAAGGGGACCCCGAACGGGTCGCGGACGGTGGCCGACCGCCCGTACGGGGTGTCCTCCGGCTCGGACTCGACGGTGCCGCCGCCCGCGCGGACCTTGCGGACCGCCTCGTCGGCGTCGTCGACCGCGAAGTACGTCGTCCAGGACGGGACGGGATCGTCGCCGCCGCCGAGCGCGATCCCGGAGCCGCCGAGGACGCCGCCGACGTAGCGGCCGTCGCCCGCCCGCCGCAGGACGGTGTAGTCCATGCCGCCCGGCATCGGCTCCAGCTCGTAGCCGAACACCGCCCTGTAGAACTTCCCGGCCGCGGCCGAGTCGCGCGTGACCAGCTCGTTCCACACGAACGACCCCGGGACGTTGACGATCCGCGAGCCCGGATGGGAGCGGCCCTGCCAGAGGCCGAAGTGGGCCCCCTGGGGGTCGCGCAGGACGGCCATGCGGCCGCTGTCCATGACGTCCATGGCCGGGACGACGACCTGCGCCCCCGCGTCGGTGGCGCGCTTGAGCACACCGTCGCAGTCGTCGGCGGCGAAATAGACGCTCCACCAGTACACGTCCGCCTCGCCCTCGGGGTTGCGCATCATCCCGGCGACGGGCTCGCCGCGCAGGTTGCACAGGTGGTAGTGCCCCGCCTCCTCCCCGGTGTCCTCGAACTGCCAGCCCATCAGGGTCCCGTAGAACGTCTTGGCGCGGTCGAGGTCGGGGACGCCGATGTCCAGCCAGTTGGGCGTCCCGTCCGGCGCGTTGCCCGTGACGTGGGTCATCTGCCTCACACTCCTTCGTGCCTGGGACCGTGGCCCCGGTGCCGTCCCGCCGCACGCGCCGCCACTCCCCATCCTGGCCGCACCCTCCGCGTCTACACATCGGGCCTGCCCGCGCCCCGCGATGGCCGGGACCGGCCCGTCGTCACGTACACTTGGTGGATGGTTCCGCTCCCGAACTGACAGGCCGCCCAGCGCGCCCCGGTCACAGGACCGCGCGGCGCGCTTCTTCGTGCCTGTCCACCGAGCCGTCCGTCAGGGGAGCCCTGTCACTGTGATCATCGCGAAAGACATCGAGCTGCGCGCCGGGTCCCGGCTGCTGATCGAGGCCGCCAGCTTCCGGGTCAACCCCGGCGACCGGGTGGGCTTCGTCGGCCGCAACGGCGCCGGCAAGACCACGCTCACCAAGGTCCTGGCGGGCGAGGCGCTGCCCGCGCAGGGCGCCGTGACGTCCTCCGGGACGATCGGCTACCTCCCGCAGGACCCCCGCGGCGTCGACCTGGCCGAGCTGGCCCGCGACCGGATCCTGTCGGCCCGCGGGCTGGACGAGGTGATCCGCGACCTGCGCGCCGCCGAGGAGGCGATGGCGACCGCGACGGGCGCCGGCCGCGACAAGGCCGTCCGCCGGTACGGGCGGCTGGAGGAGCGGCTGCACGTCCTCGGCGGCTACAGCGCCGAGGCCGAGGCCGCCTCGATCGCCTCCAGCCTCGGGCTGCCCGACCGGGTGATGACCCAGCCGCTCGGCACGCTGTCGGGTGGCCAGCGCCGCCGGGTCGAACTGGCCCGGATCCTGTTCTCCGGCGCCGACACCCTGCTGCTGGACGAGCCCACCAACCACCTGGACGCCGACTCGGTCGTCTGGCTGCGCGACTTCCTGAAGGGCCACCAGGGCGGCCTCGTCGTCATCAGCCACGACGTGGAGCTGCTGGACGCGGTGGTCAACCGGGTGTTCCACCTGGACGCCAACCGCAGCGTGATCGACATCTACAACGTCGGCTGGAAGAAGTACCTCGACCAGCGCGAGACCGACGAGCGGCGGCGCAAGCGCGAGACGGCGAACGCGCAGCGGCAGGCGTCCGCGCTGCTGTCGCAGGCCGACAAGATGCGCGCCAAGGCCACCAAGGCGAAGGCGGCCCAGCAGATGGACCGGCGGGCCCGGCAGCTGCTCGCGGGCGTCGAGGGCGAGCGGCAGTCCGACAAGGTGGCCAAAATTCGCTTCCCGGACCCGGCACCCTGTGGCAAAACCCCCCTCACCGCGGAGGGTTTGTCGAAATCGTACGGATCTTTGGAGATATTCACCGACGTGGACCTGGCCATCGACCGCGGCAGCCGCGTCGTCGTCCTCGGCCTGAACGGCGCGGGCAAGACGACCCTGCTGCGGATGCTGGCGGGGGTCGACAAGCCCGACACCGGGGCGGTCGTGGCCGGGCACGGGCTGCGGCTCGGCTACTACGCCCAGGAGCACGAGACCCTGGAGGTCGAGCGGTCGGTCCTGGAGAACATGCAGTCCGCCGCACCCGGCATGGCGCCGGTCGAGGTCCGCAAGATCCTGGGGTCGTTCCTGTTCTCCGGCGACGACGTCGACAAGCCCGCCGGGGTGCTTTCCGGCGGCGAGAAGACCCGGCTGGCACTGGCGATGCTCGTGGTCTCCAGCGCGAACGTGCTGCTGCTGGACGAGCCCACCAACAACCTCGACCCGGCGAGCCGCGAAGAGATCCTCGCGGCGCTGCGGACGTTCGCCGGAGCGATCGTCCTGGTGACCCACGACGAGGGCGCGGTCGAGGCGCTGGCGCCGGAAAGAGTGATTTTGCTCCCAGATGGTGTGGAAGACATCTGGAGTGACGAGTTTGCCGATCTGGTGGCGCTCGCGTGACCTGCGCAGTGACTTCCGCAGATCTTTTCTGGCCGAGTGGGTAGCCGAACCGGCGGGAATGACTGATCATGGCGGGGGATAACGCAGCGGTCACCACATCACTACGGGAGGTACTCGTGGCCGAGACCCTGAAGAAGGGCACCCGCGTGACCGGTGCCGAGCGCGACAAGCTGGCGGCGGACCTGAAGAAGAGGTACGACTCCGGCGAGAGCATCCGCGCCCTGGCAGCCGCCACCGGCCGCTCGTACGGTTTCATCCACCGGATTCTGACCGAGTCCGGCGTCAACCTGCGCGGTCGCGGTGGCGCGACCCGGGGCAAGAAGTCCTGACCGGACACCGGCCCCCGGATGAGCGCACCGCCTGACCCGGCGCCGCGACCGACCGAGTAAGGTTCGGTCGCGGCGGCGGACAGGTTCTGTCGGGTCCCGTCTTGTGGACGGCGGGGCGGGACCCGAACGCTCATCGGAAGGAAGACCCATGGGGGACGCGACCACGGCCGGCGGGCCGGAAACGGCCACGGCGGCGCAGGCGGCGGAGCCCGCTCCACCCGGCCTCGACGAGGCGGGCCTGCGGCTCGACGTCGACGGCGCGGTCGCGACCGTCACCCTGAACCGGCCCGAGCGGCGCAACGCCATGACGTTCGCGACCTGGCGCGGGCTCGCCGCGATCGGGCGCTCCCTGCCCCCGGACGTGCGCGTCGTCGTCCTGCGGGGGGAGGGCCCCTCGTTCTCGGCCGGCATCGACCTCGGCATGTTCTCCGGCGGCGGGGGCGGCGAAGGGTTCACCGACGGCGCCGACGCCGAGGGGACCGACCGCTTCATCGCCGGGCTCCAGGAGGGCTACACCTGGCTCCGGCGCCCCGACATCGTCTCCGTCGCGGCGGTGCACGGCCACGCGATCGGGGCCGGATTCCAGCTCGCGCTGGCCTGCGACATCCGCGTCGTCGCCGACGACGCCAAGTTCTGCATGAAGGAGCCCGCGCTCGGCCTCGTCCCCGACCTGACCGGCACCAAGCCGCTGGTCGAGATCGTGGGGATCGGGCGAGCCCTGGAGCTGTGCCTCACCGCCCGGACGGTCCCCGCCGAGGAGGCGGCCCGGATCGGGCTCGCCGAGATCCTCGTCCCGCGCGACGGCCTGGACGGCGCCGTCCGCGACCTCGCCGGCGCCCTGCTGGCGGTGAACCCCGGCGCGGCCGCCGCGACCAAGCGGCTGCTGTGGCAGGCCGCCGAGAACACCCTGGACGAGCAGTGCGCGGCCGAGCGCCGCGAGCAGATCGGCCGCTTGCGCGAGGTCTTCGGAAAGTGACGCCCGGCGGGCCGGGGGAGGCCCCCGGCCCGCCGCGCCGCTCTACCGGAGCGACTCGCGGCCGCCCCGCGCGAGGGGCAGCAGCACCTTGCTGACTCCCGGCCGCACGGCGACCTCGGTCCCCGCCGGGTAGCGGAGCGTGTAGTCGTAGTCGGTCGACAGCAGGACCACTCCGAGCCGGTGGCCGGCCTTCACCGTGTAGTCGGTCGGCTCGAGGTCCCAGCGGAAGGTGTAGGTCCTTCCCGCCTCGATCGGCTCGGTCCGGGCGAAGTCGTGACGGTTGCGCGCGTCGAGCCACCCCCGCGTGATGATCTTGTAGGGAGCGGTCTCGGTCTGCAGCACCTGCCGCGTCGTGCAGCCGGAGTCGCCCGGCACGCTCTCGCCGAAGCAGACCTGCTCGCCCGTGGTGACCCGCGCGCCCGTGGGACGGGTGTCGGTGCCGTAGTCGACCAGCAGCGCCGTCAGGTACGGCGACCGGCCGTCGAGCGAGGCCCGCAGCGACACCGACGGGACGCCGTCCACCCGGACGGGCGCCGCCAGCGGCCCGGTGAGGTAGGCGAGCCGGTTCGGGTCGGCCCGGTCCTCGTTCACGAGGAGCTGCTCGGCGGTGCGGGTCTTGCCCGCGTCCGTGAACGACTGGGCGGCGCCGGGGCGCGGCCGGGGGCCGAGGTCGCCCGGCTGCCCGGACGGGCCGGCGTTGAGGGCGAGCGGCACGGTCCGGGTGCCGGGGACGGGCCAGTCCTTCGCCGTCTCCCACGTCCCGTCCGCGTGCTGGACGTCGACCTTCGGCTCGCGCTCGATCCCGTTGCGGACGCCGTACAGGTAGCGGTCGAACCAGTGCAGCGTCTGGCGCAGCCACTCCTCGACCCGCCACCGGAAGGGCGTGGAGTGGTTGCCCTGGTGCAGCCACAGCTTGCGCGGCACGCCCGCCTCCTTCAGGGCGTTCCACCACTGCACGGAGTTCTTGATCTTGACGTTCCAGTCGTTGAGCCCGTGCACCACCATGACGGCGGCGCGCACCCTGCGCGCCTGCCCGACGTAGTCGCGCTCGGCCCACACCTTGGAGTAGTCGCCGGTTTCGCGGTCCTGCGCCGCCTCGATGTCGTCGATGACCTTCGCGCAGACCTCGGGGTTCTGGCGGGTCAGCACGGCCTTGGCCAGGACGTCCAGGTCCTCGCCCTGGAAGCCGCCTGGCGCGACCACGCCGCCGCCCGCGCGGTAGTAGTCGTACCAGCTGGAGATGCCCGCGATCGGGACGATCGCCTTCAGGCCCTCGACCCCGGTGGCGGCGGCCATGTTCGGCAGCGTCCCGTTGTAGGACTGGCCGATCATGCCGACGTTCCCGGTGGACCAGGTCGCCCGCACCGGCGTGCCGTCCGGCGCCCAGCCCCGGGCGCGCCCGTTCAGCCAGTCCACGGCGGCCTTGGCGCCCGCCTGCTCGCTGCGGTCCCCGGAGGTCGGGCAGCCCGTCGAGCCGCCCGTCCCGATGCTGTCGAGGTCGGCGACGGCGTAGCCGCGCGGCAGGAAGTAGTTGTCGTAGTAGCCGGGGAAGACCTCGGCGAGGTCGCGCCGGGTCGTGGTCAGCGAGCGGGCCCTGGCGTCGCCGATGTCGACCGGATGGTTCGGGACGTCCTTGATCCCCGCCCAGTAGGGGCTCGGCTCGAGGATCGTCGGGACCTTGAGGCCCGCGCCGTCGGTCTCCTTGGGCCGCATGACGCGCAGCTGCACGCGGTCCCGCACGCCGTCGCGGTCGCTGTCGGCCGTCGTCTCGATGTTCACGGTCTGGGTGACGGCGTCGGCGCGGGAGAAGACGGGCTGCGTCTCCCCGTCCTTCACCGTGACCTGGTGGGCGCCGGTGGGGCGGGGCTCGGGCTTCGTGGGCCCGGCCGCCGCGGCGGGCAGCGCGGTGGCCGCGGCGAGCGCGGCGGTGAGGGTGATCACGCCGGCGCCGCCGGTGAGGCGTCGTCTCATAGGGGCTCCTGAGGGGTGTGAGCCTGGAAGTGGAGATCACGCTTACACCCCGGGACCGGCTTGTCCAGAGGCGGGTTACGCCGTGAGCGGAGCCGGGAAGACGGGCGGCCGCGGCCGCGTTGTGTCCGCCGGAACTGACATGCTTACTTGATTACGTACTGGTCACGTCGAGGCTCCGGGAGGCGCTCGTGGGAATGCCGGGAATGCCGGGCAACGGCTGGCAGGTGATGGCCTCGTTCCGCAAGGACAGCTCCGTCACCCACCAGAAGCTGGCGCCCGGCACCGTGGGGCGGATCGCGGGCTACGCCCGCCCCTACGTCCGCGAGCTGTCGCTGTTCCTGGCGCTGAACGCGCTGGCCGCGCTGATCGTCGTCGCCAACCCGCTGCTGCTCAAGGGGATCATCGACCGCGGCATCGTGCCGGGCCGGTCGGGCGTCGTCCTCTGGTTCGCCGGCGCCGTGGCGGGGCTGGCCCTGGTGGAGGCCGTGCTCGGGCTCATGCAGCGCTGGTACTCGGCGCGCATCGGCGAGGGGCTCATCTACGATCTGCGCAGCCAGGTGTTCGCGCACGTCCAGCGGCAGCCCGTGGCGTTCTTCATGCGGACGCAGACGGGCTCGCTCGTCAGCCGCCTCAACAACGACGTCATCGGCGCGCAGCGTGCGCTCACCACCACCCTGTCGTCGGTGGTGTCCAACGTGATCAGCCTGGTCCTGGTGCTGGTGACGATGCTCATCCTGTCCTGGCAGGTCACGGTGATCGCGCTGCTGCTGCTCCCGATCTTCATCCTGCCGGCCAAGTGGGTCGGCAAGCGGCTGCAGCGGGTCAGCCGCGAGCAGATGGTGCTGGACGCCGAGATGGGCTCGCTGATGACCGAGCGGTTCAACGTCGCCGGGGCCATGCTCGCCAAGCTCTACGGGCGCCCCGAAGAAGAGGAGGAGAACTTCTCCGGCCGCGCCGCCCGCGTCCGCGACATCGGGGTCGTCGCCGCCATGTACGGGCGGGTGTTCTTCACCGCGCTGACGCTGGTCGCCGCGCTCGCCACCGCCATGGTCTACGGCGTCGGCGGCTACCTCGTGGTGGACGGCACCTTCGAGCTCGGCACGCTCGTCGCGCTCGCCGCCCTGCTGACGCGGATGTACGGGCCGCTGACCGCGCTGTCCAACGTGCACGTGGACGTCATGACCGCCCTCGTCAGCTTCGACCGGGTCTTCGAGGTGCTCGACCTGAAGCCGCTGGTCCGCGACCGCGAGGACGCCCGGGAGCTGGCCGAGGCCCGCGCCCCGTCCGGCCACGGCTCGGGCCCGGTGCTCTCGAAGGCCCCGTCGGTCCGGTTCGACCACGTCCGCTTCGCCTACCCGTCGGCCGACGAGGTCTCGCTCGCCTCGCTGGAGTCGATCGCGCGCACCGACACCGCGCCCGGCAGGGAGGTGCTGCACGACGTCGACTTCACCGCGGCGCCGGGGCAGCTGGTGGCGCTCGTCGGGCCCTCCGGCGCGGGCAAGTCGACCATCACGCACCTGGTGTCGCGGCTGTACGACGTGTCGGACGGCGCCGTCCGGATCGGCGGCGTCGACGTCCGCGACGTGACGCTGGAGTCGCTGCGCGCCGAGATCGGCGTCGTCAGCCAGGACGCGCACCTGTTCCACGACTCGATCCGCGAGAACATGCGCTACGCCCGCCCGGACGCCTCCGACGAGGAGATCCTCGCCGCGCTGGAGGCGGCGCACATCGGCGGCCTCGTCGCCGCGATGCCCGAGGGGCTGGACACCGTCGTCGGCGACCGCGGCTACCGGTTGTCGGGCGGGGAGAAGCAGCGCCTCGCCATCGCCCGGCTGCTGCTCAAGGCCCCCTCGGTGGTCGTGCTGGACGAGGCCACCGCCCACCTGGACTCCGAGTCCGAGGCGGCCGTCCAGCGGGCCCTGCGCACCGCCCTGGCCGGCCGGACCTCCCTGGTGATCGCGCACCGCCTGTCCACGATCCGGGAGGCCGACCAGATCCTGGTGATCGACGGCGGCCGGGTCGCCGAGCGCGGCCGGCACGAGGAGCTGCTGCTGGAGGGCGGCCTCTACGCCGAGCTCTACCGCACGCAGTTCTCGCAGCAGCGCGAGAGCGGTCCCGAGGGGGAGCTCCGGGCCGAGCCGCTCGGGGCCGGGCCGCTCGGGGCCGAGTAGGGGCCGCTCAGGCGTCCGAGCCGACCGGGTAGCCGAGCCGCCGCAGCTCGGTGCCCGCGACCTTCTCGACCTGGGCGGCCTGCCGCGGCGTGAGGCGCTCGCGCCACACGCCGACCTCCGGTTCCGCGGCGTCCCGCGCCCCGGCGCGCACCAGGCCCGACAGCGCCGACTTCGACAGCGGCGCGTCCAGGTACTCCGACAGCTCGGCGCCGACGCGCCGCGGCCGGGCGATGAGCTCCTCGAAGCGGACCGTGGCCAGTTGCTCCTCCGGCACCTGGAGGCGGAGCTTCGCGCTGAGCCGCACCGACCCCCGCCAGCGCAGGGCGCACTTGACGGCTGCGGCGGCGCGCGGCCACCGGCTCCGGTCCGTGTGGTCCTCCACGCCGAAGAACGGGTTGGGGAAGACCGTGTCGAGGTTGGCCAGCCCCGGCTTGAACCAGGCCAGGCAGCGCTCGTCGGCCAGCATGTCGGCGACCACGTCCCGGCCGTCCCGGATCACCTGGACGAGCTGGGCGTCGGGGAAGGCGTCCAGCAGCACGTCGGCGCTGTAGATCAGGTCGGGGGAGGCGTCGGCGAACCGGGCGAGCCCCTGGGCGCGCACGCACGGGCCGGGCAGCTCGGAGGCGGGCGCGGGCCCCTCCGGCCGGCCGGGCGGGCGCGGCGGGAGCCCGCCCATCTCCCGGCACTCGTCCGGGCACTCCTCGCAGGCCCGCGCCGACACCAGCCATGCCTGCGCGTAGGCGTCGCGCAGCACGCGGGCGGCGCCCTCCCCGCGCTCGGCGATCGAGGGCTGCCGGGCGAAGGCGTAGGTGACGCGCAGGACGTCCGGCCGGCCGGTGGTCAGGTGGAACCCGGGGGAGCGCTTGACCGCGCGCGCCAGAAGCTCCGCACCCGAGTGCGGAGCGCCCAGGATGAACACCGGGCGGCGGACCTTGGTGCCGTTGATCACCAGGATGTGCGGCGTCGACCTCATACCGGGGCAAGTTTGTCACCTTTTGAGGGTCGGTCGGTCCCTGACCCTCCGTGCGACCGGGCCGATACCCATCCGTTAACAGCCGCGGACCGCGCTTCGGCCGGGGACGGGCCGCCGCCGGGACGCGCGGCGCCGCCCTGGACCTACCATGGGCGGGTGGAAGCTCCCCTGACGCTCGCCGGCCTCCTGCCGGAGGCCGAGGCGATCACGGTGCTCACCGGCGCCGGCATCTCCACCGACAGCGGGATCCCCGACTTCCGCGGCCCGAACGGCGTCTGGACGCGCGACCCCTCGGCGGAGGCGATGTCCACGATCGGCTCCTACCTCGCCGACCCCGGGGTGCGGCGCCGCGCCTGGCGGGCCCGGCGCGACGACCCCGTCTGGAAGGCCGAGCCCAACGCCGCGCACGCCGCCCTGGTCGAGCTGGAGCGGGCCGGGCGGCTCCGCGCCCTGATCACGCAGAACGTCGACGGCCTGCACCAGCGGGCCGGTTCGTCCGACGGCGCGGTCATCGAGATCCACGGGACCATGCGCGAGGCGGTCTGCCTGGCCTGCGGGCTGCGGACCCCGATGCCGGAGATCATCGCCCGCGTCGACGCCGGGGAGGACGACCCGCCCTGCGCCGAGTGCGGCGGCATCCAGAAGGCCGCGACGATCTCCTTCGGCCAGGCCCTCGACCAGGACGTCCTGGACGCGGCGGTCGCCGCCGCGCGCGCCTGCGACCTGTTCCTGGCGGTGGGCACCTCGCTCACCGTCCAGCCCGCCGCCGGGCTGTGCCTGGAGGCGGTCGACCACGGCGCCCGCCTGGTGATCATCAACGCCGAGCAGACGCCGTACGATGGGCTGGCCGACGCGGTGCTGCGCCGGCCGATCGGCGAGACGCTGCCGCGCCTCGCCGGCCTCGCGCTCGGCACGGGTCGATGATCTGTTGGCGGGTCGTGACCGGTCGCCCCTTCCACTGGCGACCGGATCCTGACAAGCTCTATCCGTCGCGGTGCGAGGAGGGATCGGGTTGAACAGCGGGGGCGCCCGCGCGGTGGTGGCCGGCGGGCCGCCTGACGCGCCCGCCGTCGGCACGCCCGGCGGGCGCGAGCCTGCGCGCGAGGCCCGCGGGTACCGGCGCCTGGCGCCCGGAGACCGCGTCGCGGTGGTGGCGCCCAGCGGCCCCGCCGAGCCCGCGCGGCTGGAGGCCGGCTGCGCCGTCCTGCGCGACCTCGGCCTTGACGTCGTGGTCGGCAAGCACGCCCTCGACCGGGTCAACCTCGGCCCCGCGGGACCGGTGCGCGGCGACTGGCACCGGCTGGCCGGAGCCGACGCCGACCGAGCCGCCGACCTCCAGGCCGCCTGGTGCGACCCGCGGGTCCGCGCGGTGGTCTGCGCGCGGGGCGGCTACGGGGCCACCCGCGTCCTCGACCACCTCGACTGGGACGCCCTGCGCGCCGCGACCGAGGCGTCCCTCGCCTCCGGCGGGCCGAAGATCCTGCACGGCTCCAGCGACGTCACCGCGCTGCACTGCGCCTTTGGAACGCGCCTGCGCGTCACCACCTCCTTCGGCCCCATGCCCGCCGGGGTGATCGCCGACCTCGACCCGGCGGCCCCGGACGACTCGCTGGAGAGCCTGCGCGCGGCCCTGTTCGGCGGGGCGGTCACCCTGCCCGGCACGCACACGCTGCGGCCCGGACGCGCGGAGGGCCCGCTGACCGGCGGCACCCTCTCGCTCCTGACCGCGCTGCTCGGCACCCCGTACGCGCCGCCGCCCGCCGCGGGCCGCGTCGTCTTCCTGGAGGACGTCACCGAGGCGCCCTACCGGGTCGACCGGATGCTCGTCCAGCTGCTCCAGTCGGGCTGGTTCGACGGCGCCGCCGGGGTGGCGCTCGGCACCTGGAAGGACTGCGGCGATCCCGCCGAGCTCGACGCCGTGTTCACCGCTCGGCTCGGCCCGCTCGGCGTCCCCGTCCTCGCCGGCCTGCCCGCCGGGCACGGGCCGCGCCAGCACACCCTCGAACTCGGCGCCCCCGCCGTGCTGCACGCCCCGGCCCCGCCGGGCCACGACCCCGCAGATCCGCACCCCGCCGTGCCGGAAACCGGCGCGCTCACCCTCGAAGCGCCCCCGGGAGGTGCGCGATGAGCGGCCGCCATGCCCGTCCCGACCCATGGGACGACGGGACCCTCGACTCCTTGCTCGTCCTCGTGGCCGAGAGCCTCGGCTACCGATGCAGCCGCGTGCCCGGCGAGGTCATGCTGCTGGAGGGAGCGAACAGGCTGCACGTCAGCCTGCGCGACCTGCGGCAGCTCGCCCGGCTCGTGCCGCGCGACGACTGGCCCGCGCTGGTCTCCGACCACGTCACCACGATCGTCACCGCGATCGAGGAGCCGCTGGACCTCAGCGACTTCGACCTCGCCCAGCACCTGCTGCGCACCCGCATCTACCCGGCGGAGGCCGACAACGGGGTGCTGGCGGCACGGCCGTTCGCGCCCGGCCTGATCGAGGTGGTGGTGGTCGACACGCCGACCACCGTCCGCACGGTCACCACCGAGGAGATGGGCGGCTGGCCGGTGTCGGGCGACGCGCTGTTCATGCTCGGGCGCGCCAACGTCCGCGCCGACGGCCCGCTCCAGCTGGACGAGCAGGACCTCGGCGGCGTCCGCGTCTCCGTCCTGCACGGGTGGACGTTCTACGCCGTCACGCACCTGGCGTGGCTGGAGGAGTACCTGCCGATCGGCCCGTACGGCGCGCTCGTCATCGCGCCCAACCGCAGCCTCATCGTCGCCCACCCGCTCCGGATCGCCGAGGGCCACCCGAGGGCGCGCTACCGCGAGGCCGTGGCCGCGGCGACCGAGCTGCAGGCGCAGGCGCACCGCGCCTACGAGGAGGGCCCCGGATCGCTCAGCCCGTACCTGTACTGGTGGCGCGCCGGCGAGCTGACCTGCCTGGAGACCCGCTACGAGGGCGACACGCTCGTCCTGCCGGAGGAGTTCGCCTCCGTGATCGCGACGCTGGCGGCCGAGCGCTGATGCGGGTCGTCGTCGCGCCCGACTCGTTCAAGGGCAGCCTCTCGGCGGCGGAGGTCTGCGCCGCCGTGGCGGCCGGCGTCCGGCGCGCCGCGCCGGACGCGCGGGTGGCCGCGGTGCCGATGGCCGACGGCGGCGAGGGAACCCTCGACTGCTTCCTCGGCGCCCGCGGCGGCGACGCGGTCGAGGTCGCCGCGACCGACCCGGTGGGGCGCCCGGTCAAGGCGCGCTACGCGCTGTCGGGCGACGGGCGCTCGGCGGTGGTGGAGCTGGCCGCGGCCTCCGGGCTGCCGCTGGTCGAGGACGTCCCGCCCGACCCGGTGAACGCCGGCACCGCCGGCACCGGTGAGCTGATCGCCGACGCGGTGCGGCGCGGCGCCCGCGACGTCCTGGTCTGCATCGGCGGCAGCGCCAGCACCGACGGCGGCGCCGGGCTGCTGCGCGCCCTCGGCGTCCGCTTCCTGGACGCCGAGGGCGAGGAGCTGCCGCCGGGCGGCGGCGCTCTCGCCCGGCTGGCGTCGATCGACGACTCCGGCGTGTCGGAGGAGGTCCGCGCGACCCGGTTCCGGGTGGCCTGCGACGTGACCAACCCGCTCGTCGGGCCGGACGGCGCCGCCGCCGTGTTCGGCCCGCAGAAGGGCGCCTCGCCCGCCGAGGTCGCGGAGCTCGACGCCGCGCTCACCGTGTTCGCCGACGCCGTCGCCGCGCGCGGCGGCCCCCGCGTCCACGACCTGCCGGGAGCGGGCGCGGCCGGCGGCACCTGCGGCGGCCTCGTCGGGCTGCTCGGCGCCGAGCCGTCGGGCGGCGCCGCGCTCGTCGCCGAGGCCGTCGGGCTGCCCGCCGCGCTGGAGGACGCCGACCTGGTCGTCACGGGGGAGGGCCGCGTGGACGGGCAGAGCGCCGGCGGCAAGGTGGTGTCCGCGGTGGCGGCTCTCGCCCGCGGCCGCGGCGTCCCGTGCGTCGCCCTGGCCGGCGGCGTCGCCGGGCCGCTGGACGAGCTGCACGCGCTCGGCCTGACCGCGGCGTTCAGCCTCGCCGACGGGCCCCGCACCCTGGAGGAGCTGAAGGCGGGCGCCGCGCCCCTGCTGGAGGCGGTCGCCGAGCAGGCGGTGCGCCTCTTCCGCCGCTAGACGGCGCAGGCGGGCTCGGGTTCCGGGGCGGGCTCGGGCACGCGGGGCGCGATGGTCAACCTGGGCAGGAGGACGTGGGTCAGCGGCCCGATCGCCACGGCGTACAGGACGGTTCCGACGCCGACGGTGCCGCCGAGCAGCCAGCCGACGGCCAGCACGGTGAGCTCGATCGCCGTCCGCACCACCCGGATCGAGTGGCCGCGCGCCGCGAGACCGGTCATCAGCCCGTCCCGGGGGCCCGGGCCGAGACCGGCGCCGATGTAGCAGCCGGTGGCGAAGCCGCCCACCAGCACGGCCGCGATCAGGTAGGCCCAGCGCCCGGCGAGCGCGTCCGGGGCGGGCAGCAGCCACAGGAACAGGTCGGCGAAGGCGCCGACGAGCACGACGTTGCTGATCGTCCCGATGCCGGGCCGCTGCCGCAGCGGGAACCACGCGATCATCACGACCGCGCCCGCGATGATGATCCAGGCGCCGATCGACAGGCCGAAGCGCCGGGAGAGCCCCTGGTGGAAGACGTCCCAGGGGTCGTTGCCGAGCCCGGACGCCACCTGGAGGGCGATGCCCAGCCCGTACAAGGCCAATCCGACGTAGAGCTGCACCAAACGGCGCACCAGCAGGGCCATTACTGCGCTTCCCCTCGATTTGTCCCCATCATCACGGACCACTCTGCGGCAAGTGGACTGGTATCAGTAGAGCCAATATGGGAAAGTGGCCCGTATGAGCACGCGCTACGTGAGCGGCCCGCATCTGGCCCGGCTGCTGGGGGACGTGTCAGGGGAGCGCCCCGTCTACGCGGCGGTGGCCAGGTCGCTGCGCGCACTCGTCCTGGACGGCAGGCTCGCCCTGCGCACGCGGCTGCCCGCCGAGCGCGACCTGGCCGCGGCCCTGGGCGTCAGCCGCACCACCGTGACGACCGCCTACGACCGGCTCCGCGACGAGGGGTACGTCCAGAGCAGGCAGGGCGCGGGAAGCTGGACGGCGCTGCCCACGGTGCGCATGGCCTCGGCCGAGCCGCACGGCGGGCTCCGCGGGGCCTCGGGCGACGCCGTCCCCGCGGGCCGCCGGTACGGCAGGGCCCACCCCGCGCCGGACGACCCCTCGTTCATCGACCTCGGCTGCGCCGCTCCCGGCGCGCCCGAGATCTTCCAGGAGGCCGTCGCCGCCGCCGTCGACGAGCTGCCCCGCTACAGCTCGGGTCCGGGCTACGCGCCCGCGGGCCTCGCGGGACTGCGGGAGGTCATCGCGGACGGCTACACCGCGCGCGGCGTCGCGACCCGCGCCGACCAGATCGTCGTGACCACCGGCGCGCAGCACGCGTTCACGCTGCTGACCCAGCTGCTGGTGGAGCCGGGCGACGCCGTGACGGTCGAGCGCCCGACCTACCCGCACGCGCTCGGGGCGCTGCGCCGCCGCGGCGCCCGGCTCGTCCCGGTCGGGATCAACGAGGGCTGGGACGTCGAGCTCGCCGCCGGGGCCATGCGGCAGGCCGCCGTCCGGATGGCCTACACGATCCCCGACTTCCAGAACCCGACCGGGTACCTGATGGGGGCCGGCGAGCGGGCCGCGCTCGTCGACGCCGCCCGCCGCGCGGACGCGTTCCTCGTCGCCGACGAGACCTTCGCCGAGCTCGCCCACGACCCCGAGGCGCCGCGCGAGCCGCCGCTGGCGGCCTTCGACTCCGGCGGCCGGGTCGTCACGATCGGGTCGGCCTCCAAGCTGCTGTGGGGCGGGCTGCGGATCGGCTGGATCCGCGCCACCGCCCCGCTGGCCCGCCGCATCGTGCTGGCCCGCGAGCCGTTCGACATGGCGAGCCCGACCCTGGACCAGCTGATCGTCAAGGAGCTGCTGCTGCGCGTGGAGGAGGTCCGCGCCGAACGCGCCGCGAGCCTGCTGCGCGGGCGCGACGCGCTCGCCGAGGCGCTGCGCGAGCAGCTGCCCGGCTGGGAGTTCCGGCTCCCGGACGGGGGCATGTCGCTGTGGGCGAGGATCGGCGCGCCCATCGCCTCCCGGGTCGCCGAGGCGTCCGAGCGGCTCGGCGTCCGCGTCGTCGCCGGCCCGGTCTTCGGTGCCGACGGCGTGCTGGAGGACTACGTGCGGCTGCCCTACGTGCTGCCGCCGGACACGCTCCGCCTGGCCGTGCGGCGCCTGGCCCTCGCCCACCGGGAGGCCGAGGCGGCGCCGGCGGCCCGGCCCCTGCCCGCCTACGTCTGACGCCTCCCCGCCCGGTGGGGGCGGGGGCCGCGCCCCACAGCGCTCAGGGAGCGCGCTGGATGTAGTCGACGAGGTGCTCGCGCTCGCTCTCCAGCTCGTCGATGGCGCTCTTGACGACGTCGCCGATGCTGACGATGCCGACGAGCCGGCCGTCCTCGACGACGGGCACGTGGCGGAACCGGTGCTCGGTCATGGCGCGGCGCAGGTCCTCGACCTGGTCGCCGGGGCCGCAGGTGCGGACCTCGGCGGTCATGATCTCCGAGACGGGGCGGTCGAGCAGCGCCGCGCCGTGCTCGTGCAGCCGCCGCACCACGTCCCGCTCGGAGACGATGCCGGCGATCGACGCGCCGTCGGGCGAGACCACCGAGGCCCCGATGTTGTGCTCCGCCAGGACGGAGAGGAGCTGCCGCACGGTGGCGTCGGGCCGCACCGTGGCCACCGCGTCTCCCTTCCTCCGCAGGATGTCGCGAATCCTCATGCCTCACGCTCCCGGTGCCGGTCTCGGACCCGGGGGGCGGCGGCCGCCGGGGGCGGGCCGCTCGCCGGGTCTTGGTCCTGCCAAAATCGCATGTTCCGGCGTCCGGCGAAACCCCCGGCCAGGGAACCGCCCGGTCAGGTGGTGACATAAAGGCGGCATAAAAGCCGTAGATCGGGAACCAAGGGATGCATGACGATGACGTCGGATCGAACCATCGAAACTGACATCCCGGGGCGGCTCGACCGCCTTCCGTGGTCACGCTGGCACTGGACGGTCCTGCTCGGCCTCGGCGCCGTCTGGATCCTGGACGGGCTGGAGGTGACCGTCGTCGGCGTCATCGGCCCGCGGCTCACCGACGCCTCCGGCGGGCTCGGGCTGACCGACGGCCAGGTCGGGATGGCCGCGTCCATCTACGTGATCGGCGCGTGCCTCGGGGCGCTGTTCTTCGGGCACCTGACCGACCGGTTCGGGCGCAAGAAGCTCTTCATCATCACGCTGGCGCTGTACCTGGCGGCCACCGTCGCGACCGCGTTCTCGTTCAACCCGATGTGGTTCTACGCCTGCCGCTTCCTCACCGGGGCCGGCATCGGCGGCGAGTACGCGGCCATCAACTCGGCGATCGACGAGCTGATCCCGGCGCGGGTGCGGGGCCGGGTGGACGTGGTGGTGAACGGCTCGTTCTGGATCGGCACCTCCATCGCGGCGGCGCTGTCGATCCCGGTGCTGAACGGCGACCTCGTCCCCGAGGACCTCGGCTGGCGGGCCCTGTTCGCGCTCGGCGCGGTCCTCGGCCTCGGCGTGCTGTTCGTGCGCCGGATGGTGCCGGAGAGCCCGCGCTGGCTGTTCATCCACGGGCGCGAGGAGCAGGCCGAGAGCGTGGTGGGCGGCATCGAGCGCGAGATCACCGAGGAGACCGGCGAGGCGCTGGAGGAGCCCCGCGGGAGCATCCGGGTGCGGCAGCGCCGGGTCGTCTCCTTCCGGGAGATCGCCTCGACGGCCGTGCGCCGCTACCCCCGCCGGACCGTCCTCGGACTCTCGCTGTTCATCGGGCAGGCGTTCCTCTACAACGCCGTGTACTTCACCTACGCGCTCGTGCTCAGCACGTTCTTCGACGTGCCCGACGCCAAGATCGGCTACTACCTGATCCCGATCGGCGTCGGGAACTTCCTGGGCGCGTTCTTCCTGGGCAAGCTGTTCGACACGGTCGGCCGCAGGACGATGGTCACGGCGTCCTACGTGGCCTCCGGCGTGCTCCTCATCGGCACCGGGCTGCTGTTCCGCGCGGACCTGCTCGACGCCTGGACGCTGACCGCCTGCTGGTGCGTGGTGTTCTTCTTCGCCTCCGCCGGCGCGTCGTCGGCCTACCTCACGGTCAGCGAGATCTTCCCGATGGAGACCCGGGCGATGGCGATCGCGGCGTTCTACGCGGTCGGGACGGGCCTCGGCGGCGTGATCGGCCCCGCGCTGTTCGGGCGCCTGGTGGAGACCGAGAAGGTGGCCAACGTCGTGAACGGCTACTACCTGGGCGCCGGGCTGATGATCGCCGCCGGGCTGGTGGAGCTGGCGATCGGCGTCGAGGCCGCGCAGCGGTCCCTGGAGGACGTGGCCAGGCCGCTGTCGGCGGAGGAGCCCGCGCCCGCCTGACCGCCGCCCCCCTGACCGCCTCTCGTCCCGCCGCGCCTCCTCGCCCCCGTCACGGGGCGAGGAGGCGCGTCACCGCATTCAGGGCCGGGGTGAGCACGCGCCCCGCGGGCCCGGCGTGGGCGAGGGCGGCCCGGGCCGCGTTGGCGCCGCACGCGCCGTGCACGCCGCCGCCCGGATGCGCGGACGCCGACGCGAGGTACAGGCCCGCGACCGGCGTCTCGGCGCGCCCGAGGCCGGGGACGGGCCGGAACACCAGTTGCTGGTGGAGCATCGCCGTGCCGCCGTTGAGGGCTCCGTTGCGCAGGTTGGCACTGTGGTCTCCGAACGCGGGCGGGGCGGTGACGCGGCGGTCGAGGACGCGGGAGCGGAAACCGGGGGCCAGGCGTTCCACGACGCTCTCGAGGCGGCCGGCCATGGCGTCGCTCTCGCGCTCGTCCCAGGCACCCGTGATGCCGTCCGGGCCCGCGTCGGCCCTCACACGGTGCGGGACGTGCGTGTACGCCCAGACCGACTCGGTTCCGGCGGGGGAGCGGGCGGGGTCGGCGGTCGTCATCTGGCCGAGCAGGGCGAACGGCTCGGCCGGGACGCGGCCGGTGGCGAGGTGCGCGCTGTAGTCGGTCATCGCGTCCATGCCGGGGGAGAGGTGGACGGTCCCGGCGCGTCCGGCGCCGTCCGACGCCCAGGGGATCGGCCCCGACAGCGCCCAGTCGACCTTGAAGGTCGCGTGGTCCCAGACGAAGCGGCGCATGTCCGCGCGGAGCGAGGCGGGCAGGTCCGCCCAGCCGACCAGGCCTCCGTAGAGGGCGGGGGCCGAGACGTCGGCGAGGACGGCCCGCGCGGCGCGCACCGGTTCGCCCGCCGCGGTGCGGACACCGAGCGCGCGGCCGTTGCGCACGACGACGGACGAGACCGCGGTGCCGCAGCGCAGGCGACCGCCGCGCGACTCGAGCCGCCGCACGAGCGCCGCCGTCAACTCGCCCGCGCCGCCCTCGGGGACGGGCCACCCGTACCGCTGGCCGGTCATGGCGAGGATCCATCCGAACATCGACCCGGCGGCCGACTCGGGGAACATGTCGGTGTGCAGCGCCGACCCGGCGAGCAGCAGGGGGCCGCCGGGCCCGCCGAACTCCTGCTCCCCGAGCGTGCGGACGGGGGCCAGCAGGGTGCGCAGGGCGCGCAGACCGCCCGCCCGGCGCGCCGACGCCAGCAGCGGGAGGGCGGCCCGGACCGGCGGGAACGGGGCGAGCAGGGCGCGCAGGACGTCCTCTCCCATCTCGTCCCACATGCGGCAGAGCCGCAGCCACGCCTCGCCGTCGCCCGCGCCGAGCGCGTCCAGGCCCGCGGCGGTCGCGTCGCGGTCGCGTTCGAGGACGGCGCAGCGCCCGTCCGGGAGGGGGTGGGCGAGCACGGCGGGCGCGTGCCGCCAGCGCAGCCCGTGCCGCTCCAGTTCCAGCGCCCGCATCGCGGGGGACGCGACGCCGAGCGGGTAGAACGCGCTGCACAGGTCGCTCACGTAGTCGGGGTGGACGCCCCGGTCGCTGCGGACGGCACCGCCCGGTTCCGGCTGCGCCTCGAGGACCTCCACGTCCCACCCGGCGTCGGCCAGCACGTTGGCGGCGACGAGCCCGTTGTGCCCCGCCCCGACCACCACGGCATCGGCCATGCGGCATCCCTCCCCTTGATCACCCTACGGGTCCCCGGGGGCGGTGCTCAGCCCAGGTCGAGGCGGGCCAGCAGCCGCATCACGCCCGGCGCCACGCGCGACCCGAGGTAGCCGAGCCGGGCCTCCGGCGTCACCGGGACGACCGCCCGGTCGTCGCGGACGGCCGCGACGATCTGCTTCGCCACGCGGTCGGGCCCGTAGCCCCGGCGGGCGTAGGCGCGCGCGGCCCGCTCCCGGCTGCGGGCCTCGTCCTCCCGGCCCCGGCCGACGAAGCGGGACGTCCGGGTGATGTCGGTGTCGACGATCCCGGGGCAGATGGCGCTGACCCCGATCCCCTTGCCCTTCAGTTCGGCGCGCAGGCACTCCGACAGCATCAGGACGGCCGCCTTGCTCGTCGCGTAGGCGGGGAGTGCTCGGGAGGGCATGAACGCGGCCGCCGAGGAGGTGTTGACGATGTGGCCGCCCTGTCCCCGCTCGACCATCTGCTCGGCGAAGAGCCGCGAGCCGTGGAGGACGCCCCAGAGGTTGACGTCCAGGACCCGGCGCCAGTCGTCGGTGTCGTGCTCCAGAAAGGGCCCGGCCATGCCGATCCCTGCGTTGTTGACGACGACGTCGGGCACCCCGTGCTCGTGCATCACGGTCTTGGCGAAGGTCTCCATCGCGCCGCGGTCGGAGACGTCCACCTGGACCGCGTGCCCGGCCGGGCCCAGAAAACCGGCGAGTTCGGCGGTGCGCCCGGCGGCCTCCAGGTCGAGGTCGGCCGCGACGACCTCGGCGCCGCGTTCGGCGAAGGCGAGCGCGGTGGCGCGGCCGATCCCGCTGCCCGCGCCGGTGACGACGACGAGGGACCCGTCGAAGGGCCGCCGGTTCCGCGACACCCGGGCGCGCCTGAGCGCGCGCGTCTCGGCCGTGCCGAGCGGGCCGCCCTGGACGCCGGTGACGTGCTCGGCGATCCAGCGCGCGACGACGTCCGGGTGGCTGCGCGGCACCCAGTGCCCGGCCTTGATCGGCCGCAGCGACAGGTTCGGCACGCGGGCCGAGAGCCCGCCCACCAGGTGCGGCGAGACGAACAGGTCCCTCGTCGGGACGATCACCTGCGTGGGGACGTCCGTGCGCCGGTCGCGCGGGCGGCGGAGCCGCTGGAGCATGTTGGCCCGGTACAGCCCGACGCCGGCGGCGGCGTCGCCCGCCATCGTCCTCGCCGGGTGGCCGTGCCGGGGCGGGACGCCCTCGCCGAGCTCCAGGGCCTTGGCGAACGGCTTCGCCATCCCGGCCCGCCACAGCAGCTCCGGCAGCACCGGCGTCTGGAAGAAGTAGATGTACCAGGACCGGACGGCCTGCCCGGCCGCCCGCCGCAGGTTGCCCGGGGTGGGGCGCGCCAGGTTCCGGCGCGTCCAGTGCGCGACGTGGTCCAGGCACGGCCCGGAGATCGAGGTGAACGAGGCGAAGCGGTCCTGCATGGTGCAGACCGCCTCCCACGACTGGATCGAGCCCCAGTCGTGCCCGACGAGGTGCACCCTGCGCTCGGGCGCGGTCGCGTCCAGCACCGCCTGCATGTCGGCCATCAGGTACTCGAACGTGTAGCGTCTGCGCCCGAACGGACGGGACGAGGCGCCCGCGCCGCGCACGTCGTACCGGACGACGTGGAACCGCTCGGCGAGCCGCGCGGCCACCTCGTCCCAGACCGCGTGGGTGTCGGGGTAGCCGTGGACCAGCAGGACGGTCGGGCGCGACCGGTCGCCCTGCTCGTAGACGGCGAGGTCGACGCCGTCGCCGCGGACGCGCCGCCGGATGGCGGGTGGGGCGGGGTGTTTCATGCGGTCGTCTCCCGTCGGGCCCACCGGGGAGCGCCCCTCCAGGCGCCCCTTGACCGGTCCGCCGCCGATGGTCTGGAGGAACCGTACACCGAATGAGAATCCCACGCGCATCGGTGGAATCCCGTGCTTCTAGTACGGGTCGTAGCCCCCGGCCTTCGCGGCGGGCGACTGCATGAGGTACTCCAGAGCGCGGGGCGTGGAGCACACCTTCGACGGGTGGTGGTCCGGCCTGAGGTAGACCGGCGCCTCGCCGAGCAGGAGACGGAAGATGCCGGGCACGTGGCCGAGCCGGACGGAGCGCCGGTAGGACCGGTAGACGCGCAGCGGGCTCACCCGCCCCTTGATCGTCGGGTCCTGCTTGAGCAGGTAGAGCGAACCGCCGATCAGCGCCCAGTACAGGAAGAACAGCGACACCACCCACGCGGCGACGCGGGTCGGGTACCGGCCGCCCACGGCCTTGTAGACGTCGAACACCACCGAGCGGTGCTCGACCTCCTCGGCGCCGTGCCAGCGCAGCAGGTCCAGCATCGTCGGGTCGACGCCGGCCTTGTCGAGCCGGTCGTTGTCCATGATCCACTGGCCGAGGACGGCGGTGTAGTGCTCGATCGAGGCGACCGCGGCCAGCTCGAAGCGCAGCCGCCGCCGCCACGCCCGCGGGTTGCGCTCCTTCAGCGCCGCCATCTGCGCGGGGCGCTCGGCGTTCCCCCGCCCCGCCGCGTCAGTGATCTTGGAGACGTCGATCCCGTTGCGCTCCAGAATCTGGTCGAGCACGCCCTGGTGGGAGCGGGCGTGCACCATCTCCTGCCCGATGAAGCCCTTGATCTCCTCCAGCAGCCGCTCGTCGCGGATGTGCGGGCGGGCGTCCTTGACGCACTGGATGAACCACTTCTCGCCCTCGGGCAGGACGATGTGGAAGGAGTTGATGATGTGGGTGGCGACCGGGTCGTTCGGGACCCAGTGCAGCGGAGTCCGCGACCAGTCGAAGGAGACGCGCCGCGGCTTGATCGGCGGGTGGCGCTCGTCGATGGGCGCCGCTCCGCCGCTCACCTGGGGCCTCGTCATTCGGTCCTCGCCTTCCACGCGTCCGGGCGCCGGGCGCGGCGAGCCCCCGCCGCCGCGTTGGTCATTGGCAGAGCAGTCAACTCCTGCCGGACCCGCGGTTTCTTGAGGGCAACCCAACAAGTTACCGCTCGGTTTTCGATCCTTTATGACAAACGGCCCCGATCAGAGGGCGATACGCTCCGCCCCGGTGTAGACGTTCATGTTCTCGCCGCGCAGGAAGCCCACGAGCGTCATCCCGGCGTCCTCGGCGAGGTCCACCGCCAGCGAGGACGGCGCCGACACCGCCGCCAGCACCGGGACGCCCGCCGTCATCGCCTTCTGGGTCAGCTCGAACGACGCGCGCCCGCTCACCATGAGGACCGTCCCGGCCAGCGGCAGCCTCTCCTGCCGCAGCGCCCAGCCGATCACCTTGTCGACGGCGTTGTGCCGGCCGACGTCCTCCCGCACGGCCAGGAGCCCGCCGTCCGCGTCGAAGAGCCCGGCGGCGTGCAGGCCGCCCGTCCGGTCGAAAACACGCTGCGCCCCGCGCAGCCGCTCGGGCATCGTCGCCAGCACGGCAGGGGTCAGCCGCACCGGGTCCGCGGCCACCTCGTAGGGCCGGTCGGAGCGCAGTGCCTCGATGCTCGCCTTCCCGCAGACCCCGCAGGCGCTGGTGGTGGTGAACGCCCGCGTCATGGAGTCGTCGGGCGGTGTAACGCCCGGGGACAGCACGACGTCGAGCGTGTTCTGCTCCTCGGTGTCCGCGCAGTACCGCATCGTCGCGATGTCGGCGGCCCGGGCGACCACGCCCTCGGCCGCCAGGAAGCCGGCGACGAGGTCGAAGTCGTGCCCCGGGGTGCGCATCGTGATCGTGAGCGGCTTGCCGGCGACGCGTATCTCCAGCGGCTCCTCCGCCGCGAGCGTGTCGGGCCGCCGCACCGGCGCGCCGGACGCGCTCAGCCGCAGTACGGGCCTGCGCACGGTGATCCGCCCCATGAACGTTGACGGTACCCCGACGACCCGCCGCAAACGAAGGGCGCGGGCTCCGCGCGGGTCAGTCCGGTACTCCGCGGGGGCGGGGGGCCCGCCACCCCTGGCGCATGGCGAGGACGCGGAGCCCGAACGCCATCGCGGCGGCGCCCGCGGTGACGGCTCCGCCGTGCAGGCCGGCGGCGTCTGCCGCGGCGGTCGCGGCGGCGCCGAGCAGCGCGGGGACCGCGTACAGCTGCCGGTCGTAGAGCACCGCGGGGATCCGCCCGGCCAGCACGTCGCGCAGGATGCCGCCGCCGACCGCCGTCACGATCCCGAGGAGCACCGCGTGCACCGGCGAGAGCCCGTACGCGAGCGCCTTGACCGTCCCGGTGGCGCAGAACAGCCCGAGCCCGGCGGCGTCGAACAGCAGCACCGCGGGCAGCAGCCGCGTCACCTGCGGATGCCAGAAGAACACCAGCGCCGAGGCCGCCAACGGGACCAGCACGTAACCGAGGTCGGTGAAGGCCGCCGGCGGGACGGCCCCGATGAGCAGGTCGCGCAGGATCCCGCCGCCGAGCGCGGTGATCTCCGCCAGCACCACCATCCCGACGACGTCCAGCCGCTGCCGGACGGCCGCGAGGGCCCCCGAGACCGCGAAGACGAAGATCCCGGCGAGGTCGAGCAGCCAGGCGACACCCTGGCCGCTCAATCGCGCCGGTCCCGGCGGTCGATGTTCCAGTTCGCCACGATCGCGGCGAACGGGGGGATCACCAGCGCGACCACCGTCATCGCGATCGCGGCCGTGTGCGAGTACAGCCGCACCACCGCCCAGGCCAGCACGAACAGGGTGAGGCAGGTCCCCATCATGATCCCGTAGGCCAGCTTGCGACGCCTCATGCCCTCACGTTACGCCGCGCCCGAACCGGCTCGCCCCGCCCCCGCCCCCGCCTGGGGGCGGGGTGGCGGAGGCGTACGGGAATCGAACCCGCCGTCCCGAGATCCTCGGGACCGTCGGCTTTGAAGGCCGGGGAGGCCACCAGGCGCTCACACGCCTCCGGCGGTGATCTTAGCCGGTGTACAGGGCGTCGATGTCGGCGGCGTACTTGGTGTGCACGACGCGGCGCTTGAGCTTGAGGGTCGGGGTGAGCTCCTCGCTCTCGGCGGTCCACTCGGCGGTGAGCAGCCGCCACCTCTTGACCTGCTGGACGCGGGCGAGCCGGGCGTTGGCGTCCTCGACCGCCCGGGCGACCTCCTCCAGGACGAGGGGGTGGTCGGCGAGGGCGGCGAGGTCGGTGGCCTCGATCCCGTGGGCCGCCGCCCAGACGGGCGCGACCTCGCCGTCGAGGGTGATGAGGGCGATGACGTAGGGGCGGCGGTCGCCGAAGGCGAGGGCCTGGCCGATGAGCGGGTGCTCCTTGAGGCGGTTCTCGACCAGGGACGGCGCGATGTTCTCGCCGCCCGCGGTGATGATCAGCTCCTTCTTGCGGTCGACGACGGTGAGGAAGCCGTCGCCGTCGAGGCGGCCGACGTCACCGGTGTGCACCCAGCCGTCCGAGTCGATCAGGTCCGCGGTGGCGTCGGGCCGGTCCAGGTATCCGGGGGTGCACGTGGCCCCGCGGACGAGGATCTCGCCGTCGTCGGCGAGCTTCAGTTCGACGCCGGGGAAGGGGCGCCCCACGGTGCCGAGCTTGAACGAGTCGGCCAGGTTGGCGGTGATGGCGCCCGTCGTCTCCGTCATCCCGTAGGCGTCGAAGATCTTCAGGCCGAGGCCGGCGAAGAACCGGGCCACCTCGACGGGCAGCGGCGCGGCGGCGCTGGACGCCTGGAGGACCCGGTCCAGGCCGAGCAGGGCGCGCATGGGGGTGAGGACGGCCTGGTCGGCGCGCTCGAAGGCCTCGGCGATCTCGGGGGTGAGCGTGCCCCCGTGCTCCTGCGCCGTCACGTAGGCGCGGCCCGCGTCGAGGGCGGCGGCGACCGCCCGCTTCTTCGCCTCGTCCCGCTCGGCCGACAGCACGGCCTGGATGCCGGCCATGATCTTCTCCCAGACGCGCGGGACGCCGAAGAAGGAGTGCGGCCGGACCGCGCCGAGGACCGACGTCAGCTGGGCCGGGTCGGGGCAGAAATGGACGTGCGAGGCCAGCCGGACCGGCAGGTAGTAGCTGAGCACGCGGTCGGCGATGTGGGCGAACGGCAGGTAGGAGATCCCGGCGGGGTGCTCGGGCAGGACCGAGCTGCGCTCGACCATCTCGGCCTCGTGCAGCACCATCGAGTGCGTGATCAGGACGCCCTTGGGGTCGCCGGTGGTGCCGGAGGTGTAGAGCAGGGTGACGGTGTCCTCGGGCCTGACCGCCTGCCAGCGCCGGTCGATCGCGAGCGGGTCGGCGGCCAGCTCCCGGCGGCCGAGCTCGGTGAGGGCGTCCCAGCTGAGGAAGCGGTCGCCTGGCGGGCACGCCTTGGCGTTCACCACGATGATCTTGCGGAGGCCGGGCAGGCGGTCCAGGGCGGGCAGCCAGCGGCCCAGCTGGTCGATGCCGTCCAGTACGGCGTACTTCGCCGAGCAGTGGCCGGCCACGAAGGCGACCTGGTCGGGCGCGAGCGTCGCGTACACGGTGGTGGGGACCCCGCCGGCGTGCACCGCGCCGAGGTCGGCCAGGACGTGCTCGGAGCGGTTCGGCATCATCAGCGCGACGACGTCGCCGGCCTCCAGGCCGAGCGCGGCGAACCCGGCCGCCGTCTCCAGCGCGCGGGTCCTCGTCTCCGCCCAGGTGAGGGTCTGCCACTCGCCGTCGATCCGGTCGGAATAGGCGGGCCTGCCCCCGTGCCGTTCGGCGGTCGCGGCGAGGGCGGTGCAGATCGTCTGCCCCGCGACGGCCCGGTCGAGGTCGGCCCGCTGTTCCTGGATCCCCATGTCGCCCCTCGTGGTCGTTGGTCACCGAAGTAAGTGATGACTTGCAGAGGGGAGATCGCATCATGCCGAACAGGGTTCGGACAAGGGGGTGGAGGCTTTTCCGTGCTGGTCGCGGGACCGGTCGCCGATCGGTGACCGAGTGCATACCGTCCGTTTGTTGATCATTTGAGGTAGTTGTGCGTTAAATTCTGCGGTGACCCGACTCGCCCCGGTGGCCCGCCTGACGCAGTACGCGCGCGGCGGCGGCTCGTGCAAGATCCCGCCGGGGGAGCTGGAGCGGATCGTGGCCGGCCTCACCGGCGGGGACGACGCGCTCCTGGTCGGCGGTCCCGACGGCGACGACGCCGCCGTGCTGCGGATCGAGGGCGGCCGGGCCGTGGTGTCGGCCGCCGACTTCTTCACCCCCGTCGTCGACGACGCCTACGACTGGGGCCGCATCGCGGCCGCGAACGCGCTCTCGCACGTGTACGCCGTCGGGGGAGTGCCGCTGATGGCCCTCAACCTGCTCGGCTGGCCCGCCGACGCGCTGCCCGCCGAGCTGGCCCGCGAGGTGCTGCGCGGCGGGCGGGACACGGCGGCCCTCGCCGGCGTCGCGATCGCCGGCGGCCACACCATCGACGACCCCGAGCCCAAGTACGGCCTCGCGGTCACCGGGATCGCCGACCCGGACCGGCTGCTGCGGCTGGACGCGGGCCGCCCCGGCGTCCCGCTCACGCTGACCAAGCCGCTCGGCCTCGGCGTCCTGAACGCGCGGCACAAGGCGACCGGCGAGGTGTTCGCGCACGCGGTCGCGGCCATGACGGAGCTGAACGCGGCGGCTGGCCTGGCCGCCCTCGAGCGCGGCGCCGCCTGCGCCACCGACGTCGCCGGACCCGGGCTGCTCGGCCACCTGTACAAGCTGGCTCGGGCGAGCGGCGTCACCGCCGTCGTGGACGCCTCCGCCGTCCCCTACCTGGACGGCGCGCGCGCCGCGGTGCGGGACGGGTTCGTCCCCGGCGGCACCCGCCGCAACCTCAGGTGGGTCTCCCCGCACACCGACTTCCGCCGGATCGCCGAGGAGGAGCGCCTCCTGCTCGCCGACGCCCAGACCTCCGGCGGGCTGCTGGTCGCCGGGGAGATCCCCGGCGCCCCCGTCATCGGGGAGCTCGTCGGCCGGCAGCGGTACACCCTCGTCATCCGCTAGCCGCCCGCGCCGCCCCGTGTCGCCGATCAAGGTCGCGGGTAGGTCCCCGGCTGGCCTCATGGGGACGGGGGGAGGCGAGGCGACGCATGACCATCGGCGGGATCGTGGCCGCCGTCGTCCTGGGCGCGGCCATCGGAGTCCTGAGCCGGTTCGTGCTGGCGGGCCGCAAGCGCGTGCCGGCATGGCTGCTGGCCACGGTCGGCGTCGTCGCGGCGTTCGCCGGGACGGGCCTGGTCCACTTGTCCGACCTCGGCGACGGCGGCTGGAACGTGTGGGAGGCGCTGTTCCAGTCCGCCCTTCCGGTGGCCGCCATCCTCCTGGTGGCGGCGTTCTGGCCCGAGCGCGGGGCCGCGACGCGCGACACCGGCCGCCGCCCCCCTGAAGAGCCCTAGGGCCGGCGCAGCACCGGGCGCAGGCCGTCCAGGACCTCGGGGTCCTCGATCGTGGACGGGACCGGCACCTCCTGCCCGTCGGCGATGCCCCGCATCACGCCCCGCAGGATCTTGCCCGACCGCGTCTTCGGCAGCGCGGGCACGACGGAGATCTCCTTGAGCGCGGCCACCGGCCCGACCTGCTCGCGGACCATCGCGACCAGCTCGGCGCACACCTCCGAGGGCTCGGCCAGGACCCCGCTCTTGAGCACGACGAGCCCGCGCGGCACCTGCCCCTTCAGCGCGTCCTGGACGCCGATGACCGCGCACTCCGCGACGGCCGGATGGGCGGAGATGACCTCCTCCATCGTCCCGGTGGACAGCCGGTGCCCGGCGACGTTGATCACGTCGTCGGTGCGGCCCATCACCCACACGTAGCCGTCCTCGTCGATGTGCCCGCCGTCGCCGGTCAGGTAGTGGCCGGGGTGCTTGGTCAGGTACGACTCGACGAACCGCTCGTCGTCCTGCCACAGCGTGGGCAGCGTGCCCGGCGGCAGCGGCAGCCGGATCGCGATGTCGCCGTCGGCGCCCGGCGGGACGGGCGACCCGTCCGGGCCGAGCACCCGCACGTCGTACCCGGGCACCGGCACCGAGGGGGACCCCGCCTTGACCGGCATCGGCTCCAGCCCGCGCAGGTTCGCCACGATCGGCCAGCCGGTCTCGGTCTGCCACCAGTGGTCGATCACCGGCCGCTCCAGGACCCGCGAGGCCCACCGGTAGGTGTCGGGGTCGAGGCGCTCGCCGGCGAGGAACAGCGTGTCCAGGGCGGACAGGTCGTGCCCGGCGAGCAGCGCGCCCTCGGGGTCCTCCTTCTTGATCGCCCGGATCGCGGTCGGCGCGGTGAACAGCGCCTTGACACGGTGCTGCGCGGCGACGCGCCAGAACGCGCCCGCGTCCGGCGTCCCCACCGGCTTGCCCTCGTACAGCACGGTCGTGCAGCCGGTGAGCAGCGGCGCGTAGACGATGTAGGAGTGCCCGACGACCCAGCCGACGTCGGACGCCGCCCAGAAGACGTCGCCCGGCCCCACGTCGAAGACGTTCTCCATCGACCAGCGCAGCGCCACCGCGTGCCCGCCGTTGTCCCGGACGACGCCCTTCGGCCGCCCGGTCGTGCCCGAGGTGTAGAGGATGTAGAGCGGGTCGGTGGCGGCGACGGGAACGCACCCGGCGGGCTCTGCGGCCGCGACGGCCTCGTCCCACTCCACGTCCCGCGGCCGGACGAGGTCGGCGTGCAGCTGCTCGCGCTGGCGGATCACGCACCGCTCGACCTTGTGCCGGGCGAGCTCCAGCGCCCGGTCCAGCAGCGGCTTGTAGGGGACGACACGGCCGGCCTCGATGCCGCAGGACGCCGACACGACCGCCTTCGGGCGGGCGTCGTCGATGCGGACGGCCAGCTCGCGCGCCGCGAACCCGCCGAAGACCACCGAGTGCACCGCCCCGAGCCGGGCGCACGCCAGCATCGCGATGACGGCCTCGGGCACCATCGGCAGGTAGATCACCACGCGGTCGCCGCGCTCGACGCCCTGCGCGCGCAGGGCTCCGGCGAACCGCGCGACGAGCTCGGTCAGCTCCCGGTAGGTGTAGGTCCGCACGGTCCCGGTGACGGGGCTGTCGTAGATCAGCGCGGCCTGCTCGCCGCGCCCCTCCTCGACATGGCGGTCCAGGGCGTTGTCGCAGGTGTTGAGCTCACCGCCGGTGAACCAGCGGTAGAAGGGCGGGGCCCCGTCGTCCAGCACCCGGTCGGGCGGGACGAGCCACCGCACGTCCCGCGCCGCCAGCCCCCAGAAGCGGGTCGGATCGGCGATGCTGCGTTCGTACGCGGCCGCGTAGGCGCCCATGTCGTCCTCCCGGTGACGGGTCCTGGCCCGGATCTGCGCGGAGGCCCGGACCGGCGTCTCCGCGATTCGGGCCGCACCCCTATAGGGCATGGCGCGGGGCCGGTTCGTCAAGGGCCCGCGCCGCCGCCGGAGGTCTACCCGGGGTGGCGGAGGGCGTGCGCGACGGCGATGAGGGCGGCCAGGGCGGCGCCCGCCGAGACGATCCAGAAGCACAGCTCGTAGGCGCCGAGGCCGGGCGCGCCGGTGCCCGCGGCGGCCCGTCCGGCCAGGATCGACGCGGTGACGGCGCCCGCGACGCTGCCGCCCGTGGTCCGCACGAGGGAGTTGATCCCGCTGGCGATCCCGCTCTGGTCCATCGGGACGTGCCGGACGGCGAGGGTGCCGAGCGCCGCGTAGGCGATCCCGAACCCGATGCCCTGGATGGCGCTGAAGGCGAGCATGTCGTACACGTGCGTGTTCGACACCGCGAGCCACGCGTAGCAGAGCCCGGCGAACGCCGACCCGATCGCGAGGGTGTGGGCGGGGCCGAGCCGGGCGGCGATCCGCCCGGCCATCGCCGAGAAGACCAGCATCGTCACGGTGCTCGGCAGCATGTAGAGCCCGACGTCCAGCACCGAGCCGCCGAGGCCGTACCCGACCTCCTCCGGCCGCGCCTGCACGAAGCCCGCGATGAGCGTGAACGCGGCGAACATCGAGAAGCCGAGCAGCGCCGAGACGACGTTGGCCGACAGCGACCGGGCGCCGACGAGCAGGTTCAGCCGCACCATGGGCGCGCGGACCCTCCGTTCGACCGCGACCCACACCGCGCACAGCGCGGCCGCGGCGCCGAACAGGCCGAGGACCCCGGCGGACGCCCAGCCCCACGCGTTGCCCTGGCTGATGGCGAGCAGCAGGCACACCAGCCAGCAGGCGAGCAGCGCCGCGCCCGGCAGGTCGGGCCGGCCCCCGGCGCGGACGCCGACGTCGCGCGCCGTGGCGGCGACCAGCACCAGCCCGGCCGCCGCCAGCGCGGCGGCGATCCAGAAGACCGGGTGGTGGCTCGGTGTCCGGGCGGCGATCAGCCCGGTCACGATCATGCCCGCGCTGCCGCCGACGCCCATGGTGGCGCTGACGATGCCGATCGCCGTGGTGACCCGCTCGGGCGGGAACGTGTCGCGGATCATGCCGATGGCGAGGGGGATCATCGCCACCGAGACGCCCTGCAGGGCGCGTCCGGCGATCAGCACCGGCAGCGTGCCGGAGACCGCGCACACCGCCGAGCCCGCCAGCAGCAGCACCAGGGCCAGCAGGATCATCCGCTTCTTGCCGTACATGTCGCCGAACCGCGTGAGCAGCGGGGTGGCGACGGCGCCGGCCAGCAGGGACGCGGTGAACACCCATGTCACGTCGGTGATGGGGGCGTCGAAGCGGGCCATGAGCTGCGGCAGCAGCGGCAGCACGAGCGTCTGCTGCACCGAGACGACCATCCCCGCCACGGAGAGCGCGAGCAGCGTGGGGCCAGTGTGCCGTGCGGCCGGGGCGCCGGCTCCGGGGACCACCGCGGCGCGCGCCTCGCGCACCGCCGGGACCCCTGTCCCTCGAGCCGCCGGGGCGCCGGTCATGCGAACCTCCCGCATCGGCCGGTCGCCGGAGCCCGGCGCACGGCATGTACTTACTTAACCTAAGTAAGTGTAGAGCGGGGGAATCACCCCGCGACGCCCCGGTACGGCCCGACGCGCCCCCTATCCTGGTCGGGCACGGAGCCCGGGAGGCGCGCGTGATGACAGGGTCAGCCGTGAAGTCCAGACCGTCGACTTGCGGCGGCTCCACCTGTCCCGCCTCTGGGCCACGCCGCTGCCGCCCGGGTGCCGGCCGGGCGAGCGGCCGGCGGTCGCGGACGGTCTCGCCGCCGACCTCGCCACGCTGCTGCCGGAGCCGCTGCACACCGCGCTCGGACCCGTTATGCGCGAGATCACCGAACGCTACGCGAGCGTGTTGACCACGGAAGCCTGGCCCGAATTCCTCAGCGCCTGGCAGACCGGGCGGCACACGGTAGGGCTGCTGGCCGGCACCGGCTGCGCCGACCCGGAACCGCTCACGGCGGCCCTCCTGGCCGCCTGCGGCACGGCCCCCGCCGACACTCTCGTCGACGACGGCTCCCCGCTGTGGCGGTCCCCGGCCGGCGCCCATGCGAGGACGGCGCGCCCCGCCGAGCCCGAGACGGACACCCCCGAGGCCTCGGCAAGGGCCGAGCGCCTCGCCGCGGCCCCCGCGCCGGTGCGCGCCCTGGTCTTCGCCAACGCGTGGGCTCGGCGACAAGCCGAGACGGAACGGTTCGGCAGCACACCGCCCGCCCGCACCCGCGAACTCGACGCGTTGGCGCCCCTTGTCCGCGACCTCCCGGCCCTCCGCCGGTTCGCCTGAGCCAGGGGGAGGGCCGGGGCCCCACCGTCCGGGGCGGTGTCGCCGGCGAACCGGCCGCGCCCGCGCGTCGCGGTTTGCCCCTGGCCCCGGCCTCCATAGGGTTGCCTTTCGTGGACCTTCGTCTGCGCAACCCCCGCACCGCCATCCCCCGCACGGCCGGCCCTCGCGCGGCCATCGGCGTTCAGGCCCGGAAAGGACGCTGATGCAGGTCGTCACCACCGCCGGTCACGGTGGGCACGGCAAGTCGGTGCTCGTGCGCGCCCTCACCGGCAGCGAGCCCGGCGAACCGGGCGCCTGGACGGAGCTGCCCTCGGGCCGCCGCGTCGCGTTCGTCGACGCCCCGGGGGGCGAGCGGTCCGTCCCGGAGATGCTCGCCGGGGCGGCGCCCGCGTCCGCGGTCCTGCTCGCCGTCGCGGCCGACGAGGGGTGGATGCCGCAGACGCGCGAGCACCTGGAGGCGCTCGGCGCGCTCGGCGCCCGGTTCGGCGTCGTCGCGGTCACCAAGGCCGACGCCGCCGACCCGAAGCCCGCGCTGCGCCAGATCCGCGAGCGGCTCGCCGGGAGCGCGCTGGGGGGCGCGGAGGCCGTCGCGGTCAGCGCCGAGACCGGCGCCGGGATGGCCGAGCTGGCCGCCGCGCTCGACCGCCTCGCCGCCCGGCTGCCCGTGCCCGACCCGGACGCCCCGGTGCGGCTGTGGGCCGACCGGGCGTTCACCGCCGGGCGGCAGAGCGTCATCGCCGGCACCCTCACCGCCGGAACGGTCGCGGTGGGCGACGAGCTGCTCCTCATGCCCGCGGGCGAGCGCGTCCGCGTCCGGACGATCGGCTGCGCCGGCGAGCCCCGCGAATCGGTCGGCGGCGTCTCCCGCGTCGTGCTGACCCTGCGCGACGCCGGGCGCGTGGACGCCGGCATGGCCCTGGTCACCCCCGGCGCCTGGACGCACACCACCTGCGTCGACGTCCGCACCCGCTTCGGCGAGGCGTCCGGCAGGCTCGCGCGGCGGATGACGCTGCACGTCGGGTCGGCCGCCGTCCCGGTCCGGCTGCGGCCCCTCGGCCCCGACACCGCGCGCCTGACCCTGAACACCCGGCTCGCCCTGCACCTCGGCGACACCGGGCTCCTGCGCGACCCCGAGCGCCGCTCGATCGCCGGGGTGAGCGTCCTGGACGTCCGGCCGCCGACCCTCGTGCGGCCGGGCGCCGGCGCCGCCCGCGCCCGGGAGCTGGCGTCCTGGCCGGACCGCCCGGACGGCGCCCTCGTCCTGCGGCGGCACGGCGTGCTCCGCAGGTCGGAGCTGTCCGTCATGGGCTGCGCGCCACCGCCGGACGCCGTCGCCCTGAACGGCGACTGGGTCGCCGACCCGGCGCACTGGCGGTCGCTGTTCGAGCGGCTCGCCGAGGAGACGGCCCGGCACGCCGCGCAGAGCCCGCGCGCCCCCGGGATCCCCCTGGAGACCGTCCGGCTGCGGCTCGGCCTGCCCGCCCGCCAGCTCGTCGCCGCGCTCGTCCGGCCGCCGCTGCGCGTGGACGCCGGGCGGGTCTACGGCCCTGCTCCGGGCCCCGCCCCGGCGCGGGCCGCCGAGCCGTCGCGGGCGGCGGTGGCCGCGGAACCGCCGCCGCCCTGGGCCGAGGCCGTGGAGCGGCTCCGCGCCGAGCTGGCCGAGACCCCCTTCCGGCCGCCCAGCGCCGAGCGCCTCGAGGAGCTGGGCCTCACGGGCGAAATCCTCGCCGGCGCGCAGAACGCGGGCGCCCTCCTGCGGATCGGCGACGCGATCGTGCTGCTCCCCGGCGCCGACCAGGAGGCGCTGCGCGTCCTGTCCGCCCTGCCGCAGCCGTTCACGCCCGCCCAGGCCGGCGAGGCCCTCGGGACCGGCCGCGACACCGCCGTCGCCCTGCTGCGCCACCTCGACCGCCTCGGCCTGACCGAGCGCCGCCAGGGCGAAAACCGGTTGAACCGGGACGGGTGACTCTGGCGTCATAGATCGCGGTTCGGTTCCGTCGATCAAGGAGAGGGAAATGCCGTACCAGACCCTGAAGGGCGGCCGCGTCCCGATCCGGATGTGGACCGACCCGTCCACCGTCGAGGACCTCGCCCTCGACCAGCTCCGCAACGTCTCCGCCCTGCCGTGGGTGGAGGGCCTCGCGGTGATGCCCGACGTCCACTACGGCAAGGGCGCCACCGTCGGCTCGGTGATCGCGATGAGGGACGCGGTGTCCCCGGCGGCCGTCGGCGTGGACATCGGCTGCGGGATGACCGCCGCGAAGTCCTCGCTCACCGTCGAGGACATGCCCGACGACCTGGCCGGCCTGCGCGGCCGCCTGGAGAGGGCGATCCCCGTCGGGCGCGGCTCCCACAAGACCGCCGTCGACCCGTCCGCGCTGCCCGGCCTGAAGGAGCGCGGCTGGTACGACTTCTGGAAGGCGTTCGAGGACCTGCACCCGGCGGTGCGGTCCCGCCTCGGCCGCGCCCGCTCGCAGATGGGCACGCTCGGCGGGGGCAACCACTTCCTGGAGCTGTGCGCGGACGACGACGGCGCGATCTGGCTCGTCCTGCACTCGGGGTCGCGCAACATCGGCAACGAGCTGGCCGAGCAGCACATCGAGGCCGCCCGCAGGCTCCCGCACAACCAGGACCTGCCGGACAACGACCTCGCCGTGTTCCTGTCCGGCACCGCCAAGATGGACTCCTACCGGCACGACCTGTTCTGGGCGCAGGAGTACGCGCGCCGCAACCGCGCCGTCATGATGGCCCTCGCGCAGAACGTCGTGACGAAGCGGTTCGGGGAGAAGCGCTGCCGGTGGGAGCAGGTCATCTCCTGCCACCACAACTACGTGGCGGAGGAGGAGTACGGCGGCGTCGAGCTGCTCGTCACCCGCAAGGGCGCGATCCGCGCGGGGAGCGGCGACCTCGGGATCATCCCGGGGTCCATGGCGACCGGCACCTACATCGTCCGCGGACTCGGCAACGAGACCGCGTACAACTCGGCCTCGCACGGCGCGGGGCGGAAGATGAGCCGCAACAAGGCGCGCAAGAGCTTCACCGTGGACGACCTGGTCGAGCAGACCCGGGGCGTCGAGTGCCGCAAGGACAGCGGCGTCATCGACGAGATCCCCGGCGCCTACAAGGACCTGGAGACGGTGATCGAGGCCCAGTCCGACCTCGTCGAGGTCGTGGCGCACCTCCGCCAGCTCATCTGCGTCAAGGGCTGAAGGCGCGCGGGCCCGGCGCCCCGCTCAGGCGGGGCGCCGGGCCCGCCGTCCCCCTACATCAGCAGGTCGGACTGGTTGTCGTAGGCGTCCACGTACTCGGCGTGCGTCATGGCGTAGGGCGCGATGTTGAAATAGCACGACCACCGCAGCGGGACGCCGAGCAGGGTGCGCTGGCGGCCCCAGTCGGTGACCGACCGCATCCACTGGACGGACTTGGTGACCGGCCAGGAGGCGTCCACGCCCCATTCGGCGAGCCCCAGGGGGACTCCCAGGGAGTCGGCGAACTGGCACACCCGCCGCGTGCGCACGTCCATCGGAGGGGCGTCCGAGGTGGCGGAGATCTCGCCGATCGGGTACTCGTCGATCCCGATGAAGTCGACCAGGCCCGTGGGCGGCCAGTAGTACTTCAGCGCCGACCGCGAATCGGAGTACGGGAGGTTGCACGAGTAGTTGGTGTAGCAGACCCCCACCTTCACCCCGGCCGAGCGGAACGGCGGTGCCGACCGCTTGTAGAGGTTGATGAAGTCGGGACCGCTCATGTTGTCGACCGGCTCGTGGTAGATGATCACGTCGGCCTTGGCGCCCGTGGTGATGATGTCGTTCGCGAGCGACTGCAGCGTCGCCAGCGGCGTCGACATCGTCGGTTTGATGCTGTAGACGCTCTTGCGCACCCCCAGGTCGTAGCGCATCTGCGAGGTGGCCACCGTGGACGGCGGAGCGCCGTCGTAGCAGCGGCGGACCGGCAGCGGCCGTCCGGTGAGCGTCTCGAACGCGCTGATCGCCTGCTGCCACGTCTGGCCGCTCGTCGGGATGACGGCCGCGCCGACGAGCGGCCAGAGGACCGTCATGACCCGCCTCCCTCGGGTGGGACCGCGCGGTCGCGGTGCCCGGTCGTGGTCGCCCGGTCGTCGATCTGGATCCGGTTCATGTGTACGTCCCCCCTTGAACCAGGAAATGATGTCTTAAAGTAAAGAACTTTTCACGGAGAGTCGCCATGCTTCGGACGGCCTTGTTTGGGTGTCCGCCCTGGTCAGGACTTCGTGGCCGCACCAGGACGAGGTGCGCCCAGAAGGCGAAGCGGGCCGTGCGAGGCGAATCCGCTACCGGCCCTGGCGCGGCGCGGACCGGCGCTTCACGCCTCCGGCAGCACCCGGTCGATGAAGGCGGTGACGTCGGCGAGGACCTCGTCGCGGTTGGTCTCGTTGAAGACCTCGTGGCGGGCGCCGGGGTAGAGGCGCTCGGTGAGGTCGTCCCCGCGGACCGCCTCGATGCCGACGCGGGTGTCCCGCGGGCGTACGAGCTCGTCGGCGTCGCCGTGGACGTAGAAGGTGGGCAGCGCCCCCAGGGAGCCGTGCTCGTCGACGCGGCGGAGGGCGGTGTCGAGGGCCCGGACGGTGGGCTTCCTGAACGGCCCGTGCCAGATCAGCGGATCCTCGGTGTAGGCCTTCCCAACGGCCGGGTCGCGAGAGAGCGTGGCGGTGTCGATCGGCTCGTCCGGCATCTCGTCGAGGGGCAGCAGTTGCTCCACGACGTGCCAGCGGCCGAGGACCGGGCCGGACAGCACCAGCGCGGCGAGGACGCCGCCGTGGAGCTGGGCGTACCGGGTGGCGATCAGGCCGCCCATGGAGTGGCCGATCATGACGACGGGCAGCCCCGGGTGGTCGCCGCGGGCCGCCTCCACGACCGTGTGCAGGTCGGCGACGAGGTCCTCGAAGTCCTCGACCAGCACGCGCTCGCCGGCCGAGCGGCCGTGGCCCAGGTGGTCCGGGCCGCAGACGACGGCCCCGTGCCGCACCAGGACGGCCGCGACGTGGTCGTAGCGCCCGAGGTGCTCGCCGTAGCCGTGCACGAGCACCGCGACGTAGCGCGGCTCGCCGTCCGCCCAGATCCGGGCCGTGACCGCCCCCCGCGTGCCCGCGAACTCCCACTCCCGCGCCGTCGCCACCGCGCCCTCCACAGATCATCGGCGGAAGGCCACCGTCTCCCGCGTGGATCAGTTCGTCAACCACCGGAATAGGCTGGGGAGCCAGACCGCGACAGGAAGGGGTGCCCGTGCTGGTCGACACCTTCGGCCGTACCGCGACGGACCTGCGGGTCTCCCTCACCGACCGCTGCAACCTGCGGTGCTCGTACTGCATGCCGCCCGAGGGGCTGGACTGGCTGCCCAAGCCGGAACTGCTCACCGACGACGAGGTGGCCCGGCTGGTCGGCCTCGCCGTGCGCGACCTCGGCGTGACGGAGGTCCGCTACACCGGCGGCGAGCCGCTGCTGCGGCGCGGCCTCCCGGAGATCGTGCGGCGGACGGCGGAGCAGGCGCCGCGCCCCCAGATCTCGCTGACCACCAACGGGATCGGGCTCGACCGGCTGGCCGCGCCGCTGGCCGAGGCCGGGCTCGACCGCGTGAACGTCTCCCTCGACACCCTCGACCGCGACACGTTCCGGCGCCTCGCGCACCGCGACCGGCTGGGGGACGTGCTGGCGGGGCTGGCGGCCGCGCGGCGCGCGGGGCTCGCCCCCGTCAAGATCAACGCCGTGCTGATGCGCGGGATCAACGACCACGAGGCCGTCCCGCTGCTGCGGTACTGCCTGGAGCACGGCTACCGGCTGCGGTTCATCGAGCAGATGCCGCTGGACGCCCAGCATGGCTGGACCCGCGAGAACATGATCACCGCGGACGAGATCCTGGACCGGCTGTCGGCCAAGTTCGACCTCGCGCCCGACAGCGGGCACGAGCGCGGCAGCGCCCCCGCCGAGTCGTTCCTCGTCGGCGGCGGCCCTGAGACCGTCGGCGTGATCGGCTCGGTGACCCGGCCGTTCTGCGGCGCCTGCGACCGGGTGCGGCTCACCGCCGACGGACAGGTCCGCAACTGCCTGTTCGCCACCGAGGAGTCCAACCTGCGCGACGCGATGCGCGCCGGAGCCGCCGACGCCGAGCTGGCCGACCGCTGGCGCGCGGCGGTGCGGGCCAAGCGCGCCGGGCACGGCATCGACGACCCGTCGTTCCTCCAGCCCGCCCGCCCCATGTCGGCGATCGGCGGCTGAGCCGGTGGGCGCCGGCGCGTCGTTCGACGCCGTGCTGCTCGCGGGCGGGCGCGCGCGGCGGTTCGGCGCCGACAAGCCCGCCGCCCCCGCGGGGGGACGCCCGCTGGTCGAATGGGCGGCGGCCGCCGCGTCCGGGGCGTCCCGGCTCGTCGTGGTGGGGCCGCGCCGCGACGTCCTGCCGGACGCCGTCGTCGTCCGCGAGGACCCGCCGGGCGCCGGGCCGGTGCCCGCGCTGCGCGCCGGGCTCGCCGAGGTCCGCGCGCCCGTCCTGGCGCTGCTGGCCGCCGACCTGCCGTTCCTGCGCCCCGCCCACGTCGCCGCGCTGCTCGAGGCGATGGGGGAGCGGGACGGGGCCGTCCTGGTGGACGAGGACGGCCGCGAGCAGTGGCTCGCCGGGTGCTGGCGCGCGGGCGCCCTGCGGACGGCGCTGGCCGCCTACGAGGGCGCCTCCCTGCGCGGGTTCCTCGGCCCCCTGGATCCGGTGCCGGTGAGGCTGCCGGCCGGCGTCCGTCCGGCGTGGTTCGACTGCGACACCCCCGAGCAGCTGGCCGCGGCCGAGCGACTGCTTTGATCGTGCGAGAGTGGGCAGACCACCGGCACCACGCTCGAAGGGGGAAACCATGTCCGTCCTCGAGGACTGGATCAACGCGGCCTGCCTCGAACTGGGCCTGGAGCGCGGCGAGGTCGACCAGGGCCTGGTGCTCGACCTGGCCCGCGACGTCGCCCACAACGTCGCGCGGCCCGGCGCGCCGGTGACGGCCTACCTGCTCGGCCTCGCGGTCGGCCGCGGCGTGCCCGCGCGCGACGCCGCCGCCCGGCTGACGGAGATGGCCGAGGGCTGGCCGGCCGAGGCGCCCGAGCAGGCCGGGGTCCCCGAGCAGGGCGGGGCTCCCGAGCAGGGCGGCGCGCCGGTCCTCGACGAGGCCTAACCGCGCCCGGCGGGCTCGTCGCGGTCGGCGACCGGCACCACGTCCTTCAGGAAGTCGCGGCGGGACAGGAACGCCGACAGGCTCTCGCGGTGCTCGTCGCAGGCGAGCCAGACCTTCCGCCGGTCCGGCGTGTGGATCTTCGGGTTGTTCCACCGCAGCGCCCACACCGCGTCCGCCCGGCAGCCCTTGGCGGAGCACTGGAGTTCTTCGGGGCCGGTCCCCGAGTCGGAATCGCTCATCAGGGGAATCTATTGCATTGCTGTGTTCAGCAGTGCTCTGCTCCGGACCCGAAGGCACCGTCCCACACCGACCTCAACCACCGCCGCAACCACGCAACAACCTCAATGGTCGCGATCGCGTCCGAAGGCAGGTTCGAGCGAAGCGAGAACCTGATCGCGAAGCGAGCCGCAAGGCGAGACGGAGCGATGCCAGCGATCGCCCGCCTTTGTCGACGATGGAGGGCCCTCCGGGCCCGAAGGAGGAGCAAAGGCAATGACAAGGCGGTGGCAGGCGCTCTCGGTTTGCCTTGTCGCGGCGTTCATGACGCTGCTGGACGTCAGCATCGTCAACGTGGCGCTGCCGTCGATCCGGTCGGGCCTGCACGCGTCGGACGCGCAGCTCCAGTGGATCCTGTCCGGGTACGCGCTGACGTTCGGGCTCGTCCTCGTCCCGGCCGGGCGGCTCGGCGACGCCCGCAGCCGCCGGGCGGTGTTCATGTTCGGGCTCGCGCTGTTCACGGCGGCGAGCGCGGGGGCGGGCATCGCCCCGACGATCCTGTTCCTCGTCCTCGCCCGGCTCGTGCAGGGCGTCGCGGGCGGCATCCTCAACCCGCAGGTCGCCGGGCTCATCCAGCAGCTGTTCCGGGGCCCCGAGCGGGGACGGGCGTTCGGGGCGCTCGGCGCCGTCATCGGGATCGCCACCGCCGTCGGGCCGCTGCTCGGCGGCGGGCTGATCGCGATCGCCGGTCCGGCGGAGGGCTGGCGGTGGGTGTTCTACGTCAACATCCCGGTCGGCGTCGTGGCGCTGTTCCTGGCGTGGCGGCTGCTGCCCGCCCCGGTCTACGGGGAGCGGCAGGGCCTGGACCCCCTCGGCGTGCTGCTGCTGGGCGCGGGCGTCCTGTGCGTGCTGCTGCCGCTCGTCCAGGAGCAGCAGTGGCGCGGCGACCTCAAGTGGCTGCTCGTCCTGGCGGGCGCCGTGCTGCTGGCGGCCTTCGCCGCCTGGGAGCGCCGGGCCCGGGCGCCGATGGTCGACCTCGCGCTGTTCCGGCTCCGCTCCTACTCGCTGGGGTCGGCGATCGCGCTGCTGTACTTCGCCGGATTCACCGCGGTCTTCTTCATCTTCACGCTCTACCTCCAGGCGGGCCTCGGTCTCAGCGCGCTGGAGGCGGGCCTGGCGATCACGCCGTTCGCGCTCGGCTCCGCGGTCGGGTCCACCCTCGGCGGCCGCGCCGTCTCGCGGTACGGCCGCCAACTCGTCGCCGGAGGCCTGTGCCTGGTGCTGGCCGGGCTCGGCGCGGCGTGGCTCGCGGTGGAGCTGAAGCCCGGCGCGGGCGTCGCCTGGGCCACCGCGGCGCCGCTGCTGCTGGCCGGGCTGGGCAGCGGCCTGGTGATCTCGCCGAACCAGACGATCACCCTGTCGGAGGTGGACTACACCGAGGGCGGCAGCGCGGCCGGCGTCCTGCAGACCGGCCAGCGGGTCGGCACCGCGATGGGGGTCGCCGCCGTCGGGTCGGTGTTCTTCGCCACGATCGCCGGGACGCGCGGGGACTGGGCCGCCGCGTTCCGGCACGGGCTGATCGTCGTCCTCGGGTTCGTGCTGGCGGCGCTGGCGGCGGCCCTGGCCGACCTGGCCGCCGGCCGCCGGGGCTCAGCGCCGCCGGAGGAGGGCGCGCAGGCCCAGGCCGAGGGCCGCCGCGGTGCCGGCGGCGGCCGCGGCTAGCACCCGGTTCTGCCGCCTGATCCGCGCCGGGATCCGCGCGTACGGCACCGTCGAGAACGACACCAGCTCGTAGCGGGAGACATAGCGCCCGGCCAGGCGCCGCTCCAGCGCGTGGACCGCCGCCTGCTTCGCCCGGTACACCGGGGACGACACCCGGTCGCGCATCTCGATGAAGTTGTCCAGCGCCATCTCGGCGATCGCGTCGGTGTTGGCCTTGCGCCGCTCCTGGTAGAGCGACAGCGCGCGGGCCCAGTCGCCGCCGGTCTCGGTGAGGCACCGGTCGATCTCGATGCAGTCCTCGAACGCGCAGTTGGCGCCCTGCCCGAAGAACGGCACGATCGCGTGCGCGGCGTCGCCCAGCAGCGCCACCAGGGCGCCCTTGCCGTACCGCGTCCACGGCCAGCAGCGGACGGTCACCAGCGACCCCACCGGGTTGCGCTCGTAGTCGCCGGCGAGGTCCGGCATCAGGCCCGCGACGTCGGGGTAGTGCCGCTCGAAGTAGGCGGTGACCTCCTCCGGGGTGTCGAGGGCGGCGAAGTCCGCCTTGGGCCAGAACAGCGTGCAGGTGAACGAGCGGTCCAGGTTCGGCAGCGCGATCATCATCGAGGTGCCGCGCGGCCAGATGTGCAGCGCGTCGGGGTCGAGCGCGAACCCGCCGTCCCTCGGCGGGACGGTCAGCTCCTTGTACCCGTGCTCCAGGAAGTCGGCGTCCTCGTCCAGGCGCAGCGACCGGCGGACGGCGCTGTACGCGCCGTCCCCGGCCAGGACGATGCCGGCGGGCTCGGGGGCGGCGCCCTCCAGCAGGACGGCTCCGGCCTCGACGTCCACTCCGGTGACGCGCTGGGAGAACCGCAGCGTGACGCCCGGGGTGCCCTCGGCGGTGTCCAGGAGCGACCGGTTCAGCTCGGCGCGGCTGATGGAGTTGATGGCGCGCTCGCCGTCGGCGCTGTAGGGCTGGAAGTTCGGCGCGCCCGCGAGCGGATGCACCATCCGGCCGTGCATGGGCAGCGCCTGCTTGAGGGACTGGTCGCGCAGCCCCACCTGCTCCAGCGCCGCCAGGCCGCGCGCGGAGATCGCCAGGTTGATCGAGCGCCCCCGCTCGGCGCCCGCCACGCGCGGATCGGGGCGCCGCTCGTACACCGTCACCGCGATGCCGCGCCGGCCGAGCAGCACCGCGAGCAGGCAGCCCGCGAGGCCCGCGCCGACGACCGCGACCCGCTCCCCGGCCTCAGCCGCCATGGACGGGGACCTCCTCGGTCTGGGAGCGGACCTCCCACAGGTCGGGGAACGCGGGGGCGAACAGGGTGCTGCGCAGGTAGTCGGCGCCGGCCGACCCGCCCGTGCCGATCTTCGCGCCGATCGTCCGCTCGACCATCTTCAGGTGCCGGTACCGCCACTCCTGGATGCCCTCGTCCACGTCGACGAGCGCCTCGCAGACCTCGGCGGCGGGGCCCGTCTCGTCCGCGTAGACGGCGAGCAGGGCCTTCTGCACGCCGGGGTCCGGCTCCCACGGCCGGGAGAAGTCGCGCTCCAGGGCCCCCCGCGGGACGGCGTGGCCGCGGCCGGCGAGGTAGCGCAGCAGCGAGTCGAACACCGACGGGCGCGACACGGCCGCCTGGAGCCGCTCGTCGCCGCGCAGGTCCGAGGCGGGGAAGGAGCGCCGCCCGAGGACGGCCTCGATCTCGCGGAACTGCTCGCTCTGGAAGCCGCTGGAGTTGCCGAGCTCGTCGCGGAACGCGGCGAACTGCCGGGGCGTCATCGTCTCCAGCACGTCCAGCTGCCCGACCACGGTCTTGAGGATCTTGGCTATGCGGCGGGCGGTGTGCAGCGCCCCGGCGCTGTTGCCCTCCTCCAGGCGGGCCTGGAGCAGCGCGGCCTCGTGCAGGATCTGCTTGAACCACAGCTCGTAGACCTGGTGGATGATCACGAAGAGCAGCTCGTCGTGCGCCCGGGTCTTCGGCTCCTGGCAGGACAGCAGGTCGTCGAGCCTCAGATAGCCGCCGTACGTCATCGTCGGCGAATCCGCCATCACGCCTCCTTGCGACACAACGGATGTGATCCGCAGCATATGGGATGGATCTGTACGACCAGGCGTTGGGTGGTCGTGCGGAGTCCATATCCCCCTACGATCAGAACCTGATTCGGTAGCGAGCCGGGAGGCGCCGGATGGGTGAGATCGTCAGGGAGTTCGTGGGGCTGCCGTCACCGCTCGCGGGCAGGGCGGGCGCGGGCGGGCACCCGTGCCAGGGCGTCTACCACCGGCCCGCCGGGGCCGCCCCGAAGACCGCGTTCATCGCGGCCCACTACAACGTGGACTTCTCCGAGCACTACCTCGCCGAGCACCTCGCGGCCCGCGGCCACGGCTTCCTCGGCTGGAACACGCGCTTCCGGGGCAACGAGGCGTACTTCCTGCTCGACCACGCCCTCGCCGAGATCGGCACCGGGGTCCGCTGGCTCCGCGAGCGGGCGGGCGCCGAGCGCGTCGTCCTGCTCGGCAACTCCGGCGGCGGCTCGCTTATGGCCGCCTACCAGTCGCAGGCCGTCGAGCCCAACATCACGCCCGTCGCGGGGATGCGCCCCGTCCCTGCGATCGAGGACCTGCCCGCCGGGGACCTGTTCGTCGCGCTCGCCGCCCACGCCGGCCGCCCGGAGGTCCTCACCGCCTGGATGGACCCGTCGGTCACCGACGAGACCGACCCGCTGTCGGTCGACCCGGCCCTCGACCCCTTCGACCCCCGCAACGGCCCCCCGTACGACGCGGAGTTCCAGGCCCGGTACCGCGCCGCCCAGCGCGCCCGCAACGAGCGCATCACCGACCGCGTCCTCGCCCGCCTGGACGCCCTGAAGGGCACCCGCGCCCGCGACACCCTGTTCACCGTCCACCGCACCTGGGCCGACCTGAGGATGATCGACCCCTCCATCGAGCCGTCGGACCGCCGGCCCAACCGCTGTTACCTCGGCGAGCCCGCCAAGGCGAACTACGGCGTGTTCGGCATCGGCTCGCTGTGCACGCTGCGCTCCTGGCTGTCGATGTGGAGCCTGCGCACCTCGCAGTGCGCCGCCGCCCCGCACCTCGCGCGCATCACCGCCCCGTCCCTGGTGGTGCACGCCACGGCGGACGAGGGCGTCTACGAAAGCGACGCCCGCGCGGTGTTCGACGCCCTCGCCGCGCCGGACAGGACCCTCCACCGGATCAGGGACACCCACTACCTGCCGGACTCCCGGCCCGAGGCCGCCGACCTCGTCGACGCCTGGGTCCGCGAGCGCTGAGGGGCCTCACCGCAGCGGCCTCACCACCGGCCTCACCACAGCGGCCTCACCACAGGCGCAGCGACCGCGTGAAGATCCCGGCCACGGCCTCCTCGTCCACCGCGCGAGGCGCGGTCGCCAGCAGCCGCTGCTGCTTCATCGCGCCCTCCACCAGCGCGGGGACGTCGCCCTCGGTGTACCCGACTCCGCCGATCCCTTCCGGGAGGCCGATGTCGCGCATAAGCCGCAGCACGGCCAGCGGCAGGTGCTCGGACGCCTCGTCCGGCCGGTCCGTCCGAGGGTCGAGCAGCTCGGCGGCCCGGACGTGCCGCCCGGGGCACGCCTCGAAGGTGAACCGGAACGCCTCCGGCGCGGTCAGCGACACCGACATGCCGTGCGGGACCATCGCCTCCCCGGCGGGGTAGCCGTCCGGGCGGAAGTCCCTGACCTGCCCGGCGATCGGGTAGGCGTTGGCGTGCGGGATGTGCACCCCGGCGTTGCCGAACCCGAGGCCCGCGAACGTCGCCGCGAGCGCCATGTCGGTGCGCGCCTCCCGGTCCTCCCCGTCCTCGACCGCCCTGCGGAACGACCGCGACAGCAGGCTCAGCGACTTCTCCGCCCACATGTCCGACACCGGGTTGGCCCCGCAGTAGGGGACCCGCTGCTCGGGCCTCTTGCGCTCGTACGCGTCGTAGGGGCGCGCGGTGTAGCTCTCCAGGGCGTGGCAGAGGATGTCCATCCCGGCCGAGGCGGTCACCCCGGGCGGCTGCGACATCGTCAGCTCCGGGTCCACCACGGCCAGCGCCGGCCGCAGCCGCGGATGGCTGATGCCGGTCTTCACCCGCAGGTCCAGGACGTCGAGGACGCACACCGTGGTGCTCTCCGCGCCCGTGCCCGTCGTGGTGGGGACGGCCACCAGCGGCAGCAGCGGCCGCTCCGGCGCGCGCCCCGCGCCCACCGGCGGGTTCAGGTAGTCGGCGAGGTCGCCCTCGTTCGTCGTGAGCAGGTTGACCGCCTTGGCGGTGTCGATGCTCGACCCGCCCCCGACCGCCACGTACGCGTCGTAGGGGCCGGTCTCCCGGGCGTGCTCGACCGCCTGCCGCATGCTCGCGTCCGTGGGCTCCACGCGCACGCCGTCGAACACGGCGGCCTCGACCCCGTACGCCCCCATCGCCTCGGCGATCCGCGCCGGCCCGCCCGTCGCGGCGATCCCGGGGTCGGTGACGACCAGCACCCGCCGCGCCCCGAACTGCGCCAGATCGAACCCGATCTCGTCCGCCGCCCCGCTGCCGAACTTCAGTTGCGGCGCCCCGTAGGTGAAGACCGTCTCGCTCGTCATGCCCCCAAGGTGTCACACGTCCCGGCGGCGCCGGGTCCCCCGGATCAGTCGAGGTCGCCGGTCGCCAGGCGGACGCGGCGGAGCGCGGCGGTGATCTCGGCGGCCTCGGCCTCGGGGAGGCCGGCGATGCCGAAGCCGGACTCGTTGAGGGCGAGCGTGGCCTCCTCGGCGAGGTCGCGGCCCGCGGGGGTGATGGTGGCGAGGACGACCCGGCGGTCGTCGGGGGAGGGGCGGCGGCCGACGAGGCCCCGCTGCTCCAGGCGGCCGATCACGTTGGTCACCGAGGCCGGGTGGACCATGAGGCGGGTGCCCATCTTGCCCATGGGAAGGGTTCCGGTGCGGGTGAAGGCGAGCAGGCGCAGGGCCTCGTAGGCGGCGAACGTCAGCCCGTAGGGCTTGAGGACGGCCTCGATCCGGCTGAGCAGGACCTGCTGGGCCCGCATCACCGAGGTGACGGCCGCCATGCGGTCGGCGTGCTCGGGCCAGCGGCCGCTCCACTGGCGGTGGGCCTCGGCGATGGGATCGGGCATGTCGGGCACCGGCCCACCGTATGACGTCTTGACTGCGTCGCGCACGGAAACTACTTTAACTTCCAAATATTGGATGTCCAAGGGTTGAGGTGGAGACGGTGACGGGGGAGCTGCACGCGCCGGTGCACCCGGTGCGCTTCGTGACGGCGGCGGCGCTGTTCGACGGCCATGACGCGGCCATCAACATCATGCGGCGCATCCTGCAGTCCCAGGGCGCCGAGGTGGTGCACCTCGGGCACGACCGCTCCGTGCGGGAGGTCGTCGACGCCGTCCTGGAGGAGGACGCTCAGGGCGTGGCGATCAGCTCCTACCAGGGCGGCCACGTCGAGTACTTCGAGTACCTGTCGCGCAGCCTGAAGGAGGCCGGCGCCGAGCACGTGAAGGTGTTCGGCGGGGGCGGCGGCGTCATCGTGCACGAGGAGATCGCGCGGCTCTCGGACGCCGGCGTGCGGATCTTCTCCCCGGAGGACGGCCAGCGGCTCGGCCTGCCCGGCATGATCAACGAGCTGGTCCGCGAGTGCGACGTCGACCTGGCCGCCGAGCCGGTGCCGGTCGAGGACGTGCTGGCGGGGGAGCGGCGCGCCCTCGCCCGGGCCGTCACCTGCCTGCAGGCCGGGAACCTGCCCGCGGACGACCGCGCGCGGCTCGCCGAGGCTGCGGCCGGGCGGCGCGTCCCCGTGCTCGGGATCACCGGGACGGGCGGGTCCGGGAAGTCCTCGCTCACCGACGAGCTGGTGCGGCGGCTGCGCGTCGACCAGGGCGACCGGCTGCGCGTCGCGGTCCTCGCCGTTGACCCGACGCGGCGGCGCGGCGGCGGCGCGCTGCTCGGCGACCGGATCAGGATGAACTCCCTGGACGGCGACCGCGTGTTCTTCCGCTCCCTGGCGACCCGGGGTGCGCGGGAGCTGCCCGAGAACGTCGAGGACATCATCACCGCCTGCAAGGCCGCCGGGTACGACCTGGTGGTCCTGGAGACGCCCGGCATCGGGCAGGGCGACGCCGCGATCGTGCCGCTGGTCGACGTGTCGCTGTACGTGATGACGCCGGAGTTCGGCGCCGCGTCCCAGCTCGAGAAGATCGACATGCTCGACTTCGCGGACGTGGTGGCGATCAACAAGTTCGAGCGGCGCGGCGCGGCCGACGCGCTGCGCGACGTGGGCCGCCAGCTCGTGCGCAACCGGGAGGCGTTCGGGCGGCGCCCCGACGACATGCCGGTGTTCGGCACCAGCGCCGCCACGTTCAACGACGACGGCGTCACGGCGCTCTACCAGCACCTCGGGGGGCTGCTGGGCGAGCACGGCCTGCGCCTGGAGGACGGTGCCCTCCCCGAGGTCGCGACCAAGGTGCCGACCGGCGCCGCGACCGTCATCCCCCCGAACCGCGTGCGGTACCTGTCCGACATCGCCGAGACCGTCCGGGGCTACCACGCCGACACGGTGAGGCAGATGGAGGCGGTGCGGCGCGTCCAGCGGCTGGACGAGGTCCGTGCCGAGCTGACGGACGCCTCCGAGGTCGAGGCCCTGCTGGAGAAGGCGCGCCGCGAGGTGGAGCCGGGGAACGCCCAGCTGGTCGAGGGCTGGCCCGCGGTGGTGGAGTCCTACTCCGGCGACGAGCAGGTCGTGCGGATCCGCGACCGGGAGCTGCACACCGCGCTCGCGCGCGAGTCGCTGTCGGGCACCCGGATCCCCCGCGTCGCCCTGCCGCGCTACACCGACCACGGCGAGCTGCTGCGCTTCCTCCGCAACGAGAACCTGCCCGGGCGGTTCCCGTTCACCGCCGGGGTGTTCCCGTTCAAGCGCGACAACGAGGACCCCGCCCGCATGTTCGCGGGGGAGGGCGACCCCTTCCGCACCAACCGCCGCTTCAAGCTGCTGTCGGAGGGCCAGCCCGCGACGCGCCTGTCCACCGCGTTCGACTCGGTCACCCTGTACGGGCGCGACCCCGACGAGCGTCCCGACGTGTACGGCAAGGTCGGCACGTCCGGGGTGTCGATCGCCACGCTGGACGACATGAAGGCGCTCTACGACGGGTTCGACCTGTCCTCGCCGACCACCTCGGTGTCGATGACCATCAACGGCCCCGCGCCCACGATCCTGGCGTTCTTCCTGAACACCGCCGTCGACCAGGGGCTGGACGCCTTCTACGAGGAGAACGGGCGCGAACCGTCCGAGGAGGAGGCCGCGCGGATCCGCGCGCGGGTGCTGTCCACCGTGCGCGGCACCGTGCAGGCCGACATCCTCAAGGAGGACCAGGGGCAGAACACCTGCATCTTCTCCACCGAGTTCTCGCTGCGGATGATGGGCGACATCCAGGAGTGGTTCATCGCCAACAAGGTCCGCAACTTCTACTCGGTGTCCATCTCCGGCTACCACATCGCCGAGGCCGGGGCGAACCCCATCAGCCAGCTCGCGTTCACCCTCGCCAACGGCTTCACCTACGTCGAGTCCTACCTGGCGCGCGGCATGGACATCGACGACTTCGCGCCCAACCTGTCGTTCTTCTTCTCCAACGGCATGGACCCGGAGTACAACGTGCTGGGACGCGTGGCCCGGCGCATCTGGGCCGTGGCCATGCGCGACCGGTACGGCGCCAACGAGCGCAGCCAGAAGCTCAAGTACCACGTGCAGACGTCCGGGCGCTCCCTGCACGCGCAGGAGATGCACTTCAACGACATCCGCACGACGCTGCAGGCGCTCATCGCCATCTACGACAACTGCAACAGCCTGCACACCAACGCCTACGACGAGGCGGTCACCACGCCGACGGCCGAGTCGGTGCGGCGGGCCCTGGCGATCCAGCTCATCATCAACCGCGAGTGGGGCCTCGCGATGAACGAGAACCCCCTCCAGGGGTCGTTCGTCATCGACGAGCTGACCGACCTGGTCGAGGAGGCCGTGCTCACGGAGTTCGACCGCATCAGCGAGCGCGGCGGCGTGCTCGGCGCGATGGAGACCGGCTACCAGCGGGGCCGCATCCAGGACGAGTCGATGCTGTACGAGCAGCGCAAGCACGACGGCTCGCTGCCGATCATCGGCGTCAACACCTTCCGCACCCCGGAGTCCGGCGACGGGACCCCGAAGACGATCGAGCTCGCCCGCGCCACCGAGGACGAGAAGCGGTCCCAGCTCGACCGCGTCCGCGGCTACCAGCGGGCGCACGGGGACGAGGCGCGGGCCGCGCTCGCCGCGCTCAAGGACGCGGCCCGGTCCGGGGGGAACGTGTTCGCGGTGCTGATGGACGCGGCGCGCGTGTGCAGCCTCCAGCAGATCACCGACGCTTTCTTCGAGGTCGGCGGCCAGTACCGCCGCAACGTCTGAGGACCGTCCGCCGATGGCCGCCCGCGACGACACCGGCGCCCCGGTCCGCTTGCCGGACCGGGTGCGCCGCGTCGTGTCGATCGTCCCGTCCCTGACCGAGACGGTCGCGGCGACCGCGCCGGAGCTGCTGGCCGGCGCCACCGACTGGTGCACCCATCCCGAGGGCCTCGACGTGCCGCGCGTGCGCGGCACCAAGAACCCCGACCTGGAGCGGATCATCGCGCTGCGGCCCGACGTCGTCGTGGGCAACACCGAGGAGAACCGTCCCGCCGACGTCGAGGCGCTCCGCGCGGCGGGCGTCGCGGTGTGGATGACGCGGATCCGCACGGTCGAGGAGGCCCTGGCGTCGCTGCGGCGCATGCTGGCCGAGGCGTGCCGGGTGCCTGCGGCGCCCGGATGGCTGGAGGAGGCGTCCCGCGTCTGGTCGCGGGTCGCGCCGGGGGAGCCCCGGGCGGCGGTGATCCCGATCTGGCGGCGGCCGTGGATGGTCGTCGGGCGCGACACCTTCACCGGCGACGTCCTGTCCCGCCTGGGCGTCTCCAACGTCTACGCCGGGCATCCCGAGCGCTACCCGAAGATCCCGCTGGACGAGCTGAACGCGGCCGGCGCCGACCTCGTCGTCCTGCCGGACGAGCCGTACCGCTTCACCGAGGACGACGGCCCGGAGTGCTTCCCCGGGCTCGACGCCGCGCTCGTCAGCGGCCGGCTCCTCACCTGGTACGGCCCGTCCCTGGTCGAGGCCCCGGCCGTTCTCGCCGGACGGCTCGCCGCGGCCCGCCCCCGCTAGCCGGGGCGGCGGGTGAACATGGCCTCCACGCAGCGGGCCATGCGCTCGTCGAGCTCGTCGGCGGGCACGCCGATCTCCCGCGCCAGGTGCTCGCGCAGCAGCGTGTACCCGTAGATCGTGGAGGCGATGGCCGCCTGCACGGCCGCCACGTCCTCGACCGGCAGGTCCCCCCGCGCCGCCTCCGCGGCGAGGTCCTCGCGGCCCGCGCCCCGGTTGAGCAGGACGCGGGGCCGGTCGTCGCCGTCCAGCACGAGCAGCGTCGCCAGCCGGACCGGCTCGGGGTGGCGCAGGCTCGTCCAGAACAGCCGCGCCAGCCGCTCGCGCAGCGGCAGCCCGGCCGCCTCCACCGCGTCCTCGGCGTTCGGCCGCGAGCGGTGGAACAGCGCCGAGCGCAGCAGCGCCCGGCGCGACCCGAAGTACTGGTAGACCAGCCCGCGGTTGACCCCGGCCTCGTCGGCGACCTGGCGCAGGTTCAGCCCGGCGAGGACGCCGCCGCGCCGCAGCAGCGCGACCGCCGCCGCCCGCAGCGACTCCTCGGTCCCCTCCCGGTCCCGCACGCGGGCCGCCCCGTCACGCGCGGGGACCACCGGCCACATAGATGACCTGCCCGGACACGAAGGACGCGTCGTCGCTCACCAGGAACGCGACGGTCCCCGCGATGTCCTCGGGGACGCCGACGCGCCGGACGGGGATCTCCTTGGCCGCGGCGGCCTTGAAGTCCTCGAAGCCGACGCCGACGCGGGCGGCGGTCGCGGCCGTCATCTCGGTGGCGATGAACCCCGGCGCGATCGCGTTGGCCGTGACGCCGAACTTCCCGAGTTCGATCGCCAGCGTCTTGGTGAAGCCCTGGAGGCCCGCCTTGGCCGCCGAGTAGTTGACCTGGCCGCGGTTGCCGAGGGCCGACACCGACGACAGGTTCACGATCCGGCCCCATCCGGCCTTCGTCATGTGCTCCTGCGCGGCGCGGGTCATCAGGAACGAGCCCCGCAGGTGCACCGAGAGGACCGAGTCCCAGTCGTCGTCGGACATCTTGAACAGCAGGTTGTCGCGGGTGATGCCGGCGTTGTTCACCAGGACGACGGGGGGTCCGAGCTCGGCGGCGACGCGCGCGACGGCGGCGTTCGCCCGCGCGGTGTCGGCGACGTCGACGCCGACGGCCAGCGCGGTGCCGCCGTCCTTGGTGATCGTTTCGACGGTGCCGGCGCAGGCGGCCTCGTCGAGGTCGCAGACGGCGACGGCGAAGCCCTCCCTGGCGAGGCGGACGGCGGTGGCGGCGCCGATGCCGCGCGCGGCGCCGGTGACGATGGCGACCCGGGTTCCGGTCATGTGCGCGAGCCCTTCCGTCAGACCTGGATGTCCTTGGCGATGATGGTCTTGAGCACCTCGCTGGTGCCGCCGTAGATCCGGGTGACCCGGGCGTCGGCGTACAGGCGCGCGATCGGGTACTCCAGGATGTAGCCGTAGCCGCCGTGCAGCTGGAGGCACTTGTCGACGACGCGGGCCTGCACCTCGGTGCAGAACAGCTTGCAGACGGCGGCGTCGGCGGGGGTGAGCTCGCCGGCGTCCAGCGCCTCGATGCAGCGGTCGACGAGTGAGCGGGCGGCCTCGACCTCGGTGGCGCACTCGGCCAGCACGAACTTGGTGTTCTGGAACGACGAGACGGTCTTGCCGAAGACGGTGCGCTCCCGCACGTACCGGCGGGCGAACTCCACGGCGGCCGCCGCCGACGCGTAGGAGCTGGTCGCGATGCCGAGGCGCTCCTCCGCGAGGTTGTGCGTCAGGTACTCGAACCCGCGCCCCTCCTCGCCGAGCAGGTCCTCCACGGGGACCCGGACGTCGCTGAACGACAGCTCGGCCGTGTCGGAGCTGCGCAGACCGATCTTCTCCAGCTTGCGTCCGACCGCGTAGCCCTCGCTCCGGGTGTCCACGGCCAGGATCGACAGGCCCGCCCGGCGGTTCTCCGGCGTGGCCTCGGACGTCCGGGCCACCACGAGCACCCGGTCGGCGAGGACGCCGCCGGTGATGAACGTCTTGGCGCCGTTCAGGACGTAGTGGTCGCCGTCCCGCTTCGCCGTGGTCCGCATGCCGGCGAGGTCCGAGCCGGTGCCGGGCTCGGTCATCGCGATGGCCGTCATCATCTCGCCGGACACGAACGGCGGCAGCCAGCGCTTCTTCTGCTCCTCCGAGCCGTACTTCAGCAGGTAGGGCAGGACGAGGTTGACGTGCACCCCGTAGCCGCCGAAGCTCACCCCGGCGCGGGCGCACTCCTCGGAGACCACGGCCTGGTACTTGAAGCTGGTCTCGCCCGCGCCGCCGTACTCCTCGGGCACCTGGATGCCGAACACGCCGAGCTCGCCCAGCTTGTTGTAGAACTCGCGCGGGGGATGGCCCGCGTTCTCCCACTCCTCGTAGACCGGGGCCACCTCGGCCTCGATGAAGTCCCGGATCGTCTCCCGGAAGGCCTCGTGGTCCTCGTTGAAAACGGTGCGGCGCACGCCGTGCCCCTCTCGCCTGCGTTACTAACAGAACGCTAAGTTAACTCGAACAGAGTTCTAGAATCAAATACGAGAGGGAAGGGGCGGCCCCGCCGGGGCCGGGCGGCCTGCGCGGTCAGCAGCCGGGCTCGCAGACCCGGCGCGAGACGGCCCTGAGGAAGATCTTCTGGATCTGCCCGGGCGTCTCGGCCACGTAGGCGTCCCCGTGCGTCACCGCCGCGATGCGCCGCAGCTCCTCGACGTCCACGCCCGAGCCGTAGCCCAGCATGTTGACCTGGACGGGCCGCTCCGGGTCGTACTCGCGGCGGATGTGGTCGAGGGTCTCCTCCAGGGACGGGCCGCGGGGGTCCTCGTTCCTGCCGTCCGTCCACAGCAGGACCGAGTTCACGTACTCCGGCTTGTAGGTCCGCTTCATGTAGTCGAACGCGGCCATGACCGTGTCGTACAGGCCGGTGTCGCCGTGCTTCTTCACCCGGATCCGCGCGAACGCGCTCAGCACGAGCTGCCGCCGGGTCGCCGACCCGAGCCGCTCGTTGAGCGGCCCGACGCTGACGAGCTCGCGCCAGTCCCGGTCGCCCTCCAGCTCGGTGGAGAAGACCCACTGGCCGAGCTCGCTGTCGTCCGGCAGCAGCGCGAGCCCGCCCTGGGCCGTGCGGACCGTGGACTGCAACCGCGTCACCCCCGGCGCGACCCCCTCGTCCATCGAGCCCGACACGTCGATCACGCTCAGCATCCGGATGCTCAGCGACAGCTGGGCCCACGACTGCATGGTGCGCCGCACGTCCGCGGCGGGCGCGTCCGGGAGCGCCCGCGGCGGGCGCGGGTCCAGGCCGGTCCGCGCGGAGAACGACGAGGGCGCCGCCCCGCCGGGCGTCCGGAAGCCCAGCCGCTGGAGGTCGTCGCGGGTGGCGCTGTCCGTGAGCGCCGCGGCCAGCGACCGCGCGGCGCCGGCCTTGGCCCGGTCCTCCGCCAGGACGGTGACCGGGTGGTCGAGGTAGACCGTGCCCTCCGCCGGGTGCACCGCGACCGCCGGCTCGGCCGGACGCCGCGCGTTGTAGGCGAACACCGCCTGCTCGGGTGCCAGGGCGACCGGGTAGCGGTCGGACCTGCCCTGGTCGAAGGCCGTGAAGGCGGCGAGCTCGGCCTCGACCGAGGGCGCCACGCCCTCCCGGATCGTCCGGACCACGCCGGTGAAGGACGCCTCGCCCTCCGGAGCGTCCGCGAGCAGCGCGCCGGCCAGGATCAGCGAGCCCATGCCCGTCGAGCTGCGGCCCGGATCGGGGACCTGGAGCCGCAGCAGCCGCGGCGGGATCACTCCGCCGCCCTGCCCGGCGGCCGGGTCCTGCTCGGCGTCCGAGGCCGTCCCGGCCGCGGCGAGCAGGTCCTTCCAGGACGGCCGCTCCGGCGCGCCGAGGTTGCGCAGCTGGGTCGCCAGGCCGCGCGGCATCGCCAGCACGATCGGGGTCGAGGCGATCCCGCCCAGGCGGCCCGGGTCCCCCGGGGCCGGGGCCGCCTGGGCGGGCCCCTCGACGAGCTTGGTCCACAGCGAGGAGTCGGGGATCCAGACGTCCGGCCGCCGGGCGACCCCGGCCACGCCCTTTCCGGACAGCAGCGTCGCGACCGCGGCCGGATCGGTGGCGCGCACCCGCGCGCGGGCGCACCGCCCGTCCACCTCGTGCCCGGCGTCGTTGAACCGGTCCGCGGCCCGCGCCACCGCGGCCGCGACGTCCGGCGCCACCGCCACGTCGAGCGTCACCGCGCCGCCGCCGGAGCACCCGCCGCCCGCCGAGGCGAGGGCGTAGGCGCCGAATCCGCCGAGGAGCACGAGACCGACCGCGCCGGCCAGCGGCCCGAGCAGGATGCCGCCGACGCGCCTCGGCGGCCGGCCCCCGCCGAGGCTCCAGGGCCCCCGGGCGGACTTGGCGGCGGCGTGCGCCGGGCCCTGGGGGCGGGGTGTGCGGCCCGGCCGCTTGAAGGCGTCGAACGGCTCCCCCTCGGAGCCGCCCCTGCCGCGGCGCGGGAGCGGGCCGGGGTGGGAGGCGCCGAGGAAGACGTGGGGGGACTCCGGGCCGCCCGGCTCCGGTGGGGTCCGGGGTGCCCACTCAGGAACGTCGTCGAATGCGCTCATGGCCGGTCTCCGTTTCCCGGGCGGGGGTGCGGGCCGCGTCGCGCCGTGGGTCGACGGCCCGCCGGGTGAGACACAGAACGGATGTGTCTCAATGGGGCAGACGTGATGTTCGTCTCAACGTCCCCCTCCGTCAAGGGGTGGGCGGCCCACTCTTCGGAGCGTCGGGGTGAGGCCGCTCAGCAGTACGCGGCGGGCCCGGGGAGGGGATCGGCCGGGGACCGGGACGTCCCGGCGGGGAGGGGCCGGGGGAGGCGCCGCGCCCCGCGCGGATCAGGGCGGGAAGGGGCGGAGGGCCCGGTTTCGGGACCCTGGCCGGAGCAGGCCAGCCGGGACCGCTTGCGTTTCCGCGAGGATGTGCTTCGGCCCGGGAGGGCGGTCAACGGCCGGTCCGCGGAGGGTCATCCGCGGCACCGCGCGGCTTCATGGGACGCCCCGGGCATTGAAAAGCGGCGCCGGGTGGATACGGGGGCAATCCACCCGGCGCCGCATCATCGGTGTTCCGACGGGGGCCCGGAACACCGGCACGGGCGCTCCGACGGGGGACCAGAGCGCCGGTACAAATCGTACACCGAAACCCCCCGCGGTTAGTCAAGAGAATGTCACGACCGGATTTCCGGACGCTGTCCGGAAACCGGCTTGTGTTCCCTGCCGGCGCGGTCGTCGAAGGCCGCCCGGGCCGTCGGCTCGCGCCCCCCGTTCGCGAAGACGACGGCGACGTAGGGCAGGATCGCGGCCGCGACCACCATGAGGACCGCGAGCCACCACGGCGCGCCCGCCACCGCGGCCACCACGGCGCCGACGAAGCAGAGCGTGCGGACGGCCATGGACACGAGGTACCGCCGCTGGCGGTGGCCGATGTCCTCCGACATGGGGCGGGGAGCGTCGGTGACCGTGTAGACCGCCGGCTCGCGGTGGTGGCGGGGATTGACCTTCACCATTCCACGGTAAGCCCATGGAGTCCGACCCGCACCGGCGGTACCGGGCAAAACTTCTGGAGGAGCGAATGACCGATCGCACGTACCGCGTGACCGAGATCGTGGGGACCTCGCCGGACACCGTCGAGGCCGCGATCCGCAACGGCGTCCGGCGCGCCTCGCAGACCCTGCGCCACCTGGACTGGTTCGAGGTGACCGAGGTCCGCGGCCACATCGAGGACGGCGAGGTGGCCCACTTCCAGGTGACCATGAAGGTGGGCTTCCGCCTGGAGGACGCGTGAGCCCGCGGAGGGCCTAGCGCCGGGGGCGCCCGCCGTCCGGACCTTCACGGCCACGGGACGGCGGGGCCCCTCGGCGGGGTCCGGCTCCCGGCCCGCGGGCGTCCCGCCGTCCCGGTGCCGCGGCGGGTCAGGTCGCCTGGCTCACCGTCGACATGTGGAAGTCGGGGACCCGGACCGGCGGCATGGCGGTGCGGGTGAAGTAGTCGGACCACTCGCGCGGCAGCGTGGGGCCGGTCTCGCCGACCTCGGCGAGCCGCGACAGCAGGTCGACCGGGCTCTCGTTGAACCGGAAGTTGTTCACCGCCCCCACGACCTCGCCGTTCTCGACGAGGTAGACGCCGTCGCGGGTGAGGCCGGTCAGCAGCAGGCTCTGCGTGTCGACCTCCCGGATGTACCACAGGCACGTGAGCAGCAGCCCGCGCTCGGTGCGGGCCACCATCTCCTCCAGGGAGGCGCCGCCCTCCGGCCCCCTCATCGCCAGGTTGTCGACGGCGGGGGTGACCGGCAGGCCGGTGCGCTCGGCGGAGTGCCGGGTCTGGGTGAGGGAGGCGAGGGCGCCGTCGGCGATCCAGTCGGTGGGGCCGAGCGCGAGCCCGTTGTCGAACACCGACGACTCGCGGCCGGAGGAGTGCGCGATCACGAACGGGGCGCACTGCATGCCCGGGGCGGCCGGGTCGCTCGCCAGGGTGACGGGCAGGCCGGCGAGCCGCTCCCCGACGCGGGTGCCGCCGCCGGGAGCGCTGAAGACGGTCCGGCCGTCCTGCGCGTCCTGGGCGCCCGCCGACCAGTACAGGTAGATCATCAGGTCGGCGACGGCGGAGGGCGGCAGGATCGTCTCGTAGCGACCGGCGGGCAGCTCCACGCGCCGCTCTCCCCAGTCCAGCCGCCGGGCGAGGTCGCCGGTGAGGGCGGGGACGTCGACGTCGGTGAAGTCGCGGGTGCCGACGCCGGCCCACGCCGAGCCGCCCGTGCCCTTGGCGTTCAGCTCCAGCAGGCCGGTCGGCTGGTCGTGGCGCAGCCGCAGGCCCGCCGAGCTGCCGAGGAACGTGGAGGTGAGGACGTGGTTGGCGAACCCGTACAGGCGCCGGTCGCCGGCCTGCGCGGCGGCGAACGCCTCGCCGAGCGCGGGCGCGAAGCCCTCGAACACCCCGATGCCGGTCTCGGCGGGGTCGTCGTCCCATCCGGCGCCGCCGGCGGGCGGCCCCTCGGCGACCAGCGGCCGCGCGTCCTCGGCGGCCTCGTTGCCCGCGGCGTCGGCCTCGGCGGCGCGCACCAGCTCCTCGATGTCGCCCGCGCCCACGGCCGAGCGCGACACCACGCCCGCGGCCACGCCGTCCGCCGTGTGGCGCAGCGCGATGACGGTGAGGCGGCTGGACCGGGTCACGCCGTTGGTGGTGAGGGTGTTGCCGGCCCAGCGCAGGTTCGCGGTGCTCGACTCGTCGGCGATGACGACGCAGTCGTCGGCGCGCGACAGCGAGAGGGCCCGCTCCACGGCCTCCTGCGGCCTGATCGTGCTCACTGGCCGGCCTCCTTCAGCGCGTTGAGGATGTTGACGCCGCGGAACAGCGCCGACGGGCAGCCGTGGCTGACCGACGCGACCTGCCCCGGCTGGCCCTTGCCGCAGTTGAACGCGCCGCCGAGCACGTAGGTCTGCGGACCGCCGACGGCCTCCATCGAGTTCCAGAAGTCGGTGGTGCTCGCCTGGTAGGCGACGTCGCGCAGCTGCCCGGCGAGGCGGCCGTTCTCGATGCGGAAGAACCGCTGCCCGGTGAACTGGAAGTTGTACCGCTGCATGTCGATCGACCAGCTCTTGTCGCCGACGATGTAGATGCCGCGCTCGACCCCGGAGATCAGCTCCTCGGTGGACGGGCCGCCCTCGGCGGGCCTGAGCGAGACGTTCGCCATGCGCTGGATCGGCATGCTGGACGAGGAGTCGGCGAAGGCGCAGCCGTTGGAGCGCTCGGCGCCGGTGAGGCGGGCGATGCGCCGGTCGGTCTGGTAGCCGGTGAACACGCCCTCGGAGACGATGTCGAACGACTGGGCCTCCACGCCCTCGTCGTCGTAGCCGATGGTGGCCAGGCCGTGCTCGGTCGTCCGGTCCCCGGTGACGTTCATGGCCTTGGAGCCGTACTGGAGGCTCCCGAGCTTGTCGGGGGTGGCGAACGAGGTGCCCGCGTAGGCGGCCTCGTAGCCGAGCGCGCGGTCCAGCTCGGTCGCGTGGCCGATCGACTCGTGGATCGTCAGCCACAGGTTGGACGGGTCGACGACGACGTCGTAGGGCCCCGGCTCCACCGACGGCGCCGCGAGCTTCTCGGCGAGCAGCTCGGGGATGCGGGCGAGCTCCCCGTCCCAGTCCCAGTGCGCGCCCGACAGCCACTCCCAGCCGTACCCGGCGGGCGGCGCCAGCGTGCGCATCGTGTCGAACAGGCCGTCGCCGATGCCCACGGCGTTCACCACGGGGTGCAGCCGGACGCGCTGCTGGGTGGTGACCGTGCCCCCGAGGTCGGCGAAGAACTTGTTCTCCTTGATCTGGAGCATGGTGGCGTCGACGTGGTCGACGCGGTCGTCGCCGAGCAGCCGGCGGCTCCAGTCCGCCAGCAGCGCGACCTTGTCGGCGGTCGGCACCTCGAACGGGTCGGTCTCGTACGCCGAGACCCAGGTGCGCTCGCCGTGGACGGGCTCGGGGGCCAGCTCGATCGGCTCCCGGTTGACGGCCCTGGCGACGGCGGCGACCTCCACCGCCTGCGCGGCGACGCGGGCGGCGCCCTCGGGCGTCAGGTCGATGCCGGCGGCGAAGCCCCAGGTGCCGTCCTTGACGACCCGCACCGACAGCCCGACGTCGTCGGCGTCCAGGGCGGTCTCCAGAGCGGCGTCGTACAGGCGGAGTGTCTGGCTGCGGATGCGCTCCAGGCGGAAGTCGGCGTGCTCGGCGCCCAGCTCCCTGGCGCGGGACAGCGCCGCGTCGGCCAGCGCGCGGAGCGGCAGCGCGGTGAAGGCGGGATCGATGTCATGCACCCTCCGCAACCTACCGGTCCGCGCCCGTCCCGGCGGGCCGCGAGGCGCCCGAACAAAGGGAGGTGACGGGATCTTGTCGGTTCGGCACATCCGCAGCGGGCGCCGGGGCCGCTAGTGTCGGGCAGCAGCCAACGAGCAGTACAACGAGAGGGTCCTGATGAGTCGCTCTGTCCTCGTGACCGGCGGTAACCGGGGCATCGGCCTCGCCATCGCCCGCGAGCTGGCCGCGGCGGGCGACGCGGTCGCGGTCACCTACCGGTCGGGAGAGCCGCCCGAGGGGCTGTTCGGCGTCCGGTGCGACGTGACCAGCGCCGAGGACGTCGACGCGGCCTTCGGCAAGGTGGAGGCGGAGCAGGGCCCGGTCGAGGTGGTCGTCGCCAACGCGGGGATCACCAAGGACACCCTCCTGGCGATCATGAGCGAGGAGTCGTTCACCTCCGTCCTGGACACCAACCTGACGGGCTCGTTCCGGGTGGCCAAGCGCGCGGTGAAGAGCATGATGCGCAAGCGCACGGGGCGGATCGTGCTGGTCTCCTCGGTCGTGGGGCTGATGGGCTCGCCGGGGCAGTCCAACTACGCCGCGTCCAAGGCCGGCATGGTCGGGTTCGCGCGCTCGCTCGCCCGCGAGCTCGGGTCGCGGGGCATCACGGTCAACGTGGTGGCGCCCGGCTTCGTCGACACCGACATGACGGCGGTGCTGAGCGAGGACCAGCAGAAGGCCATCACCGCCGCGGTGCCGCTCGGCCGCATCGCGAAGCCGGAGGAGGTCGCCAAGGCCGTCCGGTTCGTGGCCAGTGAGGACGCCGCCTACATCACCGGGGCCGTGATCCCGGTCGACGGCGGCCTGGGAATGGGGCACTGACAGTCATGGGAATCCTCGAAGGCAAGCGCATCCTGGTCACCGGCGTCCTCACCGACGCCTCCATCGGCTTCCACGTCGCGCGGATCGCGCAGGAGCAGGGCGCCGAGGTCGTCCTGACCGCCTACCCGCGGCCGACCCTCACCCAGCGGACCGCCAAGCGGCTGCCGTCCGGGCCCGACAACCCGCCTCCGGTGCTGGAGCTCGACGTCACCGACGCCGACCAGCTCGGCGCCCTCGCCGGGAACCTGCGCGACAGCGGCTTCGACCACCTCGACGGCGTGGTCCACGCGATCGGCTTCGCGCCGCAGACCGCGCTCGGCGGCAACTTCCTGGAGACGCCGTGGGAGGACGTCGCCGTCGCCGTGCACGCCTCGACGTACTCGCTGAAGTCGCTGACGATGGCGTGCCTGCCGCTGATGAAGGACGGCGGCTCCGTCGTCGGCCTCGACTTCGACGCCACCAAGGCGTGGCCGGTGTACGACTGGATGGGCGTGGCGAAGGCCGGCCTGGAGTCGTGCGCCCGCTACCTGGCCAAGTACCTGGGCCCGCAGGGCATCCGGGTGAACCTCGTCGCCGCGGGTCCGCTCGCGACGATGGCGGCCAAGAGCATCCCCGGGTTCGAGGGCATGACGGACATGTGGCCGAAGGCGGCCCCGCTCGGCTGGGACATCAAGGACAGCGAGCCCACGGCCCGCGCCTGCGCGGCGCTGCTGTCGGACTGGTTCCCCGCGACGACGGGCGAGATCGTCCACGTGGACGGCGGCCTGCACTCCATCGGCGGCGCGTCCGCGTGACGCCCGGCGGGCCGCGGCGGACCGCGGCCCGCGACGGCCTCAGCGTGCCCGGCGGCGGCGCAGCGCGCGGCCCGCGACGCTGACGTGGAGCGCGCCCACGGCGCCGGCGGCCCCGGCCGCGGCGGCGACCAGCAGCAGCTGGCCGTTGTCCTGGCCGGACGCGGCGACGGGGGAGATGAGCCGGGTCTGCGGCGCGGCGGCCGTCCCGCCGGCCGCGTTCGCGTACGGGTCGGCCGCGATCTCCGGCGTGGGGAGCACGCCGGGAAGCCCCGATGCGGTGGACGGGGCCTGCCCCTTGTACGGCTTGAGGCTGCCCGGCGCCGTCATCGGGGCGGGCCCGGACGGGGCCGCCCCCTGGCCGCCTCTCGGCGCGGAGGACGGCTTGCGCGGGGCCTTGGCGGGCGCCTTGGCCGGCGTCCTCGTCTTCTTGGAGGTCTTCTGCGGGGCGGGCTTCACGGTCTTCGTCGGCGCCGGCGTCGGAGTGGGCTTCGGGGTGAGCCCCTCGCGCAGGTTGCCGAGGTTGCACTTCCAGTTCTCGATCGTGCTCTGGGGATCGACGCCCTTCTTGCACGTCTCCGCCGCCGCGCCGGCCGCCGGGGCGGCGAGCACCAGGACGAGCGCCCCCGCCGAGACCGTCGCCGATGCCGTACCTAGCCGCCTGAGCCGCTGGGGCATGTCGCTCCTCCACCCACCCGATGCCGTTCCCTGACCCTTGTTGACATCGTGTCCCATACGGGGCCGCCCGTAAACCGCGACACGGGGTTTCTTTACCTGTCAGTACCTCACTGGGCCACCAGCCGTGCGAGCCTGGTGCGCCGCGCCGGGGCCCCGTCCTCGCGGACGGCCCTGGCCAGCGCGGGTCCGGCCGCCTGCACGACCGACAGGTGGCGGCGCGCGAGCCCGAAAGCGGTGGCCACCAGCGGACGCGACAGCCCGTCCGCCGCCAGGACCGCGACCACGGCGGGACGCCGGGTCCCGCGCGCGAGCGCCACCGGCACCGCCCAGCCGTGCCGCAGCCGGGACGCCTCCGCCGGGGAGACGACCCGCGGCACCGCCCGGGAAGTCGACCTCCAGCCCGTGCGGGCCGCCGCCCCGCCACCACGCCCGTCCTCGCCGAGCGGGCGTGCGGGAGCGGCGCGGCGACGACCACCCGGTCGCCGGGGTCCATGCCGCCGAACGCGCCGGGGCCGGCGTTTCAGGCGGGCCTTGAGCGCGGCGTTTGAGGGCGCCGGCGCCCGCGTCGTCGCCGCCCGCCCGCCGGGCGACGACCTGGACGTCCTCGACGGGGATGCCGAGGGCGCGGGGAATCGAGTCGGCGACCGAGCTGGACGGCCCGGTGGACCGCCTCCGCGGCGCCCTCGGCGGGCACGATGACGACCTCGCGGCCCGGGGCGTCCACGGCGGCCAGCCCGCCGCCGCGCACCGACTCGGTCAGCTCGCCGAGCGGGCCGGCCGGCGGCCCGTCGTCAAGCGCCACGACGGGCACGGTCTCCGACGCCTCCAGGTCGTCCAGCGGCCGGCCGGGACCGGCGGGCGGCGGGGCGTCCGGCTCGCAGCACAGCACGAGGTGGGCGCCGTCGGGGCACGCCTCGGTCAGCACCGCGCACAGCTCGACGTCGAGCGCCGCGCCGTCGGCCACGATGACGAGGTCGAGCTCGAAGGGCCGCTGCTCGCCGCGCCCGTAGCCGACGGCCCCGGGCGCGGCCGAGGGGTCCTCGCGGGGCTCCAGCAGCCGGTGCAGGCTGGTCACCGCGACGCCCTCGCCGAGACCGGCGGCGAGGTCGGCCGCGGCGCGGTCGGTGGGCGCCGCCACCGCCGTGCGGACGCCCTGGGACGCGGCGGCGGAGGCGATCGCGGCGACCGTGCCCGCGAGCCCGTCGGGCGTGCCGCGCAGGATGCTGACGCCGGTGCGCAGCGCGGCGGTGAGGGCGAGGGAGCGGTCCTCGGCGAGCCCCGTCGCGCAGCTCCTTCAGCGCCGTGTCGTCCCAGCGGCGCGGCGGTGAGCGTCAGGCGCTGGAAGCCCTCGGCCGCCGCCTCCTCGGCGAGCGCCCACCGCGCCGGGCCGAGCGTCTCCTCCGGCTCCGCGGGCTCGGCGTCCTCCTCGAACGCCTCCTCGTCGAACTCGGGCTCCTCGGTGAGCGACAGGACCTCCGCCTCGTCCAGCGCCGCCTCGACGGCGCGCGGCGGGTCGGGGTAGCGCAGGCGCTCCAGCGCGGACAGCACGTCGGCGGCGGGCGTGACCGTGTGGCCCTGGCGGGCCGCCTCCGTCAGCAGGTGCAGGACCAGGGCGCCGCCGCGGCGGGGGTCGTCGGGGCGGGCGCCGTCCCCGAGGAGGGCGCGGGCGAAGTGGTCGGCCTGTTCGGGCCGGACGCCGGGGACGCTCAGCAGCCGCCACGGGTCCTCGCGCAGCCGGCCGGCGGCGGACGGGCCGAGCCGCGCCGCGGTCCGGGCGGCGAGCGCGGCGGGCGCGCCCGTCTCGGCGAGCAGCGCCTCGAGGGCGCGCAGGCCCTCCTCCGGGGTCCGGCCGGGTTCGGGCGGCGGCGCCTGCGCGGGCTCGGGGGCGTCCCGCACGTCGAGCGCGCCGGCGGCGGCCTCGGCGGCGCGCATGGCGGCCTCGGCGCGCGCCTTGCGCTCGGCGGGGGAGGGGGTGGTGTGTCAGGGGTGTCGGTCACGGGCTTCCCGTCACGGCTGGTCGCGGTCGGCGGTGGACCGTCCAGAGGGTGCCACGGACGGTCCTGGGATTCACGGATGAAACACGCGCGGACGGAAGACGCGCGGACGGATCGCTCACGGGCGGTTCGCTCACGGGTGGGACGTCGTGTCGGAGACGTCGGAGACGTCGTCCAGCGCGCCGCGGATCTCGTTCGGCAGCGTGACCTCCTCGCTCGCGAGGATCGCGCCGAGCTGCGCGGCGGTCCGGGCGCCGACGATCGGCGCGGCGACGCCCGCCCGGTCGCGGACCCACGCGAGCGCCACGGCGAGCGGGGAGCAGCCGAGGCCCTCGGCGGCGGTCACCACCGACTCCACGATGCGGGCGCACTCCTCGTCCAGGTACGGCTGGACGAAGTCGGCGAAGTGCGGGGCGGCGGCGCGCGACCCGGCGGGGATGCCGGTGCGGTACTTGCCGGTGAGGACGCCCCGGCCGAGCGGCGACCACGGCAGCAGGCCGGCTCCGGCGTCCAGCGCGGCGGGCACGACCTCCCGCTCGATGTCGCGGCGCAGCAGCGAGTACTCCAGCTGCGCGGACACGATCGGCGCGCGGCCCGGCCAGGCCCGCTGCCAGGCCGCCGCCTTGGAGACCTGCCATCCGGCGTAGTTGGAGACCCCGACGTACCGGGCCCGGCCGGACGAGACCGCCTCGTCCAGCGCCGACAGCGTCTCCTCCAGCGGCGTGGCCGGGTCGTAGACGTGCAGCTGCCACAGGTCGACGTGGTCGAGGTCCATGCGGTCGAGAGAGGCGTCGAGGGCGCGCAGCAGGTGCCTCCGGGAACCGTCGTAGCGCCCGTTCGGCCTGATCGCGGCCTTGGTCGCGACGACGAGGTCGTCCCGGTCGACCAGCTCGCGCAGCAGGTGGCCGAGGATGCGCTCGCTGTCGCCGTCGCTGTAGACGTCGGCGGTGTCGACCAGGGTGCCCCCGGCCTCCACGCGACGCGACGAGCTGCGCCGCCGCCTCGTCCGGGTCGGTGTCCTGGCCCCAGGTCATGGTGCCGAGGCCCAGCCGGGACACCAGCAGCCCGCTCCGCCCGAGGTGACGCTCCTTCATAGGCGGCCAATCTATCGGTCCGCGCGAGCCGCGCGGAAAGCGAGCGACCGCTCGGGCCGCACGCGCCGGCGGCACGAAGATCCTGGTGAGGATCTATTGCGGCCGGGCCCCGCCGGGCTAGAGTTCGCAGCCATGGCGCCACCCCCGTTCTCGATGTACTCGCCGAAGACGCCGGAGGGCGACGGCGGGCCGAGCGTGGCGCCGGTGTTCGGCGCCGGCCCCGGCGACGACCCCGGCTACCTCGCCTCGCTGCGCGGCGGAACCGAGCTCGGCCGGATGCGCACGATGATGCTGGCGCTGCTGGCCGCCCCCGTGCTGATCCTCGCGATCATGCCGCTGATCGTCGAGGACGGCCACGGCGGACCGCCGCCGTGGATCCACCTCCCGCTCGCCGCCGCCGCCCTGCTGGCGCTGCTCGCCGGGCCCCGCGCGCCGCGCCCGATGGCGCCGGGCGCCGACCAGGGCGCGGCGGCGCTGACCGCGCTGATGATGTTCCGGCAGGCGGTCCTGCTGCGGTTCGCCCTCGCCGAGGGCGTCATCCTCCTCGGCCTCCCGCTCGCGATGGTCGCCCACAGCGAGCTCGTCTTCGTCGTGGGCTTCGTCCTCGGCTACCCGCTGCTGGTCTGGCTGGCCCTGCCCACGCGCTCGGGCGTGGAGCGGATGCGGCGGCGCCTCGAGGCCCGGGGCGCCGAGTCCCACCTCTGGGCGGTGCTCCTCGCCGCCCCTTTGCCTCCCCGCGACCAGAGCGCCTAGAACGCCTAGAGCCAGCCGCTCTTGCGGAGGCGGCGGAACAGCAGCACGCACACGACGGCCATCACCGCGACGACCAGCGGGTAGCCGATGGTCCAGTGCAGCTCGGGCATGTGGTCGAAGTTCATGCCGTAGATCCCGGCGATCGCGGTGGGGACGGCGATGATCGCGGCCCAGGCGGAGATCTTGCGCATGTCCTCGTTCTGCTGCCGCTTGCCGAGCAGCGCCAGGTGGGCGGTCAGGACGCTGTTGAGCAGCTCGTTGTGCGAGTCGACCTGCTCGTCGACGCGCAGCAGGTGGTCCAGGACGTCGCGGAAGTACTCGCGGGTCGAGCCGCACTCGGCGACGCGGCCCTTCACGATCTCCTGCAGCACCGGGACGAGCGGGGTCCTCGGCGCTGCGGAACTCCAGGACCTCACGCTTGAGACGAGTAGATGTCGGCGGTGAACCGTACCCGGCGTTCGGGTCGAACACACGGCCGCTTCGCTCCAGCCCGATGATGTCGAGCCTTCGACCTCGTGGGTCACGACGACGCCGTACCGGTCGCGACCGGCGTCGCACACCGCGTACAGGACGGAGGTGGCGCAGTGCCGAGCAGCTCCGGGCTGTCCTCC